>CAWHEL010000001.1:0-218522 GCA_963828555.1 uncultured Actinomycetota bacterium
ATAAAATCCGCTGTTTGCCAACTTTGCCCCAACGCGGCTGCTCGGTCTGGTCGTCGGTGTCGGTCGCCCAGCAGTGCACCAAATTGCGAGGACCCACTTTGTCACGATAGGCCGCATCATTTGGGAAGGAATACCAATAGGGATCCGACATCGCGTCGAGGTGATACAGGTAACCGAAGAACTCATCGAAGCCATGCACACAGGGCAGGTACTTGTTCCAATCGCCCAGGTGGTTCTTGCCGAACTGGCCTGTTGAGTACCCCATCGCCTTAAGCGCAGTGGCAACGGTTACTGCCTGAGCCGGTAGACCCACGTCGGCTCCCGCCTGTCCGACAGTCGTCAAGCCAGTGCGGATCGGCAATTCGCCGGTGATGAAATTCGCGCGCCCCGCCGTGCAACTTGCTTCGGCATAGTAGTCGGTGAAGCGCATACCTTGCGACGCCAGTTTGTCGAGGTTCGCGTTTTGCCGGACATGATGCCTTGGTGATAGGCACCAATGTTAAACCAGCCAACGTCATCACCCATAATGACCAAGATGTTCGGCTTCTTCTCCTGAGCGATCGCCGGAGCAAACAATCCGACGGCTGACAAGCCGATGGCGAAAGCCACAGCGATAATTGTGCTCGCAAGACGGAATTTTGTTCGAGTGAATTGTCCTAGAGAGATAGGCACCGTACGCATGACTGCCTCCGCAAACAGATGGGACATCGTCCGGATGGGACGTCTTAATCTCTGCCTGTGGGGTGTCGCAATCAAGCGGCGCCAGCGTAAAAATCGCCGCAGCCCTTCACAGAAGAAACCCCAGAGGAGGCAGCTACACGAGTAAGTGGAGCTACCTTTTTGAGGGTATTAGCTGTAAAATAGTGTGCGCTAGTACCACGAATGTCCCGCATTTTTATCAGTCATTCGAGTGCCAACAATGCTGAAGCCGTCGCCTTGCGCGACTGGCTTGTCAGCCAAGGTTGGGAAGACATCTTTCTTGACCTTGACCCGGAGCGCGGCCTCAAGGCGGGCCAAAGGTGGCAGGCCGCCTTGAAGAAGGCGGCTGAGCGATGCGAGCTCGTAATTTTTCTTCTGTCACCTGCCTGGGCTGCATCGAAGTGGTGTCTCGCCGAGTTTCTGCTTGCCAAGAACTTCAACAAGCAAATTTTTGGCCTGATCGTCGAATCCACACCGCTTGCGGATTTGCCGTCGGAGATGACCTCCGAATGGCAGCTCGTCCATCTCACCGCGGGCAAGCGCGATCACCACATAACGGTTGCTCCGCCGCCAGGTGACAAGACTGTCTCCGTTGCTTTTGCCAGCGGCGGCCTTGAGCGTTTGCGCATCGGCCTAATGCAAGCGGGACTTGATGCCCGCTACTTTGCTTGGCCACCGGAGAACGACCCCGATCGGGCGCCATATCGCGGCATGCAGCCCCTCGACGCCGAGGACGCCGGAATTCTTCTCGGCCGCGACGGTCCGACCGTGATCGGCCTCGACCTGCTACGCGGACTTAGGGACAGTCCTCCACCACGGTTGTTGGTGATCCTTGGGGCCTCTGGCGCCGGCAAGTCGTCATTCTTGCGGGCGGGGTTGACTTCGAGGCTCGCTCGCGAGAGCCAGCATTTTCTTCCTCTGCCTGTTGTAAGGCCAGAGCGAGCGGTCTTGTCGGGCGCGTCTGGTTTAATCGCGAATTCGAGAAAGCATTCAGGGAGCGGGGCTCGGCCGGACGCGGGCCGAGATTCGCAAGGTGGTAGAGGCAGGACCATCCGACATTGCCTCACTCTTAATAGAGTTGCTCAATGAGAACACAATTACCCCGGTAGACGCCGGCGGTCAGGCACTAAGACCGCCCACTCTCATCCTTCCTATCGATCAGGCGGAAGAGCTATTTCATACCGAGTGCGCTCAGAGTCTCGCGCGTTCTTGAACATTCTGGGCAAGCTTGTCTCCAGCGATGCGCCGGCGCTCATGCTGCTCCTCACCGTTCGGTCCGACCGCTATGAGCAATTGCAAACCGCCAACAGCTTGCAAGGACTTCGCCAGCATACGCTTGGTCTGCCGCCAATGCCGCAGGGAGCTTATGCCGAGATCATAAAAGGCCCGGCGCATCGGCTTGAAGGCACTGACCGCGCCCTCAAAATCGAGGAGCCACTCGTCGATGCGCTGCTCGCCGATGTTGAGGAAGGGGGAGCCAAAGATGCGTTGCCGCTGCTCTCCTTTACGCTGGAGCGATTGTACCTGGAACAGGGCGCCGACGGCGACCTCAAGCTCGAGGACTACGAGGCGCTTGGCCAAGTCAAGGGCTCGATCGAGGCTGCGGTAGAGCGTGCTCTGAAAGCAGCCGATGGAGATGCACAAATCCCAGGCGATCGATTGGTTCGTCTTTCTCTATTGCGGCGGGGGTTGATTTCCTGGCTCGCCGACATCGATCCGGACACAAGCGCGCCGCGTCGGCGCATTGCCCGCCTTTCAGAAATTCCTGTCGAAAGTCGTCCCTTGATCGACCTTCTCGTCGAACAACGCCTACTGTCCACGGATATCTCCAAGGAGACCAGCAACGTCACCGTCGAGCCGGTGCACGAGGCATTGCTGCGCCAATGGGGCCTACTACAGGGTTGGCTCGCAGAGGACGCGGCGCAACTCGGCGTGATGGAGGGGGTGAAGCGGGCATCGCGGGATTGGGCCGCCAATCACGGGAACGGTGCCTGGCTCATACATTCAGGCGAAAGATTGAGAATGTCAGAGCGCTTTCTCAAGCGACCAGACTTGGCGGCAAGGCTGGCGGCGGGTGATCTCGACTATCTCGCGGCGTGTCGAAAGGCCGAGCAGTCGGCCACGGGCAGCAAACGACGAATGTGGACCGCGGTCTGCGTTCTCATTTTGCTAATCGCAATTGCGGGTGTCGCTTGGTTCAATCAGCCTTATCTCAAGCAGCAATATCAATGGTTCATGATGGGACCGAAGGTACTCACGGCGGAACAGGAACGTCTGCTGAAGCCAGGCGAGCAATTCTCGGAGTGCGAAAACAATTGTCCTCAAATGAGGGTAATTCCAGCCGGCACGTTTCCGATGGGATCCGCCCTTGGGAACGGTCAATAATAGCGAGCGGCCAATGCACTCTGTTTCGATCGCGAAGCCGTTTGCCGTTGGCATGTATGAGGTGACGATCGTCGAATGGAACGCGTGTGCCGCAGCGGGCGGCGGTGGTCGTGGCGGAGGAAAAGAGGCGGCCGGGGTGGCGGTCAGCACCGTGGCGGTTGCTCGGCGATTATCTATGAACCGGGCCATGAACGGTTGCCCGCCAGTAATCTGAGCTGGGAGGACGCTCAGCGTTATGTGAGATGGCTTTCAGCAGTAACCGGCAAGAAGTATAGGCTACTCACTGAGGCGGAATGGGAATATGCAAATCGCGGAGGAACAAAAACCCAGTACTCGTTCGGCGACGATGAGAGTTCGCTCGGCGAATATGCGTGGTACGATGGGAACTCACAAAAGCAGCCTCAAGCTGTCGGCAAAAAGAAGCCAAACGCCTTTCATCTCTATGACATGCACGGCAATGTCTGGGAGTGGATCGACGATTGCTGGCACGATACCTACGAAGGTGCGCCAACGGACGGCTCAGCGTGGAGTGAGTGCGAGGATGACAGCATCCGAGTTCTTCGCGGCGGTTCCTCGGCCGATGGACCTGGATCCCTCCGCGCGGCTCTCCGCGCCGCTCAGTCAAGTGGAACTCGCATGAGCACCTACGGACTTCGTGTTGCGAGGACAATCAACCCGTGACCGGCCGCGCGTGCATGGCACTTTCACCCCTATTCTTGTTAACGAGTTGTGGGGACTTGGGCGGGACAGTCACAGGTCGTCGGAGGCGAAGCGAGCGCGAGTGTGGGTACAGATCGGAGCTTGGCCGCGTGCTGCCGCACGGCTATAGCTTGATCTGTCACGCGGGCGTGGCGGAACTGGTAGACGCAACGGACTTGAGCGATTGAGTGCCCGCCGGGAAACCGGCGGTGTAGAACTGCCCAAACTCGGGGAAACCTTCAAAGGCAATCCCGAGCCAAGCCCCAAGTCCAAGGCGAGGGACAGGGAAGGTGTAGAGACTAGACGGGCAGCGCCTAAATCCGGCAGTGAGCGCCGGACATGGCGAAGGGATAGTCCAGACCGCAAACCCTGCCAAGCGGCAGGGGCGGCGAAAGCCGTAGCCGGTACGAAAATCCGTTGGGCGAAAGCCCGTGAGGGTTCGAGTCCCTCCGCCCGCACCACCTGCATTTTTCGTCTGGTCATCAGTCTGCCCGCAGCGCTTGAGGATCGGCTGCGCTTGGAAGACCGGTTTGAAATAAGCGGCACGCTACGAGGGGGACTTCGCAACGGATCGGGGGATTGCCCTCGTCATGTCGGCGCCCGCCAGGGCATAAGCTTTCGCCGTGACGTCGTTCAGGGCCGCCTCGACAATTTTTCGGTAGGTCTCAAGTTCCGCGGCGCGGGCCTCGCGCGGTACGTAAATCGGATCGCCCATAACGACGCCGAGCCTCGAAAAGGGGAGGTTGATGGTCATGCGGCTCCAGGAATTCACCGAGCGATAGCGGGAGGTCGCGACGGCGAATGGGACGATGGGCCTTCCTGAGCGACTGCTGATCATAACGATGCCGGGACCGCATCTGCGCGCCGGGCCCGGCGGCACGTCACCCGTCAAAGCGACGCTGAAGCCTTCCCGAAGCGACGCAATTAAGCCGTGAGCCGCCTCGGCACCTCCGCGATCGCCGCTGCGACCGGCGGCTCCAGCGCCGCGAACGAGACCGAGTTCGAAGCGGCGGAGAACGCGGGCAAGAGCTTCCGCATCGTCGTTCCGCGCGACGATGGCGCGACCAGGGATCTCGCGCGGATAGAGGCCGGGCAGGAGAAAAAACTGCCCGTGCCACAGTGCGATGATCGAGGGGTGAAGCTCGCGCGCCCTGCCAACATAATCCGGAGGATCGGCGACGATCGTCGAAGTCTTGATCACGAACTTAATGTAGTTGGCGAAAACGGACTCTAGGAGGATCTGCAACGGGCGCCGCAAGCGAGCCCTCTGCCGCCGAAGCCAGGGGATCTTCCAAAACCGCGCCAATGCTTGGCTCCGTCAAGGGACAGCCGATTCCGCCGAAGGTGGATAGGATAACAGCACTCGCCATCCAAGTCCGCTGCGACTCGAAGTGTGCACGATCAGTTGTAACTGTTGCAATTACATCACCCGCGGATCCCGTTACTCATGGTTAATTTGAAGCTCTAGTCCCGAGGGCAAGTGTCGAGTACGGGGGTGTGATGCGTATCATCGTTTTTGCGGCCATCATTGCCGCATCATCTGCATTGAGCGGATGCTTTCATTTTCATCAGAGCCAAGTCTAAACCGCACCGCAGCAGCTTCCGCCACTTAAGTAGGTGGCGATTGGCGTTGCGGCGGTTAAAGTTTGGGGCCGCCTTGTGAGTGTCGCGTAGGGAGGCTCGGCGTGGGCGAGGGGGCGTTGCGACATGGGGTCGAAGGGATCGCCGCTTGGGCGCGAATATGTCCAGCGTGAGCGGCAAAGCACACATGAAGATGCTGCATCTGACGCATTTCAGGTTTCAGGATCCGTGAGATGGTTTGATCCTTCTAAGGGCTACGGCTTCATCGTTCCGGATCAAGACCTGCCTGACGTTCTGTTACATGTGACGTGTCTTCGTCGTGAGGGGTTTCAGACGGCCCCTGAAGGGGCGCGAATCTGTTCGCGACGTAGTGCGGAGGCCGAAAGGTTTGCAGGCATTCCGCATTCACGCCATAGACGCTTCAACTGCCGTCCACCCTTCACAATTGCCGCAACGAACCCACGTTGTCGTCATTCCAGATAGCGAGTGGGAAAGAGGTACGGTGAAGTGGTTCAACCGAATTCGAGGGTACGGTTTTCTAACGCGCGGTCCCGGGACGGCTGACATCTTTGTCCATATGGAGACCTTGAGACGCTGCGGCTTGATAGAACTGCGTCCAGGACAAACGGTGCTCGTTCGTTACGGCAGGGGACCAGACGGCTTGATTGCAGCCGAACTCAGGCCTGAGAATGCTGCGGCACCGTCCTCCAACTGAGACGATCCTCCAATTTCGGGGAGTGCAGGTCCACCCGACACTGCGATCGATTCAACCAGTGCTGGCGCGAGCGACGCACGCTGGTCGGCTGGGTGGAACGAACGTCTCGCCGGAGTTCCACGACGCGGCCTTCGGTAAACTCACTATCAACAACCGGAGGGATGTCGCTTATCGTCTCGTGGAGGTGGAGCAAATCCCTCAGGAGGTGCGCTCTCACGTGCTTCTACAGGATGAGGTGACGACGATGCGAATGGAGATGGAGCAATTGGCGCGGCGATAAGTGTCTACTGACACGGTTGATCGCTCCACCGAAGCGGAAGAACCCGAGAGCGATGACGATAGATGCATTGCGTCAGCGACGGGGATCTACGTCCTCACGGACACCTCCATTTCCTCTGCGGCCTTTTCGATCTTTTGGCGCGGAACTGCATTCCGATCGGTTTGGTGGCAGGCGTGTTCGCCGTTCGCGCTCTTGACGAGGCTGATCGCACAGCTCCGTAAGTGCCCGACCATGGTTGGGACAACGCCCGGGCGTTCATCTGATGAGCGATGCAAGATCCGCAGCGTTTCGATATTTGCCTCCCAGAGGTCGTAGAGGAGCTCGATGTCGGCGGCCTTGCTCATCGCCCGTTTCAAGGTGTCGACAAAAGTACTCGATGTGTTCTCGCTGGAGATTGGTTCGCCGGTGCTCGAGCGCAGCATCCAAGGCCCGTTTCGCGTAGATGATCTCGTTGGGCAGGGCGTGTTTTGCGCACGCCGGTCTGCTCCCGGTCGTAAAGGGCAAGGCCAAAGGGATTGCCAAAAGTGGCGAGCGCCCGCTTTGTGGCGTCTGTCTCTGCTCCCTTGAGAGCAAGTTCGTGAGCTTGGCTGCATCGGGGCGCTGCCTTCACCGGTGCCTGAGCCTTCCCGCACGATAAAGAGATCTCCGGCCGCACGTAACCCGCACCTTCGCCGGTAGGCGGCGGTGTAATGAATGCCCCATTATCCAACTCCAAGCGCAGGGTTCTGAGATGGTCCTCCGATCCCAAGCGTCGAAGCCGAAGATGCGGTTGGCCTCGGCGATCACGTGCCAGCCCTCGACGTAGGCCAGCTCGCCGCTCTGCTTGCGGGTCTTGACGTAGCGGGTCGAGCTTCGCCTTGAGCTCGTTGGGTGTCGGTGAACGCCATTACTTCGTCCTCACGGCGAGAACGGGCTTCGGATTGCTGAGCTCGGCGCCTGGGATCGAGGCGCCGTGTTTAAGGTGGCCGAGCACACCTTGTCGATCGAGCTTCGGTGTGGCGTGAGCCAGTAGGCCTCGGGGATTTCTTGTTCGGACACGACGACAAGGGGCAGGGGAGCCAGCGCGCAATGAGGCGGAAAAATCCGGCTCCTGCAAAGTCGTCAGGCCAACTTCGCTCATCGCCTCAAGCGCCAATCTACGCTTCTTCGTTCCTCGCTCGTCGAGACGTGAGAGGCGTTGTTTCATGTCTTCCAAGCGCGAGCGCAAACCAGCTTGAAGTGCTTCATCGACGAGCGCAGAGCGGATGATTGCCGCTATGATCTCGCGAAGGTCGGTGATTCCCTCGAGTGTGTCCCGCACGGTGTCGTCGTCCAGGTCTGGGAACTCTTCACCCAGACGCGCCCTCAGGATTTGGTAGAGGAGCACCTGATGATTTAACTTATGGTTCATATCCCGGACATCAATCTCGCATCAACAAGTACAGTGTACAAGGATCCTTGTACATCGTCAAGGGGTATGGTCGGATGTTGAGGTCGAAATGATCACGCCGGAGCAAATCCGTATGGCAAGAGCTGCCCTTAAGTGGGGTGTGCGAGACCTAGGCAGACACGCCGGAGTTTCGGCCAACACCGTAAGCCGCTTTGAGGTGGGGATGGGCACGACCGTGGCCACTCTTGCGCGAATAGAGCGGACCCTCGAGAAGGAGGGGATCATCTTCATTCCTGAAGACGAACAGGGGGGCCCTGGGGTTCGTCTAAGGCGAACCCAAACACGATTAAGAACTTAGATCGCGCTTTGCGACTCGTCCCGAACCGCTGAGTTTTCCGATCACTTTGGAGAGTTTGCGGACGAGAGCTCGTTCCTCAGTCGCAGCTTTTGAGTATGTCCCATGACGCAAGGCGTTTTGATTGCCTTTTGGAGCGCCGGATCCCTCGTGTGCCTCCGTGCATGCGGGAATGGTTTCTTGCCTCCGACAGTATGGGGCGCGACAGCAGCTGCCAGCACGCGTCGTTGCCCCGCATCGAGGACTGCTCAACATGGGACCGACCCTTCGCGTCAATGGTCGAGTGGGTCGCTTTTCGATCTCCTTCATCGTTTTAACCATCGTGCCCGCCGTTTTTCTTGAGGTGGCCATTAAGGCGACGCGTACGGTTACCGTGTTTGCCGATAGTTGACCCCTCGGCCTCTGGTTTCGCTAGTGCGCGACGCTGCTGTGCGGAATTTTGCGATCTCCAAGAAGGTTTTGGCTGGATGCGTTCGCGGCCCGGATGTTGATATTGCGCGCTTGTAAGTTCTCGATTTCCGCGGCTCTGCTCAATTGAGCTCATCGCGGTCACCTGCAGACCGACGAGTAGCCGGCGGGCGCCTCAATCGGCGTTGCCGACTTCTGGCCGGTGTCAGTTGGACAATATGGCAGCCTCAAGTCTGGAAACGTTAACATCGCCGGAGACCGAGGGCGCGATGGCCGCCAGTGGCGTCAATGGTGTCGCCCGTCAAAAAGCCCGCACCCAAGCCTGAGGCAACTCAGGGAAAGCAAGCGCCAGCGGCGGAGGATCAAACTGATATTAGGGATCGGATAGAGGCGCCACGACCGCCTGACAAATGGAAGCCGAAGCTCAAGCCCAAACCTGGTTGGAATCCGTTTGGTCGTTAGGTATGATGTGTGGTGGTCCTATCGTCTCCTAAAGCGAGCACCGCTAATCCCGCCACGCCGCTTCCGGCTTGCAGATAATCGCCATGTCAACCGCGGCAGTTGGCCGGGTGATATAGACCCTCTTGCCTTTGCGGATCGTCGTCTTCGCATAACCCGGCGCGATGTTCACGATCCTGCAGTCATCCGGCGAGCCGCGATTGTAATAGCGTTTGGCGGCAAGGGCCGGAACCGAAAAGCTGACCACAAGAGCGGCTACAAGAAGAAAGTGAGCCATGGCGCGACCTTTCCTTGGTTGAGCTCGAATCATACCGGTGTGAACCAGCGGCGTCCTACGCCGTCGTGTTGGCGGTGGCGACATGCCGCGAAACAGAAACGCCATCAGGAAGCCGGCGACGAAGCCGCCGATATGGGCCATGTAGGCGATGCCGCCGACATTGGCGCTTTCATCGGTATAGGCGATCGTGCCGACGCCGCTGATGAGCTGGAGCACGATCCACATGCCGAGCACGAAGATCGCCGGCATGGCGACGACTTGCCGTCCGAGCAGCACATTCACGCGCGATTGCGGGAACATCAGAATATAGGCGCCGAGCACGCCGGCGATGGCGCCTGAGGCGCCGACATTCGGCACGCTCGACTCCGGCGCAATGGCGAATTGGGCGAGCGTCGCGGCGATGCCGGCGAGCAGATAGAAGATCAGGAACTTCGCGTGGCCGAGCCGATCCTCGACATTGTCGCCGAAGATCCACAGGAACAGCATATTGCCGAAGAGATGCATCCAGCCGCCATGCATGAACATGGCGGTGAAGATCTTCACCGTGCTTGCCACCGGGCTCTCGGCAAACTCGGCCGGGATGAACGCCCATTGCCGGATAAAGGGCTCGCCGGCGGAGAGCTCGAGCAGGAACACCGCCACGTTCAGGCCGATGAGGGCGAAGGTGACGACCGGGGTGGTGCGCCGCTGAGAGTTGTCGTCACCGATCGGGAACATGCGAGCCTGCCTTTCGCCCACGGCCTCACGGCGCGATTCCCAAATCATAGCCGCGTCGCCGGCGAAGTCCACGCCGTATGGGGCCCAATCCGGCGCGCCCAGCTCCGCCCGGGCCATGGTAAAGTGCATTGGCCGTTGGAGTGGCGCTTCGCCGCAGCATCGGCCTCCGGCATTTGATCCGCGTCAAGGTTGGGAGTCGGCCTCTCGTCCCAAGGTGCCTCAAAGCCCAGGATGGGGAGCGAGCATGACGGCATCTGTGAAGCGCGAGGAATTGCACGCCTTTTCGGACGGGGCGGCGCTGCTCGGAGTGGCCGTTTGCGCCGTGATCGGCTTCGCCTGGGCCGTGGCCGGCAAGGACCATGGCATGGTGTTGGCCGGGTCGATCCTGATGGTCGCCTCGGCCATGTCCGGGCGTCTATCTGCTCGACCGGTTCAGGGGTAAGGCGCCGCCGGTGGACGAGACCGGCTACGCCGACGGGGTCATCCGCGCCGGCGTCATCGCCACGGTGTTCTGGGGCATCGCCGGGTTTCTGGTCGGCGACCTCATCGCCTGGCAGCTCGCCTTTCCCGATCCTCAATCTCGACCTCGAATGGACGAGCTTCGGCCGCTTGCGGCCGCTGCATACCTCCGCGGTGATCTTCGCCTTCGGCGGCAACGCGCTGATCGCCAGCTCGTTCTATGTCGTGCAGCGCACCAGCCGCGCGCGTCTTGCCGGGCGCTGGTCGCCCTGGTTCGTGTTCTGGGGCTACCAGCTCTTCATCGTGCTTGCCGCCACCGGCTACCTGCTCGGCGTCACCCAATCGAAGGAATATGCCGAGCCTGAATGGTACGTGGATCTGTGGCTGACCCTCGTCTGGGTCGTCTATTTCCTCGTCTATGTCGGCACGCTGGCGCGGCGGCGCGAGCCGCACATCTATGTGGCGAACTGGTTCTATCTCGCCTTCATCGTCACCATCGCCATGCTGCACATCATCAACAACCTGGCGGTGCCGGTGTCGCTGATGGGCTCGAAGAGCTACGTGCTCTATGCCGGCGTGCAGGACGCCATGACGCAGTGGTGGTACGGGCACAACGCGGTCGGCTTCTTCCTCACCGCGGGCTTCCTCGGCATGATGTACTACTTCGTGCCGAAGCGCGCCGAGCGGCCGGTCTATTCCTACCGGCTCTCCATCGTCCATTTCTGGTCGCTGATCTTCCTCTATATCTGGGCCGGCCCGCATCATCTGCATTACACCGCGCTCCCCGATTGGGCGCAGACCCTCGGCATGACCTTCTCCATCATGCTGTGGATGCCGTCCTGGGGCGGCATGATCAACGGCCTGATGACGCTGTCGGGCGCCTGGGACAAGCTCAGGACCGATCCCGTGATCCGCTTCCTCATCGTGTCGGTGGCCTTCTACGGCATGTCGACCTTCGAGGGGCCGCTGATGAGCATCAAATCCGTCAACGCGCTGTCGCACTACACCGACTGGACCATCGGGCACGTGCATTCAGGCGCGCTCGGCTGGGTCGCCTTCATCTCATTCGGCACGATCTATTGCCTGGTGCCCTGGCTGTGGCATCGCCGCGCGCTCTATTCGCAGCGGCTGGTCGAGTGGCATTTCTGGATCTCGACCCTCGGCATCGTGCTCTACATCACCTCGATGTGGGTGTCGGGCATCCTCCAGGGCCTGATGTGGCGCGCCTATAACAGCCTGGGATTCCTCGAATATTCCTTCGCCGAGACGGTCGAGGCGATGCATCCCTTCTACATCATTCGCGCGACCGGCGGCCTCCTGTTCCTGCTCGGCTCGCTGCTCATGGTCTACAACATCTGGCGAACCATTCGCGGCGATGAGCCGGTCGATGCGGCGGAGCAGCCGCGCATCGCCGCGGCGCCCGAACTTCGCCCCGTTCCAGCCGAGTAGGGGGAAGGCATGAACTGGTCGTCGCATCAGGTCCTCGAGAAGAGCTCCATCCTTCTCCTCATCGGCATCCTCATCACCGTCGCCATCGGCGGCATCGTCGAGATCGCGCCGCTCTACTGGCTCTCCTCGACCATCGAGAAGGTGCAAGGCATGCGGCCCTATACGCCGCTCGAGCTCGCCGGCCGCGACATCTACATCCGCGAAGGCTGCTATGTCTGCCACAGCCAGATGATCCGCTCGCTTCGCGACGAGGTCGAGCGCTACGGCCATTACAGCCTCGCGGCCGAGAGCATGTACGACCATCCCTTCCAATGGGGGTCGAAGCGCACCGGGCCGGATCTTGCGCGCGTCGGCGGCAAATATTCCGACGAATGGCACGCCGTGCATCTGACCGACCCGCGCGCCATCGTGCCTGAGTCGATCATGCCGGGTTATCCGCGGCTCGGCCGAGCCGCGCTCGACTATCGCGACATCGCCGACCGGTTGCGCGTGAACCGAGCGGTCGGCGTGCCCTATACCGACGAGATGATCGAGAACGCCAAGGCCGATCTCGAGCGGCAGCTCGACCCTTCGGCGGAAGGCGTGAAGGAGTTCCTCGCGCGATACCCCAAGGCGCAGACGCGGCCCTTCGACGGCGATCCGGCCAAAGTGTCCGAGCTCGACGCCGTCATCGCCTATCTGCAGATGCTCGGCACGCTGGTCGACTTCGCCAAGTTCGACGCGGCCGGGCCGAATTTGAGGTAGCGCGCCATGACCTACGAACAGGTGGCCGGCATCACGCAAGTCGCAGCACTTCTCTTCTTCATTGCCCTCTTCGTCGGCGTGGTGATCTACGCCTTTTGGCCGGGCAACAAGAAGCGCTTCGAGGAAGACGCCAAGATCCCGCTCAAGAAGGATCCCGACCAGGAGACGGAAGACCGCGATGGCTAGACGCGAACCGCACAGCTCGACCAAGGCCGAAACCACGGGCCACGAATGGGACGGCATCACCGAGCTGAACAAGCCGTTGCCCAAATGGTGGCTGTGGACGTTCTACGCCTGCATCGTCTGGGCGATCGGCTATTGGCTGTTGATGCCGTCGTGGCCCTTGGTCAGCACCTATACCAAGGGGTTTCTCGGCTATAGCCAGCGCGAGCGGGTCGCCGAGCAGGTCGCGGCGGCCAAGGACCGAAAAGTCGGCCTATCGCGACAAGATCGCGGCAATGGACCTTGCCGCCATCAGCAACGATCCGGAGCTGTTGAGCTTTGCCCTTGCCGGCGGCGAGGCTGCGTTCGGCGACAATTGCGCGCCATGTCATGGCCGCGGCGCGCAAGGTGCGGTCGGCTATCCCAATCTTCGCGACAATTCCTGGCTATGGGGCGACGGCTCGCTCGCCGCCATCCACCAGACCATCCTGCACGGCATCCGCGCCGACGATCCCGAGACGCATACGAGCCAGATGCCGGCCTTCGGGCGCACCGAAATTCTGTCGGAGCCGCAGATCGCCGATGTCGCGGAATATGTCCTCTCGCTGTCGGGCAAGGCCGACGATAAGGCGGCCGCCGAGCGCGGGGCAAAGATCTTCAGCCGCAAATTGCGCCGCCTGTCACGGCGCCGACGGCAAGGGCAATCCGCAGCTCGGCGCGCCCAATCTCGCCGATGAGCTTTGGTTCTATGCCGGCGACAGGCTGACGGTGATGGAGACCATCCGCAATAGCCGGGCCGGCATGATGCCGGCCTGGGCCAAGCGGCTCGATCCCGAGACCGTCAAGGAGCTTGCCATCTACGTTCATTCGCTTGGTGGCGGCCGCTAGCCGGGAAGGATTACAATGCTGATCGCGGAAGTCATTACGGCCGGAGGATTTCGGCCACGCACGGATCGATGCCGTGGAGATCACTGACGCACCGCTGCCGAGGCAGGCGAACGAGCCGCCGGGCGATTCCGGCGGGAGCCTCTACGCGCCCCACGTCAAGATCTATCCCAAGCGCGCGCATGGCCGCTTCCGCACCGCCAAATGGATCGTGATGGCGGTGACGCTCGGCATCTACTACCTCGTGCCGTGGATCCGCTGGGACCGCGGCTCCTATCTTCCCGACCAGGCGGTGCTGATCGACTTTCCGGCGCGGCGCTTCTATTTCTTCTTCCTCGAGATCTGGCCGCAGGAATTCTACTACATCACCGGCCTGCTCGTGCTCGCCTCGCTCGCGCTGTTCCTCGTCACCTCGGTCGCCGGCCGCGTGTGGTGCGGCTATACCTGTCCGCAGACGGTGTGGACCGATCTGATGATCGCGGTGGAGCGCTTCTTTCAAGGCGACCGCAACCAGCGCCTCGACTACCAGGAGGACCAGGATGAGATCATCGAGGAGTACGGTGACCGCCTAGACGAGCTGGCCGAGGGCGAGGACCCGACGACGCTGACCGGCGAGCGCGCCGACGCGCTGCGCAAGCTCCAGGCCGAGGAGATCGCCGTGGCGCTGGCCGACCTGGACTGCCAGATGAAGCACACGGACGCGATCACCCGCAAGGTGGAGATCGAGGTGTTCGGCCAGCCGGTCAGCGGCTGACCGTCGTTGCCGGAGGGAATCGTCGATGCATTCACGGGAGCCGGAGCGCCGCGGGCTGGCGCTGGAGACTCGAGGCCTGCGCAAGTCCTATCCCGGCGTTACGGCAGTCGACTCGCTCGACCTCGCCGTCCAGGCCGGCATCGTCATCGGGTTCCTCGGGCCCAACGGGGCGGGCAAGACCACGGTGATCCGGATTCTGTCCACCGTCCTGGACGCCGACACCGGCTGGTTCGCCGTTGCCGGTGTTCCGCACACGCGGCCGGCAGACATCCGCCGGCGGGTCGGCGTCCTGCCGGAGAGCTCCGGGTACCCTCACGGCCAGACTGGGGAGGAGTGGCTGATCTACCACGCCCGGCTGTTCGGGATGTCGCGGGCCGAGGCCGGCTCGACCGCACGACGGCTCCTCGGCGAGGTCGGCCTGGCCGCCCGCGCCGGATCGCTGATCTCGACCTACAGCCGCGGCATGCGCCAGCGCCTGGGCATCGCGCGGGCGCTGGTCAACGATCCCCGCGTGGTGTTCCTCGACGAGCCCACCCTCGGCCTGGACCCCCTCGGCCAGCGGCACATCCTCGACCTCGTCGGTCGGATCGCCCGCGAGCGCGGGGTCACCGTCGTGCTCAGCACGCACGTGCTTGCCGACGTCGAGGAGGTCTGCGATCAGGTGATCATCCTGAACCGGGGCCGAATCGTGGCGCAGGGCAGCGTCGCCGAGGTGGCTCGCCGCGCGACGGCTCCGCGGCGCGCCGTCTTCCGGGTGCCCCCGCAGTCGCAGGCCCGGGCCCTCGACCTGCTGACCGGTGCCGAGGGTGTCGCGCTCGGGGTTGACGCCCCCGTGGACGGTCATCCAGGCCAGCTGGTCCTGGCCCTGCCGGCCGGGGTGGCTCCCGAGGTAGCGGCCGCAGGCGCCCTCGGCCGCCTGCTTTCGGCGGGGGTGCCCGTGCTGGGCTTCGACCTGGAGGAGGGACGCCTCAGCGACGCGTTCCTAGCAGTGACGAAGGAGCGATGACGGACATGGCAGCCGCGAGCCAGGTCGGCGTCCCGCACGGAAGCCCAGCCGGACGTCCACGTGGCGGGCCCGACGGAGGCGAAGGGACGAGCGGCTGGGCCGTGGTCGCGGAGCGGGAGCTTCGAGATCTGTGGCTGAGGGGGCGCGGGCTGCCGCTGCTGCTCGCCTTCGCCACCCTGCTCAGCGTCACCTTCTACCTGGCCGCCACCAACCAGGCACTCAACTTCCTCGAGCAGCGCGAGGCGGTGAACCTGACACTGCAGCTGGCGGTCGCCGTCGGGGGCCTGCTGGTCCTGCTGGCGGCCGCCGACGCGGTGAGCGGGGAACGCGAGCGGGGCACCCTGGAGACCCTGCTGCTCACCCCGGTGCCCCGCCGCTCGTTGATCATAGGCAAGGGCATCGCCGCTCTGTCGCTGTGGGTCGCGGCTTTTGCGGTCGCCGTCCCGTTCCTGTGGTTCCTGGCCGACGGCGTGAATCTGACCGTGGTCTCGATACTTGCGGGGCTGGTGGTGGGCAGCATGCTGGCGCTGTTCCTGGCTGGCTACGGGCTCACCGTCAGCTGCCTGTCCGCCACGAACCGGTTCAGCCTCGCCCTCAGCCTTTTCGGGCTGCTGGCGATCTACGCACCGACGCAGCTGCCAGGCGCGGCCCAGCGGGGATGGGCCGGAGACCTCCTGCTACGGATCGACCCGATCACCGCAGGACTGCACTACTTGGGAGCAGTCGTCGTCCAAGCGCATCCTCCGGGCCAGGACGCCGGGTGGATGATCGGGCCGCTGATCGCGGCTGTCGTGGCCCCGGCGGTGGCGTTCATCGTGGCGGGCCGGCTCGGGCTGCACCCGGGAGGCCAGCGATGAGGCGGGCGCGGGCCCTGGTCCGCCTGGTGGTTGTCCTGGCCGCCGCGGCGTCCGGAGCGCTTGTCGTCATCCCCGGGGCACAGGCCCTCCCCCGGTGGCCCGGGCGTACTCCGGTGGTGGCGGCGCGCGACATCACGCTGGACACAGAGACGCTTGCGCTGCGGCTGGGCGAGCGTTTCAGCTTCACGTCCACGATCCGCACCGACGGTTCCGGCCCGTCGTCGCCGGTGATCGCGCACCTCAACCTGCTGAGCTTGGATCCCGGCGTCTACGTGGATCCGGAGGACTGGTCCGCGGAGCGCACCCGTTACCTGGGATCCCTGCCGTCGAGCTCCGTGACGGCGCTGCGATGGAACGTGCAGGCGGTGAACAGCGGGGACTTCCTGGCCTACGTCACGCTCACCGAGCCGGAGGCGCTGAACACCGTGGCTGCCAGCCCGGTGCTGCGACTCGAGGTCGCCCCGCAACCGCGCCTGACGGGCACGGGCGCCCTCCCGCTGGCGGTGGGGGTGCCCGGGGTGCTGCTCATGCTGAGCGCGCTGGCCACGTGGCGGCGCCGAGCCCGTTCCCGGCCGCGCACGGCCGCCGTCGCCAGCTGATCATGCCGACGCGCCGGCGCCCGGCCCGCATAGGTGAGCGGCGACTGGCGATTACCACAGTCGCGGTCTTGTCGGTCGCTGATGGGCCTCGCGACCTCTCATGTATTGATCATTTGTCATGGTCGCGGAGAGTCTTGTCCTGGGGCGGGCCCGGCGGGGCCGGGCGACACAGGCATCTACCACGTCCACAGCAATGGACCGTTGCCGTGGCCGGGGCGGTCGCCCTTGAATCATCGGTTACACCACGCCACGACTGTCATACCCAAAGTGAAATAGCTACGGGAGAATACTCATAAACCGGAACTCACTCCGGGAGTCCAGCTGCGTGACACATTTGAGATGCCCTTGACCTTGTCTTTAGTCTTTGCCATGCGCAATACTCTCCCGCATCTGTTCAGCAGGAATTCAGCGTTACGTGTGGTTTGGGGGAATCATGTGCCTGGGACACGTTGCCGCGAACCGGCGCTGCACAAGGACTCTCCTCTGACGTTGCAGCCCCGCTAGCCAGGGCAGCAGCGCTGGCCATCGTCTCTGTTCACCCGCGGGTCCTTATCGCGCTGTGCGAATTGCGGCCCAGGGTGAACGGTCCCGGCTCCAGATCTTCGAACCGGGGAAGTTCGAGACGGCCCGACACCGCGTGAATACGTCGGCGTGCCGTCGCAGTGATTCGTGCGTGCTCGCAGAAATAACCCTGCGCGGCCTTCCGCGATGTTGCGCGCACCTCTCCTCTTTTTCTCCCAGGCATGCAGCCGGCCGCCGATCCGCGGCTCGATCTTTACACTCCGGAGGTCAGGCCATGACCCGCTGGTTCCTCGACTCCAGTCTCAAGTTCAGTCGGCTGGTGCTGGCGCTCGCGATCGCGGTGCTGGCCATCGGCGTCACGGCGCTGCGCAGCGCCTCGGTCGACGTCTACCCCGAGTTCCGACAACCCACCGTGGAGGTACAGGCGGAGGCGCTCGGCCTGTCTGCCGTCGAGGTGGAGCAACTGATCACCGTCCCGCTGGAGCAGGACCTGCTCAACGGTGTGCCCTGGGTGGAGCGGATCACCTCCCGATCGATCCCCGGCCTCTCGTCCGTCGAGATGGTGTTCGAGGAGGGCACCGACCTGTACCGAGCCCGGCAGGTGGTCCAGGAACGAATGACCCAGGCGCACGCCCTGCCCGGAGTCGGGACGCCGCCCGTGGTGATCCAGCCGCGGGCCTCGGTGAACCGGGTCGCGATGATCGGCATGTCCTCCGGTAGCGCGACCCCGATCGCGATGTCGGTGCTGGCCCGGTGGCAGATCAAGCCCCGGCTGCTCGGCGTGCCCGGCGTGGCGAACGTCTCGGTCTACGGTCAGCGAGACCGCCAACTGCAGGTCCAGGTCGATCCGCAGCGCCTGCACGCCAACAAGGTCACCCTGACCCGGCTGATCGAGACCACAGGAAACGCACTGTGGGTCTCCCCGCTCAGCTTCGTCGAGGCTTCCTCACCGGGCACCGGCGGGTTCGTCGAGACCCCGAACCAGCGCATCGGCGTCCAGCACGTCTCGCCCATCACCTCGGCCGACCAGCTCGCCGACGTCGTGATTGAGGGTGGGTCCGGAGCGCCGCAGCGCATCGGCGACGTCGCCGACGTCGTCGAGGACCACCAGCCGATGATCGGTGACGCCGCGGTCGATGCCCAGCCCACGATCATGATCGTGGTGGACAAGTTCCCCGAGGCGAACACCACACAGGTGACGCGGGACGTCGCCACGGCGATGGCTGACCTTCAGCCGGGCCTGACGGGGATCGTCGTCGACACCGAGGTCTACCGGCCGGCGAGCTTCATCGAGAACGCGCTGAGCCACCTGGGCGTGGTGGCGCTGATCGGCCTGCTCCTGATGGTCGCGGTGCTCGGGCTGGCCATGGCGTCCTGGCAGGCGGCGCTGATCGGCCTGATCACCGTGCCGTTCTCGGTGACTGCCGCGCTGTACGTCCTGCACCTGCGGGGGGCGACGTTCACCACGATGACGGTGCTCGGGCTAGCCGCGGCGGTCGCCCTGGTGATCGACGACCTGGTGACCGACGTCGACCGGGTCCGCCGGATTCTGCGGGAGAACGCCACGACCCCCGACCCGCTGCCTCGGGGTGCTGTGGTCGTCGACGCCCTGCTGCAGAGCCGCCGGCCGCTGGTCTACGCCACCGTGATCGTCCTGCTGGGCGTGGCGCCATTGATCCTGCTGACCGGAGTGGTGGGATCGTTCACCCGGCCGGCCGCCATCAGCTACGCGTTGGCGCTGCTCGCCTCGCTGCTGGTCGCGGTCACGCTGACCCCGGCCCTGCTGCTGCTGCGCGGCGGCCGCGCGACCCGCGAGCCAGCGCTGCTGCGCTGGGTGACCCGCGGGTTCGACCGAATTGTGGCCCCGGCCATCCTCCGCCGGGGGCGGGCGCTGGCTGCCACCGCCGTCCTCGTACTGGCGGGGCTCGCCGTGATCCCGCAGCTGGGCTCGGGCGTGACGCTGCCCACCCAGCAGGACCGCAACCTGCTGGTGCGGCTGGAGGCGGCGCACGGAACCGCGCTGCCGGAGATGACCCGCGTCACCGGGGCGGTCAGCCGCGAGCTGCGGGCCCTCCCCGGGGTGACCAAGGTGGGCTCGCACGTCGGGCGCGCGCTGACCTCCGATCAGGTGGTCGACGTCAACTCGGCGGAGCTCTGGGTCACGATCGCTCCGGACGCCGACCACGGCGCCACCACGAGCGAGGTGCGCCGGGTCGCTACCGGCTACCCCGGGTTGCACGCGGAGATCGGCGGCTACGCCGACGAGCGGATCGCCGCCGCCGGCCGCACCGCCAAGGCCGACCTCGTCGTCCGGGTGTACGGGGGTGACGTGCAGACCCTGCGCAGCACCGCGGACAGCGTGAAGGACGTGGTGGGCACGGTGCGCGGCGTGGTGGCTCCGCATCTCGACGCCGTACCCACCCAACCGACGGTTCGGGTCGAGGTCGATCTCGACCGGGCTCGGAAGTACGGCCTCAAGCCCGGCGACGTCCGACGCGAGACCGCCACCTTGATCTCGGGCCTGCTCGTCGGGAACCTCTACGAGCAGCAGAAGGTCTTCGACGTCGTCGTCTGGGGCGGGCCGGCGGCCCGGCAGAGCCCCGCCGCCCTGGAGTCCCTGCTCGTGAACACCCCTGCTGGCGAGCAGGTGCGGCTCGGTGATCTCGCCACGGTGAGCATCGCCCCCGAACCCGCGGTAATCGCTCACGACGCGGTGCGGCGCTACCTCGACGTGCTCGCCACGGTGCCCTCCCGGGACATCGGCGAGGTGACCAGCGAGGTCACCACGCGGCTGCGAGGGCTCACCATGCCACTCGAGTACCGCGCCGAGGTGGTGACGTCGCCGAGCCCGGCGCAGAAGGTCACCGGCCCGCTGCTCGGTTGGCTAACGGTTGCGCTCGTCGGCATCTTCCTGCTGTTCCAGGCGGCCACCAACAGCTGGCGGACCGCGGTCCTGCTGACCCTGGCCGCCCCGCTGGCCGGCGCGGGCGCCGTCCTCGTCGCCCCGCTCGTCGGCGGGATCACCTCGGCCGGGGCCCTGGCCGGGTTCCTCGGGATCGTCGGCCTGGCCGTGCGGCAGAGCCTCGTCCTGGTCGCCCGGGCGCAGGCCATGGCGGAGACGACGGCCGGCGCGAGCCGGTCCACCGCGATCGTGGCGGCCGCTCGTGAACGGGCCGCGCCCATCGTGCTGTCCTGCCTGGCCGTGGCGGCGCTGGTGCTTCCCGCGGCGGTGACGACGGTGGACGGGATGGAGTTCCTGCACCCGGCCGCGGTGACCCTCCTGACCGGGCTGCTCAGCTGCGCGATCGTCACCGGCTACATCGTCCCCGCGCTGTACGCGGGCTTCGTGGCCCGGGACCGGGACCCCAGACCTCCCGCGCCGCCCCAGCAGCGCACCGTCGACCTGACCTCCACCTCCATGCCGAAGGGAAGCTGAGATGTCCAAGCGGCACCTGATCACAGTCGCGTTCCTGGCGGTCACCCTCGGTCTGGGCGGCTGCGCCAGCCTCGAGAAGGCCGACAGCAAGAGTGACCCTGCGGCGACGATCGTCGAGGGCCCGGACGGCACACGGGTCACCCTGTCCGACGTCGGTGCCCGCCGGCTCGGGATCACGACCCAGCCGGCCCAGCTCGCGCCGGACGGGAAGAGTCTGGTGATCCCGTTCGCGGCCGTCGTCTATGACGTCGAGGGGAAGGCCTGGGCCTTCACCAATCCCGAGGGGCTGACGTACGTGCGAGCGCCGATCACGATCTCGACCATCGACGGGGACCGAGCGGTGCTCTCGGCCGGCCCCGTGGTGGGGACGAAGGTAGTGACGGTCGGGGCCGCCGAGCTCGTCGGCGCCGAGGCAGAGCTAGGCGCCTGAGCCATGATTCCGCGACGGACACTTGTGCGGCTCGTCGTCACCGCCAGCCTGCGCCTGCGCTACCTGGTGGCGGCCGCCGGCGTGGCCCTGATGGTGATCGGGACGACGCTGCTGCCGGGGATGCGCCTGGACGTCTTCCCTGAGTTCGCCCCGCCACGGGTGGAGGTCCAGACGATATGTGTGGGACTGTCCACGGCGGACGTCGAGTCCCTCGTCACCGTCCCGCTGGAGCAGGCGCTCAACGGCCTGGCGGACCTGGACCAGATGAGGTCCCGCTCGGTGCACCAGCTGTCGTCCATCCGGCTGGTCTTCAAGCCAGGGACCGACGACCTGCGGGCCCGGCAGCTGGTTCAGGAACGGCTGGCCGTGGTCACCCCCAGCCTGCCGACCTGGGCGGCCCCGCCGGTCATGTTGGCACCCCTGTCGGCGACCAGCCGGGTCGTCAAGATCGGCATGACGTCCGACACGCACTCGATCATGGACCTGTCGATGATGGCGTACTGGACCGTCCGCGCCAGACTGCTGCAGGTCCCCGGCGTCGCCAACGTCGCGATGTGGAACGAGCAGATCAAGATGCTCGCCGTCCAGGTCGAGCCGGAACGGATGGCCGCGCACAACGTGGCCCTCGACGACGTGATGGAGTCCACCGCGGATGCAGTCGACTCGGGGCTGCTGCGCTTCTCCGCCGGATCCGTGATCGGCACTGGCGGGATCGTGGAGACCCCGAACCAGAGGATCGGAGTGCGGCACGTCCTGCCGATCGTCACCCCGGCCGACCTCGCGAAGGTGACTGTCGACAGCGCGAACGGCGGCACCGTCCAACTCAAGGACGTGGCCCGGGTGGTCGAGGCTTACCCGCCCACGATCGGCAGCGCGATCATCAACGACCAGCCAGGGCTGCTCCTGGTCGTGGAGAAGCTGCCGTGGGCCAACACACTCGAACTCACCCGCGGCGTCGAGGAGGCGATCCGCTCCCTCGAACCGGGCATGCCCGGAGTGGCCTTCGACACCACGATCTTCCAGCAGGCCAGTTTCATCGAGGTGGCGATCGACAACCTGACCCAGTCCCTGGTCCTCGGGTTCCTCCTCGTGGTAGTCATCCTCGGCTTGTTCCTGTTCGAGTGGCGGGTCGCGTTGATCAGCCTGGTCACGATCCCGCTCTCCTTGATCGCCACGATGCTGGTCCTCTACTGGCGGGGCGAAACCGTGAACACGATGACTCTGGCCGGGCTGGTGATCGCCCTGGGGGCGGTGGTCGACGACGCCATCATCGACGTGGAGAACATCGTCCGGAGGCTGCGTCAGAACCGGCTCAGCGGCAGCGACCGGTCGACGTCATCGGTGATCCTCGAGGCCTCGATCGAGGTCCGCAACCCGATCATCTACGCCACTCTGATCATTGTTGTCGCCAGCATCCCGGTGTTCCTGCTGCCAGGGCTGGCCGGCGCGTTCTTCCGCCCGCTGGCGGCTTCATACACGCTGGCCATCCTCGCCTCGCTGGTCGTGGCCCTCACCGTCACGCCCGCACTCTCATTGATCCTGTTGCGGAAGGCGCCGATCGAGCGGCGGGAGTCCCCCGTGGTCCGCCGGCTGCAGGGCGGGTACACCAGGCTGCTCAACGGGATCGTCACCCGGCCCCGCCCGGTCTACGCGACTGTCGCCGTGATCACCCTGGCCGGGCTGGCGGTGATCCCGCAACTGGGTCAGTCGCTGTTCCCCTCCTTCAAGGAACGCGACTTCCTCATGCACTGGGTGGCCCAGCCGGGCACCACCGTCCCGGAGATGGAACGCACGATGCTGCTGGCCAGCCGGGATCTGCGGGCCATTCCCGGCGTGCGCAACTTCGGCACCCACATCGGGCAGGCCATGCTGTCCGACGAGGTGCACGGGGTGAACTTCGGGGAGAACTGGATCAGCGTCGACCCCTCTGCCGACTACGAGGACACCACCGACCAGATCCAGCAGGTCGTCGACTCCTATCCCGGCATCTTCCGGGATGTGAAGACCTACCTGAAGGAACGGGTCGGCGAGGTGTCGAAGGGTGTCGGCGAGCCGATCGCCTTGCGGATCTACGGGCCGGACTTGGCGGTGTTGCGGGCGAAAGCCGAGGAGGTCAAGGCCATCCTGGCCGGCATTGACGGGGTTAAGGACGAGCACGCCACTGTCTCCGCCGACATCCCCCAGCTGGAGGTCACGCTCGACCTCGCCAAAGCGGCCGAGTACGGGCTGAAGCCGGGCGACGTCCGCCGGGCAACGGCAACCCTGGTTGCGGGCGAGGAGGTCGGTGACGTCTTCCGCGAAGGCAAGGCCTACGACGTCGTGGTCTGGAGCACCCCGGACAATCGCAGCGATCCGACGACGTTCGCGAACCTGCCGATCGACACCCCGACCGGCAAGCGCGTGCGACTCGGTGATGTAGCCGAGGTGCGGGTGGCGCCGAGCCCGAACGCGATCGAGCGCGAGGGCGAATCCCGGTACCTGGACGTCGGTGCCGAGATCGACGAGCGCGACCTGGGCTCGATCGTCGACGAGTTCGAGGACAAACTGGCCGCCGTCCAGTTCGAGCGGGGTTATCACACCGAGCTGCTCGGGGAATACGCCGAGCGGCAGGCCGCCAACCAGCGGCTGCTGGCAACGGCCGGCATCGCGATTCTCGGTATTCTGTTCCTGCTCCAGGCAGCCCTCGGCAGCTGGCGGCTGGCGATGCTGACGATGCTCACTCTGCCGATGGCGCTGGTCGGCGGCCTGCTGGCCGCCTTCGGCACCGGGGGGATCATCTCGCTCGGATCGCTCGTCGGCTTCTTCACCGTCTTCGGGCTCAGCGCCCGCAACGGGATCCTGCTGATCAACCACTGCCAGCACCTGGAACACGAGGAGGGCGAGCAGTTCGGGCCGGCGATGGTGATCCGGGGGGCCCGGGAACGGCTCTCCCCGATCCTGATGACAACCCTGGCGACCGGCCTGGCACTGGTGCCGTTGGTGATCCTCGGCGAGCGCCCGGGCCAGGAGATCGAGCACCCGCTGGCCCTGGTCATCCTCGGCGGACTGTTCACCTCCACGCTGCTCAGCCTCTTCGTCGTCCCGTCTCTATACCTGCGGTTCGGCCGCGTGCGAGCCACGGCCGCCGTGAGCTAGCGACAGTCGACACCACCCGACTAAAGGAGCAACATGCGACCTGCACGACACCTTGCGCGCCTGGCTGGCGCGGTGGTAGTGACACTCACGGTGCTGGGCGCCTCGGCCTGTGGTGGGGGCGGCGGCACCCCGGCGAGCAGCGTCTCCGGGGGCGCACCGGCCACCTCGGCGACCCCCAGTGCGCCAGCCACCCCCAGCGCCTCGGCCACTACCAGCGTCTCGGCGTCGCAGCCGGCCGGCGAGAAGGAGACCGAGGACCTGGACCGCAGCGCATTCACCCGCTCGACGGTGGTGGACAACCAGTGGTTCCCGCTCACGCCGGGCACCCAGCTGGTGTACAAGGGCTCCTCGACGGTGGACGGCGAGCGGTTGACTCACGATGTCGTGTTCACCGTCACCGACCTGGTGAAGGAGGTCGACGGGGTGCGGAACGTGGTCCTCTACGAGCTGGACTACACCGACGGCACGCTCAACGAGGCGGAGCTCGCCTTCTTCGCCCAGGCCGACGACGGCACGGTCTGGCATTTCGGGCAGTACCCCGAGGTGTACGAGGACGGCAAGCTGGTAGAGGCCCCAACCTGGATCTCGGGGCAGGAGGGGGCCAAGGTCGGGATCACCATGAAAGCCGATCCGCAGCTCGGCGCGCCCAGTTACTCCCAAGGCTGGGGGCCCACGGTGGACTGGAAGGACCGGGCCCGGCTCGCCGACACCGGCCAGCGCACCTGCGTGCCGGCCGGTTGCTACAACCGCGTGATCATCACCGAGGAGTTCGTCCGGGCCGAGCCGGACGCCTTCCAGCTGAAGTACTACGCCCCCGGGGTAGGGAACGTCCGGGTCGGCTGGAAGGGCGCTAAAGATCAGGACAAGGAGGAGCTGGAACTCGTCACGGCGAAGTCCCTGGACGCCCAGACCCTGGCGAGAGTTCGTCGCCAGGCACTGGCCTTGGAGAAGCACGCCTACGAGGTGAGCAAGGGCGTCTACGGCACGACCAAGCCGATGCAGCCTGCCTCCGGGGGGTGAGAAGGCGGGCCCACCACCCTCGGGGCGTTTAGCCACGGATCGTCGACGGCAGCGTCGGCGGGCTGCGGCAACATCCGCCGTGATCAGCGGCAAAGCGCAGTTCCCCCCAGCCAGTGGGGGAAACTGCGCTCCGGCCGCGATCACCGCTGAAAGACTCAGGCGGCGGGGCTCGAGCCGGACGGCGTGGTCGCCGACCCGTCGGGAGCCTGACCGCTGCGGGCCTGACCGTTCGGGGCGGCCCGCGGGGCCGGGTCACCCGTGCCCATCCCGTCCTCGACCTTGATCACGGAGAATGCCGCGTCCAGCTTCACGGTCACCTCGGTGCCGTCGGCCTTGGTCATATGCGCCTCGTACTCCCCGTCACCGGCGTCGGTCTCGACCCGGTACACCGTTCCGCCCGGTACCGCCTTCAGCGCCGCCGCCGTGACCTTCTCGGCATCCGAACCCGTCAGCACCTTCTCGTCGTCACGCACCGAGGCGGAACCGTGCTGGTCACCGCCCTGCCCCCGCGCGCCGGACTGGCCGCCCGCGGCTGCGCCACTGTCATCCGTGCCCGGCGCTGTGCCGGACGAGGACGTGACGCTCGGCGTGGGGGTGGTGTCCGCCGAGGCAGACATCGTGCCGGCGAGCACCCCGCCGGCAATGGCTCCGGCCGCGATCAGGCCGGCTCCCAGGGCCATCCGGCCGTTGCGCCGGCGGGGGGTCGGGGTCTCGGGCGTCATGTCGGTCATAGTGGTTCCTCTCTGCGCTGTCGCCCGCGTTCTGCGAGCACAGGAAGAGCGTCGAACGCCATGCTGGCAAGTCAGTGGTCCGGGCCTGTCCCAGACCTGTGATCTTGCGTCCTTGCCTATGACAAACTGCTCATGCTCCGCGGGTGAACATGTTTGGGGCCTCGGGGAGGCCTTTTCATGTACCCCTGCGGGGCATGAGCAGGTTGGGGCGGGTCAGCCTTCTTCGGCGGCGGGCAGCTCCACGGCTCCGGTGCCTCCGGCGGCGGCCGGTTCGACCAGGGCGGCGTCGGGCACCGGGGTCTTCGCGGTGCCGACGAAGGTGAAGTGCGCGTTCGGCGCCTCACCCTCGACGTCCACCACCACGATCTGACCGGCCTTCAGCTCGCTGTAGAGGATCTTCTCGGACAGGGCGTCCTCGATCTCGCGTTGGATGGCACGGCGCAGCGGGCGGGCACCGAGCACCGGGTCATAGCCCTTGACCGCGAGCAGTTCCTTGGCCGCGGGGCGCAACTCGATCCCCATGTCCCGGTCCTTGAGCCGCTCGTCCACCTTGGCGATCATCAGGTCGACGATCTGGACGATCTCGTCCTGGGACAGCTGCGGGAAGACGATCATGTCGTCCACCCGGTTGAGGAACTCGGGCCGGAAGTGCACCTTCAGCTCCTCGGCGACCTTGGCCTTCATCCGCTCGTAGCCGGTCTTGGTGTCGTTGCCGGCCTGGAAGCCCATCGACTGGCCCTTGGAGATGTCCCGGGTGCCCAGGTTCGTGGTCATGATGATCACGGTGTTCTTGAAGTCGATGACCCGACCCTGGCTGTCGGTCAACCGACCGTCCTCCAGGATCTGCAGCAGCGAGTTGAAGATGTCCGGGTGGGCCTTCTCGACCTCGTCGAACAGGACCACCGAGAACGGCTTGCGCCGCACCTTCTCGGTCAGCTGTCCGCCCTCCTCGTACCCGACGTAGCCGGGCGGGGAGCCGAACAGCCGCGAGACGGTGTGCTTCTCGCTGAACTCGGACATGTCGAGCTGGATCAGCGAGTCCTCGTCGCCGAACAGGAACTCGGCGAGCGCCTTGGCCAGCTCGGTCTTCCCGACGCCGGTCGGGCCGGCGAAGATGAACGAGCCTCCGGGGCGCTTGGGGTCCTTCAGGCCGGCCCGGGTGCGCCGGATCGCCTGGGACAGAGCCTTGATCGCCTCGTTCTGGCCGATGATCCGGCGGTGGAGCTCGTCCTCCATGTGCAGCAGGCGCGAGGACTCCTCCTCGGTCAGCTTGAACACCGGGATGCCGGTCGCCGTGGCGAGCACCTCGGCGATCAGTTCCTCGTCGACCTCGGCCACGACGTCCATGTCGCCGGCCTTCCACTGCTTCTCGCGCTCGGCCTTGGCCACCAGCAGCTTCTTCTCGGTGTCGCGCAGGGACGCCGCCTTCTCGAAGTCCTGCGCGTCGATCGCGCTCTCCTTCTCGCGGCGGGTCTGGGCGATCTTCTCGTCGAACTCGCGCAGGTCCGGCGGAGCCGTCATCCGGCGGATCCGCAGCCGGGCGCCGGCCTCGTCGATCAGGTCGATCGCCTTGTCGGGCAGGAACCGGTCGTTCACGTACCGGTCGGCCAGCGTCGCGGCGGCGACCAGCGCGCCGTCCGTGATCGAGACCCGGTGGTGCGCCTCGTACCGGTCACGCAGTCCCTTGAGGATCTCGATCGTGTGGGCCAGCGAGGGCTCCTGCACCTGGATCGGCTGCAGACGCCTCTCCAGCGCCGGGTCCTTCTCCACGTGCTTGCGGTACTCGTCGAGCGTGGTGGCGCCGATGGTCTGCAGCTCACCACGCGCCAGCATCGGCTTGAGGATGCTCGCCGCGTCGATCGCACCCTCGGCGGCGCCTGCGCCGACCAGAGTGTGGATCTCGTCGATGAACAGGATGATGTCGCCGCGGGTGCGGATCTCCTTGAGCACCTTCTTCAGGCGCTCCTCGAAGTCACCGCGGTAGCGGCTGCCGGCGACGAGCGCGCCCAGGTCGAGGGTGTAGAGCTGCTTGTCCTTGAGCGTCTCGGGCACCTCGCCCTTGACGATCGCCTGAGACAGACCCTCCACCACGGCGGTCTTGCCCACGCCGGGCTCCCCGATCAGCACCGGGTTGTTCTTGGTCCGGCGGGACAGCACCTGCATGACCCGCTCGATCTCCTTCTCGCGCCCGATCACCGGGTCGAGCTTGCCGTCACGGGCTGCCTGGGTGAGGTTGCGCCCGAACTGGTCGAGCACCAGCGATCCGGACGGCGTGCCCTCCTGGGTACCGCCGGCGGCGGCCGGCTCCTTGCCCTGGTAGCCGGACAGGAGCTGGATCACCTGCTGGCGGACCCGGTTCAGGTCGGCGCCCAGTTTGACCAGCACCTGGGCGGCGACACCCTCGCCCTCGCGGATCAGACCGAGCAGGATGTGCTCGGTGCCGATGTAGTTGTGGCCGAGCTGCAGCGCCTCGCGCAGCGAGAGCTCGAGCACCTTCTTGGCGCGCGGAGTGAAGGGGATGTGCCCGGACGGGGCCTGCTGACCCTGGCCGATGATCTCCTGCACCTGCTCGCGGACGGCGTCCAGGGAGATCCCCAGAGACTCCAGGGCCTTCGCCGCGACGCCCTCACCCTCATGGATGAGGCCCAGGAGGATGTGCTCGGTGCCGATGTAGTTGTGGTTGAGCATCCTGGCCTCCTCTTGGGCCAGGACGACGACACGGCGGGCGCGGTCGGTAAACCTCTCGAACATCTGCGCTCCTCGTGTGCGGTCGAGCGGTGCTGTTGCGGTGGGACAGGGCTTCCCCATCGATGTTATCCGGGGCACCCGACAGGATCACCAGACGTGACCTGCCGACATGCGGCCCGGGTTCACCCGGAGAACTGTCGTTACCCGTGCTTCGGCCAACGGTGACCTGGACTTTCGTGTTCCGCCAGGGCCGATCGAGGACAGCCTGTTCGCTGCGGGCGGAAGTCTGCGAGGCCTCACAGCGCCCGAAGTGCGCAGGACGCAACAGGAACGGACAAATGGGCTACGACGCTGCTCAGCACCCGGGCGCAGACCCCTCGGACATCGCGGGGGCCGCAGCCTCGGCCGCCTCGTGCAGCGACCCCAGCAGCGCCCGGTCGACTGCGCTCACCTGGAGCAGGTCGACCAACTCGGACGCAACGTCGTGATCCCTGGTCGACCAGCTCTGCCTGCCGGTGACGGCCATCGCAGCGTTCTCCCTCGAGTGGTGGCACCCGCTCCGGGCGACGCTTTTCGCGCCGAGCCCTAGCCATCACGGGCCGTGGAGTCCAGGATCTGCACATGATTCACCGCAGCCCACTCCCTGATGTCCATATTCCTCGTGTCGCCCTGACCGGCTACGTGCTGTCCCGCACCGCGGAACTGGGCGACAAGCCGGCGCTCGTCGACGGCCCGACCGGGCGCACGATCACCTACGCCGGCCTGGACCACGCGGTGCGCTCCCTCGCCGGCGGCCTGGTCGCCGCAGGGTTCTCGAAGGGGCGGGTGGTGGCGCTGATGGCGCCCAACCTGCCCGAGTACGCCGTGGTCTTCCACGGCGTGGCGATGGCCGGCGGCGTGGTCACCACCATCAACCCCACTTACACGCAGCGCGAGGTGCGCCAGCAACTGCTCGACGCCGGGGCCGAGATGATGGTGACCGTCGGGATGTTCCTGGACGTGGCCCTCGCGGCCGCCGAGGGCACCGACGTGTCCGACGTCTACGTGATCGGCGACGTCCCCGACGGCGCCCCGTCCACCATCCGCGGCCTGACCGCCCTGTTCGGCGCACCGCTCGCCGAGCAGGTTCCGGTGGACCCGGACGATCTGGTCGTGCTGCCCTACTCCTCGGGCACCACGGGGGTCTCCAAGGGCGTCAGGCTCAGCCACCACAACCTGGTGGCGAACATCGCCCAGGTGGTGGCGCCGGCACACCTCGCCGAGGACGAGACGCTGATCGCCGTCCTGCCGTTCTTCCATATCTATGGGATGCAGGTGATCATGAATGCCGGCCTGCGGGTGGGCGCCACCGTGATCACCATGCCGCGGTTCGATCTGGAGCAGTTCCTGGAGCTGCATCAGCGCTACCACGTGACCCGTAGCTTCGTCGCCCCGCCGATCGTGGTCGCCCTCGCCAAGCATCCACTGGTCGATTCCTATGACCTCTCGGCACTGCGCCAGGTCTTCTCGGGGGCAGCTCCACTGTCGGCCGAGCTGTCGATCGAAGCCGGCGCACGTCTGGGCTGCGAGGTGGTCCAGGGCTATGGGATGACCGAGATGTCGCCGGTGTCGCACCTGACCCCGCTCGGCCACGCCAAGCCCGGTTCGGTCGGTGTGACTGCGCCGAACACCGAGATGCGGATCGTCGAGCCGGCCACGGCGGCGGACCTCGGCGTGGGCGAGGACGGCGAACTGTGGATCCGCGGCCCCCAGGTGATGCGCGGCTATCTGAACAATGTCGCAGCGACCGAATTGACCCTGGACGCCGAGGGCTGGCTGCACACCGGGGATATCGGTCACGTGGACGAGGACGGTCACGTGTTCGTGGTCGACCGGCTGAAGGAACTGATCAAATACAAGGGGTTCCAGGTTCCACCCGCGGAATTGGAGGCCCTGCTGCTCACCCACCCGGCTGTCGCCGACGCCGCGGTGATCGGAGAGCCTGACCCGGAGGCGGGCGAGGTCCCCGCCGCCTTCGTGGTGCTCCGTCCGGGCGTGGAGGCGACCGCGGAGGACATTCAACAGTTCATCGCCGCTCAGGTGGCCCCGTTCAAGCAGATCCGCCGGCTCACGTTCGTGGAGTCGATTCCGAAATCGGCCTCCGGGAAGATCCTGCGCCGCCTGTTGCGCCAGGACGGCACACCCGGCTGAGTCGTGGCAGACGCCATCAGGGGCGGGTATCCCTGGCCTGGATACCCGCCCCTGATGGCGTGCCGGCGATGACGGCAGAACTGCCGTGGTCGACGTATCAGTGCGCGCTGTCGTACGCCGCCATCACTTCGGAGGACACTCGACCACGATCACTGACCTGGAATCCGTTCTCACGGGCCCAGGAACGCACATCGCCGAGCGATGCCCGAACCGCAGAACCGTTGCGTGCCTTGGGTACTGCAGCGCGCCGGACGGACGAGCGACCCCCGACGCGACGTGCGTGACCGATCCAAGGACCGATCGACTCCCGAAGTGCCTCGGCGTTCTCCGCCGAGACATCGATCTCGTAGCTGACACCGTCCAACGCGAAGCTGACGGTCTCTTCAGCTTCACCCCCGTCGACATCGTCGACCAGGATGACCTGGACCTTCTGAGCCATGAAAAACTCCTGACAAATTGAGGGAACTTGCCGTTCGGATAGTGTCTATCCGGAAAGGCTCGATGTCAAAACAGGCGCGTGCGTCATTTGCCGGCCGTCACGCAACATTCACAGGCAGCCGTTCGAATTCCACAGAAACGTCGAACCCTGAGAGCACAAATGGTTGCGTAATGGGATCGTTCGACTCCGTAAGGTCATCGCCTGTCGACCTGCCATTCAGGGCCGGAGAGCTTCCCCGACCCCGGTTCACTCGGCGGGGACGCCGCTTTCCGACTCGGGGACAACCGCAGACGGGGCCGATGATTCGGCCGTTGCCGTCGGAGCGGCAGAGGTTCCACCACGCTGCTCTCGCTCGAAACGCGCCGCCGCAGCGCGCTCGCGTCGGTCGGCCTGCAGCAGCGCCCGCAAGGCGATGGCAAAGAACAGCAAGATACCGACGGGCGGCAGGATCGCCTCGAGGATTGTCACACCCGGCAGAATACGTCGTGCCGTGCCGACGACCCGCTGCGGGGTGGCTCAGGCCTGATACTTCGGCAGCGCCCCGTGGATCAAACGCTCCACCTCGGGCAATCCATGCCCGGCACCGAGACCACGCAACACCGTCGCCTCTTCCTCACGCCGGTCCAGAACGTCGCGCACCGTGTGCTGAATGGCAGGGTCCGTGCTGCGCCGAACGAGTTGACGCAGCACGTCGAGCAACGCGTCGTGGCTGGCGAGCAGGCCCTCGATCACCGAACCGGGGCTGTCCGGGTCGCCGCGCCCTCCGTCGAAACCCGCCGGCAGATCCGCGCCCGCCCCGACGGCACAGGTGGCCAGGAACGACAGGTCGCGCACGTCGCGCTCGACCAGGGCCGACCACTTCCGGACGTCGCGCTGCTCCAGCGCGAGCGCTCCGATGGTGCGCAGGAGGTCCTCGGCCTGGAGCGAGACGGCCGACCTGAGCAACTGTCGGACCGCCCCGTCCAGGGGGGCCCGCGGAGCCGGCGTGCCCGGAGGAGGCGTTTGCGAGGTGGCGGAAACCACGATGACTGCCCTGCCCTTCACGTGCCTACCCCCGTGCTGTGGCGCCTCACGGTAGTAGCACGACTACTCACAGCTAGCAGGCGCGCCGTACTGACATCAGATCGTGCCAAGGGGATTGGTCCGGCCCAGATCGGGGAACTCTTCCGGTAGCCCGTGCTTCCACTCCCGTCCGGAGCCGCTTGTGTCCACCCGCACCCGTCGTCGTGCCAGCCCCGCCTGGGAGGGACGCGCCCCGCTCCAGGTGGCCACCCTGCCGGGGCACGGCCTCTACGCCCGGCACCTGTCACACCCCGAGGGCGTGGACGGCGTGCACCGGCCGACCGTGGGACTGCTCGGTGCGGCACGCCGGCACGGGTCCTTCGACGTGCGCTGGTTGACAACGCACCTGGACTCGGTGGACGTGGTGCACGTCCTCGGCCCGCCCGCCGGAAGCGGCCCAGAGGCCGGCGCCTCCTTGAGCGCGGCGATCGACGCCGTCCGCGGTTCGGGCACCCCGCTCGTGGTGACCGCCTATCACCTGAGCGATCCCACCGGCGTCGACCCGATGGGGTATGCCGACCGTCTGTCCGAGCTCATCAGGGCCGCCGACGCGGTGATCACGTTGACCCCCCCTGCCGCCGCGGAGATCCGGCAGCGGTGGGCCGTCGAAGCGCTGGTGCTGCCGCACCCGCACGCGGTCGACTTCGTGCGCATGCGGGTGGCTCGCTCCTCGCGGCCCTCGGGACGGCGGCTGGTCGGTACGCACCTGGGCTCGCTCCGGATGCCCGGCGACGCGGTGGACTTCGTCGACGCGCTCGCCCGTGCGGTGCAGCTCACGTCGGGGGCGGAGCTGCGGGTGCACCTGCACTCCTCGGTGGCCGACCCGGACGCCGAGGCGTACGCGCCGAGCGCCGTGCGCCGCATCGATCAGCTGGTTCGCCGCGCCGGCGGCGTGGTGGCCCGACACCGCCCGCTCACCGAGGCCCGGCTGTGGGACCACCTGTTCGGACTGGACGTCTCGGTGGTGCCGGGGCTGTTCGGCTCACATTCGATCTGGCCCGAGGCCTGTGCCGATCTCGGCACCCAGGTGGTGCTGCCGGCGTCGGCGCACGCCGCCGCTCAGCGGCCGGAGCCCGGATTCACCACAACCTTCGAGGCTCATCGGGAGGTCGATCACACGGCCGAGGCACTCGCCGCCGCACTGCAGACGGCACGCGGGCACGACGGGGTGACCCGCAGCGACCCCCAGCAACGCTGGGCCGAGCGGGTGGAACTGTGTGAGCAGCACCGCCGCCTCTACGAGCGGTTGCTGCACCCAGCGCCGAGCACAAGTCAGTAGAGCCTGAGCTGCACGTCGACCGCCCGCGCCTCCTGCACCAGCGAGTCGACGTAGACGTGATCCACCCCTGCCCGGGCCACCTGGGCGGCCTGCGCGAGCCCGAAGCCGCCCGAGCAGGCGATCTCGACCCGCTCGGCGGTGGCGGCCCGGATCTGGGTGACCGTACTCGGCAACTGGTCCAGGGCGATCCCTTCGCAGACGATGAACCGGGCCCCGGCATGGACCGCCTCGACCCCTTGCAGCGACGTCTGCACATCGATCTGCACCAGGGCGCCGGGCAGGCGGCGGCGGACGGCGTCCAGCGCGCCGGCCACGGACCCGGCGGCCGCGGCGTGGTCCACGCTGACGTGCGCGGCGTCGTAGAGGCCGGCCCGCCCGTTCGTCCCGCCGCCGCAGCGCACGGCGTAGCGCTCCAGCGGTCGCAGCCCGGGCGTGGTGCACCGGGTGTCGAGGAGCCGGGTACCGGTGCCGGCCAGGGCAGCCACCCAGCCGGCGGAATGCGTGGCCACCCCGGAGAGATGGCGGATCAGGTTGAGCGCGGTGCGCTCGGCCACCAACAGCACCCGGGCGGGGCCGCGCAGATCGGCCAGCAGGTCACCCGCCGTGATCCGGGCGCCGTCGTGCATGCGCAGATCGGCGGTGGGCACCGGAAGATCGAGTCGTGCGGCGGCCTCGGCCAGCACTACCGGCCAGAGCAGCAGGCCCGCCACGACGCCGTCCTCGGCAGCCACCACCTCGGCCCGCCGGTCGTCGTCCACGGGCACGGTCGCGGCCGTGGTGACGTCGACCCAGCCCGGGCCGAGGTCCTCGCCCAGGGCACGCACGACCAGGTCGCGTACCCACTGCGGCTCCAGACCGACCGACGCGAGCGCATCGCGGGTACCGTCCTGCCACGGTGCCCGCGGTCCTTCGGCGCGATGCCGGCTCACCGCTGCCCGCCATGGCCGTCGCGACTGTCGATGCTCAGAGTGACCCCCACGTAACGGACGGTACCCGTTCGGAGGTGGCGCTCGGGTGTGCATCGGCCTGGGACGGTGCCGCGTGTCGGACCAGAAGGGCTCCGGTGGAGCGGACGCAGCTCAGCGCACGCCGCTCTGCTCGGCCGGCACCACCCAGTCGCCGGAGTGCTCCTGCCCGACCATCACCGGCACGTTGTCGATCAACCGGGTGGTTCCCACCCGAGCGGCCAGGGCCAGCAACGCCTCGCCGCGGTACCACTCGGGCACGTCCTGCAGCGTCTCCGGGTGCACCAGCACCAGATAGTCGACCTGGCACAGCGGTTCCCGGATCAGCACCGCCCGGGCCGCCCGACGGACGGCGCTGGCCCCCTCCGGGGCGGCCGCCTCACCGGCGTGCAGCGCCCGGGGCAGGGTGAGCGCCACCTCACGGTCGAGCGCCGTGAGATAGGCGTTGCGGCTGCTCATGGCCAGGCCGTCCGGCTCGCGCACCGTGGGCACCGCGACGATCTCGCAGCCGAAGTCGAGGTCGCGGGCCATCCTGCGGATCAGCAGCAGCTGCTGGGCGTCCTTCTGCCCGAACAGGGCCTTGTCCGGCCGAACCAGGTGCAGCAGCTTGGCCACCACGGTCAGTACGCCGTCGAAGTGTCCCGGCCGGCTGTGCCCCTCCAGCAGGGTGCCGAGCGATCCGGCCGAGACCCGGACCCCGGGGTCGCCCTCGGGGTAGACCACATCCGGCCCCGGAGCGAAGACGACCTCCACGCCCTCCTGGGTGCACAGAGCAAGGTCCGCGTCGAAGGTTCGCGGGTACTTGGCCAGATCCTCCTTGGGCCCGAACTGCAGCGGATTCAGGAAGATCGTCATCACCACCCGGTCGGCCAGCAGGCGGGCCTGCCGGGCCAGCGTGGCGTGCCCCTCGTGCAGGGCTCCCATGGTCATCACCACGGCGACCGTTCCCTGCAGCTCCGCCCGCGCCATCGCGAGCTCGGCGCGCGTACGTGCGACCACTGGTCCCGACACGGCTGGTCTCCTCCTGAGGATCTCACGGCCGCCGCGCACCCCGTCGTGCCGTCTCGCCGATGACCCGGCGGGCCACGTTACCCCGGCTGCTCTATCGGGGGGGCAACCGCCCCGACTCGGCCAGCGCCCGGGCGAGCAGCCACTCCAGGTGGGCGTTGGTGCTGCGCAGATCGTCGGCCGCCCAGCGAGCCAGGGCATCGTGCAGGTTGGGGTCCAGCCGCAGCAGCACCGCCCTGCGCTCGCGCCGCCGCCGGGGCGCAGTGCCCGGTGGCGGCGCCGCGTCGTCCGCACTCATCGTCGGCTCACGCGTAGAGGGTCCCGGTGTTGACCACCGGGGAGACCCGGGAGTCACCGCAGAGCACCACCAGCAGGTTCGAGACCATCGCCGCGCGCCGTTCCTCGTCGAGCTCGACCACGCCTTGGCGGCTCAGCTCGGCCAGCGCCATCTGAACCATGCCCACGGCACCTTCGACGATCGTGGTCCGGGCGGAGACCACTGCGGCGGCCTGCTGGCGCTGCAGCATCGCCTGGGCGATCTCCGGCGCGTAGGCGAGGTGGCTGATCCGCACCTCGAGGATCTCCAGGCCGGCCACCGCCACCCGCTCGGCGACCTCCTGGGCCAGTTCACCCGAGATGACGTCGGTCGAGCCGCGCAGGGACTCGGCGTCGTCAGCGCCGTCGTAGGGGTAGGACCGCGCCACGTGACGCACCGCGGACTCGGCCTGCACCTCGACGAACCCCACCATGTCCTCGACCGCGAAGGTGGCCTTGGCCGTGTCGGCAACCTGCCAGACCACGATCGCGGCGATCTCGACCGGGTTGCCGGTGGCGTCGTTGACCTTCAGCCGCGGGGTATCGAAGTTGTTCACCCGCACCGAGACCGCGCGCCGGGTGGTCCACGGCAGCAGCCAGATCAGGCCTGGGGCGCGTGCGGTGCCCACGTACCGCCCGAGGAGTTGGACGACGCGGGTCTGGCCGGGCTGGAGCACGGTGATCGAGGCGGCCGCGGAGATCGCACCGAGCACACAGAGCAGCACCAGGACGCCGAGACCGACGACCGGCGCTCCGGCCTGACCGCCGGTGGCGTCGAGCCGGACCACCAGGGCCCAGATCGCGACTGCCGCCCCGATCGCCAGGGCCAGCGCCACAGCGACGCCGAGGAAACCGTTGGTCTGCCAGGCGGTCCGCTCCTGGACGTCGACCCGGATGCCGGAGTGACCCACCGGCTCGGCGTCCACCTGGTCGGTCGGCGTGGGCAGTGGGGCGGGCACGGTGCTCGTCATCGAGATCAGCTCCTGTTCAGCAGAGTCGCTAGCAAAGTGATATCACTTTGGTTGCGGACTTTCTACTGGTCGGAGCGGGTCAGGTCGCCGGGCCGTCGGCGAGCGAGGCCAGCAGGGCCTCGGCGTCCACCGCGCTGAGTCGGCCGGAGGCCAGCGCCCGCTCGGCCGTGGCCCTGGCCATCGCGCGATAGGTGCTCAGCACGCCGCCGTCCGGCCCGTCCGCCGCGGCGATCGCCGCCACGTGCGCGGACACCGTGCCGGCGTCGCCGCGCGCCACCGGGCCGGTGAGGGCGCCGTCACCGGAACGCAGCGCGTTGTCCAGCGCAGCCGACAGCAGCGGCGCGAGCACCCGGTCGGCGGGCTCGATCCTGGCGGACCGCAGCAGCTCCAGCGACTGGGCGACCAGAGTGACCAGGTGGTTCGCGCCGTGCGCGAGGGCTGCGTGGTAGAGCGGGCGCATCTCCTCTGGCACGATCACCGGCTCGGCCCCCATCTCGACCACCAGCGCCTGGGCGATCGGCAGCACCGGGCCGGGGGCACTCACCCCGAAGCAGCAGTCGACCAGCCGGCTCAGGTCCAGGCTGGTGCCGGTGAAGGTCATCGCCGGGTGCAGGGCCAACGGGATCACGCCGCTGCGCACCGCCGGCTCCAGCACCCGCCACCCGTACCGCCCGGAGGTGTGCACCACCAGCTGACCGCTCTGCCAGGCACCGGTGGTCACCAACCCTTCGACCAGCGCGGGCAGGGCGTCGTCCGGCACCGCCAACAGCACCAGTTCGGCGCGCTCGACCACCTGGGGGACGTCGAGGATCGGCACTCCGGGCAGCATCACCTCGGCCCGCTCCCGGCTCGCCGCGGATACCGCGGACACGCCCACCACGGCATGCCCGGCCGCCCGCAGCGCACTGCCCAGTACTGCGCCCACCCGACCGGCGCCCACCACCCCGACGCCGAGGCGGCCGGGGCGATCAGCCGGCGAGCCGGGCTGGTGCGCGGAGGTCGGACGGGACGCCGGCTCGGATATCGGCTCGGTCACGATGTGCTCACGGTCCACCCTGTGCCTCGCCGGAAACTGACCTGCTGACAGCCTCCGACGTTAGCCTGACCGACGTGGGACGACATGACCGCATCGCGCAGCTCGCCGACCTGAGGGCTCCGGCCGGCGGACCGGTGCTCGAGGTGGCCGACCTGGCCACCGGGTACGGGCGCACCGTGCGGGCGATGCTCGCCGAGGCCGTGGGCCCGGTCCGCATCCACGCGGTGGATACCGCCTCCACCCTGGACGACGACATCATGGGCGACGAGCGGGTGCGGTCGGTGATCGCCGACCTGGACGAGCCGCTGCCCTTCGCCGAGGCGAGCGTCGACCGGGTGATCTCGGTGAACGTGGCCGAGCACGTGGCCGATCCACTGGCCCACCTGGACGAGTGCTACCGGGTGCTGCGCCCGGGCGGCCTGCTGGTGCTCGCGCACAGCGACTGGGACACCACGCTGTTCGCCGGCGACGACGACACGCTGACCCGGGTGTTGGTGGACCGGTTCGTCTCCACCGTGCCGCAGTGGGCCGAGCGGGCCGACGGCTTCATGGGCCGCAAGCTGCTCGGCCTGGCCCGTTCCACCGCGTTCGAGCTGGAGACGGTGGAGACCTGGGCCGACACGCACCGCCGGTTCGACGAGGACTCGGTGGCCTGGAAGGTCGCGCGCGGTGTGCTAGCCGCGGCGGCGGATGACGCCCGACTGGCGGCCCAGGCGGCGGCCTGGGTGGCCGGGTTGCGCAAGCTGGCCGAGGACGGCCGATTCCTGTTCACCGTGACCGACGTCGCCCTGGTCCTGCGCCGCCCCCGCTGACTCATGATCGAGGTAGGGAGGGTGAGCGGGGGATCCACCCGGCGATCAGGAGGGCGCCGACAGCCAGCGCCGGGCGCCGGCCAGTTCGGCCAGCACCTCGGGGATCGGTTCCACCCCGATGCCGGGGCCGGTGGGCACGGCCAGCGTGCCGTCGTCCAGCTCGAACGGGGTGGTCACGTCCTGGGCGTAGTAGCGGCGTGAGGCCGAGGTGTCCCCGGGCAGGGTGAAGTTCGCCATCGCGGCCAGGGCCAGGTTCGCCGCGCGGCCGATCCCGGTCTCCAGCATCCCGCCGCACCAGACCGGCACTCCGGCCGCGGCGCAGACATCGTGGATCCGGCGGGCCTCGAGGTAGCCGCCCACCCGGCCCGGCTTGATGTTCACGATGCTGCAGGCGCCCAGGGCGATCGCGTCGGCCGCGGCCCGGGCCGAGACGATGGACTCGTCCAGGCAGACGGGGGTGCGCACCACGCGGGCCAGCGCCGCGTGGCCGAGGATGTCCTCCTCGTCCAGCGGCTGCTCGATCAGGAGCAGGTCGAAGGGATCCAACCGGGCCAGATGCGTTGCGTCCGAACGGGTGTAGGCGGTGTTGGCATCGACCTGCAGCAGCAGGTCGTCGCCGAACCGCTCCCGCACGGCTCGCACCGGCGCGACGTCCCAGCCCGGTTCGATCTTGAGCTTGATCCGCCGGTACCCCTCGGCGAGGTAGGCCTCGACGGCGTCCAGCAGCTCGGGGATCGAATCCATGATTCCGACCGAGACGCCGCAGGGCACCCGCTCGTGCACGGCCCCGAGGTAGCGGGCCAGGGAGAGATCGTGCGCCCGCAGCCAGGCGTCCAGCACCGCGGCCTCCACCCCCGCCTTGGCGATCCGGTGCCCCTTCACCCGGTCCAGCGCCGGCCCCACCGCCTCGGGGGTCAGGTGCTCGACCGCGAGCAACGCCGGCACGAGGTAGCGCTCGAGCACGTCGAGAGTCCCCGCCACGTACTCACTGGAGTAGTAGGGCTCGTTGTTGGTGACACAGTCTGCCCACCCCTGCGACTCACGGCCGTCGGGCATCCTGACCTCGGCGCGCAGCAGCAGCGCGTCACGCACGTTCTCGGTGCCGAAGGAGGTGCGGAAGGGCGACACCAGGGGCATCGCCACCCGGATGGCCTCCACGCCGACGAGCCTCACGCGCTGTCCCCTGTCGTCGCATCCTTCGTTCCGGTGCCCGGGCTGTCGTCCGGACGATCGCCCGACATCTCGTCCGGGCCGAGCACGTACCATCCGTTCTTGGTCACGCCGGTGATCCGGACGCCGTCGGTCATCGCGGGCAACACCGCGTCGCGGAAGACGGTGCGCCAGCGCCGGGCCAGCGCCACGTCCTCGCGGCGCAGCACCTCGATCGAGGGCGGGACCTGCACCAGCAGCCGGGTCTCCCCCTCGGCCGCCGCGCTCACCTCGGGCGTGCGCCCGTCCGCACCGAGCGCAACCAGCGGCCTGTAGCCGCCCTGCAGCAACGTGTCCAGATCGGGCGCCGCCGGCTCCCCGGCGCAGGCCCGGACGACGCCCGGCGCGGCCAGGGGCCACTGCAGGTAGAGCCGGTCGGACGCGTCGCCCGCGTTGATCGCATCCGGCATCGCGCCGTAGAAGTCCACCAGGTAACGCGTCGGCCGGGCGGCGAGCTTGGCCAGGTTGAACCAGGCGTTGCGCCGGACCAACGGGTCGTAGGTCCAGGTGATCAGCCCGATCCCACGCTCCAGCGCCCAGACCCGCTGGTGGAGCTTGATCGCATACCCGATGCTGCGGCCCAGACCCGCCGGCAGCACCCCGGTGATGTGGCTGTGCAGCGCCGTTCCGGCCGGGGCGGCCAGCATGCCGGTACTCGCGGCGATCACGTCACGGCCGGTGGCGTCACGGGCGAGCACCAGGTACTGCCCGGTGAGGGCGTACACCCGCAGCACCTCGTCCTGCAGCACCGGGCCGGAGGAGACGGTGCCCCAGATCCGGTCGAACACCTCCCCGATCCCCGCCACTCCCGCCGGATCGCCCGCGTCGTGCACCGTGATCCTGGCCGCGGCAGCGGCGCGCGCGGCGTCGCGGCGGGCCTGATCGAGGATCGCCTGGTCGGTCATGGGTTCGCACCCTCCTCACGGCTGCCACGCTGGTCAGGTGATCGACTGGGTGGACGCGTGGCATGCCGCACTCTACGGGCCGGACGGCTTCTACCGCCGGGCCTCGGGACCGGCGGACCACTTCCGCACCGCGAGCCACGCCGCCGGGCCGGCGCTCGCCGACGCCCTGGCTCGTCTCGCCGCCGACCACGGCTGCACCGCGGTGGTGGACCTGGGCGCCGGCCGGGGCGAGCTGCTCCAGGCCCTCGCCTGCAGCGCAACGGATCTGCGGCTGCACGGGGTCGACCTGGCGGCCCGCCCGGCCGGGCTCGCGCCGTCCGTCGCGTGGTCGGTGGGGATCGAGGCACTGCCCGACGGCGCCCTGGCCGGGGCTCTGGTCGTGGCCTGGGAATTGCTCGACACCGTGGCCTGTCCGGTGCTGGAGCTGGACGAGGCAGGCCTGCCGCGCACGGTCGAGGTCGACCCGGCGGACGGCGCCGAGCGGCTCAGCGCCCCGGCGACGTCCGAGCAGCTGGCCTGGTGCGACCGCTGGTGGCCGCTGCGCGCGCACGGCGAGCGCGCCGAGGTGGGCACGCCTCGAGAGGAGCTCTGGACCGCCATCGTCGAGCGGGCCCGGCGGGACGGCGCGAGCGCGCCGGTCACGCTGCTCGCGGTCGACTACCACCACCTCGCCGGCGCCCGACCGCCGGGCGGCACGCTGGCCGGTTACCGGGACGGGCGCCAGGTGCCCCCTGTGCCCGACGGGTCGTGCGACGTGACCGCTCATGTCGCGCTGGACGCCGTGGCCGCCGCCGGCGAGGCCGCCGGCGCGCGCACCCTGGCCCTGACCGACCAGCGGACGGCGCTGCGCGCCCTCGGCGTCAGCGGCCGGCTCCGGAGCGGCGAACCGATGACGGCGCGTGTCCTGCAGCGGATCTCCGCCGAGGCCGAGCTCATCGACCCCCACGGCCTCGGCGCCTTCGGCTGGCTCCTCCAACGAACCTGACCGAACCTGCTCATGCTCCGCGGGGTACATGAAATGGGGCTTCGGGATGCCCATCCGTGTACCCCCGCGGAGCATGAGCAGGTCTCGGGGTGTGACGAATGCCGCGTGGGACGTTCGCCCCCTGCCGGGCCTCGCACCAGCCGGAACGATGGATCCGGCCAAGGGAGGTCACGACGTATGGACGTCTATGCCGTGCTGAAGGAGATGACCGCCGAGATCCTGGACGACGCGGTGCACACGCTGCGGACGGCGCATTTCGCGCACTATGAGTCCTGGGGCGACCAACTCACCCGCGAGAGTCTGGGCGAGCTCTACGAACACATCATGATCTCGCTGCACCACCGCGACCTCGCCCACATCATTCGGCACTGCGAGGGCCTGGCGACGGCACGGTTCAGCGCGGGCTTCGACCTGGTCGAGGTGCAGACCACGTTCAATGCCCTGGAACAGACCATGTGGCGGCATTGGGTCGCCGCCGCACCCGCGCAGGAGGTGGCCGAAGGCGTCGGCATGCTCAGCGCCGTCCTCGGCTCGGGCAAGGACGCCGCCGCGCGCACCTACGTCAAACTGGCCACCCACCGTCATGCCCCGGCGATCGACATCAACGCTCTCGCCGAGGGAACCGTCTGACCGAACCGTCAGCCGAACCATCTCAGCCGAGCGGCCCTGGGCGGCGCATCCATCGTTCGGGCCCGGCACCGGCGCGCGCCTGCCGGGCCCGCTCGGTCTGCCTCGCGAGCAGTCCAGCGGCCACCCCCTCGGCCAGGTGCGCCACCGTGGGGCTGATCGGGCCCGGCGTGGAGTGCAGTGCGAAGCTGGCCAGCCCCAGGCGCCGCTCCAGCGGGCCCTGGGTCACCCCGATGCTCTGGGTACGGGCATGCGGCACCAGCACGAGAGTTCGCTCGACCACCCCGTGGCGCACCAGCAGCACCTGATCGGTCACCCGGAACCCGTTGCGCCGCCAAGAGATCCAGTCGAACCAGCGCGCAGCCGGGGGCGAGGTGACGAATCCGTGCGCCGGGCCCGAGCCGTCCAGGCCGGCGTCGACCACCAGGCGCGGGTACTCGTCCACGCCGACTCCCAGGTCGGGCGCGACGAAGGCGAGGACGGCGACTGCCTCGTCCCGGGTGCCAACCGGCAGCAGCACCGTCTCACTGTCCCCCTTGGACTCGTCCCCACCTGCGCCGTAGCCGGCCACGTTCACCTGCACCTTCCACCACCCGGTGCGCCGCCACAGCAGCGGCTGGCTCAGCCGCACCGCCTGCACCCGCCCGGGAGGGACCGTTTGGGTGCGCTGCTCCAGCAGGCCGTGCCGCAGCCGCAGTCCGTCCGGCGAGGTGGCCACCCGGAAGCCGAACCCGTGGCTGAACCGCGCCCACAGCACCCCGCCCGCGCCGAGCAGGGCGGGCAGCACCCCGGCCGCAGGCGCCGCGCTGCCGAAGATCAAGGACGCCGCAAGGAAACCCATCGAGGTGACCAGTAGGGCCACGGTGGAGCCGGAAAGCAGGATCGAGACGATCAGCCGTTGGACGGGCACCTCGAGCCAGTGGTGTTCAGGGGCCTCGGGGGCCTGCTCGCTCTCGTACTGCAGACCGGCGGCTCCGGCCAACAGATGGTTGCGCAGTTCCCGGGCCTGGGCATCGGTCAGGTAGGCGAGCTCGATCTTCGAACTGCCCGAACCCGCCACCTCCAGGCTCAGCCGGGCCAGTCCGAAGATGCGCGCCAGCAACGGCTGCACGACGTCCACGGCCTGCAACCGGTCGAGCTGGGCGATCCGGTGCTGACGGAACAGTACGCCCCGGTGCAGCTCCAGCGCCTCGCTGCTGACCCGGTACCGGGTCATTCGCCAGGAGAGGAAGGCCAGCCCGATCAGCGCGGCCACGACCAGCAGCAGCACCCCTCCCCCAGCCAGCCAGACCCGCAGCCCGGCATCGCCGGTGGGCAGCGGGGTGTCCGGCAGCGGCGAGCCGCCGTCGGAGGAACCGATCCAGCGCTGGCCCACATCCTGGACGATGAAGAAGCCGACCACGGCCAGCCCCTGCCAGGACCGGACCAGGGGGGTGAGCGGATGCACCCGGTGCCATGCGCCGTCGGCCAGACCTCGGCGGACGACGTCGGGCTGGGTCACAGCCCCGCCAGCTGGGCCTGCCCGCGCTCGGTCAACCGGTCGCGGAGCCGGGCCGCCTCGGCGGTGGCCAGCCCGGGGATCTGGGAGTCCGTTCCGGCCGAGGCGGTGTGCAGCTGCACCGAGGCCAGCCCGAAGGCGCGGGCCAGCGGCCCGGCGTCGACGTCCACGTACTGCAGCCGCCCGTACGGCACCACCACGATCCGCCGCCACATCACCCCGGAGCGCACCAGGAGCTCCTCGGGGCGCTCCGCGTAGGCCCAGGCCCGGACCTGGCGCCCGATCAGCCACCAGCCCCAGCCGAAGTCACCGAGGGCCAGCAGCACCAGCCAGGCCAGTCGGTCGACGCCGCTCAGCCAGGTCGCCAGCAGGATCGCGATCACCACCAGCCCGTTCACGATCGCCAGTACCACCCGGCGGGCGCTCGCCAGACGCGGCGACACCTGCCGCCAGAACACGCCGTCGGCCTCGAACGGGTCACCGCCGGAAGGGGCGGGAGGGGAGGCGGGAGAGGGGACCGGGGAGGGGGCTGGGGTTTCTGTGCCCGACATGGCACCAGGATCCCATAGCGTCCGTGGCAGACTCGCGCCGTGGGTACCTCGAAGACGGCACGTGAGCTGACCGTGGGCGTCGGTGCGGGTGAGCTGGCCACCGCCGACATGGTGCTCAACATCGGGCCCCAGCACCCGGCGACGCACGGCGTGCTCCGGCTGCGGATCGTGCTGGACGGCGAACGGATCATCACCGCCGAGCCGATCGTCGGGTACATGCACCGCGGTGCGGAGAAGCTGTTCGAGGTCCGCGACTACCGTCAGATCATCGTGCTGGCCAACCGGCACGACTGGCTCTCTGCCTTCGCCAACGAGCTCGGGGTGGTGCTGGCCGCCGAGCAGATGCTGGGCATGGAGGTGCCGGCCCGGGCCGTCTGGGCCCGCACCCTGCTGGCCGAGCTGAACCGGATGCTCAGCCACCTGATGTTCCTGGGCTCCTACCCGCTCGAGCTGGGCGCGATCACCCCGGTGTTCTACGCCTTCCGGGAGCGGGAGGAGCTCCAGTCGGTGCTGGAGGAGATCTCCGGAGGCCGGATGCATTACATGTTCAACCGGGTGGGCGGCCTCAAGGAAGACCTGCCGGCAGGGTGGCTCAGCCGGGTGGCCTCGGCCATCTCCGCCGTCCGGGCGCGGATGCCGGAGCTGGAGAACCTGTTGGTGGGCAACGAGATCCTGCGCGCGCGCACCTCGGGGGTCGGCGTGCTCCCGCGCGAACTCGCCGCCGCCTATGGGGTGAGCGGCCCGATCGGGCGGGCCAGTGGGCTGGACGTTGATCTGCGCCGCGACGATCCCTATCTCGCCTACGGCGAGCTGTTCGGCCCCGGCGGTCCCGGCCGGGTGGTGACCCGTACCGGAGGGGACTGCCTGGACCGGCTCGAGGTCCTGATCGAGCAGGTGCACGTCTCGCTCGACCTGGCCGTGGCCTGCGCCGACCAGCTGCGCGCGCTGCCCCGCGGGCCGATCAACGTCCGGCTGCCCAAGGTGCTCAAGGTGCCCGAGGGACACATCTACCGGTGGACCGAGAATCCGTTGGGCATCAACGGGTACTACCTGGTCTCCAAGGCCGAGAAGACGCCGTGGCGGCTGAAACTGCGGTCGGCGTCCTTCAACAACGTGCAGGTACTCTCGCAGATCCTGCCCGGTTGCCTGGTGTCGGACATGGTGGCGATCCTCGGCTCGACCTTCTTCGTCGTCGGTGACGTCGACAAGTAGCCCCACCCCCAAACCCGCTCATGCTCCGCAGGTGTACATCGGACAGCGTTGTCATGGCGACTACGTGTGCACCCGCGGAGCATGGGCGGGTGTTGTTCGGAGGGCCGAGAATCAGGCGCTGTGCCGGGCGCCTTCCGTACGCGTCTCCCCGACGAAGGCACCGGGGGTGAAGAACGGTGACGGCGGCACCCGGGGACGCATGGCTCGGGACGCCGCCCGGGCACCGGCGGCCACCTGTCGGATGTCCTCCTGCTCGGCCCGCACGTCGTGCGCCGGTCGGTTCACCGGCTCGAACAGGCTCCTGCTACGGCCACCGGGCCCCTCCAGGGTGACCACGAAGTCGTCCGCCGCAGCGTCGGCGATCGAGGCGTAGACCATCGCCTCCACCTGGGCCGCCGGCATCGTCGCCGTCATCGGGCGACGAGCAGGGACGGCGCGCAGGTCGACCACGGAGGTCTGCTGCCGGTTCGCGAGATCACCAGCCAGCGCGGCGCCGATCAGGGCCAGGTCGTGCAGGGGCTCGGCGCTCGGCGGGGTCACTGCATGCCGACCCAGCCCGGCGTGCCGACCGTGCCCGGCCACCCGGGCACCGTCGGGGTGCTCGGCCACCTGCTGGCTCGGGCCCGGGGTGAGCCGGGGAACGCCCGCCGTGGCCAGCACCGGTGCAGCCGGCCCGGGGGTGAGCTTCGGCAACGAGGGGTCCTCCAGAGGAGGCATGAGCAGACCGGTGATCGGGGTCGCCGGCGGCCGCTGGGACGGCAGGATCGGCCAGCCGAGCGACATCCCGGTCGCGGAGACCGCAGGCACCGGCATCCCCGGTAGACCGGGGGCGCAGGACTGCAGACCGCGGCGGTTGGCGGTGAGGATCGGCAGCGACCGAGGCGTCGCCGGGGACGAGGCGCGGTCGAAGGCGTCCACGACCGGCAGCGGGCCTGTGGTGGGCAGCGGCGGCGGGGTGGGTCGCAGCACAGACGGTGCGGACTCCAGCTCTCGCCGCATCTGGGCGACGGTCGCCTCGAGATCGCGGATCTGGCCGCGCAGCTCTGTGCGGTCGCGGCGGATCCGGCGCCGCGCCGCGCGGGTCTTGGACTGCTCGAGAACCACCCCGGCCATGCCGGCGGCAGCGCCGGCCGTCGCGACATCGGCGCGACCGGTCAACAGACCGGCCCCACCCGCGCCGACGGCGATTATCAGTGCCGCCATCGGCGCTATCGCCAACGCGGCCTGCTTCGCGTTCGGTGCCCAGTGCTGCCTGTCATCTCCCGAAGTGTGGCGACCCTTCACGGCGACCAAACCTAGGTGGATCGGGCCAACACATCTGGTAACCGGAGCTCGACACACCGGCGTGTCCTGAACAGAGGGTTCTCGGGCTCTCCCGCCGACAGCGCTGCTGGTCACGCCGAGGAAGGCCTGCACCCCGACGGTCGGGAGTCCTTTTTGCGGCATCTCACCCTACGTGCCCACGTTCGCAACACTGTTTTCACCAGTCACAACGGTCACAGCTTTACCGTCGCGGTGAACGGGCCCGATCTCAGGCTGCCGGCGAGCGCTCGTCCTCGTGGTCTTCATCGTCCGGAGGACGCCGACACCACTGCTGACCGAGAAGTCCCGCAGCCGCCAGCAGTACGGCGCAGGCCGCTGCGGCAGTGGCGGTCCAGAACAGGTCACGCCGCTCCCCGACGAGGGCCCGCAGCACCACCACCGCCTGGGCGGCGTACCAACCGGTGAGCGCCGCTCCCACGGTGCTGGCTGCCGAGGCCAGCACCGCGATCCGCGCTGCCGTCAGCGGGTTCATCGGCCGGGCGCGCCGGCCACGGACCCATCGGCTCACCTCACGTGCCGCACCGAGCACCAGGCCGACGAGCACCAGCAACCCGGCAGGCGCCGTCCAGGGGACGGGCAACGGGTCGGACCCGTTGCGCTGCATCGCATCCAGAATCACCCAGCTCACCACACCGACCACCGCGGCGATGCCGACCAGGTTCGTCACCCGGATCGAGCGCATCAGTTCACCACCAGGTCCGGCCGGTGGCGCAGGCCGCCGCGATCGGGGGCCCGCAGAGCCAGGTCGATCACCCGCCCCGCGCCGGGCAGGGTGGCGTCCGGGTCCATCGCCGCCCAGGGCACCAGGACGAAGGCTCGCCCCGCCGCCCGCGGGTGAGGCAGCTGGAGGAACTCGCCGTCCTGCTCCCGTTCCCCGAACGTGATCACGTCGATGTCGAGCGTCCTGGCCGCCCAGCGGCCCTCCCGCACCCGGCCATGCCGTTGCTCGATCCGGTGGCAGGCGGCCAGCAGGTCCATCGGGGTCAAGGTGGTGTGCACCTGGACGACGGCGTTCAGGTAGTCGGGTTGCTCCGGCCCGCCCACCGGGTCCGTCTCGACCACCGGCGAGACGGCGACCACGTCGATACCCGGCGCCGCGCGAAGGTCGTCGACCGCCGTCTGCAAGGTGGCCGCCCGATCCCCGAGGTTGGCCCCGAGGGCGAGCACGGCCGCCGTCGCCCGGGACCGCCTGATGGCCACCGCGACGTCACCGAACCGCTCCGGGATCGGCGCCGAGGGCTTGTGCACGGTGACATCGGCGACCTGGACCCGTGGATCATCCAGGCACCGCTCCGCCAGTGTCCGGGCCAACCGCTCGATCAGGTTGACCGGCTCGCCCCGGACGACGTCGGCCAGGCCGATCGCCAGCCCGCCGTAGTCGACGGTGGCGGCCAGGTCATCCCGGGCTGCAGCCGCCCGAGTGTCCAGGTGAAGCACCACGTCGACCACGAACTCCTGCCCCCCTCGTCGCTCGTGCTCGAAGACTCCGTGAAAACCCTTGACCCGCAAGCCGGTCAGTCGGATCTGGTCGAGCACCTCACCGTCCGCACCGAACGCCGGCGCCGTCATGCCCGCTCCCTGGTGCGACCCAGCAGAGCCGCCACCCGGACGGCGTCGGCGGACGGTGCCACATCGTGCACCCGCACTCCCCAGGCCCCCGCTGCGGCCGCCAACGCGGAGGTGGCCGCGGTCGCGTGATCCCGGTCGAGCGCTCCGGCCCCGCGGTCGCCGGCCGCGCGCCCGGTCACCGCGTCGGCCAGGAACCGCTTGCGTGAGGTGCCGACCAGGACCGGGCGACCCAGCCCCAGCAGCTGGTCCAGCCCAGCCAGCAGATGCCAGTTGTGCTCCGCCCGTTTGGCGAAGCCGAAACCCGGGTCGAGGATCACCTGCCGTTCGTCCACGCCGGCCCGCGCCAGCGCCTCCATCCGGGCCGCCAGTTCGGCACAGACCTCACCCACCACGTCGTCATACCGGGCGAGGGACTCCATCACGTCGCTGTGACCGCGCCAGTGCATCACCACGTACGGCACCCCGGCGTGGGCGATCGTGGCCGGCATCTGCGGATCCGCCCGGCCACCGCTGACGTCATTGACGATCGCCGCGCCGGCCTCCAGACCCGCTCGCGCCACCGTGGCGCGCGTGGTGTCGATGCTCACCACGGCCCCTGCCGCGACCAGGGCCCGGACCACCGGCAGCACCCGTCGCAGCTCCTCGGCCTCGTCCACCCTCGAAGCACCGGGCCGGGTGGACTCCCCGCCCACGTCCAGCAGGTCGGCACCCTCAGCCAGCAGCTGCGCACCGTGCCGCACCGCCGCCTCCGGCTCGAACCACTCCCCGCCGTCGCTGAAGGAATCGGGGGTCACGTTGACCACACCCACCACAAGGCAGCGCCCTGGGTCGTCCAACGCCGCGGGCAGACCGAGGATCTCGCGCACGCAGGCCACCCTAACCGCCGATCCATCCCGCGGGCAGGCGAACCATCCACAGCTGGGGACGAGCGCTCCCCAGGCTGTGCACAGGGGCTGACCTGCGCTGTCCACAGCGCGCCCCCGGTTGTGCACAGGGTCGTCCACACGGAGTCCACAGTCGACGCGAAACCCGTTGGCCCACAACGAAAACCCGCCGTGGAAATCTGCGGAGAAGGCCTTGCGGAGCCGGCCCCAACAGGAGTAGAAATCTCACCACGCCAGCAGGAACGGCAAGCAGACACCGACCGGGGATACCCGGGAGGCGACCGCTCGGCGAGCCGGCCGGCGTGGGTGCGGAGAACGGACGGACCGCGTCGCACGGCACCCGGAAGCACTCGGCTCCAGGCATGGAGGCGAGGGCGGACGGAGGTCGTACGGCACCCGCGGATGGCACGCGGGAGGCCCTGCTACGGACCGCACCACCGGCCACGCACATGGCCCGGCGCGGAGTCTCGGCTCGGCACAGGGCGACGGCAGCGAGGGGTGGGGATCGTCGGCTACGGCGATCCTCGCGCACGGTGCCCGATGGGGAGCCATCCCCAGTGACCACGACGCGTTCCTCTCTCGGGAGGCACCGCCGGGGGAAGTGACCACAAGACAAGGCCCCTCCAACTGATGCGTGGAGGGGCCTTGTCGCATGTCTATCGGGAATCGCTCCCGAGCCGAAGGCGACACGCCCGGAGACAACGGCCGATTCACGGTCCGGCAAAGACCGGTCGCCGATCGCACTCGCAGACGACTCGCCTTCGCCGCGAGATGAACGACACACTAACGAGATGAGTTTCGCCGGTGAACGTCCCGTCTTCCCGGGGATCGAACAGCTGCGCCACTACAAACGTGAGTACGCCGTCGGTGACCTGGTGGCCGGGCTGCTGGTCGCGGCACTCGCCGTGCCCCAGGCGCTCGGCTACGCCGCTGTGGCCGGGGTGCCCGTCCAGGTCGGCCTGTACACCCTGCCGCCGGCGCTGATCGCCTACGCGCTGCTCGGGTCCTCACGGCTGCTGTTCGTCGGACCGGTCTCCACCGTCACCGTGCTCTCCGGGACCATCGTGAAGCAGTTGGCCGGCGGAGACGTCGCCCACGCCGCCGAGCTGACCTCGGCCTTGGCCATCGTGGCCGGAGTGGTGCTGCTGGTCGCCGGGTTGATCAAGATCGGCTGGGTGGCGCAGTTCCTCAGCGAGCCGATCGTCACCGGATTCGTCACCGGCCTCGTGGTGCTGGTCGTGGTCGGAGAGATCCCCGGCCTACTGGGGCTGCCCACGCCCACCGGCGCCCTGCTGGACCGGCTGGTGGCGCTGATCAGGACGGCCCCCGACGCGCACCCGACCACGCTGGCGGTGGCCGTGGTCGCGCTCGTCCTGCTGTTCGGAGGACAGCGGCTGGCACCGATCGTGCCGTGGTCTCTGGTGGTCCTGGTCGGCGGCATCCTGGTCTCCTACTTCGCCGATCTGGAAGGGCACGGCGCGCGGGTGGTCGGCAGCGTGCCCTCCGGCCTCCCCCTGCCGTCGCTGCCCCGGATCGAACTGTCCGAGCTCGGCAGCCTGATCACCGGTGGGGTCGCGGTGGCCGGGGTGGGCATCGCCGAGGGGCTCGCCGCGGCGCGCACCTTCGCCGGCTCGAGCAAGCGCGAGAAGCTGCATGACGACACCGAACTGGTCGCCAACGGTGCGGCCGACATCGCCGCCGGCCTCTTCGGCGGGATGGGCGTGGCGGGCAGCCTGTCCAAGACCGCGGCCAACGCCCGGGCCGGTGCGCGGACCCAGATGAGCAGCATCGCCTCGGCGGTCGCGGTCCTGCTGGTGCTGCTGTTCGCCACCGCCCTGCTGGCTCCGCTGCCCCGGGCGGTGCTCTCCGCCATCGTGATCCACGCGGTGTGGGGTCTGCTGCGGCCCAAGGAATTCGCCCGCTACCGGGCCGTGCGCCGCAACGACGGGGTGGCGGCTCTGGTGGCCTTCGGCGGTGTCCTGGTGCTCGGCCCGCTGAACGGGCTGCTGCTCGCCGTGGGGCAGTCGCTGGCCGGGCTGATCTACCGCTCCATGCAGGTCAACGTCGACGAGATGGGCAAGGTGCCCGGTGAGAAGGCGGCCTGGGGGTCGCTGAGCAACGACCCGACCCGCAAGCGGGTGCGGCGGGTCTGCGTGCTCCGACCGGACGGGCCCATCTTCTGGGCCAACGCGAGCATGGTCTTCGAGCGGATCAGGCACCAGATCGCCGCCCGTCCAGATGCCTGCGTGGTGCTGCTGGACCTCGAGGCGACCAACCAGATGGACACCACCACGGCCGAACAGCTCGACCGCCTGATCACCGAGCTCCATGAGGCCGAGATCCAGCTGTACCTGGTACGGGTCTTCCGGAACGTGCGCGAGGTGCTCGGCCGGGCAGGAGTCCTGGACAAGCTGGGCGAGGGCCGGCTCTGGCACTCCATCTCCGCGGGTGTGAAGGCCGCGAAACACTCCCCGGAGTACGGGCTCAGCAAGTTCATCGACGCGATCGAGGCGGAGATCGCCTCCGGCATCTCCTTCGAGGACGAGGCGGAGGACGCCGACGCCGCGGCCGACACCACGGACGTGGACGAGCACATCGTGAGCCGCTGGCATGCCCGGGAGGTGCTGGAGGGCGCGCTGGGACGGTTCAGCCGCGGCCGAGGATGAGGCTCATCGCCTCGGCCCGGGTGGCCGGCTTGCGCAGTTGCCCACGCACGGCTGAGGTCACGGTGCGCGAGCCCGGCTTGCGCACCCCGCGCATCGACATGCACAGGTGCTCGCACTCCACCACGACGATCGCCCCGCGCGGATCGAGGAACTCCATCAGGGCGTCCGCGATCTGGGTTGTCAGCCGCTCCTGCACCTGGGGCCGACGGGCGTAGACGTCGACCAGCCGGGCCAGCTTGCTCAGCCCGGTGATCCGGCCGTCCGGTGAGGGTACGTAGCCCACGTGGGCGACGCCGTGGAAGGGCACCAGGTGGTGCTCGCAGCAGGAGAACACCTCGATGTCCTTGACCAGCACCAGTTCGTCATGGCCGAGGTCGAAGGTGGTGGTCAGCACGTCCTGCGGTTGCTGCCACAGGCCGCCGAACATCTCGGCGTACGCGCGTGAGACCCGGGCCGGGGTCTCCCGCAGGCCGTCGCGCTCCGGGTCCTCCCCGATCGCCAGCAGGATCTCGCGGACGGCGCGCTGCACCCGGTCCGCGTCGTAGGGCGGCCGGTCGCTCGGCGAGCTCAGCGCAGGTCTCCCGTCGGCAGACCTGCCGGGTGCTCACCGTGGCCGTTGGCCGCCGCTCGCTCACCAGGGGTGAGCACCGGCGGAATGCTGGACACTGCACGCTGGTCGCTGGACAGCCACACCGGGCGCTCGGGGCGCTTGACCACGACCGAGAAGATCTGGGCCAGCTCCTCCTTGTTCAGGGTCTCCTTCTCGAACAGGGCGAGCACCAGGTCGTCGAGCACCTGGCGGTTGTCCACCAGGGCCTGCCAGGCCTCGTCGTGGGCAGCCTCGATCAGCCGGCGGACTTCGGTGTCGACCATGGAGGCGACGTCCTCGGAGTAGTCCCGCTGGTGGCCCATGTCGCGGCCCAGGAACACCTCGCCGCCGGGCTGGCCGAGCCGGATCGCGCCGACCCGCTCGGACATGCCGTACTGCGTGACCATCGCCCGGGCGATCGCGGTCGCCTTCTCGATGTCGTTGCTGGCACCCGTGGTCGGGTCGTGGAAGACCAGTTCCTCGGCCACCCGCCCACCCAGGGCGTAGGAGAGCTGATCGAGCATCTCGTTGCGGGAGGTGGAGTACTTGTCGTCGGTCGGCATCACCATCGTGTAGCCGAGCGCGCGGCCCCGGGGCAGGATCGTCACCTTGGTCACCGGGTCGGTGTGCCGCATGGCCGCGGCCACCAGGGCGTGGCCGCCCTCGTGGTAGGCCGTGATCTTCTTCTCCCGGTCGTTCATGATCCGCGAGCGCTTCTGCGGACCCGCGACGACCCGGTCGATCGCCTCGTCCAGCGCGTGGTCGTCGATCAGCCGGGCACCGGCCCGGGCGGTCAGCAGCGCCGCCTCGTTGAGCACGTTGGCCAGGTCGGCCCCGGTGAACCCCGGGGTACGCCGAGCCACCGCGCGCAGGTCGACCGAGGGGGCCATCGGCTTGCCCTTGGCGTGCACGTGCAGGATCTGCTCCCGCCCGCCCATGTCCGGCGCGTCGACCGCGATCTGGCGGTCGAACCGTCCCGGCCGCAACAGGGCCGGGTCGAGGATGTCGGGCCGGTTGGTGGCCGCGATGAGGATCACGTTGGCCTTGACGTCGAAGCCGTCCATCTCGACCAACAACTGGTTGAGGGTCTGCTCACGCTCGTCGTGCCCACCGCCCAGGCCGGCGCCACGGTGCCGCCCGACGGCGTCGATCTCGTCCACGAACACGATCGCCGGCGCATTCGCCTTGGCCTGCTCGAACAGGTCGCGCACCCGGCTGGCGCCGACGCCGACGAACATCTCGACGAAGTCCGAACCGGAGATCGAGTAGAAGGGCACACCGGCCTCACCGGCCACGGCCCGGGCCAGCAGGGTCTTGCCGGTACCCGGCTGGCCATAGAGCAGCACACCCTTGGGGATCTTGGCGCCGACCGCCTGGAACTTGGCCGGCTCGGCCAGGAACTCCTTGATCTCCTGGAGCTCCTCCACCGCCTCGTCGGCCCCGGCGACGTCGGCGAAGGTCACCTTGGGCATGTCCTTGCTGACCAGTTTGGCCCGAGATTTGCCGAAGTTCATCACCCGGGAGCCGCCACCCTGCATCTGGCCCATCAGGAACCAGAACAGACCCAGGATCAACAGGATGGGCAGCACGGTGACCAGCAGCGAGGTGAACCAGGACGGGCGGGCGATCCGCTCGTTGAAGCCCTCAGCCGGGACGTGCGCGTCGATCAGCTTGATCAGCTCGGGCCCGCGCGGGGTGACGTAGTAGGCCATCACCCGGGTGTTGCCCTTGTCGTCCGGCGCCTTGAGCACCAGTTCGACGCGCTGGTCGCCGTCGATCACCTCGGCGGACTTGACCTTGTCGCTCGCGATCAGGCTCACCGCGACGGAGGTGTCCACCTGGGTGAACTGGTTCGGGGTCAGCGCCCGGGCGCCGATCATCAGCACGATCAGACCGATGATCACCCAGATCAAAGGCCCTCGGGTGACTCGCTTGAAGTTCATCGAAGCGGGGCGTGCGCCCCGTCCCTCCTGCTCGCAGTTACCGACGCCGCGCGGTGCTCGGTGAGGCGCTGTCGCCGTGCACGACGGTACACGTCGTCCCTGGGTGGAACGGCCCGGGCGCCGTCGCTGTTCCGCCCCTGCAGGAGCAGTACTCCCTCGCCCGGCCGTGCCGGCCGCGCGAGCAGTGGCTCAGCTGCCGTAGACCTGCGGGGCCAGGGTGCCCACCACACGCAGATTGCGGTACCGGTCGGCGTAGTCCAGCCCGTAGCCGACGACGAACTCGTTGGGGATGTCGAAACCGACGTACCGGACCGGAACCTCGACCTTGGCCGCCTCCGGCTTGCGCAGCAGGGTGCACACCTCGACCGAGGCCGGCCCGCGGGAGGAGAGGTTGGCGATCAGCCAGGACAGGGTCAGCCCGGAGTCGATGATGTCCTCGATGATCAGCACGTGACGGCCGGTGATGTCGCGGTCGAGGTCCTTGAGGATCCGGACCACCCCCGAGGAGCGGGTGCCCGAGCCGTAGGAGGAGACCGCCATCCATTCGGTCTCGGTCGACATCCGCAGGGTACGGGTGAGGTCGGCCATCACCATCACCGCGCCCTTGAGCACGCCGACCAGCACCGGGTCCTTGTCGGCGTAGTCACGGTCGATCTCGGCGCCCAGCTCAAGCAGGCGGGCCTGGATCGCCTCCTCGGTGAGCAGCACCTTCAGGAGGTCCTCGCCCATATCTGCGGCGTCCACGTCACTCCTGAGGGTCTCGTCTGCTGAGCTCCAGCCTCCCACAGGAGCGGGCCGCCCCGATCCCTCCGGGCAGGTCGACGCTGCCCTGGCCCCGCCAGCCCACGATCAGCGCGTCCACCGCCAGCACATGCCGCCGGGCCAGCTCCGCGGGTGGGCAGCCGGCCTCCCGGAGCGCGGCCAGCAGGGCCCGGCGGCGGACGGCGTCCGGCGCCGGTTCCAGGGCCGCGATCTCCAGCCGGAGGACGCCGCCGGACCGGTCGGCCCCGCGAGCGCCCGCCAGCAGGTCGGCGGCGAACGCCTCCAGCGCCTGCGCATCCTCCCGGAGAAGGTCGGCGGTGCGGGCCAGCGCCTCGGTCAGGCCCGGGCCGAGCGCCTCGCCCAGAGTGCCCATGGCTGCACGCACCCGGGACCTGGCATAGGCCGGATCGGCGTTCGCCGGATCGGTCCAGGGGCTCAGGCCCGCCGCGTGGCAGGCCCGCTCTGTGGTCGCCCGGGTCAGGTGCAGGAACGGGCGGCGGAACGTCTCCCGGCGGGCGGGCATGCCGGCCAGCGAGCGCGCCCCCGAGCCTCGGGCCAGCCCGAGCAGCACGGTCTCGGCCTGGTCGTCCAGGGTGTGCCCGAGCAGGACGGCGTGCGCCCCGGCGCGGGCTGCTGCCTCATCCAGGGCGCGGTACCTGACCTGACGGGCCGCGGCCTCGGGGCCTGCGCCGGCGTCGCCGCGGCCCGCGACGACCACCTCGACCGGGCCGAGCCCCAGGCCGCGGCAGGTCGCCGCGGCGGCGGCGGCGACCTGGGCGGAGTCCTCGCGCCAGCCGTGGTCCACCACCACCGCCCCGGCAGCGACACAGCGACCGCCGGTGCGCCGAGGGGCGGCGACCAGGAAGGCGGTGGCGGCGGCCAGAGCGAGCGAGTCGGGGCCGCCGCTGCAGGCCACCAGCACCTGCGCGCCGTCCGGCAGGTCCCTCAACTGCGCGGCGACCGCGCGCCGGGTGGCGGCCACAGCGACGTCCGGGCCGCTCATCGCCTGTCCCGCCCTGCTCAGCCGTGCAGGCGGCGCACCCAGGCCGCCGGGTCGGCGATCTCGTCCGGGCGCGGCAGGGCTGCCGGACCGGACCACACCTGGTTGAAGCCGTCGGTGCCCACCGCGGTGGTCACCTCGCGCACGAACCGGGCCCCGTCGGCGTACTGGCGCATCTTGGCCTCCAGACCGAGAAGCCGGCGCAGGAGCCGGTCCAACGCACCGCGACCGGCCCGCCGCTGCGTGAACCGGGAGCGGATCGTGGCCACCGTCGGCACGACGTCAGGGCCGACCTCGTCCATCACCACGTCGGCGTGACCCTCCAGTAGAGACATCACCGCGGTGAGCTCTGACAGCCGGGCCCGCTGTTCGGGGGTGTGCAGCACGTCGAGGATCGACCCACTGCCCTGCGGGTCAGATCCCTTGCGGGAGAACAGGTCGGGCAGGCTCTTGGCCATCATCGCCACTCGCTCGGCGAGCTGCCCGGGGTCGCTCATCAGATCGGTGGCCAGGGACCTGATGTGCGTCTGCAGATGCTCGGCCAGCCACGGATTGGCCATGAACTGAGCCCGGTGGGTCTCCTCGTGCAGGCAGACCCAGAGCCGGAAGTCGCTCGGGTCGACGTCCAGCTCGGTCTCGGCGGCCACGATGTTCGGCGCGACCAGCAGGAGGCGGCCCGGGGCGGCGAACGGGTCGAACTGGCCGAGCACCCGCGACCCCAGGAAGCCGAGCAGGGAACCGACCTCCGCCCCGGTGACCCGGCTGCCGATCGCCGCCAGGCCGGCTCCCGGGAGCTTGCCTCCGCGCCGCTCGAACGACTGGGCGACAACGGGTTCCAGCAGGTGCCGGAATCCGGCACTGTTGGCCGCGGCCCACCCGCGCCGATCCACCACGAGCACTCCGGAATCCTCCGGGGCCGTCAACCGGGACACCTCCCGCACGTGCGGCGCGGCGACCGCAGCGGCCAGGCGCAGCTCCCCCACCACCTGGGCGGCCTGGTCGGCGGAGATCTGGGGCCCCGCCCCGGCGATGGTGGCCGCGGTGCGGGTGGCCAGATCCCAGTCCACCAGCAGATCGACCGGGGCCGGGCTGTGCGCAGTCATGCGTTCCACCGTACGTGGCGGGCGCCGTCCGCGCCCCTGCGGCCCGATGGCCGCTCGCACCGGTCAGCGGCAGCCGCACCGGGCCAGGGCTGCCACGGTCACATCGAGCGCCGAGCGAGCGGCATCGGTGACCTGGACCTGATCGGCGAGCACCGCGAAGACGAGCATCCGCCCGTCGGCGTCGACCACCGTGCCGGCCAGCGAGCTGGCGCCGGTCAGGGTGCCGGTCTTCGCCCGGACGACGCCGAGGGCCGGCCGGGTGGAGGAGGCGCCGAACCGCTCGGCCAGGGTGCCGGAGGCGCCGGCGACGGGCAGGCCGGTGAGCACCGCACGCAGGTGCGGGTTCTTCGCCGCGGCCGCCAGGGCGAGCACGTGGACCAGGGTGTGCGGCGAAACGGCGTACCCGCTGCCGAGGCCGCTGCCACCGGCCATCGTCTGGCCGAGCGTGGGCACCCCGAGCAGGGCCACCTGGTCCAGGATCGCTGCCCCTGCGCCGGCGAAGGTGGGCTGGCGATTGCTGCTCACAGCGACCAGCCGGCCGAGCGCCTCAGCCACGGTGTTGTCGCTGTCGGTCAGCGACTGCTCCACCAGTTCGGCGAGCGTGGCCGACTGCACCTGGGCGAGCACGGGCGCCCCGGGCGCCGCGGCAGCCCGCCGGACGGCGCCGGCCACGGTGATCCCCTGGGCGCCCAGGCGCCGGGCGAACACGGACGCCGCTGCCGAGGCTGGGTCGTTCGCCCGGGCGAACGGGTGGCCCGCCGCGGGGCGGCGTCCCGGGGTCGCGTTGCCGGAGTCCATGGCGAGTGCCGTGACCGGGGCGACGAACCCGCCGGTCACGTCGCCGCGCCCCCAGTTCGGGCTCGCCGGGGGGCCGGCGAACAGGGTGTCGTCGAGTTGCAGGGTCACCGCCGTGGTGCCGGCCCTGGTCAGGGCGACCGCGGTGGCCGCCGCCAGATCGTCCAGGCCCGCCCGTCCGATCACCCCCGCAGGATCTCCGGCGCCTGGCGAGAGCAGCACGTCGCCGCCTCCGACCAGCACGATCTCGCCCGGGCTCGACCCGGCGACCACCCGGGTGGCCAGCCTCTCCTGCGGTCCCCGCACCGAGAGCAGGGCCGCAGCAGTGAGGATCTTCGCCGTGGAGGCGGGGATCGCGGGCCGGGACGAGGAGCGGTCGAGCACCGAGGCGCCGGTCGCAACGTCTACCACCTCCGCGGAGACCGACGGTCCCAACGCCGCAGAGTTGATCGCAGTGGACAGCGCGGCGGCGATCCCGGCAGCGGAGGGTGCCGCAGCCGCGCCGTCGAGCGGGGGCAGCACGGCGGCGGGGCGCACCGGGATACTCGCCCCGGGCGGGGGCGCGGGACCCGCCGCCGGGGTCGCGGGAAGCGCCTGCGGACCGCCCAGCACGGCGGCCAGCAGAGCCACCGCAGCCGCGGCGTCCGCTCGCCGCACGATCAGTCCCACCTGCCTCGCATCCGTCCTCGAGTCACCCGCCCGCACTGTGCCAGCCCCATCTGGGACACTAGTGTCCCAGCAGACTCGGGCAGATAGCGGCATCGGCCGTGTGGTGAAGGGGAGTTCGTCGGTGGAGTTCGACGTCACGATCGAGATCCCGGCAGGGCAACGCAACAAGTACGAGATGGACCACGAGACGGGCCGGATCCGCTTGGACCGGATGCTGTTCACCTCGACCAGGTACCCGCACGACTACGGCTTCGTGGACGACACCCTCGGTGAGGACGGTGACCCGTTGGACGCGCTCGTGCTGCTGTCGGAGCCGACGTTCCCCGGGTGCCTGATCCGCTGCCGCGCGATCGGCATGTTCCACATGCGCGACGAGGCCGGCGGCGACGACAAGGTGCTGTGCATCCCGACCGGGGACCCGCGGGTCAAGCACATCAGGGACCTGCACGACGTCTCCGACTTCGACCGGCTGGAGATTCAGCACTTCTTCGAGACCTACAAGGACCTCGAGCCGGGCAAGAGCGTCGAGGGTGCGCACTGGGCCGGCCGGGAGGAGGCCGAGGCCGAGATCGGGCGGTCCCGGGCCCGGCTCGCCGCCCATCACGCCCCGGCCGAGCCGGAGCCTCAGGGCGCGGCCAACCCGCGCCGCACCCGCGGCGTCCTCTGATCAGCGCAGCTCCCCCAGCACCAGGGAGGAGACACGGCTGACGGTGACCTCGAGGAACGCCTCGCGTTGTGCCGCCGGTTCGGCGATCACCTGGTGGAGGTGCCCGAACAGTTCCATCGAGACCGCTCCGAGCAGGTGCGCCCAGGCGATCAGGCCGCGCAGGAGCAGTTCGTCGGGCACCTCGCCGGGCACGTTCGCCCGGACCGGCCCGATCGCCCGGCGCACCACCGGGTCGAGGGGCGCCGTCAGCGCCTGCGGCAACGGGCCACGGCGGGCCAGGTCGGCGAGCACCCCGATCAACAGGGTGGGCACCCGCTCCGCCGGGGGCACCGTGTCCGGCGGAGCCTGGTAGCCGGGCACCGGCGAGCCGAAGATCAAGGCGTACTCGTGCGGGTGGGCCAGCGCCCAGCGCCGGACGGCGAGACAGACGGCACGGGTGCGGCCCGGCAGATCCTCGCGCGGCACACGCGCCTCGGCCCGCTCGGCGGCGGCCCCGACCGAGTCGTAGGCCTCCACGATCATCAGGGTGAGCAGCTCGTCCCTGCTGGCGACGTAGCGGTAGACCGCCGAGCTCACCATGCCGAGCTCGCGGGCGACGGCGCGCAGGGACAGCCCGGCGGCACCCTCGGTGGCCAGCTGGCGACGGGCCTCGGCGACGATCCGCGAGGTCAGCTCCTCGCGCGCCTGGCGGCGCACCAGGCGGGCGGTGGACTCGACCATGGCGCCATCATGCCCGCCCGCCCGGCGCCTGACCAGAGAGCAGGGCAGTGATCTGTTTCGAGAGCACTGCTCTTGACAACGCACTTGTCGAAGGGCATTGTCGAGAGCAGTGCTCACCGTTTAGGGCACTGATCACACCTCGAGGAGGAGTCAGATGAGCGAGCCGGCACACGTCGTGGTCGGAGCCGGAGCCGTGGGCTCGGCCACCGCTGAACTGCTTGCCGCACAAGGCCGACCCGTGATCCTGATCAGCCGCAGCGGGCGCGACCCGGGCCTGCCCGGCGTCCGTGCGGTGGCCGCCGACGCCGCCGACGCGACTCGCCTGCGGGAGCTTGCCACCGGCGCAGCGGCGATCTACAACTGTGCCAACCCTGCCTACCACCGCTGGCAGACCGATTGGCCGCCGATCGCCGACGCCCTGCTGGCCGCCGCCGAGCAGACCGGTTCCGTGCTGGTGACGCTGTCGAACCTGTACGGGTACGGGCCAGTGAGCGCTCCGATGACCGAGGACCTCCCGCTCGCGGCGGCCTACCCCAAAGGCAGGGTGAGGGCCCAGATGTGGCGCGATGCCCTGGCCGCGCACCAGGCCGGGCGGGCTCGGGTGACCGAGGTGCGGGCCAGCGACTACATCGGCCCGCGCTCCCAGTCCCAGTTCGCCGAGCGCGCCGTCCCCCGGATCTTCGCCGGCCGCACCGTGCAGGTGCTCGGCGATCCCGACATGCCGCACACCTTCACCTACACCGGGGACGTCGCACGGCTGCTGGTGCAGGTGGCCGTCGACGAGCGGGCCTGGGGCCGGGTGTGGCACGTGCCCTCGCACGATCCGCGGACGGCGCGGCAGGTGATCGCCGGGATGTGCGAGCTGGCCGGAGTGCCCGCGGTGGGCGTGCGGCAGATCCCGCGCCTGGTGATCCGGCTGGGCGGCCTGGTGGTTCCGCTGCTGCGTGAGCTGGCCGACGTCCGCTACCAGCACGTCGAGCCCTTCGTGATGGACTCCTCCGCCGCCCAACGCACCTTCGGGCTGCAGCCCACCGCCTGGCCGGAGATCCTCGCCGCGACCCTGAACGGCCACCTGCCGTCCGGGCATGCACCGGTCGCCGTGGGGGCATAGCGCCGGCAGGGCAACCCTGGCACGCTTTGCCCATGAGCTTTCCGATCCCTGGGCCACACGACCCCACGGCGGTGGACGGCTACACCTACGCGGGCATCTTCGTCTGCTCCGAGCACTCCAGCGTGCTGGACCATCTCACCGACCGACGGTTCTCCGGGTGGCTGGGGCCGCAGGAGGGCGACTGGGTGCTCGCCGTTCCCGAGGAGACCGGGGCGGCGGTGGCCGGCGACGGCATGGAACTCACCACACTCGCCGCGGGACTCGCCCGCAGCCTAGGCACGGTGGCCGTCATGGCGAGGGTCGAGCGCGATCGGGTGCTGCGGCTGGAGGGCTGGGACGGCACCGGCGACCAGGACTCCCAGGAACCGCAGCACCTGGGCAGCTACCTGAGCGATCCCACGGCCGATGCACCGGACGACGACGAGATCTACCCCGAGCCGGTGGGTGCCCACCACGCTCCGCAGTACGCCGAGGCCTGCGGCCACCCGGAGAACGGCGACGACCTGACCGAGCTGCTGGCCGAGGAGCTCGACCCGGAGAGCGTGTTCGAGTCCGAGCGGCTGGACTCGGTGCTCCGCCTGCTCGACCTGCCGCGCTGGTTGATCGCGGCATCGTCCCTGCCGGGCGACGTGCCGAGCGGTCCACGGCGCAGCGAGCTGGTGCGCCTGGGTGCTGGGCGAGAGGGCGCCCCGGGCCGCGTCACCGGCACGATGACCGGCATCTTGCGTCGCCGCTTCCCCCGCCTGCGCCTGCGCTGACCTCGGCCTGCGCCGACCCGCCCTGCTCACCGACGGTGAGCATCGGACGCCGATGATCGCCCGTCCGGGTGCTCACCTGCGCCGCAACTCATGATCGCCGCGCCCTGCCCGAGAGGGCCCTCGGTGGGGGTCGAACGATCGAGAGGGCGGCACGGATGCCGGACACGCGGGGCGTCGGGGCACGCAGCGGGGCACGGAGACTGCGGACCTGGCAGGCGGGGGCGCTCGCGCTGGTGACCGTCGCCGCTCCCCTCACGGTCGCCGCCCCGGCCAGCGGGGCCGCGAGATCGGCGTCCGGACTCACGTCGTCCGGGCTCACGTCGTCCGGGCTCACGTCGTCCGGGCTCACGTCGTCCGGCGACACGCCTCTGGGTGTCCCGCGCACCGTCCGGCTCGCCCCGCGCACGGTGGTGACTACTCCTCGCCCGGCGTCGCCGCGCTACTCCACGCTGGGCTCCGGTTCGGTCTCCACGAGCACAACACCACAACTCGGTCAGCCTGCCGCGAAGCTGCCCACGTTCTCGAAGGCGTTCCGCTGGAACGGCCGTCGCTACACCTACCGGATGGTGGGCACCGACCCGCAGCGGGGCGCCGTCACCACGACGGTCGCCAGCCGGCTGGTGCCGGTCTCGCTGCGCGTCGGCGGACAGGTGGTCGCCCCGTCGGCCAAGACCATCTCCACCGTCACCAGCTCGGGGCTGTTCACCTCACGGCGCTTCCCCGGCGGCACCGGACAGTACGGGGACGTGTTCATGCGCACCCAGTTCTGGTCGTGGCTGAACAAGGGCACCAAGAAGTGGCACCTCGTGATGTCCCGGCCCACCGTCAAGCCCTATCTCGTGGTCGACGTCCCCGCCGAGTACGGCCAGGTGCGGTCGGTCAACGGCGTCCGAGTGGCCTTCGTCGACGTGGACTGGCTGGACGAGAAGCTCACCTCCACAGTCGTGGCGCCCCGCCCGAACATGCTCACCCAGGTCCTCGCCGGCAACGTGGTGCTGTGTGCGCCCTACACCCCGCGGATGAACAACTGCGGCATCGGCGGCTTCCACAGCGCGGTCACGGATCAGCACGGCGTGCACACCTACACCTACCAGGCCTATCTGCACGGGGCTCTGTACGGCGCGGCGAGCGGGTTCACCGACATCGGTCCGATGAGCCACGAGCTGGCCGAGTGGATGACAGACCCGTTCGTGACCAACGTCGTCCCGGCCTGGCACTCCCCGCTCGCCCCGCAGTACGGCTGCCTGAACGCGCTGGAGTCCGGTGACCCGGTGGTGGGCAGGTTCATCCGGATCAACGGGCTGGCGTACCAGGACGAGGCCTACGTGTCCTGGTTCACCCGGGCCAGGTCGACGTCGTGGCTCGGCCGGTACACCTGGTTCAACAGCCTGCGCAGGCCCAGCCCGTCCTGCACGCTCTGATCAGCCCTCCGGTCGGGGCTGCACGGGGACGCGGGCCAGGATGTGCCAGCGGTGCCAGTGCTTCTCCCCCGCGAACGACCACCCGTCCTCGCGGAACTCCTCCAGCCGGACGACGTGCAGACCGTCGAGCAGCGCGTCCACCTCGGCCCGGTCGTGGGTGATGATGTCCGGCCAGCTGTGCCATGAGTCCTCGGGGCCGAGCAGGTGCAGCGACAGCACTGCCCCCGGGGCGAGGGCGGCCCGGACGCGTCGCCACACCGCCGGGAAATCCGTTGGGGGGCAGAAGAACAGGCTGAACCCGGAATGCAGCAGCAGGCAGCTGGGGAGCTCGGCCTTGCGGAAGTCGGCAACCTGCACCTCGAGCCGCGCCCGCTGCTGAGGGTCGGGGACCCGAGGGAGCAGGTGCTGCGGGAAGTCGGTCGAGGCGTCGACGGCGTGCACCCGCCAGCCTGCGGCCAGCAGGGCCAGGGTGTCGGTGCCGTCGCCGCAGCCCAGGTCGACCGCGAGGGGAGGTGAGGCGTCGCTGTGCAACGCCTCCACCGGTCCTACTTCGGCCAGGGCGGTGAGCAGGGTGTCCCGCGGCTCCCGTGAGGAGACCGTCCGGTAGTAGCCGTCCCAGGCCCGAACGGTCACGAGAGCACGCGCAGCCGGATCGTCTCGGCCAGCTTCTCCAGTGCCTGCACGGTGGAGTCCTCCAGCTCGGCGCCGACGTCGGTGATCACGTAGCCGATGTCACCCCAGGTGGCCAGGAACTGGGCGTCGATGTTCACCCCGTCGCCGGCCAGCACACTGTTGATCGAGGCCATCACCCCCGGGGTGTTCCGGTGGATGTGCACCAGCCGGTGTTCCCCCGCGACCTCGGGCAGCACCAGTGAGGGCAGGTTGACCGACAGTGCGGTCGCGCCGGAGCGAGCGTACTCGGCGAGCTTGCCGCCGACGAAGGCCCCGATGTCGCGCTGAGCCTCTTCGGTCGAGCCGCCGATGTGTGGGGTGAGGATCACGTTGGCCATGCCGCGCAGCGGGGAGACGAACTCCTCGGCGCCGGTCCTCGGCTCCCGGGGGAAGACGTCGACCGCAGCTCCGGCCAGGTGCCCGGACTCGAGGTGGCGGCGCAGGGCCTCGTAGTCGACCACGAAGCCGCGGGAAAGGTTGAGGAAGATCGCTCGGTCGCGCATCAGGGCGAATTCCGCCTCGCCGAACAGACCGCTGTTGCCGTGCCGGCCGTCGACGTGCAGCGTCACCACGTCGGCGCCGGCGAGCAGTTCCTCCATGCTCTCGCACCGGCGGGCGTTGCCCAGGGTCAGCTTGTCGGCGGTGTCGAAGAAGGACACCTTCATGCCGAGATTCTCGGCGAGCACCGACAGCTGGGTGCCGATGTTGCCGTAGCCGACGATGCCCAGGCGACGGCCGCGCACCTCGTGCGCGCCCGAGGCGGACTTCTGCCAGATCCCCGCATGCATGGCCCGGTCCCGCTCGGTCAGCCGGCGGGTCAGCGCGATGATCTCGGCCAGCGCGAGCTCGACCACGCTGCGGGTGTTGGAGAACGGGGCGTTGAACACCGCGATCCCGCGCCGCGCGGCGGCGGCGATGTCGATCTGATTGGTACCGATGCAGTAGGCGCCGATCGCGAGCAGGTCGGGGGCGGCGTCCAGCACCCGTTTCGACACCGTGGTGTTGGAGCGGATCCCGAGCAACCCCACCCCGGACAGGGCCTCGATCAGCTCTTCCTCGCCCAGGGCCCCAGCCCGCTGATCGACCGCGAAGTCGCCGGCGGTGAGTGCCGCCGCGCCGTCCGGGTGGATGTTCTCCAGGTGCAGGGCGCGCCGCTGGGTGGTCGGGGTGGGCATCGGGTCTGCTCCAGATCGGCTGTCGGACAAGGGCATACGTGCGGCTACGCGGTGCGGCCCGGTAGCGGGACGACGTCGACCGCCACCGAGAGTCGACTCACGGTTCCCTCGGTGAAGATCACCCCCTTGAGCGGGGGGACGTCGGCGTAGTCGCGACCCCAGGCGGTGACGATGTAGGAGTCGTCCACCACCCGGTCGTTGGTGGGGTCGAGGTCGACCCAGCCCAGGCCCGGCAGCAGCACCGAGACCCAGGCATGAGATGCGTCGGCGCCCAGCAGCTTGGCCTGCCCCGGCGGAGGCAGGGTCTCCAGGTAGCCGCTGACATAGCGGGCGGGCAGGCCGCACCGGCGCAGGCAGGCGACGGCGAGGTGGGCGAAGTCCTGGCAGACCCCTTCTCGGCGGGAGAGCACCTCGGCCAGCGTGGTGCTGACCGAGGTCACTCCCGGCCGATAGGCGAAGCCGTCGAAGATGGTGCGGACCAGCTCGCGCACCGCGGCACCGGCGGGTCGGGCGGGCGTGAACACCCCGGCGGCGAAGGCCGCGACCTCCCCGCCGACCGGCACGTGCACCGAGGGAAGCAGGAAGTCCTTGGCACGCAACTCCTCCTCCGGCTCCTGCAACCCGGACAGGGCGAGCGCACCGGCCTCCTCCCAGGGCAGGTCGATCTGGTCCAGCGCGACCTGCACCCGGTTCACCCGCACCCGGCTGGTCGCGGTCACGGTCAGCTCGGTGTGCGGCGTGAGCACCTCGACGTAGGCGCTGCGGTTGCCGTAGAAGTCCTGCTCCTGATGGACGCGCTCGGGGGCGGGCAGGACCGCGAGCGTGTGGCTGGAGCAGGTCTGCCCGGCGTCGTCCCGTGGCGCGAGGTGGGCCCGCCCGTAGGACTCGGTGACCTCCCGCTCGTAGCTGTACCGGGTGGTGTGGGTGACCTGGTAGGTACGGCTCACGAGTCCCACCCCGAGATGGCTGCGGTGGGCCGCGGAGGTGCCGCATGGCCGAAGTGGGCGCGCTCCAGGCCGAGGGTGAGCTCGGCCAGCCCCGCCAGCAGGGCGTCGATCTGCTCGATGAGCAGGGCGCGCCTGCCCCGCACCGCACGGGCGGACGCCGCCTGATCCAGCTCTCGCAGCCGGGCGGTGATGTCGCGCAGCTGTGACATCGGCTCGACCTGTGCGCCCGGGGCCGACGGCAGGTGTCGCAGGTCCTCGGCCAGCCGGTCGAGCTGCAGGGCGACCGACCGCGGGTTGTCCCGGTCCAAGGCGAGCAGTTCGACCACGCCACCCGGCTCAGCCCGGCCGGGGTGACGGCGCCGGTGGGTGATGATGCTCTCGCCGGCCACCAGCACGCCTTCCAGCACCATCGACTGCACTGCTGCCGGGTGTTCGCGCTCCAGACTGTGTCGCAGCACGATGAGCATCTGGCCGGCCCGGGCCAGGCGGCGTCCGGCGTCCATGAAGTACCAGCCGACGTCGCGGATCATGCTCTCGGCGCCGAGGCCGGCCAGGGCGAGCAGCCCTTCGAGAACCCGGGCCAGCACCGGCTGCAGGGGGACGTCCGCCTCCGGGCCCTCAGCCTCGGACCCCGCGGAGAGCTCGGCGAGCACCCGATCCAGGCTGCCCAGCACGATCCAGGTGTCCAGGGAGAGCTGCTCGCGCAGGGCCTGCGCGGCGTCGACAGTCATCCGCACCGCGTTCGCCAGGGTGCCCGGTCGGTCGGCCGCCGCCACCAGGTCAAGCAGTGCCAGACCGGGCTCGGTCCCGGTGAGCTGCTCGAGCGTCCGGCGCATCACGGCGAGCGCGGAGGCGCCGGAGGTGCCGGGACGCGCCGTCCAGTCCTCGGCGAGGTCGTCGACGACGCGCAGTAACCGCACGCGTCCCTCGGCCTGTTCGGCATGGCTTCCGAGCCGGAACAGGTTCTCGGCCACGCGGGGCTGCAGCACGGCGGTGGGGCCGGCCTCGGTCCGCCGCTGCGGCCAGGCGACGTCCGCAGCGGCCGAACCGGCCACGTCGTCGCCGGCGAGCACCCAGACGTCCTTGGCCGGGGTGGCGGCGCTGTTGGAGGAGGCGTGGTTGCCGACACCGTCGGCGAGCCGGCCGAGCCCGCCGGCGAGCAGGTGGTAGTCGCCGCCGCGAGCCACGGCGAACGTGCGCACGGTGAACCGGCGCGGTTCCAGACCACGCGCCGTGACCACCGGCGTGGTGCTCAGCGCCAGCGGTTCCTGGGCGCACCAGGCCGCCGGCTCCGCCTCGATCCGCCGGGTCAGCTCGGCCAGGCGGCGACGGGAGAGCGTGCTGCCGATGGCCCCGCGGCCACCGATGCCCCCCTCCCCCGGTCTGATCGGGAACACCACCAGCCGGTCGAGGTGGGCCAGCACGTGCCGCCGGTCCAGTTCCCGGCCACACCACCAGGTCGCCACCGAGGGCAGAGCCAGGTCCTCACCGAGCAAGGCGCGGGCCGCGGCGGGCAGGAAGGGCGCCAGGGCCGGGGACTCGAGCACCCTCGACCCGATCGGGTTGACCACCGAGACCGTGCCACGGCGTCCGGCGTCGAGCAGGCCGGGCACACCCACCCGGGAGGCCGAGCGCAGCTCGAGCGGGTCGGAGTCGGCGTCGGGGAGGCGGCGGAGCACGACGTCCACCGGTTCGAGCCGGCCGAGAGAGCGGAGGTAGACCCGTCCGTTGCGCACCGTGAGGTCCTCGCCGGTGACCAGCGGGTAGCCCAGGAGGGTGGCCAGGAAGGCGTGGTCGAACGCGGTGTCACTGGTCGAGCCCGGGATCAGCAGCACCACCCGGGGGGCCTCAGCAGTGCTCGGCGCCACTTCCTGCAGGGCCGAGCGCAGGGTGTCGAAGAAGGTGCGCAGCCGCCGCAGCCGGGTGTCGCGGTACAGGCCGGGCATCACCCGGCCGACGATCCGCCGGGCCTGGATCGCGTAGCCGGCTCCCGACGGCGCCTGAGCACGATCGGCGACGACGTACCACTGGCCACCGGCGTCGCGGGCCAGATCGGCGGCGGTGAGCAGCAGCCGATGCCGGCCGGGCAGGCGCAGGCCGTCGGCCGCGCGGGCGAAACCGGGGTGACCCAGCACGACCTCGGCCGGGATCACCCCACGGTGCAGCAAGGTGCGCGGTCCGTAGAGGTCGGCCATCACCCGGTCGAGCAGTTCGGCGCGCTGGAGGAGCGCCGGTTCCAGACCGCGCCAGGCCTGCGCGTCGAGCACCACCGGGAGTGGGTCGAGGGACCAGCGGCGAGGGGTGGGCCGGCCGTCGGGACGGGGGGGTGCAGGTCGCGCGCCGTAGGTGACACCCTCGTCCTCCACCAGCCGGGCTGCCTCGGCCCGACGGGCGAGCAGACCCACCCGGCCCAGGTGATCGGCCGTGGCGGCGAGGTCCGCGGTGTGCTCGTAGGGGGTGCCGTCGGAGGCGAAGAGTTCGTCGGAGGAACCGTCCCCGGCCACCAGCCGGTCCGCATAGACAGCGGTCGGACTCAGGTCGCCGGGGCTGAGGCCGGCCAGCGCCGTCGAACCGCTCACCACCGGAGTCTAACGAGCTTGGGCCGCGCACCACCCCCACCCCCACCCCACCCCAGTCGCGTGATCACCGCGACGCCCCACCCCTTCCGCCGCGCCGCCCCACACCCTTCCGCATGATCACCGCGAGATCGCTGTTCCCCACCCACTCCCTGGGGAAGACCACGATCTCGCCGCGATCTTGGGCGGGGGCGGCGCCGGGTCGCTGCCGGTGAACCCGCCGATGCCGATCACCCAGTGCCGCCCGGGGCCCGCCAGACTCGCCGCCGCGCCCGCCGCCGGCACCCCGGGAGCACTTCCGGGCTGCCGCCCCCAGAAGAGTCGGCGAACACAGCGAATCCGCGGCGGATAAGCATGATTGGCCGACTCTCGCGGGGGTGCGGGTGCCGGGGTGCGGGGTCAGTGGCGTTCGAGGCGGAGGGCGAGGACGGGGCAGGCGGAGACGGCGGCCTCGGCGTCGCGGCGCAGGGCGTCGGGGACGGCGATCGCGTTGGCCGGGCCGGCCGGGTCGACCGGCATCGGGTAGCCCCACGGATCCTCGGTGAACAGCTCGGGCAGCAGCTCGGTGCACAGCCCGCGGCCGTCGCAGGCCACCCAGTCGATGTGCAGAGTCATCCGCGTGCGGGTGGGGTTCAGGGCGGTCATCGGGCACCTCCGGTGAGGCAGTGGCCGCGCAGGTGCGCGTCCACATCGTCGGCGAACACGGTCAGGGCGGAACGCACCAGCCGGGCGGTGCCGTCCGGGTGACGGCACGCGCCGCGCCCGGTCACCACCCCGGCCAGAGCACCCACGCGGCCAGGCAGGTCGGCCCATCCACGGGCCTGATCCGGGTCGGCCAACCGGGTCAGCTCCTCGGCCATCGACGGCAGCCCGAACAGGCACGGACCGCACTGCCGGGCGCTCTGACCGGCCAGGTAGGTCGCGATCGACGCCGTGGCCCCGATTGGGCACTGCAGAGCCGGCAGTGCCCAGACGATCCCCGCCCCCGGGGAGCCGCCGAACGGGGCCAGACCGGCCCGCGACATCGCCGTCGTCGCCAGAGCACCGGCCGGCACCCACACCCCGTGATACCCACCGACCAGGACGGCGCCCAGCGGTACCGCGGGACCACCGGCCAACCGCAGCAGCTCGCCCAGACCGATCCCGTACCCGGCCTCCACCACGCCGGGCCGGGCCACCGCCCCGCCCAGGGTGGCCAGGAAGGTGCCGGGCTCAGCCTGCGTTCCGGCGGCCCGGAACCAGGCCACCCCGTGCCGCGCGATCAGCGCCAGGTGCGCCAGGGTCTCCACGTTCTGCACCAGGGTCGGCCGGTCGTCCACCCCGCGCTCGGTGATCAGGTGGCGCTTGGTCCGGGGCAACCCCGCCCCTCCCTCGATCGCCGACACCGCGGAGGACTCCTCCCCGGAGACGAACCCCTTGGGCGCCTCGACGATCTCCATCCGGCACCGGTCCAGGCCACTGGCACGCCGTTCGTCCAGCGCCCGGCGCACCGCCGCCATCGCGGCACCTGCCTTGACGTAGACCACGATCCGGCCCGCGCCCACCGCCTCGGCGGCCAACTGGGCGCCGTCCAGCACCAGGTGCGGAGCCGTGCTGAGCAGGACGGCGTCCTTGCTGCTGGCCGGCTCACCCTCGGCCCCGTTGGCCACCACCACCGCCGATCGGCCCGAGGCCGCGGCCGCGGAGGCCACCTTGCGCCAGGTCGGGAAGCCGGCCCCGCCGCGGCCGGTCAACCCTGAGGCCTCCAGCGTCGTGGTGAGCCGGTCCGGCCCGCCCTGCCAGGGGAGGTCGCCGTGCTGGTGCCAGTGCTCCGCCAGGTCGGCGGCTCCGGCCGCCAGCAGCCGAGTGGGCGTGTCGGTCATGGTCATATCGACGGTCGTGGTCATCGCACGAGCTCCTGAGGACGGGCAGCCGCTGCTGCCAGGACGGTGTGGCCGCGGGTGAGACGACGAGCGGGACCACCGAAACCGGGGGTCAGGCGCCAGGCGCCCGCGGCGGCCACCAGGGCCACGCAGGCCGCCGTGGTGACCTGCATCCACAGCGCGGAGGCGTCGGTCCCGATGCCGAGGCCGTGCAGGACAGCGACCGGCCAGGCCGCGTAGGCGGCCCAGTGCACGGCCTTCCAGGCGCGGGGACCGATCCGGTCACGCAACAGGCTGCTCACCACCACGGCCAGCATCAGATCGAGCGCCAGAGTGCCCAGACCGAGCCAGAAGGGCCGGTAGGCACCGGTGAACGGCAGCACCAGGTCGAGCAGCTTCAGCTGGGCATACGGGTCGAACAGCAGGGTAACCACGTGCAGGGCGAGGAAGCCGACCGAGGTCAGGGCGGCCGTCAAGTGCACGGCCTGGACGGCGAACCGCGGCAGACCGAACAAGGTGCGCCCGGAGCGCGAGCCGATGCCCAGGGCCACCACCAGCGAGAAGAGGACCAGCGAGGTCAGGCCGCTGCCGCGGGCCAGATACCAGGCTGCGGAGGTCGGATCGAGGTTCATGTCCAGGACACTGCTCGGCGAACCTGTGCCTGACCTGTGCCCCACCTGAGCGTCGGCGATGACGCGCCACGCACAGGCATCACACAGGATTCACACAGCGCCGGACCAGACGAGAGGTCCACCATGGTCGTCATGAACACCTCGACCTCTCCCGCCGGCCGGGCCAGGATGACCCACCCCGACGGCCGCCCCGTCAAGATCCTCGTCGTCGACGACGAGCCGTCCCTGTCCGAGCTGCTCTCGATGGCCCTGCGCTACGAGGGCTGCGAGGTCAAGATCGCGGCCGACGGCCAGAGCGCCGTCCGGGCCGCCCGCGAGATGCGCCCGGACGCCGTGGTGCTCGATGTGATGCTGCCCGACATCGACGGCCTGGAGGTTCTGCGCCGGCTGCGCGCCGAGGGCGATGTGCCCGTGCTGTTCCTGACTGCCCGCGACGCCGTCGAGGACCGCATCGCCGGCATCACCGCCGGGGGGGACGACTACGTCACCAAGCCGTTCAGCCTGGAGGAGGTGGTGGCCCGACTACGCGGCCTGATCCGTCGGACGTCGTTGATCAGCGAGCGCAACGACGCCCGCCTGATCGTCGGGGACCTGATGCTGGACGAGGACAGCCACGAGGTGGAGCGGGACGGCGAGGCGATCAGCCTGACCGCGACCGAGTTCGAGCTGCTGCGCTACCTGATGCGCAACCCGCGCCGGGTGCTGAGCAAGGCGCAGATCCTGGACCGGGTCTGGAACTACGACTTCGGCGGCCAGGCCAACGTGGTCGAGCTGTACATCTCCTACCTGCGCAAGAAGATCGACGCCGGACGCAACCCGATGATCCACACCCTGCGCGGGGCCGGCTACGTGCTGCGCCCCGCCGAGTAGCCGGCCATGACCCCCACGGCGCAGGCCCCGGTGCACACCACGGCCCCCCGCTGGCGCACACCGTCGCGATGGACCCTGCGCGCCCGGCTGGTCGCCGTCCTGGTCGCCCTGATAACCGGCGTCACCCTGCTGATCGGGGCCGCCAGCCTGATCGCCCTGAACCGCCAGCTCACCCGCCAGCTCGACGACCAGCTCACCAGCGCCACCCAACGCGCACAGCTGCCCCCACCGAAGCACGACGACGGCGACAGCGACGACGCCGCCCCCGACTTCTTCAACAACCTCGGCACCGGTGAGGGCACGCTCGGGGTCACCGTGGTCGGCGGCCTGGTCACCTCGGCCGGCGTGGTGGGGCCGAAGGGAAGCACCCTGGCACTCACCCCGCAGCAGACGGCGACGGTGACCGCGGTCTCCGGCGACGCCGCCCGCACCTCGATCGACCTCGGCGGCTCCCTGGGCACCTACCTGGTGGCCGTCGTCCGCAGCAAGGACGACGTCACCACGTTCGTGGGGCTGCCGATGGGCCCGATGCAGCACACCGTCGGTGAACTGGCCCGCACCGTCCTTCTGGTCGGAGTCGCCGGGGCGCTGCTGGCTGTGCTGGCCGGGCTGGTCATCGTGCGGCTGGCGCTGCGCCCGCTGCGCCGGGTGGCCGCCACCGCGTCCCGCGTGGCCGAGCTGCCCCTGGGCCGCGGGGATGTCGCTCTGCACGAACGGGTTCCGGACGCCGACACGGACCCGCACACCGAGGTCGGCCAGGTCGGTGCAGCCCTGAACCGGATGCTCGGCCACATCGCCGGCGCCCTCGCCGTCCGCACCGCCAGCGAGGCCCGGATGCGCCGTTTCGTGGCCGACGCCAGTCACGAACTGCGCACCCCTCTGGCCTCGATCCGCGGCTACGCCGAACTCACCCGCCACCACGGCGACGATCTGCCCGCGGAGGTCACCCACGCCGTCGGTCGGGTCGAATCCGAAGCGGTGCGAATGACCGGCCTGGTGGAGGACCTGCTGCTGCTCGCCCGCCTGGACGAGAGCGCTGACGCCGCGGCGATCCGCCGGGACGAGGTCGACCTGACCGCCATCGTGATCGACTGTGTCTCCGACGCGCACCTGCTCGGCCCCACGCATCACTGGCAGCTGGACATCCCCGACGAGCCGGTCACCGTCACCGGCGACCCCGCCCGGCTGCGCCAGGTGTTGACCAACCTGCTGGCCAACGCCCGGGTGCACACGCCGTCCGGCACGACGGTCCGGGTGCGGCTGGCCCCGCAGGACGGGCAGGTCCAGCTGGAGGTGTCCGACGACGGTCAGGGGATCCCCGAAGCCCTGCAGGCCTCCGTGTTCGACCGGTTTGCCCGCGCCGACTCCTCCCGCTCACGAGCGGCCGGCAGCACCGGCCTCGGCCTGGCGATCGTGGCCTCGGTGGTCGAGGCGCACGGCGGCGCGGCCCAGGTGGTCAGCCGGCCAGGGCACACGGCCTTCACCGTGCACCTGCCTGGGGCAGTGCCGGGCGGAGCCGCTCAGCCGGACGACGCGACTGCCGCGGCACGGAGCTCGGCCAGGGAGCCGAGCAGCTGAGCGATCGCCGCCGGGTCGGCAACCCGATGGCCGGCAACGGTTTCGCCGTTGCCGACCTTGATCGCCAGGTCCCCGCCGGTCTGGTCGAGCGCCCCGAAGGCCAGTTCGTCGGTGACGTCGTCCCCGATGTAGACCACCGCGCCGGCACCGATCCCCAGCCGGCTCCGCAGCGCCTGCAGGGCGGTGCCCTTGGTCGCCGCGCTGACCGACAGCTCGAGCACCTCCTTGCCGTGGATCAGGTGCACCCCCGGCCAACCGGCCGGCCCGTCGAGCACCGCGCGGGCAGCCGAGGCAGCCACCGGCCGGGCGCAGCGCCGCGTGTGCATGGCCACCGAGGTCGGCTTGCCCTCCACCTCAGTGCCGGGATGCGCCCCGGAGATCTCGACCAGGGCCGACACGACGTGCGCCAGCAGCTCACGGGCGGGCTCGGGAAGGCCGGCGACAGCGGCCGTCACGGACTCGTCGTCGCTCTCCGCGCCGTGGCCGCCGATCAGGGTCAGCCCCGGGACCGGTTGGGCGACACTGCGCAGACTCTCCAGGGAACGCCCGGAGACCAGTGCGACGTGAGTGCGGGCAAGGACGGCCAGCCGGTCCAGGGCAGCCATCGCCTCCGGCAGGGCGCAGGCGTCCTGCGGGCGTTCCACGATCGGGGCGAGCACCCCGTCGAAGTCGAGGGCGATGAGGATCGACTCCTTGGCGGCCAGCTCGCCCAGAGCGGCGCGCAGCCGGTCGGTCTGCGGCTCCACCAGGTCGCGCGAGCCCAGGGCGCGCAGGAACGATGCCGCCCACCAGCCGACGTCGTAGGCGAACACCTGCCGGCGCATCGCCCGGACCCGGCGCGCCGACTCCCGGGCCGGGGCCTGCACCGCCCGCATGATGGCGTCCTTCAAACCGTCGATGTCGTGCGGGTTCACCACGTAGGCCTGGGTCAGCTGACCGGCCGCACCGGTGAACTCCGACAGCACCAGGGCACCGGCCTCGTCGTGCCGGCTGACCACATACTCCTTGGCCACCAGGTTCATGCCGTCGCGCAGGGCGGTCACCAGCATCACGTCGGCGGCCAGGTAGAGCGCCGCCAACTCCTCCCGGGGGAAGGACTGGTGCAGGTAGTGGACTGCCGGGTGCCCCAGTTGGGCGTGCACGCCGTTGATCCGGCCGACCTCTACCTCGACCTCGTCGCGCAGCGCCTGGTAGGAGCCCACCCGCTCCCGGCTGGGCGTGGCCACCTGGACCAGGGCGGCGCCGGGGGTGCTCAGCCGGCCCTCGTCGAACAGCTCCCCGACCGCCTTCAGCCGGTGCAGGATCCCCTTGGTGTAGTCGAGCCGGTCTACGCCGAGCAGCACCACCTCGGGGTCGCCCAGTTCGGCGCGGATCTGCTTGGCCCGCAGCGCGACCGACGGTCGCCGCGCCACCTGGTCGAGCGCTGCGGCGTCCACCGAGATCGGGAACGCCTGGCACCTCACCTCGCGCACGCCGTCCGGCTCGCGGACCAGGGCGACCCCACGCCGAGTGGTCATGCCGAGGCGGCGGCAGGCGCGCAGCACGTTGTTCGCGTCGGCCTGCCGCTGGAAGCCGAGCAGGTCGGCGCCCAGCAGCCCGTCCAGCACCTGACGCCGCCAGGGCAGCTGGGCGAAGATCTCGTACGGCGGGAAGGGGATGTGGTTGAAGAAGCCGATCCGCAGGTCGGGGCGGAGCCGGCGCAGCAACTGTGGCACCAGTTGCAGCTGATAGTCCTGCACCCACACCGTGGCCTCCGGCGCGGCCTGGCGGACCGCCGCGCCGGCGAAGCGGCGATTCACCGAGACGTAGGCCTCCCACCAACGCCGGTGGAAGATCGGCGGCGAGATGACGTCGTGATAGAGCGGCCACAGCGTGCCGTTGGACATGCCCTCGTAGTAGTCCCCGATCTCGGCCTCGCTCAGCGGCACCGGGACCAGGTGCAGGCCGCCGGCCTCGACCTGCTCGGGCAGCTCCCCCGCCCCCCCGGCCCAGCCGACCCAGACCCCGTGGCGACGGCGTAGCACCGGTTCCAGCGCTGCTACCAAGCCGCCGGGGCTGGTGTGCCAGCTGGTGGACCCGTCCGGTTCGACCCGCTGGTCCACGGGGAGGCGGTTGGCGACGACGACCAGGTCATAGGAACCCGACACGCAGGATCACTCCGTCCGACAGGTACACGGCAAACCTACCCAGACGGCGTCAGTCGTACCCGCCGGAGGCTCAGTCCACCCGGAACCAGTCGGTGGCCAGCGGCGGCCTGCCCGCTCGGTGCACGACGATCCGGACCAGGCCGGGGGGCAGGTCGGTGACGGTGAACCGGCCCAACTCATCCACCGGCACGTCGCTCACGGCCCCTTCCGCCACCCCCTCAGCCACGGTCTCAGCGCCGCCGCCCGGCGCCCGGTGCAGTTCCACCCGGGCGGCCTCGGCCGGGGTCAGCTGGCCGAGCAGGCGCCAGCCCCGCTCGGGCGGGGCGACCTCGATCTCGACCGCCGACTCATCGCTCTCGAAGGTCAGCGCCCGCGGGCCGCCGTCCGCACCCGATGCCCGCAGCAGCACGGTGGAGTGATCGACCTGGGAGTCCCAGGTCAGCAGGGCGAGTTCGATGTCCAGCGAACGCATCGCGAAGCTCGCCTTGGCGGTGGCGACGACCAGCTCAGGCACTGGCTCGGCACGGCCGAAGAGAGCGGCCAGCTCGGTGGCGAGCTGGTCGTCACGGGGCTCGATGTCGCTCAACGCTCCTCCTGCCGCAGACCCGACTCCCAGTCCTGCCAGTCGGGAGGTCTCACTTGCCTGTCAAGAGCCATCGGGCTCCCCACTGATACCTCGGTCGCGGACGGCGTGACGCAAGTCACTGAGGCAGCGCATCCGGGTCGGGCCCAGGCTCCCGATCGGGATGCCGAGCGCCTCCGCCGCGTCCCGGTAGGACAGGGCGTCCTGGGCCGCCATGCCGGTGACCAGCATCCGCAGCAGCCGCTGACACCGGTCGGTCAGCTCCGCGAAGGCCTCCCACAGCAACCGGTCGCGGTCGGCGGTCAGCGCCGGCACGTCCGGGCCGGGCACCGGGCCCGCGGCGGCGTCGAGCAGGGTGTCGCTGTCGGTGTGCACGGTACGGACCGACCGACGGTGCAGGCGGTGGATCTCGTGGCGCACCACGGTGGCGAGCCAGGCGCCGAGCCGGTTCGGGTCCTCGATCCGGTGCAGGTGCTCCAGCAGACGCATCCAGGCGGTCTGCAGCACGTCGGCGGCGTCCGCATCGCGGAGACGATAGGACCGGGCGATCGACCAGAGCAGGCCGCTGTACCGATCGACCAACAGGTCCCACGCCGCCTGATCGCCGGCCGCCGCGCGGCGGACCAGGGCTGCGGCCTCGTCCTCCACTCACGCCTCCGTGCGTCTGGCCAGGCTTTTGGCCGAAAGTACCAGCACCCGCACCGTCCGGCTCAGAACCTGGCCACCCCACGCCGGCCGGCGAGGAAGGCTGCCGTCTCGGCCAGCGCTGGACCGGGGTCGCGCCGTCCGATGCCGATCCGGAACCGGTCCGTGGGTACGGGCATCAGCTGCGAGGCGTACACCGAGCCGGGCAGCAGCAGGACCCCCCGCTCGCGGACCAGGTCGGCGCAGAACGCCTCCACCCCGTCACTGCCCCGATACCGCGGGAAGGCCACGCACCCGCCGTCCGGCGGCTGCCAGTCGAACAGATCGGCGTGCTCGGCGAAGAAGGCGTCGACGACGACCCGGTTGGCGGCGATCAGCCCGGCGACCCGGGCCCGCAGCTCACCGGCGTGTCGGACGGCGTGGGTGGCGAGCAGTTCGCTCGGCCCGGCGCCGGAGATGGAGGTCCAGTGCTTGCGCTTCTCCAGCCGGGCCAGCAGCTCTCGGTCGCGGCAGGCGAGCCAGCCCACCCTCAGGCCGGGAAGGCCCAGCGACTTCGAGGTGACGTCGAGGGAGATGCCCAGCGGGGTCAGGTCCACCGCCGCGGGCAGGGTGTTGCCCGGATCGGCCTCGACGCCGCGGTAGACCTCGTCGGCGAACAGATACACCCCGCGGCGTTCGCAGAGCGCCACCAGGTCGGCCCAGGTCTGCCGGTCCGGCACGAATCCGGTCGGGTTGTTCGGCAGGTTCACCGCGACGACCCGGGTCTGCGGCGTGATCGTGTCGGCCACCCGGTCGACGTCCAACTGCCAGACCAGGTCCGCGCCCTCGCCGCGCCACAGCGGAACACCACTCACCGCAGCCCCTGTGGCCAACGGAACGGACTCCATCGACTGGTAGTTCGGAACCGTGACCACCGCGTGGTCGCCGTCTGCCAGCAGCTCCTGCAACACCCAGAACATCGCCTCCTGCGCCCCGCAGAAGGTCAGCACGTCCTCCGGAGCAGCCGTGGTGTAGGTGGCGGCGATCGCCTCGCGCAGGGCGTCGGTTCCCCACGTCGGCAGGTAGCCCAGGGGTAGCGCGAGGAACTCCTCCAGCGCGCCGTCGCCGGCGAGCTCGAGCAGTTCCCCGACCGTGCAGGTCTGCGCGTCGGAGGCGGTGAGGTGGTAGCGGGCCCGGAACTCCCAGGTTGCGAAGTATTCCTCCAGCGCGAACGTGGGAAGTCTGTCCATGGCTCGATCGTGGCAGAACAGCGGCGAGGCACCCACCCTGGTTCCGGTGGATGCCTCGCCGAGCCGGGACGAGCGGTTTTGTCAGGCCGCTGCGTGCTCCGTGGCGGAGACCAGCACGACGGGTTCCGCCGGCGGCAGCTCTGCCTCGACGTCCTTGGCGGTGATCGAGTGACGCATGGCCCAGACGATCGCGCCGCCGACCACGAGCACCAGCAGGCCGACGGAGAAGACGGCCATCGGGGTCGGGAACTGCGTCATCTTGTAGACCACGAAAGCGATCGCCGAGGTGGCCGGGATCGTGATGATCCAGGCGGTCACCATCTCGCCGACGACCTTCCAGTTGGCGCCACGGCCGGACGCGGTGCCCGCGCCGACCACCGAGGACGCCGCAGCGTGGGTGGTGGAGATCGGGACACCCATGCTCGTGGCACCGAAGATCGCGGTGACCGCGCCGATGTTGGCGGCGACACCGGTCTTGGCGTTCAGGCTGGTCAGCTTCAGACCCATCGTCTCGATGATCCGCCACCCGCCCCAGACCGTGCCCAGCGCAATCGTGATGTAGGAGGCGATGGCCACCCACTGGGGGATGTCGAAGGACTTCGACGTCGCTTCGGTGCCGAGGTAGCCGGCACCGGCGAGCAGCGCCGCGATCACGCCCATGGTCTTCTGCGCGTCGTTGGCGCCGTGCCCGAAGGAGACGGCGGCAGCGGATCCCAGCTGCAGCCACTTGAACGGCTTGGCGTCGTCACTCCAGTTGGTGACCTTCTGCAGCAGGTGCACCAGACCGGCACCGAGGGCGGCGACGGAGAAGGCGACCAGCGGCGAGAGCACGATGGCGATGGCGACCTTCTGCACGCTGGACCAGCTCACGCCGGCCAGGCCACCGGCTGCCACGCCGGCTCCGACCAGGCCGCCGATGATGGCGTGACTGGAAGAGGACGGCATGCCGATGAACCAAGTCAAGTAGTTCCAGACCAGGGCGGCCAGCAGTCCGGCGAAGATCACCGAGACGCTGATCGTGCCCGACTTCACTGTCTTGGCAACTGTGTTGGCCACCGCAGTGCCGACGAAGAAGTAGGCCAGGAAGTTGAACAGGGCCGAGAACCACACGGCCATCTTGGGCGACATGGCGCGGGTGGCCACCACAGTCGCGATCGAGTTGGCGGCGTCGTGGAACCCGTTCGAGAAGTCGAACAACAAGGCCAGCGCAACGACGGCAGTCACGGTGAGCAGTACGAGATCCACGTCATCCTCCAGGTGGTGGGCGTCGTCAGGATGGCAGAGCAGATCAGGTCAGCGACTGGGACCTTGAGCCCCCTTCATCTGGCGTTCACACCGAATTTTCGGGGTGTGACGCTCGCCACCTGCAGGTGTGGCCGGACATACGGCCCATAGTCGCAAGGCGTTCAGGCAAAGTTCATGTTTCGTTTGCCTCACCACGGCCCACGAAACCTGGGAGAGAACCCGCAGTTTCCTTGCCCACCTGCAGCTTTCGCCGTCAATGCTTACACCCAGTAATGACACCCTGCGGTCAACCGGGCCTTTCAGGGGCGGGAGATCGCGTCCAGGAGCTCGAGCTCGTCGGCGCTCGGGCGCCACCGGGCCGCCGCGGCGTTGGCCCGCACCTGCTCCGGGCGGGTGGCGCCGGCGATCACCGAGGACACCTCCGGCCGGGCCAGCAGGGTGCCGATAGCCACGTCAAGCAGGGACACCCCGCGCTGATCGGCGAAGGCCGCCAGGGCCTCGACCGCGTCGAACCGGGCCTGGGTCAGGTAGCCGGGATTGTTCGACAGACGGCCGCCGTCGGGTGGCTGGTCGCGGTGGTACTTGCCGGTCAACATCCCGTTGGCCAGCGGGAAGTACGGCAGCAGGCCGACTCCGAACCGCTCGCAGGCGGGCAGCAACTCGGCCTCGGCGGACCGGTCGAGCAGGCTGTACTCGTTCTGCGCGCTCACGAATCGGGCCAGGCCGGCACGGCGCGCCGTCCAGTCGGCATCTGCGACCTGCCAGGCGCTCAGGTTCGACGAGCCGATGTACCGCACCGTGCCCTCGGCGACCAGTTCGTTCAGCGCGGCGAGCGTCTCCTCCAGCGGAGTGCCGGGGTCGGGGCGGTGGAGCTGGTAGAGATCGATCCAGTCGGTGCGCAGGCGCCGCAGCGAGCGCTCGACCGCCCTGCGGATGTAGCGACGTCCGCCGCGGGCACCCCGATCGGGCCCGAGGTCCCCACCGAGGTCGAGACCGAACTTGGTCGCGATCACGACGTCGTCCCGGCGGCCCTGGAGCACCTCGCCGAGGAAGGTCTCCGACTCGCCGTAGGCATCCGCAGTGTCGAACAGGGTCACGCCGACGTCGATGGCCGCGTCCACCACTGTGCGGGTCGCCTCCAGGTCGATCCGGCGCCCGAAGTTGTTGCAGCCCAGACCCGACTCGGAGACCACCAGCCCGCTGGCACCCAACCGCCGATACTGCATCTGGGCTCACCCCTCTCCCACCCGCGAGCCTAGGCCGGGTGAGCGCGGGATGCACCTGCGTGAATGGGTGTCGCCCGCGGGGTGAACCCGCCACACTCGCTACGTGTCCGCACCGCCGCCAGCCCCCGCCGCACCGGCCCCTGCGGCACAGACGTCGTCCTCCCCCTCCCTCGTCGCCCGCTGGCTGCCGATCCTGACCTGGCTGCCGCAGTACCGGCCCAGCTGGCTGCGCGAGGACGTCACGGCTGGGCTGGCCCTCACCGCCCTGCTGGTGCCCCAGGGCATGGCGTATGCCCAGCTGGCCGGGCTGCCGCCGATCACGGGCCTCTACACCAGCGTGATGTGCCTGATCGCCTACGCCGTCGCCGGGCCGTCCCGGGTGCTGGTGCTCGGCCCGGACTCCTCCCTCGGGCCCATGATCGCCGCCACCGTGCTGCCCCTCGTGGCTGCCGATGGCGACCCTGCCCGCGCGGTGGTCCTGGCCTCGGTGCTCTCGATCCTGGTCGGCGTCTTCATGATCGCGGCCGGAGCGGCCCGGCTCGGCTTCGTCGCCGACCTGCTGTCCAAGCCCACCCAGATCGGCTACATGAACGGGCTGGCCCTGACCATCCTGGTCAGTCAGGTGCGCAAGCTGCTGGGCTTCTCGGTCGAGGCCGACGGCCTGCTGGGGGAGATCACCGGCACCGCGCGCAAGATCCTGGACGGTGCCACCAACCCGGCGGCGCTGAGCGTGGGAGTCGCCTCACTGGTGATCGTCCTGGTGCTGCAACGTGTGCTGCCCCGGGTGCCGGCGGTCCTGGTGGCCGTGGTCCTGGCCACCGGTGCCTCGACCCTGCTCGACCTGCCCGACCACGGGGTCAAGACGGTCGGGCCCCTCCCCCAGGGATTTCCGCCGTTGAGCCTGCCCCTGATCTCCCCGGCCGATGCCGGGCTGCTGGTGGCCGGCGCGCTGGGGATCACCCTGGTCGCCCTGGCTGACACCATCTCCACCGCCTCGGCCTACGCCCGGCGCGCCGGAACCCAGGTGGACGGCAACCAGGAGATGGTCGGCATCGGGTTCGCCAACGTCCTGGCCGGGCTGTTCCAGGGATTCGCGGTGAGCACCAGCGGATCCCGGACCGCCGTGGCGTTCAAGGCCGGAGCCCGGACCCAGGTCACCGGCCTGGTGGGCGCGGCGGCGATCCTGGCCCTGCTGGTGCTGGCGCCCAACCTGCTCTCCGACCTGCCCCTGCCCACCCTGGCTGCGATCGTGGTGGCCGCGGCGTTCTCCCTGGCCGAGATCAGCGGGGTCCGGAGACTGTGGGCGCAGCGCCGGATGGAGTTCTGGCTCTCGATCGCCGCCACCACCGCGGTCGCGGTGCTGGGCGTACTGCCCGGCATCGGGGTCGCGGTGGGGCTGTCCATCCTCAATGTGTTCCGGCGGGCCTGGTGGCCCTACCAGGCGGTGCTCGGCAGGACCCCCGGTGTTCCTGGCTACCACGACGTCACCCGGTACCCGCAGGCCCGCCAGATGCCGGGCCTGGTGGTGTTCCGCTTCGACGCGCCGTTGTTCTTCGCGAACGCGCGCACCTTCGCCGATCAGGTCGAACGGCTGGCGGCGACCGAGCCGCGGCCGCGCTGGATCATCATCGCCGCCGAACCGATCACCGATATCGACACCACCGCCGCCGACATGCTCGAGGAACTGGTCACCGACCTGGCGGCGCACGGGACGGAACTGGTCTTCGCCGAACTGAAGGACCCGGTCCGACTCAAGCTCGAGCGCTACGGACTGTCCGGCGTCATGGACAAGGTCACCTTCCACCTGACCCTGAACAGGGCGGGCAAGGCCTACCGGGAGGCGTTCGGCACCGACTGGACCGAGCCGGCGAACCCGGGCTGACCGCTCCCGTTCGGCCAGAGAGGTGCCGATGGGAGCACCTGACCCGGGCCGGTCGACGAGTCGCCATGCGCGTGGCGTTCGCCGGTGCCGCCATGCTGGCCGCGCTGGTGGATGCAACCACGACCCCGTTCAGGTCCTCAGCAGGCACCCTCACCGTCGCCCCGGCCTGGAACGGTGGCGCCTCCGCCTCTTTATACACCGCCACCACCTCCGGGCATCAGCTGCACCATCAGCGGGTTGACCCCCGGGCCACGTACTCGGTCTCGGTGACGGCGACAAACAGCGCCGGCACCGGCCCGGCCGGCGGGGCGGTTCGGCCAGCCGCACGGCGTGGGCCGCCCCTCGGATGAACGGGTGGTCGGCCGGGGATTCAGACTGCACACGTGTCTGTCGACAAACCATTGTCCGGACGTCGTCCAGCTTCCCGGAGGGTCCCGTGGCGCTATCGGCGCTGTTCCCCAGCCACCGCGCGCTCCGGCACGCCGGCGCCGGCTCGCTGCACGAGCTGCTTGCCCCGGGCCAGCAGCTCGCCGCCGCTCTCGGCTGTCTGCCCACCAACTGCTTCGTCGCCGATCTCGGCCTGAGCCTGGTGTTCATGAACGCCAAGGCCGCCACCACCGTCGCCGGGCTGGCCCCGGCCATCCAGTCGGTGTTCGGGTTGTCCGTGGCGGAGATCCTGGGCGGCTCCATCCACCGCTTCCACCGCGACCCGCAGCGGGTGGAGCGGATCCTCAACGACCCGTCGGCGCTGCCCCGGGAGGCCGTGTTCTCCTTCGGCGGCGTCTCGCTGCGCACCCAGATCAACACCCTGAACGACGGCTCCGGTCAGCGGATCGGCTACATCGTGCTGTGGGACAACATCTCCGAGCGCAAGGCAAGCGCCGACGCGGCCTTCCGCAGTGTGGAGGCCAGCTCGGCCAACCTGAACGGCATGGTCGACACCATGCTGAACGTGGCCCGCGACACCTCCGACCAGGCCTCATCGGCAGCGGCCGCCACCGAGGAGCTCAGTGCGGCGGTGGCCGAGATCGCCCGGGCCTGCGTGCAGAGCAACACCCAGACCGCCGAAGCCGCGGCCGAGGCCACCGCGGGGGCCGAGACGCTCGCCGAGCTGCAGCGCTCGAGCGCTGAGATCGGCGACTTCCTGCGCCTGATCACCGGGGTCTCCGAGCAGACCCGGATGCTCGCCCTCAACGCCACGATCGAGGCAGCACGGGCCGGCGACGCCGGACGGGGTTTCGCCGTGGTCGCCGACGAGGTGAAGAAGCTGGCCGCCACCACCGCAGCGTCGATCGGCGACATCGAGGCTCGGATCTCCAGCATCCAGACGGCCGCCCGCGACGGCGTGGACGCGCTGAGCCGGGTCGAGAGTCTGATCGGCCGGATCACCGAGAGCCAGGGCAGCATCGTGGCCGCGATGGAGGAGCAGACCGCGGTGTGCTCCTCGTTGGCCGACCTGGTCGGGCAGATGTCCGACGGCGCCAAGCAGACAGTGGACCAGAGCTCCGCCTCGGCCCGCGCCATGGCACAGATCACCGAGGAGACCGTGCACATGCACCAACTCAGCCTGGAGAGCTGACCCTCGCCAGGCGTTCCAGCGCCTCGGCGATCTCGGCGGTCGAACCGGCGAAACTGAGCCGCATGTAGCGGTTGCCCTCCCGGGTGTCGAAGTCGATCCCCGGAGTCAGCGCGATCCCCGTCGCAGCAAGGGTTCTCGCGCACCACGCGGTCGAGTCCGTCGTGAGATGGCCGATATCGCAGTAGGCGTAGAACGCGCCGTCCGCCGGGGCCAGGTGGGTGATGCCCAGCTCGGGCAGACGGCGCAGCAGCAGGTCCCGGTTGGCGGCATAGCGGGCGACGTGCCCGTCCAGCTCGGCGCGGGCCTCGGCACCGAACGCAGCCACCGCAGCCACCTGGGCGATCGCCGGCGGGCAGATGTTCAGATTGCCGACCAGCAGCTCCACCGGCCGCTGCAGAGCCTCGGGCAGCAGGAGCCAGCCCAGACGCCAGCCGGTCATCGAGAAGTACTTGCTGAACGAGCCCACCACGACGGACTCCCGGCTGGTCTGCCAGGCGCTCGCGCACTCCCGGCCGAAGGAGATGCCGTGGTAGATCTCATCGCTGATCAGCAGTGTCCCCTCCTCGGCACACCAGCGGGCGAGGCCGGCCAGCTCCGCCTGATCGATGATCGTGCCGGTGGGGTTGGCCGGGCTGGCGATGATCAGACCGGCCGGCGGCTGGGGCAGGGCCTCCAGCATCGCCACCGTGGGCTGGAACCGGGTGTCGTCGGCGCAGTCCAGCTCGAGCACGCGACATCCCAACGCCTGCAAAGTGTTCCGGTACGCAGGGTAGCCGGGACGGGTCATCGCGACCACGTCGCCGGGGTCGAAGGCAGCCAGGAACAGCGCGGTGAACCCACCCGAGGACCCGGTGGTCAGGACGACGTCCGCCGGGCTGACCTCGATCCCGTAGGTCGTGCGGTGATGGGCGGCGACGGCCTCCCGCAGCGGGGCGATCCCGGTCGCCTCGGTGTAGCCGAGCACTCCGCTCGCCAGGGCGTCCCGCGCGGCGTCCAGCACCGGGAGGGGTGCCGGGGTGGACGGCTGACCGGCGCAGAGGGCGATCACGTCACCGTGAGTCACCGCCCGCCCGGCGGCGGCCTTGAGCACCTCCATCACATGAAAGGGCTCGACCCGCCCCCGCTCCGACACCCGAGCAACCCTCACCCGCCCACCCTCCCACCTCCCAATCCGCTCATGCTCCGCGGGTGTACCTGCGCGGCCCGATGAAAACGTTTCAACATGTACACCCGCGGAGCATGAGCGGGGTTGGAGCAGGGGTTTCAGCGGCGGTCGACGTGGACCCGGTCCCGGCCGTCCCGCTTGGCGGCGTACATCAGCTCGTCGGCCCGGTCGACCAGCAGCCACAGCTGTTCCGCAGCATCCGGCCCGTACAGCCCGGCCTCGTCCCAGGCCACCCCTGCGCTCAGGGTCACCCCGATGGACGACGAGGCCCGCGACACCTCCAGGCGCAAGGTCTCGGCGCGAGCGGCCAGCTCGATCGGCTCCAGCACGGTCAGCACCGCGAACTCCTCGCCGCCCAGGCGCGCCACGACGTCCTGCTCACTGCTATGGGCGAGCAGCGTCTGAGCCACCCGCTGCAGCACCGCATCGCCCATGGCGTGGCCGTACCGATCGTTGACCGCCTTGAAGTGATCGATGTCGAGCACGACCACTCCAATCGGACGGCGAGCAGCCTGCGCCACCGAGCGCACCAGGGGCAACGCCTCCTCGAGGCCACGCCGGTTCGCCACCCCGGTCAGGTGATCGGTAACAGCCAGGCCCCGATCGGCCCGGGCCGCCTGCTGCAGACGCTCCCGCAGCACGAGGACCGCCACCGCCGGGCTGATGGTCGCGAAGACGGCAGTGAGGGTCTGCAGGGCCAGGGCCGGAATTCCCTGCTCGGACCGGGAGAGGATCACCCCTGCACCGATCGTCGCGAGCACGCCCTGCACGGCCATCATCCTCCGGCCGCCGAACAGGGCCACCGTGACGCTGGGCAGGGCGATCACGGCCACCGAGGCCGGGTCGGGCCCGGGGGACGACAACGTGCGAGCGAGGACCACGGTCGCCACATCCGCCCACAGGACGACGGCGAACAGGGCCCACCCGGCCGGCCCGACCCAGCGTGCCGCCGCACCGATCGCGAGGGCGGACACCCCGAAGACGAACATCACGCTCCGTGCCCAGGACTCGCTGATCACGTACCCGGGGACCATGAGCGCCAAGAAGCAGAGGACTCCGCCCACCACGAGCAGGGGGGCCAGAACTCGGTACGGCAGCACCAGATCGTCGGCCGACCGAGGCACCTCCCGAGAGATCATCATCCTCGGATGGTAACCCCGACCGGTGACAGGATTCGCTGCGAAGGGGGCCGCTCCGAGCCGCTCACTCACGGTGAGTGACTATCGGTACCTCATGATGCACGAGCTACGTGACGATCCCGTACTCATGGATCTTGCGGTAGATGGTGGCCCGGGACATCCCGAGTGCAGCGGCAGCGGCGCCCTTGTTCCCGTCGGCGTCGAGAATGCCGCCCACGATCGCATCCCGCTCGAGCGCCTCGATCGGGGTGAGCACTCGTCGGCTCATCGCGCGACACTCTGCGGGAAGGTCCTCCGGTTCGATCACGCCCGTTCGTCGGCGCTGGACGACGTCACGCAGGACCGTGACCAACTGCGCGGTGTTCCCGGGCCAGGTGAACCGGGCGAGCATCTGCATCGATGCGGTCGAGAACTCCAGGCGATTGTCAGCCAGCCTGGCGAGGATGCTCGGCACCAGAGCGTTGATGTCCTCGATGTGATGACGTAGAGGGGGCACCCGCACCGTCGTCGGGAAGAGCGCAAGCAACCGCCGGAGGTCCTCGCCCGGGACGCCCTTTCCGAGGGTGACCGTGACATGCACCGTGGTGTTGGCTTCCTGTGCCGCCTCGAGCAGCGTCGTCACACTGCGCAGACGGCGAGCCCCGAGGCGGTCGACGTGGCGCAGGACGAGGGAACTGTCGGCGCCTTCCAGCTCACTGCGCAATTCGGCCAACCAGCCGGCCCGGTCGGCCCCCGCAGAGTCGGATACGTGCACCCTGCAGGCAGGGCTGCCTCGGAGGTGGACGGCACGGACGACGGCGACCTTGCCGACGCCCTGCTCGCCGTCGATGGCCAACCACTCCCCGGCCGCCAGGGCCGCCTCGACCTGTCGCCGGGCGCGGACCCACAGCGCACCGGATCCGACCAGCCCAGGCAGCACGCCGGGCGACGGCGGGCGGGCGGAGCGAGTGCTCGACCGAACCGGCTCGTCCATCTTCACATGCGCGACCCCGCCGGCAATCCGCCCGCCGTCGCCGACTGCGCTGCAATGCATGCGAGCACTGCTGCCCGATGGCAAGGCGACCACCACGGCCCCCGACCTGCCCGTGGCCAGTGCCTCGGAGGCGTGCTGCAGCAGCACCGCCTGGTCCGCCGTGCCGAGGGTCATTCTCGCGTGGTCGTTCATCATCACCACATCGCCGTTCAGGGCGAAGACGCTGCCCGCGTTGCGGCGACATGCCTTGAGATAGGCCTGAAGCAGTTGGTACTCCAGTTCACCTCCGTCCATCAGCAGGGCCTGGCGAATCTGGTCCGACGTCGTCTTGGCCAGCGCGATCAGCAGCTGCCCGGCGTCCTTGCGCCAGCAGGTCAGGTCGACGGCCCCCACGGTCTTGCCGGTGATCGGGTGCTGGATCGGCACGGCCGCGCAGGCGAGGTTCTCGAGGTTCTCTGCGTAGTGCTCGTGCCCGAACACGTGCATCGGCCCACCCCCCTCCAGGGCCGTCCCGATCCCGTTGGTGCCCACGAACTGCTCGGCATAGCAGAAGCCCGGAGCGAGCTGGACCCGCTCGAGGTGCCGCTCCAGTTCCTTGTCCGCCGACAGGCGGGAGAGGACCAGGCCCTTGGCATCGGTCAGGATGACGCTGATCGGCTGACCCTCGAGATGACCGAGCAGGCTCCTCAGCACCGGCAGCGCGCTGCGACTGAGCGGGGTGTCCAGGTCGGGGTCGCGGACGTACGCCATCTGCACGTGATCCGGAGCGACATTCCAGCTCCGGGACCGCCACCACGAGGCAAGGATCGTGTCGCGGACGTGCTCGGCGTCGACCGGCTCCTCGGTGAGGAACCGCTCTCGGGTCTTGGCCAGTCTCGGGCTGTCCGGAGTCGCCACGGGGCGCGATGAGGCAGAGCGCATGCCGGCCATCGTCTGCCTCCATCCACAGGTGGGAGGGCTCGGTGGTCTGTTCATGGGCGGTTCGGGGTCGAAGGTCTGACGAAGCCAAGACTAAGCCGCCATCCCGTCCTGATTGTCTCAAAATGAGACCCCCATTATCACGAGCCAAGGGTGTTATGCCTAGGTCTAAGGACCCCTGGCTGCCGATCGCGTTTCCGATCGGCATCCAGGCAGGGTACGGAAGGGACGCCATGCAGCCGATCAGCGAGCCGGACCCGGAGACCTACAACCATTGGAGCATCGTCAACCTGGTGTTTCATCACCTGGCGGGGCAGGGTCTGCACCCCACCCTCGGCGCGACCGGAGATCCCGGGGCTGCCGCAGCAGACCTCTTGCGGGCGCTGGGAATCCACCCCCTGCCTGAGGGTAACCGCCAGGTGACCGACGACGTGCGCCGACGCCTCGCGGCCCTGCGAGAAGCGGCCTTCGACGACGCCTGAGCCGGCCTCACCCCGCTCCCCGGCCTGTCTCAAGGTGAGATCCCGGGGCTCGGCAAATGGGTGTGTGATCTGTGACACAAGACCTAGGCCCCCTGGGGCCGAGTACGTCGGACTCACCCGAGGACCGACTCCGGCACGGCGACCCCTGTTGCGCGTGCTCGCCTGCATCGAACCCCAGCACAACGGGTAGGAGTGACCATGAGTCGCCAGAGTGTGGCCAAGGCCCACCAGAAGATCCAGGAGTTGTCCTGGGAACCCCTCTACCACGAGCCGGTCTCCCAGTACGGGACCGACTACACGTTCAAGAAGGCCCAGAAGAAGGACCCGCTGAAGCAGGTCCTGCGCTCGTACTTCCCCATGCAGGAGGAGAAGGACCACCGGGTCTACGGGGCAGCCGACGGTGCCATCCGCGGCAACATGTTCCGCCAGGTACAGGAGCGCTGGCTGGAATGGCAGAAGCTCTTCCTGAGCATCATCCCGCTGCCGGAGATCTCCGCCGCCCGTGCGATGCCGCTGCTCTTCCGCAACGTCCCCAACCCCGAGCTGCACAACGGTCAGGCCATCCAGATGATCGACGAGGTCCGGCACTCGACGATCCAGCAGAACCTCAAGCGCCTGTACATGAACAACTACATCGACCCCGCCGGCTTCAACAACAGCCTGCGCAACTTCCAGAACGACTACTGCGGCACGATCGGCCGCCAGTTCGCCGAGGGATTCATCACCGGTGACGCGATCACGGCGGCGAGCATCTATCTGACGATCGTGGCCGAGACGGCGTTCACCAACACCTTGTTCGTGGCCATGCCGGCCGAGGCCGCGGCGAACGGTGACTACCTCCTGCCGACCGTGTTCCACTCGGTCCAGTCGGACGAGTCCCGGCACATCAGCAACGGATACGCGACGCTGCTGATGGCGTTGGCCGATGAGGGCAACCACCAGCTGCTGGAACGGGACCTGCGCTATGCCTGGTGGAACAACCACCGGGTCGTGGACGCCGCGATCGGCACCTTCATCGAGTACGGGACCAAGGATCGCCGCAAGGACCGCGAGAGCTACGCGGAGATGTGGCGCCGCTGGATCTACGACGACTACTACCGCAGCTACCTCGTCCCCCTCGAGAAGTACGGTCTGGTGATCCCGCACGACCTGGTCGAGGAGGCCTGGAACCAGATCTGGAACAAGGGCTACGTGCACGAGGTGGCCCAGTTCTTCGCCACCGGGTGGCTCGCCAACTACTGGCGGATCGACCCGATGACGGACAAGGACTTCGAGTGGTTCGAGGAGAAGTACCCCGGCTGGTACTCCAAGTACGGGAAATGGTGGGAGAACTACAACCGCCTGTCGACGCCGAACGGGCACCACCCGATCGTGTTCGAGGACGTCGACTACCAGTACCCGCACCGGTGCTGGACCTGCATGGTTCCCTGCCTCGTCCGCGAGGACATGGTCATGGACGAGGTCGACGGGCAGGTGCGCACCTACTGCCACGAGACCTGTCGCTGGACCGACGTCGAGGCGTTCCGTCCGACCTACCAGGGCCGGTCCACGCCGAACATGGGCCAGCTGATCGGCAAGCGGGAGTGGGAGACCCTCTACCACGGCTGGAACTGGGCGGATGTGGTCTCCGACATGGGCTATGTGCGCGACGACGGCAAGACCCTGATCGCACAGCCGCACCTCGACCTCGACCCCAAGAAGATGTGGACGTTGGACCATCTGCGGCGCTGCCCGCCGTTGGCCAGCCCCAACGTCCTGCTCAACGAGATGTCCCCGGCGGAGCGCGAGGCCTTCCACGCCAACTACATCCGCGGCGGCCCGGCCGGACGACCCGCACCTGCGGAGGGGTGAACCCGTCGGACGGCGCCGAGCAGGGAGGAGCCGCACGCCTCTTCCTGCTCGGCATCCAGGGGCCCGACTCGACGAAGGAGGCGGAGGACGTCATGGCTGACAGACACATCGTGCGGTTCGAACCGGTCGGGATCGAGCTCAAAGTCGGCGAGGACCAGACCATCCTTCGTGCGGCCGCCGAGCAGGGAATCATGCTGATGCACGGGTGCAAGGAGGGGCAGTGCGCCGCCTGCAAGTCGTTCGTCCTCGAGGGTGATGACATCGAGCTCGAGAAGTACTCGACCTTCGCCTTGCCCGACTACGAGAAGGACGAAGGGTTCACCCTCCTCTGCCGGGCCCACGCCTACGAAGACCTCACGATCGAGCTGCTCAACTACGACGAGGAGATGATCCGCTCCGGCCTCCCGATCCGTGAGGCCGTCGCCGAGGTGGTCTCCGTCGAGGCGGTCACCCACGATCTGCGCCACCTCACCCTGCGACTGATCCAGCCGCAGGAGATCACGTTCTTCCCGGGGCAGTACATGGACATCACGGTTCCCGGATCGGAACTGACCCGTTCCTTCTCCATGGCCAACACCACGACCAGTGCGGGCGGCCTCCTCGAATTCGTCATCAAGGTCTATCCGGACGGACAGTTCTCGCAGTACCTGGACACCCGCCTCGCCGTCGGGGATCGATTGGACCTGGTCGGACCGTTCGGCGTGTTCACCCTGCGCGAGGGGCATGACGTCGATCTGCTGTTCATCGGCGGCGGCGCGGGAATGGCACCGATCCTGTCCCTTCTGCGGTCGATGGCCGATCGCGGAGATCGACGCAGGGCCACCTTCTACTACGGGGCACGGTCTCGTCGCGATCTGTGCTTCGAGGACGAGTTGCACGCCATGCAGGCCGCGCTCCCCGGCTTCACCTTCCGGCCCGCGCTGTCCGAGCCTGCTCCGACCGATGCCTGGAACGGCGAGACCGGCCTGATCACCGACGTGGTGAAGCGCCACGAGAAGGATCTGTCCGGTGCCCATGCCTACGTCTGCGGGCCTCCACCGATGGTGGAGGCCGCGATGGCCCTGCTGTCCACGCTCGGGGTGCCGGACAAGCGCATCTACTACGACAAGTTCACCACGACCGGCGAAGCCGAAGCCCCGTGACATTCCGACCTAGCGAGGGATGAACCGATGACCACGACCCCAGAACGCAGCGTCCCCAAGCCCGTCTTCACTGACGCAGAGGCCGGGGCCAAGACCTTCCCGGACTCGACCGCCCGCCGCTTCAACTACTACACCCCACAGAAGCGCAAACAGACCCACTACGAGGACGTCACGGTCGAGGTGCAGCCCGACCCCCGGCACTACCTCGCCCAGGGCTGGCTGTACGGCTTCGCCGACGGCAGGGGTGGCTACCCGCTGGATTGGACGGCGCTGAAGGCCTGGGGCTCCGACCGCCCCGAGCCGGCGCGCTTCCCGGGCTCGGGTGGCAAGGGCTACGAGTGGCCCGCGCACGGGTGGCACGAGTTCCGCGATCCGAACGAGGAGTGGGAGCTCAGCTTTTACCGGTACAACGCCAACGTCGAACGGCAGATCAACCAGAACGTCGAGTCCGCCCGGCAGTCCAAGGCGTTCGAGCAGTGGAATCCCAACTGGGTCCGCTTCGTGGAACAGCACGTCGGTGCCTGGATGCACGTCGACCACGGGCTGGGTCTGTACCTGTTCGCCAACGCCAACCGCCGCGGGCCCACCAACATGCACAACACGGCGATGGCCGTGAACAGCATGCACCGCATCCGTTCAGCTCAGGACCTCGCGCTGTACAACCTGACCCTGTCCGAAGAGATCGAGAGCTTCGACGGCGGCGCCCACCTGGTCACCTGGAACAGCGATCCGGCGTGGCAGGGCATACGTGAGGTCGCCGAGGGCCTCACCGCCATCGACGACTGGTGTGAGGCCATCTTCGCGGCCAACATCGTGTTCGAACCACTCGTGGGCGAGCTCTTCCGGAGTCAGCTGGTCCAGCAGGCCTCACCTCGCAACGGCGACTACGTGACGCCGACCGTGATGGGGGCCGAGGAGTACGACTACGCCGAGCGGGACCTTCCCTACAGCGTCGCACTGTTCGACCTGCTGACGAACGACCGCGAGTTCGCCGACCACAACAAGGCCCTGATGGACCAGTGGCTGGCGATCTGGGTCCCGCGCTCCCTGGCTGCGGCCCGGAAGCTGCAACCCCTGTGGTCCCAGCCCGACGCCAAACCCCCACGCTTCGAGGACGGCCTCGACCGGGTGAAGAGCCGTTTCAGCAGCATCCTGGCCGACCTCGGCCTCGAGAGTCCGAAGGAGCTGGCCCAGTGAGCACCTACCAGACCGCCCCGAGCCCGTTCTCCGCCGACAGTTCGGCCTCGAACATGTGCGGAGTGACCCTGATGAACAACCAGATCGGTGCGGTGGTGGCCCAGGTCATGGCCTCCCAGCCCGGCGTGAAGGTGACACCGCTGCCCTCGATGATCCGGGTCGATGCCGTCAACCGGATGGACTTCGTCTACGACGAGATCTCCGAGGCGCTCGGTGAGGAGCCCGGCTTCTACGACGCGGCGCAGTTCGAGGAGAACATGTCCACCCACTACGGGCGGATGATCCACGAGGACGACCGCACGATCATGTTCGCCAACCCCGAGGACGCTGCCGAGTACATCGGTTTCGACCTGCCCAACGCCACCTGACCGAGCCCGCCCGACCGGTCAGAGCCGAGCACCCCCAGGAGGCACTGGTGTACGAGAACAACGGCGAGAAGTACTTCGTGGTCGACAGCCACATGCATTACTGGAACGCCGCGCCCGACAACTGGGTGCCCGGCGCTGAGAACTACGCCAAGGGCTGGATCGAGTGCTTCCACGCCTACCAGGGACTCGGCCCGCCGGAGACCCACTGGAGTATCGAGAAGTTCCAGAAGTACTCCGAGAGCGACCTGATGAAGGACGTCTTCGACGACGGCCATGTCGACATCGCGATCTTCCAGCCCACCTACCTGACCGAGTGGTACAAGGAGGGTTTCAACACCACCGAACGCAATGCCGCTCTCGGGGCCCGGCATCCGGGCAAGTTCATCGCCAACACCCGATGGGACCCTCGTGACGGCGAGGCGGGGCTCGACCTCCTGCGGGAGAACGTGGCGCGCTACGGCTCACGCGGCGTCAAGCTCTACACGGCGGAATGGCGCGAGGGGTCTCGGGGCTGGACCCTGAAGGACCCCGAGGCCTACCGGTATCTCGAGGTCTGTGGCGAGCTGGGCATCACCAACATCCACGTCCACAAGGGCCCGACGATCTGGCCGCTGGACAAGGACGCCTTCGACGTCTCCGACGTCGACCACGCGGCAACCGACTTCCCCCACCTGAACTTCATCGTCGAGCATGTGGGGCTGCCCCGCATCGAGGACTTCTGCTTCATGGCGACGCAGGAGCCCAACGTGTACGCCGGCCTGTCGGTGGTGATCGGCGGCCTGATGCACGCCCGACCCAAGTTCTTCGCCAAGGTCATGGGCGAGCTGCTGTTCTGGGTCGGCGAGGACAAGATGACCTTCGGCAGCGACTACGGGATCTGGGAACCCAAGTGGCAGGTCGAGGGCTTCGTGGACTGGGAGTTCCCCGAGGGGGAGGAATTCTCGGACTACCCCCGGATGAACACGGCCAGCAAGAAGAAGATCCTCGGCCTCAACGCCGCCAGGCTCTATGACATCGAGGTGCCGGCCGAGTGCCGGCTGGACGCCGGCCAGGGCACGCCGGGTACCCGCGAGGACGCCCAATTGGTGGCGGGGGGATGAACACCGCTGTGGCGGATGGCAGGCGCGTCCTCGCCGCGCTGGCGACGGTGCGAGACCCGGAACTCGACGAGCCGATCACCTCATTGGGCTTCGTCGCGTCCTGCCATCTGTCCACAGAGGGAACGGCTGAGGTTCGGCTGCGGCTACCGACGTATTTCTGCGCACCGAACTTCGCCTTCCTCATGGTCGCCGACGCCTACGACGCCGTCCGCGCCGTCGACGGGGTGGTGCGGGCCGAGATCGTTCTGGAGGACCATTTCGCCTCCGACGTCATCAACGAGGGTGTCGCCGCGCAGGCGGGGTTCGTGAGCTCCTTCGACGGCGAGGCCGTCGCCGAGCTCGGCGACCTGCGGACGCAGTTCCTCGGCAAGGCGATCATGGCGGGCACCGACGTCGTGTGCCGCCCGCTGGTGGCCGCGGGAGCGTCACCGGACCAGTTGGCGAGGCTCAGGATCGCCGACCTGACCCCGACACCGGAACTGCACCGGCTGCGCCAGCGCCGGGCCGAGCTCGGGATCCGGGCGGACGACGACGCGCCACTCCTCGTGGAACCGGCGACCGGCGAGGCCGTCGGCGTCGCCGCCGTACCCCTGCACCTGCGCAAGGCCCGCACCACCCGGGTGAGTTTGGAAGCCAACGGAAGCGTGTGCCGCGGCATGCTGCGTCACCGCTATGTGTCGACCGGAGAAGGCGAGGACGTCTCATGAAGGCCGTACGCCTGCACGCCTACCACCAGGACCCGGTGGTCGAGGAAGTGGCCGACCCCGTCGTGAAGGGACCCTTCGACGTCATCGTGAGAGTGGGGGGCGCGGGAGTCTGCCGAACCGACCTGCACATCATCGAAGGCCAATGGGCCGCGGCCATGGGTGTCGAGCTCCCGTACACCGTCGGTCACGAGAATGCCGGCTGGGTTCACGAGATCGGCTCTGCCGTCTCGAACGTGGCCGTGGGCGACACCGTGATCCTTCACCCCACGCCCACCTGCGGATTGTGTCGCGCCTGCCGGGCCGGGCAGGACATGCACTGCTCGAACGGATCGTTCCCCGGGCTGGACAGCGACGGCGGCATGGCCGAGTACCTGCTCACGTCGGCGCGAGCCTGCGTCAAACTCGCTCCCACCACCCGACCCCAGGACGTGGCCGCCCTGGCCGATGCGGGAATCACGGCCTACCACGCCGTGCGCAAGGCGACGCCGTTGCTGTACCCGGGCACGACCTGCGTCGTCATCGGCTCCGGAGGACTGGGCCACATCGGCATCCAGTGCCTGGCCGCCCTCACCTCGGCGACGATCATCGTCGTCGATCGCAACCCCGAGGCCCTTGCACTCGCCGCGCAGTTGGGGGCCGACCACACCGTGGTCGCCGACGGCCGCCAGGTCGAGTCGGTCAAGGAACTGACCGGCGGGGTCGGCGCCGACGTCGTGCTGGACTTCGTCGCCGAACAGGGTGCCGAGCAGGACGGCTTCGCGATGACCGCCCGCGCCGGGTCGTACTACGTCATCGGCTACGGCGGGACGATCAACATCCCCACCCTGGACATCATCTCCACCGAGCGGAACATCGTCGGCAACATCGTCGGCAGCTATAACGAGCTCGCCGAGCTGATGGTCCTCGCCGAGGCCGGCAAGGTCACTCTGCACACGCGCGCCTACCCCCTCGACGCCGCCGTCGACGCCCTGCACGATCTGGACGCCGGACGCGTCCGCGGACGAGCCATCCTGATCCCCTGATTTCCCTACTGTCTGCAATCCCCTCTGTCCGAAGAGTTTCCCACTACCTGAGACCTTCAGCACCTGAGTCACCTCAGGCACCCTGAGCACCTTCAGACACCCCTGAGCCACTTCAGAACACCGAGAGTCCCAGGAGGACCCGATGGCCAAGGAACTGCGCTTCGGCGCCGACGCACGCAACCTGCTCCTCGCAGGAGTCGACCAGTTGGCCGAGGCGGTGAAGTCCACACTCGGACCCAAGGGCCGCAACGTCATTCTCGAGAAGATCACCGGCTCACCTGTAGTGACCAATGACGGGGTCACCATCGCCCGCGAGATCCACCTGAAGGACCAATTCGAGAACATGGGCGCCCAGTTGGTCAAGGAAGCGGCCATCAAGACCAACGACATCGTCGGTGACGGGACGACGACCGCGACCGTCATCGCCCAGGCCATCGTTCACGAAGGCATGAAGGAGATCGGCGACGGGGCGAATCCTGTGCTGGTCAAGCGAGGGATCGATCTGGCGGTGGCGCGCCTGGTCCGGCACCTGCAGGAGGTCGCACATCCCATCACCACCCAGGACGACTTCTCGCGCGTCGCAGCGATCTCGGCCAATGACGACGACGTCGTGGGCTCGGTGATCGCCGAGGCCCTGTACACCGTGGGCGACGGAGGCATCGTCACCGTCGAGGAGTCGGCCATGCACGGGATGCGGGTGGACTTCGTCGAGGGATTCACCTTCGACAACGGCTATATGTCCCCCTACATGGTCACCAATCCGGCCAGCCTCGAGGCCGTCGTCCACGAGCCCTACATCCTGCTGTGCAGCGAGAAGATCACGAAGATCCAGCAGCTGATGCCGCTGCTCGACAAGATCATGCGCGCGCCACGGCCTCTGATCATCCTGGCCGAGGCCGTCGAGGGCCCGGCCTTGAGCATGCTCGTGCACAACCACGTGAACGGCCTGTTCCAGTGCGTGGCGGTCACGGCTCCGGGATTCGGGGACCGACGCCTGCGCAAGCTCGAGGACATCGCCGCCGTCACCGGGGGCGCCGTCTTCAGCAAGCACTCCGGCTTCGCCCTGGAGACCATGACCGTCGAACAGCTCGGCCGGGCGTCCACCGTGCGGGTGACTGCCGACGAGACCTGCATCATCGGCGGCGGCGGCTCGGCAGACGAGGTGGACTTCCGGATCACTCAGCTTCGCGCCGAACTGGGCCGAGCCACGTTCGGGGTCGACGAGGACGTCCTCACCGAGCGCATCGGCTCTCTCTCCGGCAAGGTCGCGGTGATCCGCGTCGGGGCCCCGACGAACGCCGAGCTGAAGGAGCTCCAGCACCGCGTCGAGGACGCGCTCTCCGCGACGCGCGCCGCCATGGCCGAGGGCATCGTCGCCGGTGGCGGAGCGGCTCTGCTGCACGCCATCCCCGCCCTTGACGACCTCGAGGTCACTGACGACTACGCCATCGGGGTGGGAATCGTGCGGCGCGCACTGACCGAGCCTGCCTTCCTGATCGCAGCCAACGCCGGGTATGACGGCCACGAGGTGGTGGCGGCGATGAGCCGGATGGGAGTGGACGGGGGCTTCGACGCCCTGCTCGACCGCTACGGCGACATGATGGAGATGGGAATCGTCGACCCCCTGCGGGTTGCACGCTCAGCCCTGCAGAACGGCGCCTCCGTCGCCGGACTGCTGCTCACCACGAACACGCTGATCGCCGAGGAGCAGACCCCGTGGGGCGGCAGCGCCGCTCTGATGACCGAGTTCGGAGCTCTCGACGAGGGCCTGCATCAACCGTCCCCGGACTCGAGCACACCGCAGTCCCTCGGGCTTGGTCCTTCGGTGGGATGACCATGTCTCCCACCGGCGAGGATCGACGCGCGGCCGGAGTGCTCTTCTGGTGCGTCCTCGGCCTCTACCTGCTTGCCCTGGGAGTGGCGGGCGTCAGCGGTGAGTGGCTGGCCGGCGCCGTCGTGGCCATTGGTGCCGTCACCAGGGTGGCTGCCCGGGTCCACGCCTCGAGAGCGGCTGCGTAGTGTTCGCCCCGGGGCGCGCTCCCGGCCAGGCGACCGCGCTTCTCGGTCGGCACGCACTGCGCCTGTGCGGTCCGGGGGTCGTGGTGGCGGTCGCCTACGTCGACCCGGGCAACTTCGCGACGAACACCGAGGCCGGCGCGCAGCTCGGCACGCGGTTGCTCTGGGTGGTGGTGGCGGCCAGCGCCTCGGCGATGCTGGTTCAGTACCTGGCCGCCAAGGTCGGGGCGGTGACCGGGCTGTCCCTGCCTGACCTGTGTCGGGGCCGCTACCCGAGGCCGGTCAACCGTTTCCTATGGGTCCAGGCGGAGATCGTCAGCATGGCCACGGATGTGGCTGAGGTGCTCGGCGCGGCTGTGGCCCTGCACCTCCTGTTCGGCCTGCCGCTGCCCGTCGGCGGGCTCCTGGCGGGTGCGTTCGGGATCGGCCTGCTCGCGCTACGCCCCGGGGGGCGGCGCCGGTTCGAAGCGTCGATAGCCGCTCTGCTCCTCGTGGTTCTGGCCTGCTACGTCTACCAGTCGGTGGCTGTGGGGGCCTTCGCCGGCGCTGCCGCCGGGCTGCGGCCGGGCCTGGGCGGCTCCCAGGCCGCGCTGCTGGCCGCCGGGATCGTCGGTGCAACGGTCATGCCGCATGCCGTCTACGTGCACTCGTCGCTGGCCGCGATCACCCGGACCCCGCTGAGGATCCTCCGCCTGGACATCGCGGCGTCGCTGTCCGCGGCGGCGTTCGTGAACGTCGCCATCCTCCTGGTCGCAGCGAAGGTGCTCAGCAACGGGCGGCTTCCCGACAACCAGGACACGCTCACCGGCGCGTTCGAGGGGCTCGCCCGGGTGGGGGCCGGGGTGGCCGTCGCCTTCGCCCTGGCCCTGCTGGTCGCGGGGCTTGCCGCGTCGGGGGTGGGAACCCTCGCCGGGGACATCGTCATGCAGGGGTTCGTCCGCAGACGAGTGCCCCTGCTGACCCGACGGCTGCTCACCCTCGGCCCGGCGATGCTCGTCCTCTGGTTGCCCGGCTCGACGACGCAGGCCCTGGTGATCAGCCAGGTTGTCCTGTCGTTCGGCGTCCCGTTCGCCGTGCTGCCCCTGATCCACCTGACGGCGAGCCGCACACTGATGGGCGAGGCGGCGAACCGGCGGATCACGACGGTCAGCGCGCTGGTCGTCACGGCGCTGGTGTGCGCCCTCAATGCGACAGTGCTCGCCTCCCTGGTCGGGTACTGACAGGGTCCAGCGCCTGGTCGAGGTCCGCGATCAGGTCCTCGACGTTCTCCAACCCTGCCGACAACCGCAGGACGGCGTCGCTCGGCCGCGCGTCCACGGCCACGGGACGATGGGTCAGCCCGGCCGGGTGCTGGATCAGGGTGTCCACCCCGCCGAGCGAGACCGCATGGGTGATCAGCCGGCACCGCTGCACCGTCGAGACCGCCGCCGCGTACCCGCCCGCCAGCGCGAAGGCCAGCAGCACCCCGGGGCCGCTCATCTGCGTGCCGACCAGACCCAGCGGGTCGCACTCCTTGAGTCCGGGGTACATCACCTGCGACACCGCCGGGTGATCGGCCAGCCAGTCCGCGATCGCAGCCGCCGTCTCCTGCTGCGCCCGGACCCGGACCGGAAGCGTCTGCAACCCGCGGTGCAGCTGATAGGCGGCCAGGGGGTACAGCAGCCCACCGGTCAGTGCGCGGATGGACCGCAGCCGGGCCGCCCAGGCGTTGTTGCCGGCGACGACGCCGCCCATGGCGTCGCCGTGCCCGCCGAAGAACTTGGTGGCCGAGTGCAGCACCAGGCTCGCCCCGTGCCGGATCGGTTGCTGCAGAACGGGGGTGGCGAAGGTGTTGTCCACCAGCACCGGCACCTCGCCCGCCTGGGCCACGATCGCCGCGAGATCGACCAGGTCCACCGTCGGGTTGGCCGGTGTTTCGACCACCACCAGACCGGTGTCGGGGCGCAGCGCCTGCGCGACGCCGTCCGCGGTGGCCCAGGTGACCGAGGTGCCGAGCAGCCCGGAGCCGAGCACATGGTCGGTGCCCCCGTACAGCGGGCGGACGGCGACGACGTGCGGGGTGCCCGCGCTGACACAGGCCAGCAGCACGGCGCTCAGCGCAGCCATCCCGGTGGCGTAGGCCACGGCGGCGTCGCTGCCCTCGAGGGCGGCGACGGCGCTCTCGAAGCGGTCCACCGTGGGGTTCCACAACCGCTGGTAGACCAGCGAGTCCCCGGCACGCGGGCGCTGCCCCGACGCGAGGTGGTCATAGGCCGCGCCACCGGCGGCGACGGAGTCCAGCGGATAGGTGGTGGACAGGTCGATCGGGGGCACGTGGACGCCGAGGGCCGTGAGGTCCTCCCGGCCGGCGTGCACGGCAGTGGTGTCCGGAAGCGTCATACCGGTGAGGGTGAGGTTCCTGCGTCCTTTCGGCAAGAGTTCCGCGTTTCCTGCGGAACGGAGGCCCAATCACACCGAAGACGCTGACCAAGCTGCTCTACGCTGCGGATATGCCGAAGGAAGCTCGACCACTGCCACGGGGACCGGCCCCGCGGGTGCCGCCGATGCTGGACGACGTCGACGCGGCGATCGTGGCAGCCCTGGTCGCCGACGGCAGGATGTCCAATGTCGCTCTGGCGCAACGGGTCGGCATCGCCGAGTCGACCTGTGTCGGGCGGCTTCGCTCGCTGCGCAGCCGTGGCGTGATCCGGGGCTTCTCTGCGGAGGTGGACCTGGCACGGCTCGGTCTGGGCGTGCAGGCCATGGTCGCGATCCGGTTCTCCGGCCACCTGCGGGAGGACGTCGAGGCATTCGCCACCGAGGTGGCCCGACTCCCCGGGGTGATCGCCACCTACAACATCAGCGGGGCCAACGACTTCCTGGTGCACGTCGCCGCCCGCAGCCCGGACGCCCTGCGCGACTTCGTGCTCGACAACCTCACCGGGCGACACGGCGTGGTGCACGCCGAGACCAGTCTGATCTTCCAGATCAACCGCGGCAGCAACGTCGTCCCGCGTGCGACGGCCCCCACCGGCGAGTGGTGAGTTCTCGGCGCGGCGCACGGCGGGTCGCCCCGAGACCTCACCACTCCTCGACTGATCGCCCGCAGTGGCACCGCAGGCACGGACGACGTACCGTGAACGGGTGAGCTCGAACGGGGACGACGCGCGGCGCCTGCAGGGCGCCCGGTCGGCTGCCCTGATCCTCGCGTCCCTCGTCGGCTGGCTCACTCTCCTGCCCCTGCAGACGGGCGCCTCCGCCGGGTTCTCGGCGATCGTGCTGTCGGTGATCGTGGCCGTGGCAGGCGCTGCGTTGGCAGCCGGGGTGGTCCTGGGTCTCGGCGCGCCGGCTGCGGCACTGGTCACCATTCGACGAGGCACCCCGGCGAGGTCGGCTCCACGCGCCTGCGACCCCGACCGGCCCGGTCCTGTGCGGCCACGGGCACCCGGGTGCGGCCGGGCCTGACCTCGGCCGGAACCCTCTCCGCAGCACGTCATCTCCTGGCTGGAGTCGGGCATCGCCCGTCCCTCGTCCCTGCACATCGCCAGGAGCCCTCATGCCGTCGTGGTTGTCATACCTGTTGCTCCCGTTCACCTACTCCGTCTCCGCCGTCCTGGCCGGGGCTCACCGGCTGGTGACCTCGGCCGGTCTCGACCCGGCCTCGGGCTTGGCCTGGGCCGCGGCGATCGCCCTTCTCGTGCTCACCGTGAGACTGATCCTGGTACCCCTGGTGGTGCATCAGGTCCGCCTCAGCCGGGCGGGCGCACGGGCCTTTCCCGCGCAGGCCGAGATCCGGCGACGGTACGCCGGCCGCACCGACCCGGAGAGCCGGCGCCGTCACGTCGCCGAACTGCGTGCGGTCAACGCCGAGCACGGGGTGGGCGCCCTCGGCTGCCTGCCCCTGCTGCTGCAGATCCCGGTGATGTTCGCCCTGTTCCGGGTGCTGATGGATGTCTCGGCCGGGGTGGGCACCACAGCGATGAGCGCCGCAGTGGTGGCCTCGGCCCGCGGCGCCGAGGTGTTCGGGGCCGGCCTCTGGGAGGGCCTGGGCCAGGCCGGCGGTCCTGCTGCCTCGTCCGTCGTCGTGGCAATGATCACCGTGACAGGCGCGGTCACCTATGCCGGCAACCGGTTCCTGACCCAGGCCAACCTGCCCGCGCACTCCTTCGAGGGGCCGATCGGACAGGTTCAGCGCCTGATGCCCGCCCTCAGCGCCGCCGGGATCGCCGTCTCGGGTGCCGTACTGCCGCTCGGCGTCGTCCTGTACTGGCTGGTCGGCGCGCTCTGGACGGCGGCCCAGCAGGCCGTCGTGAACCGCTGGGCCCCCACTCCCGGCTCGCGGGCCGATGCCGCCCGACAGGAGCGGCGGCCGCTGCACGGGAGGGGCTGAGCCCGCGGGAACGAGGGTGGCCACACCACCGAGGGAGCGGTCCCCCGTTCGGCCGATCTGGCGTGCTGATCCACGGTCCGAGGCCTGCGGCGCGCCAGAATGGGGTCTCCGGCCGGGGTTTTGCGATGGGCGAGGGATTGAGGATGGGCGTGCGATTCAACCCGCCTCCAGGGTGGCCACAACCGCCGGAGGGTTGGCGGCCCACACCCACCTGGGTGCCCGACCCGAGCTGGCCGGCCCCGCCTGCGGGCTGGGAGTTCTGGGTCGGCGTGAGCCCTGAGCCGTTCGAGTCGATCACGTCCACGGTGAACGGCACCTCGGCGGCGACCGCCACGGCCCTGGCCACCGCCCCTGCCCGGATCGCCACTGCGACCACGACGACGACGGTCCTGCCGCAGACCATGGTCGAGGCTCTGGCAGCCGATCCCGCCTTCCCGACCGTGGCCGGCGGCCCCTCCGTGACCGGCGCCCCGGTCGTGACCCGCCCCGAGCCCGAGGACCTTCCCTACCCGCACGAGGCACCCCGGCCGCGATGGCTGGTCGGGGCGGGTGCCGCGGCCGTGCTGGGCGCAGGCATTCTGCTGGTCACCTTCGTCATGCGCGATCAGCAGCAGACCGCCCCGGTCGGATCGTCCTCGGCGACCCTGCCGAGCGTGCGAGTCGTGTCCACCCCGAGCGCGAGCCCGAGCCCGCAGCTCACCTCGGTCAACGAGCCGGCCACCTCCTCAGCGGCCTCCGGCACGGCCCTCGAGGCGCTGGAGAACCTGCCCCTGCGTACCTCCGGCCCCGCCACCGCGTACAGCCGTGCCGGCTTCGGCGAGGGCTGGACGGACGTCGACGGCAACGGCTGTGACACCGGCAACGACGTGCTGCGTCGCGACCTCACCGCAGTGACGCTCAAGCGCGGTTCCCGCAGCTGCATCGTGGCCTCAGGCCGACTGCTGGACAAGTACGCCGCGCGCACCGCCGTATTCCGCCCCGAAACCCGTTCGGTGGCCATCGATTTCGTTGTTCCGCTGGCGGATGCCTGGGCCGGTGGCGCCTCCACCTGGACGGCGGAGCAGCGCACCGCGTTCGTCAACGACCCGGCGAACCTGAGTGCGGTGCAGACCGCCACCACCGCGAAGAAGCGCTCCCGCGACGCCTCCGGCTGGTTGCCGTCGTCGGTGGCCTACCGATGCCTCTACGCGGCCCGCCAGATCGGTGTCAAGACCACGTACCAGCTCAGCGTCTCCGCCGCCGAGCGCTCGACCCTGCGCAAGGTCCTGGCCGGCTGCCCGGACCAGCCCCTGCCCGCCGGCGCCCGGAGCCTGCCGACGAGCCGCTCTGCGTCGGTTCAGCCGTCCGTGGAGCAACCGGCGGCGGATCAGCCGGCAGCGGAACCCTCGAACAGGCCCCTGGTCGGGTCGGCACCCAGCAGCACGGCGGCGTCCACCGGGTAGCCAGGGTACGGGCGGGGCAGGTCAGCCCCCGCCGAGGAGCTGTTCGAGGGCGACCACGAACGCGTTCGGGTCGGGCTCCGGGCCGGTGCCCCAGTTCCGGTGCACCTCGCCCTCCCACTCACCGATCATCGTCTCCACCTCGTCGTCCGCCGTGCCGGCGAACTCCAGCGTGAGGTAGCGCGCCGGCTCGCCGTCCACCCCCGGCACGGCCGCCGCCAGCAGGGCCTCGGGCATGAACTGCACCGGTGGGAAGCGGACCAGCAGCGCACGGCCCCCGGCGAGGTCCACCGGCCAGACGGACAACCCCTCCGGGTCCAGCCGCTCCCCTTCAGGGAACGCCTCCCCGAGCGCCTCCCAGGCCCCCAGCAGGGCCGGCTCCAGCACCCCATGCTCAGCCATCTCCAACAGATCGAACCGGCCCGAGCGCACCAGGTCGGGCAGGGTGCGGTGGGCGAACTCGTAGTGGTGGCGGCGGGCGGACGACTCGGGGGTCATCCGGTCATCATCACCGACCCCGGGGCGGCGGTCGAACCCGCACCGTTCTATCCTTCCCGGGCAGGAACAGCCTGGACACGGTCAGGAGGATCGGGAGTGCTAGCGGTGCATTCGGTGTGGACGCCGCAGGACCGGCTGGCCGTGTGGGCCGAGGACTCGGCCGGCTCCCCACAGCCGCCCCGGCGCAGGGGTCGGGCGCCGCGGGTGCGGGACCACCCGTTCGCCGCAGCCGAGGAGGCGCTGCACGCCCTGGTCGGGGGCGTGCCGGCTGCCGGGGCCGCCCTGGTGCTGGACCTGCCCACAGTGAGCGGGCCGCTTCCCTCCCCTGAGATCATCCTCGACGCCCTGCTGCCCGACGAGGCCGAGGACGCCCCGGACGACGTCGACCTCCCCCTGACGTCCGCCATGTGGCGGGTACCGGCTCTGGTGTACGACCCGGACGACGTGCCCGACCTGACCCGCCTACTGCACCAGGTGACCGGGACCCTCGCGGTGCTCGGCGGCTCGACCCGGCACCTGCTCGCCCTGAGCGAGTTCGCCTCCGATCTGGTCTCCCGCGGCCGGGTGCTGCCCACAGCCGAATGGACGACGGACGGCGCCGCCGCGAGCTGGCTGCCCGTGGTCACCGGCGTGGACGCCGGCTGGACCCGCAGCCTGACTTTGGCCCTGCCGGCGTCAGCCCGAGCCCTTGCCGGCGAGGTTCGCGGGCCTGCGGAGCTGGTGGCCGGCCCGCTGAACACCCTGGTCGACACCGTCGCCAGGGCACGACTGGGGTCCCGGCGGCTGACCCTGCGGGTAGGGGCCCGTGGGGCCGGTGGCGCCGCGGCTGCCACCCTGGCCGCTTGGCTCGGCGCACTGACCGGGCGGCGGCGCCGCTTCCTGGCCGATCAGGCGGCGGTCCAGGCCCTCACCCGCGACCTGACGGCCTGGCAGTCCGAGGCGGTGGCGGGGCCGGTCCGGGGCTGCTTCAGGCTGGTCGAACCCGACGCCGATGAGGAGGGGTGGCGGCTGGAGTTCGCCCTGCAGTCCGCCGAGGAGCCCAGCCTGATGGTGGAGGCCGACCGGATCTGGCGCAGCAGGGGCCGGTTGCGCGCGCTGGGACAGCAGCTCGATGCCCCCGCGGAGACCCTGCTCGCCCAGCTGGCGCGCGCACACCGGCTCTACCCGGGGCTCGAACCGGCGCTGCGCACGGCCCGGCCGGCCGTGTTGGAGCTGGACCTGGCCGGAGCGCACGGCTTCCTCACCGCCGGAGCCCCGGCCCTGTCCGCGGCCGGTTTCGGCGTCCTGCTGCCGGGCTGGTGGAGCAGGCCGAGCAGTCGGTTCGGGGTCCGTCTGCGCAGCTCGACGCCGTCTGCACCGGGCCGGGTGGAGACCGGCGCCGGGTTCGGCCTGGAGACCATGGCCGACTTCCAGTGGGAGCTGGCGGTCGGCGACGAGGCGCTCACCCGGGAGGAACTGGACGCCCTGTCGAGGGCCCGCCAACCGCTGGTCCGCCTTCGCGGGCAATGGGTCTCCCTCGATGCCGGCAAGCTCGCGGCCGGGCTGTCCCTGCTCGAGCGCGGCCGCGACGAGCGGATGAGCCTGGGCGACGTGCTGGCCCGGATCGCCTCCGAGGAGGACGGCCCCGGCGGGCTCGACGTCCTGGGCGTGGACACCGACGGCTGGCTCGACGACCTGCTCTCCGGCGACGCCGAGCACCGCCTCGAACCGGTGCTGCCGAGCGAGCGGTTCTCCGGGACCCTTCGGCCGTACCAGGCACGGGGCCTGGCCTGGCTGGCCTTCCTCGGCCGGCTCGGTCTCGGCGGGGTGCTCGCCGACGACATGGGCCTGGGCAAGACCGTGCAGTTGCTCGCGCTGCTCGCCGACGACCCGTCCGGCACCGGGCCGACCCTGCTGGTGTGCCCGATGTCGCTGGTCGGCAACTGGCAACGCGAGGCCGCCCGGTTCACCCCGGAGCTGCGGGTGCACGTGCACCACGGCGCCGAACGGGCCCGCGGGGCGGCGTTCGACACCGCGGTCGCCGACGCCGACCTCGTGGTCACCACGTACGCCCTGGCCGCCCGGGACGCCTCAGCCCTGGCCAAGGTGAGCTGGCACCGGATCGTCCTCGACGAGGCCCAGGCGATCAAGAACGCCGCCACCCGGGCCGGCCTCGGCGGTCCGCGGACTGCCTGCGGCGGCAACGGATCGCGGTCACCGGGACCCCGGTGGAGAACCGGCTGGCCGACCTCTGGTCGATCATGGAGTTCGCCAATCCCGGCCTGCTCGGCTCGGCGACCGGATTCAAGCGCCGATACGCCGACCCCGGTCGAGCGGTACGGTGACGACGACGCCGCGGCCCGGCTGCGCCGGCTGACCCAGCCGTTCGTGCTGCGCCGGATGAAGACCGACACCTCGATCATCTCCGACCTGCCGGAGAAGCTGGAGATGGAGGTGGTCTGCAACCTGACCCGCGAGCAGGCCGGCCTCTACCAGGCCGTGGTCGACGACATGCTGGAGCGGATCGAGAACTCCGAGGGGATCGAACGGCGCGGCCTGGTGCTGGCCACGATGACCAAGCTCAAGCAGGTCTGCAACCACCCGGCCCAGTTGCTGCGCGACGGATCGGTCCTCAGCGCCGGCCGCTCGGGCAAGCTGCAGCGCCTGGAGGAGATCCTGGACGAGGTGCTCGGCGCGGGCGAGAAGGCGCTGCTGTTCACCCAGTACGCCGAGTTCGGCGGCATGCTGCGCGCGCACCTGACCGCCCGGTTCGGGCAGCGAGGTGGCGTTCCTGCACGGCGGCGTGCCGAAGAACGCCCGGGACGACCATGGTCGCCCGGTTCCAGTCCGGCGATGCCGGCTCCCGCTCGCTGTTCGTGCTCTCGCTCAAGGCCGGCGGCACCGGGCTGACCCTGACCGCGGCCAACCACGTCGTCCACGTCGACCGGTGGTGGAACCCGGCGGTGGAGGACCAGGCGACCGACCGCGCGTTCCGGATCGGCCAGCACCGCGCCGTCCAGGTGCGCAAGTTCGTCTGCGCCGGGACCCTCGAGGAGCGGATCGCCGCCATGATCAAGGAGAAGCGCGGGCTGGCCGCGAAGATCGTCGGCACCGGGGAGCAGTGGCTGACCGAGCTGTCCACCGACGAGCTGCGCGAGCTGATCGCCCTCGATCGGACGGCGGTGGTGGAGTGAGTCCCTTCGACCGGCGCTCGCGGGGTTACTTCCCGCCCTCGCGTCCGCTCGCCGTGGAGGGCGGGATCAAGGCGCAGAGCACCCGCGGCGCGATCGGGGCGTCCTGGTGGTCGCGACGCTTCATCGACGTCCTGGAAGGGCTGGCGGTGGGCGGGCGACTGGCCCGCGGGCGCACCTACGCCCGGCAGGGACAGGTGCTCTCGCTCGACCTGTCGGCCGGCACCGTGCGGCGCCACGGTGCAGGGGTCACGCCCGACGCCGTACCGGGTGCGGCATCGCGGTCGAACCGTTCACCGAGCTGATCTGGACGAAGATCGAGATCGCCCTGGCCGAGCAGGCGATCTACAGCGCCCACCTGCTCGCCGGCGACATGCCGCTCCGACATCGAGGACGTCTTCGCCGCAGCGGGGGCGCCGCTGTTCCCGGCCCGGCCCGGTGACCTGACCATGGACTGCACCTGCCCCGACTGGGAGGTGCCCTGCAAACACCTGGCTGCCACGCTCTACCTGCTCGGCGGAGACGCTTCGACACCGACCCGTTCCTGATCCTGGCCTGGCGCGGGCGGGACCGGGAGCGACTGTTGGCCCGGTTGCGCGAGCTGCGCGGCACCGACCCCGTGACTGCTGCCCCGCCCGGGGGGACCCCCACCCCTGACGGGTCGGACGGCGCAACGTCTCCGACCGTGTTGGGCGCGGCCATCGCCCTGGCCGATCTCGCCGAACCCACCGGGCCTTCGGAGCCGCGCCGGTTCTGGCTCTCCCCGGTCCCACTGCCCGTCCGGCCGGCAGCGGTGAAGGTGCCGGCCGACCTCTTGCTGCGCCAGCTGCCGACGCCGTCCGCGACCCTCGGTGGCCCGGTGCTGATCGAGCGCCTGCGCCCCGCCTACGAAGCGTTCGCCGACAAGGAGGACGCGCCGTAGCCGCCGACAGATCGGGCGGGAATCGTGCACCCTTGGGGGCCGGTTCCCCGGGACGGTCACCAGGAGCGCGCCGGGGGGTGATACTGCAGGTATGGCCCAACGACTTGTCTTGTCCGATGGAACCGAGCTGGTCGCGATCCGTGGCACCCACAGCCATCGCGAGATCGGGCGCTACCTGCTCGCGGGGGCTCATCTGGTGCTCCGCGACAGCGGTAACGACACCGTGGTCGACGCCAAGGCCTGGTGGGAGGCCAACAGCGGTCAGGTGACCACTCACGACCACCGCCACCAGGACGTGCCCGGGCTGAGCTACATGCCGCAGCTGATGAAGGACGTCACCGGCGGACACGTCGTGCTGATGACCAGCTGCGCCTGACCCCGCGCGACATCACGGCACTGCCCGATCGCCGGCTGCCCCATCGGTGACCGCCGCGACGAGCGCGGCGTTGGCCGGCCAACCTTCCCTGCCCGGCCGGGTGCAGGCGTACCCCCGGCGCAGGCCGGCAGCACCCTCGAGATCGCGGTAGCGCACGCCGTCCGCCCGCGGCCCGTCGGCGGAGATGAGCGCGACCCCCAGCCCGGCGGCCACCACCTGGACGACGAGGTGCAGGCTGTCGATGCGGTGCGCCACGTGCGGCACGACGCCGAACCGGGCACCGACCCGGCGGATCAGCTCGTCGTCGTCCGGCCCCCTGGAGTTGGTGATCCAGCCGGTCCGTGGGTCGGCCAGCAGGTCGGCCAGCCCGCGGCCCTCGTCGGCCGGGACGACGAGGGCCATGTCGACGTCCCCGAACCGGACGCCGGTGAACGCCCTGGGTACCAGGCTGAAGTCGTAGACGAGCCCGACGTCGACGGCGTCCTCGGCGAGCAGGTCGACCACCTCGTCGGGCTCACGCTCCTGCACCGTCACCGTCAGGTCCGGGTGCCGGTCGCGCAGCCGGGTGACCGCCGGCACGACATCGCGCACCAGGGCCGATGCGTAGCCGGCCAGCCGAACCTCGCCCACCGGCGGTCCCCCGGGCCGGAGGTCGCCATAGGCGGCGTCGATGGTGGCGAGGACCGTCCGGGCATGAGGCAGCAGAGCCCGGCCCGCGGGGGTGAGGGCCAGCCGCCTGCCCGCGGGCTCGACCAGCGGCGTCCCGACGGCACGTTCCAGCGAGCCCAGCTGTTGCGAGACGGCAGACGTGCTGTAGCGCGTGACGTCGGCGACCGCTCGCAAGGTCCCGAGGTCGGCCAATTCGACGAGCACGCGCAGTCCGCGGTGGTCCACAAGGGTCAGTATCCGCCAAACGTCCGCGTATCGCGGACGTATCTTCCTCAACCGCGCGCTGGACGTGAACGGTTGCCACCTGAGGTGATGGTCGCATGACCACCCTCGGCCGGCCCTCCCCACTCGCCGTCGTCGCGGTGCTGACCGCGATGGCCGCCGTGCAGATCGGGGCTGCGGTTTCCGTTCCCCTGTTCGACACGTTCGGCGTCGCCGGCACGACGTGGCTACGGCTGACCGTGGCGGCGCTGGTCCTCCTCGCGGTGGCCCGCCCGCGGGGCATGCACCGCCGCGACGTCGCCGCGGCCGCCGGGCTCGGCGTCGTGATGGCCGCCAACGCGGTCCTCTTCTCGGCGGCCACAGACCGCATCCCGCTCGGAACCGTCGTGGCGGTCGAGTTCTGCGGACCGCTCGGGGTGGCCGCGTGGGGCGCTCGCGGCGGCGGCGCGCGGCGGGCGCTCTGGCCGGCGCTGGCCCTGGCCGGCGTCCTGCTCATCACCCGGCCGTGGGGAATCGACGGCACGCAGGCCCGGTCGGTGTGGCTCGGGCTCGGGGCTGCCGCCCTGGCTGCCGCCGGGTGGGCCGGCTACATCGTGCTGACGGCGCACGTCGGCCGGAGCACTCAGGGCCTGGGCGGGCTGGCCGTCGCGGTGGCGGCGTCCGCTGTCGCGCTCACCCCGCTCGGCGCGCTCGAGGCCTGGGACGGCCTCCAGGGTGAGGACGGCGCCAGGAGGGCTTTGGCCAGCGTCGTCCTGGCCGCCCTGCTTGTGCCGCTGTCCGCCTACGCGCTGGAGATGACGGCGCTGCGCCACCTCGACCAGGGGGTCTTCGGCGTGTGGATGGCGCTCGAGCCGGCGATCGGCACCGTGGCGGGACTGGCCCTGCTCGGCCAGCACGTCGCGCCGGCCCAGCTTCCCGGCGTCCTCCTCGTGGTCGCGGCAGGAGTGGGAGCCGCTCGCGCCGCCGTCGAGGGCACGTATCGTGCTGTAGACCAGCGCTAGGAGCCGCCCGTGCCCGTCAACATCCCCCGCGCCCTGCCCGCCCGCAGGACGCTGGAGTCCGAGAACGTGTTCGTGATGTCCGAGGGCCGCGCCGGCCACCAGGACATCCGGCCGCTGCACATCGCCATCGTGAACCTGATGCCGACCAAGGTGGACACCGAGACGCAGCTGCTGCGGCTGCTCGGCAACACCCCGTTGCAGGTGCAGATCACGTTGCTGCACATGGACTCCCACGAGTCCCGCAACACCTCCGGCGAGCACCTGGACGCCTTCTACGCGACCTTCGACGAGGTGCGCCACCGCAAGTTCGACGGCCTGGTGATCACCGGCGCGCCGATCGAGCTGCTCGAGTTCGAGGAGGTCGACTACTGGCCCGAGCTGTGCGAGGTGATGGACTGGAGCGTGGACAACGTCTTCTCCACCCTGCACGTGTGCTGGGGCGCCCAGGCCGGCATGTACCGGCACTACGGCGTGAACAAGCACTTGCTGCCGGCCAAGATGTTCGGCGTCTTCCAGCACGAGGTGCTCGACGCGCGCTCACGGATCCTGAGCGGCTTCGACGAGGTGTTCCCCGCCCCGCACTCCCGGCACACCGACGTGCGAGCCGAGGACATCGAGGCGGCGGACGGGCTGGAGCTGCTGGCGGTGTCGCCGGAGGCCGGGGTCTACCTGGCGGCCAGCACCGACGGCCGGCAGCTGTTCGTCACCGGGCACCCCGAGTACGAGCGGTACACCCTGGCCGGCGAGTACGAGCGGGACGTCGCCAAGGGGCTGCCGATCGAGGTGCCGAACAACTACTACCCGGACGACGACCCCACCCGCCCGCCGATGGTCACCTGGCGCTCGCACGCCTTCCTGCTCTACGCCAACTGGCTCAACTACTGCGTCTACCAGCGCACCCCGTTCGATCTGCAGATCATCCCCAAGGAGCTCCCGGTCCTCGAGGAGGACTGAACCCTCAGGATTCCTCGGAGGATTCTGTGCGGTCGTGCGGGAGCAGCTCGAACTCCATCGCGTGGGTGTCGTCGGCCGCTGTCGCGGCAGGAGCGCTCGGGCTGGGGTGTCGCAGGCGCGGGGCGGCGAGAACCACCCCGGCACCGGTCAGCGCTCCGACGAATGCGGTGAGCAGGAGTGCAAGTCCGCCGCTCCCGGCGCCGCCGACCGGTTTGCGGGTCTCGTTGGCCACGATCCGTAGCAGCCAGGGCCGGAACGGAGCCCCGTCGCGGAACCCGCCGAGTGCCGCATACGCCTTGACGAACGCCTCTTGGACCACGTCCTCGGCGTCGGCCCCGGCACCGAGCAGGGCCGCCGTGCGCACCGCGATCGGGGCATGCCGGTGCACCAGCTCCGCGTACGCCTCACGATCTCCCGCACGCACCCGGGCCAGCACCTGGTCCTCGCTCAGCGCCTGGCGGATCAACGGCTCCTTCCTCACGACGCAGAATCCTCGGCGGCACCCTCCCGGTGGTGTACACCGGCCGCAGGCCCAGGGTTCCGCCGTCGCGGGTGGCCGCAACCGGCCGCACCCGCGCGAGGGCCTTCGCCCCTTGAGCTGGACGTTCCCCGACGCGAGGCTGAACGTACAGGTCACGCATGAAGGAGCCCCGATGAGCACCAGCGGAACACCTGACAGCACCGAGGCCAAGGTCCGCACGCTGCGACCGCACAAGCCCGTCGGCCGGGTCATCGTCGGCGTGGACGGCTCTGCCTCGTCGGTCGATGCCCTGCAGTGGGCGGCCGAGGAGGCCGAACTGCGCGGTGCGGAGCTGCACACGGTCATCGCCTGGTCGGTGCAGGGCGGCTTCGGCGACGTGTGGATGGTCTCGCCGGACGTCGACTACACCGGCGACGCGCACAAGGCGATGGAGGCCACCATCGAGAGCGCCTTCGGCGGCGACTCGACCGTCGTGCACCGGCACGTCATCGAGGGCCACCCGGCGACGGCGCTGCTCCGGCTGGCCGAACCCGAGGATCTGATCGTGCTCGGCTCGCACGGCCACGGGGGGTTCGTCGGCGCCCTGATCGGCTCGGTCAGCCAGCGCGTGGCCAGCCACGCCGAGTGCCCCGTCGTCATCGTCCGCCGTCCCAAGTCCCCGGCCATGCACGCCTAACCCCCGCTCAAACCTGCTCATGCTCCGCGGGTGTACAAGTTTTGCCTGCCGAACGGGCCAGAACGTGTACACCCGCGGAGCATGAGCAGGTTCTCCGGGTGTTCAGCGGGGGACGAGGCGGGCGCCGTCGCGGCGGACCGGCACGGGGTCGATGATGTCGAACGCGTGGATGCCCTGCGGCTCGGTGTTGCGGAAGCCGACCAGCGCCCACTGACCGGAGCGGTCCTGGACCAACGGCGCGGCGAACAGGTAGGGCTCGGCTGTGAACGGTTCGGCAGTGGTGATGTCCCAGGGGCCGAGCATCGTGTCGCCGGCCACCGACCAGGTGCAGTACTCACCCGACTGCGCGATCCGTTCCGGCATCATCTCCTGCGGGTGACAGGTGAAGACCAGCAGCGGGGCGCCGTCCACCATTCGGATCTGGGCCACCTCGAGCTGACCGAAACCGGCGCCCGGCGCGCACACCGGCGGGCCGAGCTCCCAACTGCGCATGTCGGCACTGCGGGCATGGGCCAGCACGCCGTCGTCGTTGGGCGCCGCCCCCGCGGCGCGGGCCGTGATCAGCATGTGCCAGCCGTCGCCGTCCGGATCACGGAAGACCAGCGGATCGCGCCAGGTCTCGCTCGGCCCGGGCCCGCCGTCCAGCGTCTTGTACCAGCGCGGGTCGGGGCTCACGATCGGCTCGGTGCCCACCCGGCGCCAGGTCGTCAGGTCGTCCGACTCGGCCAGGCCGATCCGTTGGTCCATCACGCCTCGGCCGCCGGAATTGACTGCGGTGTAGTACATCCGCCACACGCCGTCCTCGCCGCGGGCCACCGATCCGGTCCACAGGGCGAGGTCGTCCCAGCTGCCGGTGACACCGGGGCGCAGGGCATCGGGCAGCACGGTCCACTCGGTCAGGTCAGGCGAGGTGGCGTGGCCGATCACCGCGGCGGTGTGCCGCTTGCCCGGGTCACCCAGCGACCGCGGGGCATGCAGGTAGAACAGGTGGTAGAGGTCGCCGTCGTCCGCGACCCAGCTGTCCCAGATCCACTGGTCGGTGTCGATGAGCACCGAGCGAACCTACCGCTCCACACCTGCTCATGCTCCGCGGGGGTACACGTTTGGGCCTCCGGAGAGCGCAGAACGTGTACCCCTGCTGAGCATGAGCGGGTTGTGGCTAGGTGGGGAAGGGGGTCCAGCGGGCGGCAGCGGCGATCGAGAGCAGGATCAGGAGCGCGGCAAGGCCGGCCAGGGCGGCGCTGAGCTCGACGTCGCGCTGCTGCACCTCCACCTGGCGCGGCAGGTCCGCCAGCACAGCCTGCAGCTGGTCGGCGTCGCTGGCCGAGAAGTAGGTGCCCCCGGTGGCGGCCGCCACCTGCTGCAGAGCAGCCTCGTCGGCGACCAGGAAGTTGCGCCGGCCCTGCCCGCCGCCCACCCCCGGCCCGAAGTTGTCGAACCTGGTGCCGCCCAACTGTTCCGCCGTGCACACCATGGTGGTGGGGTTGGTGGTGCCGAACCCGATCGGATACACCCGGACCCCGCGCGCGGCCGCCACCTGCGCGGCCTCGGCCGGGGTGATCCCACGGGTGTTGGCTCCGTCGGTGAGCAGCACGACGATCTCAGGGGCGAAGCCCGCCGCACCCGGTCCGGGCGCCGGCCCGCTGGGCGACTCGGACGCGGAGGGGGAGTCCGCCGGCGCGACGTCCGGGTTGATCTGGGCGATGGCGTCGATCGACTTCAGGATCGCCGCGCCGATCGTGGTGCCGCGCCCGGTGGTCAGCGAGTCGATGGCGGTCAGCAGGTCCTTGCGCTCGGTGGTCGGGGGTACCGCCACCTGGGCGAACCCGGAGAACACCACCAGGCCGATCCGGGTGCTCCCGTCCTGCGCCTTCACGAACTCGCGGACGGCGGCCTGTGCGGCGGTCAGCCGGTTGGGGTCGACGTCGGTGGCGCACATCGAGCCCGACACGTCCAGCGCGACGATCACCGCCGCCCCGGCCACCGGCACGTCCAGCCGGGCCTGCGGGCGGGCGCCGGCCACCCCCAGCGACGCCAGCGCCCCGAGCACCAGCACGAACGGCAGATGACGCCGCCAGGCCGAGCGCCCCGGCGCCGCCGCCCGGATCAGCGCGATGCTGGAGTAGGCCACCGCCGCCCGACGGCGCCGCCGCCGCTGCAGCCCCACGTACCCGGCGACGAGCACGGGCACGAGCAGCAGCGCCCACAGCGCCCAGGGCCACGCGAAGGACATCTAGATCACCCGCCCGAACCACAGGAACGACAGGCCCGCACCGAGCAGGAGCAGCAGCGCGGCCGCCGCGGCGAACAGCGCGGTGACCTCCATCTGCTTCGCCTCGACGGTCCAGGCGAGGTCGATCGAGGAGTAGACCGAGGTCAGGGCCTGTTCGTCCGCGGCGGCGAAGTAGGTGGCGTCGGTGACCGAGGCGATCTCGCGCAGCAGCGGCTCGTCCAGCGCCGTGGCCACCTGGAAGCCATCGATCTCGAGCACCGTTCCGGCCGCGCTGCCGAGCCCGACCGGGTAGATCCGCACCCCCGCCGTCGAGGCCACGCGGGCCACCTCCAGCGGATCCGGCTCGGCCGTGTTCTCACCGTCCGAGAGCAAGATCACCGCCGCGGACCCGTGGTAGCCGAGGTCCTGACCCTGCGCCTCGACCCCGCCGCCCTCGGCGTCCAGCTGCACCGGCCGGCCGGTGATGGCACTCAGCGAGGTCTGGATACCGCGGCCGAGCGACGTGCCGCCCTGGGGCGCCAGGCGGTCGATGGCCGCCAGCACCCCGGCCCGCTCGGTGGTCGGCGCCTGGGTGATCAGGCCGCTCTCCCCGAACACCACCACCCCCACCTTGATCGTGGCCGGCTGCCGCTCGACGAAGGTCCGGGCGGCCGCCTTGGCGGCCTCCATCCGGGTCGGCGACAGATCGGTCGCCGCCATGCTGTTCGAGACGTCGAAGGCGAGGACGACGGTGCCCTCGCGGCGCGCCTCGACCACGGTCGCCTGGGGCCTGGCCAGGGCGGTGATGAGTAGCGCCAGGGCCAGCCCGAACAGCACCGGGGCCACGTGCCGACGGCGCCCGGAGGAGAGCGCCGGCGGAGCCACCAGGCCGAGGGCGGCCAGCGTCTCCCGGCGGTCCACGCGACGCCGGAGCAGCTGGCGATATCCCCGCAGCAGCAAGGGCATCACCGCGAGGCTGAGCAGCATCCAGGGCCAGGCGAAGGTCATCGCCGCCTCCGCGCCCGCAGGGCGGAGATGCGGGCCAGCGCCCGGACCAGGTCCTCGTCAGTGCCCACGGTGAACAGGTCGGTGCCGGCGCTGCCGACGCTCGCTCGCAGGGCTGCCTGGCGCTCGTCCGCCGCGGCCCGCAATCGGGCCTGGAAGGCGGGGTCGTCGGTGTCGACGAAGATCTGCTCGCCGGTCTCGGCGTCCTCGACGTAGATCATGCCGACGGCCGGGAGCTCGAACTCGCGCGGGTCGACCACCTGCACCGCCACGACGTCGTGCCGCCGGGTCAGCTGGGCCAGCGGGCGCTCCCACCCGGGCTCGGTGAGGAAGTCGGAGACGATCACGATCAGCGACCGGCGCCGGGCGATGCCGAGTGCGGCCCGCAGCGGCACCGCGAGATCCGTGGTCCCGCGACTCTCCTCGGCGGCCGGTGCCATCAGCCGTGACAGGATGCGCAGCACCTGGTTGCGGCCGTGGCCGGGTGGGATGGTCTCCTGCACGCCGGTGTCGAACAGCACCGCGCCGATCTGGTTACCGCCCCGGGCCAGCAACTGGGCGATCGTCGCCGCGACGTCGGTCAGCACCCGGTGCTTCTGCCGCTCGACCGGGCCGAACCCCATCGACGGCGAGCGGTCCAGCAGCAGCCACGCGGTAACCTCGCGGTCCTCCACGTACTCGCGCACGTGCGGGCTGTCCATCCGGGCGGTGACGTTCCAGTCGATGTGGCGCAGGTCGTCGCCCGGGGTGTACTCGCGCAGGTCGGCGACATCGATCCCGGTGCCGCGGAAGAGGGTGCGGTAGTCGCCCTGCAGCCGGCCGTCGAGGCGGCGGATCACCCGCCACTCCAGCCGGCGCAGCACCCGTTCCGGGGTCAGCGCTGGGGTGCTGGCCATGGCCGGTCACCGGTGGGCGCCCCACGCTCACGCAGCGGGATGTCGGGCAGCGGAACAGCATTGAGCACCGGGCCGAGCAGATCGTCGGGCGAGACGCCGTCCGCCAGCGCCTCGTAGGAGAGCACGATCCGGTGCCGCAGCACGTCGCGGGCCAGGGCGCGGGCGTCCCCGGGCAGGGCGTAGTCGCGCCCACGCAGGAACGCGAGCGCCTTCGCCCCGAGCACCAGGTTGATCGAGGCGCGCGGGCTGGCCCCGAAGGAGAGGTAGCGGGCCAGGTCGGGCAGGCCCACCCGTGCCGGTTCCCGGGTGGCCCCGGCCAGGCGGACGGCGTAGTGGATGATCCCCGGGTCGACGTAGACGGCGTCCGCCGCCCGCTGGTAGGCGAGCAGCTGCTCGGTGTCGATCACCTGGGTGGTGGCCTCCAGCGCCGCGGTCATGCGCTCGACGACGACGAACTCCTCCTCGGGCGTCGGGTAGCCGACCAGCACCTTGAGCATGAACCGGTCGACCTGCGCCTCGGGCAACGGGTAGGTGCCCTCGGACTCGATCGGGTTCTGGGTGGCCATGACCAGGAACGGGTTCGGGGCCGGGTAGGTCTCCCGCCCGATAGTGACCTGGCGCTCCTGCATCACCTCGAGCAGCGCGCTCTGCACCTTGGCCGGCGCGCGGTTGATCTCGTCGGCCAGCAGCAGGTTCGCGAAGACCGGGCCGAGCGAGACCTGGAACTCGCCCTCGCGCTGGTTGTAGATCCGGGTGCCGATGACGTCGGCCGGGACCAGGTCGGGAGTGAACTGGATGCGCTGGAACTGCCCGCCGAGGGCCTGGGCCAGGGTCTTGATCGCCATCGTCTTGGCCAGCCCGGGCACACCCTCGACCAGCAGGTGGCCGCGGGCGAGCAGGGCGACGAACATCCGCTCCAGCAACTGGTCCTGGCCGACGATCGTCTTCTTGACCTGGTAGAGCGCGTGTTCGAGCGGGTGGTTGGTCCACTCGGCCGGCGGCGGGGCCGGGGCCGGGGCCGAGGGCTGCGGCGGCGGGGTGTCCATGGCTCTCCTGGTCCGATCTGCGTCCGGGGCGACGGGGGACTACTGCGGCGGGCCGCCGGCGGCACCTCCCGCGGTGGCGATCGGCACGGCGAAGCCGACCCCGACGAAGAACGCCTGCTCGGAGGGGTTGGCCAGACCGGTGACGATGCCGATCACCTGGCCGCCGCGGTTGAGCAGTGGCCCGCCGCTGTTGCCGGGGTTCACCGCCGCATCGAACTGGATCAGGTCGGCCAGGGTGGTGCCACCCTCGGCGCGCACCGAGCGGCCGGTCGCTGAGACCACCCCCGCGGTCAGGGTGCCGCTCAGCCCGAGCGGGTTGCCGACCGGGAATACGGCGTCACCGACCTGCGGCCCGCCGCCCATCACGGCCGGGACGACGACCTCGGGCAGCCGGTCGACGGCGAGCACGGCGATGTCGGTGGCCTCCCGGCGGGTCATCACCCGGGCCGAGGCCCGGGTGCCGTCGGCGAAGCTCACCTCGATCGGTCCGCCGCCGTCGACCACGTGCAGCGCGGTCAGCACGGCCCCCTGAGCATTGATCACCACTCCGGCACCCAGCGAGGTCTTCGGTGACGCACCGGCGGAGGCCGCCTGTTCGGTGGTGATGGTGACCAGGGAGGGCAGGATCGTGCGGTAGGCGGTGGCGGCGTCCGGCGGGGTGTTCTGCTGCTCCGTCTGCGCCTTCTCGATGCCCTGCTGCACGGCCCGGTCGACGTCGGCACGGGTCAGCGGCGCCGGACCGTCGCCGGTGGACCGCCACAGGGCCAGAGCGAGGACGGCCACCAGGAGCAGGGCGCCGGCCAGCATCAGGCGCGGACGCCGCACGGCCGGCCTGCGCACGGCTGGCCAGCGGAAACGGGGCCGGGAACGGGCAGCAGGCGGCGCGTCGTCCGTCAGGTCGACGACCAGCGGTGGAGCTGCCCGTTCCATTCCAGGACTTTACGACTGATCCGTCAGGATCACACCTGCGGGCGGCGGACTCCCAGCAACGGAGAGGGCACCGCCTCAGCGCGCGGCGGCGCTGGCCCGCTCCGCGAGCCTGCCCACGGTCAGCCCCTGCACCACGATGCTGAACATCACCACGGCATAGGTCATCACCAGGAACAGGTCGTGCGGCGCACCCTCCGGCAGGGTGAAGGCCATGGCGACACCCAGGGCGCCGCGCAACCCGCCCCAGATCATCAACCGACGGGTGTACGGGTCGAACACGTGGAACCGGCGGAGGATCATCATGGGCATCTGGACGCTGAGCGTGCGTACGGCGAGGACCAACGGGATGGCGATCAGCCCGAGCACGACGGAGGAGGCGCTGAAGTGCAGCGTCACCACCTGGAACGCCAGAAGCGCGAACAGGAAGACGTTGAGCAGTTCGTCGACGAGATGCCAGAATCCCTCGAACTGCTCGCGGCTGGACAGCGTGGACGGGGCGCGATCGGTGAGCGAGCCGACCAGCAGCCCGGCGGCGACGGCGGCCAAGGGAGCCGACACCGTCAGGTGGAAGGCCACCGCGGTAAGGGTGATCACCACACCGAGCGAGACCAGGACCTCGGTCACGTAGTCCGGCACCGAGCGGATCAGCAGCAGGCCCACGTAGCCCACCACCACCCCGAGCACCAAGCCGCCGATCGCCTCGCGCAGGAAGAACACGCTCACCGAGGGGGCGGTCAGCTCCACCGTGTGGCCGCTGCCGGAGCCGGCCGTCGCGACCGCCGCGAGCACGGTGAACGCCACCACGCCGACGCCGTCGTTGAACAGGCTCTCGCCGGCCACGATGGTCTCGATCCGGTTGGGGACCTTGGCGTGCTTGAGCATGCCGAGAACGGCCACCGGGTCGGTCGGGCTGATCAGCGCGCCGAACAGCAGGCAGTACACCAGGGCGACGTGCTGGCCGAACGCCCCGAGCACCAGGTAGACCAGCCCACCGACCACCGCGGTCGAGATCGCGGTGGAGAGCAGGGCGAAGACGAAGACCGGCCAGCGCAGCTGCCAGAGCTCGTGCGAGTCCAGGCCGAGCGCTCCGGCGAAGAGCAGGAAGGACAGTACCCCGAGGAAGACGACCTCGTCGAAGTCGATGGCGTGCAGGGTGTCGACGGCGTTGACCGCCAACGGGACGTCCAACCGGGCCAGACCCACGATCAGCAGGCTCACCACCAGGCCGCCGATGGTGATCCCGATCGTTGGGGGCATCTTGAGCACCCGGGCGTTGACCACGGCCAGCAAGGCGATCAGGCCGACCAGAACCGCGGACAGGTCGAGCAACTGCATCGCGGCTCTGCTTTCTCCCGTGGAACCTGCGCCTGCCCCGCACCCTCGAAGGACAGATCTGCCCGGTCATCCTCGCCCAGGTCGACCTGGACAGGCCAGAGACGCGGCCGACACCTAGCATTTCGTCATGGTGGCGATCTCCGTCCTCGGCGCGACCGAGATCCGCCTAGGTATGACCCGGATCCCGGTGCCCACCGGCAAGACGACCGAACTCCTGGTCCGGCTCGCACTGGAGGCGGGGGTCACCGTGCGCACCGAACGGCTGATCGAGGACCTCTGGGGTGCCGGTGCGGACGGCACCGCCCGGAACACGTTGCAGAGCAAGGTCTCTGCCCTGCGTAGAGCGCTAGGAGCGAGCGTCACGGTGACCGGCGGGCGGGCCGGATACGCCCTCGAGGTCGACCCCGGCGCGGTCGACGCGCTCGCGCTGCCACGACTCGTCGAGTCGGCGCAGACGCTGGTGGAGGCGGGCGAACCTGAGGGCGCCCTGCAGGTGTGCACCCACGCCTTGGCGATGTTCCGCGGCGATGTCCTCGGCGACGCCGGCGACGGCGAGTGGGCGATCCCGCATCGGCTCCGCCTCGAGGAGGCCCGACTGGCCCTGACCGAGGCCCGGCTCGCCGCCCGGATGGCGCTGGGTGCCACCAGCGAGGTGATCGGTGAGCTCGAGGCGCTGGTCGGCCTGCACCCCCTCCGGGAGGGACTCTGGGCCTTACTGATCACCGCGCTCTATCGCGACGGGCGGCAGGCTGACGCACTGGCCGCGCATCGGCGGGTCCGGGCCATCCTGCGCGGCCAGCTCGGCCTCGAACCCGGGCCGGGGCTGCGCGCCCTGGAGGAGCAGATCCTGCAGCAGAGCCCTGCACTGGAACGTGCCGAAGCCCTCGGCGGCCGCCCGCCGACGCTGCGCACCGATGCGGGCAACCTCCCCGGGCTGACCTCGCCGCTGGTGGGCCGGGCCGACGACCTCGCTGCCGTGGCCGCGCTCCTGGAGGTCCAGCGGCTGGTCACCCTGGTCGGGCCGGCCGGCGTCGGCAAGACGCGTACCGCCATCGAGGCCGCCCGCCGCCTGTCGGCCCGCGGCGGGGTGTGGCTGGTACGTCTGGACGGAGCCGATTCCACGACGTCCCTGGCCCGCACCGTGGCCGAGACCCTGCGCCTGGCCCACGAGGGCATGCTGGTCGAACGCGTCGCAGCCGTCGAGACGGTGCTGGTGCTCGACAACTGCGAGCACCTCGTGGACGCGGTCGCCGAGCTGACCGGGGAACTGCTGGACGCCGCGCCGTCCCTCCGCGTGCTCGCCACCAGTCAACGCCCCCTCGGCCTGGACGGCGAAGCGGTCCATCCGCTCGAGCCGCTGCCGCTCGAGGACGCGGTGGCCCTGTTCACCGGCCGAGCGGGCCGGATCCGCCCGAAGTTCGCGCTCGACGAGGGCGCCGCCACCGTCGTCGAGGAGGTCTGCCGCGCGCTCGACGGCCTGCCCCTGGCCATTGAACTGGCGGCAGCCAGGGTCCGGTCGCTGTCCGTGCGCGAGATCCTGCGCCGGCTCGATGACCGCTTCACGCTGCTGCGGGACCCGACCAGCCGCCACCCCGAACGCCGCCGCGCACTGGCCGGCGCCATCGCCTGGAGCTACGACCTGCTCTTCCCCGACGACCAGCGTGGGTTGTGGGCCCTGTCCAGCTTCTCCGGCGGGGCGCCGCTGGCCGCGGCGGAGCACGTTCTGGGCGTGCTCGGCGTTCCCCCTGCGGCTGCAGTCGACGTCGTCGGGCGGCTCGTCGACCGGTCGTTGGTGAGCGTCGACGTCGCCGCGGACGGCACGGTGCGCTACCGGTTGCTGGACAGCATCCGGGCGTTCGCCCTCGACCGGCTGCACGAGGCTGGGCTCGCTCAGGACGCCGGCATGGCTCATGCGGCCTGGTTCGCCGAGGCGGCCGACCGCTGCGCTGCCTCGGTGCGCGGCCCGGGGCAGGCCGCCTGCCTGGACCTGGTGCGGGCCGAGCGCGCCAATATCGACGTCGCGCTGGGCTGGACCGCCGAGCACGACCCGGCGCTCGGCGTCCGGATCGCGGTCGGGTTCGGCTGGACCTGGGTGGTGCTCGGCGACGGAGTGGCGGGTGCAGCGCGCCTCCGCTCCGCCCTCGCCGCAGCCGGGGCGGCCGCCCCACCGCGCGAGCTGGCCACGGGCCTGCTGATCGCCGGCTGGCTGGAGGCCTCCGCCGGTGACGTCGAGGCGGCCCAGGCCGATCTCGACCTCGCCCTCCAGCTGGCGGAACGGCTGGCGGACGACGCCCTGCGCGCCGACGTCCACCGTCACCTGGCCTTCCTGCGCATCCAGCAGGGCCGCCCCGGCGAGGTGCTCGAACTCGCCGCCGCCGGCCTCGCGGAGTATCGCCGGCTGGGGCGGGACTGGGGCGTCGCGGCAACCCTGCTGCTCGGAGCCTTCGGCTCGATCATGCTCGGCGACACGGCGAGCGCTGCCCGGGCCGCCGAGGACGCCCACCAGGTGCTGACCGCGATCGGCGACCCCTGGGGCCTGGTCCACGCCGACGCCATGCGGGGAGCCATCGCTCAGGCGGAAGGGAGATTCGACAATGCGGCAGCCTGCCTCACGCTGGCCGCGGCCACCTCGGAGCAGCTCGGGTTCCTCGGACAGGCAGCACTGCACCTGACCACGCTGGGCAGGGCCCAGCACCGGATCGGCGCCGTGGAGCAGGCCGGAGCCACTCTGGCCCGGGCGATCGCCGCGGGCCAGGCCGGTGGCGATCAGCGGATCGCCGCCATGGCGCAGGTACACCTGGCCCGGATCCGCCGGGCGACGGGCGACGAGCCGGCGGCATCGGCCCTGCTCCACGAGGCTGACCGGTGGTATCGGGCCTCGGGGGGCGGTGACGGCGCGCTCCTCGCCCACTGCATGCTCGCCTCCCTGTGCGCCGGCGATCCCGGGGACCTCGAGTTCGTGCTGGACGAGGCCACCCGCACCGGGGAGCACGACGTCGAGGTGCTGGCTCTCGACGCGCTGGCGGCCCGCCGAGCGGAATCCGGTGATTCCGTTGCCGCGCAAGCGTTCCTGGAGCGTGCGGACCAGCTGATGCCCGGTGCTGCGCATCGCCTCGACGAGGCGGACCGGCTCGACGCGCACCGGGCGCGATCGCTGCTCGGAGCGCTCCGGTAGGCGATCCGAGCCGCCGTCAGGTCGGCGTCAGCGATTCATCAGCGCCGCTGCCCAGTCTGGGTTCATGCCCGATGACACCCAGACCCTGCTCCAGAGGCTGATCGACGACAGCCCCCGCACCACAGGGGCCGCCGCAGCGCTGGCACGGGCGAGCGCGTGTGCGACGACGACCCGTGAACGCCAGCTGGTCGCGATCGCCGCCGCGTATCTGGACCAGGACGACGACCTGCTCGACGCCCTGGTCCGCGACCACCTCTGCGATCACCCCGACAGCACGCTCGCCGTCTCGATCCGCGCCCTGCGGCTCGGCTCCTGAGCACGTCCCGTCCATCTCGAGGAGTGACCATGTTCGACAACCCCACGGCGCCCTCCCCCGCCACACCTGCCGCCACACCGTCCGCCGCACCTGTCGGCGCAGCCCGCATCGCCGTCCGCTGGATGGTCTCGTTCGTTGGCTTCCCGCTCGGCGGGCTGGCCGCCCTGGTGCTCACCGGCCCGGTCGACGACGCACCCGCCGCCCTGCTCGGCGGCCTGATCACCGGCACGATCCTCGGCGGCGTCCAGGCCCGGGCCCTCGGCCGGCGCGGCCGGTCGGCGGCGCACTGGGCGGCCGCCACCGCGCTCGGGCTGTCGGCGGGCCTCGGGATCGGCGCGGCAGCGGTCGGGTTCGCCACCAGCCTGTCCGCGCTGCTGGTGCAGGGCGCCGTCAGCGGGTTCGGTGTCGGCGCTGCGCAGTCCGTTCTGCTCCGGGCCGGGCTCGGGCGGCTCGCGCCGGCCTGGCCGCTGCTGCTGGCCCTGATCTGGGCGATCGGCTGGGCGGTCACGGTGGCGTTCGGCGTGCGGGTGGAGGACCAGTTCACCGTGTTCGGCTCCAGCGGGGCGCTCGTCGTCACCGCCCTGGCTGCGGTACTGCCCGTCGCTCTGGCTCGCGCAGCTGCGAACCCGCGATGAACCGGAACGCCGCCACGCACCCCGCCCCTGCCACCCCTTCGAGCCAAAGGACGAACCGATGACCCCGCACACCTCCCGACGTCTCGCCGCTGCCGCCATGGCCGGTGCCTCGGCGCTGGCCATCGCGGGCTTCACCGCCCTGGGATCGATCTTCGAGTACCCCCAGATCCTGCAGGAGCCGACCGCCGACATCCTCGCCCGCTACCGCGCTCATCAGGGGGCGATCAGCGGCTGGTTCCTCGCTCTGGTGGTCAGCGCCGCGCTGCTCGCCCCCGTCGGGCTGCTGCTGGGTCGTCTCGCCGCCGGAAGGATCGGGCGCTGGATCGCCGGCGTGGGCATCGCGGCGGCGACCGTGCAGGTCATCGGCCTGTCCCGCTGGGTGCTGCTGGTGCCGGGGGTCAGCGACGACGCCCTCGTTCCGGCGCAGACCGCCGGCGCGCATCGCACGTTCGAGCGTCTGCACTTCTGGCTCGGCACGATCGTCGGGGAGACCATCGGCTACGCCCTGACCGCGACCTTCACCGTGCTCCTGGTCGTGGGCGTCACCCGGCTGGTGGCGCCGCGGTGGATGGCGCTCGCCGGGTACGCCGCGGCCGCCCTGATCGCCACCGGCGTCGTGATCCCGCTCGGCGTGCATGCGGCGAGCCTGACCAACTTCGCCGGGTACGTGGTGTGGTGCCTGTGGCTGATCGGCATGGCCGTCGCGCTGTGGCGCTCCGGGGTGGCCTCGGCGACGTCAGTCGCGGTCCTGCCAGGTGCAGATGCAGATCTCGTTGCCCTCGGGGTCGGCGAGGATCCAGAACGCGCGGGCCGCGGCGTCGCTGACCAGGGTGCCGCCGGCATCGAGCGCAGCCCGGATCCTGCCGAGGGCCTCCTCCGGCGCGACCGTTAGGTCGAGGTGGATCCGGTTGCGCTGCAGCCGGGGCTGGTCCATCTGCTGGAACCAGATCGCCGGCCCGAGGCCGGCCGGATCCACCACCGCGTTCGGAACCTCGGCGCCGGCCGGGGAGTCGGCGTAGCCCATCACCGCGCGCCAGAACGGCAGGACCGCCGCGATGTCCAGCGCGTCGACGGCGATCTCGAGCTGCTGCACCGGGTGGGCGCCGGGGCGGCTCACCGGGGCCTCGACCGCCAGGCTGAGCTCCTGCAGGCTGTGGGTGACCCGGCGGCACAGGTCGACGTCGAGCGGTGTGACCGCCTCGGCCGAGCGGGTCTGCAGGCTCAACTCCACCCGCTCGGGGCGCAGGTCGACCCGGAGATGGGCCTCGGCGTCCGCCCCGCAGGCCGTGACCGCGGCCGTCGCGACGGCTGCTGCCTGGGCGAGCGAGGCGACCGGCACGCCGGCACGCAGGGCGCCCAGGAGCAGGCTCCAGCCGTCATCGGCCACAGCAGCCGCACTGTCGGGGCGGGACATCGGCGAGGTCATCGGCGGAGCCTAGCCGCGACGTCCGGGGGCTGCGCGGTCAGTCGCCGCCGGCGCTGTCGCCGTCCCCCTCAATGGCGCTGGGCCTGCCGTGCACGGCGGTCACCACGCTGCGATAGGTCAGGTACCCACTGAACCCGAGCATGCCGGCCGCCCACAGCAGGACGACGACGGCCAGCAGCGCATGTCCGGCCCGCCGCACCCCCCTCGCCCCCTCCTGTCGGCACCGCGGCAGGACCTCGACCACTTCGGTCATGCCGACCGCGCGGTTTACGACGCGTTCGGCATGACCGGCAGCGATACGTTCGCACCCACCCCGACGAAGGAGCATCCGGTGACCGTGCCCTCCACTGCACAGGACCTGGCCGACCTCGCCGCGCAGGAGGAGCGACTCGTCTTCCCCGCGTTCGACCACGACACCGCCTGGGCGCTGGGCGAGCAACTGGTCCGGGCGGCGCGCGCAGCTGCGCTCCCCGTGGTGGTGTCGATCACCCGCGGCGGCCAGCGGCTGTTCCACGCGGCGCTGCCGGGTACCGCCCCGGACAACGACACCTGGGTCGAGCGCAAGGTGCGCGTCGTGCTGCGCTTCGGCCACAGCTCGCTGTACGTCGGCACCCAGGCCCGAGCGGCCGGGTCGACCTTCGAGGAGCGGACCGGTCTGCCCCTGTCTGAGTATGCGGCCCACGGCGGGTCCTTCCCGATCATCGTCCGCGGCGTGGGGGTGGTCGGCGCGGTCACCGTATCCGGGCTGCCTCAGGTGGAGGACCACGCCTTCGTCGTCGACCAGCTCACCGGGTTCCTCGCCCAGGCAGTGTCCTGACCGGTTCGGTCATGCCAGACGCGCGGTATACGACGCGTTCGGCATGACCGAACTGCGTGGGCAGCGTCGGCGACTAGAATGACGCCTGGTCAGGAGCTCGGGCTCCTGTGATCACGGTGGTCCGCCAGGCCGCTACGAGGACCTATCGGAGGAACTGAAGCGGCCATGGACCCCACTGCGGCCGAAGCCGCGCGCCGCCGGACCTTCGCAGTGATCAGCCACCCGGACGCAGGCAAGTCCACCCTGACCGAGGCATTCGCCCTGCACGCGGCGATGATCACCGAGGCCGGCGCGATCCACGGCAAGGCCGGACGGCGTGGCACCGTCTCGGACTGGATGGAGATCGAGCGGGACCGCGGGATCTCGATCACCTCGGCCGCCCTGCAGTTCACCTACGGCGACACCGTGATCAACCTGGTGGACACCCCCGGCCACGCGGACTTCTCCGAGGACACCTACCGGGTGCTGGCCGCCGTCGACGCCGCGGTGATGCTGCTCGACGCCGCCAAGGGCCTGGAACCGCAGACGCTCAAGTTGTTCGAGGTGTGCCGGCACCGCCGGATCCCCGTGATCACGGTGGTGAACAAGTGGGACCGCCCGGGCCGTGAGGCGCTGGCCCTGATGGACGAGATCCAGCAGGCCATCGGCCTGGTGCCCACGCCGCTGAACTGGCCGGTCGGGATCGCGGGCGACTTCCGCGGGCTGCTGGACCGGCGCACCGGTGGGTACACCCGCTTCGGCCGCACGGGCGGGGGCGCGACCATCGCGCCCGAGGAGCACCTGGACGCCGCGGCCGCCGAGGAGCGCGAGGGGCAGGCGTGGACGATCGCCGTCGAGGAGAGCGGGCTGCTGTCTCTCTCCGACGCCGATCACGACCAGGAGGCCTTCCTCGACGCGCGGACGACCCCGGTGCTCTTCACCTCGGCCGTGCTGAACATCGGGATCCACCCGCTGCTCGAGACCCTCGTCGAGCTGTCACCGGCGCCGAGCCCGCGCACCACGGCCGACGGATCGTCGCGCCCGCTGACCGCCCCCTTCAGCGCCTTCGTCTTCAAGGTGCAGGCGGGCATGGACTCCGCCCACCGCGATCGACTGGCGTATGCCCGGGTGTGCTCGGGAGTGTTCGAGCGCGGCATGCTCGTGGTGCACGCTGGAACCGGCCGGCCGTTCCACACCAAGTACGCCCACACCGTCTTCGGCCGCGAGCGGGCGACCGTGGACACCGCCTACCCCGGCGACGTGATCGGGCTGGTCAACGCGGCCGCCCTGCGCGTCGGCGACACGCTGTACGTCGACGAGCCGCTGGCCTTCCCGCCCATCCCCAGCTTCGCCCCCGAGCACTTCGCCGTGGTCCGCGGCCGGGACTCCAGCCGCTACAAGCAGTTCCGGCGCGGGATCGAGCAGCTCGACCAGGAGGGCGTCGTGCAGGTCCTGCGCTCGGACCTGCGCGGGGACCAGGCTCCGGTGCTGGCCGCCGTCGGCCCGATGCAGTTCGAGGTGGCCACCTACCGGCTGGAGCACGAGTTCGGCGTCAAGGTCACCCTCGACCGGCTCGAGTACACCCTCGCCCGGCGCACCACCGCGGAGGCGCCGACGGCGCTGGCCGGGGTCCGCGGCGTCGAGGTGCTGACCCGGACCGACGGGCTGATGCTCGCCCTCTTCATCGACCAGTGGCGGCTGGGGACCGTGGCCCGCGAACGCCCCGAGCTACCCCTGGAGCCCCTCGTCGGGGCCACCATCTGAGGGGGTGTCCCGCCCGCTGACGGCGAGGTAGCTCACCAGGACGAGGATCGCGGCCCCGCAAGCCACGCTGACCTGCCAGAGCCCGAGCCCCAGCCCGCCGATATCGGGGCCGAAGGCCAGGTAGTCCGCGATGCTGGCGCCCAGCGGGCGGGTCACGACATAGGCCAGCCAGAAGCAGACGATCGCGTTGGCCCCGAACCTCAGATGCGCGGCGCCGGCCGCGGCGAAGGCCACTGCGTAGAGCGCGATCGAGAGCGGGAAACCCCATCCGAGGGCGAAGGCGGTGAGGTCGCCGGCCGCGGTGCCCAGGGCGAAGGTGGTCAGCACGGCCGCCCAATAGAACAGTTCACGCCGCGCGGTGTCGATGCTGTGGATCGACAGGGTGCCCTCGAGCCGGAACCAGACCACGAAGATGCCCACCAGCAGGAGGGCGAAACCCAACGTGGCCCCTGCCTCGCTGACCCCCAGCACCTGCACGACGGCGTCCGTGATCAGCGTTCCGGCGACGCCGACGAGCACCACCGCCGTCCAGTAGGCCGGGACCAGGTAGCGCCGCACCGCCAGCTGCACCGCCAGCGAGAGCGCCAACGCCCCGCCGGTGATCAGGAGGGAGACCCTCATGCCGAGAAGCTCCTGGGCCAGGAAGTCGGCGGTCGACTCCCCGCCAGCCGTGGTGAGCAGCTTGATGATCCAGAAGTAGGCGGTGACCTCGGGCACCTTGGCGGTCATGGTCGGCCATCCTGTCAGGGCGCTCAGCGCGAGTGGCCGACTCGCCACGGTCTGACGGCCGCGGAGATCGCCGTCTGTCATGGGGTTCTCCCCCGCCAGCTGGGGGGAAACCCATGAGAGTCTGTGATCTTCAGTTGTGGAGGAGCGCATACCGATGAAGCTGACCGACTTCGACGCCTTGAGCTTCGACTGCTACGGCACCCTGATCGACTGGGAGGCCGGCCTGGTCGCCGTCATGTCCGACTGGGCGCGCCGCCGCGGGCTGACCCTGTCCGACGAGCAACTGCTGGCCGCCTACAACCCGCACGAGGCGGCGGTCGAGGCCGAGCGCCCGGGCGACCTCTACCCCGACGTCCTGGCCGAGAGCCTGCGCCGGGTCGGTGCCGGCCTCGGGGCCGAGGTCAACGAGGCGGACGCCGCGACGATCGCCCGGTCCGTGCCGGACTGGCCGGCCTTCCCCGACTCCCACGACGCCCTGGTCTCCCTGAGTGAGCGCTACCAGCTGATCATCCTGTCGAACGTGGACCGGACCTCGTTCGCCGCCTCCAACCGGAGGCTCGGCGTGGAGTTCACCAGCATCCTCACCGCCCAGGACATCGGCTCGTACAAGCCGTCGCCGCGCAACTTCGAAGCCCTGGCCGCCGAGGTCGACCGGCTCGGCATCACTCCGGGCCGGCTGCTGCACGTGGCGCAGAGCCTGTTCCATGACCACGTGGCGGCCAAGGCCGCCGGCCTGCCGACGGTGTGGATCAACCGACGCCAGGGCAAGGCCGGCTGGGGCGCGACCCCCGAGCCGCCGGCCCCGGTCACCCCCGACTGGGAGTTCGGCTCGATGGCCGCGTTCGCTGCTGCCGCTGCCGCTGCCGCCGCAGCCGAGCAGAGCGCCGGGGGTGGCGGTACCTGATCGCCCTGCTCCTGCCGGCCCTCGGGATCGGCGCCGTTCGGCGTATCAGGCGGAGTGACCAGGCCTCCTGAGGGGTACCCACTCGGTGTGGACCGATCCGGGAAGGCAGCCGTGACCCGAACTGAGGTGTCCCGACTTGAACGCGCTGAGCAGGCCCTGCACGTCGACGGCGACCTGGTCACCGCCCGCACCTGCTTCGACGAAGCGTTCGTGCAGTCCGAGCGCGACGGCGATGCGCCGGCGATGGCCCGTGCTGCAATAGGTCTGGGCGGGGTCTGGGTGCACGAACGGCGTTCGCGACTGGACGCGGCCCGGGTGGAGGCGCGTCAGCGCCTGGCTCTGTCACTGCTCGATCCGGGCTCGGCATTGGCGCTACGGCTCCGTATCCGGCTGGCCGCCGAGAGCGACTACCGGACCGGCCGCTCGGACGCCGTGCTGCGGCTGCTCGACGAGGCCCGGTCCCGGGGCGAGCCGGTCGCGCTCGCCGAGGCGCTGAGTCTGGCCCATCACTGCGTGCTGGGGCCGGAGCACGCCCGCACCAGGATCGCCCTCGCCGAGGAGCTGATCCGGGTCGGCGCCTCGACCCGGCGACCGAGTGATGCCGTGATGGGCCTGCTCTGGCGGGCCAGCGACCTGTTCCTCGGTGGCGACAGGCACGCCGAACGCGCCTACGCGGAGCTGCTCAGCCACGAGGCAGTGAGCCGCCATGCGGCTGCCGCCTTCACGGCACAGGCGATGCGGGTCATGCTGACCATCCGCGCCGGGCACCTGACCGAGGCGGAGGCCCTCGCCGAGGACTGCGCCCGGGCCGGGGCCGCGGCCGGCGACACCGATTGGCTGGGCTGGTACACGGCGCAGATCCTCACCATCCGCTGGTTCCAGGGCCGGGTCGCCGAGATGGTCGACACCGCGTCCAGTATCGTCAATTCGCCCACGCTGAGCGTCGTCGACAATTCCTTCATCGCCGTGCAGGCCGTGGCCTGCGCCGCCGCCGGGCAGACCCGCCAGGCGCAGGGTGCGCTGGCCCGGATCACCGGCCGGGATCTGGGGGACCTCCCCTCGTCCAGCTCCTGGCTCGCCGCGATGACGGCGGTGATCGAGGCGGCGTCGATGCTCGACGACGCCGGCACCGCCGCCCGCGCCTACCGGCTGCTCCTGCCCTATGCCGACCTGCCGGTGATGGCCAGTCTGGGGGTGGCCTGCCTCGGATCGGCCCAGCACCCGCTCGGGGTGGCCTGCCTGGTGACCGGTGACGCCGATCTCGCGGTGGAGCATCTCGAGGCGGCGCTCGGGCACAACGCGGCGCTGGGCCACTGGCCGGCGGTCACCGCATCGCGGCACCGACTGGCCCAGGCGCTCACGGCGCGCGCGAGAACGGGCGACGCCCGGACCGCGACGCGGCTGCGGGCAGAATCTGCCGCCGAGGCGGCCGAGCTGGGGATGCGCCTACCCGACCGCCCCACCCGCGCGGCGAGGGTCGCCCCGGCCCTGGTCTGCACCCGGCGAGGGCGGCACTGGCGGATCGAGTGGCACGGGCGGACGGCTGTCGTGGACGATCTGGTCGGCCTGCGTCATCTGGCCACCCTGGTCGCCAATCCCGGCGTCGACATCCCGGCCGTTCAACTGGCGGGCCCGGATCGGCAGAGCTCCGGCCCGGAACCGGGACGGCAGCCGGTATTGGATCAGGAGGCCTTGCGGCAGTATCGATCCCGACTGCGCGAGCTGGCAGACGACATCCGTCAGGCCGACCTCCACGGGGACGGCGAGCGGGCGGCCGAGCTGCAGTCCGAGGCCGACTGGCTGCTGCACGAGGTGGAGGCGGGAACCGGCCTCGGCGGTCGGACCCGGCACTTCACGGACGATTCGGAACGGGCCCGGATCGCCGTCGGCAAGGCCATCCGGCGCGCCCTGGAACGGGTCAGCGCCGCTGATGCCGTGATCGGGGAGGAACTGCGGGCCTGCATCGAGACCGGGGCGCACTGCTGCTACCGACCGATCGACTCCGCCTGATCCTCACCCACCGGACCGGTTCGACCGCCTGACCCAGCGGTCGAGGTGCCGGCGGACGTCGTCCCACCGCTGGCGGAGCGCCTGCCACCACCGCGGGCCGGGGTGGCCAGGGGAAGCGAGCCGGGAGGCGAACACGCCGGCCACTGCATCGGCGATGGCCAGGGCGTGGCCCGCCCGGGCCGGCAGGCTCTGCTCGATATGCACACCGCCGCGGCCGCTCGCGGTGAGCCGGTTGACGACGTTGCGCGGGCTGCTTCCACCCAGCACGTCGTCGGGTCCTGCGATCCGCACCGGGATGCCGGTGCCCCCCAGGGCCGTCTCGATCGCCGCGGCGATCTCGGCCTTCAGCCGGAACGATGCCCCTCCGCCGACCAGGATCTCCTCGCCGGTGAACCCGTGGAAGGCGACCGCGAACGCGAACCCCCGGTCGATGATCGAGGCCAGCGCAGGAAAGCTGGCCTCGTGCAGGTCCGTGGAGGTGATGTGCAGGCGCCGCCACGCGCCCCCGCCGGCGCCCCCGAAACCCATGCAGCGCCACGCGCTGACGCCGTGTGCAGACAGGCGCGCGGCCACGCGTTCGGCCTGGCTGTCGGTGTGCGCCTCGATGTCCCCGCCATGAGGCGCGATGACGATCAGGCCGCGATGCGTGCCGTCGTCGGTCAGCCGCTCGACGAATTCGCCGAGTCTGGCGGCATCGGCGTCGCTCAGCCTCCGCCGGGGAACCACCGAGTCGACCACCGCCGAGAACGGCTCGGTGACGCCGAGGCGCTCCCGGCCGTCACGGCCCATCCGGACCGTGCTGACCGATGTCTCGTCGCGGACCTGGCTCACGGTGTACAGGGCGAACACGCCTGGGTCGGTCACCAGACGCACCCGCACCTGGTGGCCGAGCCCTCGGCCGATGCCCGCCAGCGCCTCGGCGTCCGCCGAGCAGTGTTCCGGGTGTTCGATCAGGTCCTGCTGCTCGGCCGCCACCGCTGGGCGCACCGAGGCGTCGAAGGTCGCCACCCCCGGCGCTCCTCAGCGACCTGCGGCGGCCACCAGGGCCGGCCGCGTGGGGCAGAGCGCGTCCAGGACCTGGCGCGCGGCGCGCTCCCCGGAGCGGATGGCCCCCTCCATGTACCCGAAGTGATCCATCTGGGTGTGCTCGCCGGCGAAGAACAACCGCCCCGGGAACGGCTGGTTCAGCTCCTTGCCGATCGTGAACACCTGACCCACCCGCGGGGAGCAGTACCCGGTGCGGATGAACGGCTGCCGCGACCAGTCCGCGAGCATCGGTTTGCCCCGGAGCTGGGCGAGATACCCCGAGCCCGGTCGGCCGCGGGTGGCCGGGTACAGCTTGCCGAGGCCGTCCTTGTACTGGTTCTCGGTGGGGGTGCGTGCCCCGGTGAAGACGCTCAACACGATGTCCTGGCCCTTGACCCGAGTCTGGTTGTCGGTCCCCTCCCAGACCTGCCCGATGTCGAGCGAACCGCCCAGCGGTGACAGCCCGTCCTTGATCCAGAATCGCTCACTCACCCTGCTGAAGAACTTCACCGCTGGACCGGACCCCATCAGTCCGATCACGTCCTTGGGATGCGTCGGCAGGATCTCGATGTGGTCCCACACCGTCGGGGGCACGGCCAGGACGACGGCGTCGAAGCGTTTGGCGTCCATCAGGGGGTTGCCCGGGATCTTCTCCCGCAGCCAGGTGTCGAACGGGGTGTCCTTCGTACTCCGAGAGGTGACCCAGACGCCGCCGGGCCTGGCCGGCTCGATCCGGCGCACGCCTCGATGGAGTAGCACGCGGCACCCCTTCCGCGCGGCCACCTCGGCGGCGATGTCCAGCGCCAGCCGCTGGCAGCCCTCGCCGCAGCGGTAGATCTCCAGCTCGTTCCAGTAGCCCATCAGCGGGTCGTCGATGGTGACCGGCTTCCCGGCCCGGCGCTCGGTCTGACCACCGCGGACCAGGCAGAGGAGGGCGAGGAAGCTCATCTGTTCCAGCCGAGACACGTTGTTGTTGACCAGGAACAGCTCCATCGCCTTCCAGAGTCGTTCAGTGCGGGCGACGCCGAACCGCGTCTCCAGCGCCTGCGCGACCGAGGTTCGGTCGTGGACCTCCAGCGTCGGGTCGTCCCAGGGGTGGCTCTCCAGGCCTGAGCGGATCGTCCGCTCGGCGAACGCGGCCATCGGCTGCAGCACCCGTGTGACGCCCTCCTGGCCCAGCGCCTCGATCTCGTCCGGGGTGAGCGGCCGATCGAGAATGATCCGTGGATGCAGCTGCTCACCGCGGTACAGGTCGTCGCTCATCCGGCTGATCAGCGAGATGCCGTACTCCTTGGCCAGTGCGCACCAGCGGGTATGGATGGACCCGACCAGCTCGGCACCGGCTTCGGTGATCCGGCCCTTGGCGAAGGTCGAGTCGCTGAGCACCCGCCCACCGACCTGTGCCCGGGCCTCGTAGACGGTCACCTTCATCCCCCACCGAGCGAGGGTGCGAGCGGCCATCAGGCCACCGAAACCCCCACCCACGACGGCGATCTCGCGACCTACCGCCCGGGCGAGGCAGTCGGCGGAGGGAGGCGTCGCCAGGCGTGAGGCGCCGACGGCGGCCAACTCGTCGTCATAGCTATCCATGATCGGCTCCCTCGTCGTCGAACGCCTCGTCGTCGGATTCCTCCAGCGCCAGGCCGAGGACGGCGCTGAGATCGGGATCGAGGCTCGCCTCGGCGGCGTACTCCGGCACCTCGTACTCGTCGGCCTCGTCGGCGCCGTTGTCCTCCGTGCCGCCGGCCGCGGCTGCAGGCCTGGGCATCAGCTGGGCCAGCCGCGTGGCGGGCACCGCGCAGTGGCGCTCCTTGGCCTTGGTCACCTGCAGGCGATCCCCGCGCCTGTCGAAGAACCTGTCGCCCACCGTGCCCGTCTTGCTTCCTGGCCGGTAGAACAGGTGCACCCGAAGTGCGGGGTTGAGCGCCAGCCAGTCGGTCCACGCGTCCAGATCGCCGGCGTAGGCGGTGTCGAACGCCCAGACCTGTGCCAGTCGGGCCAGCGCTCCCTGGCGCATGGCGGGATCACGTCTGGAGGCGGCGAGCGGCTCCAGCACGTCATAGGCACGGGAGTGCCCGGCGACCACCAGTTCGCGCACGGCCGGCGCCGACGTTCCCTGCACCCGCCCCACCTCGGCGAGGGCCTCGGCGACCACGGCGTTGAGCACCGCGGGCTTGCCGAGCGGGTGCCACCGTTCGCGGCCCCGGCCGAAGGCGTCCCGGCCGCCGGGATCGGACCAGTCCAGCAGTGGCACCACGAGCACCACCGGACGGCCCGAGGCGTGCACCACTCGGCCGAGAGCAAAGGGCTCGTCGGTGACGAACCCGGCCGGCACCGGTTCCGGCCGGGTGCAGCCCGTGAGCAGCCCGTGGGCGAAGACCAGCACGTCGACCTCGCGCTGCCCGCGGGCGGCCGTCGGGCAGAACACCGCCACCCGGTGCCGCACCGGCACCGGGCGCCGCAACGTCGCCGAGGCGAAGGTCCACAGCGCTCCGCCCAGATGCTCGGTCACCTCCGACGGGGCCGTGGCCGCCGGCCGGTACTCCCAGTGCCACTCCTCGGTCGGGATCGGCTGGAACCCGTGGGTCTCGGCATGGGTGCGCAGCCAGCCGTGGAACCAGCTCCGCCGCCAGCGGCTGCGGGAGGCGTCGTCGGAATCGTTGGCAATGCCGTGCCCCGGAGTGCGTTGCTGCCAGAAGTCGAGGGCGATCCCGCCCTGGTGATTGCTGAAGCCCGGAGCGGCGATGCGGCCGCCGACCCCGTACCCGCCGGCCTTGCGGGAACGCAGCATGTATTCCACCGCGGCATCGGAGTGCGGCCCACCGGGCAGTCCCAGCCGCGCGACCCGGGTCCGGTTGTAGTACTTGTTCGCGAAATAACCGAGCCAGAGCCGCCTCTGGTGGTCGCTGCCGCGGTAGCCGCTGGTCGCGGTCAGCCTGACCGTGCGCTGCGCATCGGCGTCCCCGGCCTGCTGAGCGAGTGCCAGGGCGGTGTTCGCCGCCGCGAGCAGGCGAGCCGCCGCGGCGGCCGTCGCGGTCGCCGTCCGCACACAGGTGGTCCGGTTGCCCGAGGTGGTGCACGTGCCGGGGACGTCGGCGAGCTCGTCCTCGCGTAGGTCCCGCAGCTGGCCTCCCCTCGACGCGGTGCTCCGGGCGATGTGGGCGGCCAGCACCCGCGCCCGGAAGGCCTCCTGCTCGGCGGTGCCCGTCCAGGGACCTGGGTCGACCGGGGCATCTTCTACTACCGGACCGTCTGCGGCCGGGTCGCCGACCTCCCCGTCCGGGGCGGGCGGGCGGGTGCGCAGAAGCAGCTGGTCCGGGGGCAGGCAGCCGGCGTGATCCAGCACACGGACCGGTCGGCTGGCCTCGACCACACCGGGCGCCGCGGCGAAGGCATACCAGCCCGCGCGTCGTCCGGGCCGGCTCGACCGGTGGCGGGTGAGGCCTGGCTCGGCGACGACCAGGCACTCCCCGCGGGCGCCCGGGTGGCCCAGGACCGCACGCAGGACGACGTCACCCACCTCGAGCTCCTCACGCATCGGCTCCCCGGGGCGGGCGACGATCGAGAACCTGCCGCTCAGCCAGGAGGAGAGGCCGCCGGCCGGCCGGTAGAGCAGCTCGCGGACGGCGCGAGCGGGGTCGAGGGCGAGCGGGGTGACGTGGTCTCGGTCCATGGCGGCAGCCTCTGCTTCCGGCGAACGGGGATGGTCACGACCCAGCGCAGCGGCCAGGGCCGTCAGGTTCAGGTAGCCCCGCCCGAGCCGATAGGGGGCGGTCCCGGGGGCGGGCGGATCGGCGCTGGCGAGCACCAGCCTGCGGAGTTCTCTGGCGCTCAGGCCGGGGCTGTGCTCAAGGCACAGCGCGACGGCTCCGGTCACCTGGGGCGCCGCCATGCTGGTTCCGGTCTTGCGCACCAGACCGCCGGGGCTGCGCTCGCTGCCGCGCGGAGCCGACCGGGCGGCGAGCACCCCGACACCGATCGCGGCCACGTCCGGCTTCTCGCGGGCGTCACGGGTCGGCCCGGCACTGCTCGTGGGCCCGGGCGGGCGACCCGGTGCCTGCGCGTCGTAGGACGCGACCACCAGCGGCAGGTGGCCGTTGGCGATGGTGCCGGTGGTACACCCGGGCACGGCGTGGGCCGGAATGAACCTGGCCTGGCAGCTCGGGCAGGCCTCGTCGCGCTCCAGCCAGGCGTCGTAGCGGCCGGACCCGACCCGCCGGCCCTCGAGCGTGACCCGCCACTCCCCCGCCGGGGCCCCCGGGTGCAGGAACGCGTCGATGTGGTGGTCACCGTTGTTGGGGTCGAACGCCCGATGGTAGATCCGACCGACCACTCGGCCGCCCGCGCGCACCTCGGCGGTCTGGCCGAGCAGCACCGCGGGGGCGCCGGTGCTGCCCGGGGGATCGATCCGCACGGCCAGTTCGTCCGTTCCCCCGTACCAGATCTCCAGTTCGTTCCCGGTGACGTCGGCGGGGTCGACGACGAAACGCAGCACCCGGCGCCGCCCGGCGCCCACGACCCCGCCCGCATGGGTCCGGGCACGGTAGTAGTTGCCGCCGCTCTGCACCACGAACCGGCCCGGCGCCGCCGCCAGCAGTTCGTCCAGCGCCTGTTCGACCAGGCCGCTCCCGTCGTGCGGACCACCCATCTGCCCCATGCTGAGGTTGATCACCCACGGGCGATCTCCCGCGGTCCGGGCGATGAAGTCGACCGCCTCCAGCAGCCGCACCGAGTCGCCCATGGTGGCCAGGCCGCCGGTGCCGCGGGCGGCGAGATGCACGAACACCAGGTCGGCCGCCGGAGCCACCCCGGCCTGGCCGACGGTTCCGTTGCCGGCGGCGATGTCCGTCACGTGGGCTCCGTGCGCTCCACCCCCACGGTCGGCGTCCGCCGCGTGGTACCCGAGCGTGCGGAACGGCGTGCCCGATCGGAGCGCCCGATCGATGTCGGCCCGGGTGTGCACCACGCCGTATCCGTAGGGCCGGGGACCCCCACGACCTGCGCGCCCGGGGCGGGACCGCTGATCCCACAGGGCGAGCAGGCGGGTGCTGCCGTCGGACCGCACGAGGTTCGGATGGTCGACGTCGAGGCCCCAGTCGACGACCCCGACCACGACACCGCGACCGGTGAGCCTCAGCCCGGCCGGGCGCCGCCGTGGCTCGGCGGAGGGCCCCGGCGCATCCGGCGACCCGCCCTCCTCCGGGGGCGCCGCCGGCCCCTCGAGCTCCGGGCCGAGCGGGCGCGCGGCCTTCAGACTGAGCACATCCGGGTGTTCCCAGACGGCGCGAACCGCCCCGAGCGGGAGCCGGCAGGTCGCGATCCGGCCGAAGCGGGCCACGATCCGAACGCCGGGGAGCCGGCTGCGGGGGGTTCGAAACCGGATGATCGCCTCGACCACCCGATTCGGGGTCCCCTCACGCAGCAGCTCCCGCAGCGCCGGATCCATGACCCACCACGCCCTACTTGGTGCCCGCCGGCGCGGCGACGACCTCCAGCCGGAACCTGCGGAAGAACTCACCCGCCCTCACGGTGAGGACGGCGACCCCCGGTGCGGTGCCGGCAGTGATCCTTCCGGTGGTCCGGTCGATCGTGGCCACCTGCGTGTTGTCCGATTCCCAGGTGGGCGCGAGCGTGGACGGCTTGCCCCCCGCGTCGAGGATGTCGGCGGTGAAGGCGTCCTGCGCGCCGACGGTCAACCGTGACGGGCCGAGCACGTCGATCCGCTGCACCGCGGCGGTGCGGTTGCGCTGGTCGCGCACGAACGCCAGACCCAGCGCCGCCACGCCGCCGTAGGCGGCCGGATGCCGGATGAGCCCCTCGACGCCGCCCCGGTTGCGGCTCGGGGTGAGCAGCAGCAGCGGTGCGGCCTGGAGTCCGGCCCGAAGGTAGTCGTTGCCCGGGGTGCCGAAGGTCCGGAACGCCTCGCCGACGAGCAGCGTGGCCACGGTCGCCAGGTTGGCGCGATCGAGCCGCTTGTTCTGAGCGGCCATCACCCCGCGCAGGGTGTCCTGCTGCACCTGCGCCTGCAGGTCCAGCTCCTTGACGGCGCTGACCACGGCTCGGGGAGGTGCAGTCGCCGGCAGGGTACTGACGCCGCGTCGGTTGGCCGCCCGGAGGCGCGCTGCCTTGAGCTGCTGGGCGCGCCGGCGCCTGGCACGCGACGCCTCGGCGTCGTCGTAGGCCTCGGCGTCGTCGAAGATCTCGGCGTCGTCGTAGGCGTCCTCGTAGTCGAACTCCTCCATGAATGCGGTGCTCATCAGCTGTCTCCTCCGTCGGGTGGCTCTTCTTGGGGTGCGGGTGCGGGTGCGTGTTCGGGCACGGGGCTCGGGCCTGCGGTACGCCGGACGGCGGGAACCACGTACTCGGCGAACAGCTCGGGGTCGGGCGGCACCCAGCCGGCGGAGCCCTTTCCGCCGCACTCGGGGCAGTCGACGTCCTCACCCCAGCAGTCGCAGGCGCCCAGGGCTGCGGCGAGCAGCACCTGGCGATCGACCAGCACCGCATGTGCTGGGTGCGCGGCGGCGTCCGGTTCGGCGGCGTAGCTCGGCGGCGGGTACCCCGGGACCACGTTCGGCCCGCCGGCCACGGGAGTGGCGAGTCGTTCGGCGAGCTCGCCGATGATCCGCTCGGCGAATCCGAGCGGGTCCGGCAGAACCTTCATCAGGAGGGATTCCACGGCAGCGAGTTCAGAGGTGGTCACCAGGTCAGCTCCTCGTTCTCGGCGTCCATCAGCGCGGTGTACAGGGAGCGACCAGCACCGAGATCATTTGCTGCGTAGGCGTTCTCACTCCCGGAATGGCCCTCCTCGTCGAGGCTCTCCCCGTCGGCGTAGGCGAGCTCGTCGGCGTCGGCCGCCGCCTGTCCGAAGACCGAGCTGAGCAGGTTCATCACCGAGGCGACCGGAACGCCACCGATCTCCCGGGCACCGTGCTGGCCCATCGACAGCGCCAGAAGGGCCTTGAGGATGTCCGGCTGCTGGCTCAGAACCAGACCCTGCGCCGCCGCCGCCGAGCCGCCCGCCGCGGGTGGGACGCCCGGGAGGGTGGGGGTGACCCCCGGTCCACCGGGCCGGGCGGGGCCGGCGGGGCGGGCGAGTGCACCGGCGGCGAGAGTGCCGAGCCGGCTGCCGATCGCCGTGCCGGCCGGACCGCCGACCAGAGTGCCCAGAGCGCCGGCTCCGACCGGTAGCGCAGTCCGGGCGACCTGCCCCACCAGCGGATTCGCGAGGGCCTGTCCGGCTCCGGACTGGATCTGCCGCAACGCCTTCGCGAAGCTGAACGACTCTGCAGCGCTCATCCCGTCGAGAACGGCCTCGAGCGCGTCGTCGTAGGCCTCGTCGGCCGCTCCGGCGTAATCCTCGGCGAGGACCTCGCGCATCAGGTGAGATGCTCCGGGTTCGCGCCAGTCGTCGGCGTCCCAGCTGTCGGCCTCGGCCCACTCGTCGAGGTGCGCGAAACGCTGTCTCATGGGTTCACCTCCACGCGCCCGCTCTCGGGCCGCGTATCCCTGAGGCGTTCCGAGCTGTTCCACCCGGTTCCACCGTCGGAACGGCGGCCTCACCGACCTCACCCAGCGCGCCGTGGCAACACCCAAGACGATCTTCGTTGACTCTGGACTTGCCGGCCACCTTGCCGGCATGAGTGTCAAGAGCTTGCCCGTCAGATCACGTGGACCAGGCGCCCGTCCGTCTCTACCACTATCGAGACCGAGACAACTACGAGGTCGATGCAATCCTCGAGCACGCCTCGGGCGACGTCGTGGCGATCGAAGTGAAGTCGGCGCAGACGGTACGCAGCGAGGACTTCCGTGGGATTCAGCGACTGTCCCGCCGACTGGGCGATCGTCTGCTTGCTCTACTCAGGGGCCAGGCCCTCCCCTTCGGCCACCGATTGTGGGCCCTGCCTATCTCCACACTCTGGACGGCCTGAGCCGACCGCGGCAGCGGTCCGTCAGGCGGCGGGGGTGCGTGCGCGTCGCCGCACGACGAACCGGGTGAGCCCCGCGATCGCCACGCAGCAGGCCATCCCGAGGAGCACCTCGTCGAAGGACAGCCCGTCGATGTTCGGCTGCAGATCCTCTTGCGTGGCCCACCCGAACCACACCTCGCTGATCAGCGCACCGATCGCGAAGAGGACCGCGGCGGCCGGCAGCCACAGCCAGCGCGCCGTCCGACCCCAGACGAACTGGACCACCACAGCGGCGACCAAGGACATCGCCATCAGCAGACCGACACCCTGAAGCCCGAGATCCCACTGCATGACGCCACCTCCGACGGGTCGCTTCCATCGTTGCCGGGCGGCCGGCCGTGCGACAGGTGCGTTGGTCTCCACAGGCCCGGCCGCCAGGGCGACTGGGCAGGATCGCGCGGACCCCACAGCCACCGGGGCGGCCACGTCGCGGGCTGACCCCCTTCGCTGGCCCGACTCCTGCTCTTGACTGATTCCAGATTGTGGGGCCACACTCCGAGGGTGCCCACGACGACGGACGCCGAGCGCTTGCTGCGCGGGGCCGCTCTGCGTGTGACACGCCCCCGAGTGGCGGTGCTGACTGCGGTGTACGACCATCCGCATGCCGACACCGATTCGATCATCGGCATCGTGCGCGCAGAGCTCAGCGAGGTGTCCAAGCAGGCCGTCTACGACGTCCTGCGTGCGCTGACCACCGCAGGCCTGGTCCGCCGCATCGAACCGCCCGGATCCGTGGCCCGCTACGAGTCGCGGGTCGGGGACAACCATCACCATCTCGTGTGCCGATCGTGCGGTGCCATCGCCGACGTCGATTGCGCCGTCGGCGACACGCCCTGCCTGACCGCCGCCCAGGATCACGGCTACTCGATCGACGAGGCCGAGGTCGTCTACTGGGGCCTGTGCCCGACCTGCTCCACCGCAGACAGTTCCTGAGCCCATTTTCCGCTGAACCGACCGGCCTTGGAAGGATTCTCGTGTCTGACAATCATGATGCAGTCGTTGGAGACATGAACTCGGAGACCGCGGCCACATGCCCGGTCGTGCACGCGACAGGCGGTACGTCGAACCGCGACTGGTGGCCAGACCAGCTGAATGTCAACGTCCTGCACCAGAACCCGGCAGCGGCCGACCCGATGGGCGCGGACTTCGACTACGCCGCCGCGTTCAAGACCCTTGACCTCGCCGCCGTGAAGCGTGACATAGGCGCCGTGATGACAACGTCGCAGGACTGGTGGCCGGCCGACTGGGGCCACTACGGACCGCTCTTCATCCGGATGGCCTGGCACAGTGCGGGCACCTACCGGATCAGCGACGGCCGCGGCGGCGCCGGGGCGGGCGAGCAGCGCTTCGCCCCCCTGAACAGCTGGCCCGACAACGGCAACCTCGACAAGGCACGCCGGCTGCTGTGGCCGGTCAAGAAGAAGTACGGCCGCACGCTCTCCTGGGCCGACCTGATGGTGCTCGCGGGCAACTGCGCGCTGGAGTCGATGGGCTTCACCACGTTCGGCTTCGCCGGTGGCCGCGAGGACGTCTGGGAGCCCCCGCACACCAACTGGGGCAACGAGGGCACCTGGCTCGGGGACGACCGCTACAGCGGCGAGCGTGACCTCGCGAACCCGCTGGCCGCCGTCCAGATGGGCTTGATCTACGTGAACCCGGAGGGCCCCAACGGCGACCCGAGCGCGCTCGCCGCGGCCAGGGACATCCGGGAGACGTTCGCCCGCATGGCGATGAACGACGAGGAGACGGTCGCGCTGATCGCCGGCGGACACACGTTCGGCAAGACCCACGGTGCAGGCGACGCCGCGAACGTCGGCCCCGAGCCCGAGGCCGCCCCGCTGCAGCAGATGGGCCTGGGCTGGAAGAGCAGCTTCGGCAACGGCAAGGGCGGCGACGCGATCACCAGCGGACTGGAGGGCGTCTGGACCCCCACGCCCACCACCTGGGACAACAGCTTCTTCGACACCCTGTTCCGCTACGACTGGGATCTGGTCAAGAGCCCGGCCGGTGCCTGGCAGTGGATCCCGACCGACCCCGCGGCGGCGGACGCCGTGCCGGACCCGCACGATCCGTCGAAGCGGCGTGCCCCGGTGATGCTGACCACCGACCTGGCCCTGCGGATGGACCCGATCTACGCGCCGATCTCACGACGCTTCCACGACAACCCGCAGGAGTTCGCCGACGCGTTCGCCAAGGCCTGGTTCAAGCTGACCCACCGCGACATGGGGCCGATCACGCGCTACCTCGGCCCCGAGGTGCCTGCCGAACCGCAGATCTGGCAGGACCCGGTGCCGGCGGTCACCCACGAGCTGGTCGGCACGGAGGACATCGCCGCCCTCAAGGCCAGGGTCCTCGCCTCCGGGCTGTCGGTCTCCCAACTGGTGACGACGGCCTGGGCGTCGGCGTCGACGTTCCGCGGCACCGACAAGCGCGGCGGCGCCAACGGGGCACGGCTGCGGCTCGCCCCGCAGAACGACTGGGCGGTCAACAATCCCGCCGCGCTGACGGCGGTGCTGGCCACCCTGGTCGGGATCCAGCAGGAGTTCAACGCCGGGGCCGGAGGCACGCAGGTCTCCCTCGCCGACCTGATCGTGCTCGGTGGGTGCGCCGCCGTCGAGCAGGCGGCCAAGGCCGCCGGGCACGACATCGAGGTCCCCTTCACGCCGGGCCGCACGGACGCCCTGCAGGAGCAGACCGACGTGGAGTCCTTCGCGGTGCTGGAGCCGACCGCGGACGGTTTCCGCAACTACCTCGGGAAGGGACACCCGCAGCGGGCCGAGGCTCTGCTGATCGACCGGGCGCAACTGCTCACGCTGACCGCTCCCGAGCTGACCGTCCTGGTGGGCGGGCTGCGCACCCTCAACGCGAACCACGACTCTTCCGCCCTCGGCGTTCTCACCGGTAGGCCCGGGGTGCTGACCACCGACTTCTTCGTGAACGTGCTCGACATCGACACCACGTGGACGCCGACGTCGGACACCGAGGAGACCTTCGAGGGGCGCGATCGGGTCAGCGGTGAGCTGAAGTGGACCGGCAGCCGGGCCGACCTCGTCTTCGGATCGAACTCGGTGCTGCGAGCACTGTCGGAGGTCTACGCCAGCGACGACTCGCAGCAGAAGTTCGTCGCCGACTTCGTCGCCGCGTGGAACAAGGTGATGATGCTGGACCGGTTCGACCTCGCCTGACGCCGGGTGGTCCGCCGATTCTGTGCGGTGGAAGTGGCGCTACAAGGCCACGTTCCACCGCACAGAATCGGCGACGGCTGAGCCGAACCGCAGGCGACTCAGCCGTCGGCCTTGGCCAGGCGCTGGGTGAGCTCGGCACGCGTGGTGATGTCGAGCTTGGTGTAGACGTGGCGCAGGTGGTACTCGACCGTCTTGGGGCTGAGGAACAGCGCCGCTGCCGCTTCACGGGTGGTCCGCCCCTCCGCCAGCAGGAGCGCGATGTGCAGTTCTCGTGGGGTCAGCCGTTCGCGATCGGTGACGTCGCGCCGGGGCACGGTCTCGCCGGTGGCCGCCAGCTCGACGGCCGCGGCGTCAGCCCAGGGCCGGGCCCCGAGCCCCTCGAAGATGTCAAGGGCCGCCCGCAGCATCGAGCGCGCCTCCACCCGGCGGCGGGCGCGCCGCAACCGGGCCCCGTAGGTCAGCCGGGTGCGGGCCGCCTCGAACTCGTCGGGGGTGCGGGCATGCAGCGCCAGGGACGCCTCGAAATGCTCGTCGAGCCGATCCGGGTCGGCGAGCAGGCCCTCCACTCTCGCGGCGCGGGCAAGGGCCCACGGCATGCCTTTGGCCTCGGCCGCCGACCGGTGGGTGTCGGCCACCTGCCGGGCACGCGCCGATTCGCCCTGGCGCAGCAGCGCCTCGACGAGGTCCGGGCCGGGCGACAGGTCGGGGTCTCGCATGCCGAGTTCGGCTTGCAGACGCGCGAGATCGGTCAGCCTGGTCACGGCCTGAGCCACCGAACCCTCGATCAGGGCCAGCTCGCCCAGGGCGTACTCGGCCCACATGCGCGGCAGATTGATCTCACGATCGGCGCACAGCCGGAGCGTCTCGTGCGCGTGCAGCGCGCAGGCCTCAGCCCGCCCGGTCCGGGCCTCGAGCCACGCCAGACCGGCCAGGGACATGGCCAGCTCCTTGGTGTGACCGAGCTCGCGGGCCAAGGTGATGGCCTCGTCGTAGTCGGCCTCCGCGGCAGCCCAGTGGTGGGTGGTCGCCCCGTCGCGGGCGATGCTGAACAACAACAACGGCAACGTGCCCACGGCCGCTCTGGCCCGGGACTGCTCGATCGTCCGGTCGACCAGAGCCCGCCCGCCGCCTGCTTCGCGTGACCACAGGGCCGCCTGCATCAGCCACGACGGCTGCACGCGGTCCCGGTGATGATCACTGAGCTCGTTCAGCAGATCGACGCCGCGCCCGAGGTGTTCGATGCCGGACCTGCCGGCCAGGACGGCGGCCATCCCCACGGCCACGGTGCCGACGGCGGTCGCGGCCGGGTCGATCGGCGTGTCCGGCCGTCGCAGCACCTGCTCGGCAGGCGCGGCGGCGGCAAGCGCAGCGGTGCCGTCACCGTGGAAGAAGCAGGCGTTGACGGCCTCCGCCCACAGGCGCACCGCGTGAGAGGGATCGCTGTCGCGCACCTGCTCGGCCGCGGCCAGGAACAACCGGTTCGCCTCGGCCAATGCCCCGCGCACGGCGGCCACGTCACCGGCCAGCTGCAGCCCCCGGGCCCGGGCGGCGGGTGAGACATCGAACGCCAGAGCGGTGTTCAGAGCTGTGACGGCCCGTTCGCCGTCTCCTCCTCGCCAGGCGGCCTCACCAGCGTCCAGAAGGCGCTGCGCGCGGTCGCCGTCGTCCGACGACAGCAGGGCCGCCCGCTCGTGAGCCGTGGCCGAGACGGCGTGGGCGCCGCGGCTGGTGGCCCGGCGCGCGACCTCCTGCATCAGCACGGCGACGTCGTCGTCGAAGCCTAGTCTGGCCTCGCTGCGGTGCCAGGCACGACGGTCGAGGTCGTGCGCCGGCACGGCCTCGGCGACGACGGCGTGCAAGCGGCGGCGCTCGTCGGGCTCGGCCAGTGCCACCACCGATGCCCGTACCAGCGGGTGAGAGAAGTCGACCCGGTCCGGGCCGATCGTGACCAGGCCTGCCCGTTCGGCCTCGGCCAGCATCGCCAGGTCGAGGCCGAGTTCAGCGGCGGCCCGGGTGACCACGGCCCGGTCGCCGCCGGCGACGGCCGTCAGCAGCAGCACTGCTCGTGCCTGGTCTCCGAGCGCGCGGGCCCGCCGTCCGAACCAGTCCGTCAGGACGGCAGGCACCGGCAGCGCGGCCCCGGAGACCGGTGACAGCAGCCCGCTCGGGGCACCCGCGAGCTCGCGCACGGCCAACGGATTTCCCCCGGTCAACCGGTGAAGCAACCTCACCTGGTCCGGCCGGGAATGGTCTCCGTGCCGCCGGGCCAGCTCCGCGACGGCGTCCTCGTCGAGCCCGTCGAGCACCAGTGACGGCAGGTTCGACGTCGTGAACGGGCTCGGCTCACCGGCGCGCACCGCCACCAGCACGAACAGCGAGTCGGCCAGCACGCGCCGGCAGGCGAACACCAGCGCCTCGGCCGACGGGGTGTCGAGCAGGTGCGCGTCGTCCACCACGACGCCCAGCGGCCGGTGCTCGCCGTAGCGGGTGAGCAGGCTCAGGACGGCGGCGCCGACGGCGAACCGGTCGGCGTCGGGGCCCTCGCGCAGCGCCAGGGCCACCCCGAGGGCCTGCGCCTGCGGCGCCGGCAGGCGGTCGAGGTCCTCGGAGGTGGGCCGCAGCAGCTGGCTCAGGCCGCCGAAGGGCACGTCGCGTTCGGCCTCACTGCCGGTGGCCCTCAGCATCCGGACGTCGCCGGCCTCCTGGACGGCGTGGTCGAGCAGGGAGGTCTTGCCGATCCCCGCCTCACCGGACACCACCAGCACGCCGCTACGCCCCACCCTGGCGGCGCCGATGAGTCCGTCGACGAGCCGGCGTTGCGCGTCCCGGCCGACCAGCATCCGTTCAGTCTCACCGCCGGGTGGCACCACGACCAGTGCAGGGGCCGCGCCGTCACCCGGCACGACTAGGTGCCCACCCTGATGCGGCGTCGGGCGCCACGCGGCGATCGTATCGGCAGAGGCCGCGCCCGGACCGCTCGCACCGGCCCCGTCGTCCATCGCACCGACCAGTCTCTTCATACCCTCAAGGAGTCACCATGACCGCCACTGATGCATCCGCCCCCGCCGCCACCGACACTGCCGGCGCCGTCGACACCGACAAGCTGATGGCCTTCGTGTTCCGGGCCGTCGACGAGGTCGGCGCCACCCTCAACACCGCCCTGGTGGTGATGGGCGACCGGCTCGGCTACTACCGCCTGCTGGCGAACCACGGCCCGTTGACGGCCGGGCAGCTGGCCGAGCGCTCGGAGACCGGCGAGCACTACGCCCGGGAATGGTTGAACGCGCAGGCTGCCGGCGGCTACGTCACCTACGACCCGGCCTCCGGCAGCTACACCCTGCCGCCGGAGCAGGCAGTCGCGCTGACGGACGAGGACAGCCCGGTCTACCTACCCGGCTTCTTCCAGATCGCGCACGGCACGGCCCGGGACGCTCACCGCATCATCGACCTGGCCCGCACCGGTGACGGCCTCGGCTGGCACGAGCACAACGACGACGTGCACACCGGCTGCGAGCGGTTCTTCCGTCCCGGCTACCACGCCAACCTGGTCTCCGCCTGGCTACCGGCGCTGGACGGCGTCGTCGACAAGCTGCACGCCGGCGTCCGCGTGGCCGACGTCGGGTGCGGTCACGGCGCGTCGACGATCCTGATGGCGCAGGCCTTCCCGTCCTCCCGCTTCATCGGCTCGGACTACCACGCCGGGTCGATCGAGACTGCGCGGCAGCGGGCGGCCGAGGCCGGGGTCGGTGACCAGCTGAGGTTCGAGGAGGCCGCCGCCGCGTCGTTCGGAGGCGGCCCGTTCGACCTGGTCACCACCTTCGACGCCCTGCACGACATGGGCGATCCGATCGGCGCCGCCCAGCACGTCTTCGACAACCTGACCGACGACGGCGTCTGGATGATCGTCGAGCCGGTCGCGGGTGACGCCGTCGAGGACAACCTGAACCCGGTCGGGCGCGCCTACTACGGGTTCTCGACCCTGCTCTGCACGCCGAGCTCGCTGGCCCAGGACGTCGGGATGGCGCTCGGCACCCAGGCCGGTCCGGCGCGGATCCGGGCCGTCACCACCAGCGCGGGCTTCACGCGGTTCCGGGTGGCGGCGCAGACTCCTTTCAACAACGTGCTCGAAGTGCGTAAGTGAGAGGGGCAGACAGATGATCGTCGGTGCCCAGGCGCAGGGGGTCACCGTCCGGGACGGTGTCCGCCTCGCCTGGGCCCGCTACGGCGACCGGGGTCCGCACGTCGTGCTGATGCCCACCTGGTCGATCGTGCCGTCGGAGTTCTGGAAGGCGCAGGTGCCCTACCTGGCCCGGCACTTCAGGGTCACCACGTTCGACGGCCGGGGCAGCGGAGCCTCCGACCGTCCCCACGGCTCCGCGGCCTACTCGGACGACGAGTACGCAGCCGACACCCTCGCCGTGATGGACGCGGCAGGCATCGGCAGCGCCGTCCTGGTGTCGTTGTCCTGCGGCACCTCGTGGTCGATCCGGGTGGCCGTGGCCCAGCCGCACCGGGTTGACGGGCTGTTCTCGATCGCGCCCAGCTGCGGCCTCGACGTGACCGACCCGGCCCGCGAGGAGTTCTCGTGGCACAACCCGCTCGACACCGACCGGGGCTGGGCGAAGTACAACCGGCACTACTGGACGGCGGATCCCGCCCAGTACGACGACTTCCTGCGCTTCTTCTTCGGTCGCATGTTCCACGAACCCCACTCCACCAAGCAGATCGAGGACTGCATCGGATGGGGCCGGGAGATCTCCCCGCAGACGCTGGTCGACACGACGGCGGGGCGGCTGGGCTGCGACGGCGGCGTCTGCACACCGCTGGAACCGCTGTGCCGGCAGCTCGCCTGCCCAGTGCTGGTGATGCACGGCACCGAGGACGCCGTGCGCGGGCCGGCGATCAGCAGGCGCCTGGCCGAACTGACCGCTGCGCACCTGCTGCTGGTCGAGGGGGCAGGCCATGGCCTGCCGGCGCGGGAGCCAGTGCTGGTCAACCGCGAGATCCGTGCGTTCGTCGAGCGGGTCTCACCGACCGAGCTGCCCTCGACGCAGGCGCCGCCACGGTCGTGGACGCGGTCGTTGCGGCGGCCCAGGCGGGCGCTGTACCTGTCCTCGCCGATCGGGCTGGGGCATGCCCGCCGCGACGTGGCCATCGCCGACGCGTTGCGCCTGCACCACCCCGACCTGCAGATCGACTGGCTCACCCAGGACCCGGTGACCCAGCTGCTGGCCGCTCGGGGGGAGCGCGTGCATCCGGCCTCGGCCGATCTGGCCAGTGAGAGTGGGCATTTCGAGGACGAATGCGCGGACCACGACCTCCCGGCGTTCCAGGCGATCCGGCGCATGGACGAGATCCTGGTCAACAACTTCATGGTGTTCCACGACCTGGTCGACGGCGAGCACTACGACCTGGTGATCGGCGACGAGGCCTGGGAGGTCGATCACTTCCTGCACGAGAATCCCGAGCTGAAGCGCTCGCCCTTCGCCTGGCTGACCGACTTCGTGGGCTGGCTGCCGATGCCCGCGGGCGGTACCGCCGAGGCCGCTCTGACCACCGATTACAACGCGGAGATGATCGAGCACCGGGCCAGATTCCCTGGTCTGCGGGATCGATCGATCTTCGTCGGGAACCCGGAGGACATCGTCGATGCCGACTTCGGTGACGGCCTCCCCGGCATCCGGGAGTGGACGTCTCACCACTTCGACTTCACGGGCTACGTCACCGGATTCGCGCCGCTGGACGACGACGCCCGGCAGGCACTGCGGCACCGGCTCGGCTATCACCCCGACGAACGGGTCTGCGTGGTCACGGTCGGCGGGTCGGGGGTGGGGCTGCCGCTGTTGCGCCACCTTGCGGACGCCGTCCCGACGTTGTGCCGGACGATCCCCGGCCTGAACGTCGTGATGGTGACCGGGCCGCGCATCGATCCGGACGCGATCCCGCCGCAACCTGGGCTGCGGGTCGCCGGGTTCCTGCCCGACCTGCATCACCACCTCGCGGTGTGCGACGTCGCCGTCGTGCAGGGCGGGCTGACCACCTGCATGGAGCTGACCGCCAACCGGCGGCCGTTCGTCTACGTGCCGTTGCGGCGTCACTTCGAGCAGAACCTGCACGTGCGGCACCGCCTCGACCGCTACCGCGCGGGGCATTGCCTCGACTACGAACAGGCCCGTGACCCCGACGCACTCACCGCTGCGGTGGTGGCGCGGCTCGCGACGCCGGTCGACTACCTGCAGGTCGAGTCGGACGGCGCGGCGCGCGCCGCAGCACTGTTGGCAGATCTGCTCTGAGCGCGGTCGACGCCGTCCGGAAGGTCAACGGCCGCAACCGAGATCAAGGTGACGCCGAGATCCCGGATCTTTGTCAGCAGCCCGTGCAGCTCCGCCTGGTCGGACACCACCCCGGTGAGGCTCGTCGTCCCGTCGTCCTCGTGGGTCAGGGTGAGGCCGGCGAACCAGGGCGACCAGTGGTGGTCCAGGTGCCCGGCCACCCGGAGCCGGTATCCGGCAGGATCGGTTCGTCGGGGGGCCTGAGTCATCGGGACACGGCCTTCGTGGTCACCCTGGCGTTGCGGCGGGCGGCGGCCCGACGGCGGCCCTGCCGGCGGATGACGTACTCGGCGACAGCCAGATTGATGCCCCAACCCGCGCCCAGCATCAGGTCGTAGGTGAGCTCGCCGGCGCCGAAGACGGCGGCCCCGATGCCGAGGGTGAACACCTGGGTGCCGGCCCCGAGGGCGAGCGCGTAGGCGCGCGCCATCCATGCCCGGTGACGAGCGACGTCTCGGCGCCGGATCGCCGCGATCCCGAGCACGAGACAGGCCGCCAGGCCCGATGCGAACGCGAGCCTGAACACGTGGCTCAGCGGCCCGGTGCCGGGCTGGCGAGCGTAGAACTGCGTCATGTACATCGCCGAGAACGCCACAGCCAGACCCAGAACCACCAGCACCCGGCCGGCCCGCCGGTGCCAGGCGGGCCAGCGGCGTCTGAGCGCGGTGGAGAACTGGAACGCCCCGAGGACGGCATAGGCCAGGCCGCAGGTGATGTGCACGATCACCGGCAGGGGCGAGGTGGTGAGGCGGGGGTTCGCCGGCATGAGGTGCGGTCCGCCGAACACCTCGACCAACCGCATCGTCCCGGTGATGCCGGGAATGACGATCAGAGTGAGCAGCGCGAACGGCACCCACCCGGTCGACCGAGCCGACCGGGCGGGTGCCTGCGGGTGGGTGGTCACTTGACGCCTGCCGGGTCGAGCGGCGAGCCGACGCGGCCGGCCACCGGCAGAGCGGCCGGGGTGCGCTGCTCACGCCACAGCGAGTAGCCCAGGCCGATCATGGCGATGCTGGGCGGAATGGCGAACAGCCGCTCGTTGATCTGCGGCAGCAGCGGGATCGTGCCGGTCGCGACGGTGCCGAGAGCGAGCAGTACTGCCGCCCACCGGGCGAGGATGTCCGCGCGCCACAGGGCGACGCCGAAGATCAGGCCACCGCCCAGGTAGCCGATGCCGGCGAGCATGCTGAGCGGCTGCATCAGGCCGACGTCGCCGACGGCGTGACCGCCGGTCACCACCGCGACGACGTCGTTGACGTAGCCGGGCTCGCTGCCCGCCAGCGTCGGCAGTACGCACACCGCCACGATCTGTACACCCAGCATGACGAGATAGCCGACGCTGAACAGCAGGTACCCCAGCAGGCCGAGCACCCCGGTCTGCCGGACCTGGCGCAGGTACATGCCGGTGATGCCGGCGAGCGACAGCACGGCCATCACCACCTTCACGGCTTCGCGGACCGTGAACTCGGTCGTGGTGACGAAGCCGGCATCGATGTGCGGGTGCTTGATCTGGACGCCGATGAACAGCAGGCCGGCCGCGACGGCGCTCACGCCCGCCGCCCGGGTGAGCGTGGTGGTGGTGATGGTCATGACTGGCTCCCTGATGTGGGGTCGCGGTCCGTGTCCGGCCCGCGGTGTGCCTTGAACCTAGGAACCGGCAGGGTGAGCGGGCATCACCCGACGATGTGACTGACAGGGTGAGATCTGCCCCGGCCGACCGGCCGGCCCCTACAGCAGGCCGCGTTCGCGGGCGCGCCTGACCGCCGCCCGGCGGCTGGTGACGTCGAGCTTGGCGAAGATGTGCTTGGTGTGGGTGCGCAGCGTGTTGTGCGCGATGAAGAGCTCGCGGGCGATCTGCGGCCCGCTCAGCTCGCTGTCGAGCAGCCGGAGCACCTGCAGTTCACGGTCGCTCAACGCCTCCGCCGAGGGCGCCGCCGACGACCGTGCGGAGGACGACGCCGTGGGCAGCTGCTGCCAGGGCCCCGCGATCCCGGCGTCCCGCAGCTGGGCGATCATCGGGGCGCCCTCCTCGAGGAAGAGCTGTCCGTAGGCCTCGGGTTCGGGCGCCTGCGCCCAGGCCTGGCCGAGGCAGGCCAGGGCCTGCGGGCGACGTCCCTGCGCCTCCAGCGCCAGGGCCTGCAGCATCCGGATCTCCAGCAGACTGCCGGCGCGGCCGGAACCCTCGGCCGTCTCGGACAGTCGCTCCAGCAGGGCATTCGCCTGGTCCAGCCCGCCGGCGACGGGGTGTGCCCGTTGCTGGGCGATGAGCAGCCGCACGAGGGTGAGGTGGTCGAACTCGCTCAGGTACTCGGGATCATCCGTGGCGGACAGTCCCCGTTCACGCGCCCAGTCAGCGGCGTGGGGCAGGTTGCCCTGCGTGATCCGGACCCGGGCCTTCATCGCCGCCAGGGGGCGCACGTCCGGGAAGAACCCCGGCCGGTAGTGCTGCTCCGCCACCTCGAGCAGGGAGATGGCTTGTTCGGGGTCGCCCTCGGCCTCGACGACCCGGCTCCTGGCCGCGAACCATCGGTATCGGCTCTCCACCCTCGAGGCCCGTTGGCCGAGGGCTTCGGCCTGGTCGAGGTGTCGGGTGGCGCTCTCGAGGTCTGCGACCTCCCAGTCGAGCTCGCCGATCGCCACATGCAGGTCGACTGCTGCGCTCGTCAGCGCCTCGCCGCGGGTCTCGGCCAGCTGCAGCGCCTCCTCGAGGAGACGCCGTGCGGTGCCGGGCCGGCCCGCCGCGAGCCACATGTCCGCGAGCATGACGGTGCTGTTCAGCGCGTCGACGACGTGGCCGGCGGCGTGCAGGCTGGCCACGGCCTGGCTGAACGTCTCCACCGCGGTCGACACGTCGCCCGTCGCCCAGGCGGCGAGTCCGAGGAACCCCGCCGCACCGCCCCGCGCGAAATGGTCGGCGGGGCCGGCCAGGTCGAGCGCCTGCCGGGCGTGCTGCACCGTCCCCGGCACATCGCCCCGGGCCTGGGCGAGCGAGGCACGGAAGATGGCGATGGTCGCCGGCAGGGTGCGCAGATCGTCGGTCAGGGCCCAGGGCGGGACCTCCCCGTCCGGAACACCGGCGAGTGCGCGTTCCGCGTCGTCGAGCCGGGGCCCGACCGCGTCGAGGTCGCCCGAGAGGATGAGCATGTAACCGCGGAAGACGCTGAGCACCGGGCTGCGCCGGACGGCGTCGTCAGGCAGTGCCTTCAGCCAGCCGAGGAGCATCGCTTCCTGCCGGTCGCGACGGATCGCCGGCACGGCCAGTTCCATCAGGTGGACGGCACGGTCGATGTCCTGCGCGGCCAGGGCATGCCTGACCGCCTCTTCGGCCGAGCCATGGGCCTCGAACCAGTGGCTGGCGCGCTGGTGCAGCAGCGGAACCAGGTCCGGCTGCTCGGCGAGCAGGCGCGCCCGCAGGACGTCGGCGAACAGGCGGTGGTAGCGGTACCACTCGCGCTGGTCGTCCAGGGCGACGAGGAAGAGGTTCGCCCTATGCAGGGTCTCGAGCATCCGGCTGCCGTCGTCGCCACCGGTGACGGCGTCGCAGAGCGGCCCGGTGAGCCGGTCGAGCACCGCCGTGTGCAGCAGGAACTCGCGCACGGGTTCGAGCTGGTGCGCCAGCACCTCCTCGACCAGGTAGTCGACGAGGTATCGGTCGTTGCCGGCGAACCTCGCGATGAAGCCGCTGACGTCCTCGCGCCCCCGGAGGGAGAGCGCGGCGAGCTGCAGTGCGGCGATCCACCCCTCGGTGCGTTCCTCGAGGAGGTCGACGTCGCCCGCGGCGAGCTGCTGCCCCGTCACCTCGGTGAGGTAGGCGGCCGTCTCCTCGGAGGTGAAGCGCAGGTCGGCGGCACGGATCTCCACCAGTTCGCCGCGCACCCGCCACCGGGCCAGGGGCAGGTCGGGATCGGCGCGGGTACCCAGCACGACGTGGACGGACGGCGGCAGGTGCTCCAGCAACCGGGTCATGCCGGCGCGGATGTCGGGATGGTCGACCAGGTGATAGTCGTCGATGACCAACCAGACCTCGCCGGGTGCTGCGGCCAGCTCGTTGAGCAGCGTGGTGAGCACCAGCTCGGTCGACATGGGAGATGAGGCGATCAGCTCCAGCACCCGCGGGCCGACGCCGGGCACGGCACCGCGGAGCGCGGTCACGACGTAGCTCCAGAACACCGCGGGCTCATTGTCCGATGCATCGAGCGAGAGCCATGCCACGCAGCGGTCCGCGGTGGACGGCTCGCCGAGCCATTCGGCCAGGAGCGTCGTCTTGCCGAACCCGGCGGGAGCGGACACCAGCGTCAGCCTGACGTCGCCTCCGCGGCTCAGGCGTTCGAGGAGCCGTGGGCGTGCCACCAGACCGCTACGCCGCGTGGGGACGTATAGCTTCGTCGCGATCAGCGGACCTGCCACGCGATCCCCAGTCCCGGGTGCATCACCACGCATGAGGGGTGTGCCGCCTACTGGCCGGTGCGGCCGTCGATGCACTCCCGCAAGAGATCGGCGTGCCCGACGTGGCGGGCGTACTCCTCCACCAGATGGACGACGATGTCGCGCGCCTCGGCCTCCTGACCGTGGACGTCCACCAGCGCGTCCAGGTCCAGGCCGGCGTAGACGGCCCGGGCATGGGCGACCTCGCCGCGCCAGCTGTCCCAGGCGTCGGCGACGACGTCGTCGTCCGCCACGGCTTGGTTGAAGTCCAGGTCCGGGTCCTCGTCGGTGCGGTAGAGCCGGGGCAGGTCGCTCTGCCCCTGGAAGACCCGACGCGTCCAGTGGTGCTCGACCCGCGCCAGGTGGCGGATCATGCCCAGCAGCGACATGGTCGACGGGGGCACCGAACGCATGGCGAGCTGTTCGGCGCTGAGCCCCTGACACTTCAGCTCGAAGGTCATCCGGTAGCGGTCGAGGTACTCCGCCAGCACGCCTTTCTCGCCCCTTCCCGGCGCGAGCGCTTCGCGCGGGTCACTGCCGGGCTCAGCCCACATGCCGTCGAAGCTCATCTGCCCACCCAAGCAACCGAACGCCGGCTCAGCAAGCGGGAGCCACGCAGGAACGGCGGCTTGGTTCACCAGCGTGCCGGGTCGAGGTGCTGCTGCAGCCCCTCCCATGCCTCGGCCGTGTCCTCGCAACGCTCGTGGGGGCGGCGGAACCGGGTGACGTACAGGCACGTGTCCCGGTCGATCAGCATCAGGCCGGTCTATCGCCGCCCCTCCCGGCGGACCTGCCAGTGGTAGCTGCCGAATCCGACCGGTGCGTACTCGACGGCAGACCCTCGGGCCGGGAGAACACGACCCGACCGTAGGGCGCCGGCGGGGAGCCCTCAACCGGGTTGACCTCCTCCCGTCTTCCGTCGTCGGGACTCCTTGTGTGGACCGGAGCCTTACCGGGTTCCGAGGTCGTGCGTGAGACGCTGGTCGGCCTCTCGGAGGATGGCGGAGGCGACCTGGAGTCCTTCGACGCGGCCGAGTTCGGTGTCTTCGTGTTCGATGTTGACGAGCATGTCCGGGTCGACGTCGTGGAGCGCGCGCAGGAACTCGGTCCAGAAGTCGACGTCACCGCGTGATGCGGCTCGTCCAAGGCGATCAGGTTACCCGGACCGTGCGAGTCGTGAGTGCCGTCCATGTCGTTGCCGAGAGCGTTGACGAACCGTTCGTGGTCCGCCAGACAGGCCTTCACGTCGTCGTACCGCGAGAGCACCCACAGATTGCGGCGGGCGTTGAAGTACACCGGAGCCTTGTCCCGCAGCTGGGCGTACACCTCATAAGGATGGTCATATGCCGCGTAGGACAAGGGGTCGTAGAAGACACTCACTTCGGTTCCGGTAGCGGGTCGCACAGAAGGGGCACTGGTGAGCGTCATCGACTCACTCGCTTTCGTCACTGGGGCGGAAGCCGGCGGTAGCACGTGCTAGTACGTCGAGCAGCCATAGTGACTGGCACGTGCCAGCATGTCAATGGACAGCTGACGCAAGGGCAGCGAACTCGATCGTGTAACACGGCCCGTGAGCGGTCAGACAGTTGCGCCAACCGCGGGGCCCAGGGTGCGACGCGGGGCGGCCGTACTGCTGCGCTCGATCAGCGTCGTGGCAATGACAACCTCACGAGGGCGAGCGCTGGGTTCGCGGATCCGCCGCAGTACGGCCTCCACCGCGGCGGATCCCATGCGCACCGGATCCTGGCGCACCGTCGTGATATCCACAGCCGACAGCCGGGCGAAGCGGCTGTCGTCGAATCCCGTGACCGACACCTGGCCGGGCACTGACACTCCCGAACGGGCAAACGTGAGGATCAGACCGACAGCAGCCTGGTCATTGCCCATCACCACGGCTGTCGGGAGGCGCGGCGCGGCGAGCATCCCTCGAGCGGCCTCGGCGCCGCACTCCTCCGTATAGTCGCCCGACAGCTCGGTGACCGCAGGCCGCAAGGACAGGTCGCGCATCGCCTGCAGATATCCGGCAAGCCGCAGTGTCGCGGGCGGCATCGACGAGCCGTGGACGTAGGCGATCTCCTCATGCCCAAGAGCGGCAAGGTGTCTCACGCACAGGCCCACTCCGACGTCGCCCGCTGACCGAACCACGTCGGCACTGACGTTGCGGCGTCCTGCACCGACGAGAACCACCGGCACCCTTGCCCGCGCAGCCAACTGCGCCAGCGACTTCCCTGCCAGCCTGGCACCGATCACGATCAGGCCGGCGCACCGATAGCCGAGGAGCTCCTCGATGGCCTGCTGGCTCGTCCGGGTCGACGTGACGGGCCCGATCATCAACTGGTATCCGTGCACGGTCGCAGCAGGATAGATCGCCTCGACAATGTCCGGCTCCGTGGCGTGCGAGGGAGCGAACACCACACCTACCTGACGACTCACAGACTGCCGCAGGGTTCGTGCACCCACGTGCGGGCTGTACCCCAATCGGGAGGCGGCGGCCCATACCTTGGCACGCGTCTCGTCGCTGGCGCCAGGCTGCTCGCGCAACACCAGCGACACCAACTGTCGTGAGACACCGATCTCTCGTGCGACATCAGCCATGGTCGGCTCGCGTCGCATCGGGGAGTCCACGCCACCTGAGGGCTTCGCGCCGTTGCCGGCGCGCGCGCCCGTCGCCCCTGTCGGTTCCCGGCCAGAGCTCACCACGCGTCGCAAGCTAGCACGTGCAAGATGTCGGTGCCGTCGTCAGCAGCGCCACAGGGAGAAGGCGGGCCCGTGGGCGGGCAGGGTGACGGTTCCGTGGGCGTCGGCCTCGATGTCCGCGGTGTCGCACAGGCCGGCGAGCTCACGCCCGACGATGCCGGCCGGCAGTCGGACCGGCTGATGCCGGGCGCGGGCCGCATGAACCAACACCCTGTCGTCGGGCGCCTCACGCAGGAAGGTGACGGCGTCGGCGCTGACGGCGAGCCAGCGCAGACCGCCACGACGCAGCGCAGGGCTCTGGGCGCGCGCGGCGAACAGCGCCCGGTTCGTGGCCAGTCGGTGGCTGTCCCACTGGCTCGTGTCGTGCCAGGGGAAGGAGCGCCGTCCGTCCTCGCCGTTGACGCCCCGCTGGCCGATCTCGTCGCCCGCCCACAGCATCGGGATCCCCGGCATCGACGCCAGGAGCCCGAACGCCACGGTGACCAGCGCGTCGTCCTCGAGGAACGTGGCGATCCTCGGCACGTCGTGCGAGCCGACCAGGTTCAGGCCGTGGGCTGTCGCACGCCATGGTTGCGCGGCCGCGAAGGCCCGCATCGTGGCGACCATCGAGGTGGCCGGGAACCGTGGGAGGGGGGTGAACGGGCCGGGATCCAGCTTCACCGGCCCTGGACGCTTCAGCCACTGCCACACGGGCCGTGCGAAGCCGGCGTAGTTCATGACGCCGTGCCACCCGTCGCCGGCAAGGTCGTGCGAGGCGTCGTGGGAGTGCTCGGCGAGCAACAGCGACTCGGGGTGCGCCTGGGCCATCGTCGATCGCAGCGTGGTCGCCACCGCGTGATTGAGATCGGTGGTGCCGAGCCGGCCGGTCATGTTCGCGACGTCGATCCGCCACCCGTCCAGGCCGCGGGGGCCGAGCCACCTGGCGACCGTGGAATCCGCACCCTCGTACAGGGCACGCCGCAGACCCTCGTTGCGATGGTCGAACTTCGGCAGGGAGCGGTACCCGAACCAGCACACGTACTCGTCCGGATGATGCGTGAAGGTGAAGTACTCGGCCTCCGCGCAGGACGCGTCTGCGAGGGCGCGCTCGAACCATTCATGTGCTGCACCGCAGTGATTCGTGGTCAGATCGCCCATCAACCGCATCCCACGGGCATGCGCGGCGTCCGAGAGCCGGGCCAGTGCCGCGTCGCCGCCGAGCAGCGGGTCGACGTGGTCGAACGTGGTCGCGTCGTAGCGGTGGTTCGAGCGCGCCGGGAAGATCGGCGTCAGGTACACCGTGTCGGCACCGAGCGAGGCGATGTGGTCCAGGTGCGCCGTGATGCCGTCCAGGTCACCCCCGTAGTACTGCAACGGAGTCTCTGCACCGCTGCCGACCACTGGGTCGTCCCATGCCTGCGGGATCGCCCAGTCAGGGGCGGGCCGTCCGACGGACTTCGCGAAGCGGTCCGGGAAGACCTGGTACAGAACGGCATCGGCCGCCCAGGACGGCGGGGGTGGGTACGTGGTGAGGCGGAAGTCCGCGGCGTCGGTCACATCGTGCGGGTGCACTCCTTCGCCGTTCAGCCACTGGTAGCCGTCGGGGACCCCGTCGAGCAACCAGCGGTAGTTCACCACCGGGTTCTCCACCGGGATGTCGCCGCGCAGCCATACCTCGTGCTCGCTTTCGCGATCGACCGTCGCCTCGGTGAGGGCCTGTTCACCGTCGACGTAGGCACGCAGCAGCGCCCGGGTCACGCCGCTCGCCCGGGGGACGCGGAGGAAGACCGAGACCGTGTCGCCGACGTCCGGCGTCAGATCGGAGACGTACGTGGCGGAGCCGTCATGATGGGGGGCACCGGAAAGGTCCTCGTACGCCATATCGCCTCCACGTCGTCCCGTTCTGGTGAGATTGCGAAACGGCGTCCACCCCGAACAGCGGGGTGGCTGCGTGCCTTCACCCGGGCACCGTAGCCGACCGAGCGCGACTGATGAGGGGTGTGTATGGAGAACGAACCGGTGCCGTTCGGAGCCCAGGACCCCGGGCCCTTCTTCCACGGCACGAAGGCAGACCTGACGGCGGGGGACGTGCTGGAACCCGGGCACGGCTCCAACTACGGCGAGCGCAGGACGGCGAACTTCATCTACTTGACGGCGACGCTGGATGCGGCCACCTGGGGAGCGGAGCTGGCGGTGGGCGAAGGCCCCGGAAGGATCTACCGCGTGGAGCCCACCGGGCCCCTCGAGGACGACCCCAACCTGACGAATACCAGGTTCCCGGGCAACCCGACGCGGTCCTACCGCACCCGGGACCCGCTGCGAGTCGTCGGCGAGGTTCTGGACTGGGAGGGGCACTCCCCGAATGTGCTCCAGAACATGCGTGACCATCTCGACAGACTCAAGGAGCAGGGCATCGAGGCGATCAACGACTGAGCGACGCCGCTCAGTACTCACCCTTGATCACGAAGAAGGAGCCGCGGATGGTGCCGGCCAGCTTCGACTTCTGGGTCGCGAACTTGAACCGCGACGCGAGTTCGTCGGGGATCGGCATCCCTTCCGCCAGCTTGAACCCGACAGCTCGCTTCGTCCCTGTCTCGATGCTGTACATCACGTTGATCGCGAGCCCGGACTCGTAGAACACGTACGCGAACCGGATTCCCCCGGTCTCGAAAGCCGTGGCCTCGAGAGGGCGGGATCCGATGACGATGTCACGATCGTTCTTCAGAATCCTGCCGACCCATTCGATCGTCTCCGTGGCCTCGCTCGCAGCATCCACGGCGAAGACGTGGCCGTACTTGTTCTTGAAGTACCGGGCCTCGTTGGCCCTCAGGCCGGCCAGGGCGTTCGCCACCGGCGACGATTCCAGTCCGGCAGTGGACACAGCCTGAACATCGACTACATGCGGCACAAGCACCTCCGATGCCCCGGCACTACGCAGATCCCACCGTACGATCGGCGAGATCATAGTGGTGGAGGAACTCAACAGGAGCAGCCATGACAACCTTCAGCCGCTCCGACGACCTCCAGGGCGCGGAGTTCGTCGACGCGGATCTTCGTGGCGCCCGGTTCATCAGGACTGACCTGTCCGGCGTCGTGATGCGCGCCGTCGATGTCCAGGGAGCGGACATCGAGGCTCCATGGCTCTTCGACGGGGAAGGCTTCTTGCGGGTCAACGGCGTCGACGTGATCCCGCTCGTCGACGCCGAGCTCAACCGCCGCTTTCCCGGCCGCGCCGACCGACGCGCCGCAGATCCGGAGGGTCTGCGCGCGGCCTGGGTCCTGCTCGAGCGCACCTGGGTGGCCACGCTCGAACGCGTCACAGCGATGCCGGCGAGCACGGTCGACGTGTCGGTGGGCGGTGAGTGGTCGTTCGCGCAGACCCTGCGGCACCTGGTGATGGCCACGGACGTATGGCTGGGCCGGGCGATCCTGAGGGTTGAACAGCCATTCCACCCCATTGGCCAACCGAATGTCGAGTACGAAACCGACGGCAACGACATGTCGGTCTTCACCAGCGCCACACCGGCATACGCCGAGGTACTCGAGGCACGAGCCGGTCACGTCGCCAGGGTGCGCGACTTCCTCGCCACTGTCACGGCAGACGAGCTGGCCGCCACGCGCACCAACCCGTGGAACCCCGACCACCAGGAGACCACGCTGTCCTGCCTGCACACGATCCTCGAGGAGGAGTGGGAGCACCTCCGCTACGCCGTCCGCGACCTCGACGCGATCGACGCAGAATCCGACGCCTGAGCGGATGGTAGGCGGTCCCGGCTGTCGCCTCGGCCGCCGACCACTCGAACCTCAGCGGGGACATGCACCGCACCTGCATGGCACCCGAGCCACCGGACGCGACAGGGACGTCCGCAAGCGCTCAGCAAGCCGACCGGAGCCGGTCAACCCCCGGCGCGGCGAGGGTCAGGCCGGCGCTCCGGTGGCTCCATCGCCGGCGAGGACGTCGGCGAGCCGGGCGAGGTCCTTGCGGTTCGCGCGTCGCATCGTGGCTGCCAGGGCCGGAGCCGTCACGGCGACGAAGCCAGCGGCGGCGGCGTCAGCCACGTGACGTGGTCGATGTTCGCGTACCACCGCGGCGCGTTCGACGGGTCACCGGCGAACGTGGCGACCACGTCGCGCGGCAGGTCCACGATCCCCTCGGTCAGCACGTCGACAACCATCAGGCCCTCCCTAGGGCAGTGGCACGTTGCACAGGGGCCCAGCCTGGTACGCGCATGACGTTGCACCAGGCGCCCCTGCCCACGACGTGGCCCGAGGCGCAGAGGCCTCCGGGGAGTCCGTGCTGTCCGCCATACCGACCGGCGGGCGCAGCCAAACTCACAGTTGCTCCTCGCACCTGGCCTTGAGGCCGTTGGCCTCGTTGGCGAGGTAGCGGTCGGTCAGCCCGCGGTAGAAGCGCCCCATCACCGCCCCCAGCCGGCCGGACTGTGACACCGACAGCCTCACCCGCGGATGCGCGGCTGGCTGATCTTCGCTCGGCTCCCAGGACGCAGCGGACCCTCGTCGAGCCGGCGCACCGACGTCACCGTCGGCGTCCATTCCGACCAGTTCTCCACGTCGCTCAACACTTCCCACACCCGCTCGGGCGGCGCCGCGATGTCGACCGTGATGCTCTGCTCCATCGGCCGTGCGCAGGCGCCTCCTGCCGTGCCGTGGTGTGTTGGCCGCACCCTACGACCAGGTGGTGTCGGGCTCCGCCGCGTTTGTGAGGGCGCATCGGAGGTGGTCGCCCTCACACGTGGCAGCCAGCGCGCCTGCAGCGGCCAAGCCCGTCATCGATGTCGCGGCCGCCGTCCCGGCTGACCAGTCTCACCTGCCCAGCTCGGCCGCCGGCAGCGTCACCAACCGGTGCGGCTCAGCGGGTCCGGTAGCGCGCGTAGATCAGTCCGCTGTCGAAGGCACGCTCCTCGACCAGCTCGAGATCGAGGCGCACACCGTCGGGAAAGAACCGCTTGCCGCCGCCGACCACGCTCGTGGTGATGAACAGGTGGTACTCGTCCACCAGGCCGGCCGCGATCGCCTGGGCCGCGAGGTTGGGGCCGTCGACGGAGAGGTCGTGACCGGCCTCGGCCTTGAGCCTGCGCACCGCGTCCGGGTCGAAGGTCCTCTCGATCCTGGTCTTCGCGCTGGACACCGACTCCAGCGTCGTGGAATACACGATCTTCTCCGCTGCCTGCCAGTCACGGGCGTACTGCAGGATGTGCGGCGGCACGTCGGGCTCGGTGTGCGCGGTCTCCCAGAAGACCATCGTCTCGTACATCCGTCGTCCGTAGAGGTACGTGCCGACGGGGCGGAAAAGGTCGCCGATGAAGGTGTGCACCTCCTCGACCTCGGCCCCGGTGCCGAGGTCGCCCTCCGCCGCCTCGGCGTAGCCGTCGAGGGAGGTGATCATCGAGTAGATGAGATTTGCCATGCGTCTCCTCCGGGTACGAGCGCGTCAGTCTGCCAGGGGTCCTGCAGGCTGTGACCTCCGCACGACCCGGAACTCATCGATCGGCTGGCCGGCCGGTTTCGTCAACCGTCAGATCCCGACGAAACGTACCTCGGGCTGCCTGTCCAGTTCCGCCGACCCGGCCAACACGAACCCCGCCCGGGTGAGCACCGCTGCGAGGCGAGGTTGTCCGGCGCAGTAGCGGCCCGCTCACGACGGCGGAGCGGGCGTCGCACGGACCACCTCCAGCGCGACACACTCCGGACCACACACGAGGAGTGGCTGCCGAGCAACCCAGCAGGGCTGTGAGGCTCCAACGAGCCGCTCGGGTTATCCCACAGGCTGAGGTCCGGCCGCTGCGGCCTGACGGGGCCGCGAGATAGCCTGCTGGGAACGCGGAGAAAAGGGAGGTGGGCATTGGTGAAGATCACTACCGCCGAAGAGCTCGAACACATGTCGGCGGCCGAGCGGCACGCCCATTTCGAGGCCAGCATCGTTCGAGACCTCGACGACCTACCGCCCGGCCAACTGGATCAGATCCGTGAGCGGCTCGCTCCCCGGATCGCCGAACGCGACGCACAGCAGGCCGAGCAGGCCGGCAACTCACCCAGCGTGTGACCCGGCGCCAGGTCCGCGCGACCGTCGCCTTCTTCGAGGACCTCGACCGCCAGCTGCCGGCCGAGCCCAGCCACGGCGTCCCGTCGCGAAGTGACTTCCAGGCCTACGAGCTCCTCGAGATCGTCGAGGCGTTCGCCGCCGGGTTCGACAACCTGCCGGAACTCATCCCCGGGCGCCCCGACTACCGGATCCTCATCACGACCGGGCGCGTCGTCGTGTCCGTGTCTGTCACCGCGCAGCTCGCGCCCGACGGCGCCGTGGACGTGGTCGGCATGACATCCAGATCTCCTGGTAGCGCGCTACGGCGCAGGGAGGGCGGTCTGGCGGCATCGGCTGCGTGGCCGGTCCACTGGAACCGTGGGACGACCCAGCGCAGGTTCCCCAGGACCCTTGCGCTCAGGACCCGGAGACGGACGGCGAGGGCGACGGCAGAGCGATCGCGATCGACTCGCTGACCCGCCCTCGCCGCCGACGCGGCCGACGGCGGCAGAAGCGTGTGAACGCCGGCACCTGCTGCCCGACGTCGGCCTGGCTCAGCAGCTGCCCGGGCCGAGGAGCTAGGTTCGCCGCATGCCCAGCGACGTCGCCCTCAAGGCGATGAACATGATCCATCGAGCCATACTCAAGATCAGCGGCGGGCGTGTCGGGTATCGGACTGCTGGGATGCCGGTGGTGCAGCTGACGACGATCGGCCGCACGTCCGGTCAGCCCCGCACGGTGATGCTCACCTCGCCGGCGCGCGTCGGGGAGGCCCTCGTGGTCGTGGCCTCGCGCGGCGGTGACGACCGGCATCCCGACTGGTTCCTCAATCTCGAGCGCGACCCTCACGTTCAGGTGGCCGTGCAGGGTGGCCCCAGCCAGCCGATGCTGGCTCGGGTGGCCACACCGCAGGAGCGCGACGAACTGTGGCCCCAGATCGCCGCGGAACACACGCACTACGCCGGGTACCAGACCAAGACCACCAGGGTCATCCCACTGGTCCTGCTCGAACCGCAACAGTGACACCCGCCCAGCCGTGGTCTCACACGTTCTGACGGGCGGCACGAGCGGACGATGAGTGCCTCCGCGCGGCCCGCTGAGTACCGCTTCCTCTGTCACATCCAACCGCGTGCACGACCGTGTGTGTGCGGCCCGACGTGGCCGACGAAGGCGAGCGCACATTCCGATCGCTCCGTAGCTGAGTTAGCACAGTGCGTGAAGAGGGCTGGATCCATTCTTCACACTGCCTTATCGCACGTTGTCATGGTGTTGCTTAGGCTGCCCGAGTTCGGTGTACCCGACCGTGGAGAGAGAGCTCGTGCCCAGAGGCCGTCACCGCGCGGAGCCTGTCAGACAGCCCCCTCCTCGTCTCCCGCGTCAGGTTACCCGTCCGGCCGCCGGTGGCGGTGCGGCGCTGCTGGCCTTGGCCATGGTCCTCACCCTCTGGCCGAACACCGGCTCGGCTCCGGGCGGCGCGGCGGTCGCCACTGCCGCCGACCAGCGGCGGGACGCCGCACTGGCTGCCAACGCCCTCCGTGCCGCCGCGACCCTGAGGACAGAGGAGAGGGCCAGCCGGGACAGGACCACCTCCCCAGGCCCGGCGACCCCCGTCGCCACGGCGCGCGAGCGCGAGCCCGAGCCCATCCCGGCCGTCGTGGGGCAGATGTGGGCGACGACTGACGTCACCATCCGCTCAGGCCCGTCGGCCGGTCAAGACCGCATCGGCAACCTGGAGGCCCCCACTCGGATCGGCATCACCGGTGTGACCAAGAGCGGCTGGACCCAGGTGGTGACCGACGGGCGCGCCGGATGGGTCAGGTCGACCTATCTGTCCACGTCGAAGCCGAAGCCCAAGAGCGCGTCGCCAGGCGTGTCGGACGCGCCGTGCTCCATCAGTTCGAGCATCGAGTCGCACCTGACGTCGAACGCCCGCTCGGTGTATAGCGCGGTGTGTGCCGCCTTCGGAGATTCGGTGTCGTCCTTCGGCGGCTACCGTGCCGGGGACGGCGGCGACCACGGCAGCGGCAGAGCCGTCGACATCATGGTGTCAGGCGAGCCGGGATGGGACATTGCCAGGTACGTCCAGGCTCACGCCCGCGATCTGGGTGTCTCCTACGTGATCTACCGGCAGCAGATCTGGCTGGTCGGCAACCCGACCAGTCAGTGGAGGGCCATGGAGGATCGCGGCAGCACGACCGCGAACCACTACGACCACGTGCACGTCAGCGTCTCGTAGACGGGTGCCCGGCCCTCGGTCTGGGTGACGATCCAGTTGAGGCGATGCATTTGTCTGCCTGCCGTCGAGGATCACCGCCGGCGTACCTATGAACCGTCACCCCACCGCCCGTCGTACAGCTCGACCGCGCCACTTCCCGGACCCGCCGACCACCAGCCTACGACCCACCTCAAGAACGCCAGTTGACACAGAAGTATTGCGGTATGAAGCTCAGCATCAGTCTGTCTGACGAAGAGGTCGAGGCCCTCGACAAGTACGCCCAAGCGGCAGGGCTGCCCTCGCGGTCGGCCGCGATCCAGCAGGCCATCCGACTACTGGGGGACCCAGAGCTCGAGGATGCGTACGCCGAGGCGTGGGACGAGTGGCAGGCCTCGGGCGACGCGGAGGCATGGGAGTCCACCGCAGCCGACGGGCTGATCGATGCTGCGCGGTGAGATCCGGCTGGTCGACCTCGATCGGGTTCGACCTGGCGAGGCGATCAAGCGGCGGCCAGCGGTCGTGGTCAGCAACGACCGTGCCAACACCACGGCGGCTCGGCTCGGGCGAGGAGTGGTGACCGTGGTCCCAGTGACCAGCACGATCACACGCGTCTACCCGTTCCAGGTGCTGCTCCCAGCTGACGAAACCGGTCTTCGGGTCGAGTCCAAGGCACAGGCCGAGCAAGTTCGTTCGGTCTCCGTCGCACGCCTTGGTCATGTGATCGGCAAGATGCCCGTGCATCTAATGGCGCACCTCGACGACGCCCTTAGGCTTCATGTCCAACTCTGACAAGCACATGGCAGCCCCGTTCGAAGTGCACATAGAGCCCGACAGCGGCAGAAGTGCGCGAGGTCGTTGGTACGTGGCTCGAGAATGGATCCAGGCGACCCTTCGAGCGTGCGAGCTCGACGTACAGGATCTCTTGCGTACCGATTGATCGATCGTCCATGGCGAGACGTTGGCTCCACTGGCCGACGGACAGCCGTGCAGCGGGGACCCCGGTGTACCGCTGGTGCAGTTCTCATTGCTCGGTCGGCCACTGCGGGTAACCGCGACTGTCGAGCAGTTGGACGCGGACACTCACACCGTCCGGCCCCGTCAGGACCGCGGCCTGGGTGTCACGGACGGCGGAGAGTGCGGGATGCCATTCCAGCCGACCGATGCTGCGACGCAGCCCCGTCGAGAAGAGGGCGTCGACCGTCGCGGACGTCGTCACCATGGTCGCGACTGAGCAGTGCCAGCAGGTGCGAGATCAGATGATCGCGGCGCACCTGTGTCACTGCAACACCGAAGCGCTCCGCTACAGCGGCAGCCACCTGGGCGTCGAGCATCAGGCCACCCACTCGCGCAACCGTCGAGCCGCCGCCCGAAGCCTCTGCTGCACTGCGACCGCATGAACTGGAAACGAGCGCGACGGCGGGCCGGGCCGAGCCCGATCGGCGCAGAGTCGAGCCAGCGTAGCCGCCCCCCAACGCCACCACGTGACACGGAGTATGTTCGGCCCCACACGTGACCGGCATCTCACGAGCGGAGCGATCCATGGTTGCCGTCTGGCCCACCATCCACGCCGAGCGGCAGGCGCTACTCGCCGACCTCGAGCAACTGTCTGACGAGCAATGGCAAACCCGCTCGCTCTGCTCGCAGTGGACGGTGAAGCAGGTCTTCGGGCACGTCATCGCGACCGCCCAGATGACCCCGCCCAAGTTCTTCACGGAGATGATCGGCTCCGGCTTCAACTTCACCCACTACATCCAGAAGAACGTCGACCGGTTCAGCGCCGGCACCCCGGCCGAACTGCTGGAGACCTTCCGCCGGATGCAGCACCGCACCAATCACCCGCCCGGCCCGAATGACACCTGGCTCGGCGAGGCGATCGTGCACGCCGAAGACATTCGCCGCCCGCTCGGCCTGCACCGGGACTACCCGGTCGAGGCGCTGACCCAGGTAGCCGACTCCTACAAGGGCTCCAACCTGGTGATCGGCGCGAAGGACCGGATCGCCGGGGTCACCCTGAAGGCCACCGACACCGACTGGTCCCACGGCAGCGGCCCAGAAGCAGCCGGCCGCGCCGTCGACCTGCTGCTGGCGATGACCGGGCGTCCGGCCGGGCTGGACGGCCTCAACGGCGACGGCGTCGAGGTGCTGCGCTCGCGGATGTGACCGGCGGTCGAACAACGAACCCGTAGTCGGCCTACACGATCCACCCCGCATCAGACGACTCGGCCAGCCGTGGCACGGCCGTTGAGGAAACCCGCTCTGGCATCCACGAGATCAGCGCGCATCCTCGCGCGTTCCCGCCCACCCTCGGCCCTGTCCGCGGGGTTCGTCTGGCAGTTTGTCTGGCTGTTGGCAGCGGTGGGCGATCCCGCGGCCTCGGTCGAGGATCCATGCTCGGCGGTCTGCAGAGCCGAGTCAGAACCCTCAACGCCGATGATCCACCGCCCGCGCAACTGCTTCCCAGCCGGGTCAGGCCGGGTTGCCGTGGAGTCGCCAGATGGGATGGCGAAGTTGTCCGCCTCGCTAAACATGAGCGTGGCCAGTGAAGGGTCGGGAGCATGACGACCTCCGAGAATCGACCCGCCCGCGCCACGACGTCCTGCGGCCAACGCGCACAGCGGCAAGCGTATGTTCGCGCGGCACACGGCAAAGAGTGTGCGTGCGCCCTCTCGGAGCCAAGGGGGCGAGCCCGCCATGCGGTTGGGCCAGAGCGTGTGGGAGCGGCCCCACCGATGATGGCGTGAGGCGCTCTCGATCGGTGGATGGCCGCCTACATCCGGCTCGGTGACTGGAGGCCGAGCAGGTCGAGGCCCGTCACGAGGACTCGCAGGGTCACTGCGCACAACGCGGACCGTGACTCGCGTATCGCTGAGTCTGCCTTGAGAAAGGGACCTTCCTGATAGAACGCCGAGAACGCCTGCGCCACCTGGTGGAGGTAGCCGCAGAGTCAATGCGGCTCGAGGTAGTCCCCGACCTACGCGACGACGTTACCGAACTCCAGGAGGCAGAAGGGCTGCGGTTGGCGGGGGCCGACGGTGCCGACGTCCCCGCCGACGGACGGACCACCGACGAGGTCTGGGAGCCACCCCCACCGCCGACGTCGCGTTCGCCCCCGAGAGCCTGGCCGGCTACAAGATCCCCGGCGGTACACGTTCGGGGACCCTGCCGAGGACCTCGACCGGCAAGCCAGAAGTTCCGGCAGCGCGACCAGCCGCGGGCTGAGCCCCCGTCGGGGAACGGCATCCACAGCAGGCCGGCCCCTGCCGCACCCAACGGGCTGCGGTCTCGCGGACACCGCCCGGCGAGTCCGGCTCACCGGCCTCCAGGGGGAAGGCCATGAGCCACTGCCGCGGGGCGGCGCACCCGGTCGGCCCTCAGGAGCCGGGCATCGGATAGATCTGCAGCACCTCGATGGTGCCCACCTGGTGGTGGGGGTGATCAGCCAGCAGCGCTCGGGCGGCGCCCGCGTCCTCGGCCTGAACGATGGAGTACCCACCGATCCAGCCCGATGGACCGGGGTCGTCCTCGGTCGTGGGCTGGGTGGGTGCGCCCCATTCGACAAGGGCGTCGCCCGCCCTCGCGCCCCAGGCCATCCAGGCGTCCATGCTGGCCTGACGCTCCTCGTCCGTGGTTGCTCCCATCTGCTCGCCCATCGTCAACTTCGAGCGGTAGAGCACGAGGAACTTCTCCATGGGTTGGTCCTCTCAACGCAGTCCGGCGAGCTGCCGGAGGCAGCCACTCTCCTCCCGGGAATGGCGAGGTGCAAGGGCGGGCGATCCAGGCGTCGACCTGGTGGTCGGTGGCGCATCCCGGCGGGGTGATGAAGATGTAGGCGTTCATGGGGCGGCCAGTGAAGTCCATCGGTCGGGTGTGAGTGCGAGCCAGGGCTTGGGCATTGCGACTGGCTCCCACACGGGCCATCAGTTCCTGGCCGACCACGCCGCAGGCCATGGTGCCTTCGACCATGAACGCCAGCCCACCGAACATCTTGCGTTCGTCGGTGCGCAGCCCGTGCCGGGTGGCGTGGGTGTGGACGGCGACGCGGACCCGTTGGGCCAGGTCGGGGTCGTAGGCCATGACAGGTCTACCGCGCGGTGGCGTCGTGCTGGGCTGGACGTACTGCTGCAGGCCGTGCAGGAATCCCTTGATCCCGCGGTCCCACCGGCGGCGCATCACTATCGCGTTCAGGGCCTGACCCGCCGGGCCATACTTCAACGCGTAGGTCACAGGTCGCCGCGGCGCTGCGCCCCGGGGCCGGCGCTCAGGTCGCCCACCAGCGTGGAGGTGCGCACGCCGGGGTCGTCCGGTCGAGCAGATCCAGGCTGGTCAGGACATCCCAGACGGCCCGCCGGGGCGCGGCGATGGTGATCTGGTTGGTCAGCGTGGTCACGAGTCCTTCCGGGCCGTGGTCGCGGTCGAGTCTGCGGTTGTTGCGCTGGATGCTGCGGTCGGTGCCGGCGTGATGCGAGGGCGGTGGCCTGGGCCCGCAGGCCGCGTTCCAGTTCGGCCCGGTCGGTGCGCAGCCGGGCGACGAAGTCGGGGTCCGCGGCGGTGTCCGGGTCGTGCCGGGCGCTCCAGGCGATGATCTCCAGGAGTACCGGGAGCAGATCGACCGCCTTGGCGGTGGGGCGGTAACGGCGCGCCCGACCGCCGCCGGGACTGCGCTCGGCGGTCAGCTGCCCGTCCTCTTCCAGCCGGGCCAGTCGGTCGGCCAGCACGTTGGTGGCGATCCCCTCCTCGGCGTGCAGGAAGTCGCTGTAGGTGGTCCGGCCCTTCAGCAGCAGGTCCCGCAGGACCAGCAGCGTCCACGGGTCCCCGAGGACCTCCAACCCGAAGTGGATCGGACAGTCCGACCGGCGATGCCGTCTGCGCATCCCACCTCCCCAATTGACTTGGTAACTGGATAGGTGCCGACGTGTGGGCAGGCGGAATCCGCCGCTGGGGTCGGCGGCTGGGTCAGGTTGCTGGCGTAGGGGTCCAGGGGTTGAAGCACCGAGATCTGGATGACGTGCTGCGGGCCGTGCACGGCGACCTGGATCGGCTCGTGCACCAGGTTCGTGGCCAGCGCGCGGGTCTGGAAGTCGGCGACGGCCGCGGTCACCTCGCTGTCGGTCACGTCGGGTGCCTGGACCACGACATCGGCGGGGCTGGGGCCTCCGGGGAAGGCCTGCGTTATCCGGTGGTAGGCGGTCATGATGCTCGCGTCCGCGGGCAGCAGCTTGTCCAGGCTCAACCGTTCGGTGTGGATCCCGACCGCCGGCCAGGCCAGGACCAGCAGGAACGCGCCGGCAGCCAGGACCGAGACACCCGGCCGGGCCAGGACCCGGGCCAGGATCGCCGCCCAGGTCCGGCTGCCCTGGCTCGGACGACGCATCCGGGCGAGGCCCGGGATCCGACCGAAGTCCACACGGTCACCCAGCAGCGACAGCAGGGCGGGCAGCACGGTGACCGAGCCCACGACTGCGACAAGGACGACCAGGATCGCTGCGATCCCGAACCCGTCGAACAGCAGCATCCCGGACAAGAACATGCCCGACATCGCCACCACCACGGTGAGCCCGGACACCAGCACCGCGCGTCCCGAGGTCGCCGCCGCGATCCGCAGCGAGGTGGCCGGATCGTTTCCCCGTGCCCGCTCCTCCCGCTCGCGCCTCAGGTAGAACAGGCAGTAGTCCACACCCACGGCCAGCCCCACCAGCAGCATCACCGAACTTGTCGCGTTGTCCACGTGCAGTCGGTGGCTGATCACGGCGAGCACCCCGTTGGCGGCCAAGAACGCGGTCAACGCCAGCCCCACCGGCAGCACCGCCGCGAGAAAGGCACCGAACGCGACCAGCAGGATGCCCAGGGCCAGCGGCACCGCCGTCCACTCCGCCCGCTGGAAGTCCCGACCGATGGTGTCGTTGAACCACTTGTTCGCCGACCCGTCACCGAACTGGTCGATCCGCACCTGCGGGTGAGCCTTCTGGGTCGCCGCGACCGCGTCGATGATGGGTTGCACCCGGTCACCGGCGGTGGTCAGGTCCCCGGCCATCGACAGCCGGACCAGCACCGAACGCTGATCCGCCGAGACCAGCCCGACCGTGTACGGGTCGGGCAGCTCGGCGACCAGTCCGGTCGCCTTCCCCCGAGCGGTCAGCTCCGCGACGACGGCGCGCACACCCGGGCTGGTCGCGTCCGGCCGGTCTCTGCTGACCAGCAGCATCTCCGCGGCACCCAGCCTCAACCCCGCGTCGTCCAGGATCTTCACGGCCTTCGCCGAGTCGCCCATCGCGTACTGGTCGACCGTCATCTGCTTCTGCCCGGCCAGCGACCCCAGCGTCATCGCGACGGCGACGAACACCACCCACCCGATGACCGCGATCGCGCGGTGCCTCACGCTCCAGCCGGCCACATCGGCGGCCACGTTGCGTCGCCCGGTCATGCTGAACCCCCAGGATGGGCATTCATCACCACAACCCAGACAGCCTTGCTCCGGGCTGAGCTGATGATCTAGTGACGAAGGTCCCGCGCGGCGCCCAAGCCCTCATCCGCTCGGCTCGCACTGGCCTGCGGAACACCAGCGGCGCGCGACGCGTCGCTGGGCCGCGACCGCGTCTGGGCGTCCCGGGACGAAGGTCCCTGCCGCCGTCCGCGGGTGCGGGGAACCGTAGAGACGCGACCGCCCCGGGCGGTCACCCGGCCGCGGGCGAATCAGGTCAGCCTGTCGTCGAGGGAGCGGACATGGCGACGGTGGCGTGGTCGAGTCCCGGGTCAGGACGTTGGACGGGTCCGAGGGGACGAGCCGATCAGACGCTGACGAAGCGCGCGAGCAGCCCGTTCCCGGTGGAGGTCGCCGTCACCGCGCCGTTCTCACCAGCCGCTAGGACCCGCTCCGTCTTCGGCTGCCCCACCATTGACAGCCGACAGCAACCGGCGGCAGGTGTCCAAATCGTGAATCCACCGGTCCGAGCAGCTTGTGCCTCGGCGCAACCGGGAGTTGTGGGCAGACATGACGCAGGAGCGAAAGACCGGGTCGGACCCGAGGCGAGCGAGGTGGAGTCGTCATGGTAGATCAAGTGGCGTCGCAGCGCCGAGGCGTAGTGCAGCGACTGCACTGGGCCAAGAGGTGGATGTACCGCGGCGGCCGGCCGCACCGGCTGGCGAAGCTGTTGAACCGGATGTGGGCGGTGCAGTTCGCCGCCGGGCGCCTGTCACCCGAGAACGCGATGACCCTGCAGGTGCGCGGTCGGCACTCGGGCAAACAGATCTCGTTCCCCGTGGTCGTGGCCGACTACCAGGACCAGCGGTACCTGGTGTCGATGCTGGGCGCGGACGCCAACTGGGTGCTCAACGTCAAGGCCGCCGCAGGTCGGGCCGTGCTGTACCGGGGCGCAAGGCAGGACGTGTACCTACGGGAGGTTCCGCCGGAGCAGCGGGCGCCGATCCTGCGCCGCTACCTGGACGTCGCGCCCGGGGCCCGGCCCCATCTACCGGTGGACCGGCACGCCCCGTTGACAGACTTCGAACGGATCGCCCCGCAATTCCCCATCTTCCAAATCCTGCCCGCGGCCGCCGCACCGCCCTCGCCGGCTACTTGACGTCCGGCGAGGGCGGTGCGGCGGCCGTTGGTGCGATGAACCTGAGGGGACCCAAGGGGCCCAGGGACCTGGGGGCCGGCAGGCGGCGGTTCCGGATCACCGATTCTGGATCACCGAGGCAGTCCGGGGCGGCACCGTCACCACCGCTGTCCGGTCGATGGTGGCGTTGCTGCTCGCCGAGCGGCCAGCCGTGACCGGGCGGAAGGAGCCTGGTCTTGTCGACGTGAGGTGATCATCATGGCTGCAGTGTCGGAGCGGGATACCCGGGCAGGTGTGATCGGCGCAGGCCGCGGCCTCGGGCCCGTCGTGCTGTTCTTCGTCCTGGCTTACGCGCTGAGCTGGTCGTGGGCCGTTCCGCCGGCGGTGCAACATCTGGAGGTCCGGCGGGGGCAGGGGTGGCCCACCCACTATCCGTCGTTGATGGGACCCCTGGTGGCCGCCGTCATCGTCACCGCGCTGACCGTGGGCCGGGCGGGTCTACGGGACCTGGTCTCCCGGGGGGTGCGCTGGCGCGTCCCGGTGCGGTGGTGGCTGGTCGCCGTCAGCCCTGCCGCCTTCCTGCTGCTCGCCCTGGCCGGTCTTCGGCTGACGGGTCGGAACCTGCCGCAGTCCGCGGACTTCGGCAGGTTCAGCGGCACTCCACTGATCGGTCTGGTCGGGGTGTTCCTGGCGATCACTCTTGTGGGCAGCCTGGGTGAGGAGGTCGGCTGGCGCGGGTATGCCCTACCGCAGCTGCAGCGTCGGTTCACCCCGCTGACGGCCACCCTGATCCTGGCCCCGCTGTGGTTCGCCTGGCATGCGCCGCAGTTCTGGGTGATCCAGTCCTACCGGGAGTTCGGCCCCGCCGACTACGTCGGCATGTTCCTGGGCCTGAGCTGCGGGGCGGTCGTGTTGACCTGGCTGTACAACCGGTCCGGCGGCAGCCTGCTGCTGGTGATCCTCTGGCACGGTGTGTACAACTTCGTGGGCGCCACCGAGGCCGCGGCCACCACCCCCATCGCGGCCATCATCAGCACCCTGATCATGGTCCAGGGGATCACCCTGATCCTGCTCGAACTGTGGGCCCGGCACGGCCGCCGGCCCTCCATCCTCGGACCTGAAGTGGCCCCGAAGCCCCTCGTGGCCCCAGCAGCGCCGGAGACGCCCGTTGTGACGCCCAGCCGTGCGGGGACGCCCAGCCGTGCGGGGACGCCCAGCCGTGCGGTGACGCCCAGCCGTGTGGTGGGCCTGGCGCTCATCGGCGTCGTCCTGGCCGGGTTCGCCTACCTGCGGTGGGCGCCGGGCCCTGGCCCGGTCACGGTGCCGGCAGGGGCGAAGGCCGGGGACCTGCGGCTGCAGCCGTGCACCTACCGGACAGAGGCGGGCGAGGTTCGCGCCGACTGCGGCACGCTCGTCGTGCCCGAGAGCCGAGAGGCGTCGTCGTCGCGGCTGATCGCCGTCCCGGTTGTGCGCATCCCGGCTCGGTCAGGTGGCAGCGCGGAACCGGTCTTCTGGTTGGAGGGTGGTCCCGGCCAGTCGAACCTGTCGTTCACGCAGGCCAGCCGGTTCGCGCTGACCCGGGACGTCGTCCTGGTCGGCTATCGCGGTATCGACGGGTCGGTGCGTCTGGACTGTCCCGAGGTGGCCTCGGCGCTCAGGCAATCCGACAGGTACCTCACCGAGGACTCCTATCGCCGCTACGGAGACGGGTTCCGGGCGTGCGCGAAGCGGTTGAGCGACACCGGGGTCGACCTCACCGGCTACGGTCTGGTGCAGCAGGTGGACGACCTGGAGGCCGCCCGACAGGCCCTGGGGTACGGCCCGATCGACCTGCTGAGCCAGAGCGCCGGGACGCGCACCGCGATGATCTACGCCTGGCGCCATCCCGGCAGCATCCACCGTTCGGTGATGCTCGGGGTCAACCCGCCCGGTCACTTCCTGGAGAGCCCGGAGTACACCGATGAGCTGATCGGGCGCTACGCCCAGCTGTGCGCCCAGGACTCGACCTGCCGGGGCCGGACCAGTGACCTGGCGGCCTCGATCCGCCGGGCCAGCAGCGACATGCCCGACCGTTGGCTGTTCCTGCCGGTCAAGCAGGCCAACGCCCGGATCGTGTCCTTCTACGGGTTGATGGAATCCACCCCCGACCTGCTGGGTGCCCCGGCCACCATCGATGCCCTGCTCTCGGTCACCGAGGGCGACAACAGCGGGATGTGGTTCGCGACGGTATTCAGCGACCTGCTGTTCCCGGACCTGTTCGTCTGGGGCCAGTACGCCGCCGGTGCCGGGCTCGACGACGACGCCGCGCGCCAGTACTTCGCCGGCTGGGGAGCCGACCGAGCGGTGAACCTCGGTGCTGCGGCCACCGCGTTCGCGTGGGGCGGCGGTCACCTGGCCGACGCCTGGCCCACCCCGGCCGGCGCCACCGACTACGGCACCGTCCAGACCTCGACCGTCGAGACGCTGCTCATCAGTGGAGCCCTCGACGTCGCCACACCACCCCAGCCGGCGACCCGGGAGTTGCTCCCCTCCCTGCCGAACGGCCACCAGGTCATCCTCGACGGGTTCGGGCACGTGGGGTCCTTCTGGACCCTGCAGCCCGAGGCCGGTACCCGGCTCATCACCACCTTCCTGGACACCGGAGGAGTCGACCAGTCCCTGTTCGCACCGCACCGGGTCACGTTCTTCCCGCAGGTCACCGCCACGACAATGGCCAAGCGCGTCCTCGCCCTGATGGTCGCCGTCGGGCTGCTGACCATCGCCTCGCTGACCTGGATGGCGCGGCGGGTGCGCCGGCGGGGAGCATTCGGCCCCGTGACCAGTACGCTGCTCCGCTCGCTCTTCCCGATCGTCCTCGGCGTGGGCGGGTGGTTCGTCGGCGCCTTGTTCGTCCTGACCTTCCTGGGAGGCGTGACCCTGGACAACCAGCTGCTCGCCGTCACGGCCGTCGGCCTTCCGGTCGGCCTGGGCATCGTCCTGGCCTGGGTGCCTCGGGACCGGCCGGCCCGCGACCAGCGGATCTGGATGGCCACCGCTGTCCTGGCCGGCCTGGCCGGGGCCTGGATCGGGTACAACGCCACGCCCGGTCTGTTCGGCGTCCTCACCGCCAACGTGGGCGCCATCGCCGTGACCAACCTCGCCCTCATCATCGGCGACATCCGGCAGGCCCAGGTGACCCGTGCCCAGGTCCCCACCGAGGCGATGGTGGGCTAGTAGGGCGGGCGCCCGGAGCCGCGGCGTGCGATCAGCCGGGACGCGTTGGCCGCGACCTTGCTCGAGGCCCTCGAGACGACAGCCTCATCGGGCGCGCGCCCGCGGTCTCCCGGACCTGAGCCCGCTCAGATCGTGGAGGGCTCGCTGCCCTCGTCCGCGCTCACGGTGCGAACGCGAAGGGCCTGCGTCGCACCGAACAGGCGGATGCTGCGCTCGTCGGGGAAGTGGCGCACGACGGTGTCGAACGGGACGACCTCAGGCCTGTCGACCGGGTATGCCGTCCCTTCGTGGACGACGGTCGCCGACCCGCTGGCCAGCACATTCTTGAGCCAGTCCGACCGCGGCCCGTACATGAGCGCCACCGCGAACCCGTCCTCGGTCGGCACCACCCCCACCGGGGTCTCGTACGCACGCCCCGACGTCCGGCCGACGTGCCGGACCACGGAGGCGTAGGAACCCGGGGTGCCCGCCGTCCGCATCTGCCGTGGGTTCATCACGGCACGGTTGATCCGACGCTGGGTCGAGACGACAACCGACCCCTTGTTGCGCATCCCCAGCAGCCAGGCGACGGCCAGCGCCACGACCCCGAGGACCACCACTCCGACCACCATCACGACACGACTCATCATCCAACCTCCTCCCGGCCAGTCTCGACCTCGACCCCGGCCTCGTCCACGACGACTGACCACTGGCCGGCCGTCGGGGTCAAGTGGGGGTCAGGCGTCGCTGGGGCGGCACCAACCGCGGACCAGCCGGTGATCGAGGTGACCTCTCGGGTCAGGCCAAGGACGCGGCCGCCGGCCGCGCCGACGGACCCATGCCCGACCCAGGGTCGTGCTCGCTGCCGCTGCCTGATCCTCTACTCGCCTACGGTATCTCCGGCGGCTTGACACGCTCCGCTCATCACCGAGGCCCGGGCTTCGACGGGGAACGGCGGCCTGCGGACCGTCTTTTCATGCTCCACCGAGCGAGGAACCCGGGGGGCTTGGGCACCTCGAACCGGTGTCCCTCCAGGCACAGGTAGCGGTGGTGCCCACCTTGTTTCCCGACGTGTTCCACATCGGCGCAGCCACACTCCGGGCATTCGACTGGGCGCCCTGCCAACTCGATCGGATACATATGCCCCTCCTCCGTTCGATCCAGCTCCTCGTCCACCATGGGTATCCGTCCTTCCATGCTGTCGGAGCTCGGACGCTGCGAAAGAGGCAGAAGTCCCCGAGTAGGGCGCGAACGCTGGCCCTGAGCCTGCAGGCGATGATCGCGGGGGACGTCGCGTGAGCACCGCCACGCCCGTGAAGGCAGCGGGCGCAGCGACGCACGACCAGATGCGAGCCATCGACGGCTTCGTGCCTCGCCGCCCCATCGCCACGGACCGAGTTCCTGGACCTCATCGACGATGAGGGCAACAAGGTCGAGGACAACACTCACTTCTTCTACGGCGACGAGAACCTGTTCAAGCAGGGTCTCGAGACCGCGATGCGCAGGGCCTACTCGTAGGTGTTCAGCGAGATGGGCGACCGAGACTCCCGCCGAAGACAACGACGGCGAAGGTGGCGGAGACGGCGATGGTGACGACGACAAGAGCAAGGTGAAGGCCAAGAACGGCCAGGACGTGGGCCTGACTGTCCGGATCGAGGTCAACCTCCCGCCCGGTGGTGACGCCGACACCTACGACGCCATTTTCGCGAGCATCAAGAAGCACCTGATGTCGTGAGTGGTCTGCTGGACCGTTTCGAGCGCATCGCGCGTTCTGTCGGCGCTGAGCAGATGGCCGAGCCAACTGCCACGCCAGCGCCATCTGGGACGACCGAGCGCGATGAGCCGCACCCGTTCGAGGGCCGGAACATCCACCGCGACCTCCCCGCCAAGGTGCGGAAGCTCGCGCTCATGATGGACGCCTTCAACGAGGACAGCGCCAAGATCAAGCTCAACGCGCTAATCACCGAGTCCGAGGTGGATGAGCAGAAGGGCTTCAAGTTCATCATTGCCGGCGCGACGACCGGCATCCGGAACCCTCGTGGGCACGAGGTCGACATCGGCGACACGCCAGACGAGGCGCTGGACTACATGGGGCTCGCGTCGCTTCTCCTGCGTCGGCTCGACGCCATTGGGCTTCGCTGACCGCACTTCGCAGCCCCATGACTCTCGGTTCGAGCCGCCACCTAGACGAGTGATTCCGATCTCCGGCGGCGTGGCGCCTTGATCGACGTGGGGGGGAGGGTGCCCTGTGGTCGGTTATGACGCCTGACCTGGACACCCTCCTGACCGCACTGTATGTGAAGATCGACGACGAGTTGAAGGGCATCCCGAGGATGGGCTGCCCACCCCGGTTCAGCGATGCTGAGTTGGTCACGGTCGCCGTCGCTCAGGTACTGCTGGGCCACGACTCCGAGCGAGGCTGGATCCGCGCAGCCCGCAAGCAGATCGGCCACCTGTTCCCCTACCTGCCCGACCAGTCGGGGTACAACAAGCGGCTCCGGGCGGCGTTGCCGCTGGTCCAGCGCGTGATCCGGCTGCTGGCGTTCGACACCGACTACTGGTTCGACGACCACTGGCTGCTGGATTCCACCCCGGTCCCGTGCGGAGCCTCACGCCCCACCACCCAGCGCAGTGACCTGGCCGGCTGGGCCGGCTACGGGTACTGCGCCAGCCACTCCCGGTTCTTCTGGGGGCTGCGGCTGTACCTGATCTGTACCCCGGCCGGGATGCCGATCCTGTGGGCCCTGGCCACCCCGAAGATCGGTGAACGCGAGGTGGTGGACGCGATGCTGCACCGCGACGCCGACCTGATCGCCTCCCGCCAGGGCCTCGTCCTGATCACCGACAAGGGGTTCTCCGGACGAGACCTCGAACGCCTGCTCACCGAGCGGGGCATCGACCTGCTCCGACCCGCCCGCAGGAAGGAGAAGCAACGCTGGGGCGCGGCGATCCTGAAGAAGATCCGCCAGCTCATCGAGTCCGTCAACGACACCCTCAAAGGGCAGCTTGACCTGGAACAACACGGTGGGCGCACCTTCGAAGGCGTCGCCGTGCGGGTCGCCCAACGCATCCTGGCCATGTCCGCCGCGATCTGGCACAACTTCCACACCGGCCGGTCCGTCAGCCGCTCACTGATCGCCTACGACCACTGAAGATCGGAATCACTCGTCTAGACCAGTAGGGTGGCGCCGCACCTTGCAGAACCGTCGACCGGCTGCGTCTTACCGCCGCGATTGACGCCGGCTGCAGCGACACCGATCCAGTGGGCATGGCCACGCTGAACGTCCGCTCGTCCCGCCGTCCGCGCGGAACGCGCGACCATGCCGCAGGTGGTGTGTGGCCAGATCATCGAGTTCGGTAGGCGTCGCGACGGTGGGTGACCAGGACAACGGTGACTATGCAGGCCTCGTCGTCGATGCGGTACAGGACCCGGTAGGTGCCGCGCCGAGCGCTGTACCTGTCCTCCAGTGGTGGGCTGAGCTGTCGGCCGACCCGGTAGGGGTTGTCCAGGAGCGGACCTGTGATGAACTCCAGGGCGGCAGCTGCGACGGCCTCAGGGAGTTCCTCGGCGAGCTGGCGCCGGACGGTCGGCGTGGTCCTGAGCTTGTAGGGGCTGGGTGCCTCAGACGTCATGAGGCCGAACGGCGCCTGGCAGCAACGGCTGCGACCAGCTCGTCGGCGCTCACGGTCTCACCACGGGCGAGTTCGGCCTCGGACTGGACCAGAGCCTGGACAGCCTTGCTGTCGGAGAGCACCGCGATGGTCTCCTCCAACGACTCAAGGTCCTCCACCGAGACCAGCACCGCGGACGGGCGACCGTGCACCGTGACCGTCACGCGCTCATGCTGGCCGTTCACCCGGGCGACCAACTCGGACAGGTGCGCCTTGACCTCGGCCAGCGACAGTGGCGTACTCATGGTCATAAGTATGACCAGAACCTCCCGCACCTGTCCAGACGACCCAGGGACCTGTAGGGATCCGGTGAACATGTCGGTTTGGGTCACTTACTTGTCGGTGAGTTGTCGGTTGTGCAGGTACTTGTCGGTTCCTCGGCGCGCCTTGTCCCGGTTTGATCGTTATGCCCGTATGTTCCGGCGATCCGCTGTTGGGGCGGTGGGGACCGGAAGGAGCCGGGGCATGGCGTCGGGCTGCGAGGTGGCATTCAGGGATGGTTCGGGCGTGGTCAGCACTGGGGATCTGGCCACGGTGGGAGCGGAGGCGCTGGCGGCTGGCCTGCCGTGGCGGGTGTTCCGGTGGCGGCATGGGCAGGCGCACTACTCGGGCTGGTACTGGTCAGCGACCACGGGCGGGCATGTGGTGTATGAGAGCCGGCTGGAGTTGGCTCGCCTGCTGCTGGCCGACTTCGACCCGGGCGTGGTTGCCATTGCGGCGCAACCGTTCTGCGTGACCGCGCAGGTGGCCGGGCGGAGCCGCCGGCATGTCCCGGACTTCCTGCTGGTGCACGCCGACGGTGCGGGGACGGTGGTCAACGTCAAGCCGGCCGAGCAGTTGAGGCGGTCGAAGCTGGCCGCGGCGAGCGGTTAGCTTGCCGCAGGTTCCACGGCCACCTGCCCAGGGCGGCGTCGTTGCCGTGACCATGCGAGGCGGATCGCCGCACCAAGACCGAGGAGCAGGACCAGCAGGCCGAGCCAGCCGCCGACCACGGGCAGCGAGGTGAGGATCACGACGACGAGGAGGCCGAGCACCAGGCCCAACCAGCGTCGACTGCGCGGTTCGTCGCCGAGTGCGAGGGCGCCCAGGGCCAGGCCGACCGCTGCCGGGGCGAGGAACGTCGCGATGGCGAAGAAGACGAAACCGGCGATGACCAGGAGGGTCAGCGCGCCGAACAGCGCGAGTGCAACGAGATCACCCAGGCCCAGCAACCCGAAGACTACTGCAAGCAAGATCGCCACGATCAGCACGGCGACGACGAGGACGACCAGGCCGATGATCCCGAGGACGCCGAATCCCAGGCTGGGCAGCGGGCGGCGATGGACGCTGTCGGCGGTTCCTCGCAGGAGGCGGGGGAGCAGCCACAAGGCCAGCGCCGCGACCACGAGGATGCCGATCCATCCCTGCAGTCCCTCGACCAGCCGAGACCCGACAGTAGGCTCTGCCTTCGTGCCCTGTTCGGCGATGGTGACGTTCTCGCTGCCACCGACCGTGCCGTGCTTGGTGTAGTTCGGGGTGGTACCCAGCACGCTGCCGGTGACCTGGCCGTCGAGCGTCATCTGCCCGGCTCCGAACACCAGGTCCTGCCCGACCCGCGCGGACGAGGTCACTGTCACCTGCCCGGCCCCGAGCACGAGATCCTGGCCGATCGGTCCGCTCACCATGACCCGGCCGCCGAACAGCCGGGCGTCACCGTCGACCCTGCCGGAGACCTCGATTGTCCCGCCGGCGGCCAGGAGATCATTCTTGACCTCACCCGACACCTGCACCTGGCCGCCGGTCGCCACCAGGTCCCCGGTGACCGTTCCCTCGACCCGGACGGTCCCGCCTGAGGCATACAGGTTGCCTTGCACGGTCTGCCCGGCGGGGATCACCACGTCTTGGCCGCTGCGGACCTTTCCGCCAAGGCTGTCGTCCTGCGCGAACGCGACCGACGTGCCGAGCAGCACGAACGCCGCGGCAACAAGTATCACAACGAAGGAAGTACGCGGAGACTGATGCGGGATCGTCGGCATGATCTGGCTCCCTGGGGGTGACCCGCCACGTCCCTGCGCGCGGGTGACAGTGCGAAGGATCAGGCGCGTGAATGCTCCGAATCCGACACCGGGCTGAGCTCGATGACCGGGATCCGCCGCTGGGTCCGTTGCTGATAGCGGGTGAATGGGTGATAGGTGGCGACCGGCAGCGGCCAAACGCGCGCGGCCTCCTCCTCGGACAGCTCGCGTGCCAGGTAGCTGTCACACGCCGCGTGGCCACTCACGTTGACGTGTGGGTCGGCAACGAGATTGAGATACCAGTTCGGCGGGATGTCTCGGCCAGCAAACGAGGCGGCGATGTACAGCCGATCGCCGCGGCGGACGAAGAAGACCGGCGTCGAGCGGGGTTGCCCACTACTGCGTCCGCGCGTGGTGAGGATCAACGTCTCCGAGCCCACGATCCGTGCACCTGGGAAACGGCGAAGCAGCGCCAAGTGGAAACGCCCGCCGGCCCGGATCAGCCAGGGATGCAACCGCAAACTCAACAACCTGGCGATCGGCTTGGACAGGTCACGCACACCGATCACCTCCCAGCACGATCACCCCAGGCAGGTACCAGTGGCGCCGCCCCGAACGAGACTCACCACTAAGCCTGATCACCGGACTGCCGCTTGGCTCAGGACGTTGGGGCCGATCCCACGCACCCTCACAGGATCCGTCCACCCACGGCCGGCCAATACCCAAGACACAATCCTTGATCAACGATCCCCGCGGTCCCGGAGTACTGTCGTTGCACGCCAACGGTTTTCCGGCCCTTCTTCAGATCGCCGGTCTCGTCGATGACGAGCACCGGCCCCAGCCCCTGGGCGGCGTGCAGGTTCGCCACGGCATACTCACGTAGGTCGTCCCGCACCCCCTCGTGGTCCCAGACCGCGTTCGCGAGGAGCCGCTGCATCCCGCGCGGCTGAGTTTCGCCGGCGTGCTCGGCGATCGTCCATCCGTTGGCTCGTGGCAGCCCGGCGAGTAGGCCCTGGACGAACGCGCCGGCCCGCGTGCGGGGTTCGGACCGGGCGAACCGCGGACCGATCCGGGCCATGAACGCGTCCAGTTCGGCCTGCCACCCGCTGAGGTCTACGCTGGTGGCCGCAGCCATCGCCAGCAGATCACGTGTCTTCACAAACCTTGATCATTTGGTGGTGGCTGCACCCGTGTCACGCACCGACACACCCACGTCCCAGCAGTTCACAGCTTGATCAACAACCAAGTGTCGCTGTCGTACTAATAGTGCTTTGTTAGGTGCTTACGGGGGAACGGTTTGGTGGCAGGTGGGGCAGTAGCCGAGCCAGGTCGCCACTACTAACCTGCCGCTTTCATCGCTGCTTGATCACGATGGGTTGTGGTAGCAGAGGAAAGTGCCCCTGAGCTGGGACGATGAAAGCGGCAGGCTAGGCTGCCGCCATGTCGATGGTCCACACCGACGCGGTGTTCTTCGAGGACGACAAGGCGTTCGAGGCCTGGTTCGTCGATAACGCGTCGACCGCCGCCCACGTCTGGATTCGGATGGCCAAGAAGGGCACCGGCGTCACGTCGGTCGACTGGACGACGGCCGTGGACGTGGCGCTCTGCTTCGGCTGGATCGACGGCATCGCCCGGCGGCTCGACGACGAGTGGTACGTGCAGCGGTTCACCCCGCGGCGCGCGAAGAGCGTCTGGTCGAAGATCAACCGCGAGCGCATCGAGCGGCTCACCGCCGAGGGGCGGATGCGCCCCGCCGGCCTGGCAGAGGTGGAAAGGGCGAAGGCGGACGGCCGCTGGGACGCCGCCTACGACAGCCCGGCCACCGCAGTGGTGCCCGACGACCTCGCCGCCGCCCTGGCCGCGCGCGACCTCACCGACGTCTACGCCGCGCTGGACGGCCGCAACCGATTCGCCTTCCTGAATCGCATCCAGACCGCGGTGCGCCCGGAGACCCGCACCCGCCGCATCGAGCAGCTCACCGACGCGCTCGCCCAGGGCAAGACCCCGTACCCGGCGCCGACGAAGAAGTCCGGTACCTAGGGACGTTTGGTCCCGGCCGGGTTGAGAGATGAGCCAAGTTCTCAGGCGGCCATCCGGGCGTTGTTGATGTAGTCGTCGACGTCGTGGTCGAGGGTGCGCAGGGCTTGGCGGACCGGGAGTGGGGCGGGTGGTCGGTCGGCGGCCAGCAGCGGTCGTAGGAGCCGGTCGTGGACTTTGGTGTAGAACACCGCGACCCTCACGCCGTCCGGGGTCAACACGTAGGTGTTGGAGTGTTCAAGACCAGTCCTCGAACGGCAACGACCTCATCGCCGTACTCATCGCTTTCGCCAGGCAACCCGTTTGAGGCCGCCGACCCGATACTCAGGTCGAGGAAGGCGACGTCGTCGGGCCGCAGCGGCTCGGGGACGTCGCGCCCAGCGTTGTCGTCGACCCACGCGAACCGACGCCCACCTGCAACCTCCAGGATCGCCGGCACTTGTCCTCGTCGAACTCCAGCACCTGCCATCGTGAGCCGATCCCCAACCGAGGCCCGTAGACCTGGGCGGCGTCACTCCCCCACGTCGTCGCCCCCACGACCTCGAACATCCCCGCCAACGTAGACAGCCGCTGGGACACCCCGTCAGGAACGAGCAGCAGGCGGCCGTCCGGAAACGACCAGCGATCGACCGGGCCGGCCGGGTCCCAGACGTTCAGGACGCCATCGACATCGAGGAAGAGCAGCGGAAGACCCTCGTCACCGTTACCCACGCGCCCATCGACTCCGACCGTCACAGGCGCGGACCAGCTCCCTCAGTTTTGTCGGAGCCGCCTTCGGGATTCGAACCCGAGACCTACGCATTACGAGGCCGCCGGTCAGATCCCCACAACGCTCTGACCAGGACCGATCGCGCACGGTGCCGCGCCTCACGAACTCGGCGACCCTCACGAACGCCATTCGTGTCCCACGACGCGTCCCACACGGGAAGGCGGTCGTGGGACTCAGGCGCCACCCTCGACGCGTTGCCGCCAAGGGATCAGGAGCCCCTTGTCTACCATCCGGTCCCGAGCGCCGTTGTCCACCCAACCCACGGCCACTCCATCGAGCTCCAGGGCGACGACGCGATCGCCATGGACGGCGCCCTCGAGGGCCTCGACGAGCGCTTCGACCGCTCGCAGCGCCTGGCGCTCTCACGCCGGGTCGTCGGACACAGCGGGAAGTCGCAGCAGGGCTCCCACCGTGTGGTCACTGTCGACGCCCTCGTTGACGAACACGGGCGGCCCGATCCCTTCGACCGCCCACCCGCGTCGCAGCCCCTCAGCCACCTCGAATGCCCAGGTCACGTCCGACTCCCCGGGCTCTCCCTCCACGTGGGCCAGCAACGCGACCTGCGCCCCACCACCACCCTCCGCGATCACACCGTGCTCCTCTCACGAGAAGTATCAAGTCGACCCGGACATGACCGATAAGTTATGTTGAGGGTGTGGCTTGGGAGATCAGTCTTCACCAGGACGTGGAGCGCTGGTACCTCGAGCTGTGCAGGACGGACCCTGGGTCGGCGGACCTCATCGCGGTCGCGATCGAGCAGCTGGCCGCGGCGGGGCCCACGCTCGGGCGGCCGCTCGTGGACCGGATCCACGGCAGCCGGCACCACAACATGAAAGAGCTCCGGCCGCCCTCGACCGGGACCAGCGAGGTGCGGATGCTGTTCGTGTTCGACCCCGACCGCGAAGCGCTGTTCCTCGTCGCCGGCGAAAAGTCCGGCCGATGGGAGACCTGGTACCGGCAGGCGGTCCCACTCGCCGACGAACGCTACGACCAGCACCTCGAGACGTTGAACAAGCAGCACGACGCAGACGACCACACGAAGACCACGAACCCGAAGAACACGAAGGGGAGGAAGAACCGATGAGCGGCAAGTTCACCTCGTGGAACGACGTCAAGGCCAAGGCCGCCGCCGCCGACCCCCGCACCCCTGCCGAACGTGAGGCGGGTCAGGCCGATGCCGCCGAGCGGCGTGAGGCGTACGTCCGCGGCCACCAGCTCGCCGAGATCCGTAAGGCCGCCGGCCTGAGCCAGGCCCAGGTCGCCGACGCCCTCGGCGTCTCCCAGGCCCGGATCTCCAAGATCGAGCACGGCGAGATCTCCGGCATCGACATCGTCCGCGCCTACATCACCGCCCTCGGCGGCCACCTCGACCTCGTCGCCACCCTCGGCGACCGCAGCTGGAAAGTCGCTTGACCGTCATGGAGGGCGACGGCCCACCCGACGGGATGCCGGTGGACGACCTGCCACCGGGCAACGGCATGCTCGAATCGCTGGAACGCCTGCCTCTTGACCTGCCGTTTTGTGGAGCCGCCTTAGGGATTCGAACCCGAGACCTACGCATTACGAGAACCCTGCCCGCATCGCGCTGAACTGCAACGATACGAGCAACTCGCCCGTGACCTGTGTCAATGCCTTCCGACACTTCACGACGTCTGACACGGCCTGACACCCTGGTGCGCCCCGGATGTGCCCCCGACCCAACCGGGGAGAGTGTCAGAGATCAGTGCCGTTCCACGCGTGGGCCACGACCTGGATCGCGTCGACGGCGCTGACGCCCAGGCGGGTCTGCGCAGCGAGGGCCTCATGCCATTGTTGCTCCGACGGGGCTTCTGTGAACAACCATGGGGCGGGAGGACGCCCGGTCGGGCCCATTCGCACGTACAGATCGCGGGCGGCGTCGTCGACGGCACCGATGCTGGCCAGGGCCCACAGGTCCCACAGGTCGCGGGGGGCCTTGCGGTCGTGCCATGCCGCGGTCTTCCAGGCCACGAATGCCGCCCGTACGGGAACCCAGAGCCGTGCAGCGGGGACTCCGGTGTACCGCTGGTGCAGTTCTCGTTGCTCGGTCGGCCACTGCGGGTAGCCGCGACCGTCGAGCAGTTGGACGCGGACACTCACACCGTCCGGCCCCGTCAGGACCGCGGCGTGGGTGTCACGGACGGCGGAGAGCGCGGGATGCCATTCCAGCCGACCGATGCTGCGACGCAGCCCCGTCGAGAAGAGGGCGTCGACCGTTGCGGCCACCGTCTGCCGTGAGCGGTCGCCGCGAACAATCAGGTCGATGTCCTCGCTCAACCGGCCGTCCCGCAGGTGCGTGCGCGCCAGGGCGGTGCCGCCGAAGAAGAGGACGTCGTCGGCGAGGTCGCGGCTGAGCAGTGCCAACAGGTGCGAGATCAGGTGATCGCGGCGCACCTGTGTCACCGCAACACCGAAACGCTCCGCTACAGCGGCAGCCTCCTGGGCGTCGAGCATCAGGCCACCCACTCGCGCAACCGTCGAGCCGCCGCCCGAAGCCTCTGCCGCACTGCCAGCGCATCCACCACATTGTGGTCGCATCGTCCCCAGAGGGAGAGCGCCGCCTCCCTGGCCTGATCAGGCACCCCACCGAGCTCCGGTCGACGTGCTAGATCGAGCGCTGTCTGCTCGATCCCCGTCACCAGCAGGCGTCCCACCTCGGTGTCCACCCGCTCGGCGTCCAACCGAGAGACGTCGCGCGTCACGAAGACAACCCGGGCGTCTCGATCCAGCAACCGGATCGCACGATGCTGGCGCGGGACGGCGACCAGCCCGGTCGCCAGGGCACGGGGTACGGCGCCATGCATCCGCGCGGCGGACAGGCCCATGACCACCGCGTCATCCGGCCCGAACAGCGCCGCGGCGATGCCGCCCGCGGTGGCCTCGAGCCCCGGCCGCCACGTCAGAGCAGTGAACTCCTGCGGCACCACGACGTACATGCCAGCGGCCAGCCGATGCAGGACGCCGGCTGTCACGAGTCGCGCCAGCTGAGGGCGCGGGTGAGCGAACGCCTCTGCTGCGTCGGCCGTCGTCAGCACCCGCAGCGGCCGGCGCAGCAACGACGCCGGCAGCCCCACCGCTTGTCGCCGAGCCACGAGGCCCCTCCTCCATTCGATATGCCAAACGTACTCTTAAGCAGTACGAAATGCATATCTATGACCGAGCCTCACGCGCCAAGCACGGGCCCTCAGGAGCCGAGCGGGCCCACGCTGACAGGACATCTACTCGGTCGGACCGACGCATTCCCGCGAACCCCTCACCCAGACCGCACAGACCTCGACCGGCTGGTGCCCCGCTGTGCCCCCGAAGCCTGAAAGGGCATACCGTGCCGGACCCGCAAGCAGGGACTGACCTGCGGCTTTGTCGGAGCCGCCTTCGGGATTCGAACCCGAGACCTACGCATTACGAGAACCCTGCCCATACCGCGCTGACCTGCGACGATGCAGGAAACGCACCCGTGACTTGCGTCAACGCCTTCCGGTACTTCACGACATCTGACACCGCTGGACGACCTCGTGTGCCCCGGATGTGCCCCGCTGTGGACGGCGTTCGCATCGCCGAGGCCGGACGTGTCTACCCTCGGCTTCATGAGCGGTGAGTTCGAGGAATTGCGCCGTCTCGTCGACGAACTACCGGACGAGCAGGTGGCTGCCGTCCTCGCCGAGGCGCGTCGGCAGGCCCTGCCCCGGTCCGTCGGCTCCTGGCCGCCGTCCTGGTTCGGCGCAGTCACCTCCGGCCGCGCCGACCTCGGCCGCAACCACGAGGACTCGCTCGCCGACGGCTTCGGCGGCGCGTAATGATCGTCTGTGACACCGGCCCACTTGTCGCGGCCGCGATCCGAGACGACGCCGACAACCACGCCTGCACCGAACTATTCACCGGCCTACATCTTGCGGGACGCCAGATCCTCGTTCCCCCTCGGCACCACCGACGCAGCCGTCGCGGCCGTCGCCGAGCGACTGCACATCACCGAGGTCGCCTGTCGGGCGGCATGTTCCCAGACCCGCCCGGGTGGTCGGGGGCCGCACGTCTTGACGGCCGGTCTCGGGCGTGTTGGGCTATCGCTCCTCGAGCACCGGAGCAGGCGCACTTCGCGGAGGTCACGATGCCCGAATCCACGCCGGCCACGCGCCGGTCGCGCAGGCGAGGGCGCGCGGTCGCCGCACGGGCAGGCGCCATCGCCGCCCTGACCTCGACGATCGTTCTCCATCCCGTCGCCCTCGCGTGGGCGGACGACGATCAAGGCGGCTGGACGAGCGTGCCGGTCGGGCGCAGTTGCACGGCCCCGACGACACAGGTCAGCAACGGTTGCTCGATCACGGGGACCGCGACCGGCCCAGACGGGGCGCCCATCGCTTGGCAGGTCGATCTGTTCAGCAACGACCTGTGGCGGATTCAGTTCCAGGCCTTCTCGGAGTCGGTGGTGCAGGAATGCCAGTACCCGATCCGGATCAAGGGCTCCTACGGGGCACCGGATGGAAGGGCGACCCGCTTCGTCCTGCGCAGGGGGGCGCCTCTGGACCTGACCCCAGCCGAGTCGCCCACACTCACCCTCACGGTGAGCAAGGTCCGGATCGACACCGAGCACCCCACCTGCTCGGGCTGACCCGAGGCCGTTCGACCTGATTGCCGAGTCCTCCGCAGGATGATGCTGAACGGGGACACAGGGAGGCGCACCATGGCGGACACCGTCAGCGAACCCAGGACTCGGCACAGCGCAGGCTCAGGGAATGCCGCTGACGCGGTCTACGGGCTGGGTCTGATCGGAGCCCTGATCTACTTCTGGCAGCAGGCCGATTCGTTCTGGCAGTACGTGCTGGCGGTGCTCGAGGCGCTGGTCTGGCCGGCGATCCTGGTCTACCGCGCCTTCGAGGCTCTACCGCACTGACCCCCGAACTGGCCCCAACTGAGACCCACCGGGACCCACCGCGACCCACGGCTCCTCGACGCCGGCCCGCGGCAGTTTGCGGCGCTCAGCGGTCGAGCCGGCGGCGCCGTTCGATCTCGCCGTCCCCGTCCATGCGCTCCAACACCGCACTGCGGCACATCGCCGCCAGGGCCAGCGCGAAGGCCGGGCCGTGCACCTGCGGCGAGAACGCCCGGCCGCCGCGTCGTCGCTCCCGTGTTCGGTAACACCCGACCAGTCGGCGTCCGTGGCGACCCATCGCAGCGCAGGCAGCCGGCCCCTTCAATGCGGTCACCAGCCGAGGCAGAGGAAGGGTCACGAGGCCTGGCCGCGCAGCCGCTCCTCGCGCTCACGGGTGAACGCATGCAGGCCTGACTCTCATCAGGCTAGTGTCGGCCGCCGATGTGGATCTTGGTGAGGGCTTCGGCGAGGTCGGCGGTAGCGGCTCTTCGGCGGTGACGGTGTGGGCGCCGGCCTGGATGCGCGGCCCACCCGAGGGTGCGGCCGTGTTGGCGTTCTGCACTTGACCAGGCGGTCTCGCCATCCTCCGGGGAGCGCGGAGGTGCTCAGGTCGACACCGTCGATGCTGAACCCGTGCAGCTGCTCGAACGATGAGAACTCCCCCGCCACTCCTTCGATCAGATCGGCCAGGTGGGCCGTCTCATCGCTGTCGTCGGCGATCGGCAAGATGTCGACCTCGACCGACAAGGTCGCGTCAGCAGGCAGCTGGTCTTTGCGGAACGTACCCAGGATCGACTGGGATCCGACGACGATCACCTCGCGCCGGCTGATGATCTGGCAGGCGGTCCGGATCGCGTGCTCGAGCTGGTCGCGGCGCATCAGACTGCCCCCGCCAGGACGCGCGTCCGCTCGTCCTGGGCGAGCAGCCCACCCAGTGGGGAGACCTCACGCATCTCGATCGACTCACGGTCCAGACCGGTGAGCACCCGATGCACCCCGCGGACGTCACCGCGCCCGATGAGCACGGTCCAGCTGTCGAGATGACGCTGATGGGGCTGGCCAGTGACCTGCCCTCGCAGTCGCTGCAGATTCCGCTCGATGGTCGGGCGCCACTGCTCCAAGCTGATCTGGGTGAGGCTGGAGGAGAGCTGGCGGTGCAGGCGCCACGATCGGCGCTCGGAGCGCGTCAGGTCCGGCTCGACCGGCCGCCGCACGACCTCGAGGCGGTAGCCCATGCATGACAGCAGCCGATCCAGTTGCTCATCACTCAGTTCGACCTTGCCCGACAGGAACTGACTGATGCTGGGCAGATGCACCCCGCTCCAACGAGACAGCTGAGACTGAGTGGTGCCCGTCTCGAGCATCACCCCACGGAGCACATCACCGCGCACGGCCACTCCATCAAATAGCACCCCTTGCTATAGAGATGCAGTAGACCGGCGTGAGCAAAACCCCAACCCTCGATTGACACGCAACGGTCTCACGGGGGGACCGCGTGGGCTCGTCGGTCATTAGGCGGGCACTTGATCGATGACCTTCGCCGCAGCGTCGATCATCGCTGTCGCGGACGGACGACTTCTCCCCGGGTCGTGATCGGCTACGCCGGGCGTACTTGGCGCGTACGCGATCGAGGGCCAGGCTGGCCGAGACTGTGGGCGTCCAGATGGTCGTGCACGTCGCTCAGGCTGACCGCGACGGTGTCCAGGAGCTTGTCGAACTGGGCGTTGACGGCGTCGGAGTCGGGCTGGTCGTAGACGCTGTGCAGCATCGCCTTCACTCCCGGCCAGGCGCTCTTGGGGCAGGTGGCCATCAGGTTCGCGGCGTAGTGGGTGCGGCACCGCTGCCACGACGCCCCGGTCAGCGTCGCCGCGACGGCCTCGACCAGGCCGGCGTGGGCGTCCGAGGTCACCAAGGCGACCGGTCCGGCCTCGCTCACGCCACGGGCGACCAGATCGCGGAAGAAGGCCAGCCACCCGGCGTGGGTCTCCCCGGTGGCGACCTGGACACCCAGGATCTGGCGGTGGCCGTCGGCGTCGACGCCGGTGGCGACCATGACCGAGACACTGCGGACCCGCCCACCCTCACGGACCTTCATCGTCAGGGCGTCGGCCGCGACGAACGTGAACGGGCCACCCTCCAGGCGGCGGGTCCGGAAGTCGGCGACGTGGGCGTCCAGGTCCGCGGCCATCACGCTCACCTGGGACTTCGACAGCCCGGTGATCCCCAACGATTGGACCAGCTTGTCCATCCGGCGGGTCGAGACCCCCAGCAGGTAGTAGGTCGCCACCACCGACGTCAGCGCCGCCTCGGCCCGGCGGCGGCGCTGCAGCAGCCACTCCGGGAAGTACGTGCCCGAGCGCAGCTTGGGGACCGCAACGTCCAGGGTGCCGACCCGGGTGTCCAGGTCACGGTGGCGGTACCCGTTGCGGGAGTTGACCCGCTCACCGCTCCGGGAGCCGTACGCGGCCCCGCACACGCTGTCGGCATCAGCGGACAGCAGTGCGTTGACGAACGTCGTCAACAGCTCGCGCATCAGATCCGGCGAGGCCTGCTCCAGCTGCTCGTGCAAGAACACGGCAGGGTCGATACTGGGTGCTGCGGTCATCATGGTGCCCTTCTTCGAGTCGGTTGTGAGAGATCACTCGAAGGATCACCCGATGACCGCGCCCACGTCAGCAGGCGCGCCGTTCACCAGGCCCGTCGTACACCACTCTGCTGGACTCCACTTGCCCTTCGACGCGCTGCTGATCCGAGGGACTGTGATGTCAGTGAGCCCAGTGGTTCCTGCGCACGGCAGTCAATCGTGGCGCCCTGATGAGCCGTAGCCGAGCGCGCGATCGGCGGCGCGGGCGGTTGGTGATGTCGATGTCGCCCACCGTGAGCGAGCTCGACGAGCAACTCAAGGTGGCGGTGGCCGAGGAGCATACGGTGAACCCGGCGTCGTCCAGCCGGGGGCGGCCGTGTTGCGGAACAGGGTTGGTTACCCACAGGTAGCCGATCCGGTCCAGCGCCGCACGTAGGCCAGCCTGGGCGTTCGACGGGTCCCGCAGCTGCCCGCGGGTGAGGCGAACACGAGACCTGCGGGACCGAAGGGCCGCCACTCTGCCTGGCGCGCGGCATCATCGCTAGGACCAGCCCGGGGAAGGCGAGGATCCGCTCGGAGGCAGGCGTCTTGGGGACGCGGCTGGATCTGCAGCCGGTTCCGGCCATGCTGATCCAGCCGCTGCTCTCCGCTCCCGGACGATCCCGATGTGCAACTGGAGGGCCATGCCCACCACGGGTGATGTGGTGGGCATGGCCCTCATGATCAGTCAGACGAGGACGGCGGCGTCGTCGGTCCTGGCGGGGCCGGCGCCGGCATCGAGGGCATGACCTTCGACGTCCAGGTTCGGCAGGATCCGGTCGAGCCACGCGGGCAACCACCATGCCGCTGGGCCCATCAGGGTGAGCAGGGCAGGGACGATGACCAAGCGGACGAAGAATGCGTCGGCGACGACGCCGACCACCAGGCCGAACGCGATCGAGGCGGCGACGGTCATCGGACTGGTTGCGAAGCCCCCGAACACCACGGCCATGATGGTTGCCGCTGCGACGAGGACCGGGGCTGACGCGGTGAACCCACGCCTGATGGACTCCTTGGGGCTGAACCCCTTGCCGTGCATTTCATGGATGCGGGAGACCAGGAACATCTGGTAGTCCATAGCCAGCCCGAACAAGACGCCGACCAGGATGATCGGCAGGCTGCTGAGCATCGGGTCGCCTTGCGGGGCGGGGATGATCGGGTCCAGCCAGCCCCACTGGAAGACGGCAACGCTGGCTCCGAAGGAGGCGCCGACCGAGAGCAGGTAGCCCGCGGTCGCCGCCAGGGGGACCAGGACCGAACGGAACATCAGCATCAGCAACGCGAGCACGACGATGACGCCACCGTACTTGATCAGTGCGGCGCGCAGTGCGGCGTCGCCGTCGATCCCGATGGCGGTCTCGCCGGTGACCCGGAGCTGGACTCCGGGGATGGTGTCGATGTTGTCGCGGATCTGGTGGACGAGGCCCTTGGTGCTGTCGTCGATGGGCCCGCCACGGGGGATGACCGTGATCAGCGCGGCATCACCGGAGGAGGTGACCTTGCCCGGGATGACGCTCTGGACGTCCGGCAGTCGGCGGAAGCCGTCGCCGACCTTGACAGCGACTTGGTCGACCTCCCGGCCGGTGAGCAGGATGAGCAGCGGGCTTTGCACGCCCCCGAACTCGTCCACCATCTTGGTGTAGGCCGCCATCTTGGTGTAGGCCGCGCGCTGGGTGGAGGCGGGGTTGTTGCCGCCCGGGACGTTGGAGGCGGTCTTCATGCTGAGCGTCGGCGCCGCGACGACCAGCAGCACAGCGGTCGCGGCGAGGATGGCCAGGACCGGGCGCGCGATGACCAGGTTGACCCAACGCTGCAGGAACGGCTGACGACCGCCGGCCGCCGGCACCTCGTCGAGGGCCGGCACCTCGTCGAGGGCCGGGGCCTGGCCAGTGGTGGGCCGGCGGCGTTCGTGGCGCGGCAGGATGCGCCGGCCGATGGATCGCATCAACACGGGCAGCAGTATCAGGGACATCAGAACGGCGACCAGGACCCCGAAGGCGCCGGCGACGCCCATCTCGGTGATGAAGCTGATCTGGACCACGGCCAGAGCGACCAAGGCGATGATCACGGTCAGTCCGGCGAAGACGACGGCGGTGCCGGCGGTGCCGGCGGTGCCGGCGGTGCCGGTGGCTCGCCCGATGGCGTCCTCGACGTTGCGCCCACCCGGAGCTCAGCGCGGAACCGGGTGAGGATGAACAGGCTGTAGTCGATGCCCACTGCGAGCCCCAGCATGCTGGCCAAGGTGATGGTGGTGGGCTGGATCGGGCTGATCGCGCCGTAGGCGAGGATTCCCACCGTGCCGACGCTGACGCCGAGGATGGCGACAAGCATGTTGGCGCCGGCGACCAGCAGTGACCCGAAGGTGAGGACGAGCACGAGGAATGCGATCAGGACGCCGGCGATCTCACCGATGCCGGCTGCAGGTGCGCCGTCGGGCACGAGCTGTCCACCGACCTCGACCTGGAAGTCCGCGCGAGCATGGCCAGCGACCTTGAGCACCTGGTCGTAGACGGTCCGCCTGTCATCATCGGTCAACTCGGTGAAGGTGAGCGTGGACACCGCGGTGGTCCCGTCCCGGGAGACGAACGGAGTCTTGGCGTCGAACGGGTTGCTGACCGCCGCGACGTGGTCCACGGACATGGCGTGGGCCAGGATCTGAGTGACCTCGGCGGACACCGCGGGGGCGGCGGTGATGGGGGTGCCCGCCTTGGTGGACACGACCAGCTGCAGGGTGTCCGATCCGGTGCCGGCGCCGGCCTGGTCGGGGAACTTCTGCTGCAGCGTCTTCAGGGTCTCGGTCGCTGCCGAGGAAGGAGCCGACACGTCAGCAGTGCCACTGCCGCCGGAGCCGGCGGAGAGAATGCCGCCCAAGGCGGCGAGGATCAGGACCCAGCCGGCCACGATGACCAGGCGATGTTGGGCGCTGAACCTGCCGATGCGTGAGAGGAGTACGGACATGGGGAGGCTCTTTTCAGAGGGTGGGTCCAGCTCGCCAGCGGCGGGTGGAGGGACGCCCCCAATGCTTGGCGCCCCGAACAGGTGACACATCGTCCCCGCGGACCGACCCGCATACGGCAGATGAAGTACGCCGGTGACGCGGCAACCGCTCAGGTCACCAGACCGGCCCGGTAGGCGTACGCCACCAGCTGCGCCCGATCCCGGGCCCCCACCTTGGTCATGGCCCGGTTGGCGTGTGTCTTGACCGTGAACGGCGAGAGGAACATCTCGGCGGCGATCTGGTCGTTGCTGCGACCGGACGCGACGGCCACCACGATCTCGAGCTCGCGGGGGGTCAGCGACGCGAATGCCGTGGTCAGCGCCTGGTCGACGACCACGACCGGCTCCTGGGCCAGGTAGCCGATCAACGCGGATGCCGCAGCCGCCGACAACGCGCCCCCTCCGTCGGCCACTTCCCGGATGCCCGCCGCGAGCTCGGCCGGTCCCACACCCTTGCTGAGGAACCCGTTGGCGCCGGCCCGTAGCGCCGCCAGCACCGTCTCGTCCTGGTCGAAGGTCGTCAGGACGATGATCCTTACCTGCTCGGCGGGCCAGCGGGCCCTGACCCGGCGGGTGGCCTCCACGCCGTCGATGCCTGGCATCCGGATGTCCATCAGCACGACGTCCACGGGCCCGGCGGCCAGCAGCTCCACGGCACGCAACCCGTCGCCGGCTTCGGCCACGACCTCGATGCCTTCCTGTGCGTCCAGGATGGCGCGCAGGCCCACCCGGATCAACTCCTGATCATCGACGATCATCACGCTTGTCATCGCCGACTCGCCTCGTTGGTCGGTGGTGTCACGGACAAGTTGAACGTCTCGGCGTCGGTGTCGAGCTGCAATGTCCCGCCGACCGCGGTTGCCCGCTCCCGCATGCCGAGCAGACCGTAGCCCGGACGTCCGGGCGAGCGGTTCGGATCTGAGGAGCGCAGGTTCGTCACCGTCATTGCCAGGCTGCCGATTTCCCGGGTCAACGTCAGCCGTACGCGCCCGTCGCCGTATCGCTGGGCATTCGTGAGCGCCTCCTGCGTGACTCGGTAGAGGGTCAGCCCGACGGCTGGGCTCAGCACGCATCCGGTGAGCGGTTCCAGGTCGGCCTCGAGGTCCAACCCGATGCGGCGGAACGACTCCAGCAGCCGCGCCAGCTGCTCTGGTCCGGGGCCGGGTCGCTGGTCGCGGCCTCTTCGTCCCCTCGGCGCAGGAGGGCCAGGATTTGTTGAGTCTCGTTCAGCACAGACTGGACGGCCACTCGGGCAGCGGCCAACGCGGTGACCGCGCGGTCAGCGCCTGGCGGGAGACTCACCTCGGCGACACCGAGCTGCATGTTGACCACGGCCACCTCATGCCCGACCAGGTCATGCAGGTCCCGGGCGATCCGCAGTCGTTCCTCGACCAGCGCCCGTTCCCCGTCACGTTTCTCGGCGGCCACCGCATCCTAGGCGCGTTGCTCCAGCACCACCCGGTACCGCCATTGGGCGCGGATCCCGCCGCCGACCGCGGCGGCGGCCACGGCGGCCGACCCTGCAGTGATCGCGGCGGGCGTCAACAAGCCCTCCCCGCCTTCATGCAGGCGGAGCAGCACGTACAGCGTGACCGCAACCGGGCCACCGACGAGGACCGGTGGGGCACCCCACAGGGTGGCCGACAGGAGGGCGAACACCACCACGCTCCACGGCGTCGTCGGTTCCGCACCCACAGCCACCGCAACAGCGCACGCCGCCACCGTCAGGACCAGTCCCGGGACTGGGCGCGCCAGAGTCAGCACGGCGCCGCACGCCGAGAGGGCCAGCGCCAGGTAGACCGGGCCCCGCTGGCCGGCCGACATGATCGCCACGCCATAGGTCACCACGGAGAGCACCGAGAGGAACGCGGCAACACGGCGGGCCAGCAAGATGTGGCGCGGCCACGCCCGAAGGACCGAACTCGGGTGCGCTGCCGCGATCGTTGCCATCTGGTCATTGTGCTGCTTCGGACCCCAGTCAACGGTGATCGGTCCGTTCATGGCGAGGACGACCTTGCCCTTGGCCGGGCCGCGGTCCACGTCTGCCACAGCACCACCGCGGCGTCCACCGTCAGCGTCGTGGACCAGTCCCCCGCCGTGAACTCGCGTCCGTGCGTCAACCGTTCTGGGTCGGATGTGCTCGCCGCGGAGGGGGACCTGAGCCTCCGACGGAGGCCGGTCAGTCACCGGCCGGCGGCTGGTCGAGCACACGCGACCGGCACTCGACGAGCTGGGTCCGGCCATGCGTCAGCGGTCAGGCGTTGACGACGACCGCCTGGAAGGCGGTCCCGGGCGGTGCGGGGAAGCCGAGGTCGAAGTGTCCGTTGACGGCGGCGAGCTGCTCTCCGAAGAGCGCTGAGGTCGTCGGGACCCCGAAGGCGGGGCTGGTGATCAGCTTCTCCTGGGTGGCGGTGCCGAAGTTCTTGCTGAGGTGGATGCGGGCGATCTGGTTGTTGAAGTTCTCGTTCACCCACAGGGTGTGGTCACGCAGGACGATTCCGTCGGCGTTGGGGGTGGTCACGCCCTCGATGAGCGTGCTCGCGCCGGTCTTGGCGTTGACCCGGTAGATCCGCTGGTTCTGCGTGTGGGCGACGATGAGGGTGCGCCCGTCCTGGCTGGCTTGGATGCCGTTGAGGTTGAACGCGCCCGTGAGATCGGCGGCCGGGCCGCTGACGTCCAGGGTGCGCGCCCGGCCGAGAGCGCCCTTGCTGCTCACGGGGACGAAGTAGAGCCTGGACCTGTTGGAGTCGGTGAACCAGGCGCCCTTCGGAGCGAGTGCGACGTCGTTGATGACGCTGATGCCGGGGGTTCCTAGGGCGCCCCCGGTGCCGAGCTGGTAGGTGGCGACGGTGGCGCCGGTCCGGGTGTCGTAGACGTATGCCTGCCCGGTGGAGGCGCCGGCCACGAACAGGAGGTGGTGGCGCACGTCGACCTTCATGCCGAAGGCCAGCCGGCCTTCGGGTGCGTCGATGAACTTCTCGGCCGTGCCGCGGCGGATGTCGCCGCGGAAGATGTCGCCGGTGTACAGGTCGCCAGCGTAGAACGTCGTGCCCTCGCCGGCGGCGATGCCCTCGGCGCCGGTCGCGTTCGGCAGCGTGACGACCGTGCCGGCTCGGACGCTGCGGTGCGTGGACGCGGTGTCGGCCAGCGCGGAGGGCGCGCCGGCGCCGACGAGCAGGCCGAGGGTGAGGACGGGAACTGCGGAACGGCGCAGCGCCGTGGCCATCCAGCGGTTGGCGGTGTTGGTACGCATGGCTTTTCGTCTCCAGGAGTTGAGGTGTTCACCGGGGTGATGAAGTCCCGTGGTGCAGCAGGAACGGGGCGAGGGGGTCAGTAGGCGACCGACATGACCGCGCGGAGGTGCTTGGGGTTCTCGATCTCGTCGACGATGGCCGTGGCGAAGTCGGCGCCGCCGATCTCGGAGACCCCGTCGGCGTCGAAGGGGGCGACGTCGTCGCCGACGCGGAACGTCCCTCGCGGCTGTCCGGGCGCCCAGGACCCGTACTTCTCGGCGGGTGCGACGTAGAACCAGTCGACGTCGTCGGGCAGCGTCTCGAGGTTCTGGAGCACGGACATCATCTCCGCGGCGATCGCCTCGAACGCGGCGTACTCGGGCGGCAGCTTCTCCACCTCGGCGATCCGCGGTCCGCCGGCCGTACGGCGCAGCGAGCTGAACCCACCGACTGCGCCGAAGCGTGCGCCGTTCTTCGACGTCACCTGCGCGAGAGCGCTGTACAGGTGCGGCAGCTGCCCGGCCATGTCGCCCTTGGGGAAGAGCGCGGCCAGGACGACGTCCGCCCCGTCGACGGCCTGCTCCTGCACCGTCGGGTCGAGGGCGGAGCCGGTGATGTAGTCGACGCCTTCGATGCGCTGGTCGACGGCGGGTGCCGTCCGGCTGACCGCGGTCACGTGATGTCCGCGCCTGACGGCCTCTGCGGCGACGTTGGATCCGGTGTAGCCGGTCCCGCCGAGAACGACGATGTTCATCGTCTTGGTGCTCCTTCGGTGGCTTGTCCCGGGTGAGCGGTCGCTCATCCGCGGTGTGCAGCGACGCACTGTGCCGCTGCGTGGTCGTGCATCAGGCCTGGCGCTCCTCGAGGAAGGCCGTGATGTGCTGCAGCCACTGCTCGGGCTGCTCGACGGCCACCAGGTGACCACTGTCGATCTCGGCCACCCGGGCGTCGGGGATGGCCTCCGCGAGGCTGCGCTGCAGCGCGAACGGGACGACGAGGTCTGCCGGTCCGCCGACCACGAGCGTCGCGGCGGCGACCCGGGCGAGGTCGTCGCGCACGTCCACGCGGGCGAACAGGTCAAACTGCTCCGGCGTCCCAGCGGACATCGCCTGAGCCGCCGCGGTGGACGCGGCGCGCAGCGCCTCGAGGGGTTGAGCGGACAGTGCCGCATGGCTGAGCGAGAACAGCGTCAGGAGCTCGGCCGTCAGGAGCGGGTTCCCGGCGGCCATCACGCCGGCGGTCACCTCCATCGACAGCTGCATGAAGCTGTCCGGGTAGGCGAACGCTCCGGTCAGGACCAGTCCGGACACGCGGTCGGGGTGGCGGGTGGCGGCCCTGATCGCCACCGGCCCTCCGAGGGAGAAGCCGAGGATGGCGAACCCGTTCGAGCCCCTCGTCGACCGCTGCCCCCACGAGCTCGTCCGCGAGCTGGTCGAGCGACAGCGGCTCCGTCGAGCGCGGGGTCTGACCCGAGCCCGGGTAGTCCACACCCACCACCGTCCGGCCTGTTGCCAGACGGTCGAGGACGGCGCCGAAGTGCCCGGCGACACTGCCTCCCGCGCCGTGCGCGAGTGCCAGCCCGGTGCGGCCTGATCCCCGCACGGTGCGGGCGAACGGGACTGTGTTCATGCTGACCTCCGTTTGTTCTGTAGCGATCGATACGAAACGTAGCACGGTTTCATAGGGCTCACTACAGAACTTGCTCGGGCCGGTCGGAGCCTCACTCGTTCGGCCGAGGAGGCAGTACGGACGACGGCGCGGAACGGCATGCCGCGAACGCGCAAGAGGTCGTCGTGGCCGCCAGGGATCGGAGGGCGAGGTCACCGATCGGACGGCGACGCCACCGAACGGACGGTCATGCCACCGATCGGACGGTCACGCGGTCGAGCGCGACACGGCCTCGCCGTCAGGGCCAGGCGCTACCGCGAGGCGGCGGCGCGTCCTGCCCGAGCGTCGGGAGCCTCACTCACGCGCCCCTTCCGCCGAGAGCCGGCCGCGCCGTCCTGTCGGGCTCAGACCTGGGCGGCACTCCGAGCTTTGGTCTGGGTGTCGGCCGGCCACGCGCACATGGCCAGCTCGGCGACTCGCTCGAGGTCCTCGCGGGTCGCTCCGTCCTGCGCCTGCCTCGACATCCCCTGGACGGTGGCCGCGTAGAACGTGGTCAGGGCGTCGACCTCGGTGTCGGCCGGCAGCAAGCCGGCTCGGACGTCGCGCGAGATCCGTTCCGCCACAACGACTTTGGTCGCCTCACGGATGGTCCGTAGATCCTCGGCGACGCCGTCGCTGCCCGGGCCGTGAGCCGCGGTTGCAGAGATGATCAGACAGCCGGGCGGATGCTCGGGTGCCGTGTAGTCGGCGGCCAGCTCCCGCAGCATCCGCCGGATCGCCCGGTGCGCGGTCGGCTCCTCCGTCAGTGCCTTCTCCGCGAACGCACCGTGGGTGTCCTGGTACAGCTGCACGCACTCGGCGAACAGGGCCCGCTTGTCGCCGAACGCCGCGTAGAGGCTGGGCGGACGGATCCCCATCGCCGCCGTCAGGGAGGCGATGGAGGCTCCTTCGTAGCCGTGCCGCCAGAACTCAAGGAGTGCCTTGTGCAGCGCCTCGGTCCGATCGAAGGAGCACGGGCGCCCCGGCGTTCGGTTCGGGCTCGAGGTCATGACCTGATTGTATAGCGTCCGGTACAGAACTACCTCGGGAGGCGCTCACGCTCACCGAGCTCACCGTCAGGCGCGGTCATGGGCGGCCCGGGCCGCGACCACCCCGTTCATGTGGACCTCGGCCCAGTCCCTGACCGCACCGAGCGGGCCGCGCAGGGTCACTCCGAGATCGGTCAGCTCGTAGTCGACCCGAGGCGGCACCTGGGCATGGACGGTCCGCGTCAGCAGACCGTCGCGCTCCATGCTCCGCAGCGTGTTCGTAAGCACCTTCGGAGTCACTCCGCCGACGACCTCACGCAGCTCGGTGAACCGGCGCGGGCCGTCGAGGAGGGTCAGGACGACGAGGACCGACCACTTGTCGCCGATCCGGTCCAGCACCTGCCGCGTCGGGCACTGCGGGTCGAAGGCGTTTCCTCGGTTCATGGCCGCCTCTTTAGTTTCCTTGAGGTACCTACAGTACGTTGAAGATATCAGTATCTCATGGATACCTTCGCGTCATGAGTAGCCTCGACTTCACCGTCCTCGACCTCGACTTCCCCGTCGGGGCACGCAACAAGACCGCCACGCTCGTCACCGGCGAGGAGTCCGCCCTCCTCGTCGACACCGGGTTCACCCGGGCCGACGGGCACCGGCTCGTGGCCGCGGTCCTCGACACCGGCAGGACCCTCACCACCGTCTTCGTCAGCCACGCCGATCCCGACTTCTACTGGGGTGCCGAGGTCGTCGCGGACGCCTTCCCCGACGCCCGGCTCGTCGCCACCCCACTGGTCATCGAGCACATCGCCGAGGCCTACGAGGGCAAGCTCAAGGCCTGGGAGGCCGTCGGCGCCAACCGGCCCACCCGGCTCGTCGAGCTCACCCCACTCACGGAGGACATCACCCTGGAAGGCCACGTCTTCGAGCTCAGGGGCGGCCGCCCGGGCCTGCCCGACCGGCACTACCTCTGGCAGGCCGAGCACCGCGCGATCTTCGGCGGCGTCCTGCTCTTCCAGGACGAGCACGTCTGGGTCGCCGACACCCCGACCTCCGCAGACCGCGCGGTCTGGGTCGACCTGCTCGACGAGATGACCGCCCTCGAACCAGCCTTCGCCGTCCCGGGTCACCGCCTGCCGACCGAGGTCCTCGACGCCTCCCCGATCGCCTACACCCGCGACTACCTCGCCGCCTTCGAGACCGAGCTGACCACGGCGTCCGACGGCCCCGCCCTCACCGCGGCGCTCGTCGCCCGCTATCCGGACGCGGGGATGCTCATCGCCGCGACGATCGGCGCCAAGGTCGCCAAGGGTGAGATGACATGGGGCTGACCGGCACACCCGGCAACCAAGCCACCCACGCCACGGCCGACCCCGACAGCTCGCCGGCCCCGGCCGACGTCGTCCGACGCCAGTACCTGGCATCCGCGCGCGGCGACCTCGCCGCCCTGCGGGCCACCCTGGCCGACGACGTCGAGTGGACCGAGATGGCCGGGTTCCCCCTGGCCGGCACCTATCGCACGCCCGCCGGCGTCACCTCGGGCGTGATGGAACGCCTCGCACTGGAGTGGGACGACTGGACCGCCCACGACGACACCTACGTCGTGGACGGCGAGAACGTCCTGGTCCTGGCCCGCTACACCGCCTCCCACCGGGCCACCGGCAAGCCCCTCGCGGTCCGGGTCGCGCACCACTTCGTCGTCCGCGCCGGACGGATCGTGCGCTTCGAGCAGTTCGTCGACACCGCCAAGGTCCGCGACGCCGCGACCCCCTGAAGATCCGCGGCCCTGCCCCCGACCCTGCGCAACCGGCAACGGAGGGCTCCGGGGAGGGGCGGGCCTGCACCGGTCCGGTGCCGCCGGTCCCTCGCGCGGCGTCCAGGCGCGCGACAACATCCACCCACGTCCCGTCAGCCTGCCACCGGCGGGATCGGTGGTAGACGGTCTGCCAGGGCCCGAAGCGCTGCGGCAGCCGGTCCCACGGGCCGCCGACGTGCGCGTGATGGAGGACGCCGTCGATGACCCTCCGATGGCCGGCCCAGGGACGACCCGCCGACGGTTCCCCGGCAGCACGGGTTCGACGAGCAACTACTCCTCGTCCGTGAGGTCCCAGCGTCGCAGCCCGTCGTCCGGTCCCTGAGCCGCAGCGTCCACCGGTGCGTGAGCTTGTATCCCGGGCGCCCGACGGAGAGCCGCCGCGGCGGTCATCGTCACCGCCAGCCGGACGGCAACGCTGGCTCCGGGGAACAGCGGACCGGCCGGGGGCCGGCTCGCTGGTGGTCCGCAAGCGACCTGTGCGAGCGTTCCTTCGGTTCGTCGAGACCGTCCAGCACTGTCTGGACGTGCAGCGAATCCGTGACGTCGATGCCTACAGCCGGGCCCTGCAGCTGTGGGCGCGTGCCCACGGCATCGTCATGCTCGATCTGAGCGGATACCTGGAGGCCTTGCCGACCCCGGCCGAGCCGCCAGCGATCTCGATGTTCGTGATGGCCATGACCGGCTTGCGCGACTCACCGACGGCCGCGCGCGGCAGTCGCCGGCTGAGGTCCGTCACCAGCTGACGTCCGACGCCGGCCGAGATCCGTCGCCGCACGCCTCGCGTTCAGCGTGTGATCTCGAAGGCCACGGTGAGCAGGTCGCCGGTGCGGGAGCTGCGGCCGACGCGTAGCTCGAAGCGGCCGGGTTCGACGACCCTTCGACCGTCGGCATCGACGATGCTGCAGTCGCGGGCCCGGACGTCCAGGGTGACCGGCACCGTCGCCCCTGCGGGGACGAGCACCTGGGTCCACGCCTTGAGTTCCTGTTCTGCCCAGGTAGCGCTGGTGACGAGGTCGCTGATGTAGGCCTGCACGGTTTCGAGGGCGGGCCGGGAGCCGGTGTTCGTCAGGGTCAGCCTGGCGCGGAGGGTCCCGTCGGCGGGGACGACCGGGTGCTCGACGACAAGGTCGCGGTACTCAACGGTGGTGTAGGCCAGGCCCTCACCGAAGGCGAAGAGCGGGTCCTGGGTGAGGTCGGCGTACCGGTCGCCATGCTGACCTCGGACCTGGTTGTAGTAGCTGGGCTGCTGCCCGACGTGCCGGGGGACGGTGACGGGCATCCTGCCGCTGGGTTCGACGAGGCCCAGGAGGAGCTCGGCGATTGCGGTGCCACCGCGCATGCCGGGGTTGAACGCCTCGACGACGGCGGCAGCTCGCGAGGCAGACTGCGGCAGGACGCACGGTTTGGAGTGCACAAGGACGAGGACCACCGGCGTCCCGGTCTCGACGAGGGCGTCCAGGAGTGCGACCTGACCGCCGACGAGCTCGAGGGTGGCGGTCGACCTGCCTTCGCCGGTGAGGGCGATGCTGTCGCCGAGGACGGCGACCGCGACGTCGGCGTCCGTGGCGGCGGCCACGGCCTCCCCGATGAGCGCGGCGTCGGGGGCGGCCGGGACGAGGACGGCGGGTCTGGGCTGCCCGTCAGGCAGGGGGCCGGCGTCGGGATCGGTGGCGAGCGAGCCGATGTCGGCGCCGCGGGCGTGGGTGACGGTCCACGAGTCGGGGACGACGGCACGCAGCCCGTCGAGCACGGTGTCGACGGTGTCGCGGGGATGCCCGTCCGGCATCCAGTCGACCTGCCCGGACGCTCCGGCCCAGTCGCCGAGCATCGCGTGCGGGTCGTCGGCGTTCGGTCCGATCACCGCGATCGTCCGTGCCGGACCGGTGGACACGGCACGTCCGGAGCCCGCGGAGCCGTCGTCGGGGCCGTGCGTCCGGACGGGCCCGGTGAGGCCGCTCTCCAGGGGGAGCGTGCCGTCGTTGCACAGCAGCACCAGGCCCCGGCGGGCGACCTCGAGGTTGAGGGCACGGTGCTCCGGGCTCCCGATGACCTCCTGCTGCCGCGCCGGGTCGGGGCCGCGGGGGTCCTCGAAGAGACCGAGCTCGAACTTCAGTCGCAGGATCCGCCGGACGGCTGCGTCGATCGCCTCGACGTCGAGGACCCCCGTCTCGACCGACGCGAGGGCGCCGTCGACGAACGATGGCGTGGTCATCACGAGGTCGTTGCCGGCGTTCACTGCACGTGCGGCGGCTTCAGTGATGTCGGCGCAGACCTTCTGTTCCCAGACCATCCGTCCGACGTTGTCCCAGTCGGTGACGAGCGTGCCGGTGAAGCCCCACTCTCCTTTGAGGACCTCGTCGAGGAGCCAGCGGTTGAGGGTGATGGGGACGCCGTCCATTGCCTGGTAGCCGAGCATGAAGGTGCGGCAGCCCTCGCGGACGGCCCGCTCGAACGGCGGCAGGAACCACGAGCGCAGCTTGCGGCGGCTGATGTCGGCCTCGCTGGCGTCGCGGCCGCCCTGGGTCTCGGAGTACCCGGCGAAGTGCTTGCCGCAGGCCAGGATCGCGGTGGGGTCGTCGAGACCGGCTCCTTGGTAGCCGCGGATCATCGCTGCTCCGAGCTCACCGATGAGGACCGGGTCCTCGCCGAAGGTCTCGTTGACCCTCCCCCACCGCAGGTCCCGGGTGATGCACAGCACGGGTGAGAAGGTCCAGTGGATGCCGGTCGCGGCGACCTCGACGGCCGCGGCGCGGGCGGCGCGCTCGAGGAGGTCGGGGTCCCAGGTGCAGGCCATCGCGAGCTGGGTAGGGAAGATCGTGGCTCCCGGCCAGAACGAGTGCCCGTGGATGCAGTCGTCAGCCACGAGCAACGGGATGCCCAGCCGGGTCCGCGCCGCGAGCCGGATCGCCTCCAGCATCGTCGTCGGCGACGCGTGGAGGACCGAGCCGGCGAGCTGCTCGGAGACGACTGTGACGATGTCGGCCCGAGCGTCGAGCTGGACCATCTGCCCGACCTTCTCGGCCAGCGTCATCCGGGCGAGCAGGTCCTCTACGCGCGCCCCGACGGGCTGCGCGGGGTCCTGGTACGTCGATGTCGGCACGCTGCCCTCCGGGCTGTCATCGTGGTCGGTGCTGTCCGGGTCAGGCGACGGTCGCGACATCGGCGTCGGCCGTCTGGGGCGGCGCCGCGCTCGACCCGCGGACGACCAGGTGCGGGGTCACCGTGGACGACACCGGCGCCGTCCGGCCGTCGATCCGCTCGATCAGGAGCCGGACGGCGGTCTCACCGACGAGCCGCGCCTCCTGGTCCACTGAAGACAGGTCGATCTGCGGGACTGCGGCGAGCGAGGAGTTGTCGTAGGCCACGAGGGACAGGTCCCGAGGGATCGACAGCCCCAGCTCCGCCGCGGCCCGCAGCACCCCGAGCGCCGCGATGTCCGCCCCGATGAAGATCGCCGTCGGGCGCGGCTCCTGGCGCAGCAGCGCGAGGGCACCGAGGTAGCCGCCCTCCTCGCTGTAGCCGGTCGTCGCGACGGCCACGCACCCTTCGAGGCCCTGCTCGCGCATCCGGTCCCGGTAGCCCCGCAGCCGCGCGGTCTGCGGCAGCAGGTTCGGCGCCCGCAGGCCGCCGTCCCCGTGCGCGATGTGCGCGATCCGGCGGTGGCCGAGCGCCACTAGGTGGTCCACGACGAGTTCGGCACCGTGGACGTCGTCCCCGACCACCGAGTCGTAGACGGTCGAGCGGCCATGACGGGCCACGACCACTGTCGGAACGGCGGGCCCCAGCTCGTCGAGCCACACCTGCGTCATCTCGGGAGAGATGAGGATGAGGCCGTCGACCTGCCGGTCCACCATGCCCTCGACGGTCCGGCGCTGGTCGGGGCCCGTGGCCCGGCCGGTGCCCATGATGACGACGTACTGGGTGTCGTCGACGTAGCCCATGATCGCGTCGATCATGGCGGCGATGTACGGGTTGTGGACGTCCGGCACGAGGACGCCGAGGGTGAAGCTGCGCCCGCGCATCCCCCGCGCCCCGGCGTGCGGCCGGTACCCCAGCTCCGCGATCGCCGCCCGGACCTTCGCGCGCATCGCCGGACTGACCCCGTACGCGTCGCGGAGCACGTTGGACACCGCGGACGACGACACCCCGCAGTGCGCCGCTACGTCGTTGATCGTCACCCGCCTGCGACTGCGCTCGACGCTCATCCCGGCTCCTTCTCCACGTTCATCACCACATTCACCCCGGCGCCCGCATCATGACGGCCGAGGGCTGTCATGCGTAGGTCCTGGCTACGATTCTTGTGGAACGTACCAGTCGCAAGCCATGAACAGCCATCGCCAGCCGCCCGGCCGTGCATCGCGGCGTCTTCGTCGCCACGCGTCATCGTCGGACCCGCGCGTGACCCACGCAACTGCCCGTAGTTCTTGTAGTGCCCGAATCCACCCCTTCTTCGTGTCTGAAACGTTACAAACAAGTTGCCGTCTTCTCTTGACGACCCCAGGCGAGGGCGACGACAGTTCTCTTTAGTTCCATGGAACGATCCACAAGATCACCTCACAGCGGAGGCATCATGAAACTCACGCGCTACCGGTTCGCGGTCGCGGCACTCGCCGGCACCGCCCTCTTCGGACTCACCGCGTGCGGAGGCTCCAGCAGCGCGGCAGGGACCGACAGCGGGGCCTCGTCCGGCGGCAAGACCGAGATCACGCTCCTGGTCGACAACGGGGAGGGCAGCGTCAAGGCGGCCAACGCCGAGATCGCGGCGTTCCAGAAGGCCAACCCTGACATCACCGTGAAGATGAACACCCGGCCTGGCGGCGGGGACGGCGACAACCTGGTCAAGACCAAGCTCGCCACGGGCGAGATGGAGGACGTGTTCTGGTACAACTCCGGGTCCTTGCTTCAGGCACTCTCCCCGGAGAAGAGTCTCGTGGACCTGACCGGCGACCCCGCCCTGAAGGACGTCGACCCGTCGTTCCTGCCCGCTGTCACCCAGGGCGGCAAGGTCTACGGCGCCCCCTGGGGCACCGCGTTCGGCGGCGGCATCCTCTACAACAAGGACGTCTACGCGAAGCTCGGCCTGACCGTGCCCAAGTCCTGGGCCGAGTTCGCCGCGAACAGCGAGAAGATCAAGGCGGCCGGGATCGACCCGGTCATCCAGACGTACAAGGACACCTGGACCTCTCAGCTCCTGGTCCTCGGCGACTTCTACAACGTCTCCAAGGCCAACCCGAACTGGGCCACCGACTACACCGCGAACAAGGTCAAGTTCGCCTCGGACCCGGTAGCGGCACGCGGGTTCGAGAAGCTGGCCGAGGTCAAGGCCAAGGGCTGGGTCAACAAGAGCGCCGGCTCGATGACCTTCGACCAGGGGATGAAGTACCTCGCCGCCGGTAAGGGGGCCCAGTACCCCATGCTGACCAGCGTCATCTCGAACCTGCCTCCCGCGGAAGGCGCCAAGATCGGCTTCTTCGGGCTCCCGGGCGACGACGCCGCCTCAGCGGGTGCGACGCTGTGGACGCCGGGCGGGCAGTACATCCCCAAGACGAGCAAGAACCTCGACGCCGCCAAGAAGTTCGTCGCGTTCGTCGCCTCACCCGCCGGCGCCGAGGTCTACACCAGCGCCGTCCCGCCCACCGGCCCGTACCTCATCAAGGGCGCCAGCCTGCCGGCGGACGTACTTCCGGTCGCCACGGACATGCAGGCCTACATCGACGCCGGCAACATCTCGACGGCGCTCGAGTTCCTCTCGCCGGTCAAGGGCCCGGCCCTGGAGCAGATCTGTGTCGCGGTCGGCTCCGGCCAGACCTCGGCCAAGGACGGCGCGTCCCAGTACGACGCCGACGTCACCAAGCAGGCCAAGCAGTTGGGTCTGGCCGGTTGGTGACGCAGTCCCCGTCGAGCGGAAACGCTCTGCCGGTCGGGTCCCGCGGTGACGCGGGGCCCGGCCGGGCCACCCCGACGCGAGCGCGGGCGTCAAGGGTGCGCGGGACGACACAGCGCACGTACTCGTACTGGTTCTACGCCCCAGCCGGGATCGTCTACAGCGTGATCTTCATCCTGCCCACGGTGATCTCGTTCTACTTCGCGTTCACCCGGTGGGACCTGTTCGAGTCCGAGTGGATCGGCCTGGACAACTTCCGCCAGTTCTTCTCCGAGCAGTCCCTGCGCTCCAGCCTGCTCAACACCCTGATCTACGCCTTCACCACCAGCGGCCTCAAGGTCGTCCTGGGGATGATGCTGGCCGTCCTGCTCACCTCCAGCATCAGACTCAAGGCCGTCCTGCGGGCGCTGACGTTCTTCCCGGTCCTCGTGAGCACAGTGGCGGTCGGCATCACGTTCAGCGTGCTCCTGCAGCCCGACTTCGGGATCATCAACGCCACCCTCGCCAAGATCGGGATCACCGGCCCGGACTGGCTCGGCAACCCGAACACCGCCCTGCTCTCGGTCGCCGCCGTCGACGTCTGGAAGGGCGTCGGCCTGGCCACGGTCATCTACATCGCCGGGATCCTGTCCATCCCCCGCGACTACTACGAGGCCGTCGAGATGGACGGCGGCGGCGCCTGGGCCCAGTTCCGCAACGTCACCCTGCCGTTGGCCAGGCCGGCGACCTTCACCGTGATCCTGCTGTCGTTCATCGGCGGCCTGCGCTCGTTCGACCTCATCTGGACCATGACCGGCGGCGGCCCCGGCTTCGCCAGCGACACCATCGCCTCGGTCATATACAAGCAGTACCAAGCCGGCTTCTACGGCCTGTCCACCGCCGGCAACGTCGTCCTCTTCGTCCTAGTCTCGATCATCGTGTTCCCGCTCAGCCGGTACTTCAACTCCCGGGAGGTGGACGCATGACCACCCGCACGCTCACTCCGGCCGGCCGAGCCAGACGTCTCGGCATGGAAGCGCTCTCCCTGGCTGCCGCCCTGGTCGTCTTCGTCATCCCGTTCGTGTTCATCGTCCTCACCGCGGTGAAGGACGAGTTCCAGTCCTCCGATCTCACGTTCGCGTGGCCGACCTCATGGCCGGTGCTGGAGAACGTCAAGGAGGTCTTCGCCGCCCGGGACGGGATGCTCCTGGTCGCGTTCAAGAACTCAACCATCGTCACCGTCGTCGCCGTGGCGGTCCTCGTCGTGCTCTGTGCGATGGTCGCGTTCGTCCTGCAGCGCCGCCCCGGGAAAGTCGCGGGCGTCGTCAACGCCCTCATCCTGTCCGGGCTCATCATCCCACCGGCGATCGTCCCGACCATCTGGGTGCTCCAGGGACTGCACCTGTTCAAGTCCATCCCAGGGCTGATCGTCGTCGAGGTCGCGTTCTCGATGTCGTTCACGATCCTGCTCTACCGCGCGTTCATCGCCTCAATCCCCCGCGAGCTCGACGAGGCCGCCACCATCGACGGCTGCTCCGGGCTCTCCCTGTTCTTCCGGGTCATCCTTCCGCTGCTGCGCCCCGTCACGATCACCTCGATCCTGACGAACTCGGTGTTCATCTTCAACGACTTCGTCAACCCGCTCTACTTCACCCCGGGCGACGAGAACGCCACCGTCCAGCTCACCCTGTTCAACTTCATGAGCCAGTTCAACACCCAGTACAACCTGCTCTTCATGAACATCCTGCTCATCACCATCCCGCCGCTGCTCGTCTTCATCCTCTTCAACGGCAAGATCGTCAGCGGGATGACCTCCGGAGCCGTCAAGGGCTGACCGCCCTCCCGGCCCACCATCCGGTGCGGCCGCGGGTCTCCCAGCCCGCGGCCGCACTGCACCGGCAACGTCGGCGCCGCACGCTCGCCGACGCGCCTCCCTGCGCTGCTCTCCGCCTCGCGCGCCGACCCGAAAGGCTGAACCATGGCCGACCTCCCCTCCTCCGTCCTCGACACCCTGGCCGGGGTGGCGATCGAGCTGCCGTCGTGGGCGTTCGGGAACTCGGGGACGAGGTTCCGGGTGTGGCCGTCGGCAGGGACACCGCGGACGGTGCAGGAGAAGATCGCGGACGCCGCCCAGGTGCATGCGTCCACGGGTGCGGCGCCGTCGGTCGCGCTGCACATCCCGTGGGACAAGGTCGACGACTACGCGGCACTTCGGGAGTACGCCGCAGACCTGGGTGTGCGGCTGGGGACGGTGAACTCGAACACGTTCCAGGACGAGGCGTACAAGTTCGGCTCGCTGACGTCGTCGGACGCCGGTGCTCGCCGCCAGGCGGTGGACCACCATCTCGAGTGCATCGAGATCATGCATGAGACCGGGTCGCGGGACCTGAAGATCTGGCTCGCGGACGGGGCGAACTACCCGGGGCAGAACGACCTGCGGCGCCGGCAGGACAACCTCGCGACCTCGCTGGCGGAGATCTACGCCGCGCTCGGGGCGGAGCAGCGGCTGGTGCTGGAGTACAAGTTCTTCGAGCCGGCGTTCTACTCCACCGACGTCCCGGACTGGGGGACGGCGTACGCCCACGTCGCCGCGCTCGGGGAGCGGGCGATGGTGTGCCTGGACACGGGCCACCACGCGCCGGGCACGAACATCGAGCAGGTCGTCACGACGCTGCTGAGGCTGGGCAAGCTCGGGTCGTTCGACTTCAACTCGCGGTTCTACGCGGACGACGACCTCATCGTGGGGGCCGCCGACCCGTACCAGCTGTACCGGATCATGGTCGAGGTCGTCCGCGGCGGAGCGCTGGACGCGGGCAGCGGCGTCGCGCTCATGCTCGACCAGTGCCACAACATCGAGGCGAAGATCCCGGGCCAGATCCGGTCGGTGCTCAACGTGCTGGAGGCGACGGCGAAGGCGCTGCTGCTCGACCGTGCCGCGCTCGGGGCGGCGCAGGACGCGAACGACGTCCTCGCCGCGAACGAGATCTTCATGGACGCGTTCTGGACTGACGTCCGCCCCGCCCTCGCCGCCTGGCGCGAGGAACGAGGCCTCCCAGCCGAACCGTTGCACGCGTTCAAGGAGAGCGGGTACCTGGAGAAGATCGCCGCCGACCGGGTCGGCGGCACCCAGTCTGGCTGGGGTGCCTGATGACCTCCGACTCCGCTCTGCCTGTCCGTCCCGATCTCGTCGAGCTCCTGGCGAGCATGGGTGTCGCGGGTGCCCGGATCAGTGAGATCGACGCGAGCGAGGCCGGGGCGGGCAACATCTCCGCCTACCTCGGATGGCCCGTCGAGGTCCGTCGAATCTTCCCACTCCCCGAGGAGGTCACGCTGCCGTGGCCCGCGCCCGCGCTGGCCGGCGGCGTCGTCCTGGTCACCGGGTCCGGGCGCAGGCTCCGGCAGATCGCCGACGACCCGGCGGCCAACGTCGGCGCCCTGCTCGTCCACGACGACGGCCTGACCGCGACGCTGCACAGCTCGCCCCGGCGGCTGTTCGAGAAGCTCACCAGCGAGCTGAACTCCCACCTCGCCGTCCACGACGACCAGGTGACCCGCCGCGACCTGGACTTCCACGCCGTGGTCCACGCCCAGCCACCCCACCTGACCTACCTCAGCCACGTCCCGGCCTACCGCGACACCACCACGATGAACCAGAAGATCCTGCGCTGGGAACCCGAGAGCGTCGTCGCGCTGCCCCAGGGCATCGGCGTCCTGGAGTTCATGGTCCCCGGCTCCGACGAGCTCATGACCGCGAACGTCGCCGGCCTGCGCACCCACGAGATCGTCCTGTGGAGCAAGCACGGCGTCATGGCCCGCTCCGACCTGTCCGTCACCCGCGCCGTCGACCGCATCGAGTACGCCGAGACCGGCGCCCGCTACGAGTACATGGACATCGTCGCCGGCGGCCGCGCCCAGGGCCTCACCCCCAACGAGATCACCCGCGTCGCCACCACCTTCGCCGTCGACTCCCCCTGGGCGGCCAGCCTGTCCCACTGACGCGCACAGATCCGCCCACCCGACGCCGCTGCCGCGGCCCTCGCCAACGTGAACCCGTCACGATCGGAGCCCGACATGGCCACGCCACCCAGCACGCCTGCCCCCCGCCCCGTCGACGACCTCGTCGCCCGCTCGAACCGGCTGGGCGCAGACCCGGCGAACACGAACTACGCCGGGGGCAACACGTCGGCGAAGGGCACCGACGTCGACCCGGTGACCGGGGCGGCGGTGGAGCTGCTGTGGGTCAAGGGGTCCGGTGGTGACCTGGGGACGCTCACCGAGGCCGGGCTGGCGGTGCTGCGGCTGGACCGGATGCGCGCGCTCGTCGACGTCTACCCCGGGGTCGACCGCGAGGACGAGATGGTCGCGGCGTTCGACTTCTGCCTGCACGGCCGCGGCGGCGCGGCCCCGAGCATCGACACCGCGATGCACGGCCTCGTGGACGCCCCGCACGTCGACCACCTGCACCCGGACTCCGGCATCGCGCTCGCGACGGCCGCGGACGGCGAGGCCCTCGTCAAGGAGTGCTTCGGCGAGCGCGTCGTCTGGGTGCCGTGGCGGCGGCCGGGCTTCCAGCTCGGCCTGGACATCGCGGCGGTCCAGCAGGCGAACCCGCAGGCGATCGGCTGCGTCCTCGGCGGCCACGGGATCACCGCATGGGGCGCGACGAGCGAGCAGTGCGAGGCGAACAGCCTCGACATCATCGCCACCGCCGCGGCGTTCCTCGCCACCCGGGGGAAGGCCGAGCCGTTCGGCGCCGTCGTGCCCGGCTTCGAGCCGCTGCCGGTCGAAGAGCGGCACGCCCGCGCAGCGGCGCTCGCGCCGGTGATCCGCGGGCTCGCCTCGACGGACACCCGGGTCGTCGGCCACTTCACCGACTCAGGAGTCGTCCTCGACTTCTGCTCCCGGGAGAAGCTCAGCGCCATGGCGGCGCTCGGAACGTCGTGCCCGGACCACTTCCTGCGCACCAAGGTCCGCCCGATGGTCCTCGACCTGCCGCCGACCGCGCCGCTCGAGGACGCCGTCGCCCGGCTGCACGAGCTGCACGCCGCCTACCGCGAGGAGTACGCCGCCTACTACGCGCGGCACGCGACGTCCGACAGTCCCGCGATGCGCGGCGCCGACCCGGCCGTCGTCCTCGTGCCCGGCGTTGGGATGTTCTCCTTCGGCGCCAACGCCCAGACCGCGCGGGTCGCCGGCGAGTTCTACGTCAACGCCGTCAACGTCATGCGCGGTGCGGAGTCGGTGTCGACCTATGCGCCGATCGAGGAGAGCGAGAAGTTCCGGATCGAGTACTGGGCACTCGAGGAGGCCAAGCTCGCCCGGATGCCCCGGCCCAAGCCGCTCGCGGCCCGGGTCGCGCTCGTCACCGGGGCCGGCTCCGGGATCGGCCGCGCGATCGCGCACCGGCTCGCCGCCGAGGGCGCGTGCGTCGTCGTCGCCGACCTCGACGAGGCCGCCGCGGCCACGGTCGCCGCCGAGATCGCCGCGGAGACGAAGGCGCTCAGGCCCTCGGACGTCGCGGTCGCCGTCCGCTCCGACGTGACGAGCGCGGACGACGTCGCGGCGGCCTTCGCCGCCGGATGCCTCGCCTTCGGCGGAGTGGACCTCGTCGTCAACAACGCCGGGCTGTCGATCAGCAAGCCGCTCGCGGACACCACGGAGCGGGACTGGGACCTCCAGCACGACGTCATGGCCAAGGGCTCGTTCCTCGTCTCCAGGGAGGCGGCCTGGGTCATGACCGCGCAGGGCAAGGGCCCGGACGGCGCCGCCGGGGACATCGTCTACATCTCGAGCAAGAACGCCTTCTTCGCCGGCCCGAACAACGTCGCCTACGGCGCGGCGAAGGCCGACCAGGCGCACCAGGTGCGCCTCCTCGCGGCCGAGCTCGGCGAGGTCGGCATCCGGGTCAACGGGATCAACCCGGACGGGGTCGTGCGCGGATCGGGCATCTTCGCGAGCGGCTGGGGCGCCAACCGGGCCGCGGTCTACGGCGTGCCGGAGGACGAGCTCGGCGCCTTCTACGCCCAGCGCACGCTGCTCAAGCGCGAGGTGCTGCCCGAGCACGTCGCCAACGCGGTCTTCGCCCTGACCGGCGGCGACCTCACCCACACCACCGGCCTGCACGTGCCCGTCGACGCCGGCGTCGCCGCCGCGTTCCTGCGCTGACCTGGCGAGCCGGCGCTGAGGCGGGCATGAGCGTCCACGTCTCCGTCGACCTCGGCGCCTCGAGCGGACGCGTCATGCTCGCCCGGGTCAGCCCCGGCGAGATCGACCTCCAGATCGTGCACCGGTTCGCCAACGGACCCGTCGGGCTGTGGGAGAACGGCGGACCCGGCGGTCCGCGCACGAGCTTCCGCTGGGACGTGCTCGGGCTCTTCCGGGAGATTCTGTCCGGACTGCGTTCGGTCACCGACCACCTGGCGCCCGGTGAGCGCGTGGCGTCGATCGGGATCGACTCCTGGGCCGTGGATTACGGGCTACTGGACAGCCGAGGGGCGCTGATTGGCACCCCGTACTCGTACCGGGACGACCGCACCCTGGCCACGGACGCCGGTGTCGACTGGGTCCACTCCGTCGTCTCCCCCGAAGGTCTCTACGCCAGGAACGGCCTGCAGTACCTACCCTTCAACACGCTTTACCAGCTCGCCGCCGAGCAGCCCGAAGACCTGCGTCGCGCAGCGGCGATGCTGCTCATTCCCGACCTGCTCACCTACTGGCTCACCGGCGTCGCCAGAGCCGAGGTCACCAACGCGTCCACCACCGGCCTGCTCGACGTCCGCACCCGGGAATGGGACCTCGACCTCGCAGGCACCCTTGGCATCCCAGGTCGGCTGCTCCCCCCGCTCATCAACCCCGGGCAGGTGGCCGGGACCCTGCTGCCGCACGTCGCCACCGAGACCGGGCTGCCCGCCTCGACCCCCGTCGTCGCCGTCGGCTCGCACGACACGGCCTCCGCCGTCGTCGCCGTGCCGGCGGCGGGGGAGCGGTTCGCGTACATCTCCTCCGGCACGTGGTCGCTCGTCGGGGTCGAGCTGCCCGGGCCGGTCCTGTCCGACGAGAGCCGGGCGGCGAACTTCACCAACGAGGGCGGTGTCGACGGCCGGGTCCGCTACCTGCGCAACGTCATGGGCCTGTGGCTGCTGTCGGAGTCGCTGCGCACGTGGGACGGGCAGGGCTCGCCGACCGACCTCGCGCGGATCCTCGCCGCGGCCGCCGACGTGCCGGACGGCGGCCCCGTCGTCGACGTCGACGACCCGGTGTTCCTGGCGCCCGGCGACATGCCCACCAGGATCGGCGCGCTCTGCACCGCCTCGGGGCAGCCGCTCCCGGAAGGCCGCCCGGCGCTCGTCCGCTGCATCCTCGACAGCCTCGCCGCCGCCTACGGCCGCGCCGTCGACGACGCCGTGCGGCTGTCCGGGCGCGAGGTCGACATCGTCCACGTCGTCGGCGGCGGCAGCCTCAACACGCTGCTGTGCCGGCTCACCGCCCGCGCCACCGGACGCCCTGTCGTCGCCGGCCCGGTCGAGGCCACCGCCCTCGGCAACGCGCTCGTCCAAGCCCGCGCCGTCGGCACCGTCACCGGCACCCTCGACGACCTGCGCGGGCTGCTGCGCACCGAACCCCTGTCCCGCTACACCACAACGCGCTCGGATCCAGGAACTCATCCGTGAGCTAGCCAGCCGAAGCACCACCGCAGCCGCAACCGATCGACCGAAACCCTTGGAGATACCGACGTGACCATCACACCCCGTTCCTGGACCGCTGCGATGGTCGCTCCCGACGAGGACCTCGCGGGTGCGCCGCTGCTGCGCGGTGAGGTCGCGCTCGACACCGGTCACGGGGACGTGGTCTCCGCTCGGCTGCTCGCGACCGCGCACGGCGTGCTCGAGGCGTACGTCGCCGGCGCGCGCACCGACGACGACGTGCTGACCCCGGGCTGGTCGTCGTACGAGTGGCGGCTGCGCTACCGCGAGTACGACGTGACGTCCGCCGTCGCGCGGGCGCAGGCCGAGGACGGCGGAGCGGTCGTCGTGGGGCTGGCCCTGGGCAACGGCTGGTGGCGGGGGCGTCTGGGGTTCCTCGGCAACTCCGCTGTCTACGGCTCCGAGCTCGCCGGCCTCGCCGAGCTCGAGGTGACGTTCGCCGACGGGCACGTCCAGGTCACCGGTACCGACGGCACCTGGCGCTCGGGCCCGTCGGCGACGACGGCGAACGACCTGTACGCCGGGCAGACCGTCGACGCGCGCCTCCATGACGACGCCTGGCTGCGGCCCGCCGCCGAGCTGCCGGGCTGGGCCGGCGTCCACGTCGTCGAGCGCGACCCGGCGACCCTCGTGCCGTACATCGGTCCGGCGGTGCACCGGCAGAGGACCGTCGCGCCGGTCACGGTCACCACCGCGCCGTCGGGACGCACGGTCGTGGACTTCGGGCAGAACCTCGTGGGGTGGGTCCGGCTGCGCGTCCCCGCCGGCGCCGGTGCGACGGGCACCGTCGTGACGGTCCGGCACGCCGAGGTGCTCGAGCCCGACGGCGAGCTGAGCACCCGGCCGCTGCGCACCGCCGAGGCCACCGACCGGTTCGTCCTCTCCGGCGGCGACGACGTCTTCGAGCCGACGTTCACCTTCCACGGGTTCCGGTACG
>CAWHEL010000002.1:0-1949463 GCA_963828555.1 uncultured Actinomycetota bacterium
CTGCGATGAGCCTTCACCGACAAAAGAGACGCCGCCAACAGTTCCTCACAGCGCTGGCGACGAGGTGTAGGAAGCGGTCGCGGCTGTGCGCCAGGACTCATGGCACAGGTGATAGACCGACGACTGGCGAAGTTGCGCCGTTCCTCTGCCTTGCCCAGGCCGTGGTCGCTGAACGGATGGGAGTGACCAAGGGCGCGTCTCACAGATCGAGCTGGGCCGGGCCTCTCGTAAGGAGATCTCGCTCGCCACGCCTCCGCTCTGGGTCGACGCCTGCGCGAGGCGATCTACTTCGAGGGCGGCGACATCGCGTTCATCACCTGACTCACCAACGGCACCGAAGCCAGATCCGCCGTCGGGCTCACGCCTGCCTGCTCGCCCAAGCCAGGGGTACCCGCCAACAGTTGGAGCCGCGCTCGGCTTGTCCGCTCCCGCGGTGTCAGACGGCTGCGCGAGACTGGCCGCATGCGTTCCACCCAGCAGCAGAAGGATGCCGTCCGGGCATACGTCGAGGACCAGGCGCACGAGCACGTCGTCCACGTGGAAATGGCGGCGTCCGAACTGGTGGGGCCGGTCCGCCACGACATCTGGGACGTGCACTGCGACAAGAGTCGCTGGTGGGTGGTGACCAACCCATGAACCTCTACGACCAGAAGGACTTCAAGAGCCGCGACGTGGCGTTGACGTTCCACATCGGTCTCATGCTGCGGGTGCAGTACGCGCAGGAGCGCGAGGTGCCGGTGGCACCGGGGTCGAGATCATGCTGCCCGGCTCGTGGCGACGCTGGGAGCAGGCCTTCGAGGCTTACGACAGCGGAGACGAGTCCGAGACGTTCCAGTCGGTTGGTGTGCGGCTGCGCGAGTGCTTGGTGTCGTTCGTCAGCGAGACCCGCGACCGATGACCTGGTGCCGGAGGGAAAGGCGCCACCGAAGGCATGCAGACTTCAAGGGCTGGACGGAACTGTTGGCGAACGCACTGGCGCCGGGCGATTCATCGGCCCGACTGCGCTCGTATCTGAAGAAGCTGTCGGTCGAGACGTGGGAATACGTCAACTGGCTTACCCACGCCAAGAACGCCGTGCGGATGGACGCGGAGATCGGACTCAAACAGGTGGAGAACCTGCTTGGCATGTTCACGGCGGCCAGGCTGCGGCTCGCCAAGCGTCCGACACGCTGTCTGGAGTGCGGGTCGTACCGGTGTGGTAGCCGGCGCCTGCGGCCACTGCGGCTGGGAAGATCCCGACTTACGAGCCGCCACCGTCGCGAGAGTGGGGCAAGGAGGAGCGCCAGGCTCGGCTGTCGGAGCCGTGCACGCCCACTTCGGACATCTCGACCTTCGCAAGCCCAGGCGACATGCTGCGCGGTGGTGTGACCCGTGAGTGAGGACCATCCTGAGGGGGAGCCAGTTCGACCAGGCGACGAGCCAGGTTGGGATCTGCTGCGCTACCTTGCCGTGACGTCCAGCTTCACCCCCGCTGGCAAGGCGGCCATGCGGACCGTCTTCGATGGGCTGGAAAGGATGCTCGGCCCATCGTGGCCCAAGCGTCAGGTCAGCGGGGGCGGGCCGGGCTTCGGGGAGCTGCTTCGATTCTCTGGTCGTGTATCCGAGCTGCCCAGGGTCCTGACGTTCTACGCACGGCTCTTGGCGGCGGCGAAGGAAGCAACTTTCGTTCCGGTGATGCAAGTCCTCAAGAAGGAACCCGACCTCGCAGCCTGGCGGCACATCCAGCTGCAACTTGAGGTGGCCCGGCTTGCGCGCGCCAATGGTTGGACGGCGAGCTTTGAGCCGAGCATCCCAGGCTCACGGAGTAGTGGCGACGTCCTGATGGGGACCGGCGGTGGCGAGCAGGTGGTCGTCGAGACGACGACGCTGGGCCAGACTGATCGGTTCCGGGAGGCGGATGCCTTCGACGACCTCATCTCGGACGGGATCCTTGCGATTGAACGCCAGTTCGGTGTCAACACCGTCGTGGAAGTGAGCGAGCGACTCGATGCCGAGGGCACCGCCAGGTGGCTATCAGCCATCGCCGAGTCCGCCGCCAAGGTGTGGGCCACGGGCGGAGGGATTCAGCTGGACGGACCGGGCGGGACGGTTCGCCTCCAAGTTGAGGAAGTCCCCGTTGGAACAGCCTCGTTCACCGGCCTTGTCCGCGAAGAAGGGCTGGGGCACCGGCTCAGCCGGCTCGTGGCCAAGAAGGCTGGACAGTCCGCCGGACCGGACCCTGCCTGGCTGCGCGTCGACGGGCTCGACGGCCTATTTGCCTTCAGCCCGTGGGCCCAGATGGCACCGGCGGAGCGCGTCAGGACGCTGGCTGCCGAGCTTAGGCAAGCACTCAAGGACCACGAGCACGTCCACGGCATCGTCTATTCGTCCGGGATGGCGAACGTGGCCACGGGCGACGCGTCGTCCGTGGACGCTTTCGTGCAGGCCGACGGCGGCTTCCTGGTGCGCCGGGCTCTGGCTCCATACCTGGCGCGGGAGACGATCGTGCTGGCGGCCCAGCCGCAGGCGTTGGAGGTAGCGCGGCGCTGGGCGGAGGCGTATGCCGATGAACCTGCCTGGCTTGATACGGATCTAGCTGATCTGGGACTTCCGCCGCTGGCAGGTTTCAGGTCGTGAGCGAGCCAGCCGAACCAGTCCTATCCATGATGAGCATGGACCGCGAGACGTCGTCGATCGTCATCACGCGGAGCGACGGGATGGAGGCGCGGTTTCCCCTCGAAAGCGCCTCACCATTTGCTGAGACAAGCGTCCTGTCCAGCCTGCACTTCACGCCGGCGCTTGATCGTCTGTTGGCGGTCACCCGGGCTGGCGACGAGATCGTGTTCGAGCTACCGAAGCTGGGTGACAACGACCGGCTGGCTGGCCAGCTCGTGGTCTACCTCGACCAGAACCAATGGAGCGCCATTGCGAAGGCACGGCTCGAACAAGATGGCGTTCGCCAAGTAGACACGGAGGCAGTTCGGCAGTTGTTCAAATGGGTGAACGAGAGCCGGATCATCCTGCCAGCGGCCTCTGGGCACTACTTCGAGACAACGAAGCGCTACGACGCGGCCAAGCGCTACAGCCTCGGTCTCACGATCCTCCAACTCAGTGGCGGGTGGCAGATGCGCGACCCGCTGCAGGTCCGCCGAGACGAGCTGCGTAGCGCCTTGTCCTGTCGGTACATGGGCTCCGACGGTCCTCCTCGGGCAGCGGACGTGTTCTCCTTGGAGCCGAACGTCATCCACGGCCCGATGCGGGGTGGCGCTCCCCACGAAGCCCTGCGGGGATTTCCGCCGGAGGCTGCTCTCGGACACGAAGCACTGACGTCCGCCACCGCGCTCATTGATGTAATGCTCGACCTGGAGAGGATCGAACCGGGACGAGACGCAGGATGGTCCGCCGCGAACCAGCGGTTCAGCGACTGGCTCGACTCGGCAGACCGCGACTCCCAGCAGAAGCGCCAGTCGATCGACGTCTTCCTCCTGTCTGATATGGGCACCGAGATCGCGGAGGAAGCGGTAGCCGCTGGCCTTACGGCGGAACAAGTGAACGACTGGATGATGAAGTACGCCGCGAGCGACATCCGTCAGCTCCCGGCGCTGGGTCTCTTCCGGGAGATGCTGCACGAGCGCCATCTCAACAAGGGAACAACCTGGAGACCCAACGATCTTACGGACATGCTCTACCTTTCTTGCGCGGCAGGGTACGCAGATGTCGTCGTTTGCGAGCGGCACATGAGCAGCATGATGAGGCAGGGTATAAAGCGCCTGGATCGGTCAGTGAGGGTCTATCCACGGCTACGTGAGGCTGAGCCGGGCATTCGCCTCGAATTTGACTACCAATCACCGCGATGACCCACTCCAGCACGTCCCCGCCACCAGACGCCCGCGGCCAAGGACTGCCGGCGCCCACTTCTAGCCCAGGTCATTCACGATTGTGAACATTTCGTGATCGTGTGAATGAGCCCGGGCTAGCTGCGGTACTCATCCGATTGGCTGAGATCGGACGTGGCGGTTGAGAGTTGCTGGCGGGATCCCGGCAGGGCTGGCAGGGTCCGCTTGTGTCCGTTGAGAAGACCCTGCAGAGGGTGGACGGCGACCTCGCCGCAGGAAACGCCGCCCTGGCGCGTCAGCGGCTGACCAGTCTGATCGTCGCCTTCCCTGAGAGCCTCGAGGTGCGCGAGCAACTGGCCCACGTGTGCCGCCTGCAGGGCGACGTGTTACAGGCCGGCCGGTGGAGCTACCTGGCCGATGAACGCGTCGCGGACGAGATCGAGAAGTTCGAGCAGACCACCACAACCTGGTCAAGCGCATGCAAGCCCTGAACTGGTCCTCGAACCGGAGCGAGCTACCACCCCGATCGCGCGTGAGCGCCTGGACTCCCTACTGAAGCAGGCACGTACCCAGACCAAGGACCACCAACTCCGCTACGCCACCGTTGCCGACCAACAGTGGCGCCCACCGGGGACCCTTGGTGAGCGGCTCGGCACCGCAGCCGCCCTGACGATCGCCCTGGGCGCCCTTGGACTGTTCGTCATCGGCGTCATCGACGGCATCGTCACCGTCGTCTCCTGGATCCGTTGAGAAGCGTGCGCAGCTTGCGCAATCTGCTGCTCATTGCCCGAGGAGATCAACACCGCCGTCCTGCTGCAGGACGCTCACGAGAGCTCTCAGCACCTGGCCCCCATGCGCCTGGCCGATCTACTTCGAGGACGGCGACATCGCGGTCATCGCCTGACTCATCAACGGCATTAGTCAGCGCCAGACCCGGTCCGCGGGGATCCAGGTCATGCCCGGCGACTCACCGATGATCACAGGGTCGGCGAACGAGCAGAAGTCCTCGAGCAGGACCCCAAAGTCCTCGGGCAGGTCGATGAGTCTCTGCTTGCGACGCCACGCGGCCCACTTCGGCTGGGCGATCGCGGGATACCCCTGGAGAAGGTCGTGGAGCGGCGACAGTGCGGCCTGGCGGTAGCCGGCCACTTCCACGATGGCGGAGTGCAGCCCGTCTCCGCTCACCGAGTGCTTCCCGGCAAGGGTCCACACGTCACCGAAGTCGCGCCACCGGGTATTGACCGAGCCTCGCTGGACCGCCGTCACGATCTTCTCCGCGTGCACCATGTGCAACGGATAGCCCATGAGTTCCAGTGGCTGTCCGCCGAGCAGCCGAGGCATCGACACTCGACTCGGCGCCGGCCAGACGGGATCCCCGACATTGACATCGATGTGGAACCGGACACGCGCGGTCGCCAGCTCTGCATTCATCGACACCCGCACACCGGAGTACTCCTCCTCGTCGCGGATCACCTCAGCCACCGCGCTTCCAGGGTCGAAGACGAGGCCGTCGTCGTCCTTCTGCGCGACGGCGAGGATCGCCCGAGCCACGTCCAGAATGTGCTCGGTGTCGTTGGCCAGGTCTCGCGCTGCGAAATCGATATCCCGGGTGGGACGACGCGTGTCGAACGCGGCCAGGAGCACACCTCCCTTGAGCACCAGCTTGTCGGCGTGAGCGCTCATTGCCAGGCGCACCAGGAACCCTTCGAGGACGTAGAGCTGAATCAGCTCATCAGTCAGCCGAGACTCCTTCTTGGCTTTCGCCTTGAGGTCCAGATAGGCGCGCCCGGCAGCGGTCACCCGCGAAACAGTTGTCACAGAAGGACTTCCAGAGCCTGACGTAGGGCCGGCGCACCCTTGCGGAACTGCGCCGACATCCGCATCAGCGTGGATGGCTGTCCGCCCTTGCGCAGCCAGCGGCGCAGCGCCTCATGACCCAGCTCCGGCCCTTCGCTCTCGCGGAATCGGAAGGCGTCGACGATGGACCGCTCAGGGTTGTACAGCCCGATGCTGGTCGTCTCGTCCAAGCCGATGGTGTCCCGGCCGATGTCGAAGGTGGCTGCGTCGAACTGATACCAGGCCACCGGGGCCGAAGTGTCAGGCGGGCGGGCCCCGCGCGGCAAGGCGATGTCGAGCTCCGCGGGGATGTGATCGATCAAGTCGTGGCGGGCCAACGCGGTCCGCAGGCACAGGGTGGCGCGCGGTCGCCGAGCGGCGATCTCGATCAAGTCCTCATCACCGGCCGCGCCGGCCTTGCGGTACAGGCCACGGTTGAGCCGGATGATCAGATGGTGCCCCACCAGGTCACGCAGCCGGCGCTCGTTCATCACGCCGCGGGCCTGGCTGTAGCGGAAGGTGTCGGGCAAGCGTCCGAGCGCCTCCTGGTCGAGGCTGCTCACCATGACCCCTCCCGCGCCTGTAGGAAACTGCGCTCACTTAAGCCTTAACTGTTCTCAGTTTCCTACATCATCCATCGTGGGTCAAGCAGGCACCGCGGGACGGAGCGACTCGCTGTTGAGGACGATGCTCATCGCGCCGCCGTAGTGACCCACAAAGTGACCCATGGACGGCGTCGCGGTTGCGTCAGCTGAGGGAGGATCTGACAAACATGCAGGTCAAACGCTGTTTGGCAGGGTGCCCCCGAGAGGATTCGAACCTCCGACACACGGTTTAGGAAACCGTTGCTCTATCCCCTGAGCTACGAGGGCTGGCCTGCGGTGATCCTAGCGCCCTGCCTGCAGCGTGCACCGAACGTGCAACTCGCAACCCCGTCCGAAGGCAGCCCAGTCGTCTCGACCGGGCGACATCCCGACTTCACCGATGCCCAGGAGGACCGCGCATCCATGGACCTCGTTGCAGCCCTCCGGACACCCGCCGCATGATCCCTCCCTGGATCGAGATACCGCTGACGTAGATGAGGTGTGCAGGATCCGGGGGCAACACCCGCATTCCGCCGCCACGGAGTTATCCCGCCCGGGAGTCGGCGTTGATCGGCGCGAGCTCTGGCTTATCCCCAGGCTCTTGTCCAGCCTCAGCCGACGTTCGGACCGGGGACCTTGTCTGCGAAAGTATCTATAGTGATACGATCACAGCATGTCGAGAGGGTCAGCGGTGGCAGCGCTGTCTACGATCACTGCCGGTCAGTGGGGCATGATCACTGCCGCTCAGGCACGGGCACTGGGGGTGACGCGGGTGGAGATCGGGCGGCTGGTCGCCGACGGCGCCCTCGAGCCGGTCCCCGCCGCGGCCCGGGTCTACCGGCTGGCCGGTGCCCCGGTCGACCCTGACCGTGACCCGGTCCGTGCACTGTGGCTGCAGCTGGGCGCGGCCCGTCCCACCGAGGACCGTCGCCGCTCCCCCGACGCGGTCGTCGCGGCTCGATCAGCGGCACTGGTTCTTGGCCTGGGCGACCTGGCTGCCGACGTTCACGACGTCTACGTCACCCGGCGACGGCAACTGCGCCGCCGCGACATCCGGCTCCGGGTCCGTGCCCTGCCCCGCGCGGACTGGCAGGTCACCGACGGCCTGCCGGTCTGCACCGTGCCCCGGATCGTGTCCGACCTGATGGCCGCCCACGAAGACGGTGAGGCCCTGGCCACGATCTGCCGCGACGCACTCACCCTGGGACTTAGCGACCACACCCACCTGGCCGACGTCATCACCGCCCACGCCGCCGCCTACAGCGCCGCGCCTCCCAACGCCCTCGTCGCGTCGCTGCTCGGTCCGGGCCAGGAGACCTGAGTGCCCGCTGACGAGTTCCCCTACCGCACTGCCTCAGCGTTCCGGGCGGCGCTGCGGGATCGCCTCGCGGCCCTGGCCCGCGGCGGCGGCCACGGCCTGGACGAACTCCAACGACGGTTCGCCTACGACCGTCTCCTGGCCCGCATGTTCACTGCCCCGGACGCCGACCGGTGGATTCTCAAAGGTGCCGGCGCCCTGCTCGCACGGCTGCCCGATGCTCGCCATAGCCGCGACATCGACCTGGCGTTCACCCGACCACCCAGCCCGCGTAGCAGTGACACAGCGCAGCCTCTCGACGACGCCACGACCTCGCTACGGACCGCTCTGGACGTCGATCTGGGCGACCACTTCCGATTCGAGATCTCCCGGATCAGCCCGCTCCCCGAGACAGCCAAAGGGCACCGCGTCCACGTCGTGGCCTACCTCGGACCCCATTACGCCACCTTCCACGTCGACGTCGTCGTCGGAACCGCCATGACCGGTGCCCCGCAACCCGGAACACCCCTGATCCCTCTCGACATCCCCGGTCTACAGCGCCCGACGTACCGATTGTTCCCCCTGGCCGACCACGTCGCCGACAAGCTCTGCGCCATCGTCGAGACCCACCACCACGCAGACGGCCCGCGACCCAGCACCCGGGTCAAAGACCTCGTCGACCTGGTCCTCATCGCCCAAACCCAATCGTTGGACGCTGACCAGCTCACCGTCGCGGTCCGGCTCGGAGCCGCCCACCGCGGCCTTGCCCTGCCCCGACACCTCAGCGTGCCCGACAGCCCGTTATGGCGACGCGGCTACCCCGACCGCGCCCACGAAACCCCTAGCGCCGTCCCCGATTTCGAGACCGCCGTCACCTTGGTCGCGGAGCTCCTCGACCCGATCCTGAACGACGCCGCCACCGGCACCTGGGACCCTCACCTCACTCAATGGATCCCCGACCCTAGGCCCTGACCACGCGGGAGAAGTCCCCGCAGAGTGGTGTACGTCCGGCCGGTGACGGGGGTCTGTGCGGTGTGGGTGGTCCGCACCCCAGGTGCGTTCGATCGGCACCTTGGCGTGGTTGCCGACGGGGTGACGACGTCCAGGCCGGAATCGATTGTCGCGAGCCGGACCAGTCCCGGAGCGGGCACCGACTGGCCGAGGGCCTTGTGGGCGATGCCGAGGTCGCCGGACGGCGGCCAGCAGTAGACGCCCCCACGTCGGGATCGGTCGTCCCCGCTGCGGCCCACTGGCAGACGTCGATCCTGATCTCGGCGGGAGGGGGTTGATGCTCGCGCAGCGGCGGTAGTGACTGCGAGCAACGGGTCCATCCCCGGCCCGTCGCACGTGCCTCGGGACGGTTCGCGGCGAGGCCAGGCGCCGCACCGGTCACGTGGAGCGCTGGCAACTCATGGCAAGTCCTTGTTGCCAGCCCTGTGCCGCTGAGGTACTTGCGGTGTCCACCACCACCCCCGTTCCGCCCGACGACCGAAGGATGACGATGAAGCGCATACAGCTTGCTGCGGCTGCGGTGACAGCCGTCGCCGCCCTGACCCTGGCCGGGTGCGGCGGGGGTGACTCGAGCGCCGGGTCGAGCGGAGGTGCCGCCAAGGCAGCCGCTCTGACTCTGGGTATCGTGCAGGAGCCCTCGTCCTGGGATCCCGCTCAGGCCCACGTGGGCCACCAGTTGCAGCCGTTCCAGACGGTCTATGACACCCTCATCCTGCGCAAGAGCGACGGCACCTACGCGCCGATGCTGGCCACGGAGTGGGCCTACACCGATGCCACCAACCTGGTGTTCCGGCTGAAGCTGCGCACGGGGGTCACCTTCTCCGACGGGGCGGTCTTCGACGCCTCGGCGGTCAAGGCCAACCTGGAGCATTTCGCCAAGGACAACGGCAAGCAGGCCGCTCAGGTCAAAGCCGTGGAGTCAGTCACTGCGGTCGATGCATCCACCGTCGAGATCAAGCTCAAGACGCCGGATCCGGCGCTGGAGTACTACCTCAGCCAGGCCGCGGGCCTGATGGGATCCCCGAAGGCTCTCGGAACCGACGGGATGGATCGCCTGCCCGTGGGTACCGGCCCCTACGTGATGTCGGCGGCGGACGCGGTGGTCGGGTCCCAGTACGTGTTCACCGCGCGTGAGGGTTACTGGAACCCGGAGCTGCAGAAGTTCAGCCGCGTCACCCTCAAACTGTTGGCGGACGCCACCTCTCGGGTGAACGCGATCGCCTCCGGTGAGGTCGACGCCACTCTGCTCGACGCCCAGACCTTCCAGCAGGCCGAGGCCAAGGGCCTGAAGAAGTTGCAGTATCCGACCGACTGGACGGGGCTGCTGCTCTTCGACCGTGAGGGCAAGACGGTCCCGGCCCTGGCGAACGTCAAGGTCCGTCAGGCGATCAACTACGCCTTCGACCGCGAGGCCCTGTTGAAGAACCTGGCCGGCGGCCAGGGCAAGGTCACCAGCCAGGTGTTCGGCCCGGAGAGCGGCGCCTACCTGCCCGAGCTCGACACCTACTACTCCTACGACCCGGCGAAGGCCAAGACCCTTCTCGCAGAAGCGGGTTTCGCCCAGGGCGTGACCATCGAGATGCCGGTCGTGGGAGGCATCTCCGACACGATCATGACCTTCGTGACCCAGCAGCTCGCCGACGTCGGCATCACCGTGAAGCAGACCAGCGTCCCGATCGCCGACTACCAGGCCCAGCTCGGCCAGGGGAAGTTCCCCGCCGCATGGTTCTCCCTGTTCCAGGGTGTGCCCTGGGTCGCCACCAACCAGATGATCGCTCCCACGGCCCTGTACAACCCGTTCAAGACCACCAACCCTGAGGTCGAGAAGATGATCATCGCGGTCCGGGACGGTGGCAAGGACTCGGCGGAGAAGGCCAAGGCCTTGAACACCTACGTCACCGAGAACGCCTGGTTCGCTCCCTGGTACCGGCCCGACCAGCTGTACTACGTCGACGGATCCAAGATCACCGTCGAGGCGCAGGTGCAGCAGGCGGTCCCGTCCATCTACAACTACTCGCCGGCATCCTGACCCGGACTCTGCTGGGGAGCGCTTCAACGCTCCCCAGCAGGCTCCCCCAGCAACGGAGCTGAAGATGCTGTTCTTCGTTCTCAAACGCCTGATCTCAGGAATCGTCGTCCTCGTCGCGGTCGCCTGCCTGACCTTCGTACTGCTCTACTTCTCCAGCGGGAACATCGCTCGGAACCTGCTCGGCGACCAGGCCACCGAAGAGGCGGTCGCGGCCAAGGCCGAGCAGCTGGGCCTGAACGACCCGCTCCTGTCTCGGCTGGGCGCCTGGCTCACCGATGCCCTGCAGGGAGAGTTCGGCAAGTCCTGGTTCACCAATGAGCCGGTGCTGTCGGCCCTCGGCAGTCGGCTCCCGGTCACCCTGGTGATGGTCTTCGCAGCCATGGCCCTGATTGCGGCACTGGCTACCGCCCTGGGTGTTGCCGCCGCGGTGCAGCGAGGGTGGATCGACAAGACCGTCCAGTTCCTCGCCGTGTTCGGCAACGCCGTCCCCGGGTTCATCATCGGGGTGTTCCTGGTCTGGTTCCTCGCACTCCGCCTGGGGTGGTTCGACGCGGTGTCGAAGATCGCGCCCGGGTCCGGGGTCACGACGTGGCTCACCTCGCTGACGCTTCCGGTGATCGCTCTGGTGATCAACGGCGTGGCCAGCGCGGCCCAGCAGATCCGCAGCGCATTCATCAAGCAGCTCGAGCTCGACTACGTGCGGACCCTGCGCAGCCGCGGCATTCCCGAGCGCGAGATCCTGTTCAAGCACGTGCTCCGGGCGGCCGCCCCCGCGGGCCTGACCGTGTTGAGCCTGCAGTTCATCGCACTGCTCGGTGGAGTGGTCATCATCGAGTCCATCTTCGCCATCCCCGGCATGGGCCGCCTCGCGGTCACTGCGACCACCCAGAGCGATCTTCCCCTGGTGATGGGGGTCGTCGTCTACACCGTGGTCATCGTGATCGCGGTCAACCTCCTGGTCGACATCGCCAACGGCTGGCTCAACCCCAAGGTGCGTGTGTCATGAGCGATCCCAGCGCGGTCATCGAGGGCTCCGTGCCCGTGCCGGCCGGCCAGTCCGGCAGCGTGTTGCGCTCCTCTGTCGTGCGCCGGCTGACGCGTAGCCCGGTCGCCGTGGCGGCAGTGCTCGTGCTCGGCGTGGTTGCCGTGGTCGCCGTTCTGGCAGGGGTTCTCGCCCCCTTCGACCCCAACTTCGCGAACCTGACCAGCGTGCTCAGCCCTCCTGGTGGGGAGCATCCGCTCGGCACCGACAGCGCCGGGCGTGACGTTCTGAGCCGGCTGTTCTTCGGTGCCCGGATCACCCTGTTGTCGGCAGCCCTGGCCGCGGGCGTGGCGATCGTGATCGGCCTTCCGTCCGGGCTGGTGGCCGGCTACTACGGCGGACGGTTCGACGGCGTGGCCAGTTGGTCCACCAACATCCTGCTGGCGCTGCCGTCGATGATCGTCCTGCTCGCGGTGCGGGCGGCCCTCGGCCCGTCGGTGTGGATCGCCATGATCGTCTTTGGTGTCCTGCTCAGCCCGGGGTACTTCCGGCTCACCCGTACCGCCGTGCAGTCGGTCCGCAACGAGCTGTACGTGGACGCCGCCCGCGTCGCCGGCCTGTCCGACGCCCGGATCATCTCCCGGCACATCCTGTCCGTGGTCCGCGCGCCGATCATCATCCAGACCGCCATGGTGTGCGGGATCGCGATCAGCATCCAGTCCGCGCTGGAGTTCCTCGGCCTCGGAGACCCGACCGTGCCCACCTGGGGTGTCATGGTCAACGACGGATTCCGCAACATCTACCGCGCGCCGATGACGCTGATCTGGCCCACGATCACCATCGCCGCCGTGATCGCCGCGTTCGTGCTGTTCGGCAACTCGCTGCGCGACGCTCTCGAGGACCAGGTGAAGGTCAAGGAGAAGCGACAGGCACGCGCCGCCCGGGTGGCCGAGCAGGCCACGCGACGTCGCGCGGCGGTCCAGGCAGACGCCGCGTCGTCGGCGCTGCAGGAGAACGCCTCGACGACCCATCTGCTGGAGGTTCGCGGGCTCAGCATCGCCTACCCGCAGCCGGACGGCTCGCGCAAGCACGTGGTGGACGGCATGAGCTATCACCTCGATCGGGGCGAGGTGCTCGGCATCGTCGGCGAATCCGGATCGGGCAAGTCGCAGAGCGCCTTCGCCGTCCTGGGCCTGCTGCCGGACAACGCGATCATCACCAACGGCTCGATCCGCTTCGACGGTCAGTACACCGTGGCCGACGGCGACGACCGGGTGGATCAATCGCGGCTGTCGCCCTTGCGGGGCAAGCGGATCGCCTACATCCCGCAGGAGCCGATGAGCAACCTGGATCCCTCGTTCACGGTCGGCGCGCAACTCGTCCGGCCGATGGTCAAGGTGCTCGGCATCTCGGTCGCCGAGGCCCGCAAGCGCGCCGCCGAGCTGCTGGACAGCGTCGGGATTCCCGATCCCCGGCGGACCATGGCGGCCTACCCGCACGAGATCTCTGGCGGGATGGCCCAGCGGGTCCTGATCGCGGGAGCGATCAGCTGCGAACCCGACCTGATCATCGCCGACGAGCCGACCACCGCCCTCGACGTCACGGTTCAGGCCGAGGTGCTCGACGTCCTGCGGGCCCTGCAACAGCGGCTGCAGCAGGGCATCGTGTTGGTCACGCACAACTTCGGTGTCGTGGCAGACATCTGCGACCGGGTGGCCGTGATGCAGAACGGCCGGCTGGTGGAGCAGGGCGCGGTGCGCGACATCCTGCGCTCCCCGGAACATCCTTACACCCGGATGCTGCTCGACTCGATGCTCGAGGGGAAGGAACCGATGACTCGGCTCCTCACCGGATCGACCCAAGGAGGTTTGTCATGAACGCCCTGCCGAATGAGGACCTGCTACGGGTCGACGACCTGGTCGTCGAGTACCCGGGGAAGGGCATGTTCGCCAAGCCGTTCCGGGTGCTGCACGGGGTGTCGGTACACATCGCCCCCGGGGAGACCCTTGGCCTGGTCGGTGAATCCGGCTGCGGCAAGACCACTCTGGGCCGGGCGATCCTCGGCCTGGCCCCGGTCACCTCGGGCCGGATCACCTTCGACGGCCGCGACATCAGCCACGCCGGGCGGGCCGAACGCCGCGCCCTGAGCAAGGACATCCAGGTGGTGTTCCAGGACCCGTACACCTCGCTCAACCCGTCGATGACGATCGGGGACATCCTGTCCGAACCGTTGGGGATCCAGGGGATCCGCGGCTCGGATGCCCGGGCGACGGTCAAGGAACTGCTCGACCGGGTTCACCTGCCCCTGGACGCCATGGATCGACTGCCCCGCGAGTTCTCCGGTGGTCAGCGGCAACGCGTCGCCATCGCCCGGGCACTGGCCCTGCAGCCGCGTCTGATCGTCTGCGACGAACCGGTGAGCGCCCTGGACCTGTCCACCCAGGCACGCGTGCTCGACCTCCTGCTGGAGATCCAGCAGAACACCGGGGTCTCCTACCTGTTCGTCTCTCACGACCTGGACGTGGTCCGGCATGTCAGCCACCGGGTCGCCGTGATGTACAAGGGAGAGATCGTCGAACAGGGCGACGCCGCACAGGTCACCGGCTCCCCCACCCACCCGTACACGCAGCGGCTGCTGCTCGCCTCCCCCGTGCCCGACCCCGACCGCCAGGCACAGCGGCGGGAGGCCCGGCGGCTTCACGTGGCCGGCGAGGCCGCAGCCTGACCCCGAGGGTCAGGGCGCCGTCGGCGGTCCCTGCGCGCGCGACCTGAACGCGCGCGCAGGCCGGGTGCGCAGGCCGAGTCGTTGGGTGGTGTATTGCGCCATGACCAGTGCAGCCATGGCGACGCTCGAGGCGATCGCCGGATTCCACGGTTCGATGCCCGTGTAGAGCAGGCAGGTGAGCACCGCCAGCAGGGTGTTCGGAGCGCTCGCGACCAGGAGTGCCGGAACCTCGTCGCGCACGATGGAGACCAGCATCCCACCACCCACGGCAGAGGCCGTTCCGACCAGGACGGCGGAGGTGACCGGGAGCCCGTGGGCCAGCGCATGCGCCGCGCCAGTGATCGCGAACAGGCCGACCGCCACCGCGTCCAGCAGGGTCATCAGCGTGCGCAGGCGGGTGAGTCGGTCACCGACCATCAGCGCCAGTACCACGGCGGCCAGCACCGTGATCAGGTACCACGGGCTGCGCAGGCTCTCTGCCGGGAGATTGCCGATCAGCAGGTCGCGGATGAACCCGCCCCCCAGACCCATCAGCAGGGCGAACACGCTGACCCCCACCAGGTCCCAGTGCTGGGCGTCGTCCATGCCGTGAAGCGCACCCACGAGCGCGTTGACGGCGACCGTGGCCAGGGCGAGCCACAGCGGCGAATCGGTGGCCAGGTTCGGCAGATCACCCACCGGGGGACGCCGTGGGCGCCGGTGCGCCGAAGAGGTCGGCGGTGGCGGCGTACTCGCCGAGCAGTGCCGGAATGCGTGCCCGCATGAGCCGATACACCTCCATCGCCTCCGGGTCGGGCACCGTCGGCAGCTCGTCCTCAGGGGTGCGCAGCATATCCAGCGCAGCATGCAGGCTCGGTGCGCGGTCGAGCGCGTGCAGGCCCAGGGCTGCGGCGCCGAGCGCGGTGCCGTCGGCGCCGTCGGTGCAGGTGATCGGCCGCTCGAGCACGTCGGTGAGCACCCTGCGCCACAGCGCCGACCGGAACACTCCGCCGGTGGCCCGGATCGAGGTGACGGGAAGCACGGCGTCGAGTGGGGTGAGGATCGTCCACAGCTGTTGGGCGACGCCCTCGAGACAGGCCCGCAGGAAATGCTGGCGGGTATGGGCGGTGCGCACCCCGATGAAGGCAGCGCTCAACGTCGGATCCCACAGCGGGGCCCGTTCAGCCATCAGGAACGGCAGAGCGATGAGCCCGTCACTGCCCGCAGGTGCCGTCGCGGCGAGGGCGAGCACCGATGCGTCGTCGGTCAGGGGCGGGCCGAACGTCTCTGCGGCCCAACGCATCACCGACCCGCCGTTGCTGATCGCCCCGCCGATCACCCACGCGTCATCAGTGAGGGCGTAGCAGAACAGGGTGCCCCTCTGGTCGACCATGGGGCGTGGGACTACGGTCCTCAGGGCCCCGCTGGTGCCCACACTGAGGCCGGCCACACCCGGATCCAGGGCCCCGGTGCCCAGGTTGCCCAACGGCCCGTCGCCGGCGCCCAGCACCACCGGTGTCCCGGCGGGCAGCCCGACCCGGACGGCGACGGTCGCGGCCAGACCCAGCGCCGCTGTGGTGGCCATCACCGGCGGCAGCTGCGCGGACGAGATCCCGGCCAACTCCAGTGCGGCCGGGCTCCAGGAGCGGGTGGCCAGGTCGAGCAGGCCGGTCGCGGAGGCGGAGGACAGCTCGGTGGCCAGGGTGCCGGTCAGGGCAAGGATGAGCCAGTCCTTGAGGCCGATCCACTGCTTGACCTGGGCGAACAGGGCCGGGTCATGACGGCGGAGCCAGATCAGCTTGGTCAGCGGGGACATCGAGTGAACCGGGGTTCCGGACACCCGATGCAGCTCGGCGGCCAGACCTGCCTGGCGCAGTTCGCGGGCGACGCCACCGGCCCGGGCATCGGCCCAGGTCAGCAGCGGGGTGAGGGGCCGGCCGGCTCGGTCGAGGCCGATCAGGCCATGCATCGCTGAACTCAGGGCCAGGCCGACCACCCGGGCCCCGGCGCAGGCGGAGACCACCTCGGCCAGGCTCTGCAGGGTGGCGGCGATCAGGACGTCGGGTTCCTGGGTCGCCCAGCCGGGCTGAGGTCTGAGCAGCGGGTACTCCACCATGGCGCTGTGCCGCCAGGGGCGGTCCAGCCCGAACGCCGACACCTTGGCGGCCGTCGTCCCCACGTCGATCCCGATGATCACCTCGGCCGGCGGTTGCATGTCACGGCCCATGGGCACCTCCTGGTCGCACGCCACCCTGTCAGGTGCCGGCGAGCAGTTCGCCGGCCTGGGCGACCACGCAGTCGTGCACCTGGGTGCTGCGCACGTCGAGGGCGGCCAGCACCGTGCCGACCGCCTGCTCGAGCGGCTGGTCGGCCACGGAGATGCGCAGCGGGGTTGCGGCCTCGTCGGTCACCGGTGCACCGACGCCGCGCAGGTGCAGGACCCAGGCGGCGATCGTGCGGCAGGCGGCGGGGGCGACGCGTCCCTGCGCGAGCTCGGCCCGCAGCGTGGGCAGGATCCTGATCGGGATCTTCTGTGCTCCGTCGGCGGCGATCTGTGCCAGCAGGTGCCGGATCCGCGGGTTGCGATAGCGGTCGAGCAGGGCCTGCCGGTACGCGGCGATCTCGTGTGTGGGCAGCGGCAGGTGACGCGCGGCCTCGTCCCACCACTGCTCCACCCAGCCCCTCACGACCGGGTCGTCGATCGCCTCAGCCACGGTCTGCGCGCCCCGGATGGAGGCCGCGTAGGCCATCAGCGTGTGCGAGCCGTTGAGCAGCCAGAGTTTGCGGTGCTCCCAGGGTTCGAGGTCGTCCACGAACCGGGCTCCGGCGGCCTCCCAGTCCGGTCGCCCGGCCAGGAAACTGCCGCTGAGGACCCACTCGGTGTAGGGCTCGGTGACCACGCAGACCGGGTCGTCGATCCCTCCGGCGGCGAGCAGTTCCGCACGGTCGGCGTCCACGGTTCGGGGGGTGATCCGGTCGACCATGGTGGTGACGTAGCCGACGGACTCCTCGATCCACGCGGCGAGCGCGGGGTCCACCTGCCCGGCGAGGTCGCCGACCACGCGGGCCGCCATGGCCCCGTTGGCCGGGACGTTGTCGCACGGGACCACGGTCAGTGGGCCAAGGGCGGCGTCGCGGCGCACCATCAGGCCGAGTACGAGCTTGCCCGGTGCTGTCGTTACGTGGGCGTGCGAGCGGTCGGCCCGCAGCGCGGCCAGGTCGGCCGCCACCTCGGGGTCGGCGAGGTCGAGACCGCCGTCGGCGGCGCGACGGTAGCCGGCCTCGGTGACCGTCAGGGTGACCACTGCCAGGCCGGGCCGGGTGAAGACCTCCCGCCAGGTGTCGAGCACCGCCGAGTTGCTGACCAGCGACAACGAGCTGATCACCTGCGGGTGGTCGCCGTCCGCCGCTCGGACCAGCACCGTGTACAGACCGTCGGCGGCCGTCAGCGCCGGCACCGGGCCGGCGCTGCGGCCGGTGAACGCGGCGATGCCCCAGTCGCCGGCGTCGGGCGCGGCGTCGGTGTAGACCGGCCTGATGGGCGCGGAAGAAGTTGCCCAGGCCCAGGTGAGCGATCCGCACCGGGGCGGCGGGCCGGCCGTCGCGGGCGCGCTCGAGGGTGCGCCCGGCGGTGCTCGCGGGCTGGGTGAGGCTCACAGCTTGAACGCCTTCCGTGGGTTGACCGCGACCAGGTCCTGCGCGGTCTGTGCCGCCTCGTCCTCGTCCAGACGGTGCTGGGCGACCAGCTCCGCCAGGTAGGCGCAGTCGAGCCGGCGGGCCATGTCGTGGCGGGCGGGGATCGAGCAGAAGGCACGGGTGTCGTCGATGAACCCGCTGGTCCGGGTGAACCCGGCGGTCTCGGTGACCGCGCCGCGGAAGCGGCGGATCGCCTCCGGGGCATCGAGGAACCACCACGGAGCCCCGGCGTAGACCGAGGGGTAGAAGCCGGCCAGCGGTGCGATCTCGCGGGAGAAGACGCTCTCGTCGAGGGTGAACAGGATCAGCTGGAATCCGTCGGCGGTGCCGAAGCGGTCCAGCAGGTGGGCCAAGCCCTGCGTGTACTCGACGGTGGTCGGAATGTCGGCCCCCACGTCGGCGCCCAGCTTGGCGAAGGTCGACGGGTGATGGTTGCGGTGCACGCCCGGGTGCAGGGTCATCACCAGCCCGTCTTCGACCGACATCCGCGCCATCTCGACCAGAAGGTGGCGGCGCAAGGCGGTCGTCTCCTCGGCGGTGGCGGCGGAGGTCAATGCAGCAGCGAAGATCCGCCGGGCCTCGCCCGGTTCGAGCGTCAACGTGACGACGTCGGCGTGGCTGTGGTCGGCCGAGACGGCCCCGTGCTCGATGAAGTACCGCCTGCGGTTCTCCAGCGCGGCGAGGAAACCGTCGTAGGTCGAGGTGTCGGTGTCGGCGGCCTGCCCAATGGCCTCGACCAGCTCGGGCCAGTCCGCTGCGCGCCGGTTCGAGGTAGGCGTCCGGGCGGAAGGTCGGGCAGGACGCGGGTGGCGACGTCCGGGTCGTCGCGGATCACGCTGTGGTGGGGCAGGTCGTCGCACGGGTCGTCGGTGGTGGCCAGCACGGAGATCCGGAAGGTCTTCAGCAACGCCCGGGGGCGGTATTCGGGTGTGCTCAGCCGGGCGGCGATCGCGTCGTAGATCGCGTCCGCGGTCTGGCTGCTCGGGCGCACCGTGACCCCGAAGATCTCGGCCAGTTCGCTCTCCATCCAGAACCGGGACGGCGTGCCGCGGAAGGCCGGCCAGTGGGTGCAGAAGAGCCGCCAGGCTCGCCGGGCCTGCTCCTCGGTCAGGTCGCCGCCGCCGACGCCGAGGGCTTCCAGCGGTACGCCGCCGGCATGCAGCAGCCGGGTGATGTAGTGGTCAGGCGTCACCAGCAGGGAGGTCGGATCGGCGAAGGGGATGTCATCGGCGATCCACTGCGCCGGAACATGTCCGTGCGGAGAGATGATCGGCAGCCGCCGCACCTCGGCATACAGGCGCCGAGCGATGTCACGGGTGCCGGGGTCCGCCGGGAGCAGGCGGTCCGGGTGCAGCGCCAAGGCGTCCATGGCCCCCATCCTCGGAGCCTTCGCGCACGACGCCCTAGCGGTTGCCGCCTGTTGCCCCCGACGGTTGCCCACCCGGACGCGGCGGGCGACAGTGAGGGGCATGACGACGACGGCCGCGGGCGCCAGCACCTGGTCGGGCCCTGCCCGGACCCTGGGCGGACCCGACCGCCTCCTGCGTGACGACGAGGTCGCCGGGTTCGTGCACGCGGCGCTGGCCGAGGTCGACCTCGACGGGCGCAGCATGTGCGTCCTGGTGCCGGATGCGACCCGCACCTGCCCACTGCCGGTGCTCATCCGAGCCGTGCATCGGGCGGCACACGGCCGGGTGAGCCGCCTGACCGTGCTGGTCGCCCTGGGCACACACGGCGCGATGAACGAGCAGGCGCTCGCGGCACATCTGGGCTATCCGCCCGGGCAGGCGGAGTCGGTCTATCCGGGGATGACCGTACTGAATCACGAGTGGTGGCGTCCCGAGGCCTTCGCCCACCTGGGCAGCATCTCCGGAGAGCGGATCGCTGAACTCTCCGAGGGGCGGATGCAGGAGGGGGTCGAGGTTCTGCTCAACCGGGCGGTGGTGGACCACGACATCGCCCTCGTGGTCGGGCCGGTGCTGCCGCACGAGGTGGTCGGGATGTCCGGCGGCAACAAGTACTTCTTCCCCGGGGTCGCCGGCCAGAAGATCATCGACGTGTCGCACTGGCTCGGAGCGTTGATCACCTCAGCCGAGATCATCGGGACGACGGGCCTGACGCCCGTCCGGGCCCTGATCAACGACGGTGCCGCGCTGATCCCGGCCGAGAAGCTGGCCTTCTGCGTGGTCACCGCCGAGGGCGAACAGAACGGCCTGCATTCGATCTCCTTCGGCGGCACGGTGCCGGCCTGGGAGAGCGCCGCCCAGATCAGCGCGGCCACGCACATCACCCACCTCGCCCGGCCCGTGCGCAGGGTGCTGTCGATCATCCCGCAGATGTACGACGAGCATCTGGACCGGGGCGAAGGGCTTCTACAAGCTCGAACCGGTGGTCGCCGACGGCGGCGAGGTCATCCTCTTCGCCCCACACATCCACGAGGTCGCCGCGAGCCATCCGCAGATCCACGACATCGGCTACCACTGCCGCGACTACTTCGTGAAGCAGTGGGACCGGTTCCGGGACGTCCACTGGGGGGTGCTGGCCCACTCGACGCACCTGCGGGGGGCCGGGACCTACGATCCGGCGTCCGGGCAGGAGCGGCTCAGGGTCGCGGTGACCCTGGCGACCGGCATCCCCGAAGACGTCTGCCATGCCCTCAACCTGGGCTACCTCGACCCTGCCTCGGTCGATGTGGCGGCCTTCGCGGCCGATCCGGACACCTTGGTCGTGCCCCGCGCCGGTGAGGTTCTGTACCGCTTGCGCTGAGCGGTCGAGGCGCGTTCGACCAGGGTGACCGGCAGCACGAGGGAGGGGGCGCTGGGCACCGCGCCGCGGGAGACCGCGATGCAGTTCTGCACGCCGGTCTGCCCCATCTGGTAGAGCGGAGCAGCCACGGTGGTGAGCCCCGGCTCCACGATCTCGTCGAACATGATGTTGTCGAAGCCGACGACGCTCACGTCCTCGGGCACCCGCAGGCCCACCTGCCGCAGCCCTTTGATCACCCCGATCGCCAGCTGGTCGTTGTAGGCGAGCACCGCAGTGGCTCCGAGCTCGACCACCCGGCGGGCGGCGCGGAAACCGGCGAGCAGCGTGGGGTCGTTCGGGCCGACCCGGCCGACGTCGAGCTGCAGCTCCAGGCCGGCCTCACGTAGGGAGCGCCAGCGGACCCCGTCGGCCCAGCTGCGCTCGGGACCGGCGACATAGACGATGCCCGTGTGTCCCAGCATGCCCAGGTGCTCGGCGGCGCGCTTGACCCCTCGGGGGTTGTCGGTGACGACGCAGCAGCACCTCGGGGATGACCCGGTTGAGCAGGACGACGGCCCTCTGCTTGGCGATCATGCGCAGCGCGGAATCGTTCATCCGCGAGCTGGCGATCACGATGCCGTCGACTTTGGCCAGCTCGCTCTCGATGCTGGTCCGTTCGATCTCGGCAGACTCCCCCGTGTGGGACAGGATGAGCATGTACCCCGCCGCTCGGGCCGCATCGAAGGCGCCCCTGATGATCTCGCCGTAGAACGGGTTCGTGATGTCGGTGATGACCAGACCGAGCGTGGTCGTCGGCGGGCGGTCACGCATCCCGCGGCCCTCGAGGGAACCGGCCCGATACCCCAACCGCTCGGCCGCCTCGAACACCCGGCGCGCGGTGTCGGCGTTGACCCGGCCCGGACGCGAATACGCCCGGGACACCGTGGACGGCGCGACGCCGGCCTCCCGGGCGACGTCGTAGATCGTGGGCCGCGGTGACATGGCGACAGGCTATGTGCCTGGACTTACCGGCAACAGGTGGCAATCGCTTGGCCTATGAAGGGCCCAGGGCCCTGAATGGACGCAGCCCCACCCCGTCGAAAGGACCCCGCATGCTGCGCCCACAGGACTCGTCCACCCGGGAACGACGCCGCCTCGACGGGCTGTGGGCGTTCGCGCTCGACCCGCAGGGGGCAGGGCGGCAGGCGAGCTGGTGGGCGGCGCCTCTGGCCGATGCCCGGGAGATGCCGGTGCCGGCGAGCTACAACGACGTCATCCCCGACCCTGCGGTCCGCGATCACGTCGGTGACGTCTGGTACCAGCGCACCGTGAGGGTGCCCCGGGGATGGACCGGCCAACGGATCGTGCTGCGGTTCGACGCCGCGACCCACCGGGCGACGGTCTGGCTGGGCGACACCGAGGTGGTCAGCCACGAAGGTGGTTACACCCCCTTCGAGGTCGACGTCACGGCCCTGGTCTCCCCCGGGGAGGAGATCAGGCTGACCGTGGTGGTGAACAACGAGCTGACCTGGCAGTCCATCCCGCCGGGCGTGGTCGAGTCCACCCCGGACGGTCCGCGCCAGCAGTACTTCCACGACTTCTTCAACTACGCGGGCCTGCATCGCAGCGTGTGGCTCTACTGCACCCCGGCGCAGTACCTGCGCGACCTGCGGGTGGAGACCGGGCTCGACGGCACGCGGGGCACGGTGGCCTACGACCTTGACATCTCGGCGGGCAGCGACGTCCAGACCCGGGTGGTGCTGCGAGACGCAACGGGGGCCACCGTCGCCGCGGACGAGGGTGCCAGCGGCGTCCTGACCGTGCCGGACGTGCACCCCTGGCAGCCCGGCGAAGGGTACCTGTACAGCCTGACCACGGAACTCCGTGTGGGTCCCGGCCTGATCGACAGCTACACCCTGCCGGTCGGCGTCCGCACCGTTCAGGTGGTGGGGAACCGGTTCCTGATCAACGGAGAACCCTTCTACTTCAAGGGATTCGGGCGGCACGAGGACACGCCGATACGCGGCAAGGGCCATGACGACGTGTTCCTGGTGCACGACATGGAGTTGATGTCGTGGATCGGCGCGAACTCCTTCCGCACCTCGCACTACCCCTACGCGGAAGAGGTCCTCGACTACGCCGATCGGCACGGGATCGTGGTGATCGACGAAACCGCGGCGGTCGGGCAGAACACCGGCCTCGCCGGAGGCATCTTCGGCGGGGAGAACTACAAGACCTTCTCCCCCGAAACGATCAACGACATCAGCCGTGAGGTGCACGCCCAAGCGATCCGCGAGCTGGTCACCCGCGACCGAAACCACCCCAGCGTGGTGCTGTGGAGCATCGCCAACGAACCCGAGTCCGACACCGACGCCGCCCGCGCCTACTTCGAACCGCTGTTCACCCTCACCCGCGAGCTCGACCCGACCCGACCCGTCGGGTTCGTGAACGTGATGCTCGCCCCGCACGGAGCCTGCCAGGTGAGCGAACTCGCCGACGTGCTGATGCTCAACCGCTACTACGGCTGGTACGTGCAGACCGGGGACCTGGCCGCCGCCGAGCGGGCCTGGCGCAGCGAGCTGGCCGGTTGGGCGGGCGAGGGCAAGCCCATCATCATCACCGAGTACGGCGCCGACACCCTCCCGGGTCTGCATGCCGTCGTCGCCCAGCCGTGGACCGAGGAGTACCAGAGCGCCTACCTCGAGATGAACCACCGCGTCTTCGACGACGTCGACGCCGTGGTCGGTGAGCACGTGTGGAACTTCGCCGACTTCGCCACCCGCTCCGGGGTGTTCCGGGTGGACGGGAACAAGAAGGGAGTGTTCACCCGCGACCGACGCCCCAAGAGCGCGGCCTTCGCCCTGCGCCGTCGCTGGCGCGGGCTACCGTGAGGACGGTGACCACCCAGCAGGCTGACGTCGGCGCGGCGCTCGACGGACCGCTCGCGGAGGCCGCCGACCGGGTGGCGGCGCTGCTGCACGGCACCGCCCCGCTGGCCGTGGCCTTCTCCGGCGGCGTCGACTCCTCGGTGCTGCTCGCCCTCGCCGCACGCGCTCTGGGCCGCGACCAGGTGGTGGCCGTGCTCGGAGTCTCCGACAGCCTGGCCGCAGCCGAACGCGCCGGCGCCCACGAGGTGGCCGCGCAGCTCGGCGTCCGCCTGATCGAACTGCCCACCCACGAGGGTGAGGTCGCTGCGTACCGGGCCAACGGCCCCGATCGGTGCTTCCACTGCAAACATGAGCTGTTCGCGCGGATCGACGCCGAGGTGCTAGCCGTCCACCGGCTGGCGGCGGTCGCCTACGGGGAGAACGCCGACGACATGCGCCGACCTGACCGGCCCGGAGCACGCGCCGCGGCGGAGCACGGCGTGCTGGCCCCCTTGGCGCAGGCGGGCGTCGACAAGGCGACGGTGCGGGAGCTGGCCCGAGCTCTGAACCTCCCCTGCGCCGACAAGCCCGCCAGCCCCTGCCTGGCCTCACGGATCCCTCACTTCGAGGACGTCACCCCGGCAAAGCTGGCCCAGGTGGAGGCGGCCGAGGAATCGTTGCGCCGCCTGGGGTTCATCGACGTACGGGTACGTCATCACGGTCCCGTAGCCCGGGTGGAGCTCGCCGAGGACGACGTGGCCCGCGCGGCAGCGCCACCGCTGCGGGGTCTGGTGCAGGCCGCAGTGACCGGCGCCGGCTTCCGGTTCGTCGCCCTGGACCTGGCCGGCCTGCAGTCCGGCGCCTTCACCCTGCCCCTGGTCGCCGGCCGTGGCTGACCCCTGGTCGACCGGCGACGCCCTGGAGCAGATCGCTGACCTCGACCATGCCCGTGCGATCCGCCGCGGGTACCCCGAGGCGGTGTACTGCGAGGGCAAGACCGCGATCCAGGTCGGCGCGATCGCCGCCTCCGTCGCCGAGCGAGCTGAGCCGACATTGTTCACCCGGTGCACGCCCGAGCAGGCGGCGGCAATCAGCGCTGCACTGCCGGGAGCCCGATACGACGACACAGCACGCCTGGCGGTGTGGCCGGCCGAGATTCCCCGCCCCACCGGAGGCAGAGTCGTCATCGTCGCTGCAGGCACGAGCGACCTGCCGGTGGCCCGCGAAGCGCTGCTCACCGCCACCTACCTGGGTAGGGACTGCGACCTGATCGTCGACGCCGGTGTCGCCGGCCTGCACCGCATCCTCGGCAAGGTCGAGGCGTTGCGTGCGGCCCGGGCCATCGTGGTAGTCGCCGGCATGGACGGTGCCCTGCCCGCGGTGGTGGCCGGACTCGTCGCCGCCCCCGTGATCGCGGTGCCGACGTCGGTGGGATACGGGGCGGCCTTCCAGGGGGTGGCTGCCCTTCTCAGCATGCTCAACTCCTGCGCCCCCGGCGTAGGGGTCGTCAACATCGACAACGGTTACGGCGCAGGGCATCTGGCCGCACAGATCGCCGCTTGCTGGCAGCCAGAGCAATGAACGCTGCTTCCGGCCACCCCGAATCGTCCGTGGCCTGGGTCGATGCCTCGGCAGGGGTCGCCGGAGACATGCTGCTCGCCGCCCTGCTCGACGCCGGCGCCTCGATCTCGGCGGTCCAGGCCAGTGTGGACGCCCTGCTCCCCGGCGCCATAAGACTGCAGCGCAGCACTGTGCACCGAGCCGGGATGCGCGCCACACGGATCGACGTTGAACTGCTCGACCAAGACCCTCCCGCGCGGAACTGGTTGAGCATCCGCGAGCAGATCCACTCTGCAGCAAACCTTCCCGAGCCGGTTCGCCAGATGGCTCACCGTGTCTTCGAGGCCCTGGCGGCCGCTGAGGCCCGGGTGCACGGCGTATCGACCGGACAGGTGCACTTCCACGAAGTAGGCGCCCTGGACTCGATCGCCGACGTGGTGGGGGTCTGCGCCGCACTGCACGACCTGAACGTGCAACACCTCCAGGTCGGCGTAATCGCTGTGGGATCAGGCACCGTCAGCACACAGCACGGTCAACTGCCAGTGCCCGTACCCGCCGTGCTCGAACTGCTGCGCGGCTGGCCGGCCACCGCGGGCGGAACCGGAGAACTCGCCACCCCGACCGGAGTGGCCCTGGTGACCGCACTCGGGCAGCCCCAGTCCAGCCTTCCTCCCGGAGTCATCATGGCCACCGGGATCGGGGCCGGCACCCGCGACATCCCCGACCGACCTAACGTGGTCCGCGTGGTTCTCCTGCAGCCACTGCCAGCAGCGGATCCTGCGGCTACCGAGACGGAGGCCGTGGTCCTGGAGGCGAACGTCGACGATCTCGACCCACGCCTGTGGCCCGGAGTGATCGCCGCTCTGCTCGACGGAGGAGCGGACGACGCCTGGCTGACCCCGATCACCATGAAGAAGGGAAGACCCGCCCACACGCTGCGAGTACTCTGCGCTCCCTCGCACCGCGAGGCGATCGCCTCGCTGATCTTCTCGCACACCAGCACGATCGGCCTCCGATGGCATCCCGTGGGCAAGAGTGCACTCGAGCGGACCTGGGTTCGCGTGACGGTGAACGATCACCCTGTAGCGATCAAGGTGGCCCACCGGGAAGGTCGCATCACGTCCGCCACCGCGGAATTCCGCGATGTACAGGCGGTCGCAGCGGCTACCGGCCTACCAGAACGCGTGGTTCTGTCCCGAAGCACCGCCGCCGCCGAGGAGGCTGGCCTAGCCGCAGGCCAGGACTGGCCGACGGCTAGCGCAGCTGCTGACTCCCGGCGAGTCTGCCCCTGAGTGACTTCTTCTCAGGGTGGCCGTATGGCGTGAATGCAGCCGTGACCTTGAAGCGAGTCCTCGATGCCCGCTGAAGAAGACGGTCGGGAAGTGCATCCCGCGTGCGAGGGCGCGGTCGTCGGCACGGCGGACGGACGCCTGGAGTCGGGCCGTGATCCGGTCGAAGACCCATGCCATGCCGTGCCGGCCGAGGAGGCGTCCGCCGCCGAGGGAGCCGAGGTAGTTGACGACGTGGAACGGACGCGTCATCGCGTTCAGGCTTGTCGCGAACCCCCGCGACAGCACGCGCGGGGCGTGTGCGAAGAACCAGACCAGCGGGCGCAGGACGAAGACGACCTGGTAGCCGAACAGCATGTGGAACAGTAGCTGGCGGTTGGTCCAGTGGGTGCCGTCGGACCGGCGTCCGAGGTCGTCGTCGCTTGCCGTCAGGACCAGGGCCCGGAAGTCGGCCGCAGCGCGGCCGAGCTCCTCGACGACGTCGTCACGGTTCATCCGGCGCCTCACCGGCGGCCCTCGCGGTATGCGCGGGCGGCACTGGTCAAGCCTGGCACCACCGGCCGCTCGCGGCTACGGCTGCTCGAGGCGCCTCTTCAGGGCTGCGAGGTTGGAGGGCATCTCCTTGCGGGCTGCGGGTCGGACGGCCAGCGGGACGAGGACCTTTCCGATCCCGTGGCCCTCGAAGTCGACCGTGATGCTCAGCCGCGAGCGGGTCGCACCGAGCGGGGTGACCGTCAGGTCGACGATCGCGCGGATCGGCCCGTCGAGGCCACGCACTCCCCACGACTGCGGTGGATCGATGTGGGTGAGCTCGGAGGTGGAGGCTCTGTCGGCGAACCCGATCCGCCGCGTCGTGTGACACAAAGCCCCTACACGCGGCGTGTCAGGGTGGTCGAGGTGGCCGTCGACGACACCGGCCTGCCACTCGTGGAAGCGGGTCGGGTCGGTGGCGTAGGCGAAGACGTCCTGTGCGCTGCAGTCGATCTCCGCGGTCGCGGTGACGCCGGCCATCAGGCCTTCTCCGCCGGTGCGAGCAGGGTGGCGTAGCGGGCCAGGTACAGCGGCCAGCCCTCCTGGTTGTCGACGCCGGCGCGGACGGACTGCCAGCCGGGGCCGTGCCGGTCGATGTGGCGGTGTTCGAGCTCGACCCGGGTGCGGTCCGGGGTCTCGGCGACGAACCGGACCTCGACCTCACTGGTCAGGGTGTGGTCGCTCTCGACCTGCCACGTCGGGCCGATGTCCCAGCTGAACAGCACCCGGTCCGGCGGCTCGAACGCCAGGATCCGCGCCCACCGGCACTCACTGCCGTCCTCGGCGCGGTCGTAGATGTGCCCGCCGACCCGGGGCTCGAACACGGTCTGCGCGATCGGTGACCGCAGCATGTTGTGCTCTGGCGGTTTGAAGTCCCCGAACCGCGCAGTGAACACCTCGAACGCCGTGGCGATCGGGGCGTCGACGACGATCTGTCGGTTGACCACGGTGGACTCGGTCTGGGTCATCGCTTCTCCTCGGTCTGGTCGTCGACCACGCCGCCAGCGTCGGCGTCGTCGTTACCGGCTCGGACGGCGTTCGCGTACCCGGACAGGGCGCGGCGCCAGTAGGTGTCGAGCTGGTCCCTGAGCGCGGCGACGGCTGTGGGCTCGAGCCGGTAGATCCGCCGGGTGCCCTCGGCGCGTTCACTGACCAGGCCGGCGTCCTTGAGGACCTTCAGGTGCTGCGACACGGCCGGCCGGGTCACCGGCAGGACGGCGGCCAGCTCACCGACGGCGCGTGGCCCGTCGGCCAGGCACTCGACGATCGCGCGTCGCGTCCGGTCCCCCAAGGCGTCCCACACGCCGTCGTCTTGGTAAGCAGCCACGGACGGTAAGTTGCCACTAACCATCACTGCCGTCAAGCGTCCACTGCCGAGGAGCCTCCGAGCGTTATTGACCGACTGGGTCAGTTATGTAAGAGTCGGCGCATGCCTCGTCAGGTGCCGCCGGACCGGTTCGCCGCTGTGGTTGCTGCGTCGGCGCAGGTGTTCGTGGCGCATGGATTCCAGCGGGCGCAGGTCCAGGACGTCGCGAACGTGCTGGGGCTGAGCAAGGGCGCCCTGTACGGGTACGCGACCGGCAAGCTCGCGTTGTTCTCGGCTGCTCTGCGGTACGCCGACGGGGTCGAGGCGCTGCCGGACCGGTCGATGCTCCCGGTCGCCCCGGCGTTGCCCGGTGACCTGGCGGGTGTGGTCCGGGACCGGTTGGCCGCTCAGATCCCGGATCTCGTGCTGACCCAGGCGTTGTTGCGGGACGGGCCACCGCAGGGTGTGACCGGGCCGCAGGAGCTCGCCGCGGTGGTGGGCGACCTGTACCGGCGGCTCTCGGCGAACCGGTTCGCGATCAAGCTGGTCGACCGGTGCGCGCCGGAGTTCTCCGAGCTGCGGCAGGTCTGGTTCGAGGACGGCCGTTCGCTGCAGATGGGCGCGATGGCCGAGTACCTGCGACGGCGCGCCGGCACCGGGCACCTGGTGGTGCCGGGGGTGGTCGAGCTGGTGGCCCGCACCATGGTCGAGCTGTGCGTGCTGTGGGCCGTGCACCGGCACTGGGACCCGGCCGGGACACCCGCCGGGCTCCCGGCGGGACGTAACGACTTCGACGACGACGAGGTGGTCGACGTGCTCACCCAGCTTCTCGCCCGCGCGACTGCTCCCACGCCCGTCCCGGAAGGGACGTCGGCATCAGTCCCGGCGCCACTCTCCGCGGCAGATACACAGGGTCGGTCGTGACGACGCCGGCAGGGCCACGGGTCAGCCATCCGGTGTTCGCGGCGTTCTACCCGCGGATGGCGCGCGGGATCGAGGCCGGCCCGATCGGCAGCACCCGCCGGGAGCTGCTGGCCGCCGCCCGCGGCGTCGTCGTCGACCTCGGGTCCGGGGTAGGACTGAACCTGCCGCACCTCGGCCCGGACGTGAGCGCCGTCCACGCCGTGGAGCCCGACCCGCACATGGTCCGGCGGCTCACCCCGAACCTGCCCCCGGGCGCCGTCGTGCACCAGGTCGGCGCCGAGACCCTTCCGCTGCCCGACGCCAGTGTCGACACCGTCCTGGCGACCCTGACGCTGTGCACCGTGCAGGACCCGGCAGCCGCCGTCCGGGAGATCCGCCGCGTCCTGCGTCCCGATGGCCAGGTCCTCGTCCTCGAGCACGTCCTGGCCACCGACCCGGGACTGGCCGTCTGGCAGCACCGGATGCGGCTGCCGTGGCGCTGGTTCGGCGCGGGCTGCAACCCGACCCGCGACACCTCGGCGGCCTTCGCCGCAGCTGGCTTCGACGTCGACGGGCTGCAACGGATCGACGTCCCCGGGCTGCCGATGACCCGGGAGTGGATCACCGGTGTTCTCCGCGCACCGGTGGCGGCACTGTGATCCCGGCTCAGCCGGGCGTTGCGGCGCGGGCGATCGCAGCGGTGAGGGCGAGGGAGGCGACGGCCCCGTTCGCCTCTCCCTTCTCGAAGTCGTCGCCGTCGACGGCCATCGAGTTGGTGACGTGTGCGACGCAGACCACGTCACGGGTCCGGGCGGTGGCGTAGGCGTACAGGGCCGCGGCTTCCATCTCTACGCAGACCGCGCCGGCGTCGACGGCTGCCGCGATCGCCGCGTCGGTCTCGCGGTAGGGAGCGTCGGTGGTCCACGATGCGCCCCGCAGCAGCGTGCCGTGGAAGAGCGCCCCGGCGTCCCGCCCACCAGACGAGCGTCCCGTCGCAGGCTCGGGTTCGCCTGCGCCAGTGGGGGTCACGAGGTCCTCCAGTGCACGGGTGAGGTGGTCGGGGAGGTGGGCCCAGGTGGTGGCCGGCTGGTAGTGCAGGCTGGTTCCTTCGTCGCGCAGCGCACGGTCGATGAGGACGAAGTACGGCGGGTCGGCGAGCGGGGCGAGCTGCCCGGCGGAGGTAATGCTGACGACGAGGCCGGCGCCGCCGGCGGCCAACTGCTCGGCGACCAGGACGGCGAACGGTGCTCCGACGGCGCAGCCCACGATCCCGATCCGCATGCCCGCGACGTCGGTGGTCCACATCTGCGTGTGGTAGCAGGCCCAGGCCGGGTCGAGGCGTCCGCGGCCGGTGGCGGCGAGGTGGCGGACGACGTCCCCGTCAGGGTCGAGGAGGCAGACTGCCGGGACCGGCAGGTCAGGGATCTGCTTCTGCCGCCGCGCTTCGCGCAGCAGGTTCTCCGGCCGGAACACCGACGGTGCGGTGTACTCCTTGCCGGCCAGCAGCGGGGTGTCACCGTTCGGCACGACGATCACGGGTCGGGCTCTCCTCCGGTCATGTCCTCCGGCCGTGCCTGGTGGGCTCACGCCGGGCGAGAGGCGGGGCTGCGGTGCAGGGTCTCGTACATCCTGGCGGCGACCAGGACCCCGGAGGCGGCGGTGAGGGCGGCGACGGTCCAGATCGCCGGGCGGATGCCCCAGGCGTCGGCGACCAGACCGGACAGCAGTGCCCCGACGGCGAACCCGCCGTCCCGCCAGAGCCGGTAGATCCCGACCGAACGGGCACGCCAGGTGGGGTGGGCGACGTCACCGATCGCGGCGAGCAGGGTCGGGTAGACCATCGCGGTCCCGGCACCGAGCGCGACCGCGGCACCGGCCCAGGCCGCGAACGAGCCCGCGAGGGCGAACCCGGCCAGGGCCGCGGCCTGCAGGAGCATCCCGGCGACGATCAGTGGCTTGCGTCCGACCCGGTCGGACAGGGCACCGGTGACGAGCTGGCCGGCGCCCCAGACCGCTGGGTAGAGCGCGGCCAGCACCCCGATCCGGGCCACCGACAGCCCGGCCGCGGCGAACAGCAACGGGAACAGGCCCCACGCGAGGCCGTCGTTGAGGTTGTTCACCATCCCGGCCTGGCTGGCCGAGGACAGCGCCCGATCGGTGAACGACGTCCGGGTGAAGATCTGCCGGTCGGTCAGCCCTGCATGATGCGGGGCCGCGTCGCCGCCCGGCGCGCCGGCCGGCCTGCCGGCGGGGCGGGCGGTGTGGTCGCGGGCTTCGAGGCGGGCGTGATGGTGGGTCTCGCGGACGAACATGGTCGAGACCCCGAGGCCGAGGGCGGCGTAGGCCAAACCGAGGTAGAAGGGCGCGGGGCGCAGCCCGTACCGGGCGGCGAGGTACCCGGTCGCGAGGGCGGTGGCAGCGACAGCGCCGTAGCCGGCGGCCTCGTTCAGGCCCATCGCGAGGCCGCGGCGGGCGGGCCCGACGAGGTCGATCTTCATGATGACCGTGGTCGACCAGGTGAGCCCTTGGTTGACGCCGAGCAGCACGTTCGCGGCGATCACCCAGCCCCAGGACGGCGCCCAGATGAGCAGCAGCGGGACCGGGAGCCCGATGATCCAGCCCGCGACCAGGACGGGCTTGCGTCCGTACCGGTCGGACAGGGTGCCGGCCAGGTAGTTCGTCGCGGCCTTCACCGCCCCGAACGCGGCGATGTACACCAGCGCCGACGTGTACGCCGGCACCCGGAACACCTGCTCCGCGAGCAGCGGCAGCACCGTGCGCTCCTGGCCGAGCATCCCGCCGACCAGAGCGTTGACCGCCACCAGCAGCGTGAACTGTGCCGCGTTGACACCGAGCCCGAGCCGCGGCAACGTCCCGTCGGAGTGACTGTCGGAGTTGGTCACCGCTCCTCCGCCCCACGTGCCGACGACGCGCCACGGACCAGGGCGGTGCGGGTCGCGGCGGCGAGGTCGTCCGGGCCTGCGGCCAGGACGCTGTCGTCGGTACGGCCCGCGGCCAGCAGCAGGCTCGCGGCGGACATTGCGCGTTCGCCGTGCCCGCACATGACAAGGACCGGTCCCTGCGGGATCGACGCGACGGCGTCGGGGTCGGTGAGCCGGCCGAGCTCGAGGTGGACCGCTCCCGGCAGGTGCCCCGCGGCGAACTCGCTGGCCTGCCGGACATCGAGCACGGTCAGGTGCCCGTCGCTGATTCCCGTTGCCGCACCGGTGGCGTCGGTGACGGTGGTGGTCGCGACGGGCAGGCCGGCGTCGCGCCAGCGGGGCAGGCCGCCGTCGAGCTCGCCGACGACGTTGTCGTAGCCGACCTTGAGGGCCTGCCAGGCGACCTCGTCGAGGTCGGCGTCGGTCTGGGAGATGGCGTCGCGGACCACGACGACTGGCCGCTCGGGGTTGGTCAGCCAGCCGAGCCAGGTCCCGAACGCCGCCCGCAGCGGGTTCGACACCGACCCTGGGACGTGCCCGGCGGCGAACGCGGCGACGGGCCGGACGTCGACCACCTGGGCGCCGATGCTCACCAGGGCCAGGACGTCGTCGACCCCCAGCGGCGCCGGCGTCACCGGGGTCGAGACGAGCGCCGGCCCGCGCCGGTTGGCCTCGCCGAGCCGGTCGAAGTACGTCGGGTAGCTGCCGAGCCCGGCCAGCAGCCGGGTCACGAACGCCTCCTCGCCCGTGGCAGCGCCGTCGGCGGGGACGAGTAGCGGGTTCGTCGTCCGTTCCCGGCCGATCGTCGTGGTGCGGGCCGCTCCGGGCGGGGCCGAGCAGAACGACCCGGCGCCGTGCGTCGGCCACACGGGCAGCTCGTCGGGCAGCGCCAGCAGCCGCTGGACCGACGCGTACTGGGCGCGGGCCAGCTCGACGGTGCGGTCCGGGGAGACCAGGTCGGTCCGGGCCGCGGACCCGACGATCAGCGACCCGCCGGTGAACACCCCCAGCGGGCGGTCGCCGTCCAGGAGCAGGAACCCCAGGTGTTCGCCAGTGTGCCCCGGTGTCGCCAGCACCCGCAGCCACAGTCCCCCGAGGTCGACCTCGTCGCCGTCGCGCAGGTCGGTGTGCGGGAAGTCCCGCTCCCCCGCGGCCGAGGCGAGGACCCGGGCACCGTCGTCCGCGGCGAGCTGGACCGCACCGGACAGGAAGTCGGCGTGCAGGTGGGTGTCGGCCGCGAACGTCACCCGCAGCCCGGACGAGGCCGCGGCTCGCCGCAGAGCGCGCAGGTCGCGGCCGGCGTCGACGGCCAACGCCCGGCCGTCACCCAGGTCCACCAGGTAGGCGGAGTTGCCCAATCCCTCGTCGACAAGAGCGACGACCTCGGGGACGCCCGGGACGCTCCGCGGGCCCGGCTCGTCATGAGCGCCAGGTGCAGCCTGACCTCTGGCAGACGCACCTTGCTCGGCCATGGCTGGTCTCCTCGCTCGCATGCTGGACATCCGACCGGGACTATAGTCCAATAATCCTTGGAAGATTGGAAGGTAGCGTCAGATGGGTGAAGATCCTCGTACTGCTGAACGACCCTCCGTACGGGAGCGAGCGCACCTGGAACGGCCTGCGCCTGGCGGGGTCGCTGGCCCGCCGCGACGACGTCGAGGTGCGGGTGTTCCTGTTCGGCGACTCGGTCGGCGCGGCGGTCGCCGGGCAGAAGGTGCCCGACGGGTACTACCACCTCGACCGGATGACGTCCGGGCTGATCCGGCACGGCGGTCAGGTCGGCTGCTGCGGGACCTGCCTGGACGCCCGCGGCCTGACCGACGCCGCCCTCGTGGACGGCGCTCAGCGCGGGACCCTGGACCAGTGCACCGACTGGACGCTGTGGGCCGACAAGGTCATCACCTTCTGACCGACCTGCGCCTGTCGGACCGGGGCGCGTCGTGACCCGGCGTGCGGACAAGGACGCGCTGTTCGAGCAGTTCGCCCGCGTCGGCAAGGCATTGGCCAGCCCGAAGCGGCTCGAGCTGGTCGACCTGCTCGCCCAGGGCGAACGCACCGTCGAGTCGCTCGCCCGCACCGCGGGCCTCGGCGTGACCACCTGCTCAGCGCACCTGCAGACCCTCAAGCAGGCCCACCTCGTTACCACCCGCAAGGACGGTGTCCGCGTCTTCTACCGCCTCGCCGGTCCCGACGTCGCCGCTCTGTACGGGCACCTCCAGGAGGTCGCCGCCGCGCACCTGAGCGACCTCGCGCCCGCCGCGCGTGCCTACCTCGGCCCCGAGGACACCGAGGCCGTCGACCGCGACGAGCTGCTGCGCCGTGCCCGCGCCGGCGAGGTCACCGTCATCGATGTCCGCCCGGCCGAGGAGTACGCCGCCGGACACATCCCCGGCGCCGTCTCCGTCCCGCTCGCCGAGCTCACCGACCGCCTCGACACCCTCCCACCCGACCGGCAGATCGTCGCCTACTGCCGCGGCGCCTACTGCGTCATGGCCCACGACGCCGTCCGCAGGCTGCGGGCCGACGGACGCACCGCCGCCCGGCTGCGCGATGGGATGCTCGAGTGGCGCCTCGCCGACCTCCCCGTCGACACCACCGGCAGTCCGACCGGAACCACCAGCGCGGACACCGACGTCGCATGAACGGCGACGTCGCAGCAGAGGCGCTGTCGCTGTTCGGGGACGGACCGATCTACCTGGACTACAACGCCACCACGCCCGTCGACCCCCGGGTCGCCGACGCGATGCGCCCGTACCTGGCCGAGCACTTCGGCAACCCGTCCAGCAGCCATGCGTACGGCGACGCACCCCGCGCCGCGCTCGCGCGGGCCCGCGCACAGGTCGCCGGCCTCGTCGGCGCCCAGCCGGGCGAGATCGTCTTCACCGGCAGCGGCTCCGAGGCCGACACCCTGGCGATCCGCGGCGCCGTCCTCGCCGCTCTCACCGGCGTCCCGACCCGGTGGGCGCACCGGCGTCCGCACGTCATCACCCAGGTCACCGAGCACCCCGCCGTGCTTCGCGCCTGCGAGGCACTGCACCGCCTCCACGGCGTCGAGGTCACCTACCTGCCCGTCGACACCGACGGGCTCGTCGACCCCACGGCCCTCGCCGACGCCATGACCGACCGCACGATCCTGGTCACCGTCATGCATGCCAACAATGAGACCGGCGCCATCCAGCCGATCAGTGACCTCGCCGAGATCGCCCACGCCAACGGCGGACTCCTGCACACCGACGCAGCCCAGAGCCTGGGCAAGGTCGACATCCACGTCGACACCCTCGGCGCCGACCTGCTCACCGTCGTCGGGCACAAGGTGTACGCCCCCAAGGGCATCGCCGCCCTGTACGTCCGCGACGGCCTCCGCCTCGAACCCCTTGTCCCCGGCGGCGGCCAGGAGCGCGGCCTGCGCGCCGGAACCGAGAACGTCGCCCTGGCCGTCGCCCTCGGCGCCGCCGCCGAGCTCGCCGCCGACAACCTCGCTGCAGGCGAGACCGACCGGCTCCGCGACCTGCGCGACACCCTTCACACGCTCCTTAACCATCGACTGCAGGGTCGGGTCCACCTCAACGGCCCGCACACCGCGAGGCTGCCGAACACCCTCAACGTCAGCATCGACGGTGTGGACGGCGACAGCCTGCTCGCCCGCGCCGCCCGAGTGGCAGCCTCGACGGGATCGGCCTGCCACAGCGGACACAGCGACCCATCATCCGTCCTGACAGCGATGGGCCTCGACAGTGCCCGGGCGTCAACCGCGATCCGACTCTCGCTCGGCCGCTGGACCACCCCCGCGTCCATCACCGAAGCAGCCGACATCCTCTCGACCGCAGCGGTCGTGACCTGACCCAGGAGCGCCGGCGGTCCGCGGCGGGTGCGGACGTTGGTCCGGCCCGTGGGCCGGGACGGCTGCTTGATGCGCGACAGCGGGGCCACTTGGTCGCCCTGGTTCGTCGCGTTCCTTGTCGTGACGACGCTGCTCGTAGTACTGGCTGCACTGGTCGCGGCCCGACTCCCAGCGTCGGAGGCCGAGTCCGGTGATCGGCGTGAGCCTACGGTTTCCGAGGCAGGTTCAGGGCGAGGGCTGCGCCGTGCCCCGGGCCGGGGCTCGAGGCGTCGAGGGTTCCGTCCATGGCCTCTGCGAGTGCCCGGGCGATGGTCAGTCCGACCCCGGCCCCCGCGCTCCTGGCGGCATCTGCCCCACGGCCCCCACTGCCAGAGGTCGTGTCGCGGTGAAGGCGGTGGAAGCGCCGGAACAGTCGTGGCGCCTCGTCGGGGGGGAATCCCTCTCCCGTGTCGGTGACCGTCAAGCTGGCGTGGTCCCCGTCGGCGGATACGGCCACGGTGACGGTCGCTCCGGCGCGGCAGTGCCGCAGTGCGTTGTCGAGCAGCTGGTCCAGGATCTCGGTGACACGGTCGCCGTCCGCGAGGGCCGGCACTGGCTGCGGTGCGACGAGGGAGAGGCCGACGCCGCTTGCCGCATACCGCGCAGCGTGTGTCGCCAGGCACGCCCGGGCGAGAGCGGTGAGGTCGAGCGTGGTGCGGACGACGGTGAACGCGTGCTCCTGGCTGCGCGAGACCGCGGCCAGGTCGCGGGTGAGCCGGGACAGGCGACGGGTCTGCTCGGTGAGGGCGGCAGCGGTCCGGTCGTCGAACGGCAGGACGCCGTCCACGACAGCCTCGACGGTTGCCTCGAGGGAGGCGAGGGGGGTGCGCAGCTCGTGGGCCACGTCGGTCATGAGTTGCTGGCGGTGGTGTTCGGTGTCCTCGAGCCGGTCGGCGAGAGTGTTCACCGCGTCGGCGAGATCGACGAGCTCCGGGCCCATCAAGGGCGGCTTCACCCGGCGCGCGTAGTCGCCTTCGGCCAGGCGCCGAGCTGCGGAGGCGACGACGGCGACCGCGCGGGTGATCCGGCGGGCGACGACGGCGCTCACCGCGATCGCCACCAGGGTCGCGGCGGTGACGCCGGCGCCGAGCCCGGTCAGGACCGCGAGGACGAACCCGTCCTCGACGTGGCGCGATGTGTCGGCGTCCAGCTGCACCCCGACGGTGCCGAGGTGCCAGCGGAACATGGCCGGGGCCACGAGCAGGCTTACCGTCAGCAACGTCACCGCGCCTGCGAGGACCACCAGGGCGATCGCGACGAACAGCCGCAGCGCCAGCCCCACTTCGGCATGTGGTTTCATCCCGGGCCCATCCGGAACCCGACGCCCCGCACCGTCAGGATGAACCGTGGGCGCGCGGGCGCGTCGCCGAGCTTTGACCGCGCGATGGGCGTGCTCGACACCCTGCACCGCGCCGGGCTGCAGGTGCCGGACGACGTGTCCGTCGTCGGATTCGACGACGCACACCTGGCCGGGTTCTCGCACATCGACCTGACCACCGTTCGACAGGACGCGCCGCTGATGGCGAGGCTGGCAGTGGAGCGCGCCGTCGAGCGAGCCGACCGGAGGCGCGAGGTCGTGCCCGGCCGAGACACGGTCGCCTCTCCCGCCCTGGTGGTGCGAGGGAGTTCGGCCAAGCCCGCCCGGGGTGCCACCGTTCACCCCGACGCCACCCTGAGCTTGGGGGGATCCCACTAGGTGGTGGATCGCCTGGGTGCACGGCGGGAACACCGGTCGTCGACATCGCGGCCCAGTCCGGGTTGAGTCACGCGATGGTGGATCGGGTCCTTCACGGCCGGGACGGCGTCCGGCCGGAGACAGCGGCACAGGTCGCCCGGGCGTGGACGAGCTGGAACGCCAGCGCGACAAGTCCTGCTGTCGGGTCGCACGCTCATCGTCGATCTCGTCATGCAGACCCCCGAACGGTTCCTGCTCGCCTCTCGAGGCCGCCTTGCCTACGCGGTCGCCGTGAGCGGCCAGCTCTCACCTGTCGACGGAGCCGTTGAACTGACTGCGATCAGCATCAACCTCCGGGGGCCCGGCTGGGCTCCGTGATCTTGACCAAGACACCGACAGCAACTGACCGCCCTAGCCCGAGTTCCGCAGGCGCGTTCGGCGTGCCACGTACGTGCAACAGCAGGTATGTGCAACAGCGGGTCGGAAACAGTGCTTGTCAACGAGTATCAACGGAGCAAGTTTGCCTGCTCAGCGCCGGATTCGTGGCTTGACCTGCAGTGTCTTGTCAGTTTGGGAAACCGTTGCTCCATCCCTGAGCTACGAGGGCTGGCCTGCGGCGATCCCAGCGCCTGACGCTCGAGCCGGCCTGCGGCTCTGGAGTTCGCCCGACGATCTGTGCGGCCCGTTCTACCTCATAGTCGCCCCAGCTCGGGCTGAATCACCCACATCTGTTCTGGCGGAGATGGTCTCAGCGGCCGGTAGCTACCCGAGCCTGGCGACCAGTTCCTGTGCGGTGCAGCCGAACGTCTCGCGCAGCACCGCGCCGTCCGGGCCGAGGTCGAAGACGGCGTGCTCGGTGTAGACCCGGTCGACGCAGGCCAGTCCGGTCAGCGGATAGGTGCAGGCCGGCACCAGCTTCGGCGAGCCGTCCCTGGCGAAAAGGGTCATCATCACCAAGACCTGCCGGGCGCCGATGGCCAGGTCCATTGCGCCGCCGACGGCGGGGATCGCATCGGGCGCTCCGGTGTGCCAGTTGGCGAGGTCGCCGCGGGCCGAGACCTGGAACGCGCCAAGCACGCAGACGTCGAGATGGCCGCCGCGCATCATCGCGAAGGAGTCCGCGTGGTGGAAGTAGGCCGCGCCCGGTAATTCGGTGACCGGGATCTTGCCGGCATTGGTGAGGTCGGGGTCGATCTGGTCGCCGACAGCCGCCGGGCCCATGTTCAGCATGCCGTTCTCGGTGTGCAGGACGACACCTGCGTCGGCGGGCAGGTGCTCGGCCACGAGGGTGGGCTGACCAATGCCGAGGTTCACGAACGAACCGGACGGGATGTCACGGGCCACGAGGGCGGCCATGGCACGGGAGTCCAGAGGCGCCTCGGCGGTCATCGGGACGGCGTCGAGATCACTGTTCGCCGTCAGTATCCCGGCGATGAGCCCAGCCGGTTCGCCGCCGCGATGGGTGTTCATCACGCCACCTCCACGATCCGGTCGACGTAGATGCTCGGGGTCACGACGCTCTCCGGGTCGAGCTCACCGGTGTCGACGATCGCACGCACCTGAGCGATCACGGTCGTGGCGGCGGTCGCCATCACCGGGCCGAAGTTGCGGGCGGTCTTGCGGTAGACCAGGTTGCCCATCCGGTCGGCCCGGTGGGCGCCGATCAGCGCGACGTCGCCGGGCAGCGGGTACTCCAGCACGTAGTTGCGGCCACCAATCTCCCGGACCTCCTTGCCCGCGGCCAGCGGCGTGCCCACCCCCGTGGGGCAGTAGAAGGCACCGATCCCGGCGCCGGCCGCACGCATTCGCTCGGCCAGGGTGCCCTGCGGAACGACCTCCAGCTCGATCCGCCCGGCGCGGTAGAGGCCGTCGAAGACCCAGGAGTCGGACTGCCGCGGGAAGGAACAGATCACCCGGCGGACCCGGCCGGCGGCCAGCAGGGCCGCCAGTCCGGTGTCGCCGTTCCCCGCGTTGTTCGACACCACGGTGAGGTCCTTGGCGCCCTGGCGGATCAAGGCGTCGATGAGGGGCACCGGCATGCCTGCCATGCCGAACCCACCGATCAGCACCGTGGCGCCGTCCTCGATGCCGGTCACCGCCTCGTCGGTGTCGGCGCAGATCCTCACTGCCACAACGCCTCCCGAGCCATCGAGGTGACGTTCTCCAGCACGACGGCCAGGCCCTGGCCGACCCCGATGCAGATGGCCGCGACGCCGTACCGCTCGCCGCTCTCGCGCAGCCGAGCCGCGAGCGTGCCCAGGATGCGCCCGCCGGAGGCACCCAGCGGGTGCCCGATCGCGATCGCCCCTCCCTTGGCGTTGACCAGCTCCGGATCGCGCAGGCCCTGCTGCAGCCACGCGTCCACGCAGGCCAGCGACTGCACCGCGAAGGCCTCGTTGAGCTCCACCGCACCGACCTGCGCCCAGCCGATCCCCGCACGGCGCAGCGCAGCCGAGGCCGCCTCGATCGGCGCTAGGCCGAACAGGTTCGGGTCGCAGGCCGACGTGCCTCGGCCGGCGATCCGGGCGAGCGGTGAGCTGCCCAGACGGTCTGCCGCGGAGGCGGTCCCGAGCACCAGCGCCGACGCGCCGTCGCTGAGCGGCGACGCATTGCCCGCGGTGATCGTGCCGTCGGACCGGAACGAGGGACGCAGCGCGCCCAGCCGATCGGCCGTGGTGTCGCCGCGGATGCTCTCGTCACGGGCGAACTCGACCCCCGGCACGGAGGTCACCAGGTCGTCGTAGAAGCCCTCGTCCCACGCTTGGGTGGCGAGGGCGTGGGACCGGGCGGCGAACCCGTCCTGCCGTCGCCGGGAGATGCCGAGGCTGTCGGCGATCTGCTCGTTGCACTCCCCCAGCGAATCGGTCCACGCGGCCGGCATCCGCTCATTGACCAGGCGCCACCCGAGCGTGGTCGAGACCGCCGTCACATCCCCCGCCGGGAACGCGCGCTCAGGCTTCGGCAGCACCCACGGCGCGCGTGACATCGACTCCACGCCGCCCGCGACCACGATCTCGGCGTCCCCGCTCGTCAGCAGCCGGGAGGCCTGCATGGCGGCGTCGAGCGAGGACCCGCACAGCCGGTTGACGGTGCTGGCGGGCACCGACGTCGGCAACCCGGCCAGCAGCACCGCCATCCGGCCGACGTTGCGGTTGTCCTCGCCGGCCTGGTTGGCGCACCCCCACACGACCTCGTCCACCTCGGCGCGGTCGAGCGCAGGCGCCCTGGCCAGGACGGCGTCCAGCGCGGACGCAGCGAGATCGTCCGGCCGGACGCCGGCGAGGGCGCCGCCGAACCGTCCGAACGGCGTCCGGAGGGCGGCGTAGAGATAGGCGTCGTTCACGTCGGCGACGTTACTGGTCCCGATCGATCCGACCCCCGTGGTCAGCCCAGTCCCCACAGCTTCGTGAAGCCGGCCTGGTAGTCGTTGGCGCCGTACCATTCGCCGGTCTGCTGCGCCTCGGCCGTGAGGGCGAGGTCGCCGATGTTGTCGGAGGTGAACATCCGCTGGTAGGGGAAGGCCACATTGGCGTTACTGGCCTGGCCGGTCATCATCCGCAAGGCCTGGTCGGCCGCGTACCAGGCCATCGCGTCGGCGTTGAAGCCGATCTCGCTGTGCACGAACTGGCTGCCCTTCAGCATCTGCAGCGTGGCCAGGGTGCCGTCCATCCCGGCGATCTTGACCTTCGTGGCGTTGGCTGCCTGGAGCCCTTCGACGGTCGGCTGCACCGTGAAGTCCACCTCGGTCTGCACGTAGCCGATGTCGGGGTTCTTGGTCAGCTCGCTGGTGACCAGGCCGGGCAGCTTGTCGACCTGGCCGGTGTTCGCCTTGATCACGCTGACCGTGCACTTCGGGCAGCTCTTCGCATACGTGGCGAGCGCGCCCTGCTCGGCCCAGATCACGGTTGCCGGCGTGTCGGTGATCTCGATGTACAGGACTTTGGCGGCACCACCGGAGTCGGCGATGACCCAGTTCGCCGACAGCGCCTGCATGCCGACATAGGCCGGGGTCAGGTAGGCGACCTGCTTGGGGTCACCGGGGCCGGCGGGCTGCGTCATCGTGTTGACGATCGGGATACCGGCCTTCTGCGCGCTCTGGTAGGCGACCGACACCAGTTCCTGCGGGATCGACCCGGTGATGATCGCGCCGGCCTTCGCGTCGATGCCCTGCTGGATGCAGCTGGCCATGTTCGCCGGGTTGGACTTGCCGTCACAGACCTCGACGGTGATCCCGGCCGGCGCCAGCGCACCCTTCAGCGCGCCCGCGACCGCCTGGAAGACCGGCACCTGGAAGATCGCCGGAACGAAGTAGACCGTCTTGCCCTTGAGCGAGGCGACCTCGGTGAGAGCCGGACCAGGGGCGGCGAACGCCGGAGCGGCCTTCAGGACCGACTGGACAGCGGCGGCGGCAGCCTCGGCCTGGGGATCGGCTGCGGCGGAGCTCGCGGCGGTGGTCGGGGTCGAGGCGGCCGAAGCCTTCTGCTCCTCGACCGAGCTGCAGCCGGTGAGCATCAGGGCGGCGACCGCGGACGCGGCCAGCAGCGGCTTGAGGTTCGTGGACATGCGGGGTTCTCCGTTTCTCAGGGCCAGAAATGGCGGTGGAAGCTCTGGGGCAGAAGGCGTCTAGCTGCCGATGCGCCGCCTGACGTAGGCCGACGCAGCGACCGCCGCCACGAGGACGCAGCCGTAGAAGACATCGGTGACCCAGCCCTGGTAGCCCAGGAGCTGCAGTCCGAAGACGCCGGTGATGAGGAAGTAGACGGCGATGAACATCCCGACCGGGTTGAACCGCCCGGGGACCACCGCGACGGTGCCGAGGAAGACGCTCGCGAATGTGGGCAGGAAGTACTCCCGCGCAGAGGTGGCGTTGAACCCTCCGAGGCCGGCGGCGGTGATCACCCCGGCGACGCCGCTCAGCAGCGCCGCGGTGAGCCAGGCGCCGACCCGCACGTAGGTGACCGGGATCCCGGCCAGCCGGGCGACCTCCCGGTTGGCTCCCACGAAGAGGACGTGCCGGCCCAATGGCGTGGCGCTCAGGACGTAGGCGAAGACCGCCACCAGCACGACGCCGTACCAGAAGATCATCGGAAGCCCCGCGACCCGGGCCAGGGCGATGTTCGACAGCGAGAAGTCCAGCCCACTCACCGAGGTCTCCTTCGAGATCCAGCCCCCCAGGCCGATCGCAAGGCTGCCCACGCCGAGCGTGACGACCACGGAGTTGATGCCCGCGCGCACCACGAGCACCGCGTTGATCACGCCGAAGAGCAGGGCCAGGGCGACGGCGGCGAGCGCCGCGAGCGGGAAGGACCAGCCGTGCAAGATCACCAGCGACGCGACGACGGATCCCGACAGCCCGTAGATCGAGGGGAAGGACAGGTCGAACTCCCCCACGGCCATGGTCCCCACCACGGCCATGCCGAGGAAGACCAGCGGTGTCTGACGCGCGAGGATCCCCTGCAGGAAGTTGCTCAGCGGGACGTCGGCCAGCACGAAGAAGACCCCACCCATCACCAGCCACAGCCCAAGGAGGCTGTACCGCTGGGCCAGGGCTCCGAGCGCCGGACGGCGTCGCGAGGTGCTGGCCTCCCCCGCCTCGCTCTGCGGCTCGGTCTCAGTCGTGGAGCTCATCAGGTGCCTCCGGTGGGGAGTCGAAGATCGCGTCCAGCACGGACTCGGCGGAGAAGGGGCCCGGCAGGTCGCGGGCGATCCGCCCGTCGTCCAGCACCAGCAGCCGATCGCAGACGGCGGCGAGGTCCTCGACCTCCGAGGAGACGTAGAGCACGGCCGCGCCCTCCTGGGCAGCCTGCCGGGTGGCCTCGAGCAGCGCCGCGCGGGCACCGACGTCCACCGCCTGGGTGGGTTCCTCGAGCACCAGCAGGCGCGGCTTGCGCAGCAGCCACTTGCCGAACATCACCTTCTGCTGGTTGCCCCCACTCAGCGTGGCGACGACGGTGTCCCGGCTGCGCGGGCGCACGTCGTAACGCTCCAGCACGTAGTCGGTCTCCTGCTGGCGCCAGAGGCTGCCCAGGGACCAGGGCCGGGAGCGGAACCCAATGTGGGGGATGGTGACGTTCTCCTCCACCGTCAGCCCGGTGGCCAGTCCCTGACCATGGCGGTCCTGAGGGATCATCACGACCTCGGCGCGCAGCAGGTCGATCACCTTGGCGCGTGAGAGGTCGAGGTCGTAGACGCCGAGCTGGATCCGCCCCTGGGCCGGACGCGCGCCCCCGAGCAGGCCGGCCAGGTCGAGGATCCCCGAGTCGACCGTGCCGGTGACCCCGACGACCTCGCCCGGCCTCAGCGTCGCCGTGAGGTCGCGGACCCTGCCGCCGCTCACCCCCGAGACCTCGATCAGGTCGACGCCGGGGCGCGCGGGATAGCGGCCGATCAGATCGCCCGTGGCACCGTCGCGGCCGAGCACCATGCGGGTGAGGGCCGCCTCGTCGAGGTCGGCGACGGGCACCCCGCTCTCCACCACTGCGCCGTTGCGCAAGGCCGTGACCCGATCGGCGAGCGCCAGCACCTCCTTGAGGTCGTGGCTGACGAAGAGCACCGAGGTGCCGTGATCGGCCAGGAATCGGACCATGTCGTAGAAGCCCGCAAGCGCCTCGTGCGGGATGGCCCGGGACGACTCGTCGAAGACGATGACCCCACTGCCCTCCTCCCGCTCCTGCAGAGCCCGGGCCACGGCGACGGCCACGCGTTCACTGGGGGTCAACGAGGCGACCCTCGCCTCGGGATCGATCGGCACACCGAGGAACTCAAAGGTCTGGCGGACCGCCGCTCGGTCGGCTGCCTTGTCGATGCGCCGGGTGAACCGGCGGGCCGCGTTCCGCCCGACGCGCACGTTCTCCCGCACGGTGAGGTCCGGCACCAGCCCCAGGTCCTGGTGCACAAAGGCCAGTCCCTGGTGGTGGAGCCTGCCGGCGTGGATCGGAGGGCCCAGGTGTGCGCCGTCGACGAGCACCTCGCCACCGGGGTCGGCGCGGTAGACACCGCTGATCAGCTTGATCAGGGTGGACTTGCCGGACCCGTTCTGCCCCACCAGGGCGTGGATCTCCCCCGGCGCCAGCGAGAGGTCCGCCTGGTCGAGGACGGTGACGCCCGAGAACGTCTTGGACAGCCGCCGGACCTCGAGCCGGGGCCGGCCGGCCTGTGCGGTGCTCATGCGGCCGCGTCGCAGAGGCGTCGCAGCCGCGGGATCGGGATGCGGTAGTTGATCGCCGCCGCGGCGCCTCCGCCGGCGGCTTCGGCACGCTCCCACCGGAGCAGCAGCCGGCCGTCGTCCGGATCGCCGTCGACCACGGTCGGTGCGCCGTCGAGGGGCAGGTGCCCCACCGCCTTCAGGGACAGCCCGAACTGCTCGGTCCAGAAGTACGGCCGGGGATGGGTCGAGCCCGCCTCACCGGTCAGCAGCGCTGTCGCCGCGACTCTGCTCTGCTCGATGGCCGCGGTCCAGAGCGGAACGCGGCGAACACCGAAGGGAGTGGGCACCGTGGCGACGTCCCCAGCCGCGACGACGCCCGGGCGCACCCTGCCGCTGCCGTCGGCGACGAGCGTCCCGTCACGAAGGAGTCCGCTCGTAGCAAGCCATTCCACGTTGGCGCGGTCCCCCACCGCGGTCACCACGAGCTCGGCCTCCAGGCTGGCTCCGTCGGCCAGCACGACGCGGGTGGCGTTCCCGACCCGCACCAGCTGCACGGCGCGCGTGCTGACGACGTGCAGGCCACGTGAGCGGGCCGCGGTGACGAAGATCCCGGACAGGTGCTCACCCAGCTGCGTGGCCAGTGGCTGCCCCTGGGAGACCAGGGTCACCGAGCAGCCGGCGTCCAGACCGCCTGAGGCGATCTCCATGCCCAGGGGTCCGCCGCCGATGACGATCATCGACGGCCGGGAGGCGACGCGGCGACGAAGCTCGAAGGCATCTTCCAACGTGCGCAGGGTCAGCTCGTCCGGCAGACCGGGCTCGTCCTTCTGCCCGTCGCTCAGCCGTCGGGCGCGGCAGCCCGTGGCGATCACGAGCCCGTCGTAGGGCAGCGACGTGCCGTCGCCCAACAGCACCGACCGCGCCTCGGGGTCGAGACCCGCGGCCCGCACGCCACGGAGCTCGACCGCACCGTGGGTCGGCGGTGGCAGCAGGTGACTGGTCTCGTCGTCGCTGCCACGCAACAGCGCCTTGGACAGCGCCGGCCGGCTGTACGCCGGATGCCGCTCGTCGCCGAGCAGGGTGAGTTCACCGCCGAAGCCCCACTCCCGCAACGTGTCTGCGGCAGTGACGCCCGCGATTCCGTTGCCGACGACGACGATGCGGCGCATGGTCGTCGTCGAGCCGGGCGCGATCATTCGATTCTCAGCGCCGCGACGGGACACACGCGTGCTGCAGCAACCGCGGCGGTTGCATCAACGCTTCCCTCGCCGATCTCCTCGCGGTCGATCACGAGCTCGCCCTCGTCGTCGAGGTGCATCAACTCCGGCGCGGCCTCCTCGCACAGGCCGTGGCCCTCGCAGCGTGGCCGGTCCAGCACGATCCTCATGCGGGCACGACCTCCAGCACCGGCAGCTCGTCGATGCTGCGAGTCACGTTGTTGGGCACCCGCTTCGCGTCGCCGACCACAAGGCGCTCCACCCGACGGGCGAGGGCGTCGATGATGGCGTGCGCCTCGAGGCGGGCCAGGCCCTGACCCGCGCAGCTGTGCGGTCCGTAGCCGAAGGACAGATGGTCCACCGGGTTGCGCTCGACCAGGAACGCGTCCGGGTCGCTGTACTGGCGCGGGTCGCGATTGCCCGCGGCGAGCAGGAAGGCGGCCTGCGCCCCGGCCGGGATCACGGCGCCGTCGATCTCGACATCCTTGGTGACGCGGCGTCCCCAGACGTGGATCGGGATCCAGTACCGCAGAACCTCGTTGAAGGCGGCGGGCACCAGCGACCGGTTCTCGCGGACGAGGGCGAACTGGTCCGGGTGCGCAGCAAAGAGTGCCACCAGGTTGCCGATGGAGGCGATGGTGGTGTCGACGCCGGCGCCGAGGTACTGGTGGATGATGTGGCCGGCCGTGTTCGGCGGGATGTCCCCACGGGCCTCGGCATCGAAGATCCCACGGCCCACCGAGCCGGGCGCCAGGTCGCCGGCGGTGACCTGCGAGCACCAGCCGTAGAGCTCGCCGGCGATCGGGAAGTTCTCTGCCGTCTGCTGGTTCATCGGGCCGAGGACCGTCATCGCTGCCTGACCCCACCGGAGCATGTTGGACCGTACGTCGCCCGTGAAGCCGATCAGGTCGGCAACGATCTCGAGCGGGAAGGCCCGGGCCAGGGCGTCGATCGCGTCGAAGGAGCCCTGCGCCACGAGGTCGGCGACCAGGGCATCGGCCTTGGCGTCGATGGTGTCCTTCAGCCCACGCAGGGCACGCGGGGTGAGCCCGCTGTTCAGGGTGGCCCGGAGCTGGGTGTGCACGGGCGGGTCGGAGGCCAGGGAGGTGCCCTGGAGCGCCTCGTTGACCATCGGGTTGAAGCCGACCGACGACGAGGAGAACGTCTCGTGGTCGGCCAGGGCATCACGGATCACCTGGTAGCGGGTGACGGCGTAGATGTCGCTCTTCGGCAGGTAGACCACGCTGGCGGTCTCGCGGAGCTCGGCGAAGGTCTCGTACGGGTCGACCAGCAGGTCGGGGGCCCAGAGGTCGAAGTCGGCCGACGCGGCAACAGGCTTGGTTGACATGGCGCAAAGTGAATGTGCTAACCGTCACTCTTGTCAACAGCTTGTTTCCGAAATGCTTCGCGTGTTCACCCGCGGGCAGGCATCCGGGCGACCTCGAGGCAGGCAGAAGCCCGGGCCGGGCCGGATCTTCGAGGGGCGACTCAGTCCTGGTCGGCGAGCAGGCGACACCAGGAGTCGGTGAGCTCCTCCAGGCAGATGTCGCGCGGCACACGCCATCCGACGGAGAAGTAGCGCCGCGAGAGGTACTCCAGCTGGCCGAAGGCCAGCACGCAGCGGATCCGGCGTCGGTCGGGCGCGAAGCGCTTGACCCGGTCGAGTCCCGCGGTCATCTGCCCGACGGCGTCCTCGAACCACCGTTCGGTCTGGTCCACGACGTCCGGCTCGTGAGCGGCCTGGTAGGAGGCGGTGAGGTAGGGCTTGATGTCGTCCCACTGCGAGAACTTGCGGTCCAGCCAGGCCCGAATCAGGCTGCGGGACCCGGAGGCGACGACATCGGTCAGCGGCGGGTCGTCGGCCTCGGTGAGGATGGCGTCGACCTTCGCCAGCAGCGCACTGATCACCTCGGCCTTGGACGAGAAGTGCAGGTAGAACGTCGTCCGGGTCGAGCCGGCGGCGGTGGCGATGTCATCGATCGTGGTCGCCGCGTACCCCTTGGTGCCGAACAGCTCCAACGCCTTCGCCAGGAAGAGCCCATGGGTCATCTGTTTCTGCGCAGCACGGAGCGACATGGGTCAAATCCTACTCAGCAGTCCATCGACACATCTACGCGTCCAGTCTATTGACACTTTGTAAAGTGAGTGTCTAGCTTGACGACGTGACGATGACCGGCGCCCGGACGCCCACGAGCACGTTCGTGAACACGGTCCTCGGTCCTGTGCCGACCGCCGAGCTCGGCGTGGTCTCTGTCCACGAGGCTCTGCTCTCGGTCGTCCCGGGGGCTGAGTTCGCGTTCGACATCCCGTTCGACCGGGCCGAGATCTTCGAGACCCTGGCGGCGAAGCTGGTCGACTTCCGCGAGCACGGGGGCGGCACCCTCGTCGACAGCACCGGCATGTTCCACGGGCGGGATGTGCGGCTCTACGAGGCCCTATCCCGCTCGACCGGCGTCCACATCGTCGCCTCGACCGGCATGGGCCCGGAGTCGATGCTCGGCGGCTACTTCCTGACCCCGCAGACCAATCCGCCGACGCCCTGGCCGGCCGAGAAGTTCGCCGACCTGTTCAGCCAGGAGATCACCGAGGGCATGGTCGTCCCACGCCTGGAGCGTCGGGCTCCCGCAGGCCTGGTGGTCACTGCGGCCGACCCCCACGGCATGTCGGCCACGGAGGAGAGCCTGTTCCGCGGCGCCGCCCGGGCCGCCCTGCGCACCGGGACCGCGGTGTCGATCCGCTACGGCGACGATGCCGTCGCCGAGCTGGGCGTCGTGCTGGACGAGAGGCTGCCGGCAGACCGGGTGGTCGTCGGCGGCCTGGACCGCACGGCCGCCGTCACGGCCGGCGCACCCGCCGAGATCGCCCGCCGGGGCGCCTACGTCGCCCTCGATCACGTGGGGCAGGACGACGACGAGGAGCACATCACGGACCGGGAGCGGGCCGACCTGGTGATGGACCTGGTCAGCGCCGGCCTGACGCGGCGGATCCTGCTCTCCTGCAGCGCCGTCGGCGTGGCCAAGGGCTGCCCTGAGCACAGGGTGCCGTACAGCCACCTGCTGTCCACCTTCGTCCCCCAACTGGTCTCGGCGGGGCTCAGCGATCAGGACCTCCAGCACCTCCTGGTGGACAACCCGCGCGAGCTGTTGGGAGTGACGTGTCCAGAGTGAACACCGTCCTCGGTCCCGTCCCGACCGAGGAGCTGGGCATCGTGGCCGTGCACGAGCACATCGGCTACGGCATGCCCGGATCGGAACTGGACTCGCGGTGGTGGAGGACGCCGGAGGAGCACTACGCGCGGACCGTGCCGAAGCTCCGCCGGTTCCACGAGTACGGCGGTGGCACCTTCGTCGACGCGACCGGGATCTGCAACGGGCGTGACGTCGACTACTACGCGTCCCTGTCCGCGAAGACCGGCGTCCACATCGTCGCCTGCACCGGCTTCGTCGGCGGCGACACCGCACTCCCCTTCTTCGCCCGGGCGAGCACCGACTACCTGACCCGCCAGTTCATGCACGAGATCACCGTAGGCATCGCCGGCACCGGCCGTCGCGCCGGCGTGATCAAAGTGGGGGTGAGCCGCGGCGGCCGGATGACCGACCTCGACAAGCGGATCTACCGCGCCGCCGCCCGAGCGGCCGTGGCCACCGGCGTCCCCGTGCTGACCCACCTGGCGATCGACGTCGAGCCCGCGATCGCGATCTTCCGCGAGGAGGGTCTGCCCCTGCACCGCGTGCTCTTCGGCCACGCCGACGACGGCCCGAACGCCCCGCTCACCCCCCACGCATGGATCATCGAACAGGGCGGGCGCATCGGGTTCGACACCTTCGGCTACGAGACCGAGCTGGAGGACCCACCGTTCTGGGCCCGCCCGCGCCGGGAACGCCTGGAGCACTTCCTGAGCCTGGTCTCCCAGGGGCACCTGGACCGGCTGCTCGTCTCCGCGGACGCCAACTGCTCACCCCTTGGCTGGCCAGGAGTCAAGGGCCACACCGTGAACTACCTCTTCGAGGTGCTCGTGCCCGATCTGCTCGGCGCGGGCCTGGACCAGGCCGACGTCGACCGGATCCTCATCCGCAACCCCGCGGACTTCCTCACCATCCAGACCTGAAGGAGAGAGCATGAACCCCTCGGACCTGAAGCAGTTGACGATCGCTGTCATCGGCGGCGGCTACGGCGGCGCCTGCGCCGCGAAGGCGCTGAGCCAGCTCGGCGCCACGGTCGACGTCTACGAGCAGGCCACACAGATCCGCGAGGTCGGCGCCGGTATCGGACTGCGCCCCTCCAGCATGGACCAGTTCCGGCAGTGGGGGATCTTCGAGGCGATCGCAGCGGTCAGCTCGCCGAGTGACTACTTCGAGATCCTCACGGCCACAGGGCAACACATCATGCAGGACTCCTGGCCGGGCATGGAGGACTACGCCGAGGTGACCAAGACCCACCTCATCCACCGCGCGGACTTCATCGAGGCCCTGATCGGCGTGCTGCCCCCGAGCATGGTGCACCTCGGCCACAAGGCGTGCGGCATCGAGGACCAGGGCGACCGATCGACGGTCACTTTCGAGAACGGCGCGACGGTGACGGCCGACCTGGTGGTCGCCGCCGACGGCATCCGTTCGGTGATCCGCGAGCAGCTCTTCAGCGATAAGCCCCCGGTCTTCGCCGGCGAGCACGCCTACCGTGCGGTGGTCCCGGCCGCCGGCACCTACGGACTGGCCGTCGACGACAACCTGCGGATGTACATCGGCCGGGGCACCAAGGTGTACTTCCTGCCGCTGCGCCACCGCGGCGACGTCTCGTTCGACGTCACCGCGCTGCAGACCGACGGCACCCCGAACCCGCAGGTCACCAAGGACAACCTGCTGGCGGTCCTGGAGGGCTTCGACGAGCGCATCGTGAGCATCGCGCGCGACCTCGACATGGCCGACGTCAACGTCCGCGCGGTCTACGACATCGACCCCGTCGACGTCTGGCACTCCGACTCGGTGGCGTTGCTCGGCGACGCGGCGCACTCGATGTGCCACCACCAGGGCCAGGGCGCCAACTCGGCCATCCTCGACGCCGGCGGCCTCGCCGACGCGTTGCGGCAGGGCGGGTCCGTGAAGGACGCCCTCGCGATCTACCAGGCCACGCGCAAGCCGATGACCGACGAGCTGCAGCGCATCTCGCGCCAGGGCTGGTCGGAGGACGAGATCAACGAGGTCTTCCCGGGCCAGAAGAAGCCCGCGACCGCGTGATGGCGCTGCATCCCCAGATCGCGGAGGTGCTGAGCAGCCTGCCCGCGCCACCCGACGGACCGCCCGACCCGGCGCTCCTGAGGGCGGCCGAGGAGGCGCACGTCCTGCCGATGGAGCAGCGCACGCCGCTGCACGCGGTCGAGGACGTGATCGCGCAGACCTCGTCGGGCGCGGTTCCGGTGCGGATCTACACCCCGGCGCAGGCGCCGTCCTACGGCCTGCTGGTGTACCTGCACGGCGGCGCCTTCTTCCTCGGCAGCCTGGATACCCACGGCCACGTCGCGCGTGCCCTGGCGAAGGAGACCGGGCTGAGGGTGCTGTCCGTCGGGTATCGACGGGCTCCGGAGGCCGCGTTCCCCGCGGGTCTGCAGGACTGCTATGCCGTCCTTCGGTGGGCCGCCGACCACGCGGAGGAACTGGGCTGGGACGGCGGGACGCTGGCGCTCGCGGGCGACAGCTCGGGAGGCAATTTCGTCGCAGCCGTCACGGCGATGGCGCATGACGACGGCTTCGACCGGATCACCCACCAGATCCTGTTCTACCCCTCCCTGGACCTCGACTTCGACATCGACCGCTACCCCTCGCTGCGGGAGAACGCCGTCGGGTACGGGCTCGAGACGGCAGGCCTCAAGCCGTTCAACGCCTTCTACCTCGCCAGCGGAGCGGATCCGGCGGACCCCCTGGTCTCACCAATCAAGCGTGCCAATCTCACCGGACTGCCCGCGGCATTGATCATCACCGGCGAGTTCGATCCGTTGCGCGACGAGGGCGAGCTCTACGGCCGACGGCTGAGCGAGGCCGGGGTCGAGGTGACCGTCAGCCGGTACGCCGGCGCGGGACACGGTTTCGTGCAGCACTTCTCCTGGCTTCCGGAGTACTACCGGGCGTTCGAGGAGACAGCCGTCTTCCTGCACCGGAGCACCCGGTGACGTCGGAGGTGGCGATCCATCCACTGGCCTCACCCTGGGGTCGGTTCCACCTGTACAGCTTCTTCGTCGACGCCCCCGAGCCGGCCATCGTCGACACCGGCATCGCCGACTCGCCCGCCGAGGGGATGGCCCCCGCGCTGGAGGCCCTCGGGCGCCGGATCGAGGATGTGCGCTGGATCCTGTTGACCCACGGGCACATCGACCACATCGGCGGCGCCCACGCCCTGTGGGAACTCACCGGTCGTCGCGCCCAGGTGGTGATCCATGCGGACGACGCGCACTACCTGCGGTCGCGGCAGGGCCACGTGGACGAGTACACGCACGGGCGGCAGCGCTACCTCCAGGATCCGGACGGCGTGGCCCAGCAGACCGCCACCGCGGCGCACGCCATCTCCGGCGAGCTCGAGCCGACCGTGCTGCTCGCCGGCGGTGAAGAGTTGTCTCTGGGCGGCGGTGTCTCGCTCTCGGTGCACCGCGTGCCGGGCCACACGGCAGGATCCGTCGCCTACGTCGTCAACGGTCAGGACGACGTCTTCGTCGGCGACGCGGTGCAGATCCACGGAGCGGCTAACGGCTTCCCGGGATACGAGGATCCGGTCGCCTACCGCGCCAGCATCCGTCACCTGCTCGAGCAGGTCCGCCCGCGCCATCTCTACCTGGGACACCCGTACCGGACGACGGACGGCGTGCCCTACGGCGTCGAACTCGACCAGACCCAGGCCCAGCGCGCCCTCCAGGAGAGCCTGGAGGTCGAGGCCCGGGTCCGAGAGACGGTCGAGCGCTCACTGCAGGACGGCCTGGTGGACAACGATTCCGCCTACTCACCGTTCGCCCGGGTCGCCGACGAGCTGGGCTACACGCGTGATCCGCGGCTGGAGCCGTCGCCGTTCTTCACCACGCTGCACGGCTACCGCCGGACCTTCGACGAACACCCAGGACAGGAGCGACGCAGCGATGCCTGACGTCAGGACATGGGACGCCGGCGGCACGCCGATCCTCATCCGGAAGGACATCCGGGTCCCGATGCGTGACGGCGTCCAGCTCGCCGTCGACGCCTACCACGAGCCGGACGAACGCCCACGGCCGGCGCTGATCGCGATGAGCGCGTACGGCAAGGAGTTGCAGGCCCTGGCGCTCACCACACCGCCGCAGCGCCGGCCCAGCCCGATGTGGGACGGGTGCATCGAGGCAGGCGACATCGCCCGCGTCGTCGCCGAGGGCTACGTCCACGTCATCGGGGACATGCGCGGCACCGGTGACTCCGGTGGCGAGATGATCGGCAACTACAACTTCGGTGGCGTCTCGCAGGGCCAGGACCTGTACGACCTCATCGAGTGGGTGGCCGAGCAGCCGTGGTGCGACGGCAACATCGGCATGATCGGCATCTCCTACTTCGGGTCCATGCAGGTGATGGCGGCCGCTGAGCGGCCCCCACACCTGAAGGCGATCTTCGTCAGCGGTGGCCACTTCGACTTCTACGAGACCACCTATCACGGCGGTGTCATGTGGTTCATGCCGCGTGCCGCCCGTGAGGGGCGAGGAGGCGACTCCGGCATCGCGCACACCAACGTCACCTCTCGGATGCAGCAGGTGCACTCCCCCGAGGTGCTGCGCGCCCTGGTCGCCCAGCGCCTGCAGGACCCGGACGTCGCGGCGTGGCCCAACCTCGTGCACGTACTGACCTACCCCAAGAACCGCGAGTTCTGGTTCGACATCGTGATGAACGAACTGGACGGCGAGTGGTACGAGGAGCGCAATCCGATCACCCTGGCGGAGAACATCGAGATCCCCGTCTACCTGCAGATCAACCAGGGCCGCGGCTGGACCGTCGACGGACACATCGAGCTGTTCAACACGTTGAAAGGGCCGAAACGGCTCGAGATCGGCGCCTACCCCCCGATGCAGTCGCGCCCCTGGGTCGAGGAGCACGACACGATGTTCCGCTGGTACGAGTACTGGCTGAAGGGCATCGACAACGGCGTGATGGACTCCCCGGAGGTCAGCGTCTTCGTCGAGGGTTCCCGGAGCGTGGTCGCCGGGCAGCAGTGGCCGCCCAAGGACGTCGAGTACCGGGCACTGTATCTGCGACCGCGGAACACGCTCTCCGCCCTGCCCGAGACGATGGGCGTCGAGTACGCCGCGCCGGACGGGTTCTACCAGGCGCCGCTCACGGTCACCGACACCGTGCAGCTCCTGAGCTGGGCCTCGGAGCCGTTCCAGGAGCCGACGGAGATGATCGGCACCGGGGCCGCGCACCTGTTCGCCGAGATCGACCAGCCGGACACGAACTTCATCCTCCGGCTGTGGGACGCCGCGCCCAACGGCTCACGCCAGCTGATCACCTCCGGCTACCTGAAGGCCTCGCACCGCGAGCTGGACGAGCGCACCACCGAGGGCAACCCCTACCACCCGCACACCCGGGCGGTGCCGGTGGAGCCGGGGACGATCCAGGAGTACGTCGTCCGTCTGTACCCGTTCGCGGCGACCTTCCTGCCCGGGCATCGCCTGGTGACCGAACTGTCCAACAACGAGCCACTCGCCGACGCGCACAATGCCCTGCTGCCGCCGGACGCCTTCCACCTGCCGGTGGGACGCCCGGTGACCCACAAGATCTACCGCGACGCACGCCATCCCTCCCGGCTCGTGCTGCCGTTCACCACCGGATGACGTCCCGGCGAACTACCCTCCTGCCGTCGGCGCACCGAGTCCGCGGGTGATGGCATCGGCGGCGGTGTTGAGCGCGGCAACGATCTCGGGGACGCGTTCCTTGCGGTAGCGCACCGTCGGCATCGACACCGAGAGCGCGGCGACGGCATCCCCGTCGGTGTCGAGGACGGCCCGCCCGATCGCGGCCAGCCCACGCTCGGAACGCTCGAGGTTGACGGCGATTCCGGTCCGCCGGACCGCGCGGAGGTCGGCATGCAGTCTTCCCCTGTCGGGACCCTCCTCCGGCTGGTCGTCGAGCCGCTGGTAGAGCGCGTCCACCCGCTCGGGACTGAGTGCGGCAAGCATCACCAGCCCGCCGGTGACCTGGTGCGCCGGGAAGACCATGCCCTCGCGGCTTCCGACCCGCAGCGCCTGGTCGCACTCGACGGACGCCAGGAACCGCACGGCGGCGCCGATGCGCACGGAGAGGTTGCACGTCTCGCCGAGGGTGTCGACGACCCGTCGCATCGGCTCCAAGGCCGCGGCGCGCAGCTTCGCGGCCTTGGAGGAGGAGCGCACGGAGATCTCCAGGACAGGCCCCGCGCGGTAGGTGCGGTCCTCGGCCTGGACGGCGAAGTCGCGGTAGACGAGCGTCTGCAGCAGCCGGTGGGCGGTGGATCGCGCTACGCCGAGCCGCTCTGCCGCGGCCGAGACGGTCAGCGGCCCCTCGACCTGAAGGATGACGGCCAGCCGCAAGGCATGGTCGACGCTGGTCACGGCGTACGCCGGCGGCTGCTTCATCGAGCTCGGCCTGGCCATCGGTCTCCTTAGGCATTCTGCTGTGCAGAATCTTATGTTCTGCTCAGTGGCCGGATGGCCACCATCGACGGCATGACCTTCACGCCGCCGTTCGCCGTCGTGGCCAAGGACGGGCCGGGCCAGCCACCGGTCACGCCGGAACTGCACGACCTCTACCAGGGCTTCGAGAAGGCGCTGCTGATCCCGCTGTGGACCGAGATCGGCGGTCTGATGCCGCTCCACCCGCAGTCGAAGGCCAGCCCGCACGTGTGGGAATGGGCGACGCTGCTCGAGCTCGCGGGCCGGTCGGGCGAGTTGGTGCCGGTAGGGCGTGGCGGGGAGCGCCGGGCGATCGCGTTGGCCAACCCGAGCCTGGGCGGTCGTCCCTACGCCAGCCCCACGCTGTGGGCGGCGATCCAGTACCTGATGCCGGGCGAGGACGCCCCGGAGCACCGGCACACCCAGAACGCCTTCCGCTTCGTGGTCGAGGGCGAGGGCGTGTGGACGGTGGTCGAGCGCGATCCGATCCCGATGCGCCGCGGCGACTTCCTGCCGCAGGCCGGCATGAACTGGCACGCGCACCACAACGCCGCGAACACGCCGATGGCCTGGATCGACGGCCTGGACATCCCCTTCCAGTACGAGATCGAGGGGCAGTTCTTCGACCTCGGCCGGGACGAGCTGACCGAGGGCGAGCACGCCACCCCCGACCGTTCGCGAGCCGAACGGCTGTGGGGACACCCCGGCATCGCGCCGGTCTCCCAGCTCGGCGCCACCGAGGGCAGCCCCCTGCTCGCCTACCGGTGGAAGGACACCGACGCCGCGCTCACCGACCAGCTCGAGCTGGAGCGCGAAGGCTTTCCCGGCACGATCGGACCGGGGCACGCACTGATCCGGTTCACCAACCCGACCACCGGCGGCGACGTCCTGCCGACCATCCGCGCCCAGTTCCACCGGATCAGGCCCGGCACCCAGACCGCGCCGCTGCGGGAGACCGGCTCGTCGGTCTACCAGGTGTTCGACGGCTCCGGACGGATCACCGTCGGCGACCACTCCTGGAGCGTCACCCGCGGCGACCTGTTCGTCGTCCCGTCGTGGCAGCCGTTCAGCGTCGCGTCGCAGGCATCGGCGTCCGACTCCGACTCGGGGGCACTCGACCTCTTCCAGTTCAGCGACGCCCCGATCTTCACCAAGCTCAACCTGTTCCGTTCCGTCCTGGAGGACAACTCGTGAAGCTCGCCACCGCCCGCCTCGTCGACCTCTCCGCCCCGCCCGGCGCGTCCGGCACCAGGACCGCCGCCGTCCGGGTCGAGGGCGACACCCTCGTCGAGTTGGGATTCGCGGACGTCGGGGCGCTTCTGGCGACGCCTGACTGGCAGACCGCGGCGGCGACCGATGGGCCGCAGCACGCCGCAGGCGGAGTCACCTACGCCCCGGTCGTGCCGCACCCGTCCAAAGTGGTCTGCGTCGGGCTGAACTACCGCAACCACATCCAGGAGATGGGCCGCGACCTGCCCGCCTACCCCACCCTGTTCTGCAAGTTCGCCGACTGCCTCATCGGCGCCACCGACGACATCGTGCGCCCACCGGAGACGGAGGAGTTCGACTGGGAGGTCGAGCTCGCCGTCGTCATCGGGACGACGGTGCGGCGGGCGAGCGAAGTGCAGGCAGCCACCGCGATCGCCGGGTTCACGATCCTCAACGACATCACCTGCCGGGACTGGCAGTTCCGCACCCGGGAATGGCTGCAGGGCAAGAACTGGGACTCCACCACCCCGGTCGGGCCGTGGCTGGCCACCCCGGACGAGGTCGGCGGAGTCCGTCCGGCACTCAAGGTCACCTGCTCGGTCGACGGCACCGTCATGCAGTCCGACACCACCGGCGACCTGCTCTTCGACCCGGTGGACCTGGTCCGCTACGTCTCGACGATCGTCCGGCTCAACCCGGGCGACATCATCGCCACCGGCACCCCCGGCGGCGTCGGGCACGCCCGCAAACCCCCCGTGTACCTGGCCGGCGGCGAGACCCTGGTCACCGAGGTCGAGGGCCTTGGCCGCTGCGAGAACCGCGTCGTGGCAGAGGCGCTGTGATGGCGAGAGACCTAACGGCCACCCTGCGCCTGGTCCACATCGGGACGACGTTGTGTGCGGAGGCCGTCGCGGGCCTGGACGATGAGGCGTTCGGGGCCCCGACGACGCTGCCGGGCTGGACCCGCAAGCACCTGATCGCTCACCTCGCCGCGAACGCCGAAGCACTCATCCGGCTGCTGCACTGGGCGAGCACCGGCGAGCGAACCCCGATGTACACCTCTCCCGAGCAGCGCAACGCCGACATCGCAGCGGGTGCCACGCGGAGCGGAGCCGACCTCGCACAGTGGTTCTCGGAGTCAGCGACCGCCCTCGAGGCACGCCTTGCGTCCATGACCGCGGACGCCTGGGCGGCCGAGGTGGTCACCGCCCAGGGCCGGACCGTGCCCGCGAGCGAGGTGCCATGGATGCGAAGCCGCGAAGTCCTCGTACACGCCGTCGACCTCGACACCGGAACGTCCTTCACCGACCTGCCCGAGGCTTTCCTCGAGGCGTTGCAGACCGAGATCCGCGCCAAGCGCGCCGGCGCAGGAGAGCACGTGGGTGATCTCGCCGGCTCGCTCGCCGACGTCACCGCCTACCTCGCGGGCCGTCGCACCGCCGGCGTCACCACCCCCGACGGCGCCCCGGCGCCGCCCCTCTCCCCCTGGCTGTGAGCCGGCCCACCGCTCGACGGGCCACGAGAAAGGACCTGTGATGGAACAGCGACCTGACGTCATCGTCGTGGGCGGCGGGATCGGCGGCCTGTCTGCCGCAGCCGCCCTGAGCCGCAAAGGCCTGCGGGTCAGGCTCTACGAGCGCTCCGCCGAGTTCGGCGAGGTCGGCGCAGGCTTGCAGATCGGCCCCAACTGCACCCGGATCCTCGACGACTACGGCCTGCTCGAGGAGGCGACCTCGCTCGGGGTTCTTCCCGAAGCCATGATCATGAAAGACGCCACGGACGGCAGTGAGCTGACCCGCCTCGACCTGCTCGACCTGGAGCGCAAGTACGGCTTCCCGTACATGGTCATCCACCGCAGCGACCTGCACGGGCTCTTCCTGCGGGCCTGCCGGCGGCTCGGGGTCGAATTGCTCAACGACAGGCAGTGCGTGGAGTACACCCGCGGCGACGGACGTGCCACGGTCGCCTTCGCTGACGGCAGCACCGACTCCGCCGAGCTCGTCATCGCGGCGGACGGCCTGCACTCGGCGGCCCGGGTGGCCTTCGTCGGTGACGAACCGGTGAACTCGAGCTATGTCGCCTACCGCGCCGCGATCCCCTTCGACCAGGTCCGCGAGAACCAGGTGCACGAGACGGACGTCGTGGTCTACGTCGGTCCACGCTGTCACTTCGTCCAGTATCCGTTGCGCGGCGGCGAGATGTTCAACCAGGTCGCTGTCTTCCAGTCGCCCAAAGCGGTTGTCGGCCAGGAGGACTGGGGCACGCCGGACGAGCTCGACCAGGCGTTCGTGGGTACCTGTGAGCAGGTTCAACGGGGACTGCCTCTGATGTGGCGCGACCGGTGGTGGCGGATGTTCGACCGCAACCCCGTCATGAACTGGGTGTACGGCAGGGTCGCGCTGCTCGGCGACGCCGCGCACCCGCCGCTGCAGTACATGGCGCAAGGCGCCATCATGGCGATCGAGGACGGCTGGGTGCTCGCCGAGCACGTCGGTGCCCAGCAGGCCGCCCGCGCTCAGGGCTCGTCCGGCGTCGACTGGGAGAAGGCATTGACGGCGTACAACGCGGTGCGGCCCGAGCATTGCCGGCGCGTACTGACGACCGGTCGAGCGTGGGGCGAGCTGTGGCACCTGGACGGCGTGAAGCGCCTGCAGCGCAACGCCCTACTGAAGGCGCGGGACACCTACGACTACTCGTTCACAGAGTGGATCTACGGGCCGACCGCCTTGACTCCCGAGCAGGAGCCGCCGATGTACGAGACGATTCCGCTCGAATCCATGAACGTCGTCGCTGAGACTGTCTGAGGTACACCCGGCAGCACATCCGGCGGCTGACCACACGAGGCAGCCACCGTGATCGAGTGCCTTACTGCACCTCGGAAGGTCGGCGGTGCGACCGCCTTGGCCTGCCGTTCCGGCCTAGGCTCATACGTGCAACATACGTGCAACAGCGAGCCGGAAACAGTGCCTATCAACGAGTATCAACAGACGAGGTTTTGCCTGTTCAGCGAGGGTTTCGTCGGACTGACCTGCAGTGTCTTGTCGGTTTAGGAAACCGTTGCTCTATCCCCTGAGCTACGAGGGCGCGGGCGGTGCGCCGTCCGCATTCGCCGCCTCGGAAGGCTACCCGAGTCGGCCCCTGTCATGCGCTCTGCCCGTCTCCCAGGAGACGGCCGGCGCGATCAACTCAGCACGAGCCGCACCTCACGCTGGAGGAAGCTGCCGTAGCGCTCGGCGGCGTTGCGGACGGCGTCGATCTCGTCACCGGTCAACGGTCGGTGAGGCCGTGCCTCGAAGGTCACCCGGTCGCCGGTCAGGGACCGCCGAACCGCAGCACCAATTGCCCGTCCACCAGGGCCATCCCGGTCGCGGCCTCCCGGGTGCGAAGGACGTTTCCTTGGGCGTCCAGCACCCAACGCGAGTCCTCGTAGCCGCGGTACATCTCGTCGAGGATCTGCAGGAGGTGCCCCGACGGCTCGGCCGGCCCGCCGGGTTCCTGGCCGGGCGCGTGCCAGAACGTGCGGCTGTCGTGCGTGAAGGACTCGAGCCGATCACGCACCGCCCGCAGACCGAGGCGCACGTCGGTGAGAGTCAGCGTCGCCCAGTAGGCGAGATCCCGCTCAGTCGCCGGACCGTGCCCGCAGAAGTAGCGCAGAGCGAGCTCGGCCAGCGCCTCCTCCCTCGCCAGACGTCGTGGCGTCGGCACGCGCACGTGCATCAGCTCGTAGCTGTGATCACCACCGACCAGGCCCCCACTGCAGATCAGCCCGCCCAGTTCGATGTGGGCGAGCAGGATCATCGGCACCTGCCCGCGGCGCTCGACACCTCGCTCGTCCAGCTCCTCGACCACCTGGGCGCGAGCTGCTGGCCGGTGATCCGTCGCAGCCGCGGACCGGTCAGCTCCAGCAACCAACCGACGTCCTCTGCCGGCACGAAATGCCAAGTGGTGCGCATCACATGGGTCCGCACGACGCCGCCCTCCTCGAAGAGCGGGGCGAGCTGGGCCGGGTCCCGGTCCTGAGTGCGCGTGGCCACCGCCCAGGCCGCCTGTCCCGGGTTCTCGGCCTGAACCGCCAGCAGCCCGCGACGACGTCCCGCGCCGTCCGCTCGTGCGGAGCACTCAGGTGCTGGCTGCGCAACCGCCAGCGCGCGATGTCCTGGTCGTCCATGACGCCTTACTCTCCCCGACCACGCCTCGGGCGGCGGGTCGAGAGTCCCGCTCAGGCGGCCGGGAGCATCGAGAGCCGGCACGGTGCGTCTTTCGGGCCCGAATTCCCCGGGTTACCCGACTCTCGTCGCGTGATGAGGGCGCCGTGGGGTGGGCGCAGTGCGGGGCACGGCGTGGACGGTGCGAAGGGTCAGCAGCGGCCGAGGGCCAGGTCGCGCAGGTAGGAGCGCAGGCTGCTCTGCGTGGGCAGGGCAGCGACGGCGCCGGTGCCGGTGCGCGCAGGGTCGCGTCGAGGGCGTCCAGCGAGAGCGATCCAGTGGCGACGTGGACCAGCACATCGACGTCGCCGCGCTGCACAGAGTTCATGACCCACACACTGCACCAGGACGCAACGCCACCAGGGGGACACTCGCAGCTATCAGCCGTACTCCCGAGGGGGACTCTCCCCCACCGGGAGGGCACGACTGCCGTCTGCCGGCTCCACCTCCTGAGCACCGGACGACCGCCGAACAGGTCAGATACCCGCCCGTGGCTGCCGTGCTGGCACGAATAGGAGACAATGGCGATGCACGGTTCCACCGGTGCGACCTTTGGTATGTCGCATCGCCACGCGACAGACCCGTCTTCCCAGGACATCAGGGGATCCGGGAAGGAGGACCATGGCAGCCGCCGGTCAGTTCGTCCGGGAACGCATTCCGGTTCCTGCGAGTGTGCCCGAGGCCGGGCGGCTGGTGCTTGAACTGGTCTCCAGTTCCAAGGACTCCCAGGCCGAGGCCGCAGGTCCGATGACCTTCAGGGTCGTCCGCCGCTACCGCCCCACCTGGGCCAGCATCACCGGGTTCCTGATCGCACCGCTCTTCGTGCGCAACACCGAGGTCTGCCGGGTCGCCGTGATCGAGGCCCGGATCGGCGCCGAACTGCTGCTCGAGGGCGCCATCGACCCCGAGTTGCACCATCGGCTGATCCAGCTCGGCCGGGTGCCCGAGGCAGCCCGCGTCTCCACCCTCGGCCCACGCCCTGTGCCCCAGGTGCTCTCCCCCCACGCTGCCCCGGCCGCTCCGTACCAGCCGCAGGCTCCCTCCTACCAGCCGGGCGGCTACGAGGCGGCTCCCTACCCGCCCGCCCCCCAGGGCCAACCCTCGGCCCCGGCCCCGATGGGGTCATACTCCCCGCCCTCGGCCCCGGACCGCTCGATCGACCTGCGCGATTCCGCTCGCCCGATCCAGCCTGCGGCCCGAGGCACGGGCGACGAGTTCGCCGACCTGATCCCGCCGCCGCTGCTGCCTCCGAGCCCCCAGCCCGACTACGCCCCCCCCGGTGGGCCGCAGGCCCCCTCGGGTCCGGCGCCCGCCTTCCAGCCGCTGCATCCCCCGGCCCCCGAGGGTGGCAACGGGTCCAACGGCAGCGGCTCCAACGGGCGCCTGCCGAGCGCCTTCCGTTCGGGCCGGGACGAGGTGCAGGGGGGTGACGTCCTCGCCGCGCCCTCGCCGTCCGGACCGGCCGAGTTGGACTGGTCGCCGGCTCCCCGGCCGGCCGGCCCCGCTGCCTACGAGAGCCGCCAGGGACCGCCGGCTCCCGAGCAGAACCTGAGCCGCACGCCGCCCACCGAGGCCGCGGCCCCGCGCGCCCAGCGGATCACCGTCACGGTCGATTCGGGCGAGGAGTCGGTGATCTCCCGACTGCTGATCATCGGGCGGGCCCCGAGCCGTCAGGCGCACGAGGACTACGCGGCCCTGCTCACGGTCAACGACCCGAGCCTGTCTGTCTCCAAGACCCACGTCGCGATCGAGGCGGACGGCGCCGGCCTATGGGTGGTCGACCGCAACTCCACCAACGGCACCTGGATCGACGAGGGCCGCGGTGCATTGCGCCCGGTGCCGGCGAACCAGCGGACGCCGGTGCCGGCGGGGGCACGGGTGCTGATCGGTGAGCGGGTGCTGACCTTCACCCGTCGGGACGCCTGAGCCGCTCCGGTCCAGTCCGAGGCTACTGAGGGCCTCGGTCAGCGGCGCGGAATGTGCAGATGATCTCGGCGAAGACGATCTCTGCGTCCGGCTCGAGCGGATAGGGCATCCAGGGGTCCATCTTCGCTGGGGCCCGCCCCGGGTTGCGCAGTGACGTGCCGTTGCGCGAACCCAGGTCGACCACGAACGGCCCCTGAAGCCCGACGTCGATCCGCACGTGATTGCGGGACAGCCCACGGGTCGCGCCGCGTACCGGCACCAGGCGGGCCGGCCGGTCCTGCTCCACCTGGGACGGCGCCCGGCCGATGATCACCGGGCCGTCGACGTCCACCCGCACCCCGTCGTCGAACTCCAGGACGCCGATGGCGCCGCTCACAGCGGAGGCCACCACTGTGTCCGGGACAGGGGTAGGGACCGGGGTGACGGCGACCGGCGGAGCGTCCGGTGCCGGCTTCGGTGCCGCCTTCGGTGCAGGTTTCGGTGCAGGTTTCGGTTGGGGCTGGGCGACGGGCTCGGGCACAGCGCGTACCACCGCGTCGGGCTCCGCCTCGGCCTGGGCGGGAGCGTCTGCAACGCGCTCAGATGCGGCCACAGCCGGCTCCTCCGGCGGCTCCTCGGGCGACTCCGTTGGCGGCTGGGACGGCTGCCAGATGCGGGTCTCGGGCACCGGTGCCGAGCCGTTGTTCCCCTCAGGGGGCGCGGTCGGGGCGAGCCGGGGGTCCGGCACCCCGGAGTCGATCCCCGATCCGGCGTCCTCGTCGTTCCATCCCCCGGGCTGGGGCGCCAGCGACCAGTCCGCCGCGCCGTAGCGGCGACGCGGGTGCGAGCCCAGGCCGGCCGACCGCCGGGGAGGCGACGGGGTCACCCGGGTGTCGGACTCGGAGACCGACCGGCGAGGCCGGATCACTGCCTCGACCGGCCCCACCTCAGGCTGGTGCCCCACCGGGGCCAGCCGGTCCGGCAGGCGCGGCAGGTCCTGCGCGGGGGGCACGGCAGGTACGGCAGGCGCGGTGGGCTCGGCGGACTGCGCGGGCTCGGCGGGCACGGCGGCCTGCCAGGCCAGCACGTCGGCCAGCACGGCGCCGCTCACGATCGGCAGCGCGACGCCGTCCGCCCGGCCGCCCGGCCGCACGAACCAGAGCACGTCGGAGGCCGACAGCGTCTCCTCGCGCCAGATCTGGTCATTGGCCGGCGGCAGCAGCCGCTCATTCCCGGAGGCGTCCTGCACCGTGACCTGCAGGGATCCGCGCACCAGCAGGCGCACCGAGGATCCCTCCAAGGCAGCCAGCGCGAACGCCGGACGGCCCGCAGAAGCGGCCGCCGACAGCACGGCGAGCGCCGGGTCGGCGCCCTTCTGGGTCTGCACGGCGCGCCACAGCTCATCCAGGCGGGTGCCGGGCAGTTCCGGGTCGATCAGGACAGCAACCGTCGGCGCCACCAGCGCGAACCACGCGCCAGGCGAATAGGTCGCTCCCGGGCTCATTGCCGTCCTTTCCGACCCAATATCCACAGACCACCGAAGACGCTACCCGCCCCGGGCCGTTCGCGGGAGGCCGTGATCGGCCAATCGACTGATCACCCAGCCCCGGGCCACAGCCCAGTCAGCTCACAGTCACCTCCATCCACGTATCGTCACGGAGTGGTCTCGGCCTGACAGATACGTTGTCCATATGCGCCTCGGGGTTCTCGACATCGGCTCGAACACCGGCCACCTGCTCGTCGTGGACGCCCACCGCGGTGCTGCCCCGCTTCCGGCCTACTCGGTCAAGCAGCCGCTGCGTCTGTCCGAGCACATGGACGGCGACGGCGCACTCAAGACCTCTGCGGTCACCGCGCTGCTCGACTTCGTCTCCTCCGCACAGCGGACCGCCCAGGACAAGGGCTGCGAATCGGTGCTCGCCTTCGCCACCTCGGCGATCCGGGATGCCACCAACGGCGACGCCACGCTCACCCGCGTGCGCGAGGAGACCGGCATCGACCTGCAGGTGCTCTCCGGCGGCGACGAGTCGCGGCTGACCTTCCTGGCCGTGCGGCGCTGGTTCGGCTGGTCCTCGGGCAAGCTGCTGGTCTTCGACATCGGCGGCGGCTCGCTGGAGATCGCCGGCGGCCCGGACGAGGCACCCGACGTCGCCCAGTCGTTGCCCCTCGGTGCAGCCCGGCTCACCCGAGACTGGCTGCAGGGGTCGAACGGCTCGGCCCCCAAGCCGAAGGAGGTCACGGCCCTGCGCAGCTACGTCCGCGCCGAGATCGCCCGGGACGCCGGGGCGGTGCTGCGCCTGGGACCGATGGAGCACAGCGTGGCCACCAGCAAGACCTTCCGCTCCCTGGCTCGCATCTGTGGCGCCGCCCCCTCGGCCGACGGGCCGCGCGCCCGGCGGGTCCTCGCCCGGGCCGAGCTGGATCGCCGGTTGCCCGACCTGGTCACCAAGACCACCACCGCGCTGGGCCGCCTCCCCGGGGTCTCGGCGAACCGGGCCCACCAGATGATCGCCGGGGCGATCGTCGCGGATGCCGTGATGGACCTGTTCCAGGTGGAGGAGCTGGAGATCTGCCCCTGGGCGCTGCGCGAGGGCCTCATCCTGCGCCGGCTCGACGCGCTGTGACCTACTGCCCCACGCGGACCCGGGCCGCGGCGTAGGCCTCGTCGCAGCGCTGCAGCACGTGCTCCCAGGTGGTCTCCGGAGGCCTGGACCGGGCCTGCTCGGCCATCGCCGCCCGGCGCGCCGGGTCGAGCACCAGGCTGGTCAGCGCCGCGGTGAGCGCCGCGTCGCCATCGACGAGCACGCCGTCCACGCCGTCGGTCACGAACTCCCCCGCCCCGGTGGAGTCCTTGGCCAGCACCGGGACCCCGGCGGTGCGGGCCTCCAGCGCGGCGATCCCGAACGACTCCAGGCCGGCCGCCGAGACGAACAGGTCGGCCCGCCGGTACAGGTCACGGATCGCCATGCGGTCCCAGCGGCCCGGCAGCTCCACCCAGCCGGTCATGCCGGCCCGGCGCAGGAACCGCTCCATGGCTGCCCGCTGCGGCCCCTCCCCCACGATCACCGCCCGCAGCGCCGTGTCGGGTGGCACCTGATCTCGGACGGCGCGCAGGACGCGCAGCAGCGGCAGCCCCCGCTTGCGGGGCGCCAGGCGCATCACCGCCACCAGGAGCACCTCATCACCGGCCGCGCGGGCCACCACCTCGCCGTCCGGCAGCTGCCATTGCGCGATGTCGATGCCGTTCGGGATCACGCGGACGTCGGCGCTCGGGCCGGCCACGCGGCGCACCGGAGCAGCGGCCACCGCGCTGACCGCGGAGAACACCACCGGCCAGCGCGACCAGTGGATCAGTGCATCCGCCAGCGAGAAGGCCGGGCGGGCCGGGCCCCACATCGAATGCACCGTGACCACGACCGGCATCCGCGCCCGGACCAGCACCGGCAGCGCGGCGTAGGCGAACTGGGAGATCACCCCGGTGTGCACGTGGACCATCTGATAGGCCCGACCGGCGGCCCGCGCCCGCCGCAGCGCCGCCGTCACCTGTGCCCCGGCTCGCGGGTGCAGCGGCAGCTCATAGGGAAGGTCGGCGCTGGCGCGGTACACGCTGACCCCGTCGACCATGTCGTGCGCCGTGTGGTCGTGCCGGGCCCTGGGGGTCGCGGTGAGCACCTCGACGTCGTGCCCGGCGGCCAGCTGCTGCCGGGCCAGGTGGTGCACCTGGGTCTCGATCCCGCCGAGGCGGGGCAGGTAGCAGTCGGAGACGTGCAGGATCCTCACCGCCGCGACGATACGCACCGGCGGCGGCAGCTGCAGCAGCGGGCGAGGGCTGCGGCTAGCGTTCCCGATGTGCCGTTCACGATCGTGTCCTTCCACGCCCACCCGGACGACGAGGCGCTGCTCACCGCGGGCACTCTGGCCCGGGCCGCGGCCCAGGGCCACCGAGTGGTGCTGGTCACCGCGACGGACGGCGGAGCGGGGCTGGCCGACGACAGGTACGGCCACGGCGCCACCCTGGCCGAGCACCGCCTCGCCGAGCTGCGCGCCTCGGCGGCCGCCATCGGGGCGGCCCGGGTGGAATGGCTCGGCTACGCCGATTCCGGCATGGACGGCGCCGCGTCCGATCCTGACGGCGGCGTCACCTTCGTGCACGCGCCCCCAGAGCAGGCGGCCGCCCGGCTGGCTGCGATCCTGAGCGAGGAGTCGGCCGACGTGCTCACGGGCTACGACCCGCGCGGCGGCTACGGGCATCCCGACCACGTGCGCGTGCACCAGGTCGCCCGCCTCGCGGCCGCGCAGGCCGGCACCCCCGTGCTGCTCGAGGCGACGGCTCCGCGGGAACTGATCGCCCGCGCCCTGCACCTGGCCGGGCGCCTGCGGCTGCTGCCCCCCGAACTGGCGCCGACCGCGTTCGACGCCGCCTACAGCCCCCGCGCCGAGCTGACCCACCGGGTCGACGTCCGCTCGCAGGCCGCGGCCAAGCGGGCCGCGATGCGTGCCCACACCAGCCAGGCCGGCGGCGGCAGCGGGGACCGGACCCTCGCCGTGATGCTGCGACTGCCCGGGCCGGTATACCGGTGGGCCCTGGGCCGGGAGTGGTACACCGAGGTCGGCCGTGCGCCGGGCCGTCCACTCCTGGACGACCTGTTCGCCTCGCTGCGATGACCGAGCTGCCTCGGGAATGGCTGGCGCAGATGGCCGCACGGCCTGCCGAGGGCGGACCCGCCGGCGCCGACTGGGTGCGCCGACTGCCGCGGCTGATCGGGGAACTGCTCGAGGAGTGGGGGGTGACCCCGGTCGGTCCGGGGCGCACCGGGCAGACCGCGGTGGTCATCCCGGTGCACCGCGACGGGCAGTCCCTGGCTCTGAAAGTGGGCTGGCCGCACCGGGAATCGACCGGAGAGCACCTGGCCCTGCGCCGCTGGGCCGGGGACGGCGCCGTCCGTCTGATAGCCGCCGACCCCGGCCGGGGCGCCTTGCTGCTCGAGGCGCTGGACGCCGACCGTGATCTCGGCGAGGAGTTGATCGACGAGGCCTGCGCCGTGATCGGAGGGCTGCTGCGCCGCCTGCACGTGCCTGCCCTGCCCCAGCTGTTGCGGTTGAGCGACTTCGCGCGCGATCAGCTCGACCGGGCACTGGCCGGCCCGGTGACGGTGCCCCGGCGCTATCTGGAGCAGACCGCTTCTCTGCTCGGCGATCTGACGTCGCAGCCGGACAGCGACGCCACTCTGATCCACACCGATCTGCACTTCGCCAACATCCTCGCGGGCGACCGCGTGCCGTGGCTGGCGATCGACCCCAAGCCGATGGCCGGGCACCCCGGCTACGAGCTGCAACCGGTGTTGCGCAACCGGGTGGAGGAGATGGGCACCGGCAGTGCCCTGCGGTGGTCGCTCCGCCGTCGGGTCGAGATCGTCTGCGAGGCAGCGGGGATCGATGAGGACACCGCACGGGCGTGGACCATCGTGCACGCGACGCTGGACGCCGCAGGAACCGGGCAGGACGACGCGGCACGCAGCCTCGCCATCGCCATCGTCAAGGCGATGAACGACTGATCAGACCCGGCTGAGCGTCACGCCGGCCTCGGCCCAGCGTTCGTGAACGCACTCGGCGGCGTCGTCGTCCGCGGTGAGCAGCACCACGTGGAAGGCCACCCCGAGCCGGTCCCACCATTCGCCGTCCGCCACCGGGGTCGCCCAGGCTTTGGCCGCGCCGATCAGCAGGTCGCCGAACAGCCCTGTGCGCTCGATCGGCTCGTCGATCAGCACCTGTTCGGCGTCCTCGATCACCAGCAGATAGGCCGGAGCGGGCAGCCATTCCAGGTCGGTGAGGCAGTCCTCCAAGGCGGCCCAGTTGTGGCCGAAGTAGGCGGGGAACTGCAGCGCCCGCGCGAACTCCGTGTGCAGACCGGCCTGGGTGCGTATCGCCGAACCCTGCATCCGGCGGACGACGCCTCCGCGCCCGCGAATGCTCTCACCTTGCCCGGCAACGGTTTCCAGGTCGCACGTGAGCAGGAGCCAGGGGCCGGACAACCTCACCACGGGCGCGTCGTCCGGTGGGCCGGAGTCAGCCGGCCCGGTCGGTCCGGTCGGCCCGGTGGGCGCCGTCGGCGCGGTGGGCTCGGTCGGCGTGGTGGGATCGGTCATCGCAGCCGCTGCCAGGTGACGTAGTGGTCCCCGGTCATGAACGCCGAACCGTCGATGCTCACCACCAGTCGCTGCGGCCCACGATCGACCCCCTGCCTCCTCGGATTCACGTCGTATTCGTGATACGTCAGCCTACGGCCGGCGTCGTCGCGGAACGGCAGTGCCGTGGTGCCACCCCGCTCGTCGTTCATGAACTGGCGGCCGCCGCCATATCCCTCGGGCGCCCGGCCGGTGGCGTCGACCACGGCGAGCACGTAGCCGGCCTTGGTGCGCAGCGAGGCCGAGGAGACCGGCCGGGTGGGAAGCCCCGCGCGTGGCGAAGACGCCCGCGGGGTGCTCACCGCTCGGTTCGACCCGGTGGACCCGGTGGACCCGACCGGGTCGGCGGACGCGGTCGGCCGGGCCTCGGAGGCGGAGGCCGTGGAGGTCGTGGAGGTCGCACCACCCTGGTTCAGCCAGAGCACACACGCGAGAACCGCGAAGAGACCCACCAGGACTGCAGCGGCACGGGGCGACAACGACGTCGACGTCGAACTCCCCACAGCGCCTCCTCGCCCTATCCGGCCCTATCCGGCCCATCCGGCCCCATCCGGCCCGAGTGATCACCGTAGGATCGCAGTTCTCCCCCACCCAACGGGGGAAGACCGCGATCTCGCCGCGATCACCCGGGCTACGGGCGCCGGAACAGCGACTCAGCCTCCGGGGCGCAGACCGTCCAGCAGGGCCTCCGCGCGCATCTGCATCCGCTCCATGATCGACTCCGCGACCGTGGCGCCGATCACGCCCTCACTGAGCCAGGCATACCCGGTGTCCGGGTCGGGCACCTCACCGTCCGAGCCGAGCGCGGCGTCGGTGAGGTTGCGGGCGATCTGCAGGGTCCGTTCCAGTGCTGGGGCATCCGGCATCGCAGACTGGTGGTGCCTGCCGATCACCTGGCAGATGTGGGGCGGGAAATGCCACGCCTCGAGCACCTCGGCGCCCAGCGCGTCATGCCCGATCTCGAAGACCTCGACCTCTGCTGCGACCAGTTCGCCACTGTCGTCGCCGATGGGCAGGCAGAGCTGGACCTGGCCCTCCTCGCTCGACTGATGCATCAGCGCAGAGCCGATCATGTGCAGCAGCCCCACGCTGAACGCATCACCCGGGTCGGCGCCGAGCATCGGCGCGATGATCTCGCCACCGGTGGCGCACATCGCCGCGGACTGCCAGAAACCCTCGGGCGCACCCTGGCTGTCGTCCACGCCGGCCGCAGCCATCACCGCGAGGCTGCGCACACCCTGGAAGCCCATCACCGACACCGCGAAGGCCAGCGTCGAGACCCGACCGCTGAGACCGTAGTAGGCGGCATTCGCGGTGCGCAGCACTCGGGCTGCGAACAACGGATCGGTGCCGATCGCGCGGGCCAGATCTCCGGCGGAGGTGTCCGGGTCGTCGGCCAGCTGCAGCACGCGCAGCGCCGCCCCGGCTCGGCTGGCCAGTTCCTGGCGGGCGCGCACCCGTTCGCGGGCAGTGGTCACGGCAGCTCCTCGGGCTCAGGAGTGACAGCGGCGCCGGGGGGAGGGCCCTGGGCCGGCGTTGACTCGTCGTCCGTGTCCGAGCCCGGGGCCATCGGCGCCATCCGGTACCCGGCGCCACCGGCGGCCTTGGCGTCGTACATCACCAGGTCGGCGGCCTTGAGCAGGGAGTCCGGGGTGTCGAAGGAGGCAGGCATCGCTACTCCGATGCTGGCTGAGAGGGTCTCCTCGTGCCGTCCGATCCGGAACGGCACGCTCAACGCCTCGAGCTGGCGGCAGGCGGCTGCCTCGGCGTCGAAGGGGGCCAGGACGTTGCGCAGGACCATCACGAACTCGTCGCCGGAGACCCGGGAGACGATGTCGTACTCGCGGGCCACCCGGCGCATCCGCCGGGCGACCTCGACCAGCACCCGGTCACCGGCCTCGTGTCCGTAGGTGTCGTTGACCCCCTTGAACCCGTCGAGGTCGATGAAGAGGACGGCGAACTGCTGGTCGACGCCGCGCCGGCTGCCCAGCAGCTCGTGCAGCACCTCGACCAGGCGGCGCCGGTTGACCAAGCCGGTCAACGGGTCGTGCTGGGCCTGGTAGGTGATCTTCTCCTCCCAGGCACGGCGCTGGGTGACGTCCTCGGCGGTGCCGATGAATCCGGCCGCGCGTGCAGGGGTGGTGGTCGGCGCAAGACGCAGGTAGACCCAGCGCGGAACCTCGTCGTCGCCGATGATCCGCACATTGATCTCACGCGGGCTACCGGCCAGCACGCCCTCGCCCGCGGCGTACAGGGCGGGCAGATCGTCCGGGTCGATCGCCGTCAGCCATTCGGTGCCCAGCAGCTGGAACCGGGTCAGGCCGCACAGCTCGGCGAACCTGTCGTTGACATAGCCCAGCCGCAGGCCTGCCTCGGAGACGAAGATGCCGATCGGCGCCGACTCGGCCAGGGCCCGGAACCGGTGCTCGGACTCGCGCAGAGCGGCCTCGTGGTCACGCAGGCTGTCGGTGAGCGGATGCAGCCTCAGCAGCCAGCCGTCGGACTCCCCCGTGGTGCCGCAGATGTGGGCTGCGTCCAGCTGGACCCGGATCTCGGAGCCGTCGAGGCGACGGACCGAGGCCTCCCGGTGCCCGCCCCAGCCGCCGAGGAGCTCGATGGCCACCCTCGCCCAGGCGCTCTCGGCGGCGGGGGCGGCGCCCACCCCGACCAGGTCGGCCAGGGTCGCACCGACCAGATCGGCGGTGACCACGCCCAAGAGCTCGGTCAACGCGCGGTTGACCCAGAGCACGGTGAAGGCACTGTCCTCGCCGACGGCGAGCACCAGGGACGCAGCGCCGGCCTCGGCAGCCGTCTGCCACGCCCGGGGAAGCACGGAGTCGACGACACGAGGAGGCGGCGTCTGACCGGACGCCGAACGGGGCTGGGGCACGACTGCCCGCAGATCAGGAGAGACTTCACCGGCCACGTAGGGCCTATCGGGTGAGGGGCGAAGGAGCTGTAGCGTTCAGCCTCCGCCGGTGCATGCTCCACAACAAGGGAGTGCGCCGATCGCCGCCATCGGGGCACCGTTCACGCGAGAGTCGAGCAACCGCTGTTCCCCCCGGCGCTTGAGCGCGATTACTCGACTCTCGTCGCGCGGACGCCTGGCGGTGTCCGGCTGAACCGCGGGGCAGGTGCCGGCTGGATCACGTCGTCCAGGTCCAGGTAGGCCTGGCGGGCCACGGCGTGCGGGTGCAGGTGTGCCTCCCAGGGCTCGAGCACCGGCGCCACGCACGCCTCGGTGCCCTCGAAGACCCGGGTCCACTCCTCCCGGCTACGGCCGGCGATCACCTCGGCGAACCGCTGATGCAGCTGCGGCCAGGAGGCCGTGTCGTACTGGGCCGGCAGATCCTCCTGCGCCAGGCCGAGTCCGTCCAGCAACGCCGCGTAGTACGCAGGCTCGATCGCCCCGACCGCCAGGTATCCGCCGTCCGCCGTCGCGTAGGTGGTGTAGAACGGCGCGCCGCCGTCCAGGAGGTTCTGCCCGCGTCCACCCGGCCACAGGCCCGCCGAGCGCAGCCCACGCACGAACGAGGTGAGCAGCGCCGCACCGTCGATCATCGCGGCGTCGACCACCTGCCCCCTGCCCGAACGCTCCCGCTCGAGCAGAGCGGCCAGCACCCCGGTGACCAGCAGCATCGAGCCACCGGCGAAGTCGGCCAGGTAGTTCACCGGCACCGTCGGCGGGCCGCCCGCCGGGCCTATCGTGGCCAGCACCCCGGACAGCGCCAGATAGGTGATGTCGTGCCCCACCTCCTCGGCCAGCGGGCCGGTCTGGCCCCAGCCGGTCAGCCGGCCGTAGACCAGGCGGGGGTTGCGCTCCAGGCACACCTCCGGCCCGAAGCCCAGCCGTTCGGCCACCCCGGGCCGGAAACCCTCCACCAGGACGTCGGCCTCGCCGGCGAGCGCGAGCAGCGCCTCGACGTCCGCCCTCTGCTTGAGATCGAGGACGACGCCGCGCCGGCCGCGGTGCACCGGCCCGGTCAGCGGGGCCTGCATGCCGGCCGCGGCGTGCGGCGGCCGGTCGACCCGGGTCACCTCGGCGCCCAGGTCGGCCAGCATCATCGCCGCAAACGGGACCGGGGCCAGGCCGGGCAGCTCCAGCACCCGCAGCCCGGCCAACGGCCCCGTGCGACCATCAGGCGCCGGCCCTGGCTCAGGCTCCGGCTCAGGCAACGGAGGAGATCGCTGCGCGCTCAACCAGCGAGGTCGGCGGGCTGAACCGCTCCCCATAGCGGGCGGCCAGCTCCCGGGCCCGGGCCACGAACCCGACCACACCGCCGGGGTAACCCTCGATGTACTGCAGCACGCCGCCGGTCCACGGCGGGAAGCCGATGCCCAGGATCGAGCCGACGTTCCCCTCCCCGACCGAGCGCAGCACTCCCTCGTCGAGGCAGTTCACCGAGTCGATCGCCTCGACGAACAGCATCCGCTCACCGAGGTCCGCGAACGGGATGCCATGGCTCGGCCGCGCTGGGTCGCCGGGGGCGAAATGCTCGACCAGGCCCGGCCACAGACCGAGCCGCTTCCCGTCAGGGGTGTACTCGTAGAACCCGGCGCGGCCGGCCCGGCCGGGGCGGCCGAACTCCTGGACCATCCGATCCACCACCGCATGCGAGGCCTCCACCGGGAAGCTCTTCCCCTCTGCCGCAGCGGCCTTCGCGAAGTTGGCCCGGATGTGCTGGGTCAGGGTCAGGCTCACCTCGTCGGTCAGCGCCAGCGGGCCGGTCGGATAGCCCACCTGCAACGCGGCCTGCTCGATGGTCTGCGGGTGCACGCCCTCGGCGAGCATGCCGACCGCCTCGTCCATGAATCGGCCGATCACCCGGCTGGTGAAGAAGCCCCGGCTGTCGTTGACCACGATCGGGGTCTTGCGGATCAGCTGGACCACGTCGAACGCCTTGGCCAGCGCCTCGTCGCCGGTGGCCTCGCCGACGATGATCTCGACCAGCGGCATCTTGTCGACCGGGGAGAAGAAGTGCAGCCCGATGAAGTCCTTCGGGCGCGAGACCCCTTGCGCCAGAAGCGTGATCGGCAGGGTGGAGGTGTTCGATGCGAGTAGGGCATCGCCGGCGAGCAACGGCTCGGTCTCCGCGAAGACGCGGTGCTTGAGCGCCGGGTCCTCGAAGACTGCCTCGATCACCAGGTCGCACCCGGTGAGATCCGCCAGGTCGGCAGTGGGCGTGATCCGGCCCAGCAGCGCCTCACCCTTGGCGGCGTCCATTCTGCCCCGGCCGACCGCCTTGCCCACCAGGCTCCCGCTGTAGGCCTTGCCCTTGGCGGCCGCCTCGGCCGTGACGTCCTTCAGCACCACGTCCACCCCGGCCGCGGCGAGGGAGTAGGCGATGCCCGCCCCCATCATTCCGGCGCCCAGCACCGCCACCCGGGTCGGTGTCCACCGCGGGATGCCCTGCGGGCGGCTGGCACCCTTGCTGATCGCCTGCATGTCGACGAAGAACGCCTTCATCATGTTCTTCGCGACGGCGCCGGTGACCAGGGAGACGAAGTACTGGCTCTCGATCCTCAGTGCGGTGTCGACGTTCACCTGGGCGCCCTCGACCGCGGCGGCCATGATCGCCTTCGGGGCAGGCATCGGCGCGCCCTTGAGCCGCTTGCGCAGGTTGGCCGGGTAGGCGGGTAGGTTCATCGCCAGGGACGGGGTGGACGGCGTGCCGCCGGGAATCCTGAATCCCTTGACGTCCCAGGGCTGCGCAGCGTTGGGGTTGGCCGCGATCCAGGCCCGAGCGGCCTCGACCAGCGCATCAGGGGTCTCCAGCACGTCGTCGATCAGGCCGAGCTCGGCGGCCCTGCGGGCGCTGAACTGCCGGCCCTCGAGCAGCACGTTCATCAGTGCATCGGTGATCCCGAGCATGCGCACGGTCCGGGTGATTCCGCCGCCGCCGGGCAGCAGACCGAGGGTCACCTCGGGCAGGCCGAACCGGGCCTTGGGGTTGTCCACCGCCACCCGGTGGTGGCAGGCCAGGGCGACCTCGAGGCCGCCGCCGAGCGCGGACCCGTTCAGCGCGGCCACGACCGGGCGGCCAAGGGTCTCCAGCCGGCGTAGCTGGGACTTGATCACCGCCAGCCGCTCAGTCATCTCCCCCGCCATCTCGGGCGTGACCTGCATCATCGACAGGATGTCGCCGCCGGCGAAGAAGGTGGCCTTCGCGCTGGTCAGGATTACCCCGGTGATCTCCGCCTGCTCCGCCTCCAGCCGGTCGACGGCAGCGCCCATCCCGGCGAGGTAGGCGTCGTTCATGGTGTTCACCGAGGAGTTCGGGTCGTCCAGGGTGAGAACGACGACGCCGTCCTCGCTCCGGGAATAACGCACCGCAGCAGTCTCGGTCATCACACACGCTCCACGATCGTCGCCACACCCATACCGCCGCCGATGCACAGGGTCACCAGACCCCGGCGCAGCTGACGCCGTTCCAGTTCGTCGACCATGGTGCCCAGGATCATCGCCCCGGTCGCCCCGAGCGGGTGGCCCATGGCGATGGCGCCACCGTTGACGTTGAGCACCTCGGGCGCGATGTGCAGGTCCTTGGCAAACTTCAGCACCACCGCCGCGAAGGCCTCGTTCAGTTCGAACAGATCGATGTCCTCCACCCGCAGACCGGCTGTCGCCAGAGCTTTCTCGGCCGCCGGCGTCGGCCCGGTGAGCATGATCGTCGGCTCGGTGGCGGTCACCGCTGCCGAGACGATGCGCGCCCGCGGGGTCAGGCCGAGGTCGTGCCCCACCTGCTCGCTGCCGATCAGCACCAGGGCGGCGCCGTCGACGATCCCGGAGGAGTTCCCCGGCGTGTGCACGTGGTCGATCCGCTCCAGCCAGTGGTATTTCTGCAGGGCGACGGCGTCGAACCCGCCCATCTCGCCCATCGCCGCGAACGCGGGCGACAGCGCGCCCAGGGTGTCCATGCTGGTGTCCGGGCGCAGGTGCTCGTCCCGATCCAGCAGCAGCACACCGTTCCGGTCGGTCACCGGGACGACGGAGCGGGCGAAATGCCCTCCGGCCCAGGCCTTCGCGGCCCGCTCCTGGGACTGCAGGGCGTAGGCGTCGCAGTCCTCCCGGGTGAAGCCCTCGGTGGTGGCGATCAGGTCGGCGCTGATCCCCTGCGGCACGAAGCGCGCGTCGTAGTTGGTCTCCGGGTCCAGCGCCCAGGCTCCGCCGTCCGAGCCCATCGGCACCCGGGACATGCTCTCCACGCCACCGGCCACGATCAGGTGGTCCCACCCCGAGCGGACCTTCTGCGCGGCCACGTTCGCCGCCTCCAACCCGCTGGCGCAGAAGCGGTCAAGCTGCAGGCCGGCCACGCTGTCGGGCAGTCCCGCAGCCAGTGCCGCCGCGCGGGGCAGCACACCGCCCTGATCGCCCACCGGCGAGACCACACCCAGGATGACGTCCTCGATCCTGGCCGGGTCCAGCCCGGGGTTGCGCCGCTGCAGCTCGCGCAGCAGGCCGACCAGCAGGGTCACCGGCTTGACCCCGTAGAGCGCGCCGGTGGCCCGCCCCTTGCCGCGCGGTGTGCGCAGCGCATCATAGATATAGGCCTCGGTCATCAGCGCAGCCCTCTCTTCTCGTTCACAACGCCCGTGCCACCAGTTCTTTCATGATCTCGTTCGTGCCCGCGTAGATCTTCTGCACCCGAGCGTCGGCGTACAGCCGGGCGATCGGGTACTCCATCGTGTAGCCGTACCCGCCGAAGATCTGCAGGCACGCGTCGACCACCCGGCACTGGGCGTCGGTGAGCCAGAACTTGATCATCGCGGCGGTGGCGACGTCGAGCGCACCCGCCACGTGCCGGCCGATCGCGTCGTCCAGCAGGGTGCGGCCCGCACGGGCCGTACCGGCGCACTCGGCCAGCACGAACCGGGTGTTCTGCTGCTCCATCAACGGCTTCCCGAACGCCGTCCGGTCCTTGGCGTACGCCACGGCCAGCTCCACCGCCCGCTCCATCGCCGCGGTCGCGGCGACCGCGACCACCAGCCGCTCCTGGGGCAGTTGCTGCATCATCTGGGCGAAGCCCTGACCCTCGGCCGGGCCGAGCAGATTCGCCGCCGGCACCCGCATCTCGTCGAAGAACAGCTCCGCGGTGTCGTTGCCGTGCAGCCCGATCTTGTGCAGCACCCGGCCCCTGCGGAACCCGGGCACGTCGTCACCGACCTCGCACACCAGCAGTGAGATGCCCGAGGCGCGCTGGCCGGGATCGGTCTTCACCGCGAGCACCAGCAGACCGGCCAGGAACCCGTTGGTGATGAACGTCTTCGAGCCGCTCACCAGGTAGTCGTCACCGTCGCGGACGGCGTGGGCGCGGATCGCCTGCAGGTCCGATCCGCCGCCGGGCTCGGTCATCGCGATCGCGCCGACCACCTCGCCGCTGCACAGCTGCGGCAGCCAACGCTCCTTCTGCTCCTGCGTGCCGTAGCCGGTCAGATAGCCCATCACGATCCCGGTGTGCACGCCCAGCCCGAGCGAGGAGTCGACGGCGTAGGTCTGCTGCTCGTAGAGCACCGCCTCGTGGGCGAAGGTGCCGCCACCCCCGCCGTACTCCTCGGGCACGGCCAGACCCAGCAGGCCCAGCTCGCCGGCCCGCCGGTACAGGGCCGGGTCGGGGTGACCCTGCGCGGCGAAGGTCTCCTCGTGGGGCACCACCTCCTTGGCGAAGAAGGTGCGGGCAGTGTCGGCGAGGTCGTCGTGCTCCTGCTCACGCCAGGGCGAGCGGTAGGTCAGCGGTGCCACCATGAACGGTCCTCCGCGTCGTTGCGAGTGGGCGGGCGAGGTGGGGCGAGCGGGGGCTCACGAGGAATCCTGCCCGTTATTGACGGGATGTCAATAGATCCTGGCACCCCCATTGACTGCACGCCAACAACGGTGGGACGGTCCGGGGATGACGGACTTCGATTACGACGTGATCGTGGTCGGCTCGGGCTTCGGCGGCAGCGTGGCGGCCCTGCGGCTGACCGAGAAGGGCTACCGGGTCGGGGTGCTGGAGTCAGGAAGGCGCTTCGCCGACCACGAGCTGGCCAGGAGCTCCTGGCACGTGCGTGAGTTCCTGTGGGCACCGACCCTGCGCTGCTTCGGCATCCTGCGGATGACCCTGCTGAACGACGTCTTCGTGCTCAGCGGCGCCGGCGTCGGCGGGGGGTCGTTGGTCTACGCCAACACCCTCTACACCGCCCCCGACGCCTTCTACACCGACCGGCAGTGGGCAGGGCTGACCGACTGGCGGGCCGAGCTCGCGCCGTACTACGACCAGGCCGGCCGGATGCTCGGCGTGGCCACCAACCCGGCGACCACGCCAGCGGACCGGGTGCTGCGCGACGTCGCCGCCGAGCTCGGCGTCGAGCACACCTACCGCCGCACGCCGGTCGGGGTGCTCTTCTCCGAGCTGGACACCGACGACCTCGACGCGCACACCGTGGCCGGCGGCCGGGAGGTGCCCGACCCGTACTTCGGCGGCACCGGCCCCACCCGGGCGACCTGCCGGCACTGCGGCGAGTGCATGACGGGGTGCCGGCACGGGGCGAAGAACACCATGGTGAAGAACTACCTCCACCTGGCCGAACAGGCCGGCGCCCAGGTGCTTCCACTGACCACGGTACGCGCCGTCCGCCCGCTCGACGCCGCCGCCCCGGGCGCCGGGTATGCGGTCGACACCGTGGCGACCGACCACCGCCCAGGCCGGGCGGCACCGGTGCGCACGCTGACCGCCGAGCAGGTGGTCTTCGCCGCCTCGGCCCTGGGCACCCAGCGCCTGCTGCACCGAATGCGCGACGAGGGGCACCTGCCGAAGCTGTCCGGCCGGCTCGGGGAGCTGAGCCGGACGAACTCCGAGTCGCTCACCGGGGCCCGGGCGCGCCACGGCGACACCGACTACTCCCGAGGAGTGGCGATCACCTCCTCGATCCACCCGGACGACGTCACCCACATCGAGCCGGTCCGGTACGGACACGGAAGCAACCTGCTCAGCCTGATCACCGCGGTTCTCATCGACCCGGCGGACGGCGTCCGGGCCCGCCCCCGCGAGGTGCTCGCCGCCCTGCGCAGCCGCCGACGGGAGCTGGGCTGGGCGCTCAACCCGCGGCACTGGTCCGAGCGCACCATCGTGCTGCTGACCATGCAGACCCTGGACAACTCCGTGACCACCTACACCCGCCGGTCGCTCGTCGCCGGCCGCCGGATGACGACCCGGCAGGGCGTCGGCGAGCACAACCCGACCTGGATCCCCGCAGCCCACGCCGCCACTCGCAGCGCCGCGCGACGGATGGGTGGCACTCCGATGGGGGCGGTGACGGCGCTGGTGAACCGGCCGATGACGGCGCACTTCATCGGCGGCTGCCCGATCGGGGCGGACGCCGCTCGGGGCGTGGTGGACGGCTACCAGCGCCTGTTCGGCCACCCGGGTCTGCATGTGGCGGACGGCGCGGCCATCTCGGCCAACCTCGGGGTGAACCCTGCGCTGACCATCACGGCGCAGGCGGAACGGGCGATGGCACTGTGGCCGAACCGGGGCGAGCCCGATCTCCGGCCCGCCCTGGGCGAGGCCTACCGGCGGATCGGCCCGGTGGCGCCGCACCACCCCACGGTGCCCGAGGGGGCACCCGGCACCCTGCGCCTGCCCCTGGTCGACCCGTGAGCCGGCCGGAGGCGTCCGCCGCCGACCCTGCACCCCGCCGACGCCGGCTGGAGCCGGACGCGCGCCGGCAGCAGATCCTCGGCTGCGCCGTCCGCCTGTTCGGCGAGCACCCCTATGACGAGGTGTCCAGCGGTGACATCGCCCGGGAGGCGGGGGTGGCGCGCGGGCTGGTGAATCACTACTTCGGCACCAAGAAGGACCTCTACCTCGAGGTGGTCAGAGTGCTGGCCACGATCCCTGATGTCGCCCTGACCGCCCTGCCCGAGGGTGACCTGCAGACCCGGGTCGACGCGGCCGTCACCTGGTTCCTGGACGCCGTGTCGCGCCACGCCAAGCCCTGGCTGGCCGCGATCGCGGACAGCGGGGCGAGCCGCAACCCGGACGTGGCAGCCGTGATCGCCGAGGCCGACGAGGTCACCGTCGACCAGATCCTGCGGGTCGCCCTGCCCCAGCCGCGGGCCGCCACCGAAGAACTGCGGGCCGTCGCCCGTGCCTACGTGCAGTTCGCCCGCAGCGGCGCGGTCGAGTGGCTGGTCCGCGAGTCGCTGACCCGCGATCAGGTGCATGTGCTGCTCGGCCAGACCCTGGTCACCCTGTTGTCGGACACCTTCCCGCAGGTCGAACAGGCGGGGTCGCGCAGGGTCAGGCCTCGACCAGCGTCTTCAGCGTGGCCAGGCTGACCCGCAGGGTCTCGCCCACCTCTCGTTCGAGCTGACCGGCGACGGCGAACACCGCCGCGCCGCTGAACTCGTAGGTGGAGGCGATGGTGGTGCTGCCCTCCCCGGGGGTGACCTGATAGGTCGCGGTCAACCCGATGCCCATCGGCCCGTTGCCCTTGAGCACCACCCGGCGCGGCTCCTCGAGCCCGTCCACCGTCCAGCGCACCTCGGCCGGCATTCCCATCACCCGCAGCCGCTGGCCGAAGGAGGTTCCGGGGGCGAACGCCGTGGGCGGCTCGCCGATGAACCCCTGGTGGTTGTCCACCCAGCTGCTGAACCGGGCCGGGTCGGCGAGGACCGCCCAGGCTTGCTCGGGCGTCGCCATGACTTCGATCTGTGCGCTCACACTGGCCATGGCGTCACGCTACTGCCGGGTAGCCACTCGGGCCACGGGCACGAGGTACCGTGTGCGTCACCGATCGACGCCCTCGTCGCCGCCGCCGGAGGACCTGGTGCCTTTGGTCCTATCGTGAGAACGCGTGACAAGCCTCAACGTTGGCCTTCACCACACACTCGCACGTACCAAGAAGGGACTGGACCACCATGACTCGTTCGGTGATCGCGGTGGGGGTCGACGACAGCGAGAGCAGCCACCAGGCTCTGGCGTGGGCGGCCCATGAGGCGCTGCGCCGGGGCTCCACCCTCGAACTCGTGACCACCTGGGGCCTCGACCATTCCACCATCGGCCCCAACCACTCCGGCCCCGCCGAGGGCCAGAGCCTCGAGCAGGAGGCCGAGGCGGTCCAGACCCGGGCGGTCGCAGCCGTGCTCGCCGACATGGACCCGTGCCCGGAGGTTGCCCACGTCGTGGTGCAGGCCAGCGCGGCCGACGCCCTGCTCGCAGCCTCCGCCGAGGCCGACCTGATCGTGGTCGGCACCCACGCGCGGGGTGCGGTACGCACCTTCCTGTTCGGGTCGGTCAGCCAGACCCTGATCAAGAGCAGCCGGTGCCCCGTCGTGGTGATCCCGCCGTCCGCCACGGACGGTGCTGCGGCCGACGAGCTGGACGCCGGCGACGCCTGAGCGAAATCAGACAGATAAGGGTGGCCTGACGTTGCCGACGGTCATACGGAATCGGTGTCTACCTGGGCAAATGAATGCCAACTTTTACTCTGCGTAGTAGCACTTGGCAATCTCGGTAGCATGTGACAGGCTCTCTGGTGCACCGACGCCACTGGCGTCGGTGCACCAGTTTGCGCGCCTGCAGCGCAGACCTCCTGGCAACGTTTTCCTTAGGGCGGCAACCGCACACGCCTACGCGACCTCTTGCAGGAACTCGTCCCAGGCGGGGTCGCGGTGGTCGACCGCACGGACCAGCCAGGCCGCTCCGCGAGGGGCGTAGGCGCGTACCCGCAGTGACCAGCCCTTCTCCTCCGGAGTCCGGTTACCCTTCGCGTTGTTGCAGCCGACGCAGCATGCCACCAGGTTCTCCCAGGAGTCCTTGCCACCGCGGCTGCGCGGCATCACGTGGTCGACCGTGGTCGCGTGGGCGCCGCAGTAGGCGCACCGGTGACCGTCCCTGCGCAGCACCCCGCGCCGGGACACCGGTACAGCCCTGCCGTGCGGAGCCCGGACATAGCGGGCGAGCAGGATCACCGTGGGCCGGGGCAGGGTCAGCGACCCACCGACAACCGGGGTTCCGCCGTGCGCGACCACCGTGGCCTTGCCTGCGAGCACGAGCACGATCGCCCGCCGGAACGACACGACAGAGAGAGGTTCATACCCGGCATTGAGCACCAGGGTGCGCATGACCCCCACCCCCTTTCCCTTCGGGACGCTCGCCTGGCTGGCGACGTCGCGACCACAGCGGCCGGGCGGCCGCCTGTGACAACGTGGAGAGCAGGAACCGCCCGGGACGGCGAAAGGCGCCGCCCCCGCGGGGACGACGCCTTGTTCTGCCGCACGCGACTACTCGGTGGCACCGCACTGGAGAGTGCGGCGGCCACACTGCGAACCGCGTCGTGCATCGAGACCTCCCGGGCAACGCCTGCGCGCTGTCGGGAACAGCCTAGGGACGAACCGTGGATCGGCCCAGACTTTTTTCTTCCGTGATCAGCCGGTCACGCGGCGGTAGACGACCTTGGCGGAATAGATCTTGCGCTTGGTGATCGCTTTGCCGCTGCGCGGAGAGTCGATCATCATACCCTTGGAGATCACGATGCCCATATGGGTGGCGTAGCCGCCGCTGACGAAGAAGACCAGGTCGCCGGCGCGAGCCTCCGACGCCGGGATCGGCTTGGTGGCGTTCATCTGCTGCTGCGCCGTACGCGGCAGCTTGATGCCGACCTGACGGAAGACGTACTGCACATAGCCGGAGCAGTCGAAACCGGCGGCCGTCGTGCCGCCGTAGCGGTACATGACGCCCAGGTAGCGGGACGCGATGGCCAGCACGGCCGATCCACGGGCACCGGCCGCCACGGTCGCCGGCTTCACAGCGGCCTTGGCGGTGGACACCGCAGCCTTCGGCTTGACCGCGATCTTGGCGATTGCGGCCTTGGGCTTGACGGCGACCTTCGGGGCCACGGCCTTCGGCCTGGCCACGATCTTCGTCACAGCCTTGGGCGCGACCACGGCAGCAGCGCGCTGCGCGGCGACCTTCGTGGCAGCAGCCCGTGCGGCCTTGGCCGCGGCCCGGGTGGTGGTGGTCGCGGTGAGGGTGCCCTGGTCGAACACCACGGCAGCCGCAGCGGGGGCGGTCAGCGGCGCAGCCTGGGTCAGCCCACCCCGCGAACCGACGAGAGAGGAAGCCCCAGTCAGGGCGGAAGCCCCGGTCAGAGTGGAGGCCCCGGTCAGCCGGGCCGACAAGGCGTCGGCACCGAGCAGCGGCAGACTGGCCGACTGCGGATTGCGATTGAGGGGCTGTTGCACCACGGCTCCCGCCGGAAGGGCGAGGGAGGCGACCAGACCAGACGACACGGCGATCGCGGCGCCGCCGCGGCCGAAGGCCTCGACGTGGTCGCCGACGACCTGAGTGAGGCCGGTACTGATGGTCGACAGGGGCGTGGTCGCTCTGCTGGACGCGCGATGGCGCGCCGTGGCGCGATCGGTCACGGTATGCCTCTCCGGACGCCTACGAGGTCAGCTGTCGGGTTCGGATGGGAGAAGTCACCCGGCCGGGAACCTCTCTGCAGCAACGACTCTCCGTTGCCACCGAGATGCTCTCGGCTTCACCCCAAGGGGCCTCGGACTGCCGGCCCCACCCGAAGGTGCGGCCCCGTGGCCCCGGTATTGGGTCCCCCGCCTCTGCCAGCGGTGTGTGGCGTCTCCGGTCGGTGGCAGAGCTCGGCGTCCGCCCGGAGGCTTTCCTCAGGAAGGGGAAAGCGTTCCGCACGCTACCCGAGGCACACCGGCAATGTCACATCTTGGTAACCACAATTCCGCGTGTCGTACACAACATGGCGGACTGTGCTCACGGCGTGTAAGCCGACTCTCACGGAACCCGGTCGACGAAGACGTGCTGGGCGTCCGTGAGCCCGAGGTCCACCTCACCACCGTCACCGCGCACCCGGATGGTGTTCCCCACTCGCACGGCGACCACCCGGCGGCCCGGCCGCAGAGCTGCCCTGACCAGCTCCGACAGGAGCACGCTGTCGCTCTGCAGCGGCTCGCCGAGCCGGCGCACCACCAGGGTCAGTTCCTCGCTCGGCGCGCTCGTGCCGACGGCGTCGGTCAACGCGTGCACCCCCTGCCGGAACCCGTCGGAGGGAGAGCCACCCAACTCGGCCAGACCCGGGATCGGATTGCCGTACGGCGACTCGTGGGGATCGGTGAGCAGGGCGAGCAGCTTGCGCTCGACCCGGTCGCTCATCACGTGCTCCCAGCGACAGGCCTCCTCGTGCACGAACTCCCACTCCAGCCCGATCACGTCGAGCAGCAGCCGCTCGGCGAGCCGGTGCTTGCGCATCACGCGGGTCGCCTTCTCGCGGCCGTCGTCGGTGAGCTCGAGGTGGCGGTCGTCCGAGACGTGCAACAACCCGTCCCGCTCCATCCGGGCCACGGTCTGGGAGACCGTCGGGCCGGAGTGCCCGATCCGCTCGGCGATCCGGGCCCGCAGCGGAACGATCCCCTCCTCCTCGAGCTCGAAGATCGTTCGCAGGTACATCTCGGTGGTGTCGATCAGGTCGCTCACCCTGCGCCACTCCTCCCGGGTAGGCCACGACAGCGCTGCCCGCCTGATTGTTGCCCATCAGCGCTCACGCGCGGACTTCCCGACGGCTGGCTAACCTCGCCGGGTGACCACCTCCATTCTGTGGCTCCGCCGCGACCTTCGCCTGAGCGACCATCCGGCCCTGCTCGCGGCGGGCGAGGCCGGTAGCCGGGTACTCCCCCTGTTCGTCGTCGACCCCGCACTCTGGCAGCCCTCGGGAGCACCGCGCCAGATGCTGTTGGTGCGCTCGCTGCAAGCCCTCGACGAAGCCCTCGACGGGCACCTCGTCGTCCGGCACGGCGACCCGGTGCAGGTCGTGCCCGAGGTCGCGGCGCAGGCCGGCGCCCGCGCCGTCCACGTGACCGCGGACGCCGGGCCCTACGGACGCCGCCGGGACGAGCAGGTGGCCCAGGCACTGCAGGCGGCGTCGGCGGCGCTGGTGCGCACCGGCACTCCCTACGCGATCGGTCCGGGCAGTCTGCTCAAGGGCTCGGGAACGCCGTACCAGGTGTTCACCCCGTTCCGGACGGCGTGGCTGCGGCACGGCTGGCCGGCCCCAGCGCCCGCCCCGAACGACCCCCGCTGGGCGCGCGGGGTCGACAGTGAACCGCTGCCCGCCGAGCCGGAACTGGAGGGGCTGGCCCTGCCCCCCGCCGGCGAGGCGGCGGCCCGGGCACGGTGGGAGCAGTTCCGCGACGGCGCCCTCACCGGCTACCGGGACGGCCGCGACCTCCCCGGGGTCGACGCGACGTCCGCCCTGTCGGCACACCTGAAGTACGGCGAGATCCACCCCCGCACCCTGCTCGCCGACCTGGCCCGCCATCAGGGGGCCGGCGCCGAGACGTTCCGGTCGGAACTGTGCTGGCGCGAGTTCTACGCCGACGTGCTCTGGCACCACCCGCACTCTGCCCGTGCCTACCTGCGCGCCGAGTACGCCCGCATGAGCTACGACGACCCCGGCGTCCCCGGGCAGGCCCAGGACCGCCTGGTGGGCTGGCAGGAGGGCCGGACCGGGTACCCGTTCGTGGACGCCGGGATGCGTCAGCTGCGGGCCGAGGGGTGGATGCACAACCGGGTGCGGATGGTGACCGCCAGCTTCCTGGTCAAGCATCTGCACCTGGAGTGGCAGCACGGGGCCCGGTACTTCATGCGCTGGCTGCGGGACGGCGACCTGGCCAGCAACAGCCACGGCTGGCAGTGGACGGCGGGCTCCGGCACCGACGCCGCGCCCTACTTCCGAATCTTCAACCCGGTCACCCAGGGATTGCGGTTCGACCCGGACGGCACCTATCTGCGCCGCTACCTGCCCGAGTTGAGGCACCTGAGCGGCTCAGCCGCCCACCAGCCGTGGGAGGCCACCGACGGGTATGCACACGGCTACCCGCCCCGGTTGGTCGACCTCGCCGCCGAGCGGGCCGAGGCGCTGCGCCGGCTGGCGGTGCTGCGCGCCGAGACCGCGGCGGCGGCCCCCGCGGTGCCCGGCGCACAGGTGAGCCGGTGAGGGCTGCCGGCGGCGTGCTCGTCGTCCCGCGGCGGTGCTGCGGCCCGGCGACCTCGGGCAACGGGGGCTGGACCTGCGGCTCCCTGGCCGCGCGCCTCACCGGCGGCCGGGAGGACACCGGGAGCGTGCGGGTGCGGCTGTCCGCTCCCCCGCCGCTGGACGTCCCGATGGCACTGGAGCCGTTCACCACCGCGGACGGCGCCGCCGCCCTGCGGATGAGCGCCGGTGACACCCTGGTGGCCGAGGCGCAGCGCACCGACGTCCTCCCCGATCCGGTACCACCGATGTCCGGTGACCCCGAGCAGGACTTCCTGCTGGCCCAGCAGGCCGGGTCGCGCTACCCCGGGCGGGTCGAGCATCCCTTCCCGACCTGCCTGGCCTGCGGCCCGGCCCGGGCGGAGGGGGACGGCCTGCGGCTGGAGCCGGGCCCCGCCGATCCGCCCGACGGAACCACGAGCGCCGCCTGGTCGCCGCATCCGGCCTTCGACAGCGGTGACGGCCGGGTGGACCTCGCCGTCACCTGGGCCGCCCTGGACTGCCCCGGCGGCTGGTCGGCGGACATGGTCGGGCGGCCGATGGTGCTCGGCACCATGACCGCTACCGTGCTGCGCCGGCCGGCCGTGGGTGAGCGCTGCGTCGTCCGCGGCGTCGCCGCCCCGGGATCGGGCCGCACCGTGCCGACCCGGAGCACCCTGTACGGCGCGGACGGCCAGGTGCTCGGACTGGCGGCGCAGATCTGGGTCGTGGTCGATCCGCGAGCCTTCACCGGCTGAGGACGGCGACGGATCGGTGCATCTGGATCCTGCACACGTGGCGAAGAGGGAGTGACAGCGACGCTCGCCCCTGGCGAGCACCCCCGACGAAAGGTGTTCATCATGAGCTCGACCCGCCGAATCGTGGGACTCCTCAGCGGACTCGCCATTGCCGCCGGAACCGGCCTGGCCGCCGCACCGGCAGCCTCCGCCGGCACCCACGACTGCCCACCCCCGAAGCCGGCACACACCCCGGGCACCACCTCGCTGGCCTCGGTACTGACCTCGGACGGCAACCAGTTCGACCGCAACTGGCGCGACTACGACATCGTCACCGAAGCGGTGCTCGCGGTCCTGAAGGCCAAGCCCTCCTCGCCGGTCAAGGTACTCACTGACGGGTCGGCGCCGCTGACCACCTTCGCGCCCACCGATGCCGCGTTCCAGCGTCTGGTCAAGGACATCAGCGGGAAGTGGGTCGCCAAGGAGAAGGACGTCTTCGCAGCCGTGGCCGGTCTGGGCATCGACACCGTGGAGACCGTGCTGCTCTATCACGTGGTGCCCGGTGCGACGATCACCGCCAAGGACGCCGCGAAGGCCAATGGCGCGGTGCTGACCACAGCGCAGGGCGGCAAGATCACCGTGAAGGTGAGCAGGGCGGGGATCCGGCTGAAGGACGCCGACCGCAACAGCCCCGACCCTCGGGTGATCGCGGTGGACATCAACAAGGGGAACAAGCAGATCGCTCACGGCATCAACCGGGTGCTGCGCCCGATCGACCTGCCGCACTAGATCGCGGGCCCACGCGATCGGGCGGTCAGGGTGGAGACTCACCCTGACCGCCCGGACCCACGGATCCCTGTGCCGGTCGCCCGGCAGAGGTCAGCTGGTCAGCACGCTGTCACCAACCGTCTTCGGGGCGTCGGCGGCGGGCTCGGTCTCGATCGAGTCCTTGCGGTCCTTGACCCGGGAGTCGCCCTTACCGACCTTGATCCTGTCCTTGCCCTTGCCGCCGTCCACGTGGTCACGGCCAGTGCCGCCGAAGAGTTTGTCGGCCCCCGCACCACCGGCCAGGCGGTCGTTGCCCTTGCCGCCGTTCAGCGTGTCGTCACCATCGCCACCGACCAACCGGTCGTTGCCCTTGCCGCCGTTCAGCGTGTCGTCACCATCGCCACCGACCAACCGGTCGTTGCCCTTACCGCCGTTCAGAATGTCGGCGCCGGCGCCGCCGTCCACCCTGTCGTTGCCCGACCCGGCGAAGACGACGTCGTCGCCGTCACCGGTGAAGATCACATCCGAGCGGGCCGAGCCGCACACCGTGTCGTTCCCGGCACCGGACTTGACCACGTGGCCCGACGCCTTGATCAGGATCACGTCGTCCGCCGCGACACCCTGGGTCACGCCACCCTCGACCACCCGCGGCGAGGACTTGTCCACCACGATCGTCACCGCCTCGCCGTTGCACATGGGGCCGGTGTCGGTGGTCACGGCCGAGGCCGGGGCCTGAGCGAGCAGGGCGAGCACGGGAACGGCGACGAGGGTGAGCAGGGTGGCGGGGCGACGCACAAGGTCCTCCAGCGGACGGCAGGGATGGGCTTCCCTGGTGCATCGGCGTTCGGCCGGCAGATCTCGATCACCCGGCAGAGTGACGTCGAATCCCGTTGCCAGAGCGCCGGAGCCGACGTAGGTTGCCCGGTACACGGGAAGGGAGGTGGTCCGGAGTTGGATATTCAACGGACGCGTGAGGTGGCTGTCCGCTAGCCGCTGTCAACCGGACGGACTGCCCCGACCCCTGCTCGACAGGACGGGGACGCCGTGGGCCCAGTGGCCGGCGACGATCAGGCAGTCACCGCAGCCCGTGGGAGCCGTGGATCGTCCACCACGGCACGCCGCACCAGTGCGGCGGCCCACGGGCTGTTGCCTGCCTCAGACCCTGGAGCTCCAGGAGCCACGTCGCGAGCGGCCGAGGCCGAGGGCGCGGGCCACCAGCCAGCACGCCGTCCAGGCCACGGCGCCCGCAGCGAGGAACTGCACCGTGTGCTCCAGGCCGACCAGCGCCGGCTGGTCCAGCCCGGGCCGGGTCGGCGTGGGCGTCGGGCTGCCCACGGTGTCGGCGACGAACCACAGCAGCGCGGCGAGTGCCGCTGAGCAGCCCAGCACGATCGCACCACGGGTGATCGCGCGCATCAGCGTCCCCTTCGCAGCAGGGCCTTGGTCTGGGTGAGGATCCAGCCACCGTGCGAGAGCAGGTGGAAGGCCAGCACGAACAGCAACAGCGCCGAGGCGAGGGAATGCACCCGCATCCACAGGGTGGTCTGGTCGATCTGCAGCCCGAAGAAGGGCAGCACCGCCTCGCTGATCACGAACCCGGACAGCATCACGGTGGTGGCCAGGCCCCACATGGCGAGGTCGAGCAGCCGGTTGACCTGGTTCTGCGCCCGGATCCGAAGCCGCCTCAGCTGACGGACCACCCAGTTCCAGTGCATCACCACGTGGGTGAGCAGCACCAGCACGATGCCGACGGCGACCCACTCGTGCAGCGGCACCCCGGTCAGGCCGGGGAGCGCGGCCAGCATCCAGGCCACGAAGAGCCCCAGATCGACCCAGTACTTGCGGCGGGCCTCGCGCCCGCTCCGGGGGGCGCCGGCGTCCGCCTCGCTCCGCCCGTCCAGGTCTGTCGCACTCATGACCGCCAAGCCTGACCCATTCGGGGCCACCCGTCACGCGGAACCGAAGAATCCGGGCATCCTGCAGTTCAGGTAAGCATCGGCCCGTCGATCGGGCAGGCTGAGGTGATGGCAGAGATCAAACGACTTCCCGAACGGGCTCTGGCCGACCGCCGCGAGCTCGACGCAGTCCTCGACGCTGCCCGGGTGGCCACACTGTCGACGGTGGCCGACGGGCGACCGCTCGTCGTCCCGGTGCTCCTCGCCCGCGACGGGGATCGTCTGCTGGTGCACGGCTCGACCGGAGCGGGAGCCTTGCGCGTCGCTGCCGCCGGGGCGCCGATCGCCCTGAGCGTCGCCCTGCTCGACGGGCTGGTCTACGCCGACAGCCTGTTCGAGTCCAGCGCCAACTACCGCTCCGCCGTGGTCAGCGGCGTGGCCACTGTGCTCACCGGCGATGAGGCCCGGGAGGCCCTGGACAGGCTCTCCGATGTTCTGATGCCCGGCCGCCGCGCCGAGGTGCGCACACACGCCCCGAAGGAACTGGCGGCGACCCTGACCCTGGCCCTGGCCATCGACGCCGACAATTGGACGGCCAAGAGGCGGACCGGCGGTCCGGGCGCGATCGAGGACCCGAACGTGTGGTCCGGGGTGCTGCCGCTGCATCGCACCTGGGGCGAGCCCCTGCCCGAGCCCGGGACGGACGCCGAGGTCCCGCCGTCCGTGCGCGCCCTGGCCGGCGGGCCGGCCTGACCTCAGGACCGGCGGCGGACGACGCTCCGTCGCCCCCAGATGTGGCTCTTCGTAGGCGACTCACTCCACTCAGTATTTGAGGCACGTCGTCGGGGATGCTGATGGGGGACCGCCGGTCGGGACGCCGGCGCCGTCGGGCGATACTGGAACCTCGTTCACATACGTAGTCTGGGCGCTCGTCGCAGGCTGTCGTACCCGGGGGCCACACTTTCCTCAGGCTGGACCGCCGGGTACGTCGAGAGGGAGGGCACGCATGTCCGAGTTCGTTCCGGGGCTCGAAGGGGTCGTCGCCTTCGAGACAGAGATCGCCGAGCCTGACCGCGAGGGTGGAGCCCTGCGCTACCGCGGGGTCGACATCGAGGAACTCGTCGACCACGTCTCCTTCGGCAGCGTGTGGGGCCTCCTGGTCGACAACGAGTTCAACCCCGAGCTTCCCGGCGCCGAGCCCTTCCCGCTGCCCGTCCGCACCGGCAACGTCCGGGTCGACGTGCAGAGCGCCCTGGCGATGCTCGCCCCGATCTGGGGTCTGAAGCCGCTGCTCGACATCAGCCCTGAGGAGGCCCGGGCCGACCTGGCCCGCGCCTCGGTGATGGCCCTGTCCTACGTTGCGCAGAGCGCTCGCGGGCTGGAAAAGCCGATGGTGCCCCAGAAGGAGGTCGACAAGGCGGCGACCATCGTCGAGAGGTTCATGATCCGCTGGCGCGGCGAGCCCGACCCGAAGCACACCGAAGCGGTCGACGCCTACTGGGTCTCCGCCGCCGAGCACGGCATGAACGCCTCGACCTTCACCGCGCGGGTGATCGCCGGCACCGGTGCCGACGTGGCTGCGTGCCTGTCGGGTGCCGTCGGCGCCATGAGCGGCCCCCTGCACGGCGGGGCCCCGGCCCGCGTGCTGCACATGATCGAGGGCGTCGAGCAGCGGGGCGACGCCCGGGCTTACGTCAAGGACCTGCTCGACCGCGGCGAACGCCTGATGGGCTTCGGGCACCGGGTGTACCGCGCCGAGGACCCGCGGGCCCGCGTGCTGCGCGCCACGGCCAAGCGGTTGGGCGCCCAGCGCTACGAGGTCGCCCTCGCTCTCGAGGAGGCGGCCCTGGCCGAGCTGCACGAGCGCCGCCCGGACCGGGTGCTGGCCACGAACGTCGAGTTCTGGGCGGCCGTGGTGCTGGACTACGCCGAGGTGCCGGCCCACATGTTCCCGGCGCTGTTCACCTGTGCCCGCACCGCCGGCTGGTCGGCGCACATCCTGGAGCACAAGAAGACCAGCCGCCTGGTCCGCCCCGCGGCCCGCTACATCGGCCCCAAGCCGAGGTCCGTCTCCGAGGTCAAAGGCTGGGACCTCGCGCTCTCCCGCGGCGTCGTCGAAGCCTGACCCACCCCCCGTTGGGCACGGCGTGACGTTGCGCTCGCCAGACGGGTGCAACGTCACGCCGTGCCCGTGGGGGGTGGGTGCATCGCCGCTCGGTGGCGGCTGATCGGTCGCGGTGAGTGCACAGCAGCAGGGTCCCGGCGAGCCCCGTGGCGATCGACGCCGGGCGATGCGGGACAATGGAGGGCGTGACCACGACCGCCGCATCGCCGCTGACCATCCCCGCCGATCTGCTCCCCACCGACGGCCGCTTCGGCTCCGGCCCGAGCAAGGTCCGTCCCGAACAGGTGGCCTACCTGGCCTCGATCGGGCGCAGCGTGCTCGGCACCTCCCACCGCCAGCAACCGGTCAAGCAGCTGGTGAAGCGCATCCGCGAAGGACTCGCCTCCTTCTTCGACCTGCCTGAGGGCTACGAGGTGGTGCTCGGCAACGGCGGCGCCACCTGCTTCTGGGACATCGCCGCCTTCGGCCTGGTCCGTGAGCGCGCCCAGCACCTGGTCTTCGGCGAGTTCTCCGGCAAGTTCGCCAAGGTCACCGACCGGGCGCCGTTCCTGGGCGCCTCCAGCGTGATCTCGGCGACGCCGGGCACGCTGCCGGTCGCTTCCGCCGAGCCGGGCATCGACGTCTACGCCTGGGCCCACAACGAGACCAGCACCGGCGTGATGGCGCCGGTCCGCGGCGTCCCCAGCGCGGACGACGACGCCCTGGTCCTGATCGATGCCACGTCGGGCGCCGGTGGGCTGAGCGTCGACGCCCGCGAGAGCGACGTCTACTACTTCGCACCGCAGAAGTCCTTCGCCTCCGACGGCGGCCTATGGTTGGCCCTGTTCTCCCCCGCGGCGCTGGAGCGCGCGGCACAGATCGCGGCATCCGGCCGGTGGATCCCCGACTTCTTCGACCTGCCGACGGCGATCGACAACTCGCGCAAGGACCAGACCTACAACACCCCCGCGGTCGCCACCCTGGCGATGCTCGCCGATCAGGTCGAGTGGCTCAACGGCAACGGCGGCATGGCCTGGGCCTCGGCCCGCACCGCCGACTCCTCCTCGCGGCTCTACGGGTGGGCCGAGCGCTCGGGCTACGCGACGCCGTTCGTGACCGACCCCGTGGCCCGCAGCCAGGTGGTCGGCACAATCAACTTCGACGCCGACCAGGTGGATGCCGCCGCAGTGGCAAAGGTCTTGCGCGCCAATGGAATCGTCGACGTCGAGCCGTACCGGAAGCTGGGTCAGAACCAGCTCCGGGTGGCCATGTTCCCGGCCGTCGAGCCGGACGACGTCCAGGCGCTCACCCGGTGCGTCGACCACGTGGTGGAACAGCTCGGCCGGTAGCCGCGACACGGCATCCACGGCAGGCCCCGGCCGGGCGCTCAAGAGGTCAGGCGCGATCGCCGATAGGCCAGCGTGCCTCCCGCTCGCCGCGTCGGCCTCTCCGTGATCACCGCCGTTCGCTCGGCCATGCCCCGAGCCACCACGCGCGCCTCCAGGCTCGCCACGCGGCGCACCCCTGCCCTGGCCGCAGCTCTGGGTCTCGTGGCCGCCGGAGTGATCACCCTCGGCCCCCCGGCCCACGCCACGGCGGTCGCCGCCGCCGAGCCGGAACGGCTCGCCCGGGCGATGGCCGGCCGGCTCGACGCGACGCTCCAGCAGTGGTCGGCCACCCTCACCGCTACCGCCCGCAGCAGCGCGGTGCGAGCGGTCTACCGTGATCCCGACCAGCGTTCGGCCGTGAAGCAGAAGGTCAACGCGCTGCTCACCTCGACCTACCGGGCGCACCCTCAGCTCAGCGCGAAGATCGCCCTCCTGGACACCCAGGGCGTCGAGATCATCCGCGCGATCAAGGGCGTGCCGGCGTCCCGAGCGGCGCTGTCTGCCGACGACATCGAACGCCTCTCCCCCGCCCTGACCCTCGCCGTAACCGACGGTGTGGTGCTGCAGCGCGGCCCCTACATCTCCCCGGACTCCCGAGCCTGGGTGATCTCCCGCGCCACACCGATCACCGTCGACGGGCAGAAGGTCGGCGTCCTGTACTCAGAGGCCCCACTCGAGGGGCTCCGCTCCCTGCTCAGCACGTCGGTTCCGCGTGACGCCCGGGTGAGGATCCTCGACACGGCCACCGACACGGTCGTACTCGACTCCGCCGTCACCGTGCCGACGCCTTCGCCAGCCGACTCCTTGACCACCCAGTGGTTGCCCCGGGTGATTCCGCTGGAGCGTCTGACCTCCGCCGGCGAGCCGTCGGCTTACCGCCTCGACATCGGCTTCGGCTGGCGGATCGAGGCCGCAGTGGACACTCCCACGGCCGGTTCGGCCCCCGGCGTTCCCTGGACCCTGGTCGGGCTACTAGCGGCGATCGCCGCCGCAGGGTCCCTTGCGGTGCAACGGTCCCGGTCGGCCCGCGGGCCAGCCGAGTACTCCGGCGGCCAGGCGTTCATCCCTGCGCAGAACTCAGCCGGCGCCGCTCCCCCGCCGCCGCGCGATCCGGGCGCCGAGCACCCCGCCGACCAGGCCGAGCAGACCGAGACCACCGAGCAGACCGAGGACGACGATACGCGCGCCACCAGCGCCGCTGGACGGAGCGTCGCCGCCACCGCCGCCCGACCCACTCGTGCTCCCGGAACCCGGGATGGCACCGTCGGTCGCCGGCGTCCCTCCCGCTGAGGTGCTCGAGGCGCCAGGCACCGAGGTCGCGCCGAGCACAGCGACGAACGCTGCGGGCAACGGCATCCGCAGAATCGGCGCGGCAGCCCCCTCGCTCCCGAGGTAGACGACCGTGGCCGACGCCGTCACCCCCTCCCCCTGGTTCTGGATCGGCAGGTTCGCCGTGCCCAGCGGCCGGACCGTCGGCGTGGCCGACCCCGGGTCGAGCAGGGGCGCGAGCAGCATCAGCGCGCCATAGCTGCGCACCAGCACCGAGCCCGAGGGCAGCACCGTGCCGTCGGTGGCCAGCTGGAGTCCGATCGCCCCCACCGGTACCAGGGTCGCCACTCCCGATGCCGTCCCCGGGTAGACCGCAGCGGGGACGGCGAGGATGCGGGCCCGCAGCAACCCTTTGGTCACCACGAACATCCGTTGACTGCGGGGGTCGACGAGCAGCGTCTCCGCGTCCGCCGCCCCGTCGGGGTAACGCAGCCGGATCCGGCGCAGGGGCGGCGTGCGCAACGGGCCCAGCCGCGCCGGCTCCCGCAGGAGGTCGATCTCGATCTCGTCGCGCCGAGCGCCGTTGTCCCCGATGTCGGCCACGGCCAGCAGCGCGTGCCCCGCGCTGTCCCGCCAGGCCGCGACAGCTTCCCAGTCCTGGTTGGGTACCCCGCTGAGCCGAACGGTGCCGGCGGTGGCTCCCCGGCGGTCGACGGCGTACAGCACAGGGGCATTGCCCGAGTCGTTCAGGGTCCAGATCACTCCGGAATGCGTGGGGCTCAGCGCCAACCCGGAGGCCTCGGTGATCGCCGGGTCGCGCACCGGCCGGTCCACCACGGCCGACGACGCCGGCTGGGGCACGGGATCGACAGGCGGCGGGCTGGGATCGGCCGAGGCCATCGCGGCCAGCAGCAGACCCGCCGCATTCACCCTCGCAGCACGCCCTCTGGCCCAGGTCATGGGGCGCTGCTCAGCAGATCGTCGACCAGGGCGGCCAGCCGTGGGCGCACCTGCCACGCCGCGGCCAGGTCGGCGAGCTCGGCGCGGCGGGCACCGTCCGGTGGCGCCCCGGTTCTCTCGGCCCGGATCAGCGCGTTCCGCGGGGTGTGCCGGGAGTCCACGAACTCGACCACCTCGACCCGATATCCCAGCAGCCGCAACGTGTCTGCGCGCAGGGCATCGGTGAGCACATCGGCCAGCCGCTGCCCGAGGATGCCATGCCGCATCACCGCCTGGTAGGGGTGCGGCGGCTCGATCCCACCCCGGCGGTTGGCCTCGATCTGACGCTGGACGTCGTGGTGGCAGCACGGCGCGGCCAGTACCGCCGCAGCGTGCCAGCGCACCGCCCGGGCCAGCGCGTCGTCCGTGGCCGTGTCACAGGCGTGCAGCGCGAGCACCAGGTCGACCGGTTCGAGTCCGCTGGCCACCTCCGCGATCGTGCCGGCGAGGAAGCTCAACCCGCCCATTCCGAGCTGAATGGCCAGAGACGCGTTGCGTGACAGCATGTCCGGGCGCTGGTCGACCCCGACCGTGCGCACCCGCCCGCCGGTGGCCCGGTCCAGATAGCGATGCGCCGCGAAGGTCAGGTAGGCGTTGCCGCAGCCCAGGTCGATCACGTGCAACGACCGGGACTGGGCGTCCGCGACCGAGCGCAGCCCAGGCACCAGGGGGGCCAGCTGACGCAGGAAGGCGTCCACCTGACGCCGCTTTCCGGCGTCAGCACCGAGGGCGTCGAACAACGGGTCGCCAGGATCGAGCAGCCGCTCCTTGACCCGGTCGTGACCGCTCGGGCGGACGTCGCGGCGCGAGGTGCGTGAGGTGTGCACCTGGGCCTCGCCCCGCTTGGTCACCCGCAGCTGCACCACGCGGTCGGCGGTCTCGACGTGCCAATTGCCGAACGGCTCGGCGAACAACCCCTCGAGCGCCGCCGCGGCGGCGTCGCCGGACGGATAGTTGTGGGTGAGCGGCGCCTGCCCCGGCGCCGTGGTGACCACCTGCAGCTGGCGGCCCGTCTTGAGGTCGACCGGGCGCAGCTCAGCGCGGGTGAGGGCCGGCTCAGCGCCCCGCCGCCGGCCGGCTGCCACCGCGCGGACCAGCTCGTCGAGATCCAGCAGCAGGGGGCGCAACGCGGCCAGGGCGTCATCCAGCGGTTCGGGCACGCCCCATCGTCGCGCATGGCCGGCACCGTTCAGACGAGCCGCCGGTCCGCGGCGGGCCGGGAATCGATCACGAACCGCCGGCCAACGGTGCGGCACCCCCGCCGAGGAGCGCCTGGTCGAGGAAAACGACGACACGCTCCTCCCACTCCTGGGGCAGGGCCCGAAGCCCGCCCGTGTGGGAGGCCTCCGGCACCACTCACAGGGCGACGTTCCCCGGCGGGGAGGCCGCAGCGGCAGTCGCCTGCTGATGGCGTCCGGCGCTCACCTCGTCCGGCACGCCGCCGGCGACGATCAGCAGGATCGGACGCGGTGCCGTGGCGGTCTCGGAGCGGGCCAGGGCAGGCGGGGCCGGGGCAGTGGTCAACAGGCCATGAACAGCTCGGTGAGCCGGTTGACCCCACCCATGGACTCACCCAGGACGGCGAACCGTCCGGGCCGCACGTCGTCCCGCGTCTGGAGGTGGGTCACCGCCGCCATGACGTCCTGGTCTCCGTACCAGCCGTAGTTCATCGCCCGGCCCCCGCTGCGCCCCATCCCCCGCGGGTCGACCAGCAGCGCCTTTTAGCCGTGTCGGGCGAGCACCTCGGCCTGGTCCAGCCGCACCTCCCCGGTGAACCGGTCCCATCGTCCACCCGCGTCAGCGGTCGGGGCAGCTCGACCGCTCAAGATCCTGGCCAGATTGCCGACGACGGACTCGTGTGGAAGAAGCGGACGGACGCCGAGCAGCAGGTCGCCGAACTGCTGCGCACGGCCAAGCACGCACTGGGCCTGAGCGTCGCCTTCCTCACCCGGATGGACGGAACCACCCAGACGCTCGAGGTGGTCGAGAGCTCGATCCCGCTGCTGTTCCAGGACGGCGCGACCCAGCCGCAGGCGACCACCTTCTGCCAGGCGATCCTCGACGGCACCCTGCCCGCGGTGATCCCGGACGTCGCCGCGCTGCCCGAGGCCAAGCGATTGCCGGCGGCGAGGTTCCCCCGGATCCGCAGCTACGTGAGCGTGCCGGTGACTTTGAGCGACGGCTCCCTGTACGGCACCTTCTGTGCGGCAGCGCTCAGCTCGGACAAGGGCCTGACCAAGCGTGACCAGTCGTTGATGGATGTCCTGGCCAGCGCTGCCGCCGTGATCATCGAGCCCGGGGTGCACGAGGCCGAACGCACCCGGGAGATCCGTCACCGGCTCGATCCCCTGATGGCCGCCGGCGGGCCCGACGTCGTCCTACAGCCGATCGTCAGCCTGGGCACCGGGACCCGGATCGGCGCCGAGGCTCTGAGCCGGTTCCCTGTCGCGTGGGGCAGGCCACCGGACGTCTGTTTCGAGGAGGCGCACAGCATCGGCCGCGGGGTGCGCCTGGAGCTGATGGCTCTGGAACGGGCCGCGGCGCTGCTGGACCGGGTGTCCGGCTATGTCGCGATGAACGTCTCCCCGCAGACGATGCTGCACCCGGAGTGTCTCGCCCTGTTCGACCGACTGCCCGGCGATCGTCTACTGGTCGAACTCTCCGAGCACGACCCGGTCGAGGACTACGCCGCGCTGACGGCGGTGCTCGCCCCCTTGCGGGCCAAGGGCGCCCGGCTCGCCATCGACGACGTCGGCGCGGGCTTCTCGTCGCTGCGGCACATCGTGCTCACCGCACCGGACGTGATCAAGATCGACCGCACCATCGCGGCCGGGGTGGCGGAAGACCCCGTGCTGCACACCCTGGTCCGCGCCCTGGTGCAGTTCGCCCACGGGGCGGGCGCGAGTGTCGTGGCCGAAGGGATCGAGACCGCGCAGGATGCCGAAGCGCTGCATCGCTTGGGGGTGGACAGCGGCCAGGGCTGGTTCTTCGGCCGCCCCGGCCCGGCCGAGTCGGTCGACGACCTTCCCGCGTGGACGCCGCCGCAGTCGGCCGCGGTGCCCCGACCCCGGGCCGCTGCGGCCGAGACCGGTTCAGCGACACGGTGATCTGCACTCCCCCTGTCGGTGCGCACGAAGAAGCGACGAATCAGTCGGCCAGCTTCTCCCAGACCGACACGTGCTGCTGGCTGTGGCGGGCGAAGGGCTCGCGATGCCATCCACTCCAGCGTTCACGGAGCCGCAGGCCGGCCAGCTCGGCCATCAGGTCGAGTTCGGACGGCCAGACGTAGCGGAAGGGAAACGAGGTCATGCAGCCCCGCCCGTCGACGATCTCGACATAGTTCGACGACATGTTCTTGGTGGCGATGTCGTAGACGTCGAAGGCCCAACGGGTATCGCTCGCCTCGAGCGGGACGACGGTCTCGCCGGGCGACAGCCGGTGCAACTCCGGCAGCATGACCTCGACGACGAACGCCCCGCCAGGCTCCAGGTGCGCCGCGACATTGCCAACATCTCGATGCCGTGGACGGCGACGCCGCGCAGCGCCAGCGGCAGCGGCAGAGCGATCCGCCCTGTGCCCACGCCCAACTCCAGAGCGCGCCCGCCGCGGCGAGATCGGCCAGGAGGTCGACCGTGGCGTCGACCACTACCGCGTCGAACATCTCGGCACAGGATTCGTCATAGGTCGCCGCAACGCTCTGCGAGAAGTAGCCGTCCTCGTCGTCCATCGCCGGACCGTAACGCGCGGGTGGAGTTCGGACGAGGCAATAGCCGTGCAGCTGTCGGCAGTGGCCTCCGGCCCTGGCACCGGCCCCTCGAACCTCGCAGGATGAGGAGCATGAGCACTACGACCCCAGTTGCCTTCGATCCCGCACAACAGCTCGCCATCGCCCGGCGCGCCATCGCCAAGAACTCCTTCTGCGTGCTCGCCACCTCGTCTGCGAGCAATCGGCCGCACGCCGTCGGCCTGCTGTACGCCGCCGTGGACACGACTGTCTACTTCCTGGTGGGCGAGGACACGATCAAGGCCCGCAACGTGAAGGAGAACCCGCGCGTGGCGGTGTGCATCCCGGTGCGCAAGTATCCGTTCGGCCCGCCGATGGCCGTGCAGTTCCAGGGCATGGCCGAGGTGTTGACCGGCGATGATCCCGGGATCCGGCAGCTGCTCAGCACGGGCCGGCTCAAGCGCATCGCCGGCCACGGCGCCGCCGACAAGCCCGGCACCTGCTTCTTGAAGGTCACCCCGGTGCGCAGCATCTCCACCTACGGCCTGGGCATTCCGATCCTGCGCCTCCTGCGCGACGTCTCCCAAGGAGCCCGCAGCGTGGACCTGAGGACTCAGCGCTGATCAGCCGCCGTCGGACTGCGTCGCGGCCGATGGGCCGACGGGGACGGCCAACGTTTCGACGGAGGTCGCCCATCGCCCGGTGATCAACCAGCAGCCCTCCTCGGGGAAGTTGATCCCCGAGGGCCCCGGACCGCCGGGCACCTCGCGGTCGATCACGGTCGACGTTCCGGCCAGCTCCCCGTGCAGCCGCAGCCCGTCCACACCCGCCTGTGTGCCCACCTGTGCCTGGGGCCTGGCCACCCAGAGGATCTTGGTCCGCACGGTGGATCGGCGGAGAAGATCGGCGGGTGGTTGAACAGCACGCCGAGCAGGTCACCGCCCGCGCCGATCACGTGCGGCACGCCCGAGCCGTCATCGGTGAAGCCCGTCCGAGCCCACTCCGGCCCCTACCGCCAGCCCGACCGCCAACACCCCACCGTCAACCCACGCCCACCCCTGACCCCCTCCCCGCACTGCGCCCACCTCCGCCTGCTCATACACCGCCGACGGGGGTCGGGTCCGGATCAGCACTCGATGACGTTGACCGCGAGGCCCCCGCGCGAGGTCTCCTTGTACTTGATCTTCATGTCGGCGCCGGTCTCCCGCATGGTCTTGATCACATTGTCCAGAGAGACCACATGGGTGCCGTTGCCGCGCAGCGCCATCCGGGTGGCGTTGATCGCCTTCACCGCCGCCATCGCGTTCCGCTCGATGCACGGGATCTGCACCAGGCCCCCCACCGGGTCGCAGGTCAGCCCGAGGTTGTGCTCCATCGCGATCTCGGCGGCGTTCTCCACTTGTTCAGGGCTGCCGCCCATCACCTCGGTCAGCCCCGCCGCCGCCATCGAGCAGGCGGATCCGACCTCGCCCTGGCAGCCGACCTCGGCGCCGGAGATCGAGGCCATCGTCTTGTAGATCACCCCGATCGCGCCCGCAGTGAGCAGGAAGCGAACCACGCCCTCGTCCGAGGCTCCGGGCACGAAGTTCCGGTAGTAGTGCAGCACCGCAGGGATCACCCCGGCGGCCCCGTTCGTCGGCGCGGTCACCACCCGCCCACCCGAGGCGTTCTCCTCGTTCACGGCCAGCGCATAGAGGTTGACCCAGTCCATCGCGTGCAGCGGGTCGTGCCACTGCCCGGCCTCGGCGGTCAGCTGACGGTGCAGGTCGTGCGCGCGGCGCTCGACCTTCAGCCCGCCCGGCAGTACCCCGTCGGCGGAGCAGCCGCGCGTCACGCAGGCCCGCATCACCTCCCAGATCCGCACCAGGTCGTCGTGCACCTCCGTCTCACTGCGCCGCACCAACTCGTTGCGCCGCATCACCTCGCTGATCGCGATACCATGTGCCTTGGCCAGCTCCAGCAGCTCCGCCCCGGTCGCGAACGGCAGCGGCAGCGGCGTGGCATCGGCCACCACCGGCTCCGCGCCGTCCTCGCCGGCGACGAACCCGCCGCCCACCGAGTAGTAGATCCGCGCCTCCAGCTCCACGCCGGATGCATCCAGGGCGGCGAAGCGCATTCCGTTGGGGTGCAACGGAAGTGTCTTCCGCCGATGCATCACCACGTCGGCGTCCACGTCGAACGGCAGGCGCCGTCCGCCATGCAGTTCCAACACCCCCGAGGAACGGACGCCGGCCACGAGTGCCGGCGCCGCATCGACGTCCACCGATTCGGGAAGCTCACCCATCAGGCCGAGGACGACGGCGCCCACACTGCCGTGTCCGTGCCCGGTCGCGCCCAGCGACCCGAACAGCTCCGCCCGCACCTGGGCCACCTCTGCCAGCACCCCGGACTCCGCGAGCCGGTCGGTGAACAGGCGCGCCGCGCGCATCGGCCCGACCGTGTGCGAGCTGGACGGCCCGATCCCGATCGAGAACAGATCGAACACGCTGATCGCCATGGCGCACCCTACTTCGGTCGGCTCGGAACGGCGTGGGGCTTCGGCCGGTTGTCGGCACCGGACGATGGATGATGACCCCGTGGACGCCGTACCGCAAGCACACCCGGCCGCCGAGCCCGCGCGGCGCACCCGGCGCGTGCTCGAGATCTGGATCGTGCTCGGGCTCTCCCTCGGCCAGTCCGCCGTCTACGCGATGATCGATCTGGGCGGCAAGCTCACGGCCGGCCCGCCGCTGGCCGCGCAGACGGCCACTGTGAACCGCTCGGTCAGCCCCCGGCCCTACCTGGACCTCAGCTACCAGCTGGCCGGCATCGTGTTCACCCTGGTGCCAGTGGCCCTGGTGCTCTGGCTGCTCGCCGAGCCAGCCGGGACGGCGATCCGGTCGGTCCTGCGCCGGATCGGGCTGGACGCCGCGCGCCCCGCCCACGACCTGGCGCACGGTGCGCTGCTCGCCGCGATGATCGGCCTGCCGGGCCTCGGGCTGTACGTGGTCGGCCGCCAGTTGGGCATCTCGGCCACCGTGATCCCCTCCGCCCTGAACGACTACTGGTGGACCGTGCCGGTCCTGATCGCGCAGGCGCTGAAGAACGCCCTACTCGAAGAGGTGATCGTGGTCGGGTACCTGATCACCCGGCTGCGCCAGCTGGGCTGGCCCGCCTGGGTGGTGCTCGGGGCGAGCGCTGTGCTACGTGGCAGCTACCACCTGTATCAGGGCTTCGGCGCGTTCATCGGCAACGTGGTGATGGGCCTGGTCTTCGGAGAGTGGTTCCGCCGCCGGGGCCGGGTGATGCCACTGGTGATCGCGCATACGCTGCTCGACATCGCCGCCTTCGTCGGCTATCAACTCTTCGCCAGCGCACTCGGCCTGACCTAGGCCCTCGGCCCTGCTCCTCGGAGGAACCGGCATGCATCGCGCGTCATCCGCAGTGGCCCTGACCCTCGCCCTCGCTCTGACGACGCTCACCGGCTGCACCGGCGACGCCGCGCAGACCACCACACAACCGCCGCCGTCCACCTACTGGTCGTTCTCACCTCCGCTGTCCTCCCCGGCGGCGACGCCGGCAACGCCTCCTGTGTCCGCGACAGCCTCGGTTCCGTCGTCCACGCCGTCGACCGCGCAGATTCCCGCCGGCTACCTGGGCTCCTGGAACCTCGACAAGGCCGCCTGCGGCACCGAGAGCGAGGGCCGGCTGACCCTCGAGCCGCGCCGGATCACCTTCTACGAGTCCGCCGGACCGATCACCGCCGTGCTCGTGGAGGGCAACGTGGTGACGATCAAGGCCACGCTCACCGGCGAGGGAACGACCTGGGAGCAGACGACCCGGTTCACCCTCTCCGCGGACGGCGCACAGCTCACCGATCTGTCCACCACCACCCTGCGCTTCCGCTGCCCTTGAGGCGCACGGCCGGAGCGCGCGTCTACCATCGCCCGTCATGGGACGACTCATCGGTGACGAGCAGGTCGCGCAGTATGCCCGCGACGGCCTCACGCTGGTCCGCGGGGCCCTCACCCCTCAGGAGGTCGAGACTGCGCGCGGCGCCATCGCGCAGGTGCTCGATGAGCCGGGCCCGTTGGCCCAGGTGGCCAGCGGCTCCGATGATCCGGGGCGGTTCTTCGAGGACTTCCGCCGTTGGCAGGACGTGCCCGCCATCGAGGCCCTCGCCCGCTCGCCCCGGGTGTGCCAGATCGCCGCCGACCTGCTGCGCGCCACGGCGCCGCGCGACGTCGTCCGCCTCTATCACGATCATGTTCTGGTCAAGGAGGGCGGCACCTGCCAGCGGACCCCGTGGCACCAGGACCAGCCGTACTACAACGTGGACGGCGAGGGCACCTCGGCCTGGATCCCGGTCGATCCGGTGCCCGAGGGCGGCTGCCTGGAGCTGGTCGCCGGAACCCACCGCGGGCCGTGGCTGATGCCCCGCACCTTCCTCACCGGAGAGGCCAAGTGGTTCCCCGACGGCTCGCTCGCCGAGCTCCCCGACATCGAGGCCGACCGGGACGCCTTCGACATCAGGCGGTTCGAGATGCAGCCCGGCGATGCGATCTTCTTCGACTTCCTCACCGTGCACGGCGCGCCGGGGTTCCCGTTCGCCGGCCGGCGACGGGTGCTGTCCCTGCGCTACCTGTCACCCGCGGCCCGGCACGCACCGCGGCGCTGGCGCACCTCGCCGCCGTTCGAGGGCCTCGAGCTGGACCTGGCCGAAGGGGCGGTGATGGAACACCCGCTCTTTCCCGTTGTCTGGCCGCTCAGCGGCTGACCGAGGCGGGGTCGAGCAGTGGACGCAGCCGTTCCAGCGATCGGGCGCTCTGGCTCTTGACCACGGATTCGGAGACGCCCACCATGCGCGCCACCTGCTCGATGGTCAGGTCCTCCCAGTAGCGCAGCACGACGATCGCCCGGTCCCGGGCTGGCAGGGTGGCCAGCACGTCGACCAGGGTCAGCCGCAGATCGGCCCGGCCAGGCCCGTCGAGCCTGCCGTCGAGCCGCTCAGCCGTCCGGCCGGTCAGCTGGTCGTCGCGGAACTCGGCCACCGCGACCTCGGAGGAACTGCGCCGGCGCCTGTGATCCAGGAAGCAGTTCATCAGCACGGTCTGCGCGAAGGCCGGCGGGTTGTCCGGCGGCCCGGATCGGCCCCAGGCGGCGTAGGTCTTGGCGAGGGCGCTCTGGGCCAGATCCTCCGCCAGGTGCCAGTCCCGGCAGAGCAGGAAGGCCGTGCGCCGCAGCCGCTGTCCGTAGTCGGTGGCGAACGCGACGAACTCCTCGTCGCGAGCCGCTCCGGTCTGTCGCATCACGCGCCCAGGCTCGGGTCGGCGGCCAGCGCAACGGCCTGCTCCGTGGTCAGCGGCCGGTTGGCCGGCGGGTTGGTCGTGCCGTCCCAGGCGAGGCAGCTCGCGTTGCCGAGGTATACCGACCGCCCGTCGGGGTGGGTCACGTTGATGATCTGGTCCTGGATGCAGTTGCCGGGGATCCGCTGGATCGTCACCGTGGAGCCGTCCGGCAGGACCCGGGCCACCGTGCGGTCCGCCAGCGTCGCCTGCTTCATGCCGTCCGGCGCGGTGGTGATCACGGGGTGCGGGGCATCCGGGATCACCCTCACCTCGGCATCCGCTGGGTCGTACGGCTCACCGCGCACGACGCTGATCCTGAACATGCCGGGACCCTGGGCACCGGCGACGTTCACCTCGATCAGGGTCCCGCTGTCCGGCACCGCGGACGTCGTTGCCCTGCCGCTGACGCCTGCGGCACGCAGCGCGGCGATCACCTGGTTCTCCACCACGGTCCGACTCACTGCGGCCGAGGGCGTGCTCTGCCGCGGTGAGGCCCCGGACGCCGTGGGATCCGAGGTCGTCGGGTCGGACGCAGAGGGATCAGAGATCGGATCGACAGACGGGGACGCCGAGGGCACCGCCGGGGACTCCGGGGTGATGGGCCTGCCGGCTGCGGAGGACGATCCGGTGGGCGTCGGCGAACCGGTGCCGGCAGCGGGCGACCCGGCAGTCTGGGAGGAGAGCGCTGCCGGCTCGATCGCCGAGGTGCCCCCGAGCAGCAGCCCGGGCACCGTCACCGCCGCCACGGCCATCACCGAGACCGCCGCGGTCGCCGCCGCGACCTGGGCCAGCATGCGGTTGCGCCGCCGGCGCCGACCGAGCCGCAGGGACCCGGTTACCAGGTCTCCGAGGGGAGCTCCGGCGAGGGAACTCGTCTCGGAGTCCAACAGGGTGCGCAGCTGGTGGCTGAGCGCGATCTCGTCGGACGGTGACAGAGCCATCGTCTTCCCCCCTCGGTCCTGTGCGATGACGATCCCGGTGCCGTGGCGCCACGGCACGTCATCGGTATGGACGGCCCCCAGCCGTGCGGGGTGACCTCGGCATAATGTGATGCCCATCACACACCAGAGTGATCCGCCTCGGCACACGGTCGGGTCGCTGCCCCGAAATCGTCAGAACCACCGCTCTGTGGGCTCGCCGACGCTCCCCAACGGGGGTTGTGACGAATTCGGGGCGGTCACGGGCCGTAGGTTCGCTCCCATGGGTGGAGTCGTGGTCGTGGGAAGCCTCAATGCCGATCTGGTCGCCTACGCGGAGCGGTTGCCCGGCGACGGCGAGACCGTGCACGGCACGGCGTTCGCGCGGCAGGCTGGGGGCAAGGGGTTGAACCAGGCCGTGGCCTCGGCTCGGGCCGGAGCATCGACGGCCATGGTGGGCTGTGTCGGGCAGGACGACCTCGGCACCTTCCTGCTCGATCAGGCGCGGGGCGGCGGGGTGGACGTTCTCGGCGTGGACGCGGTGGAGGGCCCCAGTGGCGTGGCCCTGATCAGTGTCGATGCCTGCGCCACCAACCGGATCATCGTGGTGGCCGGCGCCAACGACCGACTCGACGAGGCCCGGGTCGGCGCACGGCTGGGCGGGCGAACCCCGGCGGTGGTGCTGTGCCAGCTGGAGACGCCCCTGAGCGGCGTGGCCGCTGCGCTGCGCCACGGTCGCGCGTGCGGCGCGGTGACTGTGCTGAACCCGGCCCCGGCCTCCGGGCTCCCGGACGCGGTGCTCGCCGACGTGGACTGGCTGATCCCCAACGAGCACGAGGCCTCGCTGGTGCTCGGCGCACCGATCAAGGTGATCGACACCGAGACCGCCCTGAGCGTGGCCCGGCGGCTGCAGACCCGCGGCCCGCGCGGAGTCGTGATCACCTTGGGCGCACGCGGGGCGGTCGCCGTCGAGGCGGACGGCACCGAGCACGTGTTGGACCCCTTCCCGGTCACCCCGGTCGACACCACCGCAGCCGGCGATGCGTTCTGCGGTGCCTTCGCCGCGGGTCTGTCCGCCGGCCTGACCCCGGAGATCGCCCTGCGGCGGGCCTGCGCCGCGGGCGCCCTGGCCACCACCAGACCAGGCGCCGTCCCGTCCATCCCCACCGCCGACGAGGTCGACCGCCTGATCGGCTAGGCCCCTCGCCCCACCTCAGGCCTCACATGATCGCTGGTTGTCATGGGAATCACCCAGCACGTGGGTGGGAGCCCATGACAACCGGTGATCACCGACACGATGTGGCCAGGGCCGGCGCGGGATGTACCGCTCCCCGGGTGCGCACCGACAGCCAGAACAGGGCCAGCAGGCCGGCCAGCAACGAGATCAGGCCTCCACCGAGGATGGTCCAGCGGGCGCCGAAGGTCTCCCCGATCCAGCCGATGAACGGCGCACCGATCGGCGTGCCGCCCATGAAGATCGCGATGTAGAGGGCCATCACCCGGCCGCGCATCTCCGGCTCGGTGGCGAGTTGCACGCTGGTGTTGGCCGCCGTCATCAGGGTCAGCGCCGAGAGCCCCACCGGGATCAGCGCCACCGCGAACGTCACGTAGGAGGGCATCAGCGCCGCGATGATCGCGCTCACCCCGAAGACGGAGGTGGCCAGCACCACCAGGCGAAGAGTCGGATGCTGGCGGCGGGCGGCGAGCAACGCACCGGCCAGCGACCCGATCGCCATCACCGAGCCCAGCAGTCCGTACGCCCCCGCCCCCTTGTCGAACACCAGCCGCGCCATCAGCGCCGTCGTCAGCTGGAAGTTCAACCCGAACGTGCCGACCACCCCGACCAGGGCCATGGTGACCATCAGCTCGGGCCGGCGCCGCACGTAGCCCAGCCCGGCCCGCACCCCGCCGCGCCCGGCACGGGGCCGCGGCGTCACCAGCAGATCCTCGGTACGCATCCGGCTCAGGGCCACCAGGACCGCACCGAACGAGGCCGCGTTGATCAGGAAGACCGGCCCGGTCCCCAACCAGTGGATCAGCAGCCCGGCCAGCCCCGGCCCGATCAGCCGCCCGGCGTGGAACGAGGCACTGTTCAGCCCCACCGCATTCGGCAGGTCCGCCTCGGGCACCATCTGCGACACGAACGCCTGCCGGGCCGGTGCGTCCAGGGCGCTGACCACCCCCAGCAGCCCGGCGAGCACGAAGACCTGCCACAGCTGCGCGGCACCGCTCACCACGAGGAGTCCGAGGATCAGCGCGAGCGCTCCCGAGGCCGCCTGGGTCGCGATCAGCACCCGGCGCCGGTCGTATCGGTCGGCCACCACTCCGGCCACGGGGGCCAGCAGCAGCATCGGCGCGAACTGCAGACCGGTGGTGATCCCCACGGCGAGCCCGGAGTCGGCGGTCAACACTGTGAGCACCAGCCAGTCCTGCGCCACCCGCTGCATCCAGGTGCCCGAGTTCGAGACCAGCGCTCCGACCGCCCAGAGCCGGTAGTTTCGATGGCTGAGGGCTCGGAACGTGGGGCTCACGGGTGGGCGGACCTCCTGATGATCAAGCCAGAGCGTGCTCGGGCTCTCCTTGGGTGCCAAGTCGCGCGACCTCCGAGCCATTCCCCGGGCGCCCGACCGGGCCCGATGCGCCACCCTGGGAGAATGACCAAGAGGACCAGGCTCAGCTGGGCGCAGGTGCACACCTGGCGTCTGGCACAACAGTTCGCGGGCAGCTCCACCGAGGACGTCGTCCGCCGGCTGTGCGGCGTGCAGGCCCAGGTGATGTCGGCGGCGGAACTGGCGGTCGCCGTCCGGCATCAGGACCCGGCGACGCAGGCGAGCCTGGCCGAGGGGATCGCGCGCGGTGCCCTGGTGCGCACCTGGGCGATGCGGGGCACCCTGCACGTGCTGCACCCGGCGGACGCCGCGGCGTACCTGTCGCTGGTGGCGGCGGCCCGGACCTGGGCCAAGCCGTCGTGGCAGAAGACCTTCCTCAGTCTCGACCAGGTCGACCGGCTGACCGAGTCCGTGACCGGGCTGCTGGCGGACGACGCCCCGCACACCCGCGAGGAACTGGTAGCCCACGTCCGTGAGGACACCGGCGACGAACACCTCGCCGACCAGCTCGGCTCGTCCTGGGCGACGGCTCTGAAACCGCTTGCCTGGCAAGGGCATCTCGCCCAAGGACCCCCCTCGCGGTCCCCGGGGCAGGGGGCCAGCGTCACGTTCACCCGGCCCCAGGCGGCCGCGCCGTCCTGGCCCGGGCTGCTGACGGTGGACGCCGCGGCGCGGCGTGCGATCACCGCCTACCTGGGCGTCTTCGGCCCAGCCTCCCCGGCCGCCTTCGACGCCTGGCTGCTGCGCGGAGCCACCTCCAAACCCACGCTGCGCCGATGGTTCGCCGACCTGGACGACGCTCTGGTCACGGTCGACGTCGAGGGCGAGTCGCTGTACGCCAGGGCCGAGGACGTCGACGACCTGGCCTCCACCCGGCCCGACGACGTCGTCCGTCTGTTGCCGGCCTTCGACCAGTTCGTGCTCGGCCCGGGCACCGCCGACGAACACCTCGTGCCGGCCCGGCACCGGGCGCTGGTCAGCCGGGCCGCCGGGTGGATCTCCCCGGTCGTGGCCACCGCCCACGGTGTGGTGGGTACCTGGGAGGCGACCGCCGGCCGGGCCGAGATCACCCTGTTCCCCGACGCCCCGGCACCGAAGAAGGCTGCCCTGAAGCGCGAGATCGCCCGAGTCCAACCCCTGCTCAAGCAGCCCAAACAGCCCGAGTGGTGAGTTCTCGGGGCGACACACCACTGGTGTCCCCCCAGAACTCACCACTCTCGCTCGCGCAGCGCGACCCAGCGGCGCGTCAGAGGAATCAGCTGACGCCGATGATCCCCTTGACCGGCTCGATCGCGAAGTAGATGACGAACAGGGCCGAGGTCACCCACATCAGCGGGTGGACTTGCGAGAACTTGCCCCGCATCACCTTCAGCAGCACCCAGGAGACGAACCCGGCTCCGATGCCCGCAGTGATCGAGTACGAGAACGGCATCAGCACGATGGTCAGGAAGGCCGGCAGGGCGTCCTCGCCGTCGTCCCAATCGATCGAGCGGATCTGGACCATCATCACGAAGCCGACCACGACCAGCGCCGGGGCGGCTGCCTCGTGCGGCACCACACTCACCAGCGGCGTGAACAGGGTCGCGATCAGGAATAGGCCCCCGGTGACGACGCTGGCCAGCCCAGTGCGAGCACCCTCGGCGACCCCGGCCGCGGACTCGATGTAGGAGGTGTTGCTCGACACCGACGCCGCACCACCGGCAGCGGCGGCGATCGAGTCGACGACCAGGATGCGGTCGACGTTCGGCGGAACGCCGTCAGCGTCCAGCAGCGCGCCCTCGGCCCCGACGGCGACCATCGTGCCCATCGTGTCGAAGAAGTCGGCCAGCATCAGGGTGAACACCAGCAGGACGGCGCCGGCGACGCCGATCGCCTCGAACGACCCGAGCAGGCTGAACTGACCGAGCAGGCTCAGATCGGGGACGGCGACCAGGGTGTCCGGGAAGGCCGGGACGTTCAGGCTCCAGCCTGTGGGGTTCATGTCGCCGTTGGCGGCCACGCTGGGGCCGATGTGGCCGATCGCCTCCACCAGCATGGCGAGCGCGGTGGCGACCAGGATCCCGATCAGCAGAGCACCGCGCACCGTGCGCACCAGCAGGGCGGCCATGATGACCAGGCCGACGACGAAGACCACGGTCGGCCAGCCACGCAGCGCCCCGCCGACGCCGAGCTCGACGGGCACCGGGCCGGTGCCCGTGCGACGCACGAAGCCGGCGTCGACGAAGCCGATGAAGGCGATGAACAACCCGATCCCCACGCTGATCGCGGTCTTCAGCGACGGCGGCACAGCCAGGAACACCGCTGTGCGCAGACCGGTGAGCACCAGGATCAGGATGATCAGGCCCTCCAGCACGACCAGGCCCATGGCATCCGCCCAGGTCATGCCGGGCAGCTTGGCGATGCCGAAGGTGACGAAGGCGTTCAGCCCCAGCCCGGTGGCCAGCGCCAGCGGGTAGTTGGCGACCACCCCCATCAGGATGGTCAACACCCCGGCGGCCAGGGCGGTGGCGGCCGCCACCTTGGCCATGGAGGAGCCCACGTCCCCGCCGCCGATCAGGGCGCCGGTGCTGTCCTCCTGGGTACCGATGATCAGCGGGTTCAGGACCACGATGTAGGCCATTGTGAAGAAGGTGACCAGCCCGCCGCGCATCTCCCGGGCGAGGGTCGACCCGCGTTGGCTGATCTGGAAATAGCGCTCGAGAGCGCTGCCGCCAGGCTGTGTCTCGAGGTCTGTTGCAGAGGAGGCCATGGTCCGTCCCGGGTCGCGACTAGATCGACCGAGACATCACCGGCTCGGCCAGAGGCGCGCTCACGGTATCGGGCGAGCCCGGTCGTCGGAGGGTGAACGCCAAGTAGTGTTCGGCCGAGCCCCGTCACGGCCCGGGCGAGGCGGAGCAATTGCCCCTGAACCCCCGGATTTGATTACAAGGGGCACACCGGTGAAGATCGTCGGCGGTGGCTGCTCAGCAGCACGGATCAGTGAATCACCGTCGCTGAGCGTCGACACATGCAATGCTCGCGCCGCGGGCATCCCGGCCCGCGCCGTTCGTCCGTCCGTGGAGGGCCCCAGTGCCTTGGTACATCGGTCAGTCCTGGCTGATCATCATCCTGTCCTTTCTCGTCGGCCTCCTGCTCGGATGGGCCCTGTGGCGCCGTCCGTGGCACAAGCGCTACCACTCCGAGTCCGAGGCGATCACCCGGCTCACCCGTGACCACACCACAACGCTGTCGGCCAAGGACGCCGAGATCTCGCGGCTGCTCGACGAGCGGGGTGCGGCAGCGGCTGGTGCCACGGGCACCGTTGCCGCCCTCACCGACACCGTGACCACCGAGGACGCCGAGGACGCCGAGGACGCCGAGGAGGCCGAGGAGGCCGAGGAGGCCGAGGAGGCCGCCACGGACAGCGCGGAGGCCGCCGTCGAGACCGGGGCGATGGACCAGCAGGCCCTCACAGACACTGCCGCAGCCGCTCCGGTGGTGGAGTCGAGCGAATCTGTTGACATCGCCGACGTGGACGCCCCTGCCGTAGCCGTGGACGAGGAGCACCACGCCCTCGACGTGCACGAGATCGACACCCCGGACGTCGATGTCAGCGACGACGCGACCGCCACGGCGCAGATCTCCGGCCTCACCTCCTCCACCGAGGGCGGCACTGACGGTGCCGGCGTGGCCGACGCCGCGCCGGCCGCCGAGCCGGACACCGCGCCGGCCGACTCCATGGCAGACAGCAGCGACGCCGGCGAGGGTGCCGCAATCGCGGCGGCCGCGGCCGCCGCGACGGACGGTGAGGACGACGACCTCGAGCGGGTCGAGGGCATCGGCCCGCGCATCGGCGCTGCTCTGCGTGCCGCCGGGATCACCACGTTCGAGAACCTCGCGACCTCCGACGTGGCCAAGCTGCAGTCCGCGCTCGAGGCGGCCGGCCTGCGCTTCGCCCCGAGCCTGCCCACCTGGGCACGTCAGGCACGCCTGCTCGCAGACGGCGACGAGGAAGGGTTCCTCAAGCTCACGGAGCAGCTCGTCGGTGGCCGGGACATCGGCCGGAGGGCCTGATGACCACCCAGGAATCCTCTCGGGCGACCACAACAACAACCACCACCACGACGACCCACTACTTCTGGGAGCGCCGCCCCGCCGGGGCGCTGCCGTGGGTGATCGGCGGTCTGGGCCTGCTCGGACTCGGCCTGGGCCACGACATCCCGGTGCGGCACAGCATCGAGGACAACCTGACCAGCAGGGCCCAGGCGGTCATCGCCGACGCCGGCGCGACCGGGGCCGAGATCTCCTTCACCGGCCGCGACGGCACGCTGAAGGGCTCGTTGCCCGCCGGCGTCGACGCCCAGGCTCTGGTCTCCGAGATCGAGGCTCTGGACGGCGTCCGGGTGGTCAAGGCCGACTTCGGTGGGGCCGCGGCCGGTGCTGCTGGCACGGCGACCCCGTCGCCCGCGGCGTCGGTCGAGGCCAGCCCGTCGGTGTCCGCCGAGGCATCGCCGTCCGCCGACGCCAGCCCCTCCGTGGCGAGCACCTCGGGGGCCCTGCCGCCCGCGGTCACCGCCGTCAGCAAGGGCGGCAAGGTGACCCTCACCGGCAAGGTGCCCACGCAAGCGGCCATGGACGCCCTGGTGGCATCAGCGGCCGGTGTCTTCGGCGAGGGCAATGTGGTCAACCAACTGACCATCGACGACGGTGTCTCGGCGTCCGGCCTGGCTGAGTTCGGAACCCTCGTCGGCGCGCTCGGCAAGGGCAGCGCGGCCACCGCCGCGTTCGACTCCGGTCAGCTCACCCTGACCGGCTCGGTGGCGGACGCCACCGCGAAGGATGCCGCCGAGGCTGCGGCTCCCGCGGTGACCGGAGGCGACGCCGGCAAGGTGACCTCCCAGCTCTCGGTCGGCTCCGGCACCGCGGCCCCGAGCCCCGCCGGACCCACCGGCGCCCAGGCTCAGCTCAACATACTGCCCCAGGTCACGTTCCAGACGGGGAGTGCCAAGCTCACGCCGGCGGGGCTGCGCGCGGTGCAGCAGGCCGCCGCCATCCTCAAGGCCAACCCGGCGATCAAGGTGCGGATCGAGGGCCACACCGACGACGTCGGCGACGCCGCGAAGAACCTGCGCCTGAGCACCGTGCGGGCGGAGAACGTGCGCCACACCCTGCACGACCTGGGCATCTCCCACGACCGGATGTCCTACATCGGGTACGGCGAGAGCAAGCCCAAGGTGGTCAACAGTTCCGACGCCAACCGGGCGGCCAACCGCCGGGTGCAGTTCGTCGTCCTGTAGCCACTCGCTCGAACACCGTGTGAGGCGGGCCCCGGAGCACTGCTCCGGTGGCCCGCCTCACGCCTTTGTTCACTCTCGAGACACAGGCGTGACGCACCGTAGCGCCCTGTGGTCCGAGCTCGGCCCACTTGTCATGTTCAGATACCGTCGGTCACCCTCACGGTGTTGACTAGTCGTCGGCACGGCAGATATGCCGATCGCCGCCCTGCCGACCTGCACCGCTCACAGCTGAGGGAGGACGCGTGGCCTGGTTCACGCTGCATTCCATCCTGATGCTGTCGCTGGCCTTCGTGGTCGGGCTGGGCGTGGGCTGGTTGATCTGGGCCCGCCAGTGGACCCCCGTCGACATCCCCGAGGCCGCGTCCCCGCCCCCCACCGAGACCGTCCCGCTCCTGCCCGCCCTGCCTGTCGAGCTCACCGACGTGCACCCGCGCGAACCGGCTGACCGGCTCGACCGGTACTGGCAGCCCCAGGTCGCCACCTCCGGGCCGGCGGCGATGCCCGACAGCGGGTTCAGCGTGGACGACGGTGCGACCGAGGCACTTCCAGTGCTCACCGACAGTGCCGTGCAGGCTCTGCCCCTTCAGGCGGGCTCGGTGGACACGATGCCGGTCGAGAACAAGCCGATCCCGATCACCGCTGAGTTCCTCCCACCGTTGTCCGCGCAGGCGGACGCCGACGCCGAGTCAGCGGCAGAGCTCGACGCAGAGGCCGAATTCGCTGCCGAGGCTGAGGCTGAGTTGGAGGCTGAGGCTGAGGCTGAGTCGGAGGCTGAGGCTGAGGCTGAGTTGGAGGCTGAGGCTGAGTTGGAGGCTGAGGCTGAGCTCGACTCAGGGTCCGAGTTCGAGGTGGTGGTCGACGAGACGGAGCCCGATCGGGACCTCGCCGGCCCGCTCTCCACCGACACCACCGACACCACCGACAGCGAAGAGGTCGACGTGAACGAGGCCGATCCGTCCGAGGTGGACCCGTCCGAGGCGGACTCCTCCGACCCGGCTCTGATCGACGACCTGACCCGCATCGACGGCGTCACCGAGGCGATGGCCATCGCGCTCGCCGCCGAGGGCCTCGGCTCCTTCTTCGCCGTGGCCAACGCTCCCGAGGACCACCTGCGTCGCGCCCTGCGGGTGAACCGGATCCGTTCCGCCCCTGGGATCGCCTTCTGGTCGGCCCGGGCGGCAGAGCTCGCCGAAGAGGCCAAGGCCCAGCGAGCAGCCACCCCTCCGTTGGGGGTGGTCGCCGATGAGTCGGCCGTCGCAGTGGATCCACCAGAGCCAGCGCCAGAGGTCGAGGTCCAGGTCGAGGCCCAGGCCGAGGACGAGGCGGGAGCCGCGGAGAAGGACGATCCGGAGGTCGCGGAACCGGCTGACAACAGGGAGCCCACCGGGCCGATCGTCATGCCGGCGACCCGGACCGGGCCCGGGGCGGCGTTCCGCACCGTCGCCCACAACAGTGGCCCGTCCTGGACCACCGTCGGGCCGGTCGCCGAGGACGACCTGGAGCGCATCGTCGGGATCGGCGCCGCCGTCGCGGCCTCGCTGCGGGAAGCCGGCGTGGCCAACTACACCCAGCTCGCCGCCGTCCGCGACGAGGAACTGCGCAGCATCCTGACCGACGCCGGGCTGAGCCTTCCACCCACCCTGAGCACCTGGTCCGTCCAGGCCGCCCTCCTGCTCCAGGGGGACGCCGACGGCGCAGCCACCCTGGCCGGGGGCCTGATGGTCGGCCGCGAGGGCGCCTGACAGCATGGCACCGCTCGAGCCTCCCCCGGGGCACTACGCCCTCCGCGCCGGTGTCCTGCATCAGCGCCGCTCCCGCCCCATGCTGCCGGTGGTGGTGGCTCTGACCACGCTGGTGGGGCTCGGTGGCGCGGCCGCCGGCCAGTTCCTCCTGGTGCTGCCCACCGTGCAGAGCCGGCTTCGGACGACGACCGCCGAGGCCCTTGCCGAGTCGGGATTCCCTGACATCGCAGTCAGCGTCCACGGGCGCGACGTCGACCTCTCCGGGGTGCCCAACGACCCCACACAGATCGCCAAGGTGACCCGGATCGTCCGCGACGTGCCCGGCGTCTACGCCGTCCGCACGATGGTGGCACCGTCAACTGCTCCCGCGTCGGCGAGCCTGCCCACCGCCACGACGGCCGCGCCCCCTACGGCATCCGTTGCCTCCCAGCCCGTCTCGGCTTCTCCCGCCGCGTTGGAGGACCTGGCCGCGGTCGGCGCCACGGTGGACGGGGGCGCGGTGGTGCTCTTCGGCAGCGTTCCTTCACAGGCGACGCGCGCGCGCCTGGTCGCCACGGTGGCTGACGGCTTCGGCGCCGATCGGGTCGAGGACGGACTGTCGGTCGAGTCGGCCTCGGGTGGCTACGGGCTCGACGGGTTCGCGCAGGTGCTGCTCGCCCTGGGCCCGCAGACCCGAGCCGGCGCGGTTTCGCTGCGCACGGGACGGATGACCGTCACCGGAGCCATCCCGGGCGAAGCCGTCCGGGACGCCGTCCGGCAGGCCGCGCAGGGGGCTCTCGGATCGGACGCCACGGCGCTGACCGACACCATGACCGTCAGCACCGGCAGCACGGTCACCGACGCCCAGGTGGCCGCCCAGCTCAGCGCTCTGCCGGCGATCACCTTCGCCACCCGCTCGACGCGCCTCAAGCGCGCCTCCGGCCCGGTGATCGAGGCTGCCGCGGCACTGCTGCGGGCCCATCCGGCGGTCTCGGTCCAGGTGGAGGGCCACACCGACACCAGCGGGATCGCCGAGTCCAACCTCACCCTCAGCCGGGAACGGGCGGACGCCGTCCGGAAGGCGCTGCGGGACGCCGGTGTGCCCTCGGACCAGGTCTCGGCGCAGGGCTTCGGCTCGACCCGACCGATCGCCGAGGGCAGCGGCGACCTGGTGGACGCCCTCAACCGCCGGGTCGTGCTGGTCGCCACCGCCGACTGAGTCGCATCGAGGGGCGTACGAGGTAGCCTGCGCCCATGCCCCTGTACGTGAGATCGGCGGAGCGCCGGCCGGATCCTGCTGCTCTGGCGAGCAACGAGCGGGGTTTCGTCTGGGCGGTGACCGCGGTCTGGGCGGTGCTGCTCGTCGCCGCGCTGGTGATGCACTCCCGCCTGGACGCCCAGGGTCGCGGCTGGTGGGTGTGGACGCCGGTCGTCGCCGTGCCACTCGGCGTCTACGGCGTGCGTTGGCTGGGCAGCAAGGGTCGCTGACCCGTCCCGGCCCTGCCGGGTGGCGGCGTGGCCGATGGCACCTAGACTCCCTCGATGACCTCAGCGCTGCTGCCACCCCTGCCGGAGAACGCCTTCCAGCGCGTGCTGTGCGTGGTCGCCCATCCGGACGACGTCGAGTACGGCACCTCGGCGGCCGTGGCGGTCTGGACCGCGCAGGGCGTAGAAGTGGCCTACCTGCTGCTCACCCGGGGCGAGGCAGGGATCGACTCGATGCCACCGGCCGAAACCGCGGTGCTGCGCACGGGCGAACAGATCGCGGCGTCGCACGCGGTCGGGGTGCATCAGGTGGACTTCCTCGACCACCCGGACGGCATGCTGGAGTACGGGCTCGGACTGCGCCGCGACATCACCCGCGCGATCCGCCGGTACCGGCCCGACGCGGTCCTGATCGGGTCCTGGGAGGTGGAGTTCGTCGCCGGGCTGAACCAGGCGGATCACCGGGTGGCCGGTCTTGCCGCTCTGGATGCGGTGCGGGACGCGGCCAACCGCTGGGTGTTCCCCGAGCTGCTCGATGAGGGCCTGGAGCCGCACTCCGCACGCTGGCTGCTGATCGGCGGCGACCCCCGGCCCACGCATGGGGTCGACGTGACCGGCGAGCCGTTGGAGCGCGGGATCGCCTCGCTGGAGGCCCACGGCGGGTACCTGGACGCGATCCCCAGCCATCCCCCCGCCCGCGCGATGATCACCGGGATCACGGCAGCGCAGGGCCGGGCGATGGGGGTGACGCACGCGGTGCTGCTCCGGGCCTGGGACCTGCAGGCCCCACCGCCCATCGCCATGCCACCGGCGTAGCGCCCCCCAACGTCGGTGATCGGTGCCAGATCGCACTCCTCCCCCACCCACTGGGGGAGAACGACGATCTCCCGGCGATCACGCCCCTGCGGCCGCCTGCTTCTCCGCAACCTCGCGGAAACCGTCGTTCTCGGTGTCGATCGCCGCCTGGATCTGGCCGGAGGTGAACGCCGAGAACAGCGTGGCCCCGCGACCGGCGACCTCCACCAGGAGGGTGTTGCGGCACCCCTGCGCGGTCGGCTCCAGCCGATGTGTGGCGATCATGGTCATCCCCAGAATCGTTCTGCGCCAGGAGAACAGAGTGGGCGCCTGGAACTCGGTCACCTCCCAGACGCCGGGCCGCTGTCGCGGCTGGGTCACCCGGGCGCGGCTGCCGACCCGCAGTGGTCCGGTGTCGAGGCGCTGCACCCGGATCATCGTGGGGGTCAGCTGCGGCCACGACTCGATGTCCTCGGTCAGCGCCCACACCGTCTCGATCGGCGCGGCGATGGCGCGCTCACTGCTCACCTGCATGCCCGCAATCTACTTCGCCCGGGCCGGAGGCACAGGTCAGAGAGCCTCGTCGAGCAGGATCTCGTGCACCGGCACCGCGCCGTCCAGCACGGCGCTCACCACGTAGCGCAGATGCCAGGCACCCGCCACCCAGGCCAGACCGCGGGCCAGCCCGTCCAGGGTAGCCGCGTGCACGCGGGCGGCCGGGCCGTGCCCCTCCACCCACCAGGACACCTCCACCCCGTCCACCATCAGCTCCTCGTGCTCGCACCAGAGCCGCGGCGCACCGGGCAGCAGCCGTTGGACGACGCCGGGCACCTCGGTGTCCTGGCAATCCCGCTCCGCGACGCGGCCGGCGCCCTCTTCGCCGGCCGGCGGCAGGTCGAGCAGGTCCGCCAGTCCCGGAGCCAGCACTCGCGCAACCACCACGGCGGCGCCCAGATCGCTCCGCTGCAGCCAGGCCGGGTGATCCACCACGACGGCGTCCTCGGCGTCCACCACGACCACCACGCCGTCGCGCACCGCACGCACCCGGTGGGGGGCAGCCACATCGGCAAGGGCCTCCCCGGCGTCGGCAGCCACGGTGGCCAGGTCGCGCCAGATCCGCAGCAGGGCACCCAGGTCAAGCTCGACATCCGGGTCGGCGAGCGCCTCCAGCAGGCCGCCGAGCGCGCCGACGTCGAGGTCGGCGATGGAGCTCACCCCACCCAGGGCCCGGCGCAGGGCGGGATCGAGCCCGGCCACGAGCGGGGGCTCGGTGCCCAGCAGGGACGCCAGCGCGCTGTCCGCGTCGGCGTCCGCCCAGCGGCGGCCGTCGAAGAGCTCCTGGCCCAGCCACCACGCCGTCCAGGACGGCGCATCGACGCTGCGCTGCCCGGAGGCAGTCCTGGCGGTCACCCGCACTGGGCGGACCACCGCCTCGCGCAGTTCGGGGCGTGCACCGAGCAGGGCGAGCACCTCCGGCCAGGCCGACACACGCACCGCGTCGAGGTCTCGGACCGCCACCACATCGTGCGCGGTCACCTCCATCACGTCCGCACCGACCATCGCCACGAGGGCATCGCCCCAACCCTCGACGTCGGGCAGGTCGGCCATCGACTCCGCCGGATCAGCGCCGTCCAACGGCAGATCACCCGCCCGGACCAGCGCGAGATCATCGAGGACGCCGACCGCGCCCAGCACCGCGGCACCCCAGCGTTCGAGGAGGGCGGCCGCCACCGGGGCCATCGTCTCCTCGTCGAGCAGGGCGGCGGCCGGCGAACCGGGCAGCACCAGCTCGCCGGCCGGGGCGATCTCGCCGTCCGCGGCGATCAGGGCCAGCCGCCCCAGCCACGGCAGGTCCTCGCTCGGCGGCTCGCCTTCCTCCAACGCTGCGGACACCAGGGTGAGCACCGCGTCGATGCGGGCGGTCTCCCCATCCTCACGGTCGGCCAGGCTGGCCTCCACGGCGGCCTGCAGTTCCGGCAGCACGAGCGCGCTGCGTAGGGATATCGACTGGGCGCCTAGGCGTTCCAGCAAGGGGTGGGCGGCCAGCGGGTGCACGGCGCGGACCCCGAGGACCGCGAGCGCCGCCCCTACCTCGTCGCCACCGGCGCCGCCGGCACCGCCGTTGTCGATCAGGACCGTGCCGCGGACGCCGCGCACCACCCTCCCGTCGGCCAGCGGCACCGGGATGGCGGCCAGCACCTCCCGGGTCAGCGGGTCGACCGCGAGGTCGGTGAATGCGTCGTACAGCTCGCGCCAGCCCGCCGGCGATCGGCCGACCGGCAGCTGCTCGATCAGGTCGGACAGCGTGATCCTCTGCACACCAAGGGATTCCATCGCCATCTGGGCTCGGCGGTGAACCAGAACCAGCCCGGCGACGGACGGCGCGAGGGCCGCCACGACCGCCGCGTCGCCGCCCGCGGGGGGCGCGAGAGCGACGGCATCCCGCGGCCGGATCGGCGCGCCGTCCTGCGCCGAGCGCAGGATCGGCGCCCGGCGCAGCGCCACCACGGCGGCGTCGCGAAGGGCACCGTCGAGCGCCCCGGCCGGGAAGCCGACAGGCACGAGATCCTCTATCCTCCAGTCGTTCTCACCGGGATAGCCGGTGAGGACTTCGGCCACCAGGTCGGCGTAGGCGGACGCCGCGGCAGCGAGCACGGTGTCAGTGGCCGGGCCCGGCGCCACATGCCGGCGGGAGGCATCGAGCGGGAAGGAGGCGATCAGCAGAGCCCGCCAGCTCAGCGGCTCGTCGGTCGGCGTGGGCGCATGGAGTACCCCAGGCACCGCCGTGCGGGATCCGTGCGGCAGGGCCCAGGTCACCGACCAGTCGGTGCGGCCACGCTCCTCGGTGGGCCGGTCGGCGAACTGCGCGGCATCGGCGGATCCGTTGCGGCGCAACAGGAACCAGCGACTGTCGACGTCGGACACAACTCTCGTGGCGCCGTCCACCTCGATCTGCACCTCGTGCAGACCGGGCAGGGCGAGGAGCAGGGCGTCGCCGACCTCGGCGAGCAGGCGCCGCACCAGGTCGTCGGCCGCACCGTCCCGCAGCGGCAGGAGGACGGCGGTGTCGTAGCCCTCCGGAGGCTCACCGTCGGCAGGGAAGGGCAGCCGCAGCGCCGGCACATGGCCGTCGCGACGGGCCAACTCGGCGGCCAGCTCGGCGGAGCCGGCGTGCTGCACGAGATCGCGGGTATCGGCCCGGGAGAACCTGACGCCGCCGTGGCGGGAGAGCACCGCCGGCTCGTCGCTCACTGCGAGCACTGCTGAGAATCCGACCCCGAACCGGCCGACCTGCTCGGGTGCCTCCGGGCCACCGGTCTGCCCCGCCGGGCCGGTGTCGCCGTCGGGGCGCTTGGCGGAGGCCCGCAGGGTGGCCAGGGCCTGCACCCCGGCGGCGTCGAGGGCGGCGCCGGTGTTGGCGGCGACCAGGACCCCGGCTCCGTCCACCTCGCGCAGGGCAAGCAGCAGCCGGCCCGGCACCCCGGCCCGGCGCGCGGCGTCCGCGGCGTTCTGGGCCAGTTCGATCAGGACCCGGTCGCGGTAGCCGCCGAGCGCGTAGTCCTCCTCGGCGTTGGCGTCCTCCCGGAAACGCACCGGTGCGGCCGCCCAGCCGGCGAGCACCCGCTCCCGGATGGCGCCGGTGTCGAACGCCTCGCCACTCACTCCGACGGCGCCGTCTCCTGCTCCGGGTTCTGCCCGGGGGTCTCGACGCCGGCGGTCACCACCTCGGGCTCGGGCTCGGTGACCTCCTTCGGCGCCAGCACCACGGCCTCGAACCCGGTCTCGTCCAGGATCGGCGGGGGCAGTGTCTCGACCTCCGTCCGCTCCAGATCGGTCTCGCTGTGCGCGCCGCAGCCGTGGTCGACGGTCACCACTCGGGCATCCGACGGCGACCACTCGTTGCCGCAGACGCCGAATGCCAGGCGCAGGTTGCCGGCCAACGGCAGGAAGTACCCGCACGTCGAGCAGGCCGCGGCGGCGTGCACGGCCTCGTCGCTGGTCGGGCCCCGGTCGGAGCTGTACCAGCGCTGGGCGATCTCGGTGCGACCCAGGGGCGAGAGCACGCGGGGGCGGCCGAGGCCGAGCTCCCAGATCGCCAGCCGATCGGCGTCCTCGTCGTCGGTGGCCTGGTAGCCCGGCTCCAGGTACGGGTCGTCGGGGCGATAGGCCAACTGATCCGCGGGGCCCAGGTCACCGGGGGCGATCCGGTCCGACCAGGGCAGCCAGACCGGTGCGAGCACCGACTCCACCCCGGGCAGCAGCACCACTTCACAGACCGTCGCCGTGCGCGCCCGCGAGGCACGGGCCACCGTGACCGCCCAGCGCCAACCGCGGTAGCCCTTGGACAGGCAGCCGAAGTAGTGCGTGACGATCCTTTCGCCGTCCGCCTGCACCTCGAGGTGGTCGCCGACGTGGTCGACACCGGCCACGTCGATCGCCGCCTGCCGGGCGAGGGACGCCGCATTGGCGCACACGGCGTCCGGCGTGACGGCCCGGGGAGCCGCCAGAGCGGGTCGCATCGGCGCTGCCACCAGGGCCGGCTGGGCGGCAGGGGCGGTCAGCGCGGGCAGCGGCGGTGGGGCGGTCAACGCCGCCGCGGCGGGCGCATCTGCCTGCCCGGACGCCACAGCGGAATCGTCGGAGGTCACGGTCTCGTCGTCGAGGCTCATCGGCACCCGATGATTGTCCCCCATCGCGCCGGTCCCGGAGTCCCCCAACCGGGCCAGTCGCGGCAGGATGGCCTCATGGACACCCCGCCGAGCGCGACGCCGGGCCCGCCCCGGCGAGCGGCCACTGACGCCGTCCGGCGTGGTGGCGCCGCCGTGGCGCGCGCGGGGCGGGCCTCGGGGCGCGCCGTCCGACGCACCACGCACGCCGGTGGAGCCGGCGAATCGGGCCTGGCCCGGATGCTCGAGCTGCACCTGGTGGGCTCGGCCGCCGACGCCCTGGTGGTCACCGCGCTGGCCAGCACCATCTTCTTCGCCGTGCCCACCGAACAGGCGCGGACCCGGGTGGCGACCTCGCTGCTGGTGACCATGGTGCCGTTCGTGCTTCTGGCGCCGGTGATCGGGCCGCTGCTCGACCGGGTGCGGCGCGGCCGGCGGATCGCCCTCGGGGTCACCATGGGTGCCCGCGGCTGGCTGGCCTGGGTCATGGCCAGTGCCCTGGCGGACGGCGACGCGGCGTTCTCGCTCTACCCGGCGGCGTTCGGGTTCCTGGTCTGCCAGAAGGCCTACCTGGTGATCCGGGCGGCGGCCCTGCCCCGGGTGCTGCCGGACGGGGCGGAACTGCTCGGCGCGAACGCCCGCATGTCGGCGGCCGGCGTGGTGGCGATGACCATCGGGGGGCCGCTCGGGGTGGGGCTGACCCACTGGGCGGGCCCGGAGTGGACCCTGCGCCTGGCCTTCGTGCTGTTCGTCACGGGGATCGCCCTCACCCTGATGCTCACCTCACAGGTGGATTCGGACGCCCCGGACGACGATGATCCGTCCGATGACGAGGAGTCCTCGGCGCAGGCCCGGCCCCGGCGCACGCCCATGCTGCGCATGGGGGGGCGCGCGGTGGTCGGCCTGCGTGGCAACGCCGCCCTGCGGGCCTTCACCGGGTTCCTCACCCTGTTCCTGGCCTTCCGGCTGCGCACCGACCCGTTGCCCGGGATCGAGGCCACCACCGCGGTGGGTCTGGTGGTGGCGGTGGCCGCGGTCGGTGGCGGGATCGGCACCGCGCTGGGCGCTCTCGTGCGCCGGAGGCGCCCCGAGGCGGTGATCGCGGGGCTGCTGGTCGCGCTGACCCTGGTCACCCTGTGGTCGGCCCTGGACTACGGGATGCTCTCCATCCTCGTGGTGGCGCTGATCGCCGGGCTGGGTCAGGCGCTGGGCAAGTTGTGCCTCGACGCGCTGATCCAGGACGAGGTGCCCGACGCCGTCCGCACCTCGGCCTTCTCCCGCTCGGAGACCGTGCTGCAACTGGGCTGGGTGATCGGTGGGGCCATCGGCCTCGCGCTGCCCCTGTCCGGGGCGTGGGGTCTGGGCATCGCCACCCTGCTCACCGCCGCGGCCGCCACCGCGACCATCACCGGCCTAGCCCGCCTGATGCGCACCGACTGAAACCCGCGGGGGTCAGGCCTCGATGTCGTCGGCGACGGCGCGCAGCACGCTGGCCACCTTGTGGGCATGGGACTTGTCGGGGTAGCGGCCCCGGCGCATGCCGTTGGAGATGTTGTCCAGCAGCTTGATCAGGTCCTCGATGATGACCGTCATGTCCTCGGCTGGCTTGCGGGTGGCCTTGGAAACCGACGGCAGCGGGTCGAGCAGGCGCAGCGACAGCGCCTGCAGCCCGCGCTTGCCCTGCGCGACCCCGAACTCGACGCGTGCCCCTGGCTTGAGCGTCTCGGTCCCCGCTGGGAGCGCCGAGGCGTGCACGAACACCTCGCCGCCGTCGTCGTTGGCCAGGAAGCCGAAGCCTTTCGCGGCGTCGAACCACTTCACCTTGCCAGTGGGCACGTCAGTTCCTTCGAAACGTCGGGGGTCGTACCCACAGGGTGCGGCCTGGTTGGCTGCAAGCCTAACGGTGCGTGCCCCGCGCTGTCGGGTGAGTTATGTGACGTCGCGTAGCCAGTCCGGGAAGGAGAGCAGGTCGGGCAGGACGACGTCCGCCCCTGCGGCACGCAACTGCTCCTGGGTGTGCGGCCCGGTGGCCACCGCCACGCTGTGTGCCCCGGCCACCCGGGCAGCCCGCACATCACCGGGGTGATCACCGACGTAGATCTGCGCACCGACCTCACGCAGGTAGCCGCCCTTGGCCTCGGCGAACAGGCCGCCGGCCACCGCGTCCACCGCCAGCCCCACCTGCTCGACCACCAGCCGGACGGCAGCCTCGACCTTGGTCGACACGATCAGTGCCCGGCCGCCCTGCTCGCGGACGGCGTCCAGCGCCTCGACGGCGCCGGGAAGCAGCCGGGTCCGCGGCACCCCCAGGCTCGGGTAGAGCTCGCGGTAGCGTGCGGTCACCCGCGCCGGGTCCAGCCCGGGAGCGAGCGCGGCCATCGTGTCCTCCAGCGGCACCCCGTTCAGCGACCACACCTGCTCGGCGGTGACCAGCAGCCCCTGCTCGGACAGCACCGCCTGCACCGTGGCGGCGATGCCGTCGGCGGAGTCGACCAGCGTCATGTCCAGGTCGAAGCCGACCACCAGCGTGCCCACGGACGAAACCCTAGTCGGCGCGCCCACCACCCTGCCCGCCGTCCGGACAGTGGTGAGTTCTCGGGGGGACGTGCCGGGGTGTTGCCCGAGGACTCACCACTCTCCGTCCGCGCTGACCTACGTGCTTGAATGATCTTCATGACCGCCTCTGGGCTGGCGGCGGGCGCAGCTGCTGCAGCGGCGGGACGAGCTGCCGGGGATCCCGCCGTACGGCACGGAGGATGACTGACGCCTCGCACCCCTCGGGTCAGGCGTGGCGGATCTTCGCAGCCTCGCTCAGCCCGAGCAAGCCCACGGCGGCCTCACGCATCTCAACCTTGCGTACCTTGCCGCTGATCGTCATCGGGAAGGTCTCCACCAGGTGCACGTAGCGGGGGATCTTGAAGTGGGCCAACTGGCCCTGACAGAACTCCCGCAGCGCCTCGGCGGTGAGCGGGTCCCGATCGAGCTTGAGCACCACCCAGGCCATCAGCTCCTCGCCGTAGCGCGCGTCGGGCACTCCGATCACCTGGACGTCGGCGATGTCAGGGTGGGAGTGGAGGTACTCCTCGATCTCGCGCGGGTAGATGTTCTCCCCGCCCCGGATCACCATGTCCTTGATCCGCCCCGAGATGTTGACGTAGCCCTCGTCGTCCATCAGCGCCAGGTCGCCGGTGTGCATCCAGCCGGCCGAGTCGATCGCCTCGGCGGTGCGTTCCGGCTCGAGCCAGTAGCCGAGCATCACCGAGTACCCGCGGGTGCACAGCTCCCCCGGGGTGTTGCGTGGCAGCTCCATCCCAGTGGCCGGATCGACGATCTTGACCTCGACATGGGGCATCACGGTGCCGACGGTCGAGGTGCGCCGATCGAGGTCGTCGTCCATCGAGGTCATGGTCGAGACAGGTGAGGTCTCGGTCATGCCGTAGGCGATGGCCACCTCGGCCATGTGCATCTCGGAGACGACCCGCTTCATCACCTCGACCGGGCAGGGCGAGCCGGCCATGATGCCCGTGCGCAGGCTGGTCAGGTCGAAGGTCGCGAAGTCGGCGTGCCCCAGTTCGGCGATGAACATGGTCGGGACGCCGTACAGCGCCGTCGCGCGCTCGGCCTCCACCGCGCGCAGGGTCGCCTCCGGATCGAAGGACGGAGCCGGGAAGATCACCGTTGCACCGTGGGAGAAGGCGCCGATCACCCCCATCACCATGCCGAAGCAGTGGTACATCGGAACCGGGACGCAGAGCCGATCGACCTGGGTGAAACCGATTCTCTCCGTGACGAAGTAGCCGTTGTTGAGGATGTTGTGATGGGACAGCGTCGCGCCCTTGGGGAAGCCGGTGGTGCCGCTGGTGTACTGCAGGTTGATCGGGTCGTCGAAAGACAGCGTGGCGGCGCGTTCGGTGAGCCGGTGATGGTCGGTGGCGCCGCCACGGCGCACCAGCTCCGACCAGGAGTCCTCACCGATGTAGACCACGTCGCGCAGCTGCGGGCAGGCGGGCCTGACCTGTTCCACCATCGCCTGGTAGTTCGAGGTGCGGTGCTCGACCGCGCTGACCAGCAGCCGCACACCGGACTGCTGGATCACAAAACTCAGTTCGTGCGCGCGGTAGGCGGGGTTGACGTTGACCAGGATCGCCCCGATCTTCGCCGTGGCGTACTGCACGATCACCCACTCGGCGCAGTTCGGCGCCCAGATGCCCACCCGATCGCCCTTGCCGACACCCCTGCCCATCAGACCGAGTGCGACCTCGTCGACCTCGACGTCGAGCTCGTTGTAGGTCCAGCGTCGGCTGGTGGCGACATCCACCAGGGCCTCGCGGTCGCCGTGCCGGGCGACCGTGCGCTCGAAGTTCGCGCCGAGGGTCTCACCGAGCAGACCCGTTGCGGCGGGTCCCGAGGCGTAGGAGGGCGGGCGGGTGGAGAGCATGGCAGCCTCCCGATGGCCACGACGGCGACGACGGTCCTGCGCCCATCGTGGCCGTTGTCGGCCGAACCTTCTAGGCCCCCGGGGTGTTGCGGCGGTTCAGCGCGACCATCAGGTAGATGCCGGCGATGACTGAACCGAACAGGGCGAGGATCGCCAGCAGGAGGACCAGCACACCCACACCCGCCATCACGGCGATACCTCCGGAACCGGAGGAGCCTGAACGGCGGGCCCCTCCTCGACGATCACGGGGCCCTGCTCGACGCTGGTCACAGAATTGCGCGTGAGGAAGACCCCGGCCCCAGCCAGCACGATCACCAGCGGGGTCAGAGCGGTCAACAGCGTGGCGACGATCTTCTCGCGACGGTTCCACTGTTGCGACGCCCAGGCGCACGCCAGGCCCACGATCGGGCCGAGGATCGGCACCACGAGCGAGCCGACGGTCAGGCCGAGGACGGCGACCAGTTCGAGCGGACCCCACGGACTGACCCGGGTGGCATACGGCGGAGCCGGTGCCGCCGTCGCCGGACCCCATGCCGGTTGCTGGCCGTAGGACGGTTGCTGACCGTGGTCCTGGGGCCCCGCCGGAGCCTGCGGGAGGACCGGCTCGCTGACCAGGCTGTCCCGCTCGGCCGCGACGATGTCCTCCGGCCGCCCGAGCCGGTCCAGCACACCGCGCACCGAGGGCTCGTCGTCCCCGATGGCGGCCAGCGCCTCGCCGACGTGCGCGCGGATCTCCTCCACGAGCTCGCCGCGTCGCCCGGCCGACAGCGAGGCGGCGGCCTCGTCCAGCCGCCGCAGGTAGTCCGCGACCAGCGGATGATCCAGTCCCACAACCATCAGTCTCTCCTTTCTGCCACCGTTCGAGGCAACTTCATCGGCGCGCCGGGCTGCCCCGACCCCAGCCCGAGCACGCGATCGACGGAGTCGCGGAAGCGGCGCCAGTCCTCGACGAAACGATCCAGCGCCGTGCGGCCGTCGCTGGTCAGGGCGTAGTAGCGGCGCGGTGGCCCGGTGTCGGACTCCTGCCAGGTGGTGGTCACCAGGCCCTCCTTGCGCAGCCGGGAGAGCAAGGGGTAGATCGTCCCCTCGCTGGTGAGCAGCCCGTCGGCCTCGCTCAGTTCGCGCACGATGTCGAAGCCGTACCGGGGACTCTCCCGGAGGAGGGCGATCACGCAGTACTCCAGCGCGCCACGGCGCAACTGCGGGAGCACCTGTCGTGCCTCACCCGGTTCCATGCGTCACAAGGTACCTGGCGACGACTCGGCGGGCAAGGCAAACGAGGAGGTGGTGAGTTGACCACCTGAGACGGTGGTCAACTCACCACCTCCTCCGCTCGAGTGCGGTCTGTCCACAGGCAACGTCGGTCGGCCAGCGGGGGAAGGGCCGTGACGCGCAGACTCGGGCGCGTGCACAGTCGCCGCCAACTCCCACCGGACATCGCCGCACTCGCCGCCTGCCAGGCAGGAGTGATCGCCCGCAGCCAACTGATCGGAATGGGACTGAGCCCGAGAACAGTCGACGGGCTGAGTGCGCCCTGGCCGCGGCTGGCCAGAGGCGTCTACCTGGTCTCCTCCTCGTTCGTGGAGCCCTCGTGGACCGCACGGGTCTGGGGCGGGGTCCTGCTCGGAGGGCAGGGCGCCCGTGCGGGCGGGCAGGCCGCCGCCGCCCTGGACGGGCTGGCCGACTGGTCCGAGCAGAAGGAGGTCACGATCCTGGTGCCCGGACGCAAGATCAGCCGGCATCCGGGGTACTGCTTCGTCCGGGAGCGGCCTGGCGTCCGGCTGTCGTCGACCTCGCGAGAGCCGGCCCGCACCCGGATCGAGGACACGGTGCTCGATCTGTGCGCCGGCGCCACCAGCGCCGAGGTGGTGACCTGGCTGACCCGCGCCTGCCAGCGCCGGCTGACCAGCCCGGAGCGCATTCGGCGCCGGGTGGACTCCAGGCCAACGCTGCGCCGACGGGGTCTGGTGCTGGAGATCCTCGAGGACGTGCAGTCGGGCGCCACCACCCACCTGGAGCGCCGCGCCCTCACCGACGTGATCCGCCCGCACGGATTGCCGATCACCCGCCTGCAGCACCGCGTGGGCTCGGGTGGACGGATCGTCGACGCGGCGGTCGCGGCGTTCGGCGTGCTGATTGAGTTCGACGGCCGGATCGGCCATGTGGAGGAGGGGGCGTTCCGGGACCGGGGACGGGACAACGCCCATACCCTCGAGGGCTGGGTGACCCTGCGTTTCGGCTGGACCGATGTCACCAGCGACCCGTGCGGTGTCGCGGCCGAGACCGCCGCCCTGCTGACGTTGCGCGGCTGGACCGGCTCCCTTCGCCCCTGCCCCACCTGCCCGCCCGGCCTCATCGACTGAGGTTGTGGTGAGTTGACCACCTGAGACGGTGGTCAACTGACCACGACCTCGACGGATCCTGGGCGTGCGACATGCGCTGCGCTGGTTAGGCTCCGGGGATGTGGTTCGGTTTCGTGGTGCCCTTCGGCGACGCCGGCGCCTTTGCAGAGCTGGCCGCCCTGGGTGAGCGCCACGACTGGGACGGGGTCTTCACCTGGGAGGCCGTGTTCGGCGTGGACGCCTGGGTGAGCCTGGCCGCCGCCGCGATGACCACCGAACGCATCCGGCTCGGCACCCTGCTCACCCCGGCCTCACGCATCCGCCCCTGGGACCTGGCCTCTCGCGTGGGGACGGTCGACCGGCTGAGCCAGGGTCGGGTCATCCTCGGCGCCGGGCTGGGTGCCCTGCACGAGGGGTGGACGGCCTTCGAGCCCGACGAGGGCAAGCGGGTGCGGGCCGAGAAGCTCGACGAGAGTCTGGCCGTGTACGCCGGACTGCTGACGGGGCAGCCGTTCCGCTACCAGGGCAAGCACTACAGCGCCGAGCCCACGACCTTCATGCTGCCCGATCCGCCGGTCCAGCGGCCGCACCCACCGGTGTGGATGGTCGGCGCCCATGTCGACGGTCGAGCACGACAGCCTTCCCTCGAGCGGGCCGCCCGCTGGCAAGGGCTGCTTCCCGCGCTCGCGACGGTGGGCGACGACAGCCGGCTGCAGCCACGGGAGATGACCCGCCCGGAGGACCTAGCAGGGCTGGTCAGCCTGGTCCGGCCGTTGCGGGAGGCGGCCGGGCTCCCGTGGGCCGGTTACGACGTGGTGCTGGAGGCAGACAGCTCCGGCGAGTTCGTCCAGCGCCAGGGCTCGCCCGAGGAATGGGCCGACGCGGGCGCCACCTGGTGGGTGGAGTCCTGGTGGTCCCTCGAGGCGGGCACCGACGGCATGGCTGCGCTGCGCCGGCGCATCGCGGCTGGACCACCCGGGTAGACAGGTGGATGGGCTACCAGTCAGCCAGGGTGCCGCCCGCAGCGCTCAGGTCGAGCGGTGCGGCAGGCGGAGCAGCACCCCGAGAGACCCGTCGGTGAGCGCCATCAGGGTGGCGATGGTCAGCATCACCCGCGCATGGATGAACCGCTCGCGGTCGAGCTGCTGAGACGGCATGGGAAACAGCATCTGCGCCAGTTGCCGCGAGCGCCACAGGTCGTAGCCGAAGGCCTGAGCCCCGTTGTGATCGACCGCAAATCGGTTGGAGGACAATGTCGTTGCCGGCACCAGGTTCACCACCAGGAGCGCTTCGTGGTGCTGCCCCTCGAGCACCGACACGCTGTTCGGAGCCTTGCGCGCCAACAGGTCGAGGATCTCGCCCCGACCCTGGAAGTAGGCCGCCGATCGGCTCCGCAGAACCAGTCCGGCCCCGAGGACCCGTAGGTAGTGATCGCGGTTGAAGTCGGTATCCATGATGGTGCGGACCAGCCGCTTGTGGTCCTCCACCAGTTCCGGGTTGATCATGCATTCCAGCACCGAGTGCAGCCCATCGATCGCGCCGCACCCGACGTTGTCCCCGTCGCCGTTGTCGTCGCGATGCCCGCCCGGCGACAGCCCCAGCCGCAGATACGACTCGATCATCATCTCGGCGTCGCCGGTGAACGTTCCCCGGGTCAGGTCGTCCTTGTCGACCCCGAGACGGTAGGCCAGCGCCGCGCCCGGGGCCCCACCGGGGACCTGGGGCCCCAGCGCCGACTCGTCCAGCTTGGGGTCGTGCCGCCCGTCGATGCACCGGGTCTTGCCCTGCGCCGCGACAGTCACGTAGTACCGGTCGAGGTCTCTGGCGATGACCGGGGCCTCCAGCGATACCGCGCGAGCGGACAGCACCCCGGGCCAGGCCTTGTCGGAGAGCAGCCCGATGCTGACGGTGCTGCTCTGCGGTCCCGCCGCACTGCGGGCTCGAGCCATCCTCGTTCTCCTCGTCGGCCTGGCCTGGCGGCCCACCCTCGGAGTTCCGGGCGGCCGCACCGGCGACCCACTGCAACGACGCCCGACCCTACTGATCGAGGCACGGCGACCCAAACTCACCGTCGACCACACCTGTTCCTTCGGTCTGGGCGGCGGCGAGGCTGCATGCCGGTGGGCTGTGCTACTTCTGGGCCTCAGCCGGCGTGCAGCGCGTCCAGCTCCGCGGCCAGTGCCTCCACGATGGACTCCGGGGCGTCGTAGCGGGGGGCGCCGGGCACCGGCCAGTGCGCCACCACGTCGGTGAAGCCGAGATCGCGGGCCCGGCCCACGGTGTCCCGGAACTTCTCGATCGAGACCAGCGAGAACGTCGGTGCCGCGTCGACCGAGAGCATCCGATCGATCGAGTCCGGCGCCCGGCCGGCCTCGCTGAGCACCTCGTCGAACCGAGCCGCGAGCCCGGCGATCCCGCGCCACCACAGCTCGTCGTCGGTGTTCCCGCGCGGTACCTCCGGTGACCCCGTGGTCGCCCAGCCGGCGCCGAAGCGGACGGCCAGCCGCATCATCCGCGGGCCGTTGGCCGCCACGACGAACGGGATCCGCGGCTGCTGCAGGCAGGGAATCGTGGTCTCGGCGTCGAGCGCGCGATAGTGCGCCCCGGAGTAGGAGGTCAGCGGCCGGGTGAGCACCGTGTCGAGCAGTTCGACGAACTCCTCCAGCCGTGCCGCGCGCTCAGCTGGGGAGGGCAAGGCATCGCCGAGCACCGTGGCGTCGGCTCCGGTCCCGCCGGCGCCGATGCCCAGTACAGCGCGACCGCCGCTGATGTCGTCCAGCCCGGCGAGCTCACGGGCGAACGGCACCGGGTGCCGGTAATTGGGCGAGGCCACCCAGGTTCCGAGTGAAATCCGGGAGGTCACCGTGGCCGCCGCGACCAGGGTCGGGATGGTCGCACCCCAGGGCAGGCCGACGTAGGGATCCCAGGTCAGGTGGTCATAGGTCCAGGCATGGTCGAAGCCGAACTCCTCGACCGCACGCCACATGCCCTGCTGCTCACCCCACCGCCGCCGGGGCATCACCACCATTCCGACCCGCATCCGCGCACCGTACCCCGGCCCACCGTCCGGCAGCCTTCAGCCCCTCGCTCTCGAGCCCCGCACAAGCGCGTAGCGTTGGTCGGATGCCGCCGACCCCCGACGCCCCGCGCAGCCTCGCCGACGCGTTGCGCTCCTGGGACGACGCAGCGCTGGCCGCCCTCCTGCGGTCCCGGCCCGATCTGGCCGTGCCGCTGCCCGCCGATCTGACCACCCTGGCCGCCCGCGCAGCCTCCCGCAGCAGCGTGCAGCGGGCCGTGGACGCCCTGGGCACCCCCGAACTGCAGGTGGCGGAGATCCTCGCGGTCCTGCCTGAGCCCGCCACGCCGGGTCAGGTGACCGCCGCCTGGGGCGCCTCGGCCACCGCCGTGGTGCAACGCCTGCGCGACCTCGCGCTGGTCTGGGGATCACCGCGGCGCCTGCACCTGGTGCGCGCCGTCCGCGACGCGCTCGGTCCGTATCCGGCTGGACTCGGCCCGACCATGGAGGACACCCTGCGGCGGCGCAGCCCCGAGCTGGCCGACCGGCTGCGCGATCCGGCCGCCGTCGAGTCCCTGCTCGCCCAGGTGCCCGACGCCGCCCGCGAGGTGCTCGACCGGCTCACCTGGGGCCCTCCGATCGGCCAGTTCGCGCACGCCGACCGCGAGATCGACCCGTCCAGCACCGCCCCCGTCGACTGGCTGCTCGCCCGCGGCCTGCTCGGCGTCGCCGACGCCGGCCACGTGCTGCTCTCCCGCGAGGTCGCGCTCGCCCTACGCGGCGGCCGCGTGCACCGGGCTCCGCAGGTGCGGCCCCCCGGCCTCGACCCCGTTCCCGGGCGCGCGGTGCAGGCGGGCGCCGCAGCGGCCGCCGCCGAGGCGGTCCGGCTGGTGGAGGCGCTCGGCACCCTGTGGGGCAGCACCCGGGTCCCGGTCCTGCGCGCAGGCGGACTCGGTGTGCGCGAGCTCAAGCGCACAGCCCTCGCCCTCGAGGTCGAGGAACCGACCGCGGCCACCCTGATCGAGATCACCTACGCCGCGGGCCTGATCGGCGACGACGGCGAACTCGAACCTCGCTGGGCGCCCACCCCGGCCTACGACGTGTGGCTCGCCCGCGGCGCCGGCTTGCGCTGGGCCCGGCTCGCCGAGGCCTGGCTGGACACCACCCGCTGCCCCTGCCTGGTCGGCACCCGCGACGCGAAGAACGCCGCGCGCGCCGTCCTCGGCAGCGACCTGGACCGCGCCTCCGCACCCGAGGTGCGCCGCTGGGTACTCACCACCCTCGCGCGCGAGGTACCCGACTCCGTGGTGACACCCGTTGCGCTGCAATCACTTCTGGACTGGACGGCGCCGCGCCGGGTCGGACCGCTACGCGCCGCGCTGCTGGATGCGGCGCTCGCCGAGGCCGCCTGGCTGGGCGTGACCGGTGCCGGCGCGCTGGCCCCCTTCGCCCGACCGCTGCTCGAGGGCGACCCCGCCCGCGCGGCGGACCTGCTCGAGGCCGCCCTGCCCGAGCCGGTCGACCACATCCTGCTGCAGGCCGACCTCACCGCGATCGCCCCGGGGCCGCTCGAGCCGGAGTTGGCCGGCGATCTGGAGCTCGCCGCGGACGTCGAGAGCCGGGGCGGCGCCACCGTCTTCCGGTTCACCCCCACCTCCATCCGCCGGGCGCTGGACGCCGGGCGCACCGCCGACGATCTGGTGGCCTGGCTGAGGCAGCACTCCCGCACCCCGGTGCCGCAGCCCCTGGAGTACCTGATCACCGATGCCGCCCGCCGGCACGGGCTGCTGCGGGTCGGCACCGCCCAGGCCTTCCTGCGTTCGGACGACGAGGCGGCGCTCACCGAGCTGCTCGTCGACCGCCGGGCCGAGCCCCTGCGCCTGCGCCGGCTCGCCCCGACCGTGCTCGCGGCGCAGGCCGCGCCGGACCTGGTGCTGCAGGTGCTGCGCGCGATGGGCCTGTCCCCTGCCGCCGAGTCGGCGGACGGCGCCGTCGTGTTGCCGCAATCCACCGCCTACCGCACCGGCCCCCGGAGCCGCCCCCGGCCGCTGCGCCCGACGGTGCCCTCCCCGGGCGCCGCCGCGCTGCTGTCGGCGGCGTCCGCACTGCGGTTGACCGATGCGGCCACCGCACCATCCGCGGCGCCGCCGATGATGCCGGCGTCACCGGTCGAGGTGGCCACCTTGCTGGCCCTGCTGCGCCAGGCCGCGAACCGGCGCAGCCCCGTCTGGGTCGGCTACGTGGACGGCGACGGGGTGGCATCCCAGCGTCTGGTCGAACCCCTTCAGGTGGACGGCGGCCGGGTCAGCGCGTTCGACCGGCAGACCGCCAGTGTGCGCACCTTCCCGATCTCTCGAGTCACCGCTGTCACCCCCGTCGCTTAGGGTCGAGGCATGACCGACGGCCCGCTGATCGTGCAGAGCGACAAGACGCTGCTGCTCGAGGTCGACCATGAGCTGGCCGTCGCTTGCCGGCAGGCGATCGCGCCGTTCGCCGAGCTGGAGCGCGCCCCCGAGCACGTGCACACCTACCGGCTCACCCCGCTCGGGCTGTGGAACGCCCGGGCCGCCGGGCACGACGCCGAGCAGGTCGTGCACGTGCTGCTGGAGTACTCCCGCTACCCGGTGCCGCATGCGCTGCTGGTCGACGTCGCCGAGACCATGGACCGCTTCGGCCGGCTCCAGCTGATGAGCCATCCCACCCACGGGCTGGTGCTGCGCGCCCTCGACGTGCCGGTGCTGGAGGAGGTGCTGCGCAGCAGGAAGGTGACTCCGCTGGTCGGGGAGCGGATCGACACCGAGCACGTCGCCGTCCACCCGAGCGAGCGCGGGCACCTCAAGCAGGTGCTGCTCAAGCTGGGCTGGCCGGCCGAGGACCTGGCCGGCTACGTGGACGGCGAGGCCCACCCGATCACCCTGCGGCTGGACGGCTGGACGCTGCGGCCCTACCAGCAGGAGGCCGTGGACGGCTTCTGGCACGGCGGCTCGGGCGTGGTCGTTCTGCCCTGCGGCGCGGGCAAGACGATCGTCGGCGCGGCCGCGATGGCCAAGGCAGCCGCGACCACGCTGATCCTGGTCACCAACACGGTGGCCGCCCGGCAGTGGCGCGACGAACTGCTGCACCGCACCCACCTCACCGAGGACGAGATCGGCGAGTACTCCGGCGCCCGCAAGGAGATCCGCCCGGTCACCATCGCCACCTATCAGGTGATGACGACGAAGCGGAAGGGCGTCTACAGCCACCTCGAGCTGTTCGACGCCCGGGACTGGGGCCTGGTGATCTACGACGAGGTACACCTGCTGCCGGCCCCGATCTTCCGGATGACCGCCGACCTGCAGGCCCGGCGCCGGCTCGGCCTGACCGCGACGCTGGTGCGCGAGGACGGGCGCGAGGGCGATGTGTTCTCCCTGATCGGGCCCAAGCGCTACGACGCCCCGTGGAAGGACATCGAGGCCCAGGGGTACATCGCCCCCGCCGACTGCGTCGAGGTGCGGGTCACCCTGCCCGAACGCGACCGGCTGCTCTACGCCACCGCCGAGCCGGAAGAGCGCTACCGGCTCTGCTCCACAGCGCTGGAGAAGTCACGGGTGGTCGAGGCTCTGATCGCCCGGCACGCCGGCGAGCCGACCCTGGTGATCGGGCAGTACCTGGACCAGCTCGACGAGTTGGCCGAGCGGCTCGACGTCCCAGTGATCACCGGTGCCACCACGGTGAAGGAGCGGCAGCGGCTGTTCGCGGCCTTCCGGTCGGGCGAGATCCCGATCCTGGTGGTGAGCAAAGTGGCCAACTTCTCGGTCGACCTGCCCGAGGCCAGCGTGGCGATCCAGGTCTCCGGATCCTTCGGCTCCCGCCAGGAGGAGGCCCAGCGCCTGGGCCGCATCCTGCGGCCGAAGGCCGACGGGCGCGGGGCCCGGTTCTACGCCATCGTCGCCCGGGACACCCTGGATCAGGACTTCGCCGCCCACCGGCAGCGGTTCCTCGCCGAGCAGGGCTACGCCTACCGGATCCTGGACGCCGACGAGGTGCTGCAGCAGCCCGGGCCGATCACCGATCCCGAGCCCTGATAAATCGGACGTTCGGCCCCTATTCGGCCATTGCCCAGGTTTCTCACAGCTTCATGACCGACAGTGGATGGCGGACATGGACGAGCCCACTCGTCCCCGCGAGCACATCGGAGGTCGGATGACTGCCGTCATGCTTCCCGACGGCACGTACTCCGGGCCTCCCTCGCAGCGCCGTGAACGCCGCCCACGCCCCCTGGCCGAGCACCGCTCGCACGCGCCGCACTGGTGGCGCGACATCGTGGGCGGCCTCACCTGGGCCAGCCTGCTCGTCGTCGTCGCCCTGTGGGTGAGCAACGGCGGGCTGCAGGAGCTCGGCGGTGTCGGCCCGGCGCTGGTCAGCCTGGGTCGCCTGTCCGGCCTACTCTCGGCCGACCTGTTGCTGATCCAGGTGCTCCTGATGGCCCGGATCCCGATGGTCGAGCGCGCCTACGGCCAGGACGAACTGGCTCACCGGCACCGGTGGGTCGGGTTCGCCTCGGTCAACCTGCTCGCCGTCCACCTGGTGCTCATGATCGGTGGATACGCGGCCGTCGACGACGTCGACCTGGTCGCCCAGACCTGGGACTTCGTCGTCAACTACCCAGGCATGCTGCTGGCCACCGCGGCCACCGTGCTGATCGTGATGGTGTCCTGGACGTCGATCAAGCGCGCCCGGGCGAAGCTGCGCTACGAGTCCTGGCACCTGCTGCACCTGTACGCCTACCTCGGGGTCGGCCTGTCGATCCCGCACGAGGTGTGGACCGGCGCCGACTTCACCCACTCGCCGATCGCCCGGCTCTACTGGTGGTCCCTGTACGCGGCGGCGCTGGGCGCCGTCCTGATCTGGCGGGTCGCGGTCCCCCTGTGGCGCAGCCGGACGGCGCGGATGCAGGTCGAGCAGGTCGTGGCCGAGGGCCCAGGTGTGGTGTCGGTGATCGTGCGCGGACGCCGGCTGGATCGGCTCGCCAGCGCGGGCCAGTTCCTGACCTGGCGCTTCCGGGATCGCTCGGGCTGGACTCGCGGCCACCCGTACTCGCTGTCCGCCGTGCCCACCCGCGACCGGATGCGGATCACGGTCAAGGCCCTCGGTGACGGCAGCAGCTCGCTGGCCGCGTTGCGCCCGGGGAGCCGGGTGCTGGTCGAGGGTCCCTACGGCCGCCTGCACGCCGGCGTCCGCACCCGGCGCAAGGTGACGCTGATCGGCTCCGGGATCGGGATCACCCCGTTGCGGGCCCTGCTGGAGGAGCTCGAGCAGGACCCTGGCGAGGTCACCCTGATCTATCGCGCCTCGAGCGCCGAGGACCTGGTGCTGCGCACGGAGCTGGATGCGCTGGCCGCCACCAACGGCTCCCGGGTCTTCTACGTGGTCGGCCCCCGGCTGAGGGGCCGCAGCAGCTGGCTGCCCCAGTCGGCGGCTCATCTGGACGACGCGACGGCGCTGCGCCAACTGGTGCCGGACATCGCCGACCACGACGTCTACCTGTGCGGGGCGGAGGCCTGGATGGACGCCGCAGCCGCGGCCGCCCAGGCCTGCGGAGTGCCAAGCCGGCGCATCCACCTCGAGCGGTTCGCCTGGTGACGGGCAAGGACAGGGGCTGACATGCGACGCATCGCGATCGCGGTGATGACCACGATCAGCGGCCTGGTGCTGCTGTTCAGCTATCACACCAGCCGCAACGAGACCTCGACCACGCTGGCCGAGACCGATCTGGGGCAGGCCTCGGGGATCACGCCGTCCGAGGAGGCGGCGGCGCCTGAACCCTCGATCGAGGCGCCGAGCGCGGATCCGACCCCGACCGGCGAGCCGAGCGAGGAGCCCACGGAGACGCCCAGCGCCACGACGGCCAGACCCACCCCCAGCGCCACCACCAAGAAGGCGACGCTGACCTCGAAGACCTACGCCGGCCGCACGGTGGGCACCGAGTGGGGCCCGGTCCAGGTCAAGATCGTGGTCAAGAACAAGAAGATCATCTCGGCCGACGTACTGCAGGTGCCGATGGAGAACCGGCACGACATCGCGATCAACACCCACGCGGTGCCGATCCTGAACCAGGCGGCGGTCGCGCACCAGAGCACCGACTTCGACAGCGTCTCCGGTGCCACGGTGACCAGCGACGGCTACAAGGCCTCGCTGCAGTCGGCGATCGACAAGGCGGCCCTGTAGCCCGATGGAACACGCCAAGCGGGCCTGGGTCGAGCAGATCATGGGGATGCCGATCAGCATCCACGTGCGCGGTCCCGAGGTGCCCGACGCCGACCTGACCGGCCCAGTTCCCCGCCCGGTCGCGCAGGCCTTCGCCCAGTTGCGCACGGTCGACGAGGTGTTCAGCACCTGGAAGGCCGATAGCCAGATCAGCCGGCTGCGCCGCGGCGAGCTGGGCCTGGAGGCGTGCGACCAGGAGGTGCGTGACGTCGTCCGGCTCTGTGAGCGGGCGAAGGACCTCACACAGGGGTGGTTCGACGCCGACCTGCCGGACGAGGCCGGCTTGCACCGGTTCGACCCCACCGGCCTGGTCAAGGGGTGGGCCGTGCAGCGGGCCTGCGTGCGCCTGGCCGAGGCGCTGCCTGACACCGACGTGCTGGTCAACGCCGGCGGCGACATCGCCGTCTCGTGCGGGCGGGCCGACACCGAGCCCTGGCGCCTGGCGATCGAGAACCCGCTCGACCGGCGGGCGGTGCTGGCCTCGTTCGAGCTGCGCACCGGAGGCGTGGCGACGTCCGGTACGGCGGCCCGGGGCACCCACATCATCGCCTCGGACACCGGCCGGCCGGCCGAGGCGCTGGCCTCGGTGAGCGTGATCGGGCCGTCGTTGATGTGGGCCGACGTGTACGCCACCGCGGCCTTCGCCCGCGGCCCCGGCTGCGTCGACTGGCTGCGCGACCTGACCGACTACACCTGGCTCGTCGTCGCCCCCGACGGCCACGTCACCACCCCCTGAAACCTGCTCATGCAGGTTTGGGTGGGGTGGGCTCGCAGGTGGCGCACAGCGGGCTCCCAGGTTCGGTGGGCAGAATGAGGGCGTGACAACCACGACCCCCGAGGCACGGCTGCTCGTCGTCGACGATGAGCCCAGCATCCGCGAACTGCTCACCGCGAGCCTTCGCTTCGCCGGATTCGAGGTCTTCCCGGCCGCCGACGGCGCCGAGGCACTCAAGCTGGCCGAACTGCATCGCCCCGACCTGGTCGTGCTCGATGTGATGCTGCCCGACCTCGACGGTTTCACCGTCACCCGGAAACTGCGCGAGCGGGGCCGCGAGGTGCCGGTGCTCTTCCTGACCGCCCGCGACGACACCGCCGACAAGGTGCAGGGCCTGACTGTTGGCGGCGACGACTACGTGACCAAGCCGTTCAGCCTCGAAGAGGTCGTGGCGCGCATCCGCGCCGTGCTCCGCCGCACCGGCTCCGGGGTCGGCCCGGACACCGGCCGGCTGGTCTTCCACGACCTCGAGCTCGACGAGGACTCGCACGAGGTGCGCCGGGGCAGCCGGCTGATAGAGCTCTCACCCACCGAGTTCAAGCTGTTGCGCTACCTGATGCTGAACCCCAACCGGGTGCTGTCCAAGGCCCAGATCCTCGACCACGTCTGGGACTACGACTTCAACGGCGAGGCCGGGATCGTGGAGTCCTACATCTCCTACCTGCGCCGCAAGGTCGACGCCGATGAACCGGCCCTGATCCACACCAAGCGCGGCGTCGGGTACGTGCTGCGACTGCCCCCGGAAGGCTGACCCGCATGCAGCGAGCCGTCGCCCGCTGGAACGCCGTGCCGTTGCGCGCCCGACTCGTCGGCATCGTCCTCGTGCTCCTGCTGACCGCCCTGGCTGCAACGGGTTACGGCGTGCAGCGGGTCCTGAGCCGATTCCTGGTCGGCCAGATGGACACCCAGCTGATCGCCACCGCCCACAACGCCAGCACCGACGACGGCTTCCTGAACGCCCTGATCGACCCCGGCCGCCGTCGCTTCCCCTCACCGTTCATCGTGCAGGTGAGCATCGACGGTCGCGCACCACTCGCCCCGGTCTCCGGCTACACCCGCTCGCAGGACGAGGAGTTGCCGACCTTCCCCGCGGTGAGCAGCACCCGGGCCGCGGGGCTCGTCGACCGGGCGTACGCCGTCCGCGCCAGCGACGGCACCAGGTGGCGCGCCACGACCTTCCCGGCCGCGGTCCGCGACAGCACCGGGACAGGGGAGGTGGGCGCGTCGGTGACCATCCTGCAGAGCCTGTCCGAGGTCGACGCAGCGGTCACCCAGCTGCAGCTGCTGATGCTGCTGATCGGCACCGCCGCGCTGACCGCCTCCGGCCTGCTCGGCTGGCTGGCGATCCGGCGAGGATTCATCCCCTTGCGCGAGGTCGAGGTCACCGCGGCGGCGATCGCGGCCGGTGATCTCTCCCAACGGATCCCGGAGCGGCCGGAGAGCACCGAGGTCGGCCGCCTGACGTCGTCCCTGAACGGCATGCTCACCCAGATCGAGGGCGCCTTCCGGGCCCGGGAGGCCTCCGAAGCGCGCACCCGCCGGTTCGCGGCCGACGCCTCGCACGAGTTGCGCACTCCGTTGGCCTCCATCCGCGGGTTCGCCGAGCTGTACCGGCAGGGGGCCGTGCCGACCGAGGACGTGCCACGCACCCTGCAGCGGATCGAGGACGAGGCCAAGCGGATGGGCGGGCTGGTCGAGGACCTGCTGCTGCTCGCCCGCCTCGACGAGCAGCGCCCGACCCGCAGCGAACCGGTCGACCTCGCGGTCCTGGCCGGCGACGCCGTGCACGACGTGCGTGGCCTGGACGCCGGGCGAACCGTTCAGCTGGTCGGTCTCGGTACACCGGACGACGGGCACCCGCCCCACGGGCCCGCTCCCGCCCCGACCATGGGCGACGAGGACCGGCTGCGTCAGGTGGTGGCCAACCTGCTCGGCAACGCGGTGCGCCACACTCCGGCCGGGACCCCGATCGAGGTGGCCGTCGGAGTGGACCGGCGCAACGGCGGCACGCGCGCCGTTCTGGAGGTGCGCGACCACGGGCCGGGCCTCGACCCCGACCATGCGGCCAAGGTGTTCGAACGCTTCTACCGCGCCGACCCGTCCCGTCGTCGCGGAGCCGGCGGCGGGTCGGGCCTGGGCCTGTCGATCGTCGAGGCGGTCGTCAGCTCACACGGCGGTCAGGTGTCGGTGCGCGAGACCCCTGGCGGCGGGGCCACGTTCTCGGTCAGCCTGCCCGCCGCGGCGCCGGCGCAGGCGCCGGCGTCCACCCCGGTCACGGCCGGGTGAAGCCGGTGACGCCCATCTGGAAGCCGGAGAAGTGCGGGCGTGGCCCGTTGATCGACACCCAGTCGCCGTAGGAGCGCATCCGGGCCAGCCCCGGGCCGATGTTCTCCACGGTGATCCCGCCCTTGCCGAGGGCGGTCGACGTGGCCGAGAACCCCTCGTCGGAGGTGGCGTCCGGGCCGAACGTGTCCGAGCCGACGGCCAGGACGCCGCGCGCGTCGAACAGCCAGGCCACGGCGTCGCCGGTGAAGCCGGGCGCATGGTCGAAGTAGTCGTTCTTGGGGCCCTGCACCACGGCGGGGGTGTAGAGCGCCGAATACCCCGTCTGCATCAGCACGCAGGCACCGGCCGGGATCACGCCGTGCCGGCGCTCCCACCGACGCAGGTCCTCGGGGGTGAGGCTGAAGTCGCCGTTGCTGGACCGCAGCCGGGACCGGACGTCGATGACGGTCAGCGGCATCAGGGTCCAGTTCTCACTCAACTGGTCCAGGAACGCGGCGCCCTCGTGGAAGTGGGCCGGGGCACTGATGTGGGTGCCGGTGTGGGTGCCCATGCTGGTCACGTTCTCCAGCAGGTACCCGTCGGCGGCGATGGTGGTCTCCACGGTGTAGCTGAACTCGGGGTCTCCGGGGAACAGCGGGTTGGTCTGGCTGAGCTGATGCCACAGCGCCACCCGGGTGGCCGTCCGCGGGTCGACCTCCTCGTAGCCGCGCGGGACACCGCGCGATCGCCCGGCCGTCACGGCGGAGGCCGACTCGGCGGACACCAGCGGGAGCACCGATGTGCCGGCCAGGGCGGCCAGGGCGGAGCGGCGGGTCAACGAGCGCATGAGTGGTACCTCCGGGTGCAGGTGGGGTGACGCAGACGAACTGCGTCGTCACGCTAACGGACCGCGGTGATTCCGCTCACTTCGCCTCTCACCAGGGCCTTTGCCCGCCGACAGAACCGTCATCAGATGACAGGATGTAAACGGTGCCAACGAGCCAGGGCGGAGACCCCGACGACCGCTCCTTGGACCACACCACCTCCCCCAGGAGCAGCGATGTCCGCCCCCGCATCGGCCCGAGCCCGCCACCATGAGCAGCGCACGCTGTGGGGGCGCCTGCTCGACGGAGTCCTCCCCGCGCCCGACCCCGACCGGCTGGTCGCGGTGGGCGACGTGTCCCGGGCCTCCCTCCCCCTCGTCGCCGAATGCTTCGAGGACGCTCAGGTGCCCCTGCTGACCCACGAGCTCACCAGCCGGTTCGGCGCTGAGCCGCGCTACGAGGTGCTGGTTCCGGCCCGCCACGCGAAGGCGGCGGCCGAGGTGGTCAGCACCCTCTGACCCTTCCGGCGGGCCCTCCACCGACCCCGCCGGCCACCGAGTCGGTTCGTTCATCTGAGACAAGGACTTAGGTCGCGTCCCTGTTACCTGGTAGAGCTGGCTCGTACACTTCCGCGTGACGCCGGTACCGGCGACTGTCGCAGTCACCGGAGGTGAGCTCGGGTGCAAGACATGCCGCTCTACTACCGCCTGGCGTTGATCATGGTGTTCATCGCCGGGAACGCCTTCTTCGTGGGATCGGAGATCGCCATCTCCTCGGCTCGGCGCAGCCGGATCCGGCAGCTGGCCGAGGACGGCGACAAGCGCGCCGCCCGGGTGCAGAAGCTGCACGAGGAGCCGGAACGCTTCTACTCGGTGACCCAGGTGGGTATCACCCTGGTCTCCCTGGGCCTCGGCGCCGTCGGCATGGAGACGCTGAGCGAGGTGTCCGACCCCTGGTTCGTGTCCCTGTTCTCGCAGTTCGGCACGCACGAGCGGCTGGACGGCATCGCGCACACCATGTCCTACATCTTCGCGTTCGTCCTGGTCTCGTTCGTGCACGTGGTGGCCGGGGAGCTGGCCCCGAAGGTGCTCGCCTTCCACAAGGCCGCACAGCTGAGCATGGCCGTCGGCGGGTCGATCAACATCCTCTACCTCACCTTCCGCCCGCTCATCTACGTGATGAAGGCGGCCTCGGACCTGCTGCTCAAGATGGTCGGGCAGGGAAACCTCGAGGGCCACGGCGAGAGCCACTTCACGATGTCGGTGGAAGAGATCCGGATGATCCTCTCCGCGAGCGAGAAGGACGGCACGCTGGCCCCGGAGGAGACCGAGATGATCCGCGGGGTCTTCCGGCTCGACGAGCACACGGTGCGGGAGGCGATGATCCCGCGGACCCAGATCCGCGCCCTCGCCGAGCACGAGACCCTGGCCACGGCGCTGCGCTTCTTCCGCGACATCCCGCACGCCCGCTTCCCGGTGTACGACAAGAGCCTGGACCGGATCACCGGCGTGGTGGCGATCAAGGAGCTGCTGACTGTCATGGCCGAGGGCAGCGACGACCCGCACGACGACGTCAGCCAGCGGCCGGTGAAGCTGTTCGCCAAGCCGCCGTTCATCGTGCCCAACAGCAAGCTGCAGAGCGATCTGCTGAAGGACTTCAAGCGCACCCGGCACCAGATGGCGATCGTGATCGACGAGTACGGCGGCACCGAGGGCATCATCACCCTCGAGGACATCCTCGAGGAGATCGTCGGCGACTACGAGGACGAGTTCACCCGGCAGGCCCGGCGGGTGCGCAAGCTCCTCGGCAGTCAGTATGAGATCGACGCCTCGATGCGGGTCTCCGACCTGACCACCCTGCTCCGCTTCCCGTTCCCAGAGGACGACGACTACGTCACCCTCGGCGGCCTGTTCTACAAGGAGTTCGGCAGCGTGCCGGACGTCGGGGCCTCGGTGATGCTCGACGGGGCCCGGCTCATCGTGCTCGAGATGGACAACCACAGGATCACGCTGGTCAAGTTCGAGGACACCGCGATCGGCGAGGACGGCGTCGTCCGCCTGGTCGACACCTCGTCACCGCCCGACGCCAGCGTCCTGGCCGAGACCGAGGCTCCAGGCGAGACGACCGACGGCGCCCGGAGCACGCCCAGCCGCGAGGGCGCTCACCCCTGATTCACAGCGAGCTCCCAGCAAGCGCCAAGCCTCGCTTCAGCGAGGCGGCGTGTGCTGGAGTCATGACACAGATCCTCCCGCCCCCCATGTCGTCCCCGGAGTACCCGACTCCTCCGGCACTCCCGACCGGGCCGGAGCCCGAGTCGACCCGCCGCCCCCTGGCGCGCACCCGCCGTCCGGGCTGGACCGGCGTGATCGCCGTCGGTGCCGGCGCCGCCGCGCTGTCGAGCCTGCTCACCGCCGGGCTGGTCACCTCCCTCGATCAGGACGCCGCTCCCTCCTCCGCCGCCGCCTCCTCCGCGGCGTCCGCACCGTCCGCCTCGTCCTCGACGACAGCCTCGGCCCCGGTCACGACCACGACCGGCGCCACGCCGGACTGGGTCACGGTGGCCGCCGCGGTCGAGCCGAGCGTGGTCTCGGTGCGGGTCACCGGTGCCGCCGGCAGCGGGGAGGGGTCCGGCGTCGTGCTGGACACCACAGGCCAGGTGCTCACGAACAATCACGTCGTGGCCGAGGCCGCCGGCGGGGGCAGCATCTCCGTGGTGCTCTCGGACGGGCGCACCTACCGGGCCACGATCGTCGGGGCCGATCCGTCGACCGACCTCGCCGTCCTGAAACTCGAGTCCCCGCCGTCTGGCCTGGTGGCCGCGACCTTCGGTGACTCCGCTGCCGTGTCGGTGGGCCAACAGGTGATGGCGATCGGCAACCCGCTGGGCCTGTCCGACACCGTGACCACGGGGATCGTCAGTGCGGTCAACCGCCCGGTGACCACCGGGACCTCGCAGCAGGTGCCCGGGGGCGGTTCGAGCGGCGAACCCGTGGTGACCAACGCGATCCAGACCGACGCCGCGATCAACCCGGGTAACAGCGGCGGCGCCCTGGTCGACTCCTCCGGCCGGGTGATCGGCATCACCTCCTCGATCGCCTCGCTCGGCGCCTCCGCCGGGGGCCAGGCCGGGAGCATCGGGCTCGGCTTCGCCATCCCGTCCAACGCGGCGAAAGAGGTTGCCGCCCAACTGATCAGCAAGGGCAGTGTGCAGCACGCCTACCTGGGCGTCTCGCTCCAGGACGGCACCGTGACCGTGGACGGCGCCCAGCGCCAGGCCGCGGTGATCGGTTCGGTGTCCTCGGGCACCCCGGCCGCCAAGGCCGGCCTGCAGGCGCGGGATGCCGTGGTCGCCGTCAACGGCCAGGCCCTGGACGGCGCGGACTCACTGGTGGCCCGGGTACGTGAGCTCAAGCCCGACACCACGGTCAGTCTCACCGTGGTGCGCGACGGCAGCAGCCAGGAGATCCCGGTCACCCTCGCCGCCCGGCCCACGACCTCGGGCTGAGCCGGGGAGAGCTCGCTCACGCGATCGGCTGCAGCGGCCGGATCGACTCGTCACCACCGGCGAGTTGGTCCGGCTGTGCTGCGAGCCGGGCGTAGGCGCCGTCCGATTCGATCAGGTCACGGTGTCGGCCCCGCTCGACCAACCGGCCGTCGTCGAGCACCACGATCTGGTCGGCACCCTCGATGGTGGAGAGGCGGTGCGCGATGGTCAGCGTGGTGCGGCCGACGATCAGCGCGTCCAGGGCGCGCTGCAGAGCACGTTCGGTGTCGTTGTCCAGCGCACTGGTCGCCTCGTCGAGCACCAGAATCCTCGGGTTGCGCAACAGCGTGCGGGCGATCGCCAGCCGCTGCTGCTCCCCTCCGGAGAACCGGTGGCCGCGGGCGCCGACGACGGTGTCCAGGCCCTCGGGCAGCGCCGCCACGACGTCCGCCACCTGGGCCGTGGCGAGTGCCTGCCACAGCTCGTCCTCGGACGCATCGGGCTTGGCCAGTATCAGATTCGCCCGGATCGAGGCGTGCTGCAGGTAGGTCTCCTGGGAGACCACGCCGACCAGCTCGGCCAGGGTCTGCGCAGACAGCTCCCGCAGGTCGACCCCGTCGATGGTGACCCGCCCCGTGGTCGGGTCCTGCAACCGGGGCAGCAGTGAGGCCAAGGTGCTCTTGCCCGAACCGGTATGCCCAACCACCGCCAAGGTGGTGCCGGCGGGGATGCTCAGGTCCACCGCGTGGACGGCGTCGACCGGGCTGCCCGAGTAACGCAGGCTCACGTTCTCGAACCTCACCTCGCCCCGGGCCGAGCGGATGTCGAACGCGACCGGGTGGGTGGGGGCGGGCACCTCGGGCACCAGGTCGAGGTAGGCGTAGATTCGGCTGAACAGGGCCATCGAGCTCACCCATTGGGCGCCGATGTCGAGCAGCCCCATCAGCGGGCGGAAGATGCCGGCCTGCAGGGTGGAGAACGCGATCAGGGTGCCGATGGTCATCCCGCCCGAGGTCGCGGGCAGCCCGGCGGCCAGGTAGATCAGGGCCGGGATGGCGGCGAAGACCATCTGCATCGTGGCCATCCGCCACCGGCCGGCGAGCTGCGAGCGCAGCTCCAGGTCGATCAGACGCTCGGAGATGCCGGTGAACCGGTAGGCATCTGCCCCGGTGGTGCCCAGCGTCTTGGCCAACCGGATGCCGCTGACCGACAGGCCCTCCTCCACCTGGGTGTGCAGCTCGGCCAGGGTGCGCTGGCGCTGGGCGGTCACCTCGCGACGCACCAGGGCGACCCGCCGGGTCAGCCAGATCGCCGGCGGGATCACCAGCAACGACAGCAGGCTGAGGCGCCAGCTCAGCGCCACCATCGCCACCGTGGTGGCGACGGCAGTGGTCAGGTTGGAGGCGATCGAGGTCGCGGTCGAGGTGACCACCGACTGCATCGCCGAGATGTCCTGGATGATCCGGGACTGGATCTCACCGCCCCGGGTGCGGGTGAAGAAGCCGACCGACTGTCGCTGCAGATGGGCGAACACGTCGGTGCGCAACGCGTGCATCACCTGCTGGCCCATCGTGGTGGAGATCCAGGTCTGGACGACGCCGAGCAGCTGGGTGACCACGGTCACCGTGAGCATCGCCGCCACGGCCCACAGCAGCAGGGTGACGTTCTGCCGGGGAATCGCCTCGTCGATCACGGCCCGGACCAGGAAGGGCTGGGCCATGCCGATCACAGACGTGGCCACGATCAGCACGGTGACCACCCCGACCTGGGCATGGTGCGGGGTGAACAGCGCCGCGACCCGGCGGAACGGCACCGGTGCCTCGGCGAGCTGGGCACGGTCCTGCGGATCGATCCGCATCGGGCCGCGGCCGCCGCCGAGGCCATCGCCCCGGCCGGAGGACGGCTGAGAGATGTCCGCCATGGGGCATCCTCTCCTTTCGTCGAACCTCATACTGAGGTTGCCTCACTATGAGCCAACCTTCTCAGTCGGGGTAGCATTCCCCGGATGAGTCGCCCTGCACACCGGCACGCCCCTCCGGCACCCGACGCCCGGCTCGGCGACCTGCTCCCTGCGGCGACCCGGGCCCTGCGCCATCAGTGGGCGGCCCAGCTGCAGCCGCACGGGATCGCCCCGCATCATGCCCGCGCCCTGCGGCTGATCGTCCGCGACGGCGCCGTGAGGCCGGGCAAGGTCGCCGAGGAGCTGCGGATCGCCCCCCGCTCGGCGACGGACGTGATCGACGCGCTCGAGCAGCGCGCCCTGGTCGAGCGGGTGAGCGATCCCGATGATCGGCGGGCCACCATCGTGCGGGCCACCGCCGACGGCCTCGCGCTGGTGGGCCGGATCGAGGACGCCCGCTCGGCCGGAGCAGAGGAGTTCTTTGCCCCGCTCTCCCCGGCGGACCAGGCCGAACTGGCCCGGCTGCTCCTCCACCTCCTCGACGCCGGCCGCACCGCGTGATGGAGGGACTGGCCACTGCCTGGGCCGAAGCGGTAACCGATGCGGGGTGCCCGGCCGACCCGGAACATGTTGCAGCCCAAGGCCATCGACTGCTCGAGCGCTGGTCCGAGCCACACCGTCGCTACCACGACCTGCGCCATCTGCGCGCCGTTCTCGACGGGCTGGACCTGCTCGCCACTCCTGATCACGCACCGGCCTCCGCCCGGTTGGCAGCCTGGTTCCACGACGCCGTCTATGAGGGCCGCCCCGGTGCCGACGAGCAGGCCAGCGCCGTGCTCGCCCGCCAGGTGCTCGCCGAGCTCGGGGCACCGGCCGCCCTCGCCGAGGAGGTGGCGCGCCTGGTTCTGGTGACCGCGGACCACGCCGTGGCGGACGAGGACGCGCCCGCGGCCCTGATGGTCGATGCCGACTTGGCGATCCTGGCCGCCCCGGCGCCCGTGTACGCGGACTACACCCGCGCTGTCCGGGCCGAGTATGCCCAGGTCCCGGACGCCGACTTCGCGGCCGGACGCCGCGCCGTGCTGGTCGCCCTGCTCGACCGGCCGCAGCTGTTCCGGACACCGCTCGGCGCCCGGCTCTGGGAGGCCGCCGCCAGGGCGAACGTCGCCGCCGAGCTCGACCGTCTCGATGTCCCATCGGGCCAGGCCTGAGCCCCAACCCACGACACCGCTCCAAGAAGGGCTGGAACGTCGGGCAGCACGCCCCGAAATCGTCAGAACCCCCCAACAGGGCGCGGAATCGGTATCGGAGAGTGGGTTCTGACGATTTCCCGGCGACCGGGTATCTCCTGGGACTCCTTCTCCGAGGCACCCAAGCACCGGGGCGTGACGCCTAGGGCAGATGGCGGAGCAGGGGCGCCAGGGGCAGGGGCATCAGCGCGGCGGCGTCATGGGCATCGACCCATTGCCCCTCGTGGGAGAGGTCGAGGCTTGCCCGGTCGGGTAGGACGGTCCACTGCAGCACCACCTCGAACACGGTGGCGGCCCCCTTCGGCACGGCGACAGCACGCACAAAGCCCAACTGCGTCAGCGCGACCGGCTCGGCCCTTGGCGTCGGCATCCTGAGGAACTGACCGATCAGCCGCCTCCCGGCTGCCGGCGCCGTGTCACCGCCAGTCTCCGTGCGCGGCAACAGGAATCCCACGCCGTCGGGCAGGGCGAACACCGCGTGATGGCAGCGCACCACGAGGTGAACCACCGTGACGGTCCCGATCGGCGGGTACGGAGAACTCAGGGTGTCCAGCCGGACCTGCGCGCCACCGCGCTCGGCGACGGCCGAGGCAAGCACCTTCTCCCCACGCCGCTTGGACCGGCGCAGGCCCGAGGCCTGCAGCCGCCGGAGCAGCTCGCGACTGGTCACCGGGATGGCCCCGGCGGAGACCACCGCGGCGTAACGGTCCTCGGGCAGGTCGTAGTGATCACCCTCGAAGGCGCGTTCGGGAATGCCGAGCCGACGGGCGAACCCGTGCAGCTCCTCCAGCGAGGAGTCGCTGACCAGATGCGACCATCGGCGCCCGTGCGCGGTCCAGACCGGTGGGTCGATCAGGATGGACACCTCAACCACGCCCGGCGATCGCGTCCAGCAGAGGCGCGGTGCGGGCCGGGACCAGCTCGAGCACGGCCATCGCCGTACTCGTGCGCACCACCGAGCGGCAGTTCAGCAGCCGCCGGGTGATCCGGTGCAGGTCGACGGGGTCACGCGCGGCGACCTTGGCCAGCAGGTCGCCGTCCCCGGTGGTGGCGTGCATCTCGAGGATCTCCGGCACCTGGGAGAGCTCCCGGGTGATCTCCTCGATGTCCCCCTGGGTGATGGTCATCGTGACGAAGGCGATCAGCGGCCGGCCGAGGGCGCGGGGCTTCACCCGGGCCGAGACGGCGTCCAGCGCGCCGGAGTCCTCCAGCGCCCGCACCCGTGACTGCACCGTGTTCCGCGCCAGCCCGAGCGAGCGGGACAGGGCCACCGTGGTGGCCAACGGGTCGACGTCCAGCGCTCGCAGGATCCGCGCATCGGTCTGATCCAGGTCACGCACACGAGCATCGTGTCACATGAGGGGAACTGATGCGACGAGTCGATATGCATAATGCTTATTCACATGCTCAACTCTTGAGCATTCGGCTCAGTTCGCCGACCGTTGGAGGCATGTTGAGACCCGCCTACCGCCCACCCACCGCTCCTGTCTGGGGCGACGAGGGGTCGGTCGCCCGCGAGGTGCTCGACTGGGCGAGCAACCGCGTGGTGGTGCCGAGCGATCCCAAGTCGACCGCTCGCCCGGCCTCGGACCTGGCCCGCGACGCCGGCCCCACGGTGACGGCGCGGGGCATCGGCGGCCATACGGCACTGTCGGTCTTCGTCGATGTGTTCGCCCCAGCCGTCCGGGCCCAGGACGACCCGATGAATCTGGCCTACATCCCTTCAGCACCCACGCGGGCCGCGGTCGCGTTCGACGCCGCGACCAGTGCCGCCAACATCTTCGGTGGCCTGTGGGAGACCGGGGCCGGGGCGATCTTCGCCGAGAACGAGGCACTGAACTGGCTCATCTCACTGCTCGGCTGGCCGGGGACCGCCGCCGGAACGTTCGTCGCCGGCGGCACCATGGGCAACCTCTCCGCGCTGCACGCGGCGCGCTGGGCGGCGCGCACCCGCCGCGGCGGCCGGCCACCGGGCGGGTGGAAGCTCGCCTGCGCCGCGACCGCCCACTCCTCGATTCACAGCGCGGCGCGGGTGCTCGACGTCGAGGTGATCGACGTGCCGGTGGACGACGAGGGTCGGCTGCGCGGAGCAGCCCTGCGTCACGCGGTGGACGGGCAGGACGGAGTGTTCGCCGTGGTGGCCTCGGCCGGGACGACCAACGCCGGGATCGTGGACGACCTGGCCTCGGTGGCCCAGGTGTGCCGTGAGCTCGGCCTGTGGCTCCACGTGGACGGCGCCTACGGCGGAGCCGGACTGTGCGCACCGACCGTGCGGAGCCGGTTCGCAGGCATCGAGCACGCGGACAGCATGATCGTCGACCCGCACAAGTGGCTGTTCGCGCCGTACGACTGCTGCGCGCTGATCTACCGCGACGCGGCGCTGGGCCGGGCCGCGCACACCCAGACCGCGAGCTACCTCGACACCGTCGACCGCGAGGCACCTAACCCCGCCGACCTGGCCATCCACCTGTCGCGGCGGGCCCGGGGCCTGTCTTTCTGGTTCAGCCTGGCCACCCACGGCACCGACCGCTACACCGAGGCGGTGGAACAGACGCTGACCACGGCACGCGAGGTGGCCGAGGCGATCCGTCGTACACCGCACCTGAGTCTGGTCAGGGAACCGGATCTGACCGTGCTGCTCTTCGAGCGCGAGGGGTGGGACCACGCCCGCTACCACGAGTGGTCACACCGGGAGGCCCTGGCCGGCACCATCCTCTGCCTGCCGACCACCTACCAGGGCCGCACAGTGCTTCGGCTCGCCTTCGTCAACCCGGTCACCCGGGCCGCCGAGGTGATGGCCGTGCTGCACGCGATGCCCGACTGAGTCACCGCGCCTGCGCTCAGCGCGGAGTGCCGAAGTTCTGGGTCCAATAGATGCCGTAGCGGCCGCCCTTGGCCACGCCCACCCCAATCTCGGTGAGGTCGCAGTTCACGATGTTGGCCCGGTGTCCGGCACTCTTCATCCAGCCCGCCACCACCGCGGCCGCGGTCGGCTGACCCGCCGCGATGTTCTCGGCGGCCCGCGAGTAGGAGTACCCGGCGGCCTTCATCCGGTCGAAGGGCGATCGGCCGTCGAGGCTGTTGTGATCGAAGTAGTCGCGCTCGGCCATGTCCGCGCTGTGCCGGCTCGCCGACGTGGTCAACGCAGCGTTGACCTTCAGCGCCGGGCAGCCGTTCGCCTGCCGCTCGTTGTTCGTCAGCCGCACGACCTCCGCCGCCGCGCCGTTCGCCGTGGTCGGGGCGGTGGTCGACGAGGTCGACGTCCGGGTGGGCTTCGGGGTGGGCTTCGGGGTGGACTCGGGATTGGCCTTGGGAGTGGGCCTGGACGTGACCGCAGACTTGGGCGTCGCCCGGGTGGAGGAGGCGCTCGCCGGCTTCGCCGCCGGAACTCGGCGGCCGGCCGACGAGGACGCGGACGCCGAGAGCCTGACCGGCTTCGCCGTCGGTGTGATCAGCACCGCCGCGGTCTGCTCGGCGGGCGGCGTGGCGAGGGTGGCGACCTCGCGCACCGTGACGTCGCCGGTCGGCTGGACCCCTGCCGCGGCGACCGAGGATCCACCGACACCGTCGAACACCCACTGGTTGGCCTGAGTGAGCGCACCGGACTGGAAGGTCAGTAGGCCCGCCCCCGCCGCGACCACGGCCGCGGCGGCACCAGCACTGAGACGTCGAAATCGAATCACAGACCGACCCTAGGCGGGCCTGCGCTAAGCAAGGACGAAGCGACCCATAACGCCACTACACAACTCGGCCGATGGTCAATCGCCAGGTCACCATTCAGGCACGGTAACCGCGGCCGCCGACAACCACGGCGCGTCGCGCCATGATGGTCCGGTGACCGAGCGAAACGTCCTGGGCGGCGAACTGGAACCGTGCGGCACCGACCCGATGACCGGGTTCTTCCGTGACGGCTGCTGTAGCACGGGCCCGGAGGACCTGGGCAGCCACACCATCTGCGCGGTGGTCACCGCGGAGTTTCTCGAGCACCAGCGCCGGATCGGCAACGACCTCTCGACACCGATGCCGCAGTACCAGTTCCCGGGCCTCGTGCCCGGTGACCGGTGGTGCGTGACGGCGGCGAACTGGGCCCGGGCCTACCGGGACGGTGTCGCCGCGCCGGTGGTTCTGGCTGCCACCAACATGGCAGTGCTGCAGATCGTGCCGATCGCGGCACTTCAGGAGCATGCCGTCGACGTACCGGCCGACCTGCGCTCTTTGGAGCCGTGACGATGTGCGTGGTGGAGGACGTCGAGCCTAGGACAGCCACTCGGTGATCTGTCGGTGCAGGGCCGACACGGTCGACGGGGAGGCGAACGAGGCGTCGACGCCGGCCCGAGCAAGGTCGGCCATCGCGGCGTCATCATCCCCGAAGGCGTCACGAACCAGGCGGTACTCCTCAGACAGGGTCGTCCCCGTGATCGAGGGGATGTCGGTGTTCAGGGTGAGGACGAGCCCGGCGCGCCGCAGCCGGGCGAAGGGGTGCGCCTCCCACGAAGAGGAACTCCCGAGCGACCCGGGTGAAGTCCTCGGGACGCCGCAGGCACTCCCGGATCAGCGCGTTCTGGTCGGCGAACTGACGGAACCCGGCGAACCGCAGACCACCCTTCGCGAGGTGGGCGGGAACGGCGACCCGGTTCGCCGCGCCGATCTGGGCCAGGGTCGACCACCTGACGGTGCTGTCGAGATGGACATGAAGATGCGCCTTCGGCAACGTGACGAGATCCCTCACGGGCCGACAATAATCCGGCCCGCCCGGCCAGAACGGGATGCGGCCCGGGGCTGTCCAGGACGAGGATGGGGCCATGGCACCGGCGACCGCGTCGTATGAGGCACTCCTGACCAGGGGCGCCCAGCTGCACCCGGGGATGCGGATCGGGCGGCCCGGGCGTGCGCGGAGCTACTGGCTGACCACGACCGTGCTGCGCGCGTTGCGCCTGCGGTGGAAGGTCGAGCTGGACGGCGTGCAGCACGTGGCCGCCGGGGCCGGGATCCTGATCGGCAACCATGTCGCGGCCCTGGATCCGCTGGTCGTGGTCATGAGCACGCGGTGGCGGGTCACCGCGTTCACCAAGGCCGAGTGGTTCCAGGGCCGGGCGGCTCCGTTCTTCCGGCTGATGGGCCAGATCCCGTTGCGGCGCGGAGATGCCGCGGCCACCGACTGGGCGATCGAGATGGCCTCGGCTGCGCTCGCCCACGGCGACATGGTGGGGCTCTACCCCGAGGGAACCCGCTCCCCCGATCCCACCCGGCTGCATCGGCTGCACGCACGGGTGATGATCCCCGTGCTCCGGGCCAATCCCGAGGTGCCTGTGCACGCCATCACCACGGCGTACACCCATCGGCGACTGGGCAGAACGCGGGTTCAGCTGCGCGTCTCTCCCCGGCTGCCGATCGACTCTGAGGCGATGGACCCCGAGGCGGTGATCGCCGTCGTCCGCGAAGCGCTGCTCGACCTGGGCGGGCAGAGCTACGTCGAGGAGTCCGCGTTCGAGGCCAAGAAGCGGCGCGCCTCGGGGCACCCCGACTAGGTCCACCTCCGCCCGCGGCGGACGCCGACGGCTCCATGACCGCCTCGTACGGATCCGCCCTGATGGCACGATGACGGATTCCGCCTAGGATCTGCCCGATGTCGGTTCCGGGACGGTCCTGCGAGACGCCACCGACAGTGATCGTCGGAGTCGACGGTTCCGGCCGCAGTCATCGGCTGGACGAGATCGCCCGAGCGGTCGCCGTCGACGTGGTGCGCGTCGATGCGCCCGCACCGCCCGAGGCCGAACTGGTGCGACTGCTGGACCGTGCTTTGCACAGCGGCGCCCTGGTCCTCGTCGACGACGCCCACCACCTGCCGGCCGACACTGCACGCCTGGTCACCGACGCCGCCCGGCGGGGGGTGTCCTTGGTGATCGCACGCCGGCCGAGCATCGACAGCACCGAACTCGCCGACCTCGACGGCGTGGCCGCCGCCCAGGGTGGGGTCGAACGCCTCGAACCGCTGGACGCCGCCGGGGTGGCTGACCTGGTGCACCGGCACACCGGAACAGCGATCTCACCGGAGGCGGCCCACACCCTGGCCGAGTCCTCCGCCGGCCTGCCCGCCCTCGTCGTCGCCCTGGCCCGCGCCACGCCCGGCGAGGTCCCCCCGGCCCTGGCAGCGCGGGTGCACCGCCGGGTCGCCGTGCTCGAGCCGGCCGCCGCCCGGCTGCTCCAGGTGCTCGCCCTGCGCCTCGATCTGGACGACCAGGTGCTGGCCGGCGCCGCCGGCGGGACGCGGCGTCACCTGGCGGACGCCGTCCGCGAACTGCGCGACGGCGGTCTGCTGGCACCGGACGGCGAGCATGTGATCCCCGCCGTCGCCGCCACCGTGCTGGCCGACCTCACGCCCACCGAGCGGCGAGGTCTGCACGACCTCGTCGGCTCGGCGATGCTCTCGGCCGCAACGGATCCGGTGGCCGCAGCGCTCCAGCTGCGGATGGCCCAGGCCCGCACCGCCCTCGCCGCCGAGGCCTATCGGGTGGCCGGTGAGCGGCTTCGGTTCAGTGATCCGGCGGCCGCCGTCGGCTGGTTCGCCGATGCAGCCGATGCAGGCGGCGATCCGCGCGCGTTCGCGGTCTCCCGCGCCGAGGCCGCGGCCGCGCTCGGGCTGCCCACTGACCTCGACGCCGTGAGCACCGACGATCTCGGGGACGCCGCCCGGCTCGGACTGGTCGAGGGCGCCGTCGCCGCCCTGCACGGCCGCGCCACCCGATCGGCCGACGCGCTGCTGGCGGCCGGGCCGCCTGGGCACTCGCTCGCGGTGCCCGCACTGGTGGCCACCGGCCGGATGCAGGAGGCCCGGATCGCCGGCGCCGGGCCGGCACCCGCGCCCGTCCGGCTGTTGGCTCAGGCGGTGCTTGCCGGGGCACAGGCCGCCGCTGCGCTGCCGTTGTTCATCGAGGCGGCCGAGGCCCTCGAGGCCACCCCGCCTGCCCTGGTGCTCCCCGACACCCCGCACGCCCTCGGGGCACTGGTCGCGGTCACCGCCGGAGACGTGGCCACCGCCGAGAACCTGTTGCAGCGCAGCCTGTCCCGCGGGTGCGGAGGGCCGCGGGCCGCCGAGCGTCACCGCCTGCTGCTGGCCTGGGCACGGCTGCGCTCGGGTCGCTACGAGAGCGCGGTGGCGACGCTGCGTCGCCTGCGCTCGGTGGAGCTCTCCGGACGCGATCGCCTGCTCGCCGCTGCCGTCGCCGCCGGTCTCGCCCGCCGCTCGGGTGACATCGCCGCCCTGCGCGAGGCGTGGAACACCGTCGAACCCGCACTGGCCCGCCGCGCGGTGGACTTGTTCCATATCGAGGTCCTCGAGGAGCTCGCGGTCGCCGCGGCCAGACTGCGCCGCCATCAGCGGATCGAGCCGGCACTTCAGCTGATCGACGGTGCGGTGGCACACCTGGACCCCGGCAGCGACTGGGCCGCCGCCGCCGGCTGGGTGCGTCTGCAGATCGCCGTGGTGGGTGAGGACACGTCGGCGGCAGCCGAGGCCGCCCGGGGTCTGGAGCAGATCGCTGCCGTCGGGTATCGGCAGAAGGCGCAGTGCGTGGCGGCGGGGGTGTGGGCCGCGGCGCTGGCCGGCGAGGTGAGTGCCGAGAGCGTGCTCGCCGCCGCGACCGGCCTGGCCCACGCCGAGCTCCCGTGGGAGGGCTCGCGGCTGGCCGGCCAGGCGGCGATCCGCAGCAGTGATCCGGCTACCGCCCGGCGCCTCCTGGAGTGCGCCCGCGACCTGTCCGGGGCCGAGCCGGCAGCGCCCGAGGCGACGGGGGCCGAGGCCGGCGCGGCCGGCGCGGCCGGCGCGGAGTCCCAGCTGGCGGGCCTGTCCGAGCGCGAGGTGGACGTGGCCCGGCTCGTGCTGGCCGGTCACACCCACCGCGAGATCGGCTCCCAGCTCTACATCGCCCCCAAGACGGTGGAGCACCATGTCGCGCGGATCCGCGGCAAACTCGGCACGGCGACCCGGGCCGAGTTCATTGCCGCCCTGCGCGAAGCGTTCAGGGAGGAGGAACAGCCAGGTATCTAAACCCCCTAGTGCCCGCTCTAGGCATGAGGGGTTGCCCCGATGTGAGTCATACCGGTGAGGAACCAGCATGGAACTGCCAGCCCAGCCACCCGGAGGGGCCTAGGACAGAGGGAGAAGGACAATGCCTGATGTGACAACCGCCGCAGCCCAGGTCGGCGAGATGATTCTGAACGCAATGCAGAACGTGCTGGGCCTCGGCCCGGACGCCGCTCTGGCCGAGGCCAAGTCGACGACCGGGGTCACCGACGCGGACATCGAGAACGCCGACATGGGCGAGGTCTTCGGCTACATGTGCCAGGCACCCGGCCTGTCGCCGGTGATGCAGAACTACCTGACCGACATGAGCCAGACCTACGGCTCCGGCAACAGCGTCTACCAGGGCGGCAGCACCGCCACCGGTGGCGGCGGCGGTGGCGGTGGCGGTGGCGGTGGCGGTGGCGGCTACCAGGGCGGTGGCGGCAACGCCCAGGTGGTGCAGGCCGTCACGCAGAACTACTACGAGCAGACGATCGTCGACAACTCCTCCGACACCAACTTCGTCGGGAACTTCGCCGGCGACATCGACGTCGACAACGACCACATCGACGTCTCGGGCGACAACAACGCAGTGAACTCCGGCGACGGCAACCAGAACGCCGCGACCGGTGAAGGCTCCTCGGCGGCCCAGTCCGGCTCCGGGGACGCCCAGTCCAACTCCGGCGACGACGCGATCCTCAACCAGGACGGCCTGCAGCTCGGGCAGTTCAACACCGGCGACGAGGCGGCGCAGGTGCTCGGGCCGAACCAGGGCGTGGTCAACACCGGCGACGCCGCGGAGATCGCCAACGTGCAGGGCGACGCCAACGGATCGGGCTTCCAGTTCGGTGACGGCAGCAACCAGGGCGTGGCCTCGGGCAACTACCTCGAGGAGGGCGCCGCGGTCTCCGGCACCGGGGACGCGACCGGCCAGAGCGTGGACACCAACGTCAACTCCGACGTCAACGAGGAGCACGGCGAGGGCGACAACCAGGAGCTCGACCTCGGGGTCCTGGGGCGGCCTCCGGTCATCCGGAGCAACGAGGACGACGTCCCGAACGGCTCCGGCGGAGGCGACGACCAGGGCGGCCACTACACCCCCGAGGTGAACGTGAACGTCGAGGGTGGCCCCGGCAACCAGAACGTGGACGACGACACTCCCGACATGTGAGTGACCGGCCGGCGCAGCAGCGGGTACTCCGGAGCCTTGGGTTCCGGAGTACCCCGCTGCTGCGTACGGTGCCCCGATCGCAGGCCCGAGAGACGGAGCAGCCATGAGCCAGCAGCCGCAGCCGAGCGACGGCACCGACGCCGTCGTGGCCGCCCTGGCCGTGGTCGACCTCGGTCTGACGGCCTGCCAGGCCTACGGCCGGCCCGACCTGGGGACACGCCTCACGACCGCCCGGCGCCGGCTCGCCGAACCCGGGATCCACATCGTGGTGGCCGGGGAGTTCAAGCAGGGCAAGAGTTCTCTGGTCAACGCGCTCCTGGGCGCGCCGGCCTGCCCGGTGGACGACGACGTCGCTACCGCGGTTCCCACCTACGTGCGCTACGCCGCCGAGGCGGGGGCAAACCTGATCTACGATGGGGAACCCCCTCGGCGCGAACCGATCCCGGTGCAGGACATCCGCCGCTACGTGACCGAGGGCGGGCCGGCCGCTGGTCCGCAGGCGGGTGGCGCGGCCATCGGGCGGAGCCCGGTGGCCGGGGTCGAGGTGCTGCTTCCCCGCACCATGCTGGCCGGGGGCCTGGTGGTGGTGGACACCCCGGGCCTGGGCGGTCTGAGCTCGACGCACGCGGCGGCCAGTCTGGCGGCGACGTCGATGGCCGACGCCGTCCTCTTCGTCACCGACGCCTCGCAGGAACTCACCCGTAGTGAGATCGACTTCCTGGCCCAGGCGCGCGAGCTGTGCGGGACCGTGGCGTGCGTGCTGACCAAGACCGACTTCTACCCGGCCTGGCGCACCGTCCGCGACCTCGACGCCGGGCACCTGGGCCGACTCGGCGAGATCCCACTGATGCCGGTCTCCTCCTCGCTGCGCACACGCGCGGTGCGGCTGAACGACACCGCGCTCAACCTCGAGTCCGGCTTCAAGGACCTGGTCCGGTTCGTCACCGACACCGTGGCCGGGCGCGGCCGGGCGCAGATCGCTGTGGACGCCGCCGCCGAGGTCCGCGCGGTCTGTCAACAGCTCACCGATCAGTTCAGCGCGGAGCGCAGCGCGCTGGTCGATCCCGCCGGGGCGCAGCAGGTGATCGACGACCTGACCGCCACCAAGCGTCGGACCGACGAGCTCAAGAGCGCCGCGGCGCGCTGGAACCAGACCCTCGGGGACGGCATCGGGGACCTGTCCGCCGATATCGACCACGATTTGCGGGCCAGGATCCGCGCGGTGATCGTGGAGGCGGACGAGGCGATCGAGGCGAACGACCCCGCCGACACCTGGCCGGAGATCGAGCCCTGGCTGCAGTCGCGCGTCTCCCATGACCTTGTCGCCAACTACACCCTGCTGCGGGACCGTTCGGCGGAGCTCAGCCAGTTGGTGGGCGAGCACTTCCGGGAGGGCTCGGGCGAGGTGCTGGGCCGGTTCGCCGTGTACAACCCGGTCTCGTTGCTCACCCGCTCCCAGCTCGATCCGAACATCACCCTGGAGAAGATGACCGCGCGCAAGCAGACCATGGTCGCCCTCAAGGGCAGCTACAGCGGAATCCTGATGTTCACCATGCTGCCGAGCCTGCTGGGCGTCACCGGGCTGGCGCCGATTGCGATCCCGGTGGGGCTGCTGATGGGGCGGACCTCCCTGCGGGAGGAGAAGCGCCGCCAGCTGGCCGCCCGCCAGGCCCAGGCCAAGAACGCCGTCCGCCGCTACTGCGACGAGGTGCAGTTCGTGATGGGCAAGGACTCCCGCGACACCCTGCGCCGGATCCAGCGCCAGCTGCGAGACCACTACGCCGCGCGCGCCGAGGAGCTCGGCCAGTCCCTCGGGCAGGCGATGCAGTCGGCCTCGGAGGCGGTCAAGCGCACGAACGCCGAACGCGAGAAACGGGCGAAGGACCTCGATGCCGAGCTGACCCGGCTGCGCCGGCTGGCGCAGAAGGCCGCGGAGGTCCAGGGATGAGTCTGCTCGACCGCACGCGCGACACGCTGGCCCGGGCGGCCGGGGTATATCGGGGCACCCCGTATGCGCGGATGCTGGACGAGACGGTGGCCCGGCTGGACGAGCCGCTGCGGGTCGCGATCGCCGGCCGGGTGAAGTCCGGCAAGTCCACGTTGCTCAACGCGCTGGTCGGTGAGCGACTGGCCCCCACCGACGCCGGGGAGTGCACCCGGATCGTCACCTGGTACCTCGACGGGCACACCTACCGGGTGATGATCCACCCTCGGCAGGGGCAGCCCCGCCAGGGTCGGTTCAGCCGCGACACCGGGGCCCTCGAGGTGGACCTCGGGGGCATGTCCCCCGACGAGGTGTCCGAGCTCGTGGTCACCTGGCCGTCCCAGGCCCTGCGCAGGGCAACGTTGATCGACACCCCGGGCATCGGGTCGCTGTCCGAGCGGGTCTCCCACCGTGCCTGGGAACTGCTGGCCGCGGACGACGAGGAGACCCCCGCGGACGCCGTGCTCTACCTGATGCGCCATCTGCACGTCGGCGATGTGGAGTTCCTGCGCGCCTTCCACGACACCGAGGTGTCCCGGCCGAACCCGGTCAACGCGATCGGGGTGCTCTCCCGGGCCGACGAGATCGGGGCCGGCCGACCCGACTCGATGGGCTCGGCCCACAGGATCGCGGACCGGCTGGCCGGCGACCCCACCGTGCGCCGCGTCGTCCAGACGGTGGTGCCGGTGGCCGGGCTGCTGGCGGAGACGGCGATGACCCTGACCGAGGAGGAGGTCGGGCACCTGCGCCGGATCGCCGGGCACACCGCGGCGGAGGTGGAGGGCCTGCTGCTCTCCGCCGATCGATTCGTCAACGGTCTGCCCGAGCTCGGCCTGACCTCGTTCGAGCGGGAACACCTGCTCGCCCGGTTCGGCATCTTCGGCATCCGGCAGTGCTCGACCCTGTTGCGCCGTCAGGTGGCCGGCACCGCCACCGACCTGTCCCGCGAACTGGCCACCCTGAGCGGTCTGGACGACCTCCGCTCGGTGCTGCGCTCGCTGTTCTACGAGCGCCGTGACGTGCTGAAGAGCCGCTCGGCGCTGCTGGCCCTGGACACCGTGCTGAGGGCGCACCCGCGCTCGGGGAGCCAGGCCGTGGCGGGCGAGGTCGAGGAGATCATCTCCTCGGCGCACCCGTTCAACGAGCTGCGGGTGCTCTCGGCGATCCGGGCCGGGTGGGTGCGCGGCAAGAGCGAGGTGATCACCGACCTGGAGCACCTGATCGGCGGGGCGGGCACCGCGGCGCCGCTCCGCCTGCGGCTGCCCCCGGACGCCGGAGCCGCCGAGGTCGCCGCGGCGGCCACCGAGGCCCTGGTGCGCTGGCAGCGGCGGGCCGAGAACCCGCTCACCAGGCACGAGCTGAGCGTGGCCGCACGCGTGGCCATCCGCTCCTGCGAGGGCATCCTCGCCTCCCGTGAGTCCCGCTCGTGAGCGGGCGCAGCGCCTGCTCAGGCGTCGAGCGCGTCGTCCGGGGCCGCCTCCCCTGCCCCGTAGCCGTCGTCCGGATCGGTGCCGGTGTCGGCGAAGCCGGACTCCTCGGCCCGACCCTCGAGCGACTCATGATCCGTGGTCGGCCACGCATCGGCAGCGGACAGGGTGTCCCAGGCGTCGTCGGCCGCCGGGTCGAGCGGGTCGAGCGGGTCGACCTCGGCCGGCTGGTGGTCGCCGTGGCCGAACCCCAGGTCGAGCACCTCCGATGTCGCAGAACCGAACCCGGCCTCGGCCGCCCGCCCGGCCAGGCCGTCCAGACCATCCAGATCGTCCAGCTGGTCCGGGGCGTAGGGCTCGCTCAGCGTGAATCCGGTCGGAGCACCGGCCAGGAGCTCGAGCCCCTGGGCGGCGTCCCAGAGCTCTGCCGGCTCGACGGCGGCGATCGGGCTGTGCGCGGTGACGAACGGCGCCAGATGCGCGGCCACCTCGGCCGGGGCCGTGTCGGCGAAGCTGATGATCGCTTCGGTCAGCAGGTCGTCAGGCAGGCCGAGCCCGCCCGCGGCGGGCGCGAGAGCGCCCGGGTCGGGCTCGGCCTGCGTGCCGGCCAGCGCGGCGAGGACCTGATGGAGGGGGCGGACGTCGTCCATGTCATCACCGTAGGCAGGCAGGCGTTCCGGTCGCCACGGGGACTTCCCCGCTGTACCCCCCTATCTGTCGATTGGGGGCTACGAATTCCGCGGCTGCGTGCTCTTCTGAGTAGGAACCCGACCGCGAGCCGCTGCTGGACCGATCACTGGAGCCCCAGATGTACGCGCTAGGAATCGACCTGGGAACGACGTTCACCGCCGCTGCGACCTGGCGCGCCGGGCGCGCCGAGGTCGCGCCGCTGGGCAGCCGAACCGCGGCCATCCCCTCGGTGGTGCTGCTGCGCGAGGACGAGACGATGCTGACCGGCGAGACGGCGAACCGCCGGGCGCTCTCCGAGCCGCATCGGGTGGCCCGGGAGTTCAAGCGCCGGCTCGGGGACACCACTCCGATCCTGCTCGGCGGGGTGCCCTACTCGGCCGAGGCACTCACCGGCCGTCTGCTGCGCGCCGTGATCGACGAGGTGGTCACCCGTGAGGGCGGGTACCCGACCTCGATCTGTGTGAGCCACCCCGCCAACTGGGGAGAGTACAAGATCGACCTGCTGCGCCAGTCGCTGCGGATCGCGGACCTCACGGCGCCGGTCACCCTGATCACCGAGCCGGAGGCGGCGGCGATCTTCTACGCCCAGCAGCAGCGGATCGAGCCGGCGTCGCTGGTCGCGGTCTACGACCTCGGCGGGGGCACGTTCGATGCGGCGGTGCTGCGCAAGGGCAGCTCCGGCTTCGAACTGCTCGGTCAGCCGGAGGGGATCGAGCGGCTCGGCGGGATCGACTTCGACGCCGCAGTGTTCAGCCATGTCGCCCGGGCCCTGGGCGGGGCACTGACCGACCTGGACGAGGACGACCCCACCGTGATCGCGGCGGTCTCTCGGCTGCGCGAGGAGTGCACCGACGCGAAGGAGGCGCTGTCCTCGGACACCGACGTGACCATCCCGGTGCTGCTGCCGAACCTGTCCACCGAGGTCCGGCTGACCCGCGGCGAGCTCGAGGCGATGGTGCGCCCGGCCCTGCACGACTCGATCGAGGCGCTGAAGCGGGCGCTGCGATCGGCCGGGGTGACTGCGGAGCAGTTGCACTCGGTGCTGCTGGTCGGCGGGTCCTCCCGGATGCCCATCGTGGGGCAGTTGGTCGGTGCCGAACTCGGCCGCCCGGTGGCCGTCGACGCCCACCCGAAGCACGCCGTGGCCCTGGGCGCGGCCTGGCTGGCCAGCGGAACCGTGGGGGCGGACGCACCCCCGCCGTCGGCCGACGCCGTCCCGCCCACCAGCGCCGTGCCGTCCACCGGGTCGGCGCCCGTAGCGGCCTCCGCAGCGGCCGCCTCTGCTGCGGCGGCGGTCTCTGCAACGGCCTCCCGCGCCGCGGCAGCCGCCGCCGTGCCGATCTCTGACGCCGTGCCGGTGGCCGGCGCCGGGCCTACGCCCACGCCCACCTCGCCTCCGCGCACCACGCCGCCGCCGGTCGCCCTCGCCCAGACGGCATTCGTCGCCACGTCGCGCCCCACGGGCACCGGACCCACCGGACCCACCGGGCCCACCGCGCCGACCTTCTCCCTGGCAGAACCGGTGGGCTCGGCGCCCGGGACCAACCGGCTGCGGGTGCTCGGCGGCACGGTCGTGGCGCTGGTCCTCGTCGTCGGAGGCCTGGCCACGGCCAATGCGCTGATGGGCACGTCCGGTGGCCCCGGCGGCACGCCCACGCCGTCCGGCTCGGTCTCCGGCGCGTCCGGTGCCACCGGGGTTCAGTCGGCCCGCACGGGCACGAGCGCAAGTTCCGGGAAGACCACCACCGCAGGCGGCGGCGCCGTGGGCGGCGCAGGGCAGGGGGCCGGCGCAGGCAAGACCACCACGAAGCGCACGACACACGCCACACCGACCCCGACCACCAGCCACTCCACGCCGACACCGACGCCAACACCGACCTCGGTCACCCCCACCCCCACGTCGGCACCGAGCCCGACGCCGAGTCAGGTGGCGCCCACGCCCACCCTCACGAGGACCAGGACGCTGACGAAGCCGCCGACCATCAGAACGATCACGGTCTCGCTGAAGCCCCAGCCGTAGCAGCACCGGCCCGCAGACCCGTGTGATCGGGCGAGGCACGGGCGGGCAGGTGCTGACCCTCGGGTTGCACACTCGCGCGACGTGACGGGTCGCCATAGCATCCGACGATGTCCTACCCACCCGAGCGCTACCTGGGCGGTGCCGGCGAGGTGTCCGCCGTCCACCGGCCGGCCGCCGCACCAGCCGAGGTGACCTCGTCGTCCGCAGCCTCCTACCTGGCGACCGGGGCGATGACCGGCGGCGACTTCGGCCTCTACCGCTGGGACATGTCCGGGCCGCGGACGGGGCCCGGCCCGCACTTCCACCGGACGCTGTCCGAGTCGTTCTTCATCCTCAGCGGCACGGTGCGCATTCACACCGGCGAGCGGTGGATCGACACCGGCCCGGGCGATTTCATCTACGTGCCGCCCGGCGGTGTCCACGGGTTCCGGAACGAGTCGGGCGGCCCGGCGTCCATGCTCATCCTGTTCACCCCCGGCGCGCCACGGGAGGGCTATTTCGAGGGACTCGCCGAGATCGCCAACGGTGGCACCATGCCGACGGAGGATGAGATGGCCGAGTTCTACCTCCGCCACGACAACCACTGGGTGTAGCCGCTGCAGTCGATCACCGCTCTGGTCGCGAACGTTCTGCACTGCCACAGTCCTGCCCCCAAATCGTCACAACCCCATTCCGGCCGCCGGAGCTGGCTCTCAGGGCAGGGTTCTGACGAATTCGGGGCAGGATCGGCCCGTGAGCCCTCGAGGTGTCCTCGCCTCCCTGATCGGTGTCACGGTCGCGAATCTGTCCGTGCTCAAGAACGACCGAGCTCGAGCCGTCCGATTCACGACGCTCACAGCCAACGCGACGCGCTCGACTGCCAACCCGGTGATCTGCTCGAGATCACGCGCCACACCCCGCCCTGACCACCTCGCCACAATCGGCGCAACGCGAGTCGCGCGCTGTGGACAACCGACAGGCCCTGCAATGCTGTGGATAACTTCGGCGGCCCAGAGCCGTTGCGTGCCAAGGTGTTCACCAGCCGCTCGCCCCTGAGGAGCGGTGTCCCTCCGGGCCGCGCCGTTCCCCCACCGGCGCGGCCCGGCCATCCGAAGGAGTCATCGCCATGAGGTATGAGGTCGACAGCGCACAGGTCCTGCAGGCCGGCACCGCCGTGCAGGCCTCCTCCGAACAGATCCGCGAGGAGGTGGACCGGATGATGCGCCATCTACTCGATCTGCAGGGCAGCTGGCGCGGCCAGGCGGCGATGTCCTTCCAAGGTGTCGTCTCCGACTGGCAGGCCACCCAGGAACGGGTGCGCACCAGCCTGGACGAGATCCAGAGGGCGCTCGCCGTCGCCGGGCGGCAGTACGCCGAGGTGGAGTCGGCGACGGCCGCGATGTTCGCGCACTAGCCACGCCACCGGTGCCGCGCCCACGTCGACGCACACTGTCCCGACGCAGGCGTACTGTGTTCGCTCGTGTCTGCCACGAACCATCCCGCCGTGGATCCCACTCTGGACGCCGAACGCCGCTACCTCGACTCCGCCCGCGCCGACCTGGCCAGGATGCGTGAACGCACCCTGAGCCTGACCGTGCAGGGTGGTGACCGGGTCTCCGCCGAATACCTCGCGGCGACCCTGCACCACCGCGCCGCCTCCCTGATCGACGACCCGAACGCGACTCTGTTCTTCGGCCGCACCGACCACGACAGCGGCGAACGGTGGTATATCGGACGCCGTCACGTCGCCGACCCCGGCGGCGACCCGGTGGTGGTCGACTGGCGCGCCGACATCTCCCGGGCCTTCTACCGGGCCAGCCGGACCGCGACGATGGGCGTCGTCCGCCGGCGCCGGTTCGGGGTCGAGGGCGGGAGGCTGACCGCCTACGAGGACGAGCACCTCGCCGAAGCCGTTGCGGCCGAGGGGGATTCGACACCGCACAGCCAGATCCTGGCCCGCGAGATCGAGCGCCCCCGGGTCGGCCCGATGCGCGACATCGTGGCGACCATCCAGCCCGAGCAGGACGAGATCGTCCGGGCGGACGTCGCCACCTCGGTCTGCGTGCAGGGGGCTCCGGGAACCGGGAAGACCGCCGTGGGCCTGCACCGCGCCGCCTGGCTGCTCTATGCCCACCGGGACCGGCTGGCTCGGACCGGGGTGCTCGTGATCGGCCCGAACGCCGCCTTCCTCGAGCACGTCGCCGCGGTGCTGCCCAGCCTGGGCGAGATCCAGGTGCGGCACACCACCGTCGACGCGTTGGTCCGCTCCGAGGGGCCCGGCACCGCCGGCCGAGCCCGACAGGTGTGGGTGCGCAGTACGGACTCGGTCGAGCGCGCCGTGCTCAAGGGCGACGCGCGGATGGCCGAGGTGCTGCAGCGGGCGGCGTGGGCGCATCTGCGTGCTCCCGCCGAGCCGCTGGTGCTGCCGCGCGGCGTCCGGCGGTGGCGCCTTCCGTCCTACACCACCAGGGAGATCGTCGAGGAGCTGCGCACCCGCGGGGCCCGCTACGGCGCCGCGCGGGACATGCTCGCCCAGCGCCTCGCCCATGCCCTGCTGGTGCTGATGGAAGAGGCCGGAGACTCCCCCGACGACCGGGTGCAGGACGCGGTAGCCCGCAGCCGCGAGGTGCGCCGCTACGTGGACGACGTGTGGCCGGCCCTGCAGCCCGGTCCGGTCCTGTTCCGGCTGCTGTCGGACGGCGCGTTCCTCGCCGCCTGCGCCGACGGGGTCCTGACCGAGGACGAGCAGGGGTTGCTGCTCTGGGAGCAGCCGCCTCGATCCGCCGGCGCCGCACGCTGGTCGGCGGCGGACGCCGTCCTGCTCGACGAGCTCGCCGACGTGCTGCAGCGCACGCCGAGCCTGGGCCACATCGTGCTGGACGAGGCCCAGGATCTCTCCGCGATGCAGTTGCGCGCGGTCGGTCGGCGCTGCTCGACCGGCTCGATGACCGTGCTGGGCGACATCGCCCAGGGCACCACGCCGTGGGCGACGCCGTCCTGGGAGTACTCGCTGCGGCATCTGGGCCAGGACGACGCGGTGATCGAGGTGCTGGACCGCGGCTTCCGGGTGCCGGCTGCGGTGATCGACTTCGCGGCCAGGCTGCTGCCGGCGATCGCCCCGGACCTGTCCGCCCCGAGCTCCGTGCGCGACGACCCGGGAACCCTGAAGATCACCGGTACGGCCAGTGCCGCCGCGCTGTGGCCGGCACTCCTGCACGCCGTGCATGCGGCCGAGCGGCAGGAGGGCTCAGTGGGCGTCATCGTGCCCGACGCCTGGGTGGGCAGGACCGCGAAGACCCTCGCCGGGGCGGGGATCGAGCATCTGGTGCTGGGTGAGGGCGACGCCGTCGCGGACGGCGCGGGCGAGGCCCTGCTCGACGCGGCCCTCGGTGAGGACGACGCGCCGCTGCCGCGAGTCAGCGTGGTGCCGGCGAAGACCGCCAAGGGCCTGGAGTACGACCATGTGGTGGTGCTCGAGCCGACCGTGATCGCCGACGCCGAGCCCGACCGCCGCACCGGCCTGCGCCGGCTCTACGTGGTGCTCACCCGCGCCGTGTCCGGCCTGACCGTGGTGCACCACGCGCCGCTACCCGTGGAGCTGTCCACCCTTCACGCATGATCGCCGCCAGATCGCAGAAACCACCCACGTGCTGGGGGAGGACTGCGGTCTGACGGCGATCATCGTTGGCGCGTAAATAACGGGGTCAGCCGGCGGCGCAGAGCACCGCCCGCTTGGTGAGGACGACGGCCAGACTGCGGCGGTAGTCCTCGTCGGCGTTGGAGTCGGCCATCGGCGCCGTCCCCTCCGTGGCCCGGGCCGCGGCAGCGGCGATCGCCTCGGCCGTCGCCGGCTGCCCAGCCAGCGCCGCCTCGACCCCTGCCGCGCGCAGTGGAACCAGGCCCATGTTGGTCAGAGCGACCTTGGCCGCCGCGATCTGCCCACCGGAGGCTTGCACCGCCGCCGCCACGGCCACGATCGACCAGGTCTGCGCGGTATGCGTCATCTTCTCGTAGCAGGCGCCCCAGCCGGTGTGCTTGGGCACCCGGATCTCCACCAGCAGCTCCCCCGCCTGCACCGCGGTGGCGAACAGGTCGGTGAAGAAGGACGTCGCCGGCACCGTGCGCCGTCCGCCTGCCCCGGCGATCACCATGGATGCGTCCAGGGCGAGGGCCGCCGCGGACATGTCCCCGGCGGGGTCGGCGTGGGCAAGCGAACCGCCGAAGGTCCCCCGGTGGCGCACCTGCGGGTCCGCGACCGTCTCAGCGGCCAGGGACAGCAGCAGGGCGTGCTCACGGATCAGCGGGTTGCGGGTGACCTCGTCGTGCGTGGTCATCGCGCCGATGACGATGGCGTCGCCGTCGTCGCGCACCCCCCGCAGGGCCTCGATCCGGCCGAGGTCCACCACCACATCGGGTGAGGCCATGCGCATCCGCAGCACCGGCAGCATGCTCTGCCCCCCGGCGAGCACCTTGACCTCCCGGTCACCGCCCCCGGCCAGCAGGGCCAGCGCATCCTCGACGGTCGTCGGGGCCTCGTAGTCGAACGCTGCGGGGATCACGCGGCACCTCCGTTGCTCGCGGCACTCTGGCCGGCCTGGATGGCACGCCAGACCTTCATCGGCGTGCAGGGCATGTCCATGTCGTCGACACCCCAGGGGCGCAACGCGTCGACCACGGCGTTGAGCACGGCCGGGGTCGAGGCGATCGTGCCCGCCTCACCGACTCCCTTGACCCCCAGGATGTTCGAGGTCGCCGGGGACTCGGTGCGGTCGGTGACGAACGTCGGCAGATCAGCCGCCGAGGGCAGCGTGTAGTCCACGAAGGTGGCCGTGGTCAGCGTGCCGTACTCGTCGTGTCGGGCGTCCTCGTACAGGGCCTGCGCGATGCCTTGGGCGAGACCGCCGTGCACCTGGCCCTCGACGATCAGCGGGTTGAGCACCTTGCCGATGTCGTCGACGCAGACGTAGGAGCGGATCGTCGACTTGCCGGTCTCGGTGTCCACCTCGATCGCGCACAGGTGGGTCCCGTGCGGGAAGGAGAAGTTCACCGGGTCGTAGGTGGCCTCGCAGTCGATGCCCGGCTCCACGCCGTCCGGCAGGTTGTGCGCGTCGAAGGACGCGAACGCCACTGCCGCCAGCGCCATGCCCTTGTCGGTGCCGCGCACGGTGTACTGGCCGCCGGCGAACTCGAGGTCGTCCACGCTGGCCTCGAGCTGGTGCGCCGCAATGATCTTCGCCTTCTCGATCACCTTGTCGGCGGCCATCGCCACCGCGACGCCACCCACCGGCAGCGAGCGCGAGCCGTAGGTGTCCAGGCCGCGGACGGCGACCTGGGTGTCACCGTGCAGCACCTCGACGTCCTCGAACGGCACGCCGAGCCGGTCGGCCACGATCTGGCTCCACGCCGTCTCGTGCCCCTGCCCGTGCGGGCTGGTTCCGGTGACCACCTCGACCTTGCCGGTCGGCAGCATCCGTACCGAGGCGGTCTCCCAGCCACCGCCCACGTAGGACAGCGCACCCAGCACCCGCGACGGCGCCAGGCCGCACATCTCGGTGAAGGTCGAGACACCGATGCCCAGCTGGACCGGGTCCTTGCGAGCCCGGCGATCGGCCTGCTCGCGGCGCAGCCCGTCGTAGTCGAACAGCTCGACGGCGCGCGCGGTGGCGGCCTCGTAGTTGCCCGAGTCGTAGGTCATGCCCGCGACGGTGGAGAACGGGAACTCCTCGTGCTTGATCCAGTTCTTCTCTCGGATCTCGAGGGGGTCCATCCCGATCTGGTGCGCGAAGGTGTCCACCAGGCGCTCGATCGCGCAGGTCGCCTCCGGCCGGCCCGCGCCGCGGTACGCGTCGGTCCAGGTCTTGTTGGTGAACACGTTCGTGGTGGTGAACCGGTAGGACTCGAACTTGTAGATGGAGTTGAACATCCACGCACCGAGAACCGGCACGCCCGAGGTGACCAGGCCGAGATAGGCGCCCATGTCGGCCAGCAGGTCGACCTTGAGGCCGATCATGGTGCCGTCCTTGCGCCCGGCCAGGGTCAGCCGCTGCACCTGGTCGCGCCCGTGGTGGGCCGACTGCAGGGACTCGCTGCGGGTCTCGGTGTACTTGACCGGCTTGCGCAGCTCACGCGCCACCAGGAACGTGATCGCTTCCTCCGGGGTGAACTGCAGCTTGCCGCCGAAGCCGCCGCCGACGTCCGGCGCGATCACCCGGATCTTCGACTCCGAGGTGCCGGTGATCAGGGCCATGAAGACCCGGACGAAGTGCGGCACCTGGGTGGCGGACCAGACCACGAACTGCTCGCCGGTCGGGTCGACCACGGTGGAGCGGGGCTCCATGAAGGCCGGCACCAGCCGCTGCTGGCGGAACCGGCGCTCGATCACCACGCCGTCCGGGTCGGTGCGGGCCGCCTCGATCGCGGCGTCGACGTCACCGCCGAACCCGCCGGCGGCGGAGTCGAGGGTCCACACGGCGCTGATGTTGGTGCCCAGCTCGGGGTGGGCCAGGGCGGCGCCGTCCTTTACGGCCTCCTCCATGTCCAGCACCACCGGCAGGTCCTCGTAGTCGACGATCACGTGCTCGGCGGCGTCCCGGGCGGCGCTGGCAGACCGCGCGGCGATCACCGCGACGATCTCACCGGCGAAGGCGACCCGGTCCTGGGCGACCGACGGGTGCGAGGGCGCCTTCTGGTCGGCGGTGATCGGCCACGCGTTGGGCAGGCCGACCTCGGAGCCCTTAAGCTCCGGCCCGGTCCACACCCCGATCACGTTCGGCATGGCCTTGGCACCGCTGGTGTCGATCGAGGCGATCGTGCCATGGGCGACCGGCGAACGGACCATGGCCAGGTGCAGCATCCCGGGCAGGGTGATGTTGTCGGTCCACTTGGTCCGGCCGGTGATCAGCCGGGCGTCCTCCTTGCGCTTGCGCGCGCGACCGAACTCGCGGCCGGACTGCACGCCCTCGTCGACGGCGGTCATGCCACACCTCCTGCGGCCTGCTGAATGGCCTTGACGATGTTCTGGTAGCCGGTGCACCGGCAGAGGTTGCCCTCGATGCCCTCGCGGATCTGGTGCTCGCTCGGGTTCGGGTTGTCCTTGAGCAGGTCGACCGCCTGCATGATCATCCCGGGGGTGCAGTAGCCGCACTGCAGGGCGTGACACTCGTGGAAGGCCTGCTGCATCGGGTGGAGGGTGTCGCCGTCGGCGAGGCCCTCGATGGTGGTGACCGCGCCGCCGTCGGCCTGGACCGCGAGCACCGAGCAGGACTTCACGCTCCGGCCGTTCAGGTGCACGGTGCAGGCACCGCAGTTGCTGGTGTCGCAGCCGACCACGGTCCCGGTCTTGCCGAACTGTTCGCGGAGGTAGTGCACGAGCAGCGTGCGCGGCTCCACGTCGTCGATGTACTCGACACCGTCGACGGTGACGGTGACTTTCTTGGTGCCCATGCGGCCTCCACGCCTCACGCGGTGAGGGCCAGCTCCAGCTGGAGCGACCCCAGGTGTGACCTACGTCGCTGATCCAACGTCAGTGTGGCCTGGAACACAAGGGTTGGGGCCGGATCGGGCCCACACGTCACGCGGCATTACACGCGAGGCATCACCCTGCTGAATGATCGGCACCCCGAATTCACCACAACCTCCCCCACAGGGGCACTCAGGGCCTCGAACAGGTGGTTATGGTGAATTCGGGGTGCTGACCATCCCCACTGGCCGTCGACACACGCTCGGAAACCGACTCGACGTCGAGGCGAAGGGCGCGCGAGGCTGAGCGGGTGACCACAACGCGTGTCGGTTCCCTCACCGTCGAGCTCAGCACGGACGCGGCCGACTTCGCCGCCCGAGCGCGAGGGCTGTTCGCCGCCGATCCGGTGGGCACCTCCGTGGTCGCCTCCTGGAGCACGCGGGCCGCGCACGCGGACCGACCGAGCCGGTCGACCTGGATGCTGGTCGACTCCGGCGAAGGTCTGGTCGGCGCCGCCATGCACACGCCGCCCTACCCGCCGTACCTGCCTCCGATGCCCGCGGCAGCAGCCGCGGCCCTCGCCGAGGCCCTGCACGGGGCCGGCGCGTCGCTGCCGGGGGTCAACGGCGACGCCTCTGCCACCGCCGCGTTCACGGAGCGATGGACGACTCTGGCCGACGAGAGGGGTTGCCTGACCGTCGCCGAAGGCATCCACGTGCTGGATGTGCTGTCCTCGCCGCAGGGGGTGACGGGAGCGGCGCGGGTCGCCGGCGCCGACCAGCTCGACCTGGTCCTGCGCTGGTACCAGGCGTTCGGCAACGACATCGGCATGCACCGTCCGCCCCTGCCTGAGGCCCTGGTGCGAAGCCGGGTAGCGGAGGGGTTGATCATGCTCTGGGTCGACCCCGAGGCAGCGCCGGTGAGCATGGCGGGCTGGTCATCCCCGCTCCATGGGGTGTCCCGGGTCGGCCCGGTCTACACCCCGCCGGCACAGCGCCGGCACGGCTACGCCGCAGCGGTCACCGCCGAGGCGGCCCAGTGTGCCCAGGCCGCCGGCGCCGAGCAGGTGATGCTCTACACCGACCTGGCGAACCCGACCTCCAACGGTGTGTACGCGCGTCTCGGTTTCCGCCGGGTCGGTGACGCCTCGGAGTGGCTGTTCCAGGGGCCTGCGCCGACGGCGTAGCGGTCCACGCCGAGCCTCACCGGGGATCCCGCCCACGGGGGGAGGGCGCGGTGCAGGATGGGGACAGGCGCGAGGAGAGGCACCCACGATGACCATCCAGCCAGACCGGCAGCCCGCACGACCCGGGGCAGAGGATCCTTCCGACGAGCCGGAGGAGTACGCGGGGCTGAAGCTGACCGGTGAGCAGGCCCGGCTGGTGCGGTTCATCCTGATCATGGTCGCCGCCACCCTGCTCTTCTCAGCGCTGGCCTTCCTGGTCATCCTGAACTGACCTCGCCGGCCGTCTCACTCGGACGGCCGATCAACGTCGTTGGTCCGCGCGCCGATGACACCCTCATGAGCGTCAGTCCGGTCGGCCGGCCACTGCCCATCCAGCCCTCCCCCACGGGCCAGACGGTGGCAGCCTCGCCGGAGCTGATGGCTGCGGCGCTCGCGGCCCGCCCGGCGATGCATGCCGCCCAGCAGACCGCGGTGGCGATGGCACAGACCAACGCCAACACCCTGGACGTCTACCTCTGACGATGTCCGGCGAGCCCGGGCGCGGCGTCCAAGCCCGGTCAGCGGGGCGCGGTGTGGTGGATCGGACCCTGCCGCTCGCCGAGTCGGCCGCCGTCTCCACCCCAGCGCAGGGCGATGATCTCGGCGGCGATGCTCACCGCCGTCTCCTCCGGCGTCCGTGCCCCCAGGTCGAGACCGATCGGTGAGGACAGCCGGGCCAGCTCGGCCTCGGTCATCCCCGCCTCGCGCAGCCGCGCCATCCGGTCGTCGTGGGTTCGCCGCGACCCCATCGCCCCGATGTAGGCGGCCTCGGGCAGGCGCAGGGCCACCTGCAGCAGCGGGACGTCGAACTTCGGGTCGTGGGTGAGCACCGCCAGCACGGTGCGGGCGTCGACCCGGCCCGCCTCGGCCTCGGCCGCCAGATATCGGTGCGGCCAGTCGACCACCACCTCGTCGGCCTCCTTGAACCGGGACCGGGTGGCGAACACCGGCCGGGCATCGCACACCGTGACGTGGTAGCCCAGGAACACACCGACCCGCGCCACCGCCGCGGCGAAGTCGATCGCTCCGAAGACCAGCATCCGCGGCTTGGGGGCGTAGGCGGCCACGAACACGCGCATGCCCTCGCCGCGGCGTTCGCCGTCCGGGCCGTAGGTGAGGGTCTCCGAGCGGCCGGCGGCGAGGAGGCCCCGAGCGTCGTCGGTGACGGCGTCCCGCATCCGCTGCGACTCGGAGTGTGTCCGGGGTCGCGCGCCGTCCGTATCGGCTTCGGGGCGCACTACCAGGCGCAGTCCCAGAACGGCCGGGTCGGGGTGCTCGATCACGGTGCAGACGGCGACGGGGCGGCCGGCCTCGATGTCGGCGGCCACCTCGGCGAGGTCGGGGAAGGTCTGCGGGTCGACCCGTTCGACGAAGACGTCGAGGATGCCGCCGCAGGTGAGCCCGACCGCGAACGCGTCGTCGTCGCTCACTCCGTAGCGCTGCAGCACCGGCACCCCGGAGGCGACCACCTCCTCGGAGAGCTCGTAGACCGCACCCTCGACGCAGCCGCCGGAGACGCTGCCGACCGCCTCGCCGTGCGGCCCGAGAAGCATCGAGGCCCCGGCCGGCCTCGGCGCCGAGCGCCAGGTGGCCACCACGGTGGCCATGCCCACGGTGCGGCCCTCGCGCCACCAGCCGAGCAGTTCAGGGAGCACCTCACGCACGGCGAACCACCTCCACGAGGTCGGCGAACGTCGCCAGCGAGTGGCCGGCGACCAGGTCGTCGATGTGCGGCAGCGCTGCAGCAATCCCGCCCTGTACGGGACGGTAACCCGCCTTGCCCCGGTGGGGGTTCACCCAGATCACCCGGTGCGCCAATCGGCGCAGTCGCTGCATCTGTTCCGCCAGCAGCGCCGGCTCACCGCGCTCCCAGCCGTCGGAGAACAACACCACGACGGCGCCGCGAGCCATCCCCCGCTGGCCCCAGTGGTCCAGGAAGGCCTGCAGCATCTCGCCGAGCCGGGTGCCACCCGACCAGTCCGGCACCTGCTCTCCGGCGGCCTTCAGCGCGGTGTCGGCGTCCCGCAGGCGCAGGGCCCGGGTGATCCGGGTCAGCCGGGTGCCGATGGTGAACACCTCGGTGTGCCGTGGCACGGCACGCACCCAGACGTGCCCCAGCCGCAGCAGCGCGTCGGCGTAAGCCGACATCGAGCCACTGACATCGACCAGCAGGACGACGCGGCGCGGGCGGGAGGCGCTGCGCCGGAAGCGGATCGGACCGACCTCGCCCCCGCGGCGCAGCTCCTCCCGCAGAGTGCGCCGGACATCGAGCTCGCCACGGTGATGGGCCCGGCGGCGCAGGGCCCGGCGGCGCGGCGGCACCGGGCGGATCGTCGCGAACAGATGGGCCAGCATGGCCCGCTCGGACGGGCTGAGGTCGGCGACGTCGCGCTGGCGCAACAGGTCGGCGGCGCTCGCCTTGGCCCGGACCACCTCGGTCTCGGACGGCTCCGGATCGTGGCGGTCGCCGGTGGCGGTGTCGGCCAACCCGGCCAGCGGCTTGGGCGGGACGGCGCGGCGCCTGCCGGTCAGCCGCGGAGCCTCACCGTCGAACCAGGCCTCGAACACCCGGTCGTAGACGGCGAAGTGGTCGGGCTCGGCGGTCATCGTGGCCCTGCCGGCCCAGTAGACGGCATCCCGGTCCATCACTCCCACCTGTGCGGCAGCGCGAAGGAAAGCCCGCGAACGGTCGGCGCTGACCGGCAGCCCGGCCGCGCGCAGCGTGCGCGCGAACCCGGCCAGCGTCTCCTCGACCCCGGACACGGCGCTCATCCACCGAACGCTGCCATGCCCACGCGCCCGACACCAACCTGCTCATACTCCGCGGGGGTACATCGGACAGCATTGTCAGGGGCGCTGACGTGTACCCCCGCGGAGCATGAGCACGGTTTGGTCGGCGGGGTGGGCGGAGAGGGATGCTGGGCGGGTGCCGTTGCCGCTGTACCTGCTCGCGCTGTTCGTCACCGGGGTGCTGGCCGGGCTCGTGGGCAGCGTGATCTCGTTGGCCTCGGTGGTCTCCTACCCCGCGCTGCTCGCCCTGGGCATGCCTCCGCTGGTGGCCAATGTGACCAACACCGTCGCGCTCACCTTCTCCGGTCTCGGCTCGGTGCTGGGCTCCCGCGAGGAGCTGCGCGGACTCGGCCGTACCGTGCTCGCCCTTGCCCCGCTCAGCGCCCTCGGCGGGGCGCTCGGCGCCGCCGTGCTGCTCCGCGCACCCGAGCGGTCGTTCGAACTCGTGGTGCCAGTGCTGATCGCCGCCGCCTCCACAGCGCTGCTGATCCAACCGGTGCTGCAACGGCACGAGCGGTTCAGCGTCCGCGGGGCGACCCCGACGACCCTCGCCGCACTGACCGGCGTGGCGCTCTACACCGGCTACTTCGGTGCTGCCGGCGGGGTGCTGCTGATGGTGGTGCTCGGCTGGATCCTGGACGTCTCGATGGTGCGCCGCAACGCGGTCAAGAACGGGCTGGCCAGCGTGGCCAACGGGGTCGCCGCCGTCGGGATGATCCTCTTCGGGCCGGTGCACTGGGCGGCGGTGACTCCGCTGGCCGCCGGCTTCCTGCTCGGTGGCTGGCTCGGCCCTCGGGTCTCGCGCCGGGTGTCGGACGGCGGGCTGCGCCTGCTCATCTGCGGCTCGGGCCTGGCCGTCGCCGCCGCCCTGGCCTGGCGCACCTACCGCTGATGCGGGCCCTGCGTCATGCCGGACGTGCTGCCGGCAACGCGCCGGGCATGACCGACGGCGCCAGCAGGGGGTGGGCGGGGAAGGGTCAGGTGAGAGGGCGGCCGACGTCGTGGAGGTGGTGCACCACATCGTGCAGGAAGTAGCGACCCAGGGTCTCCACGGTGAACCGCGACCCGTTGCTGCGTCGTCCGGGACGCAGCCAGGCGTTCCCCGGGACGCCGGCGAACACCTCGGCGATCGCCTCCCCTGCCTCGGTCAGTTCACCGAAGACCTCAGTCGGGTCCTGCTCGCCGTACCGCTCGGCGACGGCGGTGGCGTCCTGGTCCCAGTCGGCGAAGGCCGGGTCGTCCTGGTCGAGCATCAGACGCACCCGTTCGCCGAACAACCGGTACACGTCACGCACGTGACAGGCGTACTCCAGCGACGACCACACCGCGGGTGCCGGGCGGGTGCGCACGTCGGACCGCCCCAGCACCTCCTGCCAGGCAGCCACGGTCGAACGGGTGACCCGGGCCAGTTCCCCCACCGACATCGCGCAGGCATCGAAACCGCACTCGCGGCACCGCTCCTCCAGCACCCAGGTCCAGTCCTTGTCGTCCGGCGTGATTCCGTCAGCTCCACTCTTCACGCCCGCAACCGTAAGGGTCCGCTCTGGGTTGTGGAGGGGTTGGTACACGCAGACGGTGCAGAACTCACCGCAACCCATGGGCGACCAGTGCAGATCAGCCGGCCAGAAGGCGGTCGAGGCGGTCCCGCACTCGCTCCGCGTCCTCGCGGTACTTGCAGATCGCGCCCAGCGTGGCAGCGGTGGTCTCCACGTCGAGCTCGCGCCGCCCGAGCTCCATCAGGCACCGCGCCCAGTCCAGGCTCTCGGCGACCCCCGGCGGCTTCAGCAGATCGGCCTCGGCCGGCCCGGCGGCACCGTCCCGCAGCCGCTGCACCACCATCGCCACCTGCTCGGCCAGCTTCGCCGGCACCTCGGGCAGCCGCCGGCGCAGGATCTCGATCTCACGGGCCAGGCCAGGGTGCTCGACCCAGTGGTACAGGCAGCGCCGCTTCAGCGCATCGTGCACCTCCCGGGTGCGGTTCGAGGTGAGCACCACCAGCGGCGGGTGCTCGGCGGTGATGGTGCCCAGCTCCGGGATCGACACCGCGTGGGTGGAGAGCACCTCGAGCAGGAAGGCCTCGAACTCGTCGTCGGCCCGGTCGATCTCGTCGACCAGCAGCACCGCGTTCGGGCTGCGGAGGGCCTGCAGGATCGGGCGGGCGAGCAGGAAGCGCTCATCGAACAGCGAGTGCTCGACCGCGTCGACGTCGAGCGCCTGACCGCCGGCCTTGGTGGCCTCGATCGCCCGCAGGTGCAGCACCTGGCGCGGGAAGTCCCAGTCGTAGAGGGCCTGGCTCGCGTCGATCCCCTCGTAGCACTGCAGCCGGATCAGCTGGGCGCCGAGCGCCTGCGCCAGCGCCTCGGCCAGCGCGGTCTTGCCGGTGCCGGGCTCGCCCTCGAGCATCAGCGGGCGGCGCATGGTCATCGACAACCAGGCCACGGTGGCCAGTCCGTCGTCGGCGAGGTACCCGGTGGCCTCCAGCGCCGCAGCGAGGTCGGCCGGCGTCGCGGGAGTGACCGGCGCATCAGTCATGGCCACAGCATGGCCCATAGCGGCGTCCGGCGAGCACGAGAGAGACTCTGCGAGTGACCGACATCGAACTGCGCGACGGCGACACGACCCTGACCCTGAGCACCAGCGGAGGCCGGTGGACGGCGCTGCGCGTGGCCGGGCTGGACCTGATCGGGCGCGGAGGGGACAAGCTGGTCGACTGGGGCAACTACCCGATGGCCCCCTACGCCGGCCGGATCCGCCGCGGGCGCCTGGTCTGGGGTGGGCGCACCCACCAACTGCCGATCAATCTGCCCCCGCACGCGATCCACGGGGTCGCCCTCGACCGGCCGTGGCAGGTGCTCGACGCCTCACCCGCCGAGGTGCACCTGCGGTGCGACTTCGACAACCGGTGGCCCTGGCGCGGCCATGTGGTGCAGCACGTGCACCTGGACGCCGGCGGGGTGCGCGCGGCGCTCGAGGTGCATGCGGACGACGTGGCGATGCCGGCCTGGACCGGGTACCACCCGTGGTTCTCCCGCCGCCTGGCCCGCGGCGAGCCGGCCCGCCTGGAGATCACCAGCGCCGGAGTGCTGCCCCGGGACGACGACGGCATGCCCCAGCCGGAGGTGGCCCCGGTGCCGGCGCCCCCCTGGGACGACGTCTTCGTCGAGGTGACCTGGCCGGCCCGGGTGGTGTGGGACGGCGCGCTCACCCTGGAGATCAGCTCGGACGCCGCGCACGCCGTGGTCTTCGACGAGCGCCCGGGTGCGGTCTGCATCGAGCCGCAGACCGCACCGCCGAACGCCGCCGAGCTGGGTCAGGCGAGCACGGTCGAGCCGGGAGCCCCGCTGACGATGGAGATGCAGCTCACGTGGCTGTCGGCCCACCCGGGCCACTAGTCCCGGATTCTACTGTTCCGCGAGGCCTAGCTTTCGTAGTGCCATCTTCAACTACCTGATGGCCTCGGGAACGACCTCCTCGTCCACCCCGAGCCGAAGCACTCTTGCGGAGGCCGACGTGCGCAGCACACTCGACAGACTCATCTCCTGGACCGGACTGATCCTCGCCGCCGTTCTGCTGGTGGCCGGAGGACTGCTGACCTGGGCGAGCGGGTTCGTCGCAGACAACGTCAAGCAGCAACTCACCGACCAGCACATCGTCATGCCGACCGGCGAGGCGCTGAACAACCCCGAGATCAAGCCCTACCTGGAGAAGTACGCCGGCCAGCCCCTGGAGACCGGCGAGCAGGCCAAGGCCTACGCCGACCACTACATCCTGGTGCACATGAATGCCGCCAGCCAGGGCAAGACCTACTCCGAGGTCAGCGGTGCGTTCATGAAGCTGAGCGCCGACCCGGCCGCCGACAAGGCCGAGGTGGCCAAGCTCGGTGAGCTGCGCCAGACCCTGTTCATGGGCAGCACCCTGCGCGGCCTGCTGCTCAACGCCTACGCCTTCGCCACCATGGGCACCATCGCCGGGCTCGCCGCAATCGGCGCCTACGTGGCCGCCGCACTGCTGTTCGTGCTGTCCCTGCTGGGGCTGCGGCACGGCCGCAAGCTCGCCGTCACGCCGCCTGCCCAGGCCAGCGCCGGCACCACCGCCGGCACCACAGTGCCCGCGGGCGTGTAGCCGCGACGATCATCGCCGAGGGGCGGTGCCGACCCAGGGTCGGCGCCGCCCCTTCGTCGTGATCACCGGCTGCGGGTGAGCCGCCACGGGTCCTCCCCAGCGGCGTCCAGCGCTGCCAGGGCGTCGCGCCGCCCGGCCTCGATCAGGGACTCGATGAAGTCGGGGTCGAACAACAGGTAGCTGAGCAGCTCCCCGTGCGCCGAGTGGGTGCCACCGATCAGCCGGTCGAGCAGGGCGATGTCGGGGCTGCGCAGGGCATCCAGGCCCCGGTGGGCGTGCAGGGCCGCCTCAGCCAGACCCGAGATGGTGCCGATCCGGTCGGGGCCGATGAACAGGTGGGGCACCGGCCGGTACCGGGTGCCGGTGGCCCCGGCGCCGAGCAGGGCGTTCACGCGCTCCAGCGCGCGCACGTCTTCGACCATCCGGTCCACCAGCGTCGAGGTGATCACCGTGGCGAACGCGCCGAACAGATCGAGCTGTCTGGGGTCGAGGCGGAACGGATCCTCGGACCGGCCGAGCGGATGGGTGGCCACCACCACCAGCCGCTCCGCTCCCAGGTCGAGAGCGGGCTTGATCGGGGCGTTCAGCCGGACGCCGCCGTCCAGGTACCAGTCGCCGGCGGCGCCCTCGTCGTCCGAGAGCCGCACCGGCGGGAAGGCGACTGGGATCGCCGCCGAGGCCATGACGTGTTCGGCGCTCAGCCTGGCCGGGACATAGGCGATCCGCCGCGCGGCGTCGTCCGGCGGGAGCTCCACCGCGGAGCCCTGTTCGACGAACACCTCGGTGCGGTGCCGGCCGGTCGCCGTGGTGATCAGCGCCACCGACTCCAGCACCCCCGAGGAGATGTTCTCGTGCAGCTGCGGCCAGTGCTCGAACCGGGACAGCGTGCGCCGCAACGGCGCCGGATCGAGCACCGAGGTGACCGGACTGTCACCGATCCCGGCCAGGCGGGCCAGGTAGCGCGCCGCGAACCCCGGCGCGGTGAGCAGCAGGGGGCGGAACACCCCGGTGCGCGCCGCCCCCCGCCAGAGGCCGAGCGCCTGCTGCGCGGCCTCCTCTGCGTCGTCCACGTCGAGCAGCGCGGCGACCAGCAGAGCGTTGATCGCGCCGGCGCTGGTCCCGACGATCACCCGCGGCGCCTCACCGCGGGCCTTCAGCCAGGGGATCACCACCGACAGCGCACCGACCTCGTAGGCACCGCGCGCACCGGCCCCAGCGATCACCAGCCCGACCGTGCCCGTCGCCGGCTGCGCCGCCGGGCGCTTCGCCGGCCTCTGCGGTACCCGTGCCATCAGCGAACCCGCTCTCTCAGATCAGGTTTCCACGGGTGGCCAGGTAGCCGGCCGGATCGGCGATGACCGAGCGGATGACGGAGGTGGCCGCTCCCAGCACGGCCGCCTCGCCACCCAGCGGGGACACCCTGATCTGCACCGGCGACCAGGACGCGATCAGTGCCCGGTGGGTGATCTCGGCCTGGACCGTGGGCAGCATCCATTCGGCGAGCCGCGCGTAGAGGCCGCCGAGGACGACGGCGTCGGCGTCCACGATGTTGAGCACCGCGGCGATGGCACCGCCGAGCGCGGTCCCGGCCTCGGCCAGTGCCGCGGTGGCCCGCCGGTCCTCATGCCGGGCGGCGTCCTCGAGCGCTGCCACCGGACCCTCTGGGGTGCCCCGGCTGGTGCCCAGGCCCCCCAGACGGCGGCCGCTGCGCACCGGTTCGCCGATCCCCGCCGCACGCAGGATCGCCTCCTGCCCGGCCAGCTGCTCCAGGCAGCCGTGGCTGCCGCAGGAGCATTCCGCCTCCCCCCGGTCCTTCCGGGCGCGGGGCAGGCCGACGGTGAGGTGCCCGATCTCACCGCTGAAGCCGTGCCGGCCGCGGTAGAGGGCGCCGTCCACCACGATCCCCGCGCCGATGCCGATCTCCCCGGAGACGTGCACGAAGGTGCGCAACGGGCTGCCGTCCCGATCGGCGTGCCCGGCACACCACAGCTCGGCCAGCGCCGCGAGGTTGGCCTCGTTGTCCAGACTCATCGGCAGGCTGTCGGGGACGGCCCCTTCGGAGCGGGCGCGCAGCTCGTCCAGCACCGCCACGTCGCGCCAGCCGAGGTTCGCGGCCATCCGCAACAGGTCCCGCTCGGTCTCGACCAGCCCGGGGACGGCGACCGCGACCCCGGCCACCTGACCGCCGTCCAGCTGGGCCCGCTCGATCGCACGGCGCAGCGCCATCGCGGCCCGGGCCAGCACCGTGCCCGGCTGCACCGTGCGCAGATCGCCGGTGATCGTCTCCCGCTGACGGACGGTGCCGGACAGATCGACGGTGAGCGTGGCGAGGTAGTCGACGTTGATCTCCAGCCCGATCCCGACCGGGCCGGACTCGGCCAGCGCCACCCGCGAGCCCGGTCGACCCACCCGGGGGGAGGCGGAGGGGCCCAGCTCCGCGACCAGACCCCCGGCGACGAGGGTGTCCACCAGGGAGGAGACGGTCGCCTTGGTCAGTCCGGTCACGGCGGCCAACCGGGCCCGTGAGGTGGGCCCGTGGTCGGCCAGCTGAGCCAGGGTGAGCGCGAGGTTGTGCTCACGCAACGAGGGCTGGCGCGCTGGGTTGTCCCGATGCGCACTCATGCGAGCACTCTAGGCGATCGCCGCGGGTTCGTTCAGGTCCTGAACTTGTGGGGAACTCCACCCGGGCAGACGATGGCCAGACCCTTGACAGCGACACACTCAACGCGGTTAAGTTCAGTAACTGAACAAATTCTCTGCTCGCCCCTTCCCCCGCCGCCCCGGAGGCTCCGATGACCGCCGTCCAGCCCACCCCTGCAGACAAGTTCACCTTCGGCCTGTGGACCGTGGGGTACCAGGCCCGCGACCCGTTCGGGGACGCGACCCGGGCACCTCTGGACCCGATCGAGGCGGTGCACCGCCTGGCCGCCCTCGGCGCCTACGGCGTCACCTTCCACGACGACGACCTGGTGCCGTTCGGCTCCTCGGACACCGTGCGCACGAAGATCATCGAAGCGTTCAAGGCCGCCCTCGCCGAGACCGGCATGAAGGCGCCGATGCTCACCACCAACCTGTTCACCCACCCGGCCTTCAAAGACGGCGCGTTCACCAGCAACGACCGGTCCGTGCGCCGCTACGCGATCCGCAAGGTGATGCGAAACCTCGACCTGGCCGCCGAGCTGGGCGCCGAGACCTACGTGTTCTGGGGCGGCCGCGAGGGCAGCGAGACCGAGGCCGCCAAGGACGTGCGCGCCGCGCTCGACCGCTTCCGCGAGGCGCTGGACACCCTGGCCCAGTACTGCATCGACTCCGGCTACAACCTGCGGTTCGCGCTCGAACCGAAGCCGAACGAGCCGCGCGGCGACATCCTGCTGCCGACGATCGGGCACGCGCTCGCCTTCATCAACTCCCTCGACCACCACGAGATGGTCGGCCTCAACCCCGAGGTCGGGCACGAGCAGATGTCCAACCTCAACATGGTGCACGGCGTGGCCCAGGCGCTGTGGCACGGCAAGCTCTTCCACATCGACCTGAACGGCCAGAACGGCCCCAAGTTCGACCAGGACCTGATCTTCGGCCACGGCAACCTGATCAACGCGTTCTTCCTGGTCGACCTGCTCGAGACGGCCGGGTACGACGGCCCGCGGCACTTCGACTACAAGCCGCTGCGCACCGAGAACTCCGACGGCGTGTGGGAGTCGGCCTCCGCGAACATGCGCACCTACCTGTTGCTCAAGGACCGGGCAGCGGGCTTCCGGGCCGACCCCGAGGTGGCCGAGGCACTCGCTGAGGCCGGCGTGGCCGACCTGTCCGTGCCCACCCTGGCCGATGGCGAGTCCCACCGTGAGCTGCTCGCCGACCGCAGCGCCTTCGAGGACTTCGACGCCGACAAGGCCGGGTCGCGCGGTTATGGTTTCGTGCGTCTCAACCAGTTGGCGATCGAGCACCTGATGGGAGCCCGATGACACATGTGGCCGGGGTCGACTCGTCGACCCAGTCCTGCAAGGTCGTGATCCGCGACGCCGAGACCGGGACGCTGGTGCGCGAAGGGCGCGCCGGCCATCCCGACGGCACCGAGATCGATCCACAGCACTGGTGGACGGCCCTGCAGGAGGCCATGGCTGCCGCCGGCGGCCTGGACGATGTCGCCGCCGTGGCCGTCGGAGCCCAGCAGCACGGCATGGTCACCCTCGACGCCGCGGGTGACGTCGTCCGCCCGGCCCTGTTGTGGAACGACACCCGTTCGGCGCCGCAGGCCGCCCGGCTCACCGAGGAGCTGGGCGGGCCGCAGGCCTGGGCCGGCGGCGTCGGGTCGGTGCCGGTCGCCTCGTTCACCGTGTCCAAGCTCGCCTGGCTGGCCGAGCACGAGCCGGACGCCGCCGCGCGAGTCGCCGCGGTGTGCCTGCCGCACGACTGGCTGACCTGGAGGCTGGCCGGCGCGCCCGGGCTGGACGCCCTGGTCACCGACCGCGGCGACGCCTCGGGCACCGGCTACTACTCCCCCGCCACCGGGGAGTACCGCCGCGACATCCTCGCCGCGGCACTGGGGCACGACGCCGTCCTGCCGCACGTCCTGGGCCCGGCGGACGCCGCGGGTTCCGTTGCGGCCCAAGGGTTCGCCTCGGGTGCGGTGCTCGGCCCCGGCACCGGCGACAACATGGCGGCGGCGCTCGGTCTGGGCGCGGCCGCCGGCGACGTCGTGGTCTCGATCGGCACCTCCGGCGTGGTCTCGGCGGTGGCCTCGGTGCCGGCCGCGGATCCCAGCGGCATCGTCGCCGGGTTCGCCGACGCCACCGGCAACTACCTGCCGCTGGTCTGCACCCTGAACGCCGCCCGGGTGCTGGACGCGACGGCGCGGATGCTCGGCGTCGACCTGGCCGCGCTCTCCGAGCTCGCGCTGTCGGCCCCGCCCGGATCAGGTGGCCTGGTGCTGGTGCCCTACCTGGAGGGCGAGCGCACGCCGAACCGGCCCGAGGCCACGGGCGCGCTGCACGGGATCCGGCTGGAGACGGCTACCCCGGCGCACGTCGCCCGCGCGGCGATCGAGGGCCTGCTCTGCGGGCTGGCCGACGGGCTGGACGCCCTGGTCGCCCAGGGCGCCACGATCGAACGGATCCTGCTGGTCGGCGGCGGTGCGAAGTCGCAGGCCCTGCGCGAGATCGCCCCGTCGGTGCTGGCCCACCCGGTGGTGGTCCCACCGCCTGGGGAGTACGTCGCCGACGGCGCCGCCCGCCAGGCCGCGTGGGTGCTCTCCGGCGCTGCGGCTCCGCCCACCTGGACCCTCGCCGGCACGAAGACTTTCGAGGCCGACGTCACCCCCGGCGTCCGCGAGCGCTATGCCGAGGTGCGCGACCTCACCGCCACCCGCCCCCACTGACCCCGCCGACCTGCTCCTGCGAAACCTGCTCATGCTCCGCGGGGGTACATGTTCGGGGTGCTGCAGAGGCCATTTCATGTACCCCTGCGGAGCATGAGCAGCTTCTACAGGGAGGCGATGAGGTCGCGGTAGGCGTAGTAGCTGGCGCGGGGGCGGCGGTCGCCGGTGGCGAAGTCCACCCGCACCAGCCCGAACCGCTGGGTGTACCCGTGCGCCCACTCGAAGTTGTCCAGCAGCGACCAGGCGAAGTAGCCCAGCACGTCGGCACCCTGCTCGACCGCCGCCGCGAGCGCCTCCAAATGGCCGCGCAGGTACGCGATCCGATCCGGGTCAGGGATGGGCCCGGGCTCCTCGTCCTCGCGCACGTGCAGTGAGGCCCGGCTGTCGTGGTAAGCGGCGCCGTTCTCGGTGACCACCAGCGGCACCGGCGGGTACTGGTGGGCGAGCCGCACCAGCAGCACCCGCAGGCCGTCCGGTGTCACAGGCCAGCCCAAGGACGTCGCGTCGGGCCCGGGTGGGGCCATCGACACCACTTCCGTCCCCGGCAGCTCCGGTACCGGCGCGGCGCCGTCGCGGGTCCGCGGCTGCAGCAGGTGGTCGTTGTAGTAGTTGACCCCGAGGAAGTCCAGCGGCTGAGCGATCGTGCGCAGGTCCCCCTCGTGGATCACGCCGTCCAGCAGGGGCGTCAACAGCTCCAGCGTGTCCTGCGGGTAGGTGCCGAGCAGCAGGGCGTCCAGCCACCACCGAGTGTGGACGCCGTCCAGCAGGTGGGCGGCGGGCAGCACCGTGGCCACCTCCGAGGCCGAGAGCCCGTCCGCCCCGCGGTAGCAGCCAGGGTTCAGCACGATCCCGAGCGAGTGGTCGGCCGGAGCCTGTTCACGCATCGCGGCCACCGCCTGGCCGTGGGCCAGCAGCAGATGGTGCGAGGCCCGCGCGGCCTGGCCGAGTTCCGTGCTGCCGGGGGCGTGCTCACCCGAGGCGTGGCCGAGCCAGGCCGAGCACCACGGCTCGTTCAGCGTGGCCCAGCGGCGCACCCGGTCACCGAGCGCCGCATGCGTGGCCACCGCATAGTCGGTGAACCGGTCCGCCACCTCGCGCACCGGCCAGCCGCCGATGTTCTGCAGCGGCTGCGGCAGATCCCAGTGGTAGAGGGTCACCCACGGCTCGATGCCGGCGGCGAGCAGTTCGTCCACCAACCGGTCGTAGAACGCCAGCCCCTTGCCGTTCAGCGGCCCCCTGCCTGTGCGCTGTACCCGGGGCCAGGCGATCGAGAACCGGTAGGCGTCGACGCCGAGCCCGCGCAGCAGCGCGACGTCCTCGGCATAGCGGTGCACGTGGTCGCAGGCCACCGTGGCGTCGGAACCGTCACGAATCCGCCCACTCTCGTGACAGAAGGTGTCCCAGATCGACTGCCCGCGCTGATCGGCGGCACCCTCGATCTGAAAGGCCGACGTCGCCGCACCCCAGACGAACCCGGCCGACAGCCCGGCCAGCCCCGACAGCCCAGACAGCCCCGCCTGGTTCCTCGGATCCGCCGGGACGCCCTCGTCCTTGCTCTGGCTGCTCACCACGCCACGCTACAAGCGCTTGCGATGCCGCCGTGCGCAGTTACCCTGACCCATGACCACCCGACCGATCGATCCGCGTCTGATCGATTCCTTCGGCCGGGTCGCCACCGATCTCCGGGTGAGCCTCACCGACCGCTGCAATCTGCGCTGCTCCTACTGCATGCCCCCCGAGGGTCTGGACTGGATGCCCGACCCGCTGCTGCTCAGCGACGAGGAACTGATCCGGCTGATCACCATCGCGGTGGAACGGCTCGGGGTCGAGGAGGTGCGGTTCACCGGTGGGGAACCCTTGCTGCGAAAGGGCCTGGAGGGCATCCTCGCCGCCACCACAGCGCTGCGGACGGCATCCGGCGGGGTACCGCAGACCGCGCTGACCACCAACGGGCTGGGCCTGGACAAGCGCGCGACGTCCCTGGTCGCGGCCGGGCTGCATCGGATCAACGTCAGCCTGGACACCCTCGACCGGGCCCGCTTCGCCCGGATCACCCATCGAGACCGGATGCCCGACGTGCTGGCCGGGCTGCACGCCGCCGCCGAGGCCGGCCTCACCCCGGTGAAGATCAACACCGTGCTGCTGCGCGGGGTGAACGACGACGAGGCTGCCGGCCTGCTGCGCTGGGCGATCGCGCACGGCTACGAGCTGCGCTTCATCGAACAGATGCCGCTCGACGCCCAGGGCTCCTGGGACCGGGACGAGATGGTGACAGCAGCCGAGATCCTCACCCAATTGCAGCAGGAGTTCACACTCGTCCCCACCGGCGCTGCGGCGCGGGGCGCTGAACCGGCGGAGACCTGGATGGTCGAGGGTGCGGCTGGGCTCACCCCCACCGGCGGGCAGGCCAGGGTCGGCATCGTCGGCTCGGTCACCCGCCCGTTCTGCGGCGACTGCGACCGCACCCGGCTCACCGCCGACGGGCAGGTCCGCACCTGCCTGTTCTCGCGTACGGAGACCGACCTGCGGGCGCTGGTGCGTCAGGGTGCGGACGACGAACAGATCGCCGTGGTCTGGCGCACCGCCATGTGGGGCAAGTTCGCCGGGCACGGCATCGACGACCCGTCGTTCCTGCAGCCCGACCGGCCGATGAGCGCGATCGGTGGCTGAGCCGACGATGAAGGTGACGGTGCGCTACTTCGCCGGAGCCCGGGCAGCGTCCGGCATCGAGGAGGAGACGGTCGAGCTGGACGACGCCCGCGGTGCCGCTCCCACGATCTCCGCGCTGGCCGCAGTGCTGACCCGCCGGCACGGCCCCGAACTGACCAGGGTGCTGGCTGCCTGCTCGTTCCTGCTCGACGAGGTTGCCGGCTCGCGTGAGCGTGCCTTGCGCGACGGCGCCCAGGTCGACGTGCTCCCCCCGTTTGCGGGTGGCTGACCCGGTTCACCCCGTTCTGGCAGACTCCCAGCCATGCGCAGACCCTTCACGCAGGTCGACGTCTTCTCCGCCGAGCCCTTCGCGGGCAACCCGGTGGCGGTGGTGCTCGATGCAGACGGCCTGAGCACCGAGCAGATGCACGCGTTCGCCCGCTGGACCAACTTGTCCGAGACGACGTTCGTGCTGCCACCGAAGGCCGCCGGCGCGGACTACCAGGTGCGGATCTTCACCCCGGTCACCGAGCTGCCGTTCGCCGGCCACCCGACTCTGGGTACCTGCCACGCCTGGCTGGCGGCCGGCTCGGGCAGCCCGACGGACGGAAGAGTGATCCAGGAGTGCGGCGTCGGTCTGGTCGAGATCCGCAGCACCGCGGACGGTCTCGCCTTCGCGGCACCCGCGTTGCTCCGCGAGGGTCCGGTCGCCGCCCCCGACCTGACCGCGGTGGCCAAGGAACTCGGCATCCGCAAGGGCGACATCCTCCAGGCCCAGTGGGTGGACAACGGCCCCGGCTGGGTCGCGGTGATGCTGGCCGACGCGGATGCCGTGCTGGCGCTCACCCCGCGCACGGTGACCCACGACATCGGCGTCGTCGGCTTCCACCCTCCGGGCCATCCGGAGCTGTACGAGGTACGCGCGTTCTTCCCCAAGGACGGTCTGGCCGTGGAGGATCCGGTCACCGGAAGCCTGAACGCCTCACTCGCCCAGTGGTTGATCGGCTCGGGAAGGGTGCAGGCGCCCTACGTCGCGGCGCAGGGCACGGCGCTCGGCCGGCGCGGCCGGGTGCGCATCGACACCGACGACGAGGGCAGGGTCTGGGTCGGCGGGGACACCGTGACCTGTATCAGCGGATCCGTCGAGCTGTAGGCACCTCGGCCGGTGCCGCGGTGGTATTTCTGCCGTGCCACGCCCACGTCGTCCTGGGCGACAGTGGACGTCGGACCATCACTGGATCGTGAGGGGTGACATGAACGTGTCGGGTGACATCGACCGCCAGCTCGATGCGATGCTGGAGCAGGCCCGCACTCAGGCCGCCCGCATCGGCGAGGTGCAGCGCCAGGTGGTGGCATCGACCAGCGTCGGTCAGGCCGCCAACGGGATGATCACGGCCAAGGTGCGCGGCAACGGCAAGGTCTCCGAGGTCAACATCGATCCGGACGCCGTGCGCTACTACGACGCGAAGACCCTCGGCGCCGCCGTGGTCGAGGCGATCAACGATGCGATTCTGCGCTCGGTCATGCACGCGCGCGAGCAGTACACCGACGTCATGCCCGACACCGGCATCTTCGACACCGTGCTCTCGGACTGGAAGGCGACCGACGAGCCGGTCTCGGAGGAGAGGGACAAGCAGCGCGACGACTTCATGAGCTGGTAGAACACCACAGCGCACGAGAAGGGCTGGTGGCCAGGGCCACCAGCCCTTCTCGTTGCCTGGTGCCTGGACGTCAGCGGCTGCCCTTCTGCATGTCCCAGTCCAGCGCGAGCGGAGTCGTCGGGATCGATTGCGGCTGCGGCTGGTCGAGGCGACGCTGCACCGCGCCGAACGACCCGGCCGCAGCGGCGCTCTCGGTCCGGTACGCCGCGGCGGCGTCCTCGAGCGCCTCGCTCATACCGAGCAACTCCATCTCGAAGGCCTCCACCTCGGTGCTCAGGGCGCCGACCCGCTTGCGGTAGGCCATGTAGGCGGTACTCGATTCGGCGGCCAGCCCGAACGCCTGCGCCGGAAGCTGATTCAGGGACTCCACCACCGCGGTGCGGACCGCCAGCGCACTCTTGGACGTCTCCGCGAGCTCGGCCGAGAGCGAGATCAGGCTCTGGTGGTGGACGTTCAACGTCCTGCCGGACGCCGGCTCCGTCATCGCGAGTCACCGATGACGCCCGGCGCCACGGCTGCCGACTCGCCCCAGACGTCCTCGGTCTCCACCAGCCACGCCGGCACCCGGCGGTTACCACCCTGGTCACCGGCAGCAGCGCCGCCACCCATCGGCATCATCGGCATCATGCCGCCCATGGATGAGGCCCCGGCCGAGCTCATGCCCGCCATCGGGGCCGACATCGCGGACGACGCGCTGGTCATCGCGGCCACGTCGCCGAAGGCGACGCTGCGCACCGCTCCGGCGCCGAGACCGCCCAGGCCACCGCCGATTCCGCCCAGGCCCCCGGCACCACCGGGGATCCCGCCGCCACCGCCGCCGAGCCCGGCGAGGTCAGGGGTCTTGACGGCGTCGTCCAGCGCCGACAGGCCGGCCAGCTCCACGCCCGGGGCAGCACCGGCGGGATCGGAGGTGACCCCCAGGCTGCCCAGTCCGGCCAGGTCGGGTGCCACCCCGGCGCCCGCACCGCCCGAGACCCCGCCGACGCCGGCGAGGGTGCCGTCGGGGAGCAGGGTCCCGGCAGGAACCGGGTCGGCCGGGCTCTGCCCGTTCCCCGGCGCCGGGACACCGTTGACCAGCGACACGGAGGGGGTGCCGTACGGGGTGCCGACCGGCGTGTTGGGGGCCGGGGCACCCGTGTTGATCCGGTAGACGGTGGGCGTGTTCTGGGTTCCGATCCCGGGCAGCGCCGTCGACCGGAAGGGAACCGCACCGGCCACCGAGGACGACCCGGAGAGCAGGGCACGGCCGAGCAGGCTGCCCGCGGTCGGCAGTGCTGCGGCGAGGACTGCTCCACCCGCCACCAGGGCGCCCACGCCCCCGACGCTGCTGCCGAAGCCACCGTTGACGACCGGGACGACACCGCCGCTGAGCGCACCGCCGGACGTCATGCCACCACCGGTGGAGGGCTCACTCGCGGCCCCCGTCGCGAGCAGGGACAACGCGCCCACCGTGACCGCCGACTGGTTCCTCGCGGCGGCCTCCGCCGAGGCCTGCACGTTGAGCGCCGCGAGCTGGCGCGTGGTGGCCGACGGCTGGCCGGTCAGGGTCACGCTGGACCGGTCGACCACGTGGCCGACGGCGCTGTAGGAGTCGGCGTAGCCGGCCTTGAGCTGCTGGACGATCAGCACTGCCGCTTCCTGCGACGTTGCCATCCTGGACTTCCCTTCTACGACAACGACTCTGCTACCACACCGGCCGAACTCAGCCGCCCGGGCCCCGGTTCACCACCACGTCGATCGTGGCCCCCTGGCCCACCCCGCTCACTGTGGCCGAGCCCCAGCTGCCGCTGACCTCCACCTCGCCGTCCGCCACGGGCGCACCCAGGCCGATCATGGCCTTCTGCGCGCGCTCCAGCAGATCGGCGTCGGCGTAGGCGACGTCACGCAGGTCAAGCGCGGTGTTCGCGACCTCCCGGGCCGACACCGTGAGGTCGAGGATCATGGTCAGGTACTGGTCGAAGGCAGTGCCGCTCCACCGCTCCGACAGGAGCTTGGCGCGGTCGGTGAGCTCGGCGGACCGCTCGTTGAGCGAGCTGCCCAGGCGCTGCCAGCCGTCCCCCACCGTGCGCAGGTTCTGCGGGCGGCCACGCATGACGGCGCGGATCAGCTCGGCGTGCGAGACGCCGCGGTAGTCGACTCCGCTCTCCGGAAGGCGGTAGTGCGCCGGCTCGTCGCTGTGGTCACCGTGTCGGCGGCCGTAGGCCCCGTTGCGCCCGCCCTGGTTGTTCCCGTTGCCGGACATGCCTTTCCCTCCGGATGATCAGATGCTGATGGTGGAGGCGATGTCGCCCATGGACGCCGCGGTGGCCTGGTCGCGATCGGCGTACTTGGCGGCGACCCACAGGGTGATGTCGTCGGCGAAGGCGATCACGTCGCGCACCTCTTCGAGCAGGTCCTGGACGTCGTTCACCGCCAACTGGTGGCGCGCCGTCATCTGCCGCGCCTCGGGGAAGTCGCCGAGCGAGGCCACGTCGTCGATCGCGTGCCGCAGGGCGTCGACGTCGCCGATGTCGCGGATCATCAGTTCGAGATGGGACTGCAGGTCACCGGCGAAGGAGAGCAGGGAGGCGAGGTTGACCTCGATCCGACCGGACGGACTGCTCATGTTCTCTCTCCTTCGTGGTCGTGCGCGTCGATGGTGCAGGTGCTGTGCCGACTCGGCCGTGGCCGCCGTCCGGACCCTGGGCCATGCGGGTCCGGACGGCGGCCACGCCATATCGGACGGGGCGCTGGGGTGCGCCTCCCGATATCCGCTTCGCGGATCAGCCGAAGCGGCCACCACCGCGGGAACCGCCCATTGCCGCAGCGATGTTGTCGTCGAGCTTGAAGCCGTCGCTGGTGGTCTGCGCCAGGGTCATCGCCTGCTGCTTCACCACGTTGCTCAGGTGGTCGATGATGTTGTTCAGGACCGTGGTCTCCTTGTCCCAGGCCTGGCCGGCGGCAGCGTCCTTCCAGGTGCTGCGCAGCCCCGCGGTCTCGTCCTGCAGCTTGGCCACCTCGCCCTTGAGCCGGGCCTCGATGTCCTCGGCCACGCCGACGAGGTTCATCACCTTGCTCTTGTCGAGGGTGTAGGTGCCCTCGTCGAGTCCTGCCATCGTCTCGTTACCTCTCTGGTTCTTGGTCGGGTTCTGCCGGATGCCGCTCAGGCCAGGTCGAGCTGACGGGACACGTCACCGATGTTCGCCTGCGTGGTCACGTCGAACGTGCTGATCGACGAGTGCGACTCGTCCATCAGCCCGTGCATCTTGTTCAGCTGAGCGGTGAGGTCCTGCTGGAACTGGACCAGCGCCATGTCGAGCTTCTGCAGAGCGATCCCGCCCTGGCCGTTGATCCCGTCGCCCAGGGTCATGTGGCAGACCGAGCTCAGGTCCTGGATGTGCCGGTCGCAGGCGGTACCCGTCGTGTTGAACGCGGTCGTGGCCTGCTGGAATGCCGCATGGGTGAAATCCACCCTCGAGCCAGCCATGTGTTTTCCCTTTCGCTTGTGACCCTCGCAGCCGCGATCCCCCAGGCGCGCCGGTGGCACGCTTTCGGAGCGGCGACCGGCGAGGGTTGGACCGATCGCTCCGTGCCCCACGCTAGAAAGGGGCGCGAACAGGCGTCAGGTCAGAACTGCCAGAACCTGTCACGGCACTCTTACCGCCTCACCCTCGGCACCCCAGACCAAGATCACCATCTGTCATGGCTGATCGCCCCAGCTACTGGGTCGAAACCCATGACAACCAGCGATCACGGCGAGGGGACGGCGAGGTGGACGACGAGGTGGACGCGGCGGTCCGGCGCCGGGTCAGGCCGTCGGCGGGCGCCAGGCGAGCTGCACCAGCTGAGTGCCGGAGCGGCGGCTCACCAGCGTGCCGCGTCCGGGCGGCTGCGCGGAGGGCTTGACCGTGCCGAGCAGGGCGCCCTCGTCCTTGTCCCCGGACATCAGCAGACCGGGGGTCGCGCTCTCCCGCAGCTTGGAGATCATCGGGTCGAACATCGCCCGGCCGGCGCCGCCGCAGCGCCGGGCCAGCACCAGGTGAAGGCCGATGTCACGCGCCTGGGGCAGCAGCTCGGCCAGCGGCAGCAGCGGGTTCAGGCTCTGGCCGGCGATCATGTCGTAGTCGTCGACGAGGAGGAACAGCTCGGGCCCGGACCACCAGGAACGCTCGCGCAACTGGGCAGGAGTCACCTCCGGCCCCGGCAGCCGGGAGCGCAGGGTGCCGACCAACTGGGCAACAAGATCGTTCAAAGCGGTCGCCGACGCGGCGTAGCCGGCCAGGTGGCTCTCCTCGAGCTCACCCAGCAGCGATCGCCGGTAGTCGGCCACCAGCAGTCGCGCCCGCTCCCGCGGCTGACGCGCCGTCACGCCGTTGCCGATCAGCCGCAGCATGCCGCTCTTGCCGCACTCGGAGTCGCCGAATGCGTAGAAGTGCTGGTCCACGGCGAAGTCGAGGTGGTACGGCGCCAGATCGGACTCACCGATGCCGATCGGCACCCGCCAGCCGTCGTCCGCCGCGGGTTCGGGCAACCGGTCCGCGGTGACCATCCGGGGCAGCAACCGCACCGGAGGCGCGGGCGGCCCGGCCCAGGCCTTGCTCACCGCCGAGACCAGCCGGCCGGCGGCCTCGGACAGGTCGTCGGTCCGGCTGACGCCGTCGATCCGGGGCAGCGCGCCGAGGAAGTGCAGCTTGTCCCGGCCCATGCCGCGGCCCGGCGCCCCCTCGGGAACGTTGGCCGCCTTGCGGCGGTCGAACTCGGAGTCACCCGGGTCGCCCAGACGGAGCTCGAATCGCGTGCCCAAGGTGTCACGCAGCGCGGGCCGAACCTCCATCCAGCGGTTCGCCGAGAGCACCACGTGGATGCCGAAGCCCAGCCCGCGCGAGGCGAGGGTGGTGATCGGCTCCTCCAACTGGTCGTACTCCTGACGCAGCACCCCCCAGCCGTCCACCACGAGGAAGACATCGCCGAACGGGCGGTCCTCCAGTGTCTCGGCGCGTCGCCGGGCGCGGAACGTGGCCATCGAGTCGATCCGGAGCTGGCCGAACAGCTTCTCCCGGCTGTCCAGGAGGGTCATCATCTCCGAGACGGTGCGCAACACGGCCTCCCGGTCGCGCCGCCCGGCCATCCCACCGACGTGCGGGAGGTCGTCCAGGGCACTCAGGGTGCCGCCGCCGAAGTCCAGCCCGTAGAACTGCACCTCGGCCGGGGTGTGGGTCAGCGCCATCGAGGCGACCAGGCTGCGCAGCAGCGTGCTCTTGCCGCTCTGCGGACCGCCGACCACGACCAGGTTGCCGGCCGCACCGGCCAGCGGCGCCCAGAGCAGGTCCCGCTTCTGCTCGAACGGCTTGTCCACCACGCCGATCGGCACACTCAACTGCCCGTTGCCGGGCCAACCGGCAGCATGCAGACCACGGTCCGGGGTGACAGCCAGCGGCGGCAACAGGTGGTCGAGCGCCGGTGGCGCAGTGAGCGGGGGCAGCCACACCTGGTGCGGCGCAGGCCCCTGGCCCACCAGTTGGGCGACCAGCACGTCGAGCACGGTGTCGTCCAGCGGGTTGGCGGGCGCCTCCAGAGCGGCCTGAGCAGCCTGGTCCGGAGTCACCGCAGGGCGCCGACGGGTCTCGTTCAGCCCGAACGCCACCACCCGCCGTCCGATCGCGCCGGTGGTCGAGGCCCGCCCGGCCACAGTCGGCGGCGGCAACGCACCGGAGACGTACGCGGCCTTGAACCGCACCAGCGTCGTGGTGTCGAACCTCAGGTAGGCGGCACCCGGCACCGGCGGCAGCTCGTAGGCGTCGGGAACCCCGAGCACGGCTCGGCTCTCCGAGGCCGAGAAGGTGCGCAACCCGATCCGGTAGGACAGGTGGCTGTCTAGCCCGCGCAACCTGCCCTCCTCGAGCCGTTGCGAGGCCAGCAGCAGGTGGACGGCGAGGCTGCGGCCGAGCCGGCCGATCATCACGAACAGGTCGATGAAGTCGGGCTTGCTGGACAGCAGCTCGCTGAACTCGTCGATGATCACCATCAGGGTCGGCAGCGGCTCCAGGTGCTGCCCGGCCTGGCGGGCCCGTTCGTAATCACGCACCGAGGCGTAGTTCCCTGCAGCACGCAGCAGCTCCTGGCGGCGCACCAGCTCGCCGTGCAGCGAGTCCTGCATGCGATCGACCAGGGTCAGATCGTCGGCCAGGTTCGTGATCACTGCCGCGGTGTGCGGCAGCTCGGACAGACCGGCGAACGTGGCACCGCCCTTGAAGTCGACCAGGACGAAGTTGAGTGTCTCCGACGAGTGGGTCAACGCCAGACCGGTCACCAGGGTGCGCAGCAGTTCGCTCTTGCCCGACCCGGTGGCACCGATCACCAGGCCGTGCGGGCCCATGCCCTGCTCGGCGGACTCCTTGAAGTCCATCATCAGCGGCTCGCTACTCGGTTCCACCCCGAGCGGGATCCGCAACCGGTCACGCGGGGCACGGGGGGCCCACAGGTGGGCCAGGTCGATCGCGCGCGGCTCGGGGATGCCGAGCAGGTCGGTCAGACCGTAGGTGGACGGCGTCACCCGCTCGCCCGTGCGGTTGAGCACGTAACGGGAGGACATCTGCCGGGCCAGCGCCGTGGCCTCGACCTCGTGCATCCCGATCTGAGCTCCGATCAGTCGGATCCCGGAGGGGGTGCGCACCCCGACCCGGCCCTCCTCGATCACCAGGCGCAGCGCGGCCTCCCCCAGACGCATCTGGTCCGGATCCGCGTCCAGGAAGACCAGGGTCACGCCGAGCAGGCCGGCCTCGGCCGCGAGCCTGCCGGCCGAGGCGGCATCGCCACCGTCGACCACGACCACCAGATGTGCGCCGTCCAGATGCTCCTGCGCCCCGGTGTGGAACGGCGGCCGCTCGAGCATCTCGGGCCCGATCACCGCCTCGAGCTGCTCCAGGGTCGGTGCCGCCATCCGCACCGGCCCGGCGTCGCCCCACCGCTGGGGGTGCCAGGTGTGCGGCAGCCACTTCGTCCAGTCCCACTCGGCGGCCTGGGCGTCGCCGGCGCACACTGCGATCTTCAGGTCGTCGGGAGAGTGGAACGTGGCCAGGGAGGCCATGAGGGCCCGGGCCAACCCGATCCGGTCCTCGCGGCCGCCGGCGATCCGCACCCGCGGGTAGGACCGGATGGCGACCAGGACCGGCAGGTCGGGCACGGTGGAGTTGGTGCGGATGAAGGCGCGCAGGGTGGTGGAGGAGACCGGGTCGAGGTCCTCCAGGGGGGCCGTCTGGGGTGCGCGCAGCGGCGAGGCCAGGCGCTGCGGGCCCAGCCCGACCAGCACATGCCCGAAGTCGGGGTCGGCGCGGCGGCGCTCCCACAGCCGGGGGCTGATCGCGACCGAGGAGAGGCCCTCCGGCGTGGGATTGGCGAACACCAGGGCTGCCCGCTGCACTGCCCCGTGCCGACGCACCTGCTTGCGCACCGAGGTGAGGTAGCGCTGGTAGTCGCGCCGCTCGTCGTTGATGGCGGCCTTCTTGGCGGTGCCGCCCCGGGTCAGCGACATGGCGATCATGCCCAGGAACGAGGCCGCGAACAGCCCGCCGAAGACGACCTTGGTCGCGGTGGGCATCCGTCGCCATGTACGTGAACGACATGGCGCCCATGCCGAGCATCATCGGCAGCATGAACAGCATCGGCGTGATGTTCGCCGAGCCGCCGCGCGGCAGGACCGGCGGCGGCTGGAGCACGATCTCCGCCCGGGCCGGCTCCGGGACCGAGGCCCGGGGTGGACGACGGAACGTTGGTGGCACGATGCTCTCCCCCGATGCGGCTCAGATCGTGACAGGTCGGCCCATAGTATGAGCGCGGCGTCTGCAGGGATGCGTCTACGGGGAGCGTGACTTTGAGTGCACCGGCCAACGCACGACGGGTGACCGTCGTTGCGCCGACCACCCGGGTGGACGTCGCCCTGCCGGCCGAGTCGGCGATCGCCGAGATCGTTCCGCAGCTCGCCGGGCTGGCCGGTCTCGGCTCCCACGACCCGACCGGGGCCGCCGAGGGGTGGCTGCTCAGCCGGCTCGGACACGAGCCGTTCGAACCCGCTCGTTCGGTCTCCGCCTCCGGCATCCACGACGGTGACCTGCTGTACCTGACCCCGCGCAGCGAGCAGCTCCCGGCTGCCGTGTTCGACGACATGATCGAAGCCGTCGCGCATGCCGCCGACGCGTTGCCGGGCACCTGGCGCCCCTCGACCACGCGGCGCACCGGTCTGCTCGCCGCGACCGTGGCCATGCTCGCGGGGCTGGCGCTGCTGACCTGGTCGGGGCTGTCCGCAGGGGTGGCTGCACTGGTCACGACGGTGGTCGCCCTGCTGCTGCTGACCGCCGGCGGTCTGGTCTCGCGCGCCGCGGGCGACGGCGCCGTGGGTGCGCTGGTCGCGGCGATCGCGTTGCCCTACAGCGCGTTCGCCGCACTGATGGCCACGGCGGGCGACGCCGGGTGGGACTGGGCGAGCCCGCCCGCGCTCCTGGCGGCCGGTGCCGCGCTCGCGGTCACCGCGGCGATCACCTACCTGGCCACCGGGCGGGCCCTCGGCCTGTTCGTAGGGGTGGGCACCTTCGCCCTGATCGGCATCGTGGCGCTGTTCTTCGCCGTGTACACCGGGGCGCGGTTGACCTCGGTCGCCACCGTCACGGCTGCTCTGCTGACCGCCTTCGGCCCGGTGATGCCGATGCTCGCCCTGCGGCTGGGCCAACTGCGCCTGCCCGGGGTGCCCGCCGACGCGGAGGAGTTCCGCAGCGACCGGCCGAGCACCAAGCTGGACGAGGTCGCCCCGTCCACCCGGCGGGCGGCCGACTGCCTCACCGCGCTCCAGGCAGCCTCGTCGTCGGCCATGCTGATCAGCGTGCTGGTGCTGCTCGAGGTGGACACCCGGTGGGCCACGGCACTGGCTGCGGCGCTCACCCTGGCCGCCCTCCTGCGGGTGCGAGCCCCCCTGCGCCACCGCGACCAGCGCCTGATCCTGTTCGCCCTGGGGATGCTCGGCGGGGTGGCCCTGGTGGTCCGGCTGTCCGTGAACGCCGACCTGGGCGATCGCGTCCTGTTCGCCGTGGTGGCCGTGATCGGCGCCGTGGTGGCCACCGACTTCGCCGTGCGGGCGCCCGGCCGCTCGCCGTCGCCGTACTGGGGCCGGTTCTACGACATCGTCGAGTTCCTCGCGCTCGCCGCCATCGTGCCGCTGGGCGCACAGGTGCTCGGCCTGTACATGACCGTGCGCGGTCTGGGCGGCTGACGCCCACCCCACCCCAGCGCCGGCGCACAGCTCACGGGGTCGGAAAGGCGGGCTGCGGTGGCGGGATCGGCAGCGGCGGTGGGGTAAGCCCTCCGCTGCCGGCCGTGGCCTGCAGCATCGACTGCCGCAGAGCCGTCTCGAACGGGGTCGGGAACAGATGCACCGCGAGCACCCGGTCCCCGTGGATCAGGGCGACCTCGGCGTCGGCCAGCGACGAGAGCGTGTCCGCGACCTCCTCGGGCAGGTTCAACGCCCGCACAGTCACCGTGGCCGCCTCCGCGGTGTGCGCGCCGAGGATCACCACCTGGGAGGACCGGGCCACCGCGACGGCGTGCGGGCCGAAGCGGGGCACGACGGTCAGCGCCGCACGCCAGGGCCCGGGGCGTAACCGGATCACTCCGGGGAGCTGGTCGCTCTCCCGGATCACCAGCAACGGCCGCGCGAATGAGGCCTCCTCGGCCGGCTGTGCCGAGGGGGGCAGCAGGGTCAGGTCGTCGGCGCCCAGGCCGGCCAGGGCGACGGCCCGGGTCCAGGGCTGCGGGTCCGCTGTGACCACGCTCAGCCGAGCGCCGGTAACCAGTGCACGGAACCCGAGGACTGCGACCAGATCCGGGGTCAGCAGTGCAGTGAGGGAGGTCACCCGTTCCCGGAACAGGTTGAGGTAGACCAGTTCTCCGCCTCCGTCCCGGCCAAGCACCAGGCCGCTGTCGCCCACCGGCAGGCCGGGCACGGCGTCGGCGGCGGGCAGGGCGAAGGCGGGGAACCGGCTCACCGGGCGCTCGCTGCGGCCAGGGGAAGACCGAGCAGGCTGGTCCGGCGGTGTTCGCCGTCCACCGGAAGTGCCGTGGCGCCCCTGGAGCGGCACATCGCCACCACGCTCGCGCGCAGGAGGTCGAGCTCGGCCGGCCGGCACTGGTAGCGGACGGTGGCGGTCACGCCTGGGGCGCCGTGCGGCCGGGGCAGCACGGTCAGCGAGGTCACGCAGGAGACCGCCGGCACCATGGCCAGATCCGCGAGCAGCGCCGTCGGATTGTCCCCCGCAGGCCATCGGGACACGGTGAATCCGACGTGACACAGACCGTCGGCGTACCAGGCGCGCCATTGGCGCGGGTCGCTCCCGGCCGCGTCATGGGGGTCCTCGGCGGCAGCTCCGAGCACCGTCCTGGCCGCGAACCAGACCTGTTCCTCGGTCAACGGGTGGGCGCGAATCCCTTTCTGGGACAACCCGTAGCGCAGGCGTGCTACGGCCGAGATCAGAGCCCTGCACGCACCCTCGTCGCCACCTCCACGAGCGGCGACCGCAGCGGGGCAGTCAACCGGGTCCAGGCGCAGCGCGACGAACACCCGCTGTCGCGGCGGCAACGGACCGGCCAGCGCGGCGTAGGACTGCGCCGCCGGGCTGGCCGGGTCGAGCCCGGAGGGCACCGTTGGCACCGCGAGCCGCACCACCTGCACTGCCCGCAGCCGCACTCCACGGTCGTCCAGGGCGCCGCCGAGCACCGACCAGGGGATCCGCGGACCGTCCTGACCGTCAGTGACATCGACCACGTGCTGGCCGGTGGGCAGGCTGAGCACGGCCGCCCACTGCCCGCCGTCCTTGACCAGGCCGTGCCGCACGCCGGCCCGATCGGTGACCTCGACCACCTCGATCCCCGGCAGCAGGCGCGTGAGCAGCGACGGCTGGACGACCGCCTTCGCCGCCGCAGGGCCCTGGCGACCGGCCAGGTGGGAAAGCAGGTAGACCGGCGCCCAGCGGTAGAGCCAGCGGCCCCTCACCCGTACTGCGGTGAGCCCGACCACCGCGATCACCAGCACTGCGGCGGCGAGGGAACCGGCGATCCGGGCGCCGCCGTCCGTCCTGAGCACCAGGGCGGCGGCCGCGAGCGCGGTGACCTGCCACACCACGACCTGACCCACGGCGATCCCGGCCAGGCTGGTCGCTCCGGGCACGGGCACCATCCGACGGCGCGCGGCTGATCGGCCGTGCCGAAGGGTGCTCATGGTCGCGGATGCTCTCCTGCCCGGCGGCCCGGGCGCAAGGGCACAATGACCACGGCAGTTCGTCCGTACCGTCAGACGTGCCGGCGACATAGCCTGCACGGACCAGATGCCGCCATCTCGGGGCCGGCGAGGGAGGCAAGCCAACAGATGTGGTCCCGGCGCGACCAGCTGCAGGCGTACCAGTTCCTGCGCCGTCGGCTGGTCTCGGCCGTCCTCCTGGGCGACGCCAATCACCCTGAGTCGCCGAGCAAGCGCACGGTGACAACCACCATCACCGGTGTCGTGGTCACCCTGCTCACCATGGCCGGCTTCGCCGTCTGGGGCGCCTTCCGGCCCGGTGCGTCCACGGCATGGGACGACGGCAAGCACGTGATCGTGGAGCGCGAGAGCGGAACCCGTTACGTCATCGGCGTCGACCGGACCACCCAGAAGAAGGTGCTTCAACCCGCCCTGAACTACGCGTCGGCGGCCCTGTTCGTCGGCGCCCGTGACGTGATCAGTGTCTCCCGCAACTCGCTGCGGAAAATGCCACGGGGCGAGAGCGTCGGCATCGCCGACGCTCCCGATGCTTTGCCACTCGCCAAGGCGATGCTGCCCGGGCCCTGGACCGCCTGCGCCAGCAGCGGAGTCTCCAGCGCTGCCGCGGCGACCCCCACGGTCAGCGTCTCGGTGGGAGCGCCGGCCTCCGGTGAGCTGCTCGAACCTGACCAAGGCGTCCTGGTCCGTACCGCCGGCAAGGGTGCGCAGCCGAGCTACCTGATCGCCGCGGGGCGGCGGTTCGAGATCGACTCCCAGGTGGCCAGCGTGCTCGGGTACGACCGCCGGGAGACGTATCTGCCGGTGTCGACCCTCTGGCTGAACGCGGTTCCGGCAGGGCCGCGGCTGACCTTCCTCACGGTTCCCGGGGCGGGCACGGCAGGGGTCTCGATCGGTGGGAAGACGTTGCACGTCGGTCAGGTGGTCACCGTCGCCCAGCAGAACGAGCGGCGGCACTACCTCTACCTCGGTGACGGTCTGGTTCCGATCAGCGAGACCGAGGCACTGCTGTTCGGTGACAACCCGGCACGTCGCGACGATCCGATCACCTTGACCGCCGGGCAGGTGGCGCCGTTGAAGGCACCCCGGCGCGCCACGGGCTTTCCGGAGCGGCCGCCCACTCTGCGTGAGGTGACGGACGAGAAGGTGTGGCTCTGCGCCGGCACTGCACCTGGCTCGTCGCCGACCGGCGGCGGGTCGGCCGACTTCCCGGCGTTGGCGATCAGTCTGCGGGCCGAGGTCGCGGTCGGCACACCCACCGGATCGGGCGCGGCCAACGGACGGGCCGACCACGTCTGGGTGCCTCCCGGTGGCGGTGCCCTGGTAAGGGCGGCGCCCAACAATGCCTTCCCGTCCCAGACCTACTACCTGGTCACCGACCAGGGTCGACGGTATGCGGTGCTGAACAGCGAGGCGATCACGGCGCTGGGCTACGCTCCCGCCAGCGCCACACCGGTTCCGCTCGAACTGATCAAGCTGCTGCCGGAGGGGCCGGAGCTGTCCCGCAGGCAGGCCAGTCAGTCGCGCTCGGTCGACGTGCCGGCGCCGCAGCCCGCCACGCCGTCACCCGGGCCCAGCCAGAAGGCGGGCCCGACGCCGAGCCCGAGCCGCTCGGCACGCCAGGCCTGACGGCATTTCCGCCGCGCTACCCCGGGTATTTCTCCCCTCTCCCACGCTGCCTCGCCACTTCTAGCCTGACCCTTGCTAGCCATACGTGGCACCGGTGCGCAGCGAGGTCACCCCGGTGCCCACCGAGTGTGAGGAGCGAGTCGATGACCACGTCCCAGAGCCGCGCGGCCCAGATCGGAATGAACCTGCCCGCGGTTCGGCAGTGCCTCGACGAGCTCGACACGCTGCTGGAACGGCTCGGCGCGATCGCCGCCCAGCTCGCAGCGACCCGGGTGATGCCCGCCGACTACTCCGTCACCGGCGCCGCACTCGCGGCCGCGGCCGATGCCAAGCAGACCGAGATCTGGCAGACCCTGCTGAAGCTGGCCGCGATGACCACCGCCAAGCGCCAGACGCTGCAGGCCGCCGTCGACGCCGTCGAGAAGCACGACGAGCAGTCGGCCACCGAACACCACTCCACAGGTTCTCGCCTCGACCGCGTGTCCACGGCCTGACCCTCGCTCACCACCCTGTCTGCCCGCGCATTCGCTTCAGGAGACAAGAGATGACCTTCAACCTCAGCTTCGGCTCCACCGACAAGTACAGCCCCTTCGCGCAACTGGGCAACTACTTCCTGTCGGGATCGCCGCAGAGCCTGAAGGCTCAGGAGGTGGCCCTGACCGCGATCGCCGCGGAACTGCGCGACTGGATGGCCGACTACGACCAGAACACCCAGCACATCAAGGCCGCCTACCCCGCGGGTGCCGGAGCGGTCGCCGCGATCGAGACGGCGCACCAGATCTACACGGGTATGGGAACCACCACCCGCACCCTCAGCGGTGAGGACGGCAGCCTCTCCGCGGTGCTCGGCAGGGCCGCCCACGATCTGGCCAGCGGGCAGGACACCGCGACCTGGATCAAGCAGGCCACGGACGCCACCGTGACGGCACTGGAGAACAGCACCTGGTTCGCCTACCTCGCCCCGGTCGCGGCGTACGCCGGCACCATCCTGCAGTTCCTCCCGGCGGTGTCGCAGTTGGCCAGCATGTACAACAACGTGGCCACCCTGGTCGACAACCTCGACCCCGACGAGGGGTCCTCCACCATGGTGGCCTCCACTCCCGGAACGGTCGGCCAGGGTTACCAGGCGGGCACCGGAGGCTTCATGAACACCGGCAACGACCCGAACGGCCAGTACTCCCCCTACGGCGCCAACGGTTACGGCGCCAACGGTCAGTACCCCGCCAACGGCACCACCCAGGCCAGCCCGTGGATGGACAGCACGGGGCAGTGGCACTACCCCACGACGGGCACGGGCACCGGGGCGACCTCCCCCTACACCAGTGCGATGCCGTCGGGCTCCTCCGGGTCGATGCCGTCAGGCTCCACCGGCGCGATGCCCGGCTCCGCAGGGACGACCCCGGCCTCCTACCCGGCTCCAGAGATGCCGGACCTGGGGTCGTCCAGCACCCTGGCCGACGGCTGGGTGCCGGTCGACTCGGGCACGGCCTCCAGCACGGGCACCGGATCCACCGGCGGCGGATCCGGCACGGGTGCCGCTGACACCGGGTCCTCGGGCACCGGGTCCTCCGGGGGAGGTTCGGCCGGGGCCGCGCCGACGTCCGGCTCGGGTGACGGCGGCGGTTCGCTGGCCGGCGGGGGCGGATCCACCGACTCCGGCACCAGCACCAGCACCGACACCGGTGCGCCCTCGAGCCACCACGACAGCTCAGGTGTAACGATCACGATCAGCGAGGGCGACGCGTCCATGACGGTCACCACCGATCGCGACGGGCACTTCGAGGGGTCGATGAACGGACACGACGTCGACATCGACGTCGACCTGGTCGACGCCTGACGCTGAGCCGTACCCCACCGCGATGACCACGACCCTGGCAGAGGCGCCCACTGCTGCCCAGGGACGCGCACGTCTGGCGCATCGCCGAGCTGCAGGAGATCCGCCGGCGCTCCGTCGACGAGATCAGTCAGGCCGGGCGCACCATGGTCGACGTGTGGTCGGCCGACGCCGCGAGCGGTCGATGACCGTCCCTGCCCGGAGCCGGCCACGGCTCCCGGCGGTCCTGGCGCTCGTCGCCGCCGCCGGCTGCGCGGCCCTGCTCGGCCCGGCTCCCGCAGCGGCCGAGGAGATCAGCTGCATGCCCCCGGCCACGGATCCCCACGTCGGCGAACCCACCTGGCCGAGCCGCCGTCTGGCGGCGCGCAGCGTCTGGCCGCTCGCCACCGGGTCGGGAGTCACGGTGGCCGTGCTCGGCGAGGCGGTCGAGCCCGGCAACGGGCAGCTGACGCCGAGCGTGCGGCCCACCGTGCAGATCATCGAACCCGAGTTCGTCAATCCGCCCGCAATCACTGCCGACTGCTCGGGGGTGGGCACCATCGTGGCCGGGCTCATCGCCGCACAGCCCGACCGGGACCGGACCACGGAGGTGGCCGGCCTGGCACCGGGGGCCCAGGTGCTGCCGATCGCCGTCGGCGAGGCACCGCTCGGACAGGCCGCGACGAGTACCGCCAAAGACCTCACCGCCGCGTTCGCCGCCGCCCTCAAGGCCAAGGCCCGGGTGATCTGCGTGACCGCGTCCACGACCCAGGACACGCCCGCGCTGAGGGCGGCGGTGGCCACGGCGATCGAGGCCGACGTCCTGGTGATCTCGGCAGGCGTGGTGGACAAGGACTCCGTCGGGCCGACCTTCCCCACCGCCTACCCGGACGTGCTCGGTGTGGTGGGGGTCGACGAGTTCGACCGCCCCGTGCCGGGAACGGACGCGGGGCCCTACGTCGACGTGGCTGCGCCCTCGGCCCAGATGCTGAGCACCGGGGTCACCCGGGACAGGCCCGCGGCGCTGGCACACCGCTTGCTGCCCTCCCACCCCACCGCCGGCGCAGCGTTCGTCGCGGCCACCGCGGCCCTGATCCGCCAGACCTACCCCGACGCGACCTGGCTCGAGGTGGCCAGCAGGATCGTGCTCACCGCCGACCCGGTCTCCGGCGACGTCACCTGGGGTGTGGTCAACCCCTACCGCGCGGTCTCGGCGGCGGCGCTGCCCACGTCGGTCCAGCAGAACCGGGCCCCGGCCAGGCTGGTGCCGATGACTCCCGCACCGGGCGTCGCACCGTCGACCCAGGTGCGCGCGGCGCTGATCGCCGGGGGCGGCATCGGGGTGGCCGTCGCTGCCCTGGCGCTCGGCGCGGCCTTGCGCGCCGGCAATCGCCGGCGCTGGCGGGCCGGTCAGGAACGCCAGGTTCCCGACGACCTCGACCCCGTGGGCGAGCCTGCCGTGAGCAGGCCCTCGGCGATGGCGTAGCGGGTCAGATCCGGGCGGCGACGCTGGCCCGTCTTCTCCCGCACCCGCTCCAGGTAGGACCGCACAGTGCGCACGCTGAGCCGCAGCTGGTCGGCGATGTCCTGATCGGTCTCCCCCGCGGCGACCAGGATCAGCACCTCGCGCTCGCGGTCGGTCAGCGACGAGGACGACGTCCGCCCGGTGCGCTCGCCGGTCAGGACGAACGAGGCCAGGGTGGGTGAGATGTAGGTGTGCCCGGCGGCCACCAGACGCAACGCATCCAGGATCTGCTCGACCGTCGCGTGCTTGGTCAGGTAACCGCGCGCGCCGGCGGCGATGGCGTTCAGCACGTCCTCGCGCTCGCCGTCCGCCGAGATCACCAGAGGGGTGAATCCGCGGCCGACCAGGTGGGCCACGGCCTGTGCGCCGCGCACGCCCGGCAGCCCGAGGTCCAGCAGCACGATCGCACCCGGCTCGAGGTCGAGCGGGAACTCGCGCAGAGACCCGAAGACTCCGATGACCTCGACGTCGGGGCTCCCGGACACACTGGTACGCAAGGCTTCTGCGTAGATGGGATGGTCTTCCACGATAGCCACCCGGGTCTTGACCGGGGACTCCACGGACGCCGGGCTCTGCGCTGCGATGGTCATCGAACCTCCTGTAGCGTCTTCGCCGACCGGCGGGTGGCCGGGCGCATCGGAACGGTGAGCCGGACCCGGGTTCCGGAGCCCGACGTGGATTCGACCTCGACACTGCCGCCGATCTCAGCCATCCGTTCGATGATCGATCCGCGGAGCCCGAACCCGACCGGGGTGTAGGCCATGTCGAAGCCGCAGCCGTGATCGCGGATGGTGACCACGAGACTGTCGGCGGTGGTCCGGGCCAGCACCACTGCCTGGCTGACCCCGGCATGCTTGCGCACGTTGCTCAGACCTTCGCGGACGGCGCCGAGCACCGCCGGCGCGACCTCGGACGGCAGGACGAGCCCCTCCAGTCCGATGGCATTGAGCTCGACGATCAGACCCTTCTCACTCGCCTCCTCGACCAGGCGTTCGAGGACCGTGCCCATCTCGGACTGCACCAGTTCCGCCCCGTCGGCGGCCAGCAGGTGGCGCAGTTCGAGCGCCTGGCGCCGGGCGAAGCGCGCCACGTCCTGAAGCGCCTCGTCGGCGGCGTCCGGGTGTGTCTCGGCCCGGGCGACGATGGCCTCGAGCGTCTGCAGCACAGTGTCGTGCATGGTGCGCAGGTGTGCACGCTGCTCGGCCCGACGGCCTTCGGCGTACCCGGAGAGCCGGGCTGCCTCAGCCGACGCGCGCACGGGCGAGCGGGCGAACCTGACCAGGATGAGGGCGACTGCGGTGATCACCGCTGCCCCGAGCAGCAGCCGCGGGCTGGTGCCCGATGCTGCTGTCGACATGCTGAAGTACGTATGCACTGGCGACCCCTGCCTGCGCAGCCGACTGCGGATATCCCCACCCGCTGACGGCATCTGATCCGTGAGGCCACGTTAGAAGTGCCGCCACCGCAGGCGCAGGCGACTTACCCGGTTCTCACCGAATTGGGGCCCAGGGGCCCCAACGTCCCCGCCGAGGGCCCAGGCCCCTAGGGGCAGGAGACCCATTCGTCGGTGCCGTCGATGAACAGTTGTCGTTTCCACACCGGCAGCCGGTGCTTGACCTCGTCGACCAGCAGGGCGCAGGCGGCGAAGGCCTCGTGCCGGTGGGCGGCGGAGACCGCCACCACGATGGCCGACTCACCGACGGCCAGTTCCCCCACCCTGTGGGTCACGGCCACCGCCTCGGCCTCGGTCTGGCCCACCACGTCGGCGACCACCTCCGCCAGCACCGCGGCGGCCGTGGGGTGGGCGAGGTACTCGATCCCGGTCACCCGACGCCCACCGTCGTGGTCACGCACCTCGCCGGAGAAGGTGACCACCGCACCAGCTCGGACGTCGTTCACCGCAGCCTCGTGCGCCCGCACATCGAGCGGCTCGGCGCTGACGCCGGTCAGCGCGACGCGGCGCCGCGGCGGGTGGATCCGCGAGGCGTCCCGCCCCCGCGGCGTGTGCCGGTGGTCCTCGGCCAGGGCGGGGTGGGCCTTCGCGGGATCCGGGCGGACGTCGTTGCTCACCGACCCAGCGTAAGCGGGCCACGCCATACACACCGGGTGGTGGGCCACAGCCGCCGGCGGACCCTACGATCGGCCGATGCGGACCCGACACGCGCTCGCCCTTGCCGGAGCGACCCTGATCCTGGCCGCCTGCACCTCGAGCAACGAACCGGTGGCCGTCGCGTCCGCCCCGCCGTCACCGACCCGCTCGGCGCGGCCCACGCTGGTGCTGATGGCCGACGGGCTCGGCGTGCAGGGGGCGGACTCCTCGATCACCAAGCTGCTGTTCGGCAAGGCCACCGCGGCCCAGGTCGATGTGGCGATCACCGCTGCACTGGGAGCGCCGGAGCGGCAGGACCTGCCCGAGTGCGGTCAGGGCCCACGGATCGGCTCCCAGCGTGACCGGTTCGCCGTCCTCTACGACGGCACCACGTTCCTGGGGTGGACCGACCAGGGCACGCCCGGGCGGCAGCTGACCTCGACCGCAGGGATCGGCGTCGGCTCCACCCTGGCCGAGGTCAGGGCCGTGCAGGCCGGGGTGCAGACCATGGAGGCGACCCTCGGGCCGGAGTTCTTCACCGAGGGCGGCATCTCCGGGATGCTCGACGGGCTCACCCCGTCCAGCGCGGTCACCCTGGTCTACGCCGGCGAGACCTGCTTCTTCCGCTGACCCTCCCCCGCCGGCTATGCCGGAGTGTCGCGGTCGTCGCCTGAGCCGAGGTCGGAGCACTCCACCAGGGCGACCTCCTTACCCGACAGGTAGGCCCGGGCCCCGGCGTCACCGGTCGCCACGGCACGCACTCCGGGCCAGTGGCCGCGGCCGATCAGCACCGGATGGCCCGGTGCCCCGGCATAGCTCGCCCGGGCCAGCACCTGCGGGCCTGCGGCCGCCAGGGCGGACAGCCTGCGCACCACGTCTGCGGTCACCCCCGGCATATCGACCAGGGCGACCACCACCGCTTCCGCAGCGCTCGGCTCCAGCGCGTCGAGCCCGGCCCGCAGCGAGGCGCCCATCCCCTCGGCCCAGTCCTGCGCGTGCACCACCGAGGCGCTGTCCACCCCGGCGGCCGTCGCCGCCGTGCGGGCCTCGTCTGCCCGGGCGCCGACCACCACCAGCACCGGGTCGCAGCCGCCGTCCCGCAGCACCTGGGCCGCCCGGGCGACCCAGGTGACGCCGTCCGCGTGCTGCAGCAGCGCCTTGGGGCCACCCATCCTGCGGCCCGCGCCCGCGGCCAGGAGCACACCTGCAACGGTCATGCAGATCATTCTGACGGCTCGGGGCTGTCCGCAAGGACCGGTACCCGGGGCCGCGACCTCTTACGAGATGGTGACGGATCCCGTTCGGTGAGAGTGATTCCGGCTCTCACCGGGTTTGCTGGGGGGAAAGCATGTTCCGTCGTCGAGGAGGACACCCGTGCGGATCACACCAGCGCTACCCCTGATCGTGACTGTCGCCCTGGGCCTGGTGGCCTGCGGCTCCACCGCGGCGACCCCGTCCACCGCCGAGGCGGCCACGTCCACCGCCGAGGCGGCCACGCCCGCCGCCGTGGCGTCCGGCCCCCAGACCCCTGCCACCGGTGCGTCGGCGATGCCGGCCGGGGCCTACCTGAGCCAGGCGGACTACACCAAGGACGCCGCCGCCCGGGCAGGCACGAAGGTCGTCTATTTCTTCCACGCCACCTGGTGCCCGGACTGCAAGGCGACCGATGCCTCGCTCACCACCGAGGGAGTCCCCGCCGGTCTCACCGTGGTCAAGGTCGACTACGACACCGCGACCGACCTGAGGAAGACCTACGGCATCACCCAGCAGCACACGTTCGTCCAGGTCGGGCCGGACGGCGCGCAGCTGGCGAAGTGGACCGGCACCAGGACCGGCGAGGCGATCAAGGCAAAGACTCTCTGATGCGCTCGGACCGGCACTGGAGGTGCTCGTGACGATCGGAGCAGCGGGCGAGGCGGCTGCCGGGATCCCGGCGGCGCTGGCTGGCGCTTTGGTGGCCGGGGGGCTGACCGTGCTGGCACCGTGCGCCCTGTCGCTGCTGCCCGTCATCGTCGGCGGCGCCGTGTCCGGGGCGGCGGACCTGCGCGCGGTCCGGCGGGCACTGGTGATCACCGCCTCATTGGGAGCCTCGGTGGCGGCGTTCACGTTGCTGCTCAAGGCCTCCACCGCATTGATCGACATCCCGACCTCGGTCTGGCAGTGGATCAGCGGCGGCCTGCTGATCGCGCTCGGGCTGGCCGAACTGCTGCCCGAGGTGTGGGGCAGGATCTCGGTGGCCACGGGCCTGGGTGCCCGCAGCGCCGGAGGGTTGGCCTCGGCGCACCGGCGTGGCGGCCTGGCCGGGGCGGTACTCACCGGCGCGGCCCTCGGGCCGGTGTTCACCTCGTGCAGCCCGCTGTACGCCTATGTAGTGGTGACCGTGCTGCCGGCCGAGCCGGCGCGCGGGCTGGTGCTGCTGGCCGCCTACGTCCTCGGCCTGGTCGTCGTGCTGCTCGCCGTGGCCCTGCTCGGCCAGCGGGCGGTGCGCCGGCTGCGCTGGGCCGCCGATCCCCAGGGGCCCTGGCGCCGGGCGCTCGGCGCGCTGTTCGTGGTGATCGGGGTGCTGGTGCTCACCGGCGCCATGCAGGTGGTGGAGACGTGGATCCTCGAGCACTCGCCGGTGGCTCCGTGGGAGATCGGCGCCGACATCGGCCGCTGACCGCGCGCTGCCGGCGGAAAACGGTTGTCAGGGCGCATCCATGGCGTGCTACCAACGTGGGGTTGCCTGCTGCCGATCGAGGAGTCCACCCCCATGATCGCTGTCGAGGGGTTGACGCGGGAGTTCTCGGTGACCCAGCGAGAACCGGGGTTGCGTGCGGCGCTGAGTTCCGTCGTCCGCCGGCGGTATCGCACGCTCACGGCCGTGCAGGACGCGAGCTTCCACGTCGAGGCCGGCACGGTACTGGGCCTGCTCGGGCCGAACGGCTCAGGCAAGACGACGACGCTCAAGTGCGTGGCCGGGCTGCTCACCCCGACGGCGGGGCGGGTGGAGGTGCTCGGGCACACCCCGTCCCGGCGGGATCCGGCCTTCCTGCGCCGGCTGGGCTTCGTGATGGGTCAGCGCTGGCAGCTGCACCCCGACCTGCCGGTGCTGGAGTCCTTCGAGCTGCACCGGGTGATCTACGAGCTCGACCGGGCGGCGTTCCTCGCCACCCGCGACGAGCTGATGGATCTGCTCGACCTCGCCGGCCTGAGCAGGCAACCGGCACGCAAACTCAGCCTGGGGCAGCGGATGCGATGCGAGTTCGTCGCCGCCCTGCTGCATCGCCCGTCGGTCGTGCTGCTCGACGAGCCGACCCTGGGCCTGGACTTGGATGCTCAGCAGATCATCCGAGAGTTCGTCTCGGGCTACGTCGAGCGGACCGGCGCGGCGGTGATCCTCACCTCGCCCTACCTGGCCGACATCATGGCGATGGCCCACCGGGTGATGACCATCAGCTCCGGGCGGATCACCTTCACCGGATCGTTGGCGGAGCTCCAGGCGATGGCGGGAGACCGCAAGCGGGTCACCGCACGCCTCGATCGCCCGGTAACGGCCGCCGTCCTCGAGGGTCTGGGCGCGGTGATCATTCACTCACCGGGCATGGTCGAGCTCGAGGTGCCTCGGGCCGGCGCCGGGCAGGCGGTCGGGGCACTGGAGCAGGTGGAGGCGGTCAACGACGTGTCGCTGGCCAACCGCCGCTCGAGGAGACCCTGCGCGAGCTCTACCGGACCTCGCCGTGACCGTGAGCCTGGCCGCGGCACGCATGAGCACCCTCTACGCAGGGCTGCTCCGCTCCGAACTGGAGGCCGCTTCGGCCTACCGGGCTCAACTGGTGCTCGGGCTGCTCAACTGGGTGGTGCCGCTGGCCTTCCTCGCCCTGTGGCGCGGGGCGGCGTCCACCGGCCCAGTGCAGGGGATCAGCGGGGCCGAGTTCTCCACCTACTTCTGCCTGCTGCTGGTCACCACCAACCTGCAGCTCGCCTTCCCGGTGATCTTCGGCTTCGGGCACCTGGTCTACAGCGGGCAGCTGTCCGCGTCGTTGCTGCGTCCGCTCCATCCCCTGCACCCGGTGATCGCCCGAGGGCTGGCCGAGAAGACCTACCAGTTGCCGCCGCTGCTGATGCTGATCCCGCTGGCGCTGTGGCTGACCGGCGGCCGGGTGCACGCGGACGCCGGGGACTGGCTGATCGCCGCCACCCTCACCGTGCTGGGAACGGTGGGGGTGGTCTACCTGTCGGCGATGTCCGCCGCCCTCGCCTTCTGGATGACCAAAGCCCAAGGCGTGCAAGGGCTTCTGGTCGGGGCCGAATGGATCCTCGGCGGCATCGTGGCCCCGATCGGCCTGCTGCCCGGCGGGATCGGTGACGTGCTGCGGCATCAGCCGCTGTGGTTCGCCGACGGTGCCGGGCCGGAGATCCTGGCCGGGATCGGCCGGCACAGCTGGTGGCTGGCCCCCGAGGCGGCGGCGTGGGTGGTCGCGCTGCATCTGGCCTACCGGGCGCTGTGGCGACGCGCCCTGCTCCGGTACGAGGCGGTGGGCACGTGAGGGGGCCGCGCCGCGGGGAGACCCGGCGCACCGTGCGGGCCCTGTGGTGGGGCTGGAAGGCTGAGTTCAGCGGCGCCGCCGAGTACCGGGCCGATCTGCTCAGCGGCACGCTGGTCTCGGCGTGCTGGATGGGGCTGTCCGTCGCACCCGTGCTCGTCGTCTCCTCGCACGCCGCGGCCCCGGGCTGGACCCTGCCGAACCTGCTGTTCCTGCAGGCCGTCTGGTACCTGATGGACGCCGTGATGTGGATGCTGGTCGTGCCCAACAACAATGCGCTGGAGCGGGCGGTGCACGAGGGGCTGCTCGACGCCGTCCTGCTGCAGCCGGTGAACTCCCTGCTGATGTGCACCCTGGGCACCGTGTACGTGCAGGACGTGCCCAAGGTGGTGCTCGCGGTCGGGCTGGGCGCCGGGGCCTTCGCCGCCGGCGGAGGGCCGGCCTCGGTGACGGCCGCGGTCGGCGCCGCCGTGGCCATCGCGTGCGCCTGTGTACTGCTCTGGGCGGCCGGCGTGCTGACCAGCTACAAGATGATCTCGAAGGTGCGCTTCGATGCGGTGTTCGCACTCACCGCGGCGCACAACCTTGCCCGGGTGCCGACCCCCTTGTACGGCTCGGTGCTGCACCTGCTGATGACCGTCGTGGTGCCGATCTCGTTCCTCACCACAGTGCCGGCCCAGGTCTTCTTCGGCACCCTGCCGGCCTACTGGGCGCTCGGCTCGATCACGCTGACCGTCGCGGTGGTCGCCCTGACCTCGCGGCTGTGGCACGCCGAGCTACGTCACTACACCGGCGCCATGGGCTGAGTCGGGGCACGGCTCTAGATTGGGCTGGTGACCCCGACCTCTTCGACCACCAGGTCAGCCGAACTGCCCGAGCGGGCCCGCGTCGTCGTCGTCGGAGGCGGGGTGATCGGTACCTCGGTCGCCTACCACCTGGCCGCCGAGGGCTGGACCGACGTCGTGCTGCTCGAACGCGACCGGCTGACCTCGGGCACCACCTGGCACGCGGCCGGGCTGATGGTCACCTTCGGCTCGATGTCTCACACCTCGACCCGGCTGCGCCAGTACACCCGCGACCTGTACTCCCGGCTGGAGGCCGAGACCGGACAGTCGACCGGCTTCGCGCCGGTGGGGTTCATCGAGGTGGCGGCGGACACCGGACGCCTCGAGGAGTACCGCCGGGTGTCGGCGTTCAACCGGCACTGCGGGATCGACGTGCACGAACTGACCCCGCGCGAGGTCGGTGAGATGTGGCCCCTGGCCCGGACCGACGATCTGCTGGCCGGGTTCTACGTCGCCGAGGACGGCCGGGCCAACCCGGTCGACGTCACCATGGCGCTGGCCAGGGGAGCCAGGGCGCGCGGGGTGCGGATCATCGAGGGCACCCCGGTCACGTCCATGCTCGTCGACCACCCGGGGACGCCGCGCGCCCGGGTGCGCGGGGTGCGCACCGAGCGCGGGGACATCGCTTGCGAGGTGGTGGTGAACTGCGCCGGCATGTGGGCCCGCCAGCTCGGGGCGGCCAACGGGGTGGCCCTTCCGCTGCAGGCGGCCGAGCACTACTACCTGATCACGGGGGAGATCGACGGGGTGCACCCCGGACTGCCGGTGCTGGAGGATCCCGGGACCTACGGCTACATCCGGGAGGAGACCGGCGGACTGATGGTCGGCTTGTTCGAGGGCCGCGCCGCCCCATGGCAGGTCGGGCGAGTGCCGGGCGACTTCTCCTTCGGCCAGATCACTCCCGACTGGGACCGGATGGGCCCTTACGTCGAGGCGGCGATGAGCCGGGTGCCGGCCACCCTGGACGCCGGGATCCGCACCTTCTTCTGCGGGCCCGAGTCGTTCACGCCCGATCTGGCCCCCCTGTTCGGCGAGGTGCCCGAGGTCGCGAACTGTTTCGTAGCAGCGGGTCTGAACTCGATCGGCATCCTCACCGGCGGCGGCATCGGCCGGGCCCTGGCGCACTGGATCGTGGCCGGCGAGCCGGACATCGACATCAGCGGCATGGACGTGGCGCGGCTGCAGGCCTTCCAGACCACGCCGTCCTACCGGCGCGACCGCACCACCGAGAGCCTCGGCCTGGTCTACGCCTGCCACTACCCCAACCGGGACAAGGAGACCGCGCGCGGGGCGAAGCGATCACCGGTGCACGCGCAGTTGGCGGCGGCCGGGGCACGGTTCCGGGACGTGTCGGGCTGGGAGGGCGCAGACTGGTACGGCGCGGTGGACGACGACCCGCTCACCTGGGCACGCCCGGCCTGGTTCGAGCACTGGGCGGGCGAGCACCGCGCCGTCCGCGAGGCCGTGGGCCTGATGGACATGTCGTTCATGGCGAAGTTCCTGGTGCAGGGCCGCGACGCCGGTGCGGTGCTGGATCACCAGTCGGCCGGCGACGTGGACGGCGAGTCGGGTCGGGTGACCTACACCCAGTGGCTCAATGCCTCCGGTCGGCTGGAGGCCGACCTCACGGTGACCAAGCTCGACGCGGAGCGGTACTGGGTGGTGGCCTCAGACACCGCGCACCGGCACGTCGAGACGATGATGCGGCGCGCGCTCGGGTTCGGCGCGTTCGCCTCGGCCCACGCCACGGTGACCGACGTGACCTCCGGCTGGGCGCAGCTGAACCTGCAGGGCCCGCGCTCGCGCGAGCTGCTGGCCTCGCTCACCTCAGCGGACGTCTCGGACGCGGCGCTGCCGTTCCGCGGCGCGCGCACCATCGACGTCGGCTATGCCCAGGTGCTCTGCCTGCGGATCACCTATCTCGGCGAGCTGGGCTACGAGCTCTACGTGCCGGCCGAGCATGCCGTCGAGGTGTACGAGCGGATCGTCTCCACCGGTTCGGATGTCGGCCTGCGGCACGCCGGCCTCAAGGCCCTGTCCAGCCTGAGGATGGAGAAGGCCTACCGCGACTACGGCCACGACATCGACAACACCGACACTGCGTTCGAGGCCGGGCTGGGCTTCGCCGTCGCCCTCACCCGGGCGGACGGCGCGGCGCGCGACTTCGTCGGCCGCGCCGCGGTGGAGGCCCAGGAAGCGGCCGGGCCGCCGCCGTCCCGGCTGGTGCAGGTGCTGGTGGGCGACCCCGAACCCCTGCTGCAGCACGGCGAGGTGCTGCGTCGCGACGGTGTAGAGGTGGGCTACCTGCGAGCGGCGTCCTACGGGCACACCCTCGGCGGCGCCGTCGGGCTCGCCATGGTCAGCGCGCCGTCCGGCGCGCCGGTGACGAAGGCCTGGCTGGACGGCGGAACCTGGGACGTCGACATCGTCGACCGCCGCTACCCGGTCACCGTCTCGCTGCGCCCGCTCTACGACCCCACCTCAGCCAGAGTGCGCAGCTGAGCCGCCCACCACACGGCGGAACGGTCAGGCGTGCGCACCCGCGGCGACGACGGCCTGGCCGAGGGCGATACGGGGTACCGGCGCGCTTGGCTGCGGGTGTTCGAGGGCAACTCCCGGGCGCGGCGGTTCTACGAGCGCCGCAGTTGGCAGGCAACCGGCGAGCGCAGCCGGTCGAGCTTCCCGCCGCACCCAGTCCTCCTCACCTACCAGGTCGAGGTACCAGATGGCTGTTGCTGCCCGCGGCCCGCACCGCCCCGGTCATGCTGAACGCGTTGCCCGCAGCGCGTTCGGCATGACGCAGAGGACGGGGCACCTCTCGTATTCGCGACCTGGAGGTCTCGCGACGGGGGCGCAGGTCAACCAGGTGCTCGAGGCCGGCGAAGTCCTGCGGATTCACAGTGAACAACGGCAGCCCGTTCGCGATCGCCACGCACGCGATCAGGAGATCAGCCAGGCGCCGGCGTCGAGTCCGCCCGGCTGCCGACTGGCGCTGATCGCGGTCTCGACCGGGAGCTGCAGGGGATCGATGCGCGGAAGGTGAACGACGACGTTGGTGTCCACCGGGCCCCGTAGAGCTCGCTCCGTCACCGATCAGCCCGCATGGAGAGACATGAGCTCACTCGTGGGCACGAAGGCCGTGCGCTTCAGCGGCTGGAGTTCACGGGAGTCCCATTGCGGGTGACCACGAAGGTCGCCCCGGCCTCAACCGCCCGCAGGATCGCCCCGGAGTCGTTGCGCCGTTCTCGCTGAGTGATCTCACGCCTGGGCTCGGCCACCTTCTCAACATGGCAGCGACACTGCTACGAAGTGCTACAGGTGACGCCACCGCCGGTGCCCCCGCCGCACCACGAAGGGCGGCCTCCCCCGTGGGGGGAGGCCGCCCTCGCGTCAGTGCGGTGACCACTGATCAGCTGATCAGAAGTCCATGCCGCCCATGCCGCCGTCGCCACCGGGCATGGCCGGAGCGGCCTTCTCCGGCTTGTCGGCCACGACGACCTCGGTGGTCAGGAACAGCGCCGCAATGCTGGCGGCGTTCTGCAGCGCCGACCGGGTGACCTTGGCCGGGTCGATGATCCCAGCCTTGATCAGGTCGACGTACTCGCCGGTGGCGGCGTTCAAGCCCCAACCGGGCTCCAGACCGCGAACCTTCTCGGCCACGACGCCACCCTCGAGACCGCCGTTGATGGCGATCTGCTTGAGCGGAGCCTCCAGGGCGACCTTGACGATATTCGCCCCGGTCGCCTCGTCACCGACGAGGTCCAGCTTCTCGAACGCCTTGACCGACGCCTGGATCAGGGCCACGCCACCGCCGGCGACGATGCCCTCTTCCACGGCAGCCTTCGCGTTGCGAACGGCGTCCTCGATGCGGTGCTTACGCTCCTTGAGCTCGACCTCGGTGGCCGCGCCCGCCTTGATCACCGCAACACCGCCGGCCAGCTTGGCCAGGCGCTCCTGCAGCTTCTCGCGGTCGTAGTCGGAGTCGCTCTTGTCGATCTCGGCGCGGATCTGGTTGACCCGACCGGCGATCTGGTCGGCGTCACCCACACCCTCGACGATGGTGGTCTCGTCCTTGGTGATGACGACCTTGCGCGCCTTGCCCAGCAGCTCCAGACCCGCCGTCTCCAGCTTGAGGCCGACCTCCTCGGAGATCACCTGGCCCCCGGTGAGGATGGCGATGTCCTGCAGCATGGCCTTGCGGCGGTCGCCGAAGCCGGGAGCCTTGACGGCGGCCGACTTGAACGTGCCACGGATCTTGTTGACGACCAGGGTGGCCAGAGCCTCGCCCTCGACGTCCTCAGCGATGATCGCGAGCGGCTTGCCGCCCTGCATGACCTTCTCCAGCAGCGGGAGCAGGTCCTTCACCGAGGAGATCTTGGAGTTGGCGATCAGGATGTACGGGTCGTCGAGCACGGTCTCCATGCGCTCGGCGTCGGTGACGAAGTAGGGCGAGATGTAGCCCTTGTCGAAACGCATACCCTCGGTGAGCTCGAGTTCGAGCCCGAAGGTGTTCGACTCCTCGACGGTGATGACGCCTTCCTTGCCGACCTTGTCCATGGCCTCGGCGATCATCTCGCCGATCTGGGTGTCGGCGGCCGAGATCGAGGCGGTGGCAGCGATCTGCTCCTTGGTCTCGACCTCCTTGGCCTGCTCCAGCAGCTGCGCGCTGACCGCCTCGACGGCCTTCTCGATGCCCCGCTTGAGGGCCATCGGGTTGGCGCCGGCGGCCACGTTGCGCAGACCTTCCTTGACCAGTGCCTGCGCCAGCACTGTGGCGGTCGTCGTGCCGTCACCGGCGACGTCGTCCGTCTTCTTGGCAACTTCCTTGACCAGCTCGGCGCCGATCTTCTCGTACGGGTCCTCGAGTTCGATCTCCTTGGCGATGGACACGCCATCGTTGGTGATCGTGGGGGCGCCCCACTTCTTCTCGAGCACGACGTTGCGGCCCTTCGGGCCAAGGGTGACCTTCACGGCGTCGGCGAGCACATTCATGCCTCGCTCGAGCCCGCGCCGGGCCTCCTCGTCGAACGCGATGATCTTTGCCATCGTGTGGTGATCCCTCCGCGGTACCGGGGTGGTGGAAACGGCCGGACGGTGCCCGCGACGGACGGGACGGGGCGCGACGGTCCTGTCCCGCCGCCACCCCGGCCCTCACCGGACCGGCCCGGGAGCCTGACTCCCAGGTCTGTAGCTGTCACTCTCATGCTCAGAGTGCTAGTCACATGATTAGCACTCGACCCCGGTGAGTGCAAACCCATGGCGACCGGTCCAGTGGCCGGCGACAGGGGCTTCGGATGCCCCGAAATCGTCAGAACCCACCCTGAAGAGTCCGTTCTGCCCTCAGCAGCCTGGTTCTGACGATCTCGGGGCAGTGCCTGTGCCCATGCGCTCGCGATCAGCTCGATGTCGGAGCGGGACGGCAGGATCGGGGTATGACAGCGGCGACGGCACGGGCGGCCCTGGCGCGGGCGGCGGGCGGGGGCTGGCTGCTGCACCCACTCGACGACGCCGGCACGCCGTCAGGGCCGGTCGAGCACCTGGCCGACACCACCGCACTGACCGATGCCGTGACCCGGGTCGAGAAGGCGTCGAGCCCGCGCTGGGTCTGGCGCGCGACGTCCGCCTCGTATCCCCTGCTGGCGGCAGCAGGCGTCCGGGTGGGCCGCTGTCACGACGTGGGGCACACCGAGGCACTGCTGTTGGGGCACGAGGGCCGCTGGTCGGAGATAACCGGCGTGGTCACCGCCGCCGGGGCGAGCGCCGGCGAGCCCACCCTGCTCGACGATCCGGAGCCGGCGGACACCACCCTGGTGGCCGATCACGCCGACCAACTGCGCCGGGTCGCCGCCGCCCGAGCGGTGCAGGGCGGGTTCGCGCTGCTGGCGGCCGCCGAGTCCGCGAGCGCGCTGGCCGCCGTCGAGATGGGCCTGGCCGGCCTGCCCTGGGACGGCGCCGTGCACGATGCGATCCTGACCACCCTGCTCGGGCCGCGCCCCGGCCCTGGCGGCGGACGCCCCGCCGTACTAGAAGCCCTGGCCGAGGAATTGGCCGCCTGTCTGGAGGACCCCCGGGTCAACCCCGACTCCCCCGCCGACCTGCTGCGCTCCTTGCGCCGGGCCGGGCTGGCGGTCACCTCCACCCGCCGCCACGCCCTGGCCCGGCACGACCATCCGGCGGTGCCGCTGGTGCGCCGTTACAAGGAACTCGCCCGGCTATGGACGGCGAACGGCTGGGCCTGGCGCGAGGCCTGGGTGTGCGAGGGGCGATTCCACCCCGAGTACGTGCCGGGCGGGGTGGTCTCCGGCCGCTGGGCGACCCGGGGCGGTGGGGCGCTGCAGATCCCCAAGGCGGTGCGCGACGCCGTCCGGGCCCCGGCCGGTCGGGTGCTGGTGGTGGCCGACGCGGGGCAGTTGGAGCCGCGGGTCCTCGCCGCGATCTCCCGCGACCCCGGCATGATCGCGGCGACCCGCGCCGGGGACCTGTACGCCGAGCTCGCGGCGCAGGCGCTGGGCCGGCCCGATGCCCGGGCCGAGGCGAAGGTGGCCCTGCTGTCGGCGATGTACGGCGGCGGCACCGGCTCCCCGGCACTGGCTGCGCTGCGCCGCCGGTTCGGCCAGGCGCTGGCCCTGTTGGAGCAGGCGGCGCGGGCCGGTGAGGACGGCGCCAGCGTGCACTCGGTGCTGGGCCGGGCCTGTCCCCCGGCCGGGCCCGGCTGGCTGGACGGCGTGCCCGACGCCGCCGCCGGCGCGCAGTCCCGGGCCCGGGGCCGGTTCACCCGCAACTTCGTGGTGCAGGCCTCGGCCGCCGACTGGGCCGCAGTGCTGATCGCCGGGCTGCGCACGCGGCTGGCCCGGCTGGAGCCGGTGGCCGCCTGGCCCCCGCAGATCGTGTTCTTCCAGCACGACGAAGTGATGGTGGAAGCGGCGGCCACCCAGGCCGACGCGGTGATCGCCGCGGTGGCGGAGGCCGGCGCCGAGGCGACCCGCCTGGTGCTGGGTGACACCGGCGTCCACATCCCGCTCGACGCCCGCGCCGTCACCACCTACGGCGACAAGATCGACAAACCCGCTCATGCTCCGCAGGGGTACATCTGACAGCGTTGTCCGATGGGCAAACATGTACCCCCGCGGAGCATGAGCAGGTTTGGTCAGCGGTGGGCGCTGAGGGTGGCGGCCGCCCCCGACGGGGCAGCGTCGCGGCGGCGCAGGCGGGAGGCCAGCGAGCGGCGGCGGGTGGCTCGCTCGGTGGAGGGCAGCACGTGCAGCATCCGGTGCCGGCGCAGATCGTCCACCAGCGCATCGTCGATCGGTGCCAGGGGCCCGGTGACCGCCGCCAGCAGCAGGTCGGCCAGCGCCGGGTTGAGCGCCAGCGCGGGGCCGTGCAGGTAGGTGCCGAACACCGCGCCCTGCACCGCCCCCTCGGTACGCCGACCCGGCTCACCGTTTCCGATGCCGATCTCGACCAGCCCCAGCGCGCCCGCCGCCGAGCCGAGAGTCGTTGCACCACCGTGGTTCTCGAACCCGATCAGATCAGGCAGGTCGACGCCGGGGGCCGGTCTGGCGAGCACGTTGCCGACGGCCCGCCGGTCCAGCCGCCCGGTGGTCACATCGAGCAGCCCGAGCCCTGCCGTGGGCACCCCACCGACACCGAGGAAGCTCGTGCCCAACAGCTGGTACCCGGCGCAGATGCCGAGCACCGCGGCGCCACGCCCCGCGGCGGCGACCAGCGCGCCGTCCGCCAGCAACGCCTCGGCGGCCGCGGTCTGCTTGGCGTCCTCGCCGCCGCCGAGCAGGTACACGTCGCCCTCGCGAGGCAGCGCCTCACCGGGCTCGACGGTGATCAGTTCGGCCGGCAGACCCCGGGCTAGCACCCGCTGCCGCAGCACGATCGCGTTGCCGGCGTCGCCGTAGGTGCCGAGCAGGTTCGGGTAGACGTGCACGATCCGGACGGCGGAGGGCCGCGGGCTGCTCACGCGACCTCCCCCACAGCCACGAACCGGCGCATCTCCCGGAACGCCGTGTAGTTCGCCGCCACCACCAGTGGACCCGGCGGCAGGAGGCCGGCCAGTCGCACCAGGTCGTCGTCCACCACCGGGGTCGCCCCCGCGTAGTGCAGTCGCACCGCCAGGTCGTGCCGCCGGTCCCCGGTGGCGCCGACCACCCGCCCGGCCAGACGCTCGAACGGCACGTCCCACAACCACGACGTGTCGGTGCCGTCGGCGATCCGGGCGTTGATCCCGATCGCCAGCACCGCCTCCGGTTCGATCATGGTCAGCGCTGCGGCCCACCCGGCCGGGTTCTTGGCCAGGAACAGCGGCGCCGGGCGCCCGCCCAGATCCAGCGTGGAGTACCGGCCGTCGACCACATCCACCTCGGCCACTCGCTGCGCCGCGTCCGCCTCGGGCACGCCCAGCACCGCAGCGGCCGCCAGCGCGAACACGGCGTTGCCCCGGTTCACCTCCCCCGGGAGCCGCAGCTCCAGCGGGACCTCGCGCCCGTCCGGGAGCCGCACCCCACCCGGGATCAGCACGTAGCCGGCGAGCGGCATGGCGAAACCGCAGCCGCTGCTCCAGCGACTCGCCGGGCCCTCGTCGGTCCAGTCCAGCACCTTGCCGCAGCGCGGGCAGACGCTCGCGTCCTCGGTCCAGCGCAGGCCCGGGTCCACCCAGATCGGCCTGCCCTCGAGCGCGGCGTCCACCACGTGGGGGTCCGCGGCGTTGGCCACCACAACCACCCCGGGCTGCGCGCCGAAGGCCCTGCCCCAGACCTGCGAGGTGCGGCTGACCTCGTGCGTGCGGTCGAGTTGATCGCGGGTCAGGTTGAGGGCGATGACCACCTCGGGCAGCGTCTGGCGCATCACCGAGGGCACGTGCAGCTCGTCGGCCTCGAGCACGGCGAGGGCACTGGCCGAGTCGTCGAGCGCGGTCAGGATCCCCGGGCCCATGTTCGCGCCGGTGGAGTTCGAGGCCACGGCCCCGCCGAGCGCAGCGGTGACCAGCCGGGTGGTGGTCGACTTCCCGTTGGTGCCGGTCACGACGATGCTGCGCCGGCCCTGGGCGAGATGGGCGATCGCCTGCGGGTCGAGGGCCAGAGCCACCCGCCCGCGTACGACCACCCCGGACCCACGGCCCAGCCGACGGGACAGGCCTCCGGCCGCGCGCCCCGCGCGCAGGGCGAATCGGGTGCGCATCCTGCGCGCTGTGCTCACGGGCGTCAGCCTAACCGCGTACGGCGCGGGCCGGTCCGCCCCCACGCGGAGGACGGACCGACCCGCGCCGACCCGTGTGTTCTGAACGATGCGATCGATTCTCAGACCGGGCGGACCGACTCGGCCTGCGGACCCTTCTGGCCCTGGCCGATCTCGAAGCTGACCCGCTGCCCCTCATCCAGGGACTTGTAGCCGTCGGCCTGGATCGCCGAGTAGTGCACGAAGACGTCTGCCCCGCCTCCGTCGACGGTGATGAAGCCGAAACCCTTCTCGGCGTTGAACCACTTGACGGTGCCCTCAGCCATGCCTGCTCCTGTTGCTCCGGTGTACGGCCGTGCGATCGGCGTCACTGTAGCGGCGAGCACCTCCGGCCGACACCCCCGAAACGCCGCGATCGAGCACGGACATCGACATCATCACGTGCCACCACGACGGGCCCGGCCGGCCCACGGCGCCCGCCTTGCTGGACAGGACCGATCCTGGCTGGGCGCGTACCCTGACCCGGATGAGCGGGGCGATGCGCGGACGGCAACTCGTCAACCTGCTCAACCTGTCCACCCCGCTCGGCGCGCTGGTGGCCCTGCTGGGCGGCGCCCGGCTGTGTCGCGGCCCGGCCGGGCTGATCCTGGCCGAGAACTACGGCCCCCGTTTCCCCGGTTCCGGTGCCCCCGCGGTGACCATCGGCAATGTCGTGCTGCTCAGGATGTCGGCGCGGACGGCGTCCGCCCGGCCCGGCCTGCTTGCGCACGAGGCGCGCCACGCCAGCCAGTACGCCCTGTGGCTGGGCCTGTTCGGCTTCCTCCCGGCCTACCTGCTCGCCGCGGCCTGGTCCTGGTGGCACACCGGGAACTTCGCGCTGCGCAACGCTTTCGAGGTGCGCGCAGGGCTGGTCGACGGTGGCTACCTGCGCGCCCCCGCCCATGAGCACACCGGTCCCGGGCAGCCCGCCCGGGAACCCCCCGATCAGGGCGTGTAGTCGTTGCCGATCACCACGGCCATGCCCTGCGCCGTCTTGATCGTGTTCAGCTTGACCGTGCCGCCGCCCAGGGCCTTGACCACGGCCCGCGCGGTGGGCAGTTGGGCCGCTTCGCCGTAGTAGACCGTGGTGCGGGTGACCGGGGCGCCGTCCCACGGCAGCACGGTGCCGATCTTCCAGCCGTCGGCGGCGAGCTTGCTCGCAGCCTTGCGGCTCTGGCCGGGCACCTGCGGGGAGGTGCCGTTGTAGAAGTTCAGGGTGACCGTCTTGTCGATCGCGGCAGCGGTCTCGGTGCCGGCCGAGGGCTCGGGGCTCGCGCTGGCCGGTGCCGACGCGGCCGGTGAGGCGGCGCTCGGCGCGGCGGAGGAAGCGACTCCCGGCGTTCCGTCGGCGGTGGTCACCGCCGAACCGCGACCGAACAGGAAGTAGGCCAGGCCGACCACGGCGAGCACCACCGCCGCCAGCGCGACCAGCGGCAGCACCCCGGTCAACGGGTTCGGGCGGGACCGGTGTGCCCCGCGCCGGCTCACCTCGGAGACCTCGAACCGTTCGTCCTGCCCGCTACGGGTCATCGTCATGACCTCACCTCTCGGACCCACCCCGCCCGCGTGCGACCACGCGCGGGCGTCGTGCGAGCCGGCCTCAGCCCAGACCGAGCCGGCGGGCCGAACGGGCCCGTTGACGCGTCTGCCGCATCCGGCGCAGCCGCTTGACCAGCATCGGGTCGTGGGCGAGCGCCGCCGGCCGATCGATCAAGGAGTTCAGCACCTGGTAGTACCGCGTCGACGACATGTCGAACAGCTCGCGGACGGCCTGCTCCTTGGCACCGGCGTACTTCCACCACTGCCGTTCGAACGCGAGGATCTCGCAGTCGCGCGGGGTCAGACTCTCGAGCTGCGGTTCCACCAGCTGTGCGGCTTCCATCCATGTCCTCCAGGGCCGAGACGGCGTCACTGTACGGGGGAAACGACACCAGTGTCATTCCCGCCGCCCCGCCCTGCCTGGGCGGCCGGGGAACCGGCTGAACGCGTCTATCCGCCTGCCACTGCACACCGGGAGTCTAGAGCCGTCCACCGACAGCCACGTCCCGCGTCAGTACTTCGGTACTCCTCGAACCGGACGACGCCGCTAGAGTCGGGCGCCGTGACACGCCGCCCGCTGGCCGAGTTGATCGATCCCGGCTGGGCGAGCGCGCTGGAGCCCGTGGCTCCCCGGATCGCGGCCCTGGGCGACTTCCTGCGCGGCGAGCTCGAGGCCGGCCGCGGCTATCTGCCGGCCGGCGAGCACGTGCTGCGGGCCTTCACCCAGCCGATGGACGGCGTGCGGGTGCTGATCGTGGGCCAGGACCCCTACCCGACCCCCGGCCACCCGGTGGGCCTGTCCTTCTCGGTGGCCCTCGGCGTCCACCCTCCGCGGAGCCTGCAGAACATCTTCCGCGAACTCGTGAACGACCTCGCGGTGCCTTCACCGACCAGCGGCGATCTGACCCCCTGGACCGAGCGCGGGGTGCTGCTGCTCAACCGGGTGCTCACCGTGTCTCCCGGCGCCTCCGGCTCGCACCGCGGCAAGGGCTGGGAGGAGGTCACCGACGCCGCCATCGCCGCACTGGTCGCCCGGGGCGCCCCGCTGGTGGCCATCCTGTGGGGCCGCGACGCGCAGACCCTGCGTCCGATGCTGGGCCCGACGGCCCGGATCGAGAGCGCGCACCCCAGCCCGATGTCCGCCGACCGGGGGTTCTTCGGATCCCGCCCCTTCAGCCGGGCCAATGCGCTCCTCACCGACCTGGGCGCCGAACCGATCGACTGGCAGCTGCCCTGACCACAGCGCCCGTCCGTGATCACCGTTGGTCATGGGTCATCCCCCGTCTGCTGGGGGCAGACCCATGACCAACGGTGATCACGGGGGTGGAGCGGCCGGGGAGGCGAAGGGGGGCGAGCTCAGAATCGGCGCTCGGACTTGCGGAACTCGGTCCAGCGGGTGTGCCGGTACTCCAGGCAGGCCGCCTCGTAGGTACGCGGATCGAGCTCGAACGGGATCGGGGTCAGCGGCAGGTCCGCCAGCAACCGGAACAACTCCTGGATCCGGAAGTCCGCCGTCTTGCGCGCGGGGTCCGCGGGCACCGTGTTGAGCACCGCCCGCCCCGCCCGGGCGACCAGCGCCCGGCCTGCTGGAGTGACGGCGATGCCCGCGGCGTCCGCGACCATCAGATCGGCGCCGACGAGCAGCGACATCGCGTGCTCCAGTTCCTGGCGGGAGACGATCAGGTGATTCACCGCGTCGCAGGCCACCACCAGGTCGAACAGGCCGGCCCGCTGGTCCATTGAACCGCTCAGACGGGCGGCGGCAAGCACCCAGGCGTCGGCGAGCACCCACTCCATGTCGTCGACTGAATGCTCACTGTCACGGGGCCGAGGCAATGTCATCCGCGTGGGCCTCTCGCCTGCGCGAACACCTGACCCCGACTCACAACGCACACACCCCCAGCGTCGGCGACGCCTGTCCAGGACACGGTAAGGCACGGGAGGGGTAACGGGCGGCAACTCACCCATGCGGACCAGCCCAGACCAGGACGAAGCCCCCACACCAAGACAGGAATCGGCATTGCGCTCACGATCGGGACGGTGGTTGGCTGCGCGGCATGCTCACCGGTCGGCTGGTCAGGCTGCGCGCTTGGACCCGCGAGGACGTCACCGCCCTGCAGCCGCTCGCGGCCGATCCCGAACTGGGATCTCTGACCGACGACTCCGCCTGGACCCCGCGGGCGCTGAGCTGGCTGCACGCCGAGTACGACCGGCGGCAGAGCGAGAAGAGTGGCGAGATCCCCTCTCATTACGCCGGTTTCGCGGTCCAGCGACACGACGACCCGGACGGCGTCTGCATCGGAGCCATCTCGCTCTGGAAGATCAACGAACACCAGCGGACGGCGCACATCGGTCTCACCCTCGTCCCGCAGGCCCGGGGGCTCGGGATCGGTCGCGACTGCCTGGAGGTGATCTGCCGCTTCGCCTTCGAGCTGCGCAACCTGGAGCGGGTGCAGCTGGAGACGCTCGCCGTCAACGAACCGATGCAGCGGGCGGCCCGTTCGGCCGGCTTCACGCAGGAGGGCCGGTTGCGGTCCAACGCCTGGCATCTGGGCGAGCGGGTCGACGAGCTGATCTTCGGCCTGCTGGCCCCCGAGTGGCGCGCACTGCATCCACGCACCTGAGATCCTCGCCACGTTCCGGCCGGGCACGCAGCGCACGAGTCGGGCTCCGCACCTGGCAGGGTGGTCACCGTGAAGACCGTCGATCCGGACGGGTTGGCAGGCATCCTGCGTGACGCCGCCGCCCGTACGGCCCCCATCGCCCCCCGCATCGTCTTCTCCGGCAATCTGGCAACGCCCTGGACCGCGGTCCGGCTCACCGACCAGGCTCTGGAGTCGTTCACCCTCTTCGCCATCAACGGCCAGCCAGGTCTGCCCGACCGTGACGGCGTCACCCTGGAGACCGCTTTCGTCGGGGAGGGCATGCGGCGCAAGCCGGGTCTGCGCTACATTCCGGCCCGACTCTCCCTGGTCCCCCGCCTGTTCTTCTCCACCCTGGCCCCTGACGTGGTCGTCGTGCACACCTCGACGCCGCAGAACGGGCGGGTCTCCCTCGGACTCGAGGTGAACATCCTGCCGGCGGCGATCGAGGCCGCCCGCGCCCGGGGTGGCACCGTGATTGCCCAGATGAACCCGCGGATGCCCTACACATTCGGCAACGCCGAGATCCACGTCGAGGACATCGACTACGGCTTCGAGGCAGAGGAGCCCCTGGCCGAACGCACGCTGGGCGGGCTGGACGAGACGAGCCAGGCCATCGGCCAGCTGATCACCCAACGGGTGCGCTCGGGCTCGACCCTGCAACTGGGCATCGGCGCCGTGCCGGACGCGGTGGTCGGCCAGCTGACCCGGCACCGCAACCTGCGGGTGTGGACCGAGATGTTCAGCGATGGTGTGCTGGCCCTGGAACGGGCCGGCTGCATGGACCCGGCGACCCCGTTGACCGCCTCGTTCCTGTTCGGTTCACAGGACCTGTACTCATGGGTGCACCGCAACCCCAGGCTGCAGATGCTGCGCACCGAGGTGACCAACGAGCCGGCGAACATCGCCCGCCATCCCAACATGGTCTCGGTCAACACCGCCCTTCAGGTCGACCTGTTCGCCCAGGCCAACGCCTCGCGGATCAATGCCCGGATCTACTCCGGCTTCGGCGGCCAAACCGACTTCATCGTCGGCGCACTGCACTCCGACGGCGGTCAGGCGTTCATGGCCCTGCGGTCGTGGCACCCGAAGGCCAACGTGTCGACGATCATCCCGCTGATCGATGAGCCGGTGACGTCGTTCCAGCCCACGGCGGTGGTCACCGAGAACGGGGTGGCCGAGATCCGGGGACAGGACGAGAAGAGCCAGGCCCGCAACCTGATCGAGCAGGCGGCCCACCCGCGGATCCGCGACGAGCTGTGGGAAGAGGCCTACGAGCTGGGCCTGACCTGAGCCTGCCCCCGCCCGCCCGGTGATCATTACTCAGAGTGATGTTCGCCGAGCCCGTGGTCGGAGTCGAACCGACGACCTACCGCTTACAAGGCGGTTGCTCTGGCCACTGAGCTACACGGGCAGGACGTCGATCGTACCGGGCGGGAACACCACCTCACCGATGCATTCCCGTCCCACTCGTCACCGGTGTCACCGGCGTCACAGCCGTCACGATCGCTCTGCTGCCCGACGGACGGCGACCCTCGGCTGAACGTCGTCGGGCTTTCAGCCGTTCTGACGACCACGACCTGACCTCAGCGCAACGTGATTCTTCTTAAACTGCGAGTAATCGAGTTGGGAGTCCCATGTGAGCGCGCGCCGTGCTGGCCGATTGGTGGCCGAACCGCTGGTCCGGCCTGGTCACACCGCGCTGACCGGCGAGAACGCGGCCTCCGGTCAGCCGCCGCAGACGTCAGCGGTGACCCTTGAGGACGTGCTGGACGCAGTCACGGTGGGTGTCGTCGTCCACGACGGCGACGGTGCCCTGGTGACCTCGAACGCCGCGGCCCGGAGCATGCTCACCGGCCTGCCGGCCACGGTGCTGTCCAACGCGGTGACGCCGGTCGGTCGTGACCAGGGCGGCCCGCGCAGCTTCACCCTGAGCACCCCGCGCCCCGACGGCAGCGCCCGCCGACTGGTGGCCACCGCGGTGCCACTGCCCACCCTGACCACGATCGAGCTCTCCGACGGCTCCTCGGCGGCCCCTTCGACCGAGGGCTCCGGCGGTGTGGTGACCACGCTGCGCGACCTTGCCGTGGAGCGTCAGCCCGGCCGGCCCGCGGGCCGGGGCACCCGCCCGGATGGCGACGCAGCCACGCTGCGCCGCTCCCTGGCGATGGCCGAGCGCCGGTTGCGCGCCACAGTGGACAACTCCCCGGTCGGGTCTGCCCTGCTCAGTCCGCAGGGCCGGGTGCTGCAGGCCAACCGGGCCCTGGGCCGCCTGCTCGGCCGGAGCGGGCCAGACCTGGTCGAGTTGAGCCTGGCCGAGGTAACCCACCCGGACGACGCCGGGCGGGAGGCGCCGCTCTACGCGCGACTGCTGGCCCGGGCCATCGGGTCCTACGAGTTGGAGAAGCGGTTCATCCGCCCCGGCGGCGACAGTGTGTGGGTGCGGGCGAGCATGACCCCGGTCTGTGACGACGAGGGCGGCGTGCTGCACCTGGTGATGCAGGCCCAGGACATCACCGAGACCCGGCTCGCAGTGGAGATGCTCACCCACCAGGCGATGCACGACCCGCTGACCGGGCTGGCCAACCGGGCGATGTGCGTGGAGAGGATCGGCCAGGCGATGGCCCGCGGACGCCGCAGCGGGGCGTCGTCCGCGGTACTGACCTGCGACCTGGACGACTTCCGGGTGGTCAACGACAGCGTCGGCCCCGGCTTCGGCGACGCGGTGCTGATCGAGATCGCCAACCGGCTCCGGCAGGTGATCGGCCCGCGCGACACCGCGGCCCGCCTGGCCGGCGACGAGTTCGTGGTGATCCGGGACGAGGTCTCGGGCGAGCCGGAGGCGATCGAGCTGGCGATGAGCCTGCTGGCCGCCGTCCGCGCGCCGGTCGAGGTCGACGGCCGGGTCGTGATGCCCACCGCCAGCGTCGGGATCGCCCTGTCCGGGCCGGCGGACGAGGACCCGCTGCGGCTCCTGCGCGACGCCGGGACCGCGCTGCACCGGGCCAAGGAGGCGGGCCGGGGCAGCTGGCACCTGATGGACGACGCGCTGCGCCGGCGCACCCTGGACCGGCTCGACCTGGAGAGCCAGTTGCGCACCGGCCTCGCCGAGGGCCAGCTGCGCCTGCACGTGCAGCCGATCGTCGACCTGACCGACGGCTCCGTCGTGGGCAGGGAGGCTCTGGTGCGCTGGCAGCACCCCACGCTCGGCCTGCTGCCCCCGGTGCGGTTCCTGCCGGTGGCCGAGGAGACGGGCCTGATCCAGGAGCTCGGCCGCTGGGTGATCGGCGAGGCGGCCAGGATCGCGGCGGCCACCCCCGAACTCGGCTACGTGGCGATCAACGTCTCCCCCTCCCAGGTGCGCGGCACCGGACTGGCGGACGACGTCGAGGCGGCGCTGGCGGCGAACCGACTCGCGACGTCCCAACTGGTGGTCGAGCTCACCGAGTCGGTGATGCTCGGCGCCGCCCCGGATGGCCGGGCCCAGCTGGAACGGCTCGACGCGATGGGCGTGCGGCTGGTGGTGGACGACTTCGGCACTGGCTTCTCGGCCCTGTCGCACCTGCGCGACCTCCCGGTCTCCGGGATCAAGATCGACCGTAGCTTTACCCAGGGCCTGGGCCGTGACGCCCACTGCGAGCGGATCGTCGAGGCCCTGATCGGCCTCGCCCACGGCCTGGGTGTCGACCTGGTCGCCGAGGGCGTGGAGACCGAGCAGCAGGCACAGATGCTGGCCGGGATCGGCTGCCCGCACGCCCAGGGCTACCTGTTCGGCCGGCCGGAACCGCTGGCGATCCGGCTCAGCTGAGCATCGGGAGCGCCGGCAACGAGGGCAGTTCGGGCAGCGACGGCAGCGTGGGCAGGCCAGGCACCAGGTCGCCGGTGCCCAGGGCGCCCCAGTCCGGTCCCGCTCCCCCGCCGATCACCAGCACGGCCGCCACCAGCAGGAAGCCGAGGAACACCACCATCCCGACGTGCAGTCGGTGCCGGCGGGAGAGCCCCGTCACCAGGCCCCGGGTGCCCCGCCGCAGCCCGCCGCCACCAGGGCCCCACCAGGCGGTGAACCAGGCGACGACCGTGGCCACCATCAGTGCAGGCCCGGAGCCGGGCTGCGGGGACGCCGGCGAGACCATGGCACCCGCCAAGAACGCCGCGCTCACCGCGAGCGCCGCCGGCAGCAGCGACCCCAGCGCCGCCCCCGGGATGGCGGCCAGCGTGCGCCACGGCAGCGCCGCCAGCGCCACGCCGACATCTCCCGAGCGAGGGCCGTAGCTGTAGCGGCGGCGCATCGTGCCGGTGATCGTGCGGTCGGCCACCCGCCCGAACACCGCCCAGGCCAGGGACACCACGATGGCCAGCCCCGGCGCCACCGCGGCCAGCGCCGCCAGGGTCGCCAGCCCGAGTGCGATCGTGGCCCCCACCGCCCGAGGCGGGACCGGCCCGGCCGTGGCTGCCGGAGGGGACGGCGGGGCGGACGAAGGGTCGAGGGGTTTCGGCGGGGCGGACGGCGCCACGGCGGCCGGCGCACGCGGAGACGCCGGCGGAGCCGGCTGCGGCCGATGGACCGCCAGCGGCGCCGAGACGACGTCGGTGGGCACCAGGCCGGCCGGCATCGGCGTGGTCGCCCGCAGCGGGGGCGGGGGCGGGGGCGGCGGCGCCGGACGCGCAGAGGCCGGTGATGGCGGCGGCACCGGTGCGGTGGCCACCGGGACGGTGCGCACCTCGTCCGGGGTCAGCGCCGGGGCGAACGGCCGCCGGCCCGGGCGCCAGGGCTCGATCGAGGAGAGGCCGGCCAGCAGCATCTCCCCGGTGCCGCGCCACACCGGGTTCACGTTCAGCGCCATCGCCAGCACTCGGGCGATCCCCGGATCCACGCCGTGCAGGTCGGCATCGCCCCGGCGCACCCGGTCCAGGACCACCGTGGCCGGGCCGGACCCGAAGGGTGCCCGGCCGGTGGCCGCGTAGGCGAGGGTGGCTCCCCAGGCCCACCAGTCGGTGGCCGGGGTGATCGGCTGGCCCTCGATCAGTTCCGGCGGCAGGTAACCCGGGGTGCCCATCACCAGCCCCGCCACAGTGATCCGGGACTCGTCCACGACGTGGGCGATGCCGAAGTCGATCAGGATCGGCGCGTCGTCCAGCAGCAGCACGTTGGCCGGCTTGACGTCACGGTGCACCACGCCCGCCGCATGGATCGCCCGCAGGGCCCCGATCATCACCCGGCCCAGGTGGGCGACGTAGGGCGCCGGCAGCGATCCGTGCTCGCGCACCTGGTGCTCCAGCGTGCGGGCGGGCACGAACACGGTCACGACGTAGGGGGAGGGCCCCTTCAGGTCGGCGTCGAGCACCTCGGCGACGTTCGGGTGCCGCACCCGGCGCAACGAGTCGACCTCGCGGCCGAGGCGGCGCCGCCCGATCGCATCACCGGCCACCTGGGGGCGCAGCACCTTGACCGCCACCGCACGGCCCACCGGGTCCAGGGCGAGATGAACCACGCCCATACCGCCTTCGCCGAGCGTGCCGATCAGCCGGTACGGCCCCACGAAGGAGGGCTCCCGGGCCAGATCCGCGACGCTCACGCTCACGCCCCCACAACGCGCCAGGACGGCCGAGGACTCCCGAGAACGCTCGTCGTTGTCAGCCCGTGATGTAGGCGGTCAGATGATCGCGCTCGCTCTGCAGGTCGCCGATCCGGTGCTTGACCACATCGCCGATGCTCACGATGCCGGTCATCCGTCCGTCGACGATCACCGGAACGTGCCGGATCCGGCGTTCGGTCATCAGCATCATCAGGTCCGCCACGGTGGTGTCCGGGGCACAGGTGTGCACCTCGGCGGTCATGATCGACGCGACGGTCTGGTCGAGCAGGGACGCACCTTTCGCCTGCAGGCCTCGGACGACGTCGCGCTCACTGACGATGCCCACCACCTCGGTGCCGTCGGGCGAGACGACCAGGGCGCCCACCCGGTGCTCGGCCAGGGCGTCGAGCAGAGCGCTGACGGGTTGGTCCGGGGTGATCGTGACGACGAGGTCGCCCTTTCCCCGCAGCACATCGGTGATCCGCATGTCGCACCTCCAGGTCTGCCGGGCCCGGGCCACACTGCCTCCGGGCTTCGACGGTATCGGCCTCGCCCCCGCCGAGGAACCCCCTCTTCGCACGAGTGTGCCCCGCGGCAGGCGCCGAGGCATCTGCAGCGCAGTGCGCACCGTATCGTTCGGAGCAGTCCACCCTCCCCACCGCACCGCACCCGCCCGCCCCGGCCGGGCTCCACCGAGGAGATCTCGCTGCCAGAGTTCCTGCGCGACCGCCCGATCGGGCTGGTGTTCGCCGTCCTCTTCGTGGTCGCCACCACGCGCGGTCAGGGCACGTACTGGCTGGCCAGGGTGGTCAGCACCAAGGCACTCTCCCGCTCGGAGCAGCACGCGCCGTCCACCCGCTGGGCCGCCTTCGGGCGCTGGCTGGACGGTGACGGGGTGGGGCGCGGTGCGCGGTCGCTGCAGCGCTGGGGGGTGATCGCGGTGCCGATCAGCTACCTCACGGTCGGCTTCCAGACCCTCGTCCTGGCCGCCGCCGGCGTTCTGCGGGTGCCGTGGCTGCGGTTCTCGGTGGCTCAGGTGCCCGGGGCCCTGGGGTGGGCGCTGATCTACTCCACCATCGGCTGGGCTGCCTGGGAGGCCGCCCTGGCCGCCATCGCCGGGCGGCCGCTCGCGCTGGCCGGCGTCCTCGCCGTCCTGGTCGTGGTGGTGGCGACCAGGCTGAGCCGACGGCCCCCACGCCGTCGGCCCCTGTGAGCCTGACTGTCGTACTGCCGAACGGCCGGCGCTCAGCCGGGGTGGGGAGCGGCCCCGGTCGAGGCCCGGACCACGAGCTCAGGGCGGAACACGTACTCGTCCCGCGGAGCCGGCCGACCGGCGATCTCGTCCAGCAGGGCCCTGACTGCGGCGGCGCTCATCGCCGGCACCGCCTTACGCACCGTGGTCAGCGGCGGATCGGCGAAGGAGACCAGCAGGGAGTCGTCGTAGCCGACCACCGACACGTCCTTCGGCACGTCGAGACCGCGCAACCGCACCGCCCGGATGGCGCCGAGTGCCATCAGGTCCGAGCCGCAGATCAGCGCACTGGCGCCGCGGTCGAGCAGCCGTTCGGCGGCGGCCGCACCGCCCTCGACGCTGAACACCGAGCACTCGATCCAGCGCTCGGGGTCGGACACCCCAAGATGCTGTTTCATGGACTCGGTGAACCCGCTGATCTTGCGCAGCGCGGGCACGTAGCGGCGGGGCCCGACCGCCAGCCCGATCCGGGTGTGCCCGAGGGAGACCAGGTGGTTCACGGCGAGGTCCATCGAGGCGACGTCGTCGTTGCTGATGAACTGGGCGTCGACGCCGTCCGCCCAGCCGTTGACGAAGACCATCGGCATGCCCAGGTCGCGCAACGCGGTGTACCGCGCGACGTCCACCGTGGTGTCGGCGTGGCCGCCGCTGACGAAGACCACTCCGCTGACCCCGCGCTCGAGCAGCATCTGCAGATAGGTGTCCTCGCTCACCCCGTCCGGGGTCTGCGTGCACAGCACCATGACATACCCGCTGCGCGCCAACGACGATGCGATCCGCTGGGCGAAGGCCGGGAAGATGGGGTTGTCCAGTTCCGGGATGATCACTCCGACCAGCCCGCAGGAGTGCTGGGCGAGCTGGGCCGGACGGCGATACCCGAGCACGTCGAGCGAGGTCAGGACGACCTGCTGGGTGGCCTCGGCCACCCCCGGTTTACCGTTGAGCACGCGGCTGACCGTCGCCTCGCTCACCCCGGCGTGGGCGGCGATGTCCGCCAACCGGGCTTTCATGATTGACACGGTACTCGCCCTGCCGCAGGCACCGGGCCGGGCAAGGAAGGACCTCATGCGCACCTGGCTCGACCAACCGCATCACGATCCGTCACCCCTGTACTGCGCCACCTCCCGACCGAGCCTGGGCGACGAGGTACCGGTGCGGCTGCGGGTGCCGCACGCGCATCGCGCGCGCCAGGTGGTGCTCCGGGTGCTGCGCGACGGCGAGCCGCTCGTGCTCACCGCCCGCCCGGACGGCGAGGACGCCCACGCCGCCTGGTGGGCGGCCGACCTGCCGGTGCTCAACCCGGTCGCGCAGTACCGGTTCCTGCTGGACGGCGCGGACGGCTCCTACGCCTGGCTGAACGGCAGTGGCCGGCAGACCTGGGACGTCACCGACGCCCATGACTTCCGACTGCTCGCGGACGCCGCGCCGGCGCCGGACTGGGTCGAGGATGCCGTTGTCTACCAAGTGTTTCCGGACCGCTTCGCCCGCTCGGCCGGCGCCGGTCCGATGGCCGGCGCCGACACCCCGGCGTGGGCGGTCCCGATGGACTGGGACGGCGAGGTGGTCTATCACGGTCCGCTCGCCAGCAGCCAGTGGTTCGGTGGCGACCTGGCCGGGATCGAGCAACACCTGGACCACATCACCTCACTGGGGTCGAACGTGCTGTACCTGACCCCGTTCTTCGAGGGCCGGTCGAACCACCGGTACGACGCGATCAGCTTCGAACGGGTGGATCCGCTGCTCGGCGGTGACGAGGCCCTGGCCCACCTGGCCGCTGCCGCCCGGGCCCAGGGCCTGCGCGTGGTGGGTGACCTGACCACCAACCACACCGGCGACGCACACGAGTGGTTCCTGTCCGCCCAGGCGGACCCCGCGGCCCCGGAGGCGTCGTTCTACCGGTTCCTGGAACACCCGCGCCGCTACGTCTCCTGGCTCGACGTGCCGAGCCTGCCCAAGCTCGATCATGCGGACGCCGAGCTCCGACGGCGGTTCTACCAGGGGCCGGACTCGGTGGTCGCCCGCTGGCTGCGCGGGCCTGTGGCCCTGGACGGGTGGCGGATCGACGTGGCGAACATGACCGGCCGGCTCGGCTCGGCCGATCTCGCCCACGACGTGGCCCGAGCGATCCGGGCGACCGTCGCCGAGCAGAACCCGCAGGCGTGGCTGCTCGCCGAGCACGGGCACGACGCCAGCGGTGACCTCGCTGCAGGCGGCTGGCAGGGCACCATGAACTACTCCGGCTTCACCCGCCCGGTGTGGACCTGGCTGAACCAGCCGGGGCACGGCATCACCTGGCTGGGCATGCCGATGGAGGTTCCCACGCTGCCGGGAACCGCGCTGGTCGAGACGATGCGGACGTTCGCGGCGTCCAGTCCGTGGTCGGCCTGGACCCGCTCGGTCAACCAGCTGGACAGCCACGACACCGCGCGCTTCCGCAGCGTCGTCGGCGGGAACTCGGCGCAGGGCCGGGCCCGGCACCTGGTGGGCCTGGCGCTGCAGGCGACGCTGCCCGGCGTCCCGCAGGTGTTCGCCGGCGACGAACTGGGGCTGACCGGTCTGACCGGCGAGCACAGCCGCACCCCGATGCCGTGGCGGCAACGGGAACGGTGGGATGCAGCGACGTTGGCGGCCTACCGGTTCTGGCTCTCGCTGCGCCGCGACCACGTGGCGTTGCGCCGGGGTGGCCTGCGCTGGGTGCAGGCCGGCCCGGAGAGCGTCACCTTCCTGCGCGAGCACCCGGACGAGCGGCTGCTGGTCCACGTGACCCGGGGTGAGCACGACCCGGTGGACCTGCCCACTGCCGGGCTGGGCCTCTCCCGAAGTGACCGTCTGGAAACCCTTGCAGGAACGGATCCCGGCTGTGAGGATGAACACTCGGTGACGATGCCGCGAGGTGTCTGCGCCGCGCACGTGTATCGATTGCCCCACCCGCTCTGAAGTGCTCGACAACTGCATCACCGCGTCCGGTCACGGTGACCGGGCGACGCACCCTCTCACTCGGACCGTCCGGCACGTTCCTGCCGGTGAAGGGACTTTTCCGTCATGGCTACCGTCACGTTCGACAAGGCCACCCGGGTCTACCCCGGTGCCACCAAACCCTCGATCGACGCCCTGGACCTCGAGATCCAGGACCAGGAGTTCCTGGTCGTCGTCGGCCCCTCCGGCTGTGGCAAGTCCACCGCGCTGCGCATGCTCGCCGGCCTCGAGGACGTCAACTCCGGCCGGATCCTGATCGGCGACCGCGACGTCACGCAGGTCCCGCCGAAGGACCGCGACATCGCGATGGTGTTCCAGAGCTACGCGCTCTACCCGCACATGTCGGTGGCCGACAACATGGGCTTCGCGCTCAAGATCGCCGGCCTGCCGAAGGACCAGATCCGCACCCGGGTCGACGAGGCCGCCCGCATCCTCGACCTGGCCCCGTACCTGGAGCGTAAGCCGAAGGCGCTGTCCGGCGGCCAGCGTCAGCGTGTGGCGATGGGTCGCGCGATCGTCCGCAAGCCCCAGGTCTTCCTGATGGACGAGCCGCTGTCGAACCTCGACGCCAAGCTGCGGGTGCAGACGCGTACCCAGATCGCCTCGCTGCAGCGCCAGCTCGGTGTCACCACGGTCTACGTGACGCACGACCAGACCGAGGCCATGACCATGGGCGACCGGATCTGCGTGCTCAAGGACGGTCTGCTGCAGCAGGTCGGCACCCCGCGTGAGCTGTACGACCGCCCGGGCAACGTGTTCGTGGCCGGCTTCATCGGGTCCCCCGCGATGAACCTGCTCAAGCTGCCCACCACAGACGGTGGGGTCAAGCTCGGCGACACCGTGTTCCCCGTCGAGCGGGACGTGCTGTCGAAGGCCACGGGCAGCACGGTCACCATGGGAATGCGCCCGGAGGACCTGACCCTGGCCGAGCACGGCCTCGCCGTCCAGGTCGACGTGGTCGAGGAGCTCGGCGCCGATGCCTACATCTACGGCCACGCCGTGGGCGCCGACGACCTCCAGGTGATCGCCCGCACCGACGGACGGCAGCCTCCGGAGAAGGGCGTCACGGTGCACTTCGCGCCGTCGTCCGAGCACGTACACCTGTTCGACGTCGAGACCGGCGAGCGCCTGCGCGCCTGACCCCGACCCACCCGAACCCGCTCATGCTCCGCGGGTGAACATGTTTCGGCCACTCTGGGGGCCCGATCGTGTTCACCTGCGGAGCATGAGTCTGCCCGAACGCTCCTGGCGCCCCGTCAGCCCGCGCTCGCCCCCACCCCCCTCTGATCACCGTCAGATCGCGCTCCTCCCCCGCCTAACGGGGGAAATCAGCGATCTGACGCCGATCACCTCCCACGCGCGGTCGCCACCACCCCCACCCCGCCCTCCGTTTGTAGGGTGGCGCGATGAGTGACTATCCGCTGGGGTTGGACTTCAAGCGGTACCGCCAGTTGCTGGACGGCGACGCGAGGCGGGCCGTGCAGGTGGCGTCCTTCGGGCTCGGGCGCGAGGTGCCGCACTGTCCCGGCTGGACCGGGGCCGACGCCGCCTACCACCTGGCCACGGTGTACCTGCACAAGGCGGCGGCGATCCGGGACGGCGCGATGCCCGGGCCCACCTCCCCCGGCGGCTGGCCGCCCGCGGACCTGCACGATCGCCCTGCCCCCGACTGTCTCGCGGCCGCCTACGCGGCCTTGACCGAGCAGTTCGACACCCATGCGCCGTCCGATCCGGCGCAGACCTGGTGGCCCGAGGACCAGAGCGTCGGGTTCTGGATCAGGCGCATGGCGCACGAGACCTCGATCCATCGTTTCGACCTGGAAGGCGCTGCAGGAGAGGGGGTCTCACTCAGCCCGATCGATCCTCAGCTCGCCGTCGACGGGATCGACGAGGTGCTCACCCTGATGATCGCCGGCGATTGGTCCGACGAGCCGCACCCACAGGCCTCCGGCAGCACGGTCGAGCTCGCCACCGCCGGTCAGGTCTGGGCGATCACCCTCGGTCCCGAGCAGGTCACCGTGGCCCGGGCACCGGCGGACGACGCGGCGGCGCGACTGAGGGGCGAGCCGGCCGAGCTGCTGCTCTGGCTCTGGGGCCGCGGCGACCTCCCGGCGAACTGGACGGGCGCGCCGTCCGCCGTGGTCGAACTCCGCGACCGTGCCACCCGCGCCACCCAGTAACCGCTCACCCCAAGACCTGCCCATGCTCCGCGGGGGTACACGTTCGGGCCCTAAGAAGCCCTCAAACATGTACCCCTGCGGAGCATCGGCAGGTTCAGTGGGCGACGGCGTCGCCGTGGGTCTGCTGGTAGTGGGCGGTCAGCACGGCGCTGGCCTGGCCGGCACGGTGGGCCATGGTCTGCCCGCAGTGCGCGCAGCGGACCACCGGCAGCTGGGTGACCGTCACCGGATAGGACCGCCGACGCACCGAAGTTCCCCGAGTCGTCATGACACTCAGTGTCGCAAACCTGGCGGCCGACGGCGAAACGTGACGACCCAGCGTCACCCGGAAGGACCATCGGCTGACCCTGCGGCACGCACGGCCACGTTCCGTCAGCTCACCCGGCGCCGGTGACGGGCAGCGCCGATCCAGCTCGACAGACAGCCCACCACCAGCGCCCCCGCGGAGACCAGAGTGGCCAGCATGCGGACGTCCGCCGACAGGCCGAGCCCACCCACCAACAGCGCCAGCCCGGCCACCACGAGCGACCAGAACCAGAGTGCCGTGAACACCGACCGATGCAGCACCCGCCACATGGTGGCCCGCACGTGGCCACCGAGGCGCAGCACGGTCTGCCTGGTCCACCAGGCCAGCAGGCCCAGGCCCAGCAGCAGGGCGACGGCCGAGGCCACCGAGAATTGATCACCGGTCCCCGCAACCGACCGGAGCACGAGGTAGGTGCCCCACATTCCCCAGTGCGTGCGCTGAAGCCAGACCAGGATCACGCTGGCCAGGTTGTGCGGCACCAGCTCCTGCTGCGGATCCATCGAGGCGCTGGTCAGCAGGCCGTGGGTGGCGTCCACCAGGCGACCCTGCCGGGTGCGCAGCACGGCGAGGTTGTGCCGGGCCAGGGCATCGCCGGGATCCAGCCTCAGCGCCTCAGCCAGCGCCCGCTCGGCCAAAGGATGGTCGCCCATCTCCATCGCCAGAGTGCCTGCGCAGGTGTGGTTCTCAGCATCGAGCGGGCCCAGCCGGACGGCATGGTTGGCCGCGTCCCAGGCCAGCCGCCCCTGGCCCTTCACCTCGCTCCCCGCCCAGGCGACCATGCGATGGCTCACCGCACTGTCCGGTGCCCGGCGGGTCGCCTCCTGGGCGGCGGCCAGGGCCCGCGGATAGTCCTTGAGATGGAACAGGGCCTCACTGGCCAGGATGTGCGCGAAGAAGCCGTCGGGATCGGCCCGGGTCAACGCATTGGCCACGTCGAGCATGGCCGCGTAGTCCTTACGCCCCGCCTGCGCCCGGCCGAACTGGACCAGCGCCTCGACGTCCGCGGGCGCCGTCGCCAGCAGAACCCCGGCGGCACGCGCCGCCTCCTCGTGCCGCCCGGCGTCGTTGAGCAGCTCGATCCGTTGCAGCGCAACGCGATCGTCGGTCACAGCCGCTTGGTCTTCTTCATGTAGGCGCGCAGATCGGCGTAGGTGCCGTCGGTGTCGGCGAAGGTGACCACGTTGCGCGCCAGGTCGAACCACGGCCCGGTCGAGGGCCTGATCTGGCTCATCGCCTGCTCCAGGTCACGCATCTGGATCATGCGCACGGTGCCGGAACGGATCCCGTCCATCATCGCGATCTCCGACGCCGACTCGCACAGATGGGCCAGGTCGGCTCCGGAGTAGCCGTCGGTCCGCCGGGCCAGTGCCCCCAGGTCGATCCCCTCGACCGGGCGGCGGGCCAGCTCCGAGCGCAGGATCGCCTCGCGCGCCGACGCATCGGGTGGCAGCACCAGCAGCGTGCGGTCGAACCGGCCCGGACGACGCAGTGCAGGGTCGACGTCCCACGGCTGGTTGGTGGCCGCCAGCACGAAGACCCCCTCGTTGGCCGAGTCAACGCCGTCCAGCTCGCTGAGCAGCTGGTTGACCGTGCTGCGCATCGCGCTGTTGCGGGTCTGGCTGCGCTTCTGGCCGAGCGCGTCGATCTCGTCCAGGAACAGCACCACCGGTGCCTTGCCCCGTGCCAGCTGGAACAACTCGTGGATGTTCCGCTCGCTGGTGCCGATCCACATGTCCAGGATGTCCGCCAGGCCGACCGAGATGAACGCGGCCCCCATCTCGCCGGCGATCGCGCGGGCAATGTAGGTCTTGCCGCAGCCGGGCGGGCCGTAGAGCAGCATCCCGCCACGCAGGCTCTTGTTGTACAGCTTGCGCAGCTGGGGGTTGCGCAGCGGCGCGAGGAACGCCATCTCCAGCCGTTCCTTGACCTCGGTCATCCCACCCACGTCGGACAGGGTGATCGTGGAACGCTCGACGTCCCAAGCACTTTCGGTGGGACTCGGGGCGTTCTCGTCGTCCACGAACATCGGCGGGGCGAGGTCGCCCACCTGCGCCTCGGCGTGGTCCCAGTCGAAGGCCGGCGGCGTCGACGCCTCACCGGGCAGGGGCTCGGACAGCGCGGGGGGCGCCGGATCGGGCGCGCCACCACCGAGCGCGCGGGCCATCAGTGCACGCGCCTGAATGCTGCTGGGGTCCTGCGCAAGGGCGGTGGCGCAGTGCACCACGGCCTCGTCGCCGCGCCCGGCCTGAACCAGCTGGTCGGCCAGATGCAGCCGCAGAGCCAGATCCCCCGGAGCCGCAGCGACCGCCCGTTCCAGGGCGTCGATGACGGGATTCACTCCGGACACGCTAGAGATCGGCGGCACTGCGGTCCAGTCGGTCACGTTTCTGCCCGGCGGCACGGCAGAATGGGCGCCAATGGCAACCACGACGCCCGGCGGCCGCGCCAGCCTGATGATCACGGCGGCGGCCCCCGATGCTGCTCTGTTCGACCTGCCCTGGGACGTCCCGCTGGAGGAGTGGCCCGAGGAGCGTCTGGCCGCCCTGCCTCGAGGTATCTCCCGGCACACAGTGCGGTTCGTGCGCATGTCCGGCGCCGTGCTGGCGATCAAGGAGATCCAGGCCGACCTGGCCAGGCGCGAGTACGGCCTGCTGCGCAGCCTGCGCAAGCTGGGGCTGCCCGCTGTCGAGCCGATCGGCGTGATCAGCGGCCGGACCGCCCCGGACAGCACCCCGCTCGAATCGGCGCTGGTCACCCGGCACCTGCAGTTCTCGCTCCCCTACCGGGCCCTGTTCTCCCAGGCCCTGCGCGAGGACACCGCGACCCGCCTGGTCGACGCCCTCGCCGTCCTGCTGGTGCGCCTGCACCTGGCCGGCTTCTTCTGGGGTGACGTGTCGCTGTCCAACACTCTGTTCCGCCGCGACGCCGGTGCCTTCGCCGCCTACCTGGTGGACGCCGAGACCGGCGACCTGCACGAGAACCTCTCCCGCGGTCAGCGCGAGTACGACGTCGAGCTCGCCGGCATCAACATCGCCGGTGAGTGCATGGACCTGCAGGCCGGCGGCTTCCTGGACGAGGGCTTCGACCCGGTCGGCCTGATGGACGTGCTGATCCTGCGCTACCACTCGCTGTGGGCCGAGCTGACCGCTCCGGAGTCGTTCGAGAAGGGTGAGCGCTGGCGGGTGGAGGCGCGGATCCGGCGCCTGAACGACCTCGGCTTCGACATTGGCGAACTCACCCTGAGCACCGACATCGACGGCACCTCGGTGGTCATCGAACCGAAGGTGGTGGACGCCGGGCACCACTCGCGCCGGCTGCTGCGGCTGACCGGGCTGGACGCCGAGGAGAACCAGGCCCGCCGGTTGCTGAACGACATGGACGGTTACGTGGCGGCGACGGATCGCCAGGGCGGCGACGAGGAGATGCTCGCGCACGAGTGGCTGTCCCGGTGCTTCGAGCCGGTGATGCACGCCATTCCGCGTGAGTTGCGCGGCAAGCTGGAACCGGCCGAGATCTACCACGAGGTGCTCGAGCACCGGTGGTACGCCTCCGAGCAGCGCGGCTACGACGTCGGCCTGGACGAGGCGGTGCGCGGCTACATCGAGGGCGTGCTGCCGCACAAGCCCGACGAGGACGAGATCGTGGGCGTGGACACCCACGAGATGCCCGTCGTCCTCGAGGACGACTGACCCGGCGCCGCGATCAGGGCGCGAGCAGACCGATCACCAGACCCATGGCGGTCACCGTGAGCAGTTCGTGCGCGGCGTTGAGCACCGTGAGCATCCGCGGCCGGGTGTCGAACAGGTCGTGCACGAGGAACCGTGCGGCGGTGAATCCCGCCCACAGGATCCAGCCGGTGAGCAGCGCGCTGGACAGGAACGACCCGCCGTAGAAGGCGTGGGCGATGTCTGCGCAGCCGGCGAGCACCCAGGCGGTGACGAAGCTGGCCGCCGCCACCACCGGATACACCAGCGGCGAGCCGGCCTGCACGGAGGAGTCGGCGTGCCCGGCCAGGGCCATCCAGCGCCGGCCCAGAACCGCCGGGTGATAGAAGACGAACCCGACTGCCATGCTCGCGACCACGGCGAGAACCACGGCGAGATAGCTGATCTGAGGAACCATGCGCGGAGCCTACGTGCCGGCGGTGACACCCGCGGTGGCCGGCGCCGGGACGGGGGTGCTGCGCCGGGGGCGGAAGAAGAGGTAGCCCATCACCACGATGTAGCCCACCCAGACGGCGGCGTGCAGCCAACTGGTCTCCGGCCGGAAGTTCACGGTTCCGCGCAGCAGGGTGCCCAGCACGCTGTCCGGCGGGATCTGGGCGCTGACGTCGAAGGCGATCGCGTGCTCGCCGGGCAGCACCTCGGCCTCCTGCAACTCGTGGACGCCGTACCCGAGCACCCCGGCAGCGATCACGATCAGCGCGGCTCCGGTCCAGGTGAAGAACGAGGCGAGATCGATCCGCAGGGCTCCGCGATAGATCAGGTAGCCGAGCACGACGGCGATCGCGATGCCCAGCGCGGCGCCGGTGAACGGCTGCCAGCCCTCGCCGGTGGCCCGGATCGCCGCCCAGAGGAAGACCGCCGTCTCCACACCCTCCCTGCCCACGGCGAGAAACGCCGTGGCCGCGACCGCCAACGGGCCGACCACCAGCGCCTTGGCGAGTCTGCCGTCGAGCTCGCTGCGCAGGCTTCGGGCCGCCTCGCGCATCCAGAGCACCATCCAGGTGACGAAGCCGACCGCCCCGATCGAGAGCAGCCCGGCGAAGACCTCCTCGCCGTGCTCGCCCAGATCGCGGGCGGTGAAGGTGATCAGCGCCCAGATCCCCACGCTGACCACCACGGCCAGGCCCACCCCGAGACCGACCCAACGCAGCATGTCGCGCCGTCCGGACTTGACCAGGTAGGCCACCAGAATGCCGACCACGAGGGATGCCTCGAGGCCCTCACGCAGGCCGATCAGTAGATTGGCGAACATCAGCGGACTCCCTGAGCCGTTAGAAGTAAGGGTGGCCTAACTAAGGACAGCCTTACCTTGACGCATCCGGCGGCGCCTGGCAACCGCCGTTCCGCCCTCGCGAACCCGCAGGCCCTACCCCGTGGCCCGAGTCAGCGCCGCCCGCAACGCCTCGACGGGGCCGTCACCGCCCTCGACGAGGACCGAGCCCAGGCGGGCACGGCCCCACACCCACCGGTACAGATCGGACGGCGCGGCGGTCACTACCGCGTCATAGCGGTCCTGCTTGAGTTCGTGGACCTCCAGGAACCGCTGATGCAGCACCACGGTCCATGACCGCAGGGCGCTCCCGCCCGGGCCGGTGGCCACCAGGCGCACCGCCTCCCCCGAGCCGCCGACTGCGGAGCCCAGCCGGGTGCCCAGCCACAGCCGCACGGCCTCGTCGACGCCGTCCAGGGCGACGTCGTCCGGCACCGACCAGGGCTGGTCGGCCGCGATCGCCAGGTCGAGGGCGTGGATCGCGTGCTCGTGCACCATGCGCCGGCGCCAGAACAGGTTCGAGGCATCCCAGGGACACCACGTCGCGGCGGGAGCCTGCGGCGGGTCCGCGCCGAGCCGCTCGTGCAGGGCCCGCCAGCCCTCGGCGAACCAGCGTGCCCGCTCGGCGGTGGCCGGCACCGGGTGCAGGGTGCGCGGACGACGACCGTCGGCGAGCCAGTCGAGCACCACCCGATGGATCGCCCCGAGGTGGGTGAGCAGATCGCCGGCCGCCCAACCCGGGCAGCTCGGCAGGGCCAGATCGAGGTCGGCCGAGGCGGCCTCGATCGCCCGGGCCTGGCACTCGAGCTCGTCCAGCCAGGTGGTGCCCTCGAGCGGCAGACCGGGGGTGACCACCTCCCAGAACGGCGGCGGGTAGAGCACCCGCCCGACCGGCCGGTCGTCGCCGGCGCCCACCGGGTGGGCCTGGAAGGCCGCCCTGGGGATCCGCTCGGACGGCGCGACGAGACCGACCGAGGCGCCCGCCACGAAGCCGAACCGCCGGTAGAACGCAGGGTCGCCCTCCAGCACCACCCACGGCTCGCAACCCCGCACGGCGGCCAGGGCGAGCGCCCGCTCGACCAACTCCCGCCCGATCCCGCGCCCTGCCGCCGCCGGGTGGGTCACCAGCGGTGAGAGCACCAGCACGTCGGTGCAGCGCCCCCGGCCGGCCGCGCCGGGCTGCCACGGCGACAGCTCCAGCGGCGCGGTGGTCAGCATCACGAACCCGGCGATGCTGTCGTCCTCGGCGACCAGGGCGAGGCCGGGCAGGTAGGTCGACCCGGCCCGCAGGGCCTCGACCAGGGCATCCACCCGCTCCCCAGGGAAGCCGGTGCGCAGCAGGGCCGCGACGGCCGCGTGGTCAGTCACGGTCTCCGGGCGGATCCGCACCGCGATCAGGCTCCCGAGCGGCGCCGCGCGACCTCGTACAGAGCGACCCCGGCAGCGACGCCGGCGTTCAGGGACTCCGTGCCGGCCGCCATGGGGATCGAGACCACCACGTCGCACGTGGCCCGGACCAGCCGACTCAGCCCCTTGCCCTCGGAGCCGATCACCAGCACCAGCGGGTCGACCGCAGCCTCCAGCGCCGGTAGATCGAGGCTGCCACCGGCGTCCAGACCGGCCACGAAACACCCGGCCCGCTGCAGCTCCTCCAGGGCCCGGGTCAGATTGGTCACGCGGGCCACCGGCACCCGGGACGCCGCGCCGGCCGAGGTCTTCCAGGCCGAGGCGGTCATCCCGGCGGCGCGCCGCTCCGGCACGATCACGCCATGTCCGCCGAAGGCGGCCACCGACCGCACCACGGCGCCGAGATTGCGCGGGTCGGTGACCCCGTCGAGGACGACGAACAGCGCGGCCCGCCCGGAGTTCCTGGCTCCGGCCAGCAGAGCGCCGAGGTCGGAGTACTTGTAGGCCGGCACCTGAGCGACGAGGCCCTGGTGGACGGCGCCGTTGGTCATCCGATCGAGGTCGGTCTTACTCACCTCGAGCAGCGGCAACCGCTTCTCCGAGGCCGCCTTCAGCGCCTCCTTGACCCGCGCATCGTGTTCGATCCGGGAGGCGACGTAGATCGCCTTGACCGGGACCCCGGCCCGCAGAGCCTCGACCACCGGGTTGCGCCCCGCGACGTACTCCGGCCCCTCACCCCCGGACCGCCGGGCGGCAGCGGCCTTGCCGGCCGCCTTGCGTGCAGCCGGCGGCCCCTTGCGCACCGGAGCGCCCTCCGCTGCGGCACGCACCGCGGCGCCCGCCCGCCGGGAGGCCGGATGCCCGGTCCGATCGCTCGCCTTGGGGGTCGGTCCCCGTCCCTCCAGGCCCTGGCGCTTCTGGCCACCGGAACCGACGGTCGGTCCCTTCTTGGACGCGTCGCGGCGTACCGCTCCACGTCGTCCTGCCGTGCCGGCCATCAGTTCTCCTCTGTTGCCGGGGAGGCCAGCGACCAGCGCGCGCCGTCCGGAGTGTCTTCGACCGCGATCCCGGCCGCGGCAAGCCGGGCCCGGATGGCGTCGGCGGCGGCGTAGTCCCGCCCGGTCCGGGCTGCCGCGCGGGCGTCCAGCTCGCCCTGCACCAGGGCTCCCAGGGCCGCCCGCGAAGGGTCGGCGCCGGCGGCGGATCCGTTGCGCCAGTGCGGGTGCAGCGGATCGATGCCGATCACGTCGGTCATCGCCCGCACCGCGAGGGCGTGCGTCAGCGCGCCGTCCTTGTCACCCGCAGCGAGGGCGGTGTTGCCGGCCCGCACGGTGTCGTGCACCACGGCCAGCGCGGCCGAGGTACCGAGGTCGTCGTCCATCGCTTCGGCGAAGGTGTAGGGCACGGGCAGGTCGGCCGGGGCGGGCTCGGTCAGCGCATCGCCGCAGGCCTCGGCGGCCCGCAGCACGAAGTTCTCGATCCGCTCGTAGGCGGTGCGGGCCTCGTCCAGCGAAGCCGGAACCACCACCTCGATGTTCGAGCGGTAGTGCGGCGTGGCCAGCAGATAGCGGATCACCACCGCCGGAACCTGGTGCAGCAGAACGTCCATCGACATCACGTTGCCGATGGACTTGCTCATCTTCTCACCGCCCTGCACCACCCAGCCGTTGTGCAGCCAGTAGCGGGCGAAGGCGTCACCGGCGGCGCGGGACTGCGCCTGCTCGTTCTCGTGGTGCGGGAAGCGCAGGTCCAGTCCACCGCCGTGGATGTCGAACTCCGGGCCGAGGTACTTGGTCACCATCGCCGAGCACTCCAGGTGCCAGCCCGGGCGGCCGCGGCCCCACGGGGTCGGCCAGGACGCGGTGGCCGGCTCGTCGGGCTTGGATCCCTTCCACAACGCGAAGTCGCGCGGGTCCCGCTTGCCGCGCAGATCGGCGTCCGCCGCGGGTTCCATGTCGGCGACCGACTGGTGGGTCAGTTCGCCGTAGGCGGGCCAGGAGCGCACGTCGAAGTAGACGTCGCCGGAGGCATCGGCCGCGGCGTAGGCATGGCCGGCCTCGATGAGTCGTGCGATCAGCTCGACCATCTCGGTCACGTGGCCGGTCGCCCGCGGCTCGTAGGTGGGTCGCAGGATGTTCAGCGCGTCGTAGGCCTGGGCGAACTCCAGCTCGTAACGGTAGGTGTGCGCCCACCACGGCCTGCCCGCCTCGGCCGACTTGGTCAGGATCTTGTCGTCGATGTCGGTCACGTTGCGCAAGTAGGTGACCTCGTACCCGCTGCGGGTCAGCCACCGGCGCAGAACGTCGAAACTGACCGCTGCGCGCAGGTGACCGATGTGCGGCCCGGACTGGGTGGTGGCACCGCAGACGTAGATGCCGGCTCGGCCCTGCACCAGGGGGACGAACTCGCGGACCGCATGCGTGGCGGTGTCGAACAGCCGAAGACTCACCCGCCCAGGCTACCGGCGTCCGAGAACCCCAACCCGCTCATGCTCCGCCGGGGTACAGGTTCGAGGCCCCATCGACCCTGATTCGGGTACCCCTGCGGAGCAGGGCAGGTTCTGGGGGCGGGGATCAGGCGCGGAAGACGACGTGGTCGGGGGTGAGCCGGGCGATCACCCGCTGCTCGCCGGGCTGGCCCCAGGGGTAGGTCTGGTGCTCGGTGTACTTGCGCGCCATCTCGTCGATGTAGGCGGCCTGCGGGTCGTCGGTCAGGGTCACCGAACCGCGGATCTCCAAGTACTGGTAGGGGTTCTCCCGCGGGAACACCAGCAGTGAGGCGCGTCCGTCCCGCTCCAGGTTCGCGGTCTTGCGCCGGCCGCGGATGGTCGAGAACAGCACGTCGTCACCGTCGCGGCCGATCCACACCACGGACAGCTGCGGCTGCCCATCGGGATCGATGGTGGCCACCGTGGCGTACTCGGGGGCGTCGATGAGGGCCTTCGCGGCGTCGGTCAGCGTCGTCATGGCCCGAACCGTAACGCCCACCAACCGTGCTCATGCAGGTTTCGCGGTCAGGTAGGCAGGAGGGAGATCTTCTGCCAGATCTTGCGTGACATGCCCACGGTCAGGGTCTCGATCGTGCTCACCGTGTCCAGCACGACCGGGTCCTGCGACTCCTCGGCGCACAGCGCGGCCACCTTGCCCACCAGGCTGAGCAGTTCCGAGCAGTAGTCGAGGTAGTTCTCCATGCCGTCCCGGTCGAGGTCGGGGTCGACCGAGGCCTCGGTCTCGGTGAACTCCGGGCGCAGCCGCTCGGGGTCCTTGGTCAGCTGGTGCATGTCGATGATGTGCGCCAGCGACCGTAGCCGGTGCAGCAGGGCCAGGATCTGCCGCCGCTCGAACCGGTTCGGCAGCGCGTAGAGGAAGAACACCGCCAGCCCGGCGAAGATCAGGTCGTTGATCGCGCTCTCGATCAGCGGCAGCCACTCGAAGGAGTGTTGAGGGCCCGCGCTGCCGGCGTCCGAGAAGGCGAACCCGAGGGTGACCACGGTGCCCACCAGGACGAGGCCGGTCAGGATCCGGGACAGCATGCGGACGGCGAACATGCCCCGGCGCGCGCTGGCCGACCCCCGCGCCACGTCCTCGACCAGCCCGGAGAGCTCGGCCGCCACGAGGCACAGGCTGCGGTCAGGGAACCGGGCCGCAATCCGGCGCCCCAGCCGTGCCACCGTGTCCTGCACCGGCTCGGGGTAGAGCCGGTCCAGCGCCCGGGCCGCCTCCTCCTCACGCATCGGCGGCCGCTGCGGCGGGGACCAGCAGAGCGGTGGCGATCGCCGCCACGCCCTCACCGCGCCCGGTCAGCCCGAGCCCGTCGGTGGTCGTCGCCGACACCGTCACCGGGGCACCGCACGCCTGCGACAACGCCGCCTGGGCCTCCTCCCGCCGGGTGCCGACGCGGGGCCGGTTCCCGATCACCTGCACCGCCACGTTGCCGATCACGAGACCCGCGGCCCGCACCCGGCGCGCTGTCTCGGTCAGCAGGGCCGCCCCGGAGGCTCCGGCCCACTCCGGGCGTGAGGTACCGAAGTTCGATCCGAGATCACCCAGACCAGCCGCCGAGAGCAACGCGTCACAGCAGGCGTGGGCGGCGACGTCCGCGTCCGAGTGGCCCTCGAGCCCGGTCTCGCCGGGCCAGTCCAGCCCGGCCATCCGCATCGGGCGGGTCGCCGCGGCGCTCGACTGCGGGTCGGCGAAGCGGTGGACGTCGACACCGATCCCGGTGCGGGGAAGCTGCGCACTCACCCGCCCACCGTAGGGTGCGGCAGGTGAGCTCCGAAACACCCGTTCGCGCCGCCGTCGTCGTGCTCGCCGGAGGCAGCGGCTCGCGCCTCGGCGCCCAGCGCGACGGCGTGGCCGTGAACAAGGTCTACCTGCCGCTGTCGGGCCGCCCGGTGCTCGCCTGGTCGCTGCAGGCTGCCGACCGCACGCCCGGCGTCGTCCGGCTGGTCCTGGTGGTCCGCCCCGAGGACGCCGACGCCGCGACGACGATGCTGCGTGAGCACCCCCTGCAGCACCTTGTCGAGGTGGTCGGCGGCGGCTCCACGCGGCACGGTTCGGAGGAGTCGGCCCTGGCCCACCTGACCCCAGCGATCCGGGCTGGCGAGGTCGAGGTGGTCGTGATCCATGACGGGGCACGGCCGCTTGCCCCGGCGGCGCTGTTCGCCGAGGTGATCCGGGTAGCCGCAGTACACGGCGGGGCGATTCCCGCGGTGCCGGCCGGGCCACTGCTCCCACCGCCCGGCGTCCGGCTGGTGCGGGTGCAGACCCCGCAGGCGTTTCGTGCCCCCGCCCTGCTCAAGGCCTATGCCGAGGCAGCCGAGGAGACGTTCCAGGGCACCGACACCGCGTCGGTGATCGAGGCGTACACCGACCTGGACGTGCACACCGTGCCTGGCTCGGCCACGAACCTGAAGGTGACCTACCCGGACGACCTGGCGGTCGCCGAGCGGCTGCTCGCGGCCAGGACCGCTTCGGCGTAGGCCAGCGAATCGTCGTCGACCACCCGGCAGCTCACGCTGCCGCGCCCGGCCAGCGGCACCTGCCCGACCCCGACCACCCGGTCCAGGGCCGCCACCAGGTCGGCCAGCCGGCCGCCGTCCTGCCAGCTGCTCGACAGCACGGCGCCCAGCACCGCCGGGGTGACCGCGAGCAGGCCGATCAGCCCCCGGAGGGCCTGCCGATCCACGGTCGACTCCACCCGGCCGGCGTCGTCCACGCGTTTGAGCGTGTCGGTGACCTCGGTGACTGCCACGGCCGCCACCTCGGTGCCGGCGATCGGGTCTACGGCACGGCACATCGCCGAGAACCACTCCGCCGGAACGAAGGGGTAGGCCGGGTCGTAGATCAGCACCAGCTCGATCTCGACCGGATCGATCAGCGCTGCCAGCTCACGCTCCAACGCCGAGGTGATCACCTGGCAGCCGGGCAGCGCCTCACTGAGCAGATGCACCGCGCGATCGGCCAGTGGGACCCCGCCCAGCGGAAGGCGTGCCGCCCGGCCCGTGGGGTCGGTGGCATCGTCCGGGTCGAGCAGCACCACGGTAAGTACCTCGGTCATCGAGGCCTGAGGCTACTCCGGGCGAGTGCTCCCGGCAGCGGCGATCCGGGCGGTGATCTCGGCGGTCCGCTGCCGTGGCGGGTGCCCCTCGGCCTCCAGCCGCTTGGCGAACACCATCCGGCCGTTGGCGGTGACCAGAACGCTGGTCACCGTGGTCTCCACCTCGTGGCCGATCCGGTCCTTGGCCCGCTCCACCACGACCATCGTTCCGTCGTCCAGGTACCCGACCCCTTGACCGGGGTCCTTGCCGGGCCGGGTGATCAGCACGGTGATCCGCTCACCGGCGAGCACCGGCGGGCGCAGCGCGAGGGCCAGCGCGTGCAGGTTGAGCACCCGACAGCCGGCCACCGAAGCGACCCGGGCCAGGTTGGTGTCCAGGGTGAGCAGCGCAGCCCGCCGTCCCGTGCACATGTGCACCAGTTTGGCGTCGACCTCGGCCACCTCGGGCGCCTCGTCGCCGATCACCTCGAGATCGACCCCCCGCTCCTGGCGCAGGGTCTCCAAGGTGTCCAGCCCGCGCCGGCCCTTGGCCCGGCGCTGATCGTCGGCGCTGTCGGCGAAGGCCTGCAGCTCCCCGAGCACCGGCTCGGGCACCAACAGCGTGCCGTGCAGGAAGCCTGAGCGGACGACGTCGACGATTCTGCCGTCGATCGCCACCGAGGTGTCGACGATCTTGGGCAGGGACGAGGCCGAGGGACGCAGCACCTCCAGCCGACCGCTGCCCCCGAGCATCGAGAGCACACCGTCGCGACGCGACAGGCCCACTCGATAGCCCAGGCTGCCGATCGTCACCACGACGAACAGGAACAACGGCGCAGTGAGCGGGGTGGAGGCGACCAACAGAATCGGCCAGGACAGCGCCGCCGAGACCAGCACACCGGCGACGGCACCGGTCAGGCCGGCGAGCATCTGCTCGACCGACCGACCGGCCAGCGCCTTCTCGGTCCGGGTGACCGTGCGGAAGGTCAGCCGCGCGACGACTCCGCCGAGCACGTAGCCCGACGCCGCGCCGAGCACGACCCCCAGCGCCGGGGCGTCGAAGACCCCGACCACCCGTTCGCCGTCACTGAAACCACGGGCGACCTGGAATCCGATCCCGGCGAGGAAGGCGACCACGCAGAAGCGCAGCACCTCGACCACCGCCGGGGGTGTGGAACCCCGCTTGAGCACGTCCCGACCCTCCGAGGGAACCTCGGCGGCCGGTTCGGTCAGGAGGCGAGAACCTCGTCGAGGATGGCCGCCGCCTTGTCCTCATTGGTCTGTTCGGCAAGTGCAAGCTCCGACACAAGGATCGTGCGGGCACGACCGAGCATCTGCTTCTCACCGGTGGACAAGCCACGACCCTGGTCGCGACGGGTCAGATCGCGCACGACCTCGGCGACCTTGATCACATCGCCGGAGTGCAGCTTCTCGAGGTTGGCCTTGTAGCGCCGCGACCAGTTGGTCGGCTCCTCGGCGTACGCCGCGCGAAGCACCTCGAACATGCGGTCCAGACCTTCTTGACCGACCACGTCACGAAGGCCTACGAGCTCGACGTTCTGGGCGGGGACCTTGATGGTCAGATCGCTCTGGGTGACTTTCTCTGTGGGCCGGAGGACGAGGTACTGCCGCTCCTCACCCATGATGACCCGAATCTCAGTCTTTACGATTTGTGCCGCTCCGTGCTGCGGGTGCACGACCGTCTCGCCGACCTGGAAAGCCATGTGTGATTTTCCCCTTTCCCTGATGCCGATCCTACCACGCGAACCGCGTCCCGGCACCGGGACCGACAGCGTTTGCGCAGGTCAGAGGGCACACGAGGGTAGAATCGCCGCTTGACAAAGCCCGACCGGGCATGCTGGGCAGGCTGCAGAGGCCCCCGCCGGACCGGCCCTCGGCCCCCGCTCGGCCCTGCTCAGCGAGGCGTGGTACCCGTCACTCAGCGCACGCCGGAGCCGCTGGGCGACACCCCGGAGTCGTGTAGCGAACAGCACGCCAGCGCGTGTACGTGAGCGGGTAGGCTTCGCGACGGCGACCTGCTGGTGAGGGTCCCGGCGTGCCCTTTGGAAAGGAAACCGGACGTGAAGCACAGCGGCAGTGGTCTGGGGCGAGTGACTCGGCTGGGTGTTCTGCTCTCGGCAACGGCGTTGCTGGCCAGCACGGCCTTGGTCGGCTGCTCAGCCATGAACCCGGTCGCCACAGCCAAGACATACGCCGCCTCCGACGGGATGAACGGCTCGATCGAGGACCCGGCCACGGGCGTCGCCGTCCAGTTGCGCAACTTCCTGGTGGTCGGCACCAAGAAGGGCAGCCCCGGAGCCCTGATCGGCGCGGTCGTGAACCAGGGCACCAAGGACGTCACGGTCAACTTCACTGTGCTCGACGCCGCCGGGCAGTCGCCGGTCGGGACCGGCAGCATCACCGTCAAGCCCGGCGAGCTGATGCAGGTCGGCCCCGCAGGCACCCCGGTCACTCTGGCCTCGATGCCGACCGACGCCGGCACGGTAATCAAGCTGAAGGCCGACACCGCCTCCGGAGGCGAGATGCTGGACCTTCCAGTACTCGCCGCGGAAGGCCCCTACGCCAGCCTGGCTCCCAGCGCCTGAGGCACCTCCGGGCCCGGCAGCGATGCCTCTGGCACACGCGCCGGGCCCTGCGTCTCACGCCTCGTACTTGTACCCGAGACCCCGTACGGTGACGAGGTAGCGAGGCGTGGCCGGATCCGGCTCGATCTTGCCCCGCAGGCGCTTGACGTGAACGTCGAGGGTTTTGGTGTCGCCCACGTAGTCGGCGCCCCAGACCCGGTCGATCAGCTGTATCCGGGTGAGCACCCGCCCCGCGTTGCGCAACAGCAGCTCCAGCAGCTCGAACTCCTTCAACGGCAGCGGCACCTGCTCGCCGTTCACGGTCACCACGTGCCTCTCGACGTCCATCCGCACCGGGCCGGCCTCGATGGTCGCACTCTGCGACACCTCGGTCTCCGAGCCGCGACGCAGCACGGCACGGATGCGGGCCACCAGCTCGCGCGAGGAGTAGGGCTTGGTCACGTAGTCGTCGGCGCCGAGCTCGAGCCCGACCACCTTGTCGATCTCGCTGTCCTTGGCGGTCAGCATGATCACCGGGACGTTGCTGCGTAGCCGCAGCTGACGACAGACCTCGGTGCCCGGCAAGCCGGGCAGCATCAGGTCGAGCAACACCAGGTCTGCCCCTGTGCGGTCGAACTCGGCCAGGGCGCTCGGTCCGTCGTCGGCGATCGCGACGTCGAAACCCTCCTTGCGCAGCAGGTAGGACAGCGGGTCGCTGAACGACTCCTCGTCCTCCACGACAAGGATGCGGGTCACGGTGTTGCTCCCTTCGCCTCGTTACTCGATTGTGCAGGCACGACCAACCCCACGGTGGGGCTGACCGGTGGATCGGTGAGGACGGCCGGCGAGGACGGCGTGCCATCGGCTGTGGCCGCTGCGTGAGCGCTGTCCGGCAGGCGCAGGGTGAACGTGGAGCCGACGCCTTCCTCGCTCCACACCGTCACCTCGCCACCGTGGTTGGCAGCGACGTGCTTGACGATGCTCAGTCCCAGACCGGTGCCGCCGGTCGCCCGGGAGCGAGCCGGGTCGACCCGGTAGAAGCGCTCGAAGATCCGCTCCTGTTCGCTCCGCGGGATGCCGTAGCCCTGGTCCTTCACCGCGACCTCGACCAGGCCGTCACTGCGGCGCACCGCCACCCCCACCCGGGTTCCCTCGGGCGAGTAGGCGATCGCGTTGTCGACCATATTGCGCACTGCGGTGACCAACAGGTTCCGGTCGCCGTAGACCACGGCGCCGGTATCTCCCCCGGCGGTCACGGTGATGTTCTTGCGCTGCGCCGCGAGGCGCACCCGGTCCACCGCATCGGTCAGCACAAGGTCCACCACCACCGGCTCCGGAGGGTGCAGGGCATCGGCCACCTGCAACCGGGACAGGTCGATGATCTCCTGCACCAGGGTGGCCAACCGCTGCGCCTCACGCTCCATCCGTTCGGCGAAGTGGCGGACGGCGTCCGGATCCTCCGCGGCGTCGGCCACCGCCTCGGCCAGCAGTTGGAGGGCCCCGATCGGGGTCTTCAACTCATGGCTCACGTTGACGACGAAGTCGCGGCGCACCTCCTCGACCCGGCGGGCCTCGGTGCGATCGTCGACCAGGACCAACACGTACTCGGACCCGAGCGGAGCGACCCGGGCATTGACCACGATCCGGGCGCGGCCCAGCGGTCCCCGCGGCAGCTCCAGCTCACGTTCGCGGACCAGGCCGAACCGGCGGGTCTCGGCCGCCATCTCGATCAGCTCGGCGTGCACCAGGTCATGCCCCCGGACCAGGCCGAAGGCGTAGGCGGCCGGGCTCGCCGTGCTGATCTCGCCGCCGGCGTCCAGCACGATCGCCGCCGAGCGCAGCACGGCAAGGACATCGGTGATACCCGCGGGCAGATCCGGCACGGGTGCGGCCGCCAGCCGAAGCCGCTCGGCGTCGCTGAGCCGGAATGCCAGGATGCCCAGGACACCGGTGAGCAGGCCGACGATGCCGGCCAGCGCGACGGTCCAGGACGGGTTCACGCTGTTCAGCGTAGGGCGAACACCGGCGCTCGCCAGAGGTTGGTGACCTGTGGCGACGTGGTTTCGCATCCCGTTCATCAGGTGGCCGGTCACCCAGGAACCGGCGTTCACCTAGCATGGGGTGACCGTTCACACCTGCCTGACACGGTGCTCATCGAGCGGTCCAGTCCTCAGCAGCACCGGCACCAGTCCGGCATCGACGACGGAGCAGGCATGCGAGAGCACTTCCACGACGAGCTGCAGAGCTTGTCGGATCTCTTGGTCGAGATGACCCGCTTGGTCGGGTCGGCGATCGCCCGATCGACCATCGCCCTTCTGGACAGCGATCTCGCGCTGGCCGAATCCGTGATCTCCGCCGACGAACAGGTCGATGCCCTGCAGGCGGAGTTCGAGGAGCGATCACTGTCGCTGCTCGCACTCCAGCAGCCGGTCGCCACGGACCTCCGGGTGATCGTCACCGGTCTTCGGATGAGCTCGGATCTGGAGCGGATGGGCGACCTGGCCCGGCATGTGGCCAAGGTGGCCCGGATGCGCCACCCCCGCTCCGCCATCCCGGCCGAGCTGCGCTCGACCGTGCTGGAGATGGGCCAGGTGGCCGAACGGATCGTGGCCAAGACCGGCAGCGTGATCGCCGGCCGTGACCTGGCTGTCGCCGCCGAGCTGGAGACGGACGACGACGCCATGGACACGCTGCACCGACAGCTGTTCTCCGTGATCCTGGACAACGAGTGGCACCACGGGGTCGAGGCCGCGGTCGACGTGACCCTGTGCGGCCGCTACTACGAGCGGTTCGCCGACCACGCGGTCTCCGTCGCGCGCCGCGTGGTCTACCTGGTCACCGGCGAGCGCGTCGTCGCCTGACAGCGGACCTCAGCGGCCCTGGCTGGCCACCGCGGCCGCGGCGGCAGCTGCAGCCGCCGGGTCCAGGTAGGTCCCACCCCGAGTGATCGGCACCAGCGCGTCGTCCAGCTGGTAGACCAGCGGGATCCCGGTGGGGATGTTCAGACCGGCGATGTCGGCGTCGCTGATCCCGTCCAGGTGCTTGACCAGGGCCCGCAGCGAGTTGCCGTGCGCGGCCAGCATGACCACCTTGCCGGCCTTCAGGTCCGGGACCACCTCGGAGTGCCAGTACGGCAGCATCCGGGTCACGACGTCCTTGAGGCACTCGGTGCCGGGCAGGTCGGCACCCAGGTCGGCGTACCGTGGGTCGCCGTCCTGGCTGAACTCGCTGCCGGCCTTGATCGTCGGAGGCGGGGTGTCGTAGGAGCGGCGCCAGAGCATGAACTGCTCCTCGCCGAACTCGGCCAGGGTCTGCTTCTTGTTCTTGCCCTGCAGCGCGCCGTAGTGGCGTTCATTCAGCCGCCAGTTCCGCTTGACCGGGATCCAGTGCCGGTCGGCCGCGTCGAGCGCGATGTTCGCCGTGGTGATCGCGCGGCGCAGCAGCGAGGTGTGCAGGATGTCGGGCAGCACGCCGGCCTCGACCAGCATCCGCCCCCCGGCCTCGGCCTCGGCCCGGCCCTTGTCGGACAGGGGCACGTCCACCCACCCGGTGAACAGGTTCTTGGCGTTCCAGTCGCTCTCGCCGTGGCGCAGCAGCACGAGGGTGTAGGTCATGGAGAGCAGGCTAGTCCGCGGCACCCGGCTCTCGTGGCGCGCCGTCCGTGGCGTCGGTCGCATCCGCGAGCAGGTGCTTGAAGGCGGCCAGGTTGGCGGTGGACTCCCCGCGCTCGATCCGCCAGCGCCATTCCCGGCGCATCGAATCGAGGAAGCCCAGCACCAGCAGGTCGTTGAACGAGGAGTCCGATGCGGCCAGCACCGCGCCGAGAAGGTGGTCGACGGTGTCGTCGGTGACCGCGGCCAGCGGCAGCCTGCCGACCAGGTAGACGTCCCCCAGGGAGTCCAGCGCGAAGGCGACCCCCGGAAGGCGCAGGTTGCGGGCCAGCAGCCAGCGGTAGAACGCCTCGTGGTTGCCGTCCGGACGGCGCACGACGAAGGCCGACACGGACAGCGACTGGTCACCGACCAGCAGCGAGGCAGTGGTGGACAGCTTGGTCTCCCCGGGCAGGGCGACCACCAGCTCCCCCGGGCGTCCTCCCTGCTCGTACTCCAGGCCGGAGGAGTCCAGCCACGTCCGCACGATCTGTTCGGCCGCCAGCGCGGCGGCCGAGCGGCTCATCGTGCCGCCACCAGCGGTGCCGCTGTGGCCGCATCGGCGGCGGCCAGGTCGAAGGCGAGCGCGCTGTCCCGGCGGTGGTCGTGCACCGCTGCGGCGTACACCTCGAGCAGGGCGTCGACGGTCGCCTCCCAGCTGAACCGGCGGGCATGGCGGACGGCGCCGCGCGCCATCGCGTCGCGCCGCGCCGGGTCGTCGAGCAGGCCGGCCAGCACCTGGCCCCAGACCATCGGGTCGTGACCGTGCACCAGCTGCCCGGAGCGGCCGTCGTCCACAGCGGTGCGCAGCCCACCGACGGCAGCCGCCACGACCGGGGTACCGCAGGCCTGGGCCTCGACCGCCACCAGGCCGAAGGACTCGCTGTAGGACGGGACGGCGACCAGGTCGGCCGCGCGGTACCACTCGGCGAGCACCGGCCGCTGCACCGGCGGGCGGAAGGTCACCACGTCGTCCAGCCCGAGGCGGTGGGCCAGATGCTGCAGCTCGTCCGGATGGTCGAGACCGCTGCCACTGGGCCCACCGAGCACGGCGAGCACCAGGCGACGGCGGTTCTGCGAGCCGCGGGCGGCCACCAGTTCGGCGACGGCGCGGATCAGCACGTCCGGCGCCTTCAGCGGCTGGATCCGCCCGACGAAGAGCAGGATCTGTGCGTTGGGGTCCAGACCGAGGGCTCGGCGGGCCGCCGTCCGGGCGTCGGGGCCGCCGGGGGTGAACACGCCCAGGTCGACCCCGGGAGGGGCGACGGCGACCCGGCGCGGCTCGGCCCCGTAGAGATCGACCAGTTCCCGTGCCTCGTCGGTGGTGTTCGCCACCAGCCGGTCGGCGGCGTCCACCACCTGCTGCTCGCCGATGATCCGGACCGGGGGCTCGGCCACGTCGCCCTCGGCAAGGGCGGCGTTCTTCACCTTGGCCATGGTGTGCATGGTGTGCACCAGCGGGGTCTGCCAGCGGTCCGCGGCGAGCCAGCCGACCTGTCCGGACAGCCAGTAGTGGGAGTGGATCAGGTCGTACCAGCCGGGCTCGTGGCGGGCCTCGACCCGCATCACCCCGGCGGCGAAGGCGCACAGCTGACCGGGCAGGTCGTTCTTGGACAGACCCTCGAACGGCCCGGCGACGACGTGTCGCACCTGCACCCCGGGCACCAGCGTGGCCAGCGAGGGCTGGTCGCTGCTGGTGGCCCGGGTGAAGATCTCCACCGCGATGCCGCGTTCGGCCAACCGCTTGGCGGTCTCCACCACATAGACGTTCAGGCCGCCCGCGTCCCCGGTGCCCGGCTGCTCCATCGGCGAGGTGTGCACCGACAGCATGGCCACCCGCGCCGGTTGGTCGACCCGCGTCACCTTTGCGTGCATTCTCTCCTCGTTCGCCGTGCTCCGTGCCGGCAGCCGTGGGCGGTCACCGTCCACCGCCGTAACGCATCAGAGCCCCGAACACCTTCCCGAAACGCTAACCGACCTGATCACCCCGCGCCTGGGGGAGTCGATGTTGCGCCCACCGGTCCGCCCACCTCGAGTGGTCTGCGTCAAGGACTGAGCTCGGCCTCGACCTCCAGCAGGTGCACGAACCGGCGGACGGCGTGCGTCGCCTGACGCTCGATGGCTGCGGCGTCAGGCGGCGCCTCGCCGAGCAGGCACCGGATCTGGGTGTCCTGGACGGTGAGCCCGTAGAGCAGCTCGAACGCCCGGGCCGGGTCGGCGCGGGGCAGCAGACCCTGCTCCATGCAGCCGGCCAGTAGCGCTCCGCCAGGGCGCCGCCGGCCCGGCGTCCGTGCTCGAGAAGAGCCTCGGCCATCACCGCCGAGCCGGGCAGCTCGGCGATTGCGGCCCGGTTGATCGCGACCGACGTCCGGCTGACCAGCAGGTTCAACAGGTGCGCGGCGAACGCCTCCAGAGTGCCCTGGACGGACCCCTCAACCGCCAGGCCATGGTCGAGCCATGACATCCCTCGACCACGCCGCCTCTGCCCGCACGGACAGCTAGACTCGGCCTTCCAACCCCGATCACACGCTGGCTGCCGGCGGCCTGCTCGGCCTGACCACCCTGCACCTCGGCACCCTGATCGCCGGGATCGCCTTCGAGGCCCTCGTCCTCGCCGCGGCAGCTCGCCGGCTCCGACGCAGGGACGTCCCGTAGCCTGCGCTGCGTGACCCCTGCGCCCTCCCGCCGCCCCCGGCCGCTGGGCACGGTGACCCGGGGGACGACGAACCCGAACCGGTTGCGCCGGGTGGACCGCTGGCTGGCCGGTCCGCAGGCCTGGCGGCTGCGCCGGGCGCACGACCCGGTGGTGGTCGATCTCGGCTACGGGGCCACCCCGGTGACCGCGATCGAGCTGCGCGACCGGTTGCGCGCCGTCCGCTCCGATCTCGAGGTGGTGGGGATCGAGATCGACCCGGCCCGGGTCGCCGCCGCCGCCCCGTCGAGCGGCGACGGGCTGAGCTTCGCCCGGGGCGGATTCGAGGTGCCGCTGCCCGGCGGGCGGCGACCGATCGTGGTCCGGGCACTGAACGTGTTGCGCCAGTACGACGAGACCGAGGTGCCTGCGGCCTGGGCGGCGGTCCAGCAGCGCCTCGCCCCGGACGGGTTGCTCGTCGACGGCACGTGCGACGAGATCGGGCGGCGCGCCGCCTGGATCGCGGTCGACGCAGCCGGGCCGATCTCACTCACGCTGTCCACCCGCCTGGCCGGTCTCGAGCGCCCCGGGGAACTGGCCGAGCGGCTGCCCAAGGCGCTCATCCACCGCAACGTGCCGGGCGAGGGCGTGCATGCGCTGTTGACGGCCTTGGACGACGTGTGGTCCCGGCATGCCGCGCTGGCCACCTTCGGCGCCCGGCAGCGGTGGGCGGCAAGCGCCCGCTCGCTGCTCGAAGCCGGCTGGCCAGTGCTGGACGGACCAGCCCGGTGGCGGCTCGGCGAGGTGACCGTGGCCTGGTCGGCAGTGAGTCCCGGCACGCCGCACGCCTAGCGGCGCAGCACGCCACGTAGCGCGGAGGGCAGTCGGATCCTGCTGCCCGAGCCGGCCTCGGCCGGCGGCCCAACGGCCAGCAGAGTGTCCAGGAACCAGTGGTAGTAGTCCTCGACGTAGTGATAGCTCGTGACGCCCCAGCGATGATCCGGGTCGGCCAGGGCCACCTCGGGCGGCGGACTGGCGCGCAGCAGCCGGCCGCCCATCGCGCCGACCAGCGCACGGAACAGCGGCTGCTGGGCCTCCTCCAGCTCGCGCGCCCACCCCGCGGCTGGTTCGGGCAGGACGCCTCCGCCGCCCACCCGAACGGTGTACGGCGCCTCGTTGAGCACGAAGGCGGTCCGCGGCAGCTCGCGGGTCAGCCGCCGGGCCACCGGGCGGGCGGCGGCGGAGAACAGGCGCGACCGGGCGGGCTGGGTCATCGAGCAGGTCTGGTCGGCCTCGGCGATCACCCGCCGGCCGAGGACTGTCTGCTTGGCGTAGCCGGACGCGGTGAGCCAGGTCTTCCCGGTCCGGACGATCGGTAGACGCTCGTCGATCAGATCGAACACCACGATGTCCGGCTGGAGCTCGATCAACCGGTCGAGGATCGTCTTCGCGAAGTCCTCCTGCACCATTCGCAGGCCGAACCCGTTGACCTCGCCGCCGAAATCGGGTGAGGCCTGCGGCCAGGGCGGTGACGCCTGACTGATCCAGGAGCTGCGGGCGCCGTAGTAGACCAACGGCAGCTCCCGCTGGAGCTCCTCCTGCCGGGAGGCGACCGCGAAGGCGTCCCGCGTGGCGCAGCTACCCCAGATGGCGACTGTCCTGGCTGCCACGCGATCGCAACCTCTCATACTTTCAGTGACGTACAGGCACGATAAGTCACGGGTATCGTGGCACGCCTGAGCAGTCGACCACCAGGAATGGTCGGTTCGGACGACGCGTCGCACGCTCCCGAACGGGGGGCGGACCCGGTAGAAAGGTCCGTGATGACCGCACCACTCGCGGCGGAGGGTTCCGGCCTGTTCGTCGTCGTCTCAGGGGATCAGGCCGACCGCGCCTCCGCGGTGGCCCGTGACCTGGCTCCGGCGCTCGGGTTGCCGCTGCTGGTCCGGGAGACCCTGCAGTCCGCTCTGATCGACGTCCTCGACCTGACCGACGGGCAGACGGCGGAGCAGCTCAGCCAGGCCTGCAGCAGCGCACTGCTGGCGATGGCCGCGGACTGCGGCGGTGGGGTGCTGGAGGGCATCGGGCCACACGAGGCACTGAACCTGTCCGGGCAGGTGATCGAGGTGAACTGCGGTGGCGGTGGCGGTGGCCGTGGCGGTGGCCGTGGCGGTGGCAACGTGGCGGGCGCCGGGACGGACTGGCCGGTGGTGCAGGTAGACACCTCGGTGCCGGTGCAGGTCGACCCCCTGGCCGACCAGGTGGTCGCCGCTGCGGCCCGGGCCGCAGCGGGCCCGGCCGCACCCGAACAGTGGGTGGTCTGGCGCCAGGACCCCTTCGGCCGCCGGGTGGAGGTTACCCGGCGGGACTCGCAGGCCGTCGCCCAGAGCGTTGCCGGCGCCATGGCCTCGACCGGCCAGGCGGACACCTATCTGGTCACCCGGGCCGACTGATCCGTCGGCGCTACTCGCTGAGCTGATCGGCGCGCAAATGGCCCACCCGGTTGATCCAGGCGGCCACCGTGAACCCCTCGACATGGCGGAAGTGCGAGACCGCGGTGTTGTCGATCGCCAGCCAACCGGTCATCGTCGGCACACCCAGTAGCGCCCGGATCAGGTACTGGGTGAACGTGCCGTGGGTGACCAGGGCCAGCACCGAGTCCCGTGCGTGGCTCTGCGCCAGGTCGCGGACGACGCGGCGGGCGCGGGCGTCACAGGTCGCCTCGTCCTCGACCGGTCCCGCCCACCAGCCGTCCTCACCGGCCTGCTCGGGCAACGTCAACCGGGGGCTCAACTTCTGCAGGGTCGATCCCGCGGCCCCCGGATGGTGCCAGCGGCGCTCGGGATCGTCCGGGTCGTACTCGACCGGGCCGTAGAACTCGAACGTCTCGGCATGCCCGATCAGGGGCAGGTCGAGGGCGTCGGCGATCGGCGCGGCGGTCTGCACCGCGCGCAACATCAGACTGGTGAACAGGTGGGTCGGGCGCGGGTAGTCGCCGGCGGCGAAGGCGTCGGCGACGGCCTGGGCCTGGGTGAGGCCAAGTGGGGTGAGCGCGGGATCGGCCGAGCGACCACGGCTGGATCGGTTCTGTTCCCAGAGCAGGTTGTTGCCCGACTGGGCATGACGGATCAGCACGATCTCCATCGGCTACTCCCTGGCCAGGGCGGCGGTGAACGCGGCGGCCGCGGCAGGGCCGAACGGGACGAAGCGCACCAGTTCCACCGGGGCGGGGTCGCTCTGGGCGGCCCACCCGGCCTCGACGTCGCGCACCGCGGCCACGGCGATCCGGGCCACCTCGCGCACGTCCCAGCCGTAGACGCCGGCGCTGATCGCCGGGAAGGCCACCGAGCGCGCGCCCAGGGTGGCGGCCACGAGCAGGCTGTTGCGGAAGCAGGCGGTGAGCAAGGCCGGGTCCCTCTGCCCCCGGTGGCGGTTGGGCCCGACGGTGTGCACCACCCACCGGGCGGGCAGCTCGCCGGCTCCGGTGACCACCACTTCGCCGACCGGAAGTCCTTGCGGCATATGCGGTTTGCGGGCTCGACGGCACTCCTCCACCAGTCGCGGGCCCGCCGCGGCGTGGATCGCGCCGTCCACCCCGCCGCCGCCGAGCAGGCTCGCGTTGGCGGCGTTGACCACCACGTCGACCCGCTGAGCGGTGATGTCGCCCTCCACGACCTCGATCCGCACCGTCAGACCTCCAGCACCAGGGTGACCGGGCCGTCATTGACCAGCTCGACCGCCATGTCAGCGCCGAACCACCCGCTGGCCACCTCGAGTCCGTGCTCACGCAGGGCCTCGGCCACGGCCTCCACCAGGGGTTCGGCGACCGGCCCGGGGGCCGCGGCCGACCAGGAGGGACGGCGGCCTTTGGTGGTGTCGGCGTAGAGGGTGAACTGGCTGATCACGAGCACCGGCGCGGCGTCGTCCAGTGCACTGCGCTCATCTCGCAGGATGCGCAGAGTGGCGACCTTGCGGGCCAGGGCCTGCGCCTGAGCGGCGGTGTCGGTGTGGGTGGCGCCGACCAACACGGCCAGTCCCGGCCGGGCGATCTCCCCGACCACCTCGCCGGCCACCCGGACCCGCGCCTGGGTGACCCGTTGCACCACTGCCCGCATGGGGCCAACCCTATGCGGCCGCTAGAACCCGACCGCCTCGATCCGGCCGACCGGGGCCCCGCCACCGCACACCGGCTGTGCGGACAGCTCGTCCAACACCGACGCCTCCACGCCGAGCCGGCGCAGCAGGGCGGCGAGCACGACCGCGCGGGCCCGGTCCGCGCCGTCCGCGACCTTCACCACACACGCCCGGCCGTCGGGGAGGGCCGCGGCGAACACCCCCTCGGCGCCGTCCTTGGCGACCACCTGGGGCAGCCCATGGACCAGGCGGGTGATGTCGAGCCCGGTGCCGCCCACCCATTCCGGGTGGGTCCGGATGGCTTGCGCAACACGGTGTTCCGGCGTCCCTGGGGCTGCGGTGGCGAGCCGGGCGAAGGACCGGGCCAGCGCGATCGGGGAGATCGCGAGCACCGGGGCACCGCACCCGTCGACGCCGGTTGCCGCGATCGGCTCACCGGCCAGGTCGGCGACCGTCTCCCGGATCACCTGCTGCAGCGGGTGCTCCGGGGCGCGGTAGGTCGCGGTCGGCCACCCGTTGAGCACGCAGGTGAGGAGCATCGCGGCGTGCTTGCCTGAGCAGTTGTGAGCGACGGCGGACGGTGCGCGGCCGGCCCGGCGCCAGGCGTCGGCCTCTTCCTTGCCGCTGGGCAGATCGGGCGGGGTCTGCAGCTTCTCCACGCCGAGCCCGGCGACGGCGAGCAGCCGGCGGACGCCGTCCTGGTGGTAGCGCTCACCGGAGTGGCTGGCGGTGGCCAGGGCGAGCAGGTGCGGCTCGAGCTCGAGCCCGGCACGCAGCATGGCGACCACCTGCAGCGGCTTGTTGGCCGAGCGGGGGAAGATCGGCGCGGCCGGGTCACCTGCGTGCGCCACCACGGAGCCGGAGGCGTCCAGGGCCACGACGGTGCCGTGGTGCGTGCCCTCGACGAAGGAGGACCGGACGACGTGGGCGATCTCCGCGTGACTCATCGGGGCAGCGTAGGGCTCCGGCCGCGACGAGCGGCACCAGGGCTGGAGTCAGCGGGTCGGGGCCGTCGGCGGGTCAGGGCAGGCTGATCGGGACCTGGCCCGACTGGTAGCGGCGGGCGATCTCGGCGGTGAGCGTGTCCGCCACCACCTGCACCTGACGCCGGGAGTGGCTGAGCCGACGCTCGACGTCCTCGAGATGCTCGAGTGCCCCGGTCAGCTCGGGGTCACTGAGGTGGGCCAGGTCGGAGCCGCCGATGTCGGCCACCGCCCGTTCGGCCTCGCGCCGGTTCTCCCCCACCCGGCTGGGCCGCTGACGGGACAGGTGCCGGCCCAGGCCGTGGCTGCGCCGGGGCGAGTCGGTGAGGATCTTCGAGAGCCGCTCGGCCAACTCGGCGTCGGTGGCCTGACCGACCGCCTGGCCGAAGCCCGGCTCCCCGTTCTCCCGGGCCTCACGCTCGGCGCGCAGGATATCGAGGCGGCCCTGGAGCAGCCGGCGGGCGTAGGAGAGGTCGGTCTCCTCCTGCTCGGCCTCGGCCTTGCGCGAGCGCAGCTCCTCCATGCCCAACGCGTCGAGGCCGTCGAGGTAATCCGGGGCCAGCACGCGGTCGATCCGGCGGCGCCCGCCCACCACGTACTCGGTCATGTTCGCGCTCCTCGAAAGTCCGTGTTCCCCCTGCAGCGCCCCGAGCCTACCGCGAGTGATGCCGCAGCGTGTCGACATGACTACCCACGGCCATTCAAGCCCCTGATACCTCCAGGACGGGCCAACCGCTCTCCTCCCCGCTCCGCGCCCGCGCGAGTGGTCGATTTCGCCCCGTTTCCCCGCGAGATTCGGGGCAGGATCGACCACTCGATCCCACGACGCCATGCACCGACTACGGAGCGTCGCCCCTACAGCGCGGCTGAGTGCCATCGCACCCCTCCCCCGCGGGCACGGCGTGACGTTGTGCCCAGCCGACGGGCGCAACGTCACGCTGCGCCCGCCCGCGAGGGGGCAGGCTGGGCGGGGGCGGGGGGCGGGGAGGGGGTGGTTACCAGGGGCCGTACGGACCGGAGGTGCCGCCGCCGCGGATCTGGCGGACGGCGGGCTTCACGTCGACCAGGTAGACGGCCGAGGCGACCACGGCGATCAGGCTGAGGAAACCGAGTGAGTTGAGCCGGCCGCCGCCGCCGATCGGAAGGGCGATGAAACCGAACGCCGCGGCCACCGCCAGGATCGCGACCCACTTCTGCTTGGTCAGTTTGCCGGCGGCCACGAAGGCGTCGGCGCGCACCCGCGCGCAGTCCACCAGGGCGTAGATCTCCATGGCGAAGGCAGCCACAGCCAGCACGATGATCACGTAATACTGCAGGACGCCGACGCTCATCGCATCAGCGTACGAAAGATTGTGGGCCGACGCCTGCGACCCGCCACCGGCGGTGACGGGTCGCAGGATGGAGCAGATCGGGCCGTGGCCCGACGATGTGGTCAGTCGCCGACCTTCTCGGCGGCGTCCTTGGCGGCAGCGGTCGTCGCGGCAGCGCTCTTACGGGCGCTGGTAGCAGCGGACCTGGCCGCGGTCTTGGTGGCGGTCGACCGGGTGCGGGCGGTGGTCGCGGTGCGCTTGATCGCAGCCCGGGTGCCCTTGGTGCCGGTGGTCACGGCCTGCTCGACCTCACCGGCGACGTCCTTGACGTCCTTGCGACCGATGCTGAGGGTGGCCTTGGCGTCCTCGGCGGTCTGCTCGACAGCCTTCTGCGCGGTGGTCATGGCAGCCTTGCTCCGGCTCAGCGTGGCCTTGCCCTGACGCACCAGGTCCTTGGTGGCCTTGGACTCCTCCACCTTGAGTACAAGCATCTTGCCCCGCTCGGCCAGGCTCTCGTACCCGGTCTCGACCTTTCCGGCCACCTCGAGCGCCCGCGCAATGGCCAGCGCCGGCACCTGCTGGGCGTTCGCCTGCAGGTTCTTGGGGTCGAAGGTCTTGCTCAGGAACTTCTGCAGGTAGGCCGGGTCGAGGGAACCGACGGCCTTCTCCACCTCGACCTGGATCTTGGTGACCCGGGTCTCCAGCTCGTCCTGCAGGTGGCCGGCCTCGTGGGCGGCCTGACGGACGCGCTTTACGGCGAGGTCGGTGGCGCCGACGACAGCCATCACGGGGGTGGCCTCGGAGACGGTCTTACGGATATCGGTGACGACGGACATGGTGTCTCTCCTTGGGTGGGACGGGGTAGGGCCTAGGCGTCAGTGCCCTGGGGTTCGTGGGGTACGGGTGCGAGTTCGTTTGGTCGCCGGAGCGGCTTTTGCCTTGGCGGCAACGGCTTTCCGGGCCCGAGGTGTCTTCCCCGGGGCGGCGGCCGGTTCAGCCACCGGAACGGGAACCTCCGCCGAGGGCTGCTCTGGAAGCTGCTCGTCGCCCAGTGCCGGAGCCTCCGCCGCGGACTCGGCGCGCTGGTTCTCGGCCCGGAACGAGGCGTAGATGTCGAGCAGCGCACGCCGCTGCCGGTCGGTGAGCAGTACATCGGCAGCGATGGCTGCCTCGACATCGGGCCTGCCCTCGGAGTCGAGGATGCCGGCACGGATGTACAGCACCTCCGCGGAGATCCGCAGACCCTTGGCGATCTGCTGAAGCACTTCGGCGGAGGGCTTGCGCAGCCCGCGTTCCACCTGGCTCAGATAGGGATTGCTGACTCCGGCCAGGGTGGCCAGCTGACGCACCGACAGCCGGGCCCCCTCGCGCTGCTCGCGCAAGTAATCGCCCAGGTCGCCGACCTTCTCAGAAATGCTAGCCACGACATCCATCTTGCTTGCTCTGGCTAGCACTCGCAAATCGAAACCACGTGAGCCCCCTCACTCCACCGGCCTGCCCGCCCAGACCGACAGACTCAGGAGCGGACGGCGAGCAGGGCGCGGGCGTCGTCCGGGCCCATTGGGGGTCGCTGCAGCAGAGTGGCCAGTTCGGCTGCCCGGGTCACCAGCTCGGCATTAGAGGCGACAGCCCGGCCCCGGGCGAAAGTGAGCGTGTCCTCCATGCCGACCCGGACGTGCCCGCCCATGGACAACGCCGCCGCCATCACCGGCAGGTGCGCGCGCCCGATCCCGGTCGCCGACCAGGAGGTCACCTCGGCGGGCATCGCCGCCACCATTGCGGCCAGCGCGGCGGCGCTGCCCGGAACGGCGCCGGGCACCCCCATCACCACGTCGCAGTGCACCTTCCCGCCGTAGGGCAGCCCGCAGGTGTCGATCAGCCGGCGCAGCGCGTGCACCTGGCCCAGGTCGAACAGTTCGAACTCGGGCACCACCTGCGCGTCCTGGGCCGCCTGGTAGAGGTCCACCATGAACGGCCACGGGTTGAGGAACACCTCGTCGCCGAAGTTCACCGTGCCGCAGGTGAGTGAGCACGAGTCCGGCGCGGCGTCGAGCACCCCCAGGCGGGCATCGAGCGGGTCGTGCACGCTGCCGCCGGTCGAGAGCTGGACCACCAGGGAGGTTGCCTCACGCAGCGCCACCACCGTGTCCTTCAACCGGGACAACTCGAGGGTGGGCCGGCCCGCGTCGTCCCGAATGTGCACGTGGATCAGGCTCGCCCCCGCCGCCTCGCACTCGCGTGCACTGGCGACCAGTTCCTCCAGGGTCACGGGCAGTGCCGGCGCATCGCCCTTGGCCGTCTCGGCACCGGTGGGGGCCACAGTGATCAGCGTCGAGGTCACACCCCGAGGCTACGCCCCGGACCTACCGGAGCCATCCCCACCGGCACGACACGAGAGTGCCGTTCGGATCGACCCGAGGTCAGGCGACGCGCTCGAAGAGCGAGCTCTGCACACGGGACACCAAGGCGGCGAGCTCGGCGTCGACGGCCGCGCGGACGGCCGGGTCGTCGGACCACGAGCCGTCCACCAGGTGCTGGCCGAACTGTAGCCGCAGGCCCTCGACCTCCTCCAGCTTCAGATTGGCCAGCACCGGGCTCAGGGCGGACGCCGCGCGGGCGCCGCCGTACCAGCCGTACGCCACCACCGCGACCGGCTTGCCGGCCCACTCGGCGGCCAGGAAGTCGAGGGCGTTCTTCAGGATGGCCGGGTACCCGGCGTTGTACTCGGGGGTCACGATGACGAAGCCGTCGAGGCCGGCCACCCGCTCCGCCCAGACCCGGGTGTGGGCGTTGACCGGCGCGGACCCGCTCATCGGCGACTCCGGCTCGTCGAAGAACGGCAGGCCGACCTCAGCCAGGTCGATCACGTCGACCTCGAACGCCCCGTCGAGGGCCTGCGCCACCCGAGCGGACACGGTGGGGCTGACGCGAGCGGGGCGGCTGCTGCCGATGATGACGCCGAGACGGGACATGCCATTCCTCCCATAGGTAATTGATTGTTCAATCACCTACCAACCGCGGGTGCCCGCAGGTATTCCCCGACACGACGTCGGCGGGTGCTATGGGACGCAGATCACTTCCTGGCTCGCCGGGACGCCCCCGACCGTCAGGGGTGCGTCCACCGGAGTGTTCCGCTTGATCAGGGCAAGAGCGATCGGACCCAGTTCGTAGTGCCGCGCCGAAGTGGTCACGTGTCCGACCTCGCGCTCTGCCGTCGCCACGGCGGTGCCGGCACCGGGCAGCACATCCTCGGACCCGTCCAGGTGCAGCATCACCAGCCGCCGCGGTGGCTTGCCCAGGTGGTAGACCCGGGCCACGGTCTCCTGGCCGCGGTAGCAGCCCTTGGTCAGGTGCAGCGCGGTGCGCAGCCAGTCCGCCTCGTGCGGCAGGGTGCGGTGGTCGTTCTCCCGGCCCTCGCGCGGACGCCAGGCCGCCACCCGCAGGGCCTCGGCGGCCCACGACCCGGCCAGGCCCACCTCGGCCACGGCCTCGGCCAGGTCCGCCCGCGGCAGCCACAGCTCACGCCACGGCCGCGCCGTCCCCGGGTGGTCGGCCGGCTCCCCCGCGGTGTAGATCCCGGTGTCCGGGCCGGGGGTCGGCCACGGGTCCTGCCACACCGGGGCCGCCCCGGTCATCGCCTCGGGAACCCTCAACCCGGCCGGCACCCCCGCCGGTGTCGCGCCGTCCGGCCCGACCACCATGCCGATCGCCGCCCAGTCGGCGCTGACATCGGCGACGTCGACCTTCTTGCGGAACCGCATGCTGCGCAACCACTCCCAGACCGGCTGCGCCGATCCCGGCTCGACCGAGAGCCAGCTGCGCTCGCCGTCGTCCACCAGGTGCAGGGCGTGTTCGACATGCCCGTGCGGGCTGAGGACCAGCGTCTCGACGGCCACCCCGGGCGCCAGATCGGTGAGGTGCTGCGTGGTCAGCGAGTGCAGCCAGGCCAGCCGGTCGGGGCCGGTGACCACCACCATCCCCCGGTGCGACAGGTCGGTGACGGCGGCGCCGGCGGCAAGCGCCCGCTGCTCACGCATCGGGTCGCCGTAGTGCCAGGCGACCGCGGAGTCCGGGTCGGCGGAGCCGGAGGCGCCCACCGCCCCAGGAGGCAGCGCAACGGCGCCCGGCCGGACCAGCAGCGGCGAGGTCATCGGTTCTCGCATTCTGCGCATCGTCCGTGCAGCGACAGGTGGCTCAGGTCGGTGTCGAAGCCGTGCCGCTCACGCACCTGCGCGGCCAGCGACTGGGCCAGCGCGACGTCCGCCTCGTCGATCCCGCCGCAGTGCCGGCAGACCAGGTGGAGGTGCGTCTCACGGCCCACCGAGTGGTACGTGGAGGCACCGTGGGTGAGGTGGGTGTGGGAGACCACCCCGAGATCCTCGAGCAGCTCCAGGGTGCGGTACACCGTCGAGAGGCTGAGCGCCGGGGCGACCCGCTGCACCTGCTCGCAGACCTGCTCGGGGGTGGCATGTCCCAGCGCGCTGACGGCGTCGGCAACCAGGCGGCGCTGCGAGGTGACCCGCAGCCCACGTTCGCGCAGCGCGACCTCGAGCGGATCGGGTTCGGCGCCGCGCGCGCTGCGCCAGGCGATGTCGGCCATGGTGGTCAGGACAGGTTCACCCGCTTCAACCGGCCCGAGGCATGGGAGGTCAGCGGATGACCGACGGCGGCCATGTCCATGGTCCACAACAGGTCGCCCTCGACCAGCCCGTACAACCGGGACGCCGCGGTGTATTCCTTGGCGGTCGACGTCCGCGCGACCACATCGGTGGCCAGCGTGACCCGGGGGCCTTCGACCGCGCCGTGATAGATCTCGACGAACCCGGTCGGGTGGGCGAGCAGCAGCTCGACCGCGGTACCGCCGGCCTCGGCCGCACCCGCCGTCCGCCAGTAGCCGGTCTCGGTGGCGAGCGGGCGGATCTGGTTGCCGTCCTCGTCGAGCAGCCAGGTGCGCGACCGGTAGGACAGGAACGGGCGGCCGTCGTGCGAGAACTCGACCTCCTGACCGAAGCGCAGGTCGGTCTCCATGGTCGGGTACCCGACCACGCCGGCGCCCACCCAGACGCCGAACAACCAGCTCAACGGGACCAGCGTGGGCGGGGTGTCGGTCGACAGTTCCATCGGCATGCCCCCATCTTGCTACGGACCGGCGCTTCCGACCGCTCAGCCGCCGGCCAGCCGGGCCACCGCATAGGCGACCGTACCGACCGCGCTCACCGGCGCGGCGGCGGCGGCGAGGAGACCGAGCGGGGTCCCGGCGCCCTTCTGGGACTGCAGCAGCATGCTGGTGCCCGCTCCGACCGCAGCCACGGCCACCCCGACCAGGGCCGTCGCGACCAGGTCGCCGCTGGCCACCACCGCGGCCGCGACCACCGCGACGACGCTTCCGGCGGCGAACGCCACCCATCCGCGCGCGGTCGGCTCGATCGGCAGGCCTACCACCAGGCTGGAGGTGGCCACGGCCGCGGCGGCCACGATCAGCCCCTCCAGACCGAGCCGGGTGTTCGGCAGCAGCAGCCAGCCCGCACCGAGCACCGCGATCACCTGTCCGGCCAGGGTGGCGGTGATCGACTCCACCAGCGAGGCGCGGCCGTCACGGCGCAGCAGCTGGTGCCCGAACGCGAGCAGCACGCAGCCGGCCATCAGCCCGGCGAAGGCGGCCAGAGGTTGAATGCGGGTGGTGGTGACCGTGGCCAGAGCCGTGCCGGCCAACCCGCTGACGGCGATCACGAGAGCGCCACTGATCCGGGCGTGGTCTACCTCCAGCAGGATTCCCCAGCCCAGGGACACCGCCACCACGGCCAGCGCGACCGCCACGGCCAGCATGGTCGGGCTCGCGTGCGCGGCGACCGCCAGCAGCACAGCCAGGGCCAGGGAGGCTGCCGCCACCAGCAGGGACTTCACGAGCCGCATCCTGGCAGATCCGGGTTCCGTTCCGGCGTCGAAGCCACCGGGCTACCCTAGAAGGCATCTCGCCTCCCGCAATGCCGCGGCGTGCGACGGATCGCCGCCCGCGATCGTTCGAGATGCCTGGTTCGCGATGCTTGCCGGGGAAGGTGACTCAATGGCACAACTGCTGTTGTTGACGAACGCGCTCGCCCCCTCCTCGGAGGTCCTTCCAGCCCTCGGCCTGCTCCCGCACACCGTGCGGGTCCTGCCGGCGGAGCCGGCCGTCCTGGTCGACGCACCGCCCGCGGACGCCGTCCTGGTGGACGGGCGACGCGACCTGGCCGGAGCCCGCTCGCTGTGCCGGCTGCTGCGCACCACGGGCCTGTCGGCCCCTCTGCTGCTGGTGCTCACCGAGGGAGGCCTGGCTGCGGTGGCGGCCGACTGGGGCATGGACGACGTGGTGCTGGACAGCGCCGGCCCGGCCGAGGTGGAGGCGCGGCTGCGCCTGGCCACCGGTCGCAGCCGGCTCGCCGAGGCCGACCGGGAGCCCGAGTCCAGCGAGATCCGCAGCGGCGACCTGGTGATCGACGAGGTGACCTACAGCGCCCGGCTGCGCCGTCGTTCACTCGATCTGACCTACAAGGAGTTCGAGCTGCTGAAGTACCTCGCCCAGCACCCGGGCCGGGTGTTCACCCGGGCCCAGCTGCTGCAGGAGGTGTGGGGCTACGACTACTTCGGCGGCACGCGCACGGTCGACGTCCACGTGCGCCGGCTGCGGGCCAAGCTCGGCGCCGACCACGAGACCCTGATCGGCACCGTGCGCAATGTCGGCTATCGCTTCGTGCCCCCCGGCCGCCCCGCCACGGACGAAGCCACCGTCGACGCCTGACGCCTGACGCCTGACGCCTGACGCCCAAACCTGCTCATGCTCCGCAGGTGTACACGTTTCGCGGGCCTCAGGCCCGGAAACATGTACCCCCGCGGAGCATGAGCGGGTTGAGGGCTACGGGAGGATGGTTACGCGGTTCGGCACTGGGCCGGTGACGGGGGAATTGGCGGTCAGCCAGGCCACGAACTCGTCCAGGTCGACGCCACCGCCGGTGCGGTCGGTTCCCTTCGTGAACTCCGCGAACGAGTCGCCGCCGTCGGCCAGGAAGCTGTTCGTCGTCACCCGGTAACTCGCCGCCGGGTCAAGGGTGACCCCGTTCAGCTTGATCGTTGCCGGATCGATGTGATCGCCGAGGGCCAGCGCCGACGTCGAGGAGTACGTCAACCCGTTCGATATGCCCAGGTGCAGCTTGCTGACCACGCCTGACCGCACTGCCCACTGCTGCTCCAGCACGGCCTCGATCTGTGCACCGGTCATGGTCAGGGTGACCAGCAGGTTGCCGAACGGCTGGACGGCGAACGCCTCCCCGTAAGTGACATTGCCGTCACCCTCGCCTGCCGGCGAACTGACGAACGTCAGGTCCTGACGCACACCACCGGGGTTCATCAACGCGATCACCGCACCGTTGGCCTGGGTCCGGGCGAGCTGGGCGTCGGCGATCATGTCGCTCAGGCTCGACTCGACGTCGCGGGTGGCGGCGCGCTTGATGTCGCCGGTGATGGTGGCGACCGGGCGGTTGGCGACCGGCGCGGCCAGGCCCTGCCATTTGGCCAGGATCGCGGTCAACGCCGGGTCGGCGGTGGTGCGCTCGACCGGCCGGTTCACCGACACCACCGAGAGCCGGACGACATCCTTGGTCCGCCGGTCCAGCTTCAGGTTCGTCTCGGTCACCAGCCGGCCGTAGGCCATGGCACTGGTCACCGAGCGCGGGTTGCCCTTCGGGTCGGGGATCATGCAGGTGTACGGCTGATGGGTGTGCCCGGAGACCACCATGTCGATCCGCGGGTCGAGGTTCTTGGCGATGTCGACGATCGGGCCGGAGATCGATGTCGCGCTGCTGTCACCGGTGCACGGGAAGTTGTACGCCGCGCCGCTCGGGGGCAGGCCACCCTCGTGCACGAGGACGACGATGGCCTTCACCCCGCGCAGGTTGAGGTCCTCGGCGGCCAGGTTGGCGGTCGCCACCTCGTCGCGGAAGTCGACGTCCTTGATCCCGGCCTGGGCGACCAGCTGGTCGGTGCCCTCCAGAGTCATCCCGATGAAACCGACCTTGACCCCGGCGACGTCTTTGGTCCACGTCGGCGGAAGAACAGTCTTGCCGGTGCGCTCGTGGAACCAGGAGCCGTAGTGCCTGGTCGGCCGGGGCGTCTTCACCCCCTTCTTGTAGGGCACGTTCGCGGCGAGCCAGGAGAAGTTCGCGCCGGAGTAGCCGTCGGCGTCGAAGCAGCCCTCGACCGGGCGGCATCCGCCGTACTGCATGCGCAGCAACTCGGTGACACCCTCGTCGAACTCGTGGTTGCCGACGCTGGACACATTCAGCCCGAGAGCGTTCAGCGACTCGACGCTGGGCTCGTCGTGGAACAGCCCGGAAACGATCGGGCTGGCCCCGATCAGGTCGCCCGCAGCCACGGTGAGGGTGTTCTCCTTCCCCGTGCGCAGCTGCTTGAGGGTGCTGGACAGGTACTCCGACCCGCCGTAGAACACCGTCGACGGCTGGCCTGGGAGGTTCCCGTTGCCCCCGGTCGGGGCCTCGAGCTGACCGTGGTAGTCGTTGAAGCTGAGGATCTGCAGATCCACCGGAGAGGGCGACGCCACCGCCGTACCCGCCCCGGTCACGGCCAACAGCGTGCTCGCTGCAGCCAGAGAGATGATGGTGCGCCGTCGGCGCGACTGCCCTGCCATGGTTCCTCCCGATCGGCCCGGCACGACGTGCCGGCCATGGATGCGGCCCCCGCATGTGGAGCCGGACCTTACCGCCGAAAAGGGGAGGCGGTCATCTGTTCGGCCGAGCCGCGCGCCGTCGCCTCGTAGGGTGGCGCCCGTGTCCACCACACAGATCCAGTTCCTCGCCGCGCTGACCCCGGAGCAGGTGCAGGCGGTGACGGCGCTGTGCGAACGGGCGGCGGCTGCGGACGGCGTGCATCCGCTGAGCGAACACGTGCAGCTCCACCTGCGGCAGGGTGGCGATCACGGCGACCCCCCGCACGACGGGGCAGACAGCGGGACGGCCGGCGGGACGGCCGGCGACCAGCACCTGCTCGCCCTGCTGGATGACGGCAGCGGGACGGTCGTCGGCTACGGGCACCTCGACCCGACAGACGTGGTGGCGGGCCCGGCCGCGGAGCTCGTCGTCCACCCCCGATGGCGTGGGTGCGGGGTGGGGCGCCGGCTGGTCCAGGCCGCGATCGACGCCTCGCCGGACGGCAGGCTTCGCCTGTGGGCGCACGGTCATCACGCGGCCGCGCAAGCGCTGGCGTGGTCGATGGACTTCACCGAAGGGCGCCGGCTCGAGCAGTGGCGCCGCTCCCTGGACGAACCGTTGCCCGAGGTGGCTCTGCCCCATGGTGTACGACTGCGCGCCTTCCGGCCCGGCAGCGGCGACGAGCAGGCCTGGTTGGCGCTGAACGCCCGGGCCTTCGCCGACCACCCGGAGCAGGGCGGTTGGACGCAGGCCGACCTGCAGGCCCGTCTCGGCGAGAACTGGTTCGACCCGGCCGGCTTCCTGATCGCCGAGGACACCCTGGCGGACGGCGCGATGATCGGCTTCCACTGGACCAAGGTGCACGGCGCCCGCCGCGCCGATCCTCGTACCGACGCTCACGCACACGAGGCGATCGGTGAGGTGTACGTCGTCGGGGTCGACCCCGACCATCAGGGGCGGGGGCTGGGCCGCAGCCTGACCCTGGCCGGTCTGCACCGGCTGCAGGAGGCGGGCCTGAGCCGGGCCATGCTCTACGTCGAGGCCGACAACGCCGCAGCCCAGGCCGTGTACCGCTCGCTCGGTTTCCGGCACTGGGACACCGATGTGATGTTCTATCGGCGTACGGTGAGGACCACTCGTCGAGACGTTGGGCGCCACGGGTGAGAGGCTGCCCAACGTCCCTCGCCTGGCCTGGGCGAGCGTGACACCATCTGGGGCATGACCAGCCCTGCCACGACGCCACCGTCGTCCGGAACGCCGGCCCGGCGCCCACGGACCCCCCGCACCACCCGGCCCCGCACCGCCGGATCCGGCGCACCTGCAGCGCCCGTGACGGCCGCGGCGGCGTTGGTCGCCGCACCCGCACCCAATCCGGTACTCGCCCCGGCCGAGACCCCGGCCGAGACCCCGGCCGCGCCGGCCCTCGGCGTGGCCACGGCACCCCCCGAGCCGGCCGCGCTGCCGGTGGACCGGTTCCTGGACCGCGAGCTGTCCTGGCTGGCCTTCAACTCGCGCGTGCTGGAGCTGTCCGTCGACCCCGATCTGCCGCTGCTCGAGCGCGCCCGGTTCCTGGCCATCTTCGCCAGCAACCTCGACGAGTTCTTCATGGTCCGCGTGGCCGGGCTCAAGCGCCGCATCGCCACCGGCCTCGCCGTGACCGCCGCCAGCGGGCTGGAGCCGCGCGAGGTGCTCGAGGCGATCGGCAGCCGCGCCCACGAGATGATGGCCGCCCACGCCGCGATCTACACCGGCCAGATCGCCCCGGCCCTGAGCGAGGCAGGGATCGCCCTGGTGCACTGGGCGGCGCTCTCGCCGTCGGAGCAGGACCGGCTGCACACCTTCTTCCGCGATCAGGTCTTCCCGGTGCTCACCCCGCTGGCGGTCGACCCGGCCCACCCCTTCCCCTACATCTCCGGGCTCTCGCTCAACCTCGCCGTGATCCTGCGCAACCCGGCCACCGACAAGGAGCACTTCGCCCGGGTCAAGGTGCCGCCGCTGCTGCCCCGGTTCATCCGCGTCGACGGCGACGACCTGCACCAGGCGCGGTTCGTGCCGGTGGAGGACGTGATCGCGGTGCACCTCGACCAGCTCTTCCCGGGCATGGAGGTGATGCAGCACCACACCTTCCGGGTCACCCGCAACGAGGACCTGGAGGTCGAGGAGGACGACGCCGAGAACCTGCTCCAGGCGCTGGAGAAGGAGCTGCTGCGCCGCCGGTTCGGGCCCCCGGTCCGGCTCGAGCTCGCTTCCGACATCAACCAGCACGTACGCGACCTGCTCATTCGGGAGCTGGGCGTGAGCGAGGCCGAGGTCTACACCCTCACCGAGCCGCTCGACCTGCGCGGGCTGAACACGATCGCCGACCTCGACCTGCCCGAACTCCACTACCCGAAGTACGTGCCGAAGACGCACCGGCACCTGAACGAGGTCGAGACCGCCAAGCCCAGCGACGTGTTCGGGGCGATCCGCGCGCGCGACATCCTGCTGCACCACCCCTACGACTCCTTCTCCACCAGCGTTCAGGCGTTCCTGGAGCAGGCCGCAGCCGACCCACGGGTGCTGGCGATCAAGCAGACGCTCTACCGCACCTCCGGCGACTCCCCGATCGTCGACGCCCTGATCGACGCGGCCGAGGCCGGTAAGCAGGTGCTCGCTCTGGTGGAGATCAAGGCCCGGTTCGACGAGCAGGCCAACATCACCTGGGCGCGCAAGCTGGAGCAGGCCGGGGTACACGTGGTCTACGGCATCGTCGGCCTGAAGACGCACTGCAAGCTGAGCCTCGTCGTCCGCCAGGAGGCCGACGGGCTGCGCCGCTACTGCCACGTGGGAACGGGCAACTACAACCCGAAAACGGCGCGGCTCTACGAGGACCTCGGTCTGCTCACCTGTGACCCGCAGGTCGGCGAGGACCTGACCCGGCTGTTCAACCAGCTCTCCGGCTACGCCCCGAAGACCGCCTACCGCCGCCTGCTGGTGGCGCCGCGCTCGTTGCGCAGCGGCCTGATCGACCGGATCCACCGCGAGATCGCCAACCACCGGGAGGGCTACCCGGCCCAGATCCGGTTGAAGATGAACTCGATCGTCGACGAGGTCCTGATCGACTCGCTCTACCGCGCGTCCCAGGCCGGCGTGCCGGTGGACGTCGTGGTGCGCGGGATCTGCGCCATCCGGCCCGGAGTGCCGGGGCTCAGTGAGAACATTCGGGTGCGCAGCGTGCTCGGACGCTACCTGGAACACTCCCGGATCGCCTGGTTCGCGAACAAGGGCGACCCGGTGGTCTACATCGGCAGCTCGGACATGATGCACCGCAATCTGGACCGGCGGGTCGAGGCCATGGTCCGTCTGGGCGACCCGACCCACATCGCCGAACTGGAGGAGCTGTTGTCCCTGGCAATGGACGAGGAGACCATCTCCTGGCACCTGGGGTCCGACGGCATGTGGGTGCGTCACGGCGAGGGTGCGGACGGCGCTCCGGCGCGGGACATGCAGGCGCATCTGATCGCCACCCGGCCCAAGCGCCGCGCAGCGAACCGACGACGCTGAGTGGACCTGCCTGTGCCGACCAGGCCGGGGATCGCACCGGACACCCCACCTGAGGACGAGAACGCTGACGAGAGCAGCTACGTCGTACCCGGACCCCTGCCCCTGGTGCATGCGGCAGGGGTGCTCTGCTGGCGCAACGGTCCGGACGGGCTCCAGGTACTGCTGATCCACCGCCCTCGGTACGACGACTGGTCCTTCCCCAAGGGCAAGCAGGAATCGGGCGAGCTGCTGCCCGAGTGCGCCGTCCGGGAGTTGGTCGAGGAGACCGGCGTGATCGGTGTCCTCGGTCGGCCGCTGCCGACGGTTCACTACGTCGACCCCAAGGGTGCACCCAAGGAGGTCACCTACTGGGCCGGCCGGCCCGTGCGCAGCGGTCCCCAGCTCGCGCCCGCCAGCGAGGTGGACCGCAGCGCCTGGTTACCGGTGTCGGCGGCTCGGGAGCTGCTCAGCCAACCGAGCGACGTCGTCCCCCTGGACGCCCTGATCGCCTTCGCCGCGGACGGCGAGCTCGACACCACGCCGGTGCTGGTGATCCGGCACGGCACCGCGCGGCCCCGTGACGCCTGGGCCCGCGCCGACGCCGACCGGCCCTTGATCGCCTCCGGACGGCGCCAGTCCCTGGCCCTGCGCGGGCTGCTGGCCTGCTGGGGGCCGGAGTACGTGATCAGCTCACCGTGGCGGCGGTGCGTCGACACCCTTGCACCCTATGCCGCGGCCCATGGGGTGAAGGTACGCACCAAGGGCGGGCTGTCCGAACGAGGGTTCCGCCGCGATGGGGCCAAGGCCCGCAGGCACACCCAAGAACTGCTGGACCGGGGTCGCTCCGCGGCGCTGTGCACGCACCGGCCCGTGCTCTCAGGCATCTTCCGGGCCCTGCGCGAACGCACGCCGCGGGCCCTGATGAAGCTGATCCCGCAGGAGGACCCCTACCTGGCCCCCGGCGAGGTGCTGGTCGCCCACATCATGCACCGCCCCGCGCGGCTGGCCGCCGTCGTAGCGATCGAACGCCACCTAGCCCCCCGCTGAAACCTGCTCAGGTTCAGGGTTCAGCCGAAGCGGCCGGAGATGTAGTCCTCGGTGCGCTGGTCGCTCGGGTTCTCGAAGATCTTGACCGTGGCGTCGAACTCGATCAGCCGCCCGTACCGCACGCCGCGATCGTCCACCTCGGCCGTGAAGAAGGCCGTGCGGTCGGAGACCCGTGCCGCCTGCTGCATGTTGTGCGTGACGATCACGATCGTGTAGTCGCGGACCAGTTCGTGCATCAGGTCCTCGATCTTCGCCGTCGCGATCGGGTCCAGCGCCGAGGCCGGCTCGTCCATGAGGATCACCTCAGGCTTGACCGCGATGGTGCGCGCGATGCACAGCCGCTGCTGCTGACCGCCCGACAGGGCGAGGGCACTCGTCTTCAGCTTGTCCTTGACCTCGTCCCACAGCGCCGCACCCCGCAGCGCCTCCTCGACCAGGTCGTCCATGTTGGCGACCGACATCCCGTTGACCTTGGGGCCGTAGGCGATGTTCTCGTAGATGGACTTCGGGAACGGGTTCGGCTTCTGGAAGACCATTCCCACCCGACGACGCAACTCGATCGCGTCCACGTCCTTCCCGTATATGTCGACGCCGTGATACGTGATCCGGCCATCGACCCGCGCACCGGGGATCAGGTCGTTCATCCGGTTGAAGCAGCGCAGGATCGTGGATTTGCCGCACCCCGACGGGCCGATCAGGGCGGTGATCTCGTTGCGGCCGATGTCGAACGACACGTCACGCACGGCCGTGTAGTCGCCGTAGTAGACGTTCACCTGCTTGGTCGAGATGATCGCCGACGGGGCCTCGGTGGCCTCGCGCACGCCGGCCGCACTGACGAAGCTGCGGCGCTTCTCCTCCGCCTCGATCTGCTCGACACGCACATGGTCGTGCTGACTCGACGTCATCTGAGCCCCTTCGGAGGAGGTGGTGTCGGTGAGCCTGAGGGAAGGACCTGGCCCGCTCATCGCCGCCTCGCGTATCGGTTGCGCAGCAGGATTGCCGCTGAGTTCATCACCAGCAGGAGCAGGAGTAGCACGATCGACGCCGCGGAGGCCAGGGTGCGGAACTCCTCCTGAGGTCGGGAGGTGTAGTTGAAGATCTGGATGGGCAGCACCGTGAAGGAGCTGAAAATGCCCTCGGGATTGAACGTGATGTACGACAGGCCACCGAGCAGGATCAATGGAGCCGCCTCTCCGATCGCCCGCGACAGCGCAAGGATCGTTCCTGTCGCCATTCCGGGAAGAGCGTTCGGCAGCACCATCCGCCAGGTGGTCTGCCACTTGCTCGCCCCCAGAGCGAGGGACCCGGCCCTAATCGATCCGGGAACCGCCCTGATCGCCTCCCGGCCGGAGATGATCACCACCGGAAGCACCAGTAGGCCGAGCGCGATGGCGCCGGAGAGGATCGACTCGCCGAATCCCAGGAAGCCGCGGGCGATCACGCCGAGCGCAAGGATGCCGTAGATGATCGAGGGCACGGCGGCCAGGTTCTGGATGTTCAGCTCGATCAACCGATTGAACCGGGTCGTGTTGTCCGCGTACTCCTCCAGGTACACCGCCGCGGCGACGCCCACCGGAACGATGAAGACAGCGACCAGGACGATGGTCCACAGGCTTCCCATCAACGCCGACTGGATCCCGGCCTGGGACGGCCGACGCGACGGCATGTTGGCAATCAGATCCCAGTTGAAGCGGGTGTACCCCTTGGCGACGATCGAGGTCACCAGTACCACCAGGAAGGCGACGCCGATCGCCAGGCAGGCGAACAGCGCCCAGCGGAAAAGATCGTCCACCACGGAGCGCCTGCCTGCGGTCAATGCCTCGGCCGGCGTCTGCTGCGTCACGACGCTCATTCGTAGACCTCACGGAATCGACGGACCAGCCGAATACTGATCATGTTCATGAACAGCGTCATCACGAACAGCAGTGCGCCGACGGCGAACAGGGTGTTGTAGGCAGTCGAACCGGTCGGCTGATCGCCGAGGCCGATCTGGGCGATGAAGGCCGTCATGGTCTGCATCCCCTCCCGCGGGTCAACGGACAGGTTCGGCTGACCACCGGCCGCGATGGCAACGATCATCGTCTCCCCGAGCGCACGGGAGATACCCAGCACGAACGCCGCCACCACACCCGAAAGCGCAGCCGGCAGAACGATTTTCGAGGTCACCAGACGCTTGGTCGAACCGAGCGCGTAAGCACCCTGGCGCAGACTGTCGGGCACCGCGCTGAGGGCATCCTCGGAGAGCGAGGCGACCGTCGGCACGATCATGATGCCCATCACCAACCCGGCGCTGAGCACACTGAAGGTGCCCAGCCCTGGGATGAACGACTTCAGGAACGGCCCGACGAACTCCAGGGCGAAGAACCCGTAGACCACCGTGGGCACGCCGGCCAGCAGCTCGAGCACCGGCTTCAGGATGCGCCGCGCACCCTCGGAGGCGTACTCGGACAGGTACATCGCGGCACCCAACCCGATCGGCAGCGCCACCAGCGAGGCCATCAGGGTGACCATCGCCGTGCCGCCGATCAGCGGCAGGACGCCGAACCGGGCGGGGGTGAACGTGGGCGCCCACGTGGTGCTGCCGAAGAACTCGACGACGCTGACTTCCCGGAAGAACCCGATGGTCGGCGGGAAGAGCGCGGCCACGATGCCGATCGTGGTGAGCATGGAGAAGATCCCGGCGCCGAGCAGCGACGCCTCGATCAGGCGCTCGCCGTATCGCGGCCGGGACCGGCGCAGGAAATCCACAGCGGGAGTTCCTGCGCCGGAACCGGTGAACTCGATCGTGCTCAAGGGAGTCCCTTCACGGACGGAACGGGAGTCAGGAGCCGGCAGCGGTCTTGAGCTCCTCGAGCGCGGTCTTGAGCTTGGCCTCCTGCTCGGCGTTGAGCGGGATGAACTGGGCCTCGGTCGCGATCTTCTCGTTGTTCTCGACGTAGTACTCGACGAAGTTCAGGACCTCGGGGCGCTTCAGTGCGCTCGCGCTCGGGTAGATGAACAGCGGCCGGGACAGCGGCGTGTAGGTGCCGTCCTGCGCAGCTTCCTTGGAGGGAGCGACGCAACCGCTCCCGCCGTCGATCTTCACCGCCTTGAGCTTGTCCTGGTTCTCCTCGAAGTAGGTGTAGCCGAAGTACCCGAGGGCACCCTTGGCACCCTGCACACCCTGGACGATCACGTTGTCATCCTCGGACGGCGTGTAGTCGGTGCGCGAGGCGCCCTCCTCACCGTTGATCTCGGCGGTGAAGTAGTCGAACGTGCCCGAGTCGGTGCCGGGCCCGAACAGGGGTAGTGGCTCGTTCGGGAACGTCGGGTCCACCTCGTTCCAGGACTTGACCTTCGAGTCCGGCCCCCAGATCGCGGCGAGCTGCTTGGTGGTGAGGCACTCGGCCCAGGTGTTCTCCTTGTTCACCACCACGGTCAGCGCGTCGAGCGCCACGCTGAACTCGCGGTAGGTGACGTTCTTGGCGGTGCACGCCGCCTTCTCCTCGTCCTTGATCGGCCGCGAGGCGTCGGAGATGTCGAGCTCGCCGGCGCAGAACTTCTTGAACCCGCCGCCGGTCCCGGAGGTCCCGACGGTGACCTTCACGTCACCCTGCACCTCCCGGTAGAGGTCGGCAGCCGCCTCGGTGAGCGGGTAGACCGTGCTCGAACCGTCCACCGACACTGAGCCGGTGAGCTTCGCCCCAGCCCCGGACGACGCCCCCGCGGCGCCCTCGGAAGAAGCTGCGCTGTCGGTGGTCTTCTGGTCGCCGCCGCAAGCGGCGAGGAGCAGGGCCAGGCTGAGGGCGGCCGGGACGGTCGCGGCGCGCAACGTGCTGGACTTCACTGATGGACCTCTCGTCGTTCGTTCGTGGACGGCAGACCTGCACGGCTGTACAGGTCTGTCGTTCAGCGACCGTAGGCGGGCCCGCTGAATCGATGACCGGTCAGTGATGAACGGATCGAGAACGCTTGATGTCGGGTGCGCCGAGCAGTTCCCGGCGCGTGCTCACCAGGGCAGCAGGCATGACATAGCTCACGCGCCGGGGATCACCCGAACGGCAGATCGACGGGCGGTTCCGCGCCGGGGGCGTCAGCGCACGAGCTGCTGACCGAGCAGCATCAGCAGGCCTGCGGCGCCGAACGTGAACACCGGGGTCGCGATCCAGGCCAGCAGGATCACCCGCACCGTGCCCCACCGGATCGCCCGCAGCCCGCCGGTGCTGCCCGCGCCGATGATCGCGGAGGTCACCGTGTGGGTGGTCGAGATCGGCACCCCCGCCACCCCGGCCGCGGCGTACATCACCCCCGAGGCCACGCTCTCCGCGGCGAACCCGGTCACCGGTGTGATCCGGACGACGCGCCGGGACAGGGTCCGGATGATCCGTCGTCCGCCGGCCAGGGTGCCCAGGCCCAGCGCAGCGGCCACCGAGAGCCGGATCCACGGCGGAACCCCGTCGCTCGCCGCGCCGGCCCCGGCGGTCCCCGTGGCGCCGAGTGCGAGCACCAGCACCCCCATGGTCTTCTGGCCGTCCTGCAGACCGTGGCCGACCGAGACCATCGCCGCAGTCACCGACTGCGCCATCCGGAAGCCCCGGATGGCTCGCTCGTGCGCGGCATCGCGGAACAGGCGCAGCAGCAGGAGCATCAGCAGCCAGGCGCCGATGAATCCGAGCACCGGCGAGAGCAGCATCGGTAGGGCGACCCACTGGCCGAGGGTGGTCCAGTCCACCCGAGCGCCCGCGGCCGTCCCGGCACCGGCCACAGCACCGATCAGGGCGTGCGAGGACGACGAGGGCACCCCGGCCCACCAGGTGAGCAGATTCCAGCCCAGCGCGGCCAGCAGCGCCGCCAGCACCAGGGACGGGCCGGGCTGACTGACCGGGACCTCGATCAGCCGGCTGCCGACGAGCTCGGCGATCCCGGCCCCGAGCAGGGCGCCGAGCACGTTCAGCACGGCCGAGGTTCCCAGGGCGATCCGCGGGGTCAACGCGCCTGTGCTCAGCGAGGTGGCCACCGCGTTGGCGGCGTCGTGCATCCCGTTCGACCAGGCAAAGACCAACCCCACCAGCACGACCAGGACGACGAGCGTCAGCTCCACCTCTCAGCTCTCCGTCACGACCACGGTCTGCAGAGCGTCAGCGACGGCCTCGACGGCGTCCACGATCCGGCGCAGGCCGTCGACGATCTCCAGGTGACGGGCCAACTGGGCCGGGTCGCTGACCGTGCTGGTGACATCGAGCAGCAGCCGGCGGTGCACCTGACCGGCCTGCTTGGCGATCACCGTCAACTCGATCCAGGGCCCGGCCAGCGTGCCCGGGTCCCCCAGCTGCGGGATGCCCGCTGCCGTGATCTCCGTGGCCCGGACGATGAGCTGGACCAGTTCGGCGGTGCGCGCGGGCAGCTCCCCGATCCGCAGCACCTCGAGCGTGTCGCCGACAGCGTCGATCCGGGCTGCGCACCGGCGCATCGCCCAGCAGAGCCGGAACACGTCCGCTCGGTCGAACGGGGTGACGAACGAGGCGGCCAGACCGCGCAGGACGGCGTGCGCCGCCGCTTCGGCGTCCTGGTCGCTCACCTGCAACCGCCGCACGCTCGCCGTCCGCGCGTCCTGGTCGCTGTCCAGAGCGGCGGCCAGGTGCTGCGCCGCGCCGGCCAGGTGTCCGCCCACCTGTGTGAGCAACTCCCCCAGACTCGACTCGTCCCGCCTCAGCCGCAATCGCACCCCACCGACGCTACCGGTCCCACGCGCTCATGCTCCGGGGAGCCGTCGAATGCGGGCCACACGGACGACGAAAACGACGGCTCCGCGGAGTATGAGCGCGCATGGCGGGCTGAACCGGTGAACAGGGTGACGTGAGGTGGGTGCGGAGGTGGGTGGCCGGGGTTACTCCAACCGAAAGTCAGGGGGTCGGGGACACCGTGGGGGTGGGGGTGGGGGTGGGGGTGGGGGTGGGGGTGGGGGTGGGGGTGGGGGTGGGGGTGGGGGTGGGGGTAGGGCGGAGGACGGTGCGTTCAACGGAGGCAGAGGCCAGGCCGAAGCCTCCGACGGTGACCTCGTCGTAGGCCACCACATCCCCGGCCCGGTCGCCGCCTCGGGCCACGTAGAGCAGCGTCGCCTGCAGGGGCAGCGGGCTCCCCTCCTCGATGGCCTTGAAGTCGGCCGAGATCCCGGCGCCGCCGGTCGAGCCCTCGCGCATCACGCGGGTGCCGCTCGCGTCGAGCTCGACGTCACGATCGTGGAAGTGCCCGTCGAGCACCAGCGGCACCGCGCCGAGCAGCGGCGGCACCGCGTAGGGCTCGTGCACCGCCGCGATGTCCACCGTCTGCTCCGGGTGTGCAGTGTTCCATTCGGCGATCACCAGGGCCAGGCGGGTGCCGGCCTCGAGCTGGGGGTCGGCCCGGTTCAGCTGCGCGACCCCCGGCGAGACGGAAGGCGCCGAAGACGGAGGGGCGGAGCCGGCGTCGGGGGTGAAGACCGGGTCACCGATGCCGGCGATCACCAGCCCCTCGACCACCGCCACGCTGCCGTCGAGCACCACCGCGTTCGGGTTCGCCGCCACTGCGGCCTGGGTACGCGAGGAGTCGTGGTTGCCGCGCACGAACACGTACGGCACCTTCAGCCGGGCGATCCGACCCAGGAGCGAGCTCTCCACCTCGGTTCCCCACGTGGTGATGTCGCCGGTGTCGACCACGACGTCCACGCCGAACTCGGTGACCAGGTTCTCCACCAGGTCGAACCCGAGCGGGTTCAGGTGCAGGTCGGAGACGTGCAGCACGGTCACCACGTCACCGCTGCCGCTGCTGCCCTGGCGCACCACGGGCAGCTGTCCGCTCAGGCCGTAGAGCGTGGTCACCCCTTGAACCAGGTCGGCGACACCGGTGCGGTAGCTCTCCAGCCGCTGCATCACCCCTCCCGCCGCTCCGGCGACGTAGGGGGCCTGACTGAGCAGGCCGGTGAACCGCGGCTGCGCGAACCGGTCGGAATCGAACCCGGCGACCGTCAGCCCCCCGAGGCCGGCCAGCAGCCCGGTCACCAGCAGGCCGGTCTGCGCCACACGACGCCACCGGGTGCGGTAGACGAGCAGCGACAGGCCGAGAGCACCCAGGACCGCGCAGGCCGAGGTCGTCGCGGCGGCGGCCAGGGTGGCCTGGCGCAGCTCGTCCGGCGCGGTCCGCTGCAGCCCACGCAGGGCGGCCGGCGAATCGATCAGGGCCCGCGCACCGACCAGGTCGACCTGGGCGATGCTGGCTTCGACCGCCACCGGTGACCAGTGCGTGGCGAAGGTCACCTCACCGGCCGGGGGAAGCAGCAGGTGGACGCCGGGACTCAGGCTGGGTCGCACCCGTACCTGGGCCTCCAATGGGCCCACCTGCGCGGTGACCGGTGGAGCGAGGGCCGCCCCGATCCCCGACCCGGCCACGACCACCGCGAGAACACCGAGCAGACGCAGGACGCGCTGAGCCGCGGGACGCCGCCATACCGGTCGCCGGGGCGTTGCCGGGTTGACGGGGTCGGGTGTCGGGTCGGGATCGGGTGTCGGCTCGAGCAATGTGGGCCAATCGTGTGCTCGGTAGATACTGCTGGCGCGAGATCGCCGCCCTGGCACAAGGCCAGGGCGGCGACCCGCACCTCCAGACGTCTGACCGGGAGCACCTCTCGGTGCAAGGGCCGCTCGGAGCGGCTTTTCATGGGACCCGGGGCTACCGCAATCAGACGCCCGGTGAGACCCCGGAGGGTGTCACCGATGGTGACCAACACTGCCACCGTCGTCCATGTTCCCCGAAGTCTGAAGTTTTCGACACCCCAGCCACCCGAATCGCCGACGCCGCGGCGGCCTCCGCGCGCACAAGGGGGTGCCAAACGCGGGCCATATCACGCGTTTGGCACCCCCTTTGTGGCGCGGGCGATGTCGGGGGCCTCAGTTCAGGCCGCCCTCGCGCCACCGGGCAGCGGCCAGTTCCAGCTGGACGCCGGTGCGAAGCAGGTCGGCCGCCCGGCGGGTCAGGCCCGAGGCGGGGGTCATCGGTTCGCCGTCCGAGCCGTCCATCCCGTCGGCCACGACCGCCCAGCCGGTGGACACCACCCGGCAGAACGCAGCCGCCCGCTCCAGCGCGACGCCGAGGTCGCCGGTGAAGGCACCGGCGAGCACGGCGTCCGCCACGGCCTGCACCTCCTGCGGCCCGGGAGGTTCACCGACCCCGGCCACCACCTCGTGCACCGGAGCCAGGTGCCGGCCCACCTCGAAGGCCCGCGCGATGTCGATCGGATCGCGCCGGATCCCCGCGCGCAGGGCGTACAACCGCCACAGGGCGCCGGGAAGGGTGTCGGCGGGGCGGTCGGACCAGAGGTGGGCCATCTCGTCGATGCCGTGCTCGTCGGCCAGGGCGACCAGGCGGGCGGTGCGCGCGTCGTCACCCTTGCGACCGTGCCGCACCAGAGCCTCCGCCGTGGCGTGAGCCGCCTCGATCCGCTGCGCCGGGTCGACCCCACCGACCACGGAATCAGCCGCGGCGGGCGGCAGAGATGCCGGCCGTCGCGGGCGCTCGGGATACCGCGGCTGCGGGTTCACCTCGCCATGGTGACATCGCGGTGCGACAAACGCATCGATCAGGTGGCGTGACTGCGGTGGACGGCCCCCATCTCGGGGAGCCGCCCACCGCGGTCAGGTCGTGCTCGCTCAGGCCTTCGCGGATGCCTTGCGGGCAGCGGAGACGGTCGGCGAGGTCGAACGACGGGCCGCCGAGGGAGCACCGGCGGGACGCCGCGGAGCCGGCACCGAGGCCTTGGCGGACGCCGTCGCCGAGGAGGTGCGCGAGGAGGCGACCCGGGCGGTGGCCCGTGCGGTGCGCTTGGCTGACATGGAGGTGATGCTGCGGGTGGTGGCCCGGGTCACCGTGCCGGTGGCCTTGGGCGCCGCGGCCGGGGTGGCCTTGACGGTCGTCTTCGGAGCAACCTTGGCCGTCACCTTGGCGGCCTTCGGGGCGGCCTTCGGGGCGGCCTTCGGGGCGGCCTTCGAAGCAACCTTGGCGGTCACCTTCGGAGCAACCTTCGAAGCAACCTTGGCGGTCACCTTCGGAGCAACCTTCGGAGCAACCTTGGCGGTCACCTTGGGGGCGGCCTTGGGGGCCACCTTGGTGGTGACCTTGCGGACGATCGCCGTCGACCTGGCCTTGGCAGCGGTCGTGCGGGCCGCCTGCGGAGCGGCCTTCGGGGCCGACTTCGTTGCCGCCTTCGCCGGCTTCGCGGCCGCCTTGGGGGCCGCCTTCACGACGCGCTTCGGCGCGGTGGTGTCAGCCACGGTCGCGGTGGCCACGCTCTTACGGATCGAGGCGATGCTGTTCAGCGCGGCGGCCTTGCTGGCATACCCCTGAGAGGTCGCGAGGACCTGCCCGTTGAGGGCGTTCAGGGTGAACCGGTACGTGCCGGACTTGTCCTTGCTGACGGTGAACTTCGCGGGCATGGTGCCTCCGAGGTCGGGCGATCGGTGATCGCCGTTGGTTATCTCCGGCGGGGGCCGGAGCTGCGCCGATGGCGGCGCTCCCCTGGATCGGCCATTCGCTGTGCGCATGGTCAGGTCCAGGGGGAGTTCTCGAGTCGCTCGTCCATCGCTCCGCCCGGCCGGCACTCGCCACTGCGATAGGCGTCCGGCATCTGGGGGTAGATGGTGAGCAGGTAGCGGCGCGCCAGCACGCGCGCTTCGTCGGGGTTCGCACCGAGCAGCACTGCGGTCTGGTGGTCGCGTTGCAGGGCAGCGCATTCGGTCTGCGCCTCGTCGGTGATGCCACGCATGTGCATGGCCTCGTGGGTGAGCACGTGCACGGCGATCATCTGGTCCTCGGTCGCCTCGGCGTGGTCCGAGCGCACCCAGTCGGCGAGGTCCTGACAGGTGTCGTAGGTGATCACGGTGTGCCGCTCGGGAACGCCGTCCGCACCGAACTTCACGTAGCCGCGCTCGGGGTGGGCCTGCGTCCAGGCCTGACCGACGGTCTCGCAGCGCACGCTCACCTCGTGCCCGGCAAGAGTCCCGGCGACCGAGCCCAGCTCGGACTCCAACTGGGCATGGCGGATGATCGGGACGGCGCACAACACCGCCGCAGCCGCGGGCACCCCGACCGACAGAGCGGGGAACGGCCGGACCCGGCCGATCGCGTCGACCCGCATCGCGGTCCAGCGCAGGGTCACGGCCAGGGCGATCACGCCAAGTCCGAGACACACGGTGAGCAACACATCAGGGCGCATCGGCACCTGTTCGGCGTAACTGTAGGGATGGCCCCTCACGCGGGGTGGGCAGGCACCGGCGCGTCGGGCGTGAAAGAACGGCGGCGACGACGGACAGGTGATGGTGTGAGGACTGTGCCGACTCCCCCGACACACCAGCACGCCGAGCGCACGGAGCGCTTCGAGCACCTGGCGCACGCCGTCCATCAGCCGGTGCTGGGCTACCTCAGCCGTCGCACCGACCGGGAGACGGCGGCGGAGGTGCTTGCCGAGACCCTCACCGTGCTCTGGCGCCGACTGGACGACGTGCCGGACGGCGCCGAGCTGGCCTGGTGCTATGGGGTGGCGCGCCGCTGCCTGGCCAACGCCGAGCGCGGCGCCCGGCGGCGTGCGGCCCTGGTCGCCAGGATCGTGCTGCTCGACCCGCCGCCGGCGGCTGCCGAGGCGCCCGAGCGCGACGCCGGGGCGGACGCCGTCCTCGACGGCCTGGAGCGGTTGCGGCCCGAGGAGCGCGAGGTGCTGCGGCTGTGGGCCTGGGAGGGGCTGGAGCCGCGGGAGATCGCGGTGATCCTGGAGGTGAGCGCCAACGCGGTGAGCATCCGGCTGCACCGGGCCAAATTGCGGCTGCGGGAGGCGATGCTGGGACAGGACGGTACGGCGTCCGGACAGATACCTGGTGAGGGAGGCGATCAGCGATGAGCGGTGACCACGACGACGAGCTGCGGGAACTGCTGCGCCGCGCCGACCCTGCGCCGTCCGGGACAGGCCCGGCGGTCGACCCCGCATCCCTGGAGGCCGTCATGTCCGAGATCCGCACCGAGGTGCCACCCGAGGCACGCCGACGACCGTCATGGGTGTTCGGCCCGGCCGTGGCCACCGCCGCCGCGGCCGTGCTCGCCGTCCTGGTCCTGGGCGGGGTGTGGTGGTCCGGGCGCACCCCGACGCCGGGCCCGGCGCCCGCCCCCGCCGCGGCGGCGGCGCCGGCCACGCTGACCCTGGTCGACACCACCCAGGACCTGACCGCCTCCTGCATGCGGCCCGAGCCGGCCATGCTGCGTCAGGGGGTCGACCTGGCCTTCGCCGGCACGGTGCGCGAGACCTCGGCGACCGCAGCCACGGTGGCGGTCGAGCGCTGGTACCGCGGCGGCAACGGGCCGACGCTGGTCACGGTGAGCCGCCCGCCCGACGAGGCCCCCGGGATCCTCTACTCCCCCGAGCTCGCGCCCGGGCAGCGGGTGCTGCTGGTGGCCGCCGACGGCGCCCTGCACGTCTGCGACCCCTCGGGCCCCTGGAGCGCCGACGGCGAGGCCCTCTACACCGCCGCCTTCGGCCCCGGCACCCCCGTCAGCTGACCCACCATCACCACCCACCCCGGCGAGTGGTCAATTTCGCCCCGTTTTCGAGGCTCGAACGGGGCTGAATTGACCACTCGCGAGCCCGTGAGGCGGGCCTGTGGATAACTCACGTGGGTCGGAGCGCGGGTCGGGCAGGGTGTGGCCGTGCGTGAGATCCCGGAGGAGCTGCGGAGCGGACCGTTCCGCGTGGAGCGGGCCCGCGAGGTCGGCGTCAGCCGGAAGGTGGCGGACGGCGCCCGGTTCCGCACCGCCGGACCCGGAGTCCGGATCCTGGCCACGGACCGGAGCGAGAGCCTGCTCGACCGGTGCCGGGCCGCGCGTCTCGCGCTGCCCGCGCCGGCCGCGTTCTCCCACGGCACAGCCGTGCGCCTCGGCGGCTGGCCGACACCCATGCGCGTCGCCGGGCTCGATCACCAGCGGGACACGGAGTGCCTCCAGGTCAGCGTCCCGGCGGGCTCGGTCCGCCCCCGGTTCCGCGGCATCGAGAGCCACCGGGTGAGCTGGCTGCCGGGCGATGTCATCGAACTCCAGGGCCTCCGGGTCACCTCCCCCGAGCGCACCTGGTGCGATCTGGGCGCGGCCGGTCTGGACCAGCTCGAGCTCGTCGTCCTCGCCGACGCCGTCCGGCGCCGCTTCGGGTCGAGCACGCCGAACCACGCAGGGGGAGCGGCGAGGCTGGCCCGCCGACTCGAGGCCTGGGGCGGACGGCGCGGGGCGCGTGCTCTGCGGGCCGCCCTGGCCGCGAGTTCGGATCGCGTGGACGCGCCGACCGAGACCAGGCTCCGGCTGCTGTTCGCCGGCGCGGGCCTGCCCACGCCCGAGGTCAATCGCTGCGTGTACGACGAGGACGGCTTCCCGGTGCACACGCCGGACCTGTCCTGGCCGGAGTGGATGGTCGGCGCCGACTACGACGGCGAGCACCACTTCGCCAGGGACAGCGACCAGCAGGTCGCCCTCGGGCGCGCAAGCAACCGCCGGCGCCGTCAGGACATCGGGCGGCTGGAACGGATGGAGGAGATCGGCTGGACCCTTCGCCTGTTCGTCGCCTTCGACATCTTCCGTGGCCAGCAGGCCGCCATCAGCCGGATGCGCGAGGCGTTCCGCCAGGCCGGCGCCCCGGTCTGAGGCCTCTGAGGCCCGCACCCCCGCGAGTGGTCGATAGTGCCCCGTTTCGAGCTCTGAAACGGGGCACTATTGACCACTCGCGGGGGGTGTCTGGGGGGAAGGGGGGTGGGGGGTGGGTTAGCTGGTGATGTCTTTGCGGTGGAAGTGGTACCAGGCGGCGGCAAGGAGGATCAGGGCATAGCTCAGCGACCAGAGGACGCCGCGGGCCATGCCACCCCAGGCGATCTCGGGGGCGAGCAGGTCGAGCCAGGCGTAGGAGTAGTGCGTGGGCAGCACCACCCGCCACGGGTCCAGCGCGGTCACCGCGTCCAGGATGTTCGAGACGATCACCAGCATCACCGCCCCGCCGACGGCGCCCAGCGGGGCATCGGTCCACACGCCCAGCCAGAACGCCAGGGCCGAGACGAAGACCAGGGTCAACCCCAGATACCCCACCGCCAGCGCCAGCCGGCCGATCGCCTCCAGGCCGCCGATCGTGGTGCCCAGCGGCGTCCGGATCGGCGCCCAGCCGAAGAACAGGCCACCGGCCAGGTAGGCGACGACCGGCAGCAGCACCAGACTGAACGCCGAGAAGCCCAGCGCCACAGCCAGTTTGCGGCGCAGCAGCACCCCCCGTGGAACCGGTGACGCGAGCAGATAGCGCAGGCTCGACCAGCTCGCCTCGCTGGCAACCGTGTCCCCCGCGAACAGCGCGAACACCACCACCAGCAGGAAGCCGGTGGCGGCGAAGAGCACGAACAGGGTGAAGTTGGCCGCGCCCTCGGTGGCCACGTTGACCAGCCCCGGAGCCCCGTTGCCCGGTGAGTCGTCGCCGAGCAGGAACGCTGCGACCAACAGGAAGGGCAGCACGATCAGCAGCCCGACTGTGATCTGCGTGCGGCGCCGGCGCAGCTGACGACGCACCTCGACCCGCCACGGCAAGGTGGCCGAGGCCCGGTAGCCGAGCACGGCGCCGTCGTCACCGTGGCCGAGCGGCTCGCCCGCGGCGTCCAGACCGAGATGGTGTCCGCGCGCCGGCATCAGCTCTCCCCCACCAGGGCCAGGAAGGCCTCCTCGAGACCGCGGCGCGGCGCGATCCGCTCCACCGACAGCCCGGCCTCGACCAGGGTCCGGACCAGCGCCGACCGCGGCACGCCGACCAGTTCCAGGGTCAGCCCGGACGGCGTCTGCCGGACGTCGCGGGCGCCCGGCAGCCCTTCGGCCACCGCCGCGGCCCGTTCCGGGTCGTCGACGTCGACCACCAGCGCCGTGGCAGACCCGACCAGGTCGGAGACCACCCCCGCGGCCACCACCGACCCCTGGTGCATCACCACCACGTGGCTGCAGGTCTGCTCGACCTCGGCCAGCAGGTGGCTGGAGACCACGACCGTGCGCCCGGTCGCGGCGTAGCGGGTGAGCACCTCACGCATCTCGCGGATCTGCGGCGGGTCGAGCCCGTTGGTCGGCTCGTCCAGCACCAGCAGATCGGGCAGGCCGAGCATGGCCTGGGCGATCGCCAGCCGTTGCCGCATGCCCTGGCTGTAGGTGCGCACGGTGCGTTGCACGTCGGCGCCGAGGCCGGCCACCTCCAGCGCCTCCTCGAAGAACGCCTCCCGGTCAGGGCGCCCGGTGGCGGCCCAGTAGAGCCGCAGGTTGTCCAGGCCGCTCACGTGCGGCAGGAAGCCCGGCCCCTCCACGAAGGCGCCGACCCGGGAGAGCACCGGAGCGCCCGGGGCGACCAGGTGGCCGAACACCCGGAGCTCGCCCTCAGTGGGTCGGATCAGCCCCATCAGCATCCGCAGCACGGTGGTCTTGCCCGCGCCGTTCGGCCCGAGCAGCCCGAGCACCCAGCCCTGCTCGACCCGCATCGACACGTCCCGGACGGCACGGAACCCGTTGCCGTACGCCTTGCCCAGGCCGGCCACCGCGAGCGGCACCTCGACCAGCTCGGCGGACGGCGCCAGCCTGGCCACCCGCCGTCCGCGCCAGATCCCGGCACCCACGATCAGACCGGTCGCGGCGACCAGCGCCAGCGCCCAGGGCAGCAGCCGGGTGAGCCCGCCCGCGTCGAGCACGGTCATCGCCACCGTCGGCACACTCACCGCCCCGCCGACCAGTTCGACCCGGTAGCTGCGGGCGTCCTGCGGCACCGCGTAGGCCTGGTCGGTGGCGCTGACCGCCAGCCGCAGCCGATGCCCGGTGGCGATATCGCGCACCACGGCCGGCAACGCCACGGTGACCTCGGTGCCGTCCTCGGGAATGCCGGCCAGCCGGAGCGGGCTGACCAGGCCCCCGGGCAGGCGCACCGGGCCGTAGGGCGAGGCGTCCTGCAGGGAGACGAAGAGGGTGGCCTCCCCGGTGCTCGACCACACCCGCAACCGCACCGAGCCGGAACCCACGAGCTGCACCCGCGAGGCCAGCGGCGCCGAGTCGAACATCGCAACCTGCCCCGCCGGACTGGCCAGGCTGCCGGGGGCTGCCGACACCGACAGCCCACCGATCCCCGCCCCCGGCAGTGCGGTCACCGCGGCCGGCCAGCCACCCGCCGGGGAGACGATGGCCTGCTCCGCACCGGTCAGTGCAATGCGTTGTCGGACAACGGGTTGCGCGTCGCGGTTCACGCCCGGTGCACCCGGGGCGGCGCGGATCAGCGGTTCGGGATTACTGTCGTCGGAGGAGATCGCGGCGGCTCCGACGGTGGCCTCGAACCGGGTGTCGCCGGCCCCGGCGCCCCGCAGGTGGGTGTCGAACCAGTCCAGGGTGAGCGCGCGCACCCGGTCCCGCTCGTCCGGACCGCCGTCGTGGCCGCCCCCGGTCCAGACCAGCTTGACCGGCGTGCCGTTGGCGGCGATCCCGGCGGCGTTGGCATCGCCCTCGCCGAGCGGGAACAGCGAGTCCGCCTCGCCCTGCACGATCAGCGTGGGAGCGCTGATCCTGGAGAGCACCCGGGCGGGGCTGGACGCCGCGAGCAGGTCGAGCATCCTCGGCGTCGCCCGGCCGGTGGCGGCGACCTCGAGATAGGCCTGACACACCTCCTCGGCGAGCCGGCCACAGAGACTGTTCTGCGCCCCGGGTCGCTCCGCCTCGTCGCCCGCACCGGCGGCGCCGTCCGCCGAAGCATCCCCGGCCGCCGGAGTGGCGCCGGCCCGGGGTCCGAAGAACACCCCGGCCCAGCCCTTCTTGAACACCCCACTGCCCACCCCGGGCGCGGGAGCGGGCGCTGCCGCGGTCCCGGGCTCACCGGCCCCCTCGGGCAGAACCGCCTGCGGGAACAGAGCCCGGCGCAGGTCGTTCCAGGTGATCTGCGGAGCGATCGCGTCCACCCGCGGATCCGTTCCGGCCAGCAGCAGCGCGACCGCGCCGCCATAGGAGGCACCGGCCACGCCGACCGTCGGATCGCCGGCGCCGTCGCGGGCCACGTCGGGCCGGGCCGCCAACCGGTCCAGCAGGAGCCGGGCGTCGGCCACCTCGTAGTCGGGGGAATCCAGGTGGATCAGCCCCTGGCTCCGGCCGAACCCGCGCGCCGTCCACGTGAGCACCAGGTACCCGGCGCCGGCGAGCCGGCGAGCCTCGCCGTCCAGGTCGTCCCGGGATCCGCCGTAGCCGTGGGCGAGCATCACGGCCGGCCACGGGCCGGAGCCGGACGGCGGGCGGTAAAGCGCCGCGTCGAGCTCCACCGGGGCGCCGGCTTCAGGGACCCCGGGCACGCGCAGCTGTTCCATCCGCGCGGGCGGATCTGCCAGCAGCCGGACGCCGACGACGCCTACCAGTGCCGCGATCACGGCGACCACCGGCGTGAGCAGCAGGACCCGGCGCCGGGAGGGGCGGCGCACGCCGGTCAGCTCGCGGCCGGTGCCGGCGGGAGCTCCGGCGCCTGGTCGGTGGGTGACGGGGCCTGCGCAGACTCGGCCGGCCCCTCGGCGCCGGAGGGGCTCGGCAGGGCCTCGGACGGCGTGGCGGTCGGTGAGGTGTCCGCAGGAACGGACTCCGTGGCGTCCGCACTGGCCGTCGGCGCCGGCGAGCCCTCATCGACCGAGGGCGTGACGCTGGGCTCGATGTCGGGCGCCGGGTCGACCGCCCGTTGCACCGTGGTGCCGGAGGAGTTGGAGTCCGAGACCGGGTGTCCCAGCAGGAACTCCAACCCGGTGATCACGCCCATCGTCAGCACGAACAACCCCACGCCCGCCGCGACCAGGACCTTCCAGTTCGGCCACTGCCGCGCAGGAGCATCCCGCCGCGCGCGGCGTCCGGGGGCGGGTTCGGCCGCCGGCTCGCTCGGGTGCTCGGTCGGCACCGCGGTGGACGTCCCCTCGGCGACCACCCCCGACCGGGCATCCAGCTCCGGTGGCAGAGCCACCGGATCACTCAGATCGGTGCCCGTCGCCGGGCGGATCAGGCGCTGCCGGGTGGTGATCACCCGTTGCCCGGCCCGGTCCAGCGAATGGGCGTAGAGCGCGCCGCCGATGGTGCTGACCACCGAGCCGACCGCGGCACCGATCAGCGTTCCTCCGACGCCGAGCCGGGAGGCTGCCAGTGCAGCGGTCACCGAGGCCAGCGCACCGCCGGCCACCTGGGGTGCGCTCAGGCCGAGCTGGGCGGCCCGGCGCTGCGAGGACGGTGCTGTGTCGCCTGGTGTCGTCGAGGAGGTCATCGGTCCCATCCTCTCCCGGAGGTGCCGGTCATGACCACCTCAGCGGAAGGGGGCCTCGTCCTGACGGCAGTACGCGCCCTGCTTGGGCGGCTTCTGGGTGAGCAGGTAGTAGGCCACCGACCGCTGCACGCAGGCGCTGGGCATCGCCGAACTGGTGTGTCCGTAACCGTTCACGGTGAGCAGCCGGGCGCCGGGGAAGCGCGCCGCGGTGGCCACCGCACCCTCGTAGGGCGTGGCCGGGTCGAAGCGGGTGCTCACCACCATGATCGGGGCCGCGGTGCGAGTACCGAACGGCCCGAGGTAGGCGTTCGGGTCGCGGTGGGTCCAGGTGGCGCACAGCACCCCGGCCCAGGTCCAGGCGCGCCCGAAGTAGGGGTTCGCGTCGTCCTGCTGCCGGGCCGCGCTCACCCAGGCCGCGGTGTCGCTCGGGTTGCGGCCGTCGGCGCAGGCCACCGCGGCGAAGGTGGCGGTGGAGTTGTCGGCCGGGGTGAACTGCGGGGCAGGCGCGGGTTTGGACGGCAACGGCCGCTCCGCCGAGCGCCCGAACCGGTCGGGCCGTGCGAACGCGGGCATCACCGAGCGGTCCCCGGCCTGCGAGGTGCGGGCGTGCACCGACGCCGCCACCACCCGCAACCGCGACGGCACGGACGCCGCGACGCGGGCTTGGCCGGCGGAGCCGGAGCTGATCACGCTGGCATCCTGGGTCAGCTCCAGGTACAGCGCCTGCAGTTCGGCGGCGAAGACCTGCCAATACACCGGGGCGTACAGCACGGACGCCGTGGCGCTGACCAGGGTCGCGTAGTCGAGCTCGAGCCCGCCGCCGAGCGGGATCGGCTCGGCCAGCAGCTGGTCGGCGATCTGGCGGAAGGTGGCCTGCGGGTCGCCCTGGCCGGCCAGGTCGCACCGGGCCGGGCCCGCCGCGCGGCAGAGGCGGAAGAACTCCTGCAGGGTGCTCCAGGAACCGTGCGCGCTGCCGATCCGGGCGCTGAACGGCGTGGACCGCCACTCCTCGCCGGAGCCCGCGGCCCAGGCCTGGGCGTCGAGCACGCCGTCCAGCACCATCGCCCGCACCTTGGACGGGTAGAGCTGGGCGTACATCTGGCCCAGGTAGCTGCCGTAGGAGTAGCCGACGTAGGTGAGCTTGGCGTCGCCGACGGCCCGGCGGAGCAGGTCCAGGTCGCGGGCCACCGACGCGGTGGAGGCGAACTTCAGGTAACTGCGCCGGTCGCACCGCTTGGCGTAGCCGGCCTGGGCAACCGCGAAGGCCGCCTCCTGGGAGTCGGTCACCGGGAACACCGGTTGGGCCGAGATGAAGTCGATGAACGGGTCGTCGGACATGCAGCTGGCCGTCGGCCGGCTGGAACCGACGAAGCGCGGGTCGAAGCCGATCACGTCGAACCGGGCCCGCACCGAGGCGGGGAAGGCCTCCGGGTCGGCGCGCATCATGTCGACCCCCGAGCCTCCGGGGCCGCCCGGATTGACGAACAGGGCGCCGATCTTCTTCGACCGGTTCTTGGCCGGCAGCTTGGCCAGGGCCAAGGCGATGGTGGCCCCTCTGGGCCTGGACCAGTCCAGGGGCACCCGTGCCGTGGCGCAGAGCAGCGGCGCGCCGCACGAGCGCCACGTCAGCTTGGGGACGACGGCGCCGACGGATGCGGCCGCCACGGTCGCACTGGTCCCGGCGGGCGCCACGGTCCCGGCGGGCGCCACAGCCGCCACGGGCGCCGCGGCGGCCACTGACGCCGTGCCGAGCAGCAGCCCGCCGGTCATCGCCATCGCCAGCGCCGTGGCCAACGGGGCGCGCACGGTGTGGCGCACTCCGGGCGACAACGGCATCTGGGCCTCCACGAGGGTCGGGTGAACGGGCCCTTCGACGACGGATTCGCTCACCGATGAGCAAGGTCGACCTGTGGAGCACCGGCCGTTCTGGCGCTCGGAACCCTACCTCGGGGTCAGCGACGGTGAGTAGCCGTCCGGCGCGTCGCGGTAGCCACGCCAGGCCTGGGAGACTGGAGGGGTGATCACCTCGGACCTGGCCGTCGCCGTGGGCTGCCTGCGGGCCGGCGGGCTGGTCGGGATGCCCACCGAGACCGTCTACGGCCTGGCCGCCGACGCCGAGAACCTCGACGCCGTGGCGCGCATCTACACCGCCAAGGGGCGTCCCGCCGACCACCCGCTGATCGTGCATGTGGGCAGCGCAGCAGCCCTTACCGGGCCTGCGGCGTGGGCTCACGACGTGCCCGACTACGCGCTGCGCCTGGCCGATCGGCTGTGGCCGGGCCCGCTCACGCTCGTGCTGGCGCGATCGGCCCGGGCCGGCGACCAGGTGACCGGCGGTGGCGACACGGTCGGGGTGCGCAGCCCGGCCCACCCGGTCGCCGTCCGGCTGCTGGCCGCGTTCGCCTCCGTCACTGGGCGTGTGCATCCCGGCCTCGCGGCGCCCTCCGCGAACCGGTTCGGGAAGGTCAGCCCGACCCGCGCCGAGGACGTCGTGGCCGAACTAGGCGGCTATCTGGTGCCCGGCCGGGACTGGGTGCTGGAGGGCGGTGCGAGCGACGTGGGGATCGAGTCGACGATCGTGGACTGCACCGGCGCGGCGCCCGCGCTGCTGCGCCTGGGAGCGGTCGGGCCCGGGGTGATCGAACAGATCGGCGGGATCGCCCTGGCCGCGGCGCCCCGGCCCGGGGTGCGCGCGCCCGGAACACTCGCCGCGCACTACGCCCCGCACGCCGTGGTCGTGCTCGCCGACGATGCCGCGGACGCCGAACGCCAGCTCGCGACCGCCCCGCCGGGCGCCCGGCAGGGCTTGCTCGCGCCGGTCGGGGTGGACACTCCGCCCGGAGTGGTCCGCCTCTGCGCCCCAGCGGACGCCGAGCAGTACGCGCGGACCCTCTACGCGGCGTTGCGAGAGGCCGATCGGCGCGGGCTCGACCGGGTGGTGGCGGTCCCCCCGGACGGCGCCGCCCACCCTGGGCTGAGCGCAGCGGTGACCGACCGGCTGAGCAGGGCCGCTGCGATGGGTGCGATGGGTGCGGATGCCTGAGTGACTCCGACCTCCACCCGCCTGCTCGCCGCCGTCGCGGTGACCGTGGTGACCGCCTGCGCGACGCCGTCCTCCGCGACCCAGGTCACCGCCGCGCCGACGTCGGCCACCACCGGCACCGCCGGGCTGAGCACGTCCACGGGTGCGGTGGGCTCCACGGTTCCGTCGCTGTCCGCACCGGCGACGTCCGCATCGGCGGCGTCTGCACCGGCCTCCCTGGCGGCGGCCGAACGCCCGCTGACCGGGCGGACGATCGTGATCGACCCGGGCCACAACGGGCGCAATGCCGCCAACCCCAAGGTGGTCTCGCGCCTCGTCGACATCGGCAACGGGCGCAAGCGCTGCGATTCCTCCGGCACCCAGTCCAACGCCGGCTACGCCGAGCACGCCTTCACCTGGGACATGGCGAACCGGCTGGCGGTGGTCCTGCGTGCCCGCGGCGCGACCGTGGTGCTGACCCGGCCCAGCGACGCCGGAGTCGGCCCGTGCATCACCGAGCGGGCGGCGATCGGCAACCGGAACAAGGCCGACGCCGCGATCTCCATCCACGCCGACGGCGCCGCCAGCACCGGCTACGGATTCCATGTGATCGCCCCGGGCCGGGTGGGCGCCAACGCCTCGATCGTGGCGCCGTCCGGCCGGCTGGCCCTGGCCGTCCGTGCCGCGTATGCCCGCGGTACCGGCGAGCCCTACTCGACCTACACCGGCGGCGGAAAGGCGATCACCGTCCGCAAGGACCTCGGCGGGCTGAACCTGAGCCGGGTGCCGAAGGTGTTCATCGAGTGCGCCAACATGCGCAACGCCGCGGACGCCGCCCGGTTGCGCCGCCCTGCCTGGCGGCAGAAGGCGGCGCAGTCCCTGGCCGACGGGCTGACCGACTTCGTCCTGGCCGAACGCGCCCGGCGGCCCGGCACCGCCGGCTGATCCGGCGGATTCGGCGGATCCGGCTCAGGTCGCCATGGTGACGGTGCGCACCGAACGGTTGGACAGCGCCAGCCCCGTGACCGCCACCATGATCAGCGAGTAGACGCCCAGGGTCTGCTGCACGCCGAACAGCGCGCTGATCGGCCCGACCGAGGCGAAACCGACTGGTACCAGAACCATCGCGGCCAGGGTCTCGAAGGCCCCGACCCGGGAGAGTGCCTCCTCGGGGATCCGGGTCATCGTCACCCCGCTGGAGAGCACCCAGGCGACATCGGTGCTGACCCCGGTCACGAACATGGCCAGAGCCAGCAGCCAGATCGGTGCGTCGAGCGCCAGCGCGGCCACGGGAACGGCCATGCCGAGGCTCAACGCCGTGGCCGCTCGCATGGGTCGACGAGGGTTCACCCGCAGCGCCAGCAGGCTGCCGACCAGGAAACCGACGGTGTAGAGGCCGATCACTACGGACCAGCCGAGGGCACCGCTCGCCTGCTCGGCGGCGAGGACGGGGCCGAGCACGAAGACCCCGCCTGAGATGCAGAAGTTCATCACCGAGATCTGGATCAGGCTGACCCACATCCACTCCCGGGAGGTCAGCTCCCGCAGTCCTCCGCGCAGGTCGGCGAGCAATGACCTGTGCTCTGCCCGCTCCACCGCCGGCAGGCCCAGCCTCGCGAGCAGGAGCGCCGAGACCAGGAAGGTGGCGGCGTCGATCATCAGGGCCCAGCCGGAGCCGGCCAGCACCACCAGGAACCCCGCACCGGCCGTGCCGAGGATCCTGGCGGCGTTCTCACCGCTCTGCAGCAATGCTCGGGCATCCTTGACCTGGAGCGGCGTAAGCAGTAGCGGCAGAACGCCTTCCGCGGCCGGCTCGAACATCGCGGTGGCCACGCCGTTGAGGAAGGCGAGCACGACCAGGGCGCCGATCGTGCCGCGTCCCCCGATCAGCAGGGTCGCGATCAGTGCCTGCGAGGCGGCGGCGGCGAGGTCGGCGAGCACCATGGTGCGCTGCCGGGAGAACCGGTCGGCGAGCACCCCGCCGTAGAGCACGAACAGGATCTGAGCCAGCATCCGGGCAGACAGGACGACGCCCAACTGGGTCGCCTGTCCGTCCAGCCCGAGGACGGCGAAGGACAGGGCGATCGGCGCCATGCCGCTTCCGAAGACCGACACGGTGCGCGCGCTGAGGAACAGACGGAACCGGCGGTCGAGCAGCAGGCCCTTCACGCCTCCCATGAGACCTTCCCCCGTGAGCGCGGCCGGGCCTGGCCACTGATGATCGAAATGTCCGATAAGCCTAGTCGATCTGCCGACATCCTGCCCCGGCCAGGGTGGTGGTGAGGGGCACCGGCCGGAGAGCGGCGGCGAGCGGTCTCAGCCCCCGGCGTCGGCCGCCGGGGCCGCGGTCTGCGTGGGCAACGACCTGCCCGGCGCAGGAACCGAAATGGTCACCGTGGGGTCCGGCGGCTTCGTGGGCTCCGGCGTCGTCTTGGTGGGCTCCGGCGTGGGCTCGGGCGACGAGGTGGTCGGTGTCGGCGTGGGATTCGCCGTCGACGGCTTGGCCGACGGCGACGCCGAGGGCTTGGCCGAGGGCTTGGCCGAGGGCTTGGCGCTACTCGCCTTCGGCGAGGCCGTGGTCTTCGCCGTCGCCGGCCTGGCCGGCGCAGCGTTCCCCGGCTGGCCGCCGGCGGGCGCGGGGGCGACCACCGATGGACCGTTCAGCAGCGACGGCACGGCCACGGAGGGCCCGGGCTGCTCAGCTGTGGGCGCCTCCGGAACCACGGTGGGCTCGATGGTCAACTGATCGCCGATGTCGACCTTGAAGGCACCCGGCTGGTTCATCATGGCCACCACGACGACACCGCCCACGGCGAGCGTGGCCGCGACGCAGGCCGCCACCAGCACGGTGCGCCCTCGGAGGCGTGGCCGTTGCTCGCGGCGCAGGAGCGCGGGTCCGAGATCGACCACACGATTACCCCAGCGCTCCGCGCTCAGAGAGGTCGGGGTGTTCGACCCGAGCACCCGCACCGGAGCCTGAGCGGGTGCGTGCATCGAGGGCGCCCGCCCGGACAGGTCGACCACGACGAGACGACCGAAGGCATCCCGGTCCTGCTCCTGGGGTGCGGTGGGCGGTGGCTGGGAGGTCATCGGCGAGATCAGGGTCGGCGGATCCTGCTCGGCGTAGCCCTGCTCGGCGTAGCCCTGCTGCGGGTAGGGCGGCTCCGGGTAGGGCGGCTGCTGCGAGTAGGGCCGTGGCTCGGTGGGGGGCCCCGCGGTGCGCATGCTGCCCTGCACGGTTCCTCCCCCTCCCTTCAACTCGCGACGCCGGTCCGGGTCGACACTCGCCCGCCCTGACACTTCTCGACATGTGACGCTGCCATGGTCAGGAAGCGCAAGCCTCCGCCACTACGGTAGGCCACCACATGGGGGCCCACGGCACCAAACCTCAGGGTGATCAATCCAACGGTGTCAGCGCCACGCTCTTTGCCCACATTGAGGGGCTTCCATGCGCCGCTTTGTCATTCCCTTGGCGTTCTCTTGTGGTTCGCTGACGACTCGGATGTCCCATTCGCCCTGGCCCGCCCCCACACGCCGATAGCGCCCGAAGCGAGCACTCTTCACCCACTTCGCGTGTCCTCCGCAGCGGCCTGCCCGGTTCGATCCGGGCGCGGTTCCTGACCGCCCGTTTGGCCAGAGGGTTGCAGCCCACCCGGCCCGGGGACTGGAATCTGGGCATGACGACATCTGAGATGCGCCGCGTCGTGGTCTCGCCCCAGAGCATCGACGTGGTCAGCGCGACCGTGCCCCAGCCCGGCCCACGAGACGCCCTCGTGCGGGCAGTCGTCGCGGGCATCTGCGGCTCCGACACCCACGCTGCCCATGGCCGGCACCCGTTCATCCGGCTGCCCTATCACCCAGGGCACGAAGTGGTGGGCGTGGTGGAGGCAGTGGGCAGCGAGGCCGGCTCGGTGAGCCCGGGTCAACGGGTCACGGTGGAGCCCGACCTGCCCTGCTGGGCCTGCAAACCGTGCACCACCGGCCGGCAGAACCTCTGCGAGAACCTGCAGTTCTTCGGCTGCGGGTGGGAACAGGGCGGCATGGCCGACTATTTCACCGTGGCTGCCAACCGGCTGCACGTCGTCCCGGACGACCTGGACTACCGGGCGGCATCACTGATCGAGCCACTGTCCACGCCAGTGCACGCCGTCCGCCTCGCCGGGGATGTCGCGGGCAAGGCGGTCGCGGTGCTCGGCGCCGGCACCATCGGGCTCCTCGTGCTGAGCGTTCTCCGCGCCCATGGCGCCCGGCGGGTGGTAGTCACCGACATGCTCGCGGCCAAGCGCGAGCGGGCGCTGCGGCTGGGCGCCGACATCGCCGTGGATGCAGCCGCGGAGGACGCCGTGGCACAGGTCCGTTCGGCGCTCGGCGAGAGCGCCGACGTCGTCTTCGACTGTGTCGCAGCCCAATCCACAGTGAGCCAGGCCGTGGCGATGGCCAGCAAGGGCGGCACCGTGGTCGTGGTCGGGGTGCCCACCGGCGATGTGTCTGTACCGCTGCCGATCGTGCAGGACCACCAGGTACGCATTCAGGGCAGCGCGACCTACCTGCCCGAGGACTACGCCGAGTCGATCACTCTGCTGCAACGGGGAGCGATCCCGGTGACCGACATCGTGACGGCGGTCCTGCCGATGGAGTCCGTGGCCGAGGCCTTCGCGCAGTCCGTGAGCGGTGATCAGATCAAGGTGCTGCTCGCCATCGATCCCGATTCCCACGTATGACCCGCGAATCAGTCCGCGAGCGAAGGATGACCCCATGACCGTCCTGGATGCCTTCTCACTGCGCGGAAAGCTCGCCGTCGTCACGGGAGCGAATCGCGGGATCGGGCGCTCGCTGGCGATCGCCCTGGGCGAGGCCGGGGCCGACGTCGGCCTGCTGGTCCGGCGCCCCGAGACCTGCACCGACCTGATCACCGAACTGGAGGGTCTGGGGGTGCGCGCCCAGGCCTTCGCCGCCGACGTCACGCGATCCGCGGAGGTGGTTCGGGCGGCGGCGGAGATCGAGGAGGCGCTCGGGACCGTCGACGTACTGGTGAACAACGCCGGCACCTGCATCCATCGCCCCGCGCTCGAGGTCACCGACGAGGAGTGGCAGCAGGTCTTCGACGTCAACGTGACCGGAGTGTGGAACTGCTGTCAGGCCTTCGGGGCACAGATGGCCCGCCAGGGCGGCGGCTCGATCGTCAACATAGGATCGATCTCGGCGCTGATCGTCAACCGCCCGCAGTGGCAGCCGGCGTACAACGCCTCCAAGGCAGCCGTGCATCAGCTCACCAAGTCGCTCGCGGCCGAATGGGCGCCGCTGGGGATCAGGGTGAACGCGCTGGCCCCCGGATACGTGAAGACCGAGATGGCACCGGTGGACGAGCCTCAGTTCCGCCGGAACTGGATCGAGGACGCCCCGATGCAGCGCTACGCCCTCCCCGAGGAATTGGGGCCCAGCGTGATCTACCTGGCCGGCGCCGCATCGGCCTTCATGACCGGCTCCGTCCTGGTGATCGACGGCGGCTACACCGTCTTCTGACCCACCCCATCCCATCCCGAAGAGTGGTCAGTTCTCGGGCAGCACACGCGCGCGCCTGCCCGAGAAGTGACCCCTCTTCGCAGGAAACGTTCTCGGCCAGGGGCTTCAGGCGGGCGGGGCGCTCGGGTTCACCTGGATCTTGCGGCCGATGCCCTGTTTGAACTGCTCGAGCGCCGCCGGGTAGTTGTCCAGCGGGTAGCGGTCACTGATCATGACCTCGGGGTTCAGCACGCCGGCGGCGAACAGGTCGGCGGCTCGCTCGTAGGAGTGCAGCACCGCCATCGACCCGACGATCCTGATCTCCTGGTTGTAGATCTTGAACGGCTTCCAGGTGGCCACGGCGCCCTCGTCGGAGACGCCGAACTGCAGGAACGTGCCGCCCTTGCCCACCCGGTCCAGGCCGTCCTGGATCGCCGCGACGACGCCGGTGCAGTCGATCACGATCTCCCAGCCGCGGGGCCGCTCGATCTCGTCGGCCGAGGTGACCGCGTTCGTGACGCCGAGGAGCCGCGCCGTCTCCAGGCGATTGGCGTTGATGTCCACCATGTCGACACTGGCTGCCCCCGCGCGCTTGGCCAGCTCCAGGTTCATCAGGCCCATGGTTCCGGCGCCGTAGATCAGGTAGTGGTCGCCCAGCTTGGCTTTGAGCACGTCGAAGCCGCGCACAGTGCACGAGAGCGGCTCGATCAGCGCGGCGTCCGCCGTGCTGACGTGGTCGGGCAGCTTGACGCAGTTGGCCACCGGGGCCTTGCAGAACTCGGCCGCGGCGCCGTAGACGCTCACCCCGATCGCGTTCCAGCGCTCACACAGGTTCCCGTGGCCCTGGCGGCAGTAGTAGCACTCGCCGCAGAACAGCGACGGGTCCACCGCCACCCGGTCGCCGACGGCGATCTCGGTGACGGCGGAACCGATCTCCACCACGGTGCCGGCGAACTCGTGCCCGGGTACCACCGGCAGGGTCGGCGCGAACTCCCCCTGCAGGATGTGCAGGTCGGTTCCGCAGATCCCGCACCCCTCAACGGAAACCACCACGTCTCGTGGGCCTGGTGTGGGGTCTGGCACCTGGGTGACCTCGACCTGTCCCACCCCGGTGATGACGGCGGCTTTCATGGGTTTCTCCTCACGGGTTGGCGGCTATTTGACTGCGCCGAGGGAGAGCCCCCGGACCAGCTTGTCCTGCGCGGCCCACCCGGCGATGAGTACGGGGAGGGACACCATGGTCGCCGCGGCGCACAGCTGGGCCAGGAACAGGCCCTCGCTGGTGATGAAGCCGACCAGGAACACCGGTGCGGTCGAGGAGCGGACGGCGGTGAGGTTGACTGCGAACAGGAATTCGTTCCAGGAGAAGATGAAGCAGATCAGTGCGGTGGCGGCGACGCCGGGCATCGCGACGGGCCAGACGATGCTGCGCAGGAGCCGGATCAGTCCGGCGCCGTCGACCTCGGCGGCCTCCAGGATCTCCTTGGGGACCTCGGCGAGGAAGGACTGCATCATCCAGATCGCGATCGGCAGGTTCATCGAGGTGTAGAGGATGATCAGGGTCCAGATGTTGTCCAGCATGCCGACCTGTTTGACGATCAGGTAGATCGGGAGCAGCGCGGCGATCGCGGGCAGGAACTTGGTGGACAGGAAGAAGAACATCACATCGGTCCACTTCTCGACCGGCTTGACGCTCAACGCATACGCCGCAGGGATCGCGAACGCCAGGACCAGCAGGGTGGAGATCACCGACGCCATCCCGGAGTTGATGAGGAACGGTTCGATGCCCCGCTCGAACAGAGCCCGGTAGCCGTTCAAGGTCAACGGGGCGGTCAGGGTGGGCGGGTTGGTGGCAGCGTCGGCCTCGGTGTGGAAGGAGGTCAGCACCATCCACGCCACCGGTGCGAAGAAGATCAGGGTCGCGGTCCAGGCGAGCAGGGTCCAGATCGGGCCGCCCCGAGGGGCCACACCCTGTTCGAGGACGGCCTTGCGGCGCAGCCGACGCCGAACCCCACTCGCCCCGCCGGTTGTCGCAATCGTCGTGGTGGAGGCGCTCATGAGCTGGTCTCCTCACGGAACAGGGACGACACGGTGCGCAGCGCGAAGGTCGCCACGATGATGGTTCCCACCACGACTACGACTCCACCCGCCGCGGCCTCGCCGTACTCGTACTTGCGGAACATGGTCAGATAGATCTCGTACGGCAGGTTCGTGGTCGCCGTCCCCGGTCCGCCCTGGGTGATGGTGTAGACGGCGTCGAAGGTCTGCACCAGGTAGATCGACCCCAGCAGCACCGACAGTTCCAGGTACTGACGCAGGTGGGGCAGGGTCAGGAACCGGAAGGTCTGAAACCCGGACGCACCGTCCACCTTCGCGGCCTCGATGATGTCACCCGGTTGCGCCTGCAGGCCGGCGAGCAGGATCAGCATCATGAACGGGGTCCACTGCCACACCAGCGCTGCGACCACGGCTGACATCGGCATCGCCGACACCCAGTCGATGACCGGGCCCTGCTCGGCCCCGAAAGCCCGCCAGATGACATTGAGGACGCCGTTGAACAGGCCGTAATCGGGGTTGTAGAGGGCGTGCTTCCACAGCAGGGCGGCCGCCACCGGCATCACCAGGAACGGCGCGATCAGCAGGGTGCGCGCCAGGCCGCGGCCGGGGAAGTTACGGTCCAGCAGCACCGCCAGGCCCAGGCCCAGCACCAGAGAGACCAGCACCGCCGACGCCGTCAGCACGACCGTGTTCATGACCGCGTTGCGCAACCGTTCGTCGGTGAACACGGTCACGTAGTTGGCGAGCCCAGCGAAGCGTCGCTCCCCGGGCCGCAGGACGTTCCAGTGCCACAACGACAGCCCGATCGTGACCACGAACGGGATCTGGGTCACCACGATCGTGAAGATCAGTGCAGGAAGCAGCGGCGCCCGGCGACGCATCCGCGCCGCGGAGCTGGGCCGGTAGGCGTGGACCTCGGCACCGGTGGAGTCGATGGCCGTGGCGGACATCGTCATCTTGAGCCTCCAGGCGTGACGTCAGAGCGAGCGTGGGATGAGTTGAGGGCCCAGCCGGCCGGCTGAACAACCGACCGGCCGGGCGCTCTCACCCGGTGAACAGCAGGGTGAGCGACTACTTGCGGTACTTCACCGCGACTGCCTCGGCCAGTTTCTGACCATTGGCCAGGGCCTCCTCGACCGTGCCCTTGCCGGAGATGGCCGCCGAGACCTCTTGCGAGACCTTGGTTCCCAGGTCGGCGAACTCAGGCACGGTGACGAACTGGATGCCCACGGTCGGTCGCGGCTGGACGCCCGGGTTGGCCGGGTCGACCTCTTCGATCGACTTCAGGGTCAGCTCGCCGAAGGCCGCAGCGGCCGTCTTGTACTCGGGGATCGAGTACGTCGACGCACGCTTGCCAGACGGCACCCGCGGCCAGCCCAGCTTCTCGCCGACCAGCTTCTCGTAGTCCTTGCTGGTCGACCAGAGGATGAACTTCGAGGCCGCGTCGGACTTCTTCGTGGTCGTCGGCATGACCCAGGCCCACGCCCACAGCCACCCGGACGCCTTGGTCTTCTCGACCGGAGCGTAGGCGTAGCCGACCTTGCCCGCGACCTTGGACACCGCGGTGTCCTCGAGCGAGCCGGCGGCCGAGGTGGCGTCGTACCACATGGCCACCTTGTTCTGGCTCATCGCGGTCAGGCACTCGGTGAAGCCGGCCTGGCCCGCTCCGGGCTCACCGTGGGCCTTGATCAGGTCCACGTAGAAGGTGACCGCCTTGGTGAACTCGGGCGAGCTCACCTGGGGCTGCCAGTCCGCCGTGAACCAGGTGCCGCCGAAGGTGTTGACGACGGTGGTCAACGGGGCGAAGACCTCGCCCCAGCCCGGCAGACCGCGAAGGCAGATGCCCTTCATGCCCGGCTCCGCGCCGTCCATCTTCGCAGCGAAGTCGGCCACCTGGGTCCAGGTGGGCCGCTCGGGCATGGTGATGCCCTTGGCCTCGAAGAGGTCCTTGCGGTACATCAGGAACGACGACTCACCGTAGAACGGAAGACCGTAGGCCTTGCCGTCCTCACCGGACAGACCCTTGACGATCGAGGGCAGGATGTCGGCGTAGTCGTAGGCAGCGTCGGCCTTGGCGTAGCTGTCCAGCTCGTGCAGCCAGCCGTTCTTCGCCCAGATCGGCACCTCGTACATGCCGACCGTCGCCACGTCGTACTGACCGGCCTTGGTCGCCACGTCCTGGGTGACCTTGTCCCGCAACTCGTTCTCCGGTAGCACGGTGTAGTTGACCGTGATCCCGGTGTCCTTGGTGAAGGTGTCGGCGGTGAGCTTCTGGATGTCGGTCATCTGCGGGTTGGCGACCATCAACACGTTGATGGACGTCGCACCCCCCGAACCGCCGCTGGCAGTGGAGTCGCCACCGCCACCGCCGGCGCCTGCACAGGCCGACACCACCGCCGCCGTCGTCAGAGCGCTCACCATGACGGTGAGGCGCCGCATTCTGGAGTGTCGAGACACTAGTTCCTCCTTGAACAGTGCGTGGGTTGCCTCACGCGTGCGCCGTCGCGCTGGTTGGTGGTTGGCCTGTGGGGTCGGCCGCGCTCCGGCGCACTCCTCGCGCCGTCTCGCTCACCTCGACCGCCGGACCGTCGTCCGGATCGAGGTCACCGGGGTTCATCACCGTGGTGGGCGACAGACATGCCGCCCGCCCCCAGGTGACCGCCCGGACCAGCCGCGAGGAAGGATCGCTCCCACCGGCCAGCCAACCGGACAGGAGAGCATCTCCCGCACCGGCTGTGTTCACAGGGACCGCGGCCTGGCCGCGGGCATGCAGCGCGACCATCCCGTCGGTCCAGATCGCGCCGTCGGCGCCGAGACTGACCAGCAGTTCGCATCCGTGGTCTGCAGCGAATCCCGCGGCCGCCTCGGCCAGCGCCTCCAGGCCGTCTTCTAGCGCCGCGGCCACCGCGGGGCTGACCGCAGCCAGCTCACGAGCGTTCGGGGAGAACAGATCTGCGCCGGTCTGCAGCGCAGCCGCCAGCGCGTCCCCGGAACTGTCCACCGCGCAACGGACGCCGGCGGCGCGGGCGACCTCGATCAGCCGGGTGACCAGCCCTCCGTCGGCACCGGGCGGCAGGGAGCCGCAGATCGCCAGCCAGGTGGCGCCGGCGGCGAGGGACTGCGCGGTCGCGGCCACCAGCGCGTCCTGCTCGGCGGCGGAGAACGCCGCACCCGGGCCGTTCAATTTGGTGGTCGGTCCACCCGGGGCCAGCACGGTGGTGTTCACCCGGGTGGCGCCGGCCGTGCTCACCGCACGGTGGCGGACGCCGTCGCGATCGAGCAGCTGCACCAGTTGCGCGCCGGTCGCTCCACCGACCCCGAGCACGGCCTCCGAGGCCACGCCCGCACCGGCCAGGGTGCGGGTCACGTTGACGCCCTTACCGCTGGCCTCGATCGACACCGATGCCGCGCGGTGCACCTCGATGTCGTTGCGGGTCAGGGCATCCCCGGGGGTCAGGGTGTAAGTCAGGTCCAGCCCGGGATTGGGGGTCACCGTGACGATCACACGACCACCGTCTCGACGCCGGCGGCGCGGATCCGGCGCAGAGGGCCGTCCCCTGCGCTGCGGTCGGTGACGATCGTGGACAGGTCCCGGATCTGGGCGAACCGGTAGGAGGAATCGGCGCCGAACTTGGTGCCGTCGGCCAGCAGGACCACGCGGCGACTGGACACCACCGCGCGGGCCTTGACCGCGGCCACTCCGGCGTCCGGGCAGGTCAGCCCCCGCTCCAGGGTGACCCCGTTGGTGCCGACCAGGGCGAGGTCGAAGACGAAGTCCTCGAGCATCCGCACCGCCCAGTGGTCGATCGCGCCGAGGGTGTGCGAGCGGATCCGCCCTCCGAGCACGAGCAGTTCGACGTTGTCCCGAGGGGCCAGCACGGTGGCCACAGGGAGGGCGTTGGTCACCACGGTCATCGGCCTCGAGGGGTGCAGCCGTTCGGCGAACGCCTGCAGGGTGGACCCTTCGTCGATGTAGACGAACTCGGCCGCATGCACCAGGGTCAATGCGTAGTCGGCGATGCGCGCCTTCACGTCCTGGCGGGCGCCGGCGCGCAGCGACAGGGCTCCTTCGAACCCCAGCCGTTCGACCGGGACGGCGCCGCCGTGGACTCGCCGCAACAGGCCCTCGCTCTCCAGCGCGTTCAGGTCACGGCGCACGGTTTCGCGAGCCACCTCCAGCAGGCGGGCGACATCGGCGACATCGATCCGGCCGTGATGGCGCGCATGGTCGACGAGCCAGCGACGTCGCTCGACTCCGTACATCTCCATGGCCCGCCTCTGCCCGTTCTCGACCGGCTGTGACCGTTCGTGGACGGGCCTGATTCCACTCTCTGGTAACGATTGCCCGCAACCCCGCAGACCAAACAGTCATGCCCGATCACCAAACGGATAGATACGGGCATCGACCGTCGACATCGTTATCAGTCGGCAATGATCATCCAGTGGTGTCGGTCTTGACAGCCGGAGCACAGGCCCTCCCGCGGCGGCTGCGGGCGGCGCCGGGTAGCGTCGTCGTCATCATGAGCGCCACCCTCCTCGCCCGGGACCTCTGCGCGGCCCACGGCGACCGCACCCTGTTCACCGGCCTCGACCTCGTCGTGGCGCCGGGGGACGTCGTGGGCCTGGTCGGGGCCAACGGCGCCGGGAAGACCACGCTGCTGCGTCTCCTCGCCGGGCTGTCGGCCGCCGAGCAGGGCTCGGTCGTGCTGTCCCCCGCGAGCGCCTCCGTGGGCTACCTGCCCCAGGAGCCCGAGCGCCGTCCGGGCGAGACCATCGCCGCGCTGCTCGCCCGGCGCACGGGTGTGGCCGCCGCCCAGGCGGCGCTCGACGTCGCCAGCCAGGCCCTGGCCACCGGAGAGCCGGTGGACGGCGTGGCCGCCGACGACGCGTACGTCCACGCACTCGAGCGCTGGCTGGCACTGGGTGGCGCCGAGCTCGAGGAGCGGGCCCAGGCCGTGGCGGACGACGTCGGGCTCGGCGTCGAGCTCAGCGCACCAGTGACCTCACTGTCGGGGGGTCAGGCGGCCCGTGCCTCGCTGGCCTCCCTGCTGCTGGCGCGCTACGACGTGTTCCTGCTCGACGAGCCGACGAACGACCTGGACCTGCTCGGTCTGGACCGGCTCGAGCGGTTCGTCGAGGGGCTTCGGGCCGGGGTGGTGGTGGTCAGCCACGACCGCGAGTTCCTCGCCCGCACCGTGACCCGAGTGGTCGAGCTCGACCTCGCCCAGCAGCAGGTGAGCGTCTTCGGCGGGGGCTACGACGCCTACCTGGAGGAGCGGGAGATCGCACGCCGGCACGCCCGCCAGGCCTACGACGCCTACGCCGACACCCGCTCCGACCTGGAACAACGCGCTCGGACACAACGGGCGTGGATGGAGAAGGGCGTGAAGAACGCCCGACGCAAGGCCAAGGACAACGACAAGATCGGCCGCAGCTTCCGGGTCGAATCGACCGAGAAGCAGGCGGCCAAGGCGCGCCAGACCGAGAAGCTGATCGAGCGTCTGGACGTCGTGGAGGAGCCGCGCAAGGAGTGGCGGCTGCAGATGGAGATCGCGCTGGCCCCGCGTGCCGGGGCGGTCGTGGCGACGGCGCGCGGCGCCGTGGTTCGCCGCGGCGGCTTCACCCTCGGGCCGGTCGACCTGCAGATCGACTGGGCCGATCGCCTTGCCATCACCGGTCCCAACGGGTCGGGCAAGAGCACGCTGCTCGGGCTCCTACTCGGCCGCACGGCGCCGGAAGAGGGCTCAGCCTCGCTCGGACCCGGCGTGGTCGTCGGCGAGGTGGACCAGGCACGGTCGCTGTTCGACGGGGAGCTCTCGCTGTTCCGCGCCTTCGCCGACCAGGTGCCCGACTGGCCCGACGCCGAGGTCCGCACGCTGCTGGCCAAGTACGGGCTGCGCTCGGCGCACGTCTCGCGATCCTGTGCCAGTCTCTCCCCAGGCGAACGCACCCGCGCAGGGCTCGCCCTGCTCCAGGCCCGCGGGGTCAACCTGCTGGTGCTGGACGAGCCCACCAACCACCTCGATCTCCCGGCCATCGAACAACTGGAGCAGGCCTTGGACTCCTACCCCGGCACCTTGGTGATGGTCAGCCACGACCGGCGGCTGCTCGACGCCGTACACGTGACGCGGCGCCTGGCCGTCGCGTCGGGGCGGGTCAGCGAGGCTGGGGCATGACCGACTACCGGCAGGTGAACCGGGCCGTGTGGGACGAGCGGGCGCCGGCGCACGCGGCGTCTCCGGACTACGGGCTCCAGGCGTTCGTCGACGACCCGGCGTTCCTGTCCGGAGTCGTCCGTTTCGACCTCCCGCGGCTCGGCGACGTTGCCGGGCTCGACACCGTCCACCTGCAATGCCACATCGGCACGGACACGGTCTCGCTGGCCCGCCTCGGTGCCCGGATCTGTGGGCTCGACTTCTCCCCTGCGGCACTCGTCGAGGGTCGGGCTCTGGCCGCCCGTCTGGGCCTGGAGGTGCCCTTCGTCGAGGCCGACTTGTACGACGCGGTCGAGGTGCTCGGCGGGCACCGGTTCGATCTCGTCTACACCGGGATCGGCGCGCTGTGCTGGCTGCCCGACATCGCGCGCTGGGCCGAGGTGGTGGCCAGGCTGTTGCGACCGGGCGGCCGACTGTTCCTGCGCGAGGGGCACCCGATGCTGTGGAGCATCGACGAGACCCGCCTCGACGCACTGCACGTGCAGCACCCGTACTGGGAGCAGGACGAGCCCCTGGTGTTCGAGGGGGAGGGCACCTACGTTGCCACCGACGTGGCCTTCTCCCACAACGTCTCGCACTCGTGGAACCACGGGCTGGGCGAGCTGGTCACGGCCCTGCTCGGCCAGGGCCTGCGGCTGACCATGCTGGTCGAGCACGACAGCGCACCGTGGGACGCGCTGCCCGGTCGCACCACGGTGGACGACGCGGGCGAGTTCCGGCTGACCGAACTGCCACAACGGCTTCCGATGACCTACACCCTGCAGGCGGTCAAGGAGTAGCGGGTGCGGTGAACTGACTGGTGTAGAGGTCGTAGTAGACGCCGCCCGCCGCCAGCAGTTCCTCGTGCGTCCCCCGTTCGACCACCGCGCCGTGGTCCATCACCAGGATGGTATCGGCGTTGCGGATCGTGGAGAGTCGATGTGCGATCACGAAACTCGTTCTCCCGGAGCGCAACCGGGCCATCGCCTGCTGCACCAGCACCTCGGTCCGGGTGTCCACCGAGCTGGTCGCCTCGTCCAGGATCAGGATCGCCGGGTCGGCCAGGAACGCGCGAGCGATGGTGAGCAGCTGCTTCTCGCCGCTGGACAGGTTCGAGGCCTCGTCGTCCAGCACGGTGTCGTAGCCGTCGGGCAGGGTGCGCACCAGGTGGTCGACGTGCGCAGCCTCGGCAGCGCGACGCAGCACCTCGTCCGCACCTTCGCGCTCGGGCGCTCCATAGGCCGGTAGCAGCTCCCGGCTGTCGCCGTAGCGGATGTTGTCGGCGATGGTGCCGCCGAACAGCCAGGCGTCCTGCAGCACCATGCCGAAGTTGCGGCGCAGGTCGTCACGGCGCAGCTCGCGGATGTCCACTCCGTCGAGCCGGATCGCCCCGCCGTCCAGCTCGTAGAACCGCATCAGCAGGTTCACCAGGGTGGTCTTGCCGGCCCCGGTCGGGCCGACGATGGCCACCGTCTGCCCCGGCTCGGCCTCCATTGACAGGTCGTCGATCAACGGTGCGTCCGGGGAGTACCCGAAGGCGATCCGGTCGAAGACCACGTGCCCGCGCGACCGCTGCGGCGGCATGGCCGGCGCCGGCGGCTCAGCCGACTCCTCCAGCTCGTCGAGTAGCTCGAAGACCCGCTCCGCGGAAGCGATCCCGGACTGCACCAGGTTCGCCATGCCGGCGAGCTGCCCGATCGGCATCGCGAACTGCCGGGAGTATTGGATGAAGGCCTGCACGTCGCCCAACGACATCGTCCCGGAGGAGATCCGCAAGGCACCGATCACCGCGATGCCGACGTAGCCCAGGTTCGAGATCACGTTGGTGGCGGGCATGATGATGCCGCTGACGAACTGGGCCCTGCGGCTGGCCTCGAAGACCTGCGCGTTGGAGACCTCGAAGGTGTCCACCGCCTGCTGACGCCGGCCGTACACCGCCACCAGCTCGTGGCCGGAGAACATCTCCTCGACATGCCCGTTGAGTGTGCCGGTCCACTTCCATTGGGCGGCGAACTGCGGACGGGACCGCTTGGCCACCAGCACGGTCACTACGACGGACAGCGGCACGGTGACCAGGGCGACCAGCGCCAGCAGCGGGCTGATCCACAACATGATCGCAAGGATGCCGAACACCGTCGCCAGGGACGTGATGGCCTGGGTGAGTGACTGCTGCAGCGTGGTGGAGATGTTGTCGATGTCGTTGGTCACCCGGCTGAGCAGGTCACCGCGCGGGTGGGAGTCGAAGTAGCGCAACGGCAATCGGCCCAGCTTGAGGTCGACCCGCTCCCGCAGCAAGAAGATCGCCCGCTGGGTGACCCCGGCCATGATGTGGGCCTGCGCCCAGCCGAAGACCGCCGCCGCGGCGTAGACGGCGACCACGATCAGCAGCGCCCGATACAGCGCGCCCAGGTCCACGCCCTGGCCGGGCACCAGGTGGTCGATGCCGGCGAGCATGTCGGCCATCCGGCTCTCGCCGCGGGCACGCAGGGCCGCGACCGCCTGCTCCTGGCTCACCCCTGGGGGCAACTGTGCGGCGACCACGCCGCGGAACACCACGTCGGTCGCGTTGCCCAACAGCTTCGGCCCAGCCACCGAGAACCCGACGCTGACCAGGGCCATCGCCACCACCGCGATCACCTGCGGTCGATCCGCATCCAGCAGACGGAGCAGACGGACGAACGAGCCCTTGGCGTCCTTCGGTTTGGCCGGCGGCGGGCCGCCGCCGCGCATGAAGCCCGGGCCGTGGCCGCTCATGCCGCATCCTGCGCGGAGAGCTGGGACTCGACGATCTCGCGATAGGTCTCGCAACCGGCCAGCAGTTCCTCGTGCCGCCCGCTGCCCACCACCCGCCCGGCGTCGAGCACCACGATCTGATCGGCGTGCAGCACGGTGCTCACCCGTTGCGCCACGATCACCACGGCCGCCAGCGTGGTCTCACGGGCCAGGGCCGCCCGCAGCCGGGCGTCGGTGCCGTAGTCGAGGGCGGAGAAGCTATCGTCGAACAGGTACACCCGTGGACGACGCACCAGGGCGCGAGCGATCGCCAGCCGTTGGCGTTGCCCGCCGGAGAAGTTCGCCCCGCCCTGTTCCACCAGGTGGGCCAGGCCGTCGGGCAGCTCGCGGACGAAGTCTGCGGCCTGGGACACCTCGAGTGCATGCCACAGCTCGTCGTCGGTGGCCTGGGGTGCGCCGAAGCGCAGGGTGTCGGCGACGGTGCCGGTGAACAGGAAGGCCTTCTGCGGCACCAGACCCAGCTGACCCCAGAGGTGTTCCCGGGGCATCCGGCGCAGGTCGACGCCGTCGAGCAGCACCGCTCCGTCGGTGACGTCGTACAGCCGCGGGATCAGGTTGAGTAGCGTGGTCTTGCCCGACCCGGTGCCGCCGACGATCGCGGTGACCTGGCCGATCCGCAGGGTCAGGTCGACGTCGTGCAGCACCGGCTCCTCGGCACCGGGGTAGCGGAAGTCGACCGCGTCGAAGTCGATGATCGCCTGCCCGGGCTCGGCCGGGCGCGGGGTGGGCACGATCGCGTCGTCGGCGTCGGTGATCGCCGGCACGGTGTCGAGCACCTCCGCGATCCGCTCGGCGGAGGCGGCGGCGCGGGGCACCATGGCGATCATCATCACGGCCATCAGCACCGAGAACAGGATCTGCATCATGTAGCTGATGAAGGCGCCCAGGGTGCCGACCTGCATCTGGCCTTCCGAGATGAGGCGCCCGCCGTAGCCGACCACCCCGACACTGGCCAGGTTGATCACGAACATCAGCAGGGGGAAGGTGAGGGCGAACAGACGGGCGACGGACAGCTGGGTGTCGGTGAGCGCCGCGTTGGCCTCGGCGAACCGCGCCTCTTCGTGCCGGGTGCGCACGAAGGCCCGGACGACGCGAACGCCGGTCAGGTTCTCCCGCAGCACCTGATTGATCGCATCGATCCGCTTCTGCACCACGCGGAACAGAGGCAGCGCCCGGCGCAGAGTGAGCAGCACGATCGCCACCATGATCGGGATGATCACCACCAGCAGCGTGGACAGCCGGGCGTTCTCGCGCAGAGCCATGATCACACCGCCGACGACGGTGATCGGAGCCATTGCCATCAGGTTCAGGCCCATCAGCACCAGCATCTGTATCTGCTGGACGTCGTTCGTCGTCCGGGTGATCAGCGACGGGGCACCGAGCGTGGTCACCTCGCGCAGCGAGAAGGTCTCGACCGTGGTGAACAGGGCGGCGCGCAGGTCGCGCCCTACCGACATGGCCACCCGGGCCGAGAGGTAGGTACCGGCGATCGCGGCGAAGCCCACCACCACCGAGATGGCGAGCATGATGCCGCCGAGGCGCATGATGTGGCCGGTGTCGCCGACCAGCACGCCGTCGTTGATGATGTCGGCGTAGAGCGTCGGCAGCACCAGCGCGGCGATCGCCTGAGCGAGCAGCAGCACCGTGATCACCGCGATGGTGGCCCGGTAGGGCGGCAGGACGCGGCGCAGGAGTGGGATCACGGGGCCATCATCGCTCACGCATCGCTTGCGGCCCCTCCCGGGGCATCGATCAGCAGCACGTCGTTCGGCGAGCCGGAGGTGATCGGTTCCAGATCGATCGGCGTGCCGTAGCCCTGAACCAGGACCAGCCTGGCCATCACCCAGCTCCACAGCTCATGGTCGTGCGGCCCGAGACCCCTCGACGATCAGCACCAGCCGGGTGCTCCACGTCTCCTCGCCCCGCGCGACGGCGCCCGAGACCCAGATCCTGCCGACGCCGAGCGGAGCCAGCACGGCCAGTTCGGCCGCGAGCTCACCTCGCTGCGCGATCAGCTGCTTCCCGATCGGGCCGACGAGTTGTTCCTGGCGTGGGTCAGGGCGGAAGAGGCGCAGCTCGACCGCGTATCCCGCGCCCGCCACCAGACGCTGCAGGGTGACCAGGCTCGGTTGTCTGCGACCGCGTTCCACCTGCGAGATCACCCTCACCGCGACGCAGCCCTGTTCGGCCACCTCGATCTGGGTCATCCCACTGCGTCGCCGTGCCTCGAGCAGCACCTCGGCCGCCGTCGTCATCGGCTCTCGATCCGCTGGCATGCCCGGACGGTAGCGAGACATCGTTTGGCGCCGCTGCCGATATCACAGGCGCGGCCCAGCCCCGTCGCCGCGCCACTCCCCTCGCCGCGCACCCTCCTCTCGCCACCCCGCCGTTCCTCTCGCCACCCGCCCCACCGACTTCTCCTGAATTGGAGCTTCGCGGATCCGGTCATTGGCGCATCCGCGAAGTTGCACGCAACGAGGAACTACTTGCCGTCCAGGACACGCTGTCACCGTAGGGCTACAGGTCGAGGCTGGGTCCAGGCGCAATGCGCCATGGTCGAACGACGCTCAGCGAGGTCGGCCTGGCTGGGGGTTGTACTGAGTGGGGGGGTTGGCGCTCAGGCCGTGGGGCGGTAGCCGTACTGCTCGCCCAGGGCGAGGCAGCCGGCCAGCGGCCGGACGCCGTCGGAGGTGCCCGCGCTGCGCAGGCAGGCCGCGGCGACGCTCACGCCCGCACGCAGACAGTCCGGCACGGGCCAGCCCTCGTGCAGGCCGAAGATGACCCCGCTCGCGAACGCGTCGCCGGCTCCTGTGGCGCTGCGGATCTCCTCGCGCGGCAGCCGCACCGAGCCCTGCCGCCACACCTGCCCGCCGGGGGCCGCCGCCACACACCCTGTCGGGAAGTGCACCGCAGCAAGGGTTTTGACCCCGAGCTCGATCAGGCGGAGGGCCACCCGCTCCAGGGTGGGCCAGTCCGGGGCGCCGTCCGCACCGGTGGCCGTCACGTCCTCGCCGACCAGGGCCGAGGCCTCTATCTCGTTCACCACGATCGAGTCCAGGTGCGGCAGGCAAGGCAGGCCGACCGCCTGGATCTCGTCCGGGGCGAGGGAGACCAGTTCGAGGTTGGTGCGCATGCCGGCCGCCTGCGCGGCTTCCAGAACCCGTTCCCACCCGTGGCTGACGTCCATGGCGGGGTGCAGCCCGGGAGCGCCCATGTGCAGGATCCGCGCGGTCGAGGACGCTAAGCCGACGTCCCCCTCCTCGAACAGGCCGTTCGCGCCGACGTGGTGGAAGAACGTTCGCGACCCACCGTCGCGCACGACCATCGCATCGGTGAACGAGGTCGCCGCGTCGGGGGTGCGCCGCACCCGCGAGGTGTCGATCCCGTCCGCGGCCAGGGCATCGAGCATGAAGTCGCCGTGCTCGTCCTGCCCGACCACCCCCGCCACAGCGAGCGGGAAGGCAGCGCCGAGCCGGGCCAGGTCGACCGCCAGGTTCACCGCCGGGCCACCCGTGCTGGAGCTCACCGACTCGATCACGGCGATGCGTTCCTGCGGCGGGTAGGCGTCGATCACCTTGCCGACGTCGACCACGATCGAGCCGGCACACAGCACCCCGGAGCGCATCGGGTCAGCCTTGGGCGAGAACCGGCTCGGTGATCTCCTGGTCCTCGGCGAGGCTGCGGGTGGGGGCGATGCCCTTGCTGCGCAGGACCTCGTGGTAGGCGACCACCGCCTGCTCCGGGCTCACCTGGCGGCGCAGCACCGCGCGCATCGCCGCCAGCAGGTCGAGCTGGGACTCGGCGCGCTGCACCTTGCGCCCGAAGAGGGCGACCCGGGCGCCGTGGTGCTCGGCCTGGGACAGCAGCTCGAAGGTGTCCCGGGTAGTGCCGGCCGACCCGCCGAGAATGCCGACCACCAGCGAAGGGTCGTGCGTGACCAGCTCGTCCATCGAGGCGCCCCCGTTGTAGGCCATCTTCAGGAACAGCGGTCGCTCGGACTGGGTCACCCCGGCCAGCAGCCGGATGATGTGGTCGTTGACGAATGCCCCGGTGTCAGCGGGCGCCAGGTCGACCGGCGTATTCGGGTTGAACACCTCGAGGAAGTGCCGGATGCCCACCTCGTGGGCCTCGCTGCGGAACTGGGCGTAGCGCTTGAGGGTGAGCAGGTCGTGCTCGAGGTCGTTGTTGAAGGTCACCGAGTAGAGCACCAGGGTGCAGAACTCGCGTACCCGCTCCAGGTTCGCCGTCCGGAAGGGACGGGAGGGGGCGGTCGGGTAGTGGCTGCCGCGCTGGTTCCAGATGTCGGTGGTGTCGTTGGCCCGTACCGCGAGTGTCACCTGGCTGCCGTCGAACAGTCCGTCCATGGCCAACCGCTCACCGTTCGAGGCGGAGGTGAGCATGATGTCGACCGCCTCGGTCCGCACCTCCTCGGCCATCTGCTGCAGGTACTCGGGGCGGCTCCGGAAGCGCCCCGGCTGGCCGGGCAGCGGGCCTGGTGCCTGCACGCCGAACGCCATGTCGGCGTCCTTGGCGTCGGCGATCAGGAAATCGTCGGGCGTGTAGGTGCCGTGCGCAATGGCGGAGAGCTTCCGTTCGAGAGCCTTCATGGCGCCAACGATAGAGGTCGGTTACCGCTGAGCGCCGAGTGCCCCCAGCGCCCTGCCGCCGCTGTTCAATTTGTCAGCCGTTCGGGCGAGCCCGGCGCCGGCCTGGTCCACCAGACCGCCGATCGCGCGCAGGTGTTCAGCGACGACACCGAGTTGCGAACCGACCCCGTCGAAGTGCGCGGCGCCGTCCTCGAGCCTCTTCGCGGCCGGGCCGAGCAGCGGCAGAGGGCTCAGGGCGCCAGCCAGGTGCTCCATCATCGCCCGAGCGTCGGCCAGTTCGGACCGGCAGATGTCGAGCGCCGTCCCGGCGAGTGCGGCCAGCGACTTGACGCCGTCCTGCGCGTCGCCCGTTCCGGTCAGGAAGATGGCCGTGGCACGGGTGTCCGCAGCGGCGTCGGTGAGCGCCGCCGCGGCCGACGCGAGCAGCTCGGGCAGCCTGGCCACCAGCTCGAGCAACTCGTCGCCGTGGTCGCGCACGAAGCTCACCGCCCCGGCGACGTCGTCCTTGTGATCCCAGACCGCCGACACGACGTCGTCGAGCTTGCTGGTGTCGATTCCGGCGAACGGCTGCGGGCCGGCGGGGGTGCTCACGGCAGTGAGGCTATTCCTTCTCCTGCACCCGGGTTGTCCAGGCACGCCCGACCTTGACCAGTACGGCCACGCCGATCAGCGCCCAGATCGTGTTCAGGGTGGCCGCCGACCATACCCGGCCGGCGACGGCGGCCAGCCCCAACCCGACCGAGCCGCCGATGTTGAGCGCCTGGTAGGGCACGCTGTGGCCGCTGACCCGGTCGTTGGAGACCAGCCAGTAGGCCAGCAGCAGCATGAAGGTGCCGATCCAGCCGAGCACCGCGGCCACTCCTGCGAAGGTCACTCCGTCGAACGTCATGGTCAGCCCTTTCCGGGCACGCCTGCAGCGCTGCAGGGAATCAGACCGGCGGCGACCTTGCCGGCCACCACTCGCGTGGCGGCCTGGTGCAGGCGGCGGGCGAAGGCCGAGGAGCGGGTCGCCTCGACCACGAGCGCGGCGCGCATGGCCTCCAGGTAGGCGGAGCGCACGGTGAGCACGATGTCGCCGCCGGCTGCGACGAAGCGCACGGCGCGGGCGCCCACCGGTACCGAGGACATCGCCTTGGCCGCGCCGAGGTCGTCGGAGATGGCGATCCCGGTGAACTGCAGGTCCTCGCGCAGCAGCGTGGTCACGATCGCCGGCGAGAAGGCGGCGATCCGCTTCGGGTCGAGTTTGGGGTAGCGGGCCGAGGAGATCATCACCGCCTGGGTGCCGGCGCCGACTGCGGCGCGGAACGGGGCGAGGTTCGGGTCGTTGGTGGTGGCCACGGCGTCCACCGCGGAGGCCGAGGTGTCGGTGTTGAACTGGACGCGGCCCAGCCCCGGGAAGTGCTTGACCGCGGTGCCGACGCCGGCGTTCTGGGTGGCGCGCACGACCACCGCCACGTCGGCGGCGACGGCGGAAGGCGTGTGCCCGTACTCGCGGGCAACCTTGCCGATCGGGGGATTACGGGAGACGTCGGCCGGCGCCACGGTGTCGGCGACGGGAGCGAGGTTGAGCGTGATCCCCGCCTGGCGCAACGCCTTTGCCGAGGATGCGGTGCGTGCGGTCAGTGTCGCGGGGCTCCATCGCCCCTGGGTGCGGGCGCTGGGCAGGCGGGGGAAGCCGCTGCCGGACAGGGTCTGCACCTGGCCGCCCTCTTGATCTGCCGCGATGTGCAGCGGGATGCCCACGCCGGCGGTGGAGGCGGCCTGCAGCTGAGTCAGCTGACGGCGCAGTGCGGTGACGCTGATCGTGCTGCGCCCGCGGAGGAAGATGCCGCCCACTTTGTAGCCGCGCACCAGACCGACCGCCGAGGCCGCCGAGCCGGCGGGTACCCCCACCATGAGCACCTGACCGGCCCGCTCGGTGGCGTTCAGGCCTGCCATCACCGTGGTCGAGCACCGGGCCTGCGCCTGGGCGGGCGTGAGGGCCGGGGTCACGGACGGCGCGGGCGAGGACGAGGGGAAGCCGCCGAACGGGTCCGACACGCTGGGCGCGGGGCCGGGGCTGAGCGAGTCGGTGGGAGACGTGGCAGGTGTCGTGGCCGGGGCTGCGCTGGAGATCGACCCCGCCGCCACGGGATCCGCCGTGCAGGCTGCGGCGAGCAGGCACACAGGCAGGAACATCCCCGTCCGGCGCCGGCGGTGCGGCCTGGCTCCTCGATCCACCGCCACAGACTGCCATGCCGGCCTCCGGCCTGCCTGGCCCGAGGTATGGGGGCGACGCCGCGGGCTCCGGTTCGCCATACTGGGGTCGCCGCGGGCACCGGCCAGGGCCGGCGGCGCTGGGCCTCTAGCTCAACTGGCAGAGCAGTGGACTTTTAATCCATTGGTTCCGGGTTCGAGCCCCGGGAGGCCTACAAGCCCCAGGTCAGAGCCGCAAATGTGCTTCTAGATGTCGTCTCTTCTCCCAGTTAACTCCCATGATTCCTCGTCCGCTCGGTCGTAGATCTTGATCTTGCTCGACACTCCGCTCTGCTCGTGGGCCGCTCGGCCGGCGCGTCCTGCGCTCGCATGAACCTCGCCCCGGTCCGTTGTGCCCCTTCGACAGCGAGGTGCGCAGAAACCACGACCAACACCCTCCCCGCAGCCGCAGCGCATCAACGCACCCGGCCAGACCGGCGAAGGGCGCGCGCCAAGAGTCCGGAGGAGTCTCGACATCGCCAGTCGCCGCCTGGTGCCGCATCCCCCACGACTGGCGAGGACCCGAGGGCTCGCTCAGGTGACTCAGGTAGCTGGCTTTGCGTCCGAGCCAGGTGTGGCCTTGGCGGTCGGCTGCCCGCGCCGTCGACGGGCCGGCCTCGGAGGGAACTTGGGTCCGGGGCCGTACTCCACGGACGGTCCGCGCTGTGCCTGGGATGTCTTGACCAGGAGTTCGCGCTCCACCAGGCTCGCCAGGATCTGGCGCGCTCTCGGCATGCCGACGGTGAACAGGTTCTGCACAGTGCCGTTCGTGATCCGGTCGTACTCACGCACGTGCGCGATCACGCGTCGGTCGATGTCGTCCGAGGTGTGCCGCACGTACGGGACCGCGCTGCCCAGCTGCCTGATCACGTCCTCGCGCAATCGGTACGTCGGATGCGCCGACCGTGCGGTCTGTCGTGTCGGCTCCACCATCGCCACCTGTTCCGAGGCCAGGTGACGCAGCGAGGCCTCCGCCTCGGCCATGCTCTTCTGCAGCATTGGCGCCATCGTCTGTGCGGTCACCGTGCGACGGGCACACAGACGCAACAGAACGATCATGGCGTCGGTGTCGTCGCGGGTCGCTGGGTCCAGCTGGGCGACATACCGCGCAAGGTTCACATCGGGCGCTCCACCGACCAAGGACACCCGCACCTGATCGGAGGTCGCATCGATCACCGGAGTCGGACGCCCGGAGCGGACCATCTCCCGGTACATCCGGTCGACCCCTCGGCCGATCTCCTCGGCCAGTTCCAGGATCCGGACCGCGGCAGTCAGCGCTCGGTTCCGAGGCTTGGACGGGTGGGTCAGGATGTTCTCCACCGTGATCCCGGCGACCAGCGCCCCGGGAGAGGTGACGATGAAGACCTGAGGCGAGTGCTCGACGACCACGGGACCGGCGACACGGTAGTCCCGGTGAATCAGCGCGTTGCTCAGAGCTTCGCGAACCGCGAGCTCAGGGAAGTCCGGCACCTGCAACTGCTGCCCGTCGGGCAAGGTCACGGGGGTCGACTGCCGACGCAGCGCCACGAGCTCCATCGCACGCTCGTAGACCAGCAGCAGCGGGCCTTCGAGCCGCTCCACCACCCGTGGCTCACCCGCGGGTGACTCGCGGTATTGGTACAGCAGCTCCACACCCGTGGGCCCCACCAGACACTGCCCCGCCAGGGTGAGTTCCTCACCGGAGATCATCACCCCGAGGGCCCGGAGCAGATCAGGATCGGACAGCTTTGCCAGACCATTGCGTTCAGGGCGCAAGGAGGCAGTCAACCGACGGCGAGCAGCGGCGAGCGCGAGTGCATCGACAGCATGCTGCCTCGCCGGCATGGCCGAGGGGTCGAACCCCCGGCGCTCGTCCCGCAGCCGCTGCTGGGTCGCCGGGTCCATGCCGACACAGTCCGTGCCGATCCGGTGCGGAGCGCGGCCTCGCGCATCGGCGTAGATCTCGTCGTCTGCACGAACGTCGGCGACCACCATCCGGACGCCCCGATGGAACTCTTCCCGGCAGTCGATCAAGAGCCGAGGCCGGCTGTTGTCGTGGACGTACTTCTTCACACGGCCCGGGTCCAGGGCGGAACCGACGAGTGCCGCCGGCCCGCTCGCGTCATCGTCGACGCCGACCACCACGGAGCCACCCTCGGTGTTGGCCAGACAGAGGGCGGCCTCCAGGAGGACTCTCAGCGAATCCTTCTCACCCGCCGCATCCTCTTTGAAGTCCAGCCGCTCCGACTCCAGCGACGAGGCCCGGGCACCCGCAAAGACGGCGTCGAGCGCCGCACTCACCTCAGGCTGAAGCGGCATGTATGACTCCAGTTTGATAGAACCCTCGACTAAGTGAAGGGTACTATCAAACTTCCGTGCAAACCTGCCACTGCCCCACCCTCTGCACCTGACCCGCGACCAAGGCGAAGATCGTGTCCGACACGTCACGATCTCACCGCCCATGCTCGACCCATCAGCCAGGCCTCACAAGCCAGCCCCGTTGCTGAGCTGCGCGGTCAGGTCATGCGGATGACAACCTTGCCGGCCTGCTTGCTCAGCGGCCGGTCACGCGGCGTTCTGGAAGGTTCACTCAGGCGAGGTAGTCGTCGTCCGCGACGTGCTCGAGCCAGGTCGTGGTGGCGGCCGGGTCGTCGGCCTGGTCGAGCATCGCCAGGTGCTCCATGAAGGCGTCGGGGGAGGCGCCGTGCCAGTGCTCCTGGCCCGGGCGGCAGTAGGCGGTCTGCCCGGCGTGCAGCACGAGCTTGTCCTGCCCGCGGGACTGCACCCATGCGACGCCCTGGGTCACGTGCAGGGTCTGGCCGCGGGCGTGCGAGTGCCACGCGGTGCGCGAGCCCGGCGCGAACCGCACCCGCGCCACGGTCATCCGCTGTCCCTCGTCCCGGGGGGAAGCGATCGGGTCCACCCAGACGTCGCCGGTGAACCACTCGGGTATGCCCTTGGTCGTGGGGACGGGCGGGATGATCTGCATCGTGGGCTCCTCAGGCCTCGGGGATGGCTCGTCCGTACCTCGCGCGGGTGATGTCCGCCGGGTCGGGGCCGCCGCGGACGCCGGTGTCGAGGGCGTCGATCGCCGCGAGCTGGTCGGAGGTCAGCTCGAAGTCGACGACCGCGAAGTTCTCCGCGATCCGCGCGGGGGTGACCGACTTGGGGATCGCCGACCTGCCTTGCTGCAGGTGCCAGCGCAGCATGACCTGCGCCGCGGTCCGGTCGTGAGCGGCGGCGATCTGCTGGATCGTCGGGTCGGCCAGGGTGCTGCCGCGGGAGCCGTCGCGGTAGAACGTGATCCCGCCGATCGGTGACCACGCCTGCGACACGATGCCGTGTGCGGCGTTCGCCGCCAGCAGCTCGGGCTGGCGGAAGTAGGGGTGGACCTCGATCTGGTTCACCGCCGGCACGACCGAGGTGGCCTCGAGCAGCCGGGCGAGGTGGTCGGGCATGAAGTTGCTCACCCCGATCGCGCTAACCCGGCCTTCGGCGAGCAGAGTCTCGAGCGCCCGGTAGGCGCCCAGGGTCAGGTCGAACTCGCCAGGCAGTGCCTGGTGCAGGAGCAGCAGGTCGATCCGGTCGGTCCCGAGCTTGCCGGCGCTCTTGTCGAACCCGTGCAGGGTCGCGTCGTAGCCGTAGTCGCTGATCCAGATCTTCGTCTCGACGAAGATCTCCGACGCCTCGACGCCGGATCGCCGGATCGCTTCGGCAACACCGCGTTCGTTCCCATAAGCAGCCGCGGTGTCGATGTGCCGGTAGCCGGTCGCCAGCGCGGCCTCGACCGCCGCGGCGGTCTCCTCCGGCGGGGTCTGGAAGACCCCGAAGCCGAGCGCAGGCATCACCACGCCGTTGTTCAGGGTGATGGACGGAATGCTCACTGGAGGCTCCTTCAGCCGCGGGGCACGACGCGCAGGGTCGTCGAGAGGGCGTCGGGCCCGGTGACAGCGCCGACGGGCGCCGGCCCGTACCGGTCGTACTTCGCGTGGTAGGTGGCGGTGATCTGCTCGCTGAGCTCTGGTGGGGCGGGCTCGAATGTCACGTCCTTGTCGACGCCGCCGGAGCTGATCCGGCCCAGCCCGGTGGGCAGGGCCCGACAGAACCAGCCGTTGTCGGGCCCGTGCGCCGACCTGATGTACACGGCCTCTCCCACCCGGACCTGCCAGATCGGGACGGCGCGCCGCAGCGTGCCGTCCGGGCGGCCGGTCGCGACCGACAGCTCACCGGCCTCACCGATCCGGCTGAGCTCGTCCTCGGTCCAAACGGTCATGATGCTCCTCGTCGTCGCGGCGCCGTCAGCGGTGGGTGTCACGGGCGGACCATCACCTTGAGCGCCTGCCGGGCGTCCATCGCGTCGTAGGCCTTGGGGGTGTCCTCGAGGGTGACGGTGCGGTCGAAGACCCGGCCGGGCCGGACCGTCCCGTCGAGCACCGCGGGGAGGAGGCGCTCGATGTAGGCGCGGACCGGGGCGGGGCCACCGGTGAGGGTGACGTTGGGTCCGAAGAGCGAGCCGAAGCCCACGGGTGCCTGTTCGTACTGGGGCACGCCGACCCGGCTGATCACGCCACCTGGGCGGACGACGCCGACGGCCTGCTCGTAGGCGGGCATGTGCCCGACGGCCTCCAGGACGATCGGGCTGCCGCCGCCGGTGAGCTCACGGACCGCCGCGATGCCCACCTCGCCGCGTTCGGCGACGACGTCCGTCGCTCCGAACTCACGGCCCAGGTCGGTGCGTGCGGGGTGACGACCCATGAGCACGATGCGCTCGGCGCCGCGTTGCCTGGCGGACAGGACGGCAAGGAGCCCGACGGCGCCGTCCCCGATCACGGTGACCGTGCTACCGGCGCTGACGCCGCCGCGGACGGCCGCGTGCCAGCCGGTGCCGTACACGTCGGACAGCGTGAGCAGCGACGCCAGCAGGTCCTCCTCGAGCGACCCGATGGTCGAGCCGTCGACCGCGGGGACGCGGACCAGAGTGCCGTCGGCCAGGGGCACCCGAACCGCTTCCGCCTGGCCGCCCGTAGTGCCCAGGCGCGGGTCGTTCCAGAAACCCCCAACAACGCAGGAGGTCTGGAGCCCGGCCAGGCAGAACTCGCATCGGCCGCAGGAGACCGCGAACGGGGCGATGACGAAGTCTCCGGGGCGCAGCGTCGACACCTCGCTGCCGACCTCCGCGACAACGCCGACGAACTCGTGGCCGATCGAGGTTCCGTGCTCGCGGGCGGGTGCGGAGTGAAAGGGGTGCAGGTCGCTGCCGCAGACGCAGGCGCGGGTCACGCGTACGACGGCGTCGGTGGGCTGCTCGATCGTCGGGTCAGGGGCGTCGATGACGCGGACGTCGCCCGCTCCGTACAGGTAGGTGGCTCTCATGTCCTCCAGTCGACACCTGTTCCGGCGGGCGCGGGAGGACCGGTCGTTCCTGGTACTGACAGGGCCTGCCTGGTCGGCGCGCCCGGTCCTACGGTGGGGTCATGGACTCGATGGACCTGCGTGCCGAGATCCGGCAGTACCTCAGCTCGCGACGGGCACGGCTGACCCCCGAGCAAGCAGGGCTGCCCGTCTACGGCGGCAACCGACGGGTCACGGGCCTGCGCCGCGAAGAAGTCGCGATGCTTGCGGGGGTCTCGGTCGACTACTACGTGCGCATGGAGCGCGGCAGCCTCGCCGGGGCCTCCGAGAGCGTCCTGGACGCCCTGGCCAACGCCCTGCAGCTCGACGACGCCGAACGCGACCACCTCTACGCACTCGCCCGCGAGTCCGGCGCCAGCAGCAGCTCCCGGCGCCGGCGCCCACCGGCGCACGCCGTCCGCCCCGCGATCCAGCAGGTCCTCGACGCCGTCACCGGCGCCCCCGCATCGATCCGCAACGGCCGCCACGACATCATCGCGATGAACACCCTCGCCCGGGCCCTCTACTCCCCCGTGCTCGACTCCCCCGTGCTCGCTGATCCGGGGCGGCCCGCCAACACCACCCGCTTCATCTACCTGGACCCCGAGGCGGCCAGAGAGTTCTTCGTCGACTACGAGCAGGTCACCCGCGACGCGGCCGCGATGCTGCACCTCGAAGCCGGCCGCAACCCGCACGACAAGGCGCTCATCGAGCTCGTCGGGGAGCTCTCGACGCGCAGCCAGATCTTCCGGCAACGCTGGGCCTCCCAGGACGTCCGCTACCACCGCAGCGGACGCAAGCGCCTCAACCACCCCATCGTCGGGCCGCTCGACCTCGACTTCGAGGCCATGGCCCTGGCCTCCGACCCCGGGCTGCAGCTGAACATCTATACGGCCGCCGAAGGCACCCCGACCGCCGATGCGCTGAAACTGCTCGCGTCCTGGGCCGTCACCCAGGACGCGACCCCAGACACGGCCCAGGACACGGTTACCGCGCAACAGCCGCGGCGAGATCCGGCCGGTGGGGGGTCACAGCAGATCGGCGAGGGTGGTCCGGCCGGTGACGACGTCCTCGCGTAGGACCATGCGGGCCTGGTCGGGTTGTTCGTAGACAGGGCTGTGTGCCGACTTGTCGAAGGTATAGAAGCCCTTGACCGGCGCGGACAGGGAGGCAAGATACCGCTTGGCCAGCGCGTAGGAGACGGTGTAGTCGTACTTGCCGTGCAGGAAGTAGACGGGGATCTGCAGCGCCGGCACGGTGACGGTCAGGTCGGTGCTGAGGTATGCCGCCTCCAGCGGTGCGCCCTTCGCCGACCTTTTGCCGCGCCACAGGTCTACTTTCTCGATGACGGTGTATGCGCGGCAGCGCCACGACGGAACGAACAGACCCCAAATGACTGAGTGCATGTCGTGGGTGGTTCCGACGCCGAGGCTGTGCATGGCGGCGTCTCGGATTCGCTCGTAGTCCGCGGACAAGCCCGCGCCGGTGGTCACTGGCGCGGCACGGAGCCTGCTGACCATGTCGTCGTCGCCGAGTTCCTGGTACCGGGCGAGCATGAAGTCGTATGACTGTTCCTCGGACAGCATCTGGTTGGACATCTGTCCGACGCCGATGTAGGCGTGGTAGAGCTCCGGTGCGCGGGCTGCCGCTTGGATGCCTACGAAGGTCCCCCACGAGTGACCCATCAGGTAGACCTTCTCGACGTGGAAGCGCTGGCGCAGGTAGTCGGTGACCGCGATGGTGTCGGCGACGAATTGCTCCACAGTCATGGTCGAGGCCGGGGCACCACCGTAGGACAGGCCTGCGCCGCGCTGCTCCCACCAGCAGACGGTGAAGTCGTTCTCTAGGCCGGTCGGATACATGTCGTTGAGGAAGAAGCCGGGTAAGCCATAGCCGTGCAAGAACAGCAGCACGGGGTTGGCCAGGTCGCGGCTGATGATGAACATGCCTTGGTCGACCCCGTTGATCGGGACGTGGATCTTCTCCGAGATACTGCCGGGGACCCGGCGGCCCTGGACGTCCACGATCGGGGCCGGCTGGCCGGGGCTCCAATACAGGAGGAGCCCGATCCCGATGACGAGTGTGGTCGCAACGACAATGGCAGCAGTCTTCAACACTCGCCTCGCCCCTCTCCACAGGCGCGCGCGCCGAGGGTGACCTTGTTGATCTCTCATGGCGATGTCCCTTCCGCGCCAACGTCAGCGGAGGGGGTGGCCGTACGTGACGCCGCACGAGCACGTCTTCGGCGCACTGCAGCCTGTGCCTCTCGCCGGGTCGGCGCGAGCCGGCCTTCGGTGCGCTGGGCCTGCAGCCCGGCAGCCAAGGCACGCACCGCACGATCGAATTCGAGATCGGCGTCGACCATGTGCGCAGAAGGAAGTAGTCGCACCAGGTGTGGGAACTCCTGCGGCGCCAGGACGTCCGCCGCGATGTCGTCGCCTGGCGAGGTCTGCTCCGTGTACTCCGGCCGCGTGATCGCGGCGGCGTGCATGTTCGTCAGGCCCAGCACCGTCATCCCCGTGACGTCGAGGGCGATCAGCGTCTCCACTTCGCTGAACTCCGCGTCCAGGAACAGCCGTGCGAATGAGTCGATCATGCGCAGCTGCACCGGCGTGCGCAGCGGACGCACCGCGACCAACGGCATGACGTGCGGGTGGCGCAGCAGTGCCTCCCGGTAGGCGCGGCTCGCCGCGACGACCCGCTCCTCGAACCCTCGCGGCTTGAGCGCCCGCGAGGTGTCAACGCCGGTCAGCACCTCATCCACGACCAGATCGAACAGCGCCGCTTTGCTCGGCACGTAGTAGTAGATCGTGCTCGGGTCGACACCGAGGGCCGCCCCGAGCCGACGGATGGAGAGCGCCGACAGACCAGACTCGTCAATCAGGCTCATCGCCGTGGCGATGATCTGCTGCCGCGTCAACTGCGGCTGATTCGTCTTCCGAGGAGCCATGGCCCGCCTCCGCCGTCAGTTCCATTATCCAACGTCGTTGGATAAATGGAACGTGGCATGGCTCACACGCTAACCGGCCGTCGACAACGGTTTCATCGCGGCAAGAGCGGAGGGCACGGAACGCGGCGTAAGCCGGTCTGGCAGGCTGGCGGCGAATCCGACCGGGAGGGCTCTCGATGGACCACCGCGACATCCTGATCGACGCCGCCCGGCGCCCGGTCGACAGCGCCCGCCAGGTGCTCGAGGGGATCGGCGCCGACGCCCTGCACCAGATGCCGGACGGCGAACACTCCTCGATCGCCTGGCTCGTCTGGCACGCCGCCCGGCAACAGGACGCGCAGATCGCGGACATGTCTGACGCTGGACAGGTTTGGCAGGCGCAAGGCTGGGTCGAACGCTTCGGTTTGGACCGCCCGGTCGAGGCGACCGGCTTCGGAGACTCCCCGTCCGAGGTCGCCAAGGTGCGTGTTGGCGATCCGGTTGTGCTGAGCGGATACCTCGAGGCCGTGGTCGCGCGGGTGATCGACTACGTCGCCCAGTTGTCGCCGACGGACCTGGACGACATCGTCGACGAGCGGTGGGTCCCACCAGTCACTCGGGGCGTGCGGATTGTCAGCACCATCGACGATGCTGTGGCACATGTCGGCCAAGCCGCATACCTACGGGGGTTGTTGGCGAACTGGCGCATCGGATATTGACCAAGCCCCTGCCGCCCCGGCAACGCACCGCGGTTCCCCAACCACACGCACGTTCACCCCTTCGGCTCGCTCGGCCTGCACGGTCGGCGGCAATAGCGTGCAGCCGCACGCCCAGCGGCACGAGAGCGTGGTGTCGTTCTCGTGCGCACAGGGCGACGTGGACGTCGACGATGTCCTGATGGCCGGCAACGCCGCAGATCATGCCGACGGCCCCGGGCGATGCTCAGAGTCAACGCGACCACTTCGACGTCCGAGGACTTGATCAATCTGGCGAGGCGGACCTGGGTCGGTCCGCGCCCGGCCTGCGCCCGGTACACCCTGTGCGCAGCCCACAGGGCGGGTGTTCAATCGCCGCATGGCCTTGCGCATGAAAGTGGCACCTGGGAAGGCGGTGCCGCAGCTCGCGTACGAGCCGGTTCCCGCGCGGCTGCGGGCCTACGTCGAGGGCTCGCTCGCACTGGACACCCGCGGCGGCGTCCTGGTGTGGGAGCCGCGGCGGATCGTGCCCGTGTACGCGGTGCCGGAAGCCGACCAGCTTCGAGCCGCACACGACACCCGGCACGATCGGCGACCTGGTCGCAGGCGAGCGGCGGCTGGCACGGGCCGGCTTCCGACCCGACGATCCGGACCTGGTGGGCTGGTGGTGCTCGACTTCCGCGCCTTCGACCGGTGGCTGGCCGAGGACGAGGACCTGGTCGGGCACCCGCGTGACCCGTTCAAGAGGATCGACGTCCTGTCCTGTCGCCTGCCGGTCGAGGTGTCGCTGGAGGGCACTGTGCTCGCCGCCACGACCGAAGCTCTGCTGCTCCTGAAGACCCGTGCGCTACTACGTGCCGCCGGGCGACGTCGCCGCCGACCTGCTGCAGCCCAGCGACACCCGCAGCACCTGCGCCTACAAGGGCCAGGCGTCGTACCTCTCGACCGCGGACGGGCGACCGGAGGGCCGCGACATCGGCTGGACGTATCCGCAGCCGCTGGACGACGCCCTTCGGGTCAGTGACCACGTCGCGTTCTGGAACGAGCGCACCGACATCCGCATCGACGGCGCGCTCCAGCAGCGACCGGTCACGCCATGGTCGACGCCCGCAGAGCAGGCCTCCGCAGACGCCGAGCGCCTGGAGTTCGGCTGAGCGCCCCCCGCCAACCGGACTGCCTCGTTCGATGGCACAGGTGAACCAGTGGCGGGGGTCGCGTCGTAGAGCCGACCAGAGTCCCACCCGGCGAACCAGGAGGATTCGTGCCGACCGTCGCCGCCTCCCTGCGATCGCTAGACTCCAGCCGGATCACGATCCAGCGCAGCGTCGACCACAGGCTCGGGGATGGAGCAGGATGTCGAGCACGAGTCGTCGAGCGTGATCAGCCGATGGCCATAGAGCATCTGGATGAGCGCCAGAGGCTGGCCCGTGAGGACGCCGATCTCATCTCTCGGATCGCGGCCGGCGACCACGGTGAGCCGGTGGCCGAGCTCTTCCGCCGTTACGGGTCCCGGGTCTACGGCTTCGCCCTGAGACTCCTCGGCGACCCCGGGCTCGCCGAGGAGGTCGTGCAGGAGACCTTCGTGCGGCTGTGGCGATCAGCGGCCCGGTGGGACCCGGGGCGAGGAACGGTGGGCGCCTATCTGTTCGTCATGGCGCGCAGCGTGGCGGCCGACGTTCGTCGTCGACCGTCGTCCAGGTTGCTGGCCGGCGCCGAGGAGGAGGTCGACGAACCCCCGGTGGGTGACGAGGTCGACCGGCTGATGGACGGCCTCGTGATTCGCGAGGCTCTGGACTCCATCGGCGCCGCTCAGCGCAACGTCATCTCCCTGGCCTATGACCAGGGGATGACCCAGTCCCAGATCGCGAAGCTGCTGGGCATTCCGCTCGGGACGGTCAAGACCCGGATGTTCCACGGACTGCGCGCCCTGCGGGTAGCCCTTGAGCAGAGGTCCTTCGATGTCTGAGCCGCGCTGGTCCGACGAACTCGGCCCGGGAACCGCTCACCCGGACGTCGCCGGCTGGGTGCTCGGAGCGATGGACCCGCAGGACGCCGAGGAGTTCGCGGTCCACCTGCGTTCCTGCGCAGCCTGCCAGCAGGCGGAACAGGACCTGCGCGACGTTCCGAGGCGGCTCGACTCCGCCGCGCCACCGGTCGAGCTGCCCCCGGGGCTGCAGGCCCGCACCCTGCGTGCGGTGGAACTGGCCGCCGTCCAGGATGCGCAGCGGACCCGGCGGCAGCGGCGCACCCGCTGGCTGGCTGCGGCGGCCGCAGTCGTTGTGATCGGCGGAGGCGGGATCACCTGGGCAATCCGCGGGCAAGCTCCGGTGCAGCCCACGATGACCATCGCGATGGCGGCCCCGGGCGGCGGCCCGGCCACCGGTTCCGCCGTCGGCCATAAGACGGTGAATGGCTGGTCGGTCGATCTGACCGTCAGCGGGTTGCGCCAGATCCCTTCGGGCCAGGGCCATTACGAGTGCTGGTACGTCGCCGCGGACGACAGCCCCGCCGACCCGGACGCCCTCTCGGCGGGATCGTTCGAAGTGACTGCCGACGGCAGGGCCACCGACGTGCGGATGTGGACCGTGGTCAAGCTCATGGCCCCCGGGTTGACGATGATCGTCACGCACGAACCCGACAACGATCCCCGGCGGACGGGGCGGGTGGTGCTCAGCGGACGGGTGAACTCCTGAACTTCGCCGCGCTACCCGGTGGTCTCGAGTGTGTAGCGCACCGTCTGCACCCGGATGCCGTCGTCGGCGAACACGAAGGTGTCGATGCCGTCCGCCGCCCGCGTCGAGGCGGAGACCGCGCTCCACTCGATGAACAGCACGTCGCCCTCGAAGATCTGCGTCGGTACCTCCCACGCGGCGTTCGGGAGGTCGCCGAGCAGTTCGGTGAAGCCGGCGCGGACGCCGTCCTTGCCGTGCCGGACGCCGCGAGGAGTGATGAACACGGCGTCCTCGGTGTAGTCGGCGACGATCTCGTCGATGTCGCCGGCGATCAAAGCCCCGGCGTGGTGCTCGAAGATCTGCTGCGGGGTCCGCGACATGGCCGCCGCCTCCTGCTCGTCGGTGAATAGGCCCAGCGTGATCGCTGTTCCTGATCGTGTCCACCGGACGCCACGAACCGGGGCCCATCCGGCAGGCTCCGGGGACCGCCACCGAGCAACCCGAGCCGGCCGGTCGATCAGCTGCTCCAGGTTGTCCAGCACCAGCAGCAGCCGCCGTCCGCCGAGGGCACGGGTCGCGACGTCGAAGGCAGGCTCACCGCGCCCCCTCCGGCGATGGTGGATGCCGGCCAGGCCTGAGCGGGCGGCAATGGTCGGCGGCAGCTAGCAGGGAAAGAGCTTCCAGTGCCCTTCGGAGACGACCTCGACGGCGCCGTCGGTCACCGTGATGGCGGTCTCGTCGTCGATCGCGTACGCCGGACCGGCCAGGCCGGCCGCCCACCTCTCGGCGTCGGCCATGGTGTTCTCCGGCAGCATCTCGTGATCCAGGTGCGGGAAGATCGAGAAGTCGACGACCCCCAGCGTGCGGTCGTCACCACCGGCGGGCGGCGTCCACCCGACGAAGTCCTCACCGATGCGCGGGGTCATCACCATGCTCCCCGCGCTCAGCCCGACGTAGACCGTCCCGCTCAGTGAGGGCATGAGATCCGCCAGCCCGGACTCCCGCATCCAGTGGCACAGGTACAGGGCGTCTCCGCCCGAGACCAGCAGGACGTCCGTCTCCCGGACCAGGGGCACCCAGCGCTCCTCGTCGATGCTGGGCAGGGCGGTGAGCTCCAGCACTCCCACGGACTTCCACCCCAGCTCGCACATGGGTTCGGCGGATCGTCCACTGATGAAGCGCCAGGCCCCCTCTCCTGGACCGACCTGGGGATGCCCGTACATGGCGGTGGGGATGCACAGGGCGGTGGACTCGGCGATCGGTTTGCCCAGGAGGCCGACCAACGCGTTGTGGATGCTCGTGTTCTTGACGCCTGCGGACGTCAGCAGAAGCCGCACGATGCCTCCTGATTCGCGTGCGATGGAACGGCGGCACCTCCGGAGTCGGGACCGCCGGATGCTGAACGGGGGCAAAGCTAGCTGCACCAGGTGTCCGCCGCCATGGGAGTCCCCGCCGGCACGGGAGTTCAGCCGGGCGAACTGTCTGCCGAAAGAAGTGGTGAGATCGGTGCGCATCGAGGCCGCTGGGATCCGGGACTGCGATGGGAGCGCTGTTGAATTCCGAGCATGGCGCCGGCCCGGTGCGGGTAACCACCTGGGTCTGGCCGCTAGCCGGGGCGGTGGCCCTGTGGTGGCCGTACACGCGGGTCTCGGCCAAGTCGGCCGGCTCGGCCCTGCTCTACGACGGTTTCATCCTGGCCTGCGCCCTCGTCATCCTGCTATCCACGCGCCGCCAGCCGCCCGGGTCGCGCGCTGCCTGGTACCTGATGGTCGGAGCGCTCGCCGCCTTCGTCGGCGGTGATCTCGGCTGGTATCTCGTGGTCTGGGTCGCCGGGGCGCCTCCGGAGAGCGTCTCTGTCGCGGACATCGGCTATCTGGCCTACTACCCCCTGCTGACCACCGCTCTGCTGATGATGCTGCGACGACGCTCGCCCGGGCGGGACACGCTCGGCCTGCTCGACGCCTCGATCCTGGCCACCGGCCTCGGCCTGGTGGTCTGGGTGTTCCTGGTCATCCCCAATGCCAGTGACAGCAGCGAACCTCTGATCGGCAGGCTGGTCGCGGTCGGCTACCCCGTGATGGACGTTGTGCTGCTCGGCGTGGCGATGCGGCTGGTGACCACCCGCGGGCAACGCCCGGTGAGCTTCCTGCTGCTGGTCGCCGGCACACTGTGCATGTTCGGTGCGGACGTCGCGTACTCGCTGCAGAGCCTGTACGGCACCTACACCGCCGGGGGCTGGCTCGACATGTGCTGGCCGGCCTCACATGCCCTGCTGGCGGCATCCGCGCTGCACCCGTCGGCCAGGCTGCTGATGCTGCCGCTGCCCGATGAGAGCTCGCCCGGGCTGACCCAGGGACGGCTGGTCGCCATGGCGGGGGCCACGCTTCTGGCTCCGGCCGTGGCTGCCGTGGCGCCCGCGGGCAGCCAGCGCCTGCTCGCCCTGACCGCCTCGGCCGTGCTCTTCCTGATGGTCCTCGGCCGGACGGCCGCGCTGACTGCGGCGCTGTCCCGCACCGAGGCAAGATTCCGCTCGCTGGTGCATCACGGCGCAGACCCGATCGTGGTACTCGACGCGAACGCCACGCTCCGCTACACCAGCCCGGCGTGGGCTCGCCTCCTCGGCGAAGGCCCCCGCCCTGTCGGGACCGACTTCCTCGACCGGGTGCACCCCGACGTCCGCGACCATGTGCGGCAGGAGCTACGGCTACTGGCAGACGCCCCGCCCGGGTCCAGCCGAGCGTGGGTGACTCGCCTCCAGCACGCCGACGGCGGATGGCGCCATGTGGAGGCCCTGAGCACCAACCGACTCGCCGACCCCGCCGTCGGTGGCCTGGTGCTCAACCTGCGCGACGTCACCGAGAGGGCGGCTCTGGAGGAACAGCTGAGGCAGGCGGCCTTCCACGACCCGCTCACCGGCCTGGCCAACCGATCGTTGTTCATCGACCGCCTCGACCAGGCTCTCACCTCACTGGAACGGTCGGAAGGATCGGTCGCGGTGCTGTTCATCGACCTGGACGACTTCAAGTCGGTGAACGACACCCGGGGCCATGCCGCCGGCGACCTGCTGCTGCGCACCGTCGCCGAGCGGCTCAGCGGCTGCGTGCGGCCCTACGACACGGTCGCCCGGCTGGGCGGCGACGAGTTCGCCGTCCTGCTGCCGTCGCTCACCGGCCAGGATCAGGTTGACGGCGTGCTCGAGCGGATCCAGCTCGCGCTCTCCGAGCCCACGGGGATCGCGGGGTGGGACCGGCCCGCAGCGGCCAGCATCGGGCTGGCGACGGCACACCGCCCGCAGTCCGCAGACACGCTCCTGCGGGCTGCAGACCTGGACATGTACGCGGCCAAACGCTCCCGGAAGAAGGTCTCCACGGCTGCAGGCGAGAGACTGCCTTCATGACCACACGTGACGGTTCGTGGACACAGGGCACCACCCATGAGTTGGCGATCGAGGCCGGCTGGGGCGCCGACCGCAGAGTGGCGACAACGGCATCGGAGCCGCCGGAGACCTTGAGCACGGTTCGCGGCGCGCGGGGACGACGAGGATCGAAGCGGTAGGCGTGGTCGGGAAGGAGCGCCATGGACGTCTTCCTCCGATGGGCTCGGACATCACGGACGGTCGGCCAACGCGTCGGGTTCCTCGCTCTGGGTGGCGTCGTCTTCCTGGGGATCCTCCCGCTCGTCCTGCTCAGCCTCTCGCGGTGGGAGGTGCTGGGAGGAGGGGACGAGCTACTGCAGCGCCCTGTCAGTCAGGTGCTGGGATGCCTGCTGATTCCGACCGGGGCTGCCCTTGCGCTCTGGTCGATCGCGGTCCAGGTGGACCAAGGGTCAGGGACGCCGCTTCCCATGGCCCCGACCCAGCGTCTGCTGACCTCCGGCCCGTTCGCCTGGTGCAGGAACCCGATGGCGCTGGGCACGATCCTGGCCTACACGGGGTTGTCGCTAGCGATCGGTTCGTTGGCGTCGCTTCTCCTGGTGGCCCTGCTCGGAGGGCTGCTCCTGCTCTTCATCAAGCGCGTCGAGGAGCGGGAGCTCGCCCTCCGGTTCGGGAACGACTATCTCGCGTACCGGGCGTCGACGCCTTTCCTCATGCCGAAACGGCCGAAACATCGACCTCACACCGAGGCGTCGCGGGGCTCCACGCGTTAGCCTTCCCCGTGGCAGGGCACCGGATCTTCGCCGTCAGCTTTGCCAGCATCTACCCGCACTACGTGCAGAAGGCAGAGCGGAAGAACCGCAGCAAGGACGAAGTGGATCAGGTGATCTCCTGGCTCACGGGGTATGACGCCGCCGGCCTGGAGCAAGCCATCTCCACCGAGGTCAGTCTGGAGACCTTCTTCGACCAGGCTCCCGGGTTCAATCCGCATGCCTCCCTCATCACGGGCGTGATCTGCGGCTATCGGGTGGAGGAGATCGAAGACCCGCTGATGCAGAAGATCCGGTACATGGACAAGCTGGTCGAGGAGCTGGCGCGAGGGAAGACGATGGCGGCCATCCGGCGAGGCAGCAGCGCAGCCGTCGACTAGCAGTCAGGTCTCGATCGCCTTCTTCAGGTTGGCCAGCATGAGGTCGAGGTCACGGTCACCGTCCCACGAGACTCGGTCGATCGCCTGGCCGACAAGCGGCACCTTGGTGGACCACCCGAAGGCAATGGCAAGCGTCGTGCCTGTTGCATCAGGCTCGAAGGTGTAGGTCCACACCCCGCCAGCCGATGCGTGGTCCACGATGCGCTTGTTGGGGATGTACTCCTCCCGGGTCAGGACCCACTCCATGTGGAAGAGGAGGAACATCCGGCCCATGAGCCTGTACGTCGATCCGACGCCGTCGGGAGTGAGCTTCACCTCGGTCAGCGCCGTGTGGCTGCGGTCCTTCTCGGGGAACGCCTCCAAGAAGTGGTGCGGGTCCTTCACATAGTCGAAGACCTTCTTCACGGGAGCGTCGATGTGCACGCTGCGCTGGTGCAGAGTCGTGGTCATCTCGTCGGGCCTCCTTCGATCCGAGACCACCCGGCCGCTCATGGCGACCTGACCCGCCTGGGGCGGACTGCCTCAGGCTCCCTCACTTCAAGTCTCCGCCCGGTCGTCTCCAGCACCAGTGCCCCGGGCCCCGGGCCCCGGGCCCCGGCAGAACCTCAGCGCTCCGCGGCGTCAGGTAGCGGAACGACGGAGGAGTCGACGCGGGCGATGAGCCCGCCTCGGAACGTGAACAGGGCTTTGAAGGCGAAGCGGAAAGCCCGTGCTCGATGCTGACTCCGCGGCCCTCGCCCGTGGTGACGACCACCGCGCCGTCCTCAAGGACACGCTGGACGTCAAGCTCAGGGCTGCCCGTGAAGGCGGGGTTCTCGATCTCGTCGTCGAACTCGGCTTTGCCGCGCGTGGTCCGATGCCCGTGGATGACCCACTCGACATCCTCGGCGAGGGTCGCGAGAATCCGCTGGTGGTCGCCGGCGCGGAATCCGGCGGCGGCCCCAGCGCCGAACGGTCAACTGAGAGACAGCGATCACGCGCCGACGACCACGGTGACGCCGAGCAGCAGCAGGACGGCGCCGGTGATGCCGTGCAGCAAGGTGGTGACGGCAGGCCTGGCGATCAGGGATCTCCCCTTGTCCACGTCCCAGACGAACAGCAGGTACCAGCACGTGGTCGTGGCCGCCCTGATGGCGCCCAGGAGGACGCCGCCCACGAAGGGGTTGCCTTGCGGGTCGATGAACTGAGGGAGCAGCGAGATGGCGAAGACGCCCGACTTCGGGTTGCCCAGATTGGTGGCCAGGCCTGCAATGTACCCTCCGCGGTCGGCATCCGGGGTAGGCGGGGGCCCTGCCCGGTGGCGGGCCTGATCCTTTCGCCACCAAGGGATTCGGACCAGCTCCACGCCGCCTGGACCGGGGGCTTGCACTGCAGCTATTCAGCGCTACTATGTACTGGTAGTCAGTGACGTTGAGTAGCTCGAGAGGCGCCCCGTGAGCAAACAGATGACGGAGATGCTCAAGGGCACACTGGAGGGCATCGCACTGGCGTTCTTGGCCGTGCAGCCCGCCTACGGCTACGAGATCACGGCCTGGTTGCGCAAGCAGGGCTTCTCCGACATCGCCGAAGGCACCGTCTACGCACTGCTGATCAGGATCGAGCAGCGCGGCCTCGTCGACGTGGAGAAGGTCCCCTCCGAGAAGGGGCCACCACGCAAGGTGTACTCCCTCAACGCTCAGGGCCAGGAGTCCCTCCAGGAGTTCTGGACGACGTGGGGCTTCCTCACAGAACGGCTCGAACAGCTCCGCGAAGGAGGCAGATAGGCATGGCTGCACGGTGGATCCAGCAGAAGAGGCAGTACCGGCAGTACAAGGCGCGGGTGGCGCGGCTCCCGGCGAGCTATCGCACGGCAACTACCGGGTTGGAGCGGTACATCTATCACCTCGGGGGGATTGGTGACGGCGACAGCATCCTGGCGATGCTGGACGACCTCGCCGATCTCCTCGAGCAGGGCGCGGCGAATGGAACCCCCATCCGCGAGATCCTCGGCGAGAACCCCGTGGAGTTCGCCGAGGCGTTCCTCCGCAACTACCCGGCGGGTCACTGGATCACCCGGGAACAGGAACGGCTGACCCGTGCAGTCGAGCAGGCCGAGGCAGAAGAGACCGGAACCCAGGGGGTCCGATGACGACACACACGCTCACGGCAATCCACGTCCAGGGCCTGGAGAAGTCGTACAAGACGCTGAACGTGCTGCGCGGCGTCGATTTCGACGTGACGCGGGGCAGCATCTTCGCCCTGCTCGGCTCGAACGGGGCGGGCAAGACCACGGTCGTGAAGATCCTCTCCACTCTGCTCAAGGCCGACGCGGGCACCGTCAGCGTCAACGGTTTCGAGGTCGCCGCTCAGGCTGCGAACGTGCGGGAGTGCATCAGCCTCACCGGACAGTTCGCGGCCGTCGACGAGATCCTCACCGGGCGGGAGAACCTCGTGCTGGTCGCCCGGCTGCGGCACCTGGAAGACGCCGGCCGGATCGCGGACGACCTGCTCGATCGCTTCTCGCTGACCGAGGCTGGTGCGCGGAGAGTGGCGACGTACTCGGGTGGCATGCGACGCCGCCTCGACATCGCCATGAGTCTCATCGGGAATCCGCAGGTCATCTTCCTGGACGAGCCGACGGCCGGGCTCGACCCCCAGGCACGCATCGAGGTGTGGCAGGCGGTCAAGGAACTCGCGCAACTCGGAACGACGGTGCTGCTCACGACGCAGTATCTGGACGAGGCCGAACAGCTCGCCGACCGGATCGCGATCCTCCACGACGGGCGGATCATCGCGAACGGAACCCTCACCGAGCTCAAGCGGCTTCTCCCGCCGGCCACAGTCGAGTACGTGGAGAAGCAGCCCACTTTGGAGGAGGTCTTCCTCGCCATCGTCGGCGACAACGACAGGGAGCAGCCATGACCGCGCACTTCTTCGGTGACACCACCGTCCTGCTCGGGCGATCTCTGCGCCACATCACCCGCAGCCTGGACACCATCATCACGACCACGGTCATGCCGATCGCCTTCATGCTGCTGTTCGTGTACGTGCTCGGCGGCGCCATCGAATCAGGATCGGATTCATATGTGAACTACCTGCTGCCCGGCATTCTGCTCATCACGATCGCGTCGGGCATCTCCTACACCGCATTCCGGCTCTTCCTGGATATGCAGAGCGGCATCTTCGAACGATTCCAGTCCATGCCGATCGCACGGTCGTCCGTGCTGTGGGCGCACGTCCTGACGTCGCTGGTCGCCAATCTGATCTCGCTCGTGGTCGTCGTCCTCGTCGCCCTCCTCATGGGCTTCCGCTCGGGCGCGGGGGTGCTGGCGTGGCTCGCGGTCGCCGGCATCCTGATCCTGTTCACCCTGGCGTTGACGTGGATGGCCGTGATCCCCGGCCTGTCCGCGACATCCGTGGACGGCGCGAGCGCGTTCTCCTACCCGCTCATCCTTCTGCCGTTCATCAGTTCGGCATTCGTGCCCACCGACACCATGTCCGGCCCGGTGCGCGCCTTCGCCGAGCACCAGCCCGTGACGTCCATCGTCAACGCGATCCGCGACCTGTTCACGCAGCAGCCGGTCGACACCGACATCTGGACCGCCCTCGCCTGGTGTGTCGGCATTCTGGTCGTCGCGTACTACTTCGCCATGGCCACCTACCGCCGCAGGATCTCCTAGACCCGATGCTTGACGACCCAGTGCCAGCGACGAGCAACGAGGGTGCGACTGTGCGCAGGGCAGGAGAAGTAGTGGAACTTCATCTGCGCCGTGATGTATGCCACGGCTGATGCCTCGGCCCAGTCGGTCGTGCCACCGCCCGCAGCGACGCGGAAGGAGCAGTCCGAGCATTCGCCGATTCTCACGTTGGCTGACTGGCGAAACATGCTCCCATTTTATCAAATCCCGCTCGTGCCAAGGTGCCCCCGACTCCTGATCAGGAATCGAGAAGCACCCCTCGGCTGCCGCGCCTAGCCTGTCGCACAGGCCCGGCACGACGCCGAACCTGTGAGCCCAGGAGAGGAGACCCGAGAATGCCTGCGAAGAACGCCACGACCGAGTCCGACGGCTTCAGCGCCGAGGAGCGCGCCGCGATGAAGGAGCGCGCTGCGGAGTTGCGCGCCGAGGGCAAGAAGGGCGCCAAGAAGGCCGACGGGCTGCAGGCCGTCCTCGACCGGATCGCGCAGATGGGCCCCGAGGATCGTGCGCTCGCCGAACGCGTTCACATGGTGGTGACGGCGAACGCGCCCGAGCTGTCGCCGAAGACCTGGTACGGCATGCCCGCCTATGCGAACGCGGACGGCAAGATCGTCGTCTTCTTCCAGGACGCCGGCAAGTTCAACTACCGGTACGCGACCCTGGGCTTCCAGGATGCGGCGAACATCGACGACGGCGACCTGTGGCCCGTGTCGTACGCGCTCGTGAAGTGGGGCCCCGCCGTGGAGAAGACGATTGCCGGGCTGGTGAAGGCCGCCGTCTCCTGACCGTCGCCGCGTCTGCCGCTTCGCGTATCGTGCGGTGATGAATGCGATCGAGTGGCTGCTCGATGGTGATCCGGCCATCCGCTGGCAGGTCTTCCGCGATCTCAGCAGCGCGCCCCCAGACGAGGTGTCGGCTGTACGGACCCTGGTCGAGCACGAGGGCTGGGGTGCACGCCTGCTCGCGCAGCAAGGCCACGACGGGCTCTGGGACGGAGGCGCTTGCTTCCCGGCGTCCTACACCCGTGACGAGCCGGGGCAGCCGTGGACGGCGACCATGCACACGCTGCAGTCCCTGCAACTGTTCGGGCTCGACCCGGCCTCGGACTCGGCCCGGCGGACCATCGCGCTCGTGGCGGAGAACGGGCGTTGGGAACATGCCGGCCAGCGCTACTTCGACGGCGAGGTCGAGCCGTGCATCAACGGGCGCACCATCGAGACCGGAGCGTACTTCGGCGTGGACGTCGCGCCGATCGTCGATCGGATCCTCGGCGAACGACTGAACGACGGGGGCTGGAACTGCGAGGCCGAGAACGGCTCCGTGCGCTCCTCCGTGGACACGACGATCGACGTCCTCGACGGGTTGCTGGGGTTCGAGCGAGCGACCGGTGGATCCGAGCAGGTGAGCGAGGCCCGGCGCAGCGGTGAGGAGTACCTGCTCGAGCGTGCCCTGTTCCGCCACGGGAGCACGGGCGAGGTCATCGATCCGCAGTATCTGAAGTTCGCATTCCCCTACTACTGGCACTACGACGTGCTGCGCGCACTCGACTACTTCCGCGGCACGGGGGCGCCACCGGACCCCCGGATGGCCGAGGCGGTGGACGTCGTCCGCTCCAGGAGGCAGCCCGACGGCCGATGGCTCCTGGATCGGATCCACCCGGGGCGCGTGCACTTCGACCTCGACGCCGGCGTGGGGTTGCCGAGCCGATGGAACACCCTGCGCGCGTTGCGCGTGCTCACCTGGTGGGAAGCGGCCTGACGACCGCCCGACGGCGGGCGAGCAGCGTGGAGTCGTGGACGTCGAGCGTCACCCCGTCGTGCGTCATGGTCCGCGGCCGCTGCTCGACGACGAGCGTGTCGAAGCCCTCGTGCAGTCCTGGCAGCAGCTCGTCGGCGACGAACATCGCCTTGCGGTGGCTCGCCGTCAGGTGGGGAAACGCCTCGGACGGCGCGTGGCCCACGACCAGGAGGTGCCCTCCGGGTGCGACGGCCTCGGACAGCCGGCCGACGACCTCGACCATCCCGCCGTCCGGCGGGTGCAGGAAGTGGGTCGTGACCAGGTCGTAGGACCGGCCGTCGGCCGAGAAGGCCCGGGCGTCGACCTGCCACCAGTCCGCACGGTCGGCGACGCCCGCCTCCTCGGCGTGCCGGGCGGCGCGGGCCAGTCCGTTGGCGGAGAAGTCCGCCCCGGTGACCCGCCAGCCCTGCCGAGCCAGCCAGATCACGTCGCCACCCTCCCCGCACCCGACGTCGAGCGCGGTACCCGGAGTCAGCCTCGACACCTCGGCGACCAACTGGACGTTGGGGTTCCCGCTCCAGATCTTCTCCTCGCCGGAGTAGCGCTCCTCCCAGCCCGCCGGCTCGAACATCGCGGCCACATCCTCATCGGTGTGCTGGTGCCCGTGGGTGTCCATGCCGTCAGCGTGCCGACCGAAGGACACCAATGACAAGCTGCCGCTCGACGAACTGGTCGACGCGCCGGAGACGCAAGCTCCGCGCGGGGCGCGGGCGTGGATCGCCCACCACAGCATGTTCACGGTCTGCGCTGACCGCAGCTGACCTACAGCAATCAAGGTGAACGGAACGTGGCCCATCGCTTGTCGCTCCGCTGAACGATCGACGGACCGAGGACGAGGGTGCCTGAGCTCACCCGTCACCTCGGGCAAGGTCATGTCGGTGGGCTACGCCGGCAGGACGTAGAAGTACATGAGGAGGTAGTGCATCAGCGCGGCCACGACCACCAGGAAGTGCCACGTCTCGTGGAATCCGAACACCCCGGGCCGCGGGTTCGGCTTCTCGATCACGAAGACCACGAAGCCGGCGCTGTAGATGAGGCCTCCCGCTGCCATCAGAACCAACGCCCCTACGGGCAGCGGGCTGCCCGCGCCGACCAGGAGCACCGTCAGCCAGCCCAGGGCGATGTAGAGGGTGTTGGTGATGTACTTCGGCAGCCTCTGCAGCACCGAACGGAGCACGATCCCCAGCACGGCGATGGCCCAGACTGCTCCGAAGACCGTCCAGCCGTAAGTGTTTCTGAAGAGCACCAACACGAGCGGGGTGACCGTTCCCGCGATCAGGAGGAAGACCGAGTCATAGTCGAGAGTGCGCAGTGTCTCGTTCACTCGCGGGCTCCGGTCGAGCCCGTGATGGATCGTGCTGGACACGAACAGCGCCACCAGGCAGAGGCCGTAGACACTCAGCCCGACGATCTTCCACGGATCCCCCTGGGCGCTCGCCTGCGAGACGAGCAGCGCGGCACCCCCGACGGCGAAACAGGCGGCGAACAGGTGCGAGACGGTGTTGAACCGTTCATCGGTCACATGGACGCTGCCGTCCCTGCTCCGTGCCACGGTATCCACAGGACTGCCTTCCCTCGCAGCTGAACGCGTGACGTCGCTACCAGCCTATGGGCTCAGTCGCTCGTGGGCTGCGCCGATGGCGAGCCCGAGGGCGAGGATCCTCAGCCCGTTGAACGTCGCGCCGATCAGGAACCAGCGCATGGCTTCAGGCGTGCCTGTGAGGAACTTCGCCGGAACCTCGAGCAGCACCGTGACCACGACCAGGGCCATGATGCTCAGCGTCAGGGACTTCAGGATCGGGTTGCTCCCCCAGACCCTGTCGAAGAAGCGAAGCAGGAGGTAGCCGACGCAGAACCCGATGATCAGCCCGCCGGCCAGGGCTTCAAGCAGCATGGGCACATAGCCGATGGACAGAGCGGCACGGTACTGCGCGGCGATGGGCGTCCGCGAGATCGCGAAGTTGGTCACCCAGAACGCCGATCCGCCCACCAGGGCCAATCCTGTTGCCCGCCGCCACAATCGCTGTGATCGGGTCATCTCTCCTCCTCCAGCTCGGCGAAGCGGGGTCACCGTCAGGCGGCCACCATCTCGATGGCTGGGGCGGTCGATGTGGTGTCGCCGCCTCGGGAGAGCAGGTACACGCCGATGACGAGCTCGAACGGCAGGATCGCGATGTAGGGCACGATGCCGAGCGACGGGCCGAGCAGCTCGATGGACGCTCCGACGATTCCGACGGTCACCACGACCAGCCCGTAGCCGGAGATCCACCGCGGGACCATGCGGGAGATGAAGAACAGGTAGTAGAAGAGCAGTCCTCCGGCGCAGTAGAAGAACATCAGAATCGTTCCGCCGCGCCCGGCGACGTCGGTGTACAGGAACTGGCCGAGCGATTCGTAGGAGCCGGCGCTCGACCCGTCCGCCCCGCCTGCGCTCTGGAAGTCCGACGCCACGTGCGTCAGTGCGTTCGAGGCGATCTGATTGAGCGTGTAGACGAAGGACTCCCCAGTCCAGCACAGCGTCGCGATGAGGGCCAGGGTCTTCCCCCAGGGGTTGAGCACCGCGTAGAGCAGCCCGGCCAGGACCAGGATGCCTACGGCATTCAGCATGCCTATCAGGACGGCGACGTGGACGAGACCGGTGTGGTCGGCGACCGTGGCCAGTACGTCTGCGATGTCACCCGAACCCGTGGCGGTGCCGATGGCGAGGCCGCTGGTGAGACTCGTGACGACGACCGCCAGGAAGGCGGCGCCGAGGAATCGAGGAGTGTTGTCTTGGGCGTTCATGAATCCTCCGATCGGAGCACCGAGATCAGCCGTAGGCCGAGGTCCCGGACGCGCTTGAGCACCCCGTACAACGTGGCCTGGTCCATCAGCCCGACCAGCAGCGTCTCGCCGTCAACGGCGACGACGCGCAGCCCGGTGAACCACTCGGACCACTCGGCGTCGAGCTCTCCCGCGACGCGGATCTGGTAGTACACCGCCTGCAGGCTGCCCGGGTCCGGGTTGATCTCAACGGCCATGACTCCAGCCTCCGCCGGGGACCCCGGGTGCGTCATACCTCCGTGGAGGTATTCAGAGGAGTATTCGACCCCAGCTCCACCTAGGATCATGAGCGTGCCCGTGCCCATTCTGGCCACCAAGCTGTACGGACCCGCCGAGAGGCCTGGCGTCGTGAGCAGGAATCGCCTCGACGGTCACCTCGACGACGCCCTCCACCGCAGACTGACCCTCGTCTCGGCGCCGGCCGGCTTCGGCAAGACAACCGCGATCGCCGACTGGGCACGGCGCGGAGGCCACCAGATCTCCTGGCTGTCCCTGGACGACAGCGACTCGGACCTGGGCCACTTCCTGACCTACCTGGTCGCCGCGCTGCGCGCGCTGGCCCCGGACGCAGGAGAGGCGGTGCTGCCGCTGCTGGACCATCCCCAGCCGCCTCCGATCGAGTCTGCGCTGACGCCGCTCGTGAACGACCTGGCCGCCGCGATGACGGATCTGGTACTCGTCCTCGACGACTATCACAGCGTCGACTCCCGGCTCGTCGATGACGCGGTCGCCTTTCTCGTGGAACACCTTCCGCCACGCCTGCACCTGATCATCGCCAGCCGCGAGGACCCGTCACTCCCGCTTGGCCGACTGCGCGCCAATGCGGAGCTGTGCGAGATTCGGGCGCCTGACCTGCGCTTCACCACGGACGAATGCCAACGTTTCCTCAACGGGGCCAAGGGCCTCGGGCTGTCGAGCGCGGAGGTCGCCTCACTCGAGTCGTCCACCGAAGGCTGGATCGCAGGCCTCCAGCTCGCCGCCATCTCCCTCGAGCACGAGCCCGAGCCCGCTGAGCTGATCAGCAGCTTCTCCGGCAGCCACCGCTTCGTGCTCGACTATCTGGCCGAGGAGGTGCTCGCCCGGCTACCCCCGGAACGCACGCGATTCCTGATGCTCACCTCGGTCCTGGACCGTCTGTGCGGCCCGCTCTGCGACGCGGTCACCCTCGATGCCACCCCAGGTCAGGACACGCTCGAGCTGCTGGAACGCTCGAACCTCTTCATCATTCCGCTCGACGAGGAACGCCACTGGTTCCGCTACCACCACTTGTTCCGCGACCTGCTGCGCCGCCGTCTGCAGCAGACCCAGCCGGCGGCGTTCCTGGACGATCTGCACATCCGGGCCAGCGGGTGGCTCGAGCAGAACGGACTCGACCTGGACGCCTTCCGACATGCCACGGCGGCGCACGACATCACCCGGGCCGTCCGCCTCATCCAGGGCCATGGCCTGCCGCTCTACGTGCGGGGCGCGCTGGCGCCCATCGCCGCCTGGCTCACCACCTTGCCGCCCGAGACCCTCGACGCCTGGCCGGAGCTGCGCGTCGTCCAGGCGACGGTCATGCTGGGCAGCGGACAGAGCACCGGCATCACCGAGATGCTCGACCAGGTGGAGGCCACCCTCGCGTCCCGTGAGACGCCTCCCGACCCGCACCTCCTCGGCCGCATCGCCAACCTGCGGGCGATGCTCGGGCTGAGCCGTCACCGGGCAGACGTGATGATCGCCGAGTCCAGGCGGGCGCTCGAGTACCTCCCCCCGGACGACGTGGCCGCCCGCGCCTCGGCGATCCAGACACTGGGGTATGCCCATCAGGTGCTGGGCGAACGCGCGGAGGCACGTGCGGCGTACTCCGAGGCTCGGGGGATGAGTCGGGGCGCCGGCAGCCGTTTCGGTGAACTGATCTCGCTGATCGGTCTGGGTACCGTCGAGGAGCTGGACACCGAGCTCCGCGCCGCCGCGGCCACCTACGAGGAGACGCTCCGGCTCGCCGCCGACCTCCCCTTCCCAGTGATCGCCGAGGCCCATCTGGGCCTGGCCCGGATCCACTACGAGTGGAACGAGCTCGACGACGCATGGCAGCGTGGTCAGCGAGCTCTGGAGCTGGCCCGCCGGCTTCAGAACACCGATCGGCCCGCAGCCTGCCAGGTGTTGCTCGCCCGGATCAAGCTCTCCCAAGGGGAATCGGAGGAGGCAGGGGCGTTGCTCGAGGAAGCCGAGCGCTGGGTTCGTGAGCTCGGCAACGCGCGCGAGGGTCCGAGCGTGATGGCTGCTCTCGCCAGGCTGAACCTGTTCCGCGGCAAGGTCGACGCGGCCTCACACATCGCCGGGGAGTTCGACCTGCCGATGATCGGCGCTCGCGTCATGCTGGCCCGGGGCACCCCGGCCGAGGCTCTGCGGGTTCTGCGGTCGGTCCGGGCTGAGGCTGATGCCCGCGGATGGCGCGACGAGGCGCTCAGGTGTCTCACGCTCGAGGCGCTCGCCTCTCGCGCTGCCGGCTCGTCGCGCGACAGCCAGCACCTGCTGGACGACGTGATGGACACGGCGATTCCCCAGGGCTTCGTGCGATTGTTCGTCGACGAAGGCACTCCTATGGCCGACCTGCTCCGTCAGGTCACCGGGCGGCACCGCGCCAAGGCCCTTCGCCTGCTCAGCGCCTTCCCGAAGGGGGATCACTCAGCGCCCACCGGACCCGCTGCCCTCATCGAGCCGCTGAGCGGCCGCGAACGCGAAGTGCTGGGCCTTCTCGCCGAGGGACTGTCGAATCAACAGATCGCGGAGCGGCTGTTCCTCTCTCCCCTCACGGTGAAGGTGCATCTTCGCAACATCTACTCGAAGCTGGGTGTCGGCAGCCGAACCCAAGCCGTCGCGCTCGGCCGCGGGCTCGGGCTCCTCGACACCACGGGTGGACCCTGATCGGTCCGCGCCCCTTGACCCCATTGCGTGCTGGGACGTGTTGAGCTACTTCCGCGCCGTCAGCCGATCGGCGATGTCGACGGCCAGCGCGATCTGGTGGTCGAGGGCCGGCGCGCTGTCCCACCACGAGACCGACTCGACAACGAGCCCTTCGCCAGAGACATGGACCGGCCACAGCTCGGCGGGCCGCACCACGCCGTCGCCATGCATGGCCGGCGGCCAGTGCTCGATGCGCCGGCGCAGCGGGGCGTCGGCCGACGCACGTCGAGCTGGGGAGCGGGCGCCGCGTTCGGCGTCCGCACGACCCGCAGCGCCGGACGCACCCAGCGGACGAACGACGACGGGTCGTTGTCTCCCGTCGGCGTCCCATCGTCGAGGTCGCAGTACCAGGCCATTGCGGATTCCCGCGGTTCCATCCGGAACACGTGGTCGCCTGCAGCCGTCACGACCAGATCGCGGGCACCCACCACCACGGTGATGAAGTCGTACGGCAGGCCCGCATGGCGGCATCCTAGGCCGCCACAGTCCGGCGTAGCCTCACCGCATGACCGACGATTTCGAGTCCGCTGTTGCGGCAGTGCCTTTGCTGACGAAGGACCCCGGTTCACAGGTGAAGCTGGCGCTCTACGCCCTCTACAAGCAGGCGACCGTCGGAGACGTCTCGGGGAAGCGCCCGGGCTTCACCGACCTGGTGGGCAGGGCCAAGTACGACGCCTGGGCCGCGCTCTCCGGAACGTCCACCGAGGAGGCGCGGGCCGGCTACGTCGCCAGGGTCGCCGACCTGCAGGCCGCCGAGTAGCCGGACAGACCCGGCACCGGACTGACCCCACACTCCCTGGCGTGGGGTCAGTCCGCACCCGGCACGGTCACGACGACCTTGCCGACGAAGTTCCCCTCGGCGTAGTAGAGCATCGCCTCCCGCGCCTCGTGCAACGGGAACGTCCGATCGATCACCGGCCTGAGGGAGCCCGACTCGAACAGCTCGTTGACGCGCGCCATGTCCTTGTTCGGCTTGAGCATCACGAGGCGGGTGCTCTTCCCGGTCCGCAGCGTGATCCACCGCCCCAGGAACGCCGTCTGGGCCAGGCGCGGAAGCGAGCCGCCGACGGTGACGTACCGCCCGCCCGGGTTCAGCGCGCGCAGGTAGCCGAACGGCGATCGACGGGTCTTGACGTCCAGGACGAGGTCGTATCGCCGTCCGCTGCGGGTGAAGTCCTCGCGCGTGTAGTCGACCAGGTGGTCGAACCCGAGCGTGCGGAGCTTCTCCAGCTTGCCGCCCCGATCGACGCCGGTCAGTTCCGCGTCGTACAGCGCGGCGATCTGCGCCCCGAGCGTGCCGACGCCACCACCTGCGCCGTTGATGAGCACCGTCTCGCCGCCCCGCAGCCGTCCGACGTCGAGCAGGCCCTGCATCGCCAGGGCGACCGCCTGCGGCAACGCAGCCGCCTCCTCGAACGTCATCGCCGCCGGCTTGGCCGTCAACGCCGCGGCGGGGGCGCAGACGTACTCCGCAAAGCCGCCCCAACGGCCGCTCAGATCGCCGTAGACGAGATCCCCCGGAAGGAGCGTCGTGACGTCGTGCCCCACCGCCTCGACCCGACCGGCGACGTCGGAGCCCACGATCGTCCGGCGCGGACGGAAGAGACCGGTCTGCAGGCGGTTCACCGCTGGGCTGCCTCGGAGAATGCCGAGATCCCAGTCGTTGATGGACACGGCGTGAACCCTGATCAGGACCTCGCCCGCGGCCGGCGTCGGCCGGTCGAGTTCGGTGAGCTCAAGGGCGGCCGCCCCGGCATACCGCGAGAACACGATCGCCTTCATGGCACTCCCGTTCCGACCTGCTCGTTCGAGCTCCATCTGACACGCTGTGCAAGCCGCACCGAACAACGGCGTTCACGATCGCGCCGGTAGAGGGAGTATCGCCATGAAAGCCATCGTCCAACAGCGTTACGGCGCGCCGAGCGATGTGCTGCGGCTGACCGAGGTCGGGGTGCCGGACGTCGGCGCCGAGGACGTGCTGGTGCGGGTGAGGGCGAGCTCGGCGAATCCCTGGGACTGGCACTTCATCCGTGGCGAACCGGTGCTGATGCGTCCGGCCGGCATAGGCGGCGCTCGTCGACCCACGTTCCTGATCCCAGGCGGGGATCTGGCCGGGACGGTGGAACGGGTGGGCGACCGCGTGACCGGATTCGCGCCGGGCGCCGACGTCTACGGCTTCGGCCACGGCGCATTCGCCGAGTATGTCGCCGTGCCGCAGGACCGTCTCGCCCCGATGCCTGACGGCCTGTCCTTCGAGCAGGCCGCATCGGTGCCCCTGGCTGCCGTCACAGCACTGCAATGCCTGCGCGCGGGTGGGGTCGCACCGGGGCAGCAGGTTCTCGTCGTCGGTGCCTCGGGTGGGGTCGGGACCTTCGCGGTGCAGATCGCCAAGCACCTCGGCGCCCACGTGACCGGCGTCTGCAGCACCCCGCACGTCGATCTGGTCCAGGGTCTTGGCGCCGAAGCGGTCATCGACTACACCCGAGCGGACTTCACCGCCGGCACCGGACGCTACGACCTGGTCCTCCAATTGGGCGGAACCTACTCCCCCACCGCGATCAGGCGGGTCCTGACCCCGCGCGGAACCCTGATCCAGTCCTACGGCGACGGCGGACGATGGCTCGGACCGCTGGGCGCCATCGCCAAGGCAGCACTCCTCAACCCCTTCACCAAGCAGACCCTGAAGTCGTTCACCGCCACCGTCACCTCGGACGCCCTCACGGAGATCAAAGACCTCATCGAAGCCGGCCACATCACACCCGTGATCGGGCGGACCTTCCCCCTGGCTCAGGCAGCCGACGCCGTGGACCTCATCGAGAAGGGCAGCCCGCCGGGCAAGGTCGTCGTCCTCGTCGACTGACACCGACAAGCATCAGGACCATAGCCTCGTCCGCACCGCGTGAAGGCCCGAGTAGCGTTGCGACAGCGGCCCCTTCGCCGCCATGTCATTCCTCGGGAGTAGATCCAATGGTCGAAACCGCCCCCTTGAGCCACGTCAAACGCGTCGGAACGGGGCTCAGCCTCATCATCTTCCCACTGGTGTTCGTCTTCGCGTTCGCTGTCCATCCTGGCCTCCTGGACCCCCAGCTACTTGGACCGGAACAACGCGCGACCAGAGCCCACGACGCAGGTCTGCTGCAGTTCGGCCACGTATTGGTCACCCTGAACACCGCACTGCTGGTCGTGGCCGCCGTGCACTTCATGACGCTTCTGGAACGCACTGCCCAGGCCAGGGCCGGCTTGGCCGGTGCGGCGCTCGCGGTGCCGGGTGCAGTCATCCTGGCCGCCGACAAGGGTGCACTGTGCCTGACCATGAGCGCCCTGGACACGTTGCCTGCGAACGAATATGCCCAGATGACACCGGGCCTGGTGGCGATGTTCTCGCAGAAAGGCTGGATGGTGCTGCTCTGGGGGATTCTCCTCCTGCCCCTCGGCTTCGCGATCCAGGCCGTGGGTCTCCTCAGGACAGAGGTGATTCCTCGACGGCAGGCGTCCCTGTTCCTCATCGGTGTTCTGTTCGTGGGGTTCCCTGATGGCGCTGAGATCATCAATCTGGCCGCCTCACTCCTGATGGCGGCAGCACTGGTCCCCTACGGACTGCGCTTGATGACCGGCGGGGGTTCGCCGGCGAACGTTGCCATCCCCGCTCGGGCGTGAATCCCCCGGCCCCGCCGACACGACGTCTCCCTGCGGAAGGAACAGCAGCCAACCGACGGCGCGACCCACGTAGCAGGCCGTCTCGATAGCTCCTCACATGATCAGGAAGCCCGTCGCCCGTCCCGCCTGCGCGAGCTGCCCACGGCCGCTAACTCCCGGAGGGCACCTGGTCCTTGACCTCGTCGTAGCCGACCTCCGCGGGTGTCGCCGTCGGCGAGTAGATCACTCGGATCACGCCGGTCGGGAAGGCCTCCGTCGCCGTCACCGCAAGGTGGTAGGGCGCGTCGCCGTCGTCGAACAGCCTGCGGCCTTTGCGTGCCGCCACCGGGTGCACCAGCAGGCGGAGCTCGTCGACCAGACCCGCGGCGAGCAGTTGCTGCACCACGCTGATCGAGCCGGGAATGAGGATGCCGCGCAGGCCGGCATCGGCCTTGAGCGCCGTGACGGCTTCGACGAGGTCGCCCTCGATCAGTTCGGAGTTGCGCCAGGTGAACTCGAGCGCCTGCCGCGAGGCGACCACCTTGCGCAGGTCACCGAGCTGCTTGGCGAACGGGGCGTCCTGCCCGCCGGCGGCCTCGCGATCGGGCCACGCCCCCGCGAAACTGTCATAGGTCTCGCGGCCGAGGAGCAGCACGTCGCAGGCGTCATAGTCCTCGGAGACAGCGCGGCCCATGTTCTCGTCGAAGTACGGGAAGTGCCAGGCGGGATCGATCTCGGCAACGCCGTCGGCCGAGATGAACAGGGTGGAGATGACCTTTGTCATCGGGCCACCCTAGCCACGAGTCAGAGCAGATGCCTGGCCAGACCGTCCAGAATCAGGTCGAGGGTGAACTCGAACTCGGCCTGGGAGTCGCACCAGCCCAACGGATCGTCCTGGTTGTCATGAAGCTCGGAGGCGACCATGGCCGTGAGATGGGGTAGCAGCTCGGCCATGGCGGCGAGCTCAGCCTCAGCGGCCTCGCCATCCTCGGGGCCACCCCCGTCCGGAGAGGGGGTGAAGAGCTCCTGGGAGAACCCCAGAGCCATGCTGCCCAGCGCATGGATCGCCCGGTGCGCGAGGTGATAGCTGAACCCTCCGCGGATCAGCGTGGCCAGGATCTCCTCGTAGTAGCCGTACAGGCTCGCCGGGATGGCCGTGCGCGAGCCGATCAGCCCCGGCGCCCAGCGGTGACGCAGCATGGCCTCACGTGCCGTCAGGAAGCGCTGCCGCAGAGCAGCGCGCCAGTCCCGATCGGCGTACTCCTGGCCGCGGACGGCGGCATCGATCTCGGCGAGCATCGCCTCGACCAGTCCGTCGAGCAGCGGCTCCTTGCCGGGCACGTGGTAGTAGAGCGACATCGCCTCGACGCCGAGCTCGGAGGCCACCCGGCGCATCGTCACCGCGGCGAGCCCTTCGGCGTCGGCCAGCCTCATCGCAGCATCGAGCACCCGCTCGCGGCTGAGCGGTTCCCGCGCCGTACGAACACTCATCCCCTGGTCCCTTCCACACGACAACCTTACCGTGTATGGTTATCTTACAGCGTAAGACTACAAAGGAGTCCACGATGAGTAGGACCATCGCCGATGTCGGTTCGCCAGCCGTTGCGATCCGACCTGACCTGTTGCGTACGGCGCGGATCACCGGGGTGGCCTACCTCGGCCTGGCCGTGACCGGGCTGCTCGGCTTCCTGTTGATCCGCAATCAGCTCTTCGTCGCCGACGACCCTCGCGGCACGTTGTCCAACCTGATCGAGCGCGAGACGCTGGCGCGCGCCGGCGTCGCCCTGGAACTGGGCGTGGTGTTGACCCAGACCGTGGCGGCAGTGTGGTTCTACCGCCTGTTCCGTAGCGTCGATACCTTCGCGGCCGGGTTGATCGCGGTGTTCGGGATGGTGAACGCGGCCGCGATCCTGGGCAGCGCAGCAGCACTGGCGACCGCCCTGGACGTGGCCGGCGACTCCTCGCTCGCGATCGCCGGTGACGCCGCGACCACGGTTCAACTGCTCTACGTCGGGTCCGGCCAGCTGTGGGGAGTCGGGGAGCTGTTCTTCGGCCTGTGGCTGATCCCGATGGGGTGGCTCGTCGTCCGCTCCCGCTGGATGCCGCAGCTGCTGGGCTGGCTCCTCATGGCCGGCGGCCTCGGCTACGTGCTCAGCGCCTTCGTCCAGTACCTGGCCCCCGACGTCGGGCTGGTGACCGAACTGATCACCGTGCCTGCGAGCATCGGCGAGTTCTGGATCCTGGGCTACCTGATCATCTTCGGCGTTCGCCAGCACGTGCCGACCGCGGACTGATCAGATGCCCTACCCCCTCGTCGCCTCGACGACAGTGGTCACCACCCAGCGATGTTTTCCGATCCTGCGCTCGCGAGTGAACCCCAGCTTCTCGTAGGTCGACAGTGCACCGTTGTACAGGAACCCCGAGGGCACCGCGCCGGCGTCCTCGGGGTATCCCTCGACCGTCCCGCCGCCTGCGGCGGCGATCAGCCCCAGCGCACCGGCCAGGGCGGCAGCAGCCACGCCCTGACGCCGGAGCCCCTTGCCGACGTAGCAGCAGGCGATCCGCCAGTCCGGAGACGCCGTCCGCTCCTTCTCGTACGCGGCGCGGCTCTTGATCCGCGGAAGCTCGTCCGGCACACCGAACTGACACCAGCCCAGGCAGTCCTCGCCGTCGAACACCAGTGCCGCGTGTGCCGTGTCGGCGCGCACGCGGGCGAGCTTCCGCTCACGGTTCAGTTCCGCCGTGGTGTCCTTGCCGACGCCCTCGGGGTGGAACCCCATGCACCAGCAGCCGCCGAAGATCCCGTTGTTGCGCTCCACCAGTGCGGCGAACGCCGGCCAGGTCGCCTCATTCAGCGGTCGGACAGTAAACCTGGACGACGCCATGAGGTCACGGTATCGCCGGGCCTGCGGAAGCGGTCACTCCGCGGGAAGCAGTGCCACCACAGGGATCACCCGATCGGTCTTGGCCTGGTACTCGGCGAAACCGGGGTAGCGACGCGCCTGCTCGGCGAACCAGTGGTCCCGGTCGGCGCCCTCCAGCACGACCGCCGTAGCCGGCACGGTGCGCGTGCCGATCTCCACCGTCACCTCGGGGTTGGCCTGCAGGTTCAGGAACCAGTCCGGATGCGTCGGCAGGCCGGCCTTCGAGGCGAACACCAGCCACCGGCCGGCGCCGTCGTCCAGATACATCATCGGGCTGGTGCGGCGGACCCCGGAGCGGCGCCCGACGGTGGTGAGCAGCAGCAACGGGGCCCCTTCGAACTGGCCACCGACCGCTCCGCCATGGGCGCGGAACTCATCGATGATCCCGGCATTCCAGTCGTCGTTCGCGTCAGCCACGTCGCCTCATCCGCCCTCATCGCATCGCGTTGGGTCCCCAACATCCCACGGGAGTGCTCAACGCTCCACGTTGTGCTGGAACCCGGAACGAGCGCTCACCCCGGGACGCAGCCGCTCGTCCGGCCCGTAGTCCTGCCGCGGGTGGAAGAACAGCCGGCGCCGTGAGTCCAGCGCGCGCAGCTCGGCCGCGTACCGGTCGAGCAGACCCTGGCGTTCCTCCGCGCCGATCCTCGCCGGCATGTGCGATGCGAACGGCGCCCGCCTCGGTGAGCGTGTCCACGGCGACGCGGGCCAGTGCACCGTTGAACGACGTCGGCTCGGGGTGGGCGAGAACGAGCAGCACGTTCACGCCGCGCAGGCTACCGGCCGCTCGACCCCGCAGGGGCCGGGTGTACGTTCGGTTGCGCTGGCGCGACGTCGGGAGATTCCATGAAGGCCGTCCTCTACGAGGCTCCGCTCCGGTTCGCCGTCACCGACGTACCCACGCCGCGACCGGGGCCGGACGACGTGCTGATCCGCGTCGTGCAGGTCGGGGTCTGCGCCACCGACGTGCACATCCACTCCGGCTACTACACGGGCCGATTCCCGTTGATCCCCGGTCACGAGGTGGTCGGCGTGGTCGAGTCGATGGGTGCCGAGGTCTCCGGCCTGCGGGTCGGCGAGCAGGTGAGCGTGAATCCCAACATCCCCTGCGGGCGCTGCGCGTTCTGCCGCGCCGGGCGGCTCGGCCTGTGCCAGGACCCACGCGGCTGCGGGTCGACCGCGACCGGCTTCTTCGCCGAGTTCGTCTGCGTCCCCCAGGCCCTGGTCTTCTCGGTCGAGGGATTGCCGCTGGACACCGCGGTCTTCACCGAACCCGCGGCCTGCGCCATGCACGGCGTAGAGACCCTGCAGGTACGGCCAGGGTCATCGGCTCTGGTGCTCGGCGCCGGCCCCACCGGACTGCTTCTCGCGCAACTCATCGCGGCTTCCGGGGCGAGCGCGGTCACCGTGGCCGGCCCCGTGCCCTACCAGCTGACGACGGCGACGGCGCTGGGCGCGACATCCGTCGTGCCGCTGGAACGCGGTGCGCCCGAGACGAACCAGGCGCGGCTGCTCGCGGCCTCCGGCGGCGAGGGGTACGACATCGTGGTCGAGGCCACGGGTGCAGTGGAGGTCGGCAACATCTGTGTTCCGTTGACGCGAAACGGAGGCACGGTGCTGATCTACGGTGTGACCAAGCCGGCGGAGACCATCGCGGTGCACCCCTTCGACATCTTCCGGCGGGAGATCGTGATCAAGGGTTCCTATGCCGAGATGACCTCGTTCGGCGCAGCGATCGCAGCCCTCCGTGCGGGGCGCGCGCGCACGGGCGGCATCATCACCCACCGCTTCGCCCTCGAGGACTACGCCGCCGCCCTCGACGCAGTCGCCCACGACGACTCGGCGCACAAGGTGGTCATCACGATCTGAGCCGCCCCAGGACGTCGAGGTACCTCGCCCGGCGCTCCCGGAGCACCCCGTCGTCGGCGCGGGGCTCGGCCGCCAGTCGAGTGACCGGCGTGGTCACCTCGGCCAGTTCGGCGTCACTGATCAGACCGGCAGCCTGGGCGGCGAGCAGGGCGGCACCCCGCGCCGAGGCGCCCGGCACGGCGACGGCATGCAGCTCGATCTGCAGCACGTCGGCCAGCAACTGCCGCCAGGCCGGCGAGGTCGTGCCGCCGCCCGCGAGCCAGACCGTGCGCGGGCGCCCGTCCACCGCGGCGCACAGGGCGTCGAACCCGTCCGCCACCGCGAACGCCACCCCCTCCAGTGCCGCGTAGAGCAGCGTGCCGCGCTCATGCCGTGCCTCCAGCCCGGTCCAGGCGGCGCGCAGTGAGGTGTCGAGGTACGGCGTCCGCTCGCCGGCGACGTGCGGCAGGAAGATCGGGTCGTCCCCCCGGCAGGAGTGCTCGGCGGCGCCGTAGAGCTCCGGCCAGTCCGCCGCGAACACCCCGCGCACCCAGCCGAGGGTCACCCCGCCGGTGAGGCCGGCCGCCATGGCGTACCACCCGTGCGCCGTGGCGGAGCGGTAGAGGTGGGTAACCGTGTCCCGCGGGGCTCGCAAGGAGTCGGCGACCGGCTGCGGTGCCGGGGTGACGATCTGCACTCCGGTACCGATAGTCAGCTGGACGACGCCCGGATCGACCAGCCCGGAGCCCAGCGCGGCAGCGGCGGTGTCGGCGGCCCCGGCCGCCACCGGCAACCCGGGTTCGAGCCCGAGTTCGGCCGCCGCCGAGGCCAGGAGCGAACCGGCGCGGGTGGCCGCCGAATCCAGGATCGGCACCAGCACGCGCGCGGGAACGCCGACCGCAGAGGCGATCTCGAGATCCCAACCCTGGCCGAGCACGTCGTAGAGCAGGGTGGCCGAGGCATCGCTCGGTTCGGCGTTCCAGCATCCGGTGAGCCGCCCACGCACCCAGTCCTTGGGCTGGACGGCGACGGCGGTCCGCGTCGTCACCTCGGGCTCATGGCGATGCAGCCAGGCCAGGATGGGCCCGGCCATGCCCGGGCTGAGCGGGTTGGCCAGGCGCCGCGCCGGCGCCGGGTCGAGACGGCGATAGAGATCGAGCTCGGCCTCGGCGCGGGCGTCCTCCCACAGCACCGCCGGGCGCACGGGCTGCCCGGCCTGATCGGCGAGCACGACGCCGTGCATCTGACCGGAGAAGCCGATCCCGCGGACGGTCGCGTCGGGCCGGGCCCGGGTGACCTCGTGCACCGCGTCCACGATCGCCGCCCACCACTGCTCCGGGTCGGTCTCCGCCCACCCGGGATGTGGCCGTTCCACCGAGTAGCCGCGGGTGCTCTGCGCCAGCAGGTCTCCGCGCGGCGTCGCCAGCACCACCTTGACCGAGCTGGTGCCCAGGTCGATGCCCAGCACCGCATCACCCGGCGAGCCGCTCACCGCCTCACCCCTCCTGAGCCAGCTGGGCCAGCGCCCGCGCGCAGTGCTGGTCGGTCACCAACCGGTGGACGGCGCCGCTGCGCAGTGCGGCCGCCACGGCGCGCGCCTTGGCCTCGCCGCCGGCGATGGCCATCACGTCAGGCACCTTCGAGAGATGATCGAAGTCGATCGCGATCAGCCTGCTGCTCAGCTCCTCCAGCAGGACCGGGGCACCGGAGGCGTCGAGCAGCGTCATGCAGACGTCGGCCACCGCTCCGGCGAGCCGGGCCTGCTCGGCGAGCGCGGGCGACAGCGCCGGCGACAGCGCGAAACCGTCCGGCTCCCAGGCGCCGATGCCGACCACGGCCTTGGTCAGCCGGCCGAACATGGCGAACGTCTGCTGCACGTGCTGCTCCTGCCGCAGGGTCGACGCGGCCGCCGGGTTGTCGAGCAGCATCGGCACGTGCAACGGGTACACCGGGCCGCCGGCCAGCTCGGCCACCTGCCGGACGAGTTCCATCGAGTTGATGCTCAGATCGGCCGGGATCCCCCCGACGATCTGCACCACCGCACACCGCGGCAGTTCATGGATGGCGCCCACCATCGCCTGCAGCGTCCTGCCCCAGCTCAGCCCGAGCACGTCGTCCGCCTCGAGCGAGTTCGCGAGCAGCGCGGCCCCGGCCCGGCCGAGCTGAAGCCGGGTGAAGTCCTCGGAGTCGTCGATCACCTGGACGACGAGCGCCTGCTTGATCCCGTAGGCGGCGGCCAGCTCGGCCGAGCGCTCCAGGTCCACTTCGGCGGGCACGTCGATGGTGATCCGGACGATGCCGTCGCGCTTCGCCGCCTCGAGCAGCCTGGTCACCTTGAACCGCGAGATGCCCAGGTCGTCGGCGATGTCGCTCTTGCTGGCGCCGTCGAGGTAGAAGCGGCGAGCGGCCAGCACGGTGTTGACCAGGTCGAGAGAGACCGGGCCGCCCACGGGTTTCGACTGCATCGACTCGCTCCACGCTCTTTCGCCACCACGTGCCGGCAGGGGTGAGGGCTCATCGTACGGAGTCGCCTCCGTTGACGACCCACGATGTCCGGGCTACCGTAAGTATGCGCTCACTTGAGCGCACAGTGCACATTGGAGCGGTCGTATGGCGACGGAAGTGCGGGTGCCGACCACCGGGAACGCCGGGGAGGACGCCGTCCTGCTCGACTGGCTGGTCGTCGAAGGCCAGGAGGTCAGCGCCGGCGACGTGCTGGTGACCCTCGAGACGGCCAAGTCGACGATCGACATCGAGGCGCCCACCTCGGGGCGGGTCCTGAAGATCCATGCGGACGCCGGAGCTGAGGTCGCGGAGTACTCCGTGATCGCCGTCATCGGCGCCCCGGACGAGGTCGCACCCGTGGCTCCGCCGGCGGTCGAGGCGGCCGACCGTGAGCGGGCCAGCGCCTCCCCCCGGGCCCGGATCCTTGCCGCCCGGTACGCCATCGACCTGAGCGCACTTCACGGCACCGGGCCCGGCGGGCGGATCCTCGCCGCGGACGTCCTTGCCGTCGACCGCACAACACCGGCACCAGCGACGGCGGCGCCAGCACCTGTACGAGCCCTCGCGGCGGCGCCCGGCGACGACCACGTCGTCGTGCCGGTCCGGGGCGCACGCAAGGTGGCGGCGGAACGCATGCTCGCCTCGCTGCAGCAGACCGCCCAACTGACCCTCACCCGGTACGCGCCGGCCGGTGCCCTGCTCCGCTACGCCGCCCGGCTGCGCGAGGTCACCGAGGCGCGCGCACTGCCCCGGATCGGGGTCAACGACCTGCTGCTGTTCGCCACCGCCCGGGCCGTGGCCCGGCATCCGGCGGCCAACTCCTGGTTCGACTGGGACGGCATCACGCAGTTCCGCAGGGTGCAACCTGAGTTTCGCGGTCGACACCGGCGCAGGCCCTTCTGGTGCCGGTGATCCCGTCCGCCGACGTGCTGCCGCTGGCCGAGCTGGCCGCGGCGGCCCACACCGCGATCGACCGCTGCCGGTCGGGCAGCCTGACCCCCGACGAGATGACCGGGGGAACCTTCACCGTGTCCAACCTGGGCGGGCTCGGAGTGCACTGGTTCACCCCGGTGCTGAACCCTCCGCAGAGCTGCGTCCTCGGCATCGGTGCCCTGCACACGCCGCACCCCGAGGCGTCACCGCTGCTGCCGCTGTCCCTCACCTTCGACCATCGCGCGCTGGACGGCGGACCGGCGGCGGCACTGCTGGCCGACATCGCCTCCTGCATCGAGACCGTCGACGTCCTGTCCGCCCTGTGACCTGCTGAAGGATCTGACATGGCAAGGGAAATCCTGGTCGACCCGGCCGTCACGCGAGCGCGGTCCCAGATCGACCTCGGCAGCATCGCGGTCAACGCCTACCAGGGCGACCTGGAGCGCGAGCGCGCCGAGTTCTCCGACGCCGGGCTCGACCAGATCGGCCGGGACATGGTGCTGGTGCGCGAGTTCGAGCTGATGCTCAACGCGGTCAAGCGCGAGGGCGGCTACCTCGACGTCCCCTATGCGCACGCGGGGCCCGCCCACCTGTCGATCGGGCAGGAGGGCGCCGCCGTCGGGCAGTCGTTCACCCTCACCGCCGCCGACAAGGTGTTCGGGTCGCACCGCAGCCATGGCGAGGTGATCGCCAAGGGGCTCTCGGCGATGCGCGGGCTCGCGCCCGACCAGCTCGTGCAGGCCCTGTCCACGTGGTCCCACGGCGACATCTGGCGGGTGGTCGACAAGCACCTCGCGGACGACGACCCCGCGCAGCAGGCGATCAACTTCCTGATCTACGGCATGACCGCCGAGACCTTCGGGCGCCGCACCGGGTTCAACCGGGGCATGGGCGGGAGCATGCATGCCTTCTTCCCGCCGTTGGGCATCTACCCGAACAACGCCATCGTCGGCGGGTCGGCCCCGCTGGCCACCGGGGCCGCGCTCTACAACCGGCTGCAGGTCAAGGACGGCATCGTCGTCGCCAGCATCGGCGACGCCTCCACCGGCACCGGGCCGGTGTGGGAGTCCCTGCAGTTCGCGAGCATGGGCCAGCTGCGTCACCTGATGGACGAGCGCCACCGCGGCGGGCTCCCCGTGGTCTTCTTCATCGTCAACAACTTCTACGGCATGGGTGGCCAGACCATCGGCGAGACCATGGCGTTCGACCACCCCTCGCGGATCGGGGCGGGGGTCAACCCGGACAACCTGCACGCCCAGACCGTGGACGGGAACAACCCTCTGGCCGTCATCGCCGCCATGCGGGAGGCCCGCCGCCACATCGAGAACGGCACCGGGCCGGTGCTGATCGACTGCCAGTGCTACCGCCTGACCGGTCACTCCCCCAGCGACGCCTCCTCCTACCGCACCAAGGAAGAGGTCGACCTCTGGGCCGCGGTCGACCCGATCCCCACCTACTTCCAGCGCCTCGTCGACGGCGGCGTCGTGCCGGCCGGGCGGCTGGCCGAGCACAAGGCCTGGGCCGAGGACGTCGTCCGCACCGCACTCGAGGTGGCGATCGACACCGAGGTCTCGCCGCGTCTGGAACTGCGCACCGACCCGCAGGTGATGGCCCGGGCCACGTTCAACAACACCGAGGTCGAACCCGGCACCGCCCCCGTCGGCGAGACCACCGTCCCGGCGGCCGAGCTGCCCCACCTGCAGGCCCTTGCCCGCAAGTCGCGCGCCGGCCTGGCCGACGGCGTCCGGCTGAGCGGGGCCAAGGCGATCACCTTCCGCGACGCCCTCTTCGAGGCAGTCGTCGACGCCACCGCTGCCGATGACCGGCTCGCCCTGTGGGGTGAGGAGAACCGCGACTGGGGCGGTTCGTTCGGCGTCTACCGCGGGCTGACCGAGTTCCTGCCTCGCCACCGCCTGTTCAACTCACCGATCTCCGAGGCCGCGATCGTCGGCGCCGGCGTCGGCTACGCGATCAGCGGCGGGCGCGCCCTGGTCGAGCTCATGTACGCCGACTTCATCGGCCGGGCCGGTGACGAGGTGTTCAACCAGATGGCCAAGTGGCAGGCGATGTCCGGCGGCCTGGTCCAGCTCCCGCTGGTCGTACGGATCTCGGTCGGAGCGAAGTACGGGGCCCAGCACTCCCAGGACTGGAGCTCCATGGTCTCCACCGTGCCCGGTCTCAAGGTGGTGTTCCCCGCCACGGCCCACGACGCCAAGGGTCTGCTCGCCAGCGCGCTGGCGGGCAACGACCCGGTGCTGTTCTTCGAGAGCCAGCGGCTCTACGACCTGCCCGAGACCATCCATCCGGACGGCGTGCCGCGCGAGTCGTACCGGGTGCCGATCGGCACGGCGAACCGCGTGCGCAGCGGAGACGATCTGACCTTCCTCAGTGTCGGCGCGACCCTTCAGCGGGCTCTCGACGCCGCCGACACCCTCGCCGGCACCTACGGCCTGCAGGCCGACGTCATCGACGCCCGTTCCCTGGTGCCGTTCGACTACAGCCTGCTGCTGGAATCGGTGCACCGGACCGGACGGCTGGTCTGCGTCTCCGACGCCAACCTGCGCGGCAGCTGGCTGAACACCATCGCCGCCAAGGTCGGCGTCGAGGCCTTCGACGACCTCGACGCCCCGGTCGTGGTGCTGGGCGCACGCAACTGGATCGCCCCGCCCGCCGAGCTGGAGTGGGAGTTCTTCGTGACCGTCGCCGACATCGTCGACGCCGTGCACACCCGGATCAAACCTCTACCGGGCCATGTGGTTCAGGACGGCCCCGGCGCGGACGGCACCCTCGAGGAGTCGGCGCTGGGCATCTGACCTGCCGCCGCTGCCCGCGGTTGCCCTCGGCGGGGCATGATGACCGTATGTCGTTCGACGTGAGCGCCGATGCCTATGCGGCCTTCATGGGCAGGTTCTCCGGTCCACTGGCCCATCTGTTCGCCGACGCGGTCGGGGTGTCCGACAGCCAGTCCGCCCTGGACGTGGGCTGCGGCACCGGCGCGCTCACCAACATCTTGGTCGAACGGCTGGGAATCGAGCATGTCTGCGCAGTCGATCCGTCGCCGTCCTTCATCACTGTCATGCACGAGAAGTTCCCCACGATGGATGTGCGGTGCGCGCGGGCGGAGCGCCTGCCCCACGAGAACGCCAGCGTCGACGTCGTCTTGGCTCAACTCGTCGTGCACTTCATGAGCGACCCGGCGCTCGGGCTGCGGGAGATGGCCCGGGTCGCTCGCCGCGGCGGGATCGTGGGAGCCAACGTCTGGGACCACGCCGGTGGTGCGGGGCCGCTGGCAGCGTTCTGGGCCGCGGTGCGCTCCCTCGATCCGCAGGCTCCCGACGAGTCGACCCTGCCCGGCGTTCGGGAAGGAGACCTGGCGGCGCTGTTCGCGCAGGCCGGCATGCCCCACTGCACCTCCACCGCACTGACCGTCGAGCTGGAGCACGCCTCCTTCGACCAGTGGTGGCAGCCCTTCACCTTCGGGGTCGGACCCGCGGGAGCCTACGTCGGCGCGCTGACCGACACGGCGCGCGAGCGTCTTCGGGAGCAATGCCGGGCAACGCTCCCCAACGGGCCCTTCACGACACGGGCCACCGCCTGGACCGTGTGGGCAAACATCCCGCCCGCCTGAGGCGCACGATCTCGTCATCCGTCGCGCTCGGCGAGCTCGCGGAACTCGTCGGGCACGCCACGCGAGCGTGCCAGGGTGGCCGGCAGGTAGCCGATGACGTCGCGGCCGAACTTGTTCCGCACCGCGTCCGTCGAGGTGTCCAGGGCCCAGCGGGCCGACCCGCGCGCCGAACCAGGTCGTTGCGGATCGCCCGGCGGCAGGTCGAGCTCCAACTGGATGACCTGTTGCGCCTCCAGATTCGACACTGAGATCGCCAGCAGACTGATCTCGATCGCTGCGTCGTCCTGATCGTCGATCGCCTGCCGGACGAGCTGTTCGGCGATCTCGGTCAGCGTGAGCGTGGTGGCGATCGGGGCCGCCAGGGTGTGCGAGCGGGTCACCGCCCGCATCCCCGCGAAACGCACTCGCACCGTGACGGTCCGCCCGGCTCGCCCCTTCGCCCGCAACCGGGTGGCGACCCGGTCGGCCAGGTGACTGAGCACCGAACGCACCACCTCGGGGGTGGGCCGGCACCGGCCGAGGGCGGACTGCGCGCCGACCGAGCGCGCCCGGCCGGCACTCACGACGCGTCGTGGGTCCTCGTCCACCGCAAGGGCACTCACCCGCAGGCCCACCGCATGGCCGAGCAGACGCTCCACGATCATGGACGGCGTGCGGGCGAGGTCGCCGATCGTGTGCACGCCGTCGGCGGCCAGTTTCCGTTCCGCCACAGGGCCGATGCCCCAGATCAGCGCCACTGGCAACGGGTCGAGGAAGGCCCTCTCAGTGCCCGGCTCCACCACCACCAGCCCATCCGGCTTGGCCACCTGAGAGGCCACCTTGGCCAGATGCTTGGTCCGCGCGACGCCCACCGAGATCGGCAGGCCCACCTCTTCGCGCACCCGACGCCGAAGCCCGGCGGCGATCGCCGCCGGCGAACCGAACAGGTGCGTCGAGCCGGAGACATCGAGGAAGGCCTCGTCGATCGAGATCCGCTCCACGAGGGGGGTGACGTCGCCGAGGATGTCCATCACGTCGTCGGCCAGGCGCTGATAGGAGGAGAAGTGGCCCCTGACGAAGATGATCTCCGGGCACAGTCGCTTCGCACGCCACCCAGGCATTCCACCCTGGACACCGTGGGCCTTGGCCTCGTAGGAGGCCGCGAGCACGACACCCCCGTGGGCGCTGCCGCCGACAGCGATCGGCAGACCACGCAGCGCAGGGTTCAGCAACTGCTCGACCGACGCGTAGAACGCGTCCAGGTCGGCGTGCAGAATGGTGGCTCCGCCGGACACGGAACCAGTCTATTCGTACAGGTGTTCGAATGACCATAGAGGGGGCCGATGAACACGCCGGTCTACGGAACGCCGCAGGGGCCGGTGGAGCCCAACGGCGAGTGGAACGTGCAGGACCGGTTGCGCGCCCAGGCGATGCGCAACCTGCGCCGCAAGGCCGAGTTCCGAACCCACCTGGTCGTCTACGCGCTGGTGAACCTGCTTCTGGTGGTGATCTGGTTCGTCACCAGCCTCGGCGCCGGTGCCGGCTGGTTCCCCTGGTTCGTGTTCCCGATGTTCGGCTGGGGCATCGGGCTCGGGGTCCACGGCTGGACGGCCTACCGCGGCGACGAGCTCAGTGAGGACCGGATCCGCGAGGAGATGAAGCGGATCACCGGATCCTGAACCGAAGCGTCTACGCCATCGTGGCCGGCGGGTCGTATCGGGGCTGGTAAAGGGTCATCTCGCCTGATCCTGGAATCCGCAGTCGTATGGTGGATCCCCAGCCTTGCTCCTCGATGTCACCGACGAATTCGGCGCCCTTGGCGCGCAGGTCCGCCACCGTCTCGGCGAGGTCGTCGCAGATCAACGAGACGTCGAACTGCTGGCTCGTGCCGTCGACCGTCCCGTCGTGCTCCCAGGAACTGGGATGCACTCCGAGCTCGCTGGGGCCGGTCTTGAAGATCAGCCACCCGCCTCCGGTATCCGTTGCCGGAAAGCCGAGGACATCACGGAAGAAGGCTCGCGCAGCGTCTGGGTCATGGGCATACACCAGCGTATGGACAGCGGAGATCATGGCCGCAGAATAGACCCCGCCGCGGCAGAAGGCTTCGGTTGCCCGAACCCCTCCGTTCACCGTCCATCGACGGGGCGTTGGCCTGGGTCGCGTACCAAGTAGCCATGACCCAGCTTGCGGAGATGCAGACCCCCCGGCCCGGCGGCCTGCATGTCGTCACCGAGGTGGAACACAAGTTCGACGTGCCGCTGGCCTACGTCGTCCCCGACGTGTCAGACCTGACCGGCGGCGGGTTCACCGGCGAGGCAGAACTGCAGGACCTGGACGCTACCTACTACGACACGGCCGACCGCCGGTTGCTCGCCGCCGGGATCACCGTGCGTCGGCGCAGCGGCGGCACGGACGCCGGCTGGCATCTCAAACTCCCCAAGGGAGTCGGCGTGCGCACCGAGGTGCGCCTGCCCGCCGGCGGGAGTCGGCAGGTACCCGGGGACCTGGTCGCCCGGGTAGCCGACTACACCGCCGGGCGTCGCCTGCTCCCCCTGGCCCGGCTGCAGACAGAGCGCACGCTGTACACGGTCTGGGACGCGGCAGGCCGGCCGCTGGTGGAACTGGCCCTGGACCAGGTCACCGCCTCGGTCCGTGGTGTATCGGGTGAGACCAGCGTGACCTGGTGCGAGCTGGAGGTCGAACTCGTCGACGGGGACCCCGCACTGCTCGCCCCGATCGGGCACCGTCTGACCGACGCCGGCGCCACCCCGGGCCGCTACCCCTCGAAGCTGGCCCGCGCGCTGGCCTGAGTCGCAGCCGAGTTCACAGCTCGTCGACGCACGCCCCGCGGCCGAGCTCCGACAGACCGGTGAGATCACCCGGCCCCAGTTGGGTGATCACGCCGTTGGCCTGCGGGAACATCACTTCCATGGGGTTGTCGACGTGGGCCAGCCCGGCCAGATGTCCCAGTTCGTGCTGGATCACCGAGCGGGCCAGGGCGACCCCTTCCGATTTGGTGGTCAGCTCGGCGAGCGCCTGGGCGTCGAGGCGGATCTGACCGGTCACGTAGACCTCGGGCCCCTTCCCGCGGCGCACCGAGATGCTCCGGGCCTGCCCGACGACGTCGGTGGCGAAATCGGCGTTCTCCTCGGCGCTCTGCCAGGCGATGAGCACGGGCGCCCACCTGTCGCCGTAGCGCTCCGGCTGGAACGAGCGGCGGTCGGGCAGCGGGACCTCGTTAGTGTCGCCGTCGTCGACGAAGCGCAGCCCGGTCGCCGCGGAGACCTGGTTCACCGCATCGGCGATCAGCTGGTCACCACCCGCCGGGGCGCCCGCCTGGCGCACGACGTAGTGCACCGGCCGGCACGGATCCCAGGCGATCGGAGTGATGCCGTCCTCCTGGCGGGCCAGGAAGGCGTAGGAGGTGCCCGGGAAGGCCGGCGCAACGGGGGTGCCCAGCGGGTGCGGCGACGCCTCGTGCCCGGGGCGGGGCACTCCGGCGGCGGCCCTGGCCGCACGATCGGCGAGCGGGGGCACGGCATACAAGCCGATCACCAGTGCCGCAGCGGCGACGACGAGGACCCAGCGTCGGACGAGGACCGGACGTGGCGCACCAACCGGACGCTGCACGTGTCCGCCGTCAGCCACGCCCTCCGCCACGCCCTGCTCGTCGGCCGCGCGGGCCCGGATGTGAGCCGGTTAGGGTCAGGGCGTGACCGAGATCCCCCAGCTGACTCTGAACGACGGTGCCTTCCTGCCCGTGATCGGGTTCGGCACCTACCCGCACGCGGGCGACGACTCGCGCCTGACCGCCCTCACGGCGTTGGAGGCCGGCTACCGCCTCCTCGACACCGCCCTGAGGTATGAGAACGAGTCCTCGGTGGGCCGCGCCGTCCGCGAGTGCGGGATCCCTCGCGACCAGATCGTGGTGACCAGCAAGATCCCCGGCCGCCACCACGGGCGGGACGCGGCACGGGCCTCGTGCGCCGAGTCGATCGCCAACCTCCACCTGGAGCGGATCGACCTCTACCTGATTCATTGGCCGTTGCCCCGTCTCGACCTCTACGTCGACACTTGGCGCACCATGATCGAACTGCGTGACGCCGGCCTGGTCGGTTCGATCGGGGTCTCCAACTTCACCGCCGACCAGATCAAGCGGCTGCAGGACGCGACCGGGGTCACCCCCGCGGTGAACCAGGTGGAGCTGCATCCCTACTTCCCACAGGCCGAGCTGCACGCCTTCCACCAGGCCGAGGGCATCGTCACCGAGTCCTGGAGCCCGATGGGCCGCGGTGAGCTGCTCGCCGACCCGGTGGTGGCGCAGGTCGCCACCGCGCACGGGGTCACCCCCGCTCAGGCGCTCCTGCGCTGGCACCTGCAGCGCGGGATCGTGCCGATCCCGATGTCCTCGGACGCCGCCCGGCAACGCATCAACCTCGACCTCTTCGGCTTCGCCCTGACCGAGGCCGAGTCGGAACGGCTCTCCGGGCTCGAGCGCGGACGGCTCTGGGGGCAGGACCCGAACACCCACGAGGAGTTCTGAGGCCCTACCCCGCAACCGGTCTCAACCGGCAGCGAGCCCGAGATCGAAGCCGACGTCGCTCGAGGTGGCGACGTCCTGATGCACCTCGACCGCGATCACATTGGTGCCGGCCACCAGCACCCCCGGCGGCACCGAATAGGTGACCGGGGTGCTCTCGGCCGTCCCGGACACGTTGGCCGTGGCCCTCGTCGCCGCGGTCAGCGTGCCGCTGGGCAGATTCGTGCGCGCCACCTCGGTGCCGTTGACGTAGACCGCGGCCCCGTCGTCCCGGATCAGGGAGAGGGTGAGCGACCCGACCGCCCCCGGGTCGGCGACCGTGAAGCCGGCCCGGAAGTAGTAGGCCAGCGAGCCGCTCGCCAGCACGGTGGTCTCCCCGCCGTCCCCGAACCCGAGCTCGGCGCGCCCACTCGCCCAGGCTGCGTCGTTGAACCCTGGTGCCGACCAACCCGTTCCGGGATCGCCGACCCGGTAGCGCCAGGTCGAGCCCCGGGCGACGAGGGTACCCAAAGGCATCGGCAGGGTCACCGTCAGCGGCCCGGCGGCGGGCGAGGCGTTGCCGGCGGCGTCCAGCGCGACCACCGTGTAGCTGTGCGTCGCCCCGGCGACCCGGCCGGTGTCGGCCCAGGAGGTGCCGGTCACCGTGGCCGCCGTGACGCCGTCCCGGGTCACTCGGTAGCCGGTCACCGCGCGATTGTCGGTGCTCGCGTCCCAGGCGAGCGTCGCGCCGGCGGCGGCCACCGCCGTCGTCCGCAGGTTGCCCGGGGTACTCGGCGCGACCAGATCAGGCGCCACCGCCTTGGTGCCGATCAGCTCGAGGTCGAAGCTGACGTCACTCGACCCAGAGGTATTGTGCACCTCGACCGCCACCACGTTGGTGCCGGCGACCAGCGCCGAGACCGGCAGGGTCTGGGTGAAGTACTGCGACTCGGTCGCACCGCTCACCCCGGATGAGGCGAACGTGGTGTGGGCGACCGTGCCGGAGGGCATGTTCGAGCGCCAGACCTCGGTGCCGTTGAGGTAGACGACGGCGCCGTCGTCCCGCATCAATCGAGCCGTGAGTGCGGAGAAGGCGCCCGGGCCGGTGGCCGTGAAGGACTGCCGGAAGTAATGGGTCACCCCGGTCGCCGTGATCGTCGTGGCCTCGTCACCGTCGCCGTAGCCGAGCTGGGCCGACCCTGACGGCCAGCCGGTATCGGCGAAAGCCGTTGCTCGCCAAGAGGTTCCCTGATTTGAACCGTTCGACAGGTACTTCCAGGTCGATCCGGCGCTGACCAGGGTCTGCGACTCCGGCCGGGTGGTCACCACCAGGGGCGTGCTCGCGGCGGAGGCGTTGCCGGACAGGTCGAGGGCCCGCACGGTGTAGGTGTAGGCCGTGCCCGGGGTCAGACCGCTGTCGGTCCAGGTGGTCCCCGGAACCGTGGCGATCTCCAGTTCGTCCCGGAACAACCGGTAGCCCACGACGGCATCGTTGTCGCTCGAGGCGTTCCAGGCCAGTGCCGCCGTGGTGTCGGTCACGGAGGTCGAGCGCAGGCTCGCCGGCACCGTGGGGGGCTGGGTGTCGGGCAGGAAGGGGAACTCGGTGTAGCGCTGCTCGCCGGTCGCGTCGACGCTCTGGAAGCCACCCCCGACGCGCAGATGATCGGCTGCGGGCAGGATGTCGAACACGCCGAGGCCGTTGAGCAGCTGCGGCTTGAAGTCGGGCAGGAGCGAGCCTGACGACGACGTCAATGCCGCGAGACCGGCTCTGGGCTGCCCGCCGAAGTCGAGATCGAAGTGGCCCCCGACGTAGACCACGCCGCCGTAGACGGCCAGGCCCTGCACGTCGCCGTCTCCGGTCGTGTCCCAGCGGATGGACCCCGAGCTGCGGCTGTAGGCGGTCACCCTGCCGCCGGGCCCCCCGACCCCTGCGTAGACGGTGTCGGCGTCCTGCGTCAGGTCGTAGAGGTAGCACGGCAGCAGCGCGTCGACGCACGGCACCGGCGGGCGCCACGAGGTGGCGACACCGTTCTGGTCGATGGCGCCGATGTAGGTGCGGCTCTGCCCGGACAGGCTGGTGAACTCGCCGCCGACGGCGATGGAGGTGCCGTCGGGCGAGGCGAGCAGGGTGCGGACGGCGGCGTCCGCCGAGCCGGTGAAGCCGGGGCGCAGCGCGCCGGTGACGCCGTCCATCGCTGCCAGCCGGGCCCGGGTCTGGCCGCCGAGCGTGGTGAAGTGGCCACCGGCGTAGAGCGTGGATCCCACCCGCTCCAGGGCGACCACGGTGGCCGAGGCGTTGGCCCTGAAGCCTGCGTCGACCGCACCGGTGGTGGCGTTGACCGCCGCGAGGCGGGCCCGGGCGACGCCGCCGACGGTGGTGAAGGCGCCGCCAACGTAGACGGTGGCGCCGTCGGCGGAGGCCTCCAGGGCGCGGACCTCGCCGTTGGAGTCGGGGTTCCAGGGCAGCAGCGCGCCGGTCGATGCGTCGAGTGCGGCGAGGCCGTTGCGCACGACGGCGGCGCCGCCTGAGGGGGGCCAGAGGGCGGTGAAGCTGCCGCCGATGTATATCGCGTCGCCCGCCTGCACGATGGCGTAGACCCGGCCCGAGGTGGGGGTCCAACTGGTCCGGGGCACCGGGTTGTAGGCCGCCTCGGCCATCCCGGCGCCCAGCGGCAGCAGTACGCCGGCAGCCACCACGGCGGCCAGCGCCCGCGCGAGCCAGCGGCGCCCAGTGCTGGGCCGGACGGAGCGAGGCCGGGCAGCGCGCACCCGAGATTGCCTACGGTCAGTCATCGCGGACCCCCCTTCGCGACCGACAGTAAGCAAGCCCGGCGACCCCCATGCAGAAACGCCCCTCCCCAGCCCGCATATCACCCCCGCGGGCTACTCCAACCTGCTCATGCTCCGCCGGGGTACACGTTCTGGGGCTTCTGGCGGCCCAAACGTGTACCCCCACGGAGCAAGAACAGGTTGTGGGGGGTCGACGCGCCGAGTGGCGCGACGTCTGCCTACGATGGATCATGGGATTCACGTGCCACGGCTGCCGGAAGCCGTTCGCGGGCGCCCCCACCAAGAGCGCGACCGGGCGCAATCTGTGCCACGACTGCTCCGACTTCCTCTGGATCCGGCGCTGGCGCCGTCGCGACCACGCGTCGTCCTGAGGAGGTCCCGATGGAGCCGTCCGCCGATCGTCCCCAGATGCACAGCTACGGAGTCCCCGATGAGCCCGAGGGGTTGCTGCCGTGGGAGTGGGCCCGCGAGCGGCTCAGGGCGTCCCGCAACTACTGGGTGATCACTGCCGACGCGACCGCCCGGCCGCACGCGATGCCGGTGTGGGGGGCGTGGCTGGACGACGACACGTTCTTCTTCTCGTGCGCACCGACCTCACGCAAGGCGCGCAATCTCGAGGCCAACCCGCAGATGGTCGTCGCCGCCGACAGCACCGTCGAAGTGATCTCGGTGGAGGGCCTCGCCCGAACGGTGACCGGGCCGGACGCCGAGCAGGGGGTGAGCGCCTACGCGCTGGCCTACCACGACGAGGTGGAGGAGGCGGAGCGCGCCGGCTTCGCCGACTTCGTGCGGTCGAACACCATGTTCGTGATGACCCCGCACCGGGCCTTCGGAGTGATCGAGCGCGCCGACGAGTTCGCCGCCCGCGCCACCCGCTGGCGCTGGCCCACCACCTGACGCCTCACCAAACCTGCTCATGCTCCGCGGGTGGACATGTCGCGCGGCCTGACAACGTCGTCAGATGTACCCCTGCGGAGCATGAGCAGGTTTCAGCGGGCGACGATGACGTGGAGGCGGCGGGGGCCGTGGACGCCTTCCACCCGGTTCAGTTCGATGTCGGAGGTCGCCGACGGGCCCGAGATCCAGGTCAACGGGCCGGACGACGCCCCGCCGGCCAGGCGCGCGACGCCGGCCGGCACGTCGTCCACGATGTCCTCGACCAGCACCACGCAGACGTGGGCGTCCGGCACCAGGTGCAGCGCGCGTCGTCCGCACTCGGCCCGGCCGTCGAGCACCACCGTCCCGGTTTCGGCGATCCCGACGGCAGCCCCGGTGACCACCGCCTGCAGCTCCTGCAGGGCCTCGATGCCCAGCGGCGCCTCAGGCGTCTCCCGGTGCACCGTGATGCCGTCGGGCAGCCAGGTCGGGTCCAACCCGGTGGGCACCCCGACCTCGCTCGCGCCCAGCCCCGCCAGCGCCCGCCCGACGGCCTCTGCAATCCCCTGCCGCGCAACGACGTCCACCTCGGCCCGGTAGTCGGCCACCCGCTCCCGGAACCGCTCGATCAGGCCCTCGGCCCCGCCCGGAATCGGCCGAGTGGTCAGGTAGTTCCGTGGGATCGGCGTCGTGCCCGGCGCCTCGGCGTCGGGAACATCCCGCCGCGCCGCACGGATCCGTTGCAGCATCTCGTGTTTCGCGCTCACTGCTCGCTCCCCTCGTGCGTGCGTGCCCACCACTGGCGGAACGACTCGGGTGGAGGCGTCGGCACATCCCGGCCTCGCGACCAGGCGCTGGCCCAGCCGGGCAGCGGGATCGGGCCGATGGCGCCCTTGCGGCCGACCACCCGCGAGGCCAGGGAGAGCCCCCGCTCGGCCAGGGCCAGCCGCCCGGGCTTGCCGAACATCCACCCCAGGCCACCCATTGCCGCCCGCTCGGCGCGCGTGGACTTGCCCGCCGCCACCACCTGGCCTCGTAGTTGCACCAGCACCTCGGGGATGTCGATCCGAACCGGGCACACCTCGAAGCAGCGCCCGCACAACGACGACGCGTACGGCAGCGACTTCTCCACCGGCCCCGCCTCCACCCCGTTCAGCAAGGGGTTGAGAATGGCGCCGATCGGCCCCGGGTACACCGACCCGTACGCCTTGCCGCCGACGCGTTCGTAGACCGGGCAGGAGTTCAGGCAGGCAGAGCAGCGGATGCAACGCAGGGCCTGCCGCCCGTGCGGGTCGGCGAGCGCCCGGGTGCGCCCGTTGTCGAGCAGCACCACGTGCACGTTCTGCGGGCCGTCGCCGGGGTGCACGCCCGTCCACATCGTGGTGTAGGGGTTCATCCGCTCGGCCGTGGAGGACCGCGGCAGCAGTTGCATGAACACCTCGAGGTCGCGCCAGCTCGGCAGCACCTTCTCGATGCCGACCACGCTGATCAAGGTCTCGGGCAGGGTCAGGCACATCCGCCCGTTGCCCTCGGACTCCACCACCACCAACGCTCCCGTGTCGGCGATCATGAAATTTGCGCCCGAGACGGCCACCTTCGCCGACATGAACTTGCGCCGCAGGTAGCTGCGCGCCGCCCCAGCGAGATCGGCCGGGTCGTCGGTGAGTTCAGCCTTCACTCCAGGCATGTGGTCCAGGAAGATCTCCCGGATCTCGCCGCGGCTGCGGTGGATCGCCGGCACCAGGATGTGGCTGGGCAGATCATCGGACAGCTGCACGATCAGTTCGGCCAGGTCGGTCTCCAGCGCGGTGATGCCGGCCTCGGCCAGTGCCTCGTTGAGGGCGATCTCGACGGTCACCATCGACTTGACCTTGACCACCTCGGACTCGCCGGTGGCCTTGATCAGGTCGGTGACGATCCGGTTCGCCTCCGCCGCGTCCTCGGCCCAGTGCACATGCCCACCCGCCGCGGTGAAGGCCGCCTCGAACTGCTCGAGATAGCTGTCCAGGTGCCGGGCCACCTCGTCCTTGATCCCTGCCCCGGCCAGGCGCAGCTGTTCCCAGTCCTCGAGTTCACCGACCACACGGGCCCGCTTCTCCCGGATCGTGGTGGTCGCGTGGCGCAGGTTGCGCCGCAACTGGGAGTCGACGACCGCCTCCCGGGCACCGACCGGGAACGCCGGCATCCCGACGAAGGCCCGGCTCATCGCCGTTCTCCCTCGGTCGAGGCGAGCACCTCGGCCAGGTGCATCACCCGCACCCCGCTGCGCTGGCGGGAGAGCAGGCCGCCGATGTTCATCAGGCAGGACCGGTCGGCCGCCACCAGGACCTCGGCACCGGTGTCGCTCACGTGCCGCGCTTTGTCCGCAGCCATCGCCAGCGACACGTCCGGGTTCTTCACCGAGAAGGTGCCGCCGAACCCGCAGCACTCCTCCGAGTTGGCCAGGTCCAGCAGGGTCAGACCGCGGACGGCGCGCAGCAGCCGGAAGGGCCGCTCACCTAACTCCAGCCCGCGCAGCGAGTGGCAGGTCGTGTGATAGGTGACCCGGTGCGGGAAGTACGCGCCGACGTCCTCGACCTCCAGCACGTCGAGAAGGAACTCGGACAGGTCGTGCACCCGGGGCCCCATTTCCGCGACCCGGCGCACCAGCGCGGCGTCCCCGCTCTCGTCAGCAAGCGCCGGGAAGTGGTGGCGCACGGTGGAGACGCACGACGGGGACGGCGCCACGACGTGCTCGTAGCCCTCGAAGGTGTCCAGGAACGAGCGCATCAGCGCCGTCCCCTGCTCGCGATAGCCCGTGTTCACGTGCATCTGACCGCAGCAGGTCTGCCCGGTGGGGAACACCACCGCCGCCCCGACGCGCTCCAGCACCTCGACCGTGGCCTGTCCGGTCTGTGGGAACACGGCGTCGTTCAGACAGGTCACGAAGAGTGCGACCTTCATGGGCGGAGCCTCCTTCGCGGGCCGAACAAGGTAGATTGGTCAGACCATACTTTGGCCTACCGTAGGCACCAGGAACCAGGGGCGCAAGACCTACGAGGGAGGAGGCGCGACCGGTGAGCCAAGGCGCGTGGCGGACCATCTCTCGGGCGCCCACCTACGAGCTCGTGCTCGACCGGATCGAGGAGCAGATCCTCACCGGGCAGCTCAGGGTGGGCGATCGGTTGCCGGCGGAACGAGACCTCGCGGCGAAGCTCGGAGTGAGCCGCTCGGCGGTCCGAGAGGCCATCCGCGCCCTGCAGGCCCAAGGAGTGCTGCGCTCGCTGGTGGGCAACGGCCCCGACTCGGGCACCACGATCGCCGATTCCTCCGGCGTGGCCCTGACCCGGCTGCTTCGCCTGCACGTCGCCTTGAGCAGCTTCCCGGTGCAGCAGATGGTCGAGACCCGGGTGATGCTGGAGCGCTGGAGTGTCCGTCTGGCCGCCGCCGACGCCACGCAGGCCGACCTGAGGCGGATGCGCGAGCTGCTGGCGTCGATGGACGACCCCGAGGTGGATCGCGCGGCCTTCAACGACCTGGACACCGCCTTCCATGTGGCGGTGGCCGAGGCGGGTGGCAACCGGCTCGTGGCCGACCTGACCAGCGCCGTCCGGGAGTCGTTGCGCTACTCGCTGCTGGCGGCGTTCGAGCAGTCCGCTGACTGGGCCGAGACGGCCGACGGACTGCGTCAGGAGCATCACGCGCTCTTCGCCTGCATCGTGGACCATGACGGCGCCGGCGCCGCGAATATGGTCGAACAGCACATTCGCGGATTCTTCGGTCGGGTACAGGCCCTGCTTCCCCCCCGGTGACGAGCGGCGGCGCCGAGCACCCCCCGAGCAGGTACTCGACGCCGTCGCCGTCTCGGATCGAGCGCCTCCCCCCGAGGAAGCGCCGATACCAGGATCGTGCCAAGACCCCGGGCCTGCGGCACAGGGCCTGCGGGCCCAAGTGAGGGCCCCATCCGTCCCGCCGGTCGCCCAGGACTTTGGACCCAGATCCCAGGAAAACGTTCCGCAGAGGGGAATGGCCTGCTGACACGGCCGCACACGGCCCCACGCTGACACCACGGTCGGCCATCCGATCGTGGACGACCCCTACCCGCATACGCATCGGGAGCTGGAGATGCCTCGGCTGACCGTCAACGACACCGATGTGGATGTCGCACTGCGGCCCGGCGAGACGATTCTCGGCGGCCTGCAGCGCGCCGGCTACGCCGCCACGTCCGGATGCCGCCGCGGCGGCTGCGGGATCTGCAAGTTCATCGTCGTCGAGGGCTCGGTGTCGTACCAGGAGGTCGTCGCCGAGACCGTGCTCACCCCTGAGGAACGCCGCGAGGGGGTGTGCCTGATCTGTCGCGCCGTGCCCGAGGTGGACACGGCGCTGGCGCTGCGGCCTGACACCAGTGTCCGTTGCGTCGCTCCTTTCCTGGCCGCACTCGCGCGGCGCTGAGGCCCGCTACGAACAAAGGAGTTCACATGACGATCCTGCGAATGGGTTATGTCCACGCGCGCGTCACCGACCTGGCCAAGGCCAAGGACCACTACGCGAACACCCTTGGCCTGTACCCGACTGCTGAAGAGAGCGGGAAGCTCTACTTCAAGGGTTGGGACGAGTGGGACCACCACTCGGTCGTGCTCGAGGAGGGTGGCGTCGGCGCAGTCAAGTTCGGGTTCAAGGTCGGCCAGGCCGGCGACCTCGACGGCATCGAGCAGCGCGCCACGACCTTCGGCGACTGCACCGTCACCCGGATGAGCGCCGGCGAGAACCGCGAGGTCAGCGACGGCGTCCGCGTTCACCTGCCCTGCATCGACCACACGTTCGAGTTCTACCACTCGATGACGGCGGTCGGCCTTGAGGTCGGCACGCACAACCCGGACGCCTTCCCGCGGCACCTGGTCGGCGTGGGCGCCCCGATGCTCGACCACGCCCTCGTCATGGGCGAGGACATCGACACCGCGGCCCGGTTCTTCATGGAGGTCACGAACTTCTACACCACCGAGCGCGCACAGACCGACCTGTCGGACGACGCGCAGACCATCGCGTACTGGCTCTCGTCGATGCAGAAGGTGCACGACATCGCGCTGCTGCGGGGCCCGAACGGCAAGCTGCACCACTTCGCGTTCCAGATGCGTGACTGGAACGACATCCTGCACGCCGCCGACCTCTTCACCATGGACGACGTGCCGATCGACGTCGGCCCGACCCGCCACGGCATCACCCGCGGTGAGACCATCTACTTCTTCGACCCCGCCGGCAACCGGAACGAGACCTTCGCCGGTGGCTACACGTCCTATCGCGACCGACCGACCATCATCTGGACGGCCGACCAGCTGGCGAAGGGCATCTTCTACCACGCCCGCGAGATCAAGGAGAGCTTCACCACCGTCTTCACCTGATCCACCCCACCCTTGCGTGATCATGCAATCCAGGCACGCATTCGGGGCACCAGAGATCCACGGGCATCTCGATCGATGGCCCGACAGAACGGCCGGACCGCGAGGTCCGGCCGTTCTACTCTGCCTCACCTCCCCCGTGATCATGCAATCCGGGTAGGCCATCGGCGACTTTCCGTGGTGGGTGATCGCTCTCGGTCATCCCCTGTGGATAACCCCGCGGCCGTTCGCCGGTTCCGAGCCACGGTGGGTCCGTGGACACCGAGAGTCGGCTGCAGCAGCTCCACGACGGCCTGCCTGACCAGCCCTTTGCCCGCGCCACCGCGCTGCACGACGGCGCGTCCCGCCGGGGCATCGACGCGCTGCTCCGGTCCGGCCGGTTGACGCAACCCGTTCGCGGAATCCTCGTGAAGGCCGGAACACCGGACGACGTCGCGTCCCGAGCGGCGGCGGTCTGCCGGATCTTGCCGGACGGCGCGGCCGTCTGCCGTGGTACCGCCGCCTGGTTGCTCGGTGTCGATGCCCGACCGCTCGGTGGCCATCGCGCACCGCCGCCCTTGGAATGTGCTGTGCCGAAAGGCAGGACGCCGATCCGTCGTCCGGACGTCAGCTGCTATGCGACGGACCTGACCGCCGCCGACGTGACAGAGGTGGCCGGGGTGGCGTGTATCGCACCGTCCCGGACGGCGATCGACCTGGCGAGGTGGTCCACTCCGGGCATCGGCTTGGGCGCCGTCGACGCGATGGCGCGTTCCGGGCTCGTCGTCCCGGCCGAACTGCTGGAGATGGTGGAACGTTGGCGCGGCGACCGGTTCGTCGCCCGCGCGCGCCGGCTGATCGAGCTATGCGATCCCCGGGCGGAGTCGTTTGGGGAGTCGGCGATGCGGCTGCGCTTCTGCGACGCCGGGTTTCCGGCGCCGGAACTGCAGATCTCGCTGTGCGACGCCTCCGGCCGCGAGCGCCGACGGCTCGACATGGGCTACCGCGACGTCCGCTACGCCTGGGAGTACGACGGCGAGGCCTACCACCGAGGGGAGGCCTTGGAGGCGGCCGACCGGCAGCGCCGGGCGGAGATCGAGCGCGATTGGGGGTGGAGCGCGGTCAGCGTGACGAAGAACCTGGTGTGGGGACGATCCATGCTGCTCGAGTACGCGATCGGCGAAGTGATCGGCATGTCGCCGGCCATCCGGAGCCGCCGCTGGTAGGTCGACCGCGGAGCACGGCGTGATCCGCGTTCCAGGCGCCCGATCGGGACATACCCCCAGTGCGTGATCACGCCTCGCCGAGGTGCCGGGATTGCATGATCACGAGCAGGGGCTGGGGTGCGTGACCATGACTCGTCATGTGACGGACGCCGCCGCCGCGGTGGAGATCCGCACATCCTGCTCGGCGGTGCCTCCGGACACCCCGACCGCGCCGGCCAGGGCATCGTCCACCATGATCGGCATACCACCGCCGAAGACCACGAGCCGGTCGGTGTGCACGATGCCGGTGAGCAGCGCCGGCTCGTCGGCGATCATCGGGTACCACCGGTGGGTGGGCAGACCATTGAACGCCGCCACGGTGTAGGCCTTGTCCTGCGCGATGCGGCCGGACATCAGCGCCGCGCCGTCCATGCGGGCGAAAACGATCAGGTTCCCGCCGGGGTCGGCGACGGCCACGTTGACCGGCACCCCCTCTGCCTCGGCTGCTGCGATCGCCGCATCCACGACCTGGGCCGCAGCGGCGTAGGTCAGTGTCGGGACCGAACGGATGGCGTTCACGATGCTCTCCTGGATCACGAAGGGGACGGCGTCCCGGGTCCCGCCCGGAACGTACCTGGCGTGCATGATCACGCGTACCTGGCGCGCATGATCACTGAGGGCTAGCGGCGGATGAGTGGCGAGCGCAGGCCGCTGCCGGTGCGGTTGCTCTCGTCCAGGAACTCCTCGCGGTTGATGTCCCGCGGGAACAGTCGGCGCGACATCAGGGTCTTCATCGCGGCGTCGACCATCGCCGGGGGCCCGCACAGGTAAGCCACGTGCCCGGCCAGACTAGGGTGCTCGGCGGCCAGCACGTCGGTGACCATGCCGGCACCGTAGCCCTCCCCCTCGGGCGGCTCCTCCTCCGACAGGCACGGCCGGTACACGAAACGGTCGCCGAACTGCGCTGCCAGAGAACGGAACTCCTCGACGTCGTACAGCGCTGCACGATTCCGCGCTCCCTGGTAGAGGGTGATCCGGGACGGGCCCTCGCCCCGCTCGCTCGCGCCGTCCAGCAGCACTCTCCTGATCATCGACGCGATCGGGGCCAGCCCCGTACCACCGGCGATCATGATCGCGGGCTCGTTGCGGGCCATCCGCACCGTGAACCGGCCGTACGGCCCGGTCAGGGCCACCGGTGCGCCGACCGCGAGATCGGCGAAGACCCAGCCGTCGCTGCACACCCCGCCGGGGGTGCGCCGGATCTGGAACTCCAGCCGACGCCCCTGCGAGGGCGGATTGGCCATCGAATAGGTACGGGTCACCCCCGGCTTCCCACCGGCCAGGCTCGGCGGGATCTGCCAGGCCATGTACTGCCCGGCGTCGAACACCATCTCCCGGTCCAGCTCGACGATCACCCGGCGGGTGTCGGTGGCGACGTCCTCGATGCTCACCACGGTGCCCGCGTAGTCGGCGACGGCGTGGCTCGGCGTCTCGTCGTCCGCATCCACCTCGGCCTCGATCACCACGTCGCTGCGTGGCGTCGCACAGCACATCAGCGTCTTGCCGTCGTCGCGCTCGAAGTCCATCAGGGCGAACGAGGAGGAGTCCCCGTGGTCGACCTCGCCGTCCACCACCTCGGCCTTGCAGGTGCCACAGGTGCCGTGGGTGCACGAGTGCGGCACCCAGACGCCGGCCCGGAGACAGGCGTCCAGGAGGGTCTGGTCCTCCCGGCAGCTGATCTCGGCGCCGATCGGCTCGACGGTGATCTGGTAGGTCTCGGTCACGGCCCCTCGCTCCTACGAAGAAGAAACCCCCTCGCGTCGGGGCCAGGGAGAGCCCGCGACGCGAGGGGGTTCGTTGTCAGGTCAGCACGCTGGTGAAGCGCTCGTTCAGCTCGCGCTGGATGTAGAAGATGCCCTTGCCCAACTGCTCGGGCGTCCAGTTCACCGTCGGGCGGTCAGGGTAGGCGATGTAGCCGCCGGAGAACACCTCGTTGCGGTTGCCGGAGGGGTCGAAGAAGTAGATCGTCTCCCCGCGGGTGATGCCGTGCTGGGTCGGGCCGACGTCGATCGGCACGTCGTCCATGGAGAACAGCTGGCCGGCCCGCAGGAGGTCCGCCCAGCCGACCAGGTTGAACGCGAAGTGGTGCAGCTTGCCCTGCGGGCCCTTGATCACGGCCAGGTCGTGCACGGTGTTACCGGCCGTCATCCAGGTGCCGATGTACATCGCGTCGTCGTCCAGCGAGGTCACCACGCGTTCGCTCGCGTAGAACCCGAACACGTCGTGCAGGAACCGGTCCATCTGGTTGACGTCGTCGGCGGTGATCAGCGCGTGGTCGATCCGGGGCGCACCAACACCGACCATGTGGCGGGGGAAGACCTCGGGGTTGTGCGTGCCGACCTCGAGCCCCACGGTCTTCATGGTGTGGTAGATCTCGAACACGTGCTCGGACGGCGTGATCATGCGGATGCCGTCGCTGGTCTCCAGGTTCTCCCCGGCGCTCATCCGCTCGACGGTGACGCCGAACGCCTGCGCGGCCTTCTCGATCCCGTCGATGTCGCCCGGGTCGTTGACCTTCCAGCCGAACTTGACCGCGCCGACGCCGCCGCTCTCGAGCACGACCGAGTGGTGATCCCACTCGTCCCAGCCCTTGAAGTAGACGCGGTCGTCGGTCTCGTGCGTGGGGTAGAGCCCCAACGTATTGCCGTAGTGGCTCTTCGCCTGTGCCAGGTCGGTGACCCGGGCATGGACGTAGCCGAGTCGTGAGATGCCATGCAATGGCATGGTCTGGTCCTTTCGACGAGCGGATGGGCCGGTGGTGGACCGGGTCGTGTGGTTCAGGTGTTCAGATGGCTCAGGCAGCCTGGCAAGTGATCAGGCTCTTGTGCCCGACCCCCAGGCTGTCCAGCGATTCACTGCCGGACGGCGAGATCGGCGCGTCGTCGACCTCCCAGGAGAACTGGGTCGTCGCCCGGTCGAAGTCCGGGTCCTGCTCCCAGACCGGATAGAGCACCTCAGCCAGGAAGGTGTCCCACGGCATCGCCTTGGGCACCCGGAAGCAGGCGGGCGCACAGATGAACATGTTGTGCTTCCAGTAGACATGCACCAGCTGGTCATCCCCGTAGAGCTCCTGACGGGAACGGGAGGGGAAGCTGTACTCCCCGATCGCTCGCACTGCCATGTCGCTTCTCCTTAGCGTCAGTTCCCGGCGACCGGGGCGGGGGCGGGGGTGTCCTGCGCGGCGTGGGCCGAGTGATCGTGCCAGGCGGTCCAGTCCTTCTCCTCCTGGGATCCGACGTACTCGCCGTTGTCACCTGGCTGCAGCTTGTACCAGGCCAGCACGTCGGGAACGGTCGGGCCGCCACAGTTGCCCTGGTAGATCTGGTGCACCGGCAGCCAGGCCTGCACGTACTTCTCCGGCTCCCGATCGAAGATCCACTTGCAGCCGTCCGAGCACATGTTGTAGCGCTCACCCTCGTAGACCGAGTTTCGCTGGCAGATCGTCGTCGGGTCGCCGGGTTCGGTGAACAGCATCGGGATCTGGCAGACCTGGCACAACTGTGGCAGCGCCCGGGCGAAGTGCCGGCCACCACCCTCGACCATGCGGGTCGCCTTCTCCCACAACGGCTTGTAGTGCTTGTCGAAGCTGTCCGGGTACTGCTCGGAGAGCCACGCCAGATGCTCCTCGTCCGGGATGGTGGTGTTGAACGCGGCCGCGAAGCTGAACTGGTAGAGCGTCCAGTACACCTGGTGGGAGAGGATCTCCTTCTCCCCGATCGCGTGGTCGACGTGCCGCGGGGGCGTGATCCCGTAGTAGGCGAGGTCGGGGAAGAGGCCGCCGAGCATCTGCTGCTCGAAGTACAGCTCGAAGGACTCCTTCCAGCTCATCACCTTGCGCGGCAGCATGTAGTCGAGCATCTGCGAGACCAGCGCCAGCAGGCGGTAGCCGCGCCAGAACCACTTGTCGATCCAGGCCTGCACGATCGGCACGTTGTCCGGGTCCTGCTCGAGCAGGAACTTGATCGCCTCCAGCCCGAACGTCATGTGCCGGCTCTCGTCGCTCTGGGCGGAGAAGCCGAACGTCATCGTCGGGAGGTCGCCGTTGAACGAGGCGCCGGACATGAACGGCACGAACAGCAGGTTGGTCAACAGGTACTCGAAGCTGAACCCGATCGCGATCATGAACTCGAACGGGCCGGCGGAGACGGCGTCGTCGAAGTAGGACTTCGGCACCGAGAGGTACCAGACCCGGTCGTGCTGGTGCTGCCATGAGTGGAAGCCGCCGTAGTACTTGTTGTAGTTCGACAGGGTGTGGATCTCGGTCTGCGCGTGCCGCAGCTCGTCCTGGCTCTGGCACAGCGCGGCGAAGCGCGGGCCGGGGCCGTTGAGGTGCCGAGCGAGGTAGGAGAAGTGCCGGTGCGCCTGGTACTCCAGCGGGGTCACGCCCTGCAGGAACAGCTTCATGGCGTTCAGGTACTTCGCGTCGGCCAGGGACAGATGGCCCTGGCCCTGGGCGAAGGAGTCCAGGACGGCGTAGAGCCGCTTGTCCTTCTCCGCCTGGTACTTCATATAGGCGTCGACGGTGAGCCGGAAGGGGTCCTCCCACTTCGACCAATCATGGATCTTGATGCCCTCGAAGGTGGTGTGTGGGAAGGCCTCCTCGTTGCTGACGTAGGAGAAGTCCCAGTCCAGGTCGTGGGTCAGCGCGGCGTACCGCTGCTTCATCGACAACTTGCGTGGTGCGGCCATGGTCGCTATCCCCTCAGTGGTCCCACTGGATGATGATCTCGTCGTCGTCCCATTCCTTGATGTGCCCGAAGTACGACACGATCGCGAGCTGGAACTCGTGCGTCTCCCACTCCCGGCCGAGGCGCTCCTCGACGCTCTCCCGGGTGATGTGTAGGCGCTTGGGTGCAGTGATCCGGACCAGACCGGGGAAGTGCTGCACCGAGCAGTCGGGGTTGTCGGCCTCGATGGCCTCGACGACGGCCCTGTTGTCCTCGTTCTCCTGCAGGTCCACCCCGACGGGGCGGGAGGTCGTGGTCTGGCTCATGGCGGTCAGGACTCCTTGACGGCGAAGGTGTCGGCGAGCTCGGCGGCCCGCGCGGTGACGAAGTCGACCGCACCGGCGCTGAGATGGGCATCGGCGATCCGGGCCACGCCGAGCGCAGCCTCCGTCGCTCCCGGCAGCAGTCGGGCAGCAGCCTCGGCCAGAGTGGCGCGGTTGGCCTCGCCGTGCTCGGCGTCGTTCAGCCAGGCCTTGTTCAGCGCGTCCACCCACCGGCGGTGATCGGTGAACCACCCGGACAGGTGCTGGGCCATCAGCGAATAGGCGCCGGCGCCCCCCATCAGCGCAGCCTCGTCGAGGTGGGAGTAAAGCAGCCCGTAGAGCAGCTGGTCGGCCAGATCGAGTCCGAGGTGAGCGATCGCCCAGTCCTGCTCGACCAGCAGCAGCTCGGTGTACTTGCGCAGCGGCTGCAGATCGGCGTTCTCCAGCCACTGGCTCTTGGCCGGGCCCAGCAGAGCGTCCGTGCCGCCGTCCAGCGCGATCCCGGCCCGGCTGAGCAGCTGCGCAGTGCCGATCCGGTCGAACGCGGCGTAGGACAGGCACTGTTCCACCGTCGAGCCCCAGGCGAAACGGCACCCGTTGGCGGAGATCAGCTGGGCACCGCTCTCGTAGTGACGCATCGGGAGCACCGCCTGGGAGATGGCGCTCTTCCAGCCTTCGGGCAGCTTCTCCAGCAGGGCCCGCTTCTCCAGGTAGGTCAGCGTCGCCGCGAACGCCTCGTGCAGGTGCGCCCGCGCCGTCACGTACGGGTAGTAGTAGTACTGACGCGGATCGGTGAACGCGTTCGGGTCGCTCAGCCGCAGCGCCGAGTAGGACTCGGAGTAGATCTCGCGGTCGGGGCCCCACAGCGGGCGGTAGTGGAAGTTGACGGTCGGCTGGATGTCGACCGAGCCCTCCTCGTAGCGCGAGGCGGGGCGATCCCCGTAGCGAGCGGTCAGGTTGGTGAAGGTCTTCCGTTTGGCCTCGATGACCTGGGTGCGTAGCTCGAACTGCACGTCGGGCCCTCCTTTGGGTGATGTGCGGAGTGCGGCGGTGATGCGGTGGTGTGACCTGCCGGCGCCTAGGCGTCGACCTGGTGGTGCGGAAGCCCGGCCGAGACCAGCAGCAGGACGAGCAGATCGGCCACGGCGTCCGGGCCCTCCAGCTCGCGATCGGGCCCGGTTTCGACCCCGTCACCGATCAGCCGCCCGTAGGCCCTGCCGTCCTCGAACCGGGTTGAGACCCGCACCGCCCGGTTCCGGTAGGTGACGGTGAAGGCGAGTTCGCCGTCCGTCGCCTCGTCGAACAGGCCCATCTGGTCGTCGCTGTCGTCCAGCACGGCGTTCGCCTCGCAGAGCAGCTGCTCGGCCAGGGCCCGGATGCCGACGTGCTTGTCGGCACCGATGCCGGCCGACACCGCGCTCGACAACCGGGTCCGGTAGGCCAGCGGCTCGCTGACCTCTTCCTCGATGTCGGCGCCGACGAGTTCGGCGACACGCATCATGAACGGCGTCACGTGGTTCTCCTTCCGCGACGGGGTCTGGCCACGGTGAGCCAGCCCACAGGCGGAAGGGCCCGATGTTCCTCGTCACGGAACGCCGAGGTTCTCCCCAGTCATGCCCAACGCGTTGCCGGCGACGCTTTCGGCATGACCGGAACGGGCGAATGCCCGAGGGCCCGGGCCACCTGGGCCATGAAGGCGTCGGGGCGCAGGCGAAGGCCCAGGACGGGCAGCCGCAGCACCCGTGAGGCGTCCAAGGTGATGTCATTCGCCCGCAGCGCATCGTCCAACGGGGCCAAGCCGAACAGGTGCTGACTTCCGTCGATCTCCACCACCAGTCCGTTCGCGAACTCCGCGTCGAGGTAGGCCCGCCCGTCCGGACCACGCCGCACGCTCTGCCGAACAGGCTCGGGAAGCCGGTAGCGGCGGCACCATCGGGCGAAGTCGAGCTCGCCGAGTGAGTGCGCACCGTCGCAGACGTCAGCGATCACCGCGTCGAGCAGGGCGCGCCGCGGTGACCGGCGGACCTCTGCCCAGGCGTGCATCAGCCGCGAGGGCAGGACGAGGCGTTGCTGGACCGGCAGGCACACCATCAGTGCGGCCTGCCGATCAGAGGCCGCCCACTGCGCCGCCCGGATGGTGGCCCACTCCGGGCTGACCCGGGGTACCCCCGCGCCGACGACAGGCCCCACGGTGCGGCGGCGATGCACGACCACTCCGCTCTGGTGGTGTGCGCTGCTCTGCCTCGGCACCGTGACGTGAACCGCCGGCGCGGTGAACCCGGTCATGCCCTGGGCGCGCAGGGCCGACACCCCGTCGAGGACGGCACCCGAGCCGGACTCCCAGACGGCCCACCACCAGCGCCCCTCACCCGCGGGTTCGGCCCCGGCGACGACGACGGTGTGGCGTCCGGCCACCGCCCACCGCCCGGCCGCCACCTGCACCCGCACGTGGTGGCGGTCCACGCCGACGGCACGCAGGTCAGCACGGTGCGCCACTCCGCCGTACCGCGCCGCGACCTCGCCCGCAGCCTCGAGCCGCAGCCGCCTTGCCGTCGTCCCCGGCACCGGACTCGCAGCACCCACGCGCCTCACCTCCGGGCGCCACCCTCCCCCACCGGCCACCCACCATGCCCCCACTCCCCGCCCCACCTGTGGACAACCCGGCAGCGTCATGCCAGACGCGTTGCCGGCAACGCGTTCGGCATGACCCACCGCGGGGTTCGCGCGCGAGTCAGGCGAGGGGTGGGGCGCCTAGGGAGCGGGATAGGGCCAGGGCGGCGGTGCGGACGGCGGGGGCCATCCGTTCGATGTCGAGCCGCTCCGCGCGCCCGGTGACCGACAGCGAGCCGACCACGGCGCCGTCAGCCCCGAACACCGGGCAGGCGGCGCAGACGACGCCCATCGCCGACTCCTGCCGGTCGTAGGAGATGCCCTGCGCCCGGATGCCCGTGAGCTCCCGCGCCAGCGCCCCCGGCATGATGATCGTGTAGGCCGTGCGGCGGGACAGCCCCGCGTCGAGCCGGGCCCGCACCACCTCGGGCGCGCTGAACGCCAGGATCGCCTTCCCGACGCCGGTCGCATGCGCCGGCAGCCGCCCGCCGACCCGCGACGGCAGCGGCTGGGCGTCGCGGGCCCACAGGATCTCGACGTAGACCACTTCGACGCCGTCCAGCACGGCCAGGTGCACGTTGTTGCCGGTGGCCTCGCGCAGGTCCTCCATGAACGGGCGCGCCGCCTCCCGCAGGGTGAGCTGGCGCGGTACCAACTGGCCCAGCTCGAACATGCGCATCCCCAGACGTACCCGGCCGCCGCCGCCCGGTTCGAGCAGGCCCAACCGCACCATCTCGGCCACCAGCCGATGAGCGGTCGACTTGGGCAGACCGGTGCCGCGCGAGATCTCGGAGATGCCGATCTCGGTGTGTTCGGGGTCGAAACACCCGAAAACCAGCGAAGCGCGCTCCAGGAGGGAGGCCGGGAGCGGCCCCGGAGCCGAGGCCGGAGCCGAGGGCCGGGCCCCGTCCCGCTGAGTGGAACGCATGCCTTGCATGGTCGCCGTCCAGGGAGCGACTGTCTAGTCAGTGACACCGGTCACTGGGCTCCGCTGCGCAGCCCGATCTGGAGGTGCTTCGCCGCATGTCGACCTCGGCCCCGAACAGGACAGATCTCAGAGTGGTCAGGGCTGGCTCCGCAGCCGCGCCGCGCGGCGGCACCCGAGCCAACGGCGCCCACGACACCCGTGCCCCGGGTGGGGTCAAATCGGTCACCTCGGCACTGGACGTCCTGGACTGCTTCCTGGACAGCGACGAATTGGGGGTGAGCGACATCGCGCGGCGGCTCGGAGTGGCCAAGAGCACCGCCCACCGTCTGCTCACCTCGCTCAGCGCCCGAGGGCTGACCGACAAGAACCCCGAGACCGGGCACTACCGGCTCGGCCTGCACCTGTTCGAGCTGGGCCAACTGGCCGGTGACCGGATGCGCCTGCGACGCACCGCCGCGCCCCTGCTCGAGGAGCTGCGCCAGCTCAGCGGCTGCACCGTGCACCTGGGCATCGCATCGGGGAGCAACGTGGTCTACCTGGACCGGCTGGAGACCCTGCGCGGGATGCAGATCATGACCGCGGTCGCTCGCAGCCAGCCCTCGCACTGCACCAGCTCCGGCAAGGTGATCGCCGCCTTCGACCCGGACGCCGCGCGGGCCCGCAAGGCGGCCGGCTTCCCGCCGATGACCGACGTCTCGATCCGCACCGAGGCCGACTACGACCGGGCCCTGATCGAGGTCCGCCGACGCGGCGTCGCCACGAACATCGGCGAGGCTCTGGACGGTGTCTCCTCGGTGGCCGCCCCGGTGCTCGACTCCGCCGGCAGGGCCCGGGCCGCGATCTCCCTGGTCGGCCCGACCAGCCAGATCTCAGGCAATGTCGGCCGTTCGGCCCAGCTGGTCTCCGTTGCCGCCCGCCGCCTCGCGAGGTCGCTCGGAATCTGAAGCCCCCCAACGATTTCCGTCCTGCGTTCCGCTGGACCGAACGCCCCCACCACGACCTCGCCGCTCCCCGTAGCGTGCGGCGGGACCGGAAGGAGAACCGCGTGGACGCCGATGCGCGTAGTCAGGCTGCGCACGACCTGTTGACGGCCTATGAGACCCGCAAGCCGATCGACCCCCTGATCGAGACCTACCCGGGCATCACGCTGGAGGACAGCTACGAGATCCAGGTGGCCCAGATCGCTCAGCGGCTGGCCGACGGAGCCACCATCAAGGGCCACAAGGTCGGCCTCACCTCCGCGGTGATGCAGCGCCAGATGAAGGTGAACCAGCCCGACTTCGGCCACCTGCTGGACGACATGGTCTATCTCGAGAACAGCACCATCGTGGCGGGCACGTTCCTGCAGCCGCGCATCGAACCCGAGGTGGCGTTCGTCCTGAAGCGCCCGCTGAAGGGTCCGGGGGTCACGGTGGCCGAGGCCGCCGCGGCCATCGACTTCGTCCTGCCCTCGCTGGAGCTGATCGACTCCCGGATCCGGGACTGGAAGATCAGCTTCTTCGACACCGTGGCCGACAACGCCTCCAGCGCCGGCGTCGTGCTGGGCAGCACCCCGGTGGGCGTCCAGGACGTCGACCTGCGCCGCTCAGGCTGCGTGCTTCGCTGCAACGGCGAGGTCGTGGGCACCGGCGCGGGCGGCGCCGTCCTCGGTTCTCCGATCACCTCCCTCGCCTGGCTGGCCAACACCCTCGGTGCCCGCGGCGTGACGTTGGAGGCGGGGCACGTCGTCCTGCCTGGTTCGATCACCGCCTCGGTGGCGGTCAGCCCGGGCGACACCTTCAGTGCCACGTTCGGCGGCATAGGCAGCGTCACCGTGCGCTTCGCGCCAGAAGGGAATGGAGCATGAGCGAGACCCGTATGGCCACAGCGGCCATCGTCGGCCCGGGCAACATCGGCACCGACCTGATGTTCAAGCTGCTGCGCCGCAGCGAGATCATCCAGCCGCGCTTCATGATCGGCGTCGACCCGGCGTCCGACGGGCTGCGCCGCGCGGCGGGTGTCGGTCTGCAGGCGAGCCATGAGGGCGTCGACTGGCTGCTGGCCCAGGACGAACTGCCGGACATCGTGTTCGAGTGCACCAGCGCCAAGGCCCACCAGGCGAACGCGCCGCGCTACGCCGAGGCCGGCATCCTCGCCGTCGACCTCACCCCGGCCGCAGTCGGGCCGTACGTCTGCCCGCCGGTCAACCTCGACTTCAACCTCGACGCCACCAACGTCAACATGATCACCTGCGGCGGCCAGGCGACCACTCCGATGGTGCGCGCGGTGGCGGACGTCGTCCCCGTGCCGTACGCCGAGATCGTCGCCTCCATCTCCAGCAAGTCGGCCGGCCCCGGCACCCGGGCGAACATCGATGAGTTCACCGAGACGACGTCCGAGGCGCTGCAGGTGGTCGGCGGCGCCGAGCGCGGTAAGGCGATCATCATCCTCAACCCGGTCGAGCCACCCCTGATGATGCGCAACTCGGTCTTCTGCGCCATCCCGGCCGAGGCGGGTGAGCCCGGAGACCTGCAGGACAAGATCCTGGAGTCGATCCACGCGATGGTCGAGCGGGTCCGCGAGTACGTGCCCGGGTACCACCTGCGCGCCGCCCCCCAGTTCGACCATGCCCGGGACACCTGGAACCACCTGGCTCGGGTCTTCATCCCGATCGAGGTCAAGGGCCGCGGCGACTACCTGCCCGACTACGCCGGCAACCTCGACATCATCACCTCGGCGGCGGCCCGGGTCGGCGACCTGCTGGTCTCCCACCGGCTGGGGGTGGCCTCCAGCTGGAAGTCCTCCGCCGACCTCGGCGAGATCAGCGAGGCCGACACCATCGACGCGACGGCAGGAGTCTGAGCAGCCATGGGCGACATGACCATCAACCCGGACGACGCACCCGTCGTCACGACGCCGGTCACCGAGTCCGAGGTGCTGGCGAACACCCCAACAGCCGGCGGCGACCGTGACCTGAGGATCACCGACTCCACCCTGCGCGACGGCTCGCACGCGATGTCCCACCAGTTCACCGAGGAGCAGGTCCGCGCCGTCGTCCACGCGCTGGACGCGGCCGGCGTGCAGGTGATCGAGGTCTCGCATGGCGACGGCCTGGGTGGGTCCAGCTTCAACTACGGCTTCAGCCGCGTCGATGAGATGCAGCTGATCAAGGCCGCGGTCGAGGAGGCCACCCAGGCGAAGATCGCGGTCCTGATGCTCCCCGGGCTGGGCACCGTGCACGACCTGCGGCAGGCCCACGCCATGGGCGCTTCGGTGGCCCGGATCGCCACCCACTGCACCGAGGCCGACGTCTCCCTTCAGCACTTCGACGAGGCCCGCCGGCTCGGCATGGAGACGGTCGGGTTCCTGATGCTCTCCCACCGGGCCTCGCCCGAGGAACTGGCCACGCAGGCCAGGATCATGGTGGACGCCGGCGCGCAGTGCGTGTACGTCGTCGACTCGGCCGGGGCGCTCGTGCTGGAGACCGCGCAGGAGCGGATCAGGTCGGTCATCGGCGAGATCGGGGCGGACGCCCAGGTCGGCTTCCACGGCCACCAGAACCTCAGCATGGGTATCGCCAACTCGGTGCTCGCCTACCAGGCGGGCGCCAAGCAGATCGACGGCGCGCTGTGTGCGCTCGGCGCCGGTGCCGGCAACTCCCCCACCGAGGTGCTGGCGGCCACCTTCGAGCGGATGGGCATCCGTACCGGGGTCGACCTCGGTGAGGTGCTCTCGGCCGCCGAGGACGTCGTCCGGCCGTTCATCCCGCGCCTGCCGTGGATGGACCGGGCCTCGATCACCCAGGGCTACGCGGGGGTGTACTCGAGCTTCCTGCTGCACGCCGAGCGGGCCGCCGAGCGCTACGGCGTTGCGGCACATCAGATCCTGCAGCGGGTCGGCGAGGCCGGCTATGTGGGCGGCCAGGAAGACATGATCATCGATATCGCGCTGCAGCTGCAGCAGGAAGCCGAGCTCGGCGATCTCGCCGGGATGGGAGTGCGTTGATGGCCGCCGCGAACGGTACCTGGGACGTCGATCGGGCGGCGACCGCGCTGCTCGAGTGCGAGGACAACCGGCACGACCGGACGCCGATCACCGACGAGTGGCCCGAGCTCGATCTCGACACCGCCTATGCCGTGCAGGACGAGACGCTGCGCCGCCGTCTGGCCCGGGGCGAGAAGCTGATCGGGGTCAAGCTGGGCCTGACCAGCCGGGCCAAGCAGAAGCGGATGGGCATCGACGTCCCGCTGGTGGCCTGGTTGACCGACGCGATGATCCTTCCCGCCGGTGAGCCGGTGCCGCAGGCGGCGCTGATCCACCCCCGGGTGGAGCCGGAGATCGTGTTCGTGATGGGCCGGGCGCTGGAGGGACCCGGCGTCAGCGCGGCGCAGGCGATGGGGGCGGTGGAGTCGGTGCTGGGCGGCGCCGAGGTGATCGACAGCCGCTACCGCGACTTCAAGTTCACCATGCCGGACGTCGTGGCGGACAACGCCTCCTCCGGCGCCTTCGTCACCGGCCCGGTGGCGCTGCCGCCGGCTGGCCTCGATCTGGCCATGGAGGCGGTGCTGGTCGAGGTGGACGGCGCGATCGTCGACTCGGCCACCGGTGCCGCGGTGCAGGGCAACCCGGCCGAGGCCCTGGCGCTGGCGGTGAACGACCTGGGGCGTCGGGGCAAGCGGCTGGAGGCGGGCTGGATCGTACTCACCGGCGGCATGACCGACGCCGTGTTCGCCCCGCCCGGGGCCAGCATCGCCTGCCACTTCACCAACCTGGGCTCGGTCTACCTCAACGGCGGGCCGGCCGCGCCGGAGTCGGCTGGGGGCGGCGCCTGATGCCGCTGGTCGAGGTCACCCTGGCCACCGGGCGCAGCCCGGAGCAGATCCGCGCCCTGCTCAGCGAGGTGCACGCCGCGGTGGTGCGCTCGATCGGCGCGCCGGACGCGAACGTGCGCGTCGTCGTCCGCGAGGTGCCGCCGACGCACTGGTCTGCCGGCGGCGTGACCATCGCCGAGCGGGCTGCGGCCCAAGCTGTTTCACAGGCGCCGGACACAGCGCCGGCTCAGGAGGGGACGAACTGACGTGGAGTTCTTCGGGCACATCATCGACGGGGTCGAGGTCGAGTCGGTCGACGGCAAGCGGTTCGACACGATCAACCCGTGGACCCGCGAGCGCTGGGGCGAGGTCGCCGAGGGCAGTGCCGCCGACGCCGACCTGGCCATCGCGGCAGCGCGGCGCGCGTTCGACTCCGGGCCGTGGCCGCGGATGGGGCGGACCGCCCGGGCAGCGCTGATCCACACGCTGGCCGACCTGATGGAGGAGCGGGCCGACGAACTGGCCCGGGCCGACTCCACCGACATGGGAAAGCCGTTCGTGCAGGCCAAGCACGACGTCGCGCGCTCTGTGTGGAACTTCCGGTTCTTCGCCGACCACCAGCGTGATGCCATGGGTGAGGTGATGCCGATGGACTCGGGGCACCACACCTACACCGTCTATCCGCCGGCCGGAGTCGTCTCGGCGATCTCGCCGTGGAATTTCCCGCTGATGATGGCTACCTGGAAGATCGCCCCGGCGATCGCCTGGGGGAACACCTGCATCATCAAGCCGGCCGAGGACACGCCGGCGTCGGTGACCATCCTGGGCCGGCTGGCCATCGAGGCCGGGTTCCCGCCCGGGGTGCTGAACGTGCTGCACGGGTTCGGCGTGCCGGCCGGCTCCTCGATCACCGGGGACCCCCGGGTGGACCGGGTCACCTTCACCGGCGAGTCCGGCACCGGGAAGATCATCATGGCCTCGGCGGCACAGAACCTGATCCCGGTCAGCCTTGAGCTCGGCGGCAAGGGCGCGAACATCGTCTTCGAGGACGCCGATCTCGACAATGCGGTGTTCTGGGCGTCGGAGGCGATCTTCCGCAACGCCGGGCAGGTGTGTCTGGCCGGGTCGCGACTGTTCGTGCACTCCTCGATCTACGACGATTTCCTGACCCGGTTCCAGGCCAAAGCCGAGTCGCTGGTGATCGGGTCGCCGTTCGACGCCGACACCCAGTTCTCCTGCCTGGCCTCGCAGGAGCATTTCACCAAGGTGAAGAGCTACGTCGACTCGGTGGAGGCCGAGGGCGGGTGGATCCTGACCGGTGGCCTGGCCGAGGACGGGTCGTGGCTGGTCAAGCCGACGATCATCGTCGACCTGCCGCTGACCGGGTCGCAGTACTGCCAGGAGATCTTCGGGCCGGTGGTGGTGGTGAACCGCTTCGAGACCGAGGACGAGGTGGTGCACCTGGCCAACGACACCCGGTACGGGCTGAACGCGATGCTGTTCACCGAGAACCTGTCTCGCGCACATCGGGTCTCGGAGAAGCTGCGGGCCGGCACCGTGTGGGTGAACTGCTTCTTCATCCGCGACCTGCGGACGCCGTTCGGCGGCGTGGGCGATTCGGGTGTCGGGCGCGAGGGCGGCAATTACAGCCGCGAGTTCTTCACCGAACCCCAGGCCGTCGTCATGCAGATCCAACGCTAGAACCTGGCGAAACCTGCTCATGCGCAACCTGCTCATGCTCCGCGGGTGTCCACGTTTGGAGGCGATTTCGGCCCCCGGCGTGTACCCCTGCGGAGCATGAGCAGGTTGGGGGGTGCCTGCGTCCACAGGTGAGCGGCGGCGTCCCGTCGTCCACAGGCAGGGCGGACGGCGTGGCGTGGCCGGGTCGCGCCGTCCACGATCGGCGGCATGGCTGCTCCTGCCCTCTCCACGCTGGTCGCCTCGCGCGCCGAACTGCGTGCCGCCGGCGCCACAGATCGCCAGCTGTTCACCTCGGTCCGGCGCGGCCGGCTGGTCGCCGTCCGCCGGGGCCTACTCACCCCTGCAGAGCTGAACGGCCTGGACGCCGAGGCTGCAGCCACCGTCCGCGCGGTGGGCCGCGACGTCGTGGTCAGTCACGCGCATGCCGCGCGTGACCACTCTGGTGCGCACCCTGGCCGATTACCTGCGGACACTGCACCCCCGTGACGGCCTGGCCATGCTCGACGCAGCAATCCGGGATCATGCGCTCACGACCCAGGACCTGAACATCGCCCTGTACCGGGAGAGAGGATGGCCGGGCATTGTGCAGGCGCGCCGGGTCGCGGCGCTGGGCTGCGGGCGCCGGGAGACCCCGCTGGAGTCGTGGTCGGCCTGGACCTTCCACCACCTCGGTGTTCCGGCCCCTCGATGGCAGGTCGAGATCCGCACCCCGCGTATGCATTTCGTGGCGCGGGCCGACGGCTGGTGGCCCGAGGGAGTGGTCGGGGAGTCCGACGGGCGGGTCAAGTACCTACTGGGAGCTGCCGAACGCGGGGGCGCCGATGCGCAGAACCTGGCCGAGGTGCTGCACGCCGAACGGGAGCGTGAACACCGGTTGCGCCGGCTCGGGGCAACTGTCGTGCGCTGGGGCGACGCCGACCTGGTGCAGATCCAGCGCGCCGAGGGCGCTGGCGGCGCACCTGCACCTTGAACTACGCGAGGCTGCCCGCCGCCACGCCTTCACCGGCCGCACCACGGAATGAACCTGCTCATGCTCGGCTGGTGTACATGTCTGAGGGTGGGAAGGTCCTCGAACATGTACACCCGCGGAGCATGAGCGGGTTTGGGTAGCGTGAGGTGGGTGAGCAGCACGCAGCGGGTGGGGCGGATCAAGGGGTTGGCCAGCACCGGGCCGGGGCTGCGGTGGATGCTGAACCTCTGGCCTCCGCTGTTGTTCGCCGGGATCCACGTGCAGGAGGTCAGCCGCGACTTCCGTCACGCCCGGGTCCGGCTGCGACGCACCCCGTTCACCACGAACTACGTCGGCACCCAGTTCGGCGGATCGCTGTTCGCGATGACCGACCCGATCTGGATGCTGCTGGTGATGCGCAACCTCGGGCCCGGCTACGTCGTCTGGGACAAGGCCGCCGAGATCGAGTTCATTCGCCCGGCCAGAACCGCGGTCACCGCACGCTTCGACCTCACCGATGAGGTGCTGGCCGAGCTGCGAGTCGAGGCGGACGGCGGCACGAGGGTTCTCCGCTGGTTCACCACCGACATCACGTCGGACGACGGCACCCTGGTCGCGCGCGCCCGCAAGCAGCTCCACATCCGCCAGGCCCGCTGACCGCGAACCTGCTCATGCTCCGCGGGTGTACACGTTTGGGCATCGACAGACCCCGATCGTGTACACCCGCGGAGCATGAGCAGGTTGGGCGGTCAGGGGGTGAAGAGCTCGGTGAGGCGGCGGCGCAGGACCTTGCCGTTGGCCGAGACAGGCAGCTCATCGACGACGTAGACCGATTTCGGGCACTTGTACGCCGCCAACACCTGCTCAGCGAAGGCATGGACGTCGCCCGGGGCGACCGCCCCCACCGCGGCGGCACAGACCCGTTGCCCCCATTCGGCATCCGGCACACCGAACACCGCCAGCTCGCGCAGCCCCGGCATCCGGGACAGCGCCTGCTCGACCTCGACCGGGTACACGTTCACCCCTCCGGTGATGATCAGATCCTCCCGGCGGGACTCGATCCAGAGGTACCCGTGGTCGTCGGTGTAGCCGAGGTCGCCGACGGTGAACCACCCGCCGTCCCACGCCGAGGACGTCGCCGCGTCGTTGCGCCAGTAGGTGAATCGCGCGAACTCCGGCGGCCTGCACCAGATCACGTCGGCGTCGTCCACCCTGATCTCGCGGCCCGGCCGGGCGCGGCCGACCGTCCCGGGCCGAGCCTGCCAGTCCATGCTGGGGCAGGCGGTGAACTGCCCCTCGGTCGCCCCGTAGAACTCCCACACCGACCCTGCCGGGAACACCTCGATCGCCCGCTCCTTCACCGGGTGCGGGCAGGGCGCCCCAGCGTGCGCGAGCAACCGGAAGCCGCTCGGGTCCAAGGAGATCGATCCGTCGGCCACCGCGTTCAGCAGCCGTTGCAGCGGCGTCGGCGCGATGAACGTGGTGCTGACGCCGTCCGCCACCGCCGCCGCGAAAGCCTCGGCCGACCATCGCGGCAGCACCCGCACGGTGCCACCGACGAGCAGTGTGCCCAGAGCGAACCGAAGCGGCGCCGAGTGGTACAGCGGACCCGCAGCCAGGTACGCGTCGTCCGGCCCGAACTGCCAGACGTCCCGCTCGTCGGCGATGGCCGCCCGTGCGGCGTCCAGCTCGAGCAGACCGCCATAGACCCCTTTCGGGCGGCCGCTCGTGCCCGAGGTGTAGTGCATCGGCCGCACCAGCGGAACATCGGCGATCGCCATCGGCGTCGAGCCCAACAGCTCGGCCAGCTCGCCGTCGCCGAGAACCACACCCGGGTCGGCGTCCTGGGTCAGCGCGTCGCGTTCATGCAGCAGAAGATGAGGATTGAGCACCACCGGGACGACGCCGCTCGCTGCCGCCCCGAGCACCCCGGCCACCAGGTCCTCCGACGGCGTGGCGACGAACACCACCCGGTCACCCGGCCGAGCCCCCCGTGCAGCCAGCCCCCCGGCCGCCCGAGCAGCGCCGTCCCACGCGCGATCTGCCGTCAGCATCGGCCCCAACCCCCTGCTCATGCTCCGCGGGTGGACACGAATCGGGCCCCGAGACCCCTGAAACGTGCACACCAGCGGAGCATGAGCACGGTTGGTCAGTCGGCGCCGAAGTCGAAGGAGGCCTGGTCGACCAGCACGTCGTCCGGCTGCTCGTCGACGTCGCGGCCCAGCTCGGCGATCTCGTCGGCCCCGCCGGCCTCGATCTCGCCGATCAGCGCGGCGTGCCCACCCAGTTGACCCTGCGCGGCGTACATCTCGAGCTTGGCCCGCGAGTCGGCGATGTCGAGGTTGCGCATGGTCAGCTGGCCGATCCGGTCCAGCGGGCCGAACGCGGCGTCCTCCGTGCGCTCCATGGACAGCCGGTCCGGGTGGTAGCTCAGCGCCGGGCCGCGGGTGTCGACCATGGTGTAGTCCTCACCCCGGCGCAAGCGCAGAGTCACCGACCCGGTCACCGCCGAGCCGACCCAGCGCTGCAGCGACTCGCGCAGCATCAGCGCCTGAGGGTCGAGCCAGCGCCCCTCGTAGAGCAGCCGCCCAAGCCGGCGGCCCTCGGCGTAGTAGTTCGCGATCGTGTCCTCGTTGTGGACGGCGTTCAGCAGCCGTTCGTAGGCGATGAACAGCAGCGCCATCCCGGGCGCCTCGTAGATGCCCCGGCTCTTGGCCTCGATGATCCGGTTCTCGATCTGGTCGGACATGCCCAGCCCGTGCCGGCCGCCGATCACGTTGGCCTCATGCACCAGATCGACGTCGGAGGCGAACTGCCGGCCGTTGATCGACACCGGCCGCCCCTGCACGAACTCGAGCGTGACGTCCTCGCTGGTGATCTCGACCGCCGGGTCCCAGAACTTCACACCCATGATCGGCTCGACGATCTCCATCGAGGTGTCCAGGTGCTCCAGGCGCTTGGCCTCGTGCGTGGCACCCCAGATGTTGGCGTCCGTGGAGTAGGCCTTCTCCACCGAGGCGCGGTAGGGCAGGTCGCGCGCGGCCAGCCAGGTGGACATCTCGGTCCGCCCGCCGAGCTCGGTGACGAAGTCGGCGTCCAGCCACGGCTTGTAGATCCGCAGACCTGGGTTGGCCAGCAGCCCGTAGCGGTAGAACCGCTCGATGTCGTTGCCCTTGAAGGTCGAGCCGTCACCCCAGATGTCGACGTCGTCCTCGCGCATGGCCCGGACCAGCAGGGTGCCGGTGACCGCGCGGCCGAGCGGGGTGGTGTTGAAGTAGGCCTTGCCGGCCGAGCGGATGTGGAAGGCGCCGCAGGTCAGCGCGGCCAGGCCCTCCTCCACCAACGCCTCGCGGCAGTCGACCAGGCGCGCGATCTCGGCGCCGTACTCCTTCGCCCGGTCGGGCAGCGTGGACATGTCGTCCTCGTCGTACTGACCGAGATCGGCACTGTAGGCGCAGGGAGTGGCACCGTGCTCGCGCATCCAGGCGACGGCGACGGAGGTGTCGAGGCCGCCCGAGAAGGCAATGCCGACACGCTCGCCCTTGGGCAGGCTGGTGAGGACTTTGGACACCCGGTCAGCCTACTGGCCCCGCGCGCTCGCCGGAGAAGCCTGGACGACGCGGCACCCCCGCGCGAGTAGCCTCGGCAGTCGTGTCCAGACTCGCCGAGGTGATCGCCCCGCATCGGCTCGGCAGGGACTTCCGGTGGCTGCTCGCCGCGGCCTGGACCACCAACGTCGGCGACGGGATCGCCCTGGCCGCCGGGCCGCTGCTGATCGCCGCCCAGACCCACGACCCGCTCCTGGTCGCCATGGCCGGCCTGCTCCAGCAACTCCCCTGGCTGCTCACCGGCCTCTACGCCGGGGTGATCGCCGACCGCCTCGACCGACGCCGGATCATGATCGCGGCCAACTTGGCCCGCGTCGCCGTCCTGGCCGTACTGACCCTGACCATCGTGACCGGGCGGGTGAGCATCGGGCTCACCCTCGCCGCGATGTTCGCCCTGGGCCTGGCCGAGACCTTCGAGGACGTGACCGCGCACACGCTCACCCCGATGATCGTCGCACCGCAGGACCTCGGCATCGCCAACGCCCGTCTGCTGTCGGGCTACATCACGGCCAACCAGTTGGCCGGGCCCCCGATCGGGGCGTTCCTGTTCGCCGCCGGGATGGCGACCCCGTTCGCGGTCCAGGTCGCCTGCGTGGCGCTCGGCGCCGTGATGATCGCCCAGCTCCGGCTCCCCCGACCCGCCGTCGAGCACCCCAAGACCCGGGTACGGCAGGAGATCGGTGAGGGCCTGCGCTGGCTGTGGGGGCACCGCGCCGTGCGTACTCTGGCGCTCACCATCGTCACCTTCAACATCACCTTCGGGGCTGCCTGGTCGGTGCTGGTGCTCTACGCCCTCAACCGACTGCAGATGGGCGAGGTGGGATTCGGCCTGCTGACCACCGCCTCCGCGCTCGGCGGGCTCATGGGCACCGCCGGCTACGGCTGGCTGGAACGCCGGGTGAGCCTGGCGAACATCATGCGGGGTGGCCTGGTGATCGAGACCCTCACCCACCTCGCCCTCGCGCTCACCACCACGCCGGCGGTGGCGCTGGCCGTGATGTTCGTGTTCGGCGCGCACGCGTTCATCTGGGGCACCACCTCGACCGCGGTGCGCCAGCGCGCCGTTCCCGTCGACTTCCAGGGCCGGGTGGGCAGCGTCTACATGATCGGGGTGATCGGCGGCATGGTGGTCGGCGGCGCGATCGGTGGCCTGATCGCCCGCCAGTGGGGCATCACCGGGCCGTTCTGGTTCGGCTTCGTCGGCTCGGCGCTGATCCTGGCCGCCATCTGGCGCGAACTCGGCCACATCGCCCACGCCGAGGCACCGGCATGACGGCCACGCCGTGGGCCGATGACACCGGCGTGGTCACCCTGCCGAGCGGGGTGAGGGTGCGCGGACGACGCCTGTGTGCCGAGGCGAGCCCGGCCGACTTCACCCTGGTGCTGGCTGCCGGCCCGACGCCGCCGTGGCCGCACCGCAAGATCCGCTGGCCCGATTTCTGGGTGCCGCTGGACCGCGCGGACGCCTTCGACGCCCTGACCGACGCGCTGCACCGCGCCCAGCTCGGCGAGAGGGTGGAGGTCACCTGTGCGGGCGGGCGCGGTCGCACCGGCACGGCGCTGGCAGCCATGGCCATCCTGGACGGGCTTCCCCGGCAGGACGCCGTCCGGTGGGTCCGGGCGCAGTACCACCACGGCGCGGTTGAGGTCCCGTGGCAGCGCTGGTGGCTCCACCGCCTCCCACTGCCGCCCCACTAACCTCGAGCGGTGGACATCCTGCGGACGCCGGACCTGGTCGCCGCCTACGAGGGCGACACCCCGGTGCCGCTGGACGACGACCGGCTGGCGCTGGCGACCACCTCGGCGGACGGCGCGCTGCGGCTCACCCTGAGCGGCACCGCGCCGGTGAGCCGGGTCATGCTGCGCTGGCACGAGGACGCCGGCGGCGCCGTCCGCTACCTCAGTGACGCCTGGGAGCGCTCCTACGGCGACCTCGGCTGGTTCCCCGAGCAGGCGGAGCGGGTGATGCCGTGGTCCTTCCTGACCGACGACGGTGCCCGGGCCGTCGGCTACGGCGTGGGCGTGAACCCCGGCGCGCTGTGCTTCTGGACCGCAGACCGGGCCGGCATCTCGCTGTGGGCGGACGTGCGCAACGGCGGCTCACCGATCCGGCTCGGCGAGCGCACCCTGCACCTGGCCGACGTGGTGATGATCCAGGGCGCGGACGGCGAGAACGCGTTCGCCGTGCAGCAGCGGCTGTGCCGCGCGATGAGCCCGCAGCCGCGGCTGCCCGACCACCCGGTCTACGGCGCCAACGACTGGCACTTCGCCCTCGGCCGGGCCGACCGGCGGGTGATCCTCGGCCTGGCCGACTTCGTGGCGGCCAACTCCCCCGACCCCGCCAACCGGCCGTACTGCATGATCGACGACGGCTGGTCGGGTGGCGGACTCGGGCACGGCCCGTGGATCGGCAACAACCGCTACGGGCACATGGGCGATCTGGCGGAGCGATTGCGGGCCAACGGAGTCCGGCCCGGGCTCTGGTACCGGCCGTTGACGCCACTGCCGGAGCACCGCGACCGCTGGCGCCTCGCCCGCGGCGGCGGGGCGCTCGACCCCACCGTCCCCGAGGTGGCGATGAGCATCCGTGAGCAACTGGCCCGGATCACCGGCTGGGGCTACGCGATGCTCAAGCACGACTTCACCGTGTGGGACCTGCTCGGCCGCTGGGGCATGCACATGGGCGCCGGGATCACCGACGACGGCTGGGCCTTCGCCGATCGCTCACGCACCACGGCCGAAGTGATCACCGACCTCTACCGGCTGATCGCCGAGGCCAGCGGAGAGGCGCTGGTGATCGGCTGCAACACATTCGGCCATCTCGCCGCAGGCCACGTGGAGCTGCAGCGCATCGGTGACGACGCCTCGGGGTTCTCCTGGAACCGGACCCGCCGGATGGTGGTGAACACCCTCGCCTTCCGCGGCGCCCAGCACGGCGCGCTTTACGCGGTGGACGCCGATGTCGCTCCGATCACCGCCGGTCTGCCCTGGCGGCAGAGCGTGCAGTGGCTTCACCTGCTGGCCGCCAGCGGAACTCCCGCTTTCGTCTCGATCGACCCTGCCTCGCGCACCCCCGCGGTCGCCTCCGCGCTCCGGGATGCCTTCACCCTGGCCGCGCAGCCACAGCCCCTGGCCGAACCGCTGGACTGGACGACGAGCGCAACCCCGGCCCGGTGGAGGCTGGGCGGGCGCGAGCAGACCTACGACTGGAACACCGCGGACGGCGCGTGGCCCTTCCCGGACTGACCCGGGTTGAAGGGCTCGGGTCAGCTCGGGCGCTCGGAGTCCTCGTCCCGGTAGGGCATGGACAGCAGTCCATCGGACTGCAGCCGACGGATCCCCCGATAGCTGCAGTAGCCGGCACCGATCAGACCGAAGAGCAAGGACCCCAGGGTGCCGACGGTGTGGCCGCCGAGCGCCTGACCGGTCATGGCTGCCACGATCGCCAGCATCAGGAAGCCGAGGCTCCGCAAACCCCAGCGGGGGCCGGTGTGGCGGGACTGGAACTCGTTCTCCGGCCGCCCGAAGACCGATCTCATGGCCGTAGCCTACTCGGCGCAAATGGGCACTGCGCCCTGCCGCCGGCAACCGCTGGCAGGGCGCAGTGGCTGCACAATCTGCTCAGCCCTTGACCGACCCGGCAGTCAGACCCCGGACGAAGTACCGCTGCAGGGCGAGGAACACGATGATCGGCACGATCATCGTCAGGATGCCGCCGGCGGTGACCAGGTTCCAGCCGCTGCTCTGCTGTCCGATCAGGTTGTTCCGCACCGCCACGGTCATCGGTGCATTGTCACCCGGGCCGATGAACACCATCGCGACCAGCAGGTCGTTCCAGACCCAGAGGAACTGGAAGATCGCGAACGAGGCCAGCACCGGTGTGGACATCGGCAGGATCAGCCGGTAAAAGGTCGCGTAGTGGCTGGCGCCGTCGATCTTCGCCGACTCGATCACCTCCCGCGGCAGGGTCGACATGTAGTTGCGGAACAGGTAGATCGCCAGTGACATGCCGAACCCGATGTGGAACAGCCACACCGCAGGGAACTTCCCGTTCATGTTGAACCGGCTGTAGAGCTCCAGCAGCGGCACCATCGCGACGAAGTTCGGCACCACGAGCAGGCTGACGATGACCAGGAACATCACGTCCCGCCCCGGGAACCGCATGAACGTGAACGCATAGGCCGCGAACGCCGCGATCAGGATCGGGATGAACGTCGCCGGCAGCGCGATCGCGAAGCTGTTGATCAGCGCAGTGCCCAGCTCCGCGTCGACGATCGCGTCCTTGTAGTTCGAGACCGTGAACTCGCCCCAGCGCGCCGGGTTGAGCACTGTCCACCAGCCGGTGGTGTTGGCCGCGCCCTCCTTGCGGAACGAGGTGATGAAGGCGCCAATCGCCGGGACCAGCCAGAAGAAGCAGATCAGCAGGGCGGCGAGCTTCACCGACCAGTGCGCCCGGCCGACCTCCACAGACGCTCTGCGGGAGGGCTTCAGCTCCTTGACGGCAGCCGGGGGGGCCGGCTGGACGGTGCTGGTCATCGATTCGCCTCCTGGATCTGGAACTGGCGGACTTGGAACGCCATGACGGGCAGGACGGCGACGATGAGCAGCACGACGATGGCCGCCGCGTACCCGTTGTTGAAGTTCGTGGACAGCTGGTTGAAGAACTCCGTCGCCAGCACGTTGGTGTTGAAGCCGCCGTTCGTCATCACGTAGACCACGTCGAAGAGCTTCATCACCCCGATCAGCACGGTCACGTACACCGTCACGACGGTGGGCATGATCTGCGGGACGACCACTCGGCGGAAGATCTGCAGCTCGTTGGCCCCGTCGACCCGGGCCGCCTCGAGGGTGTCCATCGGCACGCCTTTCACCGCTGCCGACATCAGCACCATGGAAAAGCCCACCTGCAACCAGAGGAACATGATGATCAGCAGGAAGGTGTTGAAGTAGAGCGTCCGCTGCTCCAGCCACGGGATCGGGTCGCCGCCGAAGGCAGTGACAATCGCGTTCTGCAGACCTACCTGGGGCTGGCCCTCCGGGGCGGTCGCATAGACGAACCGCCATACCGTCGCCGCACCGACCGCGCTGATCGCCATCGGGAAGAAGACGATGGTCTTCGCGGTCTTCTCACTGCCCGGCTTGAGCCGGTCGACAAGGGTCGCCACGAGCAGGCCGAGCAGCACCGCGGCGATCGGCGCCACGATGATCCACACCAGCGTGGTGAGGATGGTCTCCCGGAACCCGTTGGAACCGAACAGATCTCCGTAGTTCTTCCAGCCCACGAACTTGGTGCTGTCGCGGTTGGCGAAGCTGTAGATGACTGTCTGGACGCCTGGGTAGAGCACGTAGAGGCAAATCGCCGAAACTGCCGGGAGAATGTAGGCGTACGGCTTGATCCGCTCCTCCCACCGGCCGGGGAGCAGCTCGGCGAGCTTGTTGAGCACCCAGTAGAGGACCAGAGCCGCCCCCACGCCGGCCACCACGGTCAGGATCGTATTGATCAACTTGATCACGAGCACCGCCTCCTTGCGGCCGCCGCAACGGCCAAGTCGACCAAGGGGTCAGATCAGCTCAGGTGCGGCAGGGACCCGGCCCCTTGCTTACCACTAACTCGATCGGTGCCACAGAGCGCCGCCGGGGTGCACGACGGGAAGTCGTACACCCCGGCGGTGGTACTCATGACGTCAGCTGGCGGGCCAGCTGGAGTCGATGTTCTTCAGCGTGGTGTCCAGATCCTGCTGGCCACTGATCCAGGAGGTCATGTCCTTCCAGAAGGTACCCGCACCGACGGCACCAGGCATCTGGTCGGACCCGTCGAACAGGAACGTCGACGATCCGTACGCGATCTTCGCGACGTCCTGGGCGATCTTGCCCTTGTACTTGGTGACGTCGAAGGTCTTGTGCGGGGACAGGAAGTTCGTCGGGCCGGCAGCCTGGTCGCCGATGCTCGGGTCGGCCAGCATCTTCATCGCGGCGCGGGCACCCGCGCTGTCCTTGAGCAGAACAGCCAGGTCACCACCGCCCAGCAGCGGGTTCTCGCCGCCCGCGGTCGCCGGCGGGAAGCCGAAGACACCCACCTGGTTGTCCAGGTCAGCCTTGACCGCGTCCGGGAAGAACGTGGTGATGAACGACCCCTGCTTGTACATCATGCAGCCGGGCTTGGCGTCGAACATCGGGTTCGCCGCGCTGCCGAACGGGTTGCTCGCGATCGACTTGCGGCCGCCGACCACGTTGCCCTCGGTGAAGGCGATCTTCTCGAACTCAGCCGCGGCCTGGCGCACCAGCGGAGAGTCGAACTTGGTCTCGTGCTTGACCCACTTGTTGTAGCCGTCGACCCCGCCATAGCGCATGATCAGGTCTTCGAACCAGTCCGTCGCCGGCCATCCGGTGGCGGCCTCCGACCCGATGCCCAGGCACCAGGGCGCGGTGGCCGTCTTGTCCGCCTTGATCTTCTCAGTCAGCGCGTTGAGCTCGTCGATCGAGGTGGGGGCCGTGTATCCCGCGGCGTCCCAGGCCTTCTTGTTGTAGAACACGAAGCTCTTCGCGTTCGCGCTGGTGAGCAGGCCGTAGAGCTTGCCGTCCACGGTGCCGGACTCGAGCGTTCCCGGGATCATGCTCGCCTTGAGGGCGGCCATGTCGACCACGTCGTCGAGCGGCGTGGCCTTACCGCGGCTCACGATGTCGGCGACGACGCCGGGCTGCGGGATGAGCGCGATGTCGGGGGTGTCGTTGGCCTGGATCTTGGTCATGATCAACTGGTTGATGTTGTCGACCTTCGACCACTCGACAGTCATGCCCAGCTCTTTGGCCTTGGCATCCGTCGCGACCTTCATGCCGTCCATGACGGGCTTGTCGACACTGGTCCAGATCGTGACCTTGGATCCCGAGACCGATCCGGAAGGGGCTGCTGCGCCCGAGGTGGAAGCGGTGTCGGAGCTGGAGCTCAGACAGCCCGTGGTCAACAGCGCGGCTGCACCCACCGCGGTGAACGTCTTGATGAGGGTTGGCCCTCGCATCGATGGCTCCTTCGACCTAGTGGGTACTCGATGCCCCCGAAGTCTCTCCGGGGCGTCTGCGCGAGGCCCAGACGGGCTTCACTGCAAACGTCTTACTCGATCAGAGAGCACCTTTCTCCTGCGCATCGGGTCGTGTCAAGGGACCGTTATGGTGCTGTGATGTGCGGGTTTACCCGCTCGAAACGTCCATACGCCCCTGACCAGCGCCAAGCGCCGACCACCCTGACCCGAGGATGACCTGTAAAGGTTTACTTTGCGAGCGGAGGACACCGCGGAATGTCGCGCGGCGCCCCTGCGGCGGGCCCGACGGGGTGCCAGATGACGGGACGACGGAGCGTGTGCCGGCAAGCGCTGTCACACTGACGCCGTGGTCGGCGAGCGAAACGGAACCAAGATCGAGCACGCGCAGTGTGGCGCCGCCGAGGTCGGGGTCGGCCGGCGGGGCGGGGCACCCCTCGTGCTGTTCGGCTTCATGGGCGCCGGCAAGACCACCGTCGGCCGGTGCGTCGCCGCGCGGCTCGGAGTTCCGTTCACCGACACCGACCACGTGATCATCACCGAGCAGGGCCGGCCGATCCTGCAGATCTTCGCGGACGACGGCGAGGCCGCCTTCCGCGAGATCGAGCACCAGGTGATCAGACGGCTCCTCGTCGAGCAGGACGGTGTGCTGGCCCTCGGCGGCGGAGCGGCGATGCATCCGGGCACCCAGCAGCTGCTGAGGGCGCACCCGTTGGCCATCCACCTCAAGGTTACTCTCGAGCACACCCTCGAGCGGTGTGGCGACGACCCCTCCCGGCCGATGTTGCGCCGTCCGGACCTGGGCGAGATCCACGCCCGGCGGATGGAGGTCTACGACGCCGTGGCCACCCTGATCCAGATCACCGACGGGCTGGACGGCGAGCACGTGTGCGGTGAGGTGATCCAGGCCGTCGAACGGTGCTGGGCCGGCTCAGCCGCCCAGGTCTGACTCGGCCACCACCCGCAGCGCCTGCGCCGCGATGGTCAGGGCCGGGTTCATCGCGGCCGAAGAGGGGAAGAACCCGCCGTCCACGACCCACAGGTTGTCCAGGTCGTGGGCTCGGCACCAAGGGTCGAGCACGCTGGTCGCCGGGTCGGTGCCCGCCGCCACCGTGCCGCACTGGTGGCTGTTCATGCTGATGTCGAACCACTGGGTGAACACCGCGTCGTAGCCGACGCTGCGCAGCAGCCGGCGGGCCCGGCGGTGCAGCCGACGGTGCGGCTCGGTGTTGCGCGCCGTCCGAGTGGTGGTGATCGTGCCGTCGGCGCCGAGGGTGACCCGGTTCTCCGGGTGCGGCAGGTCTTCGGTCATCACCAGCCACTCCACGCTGCGGGTGGCCAGGGCGTCGAGCAGGCGCAGCGGCACCCGGGTCGCCCAGCTCTTCATCATCACGCCCTGCACCTTGCCGATCAGCTGCATGGCGCCGAGCTCGTGGTACCAGTCGTTGACCGACAGGGTCTTGGCGAAGGTGACGTCGTTGGCCCGGTTCAGGTCCACCGCTGCGATGTGGGCGTTGTTGTGCATCATGAAGTTGCGCCCGACCAGTCCGGAGGAGTTGGCCAGCCCGCCCGGGTGCGCATCGTCCGCGGAGGCCAGCAGCAGCGCCGCGGAGTTCACCGCCCCGGCCGCGAGCACGTAGCGGTCGCCACGGATCGTGCGCTCGCCGTCCACCGTCTCGACGATCAGGTGGTCGACCCGCCGGCCGTGCCCGGCAGGCACGATCCGCCGCACCCGGGCCCCGGTGATCAGGTCGACCGACCCGGTGGCGATCGCCGGGTCGAGGGCGCAGGTCTCGGCATCGCTCTTCGCCCCCAGCGGGCAGGGGAAGCCGTCGCAGGTGGCGCAGCGGATGCAGTCGCCGCCCTCGCGCAGGTCGACCCCCATCGCGTTGCTCACCGGGTGCACGCCCCGGGCCCGCAGCCGCCCGGCCAGATCGGCGATGTAGGGCTCGTGCGGCATCGCCGGGTAGGGGTAGGGGGCGCTGCGCCACGGCTCGGTCGGGTCCTCACCGGTACTGCCGTGCACGCGGTAGAGCGCCTCCGCCTCGACGTAGTACTGCTCCAGGTCCTGATAGCCGAACGGCCACGCGGGCGAGGTGCCGTCGAGGTGCTCGACCGCCTCGAAGTCGCGCTCGCGGAACCGCGGCAGGCTGGCCCCGTAGACCTTGGTGTTCCCGCCGACCACGTAGTGCACCCCGGGCGCGAAGGCCGTGCCCGCGCCGTCCCGCCAGGTCTCGGCCGGCTTGTAGCGGCGGTTCAGGAAGACCTCGCGCGGGGAGGTGTTCTCCGGCTCCCGCGGCAGCCGCTCGCCGCGCTCGAGCACCAGCACTCTGGCGCCACGCCGCGACAGGGCCCAGGCACAGGTCGAGCCACCCATGCCCGAGCCGATCACCACGACGTCGTAGGGGCCCGCCACGGCCCCGATACAAGCACTCCGCAGGTGCCTCTGCCCAGACTGCGCGGGTGGTTCACTCGTGTGCATGGCTGCCACAGACCCCTCCTCCCTGCGCTGGGCACTGGTCGGCGCGAGCGACATCGCCGCGTCCCGGGTGCTCCCCGCGATCCGCGCGGCCGGTGGTGAGGCCGTCGTCGTCCGCTCCGGCGACGCCGGCCACGCGGCGCGGCTACGCCCAGGAGCACCGGATCGCGGCCTCCACCACCGACCTGGCCGAGGCCGTCGGGCGGGACGACGTCGACGCCGTGTACGTCTCCTCGGTCAACGCCGCCCACCGGGCGCAGGTCGAGGCGGCGGCTGCCGCCGGCAAGCACGTGCTGGCCGAGAAGCCGCTGGCCCTGACCCTGGACGACGCCCGCGCCATGGTCGCCGCCTGCCGGGCCGCCGGGGTGGTGATGGCGACCAACCACCACCTGCCCGCCTCCCCGGTGCACCGGCTGGCGCCGGCGGCTGGTGGCCGACGGGGCGATCGGCCAGGTGCGGGCCGTCCGCGTGCACCACGCCGTCCAGCTGCCACCGCACCTGGCCGGCTGGCGGGTGCAGGACCCTGAGGGAGGCGGCGCCGTCCTCGACATCACCGTGCACGACGCCGCGGCGGTGACCGCGATCCTGGGCACCCAGGCGCTGTCGGTGACCGCCACGGCCGCCCACCAGGACAACGACCCCGCCGGCCCGGTCGACGCGGTGATGACCACCGCCGGCCTGGGCCGACCCCTCGGGCGCGGCGGCGCCGGTGCTGGTGCAGACGCACGACGCCTACAACAACGCCCACCTGCCGACCAGCCTGCACATCCTGGGCACGGACGGCGCGCTGTCCGGCGAGGACTGCAACACCGGCGACCCAGTGGGCTCGCTGACCCTGTGGCGCGGCAAGCAGGCCACCACGCTCGACGTCGGGCCGCGCGACGACCTGTACCTGACCACGATGCGGGCGTTCGTCGCCGCCGTGCGTGGCGAGGGCGAGGTACTGGTCAGCGGCGAGGACGGCGTGGCCTCGCTGGCAGTGGCCCTGGCCGTGCTGGACAGCCTGCGCACCGGAGCCCGCACCGACGTCGAGGCGGTCGCCCGGTGACCGACGTCGACCTGAGCGAGGTCGACCTGACCTCGGTCGAGGTTACGGGCCGCTCGGTCGGTCTGCACGGCTACCTCGCCGTGCCGGATGCCGCGCTCCATCCGGGCCCGTGGCCGGGCGTGGTGGTGGTCTTCGAGGCCTTCGGGCTGGACGCCGAGATGCGCCGGCACGCCGACCGGCTGGCCTCGATGGGCTACCTCGCCCTGGTGCCCGACCTGTACAGCGACGGCGGGGTGCGGCGCTGCCTGCTGAGCACGTTCAAGGCGTTCTTCGCCGGCCGGGGTCGTCCGTTCGCCGACCTCGAGGCGGCCAGGCAGTGGCTGATCGCCGACGACCGCTGCACCGGCGGGGTGGGAGTGATCGGGTTCTGCCTGGGCGGCGGATTCGCCCTGCTGGCCGCCGCGCGGGGGTTCGACGTCGCGTCGGTGAACTACGGCGTTCCGCCCAAGGACCTGGAGGCCGCCCTGGACGGCGCGTGCCCGATCGTGGCCAGCTACGGCGGTCGGGATGCCGCCGTCCGCGGCGTGGCCTCACGGCTGCAGGCGCTGCTCATCCCTGCCGGGGTGGCCCACGACGTGCTCGAGTACCCGCAGGCCGGGCACTCGTTCCTGAACGAGGCGCCGAATGGGCCTGCGCTCTTGCGCCCACTGCTCCGGCTGAGTCACGCCGGCCCACACCCGGCGGCGGCCGAGCACGCCTGGGCCCGGATCGAGGCCTTCTTCGACGCCCACCTGCGATAACGTCGGTGCCTTCCTGGACCCGGGGGGTTCGACACGATGAGTTCGGAGATCGCCGCTGCGGCCGCGCAGCGCGCCGGGCGGCCGGTGCGCCAGATCGCTCTCGACGACGCCCAGGCGGGCGTCGTCCCTCGCTTCCGCGACGTCCTCCTCGCCCAGCCGGACGCCATCGCAGTGGCCGATGCGCACCGCACGCTGAGCTATGCCGAGCTGGCCTCCGAGGCGATCGCGGTGCTCCGCGCGGTGCGCGGCGCCGTGCCCGCGGGGGCGCCGGTGGCCCTGCTGCACCCGCACGAGCCGGGCGCCGTCTGCGCCCTGCTGGGCATCCTGGCCTCCGGTCACCCGGTGGTGGTGCTCGACCCGCGCACGCCCGCGGCCCGGTTGCAGGTGTTCCTGGAGCGCTCGGGGGCCACTGCCGCCGTGGTGCACCCGGACACGGCCGAGGTGGCCACCCAGGTCGCCGAGCAGGTGCTACTGCCCTCCCCGGGCCCGGTGGACGTCGAAGACCTGTGGGCGCTGGTGCCGGATCCTTCGGCGCCGGCCGCGCTCGCGTTCACCTCGGGATCGACCGGGCGACCCAAGGTGGTGGTCAACGACCACCGGATGCTGGTCCGCGACGCCTGGACGAACTCGATCGACACCGGCTGCTACGGCGCGGACGACGTGGTGGCGCACACGTTGCCGCTGGCCTTCCACGCCGGGCTGATGGTGACCGTGGCCGGGCTGATGGTCGGTTCGCGGATGGAGCTGTACGACGTCCGCGGCTCGGGGATCGCCGGCCTGCCGACCTGGCTGCACCGGGTCGGGGCGACCGTGATGCATTCCAGCCCGGCCATTCTGCGCGCCTTCATCGGCACCCGGCCCGACCCGGCGCTGCTGGCCGGACTGCGCTCGCTGACCATCGCCGGTGAGGCTGCGCACGGGCGTGACGTCGAGGCGGCGCGGGCCCTGCTGCCGCCGACCTGCGTGGTGCGCAACCGGTACGGCTCCTCCGAGACCGGCCTGATCGCCGAGTACGCGGTGCCGGCCGACCACCCGCCGCTGGCCGGGCCGCTGCCCGTGGGGCGGCCGGTCGGGGACACCACGCTGCAGCTGATCGGCGACGACGGCCGGGTGCAGCCGGACGGCGAGCCCGGGGTGCTCACGGTGACCACGGCCTACCTCGCCTCGGGCTACTGGAACGACCCGGAGAGCTCGGCGAAGTCGTTCTCGCAGAACGACGATGGCACGCGCACCTACCGCACCAGCGACGTCGGGGTGATCGACGGCGGGGTGCTGCGGCTGCTCGGCCGGCGCGACCACAGCGTGAAGATCCGCGGCTACCTGGTCGAGCCGGGGGAGGTGGACGCCGCCCTGTTCACCCTGCCGCACGTGACCGAGGCGGTCACGGTCAGCGCCCCCCGGCCCGGCTCGGACAGCGCGCGCCTGGTCAGTTACCTGGTCTCCACCGCCGAGCAGCCCAGCGCCGCTGCGGTGCGGGCAGAGCTGCGCGCGCTCGTCTCCTCGCACATGGTTCCCGAGGTGGTGCTGTTCCTGAAGGCCTTGCCGCGCACCGATCGCGGCAAGCTGGATCGGGCCGCGCTGCCGGAGCCGCCGGCGATCGGGGGCCCGGAGACCTATGGCCCGGTCAGCGACTGGGAGCAGGCCGTGGCCGACGTCTGGGCCGGGGCCTTGGAGCTGGAGTCGGTAGGCCCGGACGACGACTTCTTCGAGCTCGGCGGGGACTCCCTGGCCGCGGAGGCGGTGCTGGCCGCCACAGTGAGTCAGCTGGGCGTGCCGGCCCAGCAGGTCACCGCGAGCGTCCTGGTCGAGGCGCCCACGGTGCGCCAGTTCGCCGCCCGGCTGCGCCGCGCCCCGGACGCCCTCGGTGCGGTGCTGGTTCCGTTGCAGCCCAAGGGGTCTGCGCCACCGATGTTCTTCGTCGCCGGGGGCGGCGGGTTGGGCGTGGCATTCGTGGCCCTGGCCCGGCGCCTGGGTGAGGACCAGCCGTCGTATGCGCTGCAGATGCACGGGATGGAACGCCGGGGCTTGCCCGACTGGACCGTGAAGCGCGCCGCTCGGCGCAGCATCAATGCACTGAGGACCGTTGCGCCACGGGGCCCCTACCGGTTGGCCGGGCACTCCTTCGGGGGGCTGATCGCGCTGGAGATGGCACATCAGCTGCGGGCCGCCGGCGAGGCGGTGGAGTTGCTGGCGATCCTCGACTCCTTCCCGCCCGACCCGGCGATGCACCCCGCGCCTGAGCCGCGCCCGCTGGTGAAGCGGCTGAGGGCCGGGCTCGGCCTGGCCGCGACCGGGTGGGCCACCACGCCCGGTACCGGCAACTACTGGCGGTTCTACGACCTGACGTCCTTCGTCGGCCGCCACCACCGCAGCACGCCCTACCCCGGCCGGGCGGTGGTGATGGTCGCCGATTCGCCCGACAAGGCCCAGCGCTCGGCCTGGGCAGGGCACCTGACCGGCGACTGGCAACTGGTGGAGGTCGGCGGAGATCACCTGTCGATGCTGCGGGAGCCCCACGTCGCCGCCATCGCCGCCGCCCTCACCGCCACCCTCTGACCCTGCCCCGGCGAAACCTGCTCATGCTCCGCAGGGGTACATCCCAAGGCCTATGTAAGCGCTTGCGCATGTACCCCCGCGGAGCATGAGCAGGTTCTAGGTGAGATGGGCGGCTAGGAGTTCGGCCAAGTGCAGGGGGTGGCGGTCGGTCAGGTGATCGACCTGGGTGCGGCAGGAGAACCCGTCGGCCAGCACCACCGCGCCCGGATGCGCCTCCAACGCAGGCAGCAGCACGGTGTTCGCCACCGCCACCGAGACGTCGTAGTGGCCCTGCACCACGCCGAAGTTGCCGGCCAGCCCGCAGCACCCGCCGACCGTGGTCACCTCTGCCCCGGCGGCCCGCAGTAGGGCCGCGTCGGCCTCGAAGCCCAGCACCGCATGCTGGTGACAGTGCGGCTGGGCCACGGCGCGGACGCCGTCCAGTCGGCGGAGCTGGTGGGGCAGCCCCGCGCCGTCCGGCCCGCCGAGCAGCTCGGCCAGGGTCGCCACCGCGATCGTGCGCCCCACCAGGTCGCGAGCGTCGTCCCGGAACACCGCAGTGCACGAGGGCTCCAGACCCACCACCGGAATCCCTTGCGCCACAGCAGGTTCGAGAGCCTCGATACTGCGCTTCAGCAGCCGGCGGGCCACACCGCGCTGACCGGTGGAGATCCAGGTCAGCCCACAGCACTGCCCACGCTCGGTGATCTGCACGCTGTACCCGGCGGCCTCCAGCACCCGCACAGCGGCGATTCCGACCTGCGGCGAGAAGTGGTCGGTGAAGGTGTCCACCCAGAGCAGGACGGCGCGCCCCCCGCCGCTCTGCGCCGGCTGATGACCGGCGAACCAGGAGCGGAAGGTCTCACCTGCGAAGGAGGGCAACGGACGGCGGCCGTCGATCCGCCCGGCCCGCTTCACGGCTGCGGCCAGGGCCGGGACGGCGAGCAGCCGGTTCACGGTGGACGGCGCCACCGCCGCCAGACGCGACCACAGCGGCAACCAGCCCAGGGCGTAGTGGTCCATCGGACGCAGCCGACCGCGGTAGGCCTGGTGCAGCACCTCGGACTTGTAGGCAGCCATGTCGATGCCGGTCGGGCAGTCCGAGGCGCAGCCCTTGCAGGACAGGCACAGATCGAGCGCCTCGAGCACCTCCGGCGCCCGCCAACCGCCGGTGACCAGCGTCCCGTTCACCATCTCCTGCAGCACCCGGGCCCGGCCACGGGTGGAGTCCTTCTCATCCCGGGTGGCCAGGTAGGAGGGACACATCACCCCGCCGGCGCCGGTGGTGTCGGCCCGGCACTTGCCCACCCCAGTGCACTGGTGCACGCCGTGCGCGATCTCGGCCAGCGAATGCCGTTGGGCCAGGCGAAGATCGGCGTCCATCGGGGCCGGGCGCACGATCACGCCGGGGTTGAGCACGCCGTCCGGGTCGAGCAGGTCCTTCACGTCGGCGAACAGGTGCAGCGCTTCGGGCGAGTACATCAGGGGCAGCAGTTCGCTGCGAGCGCGGCCGTCGCCGTGCTCCCCCGACATCGAGCCACCGTGCGCTGCCACCAGGCGCGCGGCGTCCAGCAGGAACGCCCGCAGCACGCCCGCGCCGCCCGCCCCTTCCAGCGGAAGGTCGAGCCGGATGTGCAGGCACCCCTCGCCGAAATGGCCGTAGGGCATGCCGGTCAGGTCATGGCCGGCCAGCAGGTCCTCGAAAGCCCGCAGGTAGTCGCCGAGCCGTTCGGGCGGCACAGCGGAGTCCTCCCACCCGGCGTGCGCCGGCAGACCACGCGGGCTGCGCGCAGACAGCCCGGCGCCATCCTCGCGGATACGCCACAGCGCCAAGGCTTCTCGGGCATCGGTGACCACCCGAACGCCGAGCGCGTCTCCGGCGGTGACCAGACGCTGCGCCCGGTCAGCCAGCTCGGCCGGGCCCTGGCCCGGCGCGGCGGCCAGTTCGATCAGCAGCCAGCCGGTGCCCCGGGGCAGCTCGGGGACTGCGGCGCCGCCGCGCTCGCTGGCCCGAGCCCGCACGGCGTCCACGATCCGCGCGTCCAGACCCTCGACCGCGACCGGTGAGAACGGCAGCAACGCGGGCACGGCGTCGGCCGCGGCGGCCATGTCGGCGTACCCGAGCGCGACCAGCACGGTGTGCTCCGGCGCGGCCACCAGGCGCACGGTGGCCTCGGTGACCACGCCCAAGCTGCCCTCGGTGCCGACCAGGAACGACTCGACGTCGCCGCCCCGCTCAGGCAGCAGATGCTCAAGCGCATACCCGGACACCTGGCGGCCGAAGCGCCCGAACTCGGTGCGGATCAGGGCGAGATGCGACTGCGCGAGCGAGGTCAGTTGCGCCTGCTGGGCCGGGCCGAGCGGCAGCCCGGTGCCGGTCAGCACGTCGAGGGAGACCACATTGTCCGACGTCCGGCCGTAGCCGAGGGCCCTCGAGCCGCAGGCGTTGTTGCCGATCATGCCGCCGAGCGTGGCGCGGTTGTGGGTGGAGGGGTCCGGCCCGAACCGCAACCGGTGCGGGGCCGCCGCCTTCTGCAGCGTGGCCAGCACGGTGCCCGGCTGCACCCGCGCCGTCCGGGCCTGCGGGTCGATCTCCAGCACGGCGTTCAGATGACGGCTGGTGTCCACGACGACCCCTGGACCGACCGCGTTCCCCGCGATGGACGTGCCGGCACCGCGCATGGTGAGCGGCACGCCGAGGTAGCGGCAGGTGGCCAGGGTGGCGGTCAGTTCCTCGACCGTGCGAGGGAAGGCGACGGCGCGAGGGACCACCCGGTAGAGCGAGGCGTCGGAGGAGTACTGGGCCCGTCGGGCCACACTGGACTCGGCCTGCGGCACCCCAGCGCGGTGCAGCGCGGCGACGATCTCGTCGGCCTCACCGGGCCCGGGAACCATGGTGGACACCGTCGCCGACGGCGATCAGAACTGGCCGATGACGTCCACGATCACCACGACGCTCGCTGCACCCGTCGCGGCACCGGTGACGGCGATCACCCGGCTGCCCACCTTCTGCCCCTTCAGCACCGTGGCGACGGTGAGCACGTCGGTAGCCGGAACCACTTCGGCGCCCTGGCCCCAGGTGCCCTGGGTCTGCTTGCCGGTGGCCGTGTCGGTCTGGACGATCTGCAGCGCCAGGTACTTCTGGGGGTCGATGGCGGCGCCGGTTCCCTTGACCAGCAGGGCCGAGCGCGGTTCGGCGGTGGCCTTCACCCCGGCGACGGAGGTGATCGACGGCTTCTTGCCCGGCACGGACTCGATCTTCGGGAAGCCCGCAGGTACCGGGGACACCGCCGCGCCGGAGGCCGCCGCGTTCGCGTCCAGTGCACCGAGGATGTCGACCACGAACAGCAGGTGCTGCCCGGCCAGGGCGTTGTCTGCCGAGGTGGCGGTGCCGTAGGCCTGGGCCGCGGGGATGGACAGCAGCACCCTGCTGCCGGTCTTCTGGCCGACCAGTCCGGCGTCCCAGCCCTCGATCACCTTCCCGCTGCCGATCTGGAATGCCGCCGGCGACTTGCGGTCGTAGGAGTTGTCGAAGATGTTGACCTTGCCGTCGGCCGGGACCCAGGTCTGACCCAGATAGTTCGCCACCATGGTCTGTCCCTTGAGCACCGTGGGCCCGGTCCCGGCCACCAGGACCTCGGCCTTGAGCCCGGCCGGCGGGCTGGAGGCGGGTACCGTCAGCGCCGGCTTCTGGCCGACGTCACCGGTGACCGAGACTCCGACACCGGAATTGCGCACCGGCTTGGTCGCGGCCTCGACCACCGGCGTGGTCTCCTCGGCGGCGGGAGACTCGGACGGCGACGCCGCGACCGAGCCGGAGGCCGAGCCCGAGGCGCTCGGGTTCGCGGAGGCGGTCGTGCTCGTGCCACCCCCGCAGCCCGCGAGCGCGAAGGCCGCCGCCGCGATCAGGACCACCGGGCCAGGACCGGTACGGGGGAGGGAGCGGACGGTGCGCCGGCGAAGGCCAGATGTCACGGAAACCTCGGAGTATCGACACGGACAAGAATGGGACCTCGCACCACGCTACCCGCCCGCGCGGGATAGGTCGTAAGCGGTCACGCCGCCCAGCGTGGTGGCGGTGAAGCTCTCCTGCACCCAGGCCGCGATGTCACTCGAACTGGTGCTGCCACCGTTGGGTCGCATCCCCCCTCCACCGAGGAAGTAGTGGATCCGGCCCTCAGCCACGTACTGCTGGAACTGGGCCAGCGTCGGCGAGGGATCGCTGCCGTTGAATCCGCCCACGGACATCACCGGCAGGCCGGTGGCCAGTTGCGCACCGGCCGCCGAGTTGGACCCGACCGCGGCTGCCACCCAGGTGTAGGCGGAGGCGTTCTCCCGCAAGGCCGCCACCAGCTCCGCGCTCGGCTCGGCGGCGTTCAACAGGCCGCCGATGCCGCCCGCACCACCCGGTCCCCCCTGGCCCGCCTGACCGGGCTGGCCGAGCTGACCGGGCTGACCGGCCTGGCCCGGCGGGGGGACGAACTGGGCCCCCGGGGTGCCCGGTGCCCCTGGCATCGGCCCGCCGGCGCGACCGCCGGCACCGGGCGGCCCGCCGCCGGGCCCGAAACCGCCGGTCACCCGGGGGCCCGCCGTCGGGATGGCCCCGGAATGTCCGCTGGTCGCCGTCTGCACGGCATAGGCCGCCGGCCCGGCCAGCCCGACCAGCACCGCGGACGCCGCGACGGCACCGGCCACGCGCCGCCCAGCCCGACCGACGACCAGCAGGGCCAGCGCAGCCGCCAGCCCGACGAAGATCACGGCTGCGCGCAGCGCCGGGTAGAAGTCGGCAGTCCGGCCGAGCAACTGCCAGGACCACAGCGCGGTGCCCGCCAGGGTCAGCGCCAGCAGGCCCGAGGCGGCCGGGTGACGCCGACGTCGCCACAGGTCGCCGACTCCCATGCCGACCAGGGCGCCGATGGCCGGCGCCAGGGCGATCGTGTAGTAGGCGTGGAAGATGCCGGCCATCAGGCTGAAGGTGAGCCCGGTGACCAGCAGCCAGAGCCCCCACAGCAGGTAGGCGGCCCGCACCCGGTCGGTGCGCGGCGCACGGCGTCGCAGCCACAGCCCGGCCACCAGCAGGATCAGGGCGGCAGGCAGCAACCAGGCCACCTGGCCCCCGATGTCGCCGCCGAACATGCGGGCCAGGCCGGTCTCTCCCCAGCCGCGCGCGGCCCCTCCGCCCACGCTGCCGGTTTCGTTGCCGCTGAGCCGGCCGAGCCCGTTGTAGCCCAGGGTGAGTTCGAGCACGCTGTTGTGCTGGGAACCGCCCATGTACGGGCGGTAGGCCTCAGGGACCAGTTCCACCACGGCGACCCACCAGCCGCCGGAGACGACCACGGCTGCGAGCGCCCCCAGCGACTGCACCAGGCGACGGCGCAGCGGAGTGGGGGCCGCGATCAGGTACACCAGGGCCAGGGCCGGCAGAACCAGGAACGCCTGCAGCATCTTGGTCATGAACCCCAGGCCGACCAGGGCGCCGGCGAGCAGCAGCCATCGTGTGCCGGCGGCCTCCAGCGCGCGCACGGTGGCATACGCCGAACCGATCAGCAGCAGGACCAGCAGCGCGTCAGGGTTGTTGAACTTGAACATCAGGACTGCCACCGGGGTCAGGGCGAGCACCGCGCCGGCGATCAGGCCCGCAGCGGGGGTGAACCAGCGCCGCACGGTGGCATGGAGGAGGCCGACGGACGCCACGCCCATCAGCGCCTGCGGCGCGAGGATGCTCCAGGAGTTGACGCCGAAGACCCGCGCCGAGAGCGCCATCACCCACAGCGACAACGGCGTCTTGTCCACGGTGATCGCGTTGGCAGCGTCGGAGGATCCGTAGAAGAAGGCCTTCCAGCTCACCGAACCGGCCTGCACGGCGGCGGAGTAGAAGGAGTTGGCCCAGCCCGAGGCACCCAGGCCCCACAGGTAGAGCAGCCCGGTGCCGAGCAGCAGCGCCGCGAGTGCCCACCGTTCCCACCCTGCCGCGCCGACACGACCGCCGCCGACCTCGGCCGGGACGGGTGGAGGCGACGCCGCGGGCGCGGGTATGGCAGCGGGCGTGGTCGCAGTCATGGGTTCAGCCTGCCGGGTCAGCCTCCACGAGCACTGAATAGACCCTGGGAGACTGCTGAATGCCGCACCGCGGGTGCCCGACAGGTCACAGGATTCCCACAGCCTGCTTCTGGCCGGGGTTCATCAACGGCGACGATCCTCCTCCCATGACCTCGATCACCTGGGCGGCCTGGGGAACCACGATCCGACTGCAGACCCTCGACCCGGCGGCGCTGGGCTCGGCCAGCCGGCTGGTTCTCGACGACCTGCGGCGCGCCGAGAGACTGGCGGACGCCGACAACCCGCGCAGCGCGGTGAACCGGCTGATCCGTCAGACCCGCGGGCCGGTCACCACCAGCCCCGAGCTGGCCCGGCTGATCCGGCTCGCCCTCGACGCAGCGGCGCTGACCGATGGCCGGTGCGACCCGACGGTAGGCAACACGACCGAACTGCTCAGTGCCCGGCGCCGGGCGCCGTGGATTCCGGTGTGCGGCAACGGAACCGCGACGTCCGGGTACCGACCTGCAGCGGGGGCGGACGCGGTTCGCTTACAGGGGCGGCGCCTGCTCCTGCCCCTTGGGGTCCGGCTCGACCTGACGGCGATCGCCAAGGCGGACCTGGTGGCTCGAGCGGCCGCCCGGGTGGCGCGCCTGCTGACCACCGGAGTGCTGCTGGACCTGGGTGGCGATCTGGTGACCGCAGGCCCGGCCCCCAGCGGCGGGTGGCTGGTTCCGGTGGCAGGTGGCACGGGAGCGGTCTGTCTGGGCCCCAGGCAGGCCCTGTCCTCGGTGCGGATGGCCGGCATCGTCGACCCGGCCACCGGCAGACCGATGGGTGCGGACGGCGCTGCCCGGATCAGCGTGGTGGCCGAGGGCGCGCTGGAGGCCAAGGCCTTGGCGGTGGCGGCGGCGGTGCGTGGTCTGCCGGCCGGGCGAGACGTCCTCACCCACTGGGACGTTGCTTGAAGCTTCAGCTAGTCTCCGCGCATGAACACACTCGCGTGGATCCTGCAGATCGTGCTCGGCCTGGCCTTCCTCGCCGCCGGCGCGATGAAGGCGACCCAGCCGAAGGAGAAGTTGGTCGAGAAGATGGCCTGGGCGCAGGGCTTCTCCCCGGTGCAGATCAAGGGGATCGGCGCGGTGGAGGTGCTCGGCGCCCTCGGTCTGCTGCTGCCCCTGGTGACCAAGTTCGCCGACCCCTTGGCCGGCCTGGCCGCGCTCGGACTCTTCCTGACCATGGTCGGGGCAGTGATCACCCACCAGCGGCTCAAGGACCCGCTCGCGCAGTCGGTGCCGGCGTTCACGCTCGGCGTGATTGCCCTGGTGGTTGCGCTGCTGCGGTTCGGTCCGGTTCCGCTCGGCTGAGCAGGCCGCCGCGGCAGGGTCCGATCGATCAGAGGCCGGCACGGTCGGCGGCGGGCGTCGGGGGCCGCCGCCGCCGACCGTGGTCTCTGGGCGCCTGAGGCGCTTTGACCCGTTCCGGGTCAGGCGATCAACTTTCTGTAATCGAGACACTACTGGCCGTGTTCGGGTTGGCGAAGCCTGCACACATCGTCTGTTCGGCCGAAAACGAGGCTGCGGTACGGGGTGGCTACCAGGGGTGTGGCCGATAGTCCTTCAGGAAGACCCCATAGAGGTCCACCCCGGCCTCTCCCTGCACGATCGGGTCGTAGACCCGTGCCGCACCGTCCACCAGGTCGAGCGGGGCGTGAAACCCCTCCTGGGCCAGCCGCAGCTTGGTGTGGTGCGGCCGCTCATCGGTGATCCAGCCGGTGTCCACCGCAGTCATCAGCACCTGGTCGGTCTCGAACAGCTCGGCGGAACTGGTGCGCACCATCATGTTCAGCGCCGCCTTGGCCATGTTGGTGTGCGGGTGGCCGGGCCCTTTGTAGCCACGGGCGAACACCCCTTCCATGGCGGAGACGTTGACCACGTACTTGCGCCGCGCCGGACTGGCCGCCAGTGCCGGGCGCAGCAGGCTGAGCAGGATGAACGGCGCCGTCTGGTTGCACAGCTGCACCTCGAGCAGCTCCAGCGGGTCCACCTCGCCGACCGTCTGGGTCCAGCTGTTGGTGTGGGCGACGTCGGGCAGCAGGCCGCCTGCGTCGACGGCGGTGCCCTGCTCGTGCCGCGCGAGCGAGGCCGATCCGGCGACCAGCGCCATCCGGGTCAACGCCTGCGCGGCGGACACCTGGTCGGCGGAATGGGGAAGATGCGGGCTCAGGTGCTGGGCGAGTGACCCGGCCAGCGCCGCCGGGTGGGCCTCCGAGACCCGGTCGAAGGTGAGCACCTGCGGGAGCGGCCCGGCCGGCAGCGGTTCGGACTCCCCTGCCGCGAGCGCCGCGTAGGCGCCGGGCGAGCGTCGTACGGTCTGCGCCGCGTTGTTGATGATGATGTCCAAAGTGCCTGCCGCGGCCACTGTTTCGGCCAGGGAGACCACCTGCGCCGGGTCGCGGAGGTCGATCCCGACGATCTGCAGTCGGTCCAGCCACTCAGGGGCGTCCGCACAGGCAGCGAACCGGCGCGCGGCGTCGTTCGGGAAGCGGGTGGTGATCGTGGTGTGCGCCCCGTCGCGCAGCAGGCGCAGCGCGATGTACATGCCGATCTTCGACCGGCCCCCGGTGAGCAGCGCACGCCGGCCGGTCAGATCGGTCCGCGCGTCGCGGCGGGCATGGCTTGCGCCGGCGCAGGACGGGCAGAGCTGGTGGTAGAAGGCATCCACCACGGTGTAGTCCTGCTTGCAGATGTAGCAGGGCCGGGGCCGGGTGTACTCCCCCGCACTGGCCCCCGTGACCGTGGAGACCAGCACGATGCCGGCGGTCTCGTCGTCGATCCGTTGCGGGCTGCCGGTGGCCGTAGCCTGCAGCACCGCCTTGTCGGCGGCGTTGATCGCCTCCCGCTTCGCGGTCCGTCGGTCCTGCTTGTACTGCTTGTAGATCCGGGCGGTGGCCCTGCGGAGCGTCACCGCGTCGACGTGCTCGGGTGGGAGCTCCTGCACCGCCTTGAGCACCGCCAGAGCGCGGGCCATGTCGTCCGCGCCCACCCGGGGCAGGCCGGTCGCCTCGTCCGGCACCGTCGCCGGGTCTAGGGGCACCGGAGTGACGTCGTCAAGCGGAAGCACCGGACGAGGCCCGTGCGGGCGTGGTGGACGGCGAGGCACGTGGCCACCGTAACCGGACCTGCGGAGCCGGTGAGCATCAGCCGGTGACTCCCCCGAGTTCACCAGAACCCCGCCTCAGGGCCCCGATCGGCCCTCACAGGCGGGGTTGTGGTGAATACGGGGTGGGCTCGGCCGGTGCGCACAGGGTCGGTCATGTCCACCATCCATCAGTTCATGCAGGAGCGCTGAGCTCGTTCCGCGCCGACGGTCAGAGCGCGGGCCCACTGCTGGCCGATGCCTGGGCCGAGCACCTCGGCACCGACCCGCGCGCGCTGCCGGTGGTGCGTCTGGACGTTGAGCCGCACAGTTCGTCAATCTCGACGTCGCCCTGGAGGCCGTGGTCGTGCTGGAGGACGTCGACCTGATCGCCGAGCACCGCGAGATGCACATGGGCCCACAGCCTCCACATCAGTGACAACGAATGGCTGACCCGGGCCCGGCTCGGCGCCGGCGGCCCGGATATCGGCGCCCGAGGCTTCGGCGACCGGGGTCTCTGGACAGTCAGGCGACGGCCAGGACCAGGACCGCGACGTCGTCGCGGTGGTGGGCGAACTTGGTGACGGCGTCCATCACCCGGTCGGCGATCGCGTCGGCGGCCAGGGAGGCTGCGGCCGGGCCGGTGTGTCCGCGCAGGCCGGAGGCGGCCGAGGCGAGGGTCCAAGCCAGACGCTCCTCGCCGAACTCCACCCCGTCGCGGCGAGCCTCGGTCACCCCGTCGGTGAAGGCGATCATCACCTCACCGGGCCCGAGGTCGACGGTCACCTCCTCGATGTCGACCAGCGACACGATGCCCAGGGCCGTGCCGGAGCGGCCGATGGCCTCGATCCGCCCGTCGGCGCGGCGCACCAACGGCGCCGGGTGACCGCCGAGAGCGACCGTCATCCGGACACCGGGGCGGGGAGTCCCGTTCTCCTCCGGGTCGGGCTCGGCGATCCGCCCGTAGACCACGGTGCAGAACCGCTCCGGCTCCGCGTCGACCAGCAGGGCCTGGTTGAGCTGTTCGATCACCTGCTTCGGCGACCAGCCCTGGGCGCTGAGCGTGCGCACGGTGTAGCGGGCCATCGAGGTGACCACCGCAGCGTGCACCCCCTTGCCGGCCACGTCGCCGAGCACGAACGCCCAGTCCCCGCCGAGTGCCTGGTGCACGTCGTAGAAGTCCCCGCTGACGTGCGTACCCTGCCCGGCCGGCAACGAACGTGCTGCCAGCTGCACCCGCGGCACCTTGGGCAGCGAGGGCGGCCGGAGGCTGGTCTGCAGCACGGCGGCGAGATGGGTCTCGGCGTCCAGCAGTTCGCGCAGCCGGCGTTCGGTCTCGGTCCGCTCGGTGACGTCACGCAGCACCAGCAGTCGACCCGCCTCCAGGCCCTGGCGATCGGTCAGGGAACTCAGCTGCACCGCCAGATGGATCGGAGCGGTGCCCGGCCGACCGAGGCGATCAGACGTGGTGGACACCTCGAGTTGGCTCGAGGCACCCGGGCGATGGCCCTCGAGCAGGGGCCCGACCGCCGGTAGCAGGGTGTCCACGTAGCAGCCGATCACCTGACGTCGGGGGATGCCGAGCAGTCCGGCCGCGGCGGGGTTGGTGTCGATCACCCGACTGTAGGCATCCGTGATCAGGACGGCGTCGGTCATCTGCTCGAGCACGGCACTGCGGGCGATCGGCACCAGATCGAGCAGGCCCATCCGGAAGAACCCCCAGACCAGGGTCGCCGCCAGCAGGGTGAACAGGAACGGTGTCGTGTCGACCGCCATGACTTTGGTGAAGTTGTACAACATGTTTCCGGCCAGCGGCAGTACCGAGGCGACGATCACAGCGACGGCCGGTCGTCGATAGGGTTTGGCCAGGTGCGCCAGGCGCCAAACGAGGAGACCCAGCGCGCTGAGCAGCACGGTATAGCTGTAGGCGGCGTGAGCGTAGAACAGCGGGCTCGAAGCGGCGATCGGCCACGGGGACCTAGCCTTCGCATCGGACTCGTAAGGCAACAGGAGTTCGTGAGTTTCGGTGCTCACGAACAGCAGACCAATCACGATCAACGGCTCGACGGCGAGCAACGACAGCGCACGCAGCGTGAGATGTCGTCCTCTGCCGGTGTACTCGACGGCGAAGGCAAGCAGGGCCGGCGGCAGAGTCACGATCCCGATGTACTTCACGCTCGACCAGAAGGAGGCCTCGGGCACATCTGTGGTGGTCATCTCGATGGCGTAGGCAGTGGTCCAGACGAAGATCGCCAGCAGTGAGACGAGCAGGGCGTAGGCGGCCGGTGCCTGGCGCCGTCCCCACACGTACCAGGCCAGGGCCAAGTAGCCGGCGCCGCCGATCAGCAGGCCGGCCGCAATGGCCGCATTGCTGGACATCGTCTCCTGCTCCCTGGCCCCGCCGTGACATGCAGCTTCGTACCTCACGGTAACGGCCTGGAGGCATGCTGTGGGCGGCGCTGGAAGGTCGGGGCAGATGTTCAGGTTTGTCCGGCGTACTGGCGAGCAGGGATGCGTGGGGTCCGGCCGACGCTGAGCAGGCCGAACAGCACCGCGGCCGCCAGCGCGATGATCTCGCCGGGCAGCGGCCTCAGCCCGGAGAGCACGACCGCCACCACCAGCATGAGAGCCGCTCCGCCCAGCAGCCGCCGCCGCCCGGTGCGCAGCGCCAGGCCGGCCAGGATCAGGGCGGTGACCAGCCAGACACGGGCAGGCATGTCGTAGCCCGAGAGGGCGATGTTGTAGCCCGGCAGGAAGATCGGCGCCCCCACGAAGCCCGGGATGGTGTCGACCACGCCCTCGCCGTAGTTGACCACGTAACTGTCAGGTACATAGAAGCCGGGGATCACCTCGTCGCCGCTCTTGGTCATGCCCCACTGCATACCGAACGAAATCGCGGTGAGCACCATCGCCGCGGCCACCCATCGGCTGTGCCGCGGCGTCCGCTTCACCACTTCCGGTCCGGATGCATCAGCAGGGCCCCGGCCGCTGCGGCGGTCGCCGCCGTGATCAGGAAGCCGTTGATCCCGGTGACACTCGGCAGCGCCACCAGCACCCAGAACACGAACAGCCCGGCGCCGGCTGCGGCAGCCGTCGTCCAGCTGCTCGCCCCATTCTTGCGCCCGGCCAGGGTGACCACAGCCGCCGCGAGCGCAAACAGCGCCCACACCGTGTTGTGCCGCAGGAACGACGAGGTCGGCGGGAGGATCACCCCCAGGGCGGTGAGCGCCGGCACCGCGAAGTGCAAGAGGTTGCGGGTGCCGTGCTTCTCCACCATGCCCTCGGCCCACTGCTTGGCCTGATCACGCGAGGCCGCGGACGACGGGTGCGGGTCGACCGGGGAAACCGCCGGCGGCGGATAGGACCCGGGCGGCGGGTAGTTGCCGGGCGGCGGGTGGGACGGCGGTGGCGCGGAGGGCGGTGGCGCGGCTGCATGGCCGGGCGGGGGCTGGCCATGGAAGGCCGGCGAGGGGGCACGGAGTACCCCGGTGGGGGCTGGCCGACCTACTGCGGTGACGGCTGGCCGACGTACTGCGGTGAAGGCTGGCCGGAATAGCCGGGCGGGGGCTGGCCCGCATAGTCGGGCGGCGGCTGACCGCCCTGCCCAGGCGGGGGCGCACCCCACGTCGTGTCTCCAGTGCCACTCACAGGGGCCTCCCTCGCAGGCGCACAGGAGCGGGACGTTACCAGCCTGATGTGACAGGGCCGGGCGCGAGAGCGCTGTCAGCCGCGCAGGATGCGGCTGGCGTCACCGGGGCGGCCGAAGTGGAAGCCCTGCGCGAAGTCGCAGCCGATCTCGCGCAGCCGCCGGGCCTGGCGCGGGGTCTCGATGCCTTCGGCAGTCACTTTCATGCCGTGGGCGTGGGCCAGGGCGACGATGGCGGTGACCACCGCGTCGGCCCGCGAGTCCTGCCCGACCGCGCTCACGAACGAGCGGTCGATCTTCATGAAGTCCAGCTCGAAGCGGGTCAGGTAAGCCAGGGCCGAGTAGCCGGTGCCGAAGTCGTCGATGCCCACCGGGATCTGGTTGCGGATCAGCTTCTGCAGCGCCTTCTCCCCACCGGGCAAGGTGGACAGGAAGCTGCTCTCGGTCAACTCCACCTTGATCAGGTGTGGGGGCAGGCCGCGGACCTGTAGCCCGTCGAGCAACGTGCGCACGATCCGCGGATGTTCCATCGAGCGTGGGGAGACGTTCACCGCGAGCCAGGGAACCTGGGCGGACGGCGCGTGCTGCAGCCACCGGGCCAGTTGGCTCAGCGCGGTATCCAGCACCCAGCAGTCCAGCTCGACCACCAGGCCGATGTCCTCGGCGACGTCGACGAAGGTCTCCGGCGGCAGCAGCGTGACGCCGTCCTCGGCCCGCATCCGGACCAGGGCCTCGGCGCCGACCACCCGACCGTGGGTGAAGTCGACGATCGGCTGGTACTGCAGCACGAGCCGGTCTTCCTCCAGGGCAGCGCGCAAGAGCTGCTCGGCGCGGACGCGTCCCCGGGCCCGCTCGCGCAGCGCGTCGTCGAAGACCACGTAGCGGTCCCGGCCGTCATCCTTGGCCCGGTACAGGGCCAGGTCGGCCTCGCTGAGCAGCACGTCGACGTCCACGTGTCGGCCCGAGGAGGAGGTCACCCCGACGCTGGCCGGGCAGAACAGCACCTCGCCGGTGTCGTTGAGCGAGAAGGGAACCCGCAGGGACTCGACGACGTCCTGGGCAATGGTGCGCAGCTCGCGCCAGCCCATGCCCGGCGGCGGCACGATGACGAACTCGTCGCCACCCATCCGGGCGGTCAAGCTGCCCGCGGGGGCCACCCGCTCCAGACGGCGGGCCACCTCCACCAGCAGCCGGTCGCCGACCTGGTGACCGAGGGAGTCGTTGACCATCTTGAACCGGTCGAGGTCGAGCAGGAGCAGGCCGACGTCGCGGGTGCGGTCGTCCAGCAACGTGGTCATCCGGCGTTCGAAGCCGAGCCGGTTGGCCAGGTTGGTCACCGGGTCGGTGGAGGACCGCAGTTCGAGCAGCACCCGGTCGGTCACCTGACGGGTGACATCGACGGTGGCGCCGGCGACGGCGCGCGGCGAGGCGCCGTCCGCCGGGATCACGGTCGACCAGGACTGGACGTGCCGCTGCACGTTGTCCACCCCGATCACCCGGAAGGTCTCTACCATGCCGCCCTCGGCCTCCCCGGCCAGGGCGTCCAGGCGCATCGCCCGGGCCCGGTCGTCGGGGTGCACGAGGCGGTGCCACAGCTCCAGCGAGGGGCGCACCTCCCCTGGTTCCAGACCGACGATCCGGAACATCTCCGGCGACCACTCGAGCCGGCCGTCGCGGGGGTGCCACTCCCACACCCCGAGGCCGGTCAGCTCCTGGGCGGCGCGCAGCCCTGCCAAGCTGCTACGCAGGGCGGCTGCCTGCTGCTCGCGGTCGGTGACGTCGACGGCGGCGCCCCAGGCACCGGCCACGGCACCGTTGGGCCCCCGCCGGACCTCGCCCCAGCCGTGCACCTGGCGCTCACCGCCCGGCGGCCGGATGCGGAAGGTGCCGGCGACGCCGGAGGCTCCGGCCAACTGGCTGGTGACGGCGGACTCGAACCGGGGCAGGTCGTCAGGGTGGAGCAGGCTGCGCAGCCGGTCCATCGTCAATTGGTCGTGCGGCTGCAGGCCGAGGATCGCTGCCACGGACGGCGAGCAGCTGGTGGCTCCGGTGGCGGCGTCCCAGCTCCACATGCCCAGGCCGTGCAGCGAGGCCCGCGGCAGCTCGGCGGTGTCGGTGACGCGCGGTGCGAGAACCTCGCGCGGCAGCGGCACCCCGCCCAGAGCGCGGGCCGCGACGCCGGCGAGCAGTCCCACAGCGCCCTGGTCGCCGTCGTCGAACCATCCGTGGTGCTCGGAGGTCAGGGTGAGCACGCCCAGGACGGCGTCGCTGTCGAGCAGCGGGATCGCCAGGTGGGATCGCGCCCCGGGGCAGCAGGCGTTGGAGGGCTCGTACCCGGTGCCGTCGGCCGAGCCGGCCCGGACGACGCGTCCTTCGGCGTAGGCCTGGCCACACACCGTGCCTTCGAGGGGAACCGGGCTGCCCACCAGGGCCCGGATCGGCCCGGCGGTGGCCGCCTTGCGGATCAGAGCACCTGCCTCGACCAGCGCTGCCGAGGCGGGGGCGTCGACCAGCGCCGAGGCCACGCTGACCAGTTCCTCGAGCAGGGCGCCGGCCTGCCCGGCGGCCCGCACCCGGTCCTGGGCGGCGGCGAGCGCGGCAGGCCAGCCCAGGCCCGTGGGAATCAGGGGTTCTGTACGGGGGCCGAGCAGCAGCGAACCGGTGGCCGGCACGTCGCGCCCCGTGCCGGGGACGATCCGCAGATGCATCTCAGGTGTTTCTACGGCGGCCGTCGAGGACCGGCGTGCCGCCATCCCCCAGCCCTCCTCCGCGACCATCCCGAGTCAAGGTCATGCCTGCATTACTACCTGGTCCAGGCTCCCCATTCCCCGCCGCGACAGGCGAGGTGCACGCATCCCTCAAAGGATGCAACGCGATGACTCAACGTGTCTGTTAGTTGACTAGAACTGACGACCCAATTCGGAGGTATTCCGGAAAGCCTGCACCGGATCGGGGCATGACAGAGCGTCGAGAGGTGCTCTTCGTGGAGCGTTGAGGAGAACGAGCGCCTACAGGCGTGGTTCGGATCCGTCGCGGGTGGCGTAGACGGTGAACCGCCGACCGGTGACGACATAGGGGCGCACCCGCACGAAGCGCTCCTTCGGGGAGTGGTTCCACGGGAAGAGCGGCATGTCCTGGGCGGCGTAGATGTCGTCCCATTTGTCGAGCATCTGGGCCTCGCCCTTGAGGACGACGCTCCAGGCGCGCCCACGCTCGGGGTCGTAGCCGTCGACCTCGAAGGCGACCCTGCCTGCCAGAACGACCTCGACCAGCTTGGTGCCCTCCGCGGTGCGGAACAGGATCGACCGATCGTCGACCGCGAAGTTCATCGGGAAGATGTCGATGTCGCCGGCGGCAGCGACGGCGAGGCGACCCACTTCGCTCGATCCGAGAAGCGACCAGCATTGCTCCTCGGTAAGGATTTCCATGGCTCCGGTCTCGCGCGCCACGGGGTCGATACCAGGGGACGAGTGAGCATCCATGCCCGGATAGTTCCATCGCTGTGACGAATCGGCTACAGGACCTTGGTCCCAGTGGCAGGTCTCGTGCGGTGAACGTACAAAACGGTGCCCGGTCAGCCCCAACCGAGCTCGTGGAGGCGGTCGTCGTCGATGCCGAAGTGGTGGGCGATCTCGTGCACCACGGTCACCCGGACCTCCTCGACCACCTCCTCGCGGGACTCGCACAGTTCGAGCGTGGGCCGCCGGAAGATCGTGATCCGATCGGGCAGCGCGCCGACCGCCCACCCGTCGTCCCGCTCAGTGAGCGGCGTGCCCTCGTAGAGCCCGAGCAGGTCCCGCTCCTCCCCCGCCGGAGGATCGTCCTCGACCAGGATCACGACGTTGCTCATCATCCGAGTCAACTCGGCCGGCATGGAGTCGAGCGCGTCCGCGACGGCCTCCTCGAACTCCTCCCGCCCCATCTCCACCACCCCCACACTCTGCACCCCTCCCCCTCCTGGGCACAGCGCCACTCAGTGGGGGGTCCATGAGCTCGGAGGACGTGCGCCGGCTCGCGCTGGCTGTGCCGACGACTGTCGAGCAGCCTCATCACCAGATGACCTCATTCCGGGTCGAGGGGAAGATCTTCACGACCATCGCGCCGGACGGCATGGCAGCACACGTCTTCATCGCCGAGTCCGAGGCTCGTGCGGCGGTCGAGGAACTGCTCGAGCACATAGAATTGCTCTGTTGGGGAAGGCGGCTGAGCGGCGTCCGAGTGATGCTGACGAAAGACAATGCGCGCGCGACCGCCCTGGTGGCGAGCTCATCCAGGACGCCGGGCGCCGGAAGGCACCACCTCGGGTGATCGCTGGCCCGACTCGGCTGGCTGAGAGGGCGTTCGCTGGGCACGTCAGCGTGGGCCGGTCGGACTATCGCTTTGGAGAAGTCGGCCCCGTGCCCCTATGCTGACGAACGTCCTCGACGGGTCCTGGACGTCAGGGGTGCGTCGCCGACGCCCTCATCGTCTAGTGGCCTAGGACGCTGCCCTTTCAAGGCGGTAGCACGGGTTCGAATCCCGTTGGGGGCACGGTCTCAGCACCATCGAGGCCCCGTAGCGCAGTTGGTTAGCGCGCCGCCCTGTCACGGCGGAGGTCGCGGGTTCGAGTCCCGTCGGGGTCGCGTCGAGCGAAAGGCACCACTCAGAGTGGATGTCCGGCTCGCCCGGCCAGGTAGCTCAGTTGGTACGAGCGTCCGACTGAAAATCGGAAGGTCGGCGGTTCGACCCCGCCCCTGGCCACCGCCTCAAACCGCCCCTGACCTGCACAGACGTACATCTGTCGACGGATCACTTCTGTGGATCTTGCTCACATTCTGCTCACGGTTGCTCACCGTTGCTCACGGGGCGGTCGACCTGGACGCCGGCGATCGCGATGGCCTGTGGCGGGTGATCAGGTCGGTGGCCTGGTTGACCTGCTCGGCGGTGGGGTCGCGCAGGATGTGGGCGTACACCCGTCTGGTCACGCTCGGCGCGGCGTGCCCGAGGATCATCTGGACGACCTCCAAGGGGACGCCACCGGCGAGCAGCAGCGAGCAGGCACCGTGGCGCAGGTCGTGCAGCCGGATCGGTGGAAGCCCGCATGCCCTGACCAATCGGGAGAACTCGGCGCTGACGGCGTTGGGGCGCAGTGGATCGCCGTGCGGGGTGGCGAACACCAGGTCGTGGTCGCGGTAGGTCCGTCGACGATCGACCGCCTGCCGTGCGCGCTGCCCGCGCAGCACGGTCTGCGCCGGGACGGCCAGCGGCACCCACCGTCGTCCGGCACGCGATTTGGGTCCCTTGAGCACCCGGCCGACGTGCTCGTCTCCGCAGTGCACGCAGCGGCGCTGCTCGGTCGGGATCCGGTCCCGGGCGACCTCCACCAGGTTGTGCCGCACCCTCAGGCCTCGGCCGTCGGCATCCAGGTCCGACCAGCGCAGCGCGCACAGCTCTCCGCGCCGCAGCCCGGTGTACGCGGCCACCTCGAACAGCGCCGTCAGCCGCTCGCCCGCGTCGGTGACGAACTCCAGGAACGCGGCCGTCTGGGCCGGCTCCCACGCTCTCGGCTCGACCGTCGCATCCGTGGGGGCCTGCCAGTACAGGGCGTCGATCGGTCCCGTTGCCGGGTTCACCGCGATCAGTCCTCGTCGCTGAGCCGCTGACAACGCCGACCGCAACGTCCGGCGATAGCCCTCCACCGTGCTGACCGAGCGGCGCTCGACCCGCCGCCCGACATTGCCCCGTCCCCTGCCCTGTCCCTTGCCCTGCGCCCCGCCCGGTCGCCCGCTGCTGGCCGGTACCGTTCCGTGTGCTTCGCGTCCGTCGCCCTTGCCGCCGGTCGACTCGAGGGCCTTCGTCAGAACCTGCATCACGTCGGCACGGCGAAGATCACGCAAGCGGGCCTCCCCCAGAGCAGGTGTCCAGATGTCGCGGACATGCCCGTGGTAGTTCGCCAGCGTCTTCACCGACCGCCCCGCCTCCACCTGCATGCTCAGCCAGGTCTGCAGCCACCAGCCGAGTGTCAGGTCCCGGTCGTCCACCCAGACACCCGTGGCCAGCAGCGACAGCTCACCGGCCAGCGCCTGCCCGGCCGCCTCCCTACTGGCGAACCCCGAGCGCACCACCTGCCGACGACGCTGACGCAGACCCGCCCCACGGGGGCGACGTCGAAGGTGTACCCCCATGATCCGTGCGGACGTCCGCAGTCCTTGACCCGCCGCCCGTCACCGTCCCGGCACTGGCACCGCTTGTACACCGACCCTCGAACCACCGCACACTCCCCTTCGCTCAGCCTGGATCCACCCGACGCGATTCGAGCAGCAGCCGCAGGGTCGCCACTTCTCAGAGTTACCTGCGCTATCCCTACCACTAGCCCCTTTATGGATAGACTTACGCAGGTAACTCAGAGGGAGGTCTGTCTCATGCCCCGGCCGGTGACCCTGGTGGACCTGGACGGTCTCGGGCTGCCCGCCGCGTTCAGTACGTCCGCGGCGCTGGACGCCGGTCTGACCCGGCCGCTCTTGGACAGGCTCGTCCGGGACGGAGACCTGGAGCGGTTCGGGCGCGGGCTGTTCCTGCGCAGCGTCTATGCCGACGGCATGGACACCGACCTGGTCGAGATCGCGGTCCGAGCGCCGTCGGCGACGATCTGCCTGACCAGCGCGCTGGCACGGCACGGCCTGACCGACGAGATCCCCGCCGCGGTCGACATTGCGCTGCCGCGAGAGCACTGGCAGCCGCGGGTCGCGGCGCGGGTGGCGTGGCACCGGTTCGCCGAGGACAGCTTCACCATCGGCCGGCACGACCTGCAGCTGACCGACCCCTCGGGGACGGCGGCGGCAGGGCCGCTGACGATCGGCCTGTACAGCGCCGAACGCAGCATCATCGACGCCTTCCGCACCCGCGGCACTACCGGCTTCGACCTGGCCACCGACGCACTGCGCCGCTGGCTGCGCGACCCCACCCACCAGCCCGCCGACCTCCTGTCCCTGTGCGAGCACTGGCCCCGAACCCTGACCGCATTGCGCACCGCGTTGGAGATCCTGCTCTGATGGCCAACCCGAACCGCGACACCACCGCCGGCGCCGCCTTCATCGACCTGCGCGCCCTCGCCAAGATGCAGGGACGCAACGTCGCCGAGCTGCTCGATCTGTACCTGCTCGAAGGATTCCTCGGCCGCCTCGCTGGCAGCGACCACGGCCCGCACCTCGTCCTCAAAGGCGGCGCACTGCTCGCCGCCTACGGCACCCGTCGTCCGACCCGCGACGTCGACCTGCTCGCCACCGACCTGCACATCGACACCGACACCGTCCTGGCACTTGTCCGCAACATCGCCGGCCTGCCCCGAGACGACGGCCTGGAGTTCGACCCCGCATCCGCGACCGCGCACGTCATCCGCGACGACGACGAGTACTCCGGCGTCCGGGTCAGTATGACTGCCACCCTCGGCCGCGCCCGCCTCACCTTCCACGTCGACGTCAACGTCGGCGACCCGGTCTGGCCCGCACCCGGCCTGGTCGCCGTCCCCGGACTCCTCGGCGGACACGTCGAGCTGCTCGGCTACCCGCTGGCCGCCGTCTACGCGGAGAAGATCGTCACTGCCCTGCAACGCGGGACCGCGAACACCCGCTGGCGTGACTTCGCCGACGTCTACCTCCTACGCGGCCAGCAGGACCTCGACGGCACCGACCTCACCACCGCATTGCAGAAGGTTGCCGCGTACCGCGGAGTCACCCTCCGACCGCTATCTCAGGCGCTGGCCGGGTACGCCCCGCTCGGCCAGACCCGCTACCGCGCCTGGGTCCAACGGCGAGACCTCACCGACCGCCTCCCGCGCGAGTTCGCCGAGCTGCTCCACGGCGTCCAGCAGCTCGCCGACCCACCGCTCGCCGGCAACGCCCACAGCCGCACCTGGGACCACACCACGCTCGCGTGGACCTGACAGCCGTACTGCCACTCGTGACGGCACCCTTCAGACCCACTCCACACCGTTGCCTGGTTTGCTCCTGACTTCGCGATAGGGATCCCGGCCTGGATCAGACACCATCCGGCGGGTCCTCCGACCGATCGTGGAGGATCTGATCATGTCCGAGTCCGACCGTAGAACGACCGTGCCGGCAGGCGCGCGAAGCGGTTCCTGTCCGTGGCGCAGAAGTACGAGATCTGGTTGCAGCTGATGCGGCAGGAGGTGACGATCGCCGAGGCCGCCGCCGAGCATCAGGTCAACCGGTCCACGGTGATGCGGATACGCACGGTGGCGAAGGAGGGTGCTCTGGCGGCGTTGGCGGCCTCCAAGCCCGGGGTCGGGGCCAAGGACCGCGACCACGAACTGGAGGCGGCCAAGGCCGAGATCGCCCGGCTGGGCGAGACGGTCAAGGAGATGGCCGTGAAGCTGATGCTGGTGGAGGGAAAGGCGGATGGGGCTGAGTGTCAACGCCGCCGCAACGATCGGACCCGTATCGACAACGATCACGGCCGAGGCTGCCCGAACCCTTCAGCCAGGATCTTCTCGACCCGCTCGGACACGTCATCCGCCGACCCCTCGGCGATCCCGAACCATGCCGGCGGCCACGCGCGCGGCGTCGGCACCGCATCAAAACGAGACCGCAACGCCGACACCACAGCCGGCACCTGCTCGTCGGGCAACTGCTCGACCAACTCACGCAACTCATCCCGGGGCCTGCTCACCCTGCCGAGTCTAGGTACCCACCCCACACCCGCCATGATCAAATCTCCTCTACCCGACACCCGGGCATCCGATGTCGGATCCAGCCATCACCACCCACCGCGACCAGTCACGACCATCCGGTCCGAAATCGTGTCGAAGGACCACGCGAGGCAACCATCCAGGTCACATCCTCGCAGGTCAGCGCCACAATCAACCGTGCATGACCGGCTTGCTGAAAAATCGGAAGGTCGGCGGTTCGACCCCGCCCCTGGCCACCCGTGGAAACGGCACCTGACCTGCGGATTCTTTCCCTTCTGATGATCTTGCAGTGTGCGGCGGGATGCGGCTGAGAGTGGGCTCGAGCGGGTATCCGTGTCGAATACGTGTCGAAGTTTGGTGCCCTCCCCCGCGCCTCATCGTTACGCTCCGACGCGGGGCCGATCATGGCGTCACACTGCGACCGAGCGTTCGCGGTAGCCAGCCTTGGCCCCTCCCCGATCCCCGGAGTGTGAGAGGTCTCAGTGGCCGACCCGAAGCGACAACTCGCCGCCCGGGTCATCAAGGTGGGCATCGCCGCCCTGGGCGGTGAATGGAAGACCACCGCCAGCCAGGCAGCCTCTGACCCGGATCCGCAACTATGGCGGTGATGACGTCGCCAGTCGGTTCGTGATCATGGGTTTGGGCCGGTTTCGATGCTCGGGTATGTCGAAGGCCCGGCTGTCGAGTCGGGTGGGCGGGGTTCCACGGTCCCGGGTTTCTGGTCGGGGGGTAGGGCCGGTGGCCGGGGTCAGCCGCTGGGCAGGGCCTGTAGTCGGGGCAGCACGACGTTGAGCAGGTTGGGTCCGGGTGGCAGGCGCAGTCTGGTGGTGCGTGCGGTGTGCACGACCCGGGCAGGGATGTTGATCAGTTCTCGGCGTAGCCGGGCGATGGTGGCGCGTCCTCGGCCGTTGCCGCGGTCGATGCCGGTGAGTTCTTGGGTCCAGGCGGAGATCGCGCAGGCGAGCAGGGCGGCCCACATCCAGACCCGGTTGACGGCGGTGTCGGCCGAGGGCATGTGGCGCAGAGCGGCACCGTGCTTGGCGTCCTTGTTGAGGGCTTCGATGTCGGTGCGGTGGCGGTACCAGTGCTCGGCCTCGGCCAGGGCCTCGGGGTCGATCGCGTCGGCCGGGGTGTGGACGGGCCGGTTTGGTCAGGATGAAGGAGTATCCGTACACGTGGTCGATCTGCCCGTCCAGGGCGAGCGTGAGCTGGTCTTGGGGATGGTGCGGCGTTTGCGGGCGCGGGGGTCGGTGGAGATCTGGTCTGCGGGGATGCGGGTGCGCCGGGCCAGGCACACGATCTGCCTCGGCCATCCCTTGGGGGCGTAGGGGATGACGGCGACCTCGGTGTCATCCATCCCGATCACCGGCACATACTGATCGTCGGGCACGGCCGCGGCGGCCCGCCAGACTGCGGCGTTGCGTTTGACCCCGATCGCGAACTCGACCTCCAGGTCGTCCGCGGCGATCGCGGCGTCGGCGGCGAAGTATCCGGCGTCCAGTCGCATCGCGACCTGGGCGATGCCCTGCGGCAGGTTCGCGTGGGTGCGGCGGATCAGCTCGACCACGCTGGAGCGGGGGTCTTCGTCGCCGGCCAGCAGGTCCGCCGCCAGCGGCACCCCCAGCTCGGCCCACAACACGATGTCGGCCCGGTAGGCCCGTTGGCCCTGATAGTTGTAGGCGGACCCGTTCTTGGTGCGCCCGTACACCTCGATGTCGGTGGCGTCGATGTCCAGGGTCACCTGCCGTAGCAACGCCGAGCGGCGCACCTGCCCGACCCGGCGCAGCATCTCGACGTTGACCGCGCCGATCCCCGCCTCGATCCCGGCGAACTGCCCGGCGGCGAACCGCTTTGCCAGCCCCGCAGCCGTGGTCGACCCTGGCGTTGGCACCGGCTCGAGCTCCTGGCCTGCCGTGTCGGCCCGGCGCCGGTCCAGCGACACCAGATGATCACCGCCGGTCAGCTGGCAGGAGGCGACCGCCATCAGCGTCTGCCCCGCGGTCAGGCCCCGGTCCCGCTGTTTGAACGAGGGAATGTGCCGGTCCAAGCGTCTGGTCAGGCCAGCACCCGGTCCAGCTCGGCCACTGCGGCCACCCCCGCGGACGTGGTCAACGATGCATCCACGGCCCCGATCCGCACCCGGCGGCGACGTTCACGACGCAGCTTGGACTTCGACAGGCCTCTACCTCGTAGACTCACTTGACAGGTGCCCTCTCGACCCGGCTGGCGTGGACCTTCGCAAGTCACATCATCCCAGGTCAGAGGGCACTTCCATGCCAAAACGATCACTTTCAAGTCGGCGTTAGTCGCGGATCCGGGTCTGAAGCTGTCGATGCCTGGGCAGGGACCAGGTCCAGAAGCCCGACATGCTTCGCGCAGGGATCGATCGGTGGGCGGAAGGGCGAGGTGTTCCGCCGGCCAGTGTGGACGTGGCCTTCGGGATCATGATCGGATTGCTCGACGACTTCGGAGCTACCGACAGCCGGATCGCACAGCTCGATCGCGATCCCACGAGAGTCGCCGTCGACGTGCTCGCCAAGTGCAAGCACCGGCTCGTCGCCGCCGACGAGCACGGCAAGATCGTCATGGACGACGACGGCACACCGCGGCCATTGGACAGCGAAACGCGAGCGGCCTACGAACAGATCGCCGTGGTCTTCTATCAGCTCCTCTTTGCGGACCCGGAAACGCGCGCACGGCTCGACAGCGCAACCGTCCAGGAGCTGTACGGGCGGGAACTGGCCAAGGACGATGGCGGCCTCTCGCGACGAACGCGACGCGCGCCGGCAGCTCCGTGAGGATGTGATGCGCTACCTCACGGTTCTGATCGAGGATCTGAGCATCGACGTCTGGCCTCGCACACGCGGCGAGCGGGTTCTGTCGGTGACCGCCTGGAGCGCACTTTGCGGGTCGAACGAAAGACGTCCTCAGCCGAAGGCGAGGTACGAGAGGCCGACGATGTCGCCGACTCCAGCCAGCACCTGGTGATCCTTGCCGGCCCCGGCGCCGGCAAGACGTGGTTGGCCCGCAGGATCGCCTGCCGTGCCGCCGATCGCGCCTCGGGCGAACTCCAGCACGGCGCGCAGCTCGACAACGTCGAGATACCTCTGCTGCTGACCTGTGAGCAGTTTCGGACAGCCCCGGGCAGTGCACGAGACGCGGCCGTGACCCCAGCGATCGACAGCGTCAGCGATCTGGGATCAGGCGTCGGGCAACGTCTCAAGTCGTTCCTGTTGGAGCGGGACGACAGCGTTCTGTTGATTCTGGACTCGCTCGACGAGGCCACCACCGGGCGGCGGGACATCGACCAAGTGCTGATCGGCTCGTGGCGAACGGCTCTGACGTCCCGCCCGGCCTCGTGGCAGCAGCAGTGGGGCAGGGCTACCAAGTCGGGAGCTGAGGTCGTCGAGGCGACACTGATTCATCACCCAGGCTGCCCGGTCAAGTGCGATGAGCCCCCATGCCCGTCCTGACGCAGGAGCTCCTGCGGCGCGTGATGGAGCAGCAACGGCGGTGATCGTCGTCGGAGCGAGCATCGTGGCGGCAGCCTTCGGCTCGGCGCCGACTTCGAAGCTCCGAGCTCATCCCAGGGCGGTCGTCTCACTCCGGCGGGCTGAGATCGAACATCGATCCCACCACCCAGAGGAGGGCGTGATGGAGGACCGCCCACAGGACGGTGCGGTCGTGCAGGGTCTGCCATCCCCAGGCGAGCCCGGCAAGCACGCTGAGGCCCACGATCATTGTCGCTCCGGCCACCAGATCGGGGGAACGGCCAGGAAGGCCCCGCCGTGCCAGACGGCGAACAGGCCGGTCTGGACCAGCAGGGCCGGCCACGGACGGCCGCCGAGGGCCCGGAGGAGCACCGGGAGGAGCGCGGCCCGGAACAGCAGCTCCTGGGCCACCCCCCTGCCCCCTGGGTGACGGCGAGGCCGGCGTCCCAGCCGATCCACTTGCCGGTGGCGAGGATGAACGGCCACAGGACGAGAAGCCAGCCGAGGGCGGTCGCCCCCTGCCAGGACAGCCCGCGTGGCACGAGGAAGCAGTCGGCCGGCGAGAGCCCGGAGCGCAGCACCAGCCACACCGCCAGCACGGCCAGCCCAAGCTCGATGGGAGCCGCCATCCTCTCGGGCACCGATTCGACGACGACGAGCGTCTGGAGCACGGTCGACGCCGCCCACAGGCCAAGGACGGCGGCGAGGGTGGTTCGGTTGCTGGCCGGCGTCCGCTCGATGGTGCCCACATCTGCATCCTCGGCCGTCCGGGCCGATCGACGCCAGAGTCGTCCGGGTGGTCAAGGAGGGCGGGCTCCGCCGCCGCATGGATCGCGGACGGCGGCGGCTCCGTAGGATGCCCTCGTGCCCACCGAGACCACCCGCCAGGTCGCCGTGCAGGCCCTGACCGCCCACCTCCCCAACGCCGACCACTGGACCGGCGACGTCGCCCGGGCCCTGGTCGTACATCAGTCTCCGACGTCAGGCCTGGGTAGGTCAGTGGGTTCTTCGGCCGCCGGGGTCGCGGTCCGCGTGAGTTGGTCGCCGAGTCGGTCCAACGCGGCCTGACGCTAGTCCATAAGTGGAATCTCTTCCTCGCGCCCATCGGAGCGAAGCTTCGCTCGCAACCATGCTGGGCCCCGGCGACGTCGCCGTCGTACACGTCGGGGTTCCGGTCGGCCAGGACGCGGTAGCGCCGCACCGCCTCCTCGGCCGCGGCCAGGGCCTCGGGATAGCGTCCCACCCGGTCCAACGCGGCCGCGAGGTGACTCAGCACAAGCCGGGGCAGGCTTCTGGCTACAGGCCGAGTTTTAGGGTCGACCGAGCGATCCGTGTGATTCGGTGCCACCCGGTTGCGCCCGGCTGCTGTGCTCGACCGTTGGGCGGAGGCGATCAGTCGAGCAGCATCCAGGCAACGGCCACGGCCGTTCGAGTGTCGCGGCTGAGGTAGACGGTGAACGATCTCGTCGACGGCGCGGGAACCGCAGCCTCGATAACGCATCCCTGCTGCCGGGTCTGAACTGTCGCCAGCACGTGACTGGTCACTCGGACGTCGGCCGCAACCGTCACAGACCGGGAGCCCGCCGGGACGACCGCCACACCGCTGCGGCTCAGTCGGACGGCGCCGTCCACGTCAAGCGCGAGCCCCGCATCCACGGCCGTCGAGGCGTGCACCGCGACACCGTCGTACGTCAGCGCCTTGACGCCAACCCCATAGTCGGATACCGAATACACGCCGATCTGGCCACCCGTTGCGTTAACGCCGATGTACGCTCCGCTGCCGCGCAGGCCATACCCGTCGTTGCCCGTGTTCTCGCCAACCAGTGCACCATCATCCGCACGGGAGATGGCATGGATCGCAGCCTGTCCCGACGTCATCGTGATCACCGCTGTGTTGTCCGCCTGGTTCTCCCGGCCGAGGAGCAGCGGGTCTCCGTCAGCCGCTGCTGCGGGGGTCGCCGCGGCGCCGAGGCCGCCGGCGGCTGCTGCGGCGGCGATTCCCACACCCAGCAGCCGTCGCCGACTCGTGCGCTCATCCATTAGCGGCCCTTCGACGAGGCGTCAACCTGTCTCGCGATTATGCCAGGGCGGTGGGCTGTTGGGTGGCGGATCCGCGATCAGCGGCTGTCAACGCGGATGAGACACGAACTTGGGGTTCAGCGAGTCGTGTCGGTCGCGTCCTCCGTCTGAAGCGGTTTGTTGATCCAGGCGGCCAGGGCCAGATTGGGGTTTCGGGCGGCTTGCGGACGAACGGCTCGGGGTGGCCGCTGGGGCGGAAGGATCACCCCCGCATGCGCGGGGAGCAGGCGGACGCCCTCGCAGGGGGGCAGCGAGTCGAGATCTCGTCCTCGGTGAGGCCGGCCTCCCGAGCGGCTCGCAGGTCGGCCTCGCCGAAGGCCCCGGTCCCCTGCCGGCGCCAGGACGAGGTCGACGATCGCCCCTGGCCCGCGATTCCAGGTCGCCACCGAATCGGCCATCCGCGGATCTTTCGCCCGGATCCGCAGGATCGCGCCGTGCTCGAAGACGCAGTTGAGCTGAGCACGGGCAAGAACGGCTGAGGAGACACCGCAGGATGAGGACCTGAGCCCGGGACACCAAGCACGACCAAGGCACGCCGAAGGGGTCCTGGGCGACGGCGCCCATCTGCGGCTCGCTAGTGTCGGACGTCGAGTACGGCCTGCGCCGTGGCGACCTTCACGTACAGCCGGCTGGTCCCGGCGACCGGGACGAAGTCGTGCCGCCGGTAGAAGGCGTGCGCCTCGTCGTCCATCGCATCGACACGATCAGCCGACCACCACCGACCTGGGCGGCGTCCACGATCCGCTCCACGGCATCGACGAGCAGCTCGCCGCCCAACCCCTGCCCCTGCAGGCGCCGGTCCAGGGCCAACCTGGCCAGCAGATACCCCGGGATGAGGGTGTAACCACCGGTCAACGACCGCGGCACCTCCGAACGCGCCACCCGGGTCGGCGCGACGCAGAAGTACGCCAACACCTCCCCGTTGCCGGCCTGAGCCCACACATACGTGCGAGCAGTCCCCGCAGCCTGGGCCCGGTGAGCCTGACTCTGCAACCAGTCGTCCACGAGCTGCTCCGCGAACCACGTTCGGGACGAAGCCGCAGGTTCAAATCCTGTCAGCTCGACAAGAAATCGAAGTAGAGTTCCGGCCCCAGAACTGGGTCCGGGCTCGACTCCTTGCATATGAGCGTGCTTGGGAGCCGTCGGGCTCGCGTGGTTGAGCCGGTGTGCTCGTGGCGGCTGCGCCGCCGTTCTCGCTGGAACTGAGCCGTTCGGGTCCCTTGGTGCTTCCGTCGGATCGCCCGCCCCTGTCTGGGGGCGGGTTGGTTCGAGATGGAAGGACTGGCCATCGTGGCGGTCGGCTACAAGAAGATCCTCCAACTGGAGGCCGCCGGTGTCTCCCAGCGTGGGATCGCGGACGTGTTGTCGTGTTCGAGGACACGGTCGCGGGGGTGATGAGTACCGCGAGGAGCAGGGGCGTCGTCTTCGGTGATATCGCGGTGATGGAGCCTGCGCAGGTGCGGGCACTGCTGTCGACGCAGACCGAGCGGGTCTGTGATCGGGTCGAGCCCGATCTGGTGGAGGTTCATCGTGAGCTGGCGCGCCCGAACGTGACGCTGCAGCTGTTGTGGGGCGAATACGCCGTGCGGGCTCGTGACGAGGACGGGGTCCCGTACTCCTACCAGCGGTTCACCCACTTGTACCGGCAGTGGGTCAAGGTCACGGGCGCCACCATGCGGATGGTGCGTAAGCCCGCAGAGCGAGTCGAGGTCGACTGGGCTGGCGACACGATGACCTACATCGATCCGGGCAGCGGCGCGGTGAGGGGGGCGTACCTGTTCGTCGCCGCCTTGTCGTACTCGGCGTACTACTACATCGAGGCGTTCGCGGACATGACGCTGTCGTCGTGGCTGGATGCCCATGTCTCGGCGTTCGAGGCGTTCGGTGGGTGCGCCCGGTTCCTGGTCCCGGACAACTTGCGCACTGGTGTGTCGAAGGCGGACCGGTATGAGCCGGTGATCAATCCCGGCTACGCCCAGCTCGCCGATCACTACGGCACGGTGGTGATGCCCGCGCGGGTGCGCTGTCCTCTCTTAACCGGCTAACCCGAGTGGTGTGGATGCTCGACACGCCATGTCTGCGTGGGTGTTTGACCTTGGTCTGATCCGGCTGGCATACCTGCGTCTCATGGGAAGTGAGCAGCTGAGCGTGCTGCTGGTGGGCGGGGTCTGGCAGTTGTCCGGTCCTGCCGCTGAGCGGTTCGGCCTGGCGAATGAGTTCCTGACGCATCTGGCTGACCGGAACTACTCTGCGCGCACTCAGCGGGCGTACGCGTTCGACTTGGTGGCTTTCGGTCGGTGGCTGGAGTCCGTGGGCGTGGGCTTGGCGGAGGTGGACACCGACGTGCTGCTGCGTTTCCTGACGGCCTGCCGTGAGGCGGTCTTGCCGGGCCGACCTGGCGGGAACGTGTACTCGATCAAGGACGGCCGCAACCGCGGCTATGCCCCGTCCACGATCAACCGCCGGTTGGCGACGATCTCGGCGTTGTTCGCGTTCCGGCAGATGCGCGAGCCGGGCGCCGGCAACCCTATCCCTCGTGGCCGGCAGGCCAGGGGTGTCTCCCGTGGTGAACGCTCGGGCTTGCTGGCGCATGTCGCGAAGCCGGCCCCGCGCTCCCGGCTTCGACTGCGTGAACCGCGACGGCTTCCTCGGGGCCTGTCCCGGCAGGAGTCGACCCTGCTGTTGGGCAGTTTGCGCACCTGGCGGGACCGGGCCATCGCCGGCTTGATGCTGATGTCGGGCCTGCGGTCGTGTGAGGTGCTGGCGTTGCAGGTCAACGACATCGACATCGCCCGCCGCTGGGCCCGCGTGATCGGCAAGGGCGACAAGGAACGCCGGGTGCCGATCGATCACGACGTCGCCGGAGTGATCCAGACCTATCTGCTCGCTGAGCGCCCGGAGACCGACAGCACCGCGCTGTTCGTGGTCGCCAAAGGCGCCAACCGCGGCCGACCGCTGACACCGGCGGGGCTGCGGACGGTGTTCCGCTACCACCGCGAACGGGCCGGGGTCCCTGCGGGGCATCCACACGCGTTGCGGCACTCGTTCGGGACCGCTTTGGCCGAGGCCGGTGTCGACCTGTCGGTGATCCAGGCCCTGATGGGCCACGACCACGTCGATTCCTCCGCGGCCTACATCCATCTGGCTCCCACGTTCCTGCGAGAGGAGTTCGATGCCGCCCGCTCTCGCCTACGCGCCCGCAGTTGAGGTCGACCTGTTCGCGGCGTTCGTCGAGCACGCCGACCGGGTCGGTTTGCGCGGCACCAACCAACACCGGGCCGCTCGCTCGTTCCTGCGGCGCTGGCCTGATCCGCAAGCCTGGGCAGCCGAGCCGCTCACCACCCGGCTGAGGCTGCCGAGCGTGGCCACCTCGTTCGTGCTGTTCCTGCTGTTCGGAGGACACCTGCGGCCGGGGTATGACTACCTGGTCCGGCGCAAGCTGACCAGTTTCTGGCGGGACGTGCCCCATGGGCCGATGGCCGCGGACCTTTCCCGATTCCTGCACGCGGCCGCTGAGTTGGGGTTCACCGAACGGACCCGCACCGCGGTCGGCTCCCAGGTCGTGGGCCGGCTGCTGATCCAGACCGGACGCCCCTTGCGCCAGGTCACCGAGGCCGACCTCGCGGAGTTCCTGGCCGCGTGCAGGGCCCGCCAACAGCAGGACGGGCTCGGCCTTGCGCACTACTCCCGCGCCGTCCACACCACCCGCCAAGTGCTGTTCCACATCGGCGTGCTCCAGAGCGCGCCGGTGAACCCCACGACGCTGCTGCGGCAGAGCTTCACCCAGCGGATGCGGGACGCGACCCCGGCGCTGCGCCCGACCTTCGTGGCCTACCTGGACCGGCTCATCGCCACCCACGCCCGCGGCACGGTCACCGGCACCGCGAGCAGGCTGAACCACTTCGCCGCTCACCTGGCACAGGTCGACCCCACACTGATCAGCCTGGCCGAGTTGGACCGTCGCCGACACATCGAGACCTATCTGACCGCGACGGCCGCTGCCCGCAGTTCGCACGGAGGCGGCCCGCTGTCGGTCTCGGAGCGACGCCATCGGGTGTTGGCGATCCACTGCCTGCTCAACGACATCGCCGAGTGGGGCTGGCAGGACGCCCCGAGCCGGCGGCTGGTCTTCCCCTCCGACCTGCCGAAGCTGCCCCGAGCATTGCCGCGTTACCTCACCCCCGACCTGGACCGACGGCTGAGCCAAGCGCTGGAAGCAAGCACGGCCCGGCTGCCCGCCGACGCGCTCCTGCTCCAACGCGCCACCGGCATGCGAATCGGTGAGCTCGTGGACCTCGAACTGGACTGCGTCCACGAGATCAGCGGACAGGGTGCCTGGCTGAAGGTGCCACTGGGCAAGCTCGCCACCGAACGGATGGTCCCCCTCGATGAAGAGACCGTCACCCTGATCGACCGGATCGCCACGAACCGATCACCCGGGCGTCCACTGCCGCACCCACGGACCGGGCGGCCGACGGAGTTCCTGCTCACCCATCACGGCCAACGAGTCTCAGTGAACCTGCTACGAGACGTGCTCACCCGGGTCTGCCAGGAAGCCGGCCTGCCGCACACCACCCCACACCAACTCAGACACACCTACGCCACCGCCCTGGTCAACGCCGGCGTCTCCTTGCAGAGCCTGATGGCGCTGCTCGGCCACGTCTCCGCCGAGATGAGCCTGCGCTACGGCCGACTGTTCGACTCCACCGTCCGCGAGGAATACGAACGCGCCCTGACCGCAGCGAAACAACACCTCGGGTCGATGCCGACCGACCCGCCAGGAGGACGTGGCCTAACGCCGCTGAACGAGGACTGGCAACACGGTCCCGGAATCAAGGCCCGCCTCGCCGCCGGGTTCTGCGTCCGCGCCCACGCCCAAGGCGCCTGCGCCTACGCCAACATCTGTGAGCACTGCCCCTCCTTCCGCACCGACCCCGACTCCCTGCCCGTCCTGGCCGCCCAACGCGCCGACACCGACATCCTCGTCAGGGACGCCGAGGCCCGCGGCTGGCACAGCGAAGCCGAACGCCACCGTCGACTCATCGAGCGACTCGACACTCACATCCGCCAGGCCCACGCCGGATGACCCCCGACCAGCGGCTCCAACGCGTCCAGGACGCCTGCACCGAGCTCCTCACCCAAGGCCTGCCGATCACGTTCGACCAGATCGCCGCCCGCACCGGCCTCGGCCGCGCGACGCTCTACCGTCATCCGCTGCTCCGCGCGACAGTCGAGGAACACCGCAACCGAGGCCGCGAAGCCCTCACGTTCACCGACCTCGCCAACGAGATCGCCCACCTGCGCACCGCACTGGACGCCATCGCCACCAACGTCCGCCGCCACGAAGAAGAACTCCGCAGACTCCGCCGCACCCAACGACACCCCTGACCGCCAACAACGACCCCACGGCGGCAGCCAGACCTGGATTAGCCGGATAACCAAGGGACAAGGGGCAGGTCGAGAACGTCGTCCGGTTCGGAGCCAACACGATCGGTGCCATCCTGCGTAACCGTCGCTTCATCTGCACGAGATCGGGCTCCTCGACGAGCTCGCCTTCAAAGGCGGCACAGCCCTGCGCAAGCTGTACGCGGGAAGCCAGGGGCGGTTCTCCCTCGATCTCGACTTCTCCGTCCGAGACCTCGACGGCGACGCCGACCCGGTCCTCGCCCTCCTGGTCGACGCCGTCGATGGCCTGGAACTGGGTCCCTTCCGGTACGGCCCAGCCCAACGGCGCGGCAAGACCCACCTTCTGATCGACACCGAGCTGAGCCCCACCGGGTCGCTGTCGTCCAAGCTCGACGTCAACGAGCCTTCGACGCCGTCCTGATCGATGATCGCCTACGCGGCCTGCAGGACCCTGTGGCGACTCAGAGGAACGGGATCGCTGACGTGGGGCGACTGTCGTTTCGGTCATTCCTCGGACCCACCTCCCACCGCGTCGTGCTCGTAGACCCAAGCAGTCACCGTAGGTCAACACTGTAGACCTACGATGCTTGACAACCAGGCTCTCGCCACGTTGACTGGTAGATGAAGTCGCACAACAGCGGCAGAGAGGGCTCAGTCCCTCGTCGCCTTCGCCCAGACCCGCGGTGGCTTACAGGGGACCCATCCCCGGAGCACGCGGAGGCAAAGCCATGATCCTCATCATCGGGCTGCTCATCCTGATCGGCGCGGCCGGTGTCGCCGTAGCGGGTGTGGCGGCCAACAGCGGTAGCGCTCACTCTCTGGGCGACTCCTTCGTAATCTTCGGCCAGTCCGTGACCGGACTGTCCACCGGGCAACTGTTCCTGTACGGCATCGTCGTCGGGGTTGTCGGAATGCTCGGGTTGGCGATGCTGCTCGGGACGTTCAACCGGCGTCTGGCCTCGCGCGGGTCCCGACGTGCGCTGAAGGGATCCCGGAGAGAGAGTGCAGCACTTCGGCTGGACCGTGAGCGGCTCACTCAGCAACTCGAGGACGAGCGGACCGAGCACTCCCGCGTCGACACGCCGAACATCACCACCCCCTCAGCCGCCGCCCCCGACGACCCGGCCACGACGCTGAACCCGGCGCACGCCGAGCGTGCGGGGATCTGGCACCGCTTCAGCCACCGAGCGGACCGTTGACATGAGCCGCAGAAGATCCTTCCGATGGCCGACGACCCGCCGCTCGGACCGGCTGTCCACATCGAGAGGCACTGACGTCATGATGCGCCGCATCCTCCCCATCGTGTACCTGCTGATCGGCGTTCTCGTCGCCTCCCAGCACAACTACCTGTCCAACCTGACCACCCTCAACCCCATCCTGTCCGCCGTCCTGGCCGTCGCCCTCTGGCCCCTGGTCCTACTCGGCGTCCACCTGAACATCACCTGACCAGCACCGTCGCAACCCGCCACCGACATCGCCAACCCCTTTCGGCCGCAGACGCCGCCAAGACCCCGAATGAGGAAGTCGTGATCGTTCTAGGGGTCATTCTGATCATCATCGGATTCGTGGCCAAGATCGCATCCTGCAGACCCTCGGCGTCATCCTGGCCGTGGTCGGAGTAGCCCTCCTCGTGCTGGGCAGCATGGGCCGCGCAGTGGGCGGTCGACGTCACTACTGGTAGACGGCTGACTCAGACGCGCAACCGGACGGCGACCGCCGCCGTCGCTCTCGCACACTCGACCGTCGCCTGCGCCGCATCGACACCACTTACGAAGTGAGGGTCTACCGTGTCGAAGAGGCGGACTTGAAGGTCGCCGGGGACGTATCGCCGCAGGTAAAAGCCACACGCGACCGTGCACGACGGGCACGCTGAAGATCGGAAGGTCGGCGGTTCGACACCGCCCCTGGCCACAATCGATCAAGCCCTGTCCTGGAGCTTCCCTTGTTGATCAAGGCCGGGGTATGTGATCGACGTTCTGAGGCTGATCAGACGATCTGCGCCTCTTGCGACATTGGTCGCGCGGTTGCCATGGCGCTGACCTGCGGTTTCGCCGGCAATGGCCGGCGGGAGTTCCGAGCTCCGCTCGCCTGCGCTCGGCCGTCAGTGACAATGGTGTCGAAGTTTGCGCCTCCGCAAGATACCCCCGGTGGGTACCTCGTAACTGCCCGAGGCCTTCCGAGATCACTCAAGGCTTGCGTCTCACGTGGCGCTGGCGCGTCGCACGGGCGCCCGCGCGATCAACTCCCCGAGCGGGCCGTGGTCACCGGCATCGGATTTGATCACGCCGCCACATTCAACCGTGCACCAGCCAAAACGGCACTTGACCTGCACGATGCGGGTGCACGGTCAGAGATTGCAGGCTGGCAAGACCAACTGGCAGCCGTGTAGCGCAGGTCCTCCACCCGATCTTCATACTCCTACGTGGGGAGTAGCCGGGTGTAGGTGATCATGATTGCCATCTGAGTGGTGGTGGGTCTTCTTGGGTCATGACGGGCTGCCCGCGGCAGTCGCCGCTCGCCGATGTGAGAGTCGTGTGGTCGACAGTTCGGGCCCTGGCCGCTGTCAAGGCGACAGCGGGGGTTGTCGATGCTGGATCGGTGCGTATGCGTGGTCGCGGCGAGGGTAGGTGGCACGCCACGGCGGTGACCGTGGCCGTGTGGAGTTCCGTGCTGCTGCTGTTCGGGATGGCGGCGATCGGCGGGGTGGCCTCGATTCAGGTGACGTCTGGGGAGGCCCGGGTTGCCCGCCAGGTGGCAGTCGTGGGTCGGATGCCCGCGTTGGCCGGAGAGATCGCCCACTTGGCGGCCGTGCTGGCCGACCCGACCACGGACCCGGCCAAGGTTGACGCCCTTCGGGCCAGGTTGCGGGCCGACGCCGATACCTTGGAGTCGATCGCGCAACGGACCGCGCGTGGTGTACCGGATGGTGCGCCGATGCGGTCGCAGAGTTCGGTCGCGCCCCTGTTCGCCGAAACCGGCCTGGGGTTGTCGACCCGCCTCGCAGGGTTCTGCATGGCAGCGCGTCGAGCGTCCCAGCCGGGCACGGACCTGTCGCTGGGGTCCTTGACCCGGGGTGGTCTGGACGGGGAGGTGGTCACTTCACTGGTCGCCGACCTGGCCGTGGTGGTCGACGCGGTCGCCGGCGACAATTCCGCGCGGGCCCAGTCCTGGCGCCGCACGGTGACGTGGAGTCTGGTCGGTCTGGGGATCGGTGGCCTGGCCCTGGCCGGGATCGTGGTTGGGCCGGTGTCTTCCGGGATGCGTCGAGCCCGCCGCGAACAGTCTGCCTTGCTGCGGGAGCGGGAACTGGCCGCCACGCACATCGCCGGTGTCCTCGACGGGGTCGGGGTCGCGGTGATGGCCTGCGACGCCACCGGAACCCGCGTCGACCTCAACGAGGAGGCGCGTCTCCTCTACAACCTCAGCGACGCCGCCACCGTGACCGCGGGGTCGTTACGGACCCGGCTACGCGATCCGCAGGACCCCGCACTCGATCAGCCCTGCCCCCTGGAGCAGGTCCTCGCCAGCGGCACCGCCTGGGACGGGGAACTCCTCCTTGCCGACGACCCGACCGCAGCCGCCGACACGCACCCGATGCCGGACAGCACGTCACCGCCCCGCAGCGGGCGACGACTCCAAGTCCATGCCCGGCCGCTGCGCAACCATGAGGGGACCATGGTCGGAGCGGTCAGCGCCGCCCACGACGTCACCGACACCCACGCCCGACATGAACTCCTGCGCCGCCACGCCGCCCAGCTGGCCGCCATCGACGCCGCCACCCGAGCCGTGCTCCGCGAACCCGACGCCCGGGCCGCGGTCTGCCGCACCGCCTGCTCGGTCTCAGGTGGCTCGGTGGCGTTCCTGGTCGAACCCGACGGCCATGGCGACCTAGTGGTCACCGCGTCCTCAGGGGCTGACCTGCTGGGCATGCGGATGCCTCAAGCCGGCCCCACGATGACCGCCCGTGTGTTCGCCGAAGCACGCCCCCGCGTCGTCGAAATGATCGCGGGACGGGACGACGTCGACGCCCAGATCACCGCCCAGCTGTCCCGAATGTGTGGGCGAGATGTCACCGCCGCGATCTGGACCCCGGTGATCGCCGAAGGCCGCAGCCGCGCCGTGCTGGCCGTCGGGTACTCCCACCCAGAAGAGCGCCTGGCCGACCACGTCACCGTGCTGGGAATTCTGGCGACCGAGACCGCGGTCGCCCTGGAACGGCAGAACCTGCTGCTCCGGCTGGAAGCCGAAGCAGTGCGTGACGGCCTCACCGGTGCGGGTAACCGCCGGGCCTGGGACACCGCCCTGACCGAGGCCATAAGGCAAGCCGGGCGCAGCAAGATGCCGCTCAGCGCAGTGATCCTCGACCTGGACCGCTTCAAAGCGTTCAACGACACCCACGGGCACCCCGCCGGGGACGCGCTACTCCGCGAAGCCGTCACCGCCTGGCAGCAACGGCTGCGCCCAACAGACATGCTCTGCCGCTATGGCGGCGAGGAATTCACCGTGCTCCTGCCCGGCTGCACCACCGAACAAGCCCTCACCGTCACCGAATCCCTCCGCGCCCTCGTCCCTCGCGACCAGACCTGCTCCGCAGGCATCGCCACCTGGGACGGGCACGAAGACGCCACCGCACTCCTCCAACGCGCCGACGCCGCCCTCTACCAAGCCAAGACCCAAGGACGCGACACCACCGTCACCGCGTGTTAGGCATGAGGGCGGCGAAGGCCCCGAACTGACTGCCACGATTGACAGGACCCCCGACGGACTTCTCGTCGGGACAGGTGTGCAGAGTCTCTCGCACCGGCCGGGGCGGCGTTCAGTGCGGTCCAGTGCTGGGCCCTGACCCCCTGACCGACCCGTCTCGTTTCGAGTCATCCGGGGAAGGCGCTCCCGCTTAGCATGGTCGGTACACGAGGAGGCGCCGTGACCGACGCTACGGACGGCAGGGGCAGGACGAACGGCGGGGAGCCATCGCCGCCACGTTCCGTTGCTCGGTTGGACAGTCCGGAGTCGACCGCACTCGCCTCCCAGGCCGTGGTCTTCGACGACCTGCAGTACGTCCTCATGTGCTGCGAGCACCTCGTGACAGCCCTCGATAGTCCGACGTCGGGAGCGGTCAAGGTCTCGAGCGACCCTGCAGTGGTGGAGGCGTTGTGGACCGGCGCCCTCGTGGGCTACGCACGCTGCTTCTCAGGCCGTCTCGGCGTGCTGACCGATCAGGACGTCCAGTCCCTCGATCTGGGCGAGCAGACGATGACGTTCCACAGCGCAGTGAAGAAGCTGCGCGATCATTACGCATCCCGTCACGTGAACCCCCGGGAAACGATCACCGTCGGCGTCGCCCTGAAGACCGATGGTGCCCCGCACGGGGTCGCCGTCACCTCGATACCCAACCCGTCCGTCGACGCCGCCGCTGTCAGGCTGCTAGGGCGGATCGCCTACGGCCTCAGTGGGACGGTCGACGCCCGTATGCAGCAGGCGCAGGGGGCGGTTCTGGCCGCCGCCACTGCCATGCCGCTCGCCGAGCTGCGGCGCCTGCCGCAGTACCAGGTCACCCCGTAGCCGGCCTCTGCGGCATGGCCGTGGGGCACGCGGCAACCTGGCGCCAACATCCGAACGTGTGACACCGCCGAGAGTGTCTCCACGCCGAGTACGACGTCGGCGGCGGCCTTGCCGGCCACGGTTCCTCGCGCCCGACAGAGCCCTCAGCCCTTGGTCTGCGAGATGATCGTGCCGTGAAGTGGACGACGGCGGTCGGGCATGTGCGGGGCTTGGCGGAGCAGTGTGCCGGGATGGCGCAGCTCCCGGCGAACATCCAGGCCCTGCCCGTCACGGGTCTGTGGGCCGTCGGCGACATCCTCGGAACACCCCGCGATCTGGACTGGGTCGCTGTCGCCCTGGTCGTGGACCTCCCGGCGAGCAAGGTCCCCTGGCTCTGTTCACCCCGCGGCGCACAGCACTGGTCGCAGGCGACCAGGCTGTCGAAGAACCCCGTCATCGCGTCGTGGCGGTCTGCACACGCACCCGTCTGGAACCACCGCGTCGTCCGCCCGGTGCTCATCTGGGACCTGACCGGCGGTCTACGCCAGGACGCGCTCGACGCCTTGCGTGATGGACGTGGCGCCGAACTCGGTCACCCTGCCCCGCAGCCCGAAGAGTACCGCGCGCGAATGGCAGACGAACTCGCGATCAGCGCCGCGGCATTGGCGGCAAGGACCGCCGACTACGACGCAAGGCGGTGGAACAGAACCCCACTGGAAAGGATCGCCGACCCATTGTTTGAGGCCTGCCTCGGCTACCTCGAAGTCCTTGAGGCTCAACCCCACCCGCACTCCTGACACCGCTGGGCGCACTGGCGGTGGGCAGCAACGACGCCGATGTTGTTCGCGAACCACCGACGAGCAGGTCTGATGTCAGTGACCGTGGCCCCAGATGTCAGGACCCGGCATCTGCCACACCTCCCACGTCTCGTCGTCGATGAGCCGGCCACCAGCACCCGGATGACGAGCTCGTCGGTCAGCTCGATCCCCGTCCTGCCGTAGGCCTACGTCGACTCCTTGCACTCCGGGCAGACTCTCTCGCCTTCCACTCGCAGGATGTGTTCGACCTGTCATCCAGAGGAGGTTGAGGCGCCGCCGATACGTCTGATCACTCTGCGAGTTGGTGGATCCTCTGGCCACTCCCAGACACGCACAGCGCCCAGGAACCTCTGGACGGAGCCCGGTGACTGCACGGGCATTGTCACGACCCTCAAACTGTGTACAGTTTAGACGTCGTCGGCCAGTGCGCCACTACCGGAGCAGCCGGTGGCGGGAGGGAGTGCCCCTTGATCCACTTGCAGGACATCGCCTATGTCCGGTCGGGGGTCGCCGACCTGGACGCCGCTGTCCGGTTCGCGACCGACACGGTCGGCCTGGAGCTCATGCCGTCCACCGAGCCGGGCGTGGCGCACCTGCGCGCGGACGGCCGGCATCACTGTCTTGCGCTGGTGCAGGGCGGCTCCGGCGTCATCGCTTCGGGCTTCCAGGTCGCGGACGACGATGCCCTGGCGTTGGCCGAGACCGAGCTCGAGGCGCGGAGCTTCCGGCTGACCCGAGGGTCGACCGAGGAGGCACGATCCCGACGGGTCGGCTCATTCGTCGGATTCGACGACCCGTTCGGCAACCGCCTCGAACTCGTCAGCCGGCAGAACACGGTTGCTCGACCGGTGGCGTTCTCCCGCGGCGCCGGCATTACCGAGTTCGGCCACCTCTGCCTGGACGCCCCCGATGTGCACGAGGCCTACCGGTTCTGGAACGGCACCTTCGGGGCGCTGGTGTCGGACTGGATCGGCGATGCGGCCTGTCTGATGCGGATCGATCCCGTCCACCACAAGCTCGCCGTCTTCAGGGGCGACGGGCCAGGCCTGTGCCACATGAACTTCCAGGTCGCCTCGATCGACGACATCTTCCGCAACTGGCACTTCCTCGTCGACCACGGCGTCCGGATCGAGATGGGCCCCGGTCGACACCCCCAGTCGACCGCGATCTTCATCTACTTCGAGGGCCCCGAGTCCTTCACGTATGAGTACTCGTTCGGTGTTCGCCGGATCGAGGACGACGCTGCCTGGATCCCCCGGGTGTTCGATCCGGAGGAGCCTGGATCGATCGACATGTGGTTGGGGCCCATCGAGCGGGCCACGACCCAACCGCAGCTACGAGAGATGTGAGCATCCGGGCTCAGTCGCCGGGCCCGCGCGGGTAGTCGGTCATCCCGCTCGCGGGACGCCGGGAACGACAGCACCAGCCGAGACGCCCTCGACCAGCGCTACCGCATGTGGCACGGCACGGGGTGCGTAGTCCGGCGAGCAGTCGGCCAGCACTCGTAAAGCGGTACGGGCGAGGTGGTGGGCCAGACCGGTCACGGCGGCCCGGTCGTCGCCGCCGTTCAGCGCCTCGAGGATCGCGGCGTGCTCAGCCTCGCCTGCGGTCTGCCAACCGACCGGTTCGGACTGCTGGTAGATCCGGATGTACCGCACACTGCGCTCCTCGAGAGCCTGCAACTGCTTGAGCAGCGGACCGCCGGCGCCGAGCGTCAGGGCACGGTGGTAGTCGTGGTGAGCCGTGAACCAGGCGGCGAAGTCGCCCGCCCGAGCGGCGCGACGCATGGCGGCGAGAAGCCGGGCGGCCTGCTTGCGCTCCTTGCTGCCGAGTGAGGACAACGTCATGGACAGAGCAAGGGTTTCCAGCACGATCCGGCGCGCATAGTCGGCGTCCAACTCGCTGGGGTCCAACAAGGACACCCGCATCCGCTGATTCGGCTCGAACTCGACGTAACCCTCTTCCTGCAGCATGCGCAGCACTTCGCGCAGTGGGGTGCGGCTCACGCCGAGCTGGTCGGCAAGCGTGACCTGCGAGAGCTTGGTCCCCGGGGCCAAGCGGCCGTCCAGGATGCAGGAGCGAAGGTAGGCGTGCAGGTGTGGGATTGCCTGTCTGGCTTCGGGCAGGTCGACGGGCTCGATGCCGGGGATGCGTACCGACCGCTGCGCCATGGTCACATTGTGCCCCGTCTCCAAGAGTGCATACACCCTTTGAGCGCTTGCCGGACGTCGCGTGGTCGCTCTTGCCGCCGAATCGGCGCTTGACCCTCGCGTCAAACTGCATACAGTTTGGGTGCCACGATGGAGTGGCCGATCGGCTCACCCAACGTTCGTGGCATGACAGGCCGACTGCGCGTGGATGGGTGGGTGCGAGATGACGACACTTCGGGACTTCGAGGGCAAGGTTGCCTTCCTCACGGGAGCGGCACGGGGGATCGGAAGGGCGAGCGCACGCAGTCCAAGCGGTACGGGCAGCCGGACGAGATCGCCCAAGCCGTGACGTGGCTCTGCTCCGACGGCGCGTCGTACGTCAACGGCGCCGTGCTGCCGGTGGACGGCGGCTGGATGGCCGCCTGAGACCGCCACCAGCCCCGATCGGTGCGGCTCCAGATCCCCCGAAGTGGCGCTTGACGCCTGCAAGAAACTGTATACAGTTTGCGGGACAGCGGTCACAGAGTCGTGGCGGGAGGTACGGGATGTCAGGCGATGCGGCGCCGTTCCTCGCGCAGGACTACTGGGTGGTGCTCTGGCGCCCAGAGCCCGAGACCACCGCGGCCGATGTCGCCGAGCACGTCGACGACCACCTCGCCTGGATGCTGGGCCTCGAACGGGCGGGCCACGTCCTCGCCTCGGGCCCATTCCTCGAGGGCGCCGGTGTCGTACCCGGCGCTGGGCTCACCGTGCTCCGGGTCGCGGACGCCGTGGCGGCGGCGGACATCGCGAGGCAGGACCCGTTCGTCACCGCGGGGCTACGCGCCTTCGACGTCGTGCGTTGGCGGCTCATGGAAGGCGCGCTCACCGTTCGGCTGTCCTTCGGGACCTCCACCTACCAGCTCGACTGAGACAAGGAAGCGGGCGGCGGCGATGACGACGGTCGGAGTGATCGGACTGGGCAAGATGGGACTGCCCATCGCCCGGAACCTGTTGGCGCGTGGGTTCCCCGTGGTGGGCTACCGGCGCACTCCCTCGCACGAGTTGGAGTCCATCGGCGGAGCCCTCGCCGGCAGCCCCCATGAGGTTGCCGAGCGCTGCGACGTCCTGCTGTCGATTCCGCCCGACCTGGCAGCCCTCGAGGCCGTGGTGAGCGGGCCGGGAGGCACCCTGGAGGGCATTCGGCCGGGCACCGTGCACATCGAGATGAGCACGCTGGACGTCGACCACAAGTCCCGCGTCCGTGACGTGGTTCGTGCCGCCGGCGGGGACATGCTCGATGCCCCGATCAGCGGGTCGTCGACGATGGTCACTCCACGGCTGGCCACCACGTTCGCCTCCGGGGACGCAGAGAGCATCGACCGGGTGCGGCACGTGCTCGACGGCATCTCGGGCCCGTGGGTGTACACCGGACCGTTCGGCACCGGCGCGCAGATGAAGTACGTGGCGAACCTGCTCCTGGCCGTCCACACCGTCGCGGCAGCCGAAGCCTATGCGCTCGCCCGCTCGTTCGGGCTCGACCTCGAGCGGGTGCAGCACACCCTGAACGGATCGATCGCCTCCTCGACGATCTGGGAACGCCGCGGCCCCCTGATGCAGGAGCGACGCTGGCTCCCGGCCCCCGGCCCGATCTCGACGCTGATGCCCATCCTGGAACAGATCCAGGGCGAAGCGGCCACGGCGGGCGTGCGACTCCCGACCTTCGACGCCGCCAAGGCGGCCTTCGACGCCGCCGATCGCGACGGGTGGGGCGAGCTCGACATCGCCGCCGTCCATGACCATCTGGTCGGCGAGACCCCTGACCTGCCGCACCAGGCCGACCGCACGACAGGAGCAACGGCATGACCAGCCCGCCCTGGCAGCTGGTCACCTTCGTCCGCGACGAGGAACCCCCACAGCTCGGCGCCCTGCGTGCCGACGGTGTCGTGGTCGAAGCTCCGGCCCTGAAGGCGTGGCCGAACGCGGCGGCCCTGCTCGACGACTGGGAGGCCGCGCAGGAACGACTGCGCGAACTCGAGGTGCAGACGGCCGTCGCGGTCGAGGGCGCACGACTCGTGACGCCGCTGAGCTACCCGCGCAAGGTGGTGTGCACAGGGGTCAACTACCGGCGACATATCGTCGAGATGGGTGCGCAGGTGCCCGGCGAGGACTGGACGCCGTTCTTCTTCCTCAAGCCACCCACGACGACGGTGATCGGCCCTTACGACCCGATCGCCATCTCGAGCGACCCGGCGCTACGCGTGGACTGGGAGGCCGAACTGTGCGTGGTCATCGGCCGCGGCGGCCGCGACATCCCGGTCGATCGGGCGCTGGAACACGTTGCCGGCTACTGCGTCTGCAACGACATCAGCGCCCGAGGGCTGCACCGGCGTGAGAACGTGCCGGCGCCGGCCTTCAGCTACGACTGGTTCGCCTCCAAGTCCCAGGACGCGTCGTTGCCGATCGGCCCGGGCATCACGCCGTCCTGGTTCGTGCCGGACCCGCAAGCGTTGCAGATCCGGCTGTGGGTGAACGACCAGCTCCACCAGAACGAGAGCACCGCAGACATGATCTGCACCGTCGCGGAGCTCATCGCCGCGGCCAGCCGGATCGTCACCCTCGAGCCAGGCGATCTCATCCCCACCGGGACCCCGTCCGGTGTCGGTGCCGGACAAGGCCTCTGCCTGCGCCCGGGCGACACCGTCCGTACCGAGATCTCCGGTCTCGGAGCCATCGTCAACCCCGTCGTCGCACGCTGACCTCTTCTCTTCAAGGAGCCGAGATGATCTTCGTCAGTCATGCCCTCTCCGTCAACGAGCCGGGGCAGCCGCATCTCGACCGCGGCGCCGTCTGGGACGGCCTGGTGCGCAAGGCGAACAACGCACTGCCGTTCGTGCCCGCCATGACCGCCTGCGAGGTCGTCGACCGCCACGGGCCTCAGGAGTTCGACCGCGACATCGAGTTCCGGGGCCAGCAGTTCCGCGAGAAGATCACCCTGGAGGAGCCGCACCGCGTGGTCTTCACCCGGCTCTCGGGGCCCGTGCTCGGCACGATCGCGAACGAGATCGAGGGACCGGACGACGATCTGCACCTGCGCTTCAGTTTCGCCCTCACCATCTCCGGCGTGCTCGGCGGCTCCGAAGAGGAGAAGTCCTACGCCGAGGGAATGACCGCCGACTACCTCAAAGCCGTCGCCGTCACGCTCGATGCCATGCGCCGGCTGGCTTCTGAAGCCACCACCCCTGCCTGAACCCTTTCGTTGCCCGCCAACTGCTCCACCCACTCACACCGGAGGCCATCGTGTCTGACTGGATCACCGATTACTACGACGACGTCGACCACATGCGGCTGGAGGCCTACGTCGCCCGACACAGCGAGCACTCCGAGGTCGTGTTCGGCAACAATCCGCCCGCGGTCGGCCGCGAGGCCATCGGGGCGGCCATCGGCGGCTTCTGGTCGATGATCGGCGGGCTGCGGCACGAGACCCGCAACCTGTGGTTCGTCAACGACGGCTCCACGGCCGTCCTCGAGGTGCTCGTGCACTACACGACGCACGGCGGCGCCGACGTGACCGTGCCGTGCGTGTCGCTCCTGGACAGGAACGACGAGGGCCTGGTCACGTCGCTGCGGGAGCACATCGACCTCGCCCCGCTCTTCGCGGCGATCGGTGCAGAGCAGGCCGCCGCTGACGCAGAGCAGGTTCCGGTATGAGCGGGCGGCACAGCGGCCGGGTCGCGGTCGTCACCGGTGCCGCCGCGGGCATCGGCCGGGCCTACGCCAACCGGTTGGCCGCCGAAAGCGCGGTCGTGGTCGTGCTGGACCGTGCAGACGGGGGCCCCGTCGTGGCGGAGATCGAGGCAGCCGGCGGCAAGGCGGTCGCGGTCAGGGCCGATCTCACCGACCCGGCGGCCGTCGCCGCTGCTGGCCAGGAGATCTCGCAGACTGTCGGCACCGTGTCGATCCTGGTGAACAACGCAGGGATCTACCCCAACGAGCCGTTCGAGGGCATGAGCTTCGACAGTTGGCGCACGATGTTCTCGGTCAACGTGGACTCGATGTTCCACACCGTGCAGGTGTTCGCTCCCGGTATGCGCGAGCAGGGCTGGGGCCGCATCGTCTGCATGACGTCCAACGCGGTGAACCTGGTGATCCCCGGCTTCACCCACTACACGGCGAGCAAGATGGCCGTCATCGGGCTGGTCCGGGGTCTGGCGACCGAACTGGCCGACGCCGGGATCACCGTCAACGCCGTCGGCCCGAGCCTGGTCCGGACGGCGACCACTGAAGCCGGACCGGCCATCTTTTTCGACGTCGTCCCGCAGATGCAGGCCATCAAACGGGTCCAGGTTCCCGAAGACCTCATCGGCATCGTCTCCTTCCTGGCGTCCGACGACTCGGCGTTCATCACCGGCCAGACCATCTGGGTCGACGGCGGCCTCGTCCGTTCATGACCACCGAGCCGATCGAGTCCGACCCGATACCCCTGACCGTCCCCGAGGCTGTGACAGAGGCGGCACACGTGCTTGCGGCGCTCGGGCTGGTGACGGCGTTCGGACACGTCTCGGCACGGCTCGACACGGAATGCGTCGTCGTCACGCCACCACGCCCTCTGGGCGGCGTGAGGGCGGCGGACCTGATCCGGGTGCAGCTGGACGCTGCCGCCCTGCCCTTCGGGGCACCGCCGGAGACGTGGGCGCACCTGGCGGTGTACGCCGCACGGCCGGACGTCGCAGCCGTGGTGCGCGCCATGCCGCCGTCGGCGTTCGCCGCGGCGCTGCTGGCACGCGACCGTGCCCTGCGCCCGCAACACGGCCAGGGCGCCTGGCTGGGGAACGCCATCCCGGCGCACGGCCTCCCCCGACTCCTGCGGACGCCGGCCCTGGCCGATGCTGCGGCAAGGACGCTGGGGCCGGCGTCCGCAGTCGTCCTGCGCGGAAACGGGGCCTTGACGACCGGACCGAGCCCGTCCGTCGCCGTCACCCGGATGTGGCTGCTGGACGCGCCCTGTGTCGGGTTCGGATCGCGGCGCCGGCCGGCGCCGAACTGGCCCCGGAGGACGTCGAGCCCTGGCAGGCGGCGGCGCCCACCCTGGTGGACCGGCTCTGGGAGTACCTACGGTCGGCGCCAGACGACCCGCTGCACCCGGCGCGCCGCAGCCCGTTTGCCTGAAACACCCGCAGGCCCCAAACTGTATGCAGTTTGAGGGTGACTTCGATGGAGGTGTCAACGTGATCACCGGACTTCACCACTACGCCCTGGAGGTCCCGGACCTGGAGGTCGCGGACACGTTCCTGCAGGGATTCGGCCTCGAGACCGCCGAGCAGGCCGAAGCGCTGGTCGGGCGCTGCCCCGGCCGCGCTCAGGAGCAGGTCCGGATGGTCGAGGGGGTGGTGAAACAGCTTCACCACGTTGCCTTCTCGGTCCACCCGGGCACCATCGACGCAGTGCGAGAGCGGCTCGAGCGCGCCGGTGTCGCCGAGATCGACCCGATCCCCGGTGCCCCCGACGGCGGGGTCTGGGTTCGCGACCCGCACGGGGTCGCCGTCCAACTGCTCGAGGTTGAGCAGTCCCCAGCCCGCCCGGTCGCGGAGGTGCTGACGAACATCGGCGCGGTCCACCACCGGTTCGACGTCTCGGCCGCCCTGGGAGGTGACCACGATGTCATGCCACGCCGGCTGGGCCACACCCTGCTGTTCACCCCCGACCAGGCCGCGTCGACGGCCTTCTACGTCGACGTCCTCGGGTTCGCGATCAGTGACCGGATCACCGGCAAGGTCACCTTCCTCAACGCGGGGCCGGGCGATCACCACGTCTTCGGGTTCATCACCAGCACCCATTCCGGCTTCCACCACGCCAGCTACGAGGTCCCTTCGATCGACGCGATCGGCCTGGGTGCGCAGCGGATGCGTTCGACCGGCTACACCAAGGGCTGGGGAGTGGGCCGGCACACGGTCGGCTCCAACTTCTTCCACTACACCCAGGACCCATGGGGCAGCTGGATCGAGTGGTTCAGCGACATCGACCAGATCCAGGACTGCTGGGTCGCCCGGGACTGGGACCTGCCGCCCCACCTATGGGGGTCGCCGCCTCCGGAGGACTTCCTGCTCAACCGCGAACCGACCACCTGACCCAAGCGCACGCGATTCCGCGGACGAACGACCACCGAAGAGAAGGCAGACCATTGCTCACGATCGCAATCATCGTCGGCAGCACCCGTCCGGGCCGAAACGGCGAAGCCGTGGCGCAGTGGGTGCATGAACTGGCCACCAAGCGCAGTGACGCCGACTACCGGCTCGTCGACCTGCGGGATTTCCCCCTCCCGTTGCTCGACGAGGCCGTGCCCCCGAGCTTCGGTCAGTACCAGCAGCCGCACACCAAGGCCTGGGCCGCCGAGATCGCGCAGTACGACGGCTTCGTCTTCGTCACCCCCGAGTACAACCACTCCACCTCCGGTGCACTGAAGAACGCCATCGACTACCTCTACGCGGAGTGGACCAACAAGGCCGCGGGGTTCGTCAGCTACGGCTCGGTGGGCGGCGCACGGGCGGTGGAACACCTGCGGCTGGTGATGGGCGAGCTGCAGGTCGCCGACGTCCGGTCGCAGGTGGCGCTCTCGCTCTTCACCGACTTCAAGGACTTCACCGTGTTCACACCCGGCCCGCAGCATGAGGCCCCGCTGAACACGATGCTGGACCAGCTACTTGCGTGGAGCAGTGCGCTCCGGCCGCTGCGCAGCGCCTGAGGCAGCCTCTCGCGAGGACAGTGTCAGCCTGCGGCGCCCCGGGGACCTGGCCGAGGCCGCCGACGATGACGTTGCCGACCTCCCCCTCAGCGTGCGCACCGACGACCTTCAGTGATCGTGAGAACCGCCGGGCTCCCCGTTCCGGGTGGTAGCGCCTGAGGTGCAGTGACGATAGCGGCTGAGCGGTTCAGATCCCGCTCCTCACCCTGCGCACCGGGAACAACCTGTCCGCGAAGGCTTCCCACTCGGCCACCACGTCGATCGCAGGGTCGCGGAGCCAGCTCAGCTGCAGCCCGTCCATGAACGCCAGCACCTGTACGGCGAACGACTCCGGGTCAGGGTGCCAGGCCGCGGCCATCTCGCGCAGCAATCGCCGCGACCGCTCCAGGCGGCGCTGGAAGAACGCATGTGCCGGGTGCCCGGGGTCCAGCGCCTCAGCCGACAGGACGGTGTAGAGCCGGACGATCTCCCGCTGGGAGGCGTTGCCTCGCATCAGGGCCAGGAGCTCGGCACGACAGGCCAGCAGGTCGGTGCTGTGGTCTGCCTCGGCGGCGCGCTCCCCCCGGACGAACTGCGCATCCAGCGTGTCGCGCTGTTCGAGCACCGCCATCAGCAGGTCCGCCTTCGACCCGTAGTAGTGCAGCAGGCCACCGTTCGTCACCCCGACCGCCTCGGCGATCTCCGCCAGCGACAGCCTGTGGAACCCCCGGGCAGCGATCAGGCCCGTCGCCGTGTCGAGGATCTGCTGCCGCCGGACCCGCGGCTCCAGGCGCCGACGGGGTGCTCTCGAGCTCATGCGGGCGAGGGGACGGCGACCGTGACTGCCAGCGCCGTGGAGTCGCCGCTGCAGGCGCCGACCTCGAGCACAGCGCCCGACGAGGCGGGGGCGAAGGCGCCGTCCGCCCAGCGGTGCAACGGCCGCGCAGATGCGGCGATCCGGGCCCGCACACTGCCCCCCCGCCCCACCTCGACCGCGGCGAACCCGAGCAGGAGCCGGGTCGCGAAGCCCTCAGCCGCCGGCTGAGGCCGGCCGTACACCTGCACGACGTGGCGCCCGCCGCGCCCACCGACATCGGTGACCCTCACCTCGATGTTCCAGCCGCCGGCAGCCGGGGCCACCGAAAGGTCGGACAGCTCGAACCTGCTGTAGGACAGCCCGAAACCCAGCGGGAACAGTGCGGGCTCACCCAGTCGGTCGAGCAGCCGCTGACCGAACCAGGTGTCGTACGTGATCGCCGTGGCGTCGCGGTCGAAGAACGGCAGGTGATCCTCACGGCGCGGGATTGAGAACGGCAACCGGCCACCAGGGTCGCGCCGGCCGAGCAGCACGTCGGCGAGGCCATGTCCGCCCTCGCTGCCCGCATACCACCCGAACAGTACTGCCGGCACCTGGTCGACCCAGTCGTCGATCAGCACCGCCGCGCCGGCCACGATCACCACGATGGTCCGCGGGCAGGCCTGCGCTGCAGCGCGGATCAAGGCGACGTCCTGCGCCCGCAGCCGAACGCTGGCCCGGTCACCGCCCGGGCCCTGGGTGCCGACGATGCCCTGACCCTCCCGCGTCGCCATCTCCTGGAACAGCCGCGTCGCGTGTGGGTCACCCTCGGACGGCGGGAAGGTCGCGACCAGGGCCGGTTGGCTGAACAGCTCACCGCTGATGTACTCACCCTCGTCCGCCGCGCTGTACCCGACCACCACGACGCACGCGTCGGCTCCGGACACCAGCGCCGAGGCAGCCTCGGGGTCGTCGTCCGAGCTGTGGTCGACCTGCACCCCGGCCAGCGCAGCCCGCAGCCCGGCCAGCACCGTGACCACCTCGGGTGAGCGAACGTCGGAGGACCCGTGGTCACCCGTGTTCGGCATATCGCTCAGCCGGCCGATCACCGCGACCCGACGCAGTGCAGCGGGATCAAGGGGCAAGGCGGGCGCCCCCGCGATGTCCTCGTTGCGCAGCAGCACGACCGAGCGGGCCGCGACATCACGCGCCAGCGCTCGGTGCTCGGCGCAGAACACCACATCGGGCGAGGGCTCCGGCGACTCCTTGCGCACCTCATGTCGTAGCTGGACCGTCAGGATCCGCCGAACTGCGGCGTCCACGTCGGCCCAGGCGCACCGGCCGTCGGCCAGCGCGGCGGGCAGGGCGGGGGCGCGTTGCTGCCTGAACGGCTCCTCGACGTCCAGCCCGGCCCGCAGCGACTTCACCGGGTCCCGCAACCCCCAGATGAAATCCGAGACCGTGATGCCCTCGAAGCCCCACTCCTGCCTCAGGATCCGTGTGATCAAGTATTCGTTCTGCCCGGCCCATTCGCCGTTGACACTGTTGTAGGAAGTCATGATCGCATCGACGCCCTGCTCGACCACACGCCGGAAGTGGGCCAGGAACACCTCGTGCAGCGTCGCATCATCCGCAGTCACGTCGACGCTGAACCGCGCGTTCTCCATGGAGTTCAGAGCGAAGTGCTTGGCCACAGCCATCGCGTGTCGCTGAACGCCGCGCACCAGGGCCGCGCCCATCTCCCCGAGCAGGCAGGGGTCCTCGCCGTAGGTCTCCTGCGCCCGGCCCCAGCCGGGATGGCGGGGCAGGTTGATGCACACGCCGCCGAAGAAGTTCGCGCCCTGGGCGCGCAACTCGCGTCCGATCGCCTGCCCGACCTGCTCCTCGAGCTCGACGTCCCAGGTCGCGCCGCGCGCCATGGACACCGGGAACGCGGTGGAGGCGCCCACCACGACCCCGCGGGGGCCGTCGGAGAAGCGCAGTCCCGGAATCTCGAGTCGCTCGACCGCGCCGAGCACGATCGGGCGTCGGTTGTAACCGTCCAGCAACATCGACTCGAGGCCGGGCCAGAACTCCTCATCACCGTCCAGCAGCCCGAGCTTCTCGACCTCGGTGAGCTGGTCGACCAACTCTGCGGCCAGGTCGGTCGCAGATCTCCCGCTGCGGACCTGCTCCACTGCTCGCCCGAACACTGACTCCGCCACGGCTGGGCCTCCTCCTGCTCCCGCCAGCCCCTACTGACTGACCAGTCAGTAGGCTAGTTCTGGCCGGACGCGCGCGGCCAGGGACCTCAGCTCCAGGCTCCCCTGTCGCTGGTCCGGCGGAAACAAAGGTTCGCTACGGTGGCGCGGTGACCGACAACGATTACATCATCGATCCCGTGAAGGGCCCCCGCGTGGCCCCCATCCACGCGCAGGCACTCGCCCCCGTGCAGTCGCCTGCACCAGATGTGGACGGCTTCGTGAGTTCGTTCCTGCGCGAGCTCAACTACGGCCAGGGCGTCTCATTGGCCCGCGCATCGGTCAACGACCAGCATCTGGCTCTCGCCCGTACGGTGCGGCACTACCTCATGGCCCGCTGGCTGGAGGCCCTGGCGCAGCAGCGCAGGAACCCGGTCAAGGCGGTGGGGTATCTCTCCGCCGAGTACCTGCTCGGGCGACAGCTGGACAACGCGCTGCTGGCCACCGGCCTGGTGGACGTCGTCCGGGAGGGCTTGGCCGAGTGCGGTCTGAGCCTGGACACGCTGCGCGACCAGGAGGTGGAGCCCGGGCTCGGCAACGGTGGCCTCGGGCGGCTGGCCGCCTGCTTCATCGATTCCCTGGCCACCATGAGCGTGCCGTGCATCGGCTACGGCATCCGCTACGAGTACGGCATCTTCCGGCAGACCTTCGTCGAGGGGCGTCAGGTCGAGCAGCCGGACACGTGGCTCACCCTGGGCGGCCCGTGGGAGTTCCCGCACCCGGAGTCCTCCGCAACTGGTCAACTTCGCAGGGCACACCGAGAGGCACGTCGACTCCGACGGCGAGGAGCGCACCACGCTGGGTGCCCGGCTGGAACGTCCTCGGCGTGCCCTACAACTACATGGTGCCCGGCTACCAGAACGGCCGGGTGAACACGCTGCGCCTGTGGAGCGCCCGCGCCACCAAGGCCTTCGACCTGGCGCATCTTCAACTCCGGCGACTACGCTGACGCGGTTCGTGCGCAGACGTTCGCCGAGAACATCTCCAAGGTGCTCTACCCCGAGGACTCCACGCCCCAGGGCAAGGAACTGCGCCTGCAGCAGCAGTACTTCTTCGTGGCCTGCTCGCTGCGCCGACTTCATGTTCGAGATCCTGCACGCCGACTTCGACCCGACCAGGCTGCCCGAGCGGATCATCTTCCAGCTCAACGACACCCACCCGGTGATCGCCGTCCCGGAGCTGATGCGGCTGCTGGTCGACGATCAAGAAGCTGCCGTGGGACGACGCATGGGCGAATCACCCAGCAGTGCTTCGCCTACACCTGCCACACGCTGCTGCCCGAGGCGCTGGAGGTGTGGCCGGTCGAGCTGCTCGGTCGGCTGCTGCCGCGGCACCTGGAGATCATCTATCGGATCAACGCGGAGTTCCTGGACGAGGTGCGCGCGAAGTTCCCCGACGACGAGATGCGGGTACGCCGCATGTCGATCATCGCCGACTACCCCGAGCGTGGTGTTCGCATGGCCTACCTCGCCACCGTCGCCGCCACCAAGGTCAACGGGGTCGCCGCCCTGCACTCGGAACTGTTGCGGGACAAGGTGCTGCCCGACTTCTCCGAGCTGTGGCCGGAGAAGTTCACCAACGTCACCAACGGCGTCACTCCGCGTCGGTTCCTCAGGCAGTCCAATCCGAAGCTGTCCGAGCTGATCACCGAAGCCATCGGTGGCGGCTGGGTCACCGACCTCGAGCGACTGCAGGGCCTGGAGCCGTTGGCCGACGACGCGGACTTCCGGGCACGGTTCCGTGAGGTGAAGCAGGCCAACAAGGCCCGGCTCTTCGAGCTGCTCAAACGCCGCGACGGCTACGACCTGTCCAACGGCCACATGCTCGACGTCATGGTGAAGCGGCTGCACGAGTACAAGCGGCAGATCGCTCAAGCTGCTGCACATCGTCACCCTGTACGAGCAGATCGCCTCTGGCCGGGTGGACCCGGCCGACATGACGCCGCGCACATTCGTCTTCGGCGCCAAGGCCGCCCCGGGCTATCGGATGGCCAAGGAGACCATCTACCTGATCAACTCGGTGGCCTCGGTGGTCAATGCGGATCCCGCGGTCAAGGGCGTGCTGACCGTCGTCTTCCCGGCCAACTACAACGTCACCCTGGCCGAGACACTGATCCCGGCGGCGGATCTGTCAGAGCAGATCTCGCTCGCCGGCAAGGAGGCCTCGGGTACCGGCAACATGAAGTTCGCCCTCAACGGCGCGCTTGACCATCGGCACCGACGACGGCGCGAACGTCGAGATCCGACAGCTGGTGGGCGACGACAACTTCTTCCTGTTCGGCATGCTCGAGCCAGAGGTCGCCGAGCTGGGTGAGCGGGGGTACGTGCCCAGCAGCTTCTACGAGGCGGACGAGGACCTGAAGCGGGCGATCGACCTGATCTCCTCAGGCGCCTTCTCCGGCGGTGACCGCGCGGCGTTCGAGCCGCTGGTATCCAACCTGCTGTACGAGGACCGGTTCATGGCCCTGGCCGACTACCGCGCCTACCTGGACGCTCAGGCGATGGTCGACAAGGCTTACGGCGACCAGGAGGCCTGGAGCCGCTCAGCAATCCTCAACATCGCCCGGTGCGGGTTCTTCTCCTCCGACCGTTCCATGCAGCGACTACATCGACCGGATCTGGCACACCCAGCCGGTGTCCTAGGCCCACCCGTCAGGCCGTGGCGGCGGGGTCGATGGCCCCACCCGCGTACTCCCGCGGCTCGACCAGGACGAGCCAGCAGCCCGAGACGTCACGGATCACGGCCTCGACGCCGTCGAGGCAGTAGACGGTGACGAGGGAGACGTTGGTAATCATGAGCGGGACGCTATCCGCCCCGTAGCGCCCGGGGCTTCTTCGAGATTGCGCGATCCGGCCGTCGGCGACGCGGTGCCGGGCAGGTCGAGGACGCCGCGCATGAACAGATAGCAGCCCGGCACGTGCGGACCGCCGAGGGTGGCCCATCGGTCAGGGTGAGGTTCGCGACCCGCAGGAGGTCCTGCGCGCTCCAGGCGGCGGCGGGTGAGGTAGCGGATCGGGGTGAGCCCGTAGACAGCTCCGAAGCACGGGGCGAAGTGGTACTTCGACACCCCGGCGACCTGGGCCAGCGCATCGAGGTCGATCGGCCCCATTCCCCGAGACTAGGGTGATCAGCTCACCCTCTGTCGACGTGGCGACGGAATCCATCGTTCTCCTCGTACTAGAGCACGTTTTCGGTGGCGATATAGGCAAATCGCAACGCATACGTCATGCTGGGTGAAGCATCCGCCGGCGACGCCGGCCCGCCCACCTGGAGCAGACGACGTGACCGAGACCCAGCCCTGGCCCGCGCACGACCCGGCGACCCGGCGGTGGTTTCCGGCCCACTCGGTCCCGCTCGACCCGGAGCGGGTCGAGAAGCTCCTCGCCGCCGAGTGGGAGCGGTTCGCTGCGTCGACCCCCGCCTCGGCCGCGCACAACGTCCGGGCGAGCAGCTCCTTGCCACTGGGCGTGACGTCGTCGTTCCAGTACTGGGAGCCCCACCCCATCTCCATCGCCTCGGCGCGGGGTGCCTGGCTGACCGACGTCGACGGCCGCAAGCTGCTCGACCTGTCGATGGGCTTCGGCGCGATGATGGTCGGCCACCTCAACCCGGTCGTCGTCGACCACGTCCGCCAGGCTCTGGAGTCCGTCGGCACCCTGTTCGTCACGCCCTCGCCGACGGCCACCGAGGTCGCCGAGATCTTCCAGACGCGCTTCGGCCTCGACCTGCTGCGCTTCACTCAGTCGGGCACCGAATCACTGATGTATGCCGTGCGCGCTGCCCGCGCCTACACCCGGCGCAAGGCGATCATCAAGGTCGAGGGCGGCTACCACGGCGGGTACGACGCCCTCCAGGTGTCGGTGAAACCCTCGCTCGACGAGATCGGACCGGCTGCGGCGCCGATCCCGCAGGTGCCCTTCGACGTCGAGGCCGGCACGGTCCACGTCGTGCCGTACAACGACCTTGCGCGTCTGCAGGCCATCCTCGCCGAGCACGGACGCCACATCGCGGCCCTCGTCATGGAACCAGTCCTGGAGAACCTCGCGATCGTCCTGCCCGACGCGGGTTACCTCGCCGGCGTGCGCGCGGCCTGCGACGCCCACGGCGTGCTCCTGATCTTCGACGAGGTGAAGACCGGCTTGACTGCCGGGTATGCCGGTGCCTCCCAGCGCCTCGGCGTCACCCCCGATCTCATCACCCTGGCCAAGAGCATCGGCGGAGGGTTGCCGCTCGCCGCGTTCGGCGGACGCCAGGAGGTCATGGAGGTGGTCGTCGACGGGCGGATGGCCCACTTCGGGACCTACAACGGCAACCCGCTCGTCATGGCCGCCGCCCGCGCCGTCGACGAGATCTGCACCCATGAGGCACTCGCCGCCGCCGAGGGCATCAATATCCGCACGCTCGACGCGATCGATGCGGTCATCACCGAGTTCGAGCTGCCGGCGCACACCGTCGGGCTGGGGCTCAAGGGCTGCATCACCTGGTCGAGTGCGCCGGTGCGCAACTACCGCGACTACAAGGCGACCGACTTCCGGGTGGCCGAGCTGTCCTGGCTGTGGGGTGTCAACCGCAACATCCTCACCCCGCCCGGGCTCGACGAGCAGTGGCTGGTGTCGTTGGCGCACACCGACCAGGAGATGGCGGTCCTGGTCTCCGACTTCAAGGAGCTGGCTCAGGCCCTGCGCGCCTGAGACACGGGGCGGGTCAGCCCTGGACGGCGAACGACGTCGTGAGGCCGGCGTTGGAGTCGCCCCCGACCCACACGTCGACGACGGTGGCGTCGATCACCCAGTCCCGGGCGGCTGCGTTCCAGTAGCGCAGTTCGTCAGGACCCAGCCGGAACCGCAGGGTGCGTGACTGACCGGCCGCAATGGTCGCGCGCTGGAACCCCTTGAGTTCGCGGACCGGGCGCGACGCTGTGCCGTGGCGTTGGTGGAGGTAGAGCTGGGCCACCTCGTCGGCGTCCCGCTCTCCGGCGTTGGTGACAGTGACCGACACGGTCACCGACGACTCCTTCCCGATCGTTGCCGGGTCGACCGTGAGGTCGCTGTACACGAAGTGGGAGTAGCTCAGGCCGTGCCCGAAGGGATAGAGCGGGGTGCTGGCCTCGTCCCAGTACCGCTGGGTCTGCTTGTCGGGATCGTGGGAACGCGTGTGGGAGTAAATCATCGGCACCTGCCCGACCGAACGTGGCCAGGTGAAGGGCAGCTTCCCGCCCGGGCACGCGGACCCGAAGAGCAGGTTCGCGACCGCGGTGCCACCCTGGGTGCCGGGGTACCAGATGTCCAGGATCGCCGGGACGTGCTCTGAGGCCCACCGTAGGTCCAGGGGTCGCCCATTCATCACCAGCAGCACCGTCGGGGTCCCGGTCTCCACGACGCGCTGAAGCAGTTCGAGCTGGCGGCCCGGCAGCTCGAGCGACGAGCGCGAGGCGCCCTCCCCGATCATGTGCTGCCATTCACCGACGACGACCACTGCCACGTCGCACCCTCGAGCCGTGTCGACGGCCCGCTGCAACTCGGCGTCGTCGTCGAAGTCCTCGGGATCCTCCGGGGTGTTGCCGGGCCACATGTCGAACATCGACGGGTAGACCCGCCGCGCGGGGCGGATGCCGGGGGCATAGCTGACCTGGGCGCCACCGCCGACCTGGCGCTGGATGCCCTCGAGCACCGTCACGGTCTCGTCCAGATCGTGGTCGAAGACCCAGGGGCCCAGGGTGTCACGGCGGGAGGCGGCCAGCGGGCCGATGACGGCGATCGACGTCAGGGTCTGTGCGTCCAGTGGCAGCAGTGCGCCCTCGTTGCGCAGCAGGACCGCCGAACGCTCGGCCGCCACCCGGGCCACCTCGCGGCTCGCCGGGTCCGCGAGCACCTCGCGGGCACGCTGCTCGTCGACGTAAGGCGCCGCGAACAGGCCCAGCCGCAGTTTTGCCTCGAGCAGACGCCGGACGCTCGTATCAACCACCTCCTGGCTGACGGCACCGGAGGCCAGCGCGGCCGGCAGATGCGCATAGGCGGGCTCGACGATGGCCATTTCGAGATCGACCCCGGCATTGACCGCCCGGGCACCGGCGTCGGCCAGATCGGCGGCGAAGCCGTGGGTGAGCAGGTTGTGCACCGCCATGGCATCGCTGACCACGAACCCGTCGAATCCCCAGACGTCGCGCAGGAGGTCGGTGAGCAGCCACGTGTTGCCGGTCGCAGGAACACCGTTGAGGTCCATGTAGGCGGTCATCACGTTGCCGGCGCCCGCCTCCAGCGCTGCCTTGAACGGCGGAAGGTAGACGTTCCAGAGCTCGGAGTCGGACAGGTTCACCTCGTCGTAGTCGCGTCCGCCGAGCGCGGCGCCGTAGCCGGCGAAGTGCTTGGGACCGGCGATCACCCGCTCGGCGGCGCCCAGCCGCGGGCCCTGGAACCCGCGGACCTGGGCCGCGCCGACAGCCGCACCCAGGTATGGGTCCTCGCCGGCGCCCTCGATCATCCGGCCCCATCGTGGGTCGCGGGCGATGTCGACCATGGGCGCGAAGGTCCAGTGGATGCCCACGGCCCTCGCTTCGCGCGCTGCCACACCCTGGCCCTGCTCGATCAGCGAAGGATCCCAGGACGCCGCCATGGCGATCGGGACCGGGAAGATGGTTCTGAGGCCATGGATCACGTCGAAGCCGAACAGGGCAGGGATCCTCAAGCGGTTGCCCTCGATCGCCAACCGCTGCAGGCGGTTCGTCTCCGCCGGGTCGGTGACGAACAGCAACGACCCCACCTCGCCGCGGCTCAGGGCGGCGTCGACCATGTCCGGCTGACTGGACGGCACCAGTTCCGTTGCGGGCTCGGCCTGCACGTCGCGCATCAGGCCGAAGTAGAAGTACTGCGTGAGCTGACCGGCCTTCTCCGCCGGGGTCATCTGCGCCAACAGCTCCTCGGCGCGGGATGCGATCTCCTCCTCGGTCACGGGAGCGGACGGCGGCGGCGGGTCCTGGGTGCTCACGGTGCTCCTCGTTCATCGGGACGGCTGTTCTCGCCTTCGACCGTTGCACGTGTTTGCTCCGGCGTCGAGTACGGGGTTACCGGGCCCCTACCCCTCTGACGGACGGGCCGCGGCAACAGATGCCGTCGGCCATGTGCTCACCCGAGCGACGGCCTGCAGGGCGATCTGTCCAACACCAGGGCTCAGGCCAAGGGATCGCCTGTGACGGCGCGACCGCTGACGACGATGGAGATCACGATGGAGGAAAGCGGTTGCTATCACAGCCACTTCCTCGCATCGTGATCTCCATCCTCAGAATGCGCCAGGGAGGATCGGCTCAGAGGGCTGCGGCGGCGTCCAGCAGGGTGCGGGAGCGGGGCAGGTCAGTGCCCGGCGTGGTGTGCGGGCAGGTCGATGACGGCGCCACCGGCTGCGGCAGAACGGATCACGGCGTCGATCACCGTCAGGTCGCGCACCCCGTCGTCGAAGCCGGCGACCGGCGGCAGCCCACCCTCGATGCCGGCGACCTGCTCCAGGAAGGCCCGCGCCTGGAACCCGAAGAGGTCGCCGACGCCGTAGGAGACGCCGGGGAAGTCCATCGGCACGCCGCCCTTGAGGTAGGGGTGCGACGGTCCCACGAGCACCTGGTTGTATCCGTCGAGGCCGTCCCCGCGCAGCCGGCGGATGACGGAGAACTCGGCGGGCCGATCCATGTCCCACTTGGCCGCACCGGTCGTGGCCATCACGTCGAAGGCCATCGAGTTCGCGTGCCCCGGCGCGATGCGGGAGATGGAGAAGGTGCCGACGGCGCCGGAGGCGAAGTGCGCCGTGAAGGTCGCGACGTCATCGTTCTCCACGGGCTCCTTGGCCTCGGACAGCTCTGCCTTGGCGTGCCCGTACGTGGTGCCGATCGGTACGAACCGTTCGGTGATCCCGGTGGCGAAGGCGGCGCCGCCGACGGAGGTCATCGGCCCGCAGAGGAACTCGGCGAGGTCGATCAGATGGCTCCCGATGTCGGCCAGCGCTCCGGTTCCCTGGGCGCCCTTGTACCGCCAGGCCATCGGCGTCTCGGGGCTGCGGGCGTAGTCGCACCAGTAGCGACCGTTGAAGTGCGAGACGTCGCCGAGCTCGGCGGCGATCAGGTCGCGGATAGCGGCCACCCCCGGCTGGCGCCGGTAGACGAAGCCGGTGCCGGTGGCCAGCTCGGGGTGGGCGGCCGCCACAGCTGCCATGGCCCGTGCGTTCTCCAGGGTGTCCGCCAACGGCTTCTCGCACAGAACGTGCTTGCCGGCGGCCAGCAGGGCCTCGACGATCTCGCGGTGGAGCGCGTTCGCGACGACGACACTGACCACGTGGACGCTGTGGTTATCGAGCAGGTCCTGCCAGGAGGTGCCGTGCCGCTCGAACCCGTAGCGCGTGGCGGCGTCGGCGGCGACCACCTCGTTCGCGTCCACCACGCTGACATAGCGGACCGGTGGCAGGGGCGGATCGAACAGGGTGGGCGCGGTGCGGTAGCCCGCGCAGTGGGCACGGCCTGCCATGCCGGCGCCGATGACGGCGACGCCGATCGGGGTCGAGGTCACGGGTGCTCCTTTCCGAGTCGGGCCTGCCGTCAGCGGGCGATCTCGTCGATCCGCACAGGGCGGTTCTCACGGGCCGAGAGCGTCGCCGCCTCGGCGACCCACGCCGTCCCCATCGCGTCCTCGACGGTGCAGGGCGAGGGAAGCCTGCCGGCGGCGACGTCGCAGAAGGTGGCGAGCTCGCGGCGGAACGCCTCGGTGAGCCGATCCATGAAGAACGCATGCGGAGGGCCCGCCGGCCAGGTGACACCGGGCTGGGTGGAGCGCAGCGGAAGGCCGTCGTCCAGGCCCGCGGCGACGGCGTCGTCCGTGCCGTGAACCTCCAGGCGGACGTCGTAGCCGCGTGCGTTCGTGCGGGTGTTGGAGACGACGCCGATCGTGCCGTCGTCCATGGTGAGCAGGGTGGTGACGGTGGAGTAGTCGCCGATGTCGGAGTACATCTCCCGCGGTGCCGTGGGATCCACCGCGCCGAGCGCGTACACCTCGACGACCTCGCGGCCGGTGACCCAGCGGACGGCGTCGAAGTCGTGGACGGCGCAGTCACGGAAGATGCCGCCGGAGATGGCGAGGTAGGCGGCGGGCGGCGGCGCAGGGTCCATAGTGGTGGACCGGACCGTGTGCACCCGGCCGAGGGAGCCGTCGCGCACGGCCTCGCGGGCGGCGACGAAGGCGGGGTCGAAGCGCCTCGGGTAGCCGATCTGCACCGGCACCGTGGATCCGGCCAGCCGGTCACGCACCTGCACGGCCTCGTCGGCCGTTCCGGCGATGGGCTTCTCGCAGAAGGTCGGACTGCCGGCCGCCACCGCGGCGAGGAGCAGCTCCGCATGTGCGTTCGTCGCAGCGGCGATGACGACACCGTCCACGCCGGCGCGCAGCAGCGCCTCGGGCGAGTCGACGGCGCTCGCCTTCGCGATCCGTCCCGTCACGGCGTCAACCGCGGCCGCGACCGGATCGGTGACGACAAGATCGGTGACCTGCGGCAGAGCGGCCAGCGTGTCCGCGTGGAAGGAGCCGATCCGGCCGAGCCCGATGAGACCGATACGCATCAGTGTTACCCCTGGATCTCGTGGTCTCGGCCGACGACCGAGACCGTGACGACTCCCCTCCGGTCGGAGAGGAACAAGACGATGGAGTCGGGCTTCAGGAGAGGTCGAATGCGGCGCGGAACCTCTCCACCGCAGTGCTGGGATCGCCGCTGGCCCAGCCCTCGAGGCCGACGGTGCCGCGGTAGCCCATCTCCGCCAGCGCCTGGGCAACGGCCGGGTAGTTGATCTCGCCGGTGCCCGGTTCACAGCGCCCAGGGACGTCGGCGACCTGGATCTCGCCGATGTAGGGCAGGGCCCGTCGGCACAGCTCGATCAGGTTCCCCTCGCCGATCTGGGCGTGGTAGAGGTCGAGCATCAGCCGCAGGTTGGGGTGATCGACCGCCTCGACGAGGGCCAGGCAGTCCTCGGCCCGGGCGAACGGGACGCCAGGGTGATCGACGGCGAGGTTGAGGTTCTCCAGCACGAACGTCACCCCGTGCCGCTCGCCGAGCTCGGCGATCCGGGCGAGGGTGTCGCGGGCCCGGAGCCACATCGCGCCGGTGACCACCTCGACCGGAACCACCGGCAGGCCGTCTCCGTCCAGACCGGTGCCGTGCAGGTTGAGCCGCGGGATGCCGAGCCGCTTGGCCACCGGGATCGACTCCTCGGCCGTGGCGAGCAGGTCGGCGACGGCCTCGGGCTCGACGAGGCCGCCGCGGACATAGCCGGTCATCGAGGAGTACACCGCGTCCTCGTCGCGCAGCGCGGTGAGTTCGTCGAGGTCGTGCTTGGTCCAGTCCCAGATCTCCACCTGGACGTCGAGCTCGGTCAGCCGACGCACCCGCTCGGCCACGGGCAGATCCCGGAACACCATCTCGGAGCTGACGGCGAGCGTGAAGGGGCCGTGTGCTCCGCGGATCTCGGACATGACGAACGACTCCTCATCAGCGGGTGAATCACGGGTATCCGGGGTAGCGGCGAAGACGGCGACGTCAGGCGTCGTCTGTCGCAGCGGGCCCGTCCGCGAGCTCGGGCGCATCGATGCCACCGGGCTCGACGGTGTGCGGCGCAACGACCTTGGCCGGGTCGGTGCCGCGGAGCTCATGACTCAGCTCCGCAAGTTCCTGCCCGCCGGCCATCTCGGCCGTGAGCCGCTCGAGGGTCAGCTCGTCACGGTGGGCGTCGAGGACGACCCGTCCGAGTTTGAGGATGATGAAGTGGTTGCCGACCAGATAGGCGTGATGCGGGTTGTGGGTGATGAAGATGACCCCAAGACCGGCGTCGCGCGCCTTGGTGATGTACTTGAGCACGACCCCTGACTGCTTGACGCCCAGCGCGGCCGTCGGCTCGTCGAGGATGAGCACCTTCGCCCCGAAGTAGATCGCCCGGGCGATCGCGACCACCTGCCGCTGCCCGCCGGAGAGGCTGCCGACCGGCCGGTCGAGGTCGGGGATGACGATCCCCATCTTGGTCAGTTCCTCGGCGCAGATCCGCTTCATCGACGCAATGTCGAGCAGCGGCCCCTTGCGGATCTCATTGGCCAGGAAGAAGTTGCGCCACACCGCCATCAGCGGGGCCAGGGCGAGGTCCTGATACACGGTGGCGATCCCGAAGGCCTGGGCCACCCGTGGCGATCCGAAGCGCCGGATGATGCCGTTCAGCTTCATCGTGCCGTCGGTGTAGTCGTGCAGCCCCGCGATGATCTTGATCAGGGTCGACTTGCCTGCGCCGTTGTCGCCGAGGACGCAGGTCACCTCGCCCTGACGGACCCGGATGTTCACTCCGCGCAGGGCATGCACGTTGCCGTAGCTCTTGCCGATGTCATCGAGCTCGAGAACCGGCTCGTCACGGTCGATCGTGGTCGCGCTCAGCGCCTGGCTCATCGGGAGTCCGCCTTCCGCTTCACGTACAGGTTCACCAGGGTCGCAGCGATGAGCATGATGCCGAGGAAGGTCTTGAACCAGTCCGGATCCCAGCCGGCATAGGTGATGCCGAGCTGAGTCATGCCGAAGATCAGTGCACCGACGCTGGCGCCGACCACGGATCCGTAGCCGCCGGTGAGCAGGCAACCACCGATCACCGCCGCGATGATGTAGATGAACTCGTTGCCCAGGCCCGCTCCGGACTGCACATTGTTGTAGTTGAACAGGTTGTGCATGCCGAGCAGCCAGGCGCAGAACCCGATCCCCATGAACAGGGCGATCTTCGTTCGGGTCACCGGCACGCCCATGGCCCGGGCTGCCGCGGAGTCACCGCCGGAGGCGAGGATCCAGTTGCCGTAGTGGGTGCGCAGCAACAGGAACGAACCGGCCAGGGTGAGCAGGATCCAGTAGACGAGGGTGATGTTGATCTCCACCGAGCCGAGCTTGAAGCTGTAGGCGAAGACGGACCTCGCGCTGTCCAGACCCTCCAGGCCCCGCAGCGAGTTCGTCGAGACGCCGTCGGCGATGAGCCGGGTCAGAGCGAGATTGACCCCCTGCAGCACGAAGAACGTGCCCAGGGTGACAAGGAAGCTCGGCAGACCGGTGCGGTAGAGCAGCCAGCCGTTGAACGCCCCGATGGCGAGGGAGAACGCCAGCGCGAAGACCACGCCGACCCACACATTGAGGCTGAAGTACCACGCGAGGTGCGCGGCAGCGAGACCTGACGCTGTCACGGCCACACCGGCCGACAGGTCGAACTCCCCACCGATCATGAGCAGCGCGACGGCGACGGCCATGATGCCGATCGTCGAGGAGCCGTACAGGATCGTTCCGACGTTGGTGACGTTGCGGAACGCCTCCGCCACCGCGAAGAACAACGCAGCGACGGCGATGGCGCCGATGAACGCTCCCACTTCCGGACGGCCGAGGAAGGACGCAGCGGCCGAGCGGGTGGCGACGCGATCGTCGGTCGGTGTGGTCGTGACAGACGTCATCTCAGATCACCGCGTCCCGTTGGCCGCGAACTTGGCAACCGCCTCGATGTTCGTCGAGTCGATGAACGCCGGGCCGGTCGCCACATTGGTGCCGCCGCCGAGCGTGTTGCCGTTCGTCTTGTACAGCCAGAGCGCGTCGACGGCCAGGTAGCCCTGCACGTAGGGCTGCTGGTCAATGGCGAACGCCACGCTGCCGGCCTGGATCGCCGCCACGAGCTCCTTGTTGGTGTCGAAGGTGCCGATCTTGGCAGAGCTGGCGGCGCCCTTCACCGACTTCACGGCGTCCAGCGCGATCGGCGCGCCCAGGGTCAGCACATAGTCGATGGCCTTGTTCTCGGTGAGCTTTGCCTGGATCGTGGTGGTGACGGCGGAGTCGTCGCGGCCGTTGACGTAGAGCTTCTCGACCTTGGCGCCGCTGCCGGCGCCGTCGATGACACCCTGGCAGCGGTCCTCGAGCTGCTGCTGACCCTGCTCCTGGATGACGCAGACGATGTTCTTGCCGCCCTCGGCGACGATCTTCTTGCCAGCTCCCGCGCCGGCGTCCTTCTCGCCCTGGCCGAAATAGCCGAGCACGCCGAGACCCAGAGCGTCCGGACCACCCGCATTGAACATCGTCACCGGAATGCCCGCGGCGACGGCCTTCTTGATCGTGTCACCCAACGCCGGGGTGTTCGGGTCGGTGACGGCGATGCCGTCCACCTTCTTGTCGATGGCGGCCTGGATGAGCTGGGCCTGCTTGGTGGCGTCGGGGTCGTTCGAGTACTGCAGGTCGACGTTGTCCTTCGCCGACGCGGCCTCGGCACCCTTGCGGATGATGTCCCAGAAGGTGTCACCGGGGGCCTGGTGGGTGATCATCGCGATGGTCATCTTCGGAGTCGTCGCCGCTGCAGCACCCCCAGCCGCTGTGCTGGGCGTGTCCTCCTGCTTGCCACCGGAGGATGAGCACGCCGCGAGGGCCAGAGCAGCGGTGAGCGTGACGACTGCGGTCGTCACACGCTTGGAGCGGGTCATATCGACTGCCTTTCGAATCATCACCGCAGCGGGGCGGTGTCCTGGGTTGGGTGAGGCATGACGGAACTCGGTACGAGACGTGCACAGACGGACAGAACGGCCGTGCGAGGACGATCACGCCAAGACGGAGAGCCGAAACGGATACGTGTCGGGCCCGCCGGAGGTACAGCGGGAGATAGAGGAACCGGCGGGGGGTGGCCTGGTTCAGGTCGCTTGTGGCGACGACGCCCGGCCACCCGCCGAGCCCTGGAGCGCGGCAGCTCTTCGATGCCACGCGCACTGGTGTTGCCGCAAGTCCTGCAGAACTCGCCACCTATAACGTTGCAGATTCAGCACCCTAGAACGTTGTAGGCCGTGTGTGGAACTATGGCGTGACGCAACACACACGTCAAGCCCCCGTAACGCGCCAGGCATGTAACGTTCCTGCATCGAACCCCCGCCCTTCCCGACGAGGACGTGCCGTGACCCGAGCCGACGCAGCCGGCAGTCCCGCCCGGCGGGCGACCCTGGCCGATGTCGCCCGGCAGGCAGGCGTGTCGATCACCCTGGTCTCACTGGTCATGCGCGGCGCGCCAGGTGCGAGCCCGGCCAACCGGGAGAAGGTGTTCCGGGTCGCGGATGAGCTCGGGTACGTTCCCGACTCGCGCGCGCGGGCGCTGCGTCAAGGCCGATCGCACCTGCTCGGAGTCATGTTCGGCGTTCAGCAGCCCTTCCACGCCGACCTCGTGGAGGGCATCTACGCCGCGGCCGAGGTGGCCCGGTACGACGTGGTGCTCAGCGCGGTGACGGACGCGCGCAGCGAGGAACGCGCCGTCGGCACGCTGTTCGCCGACCGCTGCGAGGCGCTGATCCTGCTCGGCCCCCACTCGAGCCGGGACTGGCTCGCCACCGTCGCCCGCCGGTTACCCACGGTGGTCGTGGCGCGCAGTGTCCGCGTTCCCGATCTCGATGTCATCCGCACCGCCGATGCGAAGGGCATCGGGCTGGCCGTCGACCACCTGGTCGACCTCGGCCACACCGACCTGGTGCACATCGACGGTGGCGCGGTCCCCGGGGCCGATCAGCGCCGCCGTGGCTATCGCACCGCGATGCAGCGGCACCGTCTGCGACCCCGCGTCGTGCCCGGAGGACCGACCGAGCGAGACGCGGCACGGGCCACGGAGCAGCTTCTGGGTGACTCCCCGCCGACCGGCATCCTGGCCTTCAACGACCGCTGCGCGACCGGCGTTCTGGACACCCTGCACCGCGCCGGACTGCAGGTGCCCCACGACGTGTCCGTCGTCGGATTCGATGACACCCACCTGGCCGGGTTCTCACACATCGACCTGACCACGGTGCGCCAGGACGCCCCCCTCATGGCCAGACTCGCCGTGGAGCGGGCCATCGACCGGACCGACCCGGCGCACCGGCCGATCTCCGGCCGCGACACCGTCGTCTCCCCCACCCTGGTGGTGCGCAGCAGTTCGGCACCTCCGCCGATCCGGAGCGACGTCAGGACAGGAGCCAACGCATGAGGCCGCAGCCCCTGCCCCGAAGCACGCCGTCCGCGCAGGGAGTGGACGCCGCGGGGATCGACGCCTTCCTGGACGCCGTCGAGGCCGCTGACGGCGTCGAGCTGCACAGCCTGATGCTGTTGCGTCACGGGCATGTGGTCGCCGAGGGGTGGTGGCAGCCCTACTCCCCGGACCGGGTGCACCTGCTGTACTCGCTCAGCAAGAGCTTCACCTCTGCCGCAGCGGGTTTCGCCGTTGCGGAGGACCTGCTGGACTACGACGCCACGGTGTTGTCCTACTTCCCCGAGCTCGACGATCAGGTCAGTGACGTGCGCAGCAGATCGATGCGGGTGGGCGACATCGCCGCGATGGCGAGCGGGCATCTCGCGGACACCATCGACGTCGCGTTCGCCGCCGAGGATCCGATCCTGGCCTTCCTGCGCATCTCTCCTGACCGCGACCCTGGCACCGTGTTCGCCTACAACCAGCTGTGCACCTACACGCTGGCAGCGATCGTCCAGCGGCTGACCGGTCAGACGCTGACCGATTACCTGTGGCCACGCCTGCTCGCCCCGCTGGGCATCACCGACGGGGCATGGCAGCAGAACCCGTCGGGGCGCGATCTCGGCTTCAGCGGTCTGCACCTGACGACCGAGGACATCGCCTCCTTCGGCCAGCTCCTGCTGGATGACGGTGGCTGGGCCGGCCGGCAGCTCGTGCCAGAGGGCTGGGTCGCCCGGGCCACGCGGGAGCACGTGCCGACGGTCGACTCAGACGCCTCCCTCGGTGGCCCCGATTGGGAGCAGGGCTACGGCCTGCAGTTCTGGCAGTCGCGCCATGGCTACCGAGGTGACGGTGCGTACGGGCAGTTCTGCGTGGTGCTGCCCGAGCACGATGTCGTGCTGGCCACCACGGGCGCCTGCCCGGACATGCAGGCGGTCCTGGACGCCACCTGGACCCATCTGCTCCCAGCGCTCGTGGACCCGCCCACCTCGCCGTCGTTCGCCGAGGGGCGGCTCGCCGCCCGGCTGGCCACGCTCGGGCTGCCCCCGGTACCGGTGGGTCATGCCCCAGAGGCCGGATCACCGTGGGAGGGGGCGACGCTCCGACTCGCGGAAACGACTGGCCTGCCCGGGATCCTCGACATCGTCCTGCATGATCGCGGCAGCCAGGACGGCGGCGGATGGGCGTTGTCGCTGCGGGCCTGGGACGGCTCCGTGACGGCAGCCCTGGGCGTCGGAGCCTGGGCTGTCACCGACCCGGACGACGGGACCGCGCCGGTCGCCGTCTGTGCCGGCTGGCCCGACGCCGGCCGGGTGGTGATCGACCTGGTCCTGCTCGAGACCCCGCACCGGCTGCGGCTGACCGGCGACCTCACCTCCGCCACGCTACGGGCCGCCTGGCACACCGAGCCCCTCGGCGGTGTCTCGTTGCGGTCGATGCAGCAGCCGCTCGGCCGGCCTACCGACCACGCGAGCGTCTGACGCAGAGCCTCAGAGCTGACCCTGCGCGACGGTCCCGGCGGGGAGCGGCGTCATCGTCGTGACGATCGCCGGCTCGGCGACCAGGCCGGCGATGCTCGCCCGGAGCGCCGCGACGGCCGGCCCGTCGGCATGAGCGGCCAAAGCCTGGGCGGAGTCCCACTTCTCGATCATCGTGATCGTGCCGTCCTCGGCGTCGTGGATGGCGTACAGCCGGCATCCCTCCTCCCGGTGCACGGCGGGGATGCTCGCTGACAGCGCAGCGATCAGCCCCTCCTTGCGACCGTGTGCGGGGCGGAAGACGGCAGTGACGACAACAGACACAGGATCTCCTTGAGCATGCGGCGGCGGCCCCGGTCGACGCCCGATCGAGCCGACCGAGATCACGAGATGGTGGCCCTATGCTGCGGCACGAGGTGACGGTGACGAAACCGGCCACGACTGCGACCAGGTCGTATGGCTCGACGATGTCGAGCGTCGATGGATCGAGGAGCTCGGCGGGATGAATCTCTACTTCGTCCGCGGCTCCGGCACCGACGCGAGACTGATCACCCCGCGGCTGACCGGCACCCTGCTGCCCGGCATCACCCGAGACAGCCTGCTGACCCTCGCCTTCGACCTCGGCCACACCCGTCGAGGAGTCACGGATCTCGTTGGCGGACTGGCGCCAGGGCTACGCGGACGGCTGCATCGGATCCATTGACCGTCTGAGCTCAGCCGCACCCACAGCCACAGCCACCGGACCCACTGCCGCTGAACGGGTCCTGCTCACTGCTGGCCCGAGGCTCAGCCGCTCGGCCACCGCAGGCCGAGCACACCCAGACACTCGGAACCCGCGCGCCGGCCATGACAAGAGACTGGAAGTCGTGCCCGCAGTCAGGGCAGACCAGGTGGAGAACAGGCACGACGCCACCTCCGAGGTCCGTCGAACTGGTGAGCATCCTGTATACCTCAGCGTGCCGCGCGAGGTTGAGGTCAGACCGCGACGAGGCCTGCCCGGTGGTCGTCCAGCTCGGCGCCGGCCTGCGCCGATTCCCTGCTCGGGGCGGCGGAGCCTGTCCGGCGAAACCCTTTCCGCCCCAGTCGATCTGCAACCTTGTCGGCAAAGCCGTTGGGCAGCGACAACCTGATGATCTTGCCCCAGGCCGAGGCGACCTGCTTCGGGAGCGGACCGGTGGTGTAGGTGAGGCCGTACTCCTCGAAGATGGCCTGCACCTTGGGCGCGATCTCCTGATAGCGGTTGCTCGGCAGGTCGGGGAAGAGGTGGTGCTCGATCTGGTAGGAGAGGTTCCCCGTCATGATGTGCATGGCCCGGGTGCCGCTGATGTTGGCCGAGCCGAGCATCTGCCGCAGGTACCACTCGCCCCGGGTCTCGCCCTCGATCGAGCTCCGCGAGAACGTCTCGACGCCCTCGGGAAAGTGCCCGCACATGATGACTGAGTTGGTCCACAGGTTGCGCACCACGTTGGCTGTCGCGTTGGCACCGATGGTGTGCAGGAACGACGGGCCTGACAGCAGCGGATGCAGCAGGTAGTCCTTGGTGGCTTGGCCACGGATCTTCTTCAACACCTGCTTCACCCGTGCCGTGAACTCCGGGCTCGTGCGCCGGCGCTTCGAGCGCAGGTTCCTGCCCAGCTCGAGGTCGTACGCGGCGATGCCGTACTCGAAGAAGACGGCATTGACGAAGTTCCACAGGGGTTGCCCGAGATAGATCGGGTGCCAGGGCTGGTCCTCATCGACGCGCATGATGCCGTAGCCGAGGTCGTTGTCGCGCCCGATCACGTTGGTGTACGTGTGATGCAGCTCGTTGTGCGAATGCTTCCACTGCTCCGACGGCGAGGCGTTGTCCCACTCCCAGGTGGTGGAATGAATCTTGGAGTCGCGCATCCAGTCCCACTGCCCGTGCATCACGTTGTGGCCGATCTCCATGTTCTCCAGGATCTTTGCCACGGACAGACCGGCGGTGCCGATCAGCCAGGCCGGCGGGAACAGTGAGAACAGCAGCACGGCCCGGCTGGAGAGCTCGAGCTTACGCTGGACGTCGATCACCCTGCGGATGTAGGCCGCGTCGGAAGCGCCTCGGGCGGCGATGACCTCGGCCCGGATGGCATCGAGGCGGCGGCCGATCTCCGCGATGTCCTCGGCGCTCAGATGGGCGATGGGGTTGTGGGTCTTCTTCTGCAGCACGGTCATGGGTTCCTTCTCACAGGTCGATGTCGCAGGCGCCGGCCGCAGCCGAGACGCAGGTCTGGATGAGCACGCCGTCGCCGGGAGTGGCTGAGGTGACCTCACCGGACCGCAGATCACGCACCGAGCCTTCGCGCAGCGGCAGCACGCACGAGTAGCAGATGCCCATCCGGCAGCCAGAGGGCATCAGCGCCCCGTTCTGCTCGCCGACGTCGAGGATCGAGGTCGCTCCGTCGGCGTCGATCACGGCGCCGTTTCGGGCGAACCGCACCGTCCCGCCGTCGCCGGGCTCGGCGAGCGGTGTGCGGAACCGCTCGGTGTGCAGCCGCTCGGCCAGGTCCAGCCCCGCCCACTGTTCCTCGATCGCGTCGAGCAGCCCGACAGGGCCGCAGGCCCAGGTCTCCCGCTGCGCCAGATCGGGTACCAGCGCGGCGAGCGCCGCCACGTCGAGCCGGCCCCGGTCGTCGGTGTGTTGCTCGACCAGGCGGAGTCGGCTGTTCTGGGCCAGGCGACGCAACTCTGCACCGAAGATCACGTCGTCGGCGGAGGCTGCCGAGTGCACGAGGACGACGTCCTCGAGCCGGTCGAGCCCGGCCCGCAGCATGCCCATCACCGGGGTGATACCACTGCCGCCGGTGATGAAGAGGACCTTGTGGGGCGCTGGGTCGGCGAGCACGAAGTCGCCGACCGCCTGGTCGAGGTGCACCAGTTGGCCGGCCCGCAACTCCTGGGCCAGGTGGGCACTGACGACGCCGTCCGGGACCGCCTTGGCGGTGATGGTGAGCAGGCCGTCGGCGGCCTCGGGGACGGAGGTCAGGGAGTAGGAGCGCCACAGCCGCACCCCGTCGACATCGAGACCGATCCGCACGTACTGACCCGGCCGATGGCCCCGCCAGGCACCGCCGGGGCGGAGCACCACAGTCACCGCATCGGCGGTCTCGCGCCGTACCGCGACGACCTGGGCGCGCAGGTCGGCGCCGGGGCGCAGTGGTCGGAACATGTCCAGGTAGTCGGCCGGCTGGAGTGGGTGGGTGACAGCGGCCGCGAGCTGCCAGGCCCGGTCGCGCAAGCGACGCCGGGGGTGTTCCGACGCACCGGTGTCGCGCACGAGAGTGGTCATGCTCCCACCCTCCTGGACTCAGGGCGTAAGTTCATGACCGCAGAACGTGAAATCACTCGCCGATACTGTGCGGAGGGAACAAATGCCTGACGCCGATCTCACGCGCCACACCAGCCGCACCGCACGCGGAGCCGCTGAGCTCGACCTCGGGACCGCGGCGATCGAGCTGCTGCGCTCCCGGCTGCCCGGCGTCGCCGAGAGCACCGTGCGGGACATCGTGGTGGAGGTCCCGGGATACGCCAACGCCCTGGCCGGGCCGATGGGCGCCAACATCCAACGCGCCGTCCAGCTCGCCCTCGGCGGATTCCTTGACCTGGCCAGCAGCCCTCGGCAGGGCGGAGACCCCAGCACGCCGCTGGCTCCTGCTCTCGAAGGTGCCTATGCCCTGGGCCGAGGTGAGGCCCGCAGCGGCCGGACCATGGACGCACTCCTGGCCGCCTACCGGGTCGGCGCCCGGGTGTCCTGGAGAGAGCTGTCCGCCACCGCCGTCGAGGCGGGCCTGCCGGCGGACACACTGGCCAAGTTCGCCGAACTCGTCTTCGCCTACATGGAAGAGCTCTCCGCGGCCAGCGTCGCCGGCCACACCGACGAGCTGGCGACCACGGGCCAGGTTCGGCAGCGCTACCTGCAGCGGCTGGGCCGCAGCCTGGTGCACGGGGATCCCGAGCACGACCTGATGAGTCGGGCGCAGCGCGCCGACTGGGAGCCGCCCCGCACGCTCACGGCGGTGCTGCTGCCGAACGCCCATGTACGAGGGGCGCTCGCCGCGCTCGACCCGAGGACCCTGAGGCCCGAGGACGACCTCCCCGATCTGGGGGAGGAAGACCCGTCCGAAGTGGCGGTGCTGCTGGTCCCTGACGCGGACGGCACCGCCCGCACCGCCCTGCTACGCAGCCTGCGCGGGCGTCAGGCCTGGGTCGGGCCGGCTCGACCCTGGACTGACGTGCGGACGTCGTACTTGCGGGTCCTGCGCGCGCGCCGGCTCGGGCTTCCCGCCGAGGGTGACGCCCCGGTCGACACCGAACGGCACCTGGCCGGCCTGGTCGTGGCCGCCGACCCCGCCGCGCTCGACGATCTTCGTCAGCAGGCGTTGTCACCGTTCGCGACGGTGCGCCCGGCCACCGCCGAGCGCCTTGCGCAGACACTGCGTGAGTGGCTGCTCCACCTCGGGCGCCGCGACGACGTCGCAGAGGCGCTCCGCGTCCATCCGCAGACGGTGCGCTATCGGATGGGGCAGATCCGCGAGCTCTTCGGCGACCGGCTCGACGACCCCCGGACGGTTCTGGCCCTCACGATCGCTCTGGCCGCCGACCCTCCCGCCCCCACCCCTGTGATCACCGTCCGTCATGGGCCTTCCCCCGCGCAAAGGGGGTGAACCCATGACAACTGACAATCACGAGGGTGGGAGGAGGGCGCTGACCGGTTCCGACGGCTTCGCTAGATGGCGGTGGCCAGGCTGAGGGCGGAGACGCCGACCACGAGCATGGCCACGCCGAGCAACTGCTGCCGACCCAATCGCTCGCGATCTGCGCCGCCGCCCATGCCGGCGGGGTGCCGGTCGCGCTGGACAACACCTACTCCGCAGGCGTGATGTTCGATGCCTTCGCCCACGGCGTGGACATCAGCATGCAGGCGCTCACGAAGTACGTCGGCGGCCACAGCGACCTGTTGCTCGGCTCGGTGTCCGTGGCCGAGGAGGCGTGGCGCAACCGGTTCGGCGACACCTTCAGCCAGCCCGCGCTGCCCACCACCCCGGGCCATGAGCACTGGCGTCGCGACTTCACCGGCTCGACGGGCGTCTTCTCCGTCGTCTTCCAGCCGAGTTCAGCCCGGCACAGATCGTGGCCTTCGTCGACCACCGGTCGCTGTTCCGGATCGGCATGGGCTGGGGTGGAACCACCAGCCTCGTCCTCGCGCTCCCAGGCATCGAGCGCCCCGGGGCAGACTACGGCGAGCGGCTGGTCCGACTCGACATCGGTCTGGAGGAGATCGACGACCTGACCGCCGATCTGGCACAGGCGCTCGTCGCGATGACCGCACCGTGACCAGAACCATGATCCAGTGATCAGCCGGTAGAACCACTTGCCTGTGCGTCAAGGTCGAGCACGAAGGGGCCGATGACACCCGCGACGGGACGAGACCTGGGCAGGAGTGGTGACCGAGGAGCACGGTCAGGATGAGCCGGCGGCTGCGTTCCGCGGCGAACTGGCCGAACGCACGCGAAAGACCGGACTGGTGGGAGGCGTGGTCGCCTTCGTCGCCGTCCTGGGCTGGAGCGGCTTCGACCAGGTCCTGGAGCCCGCCAACGCCTACGCGTTCCGCGAGGCCCGGCTTCTGGTCTGCCTGGTCATCGTGTCGACCTGGGCAGCCCTCGCCTCCGGGTGGGCGCGCGGCCGGAGCGCGGAGATCGTGACCCTCCTGATGGTCTCGTCGATCCAGATCGGCATCGCCTGGATGCTGCCTCGGGTCGAGAACGCCCTTCCTGCCTACCTGCTCGGGTTCACCCTGTGCCTGTACGGATCGGCGCTGTTCATCGAATGGCGCCGACGCTACATGATCGCCGTCACTGTGGTCAGTTGGGCCGCACTGGGCGTCGCAGGTGCCTCGGCTCCCCACCCCTTGACCGGCGCGGATCTCGCGATCAGCGCCTTCAACATCGGGACCGCGTCGGTGATCGCAGTAGTCGGCCAGCACCTTCGGCAGCGCACGTCTTGGCGCGAGTTCCGGGCACGGACCGACGCGGAGCGAGCGCGTGCCGAGGCGGAGCAGGCTCGCGCGGACGCCGAGCGCGAACGCGAACTCAATCTCCAGCTGATCGCCCAGCTCGAGGACCTCAGCCGGCACGACGGGCTGACCGGCATCGCCAATCGCCGCGTGTTCGACGAGACGTTGGAGCGCGAGCTCGCCCGCGCGGCGCGAAACGGATCCTCAGTCGGGTTGATCATGCTGGACCTGGACCACTTCAAGCGTCTCAACGACCATCACGGGCACATGGTCGGGGACCAGGCACTGTGCGCCGTGGCCGAGGCGCTCGACCTCCAGATCCGCGCGGGGGACCTGGCCGCCCGGTACGGCGGTGAGGAGTTCGCGGTCATTCTCCCAGGGGTCTCCTCCGCCGAGATTGTGGCTGTCGCCGATGGACTCCGCCGGCGGATCGCGGGTCTGTCGGTTCCCGCGGCGGCGAATGGCCTGCCGACGGTGATCACGGTCAGCGCCGGCGCGGCGACCTTCCCCGAGCACGCGGCCAGCGCCCCCGACCTCATCCGGGCGGCCGACCGCGCCCTGTACGCCGCGAAGGCGGCCGGCCGTGACCAGTCCCGACTCGCTGCGTAAGCGGTACTGCCAGTACCTGGATCAGCAGGATCTGCCTCCTGCCCGCCATCGGTGATCTGATGGCATCCGACCGGCGCCGTGACCGGTGCCGGGGACGACGGGAAGGAACGCGATGAGGATCACCACGCTCGGAACCGACGGCCCTCAGGTCGGTGTCGTCGGGCTCGGCTGCATGGGTATGACCTACCGCTACGACATGGCCGCCGCGCGTGACGACGCCACCTCCGTCGGGTGATCCACCAGGCCCTCGACCTCGGCACGACGCTGATCGATACAGCCGACGTCTACGGCCCGTCCACGAACGAGGAGCTCGGCCCGAGCACGTGCGCGACTCGATCGATGCGAGCCTGCGCAGGCTGGGAACCGACCACGTGGACCTGCGCCAACTGCACCGGGTGGACCCGGCGATGCCGATCGAGGAGACCTGGGGCGCGATGGCCGAGGCGGTCGCCGCGGGCAAGGTCCGCCACCTCGGACTGTCCGAGGTCACGGTGGAGCAGATACAGCGGGCGCAGGCCGTGCACCCGGTGACCTCGGTGCAGTCCGAGCTGTCGCTGTGGACCCGGGACGCCCTCGCCGAGGTGCTGCCCTACTGCGAGGCGCAGGGGATCGGCTTCCAGCGGGACGCCCTTCGCGCCAACCTGGCGCTGGTCGGCGCCGTCCGCGCCGTCGCCGAGCTCACCCTGCCCCCGGAGGACCTGGCCCAGCTCGACGCCCTCCCCGCCGCCGAGGGCGCACGGTATTGAACCCCACCGGGCCGCGCGTCGTGGCAGCGACCGGCATCGTGCTGCTCGGGCTGAACCTGCGGCCGGTGGTGAACGTGGTCGGCGCAGTGGTGCCGGAGATGAAGGCCGACACCGGCCTGTCGGCCACGGCGATCGGGCTCCTGCTCTCGTTGCCGATGCTGGCCTTCGCCGTGCTCGGGCTGGCCGCACCCGCACTGGCGGCGCGGTTCGGCGCGCACCGCGCCGTGGTCGCCCTGCTCGTGTTCCTGGCCGCCGGGCAGATCATCCGGGCGGCCGTGTCGGGCACCTGGGCACTGTTCGGCGGTTCGCTGATCGCCCTGGCCGGGATCGCCATTGGCAACGTCGTCATGCCGGGTCTGGTGCGCCTGCACTTCCCGGATCGCATTCCTCCGATGACGGCCGCCTACACCACGGCGCTCGCCGTGGGCGCGGCCGGCGCAGTCGCGTTGTCCAACCCGATCGAGCACGCCCTGAACGGCACCTGGCGCACCGGCATCGGCGTGTGGGCGGCGCTCGCACTGGTGGCAGTGATTCCGTGGCTGGCCCTGGCTCGCAGCGCCGGCGGCCGGCCCGCCCAGACCTCCGGCGCCAGCGTGCCGCTGCGCGACCTGGCCCGCACCCGCGTCGCGTGGACCCTGGCGATGTACTTCGGTCTGCAGGCCATGCTCGCCTACGTGATCATGGGGTGGCTGCCGGAGATCCTGACCCAGCGCGGCATGAGCCCGACCGCCGCGGCGTTCCAGGTGGCCGTGATCATCGCCGTCGGGATCGTGCCCGCGGCCCTGGCCTCCGGGATGCTCGACCGGTTACGGCGGCCCGAGGTGCTGGTGATCGGGCTTACCGGCTGCTACTTCATCGGCTTCCTCGGGCTCATCGTGCTGCCGACCTCACGGGTCATCGTGAGCTCGCTCCTGATTGGCGTCGGCACCGCGGCCTTCCCCGTCGCCCTGGCGATGATCGCCCTGCGGTCGCGGACGGCGCTGGCCACCACTTCCCTGTCCGCGTTCACCCAGTGCGTCGGCTACCTGTTCGCCGCCCTGGGCCCGGTCGCCTTCGGCGCGCTCTTCGAACTGGTCGGCAACTGGACCGTGCCCCTACTGACCCTGGCGGCGGCGTCCGTCGCCCAGGCTGTGTTCGGAACCCTCGCCGTCCGCTCCGGCGCGGTCGAGGACGAGCTGTCCAGGTAGTGACAGGGCCTGTCGACTACACCCGACTCCTTGCCCGTGCGGCCAACGCCTCACCGTATGCGCGCCGCCGTCCCACGAGGCAGCGGATCCGACCCGGGGTCCAACGGGTGCTGGACGCCATCGGCGACGAGCCTGGCTCCCCCACCCGGGAGGCGTTGAACCCGCTCGCCAGCTGGACGGCCACCCCTGCCCCCAACTGCGGGTCAACATCGACGGAGGGCAACGGCAATGAGGAGGTGCGGGAGGCGCTCAAGGTCATGGTCCGTCCGCAGCGGCCCTCTATCGTGTGGGGCATGGGCCACACGACGGCACCGGCCGGTTCACCGGCGGGGCGTCGCCGTCCGACCATGCGCGACATCGCGCAGGAGGCCGGCGTCTCCAAGGGCCTGGTGTCGATGGCCCTCAGCGGCTCCCCGGGGCCGAGTGCCGCCACCACGGAACGGGTGCTCGCGGTCGCCGAGCGGCTCGGGTACCGCACCAACCGGACTGCCGCGTTGCTGGCCCGGCGGCGCACCCGCCTGCTGGGCGTGACGATCATCCCCAGCAACCTCTACCACGGCGAGCTCATCGAGGAGATCCAAGCGACGGCCGACGCCGCCGGGTACGAGCTCGTCCTCGGGTCGATCGGCGGCTCGCGTGACGAGCGCCGCACGATCGAGATGCTCATCGACTTCCGGTGTGAGGCGATTCTGCTGGTCGGACCGACGATGTCCGACAACAAGATCGCCTCGCTGATCTCCGGAATCCCGGCCGTCGCCGTGGGCCGCCCGATCGACCTGCCGGGCATCGATGTGGTTCGGGCCGACGACGCGAAGGGGCTGATGGCCGTCGCGGATCACCTCGTGTCACTCGGGCACCGGCGCATCGCCCACGTGGACGGCGGCCCCGGCGTGATCGCCGCCGGCCGACGGCGCGCCTACCGGGCGGCCATGCGTCGCCATGGACTGGAGCCGCTCGTGCTGCGTGGCGGTCTCACCGAGCAGCTCGGCGCCGACGCGCTGGACGCGTTGCCCGAGGACGCCGGCATCACCGCGGTCATGGCCTTCAACGACCGCACCGCGGTCGGGATCATCGATCGGCTCGAGCGAGGCGGCATGGCGGTGCCCAAGGACGTCTCGGTGAGCGGGTTCGACGACAGCATCCTCGCCCGGCACAGCCGGATCGACCTGACCAGCGTGAGCCAGGAGCCCTTCGAACAGGCTCGGCTCGCCGTCGAGGCTGCGATCGAACGGCTCGACGGCGGCCGCACCGAACGGCGCGAGATCGTGCTGCCCGCGCGCCTGGTCGTGCGCGGCAGCACCGGCCCCGCCGCCGGGTAGATCACGCAGCCGGGTCGGCCGCCGAGGCAAGGAGCCGCGCGAGTTCCACGGGCCTGCTGACCATGGGCCAGTGACCCGAGTCGATGTCCACGGCGTCAACGTGTTTGGCCTTGGCCAGCTCGGGCACGTCGCCGCCGTCGATCCATTCCCGAGCCTGAGCTGGGGTGAACTCGGGGCATACGAGCACCACCGGGACCTCGAACCGGCGCTCGTCCCTCAAGCGCACCACGCCCCGGGTCACCGCCTCCGGGACAGGGATCATCGCAGCCTCGAGCCCGCGCCGGGCCTCCTCGTCGAGGTCGGCGGCGTCCGGCCCCTCGAACGGGGTCCAACCGGGGAAGGCGACCACGCCGTCCTGCGGCTCGAAGAAGTCGGCGTAGAGCTCCCCGTCGGCAGACGGGAAGCCCCCGATGAGGGCGACCGTGGCCACCTTCTCCGGTCGTGCGTCGGCGGCCAGCCAGGCCAGGGTGCACGCGGCGGAATGCCCTACCACCATGACCTTCTCCCGCGAGACGTCGACGGCCTTGAGCACGGCTGCCACCTGGTCGTCGAGGGTGGCCGAGACACGACCGTCACCCTGACCCGGAAGCGTGAGCGGCACGGGGTGGTGGCCCAGCGCCTCGAGCTCGGGCACGACGTCGTCCCAGGCGGATCCGTCGAGCCACAGTCCGGCGATGAGCAGGATGTCCATGAACCAGTTCTCCCTCGTCGTTGCACAGGGTTCGGCAGCCAGAACCCTAGTACCGGTTCCGGACGATCGGCTTCCGGTTCATGCGGTGTACAGCGCAGGCTTGGTGGGTAGGTCGATGGCGACGCGTCGTCCGGTGCGGTAGGAGTCGATGGCGCGGTTCGCCACCACCGCGTCCACGTAGCCGTCCCAGATGCTGGCGCCGGGCATCGGGGCGCGGGTACCGACCGCGTCCACCCAGCCCTGCAGCTGCAGCCGGTAGGCCTCGGCGAAGCGGCCCAGCCACAACTCCGGAACGGCGACACCTCGGGTGAAGGACTTCGAGCGGGTGAGGAAGGCTCCGTCACCCATCACGGCCTGGCCCTGCGCCCCGGTGACCCGGCAGACCACCTCGTAGCCGTACTGGGCGTTGGCGAACGCCTCGATCTCGATCAGTACACCGCTGGTGGACTGGAGGATGATGAGCAGCGGGTCGTGCTGGCCCTGCGGCGTCAACGGACCTGGCGTTCCGGTCAGCACCGTGACCGAGGTGTACTCCTCCTCCAGCAGCCAGCGCCCGATGTCGAACTCGTGGATCACCATGTTGGTCAGGGTCTGCTCGGTACGCAGCCCGTAGGGGGCCTGGGTATTGCGGTGAATGCTGTGCACGATCAACGGGTTCCCGATCCCGTCGTCCGTGAGCTCGGCCTTCAGCTGCGCATAGCCCGGGTCGAACCGGCGCATGAAACCGACCTGCACGAGCCGGCGGCCCAGAGCCACCTCGGCGTCCAGCACCGCTCTGGCGTCGTCCTCGAGGACCGCGAGCGGCTTCTCGCACAGGATCGGCTTCCCGACCGGAAGCCCGATGAACAGCTGCTCGGCATGGACGCCGTCGGGGGAGGCGATCAGTACCGCATCGACGTCGTCCGCCTCGAAGACCTCGGGCACCGAGCGGACGGCGCGCGCGGCGAGCTCTGCCGCGAGCGCGTCGGCGCGCGCGGCGTCCGCATCGAAGACCACGCTCACCGCCGAGCCCGAGACCACGTGCGCCAGGTTGCGCGCATGCGCCGTGCCGATGTTCCCGGCGCCGATCACTCCCACTCGAATCGTCACCCGCACACTGTCCCCCACACCATCGACCATTTCAAGATCACCGTTTCTCATGGGTGCTGCCCCTCCCAATGGGTGGGAACCCACGAGAATCAGCGATCTTGACCGAGTCGATCAGGGGCAAGCACGTTGGAGATGAGCACCTTGGTGGCGTTGGCGGCGTCCAGCGAGGTCTCGACGGCGAGCGCGGCGTCGGCGACCCGGAACGTGTGCGAGACCATCTCGGCGAACGGGATCGCCGAGCCATGGCGCGCCAGCAGCGCCAGGGTTCCGGCGTAGGCCTGCAGGTCCTCCCCACCGGTACCCATCACGGTCAGGCTGCGGCCACAGATGACGGCTGGGTTGAACGCCTCCGGCCCCATGTCGACGAAGGCGCCGACCTCCAGGATCGTGCCCGCGTCACGCACCATCGAGGTCGCCAGGGCGAACGAGCCCGGGAACCCGGTGGCATTGACGACTACGTCGGCGCCCTCGCCCTCGGTGAGATCGAGCACCTGGGCGCGGGTCGCGTCGTCGGCGCCCTCCACCGCGTCGGCGACGAGCACGGTGTCGGCGTTCACCAGCCGGTTCGCCAGGGCCAGGCGCTTGGCCGACTTGTCGACGGCGATCACCCGGCCGGCGCCCATCAGCGCCGCCTTGACCAGATGCGCCATGCCCAGCGAGCCCACCCCGACCACGGCGACCGTGTCGCCTGGCAGGAAGCCGCCGGGCCGCCGGACGGCGGCCACCCGTTCCAGGCTGTGAGTGACGGCGAAGATCTCGGTCAGGACGGCGACCTCGGACGACAGGTCGTGCGGAACCGTGAAGACGGGGGTGCCCGGCCGCAGATAGAGGAACTCCGACCAGCCGCCGAACAGGTGGGGCGGCTCGGCACAGGTCAACGAGTTGCCGTAGTTCTCCAGGGCACGGCAGAGGTAGTACGGGAACCCGCGCAGACAGTTGCGGCACACGCCGCAGGCGCGGTTCGGCGCCGGCACCACCCGGTCGCCGACGACCAGGACTGTGCCGTCGTGGGCGATGGCACCTCCGCGGCCGACGGCCTCGACGATCCCGAGGTTCTCGTGCCCCTGAATGATCGGGAACGGCGTGCTGCGCTCCATCGGCGTCCCGGCGTACTGCACGGTCTCGCCGCGGAAGGTGTGCTTGTCCGTTCCGCAGATGCCCGAGGCGATCATGCGCAGCAGGACGGCGCCCGGCTCCAGCTCGGTGGGGAACGGGTAGTCCCGGATCTCGATCCGGCGGGGCGCCACCAGCGTCGCTGCCTGAACAGTGGTCATGTCCGGTCCTCTCCACGCTGGCGCGGGCCGACGTGTGCGGCGTACCAGTCGAGCAGGGCCGGGTCGTCGACGGAGCGCGGGTCCACCACGGTGCCCAGGTCGAGACCCTGCACCATCCGCTTCACCGGGATCTCCAGCTTCTTGCCGGTCTTGGTGTGCGGAATGCCCGGGGCGAGCAGGATCTCGTCGGGCACATGCCGGGGTGAGGCGTGCTCGCGGATCGCCGCGATGATCCGGGCGCGCAGCTCGTCGTCCAACTCATGGCCGGGCGCGAGGGTGACGAACAGCGGCATCCAGTAGCCGCCACCGGGCAGCTCGGCACCGATCACCAGCGACTCGAGCACCTCAGGCACCCGCTCGACGGCCTGGTAGATGTCCGCGCTGCCCATCCGGATCCCGTGGCGGTTCAACGTGGAATCCGACCGGCCGTGCATCTCCACGCTGCCGTGGTCGGTGATCGAGATGAAGTCGCCGTGCCGCCAGATGCCCGGATAGACGTCGAAGTAGGCGGCCCGGTAGCGCGCGCCGTCCGGGTCGTTCCAGAATCCCACCGGCATGCTCGGCATCGGCCGGGTGATCACCAGCTCACCCAGCTGGTCGCGCACACTGTGCCCCTCGGGGTCGAAGGCGTCCAGAGCCACGCCCAGGCAGGCCGCGCTGATCTCACCGGGCCACACCGGCACCGTCGGCGCCGACCCGGCGAACGCGGAGACGACGTCCGTGCCGCCGGTGATCGAGGCGATCTCCACGTGCGCGCCGACGGCGTCGTGCACCCAGTGGTAGCTGTCCGCCGGCAGGGTCGACCCGGTGACGCCGAGGGTGCGCAGCCGGGACAGGTCGTGCGCACGGCCGGGCACGATGCCGGCCTTGGCGTTGGCCAGCAGGTACGCCGGACTGGTGCCGAGCACGGTGATGCCGAGGGTCTCGGCGAGGTCCCACAACCGGTCCGGCACCGGCTGCATCGGGCTGCCGTCGTAGCAGACCACGCGGGCGCCGACCAGAAGACCGGCGTTGCGGTAGTTCCACATCATCCAGCTCGGGCTGGTGTACCAGAGGAAGGTGTCCTCGGCGTGAACGTCCATGTGCAGGGCAACCGACTTCAGGTGCTCCAGGACGACGCCGCCGTGCCCGTGCATGATCCCCTTGGGTAGACCCGTTGTGCCAGAGGAGAACAGGACCCACAAAGGATGGTCGAAGGCGACCGCCGCGGATACGAGCGGGAGTTCGCCTGCCACCGCCTCGGCCCAGTTCAAGTCTCCGGGCGCCGGCGAGGTCTCCAGCCCCACGCGGGAGACGTGCACAGTGGCCCGCACCGTCGGCAGGCCCGCGCGGACGGCGGCGACCGCTGCGCGTCGGTCGTGCATTCTGCCCCCGTGCCGGTAGCCATCCGCCGCCACCAGCACCACCGGCTCCAGTTGGGCGAAGCGGTCGAGCGCTCCCGGCGGGGCGTAGTCCTGCCCGGTGCACGACCAGATCGCCCCGACCGCCGCGGTGCCGAGAAACGCCACGATCGACTCCGCGACGTCCGGCAGGTAGCCGACCACCCGATCGCTCTCGCCGACACCGAGCCGGCGCAAGGTGTCGGCGAAGGCCGCCACCTGGCGCTGCAGTTCGGCCCAGGTGAGGTCGAGACGGGCACCGTCCTCACCGGTGCCGACGATCGCGACCCTGGCCGGGTCGCGCCCGGCGAAGACCTGGTCGACGTAGTTCAGCCGGGCCCCGGGGAACCAGACCGCCCCGGGCATCGCCTCCTCGGGCAGCACGGTCGAGGACGGCGTCACGAACGGGACGTTGAAGTACTCCGCCACGGCGTTCCAGAACCCGGCGAGGTCGGTCACCGACCAGTGCCAGAGCTCGGCGTAGCCGCCGGTCCGCACACCACGCTCGGCCAGCCAGGCAGCGAAGTCGGTGATCCGTGCGTGCCGCACCACGGCGTCGGTCGGTGTCCAGATCGGTTCCACCGGGCCAGTATCTGCCCGGGGCATGATCACCCGCGAGTGGTCGATTCCTTCCCGTTCCCGACGGTGAGACGGGGCGGAATCGACCACTCGCGAGACAGATCGGAGGGTTGGGTCAGAGCGTGGCTGCCGCGGCGGCGAAAGAGGCGGCCACCGGCGTGGCCGGGCGGCCGATGAGCGACTCCAGGGTGCTGGGGTCCACGAGCAGCTCGCCGGCCTTGATGCCGCGGTCGGCGTCAGCGTAGATGGCCGCGACCGGCTCGGGCAGTCCCGCCCCGACGAGGACGCCGGTGAAGGTGTCCAGCGGGAGGTCGGCGTAGCCGATGTCCTTGCCCGTGGCCTCGGAGGCGATCGCGGCGACCTCTGTCAGGGTGACGCCCGGCCCGCCGAGCTCGTAGGCCTTGCCCTCGTGGCCCTCGCCCGTGGCGACGACGGCCGCGGCGGCGGCGTAGTCCGCGCGGGAGGCGAGACTCACCCGGCCCTCCCCGGCCGAGCCGGCGACACCGTGCGCCAGGTAGGTGGGCAGCTGGGCGGTGTAGTTCTCGGTGTACCAACTGTTGCGCAGGAACGTGTGCGGGATGCCGGAGGCGACGATGTAGGCCTCGGTGGCCTGGTGGTCCGCGGCGAGGATCAGCGTCGAGGTGTCGGCGTTGGCGATCGAGGTGTAGACGATGCGGCCCACGCCGGCGCGCTGGGCGGCGTCCACCGCGTTGCGGTGCTGGCCCGGGCGGTCCTCGAAGCTGCTGCTCGAGACGAGCACGAGGGTCTCGGCGCCGGCGAACGCGGCTTCCAGGCTCGCGGCGTCGGCGTAGTCGGCCTGCTTCACCGTCACACCGCGGGCGGCGAGGTCGGCGATCCTCTCGGTCGAGCGGCCGGTCGCGGTGACGTCCGCGGCGGGGACGCCGCGCTCGAGCAGGGACTCAACGATCAGGCGACCCAGGTGGCCGGTGACTCCGGTGACGACGATGGACACGTGTTCCTCCAGGTGAGAGATGCGGGGTGGCGGGCTGCGCGCCCTTGCTGTCGGTGGCAACCGGAGTACCGTTGTGTTGCTTCCCGATGGAGAGCAGGCACTATTCGGTGCAGTACTTACCAGGTGACTGTGCAGCTCAGCGCTCTGGAACCGGACCCCTATGCGGCGAACTGCCCCACCCGCACCATGCTCGACCGGATCGGTGATCGATGGACCGTCCTGGTGGTCGGGCTGCTCTCCGACGGAGCGCTGAGGTTCAGCGAGCTGGGTCGGCGCATCGACGGCATCAGCCAGAAGATGCTGACCCAGACCCTGCGCGGCCTGGAGCGGGACGGGCTGGTCACCCGCACCGTGCACGCCGAGGTACCGCCCCGGGTGGAATACGAGCTCACCGACCTCGGCCGCACCCTGATCGCCCCGCTCGATGCCCTTGACGCCTGGGCGCGCGCCCACATGAGCACGGTCGAGGAGGCCCGGCGCCGCTACGACGATGAGGCCGTGTCCTAGCCGGCGGAGGAGGGCCGCTGCGGCGCCCACCACAACGACGACGCCGCGGTGGCCTGGGCCATGCCCGACCACAACGTGGTCGACCACACGGCTGGCGCCCACAACAGCGGCGCCCAACCGGCGTGGGGCGCGGTTCCGCCCGGGCCGGAGCCGGCAGCACCGGCATGGGGAGCGGCCGGCCCAGGAGCACCGGGGCCAGGGGAACTGGCACCGCTCGTCCTGGGGTTCTCGGGTCTGGCGGTGTTCGGCCGGGAGCTGCCGGCCCTGGTCCGCGGAGCCCTCGGCGAGGTGCTCAGACGGTGCCGCGTGCCGTCGTACTGGGCGCGCCGCACCCGGTTCGACAGCACCGCGTACGCCGCGCCGACCTCCTTGAACCGGCGTTCGGCCTTCAGACAGCCCGCGTTGGTGTCGGGGTGATGTTGCCGGACGAGCCTGCGATATGCCTGCTTGAGGGCGTCGTCGGTGCTGTCGTAGGGAACACCGAGGACGGTGTAGAGGTCCTTGGTCAGCCAGTCGTGAGCGGCCATGAACGACCTTCCGTGGGGGAATCCCGGCAGATGAGGGCGCCGATCGGTGGCTTCGACGCAGAGCGCTGGATCGCCGCGACGGGCTTCGTGCACCACGTCGGTCATCGGCTCCATCGCCGGGACGGCACCTCAACCATAGCCCGCTCCGGCACACCCGCTCCCCCACAACCACTGCCACCCAACGAAAAGTGGCTCCTGTCACACGACGCGGAGATCAGCTCTCCGAGAGCAGCGCCGAGCGCACAGCGCCGAAGCGGACCCGTTCTTGCTCCAGACGCAGGTTGTCGGCGTGGACGTTCTCGACCAGCTCACGGTAGAGCTGCTGCTCGGGGTCGGTCAGCCGGGCAAGCCGGGTGTTCACCGGCGCAGCCTCCACGCCCCAGTGGTCACGATGGGCCTCAAGGGTCTGACGGTCCATCAGCAGCGAGCGCGCCCGCGGCAGCACTGATCGGAGCTGGTCCAGGATGGCGAACCCGTGGGTATCGAGATCACCCCAGTAATCCACCGTCCGATCAGCCAGCCAGCCGATCCCTGCCAGCCGGGTCACTCCGTATCCGCCGCCGAGCAGGGCGACGGCGTCCTCGATCTCGGGCAGGGCCAGGTAGGTGATCTCGTTCTCCACGATGACCGCCCGATGCCCGGGCACCGTGCACCCCGCCAGTTCCTGCACCCGCAAGGTCATCTCCGACGGCGCGCGGCCGGCGCCGTCGATCGGCCAGCCGGCGATCAGCGGGGAACCGTCGAGCCGCCGCAGCCGCACATACGACGGTTTGGTGGCGAACCGGTATCGCGCGGCGAACCTGCTCCTGGGGCAAGAGCCATCGATGCGCTCCGGCGGCAGGACGGCATCCAGCAGCTCACCGAGCAGGGCCCGGTTCTGCTCGACGAACTTCGTGTCCACCCCGGGCACATCGATCTGCCGCAGATAGATCCGCGGCCCTGCGTGCTCGACGATCCACCTCACCACGGCCAACACTCGCGGCCACACCGGCGCGGCGGCGAGCAACTGCCGGGGGTGCACCCGTGCCCAGGGGACCAGCTCGGGATAGTCCGCTTCGGTCAACGTCATCAGGTCGGCGAAGATCGCGACCTCGTGGCTCACGCCGAGCAGCCGCCACAGCAGCGGCTCCTGATCGATCCGGGCACGGACGGGCAGCCGATTGGCTCCGATCAGCCGGCCCCCGATCGGCGCGTACTCCAGCTGGATCCCACCCGCCGTACCGACTGACTCCCAGGCCCGAACCCAGTCCTGCACCTCGCCGAACCGGCCGGCCACGTCACGAACGGACGGTCCGCGCAGGGAGACCGACTGAGGGACGACGGGCTCACCCTGCGCCAGCGCGGTGAGGAAGTCGCCGCGTCGCCACCGCGTGCCGAGCGTCGCCACGACGTCGGCGCGAGTCGTCCAACCGGCGGTCGCCACGTCACTCGACCCGAAGGCCCCGGTGGCGAGCACCTGCGTACTCGGCCTGCCGCTGCCGGAACTCCTCTATGGTCAGGGTCTGGATCCGCGAGCAGCTGCCGGTGCGGTTGTCGACGAACCCGACGGCGGCGACGTACGGCTCGATGATGTGGATCTTCTGCAACGGCGTGACGATCAGGAGCTGTAGCCCCAGGGTCCGGAACAGGTTCAGCGCGTAGCGGGTCGATTCGTCCGAGCCCCGCCCGAAGGCCTCGTCGATGACGACGAACCGGAACGTGCGCGACGTCGCCGTGCCCCAGTCGAGCTTGAACTGATAGGCCAGCGACGCAGCCAGAATGGTGTAGGCCAGCTTCTCCTTCTGACCCCCGGACTTGCCGGCGGTGTCGGCGTAGGTCTCGTGCTCGACGTCGTCCTCACGGCGCCGCTCGGAGGCGACGAACACCACCCAGTTGCGCACATCAGTGACCCGCCTGGCCCACGCCTGATCGGTCTCGGTCTGCCCGGGTCGGCCCCGGAACCGCTCGATGAGACGCTGCACCTGGAGGAACTTCTGCTCGGAGTACTGGTCGGCGTCACCTCCGGCGAGGCTGTTGTCGGTGCAGGCGCGCAACTCCTGGCGGAAGTCGCGGATCTCCACGCTGGGGGACGGCTGCGTCTCCAGCCGGATGTACCGCCCCGGGTTGTAGTCGATCACCAGCAGCGAATCGTTGATCCGGTCGATCCGCTCCCGGATCAGCTCCAGCTCCGTCGTCAACGCCGACTGGAAACCGGCGACGTCGCGGATCGTGTTCGTGTTCAGGTAGGTCTTGAACTCGGCCTCGAAGCGCGGCAGGTCGTCCTGCTGGAGCCGATCGTGCAACCGGCGGTACTCCACCGCCGCGGCGACCGAACTGTCCATGTCGGTGGTCTCGGCGGCGTAGTCGGTGCGGAACCGGTGCATCAGCGCACCGATCCGGTTGGCCAGGGTCCGCTGCTGCTCGGTGCGGCGGCCGAGATCGTCGTTGAGCAGGGCCGTGGTGGTCGCCTGCCAACGCTCGTAGGTCTGCGGGGTCACCTCGCCCGCACCGACGACCCCGTCCTTGGCGGCACGCCGGGCCAGAGCCTCGAAACGTGCTCGTGCGGAATCCGCTTCGGGGCTGGACAGCCGGACGCGTGCCTCCGCAGCCCGGGCCCGGTAGTCCGCCAGCTCATGACGCGCCGCCCCCAGCCGTGTCGTGGCCCCGCTCCTGGCGGACTCTGCACCGACGATCCCCTCACGCACCGAGCTGAGCTCCGCGGTGACCCGGGCGAGGTCGCGCGAGGACCGCTGCAGCTCGGCCCGATCGCGCTCGAGGCGGGTGATGCGTGCGGCCACCGTGCGCCAATCCAGGTCGGCCCAGGTGTCGATCTCGGCCAGCTTGGCGATCAGGCTCCGCCGCGCGGTCGAGGCGTCCAGCTCCGCCTTGACCTGCGCCAGCCTCGTGGCGGCCCCGGCCAGCTGCCGCTGGAATCGCTGCCCCTGGGCGAGCAGGGCGTCGATCTTGGCCTCTGGATCCCAGCCCAGGACGTAACCCCGCCGGTCGTCGACCGCCCGGTCGTCGTTCTTCTCGTGCCGGTGGCCGGAACGGACCTGGCCCGCCCGGGTGACGGCCTTCTCACAGCTTCGGAACTCCGACGTGGCGGTGGCGCAGTGGTGGTCGGCCCGGCGCCACAGCTCGCGCTCCACCCAGGTGTAGAACGGCGAGTCCTCCCGGATCTGCAGCTTGCCGTACAACGGATCAGCGGGCACGCCACCGGCCAGCCGGGGCAGCTCTGGCGCAGCCACGGCGGCAACCGTCGCGGGCACCCGGTAGTAGACCAGCCGGAGCCCGAGGTGGTTGGCATCGATCCAGTCCGAGACCGCCGGGTAGTGCAGGCTCGGCACCAGCATCGACACGCCGAACCCGTGCAGAACACGCTCTGCCGCACCCTCCCACGGCGCTGCCTCGGGGCGCACCTGGATCAGCTCTCCCGCGAAGGGGAGCTCCTCCACGGGCAGCGACAACGCCGCCGCCATCCGCTCGCGCATCTCGAGCAGGCGGCGCGGCAGGTTGCTGCGGTTGCCCTGCAGGCTGGCGAGCTCGGCGTTCAGCTCCTTCGACTCGGCCATCAGGGTCGTCTGCTCGACGGCGACCTCGGTCAGTCGGTTCTGGCATTCCGCCTGCGCTGCGTCGGCCTCGTCGGCGGCCGTGTCGACCTGGCGGCGTAGCGCCTCGAACTGCGCCTCGTCGTCCGGCTCGGTCAGCCGGGCCTCGCCGAGCAGTTCGGTGAACCGCTCGTGCCGGTGCCGGCGGCGGTCTCGCTCGGCGGCCTCCGCCACGAGCTGGCGTTCCAGATCTGCCAGGCGACCGCCGCCGTACCCTGCCTGTTCGACCAGCAGCTGCTGCTCGCGGCCGCGCAGCTCCGTGAGGTCGGCCTCTGCCCGCTGCCCCTCGGCCTCCAGGCCCTCGATCCGTTCCCGGCAGGTCCGCTCGCTCTCCAGCAGCAGGCGGAGAGCGGCGTCGGCGCAGAAGTAGGGCAGCGCGTCGCGGTCGGCGACGACGTCGGCGATCCGCGCCGACAGGGCGTCGTGCGCATCGCACTCGGCCAGCAGCGGCTGGAGTCGTTGGAGCTGTTCGCGGGCCCGCACCACGGTCGCGTGCGCCCGGGTGAGGTCCTCGAAGTGGGCCACCAGCCGGTCCACCCAGCCCGCGGAGTCGAACGGCTCGAGCATGTGGTGCCGCACGAACTCGTTCAGATCGGAGACCGACTTCATCGACACGGTCTGGTGGAACAGCTCCAGGGCCTGATCGGACTCGATGCCCAGTCGTCGGCGCAGGTCACGCCCGTATTCGGGGTAGTGGTCGTAGACCCGGGCGCCGCGCTCGCGCAGCCGGCGCCGCAACGCGGTCACGTCACTGCCGAAGTCGGCGAAGTCACCGGCCACGTTGAGCGGCTTCTCCGCGACGCAGTAGAACCGCTCGGGTTGACCCTGGTGCGCCTGGCGCATCCAGAACACCTGGGCGATGGTCACGGTCAGATCGAGCCCAGCGTTGACGAACCGGCCGAGAAGGACCGAGTAGGTCTGCCCCTCGGTTCTCAACCCGACAGCCCGGGAGGCGCCGGTGCTCTCGTTCCGCTCGGACTTGTAGTGCCCTTGGACGTAGGAGCGCAGATCACGTTCACGGCTGCCGGCACCGGCCGCCTTGTTGTAGGCGACCCGGTTGGCCGGCAGCAACAGCGTGGTCACGGCGTCCACCAGCGTGGACTTGCCCGAACCGATGTCACCGGTGAGCAGGGCGGTCTGCCCGGCGACGTCGAAGGTCCACACATGGCGGTCGAAGGTGCCCCAGTTGAACACCTCGAGCCGCTCCAGCCGGAAACCCGGACGATGCCCGCCGGCGAGGTCGTCGAGCTCGACGGCGCTGAACAGGGCGGTCACGGCAGGCTCTCCGAGGTGGCCGGCGCCTCGTCGTCCGGGACAGCGCCGACCTGCAGGGCGTAGCGACGCAGCCCGTCGTCGAGACCGGCGAGCCACTGCGCGTCGACAAAGGCCTTGAGGATGCGGCGGATCTCGTAGGCCCCTTCCGCATCGCGCACCATGCGCAGGAACCCCAACTCGACCGCCTTGGCGATATGGGCGTCGACCTGGTCCACCAGGCGGGTCTCGGTGGTGTGCTGGGGCAGGAAGACCTCGAGCAGGTCGATGATCTGTCGACGGGTGAGCACACAGGCGGTTCCGCTGTCGGTGGCATCGAACTCGGCCAGCCGCTTGCGCAGCAGTGCGAGCAGCAGGCTGACCGGGAAGCTCAGTGAGCGGCGCGGTACCAGCCGGGGAACGGTGCGCTCGCCGTCGTCACCGTCCGTCTCATCGTCCCGCTGGCGCAGGAAGGCATACCCCTCCGCCTCGTCCACCACCATGGTCAGGCCGATGGTGGCCACGTAGTCGCGCGCCGCCGGCTGCAGCTGGAGCAGGTGCCGCCAGACCTTGGGGTGGGTGTCGGCGTAGACCACGCCCTTCATCAGGGAGGTCACTACCAGCGGCAGATCGAGCTCGCTGCGCGCAAGGGGCGTCACGGTCACCGAGGAACCTCCTCACGCAGGCGCGGACCGCCCGAGCGGGCGTAGCTGACCGCCGGAAGGCGCGCCGTGCGGACCTCGCCATCGGCGACTGTCCAGGACAGGTCGGTCTGCACGGTCTCATCGAACACGATGTCGAAACCCTCGTCCTTCAAAGCAAGGTAGGCGACCACCTCGGCCAGCCCGAGCTCGATCGGCGCCTCGCGAACGATGTCCAACAGGCTCACCTGGTCGCGGGACTGCAGTGCTCGCCGGACCGTCGAGGTCAACCTGGCCGTGTCGACGAAGACCTGCTCGAACAACAACGAAGTGTCCAGATCCGGCTCCCCGTCGACGATGTCGCTGCTGACCAGGGCGACCTTGCTGGCCGCGGTATACAGCGGGCGCTCCAGGGGCAGCGCCACCCGAGGAGCCGTCGCGTCGATCTCGGTGAACGTGGCGGACGGCGCCTGATCGCGCACGACGAGCGCCGTGGCCTCGATACTGCGCACGAGGTCGACCACCCGGCGGTTCTCCAGCCACACCCGGTCGTCCAGGAACCGCCGCAGCTGCTCGGACAGCTGCCGGACGGTGGACTGGGTGCGCTCACCCGCTTCGAGCCAGTCGTGGTGGATATGCCGCATCCGCGGGTCCGGATCGCCGATCCCGGGCAGGGCGTGGGTGCGGGAGAGCAGGTCGACGAATTCCTCCTGGCGCAGGGGCGAGAGCAGGAAGTCGTAGAACGCGTGGAAACTGCGCCCCTGGTCGGAGTCGCTGATCGAGGAGCGGCTGCCGAGGACGTCGTCCAGCAGCTCGCCCTTGGACCCACCCCACGCGGCCACCTGTTGACGCAGATCCCGGTCGAGCGCCCGGAAGTTGGCTTCCACCTCGCGGAAGTCCGCGAGCAGAGCGCGGGACGTCGTGGCGAACTGCTGGTACCGATCGCGCAGACCGGTGCCGTCCAGGACGGGGACGTCCCCTTCCCGGACCCGGGCGATCTCGGCGTCCAGCTCCGCCAGCCGCCGATGCAGTTCGGCCAGGCGGACCGCGGGGTCGCTCTCGCTGCCGTGGACCATCTGACGCAGCAGGTCGAAGACCGTGTTCAAGCGCGACTCGGTGCCGACGAACTCGCGCGACTGCAGGCTGGAGAGCCAGGCGAGGGCCCGTTCGACGTCCGCTGTCGCGTCGTAGTGCGGCTCGGTCTGCCCCGGCGGGTAGTACTTGCGCAGCCAGCCGGCCTCTGGGGCCGACCAGTCCGCCAGGTAGGCGACCGCCGGGCGCGGGAAGGTGCCCTCACCCAGACGCTGGTTCAGGGCATACAGCTCGTCGTCGAGGCGGCGGGTCAGGTCGCCGGCGGAGATCGCACGCACGTTCTCCTCGACGAAGACGCGCCCCAGGAAGCTCAGCACCAGGGCGGCGTTGTCCGCGCGCAGCAGCCGCCACGCGGGGTGATGGCGCCGCAGGGCATCGAGCGTGTCGAACTCCACCCCCTGAGCCTACGGAGGCCCACCGACAACGGGTGCCCGAACCAGCGCAGCGACGCGACGTCATCTGAGGTACTCGGCGTCGTCGTCCGGTGAACGGGGGACGGAGACCCTTCGCGGGGTCCCCGTCCCCCGCTCTGTCACATCGCCTCGACGATCTCGTACACCTGGATGGAGCCACCGCTGGGCAGGATCGGGCAGCCCTTCGCCAGGTCGGCCGCGGCGGCGAGGCTGTCGGCCGCCAGGATGGAGTACCCGGTGATCCCGGCAGCGCCTCCCGTGCTGGTGGTGCCGTCGGGGGCGAGACTGACCGCAGCACCGACCGGGTTGCCGCCGTCCACGACGGCCGCGCCGAGGGCGCCGAACCAGGCCCCCCATGCGGCCATCGCCTCGGCCTGCTGCTGAGGGGTCTCCATCTGGGCACCGCCGGTGTACGCCAGGAGGTAGTTCGACATGTCGTGCTCCTTCGCTTCGCAGGGTCGTTCGGACGGTTTCGGGCAGCGTCGGCGGAAGGCCGCCTGACGGGGTGATGTGCCCGACACCCCCATGACGGACGGCCGGGGCCGGAATCGACAACCCTGGTGATCGAGTTCGCACGGGAGCGCTGAGCGGTCCTCGCCTCGGGTGCCTAGACTCGGAACGACCGTGCGCCGCCTACCCGATCAGGGTTCCTGCCGTTTATCGCCGTCGACGTCGCCGCGTGCGACGAGGACGGAACAGACCGCGTGATGAGTCACAGCCGCCGCAATGGATCCCCTCAGGACCGAGTGTGCAAGACCGCGCGCCCCCAAGGCCACCAGATCGACACACTCGTGATCGATGACTCCCAGAATGGTGGAACGAAGGTTGAACGACGACGGGTGACCCAACGACTCTCGGGTCATCGGCTCGGTCGCCGCCCCTGCAGCACGCAGAAGCGCCTGTGCCGCCTCGATGGCTGCGAGTAGTCGCGTGGATCCGTCGTCGACACTGAGCACCACCACCTCGACTCCCGCGATCCACGGGAGTGCGGCAAGCACCCGGGCAGCATCGAGGGCATCGACGGACCCGTCGACGTAGAGCAGGACCCGTCGGGTGGGCCGGGCGGACCGGATCACGATCAGGGGAGCCGGCGGGCCCTTCAGGAGCCAATCGGCGGTGCTGCCGAGCGAGACGGCCTTGAGCAGTCCGTGGCCCCGGTGCCCGATCACCATCAGGTGGGCGTATCCGAGGCGGTTCAGGACGGCACGCGGATCACCCTCGCACGTCAGGTGCGACACCTCCGTGCGACCCTGCGCCGCGAGAAGCACCCGTGGCGAGGGCGGAGACCAGGGGTGCAGCTGCGTGCGCTCTGACCCGAGTGCGCCTCGGATGGGGGCCTCACTGTCGACGGTGACAACCTCGATCTGCCAGTCGGGCCAGGTGTGCTCGTTCACCCACAGCCACGCCACATCCGCGGCTTCGGACCCGTCATCACCGAATACCAGCGTCCGTCTGCTCATGGCTTCCGTCCTCGGCTGAGATCACCGCTCGGAGCGCAGCGTGACTCAAGCATCTCTCCGAGGCCGTCACGTCGAACCGGGCGATGGTCCTCCCTCGGCCGTCCGCGGGTCACCGCCTGGTGTCGGACGCCGTCCACTCGGGCGGCGAGATACCCGATCACGGCGCCGCAACTCGCGACGGCGAGGTCGGCGGCCCCGAGTTCGACCGTACCGAGCACATCAGGGAAGGGCGGGACATACAACGCTCCCACCTGTAGGGCGAAGGCCGCCAGCACGGCCCACAGCAGGAAGGGATTCGCCCAGGTGCCGGGCCGCGCTCGCACCCCGACGGCGATTCCGAGCTGCGTCGCGCCCAGGGCGACGAAGAGCATGCTCTGCCAGGGTCGGCCCGTCGCGTCAGCCCACGCGCCGACCCCCAGAGCCATCGTCGCCACGATCAGGCCGAGGACGCCGACCCTCTGCCACAGCCGATCCCCGAGAATGCTCTGCTCGGGCGGGCGAGGAGGGCGCGTCATCGCTCCCGGCTGAACGGGCTCGCCACCCATCGCCACCCCGGGCAGACCGTGGGTCAGCAGGTTCACCCACAGGATCTGCGCCGGAAGCAGGGGCAGAGCCAGCCCGATCGCCGGACCGAGCAGCATGACTATGATCTCCGCCAGCCCCCCTGCCAGCCCGTAGAGCAGGAACCTGCGAATGTTGTCGTAGACCCGCCGCCCCTCCTCCACAGCGCCGACGAGGGTGGCGAGGTCGTCATCTGCGAGGACCAGGTCGGCTGCCTGGCGAGCGACCTCGGTGCCGCGCATGCCCATCGCCACTCCGATGTCGGCCCTGCGCAGGGCCGGCCCGTCGTTGACGCCGTCGCCGGTCATCGCCACGACATGGCCGGCGCTGCGCCAGGCCTGCACGATGTCGAGCTTCTGGCTCGGCGAGGTCCGCGCGAAGACCCGAACGCTGGTCGGGTCCGGCGCGGCCGCGGCGAGCTCCTCCCCGCTGACCGCCGTCTCGCCGGAGGTGACGATCCCCACCCGAGTCGCAATGGCCAGTGCGGTCGCGACATGATCCCCGGTGATCAGGACGGGGATGATCCCCGCATCGCGCAGGCGCTGAATCGTCCGAGCCGCCGCCTCGCGCGGCGGATCGGCGATGGCGATGAGCCCCGACAGGGACAAGTCACGCTCCAGGTCCTCGGCAAGGGCCGCGGCGGCGGCGTGGCGCGTCGGTCCGTCCAGGTCCGCGTGGATCGCACTGGCCACTGCCAGAACCCGGAAGCCCTCTGCGGACAACACGTCCGCCCATTCGGCGGCACGGGTCACTGTGGCGTCCGAGTCCTTCAGCACCGACCGAACCAGGACGGACTCCGGTGCTCCCTTGCAGATCACGAGGCATCGTCCGTCGGAGAGCCGGTGAACGGTGGTCATCCGTCGGCGGTCGCTGTCGAAGGGCACCTCCAACTCCCGCGGCGCCCCGGCACGCAGCTCGTCGGGATCCAGACCCAGCTTCTGCGCGGCCACCAGGAGGGCAGCCTCCGAGGGATCACCGACAGCAGACCATCCCTCCGATCCGCTGCTCTGGTCATGCGGAGGGTGCACCGAGGCGTCGTTGCACAATGCTCCACCCCGAAGGAGCGTCGCCAGATCGGGCCGGCTGGCTGCCGTGACGCGGCCCGCATCGGTGAGCACCGATCCGGTGGGGCCGTAGCCCGAGCCGGTGACGGAGGCTTCGCCGTGCGGGGTCCACAATCGCTCGGCGACCATCCGCCCCTCGGTCAGCGTCCCCGTCTTGTCGGTGGCGATCACCGTGACCGCGCCCAGGGTCTCGATGGCGGGCAGACGTCGCACCATCGCATGCCGGACCGACATGCGTCGCGCACCGATGGCCAGACTCAGCGTCACGACGGCGGGCAACGACTCAGGCACGGCCGCCACCACGAGGCTGATCGCCATGACCAGCATCAGCTCGAGGGGCTGTCCACGCAGCAACCCGAGCATCGCGACCACGACGGCCAGCGCGGTCGCCACGCCGGCGAGCACTCTGCCCAACCCCATCATGCGGCGCTGAAGAGGCGTCAAGCCGGGCCCCTCGGACATCAACGCGGCGATCCCGCCCGTGGTGCTCGCCGCTCCGGTCGCAGTGACGACGGCGGTGCCACGCCCGTGCACCACGACGGTGCCCGCGAGCAGTGTCTGCGCGGCGGTCTGGCTCGACACCGGGGACTCCAGTCGCGGGGCGCACTTGTCCACGGGAACGGATTCGCCGGTCAGCACCGACTCGTCGACCATCAGTGCGGCTGCCTCCACCAGCTGCGCGTCAGCGGGGACGATGTCACCCTCGCCGAGCAGGATGAGATCCCCCGGCACCACCTGCTCGGAGCTGATCGCCGCGGCGATTCCATCCCGGACGACACGCGCGCTCGGCGCGGACATGGCCGACAGGGCCGCAATGGCCTCGTCCGCCCGCACCTCCTGCAGAACACCGACGGTTGTGTTCGCGATCACCACCACACAGATGATCGCCGCGTCGGCCCAGTCACCGGTGGCCACGGTGAGCACGATGGCTGCCTGCAGCACCACGATCATCGGGTCACGCAACTGGTCTGCGACCCGCCGCCACAACGGCGTTCGGCGAGCAGGGGCCACCAGGTTCGGGCCGAACTCCAGCAATCGCTGCGCAGCCTGCTCAGCCGTCAGCCCACGACCACTCGTTCCGTCTGTCGCCATGGCGGGTTCCGCATCTCCTCCGCCCCATCTTGCTCAGCAACCAGCCCTGCCGGGGCGGGACCTGAGGCCGTTGTGCTCTGGCTCGGGACTCCAGAGCAGGACAAGGCTAGAGGTAGCCCGCGAGGAGGGCGCCATGACTGCCTCGACGCCGGTGCGCACCGCCCCATCGGTTCCCGATCGACCACATCCTTGGCGCTGGACGGCGATGGCGGCCCTGGCTGTGCTCGCCCTGGTGATCACCGGGATCACCCTGCTCCGCGGCGACGAGGCCGACCCCTCACCGGGCGCATCGTCCTCCGTCGTGCCGTCGGTGACGTCGTCCGCGACCGGCTCGGCCACGCCGTCACCGGCGAGTTCCCCGGGCAACCCGGGCTCGACATTCCGGTTCCAGCCGCTGTGGCCGTTCGCCTCCGTGGCCGACGCCGCCGCCTGGCAGGCCGAGGCGTTGCCGAACGGCAGCCAGCCGTGGCGCCTCGATCCGGCGCAGACCGCGCTCACCTTCGCCTCGACGCACCTCGGCTACACCGAGATGAACCGGGTGACCAGCCGCCAGATCGTCGGCGACGAGGCCTGGATCGGCGTCGCCGGAACCCCGCCCGAGGGCCGCACCGTGAGCGCCGCAGTGCTGCACCTGGCCCGGATCGGGGTGGGCCCGCTGGACGGACGCCCATGGGAGGTCGTCGGCAGCCGGGACACGCTGCTCACCCTCACCACCCCGCGCTACGGATCCGTCGTCGGGCACACCATCGTGATCGGCGGACGGATCAGCGGCGTGGACGAGTCGCTCGTGATCCAGGTGCGCGACCATGCCGGCACGGTGCTCGCGCGCAGGCAGGGCATCCCCGCCGGTGGCGTCGAGACGCCGTGGCAGGTCACGCTGACCCTGCCGTCGGGCTCGGCCGGACTGGTCACGATCGCCGTCTCCACCGGCGGCCACATCGCCGACGTGGAGAAGTTCGCAATCACCGCCGTCACCGTCCGAGCCGACGCCACGGCGCCGACCACCTACCCGACGGCGGACGCCGCACTGGCTGCAGCGACCGCCAACGGCACCTACCAGGGCGACTGCGATCGCCTCGGATCCCTTGCCGGAGTGAGCGATCCGGTGTGCTCCCGGTTCGTCACCTCGGCCGCCGGGCGCTCCCTCTACCGCCTCGGCTTCGTGAACACCGACGCCGGCTGCTTCGTCATCCTCAGCAACCCGGCGCCGGGGCGTTGGACCATCGTCGACCCCTGGGTCGCCGGCCCCGACGTCCCCGCAGACCTCGGCGGCCCCATCCCCGAGACCTGACCTCCCGGGCCGAATTCGTGCGGTCGCCTGGCCGCGTCAGCAGGGCAGGTGGTGGTCGCCGGGGGGAAGGGTGACTTCTTCGCCGGAGGCGTTGACGTACTCGACGGGGACTGGGCTGGTGATCGTGACGTGGTCCGCGTCGACCCGCACGTGCACCGGGCCGTGCGGCGTGGGTGCGCTGCCCTCGGCCCAGGCGAGGCTGCCCAGGGCCGGGGCGACGCGCGCCACGGTGAAGCCGGGGGCTCCAGGGGTGATGCCGAGGACGGCGGTGACCAGGTCGCGGGTCGGGGTACTGCTCCAGCCGTGAACAGGCGTCCCCCAGCCCCAGCACTCGCCGAAGGTGTCGTAGCCGTCGACCAGGAACCGGGACCAGTCCCGCATGATGTCGACCAGCTCACCCGCTCTACCCGCCGCCACGATCGCGTCGTGGACGACGTAGGAGAAGAACGGCTGGGCGCGCACGACCTCCTGCGCCGCGTCCCAGTCGACGCGCTGGACGCCCCGGCTCTGCTCGATCATCTTCTCGAGGTCGTAGCCGCCGTCGACGCCCCCGATCCATGACCGGATGACGACCCGGCCAGGGTCGGTGATCCGGTCGATGATCCGGCCCCACCGCTCGCGCGGGGCCAGCCCGGAGACGATCGCCGTGGCGCCGGCGTGCTGGCTGGTGGCCGGCTGTGGCTCGCCGTCCAGCCAATGGTCGAGATAGGTGCCGCGCGCCTCGTCCCAGAAGTCCTCGAAGCCCACCCGGGCGGCCTCCCGGTGCCGCTCGGCCCAGCCCGCGGCACCCTCGTTGCCGACGAAACGGCTCAGCTCGGCGAACTCGCGCAGGCCCCGCGCCCACAGGGCGGTGAGGATGGCCGAGCGGCCGGTGGTGAACACGCTCGACCAGTCGACCAGGTTCCACTCCGCGACGTCACTGATCGTGCCGCGGTCGTCGACATAGGGCAGGTACCAGCGCAGCACCCGTTCCACCGTGGGCAGCAGGCCACGGATCTCCTCGACGTCGCCGAGGTAGCGATAGAGGTTGTGCACGCCGTGCACCCAGTGCAGGGCCCAGTCCGGAATGGTCACGCTGGCGCCGTACTCGATCTCGCCGACCACAGACATCGGCAGGATGCCGTCGTAGCGCGGGGAATTGCCCAGTTCAGTAGCCTGACGGACCAACCGCCAGTCGGCGTTCGTCGTCAGATGCACCATCTGGTGGACGACGCTGTCACCGACCCAGGCCCGCTGCTCCCGGGTCGGGCAGTCGGTGAAGGCGTCGAAGGAGTTCATCGCCACGGTGCGAATGCCCGCGCGGTAGAGCGCATCGATCTCGGCGTCGCCGCTTCGGAAGTCGGCCTGCCCGCTCCACCGGTAGTGGTGCTCGCGCACCCGCAGGCCGGTGATCACGACGTCTGCCGCATCCGGCCCGTGCACCAGGAGGTGGACGTAGCGGATCCCGTTGATCTCCAACGCGCGGAACGCATCATCGTGGCCTCGCGCGGTGTAGCGGGCACCCGTGCGCGGGGTGGACAGCGGGCTGGGCGCGCTCGGGTCGTGCCGGATCTCCCGGTAGAGCAAGTCGACCACGGTGCCGGCCGACGCCTCGAGATCGAGCTCGACATGGCCGGACACGATCCGCCCGAAGTCGTAGCTGACCAGCCGCACCGTCTCTGCGCCGTCGGCGGCACCGGCGGCAGCACCGTCCACCGGCGACTCCAGCAGTTGCAGGACCCGATCGGCGGGATGGTCGCCGGCCCCCGACGGAGCCGGCCGCATCACGTCCTCGATCAGCGTCTCCGGATCCACGAGGTCGCCGCCCAGCGCCCCGATGGCGCGCGGCAGAAGCGCGCCGTAGGGGTCGGTCGGTGGCTGCGAGATGGCGAACCCACCGATGTGCGAGACGGGCACCAGCGTGGCTGACGCCCAGTCCGCGTCGTCGAAGCCCTTCGTGGGCCAGGCTTTCGGCAGTGCACGGGCATCGAGGCCCTCCACGGGCACCCCGTCGATGCCAGACGCCTCGAACGAGGACCAGGCCGTCGACCGCGTCGTGCGCCAGGTGCCGTCCGAGACGAGCAGGCCGTCGGCCAGCCGTGCCTCGAAGACCAGCAGGGCGTCCGTGCCGGCTGGCCCGTTGCCGACCGCGGGCTGCCAGAACGAGTTCGCCCGGCCGTAGTAGGTGACCAGCACCGCGACGACGTTCTCCCCGGCGCTCAGGTACGGCGCGAGGTCGTAGGCGTCGTAGTGCAGTCGCCGCGGCTGGGAGCGGATCGGCCCCCGCCCGACCTCGACCCCGTTGACCAGCAGGACGTATCGGGAGTCCGCGGTGAGCCGGGCCGGTACCCGCTCGGGCACGGCGTCCAGGGTGATGGAGCGCCGGAAGAGGTTGCGCGAGAATGGCGCCGGGGGAACGTCGGCGCCGAAGCTGATCGGCGTCGGCGCGCCGGCCGGCGGCTCGGGGGCGATCCAGTGCCCGCTCCAGCGGACTCCGGGGAAGTCCCCGGCGGCGAGGTCGATCAAGGTCATGTCAGCTCCGTTGTCAGGTGCCGACTGCCGCTTCAAGCAGCCGGAGTTGCTCTCTCACAGGCTCACTGCCAGCTATCACAAGGTGGGCAGCCTGCCGCAGGATCGGGTCTCTTCGATCGAACATGCTGGTCAACAGCCCCTCGGGCCGCTCGTCCAGCAACGGTCGGCGGGGGTCCTTGCGCACTCGCTCAGCGAGTGTTGCCACATCGCACCTCAGGTAGACGAGGAAACCACTCGCTTTCAACACCGTGAGGTCGTCGGGCCGGTCCGCTGAGCTTGCGGCGATCCCGGCCACCACAACGTCCGCGCGCTGGGCCAGCTGCTGGACGTAGCGCGCCTCCCACCGGTGGAGCACCTCCTTGGACTGCAGAGCGAGGTCCACAGTCGAGCATCCCGCAAAGTCGGCTATTGTGGCGTCGTTGTCCACGAACGGAATCCCGAAGTGCATGGCGGCAGCCGTTCCCAGTGTGGATCTTCCACTGCCCATGAGGCCGCAGAGCCAGATGCTCGTGCTGAGGGGCCCCCGGGCAACCGCTACGCCACGCCGAAGATGTCCTGCCGCACGTCGAACGCATCGCACACCCGCAGGATCTCCTTGTCTGACAGGCCTTGGCCGTGACCACCGGCTGCGAGGTCGAGGTACTCGTACTTGGCGGCGGTCTCGGCGTACTCCACCCGGTCGGCGGCGTTCTTCACCGACATGTCGGAGCGTGCCATGACGCCGTGCTTGGCCCAGACGACGACCCGGTGGCTGCGCAGGGCGGTCACCGTGGCCGACATGAGCGCGCTGGACCCGGGCACCTCGAACGGCAGGTAGCAGATGCCCTGGGGCAGCTGGACGATCAGTTCCGGCTGCCAGCGCAGCAGCCGCCGGTTGAGCCCCAGGGTGTTCTGGTAGGCCTCGAGGTGGCTCAGGTAGGTCAGGCGCATCGGCTGCGCGTGGATGACCGCGTGGAAGTTGCTTCCGCTGCGCTCGACCTGATCGGCGTGGACGGCGAGATGGGAGTTGAACTCGCTCGTCACCCGCGCGAAGTGACGTGATGGGGCGGTGAAGAGGGTGGCCGTGTGGCCGGCGTCGTCAAGCACGACGCAGCCCACCCCGGACACCGGGTCGTCGTGCAGCTCACGCAGTCGCCGTCCCGAGCCGCTGACCACGATCGTCGCCCCAGCGAGCATCGGAGCGGGTTGGGGGAGGTCGAACGGCTCAGCGACGGGGAAGAGGTTGCGCACCTCGATCGGCCACCGCAGGCATACCGAGATGTTGCCGGCCGCCCCCTCGCTCGCCTCGATGTCGGACAGTCTCGACCCGGCTTCGCCGATAGTCTGAAGCAGTTGTGTCAGGTCGGGATACGGCTCGCTGATCATGGCTGGTCCTCGTCAGATGGTGGTGGTCACGGATGCGGTCAGCCGGTGATGCCCTGGACCCCGTTCGGTCGGGTCCTGCCCCGGCAGCTGGACGACGGCGACGGCGCCAGTAGGCACATCGAGATCCAGGGTCATTGACCCGTTCTCGTCCACTGACCAGTCCGTGGCTACTCGGCCGATTGGTGAGTCCAGGTGTGTGCTCGCGGACGTCAGACCGCCGCCCGGGCGGGGTGCGATCAAGACTCGTGCGTACCCGGGCTCGAGCGGAGCGATGCCTCCGATGACGCGGTGCATCCAGTCGGCGACGGCACCGAGTGCGTAGTGGTTGAAGCTGGTCATCTCGCCCGGGTTGATAGTGCCGTCCGGGAGCATGGAGTCCCAGCGTTCCCAGACCGTCGTAGCACCCATGGTGATCGGGTAGAGCCAGCTCGGGCAGGTGCGCTCCTGCAGCATCCGGTAGGCGACCTCGATATGCCCCGTCCGGGTGAGCGCGTCAAGCACGTACGGCGTGCCGGCGAAACCGGTGGCGACGTGATAGCCGTTGGCCGCAGCCAGCTCGGCCAACCGGGCACCGGCAGCATGCTCGGCCGAGCCGTCGAGCAAGCCGAAGACGATGGCCAGGGAGTACACGGTGGGGCAGTCGCTGTGCACCCGGCCGTCGTCGCGCACGTAGTGCTCGACGAACGCTGCCCGTACCCGCTCGCGGAGCGCCTCGAAGTGCGCCGCCTCCTCGGCGTGACCGAGCAGACGAGCGGCGTCGACGACGTGGCCAAGGGTGCGGTAGTAGCACGCCGTCGCCACCACCCCGTTGTCAGCCTTGGCCTTGAACGGCTCATCCGGCGGGGCCGCAGGGTCGAGCCAGTCACCGAACTGGAACCCGATGTCCCACAACGCCGTCGGCGAGAGCAGGGACTCCACCCGGCGTGCGTGAGCCGCCATCGCCGGGTAGTGCCGGGCGAGGGCTTCCCGGTCGCCGTAGGCCTGCCACAGCGCCCAGGGCACCCAGACCGCCGCGTCACTCCAGATCGCGGTGCTCTCCGGAGGGGGGAAGCTCGTCGGGTGGTCCTGATACTTCAGAGCGTCCGGAATGACGAAGGACACCAGCCCGTCCGCAGCGGCCTGCTCGCAGTCGAGGTTGACCAGCCATTCACCGAGGAAGCCCGAGACGTCGTAGAGGAAGGCCGACGTGGGCGAGAACACTGCGATGTCTCCGGTCCAACCGAGGCGCTCGTCACGCTGGGGACAGTCCGTGGGCACGTCGAGGAAGTTGCCCTTCAGCCCCCACACGACATTGCGGTGCAACTGGTTGAGCATCTCGTCCGAGCATTCGAAACCGCCCGTGCGGCGCAGGTCGGAGTGGACGACGACGGCCTCGAGGCTGTCCTCGCCAACCTCACCCGGCCACCCGTCGACCTCGATGTAGCGGAAGCCGTGGAACGTCTTCGTCGGCTCGAAGGTGTCCACCCCACCGCTGAGCACGAACCGATCGGTCGCCTTGGCCGTACGTAGGGGCCGGACGCCGAGCTCATGGTTCTCGAGCACCTCAGCATGCCGGATAGTGATCGTTGACCCAGCTGGGCCGGCGACGGTGAACCGCACCCATCCGACAAGGTTCTGACCGAAGTCGACCAAGCGTCGCCCGGTCGGGGAGCTCCAGACCTTTACCGGCCGTAGGACCTCGTGCCGGGTCACCACGGGGCCGAGACACGGCGCGAGTTTCGCGATGTCGAAGGCCAGGGTGTGCACCCCGACCCATCCCTCCAGGTCAACTCCCGGCCGCGACCATGCGTCGCCACCCCGACGCGCGTCGATCGTCTGGCCGTCGTAGAGGTCGTTCTCCATGGTCGAAGACGGGCCCGCCTGCCAAGTCCCGTCCGTCAAGACCCGCTGCACGTGCCCGTCGGCGAAGGTGATCTCGAGCTCGGCGATCGCGCCGAGCTCCTCGCCGTACAGGGCCCGTCGCCCGCCCCAGCCGAGCCGGCCTCGGAACCACCCGTTGCCCAGGGCCAGCCCGATGACGAAGCTGTCGCTCACCAGAGCCGTGACGTCGTGGGAGAGGTAGCGCTGGCGCCATTCGTAGCTCGACCACCCTGGGCTGAGCACGTCATCGGCCACCGGGTGCCCGCCGATCGATGCCTCGAAGACCCCGCACGCGCTGACGTGCAGCTCGGCGGCGGCGACGGCACCGTGCCCGGACTCGAGGGTGACCTCGCGGCGCAGCAGCGGCGCACCGTCGAAGTCGTCATCCGGGGCGATCATGGTTGCTGCCCACTCGCGGGTCATCCGAACCTCTCTGTCGGTGAAGTCGTTCTCTTGACAAGGGGTCTCCCAGTCACAGCAGGCAGGGGGAAGAAGGTGGCCGGTCTGCGGTCACGGCTCCCCCGCGGAGCCCGGTGCGAATTCAAGCTGTGGCTCGTTGCCCAGCAGCGCCCGTAGTGCGGTGAGATCGCCGCCCGCGGCGCCGAGGGCCCGGGCCTGGACCAGGACGTTGCCCAGGGCGGTCGCCTCAACCGGTCCCGCGATGACGGTACGTCCCGTCGCCCGCGCTGTCAGGCGGCACAGCAGCCTGTTCAGGCTGCCACCCCCGACCAGGTGAACGACCTCGACGGACTGCCCGGACAGTCGGACGGCATCCTCAACGGCGCGTGCGTACGCGGCCGCGAGGCTGTCCAAGATGCAGCGCACCAGCGCGGGGCGCCCAACCGGCGACTGCTGGCTGCTGGCCCGGCATGCTGCCTCGATGCGAGCCGGCATATCGCCTGGAGGCAGGAACACTTCGTCGTCAGGGTCGATCACGGGCCCGCCGTCAGGACACTCGGCGGCGGCCAGCAGTATGCGGTCGAGATCCGTCGGAGATCCGTCCCTCGCCCAGACCCTCAGTGACTCGCTGAGCAACCACAGGCCCATGACATTTCGCAGGTATCGGATGGTGCCGTCGACACCACCTTCGTTCGTGAAGTTCGCGTCTCTGCTGGCGACGGTAAGCACCGGCCGGTCGAGCTCGAGTCCGACGAGTGACCAGGTGCCACATGCGATGTACGCGAAGCCTCTGTCCGTCGCCGGGACTCCAACAACCGCCGATGCCGTGTCGTGCGAGCCCACTGCCGTGACCACGGTTCCTGCAGGCAGCCCCGTCTCCTCGGCCACGTGCGGCAGTAGAGACCCGATGCACTCCCCCGGGCGACGCAGAGGAGGGCGTGGGTGTCAGGGACACTCGACGACTTATAACGTTTCATTCGCCGTGCGAAGAAACGTAAGTCACGTCACATCCACGCGTCAAGAAGGTCGGGCGTAACAGTCCCGTAACAGGGATTCAGGCACGAAGCAGCGGGAGCCTTGGGGTCGGGCTAGTCTTTAAACGGTTCAGAGCGGTGTCCGACCTGGGGAGGTTACGGTGACCAACGCGCCGACCTACCAGGACGCGTCGCGGCCGCTCGAGGAGCGTCTGGAGGACCTGCTTGCCCGGATGACCCTGCCGGAGAAGATCGGGCAGATGTTGCAGCTCGATGCCAGGGGCGACGTGCATGACATCGTCTCGACCAGGCTGGCCGGCGCCATCCTGCACGCCTCGCCGGAACGCCTGCTGCGGGCGATCGACCTCGCCGCAGCCACCCGGTTGGGCATCCCGTTGCTGACCGGCGACGACTGCATCCACGGGCACTCGTTCTGGCCTGGCGCCACCATCTTCCCCACCCAGCTGGGCATGGCCTGCTCGTGGGACACTGGTCTGGTCGAGCGGGCCGCCCGAGCCACGGCCGTCGAGGTCGCGGCCACCGGCATCCACTGGACGCTTCTCGCCGGTGCTGTGCATCGCCCGAGACCTGCGCTGGGGCCGGGTGAACGAGACCTTCGGCGAGGATCCGTTGCTGATCGGTGAGCTCGGCGCAGCGATGGTGCGCGGCTACCAGGGCGCCGGGCTGGACGACCCGACGGCGATCCTGGCCTGCGCCAAGCACTTCGCCGGGTACTCCGAGACTGCGGGTGGGCGTGATGCGAGCGAGGCGACTCTGAGCCGGCGCGCGCTGCGCTCGTGGTTCCTGCCGCCCTTCGAGCGGGTGGTCCGCGAGGGCTGCCGCACCGTCATGCTCGGCTACCAGTCGATCGACGGCGTCCCGGTCACCGCGAACTCCTGGATGATCAACGAGGTGCTGAAGCAGGAGTGGGGATTCACCGGAACCCTCGTGACCGACTGGGACAACGTCGGCCGGATGGTGTGGGAGCAGAAGGTCTGTGCCGACCTCACCGAGGCGGCCATCGTCGCCGTTCGCGCCGGAAACGACCTGGTGATGACGACTCCGGGCTTCTTCGAGGGCGCCCAGCAGGCCGTGGCGCAGGGTCGGCTGAGCGAGGCCGAGATAGATGCCGCGGTGCGACGGATCCTGCGGCTCAAGTTCGAGCTAGGCCTGTTCGAGAACCCCCGCGCGCCCGACGCGGCACGCCAGCGCGAGGTGATCGGCTGCCCAGCGCATGCGGAGCTCAACCTTGAGATGGCCCGGCGGACACTGGTTCTGCTGCGCAACGATGGCACCCTGCCGCTGGACGCCGATCAGGCCACGCCACGGACGATCGCCGTCGTCGGCCCGAACGCAGACGACCCGCAGGCGATGCTGGGCGACTGGGCGGGCGCCTCCGGCCAGGTGGACTGGATGCCGGACGGGCACCCGCGCGAGCTCGTGACCACGGTCCTGGACGGGTTCCGCGCCATGGTGCCCGACGGCTGGTCCGTCACCCACGCCCGCGGCGCGGACATCGAGCGGCTGGTACCCGACCCGGACGGGCCGCTGTACCCCGACGGCCAGCCGCGCCCGCCGGTCTTCAGCCCCGCGCCGGTGGACGACGCCCAACTCGCCGAGGCGGTCTCAGCGGCAACGGCGGCGGACTACGTGATCGCCGTGGTCGGTGACACCATCGCCCTGACCGGCGAAGGGCGTTCGACGGCGACCCTGGAGCTGCAGGGCGGGCAGGTCGCGCTGCTCGAAGGGCTGGTGGCCACCGGCACGCCCGTCGTCGTGGTCCTCGTGCACAGCAAGCCGGCCGTGCTACCGGAGGCGGCTCTGCGAGCGGCAGCGCTGATCGAGGCGTTCACCCCCGGTATGCGTGGCGGACAGGCGGTCGCCGAGCTGGTGCTCGGGCTGGTCGAGCCGTCCGGGCGACTGCCGATCTCCGTGCCCCGGCACGTCGGCCAGCAGCCCACCTACTACAACCAGGTGCGCGGCCAGCACGGTCACCGCTACGCCGATCTGACCCAGGACCCGCTCTTCGTCTTCGGGGAGGGCCTGACCTACAGCGCCGTCGAGTACAGCGACCTTGTGGTGCTGGACGACGCAGTCACTCCGGACGGCGTCGTGTGCGCCGAGGTGACGGTGGCCAACACCGGCTCCCGGCCGGCGCGGGAGACCGTGCAGGCCTACGTCAGCGACCTGGTCACCAGCGTCACCTGGGCGCAGCAGGAACTGGTTGCCTGGCAACAGGTCTCGATCTCCCCGGGGGAGAGTGTCCGAGTGCGGCTGGAGATCCCCGGTGCCTCGTGTTCCCTGGTCGACGCCGACGGTCGCCGCGTCGTCGAGCCCGGCGACTTCGAGCTGCTGGTGGGTCGGAGTTCGCGGACGACCGACCTGCTCCGGGCGCCGTTCGCCCTGGGCGGTGATCGATGAGCCCGCCTGGCATCAAGGACGTCGCGCTGCGCGCCGGCGTCTCGATCGGCACCGTGAGCAACGTGCTCAACCGCCCCGACGTGGTCAGCGAGCGCACCAGAACCCGTGTGCTGGAAGCGATCACAGAACTCGGCTTCGTGCGCAACGAGTCCGCGCGGCAACTGCGCAACGGGCTCAGCCGGACCCTCGCCTACGTACTGCTCGACCCCGGCAACCCCTTCTTCACCGATGTCGCCCGTGGCGCCGAGGAGGCTGCGCGTACCGCCGGTCTGGCGCTGTTCCTGTGCAACAGCGAGGAGGACGCCGCCCGGGAGGCGGAATACCTCGACATCCTGCTCGAGCAGCGGGTGCGCGGCGTCCTGATCACCCCGGTCGACCACGAGGCCGAACGGCTGCGCACCCTGCCCCGGGCCGGCGTGCCGGTGGTGCTGCTCGACCGCGCCGCCCACGACGCCGAAGCGTGGTGCAGCGTCTCCGTCGACGACGTCGAGGGCGGTGACCTCGCCGTGTCGCACCTGCTGGAGCTCGGCCACACCCGGATCGGGTTCGTCGGTGGGCCGCCGACCCTGGTGCAGGTCACCGACCGGCATCAGGGTGCGCTGCAGGCGTTCGCGCGCGCCGGCGTCTCCCCGGACCGCCTGTTGATGCTGGAGACCACGGCGCTGACGGTGGCGGAGGGCCGCCGGGCCGGAGAGCGGGTGATCGGCCTGCCCGCGCGGCGCCGCCCGACCGCGGTGCTCTGCGCCAACGACCTGGTGGCTCTGGGCTTCCTGCAGCAGATGACCCAGCACGGCATCGCGGTGCCTGAGGAGATGTCCATCGTCGGGTACGACGACATCGACTTCGCTGCGGCCGCAGCCGTGCCGCTGACCTCAGTCCGTCAGCCGCGCGCCGAGCTGGGCCGAAGGGCCTGCGAACTGCTGCTCGCCGAGGCCGAGGCCCGCGCCGGCGGGCCGGACACCGCAGCGGCCCACGTGCATCAGCAGGTCGAATTCACCCCCGAACTGATCGTCCGTTCCTCATCGGGGCGCGCCAGACTGGTGTCATGACCGGCACCGAGCGCTGGACCGACAGCAGCGTGATCGCCTGGCTCCTGGCCTCCGACGAGCCCGCGGCGCGCTGGATCGCCCATGCCCAGCTGGTTGAAGCGCCGGATCAGGTGGGCCTGGCGGCCGCGGAGCACGCGCGGGTGCTGGCCGACCCGGCGACCGAGGGGCTGATCGCCCGGCTGCCCGACTGGACGGTGCCCGCCGAGATCTCCGGCCATCAGAGCCCGGCCTACGCCCCCAACCTGATCACCCTGCTGGCCGACATGGGCGTCACCGCAGGGGACGACGACCGGATCGAGCGTCTGCTGGACGCCATGCTCCAGAACCGCCTGCCGGACGGCCGATTCGCCCTCGTCGGCCCAGGTGGGGCGGCCCCCGGGCAGGCGTCGGGTTCGCTGCTGTGCGACCACCACGCGATCACCGACATCCTGCTCCGCCTCGGACGTGGCGACGACCCACGGGTCACCGAGGCGCTGACGATCATCGCGGACGACGTGACCGTCACTCCCCAGGGGCCGGGCTGGCCGTGCCGCCCCGATCCGGCGAGCGGATTCCGCGGCCCCGGACGCGCCCGCGACCTCTGCCCGCAGGCCACGCTGGAGGCGCTGCGCGCCTGGTCCCACCTACCGGCGGAGGCGCGACCGAACCAGGTGCACGACATCGCCCGGACGTCGGTGCGGGCCTGGCGGGCCCGCGCTGACGAACAGCCCCACATGTTCGGCCACGGCTACCGATTCAAGATCGTCAAGTGGCCGACCACCTGGTACGACGTGCACGGGGTAATGGACACCCTGGGCCGCTTTCCCGAGCTGTGGCGCGGCCCGACGGCCGACCCTGACGACCGGCAGGCGCTGACCGAGCTTCTGGCCTGTTTGATCGCCTACAACCTCGCGCCGGACGGCACTGTCACCCCGCAGTCCTGCTACCGGGGATTCGAGGCCCACTCGTTCGGCCAGAAGAAGCAGCCCTCGCCGTTCGCCACCGCACGCCTGCATCAGGTGCTGAGCAGGTTCGCCGACCTGGCGGACGCCGCCGCCGCCGTGGACGTCACCACCCTGTCCAGCTCCAAAGGCGGGCAGGGCACCGCGCGACCCCCGGCGCACCGGGGCAGCCTCAGGGGCGGCGGCCGCTGAGATCGAGCAGGCGGTGCTGGGCGGTGGCGTCGTCGGGAAGCGCTCCGCTGCGGCCCTGGCCGAAGGCGCCCGATCCGCCGAGCGCATCGGCGACCGGCTCCATCAGCACCAGCATTCCCGCCACGAGGTCGACCGGCAGCGCCTCGTCGCCTCCGGTGGCCCGGGCCAGGTCCCAGGTGTGCACCAGCAGGTCGAACGTGCGCATGCCCGCGAAGCGCTTGCCGCTCACGGTGCCCATCGGGTGGTTGACCCGCACCTCCAGCGCGCCGGGGGCGGCGAACGCCGTCCGCTGCTCGGCCACGCTCCCTCGATAGCTGTCCACCGGGTCACCGCTGAAGTCACCACTCCGGGCGACGCCCAGGGCCTCCGCTGCTGTCCCGCCGGCCAGCAGCACAGGGCTGAACCGGTTGCCGCCGAGCACGTGATCGGCCAGGTCCTTCACCGTCCAGCCCTCACAGGGCGTGGGCAGACCCCACTGATCGGGGCGGACGGCGACCAGCCGCGCCTCGAAAGCGGCAGTGGCGGCGTCCAGGGCGTCGAGAGGTTTCACACGGTGAAGGTTAGCGGGCGGGGGCGCGAGCCCTATGGCGACGGAGTGCCCGTAGTAGTCGCGGGAGTAACGACCCACCAGGGAGGACGGGAAAGCCGTCCACAGGGCGAAGGGGCACAGGTGATGGGATACTCCGAAGCCGGGAGGTATGCGTAATGCAGAGCGCCGAAACGGTGCTGGGTGTCCTCCGCGAACGCGGCAGGCGAGGCCTGCCGTTCGACGAGCTGTACCGGCAGATGTTCAACCCGCACCTGTACCTGCTGGCCTACGGGCGTATCTACTCCAACGAGGGAGCGATGACGCCGGGGGCCGACGCGGAAACCGCGGACGGCATGACGCTGGCGCAAGATCGGGCGCATCATCGATGCGATGCGCCACGAGCGCTACCGGTTCACGCCGGTCAAGCGGGTCTACATCCCGAAAAAGAACGGGAAGCATGCGCCCGCTCGGCATGCCGTCCTGGTCGGATAAGCTGGTCGGCGAAGTGGTGCGCCTGCTGCTGGAGGCGTACTACGAGCCGCAGTTCTCCGACCGCTCCCACGGTTTCCGTCCAGGCCGGGGATGCCACACCGCGCTGACGGGAGATGGCAGAGACCTGGACCGGGACGACCTGGTTCATCGAGGGTGACATCGCCGACTGTTTCGGATCAACTTGACCATCGAGATCATGCTCGACGATACTGGCGGAGAAGATCCACGACAACCGGTTCCTGCGGCTGATGCGCAACATGCTCCGAGCCGGATACCTGGAAGACTGGGACGTGGAACGCCACGCTGAGCGGCGCGCCGCAAGGCGGTGTGGTTTCCCCGCTCCTCTCCAATATCTACCTGCACAGGTTGGACGATTTCGTCGAGACGGTACTGATCCCGGAGTACACGCGAGGGGAACGCAGAAGGCACAACCCTGCCTACAAGAAGGTGCAACGCGCGATCACACAGGCGCGCGAGCGCGGGGATCGGGCCAAGGCTCGGGAACTGCGAAGGCAGCTGCGCAGCCTGCCCATCAGGGGATCCTCGATGACCCTGGCTACCGGCGGCTGCGCTACTGACGGTACGCCGATGATCACCTTGCTGGGATTCACCGGGCCGAAGGCCGAAGCCGAGGAAATCAAGACAGCGCTGGCGCAGTTCCTGCGCGAAGAACTCAAGCTGGAACTGTCGCGAGGAGAAGACGCTGATCACTCACGCCCGCACCCAGCGCGGCGCGGTTCCTCGGCTACGAGATCACCGCCAGCACGCCGACCGTAAGATCACCGATGGCCGCCGTGCGGTCAACGGGACGATCGGGCTGCACGTGCCCTCGGACGGTGATCAAGGCCAAGTGCGCTCGATACATGCAGCGCGGCAAACCCGGGCAGCGGCCGGAGCTGCAGAACCTCGACGACCACGACCATCATCAGCAGCTACGGGGCCGAGTACCGGGGCATCGTCCAGTACTACCTGCTGGCCGGGGACGTCTGGCGACTGAACAGGCTGAACTGGGTCATGGTGACCTCGATGCTGAAGACCTTGGCCGGCAAGCACGACTCGACGGTGACGAAGATGGCGCGCAGATACAAGGCGACGGTCCAGACGCCGTACGAGCCGCGCAGATGCTTCCAGGTCAGCGTCGAACGCGGCGAGGGCAGGAAGCCACTGGTCGCACGGTTCGGTGGTATTCCGCTTCGGCGGCAGAAGAACGCGGTCCCGGTGGACCGCGATCCGGTCCCGGTCACCGTGCACCGCAGGGAGCTGATTGACCGGCTCCTTGCGGGTCGGTGCGAGCTATGCGAGGAGAAGGGCAAGGTGCAGGTTCACCAGGTTCGCAAACTCGCCGACCTCGGCAAGTCGGGGCAGCCCGAAAGGCCCGAGTGGATGACGGTCATGGCGAACAGGCGACGCAAGACCCTGATGGTCTGTGGAAGCTGCCATGCCACTATCCACAACAGGCGGTCAACCGCATCACTCACGAAGTAGTCGCTGGAGAGCCCGGTGATCGGAAACGGTCACGCCGGGTTCGGGAGGGGGGCGCTGGAAAAGGGCCGCGAGGCACCTCGCCAGCGTCCTACCCGACTGACGGATCATCCGCACGGGTCCCCGTGCGACGCCGGGCCGGTTCCGGACCCGGGTGATCACCTCGGGGGTGACCCCGAGCCTGCACGTCGACTACAAGCACTCCAAGATCAAGCAGTACCACAAGGAAGGCCGCGCGTTACGCACCGAGACGACCATCAACGACAGCCGCGACTTCGGTATCGGCAAGCGGCTGTGCAACCTGCCCGCCCTGGCGCAGGTCGGCTATTCGGCCAACCGACGTCTGCTCGATGTCGAACGTCTCACCACCGACCCGGCCATCGGCGAGGACGCCTTCCGCGGCGTCGCCGAACCGATCACCGTCGGGTCTCAACGCGCGTCCGCCCTACCGTTCGACTCCACCCGCACCCAGGCCCTCCTGTCGGCCCTGGTCATCTTCCGCCTCCTGCCCCACGGGTTCCGCAACGCCGATCTCCGCGCCCACCTGGCGCCCCTGCTGGGCCTGACCCCAGCCGACATGACCCAAGGCAGAATGAGCTACGACCTGCGGCGGCTACGTCTGCACGGCCTCATCGAACGCCTCCCCGGCACCCACCGCTACACCGTCACCGACCACGGCCTGAAGATCGCGATCTTCCTCACCCGGGTCCACACCCGGCTGATCCGACCCGGCCTGGCCGAACTCCTCGACGACCACAGCCCACCCACCCCACTACGACGCCGATTCGACCAACTCGATGCCGCCATCGACGCGTACGCCTTACGCCACAACCTGATCGCGTAGGACTTGACCCACCAAGACAACTTGAAGAACTCAAGCCCTCTAGCGACCCACGGCGACGGCCCGGGGGCGCGCACCGGGTGCCTGCGCCATCAACTGCTCGATCGCCTCGGCCAGGGTGGCCCCGCGCAGCTGGTCCAGCCGGCGTTCGAGGATGCGCAACTCCTTGGCGGCGGAGGCCGCCCGGGGGTGCGCCTGCACCCGTCTGAGCAGCTCCAGAGCCCGGTCCACGTCGTCGTCCGCCACGGTGCCGGCACCCGCCTTCCTCGACAGCGTGGCGGCCCGCTTCAGGACGGCCGCCGCTTCAGTGGCCAGGTCCTTGTCGCTGAGCAACGCCCCCAGGACCGGCACCTGGATCCGCTCGTACAGCTCGATCCAGGACCGCCCGGCCTTCGTGGTTGCCAGCAGGTCGTCCCGGACGGCGCGCAGCGCCTCGACCTCGGTGCCCCGGCGGAAGAACTGGGCACCGATCAGCTCGATCGCGCAGATGCTCTGCTGCATCAGGGCGATCAGCCCCGACTTGGTGTCGCGCTTGATCAGGGTCGGGGCGGCCGGGTGGAAGGAGTCGGGCGAGTTGCCGACGAAGGGCCCGGTCTCGAACGTGAACCCGTAGGTCTTGCGCAGCGCCGGGTCGGCGATGTGACGCGAGTAGGCGTAGTCCGCCTGAGCGCCGGTGACCGGGTAGAGGGTGACGCTGGCCTCGTTGGTGTAGGTGCGCCCCCGCACGTCCCGGATCGCCTCCACCACACGGGCGCCCACGGTGGAGAACCGCTCCAGATCGCGCGCCGGCATGTACTCCCGGTACCCCGGGACAGGGATCGGCGCGCAGGTCCCCGTGGCCAGCGTCGTGAATCGCTGCGACGGATCGGTGGTCTGCGTGGGCGCATGACCCCAGGGCCAGAGGACCAGTTCGGAGTAGGAGTGGACGTCGACGAAGGTGTCCACCCGGCGGGAGTCCAACAGGTGCTTGACGTTGCGGGTCTCCGGTTCGCTGAAGGCACTCGTGCCGACGTAGACGTCACTGCACGGCGAGCAGGAGGTCTGACCCTGCGTCACTCCCCACAGGATGTCCGCGTTCCGGTTGAGATCGACTCCGTCACAAGGGGTTCCCGGATTGTCGCGACGGTTCTTGCGCCACATGTTGTCGACTGTCATCACATGCTCGCGCCCGTCGGGGTTGATGCAGGGCACCAGCCACAGGTCCAGACTCTCCAGGATGGTGGCGATCTCGTTCGCCGGCCAGGTGCGCCCGCCGTAGACGATGTCCGTGCCGTTGCCGTGGCTGACCATCAGGTCGACGGCGAGCTCGATGATCGCGTCCGGGTTCATCAGCTCGCGGGCATGGGTGCCGCCGACGACCAGCACCCCGCGTCGCTCGCCGCCGCCACCGGCACGCAGCCGCAGGGCGAGCACCTGGCGGCCCGCGACCGAGGCCTCGGGCAGTGGGATCAGGGTGAAGTAGCCCGGGAACCACGCGGCGAGCAGCCTGATCAACGAGTCGAGTTGCGCAACGGTCCGGTACATCACGATCCCTCCGCCCGCGGAATGCCCGCCACCTGGTCCTCCAGCCACCGGACGACCTCGGCGTCGTCGGCGATGAGTTCTGCGGCGAGCGGCTCGACCGGGATCACCGCGTGCAGCCGCACCTCGTAGCCCCGGCCGAGGAGCTCGGCGATCTCCTCGGCGTTCACCAGCAACCTCACCTCGCCCCGCGGATCGGGCAGCCGGTCCAGGGACAGCTCGGCCGCCCTCGCCAGCGGCGTGTCACCCGCACCGGGATGGATCGTCGCCTCGAACCGTGGTTGCGGTTGCGGGGCGCTGGGTCGGCTCTTCCTCGCTGCCACGACGTCACCTCTTCCTGGGCCGCTCTGCTACCCATGAGGAGCCGCTCGAGGCCTGGTGGATACACGCCACCGCCGACGAACCGGCCGGCCCCGCGGCGTAGGTGAGGACGTTCGTCGCGGCACCTGGCTGTCGGCTCCGGTCCACGGTGGACGGAGCAGACGGGAGGGATGTGCCCGATGGCGCGAGAGGCCTTGTCCCTCACCGTGGCGCAGAGCGAGCGGGCGGGGCTGACCAGTGAGCAGGCCCGTGAGCGCCTCGCCTCCGACGGCCCCAACGCCCTGCCGGCGCCGACCCGCACCCCGGCCTGGCGACGGCTGGCACGCCAGCTGACGGACATCTTCGCCCTGCTGCTGTGGGCCGCCGCGGCACTCGCCTGGATCGCCGGCCTGATCCAGCTGACCATCGCGATCAGCCTGGTCGTCATGGTCAATGCCGCATTCGCCTTCGCCCAGGAACGGCGCGCCGACCACGCCGCCGAGCGCCTGCGCTCCCTCCTGCCCACCCGGGTGAACGTGCGCCGGGACCGGATCCTGCGCCAGATCGACGCGACCCAGGTGGTGACCGGCGACGTCCTCGTGCTCGAGGCCGGCGACCGGGTCCCGGCCGACGCCCGGATCCTGCTCGCGGACGCGCTCCTGATCGACACCTCCACCCTGACCGGGGAGAGCGAACCGGCCGCGCTCCAGGACGAGGACGCCGCATTCGCCGGCACGTTCGTCGTGGAGGGCACGGCGGACGCCCTGGTCACCGCCACCGGCGCCGCGACCCGACTGGCCGGCATCGCCCGCGCGACCACGCAGACGCAGGCGCACCCCACCCCGCTGACCCGGGAGCTGCACCGCGTCGTCCGGGTCATCGGCGCCATCGCGGTGGGCACCGGGGTGGCGTTCTTCGTGCTCACCCTGGCTATCGGCCGCCCGCCCACCGAGGGCTTCCTGCTGGCGATCGGGGTCACCGTCGCCCTGGTCCCCGAGGCACTGCTGCCCACGGTCACCCTGGCCCTGGCCTGGGGCGCCGAGCAGATGGCGCACCGCAACGTGCTGGTGCGCTCGCTCGACGCCGTGGAGACCCTCGGGTCCACCACCTTCGTGTGCACCGACAAGACCGGCACCCTGACCCGCAACGAGATGACCGTGGTCGAGGCCTGGACCCCGGCTGGCGTCGCCCATGTGACCACTCCCGGGTACGGCCCGCAGGCGGACCTCGAGATCGAGCCCGCGGAGGGGCGACCGGCGGACGTGGCCGGTGCCTGCGCCGCCCTGGTGCACCTGGCCACCGCGGCCGCCCGCTGCTCACGCGGCTACGCCCAGCAGGACCCGGCAGCGGCCGGCGGGCAGTGGCACGCGCACGGCGATCCGATGGAGGCGTCGATCGACGCCTTCGCCCGGCGGCTCGGGGTGGACACCGACGGCCCACGTGCGCTCGGCCACGCCGACGTCGCGTTCGGGTTCGACCCGCACCGCCGGCGGATGTCGGTACTCGCAGACGGCATGGTGCTCACCAAGGGCGCCCCCGACGGCATCCTGCGGCTGTGCACGGCGGACGGCGGGGCCGAGGGCCACGCGCAGGCCGAGCAGGCGGTCGCCCAACTGTCCGGCAAGGGGCTGCGGGTACTCGCCGTCGCCGGTCGCCCGGTCGGTGACACCCCGCCCACGAGCGCTGCCGGGGCCGAACGCGACCTGGTACTGCTCGGGCTCCTGGGACTGCACGACCCGCCGCGCTCCGACGTGGCCGACGCCCTCACCGCCTGCCGCACGGCCGGGGTCGGGGTCGCCATGATCACCGGAGACCACCCGGTCACGGCGTCCGCCATCGCCCTCCAAGTGGGCCTGCGCCACGCGGACGACCCGGTCCTGCTCGGCACCGACCTGCCGACGGACGATGCCGCGCTCGGGGCGCTGCTCGACCACGACGGCGTCGTCGTCGCCCGGGTCTCCCCCGAGGACAAGCTGCGGATCGCGCACGCGCTGCGCCTGCGCGGGCACGTGGTGGCGATGACCGGCGACGGGGTGAACGACGGGCCGGCGCTGCGCGAGGCCGACATCGGCATCGCGATGGGTCGTTCAGGCACCGACGTCGCCCGGGAGGCCTGCGACCTGGTGCTGCTGGACGACAACTTCGCCTCCGTCGTCGCGGGGATCGAGCAGGGGCGGGCGACCTACGTCAACGTGCGCCGATTCCTCACCTACCACCTCAGCGACAACGTGGCGGAGCTGGCCCCGTTCGCCGTCTGGGGCCTGTCCGGGGGCAGCATCCCGCTGGCCCTCGGAGTGCTGCAGATCCTCGCCCTCGACATCGGCACCGACACCCTCTCGGCCGTCGCCCTGGGCGCCGAGCCCCCCGCGGCGCACCTGCTGGAACGGCCGCCCGTGCGCGGGCGGCTGCTCAACCGCTCGGTGCTGCGGCGCGCCTTCGGCCTGCTCGGCCCCGCTGAGGCCCTGATGGGGATGGCTGCGTTCGGCGCCACCTTCCTCGCGGCGGGCTGGCGGCCCGGCGAGCCGTTCCCGGGCGGTACGACTCTGGCGGCCGCGTCGGGGGCGACCTTCCTGACCGTGGTGCTCGCCCAGACGGCCAATGCCTTCGCCTGCCGCAGCTCCACCCGCACCCCCGCGGCGCTGGGTTGGCTGACCAACCGCCTGCTGCCGCCGAGCGTGGCCGCCGCGCTGGTGTTCTGCGTGCTCACCCTCGTGGTCCCACCGGTCGCCCGGGCCCTCGGCCAGCGGTGGCCCACCCCGGTCGGCCTGCTGTTCGCCGTGGTCTCGGTAGGCGTGCTGCTCGGGGTGGACACGGTCGACAAGCGGCTGCGCGCCCGGCGAGGCAGGCGTTCAAGCCCAGTACCAGGGATGCCGATCATCTGACGGTGGCGGGCAGGCACCGGATCAGGCGGCGCGCCAGGGGCCGGATCGCCGAACTGCCCACAGCCGGGCCGCTCGTCCCCGGCCCGGCCCGCCGGCGGAGCACGCCCAAGGATCCGGACGCACCCGCGGCGTCCGCAGTACGGGCCTGGGCCCTGGCACAGGGGCTGGCGGTCGCCGACCGCGGCCGCCTACACGCGGACCTGATCGCCGCCTACCGCGAGTCCAACCCCCGCTAGAACCTGCTCATGCTCCGCGGGGGTACATGTTCTGGCGCCTGCGAGACCCGATTCGTGTACCCCCGCGGAGCATGAGCGGTTTTGAGGGGTTGGGTTCAGACGGTGAAGTGGCCGATCTGCGTGGCTACCTGGGTCGCCACGGCAGACAGGGTCACCGCGGAGGCCTGGGTGGCGTCGGCGCTGGCCGAGGTCGCTTCGATCGAGCCGGCGATGCCGGCCACGGTGTCGGCGATCCGCTCCGCCCCCCGGGAGACCTCACCGACGCTGCGGTTGATCTTGGCCGTGGTCACCGACTGCTCCTCGACCGCGGCCGCGATCATCGAGGCGTTCTCGTTGATCCGGTCGATCACCGCGACGATCCCCTCGATCGAGCTCGAGGCCTCACCTGTGATCGCCTGGATGGTGGCGATCTTGGCGGTGATGTCGGCGGTCGCCCGCCGGGTCTCCTGGGCCAGCTCCTTCACCTCGGTGGCGACCACCGCGAAGCCCTTGCCGGCCTCGCCGGCGCGGGCCGCCTCGATGGTCGCGTTCAGCGCCAACAGGTTCGTCTGCTCGGCGATGGTGGTGATCGCCTTGACGATCTCCCCGATCTCCACGCTGGCCTGGGTCAGCTGGGCCACGGTCACCCGGGTCTGCGAGGCCGACCGGGTCGCCTCCGAGGCCACCTCGGCGGCGATCGCCGCCTGCCCGGCGATCTCCCCGATCGCCACGTCCATCTGCTCGGTGGCGGTCGACATCGCGTCCACGTGGGTCGAGACCTCCCGGGCGGACGCCGCGACCTGGCCCGCCTGCGACGCCGTCCGGCTGGCGGTCTGGCCCAGGTCGGCGGACACCGAGGTCAATCCGGTGCACTCCCCCGACAGCGCTCTCGCCGCCCTGCCCGCCTCGGAGACGGTGGCCCCGATCTCGCTCAGTGCAGTGTTGAGGGCGCGGGACATCTGGCCGAACTCGTCGTCACCGGGCTCGGCGATCCGTACCCCCAGGTCACCCTCGGCCACCCGGTCCAGCGCCCGCACCATCTCGCGCACCGGGCGCACCATGCCCCGCCCCACCAGCCAGCTGGTGGCGGCGAACCCGGCCAGGGCGAGCAGGCCGACCAGCCAGGTCAGGCGGCTCACGGTGGCGGCCGTCGCCGTCCCTTCCCGCTCACGGGCGTGGACGGCGTCCAGCATCGCCGCGTCCAGCTCCCCCAGGTCGGTCTCCAGCTGTTCGAACAGCTTCAGAAAGGCGGGGATCTGGGCGCGGGCCTTGGCCTTGTCAGTGGCGGCGACGGCCACCACGTCGGTCGCGGTGGTGCCGTAGACCGTCGCCGCAGGGCGCACCTCGGCGAAGCGGGCCCGCAGCTCCGGTGGCGCCGCGGCGGCCGCCGCGTCCAGGTGCTCGAGCATGTCGCTCGCCTTGACCGAGACGTTGGGCACCTCGTACTCCACCCGCCGCTGCCGGGTCAGGGCGTCCAGCGACCCCAGGACGTCGCCGCGGATGCCGTCGTGCATCATGTCGGCGTTCCACTGCCGGGACATCCCCGTGCTGATCTCGACCATGTCCGTGGCGCTGCGGGCCTGAGCCTGGCTCCCCCACCAGGACACCCCGGCCATGGCTGCCACCGCGCCGACGCCGACAGCGGCGATCAGCGCCAATCGAGCCGCAACCGTCAATCTCACCGGGGACCCCCTTCGAGTGCACTTATCGATGCACACCTAGAGGAGGACCATCGGCCCAGACATCGGCCGCCTTGACGGTTCCGGTCAGCGGGGAGGGAGTCTGATCGCGCCGTCCAGCCGGATGACTTCGCCGTTCAGCATGGCGTTCGAGACGATGTGCAGTACGAGAGCGGCGTACTCGGAGGGGCGGCCCAGCCGCGCCGGGTGGGGGGTCTGTTCGCCGAGCGACATGCGCGCCTCCTCGGGAAGCCCGGCCACCATCGGCGTGTCGAAGGTCCCCGGCGCGATGGTCACCACCCGGATCAGGGTGTGGGCCAGATCCCGAGCCACCGGCAGGGTGAGCCCGACGATCCCGCCCTTGGATGCAGCGTAGGCAGCCTGCCCGATCTGCCCGTCGAAGGCCGCCACCGAGGCGGTGTTCACGATCACGCCGCGCTCGCCGTCCACCGGCTCGGCGGCGGCGATCCGCTCGGCGGCCAGCCGGAGCACATTGAAGCTCCCGACCAGGTTGATGTTCACCACCCGGGCGAACACGTCCAGGGGGTGGACGCCCTTGCGCCCGAGCACCCGCACCGGCGGCGCGATCCCGGCACAGTTCACCGCCACCCGCAGCGTGCCCAGGCCGGCCGCCACGTCCAGCGCCACCGCGACGTCCGCCTCGCTGGTCACGTCGGTGGGGCTGAAGGCGGCCCGCTCCCCGAGCGAGGCGGCCAGCTCGGCCCCTGCCGACGCCGGCAGGTCCATGATCACAACTGCCAGGCCGGCCCGGTGCAGGGCCCGCGCAGTGGCCGCGCCGAGCCCCGAGGCTCCGCCGGCGACGACGGCGACCGCGCCGTCCAGGGTGTCCAGGTGCATGACGGGCATCCTGCCAGTGTGGGGTGTTGCCGACAGCGTGCTGCTACCTGAATCATGAACGAAATGGAGCGGGCCCGGCTCACCCTTCCCGCCCGGCCGGAGTCGGTCGGGCAGGCGCGGCAGTGGGTCGGTGAGGTCCTCGACGCCAACGGACTGATCCATCTGGTGGACACCGCCGCCCTGCTGGTCTCCGAACTGGTCACCAACGCCCTGCGCCACTCCAGCGGGCCCTACCAGGTGAGGGTCAGCCTCAGCCCGGCCAGTGCCACGATCTCGGTCAGCGACGGCGCCGGGGGAAGACCACACCGTCAGGGCCTCGCCGCCTCCACCCGGCCGGCGGACGAGGGCGAGCTGCCCGAGACCGGCCGCGGGCTGCTCCTGGTCGGCGCCCTGTCCGACGGATGGGGCTGGCAGGTCACCGCGAGCGGGAAGCGGGTCTGGTTCCGGCTGGACATCGGCTGACCCGCTTGGGTCAGTGCATCGCCCTGAGCCGGGAGGTCTCGGCCAGGGAGCGCACGGTCTGCTGATCGCGCACCTCCAGTCGGGTCACCAGGGCGAGCAGCACCTCGGCGGTGGTCAGGGCGTCACCCAGGGCATGGTGGGGGGTGTGCACCGGCAGCCCGAGGTCCAGGGCCAGGCGCTCCAGGCTCGGTTCGGTGTCCTCCGAGCCGGACGGCGCGAGGCCCGTCTCCCGGGCCAGCGCCGCCGTGTCCAGGATCGGGCCGTCCAGGCGCAGCTCACGGGTCCTGAACGCCCGGTTCAGGAAGGCCCGCTCCACCCAGGCCGCGTGCGCGACCAGCGCCCGACCGCGCATCATCTCGGCCAGCGCCTCGGCGCACTCTGACAGCGGGGGCGCATTGGCCAGCTCGGCGGAGGTCAGCGCGTGCACCGTCAGCGCCCCCTCGCTGACCGGTCGGGTCGGCTTGACCAGTCCGTACAGGCAGCTGCGGGCCACGATCCTGCCGCTGCGGACCAGCACCGCCCCGTAGGAGACGATGTCGTCGTGGCGCAGGTCCATGCCGGTCGCCTCCAGGTCGACCACGCAGAACTCGGCCTCCCGCCACGGGCGCTCCAGCGCCGCCCAGCCCGGCACCGAGGTCTTGCCGGATCGGCCCATCAGCCGGCCCAGCAGACTCATCGACCCACGCCCGGGATGTGTCCCTGCCAGTGCGACTCCAACCGGCCCTGCACGCTCGCGATGGCCCGGAAGGACTCCCTCAGATGCCGCCGGGTCAACGAGTCCAGACGCCCGGGTGAGATGTAGGTCGAGACCTGGGCGCCGGCCCGGATCGCGTCCACCTCCATCTCCAGGAGCAGCCCGTAGATCTGCTCATGCGCCCCGATCAGGGTCTCGCTCTCGTCCTCGCTGAGCAGTTCGACCTCCGCTGCCCGACGCAGCCGCTCCGGCGTCGTCCCCCGCGTGTCACCGGTGACCACCGCCGACCACCGCCCCAGCGAGGTGACGGGCCGCAACCCGCCCCGCTTGAGGTTGAGCTGGCCGCGGTGCTCCCCCGAGTGCTCGACCACGAAATCACGGACGAAGCCGGTCGGCGGTCGCGACGAGAGCGTGTAGTCCAGCAGCGCCTTGAGGAACTGCGGCGTCCGGGTGGTGGACATCATCCGGTCGGTGACACCCGACCCCAGCCCGCTCACCGTCACCGGGCGGCTGTCGGCCAACATGGTGGAGAGCAGCAGGGCACTGTCCTGCCCGGCGTCGCGGATCCAGCCTGTGGTGGCCGCGTTCCAGTCGGTCAGGGACCGGCCGAAGCGCACGGTGTCGGCGTTCGCGCCGTCCGGGCAGCGGCACAGCCCCGCCTTCTCCATGTCGTCCAGCACCACGGACGCCGCCCGCCGCACCAGGGCGCTGATGTCGCGCCCGCCCTCCGGCGGGTCGGCCCAGACCAGGGCGGTGTCGACGTCTGAGGTGGGCAGGACCTCTCGCCGCGCCAGTGACCCGAGCACCAGCCACGAACAGTCCACCCCGACATCCATCGGGCTCAGCACCAGCAACCGGCGCATCACCGAATCCAGCACGGCCGACAGCAGGCCGCCGATCCGCACCGGCGGCACGCCCGCGTCGAACAGCTCGACCGCCGTCCCGGGCAGCAGGGCGACCGCGTGGGCCAGGTCGGCGAGGCTTCCGGCCGAGTCGATCGCCGCCCGGACCACCAGGGGGTCACGCACCTCGGCCGAGGCCAGATCGACCACCCGGACGACGCCCGAGGGGCGTTCGGCCGAGTCGGTGAGGATCAGGTGGTGCACGCCGCGCTCGACCATCACCAGGAAGGCCGTCGCCAGCGGGGTGTCCTCGGGCACGGTGAGGGCGGGCCGGGTGGCGAGCCGGCCGACGTCGTCCCGCGGCGACACCGAGCCGGTGCCGGCGGCGGACCGGAAATCAGCGTCGGTGACCACGCCGAAACCATCCGCGAAGGTCACCACGGCACAGGACTGGCGCTCCTGCCCGATCCGGGTGGCCGCCTCCGCGACCGTCGTCGTGGCGGGGCACACCACCAACGAGCGGGCGTACCGGCTGACCGGCACCAGCGCGCGGTCCCGCAGCCCGGTGGGGTGCGCCGAGACCCGGGGCCGGGTCACCAGCGCCCCGTAGGCGGCGAACCGCAACCGGTCGGGCCGCTGCAGCACCCCTTGAGGGTCGTCCAGCCGGTACAGCAGGCAGTCCTCGGACGCCGTGACCGACAGCGTGGGCTTCTCGCCGCTGAACAGCGAGACCTGCCCGAAGGTGTCCCCGACGTGCAGCTGATCGACCAGGCGGCCCCTGTCGAGCACCTCAACGGACCCGGTGCGCACCACCCAGAGGTGGCTGAGCGCATCGTCTCCCGCGGAGACGATGGCCGCACCTGCCGGGAAGTACTCCGCCTCGATCGACTCGGCGAGCCGCTCCAGGTCGTCCAGGTCGAGGGCGTCGTACGGGGGCTGCCCGCCGAGGAAGTCGACGAACTCCTTCACGCCCGCCATTGGGCCAGGCCCGGCGGAGCCGGGTCAAGCGAGCGCGCCGGACGGTGCCCTGGGCGCGCCGGGCGGGCGGGCCACAGGGCACACGCAGCAATGCCGCCTCCCCATGGGGAAGCGGCACTGCGTTCGACCTCGGGGCGTCCTGGCCGGTCGCCCCGGGGATCAGCCTTCGTCGACCCGCTGCTGGGGGATGCCTGCGAGCAGCGCGCGGACCTCGGATTCCCGGTAGCGGCGGTGACCACCGAGGGTGCGGATCGAGGACAGCTTGCCTGCCTTGGCCCAGCGGGTGACCGTCTTCGGGTCCACGCGGAACAGAGCTGCGACCTCGGCCGGCGTGAGCAACGGCTCGGCGTCGGGCGAACGGGTGGTCATGTGATCCTCCAGGAACAGGGGCGGGTAACCCCCGATGAGTTACATCCTGCACTTTGACACGGGCGCCGCGTACCACTTCCGCTAGATATCAGCCGTTCGACGGAAGGAACGCCCATTTGGAGTACTTCGGGTAGTTGTGAGACGACAGAACGTCGCAGATCAGACATGCGCCACCCCCGCCGACAACGTTGCCGATCGGAACAAGACTGATGTTAGCGGCGTGGAGGCCCTTTCCGGGCGATGTGCGGCTTTGACGAACAATCTCCACCCTATGGGGGATACCCCGGGTGGGCCGATCCGCCGGGTCGCCCCACCCCCGCCCCCACCCCGCCCCCCACCGCCGCCCTCCGCCCTCCGCCCCGGAACGTCGAGTGGTCGATTCAGCCCGGTTCTCGCGTATCGAACGGGGCCGAATGGACCACTCGGCAGGCGCGGTTGGGCCGTCCCCGCGGGCCGGGATGCCAGCGGGGCGGGTAACGATGTACCGTTACGGACACGAGACGATGCTGACCAACATCCGGGGCCCCGCCATGGGCGCCTGCCCCGGATCGATGTATGAGGGGGTCGACGCCATGGGGCGCGGCCGTCAGAAGGCCAAGCAGACGAAGGTTGCTCGGCAGCTGAAGTACTTCAGCCCGAACACCGACTACACGGCCCTCCAGCGGGAGCTCGCGGGCTCCCCCGGCCACGCCGAAGGCCACTCTGCGGAATCGGACGACGAGTTCGAGCAGGACGACTCGTTCGATGACGAATTGGGCGACGACGAGGACGACGACGGCGACGAGGACGACGAGTACGCCGGCTGGACGGCCGGCGGCAGTCACTGAGTCGACGACACCTCTGACACCCACCTGATCTGGCCCGTGGCGTCCGCCGCGGGTTCAGCGGGGGTGTTCTCCCACCAGCTGCACGGATCCGCCGTCCACGCCCTTGGCACCCTGGACGATCGGTCCCTGCGGCGACGGGCCGGGCTCGCGCACCTCGCCCAGGACCCAGGCGGGCACGCCGCGCTCGGCCAGCCGGGTGAGGGCCTGATCGGCCACCTCCGGCGCCACCACCGCAGCCATGCCGACACCCATGTTGAGCGTGCGCTCCAGGTCGGCGACGGGTACCCGGCCGAGCCGCTGCACCAGGTGGAAGATGGGGGCCGGGGTCCAGCTCGCCCGGTGCACGGTGGCCAGCAGTCCGCGCGGCAGCACCCGGGCCAGGTTCGCGGCCAGCCCGCCACCGGTGACGTGCGTGAGCGCATGCAATCCGGTACCGAGGTGCGCGGCCAGATCGACCAGGTCGGCGGCGTACACCCGGGTGGGTTCCAGCAGTTCCTCGCCGACGGTGCGGCCCAGGTCCTCGACCTGACGCTGGTAGTCCCAGCCCGAGGCGGCGAAGACGCGGCGCACCAACGAGTAGCCGTTGGCGTGCAGCCCCGAGGAGGCCATGGCCAGGATCACATCACCCGAGGCGACCCGGTGCGGGCCGAGCAGCGCGTCGGCCTCGACCACCCCGACGGCCGCCCCCGCCAGGTCGTACTCGCCCGGCTCGAGCAGCCCCGGGTGCTCCGCGGTCTCCCCGCCCGCCAGCGCGCAGCCCGCGCGCTCGCACGCCGCCGCGATCCCACCGACGATGGCCGCGATCCGCTCCGGTACCACCCGGCCGCAGGCGATGTAGTCGGTCATGAACAGCGGCCTGGCACCACTGACCACGATGTCGTCGACCACCATGGCGACCAGGTCGATCCCGACCGTGTCGTGCATGTCCAAGGCCTGCGCCACGGCGACCTTGGTGCCCACTCCGTCGGTGCTGGTGGCCAGGAGCGGACGGCGGTACTCGCGAAGGGCGCTGGCGTCGACCAGCCCGGCGAAGCCGCCGATCCCGCCCAGGACCGGAGTGAGCGCCCCGAGATGGGTGCGGGCCACGGCCGCCTTCATCAGTTCGACGGCACGATCCCCGGCATCGACGTCGACCCCGGCGCCGGCGTAGGTGATCGGCTCGCTCACGACGCCGTCGCCGTCGGGGTCAGGACCAACGGCAGTTCGGGCTGTTCCAGAGCATGCTTGCCCAGGGCCGCCTCGTCGGACAGTGCGACCGGGTACTCACCGGTGAAGCAGGCGGTGCACAGGCGCTCCCGCGGCTGGCCGGTGGCCCCGACCATCGAGTCCAGCGAGATGTAGCCGAGAGTGTCGGCACCGATGCTCTTGCGCACCTCGTCCACGGTCAGGCCGCTGGCCACCAGCTCGGCCCGGGTGGCGAAGTCGATGCCGTAGAAGCAGGGCCAGGTCACCGGGGCGCTGGAGATCCGCACGTGCACCTCGGCGGCGCCGGCCTCGTGCAGCATCCTGATCAGGGCCCGCTGGGTGTTGCCGCGCACGATCGAGTCGTCCACCACGACCAGCCGCTTGCCCGCGATCACCTCGCGTAAAGGGTTGAGCTTGAGCCGGATCCCGAGCTGGCGAATGGTCTGGCTGGGCTGGATGAAGGTGCGCCCGACGTAGGCGTTCTTGACCAGGCCCTGCCCGTAGGGGATGCCGGACTCCTGGGCGTAGCCCACGGCCGCGGGGGTTCCCGATTCGGGTACCGGGATCACCAGGTCGGCCTCGACCGGGTGTTCCCGGGCCAGCCGGCGGCCCATCTCCACCCGGGCGGCGTGCACCGCCCGACCGACGATGGTCGTGTCCGGACGGGCCAGGTACACGTACTCGAAGACACAGCCGGTGGGCGTCGCCAGGGCGAACCGGCTCGAGCGCAGGCCGTCGGCGTCGATCGCGATCAGCTCGCCCGGCTCCACCTCGCGCACGAAGGAGGCACCCACGATGTCCAGGCCGGCGGTCTCGCTGGCCACCACCCACCCGCGCTCCAGCCGCCCCAGCACCAGCGGGTGGATGCCGTTCGCGTCCCGGGCGGCGTACAGGGTCTGCTCGTCCATGAAGACCAGGCTGAACGCCCCACGCAGGTGTGGCAGCACCTCGAGGGCGGTGGACTGCAGGCTCTGACCGCCGTTGCCAGCCAGCAGCGCGGTGATCAGCGCGGTGTCCGTGGTGTTGCCGCGGGCCAGCTCACCCCCGGCGTCGCCGTCCGGGGTGTCCCCGTCGAGCCGCACGGCCCATTCGCGCAGCTCGAAGGTGTTGACCAGGTTTCCGTTGTGGGCCAGGGCCACCGTGCCGACGCTGGTGGCGCCGAGCGTGGGCTGGGCGTTCTCCCAGGTGGACCCGCCGGTGGTCGAGTAGCGGCAGTGGCCGACGGCCATCTGGCCGGTCAGCGAGCGCAGCGCCGTCTCGTCGAAGACCTGCGCGACCAGCCCGATGTCCTTGTAGACCAGGATCTGGCTGCCGTTGCTCACCGCGATGCCGGCGGCCTCCTGGCCCCGGTGCTGCAGCGCGTACAGGCCGTAGTAGGCAAGCTTGGCGACCTCTTCACCCGGGGCCCAGACCCCGAAGACACCGCACACATGAGGAAGTCTCCCACACCCGCCCGTGGGTCAGCCGCGCCGGTGGCTGCGCCGATCCGCGAGCAGCGCCAGCCCGGCGCCGACGAGTCCGCCGATCATGCCGGCGACCACGGCCAGATAGCCGACGGCGGCCACGGTACTGATCTTCAGTCCTTCGGGCTGTCGCAGGAGCACGAAGACCGCACCGATCACCAACCCGAGCAGGGCTCCGGTGACGGCGAAGCGGCCGAAGCGTGGCGCCGTCCGCAGCTGCACCTGGACCGGGGCGGCCGGGTTCGGCGTCGGGGCCGGGGGTGATGCCGGGACCGCGCCGTCCGGGTCGCCGGTCTGGGGAGTCTGCTCGGTCACGGTGCCCACCCTATTTCCCGCCGGCCAGCAGTGGCAGCAGCCCGGACAGGTCCGAGCGCTCGCCACTGGCCAGCAGCCTGCCCTGGGCTACGGCCTCGGCCCACGACGTGCTGCCGGTGGCCAGTTCGAGCCAGCAGGCGGCATCGGTCTGCACGACGTTCGGCGGGGTGCCCCTGGTGTGCCGGGGGCCGGCCAGGCACTGCACCACCCCGAACGGGGGCACCCGAACCTCGCAGGTGCCGCCCGGATGGCGCACCGACAGCTCCTCCAGGGTGTAGCGGACGGCGACGCCCAGCGTGGCGCGCTCGGCGTCCGACGGGTCCGCGGCCCAGGACCGGACGGCGTCGCGGCCGGCCTCGACCGGGGTGCGGCGGCGGGGTGGCATGTGCCCAGCCTCGCATCCACGGCCCTTCCGGTGGCCTGGCCGGACCGATTAGGTCTGAAGGATGGCCGCTCGACTCGGCGCGCTCGATCTGCTCTCCCTGGTCCTCGACTCCGGTTCGTTCCTCCGGTGGGACGCCCCGGCGGTCCACGGCGCGATCGATGACGCCTATGCCGCCGAGCTCGACCGGGCCCGGCAGCGCAGCGGGCTTGACGAGTCGGTGGTCACCGGCGAGGGCCGGCTGCGGGGACGGCGGGTGGCGGTCGCCGCCTGCGAGTTCGACTTCCTCGCCGGCTCGATCGGGGTGGCCGCTGCAGAGCGCCTGGTGTCGGCGGTGGAGCGGGCGACCGCCGAGGGGCTGCCGCTGCTTGCGGCGCCGGTCTCGGCCGGAACCCGCATGCAGGAGGGAACCGTCGCCTTCCTACAGATGGTCAAGATCTCTGCGGCGATCGCCGCGCACAAGTCGGCCGGCCTTCCGTACCTGGTGTACCTGCGCCACCCGACGACCGGCGGGGTGCTGGCCTCATGGGGCTCGCTCGGCCATGTCACCGTGGCCGAGCCCGGGGCCCTGATCGGCTTCCTCGGGCCGCGGGTCTACCACGCCCTGTCCGGGCGGGAGTTCCCGGCCGGGGTGCAGGTCGCCGAGAACCTCTACGCCCGGGGCCTGATCGACGCCGTGTTGACCCCCGAGGAACTGGCACCGTTGGCCGATCGGACACTGACCGTGCTGATGTCACCCCGCGAAGGGCATCCACCCGCGGCACAGATCCCGGCCGAGGACCTCCCCGACATCCCGGCGTGGGAGTCGATCACGCGCTCCCGCAGACCGGATCGCCCGGGCCTGCGCCGACTGTTGCGCTACGCCGCAACCCATGTGGTGCCGCTGCACGGGACCGGCGAGGGCGAGAACGACCCCGGCATGCTGCTCGCCCTGGCCCGCTTCGGCGGGGCCGGCTGCGTGCTGCTGGGCCAGGACCGACGGGGCCAGACCACCGAGTCACCGCTCGGACCCGCGGCGCTGCGCGAGGCGCGTCGCGGCATGCGGCTGGCCCGCGACCTCGGCCTGCCCCTGGTCACCGTGATCGACACCCCGGGCGCGGCGTTGTCGCAGGAGGCCGAGGAGGGCGGCATGGCGGGCGAGATCGCACGGAGCCTCGCCGAGATGGTCGCCCTGTCCGCGCCGATCGTGTCCGTGCTGCTGGGCCAGGGCACCGGTGGCGGCGCGCTGGCGCTGATCCCGGCGGACCGGGTGATCGCCGCCCAGCATGCCTGGCTCTCGCCCCTTCCCCCCGAGGGAGCGAGCGCGATCATCCACCGGGACCTCGACCACGCCCCCCAGATGGCCGCCGCCCAGGGGGTGCGCTCGGCAGACCTGTTGCGGCACGGGATCGTCGACCGGGTGGTCCCGGAGCACCCGGACGCCGCGGACGAGCCCGAGGCCTTCTGCCGCCGCCTCGGGTCGGTCCTGCAGCATGAACTGGTCGAGCTGCTCGATCAGGACCCGGACGAGCGATATGCGCTGCGGCTGAGACGTTTCCGCTCGATCGGGACCCCGCCGATCAGGCCTTGACCCGGACCACACCGAGCGGAGCGCCGCGCAGCCCGGGGAAGACCGCACCGAGCGAGGGCACCAGGCACCGCTTCTGCACGATCTCACCCAGCACGAGCCGGTAGTCGACGGTGGCCGCGAGGTCGCCGTCCACCAGGTCGTCGGCGGCGAGGCCGGGCCAGACGCCGTGCACAGTCCCTCCGACGACGCCTCCGCCGAGCATCAGGACGGCGTTGCCGAGCCCGTGATCGGTTCCGCCGCTGCCGTTCTCGGCCACCCGGCGGCCGAACTCGGACAGGGTCACCACGGTGACCCCGGCCATGGACGCCGCGCCCAGGTCGGTGGCGAAGGCGGCCATCGCCGAGGCGAGCTCGCCCAGCCGAGTGGTGAGCAGGCCGTCGTCGACGCTGCCCATGCCCTGGTGCAGATCCCACTCGCCGTAGTCGATGCAGGCGATCCTCAGCCCCGTGCCGGCCTTGATCAGGCGGGCGACGTCGCGCATCGCGGTACCCAGATCGCCGGCGGGATAGGCCGCCCCGTTCGCCGGGGTATAGCCGGCCTTCTTCAACCGGGTCGTGGTGGCCATGGCGACCAGTGCGCTGCGCGCCGGAGTGGTGATGGCGGCCGGAGACCCCCGGTGCATCGCCGACAGAGCGGTGCTCCACCGCTTCTCCTCGACGCTGTTCCACGCCGAGTGGAGCCTGAAGTCGTCGACCGTGGACACCACGAGCTCGGGATTGGGCCCGGTCAGCGATCCGAGCATGCCCACCCCGCCGAGCTGGGTGGCCCGGAACATGGTGGTCGCCGGGGTCACCCCGAGCAGGCGGTCGATCCAGCCGGTCCGCACGGCGGAACCGGGCGCTGCGCGCTCCATCTCCGCCATCGCCGAGAAGTGCGAGCGGGACGGCGCCGCCTGCCCGACCGCATGCACCGCCCCGAAGGTGCCGTTCTGCCAGAACGGGTGCAACGGCGCCAGCGCCGGGTGCAGCCCGAACCGGTCGGTGCCGGCCAGCAGCCGGGAGGCAGGCACGGCGACGTTCGGACGCAGCCGCGCGTACTCCGGGTCCGCCGCCGGGACGATAGCGCTCAGCCCGTCGAAGCCACCGCGCAGGGAGAGCACGACCAGCACGTCGGCGGCCGGCCCGGTCACCGCCGCCGTCGTCCCGGCGAAGGCGACTCGGGTGACCGCGGACGGGCCGGCCAGGGCGCCCACGGCACCCAGCGCCGCTCCGGCACCGGCCGCCTGCAGCAGGGAGCGGCGGGAGACGCCGTCCGCCGAGCGGCCCTCGCAGGTCGTGCAGGTCGTGTCCGGCATCGCTGTCCTCACCGTCGGATCTGGGTCGGGGTGTCCAGGAGCAGGGCGATGACATGCTCCAGGCGCCAGGTCACCACCTCACTGTCCTTGCGCACCGGCGTGGTGGCGCGCACGCCGAGGAAGGCGCAGATGGCCTCCCGCTCGACCACGGTCACCGGACGTTGGCGCAGCCGCAGCGCCATCCCCTCGATCAGGGCGCCGTGGGTCTTCGGACGGGGCGAGGGGAGGAACCTGCTCAGCGCCGGACGGCGGTAGCCCTTGGGCCACCAGTTCCCGGCCAGTGAGGAGTTCATGTTCCAGCGGGCCAGGGCCCCGGCGGCCGATTGCCAGGCACTCGCCACGTCGGGATAGCCGTCCGGCTGCGGCCAGGCGAACGGCTGCTGGCCGGCCGATCCGAACGCCCAGTACATCTCGCGCAACGGCCCGGTGCCCGAGGCCGGCGGCTGCAGGCCCAGCGCCCGCATGCTGGCCAGCATCGCCTCGTAGGGCGTGCGCACCTTCGCGTCGGCCGAGGCGGCGAACTCGCGGGAGGCGAACAGGTGCGCCAGCACCGGCGCGATGGCGGTGCCCTTGGCCAGGTAGATCCGGGCCATCCGGTCGACCAGCGCCTTCGGCGGGTCGTCCCGAACGAAGTGGACGGCGAGGCGGCGGCAGATCCGCCGCGCCGTGGCGGGGCGGGTGGCGAGGTAACGCAGGTAGGCCTCGACCACGGCCCGGCCGTCGGCGGAGGCATTCGGATGGACGAACCCCATCACCCTCACCTGGCCCACATAGTGGTGCTCGGGCCGGTACCGGAAGGCCCCCGTCTCCCAGTCGATCGACAGGCCGGTCAGGATCAGCGCCGACACCTTGACGTCCCGCTCGGTGTAGCCGCCGCCCACCCCGACGCTGTGCAGCTCGAGCACCTCGCGGCCGAGGTTCTCGTTCGGGTTGGACCGGGTCGAGCTGGCGTTGTTCAGGTACATCAGCATCGCCGGGTGCTTGATCGCGGCGACCAGCAGGTCGGAGTAGCGGCCGAAGGCGTATTTGCGGATCACGTCGGCGTCGAACCGGTGCCTGCTGTCCCACACCTCGCTCGAGGGGCAGGTGATGTTCAGGTGGTTCGACCACAGCTCGACCATGACCTCGAGCAGCTGCCGCTTGCTCCAGGTGGCGCGGGCGATGGTGGCCACGCACAGGTCGTTCATCACGTCCCAGGAGTCGAACGTCCCGGCATTCGCCTGGGCGTGCACCGTCGGGATCGAGTAGGTCAATCGGGGGAAGCGACGCATCACCGCGTCACAGGCCGGGTCCTTGATCGTCCATGGTCGTAGCTGGGCGCTGAGCCAGGCCGAGCGCTTGGCGGGTGTCACCGTGCGCGTGAGTTCGGGGGTGAGCCCGTACGTGGTGCGCAGGAGGAGGTGTCTCAGAGAGCGTGCAGCCGCTGCGGACCCCGACGTCGCCATAGGTTCATGCCTCGGCGCGAGGGGGACGACGATTGATAGCCCGGCCGGGCGACGACTCCGCCGGGCCATGCCGGATTTGTGACTCCCCGGACCCTTTGCGGCCGCTTCACCTGGGCTTAAAGAAGGTTCACCAGGGTAGAGGGACAAGCGCACACGTCGTCCGTCGTTCGACCCGATCGGGGAGTCAGTGGTCCTGCAGGAGCCACCCGTACGCCGTGTGCGCGCGGAAGATCCCGGCCCGGAACGCCGGCATGGCCGGCGCGCCGCCGCCCCCCGAACGCCGACGCTGGCCTCGAGCTTCGACGCCGGTCGCAATGCCATGGGCGACCTTCGCCTCAGCCTGGCCCTGCTGGTGGTCCTCACCCATGCGCTGGCCGTGGGCTTCGGCCATCAGCCGTCGCTGGGTGGCACCGCGGTCGGCAGCCTGGCGGTCGACGGCTTCTTCATACTCAGCGGTTTCCTGGTGGCCCGCAGCTACCTGCGGCTGGCCTCCCCGCTCCGGTTCGCCTGGCACCGGGCGCTGCGGATCCTGCCCGCCTTCTGGGCCTGCCTGCTGATCACCGCCGTGGTGCTGGCCCCCGCATTCGCCCTGATCGAGGGCCGTTCGCCGCTGTCGGTATTCGCCGGCCCGGACAGCGCTGTGGGCTACCTGACCGGCAACGCGTTCCTGTACATCGGCCAGTACGGGATCGCGGGGCTGCCGCTGACCGAGCACACTCCGGCCGTGCTCAACGGGTCGCTGTGGACGCTGGTCTACGAGGGTCTGTGCTACCTGATGGTCGGCGCCCTCGGCGTGCTGGGCATCCTTCGCCGGCGCCCGATGCTCGTCGCCGCCTTGGCCGGCCTGCTGTGGCTGGTGATCATCGCCCAGAGCCTCGGCGTGGGCACCGGCGGGTCCGAGATGCTCTACATCGCCCCACGCCTGGGACTGCTGTTCCTGTTGGGGGCCCTCGCCCTGCTCTTCGACCGCCACGTTCCGGTGCACGACGTCGCCGCCGCGGCGGCCGGCGCGGTCCTGGTGGCCTCGTGCCTGTTGCTGGACGATTACCGCACCGTCGGCTCGGTCGCCCTGGCCTACCTGTGCCTGTGGGCAACGGTCCGCCTGCCCGCCCGGCGCACCCGGCGGGACCTCTCCTACGGCGCCTACATCTGGCACTGGCCGGTGATCCAGCTGATGACTGCGCTGGGCCTGGCCGAGATGGGCCGGCTGAGCTTCGTACCCCTGGCGACGGCGTTCACCCTGCTGATCGCCTGGGGATCCTGGACCTGGGTCGAGGCGCCCGCCCTCAGCCTGAAAGGCCTCCGCGGCGGGCGCCCCGGTCAGCGCTCCCTGCGCGCTGCCGATGCCCTGCTCAGCGGCCCACCGGTGCCCAGGCCGGCACCGGGAACGCAGCGGTGATCTTGGCCTGCTCCTCGCGGAGCCGGTCCACCAGCCGGCCGTCGGGCAGCCGCACGTCGGCGTAGGTAAGCACCTCGTCCTGGGCCACGTCACGCAGCAGGACGCAGCCCTCGGCCACGCCCATCGGCAGCAACCCCTCGGACGCCGTCACATCGGCGCGCTCGGCGACACCGTAGGTGTCGTAGCCACCCAGGCCGTCGATCGTCTGGCCGGCGGCCAGGTCCCGCTTGGCCGTGGTGATCACTTCGACCGTGGGCGGTCCGGCGGGCTGCAGCGCCGCGTCGCCGAAGAGCACCGCACGGGCCACCGTGTTCGGAACCTCGAAGTGGCACAGGTGGTAGGGCGTGTAGAAGCTGTAGAGCGGGCCCTCACCCAACTTGTAGAGGTTGAGGTAGTGGCGCTGCTTGGGGTCGTCGTGCGTGGCCAGCACATACACGCCCGGCCCGGGCTTGCTGCCCACCACGTAGTCGACGACGCCACCGGCGGCGCGCAGCGCCTCGACGTCGAACTGGGTGGTCAGCTCGTCCACGTGGCCGGCGTGGTCGGCGCCGCGCATGCCCCGGCGTTCCACCGTCATGCCGGTGGCGTTGGCCACGATCGCCTGCTCGAAGGAGATCTTCGTGCCGTCGGCGAAGCTGGTCACCATGTGCGGGTCCTGGCCCCACTGCTTCGCGAACCCTTCCTGCGTGGTGGGGTTGCGGTAGGGGTCCTGCAGGCCCTTGATGTTGCCGCAGACCAGCGGGGTGAGCCCGATCCCTCGGACGAACCGGTAGAGGTTGACCTGCACGCCGGGCTGGTCGCCGTCGCAACCCGAGACCACGACGCCGGCCGCCTCGGCCCGCTGGCGCAGCACCGATCCGACGGTGCCGTCGACCTCGGCGTTGAGCAGGACGACGTGCTTGCCACCCTCGATCGCGGCCAGCACGACGTGGGCGCCGTACTCGACCGCGCCGGTGGCCTCCACCACGGCGTCGATGCCCTCGGCGGCGCATACGGCCTCGAAGCTAGAGGTGATCACCGGCACGCCGTCCGCCACCGCGGCGGAGACGCCCGCGGCGTCCTCGGCGGTGCGCCAGGTCTCGACGCCCGCCTCGCGGTAGGCCCGCTCGGCGTTGGCCGCCGTCCGGTTGCAGATGGCCACCAGCTCCATGCCCTGCACGGAGTTGACCACCTGGTTGACGAAGCCGCGGCCCATGAACCCGGCCCCGACCAGGGCCACCCGCACGGGGTTGCCGGCTGCGGCGCGCTGCTGCAGCGCGCGGTCGACGAGGATCATGAGACGGTCTCCATCAGGGGCCAGGTGCGGTCCTTGTCGCTGATCACGGCCACCGGCACCGGCCAGGTCAGGGCCAGCGCCGGGTCGTCGTAGCGCAGTCCCCGCTCGGTGCCGGGCTGGTAGGCGCCGCTCACCTGGTAGATCACCTCGGCGTCGTCGGTCAGCGTCTGGTAGCCGTGGGCGAAGAACGGGGGCACGTAGAGCGCCCGGCGGTTGTCGGCGGTCAGCTCGACCGCGACGTGCTGCAGGCGGGTCGGCGAGCCCTCACGCATGTCGACGATGATGTCGACGATGGCCCCGCGGGTGCAGCGCACCAGCTTGGCCTCCGGCGCCGGCTCCACCTGGTAATGCATACCGCGCAGGGTGCCGGCCTTGTGGTTGAACGAGACGTTGCACTGCTCGACGGCCGGCTCCAGCCCGGCCGCGATGAACTCCTCGCGGCAGAAGTACCTGGCGAAGAAGCCGCGGTCGTCGCCGCGCAGCTCGAGGTCGACGATCGCGACCCCGGGGATGGCGGTGGTGGTGAACTTCACCGGGCACCTCGGGCAGGGGCGTTGACCGCGCTCGGCGTGGTCCAGAACAGGTCGGCGTCCAGCTGCTTGGTGCGGATGAGGTACTCCAGCTGCTTGAGCCGGGTGTGCCCGCGGCCGGTGAAGGTCTCCGGGTCGAGGTCGATCGCGGAGAACACCTCGTACAGCTGGCGGGCGCCGCGCTCAGCGTTCCACTCCGAGGCGTACCCCGGGAGCTGGGTGGCGATCTTGTCGAAGTTGACCTTGTAGCTGCGGTTGTCGCCACCGGCGTCGCCGAAGGTCACCTCGCAGCCGGGGAAGACCGCGCCGACCGTCTCGGCGATCTCACGCACCCGGTAGTTGTGGTCGCTGTGGCCGACGTTGAAGACCTGGTTGTGCACGGCCTCGCGCGGGGCCTCCAACGCGGCGACCAGCGCCTTGGCGATGTCCAGCCCGTGCACCAGCGGACGCCAGGGCGTGCCGTCCGAGGTCATCGCGATCTTCTTGGTGGTCCAGGCTAGGCCGGCAAGGTTGTTCAGCACGATGTCGAACCGCATCCGCGGGGAGGCGCCATAGGCGGTGGCGTTGCGCATGAAGGTCGGGCTGAAGTCGTCGTCGGCCATCGGCGCCACGTCGCGCTCGACCATCGTCTTGCACTCCGCGTACGCGGTCTGCGGGTTCACCGGCGAGGTCTCGTCCACCGTGCCGTCGGCCACGCCGTACACGCTGCAGGAGGACATGTAGACGAAGCGCTTCACGCCGGCCGCCTTGGCCAGCTGCGCCAGCCGGACCGAGCCGACGTGGTTGACCTTGTAGGTCACGTCGGGGGCGAGCTGGCCGAGCGGGTCGTTCGAGAGCTCGGCCATGTGCACGATCGCGTCCACGCCGTCCAGGTCGGCCTCGGCTATCTCGCGGATGTCCTTGGCCAGGGTGCGGGCCGAGGCGTCGAGGCCGTTGAACAGCCAGCCGTTCTTGTAGTAGCCGCTGTCCACGCCGACCACGTCATGTCCGTGACGCAGCAGCTCGGGGGCGAGCAGACAGCCGAGGTATCCCTCGGTGCCGGTGACGAGGATCTTCATGTGCCGTGAACTCCTGAGGTGTCGGGATGTCGTGGTGCAGTACGCACGATGGAAACGGGGACGCCGGGGCTGGGCTGGTCAGTCCTGCCACGCCTTCCAGGCGGCCTGCCCCCGATCCCACATGCCGTTCAATTCGTTCCGGTCCTGCAGGGTGTCCATCGGGTGCCAGAAGCCGTTGTGCCGGTAGGCGTTCAGCTGCCCCTTGTGGGCCAGACGGCGCAGCGGCTCGCGCTCCCAGATGGTGGTGTCGTCCTCGATCTCATCGATCACCGACGGCTCCAGCACGAAGTAACCGCCGTTCACCCACGCCCCGTCGCCGGCGGGCTTCTCCAGGAAGCTGGTCACCGTGTTCTGCCCCTCGGCCAGGGCCAGGGCGCCGAACCGGCCCGAGGGCTGGACCGCGGTCAGCGTGGCTGCCCGTCCCTCGCGGCGGTGGAACGCGATCGAGTCGGTGATGTCGACGTCCGCGACGCCGTCGCCGTAGGTCAGGCAGAACGTGCCGTCGAGGTGCTCACGCACCCGCTTGAGCCGGCCGCCCGTCATGGTGGTGGCCCCGGTGTCGACCAGGGTGACCCGCCAGCTCTCCGCCCGGCCGCCGTGCACCTCCATCGAGTTCTTGCCCAGGTCGAACGTGACGTCCGACATGCGCAGGAAGTAGGAGGCGAAGTACTCCTTGATCACATAGCCCTTGTAGCCGCAGCAGACGACGAAGTCGTTGATGCCGTGAGAGGAGTAGATCTTCATGATGTGCCACAGGATCGGATGCGGGCCGATCTCGACCATCGGCTTGGGACGGACCGAGGTCTCCTCACTCAGCCGCGTGCCGAGACCTCCGGCCAGAATGACCGCCTTCACGACAAGCACCTCCGAGGGGGGAAGACCGGGACGGCGGAACGCGGCAGGCGCTCAGCCACCGTCACCGCGGATGACCGATCCCACCGTGCGCAACATGATCTTCACGTCGAGCCAGAGGGACCAGTTCTCGATGTAGTAGTTGTCGAACCGGGCCCGGTCGGCGATCGAGGTGTCGCCGCGCAGGCCGTGGATCTGCGCCCATCCGGTCAGCCCGGAGGGCACCCGGTGCCGCGCGACGTAACGGGGGTAGGCCTCGCAGAACTGGTCGACGAAGTGCGGGCGCTCCGGGCGCGGCCCGACCAGGCTCATCTCGCCCTTCAGGATGTTGATCAGCTGCGGCAGTTCGTCGATCGAGGACTTGCGCAGGAACCTGCCCACCGGCCCGAGCCGGTCGTCGTGCGAGATGTTCCAGTTGGTCTGCGACTCCGTGTCGTCGACCGGCTTGAGCGAGCGGAACTTCATCACCTGGAAGCGGCGGCCGTCCACGCCCACGCGCTCCTGACGGAAGATGATTCCGGGCCCGCCCTCCAGGCGGACCGCCAGCGCGGTGAGCAGCATGATCGGCGACAGCAGGATCAGCGCCACCGACGAGACGAGGACGTCGAAGACCCGCTTGACCTGCCAGCCGCGGCTGCGGCGGGCGGCGCGGCGCAGCCGCACCAACGGCATGCCCCAGACCGTGTCCATGTCCTCGCTGACGTGATGCAGCTCGAACAGCCGGGGCACGATGAAGATCTCGGTGTCGAGGCGGTCGCAGGTACGGATCACGTCGACCAGGGCCGACTCACGCATCGAGCCGAAGGCCACGACGACGTTGTTCACGCCGTGGTCGGTGAGCACGTGGTAGAGGGCGTCGGTGCCGCCCAGGATCGGCAGCGGGAGCTCCTTCGGCCCCAGCCACGGGTCGGAGTCGAGGAAGCCGATCGGGTGCAGTCCGTACTCGGGGTGGTCGAGCAGCACGTCGGCCACCTGGGCCCCGACCCGGCCGGCCCCCAGGATCAACGTGCGGTGCACCACCCGCCGCTGCCGGCGCAGCGATCGGACGATCTCGTAGCCGATGGCCCGGAAGAGGAGGAGCAGGACGAGGGTCGTCGCCGAGGCGGCGACGACCTCCCACTTGACCGCCACCAGATCCCAGCGCAACTGGGTGAACGCTGCCTGCACCAGGATGGTGAGGGCGACGGCGGCCAACCAGCGACCGACGATCTGCGGCACGTCGTCCAGGAGCGACATGGACAGGCGCGAGCGGTACAGGTGCGCCAGGGTGAACAATGAGACCAAGACGACGGCGAAGACCAGGTGGACCCGCCCCACACCGTGTCCGGTCAGGGCACCGGTCAGCACACCACCCGCCAACGCGGCGGCGAGGTCGCAGGCCACGAGCAGGGGCTGCACGCCGTAGCTGGCGAGCCAGTCCTCACGGCGGCGGGACCGGGCACTGTGTGACGGAACGGGAACCGGCGCCGCACCGGGCTCCGGCAGGGCCGGGGCAGGGGACACGGGCACTGCAGGGCCTGCAGCGTCGACGGCCACTCGGGCGGCGGGTGAGGACAGGGCCACCGACGGCGACCCGTTCATCCGGTTCCCGTTCGTGGACGACTGCACCACGGCATCCTTCGACGCGAGACCATTGTCCGTCAGGTCGATCGTCAACGGGCGGTCCGACCGGGCCAGGGCCGGCCAGCCGTCGGTCTGTCCGACATTGCTGTCGGTGTCTCCCACGATGCTCTCCTCGGCCCTTTCAGTGCTGACATCACGTGTCGACGTCACGCCTCCCGGCTCACCCGTCGCGACGTCCTGAACGCTGCAGAGCCTATCCGGAGGCCCGGGTGGTGTCCCGACATCGGGTCAATACCCACGAAGATCAACTCATCGTGACTGGCCACACCGGCGTGCCTTCCGCCCATCGAACGATAACGGCCACACCCAGACTATCAGTCACTCTGCGTAACAGACTCCCCGTTGGTGTTGGCCGTGGCGCCACCGAGAGTCGCCGAGGAGGGGTTGGCCCGATGGGCCCGGCGATAGCCCCGATGCCAACCGAACTGCCACACCAGACGCCCGATGCTGGGCCGGGGGCCCAGCCAGGCCGTCACCAGGGCACGCAGTCCCTTGCCGGTCGACGGCGAGACCAGGAGGGCGACCTCGTCGCTGACCTCTTCTCCGAGCACCCCGTGCCGGCGCTGCAGTTCTGCGTGGGCGGCGCCGTAGTCCCGCCCCTGGCGGAACATGGAGTAGAGCGTCGAGCGCAGCCGCACGTGCACCACGACGTCAGGGTCGTACTGCAGCGGGACGCCGAGCTGCTGCACGCGCCAACTCAGGTCGGTGTCCTCCAGACAACGCATCGTGGAGTCGAACCCGCCCACCTGGGCGAACAGGTCGAGATGGACACCCATGTTGCCCGCCCCCGCGTGCGACAACTGGGCACCCATCGTGGCCGACTGCAGCCCGTTCTGCTGCTCCAGGGGCCGTGATCGCAAGGTGCGTGCGTTGTTGAGCAGACCGCCCTCGAACCGGCCGGCAACGAACGCATGGCACTCGAGTGCGGCGCACATGCGGCGCAGCCAGTCGTTCGCCACCACGTCGTCGGCGTCACAGAACGCCAGCCACCGCCCGCGCGCCCGCGCGGCGCCCACGTTGCGGGCGGCACCGGCCCCTGGCCGGGCGCTGGCGTCGATCACCGTGAGGGGCAGCCGACCGCGGAAGGCCTCGGCGATGGCGACTGTGTCGTCCGTCGACCCGTTGTCGCACACCAAGAGCTCCCAGGGCGCCGGGCAGCTCTGGCCCGCGAGCGCCTCGAGCTGCTGACGGAGGGTAGGGGCCGCGTTGAGACAGGCCACCACCACTGTGAGCTGCACCGCAGCCGAGCCCTGCGGCACCCGTCCCCCAGCCTCTTCCTCGAAGGAAGGCCCGAAACCAGTCGTGACTGTGGCGTCGATGAGTACTACCCCGAACTGGCGTTGAAACGATTCTCTGAGTGTCGGCGATGTATTTCGATTGCACTGTACGCCTGCATGGCGGAATGGAACCATACCCCCGCCCGGGACACGAATCCCACGAAACGGGACCCGGCCATGGTGTAGACCTGTCGGGATGGGTACACCGCTACGGCTCTCTCGGCCCCCCGGCACTTCTGGTGCCGTCCTGGTGCGCGAGAGCGAGCTCGGTGCGCACGATGATCCCGGCCCCCGCTCCCTGCCGGCTCCGTCCGGCGTCCTGCGCTGGGCGCGCCCCGCCCTGCTGCCGCTCAGCTCGGCCATGCGCGTGCTCACGGATGAGCGCGAGATGGCCCTCAGCTACGACGACGGCCCTCACCCAGAGCACACCCGCGAGGTGATGGCGGCGCTGGCGGCGCGCGACGTGCGCGCCACCTTCTTCGTCCTGGCGAAGGCGGCGGAGCGCCACCCCGACGTGGTCCGGGAGCTGCTCGATGCCGGGCACGAGATCGGCCTGCACGGTATCGACCACACCCGGCTGACCGAACTCTCCTGGAGGAGGGCCGCCGACGCCGTCCGCCGTGGCAAGCAGCGTCTGGAAGCGGTCACGGGACAACCGGTCCGGCTCTACCGGCCGACCTATGGGGCGCAGGGGCTGGCCCAGTTCGTCACCGCGCGGCTGCTCGGCATGGACGTCGTCTACTGGACGGCCTGGGCCACGGACTGGATCGACGCCGGCGCCGACGAGGTGGCGGGTCGCGCCCTCTCGGCGCGGCATCCCGGCGGGATCCTGCTGCTCCACGACGCGACCGAGGACACCGCGGAGGAGGATCTGCCCCGACCGGCCTTCTCCCGCGGAGCGGTCACCGCGGCGATCCTGGACGGCCTGGCCGATGACGGATACCGCGTCATGCCGGCTGGGGACCTGCTCGCGCGCTATCCGGTGGTGCGCGCGGTGACGACCCAGCGTCCCTGGGTCAACGCTCGACGGCGACTGGTACGTGCTCGGCGTCCCGCACCGCGGCTCTGAGGGTCAGGTACCAGACAGGAACCAGTAGTGACTGGTCTAGGCACATGCCCCAGGCGGCCCCCTCGGCGCCGCCGATCAGTGCGCCGCCGATCATCAGGGTGAGCACCAGCGGAGCCTCGATCGCCATCACCCGGAACGTACGCCGGGCCATGCCCATCGAGTAGATGACCACCGCGCAGCCTTCGGACAGCGCCCGGGCGGTCACACCCAGGGAGAGCGGGAGCAGCACCGCGCTGGCGCCCGACCAGCTGTCCGAGAACAGCGCCTCACCCCAGGCGCTCGGAACGGCCAGCAGAGCGACGCTGTACACCAGCGCCACCGTGCCGAGGCCGCTGCTCAACGCCGCCGCGGCCAGCGTCCGCTGGCGTCGGGTGAGCCACGTCCTCTTGGACAGCTCCGGCAGGGCGAACGTCTGCTGCGCCGTCGCCAGCATGTTCAGCGGGCCGAGCACCACCTGTGCCGCGCGGAAGGCGCCCACGATCGCCAGCCCGTCATCACCCCCGACCAATGCGCCGACGCCGACGATGCCACCCTGGAAAGCCCCGGTTCCGAGCAGGTACTCGGCCACCAGGTACCCGGAGATGTCCTTGTGCTCACGCAGCCAGGCGCGAGCGCCCAGCGGGTTCGGCAGGACCCTCAGCTGCACGAGGGCCAGCCCAGCACTGACCGCCGCGGCTCCACCCCAGATCAGGACCAGCAGGGGGACCGTGGGCCGGGTCAGGAGAGGCAGCGCCGCCACGCCCGAGAGCTGCAGAACCGCCCAGACGGCGTCGTTCGCCGCGGCGGAACGGGGGCGGGAGGCGGCGAAGAAGATCAGCCGGCAGGCGTCCTGCACCAGGAGGAAGGGCAGCACCACACCCGTGGCGACCAGGGTGTCGCCGAGCAGGCCGGACAGGTTCGCACCGACCACGATGCAGCCGAGACCGCCGACGGTGCCGACGACCAGGGCCGTGCCGGTGGCGCGCGCACGGCCCACCGCCAGGGTCCGGCCGTCGGCTCCGCTGTACCGGATGCTCATCGGCTGGCCGACCAGGGCCCGCTCGATCCCGATGCAGACGCCGAAGACCAGGAAGGCGACGGAGAAGACCCCGAAGCCGACGCGGTTCACGTGGTTGGAGACCAGGATCGCCAGCACCGTGTTGGTCAGCGCCGAGAGCACCTGGTCGGTCACGGTCCAGCCGGCGGCCCCGACGAGCCGGAGGTGCCTGCTCCTGATCGGCCCGGGCCCCGCGGACTCGCTCACCGCACGACTCTAACCGGCGTCCGCGGTGTCGCTCACCGCAGGACGCGACACGGCGGCCCCCGGGGAACCCGGAGGCCGCCGCGACGGCGATCAGAACCAGCGGCGATAGGCGGCCGAGGACTTCGGCATCTGCACCGGGGAGAAGAGCGCGTTGCGGATGTACGGGTCGGGCTCGTTGAAGTAGCACTCGAACACCAGCACGTCGCGGTTGGCCATGAAGAAGTTGTACATCTTCTGGATGAAGTACGGGTTGTCCCCGCCGCCGATGCCCGAGCCTCCGTGCACGCCCCATTCCGGGACCGCGAACCCCTTCTTGTGGGCGCGGGCGAACGCGACAGCGTCGGCCAGGCCGGGGCCCTTGACCGGCTTGACGGCACGGGCCCAGGTCGCGGCGTTCACGGTCCTCAGTTCGTAGAAGTCGTAGTGATCCATGGAGATGCCGTCGACGTAGCGGTCCCCGGGGTAGAGCAGGGTGAGCGCGTCCATGCGGTTCTTCTGCCCTCGCAGCCCGTAACCGGCCGACACGTCGAACCAGAAGGTCAGACCCGGCGACTCGGCGTTCATGATGGTCACCACGCGCCTGAAGGCCGTCCGGAACTCGTCCGCGGTGTCGGCGGTGACCCCCCAGGCGAACCAGTCGCCGTTGGCCTCCAGCCCGACCCGGATCGCCGCATCCCCGCGCCCCCCGGCGCGCAGCTCACGGGCGATCTTCCGGAACACGTAGTCGTGCTGACCCGAGAGGACGTCGTTCCACTGCCCACGGCGGTTGCTGGGCAGCAGCGGCAGCCCGTAGGCGAACCGGCCCTTGTAGCCGCGCAATAGCATCGAGGTCCACCCGCTGTCGGCCATCTCCGCCCACGAGCCGTAGCCGGGGTACATGGTGACGAAGTCGAACGGGCGACCTGCCCAGCTCTCCGCCATGGCCATCCGGGAGGCGGACATGACGACACCGGTCCAGACCCCGCTGTGCCAGGGCAGGCCCGAGCGTGGCTTGCCGTACATGGACACGGCCTTGCTGGGGATCGGAGCCGCACTCACCGGCGCGGTGACGGCGACCGCCTGAGATCCCACGGTCGGTGCCCCGGAGACGGAGTTCTTGAAGCCGGACACCTCCGCCTGCGCCTGGTCGGGCACGAACAGCGCCCCGGCAGCGAGTGCCAGTGCAGCCACACCGGCAACGGTGGCCAGCCTGGTCGGAACGGTGACACGCATCGTGGCCCCCATCTAGCGACGAATTGACGTGATGGGGTTCGGCGCACGGGGGCGGTCACCTGAAGGAGGTCGTCGGGGTTCACCCCCGGAGCGAGGAGGGCTCGACACGAAGCGTGAGGGCCCAGACCCCCACGAAACGGTCAGGAGCGCTGCGCCGTCCGGCTGAGGATGTCAGTCGCTGATGTCGGGGAGGGCGGCGCCGCCGACGGGACGGGATTGCCCGGAGGACGGTCTGGCGAAGATCAGTGGGCGCGGCCGTCCCGCCCTGGGGCTGCGCTGGGACCAGCCGCCTTGGCCTGCTGCTTTGTCAGCTCGATCTGGTCCACCGGGCTACCCTTCGACGCCGGCAGCCGGGCACTCGCGGTGGCCGGCTTCAGGCGCAGAACGAGCCCCTCCAGGAAGCCCAAGCCCCAGCCGAGATGCATGGCCATGAAGCTGATCAACAGGCGGGCCGGGCCGGGACGACGCCCGGCGAGGTCACCCGTCCGGGCGCCACCCGTCCAGGTGAGGCGATCAGCTCCCGCCGCGGGCTCCCTGCCCTCGGCAGCGCCGGGCCCCGACTCGGGAGGGGCCTGGACGGGAGCGCTGGTGCGCAGCGTGGCAACCGTCGCGGCGACCAGCGCGAGGCCGTACGGCGCCGCGAGCACGACGGCCGCAGGCCAGAGACCGGCCACCGCACACCCGGCGGCAGCGGCCAGGGCGAGGACGAGTGCGGGCGGTGCGAGATGCCGGATGCGGACGGCGCGTCGACCGTTCTTGAGCACCATCGCGGCCTTGCCGCGTCCGTAGCGCCGGTACTGGCGGCCGAGCTCGGGGATCGTCTCGCGGACCTTCCAGTAGATGCTCATCGCCGGGTCGAACCTGATCCGGAAGCCGCGGCCGAGGATCCGGTGATCAAGGTCGACGTCCTCGTTGACCAGGAGGTTCTCGTCCCAGCCGCCGATCTCGCGCAGCACGTCGACCCGGAACACGCCGAACGAGGCGTGATCAGTGTCCTGGGCGGTGTCGGCGTAGTGGTTGATCGAGTCGCCGACCCCGAACCGGCTGGACAGCGCGGTGGCGACGGCCACGCCGGAGCTGGTCCGGGCGACACCGATCCGGCGCCCCCCGACGGCGGCGACCTCGGGATCGACGGCCAGGGTGGCGACCGCCCGCTCGAGGTAGGTGTCGCTGACCGAGGCGTGACCGTCGACCCTGGCGATGAAGCGCCCCCGCGCCTCGCGCAGGCCGATGTTCAGTGCACTAGGGATCGTCCGTGCCGGGTTGTGCAGCAGCCGTACCCGGGGCTCCCGCGCGGCGATGGCCTGCACGGTGGCCGCCGTCGCATCGGTGGACTCGCCGTCCACCACGAGCAGCTCCACGTCGGTGAACGTCTGCTCCAGCACCGACTGGACGGCGTCAGCCACGCACCGCTCCTCATTGAGGACGGGCATCACCACCGTTATCGCCGTCATGGCTCGATCATCGCATCGACGCCTTCCGCGCGGGCCGGGTGCGGCCGAGACGCACGGTTCCGACGGTCTGGAAGGGACGCCAGCGGCCTGCCCGCTGCAGCCAGTTCCGGGCCGCGGCGTACGTGGCGACGTCACTCTCCAGCACCGGATCGACACGGGGTGCCCACCAGGTGGTGGTCACGAACAGGGGCAGTACGGCGGCGATCGTGGTGGTTCCGGGCTGCAGCATCCACAGCGAGATCAACAGGGTCACCGACAACGAGCGGCTCGGCCCACCCACGTAGGCGAACAGGAGGCAGCCCGCGACCAGCAGCCCGACCACGAGGCCGTACTCGACGAAGATCTTGACCGGGCTCGGGGTGAGCAGCCCCTGGATGCCCGACTCGTTCACGATCGTCTGTGACGCGCTGGGCCCGCGACCGAGCAGGACGGCCATGGGGTCGTACACCCAGCGCGGCCAGACGTAGGAGTAGGGCAGGATCCCGCGCAGGCTGGTGGAGGACTGCTGGTCGCCGGCCTCGGTGAGACGGCTCAGGATCGAGGCGCCGAACGGAGTCACCACCAGGGCGATCACGGCCGGGACGGCGAGCGGGAGGTAGCGCACCAGGTTGTTGCGCACCGGGTAGCCGAACATGACCAGGAACGCGACCGCCACGATGGCCAGCCCCGAACCGGCTGTCGTGGACACCAGCCCGAGGACGATCACGAGCAGGACGCGCAGCCGGGTGCCGGTCAGGAAGGCGGCGATCAGACCGATCCCCAGCTGCATCGACACGAACGAGGGCTCCAGGCCGATCCAGGCGTTCGCCCGGTACAGCGTGGACCCGTAGGAGACCGGATAGGCGATCGTGAAGAACTGCAGCAGGAGGGACGACGGAACGACCTGAGCCAGGTAGTCCGTGTACGGCACACCCGCGAGTTGACTTCCGGTGAAGGCCAGACAGCCGAGGGCGAGCACCAGGGCCGTGCGGGCGATGTGCTTCATCGCCATCAGGAAGGTCTCCCGCCGCCGATCCTTGATCCGCACCACCGTCGGCAGCCACACCGCGAAGAACAGGCCCCACGACGTGATGCTGATGATCGGCGCCTGAACGAAGTGCTCCTGGAGCGGGATGATGAGAGCCCCGGCGCCGGTGGCACCCAACCAGAGCAGCAGGCGCTGGCGGTCGATCTCCACGACACCGCGCAAGGCACCCCATAGGAGCCACACCGGCAGCAGCGGCACCAGGATGGACAGTTCGGGGAGGCCTGGCGTGGCGAACCGCTGGAGCAGCACGAGGCCCAGGAAGGCACCCCCCGCATAGCGCGCCGAGGCGATCTGCAGGGCTGCGGCGCCGAGTGGGTCGACGTCAGGGTCGGGGGCCGGCCCACGCCACGGCGCCAACAGGGTGATCCGGCGGACGCGCTCGACTCCGTCGCCGAAGACCGACTCACCGCCAGAGACGGTGGCGGTGTCGGGGGCACGAACCCCGGCACTCACGGAGCGAGTACGACGATCGGGTCGGCGGTCTCCACGGCACCGACCGTGTCCCAGATCTGCTGCAGGGTGGAGCGGCCCTCCTTGGCCACCACGACCGCCATCAGATCGGACTGACCCGAGATCAGGCCGACCGCCTCCGGCTCGGCCGTGCAGGCCACGACCAGCACATCGGTCGAGAAGTACGCCTTCACGTCCTGACGGATGTCGCGCCGCAGCACCCACACCTCGTCCGGCAGGGCCATCGAGGCGGCGTCCCCCGACTCCAGGGCGATCGCGTTGACCAGCGTGACGCTGGAGCCGTGCGTGCGCAGATGGTTGGCCACGGCGGCCGCGAACCGTGAGGCCGAGGACGGGGTCGAGGGCAGGGACAGCACGACCAGCGTGGAGTGCCCGGACTCCAGCAGACGACCGGCCACCTCACCGGCCTGGGTGGTGGCCTTCAGGGTGAGCTCGGGAGCGAGCGAACGCAGCTCGTTCGGCGTGCGCACGCGGCGGCGCCCGGCACCGGCGACCAGAGCCGCCAGAGCACCCAGCATCAGCCCTCCGACACCCCCCAGCCCCGCGGACACCTGCGGGGAGGCACCGGCCGAGATGTAGGACGCGGCCCGGTTGCCCACCGTCACGGAGGATGCCTCGACGATCGCATTCATCTCCTGATCGGCAAGCAGCTGACCGAGCTTGTCCCGCCGTGCGGCCTCCGCTGCGGTGGCCTCGCCGGTCAGCTTGTTCCTGACGTTCGCCTCGATCTGGGTCTTGAAGTACTTGAGCTGGGCGGCGCTGTGCTCGGCCGCATCTGCGACGACCGCCGCAACGACGGCGTTCGCCTCGGCCACGGCGTACTCGCCGTTGCTGTTGCGCACCGTGATGTCGACCAGCTCGGTGTCGATTCCCCACACGGCCCTGACCCGGCTGCCGAGATCCTCGGGCGCGGTCTCCGCCCCGCCCTTGGCCTGCGCCAGTTCGGGCGACTTGGCGGCCCGCGCGATCACCGTCGGTGAGACGGCCGTCAGCGCGTAGGTTTGGCCCACCTGCTTGGTGCGGGTGGGGTCGTTCATGCCGCTCAGCTTGAGCGCTGCGGTGGCCTGTTGGGTCTGCGAGGCCCCGAGAAGCAGTCCGAGCACCGTCCCCAGCAGGCCGGCGATGACCAACCACGGCCACCGCGCGCGCAACAGGGCCAGCACCGGGGCCGGCCGCGAGACCGCGCGCGGCAGCCGCCTCGTCTCCGAGGGCAACGGCTCCGCCGGAACGACCCCGTGCGAGGCACCGTTCGACGGCGGCGGCTTGGGCGCACTCTGCACGCTCAGCGCGCGATCCTCATCCGAGGTCGTCATAGCCGACATACTAAATGACTCACTGTGCGGGATCTCCCATTCGGACGTGCGGTGGCCGGACGGACAACTCAGGGACGGGGTCGGAGTGCAAGGTCAGCGTTGGATCGTGGTCGCGGACTCCCCATTCCTCCCACCGACCGGAGGCGGCGAGCAGGAGCACCTGGGCTTCGTTCGTTCCGCCGTCCGGGAGGGGGTGCTGGCCGTGCTGGTGCTTCCGGACGGCGACACGGTTGACCTGGAACAGTACCGTCGCCTCCTTCCGGGCGTGCCCATCCTGCCCACACCGCGACGGACGAGCCCCCTGCTGCTCGCCCATCCACGCCTGCCGTATGTCGTCGCGTCACGACCGGCGCCGGCCGGGCTGGCCGACCGCACCCGCGAGCTGGCGCCTGACGCCACGGGCATCGTCGTCTTCTCCTACAAGTCCCACAGCATCGGTGAGGCGCTGGCCCGGGGCCTGGGACTGCCGGCAGTGATCCGTCAGCACAACCGCGAGGGCGCCTATCACCGCAGCCTGGCGGCCCAGACACCCGGGCCCCGCGGCTGGGTGCTGCACTGGGAGGCGATGCGCATCGAGCGGGACGAACGCCGGCTCGGACATGCCGACTGGGTGAGCGGAACCGCCGACATCTCCCTCGCCGACGCGGCCTGGCGGCGCAGCACCGGCGCCACGCACGTCGTGCACGTGCCACCGTTCGCGCTCTCCCTGGGCGGCGGGCCCGGCCCGGCGCCCGACGCAGCAGCCCACGCTCCCGCCGGCCCGCCGCGGGTGCTCTTCCTGGGCACGCTGGACACGGCCACCAACACCGGCGCCCTGGACTGGTTCCTGTCCAGGGTCTGGCCACGCGTGCTCGCCGCTCACCCCGAGGTCGTGCTGGACGTGGTCGGCCGGGCTCCCTCCGCCGCGCTGCGCCACCGCCTGGCCGGGATCGAGCGGGTCGAGCTCGCCGCCGACGTCGCTGACGTGGCGCCCTACCTGCACCGCGCCACGGTGGCGGTGAACCCCGTGGTCTCCGGGTCGGGGGTGAACATCAAACTGGTCGAGTACCTGGCCGCCTCGCTCCCGCTGGTCTCGACCTCGCTGGCCACCGAGGGCCTCCCCCTGCGCCCCGGGATCGATCTCGCGGTGCACGACGACCCGGCGCGGTTCGCGCAGGCCGTGCTGGACCTGCTCGCCGACCCGCAGGCCGCCGGGGAGATGGCCCGGGCCGGCCGCGACCATCTGGCCACACTGCTCGACGCCCGGGCCAATCTGGAACTGATCGCCGACCTGCTCAGCCCGAAGGGGTCGCCGCTGCCGAGGGGGGGGTGGCACCCCAGAGCCTGAGGTACACCGCGGCCGCCGCAGGGTTCTGCGACGGCTCCCAGATCGCCGACCCGAGGTCGCCGTCCGGCTCGCTGAAGTAGTTCTCGAAGGCGATGTCCTTGGCGTTGGCGCTGAACCACAGGTACATCGCGTGCATGAAGTAGGTGTTGTCCCCGCCGCCGTGGGCAGCCTCCGCGGTCAGGCCCCACTCGGGCACGCCGAACTTCTTGCCGTGCGCCCGGGCGAAGTCGAGCGTGTCCTGCAGGCCCGCCGCCTTCTTCGGCGTCAACGACTGCCGGAACTGCTTGCTGGTGTGACTGATCACCGTGTAGTGGTCGTAGTGGTCGCAGCCCACGATGTCGACCACCTCGTCGCCCGGATAGAGCGCGGTCAGCGGGTCCATCCGGTCCTTCTGACCGCGCAGCTGCGCCCCGCAGCTGATGTCGAACATCATCTCGGCCTTCGGCATCCGCGCCTGGAGCAGCCGGGACACGTGCGCGAAGGCGGCTTTGAAGTCCTCCGGCGTGTTGGCGCCGTTGCCTGCACCCCACGGGAACCAGTCGCCCTGGGCCTCCAGTCCGATCCGGATCACGGAGTCACCGCGCCCGTGCTTCAGCAACACGTCGGCCACGGAGTTGAACACGTCGTCGTGCCGGCCGGCCGCCACAGCAGCCAGGGCGCCCGCCTTACCCGCCTCGTCCTTCGGGAGCAGCGGCAGGCCATAGACCAGCCGGCCGGCGAACCCGTTGAAGACCTGCACGTGCCAGTCCGAGTCGGCCAGTTGCGCCCAGGTCGCATACGCCGGGTAGGTGATCACGAAGTCGGCAGGCGTTCCACGCCAGGTTCCGAACTGATCCACCCGGTCGACACCCCAGGTACCCCCCACCCAGATGCCGCTCGGCCACGACCGGGGTGCCACCGGGGCATCGGTCGGGATTGCCTCGATCGGCGGCAGCTCGCGGACCTTGCGGACCACCAGCAGACCGGCGACCGCGACGAGGCCGAGGACCAGGGCGGCGACCAGGACGATCACCAGGGGACGCGGCCTGCCGCCCTGTGAGGAGCGGTCTCTCCCACGTCGCGGAGCCTGGTTCAGCGTGGCCACGCCGCGCCGCCGTGCTTTTGTGGCGATGGGTAGGACCACGAGTTCATCGGGCTATGCTACGCGTACGGATTTGCCCGCGATCGCGGGATTGTGAACGGCGCGCGAGTCGGTGAGGAACGGGTGAGGCGTACGTGACGGCGCAGGCTCCTGGGCTGCACATCGTCTACCGATCGTACGGCGGGGAGAACACCAAGCCACGCCCACCCTTCTACAGCAAGGGCTTGGCTCTCTCCTCACTGCTGCGCGCCACGGCTGCCATGTCCACTTCGTTCAGCATCTCGTTCGCGAACGACGGGACCATTCCCGCGCAACGGATCGCCATGATGGAGAAGGTGGGCGAGGTCGTTCCCATTGCCGGTGGGAGCACCCGCCGCTCCTACCGTGCGGCCCTGGCCTGGGCGGCCGCCCAGAAGTGGCCGGAGGACGATCTGGTCTGGTTCGCCGAGGACGACTACCTCTACGTCGAGGAAGCACTGCAGCATCTGGTGGGGGCGGCCCAGCGGATCGCCGACGCCCACTACCTGTCCCTGTGGGGCCACCTGGCCGTCGACACCTCAGCGCCGCGGCGCAACCCGCGCCTGCGCGAGGAGGAGATGTCGGCCGCCGACCCGGACGCGGTCGAGCTCGACGGAATCCGCTGGTACCACCAGATGAGCACCACCAGCACCTTCGCCGTCCGCGTGGCCGCCCTGCATCACGACCTCCGCCTGCTGCGCCTGGTTCCGTTCACCGGCGGGGCCTGGGACCACTCCACCTGTCAGTCGCTGCAGGGTCTGCAGCCCTTCACGTGGGCCCAGGTGTCCGACCTTGCCAAGCAGGCGATCACCGGCGGGCCGCCCGGCTCGGACGGGCGGATGCTGACGGCCAGCCGGATGGCGATGTACACGGCGGTCAACCTGCGCTCGCGGCGTCGTCCTGAGGCCTGTCGTTCGCTCTACGCCAGCGACCCTCAGCTCATCTATCACATGGAGTACCCCGACCAGGCCCGCGGGAACCGGTCCTGGGAGGCCGTGGCCCGCGACAGCGCAGCCTGGGCGGTCGCCCGAGGAATCCCGGCAGACGACAAGGTCGGGACGTAGCCGGTCAGGTCATGTCCGGCGCGCCCCGCCACAAGCCCTTCAGATAGGCGGCGTGGGCCCGCGCCAGATCGGGTCGCCGGGACGCGCGAGCCTGCACGGCCCTGATCGCGGTGGCCAGGGTCAGGGCTGCGCGCATCAGCATGGTCGCGCTGCGGCCGTTGTGCTCGCCGAGGTAGGACATCATCGAGGCACCTCGCATCTGGAACATGCGTGGCTTCGCCTCACCCGAGCCGCCTCCGAGGTGCGGTACCAGCACGTCCGTCCGCAGTTTCAGTCCTCGCCCCGCGAGCCGGGCCGTGCGGCCGAAGGCCATGTCCTCGTTGTAGACGAAGTAGCGCTCGTCGAAGCCGCCCAGGTCGAGGAAGTCCTGGCGCGGCACGGCCAGGCAGGCACCGCTCAGCCACTCCAGCTCCACAGGGATGCCTGGTTCCGGCCGGGCATAGACCCCCGCGGTGCGCCACCGGGAATGCAGGCCGAGAGCGTGCACCAGGCACCGCCACGGGGTGGGTTCCCACCCACCGACCCCGAGCTCGGCCCTGCCGTCCGGCAGCACGGTGGCCGCACCGACCGCGACCAGGTGGGCGTCGGACGCCAGGTCGCTCACCAGGGCCTCGAGCTGATCGATCGTCGGTGCGCTATCCGGATTAACGAAGATCAGATACTCCGCCTCGGACGTGCGGGCTCCGAGATTGGCGCCCCGGGCGAACCCCTCCCCCGGGCCCTCGAGGTACCTGGCGTGGGGACGACCGGCCACCAGGTCCTGGACGCCGTCCACGCCCTGGGCGTTGTCGACCAGGACGACGGGGGTTTCCGTCGGCAGCCGCTCCAACAGCGCCTCGGCCAACGACCTGCTCCGATAGGTGACCAGAACCACCTCGAACCGCTGCCCCACCACGTCTCCCACTGCTCCCCGACTGTGTGCGGCAATCGTGGCACCGAGCACCCGCCAAACGGACGATGTTGCCGAAAGTCAGCACTTTCGGTTCGGAGATCACTACCTCTTGTGTTGATCCACTCCGCAGACCCTCGGGGGCCGTCTGGGGGACCCTTGCCATCATGACGACCACGTCGCGCATCGATCTCGCACATCTGGATGCCCTGGACGGCATCCGGGCTGTTCTGGCCGCCACCGAGATGCTGTCGCCCGAGCTGGGGCCTGGTGGTGCAACTGGAGAGCCTGCTGTCGTCCCGGATGGGCCGCCTGCTCCCGATGCTGATGGCCGTAGTGCTCACCACCGGCATCGCCTGGTTGTCCGGCCGGTATCTGGAGCGGCCGGTGATGGCTGCGGTGAAACGGCGGCGGTCCGGCTCAGCCCAGGAACGCCCGCGCGTTGCGGAACATCCTCAACCAGCCGCTGGGTTCGGCCAGGTCGTCGTCGGTCCAGCTCAGTTGGACGTTGCGCAGGACCCGTTCCGGATGCGGCATGAGCGCGGTGAACCGGCCGTCGGGGGTGGTCACGGCGGTCAGCCCGCCCGGACTCCCATTGGGGTTGAAGGGATAGGACGTCGTGGGGTTGCCGCGATGATCGACAAACCGCATGGCCGCCACGACGGCGCGGGCGTCGCCACGACGAGCGAAGTCGGCGTAGCCCTCACCGTGCGCGACGGCGATCGGGAGCCGGCTGCCGGCCATGCCGGAGAAGAAGATCGAGGGGCTGTCCAGGATCTCGACCAGTGACAGCCGGGCCTCGAACTGCTCGCTCCGGTTGCGGGTGAACCGCGGCCAGGCGGCTGCACCAGGAATCAGGTCGGCCAGCGCGGCCATCATCTGGCAGCCGTTGCAGATCCCCAGCGCGAACGTGTCGGAGCGGGCGAAGAACGACGAGAACTGTTCCGCGAGGGCCGGATTGAACAGCACGGAGCGGGCCCAGCCCTCACCGGCGCCGAGTGTATCGCCGTAACTGAAGCCGCCGCAGGCGACAAAGCCCTGCACGTCGGCCAGGCTGATCCGGCCCGACTGCAGGTCGGTCATGTGCACGTCGAGGGTGTCGAATCCGGCCCGGTCGAGCGCGTAGCTCGTCTCCACATGGCTGTTCACGCCCTGCTCGCGCAGCACGGCGACCGTCGGCCGGGCCCGATGCAGGAATGGGGCCGCGACGTCGACCGCGGGGTTGAAGGTGAGCGCCACATGCAGGCCGGGATCCTCCCGTCCGGCGGCCGCGTGCTCCTCGTCGGCGCAGACCGGGTTGTCCCGCAGCGCAGCGATCCGCCAGCTCACCTCGTCCCACACCTGGTGCAGGTCGCCCAGCCCCGCACCGATGATCTGCTCGCCGCCCACCGTGATCTCGACCCGGCGGACGGCGTTCGGCCGGCCGATCACGTGCGCGCAGCCGCCCAGTCCGTGGCCGTCCAGTGTGGCCAGCACCGGCTCGAGCTGGCCGGACCGCACCTGGATCACGGCGCCGAGCTCCTCGGCGAACAGCACCCGGGCCGGCTCGGCGTCGCCGCAGAGCCCGGTCAGGTCCAGGCTGACCCCGAGCTGTCCGGCGAAGGCCATCTCGCACACCGTCGCCCACAGCCCGCCGTCGCTGCGGTCGTGATAGGCGAGCAGCTGCCCCGCCGAGCGCAGCGCCCCGATCGCCGCAACGAAGGACCTCAGCGCCTCGGGGTCCTCCAGGTCGGGCACCGGGCCGCCGAAGCCGCCGAGCACCTGGGCCAGCATCGACCCACCGAGCCGGGCCCGGCCGGCACCAAGATCGATCAGCACCAGGGTGGTCTGGCCGGCATCGCCGCGCAGCTGCGGGGTGAGCGAGCCACGGACATCGGGCACCACCGCGAACGCCGACACCACCAGGCTGACCGGCGCCGTCACCTGGCGCGCCTGGCCGTCCTGGGTCCACCGGGTGCGCATGGACAGGCTGTCCTTGCCCACCGGCACACCGATCCCCAGCGCCGGGCACAGCTCCAGCCCGACGGCGCGCACCGTGTCGTAGAGCGCGGCGTCCTCCCCCGGTTCTCCGCAGGCGGCCATCCAGTTGCAGCTGAGCTTGACCGCGTCGAGGGTGATCGGCGCCGCGACCAGGTTGGTGATCGCCTCTCCGACCGCCATCCGGCCCGAGGCCGGGGCGTCGACGGCGGCCAGAGGCGCCCGCTCACCGATGCTCATCGCCTCCCCGGCAAAGCCGTTGAAGTCGGCCAGGGTCACCGCGCAGTCGGCCACCGGCACCTGCCACGGGCCCACCATCTGGTCGCGGTGGCTCAGACCACCCACGGTGCGGTCACCGATGGTGACCAGGAACCGCTTGCCGGCCACGGTCGGGTGACGCAGCACGTCGAGCCCTGCCCGGGCCAGGTCGAGACCGTCCAGGTCGACGTCGTCCGCCCTGCGAGCGACCCGGCTCACCTCACGCACCAGCTTCGGCGGCTTTCCGAGTAGCACCTCCATCGGGATGTCGATCGCCCGCTCACCCCCGGGGCCGTCCTCGAGCACCAGGGTGGCGTCGGCGCTCGCAACCCCGACCACGGAGAACGGGCAGCGCTCCCGCGCACACAGGGCGGCGAACCCCTCCATCGACTCCGGCGCGATCGCCAGCACGTACCGCTCCTGGCTCTCGTTGCACCAGATCTCCTTGGGCGCGAGCCCGCTCTCCTCGAGCGGGATCGCGCCCAGGTCGAACCTGGCCCCGAGCCCGGCGCCGTCCACCAGTTCGGGGAAGGCGTTGGACAGCCCGCCCGCCCCGACGTCGTGGATGGCCAGGATCGGGTTGTCCTCGCCGAGGCAGACGCAGTGGTTGATCACTTCCTGGGCCCGGCGCTCGATCTCCGGGTTGCCCCGCTGCACCGAGTCGAAGTCGAGCTCGGCGGCGTTCACCCCGGCGGCCATCGAACTGGCCGCCCCGCCGCCCATCCCGATCCGCATCCCCGGGCCGCCGAGCTGCACCAGCGTCGTGCCGGCCGGGAAGACCACCTTGTGCGTCTGGCCGGCCACGATCGTGCCCAACCCACCCGCGCTCATGATCGGCTTGTGGTAACCCCGGCGGACTCCGTCCACGGTCTGCTCGTAGACCCGGAAGTACCCGCCGAGCCCCGGGCGGCCGAACTCGTTGTTGAACGCGGCGGCCCCGATCGGCCCCTCGAGCATGATCTCCAGCGGGCCGGCGATGTGGGCCGGGCGGCCGTACGGGTCACGTTCCCACGGCTCGTCGGTGCCGGGCAGGTGCAGGTTCGAGACCGAGAACCCGGTCAGACCGGCCTTGGGCCGCGAGCCCCGCCCAGTCGCCCCCTCGTCGCGGATCTCGCCGCCGGCGCCGGTGGCCGCGCCCGGGAACGGGGAGATCGCCGTCGGATGGTTGTGCGTCTCCACCTTCATCAGCACGTGCACCGGCTCGGGCCGGGCCGCGTACCGGCCGGCGCCGGTGACGGTCAGCGGCAGCCAGCGCTGCACCAGGCCGCCCTCCATCACCGAGGCGTTGTCCGAGTAGGCGACCACGGTGCGCTGCGGACTGACCAGCTCGGTGTGGCGGATCATGGCGAACATCGAGTGCTCCTGCGGCTCGCCGTCGATCACGAACTCGGCGTTGAAGATCTTGTGCCGGCAGTGCTCGCTGTTCGCCTGCGCGAACATCATCAGCTCGACGTCGGTCGGGTTGCGGGCCAGCGATCCGAAGGCCGCAACCAGGTAGTCGATCTCGTCCTCGGACAGGGCCAGACCGTAGGTGAGGTTCGCCTCAGCGAGCGCCTGACGGCCTCCGCCGAGCACGTCGACGTGCTCCAGGGGCTCGCTCCGGCGCTCCTCGAACAGCGCCGCGGCCCCCTCCCGGGTGGTCAGCACGCTCTCGGTCATCCGGTCGTGCAGCAGGTCGGCGCAGGCAGACCACTGCGCGCCGGACAGGTCGCCGCCGGTGAGACGGTACTCGGTGACCCGTTCCACCCGCCGGATGCCGACCCCGCAGTTGTGCACGATGTCGGTGGCCTTGGAGGCCCAGGGCGACACCGTGCCCAGCCGCGGCGCGACCACGATCAGGGAGGCGGGCTGCGCGGCGGCGTCCGGGCCGGTGTACGGATCGCCGTAGGTGAGCAGGCGGACGAGTGTCTGTGCCGTCTCCGGGGAGAGTGCCGCGTCACTGGCCACCCAGTGCACGTGGCGGGCGAACAACCCGGTGATCTGCTGCGCCTGCGCCTGCAGGGCGGTCAACAGGGCGCGGGTCCGGAAGTCCGAGGCGGCCTGACCCCCTTCGACCACGTTCAGCACTGCGCCATCGGTCCCTGGGGTCTCGGCGAGCGCCGCGTGATCCATGGCCGCCATCGTAGTTCGGGCTGGTGGGCACCTTCTCGGAGCACAGCCGCTCCGCCGTTCGGGTGGCGTGATCCTCCGCTCGGATGGTCGTCGCCCGAAAAGCTGCACCCGCGCCGGGCAGCGGCCGATGAGGCAGACAGCGGGTTCATCCGGACGGACCGGGGCCCCCAGGAGGTCTCCTTCCATGACCGAGCAAACGCAGCGCCGCCAGCGCCCCGGGATCGCCGTGCTGGTCCCGTTGGCCCTCCTGGCCAGCAGCGCCGTCGTCTACCAGGCCTCCAACGCCGCCTTCACCGCGACCACCGCGAACCCCGCGAACAGCTGGGCGTCCGGCACCGTCGCGCTGACCGACAACGACTCCGGAGCGGCGCTGTTCACCGCCACCGGCCTCAAGCCGGGCAGCACCGACACCAAGTGCATGGTGGTCACCTACAGCGGCACCCTGGCCGCTGCGGTGAAGCTCTACGCCACGGCCTACACCGACAACGGACTGGCCCAGTACCTGACCTTCAGCGTGGACGAGGGCACAGGGTCTGCGTCGGACTGCAGCGACTTCGTCTCCGGCGCCGGCCTGTACTCCGGCACCCTGAACGGGTTCTCGACCACCAAGACCGGCTACGGCAACGGGGTGTCCAGCTGGACCCCTGCGGGCGGGTCCGGTGCGACCAAGACCTACCGGTTCAGCTGGACCCTCCAGGACAACGATGCGGCCCAGGGCAAGTCCTCGGCCGCCACGTTCACCTGGGAAGCCCAGAACACCTGACCGGCAGCGCTGCCGCTGATGACCGCCGGGGGCGGTAGGTCGGTCCTGTCCTTCCTGGGCACCGTGGCCACCAGTTGGCTGCTCGTGGTCTGCTCGCTGGTGGTCTGGTCGCTTGCACCCGTGGCTCTGGGCTGGAAGCCCTCACTGGTGCTCACCGGGTCCATGTGGCCACGGATCAAGCCGGGCGACGTCGTCCTGGTCGAGCCGGGCCGGGTGCCGCAGCGCGGTCAGGTGGTGCTGCTGCGCGACCCGGAGGCCCCCACCGGACGGGTGCTGCACCGCGTCCTGCGGGTCGAGGCCGACGGCACCTTCGTCAGCAAGGGGGACGCGAACCCGACCCCGGACACCCAGGTGCGCAGCACGGACGACGTGATCGGGGTGGCCCGGCTGATGGTGCCGGGTGCGGGCCGGGTGGCCCTGTTGAGCAGTGGACACGGATCGCCGGCTGACCGGACCTGGGGCGAGCTCACCCTGGCTGCCGCCGTCGTGGTGATCGTCGCCCGGCAGACCTCCCGGCGCTGATCCGGGCGACCTGAGGCCCCCGGCGGTCCGGCCTCAGGAGCGCTGGGTGGCCGGTGCGGGAGCTGCGACGACCACCCGGTCCCGCCCCTGCGCCTTTGCGGTGAGCAGCGCCGCATCGGCCGCGCGGATCACGGTGTCGATGTCCTCGGCGTCCTCGGGCACGGCGGCCACGCCGAAGCTCGCGGAGACCTGGACCGGGCGTTCGAGCTCATGCAAGGTCAGGCGCATCCGTTCGGCAATCTGTGCCGCCTCGGCGGTGCTGGTGGAGGGCAGCACGAGGGCGAACTCCTCGCCGCCGTAGCGGGCGGCCAGGGCCTGGGCGGGGGCGCAGTCGGCGAGTGCGGCGGCCACCGCCTGCAACACCTGGTCCCCCACCTGGTGACCGAACCGGTCATTGACCGACTTGAAGTAGTCCACGTCGACCAGCACCAGGGCGAACGGCTGGCTGCGCTCGCGCCAGGCCCGCTCGAGGGTGGTCATCGCCGCGTCGAAGGCGCGCCGGTTCGCCAGCTGGGTCAGCCCGTCGGTGACCGCCGCCGCATGTGCCTGGGCGACGAGTTCGGCCCGGGAGAGGGCGAGGGCGGCGACGGCCGCGGCCTGAGTGCACGCGGTGAGCACCCGCCGTTCCACCCGACCACCCCGCCAGGTGCCGGGACCGAACTCGACCAACAGATGGCGCTGCGCGCCTGTGACCTTGGCCGGCCCCAGCGGGATCACCGCCAGCCGGCGCGCGTCCGGCAGCGCGGCGGCGAGCAGCGGGTCACGGCGCGGGTCCAGGCGGAGCGCCAGCACGGGTTCCCGGCTGGAGGCGGCCAGGGTGAGCAGTGCCGATCCGGACGGCGCGACCGAGGCCGCGGCCGCCGACACCGCCGCCGAGGCGCTGGCGGCCAGCAGCCGCACCACGGCGGAGCCGCCGTCCTGGGTGTAGGAGAGCACCAGGGCACGGGCCGCGCCGAACTCGTCGGTGACGAAGTGCAGCAGGCGTTCGCTGACCGCGCTCGGCCGATCGTCGGAGAGCAACGCCGCAGCGAGGGCCTGCAACTCCTCGGCGTCGTAGCGCCGCCGGCGCAGCTCACGCTCATTGATCGAGGAGGCCACCGAGGTGGTTAACACGGTCAGCCACAGCAGGGCCATGTCGGTGGCGGCCATCACCGGGCGCTGGGCGTCGGCCATGGCCTGCGAGAGCGGCGCCACCCCGGCCTCCTCCATCCGCCAGGCGACCACCATCAGCAGGGACTGCCACACCGCGAGCTTCAGCCCGGTCCGGAACGAGGCCAGCAGGCAGACCGCGACCACGAAGGCGGCGATCGCGGCATCGACGGCGGGGCCGTGACCGAGGCGTTCGTGGGCGTACTGCAGGAACACCCCGTCGACCAGCAGGCCGACTCCGAAGGCCTTGACCGCCAGCGTCCTGCGGTGCAGGAAGAACGTCGCAGCCAGCGCAGCGGACAGGCCCAGGTAGATCAGCGCCATGCTGCGGTCGGCAGTGCTGAACTCGGAGTGCAGCGCGGTCAGGAGGCCGAGGACCCCGAGCAGTACCAGGCGGAAGGCCGACATCGCGCTGACCCGGTAGGACAGCGGGGCGACCTCGAGCGCGCCGGCGGCCGCGCCCCTGCCGCTGCGGGCCGCCATCAGGCGCTCACCCGCTGGTGGAAGCGGTCGGGGAACTCGATCTCGTTCTCCCGCTGACGGCGCTTGGCGACGGCCAGTTTGGGGTCCCGTCGATCGATCAGGTCCTGGACCAGCAGGAATCCGAGGGCCAGGAAGATGGCGGTGAGCGGGTACTGGGGTGAGGTGACCACTGCGACAACCGCCTGCTGGGCCCGGCGGACGACCGTGCCGAGCTGGGCCAGGGTGCCCCCGATGGTGATGTCAGGCGATCCGGACACGCCGCCGGCGGTCTGCCCGCCCCCGCCCCGCTCGGCGCCCGCGCCGGGCCGGGCGGCAGTGGCCCTGACGGACGGCGAGGGCTCGGTCGGGGTGGGCGTCGGGGTGGCGGTTGGACTCGTGCCCGGTTCGGAGGGCGACGGCGACGGGTCACCCGGCACGGTCACGCTCGGCGTGGGGGTCGGAGCAGGTACGGGGGTGGGGGTGGGGGTGGGGGTGGGACTGCCCGAGGGGATCGGCAGTCCGCTGCCGCTCACGTCGACCAGGCGCCACACGAAGCTGCCCTGGGCGGTCAGGCCCTGGTCGCGCATTCCGCCGTCCAGGGACGCGGTGATCCGGAACGAGCGATCCGGGATCGTGGCCGGCTGCCATCCGGTGGCGACGCCCTCACCCCCACCTGCGGCCGCGAGCTGCGCGAGGGTGCCGGCGAACAGGGGGGCCCCGGTGAATGCGCTGCAGTCGCCGAAACGGCCGCCGTCCCCGACGTCGATCGTGAGCCACAGGGCGGAGGCCAGGTCTCCGGAGACATCGCTCGCGCCCACCCGCACCATGTCTCCGCCATCGGCACTGGTGGCACCGACCTGGAGGCACTGGGTGTAGCTGCGACCCGGGGCCATGGTCAGCGGCCCGGTGAACAGGGCACGATCACCGTCGTCGTCGAAGATCGCCAGACTGGCCTGGGTGGCTCCGGCGGCGGGGTCGGCGAAGGCGGAGAGGAACCCCAGCGCCATCACGGCGACCGAGATGAACAGACTGTGCCGGCGCGCGGGGGTGCGGACGCCCATCACCGCTGCCCTCCCTGCGCCGCACGATCGACTCTTCATCCATCGGCAGCTCAGGGCGAGGACTTGACGCCCGGCGGGTCAGGCCCAGCGGCGTCCGGTCAGCCGTTCGTAGGCCTCGACGTAGCGGGCGCGGGTGCGCTCGACCACGTCGTCCGGCAGCGGGGGCGGCGGCGCATCGCCGGCGCGGTCCCAGCGCGAGGCCGGCGAGGTGAGCCAGTCCCGCACGTACTGCTTGTCGAAGCTCGGCTGCGGCCTGCCCGGCTGCCAGGTGTCGCCGGGCCAGAACCGGGACGAGTCCGGCGTCAGCACCTCATCACCGAGCACGATCCCGCCGCCGGGACCCCGGCCGAACTCGAACTTGGTGTCGGCCAGCACGATCCCTCGGTCGCGGGCGATCTGCTCAGCCCGCCGGTACACGGCAAGGGTGAACGTGCGCACCTGGTCGGCCGTCTCCACCCCCACCCGCTCCACGACGCCCTCGAACGACACGTTCTCGTCGTGCTCGCCCAGCGGGGCCTTGGTGGCCGGGGTGAAGATCGGTTCGGCGAGCCGGGACGCCTCCACCAGCCCCGCCGGCAGCGCGATCCCGCACACCGTGCCGGTCCGGCAGTACTCGGCCAGGCCGGAGCCGGCCAGGTAGCCGCGGGCCACGCACTCGACCGGGATCATCTCCAGCCGGCGACAGAGCATCGCCCGGCCCGCGACCGCACCGGGCACATCGGCGGAGAGAACATGGTTGTCCACCACGTCGGCCAGCCGCTCGAACCACCACAGGCTGAGCGCCGTCAGGATTCGTCCCTTGTCCGGGATGGGGGTGTCGAGCACGTGGTCGTAGGCCGAGATCCGGTCGCTGGCGACCACGAGGACGACGTCCGCCGCGTCGGTCGCCTCGGGCAGGTAGAGGTCACGCACCTTGCCCGAGTACACGTGTCGCCACCCGGGCAGCACCACGGAGGTCATCTCAGACTGCCGTCGCGCCGGCCACCGCCGCCGCGATGTCGCTGCGGTAGTGCGATCCCGGCAGCACGATCTTCGAGATCGCCTGGTAGGCGACGGCTCGGGCACTTCCCAGATCCTCGGCCAGTCCGACGACGGAGAGCACCCGGCCGCCGGCGCTGACGATTGCCCCGGCGTCGTCCCGGGCGGTCCCGGCGTGCAGCACGGTCGCCCCGGGGACGGACGCCGCGGCGTCCAGGCCGGTGATCACGTCACCGGTGCGCGGCGTCGAGGGGTAGTTCTCGGCGGCCAGCACCACAGTGACGGCCGCGGCGTCGCGCCAGCGCAGCGGCGGGAAGCCGGCCAGCCCCCCGGTGGCCGCCGCGAGCAGCAGGCCACCGAGCGGGGTGGCCAGCCGGGCCAGCACCGACTGGGTCTCCGGGTCACCGAAGCGCGCGTTGAACTCGATCACCCGCAGGCCGCGCGAGGTGAGCGCCAGACCGCAGTAGAGGACGCCGGTGAACGGTGTGCCGCGCCGGGCCATCTCGGCCACCACGGGCAGGGCGACCCGCTCCATCACCTCCTCGACCAGGTGCGGCGGCGCCCAGGGCAGCGGCGAGTAGGCGCCCATGCCGCCGGTGTTCGGCCCCGCGTCGCCGTCGCCGACCCGCTTGAAGTCCTGCGCCGGGGCCAGCGGCACCGCGCTCGTGCCGTCACAGAGCACGAACAGGGAGACTTCGGGGCCGTCGAGGAACTCCTCCACCACGACCTGGCCGCCCGGCTTGTCCAGGCACCCGGCGGCGTGGGCCAGCGCGGCGTCCCGGTCGTCGGTGACCACCACGCCCTTGCCGGCGGCGAGCCCGTCGTCCTTGACCACGTGCGGCGGGCCGAAGGCGTCCAGCGCGTCGGCCACCTCGTCGAGCGTGGTGCAGAGGTGGGCCATCGCGGTAGGCACCCCGGCCTCGGCCATGATCTCCTTGGCGAAGGCCTTGCTGCCCTCCAGCCGGGCGGCCTCGCCGGAGGGGCCGAAGCAGGCCACCCCGGCCTGCCGCACGGCGTCCGCCACGCCGTTGACCAGGGGCAGTTCGGGACCGACCACGACCAGATCGTGTCCGGCGGCGAGCGCCGCAACGGCCACCGGATCAGCGGCGTCGACCGGCAGGCAGGGCACCCCCATGCCGGGGTTGCCGGGTGCCGCCACGATCGAGGTCACCGAGGGATCGGCGGCCAGGGCGAGGACCAGAGCGTGTTCGCGGGCACCGGAGCCCAGCACGAGAACCTTCACGGCGGTCAGCCTAGTTGCCGCCCCGGGTGGGGCCGCCCCCGGCTGCTACGGCTAGTGGCGCAGGTGCTCGGCCAGCTTGCCCAGGTCGATCTCGGCGGTGTCGTTCTTGGTGCCGAACATCTCCGCCAAGCCAGACACGAACCCCACCGGGTCGGCCGTGAACACCAGCTTGATCCGGGTGTGTCGGTCGTCGACGGCGGTCAGCCGGAGCTCACCGTCGTACCTGGGGCCACCGAGGGACTTCCAGGAGAACCTGTTCTCCTTCGGGTGCGCGAGGACTGCGGCGTGGACCTCTCGCGTCGTCCGGCCACTGCGCACCACCATGCGGTAGCGCTGGTGCGCGGTCTTGGTGATCAGCTCGAGGCCCTCGATGAACAATGGCCAGGTCTCCACGTCACGCAGACGCTCCTCGACCTCGTCGAGCGGGAGCGAGACGACGGAGGTGGCTTCCTGATGCGACATTCTCAACACCTCCACGGCTCACGCTACGCCGGTCGGCGAGCAGCGAGAAGGGGCCGGTCGGTGCGTGTTGACTCTCACCTTGCGTGAGGCCGCACAGTGGTCGGCATGGACTACTCCGTGGGACAGGTCGGCGAGCTGCTCGGGATCACCGTGCGCACGCTGCACCACTACGACGAGATCGGGCTGCTGGTGCCGAGCGCACGATCCGCGGCCGGGTACCGGCTCTACTCGGACGCCGATCTGACTCGGCTGCAGCACATCGTCGTGTACCGCCGGCTCGCCTTCTCGCTGGAGGAGATCAAGGACCTGCTGGACGCCGCCGCGGGCGACGTTGAGGACCACCTGCGCCGCCAGCGCGCGGCGGTATCCGGGCGGCTGGACGAGATGCACGCCCTCGTCACCGCCATCGACCGAGCATTGGAGACCGTGATGAACGACCGACCGCTCAGCACCGCCGAGATGAAGGAGCTCTTCGGCGACGGCTTCAGCGAGGAGTACCAGGCCGAGGCCGAGCAGCGCTGGGGCGACACCGACGCCTGGAAGCAGTCGGCGGGGCGCACCGTGGGCTACACGAAGGCCGACTGGGAGGCGGTCAAGGCCGACCAGGACGCCGTCAATGCAGCGTTCGTGGCTGCCCTGGACGCTGGGCTGCCGGCGACCGCGGACGCCGCGATGGACGCAGCAGAGGATCACCGCCGGCAGATCCACGACCGCTTCTACGACCTCGGCCACGACATGCACCGCGGCCTGGCCGACATGTACCTGGCCGACCCGCGCTTCACCGCCACGTACGAGAACCTGCGCGTGGGCCTGGCCCAGTACGTGCACGACGCCATCCACGCCAACGCCGACCGCCACACCCCCTGAAACCTGCTCATGCTCCGCAGGGCTACACGTTTCGGCCGTCTTCGAGCCCCAAACGTGTACCCCCGCGGAGCATGAGCAGGTTCTAGGTCGCCAGGTAGAGGGTGACCACCTGCGCCCGGGTGTGGGTGAAGACCGCGTCCAGCACCTACTCGAAGTCACGGTCGGGCGGGTCGTCCCGACCAGAGCGCGAAGACGGCGCCGGGGTGGAGGTGGCGGATCAGCCGGCGCAAGCCCGCAGGGGTGTAGAAGGAGGCGTGGCTGGGGTGCAGTACGTGCCCCGGCGTGTGGTCGATGTCCACCAGGACGGCGTGGAAGAGCCGGGTCGGCCTCACCAGGTCGTATCCGGTCTCGGACGCCGTCATCGCGAAGAAGTCACCCCGCACGAGGGCGCACCGCCGGTCGGTGGCCAGGCCCACGTCCAGGGGGAACTCGCGCTCGTGCCACGAGAGGCGGTCACGTCTGCATCGCCTCGGCCGATCAGGCCTCCGGCAGGGTGCTCGCAACCTCGGCCAGAGCCTCCTCGAGCAGGGCCAGACCATACCGTGCCTCGTCGTCGGTCATGTTCAGCGCCGGCACGACGTGGGTGCGGTTGCCGGCCACGAATGGCAGCAGTCCGCGCTCCTTGCAGGCGCCGGTCAGCCTGGCCATGGGAGCGTTCGCCTCTCCGGCCGCGTTGTAGGGCACCAGGGGCTCACGGGTTTCCTTGTCCCGCACCAGCTCCAGCGCCCAAAACGCCCCGACGCCGCGCACCTCACCGATGATCGGGCTGCGCTCGGCCATCGCCGCGAGCGACGGGCCGAACACCTCGCGGCCGAGCCGGTCGGCGTTCTCCACGATGCCCTCCTCCTGCATCGCCGTGATCGTGGCGACGGCGGCGGCACAGGCGAGCGGGTGGCCGGAGTAGGTCAGCCCACCGGGGAAGGGCCTGGTGGCGAAGGTGTCGTAGACCTCGCTGGAGACGATCACGCCACCCAGCGGCACGTACCCGGAGTTGACCCCCTTGGCGATCGTGATCAGGTCGGGGGCCACCCCGGGCCCGGCCAGCTCGCAGGCGAACCAGTTGCCCGCCCGGCCGAAGCCCGACATCACCTCGTCGGCGATCCAGAGGATGTCGTAGCGATCACAGAGTTCGCGCACTCCGGCGAGGTACCCGGGCGGGGGGATCATGATGCCCGCGGTGCCGGGGATCGACTCCAGCACGATCGCGGCGATCGTGCCGGGCCCCTCCAGCTGGATGGTCTGCTCCAGGTGGGCCAGGGCCCGCTCGCACTCCTCGGCCTCGGTGGTCGCATGGAAGGCGGAGCGGTACAGGTAGGGGCCGAAGAAGTGCACGATCCCCTCGGCGCCGTAGTCGTTCGGCCAGCGCCGCGGGTCACCGGTCAGGTTGATCGCCGTCGTGGTGTTGCCGTGATAGCTGCGGTAGCGGGCCAGCACCTTGCGCCGCCCGGTGTGCAGGCGGGCCATCCGGACGGCGTTCTCGATCGCGTCCGCGCCGCCGTTGGTGAAGAACACGTGGGTGAAGTCGTTACCGGGCGCCCGCTCGACGATCAGGCGGGCAGCCTCCGAGCGCGCGGCGTTGGCGTGCTGCGGGGCGACGGTAGCCAGCTGCGCCGCCTGAGCCTGGATCGCCTCGACGATCTTCGGGTGGCCGAAGCCGACGTTGGTGAAGACGAGCTGGCTGGAGAAGTCCAGGAACGGGGTCCCGGCGCCGTCCCAGACCCAGGAGCCCTGCCCGCCCGCGATCACCATCGGGTTGAGCGTGGCCTGCGCCGACCAGGAGTGGAAGACGTGGGCGCGGTCCAGCTCGAGGGCGCGGGCCGCACCGGCCGGGTCGGGGGCCGGAGTCGGCCGGGTCGGCGGGACGGCGGGGCGCGACGGCGTGGCGCCGGGGGCCGAAGTGGACGGCAGCGTGCTGGTCATGCCGCACAGCGTAGGTCAGCGCATCCGCCGGGCGGCCGGATCGGCGCAGAACCTCCGCCCTGGAAGGTCACTGGCACGTCACCGACAGGGGAGGACCGTGAGGGTGGCAGCCGCCGAGGCGGAGCCGCCGTCCTGGTCGAGGACCGTCACGCTCACGCCCGTCGGCCCGGAGCTGTCGAACGGACCGATCTGCCCGGACAGCTCGGCGCCGTTCCGTTTGAGGCCTGTGGTCACGGTGCGGCCGTCCACCGGCTGCCAGGAGACCGAGCCGGTCACCGAGGTCTGGGAGAGCACGGCCACCGTGACCGTGGAGGTGAGCACGGTGCAGCGCCTCCCGCCGTTCTGCTGCACCACGGACGGGCTGAGCGCGAGCCGGAGGATGACGGGCGGGTCCGGGGTCGGGGTGGGAGTCGGCGAGGGGGTGGGGACCGCGAGCGTCGGCGTCGGGCTGGGGGTCGGCGTGGGGGTCGGCCTGGTGCTCGGCGTCCCGGGGAGCGACCGGCTCGGACTCGGCGATGCGACGGGGGCCGACCCAGCCGGCCGGCTCGGCGCGGCGCTCGAGGTCGCGCCCGGTCCGCCCGTGCGGACCGAGCCCGACGACGCCGGTGTCGCCGTCACCGAGCCCGGTGGAGGTTCCGTCGCGCTCTGGGCCGGCGACCCTGTTGCTGCCGGGTCGGTGGTCGCCGGGCCGGCGACCGTGGTCACCACCGGAGCCGGCGACCGGCCCCTCACCACGACGGTCACCACCCCCACTCCGAGGAGCATGAGCACAACTACCGCCGCGAGCGCGGTGCGCCGGGCCTGGGGTCCCGGCATCAGCCGGGTCGCACCCGCTGCGGCGTCGTCCGCGGTGGCGAAGACCATGGCAGCCTCGCCCTCGTCAGCCGGCCACGGAAAGCCGTCCTCGCGCCAGGCCCACTCCTGGCCGCGCGGATCCATCGCGGCAGCGGCCGACGGCAGGTCCATCAGATCCGCCACCAGCCTGGCGCGCAGGTCCTCGGGCAGCACCACCAGCGGTGGCACCAGCACGGGGGCGAGGTGCTCGAGCGAGACCAGGGCGCCCCGACGCCGTCCGCAGGCCGGGCAGCCCTCGATGTGCCGGGTCACCCTTCCCCGCACCTCGAGGGAGAACCGGCCGTCCCAGCCGCTGAGCAGACGGTCGAGGTCCAGGCAGTCGGCACGCCCTGACCGGGCGATCAGCAGGGCGCCGAGGCAGCGCTCCAGCCGGTCCCGCATCCGGGAGAGCAGCACCGCCGCGTGACCCGCGGTCACGCCCATCGCCATCGCCAGGTCGCCGGCCTCCAGACCACCGCGCAGGTGCAGTTCGAGGACCTCGCGGTCTCGGTGCTGCAGGCCGTCGGCAGCCGTCCAGACCAGGTCGGCCAGCTCCCGACGGGACGCCTCGACGTCCGGAGCGGCGGCCGTGTCGGCGAGCCACTCGCTCACCGGAGCCGGCCCGTCGTCCAGACTGCCGCCGCTCCGCGACCGGACCCGGTGCACCGACACCGCTTCGTTGCGCAGGATGGCGAACAGCCACGCCCGCAGCCGCGCCGGGTCACGCAGCCCGCCCACCCGGGTCGCCGCGCGCAGGAACGTGTCGTGGACGACGTCTGCCGCGGCCGACCGGTCACCGACCAGCCCGACCGCGGTGCCGAACAGCACCGGGGCGAAGCGACGGTAGGCCTCGTCGAAGGCGCGGACGTCGCCGGCCTGCCAGGCGCGCGCGAGTGCGGCGTCCGATCCGTCACCCAACTGCATCCCCGACCTCCTGGTGTGGGCCCCATCTTCATGCCATCAGGACGTGTCAGCGCAAGAACCCTGACACCCCGGTTCGAAGAAACCCCCGCGTGGGGTGTCAGGACCCGGGCGGCTGCCCGTCCTGCTCCCGAGCGCCCGTACGGCGGGCCTGAGCCGGGAGGCCACCATGTCCGACAACCTGTTGTTCACCGTCCACCCCAGCCTGATGCGTCCAGAGGATCTGGATCCTTTCGGCGAGGACCCGCGACCGGCGCCGGCCCGGCACGAGCGGGCCATGTTCGTGATCGCGTTCGCCGCGATCCTTGGCGTGGGCGCCGGCGCGCTGACCACCCTGTTCCTGCCGCGCAGTCCGGTCGGCCAGGCCGAACTCGGTGCCCGCCCGACGACCTCGGCGGTGGCGACGCCGACAGTCTCGCCCACGGTGGCCGGGGTGCGCGCCGCACGGGTCGCTGTTGCGCGAGCAGACGGCAGCACCGGCCACAACCCGAGCGGCGGGTCGGGCGGCGGGTCGGGCGGCGATGCCGCCCCGCCGGTGCCTCAGGGGGCGGTGGTTGCCAATGTCCAGATCACCTCGCCGTCGGGCGGCGCCGGGCACGCTGCCGGGGAGCCGCTGGTCCTGAAGGTGGTCGCCACGCACCCCACCACCGGCGACGCCATCCCCGGCTACAGGCTGCACTGGACGCTCACCCGCAGCGGCGGTCAGCTGGTGCGCACCGCCACCGGCACCACCTCGATCGTGCACGGGTCGCTGATCACGCCCGGCAGCTACCGGGTGCACGTTGAGGTGAAGGCCAAGGGCCTGGCCGGCTCGGACGATGTCACCCTGTATGTGCCGTTGGACCTGGAGCCCGCGCCGGACCCGGCACCGCCGAGCCCGACGCCCACGCCGCAGGTGAGCGTCGCAGGTGACATCACGGTGCCGCTGCCCGACCCGCACGAGTGACCCCACCACGAACGCCCCCAGACCACGCGGCCCCGCCGTCGTGATCAGCGCCGATCAGGAGTGGCGCAACGGCAGCCCGGTGATCCAGTAGGGGGCGATTGCCGGGTCGGCCACCCCGAATCGGGCGTTCACCGCCCAGAGCCGGCCGCCGGAGAGCACCGCCGTCGAGGGAACGTCGAGCGAGGCGTCGGCCAGGTCGCGCACCCAGCGCGCCGTGAGTCGACCATGGTGGACGTCGAGGCGCAGCTCGCTGACCGACGCCTGTCCCGTTCCCCGCACGATCCACAACCGACGCCCGTCCAGCTCCAGGCCGTCTCCGCCGATGATCGCCGGCCCGCCGGTCACAGGGACCGACATGACCTGACCGTCCGACGGCGACACCGCCCAGAGCCCGCCGGCGCTCGAGTGGTCGAGCAGCAGGCGGCCGTCGGGCAGCGCCCGGATGCCGTTGGCCCGAATGGCGGCCGGGTCGGGCACCGGCCACTGCCCACGCAGCGGCAGCAGCGCCGGGTCGCCGGCCTCAGGGTGCCCGCTGCGGCCGAGCGGGATCCGCAGCAGCCGGTCCACCCGGGAGTCGGTCACCCAGACAGCCTTCTTGGTGATCACCAGGTCGTTCAGGAAGCCTGCCCCGGGCACGGTCCATTCCCGCACGATGTGCCCGGTCCGGTGGTCCAGGGCGAGCACGATGGCGGTGGCGCCCCGGTTCCCCGCCACGTACAGCAGCCCGGTACGCCCGTCGATCTGCATCCCGCGCAGCGCTCTGCCGGTCAGCGCGGGCAGCAGCACCCGGGTGTGGCCACTGCGCCGGTCGACCGCCAGGATCCGGCCGTCGGCGAGGGAGGAGACGTACAGCGTGCCGTGGCGCGCGGTGATTCCCTCGGGGCGCAGCCCCGAGGGGAGGTTCAGCACCCGCGCATCGTGGTGTGACGACGACGCCGTGACCGGCGCCGATGTGGCGGCGACGGCGGTGCCCGGCAGCAGGGGCACGCTCAGACCCGAAGCGATGACCAACGCGGCGAGTGAGACCGAGCGCCTGACCCGTGGAGATGGCTGATTTGTCATGTATCGAGGGTCACATCACGTCGCCGGTCGTGCATGTCGGCGTGGTTCAGCGCACCAGTGCACGCGCCAGGTCGAGCTCCTCGGTGGTGGTCACATGCACGTTGAACGGGTCACCGGGGACGATGACCACCCGTGCCGGGCGCCCACCCACCGTCATCGCCGCCACGCTCGCCGAGTCCTCGACCGCCTCGGCCCCCTGCGCATGCACCGCCCGGAGCAGCTCGGCCCGGAAGGCCTGCGGCGTCTGGACCAGGACTCGCCCCCGGCGCGACATCGCCTCGCCGCGGGTGCCGTCGGGCAGGACCTCGGCGATCGCCTCGGTCATCGCCAGCCCGGGGAACGCGCCCTCAGCCCCGTCGAGGACCTCTTTGACCACCGCGGAGAACAGCGCTGGAGAAGCGAGCGGGTGCGCGGCGTCGGCGACCACGATCACCTCGGCCGTCGTGGGCACCGCAGCCAGTCCGGCCCGCACCGAGCCGCTCCGGGTCACTCCGCCGGCCACCACCGCGTCGGCCGCCATCGCCGTCGCCATTGCCACCGTCGGGTCGGGAACCACGGCGACCACCCCGTCGCACGCCGTCCGCGCCGCTGTGACGCTGCGCTCGAGCAGCGTCACCCCGGTCAGCTCGAGGAACTGCTTGGCACCGCCGAAACGGGCCCCCGAGCCTGCGCCGAGCACGATCCCCCAGACACTCATCGCAGTCCTCGCTCCAGCTCGGCCAGCAGGTCGCCGTCCGCCGCGAGCCGTGCGGTGACCTCGGAGTGGTCGAGCTGGCTCAGCCCACCCGCCTCCAGTTCTGCCCACGCCCGCGGCGCGGCGACATACGGGTGGTCGCGCCCGCGCAGCGAGTACGGCGCGATCGTTGTCTTGGCCGCGTTGTTCTGGCTCCAGTCCAGCAGCACCTTGCCCGGGCGCAAGGCCTTGGTCATCCGGCTCACCACGAGGGCCGGCAGCTCCTTCTCCAACGACTCGGCCAGGGCCTTGGCGTAGCCGGTCACCGCCTCGGCGTCCCGGCCGCCCGGCACCCCGTCGGGCAGCGCTGCGTAGAGCTGCATGCCCTTGCTCCCGCTGGTCACCGGGTAGCAGGCCAGGCCGTCGGAGGCCAACCGCTCCCGGACGGCGAACGCCGCCTCGGTGCATTCGGTCAGCCCTGCCGGTGGTCCGGGGTCCAGGTCGATCACCAGCCGATCGGGGGGCTGCGCCGCTCCGTCGCCGTCGACGGTCCACTGCGGCACGTGGATCTCCAGGGAGGCGAGGTTGGCCACCCAGACCAGCGTCGCCAGGTCGTCGATCAGCGGGTAGAGGATCGTCTCCCGGTCCCTCGTCGACCCCGGCACCGGCAGGCGCACCCGCCGGACCCAGTCCGGGGTGCCGTTGGGCAGGTTCTTCTCGAAGAACGAGGGCCCGGCGACGCCGTCCGGCCAGCGCTTGCGGGTCGCCGGGCGGTGGGCGACCTGGGTGAGCATGGCCGCGGCGACGCCGGAGTAGTAGGCGAGCACCTCGCCCTTGGTGGTGCTGGTCGCCGGGTAGAGAACCTTGTCGAGGTTGCGCAGGATCAGCCGGTGATCACCGATCTGCACGGCCTGCTCCTGCGCCGCCTGCTCGCTCACGGCGCCTCCCAACGCACGTCGTCCGGCCCCAGATCGGTCCGGATGCCCCGGAGCACCGGCTGGCGCAGTCGACCGCCGTCGTTGCGCCCGAGGTGGCGGACGTCGATCACCACGCGCGGCGTCGTCCAGATCGTGCCCTGAGAATCGACGGCCGGCACCTCGGTGGTGAACGGAGAGCCGGCGGACGGCGCAGCCTCGAACAGCCGGCGCAGCTCGGCCGCCGTCGCGGCGGTGATCCCGCTGCCGACGCGGCCGGCGAAGGTCAGCCCGCCGGCGCCGTCCGGCACGCCGACCAGCAACGCGCCGAGTCGATCACGCCCGCCGGTCTCCCAGCGCCAGCCGCCCACCAGGCAGGACTGCACCCGTGTGTGGGCGAGCTTGACCCAGTCACCCGTTCGGGCGCCGGGGATGTAGCGGGAGGAGCGGCGCTTGGCGACGACACCCTCGAGGCCCTGCTCCCGGGTGGCCGCGACCAGCGAGTCCCGGTCGTCGTAGACCGGCGAGGTCTGCCAGTCGCGGGCCCCGACGGCCAGCTGCTCGAGCAGTGCGCGGCGCTGGGTCCAGGGCAGCGCCGTGACGTCGGCGCCGTCCAGGCGGAGCAGGTCGAAGGCGATGTAGGTGGCCGGGGCCCTGACGGCCAGGGCTCGGGCCCGGGCGGCGTCCCGTACGTGCATCCGTTCGGCGAGCGCGGTGAAGCTGGGGACGCCGTCGCGCAGGACCACGATCTCGCCGTCCAGTACGGCGTCCGGGCGGACCTCGGCCAGCCCGGTGAGCTCGGGGTAGGCGGCGGTCACCTCGTTGCCGGCCCGGCTGATCAGCCGCACGCGGCCCTGTTCGACGTCGGCCAGCACCCGCACGCCGTCCCACTTCACCTCATAGGCCCAGGCGGTGCCGTCGGCGGGGATCGCGGCCGGAGAGTCGGCGGTCGTGGTCAGCATGGGTGGCCCAGGGCGCGACGACATGCGCCCATGCTGCCGTATGGGTCATGCTGAACCATGCGTGCGATCTGGAAGGGTGCCGTCTCGTTCGGCCTGGTCAACGTGCCCGTGCGGCTGTTCGCGGCCACCCAGGAGCACGACATCCGATTCCACCAGGTGCACCGCGCCGACGGCGGCCGGATCAAGATGAAGCGCACCTGCACCGTCTGCGGCGAGGAGGTGCCCTGGGACCAGCTGGCCAAGGGGTACGAGTCCGCCGACGGCCGCCAGGTGATGCTCGAGGACGAGGACTTCGCCGGGCTGCCGATGCAGACCGGCCGCGAGATCGACGTGATGGAATTCGTGCCGGCCGACCAGGTGGATCCGATCCTGTTCGACAAGACGTACTTCCTCGAGCCCGAGGCGCGCACGGTGAAGCCGTACGTGCTGCTGCGCGAGGCTCTGGCCAAGACCGACCGGATGGCCGTGGTCAAGGTCGCCATGCGGCAGCGGGAGACCCTGGCCGTGCTGCGCGTCCGGGGTGACGTGATCCTGCTGCAGACGATGCTCTGGCCGGACGAGGTGCGGGCCGCCGACTTCGACGTGCTCGACGGCGACGTCGAGCTGCGCGACGCCGAGGTGGCGATGGCGATGTCTCTGGTGGAGAGCCTGGCCGCCGACTTCGAGCCCGATCAGTACGAGGACGCCTACGCCAAGGCGGTGGCCGAGCTGGTCGACGCCAAGCTGGCCGGGGCGGCGCCGGCGCCGGTCACCACGCCGGACGAGGTCGGCAGCGCCGAGGTGGTCGACCTGTTGACGGCGCTGCAGCGCAGCGTCGAGCGGGCCAAGGCCGCCCGCGGCGAGTCCCCCGCCGAGTCCGAGCCCACCGAGGCCAAGAAGCCCGCCAAGAAGGCGGCGGCGAAGAAAGCCAAGTCCGCCTAACCTGCTCATGCTCCGCGGGAGTACACGTTTTGGCGCTCTGGGAGCCTCAAACGTGTACCCCGACGGAGCATGAGCGGGTTTTGGCGGTGAGGGGCTGGTGAGTGGCTGATGGGTGGGCGGCATGCGGATGACAGGCCGGACCCGGACGGCGCCACCCGGTTCGAGGCCGTCGTTCTGGACGATCTTCGCGGCGAGGGTCGCACCCCGCTCACCGCCGGCCTGCTCTTCCTGAACACTTTCGCGTTGACCGCGGTGATCGCCGTCGTCCTCGGCCTTGAAGTCCGCGACGCCCGCGCCCTGTCCACGCACGGATCGACCGCCACGGTCCGGGTGGTGCGCACCAACTTTGACCAGAAGGAGTCGACCCTCAACGTGAGTACCTCAACGGTCCCGTCGGCCGGCGTGTACTCGTCAGCCGATTCGTCGGCAGGCCGCAGGTCGGTCAGACCCTGACGGTGCTGCACGACCCCACCCACCCTGACCGGATCATCGACGTCGCCGAGCCGGTGTGGGACTGGAAGGGGTACGCGACGCTGGGTGCGTTCACTGCCGCATGCGGCGTGGTCACCGTCGCCCAGGGAATGCGTTGGCGCCGCCGGTTGAGTCGACGATGGAGATCACATTGAAGGAAAGCGGTTGCTATCACAGCCATTTCCACGCATCGTGATCTCCATCGCCACCGAGCAGGCGCGAGCCGGCTCGGGGCGGGCTCGCACCAACCGCGGGGCCGGCCACCGCACCAACGGGACCACCGCTACTCCCGTGTGGCCCGAACGGCACACAACCCTGCTCATGCTGGTTTCGGTCAGCCTAGGAGGTCGTGGCGGACCACCGTGGCCTGGCGGTCGGGGCCGACGCCGACGGCGCTGATCCGCACTCCGGCCATCTCCTCCAGGGCCAGCACGTAGCGCTGGGCGTTCTTGGGCAGGTCCTCGAACGCCGTCATCGCAGTGATGTCCTCGTCCCAGCCGTCGAAGTACTCATACACCGGCCTGGCGTGGTGGAACTCGGTCTGGGTCAACGGGACCTCGGCCGAGCGCACGCCGTCCACGTCGTAGGCCACGCACACCGGCAGCCGCTCGACGCCGGTCAGCACGTCGAGCTTGGTCAGCACCAGGTCGGTCAACCCGTTGATCCGGGTGGCGTACCGGATGATCGGCGCGTCGTACCAGCCGCAGCGGCGCGGCCGCCCTGTGGTGGTGCCGTACTCCCCACCCACCGCACGCAGCCGCTCGCCGTCCGCGTCGTGCAGCTCGGTCGGGAACGGGCCCTCGCCCACCCGGGTGGCATAGGCCTTGGCCACCGCGATCACCCGGTCGATCCGGGTCGGCGGCACTCCGGTACCGGTGCAGGCCCCGCCCGCCGTGGCGTTGGACGACGTCACGAAAGGGTAGTTGCCGTGATCGACGTCGAGCTGGGTCGCCTGGCCGGCCTCGAACAGCACCGTCCGGTCGGCGTCGAGCGCCTCGACCAGCACCCGCGCCGTGTCCGCCACCATCGGCCGCAGCCGCTCGGCGTAGGAGAGCAGATCGTCCACGGTCTCGGTGACCGAGATCGCCCGCCGGTTGTAGACCTTGACCAGCAGGTGGTTCTTCTGGGCCAGGGCACCCTCGATCTTCTGGGTCAGGATGTGCTCGTCGAACAGGTCCTGCACCCGGATGCCGATCCGGTTCATCTTGTCGGCATACGTCGGCCCGATGCCCCGCCCGGTGGTGCCGATCCGGCGCGAGCCGAGGAAGCGCTCGGTCACCTTGTCCAGGGTGCGGTTGTAACCCGGGATGATGTGCGCGTTGGCCGAGACCAGCAGCCGCGAGCAGTCCACCCCGCGGCTGGTCATGGCGTCGATCTCGGAGAACAGCACGGTCAGATCGATCACTACGCCGTTGCCGATCACCGGAACCACCCCGGGGGTGAGGATCCCCGAGGGCAGCAGGTGCAGGGCGTACTTCTCTCCGCCCACGACCACGGTGTGCCCGGCGTTGTTGCCGCCGTTGAACTTCACCACGTAGTCGACCCGATGACCGAGCGCGTCGGTGGCCTTGCCCTTGCCCTCGTCGCCCCACTGGGCGCCGATGATGACTACTGCAGGCACGAGGCGGCCTCCGGGTCGCAGTCGTTCAGGAAGGTGGCGCAACGCCGCTTCTCGGCGTCCTCACCGATCGCCTCGGCCGCCTTGCCGAGCGCCGCCAGGGCGCGCAGGAACCCGCGATTCGGCTCGTGCGACCAGAGCACCGGGCCGCTGCCCCGCCAGCCGGAGGCGCGCAAGGCGTCCAGGCCGCGGTGGTAGCCGACCCGGGCGTAGGCGTAGGCCTGCACCGGCTCGCCGGCGGCCAGGGCGGCCTCGGCGAGCACCGCCCAGGGCAGGCTGCGCGCCGGGTGGGCGGCAGCGACGGCGGACGGCGCGGTGCCCGCCTCGAGCGGGACGCGCACGTCGGCGTCGTCCGGCATCTCCGAGCCGCGTCCGGGCAACCGAGGTTCGCCAAGCAGGTTGTGGGACAAGGTTTTACCGCCGAGTCGTCAGAGAGGTGAGGTCGACATGGACAGGAGCCGGGTGGAGCAGATCGAACTCCCCCGGGCCGTCGGCGACGATCTCGTAGTCGCCGTCGACGAGGGTGTACGCGGTGAGGGTGGTGGCCGGCGGATCGAGGTCGATCACCCAGTAGCCGCCGATGCCGGCCTCGGCGTACTCGGCGAGCTTGGTCACCCGGTCGGTCCGACCTGTGCCGGGTGACACGATCTCGACCGCCAGCAGGACGTCGTCCGCCGCCAGGCGCGCCGGATTGCGTTCGGCCACGGAGGAGCGGACCACGACCACGTCGGGCACCCGCACCGTCGCCGGATACGCGGAGTCGATGACCATCTCCACATCGGCCAACGCGGTCAGGTCCTCGGGCAGCTGAGCGTCGAGCCGTCCGGCGAGGCGGACCATGGCTCGTTGGTGCAGGGGCGAGGGGCGGGGCACCACGAGGAGGACTCCCTCGATCAGCTCGAAGCGACGGGAGGAGTCCTCGGGCAGCGCCTGCCACTCGGCCAGCGAGAGCAGGTGGTCGGGCCACGGCGCGGTACTCACCCGTTGAGTCTACGAGCCGGACACCGCGCCGAGCGCGTCGTCGAAGGCGTTGTACGCGGCCAGGACCTGCAGGATCGCTGCCACGGTCGCCTCGTCGCCCTCCGGCAGCAGGTCCTGCCAGTCGACCAGCGGCTGCACTCCCCCGAGCCGGGCCCGGATCCGGCGGGAGGCATCGCGGTCGAGTTCGTAGTCATGGTCGATCACGTTGAGGGCCGACCGGAGCGCAATCCGGCCGAAACCCTCGGCCTGCGCCTCGGCCGCCAGCGCGGCGTCGAGCCAGTCCTCACCCTCGCCGTCCTCCCACTCGTCGACGATCGCGGTGAACAGCAGCATGTAGGCGCGCCACCAGCCCGGGGTGACCTCCTCGTAGTCGTCGAAGGGCAGGTGCAGGGCCCGCCGCACCCGCGTCTCGGCCGTGGCCCCATCGCCCGCGTCCAGCGCGTCCAACGCCTTGACCAGGAGGTTCTCGGCACCCTCCTGCACCGCACTGCTCCGCGCCAGCCGGGCGTGGTTCGAACCCAGAACAAGGTGATCCATCCGCCCAGCCCACACGAAGAGTGGTCACTTCTCGGGCACCACGCTCGGCGTGTCGCCACGAGAAGCGACCACTCTCGGGATTGGTGCAGGTTACGTGACCTTGGTGCCGGCCGAGCGCAGGTTCTGGCAGGCCTCTACCACGCGGGCGGTCATGCCGGCCTCGCCGGCCTTGCCCCAGGCACGCGGGTCGTACTGCTTCTTGTTGCCGACCTCGCCGTCGATCTTCAGCACGCCGTCGTAGTTCTGCAGCATGTGTGCCGCGATCGGGCGAGTGAAGGCGTACTGGGTGTCGGTGTCGACGTTCATCTTGATCACGCCGTAGTCGACCGCGGCCGCGATCTCCTCGGGCAGCGAACCCGATCCGCCGTGGAAGACCAGGTCGAACGGCTTGTCCTTGCCGTACTTGGCGCCGACCGCATCCTGGATCTCCTTGAGGATCTCCGGGCGCAGCTTGACGTTGCCCGGCTTGTAGACGCCGTGCACGTTGCCGAAGGTCAGGGCTGCCATGTAGCGGCCCTTCTCGCCCAGGCCGAGCGCCTCGGCGGTGGCCATGCCGTCCTCGACGGAGGTGTACAGCTTGTCGTTGATCTCGCCGACGACGCCGTCCTCCTCGCCGCCCACGACGCCGATCTCGACCTCGAGGATGATGTTGGCGGCCTTGGCCAGCGCCAGCAGTTCCTGGCCGATGACCAGGTTCTCGGCCAGCGGCACGGCCGATCCGTCCCACATGTGCGACTGGAACAGCGGGTTCTCACCGCGGGCGACCCGCTCGGCGCTGATCGCGATGAGCGGCCGGACGAACCCGTCCAGCTTGTTCTTCGGGCAGTGGTCGGTGTGCAGCGCGATGTTGATGTCGTACTTCTTGGCGACCTCGTGCGCGTAGGCGGCCAGCGCGACGGAGCCGGTCACCATGTCCTTGACCGTGGGGCCGGACAGGTACTCGGCGCCACCGGTGGAGACCTGCACGATGCCGTCGCTCTCGGCCTCGGCGAAACCACGGATCGCGGCATTGAGGGTCTGCGAGGAGCTGATGTTGATCGCCGGGTAGGCGAAGCGACCGGCCTTGGCCCGGTCCAGCATCTCGGCGTAGACCTCGGGGGTTGCGATGGGCATGACGTGTTCTCCCTGAACTCACACGGCTGGGATGGTGTCCAGCCTCGATCCTTCCACGCTTCACCCCAGGGCCAGGTACCAGACGTCCCGGCCTCTGCACCGTTGGCCCTTCGGTCAGCGGTGCGATAGGAGCGGTTCACCTGGGCGACGTCTCACGAGGTGAGGAAGAGCATCAGCTCACGAATGCACGCCGGCAGCACCGGGCAGATCCGCTTCGGCGCTCAGGTGACCGGGTGAAGGCGGTGGACGACGCGGCTCACGGACCCCTGCCCCGTCGCCACCGGTGTCCGGCCCGTCGTCGAAACCTCGGTCGTCGAACCACGTCGGGCGACGTGACACGTGCCGGTCCTTGCGGCCCAGGCGGGCCCCCACGAGGGCGTAGCTGCGGCGGGGAAAGGCGTGCAGGAGGCGGAGCGAGCCCGCTCCGACCAGCGGCCACAGGGCCGCCACCGTGGCGTCGGCGATCTCCACCGCGTCGTCGTCCGCCGCGGCGCGCAGCTCCACCATGACCGACAACCCGTCACCGCCCCAGATGCTGAACACATGCCCCGGCCCCCACGCCGGAGCGAGCACGTCACGCACGGCGGGTGCGTGACGACCGGGCGCCACGGTGTAGTGCAGGGTGACCACGTAACGATTCACGGCAACCTCCGGCAAGCGGCGTCACTCCCAGCGTCGCACGACGTCCTCAGCGGCGCAGCACCGGGCGCAGCACCGGGCGGGTCTCGATGTCGGTGATCCCGGGCAGCAGCCGGATCTGGTTCACCGCGTCGTACACCTCGGCCTGGGTGCCGCAGCGCAACCTGATCTCGTAGTCGATCGTGCCGGCCAGGTCGAGCACCTCGACCACCGTCGGGATCGCCGCCAGGGCCGCCTCGATCGCTGCGACATCGGCGTCCATGGCTGTGTGCAGGTGGACGACGGCCAGCAGCGGGGCACCGGCCAGCGCGGGGTCGAGCAGCGTCGTGTAGCCGCGGATGATCCCGGCCCCCTCCATCCTGCGCATCCGCTGGGTGACCGCGTTCGCCGAGAGCCCCACCGCGATGCCGATCTCCCGGTAGGAGGCGCGGGCGTTTCTGGCCAGCAGACGGAGGATTCTCCCGTCCGTGGCATCGGGACTGCGGTTACTCATCGGCTGCTGGGTCACGGCTTCATTCTCCCTCCCCGGATGGGCTGCGATGGATCCATGACCACCACGACCACCGCACAGCCGCAGGCGTCGACCCCCCGGGGCGGACGGCGTGGCGACTGGCCCGCGATCGGCGGGCTGCTCGTCGTGACCGCCGCGTGGGGGTCCACGTTCGTGCTGCTCAAGGGCGTCACCACCCGGATCCCGGCCGCCGACTACCTCACCCTGAGGTTCGCCCTGGCCGCCCTGGTGCTTGCCGCCCTGCGTCCGCGCGGTGTGGTCGCCATGCCCTCGGCGCTGCGGCTCAGGGCGGTCGTGCTCGGCGCCCTGTTCGGGGTGAGCAACCTGCTGCTCACCGTCGGCCTGACCCACACCTCGGCGTCGGTGAGCGGCTTCGTCACCGGCATGTACGTGGTGTTCACCCCCCTGCTCGGTGCCGCTCTGCTGCGCGAGCGGGTCGCGACGAACGTGTGGGTCGCCATCGCGCTGGCCACCACCGGGCTGGGGGTGCTCGCCCTGCGCGGGGCCACGCTCGGTATCGGGGAGCTGCTCACCCTGGCCGGGGCGCTCGTCTGCGCCCTGCACATCGTGGCCCTGGGCGCGTGGTCGCAGGCCCGGTACGCGATCGAGCTCGCGGTGATTCAGGCCGCCACCACCGCGGTGATCTGCGCCCTGTTCGCCCTGCCGGGCGGCATCACGCTGCCGGTGGCCCGCACCGACTGGCTGGGTCTGATCTACATGGCGGTGGTGGTGGGCGCGGTGACGATGCTGATGCAGACCTGGGCCCAGTCCCAACTGCACGCCTCGCGGGCGGCGATCGTGATGACCCTGGAACCGGTCTGGGCCACCGTCTTCGCGGTCGCCCTCGGTGGCGAGGTGCTCGGCTGGCGCGTGGCGGTCGGCGGCGCCCTGGTGCTCGGAGCGATGTACCTGTGCGAACGGGGCTCGGCCACCGCCGCGACGGCGGCTACTCCTACGGCGCCTGGATCACCGCGTGGGCGCGTACCCAGGAATGCATGGCGATGGCTGCCGCAGCCCCGGCGTTCATCGACCGGGTCGAGCCGAACTGCGCGATCGACAGGACGGCGCTGCACGTGGCGCGGGCGCCCGCCGAGAGCCCCGGCCCCTCCTGGCCGAACAGCAGCACACACGCCCGGGGCAGCGGGTAGGTCTCCAGCGGGACGGCCCCCGGCAGGTTGTCGATGCCCAGCACGGTGAGGCTCTCCGCCGCCGCCCAACCGGCAAGATCCACGACGTCCGGGTGGTGCCTGACGTGCAGGTAGGCGTCGGTGACCATCGCCCCCCGCCGGTTCCAGCGCCGCCGTCCCACGATGTGGACACCGGCGGTGTTGAACGCGTTCGCGGTGCGCACCACCGATCCGATGTTGAAGTCGTGCTCCCAGTTCTCGATCGCGACGTGGAACGGGTGGCGGTGGGTGTCCAGCTCGACCCGGATCGCCTCGACGCTCCAGTATCGGTAGCGGTCGAGGACATTGCGCCGGTCGCCCTCGCGCAGCAGCTCCGGGTCGTAGCGCGCGTCATCCGGCCATTCTCCGGTCCACGGGCCGACGCCCACCGGCTGCCCGTAGGCTGACTGAGTGCTCACGTCCGCCATCATGACGCTCGCCGCCGGTCACGTAGCCCTCGGGCCCGACTGGCTCAACCCCGACACCCTGCTGACCACGCTGGGTACCTGGGCGTTGTGGGGCGCCGTCGCCATCATCTTCGCCGAATGTGGGCTGCTGATCGGGTTCTTCCTGCCCGGCGACTCGCTACTGTTCACGGCCGGCCTGCTGATCACCACCGGAGTGATCGACCACTCGCTGTGGCTGGCCTGCCTCGTGCTCACCCTGGCGGCCTTCGCCGGCAACGTGGTCGGATACCAGATCGGCTGGGTCGGCGGTCCGGCAATCTTCCGCAAGGAGGACTCCCGGCTGTTCCACAGGGAGTACGTCGACAAGACGGTGGCCTTCTTCGACAAGTACGGCAACCGCGCGATCGTGCTCGCCCGGTTCGTGCCGATCGTGCGCACCTTCATCACCGTGATGGCCGGCGTGGGGAAGATGGACCGCCGCCGCTACTTCATCTACAGCGGTATCGGGGCTGTGCTGTGGGCCACCGGGGTGACCCTGCTGGGTGCCGCGCTCGGCCAGATCCCGTTCGTGCGGGCGAACATCGAGATCATCCTGCTCGCCATCGTCGGCGTTTCGGTGATCCCGATCGCGATCGAGTTCCTGCGCGAACGCGCCAAGACCCGCGCCCAGGCCTGACCCGACCCGCGAACCCGCGAACCCGCGAACCGGAGTGATCGTCGCCAGATCGCACTTCTCCCCCACCACGTGGGGGGAAACTGCGATCTGAGGGTGATCACTCACGATGGGTTCATGCTGAAAGGCCTTTCCGCGAACCCGCTCCCAGGAGGTGGACGCCGTGGCGGACTGGCTGAGCCGACTCGAGGATCTCGCCTCGCTGCCACCGGTAGCGGTGTACGCCGTCCTGGCCGGTCTGGTGTTCGTCGAGTCGGGGCTGCTGATCGGGTTCTTCCTCCCCGGTGACACGGTGCTGTTCGCCGCCGGACTGCTCGCCGCCGCCCCCGGCAGCCGGCTCTCCTTGCCGCTCCTGTCCGGGCTGGTCTTCGTCGCCGCGGTGTCCGGGGACGGCGTGGGCTACTGGACCGGGCACCGGTTCGGCCGTCCCTGGCTCTTGCGGCGGGCGGGGCGGGCAGCGCGGCACGTCGAGCAGGCCGAGCGGTTCTACGCCCGCTTCGGCTGGGGGGCGGTGGTCATCGCGCGGTTCATCCCCTGGGTTCGCACCTTCACCCCGATCGTCGCCGGGGTGGCCCGAATGCGATACCGCGGGTTCCTCTCGGCCAATCTGGTGGGCGCCGCGGGCTGGGGAAGCGGGCTGATCCTGCTCGGGTACCTCAGCTATCAGGTTGCCTGGCTCCGTCAGACCGCCTACCTGGTGGCCGGCCTCGCGGTCGCCCTGTCTGCGGTCGCCGCCACGACCGCCGCTCTCCGATCCCGCTCGGCCAGGGCGGCGAGGGCGGCCGCGCGGGGGTAGGCACCGGACCGGCGGTTGGCGGCATCGACCCGGTCGACAGCGACCCGACCGGTGCGAAGCCGGCCGAGCCTGCCCGTCGCTCGCCATCCACCCTGACGACATCGGCGGGGCGAGGGCCTCAGCCAAGGTCCTAGCCGAGATCCAGATCGGTCAGACCGAAGGCGGCGACGTAGGGCAGGCCCTGGGCCTCGACCGCCTGCTGGGCACCGGTCCCGCGGTCCACGATCACTGCGGCCCCGATCACCTCGGCGCCCGCCTCACGCAAAGCCTCGACGGCGGTGAGCACCGAGCCGCCCGTGGTGGAGGTGTCCTCGACAGCCAGCACCCGCCGTCCAGCCACGTCCGGGCCCTCGATCCGACGCTGCAGACCGTGCGCCTTGCCCTCCTTGCGGACGACGAACGCGTCCAGGTCCCGGCCGGTCGCCGCAGCGGCGTGCAGCATGGCGGCCGCCACCGGGTCGGCGCCCATGGTCAGCCCGCCGACGGCGTCGAAGTCCAGCCCATGGGCGGCGGCCACGTCCAGCATCACCCGGCCGACCAGAGGCGCGGCCCGGTGGTGCAGGGTGATCCGGCGCAGGTCGACGTAGTAGTCAGCCTCCCGGCCGCTGGACAGGATCACCCGGCCACGCACGATGGCGAGATCCTTGATCAGGGTCAGCAGGGCGGCGCGGTCAGCGGCGGCATCGATGGGCACGAACTCCACCCTAGCCACCGCCCGATCGGCTCAGGCCGACGGCTCGATCTGGTAGACGGTGCTGGAGACCAGCCGTCCGGTCACGAAGGACTCCAGCTCGGCCGGCGCGAACGGGGTGCTGAACAGATAGCCCTGGGCGAGCTCGCACCCGATCTCCTCGAGCAGGGCGCGGACCGAGGCGTTCGACACCCCCTCGGCCACCACCTCCAGCCCCAGATGGCGGCCCAGGTCGATCAGCGAACGCACGATCGCCAGGTCGCGCTCGCTGTCGGCGATCCGGGACACGAACGTTTTGTCGATCTTCAGCTGGTGCACCGGCAGGCGGCTCAGGTAGGTCAGCGAGGAGTACCCGGTGCCGAAGTCGTCGACCGACAGGTGCACGCCCAGGCCGCGCAGCCGTTGCAGGGTGTGGGTGACCCGGCGCGGGTCGGCGATCACGCTGCGCTCGGTCAGCTCCAGGCACAGCAGGTCGGCCGGCACGTGGTGGCGGGTCAGCGCAGCACTGACGATCTCCGGCAGCGCCTCGTCCGCCAACCAGCGCGGTGCCACGTTCACCGCGCAGCGGACCGTTGTCCCGTCGTCCAGCCAGCGACGGCACTGGGCCAGGGCCTGGTCGAGGATCCGGGCCGACAGCGCGGGCACCAGCCCGGCCTGTTCGGCAGCGGCGAAGAACACCGGCGGATCCACCTCGCCATGCACCGGGTGCCGCCACCGGGCCAGCACCTCCACCGAGTGCAGCTCCTCGGAGGCCAGCACCATCAGCGGGTGCACCACCACCTCGATCTCGTCCCGGGCCAACGCGTCGCGCAGGTCACCGCCGAGAGTCAGGGTCAGCGTGTCGAGCTCGAGCAGGTCTTCGGTGAACAGCCGCAGGCCGCCGGCACCGGCCTTCGCGGCGTACATGGCGACGTCGGCGGCCCGCATCAGGTCGGTGGCGTCGGTGGTGTGCAGCGGGGCCAGGGCGATGCCGAGCGAACCGCCGAGGTGCAGCCGCGCATCGCCGACCAGCACCGGGTCGTCGAACGCCGAGAGCAGGTGGCCCGCGAGCACCCGGGCATCACCCTCGTCACGGCAGCCCGGGGCCAGCACGGCGAACTCGTCTCCGCCGAGCCGGGCGACCGCCGCTGCCCCCGCCACGGAGGCGGCCAGCCGGGCGCCGATCACGCGCAGCACCTCGTCACCGGCGGAATGCCCGAGCGTGTCGTTGATCGCCTTGAACCCGTCGAAGTCGAGCAGCATCACGGCGAAGGCGCCCGCACCGGCCTCACTCGCGGCGCAGGCCGACTCAAGGCTCTCCCGGAAGCTCGCCCGGTTGGGCAACCCGGTCAGCTCGTCGTGGCGAGCCTCGTCGTGCAGCCGCTCGATCAGCCGGGCGTTGCTCAGGGCGACCCCGGTGTGGTTGGCCACGGTGACCAGCAGCCGCAGGTCGGCGTCGGTGAACGCCCGGCCCTCACCGCGCCGGTCGGCCACCAGGAGGTGGCCGGCCACAGCGCCGTCGGCGCGCAGCGGCACCAGCACCGCCTCGGCCACCCGGCGCAGGGCGAGCACTTCCCGGGCGGCGGCCGTCTTCGGGCGCAGGTGCCGCGGTGCGGCCGGCGGGAAACCGACACCGACGGCGAACCGTTCTCCCGCAACGGGTCCGATCACTCCCTGCCCGGTTCGAGCGGTCCAGGCCAGACGCTGGCCGGGTTCGACGCCGTCCAGCACCACCTCGGCGTAGCCGACGTGCAGCAACTCGATCGACTGGACCAGCACCGAGCTCACCACCTCGACCGGATCCGCGGTGCCGGACAGCGCATCGGAGAACCGGTAGAGCCGTTCCAGCACCTGCTGACGCCGGCCGAGGGCGGCGTAGGCGCGCACCCCCAGCAGTGCGGCGGTACCGCTCGCGGCCAGCGGCAGGGCCGCCTCGGCATGGTCGAAGGCGAGCACGGCCGCCACCGCCGGCAGCCCGGCCAGGGCCGGCACCAGGGCCGCCTCGGCCAGGGCGGACCAACCGAGGTCGTGGCGAGCGCCGTACCACCGCTGCACCGCGGTCGAGGCCCAGGCGCCGAGCACCCCCTGGAGCGCGATCGCTCCGATGGCCGCCGCGGCCGCACCTAGGCGGGAGACCGGGCGATCGGGTAGCAGCAGGGACATCGCCCCGACGGCGACCGCCGCCTGGGCGGTACGCAGGACCGTGGTCCAGGTCGCGGGCGCCACGCTGCGGCGGAGCCGGACGGCGCGCACCACGCCGACCCCGGCCAGGGCCCCGAGCAGCAGCTCGCCCGGCTCGGCGAGGAAGAGCCCGAAGGCGAGCGGGACGGCGGTGAACGAGACCTCTCGCACGCGGCCGCGCAGCCGCAGCGGGGTGGCCGACCATTCGGTCACCCCGAAGAGTCCGGCCAGCAGCCACCACGGCATGGTCAGCAGGGGCGCCAGCCCCTCGGGCCGCCGGGCGGTCGCCGCCGCCAGCAGCACGAGGCAGGCCAGGGCCGCCACGAGCAGACCGAGCCGTGCGGCCGCGGGCAGGCCGCGGGGCGCACCGACAGTCACACCTACCTTGTCGGCAGGTCAGCGGCGCTGTGTAGCCCTGCGCCGTCCGATCCGTCCGGACATCCGCAGCGGCAGGTGCCGCATGACCGCCGTGACCACCCGGTACCGCCGGCCGGGGATGCTCAGCACCCGGCCCTTGGCCACGTCGTCCAGGCAGTCGGCGACCAGCCGGTCGGCCTCCAGCCAGGCCCAGGACGGCGCCACCGTGTCGCGCAGGCCCATCCGCTGCTGGAACTCGGTGCGCACGAATCCCGGGCACAGGGCGGTCACCGTCACCCCGGAGCCGGCCAGCTCCCGGGCCAGGGACAGGCTGAACGTGGTCGCCCAGGCCTTGGCTGCGGAGTAGGTTCCGGTCTGCATGAAGGAGGCCACCGAGGACACCGTGATGATCTGCCCGTGCCCGCGGGCCACCATGCCCGGTGCCGCGGCGTGGGTGAGCACCAGCACCGCACGCACCAGGACGTCGAGCATCGCCTCCTCGGCGGCCAGCCCCCGACCGACGAAGCGCGCAGCCACCCCGAACCCGGCGTTGTTCACCAGCACGTCCACCGGCGCGGCCTCGCTGCGCAGCCGCTCGGCCACCCGGTCCAGCTGGGCCCGGTCGGTCAGGTCGGCTGCCAGCACCTCGACCGTCGATGAGTGCCTGGACCGCGCCAGCTCGGCGACCTCGCCCAGGCGCACCTGGTCCCGGGCCACCAGCACCAGATCGTGCCCCCGCCCGGCAAGGGCGAGGGCGAACGCCCGGCCGATCCCCGAGCTCGCTCCCGTGATCAGCGCAGTCCCCATGCACCCTGTGTAGCAGGGCCGAGGCCGGCAACGGTTGATAGCCTCGCCAGGGTGCGACTGGCCACCTGGAACGTGAACTCCATCCGCAGCCGCGTCGATCGCGTGGTCGACTGGCTGGGCCGCAGCGACATCGACGTGCTGGCCCTGCAGGAGACCAAGTGCCGGGACGCGCAGTTCCCGATGCTGCCGTTCCAGGCGGCCGGGTACGAGGTGGTCCACCACGGGCTGAACCAGTGGAACGGGGTCGCGATCGCCTCCCGGGTCGGGATCGAGGACGTCGAGATCGGCTTCCCGGGCATGCCCGGCTGGGGTGACCCGGCTGCGGCCGAGGCCCGCGCGCTGGCGGCGACCTGCGCCGGGGTGCGGGTGTGGAGCCTGTACATCCCCAACGGACGCACCCTGGCCGACCCGCACCTGGACTACAAGATCGCCTGGCTGGGCCGGCTGCGTGAGGCCGGGCTGGAGTGGCTGGAGAAGGACCCTGAGGCGCAGATCGCCCTGGTCGGGGACTGGAACGTCGCCCCTGCGGACGACGACGTGTGGAACATGAGCGTGTTCGCCGACAGCACCCACGTCAGCCCCGCCGAGCGGGAGGCCTTCCACGGCGTCGTCGACGCCGGGTTCGCGGACGTCGTCCGCCCATATGCCCCCGGGCCCGGGGTCTACACCTACTGGGACTACACACAGCTCCGCTTCCCCCGCAGGGAGGGGATGCGGATCGACTTCGTGCTCGCCTCGCCCGCCCTGGCCGCGCGGGTCGGCGGCGCCATGATCGACCGGCAGGAGCGCAAGGGCAAGGGTGCCAGCGACCACGCCCCCGTCGTCGTGGACCTGTCATGACCAGCAGGCGAACACGCTGACGCCCAACAGGTCCCCAGTGCTGTGCGTCGTCCATGCCGTGAAGAGCGCCCATGAGGGCGTTGACGGCCACCGTGGCCAGCGCGAGCCATAGGGGCGCATCGCGTCCGCCACTGCGGAGTTCCGCGACGTACAGGCGGCCGCAGTGGTGACCGGCCGCCCCGAACGCGTGGTTCTGGCCCGCAGCGCCGCCGCCGCCCAGGAGGCAGGCCTGGCCGCTGGTGAGGTCTGGCCGCCTCCGGGGCGATGCCGCGGCCAAGGCACGGGGCGGGGCACGGGCTCAGGCGACGGCTGATTCGGCGTCCGGCGCCCGATCCCGCGCCGGCGTGCCGGTCACCGGCCGCACCGCCCGTGGCGTGACCTTCCAGGTCCGCTCACGCATCGCCTCCTTGACGTGGGCGGTCCGGGCGACGATGTTCTTGACCTCGGTGTAGGCAAGGGTGCTCAGGAGGAGGTAGAGCCAGAACCACCGTCGGTGCCGCTTGATCGACGGATGCGCGTATCTGTAGGCGAACCAGGTCTGGGCGGGGCCCGCGCTCATCGTGAACACCGTGGTGAGGACGAACACCGGGACGAACCAGTCGATCGTGGGCTCGCCGCGCATGAACCAGAACGCGAACAGGGGGGCGACCTGCAACGAGATCCACGGGTAGACCTCGCGCCAGCCCAGCAGGTGCAGGGCGCCGAGCCGGCGCCGCCGGCCGAAATGACGCACCATGCCCGTGAGGTGCCTGCTGGAGACCTGTGACCAGCCCTGAGCCCACCGCAGGCGCTGGTTCCACAACGCAGAGACGGTGTCCGGTCCGAGCTCGGTGGACACCAGGCCGGGGTCGGAGACGATGCGACCGCCGCCCTGGACGACCCGCAGAGAGGAGTCGATGTCCTCGGTGAGCATGAAGCCGCGCAGCCGGGTCTGCTCCAGCAGCTCGGCACGCCAGTAGCCGTTGGACCCACCGAAGATCCCGAAGCCGTGCAGGCGGGCCCGCCCGGGGTGGGAGACGCCGTAGATGACCTCGAACTCGGCGGCCACCAGGCGGGTCAGCCAGTTCTGAGCGCCGTTGCGGACCACGCAGTGGCCCTGGACGACGTCGGCCCCGCCGGCCAGCCAGCGCCAGGCGCGGTGGAACGAACCCGGCATCGGGTGGTGGTCGGCGTCGAACAGCCCGACGAACTCTCCGCGCACCCGGGGCAGGGCGGCGTTGACGTTCTGCGCCTTGGACACCGAGCCCTCCACCCGCAGCGGCTCGAAGCGCGGGTCGCGGACCGCGATCGCCCGCAGCCGGCGCTCCACGTCCAGGGGGCGCGGTGTGTTGTAGGCCAGGATCACGTGCAGGTCGGGATAGTCCTGGGCGAGGAACGCCTCGACCGTCTCGACGATGGTGTGCGCCTCGTTCGGCAGGTAGGCGGCGATCACCGCGGTCGCGGCCGGGGGAGCGACGTCCTGGGGTGCGGGCGGCGGCTCCGGCCGCCGCACGGCGGCCAGGCACTCGGCCCAGATCAGGCCCGCGGTCAGGGCCAGCGCTGCCACCAGCACGAGGTAGACCGTGCCGGTGACATCGATGCCGAAGCCGTCCATGGCCACGTACGCGCCGAAGGGCATGCCGAGACAGACCAGCTGCTGGACGGTCACCTGCACGGGGGTGCGGAAGCGTTCGACGTAACGCCGGACCCGCCCGTGGTCGCTCGCGCGGGGCGACATCGACGGCTCCCAGCAGGTCGGGTGAAGGTCGAGCTGGTCCGCCTCATACGTCATGGCGGTCCAGGCACGATCCTCCAGGCGCTCCCGGTCCAGTCCGGGCTCGATCCGGGCATAGCCGATGAATGGCGTGACGCGGACCGGCTGCCCGCCCACGCCGAACGTGCAGCCGTGCAGGCGCCGGGAGAGGCGCTCGAGCCGGATCTGGGTGCCTTTGGCCGGCGTCGCCGGGAGCAGCACCACCAGCAAGCCTCGGGAGAAGCCGACGAAGTCCAGCAGACGTCCGTCGGCCTTGATCAGAGCGACGACCTGGGCCAGCAGCTCGTCGCGGGCGCGAGCGCCCAGGCGCGCATGCAGGCCGGGCAGTTCGTCCAGCGCCAGAAAGGCGATCGTGCCGGGCTTGCTGCCCCGCGCCACACGTTCCAGCTCCAGGTCGATCTGGTGGGCCAGGGCTGCCGGCGTGAGCGCGCCGGTGACCGGGTCGGTGACCACCTCGGAACGGGGAAGCGGACGTCGGTCCAGGCGAACCCGGAGCCGGGCCACCAGCTCCTCGGACGTCACGCGACCGGCGATGACGTCGTCCGCCAGCCGCCCGAACGCCTCCAGGGTCAGGGCCTGGTCCTTGCGCGACAGCACCACGACGGCGGGGACGCCGACGCCCTGGGCGTCGGCCCGCAGCGCGTCCAGCACCTCCAGGGCGGCCGGCGGGTCGCCGGGTTCCGCCGCGAGAACCACCAGGCTCGGCAGGGCCGTCTCCAGCGCCGTGAACGCCTGCGTGTCGCTGCTCGCCTCGATCGGCTCCCAGCCGCCTGCTTCCACGGCTCTGCGGATCCCGGCCCGGCGTGCCGCGTCCGCCCCCACGATCAGGACCGTCTCGCGCACGGAGTTCAGGGCGGGCAGCCCCGGCATCCGCCCGGCCGACGGGGCTGTCCTGGCGCTCATTGATGGGCCTTCGACCGGTCAGCGCGCTGCCTTGAGGGAAAGGACCACAGCGCCGACCTGACGCCGTCCGCGGCGCAGGGCAGGTCGCCGCGCTCAGCCCAGGTCGATCACCTGGTCGGCGTCGGCCACCACCACCGGGTCGTGGGTGGCCACCAGGACCGTCGCCCCACCGTGGGCCGCGCCGAGCAGCACGGCGGCCATCCGTTGTGCCGACGCCTCGTCCAGCTGGGAGGTCGGCTCGTCGCAGACCAGTAGCTGGGGGGACACTGCCAGCGCCCGCGCCACGGCGACCCGCTGCCGCTCGCCTCCCGACAGCAGTCTCACCTGCCGACCGGCCAGCGGCAGAAGGTCGAGCCGGCCGAGCATCTCGGCCACCAGGGCGCGATCCTCGGGCAGGCCCCGCACCGTCCGCGCCAGGTCGAGATTGGTTGATCCGTCGACGGTCTCGGCCAGCTGCACGTCCTGCCCGGCATAGGCGGTCAGGCGGCGGCGCAGCGCGGCGAGCGCCGCGCGGTCCAGGCCGGCCAGGTCCGTTCCGTCGAGGGTGACCACTCCGGCGTCGGGCCGCTCCAGGCCGAGCAGCACGCGTAGCAGGGTGCTCTTGCCCACCCCGGACGGCCCGCGGACCACGGTCAGCTCGCCGGCCCGCAGGTCCAGGCCCTTGCCGCTGAGCACCCGACGCCCGGCATAGCTCTTGGCGATCCCGACCATCCGGGCCCGCACCGGGCCCGGGCCGTAGGCGGCCGGGGCGGGGGCCTCGGCGTCGGCCGGGGGCCGGAACCCGAACGGGCGCAGCGCGATCGCCCCGTCGGTCCCCGGCTCAGGGGTGACCGCGGACCAGTGCGCCGCTCCCGGCAGGCGCACCCACCCCCGATCGTCCACCACCAACCGCTCCTGCACCGGCTGGCCGTCCGTCGTCGGGGTCCAGGTCTCCGAGATCCTCCCGTCGCGGATCCGGACCACCCGGTCGGCCACGCGCGCCGCCCGCCGGTCGTGGCTGACCAGCACCAGCGCCGCGCCCGCATGCGCCACCGCCTCGGCCAGCGCGTCGTACACCTCGAGCGCGGAGACCGGGTCGAGCTCGCCGGTCGGCTCGTCCGCCAGCACCAGCCGAGGTCCGTGGGCGAGCGCGGCGCACACGCAGACCCGTTGCGCCTCACCGCCGGAGAGCGTGTCCGGGCGGCGTGAGGCCAGGTGGGCCACCCCCAGCCGGCGCAGCAGCGGTTCCGCCGCCTCCCGGGCCGCCTCCTCGGGTATGCCCGCAAGCCGTTGCTGCAGAAGGACATTACCGAGCACGTCGAGCTCCGGACGCAGGGTGCGGCCGGGGTTCTGGTCGACCCAGCCGATCTGGGCCGCCCGCCACAACGGGCGTACGGCGGCTCCCGCCCCCATCTCGACCCCGGCCACCACGGCCCGACCGGCGGCCAGCACCTGCTCACCGGCCAGCAGGCGCAACAGCGTGGTCTTGCCCGAACCGTTGGGGCCGTGCACCACCACCCGCTCCCCCTCGGCCACGCTCAGGGAGAGCCCTCGCAGGGCTACCACGGCACCGTCCGGGACCGGGTGCAGGCAGAAGGCGTCGTGCACCGCCACCACGTCCGCGCCCCGGCCGGTCACGGAGCCCCCTGGCCGGTCACGGCGCGCCCCCGCCCCGCACCGGCAGTGGCTCGCGCATCGCCGTCGCCGCCACCAGGTACGACCCCGCCAGCGCCAGCGCCACGGCCGACCCCAGAGCCAGCAGCGCCCCTCCGGCGCCGGTGGCCGCGACCAGCGGCGGTTGCGGCGTGGTGGCGACCGCGGTGACCGCCACCATCCGCGCCGCCAGCAACGACAGGCCCAGCCCGGTGGCGACTCCCGCCGGCGCCGCAGGCACGGTGACCGCCACCGCCCGCCACCACAGGGCCGAGCGCAGCGTGGCAGGGGCGACCCCGTCCGCCTCCCAGGCATAGGCCCGGGCTGCGTCGTCCCGCCGCTCGCCGGAGACCAGCAGGACCAGCGCCAGCGCGGCCACCCCGAGCACCGCCAGCGCCGTGCCGAGCAGCAGCGCCGACGCCGACCGGGACACCGGGTCCGCCCGCAGCCCGGCCTCAGCCTCTCCCCGGCGCGCCACCTGCACCTGGTCGAACGGTGCCTGGGTCAGCGCCGGGCCCACGCCGTCGAGCCAGACCTCCGAAGCCTGACCGGCACCCGGCGTCCGCCCCGCGACGACCCGGGCCAGAGCGGCCCCGTCCGCGATCGCGAACCTCCCGGACGTGGTCGGGAAGCGGTCGAGGGTGCCGACCACGTGGGCCGGCAGCACCCCGCCGTCCAGCACGAAGGTGATCTGCCCGGCCGCGGCCTCGGCAGCCGTCTGCCGGTCCACGATCACCGGCAGCGGCTCGGACGGCGCGCTGCCCGGCCCGCCGGCGCGCCCGTTCAGCACCAGCACGCCGGAGTACAGCTGGTAGTCGACCGTGAGCGCGGCGCCGCTGCTGCGGGCCCCGGCGGCGGCCCACCCGGACCAGGGCGTGGCCACCGCGCCACCGTCGACGTCGAGGGCACCGAAGGCGATCTTTCCGGCGGGGGTGGCCCGGTCACTTCGCCCCTCGCCGAGGTTGTGCTGACGGTGGTCGGCAGAGTCGGTGGGCAGGCGCAGGCTGATCGCGACCAACCACAGCGGGGCCCGCGTGCCGTCGACGGCCGGCAGCGTGGGCAGCGACGCGGTCAGCGCGGGCCCTGTCCCACCGGCCTCCACCCGCAGCGGCACGCCCCGCTCCCGACCGTCAGCGGTGCGCAGGTGCGCGGTGGCGGCGAGGGTGAGCGGCGCCCCGGTGGCGATGTGCAGCGTCCTGCCCGCCGGCAACGCCGTCCCGAGAACCGTTGTCGGCGCAGCGATCCGGGCCGCCAGCAGACCCGGATCAGCCTCGGAATCGGCCCCGGTGACCGCCGGCCAGCGGGCGATCCGGGTCAGCGCGGACGGCGCCAGCCCGAGCAACTGGACCGGCGCGCCCTGCTCCACGGTGATCCGCACCGAGGCGACCGAACGCACCACCGGCACCACGGCGTCCGCCCGGCCGCCGGCCGCCGCGAGCAACTGGGCCGGTTCGAGGGCGTCCTGCGGGCGGCGGTTGGTGGCGCCGATGGTGAGCCGGGCGTCCATCGGCACCGCATAGGCGGCCTGGTCGGCGGCCCCACGCTCCAGGGTTGCCCGGTAGGCGGTGGCGAAGGTGGCCGCCGCGATGGCTGCGGTCAGCAGGGCTGCGGTGGCGACCGGGCGCAGTGGTCGACCGGCGGCGGCGCTGACCCCCAGCCGCGCGGCGACCGCGCGCCGGGGCAGGGTGCGCAGACCGAGCCGGGTCAGCGCCGGCCAGCTCCGGGCCACCGCGAGCGAGGAGGCCAGGAGGACCAGAGCGGGCAGCAGGGTGAGCAGCGGATCACGCCCACCGGCCGTGCTCACCTGGCCGCGCACCAGGATCAGGACGGCACCCAGGGCGCAGGCCAGCGAGGCCCCGCCGACCAGTGACCAGGCGGCGCGCCCGCGCAGGGTCACCGCGAGCAGGCCGGCCGAGGCCAGGGTAAGAGCCATGGTGGCCGGCAGCCCGGCGCCGACGGCGTGGACCGCGGTCGGCAGCACCGGCAGTCCGGCGCGTATCGCCAGCACGGCGGCTCCGATTCCACCCAGCAGCAGCCCGCCGACCAGGGATGCCACCGCCACGGCGGCCACCTCCGCCGCGGTGACCGCCCGCCCCTGGGCCTCGCTCGCCCCGCGCAGACGCAGCGCGGCCCGGAAGGCCTCGTGGTCCCGGCGCACCGAGGCGCCGCCGATCACCGCGGTGCCGAGCAGCAGCACCGCCATCGATGACCCGAGCAGGGCGAATCTCTGCCCGGAGAGCGTGGCCCGGCGGCCCTGCTCGCGCAGGGCATCGTCGGGGGCGGTGACCACCAGGCCCTCGCCATCGCGCCAGAGCTCCTGGGCGACCTGGGCCCCCTCACGCACCCAGCCCTCGACCCCAGTGGCGCGCACCCGGTCGGCATCCAGCGGCGCAACCCAGCCGGCGCTGCGGCCGAAGGCACTCAGGGAGGCCAGCGCGGAGACCGCCGCCACCCCGTCGCCGACCAGCACCGGCACCCCGACCCCGGGGTCGAAGGTTCCGGTGAGCAGCAGCGGGTCGGTCCGCTCGGCGCGGCCGACCACGACCAGGCCGAGGTCCGCGGGGGGCTGCACCGCCTGCGGGCCCAGGGCGATCACCTCGCACCGGGTCGGGGTGCAGGAGCCGGGAGCCCGCCCGGCCACCACCCGCACCGCGCCGACCAGATCGTCGGTGCCGGCCAGCACGAAGCCGCCGCCTGCGCCGTCGGTGATCTGGCGGTAGAGCATCTGGCGGCGGATCGGCGTCGAGGCGATCCGGGGGACCGCGGCGGAGACCAGGGCGTCGAGCCGGGCGTACTGCTGCGGATCGATGATCCCGTTGTAGGAGACGACGACGCTGCGCTCGCCGGCGGGCAGCGCGGCCAGCCCCTCGCGGAGGGCGGCCGCGGCGGTCAGCGAGCCCACCGCCGAGGTGACCACCGGCACGGCGACGGCCAGGGCCAGGCCCGCGACGGCCGCCGACCAGCCCCGCCACGCATGGCGGAGACGAGCGGCTACCGGGACGGCCATAACCGTTAAACTAGCATCCAGTGGTTAGACTGGTCCGGTGAGTTCGCACCTCGTGAACGGCGTGGTCCTGCCCGACCGGATCGCCGGCCACCCCGGGCTCGAACTGTGCAACACCCGGGCCGGCTGGGGCACCGCCACGCCACGGGAGTACCTGACCGGCGACCGCGCCCTGGCGCTGTGGGCGCTCGACGCCGCCCTGATCCTCAGCCCGCCGCCACACCGGATCGGCGCGGAGCCGGGGCCGGTCACCGTGCGGGCCCGCACCTTGCGGGAGGCCCTGTACGCCTGTGCCCTCGGCCGCGGCGGCGCAGACGACTGGGATGTCATCGGCCGGGCCGCAACAGCCGCCCGCGCCGACGCCCGGCTGCGCCCGGGCACGACCCCCGGTGCCGCAGTCGTGACCGGCGCTCCGGCCGGGTGGGATCTGTCCCTCCTCGCCGCGGCGAACCCGGCGCTCGCGGCCCTGCACGCCGCGGCACTCGCCGCCGAGGAACTGCTGCGCTCACCCCTGGCCACCGTGGTCGCGGCCTGCCCCGGTGAGGGCTGCGGCTGGCTCTTCGCCGACCCTCGCCGGCGCCGGCGCTGGTGCTCGATGGCCGTGTGTGGCAACCGGGCCAAGGCCCGGCGCCACGCCTCGCGTGGCTCAGGCCGTGGTGAGTTGACCACCTGAGACGGTGGTCAACTCACCACCGCCTCGGCCCGGCGCACCACCAGGCCACCCTCATCGAGCGAGGCGTCGACCTGGACGGTGTCCCCGTCCATGATCTCCCCGGCCAGCAGTGCCCGCGCCAGCCGATCGCCGATCTCGCGCTGCACCAGCCGGCGCAGCGGCCGCGCCCCGTAGGCCGGGTCGAACCCGGTCAGCGCCAGCCAGTCCCGCGCCGGCGCGCTCACCTCGAGCGCTAGCCGCCGGTCCGCCAGCCGCTTGCCCAGCAGGGCCACCTGCAGGTCAACGATCCGAGCCAGCTCGGTGGTGGTCAGCGAATCGAAGACCACCACATCGTCCAGCCGGTTCAGGAACTCGGGCTTGAAGGCGGCCCGCACGGCGTTCAGCACGGCGTCCTTCTTCACCTCGACGCTGAGCGTGGGGTCGACCAGGAACTGCGAGCCGAGGTTGGACGTGAGCACCAGGATCGCCGAGCGGAAGTCGACCGTGCGACCCTGACCGTCGGTCAGTCGGCCGTCGTCGAGCACCTGCAGCAGGACGTCGAACACCTCCGGGTGCGCCTTCTCCACCTCGTCGAGCAGGACCACGCTGTACGGACGACGACGGACTGCCTCGGTGAGCTGGCCGCCCTCCTCGTAGCCGATGTAGCCGGGGGGCGCCCCGACGAGACGGGCCACCGAATGCTTCTCGCCGTACTCACTCATGTCGATCCGGACCATGGCCCGTTCGTCGTCGAACAGGAAGTCCGCCAAGGCCTTCGCCAGCTCGGTCTTGCCGACGCCAGTGGGGCCGAGGAACAGGAACGAGCCGGTCGGCCGATCCGGGTCGGAGACCCCGGCCCGGGCCCGGCGCACCGCATCGGAGACCGCACGGACAGCGTCCGCCTGCCCGATCAGCCGCTCGCCCAGCACCTGCTCCATCCGCAGCAGCTTGGCGGTCTCGCCCTCGAGCAACCGCCCGGCAGGGATCCCGGTCCAGGCCGCGACCACGTCGGCGACGTCGTCCGGCCCGACCTCCTCCTTGACCATCGGCGCCTCGGCAGAGGCCGCCCCGGCCTCGGCGGCCTGGGCGTCGGCCAGCTCCTTCTCGATCGCGGGGATCTCGCCGTAGAGGATGCGCGAGGCCGCTCCGAGGTCTCCCTCGCGCTGCAGCCGCTCGGCCTGCCCGCGCAGGGAGTCGAGCCGCTCCTTGAGCTCGCCCACCCGGTTCAGGCCGCTCTTCTCGGCCTCCCATCGAGCAGTGAGCACGGTGAGTTGCTCGGTGCGGTCGGCCAGGTCGGCGCGCAGTTTGCCGAGCCGCGCCTGCGAGGCGGGGTCGTTCTCCCGCTCCAGGGCCAGCTCCTCCATCCTCATCCGGTCCACCAGCCGGCGCAGCGCGTCGATCTCCTCGGGGGAGGAGTCGATCTCCATCCGCAGCCGGGACGCGGCCTCGTCGACCAGGTCGATCGCCTTGTCCGGCAACTGCCGCCCGGTGATGTAGCGGTGCGACAGAGTGGCCGCAGCGACCAGCGCGGCGTCGGAGATCTCCACCTTGTGGTGCGCCTCGTAGCGGCCCTTGAGCCCACGCAGGATGGCGACCGTGTCCTCCACGCTCGGCTCACCGACGTAGACCTGCTGGAAGCGACGTTCCAGCGCAGCATCCTTCTCGATGTGCTCGCGGTACTCGTCCAGCGTGGTGGCCCCGACCAGGCGCAGCTCACCGCGGGCCAGCATCGGCTTGAGCATGTTGCCCGCATCCATCGCGGAGTCCCCGCTCGCGCCGGCCCCGACCACGGTGTGCACCTCGTCGATGAAGGTGACCACCTGACCCTCACTGGACTTGATCTCCTCCAGCACCGCCTTGAGCCGCTCCTCGAACTCGCCGCGGTACTTCGCCCCGGCGACCATGGCGCCCAGATCGAGGGAGAGCAATCGCTTGCCCCGCAACGACTCCGGCACGTCGCCGGCAACGATCCGCTGGGCCAGGCCCTCGACGACGGCAGTCTTGCCGACGCCGGGTTCACCGATCAGCACCGGGTTGTTCTTGGTCCGGCGCGAGAGCACCTGCACCACCCGGCGGATCTCGCTGTCCCGCCCGATCACCGGGTCGAGCCGGCCCTCGCGGGCGGCCGCAGTGAGGTCGACGCTGTACTTCTCCAGCGCCTTGAAGGTGCCCTCGGGGTCGGGAGTGGTCACCCGGCCCGAGCCGCGGACGCCGGGCAGCGCGGCGAGCAGCGCGTCCTTCCCGGCGCCGGCGGAAGCCAGGACCGAGGCGATCTCACCGGGAGCCGAGGCCAGGCCGATCAGCAGGTGCTCGGTGGAGATGTACTCGTCACCGAGGTCGCGGGCCGCATCGCCGGCGGCGTTGAGCGCCTGGTAGGTGGAGCGGCCGAGCTGCGGAGCCGCAGCCGTCGCGCCGCTGATCGAGGGCAGGGCCTTCAGCGCGCGGTCGACCGCGCGACGCAGTGCGGACTGGTCGGCGCCCAGTGCCTCGAGCAGGGCCGGGGCCACGCCGTCGGTCTGGGCGAGCAGGGCGTCGAGCAGGTGGGCCGGCTCGACCTGTGGGTGTTCACCGCTCGTGGCCCGGCGGACCGCCGCCGAGAGCACGTCCTGACTGCGGGTGGTGAGCTTGAGATCCATGGCGTTCAGTGTCCTCCGGTGACGACCAGTACTGATGGATGCAACGCCCACAGAGTTGAGCCTGTTCCGCTCAACTCTACGCCTCTCACCGTGCGAACTCTTCGAGGACCACCGTGCGTCATGGCTTTTCACCCTTCAACTGGGGGAGAATGCATGACGGACGCCGATCACGGCGGACCGACGTCCCTTCAGGAGCCAGGCCGTTCGGACGACGGGACTTCTGACCCGCACTGGGAATGACAACGGTGTCAAGATGGTCCGGGCCGACCGCGACGACGCGGCGGCCTGATGGCCCGAAGATGCGGCCCACCCGTAGCCCGCCAGGAAGCGTTGGTCCCCGTGCACGCCGCTATGGAGTTCCTGTCAGAGCAGCCACTGGTGCTGCTGTTCCTGCTCTTCGCCCTCGGGTCCGCCCTGGGATCGGTCAAGATCGCCGACGTGCAGATCGGCCCGGCGGCGGTGCTCTTCACCGCGATCGGACTGGCTTCGATCGCCACCGCGTACGACATCAAGCTCGCCGTCCCGGACATCGTCGGCACCCTGGGCCTGGTGCTCTTCACCTACACCGTCGGGGTGATCTCCGGGTCGACCTTCTTCGCGGCCCTACGCCACGGCTGGGGGCCGATCGTCTCGGTGACCTCGATCCTGGCCCTCGGCGCAGCCGTCGCCGCCGCACTCGGGCTGCGCCTCGGCCTGCCCATCCCGACCATCGCCGGCACCTTCGCCGGTGCCCTGACCAACACCCCGGCGCTGGCTGCCGCCACCGAACGCTCCGGCGACGCGGCGGCCACCACGGTGGGCTACTCGATCGGCTACCTGTGGGGCGTCGGCGGCATGCTGCTGGCCACCGCCTGGGTGCTGCGTCGGAGCAAGCCGTCGGACGCCGCCACCACCTCCCAGCTGACGAACCTGACCATCCGGGTCGAGCGCACCGACCGGCCGCTGCTGCACGACCTGGTCAGCCGGTTCGGCAACAGCGTGGTGTTCTCGCGGGTCCGGCACGGCGAGACCAGCCCGATCCTGGTCGCCGACGAGGACGAGCGACTCGAGAAGGACGACCTGGTGTCGGTGGTCGGCAAGCGCGACATGGTGAAGAAGGTGGCCAAGGAACTGGGGCACACCTCCTCGCACGACATCGTGGCCGACCGGCACGACCTGGACTTCCGCCGGATCACGTTGTCCAACCGCGCCCTGGCCGGTCGCACCCTCGAGGAGCTCGATCTGCCCGGCAAGTTCGGCGCGGCGGTGACCCGGGTCCGCCGCGGCGACATGGACATGGTGGCCTCGGACGACCTCATCCTGCAGCCGGGTGACCGGCTGCGGGTGATCGTCGCGGCGGCACGGATGAAGGAGGTCTCGGGCTACCTCGGCGACTCCGAGCGGGGCCTGTCCGACATCAACCCGGTCGGCTTCGCCCTCGGCGTGACCCTGGGCGTTCTGCTCGGTCTGATCCATTTCCCTCTGCCCGGTGGAGGTTTCGAGATCGGCGCGGCCGGCGGCACACTGCTGATGGGCCTGATCTTCGGCCGGGTCGGCCGGGTCGGCCCGGTGGTCACCACCCTGGCCCACCCCGCCGCGTCGGCCCTGTCGAACTTCGGCATGCTCGCCTTCCTCGCCTTCGCCGGCACCCGGGCCGGCGGCTCGTTCAGCACCGCGGTCACCTCCAGCCTCGGCTGGCGGATCGCCGTGGTGGGCGCCGTGGTGACCAGCGCGGTCGCGGTGGCGCTTCTGGTGGCCGGCCGGCTCGGCCACAAGCTGGACTCCTCGCGGATGGCCGGGGTACTCGCCGGCAGTCAGACCCAGCCGGCGGTGCTCGCGTTCGCCAACGAGCGCACCGGTTTCGACAACCGGGTCGCCCTCGGCTACGCATTGGTCTATCCCGCGGCGATGATCGTGAAGATCCTGCTGGCGCAGGTGCTCGCCGGCCTGCCCGGCTGAACCTTCCCGGCTGAACCGGGCGGACTGGGCCTGCAGGGGGCCTGCAGGCCCACGACTGCGCAGAGGGCCTCGACCTAGGCTCGGTCCCGGGACAGTTCTGTCACCGGGACCGAGGAGACGCGATGCGCCAGCCTGCACCGGGCGTGCGTAGCCCGGCGCGCGGCCGGGTCACCGCCTGGGCGACTCTCGGGGCTCTCGGCATGGCGGTCGCGGCCATGCTGCTCGGGCTGGTCGGCGGGGGTCTCGGCGCCACCAGTGCATCGGCGACCACGGCCGTCGCCTGGCGCGGCCTGCTCGCCCTCGCCGCAGTGGTGGTGACCAGTCGGATCCTGATCGAGCGTGCAGCCCGGCTCGACCTGCCCGACCCGTACGCGGCCACCGCCGGAGTAGCCGCAGCGGGGTACGCGCTGGACCCCTTCACCTGGAACGGCCGCACGGCGCTCACCCAGTTGGTCACCGAACCCGGGATGGCCACCGTCGTCGGTGACGGCGCGCTCTGGCTGTTGGCGGCTGTCGTCGGCATCGTGTGGGGCGCCCGTGGCCTCGCTCCCGACGCCGGCCGGCGCCACCCCGGCCCCCGCTTCGACCGCGACCGCGGTGCCGCCTCGATCGAGTGGACCGGCGCGGTCGCCATCGGCGCGGTGGTGGCGGTGGTCCTGTCCCTCAGCCTGGCCGCCCGGATCCCGGCGGTCAGCAGCACCGTGCGCTGGGCCATCTGCATGGTGGTCACGCTCGGGCAGGGAGGCTGCAGCCGCAGCGTCCCCGGCATCGACGCGCACACCCCGGACACCCCCTGCGTGCAGTCGTCCAGCGCGGCCAGCATCAACCGTGACCTGGAGATCGTCCTCGTGCGCGGTGAGGCGAGCAACGCCTACGAGGTGGCCCGGATGAGCGACGGCCGGATCCGGGTCACCGAGTTGCTGTCCGCCGGGGGCGGCGTCGAGGTGGGGGTCGGTGGCGGGATCACCGTCGCCTACGGGAACTCCACCTACGGCGCGTCGGCCACAGCCGACGCCTCAGCGGTGTTGGGCATCAACGGCGGGCGGGTCTGGTACGTGACCGACGAGAGCGAGGCCAGCCGGATCGTCAGCAACCTGCAGGGCGACGCGGTCCAGGACACCGTCGCCGGCGGCTCACCGGTGCTCGGCCCGCTCTGGTCGCTCGGGCGCGGGGCGCTCGACCTGGTCACCGGACACGACTCGAGCATGCCGGTGCCGGACGAGGTCTACGCCGCGGGCTCCCTGGCCCTGAACGCGAGCGCGGAGGCCACCGGCATCGTGCAGAACGGCTCGGGGTCGGCCGGGATCACCACCGTGCTGGGGGCACGGAAGGCCGCCGACGGACACGTGACGGTCTACCTCCAGACGGACGTCGAGGCCGCAGCCGCCCTGCGCACGCTCGCCCCCGGGCAGAACTCACTGTGGCCGGAGCCCAGCGGTTCCGCCGGCTCCGGAACGGCACGCCTGGTCACCGCGGTGACCTTCGACAGCAGCGGGACCATGGTCGAGGTGAGCGCGACCGGGGCCGCCTCGGGGGAGAGCGCGGGACTGGTCTCGGCGCTGTTCGGCGGCCCCGCCGATGCGGGCTCGAGCAACCGGGTGGCCGGCGGCACCGTCTACCGCGCCTCGCTGCCGATCCGCACGTCCGCCGATGCACAGGTGGCCACCACCTTCCTGACCGAGGTCGGCGCCACGCAGATCTCGTTCGGCACCCTGGGCGCCCTCACTCCGCTGCCGCCGGCGCACACCGGCGCCTTCGGCCCCGCGGCGGTGGCCACCTACCTCGATGCGGCCCACCGCCAGGGTGTGGTGACCCGCCAGTCGATCAGCGACAACAGCTCCGGCTACGGGGCGCAGGCCTCGGGCAAGCTCGGCATCGAGCTCGGCGGAGGCCTGTCCTACGAGATGCTCGACCGCACCAGCACCGAGGCCTCGTACTGGGACGGCGCCGCCTGGACCCCCTGGACGGCCTGCGGGTGAGCCGCTCCTTCGGGCCGCCCCTGCTGCTGGGCCCGGCGCTGCTCGCCTCGGCGGCGGTCACCGCCGGGTTGGCCGTCACCGCCTCGAGCCCATCGCCCACGCCGCGGGAGGTGAGATCAGGTCTGGCGGTTCACCTTCCGGATGCCGGTCAGCTCTCCCCACGGGCCCGTCTGGTCAGTGCCCGCGCCGCCGATCTGAGCGACGTGCGCCCGGACGACGTCGGCTGCACCTTCCGGACGGCGGACGGGCACCGCCGCAACGTCTTCGTCACCATCCCCGCCCCGGGCGAGGAGGTGTCCACGGTGAGCGGCGCGCCCGCCCATCCGCTGCTCGATCTCGCCCGGTGGGGCAGCGGCACAACCATGGTCTGCACCGGGGCGGCGATCGACCGATACGGCCCCGTCCATCTCGTGCCGGACACGTCGGCGCCCGCCCGGAGAGTGGCGCTGGCCGTCGGCGCACTCCTCCTCGCCGTCACCGGCAGCGCCGCGACGCTCTTCGGCCGGCGGCGACGCTCGACAGACCCGCGGCTCAGGAGACCAGCCGCGGGGTGAGCCGCTCCTCCAGCCACGCGGAGGTCACCGTGATCTTCAGCTTCTTGTGATCCACCTCGAACGGCACCTCGAGCCCGGGGCAGGACCACAACCGGGTCTTCGGCGACCCCGGGGAGTTCTTCCAGCGGCAATCGGCCCACCGGATCCCCAGTTCCGCCTCGGCCTCGTTCCGGGCCCGCTCACCGTTGATCTCGGTTCGGCCCTCCACCCGCACCTGGACCCGGTCGAGTGCGGAGGCATAGCAGTAGCGGGTCACCCGGGCGTCGTTGCGCGTGGCGTAGTCGGCCGCGGCCCCGGCACCGGCCGTGCAGCCGACCCAGTTGGCGATGTCGTTCTCGTCCTCCAACGGCACCATCCAGCGGGTGATCACTTGCCGGCGCAGGTCGTCCGCGCCGGCCAGGGCCGCGGCGTCCGCCGCGGCCTGGGCACGCTCCTTGAGGTCCGAGGCACGCCCGAGCGGCAGCAGCACCTGCACGGTCACGACCAGCAGACCGAGGATGACCAGCACCATCAGGGCGGTGGTCACCTGACCGCGGTCGTCGCGTCGCACGGCCATGGACCGCCTCATGTCCGGCTCACCGCGACGGTGACCGGGGGAAAGCCCGGCACGACCACCTGCACCTCGCCGACCGCCGCCGGCAGGGGCGCGAATTCGGCGTACAGCGTGGCGGGCACGGAGGTGAACTCGCTGGGAAGGTTCGAGCAGGCACACAACCCGCGATCGGCGAGCCTGACCACTGAGTACTTCGACTTCGCCTGCGGCGCAACGAGAGTGACGCCGCCGACGCCGTCGATCCGGGTGGTCCCACTGAGATCCTGACGGCTGGCCGAGAGTGTGCCCGGCGACGCTGTGGACAACCGGAAGTGCGCCACCGTGCCGGTGGCGCCGGCCCGCACCGAGATCACCTCCAGGCTGGCGACGCTGTCGGGGGTCAACCCCGCCAGCCGACCGAGCGCGGTGGCCACGGCCGGCGGGGGCGAGACGACGAGGGAAGGGAAGACGCTGGGCACCGCCGAGGCCCTTCCCGCGCTGCCCCCTGGTCCCGCTCCGCCCGCCGCCGCCGTCGTGGAGGCCCCGGACGACACGTCGGCGCCGTCCGTGCAGCCGGTCAGCATCAGGGCGGCCGCACCCGCGAGGGCCGCCCAGCGACCGATCGCCCGACGTCCGGGCAGCGGGCCTCGGTTCGCCACGGTCACGCTCCCTTCACCGCAAAGGTGACACTCACGCGCCGATTCGCCTGGCGGCCCACCTGGGTGCCGTTCGTGGCCACCGGCTCGGACTCACCCTTACCGTCCACGGTGTAGGAGGTCCCGGCGGCCTTCACCAGGGGCTTGAGCGCCGCTGCGACCGCTGCGGCGCGGCGGCGGGAGAGGCCGGCGTTGTGCGCCGTCGAACCGGTCGAATCCGTGTGGCCCACGATCGAGACGACGCCGCCGGCCGCCCGCGCATCGATGGCCGTCGCCGCCGCCTGCACCCGCGCGGCGGCTCCGGGCGTCAGCGTGGCCGAGTCCACGTCGAACAGCACGTCGGCGGCCAGGTCGACGGTCACCGACCCCGGCTGTTCGCGGGTGGTCACCGATTCGTCCAGCGTCGAGACCACCACCTCCATCGGCAGTACCGAACTCGCCGGGTCGACCGCCGCAGCCACTGCGGCCTGGTCCACCTCGGGCCAGCCCCAGCCGAGCGGCACCGGATTGCGGGAGGTCACCGCAGGCTCCAGGGCGCCCGATTCCACGCTCACCGCGGGGATCACCGCGACGTCACCGATCCGGACGTCGATCGTGGTCACCTCTGCGGGAAGGGCCGGCATCACCGCCTGGTAGACGTAGAAGCCGTCCGGGGCGAACGAACCGGTGTACAGCCCCTGCGTGGTGATCCCCTTGCCCCCGGCGTCCTTCAACGGCGCGTACGCCCGGGCGTGCAGCGAGTCCAGCAGCAGCACCTGTCCGGTGTACCCGGCGTAGGCCAGGGTGGCGGACAGCCCGGAGAAGGAGATGACCCCGGCCTTCGGGTAGCCGCCGGGCGCGGGGCTCAGTGAGTAGTAGACGACGGTTCCCCCGGCGATCCGGCGCACTCCGTGCACCAGGACGGTGGCCGGACCGTCGCCGGGCGAATGATTGATCATGACCGAGGCCTGGCCCCGGACCGGGATCTCCGCGACCAGTCCGGGCGCGGGGGAGGCCGCAGCCGCAGGTGTCGTCGGGGCGCCGACCGCGGTCGCCAGCGCCAGCCCGGCAACGACCGATACCCGCCACCGCACCGAGGGGCGCGAAGGCGGGCAGGTCGATCCGTCGGGCACTGGCACGCGGTGTCAGCTCATCAGGGATTGAGGTCCAGAACGCTGGTGACGGCGTCGGCGACCTTCTGGCCGACGTCCGTGGACTTGAACGCCCCAGCGACCGCAACGACGACCGCGGCTGCGATGACGATGGCACCCACGTACTCGAGTGCTCCCTGTCCCTGGTCGCCACGAGCCTCGACGCGCCTGCTCACCCAGATCTGCAGCGCCACGAGCTTCTCGGTCATTGCTGCTCCTTCAGTCGGTCCATCGACACCTCTCACGCTAGCCACCCGATCGCTCTCGCCAAGGGGTCCGCGGACCCAATGACGGACCCAAACCCCCCTCGGACGCAGGCCGGGTACCCAGCCAGAGGGCGATGGCCTCGCCCCGCGAGCTCACGTCCAGCGCCGCGAAGATCCGGTTGATGTGGTTCTTGACAGTCTTCTCGGCCAGGAAGCACTGCTTGGCGATCTCCCGGTTGGTCAGCCCGGAGGCGACCAGGTCCATGATCTCGCCCTGCCGTTCGCTCAGCCCGAGGGCCTCGGCCTGCTCGGCCGGCCCCCTGCCCGGCTCCGCGGGTGCCGCGCGGAGGGCGATCATCGCCTCGGCGGAGAAGACCGAGGAGCCCTTGGCCACGGCGCGCACCGTGCTGACCAGATCCGCGCCGTCGAACGAGCCGTGCACCACGTAGCCCGCAGCGCCGACGGCGACCGCTTCCCGGACCACGCGGGCGTCCTGGGTGTAGGTCATCATCAGCACCCGGCTGAACGCCGTGATGTCGCGCGCAGCGCTGAGGCCGTCCCGGCGGGGCATCTGCACGTCCAGCAGCACCACGTCGGGCAACAGGGCCCGGGTGAGCTCGACGGCGTACTCGCCGTCCCAGGCCTCGCCGACCACGGACATGTCCGGCGACGCCTCCAGCAGGCTGCGCAGACCCGAACGGACGACGGCGTTGTCGTCCACGATCAGCACCGAGACCGGCCGCCCCTGCGGCAGGTGGGACATCGACGGGGAGGTCATGAGGGCTCCGGTTCCAGCAGTAGGGCCACCCGGGTACCGCGGCCGGGGGTCGAGGAGAGCTCGACCCGGCCGCCCGCGGTGGCCAGGCGTTCGGTCATCCCGCGGACGCCGAAGTGTCCCTCGGCCTCGCGCGCGGCCAGGATGTCGAGGTCGAAGCCCGGCCCGTCGTCGATCACCTCGAGCCGTAACCCGTTGCCGTGCGGGCCGAGCCGCAGCTCGACCGCCGCGTCGCCGGCGTGCCGGGAGACGTTCTCCAGCGCCTCGCGCAGCGCGGCCAGCAACTCGTACCGGGCGTCCGGGCTCAGCGGGGGCACCGGCGTCAGATGCAGGTCGACGCTGCGCCCGGTGCGCGACTGCCAGTCGGCCACCATCCGCTGGATCACCTCGGACAGGTCCTCGCCCAGGTGGTCGAGGCGCAGCTGGCTCAGCAGCGCCCGCGTCTCCTGCACGGCGCGGCCGGCCCCCTCGGCCAGGACCCGTGCCTCGGCCTTCGCCCGGTCCGTGTCGCGGTCCACCCACACCGACAGCCCGGCGGCGGTCAGGGCCAGCCCCTGCAGCGACTTCGCCACGCCGTCATGCATCTCGCGGGCCAGCCGCGTGCGCTCGCGATCGGCTGTCGCGGCAACCCTTTCGGCGGCCAGCGCGGCCAGTGCGGCGCGCTCGTTCTCCTGGATCACCCGCACGGCGTGACCGAGGTAGGTCAGCACCGCCAGGACGGCGGGCAGCCCCACCTGGCCGAGGTAGCCGGCACCCGCAGCGGCGCCCTGCCCCTCCGTCAGGGCGGCCACGACCACCGCGGCCACCAGGAGGCCGGCCGGCACCAGGGCGAACGGGAACCGGTAGAGGACGCCGATCAGCAGTGCGGTGCTCACCGTGGCGAGCACGAGCGGGTTCTGCACGCCCAGTTGCAGAACGACCCAGGTCACCAGGGCGACGTCGCTCATCGCCAGGATCGGATGGCGGACCAGTAGGTCACGCGTCGGGGCCGAGGCCAGCCCGAGGTAGCTGGCACAGGCCAGGGCCAGCAGGAGGGCATATTCCCACAGCTGGTGATCCGTGCCGACCATTCCGGCCAGCGCCACGGCCAGGGAACTCAGGCGCACCAGGAAGGCGACCTTGACCAGTTGCTCGGCGGTGACCCGCTCGGCCCGGCCCTCGGGATCGGCGGTCACGGCGTCCCTCCGAAGATCGAGCCCAGCTGCAGCCCCGAGCCGATGTAGAGCCCGACGAAGATGGTCAGCACCGCACCGGGCACGAAGACGAGGGAGGTCACCAGGGTCACCCGCGGCGAGGTTCGGGCGGCCCGGCGGCGCATCAGCTGGGAGCTGGTCCGGCGCATGTCCAACGCAATCTGACGCAGGGTCTCCACGATCGGCGCCCCCAGTTCCTCGGCCTGCAGGAAGGCGGTCACGAACTGGCTCATCGCCTCGGACTCGGTGCGCCGGCGCAGGTCCTGGAAGGCCGACCGCCGGCTGGCACCGTTGGCGATCTGATTCAGGGCCAGCGTCATCTCCTCCGCCAGCGGGCCGCCCATCCGGGCGGACACCCGGGCCAGCGCGGGGCGGAAACCCACCCCCGCTGCCACGGTCACGCTGAGGATGTCCAGGAAGTCGGGCAGGTCGCGGTCCAGGCGCTCGCGCCGCAGCCGGCGGGCCCGGGACAGCCCGGCCAGCGGCATCACCACGGCAATGGCCACGCAGAGCAGCAGCCCGATCAGATTGGCCTGCACCGCGAACAGCACGACCAGAGGGCTCACCATGACCATCCAGAGCCCGGCGTTGGCCAGCACGGTGTCGGCCGTCGCCCCCTGCGGCCGGCCTGCCAGATCGACCTGTCGCTGCACCCAGCGCAGTCCGCCCGGGCCGAGGACGGCGCGCAGGGCCGGCACCAGACGCTCTCCGAGCCGGCTCATCGGGGCGAGCAGCGACGTCCGGCGACTCTCCTGCTGGCGCAGCAGGGCGAAGTCGGCCACCTCCAGCTCCGACATGCCGTCCGAGCGCAGCAGCCGCCAGCCGTAGAGGAAGAGCAGCATGGCGGTCAGCGCCACGATGCCGGGCAGCAGGGGCACCAGTAGCCCGACCACGCCGCTCATGCGTCGATCCGGGTCATCCGGCGTACCAGGAGCAGACCGCCGACGTAGAGCAGCCCGGCGATGATCAGGGCCGCCTGCCCCAGCGGTTCACGGGTCATCTTGTCGACCGTGCCGGGGTTGAGGGAGTTGAGGATCACCAGGATGACCACCCCCAGCCCCACCACGAAGTAGCCAGTCGCCACCGACTGGGCGAGCACCGTGCGCACCTCGCGGCGTGTCTCCTTGCGCTCCTCCAGGGTGTCGGCGATGTCGCGCAGAGCGGTTACCAGCGAACCGCCGCTGCGGGCACTGACCACGAGGGTGGCCACCAGCACCACCACTTCGCGTGAGGGAAGGCGTTCGCTGAGCTCGGCCAGGGCCGATTCGACCCCGGCGCCGAAGCCGAGCCGGGTGGAGACCCGCTTCATCTCGCTGCAGGCCGGTTCGTCCAGCTCTTCCCCGGCCATGGCGATCGCGGTCGGAATGGACAGTCCGGCGTTGGCCGCGTTCGCCAGCACCCGGGCCAGTTCGGGCATCTGGGCGATGAAGGCCTCCCGCCGCCGCTCGCGCTCCCGGCGCAGGTAGGCGCGGACCGCCAGCACGCCCCCGCCCAGACCGAGCACCCCGAACAGCGGGGCCAGCAGCTGCCACAGGGTCAGTGCACTGAGCAGTCCCGCCGCGACCCCGGCCGTGAACACCACCACCGGGCGGTAGCCGACGCCCGCCAGCACGAGCTCACGCTCCAGCCGGCGACCGACCCGGGCGGCTCGGAAGCCGCGGTCGTACCGATCCAGCCAGGAGCCGGCGTAGACCTCGTCGCCGATCACGGCGTCGATCGCCTGCTGTCGGCCGGCCGACACCGCCCGCAGATCGCGCACCCCCAGCAGGAAGAGCAGTGTCGCGGCAAGGGTTCCGAGCAGGATCAGGGCAGCCAACGTCACCCTCCCTCGACGTCGCCGGGTACGCGCTCGCCCCGCTCCAGCAGGCGATCCACCAGGGCCTGCGGCGGGCGGAAGCGGGTGAAGGCACCGGCCGGGCCGCGGCCGGGCTCGAACCTCATCAACGGCTCCAGGCGGTAGTCCTCCCGCCGCCGCGACGCCACGTGGCACACTTCGACGGCTCGTCGGGTGCCGTCCGCCGAACGCTGCAGCTGCACGATGACGTCGATCGCCGAATTGATCTGGTCCCGCAGCACCGTGAACGGAATGTCGATCTGACTCATCGACGCCAGGGTCTCCAGCCGGCTCAGCGCGTCGTCCGGGCCGTTGGCGTGCACCGTCGTGAGCGATCCCTCGTGCCCGGTGTTCATGGCCTGCAACATGTCCAGGGCCTCACCGCCACGCACCTCACCGACCACGATCCGGTCCGGTCGCATTCGCAGGGCGTTGCGCACCAGGTCGCGGATGCTCACTGCGCCGGCGCCCTCCACATTCGGCGGGCGGGTCTCCAACGTGATCACGTGCTCCTGGGCCAGCGACAGCTCGGCGGCGTCCTCGATGGTGACGATCCGCTCCTGCGCCGGGATGTAGCCGGACAGCGCGTTCAGCAGAGTGGTCTTGCCCGAGGCGGTGCCGCCGGAGACCAGGATGCTCAGCCGGGCCCGGATGCACGCCGCCAGCAGCTCGGCCGTCGGGCGGTCCAGCGCCCGGCGGGCGATCAGTTCGTCGATGCCGTAGGCCTTGGGGAACAACCGGATAGTCACCACCGGGCCCACCAGGGACAGCGGCGGGAGCACCACGTTGACCCGCGCGCCGCGCGGCATGCGGGCATCGGCCGGCACTCGCGCGTCGACCATCGGGCTGGACTCGTCGACCCGCCGGTTGACCGAGGACACGATCCGGTCGACCGCCTGCAGCAACTGCTCGTTGCTGGTGAAGCCCGACGGCACCCGCTCCAGCCGGCCGTACCGCTCGACGTAGATCGTGCGGTGACCGTTGATCATGATCTCGCTCACCGACTTGTCGGCGAGGATCGGTTCCAGCACCCCCAGGCCGATAGACTCGTCCACCACCCGCCGCACCAGGCTGGTCCGCTCGCGGGTGGACAGGATCACGCCTTCACGGGAGACCAGGTGCGCCAGAACGCGTTCCAGCCGGACCCGGCGCTGAGTGACGTCGAGGCGGCCCAACTCGGCGAGGTCGACCTCCTCGAGCAGGAGGCGTTTGAGCCGCTCGACCAACGCCTGGTCGGCGTCGTTCTCCAGGCCAGAGGACGGCGGGCGGCGGGAGAGGTCGTCCGCTGCACCGAAGTCGGAGTACGACCTCATGGCAGGACCACCTGGCGGGTGACCTGGAAGGTGCGCAACGGCGAGATGTCCGGCACCTCGACCACGAGCCGCACCCCGTGCCCGGTCGGTCCGATAGTGGTCAGGGACACCAACCTGATCGTCCCCGGCAAGGCTGCCCGGGCCGCCGCCGCGGGATCCTGGTCAAGGCTCGCAGCGCGCGCCGCGGTCCGTGCCGCCTCCTGGGCGGAGATCGCCGTGTAGGCGGCCGCTCCGGCCTGCAGCGTGAACAGGGCCACGGTCAGCGCGATCGGCACCAGCGCGAGGAGTTCCAGGCTGGCGCTTCCCGTATCCTGTCGCCGGCGGCTCACGGCTCCTGCACCACCCATCGGCTGCTGGAGACCCCGGCCGGCAGCGAGCCCACACCGGGTGCGAGCAGCGGCACCTGCACCACCGCGGTCACCTGGCTTCCCGTCCGGGAGACGGTGACCGCGCCGCGGACGCCGTCCGGCAGGCTGGAGCGCACGGCCGCCTCGGGGTCCGCGCCGACCGAGACCGCCCGCGCCGCGACCGAGGCGGCATGGCCGGCCCAGACCGCGGACATGCCGTACAGCGCGACCTGCCAGCAGAGCACCATGACCAACAGGGCCACCGGCAGCACGCCTACGGTCTCGATGGACACCGACCCGGCATCGGAGCGCCTGCCCCGACGGCGACGCACCGGAGGCGGGGCCGCCTCGGCGGGCGGGGCACCCATCGACTGCATCGGCCGGGGCGGGCCGGAGCGCATCAGGCCGAGCTCGGCGACCACGGCGCGCAGGGCGCGCCACCAGCCCCGCTCGCGCACTGCGTAGGGATCGCGAGCGTTCAGGCCCAGTTCCAGCCGGTGGAACATGGCTGGGATCGCCACATTCATCACCGGGGCCCGGGTGAGCTGGCGCACCGTCTCACCGGACACGCTGCTCTGCCGGCTGGTGCGGTTGACCAGCACCCGCACGTCGCTCTCCTTGCGTACCGCCAAGCCCTCCCAGAGCGCGATCGAGCGACGTAACGCCCTCAGCGACAACACATCCGGGGTGGTCACCATGACCACCTCATCCGCCAGCTCGACCGCGGTGGCCTGGATCGGGGTGACGTGCGATCCCGCGTCCACGATCACCAGGTCGTACTCCTGGCGCAGCACCGCGACCACCTCACGCAGCGCCCGGGGGGTGACGGCCTCCACGTCCCGCACGTCGTCCGGGGTCAGCAGCAGGTGCAGTCCGCTCTCATGGACGACCACCGCGTCGTTCACCGCCCGGGCGGACAGGTCGTCCGACACCTTGGCCACGTCGGCGATGGAGGCCCGGTGACGCACCTCGATCAGCGCGGCGACGTCGCCCTTCTCCAGGTCGAGATCGACCAGGCACACGCGCTGTCCGGGCGCCGAGCGCACCAGGTCGAAGGCGATGTGCGCCGCGATCGTCGTGGTGCCCACCCCGCCCTTGGCCCCGACCAGGGTGACCACTCGCGCCCGGCCGTGCCCGGCGCCGTCCTGGGTCACCGGTGAGGCCATCAGCCGCCGCATGTTCTGCGCCGTCGCGCCCGCGGCCTCCACCCGGCTGCGCAGGTCCTCGAAGGCGACCGGCGCCAGCACCAGGCCACGGGCACCGGCCTCCATGGCCGCGGTGAAGACATCCGTCGAGGCGGCACTGCTCACGATCACGGTGGAGCAGGTGGGACGGCGCATGCTGAGATCGCGGACCACCTGCAGGGCGGGGTCGGGCCCCAGCTCGTCGTGCACCAGCACCACGTCCGGGTCGAGTCGGAGCACAGCGGAGGTCAGCTCGTCGGTGGAGTCGACCACGTGCTCGGCGCGCACGCCGTCCATCTCGTTGAGCGCGCTCCGCAGCTGGAAGACGAGGGACTGGTCCGCCGAGGCGATCAGAACGGTGGTCATTCGCCCTCCGGCACGGGTTTGCCCCCGAGCTGGCCGGCGTCGAAGGTCTCGCCCTCGCGGAGCCGGCTGACGCCGACGTCTGTGGGCAGGCCGACCAGCCGCACCTGACCGAACGCGCTGGCGAACACCACGGACTTGGCGGCCTCGGGCTCGAGGGCGAGGGTGAGCGGCACCACCTTCTGATCCTTCAGACCCTGTGTATCGGCGGTCGACACGGCCTGCTGGCCGCTGATCGAGATCACCCGCACGTTCTTCGCCAGCACGTGCACCTGCTTGGGCAACCCGGGAACGTCGCTGAACACGGCCCAGACATCCACGCTGTCACCGGGACGGACCCGGCCCACCAGACCGGTCACCGCATCGACGCTGACGGCGATCTCGCGCTCGGTCTTGGACAGACCCGAGGCGGGAATCAGCATGTCGGAGGAGATCACCGTTCCGGGCTCGATCCGGAAGCCGGCCCGGCGTCCTTCGATCTGCCGCAGCTGCAACCGGGAGGAGGGCGAGGTCCACCGCTCCGGTACCTGGATCGCCTCAAGGTTCTGCCCCGACAGCTCGGTGTACGGGTCCACGGCGGCACTGGCCCGGTAGACAGTGGTCTGGTTCCCCACCTGGCTGGAGACGCTGGCGACGTACCGGACCACGGAGACGAACACGCCTGCGCCGATCAGCACGGCGAGCACCATGAACAGCAGGCCTCGCTGCTGGCGAGGATTCACGACAGCCCGCCCACGGGCACCCCCGCGTCGAGCGGCTCGGCGAACCGGAACACCTCCGCGGGCAACGGCGCGGCGACCACATGACAGTACGGGCAGACCGCCCCGACGACCCGGACCCCGCAGTGCAGGCAGCCTGCCTCCGCGCGCACCCTGGTGGTGGTCGGGTCTGCGGGGACCAGCGCGAGCTGTGTGGCGCCGCGCACCCGGACCACGCCCTCCCACGACCCGGGCAGCGGGTAGGGCCGAACGGCGATCGCTCCGGTGGCCTCGGCCAACTGGGCCGAGACCGCCGGCGACAGCCCCGGCTCGTCGACCAGAAGCATCCGCGGCACGTCCCGGCGGGCGAAGGTCGCGACCGTCTCCGGGCGGCCGATCTGTGCCTGGGGAGCCCAGCTGATCAGGAAGTGCGAGCCCGGCAGGAACGAGCGCAGGTACTGCCCCGCGGTGGGCCCCGGGCGGCTCAGGCCGGCCACGGAGGGCGCCCAGGCCCCTGACCAGCAGCGTCCGGCGAAGTCCTCGACGAATCCCGGCACGAGCCCGGCGTCGGTCACCGACGATCGTGCGGCGATCAGGGCTGCGTGCATGGCGAGCGGCGCGTGATCGCTGACCATCCAGGCGATCCTCAGCCGGGGCCAGCGCAGCGCGGTCATGGTCACCGCCGCCCGGGCCTGCTCCTGCAGATCGGCCGGGATGGCGACCACGACGAACGGGGCACCCGAGGCCGCCACCAGGTCGCCGAAGGTAATCGGATCTCCGACCGGGGCTACGGTGACCGGCGTGGAGGCACCCGTCGAGGTGGCAGTAGCTGCTTCACGGCCGTCACCCTCTGTCACCAGGACGGCGGTCCACACGTACGGCCACCCCTCCGCCAGCAACATCAGCTTCAACCCACCGGAACCTACGGCAGCCGTTGGACCAGCGGTATCCCCAAAGCCAGACTTGAGGCTTTCTTAATAGATCGTGAAGGTTTGCCGCGCCACCGAACGCCTGGCTACCGTGACCCAGGTGACCCCGCCCGCAGCCCGCCGCCTGGTCGTCGACGGCGTGGACGTCGGCCCCTGTGCGGTGGCCGACACCTACCTCACGCGGTTGCGCGGGCTGCTCGGGCGGCGAGGGGTCGACGGCGGTCTGCTGCTCACCTCGTGCTCGAGCGTCCACGGCGCCGGCATGACCTTCAGCCTGGACGTCGCCCAGTTGGACGCCGATCTGGTGGTGATCCGCACCGCCCGGCTCCGTCCGTTCGGCCTGGTGCTCCCCCGGCGCGGCGTCCGGCACGTCCTGGAGGCCGAGTCGGGCGCCTTCGCCCGGTGGCGGCTGCGCCGGGGCAGCCGGGTCGGCGTGCTGTCGCTGGCCGCGGCGGTCGTCCTCACGCTGAGCGGGTGCTCGCAGCCGCCGTCCACCATCGTGCCCGGTGACCAGAACCCGGCGCTCGCGGCCACCGCGTCGGCCGGTGCCGACCTGCAGGCCCTGTCCGAGGCGCCGCGCGGCTACCGCGCCGTCGAGGGGCAGGGATTCACCATCGCGGCCCCGTCCGCCTTCCAGCAGTCCCAGACCACCTCGAGCACCGGCGAACCCACCATCGTGCTGCGTCGCCCCTCATCGGTCAGTGCCCTGCCCTCCAGTGTGGTCGTGCTTCGGGACCCGCACGCGAAGCAGGACGTCGTCGAGCAGTCCTACGCCCTGGAGCTGGCCAAGCGGACCGCGGCCAAGGCGGCCGACGTCGAGCGGGTCGACGTCACCTGGCCGGGAACCCGGCGCGCGGTCCTCGTGCGGTGGACCGAGAGCGTGCCGGTCGGCGGCGGCACCTCGGTGCCCGCCCAGTACCTGCAGCTGAATGCCCAGATCACCGACACGCTCGTGATCGTGGTCGTCGCACTGGCGCCGGCGGCCGATCTCGACACCTCTGCGGTGGCGACGGTGCTGCGCACCTTCAGGCCGGCGAGCTGACGGTGCCGTCACCGAGACGGTCGCGGCGGCGTCCGAGGCCACGCTCCCTCATCGCCAGCGAACACCTCCGGCAACGGTGGTGGGTCGCCTCCTGGGTCCTGCTGGCGCTGGGCCTGCTCGCCGGGGCCGTCGGCCTGTTGGCTCCCCGGGCCAGTGCCGACGTCACCCCCCGGGCCCTGCTGCCCAACACCGTCGTCCCTGCGCCCGACCCCGGCCGCCTCGGCGGCGTGGTGGCGGTCTTCGCCCGCCCGCTCAGCGAGCGGGTTCCCGCTCCCGACGGCTTCGGCTGCCGGATGGTGCAGCCGTCCGAAGGCGGCGACACCGGCGCCTGGCTGACCCAGGTCGACCTGCCCCAGCTGGACCGCCTCGTGCTGGGGAGCGTTGCCGTGGCCGCCGTCCTGCGGGTGGAGGGGAACCCCCGCGGGCGGAGCATCACGTGTGTCGGCCCGACCGCGTTCGAGGCCCAGCCGATGTATCTGGTGGCCCGGCCCGGGGTCGACCCGATGGCCCCGATGGCGGCCTTCTCCGCCATGAGCCTGCTGGTGGTGCTCGGGGCAGCCGGAGTGATCACCCTGCGCCCCGGCGCCCACCCCTGACCCCGAAACCTGCTCATGCTCCGCAGGGGTACACGAATTGGGCCCTCTGGAGCCCAGAACGTGTACCCCCGCGGAGCATGAGCAGGTTCGGCCTGGGGTCAGCGAGCGGCGAGGATCCAGTGCCGGCCGCCGCGGACCCGGTGCACGCGCAGTCGCTCGTCCGGGCGTGGCGCCCAGTCCCGCAGCGGCAGGTACGCGGCCCGGTAGCCGACGGTCCAGGCGACGGCGACCTGCCAGACCGGGATCAGCGCCAGGATCAGGACGTCGCGGCGACGGTAGGAGACCAGGCGCAGCACCGGAAGGAACGCCAGGCTGCCGAGCACGCTGGCCACGATCCGCCACAGCCCGAACGGCGCGAGATGGCTGGCGGCGATCCAGGAATGCGGCATCACCAACTGGGGCAGCGCAAGAGCAGCGAGGCCTGCCAGACCGCCGAGCAGCCTGCGCAGCCCGGTCGCGGCGATGCCTCGTTGCCTCACCGGAGGCAGCCTAGCCCGGCGCGTTCAGGCCGCCGCGCCGTCGAGAGAGGCGTGCACGGCCCGGGCGACCGCCTCGATGGCCTCCACGCCCTCCTGCATCGCCGGGTAGCCGTCGCTGAGGACGACGAGGGCGTGCTCTTGGTCGTCACCGGTCACGTATCCGATCGAGTTGACATGCCAGCCCGAGGCCTCGTCCAGCCAGCCGTTCTTGACCGCCACCGTGCTCCCGGCCGGCGCACCGGTCGGCACACCCCATCGTTGCGTCTGGTCGACCCGGCGCATCAGGCCGAGCAGGTAGTTCCGGTCGGCGGGCCGGAGCAGGCTCCCGTGCGCGAGGGTGCGCAGCAGCCGCAGCTCGTCGGCGGCGGTGACCTGGGTGAGTCCCCACTTGTCGCTGGCCACCGGTGCACTGCGGGTCATGCCAGCCGCCTGCATGAACTCCGCTGCGCCGTCGTTGCCCCCGATCCGGGACCACAGCGCGCTCTGGGCGGCGTTGTCCGAGATGGTGATCGCCGCTTCGGCCCATCGCTTCTCGGTGGCGCTGAGCGATCGGCCCGCCTCCGCGCGCTGCCACAACAGGGTCGCCACGGTGGTGACCTTGACGATGCTCGCCGAGTCGTGGGTGATCGCGCTGCGGAACGAGCACGTGGTCGCGCTCCGCCAGTCATGGACCGCCACCGAGACCCGGTCCTGGGTGTCCTCCAGCGCGGTCGCGATCGCCTCCTGCAGGCGCCTCGCCGTGGTCTGGGCAGCGGCCGTGGACAGCCCCGCACAGGTGACGCCCCGGTACAGACTCGACGTGCTGGACGCCGCCGGAACAGGCCACGTGGCGGACGGCGGCGACGTGACCGTCGGCCGGCCGGGCGCGGGAGGCGTCGTGCCGGCCGACGCCGCCGGGCCCGACGCGGCCACCACCGGGGCCTGCGCGGTCCGGGTCAGGTCACGGCCGAGGCCTGCCGTGATCAGGCCGTACAGCGAGGCGGACGCCAGCGCCCCGAGCGCCACGACGACCGCGATCCGCCGTCCTGGGCCGCTCGGCCGACGATCGAGATCGCGATGCCGACCCATACCTCTCGCCTTCAGCGACGGTGCGGCGGGCGCCACACCACGAGCGCCGAGGTCTCCGCCGGCAACCGCGCCGGACGACGCCCGGGCGCCATGGCCACGATGTCACCCGCCGGCCCGGCCGCGAACACCCGGCGTCGCTCGGCGAGTTGCACATGGGCCACTTCCAGGTCGTCCAACAGTTCGGCGAGCCGGGCCCGCAGCGCCTCGTTGGCATTCTCCAGCTCCAGGATGCGCTTGATGCCGGCCAGGTTGACACCCTCGTCCTGCGAGAGCCGCTGCACCTCACGCAGCAGTGCCACGTCTCGGGCCGAGTACCGCCGACCCCGACCGGCAGCGCGGCCCGGGCTGACCAGCCCGAGCCGGTCGTACTGGCGCAGGGTCTGCGGGTGCATCCCGGCCAACTGGGCCGCGACGGAGATCACGAAGACCGGCGTCGACTCGTCGACGGTGAGCTCGTAGTCCATCCCCGGCCTCCGCCTCAGCTGTCCGGGCGGTGGGCGCGGGCGATCAGCTCCGCGCGGGGATCCTCGCCCTTGGTCGCGTTGGCGAAGGCGTCCAGGGCCTCCTTGGCGGCGCCGTCCACTCGCTGCGGCACGGCGACCTGCAGGGTGACCAGCAGGTCTCCGGTCCGTTTGGGGCCCTTGACCCCATGCCCGCGGGCCCGCAGGGTCCGCCCGCTCGGCGTACCCGGCGGAACCTTCAGCCGCACGGTTCCGCCGTCCAGCGTGGGTACCTCGATCTGGGCCCCGAAGACGGCCTCGGCGAAGGTCACCGGCACGGTGAGCCGCACGTTCTCGCCGTCCAGACTGAACACCGGGTGCGGTGCGACATGAACGGTGACCACGAGGTCGCCGTTGTCGGCGCCCGGGTCGCCGGGGCGGCCCTTGCCCCGCAGCCGCACCTTCTGGCCCTCACGCACCCCCGCCGGGATGCGTGCGGTGATCGTGCGGCTGCCGTTGCGCGGATCGTCGACCCGCAGGTTGAGCTGCGCGCCGTCCACCGCCTGCCGGAAGGTCAGGTTCACCTCCGCGGAGAGGTCGGCGCCCCGCTGCGCCCCGCGGGGCGCGCGGAAGCCGGTTCCCCCACCGCCGCCGCCGCCGTAGGCGCCGCCGGGAGCGGTGCCCGGACCACCGAAGATGCCGCCGAAGAGGTCGTCGAGGTCGAACTGCGCCCCTCCGGCGCCACCGCTCGCGCCGGGGGTGCCGAACCGGACGTTCCCGGCCCGGCCGCCCTGGCCGAACATGCCGCCGAGCAGATCCTCGAACCCGGCGCCGCCGCCCGGCCCGCCCGCGGTGAATCGGGCACCCCCGTGGGTCATCGCCCGCACCGCGTCGTACTGCTTGCGCTGCTCGGGGTCGGACAGAACCGCGTAGGCCTCGCCGATCTCCTTGAACTTGCGCTCGGACGCAGCCTCCCCGGAGTTCGCGTCCGGGTGGTGCACGCGGGCGAGCTTGCGGTACGCCTTCTTGATCGCGTCCGCGGTCGCGTCGGTGGGGACGCCGATGGTGGCGTAGAAGTCCTTCTCGAACCAGTCCTGACTAGCCATTCGGCATCCCTCCTTCCGTCATCCTTCAGCCGGCCGGGTCGGCGACGGCCACCCGAGCCGCACGCAGGATCCTGTCCTGCGCACGGTAGCCCGGCTGCAGCACCTGGACGACGGTCGTCGACGTGGTGCCGGGTGCCAGCTCCGCCTGGGTGTGCATCAGCGCTTCGTGCACGGTGGGGTCGAACTCCTCGCCGACCTCTCCGTACCGGGCCAGACCGAACCGCTCCAGGGTGACCTCGAGCTTGTCGGCGATCGAGACGAACGGCCCCTGCTCGAGGTCGCCGTGCTGGCGGGCCAGGTGCAGCTCGTCGAGCACCGGCAGCAGCGCCTCCAGCACGGTGGCCACCGCGGTGTCGCGGGCGACGTCCCGGTCGCGCTCGACCCGCTTGCGGTAGTTGACGTACTCGGCGTTGAGCCGTTGCAGGTCGGCCACCAGCTCCTCGGCCAGGGACTCTGCCGCAACGAGTTCGTCCGAGACCTGCCCCGGCGTGACGGCGTCCTCCGCGGAGAGCTGCGCGACGGCCGGCTCGGCGGCCGGCGCGTTCGCGTAGGCCTCGCGGACCTTGCCGGTCAGCGGGTCGAGCCGCCGCCGGTCGCGGACCACGGGGCCCCGGTGGGCCTCGCCGTCCGCGAGGGCGGCGAACTCATCGGCGAGCGAGCCGCCGTCCGGCGCAACGGGCGTCGGTTCGGACATCACTTGTCCTCGTCGACGATCTCGGCGTCCACCACGTCGTCGTCCGCGGACTCGTTCGACGCCGACGACGCCGACCCGGCGCCCGAATCCTCACCGGCCGAGGCGTTCTCGGCCGCGGCTGCGGCGTACATCGCCGAGCCGAGGGCCTGACTGACCTGGGAGAGCTTCTCGTGCTTGGCCTTCACCTCGTCGATGTCGGTCCCGGCGAGCGCCTTGTTCAGCTCCACGACGGCGTCCTGCACCTCGGTGCGGTTGGACTCCGGGATCTTGTCGGTGTTGTCGGCGATGAACTTCTCGGTGGTGTAGACGAGCTGCTCGGCCGCGTTGCGGGTCTCGGCCGCCTCGCGCTGCTTGCGGTCCTCCTCGGCGTGCGCCTCGGCGTCGCGCACCATGCGCTCGATGTCGTCCTTGCTCAGGGCGCTGCCGGCCGTGATCTGCACACTCTGCTCGTTGCCGGTGCCCTGGTCCTTAGCCGACACGTGCACGATGCCGTTGGCGTCGATGTCGAAGGTCACCTGGATCTGCGGCACCCCACGCGGTGCGGGAGCGATGCCGGACAGGGTGAACTGGCCCAGCTTCTTGTTGTGCTGCACCAGTTCCCGCTCGCCCTGGAAGACCTGGATCTCCACGCTCGGCTGGTTGTCGTCGGCAGTGGTGAACACCTCGGACGCCTTGGTCGGGATCGCCGTGTTGCGCTGGATCAGCTTGGTCATGATCCCGCCCTTGGTCTCGATGCCGAGGGACAGCGGGGTGACGTCGATCAGCAGCACGTCCTTGCGCTCACCCTTGAGCACACCGGCCTGCAGTGCGGCGCCGACGGCGACGACCTCGTCCGGGTTGACGCCCTTGTTCGGCTCCTTGCCGCCGGTCAGCTCACGGACCACGTCGGCCACAGCGGGCATCCGGGTCGAGCCGCCGACCATGATGATGTGGTCGATGGTGGCGACGTCCACCCCGGCGTCCTTGATCACGGCCCGGAACGGGGCCTTGGTCCGCTCCAGCAGGTCAGCCGTCATCTTCTCGAACTGGGCCCGGGTCAGCTTCTCGTCCAGGTGGATCGGGCCGGACTCGGTCATCGAGAGGTACTGCAGCGAGATCGTGGTGGCGGTGGAGCTGGACAGCTCCTTCTTCGCCTGCTCGGCCGCCTCGCGCAGCCGCTGCATCGCGATCTTGTCCTTGGACAGGTCCGGGCCGCCCTGCATCTTCACGGTCGCCACCAGGTGGTCCATGATCCGCTGGTCCCAGTCGTCGCCACCGAGGTGGTTGTCGCCGGAGGTGGCCTGCACCTGGATGGTGGAGAAGCCGTCCTCGTCCTTGCCCACCTCGAGCAGGGAGACGTCGAAGGTGCCGCCGCCGAGGTCGAAGACCAGGATCAGCTCGTCCTCCTTGCCCTTGTCCAGCCCGTAGGCCAGCGCGGCGGCGGTCGGCTCGTTGATGATCCGCAGCACGTTGAGGCCCGCGATCTCGCCGGCCTCCTTGGTGGCCTGGCGCTGGGCGTCGTTGAAGTACGCCGGGACGGTGATCACCGCGTCGGTGACCTTCTCGCCCAGGTACTCCTCGGCGTCCCGCTTGAGCTTCATCAGCACCCGGGCCGAGATCTCCTGCGCGGTGTACTTCTTGGCGTCGATCTCGATGTTCCAGCCGGTGCCCATGTGGCGCTTGACCGACCGGATCGTGCGATCGACGTTGGTGACGGCCTGCCGCTTGGCGACCTCGCCGACCAGCGGCTCGCCGGACTTGGCGAAGGCCACGACGGACGGCGTGGTGCGCCCGCCCTCGGCGTTCGCGATCACCGTCGGCTCGCCGCCCTCGAGGACGGAGACGACGGAGTTGGTCGTGCCCAGGTCGATACCGACCGCTCGTGCCATGTTCGTGATCCCTTTCTGGGGTGAGTCTGGAGTTGAGTCAGGTGCGCTCAGTGGAGTTGCCTACCCTCACCTTCGACAGCCGGCCCGACATTGTCAACCCAACACTGACGAAACATGAGTCCACCCCACTCAACTATTCGCACCCCACCGATGTTCCCACCCCCTCCAAACCCGCTCATGCTCCGCGGATATCCACCTGACATCGTTGTCACCGGCCTGCGAATGTACCCACGCGGAGCATGAGCGGGATTTGGTGAGCAGCGGTTGGTCGGCGTCAAGGACGCGTCAAGAGGTGTCAGGGGAGGGTCAGGAGGCGCCTGCGCGCAGCGGGGCGGTGATTGCCTGGAGCCATGATCGAAGACCTCGTGGCAGGGCTGGTCGGCCTCGCCCTCGTCGGCTATCTGCTGTATGCGCTCGCGCGTCCGGACAGGTTCTGAGGTGTCGTGGTGAGCCCTCTGCTGCAGTCGCTCCTGTCCATCGGCCTGATCGCGGCGATCCTGGCGGCGATCCGGATCCCGCTGAGCTCCTGGATGTACCAGGTCTTCACCGACACCCGGCACTGGCGGGTGGAACGCGCGGTCTACCGCCTGGTCGGCGTCGACCCGGGCACCGAACAGCGCTGGACGACGTACGCCCTGTCCGCGCTCGCCCTCGGCGCCGCGTCGATCGCCGTCCTCTGGGGGCTGATCATGGCGCAGCCCTGGCTGCCCTGGAGCCAGGGCCGCGGGATGCACTGGCACACCGCCCTGAACACGGCCGTCTCCTTCACGACCAACACCAACTGGCAGTCCTACGCCGGCGAGGCCGGCGCGGGGTACCTGGTCCAGATGGCCGGACTCACGGTGCAGAACTTCCTGTCCGCCGCGATGGGCTTGGCCGTCGCCGTGGCCCTGGTGCGCGGGCTGGCCCGCACCCGCTCCGACCGGGTGGGCAACTTCTGGGTCGACCTGACCCGGGGCACGATTCGGGTCCTGCTGCCGATCTGCTCCGTGGCGGCAGTGCTCCTGATCGCCGGCGGCGTGGTGCAGAACCTCACCGATCCGCAGTCGATCACCACCGTGACCGGCGTCGCGCAGACCGTCCAGGGCGGCCCGATCGCCTCGCAGGAGGCAATCAAGCTCCTCGGCACCAACGGCGGTGGCTTCCTGAACGCGAACTCGGCGCACCCCTTCGAGAACCCGGGCGCGATCACGAACCTGTTCGAGATCGTCCTCTTCCTCGCCATCGGCTTCGCCCTGCCGCGCACCTACGGCCTGATGGTGGGCGACCGCCGTCAGGGCCGCGCCGTGACGGCGATGACGAGCCTGCTACTGCTGGGCGCCACCGCCCTTGCCCTGTGGGCCGAGACCGCCGCCGCCTCCACGCCGGGCGGCGCGATGGAGGGCAAGGAACAGCGGTTCGGCGTGCTGTGGTCGACGCTGTTCGCCTCGGCGACGACCGGCACGTCGACCGGCGCGGTCAACTCGATGCACGAGAGCTTCAGCCCCTTGGGCGGCGGCGTCCTGCTGTTCAACATGATCCTCGGCGAGGTGTCGCCGGGCGGGGTGGGCACCGGTCTGTACGGTGCGCTGATCCTGGTCGTGCTGACAGTGTTCGTCGCCGGACTGATGGTCGGGCGTACCCCCGAGTTGCTCGGCAAGACGATCGGACGTCGCGAGATCACCTGCGTGGCACTGGCCATCCTGGTGATGCCGGCCCTCGTGCTGCTGCTGACCGGCCTGTCCCTGGTGCTGCCGGTCAGCCGTGACGCTCTGCTCACCCAGGGACCGCACGGCCTGACCGAGATGATGTACGCCTTCGCCTCAGCCGCCAACAACAACGGCTCGGCGTTCGCCGGTCTCTCCGCCGACCAGCCCTATCTCAACCTGGCGCTCGCCCTGGCCATGGCCGCCGGACGGTTCCTGCCCATCGTGCTGGTGCTGGCCCTGGCCGGTGCGCTCGCCCAGCAGCAGCGCCGGCCGGTGACCACCGGCACCATGCCCACCCATTCGCCCCTGTTCACCGGTCTGCTGATCGGGATCACCCTGGTCGTCGCCGGGCTGACCTTCTTCCCGTCGTTCGCGCTCGGCCCTCTCTCGGAGGCTCTGTCATGACATCGTCGCTCGGCGCCATCGCCTGGGCCAGCGTCCCCGACGCCTTCGCCAAGCTCCATCCCCGGCACCTCGTCCGCACTCCGGTGATCTTCGTCGTCTGGGTCGCCTCGGTGATGACCACGGTGCTCTCAGCGTTGCACCCGTCCGTGTTCGCCGTCTCGGTGACCGTCTGGCTCTGGGCGACGATCCTGTTCGCCAACCTCGCCGAGGCTGTCGCCGAGGGGCGGGGCAAGGCCCAGGCGGCGTCGCTGCGCCGTACCCGGACCGACACCATGGCCCGCCGGCTGCGCGAGGACGGCACGGAGGAGGCCGTCCCGGGTACCGACCTGCGGCTGGGCGACCGGGTGGTGGTCGAGGCCGGTCAGGTGATTCCGGGCGACGGCGACGTGGTCGAGGGCGTGGCCACGGTGGACGAGTCGGCGATCACCGGCGAGTCGGCCCCGGTGATCCGCGAATCGGGCGGCGACCGGTGCGCCGTCACCGGCGGCACCCGGGTGCTCTCGGACCGGATCGTGGTTCGGATCACCAGCAAGCCGGGCGAGACGTTCATCGACCGGATGATCGCCCTGGTGGAGGGGGCCTCCCGGCAGAAGACCCCCAACGAGATCGCGCTGACCGTTCTGCTGACCACCCTGACCCTGATCTTCCTGCTGGCGGTGATCGCCATCCAGCCGATGGCGATCTACTCCGGATCCCGCCTTGCCCCGGTGGCCCTGGTGGCCCTGCTGGTGTGCCTCATCCCGACCACGATCGGCGCGCTGCTGTCCGCGATCGGCATCGCCGGCATGGACCGTCTGGTGCAGCGCAACGTGCTGGCCATGTCGGGGCGCGCGGTCGAGGCGGCCGGCGACGTCTCCACCCTGCTGCTGGACAAGACCGGGACGATCACCCTGGGCAATCGACGTGCCAGCGACGTGCTGCCGGTCCAGGGCGCCTCACGGGCCGAGCTGATCCGCGCCGCCTACCTCTCCTCGCTGGCCGACGAGACCCCCGAGGGCCGCTCGATCGTGGACTTCGCCCTCGCCGAGGGGTCCGCAGATCCCGCGGACGACGCACTCGGCTCGGCGGCCGACCTCACCCGGGCCGGCGCGGTCTTCGTGCCCTTCTCGGCCCAGACCCGCATGTCCGGCGTCGATCTCGCCGACGGCACCCAGGTGCGCAAGGGCGCCGGAACGGCCGTCGCGGGCTGGGTGCACGCCGAGGGCGGACACATGGCTCACGACATCGACGCGGGGATCGAGACGATCAGCCGCGCGGGCGGCACCCCCCTGGTCGTCGCTCGGCGCGAGCCCGGCGGCCCCCCGCGCATGCTGGGCGTGGTGCACCTGAAGGACATCGTCAAACCCGGTATGGCAGAACGGTTCACGCAGCTCCGGGCGATGGGGATCCGGACCGTCATGATCACCGGCGACAACCCGCTGACCGCGGCCGCGATCGCTCACGAGGCAGGGGTGGACGACTTCCTGGCCGAGGCGACGCCCGAGGACAAGATGGCCCTGATCATGAAGGAGCAGGCCGGCGGCAACCTGGTCGCGATGACCGGGGACGGCACCAACGACGCCCCGGCCCTGGCGCGGGCCGACGTGGGCGTGGCGATGAACACCGGGACCTCGGCCGCCAAGGAGGCCGGGAACATGGTGGACCTCGACTCGGACCCGACGAAGCTGATCGAGATCGTCGCCATCGGCAAGCAGCTCCTGATCACCCGGGGCGCCCTGACCACGTTCTCGATCGCGAACGACGTGGCGAAGTACTTCGCCATCATCCCGGCGATGTTCGTGGCCATCGCCCCCGGCCTGGGCACGCTCGACATCATGCGCCTGAACAGCCCGGAGTCGGCCATGCTGTCGGCCGTCATCTTCAACGCGCTGATCATCGTCGCGTTGATCCCGCTCTCCCTGCGCGGGGTGCGCTACCGGCCGCTCGGGGCCGCCGCCGTCCTGCGCCGCAACCTGTTGATCTACGGGGCGGGCGGCATCGCGGCCCCGTTCCTGGGCATCAAGGCCATCGACCTGCTGGTCGGTCAACTCCCCGGATTGGGCTGAGCGCCATGACGTTCACTCGACACCTGGCCGCTGCGGCACGGCTCCTGGTCGTGATGACCGTGCTGCTCGGACTGCTCTACCCGATGGCGATCACCGCGGCCGGGCGCGCGATGCCGCACCGCGCCGACGGCACGCTGGTCGCCGCCGACGGGCGTGTCGCCGGGTCGGCGCTGCTCGGCCAGCCGCCGTCCGCGCCGCAGTGGTTCCAGTCCCGGCCCTCGGCGTCGGAGGCGTCCGGCGAGACGAGCGGTGGCAGCAACCTGGCCCCGGGATCCTCCGAGCAGGCCGGCGCCGTGGCCCAGCGGGCCGAGGAGCTCCGGGCCGTCAACCCCGACGCTCCCTCCGCCATCCCCGCGGACGCCCTGACGGCGTCCGCCAGCGGCCTTGATCCTGACATCTCCCTCGAGTACGCGGCCTGGCAGGCTCCCCGGGTCGCCGCCGCCCGCGGGCTCGCGCCGGACGCCGTACGCCGGCTGGTCGAGGAGCACACCCGCTCGGCCCTGCTCGGATTCATCGGGCAGGACCACGTGAACGTGCTCGAGCTCAACGTCGCCCTCGCCCGCCTCGACGGTCAGTGAGAATGGCGTCGTGGCCCACGGACGACTGCGGATCTACCTCGGGGCCGCCCCCGGGGTGGGCAAGACGATGGCCATGCTGGCCGAGGGGGCCAGACGGCAGGCACGGGGCACCGATGTCGTCGTCGGCCTGTGTGAGACCCACGGCCGCGCCCACACCGCCCGTATGCTCGAAGGGCTCGAGGTGGTCCCGCGCCGGCAGGTCGAGCACCGGGGCGCCGCCCTGACCGAGATGGACCTGGACGCCGTCCTGGCCCGCAAGCCCCAGGTGGCCCTCGTCGACGAGCTGGCCCACACCGATGCACCGGGCTCCCGGCACCCCAAACGCTGGCAGGACGTGCAGGACCTGCTCGCCGCCGGCATCGACGTCGTCTCCACCGTGAACATCCAGCACCTGGAATCGCTCAACGACGCCGTCGAGGCGATCACCGGCATCGTCCAGCAGGAGACGATCCCCGACCACGTGGTGCGGGCGGCCGATCAGATCGAACTGGTCGACATGACGCCCGAGGCGCTGCGCCGCCGGATGGCCCACGGCAACGTCTACCAGGCGGCCACCATCGATGCCGCCCTGTCCAACTACTTCCGGGTCGGCAACCTGGCGGCGCTGCGTGAGCTCGCCCTGCTGTGGCTCGCCGACCGCGTCGAGGAGGGCCTGGACAAGTACCGCGCCGACCACGGGATCGAGGCGAGCTGGCCCACCCGCGAGCGCGTGGTGGTCGCCGTGTCCGGCGGGCCGGAGGGCGACACCCTGCTCCGGCGGGGAGCCCGGCTCGCCTCCCGCGGAGCAGGCGGGGAACTGCTCGCGGTGTACGTGGCGCGCTCCGACGGGCTCGCCGGAGCGCCGCTCGACGTGATCGCGGCCGATCGGCGCCTGGTCGAGGAACTCGGCGGCACCTTCCACACCGTCTCCGGCGACGACCCGGCCGAGGCCATCCTGGCGTTCGCCCGAGGGGTCAATGCCACCACCATCCTGCTCGGACTGAGCCACCGCTCACGATGGAGGAGCGTCTTCTCCCCCGGGATCGGCGAAGGTGTCATCGCCGACTCCGGCGACATCGACGTCCACGTGGTCACCCACTCCTACGCGCGCTCAGGGCGGCGGTATCCCCGCTCGGCCGGCCTGTCGGGCCTGTCGGGCCGCCGGGTCGCGCAGGGGTTCGTTGCGGCCGTGGCCGGGCCCGCGCTGCTCACCCTGCTCCTCACCGTCCTGCCGAACGCCCCTGAGCTGCCTCTGATCGTCCAGCTCTACCTCGTGCTCACCATCGCCACGGCCATGCTGGGCGGCCTGCGGCCGGCGCTGTGCGCCGCCGTCCTCTCGTCCCTGGCCATCAACTGGTTCTTCACCCCGCCGGTCGGCACCCTGACCATCTACGACCCGGAGAACGCCGCCGCCGTGGCGCTGTTCGTGCTCGTCGCCGCGGCGGTCTCCTTCGTCGTCCACCGCAGCGCCCGGCGGGCCGCCGAAGCCATTGCCGCGCAACAGGAGTCGACGGCCCTGGCCGAGTTGTCGCACACCCTGCTCTCCTCCACCGACCAGCTCGCCCTGCTCCTGCGCCGCGCCGTCGACATGTTCGGCGTCGAGGCCGCCGCCGTGGTGCGGCGCTCCACGTCCGAGGAGATCGAGGACGTGGTCGCGGCCACCGAGGGTTTCGTGCTGTCCGGCAACGGATATGCCGCGTCCGAGCCGGCCGACGACGCGCACGACCTGGTCCTGACCGGGCAACCCCTGCCCGCCCGCCGGCAGCGCCTGTTCGCGGCCTACGCCGCGCACGCCGGGGCCATCCTCAACCGGCGCCAACTGCAGGCCTCGGCCAGCCAGGCCCAGGAGCTCGGCCGCGACAACCGGGCTCGCACCGCGCTGCTCTCCGCCGTGTCCCACGATCTGAGGACCCCGTTGGCCGGGATCAAGGCGGCGATCGGCAGCCTGCGCTCCTCCGACGTCGAGTTCAGCGCCGAGGACGAGGCCGAGCTCAAGGCAGCGATCGAGGAGTCGGCGGACCGCCTGGAGGCCCTGATCGGCAACCTGCTCGACATGTCCCGGCTCCAGGTTGGGGCACTCGTCACCCACGTCCGGGCCATCGACCTCGGCGAGGTCATCCCCGCTGCCGTGGCCGCCACGCCGTCGCCGGAACGGGTCCGGTGGTCCCTGGGAGCCGATGCCCGCCGCGCCCTGGCCGACCCGGGGCTCCTCGACCGGGTGTTGGGAAACGTGATCGAGAACGCGCTGCGGCACCAGCCTCCGCCCGGCACGATCCAGGTCGGCACCAGCCGACACGTCGACGGCGTCCAGATCAGGGTGGTGGACACCGGCCCTGGAGTCCCCCACGACCACCAGGACCGGATCTTCCGTCCGTTCCAGCGCGCCGACGACAGCGGCGGCGAGGGGGTCGGCCTCGGGCTGGCCGTCGCCCGTGGACTCACCGAGGCGATGGGCGGCACCGTGGACGCCGAGGACACTCCAGGGGGAGGCATGACGATGGTGATCACCCTGCCGGCCGTGCCGGGGCCGTCGTGAACGGGCGCGTGCTCGTGGTGGACGACGACCCCACCATCCTGCGCACGCTGCGGATCAACCTGCGCGCCCGTGGACTGGACGTCGTCGCCGTCACCACCGGCCGTGCGGCGCTGTCCAGCGTTGCCGAGGAGGTGCCCGATCTGGTCATCCTCGACCTCGGTCTGCCCGACCTCGACGGCGTGGAGGTGCTTCGCACCCTCCGTCGTACCAGCGCCGTGCCGGTGATCGTGCTGTCCGCCCGGCACGACTCGGACGACAAGGTGGAGGCCCTCGACGAGGGCGCCGACGACTACGTGACCAAGCCCTTCGGCATGGACGAGCTGATGGCACGGGTGCGCGCCGCCATCCGGCGTGGCGGTGCCGACCTGGCCGGGCTGCCTCCTTTCGAGGCCTCCGGATTCACCCTCGACTTCGGCACCCGGACCGCCACCCGCGACGGGCACGAGGTCCGGCTCACCCCCACGGAATGGCGTCTGCTCGCCGAGCTCGCCCGGCACAGCGGCAGGGTGGTGACGCACGAGGCGCTGCTGAAGTCGGCCTGGGGCCCTGCCTACGGACGAGAGTCGAACTACCTGCGCGTGTACGCCAGCCAGATCCGGCGCAAGCTCGAGCCCGATCCCAGCTCTCCCCGCCACCTGCTCACCGAGCCCGGCATCGGCTACCGCCTAGCGCCCTGACCCGCCCCCCGAAACCCGGTGGTCAGCTGCGCAGTACCGGGCCGGAGAGCTCGACGCCGGCGGCGTCCTGCCGATAGCGGCACGTGGTGTCGGCGATGTCCGTGAGCAGATGCTCCTGCGCCACCGCCACCTCGACGGAACGGCGGCGGCCGCTCACCGGCGTCGCGTCCAATGCACCACTCAGCCTCCCGTCGGAGGCTGAGGCCGCGGCGCGGGCGAGGCAGTCCAGACGCGCCGACACGATGAGCCGGGTGGCTTCACCCGGCTCCAGCGGCATCACCCGCTGGAGGCGGCGTCGGCTGGCCGGCGACAGGGAGACAACGAGCCCGGCGCCGGAGCCGCGCACGCCATCCACCCGGACCGGCAGGGGCCCGTCGTTGCGCACCTCGACCGCGAACCACACCGCACCACCGCCCGGCGCCGAGGAGTCCGCGGAGACGTCGAGGCTCACGGCGAGCGCGACCCGGTCTCGCCGGACGCGTTCTGCGTGCGAGTCGCGGACGGCGTCCACCGCGATTCCGCCGAGAGCGAGCCCCACAATCAGGACGGCGGACGCCGTGACCGACCGGCGACGTCCCGGTGTCTGCCGCGCCCACCAGCTGCGCCCGGGCGTGGCGGCACCGACGTCGAGGACCTCCGCCCGGCTCACCGTTCCATCCTCACCCCCAAACCGTGCTCATGCTCCGCGGGTGTGCATATGACAGCGTTGTCACTCCTGGCCGATGTACACCAGCGGAGCATGAGCAGGTTTGAAGGGTCAGGTCGGGGCCGGGGCGAGGCCGTCCTGGGGGTCGGTCAGGTGGCGGCGCAGGAGGGCGAAAAGTACCGATGCCATGGCCGTGCCGCCCACCACGCACGCCACCCAGATGCCGGGCAGGTCGTGGCCGATCAGCATGCCGGCAGTGGCGGGCCCGATGATCGAGGCCACGGTCCACGACATCCCCTGCAGGGCGTTGTACCTGCCCCGCATGTCCTCACGCGCCAGATCGTTGACCAGCGCCGGCGCCACCGGGGCCCACAGGGTCTCCGCCAGGCCGAACAGGCCCAGACCGGCGACCACGGCCAGTACCGCGAGCCGGCCGCTCACGACGTCCGCGAGGGCGATCACCACCCAGGACACCGACCAGCCGGCCGCGCAGATCGCCAGCATCGACGAGCGGCGCCGTCCCTGGATGATCTTCAGGGTGACCAGCTGACCGAGCACGATGGCCGCGGTGTTCGCCGCGTAGGCCCAGCCGAGGCTGCGTGCCGGGATGCCGGCCACATCGACGGCGTAGGCAGCGAGGCCGGCCTCCATCTGCGCATAGCCGAAGGTGATCGCCAGGATCGAGATGCCGATCACCCGGAGCAGGGTGCGGTCACGCAGCACCAACCCCCACGACGGCTCCGCTGGAGCGCTCACCGGGGTGCCCCCGACCGCCCCGGGCTCCGGTTCCGGCGCCTCGCCGGTCCCGCGGGGCAGGCTCACCAGCACCGCGATGTAGACCAGGTAGGTCAACCCGTCGATCACGTACAGCCGCTGGAACGACGCCACCGAATCCGTGTGGATGAGCACCGAGCTGATCAGCCCGCCGACGCCGAGGCCGGCGTTGAGCATCATGAAGTTGACGCCGTAGACCTTCTCGCGGGCCTGTTCGGGCACCAGCCGGGTCAGCATGGCCGTCGAGGCCGGCCACACGGCGACGTTCCCGATCACGATGAACGAGGCGACCGCGAAGGCCTGCGGCACGGTGGAGACCAGGCCGATGGACGCCGTCCCGAGCGCCTCGATCACCAGACCGACGATCATCACCGGGCGAGGGCCGTAGCGGTCGATCAGGCTGCCCCCGATCGGGGCGGCCGCGAAGCCGAGCAGACCCATCCAGGCGAAGACCCAGCCCACGGTGGAGGTCTCGATGCCGCGCACGGTCGCCAGGTAGACGTACAAATACGGCATGGTCAGGCCGCTGCCGAGGGAGGAGAAGGCGAACCCGAGCACGACCCGCCACACGTACGGATTGAGGTCGCGCAGCCGTACCGCGGGCGGCTGCATCAGGTCGGTCACACCCCAGTCTCGGCCACCCCGGCAGCCATCGCCAAAGCGTTTAGCTCCGGGTCAGCGGAGTTGGACGAGGGCGGTCATGTCGTCGGCCGGCAGGCCGTCGACGGCGACGGCGACCACCTCGATATCGGTCAACGTCAGCCCTCCGGCCAGCGTGGTCAGGAACGCGGTGTCGGCGGCGTCCCGGCCGGTGGCGATCCGCAGCATCGAGCTGCGCGGCGCCAGCGTCGTGGCGTCGACCACGTTCCAGACCCCGTCCAGCTGGGCCTCGGCCACCGCGTGGAAGTCCATCGGCGACAGGCCGGGGGCATACACGGCCGCCAACCGGGCTGGAACATCGAGCGCCCGCAGCAGGGCCACCACCAGGTGGGCGAAGTCGCGGCACACCCCCGCCCGGGCCAGGAAGGTGTCCACCGCGCCGTCGATCTGGCGGCTGGACCCGCTTACGTAGGCCAACTGGTGGCCCACCCAGCTGCTCACGCCGTCGAGCAGATCCTTGCCCGCCAGCCCGGAGAACTCGGCGATCGCCACCGCCCGCAACGTGTCGGAGTCGCAGTAGCGGCTGGGCCGCAGATACGTGATCCGCTCCAGGGCGCGGAACGGCCCCGGCTCGGCCTGACCGGCCACCGTGGCCGCGTACCGGACGGCGAGCGCGCCCGCAGGCAGCCGGCACATGTGCAGCCGCCCCCCGGTGTCGGCCGGGACCTCCTCCACCGCGATCGGAAGGCCGTCGACCGTGACGGTGAGCGACTCCTGCAGGATCTGCGGGCCGTCGGCCACCGCGATCGCCAGCACGATCTCCGAGGGGTCGCTCACCTCACCCTCCAGGCGGGCGGACACGGCGCGCTCCATGCGATTCCTCTCGAGTAGACCTCCACGCCCAGACGGCGCGGCTCAGGTCGGATCCTGCGCAGCGTCCCGAGCGTCCCGAGCAGTCCCCGATCGGCCAGGCGCCCAGTGCGATCACCACATGTTCGCGGTCGCGCCGCGTGATCACCACCCGGGATTCACCACAACCCCCGTCCGGAGGCCCAGAACGGGCTCCTGGGGGAGATTGTGGTGAACTCGGGGGGCTCGGTTAGCCTGCGAGCATGCCCCTGCCCGTGGCCCGACCAGTGGTCAACATCCACCAGCCGCTGATGGGCACGGTGGTCGAGATCGCTATACAGACAACGGATCCACAGGCTGCTGAGCGGGCGGACCGAGCCGCGGTCGCCGAGATCCACCGTCTCACCGCGGTCTTCTCGACCTTCGATGAGACCAGCGAGCTGTGTCGGTGGCGCCGCGGAGAGCACCGTCGCCCCTCCCTCGAGCTCGTTGAGGTCCTGCAGGCTGCTGCGCTCTGGCACACCCTCAGCGCAGGCGCATTCCACCCCGCGTGCGCCGCCTTGAGACGGCACTGGCGCGACGCCGAGCAGGTCCAGTGCCTGCCCACCTCAGTGAAGTTGACCGAACTCGCAAATGCCTTGCGGGAGCTGCCTTTTCGTGTGCAAGGCACCGGCAAGGAGGTCAGCGTAGAACAGGTCGGCGATTGCGCGGACGTCGATCTCAACGCACTGGCCAAGGGGTATATCGTGGACGCCGCCGTGACCGCGGCCAGGCAGGCGGCCGGGGGGACCGCCGACTGGGTCGTGGTCAATGCCGGTGGCGACCTGCGGCACAGCGGCGCCGGCGAGGTCACGGTGGGCGTCGAGGACCCTCACGAGCCCTACGACAACGCTCCTCCGCTCTGTCACCTCCGCCTGGCCGATGCCGCCCTGGCCACGAGCGGGTCGGCACACCGAGGGTTCCGGATCGGCGACCACCAGTTCGGCCACGTGATCGACCCGCGCACCGGGCGGCCGGTCGCGCACACGGCCTCGGCCAGCGTGATCGCGCCGTCCGCCCTGCTCGCGGACGCCGCCGCGACGGTGGCCATGGTGCTCGCCCCCGCCGAGGCACTGGCCTTCGCCGACGCCCACGGGCTGGCTGCACTGGTGATCGACGCGGATGGCGCCGCCCACCGGTCCGCGCGGTGGCCCGCCTGAACTCGGCTGAGCCGGGCGAACGGACCGGACTACATGCTCAGGACGACCAGGGCGGTCCCGACGACAGCGCCCAGCCCTCCGAGCACCAGGGCCAGCCGGCGGGTGCGCTTCAGGCTCAGCTGCAGGGCGATCCCGGTCACCGACATGACGACCAGCAGGGCCGCGGTGATGTCGATGATCCACTTCCACAGGGTGCTGGTGTGGCGGCCCTTGTGCAGGTCGTTGAACACCGCGACCAGGCCGCTCTTCTGGCCGGTCAGGGTGAAGCTGCGGTCGTCCACCCTGAACTGCACGTCGGCGGCGTAGCCAGGCCCGCGGTAGCTGATCGACCCCTCGCCGTTCTGGCTGCTGTAGTCGGTCACCTCGCCGCTGACGTGCTGGGTGGAGCGCAGGTACTCACTGACGGCGAGGAAGTCGATCGTGCTGTTCGTGATCGTCGCCTCCGGCAGGATGCCGACGGCGGTGACGGTGACCGGCGGCTGACCGAAGGTCCAGGTCGGGTGGTTGAGCGTGATGCCGGTGATCGAGAAGAAGAGGACGATGAGGAGGCTGGTCATCGAGGTCCACATGTGCAGCCGGCGCCACCATCGCTGGCCGAGATTGCGTTGCCGCCGCGCCGGCGCTGGGGCGGCCGCGTCCGTCGTCACCCTCAGACCGTGTACGCGACCGAGGCGGCGGTCAGTTCCCCTTGGGGCGTCAGCGTCTTCTCCGCCGGCTGCGTCCCCAGAGTGATCGGCTCCCGGATCAGCTCGTACGGGCCGTGCTCACGCGCCCCCTCGATGCACACGAAGTAGTCGCCGGCGGCGACCCTTGTTCCCTCGCGGCCCACACCGTCCCACTTCACGGTGTACGACCCGGCCACCCTGGTCGCGCTGGTGTTGGTCTCGTATCCCCCGGAGACGGTGTACCAGCGCTTGAGCTCACCCAGCCAGCGCTCGTTCTGCTGCAGGTGCCAGAGCGAGACGGTGCTGACCATCTCCTCGTTGGTGTCCTCGATCCAGACCGCGATGTAAGGGTTGCGCGCGGGCCCGGGGCCGCCCCCGTCCTGACCGGCGGCGAAGGTGAAGCTGATCGCCATCGAGGCGGAGGCGGGCAGCGCAGCGCCCCCGGCAGCAGGCTGGGTGGCGGCGACCGGCGTGGTCTCGGCGGCCGGCGTCTCGGCCCCTGCCGACCAGGGCTCGGCCGAGGGGGTGACGAACACCTGCTTGTCGCTGGTAGCGCATCCGCCGACGACGCCGGCGGCCGCCGCGGCGGTCAACCCCTTGAGCATCGCCCGGCGCGAGACCTGGACATACCGCGACCGTTGAGGTGCCACTGCGGACCACTTCCTGTTCACCCGAGCCCAGCGGAGCCCGTTCGACTCCCGGCGCAAACTAGCAGCCCGGCCCATGCCCACCGATTGCTCCTGGGATGTTCGCCCAGCCCTCGGGGCACGCTGTCCACGCTGGTGGTGACCGAACGTGCACGAAGCGAACGTGGCGAAGATCGCTGCCAGGAACGCGTCCCGCCGCCTAGCGTGAGGGACATGCTGCGCGCCACCGAGGTTGCCACCCTGCCCTCAGGCAGGATCGAGTACCGCTATGAACGGCGGGGGCCGCAGACCGTGCTGATCTGCCACGGCGGCCACCTGCGCGCAGCCATCCCGCTCGGCGAGAGCGCCTTCGAGCACGAGGGCTGGTCGGTGCTCACGCCGTCACGGCCCGGGTACGGTCGCACCCCACTGACGTCGGCAGCCGGTCTGGACGACGTGGCCGCCCTGGTCCGCGACCTGTGTGCCCACCTGGACATCTCCTCGCTCGCCGCCGTGGTGGGAGTCTCCGCCGGAGCACCGCTGGCGGTCGCCCTGGCCGCGCGCTACCCCGATCTGGTCAGGTCGCTGGTGCTGCAGTCTGCGCGGTCCTCCCTGCCCTGGCCGGACCTGGTGACCAGGGTCAGCGGCTCGGTGGCCTTCCACCCCTGGCTGCAGGCGTTCACCTGGGCCGGCATGCAGGCCTCGATGGCCCTCGCGCCGGGCATCGGCCTGCGCACCACCATGGGCAGCATGTCGACCCTGCCGGCGCAGACCGTGTTGGAGGACCTGACCGCACCCGAACGGCTCGCCGTTCAGCAGCTGTTCCGGGCGATGAGCTCCGGCCAGGGCTTCCAGGCCGACCTCGACACCCACCCTGACCCGGTGCTGGAGGCGACCGTCGGCGCCCCCACCCTGGTGGTGGCCTCGCCGACCGACGGCGCGGTGCCCTTCAAACACTCCCAGCACCTGGCCCGGGTGATCCCGAACGCGGAGCTCTTCGCCAGCCCCTCACTCAGCCACATGATCTGGTACGGAACCGGGGCGAAGGCCACCTGCCGCCGCACCGTCGACTTCATCGCCGCCAGTTCGGCCTGATCCCACGCTCTTGCTCCGCGGAGTATCAGCGATGGGGGAGGGCGGGCGCGGCGGGGACGGGGGCAGAACCAGCGTGGGCGGGGGCAGCGTCGGCGCGGTGGGCGCGGACGGAGTGGGTCACTGCGGCGGCCCAGACGGCGTAGATGACGGCGTACACCAGCCAGCGCTGGTCGGCAGAGGCACCGATCCAGTCGCTCATCAGCAAGGTTCGGGCATTGGTCAGGATGATGACGCCGCCGACGGCCGAGCCGAGCACCCGGGGCGGCACGTGACGCACCAGCCAGGCGGCGATCGGGGCGGCCACGGCCCCGCCGGCGAGCAGGCCGATCACCCAGCCGGACTCGATCCCCTGCGTGCCCAGGGCGGCCAGGAAGCCGATGCTGGCCGCCACGGAGACCAGGAACTCGCTGGTATCGATGGAACCGATCACCTTGCGCGGCTCCATGCGCCCGCTGGCCAGGATGGCCGGGGTGCCCACCGGCCCCCAGCCACCGCCCCCGGTGGCGTCGACGAACCCGGCGAACAGGCCGAGCGGGCTGAGGAAGCGCTTGCGCAAGGGGTGGCCGAGCCGGTCCTGACGCAGGCCACGCACGGTGAACCGGGTCAGGATGTACAGGCCCAGGGCGAGCAGGACCAGCGACATCAACGGCTTGGCCACCGCAGTGTCGAGGTTGGACAACACCGTGGCGCCCGCGAAGGCACCCACCGCACCGGGAATGCCGATCTTGAGCACGACGCCCCAGTCGACGTTGCCGAACTTCCAGTGCGAGGCACCGGAGATCAGCGTGGTCCCGATCTCGGCGAGGTGCACCGTGGCGGAGGCGGCCGCAGGGTTGGTGCCGAAGGCCAGCAGCAGCGTCGTGGAGGTGACGCCGTAGGCCATGCCGAGACTGCCATCGACCAGCTGGGCACCCAGGCCCACCAGGGCGAGCAGGACGAGCTTGCGCATCTACATGTCTCCTTGCTCGATTGTTTCTACATACCCTATGGACTTAATAGGATAATAGACAGGTGAGCGGAGAAGGACAACCCGGTTGGTCTACGTGCCAGGATGTGAGACGTGGATATCTCGGCCAAGACCGACTACGCCGTCCGGGCCCTGCTGATGCTCGCCCAGGCACAGGCGGACGGCGCCGCCACGGTGTCCGCCGACACGCTGGCCGAGCAGCAGCAGTTGCCCCGCAAGTTCCTGGAGGCGATCCTGGCCGACCTGCGCCGCGCAGGGCTGGTCGGCAGTGTGCGCGGAGCCGCCGGCGGATACCGCCTGGCGCGGCCCGCCAAGGAGATCAGCCTCGGGGCGGTCTTCCGAGCCGTGGACGGACCGCTGGCCGAGGTCCGCGGTCTACGCCCGCACGAGACGACCTACAAGGGCGCCGCGTCGAACCTGCCCGTGGTGTGGGTGGCCGTGCGGGCCAGCCTGCGCCGGGTGCTGGACGAGGTCAGCCTGGCCGAGGTGCTCTCCGGCCGACTGCCCGCCCATGTGCGCCGGTTGGCCGCCGCCCCCGACGCCTGGGCCAACCGCTGACCTAACCGGCCGGGTCGGAACGCGCGCCCGGATCGAGCATGGTCAACAGCATCACGCTGTCCTGCTCAGCGGTCACCTCATGCCAGACCCGGGCCGGCAGGTGCACCACAGATCCGGGCACCAGGACGACGTCGCGATCCTGCGTGCTGAATATCAGCCGCCCGCTCACCGCCTGGACCAGGATCGGGAACGCGGCACGGTGCTCGGACAGCCGCTGGCCGGCCGAGAAGGCGAACAGGACCAGACGGGCGCCGTCCGCCACCAGGACCCGTTCGACCTTCGGCCGCGCGCCGTCCGGCGTCGGGGGGAGCCGCGCGGCGAGCTCGTGCAGTTCATCCACGCGCTCCACTGTCGCACCCGGTCCGGCCGTCAGATCGGGCGGGCCAGCCCCTCGACCACCTCAGCGCCGGGCAAGGCCGCCAGGGCCGCCCCGGGCAGCAGCAGCTTCGCCCGCCGCACTCCCGCCCCGATGACCACCTCCGGGGTCGCTGCCACCGCAGCGTCGATCCACAGGGCCCAGCCGGCGGGCAACCCGATCGGGGTGATCCCGCCGTACTCCATGCCGGTGGCGGACACTACGTCCTCCCGGGCGGCGAAGGAGGCCCGGCGCGCGTCCAGGCGACGACGCACCAGCCCGTTGACGTCGACCCGCGTGGTGGCAAGGGCCATGCACGCGGCGTACCGGGTGATGCCCGCCCGGACCCCGGCCACGACCACGCAGTTCGCCGCGGTCCCCAGGGGCAGGTTCATGGCGGAGCAGAACGTGGCGGTGTCGGACACGTCGGGATCGATCTCGAACACCCGGACGGCGTCCACGATCTGAGCCGCGGCGCCGCCCTGGCCGAGCGCCATCGCCACCGGCGGTGCCAGCAGGTCCGGGCGGGACAGCGTGGGAGCACTGACCAGATGCGCGTGCGGGGACTCGGTGAGCTCGCTCTCCATGCGCCAATTCTCACCACACCTGTGACGATGATGGGGCATGGCCAGCATCGACCCGCGCCTTCGCGCCGCAGTGGACGCCAGCCTGTGCTGGTACGACGCGCTCTGCGCCCTGCACGAGGTCGGCTGCTCGACCGTCGACGGTGTCTGGGCCGCCCACCGGACGCCGCCTCCGTTGCACTCGGCGGTCAAGACCGCCGAGCCCTGGGCCAGTACGGGCGCAGCGGTGCAGGCGTTGCGCGGGGTGGAGCACGGCTCGATCGCCGATTCCTTCGGCAGACTCGAACCGCCGGGAATGGACCTCCTGTTCGAGGCCCGGTGGATCCTCCGGGCCCCCGCCGCGGGCACCTGGGTGATCGCACCCGGCTGGACCCGCGTCGTCACCCAAGGTGCCCTGACCCGGTGGAATCACCTCTCGGGCACCACGGGCGTGCTGCTGCCGGCGATGCTGCACCGGCCAGAGTTCACCGTGCTGGCCTCCTCGTCGGCCGACGAGCCAGCGGTGATGGTCGCCGGCGCGGTGCTGCATCTGGCCGGGGACGTGCTGTCCCTGTCGAACGTCTGGAGCATCCCGGGCCACGACCTGGACTGGTCCGAGCTGCTCGCCCTGGCCTGGGCGATCCACCCCGGTCGAGCGGTGGCCGGCTACGCGCGGGGCCCTGGCCTGGAGCAGGCCCTCGAGGCCGGGTTCGCCGACGTCGGACCGCAGGCGGTGTGGGCGCGCTGAGCCCGGCCTGCGACCGGGTCTGTGACCGGGCGTGACCACCCGCGCCCAGCGACCCTGATCTGACGGCGGCCGGGGTGGCCGACGGTTGCTCCCGCGTGGCGTGCTGCGCCTGCGCGCAGTCATGGTTACCGTGAGTGCCACTGCGAACCCGCGATCCGGTGGGTTCGCCGTGCGACGACAGACGGGATGACGATGAGAGGGCCCTTCCCCGCCCACTCGCGGCTCCGCCGGGCCGGGCTGGCCGTGGCCGTGCCGCTGCTCGTGCTGGTCCCCACGCTGGCCGGCTGCAAGGGCATCGACAAGACACAGTGGCGCGAGCCGGTGCTGTCCACCGCGGACGCCGCGGCCCGTGCCGGGTCGGCCGGCTCCGGTTCCACGACCACCACGACCAGCGGCAGCCGGGTGGTGGTGACCCAGAACAGCACCGTCGACACCAACGACGACTCCGGGGTGGTGTCCGGGAGCGCCAGCGGGTCGCGCCGCTCGAGCACCTCGAGCGTCGTGGTCCGCGCCGATCCGAGCACCTGCTGGGTCCTGGTGGTGGACGGCAACCGGCACACCGGGTGCGGCAATGCCACCATCACCGACACCCGGGGGCAGCGCGCCGCACGGGTGACCAAACTGAGCGGGACCACACCGGTACAGCTGCAGCTGCTCACCGACGGCCAGACCGTGGCCAACGGCGAGGTCTCCGGGATCGACCGCTACGTCACCGTGCGTGGCTGACCTGGCCCGTCGCGGGAAGGTGGCAACGCAGCAGCTGCCTGGTCGCCGGCTCCGGATCCACGCCCAGCTCGTCCCGCAGTGCCGCGCGCAGGGCCTGGAACCGGCGGAGCGCCGGCGCAGGGTCACCGGCGGCGAGATGCGCACGGATCAGCCACCGCGCCGCAGGCTCGTCGAGCGGGTCCAGGCTCACGGCCCGCTCTGCGGTGGCCACTGCCCCCGGCACGTCCCCCACTCTCAGGCAGATCGCACAACATCGCTTCAGGGCGTGGGATACGGTGCGGTGCAAGCGCTCCCGCTCCTCCATGACCCATGTCTGACTCCACCCCGGCAGCAGTTCGACGTCCCACGGCAACCGTGCGAGAGCCTCCACCTGACCCGACCCCAAGGCGGTGGTTGGCGCGTCGAGCCGGCAGACGTCCACGGACACCGCGGCGTCCAGGGCCAGCAGCCGCCCCGGGGCGAGGAGGCCGCTCACGCTCCCGGGGCCACGAGCGTTGCGGGAGAGCAGGTCCCGCAACCGGGCAGAGGCGAGTGTCGGTCGGCTCCCGGGGAACAGGGTGCGTGCCGCCTGGCCCCGAGTGTGCGACCCGCGCACCGCGATCAGCGCGATCAGCCGTTGCGCCGCAGGCGAGACCTCATGGGGCACGCCCGCGACCTCCAGCCACCAGCCGCCGAGCAGTCTCAGCTCTCGCGCAGGTAGCTCAGCCACTGGTTCACCACCGTCTCCAGCTCCTCGACCGAGCCCACCAAGGCGCCCTGCATCGGCGCCGACTCCAGGTCTCGGCTCCACCAGACCCGGGCCCTGAACGCCTCCCGGTCCTCGCTCTCCCGCCAGGCGCGCACGACCAGCGACGCGACGGTGGGCAGTCCGGCAGGTTCCGGCCCGCTCATCGGTGCGGCCCCAGAACGACTCCGGTCCGCAGCACCTCACTGATCTGCTCGGCGAGTGCGTCCAGCTGCGACTGCATCGACGCGTTCGTCGCCCTTCCGAGCGACACCCGGCGCATCTCGGCCTGGATCCGGTTCAACCTGGTCTGAGCCGCAGGCGTGATCAGCAGCCGATGACGACCGATCACGACGAACTGGTAGGCCAGGGCGAGGGTGGAGCACCCGGAGCAGGTGGCGGCCTGCCCGCCCGCCCCGGCGGAGCGGCGGCGAATCCCCTTGGGCGTGTCCTCGGCGACGGCGACGTTGCTCACCCGGACCACAGGGGGCTGCCCCGGCGCCGGCACGGCGCCCAGACCGGGCACATGTCCGGCGACCACGATCTGCACCGAGACCGCGACCGAGCGGCAGTTCCGGCAGGCCGCCCGGGACAGGGCCAGGTTGGACGCCGCGAGCCCGGTGCCGTCCGTCGTCCGCACCCCGAACGCGAACCGGGTCACCCGCACCCCGTCGGTCCTCACACTGGCCCGCGCCGCGGTGGAGACTGCGGTGATCCGAGGCCCGCCGACGGTCGTGGCCGCCGCCGCGGCACTGGGAGCCAGCAACGACGAGAGGACGAGCGGGAGGGCCAGCCCGGCGGCGGCCAGGACCCGCTGCAGGCCCGATCGGCGGGTCACCGGGACCTGCCCTGGCCGGCCGTGAATCCGTCGGCGACCGTGGCCGCCAACTCTAGATAGGCCGTGCGCGTCGCCGGACGAAGGTCCTCCGGCGCTGTCCGTGCCCCCGCCTCCAGCGCGCGGTCCCAGGGAATCTGGACCACTCCGGCGCATCGGGCCCGGAAGTGCGCCTCGATCGCCTCGAGCTGCACCAGCCCGCCCTCGCCGCGCACTCCATTGATCACAGCCACCGCGCCCCGGACCAGAGAGGTGTAGCCGTGCTCGTCCAGCCAGTCCAGGGTGGACGCCGCCACCCGGGCACCGTCCAGCGCCGGCGGCATCACCACCAGCACCTGGTCCGCCTCACGCAACAGGCCCTGGGTGGCCTCGTCCAGGATGCCGGTGCCGGTGTCCATCAGCAGCAGCATGTAGTGCTGGTCGAGCAGCCCGATCGCCCGGCTGTAGTCGGCCTGGCCCAGGGCGTGCGTGATCCGGGGATCGTCGTCCGAGGCCACGATCTCCAGCCGGCTCGGGGCCTGCGAGGTGTGCGCCCGCACCTGGGCGTAGCTGGTCAGCCGGTCCACGTCGGCCAGCAGCGAGGTCACCGTGGCCGAGGACTCGCGTTCGACCCGGTAGGGCAGCGAGCCGGCGTCCGGATTGGCGTCCAGGGCGACCACCCGATCCCCGCGGTGCATGGCCAGCGTGTGCCCGAGCATCAGGGTCGTGGTGGTCTTGCCTGCTCCACCCTTGCGGCTGAGTACCACGATCCGCCGGGTGCTGGTCAGCCGGGTGCGCACCCGCTCGATCAACTCGCTCTCGCGCCGTTCCGCGGCGCTCGGGCCGGGGTGCACCACGCCGCCGGTGGCCAGGAACACGTGACGCCGCCAGCCGCTGCGGGGTGGGCGGCGCCGAGCCCGCAGCATCACGTCCTCGGTGAAGTCCGCAGCGGTCAGCCGGGGCAGCGGCGGCACCAGGGTGACCTCCCGGTCGAGGCGTTGCTGAACCTCCGCCTCGGGGTTCAGGTCCAGCTCGGGGTTCGCAGTCATGACGGAGCCTCTCCTTCCCCTGCCTCGCGCCGGCCGGGATGCCATCCGGACCGACCGTGCCAGGAGCGCGGCGAATCCCACGAACGGCAGCACCAGCAGCACCAGACAGATCCAGGCGTACACGGTGGTGGCCAGGTCGTCCGGGCGGCTGGCGACCGCCCAGAACGCGCGCATCTGCGACCAGGTGCTGCCGGCCAACGCGGGTGCGCCGACCACCAGCGCCACCAGCGATCCGCCGAGCACGGCCGTCGAGACCACCGCCCAGACGGCGACCACCCGGCGTACCCCGGGCCGCAGCGCACGCACCCGGGGGTCGATCTCGCGCCCGGGCAGCATGCTCCGCAGGGAGGGCATGAGCAGCCCGAACAGGTTGGGCACCCCGGTGAGATCGCCGAGGATGTAGTAGCCGTCCATCCTGATGACCGGAAGAAGCTGTTGCAGCGCAACGATGTTGGTGAGAATCACGACGACCACGAGCGGAGTCCAGCCAGTCACGGCGTAGCCGGCTGTGGCTAGCGCGACGAACAGCGCATTGAAGTAGACCCCGCCGAGATCGGTCCGCAAACGGCCCACGCGATCGAGCCGGTAGGCGTCGGTCACGTCGGTCCAGAAGACGGGGAACCAGAGGTACAGACCGGCTCCGATCGCCCCTGGCCGTCCGCCGCCGTAGCGGCATCCGGCAGCATGACCCACCTCGTGCACCAACGTGGCCAGGCCCAGCAGCGCGAGCACGGCGAGCAGATCGCCGGGGGCGGTCAGCGCCGTCGAACCGCCTGCCGGGCGGCCGAGGAACAACCAGAGATCGCCGGCCACGAACGCCAGGAGGACTGCGGTGATCGCCAGTGGGTTGAAGGCAGGGCTGGCCCAACCAGCCAGGCGTCGGACGGCGCGCGCGGGCAGGAACGCCTGGCTCAGCGTGACCGAGAGGAAAGGCTCCGCCCGGGCCGGCGCGGAGGGAGCGTCCGGGACGGCCGCCGCGGACGCGGGCGCTCCGTCCTGACCGACCTCCGACCCGGCCACCGGCAGCGGCGTGATCCGGCGGGTGGCGGCCGTCGACGGCCGAACCGCCAGCGCGGGCATCAGGCCTGCCGGCACCAGGCGGTCCTCGATCAGCCTGGCCAGGAGCTCCAGGGAGAGCCGGCGCCCGTAGTCCTGGCTGACCTTGTCGGCCACCCGGCGTGCGTCATTGCCGCCGTCCGCGTGCCGCACCACCAGGTAGGGCAGCCGGGTGAGCAGCACCGGCTGACCGTCCGGGCGCATCACCAGGTACCGGTCGTCCACGTACCCGCCACCCTCGTAACGACCGAGCAATCGGGTACCGGGCACCCGGCGCAGCACGGTGCCGGCCCATTGAGACTGGGGCACTGCCAGCGTCTGCGCGCTCATCGTCGTTCCCTTCCAGGGTGAGCTGTCGAGGGGCGATCGCCGTCCTCCCGCCGAAAGGCGGTTGAGACCGAGGACGACGACCGCCGGGTGGAGCCGGCCACCGACTAGTGGACGTATCCGACCCCCTGCATCGCGTGCGCCGTCGCGGTACTGCCGAACGTGGCGGCATTGACGGCGATCGCGATGTTGACCGGCACGATGGTCACGACGGTGACCAGGCTGCTGAGAGCAGAGCGCTGCGGGAGCAGCTCGACCGCCTGCCGGTCGACCTCGGCCGAGGTGATGCCGGCCGGGCTCGCGATAACTGGATGGAGCATGGGTTCCTCCTCTCACGCAATCGCCGGTGAACGTTCGGGCCCGGCCCCCGCCGGCCGAGGGCGGTGGAGCGGCGGCCGGGCCCCGAACGCATCGGGCGGCTAGCGGACGGACTACTGGAACACCGCGATGTGCTGGAAGGCACCGGCGTGAGCGTTCGAGTGGATGGAACCGGCGTTCAGGGCCAGCGCCGAGTTCGACGCATAGACGTTCGCCCAATGCGGTCCCCAGGAGCTGAGCGCTGCGCGCTCCGGGAGCAGTTCCACCGCCTGGTCGTGAAGCTCGGCGAGGGTGATGTCCTTGGACATGGTGTTCACCTCCTCCCCTGATAAGAGTTCAACGAAGGCAAGGAGACACGCAGAGGCGTCGCACGGGCGTGACCGGATCGTGACGGATACATGCATTGGGGGTATCCGAAGCGTGGATGCCGGCTCTATCCTGATATGGCTGGCAAGGGGGGCATTATGCGCAGCAACCACGCACCCGTCAGATCAGATCTCTCCATCATCCCGCGGCGGACGACTGTACGGATGACCTTGCTCGACGGTTTCGGGCTGGAGATGGAAGGTCAGTCGCTCGCGGTAGGAGGCCGCGGCCAGCGCCTGCTCGCCTTCCTCGCCCTGCACGGGGGAGCGGCACGCAGCGTCGTGGCCGGCATGCTCTGGCCGGAGGTGCCCGAGGAGCGGGCCCGGGCCAGCCTGCGGGCGGGGGTCTGCGAACTCCAGCGCTCGGCTCCCGGCCTGCTCGCCGTGGGGCTCCAGAGCCTCAGCCTGAGCCCCGCCCTCAAGGTCGACGTCACCGAGCTGCTGGCCGTCGCCGGCACCGCCCTGCGGGCGACCCTGGAAGCATGGGACGGCGCTGTCCCGGAGACCGTGGTCGACCTCCTCCCCGGGAATCGCCTCGCCGGACCGCTCCTGACCGGCTGGACCGATGACTGGGTGCTGGCCGAGCGCGAGCGGCTGCAGCACGTTCGACTGCACGCCCTGGACGCGTGGGTGGCGCGGGCGACCGCACTGGAGTTCTATGCCCTAGCCCTGAGTCTCGCCGAAGCGGCAGTCGCCGAGGATCCGTTGCGGGAGAGTGCACATCGTCGACTGATGCAGGTGCATCTGGCCCAGGGCGACGTTGCTGCGGCGCTGCGACAGTACGAGGTGTTCCAGCACCTGCTGCACCAGGCCCTGGGCATCCGCCCCAGCCGGTTGATCACCGACCTGGCGGAGAAGATCCTTCAGGTCAGTCGCTGACGGCGAACTCCGGGGCGCCCTCGACGCACGTGATCAGCACGCTGATGGTGCGCTGGTTCTTGTGGAAGCCGGTGCGCACGCGGTCGCCCTCCACCACCGGCGCCACCACGATCCACCTGTCCTGCGGGGCGGCGGTGACGTTCAACGTGGTGCCGGTGCAGGTGGCCGTGACCGTGCCGCCGTCGGTCTCCTGAGTGCCGGCGACCGGCGAGACGGTGGGCGACGGGGCGACGATGGCTGTCGTCGTGGCGGTCTTCGTCGGCGTCGGTGAGCTGGTCGTACTGCTCGTGGTCGGCGGGTGTGTGTGCGGACTCGGCGCCCCGCTGGTCGCGGTCGGAGCAGTCGTGGGCGCGGTGGGCGTCGTCGCCTGGGGCATCACGGAACCACCGCCGTCGCCGGTGGAGGCGGCGGCCAGGGCCGGCGAAGTGGTGGTCACCGCGACGGTACGACTGGAGGAGGGCCCTGTCGACTCGCTCGGGCTCGCCTCTGCTGAGGGCAGCGCGCTCGGGAGGTCGACGTAACCGCCGGCCGACAGTGCGGGCACCTGGCCCTGGGCCGGCGCGAGCGAGGTCGACACCTCGGGGAGGGACAGGTTGTTCGCCCCGCCGAGCTGGGACCCGGCAGACCGGATGGCCCAGGTGGCCAGGGTGGCAGTGCTCACCACGGCGAGCAGCCAGATCGCGGACCCCACTGCGAACCGCTGCAGCCCGGCGCTGCGCACCCGTGCGGCGAGTTCCACCTCCCGGCGGGCGCGGCGCGTGGCTCCCCCGAATTCCTGCCTGCTCATCTGCGCACCCCCGCTTCCGGCCTCGGCGGACGACTCAGGCCACCACCCCACACCGCCGCGGCGCAGCGTGAGAACGAGCCTCCACCGGAGCACGGTACTCCCCCCTTCGACCCGATTCGTTCGTCACGGAGGGTGAAAGGGGGGACGACATTGCCATTTACCCACCACGACGGGATACCGTCCATCGCGTGGCCGTAATCCTGCTGGTCGAGGACGATGCCGGTATCCGCTCGGCATTGACCCGAGCGCTTACCGAGCGCGGGCATGCCGTGACCTGGCAACCTGCGGGTCTGCCGGGCCTCCAGGCAGTGATCGACGAGCGCCCTGATGTGGTGCTGCTCGACCTCGGCCTGCCGGACGTCGACGGCGCCCAGGTGCTCACCATGATGCGCGCGGTCAGCGACGTTCCCGTGATCGTCGTCACGGCTCGCGACGACGACGCCGACGTGGTCAAGGCCTTGGACGCCGGCGCCGACGACTTCGTCACCAAACCCTTCGGCGCCGATCATCTCGAGGCACGGATCCGGGCCGTCCTGCGCCGCAGCGCCGGGCAGCGCGCCGAGGGCCCCCTCACCGTCGGTGACCTGGTGGTCGACCCCCGCACCCGGTCGGCGTCCCTGGAGAACCGCCCCCTGGAGCTGTCCCGCAAGGAGTTCGATCTGCTCTACGCCCTAGCTCAGCGGGCCGGTGAGGTGGTCAGCAAGCGCGAACTCCTGGCCGAGGTATGGCGCCAGCCCTACGGCGGCGGCGACCGCACGGTCGACGTCCACCTGTCCTGGCTTCGGCGCAAACTCGGTGAGACTGCCGCCGAACCGCGCTATCTGCACAGCACCCGCGGCGTCGGGGTGCGCCTGGCAGCGCCTGACGGCGACTGAGGAGAAGAACCTTGCGCCGCCGGCTGACCTTCCTGGTCGCTGCCACCACATCGGCCGTCGTCTTCGCGTTCCTGGTACCCCTGGCCTTCCTGCTCCGCAACTTGGCCGAGGTCCAGGTGCTGGCCGCCTCGACCGAACGCGCGCTGACCGTGCTGACGATCGCCACTGCGGACCCGCCGGCCGAGCGCCGGGCCGACGTGGAGGCCTATCTGCGGGATCAGCCCGCCGGTTCGAGCACCACGCTCTACCTGACCGACGGCACCATGATCGGCGACCAGATCCGCGACGATTCCGGCCGCACCGAGGTGATCAAGCGGGGCGAGCCGTTCAGCCGCACGGAGAACGGCACGGTGATCAGCTACCAGGTGGCCAAGGCGCAGGACGGCGCCGCCTACGTGGTCCGTGACGCCGTCTCGGCGCAGATGCTGCACGCGGGGGTCCTCCGCAGCATGTTGATCATCGTTGGGCTCGGGGTGGTCCTGCTGGGCGCCGCCGTCCTGGCCGCCGACCGGTTGGCCCGGCGAGTGAGCGAGCCGATCCGCGAGGTCGCCCAGGCCGCCGACGCGATGCGCGAGGGCACCCTGGACGTGCGCGTGCCGGAGACCGGGATGCCCGAAGTGGTGACCCTGGCGCGAGCGCTCAACCGGCTGGCCGAGCGGGTCGCCAAGTTGCTCTCGGCCGAGCGCGACGCGGTGGCCGACCTGTCGCACCGCCTACGGACACCGGTCACCGCCCTGCGGCTGGACACCGAGATGATCAACGACCCGGACGTCAGCGAGCGGCTGCGCGAGCACATCACCCAGCTGGAACGCACGGTGGATGCGATCGTGCACGACGCGCGCCGTCCGGTGCGTGCCGACGCGGTCAGCACCTGCGACGCAGCCAAGGTGGTTCGGGAGCGGGTCGACTTCTGGTCGGCCCTCGCCGAGGAGCAGGACCGGCCGCTGCGCACGGCGGTCCCCAGCCGGCCGCTTCCGGCCAAGGTGAGTTCGGGCGATCTGAGCGACGTGGTCGACGTGCTGCTGGACAACGTCTTCGCCCACACCGACGACGGGGTGCCGATCGAGGTCTGGGTAGTGCCCCGGGCGGACGGCGCGATCGTGCTCACGGTCGAGGACGGTGGGCCCGGGCTGCCGGCCGGCGACATCGTCTCGCGCGGGAGTTCGGGCGCGGGTTCGACCGGGCTGGGGCTGGACATCGCTCGCCGGGCCGCGATGGCCTCCGGCGGCTGGCTGGAGCTGGGCCAGTCCCGATTGGGCGGCGCGCTGGTGCGAGTGGTGCTCGGCCGCGCAGACGGGTGACATCGCCCCTGCGCACGCCGGAATGGCCTAGGACATGGGTCACACCTGGTCAAGGCGGGCCTTCCGCACGCCGCCAGATGTTTGAGGCCGCCAGGTGTTTGAGGGGGTCTTGACCTGAGGCTGACGGCAATTTCACCGCCACGGACGAATGCTGGGGAACATGAACCGCCTGACCACCTCCGACCGTGACCGCGCCCGACGAGTCATGTCGCTCATGACCGGCGGCATCACGCTCGGTGCTGTGGCTGCCACGGGGGCGGCCATCGGGCTGGCCGAGCACGAGACGGCGGTGCATACGGCGCAGAAGAAGCTGCAGAAGGCCCAGGCCGCCGCCGCGCTGAAGGCCAAGAACACCACTCCTGCCTCCCGGGCAGAGACCACCGGCCGATCCACCCACGTGTTCACCGCCTCGCCGCCCGAGGCCGACCTGGCCGAGGCCGCCGCCGAGGGCACGTCCACCCGGACGAGGGCAGCGGCCAAGCTCACCGCCACCACCGGCAAGAGCTCGGCGACCACGAGGAAGGTCGCCACGAAGGCCGCGACGACCACCGGGACGACCACCGCACCCACGGCGACCACGGCGCCCAAGGCCACCCAGACGCAGGCGCCGGCGCCCACTCAGACCAAGACGCAGGCACCGACGCAGACGCAGGCACCGACGCAGACGAATACCCAGGAACCCGCACCGACCCAGACCCAGGAACCGCCGCCCCCAGCTCCGACCAGCGGATCGTGACCGCCTCGGCCACCGTTGCACCGCAGCCCGGCTATCGACCTGCCCAGTGGCGGGCGCTGGGCACCTACGTGTACCTGGTGGTGTCGGACGGCGAGCGGCTGGACGCCGCCCGATCGCTGGCCGAGCAGATGCTCGGCGACGTCGATCAGGCGTGCAGCCGATTCCGGGACGACTCCGATCTGACCCGGGCGAACGCGCAGGCAGGGTCCTGGGTGACCGTCTCGCCGGTCCTGATCGACGCCGTCAGGGCAGCGCTGTCGGCCGCCGAACGCACCGGCGGGCTGGTCGACCCCACACTCGGGCTCTCCCTGGTCTCGATGGGCTACGACCGTGACCTGGCTCAGGTCCAGGCCCGCGGCAGCGGCGGATCGGACTCCCCCGCGTCCCTCCCGCCGATCCCGCCCCGGAGCGGGGCCTGGCGCGAGGTGCAGATCGACGCGGACGGCGCCCTCCTGGTGCCGTTCGGCACGGCGCTGGACCTGGGCGCCACCGGGAAGGCCTTCGCCGCCGACCGGATTTCCGCAGCCATCGCGCAGGAGGTCGGAACCGGGTGCATCCTGAGCCTCGGCGGCGACGTCGCGGTCGCAGTGGCCGCCGACGGCGAGCACCCCTGGCAGGTCTCGGTCAGCGAACGCCCGGACGGTGAGGTGGAGCAGACGCTCACCCTCCCCCGGGGCGGAGCAGCCACCTCCACCACGGAGCACCGCACCTGGACCCACGGCGGACGCGCCGTGCACCACGTCCTCGACCCGGCCACCGGGCTGCCGGTGCAGCGCACCTGGCGGACGGCGACCGTGCTCGCCGACAGCTGCCTCGAGGCCAATGCGGCCACGACGGCGGCCCTGGTCCTGGGCGAGCGGGCCCCCGCCTGGCTGACGGATCGCCGGTTCTCCGCGCGCCTGGTCGCTCGGGACGGCACGCTGTGTGTCCTCGGGGAATGGCCGAACCGCTCCCCTGAAGGGCACCTGTGATGTCGTGGTTGTGGTTCGCCAATCGGGGTACCGGGGTCGTCCTGGTCGCGCTGATGACGTTGGCGACGGCGTTGGGCGTGCTGTCGACGGCCCGGGCCAGCTCACCGCGGTGGCCCCGGTTCGCCACCCAGGGGCTGCACCGCAACGTCTCGCTGCTGGCCATGGCCACCCTGCTGGTGCACGCCGTGACCGCGATCGCGGACGAGTACGTCGACCTGCGCTGGTACCACGTGTTCGCCCCCGTCGGCGGCCCCTACGCGGCCAAGGAGCGACTGCCGCTGGCCCTGTCGGCGCTGGCCTTCGACCTGTTGCTGATCGTGCTGGTCACCAGCCTGCTGCGTGACCGGCTGCCGCACCGGCTCTGGCGCGGTCTTCACCTGTTCACCTATCTCGCCTGGGCGCTCGGCGTCGTCCACGGGCTGTTGATCGGTACCGATCTGCTGCACGGGGAGACGACGGCCTGGTGGGCGCTGGGCGTGACCCTGATCAGCGTGGCGGTGGTGGCCGCGGCCGGCATCGCCCGGCTGGTCACGTTCACCCACGAACGGCGGCGCGAGGCCCAGGCCGGCTCCTTGGTGAACCTGCCGTGAGCGGCTACGTGAGCGTGCCGGCCGGGTTCGGCGGGGACATCGCCGTGCTCAGCGGCACCCGGCTCCTGGCCGGGGTGATCGACGAGCCCGGGCTGCGGGCGCACCGCGCCCGCTGGGGCAGGCCCGCTCCGGTGGGCGCCGACGAACTCGTCGCGATGACCCGCTCGGCCGACGTCCGCGGCCGCGGGGGCGCCGGGTTCCCCTTCTCCCGCAAGCTGTCCGCGGCGATCCAGGCGGGCAAGAAGCGCGTCGTGGTGGTCAACGCGGCCGAGGGTGAACCGGGCAGCGCCAAGGACAGCGCCCTGCTGCTCACCGTGCCGCACCTGGTGCTGGACGGCGCCTCGATCGTGGCCCACGCGCTGGACGTCGCCGCGGTGCACGTGGTGGTTCCGGGCGAGCGGGCGGCGGTGCGCCCGGCGCTGGAACGGGCCATCGCCGAGAGCGACACCGGCATCACGTTCACCGTGTACTCCACCTCCGGCGGGTTCGTCGGCGGCCAGGCGCGCGCGGTCCTGGAGCTCCTGGCCGGCCGGGAGAACCTGCCGGTCACGGCGTGGGCGCCGGAGGCTGTGGACGGACTGCGCGGCCGGCCGACCCTGCTCTCCAATGCCGAGACCTTTGCCCAGGTCGCGGTCCTGGGTGCGCTGGGGCCGGCCGAGTACGGCCGGTACGGCACCGCCGAGGAACCCGGCACCACGCTGCTCACGGTGGGCGGAGACGGCGTCGGCGGCATGGTCCTGGAGGTGCCGTTCGGGGTACGCCTCACCGATGTGCTGACCCACTGCGGGCACGACGTCGGCGCGCCGGTGGTGCTCGGCGGCTACCACGGGGTCTGGCTCACCCCCGACGACGTCGCGTTCCGACACGTCAGCAGGGCCGACCTCGCCGCGTCCGGGGCGACCCTGGGCGCCGGGGTGGTGCTGCCCGTGGATCGTTCCGCCTGCCCGGTGCACCTGACCTCACAGGTGGTCAGCTACCTGGCCGGCCAGAGCGCCCGGCGCTGCGGCCCGTGTCTGAACGGCCTGCCCGCCCTGGCCGAGACCTGTGCGGAACTGGCCGGGGGGTACGCCTCGGAGAGCACCTTCACCCGGCTCGAGCTGCTGATCGGGCAGCTTCCCGGCCGGGGGGCGTGCGCCCACCCCGACGGCACGGTGCGCCTGGTCAGATCACTGCTGCGCGCCTTTCCCGACGAGGTCGCCGCGCATCTGGCCGGGCCCTGCCGCGCCCCGCTGCCGGTGGTGGCGTCATGACCGAGCCCTCCGACCGCACGATGCCGCTGGACCGCACCGTGCCGCTGGAGATCGCCGCTCCGGCCGACAGCACCGGTCCACTCACCGTGCTGATCCCGCGGATCGAGGCCACCGGGGCGATCCCGATGGTGGCGCCGGCGCCGACGACCCGGCGGTCCCGGCGCGGCGGCAAGAAGCTGCGGGTGGACTGGCCGGCCTGCAAGGGCCACGGCCTGTGTCACGAGCTGCTGCCGGAGTCCGTGGGGCTGGACGAGTGGGGCTACCCGGTCATCGACCCGGCGCCGGTGCGGGGCGCCCGCCTGGACGACGCCAAGAAGGCCGTCACCTCCTGCCCCACCCTGGCCCTGCGCCTGGTCGAGGCCACCTCCCGCTGAGTCTGGGCGCCACCCCCACCTATCCTGGGCGGGTGAGGCCACTGCTGGACGACGTGGGGCTGGCCGACGCCCAGCGGCTCCGGCGACGGCTGGACGGTGTCCGCTCGGTCCGGGACGCCGCGCGCCGGGCCGAGGTGCTGGCGGGGGTCGAGCGCGACCTCGACGCCGCCCGGGCCCGGCTGGAGGCCCGTCGGCTCGCCGTCCCCGCCGTCAGCTACCCCGCCCAGCTGCCGATCTCGCAGGCCAGGGAGCGGATCGCCGCCGCCATCGGTGAGCACCAGGTGGTGGTGGTCGCCGGGGAGACCGGTTCGGGCAAGACCACCCAGCTGCCCAAGATCTGCCTCGAGCTGGGCCGCGGCGTCCGGGGCATGATCGGGCACACTCAGCCCCGCCGGCTGGCGGCAAGGACCGTGGCCGAGCGGATCGCCGAGGAGCTGGGCACCGAGCTGGGCGAGGCCGTCGGGTACCAGGTGCGCTTCACCGACCGGGTCGGGGCGAACACCAGCATCAAGCTGATGACCGACGGCATCCTGCTCACCGAGCTGCAGCGCGACCGGATGCTGTTGCGCTACGACACCCTGATCATCGACGAGGCGCACGAGCGCAGCCTGAACATCGACTTCATCCTGGGCTACCTGCGCCAGCTGCTGCCCCGCCGGCCCGACCTGTTGCTCGTGATCACCTCGGCCACGATCGACCCGCAGCGCTTCGCCGATCATTTCACGCAGCCCGGACGCCCTCCGGTGCCAGTGATCGAGGTCTCCGGGCGCACCTACCCGGTCGAGCTGCGCTATCACCCGATCGAGGAGACCTCCTCCGGGGAGGAGGCCGAACCGCCGGACCAGATCGATGCCATCTGCGCCGCGGTGATGGAGCTGAGCCGCGAGGGCGACGGCGACATCCTGGTCTTCCTGTCCGGCGAGCGCGAGATCCGCGACACCGCCGACGCGCTGACCGCCGGTGTGCTGCCGCGGCTGCGCCACACCGAGATCGTCCCGCTGTTCGCCCGGCTGTCGATCGCCGAGCAACACCGGGTGTTCGCCCCGCACACCGGACGCCGCGTCGTCCTGGCCACGAACGTGGCAGAGACCTCGCTCACCGTACCCGGCATCCGATACGTGATCGACCCGGGCACGGCCCGGATCTCGCGCTACAGCCATCGGACCAAGGTGCAGCGGCTGCCGATCGAACAGATCTCGCAGGCCTCGGCCAACCAGCGGGCCGGCCGGTGCGGCCGGGTGGCCGACGGCATCTGCATCCGGCTCTACGGCGAGAAGGACTTCGCGGCCCGCCCCCAGTTCACCGACCCGGAGATCCTGCGCACCAACCTGGCCTCGGTGATCCTGGCGATGACCTCGATCGGGCTGGGCGACATCGCCGCCTTCCCGTTCGTCGACCCGCCGGACAAGCGATCGATCAGCGACGGCATGGCCCTGCTCACCGAGCTCGGCGCGATCGACCCCGCGACGAACGACCCGAAGAAGCGGTTGACCCCGCTGGGAGCCCGGCTGGCCCAGCTGCCGGTCGACCCGCGGATGGGCCGGATGATCCTGGAGGCCGAGCGCACCGGGTGCGCCCGCGAGGTGATCGTGATCGCGGCGGCACTGTCGATCCAGGATCCCCGTGAGCGGCCGGTGGAGAAACGTCAGGCCGCCGACGAGCTGCACCGGCGGTTCGCCGACGAGACCTCCGACTTCCTGGCCTACCTCAACCTGTGGAACTACCTGCGGGACAAGCAGGACGAGCTGCCCTCGGGCCAGTTCCGCCGGATGTGTCACCGGGAGTTCCTGAACCATCTGCGGGTGCGGGAGTGGCAGGACCTGGTCTCCCAGCTGCGCCAGATCGCCCGGGGGGTGGGGATCACCGTGGCCGGGCGGGACGCCCCCTACGCGGCCCCGGAGCAGGTCCATCTCAGTCTGCTCGCCGGTCTGCTCTCCCACGTCGGGGTCAAGGCGGGCGAGAAGAACGAGTTCACCGGGGCCCGCGGGGCGACCTTCGTGATCTGGCCGGGGTCGGCGTTGTTCAAGAAACCGCCGACCTGGGTGATGGCCGGAGAGCTGGTGGAGACCTCACGGCTGTGGGGCCGGGACGTGGCCCGGATCGAACCCGAGTGGGTGGAGCCGGTGGCCGAGCACCTGGTCAAGCGCACGTACAGCGAGCCGCACTGGTCGGCCAAGCGGTCAGCGGTGATGGCCTACGAACGGGTCACCCTGTACGGGCTGCCGATCGTCACCCAGCGCGCGGTGGGCTACGGCCGGATCGATCCGGAGCTGAGCCGGGACCTGTTCATCCGCAACGCCCTGGTCGAGGGTGACTGGCGCACGCATCACCGGTTCTTCCATGCCAATCGGGCGCTGCTGGAGGACGTCGAGGACCTCGAGCACCGGGCCCGCCGGCGCGACATCCTGGTGGACGACGAGGCGCTGTTCGCCTTCTACGACGCCCGGATCCCGCCAGAGGTGGTCTCTGGGCGGCACTTCGACGCCTGGTGGAAGAAGGCCCGGCGCACCGAGCCTGAGCTGCTCACCTTCACCGAGGACCTGCTGGTCAGCGACGACGCGGACGCCGTGGACAGCCGCGACTACCCCGACGCCTGGCCGGTGGAGGGCGGCGAGCTGAGCCTGAGCTATCAGTTCGAACCCGGCACGGCGGCCGACGGGGTGACCGTGCACGTGCCGGTGCAACTGCTCGCCGGGATCGACCCGGAGCCGTTCAGCTGGCAGATCCCCGGTCTGCGCGCCGAGTTGGTCACGGCGCTGATCCGCAGCCTGCCCAAGGCGATCCGCACCTCGTTCGTGCCCGCCCCGGACAACGCCCGGGCCGCCCTGTCCCAGATCGCCCCGCAGACCGAACCGCCGACCGGGTCGCTGCTCGCCGCGCTCGAGGACGAGCTGGGCCACCGGGCCTCGATGGTGATCCCGCGCGATGCCTGGCAGCTGGACAAGGTGCCCGGCCACTTGCGGATGACCTTCCGGGTCGAGGACGAGGCAGGCAACGCACTCGCCGAGGGCAAGGACCTCTCGGTGCTGCAGCACCGGTTGCAGCAGAAGGTGAAGGCCGCAGTGGCGGCCATCGCCGGCGCCGGGGTGGAGCGGTCGCGGCTGAGCACCTGGGACGTGGGAGCGTTGCCGCGCAGCGTCGAACGCACCTCCGGCGGCAGCACCGTGGCCGGCTTCCCGGCCCTGGTGGACGAGGGCGACGGCGCCGCCGTGCGCGTGCTGCCCACCGCCGCCGAGCAGACAGAGGCGATGCGCGCGGGCACCCGGCGGCTGCTGATCGAGAACCTCGGCACACCGTTGGCCCGGGTCCAGGGCCAGGTCGCCCACGTGCTGCCCAACGCCGAGCGGCTGGCCCTCGCGGCGAGCCCGTACCCCACCTCCGCCGCGCTGCTGTCGGACTGCCTGACCTGCGCGATCGACGATCTGGTCGAGGCCAACGGCGGGCCGGCCTGGGACGGTGAGGCGTTCGCCGCCCTGCTGGCAGCGGTGCGGCGGGGGTTGGACGAGACCGTGCTGGACGTCGTCCGCCAGGTGGCGAGAATTCTCACCGCCTGGCGAGAGGCGGACCGCGCCGTGTCGGCGACGAAGTCGTTGCCGCTGCTGCCCGCCCTGGCCGACCTTCGGGGCCAACTGGATGCCTTGGTGTTCAACGGGTTCGTGGGCGCCGCAGGCCGGGGCAGGCTGCCCGACCTGGTGCGCTACCTGCGCGGCATCCAGCGCCGGCTGGAGAAGGCACCGGACAACGTGAACGCCGACCGGCAGCGGATGGAACGGGTGCGGGCGATGACCGAGGAGTACGACGCCACCCTCGCGGCGCTGCCACCGGCCCGCCGGCACGAGGCGGGCGAGGTCCGCTGGATGCTGGAGGAGTTCCGGCTCAGCCTGTTCGCCCAGGGCATCGGCACCGCCTACCCCGTCTCCGAACAGCGCATCCTGCGCGCACTCGACCGGCTGACCGCGCCCTGACCCGGCGCTCAGCCCGCTCCCCGAGCACGCCACCGCCAGACCTCACACCGGCGCCCCGCCAGACCTCAGACCGGCGCCCCGCCATGCCTCACGCCGGCGCCCACACTCGTGCCGTCACCGTCGACGATGGAGATCACGATGCGAGGAAATGGCTGCTATCACAACCACTTTCATGCATCGTGATCTCCATCGTCGACCACCGCGGAACGGTGTGAGCCGGAGGTGCGGCCTACCAGGTGGCGAAGATCCGGGCCTGACCGCCGGAGCCCTGCTGGAAGGGGATCAGCCCGACGAAGATCTTCGCTCCGTAGGGCGGGATCCGCTGCAGGTTCGCCAGGTTCTCCAACCCATAGCGGTCGGCGCCGTTGATCAGCAGGTGGGTGTCGAAGGTGGTCGAGGTCCCGCGGTCGATGCTCAGGGTGTCCGCGCCAAGACTGCGGATCTTCCGGTGCCGCAGCAGCCAGGCCGCGGCCTCGGGGCCGAACCCGGGGAAGTGCAGGGTCTTCGAAGCATCCGTGCCGCGATAGGCCTCGGCATTACCCACCTTGGCGCCCCAGCCGGAGTACATCAGCACCGCTGCATCGTGCGGGATCCGGCCGTGGCGGCGCTCGAAGGCTCGCAGATCGTCCACCGTGACCAGGGTGTCGGGGTCCTTGGCCGCCCGCGCCGAGATGTCGATCACCACGGCAGGGGTGATCAGTTCGGACGGCGTGAGGCGGTCGGCCGTCCGGCCGGCGGCGGCGAAGTGGCCGGGCGCGTCGACATGCGTGCCGGTGTGCTCGATCACCGTCCACTCCTGCATGTAGTAGCCGTCCTTCTCGACGGTCACCAGCGTGCGGCGAGCAGCTTCCTCCCCCGGGGCGAACGCGGGGAAGGTCGTGGTCAACGGATAGGTCAGGTCGCAGACACCGTGCCGGGGACGACGGTGCCCGGCAGGTGCGCCGACGCCGGCCTGGGCCGGTGCGGCCAGGCCCATCGCCGCGACGGTGGCCGTCGCCACCAGGGCCGCGCGGCGGGTGAGCCGCGGGCCGTCGTCCGGGGCGTGCTCGGACGGTTCGTTCGGCAGCGTTCTCTGGCAGCCCTGCATCAGGTGGAGTCCATGCTCGGTGCACATGTCAGTCGGCCCCTTTCCGCGGCGGTGGAGCGGACGGCGGCGATCGCCCTGCTGGCGTTCGAACGTACCGGTCCTCCCGCGGCACCGGAAGGGGGGCCGATCAGCCGATGCCCCGCCCGTGTAGGGCGTGCCGCGCGGCGAGGTGCCCGCACATGCCGTGCACCCCGGCGCCCGGCGAGGTGGCCGAGGAGCACAGGTACACCCCGGGCACTCCGGTCTCATAGGCCCGCGAACCCAGCCGCGGCCGGGCCAGCAGTTGGCCCATTGTGCTTGCGCCGCAGGCGATGTCACCGCCGATGTAGTTCGCGTCGTGGCGCTCCAGGTCGGCCGGGCCGCGTACATGACGCGCCAGGATGCGCTCCCGCAGCCCCGGCGCATACCGCTCGATCTGGCTCAGGATCGCCTCGCTCGCGTCGCCGGGATGCCGGGCGGGCACGTGCGCGTACGCCCACACCGGGTGCACGTCACCGACGGACCGGCCGCGGTCGGCGAGGTACTGCTGGCCGACCAGCACGAACGGCCGGGGCGGCATCCGGCCCGCGGCCACCTCGCGTTCGGCGTGGGCGATCTCGGCCAGGTCCCCGCCCACGTGCACGGTGCCGGCCCGCCGGCACACGTCGTCCGACCACGGCACCCCACCCTCGACGGCGAGGTCGAGCTTGAACGCGCCCGGGCCGTAGCGGAACCGGCGGTAGGCGCGGGCGACCCGGGCCGGCAGGAGCGCGCCCAGGATGCCGAGCACGGCCCGCGGCGACACGTCCAGCATCACGAGGTCGTAGCCGGCCAGCTCGGCAGCCGAGGCCACCCTCACCCCGGTCTCCACCGAGCCGCCGTGGGCGGCGAGCACCGAGGCCAGTGCAGTCGTGATCGCCTGCGAGCCGCCGACGGCGACCGGCCACCCGTGGGCCAGGCCGGCCGCCAGCAGGGTCAGACCGACGGCGGCGGTGCCCGGCGCCTCGAGTGGCTGGACGGCGTGCGCGGCGTTGCCGGCCAGCAGGGCGCGACCGGCCTCGGTGCGCAGGGTTCGGGCCAGCACGGTCGCCGGGGCCAGCCCGGGCAGACCGATCCGGGCCAGCGCCAGGGGGTGACGCGGCAGATGCGCGAGCGGCTGCAGCAGTTCCTCGGCCACGTCTGCGAAGGAGTCCGCCGCCGGAGCGACGATGCGACGCAGCCAGGCTCCGTCCGACCCGAGGCCGTGCGCCGTCGCCTCGACCGAGTCGTACAGGGCGGCGGCCGAACGACCGGCACCGAGCGGGTGCGCCAGTTGCACCGGCGGCAGACGCCAGGTCAGCCCGTGCTCAGCCAGGGGCAGCCCGGCGAAGAACGGCGAGGCCACCGCGAGAGGGTGGAAGGCCGAGCAGTCGTCGTGCAGAAGGCCCGGCAGGGTGAGTTCGCTACTGCGCGCGCCTCCCCCGATACTGCCTGCCGCCTCCACGACGTGCACCGAGACCCCTGCCTGAGCCAGGGTGACGGCGGCGGCGAGCCCGTTCGGGCCACTGCCCACCACCAGCGCTCTCGTCACCCCGTGCCTCCGGTGAGCCACACTAGGTCACTCACCTGGGACGTCCGGCGATCGGCGTGGGAGAGTACGGGCATGAGTGACATCACCGTGCGCGTTCTGGGCGAGGCCGACTGGCAGCGCTACCGCGAGGTTCGGCTTGCTGCGTTGAAGGATTCCCCCGAGGCGTTCGTCTCCACCTACGAGGAGGAGGCCGACTACGACGAGGCGCACTGGCGGGAGCGGATGACCAATGCGCAGCGCCTGCTCGCCGAGGTCGACGGCTCCCCCGTCGGTGTGGTCAGCCTCGGTGACGTCGACGGTGACAATCCTCATCTCATCCAGTTGTTCAGCCTGTGGGTGGCGCCGGTGGCCCGCGGCACCGGGGTGGCCACCGCCCTGGTCCAGGCCGGTTCCGAGGCGGCGAAGGCCAGCGGCCACACCCACGTCGCCTATTGGGTGGGCACCGACAACGGTCGCGCCGTGGCCTTCGCCAGTGGGTTCGGCTTCCGGCCCGCCGACAGCCGACGCCCGATGCGCGTGGAGACCGAGGACGACAGCCAGGAGATCATGATGGTGCTCGCCCTGGGCGCCGACCGCGGCCAGCCGACCGCCTTCTGACCTGTGCGCGGTGAGAGGCTCGCCGTCCTGCTCCGCGGGATCAACGTCGGCGGCCGTAACCGGGTGCCGATGGCCGACCTGAAGGCGCTACTCACCGACCTCGGCGCCACCTCGGTGACCACGTACCTGCAGAGCGGCCAGGCGGTGGTCGACCTCGCCCCGGCGCAGGTGGACGGCTTCGGCGAGCGCGTCCACGCCGGACTGCGGGAGCGGCTCGGCCTCGACCTCGCGGTGTTCACCCGCACCCCGGCCGAACTGGCCGCGGTCGAGGCGGGCAACCCCTACCCGCACCTGGTGCCCACCCCCAAGCGCCTGCACGCGGTGTTCCTCGACCACGCCCCGGACGCCGCGAAGGTCACCGCGGTGGGCACCCGGCACGGCGACGACGAGTTCACCGTCGGTGATCGGGTGCTCTACCTGGCCTTCAGCGGCAGCAGCCACGACTCGCCCCTGGTCGGGGCACTGCGACGGCTCGGCGGGGTGGGGACGGGCCGGAACTGGACCACCGTGCTGAAACTGATCGAGCTGACCGGCGCCCGCTGAGGCCCTCAGGCGAACACCGGGTTCCATGTTCCCGCCGCCACCGCGGCCCAGACCGCGACAGCGGCCAGGGTCGCGCCGCCCAGCACAAGCAGCAGGTCGCCCGCGCCGAACCGGCTCGGCCGCGCCCAGGTGCGGGGCCGGTCGGTGCCGAACCCACGCGATTCCATCGTGGTCGCGAGCACCGTTGCCCGCCGGATCGCAAGCACCAGCAGGGCGAACAGCCGCCCGAACAGATCCTTCACCCGGGCCACCGGGCCACCCCCGCCGATCCCCCGGGCCCGGCGGGCCATGCTCAGCGCCGCCCATTCCTCGGTCAACACCCCGAACAGCCGCATCGCGGCCAGCGCCGAGAGCACGAACCGGGCGGGCAGCCTGGCTCTCTGGGCCAGGGCATCGGCCAGGTCGGTCGGATCGGTGGTGGCCAGCAGCACCACGCCCGGCAGGCCGACCGCCAGTACCCGGAGCGAGATCGCCAGCCCGGAGGTGATCGGAGCCGGCGAGTCGCCGAACACCGCGGTCGCCACCCCGGCCGGCACCGCGCCGACCAGCACGATCCACCCGCGTCGCCACAGCGCCGCGGCCGACAACCCGCACCAGGGCAGCGCAAGCAGCTCCAGGGTCAGCGCCACCAGGGCGCTGACCACGTCGACGCTCAGCAGCAGGGCCAGCGAGATCAGCAGCGACACCGCCAGCTTGGCCACCGGGTTGGCCCGGGCGATCGGCGCCCCCGGGGTCACCCCCGGCTGGCCGTCGAGCACGGACAGGCTCATGACCGGCCCACCATCGCTGCCGGCACCGGCGCCCCCTCCTCGAGCCGCAGCACGTCGTCCGCCAACACGTCGACCAGGTCCTCGTCATGGGTCACCATGACTACCGCCGATCCGTTGGCCCGCAAAGTGATCAGCAGCTCGACCAGTTCCGTCCAGGTGCGGGCGTCCTGGCCGAAGGTCGGCTCGTCAAGCACGAGAACCGCTGGGCGGCAGGCGATCACCGTCGCCACCGACAGCCGGCGCTGCTCCCCGCCGGAAAGGGTGAACGGGTTCGCCTGCGCCAGGTGGGCCAGGCGGAGCCGCCCGAGCAGTTCGTCCACCCGGGCCCCCACCTCGGCCGCGGGCAGCCCCATCCGCCGGGGGCCGACGGCGAGCTCGTCGGCGCAGGTGGCCGCCACGAACTGGTGCTGGGGGTCCTGGAACACGGTGCCGATCCGGCTCACCAGCTCCCGGGCACGCCACCGGTGCGGGTGCCGCTCGCGCGGCGGGTCGAGCGCCGCAGTGGCCACCACGTCACCGGCGGACGGCGCCAGCAGGCCGGCTAGCGCCAGGGCCAGGGAGGACTTCCCACTGCCGTTGGGCCCGACCACGCCGAGCGCCCTACCGGCGGCGATGCGCAGGTCCACATTGCGGACGGCGAGCGGCGCGCCGGGGGAGCGCCGGACGCCGACCCCGCGGGCCTCGAGCAGCACCGGCCCGCGCTCGGCCACCTCCCCCCGGCGGGGCAGCAGCGGCTGACGCCGGGGAACCCACACGCCTTGGGCGGCCAACTGGTCACCCCGGGTGCGCAGCACGTCGTCCGGCGTCCCGTCGGCGAGCACCCCGGCGCCCGGCTCCAGCACCACCACTCGGTCCACCAGGTCGAACCAGGTGGCCACCCGGTGCTCGACCAGGATGCAGGTGGCGCCGGTGGTGGTCAGGACGTCCGTGACCAGCGCACGCAGCTGAGCGGCGCCGTCCGGGTCGAGCATCGAGGCCGGTTCGTCGAGCAGCAGCAGTCCGGGGCGCAGGGCGAGCACCCCGGCGAGCGCCAACCGCTGCCGCTCCCCGCCGGACAGGCGCGATGTCGGGTGGCTCAGCGGATACGGGAACCCGATCCCCTGCAGCGCCTCGGCCACCCGGGGCCAGATCTGCTCGCGCGGCAGGCCGTGGTTCTCCAGCCCGAACGCGACGTCGTCACCGCAGCGGGCGAGCACGGTCTGCGCCGAGGGGTTCTGCAGCAGCAGCCCGGTGCGGGCGGCGCCCGCACCGGCGTCGATCGCCGCCTCCCGGGCGGTCCGGGCGGACACCCCATCGAGGAGCAGCCGGCCCTCCTCCTGCCCAGTGCCCTGCGCAGCTCCGGATCCCGGGCCGTCGGGGGCGAGCAGGCCTGCCAGCCCGGCCAGCAGGGTCGACTTCCCCGACCCGCTGGGCCCCAGCAACAGCACCCGTTCGCCGGCGGCGACGTCCAGCTCGACCCCCCGCAGCGCCCAGGCCGCCCGGCTGGCATGCCGCCACCCCCAGCCGCGGGCGGCCACTGCGACCGGCGGGGTCAGCACAGGCTCACACCCGCAGCGACGTCCGGCCCGAGGCCAACGGGGTCAGCGCCCCGGCCTGGGCCAACGCGCGGGCCAGCGCCCAGCTGCCGATCCCGGCGATCACGGCGCCCGAGATCACCGCCAGCACGAGGTAGACCCCCTTGTAGAGGGAGGAGAACTCGGGGAAGTAGATGAAGCTGTCCAGCAGGCCCACGGCCACCCCGGCACCGGCACCGGTCAGCATCGCGGGCAGGAGCCCGAACCCGCGGTAGAGGAGCAGGGCCAGGACCATCTCGGCACCCAACCCCTCCAGCAGCCCGTACCAGACGGTGGAGAAGCCCCACTTGTTGCCCAGCAACGCCTCCAGGGTCGCGGCGACCAGTTCCACGTAGATCGCCGCTCCGGGCTTGCGCACGATGAGGCCACCGAGCACTCCGGGCAGCAGCCACAGCCCGGCGAGCACGGCCGAGGCGGGTGGGTAGAACGACAGCGGTCCGGTGATCACGTCCCAGGAGTGGGAGACGACCCAGAAGAACACACCGCCGGTCACCCCGAGCACGCTGGCCACGACGATCTCGACCACCCGCCACCGGGTATGCGCCGTCCAGGCACCGGTCAGGCTGATCCCGGCGAAGGTGACCAGCAACGCCACCGGCAGGGTCAGGTCGCTCAGCGGAGTGCCGAACAGTGAGGGGGACGCCGGCAGCCCGGTGGCCCAGATCAGCGCCCCGACCGCCACACTCCCCGCGATCAGCGCGTAGTGGACGCCGCGCAGCCGCGACGGCGCCTCGGCGAAGTCCTCCGGCGCGGCGCCGCGGAGGCGGTGATAGTTCGGCATGGTGATCCTCCCGAAGTCTGTTCAGGAGGGGGACCGGTCACCCGGTCGAGACTCGACTCCCTTCGCCGGCATGACCCGGATCAGGTTCGAGGGTCTGCAGTCGCCTGCACTCTCAGCGCCGTGCGGCGCTCCCCTGTCGCAGAGCTGACGGTACACCGGGAATGTCCGAACCGCATGCGGCGCCGATCATGCCGCCCGCTGCCATGATGGGAGACTCCGGGGCCATCGGCCCGTGGAGTATCGGGAGGTTGTCGTGGGATCGCTGGTCTGGAAGGTGCTGGGCACCGGGGCCGCCGTGGCCGCCGCAGCCCTGGCCGAGAAGGGCGTCACCACGGCCTGGCGCGCCGCGACCGGCGAGGAACCGCCGGTCAACCCCGAGAACCCGGACACCCGCTGGGGCGAGGCCGTCACCTGGGCCCTGCTCTCGGGCGCAGCCATCGGCCTGGCCCGGCTGGTGGCCACCCGACGGGCCGCGGCCTACTACCGCTCCTCCTCCGGCGTCCTGCCCAAATCGGTCACCGCCAAGCGCTGACCCGCACCCCTCACGACAGCACCCCCGCCCGGACGACGTGCCGCACCAGAGGGACGCCGGGGCGGTAGGCGTGATGCAGGTAGGACGGCGCACCCAGAACCACCAGGTCGGCGGCCGCACCGACCTGGAGCTTCCCGATATCGCTGCGGCGCAAGGACTTCGCACCACCGGCCGTGGCCGACCACAGCGCCTCGGCCGGGGTCATCGCCATCTCGCGCACGGCCAGGGCGATGCACAGGGGCATCGATGAGGTGTAGGAGGAGCCCGGGTTGCAGTCGGTGGCCAGGGCTACGGTGACACCGGCAGCCAGCAGTGTCCGGGCGTCGGGGTAGGGCGAGCGGGTGGAGAACTCCGCACCAGGCAGCAGGGTGGCCACCACACCCGCGTCGGCCAGCGCGGCGACATCGGCCACGCTCAGGTGGGTGCAATGGTCGGCCGATGCGGCCCCCAGCTCGGCGGCAAGCTGCACGCCCGGCCCGGGGCCGAGCTGGTTGGCGTGGATCCGGGGCAGCAGCCCGCGCGCCATCCCGGCGGTGAGCACGGCCCGCGCCGCGTCGGCGTCGAAGGCGCCGCGCTCGCAGAACACATCCACCCAGCGGGCGTGGGGGGCGCAGGCCGCGAGCATCGCGCCGGTGACCAGGTCGACGTAGCCGGCCGGATCGTCGGCGAACTCCGGGGCCACCACGTGCGCGCCGAGATAGGTGGTCTCCGCCGTCAGCCCGGCGGCGAGGCGCAGCGAGCGGGCCTCGTCGTGCACGGTCAGGCCATAGCCCGACTTGATCTCGACCGTGGTGGTGCCCTGGCGGGCCATCTCGGCCACCAGGGCGCCCGCATGCGCCGCAAGCTTCTCGTCGGAGGCGGCCCGGGTGGCGGCCACCGTGGTCCTGATCCCGCCGGCGGCATAGGGCTGCCCGCTCATCCGGGCGGCGAACTCCTCGGCCCGGTCGCCGCCGAAGACCAGGTGCGCATGCGCGTCCACGAAGCCGGGGTGCACCGCACCGCCGGCGGCGTCCAGCGCGGAGTCGACCTGCGGGCGCCCGGCCTCCCGCGCGGGCCCGACCCAGGCGATCAGGCCGTCCTCCACCACGACGGCGGCGTCACGCAGGATGCCCAGGCGGGCGACGTCCGGCTGATCGCCCGGTCGTGCCCAGGAGGGGTCGTTCGTGACCAGTTCACCGATCCCGGTGACCATGAGGGAAGCCATACCCCCCACGCTACGGCGGCGACGGCGATCACCCGGCGTTCATCCGGACGACGCGTGCCGGGCACGTCGACGTGGTGTGGGCAGGTCAGGGTGAGCGGGTGTTGGCCCGGTACCAGTGCTACCAGCAGGCGCAGGGCTGGCACTGGCGGCTGCTCGGAGCCAACAACCGCGCCCTGGCCCACTGCCCCGAGCCGCTGCCCGACCAGGGGGCAGCGGTGGCTGCTGCCGAGCGGATCGTCGTCCTCGCCGCCGACGCCCGGATCGAGGTCGTGGTGGATGGGCGCGCCTGGCGCTGGGTCCTGCTCGAGGGCTCCACGGTCCGGGCGGTGTCCACGATCAGCTACGCGCGCCGTCCGGACTGCATGCGGGCCGTGGCCCGCTTCCGGGGCTGCGCGGCCTCGGCCGCCGTCGTCGACGAACCCCTGGTCACGGCACAATCGTCGTCGTGACCTCCACCGGCCGCCCGCCCCTCGCCGACGTGATCGCCGAGCACGTCGTGTTACTGGACGGCGGGCTGGCCACCGACCTCGAACGGCGCGGGCACGACGTCTCCGGCAATCTATGGTCGGCGGCGCTGCTGCGCGACGCGCCGGAGGCGATCCGGGCCTCGCACGAGGCCTACTTCGCCGCAGGAGCCCGAGTCGCCACCACGGCGAGCTACCAGGCGAGCTTCGCCGGGTTCGCCGCCGCAGGGATCGACCGGGACGCCGCCGCCGCGCTGATCCGGGCCTCGGTGACCCTGGCCGTCCAGGCCCGCACGGCCGCCGGCCTGGACGAGGAGGCCTGGGTGGCCGCCTCGGTCGGCCCCTACGGCGCGGTGCTCGCCGACGGGTCGGAGTACACCGGCGACTACCCGCCCCCCGGCGACTCGGTGGCCGGGCTGCGAGCCTTCCACCGGCCCCGGCTCGAGCTGCTCGCCGCCGCCGGGGCGGACGTCCTCGCCTGCGAGACGATCCCGAGCCTGGCCGAGGTCGAGGCGCTGCTGGCCGAGCTGGAGTCGCTGGCCGTCCCGGCCTGGCTGTCGCTGACCACGATCACCACGCCGGACGGTCGGGTGCTCACCCGGCGGGGGGAGGACGCCGGGGAGGCCTTCGCGATGGCCGCCGGGGCGCCGTCCGTGATCGCGGTGGGGGTGAACTGCACGGCCCCTGACGGGGTGCGGGCCGCCGTCCGGCTCGCGGCCGAGCGGTCGGGCAAACCCGTTGTGGTGTACCCGAACAGCGGTGAGACCTGGGACGGCCCGCGGCGCACCTGGTTCGGCCGGCCCGGGCTGGACGGGGTCGACGCGGACGCCTGGGTGGGCGACGGCGCCCGTCTGGTCGGAGGGTGCTGCCGGATCGGTCCGGACGATATCGCCGCCCTGGCGCGGGCTCTCGACTACGGCGTCGACTTCGCCTGATCACCGGCCGCCCGGAACTGCCGGCGTTGCACCGTGAACTGGCCGTGAACATCCCGCTGCCCGGGTACGGCGCCACGCACGCCGGCACCCCGAGGGACCGCAACGTGACCCGCCGGTGGCCGGACCGTTCTGATCGTCTGCCGGTCAGAACGGTGGGGGGTCGCCGTCGATCTCGGGTTCTACCTCGGGCGGCGGCAGGGTGGGCCAGGCGTCGGGGAGGTGGCCGTCGGCGGCCAGGGGTGGTGGGTGGTCGGGTGGTTCGTTCATCTGGTGGCCGGAGGGGGTGTGCCAGGTGATGGTGCCGGTGTCCGGGTGGGGGTGGGGGGTGAAGTCGGTGTGGTGTTTGAGCAGGTGGTGGAAGCGGCAGAGGGGGTGCAGGTTGTCCTCGGTGGTGGTGCCGCCGGCGGCGTAGGCGATGACGTGGTCGAGGTCGCAGGCTTGGGCGGGGCGGCGGCAGCCGGGGTAGGTGCAGCGGTGGGTGCGGGCGCGGACCAGGGCGGCGAGGGTGGGTGAGGGGGTGTAGCCGGGGTCGGTGGTGGCGCGGCCGATGCCGATGGTGGTGCCGTGGGTGGGTGAGTGGGGTCGGTCGTCGAGGATGTGGGCGCGCCAGATGGCGTGGTGGCCGTAGTCGGTGAGCAGGGTGGCCAGGGTGCGGGCGGGGATCGGTCCGTGGCCGTCGGCCTCGATCAGGCCGAACGCGGTGGGGGTGGCTTTCCCGGTCCAGAGGGCGGTGAGGACCTGGTAGGGGATGGTGATGTTCAGGCAGACCCGGGGTTCGACCCGCACCGCCACCGTGCTGGACGGGGACCCCGGGCCCGTGCCGGGGGCGGTGTCGGTGGGTGCGGTGGGTGCGGTGGGTGTGGTGGGTGCGGTGATGAGGTCGTAGAGGACGTCGGCCATGGTGGTGGCTTGCTGGTCGGTGGCTGCGGCGCCCTGGCCGCGGGTGTCGGGGTTGGCGGCGGCTGCCTTGGCGATCAGCGCGGCTCGTAGCGCGGCCACCGAGGCGATGCTGCCCTGGTAGGACAGCGCCGCCCGGCCATACCCCTGTTGCCGGGTGGTGACCGTGTCACGTTCTTGCGCCAGGTCATCGAGCAGGGCGCGGTAGCGGTCGGGGTCGGCCTGGGCGATCAGGCGTTCCAGGCGGGTGCGGAGCCCGACCTCACCGACCTGTTCGGCGTAGGGCAGGATCCGGGTTTCCACCCAGGCCCGTTCCCGGGCCCCGGGCAGCTTCTCGCTCTCCCGGGCGATCACCCGGGCCCGGCCCGTGGTGACCTGGCCCTGCAGGAGGGCGCGGTGCAGGACGGGGTGGTCCTCGGCCCATGTCGCGATCATCTCCACCCGGGCCCGCAACCCGGACGGGCTGGTCCTCGCCAACGCCGCGACCTCCTCGATCGCGGCGGCCAGGGCACGCTGTTCGGGGTCACGCACCCACTCCGGCAGCCGGCCGTCGGCGTCCAGGTCGAGGTCCTCGGGGTGGCGGGCCTGGTAACGCCAGGCCAGTTCCCGGGTCAGGCGGGCCTGGGTCAGCTCGGCGTGGGTGATCACCTGCCGGCACGCCATCGCCGCGGAGACCACCTCGGCGTCACTCAGGCCGCTGGGCTGAGACTCGACCAGCGTGACCGCCGCCGCGGTGACCAGGCCCGGTTGCACCGACCCCGGGGCCAGGAACGCCCGACACACCCCACCGGCAGCGGCGTCCCGGGCGTCCTCACCGTCTGGGCCTCCGTCGCGGAACCACGCCCACAACTGCTCCTGCACCGCATACCCGCCGGCACGCTCCCGGTGCTCCGCCACCTGCGCCGCCAAGGCCGCGTTCTCGGCCACCAGGGCAGCAACCTGCTCCGAGAGCCGCCCGATCTCAGCGGTCTCCGCATGCAGCAGGTCAACACCGGACATACCACCAGTCTACTCGAACATATGTACGATCACTAGTGGTGGAGCAACTTTTCGAATCAGGCCGTCTGCAACCACAGCGTCAGGGCGGTCAGCACGGCACCGATGAACAGGAACGTCATGCCGCCGACCGCATAGACCCGGGAGCGGCCCGGGCCGACCGTGATCTCCTTCGGGCGCTGCGGGTCGTAGACCACGGCGATCTGCCGGTCGGTCAGGAAGGCGCGCCGGCCAGGGGTGTCCCCGACGGCGCGCACCTTGCGCCCGGAGTCGGTGGTGAAGTGGACGACGGGCAGGAACGTCGTGGCGCCGTCCGGCCCGATCTGCTCCTGGCTGTCGACGATGGTGCCGATCGCCGCCATGCCGGTGCGGCGCAGCTCGGGCTCACGGCCGCGCATCACCCGCGCCGCGACCAGCATCGCCACACCGACCACGAGGGGGATCCCTGCCAGCAGGGGTAGCAGCGTCACGGTGTGAGGCTACTGCGCGCTCGGCTCGCGCAGGACCTGCCCGGGCACTGCGCGCCAGAGCACCGGCACGAACAGCAGCAGCACACCGGTGAGCAGCGCCGCCCCGACGAAGGGCAGCCAGACCGCGATCCCGAACAAGCCACCGCCGACGGCGGCAGCCACTGCGATGGCTGCCGTCTGCAGGGCCACGAAGAGGCCTTGCGCCGCACCGATCGACTCGGCCGGCACGTGCTCGCTGAGCAGGGACTGCGCCGCCGGCACGGCGATCACGAAGCCCAGCGACTCCACGGCGCCCAGCCCCATCAGCCAGGCCACGCTCGGCACGAACGGGTACAGGGCGACGAAGACGACGGCGCTGATCAGGGCGATCATCACCAGCACCCGCCGGTCCCTGGTGTCGGCCAGCCAGCCGGCGAGCGGCGCGGCCAGGGCGAAGGGCACCGCGAACAGGGTCCAGGACAGGCCGATCTGGGTCTCGGACGCTCCGCGGGAGTGCATCAGCAGCGACCAGCAGGCCTCGTAGACCCCACTGAGCAGCCCGCCGATCACCGCGACCAGCAGCACCCCGCGCAGGGCGCGACCGGCGACGCCGGTGCGCGGCAGCCGGGCTCCGGACCGATCAGCGATCGGCGACACGTCGACCCGTGCCGCCCGGGAGGCCAGCACCGGCAGACAGGCCAGCGCGGCCGCAGCGGCGGAGCCCACGAAGAGCGTTGCCATGTGGTCGATCCCGGCGGCACTGCCGAGCAGCGGGCCGATCGCGATGCCGGCCAGTTCTGCGCTGCTCACGGCGGCGAACGCCCGCCCACGCACGGGCGCGGGCACCGCCCGGGCGACCAGCGCCAGGCACGCGACCTGGGCGGCGCCGGCCGCTGCACCCTGGCCGCCGCGCAGGGCGAGATAGCCCCAGCCGTCGACGTCCAGCAGGAACCCCGCGCTGGCCACGGCGTACCCGGCCAGCCCGGCCACCAGGACCGGTCGGTGCCCGATCCGGTCGCCCAGCCGGCCGGAGGCGAACTGCGCGACGACGCCGGTGGCGAAGAACGAGGCCATCACCGCACCGATCAGCGCCGGCGCGTTGCCCTGGTCGGCGAGGTAGATGGGCAGCAGGGGCAGTACCGCACTGGCACCGATCCACTGCAGGAAGACCGCCGCCGCCAGCGCGGCGATCAGCATCCGGTATCCGGTGGCGCGTGCGGTCGCCCGCGCGGGGGCGACCGCGGGCTCGTCGACGGTGCGGAACACGGTCAGCTCACCATCGCCCGCAGGCGCGCGGTGACCTGCTCGCGCATGGCCGGGGTCAGGGCGTCGATGCCGAAGAGCTCGCACAGCCACAGGCCGTCGGCGGCGAGACGGGCCACGGTGGCACCGACCGGGTCGGCGGCGTCGCCCTCGATCTGCCGCTGCCAGCCGTCGAAGGCCTCCCGGAGCGGGCCGAGCAGTGCCGGCTCCGCCGCGATCGCCGCGAGCAGCGCCGCACCGACCCGTTCCTCGTGGGCCTCGTCGGCGTCGGTCACTTCGGCCAGGCATTCCTCGACGTAGGCGTGGGCAAAGGGCTTGTCCGGCCACGCCTCGTGGCAGGCGACGAGGCCGGACTCGAAGCGCTCGGCCAGCCGTTCGACCATTGCCGCCACCAGGTCGTTGCGGGTCCTGAAGTGGTAGAGCACACCGCCCTTGCTCACCCCGGCCCGTTCGGCGGCCTTCTCCAGGGTGAGCCGGGCGACGCCATCGCTCAGCACCACGTCCTGCGCCGCCAGCACGATCAGCTCGCGGGTCGCCGCCGCCGTCCGCCCTCTGGTCTTCGCCATTCCATTACTATACCGGCCAGACGGTGCAGTGACCAACCCCGCTCATGCTCCGCTGGTGTACATATGACGACGTTGTCATCGGCGCCCACGTGTACACCCGCGGAGCATGAGCGGGTTCAGCGGTTGGTGATCGCGGCGTGGAAGGCCAGGACGCGGCGGGCGGTCTCCACGTGCAGGTTCTCCACCATTCGGCCGTTGTGGACGACGACTCCCAGCCCCTGTGCCATCGCCCGCTCGAAGGTGGCGATCAGCGCCTGCGCATCGGCCACCGCAGCCTCACTCGGCGCCCACGCGGTGTTGCACGGCTCGATCTGCCCGGGGTGGATCAGGGTCTTGCCGTCGAAGCCCAGCTCCACGCCCTGCTGGCATTCAGCGGCGAAGCCCTCGGCGTTCTTCACGTCGTTGTAGACGCCGTCCAGGATCGCCTTGCCGGTGGCCCGGGCCGCGAGCAGACACAGCCCGAGACCGGTCAGCAACGGCTGCCGCCCCGGAACATGCTCTGCGCGAAGCTCTTTCGCCAGGTCATTGGTGCCCATCACCAGCACCGCCAACCGCTCGGACGCCGCGGCGATCTCCTCGCAATGCAGCATGGCCACCGGGGTCTCGACCATGGCCCAGATGAAGGAGTAGTCGGGGGCACCGGCCTTCTCCAGCGCCGCCTCGATGGTGTGGACGTCGGCGACCGAGGACACCTTGGGCACCACGATCCCACCCGGACCGGCCTGCGCGGCCGCGGTGACGTCGTCCGCGAACCAGGGGGTGTCCAGGCCGTTCACCCGGATGGTGAGCTCCTTGCGACCGTACTCGCCGGAGCCGACCGCGGCGCAGACCCCTTCCCGGGCAGCCTGTTTCGCATCAGGCGCGACGGAGTCCTCGAGGTCGAGGATCAGCGCGTCGGCGTCCAGGGTCTTGGCCTTCTCCAGGGCCCGCGCATTCGCGCCCGGCATGTAGAGCACACTGCGCCGCGGGGTCAGGCTCGGGTCTGCGATCCGGTCGGTCATCGGGGCTCCTCAGGCGTCGAATCCGTAGGCGGCGGCCAGTTCCGGGTCGCGGGCGGCCAGCGATCGGGCCAGGTCGACCATCACCTGGCACTGCTTGCAGGAGGCGTCGTCCTCCATCCGCCCGTCGAGCATCACCGCACCGGTGCCGTCACCCATCGCCTCGATCACCCGCAGCGAGTGCCTGACGTCCTTGGGGTCGGGCGAGAACACCTTCTTCGCGATCTCGATCTGCACCGGGTGCAGGCTCCAGGCGCCCACGCAGCCGAGCAGGAAGGCATTGCGGAACTGGTCCTCGCAGGCGACCGTGTCCTTGATGTCGCCGAACGGGCCGTAGTAGGCGTAGATCCCGTGTGTGGCACAGGCATCGACCATGCGGGCGATCGTGTAGTGCCACAGGTCCTGCTGGAAGATGGTGCGCGGCGCATCGTAGGCCGGCCCGGTGCCGTCTGCCCCCGCGGGGGGGTCCTCGCGTACCAGATACCCGGGGTGACCGCCGCCGACCCGGGTGGTCTTCATCCGGCGGTTCGCGGCCAGATCGGCCGGGCCGAGGGAGAGCCCCTGCATCCGCGGGGACGCGCCGCAGATCTCCTCGACGTTCGCCACCCCGCGGGCGGTCTCCAGGATGGCGTGTACCAGGATCGGGCGGGTCAGGCCGGCCTTCGCCTCGAGCTGGGCGAGCAGTCGGTCGACGTACTGGATGTCCTCGGCGCCCTCGACCTTGGGCACCATCACCACGTCGAGCTTGTGACCGATCGCCGGAATCAGGGTGGTCAGGTCGTCGAGCACCCAGGGCGAGTCGAGGGAATTGATCCGGGTCCACAACTGGGTGTCGCCGAAGTCCGTCGCCTGGGCGATCTCGACCAGACCGGCCCGCGCGGCCTCCTTGTTGTCCGCCTTGACGGCGTCCTCGAGGTTGCCGAGCAGCACGTCGACCTGGGACACCATCTGCGGCACCTTGGCCGCCATCTTGGCGTTCGATGGGTCGAAGAAGTGGATCATCCGCGAGGGCCGGAACGGGATCTCCCGCAACGGCTGTGGTGCCCCGACGGCGAGCGGGCGGAAGAAGTCCTTCGGTGGGCGCATGGCGCCAGCCTAGGACGGCGACACCCGCCGCCGACGTCGCCCCCGTCACACCCCGCCCACGCTCAGCCAAACCCGCTCATGCTCCGCGGGGGTACAGGTTCGAGCGCATGACATCGCTGTCGGATGTACACCCGCGGAGCATGAGCAGGTGTCGGAGGGTTCACCAGAGAGTTGCGACCCCGGCCAGTTCGGCGAACGCGCGGTCCCTGGTGATCAGCGTCAGGGACTCCACCATGCACTGCGCGGCGAGCATCCGGTCGAAGGGGTCGCGATGCTCCCAATCGAGGCTCCCGGCCAGCAAGGCATGGGCCGAGGTGATGTCGAGTTCGCGCGCGCCGAGCCGCTGCGCGTGTCGGGAGTACCCGGCCAGCACGACGTCGGCCTGGGGCAGGCGGCCGAGACGGTTCTTGGTCGCCAGCTCCCATGCCGAGGCCGCGGAGACGACTATCACGGACGCCGGCTCCTCCAGCACCGCTCGGCTCTCAGCCCCGAGCCGGTCCGGATCCGTGAGCGCCCAGAGCAGTGCGTGGGTGTCCAGCAGGTACTCCACGCCTCAACCGCCCCACAGGTCGAGTTCGTCGTCGGGCAGGTCCTCGAAGAAGCTGTCCGGCACGCGATAGGGCACGAACCCGAGTTCCCGGACGCCGGTGCGCGCCATCGGCACCAGGCGAGCCACCGGCGTGTCACCGCGGGCGATCACGACCTCCTCGCCGGCCTCCACAGCCACCAACAGTGCGGAGAGGTTCGTCTTCGCCTCCTGCACCTTCACTGTCCTGGACATGCCACCAGACTAGGTTGACCAACCAACATGGTCAACCACCCGGATCGCCCAACCTGCTCATGCTCCGCCGGTGAACATGATCGCGCCGATGACATCGCTGTCAGATGCACACCCGCGGAGCATGAGCAGGTTTCGAGGGCCCTCAGACTTCGCCCCAGGCGCGGGCGATGGCGGCGGTCAGGGCTCGGGGGACGCCGCCGGCGGGGGCCAGCGGGAGGTGCTTGCCACCCTCCACCACGGTCCGGCCTCCGACCACCACGGTGTCGACGTCGCTGGCGGAGGCCACCATCGGCAGCTGGCCGGGCAGTGAGCCGGCGGTCCGCATCGAGTCCAACCGGACGCCGACCAGGTCGCACAACGCGCCCACCTCGATCCGCCCCGCCTCCGGCCAGCCCAGCGCGGCATGCCCGGACGGCGCCAGCGCCTCGACCAGCTCCTCGACCGAGAACCGGCCGCGCCGACCCGAGGCGAGCCGTTCGTGCATCTCCAGGGTCCGCGCCTCGCCCAGCATGTCGATCATCACGTGCTGATCGGTGCCCAGCGCGATCGGCGACCCGGCCTCGGCCAGCCGACGGGCAGGCCCGATCCCGTCGCCCAGGTCCTGCTCGGTCGAGGGGCAGATGCACGCCGTGGTCTGCGACTGCCCGAGCAGCGCGATGTCGCCGTCGGTCAGGTGGGTGGCATGCACCGCCGTCGTGGCCGAGCCGAGAACGCCGTGCTCGCTGAGCAGCTCGGTGGGGGTACAGCCGTAGGCCGCGTGGCAGGCGACGTTCTCGGCCGGCTGCTCGGACAGGTGCACGTGCAGCGGCCGCGGAACGCCGTCCTCGCCCACGTCCGCCTCGACCACCACCGCGAGCTCCTCCACCGGCACCGCCCGCACCGAGTGCACCGCCGCGGCCACGCGGAAGCCCTCGTCGTCGGCCAGCCTGCTCACCCGCGAGGCCCAGTTCTCGGCGTCACCGTCGTCGAACCGGCGCTGCACCCCTTCCAGCGGGATATCGATCCCGCCGCGTAGGTAGCACGTGTCCAACAGGGTCAGTCGCACACCCGCGGTCCGGGCTGCCTCGCGCAGGGCCAGCCCCATCGCATTGGGGTCGCCGTAGCGGGCCCCGCCGGGCCCGTGATGCAGGTAGTGGAACTCCCCGACGCAGGTCACCCCGGCGAGCACCATCTCGGCGAACACCGCGGTGGCCAGCTCGCGGTAGGTGTCCGGCGTCAACCGGTCGGCCAGGGCGTACATCCGGTCCCGCCAGGTCCAGAACGTGCCGCCGTCGGCCTGGGTGCGCCCGCGCAGAGCGCGGTGGAAGGCGTGCGAGTGGGTGTTGGCGAACCCCGGCAACACCAGGCCGGTGATCCGTACATCGCCCGGCCGGGCCGGCACGCCGGTCTCCACCGCGACGATCCGCCCGTCAGCCCCCGCGGTGACCCGGACGCCGTCCGCCGGGCCCTTGGGCAGCCAGGCATGCGTGCACCACCAGGTCTGGTCCATGCTGCTCATCCTTGCGCGCCCGCCGCGAACAGGTCGACCAACACGCCTGCCAGGGCCACCACACCCGCCTCGCAGTCGCCGACCTCAGCATACTCCGCCGGCGAGTGCGAGACCCCGGTCGGATTGCGCACGAACAACATGGACGACGCCACCCCCGCCCGGGCGAGCACTCCGGCGTCGTGGCCGGCCCCCGTGGCCAGCACCGGAACCGCCGCACCGCCCAGTGCCGCGGACGCCGCCGAGGCGATCCGCCGGGACAGGCCGGCGTCGAACTCGGTCGCCGCCGTCCAGGACTCCTCGACCGGCGCGACCCCGACGGACGACGCGACGTCGGCCAGCACCGCCCGCACCTGCACCTCGGTGTCGGCCCGGGCATCGAGCCAGGCCACCACCCGGGAGGCGATGGCGTTCACCGCGTTCGGCGCCACCTCCACCTTGCCCAGGGTGGCCAGCGCACCGTGGCTCTCGGCCCCGGCCCGGGCCTGGCGGATCACCTCGGCCAGGGCCAGCATCGGGTCGTGACGGTCGGCCAGCGCGGTGGTTCCGGCATGATCGGCTCGGCCGGCCAGCTCGATCCGCCACCTCCCGTGTGGGCGGACCCGGGAGGCGACGGCGACCGCTGCGGCGTACTCCGGGGTGGCGAGGGCCCGGCCCTGTTCGACGTGCAGCTCGACGAAACTCCCGATCCGGCGCAGGGTTTCCTGATCCCTCCCGATCCGGGCCGGGTCCAGACCGGCGGACGCCGCGGCGTCCGCATAGGTCACCCCGTCGGTGTCGCGCAGGGCCAGTACGCGGTCGGGATCGGCGGCCCCGGTCAGCAGCCGACTGCCCGAGCAGGCCAGCCCGAACCGAGCGCCCTCCTCGTCGACGAACCGGACGATGCCGAGCGGTCGGTCGCCGTCCAGAGCAGTGCCGTTGTGCTGCAACAGATCCACAGCGGCCAGCGCGGAGGCCACTCCCAGCGGGCCGTCCATCGGACCGCCGTCGGGCACCGAGTCAAGGTGACTTCCGGTCACCACGCCGGCCACACCGCGGTCTGCGGCCGCGTCCGGGTCGCCCCACCAGGCCCACTGGTTGCCGCACCGGTCACGGGTCACGGTGGCGCCGCGATCCGTTGCCGCAGCGACGAACCACTCGGTCAGGAGGGAGTCCTCACGGGTGAAGGGGTAGCGCCGGTAGCCGCCGCTCACGTCGTCGCGTCCGATGCCCTCGATCTGCGCCAACAGGTCGGTGACACTCACCCGGCATCACCCTCGCGCATCGGCACCCGCACGTCGCACCTCGCGGCGACGTCCACCGCTTCGGGGTAGCCGGCATCGACGTGCCGGATCACACCCATCCCGGGATCGTTGCTGAGCACCCGGGCCAGTTTGGCTGCAGCCAAGGGGGTCCCGTCGGCCACGCTGACCTGCCCGGCGTGCAGCGACCGACCGATGCCGACCCCGCCACCGTGGTGGATCGAGACCCAGGTGGCCCCGGACGACGCGGCGACCAGGCCGTTGAGCAGCGGCCAATCGGCGATCGCGTCGGAGCCGTCCAGCATCGCCTCGGTCTCGCGGTAGGGCGAGGCGACCGAGCCGCAGTCCAGGTGGTCGCGCCCGATCACGATCGGTGCGCTGACCGCGCCCGAGGCGACGAGCTCGTTGAATCGCAGGCCGGCGACGTCCCGCTCGCCGTACCCGAGCCAGCAGATCCGCGCCGGAAGGCCCTGGAAGGCCACGCGCTCCTGCGCCGCACGCAGCCAGCGTTGCAGGCGGTCGTCGTCCGGAAACAGCTGGGCGACGGCGGCGTCGGTGACCGCGATGTCCCTCGGGTCGCCGGACAGCGCCGCCCAGCGGAAGGGGCCCTTGCCCTGGCAGAACAGCGGCCGGATGTAGGCCGGCACGAAGCCCGGGAAGGCGAACGCGCGGTCGAAGCCTCCCTGGCGGGCCTCGTCCCGGATCGAGTTGCCGTAGTCGAAGACCTCCGCCCCGGCGTCCAGGAAGCCGACCATCGCCTCGACGTGACGGGCCATCGAGGCGCGGGCCCGCTCGGTGAACTCCTCCGGCTTGGCCTCGGCGTAGTCGTGCCAGTCACCGAGCTCGATCCCCTCCGGCAGGTAGGACAGCGGGTCGTGGGCCGACGTCTGGTCGGTGACGATGTCGACCTCGACCCCGCGGCGCAGCAGCTCGGGCAGCACGGTGGCGCAGTTGCCGACCAGCCCGACCGACAGCGCCCGGCCCTCGGCCTTGGCCGCGAGCGTCCGGCGCAACGCGTCGTCCAGGTCGTCGGTCATCTCGTCGAGGTAGCGGGTCTCGACCCGGCGGGTCAGCCGGTGCGGGTCGACGTCGACCACCAGCACGACCCCGTCGTTCAGGGTGACCGCGAGTGGTTGGGCCCCGCCCATGCCGCCGCACCCGCCGGTGACGGTCAAGGTTCCTTTCAGCGTGCCCCCGAATCGCTTCTCGGCCACCGCGGCGAAGGTCTCGTAGGTGCCCTGCAGGATGCCCTGGGTGCCGATGTAGATCCACGAGCCGGCGGTCATCTGGCCGTACATGGTCAGACCGAGATGCTCGAGCCGGCGGAACTCGGGCCAGGTGGCCCAGTCGCCGACCAGGTTGGAGTTGGCGATCAGCACCCGCGGTGCCCACTCGTGCGTGCGCATCACGCCGACCGGTCGGCCGGACTGCACCAGCATCGTCTCGTCGTCCGCCAGGGTGGTGAGCGTGCGCACCATGGCGTCGAAACTGGCCCAGTCGCGGGCCGCCTTGCCGGTGCCGCCGTAGACGACCAGGTCGTCGGGCCGCTCGGCGACGTCCGGGTCGAGGTTGTTCATCAGCATCCGCAGCGGGGCCTCGGTCTGCCACGAGCGGGCGGTGAGGGTGGTGCCCCGCGCGGCACGGACCGGGCGGGGGCCGGGGGTGGCGTTCATCGGATTCCTCCAGGTGAGTGACGCTGAGTGGCCAAGATCGATGGACTGCGCGGCATCACGCCCACCCCCCCGCGGGCACGGCGTGACGTTGCACCCGCCAGACGGGCACGGCGTGACGTTGTGCCCGTGAGAGGGGGGGTGCCCATCAGAGGAGGGGGCCGGCGGCGGATTCGGCGGCGGCGAGGAGGAGGGCGGTGCGGACCAGGGTGGTGGCGCGTTCGATCTCCGGGGCCTGGTGGCGGTCGGGGCCGGGGCCGGCCACGCCGCCCGCGCGCAACGCATGCAGCACGGCGGCGGTGGCCGGGGCGGGCTGCAGCGGGGCCCGAAGCTCGAGCGCCCGGGTGCCGGCGATCAGTTCGATGGCCAGGACGGCGGCCAGCGCGTCGACGCTGCGGCGCAGCTTGCGCGCGGCGTGCCAGCCCATCGAGACGTGGTCCTCCTGCATCGCCGAGGAAGGGATGGAGTCGACGCTGGCCGGCACGGCGAGCCGCTTCATCTCACTGACCATTCCGGCCGCGGTGTACTGGGCGATCATCAGCCCGGAGTCGACCCCCGCATCGGCGGCCAGGAACGGCGGCAGGCCCTGGTTGCGGGCCCGGTCGAGGAAGCGGTCGGTGCGCCGCTCACTCATGCTCGCGACATCCGCCGCCGCAATGGCGAGGAAGTCGAGCACATATCCGATCGGGGCACCGTGGAAGTTGCCGTTGCTCTCCACCCGCCCGTCCAGGGTGACCACCGGGTTGTCGATCGCCGAGGCGAGCTCGGCCGCGGCCACCGCCTCGGCGTGCGCCAGGGTGTCGCGGGCCGCCCCGTGCACCTGCGGGGCGCAGCGCAGGGAATAGGCATCCTGGACCCGGGTGCAGTCGGGCGTGCGATGGCTGTCCATGATCGCGGACGACGCGAGCAGGGCGCGCAGGTTGGCCGCCGAGGCCGCCTGGCCCGGGTGCGGGCGCAACGCCATCAGATCGGCGGCGAAGGCCCGGTCGGTGCCGAGCAGGGCCTCGACAGAGATCGCCGCGGCGATGTCGGCGGTGCGCAGCAGCACCCGCAGATCATCCAGGGCCAGCACCAACATGCCCAGCATGCCGTCAGTGCCGTTGATCAGCGCCAGGCCCTCCTTGGCCCCCAGGGTCAACGGCGTCATCCCGGCCGCCGCGAGCGCCTCCGCCGCCGGACCACGCACCCCTTCGGCATCCAGCACCTCCCCCTCACCGCAGGCCGCCAGCGCCGCCGTCGACAGCGGCGCCAGGTCGCCGGAGCAGCCGAGCGAGCCGTACTCGTGCACCAGGGGGGTGATCCCGGCGTTGAGCATGCCGGCGTAGGCGGACACCGTGGCCGGGCGGACCCCCGTGCGTCCGGTGGCCAGGGTGCGCAGTCGGAGCAGCATCAGGGCCCGCACCACCTCGGGCTCGACCACCGGGCCGGTCCCGGCGGCGTGCGAGCGGACGAGCGAGCGCTGCAGGCGCTCCCGGTCGGCGGTCGGGATGTGCCGGGTGGCCAGGGCACCGAACCCGGTGGAGACCCCGTAGACGGGGCGTTCGGCGGCGGCGAGCTCCTCGATCACCACGCGGGAGGCGGACACCTCACGCAGAGCGGCCTGGCTGAGCACCACGGGGGCACCGTGGCGGGCCACAGCCACCACGTCCCGGGCTGCCATCGGTCCGAGGCCGACCTCGACCGGAGGCACGGTGGGCTCTGTCGTCGTCATACCCACCAGGGCACCACCCGGCACCCCTGTACCGGCACCCCCGAACGGGCGATCGTGTCTGAGATCCCAGACATCGCTGCATCCCGCAGTCCGTGCCGTGCTTGATGGGTATTGCCGTGCGGTGCCCTTTTCCGCGGCACCGCTCGTCGCACCACAGCTACCCTCCGGCGCGGCGGACGCGCGGCTTGCTGAAGATCATCCGTGGCCGGTCGAGTGTCCCGTATACCAGACGCCGTGGTAGAACTTGCTGTCGGGGGCTTGGGCTGGCTACGCCCGTCGTGTTACGGTCGTCCCGGTTGCACAAGCAGATCCCCGTACGTTCACGAACGCCCGCGGAGCACGAACCCGCGGGCGTTTACCGCAGATGGGCGCTCCACAACGAGGTCCGGAGGCTGGGACGGCGAGAAACGCGCAGCCCGGGAGCGGCACCCGCCGAACCCGCCTCACCTCCACCCAAGGAGAAACGCAGTGGCACAGGGCACCGTGAAGTGGTTCAACGGCGAGAAGGGCTTCGGGTTCATCACCCCCGACGGCGACGCCAACGATGTATTCGTCCACTTCTCGGCCATCCAGGCCGATGGCTACCGCACGCTGGAAGAGAACCAGCGCGTGGAGTTCGACATCCAGCAGGGCCAGAAGGGCCCGCAGGCCGCCAACGTGCGCGCCATCTGAGCAACCGCTCAGTCGTCTCACACCGAAGGCCCCCGTCGTCCGCGACGGGGGCCTTCGGCATGTGCGGCAGGGCCGATGGGTCGGCGTTCGACCGCGGCCAGCCAGTCCATCAGAGCGTCCATCAAGTAGGGCGCCGCACCTGCGTACCCGTCGCTGTTCCGCATTATGTCGCGGGCGGCGACGGAGCCCCCACGGGCGACCGCCTCGAGGACCTGGGCAGCGGAGCGGTGCAAGTGGGCGTGCACGGCAGGATCGGCGACAGCCACCCGGCTCTTGAGCGATCAGGGCGCGAGCTGCACGCGGGCCGGCGCGAACCGGAGCACTGCCGCCGGTGCCACGTCGGTGCAGCTGAGCCGCTCCTGCGACCAGCCGGCGCTCAGCTCCACCCGGTAGCGCACCAGTGGCTCGCCCGGCGCCTGGCACAGCACGCCGGCCTCCCAGCGCTGCTCGCCCAGCGGGCTGATCCGCTCGATACGGACGACGTGGCGCCGCTCCTCCCCCACGGCCGTCCTGACCTGGTGCAGAGCCGCCTGCTCCGGCGCCGACAGGCCGAAGCGGCCTCGGTGATGCGCGGTCACCAGCACCCCGCGACGGTAGGCGGCGGTCACCGCGAGCGAGCTCCCGGCGTCCAGCCCCCCGAACAGGTCGCCCTCGGGCAGGAGCAGCAGATTCGCGGCGAATCGGTGGCCCCCGACGTGGGAGGTCTCCCACACGTCCCACCCGCCCGCATCGGCCGCGAGTGCCGCCGCCACCGGACGACCCTCGAGCGCGCAGCACACGTCGTGGCGGCCGTGGGCGCAGACCAGCGCCACCTCCTGGGCACCGCGCGCGAGCACCTGCCCGCGCAGGTCGATCTTCAGCAGGTCGACCGGCTCGCGCCAGGTGTGCCAGCGCACGGCCTCGCGCCCGGGCCGCAGATCGGCGACGGCGGCGCTCCAGACGCCCGGTCGGGCGACGGACTCCTCCGGCGACCGGTTCATCGAACGGCCGGGCCGGCGGATCAGCTGGACCCGCACGCCCGCGGCATCCGCGGCGTCGGCCACCCGGGCGGCCTGGTCCCGCTCGAGTCGGCATTCCCGCAGCCCGCCACGACCCCACGGGCCGTCCACCTCGATCAGCAGCAGTCGATCGGCCGCCCCGGCCGTGGCCGCCATCGGTTCCTGCCGCCGCCGGGCGCCGGCGGCACACCGCAGTTCGTCGGGCGTCACAGCAGCTCCTGGCGCGGTCGGATGCGGCACGGGTCGCCCCACCGTAGGCGGTCGCCCCCCGGCCTGCCCGCGCCCGGAGTCAGCCGGCGAGCTCCCGGACGGCCTGGGCACGCAGCTCCTCCGGAGCGGGCCCAACTCGGGGTCTCCTGCGAAGGCCTCCGCGAGCAGCTCCTCGGGGAACATCGCGCGCAGGGTCGGCGCATAGGTCGCGCCGTCACCCGGCATCCGCCACGTCTGCACCACGGTCTGCGCTCCTCGCCCGGAGACGACGGCCAGCACCGGAGCACTCACCCCGGTCCCCTCGGCCCGCGGCCCACGCCGCCGAGGGCCTCATGCCCCTCACACGCGCAGCCCACCTTCCCGGTTGACCCCCCGAATTCACCAGAACCCCGGCTCACCCCCCGGTTTCGGCCCCGGAAACGGGGGTTGTGGTGAATTCGGGGGAGAACGGCGTGCGCAACAGGCCCGGCGATCGGGGATGATCCGGCTCATGAGCCACGGCCCAGGAGCCCCGCGATGAGCACGGTCCCTGCCGCCAGGCATGCCGTGGCCGTCCTGCGCTACCTGGCCGGCCAGGCCGGGCCGGTGCCGGCGGCGGCCATCGCGCGCGACCTCGGCCTGCCCCGGTCCTCGACCTATCAGCTGCTGGAGGCGCTCACCGAGCATGCCCTCGTGCTGCACCTGCCCGAGGAGCGCCGGTACGGCCTCGGCCTGGGTGCCTTCGAGCTCGGCTCGGCCTACTCCCGCCAGGAGCCGCTGGCCCGGCTGGCCCGCCCGGTGCTGGCCAGACTGGTGGACCGGCTCCGGCAGAGCGCCCACCTGGTGGTGCTGCACGGCCGTGAGGTCTTCTATGTGGTCGAGGAGCGCGCCCCTGGCCGCCCGCCGCTGGTCACCGACGTCGGGGTGCGCCTGCCCGCCCATCTCACCGCGAGCGGTCGGGCCATCCTCGCCGCGCTGCCCTCGGCTCAGGTCCGGGCGCTGTTCCCCGACCCCTCCGCCTTCACCGACCGCACCGGCCGAGGGCCGGGCACCCTGCGCGAATTGCGCAGCGTTCTGGTCGCGGTCCGCACTCGCGGGCATGCAATCGAGGACGGCGAGGTGACCGCCGGGTTCGCCTCGGTCGCTGCTGCGGTGAGCGACCCGATCGGCTACCCGATCGCCGCCGTAGCGCTCACCTACCCCGCCGACGAGGTCGACGAGCTGGCCCGAGCGGCGCTGGCTCACGCGGCGCGCCTTGCCGCCGCCGAGCTGACCCGCAGGGTGGGCGGAGTGCCCCGCTGAACCGACTTCACCCGGACGGCGGCTCATAAGCGGTCCTCCGGATGCCGATATCGGATCTACAGCGATCCGCCTGAGCGGAATGACCGACACGGATGTCGGGAAGCTGCCGGAACGGAGGACGGGCCATGAACGTCGTCGGTATCAGCTCGGCACCCCTACCTGCGGTGGTGCCCGCCATCCCGCGGGTTCCCGAGGTCAGCAAGACCGAGACCCACCCGCAGCAGCATCAACCCGGTGGAAAACCGGCCGCCGCGGAGCAACCGCGGCCGCAGGCGGTCAAGGAACCGCCCGTGAAGCCACTGAGCACCACCGAGATGCGGGTCTTCATGGGAGGTCTCCCCCTGGACGCGCTGTTCGAGCGCGGCCCGGTGCCGGAGAAGGGCCACTTCGACGGCTACGCCTGAGCAGGCGTCCCACCAGACACGGAGCACCTGTGTCCCGCATACTTGTAGGCCGCTGCCACCAGGCTGATCCCGTCAGCCTGCAGGCACGCAAGGTGCGGGAGGAGGTCTGTTCTGGCAACCGCCGATCTTCGCCGCGAGATCACGGCCGAACAGGCCTACGTCGACCGGCTGTACGCCCACCTCGACGCCCTCCGGGAGCGCACTGCCGCCTCGCTCGAGCAGGTCCGCCGCGAGCCGGTCGTCCCTACCCCGGCCGGCCGCGCCGAGCGTGATGCCTTCGACGCGCTGCACACCGTGCGCCTGCGTCAGCTCGGCTCGGTGGAGGACCGCCTCGCCTTCGGCCGCCTCGACCTGACCAGCGGCGACCACCGCTACATCGGCCGGATCGGCCTGTCCGACGACGACCGCCGCCAGCTGCTGCTGGACTGGCGCGCACCCGCCGCCTCGGCCTTCTACCAGGCCACCGCTGCCGCCCCCCGCGACGTGATCCGCCGCCGGCACATCGGGCTGCACGGCCGCACCGTCTCCTCGCTGGACGACGAGGTGCTGGACGCCGATGCCCTGGTCCGCGCGGCGGCGTCCGGCAACGCGGATCTGGCCACCGTGACCGGCGACGGCGCGCTGATGTCGGCCCTGAATGCCCACCGCACCGGGCGGATGCGCGACATCGTGGAGACGCTGCAGGCCGAGCAGGACCGGGTGGTGCGCTCAGACCTGGCCGGGCTGCTCGTCGTCCAGGGCGGCCCAGGCACAGGCAAGACGGCGGTCGCCCTGCACCGGGCTGCCTACCTGCTCTACACCCACCGCGATCGGATCGCCCGCAGCGGCGTGCTGGTGGTGGGCCCGACCCCGGTCTTTCTGCGCTACATCGAGCAGGTGCTGCCCTCCCTCGGTGAGACCGGCGTGGTGCTGATGACGCCCGGACAGCTGTTCCCGGACGTCGACGCCACCGCCCACGAGAGCCCCGAGGTGGCGGTGCTCAAGGGCGACCTGCGGATGGCCAACGTGGTCAAGGCCGCGGTGCGCCGCCGGGAGCGCGCCCTCAGCGCACCGGTGCGGATCCTGCTCGACGGCGACGAGGTGGAGCTGCGGCCGCGGCTGGTCTCGGAGGCGCGGGGCCGGGCCCGCCAGGCCGGGCGCCCGCACAACGACGCCCGGACGACCTTTGTGCGGATCCTGCTCGACGACCTCACCGACCAGCTGGCCGAGCGCCGCAAGCTGCAGTCCCAGGACGACGAACGCGGCGCCCTGCTGGCTGAGCTGCGCGATTCCCGCGACGTGCGCCGGGAGATCAACCTGCTCTGGATGCCGCTGACGGCGACCGGGCTGATCAGCGACCTGCTGACCAAGCCGGCCAAGCTGGCCGAGGCCGCCGGAGGGGTGCTGAACCCGGCCCAGCAACGCCTGCTGCTGCGCGAACCGGGTGCTCCGTGGACGATCTCCGACGTCCCGCTGCTCGACGAGGCGGCGGAGCTGATCGGGGCGGACGTCATCGCCATGGCTGCCGACCGGGCCACCTCTGCCCGTCTGGCCGCCGAGCGCGCGGAGGCGTTGACGTTCGCGCGCAAGGTGTTGCGCGAGTCCGGCGAGGCCGCGGCGATGATGACCCCGGAGATGCTGGTCGACCGGTTCAGCGAGTCCGGGGCGTCCCGGTCAGTGGCCGAGCGGGCCGGCGGGGACCGGGCCTGGACCTTCGGGCATGCGGTGATCGACGAGGCGCAGGAGCTCTCCCCGATGCACTGGCGGCTGATCGCCCGCCGGGTACCGAGTCGCTCGATGACCGTGGTCGGCGACGTCGCCCAGACCGGATCCGCCGCCGGAGCCACTTCCTGGGAAACGGTTCTCGAACCACTTGCGCCCGGCAGATGGCGGGTCGAGGAGCTGACCGTCAACTACCGCACGCCGCGCCTGGTGATGGACCTGGCGACGGCCCTGCTGCGCGGCCACGGCATCGACGTGGCGCCCGCCCGCACCGCCCGCGAGGGAGACCACCCGCCCCTCGGGATCCAGGTTCCGGCCCGGGACTTCCCGGCCCTCGTGCAGGGAGTGGCAACGGCGGTGGCCGACGACGACGCAGCCCTGGACGGCGGCCGGTTCGGCGTGGTCACCACCCGTGCCCTGGCCAAGGATCTGACGAAGGCCCTGCCCGATGCGCTGCCAGCGGACCTGGCCGAGCGGGCCGACGTGTTCAGCGTGGACGACGTCAAGGGCCTCGAGTTCGACAGCGTGGTGGTGATCGACCCGATGGGCATCATCGCCGAATCCCCGCGCGGGGTGAACGATCTCTATGTGGCGCTGACCCGGCCCACCCAACGGCTCACCGTCGTCCACCACGGCCGGCTGCCGCGCGGCCTGGGCACCTTGGGCCGGCCGCGTGTCGATCAGCCGCAGGACACCCTGTTCTGACCGTACCTCGCTTGCCCTGAAGCTCCGCCGAAGAGGGAGACTGCAGCCATGCCTCCGCAGGTCATTCCCATGCTTCCATGTGCAGACACCGACCAGATCATCGAGTTTCACCTGGCGCTAGGCTTCAAGGTCAGGTATCGACAGGCCAGGCCGAACGCGTATGCAGCCCTTGAAGGTCACGGCTTTCCGTTGCACTACTACGGGCTGGACGGGCATCGCGCCGAGGAGTCGCATGCGGAGTCGTGGTTGCCGACGTCGAGCCCTTGTTCGAAGCCTTCGCCGCCGGCCTGCGGGCCCATTGCGGGAGGCTGCCCTTGTCGGGCAATCCCCGGATCACTCGCGCGCGGCCGCGCAAGAACGCCGGTGGCCGGTCCGGGTTCAGCCTGATCGACCCCGCCGGGAATTGGATCCGAATCATGCGCGACGGAACGGCGCAGCCCGTTGGAGGGTCGTCGCCGCACGCCTGTCGTAGGCGACGCGCCCTGACACCTGTGCCCGCGAGTCAGCCGAGCTGATCGACGACGGCGGAGAACACCGGGGGTAGGGCTCGCGCTGCGGGGACGATGCTCCGGCGCGGCACGGGCCGGCTGGCGACGGCGAGCAGACCGCCGGTGAGCAGCCGATAGCGCCGGGTGGTGCGCCGCCACGCCGCCTCGTAGTCCTGCGGTCGGTCGGCCACCAGGGCGGCGACCAGTTCGCGGGCGCAGGTCAGACCCATCGAGATGCCCTCTCCGGTCAACGCATCCACGTATCCGGCGGCGTCGCCGACCAGCAGGGTGCGCCCTCGTACCCGCGCCGCGACGTCCTGCCGCAACGGACCGGCGCCGCGCACGTCCGACACCGGTTCGGCACCGGCAAGCCGGCGGGTCAGCTCCGGGAACTCCTCGAGCCAGTCCTGGTAGGGCCGGCCCCCGGGGCAGAGCACGGCCACGCCGACCACGTCGGGTGCCACTGGGGTGACGTAGGCCTCCGCGGCGCGTGACCAGTACACCTCGACCAGATCGCTCCACGGCGCCACCCGGAAATGCCGCCGCAACCCGAACCGCGGACGCCGCGGATGCCTCCGCCGCCCGATCAGCTCGAGCCCGAGCGCCGCGCGGGTCGGGCTGTGCAGACCGTCCGCAGCCACGAACCAGCGCGCCCGCTCCCCCGCACTGTGCACCAGGCCGTCGCGCACCACCGGCGGCGGAGCCGCGGCGACCACCCGGCGGACGCCGACCTGCTCGGCCCGGCGGGCCATCGCGGCCGAGAGTGCGGTCCGGCGGACGCCTAGACCCGGCCCGCCGCGGAACCGGGCCTCGGCCACCACATCACCTGCCAGATAACGGATCCCGTGGAAGGGCAGGCCCTCGACCGAGACCCCCAGCCGCTCCAGGGACTGCCGCGCGGTGGGCATCAGGCCCTCGCCGCAGGCCTTGTCGATCGGGCCGCTGCGGGGGTCGAGCACGGTCACCGACAGGCCGGCCAACCGGGCCTCGATCGCCACTCCCAGGCCGACCGGTCCGGCACCGGCGACGAGCAGGTCGCCGACCTCGCCCTCGGCGCTCACGACGCGGCCAGGGCCGCGTTCTCCGCCTGCAGCCGCACCCGCATCAGCCACGCGTTCAGCACGGTGAAGGTCAGCGCGGTCAGCCAGGCCGAGTGCACCAGCGGCAGTGCGATGCCCTCGGCCGCCACGGCCAGGTAGTTCGGGTGGCGCAGCCAGCGGTAGGGGCCACCGGTGACCACAGGCGCGCGGGGCACCCGGATCACCCGGGTGTTCCACTGCGCGCCCAGAGTGGAGATGCACCACCAGCGCAGCGCATGCGCCGCGAGCAGCAGGGCCAGCATCGACCACCCCAGTGCCGGCGCGAACTGCCGCCCGGCGAGAGGCACCTCCAGCAGGCAGCCCAGCAGCAGGCCGCTGTGCAGCGCCACCATCGCCGGGTAATGCCCCGCCCCGGTCTCCACGCCCCCGTTCCGCTTGGCCCACAACAGGTTCTGCCGGGCCACGCCCAGCTCGACCAGCCGCAGGGCCGCAACCGTCATGATCAGGACGACGTACCAGCGCTCGCTCACCACTGAAGCAATACCAGTTCCGCGCAGAATCCCGGGCCCAAGGCCAGCAACACCCCCGGTGTCGCCGGGGTCGCCGTGCCGGCCGCCAGCGTGTCGGCGAGCACGTTCAGCACCGAGGACGAGGACAGGTTGCCGATGGCGGCCAGGCTGCGCCGGGTCACGTCCAGCGCGGGGTCGGGCAGCGAGAGCGCCCGGGTGATCGCCGCGATCACCTTGGGGCCACCGGGGTGGGCGACCCAGGTGTCGACGTCCGTCAGCTTCAGGTCGTGGTCGTCGAGGAAGCCCTCGACGTCGTCGCGCAGGTAGGTCTCCACCACGTCGGCGACGGTGGCCGCGAGCACGATCCGGAACCCGCTGTCGCCGATGTCCCAGCCCATCACCCGCTCGGTGTCGGGGTAGAACCGGCTGCGGCTGGCCAGCACCCGGGGGCCGGACAGTCCCAGGGCGGTGGCCCTGTCCGCGCCGACCATCACCACCGCCGCCGCGCCGTCGCCGAACAGGCCGCTGGCCACCAGGTTCGCCGGCGAGGCGTCGTCCGCCTGGAAGGTCAGCGAGCACAGCTCGACCGACAGCAGCACGGCCACCCCGTCGGGGTGGCCGGTCAGGTAGTCGTGCACCCGGGCGATGCCGGCGGCACCGGCCACACAGCCCAGGCCGAACAGCGGCATCCGTTTGACGTCGTGACGCAGGCCGAGCCGGGTCACCAGCCGGGCGTCGAGGGTCGGCACCGCCAGGCCGGTGACCGTGGTCGAGACCAGCAGGTCGACCTGGTCCGCGGCGATCCCGGCGGCGTCGAGCGCCTCACGCACGGCACGCTCGCCGAGGGTCACCCCGGCCGCCGCGAAGATGTCGTTGGCCTCACCGAACCCGCTCAGCGTCGCGTAGCGCTCCAGCGGCAGCACCAGATGACGCCGGGTCACCCCGGCCGCCGCATGCAGTCGGCGCAGCAGGTGCTCGTTCGCCCCGCGGCCCGGATCGGTGCCGGTAGCCCTGCCGAGCACGACGTCGACCAGGGTCTCGGTGATCTCCGCCTGCGGATAGGAGTTCTCCGGCAGAACGCCACGAACCGCTGCGATGGTGGACACGTCGTGACGCTACCTGCGATCAGGACATTCGGCGCGTCAGGACCAGGAGTCAGCAGACCTCTCGCCCGCGCACCAAGATCACCGCGAGATCGCGTTCCTCCCCCAACGGGTGGGGCAAACTGCGATCTGGCAGGGATCACCGAGGCGATAGCCGTGCTCGCGAGGACGCCTCTGACCGGGGCATCGGAAGGGCCGGGGCACGATGCGTGGGCGGCACACCGTAGCGGGCCTCGGCCACCTCCAGGTCGGCCGGGCGATCGATCTCATAGCTGTCCACGTAGGCACCGGGCAGCGGCAGGTCACCGGTCATCCGCTCGTAGACCGCGCCGGACCCCTTCTCGCAGTACCCGGGCGGCAGCAGCGCGAGGTTGGCCCACTCGTACGGCGTCGGCCGGTCTCGGTCGAAGCCGACGATCATGCCGTCGGCCACGCCGACGTAGACGGCGTCGGCGGTCTTGGCGTCGGTGTAGCCGATCAACGGCCGGCACAGCGGCCCGGCCGACGCCGCCGCCACCTCGGCCGCCTCCTGGGCGAACGCGGCGAAACTGGCCGGGTCGAAGACGATGTCGGCGTCCATGAACAGGCACGGCCGGCTCAGGTGGCGGGCGCCGAGGGCGTAACTGTCCAAGGTGGTCGTACTGGCGTGCGCCGGATTGCGCACGATGATCAGGTCCGGGCGCAGGGCCAGGGCGTGGGCCATCACCTCCCGCTCCCGGAAGCCCACCACCAGGCGGACGTCGGGCACGTCGGCGAGCAGTTCCAGCTGCCTGTCCAGCAGGGTGCGGCCACGGAAGGAGACCAGGCACTTGGGCATTCCGCGGCCCAGCCGCGAGCCGAAGCCCGCGGCGGCTATGACAGCGTGCTCAACAGCCGGCACAGTGCCTCCTCCCGGTAGGTCGCATAGTCGGCGACCTCGATCAGGGCGTCGGCCGGTTCGTGCACGGCGCCGTGGGCGATCCCGATGTCGGCCAGCTCGAACATCGGGATGTCGTTCACGCTGTCGCCGATCGCGACCACCCGGTCGAACTGCTCCTGCAACTGCGCGATCGGGGTCGACTTGCACAGCACGTGCTCGACGCCGAGCAACTGGTCCCCGTCGCTGCGACCCACCGAGGTGAACGCCCGGCAGCCGAGCCGGTCGATGATGGGGCGCACCCAGACGTCCAGGTTGCCGGTGACCACGAAGCACTCCCGCGGCCGGCGGCGGATGAACTGCTCCATCGCCGGAGCCAGCGCCACCTCGGCCACGATCGTGCGCACCCGCGAGATCGGGACCGCCCGCAGGATGGCGCAGCGCAGCCGGAAGGACTCCTCGAACTCGATCGCCCCGCTGAGGGTGAGCCGGGTCAGCGTGGCCATCTCCCTCCCGAGCGAGAGCTCCTCGGCGATCACCGGCAGCAGTTCCTCGCAGGTGAGCGTGCCGTCGAGGTCGAAGGCGAAGGCCGTGGTCACCGCCGGGTCACCCGCTCCGCTCCAGCAGGTAGTAGCGCTGACGGGTGTCGGCCCGGTTGTTCAGCTCGGCCGGGTAGAGGTCGGCGGCCTCGCGCAGCACGAATCCCGCGGCGCCCAGCGTGGTCTCGATCGCCACGCCCAGCTCGCCCTCGGTGCGGTAGACCGCGCTGTAGCTCTGGTTCAGATCCTCCGACCAGTGCTGGTTCAGGGTGAGGCGTTCCCCGGTGGCCACCGGCTCGCGCAGGTAGACCAGGCAGCGCCCGGCGGCGCAGGCCGCGACGGCGCCCAGGCCGCGGACGACGTCCGCATCGTTGAGGTAGATCAGCACCCCGGCCACGATCACCCGGTCGAACCCGTCGGGCTCACCGAGCCGGCGACGGTCGAGGTCCTGGATCGCCGACCGCACGAACCGGGCCCGCGGCCCGGTGACCCGCTCCCGGGCGAACTCGAGCAGCGGGGCGCTGAAGTCGGTGCCGCAGTAGCCGGCCCCGGCGGCGAGCACCGGCTCGGCCCAGCGTCCGATGCCGCAGCCGACGTCGAGCACTGTGCGCGCGTCGTCCAGACGCAGCCGGGGCACCACCACCGACTTCTCGTGCCGGTCCCGGGCCACCGCCAGCTCGGGCTGGGCGTCCTGGTAGAGCACGCTGGTCAGCGGCTCGACCGACCCAGCCCGCTGGGCCCGGCCGGCGAAGAAGGTGGCCACGGCACCGGGATCGATCGCCACGGCCCGGCCGTAGACCCGGGTCGGCGCGTTCACCGCAGCACCTGCACAGACGTTCCGGCCCCGGTCAGGCTCGGTTGCGGCACACCGAGCGGGGCCAGCGCCTGACTCTGGGCCATCAGATCGCTCACCTCCGCGAACAGCGAGTGGAGCAGCTCCTGCGCGATCCGGGTGCCGGCAGCGCCGTCGATCTGGTCGAAGTGGTTGTGCAGCACCAGCTCCCGCCGCTCGGCGCCGAGGTCGTGGCCCTCCAGGACGGCGTCCAGGAAGGTGCGCAATCCCTCCCAGCTGGTCGCCACGTCGAGGCTGAACAGGTACTGGGCGTCCTCGTTGGCCCCGGGGCCGTCCAGCTTGTGCAGGTAGCAGACCGGCCGACGGGTGGGCACCCATTCGGTGATCAACGAGCTGATGTCGCTCACGAAAGCGTCGGCCACGGCGAACGCCGGCAGGTAGTCCGGGTCGGCGTCGAGCACGATGTTCTCGTGGGTGGCCACCGCGCGGTGTAGGGCGTCGATCAGCACCTGCCCGGACTCACCGGACAACGGCAGGTCACGCAGCAGCCGGAAGTGCGGCCGCACCATCAGCACCACGTCGGGATGCGATGCGGCCCAACCGGTCAGCGGTCCGAGATAGCGGTCGAAGGTGGACCATCCGGCGTGGCCGAAGGTGAAGTGCGGGTTCCACAGCACCACCGGACGCTCTCCAGCCAGCCGCCGCACGGGGTGGTCGCCACCGCGGTCCCCGGCCCGGGCGACCAGGCGGACGACGCGGTCCAGCTTGGGCAGCCCGAGCACCCGCACGTGGGCGGCACCGCTGGAACAGTGCTCCGCCCAGAGTCCGCGCTGCACCTCGGATCGGGCGAAGGCCCGCCAGGCCAGCCGGTGCAGAGGCAGGTCGTAGGCCATCGTCATCATCTTCGCCCCGGCGCCGACGTTGTTGCCGTAGGGCAGATAGGCCAACCGCACCCCGCGCTCGGCCAGGTACACCGACTGCACGGGCTCGGGTCGAAGATCGTCCCAGGGGCTGTCGGTGAGCACCAGCGCCAGGGGTGAGCTCTCGTCGTCCGCCAGGGCGGTGAACCAGGCCAGATCGCGCGGTTGGTATCCCTGGTCGGCGACGAACTCAGCGGTCGTTCGCTCGCGCAGTTCGTGATCGCTCTCCAGCGCCAGCACCTCGAAGGCTATCTCGCCCCGGGCGGCGCGCTCGGCCAGTTCGGCGCAGACGTCGGCGAGTGCCCCCCAGGTGCTCTGCACCTGGGCCACGGCCACCACCAACGGCACCGCACCTGCCGTGCGGGTGAGATCGCGCCGGGCGATGGCGACCTCGACGGTGCGGCGCAGGTTGCGCCCGGGGGCGGTCTCGCGCTCCCAGACCTCCTGCGCGGCAGCGGTCAGCAGAGCCACCGTGCGGACGGTCTCCACCACGTCGTCGGTGGCCTCGACCGCCAGCAGGTGCCGGCCGGCCCGGGCCTCGGAGTCGCCGAGCAGCACGATGTCGGGCAGGGTGATCCCGTCCTCGGCCAGCGCCCGGCAGAGGGCCTGGACCTCGGCGGCCTGCCGCTCCCCAGGGGACTCGACCCCGGCCAGGCAGAGGGCGACCTCGATGCCGGGGCCGAACAGACTCAGGGCGGCGGCCAGTGCCACGGCGCCACGCACGGGGTCGTCGCTGGGCAGGCTCACCACCACGCGCAGAGGTGGGGACGTCATGGCCGCTGTATCGGTGTCCAGCGGGTCGGGCTTGAACCATTCGGGTGACAGCACCGCGGTGGGCGGAGCCGACACACGGAGGCGGCCGGGTGGGATGCTGAGGGCATGCAGTGGTTGGCCCGCGGGGAGCACGAACTGCCGGCGCACCTGGACTGGCTGACCGGGCCGGAGCGGGGCCGGCTCGACATGCTGCGTTTCACCAAGCGACGGACCGAGTACCTGCTGCGCCGCTGGACGGCCAAGCAGGCGGTGGCCACCGCCCTGGACTGGCCGGGCCAGGACGACGACGCTCACCTGGCCCGGATCCTGGTCGGCAACCACCCGACCGGGGCCCCGTACGTCGAGGTGGACGGAGCGGCGCTGGACGGCGACATCTCGGTCAGCGACCGGGCCGGCTGGGCGGTGTGCCTGGTCGGGTCGCGCAGCGACGGCGATCGGCTGGACGCTGTGGGCATCGACCTGGAGATCGTCGAACCGCGCAGTGACGGGTTCGTGTCGGACTTCCTGACCGGGCCGGAGTGCGACTACGTGCGCTCACGGCCCGGGCGCACCGCGCAGGACGCCGCGGCGAACCTGTTCTGGTCGGCCAAGGAGGCGACGCTGAAGGTACTGCGCACGGGGTTGCGGGCCGACACCCGGACCGTCGAGGTGGTGATCTCGGAGGCGGTCCGCCCCGACGGGTGGGCCACGTTCGAGGTGACCCACACGCCGTCCGGTCGGGTGTTCGGTGGCTGGTGGCGCCGCGACGGCGTCTTCCTGCTCACCATAGCCACCGAGGTCGCCCTGCCAGAGCCGCCGTCGGTGCTGCCCGGCAGCGGCGACCTGACCCAGGCCGCCCCCACCCACTCCTGGCTCACCAACCCCGTCGCCTGGTAGCCCCAAACCTGCTCATGCTCCTCGGGGGTACACGTTTGTGCCTCCCTGTGACCCTGGTGGCCGAAACGTGTACCCCTGCGGAGCATGGGCAGGTTGGGGCTACCACCAGCCTTGGCGTTTGGCCCAGGTGAGCAGGGCACCCGAGCCGACCACCATCACCATCAGCAGCACGACGAGCCCCACCACGTCGGTACGCTCATTGACGATCACGTTCATGCCCACCACGGAGGAGAGCGCAGTGATCGGCAGGGTCACCACGGCCACCAGGGTGAGCCGCTCCGCAGCGATCGTCCGCTTGGTCTCGGTCCGGGTGCGGTAGAACTCGATCACGCCCTGCAGGTAGTTGCGCTCGCCACTGGCCAGGTGCCCGATCCGGTCGAACTGGTCGACGATGTCGGCGTCCAGCCGCTCGTCGCCGGAGCGGCCGAGGGCCAGGATCCGGCCGTAGATCTCCGCGCCCAGCGCGGCCATCGTCGCCACGGCGACCAGCCCGTGCCGCACCTGGAACAACTCCTCCAGGAAGTCCTCTGCGTCCCGGCGCCGGCTACCGGTGACGTCCTGCTCCAGCCGCCACACCTCGGCGGTGAGCTCCTCGATGAACGCCTCCTGCTGACGGCCGATGGTCGAGGTGATCGCGTAGGCCAGCTCGTGAGGCGTCCTCGGCATCACCCGGCCGGCGGCCATCCGGACCAGTACCGCGTCCACCTCACGCTGCGCCACATCCTCGGGCACCTTGACGTTCACCGGTCCGTGCACAGTGATCAGGTACTTCTCGCCGATGAACTGGTCGAGCTCGATGTAGTGCACATGGCCGGCAGCTCCCAGATGTGGCGAGTGCAGGATCACGAAGACATGGTCGCGGTACACGTGCACCCGGGGCACCCGGTTGCGCCGCAACGCATCCCGGATCGCCAGCTCGTGACAGTCGAAGACCCCTCGGAGCGCCTCGGCCGCGGCCTCGTCCGGTGTCGGGACGTCGAGCCAGACGAAGGTGTCCGCCGGCGCGCCGTCCGCCCGTAGCGACGCCACGATCGAGTCGAGCTCGCCCACAGCGCGCTCGCGCACTCCACCCGGCCCCACCACCCGAACCCGCATCCGCCTCGCCTCCACCACTATCACACCTGCTCATGCTCCGCGTGGGTACATGTTCTGGCCTCGATCCAGCCCCAAACATGCACCCCAGCGGAGCATGAGCGGACTTCTAGGGGGTGGTTTCGCGGGCCATGCCGCGTTCGAGGGCGTCGATCACCCAGGGGCGCACGTCCTTGCCGGCGATGATCCGGTCCACCGAGCCCACCCGCAGGGCCCGCTCGATGGTGTGGATGTCGTCGAACTCGTCGGCCACCTCGCCGAGCCGGGCCGAGCGCACCGCCTCGGTCACCTCGGCCAGCCGGGCCCGTGCGGCTCCGGCCTCCTCCCGGGGCGCCGCGGCCACGGCCGCCCGGGCCGCCACCACCCGGTCGTCCTTCTCGGTGCGCACCTTCACCTCACGTGCGAACACCGTCGCCGCCGCCGGCGCACCACCGATCACCGAGGCGTAGGAGCCCTCCACCGCGGCGATCTCCATCGACGGGTTCAGCGCCTTGGAGAACACCACGAACGCGCCGCCGTGGTAGCGCGAGACGACCACGAACACGATCGGGCCCTTGAAGTTGGTCACCGCCCGGCCGATCTCGGCGCCGTACTCCAGCTGCCAGCGCCGCATCGACTCCGGCGACCCGTCGAAGCCGGACAGGTTCGCCGTCACCACCAGCGGCCGGTTGCCGCTGGTGGCGTTGATCGCCCGGGCGGTCTTGCGTGAGGCCTGCGGGAACAGGGTCCCCGAGGTCCAGGCCAGCGGACCGTCGGCCGGCACGTACCCGCGCCGAGGGGTGTTGCGCGACTCCAGGCCGAGCATGCAGACCGGGATCCCGCCGACCGTGGTGTCCCATACGATCGAGTTCTCGGCGTCCGCCCAGCGCTGCCAGCGCTCCAGTGGCTCGCAGTCGGCATCGGCGACCGCACGCATCACCGAACGCATGTCGAACGGCTTCTTCCGGTCCGGATTGGCGTCGAACACATCGCCCACCACCGTGAAATCGCTGCCCGGGAGCGACGCGTGAGGGCTGGTCCGGATGTCCCGGTCGCGGACGTCAAATGTCGCCCGACGGCGTGGGAACCGTTCCCCCGGAACGACATAGGTGAAGTCGTAGTGCCGCAGCAGCAACGCACAGGCTTCCTCGAACGAGGGGGCGAAGTACTGCCCCTGCCCGTTCGGGCCCATCACCCGGTCGAAGCCGCCGATCCCGAAGTTGTCCTCCGCCGAGACCCCTCCGGAGAAGTCCAGCGCCTGCTTGCCGGTGAGCACCATCGCCGACACCGGGGTCATGATCAGGATGCCGCGGGTATGCATCAGCATCGTGGCCTCGGCGTTCCAGTACGGCTGCCCGCCGACGTTGATGCCGGTGACGATGACGTTGATCTCGCCGCCACCCTGGGTGAACTCGATGATCCGCCGCAGGGTCAGCGAGATCCAGTCCATGTTCTCGGTGCCGGAGTCCATCGCGATCAGTGCGCCGGAGGACACCGCGAACCACTCCACCGGCAGCTTGCGCTCGGCGGCCAGCGCGAGCACGGCGTTGACCCGCCGGCACTCGGGCTCGGCCAGGTTGCCCAGGCCCTTGGTCGGGTCGGAGATGATCGCCACCCGGGTCATCCCCTCCGGCACCGCATCGGTGTAGGAGGTGAGCAGGCCGACCACCAGGTGGGCGGAGTTCTGCCCCGGATCACGATCGACCGGCACGAGTGTGTCGTCCTCGGAGTTCTCCGCGGCGTCGAGGTCCAGCTCGACGAACGATCCCGGCGGGAACACCCCTGTCGTGCCCGGCTCCGGCGCCAGCATCCGCACCACCTCGTACGGGTACGGGGCGCCGAACCGCTTGGACAGCAACACTTTCTGGCCGTACTCGGTCAGCGAGCCGATCGGCTTGCTGCCCAGCGGCTCCTCGCGCACGGTGAGCCCGCTGCCGGTCAGCCCCTCGACGTGCAGGGTGGCCTCCCGGATCGCCCCGCCGGGGGAGGACGCGGGCATTCGCACCCGCAGCACCACTTTGTCCAGACCGGCCCCGACCGCGAGCGGGGCGAACGCGCGGGCCAGCCCGCGCCACTGCTCGCGCGGCACGGTCCACACCGGCCGCACGTTGAGCACGATCCGGTTGGCCACCGGCCGTTGCCGGTCCGGGATCGAGGCCAGCGTGTCCCGGGCCGCCGCCAGGGCGCGCAGGCCCACCCGCTCCAGCATCGGGTAGCTGACCCGCTGGGTCTGCGAATCGACCACAGGGGTCATGTCGCGCACCTCGGCCAGGGCGAACAGACGACGGTCCTTGGGATTGTCGTGAGCCACCCCGAGGAAGAGATAGATGTCCTCGGCCGAGGGCATCCGCTCCAGGGCGAAGTTGCGCAGCCGCCACAGGCTCAGCCGCTTGCCCAGCATCGGGTGCAGGTTGCGGTAGAGGGTCTCCTCGACGAAGGCGCCGTGCTCGCCCTCCCGCTGACGGAAGGTGACGTGCTGGGTGCGGAAGTTCTCGGCCGAAGAGCCCTGCGTGCTGGTCACCGTGACGTCGATGCGGTGCAGGGCGCGGCCGAAGGCACACTGCGCGAGCAGATCTCGCACCTCCGCCGCGGTCTTCTCGATCTCGGGCTGTTCGCTCTCCCGCCAGGTGACGGCGTCCACCACCACCTGGTGCCCCGCCGGCAGCGAGGCGACGTGGGTGGCCATGGCCCGGGACATCTCGGGCAGCTGCTCCAGTGGGCTGTAGCCGAGCAGCAGGTCGACCGTGCGGTCCTCGAGCCGGTAGCTCGTGGTCGCGAACTGCCAGCCGTCGACCTCCACCGGACACACCCGGCCCAGCACCCGAATGCGGTAGAACCTGCGGAGGTAGACCTCGAGCACCGCCTGCCGGAAACCGGCGGAGGAACCCTCCACCCGCCACGATCGCAGCAGCAGGGCCCGCATCGGCTGCGGGCAGGAGACCAGCGCCGAGACGTGGTCCTCGCGCTCAGGCCCGGCGGGATCGGCGCGCAGAGCCGCCAGGTGCGCCTCCATCTGCTCGGCCACCCCGGTGACGATCGACTCCAGCACCGGCTCGTCGAAGTAGTGGAACCGGACGTCGCGGGCCAGATCGGCCACGAGCTGGTAGCGCCCCTGGGTCGCCCCGGCCAGCCGGTCGTACCGCTGACGCTGATCGGGCGCCGTCGTCATCTGCGCGAGCGCCGGCCGCTGGGCCAGCCGCCGCTGCAGGATCGCGACCACCACCGGGGTCAGCGCACGCAGCCGGCCCACCGAGCCGAACAGCCGCACCGTGGCGGCCTCGAGCTCGGGGGCGCGGTTCAGCCCCTTGACGCCGTAGCGGCTCAGGGCCCGCGCGAGGCGTTCCCGGTAGGCCGACGACAGGCCCGCGCGGTCCGGGTCGAGCCACTGCAGGTAGGCGTTGAGGTACTCCTGCGTGGCGCTGCCGGTGAACTCCTCGAGGTCACCGGTCGGCTCGGTGCGCGGGCGGTAGAGCGCTCCCAGGTCGGTGTACAGGTCGAGCAGGGAGTTCTCGCAGGCCAGCAGGTGCTCGTCGTCGGGGGGGCAGGCGGCGGCCACTCGCTTCTGCTCGGAGAACAGCGCCGTCACGGCAGCCGGTGCCAGGTCGTAGCCGAGCAAGTAGTTGCTCACCTGGGCATAGAGCTGCTCACAGGCGGGAGCGGCGTCATGGCCGTTCGGCGCACTCCCGGTGATCGCACTCAGGTCGAGTGCCGTGGTGGGTGGCGCCTCGGCGCCGTCCTCGCCGTCGTCCTCGTCCTTGGGGCGCACCCGGAGCAGTGACACACCGGCGCCGACCTGGGCGTTGGCCGACACGTCGAGCCCGATCACGGTGCCGGTCACCGGCGAGTACACCGGAGTCTCCATCTTCATGGTCTCCAGCACGGCGACCAGGTCACCGGCGAACACCTGATCACCGGTCTCCACCGCCAGTGACACCACGATCGCGGGGCCGGGGGCGCCGATCACCACACCGTCCGCACGGGTCAGGTCGTGCCCGGCGCCGTCCACCTCCACGTAGTAGGTGGACCCGGCCGGGACCACCTGCACCAGATGGCGCCGACCGTTCACGAGCATCCGGCGCTCGTAGGCGTTGACCTGCTCGGTGCGCACGTCCAGGGTCTGCGGGGACGGCGCGGTGAGACCGACCCGGTAGGTGGCGGCGCCCGTCCGGTCGACGCGCATCCGATACGTGCCGTCCCGGTAGGTGAGCACGATGCCGTTGCCCACCTCACCGGGCGCCTCGGGGCGCCCCCGCGCGGCCCGGGCCAGGAACGCGGCCTGCGCCTGCGCCGCGTCCTCGTCGTAGGCCGCGATCGCCGCGGCCACCACGGCCATCGGGTCGGGCGCGGGCACGTGCCCGGCCCGGGCGACGAAGCCGTCCAGCCAGCGGTCGTCAACCCCTCCGGCGGCGACCGGTTCCGCATCGATCACGGCGAGCAGGAACGAACTGTCGGTCGATCCGCCCTCGATCACCACGCTGGTGCGCTCCACGGCTCGGCGCAGGCGCTGCAGTGCCTCCACCCGGTCACGCCCCCAGGCGGTGGTGGTGGCGAGCAGGGGCTCGTAGGCGACGGAGACCTCGTCGCCGACGCGCACCCCGGCGTCCACCCGGACGCCCGCACCAGCGGGCAGCTCGACCAGGGCGACCCGGCCCGGCGTGGCCCGGAAACCGTCGAGCGGGTCCTCGGCGTGCAGGCGCGCCTCGATCGCGTGCCCGCTCATCACTGGAGGCTCACCCTCCAGCCGGCCGCCGGCGGCCAGGCGCAACCGGGAGGCGACCAGATCGATCCCGCACACCTCTTCGGTGAGTGCAGGTTCCAGCTGCAACCGGGCGTCGATCCCGCTGACGTAGAAGCTCGTTCCATCGGCCGCGATGACGAACCGCACGGTGCCGGCGTTGCGGTAGCCGACCGCGGCGCACACCTGCACCGCTGCCTCGCGCAACGCAGCCACCAGCGCGGCGGACAGGTTCGGCGCCGGCGACTCCAGCAGCACCCGCTGCCGACGCCGCTGCAGGCTGGTGTCGCGCACGTCCAGCGTCCAGACGGTGCCGACGTCGTCGGCGGTCACCACCACCTCGACCCGGCGGCCCGGGCCCAGATCCTGTTCGACCAGCAGCGCCGGGTCGCCCTCGGCGTCCACCGCCCGGCGACGGGCCTCCTCGAAGGCGGTCGGCAGGTCGGCCGCCGTCGCGACCGAGTGCACCCCGCGCCGTCCGCTGGCATCCACAGCGAGCAGTCGCACCGGGTAGCCGAGCCGCTCGGCCGCTTGGGCGGCCTCGTCCACGCTCGCCACGACACCCTCGCTCCAGGGCAGCAGCGGGAGCCCGGCCGCGGCGACGGCCCGGCGGAACGCCACCCGGTCGTCGATCAACCGCACGGTGCTCGCCGGGGGGCCGACCACGACGATCCCTGCCTTCTGGCAGCTCTCGGTAAACCGAAGCTGGTCGCCGACCACGCTGTGCCCGAGCCAGGCGACGTCCACCCCTGCCTCGACCAGCAACGCCACCACGGCGTCGATGTCGAGCAGGTGCGAACGGCGCCGGCCGTCCGGTGTTCCGGTGTAGAGCTGCTCGCCCAGCACCAGGACACCGTCGGCCTCGCGGGCGAACCAAGCGTCCTCCGCGCCCTCGGCGTGCACGGCGAGGGTGGCCATCGGCTCACCCTCACCGTGCCGGTTCAGTTCGGCCACCGAGAGCAGCACCCGGACCGCGGTCTCCCCTCGGTCGAGCACGGCAAGCCTGCGGAAACGCCTCTGCGACACGGTGGACATCCCTCTCTCGACTCGGACCTTCTCAGCCGACCAGCACGTCACGCAGTGGACCGCGCACATCGTCCGGCATGGGCACCGGCAGGCCGATGGTGCGGTAGCCGTCCATCCGCAGCACCACCCTGCCCTCGCCGTCGGCGACGTGCCCGTCGAACACCGGGGCGCCCTCGCCCTCGCGTACCCGGAGCACCGCGTGCAGGCCGCCTCCGACATGGTTCGGGTCGCGCACCAGGCGAACGCTGCCGACGGCGTTCGGCAGGGCGAGCGCACCCGTGCTGGCGGCCTCGAACAACCCGGCGGTCTGGAAGCAGAGTTCGCTCAGCCGTGGTCCGGTGACCGTCTGCTGGTCGTGCGGAACATGGTTCTCCGGCAACGGATCGGCCATCCGACCGACCGTCAACTCCCCGACCCGGCCGGCCGAGGCGAGCACCTGGTAGGCCGGCCCGTGGAAGTACATCCGGTAGACCAGATCCCGGTCGACCAGGGCGCCCTCGCCGCGTGCGGTGCCGGGCACATCCTCGTGCTCCTCACCCCATGGGGCGCGGGTCAGCCGCACCGAGCCGGTGAAGTGGACGTCGGTCCGCGGGGTGTCGCTGCCGGCCAGGGTGCGTTCGGCGGTGAGCCGGCACCTGGCAATCAGGTCGTCGCTGCCGGGAACCGGCGTGAGCAGGGCGGTGACCGTGATCGTGCGCGGGGCGTCCCGGTAGAACTTGCACGGGGCGAGGAAGTGCACGTCCTCCACCGCGCCGACCCGGTACCCGTTGTCGCCGCCGACCTCCTGACCGGCCAGGCGCGCCGCGGCCAGTGCGGCCTCGGCGAAGGACTCCATGCCCATCGCCCCCGGCAGCACCGGGATGCCGTCGATCCGGTGGTCGTTCAGGAACGGCTGGACGGCCGGGTCCAGCGTCGTGCGGACGACGATCCCGTCGTTCACGTTCGCGCTCACCCCGCCGGTGACCGGTGCATTGCCCACGATCCCGTGCGCGGCCACCGCGTCGGCGTCGACCCCGTTGCCCCGCTCCGGTTCGGCCGCCATCATGCCGAGCCGGCCCGCGACCACGACCTCACCAGCGAAGCCGGACGACGCGAGCTCGCGTCGGATCCACGCCACCCCGGCCTCTGCCGGCAGCATCTGCACCCCGGCCATCTCCATGATCTTCGGGATGGATCCGCGGGTGGCCATGCCGATCCCGCCCCACGCCGTCCAGTCCAGCGCCAGCGCCCGCATCTGCGGGCGGGTACGGCGCAGGCTTGAGGTCAGCGTGCAGAGAAGGTTGTTCGCCGCGCTGTAGTCGGTCTGCCCGGTGTTGCCGAACCGACCGGCCACCGAGGAGAACACGACACTGGCCGCGATCGGCAGGTCTGGTGTGGCGTGCACCAGCGAGAACCAGCCGTCGCTCTTGACGTCGAAGACCAGGTCGAACTCGCGCGGCTCCTTGTCCGGCAGCGCGCGGCTGATCTCCAGCCCCGCGGCGTGCAGCAGCAGGTCGACCTTGCCGCTCTCGTCGCGGACGGAGCGCATCACCGCGCTGACCGCGTCCACGTCCGTCAGGTTCACGCTGTGGTAGCGCACCCGGCCACCGGCCGCCTCGACCGCCTCCACGGCGGCCAGGGCCGCCGCGCGACGCTCGATCTTGGCCAGCTCCTTCTCGATCACCACCGGGGTGGCCCGCTCTCCGGCCTCCTTCAGCCGGCCGGCGATCACCGACTTCAGGCCGGTCTTGTCGGCCGCGAAGGCCACCAGATCGGCATCGTCAGGGTCGGGGGTCGGGGTCAGGTCGAGCAGGTGGAAGGTGGCACCGCTGGCCGCGGCCAGGTCGGCGGTGATCGCCGACACGATGCTGCCTGCGGCACCGGTCACCACGACGATGCTGTCCGGTCCGAGCTGCGTGCCACCCGCGCCGAGTGGATCGCCGTCCGGGCTCAGCGGGGTGAACGGAACTGTCTGGAGGGCGATCCCGATCCGCCGGCCGTGGCCGCCGTCAGGACGCCCGACCTCGACGCAGCCACCGTCGCGCAGCGTCTCCTCGATCAGGACGTCGGCCAGCGCGGCTGTCTTGCGGCTCGCCGGCAGGTCGACGGCCTTCACCACGGCCTGCGGGCGCTCCCGCTGGTAGGCCTTGGCGAACCCGGCGACGGCCCCACCGAGCGGCGCCGTGGCGCCGTCCGGGTCGTAGCCGTGGAAGCCGCCCATCCGGGTCGCAGTGACCAGGAACGGGCTGGTCTCGTACAGGTGGCGCGTGGTGGCGTACAAGGCCTTCACCCTGCGCCGCAACGCCTCCCGCCAGCCGGCAAGGTCGAGGGAGTCCAGCGAGCCCTCGTCGTCCAGACCAGGCAGCCAGTACACCCCGGTGGCCGGAGCGTTGGCGGTCCACTCGCCGAGCTGGGCGAGCAGGTCGTCGGTGGCGATGCCGGTGTCGAGGGTGAGCACGTCGGCCCCGCCCTTGCGTAGCCGCTTGGCCAGGGATTCCCCCACCCCGCCCTCGTCGAGCATGACCACGATCCGGCTGCCCTCGCCGAGGCTCGCCCCGGTCGGTGCGCACAGCTCGATCGCTGGGCGCAGAACAGGAGTCGGCAGCCGACGGGGCAACTCGTCGATGGCGACCAGGTCACCCTGCACCAGCTTCGTGACGGCGGCGGACGGCGCAGCCTCGGTCGTGGCCTCGGCCGCCGGTGCGGCGGCTTGGGTGGGTGCACCCGTCGCGGCAATGCCAGTCTTCTCCCGCACCCAGCCGATCACCAGGTTCAGGGTCGGGAAGTCCCGCAACTGCAGGTTCGGATCCCGCTCCACCCCGTACCGCTCACGGACCGCGGCGAACACCTCGGCCTGCTTGACCGTGTCCACCCCCAGATCCGCCTCCAGATCCAGGTCCAGATCCAACAGCTCCGGCGGATACCCCGTCATATCCGCCACGATCTGCACCACGGCATCCACCAGGTCATCACCAGATCCGCGCCGTCCGGCGCCGGGGCGGAGGCCGCGGAAGGAACGTCAGGCGAAGCCAGATCCGGAGCGGCCTGCGGCCCGGCGGCGGACGGCGCCGACACCGCGAGGATCCCCGTCTTCTCCCGCACCCAGCCGATCACCAGGTTCAGGGTCGGGAAGTCCCGCAACTGCAGGTTCGGATCCCGCTCCACGCCCATAGCGCTCACGGACCGCGGCGAACACCTCGGCCTGCTTGACCGTGTCCACCCCCAGATCCGCCTCCAGATCCAGGTCCAGATCCAACAGCTCCGGCGGATACCCCGTCATATCCGCCACGATCTGCACCACGGTGGCCACCAGCTCGTCGCCGGACGCCGCGCCGTTCGCTGAGGGGGCGGCAGGAGCAGCGGCGGCAGCGGGAGCGGCTGTGGCAGCAGGAGCAGCGGACGGCGCGATGCCGGTCTTCTCCCGCACCCAGCCGATCACCAGGTTCAGGGTCGGGAAGTCCCGCAACTGCAGGTTCGGATCCCGCTCCACCCCGTACCGCTCACGGACCGCGGCGAACACCTCGGCCTGCTTGACCGTGTCCACCCCCAGATCCGCCTCCAGATCCAGATCCAGATCCAACAGCTCCGGCGGATACCCCGTCATGTCCGCCACGATCTGCACCACGGCAGCCACCAGGTCATCACCAGAACCCGCACCGGACGGCGCCGGGGCGGAGGCCGCGGAAGGAACGTCAGGCGAAGCCGGTTCCGGAGCGGCCTGCGCCCCGGCGCCGGCCGGCACCGACACCGCGGTGATCCCCGTCTTACTGCGCACCCAGCCGACGACGTCGGTCAGGGTCGGGAAGTCGCGCAGCTGCAGGTTCGGGTCACGCTCCACGTCGAAGTGCTCGCGCACCGCGGCGAACACCTCGGCCTGCTTGACCGTGTCCACCCCCAGGTCCGCCTCGAGGTCGAGATCGGGGTCGAGCAGCTCCGGCGGGTATCCGGTCATCTGAGCGACGATCGCGGTCACCGCCTCCACGACCGGATCCTGTGCTGTCGGAACCGGCTGTGCCGCAATGGGTTGCACAGTGATGGCAGGAGCCGCCGGCGCCGGGGCGGCCGACGAGGCGGCGACCGGGGCGATCCCGGTCTTGCTGCGCACCCAACCGATCACATCGGTCAGGGTCGGGAAGTCACGCAGCTGCAGGTTCGGGTCACGCTCCACGTCGAAGTGCTCCCGGACGCCGGCGAACACCTCGGCCTGCTTGACCGTGTCCACCCCCAGATCCGCCTCCAGATCCAGGTCCAGATCCAACAGCTCCGGCGGATACCCCGTCATCTCGGCCACGATGCCCACCACAGCGGTGACCACCGGGTCTTCGACGGCGGCCGGCGCCGGGGCGGAGGTCGCGGAAGGAACGTCAGGCGAAGCCAGATCCGGAGCGGGCTGCGGCCCGGTGCCGGCCGGCACCGGCACCGACACCGACGGCGCGGGGATCCCCGTCTTGTCCCGCACCCAGCCGATCACCAGGTTCAGGGTCGGGAAGTCCCGCAGCCGCAGATCTGGGTCGCGCTCGACGTCGAACGTCTCCCGGACGGCGGCGAACACCTCGGCCTGCTTGACCGTGTCCACCCCCAGGTCCGCCTCCAGATCCAGGTCCAGGTCCAGCAGCTCGGCCGGGTAGCCGGTCATCTCGGCCACGATCGCCACCACACTGGCGACCAGCGGGTCCTCGACCGGCGCCGCGGGCGGGGCCGGCGCCGCTGCAACGTGCGCCGCCGGAGCCGGAGCCGGAGCCGGAGCAGCCGCAGGAGCGGCCACCGGGGCGGCCGCGGCCACCCGGGCCACGGGCACCGCAGCCGGAGCGGGCGGGGCAGCGACGGCCGGAACACCTGCATCAGTGACCCGCAGCCGGCGGTGGTCCACCTCGAGCTGAGCGCCATCGTGCCCGGCCGCAGCGTTCAGCCAGGCCTGGAACAGGCCGGCGTCGGCGATCCGGTGCTGGTAGCCCAGGTCGCTCGGCAGCGGGCGCCGCGCACGCGGCAGCGGCGTCCACCGCATCAGGGTCATCGCGATCTGGGAGCCGAACCCGGCCGCCAGCCGCAGCGCGTAGCGCACGTCGTAGCTGCCGCCGATGGACAGGTTGAGGGCGCCCAGGTCAGGGTCGGGCACCCGGTAGTTCGGCACCGGCGGCACGACGCCGGTCTCCAGCGCCTTGATCGCCACCACGTCCTCGATCCCGGCGCCCATGGCGTGGCCGGTGAAGCCCTTGGTGTTGGTGATCACGATCTTGTCGGCCTGCGGGCCGAACACCGAGCGGAGCGCGTTGACCTCCGCGGCGGCGCTGCCGCCCCTGGCAGGGGTGTAGGTCTCGTGGGAGACGAACACCGTGCTCGGCGCGATGTCCGCCCGATCGATGCCACGGGTCTCCGCCTGGCGCAGAAGGGTCTCCATCACGCCGCAGATGTGCTCGACGTCTAGCCGGGTGCCGTGGAAGGCGCTGTTCGCGGTGACCGCGGCCAGCAGCTCACAGATCGGCTGCACGCCACGTTCGCGTGCCGCGTCGGCGCTCTCCACGACTATGGCCGCGGCGCCCATGCCGACGATCATGCCGTGCCGGCGCTTGTCGAACGGGGTCGCAGCGTCCGCCACCACGTCGTCGGTGGCCGCGGCGCCGGAGGCGAGGAAGCCTCCGGTCAGCCAGGGCAGGATGTGCTCGGCGGTCGCGTCGTCCGCGGAGACGATGATCACTCGGCGGCAACGACCCGCCCGGATCCAGTCCTCGGCCAGTGAGACCGCCTGCGTGGTGCTGGCGCAGGCAGCGTTCACCTGGGTGTTCGGGCCCCGGGCACCGATCAGCTCGGCGAACTGGGAGTGCCCCATCGCCAGCGCCCGGAACAGGAATCGCCGGTCGAAGGTGTAGGGGTTGGTCGACAGCTCGTGCCGGAGCTCGCCGATCCGCCGGTCCACCTCGACGGCGGCGGGTTCGGTGCCGTTCATCCGGGCCCGCACCGCTTCCAGGGCGAGCAGCTGCTCACGGTGCCCCCGGGAGGTGAAGTAGCCCTCCAGGTCGGCCGCGAAGGACTCGTACCCCGGGAAGGCCGCGGCGAAGATGACGCCGGTGTCGTCGCGCATGGTCTCGGGCAGGCCCCAGCGATCCGGCAGACGGGTGCCCAGGGTGGTCTGCTTGTAGCGCATGACCAGGGGGATCCCTGCGTCACGCAGGGCGTCGAGCCCGGCGCCGATCGCCAGCCGGGTCGAGACGTCGAGCGCCTCGTCGCGGGCGGCGTCCACCCCGAACTCGGCGACCATGTCGAACGGCGCGGCCTGACCGGCCAGCTTGATCACGTCGACCTCGTCCTCGATGGTCTCGAAGGACGGGCCGCCGGCCTCGCTCTTGACCAGCCGGGTGATCCGCATGTCCACCATGCGCTGGCGGTAGCGGTGCGGCACGGCCTCGATGAACTGCTGGCCGTCGAGGATCTTCGCGATGTTCGCGTCGTCAAAGACCCGCGGCACACCCGGCAGCCCGAGCGCCGCCCCCGTGATCGCCACCGCCTCCCCCTGTGGGCGCAACGTCACGCCGTGCCCGCCCGACGGGTGCAGCGTCACGCCGTGCTCAGTGGAGATGGGTGCGCTGCCGCTCAGTGGTACGGCCTGGGGTGACTCGGCGTGACCGTAGCCGAGGCCGGAGGCCCAGAGCCCGCACAGGGCCTGGTTCACCGATGCGGCGTCGCCCAGCTTGGGGTGGTTGGTGAACAGCGCCAGCACGTCGTCGTGCTCGGCGCCGAGCACGTCCTCGGCGAAGCCGTGCAGCGCCTTCTTGGGGCCGACCTCGACGAACACCCGCACCCCGGCGGCGTAGAGCGTCTGCAGGCCCTTGACGAACTGCACCGGCGAGGCCACCTGCTTGCCGAGCATGTCGAGCATGTCCTCGACGGTCGCGTTCTCCGGGTAGAACTCCCCGGTCACGTTGGCCACGATCGGGCGCACCGGAGGCTTGACGTTCAGCCGGCGCAGCTGATCGATCAGCGGCGCACTGGCCGGCGCCACGATCGAGGTGTGGAAGGCGTGGCTGACCGGGATCCGGATCGCGTTGATACCGGCCGCGGCGTAGGCCTCCATCGCCTTCTCGACCCCGGCGGTCGACCCACCGACGACGGCCTGGCTGTTGCTGTTGATATTGGCGACGACGACGTACCCGCCGGCGGCGCTGGTCTCGTCCACGATCCGCTGGATCTCGGTCAGCGGGCCGAACACGGCCGCCATGGCGCCCTTGTCGGGCACCTCCAGACTGGCCATCTCCCGGCCCCGGGCGCTGACCGCCTCGAGTGCCGCCTCGAAGGTGAGGCAACCGGCGGCCACCAGGGCCCCGTACTCACCCAGGCTGTGCCCCATCACCATGTCGGGCACCACGCCGTATTCGGCCAGCAGCGCCTGCAGCGACAGGTCCGTGGCGAGCACGGCCGGCTGGGTGATCTCGGTCTGGCGCAGCTGGTTCTCCAGCTGCCTGACCGCCGCCGGGTCGTCACCGTCGATGAAGATGTACGAGGACAAGGAGCGGCCCAGCAACGGGGTCATCACGGCATCCGCGCGTGCAAACGTCTGTGCCACAACGGGTTCGGACGCCGCCAGCCCGGAGAGCATGTTGGCGTACTGCGATCCCTGGCCGGTGTAGAGGAAGGCCAGCTTGGGCGCCGGGCCACGTCCGACGAAGACACCCTGCGAACGCAGCATGCGCCACAGTGCACCGGCCGCGGCGGCCGGGGTCTCGAACGCCTTGATCGACTTGGCGATCTTCCCGGCAAGCTCCTTGGCGCCGGAGTAGTCGATCGCCACCCGCACTGCGGCACCGGCCAGGGCCGGCTCCGGCGCCACCGGCGCGGACGCCGCGACCCCTGAACCCGCCTCGGCCTGCGCCAGGTGGGCCCGCAACTGAGCCACGACGGCGGCGTCGTCCGCACCCCCGACCACCAGAGCCCCCCGTTGCGGTGCCCGCCGCGGCGCGCCAGCGGACGCCGGAGCGGAGGCCGAGCCACCAATGGGAGCGGACGCCGCGGCGAAGCCCGCGGCAGGGACGTCAGGCGAAGCCAGTCCCAGAGCGGGCTGCGTCGCGGCGGCAGCGGCCCCGAACACCCGCGGCCCGAACCGATACCGCCCCGGCACATACTCCTCGAGCACCGCGTGGAAGTTGGTGCCACCGAAGCCGAACGCGCTCACACCACCGCGGCGCACGTCACCGGCCGCGGGGGCCGGCCACTCACGCAAGGAGGTGTTCACCCGGAACGGGGTCGCGGCCCAGTCCACGTTCGGGTTGGGGTCGTTGAAGTGCAGGGACGGCGCGAGCACCTTGTCATGCAGGCTACGGACCATCTTGAACAGCCCGGCGGTGCCGGCCGCGGCCTTGAGGTGACCGACGTTGGACTTGACCGAGCCGAGCGCGATCGAGCCCGGCGCGGCACCGGCCGCGCCGAACACGGCGGTCAGGCTGGACAGCTCCGCGGCGTCACCGACCCGGGTCGAGGTGCCGTGCGCCTCGATCGCGCCGGCGGAGGCAGGGTCGACCCCGGCCATCTCCCACGCGCGTTGGAGCGCGAGCTTCTGCCCGACGGGATTGGGCGCAGTGATCCCCTTGCCCTTGCCATCGCTGGACCCGGCCAGGCCGGTGAGCACGGCGTAGATCCGCCGGCCCTGCTTCTCGGCGTCCTCCAGCCGCTGCAGCACGAACAGGGTCGCGCCCTCGCCCATCACGAAGCCGTCGGCACCGGCGTCGAACGGCCGGGTGCCAGTCGCCGACAGGGCACCGATCTTGCAGAACTTGACGAACGCGGAGACGCTCATGTTGCGGTCGACGCCACCGGTGATCACGGCGTCGTAGTGGCCCTCCAGCAGCCCGTCGACGGCGGCCCAGGTCGCCGCAAGGCCGGAGGCGCAGGCGGCGTCGGTGGTGAAGTTCGGCCCGCGGAAGTTGAACAGGTTGGCCACCCGGCCTGCGAGCACGTTGGACAGCTCACCGGGCATGGTGTCCTCGGTGATCTCGGTGAAGTTCGCCAGGTAGCTCTGCTTCGCCTCGGCCAGTACCAGTTCCCGGGTCGGCCCGTCGAGCGCGGCAAACGCAGGCGAATTCGTCAGCGCCTGGACGAACTCGGGCATCTCGATCCGCATGCTCGAGCGGTAGTGCTTCTCCCCGCCGATCGCGTTGCCGAGCACCACGGCGACCTTGTCCGAGTCGACGCCCCAGTTCGGCCACCCGGCGTCGACCAGCGCGGCGCGGGCGGCGCTGATCGTCCAGCGCTGGCCCTCGTCCATCTGCTTGGCCACCATCGGGGGCACCGGCAGCTTCCACGCGATCGGGTCCCACGGAAAGTCGCGGACCCAGCCGCCGATCTTCGAGTAGGTCTTGTCCGGTGCGTGCGGATCGGCGTCGTAGTACAGATCAGGGCTCCAGCGCTCCGGCGGGACGTCGCTGATCGAGTACCGGCCGCCCGTGATGTTGTTCCAGAACGCCTCTCCGTCCAAGGCATCCGGCATGATCGCCGCCATGCCCACGATGGCGACGGCGCGGCTCCCCGGGGCGTTCATGACTGGTCCTTCCCATAGATCACGTCGGCAACCGCGTTCATGTCGGCGAGCAGCCCGGACTGGGCGGCGTACACGGCATCCAGCGGAAGATGAGAGGCGAGGGCGGCGGCCTGCGTGGCCGTCCCCTCGGCCGCACCGACGACCCAGTGAAGGCCGTCGGTAGCCGTCTTCAGCGCCGCCTCGCGGGCGAAGACCCGGCTGATCGCGGCCAGCGCGGGCGCGCCGAACTTGCGATCGGACTTCTCGTGCAGGGTGCCGTCGGCGGCCGCCGCGGCCCGGCGGGCAGCGGCGCCGGAGGTCTCGGTCCAGGCGATCAGTTCGCCGAGCCGGAAGAGCACGTGCTGGTTGCGGGTCAGTCGGCCGGCCTGGCAGGCGTTCAGCACCGCGGCCAGGCACTCGTGGGACAGCGCCGCGGTGTCCGCGCCGACCGCTGGGTGACTCTGGTGCAGCGCCCGCAGACCCCGGGCCGCCTCGAGGAAGTGCGCCCCGCGCGACTTCAGGTGCAGCTGCCAGCGGTCACGTGCGATCGTCATCTCCAGGATCTCTGAGGTGCCCTCGTAGATCGTGGTGATCCGCACGTCGCGCTTGATCTTCTCCACCACATAGGGACGGGTGAAGCCGTAGCCGCCGTGCGCCTGGATCGCGGCCTCGGCCGCCGCGTTGCCGGACTCGCTCGCCAGGTACTTGGCGATCGCGCCTTCGGTGTTCAGCGCACCGCCAGCACCCTCACCCGCGTCGAGGCGCACCGAGGTCTCCTCGATGAACGCCCGCGCCGCCTCGAGCCGGACGACGTGCGGCACGATCAGCTTGTGGGTGTAGCCCTGCTTCTCGGCCAGCACCGAGCCGCCCTGTTCGCGGTTCTGGGAGTAGGTGATCGCGCGCTCCATCGCGGCCCAGCCGCCACCCAGGCCGAACGCGGCGACCATCACCCGGGTGTAGCCGAACACCTGCTGGGCCTGCACCAGGCCGCGGCCCTCGACCCCGCCGATCAGGTTCTCCGCCGGCACCACGACGTCGTCCAGGAACAGCGCGGCGGTGTTCGACAGGCGGATGCCGTGCTTGTCCTCGGGCGGTGCGGTGGTGAATCCCTCGACGCCGCGATCGACGACGAACCAGCTCGGCCCGCCGGGCGCGAGCGCGAGGATGGTGGTCGCGTCGGCGATGGTGCCGTTGCTGATCCACTGCTTGCGGCCGTTGATTCTGTAGTGGGTCACCACGCCGTCGGTCTCGACCGGTTCGGCGGTGGTGGTCATCGCGCCCAGGTCGCTGCCGGCGTCCGGCTCGGTGGCGCCGTAGGCGAAGACGATGCCCTCCTCGGCGATCCGGCCCAGCCAGTGCGCGCGCTGCTCCTCCGTGGCGCCGACCAGGATCGGGTCGCTGCCCAGGAAGGTGGCGAAGACCGCGGTGGCCAGGCCGATGTCGTGCCGGGCCATGATCTCGCAGACCCGGTAGGAGTCGAAGGCCCCGCCGCCCATGCCGCCGTAGGCCTCGGGCACGAAGACCAACTGCACGCCCAGGTCGTCGCTGCACATCGAGCGCACGATGTCCTCGGGGCAGACGTCGTCGTGGTCCAGCTGAAGCTGCCGCTCGGGGGTGAGTGCGGCGCCGACGAAGTCGTCCAGCGCCTCCAGCATCATCTTCAGGGTGCCCACATCGAGCCCCTCACCGCTGAACACATGCCCGGTGACCTCGGACGTGGCGGTCATCTCGTCGTCCCTTCGACTGTGCTGGCCGTGCCGGCGCACGAACGCAGAAGCACTTCGGCGATATCGGTGACCTCGACGGCCACCTCGCCGGCGGTGCCGGCGGAGTTCTCTGAGGCGACGGCGTTCACGCCGTCGGTGAGCATCACGATGCAGAACGGGCAGGCGGCGGCGACCAGGTCGGGCTTGGTGTCCAACGCTTCCCGGGCGCGGTTGGTGTTGACCCGCTCGCCGAGGCTCTCGTCCATCCACATCCGGCCACCGCCGGCGCCGCAGCAGAACGAGCGCTCCCCGGAGCGGGGCATCTCCACCAGGCGGGCGCCCGGAACGGCCTCCAGCACGGCACGCGGCGGCGCGAAGATCTGGTTGTGCCGCCCCAGGTAGCAGGCGTCGTGATAGGTGATCGTGGCATCGAGGCGGGTCACCGGAGTGAGTCGGCCCTCGGCCACCAGCTGCGCGAGCAGGGTGCTGTGGTGCACCACCTCGTAGTAGCCGCCCAGCTGCGGGTACTCGTTGGTGATGGTGTTGAAGCAGTGTGCGCAGGTGACCACGATCCGCTTCGCCCCGGCCGCGTTCAACGTCTCGATGTTGGTCTTGGCCAGCATCTGGAACAGGAACTCGTGGCCGACCCGGCGGGCCGAGTCACCGGTGCAGGTCTCGGCCTCACCGAGCACCATGTACTTCACCCCGGCCTGGTGCAGCAGAGTGGCTACGGCGCGAGAGGTGTTCTGCGCCTTGTCGTCCAGCGCCCCGGCGCAGCCGACCCAGTACAGGTACTCCAGGTCCTCGGGCAGGGTGTCCGCGCCGTCCGCACCGAGCACCGGTACCTCGAAGTCGAGTTGCGCCGCCCATTCCATCCGGGCACCCGCGCCACGGCCCCAGGGATCGCCGGCGTGCTCGAGGTTGCGCAGCATGACCTCGGCCTCGCTCGGGAAGGCTCCCTCGACGAGCATCTGGTATCGACGCATGTCGACGATGTGGTCGATGTGCTCGATGTCGACCGGGCACTGGTTCACGCAGGCGCCGCAGGTGGTGCACGACCAGAGCACGTCGGGGTCGATCACACCCCCGGCCACCGGGTCGGCCTCGTCCACCGGCGCCACCAGCACCCGCTCGCCCTCGGCCCGCTGGGCGTCGGTCAGCGCGGCCCGCTCCTCGTCGCTGCCGGCCAGGGTGTAGGGCGCCCGGGCCAGCGCGTGGTCGCGCAGGTTCATCACGAGCAGCTTGGGAGACAACGGTTTCCCGGTGTTCCAGGCCGGGCACTGGGACTGGCACCGACCGCACTCGGTGCAGCTGAGCAGGTCGAGCGTGCCCTTCCAGGTGAAGTCGGCGATCGTCGCTCGGCCCATCAGGTCGTCCTCGCCCGGGTCCTCGAAGTCGACCGGCTGCCCGGCCGAGTGCACCGGGAGCAGCGCGCCGAGCGCCCGCGGACGGCGCGCGAAGGCCACGTTGAGCGGGGCGGTGAAGATGTGCATGTGCTTGCTGTGCACCACCAGCACCAGGAAGCCGAAGACCACCGCCAGGGCGAGCAGCACCCCGACGTGCTCGATCACGGTGTTCGCGGTCTCACCCAGCGGATGCAAGACCTTCGCCACCACCTCGGAGGCGAACGCGCCGCGCTCGAACGGGAAATAGCCGGTGTTGATCTGGGCGCCGCGATAGAGCAGCAGGGTCCACACCACGTTGAAGATCATGAACAGGACGAGCCAGGCGGCGTCCAGATGGCTGCCGAAGAAGCGGCTCCTCCGGCCCTCCCTGGCCGGTGCGTGGCGCAGCCGGATGATCGCGAAGACCACCACCGAGGCCAAGGTGGCCAGCACCATCACGTCCTCGAGGAAGCCCAGCCAGGACATCCGGCCGATCAGCGGGATCGCGAAGTCACGCACGAACAGGGCGCCGAAGCCCTCGATCACGGTGACCAGCAGCAGCATGAACCCCCAGAACGCCGCCAGGTGGGCAAGCCCGGGCACGGTCCACGTGAGCAGCTTCTTCTGCGCCAGGACCTCGATCACCTCGGCCTTCAGCGCACTGCCCAGATCGAGACGCCGGGTGGGCTCCACCGGTTGCCCGGCCATCGCCAGGCGGTACAGGAAGAACACCCGCCGGCCGGCCACGCCGAGCGCCAGGAGCGTCATCGCCACACCGAGGATCATCCGAACGACCACAGTCTGTGTCCTCTCCCGGCGGCTGATGAGTCAGGCGCCGGATCAGCCCCTTCGGCGGGCAATCTCGTCTGCCAGCTTCGGCAGCACGGCGTGCAGGTCTCCGACCACGCCGAAGTCGGCAATGGCGAAGATCGGCGCCTTGGGATCCTTGTTGACGGCCACGATCGTCTTCGATCCCTGCATGCCTGCCCGGTGCTGGATCGCCCCGGAGATGCCGCCGGCGATGTACAGCGCGGGCGCGACCGTCTTGCCGGTCTGGCCGATCTGCTGCTCGTGCGGGTACCAGTCGAGGTCGGTCGCGGCACGAGAGGCACCCACGGCGCCGCCCAGGGCATCCGCCACGCTCTCGATTACCCCGAAGCCTTCGGCCGAGCCCACGCCGCGCCCACCGGCCACCACGACCGAGGCGTCGAGCAGTTCGGGGCGGCCCGAGGCCTGCTTGGGCGACCGCGAGACCACCCGCGCACTGCGCGCGAGGTCGCTGAAGGCCACGGTGACGCTCTCCACCGACGGCGCCCCGGCGCCGTCCGCCGGCTCGGCGCTGACGGCGTTGGGCCGGACGGTGATCACGGGCGTGCCGCGAACCACCTCGCTGCCGGCCACCCACTGGCCGGCGACCACCGACTGGGTGGCAGTCACCGTCGTCTCGTCGGCGCCCAGGGCAACGTCGACGGCGTCGGTCACGATGCCGGAGTTCAGCGCCACGGCGACCCGGCCCGCGACGTCCTTGCCCTCGGGGCCGGAGGTGACCAGCACGGCGCGCACGCCCGGCCGCCCGGCGAGCTGCGCCAGGGCCTCGGACTTGGGCACCACCAGGTAGTCCTGCATGTCGCCGTCCTCGACGGCGTAGACGGTCGCCGCGCCGTAGCGGGCGAGCTCGGCCACCACGCCGTCGTCGACGCCGCCGAAGAGCACCGCGGCGGGGGTACCGAGCCGACGGGCCAGGGTGAGCAGCTCGAGGGTGGGCTTGCGGACGCCGGAGCCGGAACGCTCGACGAGGACCAGAACTTCGGACACGGATCTCTCCTGCTGACTCGGCGGGACTCGGCGGCTGGTCGGGGACCGGCCGGGGACGGCGCGCGGCGTGGTCTAGATGAAACCTCGCCCGGCCAGGAACTCGGCGATCTTGGCGGCACCCTCACCGTCGTCGGCGACGACGGTTCCGGCCTGGCGCGGCGGGCGGGGGGCCATCGACCGCACCCGGCAGGCCGCGGCCTCCAGGCCGACGTCGGACGGCGCGATCCCCAGATCGGCCAGGCTCAAAGTGGTGACCGGCTTCTTCTTCGAGGCCATGATCGCCTTGAAGGCGGGGTAGCGCGCCTCTCCGGTCTGGTCGGTGACCGAGACCAGGGCGGGCAGCGAGGCGGCCACCTCCTCGGTGGCCTTGTCGCCGTCGCGGCGAACGGTGACCGTGCCGTCGGAGACGGCGAGCGCCGCCGCGAAGGTGATCTGGGGAATGCCCAACCGCTGGGCGACCATCGCCGGCACCACCGACATCTCGGCGTCGGTGGAGGCCATGCCGCACACGATCAGGTCGAACCCGGTGCGCTCCAAGGCCTTCGCCAGCACCAACGAGGTGGCCAGGGCGTCGGAGCCCTTGATCGCGGCGTCCTGCACGTGCACCGCGCTGTCGGCGCCCATCGCGAGCGCCTTGCGCAGCGCGTCGGTGGCCTTGGGCGGGCCCACGGTCAGGGCCACCACCTCGGCCACCAGACCGCCTTCCACCAGCCGCATGGCCTGCTCGACGGCGTACTCGTCGAGTTCGCACAAACGACCCTCGACGGCTGAGCGGTCGAGGGTCAGGTCAGCGGCGAAGCTCCAGTTGGCGGTCGGTTCGGGCACGTACTTGACGGGCACGACGATCTTCATCAAGTCTCCAAGCTCTCACGCGCACCCGCCCCGGCTCGGGGCGGGGGGTGCCGCCGTTCAGGCGAGTCGGCTCGACCGTATGGGCGGGTGAGCGGGGACTGCCCAGGACTTTGGGACCAGCATGAGCATGTCACCGGCAGCGCGCTGTGGCACCGCGTGCCGCACGGGACGTACGGCCCAGACCGGGCAGTGCGGCGCCGCGATCGGACCGTGGCGGGCGTGACCGCAGGTCAGTGCGAGATGTCGATCACCAGGCGACTGGGCCCCTCGAGCCGGTAGGCCCGCAGGCCGGCCTGGTGGCTGACGCCGATCCCGAGCGCCAGCACCGCCTCGAAATCACCCGCGTCGGCGATCTCGCGCACCGCGCTCAGCCCCGGGGTCAGCCGCCGCGGGCCGGCGTAGGCCGCAGCCGGCACCCCGTTGCCCGCCTGGAAGGAGTTGTCGAAGGTGGCGTTCTGGATGCTCACGTGCACGAAGGCCTGGCCCTGCAGCGCGACCGGGTCGCCGGTGGGATCCTCGGTGATCGCGTCCTGGTACTCCACCCGCCAGGCGCCGAAGGTGCCCTGGAACTCGATCACCACCCGGTCGAACGTGCCCTGGTCGGCGGCGCGGATCTGCGTCACCACCGCTGCCTGCAACGCCCCCGACGGGCTGGGCGAGGCAGCACCCCTCACCGGTGCCGTGGCCGTCGCCGCCGGCTGCTGCGCCATCGATCCTGCCTCGGCGGTCGGACCACCGGCCGTCGCCGTGTATGCGGGGGGCGCCGCGGGCCGGCTCTCGGGAACCAGCGGAGCCGCGGTCGGCGCATCGGCCGCGCAGCCCGACAGCAGCGCACCGAGCAGGACGAGCGAAGCCGGAGCGGCGACCCGACCCCGAGGCGAACCGATCATGCCAGCAGCCCCCTCATCGCTCAGGCGAGCGTCCTCGAGTGGTCGATTCTGCCCCCTTCGACGCCGTGGAACGGGGCAGGATCGACCACTCGGCGCGGCGCAGGGGCGACCGCGCCGAGCCGGCGGGTCAGGAGAGGCCGACGATCTCGCCGGCGTCGTCCAGGTCGATCCCGAACGCTGCCGGATTCTTCGACAGCCCCGGCATGGTGCGCATCTCCCCACAGATCGGGTAGACGAATCCGGCCCCCACCGAGGCGCGCACCGAGCGCACCGGCAACCGCCAGCCTGTGGGCGCTCCCCGCAGCTTGGGGTCGGAGGAGATGGACAGGTGGGTCTTGGCGATGCACACCGGCAGCGATCCGAACCCGTTGCGCTCATAGGAGTCCAACTGGGCCGAGGCCACGTAGTCGTAGTCGACGCCGTCGGCCCCGTAGACCGTCTTCGCCACGATCTCGATCTTCTCCCGCAGGCTGGCACTGTCGGGGTACAGCGGCGTGAACTGCGACGGGGCGGACGCCGCCTCGGCCACCGCCTCGGCCAGCTCGGCCGCGCCGCGACCGCCGTCGGTGAAGTGGCGGGAGACGGCCACCTTCGCGCCGCACTCGGCGGCGACCTCCTCGATCGCGGCCCACTCCGAGGGATGGTCGGTGGGGAAGGCGTTGATCGCGACCACGGCCGGCACGCCGTGCACCCGGATGTTCTCGATCTGCTTGCGCAGGTTGGCAGCACCGGCCATCACGTCGTCCGGGTTCTCGGTCAGCAGCTCCGCGGGCAGCGGGCGGCCGGCGACGATCGAGTAGCGGCCCGAGTGGGCCTTGAGTGCCCGCACCGTGGCGACCACGACCGCGGCGTCCGGCGCCAGGCCGGAGGCCCGGCACTTGATGTTGAAGAACCGTTCAGCCCCCATGTCGGCGCCGAACCCGGCCTCGGTGAGCAGGAAGTCGCCCGAGCGGATCCCGATCAGGTCGGCCAGGATCGAGGAGTTGCCGGTCGCGATGTTGCCGAACGGACCCGCGTGCACCAGCACCGGGGTGTGTTCGAGCGTCTGCAGCAGGTTGGGCTTGACCGCCTCGCGCAGGATCGCGGCCATCGCCCCGGCGGCCTGCAGGTCCTCGGCGGTGACCGGGTCGCCGGCCCGGGTGTAGCCGACCACGATCCGGCGCAGCCGGGTCTTGAGGTCCTCCAGCGAGGTGGCCAGGGCGAGCAGGGCCATCACTTCGGAGGCCGCGGTGATGTCGAACCCGGTCTGCCGGGTGATGCCGTCCGGGCGGCCGCCCAGACCGATCACGATGTTGCGCAGCGCCCGGTCGTTGACGTCGAGCACCCGTCGCCAGGTGATGTTGTGCAGGTCGAGGCCGAGGGCGTTGCCGTGGTGCAGGTGGTTGTCCATGATCGCGGCCAGCAGGTTGTGCGCCGCGGTGACGGCGTGGAAGTCGCCGGTCAGGTGCAGGTTGAGCAGTTCCATCGGCACCACCTGGCTGTATCCACCGCCGGCGGCGCCGCCCTTGATCCCGAAGGTGGGGCCCATCGACGGCTGGCGCAGGGCGATAGTGGCGGTCCTGCCGATGTACTGGAAGGCCTGGCCCAGGCCCACCGTGGTGGTGGTCTTTCCCTCGCCGAGAGGCGTGGGGGTGACGGCGGAGACGACGACGTACTTGGCCTTCGGCCGGTCGGCGAGCTCCTCGATCGCCTCCAGTTTGATCTTCGCCACGGAGTCGCCGTGCGGTTCGAGCAGGTGCGGACCGATGCCCATCTGCGCCGCGATGTCGTTCAGGGGGGCGAGCCGGGCGTTCTGCGCGATCTCGAGGTCGGAGGGGAAGCCCATCGCTGGACCCTTTCTGCAGACGGGTGCACGATGCCGACCCCGCCCACGGGGCCGTGATCTGGAGGACGCTAGCCCCTTGTGCCCCAGTCGTCTAGCGCCATACGCATCGCGCTGCGCGATGCGCAACACAACGTGAAGCAACTGCCCTGGCGACGCCAGGACGAGCCAGGGGCTGCAGCCCTAGCGCCGCCGGTGCCTTTTGGCGAAGGATGTAGACCGTCGGACCTACGTCCCATTGCCTAACCACCTGTAACCCCTAAGTCTCAGTCGAGAGACGAGGAGGGCAAAACCCGTGACCAATCAGACCAACGACACCAAGCGTGAGGTCGTCGTCCTGTCAGCTGTCCGCACCGCCATCGGCAAGTACGGCGGCGGCCTCAAGGACGTACCCCCCGCCGACCTCGCAGCCACCTGCGTGCGCGAGGCCGTTTCACGAGCGGGGATCGAGCCGGCCGAGGTCGGCCATGTCGTGTTCGGGAACGTGATCCACACCGAGCAGCGCGACATGTACCTCAGCCGGGTCGCCGCGCTGGGCGGTGGTCTGTCGGTCGACACTCCCGCGTTCAACGTGAACCGGCTGTGCGGCAGCGGCCTGCAGGCGATCGTGTCGGCGGCCCAGGCGATCTCCCTGGGCGACGCCGATGTGGCCGTAGCCGGCGGCGCCGAGGCGATGAGTCGCTCCCAGTACTGGCTGCCCAGCCTGCGCTGGGGTCAGCGGATGGGCGACGGCGGTGCCATCGACGTGATGGTGGCGGCGCTGACCGACCCGTTCGACAAGGTGCACATGGGCATCACGGCGGAGAACATCGCCGAGAAGTGGCAGATCTCCCGCGAGGACCAGGACGCCCTGGCCGTGCAGAGCCACCAGCGGGCGGCGGCGGCGATCGCCGAGGGCCGGTTCAAGGAACAGATCGTTCCGGTGGAGATCAAGGGCCGCAAGGGGTCCACCTTCATCGACACCGACGAGCACACCCGCACCGACGCCAGCCTCGACGGCATGGCCAAGATGCGGCCGGCCTTCAAGAAGGACGGCACGGTCACGGCGGGCAACGCCTCGGGCGTCAACGACGCGGCGGCAGCCGTCGTCCTGATGGAGCGTGGCGAGGCCGAACGCCGGGGGCTCACCCCCATGGGCCGGCTGGTGGCCTACAGCCACGTCGGCGTGGAACCTGCCTACATGGGCATCGGGCCTGTGCCGGCGGTCAAGAAGGTGCTCGACAAGACCGGGCTGACCCTCGACGACATCGACGTGTTCGAGGTCAACGAGGCCTTCGCCGCCCAGGCGCTGGCCGTCTCCCGTGATCTCGGTCTGCCGGACGAGAAGACGAACGTCAACGGCAGCGGGGTCGGCCTCGGCCACCCGATCGGTGCCACCGGCGCGATCCTGGTCGTGAAGGCGTTGTACGAGCTCGCCCGCTCGGGTGGGCGGTACGCCCTGGTCACCATGTGCATCGGTGGCGGGCAGGGTATCGCCGCGATCTTCGAGCGCGGGTGATCGAATGACGCAGCCGACCGACCCGATGGCCAGCGCGTACGCCGTCTACGAGCAGTTCGAGTCCAGGCTCTCCACAGCCATGGACCAGCTCGTGGCGACGAACGGCTTCGCCGAGCTGTTCACAACCTCCGCCACGACCATGATGGCGCTCACCCGCTCGGTCAACAGCGCGATCGACCAGGCGGTGCGCGCCACCCGGCTCGCCGCGCGGCAGGACGTGACCTCGCTGGCCCGCCAGCTCGCCCGTACCGAGGACAAGCTGGAACGCCTGCTCCAGGCGGTGGAGGAGATCCAGGATCGGCTGGAGTCCACCGAGCAGGCGTCGGGCGGTCCGGCCCCCGCGGCTGAACCGGGGGCTCCGGCTGAACCGGAGGCTCCGGCTGCGCCTGCAGGGTCGAGCAATGGAACCGCCCGGCGGGCACCGGCCAAGAAGGCCGCGGCCAAGAGGGCCACCGTCAGCCGGGCAGCGATCAAGCGGACGGCGGGCGGCCAGTCATGACGGCTGGTCCGGGGGCACCGAAGGCGGGTGCCCCCGCCCCGCCGTTCCCGCTGCCGCTCCAGGTGCCCGGCATGTCGATGGTGGCGAACGCCCTGAGCATTCCGATGGCCCTGCTGAACACGGCCGAGCTCATGCTTACCGCCGAGGACGCGGTGATCGGCGCAACCCCGCGCGAGGTGATCTGGACCCACCGCAAGACGACGCTCTACCGCTACCACAGCAGCAAGCGGCGTCATCCGATCCCGCTCCTGCTGGTCTTCGCCCTGATCAACCGGCCGGACGTGTTCGACCTGCGACCGGGCAACTCCTTCGTCGAGTTCCTGCTCGAGGAGGGCTACGACGTCTTCCTGGTCGACTGGGGCGTGCCGGGTGAGGAGGACGACGACCTCGGCGTGGCCGACTACGTCTGCGACGAACTGCACTGGGCGGTACGAGAGACCGTGCGGTGCACGGGGCAGGACGCCGTGTCCCTGGTCGGCTGGTGCATCGGCGCCACGCTGGTGGCGATGTACACGGCGCTGCACCCGGACGGTCCGGTGCGCAACATCGTCGTGCTGACGATGCCGATCGACACCAAGGGCAGCGTCTACGAGACCTGGGTGAGCCGGGAGAGCTTCGACGTCGACACCATCGTCTCCAACGGCGGCCTGCCCGGCCCGATGATCGACATCGCGAACCGGATGCTCAAACCGGTGACCAACTTCGTCACCACCAAACGCAGGATCTTCGACCAGGTCCGCGCGGGCACGGTGGACCGGGTCGGTTACCAGGCGATGTCGAAGTGGGTGGGAGACAACCCGCCCTTCCCGGCCCAGTCGTACCACGACTGGATCACCTGGATGTACAAGGAGAACCGCCTGATCAACGGCACCATGCGACTGCGGGGCCGACAGGTGGACTTCGGGAACATCGTCGACCAGTCCGTGCTCGTGGTCACCGCGAGCGCCGACCACATCGCGCCGAGGGAAGGCACTCTTCCCTTCCTGGGCATGTGCGGAGCGAAGGACCTGACCCACTTCGACCGCAAGGGCGGACACATCGGCCTGATGGCCGGTTCCAAGGCCCGCTTCCAGATCTGGCCGGACATCTCCGGCTGGCTGGCCGAGCGCTCCGGCGCGGACGCCGGATGACGTCACAACCCACCACCCAGCTCCATCCGCTAAATAGGTAACCCACCCCCGTAGTGGTCGACGGACCCGTCACCGACAGGAGCGCATCGATGAGCGAGACCAGCACGCTGCACGCGGACCGAGGCAAGCTGAAGGGCACGCGTCGCCCTGGTGACCGGAGGCACCCGGGGCATCGGCGCCGCGATCTCACGCAGCCTGGCCAGTCAAGGTGCAGCGATCGCCGCCGGCTACAGCAGCAACGACGAGGCGGCCAACGCCTTCGCCGAGGAGTTCCGCAACCAGCACCTCGACGACAACGAGCGGATGACCCTGCACAAGGGCAACATCGGGGTCGGCGACGACTGCCGCCGAGTCGTTCAGGAAGTGATCGACCAGCACGGCCGGCTGGACATCCTGATCAACAACGCGGGGATCACGGTCGACCGCATCGTGGCGAAGATGACCGACGAGGACTGGAACAAGGTGATCTCGGTCAACCTGTCCGGGGCGTACTACCTGTCCCAGGCCGCGCTTGCGCACATGCTCGAACGCGGCACCGGCCGGATCGTCATGGTGTCCTCGCTGATCGGTGAGCTGGGCGGCATCGGCCAGGCCAACTACGCGGCGTCCAAGTCGGGCCTGTTCGGGCTCACCCGCACTCTCGCGCGGGAGGCCGAGTTCCAGCTGGCGCGGGCGGGCAAGTTCGAGGACAACCCGATGGGCATCACCGTCAACTGCATCACGCCGGGCTACGTGCGCACCGAGATGATCGAGACCATCCCCGAGAAGGTGCTGGACCGGATCAAGGCAGGCATCCCCGTGGGTCGCCTGGCGGAGCCCGACGAGATCGCCCGTGTGGTCCACTTCCTGGCTGCGGACGCCTCCGGCTACATCACCGGCCAGACCTGGGGCGTCAACGGCGGCGCCGAGATGAGCTGACCCGCACCAGGCAACCTGCTCATGCTCCGCAGGGGTACACGGAATCGGCTCTATCGGGCCCTGAACATGTACACCCGCGGAGCATGAGCAGGTTTGGGGGTGTGACCTAGGCGACGCGCGACCTGGTTAGCGTGTTAGCAATTGCGCTGCTAACATTGCTCCCAGTTGGCAGCCGGCATGGATGGCGGCGCCCGTGGACCACCACACCAAGGAGATCACGATGGCAGCAAAGGCAGAGCCCACCCCCTCGAACCCCCTCGGCATCGACCTCGGCCCCTACGAGGAGGCTGCGACCCGCGTGCGCGAACTGAACGAGCGCATCCTGGAGAGCATGAAGGCCACCGGCCTCACTTCCCTCGACGCCTATGAGAAGGCGCTGAAGAGCCTGGTCGACTTCGAGCAGAAGGTCGCCGGCGCCAGCCAGCTCGACTGGGTGTCCGCCCTGGCCGCGACGCACGCCAGCTTCGTCCAGGACGTCAGCACCGCGTACACCAAGGCTGCCCGGGACATGCTCGGCTGAGCAACGCACCGAGTTCGCCTCCCTCGCCACCGGGGGAGACCGCGACACGGACGGCGGACAGGTGATCACCACCCTGTCCGCCGTCCGTCGTCCGCTCGTCGCACCCAGGCGACCGGACGCCGAATGTCAGGAACGACACACACTTTGACCGCACAGGGACCGCCGACGGGCGCATGCTCGAAGGCCAGTGCGCGACTCGATGACGAGAACAGCGGGAGGTCCCCACGATGCAGACACCGGGGCACAACGGATCGGGCCGGCGAGCGGCCATCGTGACTGGCGCCGCGAGCGGGATCGGCGCCTCCATAGCCGCTCGGCTGATGAAGGACGACGTCGATGTCCTCTCGGTCGACCTCAATCCCGGACCTGACACCCCCGGCGTGCCGTTCGCCGCCGACCTGACCACCCGCGAGGGCAACAAGGCCGCGGTCGAGGCCGCGGTCGAGCGCTTCGGCCGACTGGACATCATCGTGCCCAACGCGGGCTTCCAGCACGTCTCCCCGATCCCCGACTTCGACGAGGACCGCTGGGACGCCCTGCTGGCGATCCTGCTCACCAGCCCGTTCCTGCTGACCAAGTACGGCTGGCCGCACCTGGTCGCTTCCGGGGACGGGCGGATCTGCGTCGTCGCCTCGGCGCACGCCCTGACCGCCTCTCCGTTCAAGGCCGGCTACGTCTCGGCCAAGCACGGCGTCCTGGGCCTGGTCAAGACGATCGCCCTCGAGGGCGCCACCTGCGGCGTCCGCGCCGTCGCACTGTGCCCCGCCTACGTGCGCACTCCGTTGGTGGAGAAGCAGATCGCCGCGCAGGCGATCGCCCACAAGATGTCCGAGGACCGCGTGCTCGAGGAAGTCATCCTGGCCTCTCAGCCGGTCAAGAAGATGGTGGAACCCGACGAGGTGGCCGAGATGGCCGCCTTTCTGACCGGCCCGTTCGGTGGCTCGATCACCGGCGTGGCGATCTCCATGGACATGGGATGGACGGCGCGATGAGCCAGATCGATCACACCCCACTACCGAACCTCAAGACCACCCACACGCACCTGCGCACGCTGGCCCGGCGCCAGGCCGGCAACGTGTCCCCGACCGGCACACCGACGGTGCGCACCCGGAGCAACATCGTGCAGTGCCCGCCCGGCATTGTGGATGCCAGCGTCGACTCGCTGTACGAGATCGCCGGCTCGATGATCCGCAGCGGCGTGGACTTCTGGACCGGTCTGCTCGATCGCGGCGCCACCCCGCTCGACGCCGCGCGCGACGTCCTGGACTGGACCAAGGAGACCAACCGGCGCGAGAAGCCGGAGTGGGCCAGCCCGCACACCGTCGTCAGGGAATGGCCGATCGCCCGACTGCGCGACTTCAGCGGCCCGGACGAGCCGCACGACGTCGTCCCCACCCTGATCCTGCCCCCGCAGGCCGGGCACGACTCGTGCATCGTCGACTACGCCCCGGGCCAGTCCCAGGTGCTGACCGCACTCGAGGCCGGCTGCGTCCGGGTTTACGCGATGGACTGGGTCGGCGCCACCGACGAGACCAAGCACTCCGCGATCGAGGTCTACATCGAGACGATCTTCGAGGCGATCACCTTCCTGGGCGGGCACGTCAACCTGGTCGGCGACTGCCAGGGCGGCTGGTTGGCCACGATCTACGCCGCCGTGCACCCGGACACGGTGCACACCCTGTCCATCGCCGGAGCGCCGATCGACTTCCACGCCGGTGAGCCGCTGATCCACGACTGGGTGCAGCTGGTCTCCCCGACCGGACAGATGGACTTCTACAAGGCCGCCGTCGACGCCAACGACGGGGTGCTGCCGGGTGATTTCCTGCTGACCGGCTTCAAGTTGATGCAGCCCGAGGCGGAGATGCAGCGGCAGATGGCGCTGCTGGCCAACATCCACGACAAGCGGCATGTCGAGCGCTACCGCCGGTTCGAGGACTGGTTCCAGTGGACCCAGCCGATTCCCGGCGCGTTCTACCTGTGGATCGTCGAGCACCTGTTCATGAAGAACGAACTACTGCACGGCACCCTGATGGTCGGCGGCAAGCACGTGGACCTGGCCGAGATCCACTGCCCGCTCTACTTGTTGGCAGGCGCCAACGACCACATCACCCCGCCCCCGCAGGTGTTCGCCCTGGCCGACTTCGTGTCCACCCCTAAGGAGGACGTCACCAAGCTGACCACCTCCGGTGGACACCTCGGCATCTTCATGGGGCACGACGCGCTGCGGAACTACTGGAAGCCCGTCTTCGCCGACATTGCGGCACAGTCCCTGATCGAGACCGAACACCCCTGATCGGCGTCTGACCGGCAATACCGTGCGCCGCCGTCCGCCCCCTACGACCGGGCTTCTGGACGGCGGCGCACGGTATTGGCGACCAGGAAGGCGCGGTAGATCTCGGCGAGGGCCCGGCGCTGGGCGCCGGTGAGTTCATTCGCATCGTCGATCGCTTGCAGCAGCGACCCCGGCGCGTCGTCCTCGCCGTCCGGGGCGACGAACCCGGCCTGGGTATAGAGGTCGTCAGCGGTGGTCTGTAGGGACTCGGCGATCGCGGTCAGCACCGCCTCGGACGGCGCCCGCAGATCACGCTCGATCTGGGACAGGTAGGGGTTGGAGATACCGACCGTCTCGGCCAGGGCGCGCATCGACAGGGAGGCCAGCTCGCGCTGGCGGCGAATGATGGCGCCCAGGCTGGGGGGCAGGGGTCGATCGTCCATCCCCCCAGCCTAGGAGACCCGTTGTCGCACGGTGGCGATCAGGCGGGGATCAGGCGGGGATCAGGCGTAGGACGTGATCGCCTTGGGCGAGGCCCCGTAGGCGTTGGGCTGGGGGTGGCTGTCCTGGACCATGAGGACGATCAGGACGATGGCGCCGACGACCGGGACGAACGCGATCAACAGCCACAGGCCGGAGCGCCCGGTGTCGTGCAGGCGCCGAATGCCGACGGCGATCCCCGGCACCAGCAGGGCGAGGCTGATCACCAGCGGGAGCAGGCCACCGAGGAACCCGATGTTCGGCAGGTGGAGGAGCGAGTTGAGCATGTTCGCCACCACCGAGAGGATGACGTTGAACAGGGCGAAGAACCAGTACTCGGACCGGCGGGCGCGGCCGCTGAAGTCGGAGTACTTGACCTGCAGGCAGGTGCGGACCGCATCTTGAAAGGTCATCGGGCGCTCACTCTCCGGGACGGGTGGTAGGACATGCCGGCCTGATCATAGGCAAGACTCCGCGTGCGTCTAGTTTGTGATGGGCACCACCGCGCGCGCCCTGCACCAACCAGCCCCGGACCGGGAGAGTCGAGCACATGCAGCTGAGTGGTCTCCAGATCGTGGTGGTGGCCCTGATCGCCGTCCTGTCGGTGGTCGGGTTGGCCCTGTTCGCGCGGACAGTGGGCCATCTGGCCCGGGTGATCCGCCTCGGCGGCCCCGATCCGACGCGGGCCGGGCAGACCGGGGCGCGGGCCTACTCCTTGTTCGCAGAGTCGTTGGGACACGCCCGGTTGGGCCGGTGGCCCCTGGTCGGGGTGATGCACTGGTTCGTGTTCGTCGGGTTCGTCGGTCTGCTGCTCACCCTGGCGACGGCGTATGCACAACTGGTGGATCCGCAGTTCGTGCTGCCGGTGATCGGGCACTGGGTGGTCTACGCCTGGTACACCGAGACGCTGGCCTGGTTGACGTTCATCGGCATCGTCGTCCTGATCGGGATCCGGCAGAAGAACCACCCGCGCAGCGCTGCCGGTGAGGGTGGACGGCAGTCGCGGTTCTTCGGGTCGACGTTCTGGCAGGCCTACTACGTCGAGGCCACGATCCTGGTGGTCGGGGCGTGCATCCTGACCCTGCGCGGCCTGGAGTACGCGCTGGAGAAGGAGCGCGACGGCAGCGTCTCGGCGCTGCACTACCCGAGCACGGCCTGGCTGGGTGGGCTGTTCGCCGGGGCCTCGCTGACCGCGTTGGAGACCGCGATCGTCCTGGTCGCCACCCTGAAGATCGTCGTGTCGATGGCGTGGTTCATCACCATCGCCCTGCAGCCCACGATGGGTGTGGCCTGGCACCGATTCCTGGCCTTCGTCAACATCTGGTTCAAGCGGCACCCCGGCCGCACCGAGGGCCGCGGGCTGGTGCCCTCCCTCGGCGCCCTGCAGCCGATCCGGATCAAGGGCGAGGTGCTGGACTTCGAGGCCCTGGACGAGCTGGACGAGGATCCGGCCCTCGGGGTCGGTTCGGTGGAGAGCTTCACCTGGAAGGGCCTGCTCGACTTCACCACCTGCACCGAGTGCGGGCGCTGCCAGTCCCAGTGCCCGGCCTGGAACACCGACAAGCCGCTCTCACCGAAGCTGCTGGTGCTGAGCCTGCGCGACCACGCCCACGCCAAGGCCCCCTGGCTGCTCACCGCCGAGGCCGAACGCAGCGGGCTGGCCGCCTCTGCGGCTGCGGAGGCGGCCCGCCCCCTGGTCGGTGCCGCTGACGCCACGAATCCGGCCGCCGGCGGGGTGATCGACCCCGATGTGCTGTGGTCGTGCACGACGTGCGGCGCCTGCGTGGAACAGTGCCCGGTCGACATCGAGCATGTCGACCACGTCGTCGACATGCGTCGGTACCAGGTGCTGATCGAATCGGCGTTCCCCAGCGAGCTCGGCGGTCTGTTCAAGAACCTGGAGAAGAACGCCAACCCCTGGGGCATGTCCCCGCGGCTGCGCATGGACTGGGCAAAGAACCTGCCTTTCGACGTCCCGCAGGTCGGCGTTGACGTCGAGGACCTGACCAGCGTCGACTACCTGTTCTGGGTCGGCTGCGCCGGCGCCTACGAGGACCGGCAGAAGAAGACCACCCGCGCCGTCGCCGAACTCCTGCACACCGCCGGCGTCTCCTTCGCCGTCCTGGGCGACGGTGAGTCCTGCACCGGAGACGCCGCGCGCCGGGCGGGGAACGAGTTCCTGTTCACCACCTTGGCCATGACCAACGTGGAGATGCTCACCGAGGCCAAGGCCACCAAGATCGTGGTCACCTGTGCGCACTGCTTCAACACTCTGCAGAACGAGTACCCCCAGCTCGGCGGCAGCTACGAGGTCATCCACCACACGCAGCTGCTCAACCGCCTGGTCCAGGGCGGCCGGCTCACCCCGATGGCGGCCCTCGGCCGCGGCAGCACCGTGATCGCCACCGCAGCCGGAGACCTTCCCACTCCGGACGCCGCGACCCCCGCCAGCACGGTGACGTACCACGACCCGTGCTACATCGGACGGCACAACGGCATCTACACCCCGCCCCGGGAGCTGATCAACGCCCTGCCCGGAGTCAGCCTCACCGAGATGCCCCGACACGGTGCCCGTTCTTTCTGCTGCGGCGCCGGTGGGGCCCGGATGTGGATGGAGGAGAACCTCGGCACCCGGATCAACGCCAACCGGATCACCGAGGCGCTCGATACCGGCGCCGACAAGGTCGCCGTCGCCTGCCCGTTCTGCCGCGTGATGCTCTCCGACGCCCTCACGGCCACCCAGGCCCAAGGCCCTGACCACGCCGACACCGAAGTCGTCGACGTCGCCCAGATGCTGCTCGCCGCCGTCCGCCGCCCAACCCCCTAGAACCTGGTCATGCTCCGCAGGGGTACATCAGAGTCCTGGACATAACGGCCCATAACGGGCGACCAAATGTTCACCTGCGGAGCATGACCAGGTTTCAAGGGGTTGGGGGTTTGGGTTTGGGGGTGGGGCGCGGGGCAGGGGGCGCGGGGGGCGCCTCGGGGGCGGGGGTGTGCGCGGTGGGGGTGCGCTGCCCTCGGCCGGCGCCGGGCCGCGGGCGGGCGATGCGCTGCAGCCGGTCGGCCACAGATCCCAGGTCGGCGCCGGCGTTGACAGCCGCCGCATTCGCGGCCTGCACCTCGGCATAGACCTCTGCCCGGTGCACCTGCACGCTGCGCGGGGCCTCGATCCCCAGCCGCACCGTGTCGCCACGCACGTCCAGGACGACGACACGCACGTCGTCGCCGATGACGATGCTTTCCCCGGCTCGCCTGGTCAACACCAGCACAGCGGGCTCCCTCCGTGGATCCCCGACGCAGCCGCCGGTTCCCCTGGCGGGACCCGCTAGACGACTGCGGCGCGCACCGGCCAGTCCGTCCCGGACAGGATGACCTGAGCGGCCGACCGGTTCCGGACGTTCACGACGACCGGTGCCAGAAGGTTAGCGGTCGTTGACGCTGCGTCAGCACCAACGGTGAGTACGACAAGAACCATGGCCTCTTCGGCGGCGGTCAACTCCAGCTCGGCCACCGCGTCCTCGTCCAGGTCGAAGGAGTAGTCGGGGAAGAACGCGTTCGGGGCCGCGACGAGAAACCGCACGTCAGGGGCCTGAAGGCAGCGCAGTTCGAACAGCACCGGGTCGTCGTCGGCCCTCGGCTCGCCCTCGGCTCCGGGCGCCTGAGCTCCGCTCTGCGACGCCTCCTCGGCGCCGGATTCGGCGTGGTCCAGACGAACCAGGGCAAACCTGGTCATCTCGGCGAAGCCCGGGAGGGGGCGGACGAACCTCAGCTCCGGCAGGTCCGTGCTCACCTCGCTACCTCCACTCACGTCACGCATCTCCTCGGTCACGCTATCGGGCGCACGGTCGACGACGGCGGACGCCGTGCCGCCGGCCGAGCGCTCCAGCAGACCGCTCACCGCAGGAAGTCCATGAGCGAGGTCTGAAGGATCTTGGACGCGGCCCCGAGCGCGGCCTGGTACCCCACCTGCTGCGCCTGCAGGTTCATGATCGTCTCCGGTAGGTCCACGTCCTCGTTCTCGCTGATCCGCGAGACCAGGTCCAAGCGATGCGACTCGACCAGATTGTTCGTGGTCTCCACCCGTGCGGCCCGGGCACCGACGTCGCCCATCGCCCGCTGCAGCGTGGAGAAGGCGTCGTCGAGTGCAGCGAAGTCCGCGACGGTCGCGCCGCCGGCCCCGCTCACACTGGTCGCGATGGCGGCGAGCGCCGCAGGGAGGACATCGGCTGCCGCATCGCTGCCCTTGACGTCGATCCGGATCGTGGCGTCGACCGAGATCCGGGCCTCCAGGGGCGCGTCGTTGCCCAGGTAGGCGCCGGTGGCCGGATCGACCGCCTGCACCCCAGGCGTGCTGCCACCGAACACCGGACGGTCGAGGTAGGTGCTGTTGTACAGACTCACCACCTCGGTCCGGATCGCGTCCACCTGGGCCGAGAGCGCGGCGCGCCCGTCGTTGCTCAGGGCGCCGCTGCGCGAAGCGATCATGAGCTGCCGCACGCTGGATACTCGGTCGCTCAGCTGCATCAGCGCCGAGTCCGCGACCCCGAGCCGGCCGCGGGCGGTGTCGCTGTTGCGCTGGAACTGGTTGTCGGCCGTCTGAGCGGTGCGCAACTGCATCGAGGCCGCCGTCGCGGACGGGTCGTCGCTCGGGCGGGCGATCCGCTTGCCGCTGGAGAGCTGCTCCTGCAGCGCCTGCACCCTGCCCAGGCTGCCCTGCAGCCCGCGCAGCGTGATCGCCGACGTAGAGGCCTGTGTGATCCGGTTCGGCACGGTCGATTACCTCCCCACGGTTCCGGTGCGGTTGACCAGGGTGTCGAGCATCTCGTCCACCGTCGTGATCACTCGGGCGGAGGCCTGGTAGGCCCGCTGGAACATCAGCATCCCGGTCATCTCCTCGTCGAGGTTCACCCCGGAGTCGGCGTTCACGGCGTCGTCCGCCGCCTCGACCACCGAGGCCTGCACCGCGACCGCGGCGCCGAGGCTCTGCACCTGGGTCCCCAGAGCAGTGGTCAGGTCACGCCAGCGCGCGGAGGCGCCCGCGGTTCCGCCCAGGGCGGCTGCGGAGGCCACGTCGCCGGCCAGATCGCCCAGTTTCAGCGCCACCGCGCCGTCCAGCACGCCCGCCGCGGACGTCATCGCCAGGGCGGCCGCGGAGGTGGGCAGCACGGTCAGGTCGCGCGCGCCGGTGCCGCCGAAGAAGGCCCCGCCGGCCGCGCCGGTGAGCGTGAATCCGGTGGCGTACACGGCGTTCACCGCGTCCCGCAGGGCGACCGCGGTCTCGTCGACCCGGGCGGCCAGGGTCGGCAGATCTGTGCGCAGAGTGGCCAGATGGCCTGCGGCAGCCCCGGATTCGATCGGGATCGCCATCGGGCCCCAACTGATCGTCACCGGGTCGGAGAGGGTATTGTCCAGGTCGGTGGCGCCGGTCAGGGTGAGCGGCTGCGCCGTCCCGCCGGCGACGATGGTGATTCCGTTGATCGCCACCGAGACCTGCCCGTCCTGCGCCGGCACGGCATAGCCGCCGACCAGATCGGCCAGCGTGCGCACCAGGGCGTCCCGCCGGTCGAGCAGTTCGTTCACCGGCCGGTCGGCGACCACGCCCTCAGCGATCTTCGCGTTCAGCGAGGCCAGGTCGCCGGCGGCCTGGTTGGCCTGCTCCACCACGTGGGTGAGCCGGTCGTACGTGGTGGACCACTGGGCCGAGATGCCGTTGCCGACCGCGTGCAACTGATCGGTGACCGCCAGCCCCTTCTGGATCACCACGGAGCCCGCGGCGGCGTTGCCCGGGTTGAGCGACAACTCGTGCCAGGAGGCGTAGAACCCGTCCAGCCCCGCTTGCAGACCATTGTCACCGGGCTCCGCGAGCAGCAGCTGGGCTCCGGTCAGCGTGGCGTGCTGCGCGTCCAGGGCCGCCTGGCGGCTGCCGGCGGCGGCCCGGGTGGCCTCGATGAAGGAGTCACGGATCCGCGAGACGGCGTCGATCTTGACCCCACCGATCGGGGTCGAGCTCCCGGTGTGGAAGGTGGACGTGGCCGGCGCACCCACCGAGGAGAGCAGCACCCGCTGCCGCGAGTAGCCCGGGGTGTTGGCGTTCACCACGTTCTGACCGGTGGCGTCCATCGCCCGCTGGGCGGCCAGCAGCCCGGAGACCGCCGTGTTGAGGGTGCCGAAGGTGCTCATCGCCGGCTCACAGGCTCCGGTCCACGATCGTCGCACCGGAGCCGGCGATCGTCTCCCGCCGACCGTGCGCGTCGTACCCGATCGACGTGGTTCCCTGGCGCAGCCCGAGCCCGGACAGCGCCTGCTCGACCGCCTGCAGCCCGGCAGCCATCAGATGCCGGTTGGTCTCGGCCAGCAGGGTGAGTTCCCCGGTCAGGGTGAGCAGGGCGTTGCGGTGGTCGATCAGCACTCCGGTCCAGGGCGGCTGGGCGCCGGCGGCCAGTTCCTCCAGGCTCACGCCGGCCGGCAGGCCCTCCTCCTTCGCCACCCGATCGGCGACGGCGGCGCGCTGCATCTCGATCACGGACAGCTCGTCGATCAGGCCCTCGACCTCGGAGGTGGCCAGAGGCAGGAAGCGGGTGCGGCCGGCGGCGAGCAGCAGCTGCTCGCACTCCAGGCGGTAGACGAGCTTCTCGAGCAGCTCACGTTGCCGCCACAGCACAGCGGCCAGATCGGGAAGGCTCATCGGTCGCGCTCCTTGGCTGCTCCGGTCGGCGACCGCCCCGAACGGGGTGGTGCCCAACAGGTGGGTCTTGGGTGATCTGTCGGCACGCGGGGGGTGGACCTGAGCCCTTTCGGGTCACCTCAACTGAGCCAGCTGAGTGATTCGGCCACCGAACGGACCGCCTGAAGGTCATCACAGCGAAAGCCCGGGCCGCACCGGACCGATGCCTGGTGGGTGCCCGCTCCCCCGGTAGACGTCGACGAGCTCGTGACGACTCATCTCGCCCTGGTCGGCCATCTGGCCCGCGAGGCGGCTGCGCGTCTCCCCCGGCATCTGGACACCGACGACCTGATCGGCGCCGGTGCCCTCGCCCTGGTCCAGGCTGCACACTCCTTCGACTCCACTCTCGGAGTCCCCTTCGCCCGCTTCGCCTCCAACCGGGTGCGCGGCGCGATGATCGACCAGATGCGCCAGCGCGACTGGGCCACCCGCTCGGTGCGCTCGCGCGCCCGCACCCTGGCCACGGTCACCGAGGAGCTCACCCGCGCCCTGCAGCGCACGCCGACCGAGACCGAGATCGCGGCCGCGAGCGGTATGTCCCACACCGACGTCCGCCAGGTACTGCACAGCACCGACCGGGCCTCCCTGCTCAGCCTCGACCCGATCGCGGCCGAGGACGACGGGCTCGGCGCGACCCTGGCGGACGGCGCCCCGCAGCCGGACGAGGCCCTGCTCGCCGCCGAGCGGATCGGCTACCTGCGCGATGCGCTGGCAGAACTGCCCGAGCGCACCCGCCGGGTGGTCTCCGGCTACTACTTGGAGAACCGCCAGCTGACCGAGCTCGCGGACGAGCTCGCGGTCACCCAGTCCCGCGCCTCCCAGTTGCGGGCCGAGGGCCTCGAGCTGTTGCACCAGGCGTTGTCCACCCTGCTCACCGACGACGCCCGCAGCGGCGCCGGCGCCCAGGTGGACGGTGACGGAGTGCGCGCCCGGCGCCGGGAGGCCTACGTCCACGCCGTCGCCCGGCGGTCCTCGGTCCGGCAGCGCACCGACGTCCAGGCCTATCTGGACGGCGCCCAGCTGGTCGCCAGCGCGACGACGACCTCTGCGGCAGGCCCGGCACCCGTCGGTGCGCCTCAGACGTCCCCGCATACCCTCCGGCGCGCGTCGGGCGCCGGAGTTCACCCACTCGGCGCATGATCAACAGCTAAACAGCGCCGGGAGCACGCCGATAGGAAACACAAGCCGGTCCACGGATGGACCGGTGTGGGGCCCTAACCAAGGAGGACATCGTGGGTCTGCGCATCAACAACAACATCGCAGCGTTCAACGCCTACCGGAACCTGTCGGTCACCGACGGGCAGATGAGCAAGTCGCTGGAGAAGCTGTCCAGCGGTTTCCGCATCAACCGTGCAGCGGACGACGCTGCTGGTCTGGCGATCTCTGAAGGCCTGCGTTCCCAGGTGGGCGGTCTGAAGCAGGCCGTCCGCAACGCCCTCGACGGCGTGAGCGTGGTCCAGACCGCTGAAGGTGCGCTGACCGAGGTGCACAGCATTCTTCAGCGCGTTCGCGACCTGAGCGTCCAGGCCGCCAACGAGGGGGCGAACAGCAGCACGTCGCTGGCCGCCATCCAGTCCGAGATCACGGCGCTCGGCTCCGCGCTGAGCGACATCGCCACCCGGACCGACTTCAACGGCACCAAGCTGCTCGACGGCTCGAACACGGCGCTGACCTTCCACGTAGGTGCCAACGCCACCGACACCACCGCGGTCACGCTGACCGACATCACGGCCGTCGCCACAGCGGTGTCCGGGATCGACGTCACGGCAGCCGGCGGCGGCCCGGCTGGCATCACGGCTGTCGACGCGGAGATCACCACCGTCTCGACCGCTCGGGCCGAGCTCGGTGCTTCGCAGAACAGCCTCGAGCACACCATCAACAACCTCAACGTCGCGGTGGAGAACCTGTCCGCTTCGGAGAGCCGGATCCGGGACACGGACATGGCTCAGGAGATGGTGGCCTTCACCCGCTCGCAGATCCTCTCCCAGGCCGGCACCGCGATGCTGGCCCAGGCGAACCAGGCTCCGCAGTCGGTGTTGAAGCTCCTGCAGTGACGCACCTGGGGTGGCGGTCCTGATCAGGACCGCCACCCCAAGGCGCACTGACCGTCGCCCACCCCGCGGCCGGTCCACGCCACCCCCCGCACCCCAGCCACCCGTTTCGTACCGCGAAACGTAGCGAGGAGGGACGCCATGTCCCAGGTCAGCGTCTCCGGGATGATGTCCGGGGTCGACACGGCCTCACTGATCAATTCCCTGGTCTCGGTCCAGCAGAACCAGCAGACCCTGTTGAAGAACCAGCAGAGTCAGCAGCAGAAGGCCGCCGACACCTACGCGAACCTGATCAGCTCTCTGGGCACTCTGTCGACGCTCGCCAAGGGCGTCGCCAAGACCTCCGACTGGAAGGGCGCCACCGCTAGTTCCAGCTCGACCGGGGTCACCGCCACGGTCAGCGGCACCCAGGCCTCCGCGCTGTCCTTCGACGTCACCTCGCTCGCCAAGGCCCACTCCCTGGTCTCCCACGAGGCCACCGGCTCGCTGAACTCCCTGGTCGCCTCCGGCCCGCTCACCCTCACCAAGGGCGACGGCAGCACCGTCGAGATCGCGACCGGCACCGGATCGTTGGCCGACGTCGTGGCCTCTGTCAACGCCTCTGCCTCCGGCGTCACCGCGTCCGCAGTGCAGACCTCACCCGGCCAGTACCGCCTGCAGCTCACCGCCGGCAGGACCGGCGAGGCCTCAGGCTTCACCGTCGACGGCCTGACCGGCTTCACAGCGATGGACGTGCTGACCCAGGGCAGCGACGCAGAGATCACCGTCGGTTCCGACCCCGGCACGGCCTACACCGTGCGCTCGACCACCAACGCCTTCGCCAACATCGTCCCCGGCCTGTCCTTCACGGTCAGCCGGCTGGAGACCGGGGTGACCGTCGGCTCGGCGGTCGACGGCAGCGCCGTCGCCGACGACGTGCAGGAGCTGGTGGACGCCGCCAACAACGTGCTGTCCGCGATCGCCACCGCCACCCAGTGGAACGCCACCACCAAGACCGGCGGCAGCCTGGTCGGCGACAGCACGGCGCGCACCCTGCAGCAATCCATCCTCGGCCTGGTCGGCTCCGCCGGCGCGCCCGGGATCTCGTTGAACCGCAACGGAAAGCTCGCCTTCGACCGGGATGCGTTCACCACCGCGTTCGTGAAGGACCCACAGGCGGTCGCGGCGACCTTCGGGGCCGGTGCCAGCTTCAACCCGGCCTCCGGAGTCACCGGCACCGTGAGCTACTCCTCGGCGACCTCGGCCACCAGGGCAGGCGACTACACCGTGTCGGTGTCCAGCCTGGCCAGCACCGAGCAGTGGCAGGTGCCCACGTCGGGCAGCCTGACCGCTGGTCAGGTGCTGACCCTGACCAAGGGCAGCCTGACCGCGTCGTACACGGTCGGCGCCACGGACGACCTGGACGCCGTGGTCGTCGGTCTGAACGAGGCTGCCGCTGGTGCTGGGCTGTCCATCTCGGGCACGGTCTCCGGCACCGACCTGTTGTTCAGCGCCTCCTCGGCCGGGTCGGCCGGCTCGTTCAGCCTCGCGCTGGACGCCGTGGCCCAGACCGAGCTGGTCGGCGGCGCCGACGTGGCGGGATGGATCGACGGGCAGTCCGCCGTCGGCTCGGGCACCGTGCTCTCGCTGCCCAACGGCACCGGGGGCGCCAAGGGGCTCGCGGTCAACGTGACCATCAGCGAGGACGACCTGACCGCCAGCGGCGGCGACATCGGCTCGGTCACCTACACCCCCGGCCTCGCCCAGCGGTTCCTGCAACTGGCCGAGCAGCAGACCGCGACCGGAACCGGGCTCCTGGACACCGCCAGGACCGGCCGGGAGAGCGCCGTCCGCAGCCTGCAGAGCCAGATCGACGACTGGGACCGCCGGCTGACCAGCTACCGGGCGTCACTGCAGTCGCAGTTCACGGCGATGGAGACCACCCTGGCCGCGCTGAAGAGCCAGTCCAGCTTCCTCAGCAGCTACAGCAGCACGCAGACCAGCTCGACCGGCTGACGCTCGACCGGGTGACGTCGCCCGGCTCGTCTTCAGGCGCCAGGCCGCAGGACCGAGGACTCATCTGAGGTGGAAGGAGGTGGTTCGGATGTCGTACGCCATGGCCCAGGCCAAGGCCCGCTATGCCAGTGACGCATCCCAGACCGCCTCACCTGCCCGCCTGCTCACCATGCTCTACGACCGCCTGGTCCTGGACCTGACCATGGCCCACGACGCGATGCTGCGTGGGGAGTTCGGCGTGGTCAGCGAGCGGCTGTCCCACGCCACCGACATCATGCTCGAGCTGCACTCCACCCTCGACGTCGATGCCTGGCCCGAGGGCAAATCCCTTGCCGCCCTGTACCTGTGGATGGTCCAGGAGCTGCTGCAAGCCCGGCTGAAGAATCAGCCCCAGCGGGTGGCCGCCTGTCGCGACCTGGTCATTCCGCTCCGCGATGCCTGGCACGCTGCCAGCGGGGTCGCCGGGTCCACCGGCGCCCCCCAGGAACACCATGCGCAGGGAGGCGCTGTACAGGGAGGCGCCGCATGACGCCGACATGGACCGACTATCTGGACGCCGTCGAGGCAGCTGCGCTCGACGTCAAGGCCAGCCTGCTCGACGGGCGCAGCCCGCAGATGCCCGCCCTGGCCCTGCCGGCGGGACCGCCCGCACCGGCCGAGGAGGTGCGCCGCCATCAGGTGGCGCAGCTGCTCGCCCAGGTGACCGAGATGCTCGGGCAGCACCGCGATGACGTGTGCGAACGACTGGCGAACCTGCCCCGGCAGCGCCCACGTGCGCACAGCTATCACGCGGTCTCGGCCGGGGCGACCGTCGACGTGATGGGCTGAGCCGGTGGACGCCCCGGCTGAAGGGCGGCACCGGCGCTGCCGATGCTCAGTCGGTGACCCGTAGCCCTCGGAGCCGGCCGTTGCTGGCGGCGACCCTGATCGTCAAGGACGAGGCCACCACCCTGCCCGACTGCCTGGCCAGCCTGCACGGCATCGTCGACGAGATCGTCGTCTACGACACCGGCTCCACCGACGACACCGTCACCATCGCCCGCACCGCCGGCGCCCGCGTCATCCAGGGCTACTGGGACAACGACTTCGCCCGCGCCCGCAACGCCGCCCTCGAGGCCACCCGCGCCGACTGGATCCTGGTCATCGACGCCGACGAACGCCTCACCGGTGACACCACCGCCCTGCGCGCCTACCTCCGGGGCGACGCGGCGGCCCTGCCCGGAGCGCCGGCCCTGGCCGACGTGGACGTGGTGCGGCTGCGGGTCGTGAACATCTCCCCGCAGGGTCTCGCCCAGCACTCCCTGGAGTCGATCCGGATCGCCCGGCGGGCGAAGGTGCGTTGGCACGGGCGGATCCATGAGCTGCTCCAGATCGGCACCCAGGCCCCAGGCGCGGGCGCGGGCTTCGCCCTCCCCGAACAGCTGATCCACCTGCGGCACCACGGGTACGCCGATCCGGCAGCACTGGCGGACAAGGCGGCCCGCAACCTCGAGCTCGCCCGGGCCCAGGTGGACGCCCTGGCGCGGCACTGCCACCCCGAGGGGGACGCCGAGCGCCGCGCCGTGCTCGATCTGGGCCGCGCCGAACTGGCAGCGGGACATCGTCAGCAGGCTGTCGACGCCTTCGAGACCGTGCGGGCGATGGCCGTCACCGGCCCCTACTGCGCGCAGGCCACTGTTCTGCTCGCCCAGACCCTGCTGGACGCCGGCGGCATGGACCAGGTGGTCCTGTTCCTGACCGAGGAACTGCGCGCCGACGGGCTGACCCACGCCGGGCTGATCGACTGGCTGCGGGCACAGGCCCTGGCCGCCCTGGGTCGGCGCGGTGAGGCCCTGGACCTGCTGCGCGGAGTGCGTGAGCTCGTCGAGCCGAACGGCAACCGGCCCAGCCTGGAACGCCTCCACCTGATCCGCACCCTGCTGGCGGCCCAGGAGGGCCTGATCGAGGAGGCCGCCGTGACCCTGCTCGACACCCTGACCCGCTACGGGCCGCACGGCCAGAGCGACTTCCTGCTCAGTCTGTGGCGGGGGCGCGAGGCCGAACTCGCCGACCGGCTCGAGCGCTCGGACGGCCCGTTCCGGCACGCAGTGCTGACCGAACTCGGCTGGGCCGGCCAGGTGGCCAGGGTCGGGTCGTGAGCCGCCGGGCCCGTCCGGTCGGCGCCGGCCGGCCAGGGAACGTCCCTCGGCGCCGGCCGTTGCTGGCGGCGACCCTGATCGTCAAGGACGAGGCCGCCACCCTGCCCGACTGCCTGGCCAGCCTGCACGGCATCGTCGACGAGATCGTCGTCTACGACACCGGCTCCACCGACGACACCGCCACCATCGCCCGCGCTGCCGGCGCCCGCGTCATCCAGGGCTACTGGGACAACGACTTCGCCCGCGCCCGCAACGCCGCCCTCGAGGCCACCCGCGCCGACTGGATCCTGGTCATCGACGCCGACGAACGCCTGGTGGCGAACGCAGCGGCCCTGCGTGCCTTCCTGAGCGGCAGCGGCAGGACGGCGGGCCTGCCGGGCGCCGACCTGATCGGGCTGGACCTGGTCAACCTCGACCGGTCCGGCCAGGCGAAGGACACCGCGGCGCAGTTCCGGATCGCGCGGCGCACCGCGGTGCGCTGGCACGGCCGGGTGCACGAGCAGCTCCAGGTGACCTCCCCCGGGGGTGCGGACGCTGCGCGGCGGGTGCGGCTCACCCCGGACGTCGTGCACCTGCGGCACCTCGGGTACGCGGACGCCGAGCAACTGGCCGGCAAGGCGCGGCGCAACCTGGCCCTCGCCCAGTCCGAGGTCGAGGCCGCGGCGGCCGCGGGTGCCTCGTCCGCGCGGGAGCTGCTCGATCTGGCCCGCTCGTACCTGGGTGCGGGCGACCGGCACCGCGCTGCGCAAGGCCTTCAGGACGCGCGGGGCATGGACCCCGACGGGCCCTATCGGGCCAAGGCGACCGAGCTGCTGGCCCGGCTGCTGCTGGAGGACGGCGATCCGGACGGCGTCGTCCCGGCCCTGCTCGCCGAGCTGGCCGAGGACGGGTTCACCCCGAGCTCGCTGCAGCAGTGGCTGCGCGCACAGCTGCTGCTCGCCCGCGGCGACCAGGCCGGCGCCGCGGCAGCCATGGCCGGGCTCGAGGAAGTGGTGGACAGCGTCGGCACCCGGACCTCACTGACCCGAGCGGCGGCGGACCCGCCGGCAGCAGGCCGGCCGTTGCTGGCGGCGACCCTGATCGTCAAGGACGAGGCCGCCACCCTGCCCGACTGCCTGGCCAGCCTGCACGGCATCGTCGACGAGATCGTCGTCTACGACACCGGCTCCACCGACGACACCGTCACCATCGCCCGCACCGCCGGCGCCCGCGTCATCCAGGGCTACTGGGACAACGACTTCGCCCGCGCCCGCAACGCCGCCCTCGAGGCCACCCGCGCCGACTGGATCCTGGTCATCGACGCCGACGAACGCCTCACCGGTGACACCACCGCCCTGCGCGCCTACCTCCGGGGCGACGCGGCGGATCTGCTGGTGTTGCAGGTGGTCAATCTCGGCCCGGAGGGCCAGGAGCTGCAGACCCTTCCCTCGCACCGGATCGCCCGCCGGACCGCGGTGCGCTGGCGCGGCCAGGTGCACGAACAGCTGCAGCCGACCGGCCCACAGACCGTGGCCGCGGCGAGCGCGCCCCTGCCGCTCGACGTCCGGGTGATCCACCACGGCTACGCGGACGCTGAGCGCCGCCGGCTCAAGGCCGAGCGCAACCTGGCCCTGGCCCAGGCCCAGCTGGACTCCCTGCTCGCCGAGCCGGAGATCGACCCGATCGCCGCGGCCCGGGCCCTGCTCGACCTCGGCCGCACGGCGATGGGCCTGGGCCGGTGCCAGGTGGCGGTGGACACCTTCGAGGCACTGCGCCAGATCGCTCCGAACGGGCAGCACCGGGCACAGGCCACAGCCCTGCTGACCCAGATCTGGTTGGACGAGGGTGGAAGGGACGACGCGGCGCTGACCCTGGTGGCGGAACTTCGCGGGGACCGAGGAGAACGAAACCCGTTCTGTGACTGGCTGGAGGCGCAGGCCCGCGACCAGCGGGGCGAACGGGCCCGCGCGCTGGACCTGCTGGACGGCATCACCGAACTGACCGATCCCGGCGGCAACCGCTACTCCCTCGGCCCGCTGCTGCTGACCAGGGCGTTGCTGGCCGACGCCGAGGGAAGGGTCGAGGCCGCCGGGGCCGACCTGGTCACTGCATTGACCGAGCACCAGGCCGACGCCCACCACTACCCGTTGCTGCTCCAGCTGTTCGCCGGTCGAGAGGCCGTGCTCGCCCGCGCACTACAGCCCGGCGGCAGCCGGTTCGGCGCCACGGTGCTGGCCGGGGTGCGCCGCCTCGGTGAGCCGGGGCGCACGGTGAGTGAACTCGCCGACGACGAGGCGCCCCCAATGGCCGACACTCGATCGGGTGCCGCCGATCCGACGCCGCCGACGCGCACCCGGGTGAGCGCGGACACGTAGCGTGCACGCCCCCGCACCCGACCTTGGGCCGGACGGCGGACATGGCACCGGGCGCACTGAAAACCCCTTCAGAGCCCTACCGGTGAGGACGACGTGACATCCAGAGCATGGACCGCTCGGTAGCGCCACGGAACGGCGCGAAACCGCTTAACACCGCACCGACAACGCCCCAGGGCAGTCAGATCGCACGGGGGACAAGGGGTCCAGATGCTCGACGACATTTCGATCAGCACGCTGCAGGCTGCCCTGAACGGCCTTGCCGCGCGCCAGCGCGCGATCAGCGATGACATCGCCAACGTCAACACTCCCCACTTCCGCGCCCGCACAGTGGCTTTCGAGGGCGACCTCAAGCAGGCCCTGAGCAGCGGCAACGACCCTCTGCAGGTGCAGCCCAAGACCATCGTCTCCAACGCCCCCGGCGGCCTGACGGACAACAACGTCAACCTGGCCGATGAGACGGTGGCCGCTGTCAACACCCAGCTGGCCTACGAGCTGGCCCTGCGGGCCACCGGCGACCGGTTCTCCCTCTACCGCAGTGCCGTGCGGGGGGTCTGATCGCCGTGTTCGAAGCCCTGGGCATCTGCGGTACCTCGATGAACGTCCACCAGACCTGGATGGACGCCATCTCCGACAACATCGCCAACGTCAACACGGTGCGGTCGATGAACGAGGAGGCCTTCAAGGCCCGCTACGTCGTGGCCAAGTCGCTCGAGGACGGCCGGACCGGCTCGGGCGTCGCTGTGCACGAGATCGGCTTCGGCAACCCCGAGGGCCGGATCGTGCACTCCCCCGACCACCCGCTGGCCGACGAGCGGGGCCTGGTCCGGCTGCCGGACGTGGACCTCGGCGAGCAGATGACCACCCTGGTGATGGCGCAGCGCGGGTATCAGGCCAGCGTGTCGAACCTGACCCGGGTCAAGGCCTGCTACGACGCCGCGATCCAGATGGGTCGTGGCTGATGGCGATCGGTGGCGTCGGCGGCGTGAGCGCCGCGAACCTCAGCCGGATCAGTCAGCTCTACCAGCGCCAGGCCGCTGATCTCACCTCCGAGGTCGCCGCCACCGGCCAGGCCGGCCGGGCCGCGCAGGCCGCTGCCTCCCGTGGGGCCGACTTCGGCCAGGTGGTCGGCAACGGCCTCTCCTCGCTGGAGTCGCTGGACCGCACCGCGTCCACCAAGGCCGTGCAGGCGGCCACCGGTGACCTGACCGACGTGCACGACTACGTGATCGCGGCCACCAAGATGCAGACGGCGACTGAGCTGACCACCACGGTGCGCAACAAGGCCCTCGAGGCGTTCAACGAGATCATGAGGATGCCGCTGTGAGCGCACGGATGAATCAGGCGATGGGCCGGGCTCGCGGGTTGGCCGGCGGCTTCACCCCCGGCCAGCGCGGCATCATCCTGGTCGCGATGGCCGCCCTGGTGCTGGGCGCGATCGCCCTGACCAACTGGGTGGCCCAGCCGACCTGGACGCCGCTGTTCACCCAGCTGTCCGGCTCCGACGCCAACGCCATCGTCGAGGAGCTGCGCGGCCAGAACGTGCAGTACCAGCTGGCCGACGGCGGAGCGACGGTGCTGGTGCCGCAGTCCCAGGTGTACGACCTGCGGGTGGCCATGTCCGGCAAGGGCCTGCCCGGCAACACTGGCGGAGAGGGCTGGTCCCTGCTGGACAAGCAGGGCATGACCGCCACCGACTTCCAGCAGAACGTGGCCTACCAGCGCGCCCTGGAGGGCGAGCTGAACAAGACCCTGGGCTCGATCACCGGCGTGAACACGGCTGTTGTACGCCTGGCCATCCCCAAGCGTGACGTGTTCGCGGCCGAGGAGGACAAGCCGACCGCAGCGGTCCTGCTCGCCCTGGCCCCCGGTATCAGCCTGGACAAGGGGCAGATCCGCTCCGTCACGCACCTGGTGGCCGGCAGCGTGCCTGGCCTCGACCCGTCCAAGGTGACGGTGAGCGACGCCAACGGCGCCATGCTCTCCACCCCGGACAGCGGGGCAGGCACGGGCGCCGCCGCCGCGGTCGCCAACGACGCCGACGAGCAGACCGCGCAGTACGAGGACCGGCTGAGCACCGCCGTCCAGGTCATGCTCGACCAGGTGCTCGGCAAGGGCAACGCCGTGGTGCGGGTGAACGCCCAGCTGAACTACGACACCACGCACCGCACCAGCGAGTCCTACCTGCCCTCCCCGGTCATCCCGCTCAGCGAGCAGACCAGCAGGGAGACCTACAACGGCGGCGCCGGCGCCACCGGCGGAACTCTCGGCGTGATCACGCCCAGCGCGCTGGCCGGCGGGCTCGGCACCAACGGCTACCTCAAGGAGGACGCCACCCGGAACAACGGCGTCGGCAAGGTGATCACCGAGGAGCAGGCCGCCCCGGGCGGAATCGAGCGGCTCACCGCCGCGGTGATCCTGAACTCCGACGCCGCCGGCGGGGCCGACACCGCCAAGGTGCAGGCCCTGGTCTCCAGCGCGCTCGGCGTGGACTCGACTCGTGGCGACCTGGTCACCGTGGACTCCATGCCGTTCGACAAGGCCACCGCCGAGGCGACCAAGAAGGAGATCGCCGCGGCCGAGTCGGCTGCCAAGACCGCCGGCTACATCGACCTGGGCAAGAAGGCCGGCCTGGGCCTGCTGATCCTGATCGCCGCCATCGTGATGATGATCAAGAGCAAGAAGTCCGGGGGCGCCTCGGTCGACGCCTCGGCCAGCGACCTCCCCGACGGCATGCTGATGCCCTCGCGGATCGAGGCGATCGGCGCCGACCGGATGCGCGAGCTCGGACCGGGGACGCGTGGGCCCGAGATGGGCGGCATGACCGAGAGCACCCCGGCGCTGGAGCGGGAGAAACTCCGCGACGAGGTCTCCTCGTTCGTGGACTCCCAGCCCGAGGAGATCGCCCAGCTGGTGCAGGGCTGGCTCACTGAGCGGAGCGGCTGATCGATGACCGTCGCCACCGTGGGTCTGTCCGGGCTGCGCAAGGCCGCCATCCTGCTGGTCCAGCTGGGCCGGGACCGTGCCGCCAAGATCCTCTCCATCCTGCCCGAGCAGATGGTCGAGGATCTGACCGCCGAGATCGTCCGGCTGCGCGACGTCTCCTCCGACGACGCCAGCTCGGTGCTGACCGAGGCGCACCACACCCTGGTCAGCTCGGACAACTCGGGCCGGGGCGGCCTCGACCTGGCCAAGCTGCTGCTGGCCGACAGCGTGGGCAGCGAGCGGGCCGAAGAGATCATGGAGCGGCTCGGCGCCACCCTGGCCGAGATGCCGTTCGAGAGCATGCGCAAGGCCGACGCCCGGCAGCTGATCACCTTCCTGGGCGACGAGCACCCACAGACCATCGCGCTGGTGCTGGCGCACCTGTCGCCGCAGCAGTCGGCCCTGGTCCTGTCCGGTTTCGAGCAGGAGGTACAGGCCGACATCGCGCACCGGATCGCCCTGATGGAGCGGGCCTCCCCCGATGTCATCCGGATGGTCGAGCGCGAGCTGGACCGACGGATGTCCACCGTGATCGGGCCGCAAGAGATGTCCTCGGTGGGTGGGGTCGGGCCGCTGGTGGCAATCATCAACCGGGCCGACCGCGGCACCGAGCGGATGATCCTGGAGGGCCTGGAATCGCTCAGCCCCGAACTGGCCGAGCAGGTGCGCGCCCAGATGTTCATCTTCGAGGACATCACCACCCTCGACGACAAGGCGATCCAACTGGTGCTGCGCAACATCGAGAGCGCCAGCCTGGCGCTGGCCCTCAAGGGCACCCCGGCTCCGGTCCGGGAGAAGATCATGCGCAACCTGTCCACCCGGGCCGCGGAGAACCTCGCCGAGGAGATCGAGCTGCTCGGTCCGAAGCGGCTCTCCGAGGTCGAGGAGGCCCAAGCCAAGGTCGTCACCGAGATCCGCGCGCTCGAGCAGTCCGGTCAGATCATGATCATGAGGGGCAGCGATGAAGCCCTCGTCGACTGAGCCTGCACCCGGCCTGCCCGAGCCGACGGTCCGGGCCGTCCGGTTCGACCGCCCGCTCACCCGGGGCGGCATCGGCACCAGCTGGGGCGACCCCGAGGTGGATCGACTCGTCCGGCAGGCGATCGAGGACGGCCAGGCGCAGGGCAGGGCGCAGGGCTACGCCGCCGGCTGGGCGCAGGGGCGCCAGGCGGCGGCCGAGACCGCGCGCGCCGAGGCGGCCCAGCAGACCAAGGCGGACGACGCCCGCCGGGCTCAGGAGACGGCCCGGCTCGCGGCCGTGCTGACCTCCCTGGCGCAGGCGGCGCAGACCCTTGACCACACCCTGGTCCCGGCGTGGGAGGAACTGGCCGACACGATCACCGACGGCACCCTGGCGCTGGCGCGTGCGCTGCTCGCCCGGGAACTCATCGGGCTGAAGGCCCCTGTCCTGGAATCGGTGCGGGCCGCTCTGCACACCCTCGGCGACGCCGGACCGATCGTCGTCCGGCTGGAGCCGGGAGACCTGGTCGCGGTCGACCAGCTTGGGCTCGGCACGCTCCCGGCCGGGGTCCGGCTGATCGCCGACCCCACCGTGCCCCGGGGCGAGGTGCTGGCCAGCAGCCCGGTGCAGCAGCTCCGGCTGTCGCTGCCCGTCGCCGTCGCCGCGGCCGAAGAGGTGCTGCGCGGGTGAGTGTGACCACGGCGCACGGCGCCCTCGAGACGATCGCCGCGCTGACCGCCCAGCGGCTGGCTGCGGCGGCGGCCGCCGCCGCCCCGGCGGTGCGAGGCGTGGTCGCCGACGTGGTCGGGCTGGGCATCCGGGTGGAGGGCATCCGCGCCGGGGTCGGCGAACTGGTGCACGTGCACACCGACGTCGGCTCGCTCCCGGCCCAGGTGGTCGCCGTCCACCGTCAGGGGGTGACCTGCATGCCCCTGGGCACCACCTCCGGGGTGGGCGCCGGCAACCCGGTCAGCACCACCGGCGGGCCGGCCTCCGTGCCTGCCGGCTACGGCCTGCTCGGCCGGGTGATCGACGCCCTAGGCCGTCCGATGGACGGACGGGGCCCGCTCACCGACATCCGCTCGGTGCCGCTCGAGGCAAGCGCCCCGAACCCTCTGCATCGCCGCCGGGTGAATCAGGCGCTGGAGACCGGAGTGCGTGCCCTGGACACCCTGGTGCCGGTCGGCGCCGGTCAGCGGGTGGGGATCATGGCGGGGTCCGGCGTCGGCAAGTCCACCCTGCTGGGCATGGCCGTGCGCGGCACCTCGGCGCCGGTACGCGTGGTCGCCCTGGTCGGCGAGCGTGGCCGTGAGGTGCGCGAGTTCCTCGAGGACACCCTGGACGAGGTCAGCCGGCGCAGCACGGTGGTGGTGCTGGCCACCGGTGACGACCCGCCGATGCTGCGGCTCACCGCGGCGTTCACGGCCACCCGGATCGCCGAGTGGTTCCGTGACGAGGGCGTCGACGTACTACTCGTGGTCGACTCGGTGACCCGCACCGCCCTGGCCCAGCGCGAGGTGGCCCTGGCCGCCGGCGAGCCCCCGGCCACCCGCGGCTACCCGGCCAGCGTGTTCGCCATGCTCCCCCGGCTGCTCGAGCGGGCCGGGCCCGGCGCGAACGGCAGCATCACCGCGCTCTACACCGTGCTGGTCGAGGGTGACGACCTGCAGGACCCGATCGGCGACACGGCCCGAGGGATCCTGGACGGGCACGTGGTGCTCTCCCGGCGGCTGGCCACCTCCGGCCACTTCCCGAGCATCGATGTACTGGAGTCCATCTCCCGGGTCGAGCGGGCGATCTGCACGCCCGAGCAACTGCACCTCGCGACCACCGCACGCCGCCTGCTCGCGGCGCACCGCGACGCCCGCGAGCTGATCGAGGTCGGCGCCTACGCCGCGGGCAGTGACCCGGACGTCGACCTGGCGATCACCCTGCGCGGAGCCCTGGACTCCTTCCTGCGGCAGCCCCCCGACGGCGTGGTCCCCGCCGCGCAGGCCTGGCAGGCCCTGGCCGCGGCCCTGACCGGAGGTGAGTCGTCATGAGCCGTCGGTTCCGTCTGCACACCCTGGAGCGATTGCGTGCCGCGCACCTCAACGCCGCGGTCACGGAGCTGGCCGCCACCCGGCGCAGGCTGATCACGGCGCAGGCCGAGGTCGATGCCCTGGCCGACGCGATGCTGCACTGCATCCCCCGGCCGACCGCCTCCCCCGAGGAGATGGCCGGCGCCGCCCATCGCCGCGAGCTGCTGCGGGAGCGATCCGAGCAGGCGGGCGAGCAGGTGATCGCGCGGCAGGGCGACGTGGCCGCGGCGGTGGGCAGCTGGCACACCGCGCGGGCCGGGCTACGCGCCGTCGAGGCCCTGCACGAACGGCACCGGAGGGCACTGGCCGAGGCCGACGCCCGGCGAGACCAGCTGGAGGCGGACGACCTGGCCGGCGCGGTCCTGTACTTCCGCAGGCCAGCCGGCCACCCGGACGGAGGTGACGCGGCGTGAGCGAGGGACTGGCCGCGGTGCAGGCGCGGGTGAGTGAGCTGCGCAGCCTGCTGGGGGTCCCGGGAACTCCCACCCGGTCCACGACATCCTCCAGCACAGCGGGTTTCGCCTCGCTGCTGGCCGAGGCACTGGAGGGTGCCGGCGCCGCCACGACGGCGGACGCCGGCACCGGCACGACGTCCTCGGTCGACCTGGGCGCGGCGGCGGTGGCGAAGGCCAAGGAGTACACCGGCGTGCCCTACCTGTGGGGTGGGGAGGACCCGAAGACCGGCGTGGACTGCTCGGGCCTGGTACAGAACGTCTACGGCCAATTGGGGATCGATCTTCCTCGGGTGGCCGCCGACCAGTCCCGGGCCGGCGCCGTGGTGGCCTCACTGGACCAGGCCCGCCCGGGCGACCTGGTGTTCTTCGGGGAACCCGCACACCACGTGGGGATCTACGTGGGCGACGGCAAGATGATCGATGCCCCGCGGGCCGGGAAGACGGTCGGGGTGCACTCCCTGTGGGGCACCCCCTCCTCCATCCGCCGGGTAGTGCCCGAGATCACTTCGGCGACGACCACCGCCGCGATGAGCGCCGCCGCGGCCGCCGGTGTGGGCAGCAGCGGGCTGAGCGGCCCCTACGCCTCCCTCTTCACCGCCGCGGGCGCCAAGTACGGGGTCGACCCGGCGCTGCTCAGCGCGGTGGCCAAGGCCGAGAGCGCCTACAACCCGCGGGCGGTGAGCCCGGCGGGGGCCCAGGGCCTGATGCAGCTGATGCCCGGCACCGCGCGCGACCTCGGGGTCGCGAACGCCTTCGACCCCGCGCAGGCGGTGGACGGCGCGGCCAAGATGCTCTCCCAGCTGCTCTCCTCCTTCAACGGCAAGGTCGACCTTGCCCTGGCGGGCTACAACGCCGGCCCCGGCGCCGTCCGCAAGTACGGCGGCGTCCCGCCCTACACCGAGACCCAGAACTACGTCCGCCGCGTGACTCAGTACCGGGAGGCCTTGCGATGACCCTGACCCCGAGCCGGATCGGCACCCCAGCGACCGCCGGAACCGCTGCGCTCCGGGAGCGTGCTGCCGGTGGCAGTTCCGGCGCAGCCGGTTCCACCTCGGTCGAGGCGTTCGGGCAGGTGCTGGCCGCTCAGTCCCGGCCGGCCACCCGGGCCAGCGGCGCATCGGGTGGGGAACGCTCACCCGCGGCGGAGCGCAGTGGACGGGCCCGCCAGGACGAGGCCGTCGACCGCACCGGGTCGAGCACTCGGCGCCGCACCGGCCGCCGGCCCGTCGCTCGGGGGTCACGCCCGGAGGAGACCGGTGCCGCGCAACCGGCCACTCCGGCCACTCCGGCTGCCACGACCGGTGCAGCCACCCCGACCACCGCCGCTCTGCCTGCCTCCCGCGCCGATCGTGCGACCGACCGGGCCGGGGCCGCCGGCATCAGCGAGCCCGCAGGTGGGCCGGCACCTCGATTCGAGGTCGACCCGGCACCGGAGCCGCGGATCGAGTGGCTCGTGGCGATCCCCGTCGACGAGGCGCCCGGCCCGGCCGGCGACGCCGCAGCGGCCGGCGCGGTCGCGACCGTGATCGGGCTCAGCGCTGCCGGCCCGACCGCTCTGACCGCTCCTGCCGCTCCGGCCGCTCCGGCCGCCGCGAGGACGGATGCCCCGGAGGCGACCACCACCGGCCGGGTGACCGCGACAGCGGAACCCGTTGCCACCCAGAACGTCTCGCCCACTCCCGCGGCACCGGTGAGCCTCTCCGCCCTCTCGACCGGCCCGGACGGACCTGCCGCCACCACGCCGAGCGGCGCGGCGCCGCTCACGGACCTCTCTCCCCGCACCGCGGAGTCCACGCCATCCACGCCGGGCACCGCGGGCACGACGGGCACGGCCTTCGCGGCGGGCACGACCGTCCCTGCCCCGGGCACCGCCGCCTCGGGGACGCCCACCGAGGCCCCACCGGCCTCAGCCACGGCCTCGGCCTCAGCTCGGTGTCGGTGTCGGTGTCGGTGTCGGCCCGCCCGGCGGACCCGGCCGGCGCCGCACCAGGGGACCTGCGCGCCCACAGCCTCGAGCCGACCTCCGACGCGGCCTCCGCCCCGGGCCGGGCTCCGAGCCGGAGCGACCTGCGCGAGACCGGCACAGCGTCACCCGCGCCCGACCCGGGCAGCCTCGCGACGGCCCAGACTGAGGCGAACGACGTCGCCGGAGTGTCTGCCGCCCCGACCGTCGCGGACACCGGAAGCGCCGCCTCCCGGCCGGCCGGCGACACCTCCGCGGTGGCCTCGGGCCAGCAGGTCGCGGCAGCCGCGCAGGCCTTCGCCGGCAACGGGTCTGCGTCACAGGGCGGCTCGCCCCGCCGCGGCGGGGCTGCCGCGGCGGCAGCAGGTGCGGCTGAGGTCGTCTCGGCGCCGGCACCGGGATCGACACCGGTCACCGGCCCCCCCGCACCAGTCGCCGCCGGGTCCACGGAGGGGACAGCCCCGACCGGCGGGGGCCCGCAGACCCCGGCCACCCCCCAGGCCATGGCCACCCAGGTGGCCCGGCACATCACCGGGCTGCGCACCCTGAACGACGGCACTCATCGCACGGTGGTCCACCTGTCACCGGAGCACCTCGGCGACCTGACCCTGACCGTCGACGTCCGCGCCGGCAGTGTGCAGCTGGCCATGGCCGGCGAGCAGGCCGCCATCGCCACCCTGCGCGACGGTCTCAGCCAGCTGCGCGATCAGCTGGCCGATGCCGGCCTGGACCTCGGCGCGGTGTCCTTGCGCGACAATGCGTCCGACCCCGGTAAGGATCAGCGGCAGGCACCGGCGGCGGCGGATGACAACAGCGGCCGGAACAGCGCCCCGGGCCGGCGCGGCGCCGACCAGCAGGAGGGTCGCCGTCCCGGCGGCTCCCGGTTCTCCGGCGATCTGCCGGCGCCGACCGGCACCGGCCCGGCAGCCCCGGGAGCGACCCGCATCGACGTGCGCGTATGACCCGACCGGTACTCCTTGTTTCCGCCACGCCACAGCCGACAGGTGACCCTGAGGCCTGGCTCGACGAAGGGCAAATGATCACATGACCACCGTGAACGGGATCGGCACCGCGACGACCCCGACGGTCTCCGGCGCCGACGGCACCACTTTCTCGGCCGGGGTCGATCGCACCGCGATGGACACCAACACCTTCCTCAAACTCCTGGTGGCACAGCTGCAGTACCAGGATCCGAGCAACCCGGCCGACTCCTCGCAGTTCCTGGCCCAGACCGCCCAGTTCACCTCTGTGGAGAAGATGCAGCAGCTGACCGAGCTGCAGCAGAAGGTGTTGGACGCCTCGAACAGCCAGACCGCGACCTCGCTGGTCGGCAAGACGGTCAACTACACCGATGTGTCGGGCACGGCGCGAACCGGCATGGTCAGCGCCTGCACCCTCGGCGCCAAGATCCCCAACCTCACCGTGGACGGGATCACGGTGGAGCTGACCGCCGTGACCAGCGTGACGACGTCCGCCTGAGCCTTACCGCAGCGCACCGAACCGCAGCACCCGGGACGACGCCGCCCCGGCCGCATGACCCGAAACGCACGAAGCCTTCGGGACCTTCACGGCACGGATGCCGAGACCACCTCTTCGTCCCATGGAGGAATCCGTGCTTCGCTCCCTCTTCTCAGGCATCTCCGGTCTGCGTACCCACCAGACCCTGATGGACGTCGTGTCCAACAACATCTCCAATGTGAACACGACCGGCTTCAAGGCCAGCTCCACCGTCTTCGAGGACACCCTCAGCCAGACCCTGCGCTCGGCCGGCCTGCCGACCGACAACCTCGGTGGCCTCAACCCCGCTCAGATCGGCCTGGGTGTGCAGCTGGCCGCGATCACCACGAACTTCCGCCAGGGCTCGGCCCAGTCGACCGGCAAGAGCACCGACCTGATGCTGCAGGGCGACGGGTTCTTCATCGTCGACAGCGGCAACCAGCAGGCCTACACCCGGGCCGGGGCATTCAACTTCGACACCAACGGCACGCTGGTCAACGCCGAAGGGATGAAGGTTCAGGGCTGGCCGGGGGTGAACGGAGTGGTCAACACCGACGGCCAGCTGGGCAACATCGTCGTGCCCGCCGGCACGATGATCCCGCCCACGGCGTCCAGCGAGGTGACCGTGGCCGGCAACATCTCGGCCGTCATCGCGCCCGCCGTGGCCACCCCGCTGACCCTCGGCTCGACCGTGTACGACGCTGCCGGCGTCGGGCACTCGCTGTCGATCGTGTTGACCCCCAACGCCGGGACCTACGACGTAGCAGTCACCGACATGACCGATCCCGGGTCGACGGCCACGGCCGGCACCGTGCAGTTCCTGCCCACCGGGGCGTACGACCCGGCGTCAACCGCCGCCACCCTGACCACCGCCGACGGCACCGTGATCACCTTGGACCTGTCCGGGGTGAGCAACTACGGCGGCCCGAAGTCTCTCGCGGTGACCGCGGTGGACGGCGCCGCGGCGGGCAGCCTTCAACAGTTCCAGATCGACCAGGACGGCACCATCATCGGGGTGTTCAGCAACCAGCAGAAGCAGGCCCTGGGCAAGATCGCGTTGGCCAACTTCACCAACCCCAGCGGCCTGGAGAAGATCGGCTCGACGGCGTTCGTGGGAACTAGCAACTCGGGTCTGCCCCAGATCGGCACCGCGGGCAGCGGCGGCCGGGGCACCCTGCTGGGCGCCTCGCTGGAGATGAGCAACGTCGACCTGGCGCAGGAGTTCACCAACATGATCATCGCCCAGCGCGGTTTCCAGGCGAACTCCCGCGTGATCACCACCAGCGACCAGATGCTGCAGGAACTGGTCGACATCAAGCGCTGATGACCCCACCCCCGCAAACCACGCTCATGCTCCGCCGGTGTACACGTTCGGGGCCCTCCGGACCGCCATTCGGGTACACCGGCGGAGCATGAGCCGGGTGGGCCAGGTGGGCGGCCGCTCGAACGGCTCATGCCCGCCCCAGGTCTGCCGACTGATCGGGTGAGACCACGGATCGGTCTCACCCTGGATCCAAGGACGGACACCGTGATCATCCTGACTCGCCTCGGCGGCCATGAGCTGGCCGTCAACCCCGATCTCATCGAGCGGGCCGAGCCCACCCCCGACACCGTGCTGACGATGATCGACGGCCACAAGATCATTGTGGTCGAACCGGTCGAGGAGGTCGTCGCCCGGGTGCGACGATGGCGGGCGACCGTCGCCGCCGACGCCTTCGCCATCTCCCGATCGGCCGACGGCGCAGCCGGACCCAGTCACCATCCGTCCCTCTACGAGAGCCGGGCGCAGTCCACGCGCGAGCGGTCCGAGGACGACGAGGAGGCGCTGGGTGCCCACGTGGCTCTCCAGACCTCGCTCGCACGAGTGCTGCGCATGCCGCAGCGGGGGGAGTGAATCATGGACCCGGCAGCCATCGTCGGCCTGGTGGTCGCCTTCGCGGCGATCATGGTGTCCAACGTTCTCGAGGGCGGCAACCCGGTCGAGCTGTTCGCCCCCGCAGCCCTGGTCCTGATCTTTGTCGGCACGATGGCCGCCTCCATGTCCTCCACGACATTGCCCGGCACCATCGGGGCGATCAAGTGGGTGGTCTACGGGATGACCGCCAAGAAGGTCGACCTCGAAGCCGCCATCGAGCCCCTGGTGAAGATGGCCGAGAAGGCCCGCCGTGAGGGTCTGCTGGCCCTGGAGTCGGAGATCGAGTCGGTCGAGGACGAGTTCATGAAGCGGGCGCTCCAGCTCGCCGTGGACGGCACCGACCCCGACGACCTCTTCGACATCCTCTCCGCGGAGGTCAAGGCCAAGAAGGCCGCAGCGATCAAGGGGTCCTCGTTCTGGGGTGACGCCGGGGCGTACGCCCCGACGATCGGCATCATCGGCACCTGTATGGGTCTGATCCACGCCCTGGGCAACCTCGACCAGCCGGAGAAGCTCGGTCACATGATCGCCGCAGCCTTCATGGCCACCCTGTGGGGCATCCTGTCGGCCAACGTCATGTTCCTGCCCTGGAGCAAGCGGATCAAGGCCTGCGTCGCCAACGAGGCCAACCGCATGGAGATCATCATCGACGGCGTGCTGGCGATCCAGGCCGGCTCCAACCCGCGCGTGGTGGCCACCAAGCTCCGGTCGAAGATCGTCGCCGACGCGCCCGGGGCGGCCGCGGCCAAGGAAGCGGCGTGAGTGGGGGCGGCGGCCACGGGGGAGGGGGCAAGCGCCGCGCCCACGAGGAGGAGCACGAGGAGCACGAGAACCACGAACGCTGGCTGGTCAGCTACGCCGACATGATGACCCTGCTGATGGTGCTGTTCATCGTGATGTTCGCCGTCAGCCAGGTGGACCAGCAGAAGTTCGCCGCCCTGAAGGTGGGGCTCGCGGCCGGATTCGGTGCCCCGGTGGCCATCCTGCACGGTGGAGACGCGATGCTCGACCCGGGCGGCGCCGTCGCCCCGGACAGTGTCAACCTGGCCGGGTCGGCCAAAGGCGAGACCCTCACCGCGAACGAGAACCCGCAGGTCTCACCCGAGAAGGTGGCCGAGATCGTGAGGTCCACCTCGAAGGCCGCCGCGGCCCAGGAGGCGGCCAATCTCAAGCAGGCCAAGGAGGATCTGAAGCAGGCCCTGGAGGCCGCCGGCCTGCCGAAGAGCGCCACCTTCCGGATCGACGAGCGCGGCCTGGTGGTCACCATCGCCACCGACCAGGTGCTGTTCGAGAGCGGCAGCGCGAGCCTGCGCTGGAAGGGCAAGCAGATCCTGGACGCGCTGACCCCGACCCTGATCAAGCTGCCCAACAGGATCAGTGTCGACGGGCACACCAACGCGATCCCGATCCACACCGACCGGTATCCGACCAACTGGGAGCTGTCCACCGACCGGGCGACAGGCGTCCTGCGCTACCTGGCCGCCAAGATCCCGGTGGCGCGCATGTCGGCGACCGGCTTCGCCGACACCAGGCCCTTGAAACCGGGCACCAGCAGCGCCGCGCTGACCGTGAACCGGCGGGTGGAGATCGTGGTGCTGGCCTCGGTGGACAACACCGCCGGCCGCGCCGTCGCCGAAGTGGCCAACGAGAGCACGGAGGAGGCGTCGGCCGAGGAGGCGACCCACGCCACCGCGACGCCCGCGGCGAGCCCGTCGGCCAGCGCCTCCGAGGAGGCGGCTTCCGGCCACTAGTGGTCAAGCGAAGGCGTCCGGCCGCCGACGCACAGACACAAGGCTCACGCGATCCGAGGAGAACACCATGGCCGCCGACAAGGACGACGCCAAGGACGACGACGCCAAGGGCGGCGGCAAGAAGAAGCTGATCCTCATCATGGTGGCGGTGCTAGCGATCGCGGGGGCGGCCTACTTCCTGGTTTTGAAGCCCAAGGGGGACGCCGCCGCGGCGGCCGGGGCACCCAGCCCGTCGCCGTCCTACGTGGCCGGAGCGGTGGTCCCCCTGGACTCGATCACGATCAACCTCGCCGGCGGGCACTTCCTGAAGCTGGGCATGGCCTTGCAGACGGCCGAGGGCGGCGGCGGCCACGGCGACGTCGACGGTTCGAAGGCGCTGGACGCCGCGATCGAGTTGTTCAGCAACAAGCCGCTGGACGAGCTCGCCGACGCCAAGGGCCGCGAGCACGCCAAGGAGGAGCTGGTCGAGGAGGTCACGCACCTCTATCACGGCGGGGTCTACGACATCTACTTCACCGAGTTCGTGATGCAGTAGTGAGCGCTCAAGGACCCTCGGCCATCGGTCGATGCCTCCAGGTGTGAGCACCCCGGGCGCGACCAGCAGCATGAGGCGCCGCCGCGGCGAAGCGCGCGCCTACGACTTCCGCCGGCCGGTCCGCCTGGCCCGGGAGCACGCCCACCTGCTGCGAGTGGCGATGCAGACCTTCGCCCGGCAGTCCACCACCGTGCTGACCACCAGCCTGCGCGCGGTGTGCCAGATCGGCACCCCGCAGATCGAGGAGCTCAGCTACGACGAGTTCCTCTCCAGCATGCCGGAGCAGTCGGTCTGTGCGGTGATCTCACTGGACCCCTGGCCCGGCAAGGCGTTGATGACCTTCGACCTGGCCACCCTGCTGACGATGATCGACCACCAGCTCGGAGGCATGGGCAGCGAGCGCCAGCCCGACCGCCCGCTCACCGACATCGAGCAGGCACTGCTGCGCCAGCTGCTCACCCGGATGCTCGGCGAACTCAGCTACGCCCTGGAACCGATCGCCAAAGGCGTTCACCCGCAACTGCTCACGCTCGAGGCCGACGCCCGGTTCGTGCAGGCCGCGGCACCTACCGATCCGGTGGTGGTCGCCAACATGGACCTGACCGTGGGCACCCGGGAGAGCCAGATCGCGCTCTGCCTGCCTTACGCGATGCTCGCCCCTGTGCTCGAGATCGCCACCCACCACGACAACCGCGACCAGGCCCTGGTCCGCTCCACGGCCGCGGTGCAGACCCAGCGCCGGCTCACCGAGGTGGACGTCGACGTCTCGGTCAAGTTCGAGGCTCTCCGGATGTCCTCCCAGGCGATCGGCCGGCTCGCCGTCGGCGACGTGATCACGTTCCCGCATCGCACAACCGCTCCGCTGGCCGTCACCTCGGCCTCCACCGTGTTCGCCCACGCGATCCCCGGGGCCTCGGGGCGCAACCTCGCCGTCCTGATCGTCTCCGGACGTTGACCCGTACACCTCCACCCCGGCCGACCGCCCCGCACCAGAGGAGACACCGTGAGCTTCTCCGCCTCGCCACTCGTACCGGATCAGCAGGGCGCGAGCGGGGACGCCGACGCCTGGGCACGCACAGCCCAGCGGGTCGCGGCGGCGATCACTGAGGCGCTGCCGCAGATCCCCAGCGCCTCGCCACTGATCCTGGGCGAGCCGACTGCCGACACCGCGACCGCGACCCTTCCCGACCCGGCCGGCGCCGCCATCACCGGTTATCTCGGTGCCGGGGTCGAGGGCAAGGCCCTGCTCGTCGTCGGCCAGGAACTGGTCGACGCCCTGGCCGGCACCCCCTTCGGCGCCGTCGAGCCCGCCCAGGCGCTCAAGCCCGCGCTGGAGACGATCGCCGGCGAGCTGGGTGGCCGGCTCGACGGCGACCCCACCGCGATCGCGGTCGAGGAATGCCTCGAGGTGCTCACCGGCGGCAACACCGTGCTGGTCCCGCTGCTGCTGGACGGCGCGGTGGCGGCCTTCGTCGGGGTGAGCCTGAGCGAACCCCCCGCGCCGGCCGGAAGGACCGCCGCCTCGGCCGGGAACAGCTGGGGCATCGACATGCTCCGCGACGTCGAGATGGAGGTCACCTGCGAGCTCGGCCGCACCCGGATGACGGTGCGACAGCTACTGGCCCTGGCCCCCGGCGACGTGGTCGAACTCGACCGGCTGGCCGGCTCCCCCGCCGACCTGCTGGTCAACGGCACGCTGCTGGCGCGGGGTGAGGTGGTCGTGGTCGACGAGAGCTTCGGACTGCGGATCACCGAGATCGTCACCCAGGACGCCACATGAGGCCGACGTGAGCGGAACCGACGACCTGGTGATGCTGGGCCGGGTGAGCATCTCCCTGGTGGTGGTGGTCCTGCTGGCACTCATCGTGGCCCGTCTCGCCCGCCGGGCCACGGTCCACGGAGCCGGCGCCGGGCTGAAGGTGCTCGACCGGGTCGGCCTGTCCCGCGAGGCCAGCCTGGCCGTGGTCGAGGTGGGTGGGTCGGCCCTGGTCCTCGGCGTCACGGCACAGTCGGTCTCTCTGCTGACCACCCTGGACGCCACCGCCCTAAGTGCTGCCCTGGCGACGCCGCAGACCGAACCGGGCGGGCGGCCGCCCCGGGCGCAGGGCAGCGGATCGGCACTCGACCCGCGCACCTGGAAGCCGGCCGTGGAGGCGCTGCGGGACCGGACGGTGCGCCGGTGACACGATCGCGCCTGATCCGCCTCCTGCTGGTGGTCGGGCTCGGCTGCGTACTGTTGCTCTGGGGCGCAGGCATGGCCGAGGCCGCGACGGCGGCGCCCACGCCGGTACCCGGCCCGAGTGCCCCCACCGCGCCCAGCGTGGCCGAACCCTCGATCACGGTGAACGTCCCCGGGGAGCCGAGTCGCGTCGTCCAGCTGATCGTGCTGGTCACGGTGATGGGCGTGGCGCCCGCGCTGCTGCTGCTGTGCACCGCCTTCACCAAGGTGGTCGTGGTCCTCTCGCTGACCCGCAGCGCCATCGGCACCCAGAGTGTGCCGCCGAACCAGGTGCTGGTCGGACTGGCCCTGTTCCTCTCCCTGTTCATCATGGGACCGACCGTCGACGCCATGCAGGAGAAGGCGATCAGCCCGTACATGAGCGGCACCAAGACCGCCTCCCAGGCCTACACCGACGGCGTGGCGCCGCTGCGCGAGTTCATGCTCGCCCACACCCGGGATGCCGAGCTCGCCCTGATGGTCAAGGCCAGCGGCGCGGCTCAGCCAGAGACCCGCGATGACGTGGGCATGCGCTCGTTGGTGCCGGCGTTCGTGATCAGCGAGTTGCGCGGCGCCTTCATCATCGGGTTCGTCATCTTCATCCCGTTCCTGGTGGTCGACCTGGTGGTCAGCGCGATCCTGATGTCGCTGGGCATGGTGATGCTGCCCCCTGCCCTGGTCTCGCTGCCGTTCAAGCTGCTGCTGTTCGTTCTGGTGGACGGCTGGACGCTGATCGTGACCACCCTGCTCACCACCTACCGTTGAGGCAGAGGCCATGTCCGACAACGTGATTCAGATTGTGGCCGCGGCGCTGCTGACCGCCGCCAAGATCGCCGGACCGGTGCTGATCTCGACCCTGGTGATCGGCCTGCTGCTCTCGATCGTGCAGTCGGCCACTCAGATCCAGGAACAGACCCTCACCTTCCTGCCCAAGCTGGCCGTGTCGGCGATCGTGCTGGTGATCACCGGCGCCTGGTGCCTGCGAGTGCTCACCGCGTTCACCAAGGACCTGTTCGAGATGGTCCCCACATTGCTCGGCTCCTGAGGGTCAAGGCCTCGCCCACGCCGTCCGATGACGTGCTCATCACCACGTCGTCGTCCGGGGAGAGCCGAACATGCGCCGCTGGATCCGCCGTCTTTCCGTAGCCGTCCTCTCCGCCGTCGTGGCGGCCCCGTTGGCCGCGATGTCTCCGGCCCAGGCCGGCGTCGCCCTGCCCGGGGGCCGGCCGGGATTCGTGGTCAGTGTGATCGGCGGCAAGCCGCACGCGGTCGCCGTCCGGCTGGCCATGTATCAGTTCAGCACCAGCGGCACCGTGGTCGAGCGCTACTGGACCTGGCGGCAGAACTCCATCACCGGCAAGGACCAGTACCGGTGGACCAAGCCGTCGAGCGGCTACTCGACCGCGGGATGCCTGCGCGCCTGCCCGATCAGAGCCCCCTACGGCTTCCAGTCCGGCGGCAACGGCTACCGCGCCACCGGCCGGTTCTCGGTCTCGCGCGATGTGCTGACGATCCGCTGGAGCTGGGGTTCGAGTGAACGGTGGCGACTGAACACCAGCAAGCCCGGCGTGGTCGGGGCCACCCTGATCACCAGCAACCCGCAGTCGCACGGCTGGGGCCTCGGCTCGAACGCCGGGCTGTCGCGCGCGGTCGACGCCCGCACGCTCTACAACACCGGCTACCTGTCCGGGCCGTGGGCGGAGAACGTCTACGGCAGACCGACCCGTTCGAGCCGAGTGGGTTTCAACCCGCCGGACCACTCCCTGTGCAGCTCCGGCCTGTGCATCCAGGGCAAGCGGGTGACCTCGCCCGACAAGCGCAGCTGGTACTCGAGCTACTACGCCACCAACCCGGCACGGGACGGTCGGAAGGTGTTCCACAACTTCCAGCTCGGCGTGGTGCAGCAGATGGAGTCCCCGGGCTCGCCCTGCATCAGCCGGGGCGGCGGGCACACCGAGGCGATGCTGCAGGCCCTCGACGACCACGGGAACCTGATCGGCCTGGTCGGCGTCGAGGCCAGCCTCAGCCAGCAGCGGCCGGGCCAGGCGGTGGTGACCGCCTTCGCGATGGCGAAGTGGTCACTGCAGAGCACCGGCAGCCCGTTGCTGAGCTGACGCCGTGGCCGATCCTGCCGATCCCCGGTGAACGGGCTGGAGTACTCCCTCGGCGAGAGCGTGCTGGTCGCCTTCCTGCTGGCGCTGGCCCGGACCGCCGGATTCGTGCTGATCACGCCACCGTTCAGCTCGCGCAACGTGCCTGCGCAGACCAAGGTCGGGCTGGCGGTGGCGCTGGCCCTGCCGCTGTCCGCGCTGGGGCAGGACGGCGCGCCCGCGCTCGGGTCGGCCACACTCTTCGTGCGGGCCTTCACCGAGGCCCTGACCGGGGTGACCCTGGGCTTCTTCGTGCTGATCGCGGTCGCGACCGTGCAGGCCGTGGGTGAACTGCTCGACATCGTCGGCGGTTTCACCCTGACCGCCTCGCTCGACCCGATGCTGATGGCGCAGACCTCGGTGATGGGCAAGCTGCACCAGCTCACCGCAGCCACGGTGCTGTTCGTCACCGACGGACACCTGGTGGTGTTGCACGGCCTGTCCCGCACCATGCAGCGCACCCCCACACCCACCCTGGACGCCGAGTCCGTGGCCAGGGCGCTCACCGCGGACGTGGCCGGGCTGTTCGTCGGCGCGATCCAGATCGCCGCACCGGTGATCGCCGCGATGCTGGTGGCGGACGTCGCACTCGGCCTGCTCACCCGGGCCGCCCCGGCGCTCAACCCGTTCGCGCTCAGCTACCCGATCAAGATCATGTTCACTCTGTTGCTGGCCGGGTTGGTGCTGACCCGGCTGCCGCAGGCGCTCGATCGCAGCGTGCAACACGCCGTGCTGACGGTGTTCGACCTTGTCCGCCAGGCCGGCGGGGGGTGAGCCGCCGTGGCTGCCGACGAGGGCAAGACCGAGAAGCCGACCCCGAAGAAGCTGCGCGACGCCCGTAAGGAGGGCAACTTCCCGCGCACGGCGGACGCCGCGACCTGGCTCGCCGTGGCCGGTGCGGCAGCGATGCTGCCGCGCACCGTGGCAGCCCTGTCCGACCACTTCCGGGACCTGATGGCACGCGTCCCGCTGGCCGCCACGGACCCGACCCCGGCCCAGGCGCTCCGGGCGCTGGGTGAGGTGCCGAAGGTGGTGCTACTCGTCTCGGGCCCGCTCGCCCTGGCTGCGGCGGCGGGGGCGGTGCTGGGCGCGGCCGCACAGGGCGTGCACCCCTCGAGCAAGGCGCTCAAGCCCAAGTTCAACCGGATGAGCCCGAAGCAGGGCCTGAGGCGGATGTTCGGCACCAAGGCGCTGTGGGAGGCGGCCAAGGCGGTGATGAAGGTGATCGTGATCGGCCTGGTGGTCTGGTCGCTGGCCCGCACTCTGGTGCCCGAACTCATCGGTGCCGGGATCATGCCGCTGGCAGTCACCGTCGAACGCACCCGCGCAGGCATGATGACGCTGCTCTGGTCGGCCACCGTGACCGGCCTGATCCTGGCCCTGTTCGACTACGGGTACATGCGCCACACCGTGATGAAGCAGCTCCGGATGAGCCCGCACGACATCAAGCAGGAGATGAAGCAGTCCGAAGGTGACCCCCTGATGAAGGGTGCCATCCGCTCCAAGCAGATGGCGATGAGTCGCAACCGGATGCTCAGCGCCGTGGCCGACGCCGACGTGGTGCTGGTGAACCCGACCCACTACGCGGTGGCCCTGTCGTATCAGCCGAGCAAGGGTGCGCCGCGGGTGGTGGCCCGGGGTGCGGGTGCGCTGGCGCTGAAGATCCGGGAGCGGGCGAAGGAGGCCCGGGTGCCGGTGGTCGAGGACAAGCCGTTGACCCGGCTGCTCTACCGGGTCTGCGACCTCGGCGACGAGATCCCGGGCGAGCTCTACGTGGCGGTGGCCAAGATCCTCGCCTTCGTGATGGCTGCCGGGAAGCCGAGCCGTTCAGCCGGCCCACGTCGTCCGCTGACGTCGGCCAAGCTGCCGGAGTTGCCGGCCAAGTCGGCCATGCGCTCGCGCCGCGCCCGCCAGGACCGCGAGGCCCGCACCCCCACCTGAAACCTGCTCATGCTCCGCGGGGGTACATGTTCTGGGGGTTTCGGAGCCCCGAAACGTGTACCCCCGCGGAGCATGAGCAGGTTTCGAGGGGGCCCGACCTGACCCGTCACGATCACCAGACTGAGCCAGGTTCCGATCGCGATCGCCGCCAGCGCCCGGTAGTTGCGCTCGGCGAGCCAGATCACCGGCCGCCCGACCAGGGGCACGACAAGGCGCAGCTGCCCCCGGACTGCCTCTCGCGCCACGGGATCGGAGTCGGCGATCTGGTTGGCGTCACCCTTCGTGATCACCTGGCCCCGTTCGTCGTAGCGCACCACCCGGTGCAGGTAGAACCCGCTGCGCATCTGCGGGGCGCTGACCAGCACGATCCGGCCCTTCGGCAAGGTCTTCGGCCCCACCTCGGCCGGGCCGATCACCGAGACGTCGCCTGGCTGGATCACCGGCGTCATCGACCCGGTGAGCACCACGCGCGGATGCCAGCCGATCAACTGCGGGGCGTGCGACCAGAACAGCAGGCTGACCACGATCGTCAGATAGGCGACGGCGATGAACTGCACCACCACGCCACCGATCATGCGCGCCCTGCTCATCCGCCGACACCTCCCTCACCGTGCCCGTCGGCCGGTGTGAGGTGCGCATGAGCGGTCGTGAACCGACGTCAGCTGCGCGATTCCCAGGTGAAGGTGACGTTCGCCGACTGGCCCTGGACGGCGCTCGGCGCCGCGGCGTTCACCGTGTAGGCCAGCCGGTAGACCCAGTACTCCCCCGGCCCGGCGGGGGCGAAGCTGCCCAGCCCGGTGGCGTAGGACGAGGCTGCCACCGGCAGACCGGCCGCACTGCCGGTGTAGATGGTGGTGCCGGCGAACCCCGCACACCCACCGCCGTAGGTGCCGTTGTTGCCGATCGGCGTGGCTTCCTGCACGACCAGGTCGATGTAGGGCGCGAGCGAACCGGTGGTCGAGGGCGAGTAGAACCTCACCGACGCGGCCAGCGAGCCGGTGTAGGTCACCCGAAGGCACTTCTCCCCGGTGTCCCCCGGCAGCAGCCCGGCGGCCGAGAACAGTGCCGATCCACTGTCGTCGTCCCCGAGCACGACCGTGCCGGCAGCCCAGGCACTGCTGGGATTGTCCGAGGTAGCCCGGAAGGCGGCGCGGGTCCGGGACATGATCAGGACACCGGTGAGCAGAACGGCGCAGAGCACCCCGGCCACCATCACCTGACTGCGTCGCCGGCGCTCGGGCACGCGAGGGGCGATGACGATGGCCACGCCGCTCACACCCACCTCCGCCGTCCTCGCGCACACACGATCCGCTGACCTCTGATCGGCAGACCGGCACACTCGGTTGACCCTGCGTGACGGCGAATCACCCGGCTGGCGCTCTCAAGGTCGGCCAGGTTCCCGCCGATGACCATCGAAGCCACGGACGGCTGCCCTCGCGCTCGGATCTCGAGCGCCTAGCACCGTGGAGGTCGCCGTATGGCGTCGAGCCGGATCGCGCGCCTGGCCGTTCCGATCATCGTCGTCCTCGTCGTGGTGATGATGGTGGTGCCGCTGCCGGCTGCCCTCCTCGACGTGCTCATCGCCGCGAACCTCGCGATGTCGTTGCTCGTGCTGCTGGTCGCCATGCAGGTGCGCAAGCCGCTGGAGTTCGCGGTCTTCCCCACCCTGGTGCTGGTCGGCACGATCCTGCGGCTGGCGCTCAACGTCTCCTCGACCCGCCTGGTGCTGCGGGACGGCTACGCCGGCAAGGTGATCGAAGCGTTCGGCCACATCGTGATCGGCGGATCGCTGGTCATCGGTCTGGTCGTGTTCGCGATCCTGGTGATCATCCAGCTCACGGTGGTGACCAACGGTGCCGCCCGCGTCGCCGAGGTGGGCGCCCGGTTCACCCTGGACGCCATGCCCGGCAAGCAGATGGCGATCGACGCCGACCTCAACTCGGGCCTGATCGACGAGGACGAGGCCCGTCGCCGGCGCAAGGAGGTGGCTGCCGAGGCCGACTTCTACGGCGCGATGGACGGTGGCACCAAGTTCGTCAAGGGCGACGCCATGGCCGCGGTGATCATCACCCTGGTCAACCTGATCGGCGGCTTCACGATCGGCATGCTGCAGAAGGGCATGAGCCCGGGCGAGGCGATCACCACCTACAGCCTGCTCTCGGTCGGCGACGGCCTGGTCTCGCAGATCCCCGCCCTGCTGATGTCAGTGGCCACCGGTGTGATCGTCACCCGGTCGACCAGCGAGGGTGACGTCGGCAACGACCTGGTCAACCAGCTGTCCAAGCACTCCGAGGCCCTGCGCATCGGCGGCGGCGCCCTGATCGCCCTGTGTCTCATCCCCGGCATGCCGAAGATCCCCTTCCTGATCGCCGGCGGCCTGCTGCTGCTCGCCTCCACCCGAACGCCGGCCGAGGACGGCGCCGGCGCCCGTCCGCCGTCCGGCGCCCTGCCCATGCCTGCCGCCGCAGGTCTACCGGCCGAAGGGGTGCAGACCCCCGGCGACCAGATCAGCGACTCGCTCAAGGTGGACCCGCTCGAACTGCTGCTCGCCCCCGACCTGGTCGACCTGGTCGACCCCTCCCGCGGCGGCGACCTGCTCGACCGGGTCCGGGCCCTGCGCCGCAAGACCGCGCTCGACCTCGGCCTCGTGCTGCCGCCGGTGCGCACCCGCGACGGCGCCGACCTGCCTCCGGGCACCTACGAGATCCGGATCGGCGGGATCGCGGCGGCCACCGGCGAGGCACCGTCCGGTCATCTGCTCGCCATCGGCGACACCCACGACCAACTGCCCGGACGCCGCACCACCGAGCCGGTGTTCGGCCTGCCCGCCGTCTGGGTGCCGACCGAGCACCGGGCCACGGCCGAGATGATCGGCGCCACCCTGGTCGAACGGGCCGCGGTGGTCACCACGCACCTGGCCGAGATGGTCCGCCGACACGCCTCGCGGCTGCTCTCCCTGGACGACACCCGCGAACTGCTCGAGGTGCTCAAGGCCGAGCGCCCGGCAGCCGTGGAAGAACTCGTGCCCGGGTTGTTGCCGCTGTCCGCCGTCCAGCGGGTCCTGCAAGCGCTGCTCGACGAGCAGGTCTCGATCCGCGACCTGGGCCGGGTGCTGGAGGGTGTGGGGCAGCGCGCCCGCAGCACCAATGACCCCGACGCCATCCTCGAGGCCGCCCGCGCGGCCCTGGGGCCGGCCCTGACCGCTCCGTACGTCAGCAACGGCGTGCTGCATGCGATCACGCTCGACCCTCAGGTCGAGCAGGACCTCGCCGAGGGTCTGCGGGCCAGCGAACAGGGTGTGGTGATCGCCGTCGACCCGGTGAGCGCGAACCGGCTGGTGCAGGACCTCGCTGCGCTGGTGAACGGCGCCGAGAACGCCGGGATGAGCCCGGTCCTGCTGGCCGCGGGCCCACTGCGGCTGCCCCTGCGTCGTCTGCTCCGCGGCGCCCTCCCCCAGCTCCCGGTGATCGGCTTCGCCGAGACCGCGGGGATCACATCGATCGAGACCGTCGGACAGGTGAGCCGTGGCCACGAATTTGCTGCTCGAGGGTGACGACCTGGAGGCGCTGCTGGTCCGCGCCAAGGTCGAAGGCGGGCCCCACGCCCGGATCGTGCGCGCCGAGAAGATCCGGCACGGCGGGGTGATGGGGTTCTTCGCCAAGGAGACCTTCGAGGTCGCCATCGAGGTCCCGGACGAGGGGGAGATCGGCACCACGCCGCCCGCACCGGGGCTGCCCACCCGTTCGCCGGTGGAGACGCTGCTGGACCGGATCCAGGAGCAGATGATCGACACCAACGACGTCGACACCAGCGCGGCCCCCGCCGATGCTGCTGACGTCGCCGCGGCGGAGGACGATCCCGAGCCGCAGAACGAGGCGGACGACGACACCCCGGCCGCGCGACCGGCGTTCACGCCGTTCGGGGACACCTTCGAGGCAGCGTTGAAGGCCGTCGGAGTGGTGATCGCGCCGAGCACCGGCGAGACACTCGCGACCGAGGCGCAGCCTCAGGCGCCGGTCCTGCCGCAGCCACAGCCACTGCCGCCGGTCCTGGTGCAGCCCGAGCCCGGGCCCGAGCCGGTGCCCGCGCCGATCGCCGAGGCCGCCCCCCACGATGCGCCCGGTCCCATCGCCACGGCCGAGGACGCCGACGCCGCTCTGGATGACGACACTGAGCACGAGTCCGTGAGCGACGACCAGGCACCTGCCGCGCAGGACCCGGGGGAGCAGCCTGTCGTGGTGCCGGCCTCGGTCGCCGGCATCGCCCTGGCCGCCCCTACGCCGCCGGCGGAGATCCTGGGCGGGCCCGGCGCGCTGCTGGCTCCGCTTCCCGACGACACCGAGGGGTCCGAGGCCGCCGAGACGGCGGCGGAGGCCGGCGTCGGCGGGCAGACCGACGGGGCCGACCACGCCGGCTGGCCGAAGGCCCGCGGACGCCGGGCGGCAGGTGACCCGGGCCCCGGGCTGCACGACATGCTCGACCCTGTGCTGGCCGTGGAGCGCTCGGCCGCGCGAAGCGTCGCGGGCCAGCCGCTCTCCCCACCCCAGTCCGACTCCTTCCGGATTCCTTTGCAGCGCAACGGATCACTGTCGTCAGCGGGTGTGGGGTCTGCCGCCGCCAGCGGCGCCGGCAGCGCTCCGGCGACCGAGGAGAGCTGGCAGCGCGAGGTCGCCCAGGTGGCCCACACGGCGGCCTATGCCGCGGTGTATGCCACGGTGCACGAGGACGGCTTCGCCTCCACCCGACCGCACCGCACCGCCACGAGCACGACCACGACTGCTTGCGCACCGAGCGCTCCGGCGCGGCAGGACGGCGCCGCCCGGGCCTCGTCCTTCGCCCCCCTGGAGGTGGCGAACCGGGTGCCAGGCCCGCGGCACGGGATCCCCCTCGAGCTGCCGCCGGCGCTGTCGGGCTCCTGGCGTCATTCGTCCGAACGGGGGACCGATCCGTTGTCAGGTGCCTGGGACTTCCTGCCGACACCTACCAGCATGGTGACCGCATTCCCCGGCTCCGGCCCGCACGATGGTTCGGTGCCCCACGACTCCTCCGCCGGCGCTCGTCCAGAGTTCACGGCCCTGCTCGAGCAGCTGCGCGCCTCCGCCGGCGGCGGGCAGCCCGATCTCGACGACGGCGGCCGGCACGCTCAGGCCCCGGTCTGGGCCATGCAGCCCGAGACCCCGGCCGAGGCACTGATCCCCGAGCCGATCGCGGCTGAGGTCGCCTGGACGGTCGTGGAACGGGTTGAGGCCGCCGACGTGTTCACCGAGGTGCCGGCCGAGCAGCCGCCGCCGATCGAGGCCGACCTCGTGGAGAGCATCCGTCGCCAGGCGCAGGAGGCGATCGACGAGGCGTTCACCGCCGCCGGGCTGAGCGAGGAGGCGGAGCGGATGGCCGACGCCGCCGCCACCATTCCGATGCCGCGCCGCACCGCACCCGAGCCCGACGCCGCCGCGGCTGCGCCGTCCGCCGAACTCACGCCGTCCGCCCAGACCCCGCCCGACCGCGATCGCCTGGCGGTCGACCAGGAGACCCTGCGCCGGCTCGGGGTTCCGGCCGACCTGATCGAGCGGATGCATGGCGGCGACCGCTACGCCGATGCCTGGCAGGCCCTGGAGCAGTTGCCGACCCTCGACATCGACCCAGATGCGGCCGTGATCGCCGTGATCGGCACCTCCGACGTGGTGCAGCTCGAGGCCTACCGGATCGCGGTGGACCTGGCCGAGACGAACGAGCCCCGCCCAGTGGTGGTGGTGCCCGCGGATGGCCACCTCGACGTCCCCGCCATGGTCGGTCGGCACCGGCGCTGCGTCGTGGCGATCGAGAGCGACGGCACCGGCGACCCGTCGCAGGTGCTGGAGAGCCTGGGCACGGTGGACGCGTCCGCGGTGATCGTCGTCCTGGACGCCGAGCAGACTCTCAGCCAGGCCCGCAGCTGGCTGTTCTCGCTGGGCCGTGTCGACGCACTGGCCCTGGACGGGGTGGCCGCCGCGGCCGCGCCCGCGCAGATGCTCGAGCTCGGCCTACCCGTGGTCCGCCTCGACGGGATCCCGATCGACCGGATGACCTGGACGGCGCTGCTCTGCGCCCAGCTCGAGGCGGCCAACCCAGCCCGATGAACCCGCTCAAAGCAGGGATCGGCCTGGCTGCCGTGGTGGCCGGGCCACCCCTGTATGTGCTGGTGAGCAACGGCGACCTGGACACCATGGGGGCGGTGCAGCGAGGTGGTCTGGTTGCCGTCGGCTGCGCAGTCGGCGTCTCGTTCATCACCAGGATCGTGCGCGGCTACGAGGTGTCCTCGCGCAGGACCGCGCGCCAGCGGCATCACGACCAGCTGGTCGCCGCCGCCCTCTCCGAACTGGACGGCGGCCCCAGACCCAAACCCTGAAAACCCTGAAACCCGCTCATGCTCCGCGGGAGTACACGTTTGAGGGCCAGATCGACCCGATTCGTGTACCCCCGCGGAGCATGAGCAGGTTTCGGGGTGGGGTTACTCCTGCGGGTCGACGGCGTAGAAGGACGCGATGTGCTCCTCGACCAGGTCGGCCGCCTTGGGGCCGCTTCCGTCCAGCAGCGCCTGGTAGATGCCGTGATGCTCCGCGCAGAGCCGGCGGGTGACACCGGGAAAATCGGCGGCGGCAGTGAGCCGGCGCAGCAGGGTCGAGCGCATGGCGTTGCGCAACGCCGTGGTCATCTCGGCGACCAGAGGGTTCCCGCTCGCCTGCGCGATCGCCACATGGAACTCCGTGTCCCGGTCGTTAAACGCCTCCGGGGTGATCGCAGGGTCGTCCATCGCCTCCAGGTGGGCGACGATCGCGGCACGATCCTCGGGGCTCGCATGCGCCGCGGCCAGCCGGGTGGATTCGCGCTCGAGGGCGATCCTGGCCCGCACGACGTCCTGCGAACCGACGCTCGCCATCACCACATGCAGCCGGATCAGCCGGGTCAGGGCTGCCCCCGGGGCCGCGCTGAGCACGGTGCCGGAGTCCGGCCCCGAGCCGGTGCCCTGGGTGATCACTCCCATCGCGTGAAGCACCCTCAGCGCCTCACGGACGGCGACCCGGCTCACCGCAAGCGCCGCCGCCAAGTCACGCTCGGACGGCAGCCGGTCGCCCGCCCTGAGCCGCCCGGAGGCGATCTGCTCCTCGATCCGGTCCAGCACCAGCTCGTAGGTCCGCGATCGACTGACCGGTTCCCAGCCCTCGGCCCGCGCGCTCCCACCGTCCGGCGTCATACCTGCCATCCCATCCGCCCACCGCAGCGCCGAGTGGTCGATTCCGCGCCGTTCGTGCTCGAGGAACGGCGCAGAATTGACCATTCGGCGCAATAGACCGCGTTCTTGGACATGTCACTCCGAATTAGCCACGGCTAGTTCTTGAGGATTCACCGTGCCCACTCTAACGTGGGCCAATCACTCTGTGGTCTGACCACATTGTGGCTAGCCCTCGGTTTTCGCCGGGGAATCACCGTTTCGGCAACGACGCCCAGCCGGAGGACCCGCCATGACATCCCTGATCTCCTCGACAGCCCTGATACCCGCGGCCACGCCCCTGGCCGGCGACTTCCGGCAGAGCCTGGCACCGGTCGGCGGCAATCTCGCCCTCTCCGCCCTGATCGGCCTGCTCCCGCTGGTCGTCGTCTTCCTCCTGCTCGGGGTGCTCAAGACCCAGGCGTACGTCGCGGCCCTGGCAGGCCTCGGCACCGCGCTCCTGGTCGCCGTCCTCGCCTACGCGATGCCCGCCTCCCTCGCCCTGCTGGCAGCCACCCAGGGCGGCGTCTTCGGCGCCTTTCCGATCATGTGGATCGTGCTCTGCGCACTGTGGCTCTATCAGCTCACGGTGACCAGCGGCCGGTTCGAGGACCTGCGCCGCACCTTCGACGTGGTCAGTGAGGACCCGCGGGTCCAGGCCGTGCTGATCGCCTTCTGCTTCGGCGGCCTGCTCGAGGCTCTGGCCGGGTTCGGCGCCCCGGTGGCCATCACCGCGACCATGCTGATCGCGCTCGGCGTCGCTCCGCTGCGAGCCGCGGGCACCGTGCTGCTGGCCAACACCGCCCCGGTCGCCTTCGGCGCCATCGCCATCCCGATCACCACCGCGGCCACCCTGACCGGAATCCCCGCCGGTGACATCGGCGCCGTCGTCGGTCGACAGGCACCGGTGTTGGCGGTCTTCGTGCCGATGCTGCTGCTCCTGGTGGTCGACGGACGGCGGGGGCTGCGTGAGGTGTGGCCCGCAGCACTGGTCACCGGGCTCGCCTTCGCCGGGGCACAGTTCGCGACCTCGAACTTCCTCTCGGTCGAGCTGACCGACATCGTCGCCGCGCTCGCCGGCCTGGCCGCCACCGTGCTGTTCCTGCGGGTCTGGACCCCGGCCGGGGCGCGGGAGGCGCACGAGCGCCTGGCCGTGGACCGTGACGTCGAGGCCGCCGCCGCGAGCGCCCGGGCCGGGGGCGCGCCCACCCGCACCGCCCGCACCATCCGCACCACCACCGCGGCCACGGCGGACGACGGCCCGCTCACCTCCAACCGGGTCTGGATGGCACTGTTCCCCTACCTACTGGTGATCGTGGTGTTCTCGCTGTCCAAACTGGTACCTGCGGTGAAGACCTTCCTGGCCGGCACCGACCGCAAATTCGCCTGGCCCGGCCTGGACGGGCACCTGTTCAACGCCGCGGGCAAGGTCAGCACCTCGACCGTCTACAACCTGCAATGGCTGTCCAACCCGGGCACCCTGCTGCTGCTCTGCGGCATCGTGGTGGCGCTCGTCTACCGAGTGGCCCCGGGCACCGCCGCCGCCGACTTCGCGGCCACGCTGAACAAGCTCAAGCTGGCCATCCTCACTGTGATGGGCGTCCTGGCCCTCGCCTACGTGATGAACTTCTCCGGCCAGACGATCACCATCGGCACCTGGATCGCCGGCACCGGCGCCTTCTTCGCCTTCCTGTCGCCCGTGCTCGGCTGGATCGGCACCGCGGTCACCGGATCGGACACCAGCGCCAACGCGTTGTTCGCCAAGCTACAGGCGACCGCCGGCGCCGAGGCCGGGATCGACCCGACCCTGATGGTCTCGGCGAACACCACCGGCGGGGTGGTCGGCAAGATGATCAGCCCGCAGAACCTGACCATCGCCGCCAGCGCGGCCGGCCTGCCCGGCCAGGAGGCGGCCATTCTGCGCCGGGTGCTGCCCTGGAGCCTCGGCCTGCTGCTTTTCCTGTGCGCCCTGGTGTTCCTGCAGTCCACCCCGATCCTCGGTTGGATGCTGCCATGACATCCGCCACCGCAGCCCCGGGGATCGATCCCGCTGCCCTGGACGCCCTGCGCCGAATCGTCGGCGCCGCGTACGTGCTGACCAGCGACGGCGATGTGGAGCCGTTCTCGCGCGACGCCACACCCCTGTTCAGGGCCCGCCCCGATGCCGTGGTCCTGCCCGCGGACACGGCCCAGGTCGCCGCGGTGCTCACCCTTGCCACCCGGCTGGGCATCCCGGTCACCCCCCGCGGCGCCGGGTCGAACCTGTCCGCGGCCACGATCCCCGAGCAGGGCGGCATCGTCATGGTGCTGACCCGGATGAACCGGATCCTGGAGGTCAGCGGCGCCGAGCTGCTGGCCGTCGTCCAGGCGGGCGCGACCACGGCAGCGCTGTACGACGCGGCGGCCGCCCAGGGCCTGCTCTACGCACCCGACCCGGGCAGCCGCACCGTCTCGACCGTTGCGGGCAACGTGGCCATGTGTGCCGGCGGGCTGCGCGGGCTGAAGTACGGCGTGACCCGCAACTACGTGCTCGGACTGGAGGCCGTGCTGCCCACCGGTGAGGTGATCCGCACCGGCGGGAGGCTCTGGAAGGACGTCGCCGGGTACGACCTCACCCGGCTGCTCACCGGGTCGGAAGGCACCCTGGCCGTGATCACCGAGATCACGGTCGGGCTGCTGCCGATGCCGGCCACCGCGGGCACCGGGGTGGCCTACTTCGACGACCTGTCCGACGCCGGCCGCGCGGTGGCCCAGATCATTGCGGACGGCGTGCTGCCGGCGACCCTGGAGTTCCTCGACCACCGGTGCATCAACGCGGTGGAGGACTTCGCCCACCTCGGGCTGGATCGGGCGGCCGGGGCCCTGCTGCTGTTCGGCGACGACGGATCGGAGGCGGCCGTTGAGCTCTCCCTGGACCGGATGGCGGCCACCTGCGCCGCCACCGGCGCCCGCGGGGTGACCCGGGCCCGCGACATCGCGGAATCAGATGCGCTGCTCGCCGCCCGACGCTGCTCTCTGCCCGCGCTGGCCCGGCTGGCCCCGATCACCATGCTCGAGGACGTCACCGTCCCCCGGCCGAAGCTGGCCGAGATGGTGCGCACGATCGACGCGATCGCCGTCCGCCACGACGTCGTGTGCGCGACCTTCGGGCACGCCGGGGACGGCAACCTGCACCCCACGATCGTCTTCGACCCGGACGACGGCGACGCCCGCCACCGGGCCGAGAGCGCCTTCGACGAGGTGTTCCACGCCGCGATGGCCCTAGGCGGCACGATCACGGGCGAGCACGGGGTGGGTGCCGCCAAGCGACCGTGGCTGAACGCGCGGCTGGGCGATGACCAGATGGCCCTGCTGCGCCGGGTGAAGACCGCTTTCGACCCGGCCGGCATCCTCAACCCCGGGAAGCTCGGGTCATGAGCGGCGAGACACCCGCCGCGGCGCCGCGGGACACGCCGTCGCCGCGGCGGGGCATCTTCGACCCCGCCCTGCTCGATGCCTGCATCTCGTGCGGGTTCTGCCTGCCCGCCTGCCCCACCTACGCGCTGACCCTGGACGAGCGGTCCAGCCCGCGCGGGCGGATCACCCTGATGCGGGCGCTGGAGACCGGCCGGCTCGAGCCGGACGACCCGACCCTGGTCGAGCAGGCCGCGTTCTGCCTGGGCTGCCGGGCCTGTGAGACGGTCTGCCCGGCCGGGGTGCAGTACGGCCACCTGCTCGAGCAGTGGCGCGACCACCAGTGGCGTGGCCGGCATGTGCCGCCGCTGGCCCTGGGGCTGCGGACCGCGATGCGGGTGACCCCAGCCTTCACCGCCGCCGGAGTCGTGCGCCGGGCCGCCGCTCGGACGGGGGCCGCCGCCGAGGGCAAGGCCCACCTGATGCTCGGCTGTGCCGAGCGGGCCCTGTTCCCACAGGTCTCCCGCGCGGTGCTGCGGCTGCTGCCCGACGTGGTCGACGTACCGTCCGGTCAGGGCTGTTGCGGGGCGATGCACGCGCACAACGGGCAGTCCGGGGTCTCTCACACGATGGCCGAGACGATGGGCGAGCTCATGCCCGGCACGATCCTGGTCACCGCGGGCGGGTGCGGTGCCCACCTGGCCGGGGTGCTCGGCCGGGAGCGGGTCCGCGAGCTCTCCGAGTTCCTGCTGGAGCACTGGGCGCAGCACCCCGAGCGGTTGCCGTCGCTCACCCCGCTGACCGTCGACGGCAGACCGGCCCGGGCCGGGCTGCAGGACTCCTGCCACCTGCGCAACGGGATGGGGGTGACCCTGCCGCCGCGCGAGCTGATCGGCCGGGTCGCCGACTACGTCGAACTGCCCTCGGCCGGCAGTTGCTGCGGGTCGGCAGGCACCTACTCGCTGTTGCGGCCCAAGGATTCGCAGCGGGTGCTCGCCGTGCACCTCGACGAGATCGAGGCCGCCGAGCTGGACTACCTGGTGGTGGTCAACGTGGTCTGCCAGCGCCAGATGATCACCGGCCTCCGCCGCCGAAGGTCGGGCACCAAGGTCCTGCACCTGGCCGAACTCCTGGCCGCCGCCCTGCCCTGACCCGCCCTCAAACTGGCTCATGCTCCGCGGGGTACATGTTCGGGGGCGAGATTGCCCCGGTTCGTGTACCCCGGCGGAGCATGAGCGAGGTTGGGGAGGGGGCGGAGTCCGTGTGCCGGTGTCGTTACCGGCGGGTCACTCCTACGCTGACGACAAAGGTCCTACCTCCGCCGCGGCACCGGTCCCGGTCCCTGGCGAGCGCGGACGTCTGCTGGTGCTCGGTGAAGGGGTCTGGATGAGTCAGCTTCGACGCGTGGCGATCGTCAACCGTGGCGAGGCCGCGGTACGCCTGATCCACGCCGTCCGCGAGCTGGCCGCACGCAGCAGGGAGCCGATCGAGACCGTCGCCCTGCACACCGACGGCGAGCGCACCGCCATGTTCGTGCGCGAGGCCGACCGCGCCTACTCGATCGGCCCCGCCTCCGCCCGGCCTTACCTCGACCACGCCGTGCTCGAGCGCGCCCTGAGTGAGACCGGGGCGGATGCTGCGTGGGTCGGCTGGGGCTTCGTCGCCGAGGACGCCGGGTTCGCCGAGCTGTGCGAACGGATCGGGGTCACCTTCGTCGGGCCCACGCCGTCCGCCATGCGCGCCCTGGGCGACAAGATCGGCGCCAAGCTGCTGGCCGAGCAGGTCGGGGTGCCGGTCGCCGCCTGGAGCAACGGCGCGGTCGACGACCTCCCCGCCGCGCTGGAGCACGCCCACCGGATCGGCTACCCGTTGATGCTCAAGGCCGCAGCCGGCGGCGGCGGCCGGGGCATCCGGATGGTCACCAACGACGCCGAGCTGACCGAGGTGTTCGACCGCACCCGCGAGGAGGCACTGCGCTCCTTCGGCAACGACACGGTCTTCCTCGAACGGCTGCTCACCGGCGTCCGCCACGTCGAGGTGCAGCTGATCGCCGACGGCCAGGGCACGGCGTGGGCGCTCGGGGTGCGCGACTGCTCGGTGCAGCGGCGCAACCAGAAACTGATCGAGGAGTCGGCCTCCCCGGTGCTGGACCCCGACCAGGTGCGATTGCTGAAGGAGTCGGCCACTCGGCTGGCCCTGGCCGTGGACTACCGCGGCGCCGGTACCGCCGAGTTCCTCTACCAGCCGGCCGAGCGCACCTTCGCCTTCCTCGAGGTGAACACCCGGTTGCAGGTCGAGCACCCGGTCTCCGAGCTGACCACCGGGGTCGACCTGGTGGCTCTGCAGCTGCACATCGCCGCCGGAGGGCGGCTGGAGGGCGCGCAGCCGGCCGAGTCCGGGCACGCCGCCGAGGCCCGACTCAACGCCGAGGACCCCGACCGTGACTTCGCGCCGGCGCCCGGCCGGATCGCCCTGCTCCGGCTGCCCACCGGCCCCGGGCTGCGGATCGACACCGGCGTCGCCGAGGGCGATCTGATCCCGGCCGACTTCGACTCGATGATCGCCAAGGTGATCGCCTACGGCGGCAGCCGCGAGCAGGCCCTGGCTCGGCTGCGACGGGCGCTCGAGGACACCACGGTGGTGATCGAGGGTGGCACCACCAACAAGTCCTTCCTGCTGGACCTGCTGCACCGGCCCGAGGTGGCCGAGGGGAATCCCGCCTGGGCCGACACCGGCTGGATCGACCGGGAGCGCGCGCGCGGTGGGCTGGCCAGCCGTCGTCACGCCGGGATCGCCCTGGTGGCGGCCGGGATCGACGCCTACGACGAGGCGGAGCGCGAAGAGCGCCAGCGCTTCCTGGCCACGGCGCACGGCGGGCGCCCGCAGGCCCGGCACGAGGCGGGCCGGGAGTTCCAGTTCGGGCTGCGCGGCACCACGCACACCGTGGCGGTGGCCCAGGTGGGCCTGCACCGGTACCGGGTCGGGGTGGACGGCGTGCCGGTGGAGGCCTCGCTGGAACGGCTCGGCCCGTACTCCGGCCGGTTGGACGTGGAAGGCGGCAGCCACCGGGTGGTCATGGCAAGCCACGCCGCCGCCCACCTGATCGAGGTGGACGCCTCCGTGCACCGGGTCACCAAGGACTCCGGCGGCGCGATCTGTTCTCCCGCACCGGCTCTCGTGGTATCCCTTCCCGTGGCCGCCGGCGATCTCGTTGCCGCCGGCGCACCGGTCGCCGTCCTGGAGAGCATGAAGATGGAGACCGTGCTGCCGGCGCCGTTCGCCGGTCGGGTGCGTGAGCTGACCGTCGCCGAGGGCGACCAGGTCAACGCCGGGCAGTCACTGCTCACCCTCGAACCGCTGGACGACGAGGCCGACGCCGCTGCGGGTGGCGGCGCAGACGAGTCCACTACCCAGGCAGAGGTCGACCTGCCGGTCCCGGACGAGGCCCTGACCCCGGCGGCGCAGGCACTGAGCGCCCTGGCCGACCTACGCCACCTGCTGCTCGGCTTCGACCTGCCCCCCGAGCAGGGGCGTCGCCTGGTCGCCGAGTACCAGCGCCTCTACGCCGCCGTGGCGGACGACGCCGCGGCCCGCAACACGCTGCTCGCCGCGGAGCTCGACGTGCTGGCCGCGTTCGCCGACCTGTGCGAGCTGACCCGCAACCGCCCGCACGCCGAGGACAGTCGGGACGACCGGGTGCACAGCCCGCGGGAGTACTTCCACCGTTACCTGCACTCCCTTGACGCCGACCGGGAGCGGCTGCCCGATGATTTCCGGAGCAAGCTGTCCCGGGTCCTGGCGCACTACGACCTCACGTCGCTGGAGCGCACCGAGCAGCTCGAGGAGGGGGTCTACCGGATCTTCCTCGCCCAGCAGCACACCCCGGCCCATGCTCCCGCCATGGCCGCGGTGCTCGAACGCTGGTTGACCGACCCCACCCCGACCGACGCCGGCGCCGAGTGGGTGCGTGAGGTGCTCGACCGGCTCGTGATCGCCACTCAGCTGCGCTACCCGGCAGTGGGGGACTTGGCCCGCAGTGCCCGGTACCGCTGGTTCGAGGCGCCACTCACCGAGGCCGCCCGCGAAGAGGTCTTCGCCCGGGTCCGCCGTCAGCTCGAGGAGCTCTCGGTCGAGCCGCCGCCGAGCGACCACGAGGACCGGGTCGAGGCTTTGGTCGCCTCGCCCGAACCGTTGGTGAGGTTCCTGGCCGAGCGGCTGGAGGCCGGTTTCGACCGGGTCGAGCCGATGCTGGAGGTGTTGGCGCGCAGGCACTATCGCGAGTACACCCTGCACGGCCTGACCAATCATCGGATCGCAGGACGCCCGGTGGTCACTGCCGACTACACCCTCGACGAGCGCCCCACGCACCTGGTCAGCACCGTGGCGACGATGGACGAGCTGACGCCCGGCAGCGCGCTGACGTCGGTGCTGGAATCGCTCCTCGACCAGACGCCGGCCGGCCACCAGCCTGTCGTCGACCTGTACCTGGAATGGATTCAGGTGCCGGTACCGGACGACGAGGCCTCGGCGCAGCTGGCCGGGCTCGTCGCCTCGCTGCCGTTCGCGAGCGTCGTCCGCCGAGTCGCCGTCTCGGTCTGCGCCGGGTCGAAACCGGTGCGCCACTTCACCTTCCGACCCGCCGGGTACAGTTCGGCGGATCCGGGTCCGATCGTCGAGGACGTGCTGGTCCGCGGCCTGCACCCGATGGTCGGCCGGCGGCTGGACCTGTGGCGGTTGCGCGACTTCACTATCAGCCGGCTCGACACCGCCGGTGACGTGCTGCTCTACCGCTGCGTCGCGCCGGACAACGACGCCGACGTCCGCCTGGTCGCGATCGCCCAGGTGCGGGAACTCACCGTGGTGCGTGACGGCGCGGGACGGGTCACCTCGCTGCCGCAGGCCGAGCGCGCGGTCGCGAGCTGCCTGGACGCAGTCCGCCGCGCCCGGGCCGCTGCCGGGGCAAGCGAGGGGCGTGCCGGGCGGGGCGGACGGCAGGCCCTGGACATGAACCATGTCTGGCTGCACATCTGGCCGGTGATCACCGCACCGGTCGAGCAGCTCACCGCACTCAAGCGCACCATCGCCCCGATGACCGTCGGCGCCGGGGTCGAGGAAGTGGTCGCCCAGGGCCGGATCGCCCAGAACGATGGTGCACCGATCGCCGTGTCCGCCCGGTTCTACTACCAGCCCGGCTCAGGGGTCGAGGTCTCGGTCAGCGGTCCTCCCCGCTCACGGCTGCAGCCGCTGGACGATTACGCGCAGAAGGTGTTGCGCTCCCGTCGCCGCGGCACGGTCTACCCCTACGAGGTGGTCCCGCTGCTGATCGAGGACGGCGGCACCTTCGTCGAGCACGACCTGGTCGACGGTGCGGACGGCGTCCGGCTGGCCCCCGTGGCCCGGCTGGCCGGGGGCAACAGCGCCGGGGTCGTGGTCGGGGTGGCGACCACACCGTCGGCGGGCTTCCCGGAGGGGATGCGCCGCGTCGTCCTGATCGGGGATCCCACGAAAGCCCTTGGTGCCGTCGCGGAACCGGAGTGCGCGAGGATCATTGCCGCACTCGACCTGGCCGAGCGGCTGGGGGTTCCGGTGGAGTGGTTCGCCCTGTCGGCGGGTGCCCGGATCTCGATGGACTCGGGCACCGAGAACATGGACTGGGTGGCCCGGGCGCTGCGCCGGATCATCGAGTTCACGCAGGGCGGAGGCGAGATCAACGTTGTGGTCACCGGGATCAACGTCGGCGCCCAGCCGTACTGGAACGCCGAGGCCACGATGCTGATGCACACCAAGGGCATTCTCGTGATGACGCCGGAGAGCGCAATGGTGCTCACCGGGAAGACGTCACTGGACTACTCCGGGGGCGTCTCCGCCGAGGACAACTTCGGCATCGGTGGCTACGACCGGGTCATGGGCCCGAACGGGCAGGCCCAGTACTGGGCGGTCGATCTGGCCAGCGCCGTGGACGTGCTGTTCGCGCATTACGCGCACAGCTACCTGGCGCCCGGCGAGACGACGGCCCGCCGGGTGGACACGACCGACCCGCACGATCGGGACGTGTGCAGCTACCCGCACCCGGCCACCGACAGCGACTTCCGCACCGTCGGTGACATCTTCTCGCCGGTGGCCAACCCGGAGCGGAAGAAGCCCTTCGACATCCGTACCCTGATCGCCGCCGTGGCCGACGCAGACCACGCCACGCTCGAGCGCTGGGCCGGCATGGCGGATGCCGACACCTGCGTGGTGATCGACGCCCACCTCGGCGGCTACCCGGTGTGCCTGCTCGGCATCGAGTCCAGGCCCGTTTCCCGGCGCGGCTTCCCACCCACCGACGGGCCGGACACCTGGACCGCGGGGACGCTGTTCCCGCAGTCGTCGAAGAAGGCCGCCCGGGCGATCAACGCCGCCTCGGGCAGCCGGCCGCTGGTGGTGCTGGCCAACCTTTCCGGCTTCGACGGCTCACCGGAGTCGATGCGCCGGGTGCAGCTGGAGTACGGCGCCGAGATCGGCCGGGCGGTGACCAACTTCGTCGGGCCCATCGTGTTCTGCGTGGTCTCCCGCTACCACGGGGGCGCGTTCGTGGTGTTCTCCAAGGCACTGAACGACCGGATGCAGGTGCTGGCCGTCGAGGGGTCGTTCGCCTCGGTGATCGGGGGAGCGCCCGCGGCCGGCGTGGTGTTCACCGGCGAGGTGGAGGCACGCACGTCGGCCGATGCCCGGGTGCGGGCGCTGGAGCGTTACCTGAGCACCGTGAGCGATGTCGAGCGTGCACTACAGCGCAGTGAGCTGGGGGAGCTGCGCGCCGTCGTCCGCGCCGAGAAGCTGCGGGAGGTGGCCGCCGAGTTCGACGCCGTCCACTCCATCCAGCGCGCGGTGGAGGTCGGCTCCGTCGACGCCATCATCCCGGCCCAAGAACTTCGCCCCGCCCTCATCACCGCCCTAGAACGCGACCTCCCGGGCACGGCGTGACGTTGCACCCGTCTGGCGGGCACGACGTCACGCCGTGATCGCGCTGGACGGGTGCAACACCACGCAGTCGGCGAACATTTCTCACTCCCCGCACAAGCCGTCCGCACGGGCTCGCCGGTGGACGACGTCACCCACCGTCAAGGCGCGAACGCGACTGAGCGGCATCGCACCCATCTCGCGCGGGCACGGCGTGACGTTGCACCCGTCGGGTGGGCACAACGTCACGCCGTGCACACAAAGGGGGAGTCAGGGATTGGTGAGGCCGTGGACGACGGTGAGGGACTCGCTGAGCGATTCCAGGTAGGCGCGGGAGACGTCGAAGGGGGCCAGGCCGGTGGCGGCGATGGCGTCCAGGTCGTCGTTCTCGTGAGCGAGCACAGCGGTCAACGCCCGACCGGCCTCGCCGGCGCCCTCGAGCAACGCCGCGCGAGCCTGCTGACCGATGCCCGCGCCCTCGGCCACCTCGGAGACCTCGCTGCCCAACAGGTCGGCGCACCCCGACAGGAGCCCCACGGTGTAGGCGAGATCACTCTCCCGGGTGGCCAGCCTCTGGCACGCGTACGCCCGGGCCAGCACGCTCCACAAGTCGTCGGTGCGGCTACGGGTGGCACCGCCCTCGAGCAGGGTCACCACCACCCAGGACCGCAGCCGGCGCGGGCCGAGCAGCACGATCGACTGGTGCAGCGAGGTGATCTCGTTGCGCGCCCCGTTGGCGGCCGAGTTCGCCGTCCGCAGGAGCCGCATGGTCAGCCCGGGGTCGCTGCCGACCATCCCTTCGATGGTGTGGATCGGCACCTCGGGGTCACCGAGCTGGTTGAGCAGCCGCACGCAGACCAGCTGGATCGGCGATAGGGTGCGCCCCTCCAGCACGCTGGGTCGCTGCAGGTAGGAGCCCTGGAACAGCTCGAACCCGAGCGCCACGCATCGCTGCATGGTCGCGGCGTCCGCGATGTCGGTGGCGAGGAGGGTCGCCCCGCTGGCCCGCGCAGTGTCCACGAGCGAGCTGAGCATGCCGGCCGGCACGTCGGCCACGTTGATCGAGACGAAGTCGGCCATACCGAGCAGGACGCCGTGCGCCCCGTCGCCGCGGTAGCCCTTGAGCGCTATCCGGTACCCGGTCTCAGCGAGGTTGCGCAGCCCGAGCAGCAGCTCGTGGTCGACCACCATCCGCTCCACGATCTCGACCACGACATTGTCGGGCTCCACCGGGATCGGGATCACTCCGGTGACGAAAGCCCGGGTGAAGTTGATGAACACCGGTCGGCCGTTGGACATCGCGTCGATCCCGAAGGTGCCGAACGTCGAGGCGATCAGCTGCGAGGTGGCCTGATCGCCGGCCACCCCGACCTCATCGTCCACGCCGTGGGCTGCGGACCGGAAGAGCAGCTCGTAGGAGACGATCCGCCGCTCGGCGTCGTAGATCGCCTGGCGGCCGACCCGGGTGTGCCGGACCAGGTCGGCGTGCCCACCGGCTCGAGGCGCGGGAACGCCGGCCCCGGGCTCGCCCGCGACCCGACCGTGGCTCGCCGGGTCGAGGATATGTGCGGACATGACGTCTCCCTCTCGAACAATCCTCAGCGACAGACCAGCGAGAGCAGCCCGGATCCGTACCCGGCCACCTCGATCTGCACGTCCATCCGGTTCCCCACGGTGGCGCTCAGCGCGGCGATGTCCGACGGCACAGCGCCGTTCGGCCCGAGCATCTCGTAGAGGCGCACATGCGGGGCATTCGGCACGTTGAACACGGCCGCCAGCACGTTGAGCACCTCATAGCAGTTGTCGCGCAGCGACGGGTACAGATCCTTCTCGGCGATCGCGTCGTCCACAACGCCCTTGGGCAGCATGGCCAGCGCCCCACCGAGGCGGGCACCCGCCTCCAGGTTGATCACGCAGAGCGCCGAGACGGCGAGCTTGTCGGTCACGTACACGGCCACGATGTTGGAGGCCTTGGGCGGCACCGGCTGCGCGTCGTGCAGCTCGGTGTCCCGGCCGATCAGACCTTCGACCAGCGACCGGACGGCGTGCCGGCTAGGGAGGGGGGACGTCGTCAGCGTGGTCATGCAGACACCACCGTTCCGATCACCTCGAGGAATTGTTCGGGGGTGAACGGCTTGGCGATCACTCCCAGTGCACCTGCGCCGGCGGCCAGGCCACGCATCTCCTCCGAGCCTTCGGAGGTGACGAAGCAGAAGGGGGTCGCCGAACCCGCGGCGCGCAGCGCCCGCAGGAACTCGATCCCGGTCATGTTCGGCATGTTCCAGTCGGACAGGATCAGGTCCGGCGCCTCGGTACCCACCATCGTCAGCGCCTGCTGGCCGTCCTCGGCCTCGAGGATGTCGTGGCCGGTCAGGCCCGCCTGGCGCAGGGTGCGGACGACGATCATCCGCATCGCCTTGCTGTCGTCGACGACAAGAATCTTCATGACTGCGTCTCCAGAACGTCGTCGTCGTACGAACCGGGCCAGCTCACGTCGCTGACCGGTTCTTCGGGCAGTGCGGGGCGCACGGTCAGCTGGATCACCTGTCCCAGCACGGCCGCACTCACCCGCACCCCGTGATCGCCCCGCTGCGAACCGGTCTCCGTCACCGTCGACGTGGGCAGCGAGAGCTTGCACGAATGGCGGGTCAGCGACTTCACGTTGCCCGCAATGATGTTTCCCAGTTCCGCCACCACATCGAGCAGGTCCTCGTGGCTGGGGTCGCCGATGCTCATCATCCGCATGGCGATCACCCGGCCGAGCATCACCGGGGTCTCGATCTCGACGATGGTGTGGGAGTCGTCGGCGCGGTCGTAGATGAACAGCCGCGATTCGAGCACCGGCCCGGGGCCGAGCTCGTCACCGCAGCTCGGAGCGACATCGTCGGCACCGAGCAGGGATCCCAGGACCTCGAGGAGCAGCGCCTCGAGATCGTCACGCGCCTCTTCGAACTCGTCGATGACGCTCATCCGGCACCTCCGGTGTGTCGGAAGACGACGGCCTTGCCCAGCTCCATCCGCTGGAAGGCGCCGTCCAGGTTGAGGGTGGACTCGGCACCGCCGAGAACGAGGAATCCGCCTGGCCGCAGCACTTTTCGCACATGCGTGAGAACGGTGCGCTTGGTGTCGACGTCGAAATAGATCAACACGTTGCGCAGGAACACGATGTCGCAGGTGGGCACGTTCACCGCCGGCAGCGCCAGGTTGCCCCGCTCGAACCGGCACAGGTCCCGCACCGGCTGGCGCAGAACCCATTCCCGACCGACCTGGTCGAAGTACTTCACCAGGTAGGGGGCACGCATGCCCCGGTTGACCTCGATCTGGGAGAACTTGGCGGTCCGGGCCCGCTCCACCATCTTCGGCGAGATGTCCGTGCCGATGATCTTGGCGCTCCAACCCGGGTGCGCGGCCTTCCACTCCAGCATGAGCATGGCCAGCGAGTACGCCTCCTGCCCACTGGAGCAGGCCGCCGACCAGATGGTGATCTGGCGGGACCGGGACGAGGCCATCACGTCGGGCAGCAGGTGTTCGACGAAGGTATCGAACGGCCTGGCGTCCCGGAAGAACGAGGTCTCGTTGGTGGTCAGTGCGTCGACCACGCTCTCGCGCAGCGTCTCATCGCCCTGGCGCAGCTTGGAAACCAGGCCGCCCAGGTCGGAGCCGATCTCGCGGGCGATCGGAGCCAGCCGGCTCTCGACCAGGTACTCCTTACCCGGCTTGAGATCGATCGAGCTGCGCTGCCGCACCATCTGGGTGACGAAGGTGAAGTCGGTGACGGAGATGCTCACCTGCCCACCCCCGATCCGGCCGGGGCCGCCGCGGTGGCGGACGAGACGGCGGACGCCGTCCGCCCCAGGGCGGCGAGAACCTCGGCGGGCACGCGGGTCAGCGGCACGACCTTGTCGGCGAGTCCGGCGTTGGTGACGGCTCCGGGCATGCCCCAGACCACGCTCGTCGCCTCGTCCTGAACGATCACCTCGCCGCCGGCGGTGCGGACCAGCCGGGCGCCCTTCTCCCCGTCCCGACCCATCCCGGTCAGCACCACGGCCAGCAGCCGATCGGCGTAGACGTTCACCGCCGTGCGGAAGAGGACGTCGACGGCGGGGCGGCAAAAGTGCTCCGGCGGTGCGTCACTGAGCCGGACGACGACGCTGGTGCCGCGCCGACGCACCTCCAGGTGGCTGCCCCCGGGGGCGATCAGCACCCGGCCGGGCACCACCTCATCACCCTCCACCGCCTCGGTGACCCGCAGCGGGCAGGTCATGTCCAGGCGCTGGGCGAGCAGGCGGGTGAAGACCGGCGGCATGTGCTGCACGATCAGGACCGGTACCGGGAGCGTGGCGGGCAGCCCGCTCAGGACCTTCGACAACGCGTCGGGGCCACCTGTGGAACACCCGAGGGCGATCGCCCGGTAAGGGCCGGTGCGCTGACCGCGCGGCCCCGCCGGCTGAGCGGGCAGCCTCCCGGAGGGGGCTGGGCTGCGCACCCCGATCCCGGTCAGCGCCTTCAGCTTGGGGATCAGCTGCTCACGCACGTTGGCCTGGCTCTGGGCGAAGCCGGAGACGTTGGACGGCTTGGTGACGTAGTCGCTGGCGCCGGCGGTCAGGGCGTCCAGGGTCGCTGATGCGCCACGCTCGGTCAGCGTCGAGAACATCACGATCGGCAACCGCCGGTGGGTCCGCCGAATCGCGCGGACGGCGTCGATGCCGTTCATCACCGGCATCTCGATGTCCATGGTCACTGCGTCCGGCGACAGCTGCGCCACCTTCTCGACCGCGACCTGGCCGTTCGGCGCGGTGCCGACGACGTTGATCTGCGGGTCGGCGGCCAGCGCGTCGGTGACCAGCCTGCGGATGACGGCGGAGTCGTCGACGACCAGGACGCGGATCCGCCGATCGCCCTGGCTCACGCCGGGACCAGCCCGAGCAGGGTGAGCTTGTCGGCGATCACATCGTCGGTGAACGGCTTGACCACGTATTCGTGGGCGCCGGCAGCGAGGGCCCGCACGATGTTGCCCTGCTCGCTCTCGGTGGTGACCATCATCAGGGAGATGTCGCGCAGGTCCTCGCGGGCCCGCACGGTCTTGATGAAGGTCAGCCCGTCCATCACCGGCATGTTCCAGTCGACCATGATCACGTCGGGCCGGGCGCCGGCGTCGAGGACCTCCATCGCCTGGGCCCCGTCACCCGCCTGGGCGACGTCGAAGCCAAGGTTGATCATCAGCCGGGTCAGGATCGACCGCATCGCCCGCGAGTCGTCGACAACCAGTGCCAACATGGCGCTCCTTGTGTCACATGCCGTCGACGCGGCAGCCGGTGAGTGCAGATTCATGGATCGGGTCGGTGCACAAGCCACAGGGGTCGAGTCAGGCGCGGGACTCGACAGCGACGTCGAGCACGCGTCGGGCGTTCAGGGCCAGCAGCAGCTGGTCGGGCAGGGTGTAGGCGCCGAGCAGCAGGTCACGCACGCGCTCGCCCACCGTGCTCGGCGTCTGCTCGAACGGCACCTGTGACACCTCCAGGACACCGCCGATCTCGTCGACCAGCAGGCTCACCGGCTCGTCGTCCACCCGGACGACGACGTTCACCGGCTCCCGGTCACCCTTGGCCGGCGGCAGCCCGAGCCGGGCGCGCAGGTCGATCGCGGTCAGCACCTCGCCCCGCAGGTTGATCAGCCCGGCGATCTCCGGCGGCGCCAGCGGCACCGGGGTGATCTGCTGCAGCCGGACCACTTCCTGGACCAGGGCGACGTCCACGCCGAACAGGTACTTGCCGACGTGGAACGTGGACAGCTGGCTCATACCAGCGCCTCCTCGAACGTGGCTGTTGCGGCGCTCGGGCTGGAGCTCGCGGCGCTGTAGAAGTGCGGGTCGGCGGCGAGCACGGCGCTCTGCATGTCGACCAGTTCGACCACCTTGTCGCCGACAACGACGCTGCCCACCAGGGCATGGTCGTCGATGTCGCTGCGGGTGCCCGAACGTTCGGTGGCGATGTCCAGGATGCGGTCGACCACGAACCCGACACTGCGCGCGCCCCGGGTGTAGACCACCAGCTGGACGCCGGCCTCCGGGTCGCCGCCCTCGCCGTAGGCGCCGAGCAGGGCGGACAGGCGGACCAGCGGCATGATGTGGCCGCGGTACTGCACGACCTCGCGGCCGCCGACCCGTTCGATCGACTCGCCCGCGATCTCTTCCAGGCGGGTGACCATCTCCAACGGAATGGCAGCGCGCCGTCCGCCGGCCACCTCGACCACGAGCACCGGGTCGATCAGCTCGACCTCGCTGCCGCTGTCCTGAGCGGTGACGCCCAGGGAGTTGGCCAGCACGTTGGACCGACGGGCCACCGTGGCCGCGTCGAGGATCAGGACGACGGAGCCGTCGCCGAGGATCGTCGCCCCGGCATAGACCGGGATGCCCTTGAGGTGGCGGCCGAGCGGCTTGACCACGATCTCCTGGGTGTCGAGCACATCGTCGACCACCAGGCCGAAACGCTGCTGCTCGGCGTGCAGGACGACGATGAAGCCGCCCCGTTCGCTGTCGATCGGGCCGTCCTCGGAACCGGCGCTGTCGGCGGTGCCCATCGGCACCAGACCGAGCTGCTCGTCCAGGCGGACCAGCGGCAGCAGCATGTCGCGCAGCCGGTAGACCGGGGCCCCGGAGATCAACTCGATGCCTCCCCGGGCGTGTTCGCCGGAGAGCCGCACCAGCTCCAGCACACTGACCTGCGGCACCGCATAACGCTTTCCGGCGCAGCCGATCGTGAGTGCAGGAATGATCGCCAGGGTGAGCGGGATGGTCAGCCGGAAGGTGGAGCCGCCGCCCAGCGTGCTCGAGACGTCGACGGACCCGCCGATACCTTCGATCCGGGTCTTGACTACGTCCATGCCGACGCCGCGGCCGGACATGTTGGTGACCTTGGCCGCAAGGGAGAACCCGGGCAGGAAGATCAGGTGCAGGATCTCCCGGCGGGTCATCTGGGGCAGCTGGGCCTGGGAGATCAGACCACGCTCGATCGCCTTGGCGGCAATGCGATCCGGATTGATCCCGGCGCCGTCGTCGATGATCTCGAGGTGGACCTGACCGGCCTCGTGGTAGGCCCGCAGCCGCAGCACACCCTCGTCAGGCTTGCCGGCGGCATGCCGCTCCTCGGGGGTCTCGATGCCGTGGTCGACGGCGTTGCGGACCAGGTGGGTCAGCGGGTCCTTGATCGCCTCGAGTACGCTGCGGTCGAGCTCGGTCTCCCGGCCCTCCATCTCCAGGCGCACCTTGCGGCCGCACTGCTTGGCCAGGTCGCGGACGACGCGCGGCATCTTGCTCCACACGGCGTCCACCGGCTGCATCCGGGTCTTCATGACCTGCTCCTGCAGCTCGCTGGTGACCAGCGAGAGGCGCTGCGCGGAGCGGGCCAGGGCGGAGTCCTTGGCGGTGTCGCGCTCGTCATCGAGGCGAGAGACCAACTGGTTGCGGGCCAGCACGAGCTCACCAACCAGGCGCATCAGCGAGTCGAGCAGTTCGACGTCCACCCGGACCGAGCTGTCGACGACGCTGCGGTGTGCCCCTTGGGCCTCCAACGCGCCCTCGACGGCAGCCGTGGTAGTCGTCCCGTGGTCGACCATGATCTTGCCGATCGGCCGGTCGTCGCCCAGCCCCTGTTCCATCCGGGCGATCTGCACGGCGTCGGGGGTGGCTGCCCCGGCCTGCACCAGCACCTCACCGATCGGAGTCGGAGGCGTCTCGGCATCAGGTGACGGTTGGGCCGGTGCCGTCTTCTTGGCCGCGGCGCGCTTGGCCGCGACCTTCTTCGCTGCCGCCTCGGGTGCCGCCTCGGACGCAGGCACCGGTTCGGGTGCGGGTTCAGTCGCCGGCGCAGGGGCGGGAGTCGGAGCCCCGTCCTCCAGCATCGCGGAGAGCTGCCCGAGCAGTTCGGTGTGGTCCACCTCGCCCTCGACACCGGAGTGCTCGATGTCGTTGAGCAGGCTGCGGACGGCGTCCACCATGCGCAGCAGCGCGCTGGATCGCTCATCGGTGAGCGTGATCCGGCCGTCACGGAGCCTGCTGAGCAGGTTCTCACCGACATGGGTGAGCTTCTCGAGGCGATGGAACGCCAGGAATCCGCTGGTGCCCTTGATCGTGTGGATGGTGCGGAACACACTCGCGAGGAGTTCACGCGAGTTCCGGTTCTGTTCCAGAGCCAGCAGATCACGGTCCAGCTGGTCGAGGTTCTCGTGGCCTTCCACCAAGAACTCGGCAACGATCTCGTCGATCGCTTCCACGGGTTGCCTCCTCGCCGAACGGTCGAGGTATGCATCGGCCCGTGGCGGCACACCTTGAGTGCCGAGCGGCAAGGCCCGGCGACCACCGCGCGATGATCATGCCTGTGGATAACTTCTCCGGGGTGACCGGCAGTTCCGGCAGACTCCGGACATGAGCTTCCACGACCTTCCTTCCGACTGGCTGCAGCGGCCGCTGACCGAACCCCAGCTGGTGGCCGACGTGCTCGATCTGTGCGTCAGCGACGAGGCCCGCCAGGGCGGCTGCCTGGCCATCCTGCTGTGTGACGACCAGGCCCGGCTGATGCAGCCCTGCCTGGTCTGCGACATCCATGAGATCAGCGACGAGGCCGACCGCCTGCAGGCGTGCCGCACGTTCGTCATGGCCGCGGAGAAGGTCGGGGCCGGCCTGCTGTTCGCGATCGGACGCCGCCGCGGTCTGAGCGTGACCGCGGACGACGAGGCCTGGGCCCGGGCGGCACGGCAGGCCTGCGCGGGCCGGGTCGCCCTACTCGGGTTCCACGTGATCACCCATGAGGGGTCGCGGCCGGTCCCTGTGGGTGAGCAGGCGGCGTAAGCAGCGGGGTGACCGGCCCTAGATCTGGTAGCGGTCCAGCAGGAAGCCGTCCTCATCCGTGAGCACGCCGCCGGTGCCCTCGACCAGGGCGCGGGCCACGGCGTTCACCACCGGGCGCACCCGCTCGCGCAGGGCGAGATGGGCCGAGCCGGGCACCCGACGCTCGCGTTCCTCGGGATCGGGGCTGGCCCAGCGCACCTCGTAGGTGACGAACGGGAAGCCGGCCCACTCCTGCTCGGCCACCGACGGCTCCCCCGGCTCGGTGACGTGCACCAGGACGTCGATCGCACCGTCCGCCCCACCGGGCCCGACCTCGCCGACGACCGCGTAGGCGTCGATGGTGTCCTCCTCGGCCAGGGTCTCCATGTCCAGCTGATCCGCGGCGGAGTGCAGGGCATGCAGCTCCTCCGCAGTGAGGGGATCCTCCTGGGTGTGGGCGGCGACGGCCGCGCCGGAGTAGGCATCGACGTCGGGGCCGTCCCAGTCCTGGCCGTCCACGGCGAGCTCCGCGCCGGGCAGCACCCGGACCACGATCCCGTGCACGACCTCGGGGTCGAGCCAGATCGGGGAATGGATCACGATGTCGACGGCGCGGTCCGCGTCCGGGTGCATCAGCGCGCCGCCGCTCACGCGGACGGCGCCGTGCAGTCGGCGGGCCAGTCCGACCAACAGTTGCAGGGCGCGGCCCTCCTCACGCCAGGGCAGGCCCTGGGGGAAGGCGTGGGCGAACCCGTCGCGATCGTCGTCACCGGGCCCCGGAGGATCCTCGCGTTCGATCGGGGCGTCGAGGGCGTAGGCCAGGGTCCATGGCATGGGCACCCCGGCATCGACGGCATCCTCCATCGTGAGCTCGAACGGACCGGTGAGACGGCAGTGCCGACCGAGGCGCACCTCGCCGTCGCGCTCCAGGGCGGCGTCCGGCACCCGCGAGCGGATCAGCGCGCCGATCTCGGCCGGGGTGACCGTGGTGGGCAGCAGCAGCAGGTGCCGGCTACGTAGCCCGGCCGGGCCGCCGCGGTCGGGAAAGTCGCTCGTCGAACGACCACTGCTCCAGCGCCCGATGCGCGCCATGTCAGACCTTCGTCTGGTGGAAAGACCGGTAGGACAGGCTCGCGGTGGGGCCGCGCTGGCCCTGGTAGCGCGAGCCGTAGCCGGAGCTGCCGTAGGGGTGCTCGGCGGGGCTGGACAGGCGGAAGAAGCACAGCTGGCCGATCTTCATGCCCGGCCAGAGCTTGATCGGCAGAGTGGCGACATTGCTCAGTTCGAGCGTGACGTGGCCGGAGAAGCCGGGGTCGATGAAGCCCGCGGTGGAGTGGGTGAGCAGACCGAGCCGGCCGAGGCTGGACTTGCCCTCGAGGCGGGCCGCGACGTCGTCCGGCAGACTGACCACCTCGTAGGTGGAGGCCAGCACGAACTCACCCGGGTGCAACACGAAGGCCTCGTCGCCGGCGACCTCGACCAGCCGGGTCAGGTCGGGCTGCGCCTGCGCGGGGTCGATCACCGGGTACTTGTGGTTATCGAACAACCGGAAATAGCGGTCGATCCGGACGTCGACGCTGGACGGTTGCACCATGTCCGCGTCGTAGGGGTCGAGAACGACCCGGCCGGAGTCGAGCTCGGCTCGGATGTCACGGTCCGACAGCAGCACGGGCCCACGGTATCCCCTGCGGGACCCTCGCTCAGCCGGTTGCACAGCTACGTCAGAGGACGGTGAAGACGGTCCTTACGGAGGCACCCCCGTACACCAGCACCTGATACGTCGGGTATCTGTGGCCGTAGGTGGGGAAGGTCCAGCCGAGGACCGGGGCGGTGGATCCCCGGTACAGGGCCAGCGGATGGGTGGACCTCACGATCAGGGTCCTGCCCGTGGCGGCGTGGGCAAAGCGGGCTGTCTTCCGGTCCGCGCTCCGGGCGCCCAGCGCCCAGCCGCGGTCGAGCTGGAACGTCTGGGTGGTCCTGGTGAACGCAGACGAGTCCGAGACGGTCAGGCTCCGAGCCGTGTTGTTGACGACCAGTGATCGGGTGTGCGCTGCGCCGTACTGCTTGTCGCTGAGGACGACCGTGTGCGCCGGTCCGGAGAAGTGCTTGGCCGCCACAACGACGGCAGCCGTCGGCACGAACCTGGCACCGCCGCGGGCGATGAAGGTGTTGTGCGCCAACGGTGCCTTCGCGAACGTGGAGTACGGCCCGGGGTCGTAGCTGAACTTGCCCGGGTCGATCAGCACCGGAACGCCGCGTGTCTGCCACACGATGCTGCCCCGGTCCTCGTGACCGTGAGCCCAGCGGCGGCCGCCGTAGCGGATCATGTAGAACGAGGTGTTCGGGTCCGACCACGCCCAGCGGCCCGTGATGATTCCCGCGGCGTCGTCGCGGAACACACCCAGGCGCTGGGGGGTCGGGTCGTTCGCCATGGCGCTGGAGTCCCCGTACGGCACCAGGACGCCCGTCGGGGTGGTCGCGTAGGCCAATGCCGAGGTCACCTTGATCAAGCGGGCGCGAAGCGCGGCGGAGGCGGCCGCCGTCTCATCGGTCCCCTGTTCCTCGAGCAGGTCCGCGACCGCAGCCCAGGCGACCGAGTTCGCCCGCCAGTACTCGGAGGCCTGCTCGATCGAGACGCCGGACGGCGTGAACGCGCCGGCGGAGTCGCGCACCAGCCGGCTGATCGCGACCTGCCGCCAGGTGGGCTTGCTCAGCAGCGTTCCCGACTCCAGCAGCGCCAGGTTCGCCATCAGGCCGTGATTGTGGGGCGGGGTGTTGGGCAGGCCGTAGTAACGCTTCATGTCCATGTTGGCCGCCGCCGACATGGTGATGGCGGGGATGAGTCGCGGGTCCTGCGTCAGCGAGTACAGGCAGTTGAGTTGCTGCTCACGACGCAGGTTTGTCCCCTCGTCCCACCCGCGAGTGCTGGTACCGGTGTCGCGATTGACGCGGGTGAATTCCACGGCGAGGTCGATCACTCGCGAGGTGACCACCGGGTCGTCCTGGGTGTGGACGACATACCCCGCCCACATGAACCCCTGGAAGTACAGGCGCCACACAGGTGAGGTGACCGGTGGATTCGCCCACCACGTGGCCGGGATGGACGACAGACTGAAGGTCCGGGGATCTCCGGTCAACGAGAGTGTGGTGTCCAGGCCGGTGCCCGAGATCGAGCTGACGACCTGCATCGACGTCGCACCGCAAGGGACGCCCTCGACCGCCGATCCGCGGCGGGCCGCTCCGCTGGTGGCCTGCAGGCGGCGCACCGCCACCAGCAGTTCTGCGGCGTCATCCACGAGCGAGGCCCCAATGCCCGGGACCGGGCCAGGCGGTGGCGTCGCGGCCTGAGAGACCGCGCCGGTCGAGAGGAGCGCCGTGAGCAGCAGGGAGCTGAGGACGACCCGGGTCACCCGTGCGAACGCCGTTGCCATGCAGGCCTCCCACTGCCGGACGCGGGCTTCCAGCGCCCGTCGCACCGGTCACGGACTCACCGTCACCGGTGAGTCACTCGAGAGAACACCTTCAGTGACCCAGCGTGGGCCGAAGTGAGGGTGACATCACTCTCAGGGCAGAGAATCCTGCAGAGGATGAACCTGTTTGGCCCCAGAGCGCGACCCTGGGTAGTCATTCGATCACCACCCATCCGGCATGGTCTCCGTCAGATCGCCCTCTTCCCCCCGGCGATGGAGGAGGACCACGATCCGACGGTGATCACCACCCGGGGACGAACCGCGCACGAGCGCGAGCACCCAGCTGGGAGGAGTTGCTACGATGCCCGCGGCGCCTTCGGGCGACTGATGCGGGTGTAGTTCAATGGTAGAACATCAGCTTCCCAAGCTGACAGTGCGGGTTCGATTCCCGTCACCCGCTCCACCGAGAAACAGCCCCTGACCTGCGGATACGCTCTCCTGAGCCATCCGTTCAAGATCACCCCGAAGCCCTTGGCTGGCCGCCACACACCCTTGATCGCCGCCGTTTAGCCCACGTTTAGACCACGACGATCATGAAATTCCGCAGCTGCCCGGGTCGACATCACCTGGCTGGGTGATCCGTGGCCTGGATCCTTGCCAGTGGGCAGCCAGTTGCCGACAGATCCGCGCCTGAGCAGTGCTGCGCACCAGCCATCGCTCCTTGATCCGTAGTTCTGGCGCCGTCCAGTGATGGTCGCTCGGCCTGACCGTCGCGTCCCGGCCGGTCGAGGGTGCTGGTCGTGGGGCGGATTTGGGGGGCCTCCGGGTCAGGTCGACCAGGTCGAGGAGTCGGCGAGCCAGGTGGCGTCTGCGTCGAGGTCGCCGTCCAGCGCAGGATCGGCGAAGGCGACCACGTCGTCGACCACCGCGGTGAAGAGGTCGGGGAGCTTGGCGGCGTCTGGCCCGAGGCGACGTCGGTAGGCGGCAAAGGCGTTCGCCCGCGCAGCGCCGTAGTCGCCGAGGACAGTGCTCAGCGGTCGCAGGCTGACGCCGCGGTGCTCCGACGTCGCCGCCAGGGCGGTCATGAGGTCGATGGCGTGCACGTCGTGACTGCGGGTCAGGGTCCAGACGTCGGCGTAGTCGCGGACCCGGCTGTTGCCTGAGCCGAGCTCGACGGCTGTGCAGAGCTTCTCGGCCAGGACGACGGGCAGCGGGTACCCGAGCACGCGGACCGAGGGGTGGCGTGGCAGCAGCGTCGGGTAGTCCACGGGGGCCGGCGGCGGCGCAACCGGGTCGCCGGTGCTGATGTCGAGGCGCAGTTTGACGTCCGCACCGGCGACCGTGGCGTGCATGGTGACGCGGACGCCTCCGTAGAGGTCGCCGTCGCGGATCGTGCCGGCTGTCGCGGTGTCGACGCGGAAGACGACCCCGTCCTCGACCGGAGCCGGCAGTGAGGCGACCTCGACGACCCGGCGCAGGAGGGTGTCCTCGTCGAGATGGAGGTTGCGGGCGAGGAAGTCGGCGTCGACGGTGGCGCGGCGGGCGTCCCACACGGCAAGGAGCATCCCGCCCTTGAGCACGAGCCTGTCGGCGTGATCGCTCGTGGCCAGGCGGGCGAGGAACCGCTCGAGGACGTACATCACCAGCAGCGTCTGGGTCTGGCGGCCCTCGCGCCGGGCGAGGTTCTGCAGGTCCAGGTAGGCCCGGCCCGCGGCGTCGGCCCGGGTCGGGCGCCGCAGGTTGCCTTTCGGACTGCCCGACCCGGCCGCGGCGGGCGTCATGACGCCTGCAGGACGTCGACCGCGGCCCGGACCGGGCCGAGGACGTCGAGAGCGCGCGCCAGCTCGACCAGCTCGCCGACCCGGGCGTCGCGCCGGGAAAGGTAGCGGCGCAGGGCAATGTGCGCGACGGACTCGCCCAGCTTGCGGCGCATCCGCATGAGGTCGATCACGGTACGCGCCGGCGAGTAGACCCGGACCGGTTCTCCTGGTGCCGCATCGACTTGGTCGACGCCGAGCTCGAACGTCGCCGGGTCCCACACGAACACCTCCACCGGCGGACGGTCGATCTTGGGCGGCCACGTCCGGCGTGGTACCGCGATCTGCACCGCCATCGGCAGCTCGTCCGTCAGGTCGTGCACCGACGCGGCCGACAGCAGACACACCACGGCACGCGGCGCACGGCGGGACACAGCCAGCAGGTCCGGATAGGTGGCGACAGGGGCGTCCGCCCGGCGGAAGACGCCGCGCGACAGCTCGACATAGGCTCCCGTGTCCCGGCCCGCATACAGCTCGCGCGGATGCACACCCGCGGCGCGTGCCTCACCGGTGGTGAAGGTGGCAGGCAGCGACGTCTCCGCAGGCATGGACTTAATCCTCTACTTCTACACGCGATAAGTCAAGGATTCGATCCTAGGCGGTCGGACACTACTCATGGCGCACCCTGCAGCATCTACCTGCTGGCGGATCGTCCCTAGTCCGCTTCGAGGAAGCACCCAGGTCCGATCTCCAGAGCCCTGGGCAGGGCGCCATCCGCACGCGTGACGACGAGGCGACCGCCAGAGCTCGGCCGGCGTCGCACCAAGGGCCAGGCGGCGGATCCGGCCGGTCTTCGTGGGGCCGACGACGCCGTGGCACTTGCCACGACTGATGGTGAGGACGCCGCCGACGAGGTCACCACGTTGCAGGGCTGCGACCTCGCCGCGGCGGGCGCCGGTGCAGGCGGCGAGCCGGGCCAGGCGCAGGACCTGCGTAGGGCTCACTGAAGAATTATTCGGGATTGTCCGGGTGTGTCGGGATGTCGGTGGATATCGCGGTCACGGTGTAGTTCCAGTCGCCGTGGAACTGGTGTCGCTGTAGGTGCTTGGCCTCGAAGGTCTTCATGTCTTTGTCGGTGATCCGGATGCCCTTGGGGTAGGTGTCGGTGTCCAGGGCGGCCTGGACCGTCAGCCCGGTCCGGGTCGTCACGGCGCCGATCGTCTCGATGATGACCTCGTGGGAGGTCAACGGCCGACCGCGCCAGTTCATCGAGATGTGGCTGAACAAGCGGTGCTCGATCCGGTTCCACTTGGACGTGCCCGGGGGCAGGTGGACAACGGTGATCTCCAACCCGGCCTGGGCGGCGAGGGCGGCCAGTTCGGTCTTCCACAGACGTAGCCGGCTGCCGTTGGACCCACCCGAGTCCGCGGTGATCAACAACCGGGTGGCCTCCGGATAGGCCTGCTGCCCAACGGTGTGCCACCAGCGGCGGCAGGCAACCGTGCTCGTGAATGCAGCTGGTTCCGTAGGCGCGGCCGCAGTCTCCAAGCGCGACCCGGCGGCGCTGAAAGTGGCCCAGGAACTCCTCCCATTCCTGATCGGTGGGGGTGCGGTATTCTTCCGACGGACGTAACTCGCGGCGCCTGGCGATGAAGGCGCGATGGCCGTTGATGGCCTCTTCGGGATAGACCGCTTTGTATCCCATTGTGGTGTTGATGTCCTGGTGGCCGACCAAGAGCTGGGTGATGTGTGGTGGCATCCCGTTCATGACGGCGTCGGTGATGAACAGCCTTCGAAAGTCGTGGGGCAGGAACCGTAGTGGTTGACCGTCGCTGCCGGTCAGGCCGGTCAGGCTCAACGCGGTGTCGAGCAGGTTGCGGATGCCGGGGGCGGTGACGGGCCGGTTCTCGGTGCCTACCCGTCGTTGGAACAGGATCGCCATCGGCGGGTTGAACACCCGCTCGTGGTAGTCGTAGGCGCTGACCAGCGGGATCGCTCCGGTGTGCTCGCGGACTCGGGTGACGACGGCGCTGAGCACGTCGGCCAACTCCGGTGAGATCACCAGGAGCCTCTCCGTGTCGGTCTTGGACGGGGCGATGTGCAGCAGGGGCACCAGTTCACCGCTGGCCGGCAGCCGGTATTGGACCAGGCTGGAGTGGGTCAGCTCGGTCAGCTCCTCGATCCGGATCTCGCTGTGCCGCAGTACTTCCACGGCGGCGAAGGCCCAGAACGCGCGGTGTTCCTCCAGGGTGAGGTTGCGTCGCCGGCCACCGTTCGGGTCCTCGGCCCAGACGGTGGCGCCGGGGCTGCGGGTGGTGACCGACCGGCGCAGGGTCTGCCCGGCGGCGGTGAACAGCTGCCCGGGGCTGGTGGCCGCAGCGGCGGCCAGGCGGTCGGCGGTGACGGTGCGCCCCGTGGCCACCGCGGCGACCAGGGCGGGCAGGACCGGTAGACGTTCGCGGGTCCGGGCGTCCATGCGGGACTTGCGGCGGGCGGCTTCCTTGCGGTGGGGCATCTCACCGGACTTGATCGGGCAGGGCACCGCCCAGGGCCCCCACGGCAGACCAGCGAACACGCCGCTTACTGGCACCGAGTCGCCAAGGGCGAAATGGCCTGACACCTCTCCGACGCTGTCGTCCCACGCGAACCCGCGCGAAGCGCGGCATGACCGTCCGGACGGGATGCTGTGCGTGGCTGGAACATCAGCCTGTGAGCACCCGTGCCGGGCCTGACATCGACATGGGCGGCGGAGAGGCGATGGAGGTCAACGTGCGAGCACCTTCTCGACGCCTGAGTAGTGGTGGGGTGGCCGCGGTGGCGCTCGCGCACCCATCCGGGCGCCAGGGCTGCTCCAGGGGCCCCGGAGCGGAATCCTGGGTGACCACCGTCCGGAGAGGCTCGAGTGCGGCGCACCGTCCGTGAGACGGTTGCCTCGACGATGCTGGAGATGCGCGGGCGAAGGGAGTCGACTCGATGAAGGTCGCGGTGCTGGGGGCGGGCGGTGGAGGGCTAGCGGTCGCCTACGAGTGGGCGAGCCAGGGACACCTGGTCTCCCTGTACGCACAACGCGCCCACGACCACCATCTGGCGCCGGTCCGCGAACGCGGCGGCATCCAGGCCGAGGGCCTGCTCGAGGGGTTCGTCCCCCTGGAGCGGGTCACTACCGACATCGCCGAGGCGCTGGATGGTGTGGAGGTCGTCTTCGTCGTCGGCCCCGCCTACGCCACCGAACCGTTCGGCGCTGACACCCGCGGTCACCTGCACCCGGGGATGACCGTCGTGGTCTGCCCCAGCTCGTGCGTCGGCAGTCTCGCTTTCAAGCACGCCGCGGGGGTGGACCTCTACGACGAGAGCATCGTCGTGGGCGAGACCAGCACCCTGCCGTACGCCGCGCGGGCGTCGCTGCACGCCAGTGTGCGGATCTTCCACCGGTTCGAGACCGGCTTCTCGGCCGCGGCCGCCCCGCGCAGCAACACGCCTCGGCTCCTGGAGGTCCTGCGCCAGGTGTACCGCAACACTGAGGAAGCCTCGGGGATCTTCCAGACCACGCTGCAGAACGGCAACCCGGTGATCCACCCGGCCGTCACTCTGCTCAACGCCGCGCTCATCGAGCGCACCGGCGGCGACTTCATGTTCTACGAGGAAGGGGTCACCGAGGCGGTCGGCCGCTTCATGAAGGCGGTCGACGACGAGCGGCTGGCCATCGCGCGGGCCCTCGGAGTCGCCATCCTCACCGAGCCGGACCTCGGGGTCCGGCAGGGCTACATGACCGAGCCCAACTACTCCACCGGCTACTCCACCGCACCGGGCTTCCGCGGCATCAAGGCGCAGAACGAGCTCCACCACCGCTACCTGACCGAGGACGTGGGCTACTCGATGGTGTTCCTCACCGACCTGGCCCGGCACCTGTCGGTGCCGACCCCCACCATGGACGCCGTGATCCACATCGCGTCCATCGTCGCCGGCGAGGACTTCACCGCCGAACGCGCCCGCACCATGGACAACATGCGCCTGTCCGGGATGACGCGCGAACAGCTAGCAGCGTTCTGACCCGCCCCCGGTGTCCGAGCGGTCAGCAGGTGAGAAGGGGACCACATCGGCGGCGCTCGTCCGGCGGCACATGCCGAGCCGGCCCAAGATCCGCCTATGCGTCGGCCTGGAGCCCGGACGAAGCCTGTGGGCCAGCGTGGACCCGAGCTACCCGAACCGGGACCGGGCCACGACCGGAATCCTGGCCCGGGGTAGGTCGAGGCCAGCGTGATCCCGGCGTCGAACCCGCCGTACAGCCCATGACTGACCACCAAGGCGGCCGCGCTACTCGCGGCTACTTGAGCGGAAGGGCCGCGCTTCTCGCGGCTACCGCACGGCCTCGTCGCGAGCGAGAGAGCGTTTCACGCTGCGCAGCTGACCGGGCGAAGCCCGGAGAGCGGCGCAGCGAATTCGGCAGTGCATTGGTGCGCGCCCGGGCGAACGTATGTCCGCGTGGCCGCCGTCCAAGGCCCCCAGCGCATCTGCGACTCGCCCACAACGTTAGGCCCAGGAATCCACGCGTGCCCGGGTCACGCTCGACGAGGAGGGCGGGTTCGGTATGGCGACACGATGGCAGTTTAGTGATGAGGAATGGGCGAGGGTGAGGGCTCTCCCCGACCTGGTGATTACAGCCGCGTGCATATCCGACGGGAAGCTGCCACCGGCGGTGCGCGAGCTCGCCGCCGGTGCTGAGGCGATGACCGAGGGGATCAAGCGCTACCCCGACAACGCACTCCTGCAGTACCTGCAGTCGCTGAAGGACGACGCCCTCTACGCGATCAGCAGGGTGGGCCAGGACGACAGCGCGGCGGCCAAGGTCGAGAACGTCGCCGAGGCCCTCGAGGTCATGGTCAAGGAGATCGAGGCGGGTTTGGCCGTAGTCCGGGTGCACGTGTCGACCGAGGAGTTCGCGCAGTTCGGCGAGGTCCTGTTCGGTACCGCTCGAGCCGTTGTCGAGCGCCTTGGCGACGGATTCATGGGCGGGGGCAAGGAGAAGGTCTCGGAGCGCGAGCAAGCGTTTGTCGACCGGCTGGCCGCCGTCCTCGCCCCCAGATGAACTCGACACTTCGGACACTGCCGGAGCGCCGTATCACGCGCCGGTGTTCGTGCTGACCCATCACCCCCGTGACCCGATCCAAATGGACGGGAGCACGACCTTCCACTTCATCACCGAGAGGTTCGACGCGGCCTACTCCGCAGCGTGTGAGGCCGCCGGGGACAACGGGGTGGACATCGCCGGTGGGGCCTCGACCGTCCGGCAAGCGTTGATCACAGGGGTGATCGACGAGCTCACCCTCCAGATCGCGCCCGTCCTGCTCGGTTCAGGCGAGCGCATCTTCGACGAGGTTGAGTCCTTCAATTTCCAGCCCGCCGAGGTGCTTCACTCGCCACTGGCCACCCACGGCCCCGGCGTTGTTGTGATGTGTCCGGTTGATGGTGATCCTGTGGTCAGATCTGGAAGGTGTTGAAGGCGTCGTTGCGGTCGTGGAGGTCGCGGCGGGCGTGGGCGATGTTGGCGCGTCCGGCGAGGCGGAAGGCGCTGATCGCGAGGTTGCGGGAGGCCGCGAGGGTTCGGGGTGCGGTGCCGGTGCGCAGTTGGGAGCTGTCCTCGTGAAGTGCGCAGTCGCGCACCCAGTGCAGACGGTTTTCCACGCGCGGATCGCGGCATGAGTTGCCCTGTGTCAACTCCTTGGTCAGGCAGCCTTCTGTTGATCTTGTTGTAGGAGTCGTTGCAGGGCGCCGTGTTCGGCCGGGTCGTAGGCGGTGTGGTCCTGCCAGCAGCGCCAGATCACCCCGACCCAGGCGCGGGCCAGGATGCGGACGGCGTGGGGGTGGTCGTGGCCTCGGGCGATCGCTTCGGTGTACAGGTGGGCGGCCCAGGGATGGACGTGGCGGGTGTCGGCGGCGAAGTCGCACAACGCGTCGCGGAGCTGCTTGTCCGCGCCCCAGCGGAACACCACCGCCGTGACCTTGCCGGACTGGCGGGTCGAGGGGGCGACCCCGGCCAGGCAGGCCAGGGAGTCCAGGGTCGGGAACCGGCCGCGCGCATCGCCGATCTCGGCGAGCAGCCGGGCCGCCCGGACGGTGCCGGAGCGGGGCAGGCTGGTGAAGACGGCGGCGTCGGGGTGGGCCTGGAGCTGTCCGGTGATGCTGTCGGCCAGGGTCTGGATCTGGGCGTTCAGCGACCGCAGCACGGCCACCAGGGCCCGGGTGGTGACCGCGTGTGTTGCCGCGTTGGGGCCGACCATCCCGCGTGGTGCGCTCGTCAGCCGGGCGTAGAGGACCTCCGGGGTGACCCCGCCGCGGTAGGACACGCTCTTCAGCCAGGAGCCCAGCCGCTTGGTCGAGAGCCAGTCGGCCTGTTCGCGGTGGTGTACCGCTCCAGGAACGACAGTGTCACACCCTTGTGCATGCCGCTGAACAGTGTTGCCGCAGCAGGGAACACGCCCTGCACGTGGGCGAGGAGCTGGTTGCCGACCGCGACCCGGTGCGCGCCCGGACACTGGCCCGCAGCGTGGTGGTCGCCTCGGAATCGAAGACCATCGGCCGCAGCCGGCGGGCATCGGTACGCACCACATCGGCCAGGACGTAGGCGTCGAACCGGTCATCCTTGTTCCCCGCCGACCCATACCGTGAGCGGAGGTTCTTCACCTGCCCCGGCGGGATCACGAACAGCGTCAGACCCGCCAGCAGCAGCGCTTCGACCACGGGCCCGCCCCCGCGTTCGATCCCCACCTGCTCGACGCCGGCCTTCAGCAGCCGGCGGCACATCCGCGCCAGCCCGGCCGCGTCATGCGCCACCGTGAACCGGTCGATCACCTCTGCCTGCTCATCGACCACGCACACCACGTGGTCCTCCGTGGCCCCCTCCACGCCCGCGGTGACACGCACCGCAGCCGGCTCGGGGATACTCACTGTTGTCTCCTCGCTGTTGCCTCAGTGGGAAGACACCCGGTGGTCCCGGGACACCACACCCGGTCGCTCACTGATCGGCGCTCGACGGCGCACAGCCCTGTAGCCAGTCGGGGTGTCCCGGTACCGCCGGGCCCCGCAGAACTCATGCTGGACCTCGAAGATCGAGCGTACGAGGGCGATCACCCGGCGGGACCAGGGGTGCTGCCCGAACCGTCTCACCCGAACACCCGATGAACGGCTCCGACACCACAAGAGTGGACCAGTGAGCGTATTGGCCGCGCGGATCGCGGCATTATGCGGGTGATCTTCGATCACCTGCGCCCTTCGGGCCGCATAATGCCTGATCATGTAGGTGATCGAGGCGCAGAGCCCTGATCCACGGAGCCTCACGATCACCTACATGTCAACCATGAGCGGACGTTTCGTCAGAGTGATCCACTCAGAGTCACAGAACCGACTTGCCAGGAACCCGCTCATGTTCCGGCAACCGGCAACAACGCGCGGGCCACCTCCGAACGAGGACCTCACGCCAGGAGTGCCGTACCGATGGCATTCGCGGGCACGGCTTCCTCGGTGATCATGAAGCATCGCAGCTCCATGATCGACTCCAGAGCCGTGCCCGCTCCGTCATGCATTCGGGGTGTCGCAAGACAAACCGTGCGGCTCAGACGACCTCTGCCACGACGTCACGAAGATCTTGGGCCGGGGCTGAATCCGGGCTCGTGCGCAGCATGACGATCCCGAGCCAGACGAACCAGATGATGAGACCCAACGCGTAGACAGCGGTCAGACTGGTCAGGGCTAGAACCGAGAGGATGCCTGCAAGGCCGGTCACCAGGCCGACCCAGGCCAGGAGCCTGGGAAGCGCCCTCGCCTGCAATGCCGCCCAGCTGAGGAGCAGGAACCATAGGGCGCTGACGATCGTTTCCCCGCCGCCGGCGCCCAAGCCGGTTTCCACGGTGTCGAGCGTCAACCAGAGCGTCGCGGCGTGTGCTGGATTCTCGCCGTAGAGCCTGACGACCGTGTTCAGGTCGTTGATGGACAGCGTGCCGATCACCAAGACCAGGACGGTGTAGATCAGCCCGAGGACGGTCGCTGCCTGAGTCAGCGCGACGGGGCCGGTCCTCATCCGTTCGTGGAGCGCCGGCAGCAAGACGAGCAGGCTCACGCCGAAGGCCAGCCAGATGATGAAATACCATGCGCGCATGGCAGCCTGGTTGTCCGCAAGAAGGGCCACGGCCCGGCCTGGATCAGGATTCTCGGAACCGAGACCTTTGGGTAGGAGCAAGGTCGCATACACCCCAGCACCCAAGAGGGTTGTTGCGGCCCCGATCAGTGCGGCAATGCCGCCAATCTTCTGTATGTGCTTCATCATTTCCCCCATTCCATCAACGGAATTGAAACTGATGAGTTCCGTTGTTTCCACCCGGCACATCTTTGGGGCGCGGCCTTCCTGCTGCAAGACACCCGCCCCCTCAAGGAGCTCCTTCGTCCCCCATCCCTTCCACGCGACACCCATGGTGTAGACTTATGGCATAAGTCTACTACTTATGCCATAAGTCTGTCAACCGCTCTCGCGCGCCCGTGCCCCCTGAGCGCGCCTGAGTCCGAGGTGGAGGGTGCCGATGCCGAGACGACCGATGTCGAGTCCCCAGTCCCGGACTCCGCTCACCAGGGAGCGTGTGCTCAGTGCCGCTGTGCAGCTTGCCGACGAGGGCGGCATCGAGTCGCTGACGATGAGCGAGCTTGGGCTGCGACTCGGGGTGAAGGCGATGTCGCTGTACAACCACGTGGCCAACAAGGACGACATCCTCGACGGCATGGTCGACCTCGTCGTGAGAGAGATCGACCTCCCGTCCGACACCATCGGGTGGAGGGAGGCCATGCGCCGAAGAGCGATCTCGGCACAGGCGGTCTTCGCCCGCCATCCGTGGGCGAGCCGTCTGATCGATTCACGACAGAGCAGCGGACCGGCAAGGCTGAGCTACTTCGACTGGATGCTCGGAACCCTGCGCCGATCCGGATTCACCATCCAAATGACGGCTCGCGCGGTTTCGGTCCTCGACAGCTACATCTACGGCTTCGGCCGCCAGCAGCTCAACATGTCTGCCGGGCCCGACCTCAATCCAGAAGACATCGCGGAAGCCTTCCTGCGCGAGATACCCGCCGATGAGTACCCACACCTCAGAGAGATGGTCGTCGAATACGCGATGAAATCTGGCCACGACGAAAGCTCGGACTTCGAATTCGGGCTCGATCTCATCCTGGATGGACTCCAGAGACTCTTGAACCCAGCCGCGGACGTGACTGGATAGGTCCTCAGTGCGGCGTCGCCGCGTAGGACTGTCCTTGGTCGTCGGCGTGTCGGTGGCATCGCTTGCCTGTCAGGGTGTTTGGATCACGGGGTGTCGCAGCTGCCGGTCCCGCCGCCCTCGTATGAGGAGCTGGCCGAGGAGAACGCGCGGCTGGCGACGGAGAACACTCAGCAGAAGGCGTTGCTGGAGCAGGCGTTGGCCCGGATCGGGGAGCTCGAGGCCCGGTTGGGGATGACCTCGAAGAATTCCGGTAAGCCTCCGTCGTCGGATGGGCTGGCCAAGCCGGCGCCGAAGTCGCTGCGCGGCAAGTCTGGTCGCGGTCCGGGCCGGCCGAAGGGTCAACCTGGGGTTACGTTGCGGCAGGTCGAGGTTCCCGATCGCGAGATCACCCATGAGCCGGGGACGTGCTGCGGGTGCGGAGTGGGGCTGCAGGACGCTCCTGTGGTGGGCGTGGAGCGTCGTCAGGTGTTCGACCTGCCCCCGGTCCGGGTCGAGGTGACCGAGCATCGGTTGGTGGCCAGGGTGTGCTCGTGTGGGACGGTGACCAAGGCACCCGCGCCGGACGGGGTGAACGCGCTGGTGCAGTATGGGTCCCGCCTGGCCGGGATCGGGGTGTACCTGTTCCACGGGCAGTTCCTGTCCAAGTCCCGCACTGTGCAGGCGTTGTCGGACCTGTTCGGGGTGGTGGTAGCCGCAGCCACCCTGGTCGCCTGGACCACTCGGGATCGCCGCCCAGGTCACCGGGAAGGCGTTGGCGGTCATCGGCGACCGGATCGCCGGCGCGGTGGTGGCGCATTTCGACGAGACCGGGCTGCGGGTCGCCGGGCGCCTGCACTGGATGCACTCGGCGTCCACACCCACCGATGTGCTGCTGACCGTGCACCGTCGCCGTGGGGTCACGGGCATGGACGCCGCCGGGGTCCTGCCTCGGTTCACCGGGACCGCCGTGCATGACGCGTGGGCGCCGTACGACACCTACACCGACGTCACCCACGCGCTGTGTAACGCCCACGCGCTGCGGGAGTTGGTGTACGTCGTCGACACTGCCCCCGAACCGGTCGCCGCCCTGGCCGGGCAGGCGATCGATGCGATGATCGCCGTCAAGGACCTCATCGAAACCGCCCGCGAGCAGGGAACCGTCCCTGACGGCGACGCTGTCGCCGTCCAGCAGCACCTGCTGCGCAGCGCCGTGCTGCTGGGCCACCACGCCACCGCGGGGCGGGCCACCAAGCTGGAACGCAAGCACCACGCCCTGTTCGCCCGACTGAACAACCGGTGGAACGACTACCAGCGGTTCGTCACCGACCCGACCACCCCCTGGGACAACAACGCCGCCGAGCAGACGATCAGGATGCCGAAGCTGCGGACCAAGGTCTCCGGGTGCCTGCGGACCCTGTCCGGCGCCGAGGAGTTCGCCGCGATCCGCTCCTACACCGCCACGGCCGCCCGTCACAACCAGAACATGCTCGACGTCCTAATCCAGGCCGCCGACAGCCAGCCCTGGATCCCAGCCACCTGAACAGAACCCGCCAGCCGAGGCGCCCCCGCCACCGGCAACCTCACGCTGCCCGGACAAGAAGACCTATCCAGTTACTGCGCCAGATGGTCACGCATCCGAGCGATCTGGGACCACGGAATCCCCGCCTCCCTGTCGAGCAGGTCGGCAGGCAACGCCTTGACCGCCTCGCCCATCTCCAGGAGCCGGAGCCGGACCGCATCGAACACCAGACCAGCGGACAGGTCCCCGCGGGTCAGATGCGAACGGACCGCGGCGACTGCCGCCTGGATGTCGGTGAACCGCTGCTCATCGCGATAAGTCACAGGGCCACCAACTCATCCTCCACCCGCACCCGGACCTCGGGCTTGAGGTCCCCAGCGGGAACCAGGTCGACCCGAGCATCCAGGATCGCCTCCAGCGCCTCGCGGACCCGCCCCAGCCCGAGCAACCCCAGACCTGGTGGGAGGTCGACGAGGAGGTCGACGTCGCTATCGAGACGGTCCTGGCCACGGGCGACACTGCCGAACACCCTCAGGTGCCTCACGCCGTGGGCAGCCGCTGCGGCGATCAGCTCTGCGCGGTGACGCCGGACCCGCCGCCCGAGCGGACCGCTCAGCCGCCCAAGCCGTCGCGGTGGACGACGGACCTGGACATCGAGCTCGAACCCGGTCGCCTCGACCAACGCCGCCAGAGTGGACAACCCCGGCTGGCGATGCCCGGACTCGTAGGCACTGATCACGCTCTGAGTCACCCCCGCCCGCCGCGCAAGCTCGACCTGCGTCAGACCAGAACGGCGCCGGGCCTCACGCAGGAGACCGGCGCCCAGCACCGCACCAGAAACCACGACAACCACGACAACCGATCGTAGATACTCACGACCGCCGGTCGAAACACCTCACCGCCCCTTCACCGACCACTGCTCAAGGACGCGTCCAGGGCGCCAGCGTGCCCGTCGCGTGCCCGTAACCGCGGAAACCCTCGGTCCCTGACGGTTAACCACGGACACTCGATCGGCCCCCGTTCGGCGTTTCACCTGCGGAAACGCGTGAAGACAAGCCCTTTCCCAAGCTGACAGTGCGGGTTCGATTCCCGTCACCCGCTCCACCGTATCTGCCCAGGTCAGAGCCATGATCATGCCGTCTGTGTCGCTTTCTCGGAGCGTTCGTTCGGGACCGTACGTGCCCGCTGGCGGGCAGGCGGGCACCATCAGCCTTCGACCGGCCCGTCACAGCGCACAATCAGCCTTCCAGACGCCTTGTACGGCGCCGAAGTGACTCCCGTTCAGGGCGTCCAGGCGGCGACCACCCGATCGCGGACCCTTCACCTGGCGGGCTCGTCTTGGCCACGCTGGGCTGGACTCGAAGCTCCCGTTCCCAATGCCGACGCGTCCTTCGGGGCAGCGGACACGTGAACGTGGTCAGCGCGCTCTGCAAGCACTATGCGGGTGATCCGTGCCAAGTTGATCATTGGTGGGGTCGGTAGCGGCGAGCGGCAGTCTCGGCGGTGAGGCCGAGGAGTTGGCCGATCTCGGTCCAGGTGAGGCCTTGGTCGCGGGCTGCGTGGACGGCCTCGGGGACCATGGCGTGGGCCTGGGCGAGGAGGCTGGCCAGAGCGTGCAGGTGGACGCCGGTGTCGCCGAGCCAGTACGGGGCGCGCAGCCGGGCGAGGTCTCGACGGCGTCGGTGACGACGGCGAGGCTGAGGTCGTCGGTTGCCGGGGCCGGGAGGTCGTCCGGTCCGACGAGCCGCATTCGGGGCGCCTGGCCGGTGGCGGGGGTCATGAGACGTCCTCGTTCAGGCCGGCGAGGAGTTGGGCGAACAGCTGCTGGCGTGGGAGCTGTGCCTTGGCGGCGGCGGCGTCGTGCTGGGCTTGCAGGGTGGGCCGGAACGCGATGCCGGTGGTGCAGAAGTCGCAGCTCTCACAGATCGTCTCGTAGCCGCAGTCGAGGCTCGGAAGGCCTTGCGCACCAACCGTTTCCGAGCATCCGACCCTGGTCCCGGTGCAGCCGGGTGACACCCGGGCAGGCGGGTGACGGGGCCGCCGGGGCGGGGGTGTAGAGGGCGTCGACCTGGTCGGCGACGGCGAAGTATTCCTCGGACACAGTCCGGTTGGCGATCTTCTCTGGCGGAGTGGGGTATCAGAACTTCCAACGCGACGATCCCGGTCGGGGCGAACGAGCCGATCGCGTGGATCGCCATGACCCGCCACAGGCCGGTCATGGACCAGGCGCCTCACGCACGAACCGGTGGTAGGCGTCGTGCGCGCGACGCCCACCCGTGTCCCCGACGGCGATCATGGCGGTGATAGTGCGCCGGCCCGGAGCGCACACCCACCCGGTGAGCAGGTCGCTGAACAGGGCGAGCAGGGCTGGTCTCCAGCGCTGCCTCTACGCTGGTATGCCGTGGTGGCCATCGAGCGACGGGTCGCTCTCGTTGCCGGGACGACCCTGGCCAGGACAGGGCTCGTCACCCCCATCGACGTCCTCATGGGTTTGGGATGGCTGACGCCAGCCAACGTGGAGAACTGGCGCCGCGGCCGGGTTCCGTACCTGGAGCGCGTCACCCAAGCCAGCCTGGGCAAGCTGTCCACCGCGATGCGCGCCCTGCAGCGATGGGCACGCCAACACCGGCTGCGCCCCAGCCGGACCGACTACCGGTCATGGACCCGCAGCCGTACGACGCTCCGGTTCAGCAAGACCGGCAACCCCCACATCGAGCAGGCCTACACCACCCACTGGATCGATCCCACCCAGCAGGCGCACCAGCCCAGCGCGCCGAGCAGTCGCACCACAGACCACCACGGACAGCTGATCATGGGCCCACTCGGACCTCGAGACGGGTAAAGCTCACCCTCGAGCTCGGATCGGGAGCCGCGCCTGCTCCCCCTCACCGCCGGCTGACCGGTTCCAGGCACAGTCCGGCCCGGCACCCCGCCGAGGCCGGACCTGCCGCACCGATCGACCGGGCCTGCCACCATTTCCCCAGAGGTGAGCGCCCATGACAAGCCCAACCATGAAGGCCGTCGTCAGCGACCGGTACGGTCCACCGGAGGTGCTGCGCGTCGTCGACGTCCCCAGGCCGTCGCCGAAACCCGGCGAGGTACGGATCCGGATCGTTGCCAGCGCGGTCACGGCCAGCGACATCTTCATTCGGTCGGCACACGTGACGCCGATGCTGCAGGTGCCGTTCCGACTCATGATCGGAGTGACCAAGCCGCGCCACCCGATCCTTGGCTTCGTCTTCTCCGGCGTGGTCGACGAGGTGAGTGCGCAGGCCCGCAGATTCCGCCCAGGTGATGCGGTGTACGGCATGACAGGCTTCCGGCTCGGCGCGTACGCCGAGTACCGATGCATGATCGAATCGGACTCGCGCCGCCACGGCTGCCTGGCGCGCAAACCGGCCAACCTCACCCACGAGGAAGCCACCGCCGCGGTCTACGGCGGCTCGCTCGCGCTCCAGTACGTAGACCAAGGCGCGATCCGGCCCGGGGACCACATCCTCCTCTACGGTGCGTCGGGGACATCCGGGACGATCGCAGTCCAGTACGCGAAGTCACTCGGAGCCCACGTCACCGGCGTCTGCAGCACCCACAACCTCGATCTCGTCACCTCCCTCGGCGCCGACGACGTGCTGGACTACACGCGCGACCAGGCACCGCCACCCGGCGCTCACTACGCCCTCGTGCTCGACTCCGTCGGCAGGTCGAAGTCCTCGACACTCAAGACAGCCTGCAGGCAGGCCCTGGCCCCACGCGGGCGATACGTCTCCATCGACGACGGCGACCTGCAGTTGAGCTCCGAGCGCATCGACCGACTCACCACCCTCATCGAGTCGGGCGTACTCACCCCGGTTCTCGGCAGGACCTACCCACTGAGCGAGATCGTCCAAGCCCACCGATTCGTCGAGGGCGGCCACAAGCGCGGCGGCGTCGCCGTCTCCATCGGATAGCCCCTTCGACGCCAGTCGCTGCCGCGTGACCGACCGCACGCACGTGACGCACGAAGGCACCCACAGCAAGGCCCGCACATTGCCTCACCGGCCATCAGAGAGCATCCACCGCACTGCCGCCGCCCCGTCCGGGGCTACCGCTCCACGCGAACTGCTCATAGCGGCTTCCGGACGGTGCCGGCCGCGCGATAGCTTGGCCTCCAGCCAACGATCGGCGGCATAGCGTGCTCGCCCGTCGGAGTGCAGGCGCACCATCTCCATCCGGGTCAGAGGTCGCGCAGCCGGTCGGCCAGCGGGGCAAGTTGGTGGTCGACGATGTCGAGGATCAGGTCGGGATTCACCCGGAAATACTCATGCACGACGATGTTGCGCAGACCTGTGATCGCAGCCCACGGAACCTCGGGCATTGCGTCGCGCGTCTCGCTTGGCAGCGACCGGACCGCCTCTCCGATCACGGCCAGGTTCCGCAGGACAGCGTCGTACGCCATCGACGCGAACTCGCCGGAGCTGAGGTACGGCTCGTAGTCCTGGCACCGTTGAATCGCAGCCAGGATGTCGGCGAACCTCTCCTGGTCGGAGCGGGTCACACGGCCACCGAGTCGGCTAGAGCACTCGCAGAGACCTCGCCCCGCAACAGCGATCCAGCCACAACGTCGACACGCGTCCCCAGGAGTTGGCTCAGCTCTTCGGCGATGCCGGCAACGCGCAGCAACTCGTTGCCGCCGGCAGGCAACAGGTCCACCAGCAGGTCGATGTCGCTGTCGGGCGTGGCGTCGCCTCGGGCAACGGACCCGAACAGCCGGGGGTTGGCCGCCTGGTAGCGGCGCAAGATGACGTCCACGCCATCACGATGAGCCGCGATCGCTGCGCGCAGCGACGCACTCTCGGCGGTCACGATGCTCATGCAACGAGGATAATGGCAACGACGCCGCCCGATACGTCACAGCGCTCGGGCGCGGTCTGTCGGGGGGGCCGGAGGCCAGCAACGATACGCGGCGTGATCGGGCGAGCCTAGCCGCCCTCAGCGCGGCAGAAGCGGGCGTTTAGCCGTGTTCTCGTCCCGGGAGGGGTGCTCCCTGCAGGAAGGCGTCGTAGGCTTCCCGGGCGTCGTCTTCGATTGTGGGTTGGATGGAGCTGCAGCGAGTGTCGCGCAGGTTTCGATGTGGACCGGAGATCCAGTACTCCTCATCGGTCTCGACGTCGTAGAAGTTGGCGTCTACGAGGCCCGGGCAACGCCGAAGGGTCCTGTCGTGCCATCGGGCCGTCTTCCAGGTCCGGTTGAAGGAGACGACGCTGATCTAGGCCGGCCCCTTGTCCGTATTGTGGCCGGTCTTCAGTTGCACGAACATGATTCGGTCAGGCACTGGGTCAGTATGACGACGGTCGCGATCAGCATGCACATCTCTGCGCGACCCAGGTCGCACCGGCAGCGGCAGGGGCGTGCGCTGTCGCGGACGATCAGTCAGTCTAGCTAGAGGTTCGTCACGGACGCGATCGGGGTTCCAGATCGGTAGGCGACCGTGCCCTGGCATGCCGCAGTCGTCGAACTCGACACACAGCGGTGGGCACGAGGATCACGCTCAGCACGGCGAAGACGACGGTGAAGACCCAGTCCTCACTACTGGTTGCCTTCTCGTCGATCACCGAGCCATGGGCCACGATCACAGCGATTCCCAGGACTGTCATCGCGATCACGGTCAGGGCCGCGACGACAGTGCCGATCGTGTAGACCGCGTACAGCGGGAGCAGGCGTCTCCGCACGGATCGTCGCTGCCCGGATCTCACGGCGGTCAGCCAGGCTCGGGTGGCGGTCGTCCGCTCAACCAGCTCGGCGCCGGGCAGGTCACGAATCATGTCTACGGAATCAAGCACGTTCAGGACGGTGATCGGCATGCCGAGCATGTCCGCGAGGACGTTGAGCTGGTCGTCGCCAGAATCCTGCGGCGCAGCAGGGCCCGCAGGGTCGGAAGGTGCAGGCCGGGTGGCGCTGCGGCTGCCAGAGCAACACAGGTCGCGGTCTCGGTAGCCAACTCCTGTGGATCAACGGTCCGCCAGGGGCTGTTCCACGACCAGTTGGCATCGACCGCGCCACGGGACCACACCCCGACGCCGCGCGCTGGTCCGCCTCGCCGCAGGAGGAGCGTGCACTCCTTGCGTCGGCCTGCGGCCGAGACCGCCGCCGCCACCCCTGCGTGCGCGGCTCCGCCGGTCTGCGTGGGAATGACCAGGGTCCAGCCCGCCCCAGCGTCGACCAGCCAGACCGGTCCCGCGATGGCGGCCGCCATCCGGATCAGTGGGACCTCTCCACGACACACCACCACGACAGCATCAGGGTCCGGCTCAATGAGCTGCGGTAGGTCGAGGAGGCGTTCAAGTCCCTCCAACAGAGACTCCGCGTCGTGGCCGGCGTCCGATAGCAGTTCCTCGACCTCAGCCACTCGATCCGGTGGGCCGAACATCGACGTCAGGCAGGCAGCCGCCACAGCGACCGAAGGCTGGTCACTCCTGCACGACCAATCCAGTGTCACGACCGGCTCTCCCCCCTCGCGGAGCACCAGCCGGGGTCCGGACGGCGTTTCGTCGACCACCACGACGGAGCTGCAGGCCGCCATGTCGGGCTCCTGCCCTTCCGGAGATTCGGACCACGCCCCGGTCCACCCGCTCGCAGATGTTGGACCCACCAAAGCGCTCGATCCAGCCGAATCAAACGCTGCCACCACCTGCTCCTGGGACGCCATCATCATCAACAACATCCCGCGATCCAATCAGTCACAGGCTGCCGCGAGAAGCCGACCACCGAGGCTGGAAGGGCCCAGCGAACGGGTGACCACGAGCGGACAGCCACTGCGCGGCAACCATGCGCATGAGCCCCGGCACCGACATGCCGTCGGATGCTGCCGAGTGATCGAGAACCTGCCGCTCTCGGAGACAAACCCGACTCCGGATCAGGCACCCTGCTTGTTGCAGGAGCGTGCGGTCGCACGCCCAGCGGCTACTTGTTCACTGGTGTTACGGCATCGGCCCGGCCAGGCTGGTGTCGAGGTGCCCGGCATGTCGCTCTCTTACGCGGCTGCCCACCCGGAGGTGATCTCTGGGTGTGGCTCACTCATGGTCTGCGCTCTGCCGGGCATCGCAGCGAGGCGCGGCTCGAGAGGGGTCTGCCCAACGCTCGAAGTAGCAGTGCCCGTCCTCGCGAACCAGGTATGGGGTCGAGGGATGAGGGTGACTGGATAGGTCCTCGGCTCAGGGCGTGCTGAGGCCCCCGACTGTGATCGGTCCGCGATGTCGGCGTGTCGGTGGGAGTGTCTGGTTTGGGAGCGTGTTTTGATCTCGGGGTGTCCCAGCCGCCGATCCCACCGTCGCCCTCGTATGAGGAGCTGGCCGCGGAGAACGCGCAGCTGAAAATGGTTCTGGCGCAGGCTCTGGCGCGGATCGCCGAGCTGGAGGCGCGACTGGGGATGACGTCGAAGAACTCGGGCAAGCCACCGTCCTCGGACGGGCTGGCCAAGCCGACGCCGAAGCCGCTGCGTAAGAAGTCCGGTCGCGGTCCGGGCCGTCCGAAGGGTCAGCCCGGGGCGACGTTGCGGCAGGTCGAGGTCCCAGACCACGAGCTCCGCCACGAGCCGGGCGTGTGCGGTGGCTGCGGCGCCGGCCTGCACGACGCACCGGCCGTCGGGACCGAACGCCGTCAGGTGTTCGACCTGCCGCCGGCGCGGATCGAGGTCACCGAGCATCAGCTGATCTCCCGCGCCTGCGCGTGCGGGACGATCACCAAGGCCGACGCCCCGGCCGGGGTGAACGCACCGGTGCAGTACGGATCCCGCCTCGCCGGGATCGGGGTCTACCTCTTCCACGGGCAGTTCCTGTCCAAGTCCCGCACCGTCGCCGCCCTGTGCGACCTGTTCGGTGTGGTCGTGGCGGCCGCCACCCTGGTGGGCTGGACCACCCGGATCGCCGCCCAGGTCACCGGTACGAGCCTGGTCGTGATCCGGGACCGGATCGCCGAGGCGGGGGTGGCGCACTTCGACGAGACCGGGCTACGGGTGGCCGGGAAGCTGCACTGGATACACTCGGCGTCCACGCCCACCGATGTGCTGTTGACCGTCCACGCCCGCCGCGGGACCAAGGGGCTGGACGCCGCGGGAGTGCTTCCGGGGTTCACCGGGGTCGCGGTGCATGACGCGTGGGCACCGTACGACACGTACAAGAACCTCACCCACGCGCTGTGCAACGCGCACGCGGTGCGGGAGTTGGTCTACGTCACCGACACCGCACCCGCTCCGCTCGAGGCGCTGGCGACGCAAGCCATCGAGGCGATGGTGGAAATCAAGGACATCGTCGCGGCCGCCCGCGACACCGGGCACGAACCAGACCCCGACGCCGTCCACGGACAGCAGCGCCTGCTGCACAGCGCCGTCGTGCTGGCCCAGAGCGCGACCGCGGCCCGGGCGACGAAGCTGGAACGCAAGTACCACGCCCTGTTCACCCGCCTGATCAGCCGGTGGGACGACTACCAGCGATGCGTCAGCAACCCTAAGGTCCCCTGGGACAACAACCCGGCCGAGCAGACCATCAGGATGCCGAAACTGCGGACCAAGGTATCCGGCTGCCTACGAACCCTGACCGGCGCCGAGGAGTTCGCCGCGATCCGCTCCTACACCGCCACCGCCACCCGGTAGGGCCAGAACATGCTCGACGTCCTCATCCAGGCCGCCGACCACCAGCCCTGGATCTCCGCCACCTGAACACCACCTCTCCAGTCGACGGTCTTGCGCCGTCGGCCGATTCAGGCTGCCAAGAACCAGCACCTATCCAGTCACGGATGAGGAGCACGGTGATGGACCGGATGATCATAGGGGTGGATCCGCACAAGGCCTCGGTCACGATCGAGGTCGTCGATCAGCAGGGCAGGCTCGCGGCCACGGGCCGGTTCCCCACCGCCCGTGGCGGGTATCAGGCGTTGATCCGGTACGCGCGGCAGTGGCCGCAGCGGACCTGGGCGGTCGAGGGCACCGGCGGTGCAGGGCGCCCGCTGGCACAGCGGCTGGTCCACGACGGGGAACGGGTACTGGACGTGCCGGCGAAGCTGGCCGCCCGGGTGCGGGTGTTCGACACCGGGCAGGGCCGCAAGACCGACGAGACCGATGCCCACTCGATCGCTGCGGTCGCGGTGCACACCCGCGGCCTGCGCGAACTGTCCGCGGATGATGAGGACCTGGAAGTGATGCGGCTGCTGGCCGGCCGCCGGGACGAGCTGGCCCACGTGCGGGTGCAGATCGTCAACCGGCTGCACCGGCTGCTGACCGAGCTGATCCCCGGCGGCGCGAACAAGAAGGACCTCTCCTCCGCCCAGGCCCGCCGGATGCTCACCGGGGTCCGGCCACGGGATGTGCCCGGCGCCACCCGCCACCGCCTGGCGGTGGACCTGATCGGCGACCTGGAGACGGTCGACGCCAAGCTGAAGGCCCTCACGGCCGAACTGCGGATCGCGGTCCGCCGCAACGGATCCACGCTGATGGACCTGTACGGGATCGGCCCCGCCGGCGCCGCCCGACTACTGGTCGACGTCGCAGGCGTGACCCGGTTCCCCACGAAGAACCACTTCGCGTCCTGGAACGGCACCGCACCCCTGGACGCCTCCTCCGGGGAGCAGATCCGCCACCGCCTGTCCCGGGCCGGTGACCGGCGGATCAACCACGTCCTGCACATCATGGCCATCGTCCAACTACGCCACGACACGGTCGGACGGGCCTACTACCGGCGCAAGCTCGCCGCCGGCAAGACCCCGATGGAAGCGTTGCGTGCCCTCAAACGCCGCCTGTCCGACGTGGTCTACCGGCAACTGGTCGCCGACGCTCGCGCCATCGCGCCCGCCGCGCAGGAAGCGGGTCCGGGAGGACACCCGGGGGCGAGGACTGACTCCAGCGCGGACGACCTGGCCACCCCGATGGCCGTCTCTTCGGACACCTCACTTCCCGGACCCGCCAGTCTCCACGCTACCCCCGACCACCCGGCAACCGGCGTGCCGGCAAGGGTGCTGCCGGCGTCCGAGCCTGCAGTGACCGACCTCGCAGCGGCCGTTCTGGCGCGCCGCGCGATCGCGGGGGCAGGCCCCGGCCTGCCCTTGATCGCGCCTGCCAGGGCCCGCAGAGGCTCCGCAGTCCAGGGCGGCCCGAAGGGCCGTCGTCCCGGCGACCCGCGTCAGCGGACCCTTGACGGCGGAGGGGCGGGCCCTGGGTGACGCCCTTGGGCACCAGGGCCGGGGTGAACGTTCCGGCCCGGTCCCGGGGCGTGTCCAGGACCACCGGGCCGACCTCGGTCTGCAGCGTCTTGGGCGTGGTCCCGTTGCGGGAGTTGCCGCCGTTGCGCCCGGCCGGGTCGCCCTTGTCGTAGCCGGGGAGCGGCCACCCCCTCGACCCGGCACCGCACCAGCCACCTCGAACAACGCCTTCACGCCGCCTGACGGGATTGACCACCAGGGTCAGCGGTGTTCGCGAACTGTCGGCTCTTCGGATTCCGCGTGGGTGACGCCACGCCGGGGTGACAGGATCGCGGGGGCTGTGGGGAGGAGAATGCGGGGGTGGTCGTGCGCTGCGGGGCAGGAGGGGCACGGGCCGCGTCGCGTCCGCTCTGCAGCACTGGATTCCCAACGCTTCTGGCTGACATGGGTACCGGCAGGAAGGGGTCCGGCACCGGGCTAGCGTCTGAGCGTCTGGCGTGCGAGGGCCCCAACCGGTCCGCTCCTGGCCACGGTTCGGGAGGGCTCCGGCTTCTGCTCTCGCAGTTCGCCAGTGGCCGGGGGCCGGGTCAGTCACCTTGGCGGCCGACCTCCGGTGGAGGTCGCCATGCCGGCTGAGCCTGTTTCGCCTGGGGCGCCGCGGATCGTTCCTGCATCGGTTCCGTCGATCGAGGTGTCGGCGGCGCTGACGCCGGAGCAGGTGCTCGAGCTCCTTGGGTCAGGGCCTCGGGGTCTGAGCGAGGTCGAGGCCGTGGCTCGGCTCGCGGTGTTCGGGCCGAACGCGGTGCGGTCGCATCACGTCAGTGCCTGGTCGGTGTTGGCGCGCCAGCTGCGCAGTCCTCTTCTGTGGTTGCTGCTGGCGGCGGCCGGCGTGTCGGGGGTCGTGGGTGAGGGAGCCGATGCGGTGATCATCGGGGTGATCGTGGCCGCTTCCGTGGGTCTGGGCTTCGTCAACGACTACCGGGCCGAACGCGCCGCCCTTGCCCTGCACGAAGATATCCGTCGCGTGGTCACGGTGCTGCGCGATGGTGTGTCGATCAGTGTGGAGGTCACCCACGTCGTGCCCGGGGATGTGGTCAACCTCGACGTCGGCTCGATCGTGCCGGCGGACCTTCGGCTCTTGTCAGCGAGCAGCCTGGAGTGTGACGAGTCGATCCTGACCGGGGAGTCGGTCCCGGCTGTGAAGTCCCCAGCCGCGGTCAGCGCAGGTGCCGCGGTCGGAGAGCTGTCCTCATGCGTGTTCATGGGCACCGTCGTGCACACCGGCGACGCGGACGCGGTGGTCGTGGCCACCGGGCGCTTCACCCAGTTCGGCAGGATCGCGGTCGGCCTTGGGGAACGGCACCCCCAGACCGAGTTCCAACTCGGGCTGACCAGGTTCTCCGGGCTGCTGGCCCAGGTCGGCGCAGTGTTGAGCGTAACGATCTTCGCGGTCAACGTGGCGTTGGGCCGTCCGGTGATCGACGCGGTCCTGTTCTCCCTGGCGGTCGCGGTCGGCATCACGCCCCAACTGCTGCCCGCGGTCGTGTCGACTAGCCTGGCGACCGGTTCCCGCCGTCTGGCCGAGCAGAAGGTGCTGGTCAAGCGCCTGGTGTGCATCGAGGACCTGGGCGATATCGACGTGCTGTTCACCGACAAGACCGGCACCCTCACCGAGGGCCAAATCAGCTTCCAACGCGCGGTCGACCCCAGAGGAGAGACCAGCGCCGACGTCTTCATACTGGGTCTGGTGTGCAACGAGGCCACCGCGTCGGGGGGTTCCGCTGTAGGGGGCAACCCGCTGGATGTCGCCCTGTGGGAGGCGTCCGGAGCGCGAGCCGCGCCGACGGAGTTCCGCCGGATCGACCTCGTCCCGTTCGACCACGAGCGCCTCTGCATATCGGTCCTGGTCGACCACCACGACGTACGGCAGATCATCACCAAGGGCGCCCCTGAGACGATCCTTGATCGCTGCGCCGACGTCACGTACGAGGCCCGTTCCGTGCTCGACGCCGAGTTCGCTGCCGGTAGCCGGGTCGTCGCGGTCGCCACCCGGGGGGCCGCCGGGCTTACCACCCTCACCGCGGCCGACGAGCACGACATGCACCTGGCTGGGTTCTTGGTGTTCCTCGACCAGCCCAAGCCCTCGGCGGCCGCGGCGATCGCGCGTCTGGAGGATCTTGGGGTCACGGTCAAGATCCTGACCGGCGACAACCCGGTCGTGGCCGAGACGGTGTGCCGGGCCCTCGGTCTCGAGTCAGTCGGGACGCTCACCGGGGCCGAGCTCGACGCCCTGGACGACACCGAGCTCACCGGCGCGGTCACCCGCGCGACGATCTTCGCCCGGGTCAGCCCCGAGCAGAAGGCTCGCATCCTGCGCGCGCAACGTGCCGCCGGCGACGCCGTTGCGTTCCTGGGCGACGGGGTCAACGACGCCCTGGCCCTGCATCACGCCGACGTGGGCATCTCGGTGGACTCCGGAACCGACGTCGCCAAGGACGCCGCCGACATCATCCTGCTCGAACACGACCTCAACGTGCTGGCCGGCGGCGTGGCCGAGGGTCGACGCATCTTCGCCAACACCATCAAGTACGTGCTGATGGGCACCTCGTCGAACTTCGGCAACATGTTCAGCGTCACTGTGGCAGCGGCGTTCCTGCCGTTCCTGCCGATGCTGCCCTCGCAGATCCTGCTCAACAACCTGCTCTACGACTCCAGCCAGATGACCATCCCCACCGACCGGGTCGACCCTGAGCAGCTCGCACGCCCGTCCCACTGGGACATCCGCTTCATCCGCGGCTTCATGATCCGGTTCGGCCCGATCAGCTCCCTGTTCGACTTCGCCACGTTCGCCGCCATGCTGTGGGTCTTCCAGGCCACCGAACCCGAGTTCCGCTCCGGATGGTTCGTCGAATCCCTGGCGACCCAGACCCTCATCGTGTTCGTCATCCGCACCCACCGGGTCCCGTTCCTGCGCAGCCGCCCCTCCCGACCGCTGGTCGCCTCCGTCACCGCCGTCGTGACCATCGGCGCCCTCCTCCCGCAGAGCCCGCTGGGCGACCCCCTTGGATTCGCGCCACTCCCACCGGTCTTCTTCGGCGTGCTCGTGGCCTTCGTCATCGCCTACCTCGTGTGCGTGGAAGTCGCAAAGAACGTCTACTTCAGGACCTACAGCCTCACCAGCGACCGGCCGATCCGGCGCACCGACACCCACCGCGTCCACCGCCTCGCCGCCCCCTGGAGCCACCACGGACAACTACCTGTCTGACCCGGATCCGCGCATAACGCATCGGCTGGCTGGGGCGTTTCGGCGCACAAGTGCCCTCTGACCTGGGATGATGGGATTTGTTGAGGATCTCATCGGCCGGGTCGAGAGGGCACTTGTTCAGTGCAGAGTGTACGGGGTGGTCGACGGGGTGCGCAGCAGCGGCGGGCGCGTGAGCGCGCCTCACGTGGCGCGGGGGCGTCGCACGTGCCGCGTGCGGCGGTAGGCCTCGACGGCCTTGCGGGAGCTGCGCCAAACGCCGTCCGGGCCCTGGACGGCGCCCAAACGGCCTCGCTGAGCGGCTTGGCGCAACGCCGCGACACTGAAATCGTCGTCGGCTAGCGCCGCGAGGGGGACCAGCCGTGCTGGGCCGGCCACGTTGGGGACGATGAACCGGTTCAGGTTGTCCAGCATGGCCCGCGCGATCAACTCCCCGAGCGGGCCGTGGTCACCGGCATCGGACTTGGTCATCGCCGCCAGATACGCGGGCCGCTGCTGCTTGAAGATGATCACCGGTGGGTAGCCCAGCCGGACCAGGATGAGATTGAGCACCAGCCGGCCGGTGCGGCCGTTGCCGTCCAGGAACGGGTGCACACACTCAAACCCGTTGTGCAGCCGCGCAAGCTCCTCGGGCAGCGGCGCACCCAGAGCCGCGTCGTCGCGGACCGTGCGGCCCAGCACCCGCACCTGGTCCACCCATGAAGTGATCTGTGCCGGCACGTCCGGCCACGGCGGTGGTGTCATCCCGGCTTCGAACGGACGGATGTCGTGCCGGCGGAAGCTGCCCGGCCCCTCCTGGTCGGTTGCCTCCGGGTGCGGCGCGACTCCCCAGACCGGGCTCATCGCCAGATGGTGGATCCGACGCACCTCATTGACGGTGATCAACTCGCCGTCGTTCCAGGCATCCGGCTCCAGGGCCTGCCCGTAGACCCACCGGGCAGCGTCCGCGTACCCCTTGACCTCCATGTACTCACTCAACGGCTTGGCGCCCACCGCCGTGCCCCGCTCCAGCAGCGCCTCGACCTCACGCAACACCAAGGTGTTGCCCTCCAACGCCGTGGAGTGGTGGGCCTCCCGGTGCCAGATGTCGGCCCAGATCGTCTCGGACTCCTTCGGGCTGGGCAGGCCCCCCAACCGGGTCCGCAACTCCAGGATGGCCCCATCAAGACGGGCATAGACCGTCGCCCGGCTCGGCCGACCTCGCGCCACGACCCCTCCTTCAAGTTGATACACCCCAGCGTTGCCCAATTGAACTTATCAAATTCGCCCCCAGAAGACCGCCACGTGGCCAAGACGGCCCCGACGCCGACCCTCGAACGCCGCGGCGCCACCAGCGATCAGCCCGAACCCAGGCGAGCTCGTCGAATCCGGGCGTCCTTCTCGAGATCGGTTGTTCAGGCGGCGTGGTCGCGGCGCCAGTGCGCTGTGAACGCTGCGCTGACCCTGCTGCGCTCATCCGACGACAGCACTCCGGCGAACGGTGAGTTCTGTCGCAGCTCCACGGCCGGGGGGCCCGGGAGGTCAGGGTGTCCAGCACGGCGTCGACGCCAGCATCGAGCAGAACCTCCCAGGCGGACAGCCAGACCGCGCTCATCCCCGAGGCGTGCACCGCCTGCATCCGGGCGAGGTTCTCTCGGGCTGTCGTCAGGACGGCCCCGGGGCCGCCGACCAGGTGACCGGCCACCGCACGATGCAGCCACAGCGATCGCTCCGCCTCGCGGGTCAGCGGCACCGACGACAGCGCCTCGACGTCATGGCGGTGGATCCGCCGGTGCGTCCCGGTGGAGGTGAACGGCAGCACGCCGCGGGTGCACAGGTCCACCACATGCTGACGCGAGGTGCCCAGATCAACGGCGGCCATACGGCGACCGCCGCCCCTACGCCTTCTCAGCATCGCTGATCTCGCCGGCCCAACGGAGGGCCTTGTCGTGCTGCCGTACACCGTCGCCTGGACCGGTCGCCGCGAGTACGACATCTCCTCAGGGGCGGACCTTCGCGTCTTCTACGAGCGCGTGCTCACCGAAGCTACTGACACCGACCTCCTCTCAGCCCTGCTGAACGCCGGGATACTGCGCCGCGTGTGGTCGGACCTGTTCCTCCCCGCCGGTGTCCGCTGCCTCTGGGAAGCCCGCTTCACCGACCTCAGCTCCGCCGCCTAGCGACTTCGCCATGGATCCTTTCCATGAGCGCCTGGCGCATGCTGCGTTGCGAAGCGCCGAGGCCTACGGCTTCGCCCTGGCCGGCGGATACGCCGTCCAAGTGCACAGCTTCCTGGAACGGCCCTCGGAAGACGTCGACCTGTTCACGACCATGTCTCAGAAGGGCCGCTTCGACGAGGCCGTCGAGGCGGTGGTCAAGGGGTTGACCACGAAGGGCTCACGGTGGAGAAGCTGCTGTCCACGCCTGGCTTTGCCCGGTCGGGGGCTGAGGTCGGCGACCGGAACGCGTTTCCACGACCTGCTCGATGCTGACGGCCTCGCGGTCGACGTCCTCCATGTACAGGCTTCCCGCGACGATATGACTGTCACGGACCTCGAAGAGCGTCACCCCGCGCATCTCGAAGGTCTGGCCGTCGCTACGGGTACCTGACCAGTGCCATTCGCTCCAGGTCGTGTCACCGTCCGTAATGGAACGACAAAGTTCAGCCTGGAAGTCCGGGATCCCGGCGAACATGGCCTCCCAGTTGGCACGCATCTGAGCTCGACCAACGAAGGCGAGGCTCGGGTGCGCCGGCTGTTCGCTGCGGTAGTCCTGGTGCATCAGGCTCGCAGCGGCGTCAAGATCGTGCTTGTTCATGGCGGCAACAAGTTGGCCGATAACGTCAGTCACAGGGCACTCCCCATGGTTGGTGGGATCTCAGGGCCTGGCGTGCGGACACCTGTCGTGATTGTCGTCGGGGTTGTCCGGGCTTGCCAGAGGAGAGGCGGAGAACGGCCCTGGCACGCAGACGCCCGCCGGACATGATCGAAGCTCTCGAGCGGCGATCCCCAACCGGACGACAACGCACACGCATCGCGGCTGATGGCGCTCTGCTCAACGTGACCCGGTGCGGCGCGTGCCGAACCGACGGCCGGCCGCACTGGTACCTGCGGGAGATGACCCGGGTGGACGGGCAGGCCGAAGTTGGTCTCGGAGCGGTGGAGCGGATCGGGGTCGTCGCGGTCATCGACGAGGTCACCGGGGGCCGCCTGCCCCGTCAGTCCCGAGAAGAGGTGTCACCCCGCAGGGTCAGAACTCCCGACCGAGCGTGTAGGCGCGCTCCAGGTACTGCTTGCGCGTCTCGGGATCGGCGGCGAACACCGCGTAGAAGTAGACGTGACTCGTCTCCTTCACGCCCGCCATCGCCAGGTTCCAGTCACAGAGGATCGTGTCCATGGCTGACCGCCATCCCGTGTCGTACTCGGCCTCGCTGAAGAACGTGGGCGTGACGATCAGGCCCTTGCGTTGATTCAGCAGCGGTACGCGACCCTCGAGGTGACCCGCCCACCCCTCGGCCGTCAGGGTGTAGGCGAACCCGTAGGCGAAGACACGTTCGAGCCAGCCCTTGAGGATTGCGGGCAGGCCCATCCAGTACACCGGGGCGACGAAGATCAGCCCTTGGGCCTGGGCCACCTTCGCCTGGTGTGCCCGAACGTCAGCCGGCTGGTTCGACTCGAACAGCGTGACGATGTCGGCGACACTCTTGTCCTTCACCCATCGCTTGGCCATGTATCGCTTGACCGGGTTGCCGGCCCCGTCGATGAGGATGCGCTCGAGCGTGGCCCGGTCCAGGGTTCCCTCGGGAAGGGTGCGGTGGATGAACTGGGTGGAGTCGTGCAGCGAGAACACCGGGTCGAAGCCGATGGCGTAGAGATCGAGCACCTCGTAGGAGTGACCCGCGTCCGCCAGGCCCCTTACGACCTGGTCGAGGACGGCGTGGGTGAAGGACTCCGGGTTGGGGTGGGCGTACACCACCAGCACGTGTTCGGAACGTGAGCCGTTCATGAGGTCCTGCCCTGATCATCGTGGTGTGACGTCATGGAGGCGCTCCCGCTCACAGCCGAGATCTGCTCGGCGACACGTCGTGCGCGACGGGCACAGTCGGCCGTCCCGTCGCGATCGATGTAGTCGTCGACGTCCGCGGACGACGCGAAGTCGCAACCGGTCAACTCCCGGCACTGAGTACTGCCGAACTCCGCCTCGAACCATTCGCTCAGCCGGTGGCCGAGGTTCATGGTTCGGTTGAACGCGTTCAGGTCGTCGGCAAAGGCGTTGCCGCCCATCGCCATCGTGGCGATCATCCGTGCCACCCGGGCTTTGCTGTTCTCGATCCCGCCCTGCGACAGGCCCAGTGCCATCACGCCGGCGGTCAGGGCGCTGCACGTCATACCGGCGAACAGCGTTCCTCCCATGAAGGGCGTGACGGCGTCCTTCAGGTCCTCATCAGGTGCAGGCGACGTCTCGCACTCGGCCAGCACGGCGTCGGCACAATGGAATCCGCGCTGATTCCAGTGCCCGTACAGACACCGGTACGCCGCCCGGCTCTCCGAGGCTGCGACGCTGGGGGCCGGTCCTTCCAGGCATGCCGCACACGCGACGGATGACTCGCGCACCACGCCGATGCAGCGCCACGGCACCCGACTCGTACCTCTGATCTCTCGACACTGGGTTGTTCCATGCGCGTCGGCGAAGCGGGCGAGCAGAGCACGACCTGCATCCACGACAACCGGCAGCCCGTCCTCGGTCTCGTCTCGGCCGTGCACGAGGCCGAGCAGGACCAGGGGCGCCGTGATCCCGCCGCACTCCCCTCCGGTGTTGCCGATGCCACCCGGCAGCCCTGCGGTGAGCATGACCGGCCAACGCACGTTCGAGCCCGAGGCATCCAGCAGGGACTTCATCACCGTCGGCGCGCAATGACCCATCCGCAGCAGATTCCCCACGCTGCGCCGCCGCAGTGTCGCCGGCGAGATGAGCGCAAGATCCTCGTCGGGCATGCCCACCATCTCCCGCTAGTGGTGACCCTCGCTCAGTTCGGCGCCACCACGAACCTATGCTCGGTGGACTCAGCTGGCCAGGGGTCGGAGGTCACACACCACCGTCTCGCGCGACGTCCCCGGGCACCCGGGACGGACGTCCGTCGTCCACCGAGGCGTGGCGATGTGACACCTGCGCGTGAAGCCCGCTCTGCCCGAGTCATTGGAGACGAGCTGCTGCACCGAGGACACCTGTGGAGGCTCACGCCGGCGTGTCCGTTCCGTTTCGACAGGTCCGTGCAAGGTTCACCGACCGCTCGAGCACCGTCTACCACGCCTACCCACCGGAGATCGCGCTGCCGGCGCTGCGAGGCTCGGGTTCGTGCCGTTCAAACGTGCTGGCCGTCGAAACTCGGCCTGTCCGTCGACGCCGCGCTCCGGTACGTCGACGAGTGGGTGCTGAGCCTGTCCGACGTGACACCGTTGGCCCACCGTCTCGGGGCAATGGTGAGGGGTGAGGACCTCGACGCCGCCCATGCTCTGCTTCCCACGAACACCCCTACCCCTCGCCGACCATCTGATGCTCCCGATCGGCGCCACCGCATGAGCGTGCCGCAGAGCCTTGAAAGGAGTCGTAGATGCGCGTCACTCGGATCACGGCCGACCTGCTCGTCCCGGACATCGGGGCCGCGAGCAGCTTCTACACCGACTTCCTCGACCTGAGCACCGAGGAGTTCAACCTGGGCTGGGTCGCCCGCTACACCTCACCCGACACGGGTGCTCATGTGCAGCTGCTCACCCACGACCTGTCCGCCCCGGTGGACCCGGTGATCTCGGTGCACGTCGACGACGTCGACGCCGCCCACGAGGAGGCGCGACGGCGCGGCTACGAGATCGTTCACCCACTGGGCACCGAGCCCTGGGGTGTACGCCGGTTCTTCGTTCGCGCGCCCGACGGCAATGTGCTGAACATCGTGCAACACCGGGACTGACCGACAGCCGCCGCATGGCTCGCCGCTGTCGGTGGTCGGCGGCAGGATGTCGGCATGACCACCACCGGACGCCTGGAACTCGCCGCACTCGACGCGGCGGACATCGAGACGCTCGCCTCGTTCTATACCTCACTCACCGGCTGGGAGATCGTCCGCCGGGAGCCGGACTGGATCGCCATGCGGGCTCCTGACGGCCAGGAGCTCGGTCTCCAGCTGGCCTCCGACCACGTCCCCCCGCAGTGGCCGGGCCAGGATCACCCGCAGCAGTTCCACCTCGACCTGCTGATCGACGGCTACCAGGCGGCGGCCGAGCGCGCGATTGCGCTGGGGGCCACGTGGCTGGCCGAAGGCCCCACCTGGGTCACTCTGGCTGACCCGGCCGACCACCCATTCGACCTGTGCCAACGGGACGGCGTCGGCCCGGTGATGGAGTTGTTCGCAGTGACGATCGACACCGACACGCCGGCGGAACTGGCGCGCTTCTACGCCGCGCTGCTCGGTATGGAGCTCACCTACGAGGGCCCCGAGGGCGCGCTGATCGCCGGCGACGGCAGGAGCGTGATGTTCCAGCAGGTCAGCGACTACACCCCGCCGCAGTGGCCCGACCCGGCGCATCCGCAGCAGGGGCACCTGGACGTCATCGTCGACGATCTGGACGCCGGTGAGGCCCGCGCCCTGGAGCTGGGCGCCTCACGCCTGACCGGCGGCGGTCAACAATTCCGAGTCTTCGCCGACCCCTCCGGTCACCCGTTCTGCCTCACCGTGTAGCCACCCTGCTTATGCTCCGCAGGGGTACACATTTCGGCCCTCGGAAGCGGGCGAACGTGTTCACCCGCGGAGCATGAGCAGGTTGGGCGTGGACGGCACCAGCAGCCCTGACCCACGCAGAGTGATCGTTTGGGCACCGTGTGTCTGTGTTTTGTTGGAGCGCAAAGGGACAATCTGCTAGCTTTCCCCCACGATCCGGCACGACAAAGTGTCAGCTTCAAGTACTTTCGCGCCGCTTGAGACTTAGGTGAGCTGTTGATGGGATTCATCCGACAGTCCCCGCCCCGCACGTCCACCAGCGCTGGGCAGGCGCAGTGAGCGGCGGCCGACACAGCGGACCGCTCAGCGGCGGGACAATCCGTCGCCGGCTGGCCCGCATCCTCGCCCTGCCGGCACTCGTCGTCCTGCTACTGCTCGGCCTGGTCGCCGCGGGGCAGGTCAGCGCCTACCGCATCTCCCAGACCACCTCACGCTCGGTCGACCTCGCCCTGGCGGTGCAGAACCTGGTCGACACCCTGCAGACCGAGCGTGGCGTCACCGCCGCCGTGCTGGGCGGCAACCCGAGCTTCCGCCCCGAACTCCCCCCGGCCCGCCAACGCGTCGACCGGGAGCGCAACAGCGTGCGGGGCCTGCTGACCGGCGGCGACGAGACCACCGTCGAACTCCGGTCGGCGCTGGCCCAGCTCGACGGACTGACCGCCATCCGGGCTGCGACGGACGCTGTCTCGGCCGGCCGCGCCGCTACTTTCACCTACTACACCGACCGGATCGCGGCTCTGACGGACGTCGACCTCGGGCTCGACCGCACCGGCGACGCCGAGCTGCGCCGCTCAGTCACCGCGTTCGCTGCTCTGCAGGACATCACCGAGGCCACCGCCCAGGAACGCGCCTTCCTGAACGGGGTGTTCTCCGCCGGCGGCTTCGCCAAGGGCGAGTTCGTTCAGTTCGCCACGATGCGCGCCACCCGCCAGGCCGCGACCGAGCGGTTCTCCCGTGCCGCCACAGCCGGCCAGCAGGCGGGCTTCGACTTCTCGCTGAGCACGGGCGCCGCCCGGGAGACCTTGTTCTTCGAGCAGGTCGCGATCGACTCGGCCGACGGCCGACACCTCGTGGTCAACCCCCAGGCCTGGTGGTCCGGGCTCACCACGGTGCTCAGCGACCTCGGCCAGCTCCAGCAGCACATCGGCTCCCAGATCCAGATCCGCGCGCACACCCTGCAAACCGCTGCTGCGCAACGCATCGGCGGCCTGCTGATCGGCGTCCTGCTCTGCCTGATCGGGTCGGTCTACCTGGCCGTCCTCGCCTCCCGCTCGATCACGCGCCCCCTGGCAGCCCTGGCCTCAGAGGCCGACAGTGTTGCGGCGGAACGGCTTCCGGCCGCCGTCATGCGGGTGCAGTCCGGCCGATCCGACGATCTACCCGAACCACCGCCTCCGGTGGAGGTTCCGGTCCGTGCCACCGAGGAGATCCAGTCGGTGGCCACCGCCCTGGGCCGACTGCAGTCGGCCGCCTACGACCTCGCCATCGAGCAGGCCGTGCAGCGCCGCCGCACCATCGAGTCGCTGGCCAACCTGGGCCGGCGCAACCAGAACTTGATTCGGCGTCAACTCGGCTTCATCACCTCACTCGAGCGTGAGGAGATCGACCCGCAGGCACTGTCCAACCTGTTCGAGCTCGACCACCTGGCGACCCGCATGCGCCGCAACGCCGACAGCCTGCTGGTGCTGGTCGGCTCGGCCAGCCCTCGCCAGCTGTCCACCCCGGTGCCGATCGCCGACGTGATCCGGGCCGCCGTCTCCGAGGTGGAGGAGTACCGGAGGGTCTCGCTGCGCCGGGTCGACGAGGCCCTGGTGGCCGGACCGGCCGTGGGCGCAGTGGCGCACGTGCTCTCAGAGCTGATCGAGAACGGTCTCTCGTTCTCGCCGCCCGATTGCGAGGTGGAGATCCAGGGCCGCCACCAGCCCAACGGCTACCTGATCGCGATCACCGACCAGGGCGTCGGCATGACGTCGGAGGAACTGCAGCTCGCCAACTCACGACTGCGCGGCGAGGGCGACTTCATCGCCGCCCCCACCCGCTTCCTCGGCCACTTCGTGGTCGGCGAGCTGGCCCGCCAGATCTCCGCCCAGGTGGAGCTGCTGCCCTCCCCCGTCGTCGGCGTGACCGCCCGCGTCACCCTGCCACTGGCTCTGCTCACCCTCCCCCGCGCCATCGCCGGCTCCCCGGCCGAGCTCACCCTCGCCCCGGCACCGAAGGAGGACTCGCCCGTCGTCGTCCACGTCGACGTCGCCGACGCCGAGGTGACCGACGACACCGAGGTGACCGAGGCACCCTCCACGCCGGCGCTTACCCGAGTGCCGCCGCCGCTGCCCCAGGCCCCGCTGGAAGTGTCGTTGTTCGAGCCCTCCCCCCTGCTCTCCCCCGCAGCGCAACGGGTTCCACCGGCGGCAACGATCCGGCTCCGGCCCGGCGTCGACCAGCCGGAGCCGCCGCACGCGCCCTACCTGGTTCCCTTCCCCCCGGTCGCCAACACGCCGGCACCCGCCGCCGCCCCTACCGTCACCCCTACCGCCGCCTCGGCCGCCTCCGCGGACTCCCCGGTGACGCACACCCGCAACGGACTGCCCAAGCGCACCGCGCGAGCCGCCCGCGCGGACACCGCAGCCGCGACCACGACAACCCGCCAGGTGATCGACCTGGACGCCGCGCAGAGGGTGAGCGTCGACAGCTCACCCGCCACGGTGGGCGCCCGGCTGACCGCACTGCGCGCCGGCGTTCGGCGTGGGCAGGAAGCCCAGGACGTGGAGGACTCCCGATGACCATCCCCGCAGCCACGGCCCGGCACGAGTTCGGCTGGCTTCTCGCGAACTTCGTGCGGACGACACACGGTGTGCGCGAGGCAGTCGCCGTCTCCTCTGACGGTCTGCTGATCGCCAGCTCCGACGGGCTCACCCGAACCGACGCCGATCACTTGGCCGCGATCGTCTCCAGCCTGGTCAGCCTCGGTCGTAGCGCCGCCCGGCGCTACGATTTCGAGGGCTTGAAGCTGGTGATGATCGAGATGGTGCGAGGGTTCCTGCTGGTCTCCACCATCCCTGGCGGCAGCTCGATCGGCGTGGTCGCCGAGGGGGACGGCGACCTCGGTCTGATCGGCTACGAGACCGCCTCGCTCGCTGAGCGTTTCGGCCCGCTGCTCACCCCGACGCTGATCGCTGAATCACGGCAGCATCTCCCGCGATGAACGACGACAGCGTCACCGACGGCCCGCTGGTGCGCCCCTTCATGCTCACCGGGGGCCGCACCACTCCCTCGCGGGACGGGCTGCGCGTCGAGACGCTGATCCAGGCTCACGGGTCGCTCTCGGCCACCCTGCGCTTCGAGGCGCGCCAGATCGTCCAGCTCTGCCGCCGTCCCACGTCGGTCGCCGAAGTGGCTGCGGCCGTGGGCGTCCCGCTCGGCGTCGCCCGCATCCTGGTCGCCGATCTGGTGGCCGACGGCACCGTGACCATGGTGGAACCGGGGACCCTGTCGGTGCGCCTGATCGAAAGGATCCGCGATCGTGTCCGTGCACTCTGAGGAGATCTTCGACCTGGTCTCGGTCAAGATCGTGATCAGTGGAGGCTTCGGCGTCGGCAAGACCACGTTCGTCGGGGCCATCTCCGAGGTGGAGCCGCTGCTCACCGAGGCCGACATGACCGATGTATCGGTCGGGGTCGACGACGCCAGCAAGGTCCCCGGCAAGGTCACCACCACTGTGGCGCTGGACTTCGGTCGGATCAGCCTGGACGAGAGCCTGCGTCTGTACCTGTTCGGCACCCCTGGGCAGGACCGCTACGCCTTCCTCTGGGACGACCTCGTCGAGGGTGCGCTCGGCGCCGTGATCCTGCTGGACACCGGCAGGGTCGAGGACTGTTTCCCCGCCATCGACTACTTCGAGGAGCATTCTGTGCCATTCCTGGTGGCGGTCAACCAATTCGACGCCGCACCGCAGTTCGAGCTCGACGAGGTGCGCGAGGCACTGGGGGTGGTGGACGACGTCCCGGTCGTGCAGTGCGATGCCCGGCGACGCGAGTCGGTCAAGGACGTGCTGGTCGCCCTCACCGAGGAAGTGCTGACCCGCCGGTTGGCCGAGGACGCCATGGGGGCACGACGGTGACCCCGACGCGCAGGCAAGGGATCCGCGGCGGTATCGGGGCCCTGGTGGGGGTGCTCGCGCTCACCGGGTGCAGCGGCACCGCCCCGGAGCTGGTCGCCGCCCCCGGTCTCGCCCGCACCGAGTGCGGCACGATCACCGTGGCGGCCAACCCCTGGGCGGGCTACGACGCCAACCTTGCGGTGGTCAAGTACCTGGCCGAGAAGGAGCTCGACTGCACGGTCAAGGTGAAGGCCGAGGCTGAGGCTGACTCCTGGAAGCACCTGGCCGACGGTTCTGTGGACGCCATCCTGGAGAACTGGGGCCATGACGACCTGAAGAAGGAGTACATCGACCAGAAGGGCCTCGCGGTGGAGGCCGGCCTGACCGGGAACCAGGGGGTGATCGGCTGGTACGTGCCACCATGGATGGCCAAGGAGTACCCCGACATCACCGACTGGCGGAACCTGAAGAAGCGCTGGCCGCTGTTCAAGACGGCCGAGTCGGGCTCCAAGGGCCAGTTCCTGGCCGGCGACCCGACCTACGTCACCAACGACGAGGCCCTGGTGCGCAACCTCGGCATGAACTTCACGGTGGTCTACGCCGGCAGTGAGGACGAGCTGATCGCCGCCTTCCGCGCCGCGGAGAAGGAACGCACGCCGCTGCTGGGCTACTTCTACTCACCGCAGTGGCTGCTGTCGGAGATCAAGCTGGTACACATCGCCCTACCGGAGTACACCCCCGGCTGCGACGCCGACCCCAAGACCGTCGCCTGCGACTACCAGCCCTACGACCTCGACAAGATCATGAGCAAGGAGTTCGCCTACTCGGGCAACCCCGCAGCGGAACTGATCCAGAACTTCGAGTGGACCAACGAGGATCAGAACCAGGTGGCCAGCGACATCACCGATCAGAAGCTGACCCCCGCGGCCGCGGCGAAGAAGTGGCTCGATGCGCACCCTGAGGCGTGGAAGAAGTGGGTACCCGACAAGGGCTGACCCCGGAGATCACCACTGCGAACCCGGCCGCCGGCCGGACCGTCCCGAAGTAGTGCTCCTCGGCCGCCTCCCAGGCGTCGTGCCACTGCAGGTGAGGACCGCCGTGGTCGCGCTCGACCAACCGCTGCCTGCGCTGCTCGGCCGGCGTGTACACCAGCAGCGCGAGGTCGACCAGGTCGGCCAGCTCCGGGCGAGCGCTGTAGACCCCCTCCAGCAGGACGACGTCCCGCGGCTCCAGCCGGTGTTCCCGCAGCGCAAGGCCGCCCCCGGCTGCCCAGTCATACGGCCGGTAGGTCGCGGCCTCCCTCCGGCGAAGGGGCTCCAGCGCCTGCGCTCGCAGCCGCTGCCAGTCGAACCAGCCCTGCACGCCTGCCGCCGGTGAGAGCCGGCGTCGCACGTCGTCCGACTGGTCGCGGTAGAAATCGTCGCCGGCAACCACCACCACCGCATTCAGCCGGCCGGCCAGGAAAGCGGCAACCGAGGTCTTTCCCGACCCGCTGCGGCCGTCGATCGCCACCACCGCAGGGCTGGACGCGCAGGCCAGATCGCCGATCTGCGCCACCAACGCGGCTGGGTACGTGAACCGACCCCTCATCGGGTCAGTGCATCACAGGGATCTGCAGCTCCGATGCCCAGAAGGCCGCGCGCTCCAGCTCGCCGGGCTTCAGCGGGCCTTCTTTTTCCTCCACTGCAAACCCCTGCGGCACATCCAGCGCCACCGCGTCCCGGTCGAGCAGCGAACGCTGCATCCGGTCGGCGGCGAAGCCGAACATGCGCACCCAGCGCGCGGTCAGGCGGGTGTCGAAGACCGCGAACTCGAGCCCCTCCAGGACGGCGTCGGGCAGGTGCGCGAGGTACCGCTCGATCGCCGGAGTGGCCCGGCCGCCCTGGGTCGGCGAGCCGACCACCAGGATGTCGCCGGTGGCGATCTCGGCGACGTCGGCCTCGGCCACCGCCTTCACCGACACGTCGTGCGCCCGGGCAAGAACCTTCCCGATCCGACGCGCCACCAGGCCGGTGTTCCCGAACGCCGAGTCGTAGACGACATGAACTCTCATCACGCACCTCCTGGGCCCCAGAACTCAGGCCACTCTTCATGCTCCCCCCGCGCGCCCGCCATGGCGAGGGGCGGAACGTCACATGAGCGGGGTCACCTCGCGGTCCGGGCTGCGACGGGTGGCCAGCCAGGACCCGATCAGGACCAGGGGGAAGCCCACCAGCAGGCCCCGGGTGACCGGCTCCTCGAGCACCAACACCCCGGCGACCGCGGCGACCACCGGGTTGACGTAGGTGATCACCGTGGTCCGGGCCGGGCCGACCTCGGCAATCAGGGCGAAGAACACGAGGAAGGCCAGCGCGCTGCAGACCACCCCGAGCACGGCCACCGCGATCCAGGCGGATGGCACCACCTCCGTCGACGCCGTGGGGCGGGTGAGCCAGGCGAAAGGGGCGTAGACGACCCCATTCACGGCCAGCGCCGCTGCGCTGACCCCCAGCCCGGAGACCTCGGACAGGTGCTTCGTGACGATGATCGGGCCCATCGCATACCCCAGGACGGCGCAGGCGACCGCACCCACCGAGCGGAGGTCGCCGCTGTTCAGGTCCAGCCCGGCCAGTGCGGTGACCCCGGCCAGCCCGACCGCCAGGCCGGCCAGCCGACGCCGCTCCAGGTGATGCTCCAGGCCGACCAGGCGGGAGATCACCAGTGCGATCAGCGGGATCGCGGCGATCAGCAGCGCGGTCAGCGAGCTGGTCAGCCGCAGCTCGGCGTAGCCGAGCATCACGAACGGCACGGCGATCTCGGCCACCGCGAACACCAGCACCCAGCGCCACACCCCGAGCAGCGGAGGCAGCACCCCGCGGGCCGCCGCCAGCGGCAGCAGGATCGCCGCCGCCAGCGCGGTCCGGCCGAACACCACCACGGCCGGCGAGAGGTCTGCCACCGCGATCTTGATCAGGAGATAGGGAATGCCCCAGATGACAGAGAGGGAGGCGAAGAGAAGCCATCCGCGACGCGACACCGGGCGAGTCTGCCCTACCGCCGCCACCTCGCACTGCGCGAGCATGTCCTGCAGGCCACGAGGAGGCACACGATGAGCGGGATGTCGGTCGTCGACCGGGCACTGGGCTCCTACGTCGAGGCCGGGCGGATTCCGGGCTATCACCTGGTCGTGACCCGCCGGGACCAGATCGTGCACACCGCGATCGGCGGACGGCGCGACGTCGAACGCGACCTGCCGGTCACCGAGGACACCCTGTGGCGGATCTACTCGATGACCAAACCCGTCACCTCGGTCGCGGCGATGATGCTCTACGAGGAGGGTGGCTTCCAGCTCACCGACCCGGTCTCCCGGTTCATCCCCTCTTTCGGGGGGTCGCGGGTCTACACCGGCGGCTCGGACGTCAAGGCGATGACCGTGCCCACCCCGGAGCCAGTCCGGATATGGCACCTGCTGACCCACACCGCCGGGCTCACCTACGGTTTCCACCGGATGCACCCGGTCGATGCCATGCTGCGCGCCGAGGGCTACGAGTGGGGCAGCCCGGACGGGGTCGATCTGGAACACGCCGTCGACTACTGGGCGAGCCTGCCGCTCCTCTTCACCCCCGGCGCCGAGTGGAACTACTCCGTGGCCACCGACGTGCTCGGCCGGCTGATCGAGGTGGTCAGCGGGCATAGCCTGGACGTGTTCTTCCGCGAGCGGATCACCGGGCCTCTGGGCATGGACGACACCACGTTCCGGGTCGCCCCGGCGGACGTCGGCCGACTGGCTCGGCTGTACGCGGTCACCGCTGCGGGCGGCATGGCGCCGAACGCCCTCGGCGACTCGGTGCTCGACCCGCCGCTGCTGGCCGGCGGCGGCGGGCTGGTCTCCACGACCGCCGACTATCACCGTTTCGTGCGGATGCTGGCCCGGGGAGGCGAGCTGGACGGCGTCCGCCTGCTGGGGTCACGCACCCTGGCCTACATGACCCGCAACCACCTGCCCGGGAACGCCGACCTGCAGACCTTCGGGCGGCCGGTGTTCTCGGAGATCCCGCAGAACGGCGTGGGTTTCGGGCTCGGCGTGGCGGTGGTGGTGGACCCGACGGCCACCCGGATGGTCTGCTCGGCCGGGGAGTACAACTGGGGCGGCGCGGCCAGCACCACGTTCTGGGTCGACCCGGTCGAAGACCTCTCCGTGGTGTTCATGACCCAGCTGCTGCCCTCCAGCACCTACCCGCTGAGACCCCTGCTGCGCCAGACCATCTACGGAGCCCTGCGCACCTGAACCGACCGCCGGCGGTCAGTCCTCGAGCAGCCGCTGCCGATACTCCGCGTCGGCCTCGCGCTTGCGGTTGATGGCGTAGGTCCCCGGGCCGACGCCGTTGGCCCCGTTCTCCTCGGTGTGGATCAACAGCGCAGCCTGTCCCTGTGGCACCTGGACGTACGCCTGCGGCGCCTCGGTCGGGAACACCAGCAGATCCCCCTGCGCCTGCACCCCGGTCAGGATCGGCACTTCGAGCTCGGACGTCAGATGCGCGGGCACGCCGGACCCCACCATGGCCAACCCCTGTGCGAACGTGAAGGCCACGACCATCCGCCCTTCGATCCCCCTACGGCCCACCGGCCGGTCCCGCCGTTGCGATCAAGGATAGGACAGGGCTCCCCGGGCACCCGTCGGGGCGGCGTGCTACGTCCCGCCCACTGCGCATCGCGCCGACGGAGGCAATTCCCTTCCGCGACTGGTTCGCGGATCCGCGCATGTGCGCATCCGTGAACGTGAGCCGCAGAAACGCCTCCAGGCCACGCCCGGTGGCGCAGTCACGTCTGGGCGGACCCCCGACCGGCCCCGCCGCTGCCGATCACTGTAGAACGCACGGGTCACCGACCACCGACTGCTCTCAGGCCTCCACGGCACCGCGGCACGCTCCCGCCGGTGGCCCCTTGCAGAGTTACTCACCAGTAGGCATCATGAGGTTACTGGTGAGTAACCTGGAGGGGGCCGCGGCCATGAGCCACTACAAGCACAACCTGCGCGATATCGAGTTCGCCCTGTTCGAGGTGCTCGGCCGCGATCGGGTGCTCGGCACCGGTCCGTTCGCCGAAGTGGACGGCGAGACCGCCCGCGAGATGCTCGCCCAGATGGCCAGGCTCGCCACCGACAAGCTCGCGCCGTCGCTGCTCGACTCCGATCGCCACCCACCGGTCTACGACCCCACGACCCACTCGGTCACCCTCCCCGAGTCCTTCCGCGCCAGCTACCGCGCATACGTCGACAGCGAGTTCTGGCGCAGCGACATGCAGCCGGAGATCGGCGGCCACCCGGTGCCGCCGTCCCTGCGTTGGGCGATGGCCGAGTTCGTGCTCGGCGCCAACCCGGCCATTCACATGTACGCCAGCGGTTTCGGCTTCGCCCGCATCCTCTACGCCCTGGGCAACGAGCAGCAGAAGCAGATTGCTGGTCACATGGTCGAGCGGCACTGGGGCTGCACCATGGTGCTCACCGAGCCGGACGCCGGCTCCGACGTCGGCGCCGGGCGCACCAGGGCGGTGCAGCAGGCCGACGGAACCTGGCACATCACCGGCGTGAAGCGGTTCATCACCAGCGCCGAGGCCGACATCTTCGACAACATCATCCACCTGGTGCTGGCCCGCCCGGAGGGTGCCGGCGCCGGCACCAAGGGCCTGTCCCTGTTCGTCGTGCCCAAGTTCCACCTCCACCCGGCCACCGGCGAGCTCGGCGAGCGCAACGGCGTCTTCGCCACCAACGTCGAGAACAAGATGGGCCTGAAGGTCTCCACCACCTGCGAGCTGCGGTTCGGCGAGGTCGACGGCATCCCGGCCGTGGGCACGCTGGTCGGCGACGTGCACGACGGCATCGCCCAGATGTTCAAGGTGATCGAGGCCGCCCGGATGATGGTCGGCACCAAGGCGATCGCCACCCTGTCCACCGGCTACCTGAACGCCCTCGACTACGCCAAGAACCGGGTGCAGGGCGCCGACCTGACCCAGATGACCGACAAGGCCGCCCCGCGGGTCACCATCACCCATCACCCGGACGTGCGCCGTTCGCTGATGCTGCAGAAGAGCTACGCCGAGGGCCTGCGCTCGCTGGTCCTCTACGCCGCCAGCCAGCAGGACGCGATCGCTGTGGCCGAGGCCGCCGGCGAGAAGGACGAGATGGCCGAGCGGGTCAACGATCTGCTGCTGCCGCTGGTCAAGGGCTGCGGCTCGGAACGGTCCTGGGTGCTGCTGGGCACCGAGAGCCTGCAGACCTTCGGCGGCTCCGGCTTCCTGCAGGACTATCCGATCGAGCAGTACGTGCGGGACGCCAAGATCGACACCCTGTACGAGGGCACCACCGCGATCCAGGGCATGGACTTCTTCTTCCGCAAGATCGTGCGTGACCGTGGTCAGGCGCTGTCACACCTGGCACAGCAGATCGCCGAGTTCGTGAAGGCGGACGGCGGGGACGGTCAGCTCGCCGTCGAGCGCGAGCTGCTCAACAAGGCGCTGGACGATGTGCAGGGCATCGTCGGCTACATGGTCGGCGCACTCATGACGAGTGATCCACGGGGCGAGGGCAACGACCCGCGCAACGTCTACAAGGTCGGCCAGAACACGACCCGGCTGCTGATGGCCGCCGGCGACCTGGTGATCGGCTGGCTGCTGATGCGCGGGGCGGACGTCGCCCTGGAGCGCCTGGCGGACGGGTCGCTGTCGACGTCGGAGCGGGCCTTCTACGAGGGCAAGGTCGCGGCGGCACGGTTCTTCGCTCGTGCGGTGCTGCCGAAGCTCGCCGCGGAGCGCGCCATCGCCGAGGCCACCGACAACGCCCTGATGGAGCTCGACGAGTCGGTCTTCTGACCTGCGCGGGGCCCCGGCTCCGTGACGATGGAGATCACGATGCGAGGAAACGGCTGTGATAGCAGCCGTTTTCCTCCTTCGTGATCTCCATCGTGGCGAGTGGAACAGCTGACCCGTTCTCTGATCCGCCGGCGGGTTGACCACGGCGGCATCCGGATGCCCTCCAGTTCCACCCGCCCAGCACTCGCATCGTGGCCGGGACCAGTAGGGCGTCGAGCAACTCGATCAGGCGCTCGCCACACCGGTGGCGGTGCTAGCCGCGGCCGGGCTGCGCGGGATCGGGGCCGCCGCCCTGGCCACTCGGGCGCGCCAGGCGCGGTCGGGCAGGGGTCGCCTTGCGCGCCTTCGCGGAGGCCGAGTGACTCGCCCGAATTCACCAGAACCCCCCTCGGGAGCGCCGAATCGGCCTGCACGGCAGGGTTCTGGTGAATTCGGGGTGCCCCTCCGAGTCCTGCCGATGGGGGACACTGCGTGGTTGCTCGAGCTGCTTCCTCAACGCAGGTGGAGCTGCACCCGGATCGGCTGGTCGGGGTGGTCGACCTGGTGCCGGCGCAGGCAGCCCTGCTGGTGGCCTTCGACCCAGGGCGGCTGTGGTGGACGCGGGCACGTTCCCCAAGACCACAGGGTGGGCCGAGCCGCCTGGAGCTGAGTCTTGACCTTGGCGTAATGCGCACCTATCGGACGGCGCTGTGTCGTTGGGACCAACCTGGCCACCGACGAACAGGACCACCACGGCGCTCATCCACGATTCACAGCATGCGGCCGCCACCAGTGACCGCACGGTGGCGCATGCCGTAGCCGGCGACGAGACGGCCTTCGTGCAGCTCTACCGCGAGCTGCAGCCACGGATCCTGCGGTATGCGATCACCCTGGTCGGCCCCGACGGAGAAGACGTCGCCGCCGAGGCGTGGCTGCAGGTGGCCCGCGACATCGGTGGCTTCGACGGCGATCTCGACTCCTTCCGTGGCTGGGTAGCCACGATCACCCGGCATCGCGCCCTCGACCTCGTCCGGGCCCGGAGCCGGCGCCCGGTCGTGGTCGAGGACCTGACCGGGCAGCACACCCCGGCCACCGACGACACCGCCGAGGAGGCGATCGAGCGGTTGCACACCGCGCGGGCGGTCGCCCTGGTCGCCACCCTGCCCACCGAGCAGGCCGAGGCTGTCATGCTGCGCGCCGTCGTCGGCCTCGACGTACCCACCGCGGCGCAGGTGCTGGGCAAGCGGCCCAACGCCGTCCGGGTCGCCGCGCACCGCGGCCTGAAGCGCCTGGCCGCCCAGCTCGACGACCGCTCAGGCCTGGGCGAGTAACGGGATCAGGCCCGGCGGCGCTGAGCGGTGTGATGAACACGAACCGACAGGGACGCCACTCCCGCCAGCGCAGCGAGAACCTGCTGGACGGGTCCGTCCCGGTGACCGAGCCCCTCTCCCAGCTCCTGCACAATGCCCGGCGCGTGCCGCCGGGCATGGCCGATGGCGAGGCCGATGTGATCGGCGCCTACCGCTGGTCGCAGCAGGCGAGTTCGGCCGTGCAGACCACGCTGGTCCTCGACCGCGGCCCCTGGCGCGGCGCCGTCGCCGTCCGTCGTTTCGTGGCCGCCAAAGTGCTCGCCGCCGCCGCGGTGACCGTGACGCTCGGCGGGGTGGCCCTGGCCGCCACGATGCACGGCGACCCGGTGCCGGTCGCCGCCAGCACCAGCACTCAGCATTCCTCGGGCCCGGCGGCAGCCGGGGCCGTCGACTCGGACACCCCCTCCACGCCGACGGCCCCGGCTGTGCGCAAATCCGCGACGCCCGATCGCGCCCCTGCCGCCCTGAAGAGCACCAAGGCTGTGGCCGCTCCGGGCCGGACAGACGACGATGCGGCGGCGACGCAGCGGCTCACCAAGGGCGAGCGGGTGCGGATGTCCCGGATCTGCCGCGCCTGGGTGGCCGACGAAAAGCGTGGCGGCGTCGCACGGGAGCGGTCCGCCGAGGAGATCTACCGGGCCGCGGGCGGCAAGGAGAAGGCCCTCGACTTCTGTGTCGAGGTGGTCCGCGAACTGTGCGAGCCGTGGAGGACGAAGGGGCGCCCGGCCTGGCAGTGCCCCTACACGCTGGAACCGAAGAACCCGCCCGTGGTCGCGCCGACCCGGCCCGGCCCGGCCCCCGCGCACAAGACGACGATGCCGTTCCCGGTCGCGCCCGGCGATCCCGAGCCTGGCCCGGTGATCACCGGTGGACCGGTGGTCAACCGCGAGGCCGACTGACCGTCCGTCGTCAGCGGGTACGTCCGCAACCCCGGTAGGCGGTGCCGGCCAGGGTGAGCACCGCGGTCATCTCGTAGGAGGTGTCCGACATGCTGTCGGAGCAGGCTCCAGAGGTCAGGGTGATCTGAAAGGCCTTGCCCTGCATCGTTCCGGTGAGGTCGACGCCCTTGCTGAACGCTCCTCCGGCCGTCACCGTAACCGGGTGCGCGGCCCCGTCGCCGTCGGTGTAGATCACCGTGCCGCCGTCGATCTCGACCTTCCAGTTCGGCTCCACGCCGAAGGCCTCCATGCGAGCATCGCTCACCGTCGCGGCCGCGCTGGGCGAGGCTGCGGTGCTCGCGGACACCGCGGCGCTCGCGGACGAGGTGGTGGACGGAGTGCCTGCTCCGGAGACAGTGCTCGCGCTGCCGCCGCAGCCGGTCAGGAGCAGCCCCAGGCCGATGACGACGGCGGGGCTCGATCGGATGGCGGATCGGATCATGATGCGGACCTCTCTCGGGGACGGACCGGGCTCAGGAGGTGCGGGGCGGCATCGCCACCCCGATCTCGGCGCCCAGCCGCGCTCCGCCGAGCAGTTCGAGATCATCTCCCGACCAGAACGTACCCGGGTCGTAGGAGTTCACCGGCCGCTCACCGTCCAGCAGACCCATCACCTGATAGGCACGGGCGACCACCTCGGCGCAGTAGGTGACCCCGATCGGGGCGTGCCGGCCCATCCGCCCGCGCAGCCAGCGACCGGCCAGCGCGGCGGTCCGGGGGAAGGGCAGGCCGTCGGCGCGGGCGATCTCGCGCAGCAGCTCGTCCTCCATCGCCGGGGTGATCGTGGCGGCGAGCTGGCGCAGCCAGGGCTGCTGGCCGTAGCCGTTCCACCACTGCTGCACCGATTCGCGCAGGTCGTGCAGCTGGACGCCGCGGTGCCTGGTGCCGGTCCACACGTCGGTGAGCGCTTGGCCGAGTTCGGCGTGCCACATCAGCGGCGGGAGGTCCTCGATCACCACGGCCATGCCGACGTGGTTCACCGGAGCGTTGGTCAACGCGCGGATCGCATGGTCGGCCAGACTGGGTCCCCGGAACAGCCACAGGTCACCGGTGCGACACACCTCGACCGCCTGGTCGAGATCGAGAGTGCTGGGCATGGGGTCCAGTCTGCCGGGCGGTGCGCCCGGAGAACGGGAGGCAGGGATGGACGGCGATGCGCGGGCGAAGCTGCGCGGCCGGCTGCTGCGCGGGCTCGGGCTGGCCGGGCTGGCCGGCGTGGCCGCCACCGGGGCGCTGATGGCGCGCTCGGAGCGGCGGCGGCGCGCGGTGACCCCCGACGAGGTCAGGACCCGTCTGCACGAGCGCCACGCGGCGGCCGAGACCGACCGTCCCTGATCCGGTCGTCGAACCGGTCGTCGCGGTGGCCGGGCTACTCGCCCAGACCGATGTCGACGCTGTAGGCGTCGAAGATCAACTGATTGCCCCTGCGGCGGTGCCGATCGATCGCGTCAATCGCCCAATCCAGCAGGCGGCCGACGCCGGTGAGGTCGGGAGCGGGAGCAGCCAGCAGGTCCAGGGCCGACCGGATCTCGGTGGTGACCACAGGGTGCTCCCCGCCAAGGCGCGCCACCGTCGTCGACAGCCGAGGGCAGTCCGTGACGATCTGGTGCAGCAATCCGTCCGGGGCCTCGGCGAGCCGGACGTGTCGGTTCCAGCGCTCCAAGAGCGTGGTCACGGCCTCGGTGAGCCGCTCGACCTCGGCGCCCTCACCTGCGGCCACCTCGGTGAGCAGTTCCTGGATCCGGGTGCACGCGCGACGAATGGTGGCTCGTTCAGCGCGTAGACCCTCGACGTCGACGGTGGCGGGCCGGTCGAGCGCGGTCAGGTGGAGGGCTTCTTCGGACATCCTCGTGACCCCCTCCGGTGAGAGAAGCTTCCAGTGAAGCGCACAATCGGCCCACGGTCACCCCCCGAAACGGGCAGTGGTCGTCATCCCCGGGGTGACCAGTAGGCGTGCTCCCCCGCTGCACCGGGCTCGGCCGGCTCGCTCAGGTCTCGGCGCACCTGGGCGTGGCCGGCCCGGGCGACCGGGTAGCGCAGCAGCAACGGCACCGCGGCGAGCAGGAACAGCGCGGGGATCGGGCCCGAGACCAGCCGGATGCCGAGCACGGCGGTCTCGGTGACGACGCCGTCCGCCTGGTACCCGAAGGCGGCCAGCAGCCCGAACCCGGCGAACCCTCTTCGAGCGGGCCGGTTTCGAGTTCGTGCGCAGCAGGGCATCGGCAACTGCGTCATGCGCCGCGCCCTGCCCTGCCCTGACCCACAGCCGGTGTGCCGTCGATTGCCCAAGTTCGCCAGGTAGCCGCCGTCAGCAGCCCACGTCGCCCTGGGGTTGAGATCACAGGCCCGTCGGGGCATGTGGGCGTAGGTCAGAGTGTGCTCGATCCCGGCCTGACGAACGGCCGAGTACAGGACCGTCTGGTCGCTTCTGATCAAGGAATCGTCCTGCTCGATCACCAAGCGGCGCGCCCCTGAAACAGCATATGCGGTGTCCGTCGAGCCCTCGGCCTCGATGCGTCCACCTCAGCGCAATAGCTCGGGCACCTGCCAGGGCCGGCCGTGCACTGTGGCGTCCAGGAAGGCGAAGACCGTTGAGTACCAGAGCTTCGCGTGGTTGGGCGTCAGCACCCAGTGGTTCTCGCTGGGGAAGTACAGGAACTTGTGCGGCATCTCCACGCCCGGGGCCTGGAACCGCTCGCAGAGCTCGGCCCACAGCCGCAGGCCCTCGCCGATAGGCACCCGGTAGTCCTGGTCGCCGTGGATCACGAGCATCGGCGTGGTGATCGCATCCACGAACCCGTGGGGGCTGTTCTCGCTCGCCATCTGCGCAGTCAGCTCACGCCGCCAGTAGTCGTAGCCGTCCGTGGTGGGCCCGAACTGGTCGAGCGCCCACAGTGAGGCGTGGGTGACGATGCCGGCGAAGCGGTCGGTGTGCCCGGCCACCCAGTTCGCCAGGTAGCCCCCGAACGAGCCGCCCATCGCCGCAGCCCGTGCGCCGTCGACGTCCTCACGGGCCGCCGCGGCCTCGGTGAGCGCCATCAGGTCGGTGTACGGCTCGGCACCCCAGCGGCCCCAGCCCCGCCGCACGAAGTCGAGCCCGTAGCCGGTGGACAGGGAGAAGTCGGGCTGCACCACGGCATACCCGCGGGCCACCATCAGCCACGGGTTCCACCGCCAGGCCCAGTCGTTCGCCGATCCGAGCGGGCCGCCGTGGATCCACACCATCAACGGCGCCGGCTGCTGCGCCGAGGCGCCCTCGGGCAGGCACAGCCAGGCGTGCAGCGGCGTGCCGTCGTCCGCCGTGGTGGTGATCTCGACGGCGGTGCCGGGCAGCGGGGCGGACGCCGCGGGCGCCAGCAGCGGCACCGGCTCCTGGTCGACGCCGGTGGCGCTCAGCCGCACCGGAGCAGGCGCGGCGTCCATGGCCGAGCGGACGGCGTAGACGTGGACGCCGTCCGGGGAGGCCTGGGGATCGGCGTAGCAGCCGTGGTCTCCGGTCAGCCGGGTGACCCGGTCGGCACCGGAATCCGTTGCCGCGAGGTCGATCCGGAACAGGGGTGCGCGCCCGTTCTCGTCCGCTACCACGATCAGGGCTGAGCCGTCGGGAGTCCAGACCGGGGTGCCGGGCCAGCGGTCCCAGCCCTCAGCAACGATGCGCAAAGCGCCGGTGGCCAGGTCGAGCAGACCCAGATCGACGTCCGGCGGAGTGGTCGGGCTGGACCGGCGCCAGATGGTCAGCGCGACCCTGCGCCCGGTCGGATCGATGACGGGAGAGGTGAACTCGCGATCGGGATCGTCGAGCAGGGTGCGCTGCTCGCCCGTGGCGACGTCGATCGCGGCCAGCCCCTCCCGCTCGCCGCCCTGCTCGACCAGCTTGACCGAGGTGACCACGGTGGCGCCGTCCGGGGTGACAGCACAGCCCGCGTTGAACAGTGACCGGCCGGGGTTCGGGGTGAGGTCGCGCAGCTCCACCCGCCCCTCGTCCGTGGCGGCACCCGGGGCACCGGCGGCGGGCACCGTGCCGCAGAGAAGCCGCGGCGCGTCCGGGCCGAGGTCGTGGTCCCAGTACCGGATCGGGTAGGACTCGTGCAGGATCGCGTCGACCTTGCCGTCCTTGCGCTGCTTGCGGATCTTCTCGTCGTCCTCGGCGGTGACCGCGGAGGGGAAGGTGTCCGAGCCGACCACGACCAGCCCGGCGGCCGTGGCCACCCGCAACCCGGCGATGCCGCCCGGGCGACGGGCCACCACCCGGGCCTCGCCCCCGGCGGCGGGAAGGTGCCACAGGGCCGCGGTCTCGTCGTCGTCCTTGAGCTCGGGGTCGGGCCGGGCGCTCACGAAGAGCAGGCTGCCGTCGGGCAGGAACGCGGCCTGGCCCTCGCTCTTGGCGCTGCGGGTCAGCCGGTGGGCCTCGCGCCGGCCGGCCGGGTCGATCGCCCAGAGCGCAGTGCGGTAGCCGTTCTTCTCCGGGTTGAGCGTGGTCACGGCGGTGACCAGGCGCGAGCCGTCCGGCGAGAGCACCAGGCCGGCGAGGCGGGGCAGCGCCACATAGGCGTCCAGGTCGTCGAAGGGCGTCATGCCGAACACCTATCAGATCCGCGGCACGATGGGGTCATGCCGCAGCAGGAGAGCACCACGACCCGGCCGGCCCGCGGGCAGCGGATGGAGGCGGAGATCGCCGAGCAGCCCGCCGTCTGGCGGCGCATCCTCGCCGGGAGCGGCCCGGTGCTGGAGGAGGTGGCAGGCGCGATCCGCAGTGCCAGGCCCCGTTTCGTGCTGCTGGTCGCCCGGGGCACCTCCGATCATGCCGCGCTGTACGCGAAGTACCTGATCGAGACTCGGCTCGAACTGGCGGCCGGCCTGGTCTCGCCGTCCACGATGACCGCCTACGGTGCCCGGCCGGACCTGCGTGACGTGCTGATGATCGCGGTCAGCCAGTCCGGCGGCTCGCCCGATCTGGTGCGCAGCCTGGAGGTGGCCGGCGAGTGTGGCGCGCTCACCCTCGCGGTGACCAACAACCCCGCCTCCGCGCTGGCGGACGCCGCCCAGTGGCACCTGGACATCCGGGCCGGCGAGGAGCGGGCGGTCGCGGCGACGAAGTCCTACACGGCCGAACTCCTCACCCTGTACTTGCTGCTCGCCCGGCTGCGCGGCGTCCCGGCCCCGGAGCTCGAGCGGCTGGCCGAGCTCGGCGAGCAGACGCTGACCCTGGACCGACACGTGGTCGAGGTGGCCACCCGGTACCGGTTCGCGCAGCGGCTGGTGGTGACCGGGCGGGGGTTCTCCTACCCGACCACCCGCGAGGCCGCGCTGAAGCTGATGGAGACCTCCTACCTCTCGGCGCAGGCGTTCTCCGGCGCCGACCTGCTGCACGGCCCGCTGGCCATGATCGAGCCGTCGGTGCCGGTGATCCTGATCGCCGCCGGCGGTATCGGCGGGCGCGCCATGGGCCCGGTCCTGGACCGGCTCACCGACCTGGGCGCGGACATCTGCTGCGTCGGCGACCCGGCGGCGGTCGCCCGGGCGACGGTCGGCCTGGCCCTTCCCGCCGGGCTGCCCGAGGAGCTCTCGCCGCTGATCGAGATCCTGCCGCTGCAGCAGCTCGCGCTGCACCTGGCCCTGGCCCGCGGAGAGGATCCCGACTTCCCCCGCGGGCTGCGCAAGGTCACTCGGACGCTGTGAGGTCCCTGCCCTGCGGCGCGCCCGGCTGAGCGTCGTGGGCGGCGGCCCGGGCGAGCATGTCGTTGTAGGCGGTGAGCTCGACGTCGCCGTCCCGCTCCTCGGCCCGGTCGAACCGGCGGGCCTCACGCGCGTCCGACCGCGCCCACTGCACGGCGAGGATCAGTGCCACCGCGATCATCGGCACCTCACCCATGCCCCAGGCGATGCCCCCGCCGAACCTCTGGTCCTCCAGCAGGCTGCGGCCCCAGGTGCGGCCCAGCGCCCCGAAGAAGTCCTCGGCCAGCACCGAGCGACCCATCATCAGGGCCACCCCGAAGAAGGTGTGGAACGCGATCACCGCGAACATGAACACCATCCGCAGGGCGGGCGAGGGCCGCTTGGGGCCGGGGTCCACCCCGATCAGCACCCACAGGAACAGGTAGCCGGCGGCGAGGAAGTGCACGTGCATCGCCTCGTGGCCCACGTGGGTGCGCAGCGCCAGCGGGAACAGGCCGGAGAAGTAGAACAGGTAGAGCAACCCGGCGAAGAAGAACCCGGCCACCCCGGGTCTGGTGATCTGCCGGGAGTACCAGGACTCCAGGGCGGCGAGCAGCCACTCCCGAGGGCCCCGGGTGCCGTCATGCCGGGACGGCATGGTGCGCAGGGCCAGCGTCATCGGGGCGCCCATCACCAGCAGCAGCGGCACCAGCATGCTGAGCAGCATGTGTCCGAGCATGTGGGCGCTGAACAGCACCCGCCCGTAGACCATCGGGCCGCCACAGGTCAGCCAGACCAGCACCACCAGGCCGGCGTACCAGCTCAGCGTGCGCGCCAGCTGCCAGCGGGCGCCGCGGCGGTGCATCCGGATCACACCGACCAGGTACAGACCGGCGCCCATGGCGGCGATGATCACCCAGAGCAGGTCGGGCTGCCACAGGGTGAACCAGCGGGCCAGGGTGGGCGGCGGCGGCATGGCGTACCCGGTGAGCGATTCGGCCAGCGTGGGCACCGTGGCCGGCACGTCCGGGACGGGAGGGGCGCTGCGGGCCAGCGCCACCGCCAGCCCGGTCGCCACCGCCATCAGCGCCAGCTCACCGGACACCAGCCGGGTGAACGCCGCCGTTCGGCCGGCCTCGAGCGCGTCCAGCGCGCGGCGCCGGTGCCACCAGCCTGCCGCGCCGAGCACCACCAGCAGCGCCGTCTTGGCCAGCACCAGTTGGCCGTACCTGGTGCCCAGGTCGGAGAGCTGTCCGATCCGGATCCAGGCACTGACCACCCCGGTGAACGCGATGAACACGAACGACCACAGCGCGAGCGGGGAGAACCGGCGGGCCGCGGTCACGCCGTCCGCCCCGTTCTTCAGACCGGGCCAGAGTGCGATCAGGCCGAGCAGTCCACCCACCCAGATGCACATCGCGACCAGGTGCAGACCCAGCCCGGTGACGGCTGTCTCGTGGCTGCCGGTGCCGGCGGCGTGGCCGGCCAGCGCGGGCGGGATCAGCCCGGTCAGCGCGAGCACCGTGAGCAGGCCGGCGGCGCGCAGGGTCTGCGCCCCGGCGGCCAGCAGCGAGATCAGAGCCGCGATCACGATGGTGAACAGCAGCCCCTGGCCGAGGTTGACCCCGGTGACGAAGGCCCTCAGCTGCCCCCCGAGGCCGGGGTCGGTCAACGGGACGCCGGCGATGTCGGAGTAGGTGAACACGGTCAGCACGACCGTGGCCATGGCCCAGACGCTGGCGGCGCCGCTCGCCCAGACCAGGGCGGGGCGGTACGCCTCGGCGGTGCGCTTGACGCCCGAGCGTCCGCCGTGTCGGGCGGGCAGCGCCACGGCGGCCAGGACGAGCACCCCGATGGTCAGCGCAGCAGCGAGGTCGGTCACCACCCGCAGCACCGGGATGCCCCAGCGGACGACGGGTCCCGGGTCGCCCAGGGCGAGGGGCGCGGTGGCCCCGGTGTACATGACGCCGAGGTAGACGCCGAGCACGGCGAGGACGACGGCAGCAGGCAGGACGACGACGAGGCGCCGGTGGGGAGAGGCCCCGGAAGCGGACGTCGCCCGGGCAGGGGCGGACGTGGTCACGGCGTCCACCATATGCCCGCAGGGCCCTGCTCAGCCCGGACTGAGCTCGCTCTCGTAGCCGACCGAGACCCGGCGCAGGATCCCGGACGGGGACATCGAGTACTGCCCCATCCTCACCAGGGGCGGGGAGTAGGCGTGGATGGACACCGAGCCGTCGACCGCCCCGCTCACCCGGTGGATGCGCTCGGGGCCGAAGGCGAAGGACCGCCCCGCGGGAACCCGGCGCACCTGCGGCCGCGCGCCGACCCGCAGCCGCGCCTCGGCCACTACGCCGCGGGTCACGGCGACGGCCCCGGAGGAGATGTCGTGGTCGTGCCACCCGGTGTCGTCGCTCAGGTTCCAGCAGAGCAGCCAGACGTCGATGTGCTCGTCGCGGTAGAGCGAGGCGAAGTGCCGGCCTCCGGTGTCGTGGGCGACGGCGGGCTCCCAGAGCGAGGTGTGGACGGCGAACGCGTCCACCCAGCGATGCAGCGCGGCCGGGGCGAGCACCCGGCCGGGCGCGGCGATCTCGGACGAGGCGAGGGTGAGCGTCATCACGCGACCCCTTTCAGGAGGCGCTGCGGGGTGATCCGGCTCACCAGGTCGGCGAGCCCGGGGTCGGACGGCGGCTGGAACGGCTCCGCATACGGGCGGTCCGAGCCGAGGACCAGGGCCTCCGCGCCGACCAGCCGGGCCATCGCTGCGACGGCGTGCGGGCCGTAGGACGAGGTGTCGTAGAAGACCCGCGGATCGCGCTCAGCGGGCCGGAATCCGCCGCCACGGGCCGCCAGTCGCTCCTCGTGCAGGGGAGCCAGACCGGCCAGCGCGACGAAGACGATCCGCAGCGCGGGGTGGTCGGCGGCGCCTGCGACCTGCCAGGCGTGCCAGGCCGAATGCTGTTGCGCCACATAGGGAACCAGCGCCGGCCACCACTCGGGAAGCCCTCCGGTGTCCACCCGTTGCGTAGGCGCGGCCGGGCCCGGGTGCACCAGCACCGGGTGCTGGGTCTCGGCACACATCGCGAACAGCTCTCCCAGACGCTCGACCTGGGCCGGCGTCGCCAGGGCCGTGGCGGGCAGGTGCAACCCGAGCACTCCGGGGCGGTCGAGGTCACGGCGCACCTGGGCCGGGTCCGGCTCCACCAGAGCGGCCGAGGCCCAGACCCCGAACGGCCCGCAGAAGCCGGCAGCTCCGTCATGCCAGGCGTCCAGCAGAGGTTGGGCCTGCGCGGGTGGAAGCGTCTCGATCCCGAGTGGGCCGGACAGGGCCACCCCGACCAGGCCGACCCCGTCGGCCGCGGCCTGGGCCGCGCGGGCCGGGAGGTCGTGGTCGGCGGGCGAGACCTCGTACGGAGCCTCGCCGTCCAGGTGCAGGGTCCAGCCGTCCAGCCGGGGCGCCTGGCTGCGGCCCCGCAGCGCCTCGAGCAGGCCGGCGGGCCACAGGTGCTGGTGGAGGTCGACTCGCATGCGCCCTCCTGGCCTCGCGTTGTGAACCGGTTCACTGAGTCTAGTGAACCGGTTCACCAAGCACCAGGGGGGCGGCTCGTATGCTGGCCCGGTGGCAGAAGGGCGAGTCACCCTGCAGGACGTCGCCGACGAGGCCGGCCTGTCCAAAGCGGCGACGTCGTACGCCCTGCGCGGCCTGAAGGGCTCGGCGCACACCCAGGAACGCGTCCGGGGCGTCGCCGAGCGGCTCGGTTACACCGCGAACCCGGCCGCCCAGGCGCTCGCCGCCGGTAGATCGGGCTCGATCGGCGTCTGCGGCTCCCTGCGCGACCTGTGGCAGCAGGAGCTCACGGTGCGGGTGGCCGGCCGGTTGCGCGCGGCGGGCTTCTCCTCCGCGATCGCCGACGCCGACGCCGACCCGGAGCAGGAACGGGACCTGGTGCAGCGGATGGCCGCGGCTCATGTCGACGGCGTGGTCGCACTGGTCACCGACCCGTCGGCGCAGTGGTGGCGGGATCTTCCCGCCTCCTTCGTCGTGGTGAGCGTCGGCGACGTGCTGGCTCACCGCGCCGGCGCGAGCAGCGTGGTCTTCGACAACGTGCACGGCGTGCGGACGGCGCTCGAGCACCTGGCGGGCCTGGGTCATCGCCGCATCGGCCTGCTCACCACGACGCTGCCCTCCACGCCGGGGCGGCCCGCCGAGACCCTCGCCCAGGCCTTCGCCGCCGACCACGGCCTCGACCTCTCGGTGGTCTGCGTGCCGCCGTCCGCCCGGGGGGCGACGAGCCCGGCCCACGACCTGCTCGCCCGCCCCGACCGGCCGACCGCCCTGTTCTGCCTCAGCGACTCGATCGCCTTCGGCGCCTACCGCGCCGCCGCCGGGCTGGGACTGTCGGTGCCCGAGGACGTCTCGATCCTCGGATACGACGACCACGATCTCGCCGACCTGGTCGCCCCGCCGCTGACCACCTTCGGCTGGGACGAGGACGCCATCGTGGCGACCGCCATCGACCTGCTGATCGACGGGCTGGACGGCCGGGACGTCGCCCGGGCGGAGTTCCGGCCCGAGTTCATCGACCGCGCCTCTACCGGCCGCCGAAGCCTCGACGTCGCGCCGAGAGCCACTCCAGTCGGTCAGTCGAGTGCCAGCTCGCGGAAGGGGATCACCTCGATCGACTCGGCCAAGTGATAGCGGCGCTGACCCGGGTAGTACACCTTGAGCGCGTCCAGGCCGAGGTCCGACTGGGCAGCCCGCATCGAGGGCGTGACCCTCGGCGCATCGGTGCGCTTGACCTCGATCCCGGTCAGGCGGTCGCCCCGCACCAACAACAGGTCGAGTTCGGCGCCACCGCTGGTCCGCCAGAAGTAGGGAGTCGACAGCGGATCCGCCCTCCGGAGGATCTCCTCGATCACCGTCCCCTCCCAGCTGGCGCCGACCCGGGGATGACGAAGAAGTTGTTCGCGCCGCTCGACCCCCAGCAGGGTATGAAGCAGTCCCGAGTCGCGCAGGTAGACCTTGGGTGAGCGAATCTGCCGCTTGTCGATGTTGGCGTGCCATGGCCGAATCACGCGGATCAACAAGGCATCCGCCAGTGTGTCGAGGTACTTGCGGACCGTGGTCTCACCGATCCCGAGTGCCCGCGCCGGTTCGGCGCTGTTCCACAGCTGGCCGTGGGCATGCGCCACCAGGGCCAAGAACCTCTCGATCGTGGCCGCCGGGAGGCCAAGCCCGAACGCTGGGAGATCGCGGGCCGCCAGCGCCCGCACGTACTCGGTTCGCCATCGGATCGATGCCTCCAGGCCATCGGCGAGATAGGAGCGGGGAAACCCACCGCGCAACCACAGTTCGTCCGCACTCGCGGCACCCACATCAGTCATCGAGAACCCGCCCAGCTCGACGACCTCGACCCGGCCGGCAAGCGACTCGGACGCCTGTCGCAGGGCCAGCGGTGAGGCGCTGCCGAGCACCAGGAACCGGGACGGCGAGGCGTCGCGATCGACAAGCACCCGGAGCTGAGGAAACAGCTCTGGCCGGCGTTGCACCTCGTCGATCACGACGAGCCCGGTCAAGGACTCCAGCGCGAGCATCGGAGCGTCGAGCCGGGCGAGGTCGAGTGGGTTCTCCAGGTCGAAGTAGTTCTCCGACGTGGTCGGCACCAGCGACCTGGCCAACGTGGTCTTGCCGGTCTGGCGGGCCCCCACGAGCAGCGTCACCGGCGCCCGTGAGAGCGCGGAGCGGAGCGCGGCCTGGTCTCGAAAGCGATCGATCATGTTCGAAGATTACCTTGCAATTCCGCGCACCAGGCGTGGAATTGCAAGGTAGTTAGCCAATCGCCTGTCACCCGTCGTGCTCTCCGACCGACCCGCGGACAGGTACAGCTGAGCACAGGTGGGACACTCCCCAGGGGAACGAGAAGGGACGCGGCCGCTGATGACCCGTTTCGGGGCGCAGGGGTTCATGGTGGACCCTTTCGAGCTTGATGCCGATCTTGAGGGGCTGCCGCGACGCCCAAGCCCGTCCGGTGGGATTACGGCGTGGTGGTGCGGGTGGTGTCGCTGCTGTACCTGCAGGAACTGCGCGAGCGTGGTGTCACGAGGGACCCGGACGTGTGGAAGATCTCCGTGCATGCCGCCGACAATGCCCCTGACCGCGAGGTATTCGAGGGTCTGGGTGTCGTAAGCGTTGAATTGAACCGCGCTTGGCGTCGCTACACGGAGTGCGGTTCGGTTCGGGACAAGCACCTGCTGGTGCTGGAGGACCTCTCGGAGGCAGTGCTGCTGGTCGCCGAGAGGTTCGGTTGGCCGCTGGAGCCGTTCGTGGCCGCCCCGGCGAAGGTGGTGGCGCAGTCGGACTTCGTGTTCCGTTGGGTAGGGCGCTGGCACTCGAACAGGTCCAGGTCCCTGCGTGCGCGCGGGATCGGGCAGCTCGACCCCGACCCACGGTGCTGGCTGGAGGTCCGCGACAAGCATGACAACCTGGTGCACACCACCGACCCCGAACGCCTCACGGTTGTCGACGACCTGCCCGACCGGTTCATCAAGGTCACCTGGATCAGCAACGACGTGGTCGAGGTGACCCCCCGCGGGTTCCGTGGGATGCTCCCGCCCGACTACCCCGTGCTACGGGTCACCGTGGACCTCCCGCCAACCCACCGTGACCGTCTCCGGGTGTCCACGTGAGAGTCCGCCACGAGCGACTTGATCATGCTGCTCCGGCGCCGGGCCGGTGGGCCCAGCCTGGCCCGAGCCCGGGTCGCTGCGGGTCAGGGCATCGGGGGCGCGGTGTTCGCCAGGGCGACCGCCAGGCCGATGGCCACCGCCATGAGTGCCACCTCACCGGTGGCGAGCCGTAGGAACGCCTGCGCCCCGGCCCGGTCGAGCCGGGTCAGTGAGTGACGCCGGTGCCACCAGCCCAGACCGCCCAGGGCCAGCAGCAGCCCGGCCTTCAGCACCAGGAGCAGGCCGTACGCCGACCCGAGCGCGGCGAACGACCCCAGAACGGCGTACCCGCTCATCACTCCCGACGCGCTCACCACCAGGTAGCTCCACCCGGCGATGGAGGAGTAGCCGTGCGCCACCGACGCGGCGACCCGCTCCTGCCACAGCCCCGGCCAGAGCAGCACCAGCGCCAGCAGCCCACCCGCCCAGGCGCTCATCCCGATCAGGTGCAGGGCACGCCCGGCCAGCGCCGTCTGCTGGTCGGCGAGCGTGGCCATGTGCCCGGCCGGCGCGGCACCGAGCACGCCGACCAGGGCGAGCAAACCGGCCACTCCGGCCGCCGGCACCTGTCGGGATCGTGCCGCCACGACCGCGGCCAGCGCGGTCGCGGCGGCGGCCGCGGCGGTGACCGTGGCGCCGATGCCCCGGTCGACCTGGGTGGCGAACGACCAGATCCGGCCGGCGAGGGACGGATCCCCCAGACCCATTCCGGCCACGTCCGCGGCGACCAGGACGGTCAGCACCGACTGTGTGACCGCCCACTGCGTGGCCGCCCTGGCCGCCAGGGCCAGGGCGGGGCGGTGCACGGTCGGCCCGGCGAGCAGGGACACCGCGATCGCACCGACCGTGAGCGCCATGCCGAGGTCGGCCAGCGCCGTCAGCACCGGGATCCCCCACCGCACCACCACGCCGGGATCGCCGAGCACCGGCGCCGCGATCGCCCCCGTGGCCAGCACGCCGGCCAGGGCTGCCGGAACCGCGATCAGGGGGGCCATCCTGATCACCCGGCCCCCGGGCGGGACGGCGCTCCTCGCCGGCGAGGTGGTCACGGCCGCGGTGTCACAGGCGGCGGTCGGCCAGCACCGGGAAGTCGGCCCGCCACGCATCGACGGCGGCCAGGTCGAGGTCGACCACCAGCACCTCCTCGTCGGTGCCGGCCTCGGCCAGCACGCGGCCGGTGGCGTCGACTACCTGGCTGTGCCCGCCCATCGGCAGGCCACCGTGCGTCCCACCGGTGTTGCACTGCACCAGCACCAGCTGATCCTCGATCGCCCGAGCCCGGCCCAGCAGGGTCCAGGCCTCGACCCGGGGCGCCGGCCAGGCCGCAGGCACCAGCACGGCGCGGGCCCCGGCGTCCAGCAGACGACGGAACTGCTCGGGGAAACGCAGGTCGTAGCAGGTGGCCAGGCCGATCGTGGCCGGCGCCCCACCCGCGCCGAGCGGCAGGTCGACCGTGACCACGTCAGTGCCGGCCTCCATCAGTGCCGGCTCCCCCTGGCCGAAGCCGAACCGGTGGATCTTGCGGTAGGAGGCGAGCACCGCGCCGTCCGCGCCGAGCACCACGGAGGTGTTCCACAGGCCGCGTCCGGTCTCGCCCCGGTCGGCCCCCTCGGCGGCGCGCTCGACGATCGAGCCGGCATGCACCACGGCACCGATCTCGCGGGCGGCCCGGCCGATCGCGGTCACCGTCGGGCCGTCGATCAGCTCGGCCCGCTCGGCCCAGGTGCGGTAGGCGAAGCCACCGGGCGCCCACAGCTCGGGCAGCACCACGAGGTCGGCTCCCCGCTGGGCCCGTACCAGGTCGGCCACCCGGGCCACCCGGTCCGCGACGCCCTCGTCGTCCCCGTACGCCACCTGGATCACGTGTACCCGCATGCCCCCGACACTAGGTCAACCCCCGGACCCAGCGACTGATCACTGCGCTGCCCCACGTGGGGTCGTCAGATGGAGGGGGAAGTAGTTGTGTGCTACAACTAACTAATGTCCTGCGAAGACCCCGCCGAGCTGCAAGTGGCGTTGGCCGTCGAGATGGCGCGGCACGGGAAGCTGCTGCACCTGCTGCGGGCGCGGGTGGCCGGGCGGGTGCCGCAGGGCCTCGACGCCGCCGCCCTGGCCGTGCTGATCACCCTGGTCAGGTGCGGCCCGCGCCGACAGGGCGAGCTGGCCGACGCCGCGATCCTCGATCCGTCCACCGCCAGCCGCTACGTCACCCAGCTCGAGCGCCTCGGTCTGGTGGAACGGCGACGTGATCCGGACGACGGACGCGCCGTCCAGCTGGTCGCCACCGAGGCCGGGCAGCGGCTCGGCGACGAGCTGGCCGCGCGCCGGCAGGAGGTCCTCCGCACCGTCGTCGACGGATGGTCCGACGACGACCTGAACACCCTAGTCGCCCTGATCCGGCGACTGAACGACTCTCTCGAACAGCTTCGTCACCCCTCGATCGAGCAGGAGCACTGATGTCCACCACCAGTCCCGCAGCGTCGGCCCAGCCGGCGTTCACCCATCGCCAGATCATGGTGATCCTGATCGGTCTGATGTCGGGGATGTTCCTCGCCGCGCTCGACCAGACCATCGTGGCCACCTCGATCCGCACGATCGCCGACGACCTCGACGGGCTGAGCCTGCAGGCCTGGGCCACCACCGCCTACCTGATCACCTCGACCATCTCGACGCCGCTGTACGGCAAGCTCAGCGACCTCTACGGACGTCGTCCGTTCTTCGTCGCCGCGATCTCGATCTTCATCGTCGGCTCGGCGCTGTGCGGGCTGGCCAACTCGATGTACCAGCTCGCCGCCTACCGGGCGTTGCAGGGCGTCGGCGCCGGCGGCCTGTTCTCGCTCGCACTGACCATCCTCGGCGACCTGGTGCCACCCCGCGAACGGGCCCGCTATCAGGGCTTCTTCCTCGCCGTGTTCGGCACCTCGAGCGTGCTCGGCCCGGTCGTCGGCGGCTTCCTGGCCGGCCAGAACACGATCCTGGGGATCGACGGCTGGCGCTGGGTGTTCCTGGTCAACGTGCCGATCGGCCTGGTCTCGCTGCTGCTGGTGATGCGCACCCTGCACCTGCCGCACACCCGGCGCGACCACAAGATCGACTACCTGGGTGCGCTCACCCTGGTGGTGGCGCTGGTGCCGCTGCTGATCGTCGCCGAGCAGGGCCGCGAGTGGGGCTGGACCAGCGTGTGGTCACTCGGGGCCTACGCCACCGGCGCGATCGGGGTGATCGGCTTCCTCTGGGCCGAGAACCGGATCGGTGAGGACGCGCTGCTTCCGCTGCGGCTGTTCCGGGGCCGCACCTTCGGCGTCGGCTCGATCCTGAACTTCGTCGTCGGCATGGGCATGTTCGGCGGGCTCGCCGCCCTGCCGCTGTACGTGCAGATCGTCAAGGGCTACTCCCCCACCGAGGCGGGGCTGCTGCTGCTGCCGATGGTGATCGGCATCATGAGCGGATCGGTCGGGTCGGGCCAGGCCATCGCCCGCACCGGCCGCTACCGGATCTTCCCGATCGTCGGCCTCTTCCTGCTGGTAGCCGGGATGCTGCTGCTCTCCCGGGTCGCCGCCGACACCTCGATGGTCTGGGTCGACGTCTTCGCCTTCATCTTCGGTCTCGGTCTGGGTTTCAACATGCAGACCCTGGTGCTGGCGATCCAGAACGCGGTGCCGCCCAAGGACATGGGGGTCGCCACGTCGTCGGCCACGTTCTTCCGCCAGATGGGCGGCACCCTGGGCACCGCGGTGTTCCTCTCGGTGCTGTTCAACCGGCTGCCCTCCTCCATCGTCTCGGCGTTCACCGAGATCGCTCCGACGCCCGCCTTCCAGGCCGCGCTGAAGGACCCCGCGGTGCTGGCCGACCCCGCCAACAAGCCGGTGCTCGACGCCCTGGCCAACCCGGCGGCGGGCCTGAGCTCGGCCGGAGGAGCGCTCAACGACTCCTCCTTCATCGATGCGCTCGACCCACGCCTGGCCCGCCCGTTCCTGGTCGGGTTCGCCGACTCGATCAGCGGGGTGTTCCTGCTCGGCGCCATCGTGTTGGCGGTGGCCCTGGCGATCGTCTGGTTCCTGCCCGAGGAGAAGCTGCGCAACCAGTCCGGCATCGACGCCCGGCACCAGGAGGCCGCCGCCGCGGCAGCCCTGGGAGAGAGCACCGCCGGAGAGGCCGTCGCAGAGACCGACCAGGAGCTGCGTCACCCCAGCAGGTAGCTCCACCGGTAGCGCCCCGGGCCCACCAGGTATCGGGCCAGGGTGTCCGGACCGCAGGACGCGGTGCCCAGGCCCCGATGGGCGGCATCGATGTGGACGACGTACCCGGGCCGAGCAGTCAGCTCGTCCGGGTGCGTCGCTGCATCGAGATCCGCGGCCCGATAGCGACCGACGCTGACCTGCCGGGGCTCGTCGAGCCGTACGGTCAGCGCGGCGTCCGGCCCGCTGAGCTCCAGCAGCCGGACGCCGTGCCGGCCGCCGTTCTCCTGCGGCCGCAGGTACGGGGTGTGCCAGGCGTCGGAATCCATGGCGTGCCAACCGATCTCGGCTGCCGCCAACCGGTCCGGGTAGGACTCCACCGCACCCCCGCCGAACCAGGCCGAGCTGCCCAGCCCGGGAACCGTCTCGAACACCGACCCGACCCGGGGCAGGTCGTCCAGCCCTTCGGGCAGCTCGATCTCCTCGGTCACCAGCACCACCGCACTGCCGTCGTCCCGCACGCACTCCGTGAAGGTCTGTACCTGGTCCAGCCGCACCCCGGCCCGCCCGCGGTACTCGGTGCGCACCGTGGTGCTCGCACCCTCGCTCACGACGTCCACCAGCCGGCGGGTCAGGTCGTGCAGGCCGAGTTCACGCCAGCGCTGCGCGAACCCGCCGATCCGGTCGTTGTCGGTCGGCGCCCGCCACAGCGACAGCTGCGGCCCCGCCGCCAGCAGGGGATGAACCAGGAGTCCTTCGGTGTCGACCTCGGGCGGGCTCAGGGCCTCCTCCACGTGGCATCCGTTGCGGGCGAGCAGTTCCCGCGCGTCGTCACGCAGCTGCACCTGGGCGAAGCAGATGTGGGTGCCGGCCGGCGCCCAGCCGACCGCGCTGCGGGTGCTGACCTCCAGCGTCAGCCACACCTCGCCGTCCGTGGGCAGGTCGGCCAGCAACACCGCCGGTACCGGCACCGTGCTGGCCTGCCCGCGGGCGAGCGGGGGCAGCACGGCCGGGGCAGTGCGGGCGTGGTCGGCCCCGGACGAGCACGAGACCCGCCAGGTGGCGGCGAGCCAGGAGAGGTCTCGCCAGTGCTGGTGATTGCTCAGCTCAACCTCGACCTCGCCGGTATCGATGTCGTTGCGCCACAAGGCCATCCGTACCGGCGCGGCCAGCTGGCGATGCTCCGCCATGGCCGGTTTCGGGGTGCGGTCGGGGAACACCATGCCGTCGGCCACGAAGTTGCCGTCGTGCGGGGTGTCGCCGAAGTCGCCGCCGTACGCCCAGCGCAGACCGGCTGGCGCGAGGCCACCCGTCGTGGGCTGGGCGGCGGTGGGCCCGGCCGGGCGGTGGTCGTCGAGCCGCTGCGCGATGCCGTGATCGCGGAACTCCCAGATGAAACCGCCCTGCAGACCGGGGTTCGCCTCGATCGCGGCCCAATACTCGGCGAGGGTGCCGTTGCTGTTGCCCATGGCGTGCGAGTACTCGCACATGATCAGCGGCAGCCACTGCCGGCCGGAGTGGGCGTGCGCCACGATCGCCTCGATCGGCGGGTACATCGGGCAGATCAGATCGGTGGCCGACTGCTCGCCGCACCAGTCGAACATGATCGCGCCCTCGTAGTGCAGCGGGCGGTCCGGGTCGAAGGAGCGCACCCAGCCGGCGGCGGCGTCGTGATTGGGGCCGTAGCCGCTCTCGTTGCCCAGTGACCAGGCGATGATGCTGGGGTGGTTGTGGTCCCGGCGGACCATCCGAGAGACCCGGTCGACAAACGCGGACAGGTAGCGCTGGTCGGCGGCGAGGTGATGGGCGTAGGCATGGCATTCGATGTCGGCTTCGTCGATCACCATCAGGCCGAGCTCGTCGGCCGCGTCGAGCAGGGCCGGGTCGTTCGGGTAGTGCGAGGTGCGTACCGCGTTGAAGCCGAACCGCTTCAGCACCGCCAGGTCCTCGCGGAACTGCTCGGCGGTCATCGTCCGCCCGGTCCACGGGTCGCCGTCGTGCCGGTTCATGCCGCGCACGTAGGGGCGCACCCCGTTCACCAGCAGGTCGTTCCCGACCACCTCGACGGTGCGGAAACCGATCCGGTACGAAGCGGTTTCAATGATGTTGCCGTCCGGGTCGTGCAACCTCACAGTGATCGGGTACAGCTGAGGGGTCTCCGGGGTCCACGGCCGCACCCCCGTCACCGTGGCCGCCATCGACACCCGGCCCATGCCGAGCGGACGGCGGTAGTCCTGCACCGCCTCGGCGATCGCCTGGTGGGCGGCGCCCTCCTGCGTGGGCGGGAGGCCACCGGCGGCGGCCAGGTAGACCGAGCGCATCGCGACGGCGGGGTCGACCGGAAGCGGCTCGGTGGCCTGCCCATCCTCGATCCGGCCCGAGTCGACCGGCGACGACGCCGGGACCCCTGCCGACAGCCGGGCATCGTGGCGTACGACAGCCCCGGCAGGCAGGTCCGGCACCATCGAGACCGACCAGCCCTGAGGCACAGCCCCGCCGGGCGCACCGACCTCCACCACCGCGGACAGCTCGCCGGCGCCCCCGCCGTCCAGCCCGGCCCGGATCCGCACGTCGGCGAGGTGTACCGGCGCGGTGGCGTAGAGGAAGACCGGTCGGGTGATGCCGCCGTGCCACCACTGGTCCTGGTCCTCGATGAACGTGGCGTCCGACCACTTGACGACCACCAGCCGGACGGTGTTCGTTCCCGGACGTAGGGCGTCTGTCACGTCGAACTCGCCGGCCAGGTGCGAGTCCTTGCCCACGCCGACCTCGACCCCGTTGACCGAGGCGATCAGCACGCTCTCCGCGGCGCCCACGTGCAGCACGACGCGCCGTCCGGCCCAGTCGCCGGGCAGGTCGAAGGCGCGCTGGTGAACGCCGGCCGGGTTGCGCGCGGGAGGATGCGGCGGCAGATCGGGCCAGGGCATCTGCACGTTCGTGTAGTGCGGCAGGTCGGCGACGCCGTGCACGTCGTCGAACGTCTGCATCGTCCAGGCCCCGGGTGCGCGCAGGGTCGCGGCCGGGACGGCGTCGGGGCCGAGCGCGACGGCGGCCGCCGGGTCGGGGAACAGCTCGAAGGACCAGTCGCCGTCGAGCTCCAGCCGTTGGACGCCGACCTCCTCCGCGGAATGGCGCAGGGTGTGCATCGGGAGCCGGTTGCGGCCGGTCAGTTCGGGGTCGTCCCAGGGCGTACTCACCCTGAATGACTACCACGTCGGGCGGTGCCGGTCAGTGGCAGGTGGCCGACCCGGAATCACCGACCCTGCCGCCGGGTTCGCCGACGAACCGCCAGTCGTAGCCGTCGGGACGCAGTGTCATCGAAAACACACCGAACGTGTCGTCGTCGCCCGCCTCGAGACCCTCGGTGCCGTTGATCGTGTAGTGGCTTCGGCCGCCCGACCCGACCACGAACTGCCGGATGCCGCGGGCGTCGTCCCGGGCGCCATCCGGCCGGCGAGGCTCGAACCGCTGGTAGTTGTGATCGTGCCCGGTCAGCACCACCTCGGCTCCGGCCTCATGGAGCGCCTCCAGGAACGGGGCCACCGAATCGTGGTCACCGTGCTTGCCGTGGCTCCATCGCGGGTGGTGCCACAGGGCCAGCACACATCGGTTCCGATGAGCGGTGAGGTCGGCGCGCAGCCATCGACCCTGCGGCGACTCCGGGTCGCACCCGCCCGCCTCGTCACAGTTGCTGTTCAGCGAGACGATGTGCCACGTACCCAGATCCCTGCTGTACCAACCCTTTCCCCGAGGGCCGGCGGCCGCGCCGAAGTAGTCGAAGTAGCCGGCAGCACCGTCAGTCTTGTACTCGTGATTGCCCGGCGCCGGCCAGGTGATCGCCCTCAACCGACCCCAGGTGGGTGCATACGCCTCGGCGAAGTCGTCTGCTGAACCGCCCTCGTACTGCAGGTCCCCGGGCACCAGCACGGCGTCCGGGTCGAGGCCGAGAGCGAGGTCGGAGGTGGCCTGCTGACGGCACTCGTCCGCGGTGGGTCGGCGGCCGGGGGAACAGGCGATGTCCGCCGCCGCGACGATCCGCACCGCCTTGCCGGACGACGAGGCCCCGGCCGAGGGAGAGGGGGAGGGCAGGGGTGCAGACGAGGGTGCCGTCGGGTCAGGGGCTGTCGCCGCCGGGTACTGCGCAGCCGCCGCGCTCGGCACAGGCTGGGCGGTGGCCCCGGGGGCCGTCCATCGGCCGACGCCCAGGCCGAGTGCGAACACCGCCAGCAATGCCGCCATCACCAGAAGGATCCGTCGCTTCCGCACCGTCACCCCTCCCTTCAAACGAGTCGCCACTCTACTCACCCACCCACGCCCCATTTGCTGGGTCAACGGCGGGATCAGCTGATGCCCTGTCCCCGCAAAGTCCGCCATTCACAAGAAGGAACTCGTACACGTGTTCGACTCGTGTGAGAGAGTGGGGTATGACGATCGCCGTCCAGGCCAGTCTGTTCGATCTGCCGGTGGCCGCCCAGGCCCCACCACTGCCGGGTGGGCTGCGCCGGATCGCACTGGAGCACGGCGCCTGGGTGGACGTGCTGCCGCAATGGCTGAGCGGCGCGGACGCACTGTTCGACCGGCTGCTGGCCGGCGTGCCGTGGGTGGCCGAGCGGCGCCGGATGTACGACCGGGTGGTGGACGTGCCCCGGCTGCTCGCCTTCTACCGCGAAGGCGCCCAGCTGCCCGACCCGCTGCTGGTCGAGGCCCTGGAACGGCTCAACGATCACTATGCGCCGCAGCTGGGCGAACGGCTGCGCACCACCGGGCTGTGCCTGTACCGCGACGGGCGCGACAGCGTGGCCTGGCACGGCGACGACACCGGCCGCAGCCGCACCGAGGACACGATGATCGCGATCGTCTCCCTCGGCGCTCCCCGGCACCTGGCCCTGCGGCCGCGGGGCGGGGCCACCCGGCACCGGTTCGCCCTCGGCCACGGCGACCTGGTGGTGATGGGTGGGTCGTGCCAGCGCACCTGGGAGCACGCCGTGCCCAAGACGAACCGGGTCGTCGGGCCGCGCATCAGCGTTCAGTTCCGGCCCCGCGGCGTCCGCTGAGCCCTGCGGCTCAGGCGATCTGGACGACGCGTACCCGCTCGCACAGCGGGTAGGTGGCCAGAACCCCGGCGATCGCCTCGTGCATGTCCGTGAACGACGGACCGTAGAGGTACAGCGCCGTCTCGGCGGAGCCGTCCCACCAGCTGAGCACCACGCCGCGGGCGCCCGGCGACATGGGCGAACTCGAGTTCGATGTCGCAGTGGTCGATCTCGCCGGAGGCCTCCATCATCGTTCCGCCGCCCACGATCGTGGGCAGGTCGAGCGTCTGCGCCAGCTCCTCCCAGGCGTCCTCGAACTACCCACGGTGCACGGGCTGCAGTCTCATGTTGAGCCGCGCCACCCCGACGACGCTCCCGCGTGGCTTCCTGCGGAACAACGCGCTCATGATTCCTCCGAGAGCGGCAGCGTCACTCGCTGCCGGGAGACCGCAGTATGCCGAGTTCCATGGCCACGGTCACGGCCCGGGTCCGGTCGTCCACCCCGAGCTTGGCGAACACCCGCAGCAGGTGGGTCTTCACCGTGGCCTCGCCGATGAAGAGCACCCGTCCGATCTCGCCGTTCGACCGGCCCCTGGCCACCTCGGTGAGCACATCGAGCTCACGGGGGGTCAGCGCGGCCGCGACCGGCGCGCGCATCCGGGAGACCAGCCGGGCCGCCACCGGAGGTGCCAGCACCGTCTCCCCCCGGGACGCGGCCCGCACCGCCTCCACCAGCTGCACCCGCGGGGTGTCCTTGAGCAGATACCCCGTGGCTCCCGCCTCGACCGCCCGCACGATGTCGCCGTCGGTGTCGTAGGTGGTGAGCACCAGCACCCGGGTCGCCGGGTGCTCGGCCACGATCCGCGCCGTGGCCCCCGCACCGTCCAGGTTCGGCATCCGCAGGTCCATCAGGACGACGTCGGGAGCCAGCGCCGCCACCTGGGCCAGCGCCTCCAGGCCGTCAGCGGCCTCGCCGACCACCTCCAGGTCGTCTTCGATGGCCAGCATGCCGGCCAGCCCCGAACGGACGACCGGGTGGTCGTCGACCACCAGCACCCGGATGCTCATGCCGCACCGGCCGAACCCAGCGGCACCCGAACCACGACCGTGGTGCCGCGACCGGGCGCGGTCGCGACCTCGATCTGCCCCCCGACGTCCCGGACCCGCCCACGCATTCCGGCCAGACCGAACCCCTCCGTGGCCGCGACGGCCGAGAACCCGACCCCGTCGTCGCTGACCTCCACCCGGGCCCCCGAGGTGTCGGCGACCAGCCGGATGCTCACCCGCTGGGCGTCGGCGTGCCGGCGGACATTGGTCAGCGCCTCCTGGACCGCCCGCAGCAGGACCACCTCCTCGTCCCGCCCCAGCCCGGCCAGGTCCGCATCGGCGTCCACGTCGACCTCCAGGTGGGTCTGGTTCTCGAACCTCTCGGCCAGCCTGCCCAGTGCTGCGGCCAGGGTGGATCCCTCCAGGTCGACCGGGCTGAACGCAGCCACCAGGGCCCTGGCCTCAGCCAGGTTCTCCCGCGCCACGGCCTCGATCGCCTCCAGCCGCGTCGTCGACGGACCGGGATGGCGCACCTGTTCGGCCTGCGCCGTCTGGGCCAGCATGACGATGCTGGTGAACCCTTGGGCCAACGTGTCGTGGATCTCGCGCGCCATCCGCTCCCGCTCGGCCATCACTCCACGGTCGTGGTGGGATGCGGCCAGTTGATTGCGGGTCTGCTCCAGTTGGTCGATCAAATCGGCCCGGCGCTGGCTCTCCTCGATCAGCCGGGAGATCCAGAAGCCGAGCATCACGCTGAACGCCATGCTGACCGCCATCTGCGGAACGGCCTCGCGGAACACCTCTTCGGTCCACCCCGCGCTGCTGCCGAACCCGAGCAGCGCCGACAGGGTCAACGCGAGGTTGGCGATCACCCCCCAGCGCAGGGTCGGGGTGAACAACCAGGTCTGCGGATACACGATGAACAGCAGCATCGACAGGTACGGGTTGATCGCGCAGGCCGCGCCGACCACGACCACGGCAACCACCAGGTACCCCCACGCCACCCGGGTGCGGTAGCACCCGTTGGCATGCAGGAGAGTCGGCAGGTAGGCGACCGCCAGGGCCACCAGGAGCGCCGTGGCCTGCCACCGCTGCCGCGGCTCGAGGTTCCGGCTGGTCAGCACGAAGACCTCGGCCAGGCCGGCGGTCAGCCAGAAGGCGATGTGCCAGCCGATGAGCGTGCGGGTGAGCACGTCCCGGTCCGGCGTCGTCCGGCTGGTGGTGGGGTTCACGGGGTCCATGCTGGCGGATCAGCCCGCGTCCCGGCGCACCCAGCGGAACGTGCGCAGGCACAGCAGCAGGCCGACCACGGTCCAGGCGCCGAGCACGGCGAAGCCGGTACCCAGTTGCCAGGAGCCGCCGACCTCCGCCGCCTCCATCACCGGCGGCAGGAAGATCGAACGCATGCCCTGGGCCATCCACTTCAACGGGAAGACCTCGGCCACCGTGCGCATCCAGGCGGGCAGGTCGTTGTAGACGAAGTAGACCCCGGAGATGAACATCAGCACGATCACCACCGGGCTGACCACGGCGGCGGCGCTCTTGCCCGACCGCGGCAGCGAGGAGAAGGCGATTCCGAGCACAGTTCCGGACGCCGTCCCGGCCAGGAAGATGGCCGCGAACCGCAGCCACAGCTCGCCGGTCGAGGGCAGGTCGAGGTCGAAGACCAGGACGCCGACCGCCAGCAGGATCACCGTCTGCGCGAGCGCGGTGACCAGCACCAGCCCGATCTTGCCCAGGAAGTAGGCCAGCGGGGGCATCGGGGTGCCGCGCAACCGCTTGAGCGTGCCGTCGTCCCGCTCCATGGCGATCGAGATCGCCAAGGTCTGGAAGCTGGACATCACCACTCCCGCGGCGATCATGCCGGCGGTGAAGTACTGCGTGAACGAGACCCCCGGTCCCACGTCACCGGAGAACACCGCCCCGAAGATCAGCAGCATGATGATCGGAAAGGCGAAGGTGAACACCACACTGTCGCGCTCGCGGAAGAACTGGCGCAGTTCGATCCCGGCGCGAGCAAGCCCGAGCGTCATTGCAGGTCCGTCCCTTCGGAGATCATCGACAGGTAGGTGTCCTCGAGCGTGGGCCGGAGCACCTGCAGGCCGGCCACCTCGCCGCCGTAGCGGGCGGCGAGTTCGGCGACGGCTGCGGTGGGGGTGTCCGTGGACAACTCGTGCGGGCCGTCGGCGTCCGTCCAGAGCACTCTCGCCTGGCGACCCGTGCGCCCGCCCAGGTTCGCCGGGGTGTCGACCGCCATCAGTCGCCCGGCGCTGATCACCCCGACCCGGTCGGCCAGCTGCTCCGCCTCGTCGAGGTAGTGCGTGGTGAGCAGGATCGTGGTGCCGTCCTGGCGCAGGTCGCGCACCAGGTCCCAGAACGCGCGCCGGGCCTGCGGGTCGAATCCGGTGGTGGGCTCGTCGAGGAAGAGCAGGTCCGGGTCGCCGATGATGCCCAGGGCGACGTCCAGCCGACGGCGCTGGCCGCCGGACAGGGCTCGCAGCCGGGCTTTGCGGCGTTCCTGCAGACCCACGGCGGCGATCACCTGGTCGGCGTCCCGCGGGGCCGGGTAATAGCGGGCGAAGTGGCGCACCATCTCCTCGACGGTCAGTTCGGCGGCCTCGGCCGAGGTCTGCAGCACGATGCCCAGCCGGGAGCGCCAGGCCCGGCCTGCGGTGGCCGGGTCCTGCCCGAGGACGACGACCTCGCCGCCGTCGCGGTGCCGGTATCCCTCCAGGATCTCCACCGTGGTGGTCTTGCCGGCGCCGTTGGGGCCGAGCAGGGCGAAGACCTCGCCGGTGGCGATGTCCAGGTCGAGGCCGTCGACGGCTGCGGTACCGGCGTAGTTCTTGACCAGCCCGCGAATCCTGACGGCGACCTCAGCCGTCGTCGATGTCGTCATGACCCCAGCCTCGCCGGGCCCGGCCGGCGGCACACCTGACCGCCCGATGGGTCGGGGGTCCACCACCCGGTGGACCCCTGCCTCCTCCCTCGGGGATGCGGACGTTCCTCGGCGCGACGAGGGCCGCCGCGTCCGCTGATCGTCAGGCCAGTGCGGTCGCCGGGTCCTCCAGCACGGCGGCTGTGTCGGCGAGCACCCGGCTGCCGAGGTCGCCGTCCACCACCCGATGGTCGAAGCTCAACGCGAGCGTGGTCACCCACCGGGCCTTGACCTTGCCCTTGACCACCCACGGACGGCGGGCCACCTGACCTAGGGCCAGGATCGCCGACTGGCCCGGGTAGATGATCGGGGTGCCTCCGTCGACCCCGAACACCCCGACGTTGGTGATCGTGATCGTCCCGCCGGCCATGTCGGCCGGTTGGGTGCGGCCCGCCCGGGCTGTCTCGGCGAGAGCGGTGATCGCCTGGGCCAACTCGGTCAACCCCATCCGCTCGGCGTCGCGGATCACCGGGACGACCAGCCCGCGCGGAGTGGCCGCGGCGATGCCCAGGTTCACGTAGTGCTTGGTGACGATCTCCCCTGCAACGTCGTCGTAGCTGGCGTTGATGCCCGGGTTGCGCCGGACGGCGACCAGCAGCGCCTGCGCCACCACCGTCAACGGAGAGAGCTTCACCCCCTGGTAGCGCCGGTCGCGGCGCAGCCGGTCGAGCAGCTTCATGGTGCGGGTGACGTCCACCTGGACCCACTCGGTGACGTGCGGTGCCCCGAAGGCGCTGGCCACCACGGCTTCTGCGGTCAGCTTGCGCACCCCCCTCATTGCGGTCCGCGTCTCCCGCACCACGTCGAGCTGCGGCACGGCGGCCGGAGCCACGGTGTTGGCCGCCGCCTCGACGTCGTGGCGGGTGACCACGCCGTCGGGTCCGGTGGGGACGACCAGGTGCAGGTCCACACCGAGATCCCGGGCCAGCTTGCGCACCGGGGGCTTGGCCCGCGCACGCTGTGCAGGCATCACCGCTGAGACCGCGGCCGGAGCGGGCACCGGCTCGGGCTCAGCGGGGCTGGACGGTACCCCAGTGCGCCGGGCCCGGCGCACTGCCCCTGTGGTGCGCGGCCCGTAGCCGACCAGGACCGGCGTCCGTTCCGGCTGTGCCACAGCGGCTTCGGCGGCTTCCTGGATGGCCACCGTGATGATGGGGGTGCCCACCGGCACGGTCACGCCCTCGGCCACCAGCAACTCGGCGACCACCCCGGCGAACGGGCAGGGCAGCTCCACCAACGACTTCGCCGTCTCGATCTCGACGATCACATCGTTCACCGCGACCGAGTCCCCCGGCTTGACCCTCCAGGCGATGATCTCAGCCTCGGTCAGACCTTCACCGGCGTCGGGTAGACGAAATTCCTTCACTGTCACAACGGGTCCCATCGCTCAGAAGGCCAGGGCGCGGTCGACGGCGTCCAGCAGCCGGTCGAGGCCGGGCAGGTAGTCCTCCTCGTGCCGTGACGCGGGGTAGGGGGTGTGGTAGCCGCCGACACGCAGCACCGGAGCCTCCAGATGGAAGAAGCAGGCCTCGCTGATCCTGGCCGCGACCTCGGCGCCCATGCCGAGGAAGGTCGTCGCCTCGTGCACCACCACCAGCCGGCCGGTCTTCCTCACCGAAGCGACCAGGGTCGGCATGTCCAGCGGCGACAGACTGCGCAGGTCGACCACCTCGAGCGAGACCCCATCTGCAGACGCCGCCGCGGCGGCGTCGAGCGCGGTGCGCACCATCGGGCCGTAGGCGGCCACTGTGACCTGACGGTCGCCGCTCGAGGGATGCACCACCCGGGCCTCGTGCAGGGGCGGGGGCGGGCCGTCGAGGGAGACGGGGCCCTTCTCCCAGTAGCGCCGCTTCGGTTCGAACACCATCACCGGGTCGTCGCTGGCGATCGCCTGCTGGATCATCCAGTAGGCGTCGTTGGGGGTTGAGCAGGCCACAACCCGTAACCCCGCGGTGTGCGCAAAGTAGGCCTCGGGGCTCTCACTGTGATGCTCGACCGCGCCGATCCCGCCACCGAAGGGGACCCGGATCACCACCGGCAGCCGCACGGAACCGGCTGAGCGGTAATGCATCTTGGCCAGCTGGGAGACCAGCTGGTCGAAGGCGGGGTAGATGAACCCGTCGAACTGGATCTCGCAGACCGGCCGGTAACCGCGCATCGCCATGCCGATCGCCGTACCGATGATGCCCGACTCCGCGAGCGGGGTGCCGAGCACGCGGTCCTCGCCGAAGTCCTTCTGCAGCCCCTCGGTGACCCGGAAGACGCCGCCGAGCGCGCCGACGTCCTCGCCCATCACCAGCACCTTGGGGTCCTCCTCCATGGCCCGGCGCAGCCCGGCGTTGATGCTGCGCGCGATCGTGAGCTCACCCATCAGGCACCACCGGTGGTCTCAGCGGCGAAGGAGGCGTAGTAGGAGGAGAACCACGCCCTCTCCTCCTCGATCTGCGCGTGTGGGTCGACGTAGACGTGGTCGAACATGGTCACCGGATCGGGGTCGGGGATCGCCAGGCAGTCCGCCCGCACCTGCGCCCCGAGCGCGTCGGACTCGGCGTTCACCTCGGCCAGGAAGGCCTCGTCCCCCGCGCCGCTGCTCAGGATGTAGGCCGCCAGGCGCGCGATCGGGTCGCGCTCCTTCCACTCCTCGACCTCACTCGCGGTGCGGTAACGGGTCGGGTCGTCGGAGGTGGTGTGCGGGCCCATCCGGTAGGTGTACGCCTCGATCAGGGTCGGCCCGTCGCCGCGGCGGGCACGTTCGAGAGCCACCTGGGCCACCGCGTACACCGCGAGCACATCGTTGCCGTCCACCCGGACCCCTGGAAAGCCGAAGCCGGAGGCCCTGCGGTACAACGGGATCCGGGTCTGGCGCAGGTTGGGCTCGGAGATCGCCCACTGGTTGTTCTGGCAGAAGAAGACGATCGGCGCGTTGAAGGCCGCGGCGAAGACGAAGGCCTCGTTGACGTCACCCTGCGAGGTGGCTCCGTCGCCGAAGTAGGCGATCACGGCGGTGTCGCGCGTGGAATCGCCGGTGCCGACGTTCCCGTCACGCTGAACGCCCATCGCGTACCCGGCCGCGTGCAGGGCCTGGGTGCCGATCACGATCGAGTAGAGGTACACGTTGTGCTCGCTGGGCACCCAGCCGCCGAGGGTGGCGCCGCGGAACATCGAGAGCACCTGCCGCGGAGCCACTCCGCGGCACCAGGTGACGCCGTGCTCGCGATAGCTGGGGAAGGCGACGTCCTGAGGGGCCAGGGCCCGGGCCGAGCCGACCTGCGCCGCCTCCTGACCGAGGCTGGGAACCCACAGTCCGAGCTCGCCCTGACGCTGCAGGGCTGTGGCCTCGGTGTCGAATCGGCGCAGGAGCACCAGGTCGCGGTAGAACCCGAGCAGGGTGGGGGCGTCCACGTCGAGCGGGTAGACGGGGTGCTGGATCCGCCCACCATCGGGGGTGAGCAGTTGGACGAACTCGGACGGGTCGTCTCCGGGTGGCACGGGGTACGTCATTCGCGCTCCTTCGTCGGCCGAGGACGGGATCGCCGCCGCAGCAGGTCAGGGATTGCGCCCGGCCTCCGGGTGAGGTGACCGAGCGCACGGCGCCGCACGCTTGTCGCAGCGTGGGGACAAGATACCCAGACCAGGGCCGTTCGCAGAAGGAGCCGGACGAACGGCTTCTCAGCCGCCGACCGTGCCGCGACGCCACGTCGTCGCCGGGGTTCGCTTCGCACGCGGTGACCGCGGCGCGGCGGTGGGGTCGATCACCCGGACGGCGACCAGACGGTTCGTGCTCGTCCGCTCGACGACCACCGTGTACGAGGGCTGAGCCACCCGGGCGGCGACCGGGCGGACGGCGTCGAAGCGTGAACCGGTCGGCGCCGGCTCCACGGAGCGCGGCGCGGCGGGGGCGCTCCGGCGTGGTGCGGAGGGCGCGAGCCGTGGTGGCGTCGTCCGCCGCTCGCCGGCACCGGGGGTGCGTGCGCGGCGGACCGGGTCCTGGGCCACGCTCGCCGCCTGCGGATCGGGTAGTTGCACCTCGATCGGGGGCGCAGCGGTGGCCGCGGTGGCGACCGGCTCGGCCGCCGTCCCGCCGTTCAGCCGCGCGGCCAGGCCAGCCGGGTTCGGGGTGAAGACGCCGCCTGCCATCGCCATGCCGACGACCGAGCCGGCGCCGAGGACGGACGCCGCGAGGGTGGGCAGCGCCAGGCTCGAGCGCTGAATGTGTGACATGCGACTACTCTACGCACTTGGTTGACTACTTACCGGCAGACTCTTGAGTGCCCCCGACGGCGAGGCACCGCTTGCGGAGGGGGTCGGCAGGAGGGTGGTCGGCAGATATCCGACCATCGCGCCGCTATAGCGGGCACCCACCTGGCGCCATTCGGTTCCGGTCAGGCGCATGACCGCGACGTCGGCGGGGCCGAAGAACTTCGGCGGCTGACCGTCGACCCGGGCCTCCTTGTACGAGATCACCACGGTGTCCGCGCCATGCAGCTCGGTGCTCGAGGGGTCGACGGTCAATGCGAGCAGGGTCGCCTTCTGCTCCTTGGTGGCCTCCTGGTAGCCGGTGGTCTCCGAGCTCATGCAGGTCGCCCGGTCCTTCCACATGCCGTTCTTGCCGATGCCGTCGTAGGTGTCGCAGACCGCGGCGATGTCCCCCCGGGCCCAGGCGGCGTTGCCGGCCTGCCAGGCCGCGACCGCGTCAGCGCGGATGTCGTGCGCCGCCCGTGCGCCGACCACCCAGGCGATCACGCCGCCGGCCACGGCGAGCACGCCGATGCCGATCGCGAGGGCCAGCCATCGCGGCCCCGCGGGCTGGCGCGCGGGTTCGATCGAACGACCCGGGGTGATCTCCGGCGGTATCGCCGGCAGCGGGTCAGGGACCGGCTCAGGCGGGGGCGGGGGCGGGGGCGGGGGCTTCGGTGCGGGCTTCGGTTCCGGCTTCGGTTCCGGCTTCGGTTCCGGCTTCGGTTCCGGCTTGGGCTCAGCCTTGGGCTTTGGTTCCGGCTTGGGCTTGGGCACCGGCTCGGGCTTGGGCGGGGGAGGGGGAGCCAGCTCGGGTGTGACTGCGGGCGCCGGCGTGGGTTGGGGTTTGGGCGTGGGCCGGGCCGCTGGTTCCTTCTCGTACCAGGCCTTGGGGCGCACCCCGGCGGCACTGACCCGTTGTTCGCGGGGCACTGCGGTGCCGCACTCGACGCAGAACAGGGCCGAGGAACTGAGCTCGGCGCCGCAACTGGCGCACGGACGCGGCTCGGTGCCGGTCGTCGTCATTCGGCTCGGCTCCAGAGATCGGCTGGGGGAACTCGGTTGCCCGCTGTCCTTGCTTCCCCATGCCTGCGGGCAATCCGAAGGATACCGACTACCACCCGCTCCGATTGCCGTAGGGCGGGGTGTGTGCAGCCTCGATTCGGTCATAGGCGGCCGAGGCCACGACCAGGTCCTGCCACGCCTCGCCGCATCCCTTGAAGAAACGGGGCCGGTCCTCGGGCAGATTCAGGTGCCCCTTGACCAACTGGGCAATATCCCCGGTGATGATCTCGGGGCCGCACTCGCCGTCCCGGATCGGGATCAGGACGTCCCCGGCCTCACGCAGGGCGGTCTCGCGGGTCTCCACGATCACGCTCGAGCGCAGCACCACCTCGGAGTCGACCTCCCGGACGTCGGGCTCGTGGCTGCCCACTGCGACCACCACCGCCCGGTCGCCCACCCACCGCCCGTCGAACACCGGCCAGCGGGCCGTGGTCGCGCACACCACGACATTCGCCTCCCGGATCGGCTCCTCCAGCCCGTCGGCCAGGTCTGCCCCGGCCACGATCTGCACGGTCAGGCCGCGCTCGGCCGCCCAGCGCGCCATCGCCTCGGCCCGGCCACGGTCACGGCCGGCCACGGTCAGGTGCGAGACCGGGCGCACCGCCTGCACCGCCTCGATGTGGCCGTAGCCCTGTGGTCCGGTGCCGATCATCACCAGCCGGACGGCGCCGCTCACCGCCAGCCGCCGGACGGCGACCGCGGACGTCGCGGGGGTACGCAGCGAGGTGAGCGCCACGCCGTCCACCAGCGCCACCGGCGTCAGGCTCACGCCGTCCATCAGCACGTAGACACCCTGGACCCGCGGGCGGCCGATCGCCGGGTTGTCCGGAGCGATGCTGACCAGCTTCACCCCGACGAACCGCGAGGTCGCCGCCGGCATCATCAGCAGCTGGCCCGCCTGGGTGAGCACGGTGGTGCGGGCCGGGGTGACCCCGGGCGCCGAACCGTCGTACAGGGAGGATTCCAGGGCCACGATGGCTGCGGTCATCGGCACCAGGGCGCGAAGGCGCGTCTCGTCCAGCAGCGGCAGGCTGGTCAGGCTGGCCGCGGGGTTGCTCGTCACCTGCGAAGCGTCGCGCCCGAATGGCGTCCCGTCCAGCGGTCTGCCGAAGAACGCCCCCGTCGGTCCCGTTTCCGGCGCTGCCGGCCGGCGTCGATCAGCCCGGGAACGCCGCGCGCACGGCGAGCAGGCGCCGGGTGTCGTCGGCGCGGTCGAGAAGCACCCGGCGCAGCGCCGGATCGAGGCCGGGCCGGGAGGCCAGGGCCTCTGCTCGGTCCACCACGGCCTCCTCGACGGCAGTGCCCGGGAAGAACACCGCGGCGGTCTCGGCGAGCGCCCACCCGGAGCGGATCGCTGCCGTCGCGGGCACCTCGTCGAAGTAGCGCTCCACGTAGGGATTGGTGAGGGCCTCCTGACCGAGCTGGAACATCCCGGCACCGGCGGCGGCGAGCTGGTAGTTCGGCACCTCGACCTGTCCGATGAACCGCTGCCAGGCCCACGCCTTGGCCGCCGCATCGGGCAGGGCGGCCAGGCACCCGGCGAGCTCCACCTCCGATCGCGCCGTCGGTTCGGCCGCGTACTGCTGGTCCAATTCGGCCCGGTCGACGGCGCCGAGTGTGGCGAGCCGGCGCAGCACCCGCCAGCGCAGCTCGAGATCGAGCTGCACGCCTTCCGGCAGTCCGCTGCCGGCCAACCAGCGGCGCAGGGCGTCGACGTCGGTGTGCGAGGTCACGAACGCCTCGGCCGCCGCCAGCTGCACGGCCGAACCCACCTCCGCCGAGTCCAGCCGGGACGCCGCGGCCCGGTGCACGACGGCCACGGCACGCTGCGGATCAGCGGTGGCGGGGGCCAGGGTGGTCAGGGCCCAGTCGCACACCCGGCTCACCCCGCTGTCGGAGTCCTCCACCGGCAGCGCCGCGGCGAGCACGGCCAGGACAGCGCTCGGGTCGACCGCAGCGAGGTGCACCCCCGAGCGCAGCCCGTTCCAGACCGCGGCCCGCATCAGCGGTTCGTTCATCGCGGGCAGCAACTGGGGCAGCGCCTGCACCGTCAGCGGGTCGGGGGCGGTCAGCGCCCAGGTCTGCTCGGCGGGGTCGAGCACGACCGGCGCGGTGGCCCACGGAGCGGAGCTCGCGCCGTTCGGGGCGGCGCCGTCCGGGAGCGGCGTCCGCCGTGCGACCAGGCGCACCAGCGAGCGCCGCCAGTCCGCGCCGTCGTGCACGGCGACCTCGAGCGCGTGCTCGCGGGGGGCCGGCTGCCCCACGGGCGGCTCCAGCACGAGCGCGGCTGCGGAACGGTCCAGGGTGATCCGGTCCACCCCCGCGGTGCGCAGCCAGCTCGACGTCCACCCGTCCAGGTCTGCCGCACCGGCCCGCTCCCAGGCGGCGAACAGGTCGCCCATCGTCGCGTTCCCGAAGCGGTGCCGGGTGAAGTGGTCGCGGACCCCGGCGAGGAAGACCTCGTCGCCCAGCCGCGAGGCCAGCTGCTTCAGCAGCGCCGCCCCCTTGGTGTAGGAGATGCCATCGAAGTTCGACAGCGCGGTGGCGGCGTCCTCCGCACCGTTCCCGGCCACCGGGTGGGTGGAGGGGCGCTGGTCGTCGATCAGCCCCCACTGCTTGCGGGCGAAGGAGGTCAGCACCCAGGCGTCGTCGAAGTCGGTCACCTCGGCAGTCACCCGGTTGCCCATGTACTCGGCGAAGGACTCGTTCAGCCACAGGTCGTCCCACCACCGCGGGGTGACCAGGTTGCCGAACCACTGGTGGGCCATCTCGTGCGCGATGGTGATCGCTCGCGTGGTCCGGCGCGACCGGATCACCTGGGGGCCGAAGACCAGCGGGTCGCGGAAGGTCACACAGCCCGGGTTCTCCATCGCGCCCGCGTTGAACTCGGGCACGAACGCCTGGTGGTAGTCCCCGAACGGGTAGGCGATGCCGAACAGGCGGTGGAACTCCGCGAAGCACTGGCGGGTCACCGTGAACAGCTCGTCGGCGTCGCGGTCGAGATCGGCCGCCAGGGACCGCCGGGCGGACAGACCCAGCCGGATGCCGGTGCCGCCGGCTCCGGCGTTGTCGGCTCCGGTGGTGTCACGCAGCACGTGGTAGGGCCCGGCGACCAGGGTGACGTGGTAGCTCGACAGCGGCGCGGTCTCCTCGAAGACCCACAGTCCCGCCTCGACCTGCTCCCCCGGGGCGTTGCCGATCACCACCCAGTCCCCGGGAGCCTTCACGATGAGGCGGTAGGGCGCCTTCAGGTCGGGCTGGTCGAAGCAGGCGAAGATGCTCGGCCCCGCGTCCAGGAAGGACATCGCGTAGGTGTAGTGCAGCCCGTCGGCCGGGTCGACCGCGCGGTGCAAGCCCTCGCCGTCCGTGCGGTAACCCATCACCGCCTCGACCACCAGTTCGTTCTCGCCGGCCTCGGGATGCAGAGGGAAGCGGGCAGCGTGCAGCGCCTCGACGTCCAGACTCGAACCGTTCAGGCGGACGGCGCGCAGCGCCGTGGGCGCGACGTCGATGAAGGTCGGGAGCCCGTCGGAGGTGAACCGGATGACGCTGCGTGAGACAAACGTGGTGGTGTCACCGGTCAGGTCGAGCTCGACCCGGCAATTGCGCACAGTGATCCTTTGGGCGCGCTCCCGCGCCTCGACCTCCCGCAAACTCGCCACCGCCAGATCCTAGAACCTGCTCATACTCCGCGGGTGTACGCGTATTCGCCCGATTCGGGGCGTGCCGGTGTACACCCGCGGAGCATGGGCAGGTTGGCTACGGGGCGTGGGCATGTCCTGCGCGAAGATGGTCGGCGGCATCTCACATGCGAGATACGGTGGCGGCTATGTCGCAGACTCAGCTGGCCCGGATCGGCACTCTGATCCGGGGGGCACGGACGCATCGCGGCCTCACCCAGACCCAGTTGGCCGATGCCCTGGGCACCAGCCAGAGTGCGGTGCACCGGATCGAAGCCGGTCAGCAGAACCTGACCGTGGAGATGATCGCCAGGATCGGCGAGGCGCTCGACTCCGAGCTCATCCAGGTGGGCGGTGGCCCGGTTCACCTGCGTGTGCACGGACCGACCAAACTGGCCGGGGCCATAGACGTGAAGTCGTCGAAGAACGCCGGAGTGGTGCTGCTCTGCGCGGCCCTGCTCAACCGCGGGCGGACCACCCTGCGCCGGGTGGCCCGGATCGAGGAGGTCAACCGCCTTCTGGAGGTGCTGGAGAGCGTCGGGGTGCGCAGCCGCTGGCTGAACGAGGAGGGCGACCTCGAACTGGCGCCGACGGGCACGATCGACGTCACGGCGATCAACGCCGAGGCTGCCCGCCGCACCCGTTCGGTGATCATGCTGCTCGGCCCGCTGCTGCACATCCTGCACACCTTCGACCTGCCCTACGCCGGGGGCTGCCAGCTCGGCCTGCGCACGGTCGAGCCGCACGTCGCCGCACTGCGCCCCTTCGGGCTCACCGTCACCGCGGCGGACGGCGTCTACCAGTGTGTCGTCGACCGCCGGGTCAGCCCGCACCGGCCGATCGTGCTCACCGAACGCGGGGACACGGTGACCGAGAACGCCCTGCTCGCCGCGGCCCTGCACGACGGCGAGACGGTGATCCGCAACGCCAGCTCCAACTACATGGTGCAGGACCTCTGCTTCTTCCTCCAGTCCCTCGGAGTCACGGTCGAGGGCATCGGCACCACCACCCTGCGGGTGCACGGGCGCACCGAGATCGACGTCGACGTCGACTACGCGCCCTCGGAGGACCCGATCGAGGCGATGTCGCTGCTGGCCGCGGCGATCGTCACCGACTCGGAGATCACCATCCGCCGGGTGCCGATCGAGTTCATGGAGATCGAACTCGCGGTGCTCGAGGGCATGGGCCTGGACTACGAGCGCAGCAAGGAATACCTGGCTGCCAACGACCGCACCCGCCTGGTCGACCTGACCACACGGAAGTCGGTGCTGCACGCGCCCATCGACAAGATCCACCCGATGCCGTTCCCCGGGCTGAACATCGACAATCTGCCGTTCTTCGCGGTGATCGCCGCGTCGGCGACCGGGCAGAGCCTGATCCACGACTGGGTCTATGAGAACCGGGCGATCTACCTGACCGAGCTGAACCGCCTGGGCGCCTCGGTGACCCTGATGGATCCGCACCGGGTGATGATCGAGGGGCCCACCCGCTGGTCGGGCACCGAGGTGGTCTGCCCCCCGGCACTGCGCCCGGCTGTGGTGATCCTGCTCGCCATGCTGGCCGCCAAGGGAACCTCAGTGCTGCGCTCGGTGTACGTGATCAACCGTGGCTACGAGGACCTCGCCGAACGGCTCAACGCTCTGGGCGCCGACGTCGAGATCTTCCGCGACGCCTGATCACCCTCCTCAGGGGTGGGGGGCGAGGGTGATCGTGCGGGTGGAGGCGTAGAAGTCCAGCGCAGCCAGGCCCTGTTCCCGCTGGCCGTAGCTGGAGTCACGCTCACCGCCGAACGGAGCCCAGAAGTCGACCCCGGTGGTCGGCGCATTCACCTTCACCAACCCGGTCTGAACCCCTTGCACCACGGCGAGAATCGCCGCGAGGTCACGCCCGTGCACACTGGTCACCAGCCCGTATCGGACGTCCTCGGCCAGCCGCACCGCCTGCGCCACATCGGCCGCCGGCAGGACGACCGCGAGCGGGCCGAACGTCTCCTCCTGGGCCACCGGATGGTCGGCCGCGATGCCGTCGAGCAGGGTCGGGGCGACGAACCAGCCGTCGCCGGCCGGCGCCGTGCCCCCGGCGAGCACCCGCGCGCCCGACGCCGCGGCCGCCGCCGCGGCGTCCAGCACCTTGTCCCGGGCAGCCCCGGTGATCACCGGGCCGACCGCCACCCCGGCCGCGGCCGGATCCCCGGGCGCCAGCGCACGCACCGCAGCGGTCAGCGCCTCGGTCACCTCGGCCACGCGCGCGGTGTCGCCGACCACCACCACCCGGCGAGTGGCGGTGCACTTCTGGCCGGCGAACCCCATCGCCGCCCCGGCGATCATCGCGGCGGCTGCGGCCGGGTCGGCGTCAGAGAGCACGATCGCGGCGTTCTGCCCGCCCATCTCCGCCTGCACCGGAACGCCTCGCTGGGTGGCGGTCACCGCCACCGCACGCCCCACCGCGGCCGAGCCGGTGAAGCTCACCACGTCCGCCGCCTCGACCAGTGCGGCTCCGGCCCGCGGGCCGCCGACGACCACCTGGAACAGGTCGGCCGGCAGGGCCTTGGCGAACAGCTCCGCCATCCACAGGGCGCAGCCCACGGCGTCCGGGGACGGCTTGAGCAGCACGGCGTTCCCTGCGGCGAGGGCGGGCGCCGCCTTCCACAGCGGTATGGCCAACGGGAAGTTCCACGGCGTGATCAGCCCGGCCACCCCGTGCGGACGACGCTCGGTGAGCAGCATGCCGGGCAGGCTGGGCGGCAACACGCTGCCGAGCGGTGCGTAGACGGACTGGGCGTAGTAGTCCAGGATCGCCACCGCCCGGGCCACCTCGCCGGCGGCCTCACCGGCCGGCTTGCCGACCTCGTCGACGATCAGCTGCGCCGCCTCAGAGGCCTTGGCCCGCAGGGCGTTCGCCGCGGCGGTGAGCGCTGTGGCCCGCGTGGGCGCGGTGCCTGCCCACCACGCACGCTGGGCCGCGCGGGCACGCCCGGCTGCGTCGGCGACGTCCTGGGGTGTGCTGACCTTCGCCTCAGCCACCACGTGGGCCGGCTGCTGCGGCGAGAGAGAGCGGACGACGTCCTCGTCGTGGGTGGTCACCGGTGTCCTTTCGAGGGCTGCTGCGGCGGTAGGAGGGTCAGTGGGAGAAGGTGCCGTGCACAACGGCCCGGGCCAGGGTGTGGAAGGCCAGGTTGAACGAGACCACGGCCGGGCTGGCTGCGCCGTCCACGGGCAGGGCCTCGACGTCGACGGCGTGAACGACGAAGTAGTAGCGGTGCGGCACGTCGCCGGGCGGCGGGGCGCATCCGTCGTAGCGGGCGTTGCCGAAGTCGTTGCGCACGTGGAAGCCACCTTCGGGCACCTGGTCGTCGTCGGCGCCGGCCCCGGCGTCCAGCGAGGTGATGCCGACCGGCAGGTTGACCACCACCCAGTGCCAGAAGCCGGACGGCGTGGGTGCGTCGGGGTCGAAGCAGGTGACGCAGTAGGACCTGGTCGCCTCCGGGGCACCCGACCAGGCCAGCGCCGGCGAGACGTTGGCGCCGCCGGCGGAGTCGTGCACGAAGCGCAGGTCCATCGGGGCGCCGTCCGCCACGTCGCGGCTGGCGAGGGTGAACGAGCCCACCGCGGGCAGCAACTCGTAGGGGTTGGGTGCGGTCGGTCGGTCAAGACTCATCGCGGGCTCCTCCCGGGTCGACGACGACGTGACGCTACAGCTCGAAGCCTTCCGGGAAGGGGTCGCTCGGGTCCAGGTGGTATTGAGCGGTGCCGGTCACCCAGGCCCGGCCGGTGATCGTCGGTACGATCGCGGGCAGCGCTGCCGGGCCCTCGCCCAGGGTCGTCTCGGCGACGGCACGGCCGACGAAGTGGGTGCCGATGAACGACTCGTTGACGAAGTCGGTGTCCAACGCCAGCTCGCCGCGGGCGTGCAGCTGGGCGACCCGGGCACTGGTGCCGGTGCCGCACGGACTGCGGTCGAACCAGCCGGGGTGGATCGCCATCGCATGCCGGGAGTGCTGGGCGTTCGCCCCGGGCGCGAGGAACTGCACGTGGTGGCAGACCGCGATCTCGGGATTGGTCGGATGCACCGGACGGCGCTGGTCGTTGATCGCCGTCATCAGCGCCAACCCGGCGTCCAGGATCTGCTGCTTGTGGCTGCGCTCGAACGGGATGCCGAGGTCGGCCAGCGGCAGGATGGCGTAGAAGTTGCCGCCGAAGGCCATGTCGTAAGTGACCTCGCCGAACCCCTTCACCTCGACCGTGGCGTCTCGCTCGAACAGGAAGCTGGCCACGTTGGTCAGCGTGACGGCGCGCGCGGCGCCGTCCTCGACCCGGACGTCGGCGATCACCAGCCCGGCGGGCGTGTCCAGCCGGATCGTGGTGATCGGCTCGGTGACCTCGACCATGCCGGTCTCCACCAGCACGGTGGCCACGCCCATGGTGCCGTGGCCGCACATCGGCAGGCAGCCGGACACCTCGATGTAGAGCACGCCGTAGTCGGCGTCGGGCCGGGTGGGCGGCTGCAGGATGGCGCCGCTCATCGCCGAGTGCCCGCGCGGCTCGGTCATCAGGAACCGGCGCAGGCCGTCCATCTGGGCCATGAAGTGGCGCCGGCGGTCGAACATGGTGTCGCCCGGGATGACGCCGACACCGCCGGTGACGACCCGGGTGGGCATGCCCTCGGTGTGCGATTCGACGGTGTGGATGACCCGGCTCGACCTCATGCCCGCCACCATCTCATTGCGGGCGCCTCGGTGTGCCACGGTCATGCCGAACGCGTCGCCGGCAACGCGTCGGGCATGACCGAACCGGGCACGGCCGAGCGTCCGCGAGTTAGCATCCGGCGCATGAGTAGGTACGGAGCGCAGTTCGGGCCGGACGTCACCTTCCTCGGCGTCGAGCGGTGCGACCTCGACGAGCCGGCCTCCTACGCCGAGGCGGACGTGGTGATCCTGGGCGCCCCGTTCGACGGCGGTACCTCCTACCGTGGAGGTGCCCGGTTCGGGCCCCAGGCCATCCGGATGACCGACTACCTGCCACACGACGGCTCACGCCCCTCGCTGGCGCTGCGCACCGACGGCCTGGCCGACCTGCGGGTGCTGGACGCCGGCGACGTCGAGATGCCGCCCGGAGACATTGAACGGTCGTTGGCTGCGGTCGAAGTGGCGGTGGAGAAGGTGGCCAGGGCCGGAGCGATCCCGGTGATCCTGGGTGGGGACCACTCGATCGCCTACCCCGACGCCAAGGGCGTGGCCAACGTGCTCGGCCACGGGCGGGTCTCGATGATCCACTTCGATGCCCACGCGGACACCGGCGACGTGGCGTTCGGCTCGCTCTGGGGGCACGGGCAGCCGATGCGCCGGCTGATCGAGTCGGGGGCCCTTCGCGGTGACCGGTTCCTGCAGGTGGGGCTGCGCGGGTATTGGCCCGAGCCGGCCACGCTGGGCTGGATGGCGCAGCAGAACATGCGCTCCTACGAGATGACCGAGATCGTGCACCGCGGCCTGGGCGAGTGCCTGACCGAGGCGTTCGCGATCGCCACGGACGAGTGCGACGGGGTGTTCCTCTCGGTCGACATCGACGTCTGCGACCCCGGCCACGCGCCGGGCACCGGCACCCCCGAGCCGGGTGGCCTCTCTGCGCGCGAACTGCTGGACGCCGTCCGCCGGATCTGCCTGGAGCTGCCCGTGGTCGGGGTGGACGTCGTGGAGGTGTCACCGCCGTACGACCATGCCGACATCACCGCAGCGCTGGCCAACCGGGTGGTGCTGGAGGCGCTGTCGGCGATCGCCCGGCGCCGGCGCGACGCCCGCGAAGGCACCCGCTGGGACCCCTCACTCCCGCTGCTGGCCAGCCGCCGCCCTGAAGAACGCCGCTAGGGTGAGGCGGCGGGCGGTAGGGCGGCGGGCGCGGCAGACCGGGAGGCGCGGGTCAGGGCTTGCGGGCGACGCCCGGCTCGATCAGGTCGAGGCCGTCGAAGAACGCGGTGATCTCGTCCCGCGTGCGCCGCGTCATCTTCGTGCCGACAGGGGGTCAGCGGAGGCCGGCGTCCAGGGCGGCCTGGGTGGCGGCGCGGACGACGGCCTCCTGCTCGGGCAGCAGTGGCACCCGCGGCGGGCGGCACGGGCCGCCGAAGCGCCCGGCCATGTCCATCGAGAGCTTGATCGACTGCACGAACTCGGTCTTGGAGTCCCAGCGCAGCAGCGGGTGCAGCAACCGGTACAGCGGCATCGCCGTCTCCAGGTCGCCGTCCCGGCAGGCCCGCCACAACCGCATGCACGCGTCCGGGAAGGCGTTCGGGTAGCCGGCGACCCAGCCCACCGCACCGGCCTGTGCCAGCTCCAAAGCGACGTCGTCCGAGCCGACCAGCAGGTCCAGCCCCGGCGCCAGTTCGGCCAGCTCGTACCCGCGGCGCACGTCGCCGCTGAACTCCTTCACCGCCACGATCAGGCCCTCGCCGTGCAGCCGGGCGAGCAGCGCCGGCGTGAGATCGACCTTGGTGTCGTAGGGATTGTTGTAGGCCACCAGCGGCAGGCCGGCCTTGGCCACCTCGCGGTAGTGCTCGAGGACCGCGCGCTCGTCGGCCCGGTAGGCGTTGGGCGGCAGCAGCATCGCACACGGCGCACCGGCCTCGGCGGCCTGCTCGACCCAGCGCCGCGACTCCTGGGCTCCGTAGGCGGCCACCCCGGGCATCACCACGAACGAGCCCACCTCGACGGCGACCGCGCAGGCCGTCTGCACGACCGCGATCCGCTCGGCCTCGGTCAGGGTCTGGTACTCCCCCAGCGACCCGTTCGGCACTACGCCGTCGCAACCTGCGGCGGCCAGCCAGCGCAAGTGATCGGCATACCCGTCGAGGTCCAGGGCGAGTGCGTCGTCCCCGGACGGGCGAAGCGGCACAGCGGTGGCCACCAGCACTCCGCGCCACGGGGCGGCAGTCGTCGAGGTCACAGTTCCTCCAGGGGGTTGTCGCCCAACGAGTCATCGGATGATTCGATCAATGATGACATCCGAACGGCCGATGCAACAGGGCGCGAATCCATCGTGTGGTCGTTGCGCCGTCCGGTGGCGTCGGAGACCAGCCGGGCCACGCCGTCACCGCAGATCCGGCCCTGACACCAGCCCATACCGCAACGGCTGAGGAGTTTGGCAGTACGTGGGTCGCTCGCCCCCAGGTCGTGCACGACACTGCGCAACCGCCGGGCACTGACCTCCTCGCAGCGGCACACCACGGTGTCCTCGGTGAGTGCGTCCAGCCAACCCGGCGGGATGGGGTGCGCGGTGTGCATGGTGGCCGCGAACCCGGCGAGCCGGCGACGGCGGGCCAGGTCGGCGCCGTCCAGCGCCACCGGCACGCCGCGGGCCCAGGCCCCGGCCGCAGCCCCGGCCAGCCGGCCGGTCACCTCGGCCAGCGAGGCGCCGCCGACCCCGCCGACCTCGCCGGCCACGAACACCCCGGGCACCGCGGTGCGGCCCTCGGTGTCAGCGATCACCGCGGGCCCGGCCGCCGGGCCGACCGCGGTCGAGACCCCGACCGTGCAGCCGGCCTGCTGGGCCAGTTCGAGCCGCGGAGTGAACCCCCAGCCGGTGGCCAGGGCGTCGCAGCGCACCCACCGGGCCGAGCCGGGCACCGCCCGACCCTGACCGTTCAACCGGACCAGTTCCACGGCCTCCAGCCGCTCACGGCCCCGGGCGGCCACCACGGCGTGCCGAGCACGCACCGGAACCCGTTGCCGGGCAAGGGTCGCCGCGTACTGGGCGCCCTCGATCAGCGCCTGCGGCACCGAGGTCGCCGACCGCCAGCGCCGGGCCCAGCCGCGGGCGTCGCCGGCCTCGTAGACGCCCACCACCTCGGCCCCGGCGTGCACCAGCCCCGCGGCCAGGGAGAGTAGGAACGGTCCGGTCCCGGCCACCACCACCCGGCGGCCGGCCGCTACGTCGTGCTCTTTCAGCAACGCCTGCGCCCCACCTGCGGTGAGCACCCCGGGCAGGTCCCAGCCGGGGAAGGGCAGCACCCGGTCATGCGCTCCGGTGGCGATCACCACGGCGGCCGCCGTGACCGTCACCGCTCGCTCCTGGACGCCGTCCGGCAGTTCGTGACCACCGGTCACCGCGTGCACGGCGATCGCCCGCTCGCCGGCCGGATCGATCCGCCAGACCCGATGCCGCGAGCGCACCTCGAGCGTGCCCGCCGCCGTCGCGCGGGACACCCCGGCCGACAGCGCATGCCATGCGTCGAGCCCGTGGTGCTGCGTCCCCACCCCCGCGACGCCGTGCCGCCAGTACTGCCCGCCCAGGCGCGCCTCGGCGTCCAGCAGCACGACCCGGGCGCCGTCCGCCGCGGCGGCACCGGCCGCCGCCATACCGGCCGGGCCACCGCCGATCACCACTACGTCGGCCATGAGTCGTTCTGCGGCAGGTATTCTCAAGTCTTCCGGCACCCTTGGCTCCGGCTGGCCGGACTGGGTGCTCACCTGCATCCCCGGTGCCGCCGGGGTCACGCAGGCCCGCTGGTCGGGCACGCCGTCCACCACGACCAGGCAGTCGTAGCAGACCCCGATGCCGCAGAACACCCCCCGTGGCGCGCCGGCGATCCGGGTGGACCGCACCGTCCGCTCGCCCGCCGCCCAGAGCGCCGCTCCCACGGATTGCCCTGGCCGGTAGGCGATCTCACGCCCGTCGAAACCGAAGGTCTCAGCCATGCCGCTCCCCCTCGAATCTGTCCGGCCGGAACGGGGACAGATCCATGCTGCCGGTTCCCCCGGCCAGGACCTCGGCGATCAACTGTCCGGTACCGGCCGCGAGGACGATCCCCGCCCCCTCGTGCCCGCAGGCGTGCATCAGCCCCGGCGTCCGCGGATCCTCCCCGATCACCGGCAGATGGTCGGGGCAGTAGGGGCGGAACCCGTGATAAGTGCGCAGCAACCTCACCCCCGCGAGCACCGGGAACAGCGCCACGGCCTGGGTCGCCAGACGGCGGACGACGTGCAGCGGCATCCCCGCCTCGAATCCGACCCGCTCCCGGCTGGCTCCGATCAGGACCGTGCCGGACGGCGTCCCCTCGACCACGGCGCTCGACTCCAGGCCCGGGTGGTCGCTGGCCACGTCAGAGACGTACTCGGCCGCGTAGACCTTGCGCCGGATGAGTAGCGGCAGCGGCTGGGTGACCAGCACCACGCCGCGCCGGGGCAGGACCGGCAGGTGCACCCCGGCCATCGCGGCGACCGCGCCCGCCCACGGTCCTGCGGCGTTGACCACGGACGTGGCACGCACCCGCTCCGCGCCGTCCAGCACCACACCGGTGACGGCGTCGCCGTCGCGCAGCAGCCCGGTGACCGTGACGCCCGTGCGCACGACGGCGCCGTGGTGGCGCGCGGCGGCGAGCAGGGCGGCCGTGGCCAGGACAGGCTGCAACTGACCGTCCTGCGGGTAGAGCATGCCCCCGGCCAGGCCCTGCGCCAGGTGAGGCTCCACGTCGTGCAGCTGGTCGGCGGGCACGGCCACGGCCTCGATGCCGGCGGCCCGCTGCCCCTGCGCCAGCTCCGCCAGCACCGGCAGGGTCTCCGGCCGGGCGGCGACCATCAGGCCGCCCTTGTGTTCGAACTCGATCCCTCCGCCCGGGCTGCCGGTGAGCTGCTCGAGGTGGCCGGTGATCTCCTCCCAGTGGCCCAGGGAGTGCAGCGCCAGGTCGAGCTCCGGCCCGGCCGGCTTGTCCGAGACCAGCAGGTTGCCCTCGCCGCCGCTGCTGGTGCCGCCGGCGATCGCGCCTCGCTCGACCACCACCACCCGCAGCCCGGCCCGAGCCGTGGCGAGCGCGCAGGCGGCGCCGACGATGCCGGCACCGATCACCACCACATCGGGCGCGCGCGGGGTCGTGGTCATGTCCGTGTTCGTATCACGCGCAACAGGCGCCGTCACGGCGCCGTGCGACGATTGGTACATGAAGTCGATCGCGATCAAGGTCGTGGTGAACGCGCTGGCCATCTGGGTCGCCACCCTGGTGGTGCCCCAGGTCGGGGTCACCGGCACCGTCGTGTCCAACCAGGCGCTCACCCTGCTGGTGGTCGGCGCCCTGTTCGGCGTGGTCAACGCCATCATCAAGCCGGTGGTGAAGCTCTTCTCGCTGCCCTTCTACATCCTCACCCTGGGCCTGTTCGCGTTCGTGGTCAACGCGCTGATGCTCAAGCTGGTGGAGTGGCTCTCCGAACCGCTCGGCATCGGGTTCAGCGCGGGCCCCTTCTTCTGGTCCACCATCGGCGCCGCCGTGGTGGTCACCTTCGTGAGCATGCTGCTGAACGTCGTCCTGCCCGACGGCAGGAAGAAGTAACCCGCCGAGAGGTCGGCCAACCAGGCCAATTCCGCGCCGATACACCTGGTTTGCCGACTCTCGCGACGTCCGGAGGGGTGGTCGCGCGAAGCCTCAGCTGAGCCAGCGGAGCTGGGCGGACTTGTTCTCCTCGTAGGACTCCCGGCCGGACAGCGAGGTCGGCACGCCGACCTCCCACCAGGCACCCGCCTCGGTCCAGGCCGAGGGGTCGGTGCGGCAGACCACGACCGCCGGACGACGCGTGGCCTGGGCGGTCTCCTTGGCCCACAGGTAGGCGGCGCGGAGCTCCTCCACCCCGGCCCCTTCCGGCAGATCCTCCACCGCAGCCCCCAGCGAACGGGCGTGCGCCGCGAAGTCGACCCGCAGCTTGGCGGCCGCGCCCGGGCCGCGGGCGTCGTCCAGCAGGTTGTTGAACCCCTGCGCCCCCTGGTTGGTCTGCAGCCGGTGGATCACCGCGTAGCCGCCGTTGTCGCACAGCACCATCACGAACGGGTGCCCGGCGAACGCCGCAGAGTAGATCTCGGAGTTCATCATCAGGTAGGAGCCGTCGCCCAGCAGGGTGGTCACGACGCCGTCGGGGTGGGTCATCGCCCGGGCCATCGAGGCGCCCCACGGTCCGGCCACCTCATACCCCATGCAGGAGAAGCCGTACTCCAGGTCCATGGTCGCGCCGGAGCCGGGGTGCGCAGGCACCTTGTCCTCGGCGACGTCGTTCACCGTGCGCCAACCGCCGTGGATCTCGCCCGGGTACCCGCCCGAGGAGACCAGCACGTAGTCGTCATAGGTGCTTGCCTCGTTCACCACGCCGAGCACCTGGGCGTAGGTGAGCGACCCGTCCGGGGCCACCCCCTCGCGCAGGGTGTCGATGTGGGCATCCCAGGCCGCCCGCTCGGTCGCGGCGCGCGCCGTCCAGGCCGGGTCGACCATCCAGCCCGCGAGCGGGCCCTTCAGCTCGACCAGCGTCTCCCGGGCGTCGCCGACCACGGCGTGGGCGGAGTGCTTGACCGCGTCGAATCGGGAGGCGTTGATGTGCACCAGGCGCGCCTGCAGGTTGAACACGGTCCAGGACGCCGTGGTGAAGTCCTGCAGCCGGGTGCCGACCGCCAGCACCACGTCGGCCTCACCGGCCAGGGTGTTCGCGCAGGAGGAGCCGATGATGCCCAGCGCCCCGCCGTGCAGCGGGTGGTCGTGCGGCACCATGGTGCGCCCGGCCGGGGTCTCCACGATCGGCACGCCGTGCACGGTGGCGAACTCGAGCATCTGCTCGGCCGCGCCGGAGTAGCGCACGCCGCCGCCGCAGACCAGCAACGGCCGCTTGGCAGCGCGCAGGATCTCCACCGCCTCGCCCAGGGTCCAGGTGTCCGGCCGCGGCCGCGGCACCCGGTGCACGCGACGGGCGAACATCGCCAGCGGGAAGTCGTACTCCTCGGCCTGGGCGTCCTGCGGCAGAGCGAGCACCACGGGTCCGCAGTCGGCCGGGTCGGTGAGCACCCGGGCCACCTGGGGCAAGGTGGAGAGCAGCTGCTCGGGCCGGGTGATCCGGTCGAAGTAGCGCGACACCGCACGGAAGGCGTCGTTGGCGGTCATGCCCGGGTCGCCGTAGTGCTCCACCTGCTGCAGCACCGGGTCGGGGCCGCGGCCGGTGAACGTGTCCCCGGGCAGCAGCAGCAGCGGCAGCCGGTTCGCCATCGCCAGACCGGCGGCGGTGACCATGTTCAGCGCGCCCGGGCCCACCGAGGATGTCGCGACCATCACCTGACGCCGATCCGTCGCCCGCGCGTAGGCGGCGGCGGCGAGCGCCATCCCCTGCTCGTTCTGCCCGCGCCAGGTGGGCAGGGCGTCCCCTGCCCCGTACAGCGCCGTGCCCAGCCCGAGCACGTTGCCGTGCCCGAAGATGCCGAAGACACCAGCGAACAGCGGCGCCTCGGTGCCGTCCAGCAGCTCCGTGCGCTGGGCGATCATCCAGCGCACCAGGGCCTGCGCCGTGGTCAGGCGCACGGTGCGGTCGGACTGTTCGGTGGTCATGGGTGGTCAGCTCCCGTGAGGTTGTACGGCGGCGGCGTGCGTACTCAGGGGTTACATGCGGCCCGAATCGGCGCGTCGACCGTCGACGCGGCCGTCGTGCGTGGTCACCGGGCAGCGGGGGTCGGGCGCCGTCGTGGCCCAGGTGTCGCGCACCCAGCCGTGGGTCGGGTCGTCGCAGAACAGCAGCGACCGCTCCGGGGCCGGGCCGGCCATCACGTTCAGGTAGTACATCGGGTACCCCGGCGCGGCCACACACGGACCGTGGTAGCCGTAGGGGATCGTCACCAGGTCGCCGTCACGCACCTCGATGAACTCGTCCAAGGGTGCCAGCCCGGTGTCCTCGTGCTCGTGCCCGGTGTAGGTGCGGTGCAGCCCGAAGCCCTCACGGCTGTGGCTGACCTGGTCGTGGCCGGCGATCTTGTAGAAGTAGATCTCCTCGTTGACCACCGGGCAGGGGTCGGTCACGTCGTGCTTGTGCGGCGGGTAGCTCGACCAGTTGCCGGGCGGCGTGATCAGCTCGACCGCGACCAGCTTGTCGGCGTGGTCCCAGATCCCCGGCACGCCGAACGCGTTGACCTGCCGGGTGGCCGGCCCGGAGCCGCGGATCTCGACGGTGACCTCGTCCGCCGCGCCGTACTTGGGCGGCAGCCGGTTCTCACAGCGGGCCGACGGCAGGGCCACCTCGGCCCCGTTCGCGCTCACCATGGTGATCACGCTGTCCCGGCCCACATAGGCGAAGTCGGTGACCCGGTCGAAGACCGAGGCACGCCCGGTCAGGGCCAGGCGGGCCTCGGTGACCGACGGCGCCGCCGTCCCGGCCACCTCGATGGTCAGCCCGCCGACCAGCGGCAGCACGAACATCTCCTCGCCACCGGTCGCGAACCGGCGCAGTTCGCCCGGCTCGAGCCGGATGATCCGCAGCCCGCAGTAGGTCCACCCCGCCTTCTCCGGGGTAAGTGTGAGCAGATCACCGGAACCCGGCCCGGCCAGGGTGAGCCAGGAATGGTGCAAGGTCGACGGGTTCATGGCGCAGTGGCCTCCTCGGTGGCCGCGCGGAGCACCTTCGCCGCGGCATCGACAGCGCCGGCGACATCGCCGTCCGGCGGGTAGAGCAGAGAACGACCGACGACGAGCCCGCGGACGACGCTGCAGCGCAAGGTCTGCCCCCACGCCGCGAGGTCCGCCTCGAGATCGGGCCCCGGAGGGCCGCCGAGAACGACGCAGGGAAGCGTCGTCGCCGCGAAGACCACGTCGGGCTCCTCACACGCAGGCATCTTCAGCCAGGTATAGGCGCTCGAGGTGCCGAGTGCCGAGGCCACGGTAACCGCCCGGGACAGGGATTCGGCATCCTTGAGCAGCACCTGTGACCCGGTGGAGTCACGCGTGTACGGGAGTGGCTCGATCATGGCCATCAGCCGGCGCCGGGCCAGTTCGGTCACGGCCTGCGCGCACGACTGCAGGGTGGGCGCCGTGCCTGCGTCGTCATGGTCGATCCGCAGCAGCATCTTGCCGCCCTGCAGGCCGAACGCCTCGATGCTCGCGGCGTCATAGCCGGTGAACCGGTCGTCCAGGGTCCACACCGCGCCGTCCAGGCCACCCCGGTTCATCGACCCGATGACGACCTTGCCCTCGAGTGCGCCGAGCAGCAGCAGCTCCTCGACCACGTCCGGCGAGCCGAGCACGCCGTTGACGTCGTGGTGGGCCAGTGCGGTGACCAGCCGGTCGAGCAGGGCGCGCCGATCGGCCATCGCCATCGGGTCCGGGCCGCTGCGCAGCGCCCCTCGGGCGGGGTGATCGGCCGCGACCAGAAAGACCGTGCCGCGTTCGCTGAGCAGGCGGGCAGGCTGGCGCCGGGTCGCGTAGGCGCGCGCCACCTGCTCGGGGTGCACAGTGCGCAGGCGGAGCAGTTCCCCCCACTGCGCGTCGGTGATCATGCCCATCAGGCGGCACCGCGACCCGAGGAGACCAGCTCGTCGAGCTCCTCGATGGTGGGCATGGCGTCGGCGCAGGCCAGCCGGGAGGCCACGATCGCGCCGGCGGCGTTGCCGTACTCGGCGCAGCGCACGGCGTCCCAGCCGGACAGCAGCCCGTGGATCAACGCCGCACCGAAGGCGTCCCCGGCGCCCAGGCCGTTGACCACCTCGATCCGTCGCGGCGCCACCGTGGTCATACCGCTCCTCGTCGCGACCAGCACGCCTGCCGCCCCCTGCTTGACCAGGGCGAGCTCCATGCCGCGTTCCAGTAGCCGGCTGGCCGCCTCGCGGGGCTCGGCGGTGCCGACGGCCACCTCCACCTCGGCACGGTTGCCGACGGCGACGTTGGCGTACTGCAGCATCTGGCCGTACTCGACCCGGGCCTCCTCGGCCGAGGTCCAGAACATCGGCCGCCAGTCCAGGTCGAGCACGGTGAACCGGCCCGAGCCGGGCTCGGGGCGGCCGCGCCGGGCCAGCATCTCCAACTGGGTGGAGCGGGCCGGCTCGGTCGAGGCTCCGGTCGCGGTGACCCAGAACAGCGGCACGTCGCGGACGAGATCCCACGGCACGTCGTCGGGGGCCAGGGTGAGGTCGGGCGCCACCGGGAGCCGGTAGAACAGTAGCGGCGGGTCCTCGGGCGGGTTGAGCTCGCAGAATGCGATCGGGGTCTGCAGGTCGACAGCGGTGCCGACATAGCGGGGGTCCACCCCGAAACCTGCCATCGCCGAGCGCACGAAGTCACCGAAGCCATCCGGACCAACCTTGGTCAGCACCGCGCTGGCGTGCCCCAGCCGGGCGGCCCCGACCGCCACATTGGTCGCCGTGCCGCCGAGGAACTTGGCGAAGGTCCGCACCTCGGCCAGCGGTACGCCCGATTGCTCCGGATACAGATCGACCCCCACCCGCCCGACGGTGAGCACCGCAAACCTGGCGTTCGTCACCTGCTCCTCCAACCCATACCTCGGCATCCGCAACCCAGTCGAGCATCGCGTGACCTCGCACTCGTAGGGAAGGGGGCGGACGGCGCTCCGCCGGCGGGTTCGGCGACATCACCAGGTCTTGGTGTACTCCTCGATCGTCTCCCGGTTGACGATGCACGATTCGCGGGCCCGCTCCTCCCAGGCGAAGACACAGACCGTCATGATCGTCTCCTCGCGGGCGCCGAAGCCGAGCCGGCCCAGGGTGGCGAAGAACTCGGGCCACTTCACCTCGCCCTGGCCGATGTCCAGGTGCTGGTGGACCCGCACGCTGTTGCCCGGCGGGTTGGTGATGTAGCGCAGCCCCGACGAGCCGGCGGGGTCGAAGGAGTCGGCGATGTGCAGCTGGGTCATCAGGTCGCCGGCGTACTCGATGATCTGCGTCATGTTTCCGCCCTGGTGGAAGGTGTGCGGGGCGCAGTAGAGGAAGGACACCAGCGGCGAGTTGATCCCCCGCACCATGTCCACGGCGACCATGCCGTCCTCACAGAAGTCGTCCGGGTGCGGTTCCAGCCGCAGCGCCACGCCCTCGCGCTCGAAGACCGGCAGCAGCTCCTCCATCGAGGCCCAGAACTTCGCCTCGGACAGGCTGGCCTGCTCGGGCCGGCCGTTGAACTCCGAGTTCATCACCGCGCAGTCCAGCTCGGTGGTGATCTCGATCGCCCGCTTCCAGTAGCGCACTGCCGCCTGGCGCTCGTCCTCGTCGGGCCCCGACCACCGGTAGAGCGGCAGCACCGAGGAGATCTTCACCCCGGCGCCGTCCAGGGCCTTCTTGAACGCGCTGATCTTCGCCTTGTCCGCCCTCGGGTGCAGGAAGAACGGCATGAAGTCCTCGCGCGGCGACAGTTCGATGTAGTCGTAGCCGAGCTCGGCCACCACGGCGGGCAGCTCGAGCAGCGGGGTGCTGCGCAGCATGTACGGGTCGAGGGCAAGCTTCACGTCGACAACCTCCGGTGGTTCCTGGTCGTGATCGCCGCCAGATCGCTCATCTCCCCACATGCTGGGGGAGGACCGCGATCTGGCGCCGATCATGGGGGTAGGGGCACTGAGGGGGGCGGGGGTTCGGGGTAGCGCGGGGAACGGGTGCGGCGGGGTTGCGAGGGCGGGTCAGGTGTACAGGGCGGGCCTGTCGGCCAGGGTGACCTCGGTGCGTTGGCGGGCAGCCTGGGCGGCGAGGGCCGCGTCGGCGACCGCGGAGGCTGCGTAGCCGTCCCACGAGCTCGGCCCGGAGGTCACTCCGGTGGCCACCGAGTCGATCCACTCCTGCAGCTCCACGTCATAGGCCTGGATGAACCGTTCGCGCCAGTCGGCAGGCACCGGGACGGCGGCCCTCCCGGCCGTGCGGACAACGACCGGGCCCCGGTCCGCCAGGGTGACCGTGCCGTCCTCACCGACCACCTCGCCGCGGATGTCGTAGCCGTAGCGGATGTTCACCGAGACCTCGACGTCGACGATCGCACCCCCGGCCATCTCGAAGATCACGATCAACGGGTCCTCCAGCGGACCGCCGTGCCGGCTCTTGCGCGGCGTGAGCACCTGGGTGGCGGCGATCTCCTCGCCGAACATCCAGCGGACCAGGTCGATCTCGTGCACCGCGGTGTCCACGATCGCCATCTCACGCGTGTAATGGCTGGGCACCGAGGGGTTGCGGTGGCCGCAGTGCATGATCAGCGGCGCGCCGATCTCACCGGAATCGACCACCTTCTTCATCGCCCGGTAGGCGGCGTCGTAGCGTCGCATGTAGCCCACCTGCACCAGGCGCGTGCCGTGCGCCACCTCGGCCTCGACGATCCGCAGGCAGGCAGCCGAGGTGTCGGCGAGCGGCTTCTCGCAGAACACCGGCTTGCCCGCCCCGATCGCGGCGACCACGTACTCCTCATGGCTGCCGCCCCAGGAGCTGACCAGGACGGCGTCCACGTTCGGGTCGCTCACGACGTCCTGGCCGGTGGCGTGCACAGTCGCCCCGGGCAGCGTGGCCCCGACCTCGGTCGCCACGGCGGCGTTCACGTCGGTCACGGCCACCACCTGGGATCCTGCGAGCACCGTGGTCAGCCGGCGGATGTGGTCCCGGCCGATCATCCCCACGCCGATGACACCTACTCTGACGGTCACGGTGGTGTGCCTCCTTCTGAGCGAGCCGGCGGGGTCGAGGGTGTCAGTAGGGCCAGCGGCGGACGGGCCCGAGACCGCAGCCGGCGTAGTAGCCGGCGGTCCGGGCACCGATGGGCAGCGGGATGTGCGGTTCGACGGGGTACAGGTCCTGCTCGACCACGGTGAAGATGTCCCGGTCGAGCGCGCTCAGGGCGGCCAGGAACGGCGGCATGTCCGGCTCACCGTAGGGGGGCTCGCACATCACGCCCAGCCTGACCGCCTCCGACAGCGGCAGCTTCGCGGCCAGCACCCGGGCCCGGACGACGGGGTCGACCTGCTTGAGGTGGACGTAGGTGATCCGCTCGGGGAAGCGTTCGACGATCTGGACGTTGTCGCCGTCGCAGTACGACACATGACCGGTGTCCAGGCAGAGGTTCACATAGGTGGGGTCGGTGTCGGCGAGGAACCGTTCGATCCGCGCCTGGGTGTCGACGTGGGTGTCGACGTGGGGGTGGAAGACCAGGTCGACGTCGAACTCCTCGAGCAGGTATCGGGCCAGCTCGTTGGTGCCGCTGATCAGGTTGCCCCACTGCTCCGGGTCGATCTCGGCGACGTCCACCGCTTCGCCGGTGTGCAGGTCGGTCCACTGCTCGGGCAGGTGCACCAGGTGGCGCGCCCCGACGGCGTTGAGTAGCCGCGCCTCCTGACCGAAGGTCCGCTTGGCCGCCTCGAGCGCGTCCTTGCCCTTGTGCAACCCGGCGAACACCGTTCCGCCGCAGACGGTCAGGCCCCGGCTGCCGATCTCGTCCTCGAGCTGCTCGGGATCCTGAGGCATGAAGCCCTGCGGACCCAACTCGGTGTGGGTGTAGCCCGCCTGCACGATCTCGTCGAGGTACTGCTGCCAGCCGACCTGGTGGTCGTCGCGCGGGAACCAGACGCCCCAGGAGTCCGGAGCCGTCGCCAGGGAGAGCCGTGACAGGGCGGTGGAGGACTTGGCGATCGGCATCGGGGGCTCCACTGACGTGTTGGGCATCGGGGCCGGTGACTGCTCGGATTCATCCAGAGGGAAGGATGCGGGGGTGCGGGAGCGACCGACCCGTCTCCGGTCATCCAACCTTCAGGCCTCACGGCATGTCAAGACTTTGTCCTGACATTGCTACAGTGACTTTGTCGTGAAGTGCGCTCATACTGTGCGCCATGTCAACTCCCCGGCCCACTGAGTCGGTGGCCCGTCTGCTGGTCCTGGACCGGTCGAGCCCGGTGCCGCTGTACTTCCAGGTCGCCCAGTCGCTCGAACACGCCATCGCCGACGGCACCCTTCCCCCGGGCACGCGCCTGGACAACGAGGTGCAGTTGGCCCAGTCGCTCGGGCTGTCCCGGCCCACCATGCGCCGGGCGATGCAGTACCTGGTCGACAAGGGCGTGCTGGTGCGCCGCCGGGGCGTGGGCACGCGCGTCGTCCAGCCGAAGGTGCGCCGTCCGCTCGGTCTGAGCAGTCTTTACGAGGACCTGGCCAGCAGCGGTCAGCGCCCCACGACGACGGTGATCTCGTTGACCACGGAACCGGCCTCGGCGGTGATCGCCGAGGCGCTCTCGGTGCCGCTGGAGACAGAGGTCACCGTGCTGATCCGCCTACGCTCGGCGCTGGGACTGCCGATCGCCCGGATGTGCAACTACCTACCGCACACCGTCCCCGCGCTCGCCGGGGGGCTCGATCGGACGGCGCTGGAGGGGCAGGGTCTCTATCAGCTCATCCGCACCCTCGGCGTCCAGCTGCACGCCGCCGACCAGGTGATCGGAGCCCGTACTGCGACCGCCGAGGAGGCGCGCCTGCTCGGCGAGCCACGCGGTTCGGCGTTGCTCACCATGCAGCGCACGGCGTACGACGATCACGGCCGCGCGGTCGAGTACGGCACGCACATCTATGCGGCGTCCCGCTACAGCTTCGCGCTCAGCATGCTCGCCACCTGAGAACCAGCCTGGCGGGTAGAGCCCCTTCGGGCCATTCACCCAACCCGGCGGGCACCACTGCCCAGGGTGCAGATCAGAGGCGTCGAACGACGGGTTGGGGAAGGACCCGGGACCGTGCACGCTCACTTGTCCGGGTTAGGCACCAAAACGTCACGCACGAGCGCCTCCAGGTCGTTGTTGGCGGCGAGGAACTGCCGCATGGTCCGGCGAGTGGCCCCGAAGTCGTCGAACTCCTCCGCGGTCATGCCATCCACATCGTACGCGCGCCTGAAGTCTTCGTGCTGCGTATACAGAGAATTCACTATTGCGGGGTCGACAGGATTGTTCATCCGTGCTACAACGCCGATCCCGCTGGTGTTGATCCGCTTCTGCCAACCGAACGGCGGGGAGATCACCACATCGCCGCCGATGAACTCACTCCAGTGCATGTGGTTGCGGAAGGCGGCCGAGAGCAGCCGGGTCCGATAGCCCCGCTCCACGTAGATCGCATAGGCCTTCTTGAACGCCGCGACGCCGGCCCACTCGTAGTGCCCGGGATCGATGGTGACCTTGGCCTTCTCGCCCGCGACGCGCATCCAGTCATCCAGTCGGCCGCCCATGATCGTGCACACCGAACCCATGCTCGCGACGTCCAGGCCCTCGGCCTCTCGCCGTCGCAGACCGCGCTCGACCGCCTCGCCGACGGCGAGCGCCTGAGGCACCGTGAACGAGACCGTGGCGTTGATGCTGACGCCCCGATAGGTGACCTCCTCGATGGCCGCGATTCCGGCTGCTGTCGCCGGGATTTTGACGATGATGTTGTCCGCCAGTGTGGCGAACCTCACAGCCTGCTCGACCAATCCGGGGGTATTGCGGTGTAGCCGGGGGTCGGTCTGGATCGACAACCGCCCGTTACGCCCCTTGTGCTCGCGGAAGGCCGGCTCGAGCAGTTTGGCGGCGTTGATCGACAGCTCCTCGACCACCATCCAGCCGATCGCGTCCTCGGTAGCAGTGGGGTTCTGCGCCGCCAGTTCGCGGATCCTGGCCTGCCACGAGGGCAGATCGGCCTTGATGCACGCCAGTGCGATCACCGGGTTGCAGGTGGCACCGACGGCGCCGAAGGTCAGGGACTCACCCAGCTCGGCCGGATCCGCCGAGTCGTTCCACAACACGGTCGGCGTGGTCTGCGTCATCTGCAGCAACGGGCTCTGGGCCCCGGTGGACGAGGCTGTGGGGGCACTGGTCTGGGTCATCGGAATCCTCCGCGAGGGTGCCGGCTGCGCCTCGAGAAGACGCCCGGTGGTCAGCACCAGGTTAGCCAGGCTTCCCTACTTAGGCAATATGTAAGTACACATTTCGGTGGACGTCGGCTCGCCTCGACTCGACGTCGCTGCGGGTGGCTGCGCACCCGAGAGTCACGCTCACCTGGGCCGTAGCACCCCCAAGCCAGCCCGCATCGCCAGCGCGAGAGGCTGGAGCATCCAGGGTCTGGTGTCCGCTCGGTCACCCCAGGCAGCCCGGCAAGCAGGTGCTTTGGTAACTTTGTTCATACATACTTCGAAGTATGCCGGCGGGTCGGATCGCTCCCGGTCGGGCCTCACCTCTCACCACGAGTCCACGCAATATCATCGGCCTCGGGGCTTCGGTACTCGCGCCACCCCGAGCCAAGGAGGCGACCGTGGTTGACCTTCACGTGGCAGTCGACCAGGGCAGTCCGGTGCCGCTCTACCATCAGGTCTCCAGCCAGTTGGAGGCCGCTATCGCCGCCGGCCGGTTGCCCAAGGGCTCCTACCTCTCCAGCGAGATCGAGCTCGCCGCACGGTGGGGCATCTCCCGGCCCACGGCGCGGCGAGCGATCCAGGAGTTGGTCGACCAGGGTCTGCTGGTGCTGCGCCGCGGCGTGGGCACCCAGGTGGTGAGCGCACCCCTGCGCCGATCGGCCGGGCTGACCAGCCTCTACGACGAGATGGTCCAGGCACACCGGGGGCCGACGTCGCGGGTGATCACCCTGAAGCCGGTCGCTGCCGACGAGCAGGCGGCCGCCCTGCTGGAAGTCGCGGTGGGAACGCCGCTGGTGCACCTGGAGCGGCTTCGCTTGGGGGCCGGCCGACCACTGGCCCTGCTGGAGAACTGGCTGCACGGCGAGGCCGCGGAGAGCCTGACGGCGTCCGAGCTGGAGCAGCACGGTCTGTACGAAATCCTGCGCCGGCACCTCGTGCGGCCACACATGGCAGACCGGATGATCGGAGCCGCTGCCGCCACGCGGGCCCAGGCCCGAGCCCTCGGGCTGCGCCCGGGCGACCCGTTGGTGACGGTGCAGATCGTGATGCGCGACGACCACGGGCACTGCTTCGACCTGGGCCGACACATCTACGACGCCGCCCAGTACACGATCGAGACCCGCGACGTCGAGCCCTGACGCCCACCCGCAACAACCCGCTCATGCTCCGCAGGGGTTCATCTCTCACTGCCCATATCGGGGCATATTCGGGCGCGCCGGTGTTCACCCGCGAAGCATGAGCAGGTTTGGGGTGGGTCGGGGCGGGTGCGGGAGTCAGATGGTGGCTAGGTGGGCCAGGCCCCGCTGGGTGTCGTGCACGGGTTTCGCTGCGTGCGCGGGAGCGGCGTCGGGCAGGGACATGTCCTGCTCGAGCACGTACCAGCCCTGGTAGCCGGCCCCTTCCAGAGCAGCCACGATGTCGGCGACCGGCACGTCGCCGTCCCCGAGCGGCACGTACATGTTCTCCTGCACGCCCTGCATGTAGGTGATCTCACCGGCGCGCACCCGATCGGCCACGGCACCGTTCACGTCCTTCAGGTGCACGTGCGACACCCGGCCGGCGTGTTCACGGGCCAACACCAGCGGGTCGGTGCCGCCGATCAGCAGGTGACCGGTGTCCAAGCACAGCGGAAGATCGCTGTCACGCAGGAAGGCCTCCACCTCCGCCCGGGTCTCCACGTGGGTGCCGACATGCGGGTGCAGGGTGAGGCGCAGACCGTGGCGGGCCGCCACCTCGCGGATCTGCGCGCAGGTCGCCACCAGAGTGGCCCACTCGCTCTCGCTGAGCGCGGGCCTCTCGTCGTAGCCGTCCAGTCCGGTCGCCGCCGCGAGCACCAGAACCTCGCCGCCGGCTGCCTGCATCTGGGCGCTCGCCCGCTCGGCCTCCGCCAACGTCGCCGCGACCTGCGCCGCATCGTGCAGCACCACGGCCAGGAAGCCGCCGACCAGGCTCAGCCCGTGTCGGCCCAGTGTGGAGCGTAGCTCCTCGGGCTCCTCGGGCAGGAACCCGGGCGGGCCGAGTTCGGTGGCCTTCAGACCCAGGCCGGCCATCTCCGCCAGCACGGCGTCCACCGGCAGCACGTGGCCCCATCCAGGCACCTCGCACACGCCCCAGCTGATCGGGGCTCCCGCAACACGCCCGCCGAGCAACTCACTCATCGTCGTCCCTTCTCCAGTTCAGCCGACGCGCAGGTCGGACGGGTCGATCCTCACCGGCGCACCGTGGCGCCGAGAGGCCTCGCAGGCGTCGGCCAGCACCAGGCTGACCAACGAATCACTGACCGGAGAGGGGTTCTCGACCTTTCCGGCGATCACGTCGAGGAAGGTTGCCACCTCGCTGGCATAGGCCACGGCATAGCGCTCGGCGAAGCCGGGGTAGGCGTCGGCCCCCGGGTCGCGCCCACCCGGCTCCAGGCTGACGATCGGACTCCGCGCATCCAGCCCCGAGGTGAGCGCCTGCGCGCTGCCGATCGCCTCGATCCGGTTGTCGTAACCACCGCCGTGACGCCGTCCGCCGGCGAGCTGGGCCACCACACCGCCGTCGAAGCGCAGCGTGACCACCGCCGTGTCGAGATCGCCCGCGTCGGCGAAGGCCTGGTCGACCAGCACCGACCCGCCGGCGAAGACCTCGACCACGTCCCGTCCGACCAGCCAGGGAACGCAGTCCAGGTCGTGGACGAACATGTCCCGGAAGATCCCACCCGAGGTCGGGATGTATTCCACCGGCGGCGGTTCGGCGTCGAAAGCAGTCGCCCGCAGGTAGTAGAGATCCCCGATCTCCCTGGACGCGATCCGCCGCTTGAGCTCGGCTACTGCCGGGTCGAACCGACGCTGGAAGCCGACCAGTACCTGTACGTCCGACCGCTCGACGTGCTCGATCACCTCGCGGATCGTGGCCGGGTCACCCGCCAGCGGCTTCTCCACCAGCACAGGCACGCCCGCGTCCACCGCGGCATGCACCACCTCGGCGTGCGTCGGGGTCGGGGTGGCGACCAGGACGCCGTCCACGCAGCCCAGCAACTCGGCCAGGGTGTCGACGGCGCGGACGACGACGCCGCCGGTCAGCTGAGCGGCCACCTCGGCGGCACGGCCGGGCACCGGATCATGCAGCACCAACTCGCTCACGCCGGGGGTGGCAGTGATGTTGCGCGCGTGCATGACTCCGATCCGGCCGACGCCAGTGACACCCATCCGCATGGTTGTCGATCCCCTCGTTGGAGCGCTCTACTTGTTGGAGCGCTCCAACGATGTATTCTGCGCGGGCCGGTGTCAAGGGGATGTTCGGTCTATCCGGGAGGTGAGCCGTGCGGCGTCCGACGATGGATGACGTCGCCGAGCGCGCCGGAGTCTCCCGCTCCCTGGTCTCCCTGGTGATGCGCGGCTCGCCTCGGGTCAGCCCGCAGCGCCGCGCCGCCGTCCTGGCCGCGGCGCAGGAGCTCGGCTACTCCCCCGACGCCCTGGCCAGCCGGCTCGCCAGCCGCAGTTCGACCGTGCTCGCGGTGCTGGTCTCGGACCTGCGCAACCCCTACTTCGGCGACATCATGGAGGGCCTCGAAGCCGCCGCCGGCGAGGCGGGCCTGCAGACCATCCTGAGCAGCGGACGACGCACGCCGGCCAGCGAGGAGGGCGCGGTGGCCATGCTGCTCGGGTTCCGGCCGGCCGCCCTGATCCTGCTCTCCCCGGTGGTCAAGGCGGCTGTCCTGGCCCGGGCGGCACGCCAGCTGCCCGTGGTGGCTGTCGAGCGCGCTGTACGCACGCCGGGGGTCGACACCATCCAGGACGACGGCCTGGCTGGTTCGGCGCTGGCGGTGGACCACCTGGTGCGTCTGGGGCATCGGCGGATCGTGCATCTGGACGGCGGCCAGGGGGCGCAGTCGGGGGTGCGTCGTCGTGGCTACCTCGCGGCGATGCACCGGCACGGGCTGACCCCCGCGGTGGAGCCGAGCGAGTACACCGAGGCCGCAGGCGCCGCGTCGACGTCCCGGCTGCTGGCCGGACGGCGACGGTTCAGCGCCGTCGTCGCAGCCAACGACGTGAACGCGATCGGGGCGATCGGAGCCCTGGACGACGCGGGACTGCGCGTGCCCGAGGACGTCTCGGTGATCGGCTACGACAACACCCACCTGTCGGCCCTGCGCCACGTCGCGCTGACCACCGTCGACCAGCCCCGCGAGGAGATGGGCCGGCTGGCGGTCGACCTGGTGCAGCGGCGGTTGAGCGGTGCCGGCAGCACCGAGGGCTCCGACGCCGCTGACGAGGTGGTCAGTACCGCCCGGCGCATGCTGCACCCGGCGCTCGTCGTCCGGCGGAGCACCGCACCGCCACCCTGATCAGCCGGGGCAGTCGTCGGGGCAGAGCTGGAGGGTGGTCGCATCGGTGTGGGTGTAGGTCCGGCCCTCGTAGTCGTAGACGACGCGCACGCCGCGGAACGTCACCGGCGCGGTGCCGACGAACCGCAGGGTCAGCACCAGGTTCACCCCGCCGCCTGCGGCGGTTCCCGGTGCCACGACCGCGCCCTCGGCGGGCATGACCGACGGGTTCTCCCGCAGCCTGGCCGCTGTCTGCGGCCCTTCGATCGTCGCGATGGAGTCGTCCATCGGCACGGCCAGAATGGGACCGACCTGCACTCCGGCACCACCGCCGAACAGGCGCACGGCACGCACCGTGGCCCTTGCGCTGCCGGCATTGCCGAGCACCACCCCCCGGTAGACGATCACGTCGTTGGGCTGCAGGTAAAGCACCCCGACCCGGCTGCCCGATTGCGTGGCGTCGCCCAACGGCCCGTGCGTCGTGCGCCGCCCCTCGATCGAGGTGACCGTGCCGAGTGCTGCGGCAACCAGGGCGCCGACGACCATGGCCGACGTGGTGCGGACGATGGTCATGGGCTAATCCTCCCGTGCGGACTGCCAGCGGGAGACCAGGAACGGGTGCAGCACGTTCACCACCACGGCAAGGACGACGGCGAGCTGGATGGCGAAGGGCGCACCGGCCCGGGGCAGGGCAGGTAGGCCACCACTGCGCCGAGGGCGACCACACCGACGGCCAGGCCCGCGCGTCCGGCCGCCGAGGCTCCGTCCAACACCGTCCAGGCGGCCGCAGCGGCGCCCAGCCAGCCGAGCAGGATCAACCGGCGGCAGACGCTCAGCACCAGCTCGGCGATCTGCGCCTGGGATCCGTCGTCCTGAAGGTTCGCCGCCAACGCCCGGGTCAGGGCGCCGGCCGCCTGGTCCAACCGGCCACCGGCCAGGTGTGCCCGCGCGTCGGTGAGATGCACGTGACCCAGGGCCGGTGCCGGACGCAGCGCCTCCGCGTGCACGACGTGCGCCTGCCGGGTGCGGCCGAGGATGGTGAGCACCTGCCCGTGGATGCTGACGATCTGCGCGTCATCGGGACGCAGTTCGCGGGCCCGGGCGATGTCGGCCTCCGCGTGGCGGCGGTCCAGCCGCGCGGCGTGGGCGAGGGCACGGTGGGCGAAGTGATGCGCCCCCCAGGGATCGAGCCGGATCGCCTCGGTGAACGCGATCAGAGCGGTGTCGGCGCGGCCGAGCAGCAACAACGACCACCCCGCCTGGGCGTGACTCTCCGGGTCGTCCGGTGAGGCGGCCACCGAGGCCATCGCCGCCTCGTAGGCCGGTTGCGCCTCGCCCCTGCGCTGGCGGCACTCGCTGACCAGCTGCAGCGCGGCAGCGTCGTGCGGATCGGCGGCGAGGCGGATCTGCAGCTCGGTCAGTGCCGCCTCGGTACGCCCGGCCTCGAGCAGCATCCACACCCGCTCCAGACCGTCCCCCAGATCGCTCATGTCCGCGCGGCCTCAGGGTTGGCAGTGGGTGCGGATCGTCTCGACCACCAGGTCGGGCACGCGCAGCTGCGGCAGGTGGTCGACGCCTGCCAGCTCAACCAGCCGGGCACCCGGGATCCGTTGTGCCGCGGCCTTGTTGGCCTCGACCATCGACGCCGGGTCGCGGTCGCCGATCATCACCACGGTGGGCACGGTGAGCTCGCCCAACCGGTCCCACACCGGCTCGAGCTCCTGCCAGTGCAGGTTGCCGCTGGTCTCGGCCACCGTCGCCGCGGTGACCAACTCCCGAACGAGCGGCTCCCGACCGGCGGAGCACCAGACCTCGAGCATCAACTCGATCAGCCCGTCACCGTCGCCGGCCTCGAGCAGGGCTGCATAGCGCGCGTCCAGTTCCGGCTCCTCCGGCCAGGGGTACCCACTGATCCCGGCGGCGAGGAGCACCAGGGAGCGGACCCGGGCCGGATCCGTCACTGCCAGATTCAAGGCGGTGGCACCGCCGTTGCTGTTCCCCACCAGGTGCGCGTCGGCCAGGTCGTAGTGGTCGAGCATCGCGCGCAGGTCCGCGACCCAGCTGTAGGGCTCGGTAGCGGCGGGCGAACCACCGTATCCCCGCACGTCGTACCGGATCACCCGATGGGTCTCGGTCAGCGGCCCCCAGACCAGGTCCCACACCCGCAGGTCGGCGATGCCCGGGTGCAGCAGCACCACCGGCGGCCCGTCACCCCCGGAGTCCTCGGCCCACAACCGGTCCCCGCCGACCTCGATCATCTCGCGCACCGGTGAAGCCTATCCGGGCCCGCCGGCCCTATCGGTCGGGGCCGGGAACCGCTCGCCGGTCACCTCCCAGCTGGTCGATGCAGCACCCGGGCGGTCGAGGAAGACCCCCAGCCCGGCACGCCAGCGCACCAGCCCGGGATCGCGAGAGGAGTCCACGGCGGTGGCGGTGTCGAGGTAGCCGGCGAGGTCGTGACTGCCCTGCAACCCTCCGGGCGCCGGCGCCCCGACCGTCACCCAGCCCGGCCGGTCCGGGTTCGGTGCGCCGTCCAGCCAGGGGGTGGGGTCCTGGTGGCGTTCGAGGGCGAGCACCTGGACGTCGTCCGGCAGGCCGCTGGCCGCGATCGGCGACCCGGCGGTGACCACATGAGTGATCGTCACGTCGCGCCGCAGCCGCGGGTCGGCGGCGAGTTCGGCCGCCGTCATGCCCCCGAGGGAGTGGCCGACCAGCAACACCGGCTCCCCGGGTTTGGCCCCGCACCGTCGGAGTGCCTGCAGCACAACGGCTCCCGAGGCGCCGCGTCGTCCGCTCAGGGTGGTGACGGCCGAGGTGAGGTCGAGCGGGTTGCCGCCTGTGCGCGGCGCCCAGTCCTGGGTGCCGGGGATCTGCACGATCCACGAACGGCGGCCCGCCGCATCGACCACCCGTTCGACCCGCACACTGCCCGGTGCCGCCCCTCGATCCATCGACAGGGTCGAGGTGCGCGCCAGCAGATCCGCCACCCCGGACGGCGCAGCGCCGGCGCGCGGTGACCCCACCCGCGTGCTTACCCGGCCACTCTCGCGCAGCAAGGGCGTGGCCAGGCCGAGCAGGCCCAGTGCGGTGGCCACCGCCGGGGCGTCGCTCAGGCCGAGCACCCCGGGGAGGACGGCCATCGTGGCGTCGCCGGCCCCCGGGAGGGCGCCCAGCAGGCCGAGCAACCGCTCACCGTTCCCGGTGGCCACGACACCGGCCCCGAAGGGAATCACCGCCCAGCGGGTGGTGGCTCCGAGGGTGAGTGACAGCTGGTGCAGGGCAAGCGCTGTGAGCGTGTCACGGCTGCGGTAGACCCGCGCCGCCGCGGCCACCTGCAGAGCGAGCCCGGCCACCGAGGCGGCGCACGGGGCCAGGGCGTGCGGACCGGCGACGGCACGGACGACGGCGAGCTCGGCCGGCACTCCTGTCACCGGGCACAGGGAATAGGAACCGAGGAGCAACGGGTCGGTGCCCACGGCCACCACAGCAGCGGCGAGCCCGGCCAGCTCCGCTGCGGCGGTAGCCAGCCGAGCAGCCAACGCGTCCAGGTCGTCGAGCTGAGCGACGGTACCGGCAGCGCCCCCGCGCACGGTGAGCCCGTCCGCCGGGTCGCGATCCCGCTCAGTCACGTCTGGCCCGGCCACGGCAGCACCGGGGCGACCCGCGCGAGGGCGGACGCATGCCGGTACACCGCCGCACTGGCCAGCTCGGCGCCGTCCGCCGCCTGCGTGATGCTGGCGGCCACCCCGGCCAGCTCGGCCCGGAACGCCTCGGCGGCCACCGACTGCCAGGCGACGGACTCGGCATGAGCGAGCCGGGCGGCCAGGTCGCGCCCGCAGGCGGCCACCTCGGCCAGCCGGCGTGCTGCCTGGTCGGCGTGCGGATCCATCGGCGTCACCTCCTCCACGGCCCCGGCGGGGCCGACCAGGCGGACGCTATGCGCCCGGATCGGTCGGGTCATCCGCCTGTTCGCAGCCTGTGGACAGCGGTACCGTCGGAGCCCGCAGTGGACGGAACGACCAGCGGATTGCGAGTCAGCGCCCGTGATGCCTCACCATGAGTCCATGGCCGACCAGATCACCCGGCACCCACCTGTCCGGATCTGCTTCGTCTGCTCAGGCAACATCTGCCGTTCGCCGATGGCCGAGTTCGTGCTGCGCTCCCTGGTGAGCGCCCAGGGGCTCACCGGCCTGATCGAGGTGGACTCGGCCGGCACGGGCGACTGGCACATCGGCGAGCGGGCCGACCGGCGCGCCGTGACCGCGCTGACTCAGTGCGGGTACGACGGCAGCATGCACCGGGCCCGCCTGTTCGAACCCGCCTGGTTCACCAGCCACGACCTGGTGATCGCCCTCGACCGCGGACACGAGCGGACACTGCGCTCCTGGGCGCCGACCGAGAACGCGCGGGCGCGGGTGCACCTGCTACGCAGCTTCGACCCCGCGCTGGAGGACGATGCGCTCGGCTCGGACCTGGACGTGGCCGACCCGTACTACGACGGGGCCCAGGCCTTCGACGACGTGCTGCGCCAGATCGAGAGCGCCTGCACAGGCCTGCTCGAGTGGGTGGTTGCCGACCGTCGCCTCACCGCGAGCCCGGGCTCGGCCACCGGCTGAGATGGCCCCCCGTGGCGACGTGGTGGTGAAGCGGCGCCCGGACGCCGCCCCGGGGTTCTTCGCCGCCGAGGCGGCCGGCCTGCGCTGGCTGGCCGAGGCGATGCCGCTCGGTGGCGCCGCGGTAATGACACCGCTCGAGCCGGTGGACGACGACAGCCGGCAGATCGTGTTGCCCCGCCTCGCCGAACGGCCCGCCTCCCCCCAGGCGGCCGAGGCGTTCGGTCGCGGCCTGGCCCGCACCCATGCAGCCGGCGCCGACTGGTTCGGGTGCCCGCCCTCGGGGTGGCAGCGGGACGGGTTCATCGGGCCGATCCCCCTGCCGCACAACCACTCTCAGCCCTCCGTCGGCTGGGGAGAGTTCTTCGCCCACTACCGTCTGGAGCCCTATGCCAGGGCCGCCCGCGACCGGCAGGCGCTGTCGTCGTCCGGTGCCGCCGCCGTCGATCGGGTCTGCTCCCGGCTCGCCGACGGTGACCCGGAACGGTGCGGCCCGGCCGAGCCACCGTCGCGGCTGCACGGTGACCTGTGGTCGGGCAACGTGCTCTGGGGACAGGCCGGAGCGGTGCTGATCGACCCGGCGGCGCACGGCGGCCACCGGGAGAGCGACCTGGCCATGCTGGCGCTGTTCGGACTGCCGCACCTCGAGCGAGTGCTCTGCGCCTACGCCGAGGCCTCGCCACTCGCGCCCGGCTGGCGGGATCGGGTCGAGCTGCACCAGCTGTTCCCGGTGCTGGTGCACGCGGTGCTGTTCGGTGCCGGGTACGGCGTGCAGGCCGCGGCGATCGCCCAGCGCCACGCCTGACCGGCGGCGGGCGGTCAGGCGCTCGCGCAGTCAGGCGGTCAGTTCGCGCAGGGTCTTGGCGAAGCCGTCGACGTCCTCGGCAGTGGTGTCCCAGGAACACATCAGCCGGGCCTCGGTCGTCTCCTCGTTCCAGAGGTAGAAGGGGGCCACAGCCTGCAGCGGGGCGACCACCTCGGGCGGCAGGGTCGCGAAGACCACGTTGGCCTGGCGCGACTGGGTGACCCAGACCCCGTCCAGGTCGGTGATGGCGTCGTGCAGCCGGGCCGCCATCGCGTTGGCGTGCAGCGCGTTCCGCCGCCACAGCTCTCCGGTGAACAGGGCCTGGAACTGGGCGGCGATGAAGCGCCCCTTGGAGCCCAGCTGCATCAACTGTTTGCGCACGAAGGGGAATGCCGACTTCAGCTCGTCGGCGAAGACCACCACCGCATCCCCGCCGAGCAGCCCGTTCTTGGTGCCACCGAACGACATCACGTCGACCCCGGCGTCTGCGGTGATCTCGGCCAGCGAGGTCTCCAGGGCCGCGGCCGCGTTGGCGATCCTGGCGCCGTCCAGATGCAGGTACATGTCGAGGGAATGCACAGTGTCGGCGAGCGCGCGGATCTCCTGCGCGCTGTACAGCGTGCCGAGCTCGGTGGACTGGCTGATCGAGACCACTCGCGGCTGGGTGTGGTGCTCGACCCCGATCCCGGTGTGGACGGCGCGGACGGCGTCCGGGGTGAGCTTTCCGTCGGTGGTCTCCAGGTCGAGCAGCTTGGCTCCGGTGAGCCGCTCGGGGGCGCCGCACTCGTCCACGTTGATGTGCGCCGTCCGGGCGCACACGACGTGCTGCCAGGGGCGCAGCATCAGTTGCAGCCCCACCACGTTGGCCCCGGTGCCGTTGAACACGAAGCCGATCTCGGCGGCCGCCCCCAGCTCGGCGCGCATCGCCGCGATGGCTCGCTCGGTGACCGGGTCGGCCCCGTAGGAGGGGGCGTGGCCGATGTTGGCTGCGGCGATCGCGGCCATCACCTCGGGGTGGACGGCGGCGTAGTTGTCACTGGCGAAGCTCTGCACGCCCGTCATGCTGCCAGGTGCCGCTAGGGTGCCTCGACATGACCCCGAATGCTGTGATTCTGGACGTTCAGCGCGAACAGGCGCCGCGGGTCGGCGACGAGCGTTCGATGCTGGAGGGGTGGCTCGACTTCCACCGCCAAACCCTGCTCGGCAAGTGCTCCGGACTGGACGGCGAGGAGTTGGCGCGGGCCGCCTGTGCGCCGTCCGCCTTGAGCCTGCTGGCCCTGGTACGGCACATGACCGAGGTCGAACGGCACTGGCTGCGCCGGCCGTGGAACGCCGAGCTCGACTGGGTCTACTGCACCGACGAGGACGGGGACGCCGACTTCGACCGGGTGGACCCGGCCCGAGCCTCGGCCGATGTGGCCGCCTACCGGGCCGAGGTGACCGTCTGCCGGGAGTCGATCGCGGTGCACGACCTGGACGAGGAGACGGCGTTCCCGAACCCGAACACCGGCGAGCAGCGGCTGTTCTCGGTGCGCTGGATCTACCTGCACATGATCGAGGAGTACGCCCGGCACAACGGCCATGCCGACCTGGTGCGCGAACGCATCGACGGCGCCACCGGCGCCTGACCCACCCCGCTGCCCCGAGAAACCTGCTCATGCTCCGCGAGTGAACAGTTCGGCGCCCGATATGTCCGAGTGCGATGTACCCCTGCGGAGCATGGGCAGGTTCAGCTGCGGCGCCAGACGCGCTGGGCGACCACGGCGAGAGCGACGGCGACGGCGATGCAGACGGTGGAGCCCAGGAATGACCGGGAGACGCCGCCGCGATCGATCACCACTCCAGCGATCGCCGTGCCCGCTGCGCCACCGGCGGTGAAGGCCGTGGTCAGCCAGGACTGCGCCTCGTTCAGCCGGTCCCGCGAGGCGTAGGTATCGACCAGATTGGCCGTCATGATCAACCCGGGGGCGATCGAGAGGCCGGTCAGGAACAGCACCGGCATCAGCACCCACAACGCCGAGACGTGCGCCGTGATCAGACCGGTGACGCAGGCCATGCCGACGCAGAACCCGGTCAGGGTGAACGGCAACCGGGTGTGTTCGGCGCCGCGCCAGTGCCGGGTGCCGTACCAGGTGCCGCCAACCACGCTGCCGCCCGCCACCGACATGAACAACAGGCCCACCCGGGCCTGATCGCCGAGCAGCGTCTGCGCGGTGGCCGCCAGCGAGACGTCGAGCTGGCCGAATGCGATCGCCACCAGCAGGCTCACCGTGAGCACCGCCGCCACCCCGGGCACGAGCAGCGGGGAGGGACCCCTCAGGTCCGGCCCCTCGTGGTGCGGCTCAGGCCGCCAGCTACGGGCAGCGTGCGTTGTGGCATAACCGATTCCGCCGAAGCCGAGCAGCGCGGCGGTGACCAGCAACGGCACCACCGGTGAGCTGGTCACGAGGAGTAGCGACAACAGCAGCGGCCCGCCGACGAAGACCACCTCGATCACCACTCCTTCCAGTGCGTAGGCGACCCGCCGGTCCTCCTCCTTCTGCAGCACCATCCGCCAGGCACCGCGCATGGCCGGCGAGATCGGCGGGAAGCTCGCCCCCACCGCCGTGGCGAGGACCACCAGCACCGGGTCGCAGGCACCGCGCACCGCTCCGACCGCGAGCACTGCCAGCAGGACGCCGGACACCGCCGACAGCGGCAGGATCACCACCGGCTGACCCACCCTGTCGATCAGGGCACCCCAGCCCGGCGCGGACACCGCCACCCCAAGCGTGAACGCCGCGGTGACCACCCCCGCGGGGGCGTAGGCACCACGCACCGACTGCACCAGCAGCACGATGCCCAACGGCGCCATCGACACCGGCAGCCGGGCCGCGAAAGAGGCCAGGAACGGAACCAGAGCGCCAGGCCTGCTCAGAACGTGCAGATAGCGCCTCATCGGGCGCAGCAGCAGACGGCGACGAGGCGAGGCACGCGCTCAGTCTGCCCGCCCCCAACCTGCCCATGCTCCGCGGGGGTACACGCATGGGGCCTCTACCGACCCAGCACCTGTACCCCCGCGGAGCATGAGCGGGGTTTGCCTGTGCGCATATTCACGGGCGACGTGTCAGTGGTGGCGCGTACGGTCGAAGAATCATGACTCCTTCACAACGCGTCGCGCTGCCCTCGGCCACCGGGCCGCTGGCCTCGCTGTGGCGCATGCGCGAGTACGTGCGCCCGTACGCGAAGCAGATGGTCGTCATGATTCTCACCGCGCTGGTCGGGGTGGCGACCGCGGTGATGGTGCCGCTGGTGATCCGGCGGGTGATCGACGGCCCACTGGCGGACGGCGACCGCGCGGGCCTGGTGCCGCTCGTCTGGCTTGCGCTGGCGCTGGGTGTGGCCGAGGCGGGGCTGGCGTTCTGGCGCCGCTGGGTGCAATCGACGATGGCGCTGCACATGGAGCGCGACGTGCGGGATGCGCTCTACGCCCACCTGCAGTCGTTGCCGCCTTCGTTCCACGACCGCTGGCACTCCGGGCAGCTGCTGTCGCGGATGACCTCCGACCTGTCGGCGATCCGCCGCTTCGTCAGCTTCGGTCTGGTCTTCCTGGTGGTGAATATCGGTTGGTTCGTCGCCATCTGCTCGTTGCTGGTGCACCTGGACAGGGCGCTCGGCCTGATCGTCTCGGCGTCCCTGATTCCGGTCGCCCTGGCCTGCGTGCGGTTCGGCCGCCAGTTCTCGACGGTCTCCCGCCGGGTGCAGGACGAGCAGGGAGACCTGGCCACCTCCGTCGAGGAGGCGGCCACCGGGGTGCGAGTGATCAAGGCCTTCGGGCGACGCCGGCTGGTCGCCGATCGCTACCTGCGTGACGCGGTGCGGGTGCGCGCCGTCCGGCTCGACCTGGTGCGGCTGCGGGCCGACGTGATCGCCGTGCTGGACGCCATCCCGAACGCCACACTGGCCCTGGTCCTGCTGCTCGGGGCCGGCGCGGTCGGCACGGGCAGGTTGACCGTCGGCGCCCTGGTCGCGTTCGTCACCCTCGCCCTCCAACTGGTCTGGCCGATCGAGGCGCTCGGATTCATCCTCGCCTCCGCGCAGGAGGCCGCCACGGCGGCGCAGCGGCTCTACGAGGTGTTCGACACCGAACCCGAGATCAGGTCGCCGGCGGAGACCCATCTTGCCACCACCATCGCCGAACACGTTCCCGCGCAGGGGAACGTACGCTTCGAGGCGGTCTCGTTCAGTTACGGCGAACCTTCCCGGGCGGTGCTGAACGACGTCCACCTGGAGATCGCCGCCGGGGAGACCCTCGCCCTGGTCGGGGCCAGCGGCTCGGGCAAGACCACGCTGGCGATGCTGCTTCCTCGCCTGGTCGATGCCACGTCAGGGCGGATCCTGATCGATGGGCACGACGTCCGCGACCTCCCCCTGCCCCGGCTGCGGACGACGGTGGCCACCGCGTTCGAGGAGCCGATCCTGTTCTCGGCCAGCGTTCGCGAGAACGTGACCCTGGGCCGGCCGGGCGCCAGCGAGGCCGAGTTGGAGGAGGCTCTCGCACTGGCTCAGGCACAGTTCGCCTACGACCTCCCCTGGGGCCTGGACACCCGCGTCGGCGAGCAGGGCATGTCCCTGTCGGGCGGGCAGCGGCAACGGCTGGCGCTGGCCCGGGCAGTGCTGGGCCGTCCGTCGGTGCTGGTGCTCGACGATCCGTTGTCGGCGCTCGACGTGGAGACCGAGGCCCTGGTCGAGGAGGCGCTGCGCCGGGTGCTGGCCACCACCACCGCGCTGCTGGTGGTGCACCGGCCCTCGACCGTTGCGCTGGCCGACCGGGTGGCTCTTCTGCACGGAGGCCGGGTCGACGCGGTCGGCAGTCACCGGGAACTGCTGGAGAGCCACCCGGTGTACGCCGACCTGATGGGCGAGCACGCCGGGACGGCGGCCCGATGAGCACCACTGTGGACGACGACTGGCGTGGAGTGGCCGCCGAGCAGCGGGACGATGTGCGCGGCAGCGTCGCCACCCTGCTGCAGGCGCGCAGCCGGCGCCTGCTGGGCGATCTGCTGCGCCCGCACCGGCGCACGCTGTGGCTGCTGGTCGTGCTGGTGGTGGTGCAGAACCTGGCCTCGCTGGCCGGGCCGTACCTGATCGGATTGGGCATCGACCGCGGCATCCCGCCGATCGTGCGCGGCGAGGGCAACGCCACTCTGCTGCAGATCGTCGCCGTCTTCGCCGTCGCGATCGCGGTGCAGGTGGTGACCCAGCGCGCGTTCCTCCGGCTGACCGGGCGGGTCGGGCAGGACGTCGTGCTCGACCTGCGTGGGCGGCTGTTCGAGCACTTCCAGCGGCTGTCGATGGCCTTCCACGAGGATTACACCTCGGGCCGGGTGATCTCGCGGCAGACCTCCGACATCGACGCCATCTCCGAGTTCCTCGAGGAGGGGCTGGATTCGGTGGTGATGGCGGTGCTGTCGATCGCCAGCATCGGCACGGTGATGCTGCTGCTCGATGCTCCGTTGGCGCTGGTCGGCCTGGTGGCGTTCATCCCGGTGATCGGGTTGACCGTGTGGTTCCGCCGGGAGTCGGCGAAGGCCTACCGGGCCAGCCGGGAGGCAGTGGCCCGGGTGATCGTGCAGTTCGTCGAGACGCTCAACGGGATCCGCGCCGTCCAGGCGTTCCGGCGGGAGCCGCGCAACCAGGCCATCTTCGACGACCTCTCCGAGGACTACCGGAGGAGCTCGCAGCGCACCTTCGCGTTGATGGCCGTGTTCGGCCCGGGGCTCAAGCTGGTCTCCAACGTGGCGATTGCGGCGGTGCTGCTGGTGGGTGGGCTCCGAGTTCTGGACGGCGACCTGCGGGTCGGGGTGCTGGCAGCGTTCCTGCTCTACCTGCGCCGGTTCTTCGACCCGCTGCAGGATCTCTCCCAGTACTTCAACGCGTTCCAGTCCGCGAGCGCCGCGCTGGAGAAGGTGTCCGGGGTGCTCGAGGAGCCGCTGTCGGTCGCCGACGCCACCTCGCCGGTCACGCTGCCGAGCCCGCGCGGGGAGGTGCGGTTCGAGAAGGTGACCTTCGGCTACCGGCGCACCGTCGTGCTGCCTGAGCTCGACCTGCTCATCCCGGCCGGGCAGACAGTGGCGCTGGTCGGTGCCACGGGGGCGGGCAAGACCACGATCGCGCGGCTGGTCGGGCGGTTCTACGACCCCACCTCGGGCCGAGTACTGCTGGACCGTCTCGATCTGCGCCGGATCGCCGAGGACGACCTGCACCGTGCAGTGGTGACGGTCACCCAGGAGAGCTTCCTGTTCGCCGGGAGCGTCGCGGACAACATCGCCTTCGGCCGGCCCGAGGCCACTCGCGCCGAGGTCGAGCAGGCGGCCCGGGTGATCGGCGCGCACGAGGTGTTCGCGGCACTGCCCGAGGGCTACGACACCGATGTGCGCAAGCGGGGAGGGCGGTTGTCGGCGGGTCAGCGGCAACTGGTCTCGTTCGCCCGCGCGTTCCTGGCCGACCCGGCGGTGCTGGTGCTCGACGAGGCCACGTCATCGCTCGACATCCCCAGCGAGCGGTTGGTTCAGCGGGCCCTCGGCACGATCCTGCGCGACCGGACGGCGCTGATCATCGCCCACCGCCTGTCCACGGTGGCCATCGCCGACCGGGTGCTGGTGATCGGTGACGGCCGGATCGTCGAGGACGGCGCGCCGTCCGACCTGGCTGCCGACGACGGGCCCTACGCCCGGCTGCATGCCGCGTGGGTCGAGAGCCTGCGCCACGCCGCTCCCGGTGATCCCGGCCAGTGACATCTCGTGTTGCGAGGGTCCACTCCGTGCGGCCTTACAGCTTGTGCGTGGTGAGCAGGATCGAGGTCTCGGAGTGGGCGATGCCGTCGATCGAGCGGATGGCGCCCAGTACCCGGTCGAAGTCCTCCAGGGTCTCGGCCTGAAGCTCGACCACGACGTCCCACCGGCCGTTGGTGGTGTGGATCGCGGTCACATTCGGGTGGCCGCGCAGAGTCCGCAGCACGTCCCGGCCGCGGTTGCCCTCCACCGCGATCGTCATCATGGCCCGGATGCGGTCGGCGTCCACCTGCGGTTTGAGCCGCACTGTGTACCCGACGATCACGCCCTCGCGTTCGAGCCGGGCCAAGCGGTTCTGCACCGTGCCGCGCGCCACGCCGAGCGCGGCGGCAAGGGCGGCGACAGTGGCCCGGCCGTCGTCCCGCAGCAGCGCGACAAGCCGACTGTCCGTCGGGTCGAGGTAGGTCATTCTGCTCACTCGGGCTGGCACTATGGTCAGGACGAGGCGCATTCTAGGCAGTTCGGCTGCTTCCGCATGACAGCCCCCGAGGCCAGACTCATCCCGATGACTCAGTCGCTGCAGACCCCTCCCCCGCGCACCCTGCCGTCGGTCCAGTCGCCGTCCGCAGTGGTCATGGTGCGACCCACGCATTTCCACCCGAATCCGCAGACCGCGGCGGACAACGCCTTCCAGCGTGTCGACACCGATCTGGCGGCCGACGAGATCGCGATCGCCGCGTTCGAGGAGGTCACGCATGCGGCGTCCCACCTGCGGTCGGAGGGGGTCCGGGTGCACCTGTTCGACGACGACGGGTCCCGCAACACCCCGGACTCGGTGTTCCCGAACAACTGGTTCTCCACCCACCCCGGTGGGCACGTGGCGATCTATCCCATGCACTCGGCCAACCGGCGGCGCGAACGACGCTTCGACGTGATCGAGCTGCTCAAGTCCGAGTACCGGGTGCAGGACGTGATCGATTACTCGGGTCTGGAACCGGACGGGTTGTTCCTCGAGGGCACCGGTGCGATGGTACTCGACCACGTGATGCGGGTGGCCTACGCAGCCCGCTCCAATCGGGCCGACGCCGTTGCGCTGGAACGGTTCTGCACCCATTTCACGTTCGAGCCGATGGCCTTCGACACGGCGGACGCCACAGGTCGTCCGGTCTATCACACGAACGTGATGATGTGTGTGGCAACCGATTTCGCCCTGGTCGGCTTCGATCTGATCAGCGTTCCCGCGCGCCGGGCCGAGGTTCGCGCCCGGCTGGAGGAGTCCGGCCGGGAGGTGATCCCCCTGGACCCCCACCAGATCGCCGAGTTCGCCGGCAACGCCCTGGAGCTCACCGCGTCCGGCGGCCGGATCCTGGCCATGTCGGCCCGGGCGGCCGCCAGTCTGACCCCGGCACAGCGCGAGGTGATCGAACACAGCGCCCGGATCGTGGCGCTGCCGGTGCCGACGATCGAACTGGCCGGCGGCTCTGTGCGGTGCATGCTCGCCGGAATCCACCTCGCCCGACGCTGACGGGGTCGGTCAGAAGCCGCTCGAGTGGGCCGGGCCCACCTCGGTGCGCAAGGACCGCCACAGCTTGCGGATCGCACCCGGCCGAGCCTCGGCGATCAGTCCTGCGCGATGCCGCGCGACCAGGTTGGTCGACCCCAGCCACGCCGCGCCCAGCACGGCGATGTCCAGCGTGGTCTCCGGCTCGGCATCGGTGGGCACCACAGTCGCCTCACCCTTGGCCACCGAGAGGCGCCAGCGGCCGGCGTTGCGGGGCAGCCAGTCATCGGTCACCTCGACCACCACGTCGCAGTCGGCCTCGTAGCCGCGGGAGGCCAGGGCGGCGGGCAGGTCGATCAGCCGCAACCAGAGGTTGTCGCGGCCGTCGGCCTCGCCGACCGACCGCGGCCCGGTGACCCAGTGCCACAGCGGGTCGTCGGCACCGACCGCCACCTTCACGCTGCCCATCAGGTCGAAGTCGACCAGCCGTCGCAGCAGGGCAAGGCGTGCCGCTGGGTCGCCGCCGAGGAAACTGACCTCGAGTTCACCGCCGGGGCGCCCTCGCTCCCACTTGTGGGCGCGGCGGAACACCGCCATGCCGACGTCCGCCCCCGCGCGGCGGGCGAACAGCACCCGGGTCGGCTCCTTGTCCCGCAGGCTCTCCGGGCTCGGGCGGACGAAGCGGCGGTAGACGCCGTCGTCGAACACGATGGTCCCGGGCTCGGTCTCGGCGACCGTCTCGTCGCACGCCCGCAGCCGTGGGGCCATGCCGGCGTCGGTGACGGTGGCGAGCTGAGTGGTGAGGTCGCCGGCAGCGCCGTCCAGGTGCGGAGCGGTCAGGGTCGTGCCGCGGCTGAGCGTCACCACCGAGGAGGTGCTGGCCATGCCGTAGCCGAACCTGCCGTAGATCTGAGGCTCGCTGGCGTTCAGCGCCGATACGGCCACACCCTCGGCCAGGGTCTGCTCGAGATGGTGCCGCATCAACGCCGTCAGCACCCCGCGGCGACGCTGGTCGGGATGGACACCCACCCAGGTCAGACCGGCCACCGCCACCCGGCGGGTGCTGCCGTCGAGACCACCGGGGGCGGCGAGGACGAACGGCCGCACGCCGTACACCCCGGCGTAGTAGGCCGGGTCGATGCCGTCGATCTCCGCCGCGAACCGGTGCTTCTCGGGGACGCCTTCCAGCACGTCCTGCGCAGCCTCGCCGGTGGCCTCCTCGAACCACACGATCCGGTCGGTGGCGACATAGCGCGCCGGGTCGGTCGCGGGCAGCACGCGGATCGGAGTCTCGGCCATGCAGACACCATCCCCGCTGCCTCCCCCGCCATCAACTCGATTTCGCACCCACCACCAACCTGCTCATGCTCCGCAGGAGCGGGTTGCGATATGGGTGTCAGGTGAGGTCGCGGCGGCGGAAGAGCCAGGCGCCGAGGGCGAGCAGGGCCAGCGTGACGCCGCCGAGCACCAATCCCCCGTGCAGATTGCCGACCACGATCTCCCTGCCCTCTTCGAGCTGTCCCGTGGCGGAGACGGTGGCGCCCTGCACGTACACCGGGATGCCGCCCTTGGCGACGAGGGCTGCCGCGTTCGTGGTCAACAGCCACTGCGACCATCCGGGGCGCATGGCCTGGATGGCGTTCTCGATGATGGCGAAGTAGACGAACCCCACCCCGAGCGCTGCTCCGGTGCCGCGGATCAGCTGGGCCACCGCGAAGCCGATCAGCGAGGTGAATGCGGCGAACAGCACGCTGCGCCCGGACAGCGCCGCGGCATCGCTCCAGAAGCCCTTGGGCAGACCTCCGGTACTGCCCCGGGTACTGGCGATCAACCAGGCGCTGCCGGTCCACACCACTTGGGCCACGGCGGCGAAGACCACAGCGGCGGCGACCAGCACCGCGATCTTCGTCACCAGCACCCGGATCCTGCGGGTCTCCCAGAACAGCAGCGCCATCATGGTGCGCGCGGACCATTCGGCCCCCACCCAGGTCGCTCCGACCACGAAGAACAACACGGCCACCGCGGCGCCGACGGCGATCGCGCCAGGCTCCAGCGCCGACGCCAGATTGAACGGCGTCTTCGGCAGGAACTGGTCCACCGGAATGCCTTCGGCCGTGGCCGGCGGCCCGCAGTAGTCCTCCACAGCCATGCCGGGCGGCGCATCAGGCGGCAGCGGGGACTTCAGGCATTGCGCCCGATAGGTCTCCTGCTCGACCACGATCCGGTCGACCTCTGCCCGCGCCTCGGCACGCATCGCCTCCGTCGTCCGCCCGAACTGGGTGATCGCAACCAGGGGCACGATCACCAGGTAGCCGAGCACCGCCAGGCCCAACAGCCACCGGATGAACCGGCGCGAGGTGAACCGGCGCACCTCGGATCGGGCCAGGCCGGCGACGCCGCCTGCTGGGCGGGCGTCGCGGCGGAGCAACTCCGTGGTCACGACGGCTCCTTGGTCAGCTCGAGGAACGCAGTTTCCAGGTCGGCGCTGATCCGGGTCAGCTCGCTGACGTAATGCCCGTGCTGCGCGAGGGCGTGGGTGACCGCGGCCGGGTCGCTCACCCCGTGCACCCGCCAGGCATCCGGCGCCGAGGCGCCGTCCGGGATGTGCGGGGTGACCATCCAGCCCGCCTGTTCCAGGATCGCCTTGGCCAGGTCGGGCTGGGCCACCTGCACCCGCACATCGGCCGAGGACCGGCCGGCCAGCACCTCGCGCACCGTGCCCGAGGCGACGCATCTGCCCTTGGCCAGGATGGTCACGTCGTCGCACACCGCCTGCACCTCCGACAGCAGATGCGAGGACAGGAACACCGTCGTGCGCCCGTCGGAGCCGAGGCGGCGGATCAGTTCGCGGACGTCGCGGATGCCGGCAGGGTCGAGCCCGTTGCTCGGCTCGTCGAGGATCAGCAGCCGGGGCCGTTTCGAGCAGGGCGGCGGCGATGCCGAGGCGCTGCTTCATGCCCAGCGAGTAGCCCTTGAACCGGTCCTCGGCCCGCTCGCGCAGGTCGACGATCTCCAGCACCTCCTCCACCCGCGAGTGCGGCACGTGGGCGGTGTCGGCCAGGAGCTGCAGGTTGAGCCGGCCGGTGAAGGTGGGGAAGAACAGCGGCGTCTCCACCAGCGCCCCGACCGCGCCGATCACCTGCGGCAGGTCCTGCGGCACCGGCCGGCCGAGCAGGGACATCTCACCGGCGTCGGCGCGGACCAGGCCGAGCAGGATCCGGATCGTGGTGGTCTTGCCCGAGCCGTTGGGGCCCAGGAAGCCGTGTACCCCGCCCTCGCCGACGGCCAGGTCCAGCCCGTCAAGAGCCCGTTCGGGCGGCCTGCCCCGCCGGGCATAGATCTTGTGAACGCCAGTCACCTCGATGACCGCACCGGTCCCCGCTGTCATGGACGCTCCGCCCGCCGTGGGTCAAGCCCCCGTGGCCCCACCCGACTCGTGATCGTTCCCCACGGCACTGTCGCACACCTGTCACGGCTCACGGCGCCGACGACACGCTGGGCGCCAGCGAGAGGACGGCGACCGCGGTGAGCACCAGCAACGCTCCCGACCCGCTGGTCAGAGTGATCGGCTCGGCCAGCAGCACCGCCGCGAGCACCACGGCGGTCGCCGGTTCGAGCAGGGTGAGCACCATCGCCACCCCGCCCGGCGTGGTGCGCAGGCCCAGGTAGAACAGCATGTAGGCGATCACCGTGGTGACCAGACCGAGGTAGGCGAGCCCGCCGAGCACCGGGGCCGTGAGCGGCACCGCGGCCCCCATCACCAGGGCCGGCGGCAGCAGGAGTACCAGCCCGATCAGCGTCGTGCCCGCGGTCAGCACCTGCGGGGAGAGCCGGCCGGAGAGCCCCCGCGAGATCAAGGTGGAGCCGGCGTAGAGCAGCCCCGAGAGGACCGCCAGGATCAGGCCACGGGTCGGGTGCGGCGCCACGATCTCGGTCGAGCCGGACAGGGAGACCAGGGCCAGCCCGGTCAGGGCGCAGATCAGGACGGCGAGGGTGAGCGGCGCCGGCCAATGCCGGGCCCGGGCGCTCTCCACCCCGACGGCGGCCACCGGCGCCAGTCCGAGGGTGACCAGGGTAGCCACGGCCACGCCGACATCGGCCACGGCGTAGAAGTAGCTGAGCTGGAAGCCGATCGAGCCGACCGAGACCACCAGCAGCCGGGCTCCTCGATCCGGACGGCGCACCTCGGCCAGCAGTGACCGGGCGCCGTTCGCACCGACGATCAGGACCAGGGCGAGACCGGCGACCACGAGGCGCCAGAACAAGATCACCACCGAGTCAAGGTCCGCGTGATCCTGCAGCAACCGGACAGAGATGCCGATCGTGGCCCACAGCATGCCCGTGACCGAGATCGCGACGATCCCCCGCCGGGCGCTGGTCATCCGGCGCACTGTAGCGGCGCAGACACCAGCGCGCGCTGCGTCACCGGCGACAGCCCTGGGGACCGGTCACACCCCGGATTCACCAGAACCCCCTCCAAGAGCCGATTCTCGGCCTGAGCCGAGGGTTGTGGTGAATTCGGGGTGGCAATCGGCCGAGGAGGGGTGGGCGACAGCCCGACGCGTCCTGCCCCCGATGACCACCCCCGCAGTGCCGGGCGAGGGGCGATGATGGCGGGGTGAGAGATGTGGAGATCACCGGCGAGGGCATTCGGCTCGGCCAGTTCCTGAAGCTGGCGGACGTCGTGGCGGCGGGGGCCGACGTCAAGGCGCTGCTGGCCGAGGAGGTGGTGCTGGTCAACGAGGAGCTGGAGACCCGGCGCGGGCGCCAGCTCTTCCCGGGCGATATCGTCGAGGTCGGCCAGGAGTCGCTCCGGGTGGTCGAGGGCGCGCTCTGAGCCTGCCGGCTCACGGGCTCACGGGCTCACGGGCTCACGGGCCCGCCATGAGCACCCCGGCCGCCACTACGAGAAGGCCGGGCACCACCAGGAACGCCGTGTGCACGCTGGTCGCGTCGGCGAGTGCACCGAGAGCGAACGGGGCCAGGCCGATCCCCGCCGAGACGCCGATCGACAGCGCCCCGGAGGCCTGGTCCTGCTGGCCGTGCGCGTGGGCGAGCATCAGCGACAGACCCAGCGGGAAGTGGCCACCGATGCCCAGCCCGGCCAGCACCAGTCCGGCCACCGCCTGCCCGGGAGCGGAGGCCGTCCAGAGCAGTAGCCAACCGGACACGGCCACCGCGATCGCCATGTACAGCAGCGGCTTTCCCGGCCAGCGCAGGGCCAGCCGGGAGAGCATCAGCCGGCCCACGGCCATGCCCGCCACGATGGCCGAAACGCCTTTCGCCGCAGCGGAATCGCTCAGTCCGATGTCGCGGCGCAGCAGTTCCGCCGTCCAGGTGGTCATCGAGAACTCGACCCCGACGCAGATGACGACGACCGCCATCAACGGCCAGACCTCCCGGGGCAACCGGCCCGGACCCTTCCCTCGTGGCGGCAGCCCGGCGTCCAGCGCCGGTTCGGGGCGGACGACGCGGGCCAACCACCAGGCCGCCACCAGCATCACCGCGGCAGTGACCACCAGCGCCGGGCGCCAGCCGAACCCGGCCTGGATGCCCGCGCCGACGGCCAGGGGTGAGATCAGCCCGACGCCTGCGGCGACCGCGTTGGCCTCGCTGATCGCCGCCGAGCCGGCGGGGCCGTGATGCTGGATCAGGATCGGGTTGATGACGGTGATCGACAACGACCCTCCGGTGCCGAGCACCAGGGCCGCGAACAGGGTGAGCGCGGTGGGAGCACCGACGGACAGCAGGGCGATGCCGACGACGACCAGCAGCAGCGCGATGGTCACCGCACCCCGGCGGCGCACCCGGCGGACCGCCGGCGCCACGAGCGCCCCGGCGATCAACCCACCGCAGGCCTGTGCCGTCACGTGCAGCCCGCCCACGGTGCGGCTGATCCCCTGCTCGTCGACCAGGAGCGGCAGCATCGCGCCGAATCCGTAGAGGAACCAGGCCCACCCGGTGAGGGCGAGGTAGGCGCTGAAGGTGACGGCGTCCCGGTGCAGGCGCGGAGGAGGAGCGGCGGAGTCGATCGGGAGGGCAGTCACGATGAGCCATTCTCACCCTCCACCCGACTCCGTACGGCACCAGGGCTCCGAGCCAACGCAGAGGCATGGCGGTGAAGGCGGACTCGGCCTGGCCGCGCCGGCGTGGGTGGAGCTGAAAGCGCGCGCGGCGCTGGGCGACCCCATCGAGCTGGGATGCAGCGTCGAGCCGGGCCGGGCATGCTACGTGGCATCCGTCGTCCAGGCTCGGCCACCGGCACCTGGCAGACCAGTTGCCGGTCAGTGAGGAGAACTCCGATGACCGCGACGCCTCCGCCCCGCACGATGGCCGCGGTGCGGCCCGTGCAGTGGGCCGTACTGACCGTGATCGCGGTCGTGATCGCGAACCTCGTGATCGTGGAGTTGCTCTTCGCCGGAGACGGGACCGGCAAGAACTCCGTGCTGACGGTGGCGAAGTTCTTCGGCCTGCACGCCGCTCTGATCATGATGTTCCAGCTGGTCCTGGTGGCCCGGCTGCCCTGGCTCGACCGCCGGATCGGCATGGACCGGTTGACCTCCTGGCATCGGTGGGTGGGTTTCACCCTGCTCTGGACGGTGCTGGTGCACGCCAGTCTGATCGTCAGCGGGTACGCCGTCCTCGACAACGCGTCGCCGCTGCGCACGTTCGGGGCGTTGGCGGGCGTCCCGGCCTCACTCCTGGGCATGTGCGCCGCAGCGCTCATCGTCGCCGTCGCCGCGGTGTCGATCCGCGCAGCGCGGCGCCGCCTGTCCTACGAGATGTGGCACGCGCTGCACCTTGCGATCTATCTGGCGATCACCCTGGCGCTCATCCATCAGTTCCTCGAAGGCACCACCTTCACCGCGTCCGGGTGGGCGCTGACCTACTGGTCCGTGCTCTGGGCGAGTGTGATCACTGCCTTCCTGATCGGCCGGGTGATCATTCCGTTGCGGCGCAATGCCTATCATCAGTTCCGCGTCTCGGCCGTGATCCCCGAGTCGGACAATGTGGTCTCGGTCCACGTCACCGGACAGCACCTGGACAGACTGCCGGCGCAGGCCGGGCAGTTCTTCATCTGGCGCTTCCCGGCACAGAACGGCTGGTGGCAGGCGAACCCGTTCTCGCTGTCGGCAGCGCCCGACGGGCATTCGCTGCGGCTCAGCGCCAAGGCGGTCGGCACCACCAGCACAGGGCTGCGTTCCCTCCCGGTGGGCACCCGCGTGTTCGCCGAGGGCCCGTACGGCGCCTTCACGGACCTGCAGCGCACCCGCTCTGCGAGCCTGCTGATCGCCGGAGGCATCGGGATCACCCCGATCAGGGCTCTGCTGGAGAGCTCGACCGGTTCCGTCGTTGTGCTCTACCGGGTGCGTTCCACGGCCGATGCTGTGCTGCTGCCGGAGCTGCAGGACCTGGCCGCCGTCAAGGGGGCGCAGCTGCACGTGCTGACCGGCCGGACCGCATCCGGTTCACCGTTCGACCCCCAGCCGCTCGTCGGTCTGGTGCCCGACATCCTCGAGCGCGACGTGTTCGTCTGCGGGCCGCCGGCGATGACCTCCGCCGTGCTCCGCAGCCTGCGCGCGCTCAAGATGCCCCGCCGCCAGGTGCATGCCGAGCGGTTCAGCCTCGCCGGGCCCTGACCGGCATAGAGTGACCTGGATGCGAGTCTTGGTCACCGGCGGCGCCGGGTTCATCGGTTCGGCGGTGGTCCGAGCACTGCTGCGGGCCGGACACGACGTGCGCATCGTCGACTCCGGCACTGCGGCCGCTCACCCTCGTGGAGTGCCCCCGGAGATCGCCGGCGTGCCGGTGATCACGGGGGACGTGCGCGACGGCGCCGCGATGGCGGCGGCGGTACGCGGTGTGGACGCCGTGTGCCACCAGGCGGCGATGGTCGGGCTCGGGGTCGACCTGGACGATCTGCCGAACTACACCTCGGCCAACGACGTGGGCACCGCAGTGCTGCTGGCGGAGATGGCGCGCGCCGGCGTCCGCCGGATGGTCCTGGCCGGGTCGATGGTGGTCTACGGCGAGGGCCGCTACCGGTGCGCCGAGCACGGTGACCTGCCCGCGCCGCCGCGGGCCGAGACCGATCTGCGTCTGGGCCGCTTCGACCCGCTCTGCCCACGCTGCGCCCGGCCCCTCGAGCCCGCCCTGGTCACCGAGGACGCCGCTCCGGACCCGCGCAACACCTACGCCGTGACCAAGTTGACCCAGGAGCTGCTCACCCGGGTCTGGGCCCGGGAGACCGGCGGTGCAGCGACCGTCCTGCGCTATCACAACGTCTACGGGCCGGGGATGCCGCGCAATACCCCCTACGCCGGCGTGGCAGCCATCTTCCGCTCGGCGCTCGAGCGCAGGGAGGCGCCCCAGGTGTTCGAGGACGGTGGTCAGCGCCGGGACTTCGTGCACGTGGACGACGTGGCGCGCGCCAATCTGGCCGCGCTGGAGGGGCAGGAGCGGACCGTGTCCTCCGCCGGGGTAGGGGTCTACAACGTGGCCAGCGGGGAGCAACGGACCATCGGGGATCTCGCCCGTCGGCTGGCCGAGGTGATGGGGGGACCGGACCCCGTGGTCACCGGGCGGTATCGGCTCGGCGACGTGCGGCACGTGACCGCCGACACAGCCCGGATCCGGGCCGAGCTCGAATGGATGCCGAGGATGACGTTCTACGAGGGCATCGCCGCCCTGGCGAGTCAGCGGGGGTAGCGGAAGCCGTCGAGAAAACGGCGGAACACACCGCCGGTCGGCGGCAACGGCGCCGCAGGCGCGGGGGCAGTGGTGCGCAGGGTGGCCACGGGCTTGTCGTAGTCGGCCCGCAGGATGGCATCGACCACCTGTTCCTCGGTGAAGTGCTCCGACCCGGGGATGGTCGGGACGAAGCCCACCATTACGCCATTGCGCATGACCAGGGCCTCCAGCCCCGCGGTGCCGTCGGTGTCCCACACCGCGGTGCGGCCCTCGTTCACCGCCAGCCGGACGCCGAACTGGTAGATGCCGGCCTTCTCCAGATGGGCGTCGATGCCGCGGCCACGCAGAGCGTCCACAACCCGGCGGGCTCGATTCTCGTCCACGCGCCCACGGTAACCCGGCAACCTGAGGTGTCAGGCAATCTTCTGCGTAAGCGGCAGCCGGACGTCGAAGCAGCACCCGCCGCCGACGTTGTAGGCGATGATCTGGCCGTGATGGGCCTCCACGATCCCCCGGGCGATGGCCAGGCCCAGCCCGGCCCCGCCGTCCGGGCCCGGGGTGCGGGCCTGACCGGCACCACCACCACGCCAGCCGGGTTCGAAGATGTGCTCCAGATCGGCTGCGGGTATCCCTCCGCAGGCATCGCTGACCGAGAGCACGACCTCACCCTCCCGCTGCTGCGCGGCGACGTGAACCGTGCCGTCGCAGGGGGTGTGCCGGATGGCGTTGACCACCAGGTTGGTCAGCACCCGGCCCAGCCCGCCGGCGTCCGCCCGGAGCGAGGCGGGGTCGGCCGAGGCACCCAGCGACACGCCGCCGGCCTCGGCCATGGCGGTCGCACCGGAGACCACGTCGGCCACCAGGTCACGCAGGTCGATGTGCTCCAGGGTGAGCGAGAGCCCCCCGCCGCGGATCCGCGAGAGCTCGAACAAGTCGTCCACCAGGCGCGCGAGCCGATCGACCTCACGGCGCATCTGCCGGTGGTAGCGGGCCGGATCGGGGGCCACTCCGTCCTCCAGCGCCTCCGCCATCGCCCGCAGCCCGGCCAACGGGGTGCGCAGGTCGTGGCTGATCCAGGCCACCAGCTGGCGGCGCGAGGACTCCAGTGCCTGCTCGCGCTCCCGTGCGGTGACCAGCCGCTGCTGGGCATGGGTCACCTCTGCCTCGATGTCCGCCAGCTCCCGCAGGGTGACCGGGCCGCCGCCTCGCGTTCCGGATCGGGCCACCGCCCGGACACCTTGAACATCGCGCACGACGGTGCGCCCGAGCAGCCATGACACGGCCATCGCCACCATCGAGGCCATCGCCGTCACCGGTAGCACTACCGCGAGATCGTGTGCTGAGATGAACATCGCCTGTGCGGCGCCCAGCACCCCGGCCACCATCGAGAGCACGGTGATGGCCGAGCATGCGACCAGGAAGCCACGGATCGAGTGGCGACGCCACAGCCTGACGGCCAGCAGACCGAGCCCCCCGGCCGCTGCCGAGTAGATCAGCGCGACCTGGGCCACGGCCACGTCGGCCCGGCTCATCGACGGGCCTTCGTGATCATGCCGTTCCGTCCCAGCGGTAGCCGACACCCCACACGGTGACCAGGCAGCGGGGTTGAGCCGGGTCGGCCTCGACCTTCTCGCGCAACCGGCGCACGTGCACGGTCACGGTCGACGTGTCGCCGAACTCCCACCCCCATACCTCGCGCATCAGGCGTTCCCGGGTGAACGCCTGGCCGGGGTGGGACATCAGGTGCACCAGCAGATCGAACTCTCGGGCGGTCAGGGGAACGGCCACGGAATCGCGGCACACCGACCTCGCCGCCAGATCCACCTCGAGGCCGACGGCGACCAGCCGGCGCGCCGCGTGCTGCCCGCCGGTGGCCGCGGTACCGCTGCGCCGCAACACCGACTGCACCCTGAGCACCAGCTCCCGCGGACTGAACGGCTTGACCATGTAGTCGTCCGCCCCGGTCTCGAGCCCGAGCAGGCGGTCGCTCTCCTCCCCGAGAGCGGTCAGCATGATCACCGGCACGTCGGGCCGGTTCTGCCGCAGCCGGGTACACACCTCGAGGCCGGACAGCCCCGGCAGCATCAAGTCCAGCACCACCAGATCGGGTGGGGTGCGGGCGGCCAGCGCGAGCGCGGTGACGCCGTCCGCAGCATGCTCGATCTGCAGCCCGGCGTGCTCCAGATAGGTGCGCACCACCTCGGCCACCGTGGCATCGTCCTCGACCACCAACACGCGTGACGCCATGTCTTGAGAGTAGGGCGCGGCGGCCCCGAACGATTTCGACGACCACGAAGCGTTCGACTTCCGTAAGACCCACCCGAACGGAGGCGCCTAACCTCGGCCACTGTGACCCTTGGCCCCCCGGCACTGCCCCTGGTCGACGTCGTCCTGCCTTGCCTCGACGAGGAGGGGGCGCTGCCCACCGTTCTGGCCCGCCTTCCCCCCGGCATGCGAGCGATCGTGGTCGACAACGGGTGCCGTGATGCCAGCGCGGCGGTGGCCCGCGCGCACGGGGCCGTGGTGGTGTACGAGCCGCAGCGCGGCTTCGGCGCGGCCTGCGCGGCCGGGGCCCTCGCCGCGACGGCACCGATCCTTGCCTTCTGTGACGCCGACGCGTCGCTGGACCTGGCCGAGCTTCCCCGCGTCGTCGACCCGGTGATCGCCGGCGTGGCCGACCTGGTGCTTGGCCGCCGCCGCCCCGGCATGTCCGGAGCGTGGCCGATCCATGCACGCCTGGCCAATGCGGCGCTCGCCTCCCTGCTCCGCAGCCGTACCGGTGCAGACCTGCACGACCTGGGTCCGATGCGCGCGATGCGCCGAAAGGCCCTGATGGCCCTCGGGGTGCAGGATCGCCGGTCGGGGTACCCGCTCGAGCTGGTCCTGCGGGCGACCAGGGCAGGATGGCGCCTGGCCGAGGTGGACGTCGGGTACCACCCCCGGATCGGACGATCCAAGGTCACCGGCACGGTCCGCGGCACCGTCCGGGCGGTGACCGACATGCGGCGGGTGCTGGCGGAGGCGGGCCGGTGAGCGGCGTGCCTGCTCTGGCCGTGCTTGTCCTGGCCAAGACACCCCGGCCCGGCCACAGCAAGACCCGGCTGATCCCTGCCTTCGGCGCCCACGGCTCGGCCGCGCTCGCCGCCGCCGCCCTGGCAGACACCTTGGACCTCGTCCGCCGGACCGTGGCGCAGCGTCGGCTCCTGGTTCTCGACGGATCGTCAGAGTCGTTGTCCTGCAGTGATTTTCAAGTGATCCCGCAAACCAGTGGATCACACTCCGAGCGGATCGTCGCGGCCTTCGAGGCCGCCCCCAGGGACTGCACCGCGCTACTGATCGGCATGGACACACCCCAGGCGAACCCCGCGGTGCTCGACCTCGACCTCGGCCTGCCGGTGGACGCCTGGCTCGGCCCGGCCGAGGACGGCGGCTGGTGGGCGCTCGGCCTGCGGCACCCGCACCGGGACGCCCGCCGGCTGATCAGCGGTGTCCCGACGTCCACCCCGCACACCGGCGCGCTACAGCGCCGCCGCCTGGTCGATGCCGGACTGGCGGTGGCGGACCTTCCCCCGCTGCGAGATGTCGACGAGCCCGCCGACGCCTTCGCCGTCGCCGAGGGCGCACCGGCCGGTCGGTTCGCTCGCTGCCTCGCCGCGATCGTCGCGGCCGACGGCGTCAACCCTCACGAGCAACCAGCACTCCGAGATAGGCCACCCCGAGCCCGCTGAGCAGGGCTGCGGTGGACGCCGCCCCGCCGATCCCCGCCGAACCGTGGCCGTACGTGGCCAATCGGTACAGACCCAGCAGCACCAGGACGGCGGCGACGCCGAGCACCGGTGCCGCACGCCGAGTGGCGGCCCCGGTCGCGGCAAGCGCACCGGCCAGGACCAGGAGGATCGCGACCGGGGTCGACACGCTGACGAACCGCAGGGGTTCGTAGCTGATCACGCCGAACACCGCAGCCGCCGCGGTGACCACCGCCAGCCGACGCACCCGCCCTGCTGTTACGGCATCCAACGGACCGACGGACCAGATCGCCGAACGGTTCACCGGGCCGGGGCCGTCAGAGTCGCCATCGCTCACCGGGTTCATGACGCCGCCACCGCCCAGCCCGCCAGGCGCCCTCCGGATCGGCGCCAGATCGGCCGCAGCAACCCGTCCAGCCCATGGGCGCGACCAGCGGCCGTGGCCAGGAGGACGACGTGCCCGGTCAGCATCAGGTAGTAGGCCCAATGCCATTCGCCGGGGGTGTTGAGCACCGAGAAGGTGATCGCCAGCGTCTGCGCTATCCCGACCACGGCCCACAACCGGGTCAGCAGCCCGACCAGCAGGAACACCCCGAGGGCGAACTCGGTGAGCAGGGTGAGATACCCGAACACCACGAAGTTCGGCAGGACCACCTGCTCCACAACCCAGGTGTACGGCGGCAGGACCGGATGCTTCACCGCTTCCCCGACGTAGGCGTAGAGGTTGTTCCCGTCGTCCCGGCCGAAGTCCGGCGGGATCTTCCAGTTCAGGTTCTGGATCCACATCAGGGCCAGCGTGATCCGCACTCCGGCCAGAAGGGCCCGGGATGCCCGGCCCGTGTCCAGCGCCTCGAACGGCTCGGCTCCGGCTGTCGCGGTGTCCTGCATCTGGGGTCTCCGCTCAGTGCGCGCATCACGGTGCATCGTCGCCTCAGACTAGGCATCGACCGGCCACAAAAGATGAACGACGTCTTACCGGTTCACGCCGTCCGGCGCAGCAGCAGCGCAGTGAACTGCTGCCTGGCTCCCCACGGCGTCACATGGTCCTCACCCGCCGAGTCCACCACGGCGAAACCCGGGAACTCGGTGGCCAGTTCGGCGTGGGTGTACCGCACGATCGGCAGGCCGCTGCAGGTGGTGGGGCCGTCCGGCCCGAACGTGGCCACCACCAGCCAGCCGTCGGGGGCGAGCGAACGCTCCAGCGAGGCCAGGTAGTCGGCACGCTCGTCCGCCTCGGTGAGGAAGTGATAGACCGCCCGGTCGTGCCAGAGGGCGTACTGCCTGCCCAGATGCAGATCGAGCACGTCGGCGACCTGAAGCACGACGTCCGCGCCGTCCGCTCCGAGGCGTTCGCGCACCGTTTTCAATGCAGTCGTCGACAGGTCGACTGCGGTGAGATCCCGGTATCCCAGGGCAAGGAGGTGATCGACCAAGGTGGACCAGCCGGCGCCGACGTCGATGACGGGCGCGTCCAGGCCCAGCCGAGCAGCGTCCACCAGGTTGAGCGACAGCTCAGGAACCGACTGCCACCACGAGACGCCGTCGACGTCCTTGCCGTCGTGCACGCCCTGCCAGAAGTCCTTGCGCGCTCGGGCGTCCGCCGGGCGCCAGAGCACCTCGTCGCTCGACGTGGCCGGCTGTGGGGGGTGATGATCCGTCATGCCCGCCGACGCTAGCCTGGCCGGCACGCGAGGGCACCATCCGTCATCGAATCGTCAGATCTGGAACGGCATTTCGGCGGTGGTGCGCTCCTAGGGTTCGGGGATGGACGAATACTCCCCCCTCGGATCGGTCACCTCGACGATCGACGGCGGCGACATGGATTGCGGCAGCGGCCTGCTCCTGCTCATCACCAGGGCGATGCGCCGACTCGCCGACGGCGAGGTGTTGGGTATCCGCAGCGCGGAGCAGTCGGTGGTCACCGATCTGCCGGTGTGGGCCGAACTGGTCGGGCACCAGGTCTGCACCCAGTCGGCGGAGTCACCGGCGGGCCCGTGGTGGTTCGCCGTCCGCAAGGTCACCCGGCCACAGGCGGTCTTCAGCGGGGGGCCGAGAACCCCCGTCGGACGACGGCTCTGGGCCTACACCAACTTCGACTGCAACCTCGCCTGCGGGTACTGCTGCGCGCAGTCCTCCCCCAGGACGCCGGCCCGCAGGCTCGAGCCCGAACTGGCTGGTGAGGTCTTCGCCGAGTTCCGCTCCCTCGGCGGGCGCGAGGTGTACTTCACCGGCGGCGAGCCGTTCATGCACCCTCGGTTGATCGAGGTGGTCGCCGCGGCGGACGGCCTGGAGCGGACGATCCTGACCAACGCCATGGTGTTCGCCCGTGGCCGGCGGCGGCAGATGCTCGACCTGCTGGACCGCTCGGTCGTGCTGCAGATCAGTCTGGACTCGGCCACACCGGAGCTGCACGACCGCCAGCGCGGAGCAGGATCGTGGACGCGGGCGCTGGCCGGGATAGGGCTGGCCGCCGAACTGGGCTTCCGGGTGCGGGTGGCGGCGACCCTTTACGCCGAGGACCCCGGCGGAGTCGGCGAGCTGCACCGGAGACTGGACCAGCAGGGAATCGCCGATGTGGACCGCCTGATCCGCCCGGTGGCTCAGGAAGGCTTCGCCGACAGTGGGCTCCACGTGTCGATCGACACCGTCGAGCCTGAGCCGACGATCACAGCGGACGGGGCCTGGTGGCACCCCGTCGCCGTCACCAATCAGAACCTGCGGATCGCCGACGCTCCGCTGCCCCTGTCCGAGGTGTTCGGCGTGGTGCGCGATGCACTGGCCGTGCAGGATGCCGCGGCAAGCTCCGGGCGGCAGGTGTTCCGATGCGCCTGACCGGACTCTCGCGCCGCGATCTGCTGGTCGGCTCTCTGGCCTCCTGTGGCACGCTGCTGCTCGCGGCCTGCGCCGGCGACCCCTCCACCTCACCGGCGTCCGGATCGTCGACGGGTGGGAAGCTCGTCCTGTCGGCGATCCCCGACCAAGACCCGGAACTGCTCAATCGGCTCTATCCCCTGGTGGCCGAGCGGTTCTCGGCAGTGACTGGCCTGCAGACCAGTTACCTGGCCGTCACCGACTACAGCGCGGTGGTCCGCGGCTTCGAGGTCGGCGACATCGACGTCGCCTGGATGGGCGGGCTCACCGGTGTCCAGGCGCGTGCAAGGGTGCCGGGTGCGAACGCCATCGCACAGCGCGACATCGACGCCGAGTTCCACAGCCTGTTCATCGCCCATGCCTCGGCGGGCCTGGCCCCGTTCACCGAGGTGCAGGGACTGAACACCCTGGCGGGCCACACCTTCACTTTCGGCAGCGAGACCTCTACGTCCGGACGGTTGATGCCGCAGTACTTCATGGAGCAATCCGGATTGACGCTGAGCCGGCTCCGCGGCACACCGGCGTTCTCCGGTTCCCACGACGCCACCATCGAGGCCATCGCCTCCGGCAGCTTCCAGGTGGGCGCGGTCAACGAGCAGGTGTGGAAGAAGACGCAGAAGGCAGGGAAGGTGGACCTGAGCATGGTGGTGGTGCTCTGGCGCACGCCGCCGTACGCCGACTATCACTGGCTCGCTCGACCCGATCTGGATCGCCGGCTCGGGCCCGGAGCGACCACCAGGATCACCGACGCCCTGCTCGGGCTGAATGCCGCCCGAGCCGACGACAAGGCGATCCTCGACCTGTTCGGGGCGACGACGTTCGTTCCCACCCGCAACTCCGCCTACGACCAGATCGAGTCCGTCGCCAAGGGGTTGGGGCTGCTCGCATGAGCCCACCGGGACCGGTGGTCCGGTTGCGCGGCGCCGGCCGTCGGTTCGGTGCCGAGCACGCACTGCGTGACGTCGACCTGAGCATCCTGCCGGGTGAGCGGGTCGCCGTGCTGGGCGCCAGCGGCGCCGGCAAGAGCACCCTGCTCGCCCTGATCAACGGCTCTCTGCCGGCCGGCTCAGGCATCGTCGAGGTGTTCGGCGCCGACCTGGCGACGCTGCCCGCTGCCCACCGCCGGGCCGTGCAGCGCCGGATCGGCACCGTCTCTCAACGACTCGACCTGGTCGATCAGGTCCGGGTGCTGCACAACGTCAATGCCGGTCGGCTCGCCCGGTGGAGCACCCCGCGCGCCTTGGTGAACCTGGCCTGGCCCCGCGCCGACCGCACCGTCACCGAGGCGCTGGGCCGCGTCGGCCTGGAGTGGGCCGTCCACGAGCGGACCGAGCGCCTCTCCGGCGGAGAACGGCAACGGGTGGCGATCGCTCGGCTGCTGGTGGCCGAACCGGACCTGGTGCTCGCCGACGAACCAGTGGCCAGCCTCGACCCACCGCGGGCGGCTGAGGTACTGGGGTTGCTGGCCACTGCGGGGCGGGGGACGACCCTGGTGGTCAGCCTGCACCAACCGGACCTGGCTCGGCGACACTGCACGCGGGTGATCGGGCTGCGTGAGGGGCGCCTGGTGCTCGACCTGCCCACCGCGGAGCTGGACGAGGGTCTCCTGCACGACCTCTACGCCCTGTCCTGAACGGGGCAGGTGCTGATGACGGTGCAACTGGACCCCACGGACGACCGGGTGCGCCTGCCGGCGGCTGGTCACGGCCCGAGGGTCGAGGCGGCGGAGGTGGTTCGGCGCCGGCTGCTGGCGCTGGTGCTGGTCGCCGTTCCGTTGGCCTGGGCAGTGCACCGGGCGCTGCGCCCGATCGGTGGGCCGGGCACGGGGAGCGATCTGGTCAACCCCGGCGGGTGGGCGCAGCTCGGCCGGCTCGGCGCCTCGGTGCTGCACCCCGCCCTGTCGGGCACCTTCCTGTCCGCGACCGTCGACGCCACGGTGATCACCGTGGTCTTCGCCTCGCTGGGCACCACCGGAGCCCTGGCGATCGGCGCGCTCGGTGGGCTGGTGCTCAGCGACGCCACCTGGGAGGGTTCGCCCCCCTGGCCGGTGCGGCTGATGCGCCTGGTGATGCGCGGCGTCCTGGTGGCCGTTCGCTCGGTCCACGAGGTGGTCTGGGCGTTGCTGTTCGTCAGTGTGCTCGGGCTGGATCCGCTGGTCGCGGTGCTTGCGATCGCCGTCCCGTTCGGTGCCCAGACCGCCAAGATCTTCGCCGAGACCCTGGACGGCGTACCCCCGGGCCCCTTGAGAGCGCTGCGGGCCGCCGGGGTCAGGTGGGCGCCCGCCGTGGCTCTCGGCCTGTTGCCGCAGGCAACTCCGATGCTGGTGTCCTACATGTTCTACCGATTCGAGTGCGCAATCCGCTCCGCCGTGGTTCTCGGTGTGGTCGGGGTCGGCGGGCTGGGCCAGGAGCTGTCGATCAGCCTGGCCTCGCGCAACTGGGACGAGGTGTGGACCCTGATCGGCGCCGTCCTGCTGCTGTCGGCAGGCGTCGACCTGTGGAGCGGCCGGCTGCGCGCCGACCTGGCGGTGACCAGTTGTGCGGAATGGTCGAGTGGGGTCGCCGGTTGCGGATCCCGGCGAGCCGTCTCGCGATGGGCCCGCGGTTCCGCGTTCCTGGCCCTGCCCGGGATCGCCCTGGCCTGGTGGGTCTCAGAGGTCTCGCTCGCCGGGCTCGCCTCGCCGCGCACCCGGCAGCTGAGCCACCGACTCGCAGCGGACCTCTGGCCTCCGCAGGCGCCGGTCGGCGGCTGGGGACGGCTGGCGTCGGCGTTGGCCGACACGGTGGCGATGGCTGTGCTCGCCATGGCGGTCGCTGTCGCGGTGACGGTGATCGTCGGCCCCTGGGCAGCGCGGCCGCGCCGGAGTGCCGCCGATGAGCACCCTGCCCGGTGGCGAACCCTGATCCGGGTCACGCTCTGGGGATCGGCTCGGCTCAGCCTGGTGGCGCTGCGTTCGATCCCTCCCACCGTGTGGGCGGTGATCGCGCTTCTGGCGCTGTTCCCCGGAATCCTGCCGGGGGCCCTGGCTCTCGGCGCCTACACCGGTGGCGTGCTGGGCCGTCTGGTCGCCGAGGCCTGGGAGAGCGTGGACCTACGTCCGCGCACCGCATTGCTGGCGGGCGGCGTCCCTCGCCGGCTGGCCTCGCTGGCCGGCACGGTGCCGCCGTCCGCGCATCATCTGATCACCTTCACGCTGTACCGGCTGGAGATCTGCGTTCGGGACACCACCGTGGTCGGAGTGGTCGGGGCTGCGGGTCTGGGGCGACTGCTGAGTGAGAACCTGTCCGCCTTCCGCTTCTCCGTGGTGACCACGCTGCTTCTCGCCTCCTTCGCGGTCACCCTGGCCACCGAGATCATCGGACGACGACTGCGACGGGCCATGCGCCCCTGAGCCGGATCAGCCAACCTCGCTCATGCTCCGCAGGTGCACATCTGACGACGTTGTCGCCGCTCTGAACATGTACCCCTGCGGAGCATGAGCGGGTTTGTGGCATGCTCTGGACATGTCTGCGCGCCTGACTCGCCAGCGGTGGCCCGCCCCCTAGGCGGACCAGCTCGCGCACCCTGCGGCCGCCTCGATCGAGGCGGCCGTCGTCGTTTGCCGGCATCACCTCGATCGGGCCGACCCCCGATCGAAGGAGACCCCCGATGTCCACCACCCCTACCTCCGCCGCCGGCCTGCTTGCCGCCCTGGCCGCCGACCCCGCACCACCGCCGTTCGCCGTCCTGCTGCGCCAGGACGCCCCCGGCGTCGAGGTGCTCACCGGCGACGTCATCGACGTCCCCCGGCTGGCCGACCTGCCGCTGCCCGGGCCCGGTGAGCTGCCGGCGCTGGCCCTGGTGCCCTTCCGGCAGATCGGCGAGCTCGGCTACACCCACCACGAGGACGCCACCCCCCTGCGGTGCCTACGGGGACGCCGGTACGAGGTGCTCACCCGGGACGAGGCGCTGCACGTGCTTCCGACGGACGACGTCCCACTGACCGGCACCGCGTTCGACCTGGACGACGATGCCTACGCCGAGGTGGTCAAGCGTGTGATCGAGGAGGAGATCGGCCGCGGTGAGGGCGCGAACTTCGTCGTCCGCCGGGACCTGAACGCCCGGCAGCCGCTGCCGCCGAGCCGGGCCGCCCTGGCCGTGCTGCGCCGTCTGCTCCAGCGAGAGGACGGCGCCTACTGGACCTTCGTCGTCCACGCCCCGCTGGCCGGGACGCCGTCCGTCACCATGGTCGGCGCCACCCCGGAGCGGCACGTCAGCGCACGGGCCGGGACGGTGGTGATGAACCCGATCAGCGGCACCTTCCGCTATCCCCCGGGCGGGCCCACCCGGGCCGGCCTGCTGGCCTTCCTGCGCGATCACAAGGAGGTGGAGGAGCTCTTCATGGTGGTGGACGAGGAGCTGAAGATGATGAGCGGGCTGTGCGAACGCGGCGGCCGGGTGCTCGGACCGTTCCTGAAACCGATGGGCCATCTCGCGCACACCGAGTACCTGCTCACCGGCGACAGCGACGCCGACCCGCGAGAGGTGTTGCGGGCCACCATGTTCGCGGCCACCGTGACCGGCTCACCGGTGCAGAACGCCTGCCGGGTGATCACCCGGCACGAGCAGACCGGCCGAGGCTACTACGCCGGCATGGCAGCCCTGCTCTCGCACGGCCCCGAGGGGTCCGAGCTCGATGCGCCGATCCTGATCCGCACTGCCTACCTCGGCCCGGACGGCGCGGTGCGGATTCCGGTGGGCGCCACCCTCGTGCGGCACAGCGTGCCGGAGACCGAGGTGGCTGAGACGTACGCCAAGAGCGCGGGCATCCTCTCCGCCTTCGCTGCGACTCCGGTGGATTCCGTTGCAGCAGAACGTGGCTCACGGTGTGCGACGCTGGCGGACGATGCCGAGATCGGCCAGGCGCTGGCCGCCCGCAACGACACCCTGGCCCGGTTCTGGGTCGACCCCCAGCACGAACGGCCCGACCCGCGGCTGGCCGGCCGATCGGCGCTGGTGGTGGACGCCGAGGACGCCTGGACCGAGATGCTTGCCCACGTGCTGCGCCGGTTGGGGATGGCGGCCAGAGTGGTGCGCTGGGATGCGATCACCCCGGCCGAGGTGGAGCAGGCCGACCTGCTGGTCGCCGGCCCCGGGCCCGGCGACCCCCGGGAACTCACCGACCGGCGGATCGCCGGGCTGCACGGTGTGGTGGCCGCGCGCCTCGCGGCGCACCGTCCACTGCTGGCGGTCTGCCTGAGCCATCAGATCGTCGCCGCCCAGCTCGGGTTGCCGCTGGAACCGTTGCCCGAGCCCTACCAGGGCACCCAGCGCCGGGTTCACGCCCTGGGCCGTGACGTCCGGGTGGGGTTCTACAACACCTACACCGCCCGCGCCCGCACCGTCCGACCGTTGCCGGGGGTCCGGCTGTGGACCGACGGCCAGGACGGCGAGGTGGTCGCGCTGGAGGCCGACCGGCTGGTGTCGGTGCAGTTCCACCTGGAGTCGATCCTCTCCCCGGACGGCGTGGACCTCTTGGCCGACATCGCCGCAGATCTCGCCGACACCGGACGCGCCCTGATCAGGGGCAGGTCTTACGAAAGCCTGAACAACCCCGTCGCGCGGAGCACCGGGCCCCGATCGTGACGCAGGGTGGGCGGATGAGGCCCTCCGGACCGTCGTCGCGGTGGGCCACGGCTGCCGCCTTCGGCGGTCTGGCGGGGACCGCCCTCGCCGTACGCCTGGTGGTCGTGGCCGGCGACCCGGGCCAGGGCCGGTGGCGACTCCTCATCTGGATCGCGGTCGCCTGGGTCGCCTTCAGCGCAGGGGTGTGGGGAGCCCGGCGCACGCCGCTGCGGGTCGCCGTCCCGTTGATCCTCGCCGGAGGGCTGGGTCTGCAGCTGGTCGCGATGAGCTCGCCGCCACGAATGACCGACGACTTCTTCCGGTACGCCTGGGACGGGCGGGTGCAGGCGGCCGGCATCTCCCCGTACCGCTATCCGCCCACCGATCCGGCCCTGGCCGGATTACGCACCCCCTGGCTGTTCCCGCCCGACTGCGCCACGCGCACCCCGGTGTGCACTCGGATGAACCATCCCGGCGCACCGACGATCTACCCTCCCGTGGCCCAGGCCGGCTTCACCGCCGTGCACCTGCTCACCCGCCCGCTCGGGCCGGACGGCGGGCGCGAACGCACCTGGCAGCTGCTGGCCGCGGCGCTGGCGATGGCGACCGCGGCGGCTCTGGTGCGGCTGCTGCGCCGGATCGGGAGTGACCCCCGGAACGTGGTGCTGTGGGCCTGGTGCCCGACCGTGGTGTTGGAGGCCGGGGGGAATGCACATGTCGACGTGCTCGCGTCGCTGCTCGTCGTGCTCGCCCTGGCGGCGGCGGTCGCCGGGAGGCGGGTGCGCGGCGGCGTCCTGATCGGAGCGGCGATCGCAACCAAACTGCTGCCTGCCCTGGTACTCGTGGCTCTCGCCGGGCCGCTGCCCCGGCGGTGGTCAGCGCGGGAGTGGCGCGGCTGGGTCCAGGGCCGCGGACTGGTGCTCGGGGTCGCCGTCGCGGCTCTCGGTGTCGTGTACCTGCCGCACGTGCTGGCCGTGGGCGCCCACGTGCTCGGCTTCCTGCCCGGCTACTTGCCCGAGGAGGGCTTCGACGGGCGCACCCGCTTCCCCTGGTTCCAGGCGGTCCTGCCCGGAGGGTGGGCCGCGGCTGCCGGCGTGCTGAGCCTGGCGCTGATCGCCCTGTGGACGGCACGGCGCATCGAGGCGGCGCAGCCGTGGACCGCCGCCATGGTGCTGGTCGGGCTGGCCTTCGCGGTGACCGGGATCAGCTACCCCTGGTACGCGCTGCTGCTGATCCCCCTGGTGGCACTGGACGGGCGTGGGAGGTGGCTGGCCGTTGCAGCGGCCGCCTATCCGGCGTACCTGGCGCCCGCGCTCGGCCTGCCGTTGAGCACCACTGCGGGGGTGAGCTACCTGCTCGCCCTCGTCCTGATCGCCCTCTCCCCGGCCGGTGTCAGCCGATGGTGGCGATCACGGTCCCCTGCGTGACCACCGCCTCCTCCTCGACCAGCAGGCGGACGGTGCCCGCCACCTCGGCGGGCACCTCCATCGACACCTTGTCCACCGCCACCTCGGCCACCAACTGGCCGACGGCCACCTGCTCGCCGTCCCGGACGAACCAGGTCGAGACCACGCCCTCGGCCTGCGGGTCCTGGGTGGAGAGCTGCGGGAAGACCACGTCCACGCGGCTCAGGCTCCCATCACGGCGCGGATCGCCGCCTCGATCCGGTCGGTGTTGGGCAGGACGGCGTGCTCCAGGCCGTGGGCGTAGGGGATCGGCACGTCGGGCACGGCGACCCGCTGCACCGGGGCCCGCAGCATCGACGGGTCGCGGTCGGTGATCGTGGCCACCACTTCTCCGGACATGCCGAAGGAGAGGTAGTCCTCGTCGACGACGACCAGCCGGCTGGTCTTCGCCACCGAGGCCAGGATCGCCTCACGGTCCAGCGGCACCAGGCTGCGCAGATCGATCACCTCGACGTCGGCGACGCCGTCCGCCGCCAGCCGGTCGGCGACGTCGAGCGCGTGGTGCACCGACAGCGAGATGGTGACCAGGGTGACGTCGCTGCCCGGTCGGGCGATGCGCGCCTTGCCGATCGGCACCTCGTAGGCCTCGACCGGCACCACGTCGGTGGCCCGGGCGTTCTTGGCCATCCAGGGCAGGCCCATCACGCCCTTGTGGAACATGTAGACCACCGGGCTGTCGTCCCGGATCGCCGCGATCATCAGGCCCTTGGCGTCGTAGGGCGTGCTGGGCACCACCACCTTCATGCCGGGCAGGTGGGCGAACAGGCCCCACAGGCACTGGCTGTGCTGCGCGGCGTCGGAGTAGCCGCCGCCGACCGCGGTGGTGAGCACCATCGGCACCTTCACGTTGCCGCCGGACTCGTAGTGGATCTTCGCCATGTGGTTGTAGATCTGGTCCAGGCAGACGCCCATGAAGTCGACGAACATCAGCTCGGCGATCGGGCGCATACCCTCGGTGGCGGCGCCGACGGCCAGGCCGATGAACGCTGTCTCCGAGATCGGGGTGTCGATCACCCGCTGCGCGCCGAACTGCTCGAGCAGGCCGCCGGTGGAGCCGAAGATGCCGCCGTAGGCTCCGACGTCCTCGCCGAGGTAGAACACCTCGGGATTGGCCTGCATCTCCTGGGCGATGCCCTCGGACATCGCCTTGGCCGTGGTGAGCCGGCGGGTGGCGGACGCGGTGGCGGTCGGGGTGTCGGTGGCGGTCATGACCGTACCTCCTCGGCGTCGGCGAACACGTAGGCACCGGCCTGGGCCGGGTCAGGCACCGGGGAATCCTTGGCGAAGGCGATCGCATCGTCCACCGCGGCCAGCGCGTCGGCCTTGGCGGCGGCCACCGCGGCGTCGTCCAGCACGCCGTCGGCGCGCAGCGCGGCCTCGTAGGTGGGGATCGGGTCCCGGCCGGGAACGCCGTCCAGATCGGTGCGGTATCCCTGAGCGTCGCCCTCGAAGTGACCCCACAGCCGCAGCGTGTGCACCTCGATCAGGCTGGGCCCGCCGCCGTTGCGGGCCAGCTCGACCGCCCGGCCCGCGGCGTCCCAGACCGCCTCGACGGCGTTGTCCTCCACCCGCTCGCCGGGGATGCCGTAGGCGGCGGCCCGGACCGCGTTCGAGGGTACGGACGTCGAGGAGCTGCGCGGCACCGAGATGCCCCAGTCGTTGTCCTCGACCACGAACACCACCGGCAGCTTCCACAGTGCGGCCAGGTTGAGGGTCTCGTGGAAGGCACCCTGGTTGGCCGCTCCCTCGCCGGTGACGGCGACCGCGATCCGGTCGGTTCCCCTGCGCGAGAAGGCGAATGCCTGGCCCAGGGCCGGTGGGTAGCCCTCGGCGACGATGCCCGAGCAGGAGAAGTGGGTGGCGGGGTCGAACAGGTGCATGTGCCCGCCGCGGCCGCGGCCCAGGCCGGTCTCCCGGCCGAAGATCTCGGCGGCGAGCTTGCGCAGATCCATTCCGTGGGCGATGGCCAGATGGTGCGGGCGGTGGGTCGCGGTCACCGCGTCGTCCGTGGTCAGATGGGCGCAGACCCCGGCAGCAACGGGTTCCTGGCCGGCAGCCAGGTGCATCTCGCCCGGGATCAGTCCGGCGCCGATGTCCCAGACCGGTGACTTGTCGGCGTGGTAGTCGCGCAGCAGGGCTTCCTCGAAGGTGCGGATCAGCACCATCTGGCGGTACAGCGCCAGGCGCGCCGCAGTGTCCAGCGCAGTGACCTGGGCCGCGGATGAGGTGACAGTCATCCGTACTCCTTCCAGCACGCAGAGGGGACGGGCACGCCGTGGTGCCCCATGGCCTGATCCTGCGCGCGCCCGACCCACGCGTCACCCGCCGGGTTTTCAGATGGTGATACGCGCCCCACCCCACCCCCACCCCCGCCCCCAACCTGCTCATGCTCCGCGGGTGAACATGTTCTGCGGTTCTGAGGGGGCAAAACGTGTACCCCAGCGGAGCATGAGCAGGTTCAGTGGGCCAGTTCGAGGGCGATCCGCTCGGCGGCGCGGGTGAGGTCGGGGGTATGGCCGAGGGCGCCGTTCAGGCGGGTGGCCGGCACCGAGACCGCGACCGCGCCCACCGACACCGTTCCGCCGGCGCCGACGGTGCGCACCGGCGTTGCGACACAGGCGATCCCGAGGCTGTACTCCTGTCGGTCGAGGACGACGCCGGTACCGCTGCCGATCCCCCGGAGCAGGGTGCGACGGTCGGTCTGGGTGTACGGGGTGAGATCGGCCAGTTCGTGCCGGGAGAGGTAGTCGCGCCGGCCCTCGTCGTCCAGAGCCCCCAGCACCGCCTTGCCCAGCGCCGTAGCGTGCCCCGAGACGGCCAGGTCGACCCAGAGGTCGACCCGGGGGGCGGCCGGGGAGTCGACCACGTCGACCAACTTGATCTCGCCGTCCTCGTAGACGGCGAGATAGGCGGCGGCGCGCAGATTGTCGTGCAGCCCGGTGAGCATCGGGCGGATCCGCTCGCGCAGCGGCTTCGCGTGCAGGCGGGCCCCGAGCGCGCTCACCCGCTCGCCGAGCACGTAGCCGCCGTCCACCCGCCGCAGATAGTCCTCATGCACCAGGGTGCGCAGCAGGTGATAGGTGGTGGGCAGGGGCTTCCCGGTGCACCGGGCCAGCGCCTTCGCGGTGAGCGGGCGGTCACTGGAGCCGACCGCGTCGAGTAGGTGCAGGGCGCGTTGGACCGACGCGATGAGTGTCGGCTGGCCGGCCACGATGCAGACCTCCCTGCGGCGGGATCGCACCACGGTATGCGGCATTCGTGCGCTTGGAAAGGCCTCGCCGGCCGCCCTATCCCTCCCTCCGGAAGGGCGCCTGCGGGCGGTTGCCCGCCGAGCCCCTAGGCTTTGCCAGTGCATTCATCGGATGACCGGGCGCATCCCTGGCGAGGCGTCGGCCTGGTGCTCGCCGCCGCCTCGCTGTTCTCGTTGAACGGCAGCGTCAGCAAGGCCGTGCTGAACGGCACGATCTCCTCGCTGCACCTGGTGGAGGTGCGCTGCCTGACGGCCGGGGTGCTGTTCGCGCTGATCGCGGTCGCCCGCGACCGACGGTCCCTGCGCATCGGGCCGCGTGAGCTCGGCTTCGTCGCGGTGTACGGCATCGTCGGGGTGGCGATGGTGCAGTGGCTCTACTTCGTATCGATCTCGCGGATGCCGGTCAGCATCACTCTGCTGATCGAGTTCACGGCACCGGTGCTGATCGCTCTGTGGGTGCGGTTCGTGCGCCGGCAGCCGGTACGTGGCCGGATCTGGGTTGCGCTCGCACTCACCCTGATCGGCCTCGCCCTGGTGGCCCGGGTGTGGGCCGGGCTGACCCTGGACGCCGTGGGGCTGCTCGCCGCCGTCCTCGCCGCGCTCTCTCTGGCGACCTACTACCTCCTGGGCGAGCGGGGTATGGGACGTCGTGACCCGTTCTCGCTCGCTGCGTGGAGCTTCGGCATCGCCGGGGTGTTCTGGGCGGCGGTGGTGCCGCCGTGGACGTTCCCGTTCTCCCGGCTGGGGACGCCGGTCGACCTCGGAGTCACCGGGTTGTCCGCGCCGGCCTGGACGTTCGTCGCCTTCGTGGTCGTGCTGGGCACGGTGGCGCCCTTCGGGTTGACCCTGCTCGGCCTGCGTGCGGTGGGGGCGGCGCGGGTGGGCCTGATCGCCACCGCCGAGCCGCCGCTGGCCGGCCTGGTGGCCTGGCCGGTGCTGGACGAGGTGCTGGCCCCGGTGCAGATCGCCGGCGCCCTGGTCGTGCTGGCCGGGATCGTGCTCGCCGAGACAGCCCGCCCCGCCCTCCCCGAGTCGGCCCCCGCCCCGGCACCGAGCACCTGAGGCGTCACGCTCCCGGAGCAACGACCGGCAGCCCGAGCGCCTTGGCTGCAGTGCACTGCCGAGCGTCGTAGCTGACAAATGCGCCTACGTCCGCCCCCAGCGAGAGCGCGGCCGCGAGGTGGAGGGCGTCCAGCGCGCGCAGCGTGGCCGGCTCGAGCAGAGCGGCGATGTCGACCGAGAGCGTGTCGAGTGGTACCAGCGCGCACTCGGCCAACAGGCCCTGCGCGCGGGGCACCGCCTCGGGGCCGCGCCGCCGTGCGGCTCGAACGAGTTCGGCCCTGCTGATCAGGCTCGTGCACAAAGCCTCTGTGCTGCGCTCGTCCAGCCACCCGGCGAGGGCGACGGAATCGGCCTCCTCGACCACCAGCTTGGCCAGCGCCGAGGTGTCGAGGTAGATCACGCCGTCCACGGATCCTTCTCGCCGCGTGCGACGTCGATCTCGGCGCTGAGGGGCGGCCCGGCGAGGCGCTGGTCAGCAGCGAAGGAGCGCCGAGGACGGGCCGGTTCGATGAGCCGGTGAGCGGTCAGCAGGCGGTGCAGCCGGTGCTCCACGACCGACAGCGGCACCAGGGCGGCGACCGGCCGGCCCCGATCGGTGATCGTGATCCGCTCACCACCGCTGGCCGCCGCGACATGCACGCTGGCGTTCTGCCGCAACTCCCTGATCCCCACGCTCACCACAAGGAGCAATGTAGCATGTCAGATGCTACATTCCGGTCGATCTGGCATCGGGTCCGGCGACCATCCCGCCGATGTGCATCTTCGGGCGGTATTCCGGTGGGGTTCCACCCGAACACGCACACCGGCGACGGCGGCAGGGGTCTGGTGACCCCCGGCCCACCAGCACCCCTCCAAAGAGCCGGTTCTCGGCCTGGACCGGGGGTTGTGGTGAATCGGAGGGGAGTCACCGAGAAGGGGTTCCTCGAGATCACCGTCTCACGATGTGACACAGGGGAATCTCTATCGTTCTGGTGAGGTTTGCTCTCTCCATGGACACCTTCTGGGCACGCGCGGCGCTGCTGGTCGCGCTGATCGCGGTCGCGGTCGCCGTCGGGCTGTGGCGGCGCCGGAGCGACGGCCGGGCGCGGGCCGTCGCCGACGGAGAGCAGGTCGGCGCCGGCGACCTCGGGGAGCCGCTCGGCGCGCGGGCCACCCTGCTGCAGTTCTCGGCCCCCGTGTGTTCCCCCTGCCGAGCGGCCCGGCGCGTGCTGGGCGAGGTGGCCGAGAGCGTTCCCGAGGTGAAGCACGTCGAGCTGGACGCCGGCGAGCACCTCGCGCTGGCCCGCCGGCTCGGCATCCTGCGCACGCCGACCGTGCTGGTGCTGGACGGCCTCGGGCAGGTCGTGGCCCGGACCAGCGGCGTGCCGACCAGGGCCCAGGTCATACAGGCGCTCCACCTCGCCGACTCCACCACGAAGGCGGCCGCGTGAGCGCCCTGAGTGCCCCTGCCAGAGCAGGCATCGACCCGCGCGGGCCGCGGTTCGCCGCCGCGCTGACCACCCTCATGCTCGCCCTGGCCCTGCTCACCGGCAACGCCTGGGTGTTGCTGGCCCAGGCCGCGGTCTTCGCCGTCGGAGCCGTCGGTGGGGTGCAGCACACTCCGTACGCCGCACTCTTCCGCCGCCTGCTCCGGCCGCGGCTGGCCCCGCCCGCTGAGCTCGAGGACCCTGCACCTCCCCGGTTCGCGCAGCTGGTCGGGCTGGTCGTCACCGGGCTCGCCCTGCTGCTCGCCGCGGCCGGTCTGAGCCTGGCCGTCGAGATCGGCGCAGCGCTGGCTCTGATCGCCGCCTTCCTGAACGCCGCATTCGGCCTCTGCCTGGGCTGCGAGCTCTACCTCGTGCTGCGCCGCGCCCGCGGCTGATCCGCAGCGGCGCGAGTGGTCAATTCCGCCCCGTTCAGCGGACAAGAACGGGGCGATACTGACCACTCGCGCCGTCCGGTCAGGTCGCGGCAGACGCCGACGCCGTCGGACGGGGGGCGCGGGTGGGTACGCTCAGTCCGCACGCCTTGAGCGCGGCCTGGACCTTGGGGTCGGAGTACAGCTGCGATAACCCGCCGGGGCCGCCGCTGGGCCGGGCTCCTGCCGGCGGGGTGCCGCCTCCGGGGGGCATCCCCGCGCCGGGGGTGCCGCCTCCGGGGGGCATCCCGCTCGGCATCCCGCTCGGCATCCCGCTCGGGGTCGGCAGCGAGATGCCGGCAGCTGTGAGGCACTGCTGGATCTTCTGGAACTCGGCACCCACGCCACCCGGGCCGGACGCCGCAGGTGCCGCTATCGGCCCGGACGCCGCTGAGCTCGCCTCCGAACCGGTTCCGCTCGACCCACCGCACCCGGCGAGAAGGGCGACGGCGGCCACCCCGACCAGGCTGCGGAGAACGGCGACCCGGACGGCCCGGGGGGCGTGATGCTGATCGGTGGTCATACGTTCGTCTCCCTGAGTGGACCGACACTTGGTGCAGGACAAGGGCTTCGCCGTGTCGTCAACGCGCGGGCCTCACGATGCGCGACGCGCCGTGATGGCGCTGGCGGTGACCGATCCGTCGGCCCCAGCCTTGCCGACGACGGACACGGTCATGCCGGCCGCGAGGCCGGTCAGGCCGGGCGTGGTGACGGTCGCCGAGGCCGGCACGTGGACGGTGACGCTCGTGCCGGCGAAGTTCTCCACCACCAGGTTCTCCCCGGTGACGCTCTTCACGGTGCCGACCACGACCGGAACATCGGAGGCTCCCGAGACGGCGCTCGAGGATGCGACCACCCCCGGGGTACCGGCCGCGACGGAGGCACCTGGCGCGTCCGGGAAGCCGCCCTGCCCCAATGCTCCGGAACGCCCCTGGCCCGGCAGACCCTCGAATCCGCCGGCAGGCAGTCCGGCTGCACCCGCGGCAGCCGATGTGCCCGACGCGCCGTACTGCCGTTGCACCAGGGCACCGATCGTGAACGCACCCAGGGCCAGGACGGCTGCCGCGAGCAGCGCCGTGAGCCGGTTGGTGCGGCGCTGCGGCGTCCAGTCCTCGAGCAGGTCCTCCTCCCACTGACCCGCCGCCGGGTCGTCGCCGGGCGGCGTGAAGGGCGACTGGTCCGGTCCGTCGGTGCGCGTCGTCATGTCGGCAGGCGTCCGATCACTCATAGCGGAGCGCTTCGATGGGTCGCAGCGAGGCAGCGCGATTGGCTGGGTAGAGGCCGAAGAACAGGCCCGTGGCCATGGCGACCCCGAAGGCCAGAGCCACCGACGACATGGAGACCACCGGTTGGACGCCGACGATCTCGAACCGGCTGCCGACGAGCCCGACCAGCACGCCCATCAGGCCCCCGAAGAGCGAAAGCAGCACGGCTTCGAGCAGGAACTGGCTGATGATGTCGCCCCGCCTGGCCCCGATCGCCTTGCGGATGCCGATCTCGCGGGTCCGTTCGGTGACCGTGACCAGCATGATGTTCATGACCCCGATCCCTCCGACGAGCAGGGAGATCGCTGCCACCGAGGCGAGCAGCACCGTGAATGTCTGCGAGGTCGAGGTGACCGCCGTGAGCAGCGAGGTCGGGTTCTGGATCGAGTAGTCGGCGGTCTCCGCGGTGACGTGGTGCCGGCTGTTGAGGATGTCCTGCACCTCGGCCTGCGCGCTCTCGACGCTGTCGGCGTCCTTGGCCTGCACCGAGATCGCCGACAGGGACCCGTACCCGGTGAGCGTGTCCTGCACCGCCGTCAGCGGCGCGAGCACCCGGTCGTCCTGGTCCTGCGGGCCGGTGCTGCCCTTGTCGCTGAGGATCCCGATGACGGTGAAGTTGATCCCGTTGAACTGGACCGTCTTCCCGACGGCGTCCGTGCCGTCGCCGCCGACCAGGTCCTCGGCGACCGTGGACCCGATCAGGGCGACCCGGCTGCGCTGAGTCCACTCGGCATCGGTGAAGACCTCGCCCTTCTGCACGGTGTCGTCGTTGACGGCCAGGTAGCTCGCGCTGACGCCCAGGAAGGTCGAGACGGTGTGGGTCGCGCCGTCGTAGGTGGCGGTCACCGAGGACGCAGACACCCGAGGGGCCACCCGGAGCACATGCGGCGCCTGCGCCGCGTCCGTCATCGCCTCGGCGTCACCCAGGGTCAGCTGCGCGTTGCGCGTCTGGGTGCCGCTGTTCACCCCGACCGGCCCTCCGAACCCCCCGAAGCCGCCCGCGCGTCCACCCGTCCCTCCCTGAGAGGCCTGCACGGTCAGTGTGTTGCTGCCCAGCCGGCTGAGCGACTCCTGGACGGCAGCGCTCGACCCGTTGCCCACGGCCACCAGGACGATGACAGCTGCGACACCGATCAGGATCCCCAGTGTGGTGAGCGCCGTCCGCATGGGGTTCGCCGTGACCCCGCGGACGGCGAAACGCGCACTCTCCCGCAGGTTCACGCCGTGACCGTCCCAGCGCGCGCGGCTGTCGCGCCGCCCTGGTCGAGACGGGGGGTGCGGTCGTCAGCGATGATCCGCCCGTCGCGGAACCGGATGACCCGGTGCGCCCGCGCGGCCACGTCCTCCTCGTGGGTGATGACCACGATCGTCCGGCCCCCCGCGCTGACGTCGTCGAAGAGGTCGAGCACCTCGACTGTGCTGCGGCTGTCCAGTGCACCGGTCGGCTCGTCGGCGAGCAGAAGCACCGGTTCCGTGACCAGGGCCCGCGCGATCGCCACCCGCTGCTGCTGACCTCCGGAGAGCTGGGAGGGCAGGTGATGAGTCCGGTCGGCGAGCCCCACCTGGGCGAGTGCGGCAGCCGCGCGTTCGCGTCTCCGGGCGAGCCGGATCCCGGCGTAGGCCAGCGGGAGCTCGACGTTGCTCGCCGCCGTCGTCCGCGGGATGAGGTTGAACGCCTGGAAGACGAAACCGATCTTCCGATTGCGCACCATGGCCTGCCGGTTGTCGTCGAGGCGTCGGGTGTCGACGCCGTCGAGCAGGTACCGGCCCCGGGTCGGCACGTCGAGGCAGCCGACGATGTTCATCAGCGTGGTCTTGCCCGAGCCGGAGGCGCCCATCACCGCCACATACTCCCCCCGCTCCACGATGAGATCGACGCCGTCCAGCGCCCGGACCGTGGTGTCACCCTCCCCGAACTCCTTGGTGATGCCCTTCAGGTCCACCACCGGCCTGGCCCCCCGCGTGGGGGTCAGCGTTCGCCGCGACTGCCTCACCGCACACCTGCCGGCGGTCCGCCGAAACCCGCGCCGGCACCTCCACCGGGGAACCCGTTGCTGATCGAACCGCTCGACGTCGAGGTGAGGACGACGACCTGACCCGCGGTCAGGCCGCTGGTGATCTGGACCCCGCTGTCCCCCTCGATGCCGATCTCCACCGGGACCGTCAGCTCGGCGCCGTTCTCCAGCACCGTCACGGTGTGCCGACTGCCGGTGGTCGTCACGGCACTGGTCGGCACGATGAGCGCATCCTCCGCGCTCCCGGTGGTGATGCTCACGCTGACGCTCGCACCGAGTCGTACGCCCTCAGGCACTTCGGTGAGGCTGACGGTCACCGGGTAGTTCACCACGTTGCTGGTCGTCGTCCCCGATACCGAGATCGCCGTGACCGAGCCTGTCACATCGGTGCTCGAGGCGGACAGAGTGACGGTGGCAGGCTGACCGACCTCGACGTCAGCGGCGTCCGCCTCAGCGACGCTCGCGGTGACCTCGAGCCTGGTCAGGTCGGCCAGCTCGACGAACGACGACGAGCCCGTGCCGGACGACGTCCCCGACGATGCTGCGCCGCCGGTGGTGCCGGTGCCGCCGGTCGAGCCTGACGAGGATCCGGACGACGAGGCGGACGACGAGGCGAAGGTGTCACCGACCTTGCCGGCGATCGACAGGACCGTGCCCGCGGCCGGGGCAACGATCGTGGTCTGGTCGAGGGCTTCCTGGGCCTGGTCGACCGTCGCCTCGGCCTCGGCCACTGCGGCCTTGGCCTTGGCCAGGTCGGCGGCGGTCGGGGAGTCCGCGTTCTCGGCGGCGCTGAGCTTCTGCAGCTCGTAGTTGTCCTGGGCGCTCGACAGGGCCGAGGAGGCCGCGTTGATCGCGGACTGGTCCTTGGCAAGGGTCGTGGTGCGGTTGTTCGTGGCCGTGGTCACCTCAGCCGCGGTTGCGGTGCCGGCCGTAAGCGCGGCTTGCGCCGCGGTCACTGCGGCGTCGAGCTTCTTGGTGTCGGACACCTTCGTGGCCTTGGCCGTGGACAGGGTCGACGTCGCCGTGCTGACGGCGGACTTGGCGTCGGCCACCGAGATCTCGTCCCGCTTGCGCTGGCTGGCGCTCTGGCCATCGGCGGTGTCGTCGTAGGCGGCCTGCGCGGACAGCAGCGAGGCCTTCGCGCTGGCCAGGGTCCGCTCGGCGGCAGACGAGTCGATGCGGGCGAGTCTGGCGCCCTTCGCCACGGTCTGGCCGACGGTGACGAAGACGTCGGTGACGGTGCCCGAGGAGCCGAAGGCCACCGACGAGGTGCTCGCGCTCTCCAGATTCCCGCTGCCGTTGACGGTGGCACTCAGGGTGCCGGTGCGGACGGTCGAGGTGCGGCTCGACGACGTGGTGGTGGTGGGCGTGGTCGAGCTGGTCAAGCTGAACCAGGCACCGCCACCGGCGGCGGCCAGCAGGACGGCCAGCCCGGTGTTGATCCACAGGGTGGGCGGACGGTTCACCGCTGCTGCTCCTCGTGACAAGCCGCCCCCAAAGCCGGCGGCCGGGGAGAGCGGGAACGCTTGCCGCCGGTCCGAACCCTGCGGCGATGGCGCGAACTGTGACACGCGAACCTGGCAGAACCCTGGGAGCCCGTGTCAGGAGGCGCGGCGCAGCTGCCGTGGACAGGCTCCGGTGGGGATGTCAGGGTGAACAGATCCCCGGTACGTGCGTGATCGACCCACTCCGTAGGGAGCTACCATGACCATCCGCGACCGGCCCTGGCCGGACGGCTACCCCTGCTGGGTCGATCTAAGCACTGACGACCGGGCGGGCGCCTGGGACTTCTACGCCTCCGTCATGGGCTGGCAGATCGTCGACACCGGCGCAGAGACCGGCAATTACGGCATCGCCTGGTCGGACGGGGCCTCGGTCGCGGCGATCGGGGAAGCGCCCCCGGGCGCCCCGACGGCGTGGGCGACCTACTTCGCCACCTCGGACGCCGACGCCACCGCGGAGGCGATCGTCGCCCACGGCGGCACGCTGATCCTTCCTCCCGGCGACGTCGGCCCGATGGGCCGGTTGACCCTGGCGACCGACCCCACCGGCGCGGTCTTCGGCGCCTGGCAGGCCGGGCTGAACACCGGGGTCGGCACGGTACGGCTACCCGGTTCGATGAGCTGGCACGACCTGATGACCCGCGACCCGCAGGCCGCGCGGGCCTTCTACGGCGCGGTGTTCGGCTGGCAGTTCAGCCCGATCGGGGCCGACCTGGACGAGTACGCCACTGTCGCCGGCGAGAGCCCGTCCGGCATGATCTGTGCGATCGGCGCCATGGACGCCTCCGTGCCGCCGGAGGTGCCCGCGCACTGGCGGGTCTACTTCTCGGTCACCGACGCGGACGCCGCGGTGCAGCGCGTGCGCGACGGCGGCGGCACCGTGCAGGCGGCCCCGGTCGACACCCCCTACGGCCGGATGGCCCAGGTCACCGACCCGCACGGGGCATCCTTCATCCTGATCGACCACGCGGTCAGCGGGCCGATGTAGGGGCGCGGGTCCGTCAGGCGTCCGCCAGGTGGCGGACGATGTCCTCCACCCGCACCTTGGCGTCGCCGAACAGCATCTGGGTGTTCTCCTTGAAGAACAACGGGTTCTGCACGCCGGCATAACCCGTGGCCATCGACCGCTTGAACACGATCACGTCCCTGGCCTTCCAGACCTCCAGCACGGGCATCCCGGCGATCGGGCTGCCCGGCTCCTCCAGCGCGGCTGGGTTCACCGTGTCGTTCGCGCCGATCACCAGCACCACATCGGTGTCGGAGAGGTCGTCGTTGATCTCGTCCATCTCGAACACGATGTCGTAGGGAACCTTGGCCTCGGCCAACAGCACGTTCATGTGCCCCGGCAGCCGCCCGGCGACCGGGTGGATGCCGAACCGGACCGCGATTCCCTTGGCCCGCAGCTTCGAGGTGAGTTCGGCCACCGGGTACTGGGCCTGGGCGACCGCCATCCCGTAGCCCGGGGTGATCACGACGGACTTGGCCTCCAGCAGCAGCTCCGCGGCGCCCTCGGCGTTGATCTCGCGGTGCTCGCCGTAGTCGCGTGCCTCGCCGGTGACCGCGCCGTCCGACCCGAACCCGCCGGCGATCACCGAGATGAACGACCGGTTCATGGCCTTGCACATGATGTAGCTCAGGATCGCACCGGAGGAGCCCACCAACGAGCCGGTGATGATCAGCAGGTCGTTGTTCAGCATGAACCCGGCGGCCGCGGCGGCCCAGCCGGAGTAGCTGTTCAGCATCGACACGACGACCGGCATGTCGCCGCCGCCGATCGCGGCCACCAGGTGGAAGCCGAGCAGCAGCGCCAGAACGGTCATCACGCCGAGCGGGATCAGCGCCCTGGGCACGTCGTCCGACAGGGACGTGTGGTCGGTCATGAACCAGATCATCAGGGCCAGCGACCCGAGCAAGATCGCCAGGTTGAGCAGGTGCCTACCCGGCAGGGTCAGCGGCGACGACTTCATCCGGGCGCTCAGCTTGGCCCAGGCCACGACCGATCCGGTGAAGGTCACCGCGCCGATGAACACGCCGAGGAACACCTCGACGGAGTGGATGTAGGCCATCGAGTCGGTGGCGGTGTGATCGGCCTCGAGGAACGAGTTGTAGCCGACCAGCACGGCGGCGATGCCGACGAAGCTGTGCAGCATGGCGACCAGCTGCGGCATGCCGGTCATCTCGACAGTCTTAGCCCGCCAGGCCCCGATCACCAGGCCGACCAGCATCGGTACCGCGATCAGCGCCGCCGTCACCGCCGTGGGGCGCTGGGAGTCGCGCAGCGCGAGTGTGATCGTCGCGACCAGCGCGATCGTCATCCCGGCCATGCCGAGCGCATTGCCCCGCTCGGCGGTCTCGTGCTTGGACAGGCCGCCCAGGGCGAGGATGAACAGCACCCCGGCCACGATGTAGGCGGCGGTCACCACTCCGTTGATGTCCATCGGGTCAGTCCTTCCGGAACATCTGGAGCATCCGGGAGGTCACCAGGAAGCCACCGAAGATATTGATGCTGGCCACCAGCACGGCGATCACCGCCAGCACAGTCACCGCCAGGTTGTCGTTGCCCACCTGGAGCAGGCCGCCGACCAGGATGATCCCGGAGATCGCGTTCGTCTCCGACATCAGCGGCGTGTGCAGCGCGTGGGCCACGTTCGAGATCACGTAGAAGCCGACGAAGACGGCGAGCGCGAACACCGTGAAGTGGCCCAGGAAGGCGGCCGGCGCGTACGCCGCCAGCACCGCGAACAGGACGGCGACGAGCGCCGAGGAGTAGAGCTTGCGGCGCGGATCCGGTGGCGTGGGTGGTTCCTTGGCCACCAGCGCGGCCGGCGCTGCAGCCGGGGCGGCGGAGACCTGGACCGCGGGCGGCGGCCACATGCTCGCGCCGTCCTTGACCGCGGTCAGTCCCCGCATCACCACGTCATCCATGTCCAGCGTGAGCCGGCCGTCCTTCTCCGGGGTCAGCAGCTTGAACAGGTTGACGATGTTCGTGCCGTACAGCTGGGAGGTCTGGGCGGGCAGCCGGCTGGCCAGGTCAGTGTAGCCGAGGATGGTGACCTTGTTCTCGGTGACCACCTTCTGGTCGGTCGTGGTCAGCTCGCAGTTGCCGCCGTTGGCCGCGGCCATGTCGACGATCACCGAGCCGTGGGCCATCCTCGCCACCGTGTCGGCCTTGATCAGCTTCGGAGCGGGGCGGCCCGGGATCAACGCGGTCGTGATCACGATGTCGGCCTTGGCGGCCTCCTCGTCGTACATCACGGCGGTCAGCCGCTCCTGCTCGGAGGTCATCTCCTTGGCGTAGCCGTCCGAGCTGACCTCCTGCCCCATGTCGATGGTGACGAACTGGGCGCCCATCGACTCCACCTGTTCGGCCACCTCGGGGCGGACGTCGAACGCCCGCACGATGGCGCCCATCGACCCGGCGGCGCCGATCGCCGCCAGGCCCGCGACCCCGGCGCCGACCACGAACACCCGCGCCGGCGGCACCTTGCCCGCCGCCGTCACCTGGCCGGTGAACTGGCGGTGGAACTCGTGCGCCGCCTCGATCACGGCGCGATAGCCGGCCACGTTCGCCATCGACGACAGCACGTCCATCGACTGCGCGCGCGAGATGCGGGGGACGGCGTCCATCGCCAGCGCCGTCACCCCTTGAGCCTGCAGCGAGGCCAACAGCTCAGGGCTGCGGCCGGGGGCCATGATCGAGACGACAGTGGCGCCGGCGCGCAATCGGGCGATCTCGGCGTCGGTCGGCGCGTTCACCTTGATCACGATGTCGCTGGACCACACGTCGTCCGCGGTGCCGACGGAGATCCCGGCCTCGGTGTAGGCGGCGTCGTACTGGTCGGCCAGGTCGCCGGCTCCCGATTCGAGGACGACCTCGTAGCCGAGGGCCGCGAGCTGGCCGGCGGTCTTGGCGGTTGCCGCGACCAGCGACTCCCCTGCGCGGGACTCTCGTGGGACACCAATACGCACGGCTACCTCCACGGCAACAACTCGGACAAGTCAGGCGCAAACCCGACGCACTGCAGGACGCGGCACAGGCAGAGGGGCGGCACAACCCTACGGCCGGCCCACTCCGCAGTGGGCCGAACCTATCGGTGCGCTTGTTCACTCAAACATGACCATCGGCCCGGCCCGGGCGGGCCCGGTCTGCTCCTCGCCGACGAGCCGACGAGCCGACTCGACGCGGCGGGCCGGGAGGCCGTCATCGCGACTCGCGGACGACGGCGCGGTGGTCGTGGTCGCGACGCATGACGCCGAGGTCGCGCAGTGGTGCGACTCTCGCCTCGACCTCGTCGACGGAGGGGCGGCGGCCCGTGAAACCATGGGCGGGTGACCTTGCTGGATGCACCCCTCGGGCCTCTGGACGGGCGCTACCGCGCCGCCGTCGCCCCCCTCGCCGAGCATCTCTCGGAGGCGGCGCTCAACCGGGAGCGGGTGCGGGTCGAGGTCGAGTGGCTGATCCACCTCACCGACACCCGGGCTGTGCCCGGCGTGCGCAGCCTCACCGACGCCGAGAAGCAGACCCTGCGTGACGTCGTCCTCAGCTTCGACGCCGCTGCCGTCGCGGAGCTGGCCGAGATCGAGCGGGAGACGCTGCACGACGTCAAGGCGGTGGAGTACTTCCTCAAGCGGCGCGCGGACGGCACCTCGATGGCGGACGTCGCCGAGCTGATCCACCTGTTCTGCACCAGCGAGGACATCAACAACCTTGCCTACGCGCTGACGGTGCGCGACGCCGTCCACGGGGTGTGGCTGCCCGCGGCGACCGCCCTGACCGACCAGGTCGCTGCGCTCGCCGTCGAGCACCGGGACGCCGCGATGCTGGCCCGCACCCACGGGCAGCCGGCCACCCCGACCACGCTGGGCAAGGAGCTGGCCGTGCTGGCGCACCGGCTGCGCCGCCAGCTGCGGCGGATCGCGGGCGCCGAGTACCTGGGCAAGATCAATGGCGCCACGGGCACGTTCGCGGCGCACGTGGTGGCCGCCCCGGCGACCGACTGGCCGGCGGTGTCGCGCTCCTTCGTCGAAGGGCTCGGGCTGACCTGGAACCCGCTGACCACCCAGATCGAGTCGCACGACTGGCAGGCCGAGCTGTACGCGGACGTGGCGCGGTTCAACCGGGTGCTGCACAACGCCTGCACCGACGTGTGGACCTACATCTCGCTGGGGTACTTCGCCCAGGTGCGCGGGCAGGGCACCGTGGGATCTTCCACCATGCCGCACAAGGTGAACCCGATCCGGTTCGAGAACGCCGAGGCCAACCTCGAGGTCTCCTGCGCCCTGCTGGACGTGCTGGCCTCGACCCTGGTCACCTCACGGCTGCAGCGCGACCTCACCGACTCCTCGATGCAGCGCAACATCGGGACGGCTTTCGGGCACTCGCTGCTGGCGATCGACAACGTGCGGCGCGGCCTGGCCGGGCTCGACGTGGACGCCGCCGCCCTGGCCCGCGATCTCGACGCCACCTGGGAGGTGCTCGGCGAAGCAGTGCAGTCGGTGATGCGGGTGCACGGGCTGGACCAGCCCTACGAGCGGCTCAAGGAACTGACCCGCGGCCGCCGCGTGGACGCCGCCTCGATGCGCGAGTTCGTGCTCTCCCTGGCCCTCCCCCCCGACGCCGAATCCCGCCTCCTGGCCCTGACACCCGCCACCTACACCGGCCTAGCCTCGTCCCTGGTCGCCCACCTCGCCTGACCGGGCCCCTGAGCCCGCGCCCGCGGTCACTGAGTGGTCGATTTTGCCCCGTTCCGGCGTGGCAGACGGGGCAGAATTGACCACTCGCTCGGGCTGGGCGTGGGCGGAGGGCTCGCGTGCGGGGCCGACAACAGCCCCGCGGTCAGGCCCAGGGCCGGCTCCCAGCCCACCCGGATCTCCCTGGTGACCTCGGCCGATGCGTTGCCCGAGGGTGCCAGGGCGCGGTCAGCGTGGCGTCAGAACTGATCCGTGGTCAGGCTGCGGGCGGGCCTCTCGGCGGCCGACCAGCGCCGGAGGAGGGGCGTGAGCTCGGGACATCTGGCCCGGGTGGAGGTCTTCCGTCAGCACCTAGCGTCCTCCACAGTGGAAGGTGCCCGTCACCTGACGTATGCGCGGCGATCCCGTGCGCGATGAGGAGGCCGCCGTGGAGGACCGAGAGATCCTGGACGTGATCCAAGGGCTGGTCGCCGAGGAGCACCGGGTTCGCGACCGGCAGGACAGAGGCACGATCGAGCCGGACGCCGCGGCGTCCCTGCTCAGCGAAGTGAGCACCCGACGCGACGAGATGTGGGCGACGTTGCGCAAGCGCCGTGCCCTGCGCGCAGCCGGTATGGACCCCGACGCCGTGGACCCGCGCGGCCCGGGCGTGATCGCCAGTTGACCTTCGGTCGACGCCGTGCAACCTGATCTGCGCCTGATCTCCAGGTGACGAGAGCATCGTCACCTGGAGAGGTGCAGGCGTGAGCAGACCGTCGGAGGCCGACTTCCGCGACTGGGTCGCGGAAGCGCGCGGACGGCTGCGCGCCACCGCCTATCTGATGTGTGGTGACTGGTTCCTGGCCGACGATCTGGTGCAGGACGCGCTTGCCCGTGGGTATGCGGTGTGGCCGCGCGTCGCGGGCCGCGGCGACCCGCAGGCCTATGTCCGCCGGATCCTGGTCAATCTCTATCTCGATCACCGTCGACGCCCGGCCCGCCGCGAGGTGCCTGCCGCCGAACCGCCGAGGTGACGGGTGCGGCGGACGGCGTGGCCCCGGCACCGGCGGACGGCGAGCGCGACCGGCTGATCGCTGCCCTGCGGCAGGTGCCACCCCGCCAGCGGGCGGTGCTCGTGCTGCGCTACTGGGACGACCTGTCCGTGGACCAGACCGCGCGCGCCCTGGGCATCAGCCCGGGCACCGTCAAGAGCCAGGCCAGCCGAGGACTCGACACCTTGCGCGCCGTACTCGGCGAGAACCTGTCGAGTACGCCGCGGGAGGCGCCGTGAACGACTCCGACCTGAAGCAGCTGTTCGCCGAAGCGGTCGCCCACCCGAGGCCCGACGGTGTCGATCTGGACGCCGCCATCCGTACCGGGCGCCGCCGGCGCCGGTTCTGCGCCGCCGCAGCGGTCGCGTCATCCGGCGGAGTTCTCGCCGTGGTCGCTGCGCTGGCGCTGACCGTGGTCCCCGGCCTGAGGACGGACCACGCGGTGCCTGCCGCCCCCACCGCGCCGTCCGAGCTGGTCGTCGCCTGCTCCCCGGACGGCATCGAGGTCTCGTCCACGCAGGTGACGGCGACACCGGCCGGAGTGGTGATGCGGGTGTCGAGCACGATGCCGGCGGGGGCCTACCTGGGCTACGAGTGGAGCGGGGGCGGTGGCGGTGACCCGCTCCCGAGCCGGTCCACCGTCTGGACGCTGACGCCGCCGCCCGGCGGGCTGACCCTGTCCTGCTCCCTCAACGGGGATCCGGGCCCGAGCGCGACCGCCGCGGTCACCGTGATCGATCCGCAGGGGTACTGGCGCCCGGCCTCCGTGCGCGACCTGGGGTGCGCGTCCTGGGCAGACACCCTCTGGGGCGGCCGCACCGGATCGGGTCCGACCGAGCGGGACGCGGTGGAAGGGCTCCTACGCCAGCTCACCGACGGTACGGCCCGACCTCCGGGCCGAGCCGACGGGAATCGGCTACGTCCGCGCGGCGACGCAGATCTGGCTCGCGACATCCGCCGCGCGCCCCTACATCACGGTCGACGTCACGGCGAGCGGGTCTGACTATCTGGCCCAGCCCGGCTTCCTATGTGCTGATCAACTCGCCGGGCGACGTTCGGCCCGCTGAGGCGACTCGGCCCGGGAATACCCTCCGGGGGTATAGTGGTTGTCGCTTGCTCCACGCCAGTGGACCATCCAGGAGGGCGCGTATGGCGGGCTACGCCGGTGGCAAGGACGACTACCTCAAGCGGCTGCGCCGGATCGAGGGTCAGGTGCGCGGCGTCCACCGGATGGTGGAGGAGGACACCTACTGCATCGACGTGCTGACCCAGATCGCCGCCGTCACCAAGGCGCTGCAGGCGGTCAGCCTCGGGCTGCTCGAGGACCACGTCGGTCATTGCGTCGTCAACGCCGCCCGCGAGTCGGACGAGGCTGCCGCGGCAAAGGTCCGCGAGGCCGCCGACGCCATCGCCCGCCTCGTCCGCAGCTGATACGCCCCACCCCCGAAACCCACCCCCGAAACCCCGCTCATGCTCCGCGGGGGTACACGAAACGGGGTCCGAAGAGCCCAAACCATGTACCCCTGCGGAGCATGAGCAGGTTGGGAACTGAAGGAGACAGCGAGAGATGACCACGACCACTGTGCACGTCACGGGAATGACCTGCGGGCACTGCGTCGCCGCCGTGACCCAGGAGCTCACGGCGCTGGACGGCGTCCAGGAGGTCCAGGTCGAGCTGGTCACCGACGGCGCCTCGACGGTGACCGTGACCAGCGACGGCCCGCTGGCGGACGACGCCCTGCGCGCGGCCATCGACGAGGCGGGGTATGAGCTCACCGACGACTGACCCGATCCTGGTCCTGCGGGAGATCGACCTCCCGGTCCAGGGCATGACCTGCGCCTCCTGCGCAGCCCGGATCGAGAAGAAGCTCAACCGCATGGACGGCGTCACCGCCTCGGTGAACTACGCCACCGAGACCGCCCACGTGCGCTTCCCCGGCGCCCTCGACCCGGCCGAGCTGATCGCCACGGTCGAGCGCACCGGCTACCACGCCAGCCTGCCCGCTCCCCCACCGGCCGAGACCGCGACCACGGCGGACGACGCCTCCGGACCCACCGCCCCCTCCGGGCCGGGCGCGGCGGACGACGAGGCGGCAGCCCTGCGCCGGCGCCTGCTGATCAGCGCCGCGCTGACCCTGCCCGTGCTGGCCATGGCCATGATCCCGGCGCTGCAGTTCCGCAACTGGCAGTGGATCAGCCTGGCGCTGGCCTCGCCGGTGGCGATCTGGGGCGCCTGGCCCTTCCATCGCGCCGCGGTGCTGAACGCCCGGCACGCTGCCACCACCATGGACACCCTGGTCAGCCTGGGCATCAGCGCTGCCTACCTGTGGTCGCTGTACGCGTTGCTGTTCACCTCCACCGGCGACTCCGGTATGACCATGGCCGGAATGGAGGAGATGCGCGGGCACGGCATGGCCGCCGCCGACCTCTACCTGGAGACCGCCGCCGCGGTCACCACCTTCCTGCTCGCCGGCCGCTACGCCGAGGCCAGGGCCAAGCGCCGCTCCGGCGCCGCGCTCCGGGCCCTGCTCGACCTGGGCGCCAAGGACGTCACCGTGCTCCGCCCCGGCCCCGACGGCGGCCGGGTGGAGCAGCGGATCCCGATCGGCCGACTGGCCGTGGGCGAGGAGTTCGTCGTCCGCCCGGGCGAGAAGGTGGCCACCGACGCCCTGGTGGTGCAGGGCCGCAGCGCCGTCGACGCCTCGCTGCTCACCGGGGAGCCGGTGCCGGTCGAGGTCGGCCCCGGCGACGAGGTGACCGGTGCCACCGTGAACACCTCCGGCCGGCTGGTGCTGCGCGCCCTCCGGGTCGGCGAGGCCACCCGGCTGGCCCAGATCGGGCGGCTGGTCACCGCCGCGCAGAGCGGCAAGGCCCCGGTGCAGCGCCTGGCCGACCGGATCTCGGCCGTGTTCGTGCCGGTCGTGCTGGTGATCGCGCTGGCCACCTTCGGGATCTGGCTGGCGACCACCGGCGACGCGACCCGCGCGTTCACCGCCGCGGTCGCCGTCCTGATCATCGCCTGCCCGTGCGCGCTCGGCCTGGCCACGCCGACCGCTCTGCTGGTCGGCACCGGACGCGGCGCCCAGCTCGGGGTGCTGATCAAGGGACCCGAGATCCTGGAGCAGACCCGCCGGGCCGACGTGATCGTGCTGGACAAGACCGGCACCGTCACCGAGGGCCGGATGCGCCTGGTGGACGCCGCCGGCACGCCTGCGGCGCAGGCGGCCCTGCGGCTGGCGGCGGCGGTCGAGGCCGGCAGCGAGCACCCGGTGGCCCGGGCCATCGTCGAGGCGGCCGGCCCCGGCCTGCCCACGGTGACCGGATTCGTGAACAGCCAGGGCCTCGGCGTGACCGGCGAGCTCGAGGGCCGCGTGGTGCGGGTCGGCCGGCCGGCCTGGTTGCGCGATCAGGGGGTGGCGATCGACCCCGAGATCGCGGACGCCGTCGCCCGTGCCGAGGCTCTCGGCCGCACCACCGTCGTGGTCGCCGCCGACGACCGGGCCCTGGCCGCTCTGACCGTCACCGACACCGTGAAACCCAGCTCGATGCAGGCGATCTCGCAGCTGCGCGACCTGGGCATGAGGCCGATGCTGCTCACCGGGGACAACGCGGCGAGCGCGGCCGCGGTCGCCGCAGAGGTAGGCATCGCTGCCGACGACGTGATCGCGGGCGTGCTGCCCGAGGGCAAGGTGGACGTCGTGACCCGGCTGCAGGAACAGGGTCACGTGGTGGCGATGGTCGGCGACGGGGTGAACGACGCCGCAGCGCTGGCCCAGGCCGATCTGGGGCTGGCGATGGGAACGGGCACCGACGTGGCGATCGAGGCCAGCGACCTGACCCTGGTCCGTGCCGATCTGGGGGCGGTGGTGGACGCCGTCCGCCTCTCCCGGCGCACGCTGGCCACGATCAAGGGCAACCTGTTCTGGGCCTTCGCCTACAACGTGGCCGCGATCCCGCTGGCCGCGGCCGGTCTGCTCGACCCGATGATCGCCGGAGGCGCAATGGCCTTCAGCAGCGTGTTCGTGGTGACGAACTCGTTGCGGCTGAGGCGGTTCCGGCCGGTCCACGGATGACCTTCGGCGAACTCGGCACCCTGGGTGTCGCCAGCCTGCTGCTGCTCGCCCTGGGCGCGCTGCTGTTCGGGTTCTCCAAGACGGCCGTCGGCGGGGTCGGCCTGATCAGTGTGGCGATCTTTGCGGCGGTCCTGCCGTCGCGCCTGTCGACGGGAGTGGTGCTTCCGCTGCTGCTGGTCGGTGACCTGGTCGCCGTCCGCACCTATCACGCCCACGCCGACTGGAAAGCGTTGCTGCGCCTGATCCCCGCGGTCGCCGTCGGGGTCGGCCTCGGCGCGCTGTTCGTCGCGAGGGTGGACGACGCCTTCATGCGCACGGCGATCGGCGCCGTCCTGGTCGGCCTGGTGGCCCTGCACCTGGGGATGCGCCGGCGCTCCCCGGGCGCCGATCCTTCGGAGCGGCCCACGCCTCACCCGCTGGCGTCCTGGGGGTTCGGGTCGCTCGCCGGGTTCACCACCACCGTGGCCAACGCCGGCGGCCCCGCGATGCATCTGTACCTGCTGAACGCCCGCTACTCGGTGCTCGGCTTCCTCGGCACGACGTCGTGGTTCTTCTTCGTGATCAACATGCTCAAGGTGCCGTTCAGCGCCGGCCTGGGGCTGATCACGCCGTCCACGCTGACCCTGGACCTGCTGCTGGCCCCGGCGGTGTTGCTCGGCACCTGGCTGGGCCGGGGGGTGATCCCGCACATCAAGCAGGAGCTGTTCGAACGACTCGTCCTGCTGACGACGGCGCTGGCCGGGCTCAATCTGCTGCTGCGCTGATCTCCTGCGGCGTCCAGCTGGCCCAGGCCGCCCGCAGCAGCCATACCCGGTGTCCGGTGACCACGACGGCCAGCCAGGCCAGGCCGAGCGCCCACGCGACCAGCACGTCGGTGAGCCAGTGGTGGCCGAGGAACACCCGGGAGAGCCCCATCGACATCGCGTAGACACCGGCCACGACCACCAGGGCGGCCCGCGCCCTCGTGCTCCGGCACCAGCCGAGCAGCAGGTAGACCAGCACCCCCACGACCACCAGTGCGTTCAGCGAGTGGCCGCTGGGGAAGGACGCCGACGACTCCAGCGGCGGCACCGCGAGCGCCTCGGGCGGGCGGACCCTACCCACCACGGCCTTGCCCACCACCGTCATCAGCAGCGACCCGGTGGAGGCGAAGGTCATCAGCACCAGGGGCGTCCAGCGCCGCCAGGCCAGGGAGAGCCCGCCCGCACCGATCCCGGCCAGCACCGGCCCGCCGACCGGTCCGCCCAGATCGGTGAAGTCGGTGACGGCCGAGTCCAGGCCGGGGGTGCGCAGGCTGATCATCCAGTCGAGGATGGGCCGGTCGAAGCCGGCGACCCCCTCGGACTCGCTGACGGCGTCGTAGACGGAGGCTGCCACCGCCGCCATGGCGGTGGCTGCCATCAGACCGATCACGACCGTGAGCGCGAAGGCCGGTTCCTTGCCCGCGAAGGCCTGCACCCGCCCCAGCCAGCGGGCCACGGAACGTGCCACCGGGGTGGCCCGTGACGTCGCCGTGGGGATCGGAAGACCGCGAGGACTCATCCGACCATCTTCACCCAATCACGCGGGATGGGGACGGGTGCTCGACTCTCGGCGTTGCGGGCGTCAGGCGTAGCGGTGGCTCTTCTCCTCGTGGCCTGCGCGGCGGCTGCAGCTCCTGTTGCCGATGTTCCGGTGACCGCACAGGCCCGATGCCACCGGCGCCGCCTCAACCACGACGGGGCCGTCCAGTGGCTCGTCCGGTGGAGGCGCGGCCACGACCCGCGCCGGTGGCGCGGCGGTGGGGGCGGGGCGTGCTGTCAGGGCGGCGTACTTGGCTTCTCGCATGGCTCGTTGGGCGTCGACCTTGCTCATCTGCTGAGACTAGGGGGTGTCGGACCTGCGCCCACACCGCGCGAACGTCGGTATGGCAGCCTGGACGCCGGTGCCGGCGTCTACGGAGGGCTCGACCAGTGGGGGTGTTGGAGGCGGAGCCGACCGACGGTGCTGCCACGGGAGCAGCGCCTTCCCCGGGGGCGGGGTCGCCGCTCCGGATCGCGGCCCGGCTTCTGGGCTGGGCCGTTCTGGCCGGGCCGCTGGCCTCACTGGCGGCGGTGGCGGACGGCGGGAGCCGCAGCATGCTGGTCGTGCTGCTGGCGGCGCTCACCGCCTGGGCCGCGCCGGTCACCGTCCTCGCCCTGGTCGTGTTCGGCGCCGCCCGGCTCTGGCGCAACGCGCTGGTGGCAGGCGCCGTCCTGCTGGTGGTGCTGGCTTGGCAACGTCCCTTCCCGCACGGGTCCGGAGACCCGGCGGGCATCACGGTGGCGCTGACCGTGATGACTCAGAACGTGCTCTTCGGGGAGGCGGACCCCGACGAACTGGTGAGCCGGGTGCGGGCCGCGCGGCCCGACGTCCTGGTGCTCACCGAGCTCACCCCGCAGGGGGTGGCGGCCTTCGATGCCGCCGGGTTGGCCTCGGTGCTCCCCTACCGCTACCTCGCTCCGGCCGGTGGCGCCACCGGCACCGGGATCTACGCGGCCACCCCACTGACCCGCACCCGGCCGATGGAGGGCACCTGGTTCAACGCCGTGGAGGCGGTGCTCGAGGTGGCGGGACGCCAGGTGACGGTGGCCGGGGTGCACCCGGTGACGCCGTACAACTCCCGCTGGGCCACCGACCACGAGCTGCTGGTCGATCGGCTGGGGCCCCGGGTGCGGGCCGGAGAGACCCTGGTGGTGGCGGGCGACTTCAATGCCACCCAGTACAACGCGCCGTTCGCCCGGCTGCTCGACGCCGGGTTCACCGACGCCGGCCAGGCCCGGCTGTGGGCCTGGCAGCAGCCGAGCTGGCCGATCGACGGGATCGCCGACGCGCCGCTGACCAGCCGGGTGCCGCCACTGATCCGGATCGACCACGTGCTGGTGCCGCGCGGGGCAGGGGTTGAGTCGGTGAGCAGCGCGCACCTGCCGGGCACCGACCACGCAGGGGTGGTAGCCATGGTGCGGCTACCCCTCGGCTGAGCCGCGGCCGGGCGCGAGGCGGGCGGTGAGGTCGCCGGCGGCGGCGCGGGTCATGGCGCCGAGCGGGCTGGTGCGCATCAGAGCCAGGTCCGCCCACGGAGAGCTGGCGCCGTCCAGGAACCGGAGCACCCGCTCGGCGCCGTTGCGCTCGAACAGGCGGCTGAACAGCTCCGCCCCGTCGGCGTGGCCCTGGTCGAGCGCGCGTAGCAGCACCGAGTCCATCCAGCGGTGTCGGGCGCGGTAGGGCACCGGCGGGGTGGGACGACGCCCGCGCACCAGAGCGTCGGCGATCACCTCGGCCTGGCGCTGCATGGTGGCGAAGGTGTAGCCGGTCGAGGCCCGGGTTGCCCCGCCGGCGGTGCCGATCCGGAACACCCGATTTCCGGCCCGGCGGCCGAACACGGCATCGGTCATCGGGATCACGCCGTCCTCGACCTCCTCGACCGTGTAGGTGCCAGGCGCCCCGCCGCTGCCCCACCGATCGAGCAGGTAGGCCGACAGCGCCTCGTCGTAGCGGCGCGACGGTAGAGGTTGGCGGGAGAATTGGGTGTACTCGACCAGCCCGGTGTGGGTGTCGCTGGGCAGCACGTAGCTGAACGCGGTGCCGCGTTCGGGCTGGCGGACCGAGAAGTCCATCAGCACCGGCAGGGCCGGGTCGAGCGCCTCGTGATGGAAGCGCACCCTCCAGCCGCGGAAGTGCTGCAGCAGCGCCGTCCGCCCGGGGCGCACCGGCGCTGCGGGTCGGGAGTCGAACACCCAGCGCGCCCTGATCTCCTCACCCCCGGCGCGGATGACCACCCGCTCGTCGCCGTCCACCAACTCGTCCACGGCCACCGGCACCCGGACGGCGCCGATCCGGGCTGCGGCGTCGTCCGCGAGGGCGTAGAAGTCCGCGGAGCGGACCATCACGTACCGCATCGAGCCCAGGCCGAGCCGCAGCTCCTCACCGCGCGGATCGACCACCAGCACCTGGGTCCAGGCGCGGTGCACGGCCGCTTCCACCGGGCTCAGCCCGCGGTCCCAGAAGCACCAGGTGCGGTCCTCGTCCCGATGATGCACCGGGTCGATCAGCACCACCGAGGGCGGGCGGACGTCGCTGGGCAGGTGCGCGGCGTTGAACTGCCGATCGATGGCGGCGACCAGGCTCAGCCCGGCGCCTCCCGCGCCCACGATCGCCACGTCCACCTGCACGCCACCAGACTGCCGTGCCCACTGCCGGCTCGGCACATCACTCGGCAGATCGGCTGGGTTCGCCCCCGGCAGGGCGACCTCGATGCCGGGGGCGGGCACGTCGAGGGTCTGTGGCAGCGGGCCGGTCGCCTGGGCGTCGGCGTCCCACCCGCCCTGCGCGCTCAGCGCTGCTCCGCGACGGCGGCCTGCTCGAAGACGAGCTGTTTCTGCACCAGCAACCCCACCCCGCGCCCGTACCCATGGCCGTTCGTCGGCCCCTGCCCGCGGCCGTGGCCGCGCTGCCGCTCCGCCTGGCGCCGGCGCGCCCGCTTGGCGGCGTACATCGCCGCGTCCGCCCGCCGGATCAGCGAGGCGGGCTGGTCGCCGGCGCGGCTCAGCACGGCGCCGATGCTCGCGGTCAGCGGGACGCTCAGCGGCACCGCCAGCTCGTCCACCACGACCGGCTGGCACAGCGTGCGGTCGATTCGCTTGACCAGCTCGGCCAGCGCCGTCTCGTCGGCCACGTCGCCGGCGACGACGAGGAACTCGTCGCCGCTGAGCCGGCCGGCGCTGTCACCGGAGCGGAGCACCGCGGACAGCCGCCGCCCGGCCGAGGCCAGCAGGGCGTCGCCCACCTGGTGGCCGTAGTCGTCGTTGATCTCCTTGAAGTGGTCCAGATCGATGTAGAGTACGCCGATCGGCAACTGGTTGGCGCCCGAGCGGGCCAGAGCCGCGACCAGGCGCTGCTGCACCAGCTCCCGGTTGGGCAGGGTGGTCAACGCGTCGTGGGTGGCCAGGTAGATCAACCGCTGCTCCTCGAGCCGGCGGCCGGTCGCGTCCTCGAGGTGGGCGAGCAGGTACGCCCGGTCCCCGAGGGAGACCCGGGCCGCCGTGACCTGCACGAACCTGGGCGGGCCGTCGGGCGGCGCCAGGGAGAGCTGCACCCGGGCCACAGGCTGATCACCGCGGCGGACGCCGTCCAGCCCGTCGCGCCACTGGGCGATCTCGTCGGCGTCGGCCGGCAGGTACCCGAGCAGGTCGAGCAGGTTGCCGGCGTCCGGGTCGATCCCGGTGCCGGAGAGGATGTCGCGGAACGTCGCGTTCACGTCGGAGAAGGCTCCGTCGGGGTCACACAATGCGACGCCCACCGGAGCATGTTCGAACAACGCTCGGAAGCGCTCATCGCCCTGGGTCGAGCGGCTGATGGTCTGCACGGCACACCCCCTCACGAAATGCCTCGCTTGTCATCGTCAGTAGCGACTTGACTCCACTGTGTGACAAACGCTAGAGCACGGCGGCGATCTTTGCTCGCTCAGGCGCACTGACCGTCCGGCCGAGTCACGGCGGGACGTTCGGAGGAGTGTCGCTCGACAATCGTGGGAGCTGGGCGTCAGGCGATCGATGGATCGAGCCTCCCGGGCTCCACTCCGAAGGTCAGCCCGGACTGACCCGGCGGGCGTCCTGCGGACGCCGGTGCAGCCGCAGCCGCTGCCCCGGGCGCAGCTGCGCGGCCCGATCGACGTCCACCTCGTGCAGGACGGCGACCACCGGGTAGCCGCCGGTGACCGGGTGGTCGGCGAGGAAGAGCACCGGCCCGGACGGCGGCGCCTGGATCGCCCCGCGGACCAGGCCCTCGCTGGCCAGCTCACCGTCTCGCACCCGCGCCAGCGGCGCGCCGTCCAGTCGGAGGCCGACCCGGTCGGACTGCGTGGAAACGGTCCAGGTGTCCTGCCACAGGGCCGCCACGCCGTCGGCGGCGAGCCAATCGGCGCGGGGCCCGTCGACCGCGTCGAGCTGTACCAGCTGATCGGGGTGCGGTGGCGGAGCGAGGGGCACCTGCCCGATCCGGGGCCAGCGGGCCACGTCGGGGCCGCCGGACGCGCCGACGCCGAGCAGATCGCCGACGGCGAGCGGGCGGGGGCCCAGGCCGGAGAGGGTGTCGCGGGCCCGTGAGCCGAGCACCGGGTCGGCCTGGATGCCGCCGCGGACCGCGAGGTAGGCGCGCAACCCAGCGGTCGCGGTGCCGAGCGTGATCGACGTCCCCGCGGGGACGTCGACCAGGGCGCCCGGTGCGGCCGACATCGCCGGGTGGGCGCCGAACAGGATCGGGCACAGGGCGCCGGTGACCGCGATCGTCACGTCGGCGAGCGGGGTCAGGGTGAGCCCGCCCAGGGTGACCTCGAGCGCGGCGGCGCTCTGGTGGTTTCCGACCAGCCGGTTGGCCAGGCGCAGGGCGCCCCGGTCGGCGGCGCCGGAGCGGGTGACCCCCAGGTGGGCCAGACCGGGCCGGCCCAGGTCCTGCACGGTGGTCAGCCCGCCGACCCGCTCGATCAGCAGGGCACGCTCGCCGGCGCTCACGGGATGGCCTCGAACCGCACCCGGACACCGGGACGGAGCAGGGCCGGCGGGTCGGCCGCGGTGTCCCAGGTCGGGGTAGCGGTGTGGCCGATCAGCTGCCACCCGCCGGGTGAGGACCGCGGATAGACCCCGGTGTACGGCCCGGCCAGGCCCACCGCTCCGGCCGGCACCCGGGTACGCGGGGACTCCCGGCGGGGCACCTGCAGCCGTGGATCGCCGCCCACCAGGTAGCCGAAGCCCGGCGCGAACCCGGTGAACGCCACCGTCCACAGGCTGCCGGTGTGGGCCTCGACCACGGACTCGGGGTCGAGGCCGGTGAGCCGTGCGACGTGCTCCAGGTCCTCCCCCTCATAGCGGACCGGGATCCGCACCACCTCATCCGGCCTGCGGACCGGCTCGGCGCCCAGCTCGGCGCCCAGCTCGGCGGCGGCCTCGGCCCGGGCGACCTGCTCCACCCAGGCCCGCACCGGCTCTGCGCCCACCAGGCCCGGGTCGAAGACCACCAGCACCGTGGCCTGCGCCGGCACCAGGTCCACCACCCCGACCAGCTGATCGGCCTGCAGCGCCTGGTGCAGCGGCAACACCTGCGCCGCAGCGGTGGGCTCGACCAGCCAGGCGGTGTCCCCCAGGGGGAGCACCCGGATGACTGCCCCGAAATCGTCAGAACCCTCCTCGTCGGGCCGATTCTCGGCCGCAGGGAGGGGTTCTGACGATTTCGGGGCGGTCACTCGGCCTCCACGAAGGGACGCACCGCCACGCCGGCCTGGACGAGGGCGTGGCGCACATGAGCAGCGAGGGTGGCGGCACCGGGGGTGTCCCCGTGCAGGCAGATCGACTTCGGACGCACGGCCACCACGGTCCCCTCCTGCGAGACCACCTCGCCGAAGGTGGACATCCGCACCGCCCGCTCGGCCACCTGCTCGGGGTCGGTGAGCAGCGCGCCGGGCCGGCCGCGCGGCACCAGGGTGCCCTCGGAGGTGTAGCCGCGGTCGGCGAAGGCCTCCCCGATCCCGCGCAGCCCGACCTCCTCGGCCGCGGCCAACAGCGCCGAACCGGGCAGGCCCAGGACCGGGAACGACGGCAGGTGAAGCGATTGTGCGTACTCCGCGGCGGCCGTGGCCACCGCCTCGGCCTGAGCGTGGTGGTGCACGGTAGCGTTGTACAGGGCTCCGTGCGGCTTGAGGTAGCCGATCCGGGTCCCGGCCAGGCGCGCGAACGCCTCCAGCGCTCCCAGTTGGTACAGCACGTCGGCCCGCAGCTCGTCGGTGTCGACGTCGATGAAGCGGCGGCCGAACCCGGCCAGATCGCGGTAGCCCACCTGGGCGCCGATCACCACCCCGTGACGGGCAGCCGTGGCGCAGGTCCGGCGCAGCGTGGCAGGGTCACCGGCGTGGAACCCGCACGCCACGTTCGCACTGGTCACGATCGGCAGCAGCGCTTCGTCCTCGCCCAGCTCCCAGCGGCCGAAGGACTCCCCCACGTCGGCGTTCAGATCGATCCTGGCCACCGGGTCAGACTGCCCCACGGCACACCCCCGGTGCCAGCCGCACGTAGGGTTGACGGGCACCACGAGACGGCGAGCACGGGCAGGGTGACCACAGGGGGGCGGACCAGCACGGTGGACGGCACGGTGGACGGCACCCCGGCGAGTGGCCGGCTGAAGATCCACGATGTGGCTGCGGAGGCCGGCGTCTCCGTGGCCACCGTCTCACGCGTGCTGACCGGCACCCGCAGCGTCCGCGAGGAGTCGACGGCCGCCGTCCTCGCCGCGGTCGAGAAGCTCGGTTACCGCCCGAACCAGGTCGGCCGTGCCCTGCGCCGGCAGAAGACCCAGGTCGTCGGGATGGTCCTCCCGCGAGTCAACAACCCCTTCTTCCCGGCGGTGGTGCAGGCCTGCGAGGAGTACTTGCGCAGCCAGGGATACGCCCTCCTGCTGAGCACCTCCGACGACGATCCCGACGTCGAGCGGCAGCGCCTGGAGATGCTGGTCGACCGCCAGGTCGACGGCCTGCTGGTCAGCCCCTGCCGCTGGACCGACAGCGCCGCCGCCGTCGCCGCCGCGCAACGCCTGGTCCCCCTGGTCGAGCTCGACCGCAACAGCAGCGGCTTCGCCGGCGACTTCGTCGGCGTCGACGACGCGCTCGGCATCGAGCAGGTGGTCGCCCACCTGCGGGCGGGCGGGCGGCACGACCTCGCCTTCATCGGCAGCGACGAGGCCAACTTCTCCGGCAGGGCGCGGCACGAGGCCTTTCGTCAGCTCACCGGCCCGGAGGCCGCGGCGAACCGGGAACTCCTGGGCGCCTTCTCCGAGGACTGGGGCTACGAGGCGGGCCTGACGGTGCTGGGTGGGGACGTCCGGCCGCAGGCCCTGGTCTGTGCCAACGACCTGATCGCGATCGGTGCCCTGCGGGCCGCCGAGCAGCTCGGGCTGTCGGTGCCGGACGACATCGCGATCAGCGGGTACGACGACATCGACATGGCTCGGGTCTGCAAGCCTGCGCTCACCACGGTCCGCCAGCCGGTGGCCGCGCTGAGCAGGAGGGCCGTCGACCTCCTGCTCGCCCGGATCGACGAGCCGGGGCGCGACGCCACTCGCGTGCTCCTGGAGACCACGCTGGTGGTGCGGGACTCCACCGCTCCCTCTCGGGGCTGAGCCCGCCTACACCGCGGCCGCTTCGGCCGCTGCGTGCAGCAGGCCCGCGTACATCCCCTGGGCCGCGAGGATGTCGGCGACCGGGCAGAACTCGTCCACCACGTGCGCCTGGTCTGGCGAGCCCGGCCCGCAGATGACCGTGGGCACGGCGCCCAGCGCGGGGGTGAGCACGCTGGCGTCGGTGAAGAACCGCGCGACCGCGGGCGCCTCGGTGAGTTCGACATGCGCCGCGGCCAGCTGCCGCAGCAGCCGCACCCAGACATCGTCGGGATCGGTGCGCACCGGCGGCAGGCTCAGCACCTCCTGCACCGTGGCCAGGTCGCCCACGATCCGCTGCACGGCGGGCGCCAGCCCGGTGATGTCGGCCGGGTCGGGCGTGCGGACGTCGAGTTCGGCCCACGCGGCGTCCGGCACGATGTTGCGCAGCACCCCACCGGCAACCTGCCCGATGTTCAGCGTGCGAGTCCCCAGCACCGGGTCGTCCTTCACCTCCGAGGACGCCCAGTGCCGCACCAGCTGGACGGCGTCGATCAGCTTCTCGATCGCGTTCTCACCCAGCTGCGGCGTCGAGCCGTGACACGACCGGCCGCGGGCCACGAGGTCCAGCCAGACGGCGCCGCGATGCCCCACCGCCGGATGGTTCGCCGTCGGTTCGGCCACGACGAGCACCCGGCTCGCCGGCAGCATGCCGGTCGCGGCGAGGGAGGCGGCCCCGAGGCTGCCGACCTCCTCCTGAGCCGTGAGCACCAGCGCGAGCGGGAGGGCGTCAGTGGGCGGCGCGGCGACGTACTCCTCTGCCGCACACACCAGCGCGGCGACCCCTGCCTTCATGTCCGCCGATCCCCGCCCGTACAGCAGGCCGTCGCGGACCTCCGCGCCCCAGGGATCCACACTCCACGCGCTGGGCACCACACTCACCGTGTCGAGGTGCCCGGTGAGCGTCACCGCCGCCCGGTCCGGGTCGCCCCAGCGGGCGACGACGTTGACGTGCTCGTCGGCGTAGACGTCGACCTGCACGGCGAACCCGTTGCCCGCCAAGCGATCGGCGAGCAGCTCGGCGATCCGCCGCTGCCCGGCGCCCTGCGGGGTGCTCGGCATCCGAACCAGGTCCTGGGCGAGTCGGATGACGTCGCCGGCGGTCATCGGAGCGAGCCCAACGACTCCACGGCCCCCAGGACGAGTCGCCAGAAGCCGTCCACGTCCAGGGTCATCGCGACCGAGACGTTCGGCGTCTGGTCGTAGCGGCGGTACAGATCGACGACGGTCGTGCCGCGCGTCCAGCGCCCGTCCAGCTCGACGGCCACGAACGCCTCCCGCCAGCTGAGCAGGTCCGGCTCGATCAGGGCGGCCAGCGTGCAGGGGTCGTGCACCGGTGGCGCCTCGAACTCCCAGAGCGCGCGGTAGGAGGAGCCGAAGAAGCCCATCCACTCCGCGCAGGTGCGCCCGACGCCGGTGTCCAGGGCGCGCATGCGTTGCACGACCTGCGGGGTGGCCAGCGCCTGATGGGTGAGGTTCAGCCCCACCATGCGCACCGGCAGTCCGCTGTGCAGCACGACGTCCAGCGCCTCGGGGTCGGCGAAGGTGTTGAACTCCGCGGTCGGGGTGTGGTTGCCCCGCTCGGTAGAACCCCCCATGAAGATCACCTCGCGGACGCCGTCCACCAGGTGGGGGCGTTCACTGATCAACCGGGCGACGTTGGTGATCGGACCGGTCGCCACCAGGGTGACCGGCGAGGCCGACGAGGCGATGGCGTGCTCCATCACCGCCAAGGCACCCTCCGGGCGGGCTGCCATCGCCGGCTCCGGCATCGCGGGCCCGTCGAGGCCGCTCGCGCCGTGCACGTAGTTGCCGAGCGCGGTCTCGCCGCGCAGCGGCCCCGAGGCCCCGGCACCGACCGGCACCTCGGTCGCGCCGACGAGGGTGAGCACGCGCAGGGCGTTGCGGGTCGCCGCCTCGACGGTGCAGTTACCGAACGTCGTGGTCACCGCGCGCAGATCGATCTGTGGTGCAGCCACCGCCACCAGGATCGCGACGGCGTCGTCGTGCCCCGGGTCGCAGTCCAGCACGATCGGGATGCTCACCGCGGCACTCATGTCGTGGACGGCGCGCCGAGCCAGCGCAGCATCGCCCCGATCAGCTGGGTGAAGCCCTGCCACCCTAGGAACTCCTCCGGGCACCAGTGCGGCCCGATGTCCGAGGTCCACACCAGGGAGCGGCCGTGACCGACCTCGGCGGTGGCGACCAGCACGTCATTGCCGACGGTGGCCAACACCTGCGCCTCCGGGCGCGCGGTGACCCGGTTGTAGCCCAGCAGGTCCGGCGCGCCGTCCGGCCAGCCGTTGCCGATCGCATGCCCCCGGTCGACCACGGCGACGGGCGAACCCTCGGGGCTCTCGACCCGGTCGTCGCAGTCCAGCATGCTCACCGGCAGCACCTCGGCCAGTGGCGATCGGGCGAAGTTGGCCCGGGCCTGGAAGCCCTGGAAACTCAGGTAGCCGCCGGCCATCATCAGCCCACCGCCGCCCCGGGTCCAGTCCGCCAGGGCCGTCAGCGCGTTGCCCGCCTTCTGCCCGCCCTCCCAGGTCGCCGGCGGCAGCAGGAAGCTGTTCGCCCCGATGTCGGAGAGGATGACGACGTCATAGGCCCCCAGCGCCTCCACGGTGCGAGGAAAGTGTTCCGGCACAAGGTGCCCGTACATCTGGTCGATCTCGATGCCCTGCGCCGCGGCCGCCGCGATGAAGGCGTCCGCGCCGGTGTGGAAGGTCACGCTCGTGAAGCTGTCGAACCCCTTGAAGTGCGTGGACTGCGAGATCCAGGACTCGCCGGCGAGCAGGACGCGTGCCATATCAGGACTCCTTGTGTACGAGGCGATCAGGCGGAGGTGAGCAGCCGGCGAGGGTTGTCGACGACGAGTCGGCTGACGGCCGCGTCGTCCCAGCCGTGCCGGCGCAGCCGCGGCACGAAGTACTGCAGCACATGCGCATAGCCAGGGCCCCCGTGCCGGCGGAGCAACGACTTCAGGAAGATGTCCTGCGAGACGAGCAACTGGTCGAGGTGCCCCAGCGAGGCGAGCCGGGTGAGCCAGCGCGCGTTCTCCTCGTCGCTCGGACACTGGACGCCCTGGTCGGCGTAGAAGACCTCCATGCCGATCATGTCGTACTGCACGAAGCAACCCCGGGTCAGAACCCGCTCCTGGTAGGCGAGGTCGTCACCGGAGGGGCCCATGTGGCACAGGACGACACGGGCCGGGTCGACCCCTGCCCCCTCGACCACGTCCAGCACCTGATCCGCGAGCCGGAACCAGGCGGGCAGGTGCACCTGGAGGCCCAGCCCGGTCTCGACCGCGACGCTGCAGGCGGCCTGCAGGCTCGCCCGTTCGGCCGGCGTGAACGCGCTGCCGACCCCGATCTCGCCGACGATCCCCGGGCGGATTCCGCCGACGCCTTGCCGGACGTCGGCCAGCACCAGCTCGGCGATCCGTTCCGCCGGAAGCCCTTTGACGTCGTCCGGCTGTGCCGCGTCCAGGTAGAAGCCGGTGCCGGCGACGATGTGTACGCCGGTGCGGCGGCTCACCTCCTGCAGGCCGGCGAGGTCACGGCCGATGCCGAGCCCGGTCGCCTCGACGATGGTGCGCCCCCCGAGGGCGGCGAAGCGTGCCACCTCGGCGACCGCGACCTCGCGATCGGCGAGGCGGCAGTTGTCGAGGTTCGCGAAGGGGTCCTGGCGTAGATCCCACAGGATGTCCTCGGTGACCGGGCGCCCGGCGAGGTCCTCGGGATCCCAGCCCAGGGACGACGTCCGGTGGGCCCAGGAGGTGACGTCGTTGAGGATGTGCTCGTGGGTCAGCGTCACCCCCAGCTCGGACACCGGCACCGCGCCGAGGACGGTCTCGACCGTCGGAACCTCCAGTCCCACCGGCACGCTCACGATCGCCTCCCGCGGACGATCCGCTGGAAGAGCCTGCTGTTGGCGAAGATTGCCGTCACCAGGATGGCGCCCTGCACGATCGGCACCCAGTAGACGTCGACGTGCAGCAGGACCAGCCCGTTGCTGATGATGCCCAGGGTGAGCGAGCCGAGGGCCGAGCCGATCACGGAGCCGCGGCCGCCCATCAGGCTGGTGCCGCCGAGGACCACCGCGGTGATCACCTCGAGTTCGAAGGCGGTGCCCGAGTTCGACGATCCGCTGGCCAGACGCGTCGCAGTGACCACCCCGGCCAGCGCGGCGAAGACCCCGGTGAGGGCGAGCACGGCAAGCTGGATGCGCCGGATGTCCACCCCGGAGCGGCGCAGCGATTCGGCATTGGAGCCCACCGCGACGACGTAGCGGCCGAACCGCGTCTGGGTGAACACGTACCACCCGCCGACCACGGTGATCACCGCGATCCAGGTCGGGGTGTAGATGCCCAGGAAGGTGCCCTGGCCCAGCGGCAGCAGGAACGGGGAGCTGATCGGCGTGCTGTATCCCTGCGTGACGAGCAGAGCGATGCCCCGGACGGCGGTCAGCGCGGCCAGGGTGACGATGAACGACTGCAGTCGGCCGTAGGCGGTGAACAGACCGTTCACGACGCCGATGAGCGCGCCGATGGCCAGGGTCACGACCAGTGCCAGGAACGGGTTGCCGGTCTTGGCGACCAACGCGAGCGTCGCGGCGGTGAGGCCGACGATGGAGCCGACCGACAGGTCGATCGCCCCGGTCGTGATCACGAAGGTCATCGCCGTGGCGACGATCACGGTGGGGGCGACCTGGCGCAGGACGTTGACCAGGTTCTCCGTTGTCAGGAAGGCGTCCGTCCGCACGCTGAAGAACACGAACAGGACGGTGAACACCACGCCGATCGACAGCACCGAGAAGTGCCGGGCGACGAAGGCCGACCTGGACGGACGGGCGGGGGACGGACCTGCCTCGACGGTGGTCGACATCTACTTTCCCATCATCGCGGAGACGAGGCCCGGCAGGTCGATCTCGTGCGGCAGCACGTCCTTGTGGACGACGCCCTCGTACAGGACGACGAACCGGTCGGCCACCTCGAACAGGTCCTGCAGGCGGTGGGTGATCAGGACGACGCTCACACCCCGGGCGGAGACGTCGCGCATGAGCTGCAGGACCATCTCGACCTCGCGCGCCGCCAGCGCCGCCGTGGGCTCGTCCAGCACCAGAACCTTGGGGTCGAACGTGGCGGCCCGGGCGATGGCGATGGCCTGTCGCTGGCCGCCCGACATGGTGGCGACCTCCTGATGGGTGTCCGGCACGCGGATGTGCAGACGGCTCAGGTGATCTGCCGCCTCGGCGTGCATGCGCCTGTGGTCCAGGCGGCGGTTCCAGGCCCGATAGCTCTCCCGCCCCAGGAAGAGGTTGGCCGCGACGTCGAGGTCGTTGCACAGCGCGAGGTCCTGGTAGACCATCTCGATCCCGTGCGCCCGCGCCGCCCGTGGGCCGACGCCGGTCAGCGGCTCCCCGTCGATCACGATCTGACCGGAGTCAGGGGTCTCGGCGCCGCTGAGCATCTTCATCAGCGTGGACTTGCCGGCTCCGTTGTCGCCCACGAGGCCGATCACCTCGCCCGGCTGCACGGTCAGGTTCACCCCGCGCAGGACCTCGAGGACGCCGAACCGCTTGCGGATGTCGCGCATCTCGACCCGGGGCGGCGCAGCGACACTCATGGGGGCTCCGGTTCGCTCGTGGGGGCGGGACGGTGGACCCCGGCGCTACCGCACCGGGGTCCACCGCGAGCCAGGGATCAGAAATCGCCGATCAGGGGAAGATCGCCCGGTACGGCTCCACATTCTCCTTCGTGACGATGGTGATCGGCACGTCGATGAAGGTCTTGGCCGAGCCGCCGCCGAGCAGGGACTTGATCTCCTTCACGGCCTCGACGCCCTCCTGCTTCGGGTCCTGCTGGACGATCGCGGTGACCAGGCCGGAGTCGACCGCGCCGATGACCTCCTTGGTGAGATCCCAGCCGACGATCTTCGTCTTCCCGGTGGCCTTGAGCGCCGCTGCGGCACCCACGGTCGCCGGTTCACCCGTGGTGTAGATGACATCCAGGTCGGGCTGCGCGGTGACCAGGTTCTGCGCCGCAGCGGCTGCCTTCTCCTGCACGTTGTCGCCACTCACGCTCTGGGTGTAGGTGCCGCCGGCCGCGTCGACGACCTTGCGGAAGCTGTCCTCGCGCTGGTTCTGGATGAAGGAGTTCTTGGCGTCGACGACGCCGTACTTCTTGCCCTTGACCAGACCCTTGTCGACCATCCACTGCGCGATCTCGGCGCCGGCCTTGGAGTTGTCCACGCCCACGAACGTGTCGGCCGCGCCGTCTTCGAGCTTGGCGTCGATGGCGACCACCTTGATGCCCTTGTCCTTGGCTGCCTTGACCGCGGGGAGCACGCCGTTGACGTCGATCGCGACGACGATGATCGCCGAGACCTTCTGCGACACGAAGCTTTCGATGTCGCTGTTCTGCTTGGCCGAGTCGTTGTTCGCGTTGGCGATCGTCAGCTCGCAGCCGGCCTCCTTCGCGGCGGCCTCCGCACCCTCGTTCATCTGGGTGAAGAACACCGCGGTCTGGTTGATCTGCGTCATGCCGATCGTGCAGGCCCCGCCGGCAGCCGCGCTGCTCGCGGCGGGGGCGGCTGCCGATGAGCTCTCCGTGCTGGTGCTGTTGCCCGTGCTGCAACCCGCCAGGGCGAAGGCCGCGGCCAGGCCCACGACCACACCTCTACGGACCGTGAGTGCGCCGTTCATGGTGCCTCCCTCTCGCATTGGTAATCGTTTACCACCCGGCGCCCAACATAGGGCCGCCGTGCCTGCGGCGGGAATTGTCCGGCGGTAACGAGTCCATAACTGCTCGGGTGGGGCGCACGGCTTCGCTGCCCCGGCCGGTCATTGGTCGGGGTCAGGGAGGTAGTCGTCGCCGTCGTGGCCGAAGAGATCGTCCTCACCGACCTCGCCGCCACGACCAGACAGTCCTTGCCGGGCGGTTGCGGTCCGGGAGCCATTCGGTTCACCCCCAGCGGCAAGATCGTGGTGTAGGTCGGATCAAAGTTCGCAGGTCGGAGCGCAGACTGGCGGGAGAATACGCCCGGCGGCCGACGTTCGCCCGGGTCCCACGCGAACGGCTCGAGGACCTCCGGCAGGTTGCTGCGGACAGGGCGGGGGCGTTGACTGGCCGGAGAGGTGGTCTGCATGTCTCGCCGAATCGCTCGGATCTCCCGCGTCGCCCTCGTGGTGGTGCTCGTCGTCTCGCTCGCCTCATGTGCGGCAGGGGCCAATGAGCTCGCCGGAGGTGGTCAGCTCGACGGCTTCTGGGCAGGCCTGTGGCACGGCTTCATCAGCCCGTTCGCGTTCCTGGTCTCCCTGTTCAAGGACGGGGTCGGCATCTACGAGGTGCACAACAACGGGAACTGGTACAACTTCGGCTTCATGATCGGCGTCTCGGCGTTCTTCTCCGGCTCCGGCGGGTCAGGAACCGCTGCCCGCCGCCGGCGCTCGAACCGGGCCGGGTAACCGCTTAGCAGGGAGTAGCCGCTCAGCCGGTGGGCAGACGCTGAATGGGGCAGGTGGCCAGCACACCGGCGATCGCATCGTGCTCGCGCTGGGTCATCCGCAGCCGGTAGCGCGCCTTCACTGCGATCTGCCGGGCGACGAAGGCGCACCGCAGATCGGCCTTCGGCGGCAGCCAGCTCGCGGCGTCCGCACCGTCCTTGTCGGAGTTGGTCTGTTTGAGCACGGCGAGCAGTTCGAGCGGGTCGTTGGCGAACGCCACCCGCTGCGGCACCGTCCAGGCCTGGGCGCCGGTGCGCCACGCGTTGGCCAGGGAGACCACGTGGTCGATCTGCACCTCGCCTGAGGTCTCCGGACCGCGTTCGAAGGCGGCGACGGCGCCGGTGTAGGGGTCGCGCAGAGAGCCGCGCTCGACGATGCAGGCGTTGGTCCTCGGGCGCAGCACGACGCCGGTCAGGTCTCGGCGCAGGATGTCGTTGCGGGCGTCGCAGCCGTTGCCATCGGGGTCGAGCCAGTCCGAGCCGAACAGCAGCCGGGAGTACCCCGCCACCGGGTCGAGCGGCCCCACGTCGATCGACGCCAGTGCTGCGGCTGCCTGCTGGGCCACCGGTTGGGTGTGGGTGGGCTGGGTGTGGCTGGGCTGGGCCGAGGTGGGCTGGGCGGTCGAGCGGTGGTTCAGCCACCACCCGGCCGCCGCCAGCGCGATGAACAGCACGAGCACCACGAGGAGGGCCCGCACCCCGGTCCGTCTCCTGCCTGCCCGCCGCACTCCCCCAGGCCATCGTGAGAGTGGACACTTCTCGGGCCGACACGCCGAACGGGAGCCCGAGAAGTGTCCACACGGCGAGGTGACAGGCTGCCCCTATGACCGATGTGTTGCGCTGGGGCGTGCTGGGCACCGGCGGGATCGCCGCCAGGTTCGTCGACGAGGTGTCGGCCATGGACGGCGCGCGGGTGGTGGCGATCGGGTCGCGCACCACCGAGCGCGCGGCCCGGTTCGCCGGGGAGCACCGGGTGCCGATCGCGCACGGATCGGCGGCCGATCTGGTGGGCGACGACGACGTGGACGCCGTCTACGTGGCCACCCCGCACCCGGCCCACGCCGAGGGTGCCCTGGCTGCGATCGCCGCGGGCAAGCACGTGCTGGTGGAGAAGCCGTTCGCAATGACCGCCGCCGAGGCCCGCACCGTCGCGGACGCCGCAAGGGCCGCCGGCGTGTTCTGCATGGAGGCGATGTGGACCCGCTTCCTGCCGCACGCCGTCCGGATCAGGGCCCTGCTGGCGGACGGCGCGATCGGCCAGGTGCGCACGGTCGTCGCCGACCACGGCCAGCGGTTCGCACCCGACCCCTCCCACCGGCTCTACTCCCCCGAGCTCGGCGGCGGCGCCATGCTCGATCTCGGCATCTATCCGCTCTCCTGGGCGTCCATGGTGCTCGGCGCGCCGAGCAGCCTGGTCGCCACCGGCGAACCCGCGATGACCGGGGTCGACGCGCAGACCTCCGCCGTGCTGCGCTACCCGGACGGTGCCCAGGCCGTGATCACCACGACCCTGGAGTCGTTCACCCCGTGCCGGGCCTGGATCAGCGGCAGCGAGGGCACGATCGACGTCGACCCGGTCTTTTACGCCCCCACGGGGTTCACCCTGCGCCGCGACGACGGCACCAGCGAGCGGTTCACCAGCCCGAACCTGCCCGGCCCCGGCAAGGGGTTGCGTTTCGAGGCCGCCGAGGTGGCCCGGTGCGTGCGTGAACGCCTGACCGAGAGCCCGTCGATGCCGCTGACCGAGACGGTCGCGATCATGGAGGCGATGGATGAGATCCACCGCCAGATCGGCCGGCCGGCCTGAGCCCCGCGACAGTTCAGGGCACGGGTTCGTAGCGCAGGATCCGGAACGCCGGCACGTCTGCCCGACCTACCTGCCGGTAGCCGGCGCCGAGCGCGGCCCGCTTGGCGTCGTCCTGGCCCTCGGCGACCGGCGACGGCGCCACGAAATCGCCGGTGATCAGCCAGATCCGCGCCCGCCCGGCGATCCGGGCCGGCAGCTCGGCGGCTGTGGCCTCCACCCCGTGCAGGGTGTCGCTGGCGATCGGAGAGCTGGCCAGCGCGACGTCGTCCAGGCCGGCGAAGGCGTCGGGGTAGGTCGCGCTGAGGTCGCGCAGGTCGAACGGCACGAACAGGACGCCGTCGCCGGGACGGGCGTTCCGGCGCAGGTAGTCGGCCACGGCCCGGACGTCCTCGTCGTGTCCGTCGGAGCCGCGGTGGGCGAGCTGGTCGGGCACCCCGATCACCGCGAGCAGCAGCACCACAGCGGTGCCGACGAGGGCGCCCCCGGGTGAGGGACGGCGAGCCGACCGGGCCCGCGTTCGGGCTGCGGCCCGGGCGCCGACCGCACCGTCGGTTCGACGCGGGCGCGGCAGCCGGCTGCGGCGGGTCAGGGCAGCGCTCAGGGCCGCGCTCAGGGCCGCGACCTCGGCGGCAACCAGCAGGGCGAGGCCGGGCAGGGTGTAGACCATGTAGTGCGCGTCCCACATCGGGAACACCTGGGAGGCGGTCCACAGCAGCACCGGCGGCACGGTGGCCCAGGCCGCTCCGAGCGCGAAGGCGTGCCCGACGCCGCCGGGAGGCAGGCCGCGGTGAACCAGCAGCGTGGCCAGCGCGCCCACCACCACGACCGGTGGCACCAGCTTCGAGCCGAATGCATGGATGTACAGCGCGGTCAGGTCGTACAGGTGCGGGCGCTCGATCCAGGCGATCTGCCCACGCTGAGCGAACGCCGCCACCAGCCACGGCACGAGCGCCACGGTGACCCCGGCGTCCACCAGGAGAGCCCGGCGCACCGTGCGCCCTGGGTGGGTGAGCAGCAGGAACACCACGTGCGCCGCCACGAGCAGCAGTCCGAGCACGTTGACCAGGCCGAGCAGAGCGACGACCAGGCCGTACCCGATCCACGGCCCACGACGGTTGCGCGTACGGACGGCGGCAAGCAGCAGGGCGGTGGCCAGCGCGGCGAGCGCCGTGACCATCGCGACCGAGCGGGCGTCCTGCGCCCAGCGTGAGGCCAGCGGCATGGCCACGAACGACGCCCCCGCGAGCAGCCCCGTCGGGGTGCCGGCGAGGCGGCGGCCCAGCGCCGTCACCGTTCCGGCGGCCAGCGCCGCCATCAGGACGCTGACCCAGCGGACGGCGGTCACCGAATCGTCGACCGCGAGAGCGAGCCGGGCGGTCAGGTAGTGGGCCAGGTGCACGAGATCGATCTGCCGGGTCATCGCGAGCAGATCGCCGAGTCCGCGCCGGCAGGCCGCCATGGTGGCCGCCTCGTCACGCCACGGGCCGGGCGTGCCCACCCGCCAGCCGAACCACAGCAGGGCGAGGGTCGTCACCGTCACCGCGGGCCATGCCACCGCACGAAGGCGCCCAGCCGGGGCGGCATGGCGCGCCGGGCCGAGCGGTCGCTCCACCACAGAGGCGTCCACGCGCATCAGTCCTCGGTCCCCCCACCAGCCCGAACGGGGCGCTGCCCCCACGGATCAGGCTAGACCGGTGACCCGGCGACCGCGTTACGGGATGGTGACCAGCCCGCTCTGCACCGTGACCGAACCACTGGTGAACTGGCAGGTCTTGATCGCCCGATAGCTGGTCGCGGCGACGGCGGGTGCAGCGAACGATCCGCCGCTCGTGCCGACCTGCCGCGCCGCGATGGCCCGATCGGCGGGTGCGGCGTTCACGCGCACGGTGCAGGTGGCCCCCGAGGTGTCCCCCGAGGCGGCGGTCCAGGCGACCACGAGCGACGCTCCCGCGCGGGAGAGCGACACCGTGCCGGGGTTGGCAGGGCCGTAGGGGGTGGCCGACACTCCCGCCGAGCTGGTGCACAACCCCGCCGAATTGCACACCCGTGCCTGGAAGGTGTAGCTGTTCCCGTCCGTCAGCCCACCGATCGTGGTCGTGTAGACCCTGCCCCCGGTCACCGGCAACGAGCTGGCTCCGGCGCCGTAGCTGACCACAACCGACGCCACGGTGCCGGTGTTGGCCTCCACGTTGGCCACCCGGACCGACACCCTGCCGCTCTCACCGGTCGCCGACGCCGACAGGTTCGGCACGCTGGGGGCCCTAGGCGTCGGGGTGGGCGTCGGCGTGGGGGTAGGAGTAGGGGTGGGCGTGGGGGTCGGCGACGGGCTCGCCTTGCGACTCGGCGTCGGGGTCGGCTTCGCCTTCGGCGTGGCCCGGGGCTTGTCCTGTACGCGGACCGTCGTCGTCCTGGGCGGATTCACGACCACCGGTGGCGCCTTGACGGACTGTGGCGTGGAGGAGCTCGCCGAGAGCGCCGGAACGGGCTCCGGCGAGGATTCGGTGGTGGGCTCCGTGGAGGTGGTCGGATCCTCGGGAGCGGAGATGACCACTGCCACCGAGTCGTCGCCGGTGTTCATCCAGACCACGACCGGGACGACGACCACGGCCATCACCGCGGCCGCGATGCCGGCCAACAGGTCCATCCGAGGACGCAGGCGCCGAACCGGACCTGGGCCGTCACTCAGGCTCCGCACGGACGGGCCGATGGCGGAGACCGACGGCCGGAACGACTCCAGCCGCCCCGGGGCGGGCGGACCGGCCACCGGAGCGGGCGGACCGGCCACCGGGCCGGGGTCCGGGGGCGGGCTCTGCGCCGGCACCCGGGCCGTTGCTCCCTGGTTCTGACGCGAGGCCAGGGCACGCATCCGCGGGCCCACCTCGGCGGCTGTGGGGCGCGCCGCAGGATCCTTGGCCAGCAGCCATGAGAGCAACTGCCACAACGGATCCCCGATCCCCGCCGGACGGGGCAACGGCTGATGTGCGTGTGCCAGCAGGATGGTCAGCGGGCTGTCGCCGAGGAACGGGCGCATCCCGTGGCACAGCTCGAAGAGCATGACCCCCAACGAGTACACGTCCGAGGCGGGTGTGGCAGCCTCGCCCTGCCCCACTTCGGGGGCCATGTATTCAGGAGTGCCGATCACGCCGGTGGTCCCGGAGGCGGCCCGGTCGACCAGTTGCGAGATGCCGAAATCGGTCAGCCGCAGACGCAGGCGCCCGTCGGGCTCCTTCTCGCACAGGACGTTCGACGGCTTCAGGTCACGATGGACGACGCCGGCCGCGTGAACGGCGACCAGCCCGTCGGCGACCTGGGCCATCAGCCTGAGGGCTTCGGCGGGCTCCAACGGCGGGCGCACGGCATGACGAAGGTCGCCGTCCTCGACCAGGGTCATCACGATCGCGAGATCGTCGGCCTCGGCGACCAGGTCGAGCACCTGCACCACGTTCGGGTGGCTGATCGAGCGCAGCAATTGCCGTTCCTGAACGAACCGGGTGACCACGTCGGGCTGTACGGCCAGATCAGGGCGGAGCACCTTCACCGCAACCTCGCCGCCCCCGCGCACCTCGGCCCGATGGACCTGACCCATGGCCCCCCGGCCGATCACATCACCCAGCAGATAGCGGGACCCCAGCGGCCGCGCCGGCGCGCTCGGCGGCCGGCCTGCAGTCGCATCGGTGTCGCTCATCAGCCTCTCGCCCCCAAAACGATGGCCAGACTCCCAGCGTGAGTTCCCAGGCTAGGAGGAAAACGGCGCTCACAGGCAGTGATCGGCGAGGTCGGGCCCAGGGACCCAACGCCTCTGGGCCAGCAGTGTCACCGAACGCGTACCCTTGCACTCTTCACAGTGACGGTTCCACCGGGGTAGGTGCAGGACTTCTGCGCCTGATAGCTGTAGCCCCCGACGCTGAAGAATGAGAAGTCGCCACGGGAGAGACCGATCGACCGCGAGTACGGCGGCTGTGAGGACGGCGACGCGGTGATCGTCAACGTGCATCGCGCGTTGGCTCCTGGACTGGCGGTCACCGCCGTCCACCGGGTGGTCACGAGGTTCCCCGACACCTGCATCGAGACCGTTCCCGGATCCAGCGCCGGCGACGCAACAGCCGGGGTGATGGACACCGTGTTGGTGCCGGCGCAGAGCCCTGCGGAATTGCACACCCTCGCCACGAACGAATAGCGCCTGCCTGGGGTGAGGCCTCCCACGGTGAGGTCGTAGGACGACGACCTGCCGTCACCGGCTGCGGCCCACGCGGAACCGGCGTCGTAGGAGACGTTCACCGAGGCGATGGCGCCGCTGTTGGCCGTCACCCCGGACACCCGAAGAGCAACGGTGCCCACGCCCGCGTCGGACACGCTCAGGGAACCGGGACCGGGCGGGTTGGTCACCGGGGCGGGCTGCGCGGCGGCAGGAGTCGGCTGGGCGGGGGGCACGGCCGGGGGCACGGGGTCGGCCGCGGGGGCCTGCTCCTGTGCCGCCTGGCCGATGGCCTGCGCACGGTCGGCGGACGGCGGGCCCCCGGCCACTGCCGGCGCTGCCTCACCTGCCGTCGGGGAGGCTGCACCGGCCCCAGCGCGTGGTGCCGCTGGGACCGCCTCCGACGCACTGCCGCGAATCGTGGACGACGCCACTGAGGCGAGGCCGCCGGGCGTGGTGGCGCGGGAGGTGGGCGTGGGGCTGGCTAGTGGGGCGCTGAGCACCGTCACGGCGTCGCTGCTCGAGCCCGGCGGGTTGGCCGTGATCGCCACTGCCGCGGCCAGGGCTGCGGCGACAGCGCCGATCACCACCCCGGCTGTTGCTCGTCGGGGAGCCCACTGCCCGATCACTCCCTTGTTCATCAGTGCCAAGGCTAGGCCAGTGGGACCAGACATGACGGGCAAACCACCAGGTCAGGGCGGCAACGCGAGCGCCTCCAGCCGCCCACCACGACCTCGAGCGTGGCCATGCCCCCGTCCGACCGACATCCTCCCCGATCCGGGACGGAGCTGCTCAAGAACCGGGCGCCGCCCGCCGATCCTGGCTGGGTGAGGTTCGGCAGGCAGACGATCGCGAGGCCCTACCTGGTGGGCCTCGGCGCGGCCGTGCTCGCCGGTTCGCTGACCGCTGGACTGCTGGTGGCCTCGGCCGCCGTCGCGGACCGTCAGCAGGTGCGCCAGCAGGACGCTGCGGCCACCATCGACAACCTTCCGCTGCCGCCCACGATGCAGGCCATGTCGGCCAGCGGCGACTGCCGTCAGGTGAACGTCGATCGGTGCCTGACCAGCACCGAGACCCCGCCCGAGACCCTGGTCCTGTTGACCGAGGTGATCGCCAAGCAGGGCCTGGTGACCTCGGCAGGGTGCGGGGACAAGACCGACGCCACCACCCGGCCGGAGACCAAGCGGTGCTCGTTCGAGACCGAACTGAACGGCGTGCCGATCCAGGTCATGCTCTGGCCTCACATCACCGAGAGCACCGAGCTGGAGTTCGAGGGCACCGACATCTGGATCGACATCGTCACCGACAGCGACGTGTGACCCCAACCTGCTACGGGATGGTCACGGTGGCGGTGGCGACGTGGGTGGAGAGGGTGTACGAGAAGGTGACCACCGCGTTGGCGGGCACCGTCACGGCCAGGTTGGAGCCGTCCGGGACTCCCCCGGCGCCGTAGTTCTCGGTCCACGACAGGGCGTGCGCCACTTTGAACTCGTAACTGCCGGCCGGGATCTGGTTGGTTGCCCAGGTGAACACCCCGTCGCCGTCCGGGTCCTGGAGCCAGGGCCGCATGCAGTCCGGCGCCCAGTCGGCGGCACAGCCCAGCTCGCTCTGGTGCGAGCCCGGCGCCGTGATGATCGGGCCTTGGGCATCGGAGGTGATCCAGTGGGTGCCGTGGTCGTAGTAGAACGTCACCGGCGCCGTCCCGGCCGAGTAGCCGATGTTGGCTCCGCCGCTGACCGCACCCTCACCGTAGTTCTCGGTCCAGACCCGGTCGATGGCTGCCTTGTAGCTGTAGCTGCCCGCGGGCAGGGCATAGGTGCCCTTCCAGATCAGGGCATTCGGGTCGAGGGTCAACTGCGCCTGGGCGCAGTCTGGCATCCAGTCGGCGGTGCAGCCCATCGCCGTGTTATGCGTGCCGGGCACACTGACCGCTGCGGGCTGGACGACGGGGCCCACTCCGCCACCGCCGCCCGGGGGTGCCGGGGTACCGACGATCCCGGCCGACGACGCCGCACCGACCCGACCACTCGCACCCCTGGCGATCGCCCGGTACTCGAGCAGGGTGCCCTTGGCGATCCCGCTGACGTCATGGAAGACCCGGTACGGCGCGTTGTCGTCCGTGCCGAGCACGGTCCACGCTGCGGCGCCGACCGGCCGGTAGGCGAAGGTCACCTGGTTCAGCCCCGCCGATCCTGCCCCGGTCAGGGCCGCCGCGATCTCGGCCCGCCCGCCCACGGTGGCACCCAGCGCCGGGCTGGTGAGCTGGACGGCGGGCGCCGTCCGGGCGTCGTCCATCGGCCTGGTGGCCTGGTAGACCACCGCCGACAGCGCAGGAACAGTCACGCTCACCGCACCGGCGGTGCCCGACCGGATCTCGGACCGGGCGCCGTACAGCGGGCGCAGGGTGGCGTTCGAGGTGCCGATCGCGAAGCTCACCGTCGCGGCGGCGGTCGAGTTGTTGATCGCCACCAGGTATTCGCGGGGCCGGTCCTCGCGAGAGTCGATCCGGGAGAACGCCAGCACTCCGGCGCCCTCGGCTGCGAACCGGGGCAGCTGCGCGCCGTCCGCCAGTGCGGGATGCTTGGACCGCAGCTCGGCCAGTCCTGCGATCTGTTGGTACAGCGGGTGTCTGACGTCGAATCGGTCCCGCGATCCGGACGGCGCACCGAGGACCGGCTCGGTGGCGTACTGGGCGGTCCGGGTGGCGAACATGTCCTGGCGGGCGTCCTTGTCGCCGCCGGCGCCGATGAAGCCCTGCTCGTCGCCGTAGTAGACGATGGGCTGGCCGCGGGTCAGGTACATCAGCGTGTTGGCCAGCCTCACCCGGGTCATCAGCTCGGCATCCGTTGCGCTGGAACCCTTCAGCATCATCGCGACACGACCCATGTCGTGATTGCCCAGGAACGTGGGTGAGGAGTAGGCGTTCGAGTCGGCGTCGGTGTAGTAGTCGTCCGCGGCGTACAGACCGGCCATCGCCGTCGCTGCCCCGCCCTTGACGAAGTCGAGCGCCTTGCCCTGGAAGCCGAAGTCGAGCGCAGCCTGCAGCTTCCCGGTCGTGGTGAACGTGGACAGGTAGGCGGGGTTGCCGTCGTAGATCTCACCGAACATGAAGAAGTCCTTGTTGCCCGTGGCCCTGGTGTGGCTGAGCAGGGCCGGCGAGAAGGTCTGCCAGAACTCGGTGTTGACGTGCTTGACGGTGTCGATGCGGAACCCGTCGATGCCCAGGTCGGCCCACGCGGAGTAGATGTCCACCATGCCGTCGACCACCTCGGGCCGCTCGGTGAACAGGTCGTCCAGACCGCTGAAGTCCCCGTACTCGCTGGATTCCCCGGCGAAGGTCGAGTTCCCCCGGTTGTGATACATGGTCACGTCGTTGAGCCAGGCGGGCACCTTGACGCCCGCGGAGCATGAGCGGGTTGGGCGGGAACGCGGGTGGGGTGGGAACACGGGTGGGGTGGGGAGCGTTGGCACTCTTGGATAGCGAGTGCTAACCACCCGACCTCTGGAGGTGTTCGAGATGCAGACTCGGTTCGACGCGTTCCGTGAACTGGACCGTCTCTTCAGCGACGCGTTGCGGGCCCCGGCATCGGGCGCGATGCCCATGGACCTGTACCGCGCCGGCGAGAGCTTCGTGGTCACGATCGACCTGCCGGGCGTCGACCCGGCCTCGATCGACGTTGACGTCGAGGACCGCACGCTGACCGTGCGCGCCGAACGCCGGTTCCAGCCCCCGGAGGCGGCCCAGTGGCTCACCAGGGAGCGGCCCTTCGGGGCGGTCGCCCGCCAGTTGACCCTCGGCCCCGGGCTCGCCCTCGACCAGATCGAGGCCCGCTACGCCGACGGCGTGCTCACCCTGACGATTCCGGTGGCCGAAGAGGCCAAGCCCCGGAAGATCGCTGTCCAGCGCAACAGCGGCTCCACGGTGGTTCCGACCTCGGCGTGACCAGGGGCGCGCCGGACATGACGGCTCCCCCCAGCCGCTGACGTCCGGCAGCGCCACCGCCGCGGCGCGGGCCCGATCCCTTCACGGGGTCGGGCCCGCTGTCGTTCCGCCCTGGCCTGCCAGCAGTGCATTCACCGTCGCCGCGCCCCGGGCTGCGTCGTCCACGGTGACCCAGGTCGAGGTGCCGTCGCGCGACTCCACCCGCAGCGCCTCCCCGGCCCGGGTGACGAACCCACGCCCGCGCAGGCCGTAACGCACCCCGTAGCCGCCGAAGTCGCGCAGCGGCGAGACCACGTCCGCCTCGGCCTCGGCGATGTCGCCCAGCGGAATGCTCACCCAGGTCGCCCGGCCGAGCGAACTCACCCGCAGTCCGTCGCGGTCGACGCGCACCCGGCCCTGCAACATCGCGACCATGCTCACCGCCACCGCTGCCGGGAGCATGCCCGCCCAGAGGCCGAGCCAGACGGCGAACCCCACTGCCAGAGCCACCAGGAGAGCGATCACCACCGGGGCACCGACCGACCACCCGGTGCGCCCGGTCCAGATCAGGGCGGGATCACCGCCGGACGGCGCGGGAGGCGGCCACTCGAGGCCGGGTGGCGGCCGCTCGAGGCGCGACGGGGTCAGCAGCCGCCAGACGGGCACCGCCACCAACCCTCCGGCCACCAACCCGGCAGCCAGCCACCGCCCCGGCCCCGGCCCCGTCGCCGCGCGGGCGTCGTCCAGATCGAGGTGACCGATCAGCGAGCCGTACAGGGCCGAACCGAGCACGGCGGTGAGCACGGCCTGACTGCAGCCGAGCACGCGCCGGGCATCCCCCGGCATGGCCGCGCCGAGCGCGCCCATCAGCAGTGTGATCCCGATCATGACCAGAGCGGCCGTGGCCAGGTACCTGTCCAGCGGCTGCGTGGCGTCCACGCCGTCCGTGCCGTAGTGCGAGGCGACTTCGGCGGGGAGGCGGTCCCGCAGGGCCGCTCCGACCGCCGATCCGGCGCCTGCTGTGGCGAGGGTGATCGCACCTACCACCACGAACCAGCGGCGCACGCTCGGAGAGGTGGCAGCGCGGGGCCCGGCCATCGCCACTCCCCTCGCTCACCGGCCGACGTCGTCGACCCCGGTGTCCGAGTTCATCACACCCCGGCGGCGTGCTGAGTCAACAGCGCTGCGATCGCGTCCTGGCCGCGCGCCTGTGCATGGTCGAGTGCCGTCCTCCCGTCACGGTCGCGAACGGCGACGTCGGCTCCGGCGTCCAGCAGCAGGCGCACCACCTCCTGGTGCGCCTGGCCCCCGTCGCCGAGGATCACCGCCTCGAGCAGCGCCGTCCAGCCGAGCCGGTTCACGTGGTCGAGGTCGATCCCGGCCTTCACCAGCCGTTCGATGATCATCGGGTAGCCCCGGTGCGCGGCCCGGATCGTGCCCGTCCCGTTGTAGGAGTCCTTGTCGTTCACCAGAGCGCCATGGGCGAGAAAGAGCTCGAGCAGGCGGGGGTCGTCGCCCACCTCGGAGGTCGCGATCAGGTAGGGACTCTGCTCGCTCGCGTCCTTGTGGTTGACGTCGGCCCCGGCCGCGACCAGCCTCCGGGCCACCTCCACGTCGTTGGCGTAGGCCGCCGTGAGCAGGGCCTCGTCGAGACTTCCCCGATCCGCGTCCTGGCTGGGGGTGGCCGCGGCACACCCGGCGAGCAGCAGGGCCACCGCAACGGCCAGGGCCAGCCGCCTCATCGGAACGGGACGGCGATCACCCGGTCCTCGGCCGGCGGCGTGGGGAAGCCGAACTGCGCGTCCACCGCGAGCAGCATGCCGCGGGCGAAATCGGCGGTGGTCAGGGTCCGGTCCGCCGGGGTGGCGGTGACCGCGACGGTGCGGGCCGAGAGCGCGTGCCGGTCCAGGTGCAGGGTGGTCACCCTGCGGGCGAAGTTCTGGATCACGACCAGGGTACGGCCGCGCAGGGCGAGCCCGTCGGCGTTCATCAGTGGCCCGCCCTCGACGCTCACCTCGCGGATCGCCTTGGACGACAGGTCGATCCGCCACAGTTGACCGGTCGTGCCCTGGACGGCGAGCAGGTGCCGCCGATCGGGGGTGGACACGATGCCGCCGAGATCGAAGTCGCTCAGTGGGGCCGTGTAGGGGATCACCGACGCGACGTCGAGCCAGCGCTCGATCTGCCACGTGCCGGCCTTCCTGCTGACCCGCCAGAGCACCGGCAGGGAGGAGTCGGTGACGTAGGCGGCGCCGTCCGGCCCGATCCACAGGTCGTTGGGGAAGGAGCCGGCCGCCCCGGTGGGCAGCTCGGCGAGCAGGCTGCCGTGGCGGTCGAACACCCGAACCTCGGCGCTCGGCCCGCCGGCGACGTAGACCCGGCCAGCGTCGTCCACCGCGATGCCGCGACCGTTGTCGCCCGCTCGGGGGCCGACCCAGACCGAGAGCGATCCCGAACCGAGCTCACCGCGGTAGATGGTGCCGTCGCGGTTGGTGGCACTCACGTAGACCGCCCGGGCACGATGATCCACGCCGATGCCCTCGAGGTAGACGCCCGCCTCGGGAAGGTCGTAGCCACCCGTCGTCGCCTCCGCCGGGAGCGCGGCGGCGGTGAACAGGGCGGTGACGGCTACGACAACGGCGACTCGGCGTCTCATCAGGGTCTCCCTCGACTCGGCACAATGGCTGATGCATCAGTTAACAACTGTGCCGGTGGGCCTGCCACTCGAGTCCTTACACTGCCGCCATGACCGAGCCGAGGTGGTTGGACGATCGCGAGTTCACGATGTGGCGATCGTTCTTCTACATGCGGCGCGACCTGGAACGGGCGATCGAGAACCAGCTGGCCAGGCACGGCCTCTCCCACGCCGACTACACCGTGCTGGTCGTACTCTCCGAGGTCGACGGCCAGCTCATGCGGGTGCGTGATCTTGCCGCCCAGATCCGTTGGGAGAGCAGCCGGCTGGCGCACCACCTGCGGCGGATGGAGAGCCGGGGGCTGCTCACCCGAAGCGATTCGCCCGAGGACCGCAGGGGGACCCTGGTCAGCCTCACCCCAGCCGGGCAGCGGGCCATCCACGAGGCGGCACCCGGACACCTGGAGGCCGTCCGCCGGCACTTCGTCGATCTGCTCACCCCGGAGGAGATCGCCATTCTGACCTCCATCGCGCAGCGGGTGAGCGCCGCCGTGGCCGGCACCGAGCCCGACGAGCCGGCCGCCACCCCGGGGAAGGCGGCCACCCGGGGGAAGGCCACCGTCCCAGGAAAGGCCCCCGTCGCCGGGAGTTAGTGATTCATTCCGGGCATGGTGGCCCCACCGGGCATGACGTTCTCGCTGTTCCAGCCGAGCACCGCCGGGTCGAGCATGCCGAAGATCATGGCGATGTGGGCGACCACCAGGAAGACGCCCACGAAGGTGGCGTGCAGCCTGCGTGCATCCCGGGCGCTGCCCCGGCCGAGCAGGCCTACCTCGACCAGGGTGATGCCGATCAGCGGGACGGCGCTGAGCAGGTAGGCGAGCACCGCGATCACATCGGCGCTCCCGCGCCAACCGGAGCCCGTGGTCAGCGGGATCACCGCGTTCTTCAGCAGGTACACCCCCACACCGACCATCAACGGGCCGACGACGAGGCCGGCCCACCGGCTGAGCCTGCGTACGTAGGCGGGCGGATTCGTGCTGAACAGCAGCACCAGCTCGGTGATCGCCAGGGTCTCGGCCAGGATCACCGGCATGGCCATGAACACCAGCAGGTTCCAGGGCTGGTTGGCGCCGAGCAGACCCATGTAGTGGGTCACGCTCATCCCGTCCATGCCCCCACCCGAGGTCACATCGGGCAGGAAGAGGGCGCCCACCGCCAGGGCCGACGCAACGGCCGCCAGGGCCGGGCCGAGCTGGCTGGGGTTACGGGTGAGGGTGGCGTCGGCGGATGTCGCCGGACTCGTCGTGGTCATGGCTTAACCTTCGGGTCGCCGTCATGGCCCACTGGGCGAGGAACCCTGAAGATTCGATGAAGACCCGGCGCACAGCGTGAACGATTCGCCGCGACGGCGTGGAGTTGCGCCCATCCCCGCTGGGCACGGCGTGACATTGCGCTCGCCCGATGGGCACTGTGTGACACCGTGCCCATCGGGGTGGGCGCGTGCCCATCGGGGTGGGCGCGTGCCCATCGGGGGTGGCAGCGTGCCCATCAGAGCAGGCGGAGTGGGAGGCGTGGTGGGTCGGGTTCTGGTGGTGGATGACGAGGTGGCGCTGGCGGAGTTGGTGCGGGGGTACCTGGCCCAGGTGGGGCACGAGGTGACCGTGTGCCACACCGGGCCGGACGCCGTGCAGCAGGCGCGCGCCGTCCGCCCCGACGTGATCGTGCTCGACCTGGGGTTGCCCGGCCTGGACGGGATCGAGGTCGCCCGCCAGGTCCGCATCTTCTCGGACTGCTACCTGGTGATGCTCACCGCCCGCGACGACGAGGTGGACACGCTCGTCGGCCTGTCCGTCGGTGCCGACGACTACATCACCAAGCCGTTCAGCCCGCGCGAGCTCGTGGCCCGGGTGCAGGCCATGCTCCGTCGTCCGCGCTCCGCCTCGGCCGGGGTCGTGGCCGAGGCGCCGGACCTGCGCTTCGGCGCACTGCGGATCGACGTCGCCGGCCGCGAGGTGCATCTCGGCGAGGAGCCGATCCCGTTGACCCGCACCGAGTTCGACCTGCTCGCCGCCCTCGCCGCCAGGCCCCGGCTCGCGTTCGGCCGTCGACGCCTGGTCGAGGAGGTTTGGGGCGAGAACTGGGTCGGCGACGAGCACCTGGTCGACGTCCACATCGGACACATCCGGCGCAAGCTCGGCGACGATCCCGCCCAGCCGCGCTACGTGCGCACCGTGCGCGGTGTCGGCTACCGGATGGGGGACGGCTGATGCCCGGGCGCGGGCTGGCCGGCCGTCTGCTGGTGGCCCAGGTCGTCGTCCTGATCGCCGGCGCCGCGTCGGCGGCACTCGCCGCCGCTCTGGTCGGCCCGGCCATCTTCCACGACCACCTGCTACGGGCTGGGCACACCGTCACCGACGCCGAGCGGATGCACCTGGAGGAGGCGTTCGCCTCGGCCGGGCTGGTCTCCCTCGCGATCGCCGGGGCCGCCGCCCTGCTCACCGCCCTCGCCGTCACCTGGTACCTGACCCGGGGCATCCGGCGCTCCCTGGGCGCGGTCACGGCGGCCGCCGCGCAGGTACAGGCGGGGCGCTACGACGTGCACGTGCCGCCAGGCGGTGGCGCCGAACTGGATACCCTCGCGGCCGCTTTCACCGCGATGGCGGACCGGCTGGGCAGCGTCGAAGGCACCCGCCGCCGGCTGCTCACCGACCTGTCACACGAACTCCGCACGCCGATCGCCACGCTGGACGGCTACCTGGAGGGCCTCGAGGACGGCGTGGTCGCCTGGAACCCCGAGACTGCCGCCCTGCTGCGCAGCCAGACCTCCCGACTGGCCCGGCTGGCCGGCGACCTGCGCGAGGTCTCCCAGGCCGAGGAAGGGGTGCTCTCCCTCGACCGCACCGACACCGCACTCGCCGATCTGCTGGACGACGCCTCCTCCGCTGCGCAGGACGCCTACCGCCGCAAGGGAGTTCGGCTGATCCTCGGACCGGCACCCACGGTGACGGTGCACGTGGACCGGCAGCGACTGGCCCAGGTGCTCGGCAACCTGCTCGGAAACGCCCTGCGGCACACCCCTTCTGGAGGAACGGCCCAGATGTCGGCGATGCTCGACCCGGACGGCGTGCGGCTGGTCGTCGCCGACGACGGCGACGGCATCACCGCCGAGCACCTGGGGCACGTCTTCGAACGGTTCTACCGGGCCGACGCGGCACGCGAGCACGACACTGCGACGGGGACGACGCCCGGCACCGCGGCGTCCGGAACCGGAGTGGGATTGACCATCAGCAAGGCCCTGGTCGAGGCGCACGGCGGCCGGTTGACGGCGGCCAGTGCCGGCCCCGGACTCGGAGCCACCTTCACGATCACCTTGCCGCGCAGCACTTTCGCGACGCAGAGCTGAGGACCGAACAGCAGACTGTCACTGTTTGGGCGTTCCGCCCGGGTGTGGACCAGGTTTCCGCCGTTGTGGCCGGTATGTGCCTGCCCGCACCGTTCGGTTCGGACGGCGACGGGCAGGTCCTGGCCCGCGACGTCCCGGCCGACATCGACGACGCCCTGCTGGCGGCGGTGGCTGCTCGGGCGCAGCGGCGCTGACCGCCGTCAGCCGGCCGCTGCCCGGCTCCGCCGGGGTGGTGCTGCGCTTCGCCCGGCTCTCGGTCTTCTGCGGCGCTGCCGGCCGGAACACCCTGCTGATCCTCTGCGCGCCGGCGACGTCGACCCCCTCGATCAAGGCCACCATGCAGGCCTCCGCCCACGCCCTGGCCCACGTCAGGGAGCCGGATGCTGCACCCGACACATCGGTCACCCCGAGCGTTCGCGTCGACGCGGCGCCGGGATCTGGGGATAGGAGTGGAGCGCCAATGATCGCCCAACTGGCCGGGCTGCAGCAGCTGGTCGCCTTCACGTTCATCCTCACCTTCTTCGGCATGGCCGCGGCGAGTCTCTTCCTGATGCTCGAGCGGCACCAGGTCGCTGCCGAGTTCCGCCTCTCGGTCACGATCGCCGGGGTGATCTGTGCGGTGGCCGCGGGCAACTACTTCTTCATCCGGCAGATCTACCTGGGCGGCGCGATCAACGACGTCGCGGCCTTCATGACCCTCCTGATGGGCCTCTCGCTGGGCATGCTGGGGTTCGGGTACGTGGGCGAGGTCAACCCCGACAACGCCGATCTGCAGCTGACCCTGTGGGTGATCGGCTGCGGTTTCGGACTGGCGATCTTCGTCCCGCTGGGCCTGGCTCGGCGCCGGGTGCCGGACCACGTCTCGGTGGCCTCGGCACGGACGGTGCGGGCCATGGCGGCGCTCACCCTGATCGGGTGGCTGGTGTATCCGATCGGATACCTGCAGCCGCTGATCGGCTTCCCGCCCGATGTCCGGGAGCTGATCAACAACATCGCCGACCTGATCAACAAGGGCGGCCTCGGGGCGGTCATCTTCTGGGTGGGCGATTGGCGCTGCAGAGCTCGCGCGGCCGTGCTTCCTCGAGCGGATCGGGACCGGGCACGACGGGCGACCCACTGATCGGGCGCTCGGCCACGGACTCCCTGCTGGCCCGCTCGACCTGAGCAGGGCGCGGGGCGTTCTGCCCACGGCAGAAGAGCCGGACGACGACTAGCCCCGGTGGGTGTCGCCTCGTACCGTCGGCACATGGGAGGGACGAGCCGCGCGGACGCCGCCCGGGTCCCCGCGCTGAGCGGATCCACCCGCCGCCGACTCTCGCGGGGGCACGAAGGTGTGGGGGTGTGAGCGCTCAGGCGAGGAGGTCCTTGGCATAGGGGGGTGGGAAGCGGGAGCTGAACCGGACCTGCCCCAGCTGCTCCCGCAGTTGCTCGATCCGGGTCTGTACCTCGGCCCGCCTCCGCGGCGACACCTCGGTGAACCAGCGAAGCCTGATCTCACCGTCCCGGCACTGGACCCAGCCGCCGACCACCTCGCCGTCCACCCAGATCGTCGGGCCGCCGTTCCCGTTGCGGTCGAAGGCCTCTGCGGCGGACGGCGGCAGGTACCAGGACCGTTCCTTCCAGCCCATCGTGGTCGGGTCGAGCCCGGGCAGGACGGCGACCCAGGGCTCGTCGTCCACCCCGTCGAGGTCGTCGGAAGCCACCCAGCCGGGTCCCGAGTCGAGTGTGACGGCGACCGCCTCGGCGTCGGCGAGCGCCCGCCGGGTCGCCGTCGCCGTCCAACCCATCCACCACTGGAGGTCGGCCGTCGTGCCGGGGCCGAAGCGGAACAGCCAGTGCCGGGCCAGGTCCCGGGCGGCGTCGCGCTCGGGCAGCGGCGCGCCGTCCGGGCCGTGCACGCCGTCGGGGAGCCAGGCGTCCATCGCCGCCCAGGTGTACTGGCCGCTGATCCAGCTGCCGACCGGCCGGGTGCGCACCAATGAGCCTTCGAAACCGAGCTGCAGCAGCACCCGGCTGTGCGCCGCCTGCACGCCTTCGTACCGCTTGCCCACCGCGAGCCGCAAGGGATGGGCCAGGGCGGGTACCCGCTGACCGACGGCGCGCGCCGTCATCGGGCCCTCGGACCGCAGGAGGTCGAGCACGTCGCGCTTGGCGGCGAGCAGCCAGGCCTCGCCGTCCGCGATGCCGTTGTCCTCGAGCATGCCGACCACCCGGCGGTGCTGGGTGGCGGCGTAGCGCGCTGTGGTGGTCGCGTGCATCCTGCGCATGGTGGCCGGGGTACTCACCCACAGCGTGCGGCGCATGGCGTGGTGGCGCAGCACAGTGCGGTCGCTGTAGAGCGCCGTCTCGACGGCCTCCAGCGACGGCGTGCACATCCGGGCCAGCGCGGAGAGGTACACGCTGACCGGGTCGGTGGAGTGCAGCCCGACCAGATCCTCGGCGATCGTCGCGACGTCGTCCGTGCCGGTGCCGGGAAGCAGGCGGTGCCGGCGGGCCAGACGGGCCCGACGCTGCGCCGTGGTGAGCGTCGGGGTGAGCGTCGGGTAGGCCGCCATCCGAGGATCGTAGGGTGGCGGCCATGCGGGAGGTGGCTCGACCAGGGGTGCACCGGGCGTGGATCGTCGCAGCGGTGACGCTGGGCGCCCTGGTCACGGCGGCGGCGTTCCGCTCCTCGATCGGGCTGTTGATCGAGCCGCTGGAGCAGGAGTTCGGCTGGTCGCGGGCCACGACGTCCGGCGCAGTGACGGTCAACCTGGTGCTGTACGGGCTGATCGCGCCGTTCGCCGCGGCGTTGATGGAGCGCTGGGGTGTGCGCCGTGTGGTGGCGCTCGCGCTGACCCTGGTCGGCGGGGCGAGTGCGCTGACCCTGCTGATGACGCAGGCCTGGCACCTGTGGCTGCTCTGGGGGCTGGTGATCGGGGTGGGCACCGGGGCGATGGCGCTGGTGTTCGGGGCGATCGTGGCCAACCGTTGGTTCGTCAGCCACCGCGGGCTGGTCACCGGCATGTTCTCGGCGGCCAACGCCACCGGTCAGCTGATCTTCCTGCCGCTGGTGGCGCGGGCGGTCGACGGACCGGGCTGGCGCTACGCCGCGGGCGCCGTCGCGACCTTCGCCGCGCTCATGGTGGTGCTGGTGCTGCGCTTCCTCGACGAGCGGCCCAGCGACCATGGCCTGCTGCCTTACGGGGTGGCCGAGGGGTATGCGGTCGAGGCGCCACCGGTGCACTCGCACGACAACCCGGCCCGGGTGGCGCTGCGGGTGCTGGCGCAGTCCTCGCGGTCGTGGACGTTCTGGGCGCTGATGCTCACCTTCTGGGTCTGCGGGTGGTCGACGAACGGCCTGGTGCAGACGCACTTCGTGCCCGCCGCCCACGACCACGGCATGCCCACCACCACCGCGGCCGGACTGCTCGCCGTGGTCGGCGTGTTCGACGTGATCGGCACCCTGGCCTCGGGCTGGCTCACCGACTGGATGGACTCGCGGATCCTGCTTGCCGCGTACTACGGGCTGCGCGGGCTCTCGCTGCTCGCCGTCCACCAGATGCTGGCGCCGACCGTGCAGCCGAGCCTGTGGATGTTCATCGTCTTCTACGGCCTGGACTGGGTGGCCACCGTACCGCCGACCGTCGCGCTGTGCCGCCAGCACTTCGGGCTGGAGGCGTCGGGCGTGGTGTTCGGCTGGGTGTTCGCGGCGCACATGGTCGGAGCCGGGATCGGCGCGAGCATCGCCGGCTGGATCCGGACGGCGAGCGGCAGCTACCACGCCGCCTGGCTGCTCGCCGCCGCCCTGTGCATGATCGCCGCCGCCCTATCCCTCACCATCCCCCGCCGCCATAACCCGCTCCGTCAGGTGGTGGTGTCGGGGTAGGGGAGGGTGTGGCCGGCCAGGCGTCTCGCGTATTCGAGTTGGAAGCCGAGTGGTTCGGCGAAGTCGCGCTCGAACATGGCGATGAAGAGGGTCAGCGTGAGGAAGGGGTGGGCGCCGAGCGCGAAGAGCCGCGGGTAGTCGTGCCTCGCGAGGGCCTCACGCTCGTCGCCGGAGAACGCGAGCCAGGTGGAGCGCTCGGCCTCGGGGCAGTTGAGGATGCGGTTGGCCTCGTGCTCCTCCCACCAGGCGACAGTGCCCTGGGGGTCCTCGCGGTAGCGCTCGACGAGCTCGGGGTCGCGGTCGACGGTGTAGAGGAACTTGTCGACGAGGTAGCGGCTCATCTGCTCAGACCTCCTGCGGCGCAACGGCCCGGGGATCGCCGCCCGGGTACCAGGTGAAGTAGGCCTCCATCGTGTGGAACAGGTCGAGGCCGTCGGTGTAGTCGGCGGCGACACCGTCACCGGCCACGCCCATCATCAACATGAAGTCCATGAACCCCTGGGTGGCGTTCCCGGGCTCGAGCAGGTTCTCGATCGTCACCTCAGCGAGGCATCGCTCGGTGTCGCCGGTGGCGATCCACTCCACCGCCTTGCGGTCGAACTCCGGGTCCGGACCGTGCGGGCCGAACTGCCGCGGGCCGCCGAGCTCGAGCGAGAGGTGCCCCGTGCCGATGATGGCGACGCGCTTGTCGCTCGGCCACGACTCGACCAGGGTGCGCAGCGCCCGGCCCAGCTCGACGAACCGCTTCGGCTGCGGCAGAGGCGGAGCGAAGATGTTCGTGTAGACCGGCACCACCGGCAGGTCGTTCTGCGGCCGCAAGGTGATGATCGGGCAGGTGACGCTGTGGTCGAGACGCAACTCGTTGCTGAAGGCGAGATCGAAGCCCGAGTCCAGGCCGCCGCGCAGGATGTGCCCGGACAGATCCCGGTCGCCCTGCATGTGCATCCGCGGCAGGCCGAACTCGCGCTCCTCGTTGTACCAGTTGGCGTCGTACTCCTCCGCGTGCCCGACCAGGAACTGCGGCATGTTGTCGAGCCACAACTGGTGGAAGTGGTCGCTGCCGACCAGGAGCAGGACGTCGGGCTCTGCCACGGTGAGCGTGTCGCGGAAACCTTCGATCTTCGCCTGCCACTCGTCGGCGAACGGCGGGCGTTCGGCGCCGGTCGCGGTGCTCGCCCGGTAGTAGAACGGGTGGTGTGTCGAGGCGATGATCGCCGCGATCTCTGCCATCAGGTCTCCTCGGGCTCAGGCGTCGGGGGGTACGTAGACGGCGTTGCGGTCGACGGCGCGGTAGATGTCCATCCCCATCGGACGACGCCGCTCCTCGGCGAGCTGGCCGAGCAGCCCGGCCGTGCGGGCGAGCAGGGCGAACCCGCGCAGCAGGTCCACCGGCAGACCGAGGTCGGCGAGCGCGGCACCGCAGACGCCGGCGCCGTTCAGCGGCAGCCGCCGGCCGAGCACCTGCTCATGCACCCGGCCGATGGCGCCGAAGAGCTGCAGGTGCGGCCCGAGCAGGCCCTCCTCACGGGCGATCTCGAACAGCCGCGGAGTGCGCGGGTCACCCTCCTTGTGCACCGGATGGCCCAGGCCGGGCACGAACCGGCCCGCCTCCCGGGCACGGTGGACGGCGGGCAGCGCCACGGCGTCCCAGCCCGCGTCGTCCTCGGGCGTGCTGCCGCCACCCGCGGCGTGCGCCGTGAGGGTGTCGGCGAGGAAGCGTCCGCAGTCCTCGGTGACGCCCAGGAAGCGCGAGCCGCCACCCAGCAGACCGGCCGCCAGCGCCCCCTGCAGCGAGTCGGGCGCCGACAGGTAGGTCAGCCGCGCCGCGATCGCCGTCGGCGTGAACCCGTGGTCGGCCAGGGCCACCAGCACGGCCTCGAACAGCCGGACCTGGCTCGGGGTGGGGCGTTCCAGGGTGACCAGCCACATCGCCAGCTCACCGAACCCGACCGAGCCCATCAGGTCGTCGGCGAGGTCGCGGCCCAGCAGGCTGATCGTCGCGGCGTCCGAGGTGCCGAGCGACGTCGGGTATTCCGGGCGGTGCGGGTCTGGCTGGTTCATGTCAGCTCCTCCTTCACTCCCTGGGCCAGCCAGGCGCGGATCTCGGCACCGTGCTCGTCGAGGCCGGGCGGCGGGAGTGCGTAACGCGGTGGGGTCGCCGACAGCCGGATCGGGTTCCGGATCGAGCGGCGGAGCGCGTCGTCCGGCCCCAGCATCACGACCGGGTCGAGCCCCAGACCTTCGGCGAAGACGACGCCGTCCTTCACGGTGTTGATCGGGCCGCACGGCACGCCCGCCGCAACCAGGGCGTCGAACCACTCCTGCTTGCCGCGGGTCGCCAGCCGCTCGGTGAGCAGCGGCCTCAGTCGCTCGCGATTCGCGGTGCGGGAGGTGTTGCGGGCGAACCGTTCGTCCTGCGCGACCTCGGGGATGCCGAGGACGTCGCACAGCACCTGGAACTGGCGGTCGTTGCCGGCGGTGACGATGAGGTCGCCGTCGGCCGTGGGCAGCGGCTCGTACGGAAAGACGCTCGGATGCGCATTGCCCATCCGGAACGGCACGTCGTCGGTGTTGATCACCGTCGAGGAGTGGTTGACCAGCCCACTGAGCGCCGAGGACATCAGGTTCACCTCGATGTGCTGGCCGGCTCCGGTGACCTCCCGGTGCCGCAGGGCGGCGAGGACGCCGATCGTCGCGTGCATCCCGGTCATCACATCGAACACGGAGATCCCGGCGCGGTACGGCTCACCGTCCGGTGATCCGGTCAGGCTCATCAGCCCCGAGATCGCCTGGACGATGAGGTCGTAGCCGGGCAGCCCGGCTCCCTTGCCCGAGCCGAACCCGCTGATCGAGGCGTAGACGACGGCAGGGTTGGTCGCGCTGACCTCCGGGTAGCCGAGGCCGAACCGGGCCAGCCCGCCGGGCTTGAAGTTCTCGATCACGATGTCGGCCCGCCGGGCAAGCTCCCGGGCGGCGGTGAGATCGGCGGCGTCCTTGAGATCGAGGACGACGGACCGCTTGTTTCGGTTGACCGCGAGCCAGTAGGTCGAGACGTCGTCCGTGGTGGTCGGCGGCTTCCAGGTGCGGGTGTCGTCACCGTCCGGGCTCTCGACCTTGACCACGTCGGCGCCGAGGTCGCCGAGCAGCATGGTGGCGTAGGGGCCGGCGAGCACGCGGGAGAAGTCGGCGACGAGCAACCCGGCCAGGGGTCCGGTGTTCTCGCTCATGGGCGCAGCAGCTTCGTCAGACGAGCCAGTTCGTCGAGCATGGCGTGGGCCGCCTCGACCATCACGCTGTTCGGGGCCACACTGCCGTCGTCGGTGAGGAACTGCTGCAGGAACGGGATGTTCACCGACTCCACGACCGGCACCATGCGCAGGGCGAGGAGCACCGGCTTGAGCGCCTGGACCATCCGGGTACCCGAGGCGACGCCGCCGTAGCTGACGAAGCCCGCCGCCTTGTCCGCCCACTCGTGGTGCAGGAAGTCGATCGCGTTCTTGAGCACCGCGTTGTAGCCGTGGTTGTACTCGGGGGCGACGAACACCACAGCGTCAGCCCGGGAGACTGTGGCGCTCCAGGCCTTCGTGTGCTCGTGCTGGTACTGCTGCAGTCTGGGATGCATCGGCTCGTCGAAGAAGGGCAGTGCCACCTCGGCCAGGTCGACGATCTCGACGTCGAACCCGCCGTGCGCCCGAGCCTCGCCGACGAACCACTGCCCGAAGCGGTCACCGACCCGCCCGGGCCGGGTACTCGCGATGATGATCTGCAGCTGGGGCAAGGGCCTACTCCTGGCCGTGCGTGGCTCCGGATGTGAAATCCGTGTACTGGTATGGATTGTCGAGCAGGGTCGTCTCGGGGATCTCCGGGTTCATCCCGGACTGCCAGGCGTCGCCGAGGTTGGACTGCAGGAAGTCGATCGTGCCGTCGACGGCGCGCTTGGCCCGGGTGAGGGCGTCGGCGTCGACCAGGCGGCCGTCGGACTTCACCAGGTGCCCGTCGACGACGACCGTGTGCACGTCGCCGCGTTGGGCCTGGAACACGACGTGGCCGTAGGGGTTCAGTAGCGGGTACATCGCCGGGGACGCATCATTCTTGATCAGGACGACGTCTGCCTTCTTGCCCGCTTCCAGGCTGCCGACCAGGTGGTCCATCCCGAGCGCCTTCGCGCCGCCGCGGGTCGCCCAGTCGACGACCTGTTCGGCGCGCAGCGCGTGGTGCGTCACAGTCTCGGCCTTGGTGTGTGCCTCGAGGTGCTCGCGCGAGCGGTCGGCCGAGAGCGTCGTCCGCATGGCGGAGAACAGGTCGCCGCTCCACCAGACGCTGGTGTCCATCGAGAGCGAGACCGGGATGCCGTGCTTGCGCAGCGCCCAGGTGGGCGGGTAGCCCTGCCCTGCGCTCTGCTCGCTCTCGGTGGACACCGACACCGAGCCGCCGCTCGCGGCGATCCGGTGGTAGGAGTCGGCCGACAGCGTCGTCGAATGCACGTAGATGGTCTTGGCGTTGGCGAACCCGTTGTCGTGGATGAGCTGGATGCTCGCGTCGCCTGTGGCGCCCCAGACCCCGGAGTGGGTCGACACAGCGACGTCGAGCTCACGGGCGACCTCGAAGGCCGCGCGCTCGGGGAACGCCGGGTCCCCGGTGACGTCGAACGCCATCTGGAAGCCGAGCCGATCGCCCTTGCCGTCGATCCGGCGGCGGTAGAAGTCCATGAACTCCGGTGCGGTCGACCAGTTCCAGGGGCCGTCCTGGATGTTGCCGTAGCCGAGCACCCAGCGGCCGGGGGTGGCTTCGAGGGCGTCGACCGCGGCGTCCGCGTGGTCGACGCTACGCAGCCCGTGGGACCAGTCGACCGTCGTCGTCACGCCGGCGTCGAGGGCCTCGACGGCGCCCAGCAGGTTGCCCGCATGGATGTCCTCGGGGCGGAAGATCTTGCCCCACTCGAGGTAGTACCAGACGAAGTACTGGGTGAGCGTCCAGTCGGCGCCGTAGCCGCGCATGGCCGTCTGCCACAGGTGGCGGTGCGTGTCGATCATGCCCGGCATCACGATGCCGCCTGATGCGTCGACCTCGAGGGCGACGTCGGGGGCGGTGAGCCCGACCCCGACCTCGGCGATGCGGTCGCCGACCACCAGGACGTCGCCCTGCGGCAGGACCGTGTGCGCGTCGTCCATGGTGAGGACGAGGCCGTTGCGGAACACGATCGGGCGGGGCGTGCCATCCACTGCTGCCATCGGCTACTCCCGGGGTCGACGCTGACCGGTGGGTCCGTCCCGCACTAGCGGACGGATGTCCGCTCTACGGACACTGGTGTTCGGCGTCACTGTTGTACCCGCTCGTCACCGTGTCAAGACCTTGCGGACGATCGTCCGTGGGGCGTCCCCCTGCGCTGATCACCGTTGTTACGCTCACCCCATGGCACGCGACCGGACCGGACCGGACTTCATCGAAGCGCTGGCCCGTGGCCTCGATGTGATCACGGCCTTCCGGCCCGGCACCCCGGCCATGTCGTTGTCCGCCGTGGCCGCCGCGACCGGCCTGGCCCGGCCGACAGCGCGCCGGATCCTGCTGACCCTCGAAGAGCTCGGGTACGTGCGTCAGGCCGAGGCCGGCTACAGCCTGACCCCGCGTGTGCTCGACCTCGGCGTCACGTACATGAGCTCCCTCGGACTGTGGGATGTGGCACGGCCGCACATCGAGGACCTGGTCGCACGCACCCGGGAGTCGTCCTCCATCGCTCAGCTCGACGGGTCGGACATCGTCTACGTCGCCCGGGTCGCCGTCCCGAAGATCATCACTCTGGCGGTGACGATCGGCACCAGGTTCCCGGCGCTGCAGACCTCGCTCGGCAAGGTGCTGCTCGCCGACCTCACCCCCGAGGAGCTCGACGCCGTGCTCGAACAGCCCAGCCGCTCGGGCATCACCCCTCGGTGGCAGCCGTCCCGGCAGGAGCGGGACGACGCGCTGCGGGAGGTCCGGGCGCGCGGTTGGGCGCTCACGGACGAGCAGCTCGCCCCGGGGATCCGTTCGGTCGCGGCACCGCTGCGTGGCGGCAGCGGCCGGGTGATCGCCGCCCTCAACGTCACCGTGCACGCTGCCGAGACGCCACTTGCGCGGTTGCTCGAGGACTATCTGCCGCTGCTGCTGCGCACTGCGAGTGCGGTGAGCGAGGACTGGACGCGCTACACCGCCCTGCCCGAAGTGGTCACCAGCGCCTGAAACCTGCTCATGCTCCGCGGGGGTACATGTTTGCGCCTGATGTCGACGCCAAACGTGTACCCCCGCGGAGCATGAGCAGGTTCTAGCGGGACCAGAGTCGGGGGGCGAGCGGGGGGTGGGTGGCCTCCACCGCTTCGGCGGCGAGCAGGGCGACGTCCTCGCGGAAGCGAGCGGCGACCAGTTGGACGCCGCTGGGCAGGGCCGACTCGGCGTCCAGGCCCGTCGGCGCGAGGGCTGCGGGCAGGCCGAGCAGGTTGATCGCGATGCTCGGCCGCAGCGAGTGCCAGACCCGGATCGAGTCGGCCTCGGTGCGCACGTCCTCGTCGACTGCGAGCAGTGGGCCCAGCAGCTCGGGGATCACCAGCACGGGGTGGTCCTCCAGGAACCCGAACCACGCCCGCATCAGCGTCGTCCGCCGGGCCAGGTCGTCGATGTGCTCGCCGAGGCTCGCGTACGGCTCGGCCAGCTGACCGATCACCCGCCAGTACTCCGTCATCTGCTCGCTGCCGTAGCGCTCCAGCACGGGCACCAGCTGGTGGTTGAGCTCGGCCATCATCAGCCGGAAGGCGAGATCGGCTACCCGGGTCAACCCGGGGGTGTCCTGCTCGCGGACGTCGATCACCTCGTACCCGGCTGCGGCCAGCGCCGTCGCGGCCCGTTCGAGGGCGCGGAGCACGCTCGGGTCGGTCACCTGGTCGTCGAGCTCGCGCAGCACCGCCGCGCGGCGCGGCACCGGCGGTCCTTCCAGCGGGGCCGGCACCCACCACGGGTCGCGGACGTCGCGCACCGACATCGCGGCCAGACCGGCCCGGACATCGGCCACGGACCGGCCGAGCACGCCCTGCACCGACATCAGGGCCGCCACGGTCGAGCGCTCGGCCAGCGCGGAGGGCAGGTAGGCCGGCACCCGGCCCTGGCTCGGCTTGATCCCGGGCACCCCGCAGTGCAGCGCCGGGATCCGCACCGACCCGCCGATGTCATTGCCGTGCCCCAGAGCGCCCATGCCCGAGGCCACCGACGCGCCCGCCCCGCCGGAGGACCCACCGCAGGAGGTGGCGTCGTCCCACGGGTTCAGGGTCAGCCCGTAGAGGGGGTTGTTCGTGGTCGGACGCATCGAGATCTCGGGGGTGTTCGTGCGACCCACCACCACGCATCCGGCGGCGCGCAGGTTCCGGGTCACCGGGGAGTCGTCGGGCGCGATCCACTCGGCGAGGCCCGGCAGCCCGTTCGGGGTGCGCTGGCCGGCGACGTCCACGTTGTCCTTGATCGTGACCGGTACCCCGTGCAGCGGGCCGGGGGGCTCACCGGCGGCGAACGCGGCGTCGAGCGCGGCGGCCTCAGCCAGCGCCGAAGCCGTCAGATCGAGGGTGATCGCATTCAGGTGCGGGTTGACCTGAGCCACCCGCTCGGCCACCGATCGGGCCACCTCGACACAGCTGACCTGCCCGGCCCGGGTGGCGGCGGCCACTTCGAGCGCACCCCACTGCCACACCGGCCGATCCGTGTTCTTCTCGCCCACCCAGCGAGTGTCGCACGGCATCCGACACAGCCGCCGAGAGGCAGTCTCCGCGACCCCAACCTCCGACGCCCGGCGCGATCGGCCCCGGGATTCACCAGAACCCCCTCCCGGGGACCGATTCTGGCCTCCGCAGGAGGTTGTGGTGAATTCGGGGGGCCGCCGACTGCTCACCGAGCCGCGGGCGGCACCCCGGACAACTCCTAACCGGCCCGCGGCCGAGCTGGGGCAGGATGCTCACCTGCCCACACCCGGACCAGCGCCAATGCTCAGCTCAGTCCCCGTGTTCCGTGCCGGGTGCGCGGACGCAGGCGGACGCCGGGCAGCGGCGGCGCCGGGATCCGGCCCGGCTCACCGGCATAGCCCTCGACCACCCCGAACCTCGCCTCGCCGGCCTGCCACTGCGCACGCTGGAGGGCGATGTCGTCGTGCGAGCGGCCGATGAAGTTCCACCACATCACGATCGGCTCCTCGAACGGTTCGCCGCCGAGCAGCAGCACCCGGGCCACGCCGTCACCGGTGTTGGCCAGGTCGAGCCGATCGAACCCCGCGTCGACCACGCCGAGTTCGCCCCGGCGCAGCAGCTGCCCGTTGAGCGTCACCTCGCCGGCGTCGACCAGGACGGCGTGCTCGAATCCGCGCTCGACCGCGAGCTCCGAGCGTGCGCCCACAGCCAGTGACGCCTCGGCGCCGAGCAGCGCAGTCGCCGTCTGCACCGGTGACACCGACCCGGCCAGGGCGCCGATGAACACCCGCAATGCCACGCCGTCGCGCTCGACCGGCTCCGGCACGTAGTGCTGGAAATCGCGCGGCCCGTCGGCGTCCGCCGCGGGAAGGACCACCCAGAGCTGGACGCCGTGCAGCATCGTGGTCTGCGGCGTCGAGACCTCGCTGTGCGCGATGCCGGCGCCGGCGGTCATCAGGTTCACTTCCCCCGGGCGCACCAGTTCGTGGACGCCGGCGGAGTCGCGGTGCTCGATCTCGCCGGCGAACAGCCAGCTCACCGTGGCGAGGCCGGCGTGCGGATGCGGCGCGACGTCCATGCCCCCGGTGGCCGCGACGTCGTCCGGGCCGTAGTGGTCGGCGAAGCACCAGGCGCCCACGAAGGCCCGGCCGCGCGAGGGCAGGGTGCGCCGCACCGTCATCGCCCGCAGCCCGCCGAGCGGCACCTCACGGGCGGCGATCACCTGGACGGCGCTCATGTCGCTGCTCCCAGGAGATGTCCGTAGCGGCGGCCCCAGCGCTCGATCTCGCGCAGCACCATGGACAGGGACTCCCCCGCCGGGGTCAGGTCGTAGCGCGCCCGGGCCGGGCCGTCGTCCGGCTCGGTGCGGGTGAGGATGCCGAGGTCGGTGAGCTCACGCAGCCGGATCGCGATCATGCGGTCGGTGGCGCCGGGGACCGCCCGCTGGATGCCGCCGAACGTGTGCTCACCGGCCAGCATCGCCCGGACGACGTCACCCGCCCAGCGCCGGCCCAGCAGCTGCATCGCCGCGTCGAACGGCTCGCAGGGATCAGTCATGGTCACCCGCCTCCGAGTTCGGGAGGGCTTCAGCCTACGGGCACGCGTCGAGCCTCGTTCGGGGGCGGCTCGTCACCCAGCGTTTCCGCCCGATGTGCGGGTCGGGTCGAGCGCCGTTCTGTGACATCGGGTCCTGGTGAGATAGGCCTCAAAAGTCGTTCTGCTGCAACCGGTTACATGACGTCTGGGGCGGGCATGACTGTCGGTGGTGGCCTCTACGGTGATCTGCATGACGCCGGAGAACTCCCCCACCGACCCCATCCCGGGGCCTGGCTTCGCGGCGTCCACCACCTTGGCGACCCTGGACCGGATCGGGGCCGACCTCACCGCGGTGGCGTGCGCGCCGACGCTGACGTTGTCCGACGGGGAGCTGCGGCAGGCGCTGGCCCGGGCCGCGGGGCTGCTCGCCCAGACCCAGGCCGCCTACCTGCACCTGGTCGCCGCCCTGGACACCCGCCCCGACGCCGTCCCCGGCGCCGCCACCGGCAAGACCGCCGCCACCTTCCTGATCCACGCCACCCACCGCGACCCCGGCGCCGCTGCCCGCGACGTGGCTGCCGCCCGCCACCTGGACCCCACCGGCGCCGGCGTCGGGGTGCCCGATGCCCGCGACACCCCTATGCACAAGAACGCACTGCCCGAACTCGGCGCGGCCCTGAGACGGGCAGAGATCAGCCGTGAACACGTCGAGGTCATCCTCGCCGCCCTGCCCGGCCTGCCCACGACGGTCCTGGACCACGTCGACGAGGACGGCATCCGCGGCCTCGACCGGATCGATGCGTTCCTGACCGACCACGCCCACCGCCACCCCCCGGCCGCCCTACGCCGGATCACCCGCCACCTGCAGGCCGTCCTGAACCCCGACGGCCGCGACCCCGGCACCCACGAACGCCGCGCCCTGAACATGTCCACCGACACCCACGGCATGCTGATCGGCCGGTTCGCCCTCGACCCCGCCGCCGGCACCCTGCTCCGCAACGTCATCCACGCCCTCGCCGCCCCCCGCCCCACCACCCCCGCCGGGACCGACCCCGACGGGCAACCGACGCTGCCCCTGCGCGACGAACGCACCCCCGAACAGCGCCGCGCCGACGCCCTGACCCACCTCGCCCGCCTCGCCCTCGGCCACCGACCCACCCCCCAGCAGCACCCCGACCCCGACGAGACCCAGGCCGAGCACCCAGGCCGAGCCCCAGGACAAGACCCAGGACGCTGCCGAGGACGCTGCAGACCGGGGCCAGGCGGGCGGGGCGGCGTTCTACCGCACCCCACCGGCCCGCACCGGCATCCACATCTCCCTGATCGCCACCCTCGACCAGGCAGCCGCCGCCCTGACCGAGCACCCGCACGCCGGCGCCGGCCTTGCCACCGATCTCGGCCCCGGCGGCGGACCCCTCCACCCCACCACCCTGACCCACCTGCTCTGCCAAGCCCTGATCCACCCCACCCTGCTCGACGGCCACGGCGCCGTCCTGGCCCACGGCCGCGGCGTCCGCCTGGCCACCCCCGCCCAACGCCGCGCCGTCTTCGCCCGCGACCGCGGCTGCGTCATCCCCGGCTGCACCGCACCACCGCAGTGGTGCGACATCCACCACCTCACCCCCTGGGCCGTGGGCGGCCTCACCGACGTCAACGCCATGATCGCCGCCTGCGACCCCCACCACGACGCCCTGCACGCCGGCACCTGGACCATCACCATGATCAATGACGTGCCGTACGTCGTCGCCCCGTCCTGGCTCGACCCCACCCGGACCCCCCGCCGCAACACCCTCCACCACGACGAAACCACCACCATCCCCCTCGCCCACCAACTCACCCTCCACCTCCACCCACCCACGCCGCACAGGCCTGAACCCGAACCCCCGCCCGACGCCGAGAACCCACCCTGACCTCGGGTCGAGCGGGGTACCCGCGGCGAACGCCTGGGCGGATCAGGCCGCTCTCGGCTCGCGCGCTGTCCTGACCCGCCGTCCCCCCGCGTGCCCTCCCCGCGTGCCCTGTCGCAGGCCGGCAAGTGAGGGCACACTCTCGGCATGACTCTCACCGATGCCCGGGGGCTGCCCGTCACCGCGTCGTCCGCCGCAGCGGTCGCCGGGTTCGACGCCGCGCTCGAGCTGCTGCTGTCGTTCTCCGGCGACCCGATCGGCGCGGTCGAGGCGGCGATCGACCTCGACCCCTCCTTCCTGCTCGCGCACTGCCTGCGCGCCGACCTGATGCTGCTGGGCACCGACCGGCAGTACCTGCCCGAGGCGGTGGACAGCCTGCGCCGGGCCGAGGCCCTCGCGGCGTCGGGCACCGAGCGGGAGCAGTGGCATGTCGCGGCGGTCCGGGCCTGGGTGGACGGACAGTTCGAGCAGGCGGCCGACTGCTGGGAGCGCGCCCTCCTGATCGCCCCGAGGGACGCGTTGGCGCTGATCGCGGCCCACCAGGCCGACTTCTTCCTCGGCGCCAGCCAGTCCCTGCGGGACCGGATCGCCCGGGTGGTGCCCGCCTGGGACGCCGACACCCCGGGCTACGGGTACGTGCTCGGCATGCACGCGTTCGGGCTGGAGGAGATGGGCGACTACGCCGCGGCCGAGCAGGCCGGCCGGCACGCCGTCGAGCTCAACCGCAGGGACGCCTGGGCGATTCACGCGGTCGCGCACAGCTACGAGATGCAGGGCCGCACCAGCGACGGCATCGGCTGGCTGACCGAGCGCGAGGACGACTGGGCCCGGGACAACTTCTTCGCCGTGCACAACTGGTGGCACCTGTCGCTCTACCACCTCGACGCGGACCAGCCCGGCCAGGTGCTGGACATCTACGACACCCGGATCCGGCGCGAGCCCAGCACCGCGATGCTCGACCTGCTCGACGCCTCGGCGCTGCTGTGGCGGCTGAACCTGTCCCAGATCGACACCGGTGAGCGCTGGGTGGAGGTGGCCGACAGCTGGCGCAGATTTGCCGACGACCGCTGGTACGCCTTCAATGATCTTCACGCGATGATGGCGTTCGCGGCAACCGGTGCCGCGGACCCAGCCGAACGGCTGCTCGTGGCGCTCGGTGAGGTGGCCGGCGGCGCCACCACGAACGCCCGGATGGTCCGCGAGGTCGGGCTGCCGCAGGCCCGTGGGTTGTGGGCCTTCGGTCGTGGTGACTACGCCGAGGCCCTGCAGCAACTCCTGCCGATCCGGTCCATCGCGGCCCGGGCGGGTGGCTCACATGCACAGCGCGACCTGCTGCAGATGACCTGCACGGAGGCGGCGCGCCGGGCAGGCGACCACCGGCTGGCCCGCGCACTGCTGAACGAGCGGCTCGCACTCAAGCCGGCCAGCCCGCACAACTGGCTGTGGCTGGCCCGCTCGCTGGCAGCCGCCGGGGACGAGCCGGGTGCGGACGCCGCCCGCTCGCGGGCCGCCGGTCTGCGAGCGTCCGCGGCGTGAGTCACGCCTATGGCCACGCGTACCATCCGTAGATGGCTGCCCGGGGCCCGACGCAGCACTCGCTCAGCCACCTGCCGTCTCGTCATTGCGCACGACAAGAACGCGACGAGCAGGTTCTACGGCACCATGTACAGCGAGCAGCTGAACGGCGCCTACTCGGCGCTGCAGCGGACGGTCGTCATCTTCCGTGGGAGCCGGCGCAACTACATCGGCGACTACACGCAGATCTTCGTCGGGCAGGTGTCCCCCAACGGTCAGTCGATGGCCGGCACCTTCTTCGCCGTGACCGTCGGCTATGGCGCCTCGCCACAACGGATCGAGTACTCCTTCGCCGCCCGGCGGGGCGCGCGCGCCCCGTCCATCCAGCCACCACCGACCCACCCGGGGGACCCGCCGAGCCTGACCCGCAAGTACGACCTTCACGGGACCTTTCCGCTCACTCCTGCGCCGGCCAGGCTAACCCTGCGCGATGCCGGCGGCGAACTGTGGGGCGATCTCCGCCCGGGCAGCTTCGGGTTCTCGTTCGGAACTGTCTCGGGGCGCTACGCGGCGGCCAGCGGCGCTCTGTTCCTCACCGAGCACACGTTCTCGTGGCCGGGCGCGCTGTTCGTCGGCTCCACCGGCATCGAGACGCCTGGGCGGATCAACGGCACCTACTACAAATTCGAGCACATCACACCCCCCGGCCAACGGCAGCGGCGTGAACAGCGAGGACCACCGGCGAAACATCGGTCTGTGGGAGCCGATGGCCTACACCTGGTCCATCGACACGTGAAGGGTCGGTTCACCGCCCGGATGCGCTGAACGCGGCCAGCAGGTCGCGTTCCTCCTCTCGGGTCAGACCCGCCCGGCGGGGGCGATCGACACCTTGCTCCTCCTCCCACAGCAGGACGTCGGCCAGGGTGTCCGCGAGCGGCCGGGGGGTCAACCCGGCCGCTCGCGCAGCCGCCCCCGACGTCGAGGTGAACCCGGCGAAGTCGGGGTCGTAGAGCCACAGCGGCAACGACCGCTCCCCCATCCACTCCGCCACCCCCCGCGCGATCAGCCATTCCTGGCTCGCGGCGACCATAGGCCCGGTGTGCCCGGCGACCTTCCGCGCCACCTGCAGGTGCTCGGCCAGCGGCACCGTCTCACCCACCGCGTTGAACGGACCGCCGACCCCGCCGAGCCCCGCCACGACGAGCCACTCAGCCAGGTCGCGGACGTCGATCACCTGGGTCGCCAGCTCGGGATCGTCGGGCACCAGCACCGCGCCGTCCGCGCCTGCGGGGTGAGCGAACCGCATCGGCCAGTAACCGGTGCGCCCCGAGGTGTCCCCCGGCCCGCCGATCAGGCCTGCCCGCGCCAGCAGGCACCGCTCGGGACCGAATGCAGCCAGCACGTGCTGCTCACACGCCACCTTGGCCGGGCCGTAGTCCTCCATCGAGTCCATGGTGTCCGCGGCCAGCGGCGCGAGCAGCGCGGCCGACTCGTCCGCGCCCGGCCGGGAGTGGTCGGCGTACACGTTCCCGGTGGAGACGAACACGAGGTGTGCGCAGCGCTTGGCGAGGGCGGTGGCAGCGCGGCGCACCTGACCCGGCTGCCGGGAGACGTCGACCGCCAGGTCCCACTCCGCATCGGTCACACCGTCCAGCCCGTTCGGCAGGTCACGATCGGCCCGGACGGCGCGCACGCCGTCCGGCATCGGCCCCGACTCTCCCCGTGCCAGGCAGGTCACCTCATGCCCCGCCGCCACCCCCGCCCGAGCCACTTCCCCACCCAGCCACGCCGTCCCACCCAGCACCAGGATCCGCATGCGAGGAGCAGACCACACGAACACCCCGGTGATGCTCCGCAGGGCCGTCGATTCGGACGCCGATTCTGCGCCGCACGACGGGGCTGCGGAGCATGAGGGCGAGGGTCTAGGGTCGTCGGGTGGCGCGATACTTCGATGTGCATCCGCACGATCCGCAGCCGCGGGCGATCGCCCAGGCGGTGCAGATCGTGCGGGACGGCGGCCTGATCGCCTACCCCACCGACTCCGTGTTCGCACTCGGCTGCTCGCTCGGCAACTCTGAGGGCAAGACCCGGATCCTGCGCATCCGCCACCTCGACGACCACCACCACTTCACCTTGCTGTGCAAGGACTTCGCCCAGCTCGGCCAGCTGGTGCAGATCGACAACCACGTCTTCCGGGCGATCAAGGCGGCCACGCCGGGCAGTTACACGTTCATCCTGCCCGCCACCAAGGAGGTGCCGCGCCGGCTGCTGCACGAGCGGAAGAAGACCGTCGGCGTGCGGATCCCGAACCATCCGGTGGCGCTCGCCCTGCTCGACGCCCTCGGCGAGCCGATGCTCACCTCGAGCCTGCTGCTGCCCGACGAGGACGAGCCGATGACCGACGGCTGGGAGATCAAGGAGAGACTCGATCACCAGGTGGACGCCGTGATCGACTCCGGCGAGTGCGGCACCGAACCGACCACGGTGGTCGACTACTCCGAGGGCACACCGCAGATCCTCCGCTACGGGGCCGGCGATCCGACGCCGTTCGAGTAGACCGGGCGTTCGGGAAGGCGGGTGCGGGCGGCCGGTGGGCCTTCCGTGGGGATCGGGACGGTGTCTCAGGCCTGTGGTACACAGATGGCCCAGCCTGTCGATCGACTGGAGACCGTCGTGGCCCCACTGGCCGAGCAGCGCCGCCGACGGCACCGCTCCTCCAGCTATCGTCACGCTGCGCTCACTGTTGCTGCACTGATCGTGGCCTCATGGTGGCTGCCCGGCGCGGCCCACGCCACGGTGGCCGAGGCGCCGGTCACCACCGCCACGGTGCTGGCGGCCAAGACCGTGCCCGGCGTCCAGTTGATCCAGACCGACTACTCCGCCACCGTTTCCGTGCCGGAGCCGGTGATCAACGAGAAGGCCACCGACGCGCTCTTCCAGCGCCTGCTCACCCAGGCCCGCAACGGCGTGATCGACGCCAGTGAGGCCTCCGTCAACGAGGCCGTGGTCAGCGAGTTCGCCAAGGCCCCGTTCACCTACTTCGCCAAGGGCAAGAAGACCTTCACTGAGACCGGCGCACTGACCGGGGTGGGCACGGGCTGGGTGATCTCGCCGGACGGCTACATCGTCACCGCCGCCCACGTGGTCGAGGGAGACCCCGAGGAGATGAAGAAGGAGTTCGCCCTCAGCACCCTGAGCGGGCTCAACTCCCGGTTCGTCAGCGGGCTGGCATCCGGAAACACGAAGTTCACGCCGGACCAGTTGAAGCGGCTGAGCGCGGCGATGACCACCTGGCTGGCCACCTACCTGACCGTCGGGGATCTGGAGACCCGGGTGACCGCGCAGATCGGCGTCGCGGTGGGAGGCTCCAAGACGCGCAAGGAGCATCCGGTGACCGTGGTCGACGTCGGAGAGCCCTACCCGGGCAAGGACGTCGCCCTGCTCAAACTCGAAGGAGTGGGTCACCTTCCCACCCTGCCGCTGGGCACGGACGACGACGTGACCACCGGGTCGACCCTCTACGTGGCCGGCTATCCGGCCGCCTCGACGTTCAACTCGGGCATGTCCAAGGACTCCGAGGTGCAGCCGACCGTCACGCAGGGGCCCCTGACCGCGATCAAGAGCACCGAGGGCGGCATGCCGGTCTTCCAGACCCAGGCACCCGCCAGCCCCGGCAACTCCGGCGGGCCGGTGCTCGAGGACGCCGGCGAGGTGGTCGGCATCCTGGTCGCCGGGGCGGTCGGCTCGGAGGGGGTCGCGCTCGCGGGCCAGGAGTTCGTGGTGCCGATCAGCGTGGTGCGCGAGGTGCTGGACAAGCACTCGGTCACCCCGGCGACGAGTGACACCAGCACCGCCTACTCCCAGGCCGTCGACGCGTTCTACCAACGCCACTACGCCAAGGCCCTGCCTTTGTTCGAGCAGGCCCTCACGCTCTACCCCGGGCACCCCTACGCCGGTGAGTTCGTGACCAAGGCCAAGGCGGCGGTCGCCGCCGGTCAGGACGAGACCCCGAGCGCCGTCCCCTCGGTGCCGTCGGCGGTCGTGATCGGGGGTGGGGCAGCTGTGGCGCTGGCGGCAGCCGGTGGCGGGGCGCTGCTGATGCGTCGCCGTCGGGCGCCGCGCCTGGCGGCCGCACCGGCTCAGACCTGGGACGGTCCGGGTTGGCCCGGTCAGGGTTGGGCCGGTCAGGGTTGGACCGGTCAGGGCGGTCCGCAGCAGCCCTACGGGCAGCCCGCGTTCGGGCAGCCTCCTTACGGGCAGCCCCAGTACGGCGTCCAGCCCCAATACGGGCAGCCCCAGTACCCCACGCCGATGTATGGCCAGCCGCCCGGGCACGGCTACCCACCGGCCCCGCCTGTCGCACCGCCCGCTCAGGCCTACCCGCCGGCCGCTCACCCCTCCGCGCCGCAGCCTCCCCCTCCCACGCAGCCCCCGTCCGCGCCGCCCACCCAGTCCTACCCGCCGCCCGCGCCGCCGCCGGGCTGAGACCGCAAGCCGGTTGGCCCGCAGCCCTCGACTGGGACAGGATGGACGGCATGAGCGACGCCGAACAGAGCCCGACCGATTCGCCGGACGGGAACGAGACGAGCGCTGACACCGCCCGCCGCAAGTTCCGCGAGGCCTTGGACCGCAAGAAGGCCAGTCACCACGGTTCGAGTGGGTCCGCCGACCCCCACACGGCGGCCCCGCACACCTCCCCGGCCAAGCCCCAGCGCACCTTCCGCCGCAAGTCAGGCTGAGCCGGCCGACAGGCAACGGATCACGTGAGCGACCAGGGCGTGCGCGTCGCGACCTGGTCGGCGTTCCCAGCCCGGGCTGAATGACGGGTCGGTCAACGCCTGCTGGCGTTCCAGGAGCACCTGGCTGATCAGCGGCTCGTGCGCGCCCAGCCGGTAGCGTGCCCAGGTGGCGCCGTCCTGCTTCGACAGGAACCAGCCCTCCTGGTCGTAGGCCAGGGCCCGGCAGGCGTTGAGCACCACGTAGTGCTCGCTGGCCTCGCGCAGACCCCACTCCAGTTCCTCGATCAGATACCGGCGGACGACGTCGCGCGGCGCGTCGCCGAACACCTCGGCCGCCGGAGGTCCGCACAACGCGACCCCTGCGGCCCGGGTGACCGCGCAGTGCATGAGCAGGTCGGGGTCCCCGCGGTGCTCGGCTCCGAACACCACCCGGACGGCGTCCGGAGAACGGTTCACGTGCAGCAGGAACGGCCACGGCGGCTCTGGTGAGCGCACCAGCCCGGCCGTGACGACCGACAACTCGACCGGCGAGCCGGGCGCATCACAGACCGCCTTGGCGAAGGCCTCCAGCCGGTCGGCCGGCGGTTCGGCCTCCACCACGACGAGCAGGTCGACGTCGCTCTGCCCCGGCAGCCACCCGCCCAGGGCGGCCGATCCGTGCAGGTAGACCCCTGCGCCGGCTCCGAGTTCGCCCAGGACGGCGCGCACCACCGCGTCGGCTGCCGGGCGCCAGGTCACAGCCGAGGGTCCACCGGTTCGGATTCCAGCGCAAGCACGGCGAACACGACCTCGTGCACCCGCCACAGCGGCTCGCCCGCAGCCAGCCGCTCGACGGCCTCCAGGCCGAGCGCGTACTCGCGCAGCGCGAGCGAGCGTTTCGGCCCCAGGTTGCGGTCCTTCAGCCGGGCCAGGTGCTGGGGCTCGGTGTAGTCGGGGCCGTAGATGATGCGCAGGTACTCCCGCCCGCGCACCTTCAGCCCGGCCTGGACCAGCCCCGAAGGGGCACGGGTCAGATTGGCCGCGGGTTTGACCACCATGCCCTCACCACCACCGGCGGTCAGCTCCTCCCACCACCGGGTCCCCACGGCGACCGAGTCGGCCGAACCAGGGTTGACCAGCAGCCGGCGAGTGGCTCGGAACGTCGCGGGGTCCTCGGTCACCAGACGGTCGGCGATCCCCAAGTGCCACAGGTGCTCCTTCTCGTGCCAGGACGACCCCTCACCGGCCAGGATCTGGAACGGCGCCACCTGCACGCCCTCCAACCCGTCGACGGCCCAGCAGTACCGGCGGTAGGCATGCGAGTACTTCTCGGCGTTGCTCCGTCGGGATTCGTTGCGGCCGGCGAGATCTGCGACGTCCAGCCCCCGGGCGGACGCCGCGGCGAGCACCTCGGACGCCGCCGCCAGCGCGGCACGGGCCGCCGTTCCGACCGGCGCGTACTGCTCGCGCAGCAGGGCCTCTGCCTTCAGTGACCAGGGCAGGATCTCCGCGTCCAGCAACAGCCAGTCGGTGTCCAGCTCCTGCCACAGCCCGGCCCCCTCGACCGCCGCCCGGCACCGGGACAGCAGCAGCTCGGTGAGCGGCGGGCTCAGGAAGGAGCGGCCGGTGCGGGTGTAGACCGCGCCGGTCTCACCACTGGTGGCCCCGAACCGCCGGGCCGCCACCGCACCGTCCCGGCAGACGAGCAGCACGGCCCGCGAGCCCATGTGCTTCTCCTCGCAGATCACCTCCGGCGCACCGGCTTTCGCGTAGGCGGCGAAGGCCTCGGCCGGGTGCTCGAGCAGATGAGGCAGCGGGGAGGTGGCCACCGGAGCCATCGTCGGCGGCAGGTAGGGCACCCAGCGCGGGTGCAGCGCGAACCGGCTGATCACCTCCAGCGCGCCGGCGGCGTTCTCGGCCCGGACGGTGACCCGGCCGAGGTGGCGGGTCTCGATCACCCGCACGCCCATCACGTCGGTCAGGTCCAGCTCATCGGCCGCCCGCTGCACCGCGGGTGGCCGCAGAGGCTTGACCGGCTCGTACCAGACCTGGTGCGCGGCAACCTGAACCAGGTCCCTCTCCGGGTAGCGCAGGGCCGTCAGGTGGCCGCCGAAGACGCACCCGGTGTCCAGACACAGCGTGTTGTTCACCCACTCCGGAGTGGGGATCGGGGTGTGGCCGTAGAGCACCATCGCCCGCCCGCGGTAGTCCTGGGCCCACGGATAGCGCACCGGCAGGCCGTACTCGTCGGTCTCCCCGGTGGTGTCCCCGTAGAGGGCGAAGCTGCGCACCCGGCCCGAGGCGCGCCCGTGGTAGGCCTGCTTCAGCCCGGCGTGCGCCACCACCAGCCGGCCGCCGTCCAGCACCAGGTGGGAGACCAGGTCGTAGCACCACTGCTCGGCCGCGGCACGGAACTCCTCGGTCTCGCCGGCGAGCTGGGCCAGGGTCTCGGCCAGCCCGTGACCGACCTGGACGGCGCGCCCGCGCAGCGCTCGGACCAACTTGTTCTCGTGGTTGCCGGGCACCGCCAGGGCATGCCCGGCCGCGGTCATGCCCATCGCCAGCCGGAGCACCCCGGGCGAGTCCGGCCCCCGGTCGACCAGATCGCCGACGAAGACCACCCGGCGCCCCTGCGGGTGGGTGGCGTCGACCGGGCGACCGGCGTCGTCACGGGTGAGGTCGTACCCGAGGCGGATCAGCAGCTCCTCCAGTTCGGCCCGGCAGCCGTGAACGTCGCCGATCACGTCGAACGGGCCGGTCTCCTCCCGCAGGTCGTTGAGGAGGCGTTCGCGCACGATCTGCGTGGCGTCGATCTGCTCGACCCCCTGCAGCACATGCACGCTCCGGAATCCTTCCCGGGCAAGGTGTCTCACCGACCGTCGCAGCTGGTCGTGCTGGCGGCGGACGACGTCTGCCCCGAAGGCGCGGTCCTGACGGCCCCGGTTGCGCTCGATGCAGACGGCTTCGGGCACATCCAGCACGATCGCCACCGGCAGCACATCGTGCGCCTTGGCCAGGTCGATGAGCTGCCGGCGGGCGTCCTTGGTCACATTGGTGGCGTCGACCACGGTCAGCCGTCCGGCGGCCAACCGCTTGCCCACGATGCAGTTCAGGACGTCGAAGGCGTCCTTGGTGGCGCTCTGGTCGTTCTCGTCGTCCGAGACCAGGCCGCGGCAGTAGTCGCTGGAGATGACCTCGAACCGGCCGAAGTGGCGGGCGGCGAAGCGCGACTTGCCCGAGCCGCTCACCCCGACCAGGGCCACGAGGCTCAGCTGCGGAACGGCCAGGTCAGCCATCGCCACCTCCCGACTCCCTACCGCCTCTCGTGATCGTCTCCAGATCGCTGTCTTCCCCCGTCGAGTGGGGGGAGACAGCGATCTGGCGGCGATCTTCGTTGGAGGCCACGAACACAGCCAGTTGGGTGGGGGCGCCATGAGTGGGGTCCACCTCGCCGATCGGTGCATAGCGCACCTGATAGCCGTGCGCCGCCGCCACGCCGTCCGCCCAGGCCTGGAACTGCGCCCTGGTCCACTCGAACCGGTGGTCGGGGTGGCGCACCGCGCCCGGCTCGGCGGCCAGGGCCGGGTAGAGGGCGTTGTACTCGGCGTTCGGCGTGGTCACAATCACCGTGCCCGGGCGGGTGTGGGCGAACAGGTTGCGCTCCAGATCGACCAGCCGGGCAGGGTCGAGGTGCTCGATCACCTCCATCAGGACGGCGGCGTCGAACCCGGCCAGGCGCTCGTCCCGGTAGGTGAGCGAGGACTGGGTCAGAGCGATCCTCGCCCGCTGGCTGTCCGGCAGCCGGTCCAGCCCCAGCCGGCGCTCGGCCCGGTCCAGCGACCGGGTCGACACGTCGACGCCGAGGATCGCGGTGAAGCCCGGATCGATCAGCAGCTCGCGCAACAGCGCCCCCTCCCCGCACCCGAGGTCGACGACCCGGTGCGCCCCGGCCCGGTGCAGCTCGGCCAGCACGGCGGCCCGACGCTGGTGCACCAGGGGCCTCGGCCCCGCCTCGGCCTCCTCCTCCAAGACACCGGCCGCGCCGACACCTGCGGCGGACGGCGCGGCGGACGGCGCGTCGTCCAGCGCAGCCAGCCGGTCGACGGCGTCGGTGACGTAGGAGCCCTGGTGGGCCAGGTAGCGACGGGTGATCAGTTCGCGCTCGGGGTGCCCGCCCAGCCAGCCGCCCGCCGTCCGGATCAGCTTGTCGACCTCGTCCGCCCCGACCCAGTAGTGCTTCGCGCCGTCCAGCACCGGCAGCAGCACGTACAGGTGCGACAGCGCCGCGGCGAGCGGCAGGGTGCCGGTCAGGGTGAGGTCGACGTACCGCGACTCCCCCCACTGCTCCAGCGGAAGTGCCGTGGCCCGCACCTGCCAGCCGAGCGGGGCGAACAGGCGCCGAACCAGTTCGGCGCCGCCGTCACTGGGCAGGGCCGGCACCTGGACGGTCAGGTCCAACGGCACCTCGGCCAGGTCCGGGCGGGCCGTGCAGCGCCCGGCCAGCGCTGTGCGGAACACGCGACCCAGAGCCACCGCGAGCAGGGACGACGCCGCATAGGGCCGATCGTTGACATATTGCCCCAGCGTGAAACCCTCAGGCGCCGAACGCTTTCCGCGGACCAGGGCGATCGGGTCGACCTCCAGCAGCAGGCTCACCGTGCAGCGCTGCGGGCCCGCCTCGGGGTAGAGTACGTGCGCGGTGCCCACCGGCAGGTCGAACCGGTGCGCGCGGTCGGGGTGCTTGTGCAGCAGGAAGCCCAGCTCGGTGGCGTCCGGCAGACCCGGGCCGGCTGCGGCGGAGATGGTCAGCAGCACCCGGTCACCCTCCGACCTGGCTGATCGAGAACGCGGTGACGAAGCCCAGGGCGACGATGAGACCGGTCAGCAGATGCGTCTGGTCGAAGGCCTCCGGGATCATGGTGTCCGCGATCATAGTCAGGATGGCCCCGGCAGCCACTGCCGTGATCAGCGCGATGGTGGCCGGTGGCGCGCCGCCGAGCATCAGGTATCCGGCTCCGGCGGCGAGAGCGCTGACCAGCGCGATGCCGCCCCACACCCCGAACACATAGCCGGGGCTGCGCCCTGCCTGCTTCATCCCTGCGGCGCTGGACAGGCCCTCGGGCACGTTGGAGATGAAGACTGCGACGACCACGGAGGCGCTGGCCGACCCGCCGCCGAGCAGGCTCAGTCCGAGCACGATGGATTCCGGGACGCCGTCCAACAGGGCGCCCACAGCGATCGCGGTGCCGCTGCCTGCATGGTCGGTCTCGGAGGGCTGCTGCCCACCCGAGCGCTTGCGGTGCCGGGCTCCGCGGCGGGCCAGCGCGGCGTTCGCGAGCACGTAGGCCAGTGCGCCGCCCAGGAAGCCCACCGTGGTGGCGAGCACTCCCCCGGTCAGTGCCGCCTCCTCGACCAGGTCGAAGGACAGCGCCGAGATGAGTACTCCCGAGCCGAAGGCCATCACGGCGGCGATCGCCCGCGGTGGCACCACCAGCCGCCAGGCGATGCCCGCGCCGAGCACGAGGGCCGCGCCGCCGAACAGGCCCCATCCGGCCGCCTGCACCCACCCGGTCACGGCTGCCACCTCCTGACGACGGCTCCTGGATCCGCCCGCCAGCATGGCACCGCCCCGGGCGAACTGCCCCGGGCACCCGGGAGCGCTGCGACGATGGAGATCACGATGCGAGGAAACGGCTGTGATAGCAGCCATTCTCATGCAACGTGATCTCCATCGTGATCTCCATCATCGATGCCTGCTCGGGCCGGGCCGCACCACACACCGGCCGGGCCGCACCGATCCGGGTGACTAGGATCGGTCGATGGAGCAGCCCTACGAGGTGGTCGTGGTCGGGGCCGCCGGCATCGACACGGATGCCTTCCTGCGCGGCCCCATCCACCTCGGGCAGGAGACCGAGTACCCCGAGATCCTCGACACCGTGGGCCAATCGGGCGGGTACTCGGCCCGTGGTTTCGCCCGGCTGGGGCGGTGGACGGCGTTCCTCGGCCATGTTGGCGCCGACCCGCTCGGGGCCTTCCTCACCCGCGAGCTCGAGGCGGACGGCGTGGACATGCGCCACGTGCAGACCGATCCCGCGGGCACCAGCCGCAGCGTGAACCTGATGAACCCCGACGGCAGCCGGCACGGCTTCTTCGACGGCAAGAGCCACCTGACCCTGCAGCCCGACCTCGAGCGGTGGCGCCCGGTGCTGGCCGGGGTACGGCTGGTCCATTTCAGCATCGCGAACTGGGCCCGGCACCTGTTGTCGCCGGCCCGGGACGCCGGAGCCGTGGTCTCGGTGGACCTGCAGGACGTGCACGACCTCGACGACCCCTACCGGGCCGACTTCCTGGCCGCAGCCGACATCGTGTTCCTGTCCGGGACGCACCTCCCCGACCCGGAAGCTGCGGTAGCGGGGCTGTCCCGGCCGGGCCGGATCGTGGTGTGCGGCCTGGGGTCTCGCGGCTGCGCCGTGGGCACCGATGACGGCGTGCAGCGGGTGGGCCCGGTCGAGCTGCCCGCGCCGGTCACCGACACCACCGGCGCCGGGGACAGTCTCGCCGTCGGCCTGCTGACCTCGCTGGTGCTGGAGGGCCTACCCCTGCCGGACGCCGTCCGCCGGGGTCAGCTCGCCGCCCGGTGGTGCTGCACCCTGCGTGGAACCTCCCGCGGCCTGATCACCGCGGCCACCCTGGACCAGCTGTCACGATCGCTCGACACCTAATGTCCCTCACCGTTGGCGACGGTCCGCCACCAACCCCCTCAGCATCACCTTAGGTGTTCGTCTGATAACTTAGGGTGGACCTGGTGGGGGGTTGCATGCAGTTCGCGAGTCAGCGACGGCCACGACTGCTGTTCATCGCTGCCTTCTTCCCGCCGTCCCGCGCCAGTGGCGTGTACCGATCCCTGGCGATCGCCAACCATCTGGCCGCCAACGGGTGGGACGTCACCGTGGCGACCCTGCCGGAGGAGTTCTTCGAGCGGATCTGCCCGCCCCGCGACGACAGCCTGCTCGCCGCGCTGGACCCGCGCGTCCGGGTGCTCCGGGTGCCGATGCCCACCATGCACCTCGAGACCGACATGCGTCGGCTGACCGGGCTCCGGGCCCATTTCCCAGGCGTCTACAAGCGGCTGGTACCGGCCATCAACTACCTCGACCGGTACACCCCGTGGCTGCCCCGGCTGTTCGCCGCGATCCTCGAGGACCAAGTGACCCACCGCCACGACGTGGTGCTGGCCACGGGGAACCCGTGGTCGTCGTTCGCCGCCGCCGCGGCGCTCCACCGCGCCACCGGGGTCCGCTATGTGCTCGACTACCGCGACTCCTGGACGCTGAACCAGTTCACCCAGGAGCCGGCCTACCCGGACGGGCACCACGCGCACGCCTGGGAGGCGCGCCTGCTGCGCCGGGCCAGCGCCGTCAGCCTGGTCAACGAGCCGATGCGGCGGTGGTACGCCGAACGGCACCCGCGCCGGGCCGACCGGATGTTCGTGCTGGAGAACGGCTACGACGCCGGCCTGCTCAGCGACACCATCCGTACGCCGGAGCCGGACCGGCCGCTGCGCTTCGGGTACGTCGGCACGCTCACCGACCAGTACGACAACGGGGCGTTCTGGGCCGGCTGGGAACTGGCCTTGCGCGAGCCAGAGCTCGCTGGAGCCACCGCGCATGTCTACGGCCACCTCGGGTTCTTCGGCGGCGTCGCCCCGCGCCACGGGCTGCCGGACGCCTCGGTGGGCGGGGTGACCTATCACGGGCCGGTGGCCAAGGCCGACCTGGGCGAGGTGTATCGGGAGCTCGACGCGCTGCTCTTCCTGGTGCCCGACTCGCCCTACGTCACCTCGGGCAAGACCTATGAGTACATGGCCACCGGCAAACCCCTCGTCGCCGTCCACCGACCCGACTCCGCGGCGGCGGCGCCGCTGAGCGGCTACCCGCTGAAGGTCACCGTGGCCGACATGGGCGCTGAGGCGGTCCGGCACGCCCTGGTCCAGGCGGCCGTGCTGGCCCGGAACGCGACGAAGGTCGACTACGACGACGCCGTCGAGTACGCACGCCGCTACGACCGCAGCCAGCTCCTGCCGCAGTTCGAGAAGGTGCTGCGCGGGATCGCGACCAGGCGCCGGCGGCCGCCGGCGGACGGCACGGGGTCGACCCCAGGAGGAGTGAGCCGATGACGACCGCTGCACTTCTCAACTCGGCGATCGAGCAGCCGCTCCTCGGCGCTGACTCGCTGCTCGTGGTCACCCCCTGGTACCCCTCGCCGGGGGACTCCTACTCCGGCGCCTTCGTGCTGCAGACCGTGCGGGCGCTGGCTCCCCACTACCGGGAGATCACGGTGCTGCACGTCCAGCACGTGGCCGCCGACGACGACCGGCCGCCGAGCTGGGAGCACACGCCGGAAGGGCCGGTGCTGCGGGTCCGTGTGCCGACGCCGGCCTCCACGTCCCGCGTGGACATGATGCGGCTGCAGCGCGAGGCGATGCGTACGCACGCTCTCGACCTGATCCGCTCCGCGAGCGTCGTCCACTGCCACGTGGGCGCCCCCACCGGCGCCGGTCTCGCGGAGCTGCTGGCGCCGTCCACCCGACTCGTGCTCACCGAGCACGCCTCCTACCTGCCGCAGGTGCTGCGGACGGCGGAGGCCCGCGAGCTGTACCGGGCAGCCGTGCAGCGCGCGGAGGTGGTCACCGCGGTCGGCGAGCGCACTGCCACCGTCATCGAGTCCGTCCTCCCCGGGCCGGCAGGGCGGGTGGCCGTGGTGCCCAACCCCGTTCCGCTGGATACCTTCCCACTGCGCCCCGACCTGCCGGTGGCGTTGTCGCGGTGGCTGTTCGTCGGGAACCTGGTGCGGCTCAAGGGCGTCACGCGTCTGCTCCGGGTCTTCGCGGCCTGGGTGGCCGAGGTGGACGACGACGCGGCCCGGCTCACCGTGGTCGGGCAGGGGGTGCAGCAGGCCGAGCTCGCCGTGCTCGCCGGGCAGCTCGGGATCGCCGACCGAGTGCGTTTCGCCGGGGTTGTCGAGCCGCACAGGATCGCCGAGGTCTACCGCGACCACGACGTCCTGGTCCACCTGTCCGAGATCGAGACGTTCGGCCTGACCTGCATCGAGGCAGCGGCCAGTGGCCTGCCCGTGCTGGCCACCGCCAGTGGTGGTCCTCAGGGGACGCTCGCCGTGCATGCGGCCTTCGGCCTGGCGCAGGTGGTCCCGGTCGCCGGGGAGACCGCGACCGCCGAGGTGGTCCAGGCCATGCACCGGCTGCAGGCCGCGGTCGCCCGGGCCACCCAGGACGACGTGTCCGCCTCCCGGGTGCACCTGGAGCGCTGCTACGGGGCCTCGGCCATCGGCGCGGTGCTGCATGCAGCCCTGACCGGGGCCACGGACCCGTCTCCCGCCCGAGCGACGGACGCCGGGCCCACCGAGCGCACCGGACCCTCCCGACCGCTGCGGGTGCTCGGGCTCGCCGTGCTGCCCGCGCACACCCGCCCGGTCGAGCAGGTGCTGCGCGAGGTGGCCGGGCTCGGCGGCACCGGCATGTACCTCACCATGCAGCCGGTGCGATCACCCGTGCCGGGCAGCATCGAGGTCATCGACCGGTCGGCGATCGAGCGCCGCACCCTGACCTCCTGGCTGGAACGGGCCGTGGTGCTGCGCGTGCCGGGACAGGCGCTGCGTCTCCTCGGGCGCGCCGCCCGGCTCGTGGATGCCGTCACCCGCCCCGCCGGGGCCGGACGGCCGCGGCTCCAGGCGTGGGTCGCCGCGCTGCAGGAGCAGCACCGAGGGTTCGCCCGCCGGATGCGCAACGGCCCTTACGCCGCCTTCTGGCGCCACCTCGGACCCTGGTACGTCGCCCGCCGGCTGGAGCGCGACGGCACCCTGGACGCGCTGCTGCTCGAGGAGTTCGACGGGATCGTCGTCGCCGACGACTTCGGTGTCCCGCTCGCCGTCCGGCTGCTGCGGCGGCGGCCGGAGCTCGAGCTGTACCGGCGTTGCACCCGCGAGGACATGGCCGGCGTCTACACCGCCCGGGTGCGCCGGGCCACCGGCCGCGGCCCTCGTTGAGGCGGGACGACGCCGTCAGCGCAGCCGGTTCAGCTGCACCCTCGTCGCGCGGAGCTCACGCAGCCGCCGTTCGTAGGTGGCGCCGAGGCCGAGCAGGATCGCTCCGATGAGGCCCAGGCTCAGCCACCGCGGCTGGTCGGCCAGCGTCCGCACCACCCAGGGGCCCAGCTGCGCGACAGCATGCGCCGCCAGCGTCACACCGCCCAGGACCGTCGGCGCCTGCAGCCGCCGGAGGACACCCGCCGCCACCACGACGCCGGCCAGCACCGCCACCAGGACCACCCGCCACAGCAGCACGCCGTCGAACGCGAGCAGGAACGACGGCAGCAGCAACAGCACCAGGCTCGGGCTGAGCGGTCGCCAGGAGCGCAGCGCCGGGTGGATCACCAGCAGGCGCAGGCCGATCGCGAGCAGGACCAGGGCAGCGGGTAGGGCCCACAGCTCCACCTCCTGCCAAGGGGGTGTCCCCGTCTGCGACATGCCGCGAAGCACCCGGACCGCGCCGGCGCCGCCGGCTGCCGCAGCACCCCCGGCCAACAGGACCCGTTCGTGGCGCCGTCCGGACCGCAGGGACAGCGCGACGGCCAGGGCGCCGAACCCGATCAGCAGCGAAGGACGCCACGCAGACCCGGCGGACGACGCCAGCACGCTGGGCAGCACCAGCAGACTCAGGCCTGGCACGAGGGTGTTCCAGGCGTATCGGCCCGGGTCGCGGCGCAGGCGGTAGACGCTCACGGCGATCAGGGCGAGCGCCGGGGGCACGGTGTAGGCCTCCACCACGCCCACGTCCGAGCGAGCCAGGCGGTAGGCACTGGACAGCGAGAGCAGGGCCCAGCCGAGCCAGCCCAGGCGCCGACGGTCGGCAGGGATCGCCGCTGCCGAGGCGCCGACCCCGAGCAGCAGCAGCATCACCCAGCCGTACCGGTCGAGCCCCTCGACCAGGCCGGACTCCCAGTCGCCGGTGGGTCCGGGTGCGAGCGCCGCCAGGGCCAGCAGGAGCAGCATGGCGAGGGCGCCGATCTCGGCACTGGGCCGGCGCCGATCCTGCGGCCACCGAACGCCGGTCAGGCCCAGCGCGAGACCGACCACCGCCAGCACGGCGGACTGGGTGACCAGACTGCGCTGAGCGATCACCGACCCCTCGACCGCGGCGCCTGCTCCGAGCCGTCGGATCACGCCGTCCGCGACGACCAGCATCAGCGGGGCCAGCAGACCTGCCGCGGCCAGCGGCACCAGCGGACCGGCGGGGGCCCCCGTCCGCGCCGGGCGGGAGGCCAGCCCCGCCGCCGCGCCCAGTAGCGCGAACAGCACCAGCAGGCTGCCGGTGGTGTAGGTCGAGCTCTCCACCAGGTCGGAGGCGACCCAGGACAGCCCGGCGACTGATGCCAGGACGCCGGCGACCACCCCGGCCAGGCGCTCCTGCCAGGCGAGCCTCGGTCGACGCAGGGGCACCGTGCCGAGCAGCGCGGCCAGCGCACTCCCGGCGATGGAGGCCGCCTGCGTGCGCACCTGCAGGTCGCGGCCCAGCAGGCCCGCCACCGCACCGACGACGACCGCGGCGGCGAGCACCGCCCCGGCCAGCAGAGCCGGCCGGAGGCGCGGCGTGGTCACCCGCCGGGCCAGAACCAGCCCGGTGATCCCCAGCACGGTCACCGGGACCGAGAACTCACGCACCGTCCAGGACAGCAGGACGGCCTGGGTCCCGGTGAGTGCTGCGACGGCCAGTCCGGTCCGCCCGACCAGCGGATGGCCGGGGCCCATCGCGACGCTCAGCGCTGCGGCGCCGAGCGCCAGCGCGAGCAGGATCGCCAGCACGGCGCCGATCGGCAGGTCCGGAACCAGGGGCAGGGTCGAACCGGCTGAAGCCAGCGCGACCGCCGCCACCCAGGACCACCGCGGGGGCCGGGCGGCGGCGAGCAACAGCCCGAGCGCCGCCAGCCCGAGACCGGCTGCCAGCACCGGGATCCAGACGGACCCGCCGACGTCGAGCCCGTCGGTGATGACCTTCGGGACGACCTCGATCAGCGTGGCGCCGGGACCGGAGTGCCAGGGCTGCCCGGACGCGGCGAGTGCCGAGAGGACCATGGTCGCTGCCACCAGCCCCGCCGGGGCGGCGAGCACGCACGCAGCGACCCGGGCCGCCCGGGTGGCCTCCCGGTGATGCAGCCCCGGCAACGGCCGGCCGGCGCCGCCGAGCCGGTTCACGCCGAGAGCGCTCGCGGCGGCCACCGCCGGGGCGAGTGCCAGCAGCCAGCGGCGGTCGACGTCGGCGAGCTGCAGGAGGCGATACGCCGCCGCCACGGCCGCCGCCGCAGCGGCAGCACCGGCGGCAGAGGACCAGGCTGCCTGCTGCCACCGCGTGCCGTCCCGGCCGACGACCACCTGACCGGCGGCGACCACCGAGGCCAGCCCGGCCGCCGCGGCGGCCCGGCCGGGCTGGTCCAGCAGACCGGGCACGAACAGCACGGCCAGGGCCCACCCACCCGCGGCGGCCAGTCTCAGCACGGTGCGCTCGGCGCGCCAGGCCGGCGGGGCCCAGCGCCGGGCCAGCGCACTCGCCGACGCCGCGAGCAGGCCGACGGCGACGAAGAAGCCGTGGTCGTCGTCCCAGCGCTGGGTGAGCCAGACCCCGCCCAGCGCGACTGCTCCGGGGCCGATCACCGACGCGGCGACGCTGCCGGCCCGGACCCGCCCGGCGATCCCCCACCCGAGCAGCACGGCGGTGCAGACGGCGCCCGCGACGGCGGCGTACCCCGACTCCACCCATCGATCGGTGCCGAGCAGGCCGGTCGCCTGCACGGCCCAGGCGTCGGCCAGGACCAGCACTGCGGCGATGGCGCCGATCCCCTCGGCGGTCTCGGCCAGCCGCGGTCGCAGCCAGGCGGCGCCGCCCAGGGCGGCGGCCGTGATCGCGCCGATCACCAGCGCGCGCCCGCCGAGACTCAGCCGCTCCCAGGAGAAGACCAGGAACACCAGCCCCGCCACGGCCACCAGCAGCGCGCCCAGCGCGACCAGCAGACCCTGGACGCCGATCCGCGCCATCAGGGATGGCCTCGGCGCCGGGAGTGTCACCGCCGGCTGGGCCGCTGCCGGGCCGGGCGCGGGGGGCGGCAACGGAACCGGGGCCCCGACCGGGGGCCGGCCCGCCTGCGCCCCAGCTGCGGCCTGGGCGCGCAGCCTGGCCAGCACGAGGTCCCGCTCGGCCAACAGGGCCTCAGCCTGCAGGGACACCTGCATCAACCGCGCGCCGTCGACACCGGACAGGTCGATGCCGCATCCGGTGCAGCGCGGTCCCGGCAGCAGCTTGCCGCAGCTGGGGCAACGGGTCGTGTCGGCCAGGACGGTGCGGTCCACCTGGCCGGGGGACTGCCGTGGCCGTTCCGTACCCTCCGTCATGTCGGCCTCTCCACCAGCAGCGACAACGTGTCGATCACAGACTTCCACACCCCCGGCAGCCCACGACGAGACCGAACGCCCGACGCGAGCGCCGTGCGCCCTCGCGGACCACCGACTCGCGCGGACGCCGATATGCCGCTGACGCATCACAATCCGAGGTCCGCTAGGGTTGCGCGTGGTTGTGCGTCCAGATCGGGAGGGGGGACTGTGGAGCGACGCCCCACAGTCGGCCATGTCACGTAGTCCACAGTTAGAAACGCTTAACGCAGGCCTGACGTTGAGCGGTGTCGCGTCGGGTGACGCTCGACGGGTGCGACACCGGATCGAGCCCGACGCCCACCTGTCCCTTGACGACGACGCCCCAGAGATCACCGAGACCACCGCGACCCGACGCAACCGTCATGCGCAGTCGCGGCGTCGTCACGCCGCTGTCCCGCCGGTCGTGGTGGCCGAGCGCGTCAAGCCGAGGTCCGGCGTCCGCGAGCAGCGCGCCACCCGTCGCCGCACCCGCCGCGTGCGGGCCACCCTCGCCTCCACGCTGGCCGTCGCCGCCGTCGCCGCCACCGTGATCACCACCCAGGACCTCCCGGTTCCCTTCGGCAACAACGAGGTGCTCACGGTTCAGGACGAGGGCACCGCGATGGCTCCCTACAGCGAGGAGGAGCGCCGGCGTCGTCCGCCGGCGCCGGTGACCGTGGCCGAGCCCAGCCCGTCGCCCTCCGCCTCGGCGAAGGCCAGCGTCAAGGCGAAGGCGAAGACGACCACCACGACCGCAGCGAGGTCGACGCAGCCCACGACCCGGGCGAGGCTCGCGCTGAACGGTTCGACCATCGGTGGTTGGTACGCCGGCGCGTCCGGCATCGGTGTGCCGGACGGCGAGTTCGCGGCCTGGCTGAACCAGCCGGTGACCATGGCGGCCACCTGGGCCGACACCTCCGACGAGGTGCAGCGCAACCTGTGGGCCCTCACCACGGAGTACAAGGACTGGAAGGGCGGCATCGACATCGCCGTCGGGGGCACGGTGTTGGGCACCGGCGAGAACTACGCCGCGGCCGCGTCGGGCGCCTACGACGAGCGCTGGCGAGCGGCTGCCTCCGTGCTGGCCAGGACCCGTAAGGACGCGCTCGGCCCCACCTGTGTCCGGCCGTGGCATGAGTCGAACGGCTCCTGGTACAAGGAGTGGATGATCACCCGGGAGAACTCGGCCGACTACAAGAAGGCCTTCGCCCGGTACGTCGGAATCCTGCGTGCAGCCCTGCCCGAGGTGTGTATCTCGTGGTCCCCGAACTGGGGTGACCACACCGGGCTTCCGATCGACATGTGGTACCCCGGCGATCATCTCGTCGACGTGGTCGCCCCCGACTACTACGACGACGGCACCAGCCCCGCCACCGGGAACGTCAGCGCGTGGAACGACGAGGCCAACGACCTCGACTCCAACGGGAACCCCTTCGGGGTCGAGGCCTGGCGCAAGTTCGCCCTGGCGCACGGCAAGCCGATCGCCTTCCCCGAGTGGGGCCTCAACCCGGCGGGGAGCGGGTCCGACCACCCCGAGTGGATCAAGGCCGTCAACACCTGGATGAATCGCCACGCCAACACCGCCACCTGGCGGGCCGGGGCCGAGATCCCCAAGGCCGCCGCCGGCAAGGTGTTGTACTCGACGTACTTCAACGTGCGGCATGGCAACACCGACCAGTTCACCATCTTCGGCACCGGGGCGAACCCGCAATCCTCAGCGGTCTTCCCCGACTTGAAGTGGGGCAACGTCAAGGCCGGCTGACGGCTCTCGCGGCGGTGGTGATGATGATGATGATGGCGTTGCGGGTACATGCCGCGCGCGAGGGGTGTTCACCGACGAGGAGACGGCGCGGATCGAGGCCGGCCACGACGACCGGGCCCACCCCGCGGGCTGACCACAACGGTGGCGTTTGCGGGGCTGTGGCCACAGCAAAGCCTACCGATAACCCGTGGGGTTGATCCCGTCAGTTCTCGTCGGCGAAGGTGACGGTGACCGTCGTGAACCCGAGCGAGGTGAGCAATGAGGTGAGCATCGAGCGGGTGTTGGTGCGGGCGCGGTCCCTGAGTTCCCCGGTGCGCGTGCCGGCCTCGGTGAGGCGCAGCTCGGCGGTGCGGTAGAGCTGTTCGGTGTTCACCCCGCCACCGGAGTTGTCCACGGCATCCTGGATCCGCTCGCGCAGGCCCCTCCGGTGGTCGGCGACGTAGCTCCGGTCGAGGTCGATCCGGGCCTTGCCCAACTGCGGGGCCGGCAGCCGGATCGCCGCCTCGGTGCGGTCGCTGTTCACCGTGACGGCGCCGTCGGCGATCCCGGCGAAGTCGACCGTGGCGTCCACCGAGCCTGCCGCCACGAAGATCACCCGCTCACCGGCCAGGACCTGCGGCAGGTTCTCCACGTCCTTCTCCTGGTCGATCACGATCTCGTAGTAGCCCGATGCCGCCTGAAACGTCTTCAGGTCGTTGAGAGTCACCAGCACCGACTGGCCGGACCGGTCCACGGTCGACTCCTCGAACGGGTTGAGCGAGGCCATCGAGCGGCCGAGCAGCCAGGTCAGGACCAGGACGGCCCCCGCGATCCCGATCAGCACGGCGAGCGCCATCCCGGACAGCCGGGCGAGCAGCCCCGGGCCGGCGGCGTCGTCCAGGTCCCGGGCGTGCCGCACCAGGTGCCCGTGGTCGTCGTCCGCCGGCGGAGCAGCAGGGGCCGGAGCATCCACGGACGGCGCGGCCGACGTCGGCCCGGGCGGTGCGGGGGCGTCGTCCAGGAACTCGGTGGCGAGTTCCTCGGTGCGCTGTTCCTCGGGCATGACCCCTCCGGCGGGACGTGGAGCGTGTGTGCCCAGGATGCCTTGATCATCGCCGTGCGGCCAGCCGCGTCACACACCGGGACGGCGGGCGGGCTGAATTAGGCTCTTCGGCCATGGCCCTGACCGCGAAGTACGCGACCACCTGCGGGGTCTGCGCGCAACCGATCCGACCCGGGGACGGGATCAGCTCACTCGCCGGCGGCGGGCGGGGCGCCTGGGCGCACGAGGGGTGCCAGCCGTCACTCGACCTCGGGGCCGAGCCCTCACCGGCCCGCCGCCCCGGGCAGCCCGCCCGATCAACCACGCCGGTCTCGGACGTCGCCGCAGCCGCCGTGCTGACCGTCGCGGACGGCGCCACCGAGGTCTACACGGACGGCGCCTGCTCGGGGAACCCGGGACCGGGCGGCTGGGCCTGGGCCACCCGGGACGGCCGCCAGGGCAGCGGCGGCGAGCCGCACACCACGAACCAGCGGATGGAGATCAACGCCGCGCTGGAGGCGGTGCGCGCGCTGACCGGGCCGCTGGTCGTGGTCAGCGACTCCACCTACGTGGTCAATTGCTTCCGCGACGGCTGGTGGCGGGGCTGGCTGGCCCGCGGCTGGACCACCAGCGCCAAGAAACCGGTGGCCAACCGTGATCTGTGGGAGCCGCTGGTGAACGCAGTGCGTGAGCGCGACGACGTGCAATTCCGCTGGGTGAAGGGGCATTCCGGCGACCCGATGAACGATCTGGTGGACCGACTCGCGGTCGAGGCCGGCAAGGCGCAGACCTAACCTGGGGTCATGAGCGAACCGGTCACGGACGACGTCCCGGTGCTGGCCCGCACCATCCCGGTGTCCGCCGGCGCCATGATCTTCGACCGGCTGGGCCGGCTGCTGGTGCTCGAACCCACGTACAAGAAGGGCTGGACCATCCCCGGCGGGGTGATGGAGCCCAACGGCGAGACCCCGTGGCAGGCCTGCCGGCGCGAGGTGTTCGAGGAGTGCGGCCTGCTGGTCGGCTCCGGCCGGCTGGCCGCCGTCGACACCCGCCCGGCCAAGGCCGGCCGAGCGGTTCAGCTGAGACTGCTGTTCGACTGCGGCGTGCTGGACGACGCGGTGCTGGCCGGCATCCGGTTGTGCGAGACCGAGATCAGCGCCCACCAGCTGCTGCCGCCGGTCGAGGCGCTCGAGCTGCTCCGCCCCGCAGTGGGCCGCAGGGTGCAGGCCGCCCTCGCCGCACCGGGCTGCTGCTACCTGGAGGACGGACTCCCGGTCCCCGGCGTCACCCTGTAGGTCCCCTTCGGCCCAACCCCGGTCACCGTTCGTGGCCGGACGCCGCACCCTCACCCGGATGGCACGCCGCCGTCAGCCACTGCTCGGGGGCCGGCGAGCACGGCGCGATGGCGACGCGTCACGGATCCGAGGTCCCTCGGCTCCGCGGGAGTGAACTCGCCGAGGGCTCCTCACCTCCGCGAGACGGCGGCCGATTCCCCTTCCCGAGGGGCAAGGAAGACCCACAACGGGCCGCGCCAACCCCGGCACCTCATCGGCCCGTACTCGTCTCACGGAGGAGAAGCACCACATGAGCATCCTGAAGAACCTGACCAAGTCGCGCGCTGCCCGGGCTGGTGTCGCCCTCGGCGTCGTCACCGCCACGGCCCTCACGATGGCGCAGAGCTCGGCCCTCGCCGCCACGCAGGCCCTGAAGCTCAGCTCGGCCACCGGCCCGGCCACCAGCACCACCAAGGTGCTGACCGTGACCGGTACCGGCTTCCGCTCGGCCGCCGGCGCCAACCTGGTCGGCGTGGTCGAGTTCCAGACGACCACCACCTGCGCGGCCACCTCGGGCACCGGCACGGCGGTCACGGTCAAGAACGTCGTCTCGGCGACCTCTCTCGTGATCAATACCCCGTCCCTCGCCGCCGGTGCCGCCGGCATCCCGAAGGCCTACGTGCTCTGCGTGTACACCTCGGCCCCGCTGCTGCTCGGCCAGGCCACGTACACCGTCTACTCGGCGCCCACCGTGACCGCCGCGTCCCTCACCAAGGGCCCGTCGTCCGGCGGCCAGGCGGTCAGCATCGACGGCACCAACTTCACCGCGAAGTCGACCGTCACGGTCGGCGGCGTGGCGGCGACCGGAGTCAAGTTCACCTCGGCCACCGCGCTGAGCTTCGTCACCCCGAAGACCACGGCCGGCGCCACGAACATCGTGGTCACCACGGAGGGTGGCAAGTCGGCCACCGGTGCGGGCAACGCCTACACCTCGCTGAACGCGGTCGTCGTCTCCCCGAAGACCGGGATCGTCGACGGCGGTGACGTGATCACCGTGACCGGTGCCGGTTTCGAGGCGCTCGACTTCTCCACCGGGGCCAACAACGACGCCGTGATGTTCGTGCCCGGCGTCTACGCCAAGGCCGTCCACGGTGTCGGTGGTTCCGCGGCCGCGAAGCTGTGCACCAACGTGCAGGTCGTCACGGACACGCAGCTGGTGTGCACCACTCCGGACTTCGGCACCGCGGGTACTCACGACGCCTCCTTCATCGTGACCGTGGTCGAGGACAAGGCCTTCGACGCGGCGGCCCCCGTCGCCTCGGTGGTCTCCTCCTCGGCAGCCTTCAGCGCCGCCGCCTTCTGATCGGCGGACTGAACCACGCACCATCCAGCACCACCCGGTGGCCCGGACCTCACGGTCCGGGCCACCGGCCGTTTGCGGGTCCACCCCATCACCCCGCCCGCGAGCGGCGGGGTGATGGCAAGGGCGAGCCGCGTGGGGGGCGGGTGGGGGTGAGCTAGAGCAGGGTGGCCTTGTGGGCCTCCCAGCGCTGCTCGAGGTCGAGCAACTCCTTCTCCATGAACTCCAGGAACGCTGCCGAGAGGCCGAGCCGGCGGCCGGCGGCGGTGCCCGGCCCGCCGACCGTCCCCTGGGCCTCGGCCAAGGCCGCGCGCAGTGGGGCGTTGATCGAGTCCTTGCGCAGCATCGCGTCGTGCCACGCGTCGTCCAGCACCACGAATACGTCGCGGCGGCTGCCCGGTTCACGCTCCCGGCGGATCATCTGAAGCTGCGTCAGGTAGCCGACCGCCTGCGAGACCCCCGCCGGCGACACCGACAGCGCCGCAGCAAGTTCGGCCGCGGTCATCCGGCCGTCGTCGTCCACCATCAGCTGGGCGAACACGCGGGACGGAAGCCGGGCCAGCCCGGCGTCGGCCAGCACGGCGCCCAGGCGCTCCACGGCGGCTGCCCGCGACGACTCCATACCGCGCACATTACTACTTTCGGAAATTACTGAACAGTGCAAGACTCGAACGCATGACTGAGCTTGACGGTCCGATCGCGATCCACGGCCTGCGCAAGAGCTTCGGCGCCACGAAGGCCCTGGACGGACTCGACCTTCATGTCTCCACCGGCGAGGTGCACGGCTTCCTGGGGCCGAACGGCTCGGGCAAGTCGACCACCATCCGCATCCTGCTCGGGCTGCTGCGCAGCGACGGCGGCACGATCAGCCTGTTCGACGCCGACCCCTGGCGCGAGGCCGAAGAGCTGCACCGCCGGCTGGCCTATGTGCCGGGCGAGGTCAGCCTGTGGCCGAACCTGACCGGCGGCGAGGTGATCGACCTGCTGGCCCGGCTGCGCGGTGGGATCAACCCCACCCGCAGGGACGCCCTGCTCGAGCGGTTCGAGCTCGACCCCACCAAGAAGGGGCGCTCCTACTCCAAGGGCAACCGGCAGAAGGTCGCCCTGGTCGCCGCGCTCGCCTCGGACGCCGAGCTGCTCCTCCTCGACGAGCCCACGTCGGGCCTGGATCCGTTGATGGAGCGGGTGTTCCAGGAGTGCATCGACGAGATCCGCACCCTGGGGCGGACCGTGCTTCTGTCCAGCCACATCCTCAGCGAGGTCGAGCGGCTCTGCGACCGGGTGAGCATCATCCGCTCCGGGCGCACCGTGCAGTCCGGCAGCCTCGACGATCTGCGTGAGCTGACCCGGACCGCCGTCGAGGCCACCTTGAACGACCCGTTCGGCGACGCGGACCTGGCCGCACTGCCGGGCCTGCACGACGTCCGGATCGATGGCCCACGAGTGAGTTTCGCGGTCGACTCTGCGCATCTCGGTGAGGCCATCGAGGCCCTCGGACGGCGTGGCATCCGCTCCCTGACCAGCCAGCCACCCACCCTCGAAGAACTGTTCATGAGCAGCTACGAACCTGCTCGGGAGGAGGTCGGGTCATGAGCAGCCTGACCGGCACCGGCACCCTGCTGAGACTCGCGGCACGCCGGGACCGCGTGCTGATCCCCTCCATCGTCACCGGCCTCGCCGTCCTGACGGTCGCGTCGGCGCAGGCCACGATCGCCCTGTACGACGACCCGGCCCGGCTGCTGAAGGACGTCGGCGGGATGGCCTCGAACCCGGCCTTCCTCGCCATGTACGGCCCACTGGTGTCGCCGCCGTCCGTGGACTCCTTCGCGGTGTTCAAGACCCTGATGATGGGGGCGGTCTTCCTCGGCATCGGCGCCTACGCGGTGCTCCGCCGTCACACCCGGACCGAGGAGGAGGAGGGCCGGCTCGAACTCGTCGGCGCCGGTGCGGTCGGACGACGGGCCCCCTTGGCAGCCGCCGTCCTGCTGGCCCTGGGAATGGTCGTGCTCACCTGCCTGGCGAACGTATCGGGCATGCTCGCGCTGGGTATGGACGCCACCGGCACGCTGGCCTTCGCCGTGTCCTGGCTCTGCTTCGGTGCGGTGATGACCGCGGTGACCGCGGTCGCCGCGCAGGTCACCACCACCGCCCGGGGGTGCGGCGCCATCGCCCTCGGATTCCTCGCCCTCAGCTTCCTGCTGCGGGCCGTCGGTGACGCCGTGGACGGCGCCGGTGCCGTGGCCTGGATCTCCCCGCTCGGATGGATGCAGAAGGTCGAGCCCTACGGCGGCAACCGGTTCTGGATCGGCTTGCTCTCGCTGGCCACGTTCGTCGCGCTGATCGGGCTGGCCTTCGCCCTGCTCGAACGCCGCGACCTCGGAGCGGGCCTGGTGGCTGCGCGCCCGGGTCCGGGCCGGGCCGGCAGGTGGCTGGGCAGCCCCCTCGGCCTGGCCTGGCGCCTGCAACGGTGGAGCCTGCTCGGGTGGTCGGCGGGAATGGTGCTGGTCGGCGCCCTGATCGGCTCGTTGGCCAAGCAGGTGACCACGATGCTGGAGGACCCGGCGACGCAGGATCTGTTGCGCCAGTTGGGTGGCAACACCTCGGCCGACCTGACCGACCTGTTCCTGTCGGCCGAGTTCGCCTTCTCCGGGCTGGCGATCGCCGGCTACGGGATCTCCTCCACGTTGCGGCTGCGCGGCGAGGAGCGCGAGGTGCACGCCGAGCAGGTGCTGGCGACGTCGACCAATCGCTGGACCTGGCTGGGCAGTCATCTGGTGATCGCCCTGCTCGGAACGGCATGGCTTCAGCTCGTGCTCGGCGCGACCGCGGGGCTGCTCCACGGGCTGGCCCTCGGCGACGTCCCCGGCACGGTGGTTCGCCTGATGGGCGCTGCACTCGCACCGCTACCCGCGGTGTGGGTCTGCGTGGGTCTGACCGTCCTGGTCTTCGGCCTCGTGCCCCGGTGGACCTCAGGCGCCTGGATCCTGCTGATCCTGTTCCTCGTCGTGGGCGAGTTCGGGTCCGTGCTAGGCCTGCCGTCCTGGGTGAGCGAGCTGTCTCCGTTCGCGCACCTGCCCTCCTTGCCCGGAGGTGCGGTCTCCCTGGCACCCCTGATCGCGGTGGTCGCCGTCGCGGTCGCCCTGGTGGCCAGCGGCTCGGTCTCCTTCCGCCGCCGGGACGTCGGCTGAGCGCGCTCAGGCGCCGAGCTTCTCGGTCTTCACCACAGCGCCGGAGCGGTCGTACGTCGTCCAGGCGCCGGTCTTCTCACCCTTGGCGAACTGCCCTATGCGCATCAGGGACCCGTCCTCCCGGTACCACTTCCAGCGCCCGTGCAGGAGGCCGTCCTTCATCGGCCCGACGGCCTTGAGCCGGCCGTCGCTGTAGTACTCCGACCGCTTGCCGTTCTCGACAGCGGCGATCTCGGCCAGCCGCAGGGCGATCAGCCGGCGCAGCACGGTCACCGGGAGGCGCTCGTCGACGCCGAACCGGAACCCGCCCTTGCTCTTGGCGTACCGGGCCACCGTGTCACCGGCGGCGTCGGTCACCGTGCCGCTCATCGGGTAGAAGCCGCAGTGGTCCTTGAACGCGGCGTAGCCGGCCACTCCCTTCCCGTCCAGCGCGAGCGTGGGCATGCCGTACTTCAGGCACTCCTCGGCGTGGGGCAACAGCCGCCGGAGCGTGGCGCGCAGCGCCTCGAGGGTCTCGCGCTGCGGAGAGGCGACGGCCGCGAGGTAGGCGTCGACCTGGGCTGCACCGGGTAGGTCGTCGGTCATGGGTCAGCCTCCTACGTGAATCTGGGGTCGGCGGGCCGGGTCGGGCTCGGCACGGCGCAGGATCTCACGGGTCAGCGGCGGGATGTCACCCTCGCCGGCGAGCAGGAACCGCAGCACGTTCTCGCCCAGCGCGCGCTCGCTCCATTCGAAGTAGGCGTGCGGCGGCTCGCTCGACCGGTCGCGCACGTGCAGCAGCACTGCGGCCAGCACGTTGGGCACGCTGGTGCCCTGCGCGCGCAGCACGCGGTGGCGGCCGACGGAGACCGCGGTCACCGGCACGGCCGAGGTGAAGTCACTGGCATCGGTGATCTCGACCTCGAGGAAGATCACCCTCTGGTTGCGGGCCAGGTGGTTGTCGGCGCGCACCTCGAGGGACTTCTCCCGGTACTCGGCGGTGTCGCCTGCGTTGAGCTTGTTGGCGATGAACCGGATCGGCTGTGCCCCGTCCAGGGCCGCCGTGAGGACCTCCTCGGCGTCGACGTCCATCACCACCCGCTGCACCCGCAGCTCGGTGCTCCGGCTGATCCGGGAGATCAGGCTGACCACCAGGATCATCGCGATGAAGATGAGGGCGATGAACAGACCCTCGGGACGGTCGAGCACGGTGACCGTGATCGTGTAGATGAAGATCACGCTGATCACCGCGAACAGGGCTGCCGCCCCTCGGTGGCCCCGGCGCAGCTCGGTGAGGAACACCGCGACGGCGGCCGACGTCATCAGGGCGAGCACCCCGGTGGCGTAGGCACCTGCCTGCGCATCGACGTTCGCCTGGAACAGCAGGGTGACCACGGCGGCCACCAGGGAGAACACGACCACCAGCGGCCGGGTGGAGCGCGCCCAGTCCGGCGCCATCCCGTACCGGGGCAGATAGCGGGGCACGATGTTGAGCAGGCCGGCCATCGCCGAGGCACCGGCGAACCACAGGATGCCGATGGTCGAGATGTCGTACACGGTGCCGAAGACCTCGCCCAACCGTTCGTGGGCCAGGTAGGCGAGCGCCCTGCCGTTCGCCTCCCCGGCGGGCAGACCGTCACCCGCCGGCTGGAAGGCGTCCGCCGGGATCAGCAGGGTCGTCACCAGGGACGAGCCGAGCAGCATCACACTCATGATCAGCGCCGCGGTGGTCAGCAGCCGGCGGGTATTGCGGATCCGCCCGTCCGGAGCCTTGTGCGTGTCGCTGGGATCGCCCTTGACCAGGGGCATCACCACGACGCCCGTCTCGAAGCCGGACAGGCCGAGGGCGAGGGCGGGGAAGACCAGGAGCGCCGCGCCGATGATGCCCAGCGGCGAGGAGTGCTCCGCGGTCATCACGTCCATCCAGTCGCCGACGGTGGTCGGGTGGGAGACGACCTCGACCAGGCCGTCGGCGATCACGATCGCGCTCAGACCCAGGTACGCGACGACGAGAACGACCGCCAGGCCGATCGCCTCGCCGAAACCCTTGAGGAAGACCGCAGCCAGGGCCATCAGCAGCACGAGGGTGACCAGCACCTGGCGCCCGTCGAGGGCCGCCTTGAGGTACGGGTTCTCCAGCAGGTGCGCGCTGGCGTCGGCGGCCGACAGGGTGATCGTGATGACGAAGCCGGTGGCCACGAACCCGATCAGCGTCAGCACCAGCAACTTGCTGGGCCAGTAGGAGAGCAGGCGTTCGAGCATGGAGAGGCTGCCGTCACCGTGCGGGCTCTCCTGCGCCACCCGGCGGTACATCGGCAGCGCGCCGAACAGGGTGACGATGACCAGCACGAGAGTGGCGATCGGCGCCAGGGCCCCCGCCGCGAGGGCGGCGATGCCGGGCTGGTAGCCGAGCGTGGAGAAGTAGTCGACGCCGGTCAGGCACATCACCCGCCACCACGGCTGTACGTGGTGCTGGCTGGTCGCCTGCTGCTCGTCCTCGTAGAAGCCGCCAGGGTCGGCGTCTTCGGCGTCGAGGAACCAGCGCAGCAGCGGCCGGCGCCCAGGAGTCGTGATCGTCACCCGCAGAGACTACGGCGCGCACCCGTCAGGTACGGCCGATCTCCTCGTGGGCAACAGTCAGGGCGTCGGCCACCTCCTGGTCACGCAGCCGGCGCAGCAGAGCCTCAGGCATGCCCGCGACGGTGAACAGCGCCGAGGTGACGGCCTGGTCGTAGCCGTCGGTAATGATCGCACGGACCGTGGCCGCCAGGCGCAGGAAGGCCTGCGCCACTCAACGGCGCCCGCGGAGCGACCGGACTCCGGCCGGTAGCCGCCGGGCAGGCAAGTACCGGCGATAGCACGGGGTCGAACTCACGGGCGGTGGCTGCCACCACGGCGACGCCAGTGCAGGCTCAGCCTGACGCGCGGTCAACTCCTGGCGCGGGCCCCCCTGGGCGGGACCCGCCCCTGGCGCCGCAGATCACCCAGGTTAGGCTTTCCTAGGCGTCCAGGCCCTGGGCCATCCGACGCTCCACTCCACTGTCTGTTCTGATGTGACGAGGTTCTCTGCATGTCCAGTCCCGCCCCGATCGTCTATCCCGAGAAGATCGACGCTGCCGTTCTCAAGATCGCCGGTGTGGTCGTGCTCGGCGCGATCATGTCCATTCTCGACATCACCGTGGTCAACGTCGCCCTACCGACGTTCCAGTCGGTGTTCGGCTCGAGCGCGGATGCACCGATCGCCTACTCCACCGTGGCCTGGACGGTCACCGCCTACACCCTGGCGCTGGCCACCGTGATCCCGCTGACCGGGTGGGCCGCCGACCGGTTCGGTACCAAGCGGCTCTACCTGACGGCGCTGGCGCTGTTCACCGCGGGATCGGTGCTGTGCGCCACCGCCACCTCGATCGACATGCTGATCGGCTTCCGGGTGCTCCAGGGGCTGGGCGGCGGGATGCTGATGCCACTCGGTATGACAATCATGACCCGGGCAGCCGGCCCGCAGCGGATGGGCCGGCTGATGGCGATCCTCGGTGTCCCGATGCTGCTCGGGCCGATCCTCGGCCCGATCCTCGGCGGCTGGCTGATCGAGAACGCGAGCTGGCACTGGATCTTCCTGATCAACGTGCCGATCGGTGCGGTGGCCCTGGGCTACGCGTGGTGGGCCCTGCCCCGGGACACTCCCGAGCCCTCGGAGTCGCTCGACGTGCTCGGCGTCATCCTGATGTCGCCGGGGCTCGCCCTGTTCCTGTTCGGGATCTCCTCGATCCCGGAGAAGGGCACCATGAACGCCCCGAAGGTGTACGTGACGATGGCCCTCGGCGCAGCCCTGATCGGGCTCTTCGTGTGGCACGCCTTCCGCCCGGCGCACCCGCTGCTGGACCTGCGGCTGTTCCGCAACCGCAACCTGACGGTGGCCACCGTGACCATGTTCCTGTTCGCCGCCGCGTTCTTCGGCGGCCTGCTGCTGGTGCCGACCTACTTCCAACAGATCCGTGGTGAATCCACCCTGCACGCGGGCCTGCTGGTGGCGCCCCAGGGCATCGGCGCCATGGTGACCATGCCTATCGCGGGCGCCCTGGTGGACAAGGTGCCGGTCGGCCGGATCGCGCCGTTCGGGCTGCTGACGATCACCATCGGCATGTTCAGCCTGACCCAGATCAGCTCGACCACCCCCTACACCGTGCTGATCGCGATCCTGTTCGTGATGGGTCTGGGCATGGGCGCCACCATGATGCCGATCATGACCTCGGCGATGAAGACCCTGACCTCGCACGAGGTGGCAAGGGGATCGACGCTGCTGAACATCGTGCAGCAGATCGCCAGCTCGGTCGGCGTGGCGATCATGTCGGTGCTGCTGACGAACCACCTCAAGGACTCCCCGCTGGCGCTGCCCGCGATCGGCACCTGGCGGGACCCGGCGCTGGTGGACAAGATCGGCGGGGCGGCCAAGGTGACCGAGGGGCTGGCCCAGGCGGCTGAGGCGTTCGCGAGCACGTACTGGGTCGCGGCGTTCATGGTGATGCTGACCCTGGTGCCGGCGCTGTTCCTGCCCCGCTCGCACGAGGAGTCGCACCTGCTCGACGACGTCGAGCCGGGCTCAGCACCCGTCGTCATGCACTGACGAGTCAGGGCTGAAGCCGCCAGACGTAGCGGACGTCGGGGGCGCGCTCCTCGTTCGCCGAGCCGTCGGTGAACTCGGCGGCGGCGAACCCGTGCCGTTCGTAGAAGCGGCGGGCACCGACGTTGACCTGGAAGGTCCACAGCTGAAGGCCCTGCGGCTCGGCGGCCTTGGCCAGATCGAGCAGGGCGGTGCCGACACCGCGGCCCTGGAACAGCGGGTCGACATAGAGCTGCTCGATCCAGCCGGGAGCGGTGGCAAGGAGGCCGCCGATCCGCCCGTCGACCACGGCCACCCGGACTCGATTCCCCGGCAGCAGGATGTCGCGCACCCACCCGCGCACCTCGTCGTCGCTGTGGGCACGCACCACCGAGGCCAGGGCACTGTCCCACGCCCGCAGCCAGACCTCGGCGACGGCAGGGGCGTCCTCAGGTCCGGCCGTGCGGATCGTCAGATCGCCCGTGCCGGACGCCGGCGCGTTCATCCGGTGCCGAACGCCCGGGCGGCAGCCGTTCCGGCGTCCGGATCGGCGGGAACCGGGCCGAGGACCGCAGCCAGCTGCTCACGGGTCAACGCCGGGCCCGCCGCGACGAGCGTGAGGACGGCGTCCGGATCGGGCACGTGCACGAATCCCTGGTCCTCGGCTGCAGAGGTGACGAACTCGTTGACCAGCTCGATCAGCCGCTCCGGTGAGGCAGCCGGCAGAGCCAGTGAGGCGAAGCCGTCGTCCGGCTCGTAGTCGGCTCGCGCCCAGGCACGGTTCTCGTAGCCGTAGATGAACCCGACCCACTGGAAATCGACCCGCGGCACGACCTCGGCCCACCAGGAGGGCGCGCCCGCCAGCAGGTCGGTCTCCTCCTCCTCGAAGTAGGCGGCGGCCTCCCGGAAGTAGGTCTCGGAGTACTCGTGGTCATGCCCGTAGAGGACCGCCCGGCCGCCGTCCAGCAGCACCAGTTCGGCGTAGTTGCCCCCGCCGTCGTCGTAGTGCCAGAGCCGGCCGTTCGCGAAGCTGCCTTTGCCGAACCCCAACGCGTTCATCACCGCCGACTCCACGGCCCATCCATCGCGCAGTTGCTCGAGCACCGGCAGGTCCACCTGACGCAATGTCATGCCTGCACGGTAGAAGACGCGGGCCCGGCGCGGCGTCGGCATTGTTGCCGGGATCGTCGCGAGCCCGGGGGCGATCCGCCCTCACGTTCGGGGGGCCATGACCTCCACCAGCTCCACCACCACCTCGGCCACTCCCGCCTGCGGCATGACGGGGTGCCGCGAGACCGAGACCAGGTCGCCCGTGTGCACCCCGGGCTCACCGGACCGGCTGACCTGGGCCCGCACGGCGTAGCTGGCGCGGGGGTCGAGCGTGGCGTGCAGTTCCACGGGCCGCTCGAGCGCGGTCGCATCGGCGACGGTGACCTCGGCGCGCGCCACGACCACGGAGGACACGTCGGCCAGGGAGACATCCTCGACGGTGACCCTCAGCGCGGCACCACCGATATCGGTCAGGCCGACCGGGACCTTCAGGTGGCACACGACGCGCACCTGCGGACCCTCGACGTCCGTCGGCTCATTCACGGAACCAGCCTGCCCGACACCCGAGCGAGCCACCAGCCCACGTACCCTTCTTCCCTGATGAGCGAGCTACGACGCGTGTGCGTATTCTGCGGATCCTCGACCGGCACGAATCCGGCCCACCTCGAGGAGGCCCGGCGGCTCGGGAGGCTGGTGGCGGGTGCCGGGCTCGGGCTGGTCTATGGCGGCGCGACGGTCGGGTTGATGGGGGCCGTTGCCGATGCCGCCCTGACCGCCGGCGGTGAGGTGATCGGGGTGATCCCGCATCAGCTGTTCTCCGCCGAGGTGCCCCACCCCGGGCTGACCGAATTGCACCAGGTTCCGGACATGCACGCGCGCAAGGCATTGATGTACGACCTGGCCGACGCGTTCGTGGTGCTGCCGGGCGGCCTCGGCACGCTGGAGGAGCTCTTCGAGGCGGCCACCTGGAACCAGCTCGGCCTGCACGGGCGGTTCAAACCCCTTGCGCTGCTGAGCATCGACGGCTTCTACGCCCCACTCATCCAGATGCTGGACGACGCCACCACCGCAGGATTCGTCTCCGCCCGATGGCGAGCCAGCATCGCTACCGCCACCAGCCCCGCCGAGGCCCTGCACACCCTGGACGGGATGGTGACCACGCACGGCTGAACCCTGGGGTCAGGCGGAGCCCTCCGCGCGGCCAAGCCGGGCCAGGACAGCGGTCTGCCGAGAGGCGCCGGGGGCCACCTCGAGAGCGGGCTTGCAGATGCCCTCGGCGTAGAGCGAGTCGCCGAACCCGTTGACGGCCAGATCCAGAGCGTCGAGCTCGGCCTCGGTGAAGGAGGCCGGCTGCCCGGAGGCGGTGGCAATGTCCCAACGGTGCACGATCAGGTCGAAACCGTAGAACAGGGAAAGGGTCTCGCCGATCGTGGTCGGCCCGAAGTAGCCGTCGTAGGTGGTCTCGGCCACCGCCGGGTCGGATATCAAGGAGTCGACGACGGCGCTGTGCGCCCGCCACACTGCCGCCGGGTCGCCGTCCGGCCGGACTCCGGTAGCCACTCCCTGCTGGGTCAGGAAGTCTCGCTGGGTGTCCACGATGTGGTCGATCACGTCGGAGGCCGCCCACCCCTCGCACGGCGAGGGGGCACTCCAGTCGGATACCGCGTCGACCACCCGGGTGAGGGCAGCGGCATGGGCGTCGAAGGTCTCGAGTGTGCTCATGCCGCCAACCCTAGGCGAGGCGTCAGACGACGGGCTTGAAAGAATGCGACACATGCCGTCGCCCACCGACCCGATCGACCGGGCCCACCTGCGCGACCAGACCGGGAGCACCCCGCCGATCTATCGGTACCCGCCCGGGGAGGACGCGGCCGACGTCGTCCGCCGGTACTGGGTGCCGGTCTGGTCGATCCCCCCGGGAGCCGTGTCGCGGCAGCGTGTGCTGCAGTACCCCGTGTGCCTGATCGTGGTCACTGCCACCTACGCCCGCCTCGGCGGGCCGACCCGGGGCCTGGCGGTGACCGAGCTGGCCGGCCGCAACTGGGCGTTCGGGGTGATGCTGCAGCCCGCCGCCGGCTGGTACCTGGCCGGCGAGGAGGTGGCGGCTCTGGTCGACTCCCATCGCGAGCTCGCCGAGGCCGCGGTGATCGACGGCGCTCGCCTGACGGCCCAGGTGCGCGGCCTCATGGCGCCGGACCCGCACGCGGTCACCGCCCACCAGCAGGCCATCGCGCTGACCGAGCAGGCGCTGGCCCGGCTACCCGAGCCCACCGACGAGGACCACTTGGTGAACCGGCTGGTGGCCTGGATCGAGGACTCCCCCGAGGTGCTGCGGGTGAACCAGGTGTGCGAGCGGTTCGACCTCGGCGAGCGTGCCCTGCAGCGGCTGACCCGGCGCCGGGTGGGACTGAGCCCCAAGTGGCTGATCCAGCGCCGGCGCCTGCACGAGGCGGCCGGCACCATGGCAGGGGCCGGGGCGGATCCGCTCGACCTGGCCGGACTCGCCGCCGACCTCGGATACAGCGACCAGGCGCACTTCACCCGCGACTTCCGCGCGGTGACCGGCATGACCCCCGGCCGGTTCGCCGCCCAGCCGCGGCCGACACCGCAGCCGTGATCGGTCAGGGCAGCCCGGCGTGCGCCTACCAGAAGCGGGCCGGTTGATACTCAGGCGGCGAGCAGGCCGGCAAGGGCCATCAGCCGCGCGGGCAGGACGGGCTCGAACTGCAGCCCGCAGCCGAGCTGTCGCTGCAGATAGGTGTTCAGGAACGCCCAGCCGTACATGTTCTTGGCCGTGTCGTGCGGGCAGACACTGAGCCGAAGCCGTTCCGACGCGCAGCCGGCACACCCGAATCCATTGACCTTCCCTCGCGCAGCACAGGACAGTGGACGGCACGGCAGGCCGGCGCGGGGAGGCTGACATGACAGCGGGACCCACTCCAGGAACACCGACGACCCTGGCCCAGCGGGTCCTGCGGCGCAAGCCACTCACCCCCGGGCCGCACGACACCGGCCTCGTCCGTTCACTCGGCCTGTTCCAGCTGACCATGTTCGGCGTCGGCGCCACGATCGGTACCGGCATCTTCTTCGTGCTGACCACGAACGTGCCCAAGGCCGGGCCGGGCATCGTGGTCTCGTTCGCGCTGGCCGCGGTCGTGGCCGGCCTGACGGCCCTCTGCTACGCGGAGCTGGCCAGCGCCGTCCCGGTCTCGGGGTCCTCCTACTCCTACGCCTACGCGACCCTCGGCGAGGGGATGGCCATGGTCATCGCCGCCTGCCTGCTGCTGGAGTACGGGGTCTCGGCGGCGGCGGTCGCCGTCGGCTGGTCGCAGTACCTGAACAAGTTGCTCGACAACCTGTTCGGCGTGCACCTGCCGCACGCGTTGTCCTACGCGCCGTCGGAGGACGGTCTGGTCAACCTCCCGGCGATCATCCTGGTCCTGCTCTGCACGCTGCTGCTGATCCGCGGGGCCAGCGAGTCGGCCACCATCAACGCCGTCATGGTGATCATCAAGATCGCTGTGCTGCTGATGTTCGTCGTGGTCGGGCTGACCGGCTGGTCGACGAACAACCTCTCCGACTTCGCCCCGCTCGGAACCAGCGGGATCTGGGCCGCCACAGGTGGGATCTTCTTCTCCTTCATCGGGCTGGACGCCGTCTCGACGGCCGGGGAGGAGGTGAAGGACCCCACCCGCACCATGCCCCGGGCGATCGTGCTGGCACTGCTCATCGTCACCACCGTCTACGTGCTGGTCGCCCTGGTCGCCGTCGCCGCACAGCCCTGGCAGAGCTTCGAGGGCCAGGACGCCGGCCTGTCCCAGATCCTGCAGGACGTCACCGGGTCGACCTGGCCCGGCACCGTGGTCGCCGCCGGCGCCGTCATCTCGATCTTCTCGGTCACCCTGGTCACCCTCTACGGCCAGACCCGGATCCTGTTCACCATGGGCAGCGACGGCGTGATCCCGCCGATCTTCCGCCGGGTGAACCCGCGCACCCTCACCCCGGTGGCCAACACGATCATCGTGGCGATCGCCGTGTCCCTGCTTGCCGGGTTCGTGCCGCTGGACAAGCTGGCCGACCTGACCAGCATCGGCACCCTGGCGGCGTTCGGCGTCGTGTCGCTCGCGGTGATCATCCTGCGCCGGCGGGAACCGGACATGCACCGTGCCTTCACGGTGCCCGGCTACCCGCTCACCCCCATCCTGTCGATCGTCGCCTGCCTGGTGGTGATCTCCGGTCTGAGCGCCGTCACCTTCCTGGCCTTCGCGGCCTGGGTCGGGGTCTTCCTGGCGTTCTACTTCGGGTACGGGATCAGCCATTCCAACCTCGAGCCCTACCCGCGGGGGGATGAACAATGACCATCCTCGTCGGGTACGGGCCGGAGGCCCGTGGGCGCGGCGGGCTCGAGCTCGCCCGCACCCTGAGCCTGTCCGCGTCACTGCCGCTGGTGGTGTGCTGCGTGATCCCCGACCGGTGGCAGTCGGTCGGGCCCGGCCGTCAGGTGGACCGGGACTACGACAGCTACCTGCACGGCCTGGCCCACGCAGCGCTCGGCCGCGCCGCCGAGGCACTCGGGCCGATCGCGGCCGGCGTCAGCTTCGACGTGGTCACCGCCCGCTCCGCGCCCGCCGGTCTGCTGGACACCGTCGAGCGCCACGGCGCCCGGCTGCTCGTGGCCGGATCGTCGGCGGACGGCGCCTGGGGGCACGTCGCGCTCGGCAGCGTCACCGACCGGTTGCTGCACAGTTCGCACATCCCGGTGGCGTTGGCCCCGCGCGGCTACCGGAGGCGCCCGGACCAGCGGGTGGACCGGATCACAGTGGCGGTGGACGGTACCGAGGCCACCCGGACGGTGCTCGAACGGGCGGCGACCATGGCAGCGGACGTCGGGGCGGGGCTGCGGCTGGTGACCTTCGCCGTCCGGCACGGTGCGATGTACCCGCCCGAGGTCGGGCTGCACATCGAGGACCGGGTGGTGCAGGCCTGGCACGAGGACGCCCAGCACATGGTGGACGAGGCCCTGGCGACGCTGGACCAGAACGCGTTCGGGGCCGCCGAGCGGGTGGTCGCCGAGGCGGCGACCTGGGGGGCGGCCCTGGAGGAGCCCGGCTGGGCGGACGGCGACGTCCTGGTGCTGGGTTCCAGCACCTCCCAGTCCCTGTTCTCCCGGGTGTTCCTCGGCTCCACCGCGGCCCGGATCATCCGCCACTCGCCGGTCCCGGTCGTCGTCGTCCCCTGATCGCGCCCCGCGTCGGGGGACGACGACCCGGCTGTCGTACCCGGTGGGTAGCGTGTCGGCACGACGTGAACGAGAGGATCTGCGATGGGCGAGACCGCACCAGAGCCCGGGCCGGCCGGGGAACGGGCCGACCTGCTGGAGACGCTGGGCAAGCACCGCTACTTCCTGCGGTACACGGCGCAGGGGCTGACCGACGACCAGGCTCGGCTGCGCCCCACGGTGAGCGAGCTCAGCCTCGGCGGGCTGATCAAGCACGTCGCCGCCACCGAGAGCGCCTGGGCCGACTTCATCGTCGATGGGCCCTCAGCGATGGCCGGGCCGGACCCGAACGACCCGAACGCCGACTGGAGCACCTGGCAGAACGCCTTCCTGTTGCTGCCCGGGGAGACTCTGACCGGCGTACTCGCCGACTACGAGAAGGTCGCCGCGCGCACCGACGAGCTGGTGCGCTCCCTGCCCGACCTGGACGCCACCCAGCCGCTTCCCGAGGCACCCTGGTTCCCACCGGGGGCGCGCTGGTCGGCACGGCGGGTGTTCCTGCACCTCATCGCCGAGACGGCGCAGCATGCCGGCCACGCCGACATCCTGCGGGAGAGCATCGACGGTCAGAAGACCATGGGCTGACGGCGAGGCCGCGCGAGGGCCAGCGGTACCGCGAGCAGGAGCGGCAACGTGACGAGGGCTGTCGCCGCCGGGCGGCCCACCGGGTCGGCGGTGAGACCCCAGGCGAGATAGAGCCCCACCGAGAGGACCTCGGAGAGCAGTCCGGCCACCGAGGTCACCGTGGCCCGGGCGGCACCGCGAACCACCTCCTGGATACGGGACTCGACCAGCACCACCGCGGCCTGGCCCAGGCCGTAACCCAGGCTGATCGCGATCCAGGCGGGCATGCTCGCCCAGAGGCAGCCCGCCGCGAGCAGGGCGAAGGCGGACAGGCAGATCCCGGCCAGCCGGCGCTGGACACCGGCCCGGGTGGCCGACCACGCGCCCGCGACCTGCGCCAGGGTGACGCCCAGCATCACCAGCGGTACCTCCCGGTCGGAGAAGCCCGACGTCTGCGCGAGCAGCGGGAAGAACTCGTCGAGCGCGAGCGCCGCCCAGACCACCGCCCCGAGCAGGACGGCGCGCCGCACGGGAGGGTGCGTCGCGGCCTCGTGCAGCCCGTCGCGCAGCATGCTCCACCAGGCACGCCAGGGGTTCGGCTCGTCGTCGGCCTCGACATCGTCGGTCGCGGCGTCGTCCTCGTCGTCCCCTTCGGTGCCGCCGGGTTGGTCCGGCATCGCCACCGGGCGCCGTCGCCAACCCGTGGCGGCAGGGTCGGGCAGGAGCAGGGCCGCTGCGGAGAAGAGCAGGCAGACGACGCCACTCAGGATCCCGGCGAGCAGGTACCCGCCCAGGGCGAGCAGGACCGGGGCGAGGGCCGTGGTGGCCGCCATCCCCGCGATGGACGCCACATGTGCCCGGCCGGCGACCCGGCGGTACTCGCGCTGAGCTCCGTGCACTGCGAGATTGTCGTGCACGTGGGACTCGAGGGTCCCTGACGTCATGCTGCCGCCGAGCGCCCAGAGCAGGAACCCGGCGAGGAAGGCCGGGTAGGAGGGCAGCAGGACCCAGAGCGAGAACCCGAGCGCCCGCAGCACGCCGGCCACGGCGAGCAGCCGGTGCCGGGCGATGACATCGCCCCAGGCGCCACTCGGCACCTCGAGGACGACGGCGGCGAGAGACCAGAGGGCGAACAGCCCGGCGATGCTCGCGTCCGAGACCCCGTGGTCGGCGAACAGCAACGCGTACAGCGGGTAGATCGGCATCGCGTCGTCCAGGGCGCTGACGAGCGCGTACCAGCGCCCGACGTCGCGAACGGCACTGTCTGCGGCGGCGGTGGACCCCGACGGGCTCTCGGCGGTTCGGCGTCAACCAGGCATGCCCGCGATTGTAGGCAGCCAGACCGCTTTCCCCCACAGCATTTCACGCCGCAGCCCGCGCACGTGGGCCGCCGGGCGGCTCGCCGCTACCGCAACCCGCGTGATCGCGCTCAGATCGCACTCTTCCCTCACTGAATGAGGGAAGAGTGCGATCTCCCGTTGATCACGCGCGGCGCACGACGGCCCGGATCGCTTCTGCGGCAGCGGTTCCGGACAGGGCAGCGCCCTCGATCTTGGCCTCGCCGAACGCGTCGCCGGCGAGGACCAGGGGTGGGAGGTTCGCGGCGACCAGGCACCGGGCCGGGTGCAGCACCGCCGGGCGGGCGAATCGCCACCGGTGCACCTGCACCTGGTCACCGAGCGCCGGCGAGGCGAGCCTGGCGGCGTTGAGCAGTTCGGCGGCCACGTCGTCCGCCTCGGTCGACCAGCGCGCCCGGCTGTAGTCGGCGGCGGCGTGCAGGGTGACCGCGGGGGCGCGGGAGACTCCCTTGAGCTGGGCGTCGGCCATCCAGTCGATCGGGCCGGACGCGGGATCGATCGCCCCGGGGTCGGCCAGCCCGGACGGGCCGGCCAGTGGTGCCAGGACCGCCAGGCACGGGTCGTAGCGGATGGCGGCGAGCGCCTCCCGATCGGCGACGTCGAGGGTGACCCCACCGGCCGAGAGCAGATCCAGGCTCTGCGGAACCGGCGGGGTCAGCACGACGACGTCGGCCTCCAGCTCCGGCGCTGCGGCGTCCTCGAAGCGCACCCGCCAGCCCGCGCCGTCCACCTGCACGGCGCCGACCCGGGCGGCCAGCCGGACGTCGAGCCCGGCGGCGAGGCGCTTGGCGATCGCGTTCATCGTGGGCGCCCCGCGGTAGCGGACATGCCCGTCCGGCGCGAGCAGTCCGTGTGGACCGATCTGGCCGCGGAACCACGGCCGCACCACGCCCGCCCGGGCCCAGCCGGCGACGGTATGGGCGAACTCGGGGGTGTGCGTGGTGAGGAACTGCGCGCCGTGGTCGATGGTGGCCTCACCCACGCGGCGGGTGGCCACCCGGCCGCCCACCCCCCGCGCCTTGTCGATCACCACGACCTCGGCGGTCGGCTCGGTCGCGGCCAGATGCCGGGCCGCCGACAGACCGGCCAACCCTGCCCCGATCACCACGATGCGCACGTGCCCAACCTAGGGCAGGCCCGCACGGGGGACGATGGGCGCGTGACGCCGATCCCACGGGAACTGTCCCGCCCTGGACTTCTCGCCTTCCTGCCTGTGGTCGCCGTCCAGGGCCTGCAGGTGCGGCGGACGACGCCCCGGCTGCCGGAGGCGGCCAACCGCACCGGGCGCTACGGCGACGCGCACGGCGACGCGCTCCGGGTCGTCCTGGTCGGGGACTCGGTGGCTGCCGGTGTAGGCGTCGAGGACCACGAACACACGATGGCCGGCCGGCTGGCGGCGCTGTTGCACGCACGGACGCGCCGCCCGGTGACCTGGTCGGTGGTGGCCCGCAGCGGTGCGGACGCCGCGGCCGTCGCCGATCTGCTGGGCGACGGCGCCGGGCTGGCCGGGGCCGACGTGGTGGTGGTCTCGGTCGGGGTGAACGACGTGAAGGACCTTCGCTCCGATGACGCCTGGCGCACCGGACTGCACCGGTTGCTCGGCCTGGTCACGACGGCGGCCCCGAACGCCGCGGCGATGCTGGTGGGGTTGCCGCCGGTGGAACGGTTCCCCGCCCTTCCACGGCCGCTGTCGATGCTGCTCGGCGCCCGGGCCTGTCGCCTCGACCGGATCGGGCGCGACGTGGCAGCAGAATTCAGTGCCGTCGCCCGGCTGGAGCTGAGCGTCGACGAGCTCGACGGCATCCCCGAACCCTTCGCCGCCGACGGCTTCCACCCGAGCGCTGACCTCCACGCCGCCCTCGCCGCACGCGCATCCGCAGTGTGGGGCACCTGATGCGCAATTATCAGATCTGATACGATCGTCAGATGACTGAAGCCCTGCACCCCGATCTCGAGCGTGTTCTTCGATCAGCGGCCGAGCTTCAGCGCATCGTTCCCGATGCCGTGCTCGTCGGGGGCAGTGCAGCGGCCTACCACGCGCGCCATCGCGTCTCCTTCGACCACGATCACGTTCTGACCGACCTGATCGAGCGTTACCAGGCCGTGCTCGAGGCCGTCGAGGCCACCGACGGGTGGGCCACGAGTGTTCGTGCGAGCAAGCCGCCGTTCACCCTCATGGGGTCACTGGGCGGGGTCGAGGCCGGACTGCGCCAACTGCGGCGCAGCGTTCCCCTGGAAACCATGCAGATCGCCCTTCCTGGGGGCGATGTCGTGACGGCGCCCACCCCGGAGGAGGCCCTGCGCGTCAAGGCCTACCTCGTCGTCGTCCGCAACCAGGTGCGCGACTACCTCGACGTCGCTGCCCTGGCCGACCGGATCGGGGCCGAGCACGCGGCGGACGTTCTGCGGGAGATCGACAGCTACTACACCGACCGCTCCGCCGAGGAGGAGTCGGTGGCGACCGCCCTGGTCGAGCGGCTCGCCGCCCCGAACCCTCGGGACCGCAGAGTGATCGAGGAACTCTCGGCGTACAAAGCGTTGTCGGAGCGCTGGCAGGACTGGTCCGCCGTGGTCGAGGTCTGCCACGGCCTGGCGGATGCCCTACTGGACGCACCTGACGGCCCGAAGGACTGAGCCGATGTCGATGGCCTTCCGCAACCTCGAGACCGACCCTGACGCGCCCGTCGAGACCTGGCCGTACGAAGGGCTGGTGACGGCGATCGAGCGTGGTGGACTCGTTCAATGGCGACGCATCGCGGCGGCGATCCGGCAAGATCCGTGGGGACGGGTGGCCCGCTCGGTGGAGGACTATGCCGGCTACGCCGAACCCACCGGCGGTCTGGCGGTACTGACGCGAGCAGTGTCCCGGGCCCGCGCTGCCGCAGAGGATTCCGAGCGCGCCTGCGTCGCCCAGGAGGTACAGGAGCTCGTCAGCGCATCCGGCCTCTCGCGCACCGAGTTCGCGACCGCCATCGGCACCTCGCCGTCACGCCTGTCCACCTACTGCACCGGCACCGTGACGCCGTCTGGTGCGCTGATGGTGCGCATGCGCCGGGTGACTTCTCTGAGGACGAACCCCCGTGGGCGCTGACGACCCGGCAACGCCGGCTGCCCCACCTGGGCCCAGCACCGCCCCAGGGTGCCCCGCGCCCGGCTGGGGTCAAGTCAGCAGGCGTTGAACGGCCTCGACGGCGCGGGCGACGCCGTCCTCGGCCCGGACCTTCTCCCCCAGGTCACGCGCCCGGGCCGCCATCGTGTCGTCGGTGACCAGCACGGCGAGCGCCGCCGCCAGCCGGTCCGTACTCAGGTCCGCCGACGGATCGGTGGCACGGCCACGCCCAGCTCGGCCACCCGCCGCCCCCAGTAGGGCTGGTCGCCCAGGTGCGGCACCACCAGCTGCGGCGCCCCGGACCGGACGGCGGCCCCCGTGGTGCCCGATCCTCCGTGATGGACCACCGCGGCGGCCCTCGGGAACAGCCAGTCGTGCGGCACGGCGTCCACCATCAGGACACCGTCGGGGGTGCGCCCGGGCCGCCAGCCGTCCCAGTTGCCGTGCACGATGCCCCGCCGCCCGATGCGGTTCAGGGCCTCGGTCATGGTGGTGAACAGCGCCTCCGGATCACGGGTGGGCATGCTGCCGAAGCCGAGATACACCGGGGCGGGGCCGTCGTCCAGGAAGGCGGCGAGCTCACCGGGTGGCGTGTAGGACGGGTCGGGCGGGTCGACCCAGTAGCCCGTGGTGGTCACCCGGGCGGCGGTGTCAGCGGCCGGAGGGACCACCTGCGGGCTGACGCCGTGCAGCACCGGGGTGCGCTGCGCCTCACGCACATACCGCCGAAAGCCCTGCCGGGGCAGGCCGAGCCGCGCTCGGGTGGCGTCGCCGACGGGCCTCAGCACCCGGTGGGCGCCGGCCGCGCCGAGGTACCCGGCGACCAGGTTGAGCCAGGTGTCGGCGTCCGGTCGCAGCGGGTAGAGACTGGCCCGGCCCGACCGGGTGGGGGCGCTGGGCGCGAGCGCGGCCAGGATGTGGCGTCGTAGCAGTCGGCCATCCGGGCAAGGCCGTCGGCGGCGATCGGTGCGAAGGACTCGACCACGTCGCGCATCAGACGTGACTCCTGGCGGATGCCGCCGCTGCTGCCCTCCAGCCAGCGCCGGCCCAGGTCGGACTGCGTGGCCTCGGCGATGTCGATGTCGAACGGGTCGGCCGTGAGGCCCGCTGTCGTGATCGTCGGGGTGAAGTCACGACCGGCGGCGACGCCGACCTCGTACCCGGCCGCGCGCAGCCCGCGCCCCAGCGTGACCAGCGGCTGCACATCACCCTGCGACCCCCACGCGAGCAAACAGATCCTCACCGGGGATCCTCGCTCGCACCGACGTGCTCGGTGAGCCAGGCAACCAGGGGACGCACGCTCCGCCAGTCGGAACGGATGTGGCCGAGCGCCTCCGGCGAGGACAGCCACGGCGGCTCGCCGTGATCACGCGCCGCAGTGATCGAGCGGTGCCGGAGCAGGTCGAGCCGCGGGTGGTCGGCCGCGACTCCCCGGGGGCGCGACCTCAGCTGCTCTCCACCGATCGCAAACCCCTTGGTCACCAGTCTCTTCGTCAGGGTGACCAGTGCCTGGCCGGACGCCGGGGCGTCCACGGCGGCGCGGTAGCGGGCCACCTGATCGGGCGCCATCTGGTAGAGACCGCCTCCGACGAACAACCCCTCGGGGCCGATCTGCACGTACCATCCGAGCCCGCTCGCCAGCGGCACATAGGCGCCCTGGTGGGTCTTGTACGGCGATTTGTCCGCCGAGAAGCGCACGTCCCGGTGCGGGCGGAAGAACACCGGCGCCCCGAACTCGCCCTCGAGCTCGCCGAGCAGGGCCTGCAGCGGTGCCTTCACGGCGTCCGCATAGATCTGTGCGTGGGCCGACCACCAGGGCTTGCTGTTGTTGTGCTCCAGTTCCTGGTAGAACGCGATCGCCTCCGGCGGGAACCCGGTGAACACCATGCGGGCAGCCTACGACCGAGCCGGGCCGGAGGGCCCTTGGTGACGGCTGCGCGCAGGGGTGGACTGGGCTGGTGAGCTGGACCGACCGCCTCGACGGCGACCCCCTGCCCTGGCTGCTCGAGGCCGGGAACCCCGCGGTGCGCGCGAGCACCCTGCAGCAGCTCTGCGCCCGCCCGGCCGACGATCCCGACGTGGTGCACGCACGGGCCGCCGCGCTGGACGCCGATCCGATCTGGGCCATCCTGGCCGCTCAGGACCCCGCCGGATGGTGGAGCAAGCCGGGCCCCGGGTACAGCCCCAAGTACACCGGGACCGTCTGGCAGCTGATCTTCCTGGACCAGCTCGGCGCCGATCCTCGGGACGAACGGATCGCCCGCGCCTGCGACTACGTGCTCACCTGGTGCCCCACGGCCTCGGGTGGCCTCGGCTGCTCCGGGTCGCACCTCGAGCGGCCGCCGCCGCCGTCCGCCGTGCTGCACTGTCTGAACGGGAACCTGCTCCGGGCCCTGATCGGTTTCGGCCGCCTCGACGACCCCCGGGTGCAGGCCGCCGTGAGCTGGGCGGCATCACGGATCACCGGGGAGGGCGTCGAGCGCTGGTACGCCTCGGGCACGAACGCAGCGGGCTTCTGCTGCGCCGCCAACGAGGGGCAGCCCTGCGCCTGGGGTGCGGTCAAGGAGCTGCGAGGGCTGGCCCGGATCCCACTGCGGCGGCGCTCATCACTGGTGCGCGCAGCGATCGCGCAGGGGGTTGCGTTCCTGCTCTCCCGAGACCCGTCGACCGCCGACTACCCGATGGGCTATGGGAACACCAGGCCCTCCAGGTCCTGGTTCACGCTCGGCTTCCCCTCCGGGTACGTGACCGACGTCCTGCAGGTGCTGGAGGTGCTGGCCGACCTCGGCCACGCCACCGACCCGCGCCTGACGCCTGCGCTCGACTGGCTGGTGGGCCTCCAGGACGACGAGGGCCGCTGGCGCAATCGCTACGCCTACAACGGGAAGACCACGGTGAACATCGAACGGCAGGGCGAGCAGTCGAAGTGGGTCACCCTTCGGGCCTGCACCGTGCTCGCGGCCGCGTCGAGTGGTCGATCCGGCCCCGTTCCACCGCGCGGAACGGAGCGGAATTGACCACTCGCCGGCCGCCGGCGTGACGTTGGGCCCCACCCGAGCGGTCCGACAGGGGTGAGAGTCAAGGGGAGGGCGGGCAAGCCCATCCCAGGGCATCACCACTGCGGCCCCGCCCGGGTGAGAGCGAGACGACCATGGTGACGATCACCGATGCGGCAGAGGAATTCCTGACGGCGAAGCGGATCGCGGTGACCGGGGTGTCCCGGCACACCGACGGCCACGGCGGCAACGTCGTCCTGAAGGGGCTGCGCGCCCGCGGGTTCGACGTGGTGCCGGTCAATCCGAACGCCGACGAGGTCGAGGGCGGCGTCTGCTACCACTCGCTGTCCGATATCCCCGGCGGCGTGGACGCCGTAGTGATCGCCACCGCCCCCGACCAGGCCGAGGCGACGGTGCGCGAGTGCGAGCGGCTCGGCGTCCACCAGGTCTGGCTGCACCGCTCGCTGGGTGCCGGCAGCGTCTCCGACCAGGCCCTCGACTACGGCAAGTCCCACGGGATGCGGATCATCCCGGGCGGGTGCCCTTTGATGTTCGGCGCGGACGCCGACCTCGGCCACCGCTTCATGCGCGGCTTCTGCCGGATGACCGGCGCCGTGCCCCGCCAGATCTGATCACCGGGCGAGGTCCCGATAGGACCGGGCGGCCAGCGGCGCGACGATCACGGTGAGCACCAGTGGCCAGACCATCGCCAGGGTGAGGGCGTGCGTCGTCGCCCAGGTGGTGCCGGTGACCGTGGGGTTGCCGAACAGCTCCCGGACCGCGGTCGCACTGGCGGACAACGGGTTCCACTCGGCGAGGTGACCGAGCCAGGAGGGCATGGTCGCGGGGTCGAGGAACACGGTCGACAGCATGGCCACCGGCCAGACCAGGATCTGGACCGCCGCGACGGCCTGAGGCCCCGAGGCCTTCAGCCCGGCATACAGCCCCACCCAGAGCAGACCGAACCGCAGCCACATCAGCAGGCCGAAGGCGGCCAGGGCCGGGCCGATCCCGTTCTCCCAGCGCCAGCCGAGCAGCAACCCAGTGCCCGTCATCACCACGAGACCGAGCACCGAGGCCACCAGATCGGCCAGGCCCCGCCCGGCGAGAACCGCGCCGGAGGAGATGGGCAGTGACCGGAATCGGTCGGTGATGCTGCTGGACGCATCGGTCGTGACGGCGAGCATGGTCGCCTCGAGCCCGAACAGCATGGTCACCGCCAGCACCCCGGGCACCACGAAGTGCATGTAGGCGCCCGCGCTGCCGGCGATCGCTCCGCCGAAGAGTCCGCCCATCATCAGAACGGTGAGCACCGGGAAGAACAGGGTGACCAGGAACGCCCCCGGTTGAGCCCTCCAGTGGCGGACGGTTCGCAGGGCGAGCACCAGGGTCTGCTGCGTCACGGTGGTCATCGGGCCTCCTGAGCCGGGAAGGACTGATCGGTGCGGTGCAGGTGCAGGTAGACGTCCTCCAACGTCGGCTCACGGACCTCCACCCGTGGCTCACCGACCACGCGCTTGAGGTCCTGTGCCCGACCGGCGAGGGCTACCCGCCCTGCACGCAGGATCACCACCTGGTCGGCCAGGGCATCGGCCTCCTCCAGGTACTGCGTGGTCAGCAGCACCGTCGTTCCCTCATCGGCCAGGTCGCGCAGGTCGCGCCACACCTCACGCCGGGCCTGCGGATCAAGCCCTGTCGTCGGCTCGTCGACGAAGAGCACCCGGGGCGTGCCCAACAGTCCGGTGGCGAGGTCGAGGCGCCGCCGCATGCCCCCCGAGTACCCGTGGACGGCGCGATCGGCCACGTCGGTGAGCCGGAACCGCTCGAGGAGCTGCCCCGCCCTCCCCCGGGCTGCACGCGTGGTGAGCCCGTTCAGCCGGCCGAACAGCTCCAGGTTGTGCCGGCCGGTGAGCACCTCGTCCACCGATGCGTACTGGCCCACCAGCCCGATCACGCGGCGGACGTCGCCGCCGGCGCTGGCCACGTCATGGCCCATCACCGCGGCCGAGCCGCTGTCCGGTCGGGTCAGCGTGGTCAGGATCCGGATCAGCGTGGTCTTGCCCGCGCCGTTCTCACCGAGCAGGGCGCACACGCTCCCCTGCCCGACCTGGATCGTCACGCCGTCGAGCGCCGGTCGGTCCTGGCCGCGATAGCGCTTCACGAGGTCCTGGGTCTGAATCGCGGATGTCATCGGACTCCTTTGACTCGTACGTTGTACGGTCCACTGTACGAAACCTGGCCGGCATGCGCAACAATTCCCCCATGCCACGGACTCCGTCCCGCCCGGGTGACCCGGCCCGGCTGCTGGGCCTGCTCTGGGCACCCGCCCGGCAGACTGGGCGCTCAGGGATCACGCTCCAGGCGATCGTGCAGGCGGGCATGGCCGTGGCCGACGAGCAGGGGTTCGGTGCGGTGACCATGCGCCGGGTGGCCGAGGTGATGGGGGTCGGCGCCATGACGCTCTACACCTACGTGCCCGGACGGCCCGAACTGGTCGAGCTCATGGTCGACGCCGTCGCCGCCAGCACGTACGCGGGCCGGTCGCTGCCCGGCGACCTGGCGGGCTGGCGTGACGGCCTCGAGTATGTGGCCTGGCGCAACTGGGAGCACACCCTGGCGCATCGCTGGCTGGTGGACGTTCCCCCCGGCCGCCCGATCCTGGGGCCCGGTGTGTGCCTGAAGTACGAGCACGAGCTCACCCCGTTGGACGGCTGCGGCCTGCACGACGTCTCGATGGACCACCTGCTCACGACCGTGCTTGGCATGGTGGCCGGCGCGGCGCGCTGGCAGATCGGGCTGGACCGCACCCGGGCCGAGAGCGCGCTCACCGATGAGCAGTGGTGGGCGCTGGCGGGCCCTGCCATGGAACGGGCGATGGGCGACCTGGAGCTGCCGATCGCGTCGCGGGTGGGGGTCAGTGTGGGCTCGGCCGGCGATCCCGCGGAGTCCCTGAGATTCGGGCTCCGCCGGCTGCTGGACGGCGTGCAGGCGGACCTCTGATCGGGGTCCCGCTGGGTTCGGGTGGGATCAGTCGGAGAGGGGGTGTGCCAGCTCGTCCTGGGGCAGTTTCGCCCACACGATCGCGACCACGGCGACGATGCCCGGCACGATGCCGGCCACGATGAAGGTGGCCCGCAACCCGATCAGCTCCGACACCGGCCCAGCCATGGCCATCGACAGCGGCATCAGCGAGATCGAGACGAAGAAGTCCAGCGACGACACCCGGCCGAGCAGTTCCGGCGGCACCCGGCGCTGCAGCAGTGTGCCCCAGATGACCATCGGCGCCGAGAAGACCGCGCCGAGCACCAGGGCGAGGACGACGATCATCCAGACCTGGGTGGCCAGGCCCATCCCGAGCAGGGGCAGGCACCCCACTCCCCACATCAGATTCATCATGGTCAGGTAGCGCCGGGGCATCGGGCGAGAGGCCATGCCCAGGGCACCGACAGCCCCGCCGACGCCGAACGCCGCCATCACCATGGCGTGGTCCCCGGGGCCCCCGCCCAACCGATCCTTGATCACGAACGGGATGAGCACCTCGAACGGGCCCATGATCGTCAGTACCAGCAGAGAGGCGAACAGCAGGGTGGCCACCAGCCACGGCGTCCGCACCATGTAGACGAACCCCTCGCGGACGTCGCGCAGCGCGCTCACCACCGGATGCGCCGGGCGCCCGCCCGGCGATTCCTTCACCTCGCGTCGTACCGCCGTCTTCGGCACCGCCGAGAGCGCGACCAACCCGGCCAGCGAGGCGGCGGCGGCGACACCGAAGGCCGCCCCCGGCGAGGCGGCGCCGACCACGAGCCCGGCCACTCCGGGGCCGATCGCCTGATTCACCGTGGGGCGCATCATGCCCTCGAACCCGTTGACCGCCAACAGGTCGGACGCCGGGACCAGTGCCGGCAACCAGGCGGAGTAGGCCGGGTAGGAGAAGGACAGACCCATGCCGATCACCAGCGCGACCACCGTGAGGTGCCAGATGCTGGTCAGACCGGCCAGGGACATCAGCGCGATCGAGGCCATGCCGGCCAGCTCGATCCCGGTCACTGCAAGCATGATCGACTTCTGCGGCACCCGGTCGGCGACCACACCGGCGATCAGAGCCGGCGCAAGGGTGCCCAGCGCCCCTGCTGTGGAGACGATCGACAGCTGGGCGGGGCCGCCGCCGAGCCGGATCACCTCCCAGACCAGGGCCACGATCCACACGCCTGAGGCAAAGGTGATCAGTGCGATCGCGATCGCCAGACGGCGATAGGCGCGGATCCGGAACGGGGTCAGCGCACGCGGCAGGCGCCGTCCACTCTGCCGTTCCTGGTCGATACCGCTCACCGGACCATCCTGGCCCGCCCCGGGCACCGGCACACCTCGACCGCTACCCGGGCCCGGGCGCCAGCCCGTCCAGGAATCGGGCCAGGCGGCGGGCTCGGGTCTCCGGCTTCACGGCGGTCTGCAGGCGGTAGAGGACCGCGTAGCGCTCCGCTGCCTTCAGTGCCGCGAACGCCGCAGCCAGGGTCGGATCCACGTCGAACGCCGTCTGGAGGTCCTGCGGCACAGCGATCTCCGCGGACCCGTCGTAGGCGGCGGCCCAACGCCCGTCGGCCTTCGCCGCCCCCACCTGCGCCAGACCCGCGGGGCGCATCCGGGAGGCTGCGGTCAGGCGCTCGACCCGCTCGACGTTCCGTTTGGACCACACGCTGCGCGACCGCCGGGGGGTGAACCGCACGGCGTAGTGCACCTCGTCGATCCGGCGGGCCTGTCCGTCGATCCAGCCGAAACACAGTGCCAGCTCCACCGCCTCGACGTAGCTCACCGTCGTGGCGCCGGTGTCCTTCTTGGCCAGCAGCAGCCAGATCCCGGCGTGGGTGAGGTGGTGCTCCTCGAGCCAGACCTCCAGCTCTGCCGGGCCGGCGAAGGTGAGCTCGGGCAGCTCGGCGCGGGGCGGCACCCGGTCATGCTGACACAGCCGGACGAGGCAGGCCCGCCTCCCCGGGCCAGGCCGGCTGTCGGTGGGTCACCCTAGGCTGTGAGCCATGGTGGGTCGGATCGGGGAGTTCGAGTTCACGGCACCGCTGTGGCTGCACCAAGGCGGCTCCTGGTACTTCGTCACGGTGCCGGAGGAGATCAGTGAGGACATCCACGACCTCACCGCAGGCCTGCGGCACGGCTTCGGGTCGGTGCGGGTGGCGGTCACCGTCGGGCGCACCTCGTGGCGCACCTCGGTCTTCCCGGACAGCATGAACGGCACCTTCCTGCTGCCGATGAAGAAGTCCGTGCGCGCCGCGGAGGCACTGGCTGCCGGGGCTGACGTCGAGATCACGCTGGAACTGGCCGACCTCTGAGCCGAGCGAGGTCCCGGCAGCATTGCCCTGTTGCTCGAATGTAGTACTCCTACTACATTCAACCGTGTGAGCGATACAAACAATCGCGTAGTCGTTGTTTCCGACCTACAGATGGCCTACGGCGAGACCGAGGTCCTTCGCGGCGTCGACTTCACCCTGGCCCCGGGCGAGGTGGTCGCGCTGCTCGGGCCGAACGGCGCCGGCAAGACCACCACGATCGAGATCCTGGAGGGCTTCCGCGCCCCCTCGGCCGGGCAGATCCGAGTGCTCGGCGCCGAGCCGATCAGCGCCGACGAGGCCTGGCGGGCGCGGGTCGGCGTGGTGCTGCAGTCCTGGCGTGACCACGCCCGCTGGCGGGTGCGCGAACTGCTGGCCCACCTCGGGGAGTTCTACCGCCCCTACTCCACGCCCACGCGCCACCGCCCCTGGGACACCGACGACCTGCTCGCACGGGTCGGGCTGACCGACAAGGCGAACCGGCAGATCCTCGGCCTCTCCGGCGGCGAGCGGCGCCGGCTCGACGTCGCCGTCGGCCTGGTCGGGCGCCCGGAACTGCTCTTCCTCGACGAGCCGACGGCGGGCTTCGACCCGCAGGCCCGCCGCGACTTCCACGACCTGATCCACAGCCTGGCGGACGACGAGGTGACGATCCTGCTGACCACGCATGATCTCGACGAGGCGGAACGGCTCGCCGACCGGATCCTGGTGCTCGCCGGCGGGCGGATCGTGGCCGACGGCTCCCCCGACACCCTCCGCCGGCGCGTCTCCAGCACGGCCGAGGTGCGCTGGGCCCGAGACGGCGCCGCGCACGTGCACTCCACGGATGATCCGGCGGAGTACCTGCGCGGGGTGCTCGGCACCCCGGGTGGTGCGATCACCGATCTCGAAGTGCGCCGGGCGACCCTCGAGGACGCCTACCTGGCCCTGGTGAACCGGGTCGAGGCGGGGGCTCCCGCCCCGGACGCCGTGCAGGACTTCCTGGCCGTGGCCCGGTCCGGGGAGCTGTCGTGAGCGGCCTGGGTGCAGCGCTGCGCGGCGCCGTCCGCCAGGCCCGGATCGAGCTGAGGATCCAGCTGTTCTCGCCGATGATCCTTTCCTGGATCATGTTCCCCGCGATCGGGCTGCTGGTCCTGTACTTCCTGCGCGGGCAGGAAGTGATGGGCAGCGCGGTCTCCCTGGCCCAGCTGGGGGTGCCCGGCCTGCTCACCATGAGCCTGATCAGCAGCGGCGTGATGGGCGTGGCCGGCCAGCTGATCACCGAGCGGGACGACGGCACGCTGCTGCGCGCCAAGGCCGTGCCGAACGGCATGCTCAGCCACCTGATGGCCAACGTGCTGGTGTTCACCGGCACCTCGCTGGCGCCGATGGTGGGCCTGCTCGCCGCCGCCGCGGTGTTCGTGGACGGCGTCACCCCGCAGAGTGCCGCCCGCTGGTTCACGTTCAGCTGGGTCGCCGTGCTCGGTCTGTTCGCCACGCTTCCCGTGGGTGCGCTGATCGGGGCGCTCATGCGCAGCCCGGTGATGCTCGGCTGGTCCAGCCTGATCGTGTACGGGGCGATGGCGATCTCCGGGATCTTCTACCCGCTCGCCGCGCTGCCGGGGTGGCTTCAGGTGATCGGGCAGATCCTGCCCACGTACTGGCTCGGCCTCGGGCTCCGCTCGGCGCTGCTTCCGGACGCGGCGGTGGCCCTGGAGCTCGGTCAGTCGTGGAGCACCTGGGAGACGGTCGGCGTGCTCGGCCTGTGGGCGGTGCTCGGCATGGCGCTGGCCCCGATCGCCCTGCGCCGGATGGCGCGCCGGCAGTCGGGCTCGCAGGTGGCCGCCGCCCGCGACCGGGTGATGGCGAAGGGATACTGACCGCCGTGTCGGAGCAGATGCACAACCGGATCGCCATGCTGCGCGCCGAGCGGGGGGTCTCGCGGCGTGACCTGGCCGAGGCGCTCGGCGTCCACTACCAGACGATCGGCTACCTGGAGCGGGGCGAGTACTCCCCCAGCCTGCACCTGGCACTGCGGATCGCCGCCTACTTCGAGGTGCCGGTCGAGGTGGTCTTCTCCAACGACCCCTTCCCCCTGCTCGGCAGCGGCCGCGCCGGCTGACAGGACCCCTCTCTCCTGCACCCCCACGCGAGTGGTCGATTCCGCCCCGCTCGACGCACGAGAACGGAGCGCTATTGACCACTCACGGGGGAGCTGCCGGGGGCTGGCGGGGGTGCAGGCGGGCGACGCGGCGGGGGCCGGCGGTGCGGCGGTAGGAGGCGTCGAGGAGCTCGGCGATCTCGTCCCAGTCGGTCGCGGCGTTCAGGTGCAGGGCGATCCAGCCGCTCGGGCCGAGGTAGGCGGGCACGTAGCAGCGCGGATCCTCGACCAGGGCACGCAGGTCCTCGGCGTCCGGCAGCACCACCACCGACTGCGGATGGCTCACCCACGCGCCGTCCACCTTGATCGATCCGCCGTAGTAGGCAAAGACCTTGGTGGTGTAGAACGCGGGGTGGCCGTGCGAGATCTTCTCCGCGGCGTCGGGAAGGGCCAGGGCGATCGTGCGTACGCGGCCCAGGAACGGGTCGTCGTCGTCGAACATCGGCGGGTGCGCCATGGCTCACCGGCCCCGGCGGACGGCGAGCAGCTGTTCGCGATCTGCGAGGTAGCGCTGGATCCCTCCGTCGAGCGGCCACGGGGTGAAGCCCCATGTCTGCGAGGCTTTCTCGGCCAGGGGTTCGTTGCCCGCGGTCATGAAGGCGAGCTGCACCTTGCTCAGGATGGGGCGGCGGCGCAGCGCCCGTGCCGCCACCTCGATCCCCGTGGTAGCCACTCGGACGGACCCGGCCGGCACCTGGGGAGGCACCCAGCTGCGGGCGTGCCTGCGCAGTGCCTGCGCCAGCGTGTGCAGATCGGTCATGCCGTCGCTGAGGATGAACGCGCCGGTGTGATCCAGCGAGCGCACGATGCCCGCAGCCAGAGAGTCGGCGTGCACCACAGGGAAGCGCCCCGGCGGCACCACCGGCATGCGCCACATCCGACGGTTCAACAGATTCTCGATCACGTTGGTGAATCCGTCCCCGGTGTTCAGCCCGCCGTACAGGGCTGCGGGGTGGATGGTGGTGAGGTCGGTGCCGGTCCGCTCGGCGAAGGCGACGACGTCGCCGTAGGCCTGAGTCATCGACCGGAAGTAGGGCGTGAGACCGTCCAGAGGCGCCACCGGGTGGCTCTCCCGGATGACGCCGTCGCGCGGGGCGAACACCTCGTAGGTCGAGATGTAGACCAGACGACGCACCCGGGAGGCGTCCATCGCCGCGAGAAGGGTGTTCAGCAGCCCGCGATTCACCCGTTCGAAGACGGTCTCGTCGATGGTGAACTGCTCGGGCAGACCCAGCCCGTAGACCACGCAATCGGTGTCGGGGAGCATCCGGGCGAACGTGGTGCCGGTGAACTCGGGCTCGGCGACCACTCGCACCCCGGCCGGGAACCGCCCTGGGGCTGCTCGCCGGACCAGCACGGTCACGTCGTGACCGGCGTGGAACAGGGGGCTGATGAGCGCATGGCCGACCTGACCGGTCGCACCGATCACCAGGATCCTCATGCCGGTCAGACTAGGGCCGGCGCCGCCCGCACCAACTGGGCGTTGCTCTCCCGCCAGGGAACCGTCGGGCAGCAGGAGGGTGTCCTCGAGCCCGATCCTCCATGGCATCGGGCGAGCTGGCTCGCCGTGACCGGCAGGGCCGGATGCTCCTGCGGGCCCCGCGCCCCGTTGAGGCAGGCCTTCAGACCGCCGACGCCGAGCCCTCGGATCGCCATACGCTGCAGCCTAGATCGCGACGTCAGGTCGCCAGCGATCGGCCGAGACCGTCGAGCACCACGTCGAGCCCGAACTGGAACTCAGCACCGAAGTCGTAGTCGGGTCGCATGATGTGCGCCCGGGAGAACTCGGCCAGGTGCGGGTAGGCATCGAGCGGATGCCGCTCCTGCATGGCCTCGGCCACCTCGGCCACGGTCTCGGGTCCGTTGATGGGTAGTGCAGTCTCGGAGAGCGCGAAGCCGTAGACGTAGCTGTCGAGCAGAGCGTAGGCGTGGGCCGTCATTGTCACGGAGAAGCCAGCGCCTCGCAGAGTGCCGATGATCGCATCGTGGTGGCGGAGGGTGGCCGCACCCGGGGACGTGCCCGACTGCAGCACCATGATCGCCCACGGGTGGCGTCGCAGGACGCGCCGGGCCGAGTGCGCCCGCCGGGCCAGCTCGGCACGCCAGTCCCCGCCGGGGACCGGGAGCTCGATCTCGCTGAACACCAGATCGAGGATGCCGTCGAGGATCTCGCCCTTGTTGGCCACGTGGTGGTAGATCGCCATCGGCTGGACGTGCAGGTGCTGGGCGAGGGAACGGATCGTCAGAGATCCGTAGCCTCCCGCGTCGGCGACCGCGACGGCCGCGTGCAGGATCCGCTCGCGGCTGAGCGGCTCGCGACGTCCGCCCGGGTCGCTCGCGCTGACTGCTCGGGCCATCGCGCCATCCCTGCCTAGACGTTTCGTACTTAGTACACTACCGTCACTGTACTAAGTACGGTGACGCACGTCGGCGACACCGGTCCACACGGGAGAGGAACGCCATGACAGTCCTCGGTCAGCCCACAGCGCGCAGCGGCAGCGCGCAGCCGCAACCGCCAAGCACCACCCTCGACGACACGCCCTCCGAGTCGCATCGCACGACCGCTCGCGTGGTGGGGGTGCTCTACCTCGCCGGGATGGTGCTCGGCATCGGCGGCAACCTTCTGATCCAGTCGGTCCTGACCGACTCCGGCGGGCTCTCGTCCATCGCCGCGAGCAGCACGGCGCTGGCCGTGGGTGCAGTGCTCTGGTTGATCACCGTCGCGGGCGACGCCGCTCACGGTGTGCTGATGTTCCCCGTTCTCGGACGGCGAAGCGTCCGGACGGCCGTCGGCTACCTGGCCGCCAGGATCGTGGACGCCGTCTTCGTCGCGGTGATGACCCTGCTGATCGTCGTGCAGATCCCGCTCGGCCGTGAGTACCTCGCGGGGGCATCCCCGGAGAACGCCTCGCTGCCGGCCCTGAGCGCCGCGCTCACCGAGGCGAACCTGTATGCCTACGAGTTCGGCATGACCGCGGTCGGGGTGGCAGGCCTCATCCTGTGCTCGGCCTTCCTCCGCTCGCGGCTGATCCCCCGGCCGCTGGCCTGGTGGGGCCTGGTGGGCTACGCGGTCCTGCTCTGCGGGTCGCTGCTGCAGATCCTCGGGTTCCAGCTGAACTCGATGCACGCCGTCCCGGGTGGCCTGTGGGAGGTGTTCATCGGCGGGTGGCTGATTGTCAAGGGATTCAGTACGCGCGACTGAGCCACGACACCGCGTCCATGTGGAACTCGTCGGGGTTGGGACCCGTGCGCATGCCACGGTCGAGGCCGGCGATGGCGGCCAGCTCCGCGTCGTCCAGGGTGAAGCCGAACACGTCGAGGTTCTCCGCGATCCGGTGCGGCGTCACCGATTTCGGCAGGACGACGAGGCCGAGCTGCAGGTGCCAGCGGATGATCGCCTGGGCCGGGGTGACGTCGTGCGCGGCCGCGATCTCACCGATCACCGGGTCGTCGAGCACCTTGTGGCCCGAGGCCAACGGGCTCCACGACTCGGTCACGATGCCGTGCTCGGCGTGGAAGGCCCGCAGCTCGTTCTGCTGCAGGTAGGGGTGCAGCTCGATCTGGTTGATCGACGGCAGTTCGCCGGTCTCCGCCTCGAGTCGCTGCAGGTGCGGGATGTGGACGTTGCAGACGCCGACCGCCCGCACCCGCCCCTCCTCACGCAGCTCGAGCAGACCGCGCCAGGCGTCCACATAGGTGTCGGCGTCCGGCACAGCCCAGTGGATCAGGAACAGGTCGAGCTGCTCCAGCCCGAGGCGGTCCATCGACGCCTCGAAGGCCTCCTTCACCCGGCGGTGGTCGTCGTTCCAGAGCTTGGTGGTGACGAAGATGTCCTCGCGGGGAATGTCGGTGGCGGCCAGGGCCCGTCCGACGCCGCTCTCGTTGTCGTAGATGCGCGCGGTGTCGATGTGCCGGTAGCCCGACGCCAGTGCCACCTCGACCGCGGGCTGGACCGCGTCGTCCGGCACCTGCCAGACCCCGAACCCGACCTGCGGGATGGGCAGGCCGATGCTGTCGGTGCGGGCAGTGCGCAGGGTGAGCGAGGGGACGAGCTGCGGATCGGTCATGGTCTCGATCCTAGGTGTCGACAGAATGCGAACGGGCGCCGGGCGGTGCGTCTCGCGTGGCCTACCGTCGGGTGAGGCTGAGAGGATCGCCGCATGACCACTGCGAGCACCGCCGAGCCGGGGGCGCGGATCGAGATTCGCGGCCTGACAAAGCACTTCGGAGACGTCAAGGCCGTCGACAATCTCTCCTTCGATGTCGAACCGGGCAGGATCACCGGCTTCCTGGGACCCAACGGCGCGGGCAAGACCACCACCCTGCGGATGGCGCTGGGCCTGGTGCGCCCGACCAGCGGCACCGCGACCATCGGCGGCAAGGCCTACGGACACATCCATCAGCCGCTGCGCGTGGTCGGGGCGGCCCTGGAAGCCACCGGCTCCCACCCTGGGCGCAGCGGGCGCGACCACCTACGGGTACTGGCCGACACCAACGGCATCCCGACGGCGCGGGTCAATGAGCTGCTTTCCCTGGTGGGGCTGGCGGACGCCGCCGGCAAGCGCGCCGGCGGCTACTCGATGGGTATGCGGCAGCGCCTGGGCCTGGCCGCGGCGATGATCGGCGACCCACGCGTGCTGCTGCTGGACGAGCCCACCAACGGTCTCGATCCCGAGGGCATCCGCTGGCTCCGCGGGTTCATGCGGGAGCTGAGCAGCCAGGGCCGCACCATCCTGATCTCCAGCCACCTGCTGCAGGAGGTGGAGCAGACGGTCGACGACGTCGTGATCATCGACAAGGGCCGCCTGATCAAGGCCGGCCCGATCGAGAGCCTGCACGGCCAGGCGACCGCCGTCGTCCGCACGTCGGACCCGACCCGCCTGGCCCAGGCTCTGCACGCCGCCGTCGGCGTCACGAGCCGGCCCGGTGACGACGGCGAGCTGCTGGTCTCCTCCGGCGACCTGAGACAGATCGGCGACATCGCCCTCGGCGCCGGCCTGCCGGTGTGGGAGCTGCGCCAGCAGGGCGGCGATCTGGAGGAGATGTTCTTCTCGCTGACCGAGAACAACGATGAGGGCGGGCAGGCATGATCGGCGCGATCAGTTCCGAGATCCGCAAGGTGTTCACCACGCGGCTGTGGTGGGGCATGGCGCTGGGCATGGCCTTCCTGGCCGCGCTGGTCTCGATGGGGTTCGCCGCACTCGTCGGCAACACCGCTGCGACGGGCGGTGACAGCGCACAGGGCAACCCGTTCGCGAAGATGACCGTCGGTACGGCACAGCTGATCTACAACGCCGGGCTGGTGCAGTCGCTGACCACGCTGATCCCGCTGGCCCTGGGCACCCTGCTGATCACCAGTGAGTACCGGCACAAGACGATCAGCTCCACCTTCCTGAGCACCCCGAACCGCTGGGTGGTGATGGCGACCAAGATGGTGGCGGTGGCCGTGATCGGCGCCGTCTACGCCGTCGTGCACGCCGCCGCGAGCATCTCCGGTGCCACGCCGATCCTGGCCTGGGTGAAGCACGAGCCGACCTTCCTGAATGACGCCGAGGTATGGAAGTCGTTGGGGATCGGCATCATCGCGTTCGTCGTCTGGACCCTGTTCGGCTTCGGCATCGGCATGCTGATCCGCAACCAGATCGCCGCCGTGATGGTGGGCGTCGGGCTGGCCTTCGTGGTGCAGATCGCGCTGAACATCATCTTCTCGGTCAAGGAGTGGTACTCCGCGATGAAGTGGATCCCGGGGAACCTGACCTCCAACATGCTGATCACCAGCAACCCCGTCGAGGGCCAGCAGGTCGACCAGGCACAGCTGGCGCAGTACTGGGACCACTGGTGGCAGGCGGCCCTGGTGCTCCTGCTCTACGCCGCGGCGCTCGCCGTCGGCGGGGCCTTCCTGACCACCCGGCGGGACGTCACCTGATGTCTCGACCCTGACCCGTTGTCAGCTGGGGTCGTTGGGCCAGAACGGGTTCCGGCCGATGAAGCCCAGCAGCCGGGTCTGTGCGTCGGCGTCCGCGGGCACCGGGACCCGGGCGCCGTACTGACCGGAGGAACGCATCACGTCCTCTATCGGCTCCATTCCGGCCAGCAGGTCGGCGCAGAAATCCTGGTCGAGCCGGTCGTCCTGGCCGGTGGCCCGGGCGAGGTCCCAGGTGTGCATGAACACGTCGGCGCTATAGAACTGATCGATCGCCCGGTCGAGCGGGACGTCGCCGATGTGCGGGTTGGACAGCGCCCGGCCGGCGGTCGCCGGGTCGTCGAGCAGGGCCTGCACGGCCTCGTTGTGCACCTTCCAGGTGGCGACCGGGTCGTCGTCCACCCCCGGGCCGCGGGGCAGTTCGATCCCGGTGCCGCCGGCCAGGAAGCCGGGGAACCAGTCGGTCAGATGGCGGACGACGTCCCGCGCCGTCCAGCCCTCGACGGGGGCCGGCACGTCCCACTGCTGCGCCCGCTCGGCACCGAGCACGCGGTCTGTGAACGCGCCGGCCACCTGACGGTGCCGCGCGGCGGGCTGATCGGGCAGCGCCACGTCAGACGGCCCCGTCCGTCAGCAGGGCGTCGAGCTTGGCGTAGCCCTCGCTGACCCCGGTCTCCATGCCGCTGCGCAGCCAGGCGTCACGTTCCTCGAAGCTGTCGCACAGGGACTGCGCGTGCACGCGGGTCCGCCCGTCACCCAGGTCCTCGAAGGTCAGCGTCTCCAGCGCCACGCCGTCCGGCTGGCCGTCGAAGGTGAACGTCTGCACGATCCGGTCGGGCCGCACCTCGTGGAAGCAGCCGTGGAAGCCGTACGTGGCCTCCTCCCGCTCGGCGACGTAGCGCCAACTGCCCCCGGTCCGGGCATCCCAGTGCTCGATCCTCACGCCCATTCGGTTCGGTCCTACCCACTGGGCGAACATCCCGGGGTCGGTGTGGGCCCGGAAGAGCTGCTCCGGCGTCGCCGCGAAGTCGCGGGTGATGCGGATGATCGGCAGGGCAGGGTCGGCCTGGATGCTGGCCTCGGTCAGAGTGGTCATGATGCGCTCGCTTCCTGTGCGGGATCGGTGGACGGAGTGCTCAGGTCGGTGTTCGGGTCGGTGATGGCAGCGGTGTCGGTCATGGCGGCCAGGACGTCGTCGAGTCTGCGGTAGCGCGCCTCGGCCTCGCGGCGGTAGCGCTCGATCCACTTGGTCATCAGGTCGAACACCTCCGCCTCGAGATGGACCGGGCGCCGCTGGGCGTCGCGGCTGCGGCTGACCAGGCCGGCCTCCTCGAGCACCTTCAGGTGCTTGGAGACCGCCTGCAGGCTGACGTCATAGGGCTCGGCCAGCTGACCGACGGTGGCGTCCCCCTCGGCGAGGCGGGCCACCATGTCACGCCGGGTCGGGTCGGCCAGGGCGGCGAAGACCCTGGACAGCGGGTCCGTCACGAGACCCCCCTTCCTCAACCTCCTGGTTGAGCACGAACATACGAGGGGACCCGCATCTTGTCAACCTTTCGGTTGAAGAATGCAGATCCCCTCGTCGTTCGGAAGGGTCAGCTGTCGCCGCCCGGGCCGGCATTGGGGTCCAGCTCGCGCAGCAGCAGGCTCAACCGCTCCACCGTGGGCTCGTCGCCGATGTCGATCGCTTCGTCGATCTCCGCGATCAGGTCGTGCACCTTGGGGTCGCCAGTTCGCAGATCCGGCCTGCCTGTCATGTCGGTCCCCTTTCTGCGACCGAGCCTCCGGCTCGCCCGCTCCAGCTGGGCTGATTCACGGAGCGGGTCGGCCACGACTCGTTCCGTCCTTGGGGGATGGACGCCTCCCCCTCATCCTGCCCCGGTTCGGCTCGGCGGAATCGGGCCTTTGGTGGTGCTGGCACGATGGGGTGATGACCAGGCCGCATCCCGCCAGCGTGGTCGAGGACGCGTGGAACACCGCCCTCGGCGGCGTACTCGCGCGCCGCGGGTGGCAGCCCACCGTGGTGGCCTATGACGGGTACGGCGGCCCGGGCTGGGTGCGGGTGCTGGGCCGGGCGGTACTGACCCCTGCGTCCGACGGGGGCGTCGGTGCCGCCGTCGACGACCTCAAGCGACGCCGGGGCTGGCGGAACTTCCTGACCGCGGAGGCCGCCGGCACCGAGGTGCTGATCACCGTCGGGACGGCGCGGCACATCGTGCGCACGGATCGTTCGGGGCTGCTCGACGTGCGATTGCCCGCGCCGGGCCTCCAGCCGGGCTGGTGCGAGATCACCCTGACGGCCCGCGACGCGGAGCCGGTGCTGGGGCGGGTGTTCGTCGTCGAGGGGCGGGAGACCTTCGGGATCGTCAGCGACATCGACGACACCGTGATCACGACATTCCTGCCCCGGCCGCTGATCGCCGCCTACACCACGTTCGTGCTGCGCGAGGAGGCGCGGCGGCCGGTCAAGGGGATGGCTGCGCTGTACGCCGGGCTGCTCCGCGACCATCCCGGCGCACCGACCGTCTACGTCTCGACCGGGGCCTGGAACGCCGCCGCCTCGTTGACCCGGTTCCTGGGCCGGCACCGGTTCCCGGACGGTCCGTTGCTGCTGACCGACTGGGGGCCGACCAACACCGGCTGGTTCCGCAGTGGTCAGGACCACAAGCGCGAGTGCCTGCGCCGACTCGCCGAGGACTTCCCGCGGATCCGCTGGCTGCTGATCGGCGACGACGGCCAACACGACCCGAGCCTGTACACCGAGTTCGCGTACGACCGCCCCGAGCACGTGCGGGCGATTGCCATCCGCCAGTTGACAGCCGGGGAACACGTTCTGGCACACGGCATTCCCGCCACCCAGTACGGCGAGAAGAGCGACGATGTGGTGCATCCGGAGCATCTGGTGCACGAGGTGCCCGAGGTGCGCGCCCCCGACGGCGTCGCCCTGGCACGCGCCCTGGCCGACCTCGATCTGCGCTGAGGCGAGGTCGCACACCCAGCGAGGTGGTGGTGAGTGCCGTGGCAGGATCGCAGAGTGCTGGATCTCGTGGAGCGGCTGGTCGACGAGTACGCCGAGGCCGCAGAACAGCCCGGACTGGCGTACGGGGTCCTGATCGACGGCGCCCTGGTGCACAGCGGAGGCCGCGGCGTGCGGCACCTCACCGAGCCGGGCGACGCCGAAGCCGGCGAGACGCCCACCAACGCCGTGCCCGATGCCGACACCCTGTTCCGCATCGCCTCGATGACCAAGAGCTTCACCGCGACCACGATTCTGCTGCTGCGTGACGAGGGCCGGATGCACCTCGACGACGACGTGGCCGACCACGTGCCTGAGCTTGCGCAGCTGCGCCTACCGACCGCCGACGCCGCCCGGCCGACGGTGCGAGACCTACTCACCATGGCGGCCGGATGGCCGACCGACGACCCCTGGGGAGATCGGCAGCAGGACCTGCCGGAGGAGACCTTCGCGGAGATGCTGCGCGGCGGGCTCGGCTACGCCTGGGCCCCGGGCACCGCCTTTGAGTACAGCAATCTGGGGTACGCCGTACTGGGCCGGGTGGTCGCCGCCGCGGCTGGGCAGCCCTACGCCGAGGTCGTCACGCACCGCCTGCTCGAACCGCTCGGCCTGTCCGCCACCGGGTTCACGCCGGAGGTGGCACCGACGCAGGCCCGTGCCACCGGCTACCGGCGCACCGGGGAGGAGTGGGAGCGCGTGCCTCCCGTCGGGTACGGAGCCTTCGCACCGATGGGCGGTCTGTTCAGCACCGTGGCCGACCTGGCCCGCTGGGTCGGCTTCCTCGCCGATGCCTTCCCTCCCCGGGACGACCCGGACGACGGGCCGCTGCGCAGGGCGTCCCGGCGCGAACTACAGCTGCCCCGGCTCACTCAGCCACCGAGCGTGACCTGGCGCGGGCTGGCCGAGCCGCCGGTGATCCGTGGCGTGGCGTACGGATTCGGGCTCGTGGTGGAGCAGGATCCACAGCTGGGCACCATGATCTTCCATAGCGGCGGCTACCCGGGATTCGGTTCACACATGCGGTGGCACCCGGCGAGCGGGCTGGGCGTGGTCGTGCTGGCGAACGCCACCTACGCCCCGGTGCCGCGGCTGGCGGTTCGCCTGATGGACGCCTTGGTGGAGCACAGCGCCTCCACGCATTCCGGCGCGAGGCCGGCCTGGCCCACCCCCGCCGGGGGATCGATGCTCTCCGCCACGCGGCACGCCCGGCACGACGTCACCCACCTGATCAGTGTCTGGGACGACTCCGTGGCAGGGCGTCTGCTGTCGATGAACCTGGACCTCGATGAGCCCTTGGCGCGCAGGCGGGAGCAGTGGGCCGCGGTGGCGGCGGCGATCGGCCCGCTCACCCCCGACGACGAGCCGGCGGTCTCCACCACCGCGGCGCACTGCGCCTGGTGGCTTCGCGGCCCCGGAGGGCGGGTGCAGGTCGAGATCCGGATGAGCCCCGAGCTGCCGCCCCGGGTGCAGACCCTCACCGTGACCCCGGTCCCCCACCCCTCAGAAGCCCTGCACCGGATCGCCGACCGGCTCTGCGAGGTCATGGCCGAGGCCGCCCCGAGCTGGCCCGACGACGTCACGGTCTCCCCCGACCGACTCGAGCCCGCACAGCGGCAGTTGGCCGTCGCCGCGGTCTGGGCAGGCCGGTGCTGGGTCGCGACGACCGTCGCCGGGGACGGCGTCACCGAGGCGACCTTCCGCCTCCTCGGCGGGCGGGTGCCGCTCCATCTCACCCTGACCATCGATCCGGTGAGCGAGGAGGTCCTCGGCCTGACGGTCACGCCGGCGTAGCGGGCACGAGCGGGAGAGGGGGCGGCGGATGGGCGGGGACTGGCTGGCGGACGCGGTGTTCTACGAGATCTACCCGCAGTCGTTCGCGGACTCGGACGGCGACGGCATCGGTGACCTCCGCGGTGTCATCGACCGGCTGGATCACCTCTCCTGGCTCGGCGTCGACACGATCTGGTTCAACCCCTGCTTCGCCAGCCCCTTCGTGGACGCCGGCTACGACGTCGCCGACTACCTGCAGGTGGCGCCCCGGTACGGCACGAACGACGATCTGGTCGAGCTCGTCGCCCGGGCTCGTGAGCGGGGAATCCGCGTGCTGCTCGATCTCGTCGTCGGGCACACCTCGACCGGGCACGCCTGGTTCCAGGCGGAACTGGCGGCCGACGGCCCGCACCCGGACGGCGACCGTTATGTCTGGTGCCGCGAGCCGCCCTACCGCGACACCAGCCGTGACCTGCCGGGGACGGCGGCGTGGGTGCGCTCGCCGGGGCCGCGGCCGGGCTGGTACCTGAAGAACTTCTACGACGCGCAGCCCGCGCTGAACTTCGGCTGGGCGAACCTGCCGGACGACGAGCCGTGGCGGGACGCCGTCGAGGCACCCGGCCCGCGCCGCAACCGGGAGGCGCTCCGGGAGATCCTCGCGTTCTGGTTGGACAAGGGGGTCGCCGGCTTCCGGGTCGACATGGCGTTCTCCCTGGTCAAGGACGACCCGGGGCATGTGCACACGGTCGCGCTGTGGCGGGACCTGCGCGCCTGGCTCGACGAGCGCTACCCGGACGCCGCGCTGGTGCCCGAGGGGCTGGAACCCCGCACCGGAGGATCGTTCGCGTTCCACGCGGACTTCTTCCTGGTCATCATGGCCGCGCACGCGAGCCTGTTCGACAACCACTTCGCCGGCCGGCTGCCGTGGCATGAGGCGCGGCCACCGTTCTTCGCGGCCGAGGGCCAGGGCGACACCCAGACATTCCTCGCCGCCTGGGAGGACGCGCGCGCCGACGATCCCGACCGGCCGATCCTGATCGGCACCGCCGACCACGACTTCGACCGGTTGCGCTGCGGCCCGCGCGGCCCCGAGCAGCTGGGTGCAGCGCTGACCTTCCTGCTCACCTGGGCCAGCGTCCCGGGCATCTACTACGGCGACGAGATCGGCATGCGGTACCTGCCGGGCCTGCCGGACGTCGAGGGGGCGATCTGCAACCCGGCCTACAACCGGGCCGGCTGCCGTACCCCGATGCAGTGGGACGACAGTCCGAACGCCGGCTTCTCCACCGCCGATCCGGAGCGGCTGTACCTGCCGATCGACCCCGACCCCGGGCGTCCGACGGTTGCCGCCCAGCGTGAGGACCCGGCGTCCACGCTGAACCTCGTCCGCCGGCTGATCGCCCTGCGCAAGGCGACCCCCGCGCTCGGCGGTCGGGCGAGCATCCGCGTCGTCCACGAGGGGTATCCGTTCACCTACCTGCGCGGCGGGACCCACCTCGTCGTGGTCAACCCTCGTCGCGAGACCGCCACGATCGAGGTGCCCGGCGCCTTCGGCGCTCGGTCGCTGCTGGCGGACGGCGTGGCGCTCGCCGACGGCGACACGTTCCAGGTCGCCGGGTTCGGCTACGGCATCTTCGAGCTTCCCCAGCCCCGTGACCCGTAGGCCGTTCGCGCGGCCGGACCGTCGGTCTGAGACCCCGCTAGGCTCAGAACGTGGGGTCTCGGGCGGTGCGGGAGGCACGGCGCATCGCCGACGAGGTGCTCTTCCCCGCGGCAGTGACGGTGGACGCCGCCGATCGCGTGCCCGCTGAGCTGTTCGAGGCGATGGCCGCGGGCGGCTTCTACGCGATCGGCGCCCCCGAGGAGTCCGGCCTCGACCTCACGGACGACGACCGGGCCGGCGTGATCGAGGCGTTCGCCGGGGGGTGCCTGTCGGCGGCGTTCGTCTGGCTGCAGCACCGTGGGGCGCTGAAAGCCGTTGCGGCGTCGGGCAACACCGAACTGCGCGAGTCGTCGGTGGCGGATCTGAGGGCCGGGCGGCTGCGGGCAGGGCTGGCCATCGGAGCGGCCACGCGTACCGGCCCGCCGATGCTGCGTGCGCGCAGGGTGGACGGCGGCTGGTCGCTGACCGGGTCGGCGCCCTGGTTCACCGGCTGGGGCATGGTCGAGGTACTGCTGATGGCCGCCCGCGACGCCGACGACCTGGTGGTGTGGGCTCTGGTGGACACCCGCTCGGCGGCGCTGCGCGCCGATCCGCTGTCATTGCTCGCGGTGCAGGCCAGCGGCACCGTGATGCTCTCGGTGACCGATCTCGTGGTGCCCGATCGGCGGGTGGTCTCCACCCAGCCGCATGCCGACTACCTCGCCCGGGACGCAGAGTCATTGTCCACCAATGGTTTCCTGTCCACCGGGCTCACCGCGCGGGCGATCGCGCTGATGGCTGCGGACGGCTTGGGCTCAGCGTCGGCTCCGCCTCCGGCCGCGCGGCTGGCCGACCAACTGGCCCAGGTACGTGCGCGGCTGCTGCACGCGACAACCGACGATGCACCGTCCGCCCGGGCCGCCTCGTCGGAACTCGCCCTGCGCGCGGCAGCGGCCCTCGCCGTCCACGAGGGGTCCCGATCGGTGCTGCGGACCTCGCATACCGCCCGGCTGATCCGGGAGGCCACGTTCCTGCTGACGTTCGGCACCCGTCCCCCGATCCGGGCCGATCTGCTGGCCCGGCTGACGAACGGGTGGCAGGTGTGACGGGCGTGGGAGAGAGCTAGCGGTCCGTGGCCTGGGGGCAGGAGCTCCGCCAGGTGCATGTGCGCTGCGGGCCGCCGTGGCGCGGGCCCGGGAAGCGGCCGAGAGTGGCGATCCGACGCCGTCGCCGGCCGGTGATCTGCTGCTGTACTGCCGCGGCTTCTGCGCGGCCCTGACCGATCACCACCGGAGTGAGGACGCCGCACTGTTCCCCGTGATCGAGCGGGCCGGCCCGACCTGGGGCCCGTCCTGGCCAGGCTCACCGAGGACCACGGCCTGCTCGCCGGCCTGATCGAGGATCTCGAGCAGGCGGTCAGCGCGGTCAGCGCGGTCAGCGCGGTCAGCGCGGTCAGCGCGGTCAGCGCGGTCAGCGCGGTCAGCGCGGTCAGCGCGGTCAGCGCGGTCAGCGCGGTCAGCGCGGTCAGCGCGGTCAGCGCGGTCAGCGCGGAGCATGTGCTGCGCCACCGCGACGGGATCGAGGCGATCATGGAGAGTCATTTCAGCTACGAGGCGCGTCGCCTGATCACCGTCCTCGACGCGCTGCACGACGACTCGCTCGTGGCCGCCGACCTGTTCGGCACGATCAGCTGAGCGAGAGCAGGCGTGAGGTCTCCCCCACCAGAGTGGCTGCCCCCTCGACGGCCGCGGTGAGCGAGGCGTGGCTGGTACCCGCGGTGCCCAGCGTCGTGGCCGCTCGCGCGGCGGCGGCCAGGTGGCGCGCCCCCTTTGCCGCCCCCTCGACCAGGAAGCCGGCCTCAGCGCAGGATCCAGTCCACGGGCGTTCCGGCCATCGTCAGCCAGGCGCCGGAGTCGACCCACGGCCCCCACAAGCCCGGCGCGCCGACGTAGTAGGACCTGCACCAGGGCGTCGGCCAACTCACCCGAGGAGCTGCCGGCCATTCATCAGCTGTCTCACATCCGTCGGGTACGTCGAGTGGCACCGGGTCGTTCACTCATCTGACACAGACTGGCTCGTTCGGCACCATCGCGAGCCCTTCGCCATCGGCTCATTTCCCGCAGTTATCCACAAGGCAGTTCTCCGTGTTGACTCGAACGTTTGTTCGAATAGAATTGGTGCATGGTCGCGCAGCTGTTGGAATCCGAGTCCTCGTCGCCGTGGACGGTGTCCGGGCGGATCGGTGCTGCGGTGGATGCGGTGGTCGCGTTGCAGGCGTGTCTGGACGTGGCGACCGTGAGCGTGACCGGGGCGGACGTGAAGGCGATCGAGCGGTTGGCGCGGCGGGTGGACGCCGCCCGGTTGGCGGCTCTGGCGGTGGTGGATGCCGCGGGGGTGGGGGACGGGTCGGGGATGAGCGGGACCGCGGCGTGGTGGGCGAAGGCGACCAAGGCCGATGGGGGCGCTGCGGCGCGGGAGGTCGGGTTGGCCCGGGCGTTGGACCGGGGGCTGGGCGCGACCCGGGCGGCGCTGGGCGAGGGAGAGGTGTCCACCGAGCACGCGGCGGTGATCGCGAAGGCGGTCCGGGACCTGCCCGCGGGCCTGACCGCGGGTGAGCGGGACCAGGTCGAGGCCGACCTGGTGGCCAAACGGCGAAGCGGGTCGACCCGGCGACGCTGCGGCGGGCGGCGCGGCGGGCGTTGGATGCGTTGGACCGCCCGACCGCGGAGGCGGACGCGCATGAGGACACGACCCTGCGCGATGAGGAGGAGCGGGCCCGGGCGGCGGCGGCGTTCACGATGCACGACAACGGGGACGGCACCACGAGTGGGCACTTCACCGTGCCGACCCTGGCGGCCTCGATCCTGCGGAAGATCCTGGAGCAGATGACCGCGCCCCGGCGGATGACCCCCGACGAACGCGGCGGCGTCGACGGTGCGGCGACCGGGACGGACTGGGCGCACGCCCAGGGCCTGGCATTCACTGAGCTGCTGGAGCGGCTGCCCACGGATCACCTGTCGGGCAAGGTCGCCGCGACCATCGTGGTCACCCTGTCCTGGGAACGGCTCCTCGCCGGCCTCGGAGCCGCGTCGGTCGACACCGGGATGGACCTCTCCGCCGGCGAGGCCCGCCGACTGGCCTGCGGCGCGGGGATCGTCCCCGCGGTACTCGGGACCGGGTCGCTGCCACTGGACCTGGGCCGCGCGTCCCGCCTGTTCACCGAGGCCCAACGAGTCGCGTTGGCCACCGTCTACGACACCTGCGCCGCGCAGGGCTGCGACCGGCCCTACGCGTGGACCGAACTCCACCACGAAACACCCTGGTCACGCGGCGGGAAGACCGACCGCAAGGACGCCGTCCCGGCCTGCCAGTGCCACCACGGACGACTCCACGACCCGAGATACCACCACGTGATCACCACCGATGCGAACGGCAAGAAGACCATCACCTTCACCCGACGCACATGACGGGTAGCCCTCCATCCATCACGTCCGCCTGGGCGCGCCTCAACCTGTGCGGCCGCCGGGCGGGTCGTCGCCGTGCCGCCGCTGATCACGTGCGGCCGGGGGTCTCGCGGGTCTGGGGCAGCCCTGACGCCAGGCCGACCGTCGGCGAGCCCCCAGTAGGCTGGCGCGGTGGAGCCCCAGCAGCCCGTGCGCTACCTCAGCACCCGAAGCGACGCCGCGCCCCGGCGGTTCACCGAGATCCTGCTCGAGGGATTGGCGCCGGACGGCGGGCTCTACCTGCCGACGCATTACCCCCGCCTGGACGCCGCCGCCCTGCGGTCGTGGCGTGGTCTGAGCTACGCCACGCTGGCCGAGCAGGTGCTGGCGCTGTTCATCGACGACATTCCTGCCGAGGACCTGCGCGAGCTGGTGGGCAGCACCTACACGGCAGAGGTGTTCGGCACGGAGGCGGTCACCCCACTGACCGCGCTGGACGACGGCCTGTCGCTGCTCGAGCTGTCCAACGGGCCGACACTGGCGTTCAAGGACATGGCGATGCAGCTTCTCGGCGCCCTGTTCGAGTACCAGCTCGGCCGGCGCGGCGAGCACCTGAACATCCTCGGAGCCACGTCGGGCGACACCGGCAGTGCGGCCGAGTACGCCATGCGCGGGCGGGCTGGGATTGCCGTCTTTATGCTCAGCCCGCATGGGCGGATGAGCCCGTTCCAGCAGGCCCAGATGTTCACCCTGACCGACGCGAACATCCACAACCTGGCCGTCGAGGGCGTCTTCGACGACTGCCAGGACATCGTCAAGGCGGTCTCGGCCGACCTGGACTTCAAGCGTCGGCTGCGGATCGGCACCGTCAACTCGATCAACTGGGCCCGGATGCTGGCCCAGGTCGTCTACTACGTGGCCGGCTGGCTGCGCGCCACCGACCCGGACGGTGCCGACGATCAGCAGGTGAGCTTCGCCGTCCCGTCGGGCAATTTCGGCAACATCTGCGCCGGGCACGTCGCCCGGATGATGGGTCTGCCGATCCGCCGGCTCGTGCTGGCCACCAACGAGAACAACGTGCTGGAGGAGTTCTTCCGCACGGGCAGCTACCGGGTGCGCGCGGCTGCCGACACCCACGAGACCTCGAGCCCGTCGATGGACATCTCCAAGGCGTCGAACGTCGAGCGGTTCGTCTTCGATCTGCTGGGGCGCGATCCCGAGCGCACCCGCCACCTGTTCGCCGACCTGGTGCCGTCGTCCGGCGGGTTCACCCTGAGCGAGGCCGAGCACGCACGGGTGGCCGACTTCGGCTTCGTCACCGGGCTGAGTACGCACGCCGACCGGCTGGCCACGATCGCCGCGGTGCACACCGCGACCGGGCGGCTGATCGACACCCACACGGCGGATGGCGTGCACGTTGCCCGACCCTTCGTCGAGGACGGCGTGCCCATGATCGTGCTGGAGACCGCGCAGCCGGTGAAGTTCGCCGACGTGGTCGAGCAGGCGACGGGTGTACGTCCGCCACTGCCGCCGGCGGTGGCCGGGATCGAGTCGCTGCCGCGCCGGTTCGAGGCGATGCCGGCCGACGCCGAGCAGATCAAGGCCTACCTGGAGAAGCACGCCATCAGCTGAGCGCGGTTTCCCTGGCCCGGTCGCGCGTGCGGCACGTCTACGGTTCAGAACGCCGGGCTGTGCACGCTCACCGCGTCGATCAGGTAGCTGGCCGGGAAGGCTGTGGCGGCGTCCGGGCTGCCGGGCCAGCGCCCACCGACGGCGAGGTTGAGCCGCAGGTACATCGGGCGGCTGAACGCCGAGTTGAGCCACGGTGTGGTGGACGTCGTCCGGGTCTGGGTGAGCCGGCCGTCGACGAACCACTGGATCTGCCCCGGATCCCACTCGACCGCGTAGGTGTGGAGCGCGTCACTGGGGGTGTTGGTGGCCGGGAACATGGCGACCCCCTTCTGCATCGGGTAGGTCGGCACGTAGTCGTAGTGCAGGCTCTGGTGCACCCGGGTGTGCTCGACACCGCCTGCGCCGCTGCCCAGGGCCTCCATGATGTCCAGCTCGCCGGTGCCCCCGTCGACCGGGCGCATCCAGAACGCCGGCCACAGCCCCTTCGAGACCCCCTGCGCCGTAGGCAGTTTGGCGCGCATGGCGAATCGGCCGTAGGTGAATACCTTCTTGCCCTTGGTCTGCAGGAACGCCGACGAGTAGCCGCGCCCACCGGGGAACCGCGCGTCGGCGGCGCCACAGGGCAGCGGGGTGGTCTCGCGCCGGGCGGTCAGGGCCAGCGTGCCGTCGCCGACTGTGAGGTTGGCGGGACGGCTGGTCAGGCAGGCCAGTTCGAGGTTGCCGTCGCCGAACGTGGAGTCGTTGAGCGCCGTCCAGGCACCGGTGTTCAGTGTGGTGCCGGAGAAGTCGTCTATCCAGGAGGGGGTGCGGGAGCGGAAGGTGACGTCGTCGACGTCCACTGTCGCCCCCACGGGCAGGGCGGACGCCAGTACGTTCAGGTCCAGGCTCGCTCCGGCCGTGGCGGCGACGTGGTTGACACCGATCAGCGTCCAACTGGTGCCGACGGTGGCGGTGGAGGCGACCTCGCCCCGCTTCGTCGTCGCCCATTCCTGCAGCCGGATGGTCACCGGGGTGGCGACACTGGCCCGCACCCAGGCAGTGGCGGTGTAGCTGGCGCCGACCACGGTGCGGGAGACCGTATTGCGGGTGTCGTTGAGGATCACCGGGTAGCGCGAGGTCGCGGTGTGGGCGAGCCGGGCACCGGTGCCGCGCCGTCCGGGGGCGTTGGTGAGTGTGCCGCGGGAGGTCGACTCGAACCAGCCTGTGGTGCCGTCGAAGGTGGGGTTGACCAGGGCGTGCAGCGGTGCGGCGGCGGCCGGGGCAGCAATGGTCACCTGCATCGTGACGGCGCCGAGTGGCGCGACCAGGGCGAGCGTGAGCAGCGCTGCCGCACGACGCAGTGACGTCGTGGGTTGCACCATGACTGAGCACCTCGATCGGCGGGGAGTGGTGGCCGCGCGGATCGCGGCGATCACTTCACGCTATGTGCTGTTACTCAAAGTGTCGATACGCTCACGGAGTGGTCTCGCCGCGTCACACGGGCTGTCGGAGCACGGCGCTCATGGCCGCGATGTGGGCCGGGGTCGATCCGCAGCAGGCACCGATCAGCTCTACCCCGAGATTGCGCAGGCGGACGGCGTGCGCCGCCAACTGTGCCGGCTCGGCGTCGTAGACGAAATGGTCACCGCGCAGCTGGGGCAGGCCGGCATTGGACTGGGCCAGCAGCCGCAACCCCGATGCACCGGCCTCACTCCTGGCCTGCGCCATCTCGGCCATGATCTGTTCCATCTCGCCCGGCCCCCTGCCGCAGTTCGCCCCGACCCCGTCGAGGCCGAGCTCGACCGCCACGGCGACCGCGGCACCCGGTCGGATGCCCATCATCGTGCGCAGGTTGGTGTCGAAACTCATGGTCACGATCACCGGCAGGCCGGGGGCCGCCTCATGCGCGGCCCGGATGGCGGCCCGCAGCTCGGTAAGGTCGCTGAGCGTCTCGATCAGCACCAGGTCGATGCCACCCTCGACCAGGGCGGTGACCTGCTCGGCGAACAGTCCTGCCGCGCTGTCTTCGGTGAGGTCGCCGAGCGGTTCGAGCAGCTCGCCGGTCGGCCCGAGCCCACCGGCCACCAGGATGCGTCGCCCGGCGGCCGCCTGCTCGTCGACGACCTGGCGCGCCAGCCGGGCCGCCGCCACGTTGAGTTCGTGCAGGCGATCACCCAGACCGTGCATGTCCAGCCGGGGCCGGGTGCCGCCGAAGGTGTTGGTGGTCAGCACGTCTGCGCCCGCGGCGGCGTACTCGCGGTGGGCGGCCAGGATCACCTCCGGCCGCTCGACGTTCCACAGCTCACCGGGTGCGCCGCCCTCCAGCCCCCGCTCCTGGAGCAGGGTGCCCATGCCGCCGTCGACGACGGCGGTCTGCGGCAGTGCGAGGTGGTCGGTCGTCATGGAGCACTCCGTGGATCGGGGGATCGCCACGATAGTCGCCTCGCCCGGGCGGCCATGACACGGTGGGACCCGACAGCGCACGACCTCCCCGACGAACCTCAGGAGTCCTTCATGGGCTGGAAACCCTCGCAGATCGGTGACCTGGGCGGACGGCGTGCGATCGTCACCGGCGCGAACTCGGGCATCGGCGCAGTGCAGGCCCGGGAGCTGGCGGCGCACGGCGCCCAGGTCGTGCTGGCCGTGCGCAACGTCGAGGCCGGGCGTGCGGTCGCCGCCACGATCGACGGCGACACCTCGGTGGCGGAGCTCGACCTGGCCTCGCAGGAGTCGGTGCGCCGGTTCGCCGAGACGGTGGAGGCGCCGGTCGACCTGCTGGTGAACAACGCCGGCGTAATGTCGCCGCCCCGGTACCGGACCACCGTGGACGGGCACGAGCTGCAGTTCGGCACCAACCACCTGGGGCATTTCGCGCTCACCGCCCGGCTGCTGCCGGCCCTGCTGGCCGCGCCGGCGCCCCGGGTGACCACCGTCTCCTCCATCGCCCACCACAGCGGGGACGACCGGGTGGTCGAAGCGAATCCGGCCGCCGGCTACGCCCCGAACACCTCCTACGGGCAGTCCAAGCTGGCGAACCTGCTGTTCGCCCTCGAGCTGCACCGCCGGGCCTCGGCTGCGGGATCTGCCCTGACCTCGACGGCGGCGCACCCCGGGGTGGCGGTCACCAACCTGATCGCCAGCCCGGACGGGATGGGCGCCAACCGGGTCGTGCGCACCCTCGCCCCGGCCTTGATGCGGCTCGTGCTGCCGGGGGCGGAGGGCGGTGCGGAGGCGATCCTGTACGCCGCCACGGAGGCGGAGGCGGGCAGCTACTCGGGGCCGCAGCGGTTCCGGGAGGTGCGCGGGCCGGTGGGCCCGGCGAAACTCAGCGGCTGGGCCGGTGACGCAGACCTGGCCCGGCGATTGTGGGAACGCAGCGAGGAACTGATTGGCCTGGAGTTCGCGCTCTGAGCGGCTGAAGGTGTCGATCAGGAGAAGTCGGCGACGACCCGGCGCTGGGCACCGTCCAGGGCGACCGGAAGGCCGTGCGGCAGGATCCACTGCGGCCGGGTGTGGCCGAACGGGACGCCGACGCAGGTCACGGCGTCCGGGTTGTACCGGGCGATCACCTCGACCGCGACGTCGCGCTGAGCCTCCCGAAGCCGGGCACGTTCAGCCGGCGCGGGGCGGGTGTTGCGATCGGAGACCGGTGGGCGGGCCACCAGTACGCCGTCCACGGCAGCGAGCAGGCCTCGCTCCCCCATGGACCGCAGGATCCAGCCGACCTCCCGTGCGGGGATCAGGTCCTCGGAGGTCTCGACCAGGAGCACACCGCCGTCCACGTCGGCGGGGGGCCCGGTGAATCGGCCGGCGGTGAGGATCCACTGCAGCACCTCGATGCAGCCGCCCCAGGTACGCCCCACCACTACGCGCGCCGGCCCGTGCCAGGTCCACGGCTGGGTCGGCTCACGCTCGCCGAACTCGGTCAGGGCGCGCGGGTCGTTCCAGTCGACACCTTCGTCCTCGGACTCCCCAGGGTCGGTGAGCTCGAGTCGTTCGCCGGTCAGCAGGGCGGCGCGCAGCGACCGGGCGTGCACCTCGTCCACGCGCGGCCCGGGGCCCAGGTGCACCTGGCTGGAGCCGCCGTAGAAGCTGGCGATCCCGTTCTGCCACAGCCAGTGGTGCAGGTTGGTGTTGTCGCTGTATCCGAGGAACGGCTTCGGGTCTCGGCGAGCTGAGGCGGCGTCCAGGTGGGGAATGACGGTGATCTGGTCCTCGCCACCGATCGTGGCCAGGATCGCCCGTACCGACGGATCGGCGAACGCCGCGTTGAGGTCGGCCGCCCGGTCGGCCGGCGAGGCACCGAGCCGGCGGGTGGTCGGATACTCCCGGGGCACCAGGCCGGTGATCTCTGCCAGCCGGCGCATGGCCTGCTCGTGCACGGCTGGGAACATCCCCGGCGCGGCGAAGGACGGCGACAGCACCGCGATCGTGTCGCCGGGCCGGGCCTTGGGCGGCGAGACAAGACTTCGGGTCATCGACGGCTCCCTGGTCGCCCTGCACGGGCCAGAAACGGTATCGCGGGAACGCCACTGCCGTGGGTCGAGGTGAGTTCGCCACCGTCTCGGGTGGTGAACTCACCGCGATCTCGCGGGCTCCCGGGAGAGCGCGCCTCAGCCGCCGGGCCTCGGCCTAGGGTCGGTCAGGTCGGCAGGCCGGTGGACAGTCCGTCGATACTGAGCCTGTTCTTCTCCTGCTGGTAGACGTGCAAGCCCTCCGGGCCCTTCTTGGCCGCCCAGGTCTGCAGCACGTCACGCTGCTCGACGAAGTCGTAGAAGGGAACGGCATAGCCGCACGAGGTCTGCACCGTCTCGACCTCGAGAACGACGATGTTGCGCGCGCCCGGGATCGGCGGGAACAGGGCAAGCAGCTCGGCCCACTCGGCGTCGCTCTCGTGCAGTGCCCGCGCGGTGCCGTAGAGGCGCAGGATCATCGGCTGCCGCTCGAACGAGCAGAACATCAGGGTCATCCGCGGGGTGTCGAGCAGATGGGCGGCAGTCTCGTTGCCACTGCCGGTGGCGTTGAGCCAGACCACCCGGCGCGGCGAGAGCACCCGCAGCGTGTCCATGCCCTTGGGTGAGACGTTGACCCGGCCCTCGCGCGCTGCGGTGGCCACGAAGAACATGTGCTGGGCCTCGATGAAGGCCTGCAGCTTGTCGCTGATCTCGGAGAACTGCTGTGCCACAGGACCTCCTGCACTCGGCGGGCGCTCCCCACAGGGTGTCACGGCGAGAGGGCGGTCCCGCGCCCTCCTCACAGTGATCGCCAGTTGTCATTGCTATGCGCCCAGTGGATGGGGGGAACTCCAATGACAGACGGCAATCACGGGGGCTACTCGTGGCGGGAGGGCCGGGAGGGGCGGGAGGGCGGGGCGGGAGGGGAAGCGCGACCTGGCGGAGGGGGTCACCGGATACGGTCACGGGGTGGACTGGGTGGGTGAGGTGCGGGAGCGGGTGGCTCCGGTTGCCGACACCGGGGCAGCGTTGAGCACGCGCGAGCTGGCCGTGACGATGGCTGTCGCGATGGCGCTGGTGTTCGCGCAGCCGTTGTGGCGCGTCGCCCGGGTCGCGGTCACCCTGGTGCACGAACTCGGCCACGCGCTCGTGGGTATGACCGCCGGCCGGCGGTTCACCGGGTTCGTGGTGCGCGGCGACATGTCCGGCCACGCGGTCACCTCGGGCCCCGCGCGCGGCCCCGGTCTGGCGTTGACCACCTGGGCGGGCTATCCGGCGCCCGCGCTGGTCGGGGCGGGCATCGTGTGGCTCGCGGTGCGCGGATGGTCGGCGCCGGTGGTGACCGTGGCGTTGGCCGTCGTCCTGCTGGCAGTGGTGCGGATCCGCTCGGCATTCACCGCCCTGGTGATCGTGGCAGCGTTCGCCGGCCTTGGCGCGGTGTGGTGGTGGCGCCGGGACGACGTGCAGCAGCAGGTGCTGATCGGTGCAGGACTCGTGCTGGTAGTCGGGGCGTGGCGGCACGTCCTGGCGGTGATCGGCCGCGGCTCACGCGGCGACGACCCTGCGGTGCTGGCCCAGCTGACGCACCTGCCCGTGCTGGTGTGGAACGCCTCGTTCCTCGCCGTGGCCGCCGGTGCGAGTTGGGTCGTCGTCGAGCAGCTGCTCAGCATCTGACCGCCGACCGGCGCAGCCGATCGTTCAACTGGCGACGATCGCGGTGCTGATCGCGACCGTCATCATGACCATCAGCGCGGCCTGGATCTCCTGAACGGCCTTACGCACGGCCTCTGCAGCCCAGTCGCTCTCACTGATCTGCTGCCCGCGCTGCTTCAGCGTCTTCTTGTCCTGGTCGGGGAAGACCTTCGGCAGGCCGTCGACCACACTCAGGATCGAGATCACGGCGGCCGTCCGGGAATCAGGTTCCTCGCCCTGCACGACCGCCCGCTCAACCCTGGCGAACAGCTCGTCCTCGACGTCGCGCCGACGGCCCTGAGGCCATCTGGTGGTGGTGAACCCGAGGACCCTGCCCTTCTCCTCGGTCAGCAGCCCTTGCTCGGCGAGGTCATGCAGCAGACTCTGGCGAAGGTCGGCCGCAGCCGTGGTCCTCCAGCCGGAGGAGACCGCGGTGCCGATCGCATCCTTCGGCTTCTTGGTGTCCATCCGCTCGATGAGTGCAGCCAGCCGCGGATCGCGCGGTGGGCGCCCGGTGCTCACCAGGCGCCCCTTCCTGGCCCGCGGCTCGTCGCCGACGGTCAGCCGAAGCGCGCCGTCCAGGATCAGCTCGACCAGGGCCGCACCGGCGAGGGCGGCGTTCAGGGCGTTGCCGTCGACCATCGACCTCCCCCGCTCGTCGTGCAGCAGGAGCAGCAGGACCTCTTCAGGCAGGGTGAGCGCCATGTGATGGACACTACGAGCCGGTCCGGGTCGCCACCACTCGGACGCCCATGATCGTGCGGTGAACACGCCGTGCATCGTGGCGGCGGTCGGCGGTCGGCGGCGCCGGTGGGGTGCAGTGCGGTGGAATGGGCGCATGACGCAGAAGATGGGCCTCCGCGAGTACATCGACCGGCTGCGCGCCGAGGGCTACACGGTCCAGGGCAGCAAGGGTGAGGATCCGACCCTGATCGCCCCCGACGGGCGCGCGGTGGAGACCTGGCGCGAGGACTATCCCTACGAGGAACTGCTGGACCGGGACGTCTACGAGGAGGACAAGTACCGGCTGCAGACCCAGCTCCTGCAGTTCCAGTACTGGACCCAGGACGTCGGGGCCAAGCACGTGCTGGTCTTCGAGGGTCGGGACGCCGCGGGCAAGGGCGGAACGATCAAGCGGTTCATGGAGCACCTCAACCCCCGGGCAGCTCGCGTGGTGGCGCTGACCAAGCCGACCTCGAGCGAGGCCGGCCAGTGGTACTTCCAGCGCTACATCCAGCACCTGCCGACAGCCGGCGAGATCGTGCTGTTCGACCGGTCCTGGTACAACCGGGCCGGGGTCGAGCGGGTGATGGGGTTCTGCACGAATGAGCAGTACGCGACCTTCATGCGCCAGGCCCCTGCCTTCGAGCGAATGCTGGTCGAGTCCGGCACCACCGTCACCAAACTCTGGTTCTCGGTGACCCAGCAGGAGCAGCGCACCCGCTTCGCCATCCGGCAGATCGACCCGGTGCGGCGGTGGAAACTGTCGCCGATGGACCTGGAGAGCCTCGACCGCTGGGAGGACTACACCGCGGCCAAACAGGCGGTGTTCGACCACACCGACAAGAAGCACGCACCCTGGCTGACCATCAAGAGCAACGACAAGAAGCGCGGCCGACTGAACGCGATCCGGGCCTTCCTGGACCAGTTCGACTACGAGGGGAAGGACCCGACCATCGTGCACGCCGCCGACCCGAAGATCGCCGCCCGGGCCAAGCACACCACCGGCGACTGACCCGAGCCCTCAGGCTCACACCAGCCGCGGTAGCAGTGCGCGGAGGCCTTCGGCGTCGTAGAGGATGCCGCAGCGCGTTCACCAACACCCACGCGGTCGAGAGCTGCAGTCTGGCCAGGTGCCCGCCCCAGAGGAGCTGGGCGAGTGTCCAGGCCGAGACGTCGTCCGCGGCCTCGGCACCGAACTCGCCCAGGGCGGACTCCACCGTGCCGCGGAAGCCGCTCCAGCTCTGTTCGCCGCGCCGGGGGCGAACTCACCGATCCCCGCAACCTGCAGCGGCCCGGCCAGCCGGCGATGAATAGCGAGGATGAACTCCGGGGTGAGGTCGGCGGCCGATTCGTCGGCCCGCTCTCCGGCGAAGGCGACGGCATCGGCGATCGCCGCACGCAGCACCGGCAGGTCGTCCTCGCAGACTCCCGAGCGCCCCAGCCGACGTTCCAGATCGGCCAGTCCTTCCGAGAGCACTGGCGTGATCGTCGTCCAGTCGGTCATGGCTCTCACCCTGCCCGTGGGTCGTCGCCACGCTCCAGAGCCAGGGTGGACAGGAGGTCCTCGTGCAACTCGATCCAGACCGTGTGGCAGGAATCGATCCCGGTCTGATCGACCCAGGCCCGGTTGCCGTGCAGCACACGCTCGAGGGCGGCGGTGAAACGATCGGCATAGCCGTCGAAGCGTTGCAGCGCGGAGGTGAGCTGATCGCAGACCGGGCGTAGCCGAGGAGCGAACCGCTCCAGATCGTCCAGCACGCGGTCGTCCCACCGGTGGTCGGTGTGGTCGTTGGCCGCCATCTTGTCCCACGGCTGCGGGCGGATCTGCCAGCGGGTCAACGTGGCCAGGAACCGGCCGTTGAGCTGTGCGAAGACCTCATTGGCCGCCGCGACCGCCGGGCGCACGCCCGTGCACTCCAGTTCGGCGTGCAGCCGTCGGCCGTCCTCGGCCCGCCCCCGCTCGGTGAGCGCCCACCCCGAGAGGTCGGCGAACGACACCCGCTGGACGTGACCGCGAGCCTCCTCGTCCAGCAGGAGCTCCTCGACCACCAGCGGCTCGAGGCCGAACCGCGTGGCCACCGCCGGCGCATCCGTCATGCCCTTGACCCGGACCCCGTGCAGCACCAGCAGCTCGGGCTCGGAAACGTGCGGCATGACGCCTCAGTTGGCCATGTCGACGAAGCGCGAGTAGTGCCCCTGGAAGGCGACGGTGATCGTGTCGGTCGGGCCGTTGCGGTGCTTGGCCACGATGAAGTCCGCCTCGCCTGCACGCGGAGACTCCTTCTCGTACATGTCTTCCCGGTGCAGCAGGATCACCATGTCGGCATCCTGCTCGATGCTGCCCGATTCGCGAAGGTCGCTGATCATCGGCTTCTTGTCGGTGCGCTGCTCCGGGCCACGGTTCAGCTGGCTGATCGCGATCACCGGCACTTCGAGCTCCTTGGCCAGCAGCTTCAGTGCGCGGGAGAACTCCGAGACCTCCTGCTGGCGGCTCTCCACCTTCTTGCCCGAGGTCATCAGCTGCAGGTAGTCGATCACCACGAGCTTCAAGCCGTGCCGCTGCTTGAGCCGGCGGCACTTGGCTCGGATCTCCATCAGGGTCATGTTGGGCGAGTCGTCGATGAAGAACGGCGCGTTGTTGACCTCACCCATGGTTCGGGCCAGGCGGGTCCAGTCCTCCTCACGCATCGTGCCTTTGCGCATGTTCTGCAACGGGATCCGTGCCTCGGCGGAGAGCAGGCGCATCGTGATCTCGGTGCGGCTCATCTCCAGGCTGAAGATCACCGAAGCCATGTTGTGGTGGATGGAGGCACTGCGGCAGATGTCCAGCCCCACGGTCGAGTTGTGCGTAGGGATCATGGATCGCCCTGCGAGATAGAGGCGCTCTGCGTTGTCGACCTGGATGCAGCGCACCGGAACGCTCGGCACAGGGACCACGGCGGTGATGAAGCGCGAGTCGCGCCGCGTGAACGTGCGCGACCCCCGTTCCTTGTGGAGCAGGCGCTTGCGCTCGAGTCCGAACACCTCGTCGTCCGTACTGAAGGTCAACGTCCACGCGATGGACGAAGCGATCGACCTCCCGGGCACCTCCTTGCGAGACAACCCCGATCGGTAGCCCAGACTGCTCACCAGCTCACAGACATCGCGCGCCAGCCGTTCTGAGGTGACCGTGAACTGTACGGTGCCGCTCGGAGCCACTGTGCCGTCGGTGTCCAGCAGACCGGCGAGAAGCTCACGGCGCTGACGCTCCGAAGCACGCAGATACGCCTGCGGGATGTGCTTGTCGCCCAGCACGCCGATCGTCCTCAGCCGAGCGGTGACCGTGCCGAGTCTGTCATGGCACGCTTGGCAGCGACGGAGCCCGCACGTCTCGGCGCCGCAGTCGGGGCATGTCGCGGGTGGCACTGGGGTCGACACCATCTTCGCCTTCCCGCCACAGGACCTCCCGCACGTCTTCACCGTCGAGACCCTGGGCGTGAATTCTCCGCCGCACACCACGCAGAGCCTGGAGGCGACTGCCGGCTCGTCGAGTTTGACGGTGTAGCGCATCCGAGCGGACATGGAAGGAATCACCACGAAACCGTCAGCCTCGATCCGCGTCACGATCTCGGGATCCGCGGTCGTGATATGCGCCACCGCGCTTGTGCCGTCACCCAACCACGCTCCCAGGGTGTACGGGGGGATCAGCAGCTCGACCTCGGGCAACGCCAGCGCCTTCGCATTGCTCACACTGTGATTCAGGCGCTGATCAGCCGTGCCGCACCGCAGGGTGGCCGCAATCTCTTCGGTCGTGCGGACGTCCGCGAACGTCTTCTGACTCCGGTAGCGGTCGTGGCCGGTCGCCGCTTGCTGAGCCGACCGTCTCGATGACCTCGTCTCGGTCAGCCAGAGGTGCTCTGCATCGGCGACGATCACCTCTCCGTCGGAGAAGTGCACCTCGTAGCACTCACGATCGCGCATGACGTCCGTTGCGGCGGTCACTACGGTCGGCCGACCGTCTGCTCCCAGGACTCGATCGCCGACCCGGACGTCACCCATCGTGGTCCACCCGTCGGGCGTCGGCAGAGGCGTCTCCAGAGCCAATGCTTTGCCGACGGCCGGCCGCGCCGCGATGACGATCATCTGGCCGGGGTGCAGGCCGTTGGTCAGCCGGTCGAGATCAGCGAAACCGGTTGGCACACCGATCATTCCGTCGCCACGGTGACTGGAGGCCTCGATCTCGTCGATCGTCGCCTCGATGGTCTCGCCGATCGGCACGTAGTCCTCGGACTGGCGACCCTCGGTGACGGCGTACACCTCGGCCTGGGCCGCGTTGACCAGCTCGTCGACGTCGCCGCCGTCGGTCGCGTAACCCAGCTGCACGATCTTGGTGCCGGCCTGCACCAGACGGCGCAGCACCGCCCGTTCGTGCACGATCCGCGCGTAGTACCCCGCGTTGGCCGCGGTCGGTACCGAGGACAGCAGCGTATGCAGGTACGCGGCGCCACCGATCCGGCCCAGCTCGCCGCGCTTGGTCAGCTCGGCGGAGACGGTGACGGCGTCGGCCGGCTCGCCGCGCCCGTACAGGTCGATGATCGAGTCGTAGACCAGCTCGTGCGCCGGCCGGTAGAAGTCGGCCCCGCGCAGCACCTCGACGACGTCCGCGATCGCATCCTTGGACAGCAACATGCCGCCCAGCACGCTCTGCTCGGCCGCGACGTCCTGCGGCGGGGTGCGGCCGAAGTCCTCACTGGGGACCTCGCCGCGGGGCAGCTCGAGATCAGTGAGCGACACAGCAGGGCCCTCCTCGAGATCGCATGCGAACGGTGGGGTAGTGCATGCGACAGGTGTACCCGGAGGGTCTGACAAGTGCCGCCTGCTGCCCTGCGGGTGTGAACCTAGGGGGGTTCGCAGGGGCCTGCAAACCGTGGTTGTGGGTGGTCTGGCAGAGTCTGTGGACGACCGGTGGACGACCCGCCGCCCCAGGTCCACAGGCTGTGGACAACCCTGGGGACAAACTTTGGGGCCTTGTCACTCGCACCCCTCTGACCTGCAAGAACAGGATCCACTGAGTGTGGAGGAGAGAAAGTCGGCGTGTTGTCTGCAAACGCGGCGTGGCGCCGTCGTCAAGCCTCCGCGCGAGTGAGACATGGTGCCCGTGTGACTGCTGGTGGACAACCGGGCGCCCGGCGATGACTGACCGCGCGCCGTCCGCCGGCCCTTCCGGGAGAGCGTCCGGAGGCCTGGCCCGCGAGGTGCTGGCCCTCGCGGTGCCCGCCCTGGGTGCCCTGGTCGCCGAGCCGCTGTTCCTGCTCGCCGACTCCGCCATCGTGGGCCGGCTGGGCACGGTTCCGCTGGCTGGGCTCGGGCTGGCCGGGGCGGTACTGGGGTCGGCGGTCAGTGTCTTCGTCTTCCTCGCCTACGGCACCACGGCCTCCGTGGCCCGCCGGGTCGGTGCCGGCGACCTGCGCGGCGCGCTGACCCAGGGGGTGGACGGGATGTGGCTCGGCCTGGCCCTGGGCCTGGTCAGCGCCGTCCTCGGCCTGGTTCTGGCCCCCGCACTGATCGGCCTGTTCGGTCCGTCGACGGACGTCGCCGCGCAGGCCGTCACCTATCTGCGCTACTCGATGCCCGGCATCCCGGCGATGCTGGTGCTGCTGGCCGCCACCGGCGTGCTGCGCGGTCTGCAGGACACCCGGACGCCGCTGGCCGTCTACGCCACCGGAGCCGGGGTGAACGCGGCGCTGAACGGGGCGCTGGTGCATGCGTTCGGCCTCGGCATCGCCGGGTCCGGGTTGGGCACCGCGATCACCCAACTGGGCATGGCCGCCGCCGTGACGGTCGTCGTCGTCCGCGGGGTGCGCCGCGAACACGCGTCCCTGCGCCCCGACCTGGACGGCATTCTCGCCTCGGGCCGCTCAGGGGTGCCGCTGCTGGTCCGCACCCTGGCGCTGCGGCTCGCCCTGCTGCTCACCACCTGGGTGGCCACCTCGAAGGGTGATGCCGCCCTGGCGGCCCACCAGGTGGTCTTCTCGATCTGGAACCTGCTCGCGCTGACCCTGGACGCGATCGCGATCGCCGCCCAGGCGATGACCGGCCGGGCGCTGGGCGCCTCCGACGTGGCCGGGGCGCGGGCCGCCACCGCGTTGATGGTGCGCTGGGGACTGGGGGTCGGGGTCGCGCTCGGCGCGGTGCTGCTCGCGGTGCGGGGCTGGCTCGGGCCCCTGTTCGTCGACGACCCGCAGGTGTGGCAGGCGATGGGGCTGGCCCTGGTCGTGGCCGCGCTCATGCAGCCGCTGGCCGGGTACGTGTTCGTGCTGGACGGCGTGCTGATCGGGGCTGGGGACGGTCGGTACCTCGCCGTCGCGGGGGTGATCCAGGTCTTGCTCTACGCCCCGGCGGCGGTGGCGGTGGCGGCCCTCGCGCCGTCCGGCGCGGTCGGCCTGGCCTGGCTCTGGGTGAGCTTCGGCGTCGTGTACATGGCGGCGAGAGCGGTGTTCCTGGGCCTACGCGCGCGCGGCACCGCCTGGCTGGTCACCGGCGCCACCCGCAGCTGAGGCCCGCGGGCTGCGCTCGGCGGCGATCACGATGCTGAGGATCACCACATCGAGGACGGCGTGCAGCGCCCAGGCCCAGCCGATGCCGCCGGTCTGCACCGTGGCCGTGCATGCCAGCCAGCCGAGGAAGCCGGCCAGCACGACGGCGGGCGGGACACCCTGGACCAGGCCCACCCGGAAGATCAGCTCCTCGGTGGTGGCGTTCAGCAGCGACAGCGGCACGGCCGCGGGCAACGCGCCCAGGAGGACCCGGCCCCGCACCCCGCTGCCCCGGCCCACCTGGAGCCACAGCGTCACCCCGGTCACCGCGACGATGATCGCGCCAGTGGTGAGCAGCAGGGTGCCCCACGTCTCGCCGTCCCCGACCCCCATCCAGCCCAGGCCGCGCACCGGCGCCGCCAGATCACCGATCAAGGCCACCGGGCGACCCTGGCCGGGCATCAGCCGGGCGACCCCCCACACGGCGAGAGCCAGGACGAGCGCCTGGGCCTGGTGGCGGGCGCGACGCCCGCCGGTGCGCCGCGCGATCCACAGCAGGGCGAGACCCGACAGGCCCACGAGCAGCAGGGTGAGGACGGTGGGCGCAGCGGCCTGCCGGCGCCGCCCGACATGTGACCCCTGGGGGGAGTTGTGGACATGGTTCACGTGCAACCGGTTCAGGCGTTCCCGGACGCAGCGCAGCGACACGTGGGCACGAGTGTTGAGTTCTGGTGCGACCCGCCGCGTGGCGTGCCCGAGAACTCACCACCCTCGGGTGGGGAGCCTCCACACTCGGGCCTGATCACGACGAGGGCGCTGTTCCCCACCCATCGGGTGGGTGGAGAACAGCGCCCTCGCGGTGATCTCGGTGCTGGTGGAGCCTACTTTGCGGCGACGACCTGCACGGAGACCTTGGCCTGCACGTCGGGGTGCAGGCGCACCTTGACCGTGTAGTCGCCGGTCGACTTGATCGGCGCGGTCAGTTCGACCTTGCGCTTGTCGACCTGGGGACCGCCACGGGCGACCAGTGCGTCGGCGACGTCGCCCGGCGTGACCGCACCGAACAGACGCCCGTTGGCGCCGGCCCGCACGGTCAGCATGACCGGCCTGCCCTCGAGCGAGGCCCGGATCGACTGGGCCTCCTCGAGCGACTTCACCTCACGCGACGTGCGCGCCGCGCGGATCGAGGTGACCTGCTTCTCGCCGCCCTTGGTCCAGGCGACGGCCAGACCGCGCGGCATCAGGAAGTTGCGGCCGTAGCCGTCCTTGACCTCCACCACGTCGCCCGGCGTACCGAGACCGGTGACCTCCTGGGTCAGGATGAGCTTCATCTCGTCCCCTTTTCTCAGCGAGCCGAGCTCGAGTACGGCAGGAGCGCCATCTCGCGGGCGTTCTTGACCGCCTTGGCGATCTCGCGCTGCTGCTGCACAGTCACACCGGTCACCCGGCGTGCGCGGATCTTGCCGCGGTCGGAGATGAACTTGCGCAGGACGTTCACGTCCTTGTAGTCCACCCGCTCGACACCGGCGGTCTTGAGCGGATTCGACTTCTTCTTGGGCTTGCGAATGGGTGGCTTCGCCATCGTGGTGCTCCCTCCTCAGGAGCCCGGGCCGCTAGACCCGGGATGGTCGTGATGCATTGACAGGACGTTCGTGGGACGGGAAACCGGACGGGCCGGAGCCACTACCGGGGCAGCGCCGGAATCAGAACGGCGGTTCCTCCTGGGAGCCGCCGTAGCCGCCGCCTCCGGCCGGCGCCTGGCCGGCCGAGGGGCCACTGGCCCAGGGGTCGTCGCTACGCGTCTGGTTCCCGCCGTAGCCACCGCCCCCGCCCTGACCACCGGAATTGCCACCGGAGTAGCCGCCACCGCCGCCACCACCACCGCCGCCACCGCCGAAGCCACCACCGCCACCTCCACCACGGGAGGTCTTGGCGATCTTGGCTGTGGCGTAGCGCAGGGATGGGCCGACCTCGTCGACCTCCATCTCGACCACCGTGCGCTTCTCGCCCTCCTTGGTCTCGTACGACCGGCTGCGCAGCCGCCCGCTGACCAGCACGCGGGTGCCCCGCTGCAGCGACTCGGCCACGTTCTCGGCCGCGTCACGCCACACCGAGCAGCGCATGAAGAGGGTCTCGCCGTCTTTCCACTCGTTCGACTGACGGTCGAACGTGCGGGGGGTCGAGGCGATGGTGAAGTTGGCAACCGCGGCCCCGGACGGCGTGAACCGCAGCTCGGGGTCATTGGTCAGGTTGCCGATGACGGTGATGATGGTCTCGCCGGCCATGGCGCTCCAGCTTCCTCGGTCGGATCCGGGGCGGTCAGTGCGCGCCGGGACGGACGAGCTTGGTACGCAGCACGGCCTCGTTGAGGTTGAGCTGGCGGTCGAGCTCCTTGGCCACGGCGGGCTCGGTGGACATGTCGACCACCGCGTAGATGCCCTCGGACTTCTTCTTGATCTCGTAGGCCAGCTTGCGCCGGCCCCAGATGTTGACGTTCTCCACAGTGCCGCCACCCTTGCGGACGACGTTCAGGAACTTGTCGAGAGACGGTGCGACGGTGCGTTCCTCGAGATCGGGGTCGAGGATCACCATCAGCTCGTAGTGACGCATACGGGAAACCCACCTCCTTTGGTCTGGGCGGTCACGGTCCATCCGTGACAGGAGGGCTGTGCGTCTGCTGCCGGTGACGGGGACTGTTCCCCGACCCGGCAGCGAGCACAGTACCTGTCGGACGGCGTGAGCCCGAAATCGTCATCCACAGGGCGCGTCGCGATCACCTCCGTCGCCCACAGTCGGACGACGGACCGCGGCTACCAGAGCCGGGCCACCAGGGCGTCGGGCCGGTTGTCGACCACACCTCCGACCGGGTCGTCGGCCGTGGTCGGGTCCTCGGCCTCGTCGACCGGCACTCGCACCGGGTCCAGCAGCGGATTGCGGGCCATCCGCACCGCCTGCACCGCGAGCCACCCGATCGCCGCACACCGGATCAGCAGCAGCAGGAGGTAGAACCCGGCCGGCAGGCCGCGGTTGGCGTCGCTGGACGCGGCGATGTAGAGCCAGACGCCGACGAAGTAGGCCACCTCGGCTCCGGCCCAGATCAGATGGTCCCGCCAGCGCAGACCGGCCAGCGCCACCAGCGGCAGCAGCAGCAGCGAGGCCTGCGGCGGCAGTGACTTGACCACCAGCAGTCCGCTGGCCACAGCGAACAAAGCCAGGTGCGCCGTCCGCGGCCGGTGCCTCACGGTGAGGGCGAGCAGCACGGTGGCCAGCGCGACGGCGACCAGGCCGAGCAGGGTGATCGTGGTGGAGACCGGCCCACCGATCGCCCCGGCGGAGTACCAGAACTTCACCGAGCTGGGCTTGCTCTGTTGCAGCAGAGACGGGATCAGCCAGAGCGAGCCATAGCCCGGCGGGGAGTCCTTCCACGTCTGCCAACTGCTCTCCAGCGCCTGCATCGGCGCGCTGAACAGGATCAGCCGGACGGCGATCCACACCGCGAGCGCGCCGGCGGCCCCGACCAGCCAGGCGTGCATCCGCCCGGCCCGCAGGCACACGCCGAGCAGCGCGAACACCAGCAGCGCAGTCACTGGGCGCGAGCACACGGCCAGGCCGAGGAACACCCCAGCGGCCAGGGGTCTCGACCGCGACCAGGCCCAGAACATCGCTGCCACGAAGGCGACCGCGAGCAACTCGTAGTTCAGCAGGCCGGCGGTCAGGATCACCGGGGCGACGGCGAGATGCGCGGCATCCCAGCGCCGTCGCCGTCCGGCGGCCAGGGCGGTGGCGATCACAGAGGCGATCAGGATGGCGCCGAGCAGCACTGCGGAGACGTCGAAGAAGCGCCGCGCCTCCTGCACCGGTGCCCCCGGGTCGGTGTCGACGCCCCAGGCCGAGTCGACGACACCCGAGACCACCCACATGAGGGCGCCGGCCAACGGTGGCTGGCCGAGCCCGTCGGGGCCGATCGCCTCCATCAGCGAGGGCCGGCCGGGCGTGCCCAGCGACTCCGAACCGTAGAGCACCGGGGTATCGCTGTAGCAGGCGTGCCAGAACTGGTCGGGCGTCGTCCAGCCCTGCGCCCGGCAGTGCTGCTTGCCCACCACGGCCAGCGACATGGTCAGGGTGGCCAGGAGCACCAGTACCGGCAACGCCCGCCAGAATCCTGCGCCGCCCGCCAGCCGACGCCCGGCCGGGCCACCGGCGATGGCGCTGGCGACCCGGACGACCGGATCGGAGCGCGAGGGTGCGCTGACGCTCACCCTGGTGTTCCAAGGATCGCCGAGGGGTTGGGCTGCAGGCTCGGATCCGGCGGTACCGGCGACATGGTCGGTGACGGCTGGTCGGTCGGCTGCGGCTGATCGGAGGGGCCCGGAGAGGGCTGGTCGGTGGCGCTCGGGTCGGTGCTGGGCAGGCCCGAGGCCGAGGGGGTCTCGGTCGGGGTGGGCTTGGGTGGCGGCGCCGGGTTGACCAGGTCTCCCCCGTACGCCGGCTCGGGCAGCTGCTCAACCTCGACGCCGTCCAGGGCGGCCTTCATGTACTTGGTCCACACCCGCACCGGGAATGAACCGCCGGTGATCTCTCGGCCCTTGTACTGGCCCCAACCCTCGAGCTCACCCTCGCCGCCGTCCTTGGTCACGTTGAACAGCGCGACCGCGGTGGCGTACTGCGGGGTGAAGCCGACGAACCAGGCCGACCTGTTGCTGCTCGAGGTGCCCGTCTTGCCGGCCGCGGGGCGGCCCAGATTCTGGGCGTACTCGCCACTGCCCCGCTTGATCACCTGCTGCATCGCGTACTGGGTGTCGGCCATCACGTCGGCATCGAAGACCTGGGTCGGCTTGGGGGTGTACTTGTGCAGCACGCTGCGGTCCTCGACCCGGCTGATCGAGGTGATCGTGTAGGGCGCGGCACGCTTGCCCTGGGCGGCGATGGTCGAATAGGCCGAGGCCATGTCCAGGATGTGCGGGGCTGCCGAACCGAGCACGTTGGCGATGTTCTCGTCCAGCCCCGTCGTCGTGGCCGAGAGACCCGCCTTGACCGCCGTCTCCTTGGTGAACTTCGGCCCGACCCGCTCGTTCATCTGCGCGTACACGGTGTTGACGGAGTTCGCCGTGGCAGTGAGCAGGTCGATCTGGCCGTATTGCGCGCCGTTGCCCCGACCGAAGTTCTTGATCTGCTCGGGGGAGTCCTTGGGCTTGTACGGACTGCGGCCGCTGAACCGGCTCTTCAGGCTGAGCGGTTCGGCATTCTTCTTGGCCGGGTTGCCCTCGAGGGCGGCGATCAGGCCGAACACCTTGAACGTCGACCCAGCCTGCACGTTGTCCTGGGTGACCGCGTTCCGGGAGCGGGAGTCGTCGCCGGCGTAGACCGCCACCACCGCGCCGTCCGACGGGCGCACCGTGGCCATGCCGGCCTGCGTGCCCTCGGGCCAGTCCTTTCGGGGGCCGAGCACGTCGTCCACCGTCTCGACCCCCTTGGCGATGAGGTCCTTGTTGAAGGTGGTGTCGATCCGGTAGCCGCCGGTCTGCAGATCCTCGCGGGTGAGCCCGTATTTGGCCTTGGCCTCGGCGACCACCATCTCCAGCAGGTAGCCCCGCTGACCGGTGACGTCGACCTGGGTGGCGGCCTTCTCCACCACCGGCAAGCCGGCCGCGACGATCGTGGTCGCCTGGTCCGGATCCAGCCAGCCCTCCTCAGTCATCGCCACCAGCACCGACTTCCAGCGCACCGTGGCGGCCGCCTTGCCGCCCTCCCACGGGTCGTACAGCTCCGGGCCGTTGATGATGCCGGCCAGATAGGCGCCCTGGGACACCGTGAGCTGGTCCGCCCTCTTGTGGAAGTAGGTACGCGCGGCCGCCTGGATGCCGTAGGCGTTGCGGCCGAAGTAGATCTTGTTGAGGTAGTCCTCGAGGATCTGCTCCTTGGGCACCTGCTGAGCCACCTTGAGCGAGATGACGAACTCGCGGGCCTTGCGTTTGACGCTGCGATCGGAGCCGAGGAAGAAGTTCTTCACGTACTGCTGGGTGATCGTCGAGCCACCCTGCAGCGAGCCCCCTCGGGCGTTGTTCCAGGCCGCCCGGATCAGGCCTCGGGGAGAGACTCCCCGGTTGCTGTAGAAGGAGCGGTCCTCCGAGGCCAGCACGGCCTTCTGCACGTGGTCGGGCACGTCGCGGAGAGCGACCACCACCCGCTGTTCCTTCTTGAACTGCCCGATCGCGGTCTTGCCGTCCGAATAGACGACCGTGGAGGTCTGCGGCAGGTCGGAGGCCTGAACGCTGGGGATCGGGGTGAGGGCGTAGAAGGTGGCGAACGCGATCACCAGGGCGGCGGCGGTCAGGCCCCCGCTGCCGAAGACGAGCTTCCAGGACGGCAGCCAGCGGAGCAGGCCGCGTCGTCCGCTGCGGGGGTAGTCGATCAGGCGTCGCCTGCCCGACGGCGTCCCGGCCGGTCTGACCTGCTTCGGGGAGCGTCCGGGCTTCCCCGGACGGCGGCCGGCGCGTGAGCCAGACCCGAAATCGTCAGGGCGGCTGAAGAAGGTCTCCGGGGTGGGTGCGGCCTGACCGGAGCCCGGGTGAGCTCGCTCGTTCCACCACTGAGGCTGCTGCCCGTCCATCGGATCCGGCTGTTTCCTGCCTGCCACGTGTTCGTTCCTCGGGGTCGTCACTGGGGGCCACTCGGGGTTCGTCGCGCCGGCCCAGGCTACGCCGCCCGGGTGAGTGGCCCGGCACCGAAAGCCGGCCTTCACAGGAAATCCCGGGCGGCACTTGCGCGATGCCGCCGGTACACCTAGCGTTCGGATGTATCGGCCCGATACATCATCCAGATGTAACACAGTTGTTTGAGGAGGGCACATGGGGCGTCGCGCCGATGTTCTCGAACTCGCCGTCCTCGGCGTCCTGCACGAGGCCCCGATGCACGGCTACCAGGTACGTCAGCTGCTGAACACCCGGCTCGGGGTGTTCCGGTCCCTCTCCTACGGCACCCTCTACCCGGCCCTGAAGGCACTGCTCGGCCGCGGCTGGATCCGCGAGATCACTCCTGCCGGGCCGGCCGACGCACCGGTGGGCGCCCTCGGCGGCGCCCTGACCGGCAAGCGCGCCCGGATCGTGTACGAGATCACTGCAGTGGGCAAGGAGCACTTCCAGGGCCTGGTCGCCGAGTCCGGCCCACAGGCCTGGGAGGACGGCACCTTCGACGTCCACTTCGCCTTCTTCGCCCGCACGGACGCCGCCACCCGGCTGCGGATCCTGGAGGGCCGCCGGATGCGGCTGCAGGAGCGTCGCGAGGCGGCCCGTGCCGCCATGGTGCGCACCCGCGAACGCCGCGACAACTACACCCTCGAACTCCAGCAGCACGGGCTGGAGGCGGTCGAGCGCGACGTCCGGTGGCTGGACGAACTGATCGATTCCGAGCGGGCCAGCAACATGACCCACCTGCACGACCCGGACAAGCCGGCTGCTGCAACGGACTGACTCTCTCCCTTTTCCTGACAGTTCATTTCGACGGAGGTCATACACATGGGTTCGATCCGCGTCGCCATCGTCGGGGTCGGCAACTGCGCCGCCTCGCTGGTCCAGGGCGTCCACTACTACCGGGAGGCCGACGCGTCGGGCACGGTGCCCGGCCTGATGCACGTGCAGTTCGGTGACTACCACGTGCGCGACATCGAGTTCGTGGCCGCGTTCGACGTCGACGGCAAGAAGGTCGGGCTCGACCTGGCCGAGGCGATCGGTGCCAGCGAGAACAACACGATCAAGATCTGCGACGTGCCGCCGCTGGGCGTCACCGTGCAGCGCGGGCACACCCTGGACGGGCTGGGCAAGTACTACCGGGAGACGATCACCGAGTCGGACGAGGCTCCGGTCGACGTGGTGGCGGCGCTGCGTGAGGCGCAGGTCGACGTCCTGATCTCCTACCTGCCGGTGGGGTCGGAGGACGCCGACAAGTTCTACGCCCAGTGCGCGATCGACGCGAAGGTGGCCTTCGTGAACGCCCTTCCGGTGTTCATCGCCTCCGACCCGGTGTGGGCCAAGAAGTTCGAGGACGCCGGGGTGCCGATCATCGGTGACGACATCAAGTCCCAGGTCGGCGCCACGATCACGCACCGGGTGATGGCGCGGCTGTTCGAGGACCGCGGGGTTGTCCTCGACCGGACGTACCAGCTGAATGTCGGCGGCAACATGGACTTCAAGAACATGCTGGAGCGGGACCGGCTGGAGTCCAAGAAGATCTCCAAGACCCAGGCCGTCACCTCGAACCTCGACCACGACCTGGGCGCGCGAAACGTGCACATCGGGCCGAGCGACTATGTGCAGTGGCTGGACGACCGCAAGTGGGCCTACGTGCGACTCGAGGGCCGTGCGTTCGGCGACGTGCCGCTGAACCTGGAGTACAAGCTCGAGGTGTGGGACTCCCCCAACTCGGCCGGAGTGATCATCGACGCGCTGCGCGCCGCGAAGATCGCCAAGGACCGGGGCGTCGGCGGGCCGGTGCTTCCGGCGGCCGCCTACTTCATGAAGTCCCCGCCCGTTCAGATGGAGGACCGCGCCGCCCGCGAGACCCTCGAGTCATTCATCCGCAACGACTCCTGACCCCTTCCACCCGCGCTGAACCTGCTCATGCTCCGCGGGGGTACATGAAGCGGCGCTCAGCGGCCCCGAAACGTGTACCCCTGCGGAGCATGAGCGGGTTTTCAGCGGGTGGTGAGGGAGAGGGCTCGGCGGTAGGCGGCGGAGATGTCGGCGGGGGTCCAGGGGCCGGGCTCGACCGGGATCCAGCCGACCCGGGCGGCCTCGGTGAGCGGCTCGACGTCGGCCTCGGTCACGCCCGACGCGGCCAGGGTCGGGCAGCTGATCTCCGCCAGCAGCCGGCGGACGGCGCGGACGGCGCGCCTGCCGTCGCGCGAGCCGTCGTCCGGCTCACCCATGGCGTCGGCGACCCGCTCGAACCGCTCCGGCACGTACTGCCGGTCGTGCTCCATCGACTCGGCGAGCACCAGGGCCACGGTCAGCCCGTGCGGCAGGTGGTGCCGGCTGCTGAGCCCGTGGGCGAGCGAGTGCTCCGTACCGGCCTCGCTGACGTTCATCGCCAGACCGGCCAGCAGAGCGGCACAGCTCATCTCGGTGCGGGCGTCGAGATCCTCGGGGGTGGCGAGCACCGCAGGCAGTGCCCGGGTGGCCAGCCGCACCGCCTCCAGGCCCAGCCCGTCCCCGACCGGGGTGTGCACACTGGAGATCACCGACCCGATGGCCTGCCCGAGCGCATCCACCCCGCCCCACAGCGTCGGGCCGGCGGGCAGGGTCAGGGTCAGCCGGGGGTCGACCAGGCAGTGCTGGGCCCGGTTGAGCGGGCTCGGCGCGGCCACCTTCAGACCAGTGGCCGGATCGGTCATCACCACCCCTCCGGTCACCTCACTTCCCGTTCCCGCCGTGGTGGGCACAGTGATCAGCGGGATGCTCGGACCGGTCAACGACTCCGGCTCGCCGGGCCAGGTGTAGCGCGCGATCGAGCCCGGGTTGGTCAGCAGAGCCCGGGCCCCCTTCGCGGTGTCCATCGCCGAACCTCCGCCGAGGGCCACCACCGCATCGGCCTGCCCGGCGGCGGTGCCCAGGCGCAGCTGTGAACCCACGGCATCCACCGAGGCGAGAGTGGGTTCGCCTGGAGCCACCTCCGCCACGACGACGCGCATCGCTCGGCGATCGAGGTCGGTCAGCATCGACGTCACCAGGGGCGCGGTCAGCAGGAAGGGGTCGACGATCAGGAACGGGGCGCGAGAGCCCTCCCCCGCCAGCACCTCCCCCAGGCGGTCGAGCGCCCCGCACCCGAAGTCGATCCTGACCGGTAGGTGATTCCGGAAGTCCGGGACCTGGGGGGCCATGTGCGTCTCCTGCCGAACTCGCGGGCCTGCAGCGAGGCGTGATCACGGCCCAATCTAGGCGTATGTGTCCCCCGGCACGGGGCGACCTACGTCGATCCCGTACTCGGCGATCACCGGGGCGTGATCACTCCAACGCTCGGCGTAGCTCGACGCCCGATCGGCCTGGCACGCCACGACCCGGGCACCCAGGTCCGGGCTGGCCAACTGGTAGTCGATCCGCCACCCGGAGTCGTTGTCGAAGGCCTTCCCGCGCCAGGACCACCAGGTGTAGGGCCCCGGGCCCGGGCCCGCCTGTACCCGGTGCACATCCACCCAGCCCGCGTCGTCCAGCAGTCGGTCGAACCAGGCACGCTCCTGGGGCAGGAATCCGGCCTTGCCCCGATTGCCCTTCCAGTTCTTCAGGTCCACCTCGCGGTGCGCCACGTTCAGGTCGCCGGTGAGCACCACATGCCGTCCGTCGGCGACGAGGGTGGCCACCCGGGCCGCGGCCGCGTCCAGGAAGTGGTACTTCTCCTCCTGCCGCGCGGTGCCGGCCTGCCCGGTGTGCACGTAGGCCGAGATCACTGTGAGCAGGCCAGCACCGGACGACGTGGCGTCCAGCGTGAGGTCGAGCTCGACCCATCGGCCGGTGCCGTCGAACGGCCCGGCCGTCTCGGGCAGCCCCACCCGGACGGCGTGCGGCGACGTCCGGCTCAGCACCGCGACCCCCGCCCGCCCCCTGGTCAGCGCCTCGGCGTGCACACCGTGCCATCCCGGGCCGACCGCCTCGGTGAGCTGATGGTCGTCGGCACGCACCTCCTGCAGGCAGAGCAGGTCGGGACTGCGCTCCGCCAGCCACGCGCCCATCCCCCGCCGGGCCGCAGCCCGGATGCCGTTGACGTTGACGGTGGCGACCCTCAGCACGCCCGTATCCTCCCCGGTCCGGAACGTGTTGGCCGGCGACGGCGAGCCACTGAGGCCCCCGGATTCACCACAACCTCCAAAGACAACGATGACTACGCCGACCAGCTGGGGTTGTGGTGAATTCGGGGTGGTGTCGCGACCGAAATCGCAGACCGACCCGTCAGATCAGCTCGAAGTAGCGCTCGCGCTCCCAGTCGGTCACCGAGTCCAGGAAGGAGTCCCATTCGAATCGGCCCAGCGTGGCGTAGTGATCGACCACGGAGGCGCCGACGGCTCCGCGCGTGTGGGCGGACACCGCGAACGCCGCCACCGCCTCGCCCAGGTGCGCCGGGCCACCGGCCGGGTGGTCGTAGGGGTTTCCGGTGGTGGCCGGGCCCGGGTCGCTGCCCTGGGCCAGCCCATCGCGCACGCTCGCCAGCAGCGCGGTCAGCACCAGGTAGGGATTGGCGTCGGCCCCGGGCAGGCGGAACTCCAACCGCATGTCGTCGGGGTGGTGTCCGATCACCCGGACCGAGCAGAAGCGATGATCGATGCCCCAGGTGCTGCCCCAGCCGGCGGCGTCCTGGCTGCGCAGCCGGCGGTAGGAGTTCACCGTCGGCGCATACCAGGCCATCCACTCCCCGGCCCGGCCGAGGGCCCCGCCGATCGCGGCCCGAAGGGCCGGAGCCACGTGGTGCTCGGCGCCGTCGGACCAGAACACTCCTCGGCCCTGCGTGTCACGGACCGATAGGTGCACATGGCAGGAGGAGCCCGGGCCGCCGTCGAAAGGTTTGGCCATGAAGGTGGCCGCCATCCCGGCCCGCCCCGCCAGGCTCCGGGTAGCCAGCTTGTACAGGGAATGCCGGTCGGCCATCGCCAGCGGCTCGCCGTGCCGCAGCGTGGTCTCCCACTGCCCTAGGCCCCACTCGCCCTGGGCCGCCTCGACGTCGATCCCGCTCGCCTGCAGCCGGTTTCGCAGGTCGGCGAAGAACGGCTCGTAGGCCTCGCCCTCGTAGAGGGAGTAGTCGGCAGGGCTGAGCGTGGTCGGTTCGAGCCCGCGGTAGCCGGTTTTGCGGGCCCGGCGATGGGTGCCCCGGTAGAGGTAGAACTCCAATTCGGTGCCGACCGAGGGGACCAGTCCGAGGCGTTGCCAGGCAGCCAGTTCCGCGCGCAACAACGATCGTGGAGCGACCGCGGACGGCGTGCCGTCGGCCTCGACGGCGTCCGCCAGGCAGATCGCGGTGCGGTCCAGCCAGCCGGCCCGGCGCAGGGTGCCGAGGTCCGGGTGCAACGCGATGTCGCCCATCCCCGTGTGCATCCCGGTGTAGTCCAGGGCGCCTGTGGCGAGCAGCGTCGCGTCCTGGGCGATGTCCCAGCCGAAGACACAGGTGGAGACGTGGATCCCGGTGTCGGCCACCGCCTGGTGGAACCCGGCGACGGTGGTCCGCCGCCCGATCAGACGGCCCTGGACGTCCGGTGCCGCGACCACCACGGTGTCGAACGCGCCGTCCAGGTCCTCCGGCGACAGGAGTGGATCGATTGCCATCCTCGGGGTGCCTTCCTGCTACAGAGGGGCGTCGGGGTCGTCGACCCCGACGATGCGGTTGCCGCGGAAGAACTCCAGCGCTTCACCGGCTCCATGGCCGCCGTAGCCGCTGGTGCCCCAGAAGCTCTGGTGGGAGGTCGCCGTGAGATCGAACAGGCTGGTGCCGTTGACCTTGATCTCGCCGCCACGCAACCGCGCGCCCAGCGCCAGCGCGGCCTCGGTGTCGGCGCCGAACACGTAGCCCGCCAGGCCGTCCGGGCTGGCATTGGCTGCGGCCAGGGCCCGCTCGTCGCCGTCCACCGCGTGCATGGTGATCACCGGGCCGAAGATCTCCTCCTGCGCGGCGCCGGCGTCGGCGCCGGTGACCACGGTCGGGGACAGGAACCAGCCGGCCCGGGGCAGATCGGTCGTGGCCGGCCGGGCGGTGCCGCCCGCGGCGGTCAGGACGGCGATCCGCTCCAGCAGGTGGTCGCGGTGTGCACGGTAGGCGATCGGGCCCATCGCGCTGCCGGAGTCCGTGCTGGCGCCGATGGCCACCCCGGCGAGTTCAGCGAGGAGGGCCTCCACCAGGGCATCGTGCAGCGCGGGCGGTACGAACACCCGGCCCGGCCCCTCGCACCACTGCCCGTTCAGGATGGTCATGCCCCGGGCCAGGGCGCGAGCGGTCACGCTGAGGTCGGCGTCCTCACGCACGATCACCGGGTTGTTCCCGCCCAGTTCGAGCTGCAGCCGGGTGAAGTGCGGGGCGGCCGCGGCGGCGATGGCCCGCCCCGCCGCCTGCCCCCCGGTGAGCGCGATCGCACGGGTCCGTGGGTCGCCACTCAACTGGGCGCCCACCTCGGCGCCGCCGTGCACCAGCTGGAACACCCCGGTCGGCAGGCCTGCCGCTGCCGCCGCCTCGGCCAGCAGGTCGCAGCTGCCGGGCGCCCACTCGCTCGGTTTGAGGATGACCGGGCAGCCCGCCGCCAGGGCGGCGGCAGCGCGGCCGACGGCGACCGGTGCCGGGGCGTTCCAGGGCGCGAGGACGACGGCCGAGCCCCACGGGTCGCGGCGCCACCGGACCGGACCACCCCGTCCCCGGCCGGGCAGCTCCTGCACCGTGCCCGCGGCACGCAGCTCCTCGACGGTGCCGCGCACCTGGTCGGCGCAGGCCGCGGTGATCGGGGTGGTCAGGCCGATCACCGTGCCGGTGTTGATCGACTCGGCCAGCGCCATCCGTGGTGCGCGGGCCGCCAGCTCGTCGGCCAGCGCCAACAGCGCCTGGGCCCGCCCCTCGACGCCGAGATCGGCCCAGGTGCGTTGCTCGTGGACGGCGTGCGCGGCGGCGATCGCGCGTTCGACCTCGGCCCCGGAGGTGGCCAGGCGAGGCTGCAACGGAGCGCCGGTGTTCGGGTCGTCCAGGGTGCCGGTCAGAGGCTCGGTAGGCGTCTGGCGACGACCGTCGATCAGGTCGACAACCGGGGGAAGCACATCCATGGCCTCTCCTGCGATAGCGGTCGTCAGGCCTGGCCGAGGAGGAGTTGGCGCAGCCCGCGACGGGTCGCCTCGAGATGCGTCTCCACGGCCGAGGCCGCGGCGATCTCGTCCCCGCGGGCGATCGCGTCGCTGATCTGCGCGTGCTCCTCCATCGCCTCGGCGATGAGCTCGACATAGATCATGTTGTCGGTATGGATGAAGAGCTCGCTGCGGGCCGCCTCGATCGCCGCCGCCAACCGCGGACTGCGAGCGGCATCGGCCACCGAACGGTGAAAGGCACTGTCGGCATTGCGGAAGCTGGCCCGGTCGTTGACCTTGCCCATCAGAGCTGCCGCTGCATCGATCCGCGCCACGTCGGCGTCGTCCCGGCGCAGGGCCGCCAACTTGGCCGCGGCCCGTTCCACCGCGATCCGGAACTCCAGCACGTCCTCGAACTGGGCCAGGTCGGCGCGCATGGAGGCCAGCCACCGTGAATAGGGAACCTCCAGCTCGGTCACGAAGGTCCCCCCGCGGGATCCCCGCCGCGCCTCGAGGTAGCCCTCCTCGATCAAGATCCGCAGCGACTCGCGCAGGGTGATCCGGCTGACTCCGAGCTGGGTGGCCAGTTCGCGCTCGGGCGGCAACTGGGCTCCGGCTGCCAGATCGCCCCGATGGATCGCCGCGCGAAGCTGATCGGCGACGCCCTGCACCGCCGACACATGGGTCGGCGTTCCGATGGCCATCGCCACAGGATAGGCGGCACCCGTAGCCTGAGCGCTCGTGACAGGCGGCGGACGATTCGGGCAGGATCTGCGGACCGTGCTGCGTGGGCGGGACTTCCGCCGGCTGTACGCCACCCGGCTCGCCTCACAGACCGGTGACGGGGTGTTCGAGGCGGCGCTGGCCAGCCTGTTCTTCTTCTCCCCGCAGCGGGCTGCCACGGCGACCGGGATCGCCGTGGCGTTCAGTGTGGCGATCCTGCCGTACAGCGTGATCGGTCCGTTCGCCGGGGTGCTGCTCGATCGCTGGCGCAGACGGCAGGTGCTGGTCCGGGTGAACCAGGTGCGCGCCGTCCTGATCGTGATCATTGCGGTGATGGTGGCCCGGGGGGCGGTGGGGCTGCCGCTCTACGTCCTTGTGCTGGCCTGCCTGTCGGTGAACCGGTTCTTCCTGGCCGGCCTCGGTGCCGGCCTGCCGCACGTGGTGGTGCGTGACGAGCTGGTGATGGCCAATGCGGTCTCCACCACCTCGGGCACCGTGGTCGCCTTGAGCGGGGCCGGGATCGCCGTCGCGGTGAGGCAGGTGTTCGGGGGTGGCAACGACACCGACGCCGGCATCCTGCTGCTCGCTGCGCTGGCCTACCTCACGGCCGCAGCGCTGGCCCGGCGGATGCACCGCGATCTGCTCGGCCCCGACGACGCGGAGCGCCTGCCCTGGCACGACGTCGCCGCCGCGGCCCGGGGGGTGGTGGTCGGGCTCGGCGAGGCCACCCTCCATCTGTGGCGGCGTCGGCCCGCGTTCGATGCCCTGGCCGTGATCGGCGGGCAGCGGTTCGCCTACGGCATGGTGACCGTGGCCATGTTCCTGCTCTGCCGGGCCGCGTTCTCCGACCCGGCCGACCCCGATGCCGGCGCGCTGCGCCTGGCCACGGCGTTCGTCGTCTCCGGGGCCGGCTTCTTCGCCGGCGCGGTGATCACCCCGGCGGCCACCCGTCGGATGCGGCTACAGACCTGGATCGTGGTCTGCTGCCTGCTGGCGACCGTGATCGCAGCCGTGTTCGCGGTGACCCTGACCTATCCGGTGGCGCTGGCGGCGGGGTTCGCGGTCGGGATCGCCATGCAGGGCACCAAGATCTGCGTGGACGCCATCGTGCAGGCCGGCGTGGACGACGCCTACCGGGGCCGGGCGATGTCGTTCTACGACATGGTGTTCAACATCGCCTTCGTCGCCGCGGCCGCGGTGTGCGCCCTGGTGCTGCCGCCGACCGGGTACTCGCCGGGGTTGTTCGCGGGTGTCGCCGCGGTCTACCTCGGCTCGGGCCTGGCCTATGGGTGGGCCCGGCGCCGGCGCTGAGGTCGACACGCGCCCCGGCCTGGGTGATGCTTGTCCCATGGGCCGGGCCGGCTGTCGATGCACCAGTCGATGTATGGGGGATGGCTGATCCCGGGTGGGCGGAATTGGTGTCGAGCTCGGCCTGATCGTCGTCCTGATTCTGATCAATGCGGTGTTCTCCGGCAGTGAGCTGGCCCTGGTGACGCTGCGCGAGGGGCAGCTTCAACGGTTGGAGGCCGCGTCACCGCGGGGGCGGACGCTCGCCCGACTGGCCCGTGACCCGAACCGCTTCCTGGCCACGATCCAGATCGGGATCACCCTCGCCGGCTTCGGGGCCTCGGCAGCCGCTGCCGTGTCGCTGTCCCAGCCGCTGGTCGAGGTGCTGTCGTTCACCGGCCCGGCGGCCGAGGCCCTGGCCGTGACCCTGGTCACCCTGGTCCTCACCTTCGTCACGCTGGTGATCGGCGAACTCGCACCCAAAAGGATCGCCATGCAGCGGGCCGAGCCCTGGGCCCTGGCCGTCGCCCGCGCCCTGGACGCGCTGTCCACGGTCTCCCGCCCCGCCGTGTGGTTACTCGGGCGGGCGACCGACGGCGTCGTGCGGCTCACCGGGGCCGACCCGGACGCAGGGCGGGACGAGGTGTCCGTGGAGGAGATCCGCGACATGATCACTGCCAGGCGGGAGTTCTCCACCGAGCAGCGCACCATCATCACCGGCGCGTTCGACATCGCCGAACGGACCCTGCGGGAGATCCTGATCCCGCGGCGCGACGTGGTGTTCCTCCCCGCCAGCACGCCGGCGTCGCAGGCCCTGCAGGTGATGCTCGGGGCCGGTCACTCGCGGGTGCCGGTCACCGGCCCCGGAGGGCTGGACGACGTGGTCGGGGTCGTCCACCTGCGCGGGTTGTTCGACGCCGAGGGCAGGCTGGTCGGTGACCGCGTGCACGAGCCGCTGTTCCTGCCCGAGACCCTGCGCGTCTCGGACGCCCTGCGCCAGATGCGGCTCCAGCGCCAGCACCTCGCCGTGGTGGTCGATGAGCACGGGTCGAACGACGGCATCGTGACCATGGAGGACCTGGTCGAGGAGGTGGTCGGGGAGATCTACGACGAGACCGATCGCGACGTCCAGGCGGTGGTGCACGAGGCCGACGGGTCGATGCTGCTTCCCGGCTCGTTCCCGATCCACGACCTGGTGGACATCGGGGTCCGGATCACCGTGCCCGACGAGGGTGACTACACGACGGTAGCCGGGCTGGTCATCGCGCAACTCCAGCGCATTCCCCGGCGGGCGGGCGAGGCGGTGGACGTCGACGGCTCCCGGTTCGAGGTGGTCGAGGTGACCGGACGCGCCGTGACCAAGGTCAGGGTCAGGGCGAGCGCTGAGCGTGCCACCAGTTGAGCAGCTCCGCCTCGGCCTCTTCGCGGCTCAACGGGCCGCGGTCCAGGCGGAGCTCCTTCAGATGGGCCCAGGCCCGGCCGACGTCGCGGCCCGGCGGGATGCCCAGCAGCTCCATGATCGCGTTGCCGTCGAGATCGGGGCGGACGGCGTTCAGCTCCTCCTGCTCACGCAGCCGGGCGATCCGCTCCTCCAGGTCGTCGTAGGCCGCGGAGAGCCGCATGGCCTTGCGCTGGTTGCGGGTGGTGCAGTCCGAGCGGGTCAGCTTGTGCAGCCGCTCGAGGTGCGGTCCGGCGTCCGCGACGTAGCGGCGCACGGCTGAGTCGGTCCAGCCGCCCTCGCCGTAACCGTGGAAACGCAGGTGCAGTTCGATCAGGCGGGTGACCTGCCCGATGGTGTCCTTGTCGAAGCGCAGGGCCTGCATCCGTCTGCGCGCCAGCTTGGCGCCGACCACCTCGTGGTGATGGAAGCTCACTCCCCCACCGGCCTCGAACCGCCGGGTGGCCGGCTTGCCCACGTCGTGCAGCAGCGCTGCGAGCCGCAGCACCAGGTCGGGGCCGTTCTCCTCCAGTGCGATGGCTTGGTCGAGCACAGTCAGGCTGTGCTCGTAGACGTCCTTGTGTCGGTGGTGCTCGTCGATCTCGAGTTTCAGGGCGGGCAGCTCGGGAAGCACGTGGTCCATCACGCCGGTCTCGATCAGCAGCTCCAGCCCGCGGCGCGGGTAACGGGCAGCGAGCAGCTTCTCGAGCTCGGTCCGGCTGCGTTCGGCCGCCACGATGGTGATCCGCTCCGCCATCGCGGTCATCGCCGCCTGTACCGGGGCGTCGACGTCCAGCCCGAGCTGGGCGCTGAACCGGGCCGCCCGCATCATTCGCAGCGGGTCGTCGCCGAAGGACTGCTCCGGGGTCCCGGGGGTGCGCAGCCACCCCGCGGCCAGGTCCTCCAGGCCGTGGTGCGGGTCGACGAAGGTGAGCTCGGGCAGCTCGACCGCCATCGCGTTGACGGTGAAGTCGCGGCGGGTCAGGTCACCCTCGAGCGTGTCGCCGTAGATGACGTCCGGCTTGCGGCTGGTGGGGTCGTACTGCTCGGTGCGATAGGTGGTGACCTCGGCGATCACGTCGCCCCGGCGGGCGCCGATGGTGCCGAACGCCTTGCCGATGTCCCAGCAGGCGTCACCCCAGGCCGAGAGCAGGCGCTCGGTCTCCTCCGGTCGGGCATCGGTGGCGAAGTCCAGGTCAGGCGAGACCCGACCCAGCGCGGCGTCGCGCACCGGGCCGCCGACCAGGGCGAGCCGGTGGCCGGCCGCGGAGAAGGCGGCGCCGAGCTCGGCGACCGCCGGGGGAAGCGCGAGCAGTCCGGCAGCCAGGCGACGGCGCACATCGGCAACGGCAGGGGTGTCTGGCACGACAGGCAAGCCTGCCAGAGGGTGACCCGGGCGAGCCACCGAGAACCCCGGCGGCGGCCGCTCGGCTCCGCTACCGGCTGGGCTGCACTGGTTACAGTGAGCGGCATGGCCCGTCCGTCGCGTTCGTCGCACACCCCGCGGCCGACGCGAAGGCCACTCCCCACGGTGCAGGAGACGTCGGCCGGTGGTCTCGTGGTCGACATGGTCGGGGCACCGATGCGGGCTGCGGTGATCGCCCGGGTGAACCGCGCGGGCCGGGTCGAGTGGTGCCTGCCCAAGGGGCACCTGGAGTCCGGCGAGACTCCGGAGCAGGCCGCCGTCCGCGAGATCGCCGAGGAGACCGGCATCGAGGGCAGGGTCCTGACGACGTTGGGCACGATCGACTTCTGGTTCGCCGCGGAGGGGCGCCGGGTGCACAAGCTGGTGCACCACTACCTGCTCGAGGCCACCGGCGGGTTACTCAGCATCGAGGGTGACCCCGACCACGAGGCGATCGAGGCGGCCTGGGTACCGCTGGAAGAACTGAGCACACGCCTGGCCTTCCCCAACGAGCGGAGGATCGCGCAGGAGGCCACTGCCTACCTCGCGGACAGCGCATGACCGACGGCGGCCGGGCAGCCCGAGGGCGCCGCCGTGTGACGGCCGCCCTCAGGTCACTCGCGCTGGTCATGCAGGTCGGGGCGATCGCTGCGGCTGCGCTGCTCGGGCTGCCGGCTCCGGCGCGCGCCGCGAGCGCCGCGAGCGCCGCGCCGGTCTCGGTGGCCCTGTCGGCGGCCAGCGCGCCCTCGCTGCGCCCCGGGGCGGCTTACGCGATCACCGGCACCGTGCGCAACGGCTCGGGCGGACCGGTGCGCTCGCTCACGGTGCGGATGCGCCTGGCCTGGGAACGGCTGGACAACGCCGCGATCGCGGACTGGGTCGGGAGGTCCACGACTGACCCCGCCGGGGTGTCCTGGGCCGACACCCAGATCATCGCCCCTTTGGCGCCGGGTGGTGCAGTTGCCTTCTCGGTGTCCGGTCCCGTCGATGCCCTCGGGCTGCCCGTCCTCGACGGGTTCGGCCCGCGCGGTCTGGCGATCGAGGTGCTCGGCGACACCGGCAACGGTGTGCGGCGTCTCGCCCTGGTGCGCACGGTCGTCGTCTGGGATCCGGGCGGTGACACGGTCAAGACCCAGTTGACGCTGCTGGTTCCGATCACCCCGGCGACGACCTCGGCCAGCAGTGACGCTGGGGTGGCCGGCGCCGACGTGATCGATGAGTGGGGCTCGGACGGACGACTCTCCCGGATCGTCAGGGCCACCACCGACACGGCTGTCGGCTGGGCGATCGATCCCTCGTTGCTCACCGCGGCCGCGCTCGCGCAGGGGCTGTCGAGCGAGGGGCAGCCCTCTGGTGCGAGCGCTGCGGGGACTGCCTCGACCCCCGTCTCGCCGAGCGCCTCGGCGAGCAACGACCCCGGCAGTCCTGCATCTCCCGCGGTCGATCCTGTGACGGCGGCCACGGCTCAGCGGTGGCTCACCATGCTCGGCGCGGCCGGGCGCGACCGCGACGTGTACGCGTTGCCCTGGGGTGACCCCGATCTGGCCGGACTGGCTCAGGCCAAGGCCGTCCCGCTGCTCTCGGCCGCGCAGGACGACGCCGTCCTGGCCGGCCGGGCGGTGTTCGGCCGCGACCTCGACCACACCTTGGCGCTGCCGCTCGGTGGTCAGGTGGACGCCGCCACGATCGCGATGCTCGGCCGCACCAAAGAGCGCACCATCGTGATGTCATCCGCCCTGCTGCCCAAGGGCACCTCCGAGGAGGAGGTCACCACCGGACGCATCTGGTTGCCCGGGGTGCGCAAGGACGTGACCGGGCTGGTGGCGGACGACGCGCTCGGCGCCGCTGTGGCGGCGATGGGCAGCGCCCAGCCGTTCCTGGGGACCCAACGCGTGCTCGCCGAGCTGGCCGCTCGCAGTGTCGGCGCCGATGCGGGCAATCCACCCGGAGTGCTGGCCGCGCTCCCCCGGGACTGGGATCCGGTGCAGCCCGTCGCGATGGCCTCCGGGCTGGCCATGCTCCGCTCGGTGCCCTGGATTCACGTGGAACGTCTCAGTGTGGCTCGTGAGCGGGTGCCTGGCCCTGCCCCTGCCCGTCTGGTGGACCTTGACAACGCCGGGGGCGGCGCGTTGCCCCCGGACCACGTGCGCAGCGTGCTGACCGCGTTCGAGGGGCTCGTGGCGTTCAGGGCCGCCTTCGTGCGTCCCGAGGACCACTACTTGCCGGCACGGCGCGCTGCGCTGTCCCTGGTGGGGCAAGGTTGGCGCAGCCCCGGCCTGACCGCTGGTGACCGGGACACCGTGCTGGCCAAGGCCCGCGGACCGTTGGTCGCCCAGGTGGAGGCACTGCGCTCGGGCATCTCGGTGGCCAGTGGCAGCGAACTGCGCCTGATCGCTCGAAGCTCACAGCTGCCCATCACCGTGAACAGCACCGTGCCGCAACCCCTTCAACTGGTCCTGACCCTGCGTCCCCGTTCCGGTCAGTTGGTGATCGACAAGCCGCAACTGGTCACCATCAGTGCAGCCACCAACGGCATCGCCGGTACCAAGGTGCTGGTACCGGTGACCGCTGTGGCGAGTGGCACCGTCGACGTCATCGTCACCCTCTCGGCACCGGGCGCAGCCGAGCCGCTGTTCACCTCATCCGAGCCCATCCGGGTGCGGATCAAGCACGACTGGGAGGACCGGGGCCTGCGGTTCGCCGGTGGGCTGCTCGTCACCCTGCTGGTGGTCGGCCTGATCCGAAGCCTGCGCCGTGGACGCCGGGCCCGGGTACCGCTGGAGAACGTGCCCGACCCCGACGACGTGGGTCTGCCCACCCCGGTCCCGACCTACGGCGGCGGCGAGGTCACCACTCCGGCCCTGGGCACAACGTCACGCCGTGCCCACCCGACGGGCACAACGTCACGCCGTGCCCACGTGGGGGGCGACACGGGGGCGGGCGACGCGAACGCCGACAGCGCCGAGACCCGGTCGCTGATGCGCAGCAGTGCGCTGATGACCGCCGGCACCTTCGTGTCGCGAATCCTGGGCATGGTGCGGGCGATCGTCCTCTCGGCGGCGATCGGTGCGGCAGTGTCCGGCGACGCCTTCAACACCGCCAACACGCTGCCGAACAGCATGTTCATCCTGATCGGGGGAGGCGTCCTCAACGCCGTGCTGGTGCCGCAGATCGTGCGCGCGGCCACCCGGGCAGACGGCGGCAAGGAGTACGTCGACCGCCTGCTCACCCTGGCCATCCTGGTGCTGGGCGGGGCGACCGTGCTGCTCACCGCGGCAGCCCCGCTGTTGATCCGGCTCTACACCCGTAGCTGGACGGCACCCGCTCTCGAGCTCGGCACCGCCTTCGCCCTGTGGTGCCTGCCGCAGATGTTCTTCTACGGCCTCTACACGCTCTACGGCCAGGTGCTGAACGCCCGGGGCAGTTTCGGCCCCTACATGTGGGCCCCGGTGGTGAACAACGTGGTCGCCATCGCCGGCATGGGCCTGTTCATCGCCATGGCGGGCGGCGGCGTCCGCCCGGTCGAGGCCTGGTCGGCGAGTGACATCGCCCTGCTGGCGGGCACCGCGACCCTCGGCGTGGTCGCGCAGGCGCTGGTGCTGATCCCGGTGCTGCGCCGCTCCGGCTACAGCTGGCGCCCGCGCTGGGGCTGGCGTGGGATCGGCCTGGGCCGGGCCGGATCGGTGGCCGCCTGGACCTTCGCCGGAGTGGCTCTGTCCCAGGTCGGCTTCGTGGTGGTCTCCCGGGTGGTCAACGCCGCGGGCATCGCCGCCGATCGCGGCGGGCACACGGGCGGCCGGATGGTCTTCGACAACGCCTTCCTGATCTTCATGCTGCCGCACTCCCTGATCGCGGTCTCGGTGGTCACCGCGATGTTCACGCGAATGTCCCGACAGGCCGCAGAGAGCCGTGCGGACGCCGTCCGTGCCGATCTCTCCCTGGCCACCCGAGCTCTCGCCGTGGCCACCGTGTTCGCCACCGCGGCCTTCGCCGTCCTCGGGCCGCAGTTGACGTATGCCATGTTCGTCGGAACGCCGCGGCCCAGCACGGACCAGTACGCGCTGGTCGCCATGGCGATGCTGGTCGGCGTGGTGCCCTACAGCGCGCAGTACGTGTTCCAGCGCGTGTTCTACGCCTACGAGGACGCCCGCACCCCGTTCCTGGTCGGGGCGGTCGGCACGGGCCTGTGGACCGCAGGGGCACTGGTCGCGTCGTCGGTACTCGAGGACCGGCACATCGCCGCCGGGGTCGGGCTCGCCCTGACCGTGTCGAACCTGCTCACCGTGCTGCTCTGGGTTCCCCTGATCCGGCGCCGGCTCGGGTCGATGGACGGCGCCCGCATCCTGAGCACCCATCTGCGGCTCGTCGTCGGGGCCGGGATCGCCGCCGCGATCGGCGTTCTCGTGCGGGAGGGGACGCTCGTCGTGGTCGGCGACGGACGCGCTGCGGCCTTCGTCGTCCTCGGCACCGCCGGCGGGGTGATGCTGCTGACCTACCTGCTGGCGCTGCGCGCCCTGAGGGTGCGCGAACTCGACACCCTGATCGACCCGCTGCTGTCCAGACTCGCCCGACGGTGACCGCAGGTAACGAGACCGGCCGTGGCGGCGATGTGATCATGGCGACAACTGCACAGGGTTCCTGCGATCTGACGGCTCTGCTGTCGCCCGTTCGGCCCTGGAGGTGCATACCATGGACGGCGAGGCCGCGCGGGGGCTTCTGGGTACGCGGGAACAAGGTGCGAATGATCGGCCGGAGGAGGGGTACACGCTGGACGCGGTAGGTCACGGCAGCGTCCTCGCTGGGCGATACCGGCTGGAGGACCGGCTCCAGGCCAGCCCTGACGGGTCGGTCTGGCGTGCCGTCGACGAGACGCTGGAGCGCCAGGTGAGCGTCCGCGTCGTTCGCGGCGGTCACCCCTTCGCCGCCGACGTGGTCGACGCCGCCCGCCGTGCCGCCCTGGTCGACGATCCACGGCTGGCCCGCGTGCTGGACGTCGGCGAGACCAAGGGCACCACCTACATCGTCACCGAGTACGTGCAGGGCCGGCTGCTGGAGGACTTCCTGCGCCACGGACCGCTGCCCGCGGAGACGGTCCGCCGGATCGTGGGCGAGGCGGCCCAGGCCCTCGATCGCGCCGGCGCCCGGGGCCTGCACCATCTCCGGCTGTCACCGGCCAGCGTCTGCATCATCCCGGACGGGTCGATCAAGCTGCTCGGCACGGCCATCGAGGCCGCCGCCGGCGGCGTCGAGCAGGACAACGCCGAGGCTGCGAGCCGATCGGACGCGGTCGGCCTGGTCAGCCTGGTCTACGCGGGTCTGACCGGGCGCTGGCCCGGAGTCGTCGACGGTCCCCTCGGCCCGGCGCCACGGGTGACCGGTAGGGCGGTTCCGCCGTCCGAGCTGGTCGCGGCGGTCCCGGGCGACCTGGACACACTGTGCACGGTCACCCTCAGCCCCAAGGACGACGACGGACCGCGGACCCCGGGCGAGCTGGCGGAGCAACTGTCGCCGTGGGCCCAGCCGGCCCCGCTGACCGACCCGCGGGGTCTGGAGGTCTCCTCCCCCGAACGCCCCGTCGTCCTCGATCTGGACCGGGCCGATCTCGCGGACGACGAACGCCCGCAGCCGGCCGTGCCTGCCTCGACCACCGGGTCGACACCCACTCCCCCTGACGGCGTCCCGGTGCCGGAGACCGACGATCAGGCGACCGAGGACCGGGCGACCGCAGGCCGGGCGACGGAGGACCCGCAGACCCAGCCGTTCGGCCTGCCGGCTGCGGCCTTCACGAGGGAGGCGGAGGCGGCCGACCAGCAGGTGCGCGCCCCGGTCGAGGTGCGTTCGATGGCCGATTCCGAGCCGTTCCCGGTGCGCAGTGCTGCCGCCCAACCGCCGCTGGTGCACGCGCCTGCCTTCCCGGTTCCCGGCGAACGCAGTGCCGGTCGCTCCCGGGTCTCCGACCTGGAGCGTGGTCAGCAGGCCTGGCCCACGCCCGCTCCGGCGATGCGCACCACTGTGGTCACCCCGCCCGGCACGCCCCTGTCCGCCGGGACCAGCGACCTGGCAAGTGAGATCCTCGGCGACCCGTCCGCGCGTGGCGTCCGTCGGCTCGACCCTGCGCCGCCGCCGCCGCTCAACGGTCCCGCGCCGCACGATTCCGGGTTCGGTGGCTGGGGCGGCGGACACGGCGACGACCGGCTGGGGCCGTTCATGCCCCCGGTGCCGGTCGCCCGGCCCCCGGAGAGCCAGGCCCGGCTCGTCCTGAGCATCATCGGCGGGCTTGTCGTGCTCGGCCTCCTGCTCTCCCTGTTCGCGCTCCGCGGGGTGTTCACCGCCAATCCGCTCACCCCGAGGGCTGTGCCCAGCATCGTCACCGGCAGAGGCGCCGCGGTGCCCTCCGTGACGGCGAATGCACCAATACCGGGGGTCTCCGCCGGCGACGTGGAGATCGCCGGGGTCAAGGCCATCGATCCGATGGGCGACCAGACCGAGAACGGCGCCTCCGCTCCGCGCGTGATCGACGGGGACAGCGCGACCGAGTGGCGGTCCGAGCGCTACGACACCCCGAACTTCGGCGGCCTGGGCAAGACGGGCCTCGGTCTGGTGATCGATCTCGGTCAGGTCTCGACCGTGACTCAGGTGGTCGTGGAGCACCGGGGCACCGGGGGCACGCTCGAACTGCGGACGGCGGCCGAGGCCACTTTCGACGGCTCGACGTTGCTCAGCAGCGTTCCGATGGAGGGGAATCGACTGGTGATCACCCTGAGTCAGCCCGTGGACACGCGCTACCTGGTGCTGTGGTTCACGAAGGTGACCCGCCAGTCCTCCGGGGAGAACCGGCTGCGTGTCTTCGAGGTGTCAGTCCGGTAGGTTCCGTCCGTGAGCGGCAGCCACGCACTCCCCGCGCCGGCCGGACCTGATGACCGATCGCTGCTGGCTGCCCACACCCGCGGGGACCCCGAGGCCTTCACCCTCCTCGTGCAGCGGCACCGCGACCGGCTCTGGGCTGTTGCCCTGCGCACCTTGGGAGACCGCGAGGAGGCCGCCGATGCGCTGCAGGAGGCGCTGATCTCCGCCTTCCGCAACGCCGGCTCCTTCCGCGGTGACGCGGCGGTGACCACTTGGCTGCATCGGATCGTGGTCAACGCCTGCCTGGACCGGGTGCGCCGCCGGGCCGTCCGGCCCACGGTGCCGCTCGGCGAACATGACCCACCCACCCGCCGGGACGAGCACGCACAGGTCGACACCCGCCTCGCCGTCCGGGCAGCCCTGGCCACCCTGCCGCTGGAGCAGCGGGAGGCTCTGGTGCTGGTCGACATGGAGGACCTGCCGGTGCTCGAGGCTGCCCGGCTGCTCGGTATCCCCGAGGGCACCATCAAGTCACGCTGTTCCCGGGGGCGGACGGCGCTGGCCGCGCTCCTGCGGGAGCCGGACGCACCCCCGTCCGCTGGATCGGGCGACGAGAACGAACCCCCGGGGAACCGCCGGGGCTCCCCGCGCGTCGCATCGGCGGACGACAGCACGAGCAGGAAGGGGTGGTGAGCGACATGGCCGGACGTCATCCGGCGCAGGATGTGCTCGCCGATCTTGCTGCCGAAGTGCTCGACGAGCACGAGGCCCGGGTGGTCGAGGCACATGTCATCGGGTGCGCCCGGTGCGCCGACCTGCTGGCCGACGCCGAGCGGGTGCGCCAACTGCTGCTGACCACGGACCCCGGGCCCATGCCCGCCCATGTCTGGGACCGCATCGCCGGAGCCCTCGCCGCCGAGGCAGCGCCGGCGGCTGCCGCCGGACCTCCTGCCGCAACTCCGCCCACGCAGAACTGGATCACCCAGGAGTGGCCGGTCGATGCCGGCTGGGTGCCCGGGCCCGAGCCCGAGCAGGTCGTGGACGCGCCGACCGGTCAGTGGGAACGGTTCATGGACAACTCCTTCGACGCCGTGGTCGAGGATCGTCCGGCGGACGCCGACCGGCTGATCGCCGCGCCGGTGCGGGTCGACGGGCCCGCCGGCCGGGCAGGTGGGCATACCTTTGGGCGGGGCTCCGAGCGTCCCCTGCGCCGGTCGTCCTCCCTGCGTTCGCGCCGCGACGTCCGCACCGAGAGCCGCAGCCACGCCCTGGTGCGCTACGTCAAACCCCTGGGCATCGCCGCCGGGATCATCGCCGTCGCCGGCCTCGCTGGTGTGGCCGTGGTGAAGCTTCCGCTGGGCGGGGAGACGTCGTCCTCCACGGCCGCCGGTTCCGCCGCCGCCGCCGCGGCCGACCGGAGCGACGCCGAGGGCGCCTTCGCCGAGGTCTTCCAGGCCACAGGTACCGACTACACCAAGGCAGACATCGCTCAGCAGGCCCTCCGCCTGACCCAGACCTCCGCCCCCCGGGCAGCCGCGGCGCCGGGCGGTGGTGCTTCCGCCTCCCCCGCTGCGTCCGCGGGCGCCCGTCGTGCTGCCTCGGAGGTCGAGACAGGGGCCGGGGATTCGACCAAGACGCCGATGACCACCGGCCTGGCTCGGCCGCAGACCGTCCCCAGTGACTCCCCGTTGACCGATCCGAAGCGGCTCGCAGAATGCCTCGCCGAGTTGAAGGCGCCGGGGCAGAATCCGATCGCCGTCGACCTGGCCCGCTTCGAGGGCAACGAGGCGGCCATCATCGTGCTGGCCGGGCGTGACGGCGGGTACGAGGTGTGGGCCGTCTCGCGCACCTGCCATGCAGGCGACGCCGGGATGCTCGGTTACACCCCCGTTCCGCCGCCCTGACCGGCCCGGGTTGCCGGTCGCGGGAACACGCTGCCCCTACGATCTGGTTACTGCAGCTAGGTGCCTGCCGATCGCGGCGCATCCAGGCATCGCGCCACGTGGTGCGGTGAGGCAGGTCGACGAGGGAGAGCAGTGAGCGACGTCCGTGACGTGATCATCGTTGGATCCGGGCCGGCGGGGTACACCGCAGCGATCTACGCCGCACGCGCCGATCTGCACCCGCTGGTGTTCGAGGGCTCGGTCACCGCCGGCGGTGCCCTGATGAACACCACCGAGGTTGAGAACTTTCCCGGTTTCCCGGCCGGCATCCAGGGCCCGGAGCTGATGGACGGTCTGCGTCAGCAGGCCGAGCGGTTCGGCGCAGAACTCGTGGCCAACGACGTGGTCGCCCTCCGGCTCTCCGGAGCGGTCAAGGAGGTCGACGTCCCTGCGGACTCTGGCGTCGGCGTCGTCACCCACCGCGCGTACGCGGTGATCCTGGCCACCGGGTCTGCCTACCGGGAGATCGGGCTGGACAACGAGAAGCGGCTCTCCGGACGCGGTGTGAGTTGGTGCGCCACCTGCGACGGGTTCTTCTTCCGCGACCAGCACATCGCCGTCGTCGGTGGTGGCGACTCCGCCGTTGAGGAGGCCACCTTCCTGAGCCGGTTCGCGGCGTCGGTGACACTGATCCATCGGCGTGACCAGCTGCGAGCCTCGAAGATCATGCAGGCTCGGGCGTTCGCCGACCCCAAGGTTCGTTTCATGTGGAACAGCGAGGTCGTCGACGTGCTCGGCGCGGAGAAGCTGAGCGGTCTGCGGGTGCGTGACGTCATGACCGGGGCCGAACAGGACCTGGAGGTGACCGGCCTGTTCGTAGCGATCGGCCACGACCCGCGGGTAGAGCTGTTGCGCGGCCAGCTCGACCTGGACGACGCCGGCTACATCGCGGTAGAGGGCCGCAGCAGCAGGACCAGCACCGAGGGCGTGTTCGCCTGCGGCGACGTGGTCGACCACACCTACCGGCAGGCGATCACCGCGGCCGGCTCCGGCTGTGCCGCTGCTCTGGACGCCGAGCGCTTCCTGGCCGCCCGGACCGACGCACCGGCCGCACCCCTGGCCGCCTCGGCCTCGGTCGCCGGCTGACCGCCCACTCCCCACCCACTACCCGCCCACCCGGATACCCCTGAGGAGTCGCCATGTCGACCAGCCCGACCGTCACCGACGCCAGTTTCGACAGCGACGTGCTTAAGAGCAGCAAGCCCGTCGTCGTCGATTTCTGGGCCCCGTGGTGTGCCCCGTGCCGCCAGATCGCCCCGATCCTGGACGAGATAGCCGCCTCTCACGGCGACAAGATCACCATCGTCACGATGAACACTGACGAGAACCCGAAGGTGTCAGCCACCTATGGGGTGTCCTCACTGCCCACGATCGCGGTCTTCTCCGGTGGCGAGATGGTCAAGACCATCATCGGCGCCAAGCCGAAGCCGATGATCCTGCGTGAGCTCGCGGAGTGGATCTCCTGACCGACTGACCCAGCGCTTCCCTCTGGTCAGTCGGCAGCCTGCGAGGTGAGTGCCGGCTGGCGCACGCTGCCCAGGATCCGCTCCAGCGCCTGCTCGACGTCCTCACGCCACGACAGCGCCGTCTTGAGCTCGAGTCGGAGCCGCGGGTAGCGGTGATGCGGGCGCACCGTCTTGAAGCCGACCGCCAGCAGCAGGTCGGCCGGCACCAGGCAGCCGTGCCCGGGTTGTCCAGGCACGACCACTCCGGCGTTGGCCGCGAGCCCGAACGCCTCGATCGCGCGCACACCCCGGCGGGTGAGGTCCTTCGCCGCCGCCTGGATCAGCAGTCGGGCCATTCCTCCGCCGGTGAACTCCGGTAGCACCCGGGCGGTGGTGAGCAGGACGGCGTCCGCGCTCACCGGTGAGGTGGGGAACGACATGGCTCGAGGCACCAATGACGGTGGGGCGTAGATGACGAACCCAGCCGGCACATCGTCGACGTAGGCGATCCGGCCGCAGGATCCCCACTCGAGCAGGGTGGAGGAGACCCAGACCTCCTTCTCGAAGGCTGTGTCCCCGGCCTCGTTGGCTCGCCGTCCGGCGACCGGATCGAGTTCCCAGACCACGCACCTGCGGCACGGGTCGGGCAGGTCGCCCAGAGTGTCCAGGGTCAGGGCAGCAACGCGACGTCCCATCAGGCGGTCCTCACCATGACAGCGACTGAATCGGAAGGGGATTGCCCACGCGGTCTGGCGAACGCGGGCGCAGGAAGGCGGCGACGAAGGCAGCCGCCGCGCCGAACAGCAGGCCCGCGACCACCAGTCGGGTCAGTCGCATGCGACACTCCCAATAGCAGTGGACGTGCGGATCGAGAGAGTCCCCCGGGCGCAATGGTACGCAGTCGCCGTTCCTGAGAGAAGGCGCTGCACGCAAGAGGACCATGGGACTACGGATGCCGGGCATCGTATACGTATTGCGACTGTTCAACTACTTATAGCTATCGCGCCAGGTCACCACGCCGGCGCCGGAGGAGGGCAGCCGTGCCAGAGACGACGGCAGCCGTAGGAGTGGGCACGCCCAGTAGCGTCGCCCCGCACGGATCGCGACTCGACCGTTGGGTGGACGCCTACGCGGCCCGGACCCGGGGCATGACCGCCTCGGAGATCCGCGCCCTCTTCGCCGTGGCCAGCCGCCCCGAGGTGGTCTCCCTCGCCGGCGGCATGCCCTTCCTCAGCGCGCTCCCCCTGGACGTGGTGGGAACCACCCTCGCCAAACTCGTCGCCGAACACGGCACGGTAGCCATGCAGTACGGCTCCGGCCAGGGTGACCCGGGCCTGCGCGAGCAGATCATCGATGTGATGGCGCCGCAGCAGGTTAACGCCCATGCGGACGACGTCGTGGTCACCACCGGGTCGCAACAGGCCCTCGACCTGGTGACCAGGATCTTCGTCGACCCCGGCGATGTCGTGGTGGCCGAGGCGCCCAGCTATGTCGGCGCCCTGGGAGTGTTCCGCGCCTACCAGGCGGACGTCGTCCACGTACCGCTGGACGACGACGGGCTGATCCCGGAGGCACTCGAAGACACCCTGGACCGGTTGGCGCGCGACGGCCGCCGGGTCAAGCTGCTCTACACGGTGCCCAACCACCACAACCCTGCCGGGGTCACCCTGGCCCAGTCGCGGCGGTCCCGGATCGTCGAGATCGCCCGGCGGCATGGGGTGCTGATCCTCGAGGACGACCCCTACGGTCTGCTCGGGTTCGACGGCGATCCACTGCCCTCACTTCACTCCCACAATCCCGAGGGCGTGATCTACCTCGGGTCGTTCTCCAAGACCTTCGCCCCCGGGTTCCGGGTCGGCTGGGCAGTGGCTCCGCACGCCGTGAGGGAGAAGCTCGTCCTGGCCAGTGAGGCCGCGATCCTGTGCCCGAGCTCGTTCAGCCAGATGGCGGTGGCCACCTACCTGGACCAGCACGACTGGAAGCACCAGGTCGGGGTGTTCCGCGATCTGTACCGGGAACGCAGCGAGGCCACGCTGAACGCGCTGGCCGACCTGATCCCGCAGGCCCGATGGACGACGCCGAAGGGCGGTTTCTACGTCTGGATGACCCTGCCCGAAGGGCTGGACGCGACGGCCATGCTGCCCCGGGCGGTCACGGAGCGGGTCGCCTACGTGCCGGGCACGGCCTTCTACGCCGACGGCCAGGGGCGACGGAATCTACGACTGTCGTACTGCTACCCGACCTCCGAGCGGATCCGGGAGGGTGTACGACGCCTGGCCGGCGTGGTCGAGGCTGAGCTCGAGGTGCTGAACACCTTCGGGCCCGGCTCCGGCGATCCCGGTGCCGACCCGCCCGGCCTGTCCGCTCCCGGCCCCGATCTCACCTGATCCGCCTTCCTTTCACTGGAGTCTGCTGTGACCCTCTCCTTGCGTGTGCTGGTCCTGGCCGGTGGGCTTTCCCACGAGCGCGACGTCTCGCTGCGTTCCGGACGCCGGGTGTCTGAGGCGCTGCGTGACGCCGGCTGCGAGGTGGTCGAACGTGACGTCGACGCGGGCCTGCTGGCCGCCGTCCAGGCCTCGCAGGTCGATGTGGTCTGGCCGCTCCTGCACGGGGTGACCGGGGAGGACGGAGCCATCCGCGACGTGCTCGATCTGGTCGGCGTTCCCTATGTGGGCTCGACCCCGGAGGCCTGTCGCTCGGCCTGGGACAAACCCGTGGCCAAGGCCGTCGCCCGGGCCGCGGGCCTGCGCACACCGGAGTCCGTGGCGCTGCCCCACGGCACCTTCCGTGAGCTGGGCGCCCAGGCCGTGTTGGCCGCGATCATCCAGCGACTGTGTCTGCCCTTGGTGGTCAAGCCGGCCCGGGGCGGTTCGGCATTGGGGGTGAACGTGGTGCGCGAGGCCGCCCACCTCCCTCGGGCCATGGTGGACTGCTTCGCCTACGGCGACGTCGCCCTGGTCGAGCGATACATCGACGGAGTCGAGGTGGCCGTGAGCGTGGTGGACACCGGATCGGGCCCGGTCGTCCTGCCGGCGGTGGAGATCGTGGCGGACGGCGGGGTCTACGACTACAACGCTCGCTACACGGCGGGAGCGACCGAGTTCTTCGCCCCGGCTCGGCTGACCCCCGATGCCGCCACCGCAGCTGCCGAGATGGCCCTCACCGCTCACCGCGCCTTCGGGCTGCGGCACCTCTCCCGGACGGATCTGATCGTCGACCGTCAGGGTCTGCCGTGGTTCCTCGAAGTGAACGTCGCCCCGGGAATGACTGAGACCTCCCTGCTGCCCCAGGCGGCGGAGGCGGCCGGTGAGGATCACGGCGACCTGTACCGGCGGCTGGTGGAAGCGGCCGCCACCAACGCTCAGGGAATGGCCGTCGGGGGTGGGTCTCCCCCTGCGAGCTAGTCCCGTCTCATTGATACAAGCAGCGATGGCCGGTCCCTCGTGACGAGGGCCGGCCATCGGTCTGACTGAGCACGTCGGAACGCGCCGAGCAGCGCCGTCTGTCGCGCTACTGCGAGTCGCTGAACATGCCGCGGATGTCGGGGCTGAGCAGGCCGAGAATTCGATTGAGGTCCTCGACGCTGGCGAAGTCAATGCTGAGTCGCCCCTTGCGCTGCCCCAGGGCGATGGCCACGCGGGTGTCCAGCTTGTCACCCAGCCGGGAGGCCAGGTCGTCGAGCTCGGAGTGATGCCCACCGGCGCGGGGCCGCTTCTTGGGCGCCGCCGCGGGTGAGCTCGTGTCGCCCAGAGCGACGACCTCTTCGACCGCCCGGACTGAGAGCCCTTCGGAGACGATGCGCTGAGCGAGCGCCTCCATGCTCGCACTGTCGTCCAGACCGAGCAGGGCGCGGGCATGCCCGGCGGAGAGGACGCCGGCCGCAACGCGACGTTGGACGGCTGGGGGCAGTCGGAGCAGTCGGATGGTGTTGCTGATCTGCGGCCGGGAACGGCCGATCCGGGTGGCGAGTTCCTCGTGGGTACAACCGAAGTCATCCAGCAACTGCTGGTAAGCGGCAGCCTCTTCCAGCGGGTTCAGCTGGCTGCGGTGCAGGTTCTCCAGCAGAGCATCACGCAGCAGCGCGTCGTCCGCGGTGTCGCGTACGATCGCCGGAACCGTCGCTAGACCAGCCTGCTGGGTGGCCCGCCAGCGGCGCTCCCCCATGACCAGCTCGTACTGGACGCCGCCATCCTCCGCACGGTCCGCGATCTGGCGGACGACGATCGGCTGCAGAACGCCGATCTCGCGGATCGAGTACACGAGCTCGGAGAGCTCTTCCTCGTGGAACACGGTGCGCGGCTGGCGCGGGTTCGGCCGGATGGCTCCGACCGGTACCTCAGCGAACCTGGCACCGGGGACGGGGACCAGATCCTGCTCCGCCGTCAGATCCACCGGCTCGAGCTGAGTCCCCTGGTCAGACAACACCGGCTCGTGAGGGCGCTCCATCGTGGCGGTCGCCGTGGCGGCTACTGACTCCGCCGACGACTTCGCCCCGTCACTGTTGTCCCGGAAGAACACGTCGTCCACCGGACGGTCTCCGCCTCCGGCCTTGACTGGGGCACTCGGAATCAAGGCCCCCAGGCCACGGCCCAGACCCCGTCGCTTCTCGCTCACGATTGCTCCTCGCGCGTCGTCGGTTTCCACGTCAGTACCTGTTCGGCAAGTTCGCGGGCCGCCTCAAGATACGAGAGCGCACCGCTGGACGCGGGATCGTAGGTCATCACGGTCTGTCCGTGACTGGGTGCTTCGGAGATGCGGACCGAGCGCGGGACGCTGGTCTTCACCACCTGCTCCGGGAAGTGACTGCGCACCTCATCGGCCACCTGGGCGGACAGGCGGGTCCGGCCGTCGTACATGGTGAGCATGATGGTGGAGACATGCAGGTTCGGGTTCAGCTGTCTACGGATCAACTCGATGTGCTTCAACAGCTGCGACAAGCCCTCCAGCGCGTAGTACTCGCACTGGATCGGGATGAGCACCTCGCGCGCAGCGACGAAGGCGTTGACGGTGAGCAGGCTCAGACTCGGCGGGCAGTCGATCAACACATAGTCGATCTGGTCCAACCCCTGGCTGAGTCGCAGATCCAGGTAGGTCTCCAGGGCCTTCTTCAGCCGGACCTCACGAGCGACAAATGACACCAACTCGATCTCGGCGCCGGCCAGGTCGATCGTGGCCGGTGCGACCCACAGGTTGGGGAGATCTGGACACGGCTGAACGACCTCGACAAGTGGACGGTCCTCGACCACGACGTCGTAGAGGCTCGGCACCTCCGCGTGGTGGTCGATGCCCAGGGCGGTCGACGCATTGCCCTGGGGGTCGATGTCGAGCACCAGCACCGACAACCCCGACTGAGCCAAGGCAGCGGCGACATTGACCGTCGTCGTGGTCTTGCCGACACCGCCCTTCTGATTGGCGACGGTCATGATCCGGGTGTGCGGGGGGCGTGGGAACGGCCGACCTGTCAGCGAGATGCGTCGGCGCGCGTCCTCAGCCACCTCAGCCGCCAAGGGGGTCGAGTCGTCCACGCTGGGCAGGCTGGCGACAAGCTGCACGCGATCTGAATCGTCAAAAGGGACCGGTGGGGCCAAGGGGGCGCCGGGCGGTTGCCACGCCGTGGTGACGGTGACTTCGAGGGCCTCCTCGGCGACAGCGACGTGCGGTGGTGCCGAGGCGTCCACCGGGCTGTCTTGCTGCTGCATTGCTGCACTCCCGTTCGGGCGGAGTCCGTCGTCGCCGGGCTCTGAATCAGTGGGCATGGTGTGGTCGGACGTCCGGGTCCACATGGGCTCCGGTGCGCGTGGCCTTTCCGTAGGCCCTTCGACCGGGTCAGCGACCACGTCGTGTGCGACGAGCGATCTCACCGGCTCCGTCGAGAGGCTATCTCTCGTTCGCCCATGATCGTTATCGATCGGCGCGGCGGCGGTGTCTGTCATGAGCGTTGGCCGATCCGACGCCGCAGGTAGTTCGGGCACCGCGGGGGGACGCTGCCTTGTTTCACGGGAAACGGGACGCGGAGCGACCGCGAACCACTCGCCCACCCGAGGGCTGCGAATCGTCTGACCCCACGGCTGGACGAGCGATGCCTCAGGTGCCTGACTGCTCCACTCGGGCACCGTCCTCCGCAGTAGCGACGACGTCGATGACATCGGGTCTTCTCGTGGGGGTTCAGCCGGCGGATCGGACAACTCGGTGGTCTCCACCCCTTCCTGTGTACTCCGGCCCGCATCAGATCCCGTGCTGACCGGCTCCTGCACAGAGCTCAGCGCACTGCCCTTGACCTCGATCACTGCACCGGGGCCGAGACTGCTGATCCCGCCTGCCGGCCGGCTCTGCCTCTGCGGACTGCTGGCCGACGGGAGGAACGCAACGTCGTCAACGACGTCTCCTGCGAACTCGCCCGGCAAAGTGGAATCGGAGTCGACGGTGAGGCGGTCGCGCGTCAGGTCGGAGTGGGCAGTCGGCCCTGCTGGAACGCCTCCCCTCGCATCCAGGACAATGGGGGGCGGCAACCCGACCTCCGAGCTCGTGGATGCCGACGTGACCGCTGCACCGGTGGCCACACCTGAACTCAGGGTCGATGAGTCCACGCCGCTCGGTGCTGTGCCACTGGGCTCGACAGGCGAGGTCCTATGAGGTTCGTAGTGCCATGCAGCAGGTCCACCGTCGGACGAGTTCCCTGCGTCGGACGACGTCCCCTCCCCTGCGCCGTCGCCGTCGCCGACACTGACGGCACCGTCGTCGGCACCCGACAGTGGCGTGGCGTGGGTCCTGACGACCGCGGATCGCGTCGGTGCGCCGCTCGTCCTCGGGCCTACCGAGAAGAGTTCTCCAGCGGCCGATACCGCGGCGACGATGGACTCGTGAACTCGAGCGTTGGTGCCCGGAGGCGCGCCTTCGACGCGCTCCTCCCCGCCGTCACTCTCGTGAGCCGGCTGCGGAACAGGCGCTGTTTCACGGGAAACATCGCCATCAGTGAGGATCGGGGCCTCGATGGCCGGTGACTCCTCTGGCGCTTGGCCGACATCAGCCGCCCCGGACTTAGTCCGCCGAGCCACGCTCGACTCGCCGGAAGTCACCAACTGGGTCTGCGTCGGCGGCCCATGCGCGGGAGGTGCCGCGACCAGCTCGATCGGGTCCACCGTGGACTCCGGCTCGATCTCGACCACGACGGCAACGGACTGCGGCCCCCGCTCCTTGATGCCCCGTGTCTCAGCGCCCTGGAAAGGGGCCCACTCCAGCAAATCAAGAGCCAGATCATCATTGGGAGGGGAGCCACCGGCGTCCGACGAACTTGGGTCGGAGGTCGCCTTCAGGACACCGGTCGCTGCGGAGCTGAGCGCTTCGGTGTTCGCAGAGCTGGACGCTTCGGCAAGGTCATCTCCTGGCCAGCCCAGACCGCGCGCGGGGCGCGCGTTGTCCGAAGGCCAGCCGATGCCATTCACCATTCCTCCGCTCCCACTTCCCGCTTCCTCATCCATCCTGACAAGGCCCTCTTCGCTCGGCTGGATGGGCGCGCCGCGACGATCAGTGGATGTCTCGGATTTGTCCATGCGGAGGTGAGGCTGTGGACCGAACGGTTGATGACTCCATCCCTCCCGATGTTTCCCGTGAAACATCGGGAGCCTCGGATCGTCTGGCCGTCTGTGTACCAGGGACTGGTAGATCGCCTTGGCAACACCCAGACCCGCGGACACCTTCCCCTCAGATGACTCAGGCATCCCTCTACTCCACTTCACTTCGTTCGCAATGGCATACAGCCGGATCCTCAGGCTGCTCGTTCGACGCTACTGGAGGCGTCCGAAACGACACGACGACTCACCCACAACGTGTGGATAAGTCGTGCATAAGTCCCAACCGGTGGCGGAACGCGGGAGGCGTTGCGAGCCCCACACCTGCGCGATCGCCTGAGGTGCCGAGCCTCATTCGATTCGCACGAGGTGTGGAGAACTCCCTCGCCAGCGCGTCCGCGGCCACTGCTGTCGCGTCTGTGCAGGAAGGCTGGGACCGGCAAGCCTCGTCGGCTTTCGACCGCGTCTAGGCGGCAGGCCGCTCAGCCGACATTCGCACATCGCCTCGCCGACCGCGGCCCCTAGACCACATCGAGTGTCGGCCCTGGGCTGAGTCTCGTCGGTGTCGTCCGTTCGACCACCGTCTGCGCAGGGCCTCCACGATCGGATGACGCCGGCTGACTCGGCTGCTGCACATCGGTGAGGTCACCGGCATCAGGGAGCCGACGATCATCGAGGAGGACGCGCGTGACCTGGTCCGTGCCCGCGAGGCGGCCCGGGCGGACCTGATGCGGGCCCGGCACCGGCTGTCGACGGTGTTGCTGCGGCACGGGATCGTCTACTCCGGCGGCACCGCCTGGACCGGCGCGCATGGACGGCGGTCCAGGCGCCGCGAATCCCCCGGATGCCCGTGTCAGACAACACCGCTCCCCGGACACCCGGCCACACCCAGCCGCGGAGGACGTTGTCCGTGACCCCAAGGGCCACAGGGGATGGTCTGCACCATCGTTACCGTCAATCGAGTCGTTTGACCTAACCCGTTGACCGAACCCGTTGAGCGTCAATGGGTCAGCGCCGCTCGAGAGAGCACACCGAGACCGAGGTCGACGGCATGGAAGCGGAGGCGGTGCCACATCAGACGACCCTTTCCGAGTGTCCGCCAGCACCGGCCATCGCCGATCCGAATTCGTACGAGTTCCTCCGCCCTGGTCCAGCGCGGGATGTGCAGTCAGCTCACCGACTGGCTGGACAGCCCACCTCCGGGACACCTGCGACGCCCGCGCCGCCATCACGACGTCTCCCCCACGCCTCCCACCAATGAGTGCCCGCGCTGCCCACACCCCGACGCATCAGACGGGTCAGCCGTCGCCACGGCCTCCCGATCCCCGTTTCCTGTTCGGGTGTACCTTCACCCGTCTCGCGCACCACACCAGCAGCACCGCCGAGCTCGCGTAGGGCGCAGCACCTTCATTCACCGCACCGGTGAGGGGCCCCGACGCCGAGACTCCAAGCGCGTCTCACAGTTGCCCGATGAGACAGTCGGCATATGCGTCGCACGCGTCCTCGACGGTTGAGACCAGACCCATCAGCCGGGGCTGACACTCGCGACCTCCTATCCACCCCGGCTACTCCGCTCTACCCGGCTACTCCGCACCGGTGCACGGACACACGGGAGGGTGGTTCACCACGGCTGACTCTGACCATGGCGACAGGGGTGCAGGCAGAGGCGGTAACAGATCCCTTCCTTTGCCCGCCAACAGCTTCCGGGAAGCGACGGCGCTGCCGCGACCTACCCTTGGCATCTTCGTGAAGGGGTACTCTCGTCGTCCTCGAGATGCCGCGAGATACCGCGAGATACCGCCAAGTTGATCTGAGGCCGTGCTTCGTCGGGCGCCCGATGCCGTGCGGCAGGGCCAGGTCAGGCGACAGCTTCAGGGTCGTGCACCACGGGCTGCTGGGCTGTCACTCCCATGATCGGACGGCTGCACTGCTCCACCCTTAGGTCTGGAAGGCGCCCAAGCAGCTGGCCGGGGCACGCCTCTTGTGGGCCGGCCACCGATCCCCACACAACATCGACCCTCGGGCACTCAGGCGAACCACGCGGGAGCGGTGCGCTCCCCAGTGGTCAGAAGCTTCACCGACCGGCGTTCTACCGGAATTGCCCGCCCACAGTCTGTGGCTGCGCAAGCAGGGTGAGGCGATGCGGTCCCGTGGTCAGGGCCAACTTGTCTCGGGGCCCGCTGCCTACCGCGAGGTTCGACGATTCTTGCCGTGTTTCACGTGGAACCGTGCGGCGGAGCGAGGCGAGTGACCGAGACCACCGCCGCTATCGGAAGTGCGCCGTAGAGGTGCGGGAACAACTCCTGTTGACCAGGCTCACCCACCTCCCAGACCAGCGACTCAGCCAGTCGGTCATCATCGATCTCGAGGAGGACGAGTTCTCCGTCGACGTCCCCGTAGAAGGCCACACGCACCCGCGGCCACTGCTCATCCGTGGAGAGGTGGATGAAGCCGACCTCCGCCAAGGACAGCCCTCGCGTCGATCTCGCATAGAACCCGCTCTCGCGAGCGGCCGCCCACTCTGCCGTGTCGGCAAGATGGAAGACTGTCATCGACGCCTGCGTCGCACCACAGGTGCCTTGCCGGCGCGAACCCAGACCACGGTCGTCGGCACGGGGAGAACCCCTGTGCCGCACTGACCTACCGCCCACTCGCGCGCGCTCAGCCTGCGGAGTGTCGGCGTGGCCGACTCCAACTCAGCCCCCGCCGACTGCCCCTTCAGGGCGATCATGAGACCCCCATCGGCCACCAGTGGGAGACACCATCCTGCAAGCACCTCGAGTGAAGCGACAGCGCGGGCTGTCACCACGTCGAAATCCCTCTGCACGCACTCCTCGGCGCGGGATCGCACCACCGTTACCGCATCCCGCAGGCCCAATCGGTCAACCACTTCGTCGAGCCAGGCCACCCGACGCTGCAATGGCTCGATCAGGGTCAACTGGAGGTCGGGACGAGCGATGGCAAGGACGAGCCCGGGCAGACCCGCACCCGAACCCACGTCAGCCACGGAGCTCCCCATCGGCACCATCTCGGCGATGGCGGCGCAGTTCAGCACGTGGCGATCCCACAGCCGAGGAACTTCCCGTGGACCGATCAATCCGCGCTCGACCGCTGAACTCGCCAGCTCTTCGGCGAACCGCTGCGCGAGTGCGGAACGGTCACCGAAGAGAGTGCTCACGGCCGCGGAGAGCTCGGCCGGAATGTCGACCCCGTGGGCGTCCACAGCAGAGTCCGTCGTCGTGCTCGGTTGTGCAGGGACCTGCTGCTCAGGCACCCGCGGGGTGCACAACCACACGGCGCCCGGGGTCTTCGCCTTCTGACTCACTCACCAGTCCGGCATCGGCCACGACGTCGTGCACGACCTTCCGCTCGAACGCCGTCATCGGCTCCATGCGTACTGCCTCACCGGTCTTCTTCACGTCATCGCACACTCGAGCGGCGATGTCCTCGAGCTTGCGACGACGAGCCGCCCGGAAGCCGGCGACATCCAGCATCAATCGGCTGCGCTCACCGGTACGTGCCTGCACGGCGAGGCGCGACAACTCCTGCAGCGCCTCGAGCACCTCGCCCCGCGAACCCACCAGTCGACGCAGGTCCCGTTCGGAGCCCTCCTCGGCCACGATGGCCACCGAGGCGCGTCCGTTCTCGACGTCGATGTCGATGTCGCCATCGAGGTCGACGATGTCCAGGAGTTCCTCGAGGTAATCCGCGGCGACCTCCCCCTCCTCCTCGAGCCGGCGCAACGACGGCCGCGAACGACGGCCGCTCTTCGAGCCACCCTCGCTCTCCCCGCCCTCCGCCGAGTCTGAGTCTGAGTCCGAGTCCGAGTCGCCCTCAGAGTCGCCCTCAGAGTCGTCCTCGAAGTCCTCACCGTCGGACGCTTCACTGCTGGTGGCCGACTCATTCTCGGTCTCCGCAGCGATCGCGGACTCGGACCCGTGCTCCTCCGGAGTCGTCGATGCCGCCTCGTCGCTTCCCAGCGCCTCGGTCTGCACGGTGTTGTGGGTCTCTTGCTCGGTCGCAGTGGTGTCGCTCACGAATGCTCCTTCCAATCAACGAGAGCGCTCAGGCTCTCCGGAATCGTTCAGCTGGCTTCGGTGACGAGTCGGTGAACCGGAGATCGCGTCAACACGTGTCATCAACGGTCCGTGGGGCTCGTCCACAGCCTCATCCCCCGCCCACGGGGCCTGCTCCTGGCCGCTTCTGCCCCTTGGTCGGGCGGGTACCGGGTCGGGGTTGCGGGGCGCGCTTACTCCGTGGCTGCCGCTTGGGCTGCCGACGTTGGGGAATGCCGCCCGCCTCGGAGTCAGCGTCGGTGTCGCCCGACCCGTCCTCCGAGAGCGTCGACGAGACCGCACCTGCACCCTTGACGGACGGCGGCAGCGGGTCCTTGCCCTTCTTGCGTCGCCGCTCCATCAGCGCCTGCTCGGCGATCGACCCCGGCGCCGGCATCCGGCGGATGGTGTAGAACTGCTGACCCATCGACCACAGGTTGGTGGTCAGCCAGTAGAGCAGGACACCGATCGGGAAGTTCACGCCGGAGACAGCGAACACCAACGGGAACACGTACAGCAGGATCTTCTGCTGCTGGGCGAACTGACCCTCCAATGCCGACGGCGGCATGTTCTTGCGCATCAACTGGCGCTGTGTGGTGAACGTGGTCAACGACATCAGGATGATCAGCACGACCGTCAGCAGCTGCGTGGAGAACGTATCGGCCTTCAGGAAGGTGTCGGACAGTGGCGCTCCGAAGAGCGTCGCGGCATCGGCCTGCTTGACCAACTCGGCATCCAGCGGTCCGACAGTGCGCTCGTTCGGGATGCCGTTCAGGACCCGGAACAGCGCGAAGAAGATCGGCGACTGCAACAGGATCGGCATGCACGAGGACAGCGGGTTCGTTCCGTGGTGCTTGTACAGGGCCATCATCTCCCGGGTCATCGCCTCCTTCGAGGCTTGATCCGTCTTGCCCTTGTACTTGTTCTGGATCTTCTTCATATCCGGCTGCAGCAGCTGCAGCCCACGCGAGGCCTTGATCTGCTTGAAGAACAAAGGAATCAGCAGGATCCGGATCACGATCACCAGGCCGACGATCGACAGCGCCCAGGTGATGCCCGACCCCGCAGGCAGCCCAATCAGGGTGAGCGCCTTATGCCAGGCCACCATGATCCACGCCACGACGAGTTCGAGCGGGTTGAGAACGGCATCAATCAGGCCCATGAGACTCCTTACCGGTCAGGCTGCGCGCCGGACCGGCGGCGCTGGTTCGTGGTGATGGTCGAGGACTACCCCACTCGCGTCACGCCGTGCGGGCACGTCGTCGATGCCACCGTCGCTCCAGGGGTTGCACCGCAGGATGCGCCATGCCGTCAGCACACTGCCGCGTACGGCGCCGTGACGGCGGACCGCCTCGAGGCCGTACGCAGAGCACGACGGGTAGTACCTGCAGGTGGGGCCGTACAGTGGCGAGATCGCGAACCGCCACAGCCGGATGACGCCGATCAGCAGATTCTTGGGCAGGTTCCAGAGGATGAGCCCCGCGCCGCGAAGACCAGCAAGTGGGGCCTGCACCAGGCCTGTCATGACCGAACCTCTTTCGTGCGCAGAGCCGACCCCAGAGCTGCGTCGAGATCAGCGCCCAAGGCAGCGAAGGAGGCCTGACCTGCCGGCGGCAAGGCACGCACCACGACCAGCCCTCCCCGTCGGAGACCTTCAAGACGGTCTTTCATGTGGGCACGCAGCCGACGCTTGACCTGGTTGCGGGTCACTGCGCCACCCACCGCACGGGAGACGACGAACCCGACCCGGACCGGATCCTGCGATCCCTCGACCGCGGCGACGTGCACCACCAGCGTTCGCCGACCTGCACGACGCCCTGTGCGCATGGCACGAACGAAGTCAGGCGAACGCCGCATGCGGTGGACGGAAGGAAGCACAACGGCCGCCGCTGACGCTGGCTTGTCAGGCGGAGAGCTCTGAGCGGCCCTTGCGCCGACGGGCAGCGAGGATTGCGCGGCCCGCACGGGTACGCATCCGCAGCCGGAAGCCGTGGGTCTTCGCCCTACGCCGGTTGTTCGGCTGGAAGGTCCGCTTGCTCACAGGAGTAACTCCACGCTCGTGCGGCCACCAGGCCGGGTGCTTGAACGGCCGCCACTGGGATGAGCGACGAGCCTTCGGGAAAGAGGACGTCTGCCGAGATCTAGGCTCACGGGGAGCCCATAGGTCAACCGATGCCCTCAAGCCTTCTCACGGTACGGTGCGCGGCGATGCAGGGTCAATTCGACCGCCGGGCGGCGGCTCAGATCCTCGATTCCACCTGCGACTATCAACGTTGAGTAGTCAAATGACTACGTGGAGTATGCTCACGGACCAGGCCGCATGGGAGAGGCCAACAGGCTATGGTCCTGTGGTGCTGGTCGAAGGCGCCGCACGACACGCCGTGACACCTCCGAAGATTTCTCGGGGATCATGGAATGTCGGACGACGATTTCGGATGCCCGACGGGTAGGCCGGAAGACCGGCCGGAGCACAGCGTAGGGAGTTGCTCCGCCCGACTGGCAACGGACGGCCAACCCTCGTGCACAGGGTGTGGATAACTGTGTGGACTGCGGTCGGCCGTCCCCAAGCCAGGCAGGAGGTGCGACAGCGTGACCGGAAGCGGAGATGATTTCTCCTCGGTCTGGCGCCGTGCCCTCGCTGCCCTCGACACCCTCGGTGTCAGCTCCCAGCAACGGGCGTTTGTCCGCCTCACCCGCCCCGTCGGCCTGCTCGACGGAACCGCGCTGCTCGCCGCCCCCAACGAGCTGACCAAGGAAGTCCTCGAGCACCGGATGCGGGAGGCGATCACGGGTGCACTGTCCGCCGAGCTCGGTCATCCCGTGCGGCTGGCAGTCACCATCGACTCCTCCCTCGCCGAGCAGCACGACGACGCGGACCACGACCGCGGGGAGACCTCGTCCTCCGCCGTACCCTCGTCCTCCGTCGGCGTCGACCGGGCCGAGCACAGCGACCGCAGCCATTCCACCGGGCCCTCCACCCGCACCACCCAGGAGCGCAACGACCTGCGGCTCGACAGCGATCGCGTGATCGACGTCCGGGCCGACGGTGCTGACCCGCCCGACTACGACGGCGCCCGGCCCGAGTTGCTGCGCAGCGGAACCGGACGCGGAACCGGACGGACCACTCCGGGCGAGCCCTCCCGGCTCAACCCTAAGTACATCTTCGAGACCTTCGTGATCGGCGCCAGCAACCGGTTCGCCCACGCCGCGGCCGTGGCCGTGGCCGAAGCGCCGGCCAAGGCCTACAACCCGCTGTTCATCTACGGCGACTCCGGACTCGGTAAGACCCACCTGCTGCACGCCATCGGGCACTACGCGGCGAGCCTCTACCAAGGGGTTCGGGTGCGCTACGTGAACTCTGAGGAGTTCACCAACGACTTCATCAACAGCATCCGCGACGACAAGGCGGGCAACTTCCAGCGCCGCTACCGCGACGTGGACGTACTGCTGATCGACGACATCCAGTTCCTGCAGGGCAAGGTGCAGACGCAGGAGGAGTTCTTCCACACCTTCAATACCCTGCACAACGCGAACAAGCAGGTCGTGATCACCTCGGATCTGCCCCCCAAGCAGCTGTCCGGCTTCGAAGAGCGGATGCGGTCCCGGTTCGAGTGGGGCCTGATCACCGACGTGCAGCCACCCGACCTCGAGACCCGGATTGCGATCCTGCGCAAGAAGGCGATCGGCGAGCGGCTCGAGGCGCGGGACGACGTCCTGGAGTACATCGCCAGCAAGATCTCCACGAACATCCGTGAGCTCGAGGGCGCCCTGATCCGGGTCACCGCCTTCGCCAGCCTCAACCGGCAGCAGGTGGACCTGTCGCTGGCCGAGATCGTGCTCAAGGACCTGATCCCGGCGGACAACACCCCGGCGATCACCGCGGCCACGATCATGGCCCAGACGTCCGCCTACTTCGAGATGACGATGGAGGACCTGTGCGGGTCCTCCCGCTCGCGGGTGCTGGTCAACGCCCGCCAGATCGCGATGTACCTGTGCCGAGAGCTGACAGACCTGTCACTGCCGAAGATCGGCCAACTGTTCGGTGGGCGTGACCACACCACGGTCATCCACGCCGAGCGCAAGATCCGCCATCTGATGGCCGAGCGGCGCAAGACCTACACCGAGGTCACCGAGCTGACCAACCGAATCCGGCAGTCGGCACGATCCTGACCCTGCCCCCCGGACCCCCCGACCGGCGGCATTGAGTTCACCCTGAGTGACCGACTATCCCGACGTTGTCCACAGGATTCGGGCATCCGGCCCAGTTGTCCACGGTAGGGCCATCTGCGCGCTGTGCACTCGTCCCCACCTGCGCCGTATTCAGAGGGTGCCCATCGTCAGCGCAGAGTCACTGATCACCACTTCTCTGTCAATAAACGGGTCAAAGCATATTAAATAGCCCCGGAAGAAGGGGGAGATCGGCCAGTGTCAACCCCGCTGTCCGAAATAGACGTAGACATCTTCTCGTGCACAGTATGGGGACAACCCTGTGGATTCTGCGTCGCCGGATATCAACGGTGCGTGAACAGGAACCCCCTCCGAACGGATGAGAACGCTCCCACTCCGCCTCGTCCACGGTCCGTGGACAACCTGTGGACAAACTCGTCGCGGCTACCCTCCGCCTGTGGAGTGACCGGTACCCGGCGGTGGACGGACCGCGCCGTAGCGATGAATGCCGACCGTCTTCCCACCTGCCGTCCACCGGCACCCGCCTAGCCGTCCACCTCCCATCGACAGGAGCATCGTCGTGATGAGCAGCGGCGATGCCTACTTACCCACACCGTCCACACCCCCTATGACGATGCCTATAGAGAGAGATGGAGAGGGATGGCCCGCCCACATCTGGATCTGGGTCTGTGTACGCCCCGACCGCCGCACCACGCCGTCCACTTCACCTGTCGTGACCGACTCGCGTACTGTCGGGGCGCGCTGACCATCACGGACCTGCCACGCTGTGGTGGTTCGCTTCCCTCCAGAGCGCAGAGATTCCAGCAGTCATCGGGTGGACGACGCAGCACCGGGTGGTTCCCGGCCCCGAGGTCGAGCCCACGTCGTCCGTACCGCAGAGAGGTGGGTTCCGTGAAGTTCCGGGTCGAACGCGATGTCCTGGCCGAGGCCGTCACCTGGGTGGCTCGTGCCCTGCCGAGTAACCCGCCCGTGCCCGTCCTGGCCGGTTTGCTGCTCGAGGCCTCTGCGGACGGCGTGCTGCGGCTGTCGAGCTTCGACTACGAGGTCTCGGCCCGGGTCGAGATCCCGGCGGACGTCTCCGACGGCGGCACAGTGCTGGTCTCCGGCCGGCTGCTCGCCGACATCTCCCGCTCGCTGCCGTCCTGGCCGGTGGACTTCGCCACGGACGGGTCGCGGGTCGAGATCACCTGCGGTGCGAGCCGGTTCACCCTGCTGACGATGCCGGTCGACGACTACCCCGCCCTGCCGGCCATGCCGGACAGCTCGGGCGTGGTGACGGGCAGCGACTTCACCCAGGCCGTCGCCCAGGTGACCGTGGCCGCTAGCCGGGACGACACCCGACCGGTGCTCACCGGCGTGCTGACCCAGATCGACGGCGAGAAGCTCACCCTGATGGCCACCGACCGCTACCGGCTGGCCGTGCGTACCCTGGCCTGGCGCCCGACCGACCCTGGCATGCAGGCTGGCGCGCTGATCCGAGCCCGCACGCTCTCCGAGGTCTCCAAGGCCCTGGGAGCGGTCGGTGACATCACCCTCGCCCTGCCCTCTGACGGCGCCGGCGAACTGGTCGGCTTCGAGGCCGGCGGCCGGCGCACCACCTCCCTGCTCATGGATGGCGAGTACCCCCAGGTGCTGGGACTGTTCCCGGCCGAGCACCTGGGTGAGGCAGAGGTGGCCACCGCCGCGCTGGCCGAGGCCGCACGCCGGGTCTCGCTGGTCGCCGGCCGGCACGCCGCCGTCCGGCTGAGGTTCACCGACGGCGCGATCGTTCTGGAGGCCGGTCAGGGCGAGGACGCCCAGGCCTCCGAGGCCGTGGACGCCGCCCTGTCCGGCGACGAGGTGGTGCTCGCGTTCAACCCGCAGTACCTGCTCGAAGGCCTGGCCGGCGTGAACGCCGAGACCACCCTGCTGACCTTCACCCAGCCGACCAAGCCGGTGGTGATCTCCGCCGCCGGTGAGCACGACGCCGGGTTCCGCTACCTGGTGCTGCCCGTACGCCTGAACAGCTAGCGGGAGAGCTCATCCGGCTCGACTCATCGCAGCGACAACGAGGAGGCAAGGCGTGCACATCGGTCTGGTGGGCCTGGGCAAGATGGGCGGCAACATGCGATCCCGGCTGCGCAACGCCGGGATCGAGGTAACCGGCTACGACCGCGACCCCGGGGTCAGCGACGTCGCATCTCTGGCAGAGCTGGTCGCCGCGCTGCCTGCCCCGCGCACAGTGTGGATCATGGTTCCGCACGGGGCCCCGACGACGTCCACGGTCGAGGAACTGTCTGTTCTGCTGGCTGCCGACGACCTGGTGATCGAGGGTGGCAACTCCCGGTTCAGCGACGACCTGGTGAACGCGGAGAAGCTCGCCGCCACCGGTGTCAACTACCTTGACTGTGGAGTCTCCGGCGGCGTGTGGGGGCTGGCGAACGGCTACGGCCTGATGGTCGGCGGCGACGTGGCGATGGTCGAGCGGGCGATGCCGGTCTTCGACGCGCTGCGGCCCGAGGGTCCGCGCGAGGAGGGCTTCGTGCACGCCGGCTCGGTCGGCGCCGGGCACTACGCGAAGATGGTGCACAACGGCATCGAGTACGGCCTGATGCAGGCGTACGCGGAGGGGTACGAACTGCTCGCCGCCAAGGACATCGTCACCGACGTGCACGGCTGCTTCCAGGCCTGGACCCGGGGCACCGTCGTCCGCTCGTGGCTGCTCGACCTGCTGGTCAAGGCCCTCGCCGACGACCCCGAGCTGGCCGGCATCAAGGGCTACGTGAACGACTCCGGCGAGGGCCGGTGGACGCTCGAGGAGGCGATCGACAACGCGGTGCCGATGCCGGTCATCTCGGCGGCGCTGTTCGCCCGGTTCGCTTCCCGCCAGGACGACTCCCCCGCAATGAAGGCCGTCGCTGCGCTGCGCAACCAGTTCGGCGGGCACGCAGTGACCTCCGCCGGGCCGACTTCCGGCGCCGGCTCCACGCAGTAAGCGCATGGCGTGCACGTCACCCAGCTCTCCCTGACCGACTTCCGGTCTTACACCGCGGTGGAGCTCGCGCTCGAGCCAGGGGTCAGCGCGCTGATCGGCCCGAACGGGCAGGGCAAGACCAACCTGGTCGAGGCGATCGGGTATGTCGCGGCGCTGTCCAGCCACCGGGTGCCCACCGACGCACCCCTGGTGCGGATCGGAGCATCCCGGGCCACGGTGCGGACGGCGATCGCGCGGGCCGGGCGGCAGGTGCTCGTCGAGCTGGAGATCGTTGCCGGATCGGCGAACCGGGCTCGGGTGAACCGGGCCCCGGTCTCCCGGCCCCGCGAGGTTCTGGGCCTGCTCCGCACGGTGCTGTTCGCGCCGGAGGACCTGTCCCTGGTCAAGGGCGACCCGGACGGGCGGCGCCGGTTCATGGACGACCTGCTGGTGGCCCGGGCGCCACGCTTCGCCGGGGTGCGGGCCGAGGTGGACAAGGTGCTGCGCCAGCGCAACGCCCTGCTCAAGACCGCCGGGGCGACGATCAAGTCCGGGCGCGGCGACGTCCGCACCCTCGATGTGTGGGACGCCCACCTGGCCACGGCCGGCGCCGAGCTGCTGGCCGGCCGGTTGCACCTGGTGCACCTGCTGCAGCCGCTGGTCGCCACCGCCTACGCCGAGGTGTCCGGTGGTCAGGGTGCGGCGTTTCTCACCTACCGGTCGAGCCTGGGCGACGACATCACCGCCGGTGCCCCGCTGGGCCGCGAGCTGCTGGCGGCGCGGTTGCTGGAGGCGCTGTCGAAGGCGCGCCCGCGTGAGCTCGAACGCGGGGTGAGCCTGGTCGGACCGCACCGTGACGACCTGCTGCTCGGCCTCACCTTCGGCGACACCGAGGTGCCGGCCAAGGGCTATGCAAGCCATGGCGAGTCCTGGTCGTTCGCGCTGGCGCTGCGCCTGGCCAGCTACGAGTTGCTGCGCGCCGACACCAGCGGGGACGGCGACGGCGAACCGGTGCTGATCCTGGACGACGTGTTCGCCGAGCTCGACGCCGGACGACGGGTGCGACTGGCTGAGATGGTGGTCGGCGCAGAGCAGGTGCTGGTCACCGCCGCCGTGCCAGCCGATGTGCCCGAGGTTCTCGAGGGAGCCCGGATCGATGTGATGGCCGGGGAGGTGCAGCGTGTCCGCTGAATCGGGCGACCAGGCGTCCGGCGGCATGGGGCCGGCGCCGGAAGGCGATCCGGGAGCCGACGCCGTCAGGTCTGCGCTCAACCGAGCCCGGGCCGCGGCGCGGGAACGCGGTCTCGTGCCTGGCGCTCCGGTGCGACGCACCGCCGTCCCGTCCTGGCGCCGCCGGGCCGAGGCCGCCTCCCGCCGCTCGGGGGCGCACCCCGACGCCCGCGATCCGCAGACCGTGTCCTCCACGATCGACCGGCTGGTGGCCGAACGCGGCTGGGCGGCGCCGGTCGCCGTCGGCGGGGTGATCGGGCGCTGGGCGGCGGTGGTGGGCGAGGAGATCGCTGCCCACTGCACGCCCGAGGTGTTCACCGACGGTGTGCTCACGGTGCGCGCCGACTCCACCGCCTGGGCCACCCAGTTGCGACTGCTCTTGCCCACAGTGATGCGCCGCCTGACCGAGGAGGTCGGCGAGGGCGTGGTCACGAAACTGGTGGTCCAGGGCCCCACCGCCCCCAGTTGGCGCCGCGGCCCCCGCCGCGCCCCCGGCAGCCAAGGCCCCCGCGACACCTACGGCTGACCCCCACCCCCCACTACCCACCGCTCACTACCCACCGCTCACTACCCACCACTCATGCTCCGCGGGGCAGGCGCTCAGGGGCCTCGGGGGCCCGAAATCGACGGCCCTGCGGAGCATGAGCGGTGGGAGTGTGGACCCGGGAGCGGGTCCACCACCAGGCGAAGGTGAGGTTGGGCAGCCAGCAGAGCCAGGCGATGACGGCGTAGGCGTCGGCGAACGCCTGGTCGGTGGTGACGCCGCCGTGGGCGGCTGTGTAGGCGCCCAGGTAGAGCCGCAGGGTGACGGCGGCGAAGGTCAGCGCTGCGCTGCGGATCATCCAGCGTCGGTGCCCGACCCGGTCGTGCCGCCGGGCGGCGAGCACGCCGGCGGTCGTGGTGCCCAGCCACAGGACGGCGAGGCAGGCGAACCCCACCCGGGCGAGGGCCCCGCCGTGCGCGATGAACGACAACCCGAGCCCCCCGGCGCCCCCGGCGGCCACTGCCGCGGCGTACACCCGGCCGAGTGCTCGGTGCGTGCTCGGGCTCGCCGGGTACGCCGTCGATCCGGGCACCGAGTCGAGCCGGGAGCTTCGGGAGCTGCGGCCCGCCCCACGCCGACGTCCGATCAGCAGTTGGGCGATCAGCACCGTCAGGGCGATCACGGCGCCGGTGATGTGCAGGTAGAGCAGGGCGCGGTGCTCGAGGTAGGTCAGCCGCTGCGGCTCGAAGTAGCCGTCCGGATCGAACCGGAAATAGCCGACCGAGACGGCGAGCACGATAGCGCTGGTGGTCAGCGCCAGACCGATCGGAACGGCCGTCGCCGTGCGGCGGATCAGGCGTGAAGTCCTCATGATCGGAGGCTATGAATCCGCTCCGGTTGCCGACATCCGGCCACCACCCCGGGCCCTTCTGGAGCTGTCCCCAGGGGTGCTCGCTCCCCTTTCCTCGGGCAGCCTGGCGATGCGCGGCGAGCGGATCATCCGTTAGGAGCTGTAGTCGCTTGTGGCGCGTCGAGGGGCGGGGGTGCGTAGAGGGAGTCGTCCGGGGATTGATTGGCTCGTCAGAACGGGCCAGAAACGGCGCTCCTGGCCTGTGGACAGACGGTTCCACCCCCCTGGCCGGGGTAGGATGGTGTTGCTCAAACGTGCCGGGGGTCGCTCGTCAGTATGTTCCCCCGTCGACCCCCGTCAGGAGCCCGACGACCTGTGACCGACCAGATCAGCGCCACCGAGGCAGCCACCGTCCCGGGCACCGCGTCGCCAGGCCTCCCGCCGTCCGCCGACAGCATGAACGGGCACGACTACGGCGACTACGACGCCAGTGCGATCACGGTGCTCGAGGGGCTCGAAGCGGTCCGCAAGCGCCCCGGCATGTACATCGGCTCCACCGGTGAGCGCGGTCTGCACCACCTGGTCTACGAGGTTGTCGACAACTCCGTCGACGAGGCCCTGGCCGGGTTCTGCGACACGATCGAGATCACCCTGCTGGCCAACGGCGGGGTCCGGGTGATCGACAACGGACGGGGCATCCCGGTCGACATCGTCGCCTCCGAGGGCAAGCCGGCCGTCGAGGTCGTGCTCACCGTGCTGCACGCCGGCGGCAAGTTCGGCGGTGGCGGGTACTCGGTGTCCGGCGGCCTGCACGGCGTGGGTCTGTCGGTGGTCAACGCCCTCAGCCAGCGACTCGAGGTCGAGGTGCACCGCGACTCCCTGGTGTGGCGGCAGTCCTACGAGCTCGGGGTGCCACTGGCCCCCCTCGCCCAGGGGGAGGCGACCGCAGCCTCGGGCACCACGGTCACCTTCTGGGCCAGCGAGGACATCTTCGAGACCACCACCTTCGACTTCGAGACCCTACGCTCGCGGTTCCAGCAGGTGGCGTTCCTGAACAAGGGTCTCCAGATCACCCTGGTCGACGAGCGTCCCGACCACGCCGATGAGGACGGCACGGCTCCGGCGGTCTCGTTCCGCTACGACGGCGGCCTGGTCGACTACGTCAAGCACCTCAACTCCTCGAAGAAGTCCGACCCGATCCACTCCGACGTGATCGACTTCGAGTCCGAGGACGTCGAGCGCAAGCTCTCGGTCGAGATCGCCATGCAGTGGACCACGGCCTACTCCGAGAGCGTGCACACCTACGCCAACACGATCAACACCCACGAGGGCGGCACCCACGAGGAGGGCTTCCGAGCGGCCTTGACCACCCTGGTCAACGAGTACGCACGGGAGAAGGGCATCCTCAAGGAGAAGGACGACAACCTCACCGGTGACGACATCCGCGAGGGCCTGACCGCGGTCGTCTCGATCAAACTGGGTGAGCCGCAGTTCGAGGGGCAGACCAAGACCAAGCTCGGCAACACCGAGGCGAAGACCTTCGTGCAGCGCGTGGTCCGCAGCCAGCTCACCGACTGGCTGGACAGCCACCCGCGCGACGCCCGCGACATCATCACCAAGTCGATCCAGGCCTCCGCCGCCCGGGTCGCCGCCCGCAAGGCGCGTGAAGCCACCCGGCGCAAGGGACTGCTGGGTGGAGGCGGCCTGCCGGGCAAGCTGTCCGACTGCCAGTCCACCAACCCCGACGAGTGCGAGATCTACATCGTGGAGGGTGACTCGGCCGGTGGCTCGGCCAAGATGGGCCGCGAGCCGCGCACCCAGGCCATCCTGCCGATCCGGGGAAAGATCCTCAACGTCGAGAAGGCGCGGATCGACAAGGTGATGGCCAACACCGAGGTGCAGGCGCTGATCAGCGCCTTCGGCACCGGCGTCGGCGAGGACTTCGACATCGAGAAGCTGCGCTATCACAAGATCGTTCTGATGGCGGACGCCGACGTCGACGGTCAGCACATCACTACCCTGCTGCTGACCCTGCTCTTCCGGTTCATGCGTCCGCTGGTGGACGGCGGGTTCGTCTACCTGGCCGCCCCCCCGCTGTACAAGATCAAGTGGAGCAAGACCGAGCCGGAGTTCGTCTACACCGAGCGTGAGCGCGAGGTAGTGGTCGCCGCCGGCCTGACCATGGGCAAGAAGCTGCCCAAGGACGAGGGCATCCAGCGCTACAAGGGTCTGGGCGAGATGAACGCCGACGAGCTGTGGGAGACCACGATGGACCCGGCCCACCGCATCCTGCGCCAGGTCACGCTCGACGACGCCGCGGCCGCCGACGAGGTGTTCGCGATCCTGATGGGTGAGGACGTCGAGTCCCGGCGCTCCTTCATCCAGCGCAACGCCAAGGATGTCCGCTTCCTGGACATCTAGCCCCCTGTCACACCGGACGGCGCCCGCCGGTTTCCCGTGAAACCAGACCAGCGACGTCCACGCAGTTCGGGTTTTCCTTACCGGAGTAGAGGAATCACGTGAGCGAGCAGCCCCCGCAGGACCCGCCCACCGGCAGTACCGGCACCGGCGGTACCGGCACCGGCGGTACCGGCACCGGCGGTACCGGCATCGGTGACATCACCAGCGACGCCGATGGCGGCAACCGGGTCGAGGCCATCGACCTGCAGCTGGAGATGCAGCGCTCCTACCTCGACTATGCGATGAGCGTGATCGTCGGCCGGGCACTGCCCGAGGTGCGCGACGGCCTCAAGCCCGTCCACCGCCGGGTGCTGTACGCGATGTACGACGGCGGCTACCGCCCCGACCGCGGGTACTCGAAGTGTTCGCGCGTGGTCGGTGACGTGATGGGCCAGTACCACCCGCACGGTGACTCGGCGATCTACGACACCCTGGTCCGCCTGGCCCAGCCGTGGTCCCTGCGTTACCCGCTGGTCGACGGGCAGGGCAACTTCGGCTCCCCCGGCAACGACCCCGCCGCAGCGATGCGGTACACCGAGTGCCGGATGGCACCGCTGGCCATGGAGATGGTCCGCGACATCGACAAGAACACCGTCGACTTCAAGCCGAACTACGACGGGCGCACCCAGGAACCGGTGATCCTGCCTTCCAGGTTCCCCAACCTGCTGGTCAACGGCTCTACCGGGATCGCCGTCGGCATGGCCACGAACATCCCGCCGCACAACCTGCGCGAGGTCGCCGACGGCGTCCAGTGGCTGCTGGCCAACCCCGACGCGGACGACGACGCGCTGCTGGCCCAGCTCCTGCTCAGCATCAAGGGGCCCGACTTCCCCACCGCGGGTCTGATCATGGGTAGTCGGGGCATCGAGGACGCCTACCGCACCGGGCGTGGGTCGATCACCATGCGGGCCGTGGTCGAGGTTGAGGAGATCCAGGGGCGCACCTGCCTGGTGGTCTCCGAGCTGCCCTACATGGTCAACCCGGACAACCTGAAGCTGAAGATCGCCGAACTGGTCGACCACGGCCGGATCGCCGGCGTGGCCGACCTGCGTGACGACACGTCCAGCCGCACCGGCGGCCTGCGGATCGTGATCGTGCTCAAGCGCGACGCCGTGGCCAAGGTGGTGCTGAACAACCTCTACAAGCACACCCAGCTGCAGGAGACCTTCGGCGCCAACATGCTCGCCCTGGTCGACGGCGTGCCCCGCACCCTCAGCGTCGACAAGTTCGTGCGCTACTGGGTCGACCACCAGGTCGAGGTCATCGTCCGGCGCACCCAGTACCTGCTCGCCGAGGCCGAGCGCCAGGCGCACATCTACCGCGGGTACGTGAAGGCGCTCGACGCCCTCGACGAGGTGATCGCGCTGATCCGGCGCTCGCCGTCCGCCGAGCAGGCCAAGACCGGCCTGATGGCGCTGCTGGAGATCGACGACGAGCAGGCGCTCGCCATCCTCAACCTGCAGCTGCGCCGACTGGCCGCCCTGGAGCGGCAGGAGATCGCGAACCGGTTGTCCGAGCTGGAGATCCAGATCGCCGACTACCTCGACATCCTCGGATCGCCGCTGCGCCAGCGCACGATCATCTCCGAGGAGCTCGCCGAGATCGTCGAGCGGCACGGCGACGCCCGGCGCACCAAGATCGTGCCCTTCGAGGGCGACATGGACGCCGAGGACCTGATCCCGGTCGAGGAGGTCGTGGTCACGATCACGCGCGACGGGTATGCCAAGCGCACCCGCAGCGACAACTACCGGGCGCAACGCCGCGGCGGCAAGGGCGTCCGTGGCGCACAGTTGCGCAGCGACGACGTGGTCGAACACTTCTTCGTCACCACCACCCACCACTGGTTGCTGTTCTTCACCAACCTGGGCCGGGTCTACCGGGCCAAGGGCTACGAGCTGCCCGAGGGCGGCCGCGACGCCAAGGGCCAGCATGTGGCGAACCTGCTCGCCTTCCAGCCGGGCGAGACCATCGCCCAGGTACTCGACATCCCCGACTACGAGTGCGCGCCGTTCCTGGTGCTGGCCACCCGCGGCGGCCGGGTGAAGAAGACCCGGCTCAGCGAGTACGACTCCAACCGCTCCGGCGGGGTGATCGCGATCAACCTGCTGGACGGCGACGAGCTGGTCTCGGCCCGTCTGGTGGCGGACGACGCGGCGCTGCTGCTGGTCTCCCGCAAGGGCATGTCGGTGCGGTTCACCTCCGACGACGCGGCGCTGCGTCCGATGGGCCGGGCTACCTCCGGGGTCACCGGCATGCGCTTCCGCGGCAACGACCAACTGTTGTCGATGGACGTCGTGCGGGACGCCGAGGACGCCTTCGTCTTCATCGTCACCGAGCACGGCTACGCCAAGCGCACCATGGTCGACCAGTACCGCTCGCAGTCCCGCGGCGGGCTGGGGATCAAGGTGGCCAAGCTGAGCGAGGAGCGCGGCGACCTGGTCGGCGCCATGATCGTCGGAACGGACGACGAGGTGCTGGTCGTGATGGAGGGCGGCAAGGTGGTGCGCTCAGCAGTCGCCGAGGTGCCCGCCAAGGGCCGCGACACGATGGGCGTGGTGTTCGCCAAGCCCGATGCCGGCGACCGCATCATCGCCGTCGCGCGCAACAGCGAGCGCAGCCTGGCCGGTGACGACGAGGAGAGCGCAGAGGATGCCGAGTCTGTGGACGCCGCCACCCCGGTTCTCGACGCCCCTGCGGCAGTCGATTCGGAGGATGCGGAGCCGGTCCGATCGGAGGAGCCCGAGCAGGGCGATTGACGATCAGGGTCGGCAGCACCGCGGGTAGCGGATAACATCGTCTGCGTCAGGTGAATGCCCGCTGACTGTGATCAGCGACGACGGGGGCTCCGATGGCGTACCGTCGAGCACGTCAGCGTCGCGGAGGTGAACGGTGAGTTCGTCCGATCAGGTGTTCCGTCCTGGATCGGCCCCGAAGGGTACCTCCCGGCCAGGCTCGGCCACCGGCGATGCATCGTCCTCGGGTGCTTCGTCCGCCGCCTCCGGCAACGGGACGTCCGGCAGGGGGACGTCCCCGAATGCGGCAGCCAGTACTGCGCCGATGCCGACCACCACGGCGACGACACCGTCCCGGCCGTCCACGCCCGCACCTCCGGCTCGTCCGGCAGCGTCACCGACCAGGACCACCACCGACGCCGTCAGGCCCGCCCCGCCGTCACCGGCCCGCACCGCCGCATCCGCACCCACGGTGCGAACCGTTGCGCCGTCGGCTGCAGCGCCGGCCGAACCCACCCCCGCGGCGACGACTCTGCCGTCGGCCCCCGCTCCGACGCACGTCGGAACGGCCTCGTCGGTGTCGTTTACCTCTGCGCCGTCAGCATCAGCGCCCCCCAGGACGTCAGCGCCATCCTCGCCGGTGACGACCACGGCATCCGCTCCGGGGTCTGCCCGCACGGTGCGCCTGACCCTGGCCAGGGTCGATCCCTGGTCGGCGATGAAGCTGTCCTTCCTGCTGTCGGTGGCCCTCGGCATCGCGCTGGTCGTCGCGTCCGTCATTCTCTGGCAGGTACTGAACGGCATGGGAGTCTTCGACACCCTGAACGGCACCCTGCGCGGCGTCGGTGGCCCGCAGTCGAAGTTCGACCTGTACGACTACGTCGGGCTCAGCCGCGTGGTCTCGCTGTCGGTCTTCGTCGCTGTGATCAACGTCGTGATCATCATGGCGCTGGCGAGTGTCGGTGCGTTCCTCTACAACATCGCCGGCAGCCTGGTCGGTGGCCTGCACGTCACCCTGTCCGACGACTGACGGTGTCCCCGACCTTGGCCGTGTGACAACCGGTTTGGGTGGTCAGCCGTGGCTGCGATAGTCTCCTACGGCGCCTCAGGGCGCAGCGGGCCTATAGCTCAGACGGTTAGAGCGCTTCCCTGATAAGGAAGAGGTCGGAGGTTCAAGTCCTCCTAGGCCCACCCATATCACTCCAGGTCAGAGGCCACTTTGGCCAGTTGATCAACCTCGTTCAAGATCGCGTGTTAGCGCCACGTGAGAAGTCTGAGACGTCAGGCTTCGGCGAACGACCCTGGACCGCGGTGGCCTCGCCGCGCTCGAGATGGAGCGCTTTGGTCATACCGGGAAGGTGCCGAACCCTGGGTGGTGCAGGCGGCGGCTCCATGAGAGGGATGGGCGTTGAACGCGAGCGAGGAGGCTGTCTTCCGGGGCGGCTATCGAGGTGATACCGGTGGGGTGCTCGGCACGCTCAACGTCCAGAGGCCTTTTGTCTCAATGTCGATCCGTCAGGAGGGCCTCGATGTCACTCCCTCGGCTCTCTGGCGTCTCGCCCTCCGCCCGTTTCACGTGAGCGAGTCCGACGTCACGAGGGTCGTTGATCGACATAGGTCGAGTCCGATGTTGGCCGGCCTCGAGTTTCACACCGTCACCCGCGGAACGTTCATCTTCTGGACCGATCAGTCGGAAGAGGTGCTGGTCGCCCTGACCCGGGTGGGCTATTCCACCGAGGCCCCCGATCGTTGAGCTCGGCTTTGTCCGCCCGCTCTCGGCATTCAGGCCGACCCTCCAGACGACTGTCATTCACATACTTAGTTTGATACCATGAACCAAGAAACGGTGGTGATTGACAGTGGGGCGCGTGATCTCGCGATCGGTTGCGGGCGTGGTCGAGCAACTCGAACTGGATGGCGATGTGTTGGTGACGACAGACCGACTGTCTGCCGTCATGGATGAGCTGGGCCTCCAGGGCGACGCTCGCCTGCTCGCGTATGAGCTCCAGCGTGACGGGTGGCTCGGGCGGCTCCGGTCGCGGCATGTCTGGGAGTTCCTGCCGGGTGCCCGAGGCGGTGCGTACGGCTCTGGGGACCGTTTCATCGAGTTCCGTGCCCAGCGTGCGGTCGATCCGGCGTGGGGTGGTGTGCTTGCCATGGAGTCGGCGGCTTCGGTCCTTGGGCTGGCCCAACGGATCCCGGAGCAGGAGGTCGTCGCTCTCCCGCCTGGCGAGCCGTTCCCCAAGGCCTTGGCCGGTCAGTGGCGCTACGTGCGCACTCAGCTTCCCGCGGCGGCGATCACCACTGTCGACGGGCTGCCGTCCTGGAACCTCGAAGGCCTCCTCGTCGGGATCGCCGCTCGTCCGTCCGCCTACAAGGATGTCGCCGGCCTCAGCCAATGGCTGGCCGAGGCCCGCGATGTCGACGTCCTTCGTGTCGTCGAACTCTTGCGATCGATGGGCGCCGCGACCCGGCAGCGGACGGCGTACCTGCTGAGTCTCTGCGGGAGTGCGGATACGACCAGGGTTGTCGTCGATACCTATCCACCCGCCAGCGCCGTCTGGCTGGGGCCACGCACGGTGGGCGGGCACTTCGACACCCGGACACAGGTGAACGACACCCTGCTCCACCCGTACGCCGACGCCGGAACCGGCGCATGACGCGCATCACCGAGGGCCACCTCGTACGCCACTATCAAGGCGTCAAGGGTGGCCGTGACGCCGCCCTGCTGGACATCGCTCAAGATCACGTACTGCATCTACTCCACGAGGCAGGCTTGTTCGATCGCGGTTTGGTGTTCAAGGGCGGCACGGCGCTGAGGAAGTTCCGCGCCGGCAATGCCGGACGCTTCTCGACGGATCTGGACTTCGCGGCGCCGAGTGAGGAGTTGGCGCTGTCAGCCCTCCAGGCTCTCGACGGTGTCGAGGTGGACGGGTTTGCATTCGGCGTGCGCAACCTCGGCGACGACGGAAGGCGCGGCGACCTCACCATCAGCACCCCGTTCGGGACTCCCCGACTGGGCGCCAAGGTCGAGTTGGCCCGGCATGTCCTCAGCCTTGAGCCCGAGCACCTTCGGCCTGTGCTGTTGCCCATCCACGACAGGTGCGACTTCGGCTTGAACAGATGTCGATCCTCTGCGTCGTCCTCATGGTGCTGGCCTCCGCCCTCGGCATCGTGAACGCAGTTCAGGTGGTCCTCGGCCGACAATTGATCGGCGCGTCCCGCAGCCGCCGCATTCCGAGAGGTGCGTCAGCAATCTGCAGCCGCATCGGCGTTGATGCTCGGCCTGGCGGCGTTGGATCTTGGCGTTGTGCTGCATGAACGCCATGTGATCGGAGCCGGCCTCGGCGTCGCCGTGTTGGGAGGAGGAGCGCTGCTCATCGTCCCGAAGGCTTCAGCAGGGGTTTCGCCTTCCCGGTTGTAGCTACTGCCGATGCAGCATCCAGGCGACTCGTTGCGTCTATACAGATGAGAGGGCCTTCGAAAGGGGACAGGGTGACGTTTGAGGACTTCGTCAAGGAGCAGGGACCGGCCTTGCTGCGCTTGGCGTTCGTCCTCACCGGTGACCGGGACTTCGCCCAGGACCTGACCCAGATCGCTTTGGCTGACGTGTATAGGCACTGGCGCAAGGTGTCTGCGGCACGGTCACCGGAGGCGTACACCCGAAGGGTGTTGATCAACGCACATCTGTCGTGGCGGCGTCGGCGGTGGACCCGGGAGGCCCCGGTCGAGGTGAAGGACACCGACATCCCCGCGGTCGGTGACCACGCTGACGACATCGCCGCTCGGCACGACCTACGAGCCCGGGTCGCGGCCCTACCGCCCCGGGCCCGCACCGTGCTCGTCCTGAGGTACTGGGCAGATCTCGATGACCGCGCCATCGCCGAGGCCATGGGCACCAGCGAGAGCACCGTCCGTGCGACCGCTGCTCGGGCCGTCGCCGCCCTGCGCACTGCCACCTCGACTACGTTGAAGGAAACGTCATGAGCATCGAAGAGCAACTCACAGAACTGTTCCACGACCAGGCATCCCATGCCCCTTCGCCAGACATGCTCATCGATGGCGCCCTGGGCAAGGTCAGGGCTCGCCGCCGCCGATTGGCAACCCTCGGTGGGGCAGCCGCAGTCGTCGCGCTCACGGGGGTGCTGGTGGTGCCTGGTCTCCTCCGGTCCGCGCCGACTCCCGCTGCCGCACCAGCCACGGCCAGCATCGCTCCTTCCGGCCAGCCGACGGGAGCGTTCGCTGACAACCTCGGCTCGTGCGCGTATGCCTACTCGCCTCAGAGGATCGCTGAGGCGGCCACGTTCGCTTTCGACGGCACGGTCCTCGCGATCGGTGCTGCGCAGAGCAATGAGTCGCGTCCCAGCGACGGCGCTGTCCTCAACGGGTTGGTAGGTGTCACGTTCCGGGTCAACGAATGGTTCCGGGGCGGATCCAGGGACACGGTCGTCGTCGATCTGCCCACCCCCTGGAGTCCACAGACCACTCCCTCGTTGATTCACGCGTTCGATGCCCCGAAGTACGAGGTGGGTACCCGGTTGTTGGTCTCTGGTGCTGCCCGTTGGGGTGGTAGCGACCCGTTAGCGTCCGCGATTGCCTGGATCGGATGCGGAGGTTTCACCCAGTACTACAGCGCTCCCACGGCCGCAGCATGGTCAGCCGCCATACATGAGGTCGACGCCGTGAAGTGACGTGCGGTCCACCGTGGACCGATGCTGAAGCAGTAGGAGAGCACATGAAACACAGAATGACCGCTCTTGCCGTCGCCGTGTCGACTGGCTGCCTTACGGCCTGCGCGTCGCTGAACAACTCAGCCGATCTGCCGTCGTTTGCGTCGGGTGGCCCCAGTACCGGAACCCTGAGCGCTCCCATCTCCTCGAGCGTCAAGGTCGCCAAGCTAGGGGAGGCTGTCGAGGTGCACGGGCTCTCCGACGGTTCAGCATTGACCGTGACAGCTGTTGCGCTGGTCCCCATCACCCGAACCCATGACGAATGGGACGCTCACGGACCGCTCGTCAGATATGTGCAGGTCCACTTCAAGATCACGAATACTGGAACGGTGACCTACCGGGATTCTCCGAATCTCGGCGCCAGACTCATCGACTCTGAGGGTGGCATGCACCGCCTGGCCTCCTGGTCGCCGCTAACCGGCACAGGGCCGGTCACACCGTTCACGCTCGCGCCGTCGGAATCGACCGAAGGGCTGGTGGTCTTCGAGGTCCCCAGAGACACGAAGATCTCGCGGGTCAGGGTCTCGATGGACGAGGCCGCCGATTTCAAACAGTTCGAGACCGACCCAGTCCCCCTGCCGGCCGAATGGGACCTGAGAGTTGCGAGCGTCAACCCGTGATGCGTCAGGTGGCCGACACGCGCAGGCGCTCGAGTTGCGTGCCGACGAGCACGAACGAGGCCGCGTAGCAGGTGGGTTCGCACTGTTCACCGTTGGGCACGAACCTGGTGAGCTCCGTCTCGGCCGCCGCCTCCACCAGGACAGTGCTGTCGCGCTCGATGCGCAACGTGGTGACGATCTTCCCCCATCGGAGGTGAGCGACTGTGGCAGATCGTGGAGGACGAGGCGGGGCGCCTCGGCCCCAGTGAACTCGACGGCGCTAGTGGTGGTGCATTCGCCATTGACGCAGAGGGTCACGTTCGCCGGGAGCCGGCCGAACCGGGTTCCGACCTGCGACAGGTCGACCGAGACTAGGGAGGAACAGCCGGCAGCGTTACAGCCGTGCGACACACATGCAGCCAGGACCGGAACCAGTCCGACGGCCACCAACAAAGATCGACAACTCGTCACCTCAACGATTGTGCCGAGCCTCGCGTGCAATCCGCGCATGGATGCGGTCCCGTGGAGCACATCTCGCTCGCCCTCCGACGGGACGTAACATGAGTGGTACGCTCTTCGGAGAAGAGGAGGTGCGTCGTGGCTGAGGTGCCGACAGGGTTCTGGCAAGACCTGGACGAGGATCTGAAGGATGCAGAGTTCCGTAACCAGTTCCTGCTGGAGTCGGAGCGGATCGCCACCGTCGACCGGATCGTCAACCAGCTCGACGACATCCGCCAGGAACTGGGCATGACCAAGAGCGAGCTGGCCCGGGCGATCGGACGCACGCCCGAGTCGATCCGACGCCTTTTGACAGCGAAGTTGGTCAACCCCCAGCTCAGCCTGGTCGCCGAATTGGCCAGCGTGCTCGGCTACCGCGTCACGCTTCAGCCCATGACCGCGGCCGAGCGTCGCGAGGTCGCCGAGCCTCTTCGACGGGGCCCGAAGGCAAGCTGAGCTGTCACCCAAACCCATCACTGCTCAGGCGAGTGAGCGGGGGTTGCGAGCCCGGTACTCCTCCCCGAGGGCGCGAACCTCCTTGTACGCGGAGTCGGGCAGCGTCGTCCGGAACGGCTTGTCGGCGCCGGTGAGGATCACCAGTAGTGGACCAAGGCCCTGGGCCTCGGTGTCGAGCAGGCAGAACAGCCGGTAGTGGTGGCGTGCCGGCCCGTCGACGCGGACCTCGAAGTAGCCGGCCATCTCGCCGTGCATCGCTTCCCAGTACCCACCGCCGGCGAACCGGTGGGGCGGCGCGGCCGCCACTGAGTCGTCTCTGGCCGCCGGTGGCTCGGCTCATTGTGAGAGGGCCGACATCCTCGTGGGTATGGATGAACGATCAGCGCGCGGTGCCGCGCCGTCCCCGGATCCGGCGGCGGACGCCGATGAGGGGCTGGGACCTGTTGTCGACGCGCTGAGCGTTCTCCCAGCCGACGACCCCCACCCAGAACCCCAGACGACTCGGCAGCGCTGAAACAGCCGGGTGGTGACCGGCGTTGCACAGACGTGACCCGACGCCAACGGATGCTGCTCGCCTGGGCCCTGGGGCTGACTCCACTCCTGGTCGTGCTGGCCCTCGTCGCCGCCGCGGCCGTGCGCGGTCGCGGCGACGGAGGGTCCGTCGACCAGGCCCGGAGCGGCCCGGTGCTGCTGGTCGCCGGCTACGGGGGGTCCACGGCGTCCCTGGAGTCGCTGGCCGGTCGACTGCGGGCGGCCGGGCGTGAGGCGATCGTGGTCCCGACGGTCGACGGCAACACCGGCGACCTGACCGAGCAGGCGCGCGCCCTGGACCGGGCCGCGCGGGCGGCGATCGCCGAGGGAGCGCCGTCCGTCGACGTGGTCGGCTATTCCGCTGGGGGCGTGGTGAGCCGGATCTGGGTGGCCGACCTTGACGGCGACGCAATGGCCCGGCGGGTGGTCACGCTCGGGTCCCCGCACGGCGGAACGGAGGTAGCCGGCCTGGCCGCGGGGCTCTCCCCGGCGTCGTGTCCGCTCGCCTGCCGCCAGCTCGCGCCGGACAGCGACCTTCTCGACGCCCTGCCGCAGACCCCGGCCGGGCCTCGCTGGGTGAGCATCTGGACGGCGGACGACGACGTCGTGGTGCCGCCGTCGGCGTCGCGGCTGGAGGGTGCGGTGAACATCGAGCTGCAGCAGGTGTGCACCGACGCGCGGGTCGGGCACGGCCAACTGCCCACCGACGCTCTCAGCACGGCCCTGGTGCTCGGCGCACTGGACGGGCCAGGGCTCACGCAGGCGCCCGATCCGTCTGCCTGCGCCGCTCTGCGCGCCGGCTGACCTCAGCTGCGGACGTCGCGGGTGGAGAACGCGGCCCAGGCCATGCCGAGCAGCACCACGATCCAGATCGCTTGCACGAGAAGGCCTCTCTCGATGTCGCGCCACAGGATCGGGTCACGGAACAGGTCCACCCAGGCCAGCCAGTACCGGGTCGGCAGCCAGTCGCGCACCGCGTCGGCGGCATCCAGGCCGACCAGCACCGTGCTGCCGACGAGCACCGCGAGACCGCCCAGCGCGGCCCCGAGCGAGGAGTCGGTGAGGGTGGACAGGAACAGCGACACCGCAGCCACGCCGAGCATCGACCAGCCGACGTAGCCGATCATCAGCGCGGTGCGCAGCAGCAGCTGCCCAGTGGTGAGCGGGGTTCCGGACACCGTGATCGTCGCCTGCGTCGGGTCGCCGCCGCCCAGCACCAGCCTGCCGACGACGTAGCCGGTGCCCGCCACGGCCAGCACGGCGAGCAGGGTGTAGGCAATGACCGAGATCAGCTTGGCCAGCAGCAGGCTGGTGCGACCCACGGGGCGGATCAGCACGTAGCGCAGCGTGCCGGCACTCGCCTCCCCGGCGATCGAGTCACCCGCCACGACCGCGACCGCGGCCGGCAGGAAGATCGGCAGCACGATGCCCAGGGCGGCGGCCGGGAACAGGGTGCCGTTGGCCAGCACGGCGGAGAGCAGCGCCGGGCCCTGCCCAGGCCGGGGACCGATCCGGGTGACCGCGAGCAGCACCGCGACGATCGTCGGCAGCAGGCAGAGCAGACCGATGGAGACCCAGGTGCGCGGCCGCCGGGCCAGCTTGCGCAGCTCAACGACGATCACGAGCTCACCCCGTCAGCGGGATCGTCGCGTTGCACCCGGTCCGGGCTGGAGCCGGTGACCTCGAGCACCAGGTCCTCCAGGCTACGGGTCTGCGGCTGCACCGCGAGCACCTGCACCCCGGCCGCGACCAGGCGTTGGGTCACCTCCGGAACCGGCGCGTCGACAACGAGTCGCTGACCGTCACGGTGCTGCACCCGACCGTCGAGCACGGCCAGCGCGGCCACCCCGTCGTTCACCGTGACCAGAGCCAGCCCGGTCGGGCGGCGGACGTCGTCCATGGTCACCTGGGTCACCAGCCGGCCGGCGTCCATCACCCCGACCCGGGTGCACAGCAGTTCCACCTCGGCCAGCAGGTGGCTGGACAGGAACACCGTGGTGCCCTCGCGGTTGAGTCGTAGGAGCAGCTCACGGATCTCCTGGATCCCGTGCGGGTCGAGGCCGTTGGTGGGCTCGTCGAGGACGAGCAGGCGTGGCCGGCCGAGCAGTGCCGCCGCGATCCCGAGGCGCTGGACCATGCCGAGCGAGTAGGCCTTCACCGGGCGCCGTCCGACCCCGCCCAGGCCGACCAGGTCGAGCACCTCCTCAATCCGCTCGCGCCGCGCCGACCGCGACATTCGGTGCGCACGCGGGCCGGCGGCGTCCAGCAGGTCGAGGTTCTCCCGGGCGGACAGGTGCCGGTAGGCGGCCGGCGCCTCGACCAGCGCGCCCACGTCGCCGAGTGCCGCACCGACGTGCTGCGGCACGGCGTGCCCCAGCAGCTCGACCTCGCCTCGGGTGGCGTTGACCAGCCCGAGCATCATCCGCACCGTGGTGGTCTTGCCCGACCCGTTCGGCCCGATGAAGCCGTAACGGTCGCCCTCGCGGACGTCGAGGTCGACGCCGTTCACCACCAGGGCGCGGCCGTAGCGCTTGGTCAGGCCCCGGGTGACGATCATGAGGTCCGCCGCGGCGGCGGGTCGGCGAACAGGGCGCCGGCGACGTCGGCGAGCAGGTCGGTGGTGACCAGGCCGGAGATCAGGTAGAGGTGCTCACCGTCGCTGCCGCGGGCCGCTGCGATGCTGATCGGGCCGCTGGTCAGCAACTGCACCTCACCGCCAGGAAGGGCACGGACGACTGCGCCGGCGCGGGTCGCGTCCAGAACCCGCGCGCCCAGGCGAGGGCTCAGCGGCAGGACGACGAGGCGCACCAGGCCGGTGCCGTAGGTGGCGGCGCCACCGACGATCTCCTCGGAGGTGGGCAACCCGGCGAGCCGGTCGGGCAGGGCCCAGGCGCCGTCACGCAGCACACGGGAGACCAGGTCGGGCGCGTTCTCCTGCTCGCGGGAGGCGCCTGGGGCGGCGGGGACCTTCAGAACGGCGGGATCGGGGGTGGTCAGGGCGAGGTCGACGAAGCGGGAGTCAAGAGCGGTCCGGCCGGCCGCATCGCGGACGGTGACGGCGAGCGGCAGCCGGCTGGCGGGCTCGAGCTGCACGTCGATCGCCCCGATCGTGCTGCGCGGGTCGGCGGGGACGATCCGCAGGCCGACGGTGCGCCGTCCGGCGACCCGATCCTGCGGTGCAGGTTCGAGGAGGTCGGCCGGCCCGACCCCGGCGAGCAGACGCCGCGCCACCTGGGGCGGCAGCAGATCGTCGTCCCGCGGCAACCGCAGGGGCGGATCGCCGACCACGGCGGTCAGCCTCAGGTCCTCGTACTCCCAGCGCACCGGGTACCCGAGCTCGGTGCCGCCGTAGGTGTCCCGCTCACCGGTGAGGGTCGGGGCGTCGACCCGCCAGACGTCGGGACCGGACCACCACACCCGCAGGCGCGTCGTCTCGCCCAGTTGGGCGGCCACGTCACCCAGGCGAGGCAGATCCGGAACAGCGAGGCCCCCGCGACTCTCGGCCAGACCCTGGTGGGGTACGGAGGCGGAGGCGAGTGCGTCGCTGAGCAGGGAGGCGGGGTCGGTGGGGACCAGACCGTGCTGACCACGGAGGGCGTCGATCCGGTCGGCGACAGCCGAGGCCGCCGTCGGCGCCACGAGCAGGACGGCCACACCTGCTGCCACCGTCGCCCAGCGCCGCCGCGCTGCGCCCGAGACGACTGACATGCACTGACGCTACCTCCGTCGTTGCCGTGGCGCCCTTTCGGGAGAGTCACGCACGATGCCGAGACGAGTACCGTTAGTGGCCGATGATGAGGACTTTCTCATCGTGGTGCCATGACCGGAACCGGGTGGCGCGAGCAGGATGGTGTGGTGCGTGGATGGCAGGTGGGCGCGGTCGGTGCCTGTGTCGTGGGTGTGATGGCTCTGTTCGGTCAGGCCGCCTGGGCACAGGTCGTGACTCCGCAACCCTGGCCCGGCGTGGTCGGTGCCCCGATCGTGGTCGGCGGTGCGCAGCCACCGGGCACCGCAGCGGATCCCGACCAGCCGACCGTCGGCCCGGCCCTGGACCCGACCGCGGCGTCCACCTCCACCGTGCTGCCGACCGACCCCTCGGGCACAGCCTCCCCCAGCGGCGCCGAGCCCACCGCAGCGTCGACCTCCGACGTGGCGGGTGCGCCCGTCCGCGCACCGGCCGCGCAGCCGACCACCGCGCCCCCGACCGCCGGCACTGCACGGACGACGCTCCCCACCGCACCCCGCGTGGTCACGCCCGACCGCGTCCTCGAGATCGACGACCACGAGGACGACGTGGTGGAGACCAAGTCCGCCACGTCGAAGGAGACCAGCGACAACCACGAGTCGGACAAGGATGACGGCTGACCGACGCCTGACCATCGGCGTCCGAGCTCGTATCCTGGCCACCGTCCTGGTCCTGGCGGCACTCGGAATGTCCATTGCCGGAACGGCTTTCACGCTGTTCGAGCGCCGCCAGCTGATCGATCACCTGGACGCGGTCCTGCTGACCGACGTCCGGCAGTTCAACACCTTCGCCGCAGCCGCCGGACTGACGACGGTCGAGGGGATCCTCGACGGGGCTCTCAACGAGCACGTACCGGCGGACGGCGAGGTGCTGGTCGGCCTGATCGACGGTCGTCCAGCGCTGATCACCGGTGGGTCGCGGCCCTTCGCGATCGAGAAGGAGGCCGAGCTGATCGCCCAGGTGGCCGCACTACCGGCCGACGCCCCCACCCGGATCCGCCAGGTCGACAGCGCGACCGCAGGCCCGATCCGGTACGTCACGGTGCAGGTGCAGGTCTCCGGGAAGCCACAGGTCGGCTCCTATGTGGTCGGGATCAGTCTGCAGCCCGCCCTGGACCGATTGGCTGACAGTGCCCGCATGTACGCCGCACTCTCATTGGCCGCGCTGGTGCTGATCGGGCTCGGTGGCTGGCTCGTGGCTGGACGGCTGCTGCGCCCTCTGCGCCTGCTCCGGGAGGCGGCCGAGCAGATCTCGCACGACCACCTCACCCGGCGCATCCCGGTGACCGGCCGGGACGACGTCACCCAACTGACCCGCACTGTGAACGCGATGCTCGACCGGCTGGACAACGCCTTCGACACCCAGCAGCGCTTCCTGGACGACGCCGGGCACGAGTTGCGCACCCCGATCACGATCGTTCGCGGCCACCTCGAGGTCCTCGACCCCCGTGACCCGGCGGAGGTGGTCGGTACCCGCGACCTGGTGATGGACGAGCTCGATCGGATGGCCCGGCTGGTGAACGACCTGATCGTGCTCGCCCAGGCGGGCCGGCCCGACTTCGTGCGGCTCGAGCGGGTGGACCTCGACCGGCTGCTGCGCGACGTGTTCGACAAGGCCCAGGCCCTCGCCGACCGCTGCTGGGTGCTCGACTCGACCGTGCACGCCGTCGTCGAGGCTGACGCCCACCGACTGACCCAGGCCATGCTGCAACTCACCGACAACGCGGTGCGCTGCACCACGACGGACGACGTGATCGCCATCGGCGGGGTGATGTCCCGGGGCCAGATCCAGCTCTGGGTGCGCGACACCGGCACCGGCGTCGCCCCCGAGGACGCCGAGCGCATCTTCAGCCGGTTCGACCGTGGCGGCGGCGTCAAGCGCGAGGTGGGTGGCTCCGGCCTGGGGCTCTCCATCGTCTCCGGGATCGCCGTCGCCCACGGCGGTCGTGTCGAGCTGGACCCCTCCGGCCCGCCCGGCGCGCGGTTCACCCTCGTGCTGCCGCTGACCGTGGTCGCGCGCACCCAGCCCCCCGCGCCCTGGCCCGACCCCGGGCCGTGGCCCGCCCCCGGGCCGCCCCCGAGCCAGGGAGTGCTCCGATGAGCAGGATTCTGGTGGCCGAGGACGAGGCCCGCATCGCCTCGTTCATCGACAAGGGCCTGCGCGCCAGCGGGTTCTCGGTGACGGTGGTCGGCGACGGCCCCGCCGCCTACGAGCACGCCATGAGCGGCGAGCACGACCTGATGGTGCTCGACATCGGCCTGCCCCTGCTCGACGGGTTCGCCGTGCTCGGCCGCCTGCGCCGGGCCGGCTGCTCCATCCCGGTGATCATCCTCACCGCCCGGGCAGGGGTGAACGACACCGTCGCGGGCCTGGAGAGCGGGGCGGACGACTACATGGCCAAGCCCTTCCGGTTCGAGGAACTCCTCGCCCGGATCCGGCTGCGGCTCCGTTCGGACGGGAGACCCCCGGAGCCCACCGTGCTGCGCTACGGCGACCTGGCCCTGGATCCGGCCACTCGCCGGGTGGCCGCTGCGGGTCGCCAGGTCGATCTGTCCGCCCGCGAGTACGCGCTGCTGGAGACACTGATCCGGCACGCGGGGCAGGTGCTCAGCCGGGAGCAGCTGCTCAGCCAGGTCTGGGGCTACGACTTCGACCCCGGGTCGAACGTGGTCGACGTCTATGTCCGATATCTGCGCCGCAAAGTGGGCGCCGAGCGGATCGAGACCCTGCGTGGCGTCGGCTACCGCCTCCGCGAACTGGTCGCCGACGGCGGCTGACCGCCCCGGCGGGCCTTCGGGGAGCCGTTCAGGGCGCGAGCCTCTCCTTCACCCACAGCTCCCCGTCGAGGCGGAAGCGCACCCGGTCGTGCAGCCGGCTGCGGCGTCCCTGCCAGAATTCCCAGGTGTCGGGGACGAGCCGATAGCCGCCCCAGTGGTCCGGACGCGGCGGGTGCAGCCCGTGCGCCGCTGACGCCTTCGCCGCGTTGGCCACCAGCACGCCGCGGTTCGCAATCACCTGGCTCTGCGGGGACGCCCACGCGCCGATCCGGGAGTCCAGGGGCCGGGTCGCGAAATAGGCGTCCGACTCGGCGGCCGACGTGTGCTCCACGTGCCCCTCGATCCGCACGACCCGCTCCAGCTCGGGCCAGTGGAACTGGAACGCCGCGAGCGGGTGCGCCGCCAGCTCACGGCCTTTGCGGCTGCGGTAGTTGGTGTAGAACACCAGCCCACGCTCGTCGGCGTCCTTCAGCAGCACCACCCGGGTGGACGGCCGTCCGTCCGCGCCCACCGAGGCCACCGTCATCGCACTGGGCTCGGGCACCCCGGCGGCGACCGCCTCGTCGAACCAGCGGCGGAACAGGGCGAGCGGGATGGCGCCGGCGTCGGTCTCGTCGAGGCTGCCGCGCTCGTAGCTCTTGCGCAGGTCCTTCAGCTTCACCCCTCCAGGGTAAGCCTCCCGTGATCGACGCGAACGATGAGAGTCCTCTCATCGGCGCCACCCTGGTCCCCTCATTCTGCTGCAGCAGTCTCAATGCCATGGTGATGAAACGTTCCCAGCGGGTCGGCGCGACCGCCGCGGCTACCGCAGCACTGCTCGGAGGTGCGGGCGTAGCGCTCGCAGCCACGACCAGTGCCGCCGGTACCACGGCCTCGACGTCGGCCTCCACGTCCTCCGGTACCCCTGCTCGTCAGGCTCTGGTCACCTTGGAGGCCGAGACCGCGAAGCTCAAGGCCGAGAGTGAGGCTCTGAAGAAGGAGATCGCCGCCGCCCGGGTTGCCCTGCAGCAGCGCGCGGCAGGGGCGGCGGCAGCCACCGCCACCGCCACTCAGGACGCCCAGGGTGTCGAGCAGCACGGCGAGGAGGCCGAGCACTCGCACTCGGCGCCGGCCCCAGAGCCGCGTCAGGCTCCGGTGGCCCAGCCCGCCCCGACCACGCACACCACCACCGGTGCCAGCGGGCCCTCGGGCAGTAGCTCCGATGACGACCACGACGACGAGAAGTCCGACGACAAGGATGGCGGCGATGACTGACCGGACCGCTGGACGCCACTCCCGCTGGGCCGTGGCCGCGCTGATCGCTCCGGCGACTGCAGCGGTGTTCGCCGGCACCATGAGCTGGAGTGCTGCCCATCCTCCGGCCACGGCGGCAGCGTCGGCCAACCTCGCCAAGGTCAGCGCTCCGCTGGCTCCGGCGACCAAGTCCGCCGACTCCGACGACGACTCGGACGCCGAACTCGACAAGCAGGTGGCGGCACAGATCGCCCAGGTCAAGGCACTGCGCGTGCAGGTCGCGTCGCTGCGCAAGGAGGTCGCCCTGCTCAAGGGTGGCCCGGTGACGGCGACGACGAAGCGCAGCTCGGGCGGCACCACCACGCGCAAGAGCAGCGGTGGCAGCAGCTCCGGCAGCGGCTCCTCCGCCCCGGCGCCGAAGGCGGCTCCGGCCCCGGCGCCCAAGGCGGCGCCGAAGCCGGCTCCGGCGCCCGCTCCAGCTCCGGCACCGGCCACGAACACGACCACAGGCGGGTCGTGACGACCCCTGCGATGACGTCGCAGGCGCAGACTGCGGAAGCGCACGGCGCCGGGCTCCCCCCCGAGGTCCGGACCGTGCGCTTCCGCGCCATGAATACCGACGTCACGCTGCACCTCGTGGAACCCGGCCCGCAGGCCGGTCGGGTACTCGGCGTGGCCGAGGAGGTCTTCCGGCGGGTCGAGCAGGCCTGCACCCGGTTCGACCCGGACAGCGCGCTGATGCGGGCCAACGCGGCCGCCGACGCCTGGTACCCGGTGCCTACCGAGTGCTTCCTGGCCATCTCCGAAGCCGCCCGGGCGCACCTAGAGACCGCCGGGCTGTTCGACCCCCGGGTGCTCGGCTCACTGGTCGCGCTGGGCTACGACCGCACGTTGCCGTTCGAATCGGGCCCGGTCCAGCTCACTCCGGGCCGGCTCACCCCCGGCCGGGGACCGGCCGACCTGCCCGTGTTGGACGCCGCCGTGCCGCCCCTCCTGACCCAGACCTGGACCCCTGGTCTGGATCGGGAGGGCTCCGCGGTGCGGATCGGATCACGCCCGATCGACCTGGGTGGCATCGGCAAGGGACTGGCGGTGCGCTGGGCGGCTCAGGAGTTGGCCGGGCACGGCGCCGGCTACCTGGTCGAGGCCGGCGGAGACTGTGCGCTCGGTGGTCTCGGCCCGGACGGCGACTCCTGGAAGGTCGGCGTCGAGAACCCCGACGGCGGTGACACGCCGGTGGCCGTCGTCCAGGTCACCGACAACGGCTGTGCCACCTCCTCACTCCGCAAGCGTGCGTGGCAACTGGACGGGCGCCCGGTGCACCACCTCGTCGATCCGCGCACTGGTTGGAGCGCTGCCGGCGGCCTCCGGTCGGTGACGGTGATCCACCCGGACACCGCTCAGGCCGAGGTGTGGAGTAAATCCCTGCTGATCGCCGGCATCGGCGACGTGGCCCGCTGGGCGGCGGAACGTGACCTTGCGGCGCTGTGGGTCGGCGACGACGGACGGCTCGGCGCCAGTACGGCGATCCGGCCCTGGCTTATCTGGACGGCCAAAGATGTCGACTGAACGCTTGATGAGAATCATGGATGAGATGAATGAACCGTCCGGCACCCCCGAGCCTGACCTGTTCACCAACCCCAACGGCATCCACACGGCGGACACCCCACCGATGGGCCTACCGATCGGGGGCGCCTTCGAGCCCGAGTCGTTCGTCCCCTCGGCGCTGCCGAAGATCCGGACGGCACTGATGGTCGCGGCGTCCACCGGGTTGACCGGCTGGTTGGCCGGGCGCGCGGCGACCGCCGTCGCCGGGGACAAGATGGCCCCCTGGATCCTCGGCCGTGCCTCGGGGATCTGCAGCTATCTGCTGCTGGTCGCCCTGGTGGCGCTCGGCCTGATCCTCTCCCACCCCCGGCGAGGTCGCTGGAACCGGCCGAGTGCGGTGGTGCGCATCCGCGCCCACGTCAGCCTGTCCGCGTTCACCCTGGCCTTCCTGGTGCTGCACATCGTGGTGCTGGCCACCGACAAGTACGCCAAGGTCGGGTGGTGGGGCGCGCTCCTGCCGATGGCCTCCGACTACCGCCCGGTGCCGGTGACGCTGGGTGTGATCGCCACCTACGGCGGACTGATCGCCGGTCTGACTGCGGCGATGGCCGGGCGCTGGGCCGCGAAGGTGTGGTGGCCGGTCCACAAGGTCGCCGCACTCAGCCTGGTCCTGGCCCTGCTGCACGGCATCTTCGCTGGGGTCGACACCTTGGCCCTCACCTGGATGTACGTCGTGACCAGCGTCGGTCTCGTCGCCCTGGCCGCCTCCCGCTACCTCGCCAGTACCCCTGACGACAAGGTGGAGGCCTTCATCGCGGGTTCCGAGCACTCCGGCCCCTTGGCAAGGTTTCGTCGGTGAACCACCTGCACAGCGTGCCGCCGACCGCCGCGATGCGGATGGTCCCCGGCCAGCACCAGCCTGTCCACCCCCACCCCGGCCTGCTCGACAGCGAGTTCTGCTTCGCCGCCCACGATCGGGCCATGATCGCCGGCCCGGACGGCGACGACCTGGGCGCGCACCTGGCCCGGTACGGAACGCGCCCGGTCACCACCGGACGTGCCGGTGAGGCACTGCTGCGCACGATCGACCACGCGGCCCTGACCGGTCGGGGTGGGGCGCACTTCCCCGTGGCCACGAAGTGGCGGGCCGCGCTCGCTGCCGGTGCAGGCGGCCTGGTGGTCGCCAACGGCGCCGAGGGTGAGCCGGCCAGCGCGAAGGACACGGCGCTGCTCCAGCACCGCCCCCACCTGGTGATCGACGGTCTGGTCTGCGCGGCCGAGACGATCGGTGCCGCGAAGGCGGTGATCTGGCTGCACGAGGGTGCCGTGGCGCCCCACCGTGCCGTGGCGCAGGCCCTGGCGGAGCGCCGGTCCGCTGGGTTCGCCGAGCCCATGATCCGGATCGTGACCGGGCCCGATCGGTACCTGACCGGGGAGGCCAGCGCCGTGGTCCGCGCCCTGGACGGTGGCCCGGCCCTGCCCGCCTTCACGCGTGAGCCGGCCGCCGTGCGAGGCGTGCACGGGCTGCCCACGGTGGTGCAGAACGTGGAGACCTTGGCCCGGGTCGGCCTGCTCGCGCGGGTCGGCGCGGAGGCGCCGATGCCGGGAGTCCTGGTGACCGTGCACGGGGAGTCGCTGCACGGCGAGCAGGCGCTGACCGTACGCGAGCTGCCCCCGTCGCGCACCGTGGCCGACGCCATTCTCGACCGCTGGGGCCCGAGATCGTCTCTGCCGCAAGCGGTTCTGGTCGGTGGCTACGGTGGCAACTGGCTGGGCTGGAACGAGATCGCGGCGGTTCCCCTGGGCCGGCTGGATGGCCAGCGCAGCATCTCGCTGGCCGGGCAGTCCTACCCCTCGCTCGGGGCGGGGGTGCTGATCGCCCTGCCGGCGGACGCCTGCGGGATCACCGAGACCGCGGCGGTGATCGACTACCTGGCCACCTCGAGCGCGCGCCAGTGCGGCCCGTGCCTGTTCGGCACCCGGGCGCTGGCCGACGGCTGGCGCCGGATCGCCGACAGCCAGCCGCGCAAGGGCGACCACAGCGCGCTGCTCACCGTGGCCGGCGAGGTCGCCGGTCGAGGTGCGTGTCACCTGCCGGACGCCGCCGTCGGGCTCACCCGGACGGCGCTGCGCGTCTTCGGTGACGACCTGGACCGGCACCTCTCCGGCGCCGGGTGTGGATTCGAGCACGGGCGCGGCGTGCTGCCCCTTCCCGGGAGGATCTGATGGCCGGTTTCTTGAGTGCTCGCCGCCGAGCGGCGGCGCAGGACCGGGTGCGCGTCGACCCGGTCGCGTGCGACGGCATCGGCATGTGTGCGCACCTGGCACCGGGGGTGATCGCGGTCGACCGGTGGGGCTACCCGGTTCTACCGGTCGAGCCCCTCTCAGGGCGTGACCTGCGCGCGGCCCACGCCGCCGCCACGGCCTGTCCGCGCCGGGCGCTGTTCCTGGACAGCGACCCTCTGCCCCCGCGGGTGGCAGCCGGTCGGCCGACGGTGTCCGCCGCGCCCCGGGTCTCCGGGCGCCGCCGCGCCTGAGCCACGAAGCGGCGCGACGCCGATTCGACGAATCGCCCGGCGCGGGCCGTTGACCTGCTGATACGTTCGCCCATCGCCGGGCGATTCCGACGAATCGCCCTCCGTGCGGACAGTGTCACTGCAGGTCAGGTTCGAGGGTCGGGGTGAAACGCGCGTGGCCGGTGTCGAGCAGGACGACCGCCCGGCCCCGAGGTCACGGCGCGAGGCCCGGGAGCGTGCCGCGGCCTCACCGACGACAGTCATCGACCTGACCGCCGACCACGCCCGGGCACCGACCACCCGGGCCGGCCGACGGGCCGAACAGTCCCGGCGCTCGGCCGGACGCCGTGCCCGGCGGCTCCGGATGGCCGCCGCCGCATCGGCCGCGGTGCTCACGGTCACTGCGGCCCTCGTCGTGGTGTTCGATGACCGGGCCTCCGACGGCGACCTGGAGACCGCGCTCGATCAGCTGCCGCAGGCCAGTGTGACGGCCTCGTCGTCAGTGCCTCCGCTCACCCTGCTGGGCACCTCGACTCCCAGCACCTCGGCGTCCCCCACCACCTCCGCGTCGCCCAAGGCCTCGGCGGGCGCATCACCGAAGTCCTCGGCCACGGCGAGCGCCAAGGTCACGTCGGTAGCCGCCAAGGTTTCGGCAGGCACCCGCGCGGGCGTCGTCCTGGACGGTCGCATGATGGGCGGCTGGTACGCCGGCGCCGGAGGCACCGGGGTCGGTGACGGCAGCTTCGCCTCCTGGTTGGGCCAGCCGCTGGGCGTCATCGGCACCTGGGCCGACGCCTCGGACGAGGAGCAGCGCACCGTCTCCGGCCTGACCGCCACCTACTCCGGCTGGAAGGGCGCGATCGACATCGCGGTCGGCGGCACGGTGCTCGGCAGCGGTGAGAACTATGCTGCCGCGGCCGGCGGTGCGTACGACGCGCGCTGGCGCGAGGCCGCTGCGGTGATCGCCTCGGTGCGCAAGGGCGCGACGGGGCCGACCTTCGTGCGGCCCTTCCACGAGTTCAACGGCACGTGGTTCAGGGAGTGGCAGGTCACCCCCGGCAACGTCGCCGACTTCCGGCGTGCCTTCGCGCGGTACGCCGGCATCCTGCGCCAGGCCCTGCCGGAGGTGTACGTCGTCTGGAGCCCGAACAACGGGGACCACTCGGGGGTTCCGGTCGAGGACTACTACCCCGGCGACGACGTTGTCGACGTGGTGGGCCCGGACTACTACGACGACGGCACGACGGGGGCGACAGTCGACATCGCCGCCTGGAACGCCGAGTCCACCGAGTGGCGTGGCGGCAGCCCGTTGGGCATCGAGGCCTGGCGGCAGTTCGCGGCCAAGCACGGCAAGCCGATCTCCATGCCCGAGTGGGGCCTGAAGCCTGACGGCGGCAGCGACCACCCGGTCTGGATCCAAGCGGTCAACGCCTGGGCGAACAAGCATGCGAACACGGCGACCTGGCAGATCGGCCAGAGCATCCCGTCGTCCGCGAGCGGCAGACTGCTCTACTGCTCGTACTTCAACGTGCCGCTCGGTGGCCAGACCGGCTTCACCATCCACGGATACGGCGCGAACCCGCAGTCCGAGGCCGTGTTCCGCACGCTGCGCTGGGGGAACAACGGCGGGTGACGGACGTGGACGGGGCCGATGATTTCGGGCGTGTCGCCGCACCAAGTCATCGAGTGGGCCCATGTCCATGGGCTCAACACCTGAAAGTAGTCGTATGACTACATAGAGATGCAGATGACTACCTATGGTCGAGTCATGATCCGACCCCCCCAGCTGAGTGCCTGGCGCCTGATGTCCGTGCTCCCCCTGGCCGCGGCGCTGCTGCTCACCGGTCAGCCGGCGTCGGCTGCCCCCGTGGTGACCGCGACACGGCCCACCGGACCCCAGCGGCCGGGCAGCCCCTCGGCAACCCCGCCCGCGGACTCCCCCGGGTACGACTGGCAGCTCGTCTGGCGCGACGACTTCGAGGGCCGGGCCGGCTCGCCCGTCAACACCTCCGCGTGGCTGCACGACGTGGGCACCTGCTACCCGGGCTGCCCCGCGGAGAACTGGGGCACCGGTGAGATCGGGGTGGCGACCGCCTCCACCCGCAACGTCGCCCTAGACGGTAAGGGACACCTACTGATCACGCCGGTGCGCGACGCCGCCGATCCGACGAAGTGGACCACCGGGCGCATCGAGACCCGCCGATCCGACTTCCGGGCGGAGAAGGGTGGAGCGCTGCGCGTCGAGGCGCGGATGGCTCTCCCGCAGGTGTCCGGAGCGCAGGCCAAGGGGCTGTGGTCGGCCTTCTGGATGTTGGGCTCGACCTTCCGGGACAAGTACCGGGACGACAGCGGTGCGGGCGACGTCGACATCATGGAGCACATCAATGCCGATCCCGAGATCATCGGCACGGCGCACTGCAATCCTCCCAACGGCGATCCCTGCAACGAGATCCCGGACAACGTCGGGCTGGCCGGACAGACCACGTGTCCCCCGGCGGGCTGCCTGAGCGGGTTCCACACCTACGGGGTGGAACTGCACCGCGAGGTGACCCCGGAGCGCATGGACTGGACCGTCGACGGCAAGGTGTACCACTCGATCCGCGCCGACCAGCCGGGGATGGACGAGGCCAGCTGGAAGCTCATTGTCGATCGCAGCTTCTTCATCATCCTGAACGTCTCCGTCGGCGGGTCCTGGCCCGGACAGCCGACCCTCGAGACGGCGTCCGGCAAGCCCCTCGTGGTGGACTTCGTTGCCGTCTGGAAGCTCGCGGTCCAGGCGCCGAAGCGGCCGCATGTGGACCCGAAGGGGGCGGGCTGCACCGCCAAGGGGCACTCCGACGGTCACTCCAGCGGCCACTCCGACCGTGATCGGACGCGGAGCTGCTCTGACCAGAAGGGGTCTCAGCACAAGAAGGCGCCGAGCGCCAAGAAGTCCGGCCACGACACGAAAACCAGCCACGACACGAAGGCTTCGCCCGTCGTGCGACACACACCCAGGAGCGACGACGAGCGGACCCACAGCTGCGGCCACCCTCGTCACGCGTGACCTGCGGTCGACCTTCGTCGCTCGGCGGGTCGGCGCAGGCGCTGGACTACAGGGACGCACGTACCGGGGTACGGTCTGGGGTGACGGCGTGGCCGGACGGCCCGTCGTCCCTCAGGATCGGCACAGGCCAGGGAGTTACCCGTGAAGAAGATCCTCACTGCCGTCGTCGCCGCGGCGGCCGGATTCGCCGTGTGGCGCAAGCTCGAGGCCGACAAGGCCGAGCAGGCGCTGTGGGCCGAGGTCACCGACCCGATCAAGTAGTCCGTCAGCCGAAGACGACCCCGGTCAGGGTCTGATTGATTGACGTGCGCCATCCAGGTCTCACCGTAGGTGTGGAAGCCGGCCATGGGTAGGCCCCCGAACGCCTCGAGAAAGGGTTGGGCGATCCCGGTCGCGTCCATCTCGAGGCGGCGCAGGATGCAGTTGAACATCACACCGCCGCTGACATAGCCGCGCAGGGCCCGATGCGCCTCGTGCAGTGCCGCCCGGGTCTCGTCGACCAGGTCGGCCGCCTCCATCACCTCGACCTCCATGCCGGGCAGGATTTGGGCGTAGAACCGGATCCCGCCGCCTTTCGACCAGGGCCTGGGGGCTGCGGATCCACGGCTCACCGTTGATCATCTGGCCGAGCGGGTGGCGCATCATCACCGCGGCGTCCACGGAGGCGCCGCTTCCACCAGCGCGCCGTGGTGGCCGGACGTCGTCCGGCGGGTGAGGCCGCCGGCGTCACGGTCAGGGCCACGGGCTCGTCGGCCACGGGGTAGCCCATGCGCTGCAGCACCGCGGTGACGTTGGTGGCTCTTCACAGACGAGTGTGTAGCGGGGGTCTGAATCCGCCGGTCTCGAGGAAGACAAACGCGACGGCCATGCGAGACCGCCGGCCTGGGGCTGGTCCGCCATACGAGCAGTGTCATCGCGGCGACCAGCGGGGCGGTGGCGATCGGCGACCTGAGCGTTTCAGCAGGTGACAGCAGCCCTCATCTGGCTCAGCGGTTCAGGGAGCTCATCGGCGTCACGCCGAAGCGGCTGGCCCGCACCTACCGCTTCGCCGCCACCGTGTTCGCGATCAACCCCGCCGGACCGATCGACTGGGGCGACCTCGCCGTTGGTGCCGGCTACTTCGACCAGGCCCACTTCGGCCACGAGTTCCGGGCGTTCACCGGGTTCACGCCGACCCGGTAGGTCGAAGTCCGGCGGCGGTTCCTGCGCGAGCATCCCGGCCATGCGCTGGACGGCTGGCCGCTGCCGGCCGATTGATTTCTTGCACGAGCGAACAGCTCACGACGCCTTGAATTGGGGGCACCCCAAAGCAGAGGAGAGTCCCGTGGGCAAGGTGGTCATGTACGCCTCGGTGTCGGTGGACGGCTTCGTCGCGGACGAGAACGACCAGCCCGGACCGCTGTTCGACTGGTTGTCCAGCGGTGACGTGCCGTTGGACGAGAGCGGCGCGTTGAAGGTGTCACAGACGTCCTACGACTACACCCGGCCGTACTGGGACCAGATCGGGGCGACACTCGTCGGCCGCCCCGTCTTCGACATGACGGACGGCTGGGACGGGAAGCCTCCGGGCGGGATCGACCACGTGGTCGTCGTGACGCACCGGCCGAAGCCCGAGGGCTGGGACCCAGAGGCGCCGTTTCACTTCGTCGACGGTGTCGAGGCAGCCGTGGCCAAGGCGCAGGAGCTCGCCGGTGACCGCATCGTCGAGGTCGCCGCCGGCGACGTCGGTGGACAGGTGCTTGCCGCGGGCCTGATCAACGAGGTGCGCATGGACGTCATACCCGTCGTGTTCGGGTCCGGCAAGCGCTACTTCGGGTCGATCCACGCACAGCACCTGTTGGAGGATCCCGACGTGGTGATTCAGGGCAACCAGGTGCTTCACCTGCACTATCGGGTGCGCCGTTGACCGATCCGAGCGGGTACGCGAAGAAGTCCACTGTGAACGGTGACACAAGGTCGGGCCTCCGGCTGCGTTTGCGCATCGCTAGCCCGGGACCGACGCGCCAGCCAACATTCAGACAGCGATTATGTGAAGCGATTATGTGAAGCGATTACACCCTCAACTGTGAAGAGCCACGTTGGTGACCACGGAGGGGTTGGCGTGCTGGTCGGGCCGGGGTGAGCGCAGGTCGGCGCCGGTGCGCCGGGCGACCCGGGTGAGCACGCCGTCCAGGGCTCGGGCGTTGGCCCCGAGAGGGCCGCGGCGCAACCTGTCCAGGATCTGGGCCAGGTTCATCGGCGCTGTTCCTGCAGGGCCGAAGGGGGTGACCCTAGGAGCTTGGACGCCGTCCTGCTGGGCACGCCGGGCTCCCCGCGCCAGATGGCCGCTCAGCCAGGCGAAGTGGGCGTCGAAGGCTGAGCTCAGCGGCGAGTTCCAGTCGTCGGTGTAGACGTCACGCGCCGCTCGAAGCAGCGCATGCCCGGCGCCGAGGTAGCCGTCCTCAGGGAAGCCCTGCTGGAAGTACTCGTAGCCGGCCCGGTCGATGGCCTGCTCCACCACGTCCCGCGGGTCGGGAGTGGTCGCGGCCCACAGCATCACGTGGGCGATGCCCTCGGCGACCCCCTGGCCGTAGTCCGCGGTGGTCTGCTGGATGGGGCGGCACCAGTTGCACGAGCGACTCGTGGTAGCTCTCGCTGAATCTGGTCTCCACCCGGCGCAGGAGGTGGGCGGCCGACCGGACGGCGGTGGACACCTCGGGGGTCGGGCGGGGTGCCGGACCCATGACCGCACTGCGGTCCGGCGCCAGCGGCATGTCGCCCCCCGTCGATGAACCTCGCGTCCAGGAGCCGCGCGGGGCTTGGTCGGCCGCCGGCGGGTCCACAGATACGTCAGCGCAGCGAAACCGGGCCGAGGCTCCACGAGCGGGACATTGCGAACATAGCGGTCACTCTGGGCTCTACCCAGAGCCGCTCCGTAGTCGCTGGCGAGCCCCTACATCTGCTCATACTCCGCGGCGCTGTCGTTCTCGAGGGCTCCAGGTCAGATGTCGACTGCCCCGCGGAGCATGAGCGGCGCCGTCGCCGGCGCGGGATCTGGGTCGCATCGGGGTTGGTGGAGGTCGTACGCTGGTCCCCGCTCTGGGGACGTGGCGCAATTGGTAGCGCACCTGCTTTGCAAGCAGGGGGTTACGGGTTCGAGTCCCGTCGTCTCCACCCAGGTCAGAGGCCCTTGGGACGTCGTCCGAAGGGCCTCTGACCACGAAGTAGTCCAGCGAAGTATGGCAACCAGTTCCGCACGCACCGCCGACAGAAGCGATCGGGCGGGGCCAGAAACGCGGGGCTAGAGGGTCGGCGGCCATGCCCGAGCCACCGCACGCGCCCGCTATGTCGCGCGCCGCTGGGCCGCCAGTCCGGCGTCCAGGGCGGCCCGGGCCACGGTGACCTCCGCCCGCTGCGACACCTCAGGAACGCCCACCTGCCAGAAGGCCCCGCTCTCCGTCCAGTCATCGGCCCGGACCTTCGAGACGATCACGGTGGTCCGCGCAGCTGACCGCGCCATGTCCAGGGCCTCCCGGAACTCCGCCAGGCTGGTGACCTGCACACTGAGGGCGCCGAGCGCAGCGGCATGGGCGGCGAAGTCCACCCGCTCCCCCGTCCCCGGCCCGTTCGCGTCGGCGAGCATGTTGTTGTACGACGCGCCCCCCTGGTTGACCTGAAGGCGCTCGATCACGGCATAGCCCTCGTTGTCGCAGACCACGAGGATGAACTTCGTGCCCGACAGCACCGACGCGAAGACGTCCGAGTTCAGCATCAGGTACGAACCGTCGCCCACCATGGCGTAGACCTGACCGCGGTCGCGGGCCATGGCCGCGCCCCACGCGCCGGAGGTCTCGTAGCCCATGCACGAGAAGCCGTACTCGCAGTCGAACGTCGCTATGCCCTTGCTCATCCAGTTGACATTGAGCTCACCCGGGAGCCCGCCCGCGGCGGTGAGCACGTAGTCCTCGGCCGTGGCCGAGGCGTGCACCTCGCCGACGAGCTGCGCGTAGCTGGGCGGCCAGACGCCGTCGTCGGCGATCCGGCGGTCGACGAAGGACTGGAGCTCGGCGCGCTGTCGGCCTCCACGGGCCGTCCACGACGGCGGCGCCGTCCATCCTGACAGCGCCTGCAGCAGCTCCCCGATCGCCTCCCGCGCGTCGGCGACCACAGGTACCGCTCGATGCTTGAGGGCGTCGAAGCGACCGACGTTGACGGCGACGAGCTGCGCGTCGGGCGCGAACAGCGTCCAGGAGGCCGTGACGAAGTCGTTGAGGCGGGTACCCACAGCGATCACCACATCGGCTTCTGCGGCAAGGGTGTTGGCGGCCACCGCCCCGGTGACCCCGAGTGGGCCGGCATACCGCGGGTGCTGAGCCAGCAGCGAGGACTTGCCCGCCACCGTCTCGACCACCGGCAGCCCGAGCTCCTCGGCGAAAGCCGCCAGTTCGGCCTCGGCGCGCGAGTAGTGCACGCCGCCACCGGCGATCACGAGGGGGCGTTCCGCTCCTCGGATGACCTCCGCGGCCCTGCGCACGTGACCGCGGTCCGGACGCGGACGGGCGATCTCGTGCACCTGCCGGTCGAAGAACGCCAGCGGGTAGTCGTACGCCTCTGCGGCCACGTCCTGCGGCAGCCCGAGGAAGGCCGGCCCGCAGTCCGCCGGGTCCAGCAGCGTGCCGAGTGCCTGCGGGAGAGCGGAGAGCACCTGGGCCGGGTGCGTGAGCCGGTCCCAGAAGCGCACGACGGGCCGGAAGGCATCGTTGACGGTGGTCGACGGCGTTCCGACGTGCTCCACCTGCTGCAGGACCGGGTCGGGCAGCCGCGAGTTGAACGTGTCCCCGGAGATGAAGAGCACAGGTAGCCGGTTCGACATCGCCACGCCGGCAGCGGTCACGAAGTTCGTGGCCCCCGGCCCGATGGACGAGGTGCACACCATCACCTGCTGGCGGCGCATGGCCTTCGCGAACGCGGCCGCGGCCAGTCCCATGCCCTGCTCGTTCTGTCCCCGCCAGACGGGGATCTCGTCCCGGTGCGTCTCGAGTGAATGGCCCAGGCACGTCACGTTGCCATGCCCGAAGATGGCCAGGACGCCCGGAAAGAGAGGCACCTCCACACCATCGACGACGATCCTCTGGGCGACGAGGTAGCGCACGATGGCCTCGGCCGTGGTGGCTCGTGTGGTCGGCATGCTCACCTGCTTGCTCCGTCCTCGATCGCCAGGTCCCGGACCGGTTGCCACGCGCGCGTTCTCCACGAATCGATGAGCGCCTGCTGGACGCTGACGACCTCGACCGCCTCACGGAAACCAGGCGAGAACCGGGTGCCGTGCGTCAGGCTCTCGAGGAACGAGTAGTCCTCGATCGCCACCAGGTCCTCGAAACCGATCGGGTTGGCCTGCCCCGGTACGAACGCCCCGTGGAACGGGAACCGGTCACCGCCGAAGACGGTGGTGTAACCGCTGTCGGCTCCCGGACCCGACCGATACACCTGCAACTCGTTGAGACGCTCCAGGTTCCAGGACAGGGCTCCCTTGGTGCCGTAGACCTCGAAGGCGTTCTGGCTCTCCGGACCCACCAAGGTGCGGCTGCATTCGAACGTGCCGGTCGCGCCCGAGGAGAACCGGCACAGCATGGACGCGAAGTCCTCGTTCTCGACCGCTCCGTGGGCATCCTGCGGCTTTCCCCGACCGTAGTGACCGGTGGCGGTGGTCGGGAGCGGTCGATGCGTGATCGTGGTGGCCCTCATCCCGACGACCTCGCAGATACTGCCGACCAGGAAGTGGGCCAGCGACACCGAGTGGCTGAGTACGTCACTCGTGACCCCGTATCCGGCCTGGTCGAACATGAACCGCCAGGTGAGCAGGCCCAGCTCGTCGCTGCCGTACATCGACAGGAAACGGCCACGGTAGTGCGTGATCTCACCCAGCTCACCCGAGGCGATCAGGTCGCGCGCGTGCAGCACCAACGGCGCCCAGAGGTAGTTGTACCCCACGCCGGTGGCCACTCCGGCCGCCTGCGCCGCACGCAGGGCCTGGACCGTCTGCCCGGGCTTCCCCCCGATCGGTTTCTCGCTGAAGACCGCCTTGCCGGCCGCGCACGCCGCCTCGATCATCGGCACGTGCAGCATGTTGGGTGCGGTCACCCAGACGGCGTCGACGTCCGGTGCCGCGACGGCCTCACGCCAGTCCTCGACGGCGCGTTCGAAGCCGAAGTCCCGCACGGAGCGCTCGCGGCGCTCGGGCGCCGTGTCGGCGCAGACCACCAGGCGGGGGTCGAACGAGCGATCCGGGAACAGGGACGGGATGCGCAGCGCAGAGCGGCTGTGGGCCTGGCCCATCCAGCCCAGGCCCAGAACGGCGATGCCGATGCGTCGGGGCGCGGTCATTCGTTCCTCCTTCGGCCGGCAGCCGAGGTCCAGGGAAGCCGAGGGTCGTGAGGTTGGTCTGCCCAGGACTGGCGGATCCAGTGGTGGTCCGGATCGTCACAGAAGGACATCGTCCGGTTCTCGCCCGGCCCGGCGAGGACGTTCAGGAAGTACATCGGGTACTCGGGCGGCGCGACCGTGGGGCCGTGAAAACCCTCGGGTACCAGGTAGACGTCGCCGTCGCGGATGGTGACCGTCTCGTCGACGGAGCCGTCGACCGTGTACACGTGGAACAGCCCCTGGCCGAGGGGGTCACCGTGCGGTGACTCCTGCCGGCCGATGCGGAAGTAGTAGATCTCCTCGTTGGTCACCGGGCAGTCCGCGATGCCGTCGTGCCGGTGCGGCGGCCAGGACGACCAGTTCCCGCCTGGTGTGATCACCTCGCAGACGTTGATCCGGTCAGCGCCCTCGAACGAATCCGGGGTCGCGATGTTCGTCACCTGCCGGGTGGCTCGACCGGCGCCCCGCACCTCGACCGGCACGTCGGTGGCCGCCACGCGGGCGACCGGGAAGTGCTGCCGCGCCCGCGCGGTGCACACGGCGACCTCCCCCGACTCCCCCGTGATCGTCATGGTCGAGCCGACCGGCGCGTACAACCAGTCGGAGACCGCCGCGAACACCCCTTCTCGACCGGCGAGCCGGTGCGGAGCGCCGTCAACGGTCACCGTCACGTCACGGGCCGACAGCGGCACGACGACGGCCTCATCGGCGGTCAGGTCGACGTGCAGCGTGTCGCCGGTGCCAAGCGTGACCACCCGCAGACCGCTGTACGCCCAGCCCGCGTCCTCCGGTGTGACCTCCAGATCGGCCGTGCCTGAGCCCGACTGCCCTGACGGTCGATGCCAGCTCATCGCGCACCCTCGTGCACGATTCGGGCGGCGTGCCCGACGGCCTGCTCCGGGTCGCCCCGGTGGGGGTAGAGCAAGGCTCGTCCAGCGACCAGGCCCCGAACGTTCGGCTCGCGCATGGAGGACTCCCATCTGTCGAAGGTCCGGTCGGCGTCCGCACCCGGGTCTCCGCCGAGCATCAGTACGGGCAGAGTCGTGGACGCGGCGACCTCCGCCATCCGGTCGCTGCCAGGGATCTTGAGCCAGGTGTAGGCGGACGAGGATCCCAGGCCGGAGGCGATCGCCACCACCTTGATCAGTTGCTCGTCCGAGCGGTCGAGCGTCGCGCGGCCAGAGTCGTCCGTGAGGTAAGGCAGCGGCTCGAGCATGCACATGATCCGCCGATCCGCCAGCTGCGTGATGGTGGCGGCGACGCTCTCGATGGTCCGGGCCACACCGGGATCGGCATGGTCGATGCGCAACAGCATCTTCCCGCCGTCCAGGCCGCACGCCTCGACGTGGTCCACGTCGTAGGCGGTCTGCCGGTCGTCCAGCTCCCATCGGGCGCCGATGATGCCGCCGCGGTTCATGGTGCCGATCGCCAGCCGCCCCTCGATCGCACCGAGCCAGGCGAGCTCCTCCAGGATGTCGGCGCTGGCCAGCACGCCGTCGACCCCGGGGACGGCGAGCGCACGCACGAGTCGATCCAGCAGTGTGTAGCGGTCCGCGACGGCGAGGGGGTCCGCCCCGACCGCGAGCATCCCGCGGGCTGTGTGGTCGGCCGCGAGGATCAGCAGGCGACCGTCGTCGCCGACGATGCTGCGTCTGCGCCGTCCCACGAGAGCTGACCGCAGGGAACCGGGCTCGAAGATGCGGGCCTCGATGAGGGCTCGGTACCGAGCAGGGTCGAGGGGCTCGCTCACGGTGCCCCCTCGGCGACCAGGGTCTGCAGCTCGGTGAGGGACGGCATCGCGTCGGCGCAGGTGAGGCGGGTGGCCACGAGCGCTCCTGCCGCGTTGGCGAACCTGCCGATCCGGGATATGTCCCAGCCTTCGATCAGACCGTGTGCCAGCACTCCCCCGAGGGCGTCGCCGGCTCCGAGGCCGCACATGACCTCGACCGGAATCGGGGCGATGCGCCATCGACCTCCGGGGCTTGCCAGCAGCACACCATCGCCCCCGAGCTTCACGATCGCCAGGCCGACGCCGGCCGACAGCAGCGCGTCGGCGGCGACGTCGGGATCGCCCGTGCCTATGGCCATCTCGCACTCGTCACGGTTGCCCACCACGACCGTGGACGACCCGATGGCCGCCTGGGCAGCCCGTCGTGCGTTCGCGACGTCACCCCAGAGTGCAGGCCGGAAGTCCAGGTCAAGCACCGTGTGCGTCGCCCGGTCCCGCTGCTCCAGCCACGCCTCGGTCGCCCGGGCGGTGGATCCCTGTGCCAGAGCCGCGTGGCTGATCCACAGCAAGGGACAGCTCCGGACGACGGTGGTCGGCAGGTCCGTCTCGACAAGCGTGGTGTCTGGTGCCGCGACGTCCCGGTAGAAGGCGATCTGCGGCGACTCGGGCGGATCCAGGGCGATCAACGCCAGCGGGGTCCGCCCACCGGCCTGGACGCCGATGAACTGCGTGCCTACTCCCCACTCCGCCAGGCGCGCGCGCACGTAGTCACCGAAACCGTCGGATCCCACTTTGGTCACCACGGCGGCTCGACGACCCAGGCGGGCCGCGGCCACCGCCACGTTGGTGGGGCTGCCGCCCACCGACTTGGTGAAGGACTGCTGGCGGTCGAATCCGACGCCCCGCTCCGAGGCGTACAGATCGACGCTGACGCGGCCTACGCAGATGACGTCGGGAAGCATCGCGGCGTCAACCGGCGAGGCTCGGAGCGACGACGTCTGCCAGATACTGCAACGACGTCGTCACCTGGCGGATGGGGCCGTCACCCTCGGAGGGCAGCCCGTCGGTGATCGCCGTGTCCTGCTCGATGACGTACCAGCCCCGATAGCCGGATCGCTCCAGGGTCTGGATGACGCCGGCGATGTCGACATCGCCCTGGCCGAGCGGAGTGAACAGCCCGTTCTGGGTGGCCTGCATCAGGGAGACTTCTCGGCGTAGGACGGCGGGCGCCAGATCGAGACGCACGTCCTTGAGGTGCACGTGGCCCACTCGCTCCATCGCGTCCTTCGCGAACCGCACAGGATCCACGCCGCCGATCGCGAGATGACCTGTGTCCAGGCAGAAATCGACGTCACAGGAGTCGAGGATGCGGTCCACATCGTCAGCAGTCTCGACCAACGTCTGTACGTGCGGGTGGAGGACCTGCCGCAGATCGTGCTCCGCGCAGATGTCGTCCACGACGCCCAGCATCGTGACCAGGTGGCGCCGTTCAGCTGCGCTGAGCGACCGCGGCACCGACCACTCCGGGTCGAGCACCACAGCCGTCACGAACACGCTGGCGCCTGCCTGCTGCATCAGCTCTGCCGCCGCCCTCGCCTGGGCAATCGTTGAGGTGTACATCGCCGGATCGTGCAGCACGACCGGGGTGAAGCCGCCCAGTAGAGTCATCCCGAACTCGCCGAGCACCCGTGTCACCTGCCGCGGGTCCTCGGGCAGGAAGCCGGGCGCCCCGAGTTCGGTAGCGGTCAGCCCCAACCCGGACATCTCGCTGAGCACCCGCCCCGTGGGCAGCATCGCCCCCCAGCCGGGGACTTCGCAGATTCCCCAGGAGATGGGTGCCGAGGCGACGCGGTCGAGGAGATCAGTCACGGCCCAGCCCTTTGTTGGAGCGTTCCAATTCGGCTCGGATCGTGTCACACTGGCGCCTCGCTACGCAATGCTGAATGGCCACGGTGACTGAGGAGATCGAGACGGTATGAGGATCGCGGTGATCGGCGCCGGGCGCATGGGGGCCATCCGCGTGGAGGACCTGGCCGCCGATCCCCGCGTGCACGAGGTGCTGGTCGCCAACCGGACCGAGGCGCGCGCCGCGGAGTTGGCGGAGCGATTCGGCGTCCGGTCCCTGCCGTTGTCCGCGCTCGAGGACGTCGACGTCGACGGCACGGTCGTCGCCCTGGCGACAGCCGCGCACGGAGATCAACTGGCCCGCGTTCTCAGCCGGGGGCGACCCGCGCTCTGCGAGAAGCCGATCGCCCTTACCCTGGCCGACACCCAGTCGGCCATCGCGCGGGCCGAGCAGGAGGGGGCCACCCTGCAGATCGGGTTCCAGCGCCGGTTCGATACCGGGATCCGCGCTGTCCGAGACCATATCGCCGGTGGCAGGCTGGGCACCCTCTACACACTTCGCCTGCTGTCGCACGACCACACTCCCTCGACCCCGGAGTTCCTCGCCGGAAGTGGTGGCATCTTCCGCGACCTGCACGTGCACGACCTCGACCTTGTCCGGTGGCTGACCGGTGAGCAGATAGCAACGGTGTTCGCGACCTCAGCCGTGCGCGCCCATCCGCAGTACGCCGAGTTCGACGACGCCGACGTGAGCCTGATCCATGCCGTCACCACGAGCGGAGTGCAAGTGTCCGTGCACGGCGCCCGGCACGATGCCCTCGGGCACGACGTCCGGCTCGAGGCGTTGGGATCCGCGGACTCCGTCGCGACCGGACTCAACCACCGCACCCCCCTGCGGTCACTCGATGAGGATCTGGGCACGAACGCGGCGCCGTATGTCGGGTTCGTCGACCGGTTCCGCGATGCCTTCCGGCGCGAGACCGCGGCCTTCGTCAGCCTGGTCACCGGAGAGGGCACCAACCCGTGTCCGCCGGAGGCCGCGCTGGAGAGCCTGCGAGCGGCGATCGCCTGCGAGCGGTCGGTGGCGACCGGGGCGGTGGTCCGCGTCGCGGACATCCACCCCACGGACCGGTAGCCGCCATGCCCGAGCCACGTCCCACCATTCATCACGTCGCCGCTCGGGCCGGGGTCTCGAAGTCGCTCGTGTCGCTCGCCATGCGGGGATCACCCAAGGTGAGCGACACGAGTCGGTCGGCCATCATGGCGGCCGCCGTCGAGCTCGGGTACCGCCCCAACGCGGCCGCGCGCAGTCTTGCCGATCGACGCAGTCGCACCCTGGGCGTGCTCATCCTCGACCTGCACAACCCCGTGTTCGCGCAGATCCTCGACGGAGTCCAGTCGCAGGTGCGTGAACGCGGCTACAGCACGATGCTCGTCACCGGCGGCACGGACCCGCGGCTCGAGCGGGCCGAGCTCGACAAGCTGCTGGAGTTCCAGGTCGAGGGCCTCATCCTGATCTCCCACCGGCTGACCGCGATTGCTCTCCGCTCCCTAGCGATGGAGGTCCCCACGGTCGTCATCACACGCCGTGACGTGATCGGGCCCCGGATCGATACGGTCAGCAATGACGACGTAGCCGGCGCCGCGATGGCCGTGGAGCACCTCGTCGGCCTGGGCCACCGGCGGATCACGCACCTGTCGGGGGGCGACAATCCGGTCTCGAAGGACCGCTGCCGCGGCTACCTGGAGGCCATGTCGGCAGCCGGGCTGCGCAGCCGATCGCGAGTCGTCGAGGGGGGGCTGACCGACGCTGAGGGCCATGCGGCCGCTGCCGAGGCACTGAGGGGTGCGCGACCGCCCACGGCGCTGTTCGTCGCCAACGATCTGGCGGCTCTGGGTGCCGTCGCGGCGGTCCAGGACCGCGAACTGGCGGTGCCCGATGACGTCTCGGTCGTCGGCTACGACGGGATCGGGCTCGGCGCGTTGCGAACCCTGAGCCTGACCACCGTCGCGCAGCCGCTCACCGACATGGGCGCACTCGCCGCGCAGCGGCTGTTCGTGCGGATCGACCGCCCCGAGAGCCGCACGAAGCACATCAGCGTCGACGCACGGTTGACCGTGCGCAACTCGACGGGGCAAGCTCCCCGCGGAACACGCTAGCTGAGACGACCCGCCGATCTGGAGGATGTTCGGGTGTCCAAGATGTCCGGCAGCAGGCGGCGTCCACCGCGCCGAAGCGCGACGAGACGCCCCGGCGCATTGATCGTCCTGCCCGACGCGACACAGACGTCCAACGACGCATCGCACGCACGGCGGTGCAGGCCGAGCTGGTGCTGGGCCACGTGATCGGGATGGTCGACCAGGGGGTGGGCGGCGCGCAGGAGCGCGCCGAGGCGTTGCGCTCCCTGCTGGGTTCGGTCACCTCCTACGCAGAACGGGTCGGGACGGCCGACGCGCTCGCGACCCTGCAGGTGTTGGCGGCTCTCGACCCGGAGGACTCGCGGGCCGACGCCGCACTGGCCGCGCAGCGGGTCGCCGCGCGCGGAGCCGTGGCACGTCCGTGGGCGGGCAGGCCGCGATGCGACCGACATGCGGGACCGGGTCGCGGTGGGGTTCACCGGGAACCCGATCGCGATCTTCGAAGACATCGACCTGGAGAGAGAGCCGCCGTGATGCTGCGCGAGGCGCTGGCCGAGGACCCCTGCCCCGTCGAGGACGACCAGATCGAGGACATTGCCGTCCACCGGTGCCTGGTGCACTCAAGGGCGCGTCGACTGGCCGAGCTCGCGGGCCTACCGGCAGAACCCGAACGCCGTGAGGCGGCCACGCCGCTCACGGACGACGTCCTGCAGCTCAAGGTGTCGCTGCGCTGGGCCAAGCCGCCGATCCGGCGCCGCCTCGAGGTGCCGGCGTCGATGACCCTCCAGCGGCTGCACGAGGTGCTCCAAGTGGCCTTCGGGTGGCACGACGCACACCTGCATGAGTTCGAGACCGAGGGATCCAGGCACGGCCGGGCGCTGAAGGGCGCAGCGCTGCGCCGCACCCGGGTGGTCGACGTCGTCGCCACCCCCGGCGAGAAGGCTCTGTACCGCTACGACTTCGGTGACAACTGGGAGCACGTCATCGAGGTCGAGGACCGTCATGCTCCCGTGCCCGGCCGTGCCTACCCGACCTGCACCGCGGGACGGCGAGCCGCCCCGCCCGAGGACTGCGGCGGGATCCCCGGCTACCAGGAGTTGGTCGATGCCCTGGCGAATCCGGCGGACCCGGAGCACGCTGACCTGCTCGAGTGGGCCCCGGCCGGCTACGACCCTGCCCGCTTCGACCGCACCGCCATCGACACAGCTCTGACCAGATTGCGCTGAGTTCCATCAGGCCGGGGTAGTAGGCGAACCGTCCGCCGCCACCGGCGACCGGATAGGCCGCACCCAGCTCGGCGTAGATGAGCGCCAGCAGTGCGAGTATTCCCGCGGCCAGCAGCCACCCTGACCCGATGATCGAGCCGAGGGAGACGAACATCAGCCCGTAGAAGTCGACCGAACGCTTCAGCTGGCCGGGGACGTGTTCTGCTGGAACGGTGACAGCCTCGGCCATGTGGCCGGTCGGGTGTCGGACCGGCACCGTTGTGGTGCCGTCGTTGGGGTTGATCGAGTCGATGGGAGCATTGGTGAGACCGTCCAGACCCGTTGTGACACATCTGAGTTCGATAGAGCCCCAGGCTTGGGACGACCCGGTGCGAGGGCTGGTCCGTTTCCAGACGATCTTCAGTCGGGAGTTCACTCACACCCGCTCAGTGACCATGGGCGTATCCGAGCTGGGTCCAGGCGGATGGCTCGGTCGTCATCGGCACGACCCCGACGAGGTCTACCACCTGCTCGAGGGCCGGGGCACCGCCTTCCTGGACGGCATCGAGTACACCGTCGAAGCGGGATCATCACTGTTCATCCCCGGCACCACCGAGCACGGCATCCGCAACGGCGACAGCACGGTGCTGCGCTTCTTGTACGTCTTCGCCCTCGACTCCTTCGAGGATGTGGAGTACCTGTTCTCCTAGCAGGACCCACCTCGTTCACGGCCGACGCCGAGAGGTGCACGTGGTGGCGGAGGAGATCGTCCCCGGCCCCGCCGAGAAGGCAGGAAACCGTGCCTTCGCTTCGCTCGCGGGCCCTTCGGGGGCGCCAACCTGACCGGGCGGGCGGTGTCGATGACGGCTCCGGTCCTTCAGAAGTCTGCGTCGGCCGGACGGTCGACCGCCATGACCGCCCCGGTTCTGAGCCCCATGACAGTTGTCACGAACATGCGCTCGAGCTTCGTGGGCGCCAGCAACGCGATGTGTTGGGAGACCCGCTCAGGCCCTTGTGAACGCTGGGTTTCGGAACGGCCGTGAAGGTGGGCGAGAGCACCACCAGCTTCACGGCCAACCGATTCACCGAATGCCCCCGCCGCGATGGTTGTCATGGCCCAGCAACAGGTAAGAGTCCGGTAAGGACTATCGGTTGGGCTGGGCCGATGCTGGTGGCGTCGCGCAGGGACCCACCGGATTCGGGCAGGGCTGAAGGCGCTGGAGGAGGCGGGTGGGTTGAGCATCGGCCCTGGTGCGGGGACTTTCGCTCGGTGCAGGCCGCGCGATCCGGTCACGATGCCGACGTTGGTGTTCGGTCGGGCGCCGGTCGACGTTTCGGCGGTCGATGTCACGGGGGTCGGCGAGGTGGAGGCGCTGCGCGTGCAGCTGAACGCCAGGTTCGGTCTCGGTGTGATCACCGCGGAAGCGTGGGGCTGCGCTGCACCACGTGAGCGACGACTCCTGGTGCACAACCTTGTGGCGCACCTGGTTCCCGGCGCACGCGTCAAGATCGACGTGGGCGGGTCCGACGCCGACGCGACCGACGTCGGTGGAACCGGCAGGGTCGACGTGAACCAGCACGCCCGCGCCTGTGGCCTGGAACCCGTGGTCGGGTCGGCGGATCCGGAGTTTCGTCGCACGTCTCGGACGACCATCCACGACCTGGTTGCCGAAGCTCGTGCCCAGCTGGTCAGGGTGAGCCCGCAGGCGTTGGCCGTGCAGTTGTCCGCCGACCCCGACTGCGTCGTCCTGGACACCCGGACCCCGACCGATCGGGCGCGGTTCGGCGCGATAGCGGGCTCGATCCATGTTCCGAGGACCACGCTGGAGTGGCGGGTCGACCCCGCGTCAGGATACTCCCATCCGCGAATCCGCACCTTCGAGCAGTCTCTTGTGGTGCTGTGCAACGAGGGATACAGCTCGAGCCTGGCGGCGGCATCGTTGCAGCGCCTGGGATTCGTCAACGCGACAGACCTCATCGGCGGCTTCGCGGCCTGGTGCGATGCCGGTCTACCGGTCGAGCCGGTGACGTAACAGGACCGCGGTGAACTGCTGCGAGGTGCCCCACGGGGTGAGGTGGTCCTCTCCTGCGGTCGACACCAGCTCGAAGTCGGCGAACTGGGCCGCCAGCTCGTCGTGGGAGTAGCGCACGATGGGCAGCCCGCTGCATGTCGTCGGTCCGTCTGGCCCGAAGGTGGCCTCGACGACCCACCCACCCGGCTCGAGGCTGCTGCTCAGAGAGGCGAGGTAGTCCTGGCGTTCGTCGGCCTCGGTCAGGAAGTGGAAGACAGCCCGGTCGTGCCACAGGGCGAAGCGCCTGGCCGGCCGCAGATCCAGAACGTCGGCGACCTCGAGGACCACGTGCGCGCCGGCATCCCCAACCGTTCGCGGACGGTGTTCAAGGCGCTGATGGACAGGTCGACGGCCGTGAGGTCCCGGTAGCCGCGTTCGGTGAGATGGTCCACGAGCGTCGACCATCTGGCGCCGACGTCGATGATGGGCCGGTCACGGCCAACGCCGGTCTCGTCGACCAGACCGAGCAAGAGGCCGGGTACCGCCTGCCACCACGAGACGCCGTCCACCTCGGCGCGGTTGTGGACTTCCTCCCAGAAGTCCTTCCTGGACGCCGGATCCTTCGGCCCGTTCGTTGCCGCGTCAGGCATGGAGTCTCCTTTGCCGCTTCGTCAGGCTCGGGTGGCCCCTGTCGTTCGGCCGGACACCTGTGGTGAGCCTATGCCCGTCTCCGATGGTGTTGCTGCCCGCATCGACACTCCCGCTGGAGAGGTCGCCGTTCTGGTCGACGGTGGTGACATGGATTGCGGCAGCGGCCTGCTGCTGATCACCCGCGCGATGCGTCGCCTCGACGACGGCCTAGGCCTCGCCTGAGGCCGCGAGCAGGCGCCGTGCGATGAGACGGGCAGCCTCCCGCAGTTCGGGGCCGATCACGATCCGGTACGGCACGGGGAGCGCGGCGAGTTGTGCGGCGTACCAGGCGGGGTTGCTGGTGGTGGCGACCAGGCGGGTGCTCGCGGAATCGACCGGTTCACACCGCCCGAACGCGCGGGGCAGCCAGCACTGTACGGTCTCGGCCGGGGCCTCGATGACCACCTCCACCGCGTACTCCCAGCCGACGGCGAGGTGTTCCTCGAGCAGCGCGACCGGGTCCAGGTCGGCGGGCGGGCTGAAGGTGCCGCCGAGCACCTTGACGGCGCTGATCCGGTCGATCCGGTAGGCCCGCAGCGCGTCGGCCCGGTGAGAGCGGCACACCAGGTCCCACCGACCGTGGCGGACGACGACGGCCCAGGGGTCGACCGTCGCCACCCACTCCGAGGCCTCGGAGCGGTAGCCGATCTGCACCACCTGGTGTTCCGTGCACGCCCGCACCAGGTCGCTCGTCGTGCCCGGGTCGGGGCGGGCAGCGCCCCGGTCGGGGGCCGGTGCAGCCGTCCGCCGGGCGGCATCGCCCGCATGATCTTCGCCAGCGCGCTGCTGACCGGCTCGGTGGGGTCGCTCGCGTCATGGTGCCCGTCGAGCACGGCCATCACCAGGCCGAGCGCCTCGGCAGAACTGAACACCAGAGGCGTCAGCCGGACGCCGCGCCCCACCCGGTAGCCGCCGTAGGGCCCGCGCATCGACTCGACCGGGATACCGGCCTCGCGCAGGATCCCGATGTACCGCCGTGCTGCCCGCTCGGAGACCCCGAGCGACTCCCCCAAGCGCTCCGCGGTGATGCCCGGGCAGCTCTGCAGCAGTTCGAGAGCCAGCAGCGCTCGGCCCGTGGGGCTCGCCTCAGGTGGCACGCCGACCCCTCCGCATTGTCGGTTCCGGACGTGCACCGTCCGGAACCGACGCTAGCGTGCGGGCGTATGACGGGACCACGCCAACCGCCCCTCACCGACCAGCAGGTGCGGATCGTCCCCGCCCGCGAGGCCTCCTGGGAGGATCTCGAGGCGATCTTCGGCACCACCGACGCCGGCCACTGCCAGTGCCAGCGGTTCAAGGTCATGGGCTGGATCTGGCGCGACTCCACCCAGGAGCAGCGGACGGCGAGCCTGCGGGCGCAGTCCGGCTGCGACGACCCGGCGGCGGTCTCCACCAGCGGGTTGGTGGCCTATGTCGACGGTGACCCGGCCGGCTGGGTCACCGTCGAGCCGCGGCTCGCCTTTCCCAAGCTCCGATCCACCCGGGTGCCGTGGACCGGCCGCAGCGAGGACAAGGACGACGAGGGCGTCTGGGCGGTGACGTGCTTCGTCGTCCGCACGAAGTACCGCGGCCGTGGCCTGACCTATCCGCTCGCCCGCGCCGCCGTCGACCACGCCCGTGCCTGCGGCGCGACCGCGCTGGAGGCCTATGCGATGATCACCCACCCCGGGAAGGTGATCACCTGGGGCGAGCTACACGTCGGCGCGCGACAGGTCTTCGAGGAGGCCGGCCTCACCGAGGTCAGCCACCCCACCCCGCGCCGCGTCGTCCTAAGCATCGACTTCCCCCGCTGACCGGCGATTCTGTGCGGTCGAAAGTGGCCCAGCAGCACCACTTCCGCCGCACAGAACCTGGTGCCTACGTGGCGGCGAAGAAGGCTGAGATGGAACAGGCCGCGGTACTCCTGCCACGTGGCCGCCTCGTGGTAGGCCAACGGCGGTGTCGAGGTCCGCTTCCCGGCGGTCGTCGTCCCACAGCATCCGGGTCGGTCCCCCCGGGATCGGGTGCCTCGGCGTGCTCGGGAACCCCGCGTCATCGAGCAGCTTCCGCAGGGTCGTGACCACCCAGTCCGCTGCCGCCTCCTCGAACACCCGCTCGTGGCCCCGGCTGCGGTTCACCAGCCGGACGGCGCCCGCCGCAGTGACGGTCAGGGTGCACAGGCCGAACGGGTCGCCTGCCTGCTCCACCGCGCGGGGCGAGGCGAGCTCCTCCAGCCGGAACCGCCCCGCCGGGTCGTTGTCGGGGTACCACCCGACGTCGACCATCCTCCCGTCCGGGTGCCGGACGACGAGTTGGTCCTCGGTGAACCAGCCCCAAGTCGCGTCGTCGGGTGCCATCGAGGCCGGATCCACATCGCGCAACGTGCAGTAGGCAACGCTCCAGGGAGCAGCCACCAGCGGGCGGAGGACTGGGGGTTCGCTCACCCGACCTGTATACCGAGGCCGGTGCAGGCACAGCATCGGAGAATCCCCCGTCGTCGGGTCCCTAGACTCGTGAGCGTGCTGACCGCGGGCCACGGCGCCGAGGTCGCCGCAGCGTTCGGGCTCGGCGGCGTCGCGGTGCTCGCCGGGCCGGTGGCGGCGGGCCGGATGGGCAGCATCTGGCGTCTGACCACCGATCGGGGTCGCTACGCCGTCAAGACCGCCGACTCGCCACCCGTGTCGGCGGAGGTCGAGCGGGACGCGGCCTACCAGGATGCGGTGCATGCCGCGGGTGTTCCGATGCCCGCCGTCGTCCGCACCCCGACGGGCGCTGTCCTGGCCCAGGTGGACGCAACGCCGGTGCGCGTCTACTCCTGGGTCGACGTGCTCGGGCGCAGCCGGATGCTCGACCCGGCCACGGTGGGCCGGCTGGTGGCCGCGATCCACGCCGTGCGCGTCCCAGCATCCATCCCGGTCGACCCCTGGTACTACGCGCCGATCGGCCGCCCGGCCTGGGACGACATGCTCGCTCGGCTGGCCGCGGCAGAGGCGCCGTTCACCGAGGGCCTGGCCCGCGTCGTCCCCGACGTGGTGGCCACCGAGGCGTTCCTCACCGAGCCGGACGACGTCCAGTGGTGTCACCAGGACCTGTGGGCCGACAACGTGCTGCGCACCCCCGACGGCGCGCTCACTGTTCTGGACTGGGAGAACTGCGGCCCGGGCTCGACCAGCCAGGAGCTGATGGTCGTCCTGTTCGAGTTCGGGTGCGGCAACCCGGGCCGGATGCGGGAGCTGTACGCCGCCTACCTGGCTGCCGGCGGACCGGGCCGGGTGACCTCCCGTGCCGACGCCACGATGCTGATCGCCCAGCTGGGGAACATCGCACTGGTCGGCTGCCGGCGCTGGCTGGAGTCGACCACCGACGCCCAGCGCGAGGACAACGCGGAATGGGTGGCCGAGGTCATCGACGAGCCGGTGACCGTCGACACTATCGACGCCATGATCGAAGCGGTCGCCCGGACCATCGGGGCGAGTTGATCGGGGATCGCGGAGTACCGTTGGCCTTCCCGCACACCACATCCATCGCAGCGTTGCGCCGTGGTCTGCCCGGCGCGGAATTCGTTGGAGGAGAAGTCACGTGCACAAGAGCAGGTTGGACGACGGCAGCGTGCTGGTCGCCTTCGAGTTGCCCGCGGAGGTCGCGGCGACGTCGGTGAGTCTGGTCGGGGACTTCAACGACTGGTCCCCGGAGGCGAACCCGCTGCACCTGCTCTCCGACGGCCGCTTCCGCACCGAGGTGGCCCTGCCCGCCGGGCAGCGGTCCCGCTTCCGCTACCTGATCGACGGCCAGCGCTGGGAGAACGACTGGGCTGCCGACGACTACGTGCCGAACGGCCTGGGCGCGGAGGACTCCATTGTCGACCTGACCCACGTCGAAGCACTCCAGTCAGCCACCGTCAGCCCTCCCGAGGTGAGCCTCACCGAGGCAAGCCCTCTCGAGGTGGGCACCTCCCGCCCCTGGTGGAAGTTCTGGGCCCGTCGCACCGCCTGACCCCGCGACTGGTCAACTTTGCCCCGTTCTGCGCTGCGGAATGGGGCAAAATCGACCACTCGGCGGGCGCTGAGCTGAGCGAGGCTGAGCTGAGCGAGGCTTGAGCTAGGCCCGGTGGTCGTGGGCCGGGGCGAGGGCCACGGCTACCGCGTTGGCGAGTACCACGATCGCGATCCCGGCCCATTCGTGGGCGGCGAGCACTTGGCCGAGCAGGACCAGGCCGGCCAGCGCGGCCATCGCCGGGTGCACGCTCATGAAGACCCCGAAGAATCGCGGTGACACCCGTCGCAGCGCCACGAGGTCGCCGGCGTACGGCACGGCTGAGGAGAGCACCCCGGCGCTCGCGGCGTAGAGCAGCGACATGGCGGTGAAGCGGCCCTGCGCGATCAGGGTGATCAGCACGGGCAGGTAGATCACCGCCGAGACAGTGGTGGCCGCGGCCGGGGCCTGCAGTCCTGGCAGCCGCCCGCCGACCAGCCGGTTGAGCAGGATGTACATCACCCAGAGGCCTGCAGCGAACAGCGCCAGGCCGACCCCGATCCAGTCGCTGGTCGGCCCAGGCAGCACCAGCACGTACACCCCGGCCGCCGCGGCGAGCGCGATCGCCAGGTCGCGGCGTCCGTGCGACCCCCACAGCGCGAGCGCCAGCGGTCCCAGGAACTCCAGCGTCACCGCCAGCCCGAGCCCGATCCGGTCGACAGCGGTGTAGAGCGACAGGTTCATGCAGGCGAACACCGAGGCAAGCATCAACGTCGGCCACCACTGGGCCCAGGTCATCCGCCGCAAGGGCGGCCGGGCGGTGGGCAGCAGCAGCGACACGGCGACGATCTGCCGGACGGCGACCACGCCGGCCGGGCCGATGGTGCCGAAGGCGTGAGCGCCCAGCGCCGCACCGACCTGGGCGCTGGTGGCGCTGCCGAGCATGAGCCCGGCCGAGGCAAGCACTCTGCGCCGTGGTGCGCGGGCGGCCGGATCTGTCGGCCTGGCGGCGTCCGGGCCGGCGGGCGCGGAGGTGGTGGTCATCGCATCAGGCTGACGGCTCGCGATCCATACGTGAAATGCGCCTCGTGCAGCAGTCATACGTTGTGCGTATGACTGTCGATCTGCGCCAGCTGCGCGCCCTGGTTGCGGTGGTCGAGGAGGGTACGTTCACCGACGCGGCGATCGCGCTCGGCCTCTCCCAGGCCTCGGTGTCCCGGGCGGTGGCGACGCTGGAACGGTCTCTCGGCGTCCGGCTGCTGCGGCGGACGACCCGCGAGGTCACCCTCACGGTGGTCGGGGCCCGGGTGATCGAGCACGCCCGTCGGGTACTGGGCGAGATAGCGCTGCTCGAACGAGCGGCGGCGGCGGGCGCGGGTGAGCTCCGGGTCGGCTACGCGTGGGCCGCGCTGGGCAGGCACACCCTCGAGGTGCAGCGCCGCTGGGCGGCCGAGCACCCGTCGTCCGAGCTGGTGTTCGTGCAGTCCAACACCCGGACGGCGGGACTGGCCGACGGTCTCGCCGACCTCGCCGTGCTGCGGCGTCCGATCGACGATGCCCGCTTCCACACCGTGCTGGTCGGGGTGGAGGCGCGGTACGCCGCCGTGGCCGGCACCGACCCGCTGGCCCGACGCCGGTCGCTGCGGCTGGCCGACCTGGCCGAACGCACCGTCGCCGTCGACTCGCTGACCGGGACGACCACCGACGAGTTGTGGCCGCCGGGTTCCCCGCCGCCGGAGACCCGGCCGATCCACGGCATCGACGAGTGGCTCACCCTGATCGCCACCGGACGCGCGGTCGGGATCACCTCGGAGGCCACAGCGCGCCAGCACCCCCGCCCCGGGGTGGCCTACCGCCCGGTGCGCGACGCGCCGCCGATGCCGGTGACGATCGCCTGGTGGGCCGACAACCCGCCGTCCTTGGCCCAGCCGTTCGTCTCCCTCGTCTGCGCCACGATCACTTCGTGATTCCGTGCGGTCGAACATGGCCTGGTAGAGCCACTTCCGCCGCACAGAACCGAAGAGAGCGGGCGGTTCAGTCGGCGAGCCAGGTGCCGACGTCCCGGCCGAGCGCGGAGAAGGCGATCATCGGGACCACGAGCGCGGTGACGGCGGCGACCAGCAACCAGCGACGGATGCCGGCGGTCTGCCCCGGGAAGGTGCGTCGGCCGGTGACCAACAGGGGGATAGACAGGGTCAGCAGGGCCGGGCTCGCCAGAACTCCGAGCGGGGGTAGCAGGTAGACCGCCGCATAGAGCCACATGAGGGGATTCGCGGCGCTGTGGCTGTAGGGCACCAGATCCTGTGGTTGCGCTGTCGGGGCGCGGGTGAGGTACGCGGTGATCGGTGTCGAACACCGGTATGTACCGTCAAGTGGTCGATTCAGGGCTCGGGCGGAGCTGCGCCAACTGTCGGGTGTGCAAGGGCAGGTGGTAGGTCGCCTGGGTGACGAGTGCCAGCGAGCCCCACGGCATGGGCTGGTCCACCATCACCCGGTCCCCGTCGATCAGGTGGCAGGGAACCGCTGCGGCGAGCTGGTCGTCGTCCAGCCGGCCGAGCAGGAGGCGCAGCGTCTCGGCGCGTGCCCGGCCGAGCTCCACCAATGACGCCAGGTCTCCGGCCGCCTCGACCAGCGTCTGCAGCACGGCCCGGTCGTTGGGCACCGCGTTGTCGAACCGTGGGGCGGCGTCGTGGATCAGGCCCCGGCACACCGCCGCCATCAGGTCGTCGTTGACGCCGATGTGGGCCACCACCTGCTCGGCGGTCCACTCCCCCGGCGGAGGGTCGCCGAAGCCGGGGCGGCTCGCCTCGGCGAAGAAGCCCGCATACGCCTCAGTCAGCGTCTCGAGCTGATCGGCCGATGCGCCTCCGCCTGGCCCGGTGTCGGCCAGATCGGCGAAATGGTCGAGCACGAATCCCCAGGCATTCGGGCCGACGTAGCGCCGGCGCATCTGCTCGGCCAGCTCACCGAAGGCCTCCCAGCCGTGGTGGGTGAGTTCGACCCGGGTGCCCTCGCCGTCCGCGGCGAACGTCACCTCGACGAGACCACCGACCCCGTCATCGCGGCCCGGATGCCAGTGCAGGGTCAGACGGGACGGCGGCTGCCACTCCTCGACCTCGGCCCAGACGACGCTGTCGCCACGGTGCGAGCGCTCGATCAGACGCCCGGAGTCGAGGGAGACCCCGGCGGAGTCCTCGCCGAACAGGCCGTGCGTGCTCAGCGGCCACCAGGCGCCGATCTGCTCGGTGAACAGCCGGAAGGTCTCAGTGGGTTCGCGGCGCACGTGCGCGACGCGCAGAACCGGGGGAAGGGTCATCGGTGATCTCCTGTGGTGGTCGGTGCGAGGTGGCGTACTCCGCGAAGGCGTTCAGGGCGCCGTCCCAGAACTGGTCGACGTAGGCCCGCAGGTCGTCCAACCCGGTGGGGTCGATCCGATAGAGCCGTCGGGCACCGTCGGCCCGGACGGCGACGAGGCGCGCCTCGCGCAGCACGCGAAGGTGTTGGGAGACAGCGGGTTGCGAGACGGGCAGCGCGTCGGTCAGTTCACGCACGGTGTGTTCACCACTGCGCAGGACGGCGAGCAGCCGGCGCCGCGACGGCTCACCGAGAGCGTCGAGTACGGCATGAGCATCGGTCACCACTTATTATTAGCCACTGCTTATGACCCGCGTCAAGCAGGGAATCCCCCGTTCTCCCGATGCGCCCGGGGTGGCCAACCTTCCGAGATAGACCGAGTGACAACACCTGACCCCTCGATGCTCAGCGATCTCTACGCCTCCGCCGCCACCGGCTTCGGTCTGCCGTGGTGGGCCTGGGCGGCCTCCGGCGGCACCGTGGCGCTGGCCTCGGCCGGCCTCAGCCGGCGTTCGGTCGCCGCGAACCGTCGCCGGCTGCACGCGGCCGAGCAGGAGGCCGCGGCGAGCCAGACCCGTCTGCGCACCGCGCTGAACGAGGCATTCACCCCGCTGGCCTCACACCTCGGCGACCTGGCGGCGGCCGGCGCCGGCGACCAGCGCACCGACCTGCGCGGCGAGACCATCGACCGCGCCCTGCTGGCCGCCGAGCACCTGATCGACGGCGAGCGGGCCCGGATCTGCTGGTTCGAGCTGATCACCGGCCGCCAGCGCACCCAGCGGCAACGCAGCCTGCACCCGCGCCGGCACGTCGGCCGGATGGAACCGCCGACCACCGTCTTCGTCGAGGGCACGCTCGCCGGGGACGAGGTGTTCGCCGCTCTCGATCGCGGTGCGCCCCGCCGGCACACCGACGTCGAGGCCGCCCCGCCGGCCGGCTGGGATCCTGCCGCCGGTCGCAGCTACCGGGCCTTCCTCTCGGTGCCGGTCACCGCCGGCACGGAGTGCTTCGGCATGTTCACCCTCGACTCGACCGACTCCGCCGACGTGACGGCGGACGACGTGGCACGGCTGACCCTGCTCGCCCAGCTGACCGGGGCCGCGCTCGCCAGCCAACCGTCGGCGCGCACCGTCGTGCTGCCCGCGCCCACGGCGGCACCCGTCGAAGCCCCTCGCTCCCGGCGCTCACTGCCCCGACCCCGCGCCCCCCGGCACGTCGTCCCCTGACCAGCGCATGGGCGGCGTTAGGGAGCTCCCGTCGGCTGTTAGCGTCCTGTCAGGCTCCTTCTGCGCCAAGGCATCGGAGCCAATGCTGGAAGAATGAGCAGCTCCACCAGCACCCTCGAACGCCGTCCCGCCCCGGCCCCGATCATGGTGCCGGCACCCGCGCCGATCCCGCGCCGTGGGCGCGCCCGCGCGCCGGAGGAGGACGGACCGCAGGTCAGGATCCTGCGCGAGCTGCGCCACTGCCCAGGGCGGGTGTGTCGCGATGCCCTGCTGCGCCATGTCGGCTGGGGCGTGGTCCGCCCGGCACTGGGTGAGTACCCCCGGCTGATGGCCCTGGTCGGGCAGACCCTCGCAGGCTCCGGCGAGGGGCGGCTCGAGCGGGTCAGCGAGACCGGGTGGATCCTGCAGCCTCCAGCCTGACGCCCTCCATCGTGACCGAGCTCAGCTGGTAGGGGACGCTGGTCACCATCACGTTGCCGAGCAGCCGCAGCCGCAGCTTGAGCCGCAGCGCACTCTGGTTGTGCAGCAGCTCCTCCCACCAGTGCCCGACGACGTACTCGGGCACGAAGACCGCCACCAGGTCGCGCGGGCTCTCCCTGCGGATCCGCGCGATGTGTTCCACGATCGGATCGGTGATCTCCCGATACGGGGAGTCGAGCACGGTCAACGGCACCGGCAGATCGGCCGCGAGCCAGTCCCGGTAGAGCGCGTCGGTCTCCTCGGAGTCCACCCGCACGGTCAGCGCGACCAGGGAGGACGGCCGGGTGGCCCTGGCGTAGCTGAGGGCCCGCAGGGCCGGTTGGTGCAGCGTCGAGACCAGCACCAGCGCGTGCACCCTGCTGGGCAGGCGACGGCCCTGCGGCTGGGGCCTCAGCTCGGCCGCGACCCGGTCGTAGTGCCGCGACACCGCCCGCATCATCAGGCACAGCACCGGCACGGCGATCACCACCAGGTAGGCCCCACCGGTGAACTTGGTGATCAGCACGATCACCAGCACCAGCCCGGTCAGGCTCGCCCCCGCGGCGTTCACCGCCCGCGCCACGACCAGGCGGGAGCGCACCCCCGGCACGGTGACGCTCTCCAGCGCACGGTTCCAGTGCCGGACCATGCCGACCTGGCTGAGGGTGAACGAGGTGAACACTCCGAGGATGTACAGCTGGATCAGCCGGGTCACCGAGGCCGAGTAGGCCACCAGCAGCCCGCCGGCGACCAGGGCCAGCGCGACGATGCCGTTGCTGAAGGCGAGGCGGTCGCCGCGGGTGCGCAGCTGGCGGGGCATGAGCCGGTGCTGGGCCAGGATCGAGGTCAGCATCGGGAAGCCGTTGTAGGCGGTGTTGGCCGCGAGGATGAGGATCAGCGCCGTGGTCGCCTGCACGTAGTAGAACATCGGGCTTCCGCTGCCCCCGAAGACGGCGGCGGCCAGCTGAGCGATCACCGTGCGCTGCGGGTCGGCGGTGCAGTCGCCCGCGAAACCCACCAGATCGCAGGTGTTCTCGGCGACCCGCACCTGCGCGACCACTGCCAGGGCGGTGATCCCGACGAACATGCTCACGGCGATCACGCCCATCGCGACCAGCGTGCGGGCGGCATTGCGGGCCTTGGGCGGGCGGAACGCCGGCACGCCGTTGCTGATCGCCTCGACGCCGGTCAGCGCCGTGCACCCCGACGAGAACGCCCGCATGGCCAGGAAGAGCAGGCCCAGCCCGGTCAGCCCGACATGCTCGGGGGTGATCTGGTAGCCCGCGCTCTCGGCCACCGGAGCGTCACCGAGCAGCGCGCGGCCCAGTCCCAGCCCGATCATGGCCAGGATGCCCACGATGAACAGGTACGTCGGGGTCGCGAAGGCCCGGCCCGACTCGCGGACGCCGCGCAGGTTCATCGCCGTCAGCAGCGCGACGAACCCGACCGCCAGCAGCACCCGGTGCGTGTTGAGTGAGGGGACGGCCGAGATGATGTTGTCGACCCCGGCCGCCACCGAGACGGCGACGGTCATCACGTAGTCGACCATCAGGGCCGCCGCCACCACCATGCCCGCCGGCCGGCCCAGGTTCTGGGTGACCACCTCGTAGGAGCCGCCGCCCCCGGGGTAGGCGTGCACCACCTGGCGGTAGGAGAGCACCACGACCGCCATCAGCATCACCACCGCCGCCGCGATCCACGGGGTGAGGTACAGGTACGCCAGGGCCCCCAGGGTGAGCACCTTGAGGATCTCCTCGGTGGCGTAGGCCACCGAGGACAACGGGTCCGAGGCGAAGACCGGAAGCGCGATCCGCTTGCGCAGCAACGTCTCCCCGAGCTTCTCGCTGTGCATCGGTCGGCCGACCAGCAGCCGTTTGATCGTGGGAACGCTTCTCAGCATGTCTTCGGACGCTAGGCCGGATCCCGCAGGGTCGGTGTTAGGGAACGGCCCGGCGGTGTCAGGATCGTGTCAGGGTCGCCGGTCCTGCGCTCCCGGATCCTGCGGAGTCTGGAAGGGTCGGCCCACGGAGGAGGTCGGTGATGGCGCGCGGCCGGCTGCGGGTCTACCTGGGTGTGGCCCCCGGGGCCGGAACCACCCATGCCCTCCTCGCCGAGGCACGCCGCCGCCAGGCCCGCGGCACCGACGTCGTCATCGGGTCTCTCGAGACGCACGACCGGCCCGGCCTCGGCCCGTTGGCGGACGGTGTCGAGCGGGTCGGCCCCGGCGACCGGGTGGCCGTCGAGGCGCTGCTCGCCCGCCGTCCCGCGGTGGTCCTGGTCGACGACCTGCCCCGGGACAACCCCGCGGGGGCACGGCATGCCCACCGCTGGCAGGACGCCGAGGAACTGCTCGAGGCGGGCATCGACGTGGTCGCCACGCTCGACGTCCGGGGCATCGCCTCCCTGGCGGACGTCGTCGAGCGGATCACCGGGCGGCGTCCCGGGCAGGTGGTCCCCGACCGTCTGTTGCACCAGGCCGAACAACTGGAACTGGTGGACATCACCCCGCAGGCCCTGCGTCGTCGGCTGGCGCACGGAGGGCTGCATGCCCCCGAGGACGTCGACGCCGCGCTGGCGGCCTCGTTCGCCCCCTCGATCCTGGCCGCGTTGCGTGAGCTGGCCCTGGCCTGGGCGGCCGGGGTGGTGCCCCGGCAGCACGCGACCTGGGTCGAGCGGGTCGATCCCACAGCGCTGCCACAGACTGCCGACGTGGACGACCGGGAACGGCTGGTCGTGGCGCTCTCGGGCGGGGCCGAGAGCGAGCGACTGCTGCACCGGGCGGCCCGCCTGGCCGCGCGCAGCCTCGGGGCCGAGCTGCACGCCGTCCACGTGCTCTCAGGTCGGCGCCCGGGGGAGGACCGTCCCGGCACGGACCGGCTGCGCGAGCTGGCGGCAGCGGTCGGGGCCACCTACCAGCAGGTGATCGGGCAGGACGTCGCGGCGTCCGTTCTGGCCGTCGCCCACGCCGAGCGGGCCACGCAACTCGTCGTCGGGGCCGACAGGCCCGCTGACGGCTGGCCGCCGCCGTGGCGTCCGGCCGGCGCCGCCGCCCGCATCCTCGCCGCCGCCGGCGATCTGGATGTGCACGTGGTCACCTCGGCTGCCGCCGGACCGGCCGCGAGAATGCCGCCGCTCCGCGCCGGTCTGCCCACCGGGAGGCGGGTGGCCGGCTTCGGTCTGGCCGTGGTGGGGCCGGCGATCCTGGCGGCGGGTTTGCAGGTGGCCGGCGAATGGGTCGGCCTGGCCGGTGACAGCCTGCTGCTGCTTCTGGCCGTGGTGGTCACGGCCCTGGTCGGCGGCCTGTGGCCGGCCCTGCTCAGCGCCGTCGTCGCCTCCACCCTGCTCAACTTCTACTTCATCCCGCCGGTGCACACGTTCCGGGTCTCCGAGCCGCACAACGTGATCACGCTGATCGTGTTCGTGCTGGTGGCGGGCCTGGTCGGCGCCGTGGTGCACCGCGCGGCGACCCTGGCCGGCCAGGCGGCGAGGGCGGCGGCCGAGTCCCGGACCCTGTCGGCGGTGGCTGAAGGCATCCTGCGCGGTGAGGAGGCCCTGCCCAGTCTGCTGGAACAGGTGCGCGCGGCGTTCGGCATGAGATCGGCCGGCCTGCTGCAGCGTGACGGGGCCCAGGCGTGGCAGGTCGTGCATGCCCGGGGGTCGATGCCGCCGCAGCGGCCGGAGGAGGCCGACGTGCAGGTGCCCGCGGGCGCCGACCTGGTGCTCGCGCTCGCCGGGCACCCGCTGGCGGCGGCGGACCGCACTGTCCTGCGGGCGTTCGCCGCCCAGGCCCAGGGGCTGCTCGAGCGGGACCGGCTCGCACGGGGCGCTGCGGTGGCCGCCCGGCTGGAGGCCACCGAGCGCCTGCGGGACGCGTTGCTGGCCGCCGTCGGACACGACCTGCGGACGCCGCTGGCCTCGGCCACGGCCGCCGTGAGCAGCCTGCGCAGCACCGAGGTCGACTGGTCGGCGCGCGAACGCGAGGAGCTCCTGGCCACGGCCGAGGAGTCGTTGGCCCGGCTCGCCCGGCTGGTGGCCGACCTGCTCGACCTCTCCCGGCTGCGCGCGGGGGTGCTGACCGTGGCGAGCGAACCGGTCTGGCTCGACGAACTGATCCCGCCGGCGCTGGACGAGCTCGGACCGGAGGCGCGCGCCGTCCGGCTGCAGGTGCCCGACGAGCTGCCGGCAGTGCTGGCGGACGCCGCGCTGGTCACCCGGGCCCTGGTGAACGTGGCCGGCAACGCCCTGCGCTACTCCCCGAAGGACCGGCCGCCGCTGGTGTCCGCCAGCGCCGGGCCCGACCGGGTCGAGGTGCGCGTCGTCGACCGGGGCCCGGGCATTCCGCCGCAGGACCGGGAGCGGGTCTTCACCCCGTTCCAGCGCCAGGGCGACACCGACAACCGCGCCGGCCTCGGGCTCGGACTGGCCCTGTCCCGTGGTCTGATCGAGGCGATGGGGGGCACTCTGGAGGCCGAGGACACGCCGGGCGGAGGGTTGACGATGGTGATCACCCTGCCGCGGGCGCCGGCAGCGGCGGGCGAGGAGAGCGCCCAGCCCGGTCAGCGGGAGCGGGAGGCGCCGGCATCATGACCCGGGTCCTCGTGGTGGACGACGAACCGCAACTGCTGCGTGCCCTGCGGATCAACCTGCGCGCCCGCGACTACGACGTGCACGTGGCGGCCACCGGCACCGATGCGTTGCGGATCGCCTCGGCTCACCCGCCCGACCTGGTCATCCTCGATCTGGGGCTGCCGGACCTGGACGGCGTCGAGGTGATCCATGGGCTGCGCGGCTGGACCGACGTGCCGATCATCGTGCTCTCGGGTCGCAGCGGCAGCACCGACAAGGTCGCCGCGCTCGACGCCGGGGCCGACGACTACATGACCAAGCCGTTCGGCGTCGAGGAACTGCTCGCCCGGATGCGCGCCGTCACGCGCCGCGCCGCGGTGGGCGAGGCCGAGGACGCGCCGCGGGTCCGCTTCGGTGAGATCACGGTGGATCTCGCCGACCGGCAGGTGCTGCGCGGGCCCGAGGGCGGCGGCGTCGCGGTGCATCTGACCCCTACCGAGTGGCACCTGCTGGAGGTGCTGGTGCGCAGGCCCGGCAAACTGCTCAGCCAGCGCTTCCTGCTGACCGAGGTGTGGGGGCCGGGTTACGTGAACCAGCCGGGCAACCTTCGCCTCTACATGACCCAGTTGCGCCGCAAGCTGGAGCCCGAACCGGCCCGCCCGCGTTTCCTGCTCACCGAGCCCGGCATGGGCTACCGCTTCCAGCCCGACCCCCGCCCCGCCTGATCACCTCCGGCCCTAGGGTGGACGACGTGGGCCTCCTCCGCACGATCGCCCGATTGCTGCTCGGAGCGTTCCTTGTCGTCGCCGGCACAGGGCATCTCACCTTCGCCCGCTCGCAGTTCCAGGCGCAGGTGCCGCCGTGGTTGCCGCTCGACCCCGACCTAGTCGTGCTCGCGTCGGGCGTTCTCGAGATCGCCCTCGGGCTGGCGCTCGTCCTGGCGCGGCGGGGGCGGAGCCGCGTGGGCTGGGTGGTGGCGGCCTTCTTCGTCGCGGTCTTCCCCGGCAACCTCGCTCAGTGGGTCGAAGGGCGTGACGCCTTCGGCCTGGACTCGGACGCTGCTCGAGCTACCCGTCTGCTCTTTCAACCGCTGCTCGTGGCGTGGGCGCTGTGGTCGACCGGAGCGTGGCGGGAATGGCGGTCCGCCGAACGCCGCGACCCATGACGACGTGACCGACCCCTCGAAGCCCGGCTGCTCAGGTCAAGGCGGCGTCCGGCACCGTGTCCTCACCCGCTGGGCAGATGAGGACTCGTTCCAGGGGTGGGTGCGCTCGCGCAGCTTCGCCGATGGTCACGGCGGGCGGCCCGTGGGCGTGGCGGCAGAGCTGTGGTCGTATGAGGTCGCCGGAGGTTCGCATCAGCCCTTCGAAGTCGGCGGCGGCACGAGCCCTCGCTGACGGAGGGCATTCAGGGGGCGCCACCATGATCGTGACCGATTGACCCGCCCATCACGGTCGAAGTCGTCACGATCATGCAACTTCACCCGGCGACCCCGCCGCCTCCGGGCGCGGGGTGCGGGCGTCACTGGCCGGGCGGCTCGGACGGCGTGGGGTCGGCCGGTGCCGTGGGGTCGGCCGGTGCCGGCGGAGTGGCCGGTGCCGCCTGCGTCGGGGGCGTGGCGGTCGGAGGGGTGTCGGCGTGCCGCTGCTCGGCGAGCTTGTCGACCCCCTTGGCCAATTGGCCCTTGGCCTTGGCGACCTTGTCGGCGTACTTCCCGTGGGTCTTGGTGTCGACCTTGGCGGCCACCGTGTCCAGACCCGAGATCACGGTGTCGCGCTTGTCGTGTGCCAGATCACCGGCCTTGTGAACGGTCTGCTTGGCGGCCTTCTCGGCAGCGTCGGCCAGGTGCTTGGCCTTGGTCTGCAGGTCGTACTGCTGAGCCTTCTGCTTGGCCCTGTTCAGGAAGCTCATGCTCCACCTTTCATGTCTGCGAACGGTTTCCCCTGCATCGACAGTACGTCGGGCGTCGGCGATCAGCACCTCGAGCACGACAGATCGCCGGGGGTGCACGGGCGACAGCCGTCCTCACGCGCCGGGCGTCTACCGCTTCCGCGGGAGCGGGACCACGGTGCTGTACGTCGGCCGCGCGGTCGATCTCCGCCGGCGCGTGGCGTCGTACTGGGGGAGCTGCGCGGGCGCCGCCACCTGCGCCGGATGGTGCCGCAGATCCAGCAGGTGGAGGCCGTGGCCTGCGACTCGGCGCACGAGGCAGCGTGGCTCGAGCGCAACCTGCTCGACCATGCGCTGCCCCGGTGGAACCGCACCCGTGGCGAAGAGGTTCCGGTGTATCTCCGGGTGGACGGCTCGCTGAGATCCCCGGGGCTGAGCGTCGTCCACCGGGTCCGGTCGGTGAGCGGCGTCGTCCACTTCGGCCCCTACCTGGGAAGTGTCAGGGCCGAGTTGGCGGTCGCCGGGTTGAGCCGGGTGTTGCCCCTCGCCTACGCGTGCGAGGGCCTGCGCGGCAGCCAGGCGGATCTCGGCCGGGTGTTCGGGGTCGGCGCGCTGGATCGCGCCGACCTCCTCGACCGGTTGACCCGGACCCTCGAACGCGAACCCGCTGCCGTGGCAGAGGTACGGCAGGAGTTGTGTCTGCGGCGGGACGACGCGGCCCACGCCCTGGCCTACGAACGGGCCGGACAGCTGCAGGCCGAGCTGGAGGCACTGGACTGGGTGGTGTCGGAGCAGAAGGTCGCTTCCCTCGAGCCGCTGAGCCTCGACCTCGCCGGGTGGTCGCAGGGCGTGCTGGTGCGCTTCGAGATCCGGCAAGGCGGTTGCGCAGCTGGACCCGCCAGATCTGCTCCCGGGCGGGCGCGCAGCCCCTCCTCGACGTCACACCGTCCGGCTGGGCCGCCTTCGCCCAGCGCAACGCCGTCCTCGCCGCGGCGCCGCCCTCGCCGCCACGCTACTCAGCCCGCCACATGAGCAAAGTTCTTGCCCGAGATCGGGCAAGAACTTGGCATGGCGGCGCCGGTCGGGCAGGGTTGGGGTGTGCCGGACCGGGAGATCGTTGACCGGATCGCTGCCTCCGCCGGGCTCGGCGAGGGTGAGGCGGCCCGCGTGGTGGACGACGTCCTCGCCTGGTACCGAGAACCGGTGGAGGACTACGTGCGTCGCCGGCACGCCCACTTCCAGCTGCACGGTGTGCGCAATCCCGAGGCGTTCCGCCTGATCGCCGGGGAACTGCGCGAGCGGCTGGTCGACCCACCGGAGCTGAGCGAACGCCAGCTCCGCCGCATCATCTACGGCTGAATCGGCGGTTGGACCGACAGCCGAAACCGTCCGGGGAGGACATCGACCATGTGTGGCATCGTCGGCTACATCGGCACCCAGAGCGCGGCCCCGCTGCTCATCGAAGGCTTGAGCCGCCTGGAGTACCGCGGCTACGACTCGGCCGGCATCGCCTTGCTGACCCGCTCCGGCGAGCCGCCCATCCGCACCATCCGCACCGTCGGCCGGGTGCGCGCGCTGGAGGCCGCGCTGCCCAAGCGGCTGACCGCCACCACCGGCATCGGGCACACCCGCTGGGCCACCCATGGACCGGCCACCGAGGCCAACGCCCACCCGCACACCAGCGCCGACGGCCGGGTCAGCGTCGTCCACAACGGCATCATCGACAACGCCTCCGCCGTCCGCGCGCAGCTGCAGGCCGCCGGAGTGGAGCTGTCCTCCGACACCGACACCGAGGTGCTCGCCCACCTGATCGCGCGATCGAGCGCCGACACCCTCGAGGGCGCCGTTCTCGACGCGCTCGACCGGGTCACCGGCACCTACGCGATCGCCGTCCTCGACGCGCGCCACCCGGACCGGATCGTGGTGGCCCGCAACGGGTCCCCGCTGATCCTGGGGATCGGCGAGCACGAGATGTACGTCGCCAGCGACGTCGCGGCGCTGATCCGGCACACCACCTCGGTGGTGCACCTGGACGACGGCGAGCTGGCCACGGTGACCGCGAAGGGGTACCGCACTTTCACCAAGCACAGCGACGACACCCGGCGGGTGCCGGTCGAGATCGACCTGGCCGCGGAGGATCTCGAGCTCAGCGGTCACCAGCACTACATGTACAAGGAGATCCTGGAGCAGCCGGACGCCGCCGCCGCTGTCCTGCGCGGCCGGCTCGACGAGCGGTTCGGCACCGCCCGGCTGGACGGGCTCAACCTCGGCCCGCGCGAACTGAGAGCCTTCCGCAGAGTGAAGATCCTCGGCTGCGGATCGGCCTACTACGTGGGCCAGATCGGCGCCACGATGATCGAGGACCTGGCCCGGATGCCGGCCGACGCCGAGGCCGCCTCGGAGTTCCGCTACCGCAACCCGATCATCGAGCCGGACACGCTCTATGTCGTGGTCTCCCAGTCGGGCGAGACCGCCGACACCGCGTTCGCCGTCGCCGAGATCAAGCGCAAGGGCGGCACCGTGATCGGCGTGGTCAACGTGGTCGGCTCGACCATCGCCCGCGAGGTGGACGGCGGCATCTACCTGCACGCCGGCCCGGAGATCGCGGTCGCCTCGACCAAGGCGCTGACCACCATGGGTATCGCCTTCGCGCATGCTGGCACTGCTGCTCGGCCGGGTGCGTGACCTCTCGGTCAGCGACGGCCAGCGGATCATCTCCGGCCTTCAGCGGTTGCCGGCTCAGATCCGGCAGATCCTGGACGGCGAGGCGGAGATCGCCGAGGTGGCCAAGCAGCTCTCGATCGCGCAGAGCATCTTCTTCATCGGCCGGGTGCGCGGCTTCCCGGTGGCCCGCGAGGGTGCGCAGAAGCTCAAGGAGGTCAGCTACATCCACGCCGAGGCCTACCAGACCAGTGAGCTGAAACACGGGCCGCTGGCGCTGATCAACCCCGAGATGCCGACCGTGGCGATCATCCCGGACGACGCCCTGGCCAGTCGCAATCTCGGTGCGGCAGAGCAGGTGCTGGCCCGGCGTGGGCCGCTGGTCGCGATCACGCACCCGGGCGTCGACCTGGGCCCACTCGGGGTGCCGGCCATCGTCGTGCCGAAGAACGAGCCGGAGCTCGACCCGATCCTGCTCACGATCCCGTTGCAGCTGCTGGCCTATCACGCGGCGCTGGCCCTGGGCCACGACATCGACAAGCCCCGCAACCTGGCCAAGTCCGTCACCGTCGAGTAGCACCCGCCAGCCCCGCCGCCCCGCCGCCCCGTCGCGAGAGTCGAGTAACCACGCCCAAGCACGCGGAATGGGGGCGGTTACTCGACTCTCGGCAGAGCGGCGGGCAACGGCGACCGCCTGGTGATCCACGCGCTCGGTCGCCCTGAGCGACCAGTTGCGTCGACCGGCCACCTCGCCGCCGTCCTGGCCGATCAGCTGCTCGGTCAGAGCGCGGACACGAGCCCACGGCGCCGACGTCGCCGCCCAGCTGCACCATCTCCACCATCTGGCCACCTCCGACAGGTGTGAAGTCCCCCCGAGTTCACCCGAACCTGCTCTCAGGGCCCGAAAAGGTGCTCCAGGAGGGGGTTGTGGTGAATCCGGGGGAAGAATGCCGACAAGGTGCCTTACGTGAGGACCGTGAAGTCCACGTCGCGGCCCTGATGACCAGGGTCGAGCTCGCGATGTGGGTCTACGACACCAGGCGCGTCACGTGATCTCAGCTCCGCTGGCTAGATTGGCGGCATGAGTGGCCGACGTGGGTGACCGGGGCGGGCTCATTGAGCTGGACGCCACCGCGTACCTCAAGAGAATCCTCACTGCGCGGGTCTACGACGTCGTCGAGGAGACCCCGCTGGACGCCGCGGCGGTGCTCTCCGAGCGGCTCGGCAACACCGTGCTGCTCAAGCGCGAGGACCTGCAGCCGGTGTTCTCGTTCAAGATCCGCGGCGCCTATAACAAGATGGCCAACCTGCCACCGGACGCCCTGGCCAAGGGGGTGATCGCGGCCTCGGCCGGCAACCACGCCCAGGGGGTGGCGCTCGCCGCCCGCCACTTGGGCTGCAGCGCGGTGATCGTCATGCCGACCACCACCCCCGAGCTCAAGATCGAGGCAGTGCGCGCAGGCGGCGCCGAGGTCGTGCTGCACGGGCTCTCCTACTCCGACAGCCACGCCCACGCCGTCCGCCTGATGCACGAGCGCGGCCTGACCTTCGTGCATCCCTTCGACGACCCGGACGTGATCGCCGGCCAGGGCACCATCGGCATGGAGATCCTGCGCCAGCACACCGGCCCCCTCGATGCGGTGTTCGTCGCCGTCGGCGGCGGCGGGCTGATCAGCGGGATCGCGGCCTATCTCAAGGCGTTACGCCCCGACGTCCGGGTGATCGGGGTGCAGACCGACGACTCCGACGCGATGGCCCGCTCGGTCGAGGCCGGGCATCGCATCGAGCTCGACACCGTCGGGCTGTTCAGCGACGGCACGGCGGTGCGGCTGGTCGGCGAGGAGACCTTCCGCCTCGCCGCAGCCCTGGTCGACGAATTCGTGCGGGTCGACACCGACGCCGTCTGCGCGGCGATCAAGGACGTCTTCACCGACACCCGGGCGATCCTGGAACCCGCTGGGGCACTGGCCGTTGCGGGCCTCAAGGCCTACGCCGCCCAGCGCGGCGCCCGGGGTGAGACCTATGTGGCGGTGGCCTGCGGCGCCAACATGAACTTCGACCGGCTTCGGTTCGTCGCCGAGCGGGCCGAGCTCGGCGAGCAGCGCGAGGCCGTGTTCGCGGTGACCATCCCCGAGCAGCGCGGCAGCTTCCGCCGGTTCCTGGAGACCATCGGCCCGGGCCGGGCGGTCACCGAGTTCAACTACCGGATCGCGGACGCCGATGCCGCGCACGTCTTCGTCGGCCTTCAGGTGCGCGACCGCGCCGAGGCCCGCGAGATCGCAGACGCCTTCGCCGCCGCGGGACTTCAGGCGCTCGATCTCAGCGACGACGAGCTCGCCAAGCTGCACCTGCGCCACCTGGTCGGCGGCCGGACGCCGCTGGCGGCGGAGGAGCGGCTCTACCGATTCGAGTTCCCCGAGCGGCCGGGTGCGCTGATCCGGTTCCTGTCGGCGATGTCCCCGGAGTGGAACATCTCGCTGTTCCACTACCGCAACCACGGCAGCGACGTCGGCCGGGTGCTGGTCGGCATGCAGGTGCCGGACGACGACCGTGCGGCCTTCGCGGACTTCCTCGCCCAGGTGGGGTACGGCTTCGCCGAGGAGACCGATCACCCGGCCTACCACCTCTTCCTGCGATGACGACGCCACCGCGGGTGCGCATCGTGCACCTGCCGCCCGCCGCACTCCACGCCCTGGCTGGGGGTGATCTCACCGCCGCCGACCTCGCCTCGCCGGTGCCCCTGACCCCGGCCTTCGTGGGTGAGGACTGGCGCGGGGTCTGGCGCCTGCGCAGCGAGCAGGTGGTCACCGATCCGCCGAGCCAGGCGTGGATCACCGGGGTGATCTGGGACGACGAACGGCAGCTCGCCGTCGGCCGGGCCGGCTTCCACGGACCGCCGGATGGCGACGGCATGGTCGAGGTGGGCTACGCCGTCGACGTCGAGTACCGGCGGCAGGGATATGCCCGGGCGGCGCTGGCCGCGATGCTGGACCGGGCCGCCCACGAGCCGGGAGTGCGCGTCGTCCGCGCGTCGGTGTCCCCGGACAACACCCCGTCGCTGAACCTGATCGCCCAGTTCGGGTTCGTGCAGGTCGGCGAGCAGTGGGACGAGGAGGACGGCCTGGAGCTGGTCCACGAGGTGGTCGTGGAGGCGTCCCCCGGGAGGGCAGTTTGACCGTGCCGGGCACGGTTGTTCGCCGGTGTCACCGGCAGTCGCGTCTGCCTAGCCTGTAGTCACGACTGACGACGATCGGGGGTGCCATGACTGCTGAGCCGACCCAGGGGCGGCGAGCCTCCACGGTGCCTGCCGCGCGGAACTCCGCCGCGCGCACCTCGACGGCGCGCCCCGGGCGTCGTCGTCGCCGCGCTCCGGTGCAGGAGAAGCCGGTGGTCACCAGCTGGCCCCGCCGGTTCGAGGACATCGAGGGGTGGGTCGCCAAGTTCACCCCCGCCCTGCGCCCCTATCTGCGCTACCTCGGCGCCCAGTACGTCACCGTCACCGGTGACCCGGTCGACGTGCGGACGGCGGCCCAGCAGTTCGAGCTGGCCGCCGCCGAGCTGGCGCGGATGCGGCAGAAGCTGAACGAGGACCTGCAGATCGTGATGACCTGGGAGGGCTACGCCCAGGACGCCTACGTGCGTCGTCACGCCACCCTGGTACGCGATCTCGAGGCCGCCGAGAAGCGCAGCCGGCGGACGGCCGAGCTGCTGTTCGCCCACGTGCCGGTGCTCGAGTGGTCGCAGCAGACCATGCAAAAGATCATCATCGCGTTCGTGCGGGCCGCCGAGCAGGCGCGGGTGTCGGCGTCCAAGGTGCCGTACACGTTCGGGAACGGCCCCGTCGTCGCCTATCAGCGGGCGCTGCAGTCGCTGTTCTCGCAGGCCAAGGGCTCGGCCGACGCCGTTGTGCTCTCCTTCCGCCAGTCCACGCAGCGCCTGGCCGACGCACTAGCCGCCATCGACCCCACCTGGTGGCAGGAGGCGCAGCAGGCGATCACGGACTTCTTCACCACGGACGTGCCGCAGGCCTGGGACGACGTGCTGCACTACCTGGGCGGATTCAGCATCGACAGGATCGCTGCCGACGGGATCAAGTGGCTCGAGGACCAGACCGGGCGAACGGCGACGGCCGGCTACTACTACGGGTTCACGCTCACCCCACGCGGGGTCTACATCCCGCTCGCGGCAGGGGCCGTGGCCCTGGGTCTGCTCGGGGCGGGTGCCGTAGCGGCGCCGGTGGCGGCGGTGGCCGGGGCGGTCTTCGCGTTCGAGAAGTACGTCGGGCGCACGGGATGGGTGCCGGCGCTCAACGTGGTCGCCTCGACCGATGCCGACTGGAACGTCGCGAACGTGGCCGTGCGGGTGATGCCGAAGCGGCTCGACGAGGGCGCCAGCATCTTCGTCGGCGCGGTGGCCGGCATGGAGAAGTCCGACGGAGTGCCGCGCCTGGTCCAGGCCGGCGCCCTCTACATGGGCTACAAGGCCTTCCCGCACGACTACACGTCGATGTTGCCCAAGGAGATGGTCGACCAGGTCACGCTGCCTGGCTGGGTCTCGGTGGCCGGGCCGGTCGGAGTGGTCAAGAACGGGTACAGCTTCTATGGCGTCGCGGCCGAGTCCAACCTGACCTGGGCCGGCCACCACTCCTCAGGCCCCCGCCTGATCAACCTGCCGCGCGGGATCGGCCAGGACGCGGCGTTCGGTCTGTGGTTCAACGTCAAGCCGATTCGGCAGTACCTCGGCTGGGACGCGCCGGCGACGCCGGCGATCCCCGCTCCGTAGCGACCGGTCAGGCGAGCAGCGAGCTGACGGCGACAGCTACGGTGGCGGCGACCTCGCCCAGGCCGATCTGCTTCGGCGTGGGTGCGGGGGTGAGCCGGGGCACCAGCGCCGCCCGCGCGGCGAGCGCGACGAAGACGCCCACCACCCACCACGATAGGCCGGCCCCGGCCAGGCCCAGCCACGCGGTGCCGGCCAGCGCGAGCGCGGCGACGGCGGCGTGGTAGCCGATGCTCAGCCGCAGGAAGGCGGCGTCGCCCCGCTCGCGGATCATCGACTTCACGTAGAAGACGGTGCCGGCGAAGTAGGCGGCCTGTACTGCTGCCAGCAACCAGGCTCGCCGCCAGTCGGTGCCGGCGCCGGCGTCGTAGGCGGCCACGGTCATCAGCGCGGAGCCGACGGTCGTGGCCAGCCCGCTGAGTAGCGACCGTTCGTGCCGGGTGGCCGAGGACCACAGCCCCACCCCGAGCGGGACGGCGAACAGGGGGGCCCAGCGGATCAGGTGCGGCTCCAGGGCGAGGACGGCCAGGCCGAGCCCGGTGGTCAGCGCCGCGTAGGCGCGGACCGGGGGCAGGTAGCGGGGCTTGCGGGCGGACTTCAGCCACAACCCGGTGGCGAAGAAGGCGAAGTAGCCGGCGAACCAGAACCCGGCCAGCGCCATGTGGGTCCAGGTGGGGCGGGCGGCGAGGACGCCGATCAGCAGTGGGCTGGCGAGCATCGCCCAGGCGCCGTGCTGGTTGGGCACCCAGCCGGGGCTGCGCCGTCGGGGTGGGGTGGAGGTGTTCGTCGTGCTCATCGCGGTCAATCTAGGTCCTCCAGATCAGGCGGCAGGCGCCCGGTTCGGCGAAGGGCACCAGCCGGGCGCCCCGGTCGGAGCCGGCGAAGGTGGCCAGGGCTCCGGTGACCAGACCGAGGTGGATCTCACAGACCACGCCGGGGTCGGCACGGGCGGCCTCGAGCAGCGGGCAGGTACGCAGTGCGACGGTGCCCTTGGCGGCCAGGGGGGAGAAGCCGAGCCGGTCGAGGAGCCGGATCGTGCGGCGCCGCGCCGAACCCGTGCCCACGCCGTCCTCACTGGCCGTGACCTCCTGCGCGGCAAGGGCTTCTCCCCAGATCCGCCCGACGGCGCGGGCCTCGCGTTGAGGTTTGGGGCCGCGGCTGCGCAGGTGGGTGGCCAGAGCCGAGGTGAGTCCCAGGTAGTCCTGGCCGAGCAGGTCGGCCGCGGGGGCGTCGGCCGAGGTGAGCAGCGAGCGGCCGCGCGGGGTGGCTTCGTAGCCGGAGGCAGGGCGACCCCGCCCGGCGACGGGCAGTGGCGTTGCCGTGGCCAGCCCGCCGGCGACCAGCGTGGCCAGGTGGTTCCGGGTGCTGTTCGGGTGCCCGCCGAGCAGGTCGGTCAGCTGGGTGACGGTCATCGGGCGGGAGTTGTCCGTGAGGGTCTGCAGCACCCGCCGGGCCGGTGCCGCCACCGTCGGCGTGGGCTCGGCCGGAGGCCTGGTTGGTGCCGGGCCGCGCGGGGGAGTATTTTCCACAGCAGACACTGTATTAAATAGTCGCGACCGGCGGCTGTCTTTGTGAAACGGAAGTTCGCGGATGCGCCTCTGTGCGCATCCGTGAACCTCCTCCGAGTGAGGGGAACCACGTGAGCGAGAACCTGTCTTTGGCGGCGACCGACGCGCATCAGTGCACCTGCGGCCACCACGACGAGGAGGTGCCCGAGCTCGACGTCCGCCTGATTCCGCATGCCATCCGGCACGCGACCGTGTTCGGCGCGCTGGGCTCGATCGCCGCCGGCAAGGCCATGGTGATCGTCGCCCCGCACGACCCCAAGCCGCTGCTGGCCCAGATCGCCGACCGCGAGGGCGGGGCGATCGAGATCACCTACCTCGACCGCGGCCCGGAGGCCTGGAGGCTGCAGCTCAGCCGCCGCGCCTGACCCTGGTCAGGTGGAGCTGCTCGTCGGCTTGGCGGCGCTGACGGGGCTGGTCGCCGGCCTCGACTGGTGGGCCGTCGCCACTCGGCGGCGCGCGCTGGAGTACTGGGCCAAACCCGCCGTCATGCTCGGCCTGATCGCGCTCGCCGTCGTGCTCGGTGCGGGTGACTCGGCGGCGGGTGACTCGGCGGCGGGCCGGTGGCTGCTGGCGGCGTTGGTGCTCGGAGCGGTCGGTGACGTGCTGCTGCTCGGCGAGCAGCCGTGGCGATTCCTCGCCGGCCTGGCCGCGTTCCTGGTCGGCCATCTGGGCTACGTCGCCTGCTTCCTCAGCCTCGGTCTGAAGCGCACCTGGCTGGGCGGCGATCGGTGGGCTGCTCCTCGTGGCGAGCCTCGCGGCGGCCCGGCCTTGCTGCCGAACGTCTGGCGTGAGGGCGGGCCGGGACTGGCCGCGCCGGTCGCGCTGTACATGGCGGTGATCGGGGTGATGCTGGTGACCGCCTGGGCGACGGGCCGCCTTCTGGTGGGGGCTGGTGCGGCGGTGTTCGTGGCCAGCGACACGATCCTGGCGCTGGACCGGTTCGTCGCCCAACGCCGGTGGGCAGGTCTGGCGGTGATGGTGACCTATCACCTGGGCCAGGCCTTGATCGTGGTGGGTGTCCTCGGGCCAGCTCCGCTCTGAGCGGGCGTCCCCGCAGGGACCTCGAAATCTCAACCCTTGAGACGCCATCCACGTCGGCTCGATGCTTCTGAACCGGTGTGGAGCTGCCTGGATCTCGGGCACCCTGTGCAGGTGTCTGTCGCGTTGACCGCTGCGGTGCGGGTCGACCGCCCTGGTCCTCCTGCCGCGCTGTTCGCTGCTCTCACCCAGGCTGTCGAACGCCTGCCGGAGCACTCGGGGATCTGGTCGGCGCAGGCGGTGCACCGTGGGGACTTCAACGGGACCAACAAGCTGCGCCTGCCCCCGAATGACGGCAGCGGCGCCCAGGTGGGTAGACAGTCGACGAGCCTTGACGCGGACGACGTCCGGCTGGCGGCGTCGACCCATCTGCGTGGGGGGCGATTCCCCGGTCAGCCCGTCGATCCTGATGAGCCGCCACAACAGCTCACGCTGCGGGTCGCGGCCTGGGGCCCTGCCTTCTGGCAGGGGGAGGAGCGCGACGACGGCTCGGCCTGGCTGACCTTCGACCCGGTCTGGCCCTTCCGCACCCCAGGCGGAGACACCCCGCCGGACCACGCCGCCGCTCTGGCAGACAACCGTGACCTCCTCCTGCGCCTGCTTGAGGAGGTGGTCGCGGTCGGCCCGGCATCGGTGCGGCTCCACACCGACGTCGGGGATCCGCTGCCGTTCAACGCTCATCTCGCCTACTACCGCGACGCGGCGGCGGTCGAGGCGGACCTCGCCTGGATCGAGGAGCTGTGGACGCGAGGGTCGGCCTCCCGCCGGGCGCCAGCGCTGGGCGGGCTGTCGGCTACCGAACGCACCTGGCCGCTGCACGAGTGGCGGCCGGCGTCGGAGCGCGACCGGGTGCTCGCCGACCTCGAACGGCTGGTGGCTGCGCTGACGCAGATCGGCCCGGGTCAGATCGATGAAGTCCGGGTTGCCGGATCCTGCCCGGTGCGGCCGTGCGGACCGGGCTTCGTCGTCCTCAGCGGCGTCGCCTTCGTGGACGGCTTCATCGATCGGTTCTTCACCGAGCTCGCGGATCTGGTGGACCCTCGCGACCGTTAGCTGGCTGGAGCCAGGTGCGGGGTGATCGCGCGGTCGAGGGCGGCGAACGGCTGGGCGCCAACGATCCGCTCCACCACCTTCCCGTTGGACAGCACGACCAGGAGCGGGATGCTCTGCGCCTGGAACCGCGCGCTGAGCCGGCGGTTGGCGTCGACGTCGACCTTGACCACTTTCAGTCGGCCGGCATGGTGGACGGCCAACTGCTCGAGCACTGGCGCCACTGTGCGACACGGCCCGCACCAGGCTGCCCACAGGTCCACCAGCACCAGTGCCTTGGTCGCGACGTCGGTCTCGAAACTGGCGTCGGTCGCATCGACGATCCACGGCAGCCAGGCCCTGCACGAGGCGCATCGTGGAACTCCCGCCGCCGAAGCGGGCACCCGGTTCTTCGTGGCGCAGGACGGGCAGGTGATGATGCGGTTCGCCATGACGCCATTGTCCTCCGCGCATCGCTCACCCGCCCGCCGCCGTGCCCCAGCGCAAGCGGGGAAAGAGCGCTTCGGACCGTGGGTTCGGTCCTCCGCGAATCAGGAACCCGGTGTTGCCCGCATGGGCGATGTTGAAGTAGAGGCTGTAGAGCACCTTCCCTGCGGCGTCGGCGGGGATCGGCGCGCCCAGGGTCCACGTCGCAGTGTTGGCATGCTTGCGCATCCAGGCGTTCATCGCCTCCAGGTATGCCGGATGATCACCGCCGCACCCCTGGGCGGCGCACAGTCCCCATTCGGGCAGCGCCAGGGGTTTCCCGTGGTCCTTGGCGAATCGCCGCCAGGTCTCCAGCCCGGCCGGCCCGCCGTCCGGCGCCGTGCGATTCATGTACGCCTGCACTCCGGCCACGTCGACATCCGGTGAACCGGTCCAGTCGTAGGAATCCGGAGCGATCACGTCGACCACATCATCGCCCGGGTACATCTGGCTCATCGGCAGTTCCTGGTGGTTGCCGTCGTTGGGGGACCACGCGATGTACAGGCTGGGCATGGCCTTCTTCAGGATCGCCGCGTAGCGGTGGAAGGCGGCCTTGTAGTCCTCGACGGTGTCCGAGTTGACGACCCACTCGGGATACCAATCGCCGTTCATCTCGTGCCAAGGCCTCACGAAGGTCGGCCCGGTCGCGTTCTTCCGCGATGAAGCGATCGCCGCTGCGGCTTGCGCCCACCGCTCGTCGTAGCTGCCCTTGGCCGCCTCGGCGTAGGACTCGCCCGAGCCCAGTACCGTGCCGGCCACGGCGATGTCGATGGCTCCGCTCCAGCTGGCGAACTCACCGGTCAGAGACGGTTGTGTTCGCTGGATCTCGGCGGTGGTGTCGTTCCACGTGCCGACGACGCTCACCGGCTGCCCGAGCCAGGAAGCGAAGTCGCCGTCGGTCACCCCTTCCCCGGTCGCCCCGGCATACCAACCGCCCAACGAGGCCGTGCCAACCTCCGCCGATGGCGCATGGGTTGCCGCGGAGGCAGTAGCCGATGGCTGGGCGGATGGCTTCGCCTCGGTCCTGGCCGCGTCGGGTTCAGGGCTGGAGGTGGGTAGCGGCACGTAGCTGCCGCTGATCTCATGGACGTGGGACTGCGCGATCGTCACCATCTGGGTCCAGAACGCCAGGTCGCCCTCGTGCCTCTCCTCCTCGGCGGACGCCGTCCCGCTCACCGCGGCTCCGGTGAGCAGGACGACGACCCCGGCGGCGAACGCGCGGGCCACACGCGTTCGCCGCCTGGCGGAGCGCACTGCCGACTCGCGGCGGCGCTCGTCCTTTCGGGAGGCCGCGCTCACGTCGTCCGCCTCGCGCGCCGGCGCAGTACTCGCCAGATCGCCTCGGCAGCCGGCCAGTCCAACGGACTCGCCGCGAGACACCCGGCCAGCCTGCCTGGATCCATCGGGCCTGACGTGTCCGGTGCTGCATCACTGGAGTGTCGTCCGCTCATCAGTGCACCTCCTTGTCCAGAGAAAGCGGGCAGGAAGGGAGCGCTGTGACAGTGCACCTGCGCTCTGGCCAGAAGATTCTTTGGGCGAGGCGAGCGTGCACCGCTTTGGGCAAGAGATTGGGCAAGGGTCCCTGAGCAGGGTGAGGCGGGCAGGCAACGCCGAACCTCTGGGAGAGTCACCGTGTCCACCACCCGCTACCGCGAGCGTGACCAACTGGTCCACACCTACTGCACCCAGCAGCAGTACGACCTGGCGCATGAGTGGATCCGGCTCAACGCCGATCCGGCCGCTTCCGCCGTGATCAGACGGTGGGCACGGTCGCATCAGGTCTTCGAGGGCGCCGAGCGGCCGGCCGACATCGTGCAGCTCATCGACAAGAGCAAGCCTGAAGTCCGGGATCGGTATCTGGCCGGGCTGATCGAACTCTTCCATGCGGGGCAGCAGGTGGCCGGGCGGATCGTGCTGCAGGCGATGCTGCCCAAGCTGAGCGCCTATGCGTTCCGCAGCAGTGTCACCAGCCGGGTGGACGACCGACGGGACGAGCGCCTTCAGCTGGTGCTCTGCGAGTTCTGGGAAGTGCTCACGGGCTACCCGATCGAGCGTCGGCAGGAGCGGGTGGCGGCGAACCTGGCTCTGGACACGCTGCATCGGCTGACTGGGGTGAGTGGCGCTGCCGAGGTGCCGATGGACCCTGATCGGATCAACCTGCTGGCACCGGCAGTCGCCGACGCCGTTCCCGGGTCCGAGTTGAGCAACGAATGGAGTCTCGACGATCTGCTCGACTGGGCTGTGCGCCGAGAGGTCGTCAGCAGGGCGGATGCACGGCTGCTCGCCGAGGTGTACTCGGAGACGCCCGAGGGACGTGGATCCTTCCGAGACGTCAGCGACGCGTATCGCTCACACGCCGCACGTACGGGAGTCAACCCAGCGGCCCTGCGCCAGCGCACACATCGGGCCAAGCGACGCTTGGCCCTTGCCGTGAACGCGGCCCTCGCTCCGGGGCCTCGGGGAGCCACACATGATCGTCGTAGTACAGTTTGTGTTACGGTCGGGGTTGCCTGATGGAAGGCGACTTCACGATCGCCTGGGGGGGTTCTCGGAAGTGACCGGCGCCTGTCCAGGCAGGTCGAGGCTGCGAGTGCCGTCGTCTATGGACGCGTTCGGGAGGGCAGACGGCTGGCGATTCTCGCCGTAGAGGACTCTCAGCGTGACGGGTCCTGGGTTGTAAATGGCGCCCGGGCGCTCGCGGCGGAGGAGGCATTGCAGGTGCGTTGGCTACTGGGAGGTGCTGTCTGATGGGATCAGCGGAGTTCAGCGATCCGGTGGATCTTGACGCGATCGATCATCTTGAACGCTTGGCCGATCCGACGAGCATGGTCGTGCCGCGACCCAAGAGCGGCCCCAGCGTAGTGATCTCCGTGCGGCTGCCTGTGGCGGTCGCGGAGCAACTGATGCAGGTGTCCGATCGCACGGGAACAGGGCACACCGTCTTGGCGGCCCGTTACATCGCCGCCGGCTTGATGGGGCAGAGCGGTGAACCAGCCATTCCCGTCTCGGCGCTTCGGCGGGCAATCGCCGATCTCGCCCGGCAGGTCGCGCCACCCGCAGCGTGAGCCGAACGTGCGCCCACGTCCCCGCGGGGACGTCGGAATCTCGGTACGTGAGACGGCCTACTGGGTGGTGAGGACCTGGAGCTCCCCGATGTCGCGTGTCGTGGTGGCCACGAGGTCGAGGGGAATGACGCCCGCTTCCCCGCCACCCGTCCAGGCCACCTCCCAATGAGATGTCGCGGTGATCGTGTAAGGGGCTCCTTGCTTGGTATAGATGTGGCCGCACGTGGGGGATTCTTGGAGGTCAAAGGAGTCGACGTACTCCGTGCCGCGAGCGGCCTCCCCTGCGCAATGCACGACCGTGCCGTCACCCATGTCCCAGTCGATCGAGGTGACGTTGGCGTCGAGGGTGACAGTGATGCCGCCGGCGGTGTCGGACGCCGTGATCGGTCCGATGGTGCTCGGCGTCGGATCCTTGACCCACATCCACACCGGCATGCCGACCACCCCGAGGCGGTCGGCTCCCTCTTCGGGCACCATCCCGATCTCGATCGCAGTCAGGCCCATGGTGGCAAGGACCTGCTGTGCCAAGGCTCCTGGGTCGACCGCCGCAGCCCCCGGTGGCACCCAGCGCTGCGTGACCACGGTGGTGCCGTTCAGCCCATCGAGTTTGCAGGCGTAAGTGACCACGGTGCCGTCTGTGTTCCCTGCCCAAGCGGGATCGTCCTTGGGGGGCGCTGGCACTCCCGGTACGACGGAACACGCTGACGGCGTGAGCTTTTCCTTCTTGGAACTGGCCGGCTGCGCTTCGACCCGGCGCGGTTTAGCAGATGGAGTTCCAGGAACCTGGTCCCCATTGGCGCAGGTGGCAGTCCCATTGTCTTGATTGCCACACTCGCCGACGGCTGGCCGAGGAGCCAACGGCGCGCCGCCAGAGCAGTTGCGCGGCTGTCAACGCAAGAACGACGCCACCTAGCACTTCTGCACTCCCTCGTTAGCCCGCCGTGCCTGCACCCAGCCATCTACGCCCGCAACCTTGATCGGGGTAGTAGCGAATCCAGCTCACCGTCTTCCAACGAGGCGGGACGTCAACCGGGCGCACTGATTTCCCTGCGCTATCGACCACATCGATGTCCCCCGTGTCTTCGCACGTATCGAGGATGACTTCGGGAACGGTGAACGTCCTGGGGTCGGTCTTGAGGCTGACTGATCTGACGACCACGCTGGTCACCTTGGTATCCCCCACCAGCCGGTAGTTCTTGGAGTGGTAGTTGGCAGCCGCCTGTTGGGCGCTGGTGAGGGCTTGGTGGATAGCTACGGTCGTCAGCAGGTCGGAGCCGTCTCCACCGTTCTGCCGAACCTGGTCCAAGACCAAGGTGTACTGGCGGTAGGCCTCGATGGCGGAGGCGGCAGCCTTGGTTTGGGCAGGGGTGAGTGAGGCCGGCATCGATATTGACGGACTCGGTGTCGCGGATGTCGACACGGTCGCAGACCCGTTGGAGGCCACCGAACTGGAGGCCGTGGCACCCGGACTGGGTGCGACGTCCGAGGAGTCGCTGCACGCTGAAGCTGCAGACATCGCCAACAGGCCGACCAGCCCGATAACTCCGACGCGGGTGTGACGCCTGTCTTGCGTCATGGCCTGACCTCCGTTCCCAGCACTCCGGAACCGACTCGGTTCGGGCTGCGCACAGCATCCAGCAGGGCCAGCGTCGAGGGGTCGAGGTCCATCTCCAACGCGTCGGTCACGGCGAGCAGGCGAGCCACCGCTTCCCGCACCGCGGGCGGGTTGCGGCCCTCGTAGGCGGCCATGATCCTCAATCGCCACAGCGGCTCCCACGCAGGCTCGACCATCAACCCCACGACGACAGCAGCCTCGGCGGCCTGCCAGCGGCCCTCCGTCACGCGCCGCCGGCCCAGTTCGTATGAAACGTCGACGATCTGGGTGATCATCTGCTGTCGCAGTGGTTCGGCCCAGGTGTACCTGCGTGGATGGACTCCGTCGAACGGGCGCCCCCGCACCAGGCTCAGGGCCGCCTCGAGTTGTGCCGTCGACGCCGTCAGCGCGCCGTCGCCCACCTGCTCGCACCACAGCGCCCAATCGGTGCGCACCTCCGCCGACAGGCGGTAGCCCTCCCCGGCAGCATGCCGGGGAATGAAGAACTCCCCAGAGTCCGCCTCCCCCAGCCAGGACCTCGCCTTCGACGTCGCCGTGTTTCGGGTGTTCAGGTTGTCCTCGTGTCGGTGTCCCGGCCAGATGGCCTCGTCGATCTGACGGTGCTCCACCCCGGGGTTGAGGGCCAAGAAGGTGACCAACTCGGTCAGCCGTGCTCGCTTGGACGTCTCCACCGACCCCCGGGCACCTTCGATCGTGACCGCACCGAGCAGCCGCACCAGCGGTCCGTCGCCCGCTTCGAGCGGCTCCGGCTCGAGCGCCGGTGCGTCACTCACCGCCGAGTGTGTCGGGAGTTCCTCCAGGATCGGTTCGGGGGCAAGGGATTCCAGATCCCCGGCTATCGCCTCGCCGGTCAGCTCGGGATCGGCCTGCGCGATGAGCTGAAGTACATGGCTCCGGGTGGTGTCGTTCAGGAGCTGTGCCCGCAGGCGCACTCCGATCGGGAGCAAGGTGGCCGGCTCGACGCCGTCCCGGATCTGTAGGGTCCACGAGCCCACGCCATGCTCGGCCGTCACCACCGCGAACGCTGTCCGAGGTAGCGCGGTGAGCAGCTCGTGCAGCTGGGTCTTCTGTCCCTCGGTCAAGGACGTGGCCAGGACGAGCACCTCCGGCGCCCACGTTGCCGGCGCCTTCCCCTCTGCCCGAGCCGCTCTCAGATCGTCCGCACCGGCGACGGCCAAGACAGTTCGATCCTCGGCGGCCCGTGTCGCCAGATGGTCCAGAGCCCGGCCGACAGTCGGCAGATAGTGAATTCGCCCGGTGGCCAGGATGTCCTCCACCGCGGCAAAGTCCCCCACCACCGTCACCCGCACGTCATCCGCCCAGGTGGAGGTCGCGAGCTCGAGCGCCATCGCTGCCATCGCCGAACGGACCTCGTCGGGAGGGCCGGTCACCGCCAGGCCGCCCAGGTACTCCAGGTCGACCAGGAAGTGCGCGTCGTCCAGATCGTGCCCCAGAGTGACCAGGGCCGGGTACGGCGCGGGTATGTCAGCCAGATCAGCCGGGTCCAGGATCGGGGCCTCGTCCGGCTCGATGCGCCAGCGGGCAGAGTGCCGGGAGCCGTCGGTCGTGGTCCACGGCGCCGGTAGCGAGGCCGGGACCGCCAGGTAGAGCTCGACATGTGTTCGGGTCATGCGCAATGCGCGCAACGCAGGAAGCGGCGTCCCTGACGTCGAACAGTGGCGGGCGAGTGTGCGCAGCACGAGATCGACCGTGTGCACCCCGAGCGGGTCGGCGACCGTTCGCAGGCTCTGTTCGGTGGCCGAGATGGCCGGCGGCGGCGGGGCGATCTGGCGTTGGCCCGGGCGTCGACGCAGTTGCTGCAGTCGGCGGCGTGTACCGAGGGTGCTCACGACCCCAGCAGCCAGCAGAGCACCGACGCCACCGGTGGTTCGGATCGCCCACGGGGAGGTTTCCTCGAGACCGTCGGACTCGGCGGCCGTGTCAGCGGCGCTCACCGTCGGCGTCGGCGACGGCGACGGCGGGGTGCGTGGCGAAGCACTGGCTGATGGCGTGGGCCTAGCGGCGGCAGTCGGTGGAGGGGTGGCGGCGGGGAGGGCCGGCCCGGGGGTCTGGGCGACCGTGGGCAGAGCGCTTGACGACGGGATCACCACCCGCCAGCCAGTGCGCAGGTCGTCGGGATCGGACAACTGCCCGCCGTCCGCCTGCTCCAGCTGCTGCGATGCGGCGAAGATCTCGGGCCACTCCTCGCCGTCGCCGAGGGCCTTCTCGGAGATGTCCCAGAGCGTCTCACCGGCCGAAACCACGTGGGTACCGGTGGGTGCTGTGTCCACCGGGCTCGCGCCCCGAGGCACCTGGAGGCGCCAGCCCGGGGTAATCCAGTGCGAATCGGTGAGGGTGGCGCCATCGGCCTGGACCCGGCCGTAGTTCAACTCCGCGATCTCTGCGTAGCGGGCACCGTCACCGAGGTGTTTCTCTGCGATCGACCACAGCGTCTCACCCGACCGTACGACGTGCTCGGTGCGTTCCGGGGGCGCCTTCGTCGGCGTCTTCACGGCCGGTGCCTCTGCGCGCGCGGCAGCGGTCGGGGCGGCCGGGGCCGGCATTGCCGGCGCCGCCGCGCGCCGCCGCCGCCGGCGCTGTGACCACGACGGCAGCCGGCGGAAACCGCAACGCCGCGCTCGCCGGCTGGGCGACCAGGAACACCGCGGCTGCAGCGGTCACCAGCACTCGCGCGGCACCTTGCGGCAGGGAGAGCGCGGGCAGGTGGGGCGCCGGGATCCCGCGGGCTCGCGAACCGATCTCGATCAGGAGCGCCCCGGCTAGCACGGCCCAGGCCATCCACGCGATCACCCTGGCCAGGGCGAGCAGCAGCGTCCCGTCATCCGGGCTGGTCAGGGCGATTCGCGTGCGGTCCCACGAGGTGAACAGATCGGGCACCGGCCCGGCATCGATCGCCAGCAGGAGCAACGGAACTCCGGCCAGGATGACCGCGATCACCAGGAGCGCTCCGAGCGCTCGTACCCTTGCGGTCATCGCTGGACTCCTTGCAGGGCTCGTTCCAGGCGTGCGGTCGACTCGCCGGTCACGGTCTGGGTGCCGACCCCGGCGAGGCTGAGGATCACCGGGGTGTACGTCGTGGTGGTCTGCACGGTGACCGTGTCGCCGGCGACGCTGACCGTGCCGCTGATCCCCGCGGCCGCGAGGTAGGCCTGACCCGCCAGCACAGCGCGGGCCGGGTCGACCGACGCCACCTCCCCCTTGATGGCGGATGGCGCGTGGGCGGCCTCGCCCGCCGCCCTTGCCGCCTGTCGGGCGACGTCCTGGGCGCGCTGCAGGGTGTGCACCTTGCCACTCAGGTCGACCGCCACCCCGACGAACATCACCAGGATGGTGGCCGCGATCACCGCGAACACGCTGACCGAGCCGGCGTCGTCCTGCCTGGAGAACATGGTTCACCGCTCCCGATAGGTGTCGAGGGGGCTGGCCACGGTCGCCGTCAGCTGACGGGAGCCGGGTACCCCGGGAACGGTCAGGTCGGTGAGGTCGACGGTGCAGGACACCGTGGCGGCGACGGTGCCCGGGACGCCGACCGGAGCGCCGAAGGCTGAGATGTCCACGTCGACTTGCGTGGCCTGGCAACGCAAGCCCTCTGCGGCCAGGGTCGCGTCGGCAGCTGCGCGGGCGTTCCCGGCCGCCGCTCCTTCGGTGCGGGCGATGGAGGCCGACCTGGCGGCGTCAGCGGCGGCGGCGTGCACGGACTGCCGTGCCATCGCCACTCGCCCCGCGTAGATCGCCAGCAGGAGGAACAGCAGCAGGGTGGGCGCGAGAATGACCAGCTCGACAGTCGCCGAACCACGGTCGTCCGTGGATGGGCGCATTCAGGTCACCTTCTCCACTGGGGCGGTGGCCCGCTGCGAGATCGGGAAGCCCGCGTAGCCGGGCACCAGGCTGAGCGAGGTGCCGGTGACGCTCACCGTCACCGTGTCGGCGGTGCGCGCGGCGCGGACCTGGGCGCCTGCGAGTAGTTCGGCCCCGGCTCTGGCGACAAAGGCGGACGCCGCGTCCTGCCCGGCCGCGGCGGTGGCGGTCTGCGCTGCTGCGGCGCGGGCGCCTTCCTGGGCTGCGGCGAGGGCGACGCTGCGCGCGTAGTAGTGCAGACCGGCCTGGACCACGATGAACAGCAAAGCCAGCAGGGCGGGAAAGAGCACGGTCAACTCGACGGAAGCCGACCCGCGATCGTTCGCTCGCGCGCCGACCCGGGATGACATGACGCGCTCAGATCTTCCCGGCGTACTTGGCGACCCCGGCCGCCAGGGCAGCGATCGCGGCGACGGTGATGGTGACCAGCCCGGCGGTGATGATGACTTGCTCGACGCTGACCGAACCGCGGTCCCGATGAGCGCTGACGAGTTGGTCACGCAACGTGGTGATCAGCGTGCGGGTAACAGAGAAAGCGAGCACCGCTGTCTCCTCTCGGTTAGGTCTTCACCTGAGAATGTCGATCTCCGGCATATTGTGTGACATCGCGGGGTGAGATTTCACATTTTGGCGTGTCGTGGATCGGTTTGTAGGTGTTGGCGGCTCCCTTCGCGCGCTCCCCTGCTTTCCCGCCCGCCCCGATCCACTGAGATCGTGGTGAGTTCACCACCTGAAGCGGTGGTGAACTCACCACCGCTTCAGTGCCACGTCCCTAGGCAGGCGGGGTCAGCCCGGCCCGAGCACCAGACGGATGAGGGCCGGTGCGGTGAGCAGCACAGCGAAGGTCAGGGCGAGGACGGCGCCGGGCAGGGTCAACCGCTCCCCGGCGCGGTTGGCCCGGGCCAGGTCCTCGGAGACGATCGCCGAACGGATGGCGGCCGAACGGGCCCGGAGGGTCTGGTAGACGGCCGCACCCTCCTCGCCGGACAGGCGCATGATGTCGGCCAAGTCGGCCAGGTCGTCGAGATTCAGATCGGACGCCAGGTGCGCCAACGCATCCCAGGGCGGAACACCGGACCACCGGGACCGGGCCAGCTCCTCGCCGATCCGCCGGAACGGCCAGGAGTCCCCGATCGCGGCGGCCGACTCCATCGCCTGGCGCGGGCCTGCCCCGGCCAGGCGCTCCAGGGCCACCAAGTCGATGTAGGCCGACAGCGCCCGGGTGAACTGCTCGCGAGCCTTCGCAGCGTCCGACCTGACGTTGTAGTCGGGCAGAAGACTCAGTGCGGCCGCCGTCACGACCGAGGCGGCCGCGGGGATCAACAGCGGCGGGTGCACCCCGATCAAGGTCACCATCACCGTCAGGGCCACCGGGAACAGCAGACCGAACGAGGCGTAGAGGATCTTCTGGCCGTGATAGCGGTGCACAGGCATCTGGAGCAGGGCGAGATCACGCGCGGGGACCGGTGTCAACGACAACGTCAGATGCCGGGTCGCCCACAGCCCGATCCGATCCTGGGCCTGCCGGTCCGGTGCCTGCACCGCCGGCGGGGCCAGGCTGCGCTCGGGGGCAAGGCTGTCCAGCGCCGAGGCCAGATCAGGATGCACGGGCAGGAGCCGCCAGACGAGCAGGGCCAGCCCCAACCCGATCAGACCCCCGGCGGTGGCGGCCCACTGCAGCGCGGTCACCCCACACCACCCGGACCGCTCCGTGTCAGGCTCTGCCCGATGAAGCGTGGCGCCCGCTCCGACCGGGTCATCGCCCGCATCCAGACCAGGCAGCCGACGTCGGTGGTCAGGAGCAGCGCGAGCAGCCCCTGACCGAACGGGCTCTTGTACGGCGCGATGTAGGTGGTGTTCAGGGCCAGCATCACCAGTGCCAGCACCGTGATCACGGTGATCCAGCGCACGGTCGCCCGCGGCTTGTCACGGTCCGCCTCGATCTGGCGCCGGGTGCGGACCTCCGCCGCCACCGACTCCGCCAGACTCTCCAGCACACTGGCCAGACCGGGGCCTCGGCGGTTGGCCGCCAGCACCAGCTTCGCCGCGATCAGGTCGCCGGTGGCGTCGTCCAGGTCATCAGCGAAAGCGCGCAGTGCCTGCTCGGTCGGCCACCGTGCATGCAGCCTGCTGACCAGCGTCGACACCTCGGCGTGGATCGGGCGTGGTGTGGCCCGTAGGGTCACGATCAGGGCCTGCTCGAGGCCCACCCCGGCGGTGAGCACCCCCGCCAGGGAACGGGTCCACTCCTCCATCGCCTCGAGCCGCGCGATGTGCGCCGTGCGCGGCGGCGCCAGTAGGAGCGGAAGCCCGACGACGGCCACCGGCACGAGGACCGCGGCGAGCACCCATCCGGTGGTGACGGCGATCACCAGGCCGACGACGGTGCCAAGGCCTCCCAGCACCCAGCTGCGCCGGGAGAGGCGTTGCCCGCGCTGGGGCCTGCGCACGACGGCCGGCCGCTCGGGCGCCGGCGGCCGGCGTCGCACGCCGACGAGGATCAGGGCGAGACCTCCGGCCATGAGCGCTCCGGCCAACCCGGCCAGCAACACACTCATCGGGTGGTCGCTTGCGTGTAAGCGGCCAGGTCGAACCCGTGACCGGCGAGCGCCCGGTACTCGTCGGGCAGCACGCCGGGGACGGCGCCTGCCCGACTTCCGCGGAACACGTGCGAGTGCGCAGGTCCGTTCTCCCCGGGCTGGACGGCGATGATCTCGCTGACGTAGCGCCGCCGCACCGGACTGCCCGCCGGGTCGGTGACTACGTCCATCCCCAGCTGCACGATCAGGTCGATGTGCTCGGCGACCACGCGCTCGGCATAGGCGACGGTCACCTGCGGCCCGGCCTCGAGCGCACAGGTGATCAGCTTCTGGATCGCGCCGACGGCATTGGCCGCATGGGTGGTGGAGATCGAGCCCGCGCCGGACTGCATCGCCTTGAACATGGCCAGCACCTCGCGACCGCGGACCTCGCCGACGATCTGCCGGTCCAGGTTGAACCGGAATGAGTCGTAGAGGCAGTCGTCCAGGGTGATCTCGCCGGCCTGCCGCCCGTCCGGGCCGCGCTCGCCCGATCCCGGCCTCGCCTCCCAGGCGGCCACCGAGGCGACCCGCCCGGGCAGTTCGTGCAGGAACAGCTCGTACTCGGTCTCGAAGGTGCCGATCCTCTCCCAGGCCGGCAGCTCCTCGGCCAGTGCGCGGACCATCGTCGTCTTGCCTGCTCCCTGCGGGCCGGAGACGACCACCGAACGCCTGGCGCGGATCGCGGCGGCGAGGAACCCGGCCGCAAGCGGCGAGAGCATCTGGCGCTGAACGAGTTCGGCGAGACGCACCTGACGCAGACGGTGCCGCCGGATCACCACCACCGGTCGCGGAGTGATCCAGGCCGTCGCGGCCAGCCGCGCTCCGCCGTCCAGGGTCATGTGCAGACTCGGCCGGGAGGGGCTGAACGGGCGGGCGTTGCCCTGGCTGCGGGAGGCGATGAAGGCCAGGAAGTCGAGCAGCTCGGCGTCCGAGTCGGCCACGGCCGGCCCCGGTGCTCGGGACCCGTCGGCGAACTGCAGTGTCACGTTGTCGTACCCGTTGACCTCGATGTTCTCCACCCGCTCGTCGTCCACGAGCGGCTGCAGGCGGCCCAGCCCGAACAACGCGTCGTACACGGCCTGGGCGAGGCGTTGCTGCAGCACCGGATCGGTGGGGGTGCGGCCGGCGGTCAACGCCGAGCGGGCCTCGCCGTCCAGGAGGTCGAGGATGATCGTGCGGCCCAGCTCACGCTGCGCCTGGCCGGTGAGAGGGGTGAGGCGTTCGGACACTGAGGTGGTCAGGCGGTCGGATGCCTTGACCCGCAACAGGTTCACCGTGGACCAGTCGAGCGCCGGGGTGTCCGCCTGCGCGGCGGCCGGTCGGCTCGCAGTTCCGTGTCCAGGCGTGCGGGTGCTCGCCGGCGGAGCCGCGGTGAATGACACCGGGTCCATTGCTGCAATGAACAGCGGCAGGTCGGCCAGATTGGTCGGTGCCGTGCCGGGATCGGTCACGGGTGCACCTGCACCGGGGCTGCATGATCCGCAGCGAGGCGATCCCGGTTCTCCCGAGCCAACTGAGCCACGGCGGCGGCGCCCGCGTGCAGTGCCCGGGCCAGCGGGCCGCGGGTGAGCCGGCGCGAGCTCTCGCCGAGGTGGATCGCCTGCGCCGTCCTCGGATCCCAGGGCAGGGTCGCGACCAGCGGCAGGCCGAGCACGTCCTTGACCTCACCCGCGCCGAAAGTGTGCCCGGGCCCGATCAACAGCAGGCCGAGGTGCTGCGCCGTGCCGAAGGCGGTGAAGCGTTCCCGGAGGTCGCGGCTCCAGCCACGGGCTGCCGAGATCGTCGGCAGGGTGGCCCGGGTGGTGAGCAGGACGGCGTCGGCCGCCTCGAGCAGGGGCATCGGCGCGTGCGCCAGCCCCAGCCGGCCGGCGTCCACCACGACGTCGATCCCCGATCCGTCGAGGCTCCTCACGGCTGAGGTGAGCGCCGGCCACAGCGGGGCCAGGGCGGCGGCCTGACCCGGGGATCGGACCCCGGAGATCAGGTCGACCTCGGTGTCGGGGATGCGGATCGCCACCCCGGGAAGGGCTCCGCGCAGATCACTCTGGCTCTGGGCCATGGCCAGATCGACCAGACCACGGTCGTGCGGTGGCCGGCCGTGGAACCAGCCCGCGAGGATCGCCGAGCCGCCGGTCGGGTCGGCCTCGAGCAGCAGGACCGGCGTCGACCAGGCCAGGGACATCCCGAGCGCCGACGTGCTCACACCCGGCGACCCCGACGCCGAGGTAAGCACAGTCAGGGTCATCAGCGGGCCGCCGAGTCCAGCACCAGGCCGATCCGGGCCGTGGCCACCATCGCCGTCAGCTGCGGCGCGACCGCGGACGGAACGCTGACCGTGACCAGGATGTGCCCATCGGTCGAGGTGTGGGTCGAAACGACCGTGGCCGGCACCGAGGCGGGTGCCTCCTTGGGCGCGTTCTCCTGCTGCCGGGGGGTCGCCACGACCCGCACTCGATCACCCGAGCGGAGCGGTTCACCGGGCATCTGGCCCTGGGTCAACCAGATGCCGACCAGGGACTGCCCGCTCACCGGCAGCGGCGTGCGGGAGAACGCGCCCTGCACCACCAGGCCGCCGGCCGGCAGGTCGGCGGTTGCCCGCTGGCCGACCACCGCGGAGAGCTGGTCCGCCGGGATCGGTCTGAGCGCCGGGTCGGGGGTCAGATTCACGGTCATCAGGTGCGCAGCGGTGATCACCTCACCACGATCCACGGCAGTGCGGACGGCGAGCACAGGCCGGGTGTTGCCGACTGCGGTGAACAGCCAGGCGGCGAGGACCGCGCCGAAGGTGACCGCGAGCAGACCGGACACCACGTACAGCGGACGACGGCGGAGGCGCGGCGGGGGTGGGATTCCCGCCGATGCACGGTCAGCATCGGGAGTGACGGGTGCCGAGCCTGGGCGGCGCAGCCGTGACGGTCGTCCGTTCGCCGGCTCGACCCGCGGGGCGGGTGCAGGAGTGGACGTCGGCCCCGCGGTCATCGACGAGGTCCTCTCCCGCCGCGCAGCATCGCCGTCCACCGACCTCTCCGCTTGATCACATCAGACGCGGCCAACCGTATATGTCGCGGCTGCGGTGATTGCGGTTGTTCGAGGAAATTGTGGACAGTGCCCGGTGTCCACGTGCTGGACCTATGCGAGGGACCGCAGTGATCGGTCCTCGGCCGCCGCTGCATGCCGGGTGGGCATCGCCCCTTCGATGCCCGGGATCAGCTCGAGCACCTCGGGCGCACAGGCGAGCCCGAGCGGGGCGATCAGTTCGAGCAGTGCGCGGTACGGCTCGAGCCGGTCATCGAAGTCGAACCGGACGACGTGGGTCTCGGCCGGCGTCGTGGTTCCACCGACCAGGCGCGCCCAGGCGACGTCGAGTGGAGAAGGAAGGGTCACGCGGAGGATCAGGCCGGGTCGGTGGGCTTCTCCTCGTCCATGGCTTCGGTCGTCGCGGCGGCCTCGGGCTTGGCCTTCCTCGCGCGGGCGGCCTTGGTGGTGATGGTCTGCGTCACCGGCTCTTCGGCGGATTCGGCTGCAGGTCCGGCTACGGGTTCGGTGACCGGCTCGGCCACGGGCTCGGGTGCACTCTCGGCGGGAGTCTCCTCGGCGCCGTCCAGGGTCAGTTCCTCGTGGTCGATCGGGGTGGGGGTCTCCTCGACCGACGGGGTCTCCAGACCCTCCTCCACGGCGGGTGCGTCGGCAGCGGTGTCGCCGAACGAGCCGGAGGCACCGTTGCTCGCGGCGGAGTGGTTCGCCGCGGCCGGGGTCGAAGTGGCCGGGGTGCCCGAGGGCACGGCGGTGGGGATGTCCTGCCAGAACTCATCGGAGTCCTTGACCCGGCGCTTCCACGACGCGAGCCCGGCGCCGATCGCCGCAGCCACCACGGCGAGCAGCAGGAAGCGGCCGCCGCGGTGTTTCTTCTTCGTGGTCGGGGCGGCGGCCTCGGCCTTGTCGGCCACGGCCTGCAGGCGGTCTCCGGCGGAGTCGCCGGCCGAGTGCATGGCGGCGGCTCCAGCGGTGGCGGCCGCGGCGACGGCCTCGGCCAGACGGGGCACGATGTCGTCGACCAGGCGGTCGCGCGCCTTCTCCACGTGCGGGGCCATCGCGTGCGAGGCCGACTCGACCCGGGGTGCCGCCGCCCTCAGACCACGCTCCACCCGGTCTCGGGCCACGGCCGAGGCCTGTTCGACGACTGGGGCCAGTCGGGCGCGCAGTTCTGCCGACTGGGCCTCGGCCACGGGGCCCACGGTGGAGCCGATCCGTTCCGCCGCGCTCTGCGCGACCTCACGAATGCGAGCGGCGGTCTGCTTGTCCTGCCTGATCCTCACGGGTTTCCCCTTCTCTTGCGGCTCCTTCCCCTCATCCTCTCGCGTTCGAGCAGTCGCGCCACTGGCGATCGTCCGGTGTTCTGCCCGGTGATCGCCGTGAGATCGACGAAATCCCCCAGTGGGTGGGGGAGGAGTGCGATCTGGAGGTGATCATGCCGCGCCGGGGCCGGGGGGGCGCCGAGCCCACGCCAGGCGGGGTGTCGGGGGCCCGTGCGAGGATGGCCCTCGATCAAACGCCCGAACCCACCTCTTGATTGGGGATGTGTCACCGGTGACCGAAGCCCTGCCTTCGACCCTGCACGCGACGCTGCACACCAACCGCGGCGACATCCGGATCCAGCTGTTCCCGAACCACGCGCCCAAGACCGTGGCCAACTTCGTCGAGCTCGCCGAAGGCGGCCGCGAGTGGGCCGACCCGCAGACCGGCCAGGCCCGCAAGGACCCCTTCTACAACGGCCTCGGCTTCCACCGCGTGATCGCCGGCTTCATGATTCAGGGCGGTTGCCCGATCGGCAACGGCACCGGCGGCCCCGGGTACGACTTCGACGACGAGATCCACCCCGAGCTCGCGTTCAACAAGCCCTACATCCTGGCCATGGCCAACGCCGGCAAGCGGATGGGCAAGGGCACCAACGGGTCTCAGTTCTTCGTGACCGTCGGCAAGACCCAGCACCTGCAGGGCAAGCACACCATCTTCGGTGAGGTGGCGGACGCCGCCGGCCGCCAGGTCGTCGACGCGATCGCCGCCACCTCGGTCGACCGCACCGATCGGCCCACCGACCCGGTGGTGATCAATAGCGTCACCATCGAGCGCGGGTGACCCAGCCACCCGCCTCGCCGCCGTCCGGGCCGGCCGCCGGCGGCGGCGTCTCGCCGTCCGGCGCCGTCCCGGTCTGCCCGCGTCACCCCGACCGAGAGTCCTACGTGCGCTGCCAGCGCTGCGAACGACCGGTCTGCCCGGAGTGCCAGCGCGCGGCAGCAGTCGGCTTCCAGTGCGTGGACTGCGTCAAGGAGCAGGCCAAGACCATCCGCACCGGCCGGACGACGTTCGGCGGGCAGGTGCAGCGCGGCGGCGTCAACGCCACCATGCTGATCATCGGGCTGTGCGCCGTGGCCTACGCCGGGCAGTGGCTGGCGCCAGGCCTGCGAGTGACCGAGCGGTTCATGTTCGTGCCGGCCTACGCCTTGCGCGAGCCGTGGCTGTTCCTCACCTCGGCGTTCCTGCACTCACCGGGCTTCCTGCTGCACATCGTGTTCAACATGTACGCCCTCTGGCTGGGCGGTCCCTACCTGGAGAACCTGCTCGGCCGGGCTCGGTTCGTGGCCCTCTACCTGCTTGCGGCCGTGGGCGGCTCGGTCGGCCTGTTCGTGCTGGCCACCCCGAGCGCGACCTCGGCCAGTTGGTGGACCGGCGCAGTGGGCGCCTCCGGAGCCGTGTTCGGCATCTGGGGTGCGATCATGGTGATCCACCGCCGGCTCGGGCGGGACAACGGCGGCATGGTCGCCCTGCTGGTGATCAACACCGTGATCGGGTTCGTGCCGGGGCTGTCGATCGCCTGGCAGGCCCACCTCGGTGGCCTGATCACCGGCGCCCTGTGCGGCGCCGTCCTCGCGTACACACCACCGGCCCGCCGTGCGGTGCTGCACCCGGCCGGGCTGGCTGCGGTCGCCGTCCTGCTGGTGGCCCTGGTGGCGGCCAAGGCCGCCACCGTGCCCGCCGGGTTGCTCTGACCGGTCCCCACCGAGGCCTGCCCTGACCGGTTGAGGCGTGTCCGGGCCGGCCACCGCGTGCATTTCGGCCGGGATCCGGGACCCTGGTCCTATGTCCACCTCGCCCACCACCGTCGTCCTGTTCGGCGCCACCGGTGACCTGTCCCGGCGCAAACTGCTGCCCGGGCTGCTGCACCTGTTCCAGAGCGGCCTGATGCGCGAGGTCCAGATCGTCGGGACGTCGCTGGAGCCGCACGACCGCGACTCGTTCGTCGAGTTCACCCGGCAGTCGATCCGCGACTTCAGCCGCAACGGCTCCGAGCCGGCCGAGTGGGAGGACTTCGCCTCCCGGCTGCACTTCGCCCCGGGCCAAGAGGGCGCGGCCGGACTGCGCGCCGTCGTCGAGCAGGCCGAGAGCGAGCGCCCCGAGACCGAGCCGGTCAACCGGCTGCACTACCTGAGCGTGCCCCCGGTGGCGGCGCTGGCCGTCGTCCGCCTGCTCGACGAGGCGAAGCTGGCCGAGGGCAGCCGGATCATCATGGAGAAGCCGTTCGGCACCGACCTCGCCTCCGCCCAGGCGCTCAACCGCGAGCTGCACGAGGTCTTCGACGAGGAGCAGATCTTCCGGATCGACCACTTCCTGGGCAAGGAGGCGGCGCAGAACATCCTGGCCTTCCGGTTCGCCAACGGGCTGTTCGAGCCGATCTGGCACCGCAACCACATCGACCACATCCAGATCGACGTGCCCGAGGCCCTCGGCCTGGAGCAGCGGGCCTCGTTCTACGAGGCGACCGGGGCCTACCGCGACATGGTGGTCACCCACCTGTTCCAGGTGCTCGCGTTCACCGCGATGGAGCCGCCCACCGCGCTGGAGCCGATGGCGATCACCGAGGAGAAGAACAAGGTCTTCCGCTCCATGCTGCCGATCGGCCCGGCGGACGTCGTCCGCGGACAGTACGTGGGCTATCGCGACATCGACGGCGTGGCGCCGGACTCGGAGACCGAGACCTTCATCGCCCTGAAGTGCTACATCGACAACTGGCGCTGGGCGGGGGTGCCGTTCTACCTGCGGACGGGCAAGAAGCTGGCCGAGGGGGCCCGGATCATCTCGATCGCGTTCAAGGAACCGCCGCGCACCATGTTCCCGCCCGGCTCCGGGGTGGGCGACCACGGGCCGGACCACCTGACCTTCGACCTGGCCGACACGGCCAAGATGTCGCTGTCGTTCTACGGCAAGAAGCCCGGCCCCGGCATGAAACTGCAGAAGCTGTCGATGCAGTTCGCCATGCAGGACACCGACTGGGCCGGCTCGGTGCTGGAGGCGTACGAGCGGCTGATCTATGACGCGGCCCGCGGCGACCGCACGCTGTTCACCACTGCCGATGGCATCGAGCGACTGTGGGAGCTGTCCACCGCGCTGCTGGAGAACCCGCCGGTGGTGCGCCCCTACAGCCCGGGCAGTTGGGGGCCGAACCAGATCCACCAGCTGATCGCCCCGTTCGCCTGGCGCTTGCCGTTCGAGCGCACCTGGCGCGACCCCAACGCCACCGGCGCCTAGAACCTGCTCATGCTCCGCAGGGGTACATTTGCGGGGGTGAAATGTCCGATTGTCATGTACCCCTGCGGAGCATGAGCAGGTTTCGAGCTATTGGGGGGCGCGGGCGGCGAGGGCTTTCAGGGCCTGGGGGAAGCAGGCGGCGGGCGGGTTGACCAGGCCGGCGCCGACCTGACCGGTGCCGGCCACCCTGCCGGCCATGCCGGTGTTGATCTGCGGCAGGATGCCGGTGCGCACCACCTTGGTCACGTCGATCCCGATCGGGGTGCCCCGGAACTCCAGGATCGGCACCTGGTAGGCCGGGTGCTCGCCCAGGGTGATCTCGTACATCCGCCGTGTGGTGTTCAGCGCGAACGGCACGTCGCCGCCGACGAATCGCACGATCGCCGGCGCCGCCGCCATGGCGAACCCGCCGATGCCGCCGGTCTCGGTGATCGCCGAGTCGCCGATGTCGGGGTTGGCGTCCTCCGGCCCGTAGGCACCCAGGTAGAGCCCCTGCGGGGTCTCGGCCGGGGCGGTGAACCACTCCTCGCCGGTGCCCGAGACCCGGATGCCGAAATCCGTCCCGTTGCGCGCCATCGTGGTGACCAGGGTCGAGCCGGGTATGCCGGACGCCGCGTCGGTGGCCAGTTTGCAGGCGGGCATGTCCAGGTTGAGGAAGAAGTGGTCGTTGGAGCCGATGAAGCGCACCGCCTCGGCGATGTCGGTGGCCGGCGCGTCGGCCGTGATCAGGGCCGGCAGCAGGTCGCGCATCAGCATCAGGGTGCCGGCCCGGTTGCGGTTGTGGCCCTCGTCGCCCATCTGCAGCATCTGCGCGATGATCGCCTTGATGTCCACCGGCTGGCGCGTCGTCGTCGTCCGGACTGCTTGCTGCAGAAGGGGTCCCAACACGGCGGACATCCAGCGCAGGCGCTCGATCACCTCCGGGCCGTAGGCGCCGTAGCGCAGTACCTTCCCCAGGCCCTCGTTCAGCGAGCAGTAGGCGGTGCCGTCGTGCGCCTCGTCGCGCAGCACGAACATCCACATCGAGGGGCTGACCACGCCGGCCATCGGGCCGACCGCGCCGTGGTGGTGGCAGGGCTCGAGCACGATGCCCGACCCGGCGGCCAGCGCCGCCTCGGCCTGCTCGGCGCTCTCGGCCAGGCCCTCGAAGAGCATGGCCCCGATCAGCGCCCCGCGCATCGGCCCACTCGCCTGGGCCCAGGTCATCGGCGGCCCGGCGTGCAGGAACCGGCCCTTCTCCAGCCCGAGCACGTCGGCGGCCGGGCGGACGTCGACCAGCTCGGCGCCGGCGGAGGTCAACCGTTGCAGCGCCTCGGCGTTGGCGGCCGGACGTCGCGGGTCGGCCATCACGGTGGCCAGGTCGGCCTCGGTGCCGGGCATCGGCGGGCGCCAGTCGACCTCGGTCACCGGCACCGCCTGGGCACGGAGGGCCTCGGCGAACAGGCCGACCCCGGCCGTGGCGACGGACACCTCGCCGGTGAGCAACCCGTGCAGTGGCTGCTGTGCCATCTCAGCTCTCCTTCGCGGCGGCGACCGCCAGCAGACCGACCGCGTGCCGGGTGGCCTGGGCGTTGGACACGAACACCGAGGCGCCGGCGTCGGCGAGCAGCCGGGCGCAGCGGGTGAGCCCCTGCGGGTCGGCCTCCACCCCGGTCAGCGACACCACCACCGGCAGCTCGCGGGCCGCCTCGCCGGGCCGGGTCACCGCCCGGGCCCGCGCGGCCAGGACGGCGTCGGCCAGCTCACCGGCGGGGTCGGGGTGCGAGCCGTGCCCGAGCACCAGGTCGAGCAGCAGCACCCCGCACCCCGGGTCGGCCGACTCGGCGGCGATCCGCTCCAGGCGCAGGCTCGGGTCGATCATCGGGTGCGGCCGGCCCCGGGTGAGCAGGTCGTCGCCGAAGTCGATCACCAGATGGCCCGATGCCCGCAGATCGGCACCCAGGGCCAGCTCCGGGCGCAGCGGGATGTTGGAGGCGATGTCGCCCAGCCGCTCCTGCGCCACCAGCATCGCCTCGTCGGCCAGGGTGCCGCCGCAGAACAGCCCGCGCAGGTGGCCGCCGACCGGCCGCGCGGGGTCGGCCCCCGGCCAGGCCGGCCACAACGGCACCTCGCGCCCGTCGGCGCGCAGCGCGCTCTCGACCGCGGCGGTCAGGTCGGGCCGGCCCGGGCCGAGGATCGCCCAGTGCACCGGCAGCCCCAGCCCTCCAGCCTCGGCCTGCACGGCCTCGAGCACTTGGGTCGCAGGGGGTTTGGACACCACGATGATGGACGTCGTGGCCGGGTCGGCGGCCAGCGCGGCCAGCGCCTGGCGGGTCGAGCGACCCTGCACCGTCGCGGAGAGGTCCCGCCCGCCCACGCCCAGGCAGTGACTCATGCCCACCCCGGCGGCGTCCAGCAGGCACATCACCTGCTGCGCGCCCGTGCCCGACGCGGCGACCAGGCCGACCGACCCCGCGCGCACCGCGTTGGCGAAGCCGAGGGCCACCCCGCCGATCACCGCGGTGCCGCAGTCCGGCCCCATCACCAGCAGGTCCGCCGCCGCCGCGGCGTCCTTGAGCGCGAGCTCGTCCTCGACGGAGACGTTGTCCGAGAAGAGCATCACGCTCAGCCCCGCCTCCAGCGCCTCGTGCGCCTCGGCCGCGGCGTTCGGCCCCGGCACCGAGACCAGGGCCAGGGTGGCTGATCCGGTCCGGGCCGCGGTGCGCAGGGTGCGCGCCGGCCCGGCCTCACCGACCCCGCCGGCCGCGGCGCCGGCCGCCTTCAGCGCGGCCAGTGCACCCTCCAGCGCGGCCAGCCCGGCCTCCAGCCCGGCGTCGCCCTGCCCGCGGACGGCGACCAGCAGGTCGTTCGGCCCCACCGGCTCGGCGGCGGTGAACCCCATGCCGGAGAGCAGCTCCAGGTTGAGCTCGGTACCCATCGCAACCAGCGCCGCGCTCACCCCCGGCGCGGCGCCGACGTCCCGCGAGACCTGCATCAGGCTCACCGAGTCGTAGTACACGCCGCGGCGGATCTGCACGCTGTCAGCCAAGGCTCACCTCCGGGTAGGGAACACGATCGGGCAGCACGGCGGATGCGGCGAGCAGAGCCTGGACGGCGCCGAGCAGTCCGGCGACCAGGTCCCGTCCGGAGCTGTGCCCGATCGCCAGCACCGCGGGCAGGTGGTGCTGAGCAGCAGGGACGTTGCCGGCCAGCACGGCGTCTACGAGGGTGACCGCCTGTGGCAGGGCGTACCCCTGCCGAGCGGCCCCGACCAGGGCGGCCGACAACGCCGTGGTCCGCGGATACGCCGGGGCGAGCGCCGCTGCCTCGACGCCGCGACCCCAGGCGTGCAGGACGAGCAGCGCGCCGCAGAGCGCGTCGTCCCCGCTCGGGGTGAGTCCCGGACCGGCGCCGACCAGCGGCGCCCAGGTGGCGCCGTCCGCCCGGCCGGCGAGTACGGCGGCGGCGACGTCGCCGGCCCGGCGCACCAGGTGAGGGGAGGGAGCGGCGGTGGCGAGCAGGTCGGTGAGCCCAGTTCCGGCCGGACTCGGCCGGGCCGGCACGACCCGGGGCGGGCGCCAGGCACGCACCGCCTCAACCGTCACCCCGGGCAGCTCGACCCGGCCCTCGCCCACCCGCACCTGATCTCCGACGGCGACCCGCCACCCGCCGTCCGCCGGCCGGGCCAGGCGCAGGCCGCCGGGCAGCAGCAGGGCACCGGGAGCAAGTACCGGCAGCAGGTCAGGCAGCGAGTCGTCCGGATCGGTGGCGTCGACCAGCAGGTACAGGGCCGCCGGGAAGGTCGCCGCCACCCGGGCCACGCGGACCGGGCCGTGCACGAGGGCCGCCGTCAGCGGCGACCACGCGGCAGGCGACACAGCAGCGCGGGCTGCCGGGCGCACGGTCACGGAGGCGGCTCCTGCTCGCGGAGAAGGGGTGGGTTGTGACGCTATCCCGCAGTTACAGTGACGCTTATGGCCGATGTTGCCAACGATCGACAGCACACCGGTCTGGAACTGCCAATCATCGCCCCACCCCCGGAGACCGGCGCGGTCACCCCGCCGCCGACCCTGGCCGACCTGGTGAACCAGGGCGACCCGGGCGCGGTCGAGGTGCTCACCGGTGAGGTCGGCATGGACCGCCCGGTGCTACGGGTCACCCTGCTCACCGCCGCCGCGTTGCCCGAGCGGGACCTGACCGGGCACCTGGTGCTGACCACGACCGAGGCGCTGGCCGAGGCCGAGGCCACCGGCCGGGATCTGGTCGCCGAGCTGGCCGCCGCGGAGATCACCGGTCTCGCCGTGCAGCGCTCGCCGACCCGTCCGGTACCCGCCTCCGCGCTGGCCGCGGCCACCGGGGCCGACCTTCCGCTGGTCGCGCTCGACGGCCACGCCAGCCTGGACGGCCTGGTCAACGCCTACATCTCCCGGGTGCACGGGGCCCAGCGCCAGCTGCTCGAGCGCACCGACGAGGTGCACCGCGCACTGCTGCACGTGGTGCTCACCGGTGGCGACCTGCGCGATCTGTGCGAACAGCTGGTCGGACTGCTGCACGGGGCCGCCGTGGTGACCTCCACCGACGGCCGGGTGCTCGCCGGCGCCGGTGCCCCCGGCGAGCTCGACCACGCGATGGCTCTGGACTGCTTCGACCGCACCGGCCGGTTCATCGTCGAGTACGAACCGGTCGGCATCCGCACCCCGACCGATGTGTCGGGCAGCCAGGCCGACCGGTGGCGGCGCGCCATGGTGCGGATCGTCGCCGGCGCGCACGACCACGGGCGCCTGGTCGCCTTCTCCAGCACCCGGGCCCTTACCGCGGACGACGTGCACCTGCTCGAGCGGGCCGCGACCGTCGCGGCGCTGGCGATCACCAAGCAGCAGGCGGTGTCGACGGTCGAGGGCAAGTACCGGGCGGAGTTCCTGCGCGACGCCCTGGCCGGGCGGGCCGGCGACCCGCAACAGCTGATCGCCCACGCCGAGTCCCTGGGCTGGGACCTGGGGCGGCCGGCGGTGGTCGTGGTGGCCGAGATCGACGCGGACGACGAGGCCGCGGGCCTGCCCCGCGAGGAGGTGCGCGCGATCCAGGAGCGGTTCGCCCGGGCCTGGGCCCAGGCGGTGCGGGTCCGCGACACCGACGCCCCGTGCGTGGGGTTCAGCCGCGAGGTGGTCACCGTGCTCGGGGTGGGCCGCGACCAGGCGGCCGAGGCGACCATGCAGACCGTGCGGGACGTCGTCCGGGTGGTGCGCGGGGACGGCGGCGGCGGACGGCGCAGCTTCTCCACCGGCGTCTCCCGCCCGATCACCACCCCGGCGCAGCTGCCCTCGGCGTATGAGGAGGCGCTCAAGGCGGTGGCCGTCGGCCGGCAGGTGCACGGCGACGGTGCGCTGACCCACTTCGACGGCCTGGGCATCTTCCGCCTGCTCGCCCTGGTGCCCGACAGCGCCGACCTGCGCCGTTTCGTCACCGAGGCGCTGGGTGACCTGGCCACCGACGCCGCGCGGGAGAACGCCGACCTGCGCCAGACCCTGACCGTGCTGCTGGACACCAACCTCAACGTGGCCGAGACCGCACGGGTCCTGCACTTCCACTACAACACCCTGCGCTACCGGATCACCAAGTTGGAGCGCATGGTCGGCCCGTTCACCACCGACCCCCAGCTGCGGCTGACCCTGGCCCTGGCGCTCAAGGTGATCCAGATGCGCGGCCTGTAGCGGTACGGCTACGAATATCGCCAAATATCGGTTCGATCACCTGTCAGGTTTTACCGAACGGCAACCGTTGTCACGTCGCTACCGTGTCCCCGACGCATCAGCCGATGTGACGCAGCACACCGTGGATCCGGGGTGCCCGGTGTGCACCCCCCGCGTCCGGTGGCACCACCACCGGCGGGACAAGGAGGAGCCGGATGGCCCTGGGTTGGAAACTCCACGGTGACGGAAAGACCGTTGGCCCCAACGACGTGGTCGCTCCTGACGAGCGGCTCTCCTGGGGCAAGACCATCGGGCTGGGCGCCCAGCACGTGGTGGCCATGTTCGGGGCCACGTTCGTCTTCCCGCTGATCATGGGACTGAACGCCCAGCTCGCGATCATGATGAGCGGCATCGCCACGATCTGCTTCCTGCTCATCGTGCAGGGCAAGGTGCCCAGCTACCTGGGCACGTCGGCCTCCTTCGTCGGCGGCGTCGCGGCGATCCGTGCGCAGGAGGGTGCCACCTCGGCCAGGGTCACCGGCGCGATCCTGCTGGCCGGCCTGATCTTGGCCCTGGTCGGCGTCGCCATCCACTTCCTCGGCTCCGCCGTGCTGCACAAGGTGCTGCCGCCGGTGGTCACCGGCGCCGTGGTGATGCTGATCGGCTTCAACCTGGCACCCGTGGTGGCCAACATCTACTGGCCGCAGGACCAGTGGGTGGCCCTGCTGGTGATGATCTTCGCGATCGTCTGCGGGGTGGCCCTGAAGGGCTTCGCCGGCCGGATCGCCATCTTCCTCTCCCTGATCTTCGGGTTCGCCCTGTCCTGGGTCTTCGACAAGACCTTCGGCAAGATCACTTCCTTCGACGCCGGCGCGGGTGAGGTGACTGAGCACTTCCGGGTCAACTTCGCCGGGGTGGACGCCGCGTCCTGGATCGGCTTCCCGCCGCACACCTCCGTGGTGGACGGCAAGGAGATCGTCGGCTGGCACGCGCCCACCTTCTCCATGGCCGCCGTCCTGCTGGTCCTGCCCGCCGTGATCGCCCTGATCGCGGAGAACACCGGCCACGTCAAGGCGGTCGCCGAGATGACCGGCGCCGACCTCGACGGCGTGATGGGCCGGGCGATCGCCGCGGACGGCGTCGGCACCATGCTTGCCTCCTCGGTCGGCGGCTCGCCCACCACCACTTACGCCGAGAACATCGGCGTGATGGCGGCCACCCGGGTCTACTCCACCGCGGCCTACTACGTGGCGGCGATCGTCGCGATCCTGTTCGGCCTCTCGCCCAAGTTCGGGGCCCTGGTCGCGGCCACCCCGGGCGGCGTCCTGGGCGGGATCACGGTGGTCCTCTACGGCATGATCGGCCTGCTCGGCGCGAAGATCTGGAAGGAGAACCAGGTCGACTTCGCCAACCCGATCAACCTGATCCCGGTCGCGGCGGGCATCATCATCGCGATCGGCAACACCAAGCTGGTCTTCTCCGACACCTTCAGCCTGGAGGGCATCGCGCTGGGCACGATCGTGACCATCGCCGCCTACCACCTGGCCGTGGCCCTGGCTCCGGCGGACCTGAAGAACCGCCACCACGGGGCGATCAGCGTCTACCCGGAGGTCGACATCTCCGGCGCGGACGACACCGCACCACACCGCCATCACGACTGACCCCACGCAGCGCGGCGAGGGGCCGCCCGGATAGTGACATCCGGGCGGCCCCTGCCCGTTCACTCCTCGGGGCGGTCCCGCCCTGGCCGAGTTCGCCGACGAAAGGCAGGATCGGGACGGTGAAGCCACCACCCTTCGACTACCACGCTCCGACCAGCGTGGACGACGCGGTCGCCGTGCTGGCCGAGGTCGGTCACGTCGGCAAGGTGCTCGCCGGGGGGCAGAGCCTGATCCCGATCCTCAACATGCGGCTCGCCTCGCCCGCTCACCTGGTCGACATCAACCGGGTCGCCGGGCTGGACGGCGTGCAGGTCACCCCGGCCGGGGTGCGTGTCGGAGCGCTGGTGCGACACGCCTCGTTGGAGCGCGACCCGCAGGCCTGGACGGCGATCCCCTTGCTGCGCCAGGCGCTGCTCACGGTCGCCCATCCGGTGATCCGCAACCGGGGCACCACCCTGGGCTCCATCGTGCACGCCGACCCGAGCGGGGAGATGCCGGCGGTGCTGATGCTCACCGGCGGCTGGGTCGAGGCGACCAGCGTGCGCGGCGTCCGGCGGATCCCCGCGCAGGACTTCTTCCTCGGCCCCCTGGAATGTGCCCTCGCCGACGACGAACTGGCCACCGCGGTGCACTTCGACGTCCTGCCCGCCGGCGCGGGGACGGCGTTCGAGGAGATCACCCGGCGGCACGGGGACTACGGGCTGGCCGGGGTGGCCGCCGCGGTCACCGTCGCCGAGGGCGTGATCACCGGGGCGCGGGTCAGCGTCAGCTCGCTCACCCCGACCCCGGCCGTACTCGACCTGGGTGACCTGCTGACCGGGCAACCGGCCGAGAGCGCCGATTGGGCGGGCGCCGCGGAGGTCGTGCGTGGCTGGGTCGACCCGGACGGCGACCTCCATGCGGACACCGAGTACCGCCGGGTGCTGGCCGGCGCCCTGGCCGAGCGCGTGCTCGCCACGGCCGCGCGCAACGCGACCCGCACCGAGCAGTAGGAGGCACGATGACGATCAGCCCGGCCACCGGCGAGCGGCTGCACGAGATCCGGCTGCGGGTGAACGGCACCTCCCGGACGGCGCAGGTGCCCGCGCGACGCCTGCTGTCCGACGTCCTGCGCCATGATCTGGGCCTGACCGGCACCCACGTGGGGTGCGAGCACGGGGTGTGCGGGGCCTGCACGGTGCTGCTGGACGGCGCGCCGATCCGGTCGTGCCTGATCTTCGCGATCAGCGCGCAGGACCACGAGATCACCACGGTGGAGGGGCTTGCTTCCCGGGCCGGCTGCGCCGACGGTGAACTGGGCCCGGTGCAGCAGGCCTTCGTGGAGTGCCACGGCCTGCAGTGCGGGTTCTGCACCCCGGGCTTCCTGACCACCGTGACGGCCTACCTGGAGGCCAACCCCGACCCGACGCCCGAGGAGGCCCGGGAGGCGATCTCGGGAAACCTGTGCCGCTGCACCGGGTACCAGAACATCGTCCGCTCGGTCGGGCGGGCGGCCGAGATCATGCGGGAGCGGCAGCCATGACCACCCGATACGTCGGTGCCCCGGTGCAGCGCCGCGAGGATCCTCGCCTGGTCACCGGCAACGGCCGCTTCCTCGACGACCTCGGCCGGGGGGCGCTGGCCGCGGCGTTCGTGCGCAGCCCGTTCGCGCATGCCCGGATCATCGACATCGACGTCTCGGCGGTGGTGGACGTCGAGGGGGTGCTCGCCGTCTACACCCACGAGGACCTCGACGGGCGGGTCGGTGAGCGGCTGCCGCTGCTGATCCCGCACCCGGCGCTGACCCACCCGATGACCGGGTACGCCCTGGCCGCCCAGGTGGTCAAGCACGTCGGCGAACCGGTGGTGATGGTGGTCGCCGTCGACCGTTACGTCGCCGAGGACGCCTGCGCCCTGATCGAGGTGCGCTACGAGGAACTGCCGGTGGTGGTCGGCGTCGAGACCGCTCGCGCAGCAACGCATCTGGTGCACCCGGAGGCGCCCGGCAACGTCTCGGCGCACCTGGTGCAGGAGAACGGCGACGCCCGCGCCGCGATCGCCGCCGCGCCGCACCGGCTCGAGCTGGATCTGCACATCGACCGCAGCGCCTCCATGCCGATGGAGGGCAAAGGTGTTCTTGCGCAATGGAACAACGATGACCAGTCGCTGCTAATCCACTCCTCCACGCAGTCCTCGACCGGGGTCCGCGCCGCGGTGGCTTCCAAGCTGGGCATGCCGTTGGCCAAGGTGGCGTGCGTGGCCCCGGACATCGGCGGCGGCTTCGGGGTGAAGATCGTGCACCCCTGGCCGGAGGAGGTGCTGGTGCCCTGGGCCGCGCGCCGGCTCGGCCGGGACGTCAAGTGGGTGGAGGACCGGCGGGAGCACTTCATCTCCAGCGCGCACGAGCGCGCCCAGGTGCAGCACGTCGAGGTCGGCTTCGACGACGAGGGCCGGATCCTCGGCCTCGACGTCACCTTCTGGCACGACAACGGGGCCTACACGCCCTACGGGATCATCGTGCCGATCATCACCTCCACCCAGTTGCTCGGCCCGTACAAGCCCGGCGCCTACCGGGTGGAGTTCTTCAGTCTGTTCACGAACACGGTGATCGTGACCCCTTACCGCGGGGCGGGGCGCCCGCAGGGCGTGTTCGCGATGGAACGCACGATGGACGCCATCGCGGCCTATCTCGGCCGGGACCGGCTGCAGGTGCGGTCGGCGAACTTCATCCTCCCCGAGGAGATGCCCTACGACCACGGGCTGATCTTCCAGGACGGGCGGCCCTACCGCTACGACTCGGGGGACTTCCCCGCCTCCCTCGCCTCGTTGACGTCCCTGGTCGGCTGGGAGGACTTCGCCGAGTACCGTCGCCAGACCCGCGCGCAGGGGCGCCGGGTCGGGATCGGGATCGGGTGCTACGTCGAGGGAACCGGGGTCGGGCCGTACGAGGGTGCGCACATCCAGGTGGAGACCTCGGGCCGGGTGAACGTGGCGATCGGGCTGACCACCCAGGGCCAGGGCCACCAGACCGCGTTCGCCCAGATCGTCGCGGACGAGCTCGGCGTGCCGATCGAGGACGTGCACGTCACGGCCGGCGACACCCGCCGGATGGCCTACGCCGTGGGCACCTTCGCCTCACGGGCCGCGGTGATGAGCGGCAACGCGGTGGCACTGACAGCCCGCGCGGTGAAGGCGAAGGCGTTGCGGCTGGCCGCACGCGCACTGGAGGTGGACGAGTCCGATCTGGAGCTCGCGGACGGTGTGGTGCGGGTGGTCGGCTCGCCGCAGTCCTCGATCTCCCTCGGCACCCTGTCGGTGCTGTCGAACCCGTTGCGCTACGCGTTCGACGAGGCGGCCCGGGCGGCCACCCAGTTCGCCGGGCCGGCCGACCCGGACACCCCGCCGATCGCCGACGACGACGAACCGGGGCTGGAGGGCAAGGACTTCTACTCCCCCACCCAGTCCACCTTCGCCAACGGCATGCACGCGGCGATCGTGGAGACCGACCCGGTCACCGCGGAGATCAGGATTCTGCGCTACTGCGTGATCCACGACTGCGGCAGGCTGATCAACCCGATGATCGTGGAGGGTCAGGTGCACGGCGGGGTGGCCCAGGGCGTGGGCGGGGCCCTGTACGAGCGGATGGCCTACGACGAGACCGGCCAGCTGATGAACGCCTCGTTCATGGATTTCCTGATGCCCTACGCCTCAGAGATCCCGCACGTGGAGATCGACCACCTGGAGACGCCGTCCCCGCTGAACCCGTTGGGGGTCAAGGGGGCCGGGGAGGCCGGCTGCATCCCGGTGTCCGCGGTGATCGCCTCGGCGATCGAGGACGCCGAGGGGTTCGTGATCACCGCGATGCCGATCTCGCCGAACGAGCTGTGGGACCTGCGTCGTCGGCACCAGGCAGGGCAGATCCCCTCCGTCGACCGCGCTGCTGTTGACCGTTCTGCCGCCGAGACCCACCCGCTCGAGGAGGAGCAGCCATGAAGTTCACCGGCTCCGCAACGTTGCAGGCCCCGCCCGACGTGGTCTTCGCCGCGTTCAACGATCCGGCGGTGCTGGCCCGCACCGTGCCCGGCTGCAGCTCTCTGACCGAGCTCGGGCCGGACCGCTACGCGCTGACCGTCACCGCCGGGGTGGCCGCGATCAAGGGCACCTACCAGGGTGAGGTGCAGCTGCTCGACGGCACCCCGCCGTCCGCCTTCACCTTGCGCGCCAAGGGCTCCGGAGGGCCGGGGACGGTGAGCGCGGACGTCGCGATGCGGCTGCTGCCCTTGGCCGGCGGGGGCACCGAGCTGACCTACGACGCTGACGCCGCGATCGGCGGGACCATCGGCGGGGTCGGCCAGCGGATGCTGAACGGGGTGGCCAAGAAGATGGCCGGCCAGTTCTTCGCCGCGGTGGACGCCGACATCGCCTCCGGCGGAGCCCTTGCCGCGCCGCTGGAACCGGCAATGGTCGGGGTAGGCGTGCGGGCGCTCGTCGGTGCACCGGCCGGGGAGGCTGGGCCGCGGGTGTTCGCCGGTCAGACCGCCGCGCCCGCCGCTGGGGGCACCGGGATCAGCGTCGGCGGGATGGGGCTCGCAGGCGGCTCCGGGTTCGCCGTCGGCGCCCTGGTCGGTGGCCTGCTGGCGCTGGCCGGCGTGCTGATCGGGGCCCGGATCGCGCGGCGGGACTGATGCGCCCCTTCGTCGCGGCCGCCGTTCAGCTCGCCCCGGCACCCGGGCCGCTGCGGGCGGAATCGATCGCGGCCAACCTGGACCGCTGCGTGGAGTTCACTCGGCGCTGCGTGGCGGCGACCGGCGCGGAGTTGGTGGTGCTGCCCGAGTCGGCGACCACCGGGTTCACCCCGGGCTGCACGCCCGAGGAGCTGTGGGACCTGGTCTCGACGATCCCTGGCCCGATCACCGAGCCGCTGCAGCAGGTGGCAGCCGAGCTCGGCGTCCACCTGTGTATCGGCACCTACGAGCGGGGTCCGGAGCGCGGGACGATCTACAACGCCGCGGTGCTGATCGGGCCGGACGGCGCGGTGCTGGGGGTCTACCGCAAGACCCACCCGTTCCCGGGTGAGCGGCGTGAGCTGGGCGGCTGGGTCGAGGCCGGGGACGACGTGTGCGTGGTGGAGACCCCGCTGGGTCGGATCGGCATGATCATCTGTTTCGACGGCGACTTCCCCGAGCTGGCCCGGATCGAGGCGCTGCTGGGGGCGGAGGTGATCTGCCGGCCGTCGGCGCTGCTGCGCTCGGCCGACATCTGGGAGCTCACCTCACGGGCGCGCGCCTATGACAACCACGTGTTCCTGATCGGGGCCAACGCCACCGGGATGGACCCGGCCGGAGTGATCTACTTCGGCAATTCGCACATCGTCTCGCCGGTGGCCGAGATCGTGGCCAAGGCCTCCTCGCACGAGTGCTGGGTCTCGGCCCGGCTCGACCTGGACGCCGCGATGGCCTCGCTGACCCCGGGGTCGAGCGTGCCGCAGTCCTTCCACCACCTGCGCGAGCGCAACCTGGCGCTGATCCGCCGCTACCTGCCCGAACTCACCCGACCCCGCCCCGACTGACCCGGCAGTTGTGGCGGTTTGGTACACGCAGACGGTGCAGAACCCACCTCTGCCCGCGCCGGCGGAGTTCGGCTACCGCTGGCGGAGGGGGGTGAGCAGGTCGCGCAGGCCGTTGTGGTGGATCTCGTACATCAGCGCCAGCAGCCGACCCAGGTCGCCGTCCGGGAAGCCGTGCTGGGCGAACCAGCCCAGGTAGGGCCCTGGCAGGTCGGCCAGGAGCACCCCCTTGTACGTGCCGAACGGCATGTGCCAGGTGACCAGCGTCCGCAGATCCTCCGGTTCCATCACCCCTCCCCCTGGTGCGCATTCCCACTTCCGGCCCCGATCTCTGCCGAGTGGTCGATTTCACCCCGTTTCGCGATCTTGAACGGGGCGAAATTGACCACTCGCCGCGATCATGTTCGCGTATGGGGCCTGCCGGGGCCAGGTGTTGGCAGGTGTTGCCAAGGCGGGCGGGGAGTCCAGCCGGTTGAATCGGCGCATGGCGACTCACACCGGCCGCAGGATCCGGATCGGGATCGACACCGGAGGCACCTTCACCGATGTGGTGGCGCTGGACGAGGACTCCGGTGACCTGGTCGACACCAAGACCCCCTCCACGCCGGCCAACCCCGCTGACGGGTTCATCGACGCCGTGCACAAGGCGCTCGACCTGCTCGGGGCCACCGGTGACGACATCAGCGCGGTCAGCCACGGCACCACCGTGGCCACCAACCAGCTGCTCGAGGGCAAGATCGACCGGCTCGGGTTCATCACCACCGAGGGGTACGAGTTCATCCTCGAGATCGCCCGCCAGGCGGTGCCGGACGGGTACGGCAACTCCTACTTCTGGGTGAAGCCGCCGCGGATCGTGCCGGCCGACCTGGTCAAGACCGTGGGCGGGCGGCTCGACCCGACCGGGGCGCAGGTGCGCCCGTTCGACACCGCCCGCGCCGTCGAGGTGGCCCGCTGGTTCCGCGACCGGGGGGTGAACACGCTCGGGGTCTGCTTCCTGCACGCCTACGCCGACCCCTCGCACGAGGAGGCGATGCGCGAGGTGCTGCGCCGCGAGCACCCGCAGGCCGTGGTCTCGATCTCCAGCGAGGTGCTGCGTGAGTACCGCGAGTACGAGCGCAGCATGACCACCCTGGTCGACGCCGCGGTCAAGCCCCGGGTCTCGGCCTACATCGCCAACATCGCCGAGCGCCTGACCGAGGTCGTCGGTGAGTCCCTCCGGGGGGTTCACGGGGGGCTTGCCCCCCGTGGGTCGTTCTACGTGATGAAGTCCAACGGTGGGGTGCTGTCGGCCGCGGAGGTGGTGCACCAGCCGATCACCACCGTGCTGTCCGGTCCGGCGGCCGGCGCGCTCGGCGCCGCGCTGATCGCGCGCGAGGCCGGCTTCGCCAAAGTGCTTACGTGCGACGGCGGCGGCACCTCGACCGACGTCTCGGTGGTGCTCGACGGCCAGCCCACGCTGACCACCGAAGGCACAGTCGGTGCGTTCCCCAGCAAGATCCCGATGATCGACGTGGTCACCGTCGGCGCGGGCGGTGGCTCGATCGCCTGGATCTCCCCGGAGGGCATGCTCAAGGTCGGGCCGCGTTCGGCCGGCGCCGACCCGGGGCCGATGTGCTACCCCCGCGGCGGCGCCGAGCCCACCATCACCGACGCCCACCTGGTGCTCGGCCGGATCCCGCCGCACCTGCTCGGCGGGCAGATCCCGCTCGACGTCGAGGCCGCGCGGGCGGGCGTGGGTGCTCTGGCCGAACGGCTGGGGCTCGACCTGACCGCCTGTGCCGCAGGCATTCTCGAGATCTCGGCCTGGAACCAGGCGAACGCGTTGCGCCAGGTCTCGGTCAAGCGCGGCCTGGATGTGCGCGACTTCACCCTGACCACGTTCGGGGGCTCCGGGTCGCTCTTGGCCTGCCGGCTGGTGGACATCCTGGACCTGGCCGGGGTGCTGGTGCCGCGCAGCCCGGGCACCGTCTCGGCGTTCGGCCTGCTCACCGTCGACGTGAAGAACGACTACGTGCAGACCGCGGTGGCCAAGCACGCCGCGCTCGACCTGTTTCACGTGCAACGGATCTTCGAGGATCTCACCGGCCGAGCGGCTGCCGCGTTGGACGCCGAGGGCTTCGCCCCCGAGCAGCACCGGTTCACCCGCACCGCCGACCTGCGCTACTTCGGCCAGGCCTTCGAGGTGCGGGTGCCGCTGCCCGACGGCCCGCTGGACGCCGCACTCGCCGACGCCGTGGTGGCCGCCTTCCACGCCGAGCACCAGGCGCTGTACGGCTACGACTTCGTGGCCGATCCGCGTCAGCAGGTGGAGTGGGTGAATCTGCGGGTGACCGGGATCGGCCCGATCACCCGGCCGAGGCTGCACCGGCTGACCGCCTACCCCACGGCCGGCGGCCTGGCCGCCCGGGCGCGCAGCGCCGTCCGCCCGGTCTGTTTCGACGCCACGAACGGCTACGTCGAGACCGCGATCTATGCCCGGGACGCGCTGGCCCCCGGCGATGTGCTGACCGGTCCGGCGGTGGTCGAGGAGTTCGGGTCCACGGTGCCGGTGCACCCGGGGTTCAGCGCCCGTGTCGACGGCTTCGGCAATCTGGTGATCACGCGGGCGGCCGCGGAAGGGCAGGGCCTGAGATGACCTACCACTACGGCGGCCGGCTCACCCCCGAGGGCAGCCTTGTGGACCCGATCGTGGTCGAGATCGTGCAGGGCTCCCTGGCCAGCGTGGAGAAGGAGGTGGAGACGGCGATCGGGCGGACGTCGCGCTCGCCGATGATCCGCGACGCGCACGACTTCCGGGCCGGCATCCACGATCGGCACCTGCGCAAGCTGACCGGGCGCTCATACTCCGCGCTGGTGCACCCGGTGGCCCGGGACTACCCGCTGGAGACGATGCGCGAGGGGGACGTGTTCTTCCACAACGACGTCTACGCCTCCGAGGGTGGGATCGGGCACCTGCCCGACCTGTGCGTCACCGTGCCGGTGTTCCACGACGACGGCGGTGGCGACGGCCCGCAGGTGGTGGCCTTCGTGCAGGCCTTCGGCCATCACGACGACATCGGCGGGGCGTGCCCCGGGTCGATGCCCAGCGGCGCCACCAGCGTGTTCGAGGAAGGGCTGATGGTGCCCCCGATCCGGCTCTGGGACGCCGGAGTGCCGAACGAGGCCGCCCTGAAGATCATGACCCGCAACTCCCGGATGCCCGACTCCCTGGCCGCCGACCTGGACGCCGAGTGCTCGGCCTGCCTGATGGGTGCGCGCCGGCTGGCCGAGCTGTTCGCCCGCTACGGGCGGGAGGTGGTCGAGGCAGCGTTCGACGCGATCCTGGAGCAGACGACGCAGACCTACCAGCGGGAGATCCTCTCCAAGATCCCGGACGGGGTCTATGTGTGGGAGGACTACGCCGAGCACGACGGGGTCGACGAGCCGCGGCTGCACACGCAGCGGATCACGCTGACCAAGACCGCCACCGGCGGCCCCGGACCCGGCGACGGGGGCCCGAAACTGATCATCGACTTCACCGGCACCGCGCCGCAGGCCAAGGGCCCGATCAACCACTGCGGCGACTACGCCGACGGCAACTTCCTGGCCAAGTGGATCGCGCCGATCCTGCGCAACCTGGCCGACACCCCGGAGCGGATGGCCGAGCTCGACGTCAACGAGGGCGTGGTGCCGCTGCTGGAGATGCGTTTCCCGGAGAAGGGCACCCTGCTCACCCCGATCTTCCCGGCGCCGACGAACGCCCGCACCTTCGTCATCCTGCGCCTGCTCGGGGTGCTGGCCGGGGCGGTCGCCAAGGCGGTCGACGGGAAGATGCCGGCCGACCAGGAGACCATCCGCTACACCGGGGTCTACGGGCACGACCTCGACGGCAACGACTACCTGATGCGCGAGGTGCTCGGCGGCGGGTCGGGCGGGCGCTACTACGCCGACGGCGAGGACACCATCCACGTGGTGCCGGACTCGCGGAACCTGCCGACCGAGTTCACCGAGTCCCGGTTCCCGTTCCGGGTGGAACGGCTCGCCCTGGCGGTCGACTCGGGCGGGCCGGGGCGCTACCGCGGGGGGCTGGGGTACGAGAAGCACATCCGGATGCTGCGCGACGGGCACTTCATGTCGATCGCGGACCGCTCGATCCTGGCCTGCTGGGGCGTGCGCGGCGGCAAGGCCGGGCGGCCGTTCCAGGTCACCATCGACTTCGGCGGACCCGACGAGCGCGAGGTCGACGCCTTGGCGGACGACGAACCCGTAAGCGCCGGGCAGGTGATCCGGATCCGGACGACGGGCGGCGGCGGCTGGGGCGATCCGCTGGAGCGGCCGTACGCCGAGATCGAGCGTGACCTGCGCTGGGGCAAGGTCTCGGTCGAGGGCGCGCAGCGGGACTACGGCGCGGTGGACACGGGGACGGCCGACGACCCGGTGATCGATGTGGCGGCGTCCGATGCCCTGCGCGCCTCGATACGGGCCGGGCGCGCGCCGGCCGAGCCGTTCTTCGACCGCGGCCCCGGGTACGCGCGCCTGTCCGGGGGCGCCACCGCCGCCGACTGCGACTGGCTCTGAGCGTGCCCTGAGTAGGGTCGTGCCATGGCGACCTCTGCTGCGGTGGAACTGCTCGGTGCGGCGACGTACGTGCGGCTGACCACGTTCCGCCGGGACGGCACCGGGGTGCCGACGCCGGTGTGGGTGGTGCGGGACGGGGACCGGCTGCTGGTCACCACGGGCGCCACAGCCGGCAAGGTCAAGCGGCTCGAACACACGCCGAGAGTCCTGCTCGTTCCGTGCGACGCCCGGGGCCGGGTGGCGGAGGGCGTCGCCGAGCACGAAGGGTCGGCGGTGGTGGTGCAGGACGCCGCACGGCAGAAGCGGCTGAACACTCAGCTGGTCGCCAAGTACGGCCTGCTGGTGCGGGCGTTGCTGCTCAGCGGGCGGGTGCGCCGCCGCGGGGAGTCGGTCTGCCTGGAGATCTCAGCGGGCACCTGACCGCACCGGTCATCCGTACCGGGCCGAGCGCAGTTCACGCACCAATCGGGTCAGCCCGATCACCATGGTTCCGTCGGACAGGAGGTAGGGCTCGCCCCCGGCATCCGGGTGGACCAGGTAGTTGCGGTGTTGACGTGCCAGGGCGCCAACCGGCGAACCAGGGCGAGGTCATAGAGGAGGTCGATGTACCGGGTGACGGCCGGGCTTGAAACGCCGAGGCTCTCTGCCAGTCGGCTGGCGTTGAGCAGCCCACCACTGGTGTGGGCGAGCATCGTCCAGAGCCGGCGCAGGGCCTCGGTGGGGATCCGTGGAGCGAACATGGGCACGTCGCGCTCGAGATACGACCGGATGAGGTCGAGTCACCAGCGGAGGGGGCGGCGTCATCCGGCGGGGTGAGGCTGTCGGGAAAGCCACCTCGCAGCCATCCGGAGTTCTCGTCGATGCCGGCATCTGCAGCCTCGTCGAGGTGCACCCCCGACAGGTCCAGATGCGCGATCCGACCCGCGAGACCCTCCGAGGTCAGCTGCAGCAGGTTCAGCGACGCCGAGCCGAGAAGCAGGAACTGACCGGTGCGGAAGCCCGCACGACGGTTGTCGTCGATCACTACGCGGAGTGTCTCGAGGAGTTCCGGTACGCGATGCACTTCGTCGAGCACCACCAGCCGCGGCGCCTGAGCACGAAGAAGGGCATCGGGGTGGTGCACCCGTCAAGGGTGTCGAGACTCTCCGCGCCCGCTCGTGACAGGCTCGGGCGATCCGATGCATCGATCGGCGAGGTGAGGAAGGGGCGTCCGTGAGCGCAATCGAGGGAGCGCAGGAACCGGCGGTGCACGACGCGCCGGCTGGGCAGGCGCCGCTGGCCGGGATCCTCATCGTCGACCTGTCCCGCGCCCTGGCCGGCCCGCACGCGACGATGGTGCTCGGCGATCTCGGCGCCCGGGTGATCAAGGTCGAGTCGCCCGGCTCGGGGGACGACACCCGGGGCTGGGGGCCGCCCTTCGTCGGCCCCGACGAGGACATCTCGACCTACTTCCTCTCCGCCAACCGCAACAAGGAGTCGATCACCCTCGACCTGAAGGCGGACGACGGCCGCGAGACGCTCGCCCGGCTCATCGCCCGGGCCGATGTGCTTGTGGAGAACTTCCGCCCCGGGGTGATGGACCGGCTCGGCTTCAGCGTGGCCCGGATGCACGAGCTCAACCCCGCCCTGGTGATCCTGAAGATCAGCGGCTTCGGCGAGGACGGGCCCGAGGGCGGCCGGGCCGGCTACGACCAGATCGCCCAGGGCGAGGCCGGGCTGATGTCGCTGACCGGCTCGGGGCCGGAGGACCCGCAGCGGGTCGGCGTGCCGATCGCCGATCTGCTGGCCGGGCACAACGGCGCCATCGGCGTCCTCACCGCGCTCTACGAGCGCACCCGGACCGGCCGCGGCCGGGTCGTGCGCACCTCGCTGCTGGCGAGCGTGGTCGGGGTGCACGCGTTCCAGGGCACCGCCTACACCGTGGCCGGGCAGGTGCCGCGTGCCCAGGGCAACCACCACCCGGCGGTGGCCCCCTACGGGCTGTTCCACTGCGCGGACGGCGTGCTGCAGATCGCGTGCGGCGCCGAGAGCCTGTGGGTGAAGCTGGCCGATTGGATCGGCCTGGACTCGGCCGAACCGGGCCTGGCGACCAACGCCGACCGGGTGCGCAACCGCCCGCGGCTGATCGAGCTGATCGACGGCGCGCTCGCCGACCGCACCCTGGCCGAGACCCTGGCCGAGCTGGACCGGATCGGCATCCCGGCCGGTGAAGTGCGCACCCTCGACCGGGTCTACACCTGGGAGCAGACCCGGTCCCAGCACCTGGTGCTCGACGTCGACCATCCGGTGCTCGGGCCGATCGAACTGCCGGGCTCGCCGCTGCGGTTCGACGACCAGCCGTTCTCCGGCGGCCGCGCGGAGCACCGCCCTCCGCCGCTGCTCGGGGAGCACAACGACTCGGTGCGGGCCTGGCTGGACGCGCCGGATGGCCGGTAGTCAGTCGTCGACAAGCGCGACCAGGGCGGCGTCCCCCTGTCGCAGGGTGTTGGTGGGCGTGAGCACCCGCATGCACCCGTCGAGCTCCACGTAGACCTCCGCGGTGAGCACCGCGAACCGGGTGTGCGCTGTCGTGCAGGGCCGGGCGGGGCCGAGGGCCGCCAGGGCGGTGCGCACCGCTGCGGCGTGCGTGCCGGTCAGCGTCACTCCGTCGGTGGGCGAGCCGTCGCCGTCGTCCGCGCCGGTGTACCGGCAGAGGCGGATCGACTCGCGGCCGGCCAAAAGCGGCCCGGGGCCGGAGGTCCGCGCTGTGCCGCCGATCAGGGCGATCATGTCCTTCCAGCGCTCACACCCGGCGAGGACCGCGGCCTCGGGCCGCGTGCGGCGCAGCGGAGTGCGTTCGATGGTGGTCCAGGACAGGGCTGCGAGCGCCTCCAGCACCGCGGGCAGCGCGTGTTGACACTCGTCCGTCGGCAGGGAGATCACCGTGGGTCTCCCGTCGAGCTCGAGGGTCACCGCGTTGGTCGTCGCGTAGGCGCGGCAGGACATCCCTGGCTGCTCTCTCAAGGGCGGCCGACGGAGGAGCCTCACGAACTCCTCGATCCGCTCGCTCGTGCGCTCCCGGACGACCACCGACCATTCGCCGTCCCCGGCCACGCGCTCCAGACGCCGGTCGCACCGCAGCACGGCAGTCGGCTGCTCGGAGGCGGCCAGTGGCCTCCCGGGGCCGATCCGGAGCGGATCACAATCGGCCGCTCCGGTCGCGGCGGTGGCAGGCAGGTCGGCGGCGGACCCCGACACCGCCGGCGTGGTCACGACATCGCCGGAGGCGCAGCCGGCGAGCAGCACTGCCGCGAGCAGCAGACAGGTCCTCCGCACGGGTCCCCGCCCCAACGCCCTCGAACGTACATCGGCACATCGAACGCCCAGCCCAAGCCGTTCCGTCACCCGCCGGTGAGCTCCGGGCCCGGCCGCAGGCTGGCCAGGTCGGCGGCCGCTCGGCCGCTCGCCCAGCCCTCGCGGTCGTTGGCCGAGCCGACGGACCGGGTGATCAGGCTCGGGAACAACGCCGCGGTGGCCTCGTCGACGGCGGCTCGGGCAGAGGCGAGCACCGGCAGCAGGTCAGATCGACCGGTCTCGGTGGCGACCTGGCGGGTCTGCTCCTCGGTGGTCTCCGCCAGGCGCTCGCCGAGGCGATGGGCGTAGGACATCAGGAAGGACTGGCGGAACGATCGAGTGCGGGAGGCGCCGTCGGCGTACTGGCGCGAACCCTGCCGGGTCATCGCGGTCGTCGCCTGGACCAGCAACGAGGTGAACAGCAACTCGACCGCGTCCAGGTCTGCTGCTCGGCCGATGACGGTCGCGAACCCGAGGGCCTTGCTCCACACCATGCGGCACTGGCTCGCATCGGCGACGGTCTGGAGGAGCATGGCCTTGGGTGCTTCGTAGGGGTTGTCGATGCCGATCCGTCGGCCCTGCGGGCCGCCGACGGTCGGCCGGGTGGCGTCGAGCAGCGCGCGATCGATCCGGTGGCGCGCCATCATGGCGTGCGCCCCTGCGGTGAACGTCTCGGCCTCGGCGGGGTAGGGCGTCGACTCGGCCTTGGCCAGCAGCGCCCGCACCTTCTCCAGGATCCGCCGGTCGACGTCCGGCCGATCGGTCGCGGGCACATGGGTGGCCTCGCCGGGGATGGGACCGAGCCGCTCCAGATCGGGCAGCCGGGCCAGGGCGTCGGCCAGCTCCAGCGCCAGGCGGATGGTGACCGCCCGCGGACGGGCCACGTCGGCGTCCATCCAATTGCGCTCACGCGGCCAGCGGACGGTCGCGTCGAGCGCCACGAGCTGGTCGTGCCAGCGCGCCGACACGGTGGTCGGCGCGTAGCGGGCAAGTTCGGCGGCGATCGCATCGCGACCCACGGATTCGAGATCCACACCTTGCAGACGACGCAGAGCGCGGACGACGTCCGCGGGCTCCCACCCACGCCGCCACACATCGGTGATCTGGCCGAGGACGATGGCGCTGAGTTTCCGGTCGACCGTCCGTCTCCAGCCGGCGGCCTGCGACGTCTCGGCATCCGCGAGGCCATGGACACTCCTGAGGAAGTGGGTACCCCGGCCGCGTGCCAGGTGTCCCAGCGCCAGGGACACCAGCTCGCGCACGTCGTCGGTGACATCCGGCAGACTCGCCGACCCGGCCCAGGCCGCTCCGAACGGCGATCCCGACGCCGTGCCGAACGAGGCGCCGGGGGTGGCAGTGGACTCGCTTCCTCGTCCTCCGCCGACCGTCGCCCGCTTGCGTGCCTTGGCCTTCGTCGCCCGTCGCTGTCGATTCGCCTTCCCCATGACAGGTCACCGTAGCCAGAGCCACCGACGGCTGGACGAAATACCGTAGACCTGTGGATAACTCCGACAGGTTCCCTGGTACGGCACACCTGCGCCACGCACGTCCTCGCCCAAGGAGCCGCCCGGGTCCACAATGGATCGAGGTGGACTGGGCATCGAGGTGCACTGGCCAGAGAATCACGAACGAGGAGGCCGTCGGTGAGCGAATCGGCGTCGGCCATCGGCCGGAGGGTGTCCTACCAGGCCTACCTCGACCTTCCCGACGAGCTACGGGCGGAATATGTCAACGGTGTTGTCATCGTGAACCCTCCGCCGTCGTTCGTCCATCAGCGCATCTGCCTGCGGCTGAGGGACGCCTTGGTGACCGCATTGCCGAGTGCCGTTGTCGCCGTTACCGTCGGCTGGAAGCTGAGCCCGGACCGCCAGGACATCCGGATTCCGGATGTTGCGGTGCTCGATGCCGAGCCGGCTGAGGATCTCGTCGCGGTACCGCCGCTCCTAGTGGTCGAGGTCTTGTCCACGAACCGTTCTGACGACCTGGTGCGCAAGTCGACCGAGTACCTCGACGCCGGCGCTGGCCAGTACTGGATCATGGATCCTCGCGACCGGGTGTTGGACGCCTACCTCAGCACACCGGCCGGCTGGGAGGTCTTGGCGCACTTGACCGACGAGCACCCGACAGGCGTGGTCCGGGTCGCCGAGCTCGGCGACGTCCGGCTCGATCTGGCGGCTCTGCTCGGCTGAGCACCTCAGCCGCTACGCGGTCGCGCAGGCAGGCGCACGGAGCCGTCTTCAAGGCCTCGATCGGCGCCGTGCTGGCCCTGCCAAAGCTGGGCCGTCCTCCTGGCAGAAGTCGCCAACGCAGGTGGGCCTCGGCGCTGGTTAGGCTCCCGGGCACCAGGACGCCGAAGGGAGGTATGTGATGCGGATACTCGTCGCCCTGGGCGGCAACGCGATGACCGGCCCGGACGGCACCGCCACACCTACGGCCCAGCGGGCAGCGATCACCTCGGCGATGGGCTCGGTGGCCGATCTGATCGCCGCCGGTCACGAGGTGGTGATCACCCACGGCAACGGCCCCCAGGTGGGCAACCTGCTGGTCAAGAACGAACTGGCCGCGCACGTCGTCCCGCCGGTGCCCCTGGACTGGAACGGCGCGCAGACCCAGGGCACGCTCGGCTTCACCATCCTGAACGCGCTCGAGCCGGCCCTCGCCGTCCGCGGCAGTGCCCGCCCGGTGGCGGCGATCGTCACCAGGACCCGGGTGGACGGCGACGACCCGGGCTTCACCCACCCGACCAAGCCGGTCGGCCGGTATCTGCCCCACGCACAGGCCGAACCGCTGATCGCCCACGGCCAGATCTGGCAGGACCGCGGCGAGAAGGGCTGGCGCCGGGTGGTCGCCTCGCCCGAGCCGCTGGAGGTGGTGGACACGCCCACCGTGCGCACGCTGCTGGCCGCCGGGTACGTGGTGGTCGCCGCCGGCGGCGGGGGCATCCCGGTGGTGCGCGACCCGGACGGCTCGCTGCGCGGCGTCGAGGCCGTGATCGACAAGGACCTGACCGCCGCCGTCCTCGCCCGCGCGCTCGACCTGGAGGTGCTGGTGATCGCCACTGACGTGGACCAGGCGATGACCGGTTTCGGCACCCCGGCGGCGCGCCCCGTGGGCCGGATCACTGCGCCGGCCATGCGCGAGCTCATCGCTGCCGGGCATTTCGCGGCCGGATCGATGGGGCCGAAGGTGGAGGCCGCCGTCCGGTTCGTCGAGGCCGGCGGAACCCGAAGTGTGATCACGTCGCTGTCCCGGATCGCCCAGGGTGTGGCCGGCGAGTTCGGCACGTGCATCGAAGACCATTGAGTTCACAACCAGAAGGGTGACCCGCTGTGCCAGAGCCGATCGAAGTCCGCAAGGTCCCGCTGCACACCGTCTCCGACGCCTCCGAGTTGGCCAAGCTCATCGACGACGGCGTGATGGACGCGCGCCGCGTCATCGCCGTCATCGGCAAGACCGAGGGCAACGGCGGGGTCAACGACTACACCCGGATCATCGCCGACAGGGCCTTCCGTGAGGTGCTGATCGCCAAGGGCGCCCCCGAGGAGCAGGTGCGCCAGGTGCCGATCGTGTGGTCGGGCGGCACGGACGGCGTGATCAGCCCGCACGCCACGATTTTCGCCACCGTGCCGGCCGACCAGGCCGAGAAGACCGACGAGCCCCGGCTGACCGTGGGCTTCGCGATGAGCGAGCACCTGCTGCCCGAGGAGATCGGCTACACGCCGATGATCTCCAAGGTGGCGGCGGCGGTGCGGGTGGCGATGGAGCGGGCCGGCATCACCGACCCGGCCGACGTGCACTACGTGCAGACCAAGACCCCGTTGCTGACCATCCACACCATCCGGGACGCCAAGTCGCGCGGCAAGAGCGTGTGGACCGAGCACACCCACGAGTCGATGGACCTGTCCAACGGGTGCACCGCGCTCGGCATCGCCGTCGCTCTCGGCGAGATCGAGATGCCCACCGACGCCGACGTGATGCACGACCGGTCGTTGTTCTCCTCGGTCGCGTCCTGCTCCTCCGGGGTGGAGCTCGACCAGGCCCAGGTGGTCGTGGTCGGCAACGCCCGGGGCATCGGCGGGCGCTACCGGATCGGCCACGCGGTCATGCAGGACGCGCTGGACGCCGACGGGATCTGGGCGGCGATCAAGGACGCCGGGCTCGACCTGCCCGAGCGGGCGCACTCCAGCGACCTCGGCGGCCGGCTGGTCAACGTGTTCCTCAAGTGCGAGGCCTCGCTGGACGGTCAGGTGCACGGGCGGCGCAACGCGATGCTCGACGACTCCGACGTGCACTGGCATCGCCAGATCAAGTCGTGCGTGGGCGGGGTGACCGCCTCGGTCACCGGGGACCCGGCCTGTTTCGTCTCGGTCTCGGCGGCCCACCAGGGCCCGGACGGCGGTGGGCCGGTGGCCGCGATCGTGGACCTGGGTGCGGGCGAAGCGACCGGCTACCGCTGGCCCCGCTGAGCCCCCGGCCGCTGGCCCCGCTGCCACCCGCAGGGGTCGTCCACAGGTTTACTCACACCTGTGTAATTCCACAGCTGTGAGCAAACCCTGTGGACAATGCGTAGCGGAGCCACTGCACTCAGTTCGTGAGCCCGCCGAGTGTGGACACTTCTCGGGCGATTTCGGCGGTTGTGCCGGGGGCAAACGAGGAGTGGTCACCTCCGGGGCGACACGAGGGGTGTGTTGCCCGAGAAGTGACCACTCAGCGGGGGGGAGCGGGGGGAGCGGGGGGTGGGTCAGCGCCAGCGGGTGGTCATGCCGAAGCCGAGCATCAGCACCGAGAAGCCGATCACCAGGTTCCAGTACCCGATCGCCCCGATCGGGTAGGCAAAGTTCGACAGGTAGGTGACGACGAGGTAAGCCAGGCCGAGCAGCAGCAGGCCGACCATCACCGGCACGAACCAGCGTGGATTCGGCTTCGGCGGCGCGGCCTTCGCCGGCGGCGGAGTGAACGGGGTCTGGCGGCGCACCCGGGACTCGGGCATCTCTCGGCTCCTCGCGATCCGGCTGTCGGCGGCGAGCCGGCGGCCCACCCGTGTCCTAGCCTAAGTCCCGCAGCGGGGGAAGGCCTACGGTCGCGTGCAGTGGAGGTGAACGTGATGGACCCGCACCCGGCAGAGAACCCGGCGCCCAACCCGGCGAAGGACCCGGCTGAGGGCCATCAGCGGCCCACGTCCTCGGCTGCCCCCGGGCGGTGGACCCCGGCGGCGCGCGGCCGGGCGCTCAGCCTGGCCGGGGTCCTGGTCCTGGCCGGACTGCTCTTCACCACCAGCGCCCGCGAGGCCGACGGCACCTCTCTGCGCACCGACGGCGTGGACACCCAGGCGCTCGTGATCGCCGAGCAGGCGCGGGCAACCCGGGCCCAGCAGCGGGTGACGCAACTGACCGAGGAGATCGGCCGGCTCACCGCCGCGGAGGGCAGGGAGAACGACACCGTGGCCGGGCTGCAGCGCCAGGGCGAGGCCCTGGCCGGTCCGGCCGGGCTCACCGCGGTGGGCGGCCCGACCATGGTGGTCAGCCTGGACGACGCCCCGCCGGAACGCTCCCGCGAGGGCTTCCGCCCCGACGAACTGGTCGTGCACCAGCAGGACATCCAGGCGGTGATGAATGCCCTCTGGGCCGGCGGCGCCGAGGCGATGACCCTGATGGGCAAGCGGGTCACCACGACCACCGCGGTGCGCTGCGTCGGCAACACCGTGCTGGTGCAGGGCACGCTCTACTCCCCGCCCTACGTGGTGGTCGCCATCGGCGACCCTGCGGCGCTGGCCCGGGCCCTGGACACCTCGCCGGACGTCGCCCTCTACCGCGAGTACGTACGCCAGGTGGGTCTGCGCTGGAGCGCCGAGGAGGGCGGTACCCAGGTACTGCCCGCCTATGCCGGCTCCACCCAGCTGCGGCACGCCCGCACCGCGCCGGTGGCACGATGACCGATGTGGATGACGACACGCACGCAGCGGGCGGTTCGAGGCAGGACGCCGACGGGGTCCGGATCCTCGTCGTGGACAACTACGACAGCTTCGTCTGGACCATCGTCGGCTACCTGGCCCAGCTCGGGGCGTGCTGCGACGTCCGACGCAACGACGCGGTGACCACGGATGACGCGCACGGCTTCGACGGGGTGCTGCTCTCGCCCGGACCGGGCACGCCGTCCGAGGCCGGGGTCTGCCCGGCCATGGTCGAACACTGCGCCGAGCAGGCCCAGCCGATGCTCGGGGTGTGCCTCGGGCATCAGGCGCTGGGCGAGGTGTTCGGCGGCACGGTCACCCACGCCCCCGAACTCATGCACGGCAAGACCAGCCCGGTGCACCACCGTGGCCAGGGCGTGCTGGAGAGCCTGCCCTCGCCGTTCACCGCCACCCGCTACCACTCGCTCGCCGTCGTGGCCGACACCGTGCCGGACTGCCTCGAGCTCACCGGGTGGACCGACGAGGGCGTGGTGATGGCGCTGCAGCACCGCGAGCTGCCCCTGCACGGCGTGCAGTTCCACCCCGAGTCGGTGCTCACCGAGGGCGGGCACCGACTGCTCGCCAACTGGCTGGCCCTGTGCGGGTCACCGGACGCCGTCGCCCGCTCGCACGGGCTGGCTCCTCTGGTCCGCCGCTGAGGCTCAGGGAGTCGGCGTCGGGGAGGGCAGGCCCTCCGGCGGCGACGGCTCGGTGGTCGGGGTCGGAGTGGGCTCCACCGCCAGCGGAGCAGCGACCTTCAGGGTGATCGACTGGTTCCCGGCGTCCACCTTGGTGCCCTCGGGCAGGTCCTGGCTGAGCACGGTCCCCTCGGGCTGATCGCTCGGCTCGTCCTCCCGGACCACGCTGATCAGCAGCTTCCGCAGGATCGCGTCGGCCTCGGTGAAGCTCTTGCCGGTCACGTTCGGCACCGCGACCTGGCCGCTGGAGAGCAGCAGCTTCACCGACGAACCCTTGGCGACGCTGCTGGTGGCCTTCGGGTCGGTGCCGACCACGCGGCCCTTCTCGACCCCGGCGGCATCGACCGTCTCGGTGCTGCCGACCTTGAGGCCGGCCTCCTCGATCGCCGTCCGGGCCTGCTCCTGGGTGAAGTTCTTGACCTCGGGCACCTGGGCGGTCGCCGACCCCGAGGAGATGGTCAGCGCGACCGAGGTTCCCTCGTCCACCCGGACCCCTTGCTGCGGATCCTGGGTCATCACCGTGCCCGCCGGAACGGTGTCGCTGGCTTTCTGGGTCGTGGTGGCCGTGAGCCCGGCGGTGCCCAGGCTGCTGATGGCCTGAGCCTGGGTCAGGCCGGTGACCCGGGGAACGGCCACCTGCTTCGTGCCCGACCCCAGCAGGGTGTACGCGAGGTAAGCCACGGCCGCGAACACGGCCACCGCCACCAGGCCGAGTAGCACGTAGCCCATGTTGCGCCCCGTGCTCCGGCCGGTCTCCCGAGGGGCGAACTGGCGCCGGTCGGGGCCGGCGTAGTCGGGGTAGTCCATCGAGGTGGGCCGGGTGACCGGATAGCCGTGCCCGGGCGGCGACTGCTGCGGCATGGTCGGGCCGGCGGGGCTGGACGGGTAGGTCATGGCCCGGGTCGGGTCCTGCGACCTGTCGTAGCCCGAGTGCTGCTGCGCCGCGTCGTGCAGCACCGCGGCCGGCGCGATCGGGGGCCGCCCCTGGCGCAGGTTGTCCAGGTCGGCACGGAACTCGGCGGCCGACTGGTAGCGGGTCTCCCGATCCTTGGCCAGCGAGTGCAGGATCACCCGGTCCAAATCCTCGTTGATCGCCGGATTGAGCGAGCTCGGTAGCGGCGGGGCCTCCCGCACATGCTGGTAGGCCACGGCCACCGGGGAGTCGGCGACGAACGGCGGTCGGCCGGTGACCAGTTCGAAGAGCAGACACCCGGCCGAGTACAGGTCGCTGCGCGGGTCGACAGTCTCGCCCCGGGCCTGCTCCGGCGAGAGGTACTGGGCAGTGCCGATCACGGCCTGGGTCTGGGTCATCGTCGCGGAGACGTCGGCCAGGGCCCGGGCGATGCCGAAGTCCATCACCTTGACGTCGCCTGCGGGGGTGAGCATCACGTTGGCCGGTTTGATGTCGCGGTGCACGATGCCGGCCCGGTGGCTGTACTCCAGGGCCGACAACACGCCGGCGGTGAGGTCGAGGGCCAGCGGCACGTCGATCGGCACGTTGTTGCCGAGCAGCTCGCGCAGGGTACGGCCCTCGATGTACTCCATCACGATGTAGGGCAGCGCGATCAGGTTGCCGCTGGCGTCGACCACCTGCTCCTCGCCGGTGTCGTAGACGGCGACGATCGTCGGATGGTTCAGGGCCGCGGCCGACTGCGCCTCGCGCCGGAACCGGGCCTGGAACACGGGGTCCCGGGCCAGGTCCACGCGCAGCAGCTTGATCGCGACCACCCGGCCCAACCGGGTGTCGCGTCCGATGTGGACCTCCGCCATGCCCCCGCGACCGAGGAGGTCACCGACCTCGTATCGATTGCCCAGCACTCGCGGGTTGTCGCTCACGCGCTCCGCCCCTGTCTCTGCTCACGTGCTGCTGTCCTGGTCATGGTGATCGCCTACCCTCCGAGCCCGTCGACCAACGCGCCGGCCGGCGCGATGGAGACGCTCGCGCTCGGCGTCACGCTCACCGGTGGTGTGGTGCTCGGCGGCGGGCTTGTGGTGGGGGTCGGGCTCGGCGTCGGCGTCGGAGTGGGTGTCGGAGTGGGTGTCGGCGCGCCGGTGGGCGAGGTCGACGCCGACGCCGACGCACTGGCGCTGGCCGACGGAGACTTGCTCCGGCTCGGCGACCTGGACGGCGACCGGCTTCCCGAGGAGCTTGCGCTGCCGCTGACGGACGGCGCCGTCCCGGTGGGCGACGCCTGCCCCGACTGCCCGCTCGGTGTGGGGGTGGGGTCATCGCCGAAATCGACCGTGCCCCCGTTGTTCCGGCTGGCGCTCAGCACGATCAGCAGGACGACCACCACCCCGAGCAGGCCCAGCATCAGCATCGTGGCCGGGGACATGCCCTTGCGGTCCTCCCGCCGCCGCGCCGGGGGCGGCCCGAGCGAGTCCCGGCGACGGCCGCTCGGCCCGTCGTCCGCGGGCCCGCCCGGGTCGCCGAACGCCATGCCCTGAGGTGCGGTCTGGGTGGAGGCCCATTGCGGCCGCCCGGCCGGGGGCTGCCCCGGCTGGCTGAGGTGAACCGTCGCTGCGACGTCCGCCGCGGCGTCGGCGCTCGCCCCGGCACTGTGCCGGCCACCGTTGCCACGCATGGTGATCCCGCCGTCCGGGCCGAAGGCGGGGGCCTGGGCCTGGTGCAGCCGGGTCTCCGGGGCGCCGCCGATGTCGTCGAGCGCGGTCGGGTCGTGGGCGAGCAACTTCTCCAGGGCCATCGCGAAGGCCTCGGCCGAACGCACCCGGTGCGCGGGGTCCTTCTCCATCGCGGCCCCGACGGCCCGGATCACCTCCGGAGCGATCGTGCCCGGCAGCGGCGGCGGTTCCTGGCTCAGGTGCGCGGTGGCGACCAGAACCTGGTTGTCGCCCTCGAACGGCCGGTGCCCGGCCAGGCACTCGTAGGCCACCACGCCGAGCGCGTAGACGTCGGACAGCGGGCTGGCGTCCAGTCCTCGGGCCAGCTCGGGCGCGAGGTAGTGCGCCGTGCCCATCACCTGCCCGGTCATGGTCAGCGGCTCGTGGTCTGTGGGCCGGGCGATGCCGAAGTCGGTGACCTTGATCCGCCCCTCCGGGGTCACCATCAGGTTGGCCGGCTTCACGTCACGGTGGATCACCCCGCGGGAGTGCGCGGCGTGCAGCGCCCGGGCGGCCTGGGCGACCAGGGCCAGCGTCCGCTCGGTGCCGAGTGCGCCGTCCCTGGTCAGGATCGCCGACAGCGCCTCGCCGGGTACCAGCTCCATCACCAGATAGGCGATCCCGTCACCCTGCACGGGCGTCCGTGACGGCGATTCGCCGTCCGGCCCGACCGAGGTCTCGCCATAGTCGAACACCGCGGCGATGCCGTTGTGCGGCAGCCCGCCGGCCGTGCGTGCCTCCGCCCGGAACCGCTTGCGGAACGCCTCGTCCTCGGCGAGCTCGGCGCGTAGCACCTTGACCGCCACCGATCGGCCCAGTACCTCGTCGGTACCGCGCCAGACCTCTCCCATGCCGCCGACGGCGATCCGTTCACTGAGCCGGTAGCGCCCATCGAGTCGCGTCCCCGCACGCACGCTCATTGGCTGATCACCGCCTCCATGACCTTCTTCGCGATCGGTGCCGCGACCCGTCCGCCCGAGGCGGCATCGCCGAGGGCACCACCGTCCTCCACCACGACCGCGATGGCGACCTGGGGATCCTCCACCGGCGCGAACGCGGTGAACCATGCGTTCGGTGGCCGGCCCTCACCCTGCTCGGCGGTGCCGGTCTTGCCCGCCACCTCGATGCCGTCGATCCGGGCACGGGTGCCGGTGCCGCCAGGGCCCACCACGGCCTGCATCATCGTGGTCAGCTTGGCGGCGGTGCCCCGGGAGACCGCCCGGCCCAGCTCCTCGGCCGACGGCCGCGACATCACGGTCAGGTCCGGTGCGAGCACCCGGCTGACCAGCTGCGGCTTCATCAGCACACCGTCATTGGCTATCGCGGAGGAGACCATCGCGATCTGCAGCGGGCTGACCCGCACCTCGAACTGCCCGATCGAGGTCTGTGCCAGCTGGGACTGGCCCAGGCCGGCCGGGAAGACGCTCGGGGTCACGGTGAGCGGAATGCGCAGCTTCTCGCCGAACCCGAACTTGGCCGTTTGCTCCAGCATGGCGGATTCGCCCACGGCCATTCCCACCGACCCGAAGGCGGTGTTGCACGAGATCTTCAAGGCATCGATGAGGGTGATCTTGCCACTAGGCGCGCAGGCGCCGGAGAAGTCGTTCGGCAGCGTGTACGTCTGGCCCGGGAAGGTGAGCTTCGCCGGGCCCTCCACCTCGGTGTCCGGCTCGAACTCCCCGCTCTCCAGGGCGGCTGCGGCGGTCACCAGCTTGAACACCGACCCGGGCGGGTAGAGCCGGCCCGAGATGGCCCGGTTCTCCAGCGGCCGGCTGTCGTCGCCGAGCAGCTTCGTGTAGGCGTCCTTGACCGCCTTCTGGTCGTGGGCGGCCAGCAGGTTGGGGTCGTAGGCGGGCTTGCTGACCATGGCCAGGATGGCGCCGGTCTTCGGGTCCAGGGCGACCACGGCGCCGCGCTGGTCACCGAGCGCGTCCCAGGCCGCCTGCTGCACCTTCGGCTGGATGGTCAGCTCGACCGTGGCCCCCTGCGCGGCCTTCCCGGTGAGCAGGTCCTGGATCCGGCGGTAGAAGAGCTGGTCGGCCGTGCCCGAGAGCAACGGCCCGGACGCCGACTCCATGCCTGTCGAGCCGTAAACGATCGAGTAGAAGCCGGTCACCGCGCTGTACATCGGGCCGTCGGGGTAGCTGCGCTGGTACTTGTACGGGTCGTCCACCTTGGTCGACACAGCGATCTGGCGGCCGGCGACGATGAGCGGTTGCCGCTCCCGGCCGAAGTTCTTGTACAGGGTGCGGGCATTGCCCGGCCGGGCGTCCAGCGAGGCGGCGCTCAGGTACTGCACGTAGGTGCTGCTGGCGAACAACGAGGAGAACAGCAGGATGACGACGGCGGCCAGACGGCGCAGGGGGGTGTTCACGCCGGCACCACCTCGGTCGGGGCGGTCGGCGACAGGGGGGACAAGGGGACCTCCGGGCGCGGACGGCGCGCGGAGTCGGAGATCCGCAGCAGCAGCGCCACGATGATCCAGTTGGACAGCAGCGAGGAGCCGCCGTAGGCCAGGAACGGCGTGGTCAGGCCGGTCAGCGGGATCACCCGGGTCACCCCGCCGACCACGACGAACACCTGCAGGGCCAGGGAGAATGCCAGCCCCGCCGAGAGGAGTTTGCCGAAGCCGTCCCGGACGCCGATCGCGGTGCGCAGGCCCCGCTCGACCAGCAGCAGGTAGAGCATCAGGACGGCGAACAGCCCGGTCAGCCCGAGTTCCTCACCGATCGCGGCGACGATGAAGTCGCTCTCGGCGAACGGCACGATGTCGGGGCGGCCCAGGCCCAGGCCGGTGCCGAGCAGACCGCCGCTGGCCATGCCGAACAGGCCCTGCTGCAGCTGGTAGGCCGGCACCGAGGGGTCGAAGGTGTCCAGCCACATGGCGACCCGGGCCTGCACGTGCCCGAACATCGTCCAGGCCAGGAAGGCGCCGCCGACGAACAGCAGCAGGCCGATCACGATCCAGCTGGTGCGCTCGGTGGCCACATAGAGCAGGGCCACGAACAGCCCGAAGAACAGCAGCGAGGTACCCAGGTCACGCTGGAAGACGAGCACGGCCAGGCTGACCAGCCACACCAGGAGCAGCGGGCCGAGGTCGCGGGCCCGGGGCAGCTGCAGGCCGAGCACCTTGCGCCCGACCAGGGACAGCGAGTCGCGGGCGAGCACGAGGTAGCCGGCGAAGAACACGGCGAGGGCGATCTTGGCGATCTCTCCGGGCTGGAACGACATCGGACCCAGCCGGATCCAGATCCTGGCCCCGTTGATCTCGCGGCCGATGAAGGGCATCAGCGGCAGCAGCAACAGGCCGATCGCGCCGGCCATCGCCGTGTAGGTGAACCGGGAGAGGCCGCGGTGGTCGCGCAGCAGGAGCAGGACGCCGATCGCGGCGCCGACCCCGACCGTGGTCCAGGTCATCTGGCGCAGCGCCAGCGAGGACCCGACCTCGCGGCCCTCGGCCAGGTCCAGTCGGTGGATCATGACCAGGCCGAGCCCGTTCAACGCCGTGGCGATCGGCAGGATCACCGGGTCGGCGTACGCCGCCCGGAAGCGCAGCACGCCGTGCACGGCGAGCGCCAGCAGACCCATCCCGCCGCCATAGCTGATCATGTCGCCCGGCACCGACCCGTTCTCGGCGATGCCCACCAGGGCGTACGCGCCGAGCCCGATGGCGATGGCGAGCAGGAGCAGAGCCAGCTCGACATTGCGGCGGGTGCGAGGGGTGATCGGGGCGACGACGGCCATCGGCTAGCGCCCGCCGGGGGGTGGCCGGCGGCTCATTGGAGCAGCCCTGCGCAGTCGAGCTCGGGGCTGGCCGAGGGGGTGGGCGTCGGGCTGGGGGTCTCGGTGGGGACGGTCGACACCGAGGGGGTGGGCGTCACCGCGGACGGCGACCCGCTGGCCGCGGCGGCGAGCACCGACGGCTTCGGCGCGGCAGCGCCTGCGCTCGCGGTCGGCGCCGCCGTGGGCGTGGGTGAGGCGGCGGGGGACGGCGTGGGCGAGGGCGTCACGGTGGGAGTCGGGGAGGGCGTGAGGGTGGTGGTGGCAAGGGCCTGGCAGCGCGCCAGCGTGCGGTACTTCTCCACGATCTCCTGGGCCTTGGCCTGGCTGTCCGCGGTCACCCCTTTGGTCAGCTGCGCCTGGGCGTAGTCGGGCAGGTCGGCGACCTTGACGTCGTCCGCCACCGTGTCGACGCGGGACAGCGTGATCGGCCCCAGGTCCTGCGGCAGGCCCTTGAAGACGGCCACCGCCCCGCCGGAGTCGCCGACGAAGAGCTGGCTGGTCACCCAGCGCCAGGCGCCGAAGCCGCCGCCCAGCAGGAGCAGGACGGCCAAGAACGAACCGCCGATCGCGCGGCGCCGTCCGGAGCGATTCGTCGGCGGATGTGAGTCCTCCTCCTCGTCGCCGTCACCGGCGGCGGTGAGGGCGGCGGCCCGTTCGGCGGCGGAGCCCTGGGCCCCCGGCAGCCCTCGGCGGGGCTGGTGCAGCGAGGCGGCGCCCACCACGTACGGCGAGACGTCGCCGCGCGCGGCGTCGTCGATCACGTCGGCCACGATGCAGGTCACGTTGTCGGGGGCACCGGCCCGCAGGGCGAGCTGCACCAGCGACTCGCAGGTGGACGTCGGGTCGGGCACCTCGGCCAGGGTCTCCTGGAGGGTCTCCAGGCTGACCACGCCGGACAGGCCGTCGGAGCACAGCAGGTAGCGGTCGCCGATCCGGGCCTCGCGCATCGACAGGTCCGGGGTGACGTCGTCCACCACATCGCTGAGCACCCGCATCAGCACCGAGCGTTGCGGGTGGTGCTCGGCCTCGGTCAGGGTGAGCCGGCCCTCGTCGACCAGGGTCTGCACGAAGGTGTGGTCCTTGGTGATCTGGACCAGGCCGCCCTCGCGCAGCAGATAGGCGCGGGAGTCGCCGATGTGGGCCAGCGCAAGCCGGTTGCCGGTGCGCAGCAGCGCGGTGACGGTGGTGCCCATGCCGGCCAGGGCCGGCTCCTCGTCGACCCGATCGAGCAGCTCCTGGTGCGCGGCCAGCACCGCTTCGGAGAGGTGAGCGAGCGCGTCGGCACCATGTGACTCGTCGTCCAGTGGGGCGAGTTCGCCGATGGCCAGGGACGACGCGACGTCACCGCCGGCGTGCCCGCCCATCCCGTCGGCGACCACCAGCAGGTGGGGACCCGCGTAGGCCGAGTCCTGGTTGTTGGAACGGACCAGGCCGACGTCGGAACGGGCCGCGTAGCGCAGCGCGATCGCCAATCCGGCTACCTCCGCAGCTCGAGGGTGGTGCGGCCGATCCGGAAGCTGCTTCCGGGGGCGACCGCGACGGGCGCGTTCACTCTGTTCCGACCGACGAACGTGCCGTTGGTCGAGCCAAGATCCTCCAACACCCAGACCCCGTCGCGCAGGGACAACTGGGCATGGCGGTTGGAGGAGTAGTCGTCCTCGAGCACCAGAGTGCACTCCGGAGCCCGCCCGATCAGAATCGGGGCCTGCCCGAGGGCGATCGTCGTTCCTTTGAGCGATCCTGCGGTCACGACGAGTTGACGTGCGCCGGTGGGGGTGCCGTGCGGCGGGGTGCGGGATGGTGCCGGGCCACCGGCGGCGCCGAACGGTGCGCCACCGGCGGGAGCCTGGGTGCGCACCCTGGCCCGGGAGAGCCGGGAGCGGGAGGGGGTCTCCTTGCGGCGGACCTGGGTGCCGAACAGGTCGCGGCGCAGGACGGCGACCACGGTCAGGACCAGGAACCACAGCAGGGCCAGGAAGCCGAGACGCAGCAGGGTGAGGGTGAGCTCGCTCATCGCCGGGCGGTCACCAGGGCCCGTGGGTGCCGGGGTGGCCCTGTGGGGACACCGATGTCAGGTCGCCGGGGTGGAAGACCATCCGGGTGCGCCCGATGGTGATCACGCTGCCCTCGCGCAGGGTGGCCACCGGCTGCTTGGCACTGTCCACGAAGGTGCCGTTGGTCGAACCGAGGTCGATGATCCGGGCTCGGCCGTCGGTGATGTGGATCTCGGCGTGCCGCCGGGAGACACCGGAGTCGTCGAGCATCACGTCGGCGTCGGTGCCGCGGCCGATCACGGTGACCGGGCGGGTGATCTCGAACTGTTCGCCGTTCAGGTCCAGGCTCGGGCGGACGCCGGGCGGAGCGGGTTGCTGCGCTGCCCCGGGCGCCGCTGGGGCCGGCTGCTGAGACCAGCCGGGCTGGGCGGGCGGGGGCGGTGCGGTGCGGCGTCCGCCGGTCTCGGAGACGGACGGGTAGGCGGGCGGCGGCATCGCGGCAACGGGCTCGGGCGGGCCTGCCGCACGGCGGCCGGAAGGGACGTCGCCGCGGGCGGTGCGGCTGCGCACCCGGAACAGGCCGGTGTCGAGGTCCTCGGACTGCTCGAACGCGACGCTGACCGGGCCGGGCAGGTTGTAGCGCTGCTGGCGGGCGTACTCGGCGACAACGGCACCGAGCTCGTCGCCCAGGGCCTCCTCCCACTGGCCGAGGCGCTGGTGGTCTGCCGGGCCGAGCTCGACCACGAAGGCATTGGGGGCGATGGTGCGGTCGCGGGCCACGATGGCGGCCTTCTCGTCGCACTCGCGGCGCAGTGCGCTGGCGATCTCGACCGGCTGCACCTCGCTGCGGAAGGCCTTCGCGAAGGCACCGTTGACCGCGCGCTCGATGCCCTTCTCGAACCTGTCGAGAACACCCACGGTCGCACCTCCTCCCGGTAGTCCCCGCCGTGGGGCCGTGTCGGCTGGTTGCCCCCGATCCGTGCAACGACCAGCGTATCCGCGCCCGCGCCCACCCGCCGAACCCTCAAACATCTGCCCATACTCCGCAGGGCTACGACATTTCGGGCAGCGAGGGCCCCGGAGATGTACCCCTGCGGAGCATGAGCACGGTTTGGGAGTGGGCCGATCAGCTGACCGGGTCGGAGGCGGTGGTGGGTGCGTGCTAGCCTTTGCAGCGCTCGCGCGAGTGGCGGAATAGGCAGACGCGCACGGTTCAGGTCCGTGTGCCCGAAAGGGCATGGGGGTTCAACTCCCCCCTCGCGCACCATCTCGAAAGGGACCTCTGGTCTGCGGAAACGCAGCCGAGGTCCTTTCGCTTGCCCGCCTCCAAAGTCGCCATGATCAGCGTTTCTCATGGGTCCGCACCCAGTAAACGGGGGAAGGCCAATGACAGACGGTGACCATGAGGCCGGTCGGACCCGACTGGTGGTCCCCTTGCGAAACGGGCGTGCCGGGCGAGACTTCGGGGATGGGGACGACGACGCACTTCGTGACCTGCCCGCTGTGCGAGGCGACGTGCGGTCTGGCGGTCGACGTCGACGTCGAGCGTCGGCGGGCGGTCGCCGTACGGCCGGATCGGGACGACGTGTTCAGCGCCGGGTTCGCCTGCCCCAAGGGACTCCTGATCGGCGACCTTCACCACGACCCCGACCGGCTGCGCACGCCGTTGGTGGACGGCGAGCCCGCCACCTGGGAGCACGCCTGGCGCACCGTCCACGAGCGTCTCGGCACGGTGATTGCCCAGCACGGCCGCGAGCGCCTGGCCGCCTACCTCGGGAATCCGAACGTGCACAACCTGGCCGGCGCGCTGTACGGCGGCGCCGTCGTCCGGGCGATGGGCAGCCGGCAGCTCTTCACCGCCTCGACCTGCGACCAGATGCCCAAGCAGGTGGCCTGCCTGATGATGTTCGGCGGCGGGCTCACGGTGCCCATCCCGGACGTCGACCGCACCGACCTCCTCGTCGTCCTCGGCGCAGATCCGTTGACCTCCAACGGGTCTCTGATGACGGCTCCCGACATGCCAGGTCGCCTGCGGTCCCTGAGACGGCGCGGCGGACGCCTGGTGGTGGTCGACCCGCGGACGTCGCGCACCGCCCGCGTGGCCGACACCCATCTCGCGATCCGGCCCGGAACGGACGCTCACCTGCTGGCGGCGATCGCCCAGGTCCTGACCTCGGAGGGCCTGGCCGCCGATCCCGGGCCACACGTCACCGGGCTCGCGGCGGTGACCGCCGCCGTCGCGCCGTTCACTCCCGAGGCCGTGGCCGAGGTCACCGGCCTGGAGCCCGCCCAGATCCGCCGCCTCGCACACGATCTCGCTGCGGCGCCGTCCGCAGCCGTCTACGGGCGGATCGGCACCTGCACGGTGCGGTTCGGCACGCTCGCCTCGTGGCTGGTCGACGTGGTCAACACCCTGACCGGCAACCTGGACTCTCCCGGCGGGGTGATGTTCCCACTGGCTCCGGCCGGGCAGTCCAACTCCTCGCCCACGACGCCGACCCGGGCGCCTCGGTTCGGTCGATTCGCGACCCGCGAACGGGGCCTGCCCGAGATCATGGGTGAACTGCCCTCGGCCGCCCTCGCCGAAGAGATCCTCGGCGGCCACATCCGGGGCCTGGTCACCATCGCCGGCAACCCGGCCCTCTCGGTGCCCGACGCCGACCGGCTCCAGCAGGCCCTCGCCGGGCTCGACGTGCTGGTCAGTGTGGACCTCTACCGCAACGAGACCACCCGGCACGCGGACGTCGTGCTGCCGGTTCCGGGGCCGCTCGCCCGCACCCACTTCGACACCACGTTCACGCAGCTGGCCATCCGCAACGTCGCGAACCTCAGCGGGCCCGCCCTGGTCGACGACGTGCCGCCGGAGTGGCAGACCCTCTGCCGGCTCGCCGGGATCCTTGTCGGCGCCGGGCCGGACGTCGCGCCGGAGGTCGCCGACGAGCTCACCCTGAACGCCCTGCTCGCGGCGCACACCACGGCGATCTCGAGCCCGGTGGCCGGGCGGGACCCCGCCGAGCTCACCGCCCTGCTCGGGGAGCGCCGCGGCGAGGAGCGCCTGCTCGATGCGCTGCTTCGGCTGGGCCCCTACGGCGACGGCTTCGGGTCCGTGCCCGACGGTCTGACCCTGGACCGGGTCGGGGCGCACCCGCACGGGATCGACCTGGGCCCGCTGCGACCGCGAATTCCCGAGGTGCTCCGCACCCCCAGTGGCCGGGTGGAACTCGCACCCCCGCTGCTCGTCGCCGACCTGGAAAGGCTGCGCGGCGACCTGGCGACACACGACGCGACCGAGTTGGTCATGGTCGGACGCCGCCACCTGCGGTCGAACAACTCCTGGGGCCACAACGTCCCCGGTCTGATCGGTGGCTCGAACACCTGCACCCTGCAGATCCACCCGGACGACGCCGCGGCACGCGGTCTGGACGACGCCGGCCGTGCCCGGGTGTCCACGGCCGTCGGCAGCGTCGAGGTGACGGTCGAGGTCACTGGCCGCATCCGGCCCGGGGTGGTCTCCCTCCCGCACGGCTGGGGGCACGCCGGCACCGGACAGCAGCTCGCCGAGGCGGCGGGCGGCGTCAACGTCAACCTGCTGACGCCACCCGAGGTGGACCCGCTGTCCGGCACCGCCGTCCTGAACGGCTACTCGGTGACGGTCACCGCCTGCTGACCTTCAGGTGGTGCGGTGGGTCAGGGTCAGCCGCGAGCGGGTGCTGGCGAAGGCCATGAGGATCGCCACCACGGGGATGCCCGCTGTGATGGCGAGCAGGTAGGGCCAGCGGACCACGAACTCCCAGCCGTTGGTCTCAGCCGGTGACAGCACCCAGCCGGCCGACGCCGGCGGCATCTGCAACCGGATCAGGGCATACCCGGCCAGGACGCCGCCGATCGTGCCCAGACAGGTGCCGAGCACGACCACCACTCCCGCCTGAGCGGCGGCGAGCCGGCGGCGCAACCCCGGAGCGGCGCCGACCGCGGCCAGGGTGGCGGCGTCGGCGCGGCTCTCGGCCGCGGCCAGGCCCACCGAGGTGAGCGATCCGGCGAGGGCCACGACCAGCGCCGCGATCACCAGCGCCAGCAGCCCAGGCCCGAAGTTGCTCTCGTAGCCACGCTCCACCTGCAGATCCGGCGTCAACTGCAGGTCGAGATCCTCCAGGGTCGCCTGGGCCCGGTCCATCTCGGCGGTCGTGGGCATCCGGCTGGTCGCGGCCACCAGCGTCGTGACCGTCGTCCCACCGAGCGTGGCAGCCACGCTCGGCGGGACGACGACCCCCCCGAATCGCACGGCACCCGTCATGGCGGTGGCCGGGAGCGTCAGGGTCTTCACGGGCTCGCCGGTCTTGGGATCCGACACCTCCAGGTGCGCCGTGCCGTCCGGCCAGATCTGCCGGTCGTCGCTCACCAGGACCCGGCCCGCGGCGAGTGCTGCCCGCTGGGCCGCTGCCACGGATCCGAGCTGGATGGCCAGGGCGTCGCCGGTGTCGTCGACCAGCGTGGAGCCCCCGAGCAGCGTCACGGTCGGTGCCGTGCAGCGCGGGTCGGTGGCCAGCGCGTCCGCTTCGGCCGGCGTCGGCACCCGGTCCTGCGGGGTCGGGCACTCCTTGGACGGCGGCACGAGCGGGTTGAGCATGCTCAGCGACCCCGGGGAGCTCTGCAGGGTCGGCATGACGGCGGCCCGTTCGATCGGCAGCGCACTGCGCAGGGCAGCTTCGACCCGGGCCCACTCCGCAGCCGGACGCCCCGAGCCGTCGCCGGAGTACATGGACACGGTGACCACGCCCAGGGCGCTCTGCTGGCTGTACGCCTGCCGGTCGTGCTGGTCCTGCGCACTGACGTAGAGCACCGCGGCCAGCCCGCCGGCCACCGCGGCCATCACCGCCGCCACCGCCGGCGCCGTCCGGCCGCGCTGCCGGGCGGCGTCGCGCAGGGCCATCCGCAGCGACAGCGGCAACCGGTCCGAGGCCCGCGCGGCCAGGGCAACGGCAGCGCCGGTGGTGCCGACCAGGCCGATCTCGCCCAGCCCGATGCCGAGGATCACCGCCACCGTGCGGTGCGTGGCGGCGCCCCACAGGGTGAGCGCGACGCCGGCGACAGCGACGAGGGCGCCCAGGACCGGGACGTGCCGCCGGATCGTCTCGGCCGGGCGCCGCCCGGTGAGGGCGGCGACGACGTCCAGCCGGGCCGCCTGCCGGGCGGGGACCAACGCCGCGGCCAGCGCGGTGAGCGCGCCCACGGCGACCAGGATCGCCAGGTCGAGCGGGCTGACGTCGATGCTCGGGGCGACCAGGTGACCGCTGGAGCGCAGCACGGCCACGGCCAGGGCGCCCAGGCCCGCACCGGCCACAGCTCCGGCCAGCGACGCGGCGACCCCCACCAGGACGGCGTTGGCCAGGACGATCCGGCGCGCGTGGCGCCGCTCCCCGCCGGTGGAGATGACGACGGCGAGCATCCGCTGATTGCGTCGGGCGCCCACAGCGAGGGCCGGGCCGGCCAGCAGGGCGATCTGCAGCAGGGCCAACGCGATCGTCACCACGATGCCGGCTGCCAGCGTGCCGCTGCCCGAGTCCTCCGGATACTGCTCGCGGTGGGACTCGTACGGCACCTGGTCGGCGGGGGGCGGGTCCAGCAGCACCGCGCGGCTGACCACCTCGGCGCCGATCGCGTTGAACCGCAACACATCCGGCCAGGTCACCGGTGCCGGTCCGGCGACGTACCAGGTGGCGGACGCCGACTCACCGTTGCGCACCGCGGCGGGCAGCAGGGTTCCGGGTGGGCCGACGATCCTCAGCTCGCGGGGAGCCGCGGTCTCCCGGACGACGCCGACCACGCTCACCCGGGTTCCGCCACCGGCGGCGGCCTGAGCCCGGGCCGCCTCGGGCACGTCGATCCAGTCGCCGGGGTGCAGCCCGGTGCTGTCGGCCAGCGCCGCGCTGACCGCGACCTCTCCGCCGGCGCGGGGGACCCGGCCCGCAGTGGTGGTGTACAGCCCGGCCAGGCCGGGCTCGGCGAGGTCGACCTCCCACCACGATGCCGTGATCGAGCGGTCGGCGATCCGCAGCCGCGGGGCGGCGAACCACGACGTCGTGTGCAGGATCCGATCGCCGGCCGGGGTGACGACGGTGAGCCTGCGCTCGACCTCCGCCACCGATGCGGCGGCGGAGCTGAGGGAGGCGCCCGTCCCATCGTCCCCGCTGGACGCCTGCGTCCCGTCGGCCGACTGCTCGACCGTCGATCCGGCGGCGCGCACCAGCGCCTGCGCGCGGGTGCCCAGTTCCACCGCGACCCGGTCCTCGGGCTCCAGGGAGATGGTCCGGTAGAGCACGTCGACGGCGCTCACCGCCAGCACCGGGAGCGCGACCATGATCGCCACGAGGAGGTTGCGGCCCTTGTGCCGCAACGCATCCCGCCGGGCGATCCTCAGGGCCGCCCGCCACGACGGTGCCGGCGCGAGCATCACGGCTCCTCGGAGTGGCGGCCGTGCTGCAGCAGGCTCTCCGGCCCGGGCACCGGCCCGGCAGAGTCGACCACCACGCCGTCGCGCAGGAAGACCACCCGGTCGGCCCAGGCCGCGAACCGCGCTTCGTGGGTGACCAGAAGGCCTGCCGCGCCGGCGTCCACCCGGGCCCGCAGCACCCGCATCACCTGCTCGCCGGTCGCCGAGTCCAGGGCGCCGGTGGGCTCGTCGGCCAGCACGATCCGTCGCGGCCCCACCAGTGCCCGGGCGATGGCCACCCGCTGCTGCTGGCCGCCGGACATCTCGTCGGGGAAGCGGTCGGCGACGTCGCGCACCCCGACCTCGCCCAGGGCGGCCCAGGCCTCCCGCCTCGCCTGCCGGGTCGACACCCCGTCGAGCTCGCGCGGCAGCATCACGTTCTCGGCGGCGGTCAGCGCCGGCACGAGGTTGAACTCCTGGAACACGTAGCCGACGCTGCGCCGGCGCAGGGCGGCCCGCGCCTTCTGCGACAGTCCGGACAGGGTCACCCCGTCGAGGACCACGTCGCCGCGGGTGGGGCTGTCCAGCCCGCCGGCCAGGTGCAGCAGCGTCGACTTGCCCGATCCGGACGGGCCCATCACCGCGACGAGCTCCCCGGGGGCGAGATCGAGACTCACGCCGTCGAGCGCCGTCACCTGGACGGCGCCGGTGCCGTGCACCCGGTGCACGTCCCGCAGCGAGAGCAGGGCGGGCCCGCCGGTGGCGGGCCGGGGAGCGGAGGTGATGTCGAGGGCGGTCATGGGTGCACCTGCGCGGCGGCGGCAGCGTCGGCAGCCGGGTCGTGATCAGCCGCGCCGGTAGGGAAGCGCTCGGACGCCGGCAGCGGGCCGAGGCGGGCGAGCCGCTGCTCCACGTGGTCCAGCCAGCGCACCTCGGCCTCGGCGGTGAAGACCAGCGAGTCGAGCACCAGCAGCCAGGCCACATCGGCCCGGTCCGGCGGCTCGGGCACCCGGGCCTTCAGCCGGGTGTACTCCTGCAGCGAGCGCACACTCTCGCTGCGCTGACGCTGCACGATCGCCTGCACGTCGACCCCCGGCGTGGTGACCGCGAGGGCGAGCTTGATGGCCAGCTCGTCGCGCGTGGGCTCACCCCGTCGGACGGGGGCCAGCCACCAGGCGGCGGCGGCCTCCTGCCCACTCGAGGTCAGCTCGTACAGCACGGTTCCGTCGTCGCGCCGGGCGAGTTCTGCCACCAGCCCGTCCCGCTGGAGGCGGGAGAGCGTGGTGTAGATCTGCCCGATGTTGAGCGGCCAGGCGCCGCCGGTGCGCCGTTCGAACTCGGCACGCAGCTGTGAGCCGTACGCGGGCTGCTCGGTCAGCAGCACCAGCAGCCCCTGGCGGATCGACATGACGTCCCCTCCGAGCCGTGTCGTTCGACGACGTCGCCGCATACCCGGTATGCCGGGCGACGCAAGGAGGGTATACCCGGTATCTCGGAGGGTCAAGGGAAGGGCGAGCAAACGCAACCGGCGGGCCGCCCCGCAAGGGGCGACCCGCCGGCGTGACGTGCTAGGTCAGATGGGGCGAACGTTCGCGGCCTGCGGGCCCTTCTGGCCCGGGGTGACGTCGAACTCGACGCGCTGGTTCTCCTCGAGGGAGCGGTAGCCGTCGGCCTGGATGGAGGAGAAGTGGACGAAGACGTCAGCAGTGCCGCCGTCCGGCGTGATGAAGCCGAAGCCCTTTTCGCCGTTGAACCACTTCACGATTCCCTGTGTCATTTCTGGTTGTTCTCCTTGAACTGCTGTGCCGGTGTGGAGGCACATCCTGTCGGAACCGGTCAGGCGACCGATGCCGGGTTGACGTTTCTCCCACAACGACAAAAACCCGCGGGAAACAACTCCGCGGGCATTTGGAATGTACGGGAACTGCAACTGCAACCGGGATGACCATAGCACGCTTTCCGGGCTACGCCAGACCACTGGGTGTCGAGGCTGACGGCTCAGTGGGCTCACACGGTGGGGTCCAGGACCCGCCCGATGAACAGGGGCGTTCGCGCGGCAGGGTCGGCGTTGTCGTGGATGACGTACAGGAACGGCCGGTCGGCGACGACGGAGACCGGGTCGGCGGGAGCGCCAGTCGTCCGCATCACCACAGCCGTGGCCGCGGCCGCCTCGGTGCCCGCCTCGTCCACGGCGATGAACCCCTCGTGGACGACGGCGTCGATGGCCAGCTGTTCCTGGGCGGCCATGCCGGAGAAGTCGGCCTGGTCGGTGAAGGCCGTCGGCATGCCCATCGCGCCCAGGGTCTGCGCCAGGCTCAGCTGGCTGCGCGTCGTCCACCGCGGCAGCCCGACCTGCACCTGGGCCGGGCTCAGGCCGCCGAGCAGCGCCGTCAGCCACGCGCCGTCCACTGCCTTCGACACCTCGTCGAACCGACCCTGGTCGGGCACGACCACGGTCATCGCCAGCCGGCCGTCGGCGTAGGGCAGAGCGGCCGCCACCCAGCCCGGGCCCCGCGCGAACCCCGCGGCCAGCGCCGCGCGCATCAGCTTCGCCTCGACCCTCGAGCCGTCGAGCCGGGTGAACGGGGCGCTCCGGGTGGCCTCGGTCTCGAACGCCTCCTGCCACGGCGCCTTCAGGTACACCGCGTTCACCAGGGCCAGCCGGGTGTCCTCGGTGATCGTGCCCTGGGCGAGCAGTTCGGGAATGCGGTCCTTGGTCTGTTCGCCGACCCAGGCGTTGATCGCCGTGCGGGCCGGTTCCGCCGCCTGCTTGTAGTCCACTTGGCGCATGCCGGTGCCGAAGTCGCGGGCCAGCACGTCGAGGAACTCCTTGACCCAGGCCAGGTCTCGCTGCCCCCACAGGCTGTTCGCCGACCCCAGCTCGACGGTGCCGTCCGAGCCGTCGGGCTTGCGGAACGTGCCCGCCCGGGCCGCCAGCGCCTGGTCGATCGCGTTGAGGCCGGCCGCGAGGCCCGGCGCCGTCTCCGCGTGCAGCACAGTGAGCATCTCCCGGGCCGTGGTGCCGCGGGCACCCTGCACGGTCATGCCCAAGGCCACGGCCATCGAGTAGGGCGAGCAGACCAGGTTGCCCTGGGCGGACGCCGCGACGGCGCGGAAGACGTCACCCGTGAAGGCCGAAACAACCTGGACGGCGGCCCGCCCGGCGGCCGCGTCGGCCGCGGCACGGGCGAGATCGGAGCGGGCCAGGGCGACGGCTGCGGAGCCCGAGGAACCGCAGGACGACAGCGACAGTGCCCCGATCGGGGCCAGTCCGAGCAGGGTCAGGAGTGCGCGACGGCTGAGCATGTCCCTTCGACGCCTCCCCTCGGTGATCGGTTCCACCCCCTCGAGCGTGTCACGCCGAGGCGCAGCGGCTGTGCGCCGCGTGGATCCGGCGGACGGGTAGCCTTCGGGGATTCATTCGGCGGGCGTGGAAAAACCTCGGGAGGTGAGCGCGTGGCAGCGACGCGGGGACGGCGTCCGGTCGGCAGCGGCACCCGCGAGGCCATCCTGGCGGCGGCGGCGCGGCAGTTCTCCGAGCTCGGGTACCCCGGGACGACGCTGCGCGCCATCGCCGCCGAAGCGGGAGTGAACACCCGGCTGGTCACGCACTACTTCGGGTCGAAGCAGGAACTGTTCCTCAGCGTGGTGGAGCTGCCCTTCGACCCGGCCGTCACTCTCGACCGGCTGCTGGCCGAGGGCGCCGACGGTCTTGGTCGTCGCCTGGCCACGTTCGTCCTGGGAGTGCTCAACACCCATGCCGGACGACAGACAATCACCGGCCTGCTCCGGGCCGCCGCGTCGGAGGAGGAAGCCGCCGTCATGCTGCGCGCCCTGTTGGTGGAACGCATGCTCACCCCCATAGCCCGCCGGCTCGGGGGCGAGGACCCCGAACTGCGGGCCTCGCTGCTCGGTTCCCAGATCGCCGGGCTCACCTTCGCCCGGCACATCGTCGGCCTCCCCCGGCTGGTCGAGGCCTCCCCTGAGCAGCTCGCCGATGCGCTGGCCCCCGCGTTCGAGCACTTCCTCACCGGGCAGCTGCGCCATGGGTGACGGCGGCACTGCGGCTGCCCCCGAGCGCCGCGATGATCTGTGGCTCGGCGCGGTTGATGCGCACCCGGCGGAGCTGAGTGGAAACATCAACCTCGTGGCACTCACTCCGGCGGACGAGCGCGCGCTGGCTCGCGTACGTTCCTACCAGCTGCTCGAGCTGGTGCAGGTGCGCAGCTGCGGGCCCGAGCTGGACGCACTGCTCGCCCTCGCCGTGGAGCGGCGCTGGCCGGAGGTCGAGTGCCTGGTCCACTACGCGCGCTACGCCGAGCAGGACGAGAGCGGCAAAGACGCGTCGCACTGGGCCGCAGCGATGTTCGACGCCGCCGAGCGCACCGGTGACGCCGCCCTGATGGCCGCCGCGCTGGCCTCCCGGGCCGTCCTGCCCGACCTCGCCCAGGGCCTGCCCAGCGGCGCCTCCGGCGAGCGCGACCTGGCGCGTGCGGTGGCCCTGCTGGACGAGGGCGGCGGCGACCCGGTGGACACCCCCGTGGCCTACATCGCCTGCGGCACCGCCTACCACCGGCGGGGGTTGTGGGAACTCGCTCTGGAGATGTACGACCGGGCGTCGCACGTGCTCGACGACGACTGGCCCGAGGCGTACAGCGAGATCGCCGTCCTGTGCCGCCGGGTGGTCACCGCCAACCGGCTCGACGCCGTCGTTCCCCTCGCCTGCGCGTTGACCGAGATCGGTGCCCGGGATGCGGCGGCCGAGCTCGCCCGGCGCCGTCCGCGGCTGACGGCGCTAGACCGGGAGAGCCTTCCCGAGGAGTGGCTGGTCGAGGCCGAGGCGGTCGACGCGCTGCTGGCCGCCATCGCCGGCGAGCCGCGGCACGACGACCATCCCTCGCTGCTGGTGCGGCTGCACCCCACCCAGCGGGTCGGCTACCGCTCGTGTGCCGTTCTGGCTCAGGCGATCCGGGCCCTGGACGCCGGTGACCTGGCGACCGCCGCGGCGCAGGCGGAGATCGCCCTGCTGCACGTTGACGACGAGTTCACCGCCGGGGTACAGGCTCTGGCGCAGAACCTGGCCACGTTGGCCGACCCCCCCGCCCGGGCCTGGCAGCGGTATGCGCGGCACAGCGCCATGGCGCGCTGGACGGCGCGACTGGTCGTGCTGGGGGCGGCGCGGGCGCAGCTGGAGGCCGAGCGGGTGATGCTGGAGAACCAGCGGCTCTCGCAGCGTGCCTATGTGGACGAGCTCACCGGTCTGGCCAACCGGCACGCCTACGCCCGGCACCTGACCCGGCTGCGGCAGGCCGAGTCCGAGGACGAGCTCGCCGTGATGATGGTCGACGTCGACCACTTCAAGGCAGTGAACGACACCTTCGGCCATCCCGTCGGCGACGAGGTGCTGCGCCAGCTCGGCACGATGCTGATCGAGACCACCCGGGCCTCGGACCTGGCCGTGCGGCACGGCGGCGACGAGTTCCTGGTGCTGCTGCTCAGCCGGGCCCGGCTCGACGTGGCCGCCCGGGGGGAGCAACTGGTCGCGGCGGTCGCCGAGTACCCGTGGCACGAGGTCGCCACCGGGCTGTCGGTCTCGGTGAGCATCGGGGTGGCCGTCGGGGCGGCCACCGCCGTGGACGAGCTGGTGGCTCACGCAGACCGCCGCCTCTACCAGGCCAAGACCACCGGCCGCGGACGGCTGTCCCAGCACCCCGGGTAGGCGGCACCGGCCGGCCAGGGGTGGAATGGCCTCGGCTGGGTCATGCCGAAGGCGTTGCGGGCGACGCGTTCGGCATGACCGGGCTACCCGCCGAGGGCCGTGATCGTCTTGGCGATCCGCCCGGCGCGGGTCTCCGGCTTCTTGGTCGCGAGGATCGGCTCGACGTGGGCCCGCTGATGGCTGTACGAGAGCGCCTCCCAGGCCGCGCGTGCCGCAGGGGCCGCGGCCAGGGCCTCGGCCAGGTCGTCGGGAACCTCCACGACGCGGGGCGCCGTGTCCAGCTCGACGTCCACGTCGTAGGTGTTGCCGGGAGACACCCCGGCCGCGGCGCGGTTGTCGGTGCTCATGCCGAGCAGGTACCGACCGCCCATGAAGGCGATGCTCGAGCGGTAGCTGAACCCGCCCACCTGCACGGTCACCTTCGGGCGCCGTCCGCCGCCAAGCGCCTCGACGACCTCCTCCGGGACGCCGAACCCGGCCTTGGTGCCGCCGTGGCTCTCCAGCTCCGCTGTGAATCGCATCCGCACATGATGCCTCGCCGGCCGTCCGAAGGACGCCGCCGATGGCGGGGTGTGGCGGGTGCTCGGTCACCGTCATTGACGAGGTGCAGCGCGCCGGTGACCCGCTCATCCTGGCCCTGAAGCAGCGTCTCGACCGATCACGAGCCGCGGGTCAGTACTGCCACGCCGCCGCCTGCCACGCCGACGGGGCCACCCCGGATTCACCACATCCCCCTCCGGGGAGCTGATTCCGGGCCGCAGAGCGGGGTTATGGTGAATTCGGGGCAGCCAGCAGGGTGCTCGGCCGCATCGGGAGGTCGGCGAGGCGTGCCACGCTGACCTGTGTGCCGGAGTCCAGGCCCAGTCTCGACGGCCTCGTCGTCCTCACCGACCCGGTCACGCAGGCGCACGATCCGGGAGCCAAGATCTGGCCCACCGTGCTGGTGCAGGAGGGCGCCTACCGGCTGGAGACCGTGGGCGCCCTGGTGTCCCGGGTGCTCGAGCCGTTCGCTGTCCGGTGACCGTCCGGGTAGGTCTCCACCAGCTCCGGAAGGATGATTGCCCGGCCAGTGGTGAGGTGCCTGCCCGGCCTGCGCCCGAGCCGGAGGCCCCGGCCCCAGCGGACGATCGGGCGCTCGATCAGCAGCCAGGAGGCCGCCGCGACGGCGAGGATCAGCAGCACCGACTGCGGAGGCTGCTGCCAGGTGGAGGTCTGGTCGGAGGGCCCGGTCCCCAGCACCACTCCCTGCCACACGTAGACGCCGTAGGAGATCTGGCCGATCCAGCGCAGGGGGCCCAGTTCGAGCAGGCGGACCACGGCAGCCGACTGGTTCTGCGTGATCAGCCACAGGCCCCCGGCCATGGCCAGCACCTGGAGGTAGTAGCCGATCACGCTCCAGCCGGCCCATGCCCCGCCGGGAAGCCAGAGCGGGGCCAGGTAGCCCGTCACCACAGCGGCAGTGAGCCGCATCCGAGCCGATCCGTGTGCTCGAGTCGCCAGGAGAGGGCTGCGGCGCGCCGCCAGCAGGGCGAGCAGGCAGCCGATGACCAGCGCATCGGCGGCGGGGACGGTCCAGCGGGGCCAGAAGTAACCGGCCGCCAGGGCTGGGTGCGCGGTCAGGTAGATCCTGGTCGCCAGGCAGAGCAGGAGGGCGCCGGCCAGTGCTCGGCCGAGTCGCCGCCGCGGCACGAACACCAGGACCAGGGGCCAGAGCAGATAGAAGTGCTCCTCCACCGCCAGGCTCCAGGTGGCCGCCAGCGGATGCGTGTAGTGCGCCCGATCGACCACGTTGGACAGATAGGCCGCGGACAGCACAGCGTGCCGCTGGGTGATCGCGCCGATGGCTCCGGCCGACGCCAGGACCACGACGGCGGCCAGGGAGGTGAAGTAGCACGGCATCAGACGCAGCGCCCGGTGCCACCAGAACCGGCGCAGCCGGACGCTGCCGCGCAGGTGCTGCTCGATCAGCAGGTTGCGACTGATCAGGTAGCCGGACAGCACGAAGAACAGGGTCACCGGCTGCACCAGTTGGCCACCGCGCTGGCCCAGGCCCATGAAGGCGCCGGTATGGATCCCGATCACCGTCAGGGCCGCGAGTGCCCGGAGCCCGTCGAACCCACGAATGCGGCTCGGGCGGAGCTCACCGAGGCTCGTCACGATATGAGTATGACAAACTACTGAGAGTGTTTTGCCTTGTCGCGTTCAGCGGGGGCGGCGGCACGGTACCGGCCCGGGAGGCGAGCTGTTCGCCGTAGATTGATCCCTGATGACGACTGCACCGAACGACATGACGACTGCACCGGACGACGACCCGACCACCTTCGCCGAGCTCGGCCTCGACGAGCGCGTGCTGCGCGCCCTGGTCGACGTCGGCTACGAGAGCCCCTCACGCATCCAGGCCGCGACCATCCCGGCGCTGCTGTCCGGCCGGCACGTGGTCGGCCTGGCCCAGACCGGCACCGGCAAGACCGCCGCCTTCGCCGCGCCGATCCTCTCCCGCCTCGACCCGGCCCAGCGGACGCCGCAGGCGCTCGTGCTGGCGCCGACGCGTGAGCTGGCCCTGCAGGTGTGCGAGGCGTTCGCCCGCTACGCCCACCACCTGCCCGGCGTGCACGTGGTGCCGATCTACGGCGGCCAGAGCTACGGTGCCCAGCTCGCGGCCCTGCGCCGTGGTGCGCACATCGTCGTCGGCACGCCTGGGCGGATCATCGACCACCTGAACCGCAAGACCCTGGACCTGCGTGAGCTGCGCTTCCTGGTGCTCGACGAGGCCGACGAGATGCTGCAGATGGGCTTCCAGGAGGACGTCGAGACCATCCTGGCGACCACGCCCGAGACCAAGCAGGTGGCCCTGTTCTCGGCCACGATGCCGCCGCAGATCCGGCGGATGGCTGGCAAGTACCTCACCGACGCCCAGGAGATCACGGTCCGCGGCAAGACCATCACCGCCGCGAACACCCGGCAGCGCTACCTGCTGGTGAATCATCACGAGAAGCTGGACGCCCTGACCCGGGTGATCGAGATCGAGCCGTTCGAGGCGATGATCGTCTTCGTCCGCACCAAGTCGGCCACCGAGGACCTGGCCGGCCGCCTGCGCGCGCGGGGCCTGTCCGCCGCCGCGATCAACGGGGACCTGGCCCAGGCCCAGCGCGAGCGGACCATCGGCGAGCTGAAGAGCGGCGCGCTGGACATCCTGGTCGCGACCGACGTCGCCGCCCGCGGCCTGGACGTCGACCGGATCACGCACGTGGTCAACTACGACATCCCGCAGGACAGCGAGTCCTACGTGCACCGGATCGGCCGCACCGGCCGGGCCGGTCGTTCTGGTGATGCGCTGCTGTTCGTGACGCCCCGGGAGAAGCACCTGCTCGCCTCGATCGAACGGGCGACCCGGCAGCCGATCACCGAGATGCCCCTGCCGTCCGCGGAGGACGTGAACACCACCCGAGTGGCGAAGTTCGCTGACTCCCTCACCGCGCACCTGACCGCCGCGGCGCCCGGGCCCAGCCCGGCGCACGCGGAGCTGTCGACGTTCAAGCGTCTGATCTCGACCTACCTCGCGGACCACGACGCAGACCTGCTGGACGTCGCCGCCGCGCTCGCGGTGATGTCCCGCGACGGCTCCCGGTTCCTGCTTCCGCCGGACCAGCCCCGCTCGACGGCATCGGCGCCGCGCTCCAAGCGCAAGGAGGCGCCCGCAGGGCGCGGGGCGCCGACCCGGGTGGCCGGAGCGAAGCGGCCGCGGGGCGAGATCGCCCTGGCCACCTACCGGATCGAGGTCGGACGGCGGCAGAAGGTGCAGCCCGGGGCGATCGTGGGGGCGATCGCCAACGAGGGCGGACTGGGCCGGGCCGACTTCGGGCACATCGACATCCGCGCCGATCACTCCATCGTGGAGCTTCCGGCCTCATTGCCCGAGGGCGCCGCGGAGGCGCTGGCGGCGACCCGGATCTCGGGCAAGCTGATCGGCCTGACCCGGGTGGACGAGCCGTCGCCGTCCGGCTCACGCCCGCCCAGCCGCCCGCACCGCCAGACCCGGCCCGGCCGCCCGGGCAAGAAGTAACCCCCATGATCGGCCCGACCCGGCGATCTGTTGACGATCACGAGGGGTGTAGTCGAACGCTCAGAGCAGGGCGGTGATCTTCTCCTCGGCCAGGGCGCGGACGGCGGCACGTGCGGTGACGGCGTCAGCTGCGGCGCGGGCGGCGTCCGCCATCTCGCTGCACCGGGCCAGGCTGTGCGCCGCGAGCACGAGCCGGACTGCCGGGACCAGCCCCGGCGCCATCGACAGGCTGCGCACGCCGAGACCGACCAGCACGCAAGCCAGCAGCGGATCACCGCCGGCCTCGCCGCACACCCCGACCGGGGTCGCGCTGATCGCGCCGGCGGCGCCGACCAAAGCGATCAGGTCGAGCAGGGCCGGCTGCCAGGGGTCGAGCAGATCGGCCAGCTCGCCCTGCATCCGGTCTGCGGCGAAGGTGTACTGCGCCAGGTCGTTGGTGCCGATGCTGACGAAGTCGACCTCTCGCAGCAGCTCCTTGGCCCGCAGCGCGGCCGCCGGCACCTCGATCATGGCCCCGGCCACCGGCAGACCGTGTTTCCTGGCCGCCGCCGCGAACGCCCTGGCCTCGGCCGGGGTGGAGACCATCGGCGCCATCACCCACACCGTCGCCGTCGCGTCGGCGGCAGCGCGACCGAGCGCCTCCAGCTGAGTCTCCAGCAGGTCGGGATGGTGCCTGGAGACCCGCAGTCCGCGGACGCCGAGGGCCGGGTTCTCCTCGGTGCCGTGCTGCACGAACGCCAGCGGTTTGTCGGCACCGGCGTCCAGCGTGCGGACGACGATCTTGCGGGTGCCGAAAGCAGTGAACACCTCGCGGTACGTGGCCTCCTGCTCGGAGACCATCGGGGCACTCTGCCGACCGAGGTAGAGCCCTTCGGTGCGGAACAGGCCGACGCCCTCGCTGTCGACGGTGCTGGCGCGCTGGGCATCCTCGACCGTGGCGATGTTGACCAGCAGTTGCACGGCCGTGCCGTCGGCCGTGGCGCCCGGGCCGAATCCGGCCGAGGTGAGCAGGCGCCGGGCCTCGGCCCGGGCGCTCGCGGCGGCCACGGTCGTCGGGTCGGGATCGACCACGATCAGCCCGGAGGAGCCGTCCACCACGACCAGAGTGCCGTCGGCCAGGTCCAGCGCACCGGCGCACTGCACGACGGCCGGCACCCCCAGACCCTTGGCCAGGATCGCGGTGTGGCTGGTCGGGCCGCCCAGTTCGGTGACGATGGCGAGCACCTCAGTGGGGTCCAGGGTCGCGGTGTCGGCCGGGGAGAGATCCTGGCCGACCAGCACGAACGGGTGACCGGGGTGCGGGATTCCGGGCATCGGCTGGTCGAGCAGCAGCGCCAGCGCCCGGTTGCGGACGTCGCGCAGGTCGGCCACCCGCTCGGCCAGGTAGCCACCGGCTGCGGCGAGCACGTCGCAGAAGCCCTCGATCGCGGCGTCCAGGCTGTGGGCGGTGGGGCGGCCCTGGGCCAGCTGGGCCTTGACCGCGCTGATCAGACCGGGGTCGCGGGCCATCAGAGCGGTCGCGCCGAGCACGGCCGCCGCCTCTCCCGGGGCCACCGTGGCACGCTCCTCGAGCGCCATCGCCACCTGCTCCAGGGCTGAGGTCACCCGGGTCAGTTCGGCGTCGGCGTCGGCACCCGGGCGCTCGTCAGCCGGGGGCCGAGGCGGAAGCCCGAGGCGGGCGATCGGCCCGGACGCCGAGCCGGGGCTGACCCCCAGGCCTTCCAGCCGGCCGGTCACCTCAGGCTCCGGCCGGCGCGTCGGGGGCATCGAGGTCCTGCTCCAGCAGAGCGGCCAACCCGTCGAGGGCCTCGTCGGCGCCGTCGCCGTCTGCGCTGATGGCCACCTCCTCGCCGTGCGCGACGGCGAGGGTGAGCACCATCAGGATGCTCTTGGCGTCCACCGGTTCGCCGTCGCCCTTGGCGATCGTGACCGGCATCGGCAGCTTGGCGGCGGCCTGGGTGAACAGGGCGGCGGGACGGGCGTGCAGGCCGACACTCGAAGCGACGACGACGTGACGTGTGGGCATGGCGGAACCTCCTGGCGAGCTGCGCAGCGCGCAGAGCGGGATCGGCGGGGTGGATCAGGCGGCGACGGCCACCGTGGCGGTCTCAGCCTTGGAGGCGCTCAACTGCTTGAGCGCGATCACCGAGATTGCGGTGATCACGGTGCCGACCACCACGGCGAGCAGGTACGGCAGGATTCCACCGATCAGCGGGGTCACCCAGAGGCCACCGTGCGGGGCGCGCAGGGTGCTGCCGAGCGCCATCACCATGCCGCCGGTGACGGCCGAACCGGCCATCAGGGACGGGATCACCCGCAGCGGGTCACCGGCCGCGAACGGGATCGCGCCCTCGGTGATGAACGAGGCGCCGAGCAACCAGGCGGCGTTGCCGTTCTCCCGCTCGGGCTCGGTGAACAGGGCCGGGCGCAACCGGGAGGCCAGGGCCATGCCCAGAGGCGGGGTCATGCCGGCGGCCATCACGGCCGCCATCACCTTGAGCTGGGTGGCGTCGGTGGCGGCACCCGCGGCGGCCAGGCCGGTGGTGGCGAAGGTGTAGGCGACCTTGTTGATCGGGCCACCCATGTCGAACGCCATCATCAGGCCGAGGATCACGCCGAGCAGCACCAGGTTGGCCCCGGACATGCCGTTCAGCCAGTCGGTCAGAGCGTCGGAGAGGGCCTTCAGCGGGCGGCCGAGCACCAGCAGCATGATCGCGCCGGTGAGCAGGGTGGCGACCAGCGGGATGACCACGACCGGCATCACGCCGCGCACGGCCTTGGCCACCTTGCGCCGGGCGATCCACAGGGCGATCAGACCGCCGATCATGCCGGCGGCGATGCCGCCGAGGAAGCCGGCGCCGATGGCGACCGAGAGCGCCCCGCCGACGAAGCCGGGCACGATGCCCGGGCGGTCGGCGATGGCGAAGCCGATGAATCCGGCCAGGGCCGGCACCAGGAAGGCGAACGCCGCGACGCCGATCTGGAACAGCAGCGCCGCCCAGTGCAGCCCGGACGTGGGGTCGAAGTTCTGTGCGATGTCAGTCAGCTTCACCTTGGTGACGTCGATCGCACCCTGCTCGCCGACCGCGGCCTGGGCCAGCATGAACGACAGAGCGATCAGGATGCCGCCCGCGGCGACGAACGGGATCATGTAACTGACACCGGTCATCAGCCACTGGCGCACCCGGGTGGCGGTCGAGGCGTCACTGGCCACCTTGGTGGCCAGTGCCGGTCCGGCGGGGGCCCCGATCGGGGAACCGGCGGCGACCACGGGAGCGTTCTTGGCGGCCTGCACGGCCTGCTCGATGATTGCCGGCGCGTCGGAGATGGCCTTCTTGACGCTCACCTGCACGATCGGCTTGCCCTCGAACCGGTACCGGTCGCGGACCTCGACGTCGACACCGAAGATTACTGCGTCGGCGGCGGCGATCACCTCCGGCGGCAGCGGGTCGGCCCCGGCGGCACCCTGGGTCTCCACGCTGATCTCGTGCCCGGCGGCCATTCCCGCCTGCTCGAGTGCTTCAGCGGCCATGTAGGTGTGCGCGATGCCCGTAGGACACGACGTCACGGCGACGAGTTTCACAGCCCTACCTCCTTCGAGATCAGCTCGACGACGTCGGCCGGGGTGGCGGCAGACAGCAGCGAGTCACGGAACGACTGGTGGATCAGCCTTCGGGCGAGCTTGGCCAGGATGGTCAGGTGCTCGGAGCCGCCGCCGTCCGGCGCGGCGATCATGAAGATCACGTTCGCGGGGCCGTCCTCGGCACCGAAGTCGACGCCACCGGGAACCCGGGCGAACCCGAGGGTCGGTTCGGTCACGTGGGGGGAGCGGCAGTGTGGGATGCCGATCCCGCCGGGCAGCCCGGTCGGCATCTGCTCCTCCCGGGCGCGGATGTCGGCCAGGAAGCCCTCGCGGTCGGTGACCCGGCCGGCCGCCACAAGCCGGTCGGCGAGGATCCCGTTGATCTCTGTGCGGTCGGCTACCACGGCGTCCAGGACGACGAGGTCTTCGGTGATCAGTGCGCTCATGCGGGGTCACCCTCCAGGTGTCGACCCTCGTCGACATGGTCGTGAAGCGTCACCGCGATCGCGGCGACGTCGTCCGGGGCCGGCATCCGGCTTCCCGGCAGGCTGGTTGCGGCCGCGCCCCAGGCGAGCGCAGCGGTCAGGCAGTCGCGGGCCGAGGCTCCGGCGGCCGCCTGGGAGAGGTACCCGGCGAGAAGGGCGTCTCCGGCGCCCACCGTGCTCACCGGTGCGGCGATCCGGGCCTCGCCGTGGAGCGCGGTCTCGGCGTCGACCAGGACGGCGCCGGCGGCACCCAGGCTGGCCAGTACGGTGCCGACCCCGCGGCCCGCCAGCTCGCGGGCGGCCTCGACCACGGCGCCCAGGGTGGGAAGCGGGCGGCCGACGGCCTCGGCCAGTTCCTCGTGGTTCGGCTTGATCAGATCGGGAAGGGCTGCGCCGCTGCCGACCAGGACGGCCTGCATCGCCGCCCCGCTGGAGTCGATCGCCACGCGTGCGCCGGCGGCGTGCAGCGGCACGATCAGGTCGGCGTAGAAGGAGTCGGGGAGACCCCCGGGCAGGCTGCCGGAGCCGACCACCCAGGTGCCGGGGCCGGCCAGGGCCACCACGGCGTCGATCAGGGCCACTCGCTCGTCCTCGGTGAGCGTCGGCCCGGGCTCGTTGAGCTTGGTGGTGGTGCCGTCGGGCTCGGCGACGGTGATGTTGCTGCGGACGCTGCCCGCCACCGGCACGGCGCACACGATCACGCCGAGGCTGTCCAGCAGCTCGGCCAGCCGGGCGCCGTCCGGGCCGCCGAGCGGCAACACGGCGGTGGTGGTGATCCCGTGGGCGCTCAGCGCGCGGGAGACGTTGACGCCCTTGCCCCCCGGGTCGATCCGACCGCCGAGGGCTCGGTGGACCCCGCCGCGCACCAGCCGGTCCAGCTGCAGGGTGCGGTCCAGGCTGGGGTTGGGGGTCAGGGTGACGATCATGCTTGCACCACCTGAGGTCCGGCGTTGCCGATCTCGACTGCGAGTTCGGGGTCGAGCAGGGTGTCGGTGATCACGACGTCCACGTCGGACAGGTCGCCGAAGCGGGCGAAGTGGTCGGTGTGGAACTTGGTGTGGTCGGCGAGGACGATCCGCCGCCGCGAGGCCGTGATCATGGCCCGTTTGACGGCGGCCTCGTCCCGGTCGGGGGTGGTCAGCCCGTGCTGCACGGAAAGGCCGTTGGTGCCCAGGAAAGCGATGTCAACAAAGACATTGCCCAGCGCGTGGACCGCCCAATCGTCCACAGCTGCCAGCGTTCGGCCCCGGATACGGCCGCCGATCTGGTGCAGCGTGATGTTGCGCTTGTCGGCCAGCAGCATGGCCACGGCCAGGCCGTTGGTGACCACGGTCAGCTCGCGGTCGTCGGGGATCATCCGGGCCAGCTGAGCGGTGGTGGAGCCGGCGTCGAGCAGGATCGCGCCCTCCTCGGGCACCTCCGCCAGCGCCGCGCGAGCGATCCGCTGCTTCTCCTCGACGTGCTGGGACTCCCGGTCGGCCAGGGCCGGCTCGAAGCTCAGTCGCTCGATCGGGATCGCACCGCCGTGGGTCCGGCGGACCAGACGCAGCCGCTCCAACGTGGTCAGGTCGCGGCGGATGGTCTCGGGCGTGACATCCAGCTCGACGGCGAGGGCGAGGACCTCGACCCGGCCCGTTGCGCGGGCTCGATCGACGATGGCCTGGTGTCGTTCGGTGGCATACATGACATCGTTGTCCAACCAATCGGGTGTCTGCTTTCCCCAGTATTGCTCGGACTTCCTGGGTCTGACAAGACCTTCGTGGACATAATCGGGAACAAACACAGAAATACGGGTGTAAGATCCTCCGGCGGCAGCAGAGGACCCGGCGCTGGTCGCGCGGGGTCTGCTAACGTCAAATTCGCCGCGGAGATCGTGGTCCGTGGGGGATTGAGCCAGGCGGACCGGAGGCACCCCTGCGCGGGGCTCGGTCGCGCTACGAAGGGGCACCGTGAACGCCGACCTCGCACCCATCGGGCGTGTGGCAGAGCGTGTGGGCCTCAGCCTGCGGACCATTCGGTACTACGACGAGATCGGATTGGTCACGCCGTCCGGCCGTACCGTGGGGGGTTTTCGGCTGTACAGCCCTTCGGATGTCGAACGACTGCTGTTGATCAAGCGCATGAAGCCGCTCGGGTACTCCCTGGAGGAGATGGCGGAGCTGCTGCAGCTCGTCGACGCCCTGGACGCCGCCGACTCGGTCGGCGACGTCCGGGCCAGGCTCCAGGAGTACACCGAGGCGGTCCACTCCAGGATCACCGATCTTCAGACCCAGCTCGAGTACGCGCGCGAGTTCCATGAGCGGCTCGTGAACCTGGTTGTGCAGAAAGGTGTTCCCCGAGCGGGCGACCCGGAGTCCCGCGGCCCAGTGGAGCGCGCGTAGGTCGTGCATCGAGGGCGGCCACGCCCGCGGCGGCGGGTTCGGCGATGAGTTCACCTCCTGTCCTACTCTCACGTAACGTGAGAGTTAGGTGGCCGCCAGGCTTGTGTGGCGGGCGGGCGCCGACTGACTGATCCGCTGCGAGCTGACGAGGTGTCACCCGATGGGCGTTCGGGCGCTCAACAACCGACGAACCGTCTCTGGGCGCCGTCCAGGGCTCCGGCTCCTCGGGCTGGCCGTGCTGGCGCTGGTGGTCGTCGCCCTGGTCGGGGGCCTGGTCGCCAACCGGCTGATCACCAATGCGCCTGAGCCCTCGTCGTCCACGGCCGCCGGATCCTCTCCCGCGGGGCGCTGGTGGTCGGGCGCCGCCAGCGACGAGGCGGCCGACGGCAGGTTCGGTGAGTGGAGGGGCTCCCCGGTGGCGATCGGCGGTACCTGGGACAACGGCAACAAGGAACAGATCGAGATGCGCACGATCTGCCCCGGCGGTCCCTGGGCCAACTGGGACCAGCGCCTGGACATCGCGATCGGGGCCATCGACGTGGATGCCGGTGAAAGCTGGAGCGCAGCCGCCGGCGGCGCCTATGTCGAGCGGTGGCGGGCCCACCTGCAGCGGCTCGCGGAGTGCTGGGGCGCGCGGGACCCCGCACTGGTGTACATCCGTTTCGCCCACGAGATGAACCTGCCCCAGAAGTGGCGGGTACATGCGGGCGAAGAGGCCGACTTCGTCAAGGCGATCACCCTCTACTCGGACCTGCGGTACGAGATCATCCCCAGCGCGAAGATCGTCCTATGCCCGAACGATGGAACCAGTCCCGAGCTCATGGGCCTCGACGTCCGTCGACTGTGGCCGGGCAAAGACGCCCAGGGGCGGCCGGTCGCCGACCTGTACGCCGTCGACTCCTACAACCAGGCCCCCCATGTCAACGACCCGGCGAGCTTCACCAAGAAGATCAACGCCTCCTACGACAACGGGGCACCGCTCGGCATCGAGAAGCACCGGCAGTTCGCCGAGGCGAACGGCGTGCCCTTCGCCGTCCCGGAGTGGAGCAACAGCGGGGACCCGCAGGCCACCTTCGGTGGGGGCGAGTCACCTCTGTACATCAGGGAGTTCAACAGCTGGGTCCGGGCGCACGCGGGTGACCCCTCCGACCCGAAGCCTGGGCAGGTGCTCTACGAGATCCACTTCAATCTGTGGGAGCAGTTCCGCTTCTGGCCCGAAACACAACAGCCCCAGACAGCCGACGTCTACCGAACCCTGCCCTGGGGTCGATGAGCCCCGGTCTCGGAGCGGGTCGTTCAGGCCAGCGCGAAGTAGCGCAGCCACACGTAGAGACTGGACAGGGTGATCGTGACCACGGTGACGGGGATGCCGTAGCGGGCGAAGCGCCAGAAGCTGATCGGATGACCGGCTTGGGCGGCGATTCCCGCGACGACGACGTTGGCGGCAGCGCCGATGAGGGTGGCGTTCCCGCCCAGGTCGGCTCCGAGGGCCAGGGCCCACCAGAGCACATCGGCTGAGGCGCCGTCCGCGACGGGCTCCCCGGCGGCGACCAGGTCGGCGACGATCGGGCTCATGGTGGTGACGTAGGGGATGTTGTCGACCAGGGCGGAGAGCAGGGCCGACCCCCAGATCAGGCCCTGCGCTGCGAGCAGCTGGTCGTCCGCGACGGCCTCGGTCAGCGCACCGGACACGGTGCTGATCACCGCGGTGTTCACCAGCGCGCCGACCATCACGAACAGCCCGGCGAAGAAGACCAGGGTCGGCCACTCCACATCTGCGATCACCTCGTGGGTGGGTAGCCGGGAAGCGGCGAGCAGAGCCAGACCGCCGATCAGGGCGGGGACGGCGGGCTCGACGTGCAGCACGGTGTGCAGCACGAACGTGACGGTGACGACGCCAAGCACGAACAGGCTGATCGCCAGCAACCGCGGGTCACGGATCGCGTCGCGGGGTCGCAGCTCGGCCGTCTCCGGGTTCCCGTGCGGATCGGCCGCGGGGCCGGTCGCCCGCAGGTCTTGCCGGAAGAGAACCCGGCACGTGGCCAGGAAGACGGCCATCAGGACGACGACGAACGGTGCGAGGTGGATCAGGAAATCGGTGTAGGAGAGCCCGGCCCGCGCGGCGATGATGATGTTCGGCGGGTCGCCCACCAGGGTCGCGGTTCCGCCGATGTTGGAGCTCATGGCCTCAGCCACCAGGAACGGCACGGGAGGAAGGCCCAGGCGCCGGCAGATCGCAATCGTGACCGGGGCGACCAGCAGCACAGTGGTGACGTTGTCGAGCAGGGCCGAGGCGACGGCGGTGATCAGCACCAGGATGGTCAGCAGCCGGAACGGTCGCCCCTGGGCGCGCCGAGCGGCCCAGACGGCGAGGTACTCGAAGGCACCGGTGCGTTGGATCACGGCGACGATCAGCATCATGCCCAGCAGGAGCGCCAGCACGCTCCAATCGATCCCGGTGGGCTCGGAGTAGAACGCGCGCTCAGGATCGGTGGCCCCGATCAGCACCATGGCCACCGCGCCCCCAACCGCTGCCGCGACCCGGGACACCCGATCGGAGGCGATCAGCGCGTAGGTGATCGTGAAAACGACCACCGCGGCCCACCCGGTGACGCTCACCGCCGGACCTCCGGGACAGTGGCGGCTGACAGGACGGTGACGACAGGCTGAAGAAGGCGATGGTGCACCACGAAGGCTCCTGAGGGTCGACGACAGCAGTCGCCGACCAGCGCTTCCCGGCACACCTGGGTCCAGGGTAGGTCGTCAACCCTCGGTCGGCATGCTGGAGCTGATCCGCGGCGGACCGGCTGCCGATCAGCTGCGCGGCGGTTCGTAGCTCGACGTCGGCGGGGCGGGAGGCGGCGGTGCGCCGGGCTGCTGGGCGCCGGGCTCGGGCGGCTCCGGGAGGTCGGTGGGCGGTCCGTCGGTCGGCGGATGGCTCGGCTGCGGGTACGCCGTCGACGCCGGTCGCTTGGCGGCGCGGTAGCGGATCAGGCCCCAGATGAAGAGCCAGGCACCGACCACACCGGTGAGGAAGGGCAGCACGAACGCCGCGGCCACAGACAGTCCGAGGCCCCGGGCCACCCGGTCGGCCATGCCGCGGTCCACCAGCAGGGAGTCCACACCGGTGCAGGTGACGGTGTGGTCGCCGGTCGCTGAAGCCGTGAACTGGTAGGCCTCGCGCCATTCGGCCCCGTTGATGCTCACCGTCGTGCCCGTGGACGGGGTGAGGGTGATCGCCGCCCCGTTCGGCCCGGTGACTGCGCAGGAGGTCGGTGCGCTCGACTGGGCGCCGTCGATGAAGAGCACCACCTGCTGGCCGCCGTCCAGCGGGGCCTTGCCGCCCGGGGGCAGGCGGTCGAGGTCTCCGATCGGGCCGAGGGTGGAGAGCAGGCCGAAGACCAGAGCCAGCACGAAGATCAGCGGTGAGACGACGGCGAACAGGATGCCGCCCCAGACCATCCGTTTGACACCCCGATGGAAAGCCATGGACCGCAAAATACTCGCCCTGGGGCCGGCCCGGCCGGTCAGAGGGTGTCGGCTGCCTTGGCGCGCCGTCCGCGGCGTCCTCGGGCCGGCCCCGCCTCGGCGTCCGCCAGGGGGCTGGCATCGAAGCTCTGCCACAGCCCGCCGAGAGGCGCGTACACCCAGGACGGCACGTACTCGCCCGCGTAGACGATCTCGCGGCAGAGCTGCTCGGCCTCGAAGGGGGCGATCAGGCGCTCGTCGAGCAGGTCCAGCCGCTCGGCCGATTCCAGCTCGGACCGGTAGGCGTCGATCAGCTGCCGGCGCGCGGCCCGGCTCCAGGCGTCCACGGCGTCAGTGAGGGTGAAACCGGTGCCCTTGTCCACCACCCGCGCCACGTGGTCCAGGCTGCGCAGCAGCCGGGCGATGTCGCGCGCCGCGGGCTGCAGGGGCTGGCCGACGCTCAGCCCCCGGACCTCGACCACGGGATTGGGGTGGAAGTCGACCACGACCAGCCCACCGGGCCAGCGCAGGATCTGGCCCACGTGCAGATCGCCGTGCACCCGCTGCACCTGCACCGCCGGTCCGCCCGCCTCGACCTCGGCGGCCACGGTCTCGAGGCTGTCCACGATGGCCGAGAGCGCCTCGAGCCGGGGCAGGAAGACGTCGGCGACACCCTCCAGCTCGCCGGCACGGGCGATGTCCGCGGCGGCCTCGACCCGCTCCCGCGCCGCGCTGTGCCAGGCCCGGATCAGATCGGGCGGCGCGGGCGCGGTGGGCTCGGGGATCACCGAGGAGGCGGTGGCCAGGGCAAGGTGCAGCTTGGCCGCTGTCCTGCCCAGCCGGGCCGGGAAGTCGGCCACCCACGGATCGGGCCGGGCCGGAGGCCCCGGGGGCACCACGCCGAGGGCCCGTTGGGTCAGGTCGACGCACCAGTCCCAGCCGTCCCGGGCGCGGGGAAGGTACTTGGTCGCCCAGGCGATCGGGATCTCACGCCCGCTGGGCGCCGTCCAGAGCAGCATGCCGTGGGTCTCGGGCACCTCGAGGTGCTCGACGGCGTCGAGGTGGGTCAGGGTGCGCGGCGCCTCGTGATCGGCGTCGATCACGTCACGGACCCAGGTCACCACGACGCGCTCGCCGACCACGACCGAATTGGCGTCGCCGTCGGTGATCGGTCGCTCGCCGCGTGCCTCGGGCGGCGGGACCAGGCGGACGACGCGGAAGCCCGGCACCGGCGGGATCACCTCGTGCCGCAGGAGATCGACGAAGGCCTCGGCGATCCCCTCGTCGTCCTCCTCGTCCTCGTCCTCGTGCACCGGGTGGCCCTCGACGGCGGGTACCGGGTCGGGCGGAACGGGATGGTCCGGATCGGGCTCGTCCTCCGGGCCGGTGGTCTGGTTGTCGGGTCGCTGCCGGGCGGCGGCGCGGGCGTGCACCAGGGTCCGGGCTGCCGCCAGGTCGTTCTGGGAGAGTCCCCAGGCCGGGGTGGCGGCGGCGAAGATGTGCTCGGGGCGGGCGATGAATCCGGAGCCGGAACCTCCTGGAGCGCGCTCCACGGTGACCGCACAGGTGAGGTCGAGGGGGTACTGCCACTCGGTGGGTTCCGGAGTCGACGACGCGGCCTGGGAGTCAGACTCCCGAGCGGGCAGCTCGTTACTCACGGACAACCTCCCGTCACCCCGCGCTGACGCTACCGCGCTTCGCGTTGTCACACATAGAGTCCGTGTCGGTGATTTCGCCATCTTCACGGATCTGCGTGCACCCGTCGTGATTGCCTGAACAGGCCAACGTTCGAGCTCTTGGAAAGGAGCCCGCTGTGCCCTCCGCAGCTCACCTCCCCGCTCACCTCCCGGCGCAGCCCTTGGATGCGCTCGGTGGGCCGTCGGCCGCCTGGCTGCTCGGGGAGGCGGATCGCCTGCTCAGCGGGGCCACAGCGTCGCGTGCCGAGGCCGGCGGGTTCGGTTGGCTGGACGCCGCTGGTCGCCTCGACCCGACCCGCGGCCGCCCGTTGTGGATCACCACCCGCATGGTGCACTGCTTCGCGATGGGCCATCTGCTCGGCCGGCCCGGGGATGCGGCCCTGATCGACCACGGCGTGGCGGCGCTCCGTGGTGAGTATCACGACGCCGAACGCGGCGGTTGGCACGCCGATCCGGACGCCCCGGCGTCCGCCGGGCCCGAACTGCGTGGCGCCTACGGCCACGCGTTCGTGGTGCTGGCGGGCGCAAGCGCGACCCTGGCCGGGCGCCCGGGCGGGCGCGAGCTGCTCGCCGAGGCGCTCGTCGTCCAGGAGAGGTACTTCTGGGACGAGGCGGCCGGTGCGGTGGTCGAGGAGTGGGACGCCACCTGGACCACGTGCGATCCGTACCGCGGGGCGAACGCCAACATGCACACGACCGAGGCCTACCTGGCGGCCTCCGACGCGACCGGGGACCCGCTCTGGCGGGGCCGGGCGCTGCGGATCGCCACTCGGATCATCGACCAGGGTGCGCGTGGGCACGACTGGAGGGTGCCGGAGCACTTCGACGCCTCCTGGACCGAGCTGCCCGAGTACAACCGGGACGCCCCGGCGCACCCGTTCCGCCCGTACGGCGCCACCCCCGGGCACGGCCTGGAGTGGGCGCGGCTGCTGCTGCACCTCGAGGCCGGTCTGACGGCGGACGGCGCGGCGGCGCCGGAGTGGCTGCGGCCCGCGGCAGTGGCGCTGTTCGATCGCGCGATGGCCGATGCCTGGGACGAGGCCCATGGCGGCCTGTGCTACACCACCGACTGGGACGGCACCCCGGTGGTCGAGCAGCACTTCCACTGGGTGCTCTGCGAGGGGATGGCTACGGCGGCGCTGCTGCACCGGGTCAGCAGCGAGGCCCGGTTTGCCGACTGGTACCGGCGGATGTGGGACTACGCCCAAGCGGTGTTCCTCGACCCGGCGGTGCCAGGCTGGCAGCACGAGGTGCACCCGGACGGAGCGCCGTCCACCGTGACCTGGACCGGTCGCCCGGACACCTACCACGCCCTCCAGGCATGCCTCATCCCCCTGCTCCCCCTCGCCCCCTGCTTCACCGCCGCCCTCGCCACCCCCTGACCCCGGCGCCAAACCGTGCTCATGCTCCGCAGGTGCCCATATGGAAGCGTTTACACGCGTCAAAACATGTACCCCCGCGGAGCATGAGCGCGGTTTTGTCAGGGAGCTAGGTCGACGGTGGCGCCAGGTGGGTGGCCGTCGCGGCTGCCGTCGGGGCGTAGCAGCCAGACCGAGCGGCGGCCGATCACCTGCCAGGTGCCGGCCGGGATCTTGTCCAGGCCGGTGACCAGGGCGGTCTCCTCGTCGATGCCGACCAGGCGGACGGCGCCGCCCGCGCTCGCGACATCGGCCAGGCGGCCCGACACCAGGCCCGGGAAGCGGGCGTCGAGCACGTCGAAGTGGGGCAGCACCTCGATGCCCGGCACCACGCCCAGCCCTGCGATCGGCGGCGCTGACGTATTCCGGATGTGCGGCACCCGCCCGCCGAGCGCCATCGCCCCGGCGCTGCAGCCGGCCAGGCCCGCGCCCTCGCGCCAGGCGACCTCGATCGCACGCCAGACCGCCGTCCCGCGCAGGGTCTCGGTCAGGTAGGCGGGGTTGCCCCCGGAGAGATACACCAGCGCCGCGCCGTCCACCAGTGCGGCCAGGCCCGGGTCGTCGGCGTCGGCCCGGTCGACGACGTGGACCACCACCTGCTGCACGCCGATCCGCTCGGCGGCCAGTGCCCCGAGGGTGTGCCAGCGGGCCAGCGAGGAAGGGCCCTCGGGGGCGGCGGCCGTGGCCAGTTGCACGAACCGGGCCGGCCGCCCCGCCGCCAGGGCAGCGTCGAGCAGAGCGCGCTCGACGACGTCCATCACCGGCAGGTACTCGCCGGACCCCACCAACGCCACCGGTCCCGTCATCGCCCCATCAAACCCTGCTCATGCTCCCCCGGGGTACACGAATCGGGCTCGCCGGAGCCCGAAACGTGTACCCCCGCGGAGCATGAGCAGGTTCTCAGGAGGCCCAGGTGGGGCGCAGGGGCATGTCGGCGAGGCCGTTCTGGCGCAGGCGGACGGCGAGCACCTGGTGCAGCTCCACCTGATTCCGTTCGAAGCCGAGCCGCGAGCCGGCCATGTACATACCCCAGACCTTGGCCGTCGCCAGCCCGACCTCGCCCACGCACTCGTCCCAGTTCGCCACCAGGTTGGCGCACCATGCCGCGCAGGTCATCGCGTAGTGCTCACGCAGGTTCTCCTCGTGGCGCACCTCGAGCCCACGGTTCTGCATCTCGGTGATGATCTTCCCGGAGCCGGTCAGCTCGCCGTCCGGGAAGATGTACCGGTCGATGAAGCCACGCTTCACCCGCGGCACGTGGATGTTGTCGGGCCGGGTGATGCAGTGGTTCAGCAGCCGTCCGCCGGGGCGCAGCCGCCCCCGCAGGAAGGCGAAGTAGGCCGGGTAGTTGGCCACCCCGATGTGCTCGGTCAGCCCGATCGAGGAGACGGCGTCGAACTCAGACTCGGTCACATCGCGGTAGTCGCAGTGCCGTACCTCGGCCAGGTGCCCGAGGCCGTCCCCGGCGATCGCCGCCTGCGCCCACTCGGCCTGCTCACGGGACAGGGTTACCCCGAGTACCGAGACCCCGTGGCGGGACGCTGCGTGACGCACCATGCCGCCCCACCCGCAGCCCACGTCGAGCAGCCGCATGCCCGGGCGCAGGTCGAGCTTGCGGGCGACCAGGTCGTACTTGGCCTCCTGCGCCTGCTCCAGGGTCGCCTCGGCCGTGGGGTAGCAGGCACAGGTGTAGGTCATCGACTCGCCCAGCACCAGCTCGTAGAACCGGTTCGAGACGTCGTAGTGGTGGCGAATCGCCGCGGCGTCACGCTCGCGGGAGTGCAGCAGCCCGTTGACCACGCGGCGCCAGTCGGGCAGCGCCTCCTGCGGCGGCGGGGGCGGCGGCACCAGCCGGGTCACCCCCAGCGCGCGCGCCACCCGGGCCAGGGTGAGCGGGTCCGGGCGACGCCAGTGCAGGCCCTCGGCCATCGCCACCAGCAGCGGGTAGGGATCACCAGGGTGCACTCCGACCAGATCCATGTCACCCGACACGTACGCGCGCGCCATGCCGAGCGACCCCGGAGCCGTGGCCAGGTACGCCACGCCGCGGGGGGAGTTCACATGCAGGCCCAGCTCGGCGTCCTCCGGGCCCGTGCGGCTGCCGTCGTAGGCACTGAACCGGAAGGTGATCGGGGCGTCGGTGAGCTCGTCGACGACATCGGCCAGCCGCATGGGGCCGAGGTCGGGGCCGGTCCGCCAGGGGAACAAGGAGGTTGCCATGGGCCACTCCCCGCAATGTCACACCGTGACCACGCGAATCCGCGATGGCCGCCTGTTGAACGAAAGCGTGGACACTCTACGTGCCAGACGAATCGGCGGCACCAGACAAACGGCACATCATGCCGATGGATGTCACCAGTCGTGGCGGCCAGGTGGGTAGGTCTCAGTCCGCGACGAGCGGGGCGACCATCTGACTGGTCCACGCCAGCGCAGCGAGGTAGCTCGCCGCGACGTCCGGCACCGGCACTCCGGCAGCAGCCAGGGCCTCGAAGTCCTGCTGCTCATAGGCGAGGACGGCGTCCAGCACCGAGCGCAGCCGGTTCGCTCCCCCGCTCAGGGCCTCGTCGAGCAGGGGGGTGAGCGGTGGAAGCCCGTCGAGCAGCACCTGGGGGGTGACCGCCAGCGTGGCGGCGATCCCGTCGAGCAGGCCGAGCGTGAAGGCGATCTCCGGGTCGGTGGTGCCCAGCCGCCGGGCGAGCAGTTCACAGGTGTGGGCCCGGGTCAGCGCCACCGAGGTGTCGGCCCCGGTTCCCCGGACGTCGGACATGGAGATCAGCACCATCCAGGCACGCAGCCGCTTGAGGCCCAGCAGCACCACGGCGTCGGTGATCGAGGAGACGCTGCGGGTCAGCCCGTTGGCCGCCGAGTTGACCAGGCGCAGCAGACGCAGCACCAGCCCGGGGTCGGCCCGCATGATCGACTCGATCTCACCGATCGAGACGTCCGGGCGGGAGAGTCGGACCAGCAGCTGCATCGCGATCAGGTGGTCCGGGCGAGAGGCTGCCGGTGGTCAGGGTCTGTGGGCGGCCCAGGTGGTAGCCCTGGAACAGGGTGAAGCCGATCTCCCGGCAGCGCTCGAGCATCGCGGCGTCCTCGACCTTCTCGGCGAGCAGCGCGGACGCCGGGGCGGCGGCAGTGCTCGACGGTCTCCATCACCCCCTCCCAGGTCTGCTCCAGCACGTCGATCTTGACGATCGAGGCGAGTTCGATCAGCCGTTCGGCGCCCGGGGTCCAGACGAAGTCGTCCAGGGCGATCTGATAGCCCTGCGCGTGCAGCTGCTCGACGCCGGCCAGCACCTCCTGGTCGAGGCTGACCGTCTCCAGCACCTCCAGCACGGCCTGATCGGTCTCGAACGGCACCGGCAGCTGGCCCACCAGGAAGGCCCGGGTCAGGTTGACGAAGCCGGGCAGGCCGCCGAGAAGGTCGTGGACGGCGAAGTCGGAGAAGGCGGCGAGGATGGTCGAGGTGGTGGCCTGGTCACCGTCACCGTCGTCGACCAGGGCGGTGCGGGCCTGCCCTGCGTCACGGAACAGCAGTTCGTAGCCGTAGATCGAGCTGTCGACGTCGTGGATCGGCTGGCGCCCGATGTGCACCATGCAGGCGATCTGGCCAGCGTGGACCGAGCTGATGGCCACAACAGTCCCTTCCCGCCGGTCCGCAACCCTCGGTAGAGCTGTCGGCGGGAGCGGGTCCCGAGTTGAGGCGCCAGGGATTCAGCTCGTCAGGGGTACTGCACCAGTTGCAGCCGGTTCCCGTCGGGATCGGCGATGGTGGCGAGGATGCCACCCCAGCCCTGCGGCTCGGGATCCCCGACGGTCGCACCACCGTCCACGAGCCGGCGGCACGCACTGTCGATGTCCGCGACGGCGAACGAGATGCCGGTGAAACGGCCCACCAGCTGATCGGCCGGGATCTCGGAGTCGCCGGTCACCGGCTCGAGCACGAGCTGGCACCCGGTGTCGAAGACGACGAACCCGTCGTCGACGCCCCCCGCGGTCGGTGGGGCCTCGAGCACCCCCCGGTACCACGCCTCGGCGAGGTCGGTGACGAACACCCTCACCGCAGCAATGTCCATGCGCTCAGACCGTAGTGGAGACCACCCTGCGAGTCGGAGGATCCGCCCGTGGCCGGAGCCGGCTCGTCCCCCGGGCCGAGGCCGGCCGAGCGGTCGGCGATCTAGGTTCCAGACATGCCCACGGCGCGGTCTGTGATCCATCTGCTCGCTCTCGGCGCCGTCTCCTGGGTGTTCTCCGAGGGAATGTTCTGGGCGCACCGGCGCCCCGACCAGTCGGTGGCGGATGTCGCCATGACTGGCCGAGCCGTTCGTCGGCCGTGCGCCCACGATCGCCACGTACGTGATCACGCTGCCCGGCGGTGTGGTCGCCCTGGTCTGGAGCTTGCGCCGGGTCCGTCGGCTTGGCGCCTGAGTCACCGGTCGTCGGTGACGACGACGCACGGGTGGAGGGGCGACACCTCGGCGGCCACGGCGTGCAGGTGAGCCAGTTCCGCCGCCGGGTCCGCGACAGGGCCGGTCCAGCGCGGAAGGTCGGTGGTCACCAGGTGCCCGAGGAAGCGGGCCACCTGCCGGCCGAGCGGGCTCTCGTCGAGGTCGCTGACCCAGCGGCCGTGCTCGCGGAACAGGTAGCCGACGGGCCCGTCCGGACCGTCGAACCGCACGTGGGGCATCGGCCGCGGGGTGTGCAGCTGGGAGGCGTGCACGGCGACCTGCACCGGGGTGAGCATCCGCTCCGGGTCGACCTCCTGCCGCTCGTAGGACACCAGGCCGAGGGCGAGCAGCGTGGCGTAGTCGCGGCAGGCCTCACGGTCCGCGGGGGAGGGGTCGACCTGTTCCGCGAGCCGGGCCTCGACTTGCCGGACCAGCGCCTCCCGCACGGCCGGCTCGAGCTGACCGAGCGCGGCCTCGGCGCCTACCGCGGCGTCGTCCGCGGCCATCGCCTTCCGGACCAGCACCGCGCCGTGGGGCCAGCCGTGTCCGGCGCCGCGGTGACGGTCCTGCAGGGCGACCAGCGCCACGGCACGCACCTCGACCAGGTACGGCCGGCCGGCATGACGGCGGACGACGGGCGCATCGTCGTCCAGCAGCGGCAGCAGGTGCGCGTCGTCGCCGAAGTATTCGGCCCATTCGCCGATGCCCCGCACCCGCTGCTCCGCGGAGCGCGCGGTGAGCAGCCCGGCGTAGAAGGCGCTCAGATCCATGTGCACCCCCGCCCTGGCCGACGTCGTCGCATAAGGATGGCATCCGGCGGTTAGCGTGGCGTCAGCGCCCGGGGACGGTCGCGGTCGGACAGGCAGGGAGAGAGGCATGACCAGGGTCGTGGTGGAGAGGTGTGTGAGGTCCTCCTGCGACGGGGAGAGCGCCGAGGTCACCTTCCTGCTGTCCGGCCATCGGCTGACGGCGGAGACCCGGCAGTGGTTCGAGGACGACTGGGACCGATTGCGGCCGGGCGCGGCGATGGACGTCGAGCTGAGGCTGCAGCGCTGGTACGACGAGCGTGGCACTCTGACCCGAGTCCCCGACGAGGCGACCCGGGACTCGGTGGTCGCGATCGGCCGCGACAGCTACCGGGTGACCGGGCCGGTGGTGGCCTTCGATGAGGAGGACCACCCGACTGTGAGCTCGTTCCGGGCCAGGGTGGAGGTCGGCCTCGGTGAGCCGCTCGACGTCCTGTCATATCTGGGCCCGGAGATCGAGGGCCTGACGATCGGCGACCGGGTGACGACCGAAGGGGTGCTCGAGATCTGGCCGCAGTCGCCGGGCTCAGGCCGCTGAGGCCGCTCAGGCGGTGGTGACGATCCCGTGCAGGAACCACTGGTCGTGTGGCGCGGCGATCAGTGCGTCCCAGCGTCGCTCCTGCAACGGGATCAACACACCCTCGGAGAGCAGGGGCTCCTCCCACCAGCTGCCGTAGCGCGAGACGAAGCCGAACCGGACGGGCAGCTGCCCGGCCAGGGTGGTCAGCAGGTTCGCCGTCCAGGCCAGAGTGGATTCGGGGTCCTCGGCCAGCTCGCGGGAGGAGAAGCTCGCGGTGAGCACGTCGACCCCCAGCTGGTGCCGCTGCAGGAACAAGGCACCGTCCGAGACCGGCACCAGGTCCCACCAGCCGCTCTCGTGCCGCGGCCCCACCACGATCCCGGGCAGCAGGCCCGGCACCGCATCAGGGTCGACGCTCCCCGGGTCCAGCACCGCCAACACTGCATTCGGCATGCCCACCCACCCAGTCTGGCCCAACCCCGCGTCGTGCGGTCCACCGGGCGATACGGTCACCGCCGTGGGCGCTCGCCTGTTCGACCGGATCCGGCGCCGCCGCGATCCATTGCTGGCCGTTGTCCTCGCGCTGCTCGCCCTGCTGCCCCCCGATCACCCGGTCGCCGGCCACGCGCCCGTCAGCGTCCAGTACCTGCTGCTGCTCCTGGCGACACTTCCGGTGGCGGTGCGCACCCGCTACCCGCTACCCGTGCTGGCCACCGTCGCGGCGGCGATCGCCGCTCACGGTGCGCTCGGCTATCCCGGAACCGTTGCCTGGTTCGCCATGGCCCTGGCCGCGTACTCGGTGGCCGCCTCTCACGAGCCCCGGGTCGCCCTGTCAGCCGTCGCAGGCTGCGCGGCAGCGGCACTCGCCGCACCGATCGTGGCCGGCACCTCGGTCGGCGCCGACGAGTGCCTCGGCGGTCTGCTGCTGTTCGCCCTACCCACCCTGCTCGGGGACAGGGTGTTCGCCCGTCGGGCCGCCGCCCGGGCCGCCGCCCGGGACGAGCGGGAGGCGATCGCCCGCGAGCTGCACGACTCGCTCGCCCACGCGCTGAGCGTGATCGTCGTCCAGGCAGACGCCGCCGACGCGATCCTCACCCACGACCCCGATCGGGCGCGGACGGCGCTCGCCGCCATCCGGGACACCGGCCGCACCTCGCTGGCGGACCTGCGTCGGCTGGTCGGCGCCATCCGGTCCGAGGGTGCTCTGACTCCGCTGCCCGGGCTGGGTGACCTGCCGGCCCTGGTGGACGATGAGCGCGCGCGAGGGCTCGACGTCGAGCTGATCGTCGAGGGTGTGCCGACTGCGCCGGCGCCCGCGACGGAACTGGCCGCGTATCTGATCGTGCAGGAGTCGTTGACCAACGTGCGTCGGCACGCTCGCGCCGGCCGGGCGCGCGTCGGGCTGCAGTTCGCCGACGGCCGGCTGCAGATCGAGGTGGTGGACGACGGTCGCGGCTCGGCTCCGGGAACCGGCCGCGGCCACGTTGTCGATGCGCGAACGGGCCGTCACCTTCCGCTCGGGAGGCCGTGATGACGATCCGGGTGCTGCTGGCCGACGACCAGGAGCTGATCCGCACCGGCCTGCGCACCATGCTGGAGCCGGAGTCGGACCTTGTGGTGGTCGGCGAGGCGGCGGACGGCGTCCAGGCCGTGGAGCAGGCCCAGGAGCTGCACCCTGATGTCGTGGTGATGGATGTGTGGATGCCCGTGCTCGACGGCATCGAGGCCACCCGCCGCCTGCAGGCGCTGCCGCGGCCGCCGAAGGTGCTCGTGCTGACCACGTTCGACCTGGACGAGCACGTGGCGGCGGCGCTCGGCGCCGGCGCCAGCGGCTTCCTGCTCAAGGATGCCGGCCGGCACCAGATCGCCGAGGGCATCCGGATCGTCGCTGCCGGGGAGGCACTCCTTGCGCCGACCGTGACCCGGCGCCTGCTGGAGCGGTTCGCCGACCGACTGGCCCCGCCGCGCCGTCCGCCCGGTCTGGATGCCTTGACCGAGCGGGAGACCGAGGTGCTGCGGCTGATCGCCCGCGGTCTGTCGAACACCGAGATCGCCGCAGAGCTGGTGGTCTCCGAGCCGACCGTGAAGACCCACGTGGGCCACATCTTCGCCAAGCTGAACCTGCGTGACCGAGCCCAGGCCGTGGTGCTCGCGTACGAGCACGGGCTGGTCCGCGCACCGGACCAGCCCAAGGGATGAGCCGGCCCATCCCGGGGGGCGACGACACGGGGGACTGGGCTGCCTAGCCTCGCCGGCATGCGACCACGGATCACCCCTCGGATCACGCCGGCCCTGACCCTGCTCGTGCTGGCGCCGTTCCTCGGCGAGGTGGTCTCCACCTCCACCACGCTGCCCGCCTTCCTGTCGCCGCAGATCGGTCTGTTCGCGATCGCCCTCTACGGAGGCGGCGCCCTGCTGATCCGTGAGGTGGTGCACCGCCGAGGGCTTGGCCTTCGCGGGCTACTGCTGCTCGGTGCCGCCTACGGGGTGTTCGAGGAGGCGCTGATGGTGCGCAGCTGGTTCGCGCCCGAGTTCTTCGACACCCCTGCAGCGGCGGCGTACAGCCGGGTCTGGGGCACGAACGTGATCCACTCGGTGCACCTGACCCTGTTCCACGTGGTGGTCAGCATCTGGTGCTCGATCACCCTGGTCGAGCTGGCCTTTCCTGATCGGCGGACGACGCCCTGGGTGGGACCGCGCGGTCTGCGTGCCGCGGCGGCCGGGCCGCTGGTGGTGTTCGCCATCTCCCTCGTCGCAGACGACTTCTTCGCCATCCCGGTGCCGCAGTTCCTGGCCGCGGGCGTGCTCACCGTGGTGCTGGTGGCGCTGGGGCTACGGCAACGCACCCGGGTGGTCTCACCCGCGCTTCCCGCGCCGCGCGGTCCACGGTTCGCGGCGCCCGCGATCGCTGCGGCCGTCGGTGCGCACTTCGTGCTGGTCTGGACCCTGCCGAACTCGCCGCTGCCCTGGCCGCTCGGCCTGCTGCTCGACGTCCTGCCGCTGGTCTGGGTGGTGCGCTACTGCCGAGGGCTGCGCTCAGAGCCGCTCGAGCGGCGCGCACCGACGGTGATCATCGGAGTGCTCACCCCGCTCCTCGTGGTCGACGTGCTGGTCGGCCTCGGCGGGCGGATCGACCTGCTGGTCACCGCCGCGATCACCGTCAGTGGGCTGACCTGGCTGCGGCGGCGCAGCCGGCGCGTGGCCCTACCGGGGGCAGCTGAGAGCATTGAACGCACCGAGCAGCCGGTTCAGCGCCGGCCGACCACCTTGGCGTAGAGGTCGGGGAGCCGGTGCTGCGGGTCGTAGCGGGCCTTGACCGGGCGGTAGGCCTCGCCGCCGTAGCGGGCCCAGAAGTCGGCCTCCTCGTAGTAGGCGTCGGAGTAGAGCGACTTGTGCCCCTCGTGAGCGGCTACCGCCTGCTCGACCAGGCGGTTCACGTCGCCGTCGCGCCGGCCCGGCTGGATCGGCACGGTCCCCCAGAAGCCGACGTTGACGTAGGTCTCGCCCGGGGTGAGCGGGTAGAGCGACCACTCGCCCCGCCCGACCAGCGGGCAGAGCCAGACCGGGGTCATCGGCACGTGCTCCAGGTACCAGTGCAGGAAGTCCGCGGTGCGCTCCAGCGGGATCTCGACGTCCTGCACCACCCGCTCCCGGGCGGGCAGGCCGCGGCGGCGGTCGATCGCAGCGGCCACGTGGTGGCGGTTCTCCAGCCCGACGATCCGGTGGTAGACGTCGCTGCGCCGCCAGCGGGCCGGCCACAACCGGCGCATCGTGGGGTTCTGGGCGCCGAACGCCCGCGAGCACCAGAACCAGTCGGTGTCCCAGCGCCACAGGTAGTCGTGCACGGTCAGCGCGTCGGTGGCCCGCCGGGGGATCGAGCGGTAGTAGATGTCCTGCCCGGTGTAGTCGGACAGGTGCGCGGGCCGGGTCGAGGACCAGCGGCCGAGCACCAGGTAGACCTCTTCGCGCGAGAACACCACGCCGTCGCAGAAGTCGACGGCGTGGCCCTGCCAGGAGCCGTCGGCGACGACCTGTCCGATCGCCGCACTGGCCGCCTCCAGGGAGTCGAAGCGCACGTTGGAGGTGGCGACATAGGGCTGCACCTCGTCCAGGGCGATCCGCAGCCGGGTGGCGTAGCCGAGGCTCCCGAAGGAGTTGGGGAAGGCGCGGAACAGCTCGGCGTGCGCGTTGTCGGGCGTGGCGGTCACCACCTCGCCGGCCCCGGTGAGGATGTCGATCTCGCGCACGGCCTCGTGGGGGAGGCCGTTGCGGAAGGAGGAGGACTCGATGCCCAGCCCGGTGACGGCGCCGCCGAGGGTGATCGTGCGCAGCTGAGGCACGACGGTCGGCATCAGGCCGTGCACCAGGGTCACCGCGACCAGCCGCTCATAGGTGCACATGCCCTGCACGTCGGCGGTGCGCGCGGCGGTGTCGATCGAGATCACGCCGTCCAGGCCGGAGACGTCCAGCCCCGGGGTGCGGACGGCGTGGCGGGGCCGGAACAGGTTCGACGTCCGCTTGGCCAGGCGCACCGGGGCGCCCGGCGGGACGGCGCGGTAGCTGGCCTGCAGGAGCGCCACCGCCCGCTCGTGGGCGCCACGCCCGACCGGGGCGGCGGTCATCGGAGCGACCCGGGACGTGGTCAGCACGCTGCCGTCGGCCCGGATGTGCCCCGTGCTCGTGGTCATCGGGGGCCGGCTCAGCCGGAGAAACGGTGCACGAACAGGCCGCTGCGCAGCTTCGGCTCGAACCAGGTCGACTTCGGCGGCATGTCGCGCCCGGTGGCCGCCACCGCAACCAGTTCGGCCACCGAGGTGGGGTGCAGGGCGAAGGCTGCCGCCCAGGTGCCGGAGTCGACCAGCCGCTCCAGCTCCGCGGTGCCCCGGATGCCGCCGATGAAGCCGATCCGGGTGTCGGTGCGTGGGTCGGTGATGCCCAGGCCTGGGGCCAGCACCAGGTCCTGCAGCAGGGAGACGTCCAGGCCGGCCACCGGGTCGGCCAGGCGCTCTGCCGGGACCAGGTGGTCGCGCAGGCGCAGCCGGTACCAGCCTCCGGCGCAGTACATGGCGACCTCGTGCCGCCCGTCCGGTTCGGCTCCCGGGCTGCCGGCGGGGCCGAGCGTCGTGACCTCGAAGAGGCTGCCCAGGTCGGCCAGCCACCCCTGTGGCGTCCGCCCCCCGAGGTCGGCGATCACCCGGTTGTAGGGCAGGATCGCCAGCTCGTCCCCGGGGAACACCACGGCCAGGAAGGCATCGGTGCCGCCCGCACCGCCGTGGTCGGCGGAGACCCGCGCGGCGGCCGCGCTGCGGTGGTGGCCGTCGGCGACGAAGAGCTCGGGCAGACAGGTCAGGGCGTCCTCGAACTCGGCGACCTCAGCCGGGTCGTCCACCCGCCACAGCACGTGGCCGATGTCGTCGTCCGCCACCAGGTCGATCAACGGCGGGCGCTCGGTGACCCGCGTGATCAGGTCGGCCACCGGCTTCCAGGCCGGCTCACCGGGGGCGGACAGGAGGAACACCGGCTCGTCGTGGGCCGACAGCGTCTCGAGGTGGTGGACCCGGTCGTCCTCCTTGTCCGGGCGGGTGTGCTCGTGGGTCTTGATCAGGCCGGAGGTGTAGTCGAGGACGCCGGCGCAGGTCACGACGCCGGTCTGGGTGTGGCCACCGCGGCGCTGCTGGTAGACCGAGTACGAGGGGCCCGGATCGAGGCTGAGCACCCCGCGCGCGATCAGGTTGTCCAGGGCTGCGCGCCCGGCGGCATGCACCGCCTCGGAGTCCGACGGCGTGCCGTCCGGCAGCGCGATCTCGGGCCGGTTGACGTGCAGGAAGCTGTCCGGATTGCCGGCGGCGAGGGCACGCGCCTCGGCCACGTCCACGACGTCGTAGGGGGGAGCGGCGACCCGCGGGGCGAGATCGACGCGCGGGCGCAGGGCACGGAATGGTCGCAGGTCCACCATTCGTCCATCCTCCCTCATCGGCAGGGCGAGGTGGTTCACCCCCGAATTCACCCGAACCCGCCCCAGGGGCGCCGATCCGGGTCCCAGGAGGGGGTTGTGGTGAATTCGGGAGTGGGAGCAGGGCACAGTGAGGGTCGTGACGGATCAGCAAGGTGTGGTGTGGGTGGTGGCCGGGGCGCCGGGGGCCGGCAAGTCGACGGTGTGCGCGGCGCTGCTTGCCCAGGAGCGCCCGGTGCCGGCGCTGCTCGACAAGGACACCCTGTTCGGTGGCTTCGTCGCGGCGAGCCTGGCCGTTCACGGCCGCGACCTGGGCGAACGCGAGGGCGAGTGGTACGACGAGCACATCAAGGTGCACGAGTACACCGCGATGACCGCCGCCGCTCGGCAGATCCGCGGGCCGGGCTGCCCGGTGCTGCTGGACGCCCCGTTCACCGGTCAGATCCGTGACCCCGCCCGGTGGGCGTCCTGGGTGGTCGAGCTCGGTGGTGAGCCGGTGCGCCTGGTCTGGATCCGGTCCGACGCGGCCACCCTGCGCCGGCGGTTGATCGCCAGGGCCTCGGACCGGGACACCCGCAAGCTGGCGGAGTTCGACGCCTTCATCGCCCGGATGCAGCCCGACGTGCCCCCGCCGGCCCCCCACCTGGAGATCGACAACCGCGACGGCGCTCCGCCTGTCGCCGCCCAACTCGCCACCCTCCTGGGCTGACCCACCCGGCCCTACCGACCCCCGCCTCCATCGAGTGGTCAATTCGGCCCCGTCTCGTGCCCGAGAACGGGGCGAAATCGACCGCTCGCGTCAGTACACAGACGACCCGGGACCGTCAGATGGTGTCAGCGGACGGTCGATGCTCATCCCGCCGCGATCGTGGAACGTGCGACGAGGGGGCTCAGCCGAGGACGCCGTCCACCAGTTCCTTGGCGGCGGCCTGCACCTGGGCCAGGTGCTCGGGGCCCTGGAAGGACTCGGCGTAGATCTTGTAGACGTCCTCGGTGCCCGACGGCCGGGCCGCGAACCAGGCCGACGCGGTGGTGACCTTGAGCCCGCCGATCGCGGCGCCGTTGCCGGGCGCCTCGGTCAGCTTGGCGGTGATCGGCTCGCCGGCCAGCTCGGTCGCCGAGACCTGCTCCGGCGAGAGCTTCGACAGCACCGCCTTCTGCTCTCGGGTGGCCGGGGCGTCGATCCGGGCGTAGGCGGGATCGCCGTGCTCGGCGGTCAGCGCCCTGTAGTGCTCGCTGGGCGACGTCCCGGTCACGGCCAGGATCTCCGAGGCGAGCAGGGCGAGCAGCAGCCCGTCCTTGTCCGTCGTCCACTCCGTGCCGTCATGGCGCAGGAAGGAGGCGCCGGCGCTCTCCTCGCCGCCGAAACCCACTGAGCCGTCGAGCAGCCCGGGCACGAACCATTTGAACCCGACCGGCACCTCGAGCAGTCGCCGGCCCAGCGCGGCCGCCACCCGGTCGATCATGGACGACGACACCAGGGTCTTGCCGATCGCCACGTCGGCGCCCCAGGCCGGGCGGTTGCCGAACACGTAGCCGATCGCCACTGCGAGGAAGTGGTTGGGGTTCATCAGGCCCCCGTCGGGGGTGACGATGCCGTGCCGGTCGGCGTCCGCGTCGTTGCCGGTGGAGACGGCGAAGGCGTCCCGGTTGGCGATCAGCGAGGCCATGGCGGACGGCGAGGAGCAGTCCATCCGGATCTTGCCGTCCCAGTCCAGGGTCATGAACCGCCAGGTGGCGTCCACCAGCGGGTTGATCACCGTAAGGTCCAGGTTGTGCCGGGAGGCGATCTCGCCCCAGTAGTCGACACTGGCGCCGCCGAGAGGGTCGGCGCCGATGTGCAGACCTGCCTCGCGGACGGCGTCGAGGTTGAGCACCGAGGGCAGGTCGTCGACGTAGGTGCCCAGGAAGTCGTACCGCGCCGTGGTGTCGGCGGCCAGGGCTCGGGCCAGCGGGATCCGCTTGACGGCGTCGAGCCGGGCGGCGATCAGCTCGTTGGCGCGGTTCTCTATCCACTTCGTGGCGTCGGTGTCGGCCGGGCCGCCGTGCGGCGGGTTGTACTTGAAGCCGCCGTCGTAGGGCGGGTTGTGGGAGGGGGTGACCACGATCCCGTCGGCCTGCGCCGCAGCACCTGCGTCGGCGGCGAGCGCACGGTTGTGCCGCAGGATGGCGTGCGAGACGGCCGGCGTCGGGGTGAACCGGTCGCGGTCGTCGATCAGCGTGGTGACGCCGTTGCCGGCCAGTACCTCCAGGGCCGAGGCCCAGGCCGGTTCGGACAGGCCGTGCGTGTCGCGGCCGACGAACAGCGGGCCGGCGATGCCCTGCGCGGTGCGGTAGTCGCAGATGGCCTGGGTGGTGGCCACGATGTGCGCCTCGGTGAACGCCCCGGTCAGGCTCGACCCGCGGTGCCCAGAGGTGCCGAAGGCGACCCGCTGGCCGGGGTCCTCGATGTCGGGCCACGTCGTGTAGTACGCGGTGACCAGATGCGCCACGTCGATCAGATCGGCGGCCTGAGCGAGTTGTCCGGCGCGGTCGTGAGTCATCGCACTCCCTTTCGTCACGCTTTGTGCCCCGAATTCGGCGCAATTGCTGCGGCCCGCGTCGGAGATTAACGCCCTGTGACAACGATACGCACCGGACCTTTGGATGACACCCATCACGCCACCCGCCCGTCGTCGCGTCGGTCCGCCCTAGAGTCGTGGCCGTGACGGCGACCCTGCGCACCGTTCGCGCCACCAGCTACCTCACGCCGCTGCGCGAGGGCGGGTCGTTGCCCGGCCTGGTCGAGGCGGACGACGACGGTATCTACGTGACCAAGTTCCGCGGCGCCGGGCAGGGCACGGCGTCGCTGGTGGCCGAGGTCGTGGTCGGGGAGATCGGCCGCCGGATCGGGGTGCGGGTGCCCGACCTGGTGCTGGTCGATCTGGACCCCCGGATCGCCCCGCGCGAACCCGATGAGGAGGTGCAGGACCTGCTGCGCGCCAGCGCCGGGATCAACCTCGGCCTGGACTTCCTGCCCGGGTCGGTCGGTTACGACGGTCTGCACTGGTCGCCTCCGACCGAGGACGCCGCGCGACTGCTCTGGCTCGATGCGTTCGCCGGCAACGTCGATCGCACCTGGCGCAATCCCAACCTGCTGATCTGGCACCGCACGATCTGGGCCATCGACCACGCCGGGGCTCTGGTCTTCCAGCACGCCTGGCCCGACCCCGCGGTCTGGGCTGCGCGGCGCTACGACCTGTCCGAGCACGTCCTGCTGCCGGTCGCCCGCCGGCTCACCGCCTCGGCCTGGGCGGACGTCGACCGCGGGCTCGCGGCGTCCCTGACCGAGACAGTGTTCGACGGGGTGCTCGCGCTGGTGCCCGACGAGTGGCTGCTCAGCATGAACTCGGCCCGCTCGGACGCCGAGACCCGTGCCGTGGCCGGGCAGCCGCCGCGCGGGGTGCAGGAGTGGCGCGAGCGTTACCGGGTGCAGTTGCTGGCCCGCCTCGGTGGCGGCCGGGAATGGCAGCTGGGGCTGGTGCCATGAACGAGCGGCGGCCGTTCCAGTACGCGGTGCTGCGCGTCGTCCCCCGGGTCGAGCGCGGCGAGTGCGTCAACGTCGGCGTGCTCCTGTACTGCCAGGACGCCGGGTACCTCGCCGTCGCCGTCCACCTCGACGCCGCCCGGCTGCGTGCCCTCGACCGCACTGTCGATCTCGAGGTTGTGCGCGCTGCGCTGGATGGCATCCGCGACGTGTGTGCGGGGACCGACGGCGTCGCGGCGGCCTCCTGGCCGGTCCGGGACCGGTTCGGCTGGCTGACTGCACCGCGCAGCACCGTCGTCCGAGCCGGCCCGGTGCACTCGGGCGTGACCGAGGACCCCGTGGCTCAGCTGGACCGATTGCTCATCCGGCTGGTCCGCTGACCCCCTGACCGGCGCGGGCCCGCGATGCATTCAGGTGGTGACGCAGCCCCTGGACGCGGAACAGGAGGTCCCCTAGCTCCGCGTCGGAGAGGCGGGGGCGTCGCGTGGCTCTGGTCATGCTCGCCGTGGGCCTGGCGGCACCCCTGTTCGACGTCCTGGAGAACCTGATCTCGTTCGTCGTGCTGGCGCGGCCGCACGACATCGCGCGCCCGGTCGCTCTGATGTACTCGGCGTCGGCTCTGGTGACGTCCTGTTGCTTCGCGCTGACCTACGCCTGGGTGCCCGTCGGTCTGATCGCAGCCGCTGTCCTGCGGAGAGGGGGGCGTCGAGCGATGGAATGATTCAACTATAAATTAAGTTGTGGGAGTGCGACCCCACCTCTGTTCTCGAGGAGATCCCCATGCCTGCCGTGACCGCCGACACGCTCACCCTTCCCCGCCTCCGTGCGCTGCCTGCCGAGGCCACCGCCTGGCGAGAGCCGATCCAGGTCGTCACCGCGCATCGCCAGCTCGAGGGCGAGGGCTTCCAGGTGCGTCGCCCCTTCCCCGGCGCCCATCTCGCGCTGGCCGACCCCTTCCTGCTCCTCGACCACATGGGCGCAGTGGAGTACGCCCCGGGTGAGGCCAAGGGGGCGCCCTGGCATCCGCACCGCGGTTTCGAGACCGTGACGTACATGATCGACGGCGCGTTCGAGCACACCGACTCCACCGGTGGGGGTGGCCTGCTCACCGACGGGTCGACGCAATGGATGACCGCGGGCTCCGGCGTCATGCACTCCGAGCTGCCGCCGGAGTCGCTGGTGCGCAGCGGCGGCCTGTTCCACGGCGTCCAGCTCTGGGTCAACCTGCCCGCGGCCCAGAAGTGGACGCCCCCGAAGTATCAGGACATCGGCGCCGGCGACTCCACGCTGCTCTCCAGCCCGGACGGCGGTGCGCTGGTCCGGCTGATCGCCGGCGATCTCGACACGCACGCCGGCCCGGGATCGACATTCACGCCGATCACCTACCTGCACGCCTCGCTCAGCCCCGGAGCGCGGCTCGACCTGCCCTGGGCGCCCGAGTTCAACGCCCTGGTCTACGTGCTCTCCGGCCGTGGTCTGGTCGGCTCCGGTGGGTCGCAGCGCTCGCTCGAGGAGGGGCAGCTGGCCGTCCTCGGTCAGGGCGAGGCGGTCACACTGACCGGGGCGGGAACGCAGCCGCAGGCCTCACCGACCGGCTGGGAGGTGCTGGTGCTCGGCGGGCTGCCCCTACGCGAGCCGGTGGCCCGGTATGGGCCGTTCGTGATGAACACCCGTGAGGAGATCATCGAGGCGGTCGAGGACTTCCAGAACGGCCGCCTCATCCGTGACACCCCCGTGCACGCCCCTCTCCGCCCCCACGCCTGACCTTCTTCCCGTCGTCCGCCCCTGATTCCGTGCGGCTGACGCTGGCCTCATGGCGCCACTCATGCCGCACAGATTTCCGGTTCAGCCGTCGCATGGGGTGGCGGCGGGGGGCAGACTGGATGGATGCCTGAGCTGCCCGAGGTCGAAGCGCTGGTGGAGTTCCTGCGCGACCGCGCGGTGGGGCGGGTGGTGGCCGGGGTCGAGGTCGGCACGATCAACGTGCTGCGCACCTACGACCCGCCACCGACCGCCCTGGCCGGGATGGCCATCGACTCCGTGGCCCGGCACGGCAAGTTCCTCGACCTCGACATCGGCGGGCTGCACCTGATCTTCCACCTGGCCCGGGCCGGCTGGTTGCGCTGGTCCGACGCCATCCCGGACACCGTGATCCGCCCCGGCAAGGGCCCGATCGCACTGCGGGTGCGCCTCGACGACCCCGACCGGGCGGACGGCGAACGCCAGCCGGGGTTCGACCTCACCGAGGCGGGCACGAAGAAGAGCCTGGCGGTCTATGTGGTGCGCTCCCCGCACGAGGTTCCGCGGATCGCCTCGCTCGGCCCCGACCCCCTGGCGGGGGGCTTCGACCGGGCGGCCTTCGGCGCCGTCCTGGCCGGGAGGCGGCAGCAGATCAAGGGGTTGCTGCGCGACCAGGCCGTGCTCGCCGGGGTCGGAAACGCCTACAGCGACGACGTGCTGCACGCGGCGCGGCTGTCGCCGTTCGCGATCGCCGCCACCCTGGACGACGCCGAGGTGGACCGGCTCTATACGGCGCTGCGCGAGGTGCTCACCGGGGCGATCGCCGCCGCCCGCGGCAAGCCGGCGAAGGAACTCAAGGACGCCAAGCGAGCCGGCATGCGGGTGCACGCCCGCACCGGGCAGCCGTGCCCGGTCTGTGGTGACGTCGTCCGCGAGGTGTCGTTCGCCGATTCGTCGCTGCAGTACTGCGCCACCTGCCAGACCGGCGGCAAGCCACTCGCCGACCGCCGCCTCTCCCGCCTTCTCAAGTAACTCGCCCCCGGCGAAACCCGCTCATGCTCCGCGGGGGTACATGCTCTGAACGCTGACAACGCTGTCCAATGGACCCCTGCGGAGCATGAGCAGGTTTTGGCGCGAGTAGATTCCGTGGTGTGGGGTCCGTGGTGGTGGCTCGGGGTGAGGCCCCTTCCCGCCCTCTGCCGCACGCCACGGACGTCGAGGTGCTGGGTCTGTCTGTCGTCACACCGCTGGCTCCGGTCACCACTCTGGGGGAGGTTCTGTCCCTCACCGAGACCGATGCCTTCGTGGCGCTGCACGACGGCGCGCCGGCCTGCGAGTACTACCGCACGCCTGACGCCGCGAGCACCCCGCATCCGCTGTTATCGGTGACCAAGTCGGTGGTCGGCGCCCTGGGCGGCATCCTGATCGCCGATGGCGCGCTCGACCCGCACGTCGCGGCGTCCGCCTATGTGCCCGAGCTCGCCGATGGCGGGTACGCGGGGGCCACGGTGCGCGAGCTGCTCGACATGCGCACCGGCGGCGACTACCGGGAGTCCTACGACGACCCCGGCAACGAACTTGGCCAGCTCGGCCAGATCTGTGGCTGGTGGCCGCGCACTGACCCGACTCTTCCGGGCACCGTGCGTGACTGGCTGGTCACGCTCGCCCGACCGGCGTCACCCGCGGGGCCGTTCAGCTACCGTTCGGCCGACACCGAGGTGCTCGGCTGGGTGTTGGAGCGGGCCGGTGGTCAGGCGTTGGCCGCGTTGCTCGGACAACGGTTGCTGGCCCCTATCGGCGCCGAGGCCGACGGTCGGCTGGAGGTCGACCCGGCCGGGCACGCGCTGGCCTCCAGCGGGCTCGCCCTGGTGCCCCGCGACCTGGCCCGGTTCGGCCAGATGCTGCTGGACGGCGGCGCCGTGGATGAGGTGCAGGTGGTCCCGACCCGCTTCGTCAAGGACACCTACACCGGCCAGGACGACTCGGTCGGAGCGTTCCACGCCCGGGTCGGCGCGACCCTCGGGCCGGATGCTCCCTTCCCACCGAAAGGCCTGTACCGCAACCAGTTCTGGGTGCTCGAGCAGGGCCGGCGACGGTTGCTGTGCCTGGGCGTGCACGGCCAGATGATGCTGGTGGACGGCGACAACCGGGTGGTCGCGGTGAAGCTGTCGAGCTGGCCCACCCCGCAGGACCCGGCCCGGTTCGAGGCCGGCATGGCTTGCCTGCTGACCGCGGCCGACGCGCTCGGCGGCCACACCGAACAGCGCCTGTCCCTGCATCGGTGACCGCTGCGCCCACCGGCCATGGTGGCGATGATCAGTCGTGAGGGCCTTTCGCCGGTGGCCAGGTTCGGGGAGGATGTCCGCGCCCTGTCCGCTCCGCCCTGTCCGCTCCGCCCTGATCCGCACCGACCGACCGGCCCGGCCCGAAGGGAACGACCGCATGCCCGCGAAGGGTGCGAAGAAGAGCGCGACCGAGGACGGTAAGAAGTCCGCGAAGGTCAAGGCATCCAAGGCCTCCAAGCCGTCCAAGAAGAAGGGCGCGAAACCCGTGGGCGGACGACGCGGTGCTGCGCCCGTCGGCGCGCCTCGTCGGCGGTTGCGCAACATGTCGGAGGTGCGGACGTTCTTCCGCACCAACGAGATCCCGATCTTCTTCGTCGGCCCGACCGCGTTCAACCTGCTCGGCGTGGACCGCTGGGTGCGCAACTTCTCCTTCATCACCTACTACGACTCCTGGGACGGTTACCACCCGCGCGTCTACACCCCGCCGGAGATCGAGCACCCGGAGTTCGCCAGCGGCGAGGACATCAACAACTACCTGCTGACCCACCCCGCGGTGCGTGAGCACATCGCCTCGCACGTGCACCACGGCGGCGACCGACCCAAGATCGCCATGGTGTTCTTCGACGAGGAGACCGAGCGGATCTGCGCCGAGGCGGGCTACGACCTGATCCTGCCCTCGTACGCGCTGCGCCATCACCTCGACTCGAAGATCACCACGACCCGTCTGGGGTCGCAGGCAGGGGCGCCGAGCGTGCCCAACATCCTGACCACGGTGGATTCCTGGGCCGACCTGATCGCCCAGGCCACCAAGGCCGGCCTGGGCAAGGACCTGGTGCTGCAGACCGCCTACGGCGACTCGGGCAAGACCACCTTCTTCGTCGCGTCGCGGGCGGACTGGAACGCCTGCGCCACCAAGGTGGTCGGTGAACAGGTCAAGGTGATGACGCGGATCAACAACCGGGCCGTCGCCGTGGAGGCGGTGAACACCCGTCACGGCACCATCGTCGGCCCCTTCATGACCGACCTCACCGGGTACTCCGAACTGACTCCGTATCGTGGGGGTTGGTGCGGCAACGACCTGTACCCCGAGGCGCTGACCCTGGAGCAGCGGGCCCGCGCCGTCCGCCATGTCCGTCGGCTGGGTGACCGGTTGCGCAAGGAGGGGTACCGCGGGTTCTTCGAGGTCGACGTCCTGGTGGATCTGGACACCGACGAGGTCTACCTGGGCGAGCTCAACCCGCGGATCTCGGGGACCAGTTCGATGACCAACGTCACCGCCGGCGCCTACGCCGACGTCCCGCTGTTCCTGTTCCACCTGCTCGAGTACCTGGACGTCGACTACGACGTCGACGTCGACGAGATCAACGAGCGGTGGCTGGAGCTGGCGGCGGTCGACGTCTGGAGCCAGCTGATCATGAAGACGTCGGACAAGGCGATCCGACGGATCGACCGGGCGCCGGCCACCGGCATCTACCGGATGCGATCCGATGGCACCTTGCAGTACCTGCGCAACACCCTCGACTGGCACTACCTGGCCGATGCCGATGAGGCGTTCTTCCTGCGCGTGTACGGCGAGGGGTCGTACCTGTTCAAGGGCGCCGACCTCGGGATCCTGGTCTCCAAGGCGCGGATGCAGACCGAGGAGAACGAGCTCACCGACAAGTGCCGCAACTTCATCGACGGCATCCACGCCGAGTACCAGACCTCACCGGTCACGCAGGAGCCCCAGCCGATAAGCCACCTCGCCTACCTCAAGTGACGCCTGTTCGCCGAGGTGCATCCGGGCGACCGTGCCCGACGGGCGCAACGTCACGCCGTGCCCCTCGATGCTTCATGGCTGGGCGCTCTGGGTCGGCTGCACCTGACGATGGAGATCACGATGCGTGAAAGTGGTTGTGATAGCAGCCATTTCCACGCACCGTGATCTCCATCGTCGTCGCCCAGGCGTCCAGGCAGGCAGCGCCAGCCGGGCACGGCAGATCAGGTCGAGGCCAGGGTGCGGGCGATGGCGCGGAAGGCGCCGATGGTGGCCTGCAGCTTGGCTGGGTCCTGCGGGTCGGGCCACGACGACAGCTTGACCCCGACCGTGTGCGTGGCCGGCTCGACGTAGACCATCTGCCCGTGGATGCCCAGGCAGAGCAGGATCGGGCCGCTGTAGCCGGGGATGAACCAGAACTGGTTGCGGTACCAGCCGCCGGGCAGGTACGGCTCGTTGTCGCTGCGCGCGAAGGCCTCCCGGACGTCGGGCGGCGGCGCGAGGGCCGTCTCCAGCCACGACGCCGGCACGACCTGACGCGAGCCTACGGAACCGCCCTCCAGCAGCATCAGCCCGAACCGGCCGAGGTCGCGCAGGGTGGCCGACAGCCCACCGTCGTGGATCGCCGACCCCAGCGGATCGACCGTGATCTCGGCGTCGTGGTAGGCGCCGATCGGCTGCCAGACCCGGGCGGCGATCAGGTCGGCCATCCGATCGCCTGCGGCGCGCTCGCAGATCCAGCCCAGCACGTCGGTGTCGATCGAGCGGTAGACGAAGGTGTCGTCGTGCGCGCTCTGGCCGGCGACGGTGAGGATGTAGGGGTACATGCCGAGGGGGTCGCCGTGGTTGCGCGGCGCCCAGCCCATCGATCGCTCCATCACCCGCACCTCGGAGGCCGGATCGAGGTAGGCCTCGCTGAACTGGATGCCCGAGCGCATGTCGAGCACGGTGCGCACCGTGGCGCCGGCATAGCCGCAGCCGGCCAGTTCGGGCACATAGTGCTCGACCGGGGCCTGCGGGTCGAGCAGGCCGTCGGCGCTCAGACCGGCCGCCACGCATGAGACCACCGACTTGGTCACCGACATCACCAGGTGCCGCCGGCGCGGGGTGAGCGGCTCCAGGTAGCGCTCCTCGACGATCTCGCCCCGGTGGATCACCAGGAAACCGTCGGTGTCGGTGTCGGTGATCACATCGTCCACCGTGGACGGCGCGCCGGCGGCGACGCCAGGGGTGACCGAGACGGCGCCGAGGGTCTGCGGCCGCTCGGCGAGCGGGCGGGGCGCGTCCGTGCCGTCGATCACGTGGCTGGGCATCAGCTCGCGCATGTGCTGGAAGGCCCAGTGGTGGTTCGGCGCCTCCTGCCAGTTGGCCAGGGTGATCAGCGGCCGCCCGGGGGGCAGGACGCCGCTCCACTCGTCCACGTGGGCCCACGCCGTCCCCGGCTGGGGTTGGTAGTACGGGTGCTCCACGGGCAGGTCGTGCGCGGCCTCGGACACGGACCGATCCTATTCCCGCCCTCCAACCTGCTCATGCTCCGCGGGTGTACATGGGGCATCGTTGTCATCGCCTCGAGCGTGTACCCCTGCGGAGCATGAGCAGGTTTGGCAGGCTTGGGGGGTGACTGCGGACGGGTGGGTGGAGCGGATCTGGGCAGCGCGCGGGAACGGGCAGCTGCTTGATCCGCCGAGCATCGACGGCGCCCAGCTCGAGCTGGGCGCGGCGTACGAGGTGCAGGCCGAGCTGCACCGGCGCCGCCTGGCTCGGGGAGAGCGTGCGGCGGGTTGGAAGCTGGGGTACACCTCGGCGGCGATGCGCGTGCAGATGGGCATCGACGAGCCGAACAGCGGCCCGCTCACCGACGCGATGATCCTCACCTCACCGGCCCGGCTGCCGGACGACGTGCGTCACCCTCGGGTGGAGCCTGAGGTCGCGTTCGTGCTCGGAGCCGACCTGGCGCCGGGCGACGACGTGCGCGCGGCCGTCGCGCAGGCCCTGGCCGCGCTCGAGGTGGTCGACAGCACCTGGCACGACTACCGGTTCACCTTGGCGGACAACACGGCGGACGGCTCCTCGGCGGCCTATGTCGTTCTGGGGGAGCCGATTCCGCTCTCTGCCGTGGACGACCTGCCGGTCGTCCTCGCCGTCGGCGGCTCCGTCCACGAGGCGACCAGTGCCGCCGCGATGGGCTCACCGTGGACGGCGCTCACCTGGCTGCGCGACCACCTCGCGGCACGCGGTCTGCGGGCCGAGGCCGGGTCCGTCGTGATCACCGGCGGCCTGACCGCGGCGATGCCCCTGCCGCCCGGGGGCACGGCCGGAGCCAAGTTCGGGGACGGTGCCGTGGTCAGCGTCAGCCGACAAGGTGAGCTGACCGCCGCACCGCGCTGATCGCCGGTCTCGCGCAGCGCGGAGGCGTGATCTGTGCCAGCCTGGGGCGCCATGGCGAAGGAAGCCCCTGTGGTCCTCGAGGTCGACGGTCCCGACGGGGCGCGCGAGGTGCGCGTCTCCAGCCCGAGCCGGGTGCTGTGGCCCGAGCCGGGGATCACCAAGCTCGAGCTGGCGCGCTACGTGGTCGCGGCGGGGGACGGCGTCCTGAGGGCCTTGGGGGACCGGCCGGTCACGCTCGAGCGGTACCCGGACGGTGTCCAGGGGGAGTCGTTCTTCTCGAAGAACCCGCCACGCGGCGTCCCGGCCTATGCGCGCGCGGTCGACGTCATGTACCCGAGCGGGCGCACGCACCCGCAGCTCGTCGTCGACGAGCTCGCGACGGCGGTGTGGGCGGTGCAGATGAACACGATCGTCTTCCACTCGTGGCCGGTGCGGACCGCCGACACCGACCGGCCCGACGAGTTGCGCATCGACCTCGACCCACAGCCGGGCCGTGACTTCGCCGACGCCGTCACGGCGGCGCACCAGCTCCGCGCGCTGCTGACCGAACTGGGGCTGACCGGGTGGGTCAAGACGTCCGGCAACCGCGGCATCCACGTGTTCTGCCGGATCGCGCCGGAGTACGAGTTCCTCGACGTCCGGCACGCCGTCATCGGCGTCGGACGAGAGCTGGAGCGCCGCGACCCGGACCTGGTGACGATGGGGTGGTGGAAGGAGGAGCGGGGGCGCCGCGTCTTCCTCGACTTCAACCAGTCCAACCGTGACCGCACCATCGCGGCGGCCTACAGCCCGCGGCCTCTGCCGCACGCGCCGGTCTCGACGCCGGTCACCTGGTCCGAGCTGGCCGACGTCGACCCGCGCGAGCTCACCGTGCGCACCGTGCCAGGCCTGGTCGCCGAGCGGGGCGACCCGTGGGCCGACATGGATGACACGGTCGGCGACCTCACCCAAGCGCTCGAGCTGTGGAACGCGGACGTCGACCGCGGGCTGCCCGAGCTGCCGTTCCCGCCGGACTTCCCGAAGATGCCGGGCGAGCCGAAGCGGGTGCAACCGAGCAAGGCCCGTGCCGACACGACGGGGCTCGAGTCCGAGGGGCTGTATGCCAACCCGGAGCGGTGGCGTACTGAGGACGGCGGCCGCTGGGCCCCGAAGGAGACGTGACGGGGCATGCCGCGCAGCAACCGCCCCCGGCGCGGCGACAGGGCCGGGCGTCCTCGCCCCGACCCGGAGCCGCTCGACGCCGAGCGCGCCCTGTACGGCAGCGGACGACGTGAGCGGGGCGCGGACGGGACCTGGCTGGTGCGCCCGATCAGCGGCCAGGCGGCGACCAAGGCCTACCGCTGCCCCGGGTGTCAGCAGGAGATCCCGGCCGGGACGGCGCACCTGGTGGCCTGGCCGGACGAGCAGCCGATCGGCGCCTTCGGCGGTGCCGAGGATCGGCGGCACTGGCACCGCGCCTGCTGGACCGCCCGCGCCCGCCGCCGCTGACCGAACCTGCTCATGCTCCGCGGGTGTACATCGGACAGCGTTGTCATGGCCCCGAACGTGTACCCCTGCGGAGCATGAGCAGGTTGGGGAGCCGGGGGATCAGCGGTAGGCGGGGAGGCCGGTCAGGGCCTGGCCGATCATCAGGGTGTGCATTTCGACCGTCCCCTCGTAGGTCAGCACCGACTCGAGGTTGTTGGCGTGGCGCATCACCGGATACTCGCCGCTGATCCCGTTGGCGCCCAGGATGGTGCGCGCCGTCCGGCAGATCTCCAACGACTTGGTCACGTTGTTGTACTTGCCCAGGCTGACCTGGTCCGGGCGCAGGCCCACCTCGTCCTTGCGTCGGCCCAGGTGCAGCGCGAGCAGTTGCCCGTTGATCAGCTCCACCGCCATGTTCGCGAGCTTCGCCTGGGTCAGCTGGAAGCTCGCGATCGGCCGGTCGAACTGCACCCGCTCCATCGCGTACCGCCGCGCCGATTCCAGCGACGACCGCGCGGCACCCAGTGCGCCCCAGACGATCCCGTAGCGCGCCTCGTTCAGGCACGACAGGGGGCCCTTCAGCCCGCGCACCTCGGGCAGCATCGCCGACGACGGCAGCCGTACTCCCTCCAGTACCAGCTCGCTGGTCACCGAGGCCCGCAGCGACATCTTGTGTTTGATCGGCGGGGCCGAGAACCCCGGCGTCGCCGTCGGGACCACGAAACCGCGGATGCCACCGTTCTCCTCGCCGGCGTTGGCCCACACCACGGCGACGTCGGCGATCGAGCCGTTGGTGATCCACATCTTGGCGCCGTCGAGCACCCAGTCGTCGCCGTCGCGCCGGGCGACCGTGCGCATCGATCCGGGGTCGGAGCCGGCGTCGGGCTCGGTCAGGCCGAAGCAGCCCAGCGCCTCACCGCTGGCCATCCTGGGCAGCCACTCGGTCTTCTGCTCCTCGCTGCCCCAGCGCCAGATCGCGAACATGGCAAGCGACCCCTGCACCGACACCAGCGATCGGATGCCCGAGTCCGAGGCCTCCAGCTCCAGGCAGGCCAGGCCGTAGTCGACCGCGCTCATCCCGGCGCAGCCATAGCCCTCCAGGTGCATGCCGAGCAGGCCGACCTTGCCGAACTCGCGCGCCAGCTCACGCGCCGTCGGCAGCTCGCCGCGCTCGTACCACTCGGCGATGTAGGGATCGACCGCGTCGTCGCAGACTTGGCGGACGGCGGCGCGCACTGCCTTCTCCTCGGCGCTCAGCACCGCGTCGAGGTCGGCGAGGTCGTGCGGGTTCACGGTGCGGCTGCTGGTCGTGGTCGGTTTCATCGGGTCACCTCTCGGGGGGTGGACGGCGCGGCGAGCCAGGCGCGGACGGCCGCGTCGTGCTCGCCCAGGGCGGGCGGGGGCGTGGGCGCTGCGGTGCGGTACGTCGTCCAGCGGACCGGGTGGCGGATCTGCGGGGCGTACCCGTCGCCGACGCTCACCAGCGGGTCGAGGCCGAGGTCCTCGGCCAGGGCGATCGCGTCCGGCAGGGTGCCCACCTTGCCGGCCGGCACCCCGGCGGCGGTGAGCACCTCGACCCAGTGCGCCGCCGGCTCGGTGCGGAGACGCTTCTCCAGGGCGTCGGCCAGGCCCTCCCGGTGGGCCACCCGGGCGGCGTTGGTCGCGTACTCGGGGTCGGCGGCCAGGTCGGGGACGCCGAGAACCGCAGCCAGCCGGGCGAACTGGCCGTCGTTGCCGCAGGCGATGGCCACCAGGGCGTCGGTGCAGTGCAGCGTCTCGTAGGGCGCGATGCTGGGGTGCCGGTTGCCCATCCCGGACGGCGCGCGCCCGGTCTCCAGCGCGGCCTGCCCCTGGTTGACCATCGCCCCGAGCGAACTGGTCAGCAGCGACACCTCGATCGCCTCGCCGACACCGGTGCGGGCCCGGGCGGTGAGCGCGGCCAGGATGCCGATCACGGCGTCCTTGCCGGTGAGCACGTCGACCAGCGCCACGCCCGCCTTGGTGGGTTCGCCGTCCGGGCCGGTGATGCTCATCAGGCCGCCGACGGCCTGGACCATGAAGTCGTAGCCGAGCAGGTCGGCCCCCGCCCCGCTGCCGAACCCGTTGATCGAGCAGTGGACGACGCCGGGGTTGTGCGCGCGAACGACCTCGTAGCCCAGACCGAGGCGCTCCATGGTGCCGGGCTTGAAGTTGTTGATCACAACGTCGGCGCGCCGGGTCAGCTCGACCGCCAGTGCCAGGTCGCCGGCCCGGCCGCGGTCACCGGTATCGGTGAGGTCGAGGGCGATCGACTCCTTGCCCCGGTTCACCGACTCGAAGTAGGTCGTCGAGTGGGGCGAGTACGGCGGGCCCCAGGCCCGGGTCTCGTCGCCGACGCCGGGACGCTCGACCTTGATCACCCGGGCTCCGAGGTCGGCCAGGGTCATGGTGGCCAGCGGTCCGGCCAGCACCCGGCTGAAGTCGGCGACGAGGATCCCGTCGAGGGGCCGCCCGGCGTTGTCGCTCACGCAACCCAGGCTAGGCGCTGCCGCACGGGTTCGTCTCAGTGGGTTCCGACCACGGCTCGTCCGTGCCCTGCCCGGCGATCAGATTCCGGCCGGGTGCACCCCGCGGGCCGCCTGCCCTGGCCGCGGCGCGCGCGGCGGGCGCGGCGGACGGGGTTGTCGCTGCTACTGGTGCCGATCGGCTCGGCCCCGACGGCGAGCTGATCGAGGTCTGACCGCGCCGGCACCATCGGCGTGCACCGCAACACCCTTCGCCAGCGTATCGCCACGGCCTGCCGGGTGGCCGAGGCCGACCTGGACGACGCCGACACCGCCGCCCACCTCTGGCTCGCCCTCCGCGACCGGTCGGGCGTAGGCGGTTGGGTTGTGGCGGGTTGTACCCCGCAGACGGTGGTGAACCCACCACAACCCGATCGGACCACGGCTCGGCCGTCATCTCGGGGGTGCAGTGGGCCCACGTCCGAGGGACTTGTTCGGGTGGGCGCGTCGTCGTTTGCCGCCGAGCCGGCATCTGTTGCGGACCAAGGATGTACCTGCTGACCCGACCTGGGACACAACCTGCTCATGCTCCGCGGGGTACATGTTCGCGGGTCGATATGCCCGGATCCATGTGCATCGGCGGAGCATGAGCGAGCTGCGGCGAGCGGTCATGGAGGGGCGCCGGCCTACTGGTGTGCGGCAGCAGGGGGCAGGGCGTGACTCCCGGAGCGATGCGCTTTGGCGGGACGCCAGGCGCCGGTGAGCAGCCACCCCGCCACGAGGAGGGCGAGGAGCATCGAGAATGCTCCGGTCTCGGTGGTGGCGTAGGACAGGGCAGCAGCGGAGCCGGCGACGCTGAGTCCCGCACCCATCTCCATGAAGGTGTTGAAGGCGTTGTGCATGAACGCGACCGGCCAGATGGTGCCGCCGGAGTAGTCGCGGAGCCAGGCGTAGATCACGCCTGCAGCGGTGATCGTGATCATCAGCATCGGGACGACGATCCACCGCTTCCCGGCGCTCTGGTAGGCCGTGGTGAGCAGTAGTAGGGGCAGGTGGAAGACGGCGTGGGCGATGCCGGTGAGAATCGCCGCTCGCCCACGCGGCAGCAGCGTCGCCAGCCGCGGGTACAGGAAGCCGCGCCAGCCGATCTCCTCGCCGAGGGCGAGTACGCAGCCGACGGCCAAGGTGACGACGAGGGTCAACGCACCGTCGAGCGTGAGCTGCAGCCCAGGGAACCGGGCGATGCCGATCACCCGCGCCATCCCGAACGAGGCGACCGCGAGCCCGGCCGGCAGGAACAGGGCGAGGGCCAGGGCCCTCATCGGCGGACAGCGCCAGCCGATCGCCGTCCAGGCTGCCCGTCGTTCTCCGGCGGGGGTGGCCAGCGTGATCGTGATCGCGACGGACACGACCGGGGCAAGCATGGTCAGCAGGGGGGCGATGCCGCGGTGGGGGAAGGCGAGAGCGATCGCGAGCACGATCGAGTAGGTACTGGCGAGATAGATCAGGATGTGCCGTGCGGCGCTGGTCAGCTTCATGGGTGCCAGCCTGGGCGTGGGCGGGGCCCGCTCGCCTCGGGCGCAGGTGCGCCGTGTGCTCCTCCCCGCGACCGATCCAGGGCGCTGCTCATCGGTCTGCAGACCGATGAGCGCCCGCGTCTCGCGGGCATACCTTGGCGTCATGCCCGAACTGAACGCGGCGGACGACGGCGGTGCCGTCTGGCGGTCGTGGTTCTGGGACGCGGCCGTGGCCCTGGTGGTGGTGGCATTCAGCCTTCGGATCCTTGCCGGCGCTGCGGAGGGATCAGGGTTCCGTGGGGCTGACGCGCTGTCGTTCGCGCTGACCGCGGTCGGGGCCGCAGCCATCGGTGGAGGACGGCGCCGGCCGGTGACTGCGCTGCTGATCTCCAGCGTCGCGGCCACGGTCCTGGCGATCCGTGACGATCACGTGGACGTGTTGCCGTTCGTGGTCGCGGTCCTCCTGTTCGCCGTCGGGTCGTATCGCCCGCGCCGCCACGCCCTGATCGGCCTGGCGTCGGCGGCGGTGGCGTTCGCTGTGACCGTGGTGTCCAGGCCGGCTGATCTGCCTGTGTCCGGGGTGATCCAGACGTCTGTGGTCTTCGGTGCCGCCTGGGCGCTGGGTCGCCTGAACCGTGCTCGCCGGCAGGCTCTGCTCGCCCTGGTCGACGCGGCGGAGCAGCAGACTGCGACCGAGCGGGTGCTGGCGGCCTCCGAACTGGAGCGTGCGCTCTTGTTCGGAGCGCAGGAGCGGCTGCGGATCGCCCGCGAACTCCACGACGTGCTGGCGCATTCGGTCAGCGTGATCTCGGTGCAGGCCACGGTCGGTGAGCACTTGGCTGCTGCCGATCCGAGCGCGGCCAGGACGGCGTTGGCCACGATCGGGCAGGTGAGCCGCGCCTCGATGCGCGAACTGCGGCAGATGCTCAGCGTGCTGCGGGAGGATTCCACGCCGGGGGCGCCCGGTGCGCCCGACGCCGTCCCGTACGAACCGGCACGAGGCCTGGCCGACCTCGACGAGCTTCTGAACACCTACCGGGCTGCGGGACTTCCGGTGCGTGCCACGGTTCACGGCGAGGTGCACCCCCTGCCGGCCTCCGCCCAGCTGTGTGCGTACCGGATCGTCCAGGAGGCGTTGACCAACACCCTCACGCATGCCGGGCCGTGCACGGCCGAAGTGGTCCTGCGCTACGGGCCGCACGCACTGCTGGTGAGCGTGTCCGACGACGGCGCGGGCCCGATCGGCCCGGCGTCGGGACGGGAAGGCGACGGCGGCATCGCCGGGCACGGCCTGCTCGGCATGCGCGAGCGGACCGCCCTGCTCGGCGGCGAGTTCACCGCCGGCTCACCCGACGACGGCGGGTTCGCGGTGTCGGCCACGATCCCGTACCAGACGCCATGAGCGAGACCGCGCCGCCGCGGAACGCCGAGGCGTCGATCAGGGTCGGCATCGCCGAGGACCAGGCATTGGTGCGCAGCGGATTCGTCGCGCTGCTGCAGTCGGATCCGCAGTTCGAGGTGGTGGGCCAGGCTGCGGACGGGCTCGAGGCGATCGACCTGGTTCGGGCCTTCCGACCCGACGTCATGCTGATGGATATCCGGATGCCCCGCCTGGACGGGGTCACTGCCACCGCCCGACTCACCCGCGACCCGCAGACGTCCGCGACCCGGGTGCTGATCCTGACCACCTTCGACGCCGACCAGTACGTGCACGATGCCCTGCGCGCCGGTGCCAGCGGATTCCTGCTGAAGGACGTTCTGGCCGCGGACCTGCTCACCGCCGTGCGGGTGATCGCCTCGGGAGACGCGTTGCTCTCCCCACGGATCACGCGGACCTTGATCGAGCACTACGCCCGCCAGCCCGAACCCCACCGCGACCTCCAAAGGATCACCGAGCTGACCCCCCGCGAGCGAGAGCTGTTGATCGCGGTCGCTCGCGGCCAGACGAACGCCGAGATCTCACAGCAGCACCACATCAGCCTGTCGACGACCAAGACCCACGTCAGCCACCTGCTCGACAAGCTGGGTGCGCGCGACCGGGTCCAACTCACCATCGCCGCCTACGAAGCCGGACTCATGCATCCGCGCACCTGACCCGGCCCGCCACGCCACGCCACCAAACCCGCCCATGCTCCGCGGGGGTCCATGTTTGCGGGTGGATATGTCCGAATCGATGTACACCGGCGGAGCATGAGCACGGTTTCCGGGCGGTGTCGCCGAGGCATGCCAGACTCGGATCCGTGAGCGCGTCGTCGTTGCCGCCGAGCCGGCATCTGCTGCGGGCCAAGGACCTGGCCGACGCGCGGTATGCCGACGACATCACCGTCGCCGACATGGCCGGGGCGGCGATGCTGTCGCCGGCCCACTTCTCCCGGCAGTTCAAGCGGGCGTTCGGGGAGAGCCCGCACCAGTACCTGCTCACCCGACGGCTGGAGCGGGCGGCATCGCTGCTGCGCAGCACGGACTGGCCGGTGGCGCGGATCTGCGTCACCGTCGGCCTGAGCAGCGTGGGCTCGTTCACCACGAGCTTCCAGCGCATGTACGGGTTCTCGCCCACCGCCTACCGCAGTGAACATCCCCCGGCGGTCAGCCTGGCGCGGGTGCCGTCGTGCGTGCTGCGGATCTACGGGCGGCCTCAGGTGCGCACGTTTCGAGAAGACGCCACGCCGGGCTGAACCGTAGAACTGAACCACTGTCCATCGCGTACGAGGAGTCGACGATGATCCGCATTGCCACGGCCCAGCTCTGGGTGCACGACCAGGAGGAGGCACTGGCCTTCTACACCGACAAGGTCGGGATGGAGGTCCGGGTCGACGTCACTGTGCCCGAGATGGGCAACTTCCGCTGGCTCACCGTCAGCCCGCCCGAGCAGCCGGACGTCGCGATCGTGCTGATGGCCATCCCAGGCCCGCCGGTCGCCGACGAAGCCACCGCGGCGCAGGTTCGCGACCTGATGGGCAAGGGCATGGCCGGCACGGTCTTCCTGACCACGCCCGACTGCCAGAAGTCCTACGAGGAGATGTCGGCCCGCGGCGTGGAGTTCACCGAGCCGCCGCAGCAGCAGATGTACGGGATCGACTGCGGCTTCCGGGACCCGTCGGGCAACAACGTGCGACTGGCCCAGCTGGACGACGCCTTCGGTCGCTGACGGTTTCGGGTCGGTCGGGCTAGCGTGGCGCGGTGGACGTCATCGAACAGGTTGCGACGATCGACCGGGCGATCCGCATGGCCGGCCGGCCCGAGCGGGCCGAGAGCGAGCGCCGGTACCTGAAGAGCGCGCTGGTCCACCACGGCGTCTCGGTCCCTGTGCTGCGGACGACGGCGCGCGGCTTCCTCAAGGCCCATCCCGCGCTCGACCACGATCAGTTGGTGGACGTCGTTACGCTCCTCTGGGACGAGCCGGCTGACGCGCCGGTGCACGAGCGGCGGGTCCTGGCCGCCGTCCTGCTGTCGAGCCGGACCACTCTGCTCAGCCAGACCGATCTCGTTCTGCTGGAACGCTTCCTGCGGGAATCGCGCACCTGGGCGCTGGTGGACCTGCTGGCCGTCGACGTGGCCGGGGCGCTGCTCGGCGAGCAGCCCTGGGCGACCGGGGTGCTCGACCGCTGGGCCGGCGACGAGGACTTCTGGATCCGGCGCAGCGCGCTGCTGGCCCATCTGCGTGCGCTGCGTGCCGGCGGCGGCGACCTGGGCCGCTTCCTGCGTTACGCCGATGCCATGCTGGGCGAGCGGGAGTTCTTCATCCGCAAGGCCATCGGCTGGGTGCTGCGCGACACCGCCCGCCGACGCCCCGACGAGATCTGCGCGTGGCTCCTGCCCCGCGCCGCCCGGGCCAGCGGCGTCACCCTGCGCGAAGCGGTCCGCCACCTGCCCGAGCCCCAGCGCACCGCCGCCCTCGCCGCCCACTGACACCTGCTCATGCTCCGCGGGGGTACACGTTTGGGCGTCGATATGCCCGAAGCAGTGTTCACCCGCGGAGCATGAGCAGGTTTACACCTGGACGCGGCCGCCGAGGTGGGTGGCCAGGAAGGCCTCCGCCTCGGCGTACATCCGCTCGCGGTTCTCCGGCTTGGCCAGCCCGTGCCCCTCGTCGTCGAACAGCAGGTAGGAGTGCGGCAGCCCCTTCGCGGTCAACGCGGCCACGATCTGCTCCGCCTCGGCCTGCTTCACCCGCGGGTCGTTCGCCCCCTGCACCACCAGTAGGGGAATCCGGATCTGGTCCACGTGGGTCAGCGGTGAGGCCTGGCGAAGCAACGGCTCCTCGGTCTCGGGGTTGCCCACCCTCTGGTGCATCATCGCGATCATCGGCTTCCAATACTCCGGCACCGAGGCGAGCAGGGTGATCAGGTTGGACGGCCCCACGATGTCGACCCCGCACCGGTACACCTCGGGTGTGAACACCGCGCCGGCCAGCACCGCGTACCCGCCGTAGGACCCGCCGTAGATACCCACTCGCGACGGGTCGACCCAGCCCTGGTCGACCACGTGCGCGACGGCGTCCGTCAGGTCGTCCTGCATGGCCAGGCCCCACTGCTTGTCGCCGGCGTTCAGGAAGGCCTTGCCGTACCCGGTCGAGGAGCGGAAGTTCACCTGCACACAGACGTAGCCGCGGTTGGCCAGCCACTGCGCCTCGGTGTGGAAGCCCCAGTAATCGCGCGCCCACGGCCCGCCGTGCACATTGAGCACGGCCGGCAGCCCCTCGCGAGCGACGCCGGGGGGGAAGGTGAGGTAGCCGTGGATCTCCAGCCCGTCCCGGGCGGTGAACGAGAACGGCTCCATCGGCGCCAGCGTGCCCACGGGCAGGGACTCCAGGTCCTTGCGGTGCGCGAACAGGTGTCGCGCATCCCCTGTCCCGGTGTCGTAGAGGTAGAAGTGGATCGGCCCGTCGCTGGGGGAGATCGAGACGATCCACCACCGGCCGGTGCGTTCGCGGCGTCCGATCCCGAGGTCGCCGTCACCCAGCGCGCGCAGACGCTCCAGGTGCGCAGCGAGCGCGTCGTCCAGCAGCTGGATCTCCTGCCGGGCGCGGATCACCTCGACCGCCTGCACCTCGAGCGTCTCCGGGTTCTGCCACACCCCGCCGATGTCGTAGGCCTCGTCGGCGGCGACCACCTCGCGGGTGCCGGCACCCGGGTCGTGCCGCTCCAGCCGGGTCGAGTTCACCCCGATGCTCGACAGCACCAGCACGGCGCCGCTGCGGGTGAAGCCCATCACGCCGGTGCTCGCCGCGTCGTCCGCCGGGATCTCGAGATAGGGCTGGTAGTCGCCGTCCCGGCCCAGGTGCACCGTGGCCGAACCGTCCGGCGCCATCGTGTGGCCGCCCCGCACCGCGAGGTCGGAGTCGATCAGCCAGTCCATGAAGCCGGGGTTCTCGGCGACCAGACTCAACTCGCCGGTGGTCAGGTCGAGGGCGTGGACGTCGTGCAGCTGCGGCGTCCGGTCGTTCATGCCGATCAGCACCGTGGTCGGATGCCACCGGTTGTGGCCCAGGATGCGCGCCTGGATGCCCTCACCGGGAGTGACCAGCCGAGGCTCGGCGGCGTCCCCCGCGTCTGACAGAACGGCGGTCAGGTCGAGCAGGTAGAGCCGCCAGTTCTCGTCGCCCGCGGTGTCCTGCAGGTAGAGAAGGTGCCGGTCGTCCTGGCAGAAGGCGTAGGTGCGGACGCCGCGATCCCGGTCGTGGGTGATCGCGCGGGCGGCGGTGGAGCCGTCGCGCGGGGCGACCCAGACGTTGAGCACGCCGTCCTCGGGGGCGACCCAGCCGAGCAGCGAACCGTCGGGGGAGACCGACGGCGAGGTGTGGTCCGGGTTGCCGAACAGCACAGAACGAGGAATCAGATCGGGAAGCGGCATCCCCCGACCCTACGGCGAAACCTGTTCCTGCTCCGCGGGTGAACACGTCGCGGCCCTGAAAGCGCTACCGCATGTACCCCTGCGGAGTATGAGCAGGTTTCGCGGGGCTACTTGCGGCGTTGGCAACGGCCGCACCAGAACAGGTTGCGGCCCGCCACGAGTTGGGTGCGCACCTGTGAGCCGCAGGCCAGGCAGGGCTGCCCGGTGCGCTTGTAGACGGCGTACTCCCGCTCGCGCGCAGCGATCGAGCCGGTCGCGGTCAGTTCGTCTCGGGCTGCCTCGACATGGTCGGGCAGGGTGAGGATCTGCCCCGAGGCCACGCCGAGCGGCATCAGGTCGACCAGGTCGTCCCAGATCGACTGCCAGCTGCGCCGGCGCACCTCGACCCCCGGCGTGAACGGGCTCAGCCGATGCCGGAACAGCACCTCGCAGCGGTACACGTTGCCCACGCCGGCGACGATGCTCTGGTCCATCAACAACTCGGCGAGGCTGCGCCGGCTGCGGTGGATCCGCGTCCACGCGGCGTCAGGGTCGGCGTCGGGCCGCAGCGGATCGGGGCCCAGCCGGTCCATGATCGCGGCGGCCTCGTCCGGGGTGATCACGGCGCACAGGGTCGGCCCGCGAAGGTCCGCCACGTGGTCGGCGTTCACCAGCCGCAGCCGCACCTGCCCGGTGCGCGGTACATCGTCCCAGGCCTCGCGCGGCAGCGGGCGGGCGAACCGGGTCACCGAGAACGTGCCGATCAGCCCGAGGTGGACATTCAGCCAGGCGCCGTGGTCGAACTCGACCAACAGATGCTTGCCCCAGGCCACGGCCTGCACCACCCGCCGTCCGTCGAGCAGCGCCGCTCCCTCGTCGAAGCGCCCCTGCGGGCTGGACACCCGCGGCGTCGTGCTGGCGAAGGCTGCGTCGAGGTCCCGGGCGAGCGCGTGCAGGGTGTGTCCTTCGGGCATGGCCCGAGCGTGCCACAGGCGCCAGGGGCGGGCGGACCTACGATCACCGGATGACGCTGGCCGATGCAGAACACCGGTTCGTGGTGATCGGGGCGACCAACCCCGCCCGGCGCACCACGCCGCGCTGCGCTTCACCCTCGCCGCCGCCCACGTGCGCGACGACGTCCCGATCGTGGCGTCCGTCTTCGACCGCACGGTTGCCGCGCGGGCTTCCTCCCGTGGGACCTCTCCTCGCGCGAGGAGTGCCCGCACGTCCCCGGCCGGCCGGGAGGTTGACGCCTCAGCGCGGGAAGCCGCCGGCCCGCCCGAGCAGCGCCGGCGCGGCCCGGCCCAGCTGCTCACCGACCCAGACCCCGGTGGCCGCGAGCGCCGTCAGGTCGAGGCCGGTCTGGAATCCACTGCGCTGCAACAGGTATTGCAGGTCCTCGGTGGCGATGTTGCCGGTCGCCGCAGGGGCGAACGGGCAGCCGCCGATGCCGCCCACGGAGGCGTCGAGCACGTCGGCACCGGCCTCGACGGCGGCCAGGGCGTTCGCGTAGCCGGTGTTGCGGGTGTTGTGGAAGTGCGCCCGCACCCGCACCGCCGGGTCGAGCTCACGCATCGCCCCGACCAGGTCGCGCACCTGGGCCGGCACGCCCACCCCGATCGTGTCGGCCAACGCCACCTCCCGGTAGCCGGCGTCGAGCAGCGCGCGGACGACGTCCAGCGCGGTTTCACGGGGAACCTCGCCGTCGAAGGGGCACCCGAAGGCGGTCGAGATCACGGCGGACGACGCCAGGCCGGCCGCGCTCGCGCCGCGGGCGATCGTGGCCGCGGCGTGCACCAGCTCGTCGCGGCTCGCGTTCTGATTCCGCCGGGCGAAGCCGTCGCTCGCGGCCACCACCACGTTCACCTCGTCGACCCCGGCCGCCAGCGCCCGGTCGAGCCCGCGCGGGTTGAGCACCAGCCCGATGTAGCGCACCTCGCCGCGGTGCGGCACGCCGTCCAGGAACTGCGGGTCGCGGACGGCCGCCATCACGGCCTCGGCGTCGGCCATCTGCGGTACCAGGCGGGGGTGGACGAAGCTCACCGCCTCGATCCGGCGCACGCCGGCGGCGATCGCCCGGCGGATCAGTTCCACCTTGGTCTCGGTGGTCAGCAGTGTCGCCTCGTTCTGCAGCCCGTCCCGCGGCCCGACCTCGACGATGTCAACCCGGCGCTCGCCCATGCCGTCACTCTCGCGCGTGAGCCGCGCCGTTCGCCACTGCGCAAGCATGAGCGGGTTTCGCCGTACGCTGCGCCGATGCAGTGGGTGAGTCCGGTCGAGCTGGTCGGGTATGCGGCGTCCGCCCTGGTGGTCGCCTCACTGGCGATGACCAGCGTGGTGCGGCTGCGCCTGATCTCGCTCGTCGGTTCGCTGACCTTCGTGGTCTACGGGGCGCTCCTCGGATCCATCCCGATCCTGATCACCAACGCCGCCATCGCCGTCCTCAACGTGTGGTTCCTGCGTCGGGAGCTGGGCGGCCAGCGCGACCTCGGCGCGGTGCCGATCGCCGCCGACGCCCCGTTCCTGATCGACTTCCTACGTTCGCACGCCGGCGACATCAGCCAGTCCCAACCGACCTTCACCCTGCCTGCCGCAGATGCGTTCGCGGTCCTGCTCACGCGGGACGGGCTACCCGCCGGTGCCGTGGTGGGGCGTCGCTCCGGCACGGACCTCCACGTCGATCTCGACTACGTGATGCAGGCCTACCGCGACTCCCGGATCGGCAGGTGGCTCTACGGCCCGGGTGCGTCGGTGTTCACCCAGGCCGGCATCGCCCGGCTGATCGCGGCCCCGGTCACCGCCGTCCACCGCGGCTACCTCGCCGGTGTCGGCTTCGAGCCCCGGCCGGCGCCCCACGACGATCAATGGGTCCACCGCCTCGACTGACCCGCCCTAGGCCAGGCCCAAGGGGGTGCCGAACGCGGGCTATAGCCCTCGTTCGGCACCCCCTTGTCACGATCGGCAGATGGGCGGCTGGGCGGCTGGGGGTCAGCAGGGCGGCTGGGGGTCAGCTGGGCGGCTGGGGGCGGGCTCGGCGGCGGCGTGCACCAGGCGCAGGGCCCGGTAGTGGGCGGCGTTGCGCCGGATCCGCTCGACCTCGTCGTCCGTGGTCTCCCGGCGCACTCGACCAGGCATGCCGAGCACGAGCGAGCGCGGCGGGATCACCATGCCCTCCGGCACCAGCGCCCCAGCGCCGATCAACGAGCCGGTGCCGATCACGGCGCCGTTCATCACGACCGCGCCGATCCCCACCAGCACCTCGTCCTCGATCCGGCAGCCGTGCAGGACGGCGCGATGCCCGGCCACCACTTCGTCGCCCAGGACCAGCGGGGAGCCGGGGTCGGCGTGCAGCACGCAGCCGTCCTGCAGGGTGCCGCCCGCCCCGATCCTGATCGCCTCGGCGTCCGCCCGCACCACCGCCCCGTACCAGACGCTCGCCTCCGCGCCGATCGTCACGTCACCCACGACCTGCGCGGACGACGCCACCCAGGCCGTCACATCCACCCGCGGCACACGTTCACCCAGTGAAGTGATCATGATTCCTCCGGCCCCGTCGCGTGACGTCTGCCCGTGACCCTATGCAAGCACCTGCTTGCGTGATCGCCGGAGGATCGTTGTCCTCCCTCTCCCATCGGGTCCCATCGGGGAGAACGATGATCTGGCGGTGATCACTGGGCGATACCGCCGGGCGGCAGCAGCCCGAGCAAGGCGCTCCAGCGCGAGATCTGGCAGCCGTTCTCCAGGCTGAGCTCGGCGTTCACGGCCTTGCCCCGCCAGGTGCCGGTGATCTTCGCCTTCTGCGGGCCGCCGTACTGCTCGGTGCAGGCCGTGTCCGGCGAGGGTGCCGGCAGCGCCTTGGCCCCGTTCGCGCCGAGCACCCCGCACGCTGTCGCCGGCTCGGGGTGGGTGCCGCCGGCCGGGTCACAGTTGAGCGTCCAGATGCTCCGGATCCCGAACCCGTCGTCCAGCAGGATCGACAGCTTCGCCGCTCCCGAGGGTGCCTTGCTCACCGACGCCGCCGGGGGCAGCGCGCCGGTGTCCCAGGGCACCGGCGCCGCCACCGAGGAGGTGCCGGACGGCGTCGCGCCGGTTCCGGGATTGCCGGGGCTGACGTCGGACGGCGCTGAGGTGGCGCCGGGCGCAGACGTGGGCTCCAGCGGGGAGGACCCAGCACCACCCGTCGGCGTCGGCATCGGCGCCGGGGCGATGCTGGTGCCTGGGGCCGCGTCCTCGCCCCCGCCGCATCCGGCCAGCGTGGCGAGGCCGAGCACGGCCAGAGCCCCAGCCGCACGGACGCTCGCTCGTCGCGCACTGCGCATGACCTTGCTCCCAACCCGTCCAGGGACCGACCGCTCGATCCCGGTCCGCACGACCCGCACGTCCAGACACTCGTTCTGTGTCCCGTCGGCAACTCCGACGGTGAGAATGAGCGATCGGTTGCACCGAGCCTGCCATCACCGAGCGTCGGAGCGCCTGCTGGGCCCGGCCCTTTGCGAGGATGGTCCGACATGCTTGCCAGGAGGTGCGGTGCCAGGATCGAGGCGCACGAGCCGGGAGGCGCCGCACCCGGCGCACCGGCCACGAGAGGTAGATCTGACGGTGAGCCTGTCCGCGGCCGACCTGCAGGTGCCCGGGGCAGGCGAGGAGCTCATCGCGCACCTGACCGCCGTGCTGGCCGGGCTCGACCTGTTCAGCCCCACGTCTGCCGGGCCGGCGGGCCCCGCCACGCCCGCCACCGGCAGCATGGGTGGCCTGCCCGGGGCCCGGGTGCCGCACGATTCCCGGTCGGTGCACGCCGACGAACGTGAGCTGCTGATCGAGCTGTTCGACGCCCAGGCCTCCAGCCGTTGGCTGGACGTGGCCGCCCGCCGGATGCGGGCCGCCGGCGAGGGCTTCTACACGATCGGGTCGGCCGGGCACGAGGCCAACGCGGCCGTCGCCCTGTCTCTGCGCCGCGACGACCCGGCCCTGCTGCACTACCGTTCCGGCGCCTTCTACCTGGCTCGGGCCGGTCAGCGGCACGCCGAACCGGCCGCCGGGGCCGCGGCCCGCCGCCTCGACGGCGTGATGGACGTCGCGCTCGGCCTGGCCGCGAGCGCCCACGAGCCCATCGCCGGTGGCCGGCACAAGGTATTCGGTCATCCCGACCTGGCGGTGATCCCACAGACCTCGACCATCGCCAGCCACCTGCCCCGCGCCCTCGGCGTGGCCTGGACCATCGGCCGCCAGCGCGCCCTGCCGGCCCGGCTGCGCCGCCGGCTCCACTGGCCGGACAACGCGATCGCGGTGGCCTCGTTCGGCGATGCCTCGGCCAACCACTCCACCGCGGTCGGTGCGATCAACGCCGCGCGCTGGGCCACCCATCAGGGCATCCCGATCCCGCTGCTGCTGGTCTGCGAGGACAACGGGATCGGCATCTCCACCCGCACGCCCGCCGGGTGGATCGAGGCCATGTACGCCCAGGCCCCCGGGCTGGAGTACCTGCGCGACGACGGCGAGGACCCGCTGGAGACGCTGCGCACGGCCCGTGAGGCGGTCGAACTCGCCCGCGACTACCGGATCCCGGTCCTGTTGCACCTGGGCTGTGTACGGCTGGGCGCTCACGCCGGGTCGGACGTCGAGAGTGCCTACCGTGCGCCGAGCGAGATCGCCGCCGACCTGCACCGCGACCCGATCACCGCCACGATGCGCACCCTGGTCGACCACGGGGTGCTGAGCGCGGACGACGTCCGCCGGCGGTGGGCCGAGCGGCGCGACGAGGTGAGCGAGGCGGTGGCCGAGGCGGTGCGCCGTCCCCGGCTCACGACGGCCGCGCAGGTGATGGCGCCGCTGGCGCCGCGCAGCGACGATCTGGTCACCCGGGAGGCCGTGCTGGCGGCGGGCCCGGCGGAACGGGCGCGGGTGTTCGGGGAGCGGCTGCCCGAGACCGAGGGCGGGCTGACCCTGGCCAACTCGATCAACCGGGCCCTGATCGACGCCGGTGCCGCGCGGGCCGAACTGGTCGTGCTCGGCGAGGACGTGGCGCGCAAGGGCGGGGTGTACGGGGTGACGCGGGGCCTGCAGCGCCGGCTCGGCGCCTCCCGGGTGATCGACACGGTGCTGGACGAGCAGACCGTGCTGGGTATGGCTCTCGGGGCAGGCGTGAGCGGGCTGCTGCCCGTGCCGGAGATCCAGTACCTGGCCTACCTGCACAATGCGATCGACCAGCTGCGCGGTGAGGCGGCCACGCTGCAGTTCTTCTCCCAGAGCGCCTTCCGCAACCCCCTGGTGGTCCGGGTGCAAGGGCTGGCCTACCAGAAGGGTTTCGGCGGGCACTTCCACAACGACAACGCGATCGCCTCGCTGCGAGACGTGCCGGGCCTGGTGATCGCCTGCCCGGCACACCCCTCCGACGCGCCGGGGATTCTGCGCACCTGTCTGGCCGCGGCCCGGGTCGACGGCACGGTGAGCGTGGTGCTGGAGCCGATCGCGCTCTACCACGAGCGGGACATGCTCAAGCCGGGCGACGGCGCGTGGCTGGCCCCGTATGCGCCGCCGGCCACCTGGTCGATGACCCACGTGCCGATCGGGCGGGCGGCCACGTGGGGCAACGGCACCGACCTGACCATCGCCACCTTCGGCAACGGTCTGCGGATGTCGCTGCAGACCGCCGCCGTGCTGGCCGAACAGGGCATCGGCGTGCGCGTGGTGGACCTGCGCTGGCTGGCACCTCTGCCCGTGGCGGACGTCGTCCGCGAGGCCGAGGTGACCGGCCGGCTGCTGATCGTGGACGAGACCCGGCGCAGCGGCGGGGTGTCCGAGGGCCTGGTCACCGGCGTCCTCGAGGCCGGGTTCACCGGCCGGATGATGCGGGTGGCCAGCGACGACTCGTTCATCCCGCTGGGCGACGCGGCGAGCCTGGTGCTCCTGCAGCAGAGCGACATCGAGGACGCCGCGCACCTCCTGCTCGCCTGAGCCGCCTGAACTGCGTCAGCCGGGCAGCTCGCGGGCGACGGCCTCGGCGATGACGTCGCAGGCGGCCGGGGTACGCACCACCAGCCGCACCTCACGCACCCGGGTGATCGTGTTGGTCAGGGTGCCGGTAGCGACCCGGGTGGCGATGTCGATCGGCCAGTACGGGTGGGTCATGCCCAGCGGGGCCATCGCGAGGGTGGTGGCGCCGAGCGAATCGGCGACGGCCAGCACGTTGCGGTAGCCCGCGGCGAGCAGGTACTCGGGCCGGCGCATCGAGTACACCGGCACCACCACATGGATCAGCCACCGGGCCGCCAGGTCGCCCCCCGTCGTCGAGACCGCTTCACCTGCCGTCCAGCTCCCCGGTTCGCTCAGGGCCATCAGCTCTGCGTAGGCGGCCTCCGCGACCGGCCCGGCGGCGCGCAGCAGATCGGGGTCGGCGCGCCCCACCAGGCGGCCGTACCGGTCGACCACCGGGCGGACGACGGCGTCTGCCGGTTCGTGGGCCAGATCACCCACCACGACCCGCAGCCTCATCTCGGCCCCCCTCGCTCGATCCCGCCAGCCTCCAACGCCTGCCGGGCTGAAGTCCAGGGAAATCGACGGTCAGGGACGGGGCGGGCCTGGCTCGGCTCAGCCGAGCCGGCAGCCCACCACCGTGGTCGCCATCGTGTCCACGGCCGAGCGGACCGCGGTGTTCTTGCCCACCAGCCCGTTCTCCAGCAGCACGAAGATCCGCTCCTTCCCGTCCGCCCCCTTCGCCACCCCGCTGAGGGCGACGGCGTCGGACAGGGTGCCGGTCTTGGCGATCACCTGGCCTCGGGCGCACGCGTGCTGCGGCGCCTGGAAGCGGTGCAGGAGGGTTCCGGTCATGCCGGCCCGCGGCAGGGCCCCCCAGGAGAACACGATCGCCGCGTCCTCAGGGTCGGCGTGCAGTGCCCGGAGCACGCCGGCGAGGGTGGCCGCCGGCATCCGGTTGGCCCGGGACAGGCCCGAGCCGTCGAACACCTTCAGCCCGGCCGTCGGCACGCCGGCCCGCTTGAGCAGGGCGAGCTCGTTGTCCAGCGCCCCGCGCCAGGTCGGGGCGAACCCCCGCGCGCGGGCGGCGTGCCGCAACAGGAACTCGGCGTAGTCGTTGACGCTGCCGTTCAGCATCGTGCTCAGCATCCGGGAGACCGGGGCCGACCGCGACGTGGCCAGGTCGGTGCACCGGCGTGGGGTGGCCGCGTTGCCGCGCACCGTCGCGGTGATCCCCTTCTTCTTCAGCGCGGTGGCCAGGATGGCGCCCACGGCGACCCGGCTGTCGGCACCGCGGTAGCCGGCCAGAGCCAGGCCACGCACCCGCTGCACGTCCTCGCGCAGATAGGAGGCCGTCCACCCCGGGGCGGGCGTCGGTGCGGGGAAGAGTGAGGCGTCGAGGTGGAGCGAGACCGCGGCGCGCCGGCGCAGGGACAGTTGAGCGGCTGTCTGGGTGGCCATCGACTCCAGTCGGGCCCGGGTCAGCGAGGGGTCGCCGCCGCCGCGCACGTAGAGCGCCGCGGGGGTGGCGTCGCTCTGGCAGATCCGGGTGAGCAGGGTGTCAGTGGGGGCCATCGAGTGCAGCACCGTGTGGGCGGTGAGCAGCTTCTGGTTGGAGGCGGGCATCCGGGTGCGGCCGTCGTTATGCCGCCACAGCACGGTGCCGTCGGCCGGGTCGATCACGAGGCCGGACAGGGCCGGGCCCAAGTACTTGCTGGTGGTCGCCGTCGCGGTCAACTGGCTGGTCATTGCCAGGGTGAAGGCCTGCGGTGTGAGCGTTGTGGCCAGCGCAGGCGGGGGTGCGGCCAGGGCGGTCACCGGAGCCCGTCCGGTCACCGGCTCGCGGGTGTCGTCGGTCGTGGTGGTGGCCGCAGCCGCGGCGGGGGCGGCAAGCAGTGTGGTGGCCAGGGTGATCACTGGCAGGGTGATCACAAGGGTCATGGGCAGGGCGCGTCGGGCTGTCACCTCCGCTTCCTCGGCTGATTGCCGCCCCGAATTCAGCACAACCCATGGTTCAGGCCGAGAATCGGCTCTTTGGAGGGGGTTCTGGTGAATCTCGGGGCGTCACCCGCCTGAAGATGCAGATCGGTGAGATTGCCCGATGTCAGCGCAACTCCCGGTTCGAGCCCTGAATTCGCTCGCGTAAGGGGGTTGCGTGGAACTCGGGGCACGTCCAGAGGTCGATGACGTTCGTCCCCTGCGGCGTGCGGCGAGGCGGCGCAGTCTCGCAGCAGGGCCTCGTGACGCGCGGGGAGGTCGGCCATGCCCGGTCGTGAGCTGCTGGAGCGCTTCCGCCCGGCCTCGGCCCCGGGGGCGGTCGGTCGAGTGGGGGTCCCCTCCGACGTCCACGAGGACGCCGAAGTCTTGGCTGTGCTCAGCGCGCTCGGCCCCACCGTGGCTCAGGCGGAAGCGGTCCGCGAGCAGGCGCGGCAGAGTGCCCGTTCGCTCGCCGAGGAGGCCGAGCGGCAGGCCCAGGCGCTCCAGGCCCGCGCCCGGCTGGAGGCCACCGAGGCCCGGGCCACGGCGGCCGCCCAGGCCCGTGAGACCGGCCGACGCGAGGGCGAGAGACTCATGGCGGAGGCGCAGACGCAGGCGAGATCCCTTCTGACGCAGGCCGAGCGTGACCTCCCGGCGGTGGTGGACCGGGTGATCGCCGGTCTTCGGCGCCAGGTGGCGTCGCCGGGCTCACCGCCATCGGGCGCGGGCCCGATATGCCCAGCAGGCCGGTCATGAGCGCCGGCTGGGTCGCCGCCAGCGTCCGGGCTCGGGCCATGGCGCGGCGTCGGCTGGGCCTCGCCGGGGTCCGGCGGCTGGCGGTCGCGCCCTCGCTGGAAGCCGCCCGGGACCAGCTCACCTCCACGGCCTATGCGGACGTCCTCACTGCCCCAGCCGGTCTGGCGGAGGCACAACGGGCGATCGCCGCGGCGGTGCTCTGGCAGATCCGGGTGCTGGCCGGCTGGATGCCCTCGGCCGGCACCACGTTGGCCCGGATCGCGGCCGCCGCGTTCGAGCGCGAGAACTTGGTCGGGCACCTCAGCGGTCTCGCCGGGGTACCGGCGCCGCCTCCCTTCGACCTGGGCACCCTGACGACGGTCTGGAATCGGGTGCGGGGCACGACCACCCCCGAGGCCGCCCTGGCCGAGATCGCCGCCTCACCCTGGGGAGAGGTCACCCCCGGGGACCTCACCGCCGTGCGCGACGAGCTGACCGCGGCGTGGCTGCGCCGGGTGGCCCTGCTCGGCCCGGCCCCCCAGGCCTGGGCCTGCACGGCCGCCGTCCTGCTCATCGCCCGGATCCAGGTGCTCGAAGGTCGCCGCCTCGCGGGGCCGGCGGCCTCCCAGCTGACCGGTCTGATCGGCCCCGACTGGACCGGCGCCTGCTCGCTGCAGGACCTGAGCGCTGGCGTCTACCTCTCCGCCCGACGGGTGCTGGACGGGGTGCCTGCACCCGAGCGGCTGTGGGTGGCCGAGGCAGGGCTCTGGACCACGCTGGCGGACGACGGCACGCGACTGCTGCGCCGTCCGATCGCCGGCCCGGAGCACACGATCGGCGCGATCGCCGTTCTCGCGGCGGACGCCTGGCGGGTGTCGGCGGCGCTCGCCGCGGCAGCCTCGGGCGGCGCGGGCGACCTGGAGGAGGTGTTGGGCGGTGTTGCCTGACCGACTGCGCCCGCAGCGCATGCGCCGCGTGGTCCTCGTCGTCCCCGAGCCTGGCCTGGCGGAGGCGTTGCTCCGGGTGGGGCAGGCGGGGGTGGTGGAGCTGGACCTGCCCTCGAGCGACCAGAGCGCGCCGACCGACCTGAACGCCGTCTCGGCGGCAGCCGTGCGGCGCGACGGCCTCGCCGCCCTCGCCGGGTGGACCCCAGAGGTCGAGCTGGCAGGCCTGGGAGCCCGCCTGGACGAGGTGGGCGCGGCGGCGGTGCCGGTGAAGGCACCGGCCGGGATCCAGCCGCCCACCCGTCTGCCCGGCCGGGCTGCCGGTCGTACCTTCGACCTGCTGGTGGAGACCTACACGACGGTGCCCTACCGCGATGTCGACCCCACACTCGCGGCCGGTCTGGCCTATGTCGCCATGTTCGGCATGATGTTCGGCGACCTCGGCCACGGTGCCGTGCTGCTGCTCGGTGCCGTGCTGCTGCGCTCCGGGCGCCTGCCGGGGCGACTCGGCCGCTCGCCCGGGCTGCGCCGGTCCTGGCCCTTCCTGGCCGGCGGCGGGCTGGCGAGCATGGTGTTCGGCGTCCTGTACGGCGAGTTCTTCGGGCCCACCGGGATCGTCCCGGTGCTCTGGCTGGAGCCGCTGGCGGAACCGATCCCGATGCTGCTGACCGCAGTCGGGGTGGGCGCGGTCCTGATCGCCGGCGCCTATGCGCTGGGCACGGTCAACCGGGTCCGCGAGGGGGGGTGGGGCTACGCCCTGTACGCCCGGACGGGCGTCGCCGGATCGATGCTCTTCCTCGCCCTGGGGCTGACCGTCGCCGGGGTCGCCCTCGACGTGCGCTGGCTGGTCGCTGCCAGCGTGGTCGCTGCCGCGGCCGGGCTCACCCTGGCCTTCATGGGCCTGCTCGTGGAGTCGGGCGGGGGCGCTGCCGGCGTGATCCAGTCGGTGGTAGAACTCGTCGACCTGGTCATCCGGCTCGGTTCCAACGTCGTCTCCTTCGCGCGGCTGGCCGCGTTCGGGCTCACCCACGCGGCGCTCGGCGCAGTGGTGTGGCAGGGGACGGCTGCGCTCTGGGGCCCCGGGATCGGCGCCCTCGCGGGCACCGTCGTGTTCGTCGCCGGGAACGCGCTGACCTTCGCCCTCGAAGCCCTGGTCGCCGGCATTCAGGCCCTGCGCCTGGAGTACTACGAGCTCTTCTCCCGCGTCTTCGCCGAGGAGGGCCGTCCGTTCCGGCCGTGGCGGTTGCCGGATCCCCAGGATCCGGCCGACCGTGAGCGGCCCCGTACACGCGAGGTGAACCCGTGACTGCCTGGCTGACCGTGGGTCCGGTCCTGCTCTCCGTGGCGCTGATCAGTGCCGCGATGCTCGTGATCCGCCGGGGCGGCCGGCCCGCCCTGGCGCTCGCGGTGGCGGGCCCCGTCGTGCTGCTGGCAGCGGCGCTCGCCGTGCTGGTGGTGGTGCTCACCGACGCCCCGGCCGCGGCCTCCATGGTGACGTCCGCGGTGGCGCCCTCGGCGGATGCGGCAGCGCAGACAGCGAACGGCTCGGCCCTGATCGGTGCGGCGATCGCGGTGGCCGGGTCCTCGATCGGCGCCGCGATCGCCGTGGCCTACACCGGTGCGGCGGCGCTGGCTGCGATGAGCGAGCGACCCGAGATGTTCGGCCGGGCCATGGTCGTGGTGGGTCTGGCGGAGGGGATCGCGATCTACGGCCTGATCGTCGCGATCATCCTGATCGGGAAGGCCTGACATGACTGCGGAGGAGGTCACCACCGGAATCGTGGTGGCGATCGGTGACCCCTCCCGGCTGGCCGGCTATGCGTTGGCCGGCGCCGAGGTGCTGACGGCACGCACTGCGGCTGCGGCGATCGCCGCCTGGGAGGCGCTGGGTGGGGGTGTCGGGCTCGCGCTGCTCACCGCCGAGGCGGCCGCGGCACTGGGGACCAGGCTCGACCAGCCGGGCGTACCGCTCACGGCGGTGATCGCCGGATGACGCTCCTGCCCCCCGAGGCGGAGGCCGCGCTGGCCCCGGTCCGTGCGCGGCTGCTCGAGGATGCCCGGCGCGAGGCCGACCAGCTGCTCCGCGACGCTCGCCGCGACTGCGAGGCCCGTCTGGAGCAGGCCCGGCGCGAGGCCGAGGCGATCGTGGCCCAGGCACGTGACGCCGGCGCGGCGCAGGCCGCGCAGAGCGTGGCGCGCGATGTCGCCCGCGCCCGGCGGGAGGCGCGCGGGGTGGTGCTGGCGACCCAGGAGTCGCTGCGGGTGCGGGTGCGCGACGCCGTCCGCTCGGCCGTCGGGGCGCTGCGAGGGGAGGTGGGGTACTCCGAGCTGCTGGCCACCCTGGGGGCCTCGGCCCGGGTCGTGCTCGGCGACGGTGCCGTGGTCCACGAGGCGCCCGACGGCGGGGTGCTGGCCGAGTGCGGATCCCGTCGGGTGGACCTGTCCCTGCCGGCACTGGCGGATCGAGTGATGGACGAGTGCGCCGGGGAGGTGGCCGCGCTGTGGACGCGATGACCGGGCAGGAACCCCGCGGCTCCGGGCGGGTCACTCGGGTGAACGGACCGCTGGTGCAGGTCGAGGGCCTCGGCTCGGTGCGGATGCTCGACGTGGTCGAGATCGGTGAGGCGGCGATCCAGGCCGAGACGGTGGCCCTGGCCGGCCCGCTCGCGACGCTGCAGGCCTACGAGTACACCGGGGGGATCCGGGTGGGCGACGTCGCCGGCGGAACCGGCCTGCCGTTGGCTGCTCCCCTCGGCCCGGGTCTGCTCGGGCAGGTCTTCGACGGGCTGCTCCGGCCGCTGTCCGGCGCCGACGTGTGGCTGACTCCCCAGCGCAGCCGCTCGGGCTCACCGAGCGGGGGGAGCTGGGCGTTCGTGCCCGACCCGGCCGCCGCCGACCTGGTCGGGTCGGCGGTCGGCCCGGGCACCCGGCTCGGGACCGTGCCCGGTTCGGGGCCGCTGGAGCACCGGGTCCTCGTGCCGCCGGAGATGCAGGGGGAGCTGGCCGACCTCGCCGGGCCGGGAGAGCTGGGCGTCGGGGCCGTGGTGGCCCGGGTCGGGGGTCGAGCGGTGCACATGGTCGAGCCATGGCCGGTGCGCCTGCCGCGGCCGTTCGCCCGGCGGGTCGACGAGGCCGTCGCGCTGCAGACCGGTCAGCGGGTGATCGACCTGCTGTTCCCCGTGGCCCGGGGGTCCGCGGCGGCGGTGCCCGGTGGCTTCGGCACGGGGAAGACGTTGCTGCTGCAGCAGATCGCCAAGTGGTGCGACGCCGACGTGATCGTCTATGTGGGCTGCGGCGAGCGCGGCAACGAGATGGCCGACGTGCTGAGCGAGCTGCGCGAGACCTCGGACCCACGCACCGGAGGGCGGCTGGCCGACCGGAGTGTGATCATCGCCAACACCTCGAACATGCCGATGATGGCCCGGGAGGCGAGCATCTACACCGGCATCACCGTCGCCGAGTACTTCCGCGACATGGGGTACGACGCGGTGGTGATCGCCGACTCCACCTCGCGCTGGGCCGAGGCACTGCGCGAGTTCGCCTCCCGCTCCGGTGCCCTTCCCGCCGAGGAGGGCTACCCGGCCGACCTGGCCTCGGCGCTCGCCGCCTTCTACGAGCGGGCCGGACGCGTGCGCACCCAGGGCGGTGACGTCGGCTCCGTCACGGTGATCGGCGCGGTGTCGCCGCCCGGTGGCGACCTGACCGAGCCGGTCACCACCGCGACCCAGCGGTTCGTCGGCGCGGTCTGGTCGCTCGACCGGGACCTCGCCTACGCGCGGCACTACCCCGCCGTCAGCTGGACCGGCTCGTTCTCCCGCGAGGTGGACGCCCTGTCGGGCTGGCACGCCGCCCAGGGCGAGCCCGACTGGGTGCGCCACCGGGCGCGGGCCGCTGCGCTGCTCGCCGAGGCGGACCGACTGGCGGCGCTGGCCGAGATCCTCGGTGCGCAGTCGCTGCCCGGGCACGAGCGGATGGTCCTGCTGGCCGGGCGCCTGCTGCGCGACGGGGTGCTGATGCAGAGCGCGCTGAGCGCGAACGACAGCTACTGCTCCTCGGCCAAGGCGGAGGCGCTGCTGTCGATGGTGCTGGACGTCGCCGAGGCCTGCGACCGGCTGGTGCAGGGCGGGGTGCCCGCCACTGCGGTGGAGGAGTACGACCTGTCACCGGTGATCCGGGCGCGGGAGGAGATCGGTCCCCGGGATGCCGACGGCGTCCGGTCGCGCCGGGACGCCGTCCTCGCCCGCATGGCGGCCGAGCTGGAGGCACCGTCATGACCGCCTCCGCCCCCGTCCCGGTCAGCTACTCGGAGATCTCCTCGATCAACGGCCCACTGCTCGTCGTCCGCGATGTCCGCGGGGTGGGCTGGGACGAGTTCGCGGTGGTCGAGGTGGCGGGCGGTGTCGACCGGCATGCGCTGGTGCTGGAGGTCGATCGCGACCTGGCCGTGGTGCAGGTGCTGGAGGGCACCGGAGGGCTGGACCCCGACGGGGTCGCGGTGCGGTTCAGCGGACGGCCGATGCACGTGGAGGTCGGGCCGGGGTGGCTCGGCCGGGTGTGCAATGGCCGTGGTGAACCGATGGACGGCGGCCCACCGGTCACCGGGGAGCGGGAGATGCCGGTGGCGGGCTGGCCGCTCAACCCGGTGTTCCGTGAGCCGCCGCAGGAGGCGGTGGTCACCGGGGTGAGCGCGATCGACGCCCTGATGACGTTGGTCCGTGGGCAGAAGCTGCCGATCTTCTCGGTGCCCGGGCTGCCGCACCTGGGCCTGGCCGCGCAGATCGCCGCCCAGGCCAGCGCGGGCGGCGAGTCGTTCCGGGTCGTCTTCGCCGGGATGGGCCTGACCCACGCCGACATCACCTTCGTCCGCGACGCCCTGGAGGACAGGTCCGCGGCGGGTGAGCTGGTGATGCTGCTCAACGCCGCCGACGCTCCGGTGATCGAGCGTCTGCTCACCCCGCGGATCGCGCTGACCGTGGCCGAGGACCTGGCCTACGTGCAGGGCCACCACGTGCTGGTGGTGATGTCGGACATGACGAGCTACTGCGAAGCCGTGCGGGAGGTCTCCGCGGCCCGGCAGGAGATCCCCGCCCGCCGGGCATACCCGGGCTACCTGTACAGCGACCTGGCCTCGCTGTACGAGCGGTGTGGCCGGGTCGTCGGGCGACCGGGATCGGTGACCGTCCTGCCGGTGCTGACCATGCCCGGCGGCGACATCACCCACCCCGTGCCGGACCTGACGGGGTACATCACCGAGGGCCAGATCGTGCTCAGCGCCGACGTGCATGCGCGAGGGGTCTACCCGCCGGTCGACGTCCTGTCGTCGCTGTCCCGGCTGATGCGGCACGGCGCCGGCGCCGGTCGGACCCGCGAGGACCACGTGGACGTCGCAGCGCAGGCCCTCGCGGCGCTGGCCCGGGCCCGGCAGACCGCCGAGCTGGCCGAACTCGTCGGGCCGGCGGCCCTGAGCCGCACCGACCGCCAGTACCTGCAGTTCCGGGATGCGTTGGAGCAGAAGGCGCTCCACCAGGGCGTGCACGAGCGGCGTGAGCTCGACCAGACCCTCGACCTGGTCTGGGCGGCCCTGTCGGTGATCCCACGGCGAGAGCTGACCATGCTCGGCGCCGACCTGCTCGACCACTACCTCGCCGCCCCAGCCCGCGACCCGGGCGGTGAGTCCGGATGAGCCCGGCGACCGGACGATCGGGGCGGCTGCGTCTGCAGCACCAGCTCGCCACGGCCCGCAGCGGGGCGGACCTGCTCGAGCGCAAGCGGCGCATTCTCTCCGGGGAACTGGCTCGGCTGCGCCTGCTCACGACCCGCACCGAGCACGCGTGGCGGGCCGCGGCGGCCGAGGCCGCCCGCTGGTCGGTCCGCAGCCAGGCGCTGGACGGCGCCCAGCGGCTGGCGGAGGTCGCTCCGCAGGGCCGAGCGGTGGTCGTGATCTCCTGGCACGCGGCGATGGGCGTGCTCTACCCCGGCGACGCGGCCGTCCGGTGCCCGCCGTCGCGGCCGACCGGGGGTTCCTCGGCGCTGGTGATGGCGGCGCGCGCCCATGCCGCGGCCCTGGAGGCGGCGGCCTCTCACGCCGCCGCCCAGCGGGCGCTGGCCCAGGTCGGCCAGGAGCTGGAGTCCACCCGCCTGCGTCAGCAGGCGATCGAGCGCCGCTGGGTGCCCCGGCTGAGCGAGCAGCTGAGGCGGCTCACGATGCACCTGGACGAGCTGGAGCGCGAGGAGAACCTGCGGATGCGGTGGGCGGTCGGCGCCCCACGGGCTCGGAGGCCCCGATGATACGCACGATCATGGTCGCGGTGGACGACTCCTCGGCCGCGCTCCGGGCGGCGGGCGTCGCGGTCGACCTGGCTGCGGCGCTCGGCGCCCGGCTGGTGGCGGTGTCCGTGGTGGACGGTGCGCGGGCCGAGGAACCGGCGCTGCGGGGAAGGGCGTTGGGCTCCGGGGACCGCCCCGGTGATCAGCTCGCAGCCATGGGGGCCGTCCAGCGGCACGTGCGCACGCTGGCGGGGCGGGCCGCGGTCGCGCTCGAGGTGCGCACGGTGCGCGGCCATGTCGCCGACGAACTGCTCGAGCAGGCGCGCCTGCTGGAGGCGGATCTCGTCGTCGTCGGCCGGGTGGATCGCCCCGGCGTCCGGCTGACCCACGTCGGAAGGACCGCCGAGCAGGTGCTGGAGTTCTGCACGGTCCCGGTGATGGTGGTGCCGGCCGGGGGCCGCGGCTGAACACGAATCGTCCGGCTGTGGGGTCAGACGATGTTGTGCTCGGGGCGGGCGCCACCGGCGGTGAAGCGGTCGGCCGAGAGTGGGCTGATGTCGACGAACGGCTCTCGGCCCAGGTACAGGTCGCGCACCACCTCCCCGACGGCGGGCCCCTGCAGGAAGCCGTGCCCGGAGAATCCGGTGACGTACAGGAAGCGGGAGAGCCCGGAGGTCTCACCGATCAGGGCGTTGTGGTCGGGGGAGTCCTCGTACAGGCCCGACCAGCCGTGGGCCATCCCGACGTCGAGCAGGGCGGGTGCGCGCCGCTCCATCGCCTCGGTCAGGTCGGGCAGCCAGTCGTCAGACATGCCCATCCGGAAGCCGGGCTCCTCGGCGGCGTAGGACATGCCGATCAGCATCCCGCGACCCTCCGGGTGCAGATAGAACGTCGACGAGGCATCGATCGTCATCGGCATGGTCGGCGGCACCAAGGCGCGCAGCGTCGCCGGCAGCGGCTCGGTGACCACGATCTGCCGGCGCAACGGCGTCACCGGCAGGTCCACCCCAGCCATCGCCGCGACCAGTCCGGCCCACGGCCCGGCGCAGTTGATCACGGCGGAAGTGGTGACCCGCCCGGCACTTGTCTGCACCCCGGTGATCGTGCCGCCGTCGGCCCTGGGCGCGACATCGATGCCGGTCACCTCGACCCCGGTGACCACGGTCGCCCCGTGCGCACGCGCTCCGGAGGCATACCCCTGCACCACCGACTCCGGGCTGCAGTACCCGTCTCGGGCGTGGAACGCCGCCGCCAGCACGCCGTCCATCGACACGATCGGGTTCAGCTCGGCGGCCTCGGCGGGGGTGAGCATGCGCGAGGGGACGCCGAGCGAGTTCTGCAGCGCCACCGAGGCCTGGTACGTGACCACGTCCTCGGGGGTGGTGAGCAGGAAGAGGTACCCGACCTGGTGCAGATCGATCTCGTTGCCCGGCCGCTCGGCGAACTGCTCGAACGCCTCCAGGCTGCGCGCGCCAAGGATCACGTTCAGCGCATCCGAGAACTGTGCCCGGACTCCGCCGGCGGCCTTCGAGGTCGACCCGCTGGCCAGGGCGTCCCGCTCGAGCAGCAGGACATCGGGCACCCCCGCCTCGGCGAGGTGGAAGGCGATGCTCGCCCCCATCACCCCGCCGCCGACGACGACCACCTCGGCCCGTGCAGGCATGGGCTCGCTGGCACAACGGGGCACGGTCAGCGCGCTCACGCCGCTCACCGTAGCGGGCAGGGTCAGCCGATGGCGGCCAGAGCCCCGTCGTAGTCGGGTTCCTGGCTGATCTCGGGCACCTGCTCGACGTAGCCCACGGTGCCGTCGGGGCGGACGACGACCACGGCCCGCGAGAGCAGCCCGGCCATCGGACCGTCGGTGATCGTCACCCCGTAGGTGCTGCCGAAGTCGCTGCGGAATGCCGAGGCCGACTCGACGTTCTCGATGCCCTCGGCGCCGCAGAACCGGGCCTGGGCGAAGGGGAGGTCCTGCGAGACGTTGAGCACAGTGACGCCGTCCAGCCCGGCAGCACGCCGGTTGAACGTGCGCACGCTGGTGGCGCACACGCCGGTGTCGATGCTCGGGAAGATGTTGAGCACCAGGGTGCGCCCGGCGTAGGCGCTCGAGGCGACCTCGCGCAGGCCGGTGCGGACCAGGCTGAACGGCGGTGCCGGGCTGCCGACCGCGGGCAGTTCGCCGACAGTGTGAATGGGGTTCCCACGCAGGGTGATCTCAGCCATGAGGTGATCTTTGCAGACAGGTGAGCAACCAGCGCGGCCCGGCTGCGGCGCAGTCCAGCGGCAGGCGGGCACGCAGCCCTCGATCGGCGGTGACCACCAGCACCCGGGCCGGATCGCCGGTGGCCGCCACGAGGGCGTGCGCCTCGGCGACCATGGCAGTGTCACCGTCCTGCTCGGCGCGCACGATGCGCAGCCCCTCGGCGTCCGGGTCGGTCACCGCGCAGGCCCGCCCCTCGACGACGGCGACGATCTGCTGGACGGTGAACGTTGCTCCCTGCGGCCCGGTCAGTTCTCGACCGGGCAGGCCGGCGAGTCCGCCGAGGAGTCTCTGCGCGGCCCCCACCCGATCGCGCCACCATCCGTTGGGTTGTGAGCCCATCACGTTGGCGACGTCGACCACGACGCGCATTCCGCCGGCCGCCATCAGAGGCGGAAGCCGGTGTCCGCAGGGGGGATCTCGATGTCCATCTGGGCTTTCTGCAGCCGGCCGCTGTAGTCCCAGTTCATGGACTGCCAGCGGGTGAACTGGTCCAGCACCCAAACCCCCGACTGGCGAGACCCGTTGCCACTCTTCCCGTTCCCGCCGAAGGGCAGGTGCGCCTCGGCGCCCGATGTCGAGTTGTTCACGCTGACCATGCCCGCGCCGATGCCGGTGCGGAACCGGAACACCTCGGTCGGGTCGGTGGTGTAGATGGAGCAGGACAGCCCGTACCCGGGGGCGTTGGCCAGGGCGAGCCCCTCGTCGAAGTCGTCGTAGGCGGTCACCCCGACCAGCGGGCCGAAGGTCTCGGTACGGAACAGCTCGTCGTCACTGCGCACGCCGTCCACGATCACTGGGTGGTAGTAGAGGCCGGACCTGGGGTCGCCGACGAACCCCTGGCGCGGATTGGCGGCGGTGATCCGGCCGACCCCGGTGGAGCCGAGCACAGTGTGGTGTTCGCCGATCCAGCCCAGGTACTCCTCGTAGCGGGTGGCGAAGTGCGGCGCCAGCAACGGCCCCATCAGCACCTCGGAGGCCGGGTCGCCGACGGTGGCTGAACGCGCCGCCGCGTCGAACCGGCGCACGAACTCGTCGTGCACCGAGCTGTGGGCGATCACGGTGCCCAGGCTGGTGCAGCGCTGTCCGGCGGTGCCGAACCCGCCGAACAGAGCGCCCTCCACCGCCAGGTCGAGATCGGCGGACGGCGTCACGAGCATCGGGTTCTTGCCGCCCAGTTCCAGACAGGGCGACTGCAGGTGCCGTCCGCACAGCTCGCCGATCCGCCGGCCCACCTCGGTCGAGCCGGTGAAGCCGACTTTGTGGATCAGCCCGGCCTCCAGGGCGGCCTCCAGGCCGGCGGAGGTCGCGGCGCCGTCCGCGTGCACCACGGTGAGCAGGCCCTCGGGCAGCCCGCCGGCGATGAAGATCTGCGCCAACGCGTCGGCGCAGGCGGCCGCGTACTCGGCGGGCTTCCAGACCACGGCGTTGCCGGCCAGCAGGGCCGGCACCAGATACCACGACGGGACGGCGACCGGGAAGTTGCCGGCGGTGATCACCGCGGCGGTGCCGACCGGCACCCGGAAGGTGAACAACTGCTTGTCCGGCATCTCACTGGGCACAGTCTGCCCGTAGAGGCGCCGTCCCTCACCGAGGAAGAAGTCGCAGGTGTCGACGATCTCCTGCACCTCACCGCGTGCCTCGGCGATCGGCTTGCCGACCTCGCGGGTGACCAGCTGGGACAGGATTTCTGCGTTGGCCTCGACCAGGCGGCCGATGGCGGCGATCACCCGGCCCCGGATCGGGGCGGGCACGGCGGCCCAGGCGCGCTGGGCGTGGTTGCCGGCCCTGGCGGCGGCGATGAACGCGTCGGGCCCCACCAGTTCGACGGCAGCTACCGTGTCCGAGAGGTTCGCTGGATTGACCGACTCGATGGTGTGGACGGCCGTGACCGTCGGGCCGGGAATCCGGGAGCGCAACGTGTGCATGGGCGCCACGCTACCGGCGAGCCGGGGAACGACGGGACCCCGCCACGATCCCGTGGATCGTGGCGGGGTCCCGTCGGTGGTGCCAGGCGGTGCTCGACGTCAGCGGGGGCTGGTCGTGGCCGATGACACCGTGCGGGTGAGGCTCGCCTTGGCGCCGCGGTTGTCGGTCACGGTCAGTCGCACGCGCTGCGTCTTCCCGCGAGGCACGGTGATGGTCGTCGCCTTGGTCGTGGCTACGATCCTCCCGTTCACCGTCCAGGCGTAGCCGGTGATGGTGCCGTCGAGGTCCTTGGACGCAGCGGCGTTGAGCACCACCCGGCTGGTGCTGCCGGACTGGCGCTTGTACGTGAACGAGGGCACCGGGGCGACGTTGGGCGCGGTCGGGTACTTGGTCAGGTGGGCGGCCACGCGGGTGGCCATCACCTGCTGGCCGGCCTCCGTCGGGTACCCGGACCGGGGTGCCAAGGCGCCGTCGACCACGACCACCGGGTTCACCAGCGGTGACGCGGTGCACAGTTCGCGGCCGTCGAAGGCGTCCAGCATCGACACGTACTCGGCGCCCGCTGCCTTGGCGCCAGCGGCCAGCGTGGTGTCGAGGTCCCTGGCGTAGGCCTGGAGTTCGGTGAGCTGGTGCGACGTCATTCCCACGCACTGGGCGAGGGCATTCGGGGACGGCGCGGCGTAGAGCTGCGGATAGCCCACGACGACGAGCCGAGCCTTGGTGGCCGCCTTGATCTGTGCGAAGGCGATCGCGAAGCGGTTCGGCAGCTTGCCGCGGACAATCGTGCGGGCGGAGCTGATGCCGGCGTCGCAGGAGGGGCCGGTCTTGCAGGCCAGGGTCAGGGAACGCAGGCGGGCGTCGTTGGCCCCGATGGTGAGCGTGACCAGCGTGGGTCTGGGGTTCATCGTGCTGACCTGGCTCAGCTGGGAGGTCGGGCCGCTGCGCAGGCTCGTGGTGGTGGCGCCGGTGCAGGCGAGGTGCCCCGCCACCGAGGAGGTGGCACCCGCGACGGTGGCGTCCAGGCTCAGCCCCTTGGCGCCGGCGAGCAGTCTCGGCCACGCCAGCCCGGTGCGGTGGCAGGCCCCGGAGTTCTCGTCGAATCCGGCCAGGGTCTCCGGGGCCCCCTCACCGCCGGCGAAGTCGTCGCCCATCGCGGCGTACTTCGTGCTGGTGGTGGCTGCTCCGGCGGAGGTCACGGCGAGGGTGCCGCTGGCGACGCCGGCCAGGCCGAGGACCGCGGCGACGGGAAGGGACAGACGTGGAAGCGTGGTGCGACGCATGGGGGTGGCTCCGCCAATCGGTGAGACGTCAGGGCTGGGAGGCGCTTCGACCAGTGGTCGGTTGCGGCCGCCGGGCGCAGGCCCCCGCCGCGCCGTGAGGTCCTTCCTAGCACAAGACGACACTGTTAGTAACAGTTCAATCACAGAACGTGTCGTGGATTCTGGTGATTCGCGATCATCGAGCGCCGGTATCCGATCCGTTCGGAGGCTCCGCACCGCAGGTAGGCTGGATTCTCGTGACCGCCCCGACCACCGGCCCGCTCAGCCTGGACCGCGCCCGCATCGCCTACCAGGGCGAGCCCGGCGCCAACTCGGACGCCGCGTGCCGTCAGGTCTACCCCGACCTCGCGCCGCTGCCGTGCCCGACCTTCGAGGACGCGTTCGAGGCGGTCGACTCGGGCCTGGCCGAGCTGGCGATGATCCCGATCGAGAACTCGATCGCCGGGCGGGTGGCCGACATTCACCACCTGCTGCCCGAGTCCGGTCTCTACGTCATCGGCGAGCACTTTCTGCCGATCCACTTCCAGCTGCTGGGCGTGCCCGGCGCGACCCTGGACGGGATCAACAGCGTCCGCAGCCACATCCACGGCCTGGGCCAGTGCCGCCGCATCGTGCGCCAGCACGGCTGGACGGCGCACGTTGCCGACGACACCGCCGGCGCGGCCCGGGAGGTGGCCGAGCGGGGTGACCCGAGCGTGGCTGCTCTGGCCCCGAGGCTGGCGGCCTCGCTGTACGGGCTGGACATCCTGGCCGAGGACGTCGAGGACGAGCACCGCAACACCACCCGCTTCCTGGTGCTGGCCCGCGAGCCCCGCGAGTACCCGCAGGACGAGGGTCCGATGATCACCACCTTCGTGTTCCGGGTGCGCAACGTGCCGGCCGCGCTCTACAAGGCGATGGGCGGTTTCGCCACCAACGGCGTCAACATGACCAAGCTGGAGAGCTACCAGCTCGGTGGCACCTTTTTCGCCACCCAGTTCTACGCCGACGTCGAGGGGCACCCCAAGGACGTCTCACTCACCCTGGCCCTGGAGGAGCTGGCCTTCTTCTCGGTGCACACCCGCATCCTGGGCACCTATCCGGCCAGCCCCTTCCGGGCGGAGATCGCCGAGCCGGCCGAGAACCGCACGCTGCGCCCACAGCCGCCGTCGACGTCCGATGCCGTCGTATGAGGTTGTCTAGCTGCATGGCTAGATAGCGGTAGATCGACCCAGAGACCGAAAGCGGTAGATTCCACCCGCCTGACCGATCCGTCTCGCGACCATCGTTCGGAGGTCGGCGCCGCCGGGAGGGCTGACTTTCATGAAGCAGGTCGGACGCGTTGCCGCTGTCGGGGTGGCCTTGGCACTGTCCGTGGCCATGGTGCCAGCCGTGGCGGCGCAGGCCGGCGCCGCGCCGTCCGCCGCGCCGTCCGCCGCGGTCGCCGCCCTCGCCGCCACGGCTCCGGTCGCCGATCTCGACGACTTCCGGTCCAACCGTCGCTACGCCAGATACTTCACCCAGCGGATCCGCTGGTCGGCCAAGACCTGCCCCCAGGGCGGCTTCTTCAACGGGATCATGGAGTGCGCCCGGATCAAGGTGCCCAAGGACTGGTACCACCTGTCGGCCGGCGACATCTACGTCGGGCTGAGCCGGCTCGGCGGAGACGCCAGGCAGCCGCGGCGGGCGCGGCTGCTGCTGACCAATCCGGGCGGCCCCGGCGGTGACGGCCTCGAGTTCGGGGTGATCAGCGCGCTCTTCCTCGGGGTGAACAAGACCCACACCACGATCGGCATCGACCCGCGGGGGGTCGGGCTGAGCACCCAGCTGCGCTGTTCCAACGAGCGGCTGGGGGCGGGGTCCTACCGCGCCGACGGCGACTCGCGCAGCTACACCCCCGAGCAGGTGGTGGCCGACGCCAAGGTGCTGGCGGCGTACGTGGCCGCCTGCGCGAGGACGACCAAGAGCTTCCTGCCCTACGTCAACTCCGACCAGACGGCCCGCGACTTCAACCTGGTCCGGCACCTGATGGGCTACAAGACGCTCGACTACTACGGCGTCTCCTACGGCACCTGGCTGGGCTCGCTGCTGGAGAAGATGTTCCCGAACAAGGTCGCTCGGGTCGTCCTCGACGCCAACACCGACTGGGCCAGCGGCTCCTTCGACACGGTCTTCTCCTACCAGCCGAAGGCGTTCCAGGCGCAGTTCGACCGGGTGTTCCTGCCCTGGCTGGGCCGGCACGACGCCGTCTACCACCTGGGCGGCTCGGCGCAGGCGGTGAACGCCACCTACGAGCGGATCCGCGAGGCGGCCAAGGCCGGTCGCTTCGGGCGGATCGGCACCCCGGACATCCTCGACGCCTACCTGGTCGAGGCCCAGTACTCGACGTTCGCCTGGGACGACGCCGGCCTGATGCTGGGCACGATGCTGGCGGCGATGGACGGCGACGCCGCAGCGCTGAAGGACGTGCAGGATGTGTTGGCCGAGACGGCGAAGGACGACGTGGACGTGCGCAGCGTGTACACCGCCGTGCGCTGCAACGACACCGCCGCGGAGCGTTCGACCAGCCGCTGGTTCGCTGCAACGGAGCCCCTGGCTAGGGCCTACCCGTTGACGGGCGCCGGTGAGCTGGCCAACCTGTGCGCAGCCTGGCCCTACAAGCCGGCGCTGAGCCGTGCGGTGCTGGCCCGGCCGGTGCGCGGGGTGCTGATGCTGCAGACCGAGGCTGACCCGGCCACCGGATACGTGGGCGCGTTGAACACCCGGATGAAGGCCAAGGGCCAACTGCGCATGCTGGCCGTGGACGACGCGGCCGGGCACGGCTCGGGGCTGCTGGTCTCCGCGTGCGCCGGCAAGGCCGTGGTGGCCTACCTCAGCAAGGGCGTCTACCCCAAGGGCAACGTCTACTGCGCCTCGACGCCGATCCAGTCCGGGGAGGTCAGCGACACCCGGGTCTACGAGTTCTTCAACCGTGCCTCGGCGTCCCGGCCGCTGCCGGCGGCCTACGCCTACCCCGAGCGCGACCTGAGCGAGCCCGCCGTCGACCCCACGGTGACCGCCCGGGCCGGCGCCCCGACCCCCACCCTGCCCTTCGGCGCCACAGCCCAGGCCTGGCCCTGGACCAAGCGCCAACCCGTCAACCCCTGGGCCGAACCCTTCGCCGCCCTCCTCGCCGCCGCCGCCACCCCCTGACCCACGCGGGCACGGCGCCACCCCTCCGTTGGGCACGGCGTGACGTTGCGCTCGCCAGACGGGCACAACGTCACGCCGTCCCCGTGTGGGGTGGGTGCAAGGACGCGCAGTGCGGGCGGATTGCTCACGAATAGTCACTGCGTGCCCGGCTTGCGACACGCGATCAGGGTGTATGGCCACGTCTTAGGTCCACGCTAGACAGCCGGATACCGTTCCAGAATGGACCCGGTACGCAACCCCTACGCCCCCGGCGCCGGCCAGCGTCCGCCCGAGCTGGCCGGCCGCGACAGCGAGCTGGAGACCTTCGACATCGTCCTGGAACGGGTGGCCAAGCGCCGGCCCGAGCGCAGCGTCGTCCTGACCGGTCTGCGCGGGGTCGGCAAGACGGTGCTGCTCAACACCCTGCGCTCGGCCGCCGTCCGCCGCGGCTGGGGCACCGGCAAGCTCGAGGCGCGCCCCGACCAGTCGTTGCGCCGTCCGCTGGCCGCTGCCCTGCACCTCGCCGTCCGCGAGTTGGCCGCACCCAAGTCCGAGTCCGATCACGTGCTCGGGGTGCTGAAGTCGTTCGCGCTCAAGGAGAATCGGGTCGGCACCAAGCTGCGCGAGCGCTGGCAGCCCGGCATCGACGTCCCCACGGTGACCGGCCGCGCCGACTCCGGCGACGTCGAGATCGACCTGGTCGAGCTGCTGGTGGACGTCGGTGGGCTGGCCGGTGACTGCGGGCGCGGCATCGCGGTGTTCATCGACGAGATGCAGGATCTCGGCCCGGACGACGTCTCCGCCCTCTGCGCGGCCGCTCACGAGATCAGCCAGACCGGCTTGCCGTTTGTCGTCGTCGGCGCCGGCCTGCCGCATCTTCCCGCCGTCCTCTCGGCCAGTAAGTCTTACAGCGAGAGGCTGTTCCGCTACGCGCGGATCGATCGGCTGGATCGCCCCGCCGCCGATCGGGCGCTCAGCGCGCCCGCCAAGGAGGAGGACGCCGAGTTCACCGCCGACGCCCTCGAGGCGATGTACGAGGCGACCGCCGGCTATCCCTACTTCGTGCAGGCCTACGGCAAGGTGGCCTGGGACGTCGCCCCGCGCAGCCCGATCAACGCGGACGACGTGCGGATGGCCGCGCCGGAGGCCGAGGCCGAACTGGCGGTCGGGTTCTTCGGATCGCGGTTCGAGCGGGCCACCCCGGCCGAGCGCGAGTACCTGCGGGCGATGGCCGACGTGATGGACGACGGCGACCCCGACGCCACAGCCACCACCTCCTCGATCGCCGAGGCCCTGGGCCGTAAACCGCAGTCGCTCTCCCCTGCCCGCGACGCCCTGATCAAGAAGGGGCTGGTCTACAGCGGTGAGCGCGGCCGGATCGCCTTCACCGTGCCCCACTTCGGGCGCTACCTTCGCCGCCATGGCGACTGAGCAGCTGAGGATCAGGACATGAGGAACCGTCTGGCGCCCCAGGGTGAGGCGGACGGCCCCGTTGCCGACGGCACTGACGTCGCCCGGTCCCTCGACGAGCCGGTCATGGCAGCCTCGATCGAGGCCTACGCCACCGCGCACGGCCAGTCGGTGGGTGCGGTGCGGGACGAGGCGGCGAAGTACCTGCGGGAGATGCTCGCCTCGCACTCCGAACGTGCCACCCGGACCTGGAACCGGTTCGGGGCGTGGATGCTTCGCGCTCACGACGTTCTGGTGGACGAGGACGAGCTGGTACGGCTGCGCGAGCTCGATCGCGGGCACAGCCTGGCTCTGGTCTTCTCGCACCGGTCCTATCTCGACGGCTGGGTGCTGCCCCAGGCCCTGGCCCAGCGCGGGTTCTCGCCCACCTACACCTTCGGCGGCGCGAACCTGGACCTGCCCCTGCTCGGGGCGATGGCCAGCCGCACCGGGATCATCTTCATCCGGCGGGCGACCCGGGAGCTGCCCGTCTACCGGCTCGCCCTGCGCGGGTACATCGCCCAGCTCGTCGGGCGGCGCAGCAACCTGGCCTGGTCCATCGAGGGGGGCCGCACCCGCACCGGCAAGCTGCGGCCCCCGGTCCTGGGCCTCCTGCACTACCTCTGCGAAGCCGCCGAAGCCGCCGAAGCCGCCGAGGGCGGTGCGGCCGCTCGCCCGGCAGCGGCGTCCGGCGGTTCGCCCGACGTCATGGTGGTTCCGGTCTCGATCGTCTACGACCAGTTGCACGAGGTCGCCGGCATGACCGCCGAGGCGCTCGGCAGCCGGAAGCGGCCGGAGGACCTCGCCTCACTGATCCGCTTCGCCCGCTCCCAGCGCAACCGGCTCGGACGGGTCTACCTGTCGATCGGTGAACCGCTGCCGCTGCGCTCGCGTCTGGCCGAGCTGCGTGCCCAGGGCACCGAGGAGTCGAAGATCGTCGAGCGGCTGGCCCTGGACGTCAGCCACCGGATCAACCGGGCGACGCCGGTGACCACCACGGCCATCGTCTGCCTGGCACTGCTCGGCGCCGACCGGGCGTTGACCTTCGACCGGGTCCTGGCCACCGTGCACCCGCTGGCCGAGTACATCGCCGCCCGGCATTGGCCGGTCGCCGGCGCCGCGTCCCTCATCGATCGGTCGACGATCCGCCGGGCGCTGCACGAGCTCGTGGCCTCGGGCGTGCTCAGCTGCTACGACGCGGGCACCGAACCGGTCTGGCGGATCGCCGAGCACCAGCACCTCGTGGCCGCCTTCTACCGCAACACCACGATCCACATCCTGGTCGGGCGAGCGATCGGCGAGGTGGCCCTGCTCGCGGCGGAGAAGGCCCCGGACACGGTTCCCCAGAAGGCCGACGAGCAGGTGCCGGACGACGTGGCGCGGGTCGAGCTGGCCAGCCGCCTCGCCTGGGAGCAGGCGCTCCGGCTGCGCGAGCTGTTCAAGTTCGAGTTCTTCTTCCCCTCCCGCGGGGCATTCCAGCAGGAGCTGCGCGACGAGCTGGCCCTGCTCACGCCGGCGGACGGCAGCGACCTGTCCTCGTCCACCGCACGGAGCCTGCTCGAGGGCACGAACCTGCATCTGGCGCACGTGGTGCTGCGGCCCTTCCTGGACGCCTACCTCGTGGTCGCCGACCGGATCGCCGCCGCGGGCCAGGCTGACATCGTCGACGAGGAGGCACTGCTGGCCGAGGCCCTGCGGGTCGGACAGCAGTGGGAGCTCGAGCGCCGGATCGTGAGCGCGGAGTCGGTCTCGCTCGAACTCTTCCGCACGGGGCTGCGTGTGGCGGCCCACCGCCGCCTGCTGCGCGGAGACGACGACACGGCGCGGGACAGGCCGTCGCTTGCCGCCCGCCGGCAGGACTTCGTCACCGAACTACAGACCCTCGCGCATCAACTGGACCTGATCGCCGCGCTGGCCCGCGCCGGCGCCGACGACGCCCGCCGCTGACCCCCAACCCTGCTCATGCTCCGCGGGGGTACATGTGACAGCGTTGTCTTGGCCTCGAACATGTACACCCGCGGAGCATGAGCAGGGGATCCAGAGGCAGAAATAGGGAGACTGTACTAGCCGAAATTCGTATACTAGGGCGATGGCCTATCAGACGCGGGTGGTTGATCAAGAGCTCGACGAGCTGCATCCGCAGCTCCCTGCCATTGCGATCCAGGGCCCCAAAGGAGTGGGCAAGACGGCCACGGCCCTGCAGCGGGCCACCTCAGTTCTCGCGCTCGACCAGAAGATTGAACGGACTCTCCTTGCCTCCGACCCGAGTCGGCTCCGGGCCCTGCCCGGCCCTGTGCTGGTTGACGAGTGGCAGCGCTACCCGCCGGTGTGGGACTTGGTGCGACGGGATGTCGACGACGGGGCTGAGGCGGGCCGATACCTGCTGACTGGCAGCGCGGCGCCGGTGGGTGCGCCGATTCACTCAGGGGCCGGGCGCATCGTGAGCCTGCGCATGCGGCCGATGGCGCTGTCCGAGCGGCAACTTGCTGAGCCAACGGTGAGTCTCGACCAGCTACTACTCGGGCCAGCGCACAGTGGCGCGCGCATCCAGGGGGAGAGTCAGCTGACGATCACGGACTACGTGAAGGAGATCTGCGCCTCGGGGCTGCCCGGGCTACGCGGCCTGTCAGCACGAGCGCGCCGGGCGGAGCTGGATTCCTATCTGGGCAACGTGGTCACCAAGGAGTTCCCTGAGCAAGGGCTCGTCGTGCGCCGTCCGGAGACCCTTCGGGGTTGGCTGCGCGCCTATGCGGCCGGTACGGCCACCACTGCCTCGTACACGATGCTCCTGGCGGCTGCGACACCAGGGCAGGCAGACAAGCCCGCGCGAGCCACGATCACGTCGTACCGGGATGTGCTTGATCAGCTGTGGCTGCTCGACCCACTCCCGGCATGGCTTCCGCAGTCGAATGCCCTGGCCCGGTTGGGCAAGGCATCAAAGCACTTCCTCGCGGACCCGGCCCTCGCAGCGCGGCTCCTCGACGTCACCGAGGCAGATCTGCTTTCCGGGGCCACTCCGGCACACGGAGGCCTGGGGAACGAGCCGCACATCCGGCCTCTGTTCGAACACCTCGTGGCGCTCAGCGTGCTGGTCTACGCGGGGGCGAGCGAGGCCAGGGTCGGGCACCTGCGAACCGGCGAGGGGAACCACGAGATCGACCTCATCGTCGAGAGGCGCAACCGGGTGGTCGCCTTGGAGGTGAAGCTCACCGCGGACGTGACCGACTCGGATGTGCGCCATCTGCACTGGCTTCGCGAACGCATCGGTGATCGCTTGGCTGCCTCCGTGGTGGTCACGGCGGGGCGCCACGCCTATCGTCGACCTGATGGCGTGATCGTGGTTCCAGCAGCACTGCTCGGTCCATGAGGTCACTCATCCGGTACCCGCCAGGCCAGCGCGATGCCGGGTGCACAGTCCTTTCCCAACGGAACAGCAGGGTGGTGGACCAGTGGGCCAGACGCATCGGTATCGGCTCTCGCTGTCATGGACCGGCAACCAGGGCAGTGGCACCAGCGGGTACCGCGCGTACTCGCGTGACCACGAGCTCAGCGGTGCGGGCAAGCCGACCATTGTGGCGTCGTCCGACCCTGCGTTCCGGGGTGACCCGGCGCGCTGGAACCCCGAGGAGCTCCTGGTCGCCTCGCTCGCCCAGTGTCACCTGCTCTGGTACCTGCACCTGGCGAGCGCGGCGGGCGTCGTCGTCACCGACTACCGCGACGAGCCGGTCGGGTTCATGGCCACCGAGCCGGACGGCGCCGGGCAGTTCGAGCGCGTCGTCCTGCGCCCTGTGGTGTCGGTGGCCGCGGCGGCCATGGTCGAGCGGGCGCAGCACCTCCACGCCGAGGTCGGTGCCTACTGCTTCATCGCCCGCTCGGTGAACTTTCCGGTCGAGCATGAACCGACCACCCGACCACCCGCTGATGCTCCGCAGGAGTACATCTGACAGCGTTGTCTGCGCCTCAAACATGTACCCCCGCGGAGCATCAGCAGGTTTCGGGTTTCAGGGGTGGGTGGCGAAGGGCTTCTCGTACCAGGCGATGTCGATGTAGCGGCCGAACTTGCGGCCCGCTTCCTTGAAGGTCCCGACGTGGCGGTAGCCCAGGCCCTCGTGGAGGGCCGCTGAGGCGTCACCTGGCAGAGCGATCACGGCGTAGGCGCGGTGCACGTCCTCCTCCGCCAACAGCGTCAGCAGCATGGAGCAGAGTTGTGTGCCCAGGCCGCGCCCCACATGGTCGGGCCTGACATAGACGCTGGTCTCGACCGAGGTCAGGTAGGCCGGCTTCGGGCGCAGCCAGGTGCTGCAGGCATAGCCCACCGCTTCGCCGTCCGTCGCCACCAGCAGGCGGTGCGGCCCGACGGTGTCGAACTGGCGGAACCACTCACCCCGCTCGGCAACGGTCGAGGGATGGACGTCGAACGTGCTGTGGCTGTGCACGACGTAGTGGTTGTAGATCGCGGTCAGCGCCGGCAGATCGCCTACGACGGCGGGACGGATCAGCATGCCGACCCCCGTCGGCGCCGGCCGATCGGGTACCACGCAGCACCCAGGGTGAGCACCGCGCAACCCACCACCACCGAGCTTGGGGGCAAGGCGAGGGCTAGCACTGCGCAGCCCAGACCACCGAGGATCGGCACCCATCGTGGCGGTCGCCCCTCATCTGAGCCCAGGGTCCAGGCCGAGGCGTTCGCGATCGCGTAGTACGCGAGCACTCCGAACGAGGAGAAGCCGATCGCCCCGCGCAGGTCCAGCGTGGCAGCCAGCACCGTGACCACCACTCCCACAGCCACTTCCGCGTGGTGTGGCACGCCGAACCGCGGGTGCACGGCGGCCAGCCCAGCGGGCAGATACCGGTCCCGGGCCATCGCCAGCGTCGTCCGGGAGACGCCGAGGATCAACGACAGCAGCGACCCCAGCGCCGCCACCGCCGCGCCCACGGACACCACGGGCACCGCCCACGACGCCCCGGAGGCCCGCACCGCCTCGGCCAGCGGCGCCTCGGCCCGACCCAGACCGTCGGCCCCCAGCACGGAGAGCGCGGCAACGGCCACCGCGGCATAGACGCCCAACGCGATGCCCAGGGCCAGGGGGATCGCCCGCGGAATCGTCCGCGCCGGGTCGCGCACCTCCTCACCCAGAGTGGCGATCCGCGCGTAGCCGGCAAAGGCGAAGAACAGCAGCCCGGCGGCCTGCAGCACGCCGACCACCGACACCTCGGTCGCAACGTCCAGCCGTGCCGTCTGAGCCTGCCCGCCCGACCAGCAGATCAAGACGACGCCGGCCAGCACCGACAGCACGACGGCCACGATCGCCCGGGTCAGCCACACGGTCTTCTGCAGCCCGGCGTAGTTCACCGCGGTCAATGCGATCACCGCCCCGACCGCCACCACCCGTGCCTGTCCCGGCCACGCATAAGCGCCCACGGTCAGGGCCATCGCCGCGCACGACGCCGTCTTGCCGACCACGAACCCCCACCCGGCCAGGTAGCCCCAGAACGGGCCCAGCCGTTCCCGCCCGTAGACGTAGGTACCGCCGGACGACGGGTACCGGGCGGCGAGGCGGGCGGACGACGTCGCGTTGCAGTAGGCGACGACGGCGGCGACCCCGAGCCCGAGCAGCAGCCCGGATCCAGCGGCCCGGGCCGCCGGACCCAGCGCAGCGAAGATGCCGGCGCCCACCATCGAGCCCAGGCCGATCACGGCGGCGTCGAACACCCCCAGTCGCCGGGTCAGCGCCCCCTGGTTCATCCACCGGCTCCCCTCGTGACCACCCTCGAGCCTAGGGACTCCCGGCTACCCGAGGGGCGGCGTCCGGGGTTGGATGAGCCCATGGCATCCACCCGGCCGGTCCGCATCGGCATCCAGTTGCAGCCCCAGCACGCCGACTACGGCGACCTCCGCCGCGCGCTGACCGAGGCCGAGGCCAGCGGCGCCGACATCGTCACCACCTGGGACCACTTCTACCCGCTGTTCGGCGACCCCGAGGGCAAGCACTTCGAGTGCTGGACGACGCTGGGCGCCTGGGCGGAACAGACCAGCCGGGTGGAGATCGGCCCCCTGGTCACCTGCAACTCCTACCGCAACCCCGAACTGCTCGCCGACATGGCCCGCACGGTCGACCACATCAGTGGCGGCCGGCTGATCCTGGGCATCGGATCGGGCTGGTTCGAGAAGGACTACCTGGCCTACGGCTACGAGTTCGGCACCCCGGGCAGCCGGCTCGACGACCTCGCCGCAGCGCTGCCCCGGATCCGCCGCCGCCTCGGCGCGCTGAACCCGCCGCCCACCCGGCAGATCCCGATCATGATCGGGGGAGGGGGGCGAGAAGAAGACGCTGCGCCTCGTGGCCGAGCACGCCGACATCTGGCACTCCTTCGGCGATCCCGACACCTATGCCCGCAAGATCGAGATCCTGCGCAGCCACTGCGCCGACGTCGGTCGTGACCCGGGCGAGATCGAGATCTCGGTGGGCAAGCCGGACGCCGGCCCGGAGGAGCTCGGCCAGGCCTATCTCGATCTCGGCGTCACGCTGTTCACGCTCAGCGCCGGCGGCCCCGACTTCGACCTGGCCGAGGCCCGGCGCTGGATCGCCTGGCGCGACCGTCTCCCCCCGGCCCTCTCCTGACCCACCGCCTCCGGCGCCCGGCCCCGTGATCGCTATTGGTCATGGGTTCACCCCCTTTGCGTGGGGGAAGACCCATGACAAACAGCGATCATCGGGGTGCGGGGTGCGGGGTGCTCGCGACCGTGACAGGTCGGTGACAGGGGCGCGGCAGAGCGGGTCGTCAGGGTCTGGGGATCGTCTACCGGATCCAGAGGTCCACCATGTTCGACGCCATCAGCCATGCCGTGCTCACCCGAGCACGGACCATCCTCGCCCTCACCCTGATCACCCTGATCCTGGCCGGCACCCTCGGTGCCGGAGCCTTCGCGCGGCTGCGCGCCGGCGGCTTCGACGACCCCGCCGCCGAGGCCTCGCGCGCGGCGGCCAGCCTGCACGACGACCTCGGCCAGGACGGCGCCAACCTGGTGCTCCTGGTCACCGCCCCCCGGGCGTCCGGTTCGACGACCCCGCGGTCGAGTGGGCGGGGCGCGAGGCGTCCGCCCGCCTCGACGCGCGGGGTGACGTCACCGTGCTCGCCGACTACTGGAGTGCCCCATGGGCCGCGGCCTCCGGGCTGCGCAGCACCGACTCCCGCTCCGCCCTCGTGGCCGCCCACCTGGACGGCGACGAGGACGCCTATGCCGACCGGATCGCCGTGCTGCAGCCCACGTTCACCACCACCACCTCGACCGGGGTCCGGATCGAGACCGGCGGTTTCGCTCAGAACATCGTCGACATCACCGGACAGGTGAAGAAGGACCTGGCCCGCGCGGAGGCGATCGCCATCCCGCTCACCCTGATGCTGTTGGTCGCGGTGTTCGGCTCGCTGATCGTGGGCCTGCTGCCGCTCCTGGTCGGCGTGCTCGCCATGATCGGCACCTTCGCGGTGCTCCGCGTCCTGACCGCCCTCACCGACGTCAGCGTGTTCTCGCTCAACCTGACCATCGCGCTCGGTCTGGGCCTGGGCATCGACTACGCCCTGCTCGTGGTCAACCGGTTCCGCGAGGAGCTCCAGGCCGGGCACGACGTCGAACCGGCGCTGCGGACGACGGTGCACACCGCCGGGCGCACGGTGCTGTTCTCCGCCGCCACCATCGCGATCGCGCTGGCCGCGCTGCTCGCCTTCCCGATGTACTTCCTGCGCTCCTTCGCCTACGCCGGCATCGCCGTCGTGGTGATCACGGCGGCGGCCGCGGTGGTCGTGCTGCCGGCCGCGCCGCGCCTGCTCGGGCACCGGGCCAACGTCCGGCGGTTCGGGCACCGCGCCCCGCAGGCCGCCGTCGGCGTCTGGGGCCGGATCGCCGCTGCGGTGATGCGGCGTCCGGTGATCTCGGCGGTGGCGATACTCGCCCTGCTCGCCCTGATGGCCCTGCCGATGGCTTCGGTCGCCTTCGGCCTGCCGGACGATAGGGCGCTGCCGGCGGAGAACTCGCAAGCCCGCCGAGTGGGGGACGTGATGCGGCAGGACGTCGTCAGCCGGGAGAGCGACGCCCTCGTGGTCACCCCGCCGAGCACGCCCCGTCCGGCCCGGACGTGGCCGCCTACGCGGCGACGCTCTCCCGCCTGCCGCACGTCAGTCGGGCCGACGCGCCCGCCGGAACGTTCGCGGGCCCGGATCGCCCGGCGGCTCGACGGGCTGCCGCTGGCGCTGGAGCTGGTGGCCGGCCATGCGTCCACTCGGACCCTGGGCGAGCTGGCCGATCTGATCGAGTCACCGCTCGACGTCGCCGCCGGCGACCGGGACCGTGCTCCCCGGCACCGCTCCCTGCGCGAGACGCTGCGCTGGAGCGTCGACCGGCTCGATCCGGCGCACCAGCGCCCGCTGCGCCGGCTCGGGGTCTTCGCGGGCGTCTTCGACCTGGCGGCCGCCGCCGCGGTGATCGGCCCCCTTCCCGGCCCGCTGCCCGGGGCCCGGGGAGCGGCCGGTCTCGACGTCGAGGCGGTCGTGCGCCGCCTGGTCCGCGACGCCCACATCGCGGTCGACCGCCGCGGTCCGGTGCTCCGGCTGCGTCTGCTGCGCACCGTGCGTGACCTCGCCCTCGACGAGCTCACCGCCCACGGCGAGCGGGACGCCGTCCGCCGCCGGCACCGCGAGTGGTTCGCCGCCCGCTGGTGCGGGGTGCCCCTGCAGGACGACCTGATCGAGGACGTGCGCGCCGGGTACCAGGACTACCTGGAGGCGCTGCGCAGCGCCATCGAGGCGGGCGACGGCGCGATCACCGCCGATCTGATGGCGACCCTCGGTCGGCTGTGGCTGTTCACCGAGGCGTTCGGCCCGGGGCTGCGCTGGACGACCCTCGCGCTGGACAGCGGCCTGCTCGCCCCGGCATGCCGGGCCAACGTGCTGGTGACGCACGCTGCCCTGCTGCAGCAGAGCGCGGGGCCGTCGGTCGGTGAGCTGATCGAGGCGGCGGTACAGGAACTGGCGCTGGCCGGCGACGACATCGGTCTGGCCGAGGCGTTGGCCCTGTGGGTGGTCGAGCAGTATCTGAACGGTGATCTGGAGGAGGCCGCCCGTACCGCAGCCCGGCTGATCGACCTCGCCCGGGACGCGGCGCCGCAGCACCTGCCCGAGGCCCTGTCGTCCTTCGCGGTGACCCAGGCGGCACTCGGCCGGCTCGAAGAGGCGAACGCGGCCGCGCAGGAGGCCTGGGAGCTGGTGACTGCGGCACCCTCGGCGACCTATTTCGTCGCCGTAGTCAGCAAGATCGCCCTGGCGCACACCGAGTCGCGCCAGGCCCGGCGGGCGCTCGAGGTGCTCGAGGACGCGATGGCCGGCAGCGGGCGGATCCTCGGTGTCGAGCCCACCGACACCATGCTGATCAACGCGGGCTGGGCGGCGCTGGCCTGCGACCGGTCCGACGCCGGGCTGGGCTACTTCGGCCAGGCCATCGCGCACGCGCCGCGCGGCTCGGTCACCCTCGGTCTCGCCGAGGCGCTCCTCGGGGCGGCCTGCGCCCTCGCGGCCGACGGTGATCAGCGGGCGGGCGCGGCGCTGGCGTCGTCCGAGGTCCTGGTGGCCGAGCTGGGCACGGTGCCCTCGCCCTGGCAGCGCGAGCAGGTGGCCGCCGCACGCGCGCGGCTGACCGATCCGCAGCCGGCCGATCCGAGCCCGGGCGCCTCCCCCGGACGCGGGCCGATGCGATCAGGGCCCTGCTCTCTGCCCTCCGGTCCGGATCCGCGGAGCCAGGCCGAGGAGGTGCCCCGTGACGACCACCCGCCGCGCCACCGCTGTCCGAATGTTTCCCTTGTGCCCGGTACGGCCCTAGGGTTCCCTCTGTCGGGAGAGCGCTCTCTCAGCATGCAGCAGCCTCCGAGGAAGCAGGTTCGCAGCCATGGGTCACACGCCTCCGCCGTCCGCCGACCGCCCCCGCACCCGCCCCCGCAGCGCCGTCGGCATCCTGGCCCTCGCCGCAGCCCTGGTCGTGCCGGGCGTCGGGCTTGCCGCGGGCGTCGCGCCGGCCGCCGCGGCCACCGGCGATCCTGACCTGGGCCCGAACGTCGTCGTCTTCGACCCGTCGATGGCCACGAGCGCCATCCAGGCGAAGATCGACCAGATCGCGACGAAGCAGATCGACAACGAGATGGGCAGCGACCGGTTCGCCCTGCTCTTCAAGCCCGGCTCGTACGGCAGCGCCGAGGCGCCGCTCAACGTCAAGGTGGGCTACTACACCGAGGTCGCCGGGCTCGGGCTGAACCCGACCGACGTGACGATCAAAGGTCATGTCGACGTCGTCAACCGCTGCTTCCCGGTCCCCGGCGGCGGGCAGAGCTGCATTGCGCTGAACAACTTCTGGCGCTCGCTGTCCAACCTCACGATCGACGTCACGGCGATCGGGCAGGACGGCTGCCGTGACTCAGCCACCTTCTGGGCCGTGTCGCAGGCCGCCCCGATGCGCCGCGTCAACGTCACGGGCGGCAACCTCTCGCTCATGGACTACTGCAGCGGGCCGTCGTTCGCGAGCGGCGGTTTCATCTCCGACTCCAAGGCCGGTCTGGTCGTCAGCGGGTCGCAGCAGCAGTGGTACACCCGGGACAGCACGGTCGGTACCTGGTCGAACGGCGTGTGGAACCAGGTCTTCTCCGGCGTGAACGGTGCCCCGGCGACGTGCTTCCCCGCCGATGCCGCGACCTGCGGCGGCCCGTACACGACGGTCGCGAAGACCCCGGTGAGCAAGGAGAAGCCGTACCTCTACGTCGACGCGGCGGGCAGCTGGAACGTCTTCGTCCCGGCTGTGCGGCGGAACTCTTCGGGGACGACGTGGGAGAACGGCCCGACCCCGGGCACGTCGGTCCCGCTGTCGAAGTTCTTCGTCGCCAAGCCGTCGACGTCGGTGCGCACGATCAACGAGCAGCTCCACCGCGGCAAGCACCTGCTGCTCACCCCCGGCGTCTACGACGTCGCCCGTACGATCGAGGTCGAGCGCGCGAACACGGTCGTCCTCGGGCTCGGGCTGCCGTCCTTGTCCGCGCAGCGCGGGGCGCTCGTGCTGGACGTCGCGAACGTCCGCGGCGTGGACCTCGCCGGCATCATGGTCGACGCGGGCCCGGTGAACTCCAAGCTGCTCGTGCGCATCGGCTCCCGCGACGGCGACGGCGACGCCCGCCGCTCGGGCGACCCTGTTGCCCTCCAGGACGTGTTCGTCCGCATCGGCGGCCCGCAGGTCGGCAAGGCGACCGTGACGATGGAGGTGAACAGCGACGACGTCCTGCTCGACGACATCTGGCTCTGGCGCGCCGACCACGGCAACCCCGGCACCGTCGGCTGGACCGTCAACACCGCCGACACGGGGCTCGTCGTCAACGGTGACGACGTCACGGCGACCGGGCTGTTCGTCGAGCACTTCCAGAAGACCGAGGTCATCTGGAACGGCCAGGGAGGCAACGTCATCTTCTTCCAGAACGAGCTGCCGTACGACCCGCCGAGCCAGGCCGCCTGGAGCCGTCCGGGAGGGGTCAAGGGCTACCCGGCGCTCACGGTCTCGAACCGGGTCAAGACCTTCACGATGACCGGCGCGGGCAGCTACAGCTTCTTCAACCAGGGACTGGACATCTTCGCCGCCAACGCGTTCGAGGTGCCGAAGACTCTGCCGAAGGGCAGCCTGACCAACCTCTTGACGATCTTCCTCGACCCGGCCAACGGAAAGGGCGGGATCGAGAACGTCGTCAACGGGGTGGGCGGCTCGTCGACGATCGCCAACCCGGACGTCCCGGTGACGGTGGTCAGCTACCCCTGAGCCCTCATTCCGACTCTCGCGGGGCGTTGTGTCCTGATGGCGGCTCGATCCAGGTGGCTGCTCAGTCCAGGTGGCGGCTCAGGAAGGTGGTCGCAGCCAGCGGGCCGCTGGGCAGGGCGGCGTGGTCGCGGACGACGCCGATCACCTCCCAGCCCAGGCCGCGGTAGAGGCCCTCGGCCGGGCTTCCGGTCTCGGTGTCGAGCAGCAGCAGGGTCAGGCCCTCGGCGCGGGCGGTCTCCTCCAGCGTGGCCATCAGCGCCCGGGCCACGCCGCGACCCCTGGCCCGTCGGTGCACCAGCAGCTTGCCCACCTCGGCCCGGTGCCGGCCGTTGGCCTCCTGGGCCCGGCGCAGCTGCACGCACCCGTCGATTCGCCCGGCCTCGCCGCGGGCCACCCAGGTGGTACGCCCCGGCCCGGTCAGCGCCCCGGCCCAGAAGTCCTGCGCGTCAGCAGCTGAGAGGGAGTGCAGGAAGCCGACACTGGCGCCGTCGTCCGTGCAGTCGATCAGCACCTCGGCCAGTCCAGGCACGGCAGCCTCGAAATCGGCCTCGGCGAGTCGGTCGATCAGCATCCGCCGAAGGCTACCGGCGGCCGCTGGTGGCAGGCTGCCCCTCGGGCGATCTCACGTTTCGGCATCCGGCCGCGTCTACCCGGTGACAGCGTCAGTCCTCTGGAGGCACGGTGACTCCCCGCGTTCCGTTCGAGCAGATCGTCGTCGCACACGGTGCGACGGTGCTGCGCGTGTGCCGGGCCGTGCTCGGTCCCACCGAGGCCGACGATGCCTGGTCGGAGACCTTCCTGGCCGCCCTCGCCGCCTATCCCGAGCTGGCGGCCGGGGCCAACGTCGAAGCCTGGTTGGTGACCATCGCGCACCGCAAGGCGATCGACGTCGTCCGCCGGGCCGCCCGGCACGCCGTGCCGGTCGCCGAGCTGCCCGACCGGCCTGCGCCCGCTGCGCCGGAGCGCGATCCGCAGGTGTGGCAGGCGGTCGCTCGGCTGCCGGACAAGCAGCGGCAGGCGATCGCCTACCACTATCTGGGCGGCCTGGCCTTCGCCGAGGTCGCCCAGATCCTCGGCGGCAGCACCGACGCCGCCCGCCGTGCCGCCTACGACGGCATCCGCACGCTGCGCACGACCTTTCCCGCCCCCGAAGGAGCCCCCCGATGACCCCCGATGTCCTTGCGGCGGACGCCGTGACACTGCCTGCCCGGGTGGCGGACGCCGTCCGCGCCGAACCGGCCGCTCTGGCCGCCCTGCGTGCCCGGCTGGTGGCGGACGCCGAGCGGGCAGGGGTGCTCGACGTCGCCTACACCACCTGGGACTCGCCGATCGGTGTGCTGCTGCTCGCCGCGACGCCGGCCGGGCTGGTCCGGGTGGCCTTCACCGCACAGGATCACGAGGCGGTGCTGGAGGACCTGGCGGCCAGGGTGAGCCCCCGGGTGCTGCGGGCCCCCGGCCGGCTGGCGGGCGTCGTCCGCCAACTGGAGGAGTACTTCGCCGGCACCCGGCGCGCCTTCGACCTGCCGTTGGACTGGCGGCTGTCCCATGGGTTCCGCCGCGCGGTGCTCGCCCATCTCGACGAGATCGGTTACGGCGCAACGGAATCCTATGCCCAGGTGGCCGCCGCGGCGGGCAAGCCGAAGGCGGTCCGGGCGGTCGGCACCGCCTGCGCGACCAACCCGCTGCCGATCGTCGTCCCCTGCCACCGCGTCGTCCGCTCCGACGGCTCGTTCGGCAGTTACGCCGGCGGCGCCCCGGCCAAGCAAATCCTGCTCACCCTAGAGTCCGCCGCCTAGCGAAACCCGCTCATGCTCCGCCGGGGTACACGTCTCGGCGCCTGACAACGCTGTCGCGTGTACCGCCGCGGAGCATGAGCGGCTTCGGGGTCAGTGGTGGCGGAGCTCGGCGCGCAGCCGGGCGCGGGGCTCGGCGAAACGCACAGTCTCGTAGACGATCAGGGCGATCAGGATCGCGGTCAGCACGGCGAGGCTCGCGAGCGCCGGCATCCGCGTCGCCGGTGGGACCAGAACCAGCAGCACGGCCGCGGTCAGCGTGCGGTGGGGGTTGAAGGTGTGGATGTTGCGCCACCGGAACGCCACGTGCGCCAGCAGGTACAGGGAGACCCCGCCCAGCAGGGCGGTGGCCGGCACGGTGTGCAGCGGGTCGCCCACGTGAGCGAGGGTCTTCTTCAGGCCGAGGGCCAGCAGCACGATTCCGGCGACCATCGGCATGTGCAGGTAGGAGTAGGAGTCGCGAGCGATCTCGTTGCGTTCCTTGCCCTCTGCGGCCAGCACCAGCCGTCGTGCCGCGACCAGGGCCACCACGTCGAAGTAGAGCCACCACAGGCAGGCGGCCACGGCCACCCCGAACAGGGCGGCGACGACGACTCCGGCGTCAACTCCGGCCTCGGCTCCGAGCCCGATCGCCACGATCGACTCACCGAGGGCGATGATCACGATCAGGCCGTGCCGCTCGGCGAAGTGTTCCGGGACCAACCGCCAGCCGTCCGAGCCGAACAGATACGGCGTCGCCGCGTCCAGAGTGATGGCCAGTGCCCAGAGCGCCCCCTGCAGCAGGCCGTCGGCGAATGAGGCGCCGGCGAGCAGGGCCACGCCCCCGAGGGTGCCCACACCCAGCCCGGTCACCGAGCGCCGCAGCGCGCTGTCGTCCCGGCTCGCCAGGGTGAACAGGGCCAGGTGGGCGGCGCGCACCGCGCCGTAGGCGACGGCGAACAGCAGCCCGAGGTCGCCGAAGGCGTGCGGCACGCACAGGGAGGCGACCAGCAGCCCGCCCATCGCCGCGAACATGACGATCCTGACGACGCCTTCCTCAGGGTCCACCACAGTGGTCAGCCACGCGTAGCCCACCCATGACCACCACAGCACGGCGAGCATCAGCAGGCCCCGGGCCATGCCGGCCCACGACGGATCGGCCGCCATCAGGGCTGTGCATTGGGTGATGGCGAGCACGAGGACCAGATCGAAGAAGAGCTCCAGCGGGGTGACCACCGCACGGTCTGCGCCGCGCAGCACGGCACGTGCCCGAGCTGGGTGCTGCTCCGGTTCCATGCGCGGCGAGTCTACGCGGCACCTCAGCGGAGGTCGGTGTCGTGCACGCGGAGGGCGATCTGGACCCGGTTCTCCGCGCCGAGCTTGGTCAGCAGGTGGGTGACGTTCGTGCTGCCCACCATCCTGCAGGTCCTCAGCGGCCTGGTCCGCAGCGTCGAGCGCTGGGCCCCTTGGCTCGACATCGGGACCGGCACCGAGGTGCTCTCCAGGGGCGCCATGTCCGGGCGTGACTGGGTGCACCTGTCCAGCGCCACCGCGCTGTGGGTACTGGCGCCGCTGGTGATCGGAGCAGTGATCCTGACCCGGCGGGAGATCACGTGAGCGGAGTGGTCCGCTAGGCTCGCGCTCTCGCCGGGCAGCCGCTGCCCGGTCCCGTCCGAAGGGGGTCCGGCCTCATGGACGGCGTCCGTCTCACCACGCTGGGGCCGCGCGACGTGAACGCGTTGCTGGCGGCGTCCGCCCTGTTCGACCGGCCGGTTCGCCCGGAATGGGCCCAGCGCTTCCTCAGCACCGACGGGCACCACCTCGTGCTGGCGCAGGACGAGCTCGGCCGACCGGTCGGCTTCATCACCGGGATCGAGATGACCCACCCGGACAAGGGCACCGAGATGTTCGTCTACGAGCTGTCGGTGAAGGAGTCGGCGCAGCACCAGGGCGTGGGCTCCCGACTGCTCGAGGCGTTGCGCGAGATCGCCGTCGAGCAGGGCTGCTACGGCATGTGGGTGGCCACCGGCCAGGACAACAAGGCGGCACGGCGTACCTACGTCGGCGGGGGTGCGACCGAGGAGGAGAACCAGGTGGTCGCCGCCTGGGACTGGCGCGAGGGCGACGCCGGCTGACTCAGCCGGGCTCAGCCGACGAGCGGGCTCTCCTCGGCAAGCCGGTAGAACCGGCGTCGCCGGTTCAGGGCCAGCGCCGTGGCGGCGGTGATCGGTCCGAGTCGGCCGACGAACATCAGGACCATCAGCACGATCTGCCCGTAGGCGTCGAACGAGGCCGTGATACCCGCGGACAGACCGGTGGTGCCGAAGGCGGACGCCGCCTCGAAGGCCACCCGCTCCAGCGGCTGGTCGGACTTGGCCAGCAGGAACGCGGTGCCGAGCACGACGGCGGCCACCCCGAGCAGGGCCACGGTGAGCGCCTCGCGGATGGTGGCTGTGGGGATCGCCCGCCGGCCGATCACCACCTGGGTCTCGCCGCGCACCTCGGCCCAGATCACGAAGGCCAGGATCAGGAAGGTGCCGACCTTGATGCCGCCGGCCGTGCCCGCGCTGCCGCCGCCGATGAACATCATGATCGTGTCGAGCAGCATGGTCTCCGACGTCACCTGGGCGTAGTCGATGGAGTTGAAGCCCGCCGTCCGCGGAGTCACCCCGCCCATCAGCGCGCCCAGGATCTTGCCGTCGGTGCCCAGCCCGCCCAGGGTGCCGGGGTTGCGCCACTCCACCACCGCGAAGGAGAGGGTGGAGAGGGCGGCGAGACCGAAGTAGCCGACCACGGTGATCCGCGCGTGCACCGACCAGTGCCGGGGGCTGCTACGGCGCCGGACCAGCTCGTAGTACACGGGGAAGCCGATCCCGCCGGCGATGATCGCGGCACAGATCGGCATGATGATCCACGGGTCGGCGACGAAGCGCATCAGGTTGTCGGTGTACAGCGCGAACCCGGCGTTGTTGAAGGCGCTCACGGCATGGAACGAGCCGTGCCACAGCGCCGTCGGCAGTGACTCGCCCAGCCCGAAGTAGAAGCGCACGGTGAGCACCAGGGTGATCGCCACCTCGATCGCCGCCGTGGACAGGGCGATCGTCTTCAGTGCCCCGCGAACGTCGCCCAGCGCACTGGTGTGCGAGTCGGTCTGGGCGACCAGTGAACCGTGCACGCCAAGCCGCCCGAAGACCAGCAGGGCCAGCAGGGTGGCCATGGACATGACGCCGAAGCCGCCGACCTGGATCAGACCCAGGATCACCGTCTGGCCGAAGGGACTCCAGTAGGTGGCCGTGTCCACCACGGCCAAGCCGGTGACGCAGGTCGCCGACACCGAGGTGAAGGCCGCCACCAGCAGGCTCGCCCCGGCCTCCCCGTTGCGTGAGACGGGCAGCAGCAGGAGCACCGTGCCGATCGCGATGACGGTCAGGAACGCCAGGGGGACCAGGCGCACCGGGTGCCGCAACCGAGAGTTCACGGCCCTGAGTCTAGATACCGCCGATCACCAGGTGGCGGACTGGTCGTTCGGCGCGGCCGTCGTCAGGGCGATCGGGCTCGAGGCCTTGATCACCACGGTCTGCGACAGCAGGTCGCCGAAGGTCTGCCTGCGCTGGGTCCACAGGGGTGCCAGGTACCCGACGCCCAGGCTGAGACTGTCCAGGATCTGGGCGAACCGGCGCAGGAGTGCAGTGGCCGGGCCGGGTGCCACCAGGTGCTCGGTGCCGGGGTGGCGGCGCACCTTGCGCACGAGTTGAGTGCCGACCACCCGCTTGCCGAGCGTCTGGCCGGTCGTGCCCTGCAGGTAGATCGCGTTCCACACCCCGAACACCACCCAGGCGATGTTCCCCGCGGCGTCGCCGAGCAGCGAGGCCACCCCGCTGACCAGCCCGAGAAGCAGTCCGTCCACGATGGACGAGCCGACCCGCAGGCCCCAGGAGGCGCAGTCGTAGGACGTGCCGGCGACGATCACGGCACCCTTGCGCGGCATCGCGGGGGGCCCCCACGACGGCCCTCCATGAGCGGGGACGGCGGGGGGTCCCCACGCAGGCGGAGCCGCGGTGGCAGTGGCCGGCATCCGCCAGGCCGCCTCGGCCTGTGCCTCCCACGGCGCAGGCCCGACCGGCTGCCCCACCGGCGCCGGCCCGGATGTTGCCTGCCAGGCCGGTGCCTGCTCCTCCGGTGCCTGCGCGACCGCGGGGGCGAAGGGACCGGCGCCCGGGGCGGGGCCGGCAGTTGTACCGATCGGGATCCCGAAGCGGTTGTACTGCACGCCGTCCTCGCCGTAGGCGGGTGGCGTGCGGTACGGGGTGTTGTCGTAGCTCATCGGTCCCTCCGGTCCACATCCCGGGCGCGGGTGCTCGCCCCTCAGGTCGGTCGTCCGGCGCCGGATATGAGCCAACGAGCGGTGGCTTCGCTGCGTGACCCGGTTGACGCGTCGGGAGAACTGATTTACTGTTCAACTATTCAGTCAAGCCCCTTCGAAGGAGAACCCCACAGATGAGCGCCTTTCCCGCCGAGCTGACCGGTACCTGGGACATCGACGCCGACCACAGCACCGTCGGCTTCGCCGCCAAGCACGCCGTTGTCGCCACCACGCGGGGGCACTTCACCTCCTACACCGGTGGTGCGACGATCGACGCCGCCGACCCCGGGAGCTCGACCCTGTGGGTCGACATCGACGCCGCGTCCGTCACCACCGGTAACGAGCAGCGTGACGGCCACCTGAAGAGCCCCGACTTCTTCGACGTGGAGAACCACCCGAAGATCAGCTTCAAGAGCACCTCGGTCGCGGTGAAGGGCGACGAGATCGTCACCATCGGCGACCTGACCGTGGCCGGCGCGACCCACCCGGTCGAGCTGGTCTGGGAGTTCGGCGGCATCGCCAAGGACCCGTTCGGCAACGTCAAGACCGGCTTCGAGTCCACGGTTACCATCAACCGCAAGGACTGGGGCCTCCAGTGGAACGCCGCCCTGGAGACTGGTGGCTTCCTGGTGTCCGAGAAGGTCAAGCTGACCCTCGAGATCGAGGCCACCAAGCGCGCCTGACCCACCCTCGAAACCTGCTCATGCTCCGCAGGGGAACGACAATTCGGTCATCGGAAGGCCGGAACGTGTACCCCCACGGAGCATGAGCGTGGTTTGTGCCAGCATCTTTGCCGTGGTTACGTCGCCGGCCGCTGGTGGACCGCTCGTCATCGCCCATCGGGGGGCCAGCGACGCCCTGCCCGAGCACACCCCGGCCGCCTACCGCCGCGCCATCGCGGAGGGCGCCGACGGGCTCGAGTGTGACGTCCGGATGAGCGCCGATCGGCACTTGGTCTGCCTGCACGACGCACGGGTCGACCGCACGTCCTCGGGTCGGGGCTCGGTCGCCTCGATGACCCTGGCCGAGCTGGAGGCGCTCGACTGGGGTTCCTGGAAGTACGGCTCGCCCGGGCCGGACGGCGAGCCCGGACACAGCGCCCTGCTCACCCTGGAGATGCTGCTCGGCATGGTCCGCGACTGCGGCCGGCGGGTCGATCTCGCGATCGAGACCAAGCACCCGAACCGGTTCGGCGGCCAGGTCGAGGAGGAGCTCGCAGCCGTGCTCGCCCGGTTCGACAAGGAGACGGCCGCGGACGCCGTGCGCGGCGGCGTCCGGATGATGAGCTTCTCGGGCCTCGCTCTGCGCCGGATGAACCAGCTGAGCCCGGAGCTGCCACTGGTCTACCTGATGGAGCGGGTGCCCTGGGTCTACCGCGACGGCAGCCTGCCGGAGGGGGTGGGCATCGCCGGGATCGCCGTCGAGCTCCTGCGGGAGAAGCCCGACTATGTCCGGCTCGCGCACGAGGCGGGGCACGCCGTCCACGTCTGGACGGTCGACGAGCCGGACGACGTGCAACGTTGCCTCGACGCCGGGGTCGAGGCGATCATCACCAACCGGCCCCGCCAGGTGCTTGAGCAGGTGGCCCGAGCGGGCTGTTGAGCCCGCCGCCTCACCCGGCGCTTCTCCTGGCCTGGACGTACATTCGGAGCATTACCCCGCGCGCACGAACGGGGCGGTGGTTGGATCTCTCCGCGGAGCGGGGCAACCGCGGACCGAGTTGCCGGCACGAGGCGACGGCGAGGAGGGCATCACGGTGAGTTCCGCTCAGGTGATATCGCCGCCTCCGATCCAGGTGCTCCGGCTGCCGCACCGCGCCGATGCCGTCGCTGGGGCCCGTCGCCGGATCCGGACGGCGATGGCCGAGGCAGGGCTGAGCCAGGTGGTGGTCGACGACGCCGAAGTGGTGATCTCGGAGCTGCTCGGGAACGCCGTGCGGTACGGACGGGCCATCGCCGGCGGCGTCCTGGTGCTCGGCTGGCAGGTCCGCGAGACCGAGCTGGCGCTGCGGGTGACCGACGGCGGCTCATGCCTGCCGGTCGAGGCCCGCGAGGCCGGCCCGACCGCGGTGTCGGGCCGGGGTCTGCGCATCGTCGAGCGGCTCTCCTCCACCTGGGGGGTCACCGACCACGTCGGAGGGCTGCGCACGGTGTGGGCACTGCTTCCCCTGGAGTCTCCCCCGACGTTGCGTCTGGTGAGATAGTCCGACGCGACGGGGGTCGGGGGAGCCGTGAAGGAACTCGTGACGACCTTCGTGGTGGCCATGGTCTCCGCGGTTCTTCCGCTGCTCGCGCACGGGCTGGTGCCCGGGGTGGGGAACCTACACTGGGACGGCCTCTGAGCCCCGTCTGCCAAGGAGTCCGATCCCATGGGCAAGTCCTCGCGTCGTGCCGCCGTCCGCCAGGGGTCCGCGCCCACTGAAGTGACTGCGGGCGGTGAGGTGCCGGTGGTCGGGATGCGTGAGCCCTGCCCGTGCGGTTCGGGCAAGCGCTACAAGGCCTGCCACGGCCGGGCGGCCCGGTTCGACGCAGCCATCCTGGTCACCCGCCCCTTCGAGGGGCTGGCCGGGGAGTGCGACTGGGTGGCCATGCGCGAGATCGTGCCCTCGGCCACCGCCCGGGTGCGTACCGTCGCCGCCCACGGCGCCCGCGAGGTCACCGTGAGCACCGTGCTGCCGCTGGCCTGGCCCGCTCTGCACCGCGCGGACGGCGAGATCTTCGTCGGCCTGCAGACCGGCGCCGGATCGGGCGATGCCGGCCGGGACGTCGCGCACGCGCTGCTGGCGGCGCTCGAGGTCGGGCCGGGCACTCCCGTGACCGAGGGTGTGGCGCCCGCCGGAACCCCCCGATTGCAGGACGTGCTGGACGCCGACGTGCCGTTCGAGGTGACCGTGCACGAGGGGTTCGACTTCTGGCTGGCCGAGGATGTCCAGGTCACCGGCGACGTCCGGGAGTCGCTGGAGCGGGCCAACGCCGCCGTGGTGCCCACCCGTCGGCTGGCCTCGGTGGACGCCGCCTACTGGTGTGCGGTCGGCGAGCGGCGCCACCTGCGCTGGGTGATGCCGAACGCCGAGGACGCCCTGCTCGACGGCCTGGCCCGGCTGCACGCCGCCGGCAGTTCGGCGGTGGCCGACGGCGCCCGGTACGTGGGGGCGTTCCGGGCCGACGGGCTGATGGTGCCGGTGTGGGACCTCCCGGTGGAGACCGACGCGGAGGCGCTGGAGAAGCCGGCCGCGCTGTTCGCCGAACGCCTCGCCGAGGCGATCGCGTCGACCACCCCGCTGACCCCGCTCGAGCGAGGTGCCCGGGCCGGTGTCGTCTCCCGCCAACTCACCCTGCGCTGAACTACCCCCGCCCTGCGCGAGCGGTCGTTGACTAGGCTCACCGGCATGACCGGGCGTGCAGAGGGTCGACTCGCCGGGCTGGCTGCCGTCATCCCGGCCTACAACGAGGCCGAACAGATCGCGAGCACGGTGACCGCGGTGCTGGCCCTGCCCGGGGTGCGCCACGTCGTCGTGGTCGACGACGGCTCCACCGATGCGACGCTGCGCAACGCCGGGAACGCGGGGGCGATCGCGGTGCGGATGCCGCACAACCGGGGCAAGGGTGCCACCCTGGAGCGTGGGGTGGCCCGGGTCTCCCGTTTCGCCGACGCCGGCGAGTTGGCCCTGCTGTTCGTGGACGCCGATCTCGGCCCGAGCGCGGCCGGGCTGGCCCCGCTGGCGGCCCCGGTGCTGGCAGGCGAGGCCGACATGACCATCGCGATCCTGCCGCCGCAGGACACCGCGGGCGGCGGCCACGGGTTCGTGGTGCGCCTGGCCCGCAAGGGCGTCCACGACGCCACCGGCTGGTCGGCCACCCAGCCGCTGTCGGGCATGCGCTGCCTCACCCTGGAGGCCTTCGAGGCCGGCCGTCCGCTCGCTCACGGCTGGGGGGTGGAGACCGCGCTCACCATCGACGTGCTCACCGCCGGGCTGCGGGTGCTCGAGGTGCCGTGCGACCTGCAGCACCGGGTGACCGGCGCGGACTGGCGTGGGCAGCTGCACCGGGCCGACCAGTACCGCGACGTCGCCCGCGCGCTCGCCGCACGCCGTGCCCGCCGCGCGACCCCACTCCGGGTGCTGGCCCGGCTGCCCCGGCTGCCCCGGCTGCGGCGGGGGTCGTGAGCCGGTGAGCTCCGGACGGCGGGCGGCCGGCCTGTGCGCGGCCGCCCTGGCGCTGTTGGTGCTGCTCGGGGCGCTCGGAGACTCCGCCGCCGTCCCCGGGCTGGGGGCCCGCGCGCCGCACCCGCCGTGGGATCTGGCCGCCGGGGCGTCGTCCGGTCTGGTCACGGTGCTGGGGGTGCTCGCCTACGCCGCCGGGGGGTTCGGGGTCTGGCTCGCGCTGCGCGCGATCCGCGACGGCGCCAGGCCCGACCCGCGCCGGATGCTCGTGGCCGGTATCGGGGTGGCGTTCGCGCTCACCCTGGTACCGCCGGCCGGATCGGCCGACCACCTGTCCTACCTCGCCTACGGCCGGATCGCCGCGGCGGGTCAGGATGCCTACGTCGTGGCGCCGGGGGACTGGCTCGGCGGAACCGACCCGGTGGCCGGTGCCGTCCAGCCGCCCTGGCGGGACACCCCGAGTGTCTACGGGCCGGTGGCCACCGCCGCGTTCGCCGGTGTGGCCCGCCTCGGCGACGGATCGCTGCGGCTGACCACTTGGATCTGGTCGCTGCTCTGCGCCGCAGCGTTCGCCCTGGTCGCCCTGCTGCTGCACCGATTGCTCGGGGCGGACGACGCGGCGCGCCGCCGCGCCGCCGTGCTGTGGACACTGAACCCCTTGCTGCTCGGCCAGCTGGTGCTAGGCGCCCACCTCGACGTGCTGGCAGCCGCCGCGTCGATGCTCGCCCTGGCCCTCGCCGTCCGGCACCCCGCACCGGCCGGCGCCCTGCTCGGCGCCGCTGTCGCGATCAAGGCCCCCTATGCGTTGTTCGGCCTGGCGCTGCTGTGGGCGGCCAGGCGGCTGCCGGAGTCCCACCGCTGGCGCACCCTGTCGACGGGGATCTTCGGAGCGGCGATGGTGCTGGTGCCGGCCCACGTGCTGGCCGGGCCGCACGTGTTCGACCAACTGCGCACGGCGAGCGGGTTCACCTCGATCGCCTCGCCCTGGCGGGCCGTGGTGAACCTGATCGAACTGGGCACCGGCAGCGGCTCGCTGCGCCCGGTCGTGGTGCCGGCGGCCCTGCTGGTGGCGGGCGGCCTGGCCTGGCTGCTCGGTCGCCGGATCCTGCCCCGGCGCGAGCCCGACACCGACTCTCCCGCAAGGGATTTGGTGCTTGCCGACGCCGCCCGGGCGGCCCTGGTGTTGACTGCCGCCTGGGTCTTCTGCGCGCCGTATGCGCTGCCCTGGTACGACGCCATGGTCTGGGCCCCGATGGCCCTGGTCGCCGCTCCGGTCGAGCTCGCGGGGCTGGAGGCGGCCCTGCTCGCCCGGCTAGCCGTGCTGTCGCTGGCCTACCTGCCCGGGCGGGTGGTCGGACTGTCGCCGGCGGTGGAGACGCTCACCCTCGGTTTCCGCCGCTACGTCGCGCCGGTGCTGGTGCTCAGCGCCGTCCTGGCCGCTGTGAGGTGGGCCCGGGCAGAGCGTCGTCGGCCATCGCCCGTGCCGTGACGGCGACCAGCAACGGCAGGGCGATCAGTGCGGCGGACGGCGGGATCGAGGTGCCGGAATCGTTGGCGGCGAACGAGATCGCGAGCAGGACGCCGAGCGCGATCAACCCGTCCGGCAGCAGTGGGAGACGCCGGTAGGTCACCTCCAGCCATCCGAGCCGGAACCGCCCGGGTTGCGCCAGCGCCCACACCAGCAGGGCCGCCACCACCGGCAGGGCCATCGTCGCCGGCGACGAGGTGAGGATCTCCCAGTTCTGCAACGCCTTCCGGCGCACCACGTCCCAGGCGCCGCCGTCCAGGGCGGTCTGCACGAACCTGCCGAGATGGGTGCGCGCGGCCGGGGCGCGCAGCCAATCGGCCACTGCCACCAGGACCACCAGGGTCACGGTGACCACGACGATTCCCAGTCCCCGGCGCCAGGTCACCCGCAACCCGGCGATGCGCAGGGCCAGCACCCCGAACGCCGGCAGCAGGGCCGGTGCCCCGCCGACATCGGCACCCAGGCCGGGCAGCACGTCGATCGCCGCCGCCACCACGCCCAGGCCGAGGACGGCGGCAGCGGCGATTCGCGGCCGGCCGGCAGCCAGCAGCGGAGCCGCCAGCGCCAGTGCGACGAAGACCGCGGCGGCGCCGAAGACGGCGAACAGGGGGTTCCCGAGGCCGTAGAACCGCCCCGCGATCAACGGCTGACCGCCCATCAAGGTGGTCAGCGACAGGGTGGAGCCGGTCGCCACGTCGGCGGTCAGCACCCCCATGGTGAGCGCTCCAGCCGCCCCGACGGCACCGAACGGGGCCCGCCGCCACGGGCCGGCGTGGGCGACCGCGGTGAGCAGCAGGGCGCCGCCCAGAACCGTAAGGGCAAGGAGCGCCCCTGCCTGATCACTGCGCCACCAGGGCACGAGGCCGGCCAGCACGCTGGCCGCCGGGATCATCCCGCCGAGGATCGCCGTCGCCTGCAGGAGCCGGAACCGGCGCCGGCGGGCCAGGGCACCGAGCAGCGCCACCTGCCCGAGCACGACGGCAGCCACGAACGGGCCGATCAGCGGTTGGATCGCCACCGCCGCCTGGTCCAGGTCGATCACGTGTTCCAGCCGATCGGCCTGGTTGCCGCCCACGGCCACCGGCACCATCGGTGCACCGTCCACCTGGTCCGGCACGGTCACGCCGAGCAGGTTCAGCACGGTGACCGGCAGATCGGTGGTCAGCACCAGACCGTCCTGCTGGGCACTGCCCGATCGGAGTAGCGCCGCCGGGTGCATCGCTCCGCCGGGCTGGGGGCCGACCACGGCGGCGAACTGCATCCGCGGTGGCGGGCCACCGTCGGCGAGCGAGGCGACGATCACGGTGGCCGAGGGGGGCAGGGCGTTCAGGAGGCTCACTAGGCGGGCGTCCAGTGCGCTCACCAGGGCGGCGCGGTCCACGGCGGGAGTGGTGCCGACCGCCCCCAGGTCGATCGCCAGCACGTCCGGGGCGGTCGCCAGCGCGGCGGTCAGCGCGGCGTCGGAATCTGCGGGCCAGGTCCGCTCGATCGTGCCGGATCGGCCGGCCAGCGCCACTGCCGCGCCGGGCCCGATCGCCGCGGTACGTCGTCCGGCAGCCGTCAGCGTGTCGCCCAGGGTGCCCGGCACGGCCGCGAAGCCCTGGTCTGCCGCCCGGTCGGTGTAGTCGCGCCAGTCGGCCAGGGACGGTGCCCGGCAGTCGCCGTCCGCCGTACGCGCGGCGTCGGCGCGGCGTCCGGCCGAGACGGCCAGCCAGCCGTCCACCGGGCAGGCGTCCAGCTCCACGCTGCGGGGCACCAGGGCGGCGATCGACCCGTTGGCCAGCAGAGCGGCGAGAGCCGGGGTCTGGTCGGAGACGTCGTCCCAGCGCAGCCCAGCCGTGCCGAGCAGCACTACTGGTCCGGGTGCCGTCGGGTCGGCGGTGGTCCGGTGACCGGCGGCCACCGCGGACGCGGAGGCGTCGGCCGGGCCGACGAGCAGCGCCCCGAGCGCCACCGGCAGGGTGATCAGCAGGGTGATCAGTAGTCGTCGGAGGCTGGCGGGCACCGGCTCAGCCTAGGGTGGGCAGGTGTTCGCCGTGCGCCCGATCAGCCGCCGGGGATGGACCGTGGCCGGCTGGGCGCTGCTGGTCGCCTCGGCCGGTCAGGTCTTCGGCCGCTACCTGGTCGGCTACCCCGGTGAGCTGTGGCAGCTCGATCTCGAGGTCTACCGGGACGGCGCCGCCAACCTCCTCGCCGGCTACCCGGTCTACGACTGGCTGACCGGCGCCCCGCAGTTCCTGCCCTTCACCTACCCGCCGTTCTCCGCGCTGGGCGCGATCCCGCTCGCGCTGGTGCCGTTCACGGTGGCCGGTTGGGCGTGGTCGGTGCTGCAGGTGCTGCTGCTGTGGTGGGGCACCGGGATCGCGTTCCGGCCGTTGGTGCAACGGTTCGCAGCCCGGGGGCCGCTGGTGCAGGGAGCGGTGGCAGCGGTGCTGATGCAGCTGCTGCCGGTCTCCGACGGCATCCGCTTCGGGCAGGTGAACGCAATCGTGGTCACCCTGTGCCTCGCGGATGCCGCCCGTCTTGTCCCGGAGCAGAGGCGTTGGTGGCCAACGGGTTCGCTGGTCGGTGTGGCGGCCGCGATCAAGCTCACTCCGGCGGCGTTCTGGATGCACTACGCGGTCGCCCGGCGGTGGACGGCGCTGATCGCCTCGGTGAGCGCAGCGGCAGCGATGACCGTGGCCGCAGCGGCGGCGGCGCCGTCCGCCAGCATCGCCTTCTGGACCGACGCCCTGCTCGACCCGGGCCGGCTCGGCCCCAACGCCGGCACGTCGAACCAGTCCATCCGGGGTGCGTTGATGCGGATCGGTCCGCAGGACCCCACGGCGGCGAGCACGGTCTGGTTGCTCGCGGTGCTGGTGGTGGCCGGTCTGGGTTTCGCCCTCTCGGCCCGCCTCGACCGGCTCGGCCAGCCGGTAGCCGTGGTGGCGACGGTGGGCATGGTGGCCGTGCTGGTCTCCCCGGTGTCCTGGATCCACCACTGGCACTGGGGGATCGCCGTGATCGGCGCGGTGCTCGGCGACGGCCGGGTGCGGGCCCGGGTTCTGGCGGCGCTCGGGCTGACCGTGGTGCTGCTGCTGCCGCTGCCCTGGTGGGGCGGGGCCTGGCCCGGCCACGGCCCGCTGGTCAGTGGTCTCGGCCGGGTTGTGGAGCAGTCCTACACCCTGCTGGCCGTGCTGGCCCTGGTGGCGTTGTGGCGGTTGGTCGCGATCCCGGCGGCACAGCGCCAGGGTGAGCGGCGCTCAGATGGGGGTGGGGACGCCCGCGGCCCCGAGCAGGGTGAGCACAGCCAGGACGGCGCACACCCCAGCCCCGATCCGGCGCACGGTGGCCAGGCGCACGTGCCGCAGCAGGGTTCGGCCGGCGACCGCGCCGATCCCTGAGACCAGTAGCAGCGCGGTCCAGGCCCCGGCGAACACCGAGACCGGATCCTGGTACTTGACCACGAGCCCAGCGGTGAGCAACTGGGACAGGTCGCCCCACTCGGCGAGGAAGAGCACCACGAAGCTGGCGCCGACGGCGCGCCGACCCGTGGTGCCCGGGCGGATCTTGGGCGCGAACTCCTCCTCGGTCTCGGCCTCCTCGACGTCGGCCCGGCCGGCGCCGCGCCAGATCACGAACGCCCCCGACGGCGAACAGCAGACCCGCTGCCAGTGTGACCGGTCGCTGCGGCAGCTTGGTCAGCAGCCCGCCCAGGGTGACTGCGATCATCGACTGGACGGCGAACGCCAGGCCGACGCCGATCCAGGTCGGCAGGGGTCGATAGCGGGTGGCCAGCACGAGCGTGGCCACAAAGGTCTTGTCCGGCAGCTCGACCGGCGCGATCAGCAGGAACGAGGCGAGGGCGACGGCGAGATCCATTGCCACCAGAATATCGGGCCCCCCGGGCAGGGTGCCCGGGGGCTGGCCTACTGCCGCTGTTCAGGCACCTGTGGGCTGTGCCGCCTGATCGCTGCCCGCAACGCCGCCGAGCGATCGCTGATACCGGCAGCGGACAAGGCACTCTCGTAGCACTGCACGGCCTCGTCGGCCTCGCCGACCTCACGTAGCCGGTCGCCAATCTCTCGCCACAGCCGGGCGATGGAACGGCGTCGGTGCAGGTTCCCGAGCCTGTCATAGGCACCGCGATAGTGGCTTCTTGCGTCTGATCGCCTGCCTAGGGCCAAAGCTACGTCGCCCATCGTGATCAGCGTCTCGGCAGCGAGCGCATGTTCGCCGGGTCCGACGCGCCGCCATGCCTGCTCGACCAGAGCGGACGCCTCGGCCAGCGAGCCGCGATGGAGCTGGACGACGGCGGCAGTCGTCTCCCATTGGGCGCGATCCACCTGACTGCCGAGGTCGGCGATCGCGTCGCCAGATGACTGAAGCGTCTGCCAGGCCTCGTCGAATCGCGGTGGATCGCAGCTCAGCATCGTCAGGGCAGTCGAGACGTGGAGCCGAGCCAGGTCACGTGAGTTCGGGCCCTCCCCCATGCGGGCCAGCGCGCGCTGGGACAGGTGGAGGGCCTCATCGAGGCGCCCCAGACCCTCGGCGATCACGGCCGCGTTCCAGAGGATGGCGCCCTGGCCCTCCGCCGACCCCCTGTCCTCGACCTCTCTGATCAATGACTGTGCCCAGCTGGCGGCATGTTGCAGGTCGCCAGCCTCGTGATAGGACCACATGAGCGTGGCGGCGAGCCGGTAGTAGTCCTCCGTGCCGGCCAGACCCTGCGCGACAGCCGAGTCGAAGGCGATCTGGCCGACCTCGACAGATCGATGAATGTCTCCACAGTCCTGGTAGTAGCCGCAGAGGTTCATGCCGACCAGGCTGATCGGCAGGTGCGACTCCCCTCGCCGAGTGCGATCGAACAGGGGGAGAAGGAGCTCGATGGCCCTCGGAGTGTCCCCCACTTGGACGTGAGCTCGGGCCAGGGCGAAGGTGGCGTCATCCTCCTGCTGCCGGTTCAACGGCTCCTCGTCCAGGAGCACCAGCAGTCGATCGCGGGCGTCCCTGGACTCGCCGTGTGTCAGGGCGAGCCGGCTGTAGGCGAGCTCCAGCTCGATCCGCCGCTCGCGTTCGCTGGGCCTGCCGTCGGCCAGGGCTGTCGGGGAGCAGCCGAGCCGCTTAGCGAGCCGTTCGACAACCTCAGGGCTCGGGGAGCGTTTCCCGGACTCGAGCAAGGAGATGTAGCTCGGCGACAGATCGTCGCCCGCGAGAGCGGTCTGGGAGAGCCCCGCGGCTCGCCGAAGCTGCACCAGCCGGAGCGCGAAGCCAGGCAGCGCGTCGGCCGCGGCAGGCGCAAAGAGCCCCGGCTCCACGCGAACATCCGCGGTCGCCACAGCTGCTCTCCCGTCCGTTTCCTCACGATTAGCCCTCATGCGCCGCTACTCCCTGCAGGTATCTAAGCCACATAGGGTGACGATAGGTGCGCAACGGACACGCTTCTGTCACGATGCCTATGACAGCCAGTCAAGACACATCGTGACAACACCAGGAGTCCTCATGTCCCGCACTCGTCGTACCCTGATCGCCCTCGTCTCCGCGCTCGCTGTTACCCTCTCCGGTGCCGCGATCACGGCGACCGGCGCCGGCACGGTCAATGCCGGTCCCACTTGCTGCAGAAGCTGATCCGATGATCTGAGCGTGTCTTCAGCACGCTCGGATCGACGAGCCCCTGTAATGCGACGGGGGGTGAAGAGCCGATGGCCCGTACGGCTCTTTCACCCCCCGTCGTTGTGCGTTGCGGCGGGATGACACCGCGGCCAGGGCGGTGCCTCACGCAGCGGCACATTGGCAGAGTAGTCACAAAACCCGTGACTGACCAGTCAAAGCCGGCATGACAATCGAAACCTGTCTTTGTCATGCCGTTGTTCGGGCCGTCTGACAGCGCGTCATCCATGCCCAGGAGGAGCCGCGGAGGAGCGGTTTCGTACGCGGCCCGGCAGGTCTGCGCGATGCGCAGGTCCGCAGGTCAGCGGCAGCGGACGCTGAGTGCCCCGGGATCGACGCGCACCCGCAGGGCGCGCGCCGTGCCTGTGGTGTCGCCGTCCAGCTGGACGTGCAGCGGCTGCTCGGTCCGGATCTCCACGCTGCGGCAGCGCAGGTGCTGCACCACGGGATGCCCGCGCCTGCTGCGGGTGAGCACCGTGGCGATCACCGCACCCCAGCCGACCACGCCGCGCGGAGCGACCACGGCGATGTCCAGCCACCCGTCGTCCACCTCGGCCTCGGGCATCAGTCGGTAGACCACCGACCAGCTCGCCACAGTTGCCGACCAGCACCGAGCGCACCCAGCGGTCGACCGGCGGTCCGTCGTCCAGGCGCAGGCTCACCCGGCTCCGGCGTCCGTTCAGACGACGGGTGCCTGCGGCGATGTAGGCCCACCAGCCCATCCGTTGCTTCATCTCATGGCCGACCAGGGCCATCACTTCGGCGTCGAAGCCGATCCCGGCCATCACGCAGAACGCACTGCGCGCGGGGTCGTGGTCCTCCCCGGAGACATCGATCTCCACCCGGCCCACGTCGACCCGGCGGACCCGTTCGCCGAGCGCGACCTCCAGGGCGTCGTCCAGGTCGGACAGCGGCAGAGACAGGTTGCGCGCCAACAGGTTTCCGGTTCCGGCCGGCAGGATGCCGAGCGGGGTGGCCGTGCCGGCGAGCGCCTCGGACACGGCCCGCACGGTGCCGTCGCCGCCATAGGCGAGCACCGCGACCGGTTCGCCGGCGAGGGCCGCGCGCGTCTGCCCGAACCCCGGGTCCTCGGCCGTGGTGGGCCACCAGGTGGGCGGGTCGAGTCCCTTCTCGGCGCAACGGCGAGCGAGCCAGGCGGTCTCGGCGTCCATCTTCTGGATCTTGGTGGGGTTGACGACCACCGCGACGTGCGGCCGCTTCTGCGGCGGCTCGTCGCCGGAGGCGGCCACCGCGGAGGGGATCGCGCCACGGCGGTGGGCACGGCGGACGACCAGGAGCAGGGCGGCAGCCACTGCCACGGCCACCAGCAGTACGGCGGCCTGGACGGCGTCGCCCCTCGACATGCGCAGACGGTATCGCTCGCACGGACATGCTCCCGTTCGCGGGACGTTCGCCCGACCGCCACGGAAATGACTGGCCGTGGCGGTTCAGGTCGATACCGTAAGGAGGGTGATCGACCTCCGCATGTTGCGTGACGACCCAGACACCGTTCGAGCCAGCCAGCGCGCCCGCGGCGCCGACGAGGGGATCGTCGATGCGATCCTCGGCGCCGACGAGCGCCGGCGGGCCAGCCTGGCCGACTTCGAGCGTGCGCGGGCGGAGCAGAACGCCGTCGGCAAGCAGGTGGCCAGGGCCTCCGGCGACGAGAAGGCGGCGCTGCTCGCCCACACCCGCACCCTGGCCGAGCGGGTCAAGGCGCTCAAGGCCGACTCCGATGCCGCCGCGCTCGAGTTGGACACCCTGACCCAGCAGGTCGACAACGTGGTCGAGCCCGGCACGCCGCCCGGCGGCGAGGCCGACTTCGTCGTGCTCCGCGAGGTCGGTGACCGGCGGGACTTCACCGCCGAGGCGTTCGCACCCCGCGATCACCTCGAGCTCGGCGAGCTGCTCGGCGCCATCGACACCGAGCGCGGCGCGAAGGTCTCCGGAGCGCGCTTCTACTTCCTCACCGGCGTCGGGGCCCGCCTCGAACTGGCGCTGCTCAACCTCGCCATCGACCAGGCCGTGGCCGCCGGGTTCACCCCGATGATCGTGCCTACCCTGGTCAAGCCCGAGGTGATGCGCGGCACCGGCTTCCTCGGCGCCCACTCCGACGAGATCTACCGGCTGGAGGCCGACGACCTCTACCTGGTCGGCACCTCCGAGGTGGCGCTGGCCGGCTACCACTCCGACGAGATCCTGGATCTGTCCGGCGGCCCCAGGCGCTATGCAGGCTGGTCGGCGTGCTACCGGCGCGAGGCGGGCTCCTACGGCAAGGACACCCGCGGCATCATCCGGGTGCACCAGTTCCACAAGGTCGAGATGTTCAGCTACTGCCGGCTCGAGGACGCCCACGACGAGCACCTGCGCCTGCTCGCCTGGGAGGAGGAGATGCTGGCCAAGGTCGAGCTGCCCTACCGGGTGATCGATGTCGCCGCCGGCGACCTGGGCTCCAGCGCGGCCCGCAAGTACGACTGCGAGGCGTGGGTGCCCAGCCAGGGCCGCTACCGCGAGCTGACCTCGACCTCGAACTGCACCACCTACCAGGCCCGTCGGCTCGACATCCGCGAGCGCAATCCACTGGCGGACGGCGCGAACCGGCCGGTGGCCACGCTCAACGGCACCCTGGCCACCACCCGCTGGATCGTGGCGATCCTGGAGAACCACCAGCAGCCCGACGGGTCGGTGGCGGTGCCCAAGGCCCTGCAGCCCTACCTGGGTGGCCTCGACGTGCTGACCCCGGCGGGTGCGCGCACCTGATGCTGATCGCCCTCGACATCGACGGCACCATCGTCGACTGGGACGAGCACCTCTCGCCGCGCGTGCACGAGGCGATCCGCGCCGTAGTCGCCCGCGGGCACCACGTGGTGCTGGCGACCGGTCGCTCGTTGCTCGGGACCACTGTGGTGCTCGATCGGCTGGGGCTCGACCGCGGTTGGGCGGTGTGCAGCAACGGCTCGGTCACGCTGCGCCTGGACCCGGCGTTTCCCGGCGGCTACCGGATCGGGGACGTGGTCTCCTTCGACCCGGCGCCGGCGCTGAAGCTGCTGCGCGAGTACCTACCCGATGCGCTCTACTTCGTCGAAGGCACCGACGTCGAGCGAACCCGTCTGGTCAGTGCACCCTTCCCGGACGGCGAGCTCACCGGCACCGTCCAGGTGGTGCCGTTCGAGGAGCTGCTGCACCACCCCGCGACCCGGGTGGTGGTGCGCAGTGTCGACCACACCAGCGAGGAGTTCGGCGAGCTGGTCGCGGCCAGCGGGCTGCACGGGGTGAGCTACGCGGTCGGCTGGACAGCCTGGCTCGACCTTGCCCCCGAAGGGGTGAGCAAGGCCAGCGCCCTGGAGGTGGTGCGGGCCCGACTCGGGGTGGTACCGGAGGCGACGCTGGCCGTCGGCGACGGCAACAACGACCTGGAGATGTTCGCCTGGGCCCACCGCGCGGTGGCCATGGGCCAGGCCCGGGACGACGTGCAGTCCGCCGCCGACGAGGTCACGGCCGGCGTGGCGGACGACGGCCTGGCGTTGGTCCTCGAGGCCCTGATCTGAGGCGACCGCCTCTGGGGTGTGATTGGTGTGACGGGAGGGGCGCCCGCGACACGCGAAACTGGTGAGCCATGAGTAATCAGTTGAACACTCTCAGTACGCAAGAATCCGCTCGTGGCTCTGCGCGAACTCCTTCCCCAAGATCCGCACGACACTGAGCCGACCACCCGACGGCAGGCGCGAGAGCGCCGGCGCCGACGGAACGGTCCGCTGGCTGCTGGAATCGTGGTCGTCGCTGCGGCGGCCACCGGCTCCGTGGCCGCGCTGATGAGCGCCCCCGACGACCGGCCCGTAGTGGCCGGCTACCCGTCCGGCTCGGCCAAGGCGGACCGGTCCGCGGTGACGAGCCCGAGCCAGGACGATGTGGACGCCGCCCAGCTCACCGAGGCCGACGCCGGCACCGACGCTGCGCCGTCCGCTGGGACGGCGACGCGCCCGAGCAGGATCAGCCAGATTCCCGGCCGTCCGCCGCATGCTGGGCCGAGTTGGCCCGCGCTGACCTACACGCTGGAGGCCGCGATCGGCGCGGCCGAGCCACCCACCTTCCCGGGCGCCCTGCAGGGCTTCGCCCTCCAGGCCGGTGGGCGCAGCACGGTGACGGTGTCGCAGAGCCGGTACTTCACCGCCGTGGGTCACCTGCCGGTACGGACGGCGAGCTACGCCGAGTGTCGTGCGCAACGGTTCTACGTGCGCTGGATGGCGGTGGATCCCCGGGCCGTCGTCGAGGCCACCTTCGTGGACGAGGGCGTGCACACCGTGCAGAACCGCCCGGTCAGCGGCGCGGCGGGCTGGATGTCGAGCTACGGCTGCGTGCAGCCGGCGCTGCGGATCCGGCCACCGGCCGGCGCGACCCCGGCCCGGGCACAGGTGATCGTCGAGACGCAGGTGTGGCGGCGGCGCTGAACCCCCGCGGGGCACCGGGACCACTGCACAAGGCAATGGCCAGGTCCCGGGACGACACCACGATGTGTCGCCCGGGACCTGGCCATTGGTCGATCCGGTCACGACGACCGGTCAGGCGTGCAGCAGGCCGCCCTCATGGGTGTGCGCGTCCGCCTCTGGGTCGTCGAACCACTGCCCGCCCTCAGCGAGGTAGCGGAAACGGTGCACGGAGCCGCTCGGCACGGTCACCGAGACGCTGCGGGTGCCGTTGGTGCGCTTGATCAGCGCGTGGGCGCCGGGCGTCCACGCGTTGAAGTCGCCCACCACCGAGACCCGGCCGGCGGTGTGCTCGGTCGGCAACGCGAATGTCACCTTGACCTCGCAACCCTTGGTCTGGCGTCGAATCATGAGATACCTCCTTGCCCGGTCGTGCCGAAGCCGATGGGCAGAGTGTCTGTGTGGGAAAGGACTGGCCACGTCGTGGACGGACGCTGCGGCGTTGAAGCGGCTCACGAGCCAGGCCCTGCAGGCAATGATGCCGCATCCGATCGGCCTGACCGCGGAACGAGGCACCGGCGACGACGGAGTGTCGCCGGCCGGTGTCTTCGCAGAGCGGTCCGTCAGCGGGGCGCGGGCACCGGCGGAGGCGCAGCGGCAGGGGGGCCGACTCTCGCCGGGGTGCGCACGGGCAGCGGAGGCGGGGCAGGGGTCGGGGCGGCGGGCTCGGGTGTCACGGTCTCCGGCAGGGTGATCCTGACCGCGGCGCTGCCGTCCGGCACCGCAAACCCGGGCGGAGTGACCCCGGTCGGGGCGGCCCCGCCCAGCTCGCGCAGCTGTTCCACGTAGCGGTGCCAGGCGAAGCGCTCAGCGTTGATGCAGGCTCGGTCCGCCACCAACGAGGCGGTCAGATCCTCCGCGATCGACACCCAGGTCGATGCGTCGAAGCGACCCACGCCCTCGACCGGCAGGTACACGCACCCGGCACCGCCGACCTCGCCGAAGACTTCGTGGTCGGTGGCCAGCACCGGCCGGCCTGCCTGGTGGGCCTCGGCGATCGGCCAGATGAACCCACGGGGGCGGCCCAGGGCCAGCACGGCACGGCTGCGGCCGTACAGGGCGCCCAGTTGCGCGTCACTGACATCGGTGAGGACCGACACGTGCCCTCCGCAGGCGGTGACCAGCCCCTCCTCGTGGGTGTCCAGGGGCGGCCCGACCACGACCAACGAAGCACCGTCCAGACTGGGCGTGCGACGCAGGTTGGTCCAGGCCTGGATCGCCGTGGCGCGCCGATCGTGCTCATCGTGGCCTCCCACGATGAGCAGGTAGGGCCAGGCCGGGGGCTTCCAGGCATCGATCCTGGCCGGGCGCTCGGCCAGGGTGGGGTCGACCGGGGGGCGCAGGACTGCGGCAGTGCGCCCGGTCAGGTGCTCGAGCTCGCTCGCCGCGAAGCGGCTGCTGGCGATCAGCTGGTCGGCCTTGGTCAGTGCCCGCTGGATCGCCCGGGCCCGGGCCCGCCGCACCGGGTGCCCCCGTCGTCCGGTCTCCTCACCCGCCGGAAGGGCGGACAGGTCGTGGCAGGTCACCGCCACCGGGATCCGGCCACGCAGGGAGGCGGTGTAGACGGCGTCACGAGGATCGATCACGTGCACCAGATCGATGTCGGAGCCGGTGCGCCGGAGCAGAGTGGTCAGCCAGGCCGCGCTCTCTGCGGCGGCCAGACCGTCACCGGCGCCGCCCCAGGGCAGCCGGCGGGACAAGGTGTCGGGCGCCGTGGCCACACTGACCTCGGCTCCGGTCTCCTGCCACGCGGCTGCGGTGAGCCGAGACAGTCGTCGCAGCCCCTGGCCACGGGACGGGTGAGCGCCGAGCAGCATCACTCGGGTTGGCATTGGGGGTCCCCTTGTTGGAGGTCTCCGCGCAGAAGTTGTCGGCTGGTCGTGATCAACCAGATGCTCACAGTAGTCCGTAGTTCTACGGGCCGTGAGCGATTCATCCGCATGGGTGACCAACAATCATCTGTTCGGTGGATAAAACGGACAGTGAACTCCCTGATGCCCGACATCGGGTTTTTGTCGCGGTGCGTTGCGTCGGTGTCAGGTGCATCCTGAAGCTCACGGTGACCGGTGCTCGGCACAAGGACCCTCTGCTATCCAGTGCTCAGCGCAGAGTGACGGCGCAATGCTCCGGGTCTACGTGTTCACCCCGTCGCTCCGTGTGCCGAGAACGAGACCGTGTCCCCAACCTTGCCCGGGACGGGCATAGTGGTACCGGCCATGACTTGCGAGGCACGGCCTGAGAACGCCACAGTCACCTGTCAGGCGCTGCACGGAAGGACGTCGAAGTGACCCAGGATCACGCCAGCCCGACATCGGGGGACTCCTCGATCGACAGCCTGTTCGAGACCACCATGCGCGGCTACAACAAGCGCCAGGTGGACGAGTACATCGGCTGGCTTCGGGCGGAACTCGGATCGTCCCAGGAGGACGCCCGCACGGCACGCGAGCAGGCGGACGAGCAGTCGCGCGACCTGCAGCGGGCCAAGGACGATCTGTCCGCGGTCCGGTCGGAGAGCTCGCTCGCCGCCAAACCGCAGCACGAGGAGGTCAGCGAGCGGCTGGCCCAGATCCTGCGGCTGGCCGACGAGGAGGCCGACCAGAAGCGGGCCCGTGCCGCCGAGGAGGCGGACGGCGCGCTCGAGGCCGCCCGTGACCAGTCGGCGAAGGTGCTCGAGGCTGCCCGGTCGGCCGCCGAAGGCATCATCTCCGCCGCCCGTGAGCGTGCAGAGAAGGAGGCCGCAGCGGCCAAGGCCGAGGCCGAGGCGCTGCTCGCCAACGCAGCGTCCTCCTCGCAGGCCACCCTCGAGGACGCCGAGCAGCGGGCCTCGCACGTGCTGTCCGACTCCGACCGACGCACCACTCAGATCACCGCGCTGCAGGACGAGCGGCTCGCCGCGCTGCGCGAGGTGCACACCGACACGCTGCGCCGCCTCGAAGTGGTGCGCGGCGCGCTGGAGAAGGTGCTCACCGCCGAGATCGACGCCGGTCCCCCGGACAGCGGCATCGACTCGGCGCCGCTGCCCGCCGCCGGCGCGGCGATGACCGCCGCCGAGGTCGACCTGCCCCCGTCGGCCGGGACCGCGATGGCTGCTCCGGCGCTCGCGTTCGAGGCCGAGCCTGTGGCCGAGGAGGCGCTGGTCTATGAGGACCTCCCGATGCAGGAGGACGAGCCGTTGCTGGCGTCGGAGTACGCCGACGGCTCGGTCGAGGAGGAGGCCGCCGCCGCCACGGGTTCGCTCTCCCGCGACGCACTCGCCGATGCCGTCCAGGAGCACGTGCTGGACGAGACCGAGGGCACCGGGCACACGCTGGGGGTCGGCCGCATCTGATCCTCGGCCACTGATCCGACTCAGCGCACTGACGGCGTGCTCCGGCACATCACCAGTGCGCTGAGCCGCGTCTGGGTCGAAAGCCGTGCAGCCGGTCAGGACCTGCGGCCCCACAGCTTGCGGTAAAGGGCTGCCGACTTCGGGTTCTGGGAGGTCTCGATCAGGTCTCCCCGAATCGAGGGATCCGCCTCACTGAAGTAGTTCTCGTAGACCAGCACGTCGCGGCTGTCGTTGAACAGGTCGAACATCTTCTGCATGAAGTACGGACTGTCCCCCGGTCCCTGCACGCCGTCGAGCCCCCACTCGGGCACGGCGAAGCCCTTCCTGTGCAACCTGGCGAAGGCGATTCCGTCCTTCAGCCCCGGCGCCCAGCTGGGCGCCATGGCCCGCTTCCAGCTCGGCTCGTCGGCGGCGAGCAGCTTGAACCGGTTGTAGTGGTCCATCGAGATGCCGTCGACCACGTCGTCGCCCGGGTACATCTGGTAGAGCGGCGCGAGCCGATCCGACGATCCGGTCAGAATGGTTCCGGCATTCAGGTCGACCCAGAAGGTGAACTTCGACGACTCCGCCGACATGATCTTCTCGATCCGCCGGAACGAGGCCTTGTACTCGTCCACGGTGTCGACCGTCACCGACCAGGGAAACCAGTAGCCGTTCGCCTCCACGCCCATCCTGATCGCGGCGTCCTCATGGCCCTTGCGCACCAGCAGTCGCGCAATGTCGCGGAAGACCTGGTCGTGCGAGCCGTCGAGGATGTCGCTCCACCTGCCCTTGCGGTTCTTCGGCAGCAGCGGGAGCCCGTAGGACAACCGGCCCTTGTAGCCGACGAACATCTCCACTGTCCAGTCGCTGTTCTGGATCTCGGCCCAGGTGGCGTAGGCCGGATACACGGTGGCGAAGTCCATCACCGTGCCGCGCCACACGCCTGCCTGCTTGACCCGGGCCCCGGTGACCTCTCCTCCGGTCCAGATGCCGCTGTGCCAGGGCAGCCCCGAACTCGGCCGGCCGTACATCGACACGGCCTGCGAGGTGGTCGCGGGGGCTGCCGCCGAGCCGGACGGGACGCCCGACGCCGAGGCTGAAGGAGTGCCGGAACGGGAGGCAGCCGCTCCGCTCGGGGTGGCGTTCGGCCGGGTGGCGGTTACAGACGGTGTCGAAACGGTGACCGCAGTCGAGTCGCCGTCCGAGAACCTGCTCTTGACCACGAACGCGAGCGAACCGGACAGCACGGCGAGCACAGCGAGGATCGCGGCGTGCTGCCGGCGCCGCATCTTGCGCTCCCACTTGCGGTCCTCGCGGGCCTGGCGTGCGTGCTGAGCCATCAGCTCCAGCACCCTGTCGGACGAGCGCAGGGGCGTGCTCTGCTCCTCGCCCAGGGTCATGAGAAGCACAGTAGGTGGGCGTTCACCACCGCGACAACCGAACGTGCCAAGCCGTTCGTCAGTGGGAAGACGGTCCCCGACTGCTCCAGATGCCGGGAGACCTCGGCCGGGGGAGCAGATGCTGGCCGTGAGGTCGTCCAGCTCTGGCCCCGGGCCCGACCGGCCTCCTGGGCCACAGCGGCGATCGATGCCCCCGCCCGGCCGCGGCCCCGGCTGGGTGCGCTCACGTTGCGTGAGACCTGGTCAGTGGTGCTGGTCTGCTGGGCCTTGGGCCACTCGTAGGCCACGAACCCTCTGCGCATCGTGACACCCCTGAGCGACGTCGAAGCCTTCCCGAGGGGTAACGCGGGCGCAGTGCCGGGTCTTGACCCCTCCGCACCTCTCCGCGCAGGCGCGCGGGCGTCAGGATGGGGGCATGCGGTTGGTGGCGTGCGATCTGGACGGAACAGTGGTGCGGGAGGACGGCACGATGTCGGCCCGCACAGTGGCGGCGTTCGCCGCCTGCGCGGACGAAGGGGTCGATGTGGTCTTCGTGACCGGCCGCCCGCCGCGGTGGATGCGCCCGGTCGCGGTGGCGACCGGCCACCGCGGGATCGCGATCTGTGGCAATGGAGCTGTGGTCTACGACCTGGGCACCGAGTCGGTGGTGGACACCCGGCCGTTGACCGGGGCGGCGGTGCGCGCGACGGTCGCCGCGCTGCGCGATGTCCTGCACGACGCGGCCTTCGCCATCGAGACCGTGGCCGGGTTCCGTCGCGAGTCCCGCTACACGATGCGGCACGAGAACGCCAAGCAGGCCCCGGTAGGCACCGTCGAGGAGCTGCTGGTCGACGACCCACAGGTGCTGAAGGTGTTGTGCCGCAGTGATTCACGCCTGGCCGACGTGATCCTGGGGCTGGCCCGCCCGGCCCTCGCCGGGATCTCCGAGCCGGTGCACTCCAACCCCGCCGACAGCCTGCTGGAGGTGAGCGCGCTCGGCGTGAGCAAGGCCTCGGCCCTCGCCGAGCTGGCCGCGACCCGGGGAGTCACGCCGGAGCAGGTGGTGGCCTTCGGCGACATGCCCAACGACTTGCCGATGCTGCGCTGGGCAGGCACCGGCTACGCGATGGCCGACGGACACCCCGAGGTGATCGCGGTCGCCGACGCGGTGGCCCCGCCGTGCGTCGAGGACGGCGTGGCCCAGGTGCTCGAACGCCTCCTGGCGGGGTCGGCGAGGGGGGTGGGGTAGCCGCGCGGCTCAGAGGTACTGGCCGGTGGACTCTTCACGCCCGCCCTCGGCGGGGCCGGTCGCGGCTCCGGGCATACCGGGCATGCCGGGAGCCATCCCGGGGACGCCGCCACCGGGCAGCGCCCGGCGCATCTGCTCCAGCTGCGCACGGGCCGCCATCTGCTGGGCGAACAGCGCGGTCTGGATGCCGTGGAACAACCCCTCCAGCCAGCCGACCAGCTGCGCCTGGGTGATCCGCAGCTCGGCGTCCGAGGGGGTGGAGTTCTCCGCGAACGGCAGGGTGATCCGGTGCAGCTCCTCGACCAGCTCGGGGGCAAGCCCCTGCTCGAGCTCCTTCAGTGACCGGGCGTGGATCTCGGCCAGGCGGGTGCGCCCGGCCTCGTCCAGGGGGGCACTGCGCACCTCTTCCAGCAGCTGCTTGATCATGCTGCCGATGCGCATCACCTTGGCCGGTTCCTCGATCAGCTCGGCCGGGCCGCGCTCGCCGTCGTCGCTGCTGTCGCTGACGGCCATGCCCTCGGGGGTGACTACGACGATCCGCTGCCCGCCGCCGCTCCGCTCCCCCTCGGGGGCCTGCTGCTCTTCGTTCGGTTCGGTCATGAACGCCATCCTGCCCGAGTCGGCGAGGCGGTGCCCTCCGTAGGCTGCGCCCATGACCTCAGTGACTCTCGACGTCGCCGCCGTGCGTGCGGCCTACCCCGCGCTCTCCGACGGCTGGGCCTATCTGGACGGCGCTGCCGGGACCCAGGTGGCGGACGCGGTGATCTCGGCCGAGTCCGCCGCCTACCGGGCCGGGATCGGCAACCACGGCGGCCTGTTCGCGGCCTCGCGGCGCTCGGACGCGCACACCGCGGCGGCCCGCGAGGCGATCGTCGACCTGCTCGGCGCCGCCGGGCCGGCCGGGGTCGCCCTCGGCCCGAGCACCACCGCGCTCACCTTCCGGTTCGCCGGCGCCCTGGCCAAGACCTGGCAGCCGGGCGACGAGGTCGTGCTCACCCGGCTCGACCACGACGCCAACGTGCGCCCCTGGGTGCTCGCCGCCGTGCGCGCCGGGGTCCTCGTCCGCTGGGCCGACCCGGTGCTACCCACCCTCGACCTGCCCACCGAGGTGGTGACCGCTCAGCTGAGCGAGCGGACCCGCGTGGTCGCGGTCACCGCGGCGTCCAACGTGGTCGGCACCCGGCCCGACGTCCGCGCGATCGCCGACGCCGCTCACGCCGCGAGCGACGGGCGGGCGGTGGTCTATGTGGACGGCGTTCACGCCACCCCGCACGGCCCGGTCGACCTGGCCGCGCTCGGAGCCGACCTGTTCGCCACCAGCGCCTACAAGTGGTCCGGCCCGCACCTCGCCGCCGTGACCGGGCACCCCGACCTGCTCGCATCCCTGCACCCGGACAAGTTGGACTCGGTCATCGACGTGGCGCCCGACCGGTTCGAGCGCGGAACCGCTCCATTCGCCCAGCACGCGGGCCTGGCCGCCGCCGTCGATCACCTGGCCGCCCTCGTGCCGGGCGAGGGCAGCCGCCGGCAGCGGATCGTGGCCTCGATGGCCGCGGTCGAGGCGCATGAGGCCCGACTGCTGGCCCGGCTGCTGGGCGGGATCGCCCCGATGGCGCACGTGCAGCGGATCGGTGCACCCGCCCGCCAGGCCCCGACGGTCTGGTTCCGGGTGGCCGGGATGACCCCGGACGCCGTCGCGCAGGCCTGCGCCGACGCCCAGGTGAACGTGTGGTCCGGTCACAACTACGCGTGGGAGCTGGCCGGCTTCCTCGGCATCCGGGACAGCGGCTCGGCGGTGCGTGCAGGCATGTCCTGCTATACCAACGAGGAGGACGTCGACCGCCTGCTCGCCGTGCTGGCGACGCTGGGCTGAGCCAGACATCGGGAAGGGAACCCGGATGAGCATCGAGGTCGAACTGCCGCAGCTGCTCGAGGTGGCCGGAGGGTTCGGCACCACGCCGATGCTGCTCAGCACCGACGACGACGGCCGGCCCCGCGCGAGCGTCACCGCGCTCACCTGGGCCGGCACGGTGGCGACGGCCCGGACCGGACGGCGCTCGCTGGCCAACGCCGGTGTGCGGCCCCTGGTCAGCCTGCTCTGGCCGGCCCCGCCGGGGGAGCGGTTCGCCCTGCTGGTCGACGGCACCGCGACCGGCACCACGCCGGACGCCGACCCCCGCGAGGGCGGCTACGTCACCGTGGAGGCGACCCGGGCGATCCTGCACGTGGTGGAGCGTGCAGTACCCCCCGAGCACGACTGAGGGCGGCGGCCGCGGCGCAGGCGGCGACGGCCTGGGTGTGACCCGTCAGCCGGAGTGGTTGCTGAGCGCGACCAGCACACCGGCGACGGCGAAGTACTTGTTCGAGCCCAGGTCGCGCACGGTGCTGATCCCGAACGCCGCCTTGAGGTGCTCGGCGTCGGAGTCGCTGACCCCGGCCAGCGCCGAGACCGGCGCATCGAGGATCTCGGCGAGCGAAGAGCCCTCATAGGCCTTGTCCAGCGCCTTGTCGAGGGTGACCGAAACAGCCATCAGGAACCTCCAGGGGTGCGCGAGGGCCTCGTTGCCCCCGGTGGTGAGTCTGCACCCCATGATCGACGCCCGCCAGGAGCGACACCACGAACCTGCTTTATCGAATCGTGATGTTTCGGACGGGTGCCGCCTGCAACCCTCGGCCTTGTCGACGCGTCTGTCGGTACGCAGGGGGCAGTCAAGGGGAGTGAGCGGATGACGACGATCGTGCCCGATGGGCTCTGGGATCTGCGCGAGAGCGTGCGGGTCGCCGAGGCCGCCGCCACGTCGGCCCGTCAGAGCCGCTCCGCGGCGCAGGAGTCCGCTCGCTTGGCTGGAGCACTGGCGGACCGGCGGGCTGCGAACGACACCCAGGTGTCGGAGGCGGCCCGCCGGTTGCGCGCCCTGCAGGGCCTGCGCCCGACCCGACTGGCCTTCCTGGTGCGGGGCAGAGGTGCGGCCGAACGGGCCGCCCGGGTGGCGCTGCTGCACGCGTCCCTGCAGGCACGGGACGACGTCGTGGCCCAGGTGCGTGCCTACCTGGACGACGCAGAGCGGTTCACCGTGGACGCCGAGGTGTCCTCCGGTCAGGCCGCGGCGCTGCCGAGACTGCTGGACGAGCTCACCGAGCACGTCCGTCTCGTCGGAGGGGACAGCGCCGCGCGCCTGAGCGAGACGGACCCGGATCTGCCCCGGCTCACCCACGAGCTGGAGCTGACCCAGACCCTGCACGCCGTCCATCACGCCGACCGGTTGATCCGCGAAGGGCTGGACCGTCTCGTCTCCGCCTACGCCTGGGGTCGCTATGACGGCGACTGCGGCGACCGGAGCGGGACGGCCCTGCCCCCGGCTCGGGTGGCCGAGGCTCGGGAGGCGGTCGAACTGGTGACCGGCGCGGTCCTCGCCGTACGCCGTGCGGTGACCCCGGCGCGACCGCGCCTGGTCAGCGCCACCGACACCTGGCTCGGCTGGGCGGCGGGCCCGGACGGCGTGCGCCGGCTCGGCGACACCGACGCCGCGCTGCAGGCCGCCCTGGAGCAGGCCCGTCTGCTGGCCGCGCGGATGGAGTCCGCGGCCTCGGCACTGCAAAGCGAACTCTTCGCCGTCCGCAGCCGCCTCACACGGTGAGCAGCACCTTGCCGATGTGCGCCGAGCTCTCGACCAGCTCATGGGCCCGGGCGGCCTGATCCAGCGGCAGCCGGGTGTGGATGATCGGGCGTACCGCGCCGTCCGCGATCAGTGGCCAGACATGTTCGACCACGCTGGCCACGATCGCCGCCTTCTCGGTCTCGGGGCGCGACCGCAGGGAGGTCGCCAGCACCGCGGCACGCTTGACCAGCAGCTGTCCCAGGTCCAGCTCGGCGCGGCGTCCGCCCTGCAGCCCGATCACCACCAGCCGCCCGTTGGTCGCCAGCACCTCCACGTTGCGGGACAGGTACTTCGCGCCCATATTGTCCAGCACCACGTCGGCGCCGCGGCCGTCGGTGGCGGCGCGCACGACGTCGACGAAGTCCTGCTCCCGGTAGTTCACCGTGATGTCGGCGCCCAGCTCGGCGCACCGGGCGAGCTTGTCCGGCGAACCGGCGGTGACCGCGACCCGGGCCCCGATCTGGCGGGCCAGCTGGATCGCCATGGTGCCGATTCCGCTCGAACCCCCGTGCACCAGAAGCACTTCCGTGGGCCGCAGCCGGGCGAGCATGAACACGTTGCTCCACACCGTGCAGGTCACCTCGGGCAGTGCCGCGGCGTCCACCAGGTCGACCCCGGGCGGGATCGGCAGCAGCTGCCCGGCGGGCACGGCGACCCGCTCGGCATAGCCGCCGCCGGTGAGCAGCGCGCAGGCCTGATCGCCCATGCTCCAGCCCTCCACTCCCGGACCCAGCGCGATCACTGTGCCGCTGCACTCCAGGCCGGGCAGCTCGGAGGCGCCCGGCGGGGGTGGGTAGTGGCCCATCCGCTGCATGATGTCGGCGCGGTTGACCGCACTCGCCGCAACCTGCAGCACCACCTGGCCCTCACTGGCGACCGGGTCGGCCACCTCGCGCAGCACCAGCTGGTCGGGCCCACCGGGGGAATCGATCACGACGGCCTTCATGGCCCGAATCTACCCGCCGGGTGTTGCTCGCGATCGGTGCCGGGTAGCCGAGGCTGCCGGTACCGCCCAGGATCAGGACCTTCACGGGCCGTCCGGGCCTGACAGCGCTGCGGCGGCCAACAGCAGGTGCTCAGGGGTGTCCAGGTCGAAGGCCTCCCGCGTCGTGATCGCCACCTCGGTCACCCTCAGCCGCTCCAGCACCGACCGCATGGAGGCCCCTGCGGCCGGCAGCGCCGCCAGCGCCGCCGCCAGCGGGGCCGTCCGGTAGAGCGCCAGCAGGGGCTGGCGGACGCCGTCCGGGTCCTTGCCCACGGCGGCCTCGGCCTCGCCCTCGGCCCCGCCCTCGGCCTCGCCCAGCGCGGCGAGCAGCCGCGGGATCGCCGTCCGGGCGAACGGCATGTCGGCGGCGAGCACGACCACCCGGGCCGGCGGGACGCCGTCCGCGGGATGCAGGATCAGCCGCAGCCCGGCGGCCAGCCCGGCAGCGGGGCCACCCCCGGGCGGGTGCTCCACCGTCCAGCCCAGGTCAGGGTGCAGGGCCTGAGCGGCCGGCCGGGCGGGATGGTCGGCGCGGGCCACCACGACCGCGGGCATGCACAGCCCGTCGGCGGCGGCGTCGCCCTCGAGCAGGCCGTCGATCCCCGCCGACAGCGTGTGCACCAGCACCGGCCGGCCGGCCAGCAGCTGGGCGGTCTTGTCCACCCCGCCCCAGCGCCGGGACCGACCGCCGGCCACGACGATCAGACCGCTGCCCTGCACCGCACGGGTGTTCACCGGCGCAGTCTCTCCTGCTCGGTGAGGCGACGGCGACCGGTCCGGCCTGATTGCTCCCCCTGCGCCGTTCCGGTGACAGCGAGCAGCCCGCGATGCGGCGAACAGGTGAGATCACCCGGCCAGGGGTGCACCCGGTCGCCGCAGTGGCCGACACACAGAACGCGTCAGGGACGGCCATCTCGGTACGGCCCCGTCAGCGCAGCGGCAGATGAAGCGAAAGGGCCTCGATGCGTCGTCAGCTCGGCATTCGATGGAAGGTGCTCGCCGTCCTCGCGCTGCCCGTGCTCGTGCTGGCGCTCGCAGCCGGCGCGGTCACCTTCGAGGCGCTGCGCGATGCGCGGCTCGGGCGACAGATCGGCGCGTTCGCCGGCGCGCAGAACGAGGTCACCAAGGTCGTCGCCGCACTGCAGAACGAACGGTTGCTCTCCACCACCGCCGGCAGGCAGCCGTCCACCGCCCTGCGCGCGGCCCGGGCGGTCAGCGACCGCGAGATCGTCGCCCTGCGCACGGCGCTGGAGCAGACGGAGATCACCTCTGGCCTGCCGTCCGCGTCCGCCCTGATCGAGAACGTCGACCGGGCCAACCGCCGAGTGGTTGACCAGCGCCGGGCGCTGGACCAGGGCGAGGGCCTGGCCGCCGTCCGGGCCGGCTACTCCTCGATCATCGCCGTCGACGTCGAACTTCCCGGGGCGGTCGGCGACGTGCTCGACGACCGGGTGCTGGCCCGCCGATTCGCTGCCACCACCGTGCTCGGCCGGGCGATCGAGGCCTCGGACCAGATGCACCTGGTCGGCCTGGACATGGTGGCCGCCACCCGGGCCACCACGACCCAGCAGAGCACCCTCGCCGTCTCCCTGACCGACCATAGCCGGGCCATCGCCCAGTTCAAGACCGGTGGCAGCGTGGTCGCCCCGGCCATCCAGCAGCAGGTCACCTCCGCCACGGAGGACTTCGCCGGTCTCGCCACGCGGCTGCAGCGAGGGGGCACCGGCCCGATCACGCTGACCGCGACTGCCTGGACCGCGGCCGCCCACGCCCAGGCCGACGCCCTGCGCCGGCTGGCCCAGGGAGTGGCCGAGGACGCCGCCGTCCAGGCCGAGTCCTCGGCGGAGACCACTCAGCAGCGCGCGGCCCTGGTCTCCGGTGCCGCGGTGGCCCTGGTCGGCCTGATGATCCTGCTCGCGCTGATGCAGTCGCGGCAGATCACCGCTCCCTTGCGCCGGCTCGCCGAGGCCACCACCCGCACCCGGGAGGAACTGCCGGGCGCGGTCGAGGCGATCACCGTGCGCGGCGCCGAGTCGGCCGAGCTGCCCGCCGTCGAGGTCGGCGCGAACGACGAGGTCGGCGCCGTCGCTGCGGCGTTCCGCGACGTGCAGGACACCGTGATCGAGATCGCCCATGAACAGGCCGAGCTGCGCGGGGCCCTGGCCGAGACCTTCGTCAACGTCGCCCGGCGCAACCAGGTGCTGCTCGCTCGCCAGCTGTCGTTCATCGACCGGCTGGAGCGGATCGAGGAGGACCCGGACTCGCTGGAGAACCTGTTCCGCCTCGACCACCTGGCCACCCGGATGCGCCGGAACGCCGAGAGCCTGTTGGTGCTGGCCGGGATCGACTCCGGACGGCGTGCGCGGGCCCCGATGACCCTGTCCGACGTGGTGCGCACCGCGATCAGCGAGGTGGAGCACTACGAGCGGGTACAGCTGTCGAGCGCGGTGAACCCGCTGGTCGTGGCCCACCTGAGCCTGCCGGCGGCGCACCTGGTCGCCGAACTGATCGAGAACGCGACCACCTTCTCCGACCCGGCCGCCAAGGTGCTGGTGCAGACCGCGGGGTCGAGCACCGGGGTGCAGATCCGGGTGATCGACCGTGGGCTGGGTATGACCGAGGAGGAGTTGGCCGACGCCAATCGGCGGGTCGGCGATGCCGAGGTCTCCACGCTGGTTCCCGTGCACACCTCGGGCGCCCAGCGGCTCGGCCTCTACGTGGTCGCCCGCCTGGCGGCGCGGCTCGGGGCCCGGGTGGCCCTGGCGAACGGCCCGGACGGCGGCACCGTCGCCACCGTCGAACTGCCCACTGTGGTCTTCGTGGAGGGCTCCTCTCCGCGCTCGACCGGCCAGGTACGCCGGATCGACATGTCGACTGCCGAGCCGGCCTCACCCCCTTCCGTCGCGCAGGCACCACCGATGGCGCCACAGGCACCTCTCGCCCTGCCGATTCCGGCCGAGCCGATCGCTCCGGCCTTCGAGGACCTGCTGTCGGCGTCGAACTGGACCACGTCGTCCTCGTGGTCGGGTGAGGACGACGCCTCCGCTGCATCCACCGGGGCCGGGCTGTCGACGAGCGAATCCCTTGTGCAGCAGGAGATCCACGCCCTCACCCCGCCCCCGATGCCGGCACCCACTCCGGCCCCGGTGTCGGCTCCCGCCGCCGCCGCTCTGACCGGCCCGGCCCCGCTGCCCCGCCGGCGCAAGGCGCCCGAGCCCGCCGCGGCGGGCGCCTACATCCCCGCCCAGGGCCCTGCTGAGCCGCCCGCCCTGCCTGGCTGGCAGACCGTTCCTGCACCGGACGCGATAGGGCTGGGGCTGTTGCACGAGCAGCTTGCCGGGCCCTCGGCAGAGCCGATCACCCCGGTGCACGTCCCGCCCCCGCCGCCCTCGTCGCTCCCGCCTGCCTATCCGGCGCCGACCGAGGCCTACCCGGCTCCGGTTGGCGTATACGCGCCGCCGGCCGAGGCCCTCCTGCCGCCCGCCCCGGCATCCGCGCCGGCCCCGGCACCCGCGCCCGGCCCGGTGCCGAGCATGGCGCCCCTGCTCGCCCCGATGATGGACGTGCTGCCGCAGCATCACGGGCGGGGAGGGTTCTCCCTCGCCAAACTGGGCCGCCGCGGCAAGGGCGGCCGAGGTGAGCGGGGCGCCGTCCCCGTGCCGCCGGAACCGCTGCTGCCGGCGGTGTCACAGCCCCCGAACCCCTACGACGTCGCCGCCCAGACGGCGGTTGTGGAACCGACCGCCGCCGCCGTTCCCGATGGTGCCTGGCTCGCTCCGAGCCCGCAGGACGACGGCTCCAAATGGGGCTGGGCCCGCCAGGACGAGGCCGGTGCCGCCTCGGCGGCGCAGGAGGTGGCCTCCCGCTCGGACCTGACCTCGACGGCGCTGTCGGAGCTGAGCATGCTCGCCTCCTACCGGCCGGAGGTGGGCGGCGGATCGCCAGCCACCTTGACCCGGCGCACTCCCGCAGCCACCCCGGCTGCCGTGGTGCCGCCCCCGCCGGTGAATCCGGCCCCCGCCCGTTTCCCGCGCGACGCCGACGTCGTCCGGGCCACCATGACCGGCTTCCTGGCCGGCGCCAGCCGTGGCCGCGGTCAGGGCGGCATCCCCAGCGCCCGTCAGCCGTCCAGCCCGCAGTCCAGCCCGTCGCCCGCCGCGCAGTCCAGCCCGATCCCCGCCCCGACCCCGGAGGAGTACCGGTGAACCCGATGAACGACGAGGGCGCCGATTTCGCCTGGCTGCTCAACAACTTCGTCCGCAACGTGCCCGGTGCGCGACATGCGCTCGCGGTGTCCGCGGACGGGTTGCTGATGGCGATGTCCACCGAGCTGGACCGGACCAGCGGCGACCAGATGGCGGCCATCGTGGCCGGGCTGTCCAGCCTCACCCGTGGTGCCTCACGGCAGTTGCGGGCCGGCGAGGTGCGCCAGGCCGTGGTCGAGATGGACACCTTGTTCCTCGTGCTGATGAGCGTCTCGGACGGGTCGGTGCTCGCCGTCGTCTCCGACGGCGACTGCGAGATCGGGCTGATCGGTTATGAGATGGCGATGCTGGTCACCCGGGCCGAGGCGACGCTGACGCCGCAACTGGTCTCCCAGTTGCGGTCCCAGCTTCCGGTCGCCGGTCCGATCCGGACCGTGGTGGGGTGATCGAGGGATGACATTCACGCCGCGCGAGCCTCTGAGCGGGCCCTCGGGTGCCGAGCACCACACCTCTGAGGTGCGCCCCTACACGGTGACCGGCGGGCGCACCCGGTCCGCCTGCGGGGACCTGCCGATGGAGACCCTGGTCGAGTCGGTGGCTCCGACCAGCGGTGGGCGCACCACCGAGGAGCGGGACATCCTGGCCCTCGCCACCGACGGGTACATGTCCATCGCCGAGCTGTCCGCGCACATGCGGTTGCCGCTCGGCGTCGTTCGCGTGTTGGTCGGTGACCTGGAAGCGGCCGGGCTGCTGTACGTGCACGGTCTGTCCGCCGCGACCGAGGCTCCGTCATCGGTCACCCCGTTCAGCGTCTTGGAGAGTGTCCTCGATGGCATCTGCGCACTCTGACCTCACGAGCTCCGGCAACGAGCTGTATGGGGAGCCCCCCGGGGCGGCCCCGGTGGTCGTGCCTCCCGGCTCGCCGATTCCGGCACCGCGGCACTCCGCGTCGCTGATGCCGGCTGCGCCGACGGTGGTGAAGATCGTGATCGCCGGCGGGTTCGCCGTCGGCAAGACCACGTTCATCTCCTCGATCTCCGACATCGACCCGCTCTCCACCGAGGCGGCGATGACCGAGCACTCCCTCGGCGTCGACAACGCCGGCGACGCCGGGGCCACCAAGACCACAACCACGGTGGCGATGGACTTCGGCCGAATCGCACTGCCGGGCAACCTGTGGCTCTACCTGTTCGGCACCCCCGGGCAGGACCGGTTCCTGTTCATGTGGGACGACCTGATGCGCGGGGCCATCGGTTCGGTGGTTCTCGTCGACACCGACCGGCTGGACCAGTGCTTCCCGGCGGTGGACTACGTCGAGTCGCGGGGGATCCCGTTCGTGGTGGCGGTCAACTGCTTCAACGGCGTCGCCAAGCACACCCTGGACGACGTCCGTGATGCGCTGTCGATCAGCCCCGACGTGCCGATGATGTACACCGACGCCCGCACCCGGGCGGCCACGAAGCAGGCCCTGGTGGCACTGGTCCAGCACGCCATGCGCCGCGCCCCCCACTGACCCCGCCAAACCTGCTCATGCTCCGCGGGTGAACATGCTTGGGCGGACAAATCGCCCATCACCTGTTCACCCGCGGAGCATGAGCAGGTTCTAGCCTGGGGATGTGGAGCACCTCGAGGTGACGATCCGGTCCGGGCGGGAACTGGTGACCGACCTGACCGGGGACGTGACTGCGTTCTGTCGCGGCAGAGGTGACGGGCTGCTGCATGTGTTCGTGCCGCACGCCACTGCCGGGGTCGCCCTGATCGAGACCGGGTCCGGCACCGAGAGCGACCTGGCCGACGCGCTGGCCCGGCTGCTGCCCCGCGACGACGTCTACCAGCACCGGCACGGATCGCGCGGCCACGGCGGCGACCACGTGATGCCGGCCATCGTGGCGCCGTCGCTGACCCTTCCGGTAGACGCCGGGATCCCGGCCCTGGGCATCTGGCAGAGCGTGGTGCTGGTCGACCCGAACCTGGACAACCCCGTTCGCACGGTCCGCCTGTCCTTCCTGGCCGGCTGATCCACTCCCCGAGAGACGGCCCTCTCCGAGTGGTCACTTCTCGGGCACGACGCCGCGTGGCGAGCCCGAGAAGTCACCACTCGCTGGCTGGTGTCTCCAGGTGGGGAGGTATGTCGGGTGTGCCCCAGGGCCGATCGGGTGAGGGCTGGGACCGGCGCTCAAGCGAGGGTAGGTGGGCATCGAGAGCCACCAGCATGGGCGACGCACACACCCTGACCGGACGACGCACGGGCAGGGCAGCCGCTCTGCTGAGGCTCTGCACTCTCACCGGGTTGAGCACCGCGCTGAGCGCTGCGCTGGTCCTGCCGGTAGGCACCGGACCGGCCGCGGCCGACTCCTTCGGCAACCGCTCCACGGTGGGTTCGGTGTCGTCGACCCCCCGGGGCCTGTTCTCGGCCCCCACCGAGGCCCTCGCCGCGGACGCCACGCGCCGTGCCAGTCCCGCGGCCACGTCGATCGGCTACGCGCTGGCCATGCTCGGCCGGCCCTACCGCTACGGCGCCGCGTCGCCGGAGATCGGATTCGACTGCTCGGGTCTGGCGATGCGGGCCTACTCCTACGCCGGCGTGAAACTACCTCGGACGGCGGCCCAGCAGTTCGCCGCCCTGCCGCCGCTGCCGATCGAACAGGCCCGTCCAGGTGACCTGATGTTCTGGGCGCGCGACGCCGCCAAGCCTGAGTCGATCTACCACGTGTCCATCTTCGTCGGCGGCGGGATGGTGATCTCGGCGCCCAGCACCGGCAGCACGGTGCGGCTCAAACCGATGGGCAGGCGCAACCTCCTGCCGTTCGTCGTCCGCCCCGCCGGGGAGGCTGCACCGGGCGTCCTGCCGCTGACTGCCACCAGTTCCGGGTGGGCGATCGTGAGTCTGCAGCAGCGGCTGCGCAACAACGGCCAAGCGGTGCCGGTCACGGGGGTGTTCGACACGGAGACCCGGACGGCGCTGACCCGGCTGCAGCTCGGATCCGCGGCACTGAACGCTCCCGGCAGCGAGGTGGACGCCCGCGCCTGGGAGTGGCTGGTCTCCCACGGCGAGCTCGCTCGAGCCTGGTAGGCCCTGCGGTCGGTCCGCTGGCGGCGCGGGTGTGGTGATCGGCGGGAGATCGCGGTGGTCCCCCAGTAGGTGGGGGAAGAGTGCGATATGACGGCGATCACCTGGGGCTTTGTCCGTGCGCTGATACTCTCCAACAGCCGGCCTGCCTTCGGGCGACCGGCGGCACAGACCGCAGCGAAGCCGGTGGGATTCCGGCGCTGTCCCGCAACTGTGAGCCACACCCGGCCCGGGCCGAGCGTGGCGAGCCAGGTCGCCTGCCCTGTGTCGACGTCCTCGACCCCGAGGTGAGGGTCGCGCGTCGGGCGAGGAACCCGCGTGCGCCCCGCCCCCTGGCAGTGCGGAGATTCCATGTCCTCGAGCACGCGTCGGCCTTCCCGCCGGCTCGGCCTCGCCCTGATCGCCCCCCTGATGGTCGCCCTGGCGGCCTGTGGGGGTTCGTCCACCTCGACGGCCACCCCGTCCGCGATCGCCTCGGCCTCGCCGAGCGCCACCCTGCCCGATGCGTTCCCGGTCACGGTGACCGGCGCCAACGGCGATGTCACCCTCCCCAAGGCCCCCGATGTCATCGTGTCGATGGGCCCGACCACCACAGAGATGCTGTTCGCCATCGGCGCGGGTACCCAGGTCGAGGCGGCCGACGACAACTCGACCTACCCCCCCGAGGCCCCGAAGACCAAGCTGTCCGCCTTCCAGCCGAACGCCGAGGCGGTGGCTGCTTACGCCCCCGACCTGGTCGTGGTCACCAACGACGCCAACGGGCTGGTCGCCTCGCTGGGCAAGCTGAAGATCCCGACCCTGGTGCTGCCGGCCGCGAAGACCCTGGACGAGGCCTACGCCCAGATGATCACCCTGGGAAGGGCCACCGGCCACGAGGACGACGCCGAGAAGGTGGTCACCACCACCAAGGACCGGATCGCCGAGGCGGTCTCCTCGGTGCCGGCGGCGGCGAAGGGCAAGAGGGTCTACCACGAGCTCGATCCGACCTTCTACAGCGTGACCAGCGAGACCTTCCTGGGCAGCGTCTACGCCCTCTTCGGGCTGACCAACATCGCCGACGCCGCCAAGGGTGCGGCAGCCGCCGGGGGTACCCCCAGCTCTCGGCCGAGTACGTGGTCACCGCGGCCCCGGACCTGATCGTGCTGGCCGACACCAAGTGCTGCCAGCAGGACGCCGCGGCGCTGGCCAAGCGTCCCGGTTTCGCCGCGATCCCAGCGGTGAAGAATGGGGTGGTCCTCGCTGCGGACGACGACATCGCCTCGCGATGGGGGCCGCGGGTGGCCGACTTCGCCGAGGCTGTCGCGGCCGAACTGGCCACACTGAAGTAACCGACTGCGCCGGAAGGGACACCACCGATGGACGTCGCCCAGCAGCGGCGCCTGGTTGCTCTCGCAGCGACCGGGGCGCTGCTGCTGGTCGCCGTCCTGGCCGGGGTGAGCGTAGGAGCGGTCGGCCTGTCGCCCACCGGCATCGTCTCCTCGATCCTGCACCGGGCCGGCCTGCACGTGGGTAACCCCTTGTCGGACATGGACTCCGGAATCCTGTTCGACCTCCGGCTGCCCCGGGTGGTGCTGGCTGCGCTGGTCGGCGGAATGCTGGCGATCGCCGGCGCCTCCTACCAGGGTGTGTTCCGCAACCCGCTGGCCGACCCGTACCTGCTGGGCGCTGCGGCCGGCGCCGGATTGGGCGCCACCGTGGTGATCGCCTACTCCCCCAAGGAGATCGGGCCGGTCGCCGCGCTGCCGATGGCCGCCTTCGTGGGTGCCCTGGTCGGGGTCGGCCTCTCCTACACCCTCGGCAGCGTCGCCGCGCGGCACGGCGGCGGCAGCGCGACCCTCTTGCTCGCCGGGGTGGCGGTGACGGCCTTCCTGACCGCCATCCAGACCGTGGTGCAGCAGGCGAACTCCGAGAGCCTGCGCCAGGTCTACTCCTGGATCCTGGGCCAACTGGGCACCGGGCACTGGGACGAAGTGTGGTTGGTGCTGCCCTACATGGGCGTCTCCACCGCCGTGTTGCTGTTCGCCGGGCGCGCGCTCGACGTACTGTCGGTCGGCGACGACGAGGCGTCCACCCTGGGCGTGCACCCGCGCCGGGTGCGGTTCGTGGTGCTGCTGGCTGCCTCGTTGGGCACCGCGTCGGCGGTCGCGGTGAGCGGACTGATCGGGTTCGTCGGCCTGGTCATCCCGCACGTTGTGCGCCGCCTGGCCGGCGGCTCCTACCGCACGGTGCTGCCGGTGTCGCTGCTGGCCGGTGGGGCGTTCCTGGTGCTCGCCGACCTGGTTGCGCGCACCCTCGTCGCGCCGGGCGAATTGCCGATCGGCGTGGTGACCGCCTTCGTCGGGGCGCCGTTCTTCGCCGCCCTGCTCCGCCTGGGGGGCGGTGGGTCGTCATGACCCTGCTCGAGGTGAGCGGGCTCAGCGTGTCCCTGGGCAGGGCTCAGGTGCTGAACGACGTGAGCCTGAGTGTCGAGACCGGCGGCTGGACCGCCGTGGTCGGCCCGAACGGGGCCGGCAAGTCCACCCTGCTGCGCGCCGTGGCCGGTCTGGTCGGTTACCGCGGCACGGTGCGGGTGGCCGGGGCGGACGCCGCGGCGCTGCCCGCCCGCGCCCGGGCCCAGCAGGTGGGTTATGCCCCGCAGGTGCCGCTGATCCCCGAGGGGATGGGTGTGCGCGACTACGTGATGCTCGGCCGCACGCCCTACCGGGCGCTGCTTGCTGCCCCGCGCGGGGCGGACCGGGAGGCGGTCGAACGCGCCCTTGAGCGGCTCGATCTGAGTGCCCTGGCCGATCGCAGCCTGCGCACCCTGTCCGGCGGCGAGCGGCAGCGCGCCGTCCTGGCCCGGGTGATGGCCCAGGAGCCACGGTTGCTGTTGCTGGACGAACCGACCGCAGCGCTCGATCTGGGCCATGCCCAGCAGCTGCTCGAGCTGGTCGACCGGCTGCGTCGCGAGGAGGGCCTGACCGTGCTCAGCACTCTGCACGACCTGGTGCTCGCCGGGCAGTACGCCGACCGGTTGGTGCTGCTCACCCGGGGTCGCGCGGTGGCGGCCGGTGCACCGGCAGAGGTGCTCACCGCACAGGCCCTGGCCGAGCACTACGGGGTCAGTGCCGAGGTCGAGGTGGGCGTCACCGGCGTGCGCGTGCACCCGGTCCGTCCCGGCCGTTGATGCTGACCACCTGGACGGACGACGACGGCACCCGCCGTCCCGTTCTCGTGCACCGGTTCCCGTCGGGATGGCGGGCGGTCTCGAGCGCCGTCGTCGGTGGCGGCCTCGGTCCGAGCGGGTGGTGGCTGAACGCGCAGGTGTCCAAGAACTACTCCCACCCGGACCCGGACGCGCACGCCCGCGCGATCGCCGTCGCGTTCGGCCTGGCCGGGGACGGCGTGGCGATGCTCACCGCCGCCGACGTCACCCGGTTCACCACGGCGTCCGACGCCGGGGTGGAGGCGGTGACCACCGTCGGCCTGGGCTACCCGGTGCCGGCCGCGGCAGTCGAACCCGTTGTGGCACAGAAGGATTTGCCGGGGACGATCAACATCCTGGTGCTGGTGCCGGTGGCCCTGGGGGATGCCGCCCTGGTGAACGCGGTGCTGACGGCGACCGAGGCGAAGACTCAGGCCCTGCACGAGGCCGGAGTGCCGGGCACCGGCACGTCGTCGGACGCGATCTGCATCGCCTGCCCCATACCGGGTTCCCCGCCCGAGCCCTACGGCGGAACTCGCTCCACCTGGGGGGCACGGATCGCCCGTGCCGTGCACTCCGCGGTCGCGGTCGGCACGCAGGACTGGCTCACCCGGAACCCGCCGGGCGATCCTCACCGCTTCGGCGACTGGGTGGCGACCCGCTCGGACAGCTCGCCCCACAGCGCGCGGTAGGCCGCTGTGGCGGCGCTGCGCGGGGCGTAGGCAGGCAGCGGCGACCGGTGGACCGCCATCTGCTCGATCACCGACAGCGCCGGGATCGCGACCGTGCCGAGCGCCCCGCCGGCCTGCGCGGCGGCGTCCACGGTGTCGCGGTGCAGCCGCTTTCGCCGATCGACCATGGAGAAGAAGGTGTGTACCTGGGTGCGGTTCTTGCCCAGGGAGGCCAGGAACTCCAGCAGCTGGTCGTAGGCGCGCATCGCCAGCACGGTGGGGATCAGCGGCACCAGGACGACGTCGGCGGCGTGCAGCACGTTCTCGCTGACCAGTGACGCCCCGGGCGGGGTGTCCAGGAACGCAACGTCGTAGTCCTCGGCGAGCTCCTCGAGCAGCGTGGCCAGCGTGCGCCCGGCGCGCTTGGCCTTGGACTGGGCGCCGGCCAGGTCGAGGTCCATCGCGCGGTAGCTGAAGTCGGCGGGCAGCAGGTCCAGCCAGGGGTAGCTGGTGTTCTTGACCGCCAGTTCCAGCGGGCGCTTGCCGCGCACCAGCCGGCTGCTGCCGCCCTTGACGCGGGGAATCACCCGGAAGAGGTAGGTGGCGGCGCCCTGCGGATCCAGGTCCCACAGCAGGGTGCGCCGGCCCTGCTCCGCGGCGAGATAGGCGAGGTTCACCGCGGCGGTGGTCTTACCCACGCCGCCCTTGATGCTGTACGACGCGATCACCTTCATGGCAACGCTCCTGGTCGTGGCGACGTCCGCGATGCGCAGAGTACGCGCTCAGCCACCGGGCGAGGTCACCGGCCGAGGCTCCGGTTGGGGTCAGACCGGCGCCAACCAGGCGCGGACGCGCTCGTAGACATCCGGGTGGGTCAGCAGCCCCTGGTGGCCGACCCTGCCGACGCGGTGCCCGCACCCGGCGACGAGGGCGCTCGGCGGGCGCACCATGCCGTCGCCGACCAGCCACCCGGCGGGGTGATGCGGGTCGCGGGTGAGCGTGGCCGCCACCGCCCGGTAGGCGATGTGCCCGGGCAGTAAGGGGTCCGGCAGCGCGCCGTGGTGCAGATCCCGGATGCCGGCGCTGCGCCCGGCGAGCACCCGGGCCAGCGGGGCACTCTCCGGACGACGGGTGAGCAGCCACTCCGTGGGTGGCACGCTCTTGGCCAGCGGAGCGCCCCGGTGCGGTGCGCCGAGCGCGATCACGGTGTGGACGGCGTCGACCCAGGGACCGCCCGCCTGCGCGCCGAGGTGACAGGCCCGGTGGGCGATCAGGGCACCCATGGAGTGCCCGATCAGGTCGATCCGGTGCACCGGGACCGGCCAGGCCGTGTGTACCTCGTCCAGCAGCCGGGCGAGGGCCCGGCCGTTCTCCTCCAGCGCCAGCCCGGAGTTGTAGCGCAGGTAGACCGGGGTGAGGCCGAGCTCCTCGGCGAGCCGGCGGCCGAACGAGGTGGGCTGCTCACCGCTCTCCGCGGCACTCCACCAGGAGTCCTCGCTCTCTACCAGACCGTGCACGAACACTGCGACCCGCCCGACGGCGCCGGGGAAGGCGGCTGCCAGCCTCGCGGCGCCCGGCGTGATGTCGAGTCCGCCGGCCCGGATCGCCATCGGCGCTGCCAGCGCCCGGTGCCGAACCGCCAGCGTGTCGCCCCAGATGCCGTTCAGGACCGGCTGGACGGCGCGCCCCACCGACGTCGTCGAGGGTGCTGCACCGGGCCGGCCGGCCGCGAGGTGACTCCCTACCCGCAGGGCGAGCCCGGCGATCCGGTCCACCGCGGTGTAGGTCGCGGCCACGGTGGCGGCGTGCAGCCGGGCCGGGGCGCGGACGGGGCGGGGCAGCCGGTTCGTCATCCCGTCGATGATCGCCTGGTGGATGTCGCCGACGACGGCGACGGCGGCGCTCACCGCCTCGGCCGCCAGCTCACCTGTGGCCCGGAACTCCGCTGCCCGTGGCATTCATCCCCCCGCGTCGTGCTCGTCGTGCTCGTGCTCGTGCTGGTCGTGCTGGTCGTGCTGGTCGTGCTGGTCGTGGTCGTGCTCGTGGTCGTAGCGGGGGTTCTGCACCGGAGGCAGCACGGCGACCGCTTCGTCCACGGTAAGCCCGCTCACCTGCAACAGGTCGACGATGATGGAGCGGACCTGCGCCAGCACGACCTCGGTCGAGAGCTGCCCGGTGCGTTCCAGGTCTCCGGTGGCCGCGGCGAGGGTGAGCAGCGGCGGGCGGGAGATCTCGGCCGCCCCGTTGTCGGAGAGCACGTGTGAGGTCACGTCGAGCGCGGAGGCGAGATCCTCGAGCACCTGAACATAGGACGCCGGCACCCGCTCCTTGTCGGAGGTCGCCACCACGATCCGGCGGGCGAGCACCCGGGTGCCGCGCAGGGCACGGTCCAGCGGCTCGATCAGGTCGGCCACCCGGCGCACGTCAGGGGTCCGGTGGCGGCGGAACGGGGAGGAGGCGATCACGTCCATCCCCTCCTCGGCCGCGGCCTCCAGCTCGCGCACCAGATAGTCGGTCGAGCGGGCCTGGCCCAGCACGCTGGCGGCGAGCTGTACGTCCTCGGTCCGGGCGGCGGCGGCCGTGCCGCGAAGGAGCTCGGCCGTGGTCTGCGCGACGACGGCGGCCTGCGCCCGCGGGCGGCGCAGCGGGGCCGAGGGCACCACGGCCGCGGCGAGCAGGGCCACTGCGCCACCGATCACGGCGTCCAGCCATCGGGTGAAGGTCTGCCCGGGGCCGGGGGCGAGGGCGGCCACGAAGATGCTCTGCACCGCCGACTGCATGACCAGCAGGTCGCCGGCGTCCATCAGCAGGGCGATCGACATCGACACCGCCACCACCAGGGTGATCTGCCAGGCACCCTGCCCGGCAACAGCGACGAACAGGTCGGCGACCAGCACGCCGATGGCCACCCCGACCGTCACCTCGGCCACCCGCCGCAGCCGCTGCCCGTAGCTCATGCCCAGGCAGACCACGGCCACAATCGGCGCGAACACCGGCGAGGCGTGCCCCACCAGGTGACGGGCGATGAACCAGGCCAGCCCGGCGGCGATCGCCGCCTGCCCGATATGCCACGCCTTGGTGCCCAGCCGGGTGCGCCGGGCGCGCAACGAACGCCGTCCGCGCCGTCGGGCCCGCTCGATGAGCTCGTCGAGGTGGTACTCGGTGGTGAGGTGTTCGGTGAAGCGGGAGGTGGCCACGCCTCAAGACTCCCAAACCCCGGCCCCCCGAACCCTCCGCGACGCCCGGGGACGACGGGCCCGGATCTCGGTGCCCGGCTGCGCCGTCCGGGTGATAGAGATACCCGGTGAGCAGCGTCTGGCGCATCATCGACAGCCCGGTCGGGGAGCTGCTCCTCACCGGCGACTCCGCAGCCCTGTCCGGGATCTACTTCCGCGACCACCGCGGCGGCGCCGACAGCCGGGCCGACGTCACCAGAGCCGGACTACAGGCCGAGGCCGACCCGCTGCTCGAGCTCGCAGTGTTCCAGCTGGGTGAGTACTTCGCCGGCACGAGACGCGCCTTCGACCTGCCGCTCGCCCCGCACGGCACGCCCTTCCAGCACCGGGTGTGGACGGCGTTGCGCACCGTGCCGTACGGGCAGAAGGTCTCTTACGGCGACATCGCCCGCCGGCTCGATCTCGGGCCGGGCGCCTCGCGGGCGGTCGGGCTGGCCAACGGGGCGAATCCGCTGTCGATCGTGGTGCCCTGCCACCGGGTGATCGGGGCCGACGGCTCGCTCACCGGGTACGGCGGCGGGCTGGAGCGCAAGCGGTTCCTGCTCGAATTGGAGAGCGACCGGCTGTTCTGACCCTGCGCCGCGCCGTCAAGGTCGTCAAGCAGGGGGCCGCGTCGTCCGATGTTCCTGGGTATGACCCAGCCGACGGCACCGGGCACACGCACCGGCCTGCCTGTGCAGCGTTCGGCGGTTCCTCCTACCACCCGCCCGGCACCGGCGGTCACCGCCGAACTGCTGGCCGGGGCGGAGGTGGTAGTGATCGGCGCCGGACCACACCCGGGGCCGGACGCCGTGGCGGTGGCCCGCGAGGTGGCGAATCGGCTCGATTCCCCACGGCCCGGCCGGGTGGTGCTGCTCGCCCAGAGCGCCGATCCGGACGCCGTGGCGCGCACCTCGCTGCCTGTGCCGCTGCACTGGGTGGGCGGGCTGCTGCGGTCGTGGGCCGAGCGGGAGCTGAACTGGGGCCAGGCGCAGGAGGAGCTGCGGACGGTGCGCGAGCGCCTCGACCAGACGTTCGGCGCGGGGGCGTTGCGGGCGGGCGGCGCGGTTCTGGCCGAGGGCAAGATCACTGTGCTGCCCAAGGGCAGGGTGGCCTTCGACACCCTGGGACCGCAGGCCGAGACGCATGTCCTGACCCCGCAACGCATCGTCCTGGCCACCGGGTCGCGCCCGGTGCTGCCCGATGTGCCCGGGATGACCGAGACTACGGTGCACACCGCCGACACCCTGCTGGACCTGGCCGAGCTGCCGGGGTCGGCGGTGGTCCTGGGCGGTGGGTCGCACGGGTGCGAGATCGCCCAAGGGCTGGCCAGGCTCGGAGTGACGGTGACCGTGATCGAGGCGCAGGCCCGGTTGCTGCCCGGGATTCCCGAGGCCGCCGCGGAGCCGGTGATCCGCGCCCTGGCGGCGGACGGCGTCCGCATGATCTATGGCGCGCAGGTGGTCAAGGTCGCTCCCACCCTGGACGGGGGGGCCTGGATCGGTACCGATCGCGGCGGTGATGTGGCGGCCGAGGCGTTCGTTCTCGCCTCCGGACGGCGCCCGCGCAGTTCGGGCCTCGATCTGGCCGCCGCGGGGATCCCGGTCGGGGCGAACGGTGCGGTGGGCATCGACGACCGGATGCGGACCGTGGTGCCCACGGTGCTGGCCTGCGGTGAGGTCACCGGCGTGCAGGTGTACGGGGCGGCGCCCGGCCCGATGGCCCGGATGGTCGCGGCGAACGTGGTCGGACGGAGGCCGGGGTTGCGCTGGAGCGCTCCGGTGTCGGCCCGGGTGACCCGCACTGACCCCGAGGTGGTGGTGCTCGGCGACGTCGAGACGCTGCCCGAGGGGGCATCGGCGGGGCGTGGCGACGGGCCGGCTCCGGGGACCTCGGTGACGGTCGTGGTCGGCCCGGCCACCGGGCGGGGGCTGCTCGGCCTGCCGGGCTTCGGCGCCCACCCGGCGCGGGGCCTGCTCGGGGCGATGCTGATCGGCCCCGGCGCTGCCGAGGCAGCCGGTCAGCTGGTGCTGGCCCTGAACGCCGGCCTACCGGCAGCCGCCCTGATCGACATCGTCGCCCCCGACGCCACCTGGGCCGCCGCCACCCAAACCGCCGTAGCCCGCGCCCTCGCCACCTAAAGCTCCCCCCACCCCCTCCCCTTCTTTGCGGGCACGGCGTGACGTTGTGCCCGTCTGGCGGGTGCAACGTCACGCCGTGCCCGCGTGGGATGGGTACGCCGCCGCTCAGTCGTTCACCGGTGCTCACACTGTGTGCGGCAATGCCCAGTCAATGGTCGGCCCGGCAGGGATGATCCGGGACGGGTTCAGCCGCGGATGGGTCGTGTAGTAGTGGCGCTTGATCTGATCGAAACGGATCGTGCTGCCAAAACCCTTGTGCTGGAACAGGTCTCGCGCATACTGCCACAGGTTCGGATAGTCGATCAAGCGGCGCAGGTTGGTCCTGAAGTGGATCACGACCACGTCGAACCGGACCAGCGTCACCCAGAGCCGCATGTCCGACTCGGCGATCTTCTCGCCGAACAGGTAGCAACGGTCGGCGAGCCGGCGTTCGAGCTCGTCGAGCATGCCGAACAGGGTCGGACCACTGGGTGAACGCGATGGCCAGGTCGAGGGTGATGTCGGGGAAGTTGTTGCTCACGATGCGATCGGTCTGCCGGTCCCAGAGCACGGGCACCGAGGTGTGCCCGTCGTAGCCCGGCTCGGTCTTCTCGTAGGCCTCGCCGAGCAGGGCAAATCCGTTCACGGGGTCGGGGCCGAAGCCGTCACCCTCGCGGAACGCCCAGCTACCCCCGTCGCGCACCGGGTCGACAGCCGACAGGCTGACCACGTCACGCAGCCCGGTCAGCTCGCGCACGATCACGGCCCGATGTGCGCAGGGGCAGGCCCAGGAGATGTAGAGGTGGTAGAGCCCGGCTGCGGCAGCGAAGCCGCTGTTGCCGTCGGCCGTGATCCGGCCCTGGAAGGGGTACCTGGGCCGCACGAACCCGTGGGACGACGGCGGGCGGGCGAATCCCGGCTGACCGGGGGCTGCCGATCAACCGTGTCGTGGCCCGACTATCCCAGCCGGCGATCCGCTCAGCGCGCGCAGTACAAGCCGCTGGTGATCATCCAGAGTTCGGTCACGCGCCGCGCACAACCCCGCCGAACTGAGCGGCATCGCACCCGTCGCGAGTGGGCACGGCGTGACGTTGCACCCGCCGGACGGGCACAGCGTCACGCCGTGCCCGCAAAGGGATGGGGGGCTACTCGACGGGGGAGATGCGTAGGTCCGGGTCGACGGGGGGAGCGCCGTAGTCGGTGTCCCAGTCCAGGACGCCGCCGGCGGACAGGGCGCGTAGGTGGGTGACGGCGGCGGCGGCGTCCGGCCAGGCGGGGTCGGTGGTGCCGGGGGCGAGCGGCGGCGTGAACCAGGTGCTCAGCGCACCGGGCACCCGGTAGGAGGCGGCCAGGTCGCTGTACAGCGGCAGCCGGGCGCTGATGTCCAGGCTCAGTTCGCGGTACTCGCGCAGCGCCATCCGCAGCCGAATCCAGCGGTAGCGGTCGGTCTGGGTCTGCCCGGCCACGTCGCCGTCGCCGCCGGTGAAGCGTTCCCGCAGCGCCAGTCCCGCGTGGTAGCCGCGCAGGCCCAGTTCGAGGATGGCCGGCTGGGTCATGAACAGGTTGGCCCCGCCCTCGCCCTGCCCCTGGCGCACCACGGCGATCCGCCCCCGGAAGCCGGGCAGGTCGGACTGCATCGCATCGCGCCAGCCGAGGCCGGTCGAGAGCAGCGCGCTGGCGAAGCTGCCCACCCCCGACACCCGTCGCCACGAGCGGGCCCGCGGCGCGGCGTCCTGCTCGGGCACGGTGAGCCACTCGGCCAGGCGGTGGCCGGCCGAGGTGGCCGGCGCGGTCTGCACGTGGTCGAGGGTGAACCCGAACGTCGGCCAGCGCGGCAGCAGGGTGTCGAAGAAGTGGATCGGGAAGTTGCTGGTCAGCCCTCCGTCGGAGAACCACTGCACCCGGGGCACGAACACGGTCGGCGGCGGCGGGGGCGGCGCCAGCACCCGGCCGTAGGCGTCCTGCAGCGGGCCGGGCGACTCGACGTCCAGGGTATAGAGCGGCACCGCCCGCATCAGCCCGGGCAGCGACAGGCTCATCCGAACGGCGGCCGCGACCGGGAAGTCCCACGGGTCCGGCACCTCCTGCAGCACCTCTCCGTCGTGACGCGGGCAGGTCGACTCCCGCGCCTGCGCCGGCGAGGAGAGGATCATCTGGGTGACCACCCTCACCGGCAGCACGGCCGTCAAACACGTGCGGCAGAACAGGAATCGGCTCGCGCCCTCCCGTTCGGCGCGCTCGGCGGTGAGGAACGGCAGCGTGTACGGGCGGCTCTGCGAGGCGTTGGTGGTGACGATCGCGAGGTCGATCACGCGCAACTGGGCGTCGTCGGCCGCGCGGCGCAGCGTGTCCAGTTCCGGGGCGGACGGCGCGCCGAGCCGTCCCAGCCACAGCTCGCCGAACGTCAACGTGGGTCGCCCGCCACCCAGGTCGGACCCGGCCGTCGCGTCGGGTCCGGCAGGGATGCCGGCCAGGTCGTCGATACGATCGGCCAGCCAGGTGACCAGCGCCGGAACATCGCCCGCGGCCGGCACCCCGACCAGTCGGTCGAGCCGCGCCGACAGGCCGCGGGAGCCAGAACCCATGTCCGGCACAGCGATTCCGGGCACCAGGCCGTAATACTCGGGGTCGGCGCGCTCACTGAGAAAGGTGCGTAGCGCCAGCAGATAGGTGATTGCCGTCGCGGCGAACGCCGCCAGGGCGAAGGTGGTCAGCAGCGCGATCGAGGCCAGTGCCGCGACACCCAGCCCCAGCCCCGGAGTCCGCACGAAGGTGACCGTGAACCCGATCCAGGCCAGCAGTGCCCCGATCCAGACCGCGGCGGTCACGGCCCGCGAGGCCCGCCCGAGAGCGGCGAACAGGCTCGCCAGCAACGGGACGGCGCGGCCGCGGAAGCCCGAACGGGAGGGCATCCGCAATACCGCGACCAGGGCCCGATAGGCATCGCGCGTGGAACGGGCCGGCTGGAACAGACGCGCCAGGCGATGCTGCTCGGGCCACTCCGGCATGGCGGCGCCGGAGGCCTGGTCCGAAGCCGCCGCACCGGCGAGGTCCTGGCCGGCCAGCCAACCGAGCATCTGGGCCAGCCCCGCGAAGCCCGGCTCGACCGAGGGCAGGTGCGCCGAGCCGGGGCCGTCCGGCACGGCCGGCGGTGTGGTGCGGCCGAGCTCGGCCGCAGCGGCCGCGGCGGCGGCGACCGCACCGGTCGAGGCGCCGCCGACGCGGCGGAACACGTAGTGCTCGGCCAGGGCGCAGGTGGCCAGTGGATAGATCACGCCGGACGTCGTGCCGCCCCGCATCGTCGCGTCCGCCGAGTGCGCGAGGTAGTCGAGCACCTGCGCGGGGTCGGGGAAGTTGGTGGCGGTCCGGGTCATCGCGGCTGGGGAGCGCAGCAGATGGTGCTCCGTGCGGGCCATCGGCGCGTCCAGGTCCAGCGCGGACGTCGTGAGCGCGGCCCCGTCAGCCGCGGCGGAGTCCGGCGCCTCGCCGTCCCGAGCCTCCGGGGCCTCCGGGGCCTCCGGGGCGTCCCGGGCCTCCGGGCCGGCGGGGGCGTCATCCGGCTCCGAGGTGGGGGTGAGCGGGTCTTGTTCGAGGATGCGCAGGTAGCGGTGGCGGTCCTGCATCCGCAGCAGGATCCGCCAGGGATTCTCCGTCACCGGGGCGGTGACCGCCGCGGGCCGCGCGGGGAGTTCGTCGTCCGCTGCGATGGGTAGGCGCGCCCGGGTGTCGGCCATGGCACCTCCCTCCCGGTCATGTCGCTGCGCTGGGATTCTGCCGGGTCACGGCGCAGACCCCAACTCCCGCGGCCTCCGCCTGCCCGAGCCGTCGCTCCTGGTTCACCGGTGAGCACGCACGGCGACGGCCTCGTCCCGTCAGGGTCCGGATTGACATCACCCATCCGCCGACGGAACCTGCCGGTATGACCCAGTCCGCCGGTGAGACAGGCCCTGCCCAAGCGCCGGGGCCGCCCTCGCGCTGGGTCGACCTCGACGGGCCGGTGCACTACCTCGACTTCGGTGGCCCGCCGCGGGGTCCGGTGCTGGTCGCCGTCCACGGCCTGGGCGGTTCGCACGCCAACTGGCTGGCCCTGGGGCCGCTGCTCGCCCCGACCTGCCGCGTGCTCGCGCCGGACCTGCCGGGGTTCGGCCTGACCCGGGCGCACGGCCGGTCCACCTCCATCGCCGCGAACGGAGCCCTGCTGCGCCGATTCGTTGCCGAGGTGGCCGGAGGCCCGGCGATCTGGGTGGGCAACTCGATGGGCGCCCTGATCACCGTGCTCGAGGCGGTGGCTCACCCCGAACTGGTGGCCGGGGCGGTGCTGATCGACCCTGCGCTGTTCCCGCTGCCGCGCCACCGGCCCGACCCGCTGGCCACGACCTTGTTCGCCGCCTACTTCACCCCCGGCCTCGGGGCCGCGGCCGTCGCCGGCCGTCGTCGGGTGCGCTCGCCCGAGCAGATGGCCATGGACAGCCTTGAGCTGTGCAGCGTCGACGCCCGCCGGATCCCCGAGCCGGTCGCCGCCGCCCACCGGGCGCTCGGCCGGGCGCGGGCCGACTTCCCCGACGTGCCCAAGGACTTCGTCGTCGCCGCCCGCTCGATGCTGCCGGTACTGAGGCGACGCCGTCGTCTGGCCGAGCTGATGGGCCGGATCGAGGTGCCGGTGCTGCTGCTGCACGGCGAACGCGACCGGCTGGTGCCCGTCCGGGCATCGGTGGAGCTGGCCGCGGCGCACCCGCACTGGCAGTTCGCCATGGCCCGTGACGTCGGCCACCTGCCCCAGCTCGAGGCGCCCGAGTGGACGGCGACCCAACTGCTCACCTGGCTGGACGGCGCCGGGGCACCGGCCGCGCATACGGCGCGGACGGCGCGCTTCACCCCTCCCGCGCTCACGAGTGTGTACGCTCAGCGATCAGACGATCACTGAACGTTGATTCTGCACGTGAGCGAGGGGAACACTATGTCTCACCGGACCGCACAACGCCGTCTGCGTGGCCTCGCCGCCGCAGTACTGACCGTCGGTCTGGCCGTGTCGGTTCCGGCGGCCGCCGAGGCCACGGCCACCCCTCCCTCCCCGGTGGGCGGTTCCACCTCCCGGTCGGCGCCGCGCACCTACGCCGTGACCGCGCAGGCGCTCGCGGCGGTGACCTGCCGCGCCGCCGAGGGATTCACCCGGGTCAACAGCGGTGCCCTCTACCGGCTGACCGACAGCGCGCCGACCGGTGCCGCGAACACCATGAGCGAGCTGGGCCAGGTCGGCAGCGGCTGGACCGGCACGGCCTTCGCCTGGGTGGCGGCCGGGGGCGACGGCGTCGTCTACGGGCTGACCTGGACCGGGGACCTGAAGTGGTACCGGTACAGCACCGCCTCCTCCGGGTGGGTGGCCGGCAGCGGCAGGGTGGTCGGTCGGGGGTTCACCCCACGAACCAAGATGATCAATATCGCGCTCGGCGGCGACGGCCGGTTCTACATGGTGAAGACCGACGGGAAGCTGGTGCTCTACCGGCACACCGGTCGGTTGACCGGGGCGGCGACCTGGGCCAACCCGACTGGCTGGACGATCGGTAGCGGCTGGACCGGCAACGAGATCATCATCCCGAACGGTGACGGCACCATCTATCGGCAGTACCAGTCGGCGCTGTACTGGTACCGGCACACCGACCCCGCGGCGGGCGCAGTCACCTGGAGCGCGCGCAGGACGATCGGCTCGGGCTGGCGGTTCTACGACGTGCTCCCGGCCGGCGCCGGCGTGCTCTACGCGACCCAGGGCGGCAGCGGCACGGTCGTCGTCTATCGCCACGGGGACCCGGTCGGTGGGAGCAACGGCTGGGCCGCGGCCACCGGCGTGGTCAAGATGACCGCCCGCCCCGACTCCTTCGGCATCTCGGTCGACCCCCTGGCCTGCAGTCTCGCCTGAACGCCGTCCCTGCACCAGAGATCGGAGATCCCCTGTGTTCCAAAGCCTCTCCCGCATGCCTCGACGCGGTCTGCGGGCCCTGCTGGCGTCGTCCGCCGCCCTCGGTCTGACCCTCGGTCTCGCCCCCGGCGCGCTCGCGGCAGCACCCGCACCCGCACTGGCGGCGAGCCGGCCGGCGATCGCCCCCGCCGTCGGCGGGTCGGGGTGCACGGCGGTCGACGGGTACCTGGCCGACCTCGGCGGGCGGCTCTACCGCACGGCCGACGCCCAGCCGCTGACCGGCACCAGCACCCTGACCCGTGGCCCGGTGATCGGGCGCGGCTGGACCGGCGACGATTTCGCCTGGGTCGGCAGCGGGGGTGACGGGGTGGTCTACGGCATCACCTGGACCGGACTGCTGAAGTGGTTCAAGTACAACTCGGTGACGTCGAGCTGGGGCACCGGGGGCGGCACGGTGGTCGGCAGCGGCTTCACCCCGGGCAAGTCGATGATCAACATCGGGCTGGGCCAGGGCGGGCGCTTCTACGTGGTGCGCCCGAACGGCGACCTCTACGAGTACGAGCACACCGGGTGGGCCACCGGCGCCCGCACCTGGGGCTCCGCCCGGGGCCACAAGGTGGGCACCGGCTGGACGGGCGAGGAGCTGGTGATCCCGGTGGGCGACGGCTCGTTGTACCGCCAGGTCGCGGGCAAGCTGCTCTGGTACCGGCACACGGACCCGACGTCCGGCCCGGTGACCTGGACCAGGAGGACGGTCGGCACGGGCTTCCGGTTCTACGACATCCGGTCGGCCGGCGGCGGAGTTCTCTACGCCACCAGCGCCCGGGACGGCTCGGTGCGCATGTTCCAGCACCTCGACCCGGCCGGCGGGGCGGCGAGCTGGGCGAACACCCTCGGCCTGCTCAAGGGGGAGATCGACGACCCGGACTCGCACGGCCTGACCGTCGACCCGGACAGCTGCTCGGCGCCGGCCTGACCACACGGGCCGCCACGGACAGGCGGGGCGTCGCCCGGGCAGGATCCCGCCGGGCGGCGCCCCGTCGGCAGGTCCGGGTGGTGGCGGAACAAATCCGGGGTCGCGATAGGTTGCCGCCTGCGATGGCCCCACTTTGAGCGCGGGTATCCCGGGATGATCCGACTGACGAGGCGGTGAGCTGCACCCCATGCAGATCTACGACGACGTGACCCAGCTGGTCGGCCGCACCCCGCTGGTGCGCCTGAACCGGATCATGGACGGCGCGGGCGCCACCGTGGTGGCGAAGCTGGAGTTCTACAACCCGGCGAACAGCGTCAAGGACCGGATCGGCGTCTCCATGATCGAGGCCGCCGAGGCCTCCGGGGAGCTCAAGCAGGGCGGCACCATCGTCGAGGCCACCTCGGGCAACACCGGGATCGCGCTGGCCATGGTCGGCGCCGCCCGTGGGTACCGGGTCGTGCTGACCATGCCCGAGTCGATGAGCAAGGAGCGCCGGGCGCTGCTGCGCGCCTACGGTGCCGAGCTGGTGCTCACCCCGGCCGCCGAGGGCATGAAGGGTGCGGTCGCCAGGGCCGAGGAGATCGGCCGCGACTCCGGTGCCGTGCTGGTCCGCCAGTTCGCCAACGTGGCCAACCCCGAGGTGCACCGGCGCACGACGTTCGAGGAGATCTGGGCCGACACCGACGGCCAGGTCGGCGCGCTGGTGGCGGGCATCGGCACCGGCGGCACCATCACCGGCGTCGGCCAGGAGCTGAAGAAGCGCAACAGCGAGATCAAGGTGATCGCGGTCGAACCGGCGGCCTCGCCGATCCTCAACGGTGGCGCGCCGTCCGGGCACCCGATCCAGGGCATCGGCGCCAATTTCGTGCCCGAGATCCTTGACAGAGGCGTCTACGACGAGGTGCTCGACGCGCCCACCGACGAGGCCGTGAGCTATGCCCGTCGGGCCGCCAAGGAGGAGGGGCTGCTGGTCGGCATCTCCTCGGGGGCGGCGCTGTGGGGTGCGGCCCAGGTGGCCAAGCGGCCCGAGATGGCCGGCACGCTGATCGTCGTGATCATCCCGAGCTTCGGTGAGCGCTACCTGTCGACCATCCTCTACTCCGATCTGATGGACTGACGCCGCGATGTTCCGGGCACGGCAGGACGGCGCGGGGGTAGGGATGAGCGAGCGGATCGGCTGGCGGGCACGCCTGCGCGAGGACGTCGACGCAGCCATCGCCCGCGATCCTGCCGTGCGTAGCCGGGCCGAGGTAATCCTGGGCTACCCGGGTCTGCACAGCATCTGGGTGCACCGGCTCAACCACCGGCTGTGGCGGCGCGGGCACCGCTTGGCAGCCCGGCTGATCTCGCAGTGGATCCGCGGCCGGACCGGGATCGAGATCCACCCCGGAGCGACCATCGGTCGCCGGTTCTTCATCGACCACGGCAACGGCGTGGTGATCGGGGAGACTGCCGAGATCGGGGACGACGTGATGATCTATCACGACGTCACCCTCGGGGGGCGCAGCCTGGCCAAGGTCAAGCGGCACCCCACAGTCGAGGACGGTGTGGTGATCGGGGCCGGGGCCCGGGTGCTCGGCCCGGTGGTGATCGGCAAGGGCGCCCAGATCGGGGCGAACGCCGTGGTGGTGCGCGACGTACCGGCGGGCGCGGTGGTGGTGGGCATCCCGGGCAAGGCCCGGATGCCGGGCGGCCAGGCGCTGCCCGAGTCGCCGGCGCCGCTGCCTGCACCCGGTGAGGACGCGATCGACCCCGCCATCTGGATCTGACCGGCGGGCCCTGACCGGCAAGCCCCTGACCGGGCCGCCGTTCGCCGCAGCGCAGGTCCTTCGCGGGTGCGCATCCGGTCGCGCCGGGTGACCATGACGGTATGGGCAGGTATGTGCTGGCCTACCTGGACGGCGGGCCGGCGAACGGCAGGGTGGTGGAGGTCGACGAGCCTCACTGGGCACCGCTGGGCGCGCTGCGGATCGAGGTCGCCGGTCGCGAGTACGTGTACGTGCGGGTCGATCAGCCCCGGCCGCCGGAGGGCCAGCCCTGGCGCTACGTGCTTGAGCAGGGCGTGCGGTGGACCCCGCCGGGCAGCCAGGCCGCCAACGACGACCCCTACGACGACTGAGCGGGCCGCCCGATAGCCTGCCGCGGTGCAGCTGCGAGCCAGGGACGTCGCCGCCGCGTGGCTGGCGAGCCGGGCGGCGCTGGTCGGCTTCGTGGCGCTGAGCGCCTACCTGATCGGGTTCGACCTCACCCAGCGGCGGCAGGCGCCCTTGGCCTGGCTGGCCGGCCGGTTCACCTGGGCCGACTCCTTCCACTACCTGCGGATCGCCGAGAAGGGTTACCTGCCACCGGGTCTGCCCTGCTGCGACCAGGCGTTCTTCCCCGGCTACCCGTTGGCGATCCGCGCCGTGGCACCGCTGACCGGGGGAGACGTGGCCCTGGCCGGGCTGCTGGTGGCGCACCTGGCCGCGCTCGCCGCCGCCGTCCTGCTCTGGCGTCTGGCGCTGCAGCTCACCGGGGACCGGCGGATCGCGGCGGTGGCGGTACTGCTCCTGGCCGTCTCGCCGTACGGGGTGTTCCTCACCGCGGTGTTCACCGAGTCGCTGTTCCTGGCGCTGGCCCTGGCGGCCTGGCTGGCGGCCTCGTGCCGGCAGTGGTGGTGGGCCGGGCTGCTGGCGGGTCTGGCGACGGGGGTACGGGTGAACGGCCTGTTCCTGGCCGCCGGGCTGGGGGTGCTCTACCTGGTGCAGCTGCGTGCGGACGGCGCGTGGCGCCGTCCGCGGGTGGACGTCGTGGCGCTGCTGGCGCCGCTGGCGGCGGTGGCGGCGTTCGTGGCGTTCCTGCACGCCCGGACCGGGTCGTGGACGGCATGGACCGATGCCCAGGTGCGGGGGTGGAACCGGCACACGGCGTGGCCGTGGGAGGGGTTGAAGGCCGGCTGGCAGGCGATCATCGTCGCGGACGGGCCGGATCTGCTGGTGGCCCGGGTGGCTGATCTCGTGGTCGTGCTGGCCGGCCTGGTGCTGGTGGTGGTGTTCGTGGCGCTGCGCCGGTGGCCCGAGGCGGTGTATCTGGCGCTGAACGTGGCGGTGTTGATCTGTTCCACGACGGTGCAGTCCTCACCCCGGTATGCGCTCATCTGGTTCCCGGTCTACCTGCTCCTCGCCGAGGCCGCCGTCCGGCTGTCCGACCGGCGCGGGTGGCGCTGGCCGGTGCCGGTGGTCGTGGCGGTCGCCGCGCCGCTGGAGGGCGCCCTCGCGGTCGCGCTGGCCGCCCATCTGTGGGTCGCCTGAGACCTGGTCGGCGCGGTAGCGGGCCACCCACTCCTCGACGTCGCGGGCGGGCATCGGGTGGGCCAGGTGGAAGCCCTGGGCCACGTCGACGCCGATCTCGCGCAGGATGTCGCAGACCTGCTGGGTCTCCACCCCTTCGGCGACGATCCGCAGGCCCAGGGCGTGGGCGAGCTGGGCGGTGGTGGAGACGATGGCCCGTCCGCGCGGGTCCTGGTCGACCTGGGAGACGAACGCCCGGTCGATCTTGAGCTCGCGCAGGGGGAGGTCGCGCAGATAGGCCAGGGAGGAGAACCCGGAGCCGTAGTCGTCGATCGAGACCTCGATCCCGCCCCGGTGCAGCTGCTCGATCACGGTCCGGGCGCGGCGGCGGTCGGCGAGGAAGGAGTCCTCGGTGACCTCGACCATGATCGCGTCGCCCGTGAGGTCGAACGCCGGCACCAGCTCGAGCAGCAGGTCCATCAGCGGACCGGCGAGCAACTCGGCGGGGGCCACGTTGATCGCGACGGTGAGCGGCATGCCGAAGGCCTGCCAGCGGGCGGCATCGGCGACGGCGAGGCGGATGGTGCTCTCGGTAAGGGCGGGCATCAGGCCGACCCGGCGGGCGACGTCGAGGAAGTCCCCGGGCGGCACCAGGCCGCGGCCGGGATGGCGCCAGCGGACTAGGGCCTCGACGCCGGCCACCTCGCCGGTGGCCAGGGCGATCTGCGGCTGGTACCAGAGCTCGAGCTGGTCGCGGGCGAGGCCGTGGCGCAGCTCCTCGCCGAGCTGGAGGCGCTCGCGGGAGAAGGTGTCCCGCCCGGGGTCGTAGAGCACGCAGCCCAGGTGCCTGGACTTGGCCTGGTACATGGCGACGTCGGCCTGGCGGAGCAGGTCGCCGCTGTCGGCCAGGTCGCCCCGGGTCAGGGAGACGCCGATCGAGGAGTCCAGGCTCAGCTCGATGCCGTCCACCACGGCCGGTCGGCGGATCACGGCGCGCAGCTGATGCGCGCGTTCCAACAGGTCGTCCGGGGTGCCGTTGGGGTGGATCAGGGCGAATTCGTCGCCGCCCAGGCGGGCCACCAGTGCGGTCGGGGCCGCGGCCTGCTGCAGCCGGTCGGCGACGATCTGCAGGATGGCGTCGCCCGCGGCGTGGCCCAGGGTGTCGTTGACCTCCTTGAAGCCGTTGAGGTCGAGCAGCATCAGGCCGAACGCCTCCTGGCCGGCCAGGGCGGCGTCGAGTCGGGCGACCAGGGCCCGGCGGTTGGGCAGCCCGGTGAGGTCGTCGGTGAGCGAAAGCCGGTAGGCCTCGGCGGCGTTCTGGGCCGCGCGCAGGGCCACCACCAGGCGGATGGCGGCGGCCGCAAGGGCGAGCAGGGCGGGAGCGATCGCAATGGTGCGTGTAGGGCCGGGGGGAACGAACGCCAGTACTAAGACGGCAGCGGTCAGAGTGGTGACCGTGACGGTGCCCGAGCCTAGTCGATGGCCGCCGGCCCGGTGGGAAGGCGGGCAGGGGCGGCAGGCGGCAGTGACCAGCAGCAGCAGGGCGAGGGCCCAGGCCAGATCGAGGATCAGGCCGTAGCCGGTGGTGCCCTGGGCGACCACCCGGGCCAGGGCGAGGTCGGCGGCGGCCATGCAGACGAAGCTGGCCACCAGCAACGCGCCGGTGCGCCGGAGGCTACGTCGGCCGCGCAGGAGCTGGGTGAGGACGAGGGTGGTGAGTGCGAAGTAGAGGAGTTGGTAGAGCGGCATGGCGCGGTTCAGACCGCCAGCTGCGGTGGTGGCCACGGCCAGTGAGGACACCGAGATGGCGCCGCCGCAGGCGATGGCGGTGTCGAGCAGCGTGGCGGTCGGAATGTCGGCGCCTGCTGGACGGCCGAGGTCGATCACCAGGAAGGCCGCGACGCTGACCACACCCGAGACGAAGAGGATGTCGGCGGGAGTGGGGAAGGACGTCGGCTGGGGGGTGCCGGTGGTGGCCAGCGAGAGCACGGCGACGGCGGCCCAGAGGATGAGGCCGAAAGCGAGCAGCAGCAGGCCTACGCGGCGGCGCGGGGTGGTCACCGCGTGCAGGAGGAGGCGGGCGAGCAGGAGGAGGAACAGGAGCGGGGAGACCAGGTCGAGGGGTCGCCGCTCGGCGTGGCTGATCTGGTGCAGGAAGGCCTCGGCTGGGTGGTCCACCGTGATCGCGACCAGCAGGGCGGCGCTGACGGGGGCCAGCCAGGCACTCCAGGCCAGGACGACGTCGAGGACGTGACGTCGTCCGGCCACCGTCGAGGCCTGCACGGTTGTTCGTACCCCCAGGGTCAGCGGGTGGGCGAGCGGATTCCCCATGTTCAGGTCGGCGTGGCAGGGCGTGATCTTGGGTGCCGCGCTGCGGGGTGACCCGTTCGGAGCAGTGGGTCGACACCGGCGCCTGGGAAGACGAGGATCGGCCGCATGGGTGGACGTGTGGTGGTGACCGGCGCGGCCGGGAAGCTGGGCAGGGCCGTGGTGTCGGACCTGGGTGCGGCCGGGTGGAGCGTGCTGGCGGTCGACCGGGTGCGCGGGGCGGATGTCTCCGTCGACTGGGTCGTGGCCGACCTGGGCGACTACGGGCAGGTGCTCGAGGTGATCGGCGGGCAGGTCGACGAGCGCGGCACGCCGGGCGGGGGCGCGGTGGACGCCGTGGTGCACCTGGCGGCGATCCCGGCGCCGGGGCTGGTGACCAACTCGGCGACGTTCTCGAACAACGCCATGGCGACCTGGAACGTGTTCAACGCAGCCCGGGCGGCCGGGGTGGGGCACGTGGTGTGGGCCTCCAGCGAGACGGTGCTGGGGCTGCCGTTCGACGTGCCGCCGCCGTATGCGCCGGTGGACGAGGAGTACCGGCCACTGCCGCAGTCCACGTACTCGCTGACCAAGGTGCTCGAGGAGGAGATGGCCCACCACCTGTGCCGGTGGGACCCCGAGCTCACCATGATCGGGCTGCGGTTCTCCAACGTGATGGATGTCGCCGACTACGCGGCGTTCCCGGCGTACGACGCGGATCCGTTGGCGCGCAAGTGGAATCTGTGGGGCTACATCGATGCCCGGGACGGCGCGCAGGCCGTGCGACGGGCGCTGGAGTACCTGCAGCCGGGCTGTGAGGTCTTCGTGATCGCGAACGCCGACACGGTGATGTCGCGGTCGAGCGCGTCGTTGATGGCCGAGGTGTTCCCAGGGGTGGAGGTGCGGGGGGAGCTGGGCGAGCACGAGACGCTGCTCTCGATCACCAAGGCGCGGCGGGTGCTGGGCTACGAGCCGGTGCACTCCTGGCGGCACTACGTCTGAGGCTCCTTACCCATGCAGGGTGAGGTGGGCCTCGAGCCCGAGTGAGTCACCGAATCGGTGGACGGCGGCGTCGAGTGCCGCGTGCTCCGTTGGGGTGAGACCGGCGAAGAGGGTGGCCTCGACGGTGAGTGTGCGGGCGGTGAGCCGGCGCTTCCAGGTGCCGTGGGTGCGGCCGTCGATCACGATGGCGCGCTCGAGCAGGCTGGAGCGCGGTGCAGGGTGGGCGGGGACGACACGCAGATCCTGGTAGGCGACGACCGTCTCGTCGTAGGTGGGAATCAGGAACGCAGCGGCTGCCGGCTCGGCGGCGTCCGTCGGGTGGGTTGTCGGGGTGTCACTCGGTGGGGCCGCGTACCAACGGGTTCCGTCGCGGGACTGGGCCTGCAGTCGGTCGCCCAGGGAGTCCAGTGCGGCTCTGGTGTCGGCCACTGTCAGGCTCGACCAGTGGGTGAAGTCGTTGACGGTGGCCGGGCCGTGGCTGCGGAAGTACCGCAGGACGAGCTCGGTCACCGCGGAGTCACGCGAGCGGTCGTCGAGCTGGCCGGCGGGCACCCGGTGGTCGAGGAGGGCGTAGGTGTGCTGCTTGCCGAGTCGCGGACCGTTGCAGATGAGCTCCTCGAGCTCGGCGTGCATGAGCAGGAGGGCGAGCCGCATGCCGGTGGCGTCGATGCCGGCTGAGCTGAGGTGCTCGGTGAGCTCTGCGCGCGTGCGGGGGCGGCCGTCGTCCAGTGCCTGGACGAGCGCTCGGTGGGCACGGGTGAAGGCCTCGGCGTCGAGGCCGACCTTGGCGTACCAGTAGCGGTTGAGGGCGTGCACCCGGGGACGACTCAGGCGCAGGAGCCAGCGCAGGTCGTCCCGGGCCACGAAGTGCCAGGTGGGCCGCAGCAGGTGGGTGCGGATGATGTCGCCGTTGGCGAAGGCGGTTTCGACGGTGGCGTCGGTAGCGTTGTGTGTGCGCTCGACCAGGGACCACTTGGCCTCGGCGTACTCCTGCGCCTGCACGGCACTGAGCCAGCGGACGGCGTCGGCCGGGTCGGCGGCGCGCCCCCCGGCGAGGCGCTGGGCGACGAAGCGGCGTCGCACGATGTCGAGGTCGGTCATGGGTCTGACGGGTCTCTCTCGGGTGCCGGGCGAGGCGGGAGGCGCGTCGTCAGGCTAACCGCTCGCGTTCGGGCGGTCCGTGGCCGATGGTTGAGGCTTCACCGACGTCGAGTGGAGGTCGCCATGCCGAGTGAGGACGAACTGAAGGTGCTCGAGGCCCGGCGTATCGAGCTGCGGGAGACGCACCTGCGCCCGGTGGCTGAGAGACCGTCGTCGCCGGGGCGGGGGATCCATCACGCGGCGCTGATCTGCTCCGACGTGCAGCGGACGATCGACTTCTACCAAGGGGTGCTGGGGTTCCCGCTGGTCGAGCTCGTCGAGAACCGTGACTACCCGGGGTCCTCGCACCTGTTCTTCGACCTGGGAAACCGCACCCTGCTGGGCTTCTTCGACTTCCCGGGGCTGGGGCTGCAGCCTGGGGTGGAGTCGATCGGCGCCGTCCAGCACATCGCGATCTCGATGGCGCGCGAGGAGTGGGAGCGGGCGCAGGGGCGGCTGGAGGCGGCAGGGGTGCCGTATCTGGGGCCGGACCGGGGAATCGAGGCGTCGATGTACCTGAAGGACCCGGACGGGATCCAGATCGAGCTGCTCAGCGACCCGCTGATGTTCTTCGGGGGGCAGCGGCTCGACGAGTGAGGGTGTCGGCGGCGCGCGAGTGGACAGCGTATGGGCGGCTGGCGGCACAATGGTGGCGCACCAGGGAGGGCTGACCGAGAGGCCTATGGTGACGGTCTTGAAAACCGTTGGGCGTACCCAATCCGTGCCCGGGGGTTCGAATCCCTCGCCCTCCGCTTCGTGTTGATCATGCCGCTGACCTGCGCTTTTTCCGATGACGCTAACCCAGGGTGAGCCGCCAAACCCGTTGTGCGGGGTGCCAGAGGTATTCCAGACCGTTAGCGGGTCTTCAGCGAGCTTCGTCCTCGACGTGTCTCCAGAGGCGTGAATGTGCAGGTCAGCGGCCTGTGGCCACTGATCGTCGATGGTCGGGTACTCATCCTGGGGTGTCCAGTTGTGGCCAGTCGTCCACGGTGGCCTATGACGTCCGTGGTCTATTCCTGGTCTGATCATGGTCCGCTGCGGATACCCCCGGAGGGATTGCGGCGCGGACCGGGTTCGCCGCGGGCGGGTGCCTCGGGGGGTGCCGGCGGGTGGCCGGAGGTGGCCGGAGGGGTTGTCGTTAGTGGCGTGCCGGGGCGTTGAACCGTGGGGAGCGACCGTTGATCGTCTCCGTCGGATAAATCTTCCTCAAAGCCCTTGTGGGTGGTGATCGTTGTCTGGTCGGTTTCGCCCAGGCTCTCTCGGCCCAGTGAGCTGACACGGCAGGCCCTCCCCTGTCCGGTTGTGCCGCAACGCGTTTGGCGTTCGTGGTGTCGTGTCGTCGTGCAGGACGCGGTGCGTTCCGGCCGAGAGAGTCATGGGGTGTGGCGATGTCGCCTTCGCATGCTGCTGGCCGGGTTCCGGTGCGTCACGCGCGGCCTGGACACCTGCCTGGGCTGCCTGGTGGTCCGGGTTCTGGCCTGATCTGGATCGCCGTGGCCTGTGTGGGGGCTTTGTCGGTCGGGACGGCGGTGTCACCGAGCGTGCCGCGGGTGATGGCGGCGCTGACGGCGGCGACGGCGGCGACGGCGGCGCCGATGCCCGATGACTCGGTGAACGTGGTGAAGGTGGCTGCGGAGGCGACGGTGGACCGGTCCCGCCCGGGCGATCTGCCGGTGGTCAAGCCACGCCCGGCGGCGGCGGTGAAGGCCTCGGCCGCGGCGACGGTCGCGGTGGGTGCCACGGGTGCACCGGCCGGTTCGGTGATCACGGTCCGGGCGGCGGACCCGGCGGTGGCGAAGGCCGCGGTGTCACGGACCGCGAACTCGGCGGCGGTCACGGCCGCGGCGGCGGTGGGTCGTGGTGGCGCGACGGGGGCGGCGTCTCCGACCTCGGTGCAGGTGAAGACTCTGGATCCGGGGTTGTTCGCGGGGTTCGGTGGTGGTCAGGGGGTGGCGTTCACCCTCGAGCGGGCCGACCAGGTGACGGCGGCGGGGGATGTACTGTCCAGGTCGACTATGCCGCGTTCGCGGATGCCTTCGGTGGTGCCTTCAAGGACCGGTTGAGGTTGGTGGCCTACCCCGGCGTGCGTGGTGACGACACCGCAGGTGGCGGCGTGCCGGGTGCCGGTCGACATTCCCTCGGTCAATGACGCCAAGGGTGAGACGGTGACCGCGACGATCTCCGCTGCCGCGCCCGGCTCGGCGTCCCTGCAACCCCCCGCGGTCGTGAACCGTGTGGGGTCAGCGACGCCGGTGGCGGCGCGCACGGCCGGCCCTGGAACGGGTTATGTCCCGACGCAGCCCGCCCAGTCCAAGAACGCACCGAAGATCGCCGCTGAGGCGGCCGCGGCGACGACGGCGACCCCGACGGCCAGCCCGTCGGCCACGCCCGCGCCCAGCCCCACCGCGGCGGCGGCCGCCGCTGCGCCCGCGGGGACGCCGTCCGCGTCGGTGTCCCCGAGCTCTTCGGTCACCGGGTCCAGCAGCGCCTCCGCGAGCCCGTCGGATGCCCCGTCGGCGTCGGGGAGTGCCTCGGTGGCGGCGACCCCGTCGGTGTCGCCCAGTGCGTCGGCGTCCGCTTCCGCTGCGGCCGCGACCACGACGGCGCTGCTGCTGCTGCGGCGTCGGTGGCGGGTGGCTCGGTGGTGTTCGCGGTGACTGCGGGGGCGGGCGGGACGGATTCGACGTTCGCGGCGTCGTCGTTGAAGGCGTCCGGGTCGTGGGCGGTGGGCCTGCAGTCGGGGTCGTTCGACTACACGTATCGGATCAAGGTTCCGCCCTCGACCGGTGGGCAGGCCCCGGAGGTGGCGTTGTCGTATTCGTCCTCGCGGGCGGGTCTGTAGGGCCAACGGTGTAACCGGCCTGACATAACCGGCCTGACATAACCGGCCTGACAGGTAGACCAGCGTGTCTGCCAGGAAGGTCCCCCCGTCGCCCCCACAGTCTCGAGGCACCGCAGGTCAGCGCATGATCATGCCTCAGATCGAATGAGACCTGACATCTTGGCAGAGGTCAGTGAGGCAAGTCGAACATGGCGGCGAGCGCGGTTCGGCGGTGGGATGTGGGTGCGATGCGTTCGAACCTACTTGCGTACGCGCAGGGCGTTAACGGGGTATACACGCGGTCCTCGGCCGGGCCGGGTCGGGGTCTTCGTGGACAGAGATGGTTTCGGTGGGTTCCATGGTCTGCACCGTGCGAGGCAGCAGCGGTCCAGGCAACCGTACGGTCGAGTTCGCCGCTGGTGCGGGGCTCGCGCCGCGGTCTCGTCTGCTGGCGGCGGTACCGTGATCGGGGTGCGGTGATGCGTCGCGGATGCGCAGGTGTTGGTGCCGGTACGGACGGTGGGAGGCCAGTGCGGACTTCGGTCGTCGAGGCTGTCGGCGGCGGCGAGCAGGTCGGCGCAGCCTCGCGTCGGGCCCTCCGCGGCGGTCAGCCCGCCGGCGGTAGGTCCAGGCCGACTCGGGGATCTGCAGTCGTCTGGTGTCGGTGAGGCGGAGGTGGACCCGACCGTCTCCCGGTAGTCGCGGCCGGCCAGGACGACGGCCGTCGCGGTCCGCCCGGACTGCTGGCCGACCAGGTCGAGGAGCTGCTTCAGTGCAACCGGTGCCGGTTCTGGCAAAACCAGTAACCGCCCTCAGCCCACCACGACCACCAATTAGACTGCCGATCACAGACCAGACCTGGGGTGGGGAATCGCCTGACCACAGCCCCTGGGATTACGTGATCGCCACAACGGGGACGATGCGCAGGCGCAGACCACCCTGTTCGACGCAGGAAGAGGTTAACCGATGCCTAGGCCGACTGCCCGCGCTGGTTCACCAACGCGCGGAAAGAACAGGACGAGGTGGCTGGCGTATGCGCGCGACCGCATGGCGTGCTCGCAGCGGCCTCGTCGTTGCGGGCGCTGTTGCTCTCCTCGTTTCTCTGGTTGCGCCGTCGACTGGCGCTGCGATCGAATCCGACCTGAGCTGGTCCACCAAGGCTTCGATGCCCACGGAGCGAGGTCGGGTCGGCCTCGCAACAGACAGCGCAGGCGCTGTTTATGTGTTCGGCGGAGAAGCGGCCTCCAACGCGCTGGATACGGTTGAGCGATACGACCCAGCCTCGGACAGCTGGTCGTCGCGCGCTCCGATCCGATCGCGCTGACCGGTGTGCGACCCATCCGTGCCGGTGACGGCAAGATCTATGTCGTCGGCGGGGCGGCACCGGGCATTGACACGGCGACGAACGTCAACGTCTATGACCCTGTCGCCGATACCTGGGCGCCCCGCCGGGACCTCCCGGTGAGGGCTCTGGGCGCCGCTGGCGCGCTCGGGCCGGACGGGAAGATCTACATCTTCGGCGGTTATCCAGGGTGTTGTTTTGGCTACAACCACACCGTGTACGCCTACGACACGGCGACCGACACCTGGACCGCCAGGGCATCCATGCCCACGGCTCGGGAGAGCGCGGGAGCTGCTTTGGCTGCCGACGGGAAGATCTACGTCGTCGGTGGGAACGGCAATGGACCGGTCGGGCAAACCGTTGAGGCATACGACCCGGTCACCAATACGTGGGCCACAAGGGCATCCCTGCCGGTGCAAATGGTCCCGGTGAGCCTCATCCCAGGCCCTGACGGTCGGCTGTACGCGTTGGGTGGATCGGACGGCGCGGTCTTCGCGTACGACCCGGTAGCCAACTCCTGGGCCAGCAACAGGGCGCTGCCCAACCCGCGCTACAGCATGCAGGCAACGATGGCCGGCAACGGCCGGATCTACGTCATCGGTGGGCAGGAAGTCGGTACCGGTGGGATGCCCGGCGCATTCGTCGGCGTAACCGATCAAGGCACCTTCGGCAACCCCGACTCCACGCCCCCGCGATCGAGATCGGCTCGCGGGCGGAGGGCGCCAGACTACGTCGTCGGGCAGGTTGCGACGATCGACTTCGCCTGCGCGGATGAGCCCGGCGGATCCGGTCTGGCCAGCTGCACCGCAACCGTGGACGGGGCACCGATCGTCAGCGGGGGGACGTGCCCACCTCGACCGCGAAGTCGTTCACCATCGAGATCGACGCGACGGATAACGCTGGCAACCAGGCGCAACCGCGGAGCCGCAGCTACACGGTATTCGCCAGCTGGAGCGGCCCGGTTGATGCGCCACCTGCGGTGAACACCGTCAAGGCTGGCGCCGGAGTGCCGGTGGTGTTCGGCCTGCAGGGAAACCGCAGCCTTAACATCTTTGACACTGGATACCCGAAGTCGCAGAGCGTCGCCTGTGACACCTGGACCGGCGACCCCATCGATCCGATCGAATCGACCGTGTCCACCCCAGGCGGGCTGAGCTACAACGCCACGACCGACCAGTACACGTACGTCTGGAAGACTACCAAGACCTGGACCGGCTGCCGCCAACTGATCCTGAGGTTCGCGCCTGACGTCCCGAACTACGGCGGTGCTCAAGCGGTCTTCAACTTCAAGTTCAAGTAGCGAGTAGCGGCCGAGACGCGCCAGCGGGCACGGCTGGCGCATCTCGGCGCTGCCGTCACTCGATCATGTCCGACCGATACCGCCACCTTGCAAGGCCCTGGCCCGGGCCGTGAACGACGTGTTCGACCACCCCGTCATCGCCAGGGGTCGAACTCCACAAGATCAGGATAACGTGAGGGACAGGCTGCCGGAGAAGCTGCGCACCATCGTGGAACGCCGGATGCGCGCCGCCTACCACGCCGAGTCCGCGCTGAGCGCCCAGGCCAACCTCGAGGCCCTGGCCGCCGAGCTGGACAAGACCCACCCCGGCGCGGCAGCCAGCCTGCGCGAGGGCCTGCCCGAGACCCTCACCGTCCTGCGGCTCGGGGTGCCGCCGACCCTGGCCAGGACGCTGCGCAGCACCAACGCCATCGAATCCCTCAACGCCCGCTACCGGCGGGCGGTCGACCGCCCGGGGGCACTTCCCCTCCGAGCAGGCCGCGTTGAAGACGCTGTACCTGGTCACCCGAGGCATGGACCCCAAGGGCACCGGACAGGCACGATGGGCCATCCGGTGGAAGCCCGCCCTCAACGCGTTCGCCGTCACCTTCGCCGACCGCATGCCGGCCGCGGAGAACCTCTAACAATGAACGCCAGAAACACCGTTCATCGGACGGACCCGGACCCCACACACGAAGTTCCTGACAGACCCATCTCCAGCAGCGGGAGGCGATCAATGAAGGGCGCGGACGTCAAGGAGGTGGGGGATAGTAGTCCGAGTTGATTCGTCGAGTTGAAAATCGTCCCACTCCGAATTTCGGGTAATGGCCAACTGGGCTGCGGTAGCACAAACCACGCAACTGGCGTCCTGACTCACACAGATCCCCTGACGAAAATGCTCGAGGAAGTTCTCAGGCAGTGCCGCAGGGTTGACGCGATACGGCCCTACGGAAGGTCCAGGACCCGCGCGACCGGTCAGCCTGTGATACTTCATGCCCGAGCGCTCTATGATGTCGAACAGATCAATGGGTGAAACGCCGCTCGTGTAGGCTTCAGCGATCTTCAAGAGAACCGGGGTGGGGGCCGGTCTTATCGGAGAGCTTAAATGAGGAAACCCCTAGGTCTCGGTACACCTGAATGTCCTCTGGCCGAATCCACGGCATTTGAACCCACTCGACCGGGGAGCGCATCTTCACGAGGCTGCATCCAGCAAAGAACCCATCATGCGGAAAGCGAGCGTATCGGGCGTTTGGCCAGCGAACAGATCGTAGTGCTGACGGACAACTGGGCACGCCGAGATACAACTGATGTTGGCGTACAAGCGAATCTCAATAGGCGCTTGAGCTATCAGCCTCTTCAGCAAGGGAAAGTTTCGATTGACAAAGACACCGTCGACGTAACAGGCATCGCAGCCTGCCCGGGCAACGCTTCGCAGAGCTCCTGGACTCTTAACGCCCCTCGTTATAGACATGGTGACATGCATTTCGGGTATTTGAGCCTTAACCAGGTTGGCTAGTTCATTGGTGCCTACGGTGAGTCGCGTGACCCCATCGGCCACCAGGCTTCGAAGGAATTCAGAGAACCCCCCTATCCTTGCCGCGAATCGGTTCGCTAGTATTCATCAGATAATTAAAATCAATACCAATGGAACGCAACCTGCTCACCTGTCTGGCGAGAGTCCGCCTATCTGCCTTTGGAATCCTCGCAATGGGGCGGGCCGAGGAAACCGGAGACTCGGCCAAAGCCGCAAGAACCTCGCCGACTTCTCCATAGCTATCGATCTGCGAAAGTCGATCGAGTCCCTCTATGAGCTCATCGTCGAAGTTGAATCCCAGTGTGAACTGAGCACGTTCGCCAGTGCTACTGGGCAAGGTAGGCTTCCGTGTCAATTACACTGGCGAATAGCGGGAAAGTATTGGTGAACGCGAAGTCATGGCGGTCCTGATTGTTGCTTGCGCACGCATCCTCGAGTACCTGGATCTTGTAGCCCAACGCAGCGCCGGTACGTATGGTCTCCTCGACAGCGAGGTTAGTAGACACGCCAGCGACAGTGATCGTGCCCGCCTTGTCCAGTGCCGCGGCGAAGTCAGGATTTGTGAAGGGATTCACGCGGCTCTTTCGGGACAACCGTCTCATTCGAGAGCGGCTTGAGAGGTTCAGCGAACTCGTTCCCCCAAGTTCCCGCTACCAGCCAGTCGTTCGCAATATGTGCCTGGTAGAACGGTGCGTGAAGCCCTTGGAGTTCGGGGTGCCCAGGAGAGAAGCCGACGCGGACGTGAACAACACGCTTTCCAGAATCGCGAGCGTGCTGCAACGCCGCTCTTGCCTTGGCGATCACGTCGCGACTCGCAACATGTGCGGCTGTTCCGAGCTTCTCTAATTTGCCCCCAGGGCTCACTAAGTCATTCACGAAATCAATCAGCACAAGAGTGTCCGTCATGATTGCTCCTCCAGTTCGGGAATGTCGGATAGGCGTTCGATCTTGGCTTGGTCGGCATCAACGAAAACGACCTCGCCGGTAGACAGTACGGAAGTAGCGTTGCCAGTGTCGATGATGCATGGCGTGCCGAGCTCACGAGCAGTCACAGCAGCATGTGAGAGAAGGCCCCCGTCATCGGTCACGATTGCGGAAGCACGCTGCATGGCGGCAATCATGCTCGGGTAGGTCATTGTCGTGACTAGGACCTCCCGGCCCTCAATTGGTCGGCGTCGTCGGCAGAGTGGACGATGCGCACAGGCCCCCTTGCCTTTCCACCGGATGCCGCGACTCCGACCAAAGTGTTGCCGGTCTGCTGTCTCACCGCAGTCCTGTCTGGAAGCCCAACCTCGAGCCTCGCGACGAGTTCTGCAACTTCGGTCGGCCCAGCGGCATCGATGAAGTTGCCGTCGACAAGAGCACTCACGAAGCTGACTCGCCTCTCCTTCGCCCGTGCGGCGCTGACGGAACCTACTCGAACGGCGTCGAGCAGTTCCTGCGGATAGAGGTAGACAAGGTCTTCGTACGAAATCGACAGCGAGCCAGCGAGCTCTTGCAGCCTGGGAATCACCTTCCAGATCGCCTCATTGATCACTTCAGCACGATGCGTCCGTAGGTGCGCCAGTTCGGCTAGGTGTCTGCTTCGGTCAGACGCTGGCAGGTAATCGGACTTCGCACTCATCCGTGGAGCTGGCATTGGCAGCGCCAGGAGTGCGACGGCACGGTCGCGGAAGTCTTCGACTGTGAATGGCTTGCCGAGATACCATCGCACCCGTAACCAACCGTACTTTACGGTATGTGCCGTAAGGAGCTGATCTGCAAGCAAGGAGTTGGCTGAGAGGTCACCTACAGCGCGAAGTTCATTCGCAAGCCCTTGGAGCTCTGCCCGCTCGCGACCTTCGGCCGTATCGCCCGAGTCGGCTTCATCAAGGTAGGTCGCCGCCTCTTCCGCTGACACCCGTTCAGCTAACACGCGATCCAGGGTCCGAAAGACTGGTACGAATGCCATCGCAGTCCGATATGAATCGAACCAGGTGCTAAGGGCGTCCCCGCGGGAGGATTTGAAACCGGGCGGTGAAGTCTTCAGCCACGACAGCCAAGGAGTCAAGTGAAGATCGGCAGCGCCGGCAAACCCGTCGACATACTCCCACCCATCATCGAGCCGATACCGAGCTGCTTCTTTGAGCGCCTCTTGCTCAGAAGTTGGGATATATATAGTGTCGTTGACCCAAACATGGTTCTCAATACCGGTTTGAAGTCCCGTCGCCAAAGTGAAGTAGGAGGGGCGTTGCGCCTCTTGGAGAAGCCGTGCCGAGACCGGAGCGTGGCTTCGGCGGGCAAACCGCGTCCAGCTCATGATTCCCCTAACGTTGTTATCGGGCGGGCTTGGAGAATCGAAAGTCCCTCGTCATCAATAGCCCACTCCACGTCCACCGGAGTCGTGAGCTCGCGCTCGATGAATCGGCCAAACTCGACTGAATAGCGCGAGGTCACGTCTGCCAAGAAGCGCACGCTCTTCCCTATCAGGGATCGAGACAAGGATCCGTCGCTCCGAGTGGCTCCAATGCCTGGCAACGCCCTTAGAACGCAGTTGCTGGGAGAGCACGCTCAGGTTCGTCGGGTTGAGGTATGTTCGTTCGAGAACGCCGTCTCCGTCGACAACTGAAACCCCCAGCCCGAGGCAAGCCTCGATCACGTAGCTGGATGACCCCGTAACCGGGTCGCGGGTGAACATCACACCAGCAACGCGCGGATGGACCATTCGCTGGACGATCACGGCGACCGTGTTGTGGTCGAACGTCCTAGCCCCAATACTGCCCAACGTGGGACGAGTGCTGGGAGAGCAGGACAGCAGACACGGCGTCTCGAAACTCGGATTCGCCAGAAACTCCAAGAATGGTAGCGTACTGCCCTGCTGCAGCATGATTGATGCCGTCTTCATCGACAGCAGAACTCCGAACAGCGACAAGGCCCAATTCTTTCGCCATTGCTGCAGCTGCTGTAACGATCACCTCGGGGCCCTCTATGTCTGCGCGCTCCGGCGTCAACATTCGAGTTCCGCTCGTAGGCCGAGTAGCCCGCAAAGCCTCGGCGGCAATCACCAGACCGGGTGGAACAGGCAACCCGGCAATGGCTAGCCTCGCCAGGTTAGACGCCTTTCCACCAAAACAGTTTCGGTCTCGGCTTCTGGATTAGTGAGTTTCACAACCGAAGAGCGGCGCGGCGACTGCCCCCCGGATCCAGGCTCTTCTACCATCAGGGTAGCCATTCGGGATTCTCTCGTCCGCGAATGCTCCAGCGAGGCAGCATACTGTGGCTGGCCGCGCTTTGCGGTGGTGTGCTTGTGGTCTCGCAGCCCCTGTCCAAACTCCTTTCGATACTCGGAGTGCAGGCAGTTGAGCAGCGCAGGAAGCGTCTTCTTGGGCGCCTCGCCGTAGCGATCATAGAGATCCTCGTAGCGCTTCTCCATTGGCTTGAGCGCTTCATGATCGATGGGATCCCTAGGACCGTCGGGGTCGGCGGAGTTGCGACGGATCACGATCGCCCACAATGCCTCTGCGGCGTCTCGGTCTAGCCTGGACAAACTCCGGAGTCGCCGGATGATCTCCCAGATAAGCAGTTCGACCACGTACTCGCGGCGTCGCCAGGGGTCTTCTCCGCCAAGTTGCTTCAGATAGCTCTTGACGGCATCGACGGCCTGCGTTCGGCCGAAAATGCCTCGTCGGCTTCTTGGTCGAAGACACTCCGAAGGTGCTCAAGGCCACTCTCCGCCCCGTCACGGCAACACTAGCCTTGAAGATGTCCAAGAGGGCATCGATCGACTTGGTGTACCGATCGATGCCATGGCCTCGCACGGTCTCAAGCTCTAACAGCAACCTGCGGTAGTCACGGGCAGTAGCGGATTGCGGGTCTTAACGGTGATGAGCAGTTCATCGAGTGCAAGCGCCGGGTCCAGCTGATGGGAACGATCCGCTGGGACTCAACATCGTGGCGGTCGATGTAGCGCCGGAGAATCAGGTGTGCCTCTTGGATCTTGTCAGCCGCGAACCACGCAACCGGGGAGAGGGCGAATACGGTCTTGGGAAGCTGCCGGGGGTAAACAGGCCAAGGGTGGTCTGAAGTCCACGCATCGCCTGACGGCTTGACCCGAAGAGGGCGACATTGTAGTCCGAAAGCTTGGAGAAGAGAGTCGCCCGATCTGGTGGAGACCGGGGCGACTGTCGACCAACACGATGTCGTACCCCGAGCGCGCTAGGGCGAGCCTGAGTTTGTCCGCCGCCAACAGAACCTTCAGATTCTGCCTGGGGAGGTCCGCCAAGTAGCTGCCAGGGATTGAGGGTTCGACTACTCCTAGGCCAGCCGCAGCAGATGGACTTCCCCAATCGGACCGGTCGACTGCGCGCGCCGCTCGTCGTGGTACTCCGAGAAGAAGTCGTCAGTCGAACGTATGTACGGGGCGGTTGTCTCTGGCCCGATTTGCGCTTCCTCAATACCGCCAGGCGATTGAGCAGGTGGACAAGACCCTCTTCCGCTTCACCGGGCCGCACTTCGTTCCAGAAGGAGAGTCCGGGCGCCTCAAGATCCGCGTCAACGAGGAGAACCCGATGCCGAGCCGTGAGTACAGGTCGGCCATGTGCGCCGCGGCGAGGGTTCTGCCCACTCCGCCTTGAATCCGTAGAAGCCAATGACCGGAGGGGCGTGGACGTCACTGAGCATGAGCCAACCAAACGTCAAAGAGCGAATCCCAGTTCGCTGTCCCTGATCGGAGCTCTGGGCGCACGACGGAGCCACGAGTCGAGAGGTCGGTCTCTGGGACAATCTCAGACGCGACATCCTCTGCACCGTCGACGGCATGGACCGCCTCCCGCACCAGGACATCCTCTGCTGCGTCTGACAGCCGGAAGAGCAGGCGAATGCTCTGGCGATCTGCTCCGCGCACGCCTTGAAGGCCGCTCGTTTCGTAGACCGGATCTCAGAGCAGACAAGTAGCCTCTGTGATCCCAGCGTCGGCGGCGACCCGCCGAGCCCGCACTGCTGGGGCGCCAGCGAACTGCTCACGCAGCCAGGCCGTGAACGGTTCAGTCGTCGTCACGCTGCCACTCCCTTCGGCGCACAAGCAGCCGAGCTTATCAAAGACCTCTTGGCCAAGCATAGCCACTTTGCCAAGTGCGCAAGGCGGTGACCTGGGCATGTCGCCAGGTGTAGTCGGACCAGCACTGATGGTGCGCCTGCGCAAATTTGAGGTTAACGAAGTCCTGCAAAACCTTTGGCAAACCTTGACCAAACCTTTGTTGTGCTCGACCCTCCAAGTCAGGCTACTCCAAGCGCCACGTCGTGCCGAGCGACTCAGGAGGTTCACATGCGAACAACCAGCACCCGCCGAGGGCGTCCGTACTCAGCCGCAGGCGGCGGCGTACCGCTTTACGTGGAGTTCCTGATCGTGCTGGTGGCTTCGTTCGCCGGCTTCATCGGAGGCAGCGTCGTCACCTACAAGGTGGTGGTGCGGACCGAACTTGAGCGCCTCTCGGTAGTGCAGAGCGATCAGCAGTCACTGGCCGATCGTCTGACGCGCTCCGTCGAAACACAGCGCCGTCGCTTGCAGGATCTGGCGGAGGGGACGAGCTGAGGACTTGATCCGATAGTTCGCCGACCGCCTTGGTCACCCGGACCTCAAGGAAGGAAGAACGCTGATGCGCAGTCGCGCTTCTCGAGGACGATCGAGCCATCCGGTCCGCCCCCGGGCAGGCCGCCACCCAGGCCGCAGCCGCCGGCCTGTGAGCCGGGCGAACTCGCGGCGTGCTACGCGTCGCGGTGTCAAGGCCGGAGGTGGCCGAAGGTGGGTGCTCTCCGCGGTGGTTGTCGCGCTCGCTGTGTCGGTCTTGTGGCTCGCGGGCGGCCATGGCCGCGCCGATGGCTCCGTTGCCCCGGGGCAGTTGATGCACCAGTTGATCTATACCGCACCGACCGCCAACGACGCCGCTGTGCAACTGCCGTTAGCCGTCAAGAGCGACTTGCGAACGGTTGGCCTATCGCACGGCGTGATGGCGCTCACGCGAGTGGAGTCCAACGGAGAGGTCGCGACGTCGATGGTGGATCTCACCCCGCGCGCGGGCGGTGCTGACGGCCATGTGCTCAAAGTGGCGGAGCGCGCGTCCGCAGCTATCGATGCCACCATCGCCGAGATCGAAGCACAGATTAACGGCACTCCGGCCAGTTCCGGTGGGCGGGCGCTGTACTCCGGCATGACGCGGATCACCTTTGCGGGTGTCCCGGTGACGCTGGTCAGCACTGGGCTCGACCTGTCCGACCCAGACGACTTCCGAAAGTTGAACTGGACAATCCCCCCCGAGCAGCTGGTCCATTCGTTGCAGGACGGTGGGATCCAGCCGGCGCTGAACGGGCCGGTAACCTTCGCCATCGTTCCGACCGTCGGCGCTCAGCCGCAGCTCGGCCGAGCGCAGAAGGACTATCGCCAATCGGTCTGGACAGCGGTCCTTACCGCCGCCGGAGCGACCTCAGTTCGCTTCCTTGACGCGCCAGGCTCGGTCGCGGCCTCGACCGTTAGCGCTCCTTTCGTACCGGTGCCTGATCTGCCGGACACCCCCATCGCCCCGGAGCCGAGCCCGATAGATCCGCAGACGCTGAGCTGTGCGCTGCCGTCGAGCTACTTCGTAGTCAACAGTTCACTGTTGATCGACCCGGAAAGGACCGCCCGCGACCTGGAACCCTGCATTCAGGACGCGGTCGCGAGTGGAGCAACGTTCGCCCTCGACGGGTGGACCTCATACGAAGGACCGCTGGATGCTGCCGGCAAGCCCGTCAAGGACGACGCGGACAACCGCAAGCTCAGCGAGCGTCGGGTGAGAACGATCGCGGACCTGCTCGTTGGTGACCTTGGTGTCCCCCGTGAGTCCATCAACCGACTAAGCGGTCACGGCAACGTCGACCAACCGGACCCAGACCCACGCTCGCCGGCGAACCGGGTCGTCGTCGTCAGCTACACCATCGGTTAGCAGTACAGCGGAGCACGCCCATCAGTTGCGCGTATCCACAACACAAGGAGGAGTGCCATGAGCATCACCAACCTTGGCTCAGATCATGACCGCGCCGCGGACCCCCGACCCTGGACGCCAGCGCTGACCGAGCGGGAGGCCGGGATCCTTGGTTTCACCCGTCCCGAGTATCGACAAGGAGCGCAGTTCGCGCGAATGATCGTCGAGTATCACCGAAGCGCGGGAACGTCGCAGCATCGGTGGGAGCCGACCTCTCTGCAGAACGAACGGCTGGCGGAGCCGTTCATCCTCGAAGGTGAGGAGGATCTTGCGATTCGGCTGGAGGACGAGGCTGACCCGCTGTTGGACGAGGCGCAAGATGTCCTGAATGAAACTCGGGCGAACCTGGACGAGCTGGCCGAGCGGCACGAGCCAATCACGGCCGAGTCTGGCACCGCCTACTCGCCTGCGGAGGCGGCAGCCTGTGTTGAGTCCCACGATGCGTGGATCGAGCGAGATGAGGCGGCCAGCAAACACCACCACCGTCGTGCTCCCCGCTTGCTGAGACTGCTCGGACCGTGGGCGCCTTGGGCCGAGCTGGCGGGATTTCTGTTCTTCGTGGCCTACTTCCTGGATGTCCCACTGTTCCAGCCATGGATCGACCTCGGGGCTTGGACACTGGCCTTGGCCATCGTCGTATCGACGATCCTGGGCCAGACCTGGCTGGTCCACCACGCTGCGACGAACCACAACCACGGACGGGATGCCTTTGCCAACGGAAATCGCCAAGAAGGCGAGCAGGCCACTCTCCGCAGGAACCGGTTCATCGGGGCTGCTGCGGTAACAGCCACGTCCGCGATCACTGCGGGCATGGTGTTACGCGGTACGACCGCGCTGGGGAGGGCCAGCCTGAGTGTCACGCTGTTCATGATCTGCATCGCAACAGCGGCTGGAATACTCATGCCCTCGCTGTCCTATCTCGCAATCGCCTTAGACGGATCCAAGATCTCGCGGGAGCGAGACAGCCTGGCGGCCGACCTCGATGCAGATCTCTTCGAGTACAACGAGATCCTCGAGGAGTGCCGCCGGAATGTGGCCACGGTCAGCGAGATCAAGGCCACGCTCGTGGGCAAGACCCTCCCCGACATCTGCAGCGGCGTTCAGGACAGGGTGGATGGGGCTTACCGGCTGCATGGACTGACCCGACTGTTGGTCGGAACTCTAAGCGCCGAGGCGCCTGCTCGGGTAGCCAAGACCGTCGCGGTCGAGGCGGATGGTTCGTTGTCTGGATGGATCGGAATCGGCATCCCAGGAGCCGGCCGTGTCGATCTCCGCTCATTGTTCGATCGTGGCGTCCGCTTGCGCCATCTCGACACCGAGAGGGCCCAACTGGCCGCAGAGATCGTTGCCCTGCCCATTCACCCCTGGGGGCGGCCGAGGGCCTAACCTGAACCAGCTTGCCGTCTGCAATTGACACCTACGAGGCGCTATCAGGCTGACGTTCCGCACTTCTCGTGACCGATTTGGCCCCCCACTTGTGCCTGGTCAGCGCGTTCTCGGGGCTCGGGAAGGCTGTGGGTTCGGTTCCTGGCGGAGCATGATCTCGGCGGCTGCGGCGGAGACCTGCTCCATCTGGGTGATGATCTGTTCGAGGCGGTGCCGGTTGGCGATCCACCCGCGGTAGAGCTCGACTTGGCGCTCGTCGAGTCGGCGGCTGACGGTCTTGCCCGCCACCGCGCGGCTCCACTGGTAGTAGGGGCCGTGGCGTTGGGGCGGGTCGGCCAGGCAGCGGCAGCCCGGTTTCCCGCAGGAGGTGGTGCGGACCACGACGCTGCCGGGGCTGATCAGGCCGATCTCGGCCGAGTTCGGCGGCCAGCGCGCGGTAGCGGCGTTCGTAGCGCTCGAGTCGGGTCGGCACGACACCTCGGTTCACCGGTCGCAGGATCCCCCGATCGGGATCTGTCAGCACATATGCTGACCGATACCGGGACCCGAGGTCAAGGAGGCACCGCGATGACAACACCCCCGGCACCGCAGCGGTTCGGGCTACGCAGTCAGAGGTTGGGGTGCCTGCCCGTGGTCAACTTCTTCCTGGCTCGCCTGGGCCTGGCTGAGCACCTGGACGCCTACCTGCCCCACAACGACGCCCGGCTGCGGCTGGCCCCGGCGACGGTGATCCAGGTGGTGGTGGCCAACATCGCGGCCGGGCATCTGCCGGTCTACGCGCTCGGGGACTGGGCGGCGTCCTACGACCCGGCGGTGCTCGGGCTGGACCCCGACGACGCCGTGGCTCTGAATGATGACCGGGTGGGCCGGATGCTGGACCGGCTCTTCGACGCCGACCGGGCCAGCCTGATCACCACGACGGTGCTGGCTGCCATCCGCGAGTTCGACCTGGATCTCACCCAACTGCACAACGACTCCACCACGCTCACTCTGACCGGCGCCTACAGCCAGGCCGACGGCTACACCCGTGGCGGGAAAGCGACGGCGGCGATCCGGCACGGCCACAACAAGGACTACCGGCCCGACCTGAAGCAGCTACTCATGATCCTGACCGTCTGCGCAGACGGCTCGGTGCCGATCGCCTACCGGGTCGGTGACGGGAACATCCCCGACGACCTCACCCACATCCCGACCTGGGACGAACTGCGGGCCCTGGTAGGACGGGCCGACTTCCTGTACGTCGCGGACTCCAAGTTGTGCTCCCAGGACGCGATGGGCCACATCGCCTCCCACAGTGGGCGGTTCGTCACCGTGATCCCGTACGGCCGCCGCGAGGACACCTGGTTCCGCGACTGGGCCCAGACCCACGCCCCCGCCTGGGCCGAGGCCCACCGCAGTCCCGGCACACGCCTGGGCGACCCCGACCGGGTCTGGCGCACCTTCACCGCCCCCACCCGGTCACTGCCTCGGGCACAAGCGCGGCGATGCCGCCGCCTCGTCGGTGATGCATCGGCGGACGCCTGGGACGAGCATGAACCTGTCGAGCGTCACGTCCGGTTCTGCGCCGTCCGGGCGGTCGTCGGCCGCAGTTATCGACTATCAGCGCCAGGTTCCCCCGCGCTAGCCGAGGTCGGCAGGTGGCACCGCCCGCGACAAGCCTAGAAGCGTTTCCTGTATGCGTTGCATATGCAACTTATACAGGAAACAATCTGGTGAGGTCGGCGGAGCGCTGGATGAGAAGGCAGCGCCGTCGCACTCGCGGGGCGGGAGGAGGAGTGGTGGCGGACTCGGAGTTCGTGCCGTCGGCTGAGGCCGCGGACAAGCTCGGTGTGAGCCAGCAGGAGGTACGTCGGCTGGTCGGTGCCGGTGCGCTGCGGGGGGCCCGGGTCGCCAACCGGGTCATGGTCGATCGGGTCAGCCTGGAGCTGCGGATGGGGCGCCAGGTCACTTCCGGAGCGCGGCGTACCCCGGTGAACGCCTGGGCGATGCTGCGGTTAGTCACCGGCGACAACGTCGACTTCCTCGACCGGGTCACCCGGTCCAAGCTCCGCGCCTCGCTCAAACGGGTCACCGCGGAGCGGCTGTTCGAGGTCACCGGGCGGCGCGCCACGGTGCATCGCTACCGGGTGCAAGACCAGTACCTGGCGCGGCTTCTCGGGGAAGCGGGCGTCGTCCGCACCGGACTGTCGGGCATCGAGCACGACCCGGCGTTCGACCTGGTCTCGCTCGAGGCGGCCGTGGTGGACGGCTACTGCGAGCGAGGAGACGCACCGCGGATCCGGGGCGAGTACGCGCTCGTCGCGGGCGGCGACCTGTCCAAGGTCACCCTGCGGGTGGTCGACAATCTCGATCGGGTCCTTCCCGGGCCGGGCGGGCACCAGGTGCGGCAACGGGCTCGCAGGCAGCGAAGCCGGTCAGGCGGTGGCGGTGACCGCGGCCATCTGCGTGGACCTCATGGGAAACATCGACGCCCGTGTCGTGCGAGCAGGCCGGCAACGGCTGGAGGACCTGCTCGGGGACTTCCGTGCGCAGGCCGGGCCACGTTGATGGAACTCAGCGTCGTCCTGGACGACCTGCCCGGTCGCACCGAGGCCCTCTGGGCCCACATCCTGGAGCTCAGCGGCAACCTCGACCCGGCGGCGTGGGTCCTGGTCGGCGGCCAGATGGTCATGCTGCACGCGCGCGCCCGCGGCGTGCTCGACGGCGTCCGCGCCAGTCAGGACGTCGACGTCCTCGCCGATCTGGTCGTCTCCACCGAGAACTACGCCACCTGCGCCCGCGTGGTCAGCCAGGTCCTCGGACACCGGCCCGAACCCGACAGCACGGGCTGCGCTACCGTACCGCCATCCCGACACCGGAAGTGTCATCGACCTCCTCTGCCCCGACCACAGGTCCCCGGCTGTTGCCCTCCGAACGCTCGCCATCGACGGCGGCTTCCAAGCACTCCAACGCCGGACGACGATCCAGGTCCGCCTCCGCCAGGGTGACGTGCCCACGGCTGTCCCAGTGCCCGACGTGCTCGGAGCCAGCGTCCTCAAGGCCGCAGCGGCCGTGGTCGACAGCCGAGAACCCAGCGGCATGTCGGCGACCTCGCCCTGCTCGTCTCCCTCATGGACGACCCGCTCGCGGAACGCTCCCGCCTCAGGGGCAGCGACCGGGCCCGACTGCTCAAGATCCGACCCAGCCTGGACGACGCCTCCGCCAGCTACTGGCGCCGCCTCGGCACCCGCCGCGAAGTCGCCTACCTCAACTGGAACACGCTCGTCGCAGACCCGACCCCGTGATCCGACCACCCGTCGGGCGCGACACGTACGCAGCCCGAGGCGGACCCGCGCCCGGCCAGCACAGACGTCCAGCCGTCAATGACCATTGGCGGCTGGCGACCGTGGTCCGTGGTCCAATCGTGGTCTGTGATCGACGAGGCCCGGCATCATTGCAGGTCAACCGACGTCTGGGTGGGTGTCTTGAAAACCGTTGGGCGGTACCCAATCCTGCCCCGGGGGTTCGAATCCCTCGCCCTCCGCTTCGTGTTGATCATGCCGTTGACCTGCACTTTTACCGAGTGAGGCCTCTCTGGCTAGGTACGCCCAGGGGGTATGTCACATGGGTACGGTTCTCGAACCGCTAGCACGGCGCCTTCTCCTGGCAAGGCCCCGCACCTTCACTCGCGCGCAGCTACCGCAAACCTGCAGGTGGGGCCGTTTCCGGCACTGACTGTCGGCGGCCTCGACCCGAAGACGACGCCGCCGCCGGGCTCTCCCCGTGTGGCCGTGTATGGCTGTCCGCGGGGAATATGCGGGGAAGTGACCACCCAGGGCCGAGCCCGAGCACCTGGCCGCGGCCGCGCCGAACGGCGAGGCTGCTGGGAGGCGCTGTCGCCTCTTCCGGGGTGCTGGGGTGGTGGGGGACTGTCGGACGGAGGGAAGCGAGGTTTGTTGGGGCGATGCGACGGTGAGTCGCAGCAGCCGCGATGACCGCATGTGATCACATTGGCGGGATGACGAGCGTGACCTGCTCGCCGGGCTCATCCGCGGCCGCCTTGCTCGAACCGGCGGGCACCGGGGCCACAGTGCCGGACGCGGCGGCCTCGGCCCACCGAACCCACCCCCGCAACGCCTCGGGATGGACATCGAGCTGGCCGGCGATCCGCGCGATCGCTCCACGCTCTGTGCTCGCCTCCCGCCGCGCGTTCATGGCCAAGCGCGTCGCGCGCTCCTTCAGCTCATCGGGGTACTTCCGTGGTGCAGGCATGTGCAGATCCTTCTGGGTCAACAGCCCCCTCCCGAACCCGGGGCGGGTCAGATCACCGAGACTGGGATCGAGAAGAGGGGTTGGCTTGTGCTGTGTCGTAGGTGATGGTGGCGAACGCGCCGCCCGGGCGCAGCGCACGCCAGATCCCGGTGAGCGCGGCGTGCTGGTCGGGGAAGTAGATCAGCTCTACCCGGCTGATCACCGGGTCGTAGAACGCCTCGTCGACGTCCAGCTGCTCGCCGTCCATCTGGCGGGTGGCGACGTTGGACAGCCCGGCTCGGTCGGCCGCGGAGTCGGCGGCCGGTCACGCCACATGTAGTACCACGACGTCGAGACACCCAGGGCGCGGCAGGCCAGGGCCGCCGGGACGGGTGGTCTGCTCTCTGGGAGCTGATGAAGACCTCCACGCTCACCGGCCCATCGCCTCCTTGACCCACAGAGCCACGGAGCGCTTGAGGACCTCGCGCTCCATGGCCAGCTCGGCGTTCTCCCGCCGAAGCCGTTGCAGTTTATCGCGTTCACTCTCGCTCATCGCGCCCGATGCTCTCGTCTCGTCGGCCTCTCGGTCTCTGGCGACCCAGTTCACCAAGTCCGCTCATTGATCTCCAGCTCGCGGGCGATCTGCGCGATCGACTTACCGGGGGACTCCTTGACGATCCGCACTGCACCGACACGGGAATCCTCATCGACCTACGGCGCTTCTCCGGCACGGCCCCCTCCTCAACGGCTGTGCCTCCACGCTATTGGGGGAACCTCGATGGCCCTCGGTGCGGTGGAAGGCGTCCGACGGCGATCAACTCGGCTGTAGGTTGCGCCACGGGTAGCCGCAGTCGGGGAGGTGGTCATGGGAGCGGTGCGTGACGTTCTGGCGGACACGGACGTCCGGCGGCTGGAGGTGGGCTGGGGCCTGTCGGTGGTGGGTGAGCTGGCGGGCTCGATCGCGGTGGCGATCTACGCGTTCGACCGCGGCGGTGCCGGTCTGGTCGGGATCTACGGACTGGCTCGGACTCTGCCTGCCGCGGTGGTCGCCCCGCTGGTGATGGGCCTGTCGGACCGGATGCCGCGGGAGAAACTGTTGCGGTGGGCCACGGCTGCCCGGGCCCTGCTGCTGGGCGGCTCGGCGGTCTGCGGCGCCTTGCGCGGTCCCGTCTGGTTGGTCATCTCCCTGGCTGCAGCGAGCTCGATGCTGGCGAGCACCTACCGGCCCTTGCTGATCGCGATCCTGCCGTGGCTGGTCCGCTCACCGGCCGAGCTCGGTGCGGTCAACGTGTTGGCGACGACGATGGAGAACTCGGGGGCGTTGGCGGGTCCGGTGCTGGCGGGGGCGTTGCTGGCAGCCGGACCGTCCTGGGTGGCGGTCGCGGCGGCGTCGGGATGCTTGGCGCTCGCGGCCGCCCAGTCATGGCCGGTCCACCTTCATCGGCAGCGAGCGACCGCCCGCCGCGATGACCCCGGGTTGGTGCGGGAGGTGTTCGTGGGGTTGGTGGAGATCTCGCGGGTCGCTCCGCCGGCGGGGATGGCGGTGTTGCTGTTCGCTCAGACGTTCGTCAAGGGCGCCGTGAGCGTCCTGGTGGTCGTGCTGGCCATCGACGTGACCGGTGCGGGCGAGTCCGCGGTCGGCTGGCTCTACGCGGTGATGGGCCTGGGTGGGTTGGTGGGGGGTGCGGTCGCCGCAGCTGTGGTGCGCGCGAACCGGCTCGGGCGCGCCTTCGTCACCGGCCTCTTGCTGTGGGGCATCCCGCTGGTGGTGCTGGCACCCGCACCCGGGATCATCGCGTGCCTGGTGGCGCTGGGTGTCGTCGGCGCCGGCAACGCCATTCAGGATGTCGGGGGAGGCACGCTGACTCCCAGGCTTTTCAGCCCTGCGGTGCTCGGGCGGGTGCTGGGGGCCGAGGAGCTGATCGTCTTCGCGGGTGGGGGGATCGGGGCTGCGGCGGCCGCCCCGATGATCGGAGCGATCGGACCGCGAGGCACGCTGGCGGCGCTGGGAACGGGGCTGGTGGGACTGGTACTGGTGTATCTGCTTCGCTTCGTGCAGATCGACCGCGCCGCTCCTGCCACTGGCCCACGGACGGAGTTGATCCGGGGGCTGGCGATCTTCGCCCCGCTGCCGCTGGCGGCGGTGGATCTGCTCGCGGACCGGATGACCGTGCGGGACCACCCTGCCGGAACGCAGGTCGTTCGTGAGGGGGACGCCGGGCAGGAGTATCACCTGATCGTGGAGGGGGAAGCCGCCGTCACCGTGCACGGGACCGCTCGCCGCGACCTGAGGCCGGGGGACGGCTTCGGTGAAATCGCCCTCCTGCGTGACGTCCCGCGGACGGCCACGGTCACCGCTCGTGGGCCGATGCGGACCTACTCGCTGCAACGGGCGGACTTCCTCGCAGCCGTCACCGGCCACCCCCGCAGCGCGGCAACCGCCGAGGACCTGGTCCGCGGAACGCTGGAAGCAGATCCACCCGATGGAGCCACCGACTGATCCGCGCGTCGTCACGGTTGCGACGACAGGCCCACCGCGGCCAGGGCGTCCGCGACGTCGGCGTAGATGTCGCGTCGCATGATCAGGCCGTCGCGGACAAGGGTGACCTCGGCGTAGTCGAGTTCGACCTCGCCTCCGCCCTCGACCGCGTGGCCGCTGAACCGGACCAGGCAGACGACGCAGTCGTCGGGATCGGCGACCACAGTGGTCTCACGGCGGACGTCAGCCACGACCGTGAATGCGCTGCGGTTGAGCTCGCGGACCTGCTCGCGATTCATGGTCTCCCAGCCGATCGGTCGATGGTCCCGGTACTGGGAGTCCGGGTGCCACAGCAGCATCATCGCGTCCACGTCAGCTTGGTTGAACAGGTCGGCCCCTCGCAGCACCACGCTGATGTTCTGGGCTGTCACGGCAGGCTCCCTTCTGAGTACCTCGACCGATTTTCGCAGGCCCCCGGCGTGCGGTACCTGCCCCCGAGTCTGCTCAGTGAGTGGGACGGACGCCGATCAGGCCCTGGACGCCGCTGCCCGGGCAGCGCCGACCACATGGCCCTTGGCGGTGTACAGGGCGGCTGCCCGGCGGGCCGATGACTCCGCCTCGCTGGTGTGCCCGCAGAGCCGCTGCACCTGCGCCTGGTTCAGCAGGGCGTCGGCCCGGTCGACCAGGGCGTCGGTGGCCTCGACCAGGGCGACCGCCTCCCGTGCCAGGGTCTGCGCCGCCTCGTGCGTTCCCGGGTCGGGCTGCCACCTTGGCCTGCACACCCAGCCAGACGAACGCGTCGCGTGACGGGTGACCGGCTGCAGCTGTCCGGGCCCAACAGCGGCGCTGTCCAGGTCCCCCTGGCGGTAGCAGCCCTCCGCGAGCCAACTGGCTGCCCGGGCGGCCCCGGCCTGACTCCCAGCGCGCTGAACCGGTGGTAGGAGGTCTCCAGCGCCCGACGGCGGCAACCACGTGGTCCGCCATCAGCTCGACCAGCCCGAGCGAGAAGTCCACCTCGCCCAGGCCGATCGGGGAGCCGAGGTCAGCGAACACGTGTTGAGCGGAGGCCAGCAAGGAGCGAGCGGGTTCGATCCGCCCGCGCATCGCCTCCATCAACCCCATGCATCGCAGGACCTCTGCTTCGACACCGCGATTGCCAGGACGAAGCCGCAGGACTCGCAGTGTGTCGATCAGCCGGCCGTTCGCCTTCGTCACGGGCTGGGGTCCCCACAGGGCGACCAGCGGTAGTTGCAGGAGGACCTGCCGGGCCCGAGCGGCATCGCCGGCCTTGCGGGCCTGGACCAGTCCGCGGTCGAGCTCGCGCTCGGCATCGCCCAGACGTCCGAGCAGGGCAAGGGCTCGCCCCAGCACGATGAGGGCATGTGCCAGGGCTGCCGCGTCGCCTGACTCCGACAGGGTGAGGACCGCTTGCTCGACTGCGACCAGGTCGTCCCGAAGCCGGCCGGGCTCTGACAACATCCACAGCTCGCACTGGGCCACCGCGATCCTGGCGGGGGCCACCTCGCCGAGGGGTGCCGGCGATTCGGGCCGGCCGGCGACAAGGCGCACCACGTCCGCCAGAGCCGATCGGGCGCCGTGGGTGTCTCCTATGGCGGTCAAGCACTCGGTCAGGTCGAAGAGCACCTCGACGTGCTCGGGTTCCGCCTCGGACAGACACGTCCGAGCGCGACCCAGGAGGTTGACGGCAGCTGCGACGTCGCCGGCCAGCATCGCCCGCCGTCCGCTGCCGTGCAGGTAACCGGCGGCACGTCGACCTAGCTCGCGCCCGCGCTCGTCCAGCCTCCCGAGCTGCACCCGGTAGGTGTGCGCCTGCTCCAAGTGGTAGCCAAGGAGGTCTTCGGACTCGACCCCGGGCAGATCGCTCCCGCGCGCCTCGAGCCACCCAGCCATGCGTTCGTGCAGGCTGGCCCGTTCGTGCTTGAGCAGCCGCTGGTAGGCGGCGTCACGAATCAGCAGGTGCGAGAACCGGTAGGCGCCTTCACCCATCCAGTCCTGCTCCGGGACGACCAGCTCGCGGGCGGTCAGCAACGCCAGGTGTTCGTCTATCCGCTCTCCCACCGGTCCCGGGGCCAGAGCGACCACCGGTGCACGGAAGAACTGCTTGCCCACCACCGCAGCGCGCTCGATCACCAGCCGGTCGTCCTCGGGCAACCGATCCAGCCGGGCGGCCAGCAAGACCTGGATCGACGTGGGAACAGCGATCGGGACCGCCTCGTCGTTGCGACGCCATGACTCGTGCTGCCGAGCCAGCACCCCGTCGTCGACCAGCATCCGCAGGATCTCTGTCACGAACAGCGGGTTTCCCTCCGCGACCTGAACCACTCGGTTCACCAGATCCCGGTCTCCCGCACGACCCAACAGATTCTCGGCCAGGATCCGAGTCTGATCCGTGCCCAGCGGCTCCAGTCGCAGGCAGTCCCGCGTCGGTTGGACCTGCATGACGGAGGGCCAAACCGTGCGTAGCTCGGGTCGAGCCAGCGGCAGGATCAGCATGGGTGAGTCGTTGCTCCAGCCCGCCAGGTGTTCGATCAGGTCGATCAGGGTCGCCTCAGCCCAGTGCAGATCGTCCAGGACCAGCACCAGCGGTCGGCGGGCGGCGGCCGCCTCCAGCAGCCGGCGAACAGCCCAGAAGGTCTCATCTTTGGCCGAGACCGGCGCAACCCCAAGGACCCCGAGAACGATGTCGACCACCGCTCCCGATGACGGCTCCGCAGGGGCCAGGTCGACCAGTTTGACCCGGATCAAAGCGTCGTCGTCGTCCGCCGCGATCCCGGCCAGGTCACGTAGCGCCTCGGCCAGCGGCCAGAAGGTGATTCCCTCCCCGTACGGCAGGCACCGGCCACTGATCACCGTCGCGTGTGCCTGGGCCCAGCGGGAGAACTCCTCGACCAGCCGGGACTTGCCCACACCCGGGTCGCCGATCACGGTGGCCACCCGGCAGCAGCGCCGCGACACGCTCTTGTCGAAGCACTGCTTCAGGTGCGCCAGCTCATCCGCCCGACCCACCCATCCCGACTCCGGAACGCCGACGCGCTCCCGGCCGCTCTTCAGCCCAAGCACCCTCCATGCCGCCAGCGGTCGCGCCTTCCCCTTCACCCGGAACGGGTCGACCGGCTCCAGTACCGCGCTCCCGTTCACGAGACGCTGCGTCTGCTCGCCCACCAGGATCTCGTCCTCGGATGCGCTCTGCTCGAGCCGCGCAGCGACGTTGACCACGTCCCCGCTCAGGAATGCCTGCCCCATCGAGGAATCACCGGCCACGACCTCACCGGTGTTGACCCCGATCCGCACACCGATCTCCAGGCCCCAACGCCGTTCGAACTCGACGTTCAACTCGGCCACCGCCCCCCTGAGTTCGAGGGCAGCGCGGACCCCACGCAGGGCGTCGTCCTCGTGCAGCGTCGGCACTCCGAATGCACCGACCACCGCGTCACCGATGAACTTCTCCACGGTGCCACCATGACGCTCCACAGCTGCGCGGGCCCGGGCGAAGAACAGCGACATCACGGCCCGGACAGACTCTGAGTCCAGGCCTTCACCGATCGCCGTCGAACCCACCACATCGCAGAACAGGACAGTGACGACCCGGCGGCTCTCCCCCACCGCCGGATCGGACCTCGTCAGAGCCGAGCCGCACGCCAGGCAGAACCGGGCGCGCCCGGGATTGATCTCAGCGCACTCCTCGCACCTGAGCACCCGTCGATGATCCCACCACGGCCAGTTCCGAGCGACAGTCTCCCGACCCGGGCCGAGGGGGGCAGGGGCACGCGACGTCCCGTCCCGCTACGCCGCAGCGGTCAGGCAGGGGGTCGGGTGTCGGCCTCGCGGATGTCGCGGAGCCGGTCAAGATCCTTGCGGTTCGCCGGCGCATCGCGGCCGCCATCATCGGCGCGACGATCGAGGTGAAACCGGAGGGTTCACCGCGGTTGCGCAGGGTCATCCGGGTGGATCCGTCGCCGACGTCGGTCCAGGTGTAGGTCGTCTCCATCGGGAAGGGGCCCTCGGTTGTGCGCATCACCAGTCGCCGGTCGGGAATGTGTTCGACGATCTGGTAGGTGTAGGTCAGCTCGCGCCCGAGGAAGTGGGCGGTGAACGTCGTCCGGGAGCCGACGGCCACCCGGAGCTCGCTGTGCCACTGCATCGAGTCGATGTTCACATACCAGGACGGGGCGTTGGCCGGGTCGGCGGCATACTGCGCCACCACTTCGAAGTCGATCTCGCCCGCCGAAGTGTCCAACGCCAGCAGCACCCGCGCCCGCCACGTCTCGCACGACAGCGAATGGCGACATGCCAATCGCCACAGTTTGCCGCTGGGTTCGATGATCTACCGCAGTTGATCGCCGACCAATCGCGGCTACCCGGCGTACTGACAACCTCGACCGCTGGCGTTCGCGTAGGTGATCGTCGGTCAGCTGGCGCCGGACGACGCCGTCGAGTTCGTCGATATCGACATCGATCTGCGCCTGCGGTCATGGATGCGGCGATCTCAATGACGAGGAGTGGCCACGTCTCGCAGCCGGGCGGGTGGCGAACGTCGGACGGTGGCTTGAGCGTCGCGCTTCGCCGTAAGCGGAGGGAGCAGCGGGGCGAGTTTCTTGGCCGTGGGGACCTCTTGAGCCTGGCGGGGCGGAGGCTGGTCGGCCAGGTCGACGGCGTCGAGGAGGTCAGCGGTGTTGTCGTAGTCCAGGACGCCGCCGCGGACGTCCAGCCGTCAACGACCCCCGTCTGCCGGCGACAGCCGCCCGTGGTCCAATCGTGGTCTGTGGTCGACGAGGCCCGGCATCGCCGCAGGTCAACCGATGTCTGGGTGGGTGTCTTGAAAACCGTTGGGCGGTACCCAATCCTGCCCCGGGGGTTCGAATCCCTCGCCCTCGCTTCGTGTTGATCATGCTGTTGACCTGCACTTTTATCAAGTGAGGCTCTCCTGCAGGGGTACGGCCAGGGGTATGGCACGTGGTTACGGTTTTCGAACCGCTGGCGCGCCGCCTATCCGAGCGGGTACGCCGGCCCTCGGTCGCCTTGCTGGGGCCCCGTGCCCTGACAACACAGCAGGTCAAGCCCTTTCCGGTGCCGACGATGGGCGGCTTTCGATCCCGATCGCGGTAGCGTCGAACGGGCCTTGTCGTGTGGCTGTGTATGGCTGTCCGCGGGGAATGTGCGGGGAATGTGCGGGGAGGTGGGCGAAGTCAGGCGTTGGTGGTTACCTGCCGGCCGGGTGAGTCTTCGGCAGGTGGAGGACGGAGCCGACCGATCGCGTCGGCCGGCTCCCGCCACCTCAGTCCTTGATCACGATCTTCACCTTGATCTTGACCTTACTCTTGGCTGCGCTGGACGTGGCGAGGCTGGACAGGTCGGCCTCCCACTTCGTCTCCAGGGTGTTCAGTTGGGACTGGGTGAGCCCCAGTTCCCCAGGCACCGTGACGACGATGGGCAGAGTCGCTGCTGCAGTAGTCATGGGACTTCTCCTTCTAGCGGGTCGGTGGTCATTCGGCGGGTCGGTTCCCGTAGAAGCCACCGTGCTCCGAGCCTGCTAACAAGCGGCTAACCAGGTCCTCCTGATGCGTGAGACGACCCGCCCGACCATGACCGGATATCACCAGAGGGCGAGAGCCCCATGCTGTCGAGAACGCCCGGCCCACACCGCGTCCCGCAGCGCGCCGCGGGGATGTGCGAGCTGGCGGCGGGCGGCCGGCTGCGGCGATGGCAACGCCTCTACTGCTGGCGCCCAATCGGCAAAGGCCACGCGGTGTCGGGTTCTGCCGAACCGGGATCCGGATCCAGCGGTGCGATCTAGAGGACTGGCTGGAGTCCTGCGCCGAGGTCGTATAGTGCCCAACCGATCTCGACGGACGGCGCCGACCGGCTCGGAAGTCATCGACGCTCGGGGCGCCGAATGCGCGATCCGGGTGTTCAGCGTCCTGCGGAAGGGCCGCAAGCGCGGGCCGGCCCACGAGGTACGGTGGCACGTCGCCTGTCGCGGGCACGCCCGCACCTTCGCCCCGCGTGCCTTTGATGGACAGTCTGCCCGGCCACCCTGGTCTGCCGCCTTCCTTCCCTGGCGGGGAGTCGCTCCCGCCTCCAGGGCAGCGACCGGGCCCGACGGCTCAAGATCCGACCCAGCCTGGACGACGCCTCCGCCAGCTGCTGGCGCCGCCTCGGCACCCGCGGCGAAGTCGCTACCCAACTGGGAACACGCTCGTCGCAGACCCGACCCCATGGTCCGACCACCCGTCGGGCACAGCGCACACGAGCACGATGGCGGACCCGCGCCCGGCCGGCACCGACGTCCAGCCGTCAAAGAGAGCCCGTGGCACCCCACCCGTCTCGCCGTACTGGATCATGCTCACACCGCTACGGCCGCCAAGGCGTCATGATCACGAACTCATCAGACATACTGACCTGCCACTGGGTACGAGTGTCTGGCATCCGGCGATCATCTGACTCAACCCCGGCCAGACGTCCGCTCAGTGAACGGGGCCGCGCGCGACGGGCGGCCTGTAGCTCGGGTCACCGTAGATCGAGGACGCTCTGCGCGAGGATTGTGGCCGCGGCGTGTCTGGTGGCGGTGGCGGTGTCGAGCGCGTCGCGGACGTCGTCCACGGTGGTCCGACATGCTGCCTTCACGGCCAGTCGTGAACTCAAGCTATGACTAATCGTGAACTCAAAGTATGGCCAATCGTGAACTCGGAGTATGGCCAGTCGTGAACTCGTGTAGCCTGCAGCCGTGATGCAACTCGAAGGTCTCGTGGATCGGCGTCTGGCGTCGGTAGCGCTCGAGCGGCTCCTGGAGGACCCCGTCGTGCTGATCGAGGGTCCGCGCACCGTAGGTAAGTCCACGTTGCTGCGACAGATGGCCGCAGTGCACGGTGCCACCCTTCTGGATCTGGATGTCCCGGCGGTGCGCGACGCGGTGGCCGCTGATCCGAGCACGTTCGTGTCGGGCGGTGAGCCCGTCTTTGTCGACGAGTACCAGAAGGCTCCGATCGTGCTGGATGCGATCAAGGCTGAGTTGAACCTCTCCAGTCGGCCCGGTCGGTTCGCTCTGACCGGGTCCACCCGCCATGACGCGCTGCCTCCCGCTGCCCAAGCATTGACCGGACGGTTGTCCCGGCTGACGGCCTTCCCGTTGTCCCAGGGCGAGATCGCTGGTCGTCACGAGCGTTTGGTGGAGGGGGTATTCCTCGATGCGGCAGCCGTGGTGGCCTCGCAGCCGGCCTCGGCCACGACGCGTGAGGAGTATCTGCTGCGCATCGCTGCGGGTGGGTTTCCGATGGCGCTTGCCCACGGCAGCACGGCCGCTCGTAACCGCTGGTTCGACAGCTACGTCGACCTGACCCTCGAACGCGATGTGCGTGAGTTGAGTCGCATTCGCCAGGGGGCGCTGCTTCCGGCGTTGCTCGCTCGGTTGGCAGGCCAGACCGCGCAGGTCCTCAACGTCGAAGCAGCAGCTCGCGACCTGGGCATGGATCGGGTGACGGCTGAGAGCTATACCCGTTTGCTGGAGGCGGTGTTCCTGGTTCATCGGCTTCCGGCGTGGGGCAAGACGCTCTCGTCCCGAGCAATCGGCAGGCCGAAGATCCACGTCCTTGACTCCGGAGTGGCCGCGCGACTTCTGCGACTAACCCCCGAAAAGCTCGGCCGCAAAGACCCGACGGCCTTGACCGAACTCGGTCACCTTCTGGAGAGCTTCGTTGTGGCCGAGCTGCTCAAGCAGGCCTCGTGGCTGGACGGCGTCAGCGCATTGGGACACTGGCGCACCAAAGAGGGTGACGAGGTCGACCTGGTCCTCGAGCGTGATGACGGTGCGCTCGTCGCCGTTGAGGTCAAGGCCGGTGGACGAGTTCCTGGGGACGACTTCAAGCCGCTACGCAAGCTGCGCAACGCTGCCGGCGACGCCTTCCTCGCCGGAATCGTGTTCTACCTGGGGATGCGCTCCTACACCTACGAGGATCGACTCCACGTACTGCCCGTCGACCGTCTCTGGTCGTGAAGCAACTCCGGTCGGCGGCGAATGCGATCACTCGTCATGCGCCCCGGCTGGAAGGCGAGCTCCAGCGCCGATTGCTCCCCACGCGGACAAGTGGACTTCCTCGGAGAGGCCAGTGGAACTTGGATGAGAGTCGCTCATGTCCAATCAGCGTCAGCCGTTGCCGATGACGGCCAACCAACCGCGGGGAGTCTACGGGGAGGTACCGTCTGCCTGTGGCATCGCTGCAGGCCAGGGCCGGATTCGTGGACATGCTTGAAAACCGTTGGGCGGTACCCAATCCTGCCCCGGGGGTTCGAATCCCTCGCCCTCCGCATGTCGTGATCATGCCTTTGACGTGCAGTTATGCAGTCAAACAAGATCGACTAGATGATCTTGGAAACTCTGATGTGGTGACGGTCTGCGAAACCGCTGGCCACGGCCTCCTCGCGGCAGGTGGACACGTCGGCGGGATGTGATCGAGATGTGTTCATGCTGGTCAGACCCCCCGATGGCTCGATGCGGCGCCGATCGCGGAAGGTGACTGATCGAGCACGGAGCTCAAGTAGGCGCTGTGCCAGTGGTCTATTCGTGGTCTGATCAAAGCTAAGAAATCATATACCCCACGGGGTATTTACTCTGAAGGAACGGCGCTGGGGTGAACCGCACGGGCACCACCCGGAGCAGTCCGGGTGAGCCTCGGGGTGAACCCTGATGACCAGCGGTCAATCTGGGGCGACACTTGCGAGCATGCGCCCCCGCGTCCTGATCGTCGATGATCACGACGGCTTCCGCGCCGTCGCAAGGACTCTGCTTGAGAGCGAAGGGTTCGACGTGGTCGGTGAGGCGGTGGACGGGGAGAGCGTGGTCGCTGCTGCTGTTGCGCTGTGCCCGGGCATCGTGTTGCTCGACGTCCACTTGCCCGACACCGACGGCTTCGCCGTCGCTCGGGAGTTGGCCGGTCTGCGGGAACCTCCGATGGTGGTGCTGGTCTCGAGCCGGCCGATCGCCGACTTGCGGCGGCGGGTCCGGGAGAGCCCAGTGGTGGGGTTCCTGGCCAAGGACGACTTGTCCGGAGCTGCGCTCAGCGCGATGGTCCGATGAACATGCCCGTGACGCTGAGCTTGCTCAACATGCTCGCTGGGCTGGGTCTGGCCGCCGCCGCGGGAACGGCGTGGACGACGTCGCGACGGTACGCAGTGCTGGTGATGTTCGCGGCGGCAGGATGGTTCGTCGGTGACCTGAGCGAAGATGCCCTGCTGATCCACCGCCCGCTCGTGCTGCACGCCGTCCTGGCTTACCCCGACGGGCGTCTGTCGCACCGCGGTGCGCGTGCCCTGGTCGTGCTCTCGTGGGTGGGAGCCCTGGCGCCTGACCTGGGCGTGCACCCCGCCTTCGCTCTGCCGCTGGCATCAGCGATCGCGGCGCAGGCTCTGTGGTCGAGGATCGGCGCGCCTCTTGGACGCCGCAGGCCCGCCGGCACGTCAATGCAGGCCGCCCTAGCCCTCGCAGTCAGTCTAGCGCTGCCCACGCTGGCGCGACTGGCGTGGCCCGACCCGGCGCACGCCGGAACGCTGACGGCTGGGTACGACGGACTCATTCTCTTGACCGCTCTGGTGTTGCTCGCTGGCCAGACGGGCGGACCTGTTCGCGACACCGACGCGGCGATCGAGCTGTCCGACGGCACACCAGATCAGACTCTGGCCGCCTTGCGACGAGAGGTGGCCGGGAGGGAGGGTCAGCTGTCCCCTCGGCGCTCGGGGACGGCGGCGTCGCTGGCGACCGCCGTCGCCCTGCTGGAGTCCAATGCAGCGTTGCAGGCTGACCTGGCCGGGAGAGTCGAGGAGGTGCGCGCATCCCGAGCGCGGCTGATCACCGCTGCGATCGCGGAACGGCAGCGGCTGGAACGGGTTCTGGCCGATGGGGCGCAGTGCTACCTCGATCATGTTGCCGACGCGCTGCAGGCGCTGAGAGTGCGCGGCGACGCGACGATGCGCCAGCTGGCAGACGCCTGCCTGGAAGAGGTCGACCGCACCAGGGACGACCTGGCACAGCTGGCGAGGGGCCTTCATCCACGGACCCTGATCGAAGGCGGTCTGGGGGCGGCGCTCGTCGAGCTCGGTAACCACAGCCCGGTGCCGGTCACGGTCACAGCTCCCGACGACCGCCTCCCGGAAGCTACCGAGACCGCGCTCTGGTACGCCTGCGCCGAGGCGCTGGCGAACATCGCCAAGCATGCCGCGGCTACCGCTGCATCGATCGAAGTCGTCGCTCTGCCCGGAGAGATCGTCGCGGTTGTCGCCGACAATGGTCTGGGCGGTGCGCAGGTGACCCCTGGGGGCGGCCTGGCAGGTCTGGCGGATCGTCTGGCCGCGGTCGACGGCGCCCTGGCGGTGTGCCCCGGTCCGCATGGCGGCACGCTGGTGCGCATTCGGGTGCCACTGCCATGACCGATTCCATAGGTCCCCATCGCCGGGCTGCGTCTGCGTTGCCGTGGCTGGCATGGCCGGTCGGAGGGGCCGTGATGGGTCTGTGCGTTCCCGTGGTGGGGGGCTCAGCACAGACCACGTACGGCGGAAGCGGGCAGGCGTTGCTCTGGCTGGAGGTTGCGGCGGCCCTCAGCCTGCTACTGGTGGCGACCCTCATCCCACGGGGCCTCGTCGCGGTGATGGTGGCCGCGCTCGGCGCAACGTGGCTGGCACCCGAGCTGGCGGGATGGGTCTCTGGCCCGGCTGTTGTCGCGACGGCAGCGGACGCCTGGCCTCCGGTCCTCCTGGCTCTGCTCCTCACCGCACGACTTTCGTGGCGCATGGAGCCGTGGGCGCGGGCCTGCGTCGCGGCGGGATGGGCAGGCGCAGTGGCTGCAGCTGGCACCCGGGTGTTGCTGGTCGACCCATTCCTCGACCAGGACTGCTGGCGCCGCTGTGGCCACAACCGGCTGGTGCTGCCCGGCATGGCGGGCGCAGGAGAGCTTCTGCACGGCGCGGGCTCGGGGTTGCTGGCCGCGGCTGCCGTCTTCGGGGTGGCGACGTTGGGCGCATTCGGCCGGTCCGGACGTACCTCACGGTGGGCCCGGCCTTCGAGGTGGGTACTCATAGCCGACGTGGCGCTCGTGATCGGGCTGGCCGTTCCGGTCGGATTGCGGATCGTCATCCCGGAGTCGGCCAGGCAGCCCGCCTACATCCTCTGCTTCCTGCTGGCGCAGGCCGGTGCCCTGGGGCTGGCCGGCGTCGCGGTCCGCGACCGCCTGCTGCAGTGGCGGCTGAGCCGGCGCCTGGCCCGACTGGCCGGGCTCCTGGCCGGGGCCCCGGCACTCGGTGCGCTGGCTGCCGCGCTCAGCGAGGCGATACCCGATGCCGGTCTGGAAGTCCGCTACTGGGCGGCTGGTCGTGGGGAGTTCGTCACCGCGGGCGGCGAATCGATAGCGGACGTCGAACGGGCTCCTGGCAGGCGGGTGACCCAGGTCATGCGCAGCGGGCAGCCGGTGGCGCAACTGGTGCACTCGGCGAGGGTCGATGGTGGCCGGCTGGACCGCGCGCTCGGAGCCGCCCTTCGCCTCGCTCTGGAGAACGAGCAGCTCCGCGCGGCCACGCTGGCAGAGTTGAGTGAGCTGAACGAATCGCGGGCTCGGATCGTCGAGCGTGGGCAACTCGAGCGCCGCCGCCTGGAGCGCAACCTGCACGACGGTGCGCAGCAGAGCGTAGTGGCCCTCGCCCTGATGGTCCGCATGCTCGCCGCGCGGGCTGACTCCGGCGGGTCCGCCGAAGACGCCGCCTGTGCCGCCCGGGCAGTCACCCTGACTCGGACAGTCGTCGAGGAGTTGCGGCGTGTTGCGCGTGGCATCTACCCGGCCGTATTGGCTGACGCGGGGATGGCTGGTGCCGTTGCCGATCTGGCCGAGTCCTCGACGGATTTGGCCATCACTGTGGACGCCCTGCCCTCCGCGCGGTACACCGGAACAGTGGAGACCACGGCCTACCTGGTGATCGCGGCGGCGATCCTCGAGGCACGTCTCGTCGGTGCCGCGAACCTCCGGGTCTCCGGTGGCGAGGCGGGTGGCACGCTGAAGGTGGAGGTGCACGACGACGCCCCACCGGGTTCCCGGTCCGTCCTCATGGATCTCGGTGACCAGGTGCGAGCACTGGCGGGTGACCTCGTGGTCGAGCCGCGGGATGGGGGTACCAGGGTGAGGCTGGAGCTGCCATGCGCATAGTGATCGCCGACGACGCCGTGCTGATCCGTAGCGGCCTGACCGCGCTCCTGACCCAGGGCGGCATCGAGACTGTGGGCCAGGCCGGGGACGCCGAAGCGCTGCTCCGCTTGGTCGGTGAGGTGCATCCGGATGCCGCGATCGTGGACATCCGCATGCCGCCAGGGCATTCCGACGAGGGAATCGTGGCTGCAGGCAAGATCCGCGCCCAGTACCCGAAGGTTGCGGTGCTGGTGCTCTCGCAACACCTGGAGTCCTCGTATGCCATCCGTCTGGTCCAGGAGAACCCCTCCGGCGTCGGATACCTGCTCAAGGACAGGATCGCGCACGCCGCAACCCTCTTCGACGCATTGCACCGGGTGGTGGCCGGTGAGTGCGTCGTGGATTCAGCCATCGTGAGGCGGATGCTGGACCGGGCCCGCCGGGAAGACCCGCTCGACGGTCTGACCCCACGCGAGCGCGAGGTACTCGCGCTGATGGCCGAGGGCCGCTCGAACGGCTCGATCTGTCAGGCGCTGACACTGCAGCCCAAGACGGTGGAAACCCACGTCAGCCGAGTGTTCACCAAGCTCGGCCTCGCCGAGGATGTCGAAGGCCATCGTCGGGTGCTCGCCGTGCTGGCCTACCTACGTCAGGGTTGACCCGTGCGGCCCGGGCTGCTGTCCCGATGACAGCGGCGAATGCGGCCGACCGTCAGTTGATCCGCTGCCAGATCTTGCCTCCGAAGAGGTAGACCGGGAGAGGCTCGTCGACGAAGAACGAGGTCATTCGAAGTCCATCAGTGGTCAACGACCAACGGGCTGACCAGTATTCGGGGGCGCACTGGAAGAGTGTCGCCTGGTGGGAGTTGCTGGTGGTGAACGCGACAGCGTCTGCTTCCACGTCATACCAGCCCTCGCAGGTATCGAACGCGGATCCCTCGGGGACGCTGCTCGAGGAGGGTGCGAAGTGGTACATCCAATGGCCACCGCGCAGAGTCCATGTCCAGACCCCAGCAGTGGCACGGGCGGCGAAGTCGTTGTCGCCGTGAGCCCTCAACTCTTCCTCGGTGACGGTGTAGCGGTATGTCCCTGGCGGCAGTGATCCTGGCCTACCTGCGGCCGTGAGGAACCGAATGGGCGGTGCGGTGGCGTCACCAGCCTGCGACGCGTCGCTGCAGCGAGGGTGCAGTTCAGGACCGCCCTGCTCGACTGAGCCAACCAGTGTCTCAATTCTGGTGAGTGTCTCGCTCAGTGCCGGATCGGCCCGGAGTTCACGGTAGACCGGTTCGGCTGCGGCCCGCAGGGCAGCAAGCTGGGAGGCGTCGGCGATGTTGATCCGAACCGACGTCGCGCACGCCTGCTCGATCTCGAAGGGCAGCCGGTCAGCGTTATGCTCGGCGGACCAAGTGGCTGCCGAGTCGGCTGCCTCCGCGAGCCACGCCCGGACCTGCTCGTCCAACGACTTCATGCGCTCGGTGCTTGCGAAGATCGCCAGGGTGCGCGGCCAGAGAGCCGCATTGCCGGTGACGTGCGGGAGGAAGGGCGCCCGGGGATCCTTGACGTAGTCCCACCAAGTGATGTCAGGTCCGATCGGGTCGATCGCCTGCGCCGCGCTCGGCTCGGCACCTAGCGCGACCAACCCCATGGACTGGATCCGCGAGTCATGAGCTCCGAACTTCAGCCCGCGAAAGTCTGCAGGTGTCAGCAGCGGCTTGGCTGCAGCAGGGATCTGCAATTCGTCGGCGGCGAGGGCGAGCCCGGTGAGTCCGATCTGCGAGAGTGCGGCCAACATCCGACCCGCGAGCGGGTCTTTCACCACGGCTGATTCGGCGGCGTAGGAATGAATCAGGAAGGGCGCGTGCAAGGGCTCGAAGGCTCTGACCCCGACGACGTCGAACGCCGCCGTCGCTGCCCAGCCCAGGTCTGCACCACCTGCTGCGACGTCGCGGATCACGGAGACGTCATCGACGTCGTCGCGTCGGACGCTGACCGACACACGGCCACCGGAGACCTCGGACACCCGCCGCACGAACTGATCCACTGCGGGGACTGCGTTCAGTTGCCTTCCAATCCCGGTCTCTCCCCCGTCGCGACTGCTCGCGAGCACCAGTACGACAGGCGGCGGCATCGCCTCCGTCCCACCTGACTTATCGCGAACGCCACTGGCGCAACCGAGGCAGATCAGGCACAGCGCGATGAGCGTCCCCACCCTCGCGGTTGTCCGGCTCATCGCTCGTTCCCTCCAGATGTTCGGTGCAGGCAGGACGACCCGCCGCATGACGTCACCGAACCGGCCGAGCGCGCGCCTCGGTCCATCGTGGCAGGAGCCCTTGGGTCAAGCATCGGGGCCACCCCTCGGACCGGGTCAGGGTGAACCCTGGCCTGGCGTCGGCAGCTCCTGGCGAGCCCTGATGTCGGATCGGGGCGCAGCCCGATGTCAGGAATGCGCGGGCCCGCGATCGTGGAGGCATGTCGCCACAGAGGGAATTCTGACGTCCTTCGGTAGGAGGCCATTCGATTGGCGCAGAACGGTATGGGCATGCGGGAGCGGGTCCGGGTCCACCCCTGTCAGGCGAGATTCATCCACACACTCGAGGAGACGACCATGTCCGTTGAGATCAAGTCCACGCCGAAGACCGCAGGCGCGTTGACGCCCCCGGCCTACCGCAGCGTCCTCGTCAGGTCGCTGCTTCTCGCCGGTGCGTTCGCAACGGCCGGGTTCACCGGATTGACTGTGGCAACGCACTTCCAGGAAGCCGAGCCTCGTGTGCCCGTTGTGCAGCAATTCCCCAGCGCCAACGTCCGCGAGGGCAGAGTGATGATCGATCCGTGCGTCCCACCCAGGTCTGCCTTCGACGGGCACCCCACACAGCGCAAGTGGGTGGCGCCAGCCACATGCACCAAGGGATCCTCTGGGGCATACACGTAGGGAGTTGTGGGCGGGTCAGCCCATGGGTTCGGTTGATTCCCCGATGTCATGAGGTGGTGGCCTCCGGTGTCCGGGGTCGTCCGGCGGTGGCGATGCCGGCCTTCTGGTGATCTGGGGGACTCGGCTGACCGGGGCTCTCTGAAGATCGAGTTCAAGAACGCCTTGCGGAAAGGCCGAGCCGATTACGAAACCGTCACAGTCGACGTGTCCGTCCTCGTCGAGGCACTCGACCGGGTCGTGGCCGGCGGGTGCGTGATCGATCCAGCCATCGTGAACCGACTGCTGCACCGTCCCCGGGATCCCGGGCCGCTGGACTCCCTGACCCCCCGCGAGACCGAGGTACTGACCTTGATGGCCGAAGGACGGTCCAACGCGGCGATCGCGACCTCGCTCGAGCTGGGCGCCAAGACGCTCGAGACCCACATCCGCCAGATCCTGAACAAGCTCGCCCTGCCCGAGTCCGCCCAGGACCACCGCCGGGTCCTTGCGGTCCTGACGTATCCGCGCTCGACGTCGTAGCCAAGGCCACTGCCTACAGCAGTCAGGATGACGGCGAGGTCGTGCCTGCAGCCAGGGACTGCCGGTCGGGTCAGAAGCACCGCGACCGACAGTCCCGTCCGGGACGCCGGGTAGCTGTTACCGGAGGACCGGCTCCAACGGCCACCCAAAGGTCAGTCGTGGTCTGCTTCGGCACCCCAGTCGATCACCGACGGCCTGAGCGTTGACAGCGGCAGGATCGCCTGACGGTGGCTCCCGTCCGGGCGCATTCTGTACAGGCCGAACAGGCCGTTCTGTTCCAGTCGGAAGACGAGCCAGCGACCGTCGGGGGAGTAGGACCCGAAGTAGGCGTTCGTAACCCCGTCGTGGAACGTGGTCAGCTGTCGCAGGTCCGAACCGTCGGGGCGCATGGTGACGATGTTGGCGGAGTCGTTGGGGTGGAAGTGGTTGGCGTTCTCAGTGACGGCGATCCGGCGAGAGTCGGGCGACCAGTCGGCCTTGATCGTCTGATCAGAGGCGTACGGCCGGATCTGGGTGATGTCCGTCCCAGAAGGACTTGCGGTGAACAGTCCGCGTGCCGGCTCCAGGCCCGGTGGCGGGCCGACCAGCGAGCCGTCGAACCCCTGGAAGCTCAGGGTCTTGCCGTCGGGGGAGATGTTGGGATCGGTGACGAAGCCGTTCGGGAAGGGTCCCAGCACTCGGTGTTGGCCCCGCCCATCGCTATGCATGCTCCAGATCGCGTCGTCGTTGGTGGCCACCGTGAACCGTTCGAAGAAGATCCGTCGGCCGTCGGGCGAGAACGACGGTTCGTCGTCGAAGACCCCAGCGGGCTGGGGCAGCAACCGCAGCCCCGATCCGTCGGCCCAGGCGACAGCGATCCGGGCGGAGGTGTCCGTCACGACCGCGAAAGCGATCCGCCGCCCGTCCGGGGACCAGTCGACATGGACTGCGTCGCCACTCACGCGGGTGATCTGACGCAGGTGCGTGCCGTCCGGTCGGACGGTGAACAGTTGGGCACCTGAAGACGTGGAAGCGGTGAAGGCGATCAGGCCGTTCCGGCCTGCTGTCGTGGCCGAAGCGGGAGCGGCGTTGACTCCCACGGCTGTGGTGACCGCCGCGATCATGACTGCTGCGATGCGGGTCGCGGTTCTGGCAGTGCGCCGGCGGGTTCGAGCGGGCCTGACGTCATCCGCCGGAGCGGCGCCGATAGTCGGGACAATCGTGCGTGTGTGTTTCACGACTTCCTCCATCCGGGAGGTCAACTGGTGACCCTTCACGGCCCGACGGTAAGAGTGATCGTGACAGCCGCCATCAGGGCAGACCCTGAGAGCATCGCTTGGGGTAGGCGGTGCCCGGGGTGAGCCATGACAGGCACACCCCTGGTGGTCTGACTCTCGACCACGACACCAAACACGCTTCCTTGCCCTGGATGTGCTGGGCGCACGCCTCGGGTCGCCGGCGCAGCTGATCCCCAGCCGCCCCGGCTACCGGGTACTGATCAACCCCGGCCGCTGGTGTTCGCGTGCATGATCGTCGGTCAGCTCGCGCCGGACGGCGCCGTCGAGCTCGTCGATGTCAACAACGATTCGCCGCCGGCGGTGGACGGCCCGGATCTCGATGAGGTGGAGTGACCGCGACCGGCGACCGGCCTGGTGGCCAAGGCCGCCTCGGCTTGAGCGGAACGCGCTTGGCTAGGCGGGGGAGCAATGGGCGAGGTCCTTGGGGTTGAGGACTGGGCGCTGATGTCCAGCCGTCCACGACCGTCGTCGGCTGGTGACAGCTGCCCGTGGCCCAATCATGGTCTCTGATCGCCATGGGCCGGAATCAGTGCAGGTCAACCCGTGTATGGGTGGGTCTCTTGAAAACCGTTGGGCGGCAAGGTCCCGGGGGTTCGAATCCCTCGCCCTCCGCTGTTGATCATGACACTAACCTGCGTCTTTCCAATCAGCGTTCTCCCGGGCCCGGAGTTCACCATCGGGTCCCGCACGGGGGATCTTTGCGGGAACCCCCGTCCGGACGGGTGCTACGGGACGCGGTGTCGACAGCGGAGCTGCTGACCTGCACTGGTCCCGCAGGAGGTTTGTCTACCGAGACGACGCGGCGCCAGTCTACGACAGACCTCGGTCAACCAGAGCGCTCGACCGACATCCCAGCCAGCAGCGCAGCGATCCCGGCTGCCCTTACTCCAGCTTCTATGGCAACCTCCTTCGTTCGCTTCAACGAGCGCCACCATACAGCGATGTCAGCCCTGTCCACGGATGAGCCGTAGGCCGGTTACAACGAGCCAGACGAGCCACGCGGCTAAGCCCGGAAGCCCGACGAAAAACAGTGGCGAGCCATCCGCGATGGCGAGGTTTCCGGCGCCGGTCAAGATGAGCAAGCTGCCGCCCGCCACGGCGAGCAGCCGCTGCCACGGCCGCGTCAACCCGCTGGCGTGGGTGGCCAGCGCCGCGCCGATGAAGGTCGCCCCGAGGGCAGGCAGCGAGAGCGCGTAGGCCGCGGCGTGGAGCTGCCAGACCAGCTCGAAGGCGGGGGTTGGCTCGGCCAGGCCATCCGCGGCGAGCACGACCGCGATGTGCGTGCTCATGACGAGGGCGTATACCGCCGAGAGCGTCGCTCCGGCTGCCACCGCGAGCCGCGACCAGTCCGCCCCTGCGCCGTCGCGGCGCTGGACGAGCCCGTGCAGTCCCGTGACGAACAGCAGGAGCAGGCACAGGTTCAGGGCCTCCTGACCCACGGCGACGGCCACGGCGCCCCGGTTCGCGGCGTGGTAGGCGAGGACCTCACCAAGAGGATCGCCGAAGGTGGGCGCTCCAGTAAACACCGCGATCTGAACGGCCACTGACGCGACGTAGGCGACCGCGGCGCCGCCGACGATTCGCGTCGTGGACACCCGGTCCGGGACCTGCCGGTCCTCTAGCGCGGTGGGTTCTGCTGTCTGGGTTCTCATGTCGTTGCTCCTTCGTTTCGTTTGGACGGCGGGTTGTCGAGCAGGTTCGGGGTGTGCGTTCATGTCGGTCTGGTCGTCAGAGGGTGACGACGACCTTCCCTCGGGTGTGGCCGGCCCCGACGTAGCGGAGGGCGTCGGCTGCTTCGTCGAGGGGGTAGGTGCGGTCGATGACCGGCGTGACCTGCCCGGTCGCGAGGAGGTCGGCCAGGGTGAGCAGGTCCTGGCGCTTCCCGACCGACAGGAAAGGCTTCAGCTGCTGACGGGTGAACCCGGACAGCACGCGCGCTTTGACGATCCGACCGAGGGGGCCGAGCCAGCGGCCACCGCGTCCGCTGTTGGGGATGAGGGTGCCGGTGGGCGTCAGCGCTCGGCGGACATCCGCCAGGGGCTGGGCTTCCACGTTGTCGAGGATGACGTCGTAGCGCTTCTCGGTGCGGGTGAAGTCGGTCCTCGTGTAGTCAACGACGTGGTCGGCACCGAGCGACCGGACCGGGTCGACGTTGCGGGTGCTGCACACCCCCGTCACCTCGGTGCCGAACGCCTTGGCGATCTGTACGGCGAAGGAGCCCACGCCGCCCGACGCGCCCGTGACCAGCACCGTCTGGCCCGGTCGAACGTTCGCGATCTCGCGCAATGCCTGCAACGCCGCCATGGCCGACGTAGGCACCGCTGCCGCGTCCACGACGGACAGGTTGGCGGGCACGGGCACGAGATTGTCCGCCGGGACGCAGGCGTACTCCGCCAGCGTTCCAGCGGTGCTCCAGCCGAACACCTCGTCGCCGGGGCGGAGAGCGGTGACATCCTTCCCGGCCGCTGCCACCACACCGGCGAGGTCCATGCCGGGGATGCCGTGGCGCGGCCGGCGGAGCCCGAACGCCAGGCGCAGCACGTACGGCTCACCGGTCATGACGAAGTAGTCGCCGGGATGTACTGAGGCCGCGCCCACCCGGACGAGCACATCGCCTCGACCTGGCAGCGGTAGCCCGACCTCGGACGACGCGAGCACTGAGGGCGGGCCGTAGCGGTGCTGGACGGCGGCCCGCATCGTCGCCGCCCCGGCCGGACTCGCCCCCGGCACCAGGCGTGCCCCGGCATTCGATCGCTGTTCGGCTCCCACAGAAGTTCCTCACGTCCGAGGTGGACTCTCGCTGACTCGTACGCCGTACTCGTACGCTGTACTATGGGCGTACGCTGTACGATTGTCAAGCCGTTCGAGCGAGCGAGGAGACCCGTGTCTGCGAGGGAACAACGCCAGGTCGCGTCGGACGCGGGGCTGAGCAAGCAGCGGGTGGTGGTCGAGGCGGTCCGGCTCGCCGACCGCGAGGGGGTCGACGGGCTGAGCATGCGCCGGCTGGCTGGCGCGCTCGGCGCGGGCGCGATGTCGCTCTACCACTACGTGGCGAGCAAGGAGGAGTTGCTGGACGCCATGATCGACGTCGTGTTCGAGGAGATCGAGCTCCCGCCCGAGGAGACCGACTGGCAGTCGGCGATGCGACGGCGGGCGGTATCCGCCCGGCAGGTTCTCGCACGCCACCGGTGGGCGATCGGCCTGATGGAGTCGCGGACATCGCCGGGGCCCGCGAGCCTGCGCCACCGCGAAGCGGTCACCGCCTGCCTGCGGAGGGCTGGCTTCGCGGTCTTAATGGCGACGCACGCCAACTGGTTGCTCGACAGCTACGTCTACGGGTTCGCCCTGCAGGAAGCCAGCCTGCCGTTCGACACCGCCGATGAGCTCGCGGACATGGTCGAGGACGTCTACCTGCCCCAGCTTCCTCCTGACGAGTTCCCCTACCTCAACGAGTCCGCCGCGGCGCTCGTCGCTGCCGGCTACGACCCGGCAGAGGAGTTCATCTTCGGCCTCGACCTCGTCCTAGCCGCCCTCGAGCCCCTGAGAGCCTCCGCATAGCGACGCTCACGGACTGTCGCGCGGCCCTCTGCACCGCAGCTCCGATCCAAAACCGCCGCACCACACCGGGGTTCCTACGGGGACTGTTGTCTGCGTCAGCCCGCGTGCCGTCAGCGCGTCGCCCACCCGCGCTGCCCCCGCTCGCCGTTCGATCCGCACCCCATCCTGGTGGGCGTAGAGGTGCCTAATCGGAGGCAGGGCCCCGTCTGACCGACTTCCCCGCTGGGCCATTGCCCGCCTCAGAGCCATCAGAGATATCTAAGAAGGCTTTAGACATACCTCATCACTAGCTGTAACCTGGGTGCCAGATAGCTCAGACCTTCGCACTCACCAAGGAGTCACCATGGCTGACATCACCGTTCCCATTCCTGATGAACGCGTTGCGGAGTTCTATCAGTTCTTTGGTCTGTGGCTTGCCAAGTCACTCAGTCTCTCCGCGAGCCTACCCGCGGGTATATCTGGGGCCGCTGACCCCTCTAAGCCTCTTGCGGTCGTAGCTTGGGGCGAGACCGAACGGGACCTTGCCGACGCCGCGACTCTCTGGAGGAAGTACTCCCTGAGGGCGCGGAAGATGTTCAGCCTGCTGATCGACAATCCCGAGAAGGAGTTCACTGGCGAGCAGATAGCGGAAGAGTGCGGGATTCCCAATGGCGCCCACGGCGTGGCGGGCGTCCTAGCGTGGCCCGGCCGGCATGGCGCCGCCATTGGGCGCGGGCTACCCACGGAGTGGCGCGAGGACCCCGAGACGCTGGAGAGCTTCTACAGCATGCCCGCCATGAGGGCTCAGATGTTCAAGGCGGCCCGGGAGAGGGTCGAGCGCGCCGGCTGAAGTTGGGCATTGCATCTCCACCTACGCAACCGCAACTAACCCGGTGTCCAGCGCGTCGGCGAGTGGTAGCTGCGTCCGGGGCGTCAGGCCTGGAGGGTGCAACTTCGCGGTTGTGCCGGCGATCTGGGGTGATGAGATCGGGATGATCTCGGGCGTATCGGCGCGCGCTGGGTTTCGTGATCATCCGGGAGCTGCTCGGCAGGCGTAGGGCAGACCCTTCTGATCTCAGCTGTCGACCACAAGGAAGACTCGCCGGTTCCAGTAGAGGCGATCGTAAGTCGCGTTCCCGTAGGGCTCGAGAATGCCAAGATCCACAAGGCTGCCGATCGCGTTCCGGTTCGCCTGGTTGCTGTGGCCATATCGGCGCTGGGCGTCAGCCACAGAGAGGATGGGGTAGGCGATCAAGTCGTCTGTGATCTCGACCGCTAGCCTTCCACGAGGCATCGCGCCCCTGACCACCTTGCCCAACTCCTCGCGTAGTGCCAGGAGTCGCATGCTTCTGTCGTGACCTGTCCTCGCCTCCTCACGGACAGCGGTGGCGAAGAACTCGACCCAAGCGCCCCACTCACCTGTTCTGCTCACGTTGAGCAGGTGGTCGCGGTAGTCGGTTGCATGATCCTTCAGCCAGGGCGAGACGGAGAGCACGGGAGACCTCAGGGCGCCCTCTTGCAGCAGCTGAAGAACGGCCACCAGACGACTGATGCGCCCGTTGCCGTCCGTGAAGGGGTGAAGAGTCTCGAACTGATAGTGAGCCATCGCAACTCGGGCAAGAAGTTGGATCTTGCTGGTGGGCCCAGGGGCGGTGAGCCAGGCTAGCCAGCGCTCACAGCCCGAACGCAGCTGATCGCCTGGTGGCGGTGGGATGAAACGGGCCTCACGCAACCGACGGTCCTTTGCCCCGATGAAGACCTGTCGTTCGCGTATGGCTCCAGCTTCCGGGCCATCGCTCTCCGTCCCCTTCACGATTTCCTTCTGCAGGGCAGCCAGCATCGCCAGTGTGACCGGCCTCTCCTTGATCCAACTGTATGCAGCATCTGCAGCCTGGGCGTAGTTCATGACCTCCCGTACGTTGGGCGGCACGGAGCCGGCCGTCTCGGTCGTGGGCAGCGCTTCCGCAGCGAGCAACTCGGGGAGTGCAGCGAACGTTCCCTCGAGGGCTGACGTCCCGATTGCCTCTCGACGGGTAGCGATTCGGGTCAGGAGGTTCGGGTTCGGGATCAGGCTGGCGGCTGCGTCAAGGCGACCGAGCTCGGCCATGGCCGAGGACAGTGCGAGCCACGCGGCCTCAGGGAGTTGGACGGTGTCCGGTAGGTCGTGCGGGAGGTACGCCTCAACCTCGTAGTCCTCCCCGAACCGGGGATCATGTCCGTGGACGAGGGTTACCTCGCCGATCGGCGAGTCGGCAAGCGAAGACAGCATGACTTGCAATCTAGCCCTCAGAATCCAAGTTTCAAGCTCGAAACTTGTCTTTCATCGGTGAGATTCCAAGTCTCACCCAAGGACGCCGATGCTCACCGCAAACCATCGCAACGCAACGCCGAGCCGTTCAAGTCACCGTTACAGGCTCAGGCGAGAGACCGACAGCCATAGCAACACGCCTATCGCTAGACCGGACCTACCACCCGATCGCAGTCGCGCCTTCATGCGCTCCAGCAACCGTAGTGGGTGCTGCGCACGTTCTTGCAGGTCAACGAGCTGACACACCCGCGAGAGGCGACGGCCGGGAGCCGATGATCGTGGGCAGAGGCTTCTTGGGGTGACCGGCGCAGTGCCCGCGACATGGCGCTGTCGCAGGTCATCGTCGACACCTCGAGCGCTATCCGTGGCACCGACCCCGGCGCCTCCATGCGCTCGTGACCTGCCCCGCCGCCAGTGCTCCTAGCGGTCGAACGCACACACTCGACCGATGTCCAGACTCGGCAAATGCTGCTCCCGGAGGACAGTAGCGTCACGCGCCGTCGATAGTGGCCTGGCCGTCGTCGCGGACAACGCTGAGGGACGGCTGGGCGTTGGCATGCGACGGCGGCTGAGTGTCCGCACTGCGGGGTTGGCGGTCGGCGCAGAATCAAGGCGCTATACGATGATAATCGTGAGTCCGCGACTATCATCGTCAATCAACAGTAGCAACGAGTGGGGGTTGGGGTGGATCTGTCGGTGCCGTTGGCGGTGCTGACGCCGACGTTGGATGCGGCGGTGTTGCAGGCTTTGGCGGCGACGACGTCGTGGGCCAGTGGGGCGCAGGTGCACCGGGCGGCGGGCACGGGCAGCGCGGACGGGGTGCGCAAGGTGTTGATCCGTCTGGTCGGGCAGGGCATCGTGCAGGCCCAGGACCAGCCACCCGCCACGCTGTATCGGCTCAACCGCGACCATGTCGCCGCTGAGGGGATCGTGGCGTTGACCCGGCTGCGGCAAGTGATCATCGACCGGATCGTCGGCGAAGTGAGCGCTTGGGCTCCGCCGTTGCTGCACGCGAGCTTGTTCGGGTCCTTCGCCCGTGGTGAGGCCGACTCCGGAAGTGACATCGACCTTCTGCTCATCCCCACCACCGGCGATGAGGCTGCCGGGGCGACACTGGGGGAGGCGACAACGCGGCTGGCCAAGGACGTGTACGCCTGGACCGGCAACCGGGCGCACGTCGTGACCCCGACCGTGGAGGTCGTGGCCTCGATGGTCGCCGCCGGCGACCCGCTGGTGCAGTCGTGGCGGGCTGAGCAGGTCCACCTGGCCGGTGCCCGGTTGTCCGAGGTGCTGGGCAGGGCCTCGTGAGTCCGCGCGCCCGGGGCCGGGTCACCGACTGCACGCCCGCGCAGGCCCGGTCCCGTCGACAGCAGGCCCGTGCGTTCGTCGACGTGGCCGATCTGGTGCTGACCGAACCCGCCACCCAGACCGAGACCCACGTCGCCGCCGCGCTGGCGGTACTGGCCGCGATCGCCGCCACGGACACGCTCTGAGCTTGATCTTTAACCTCTGCGGTCTGTGGCCTTGGTCGTTGCGGTGTGGGCCCAGCGTGTCGCGATGAACAGCCTGCCGCAGAACGTTGATGGGGTCGAGTCGGTTGAGGTGTTGTGCCGCTTCCGGCGAGAGGTTTACGCCTGCCTGGACGCCCGGGCGGATGCGTTGTTCGAGTTGGCGGATGCGGTGGCCTGCGCCGCGGGGCCGGTGCGGTCGTTGCCGGAGTTGTCGCTGGAGCCGGAGCATCGTCGCGGGCACGGCGGGCTGTACGACGGGTTGAACGCCGGGCGGGTCGCGTTCGCGCGGATGCGTCGCGCGGTGGTCGGGCTGGCGCTGCCGCGCGTCGGTGGCCGGATCGTGCTCGGGGTGGACGTCACGCCGTGGCTGCGTCCGGACGCCGAGACCAGCCCGGACCGGCTGTTCTGCCACGTTCATGGGCGGGCCAAGGGCACCAGTCAGATGATCCCGGGCTGGCCGTACTCGATCGTGGCTGCGTTGGAGAGCGGGCGGACCAGTTGGACCGCGGTGCTGGACGCGGTCCGGCTCGGCCCGCACGACGATGCCACCGACATCACAGCCACCCAGCTGCGAGACGTCGTCGAGCGGCTGATCGAGGCGGGGCACTGGACGCCCGGCGATCCACTGATCGAGATCGTGATGGACTCCGGGTACGACGTCACCCGGCTGACCTTCGTCCTGGCCGACCTGCCGGTCGTGCTGACTGGTCGGCTGCGGTCGGACCGGGTGATGCTGCGCCCGCTGCCGCCCCGCGAGCCGGCCAGGACGGGCCGCCCGCCCCGGCACGGGGGCGTGTTCGCACTGAGCCGGCCGGACAGCTGGCCTGCTCCCGACCGCACCACCACCACGGTGACGACCCGCTACGGCACGGCGGTCGCACCGGCGTGGTCGCGGATGCACCCGAGGTTGACCCGTCGCGGCGCCTGGCTGGACCACCCTGCCGTGGTGGACCTGCCGATCGTCGAGGGCACTCTGATCCGGCTGCAGGTCGATCACCTGCCCGGTGACCGCGCCCCGAGACCGTTGTGGCTGTGGACCTCCCGCCCCACGGCCACCGCCGAGCAGGTCGACCAGGCGTGGCAGGCGTTCCTGCGTCGGTTCGACCTGGAGCACACCTTCCGGTTCTTCAAGCAGCAACTGGGCTGGACCGCCCCGCACCTGCGTGACCCGGCCGCCGCCGACCGCTGGACCTGGCTGATCATCATGGTCCACACCCAGCTGCGGCTCGCCCGCGGCCTCACCGGCGATCTGCGCCGGCCCTGGGAACGCCCGACCCCACCCGAACGACTGACTCCCACCCGGGTCCGGCGAGGGTTTCGCCACCTCCGAGCCAAGATCGCCCACCCGGCCGGCGCACCGAAACCCACCCGCCCCGGCCCGGGCAGGCCACCCGGCACCCGAAACCGGCTCCCCGCCCCGCGCTACGACGTCGGCAAGACCACCAAACGAGCCGTCAGCCTCGAGCAACACCACCAGACGACAACCACCACAGGTTAAAGATCAAGCTGAGAGCCGGGGCGAGGCCAGAACCAGGTCGGGTGGGTGGAGGCAGTCAGCCCTTGTCGTGATCCAGTCCAACCATGCGTCAGTCCGGAGTGCTCGAGGGCGGGTTCCATTCACCGTGGCAGGCGACATCCCAACTACTGGAGCGTGGCCAGCAGGGAGGTATCACGACCGACTCGTGTCGCTCCTATCAATCGTGCGCAACCTCGCGCCCCTGACCCGAGGAACCCCGATGACTGACTGTGGCTGTGATGGCGGATCCGCTCATGAGGGCGGCATGGTGACCGAGGACAGCGGGGCGGCGGCGTTCGGCCCGTTCCCTCGTCCGGACGGACCGACGCCGTGGCCGCCGCCCAATTGGCGCTGCCTGCGCCGCAGGGGGATCAGCGGCCGTTACTCCGGAAGTGCCGACCAGACAACCGTTCTGCGGACTGAGCGGCTCGAACTGAGGCTCGACATCGACACCCGCGACTCGCCCGACTCGCCGGTGATGAACAAGGTCTCCGGCGATCAGTTCGTCCGGAACTTCCGGCCCTTCCCGCCCGGTTTCGGCCCGGAGCTGTACAGCCACTCCTGGATCGTGGACAACCCGGCAGTGGCCTGGGCACGGTGCAGTGCCACCATCACCGGGGACGTGCGCTACTTCAGCGGGAGTCGCCCCCCGACCACGGTGCGGATCGTGGTCACCTGGGGGCTGGGGGCGCCGACCACCGCCACCGTGACCTTCAGCGGTGGCGTCACCGGCACGTACTCCGGGATGACGTTCGTGAGTGATTCCTTCCGCACCCTCGAACTCGAGATGGACTACTGCGACAGCGCCGATGCGGCTCCGCTGACGCCCAGCTACGGAACCCTGCAGCACAGCAACCACCCGGCCGACATCTCCAGCCGGACCCTGACCATCGACTCGGTCTATCGCGAGGCCGGCGTTCAGCTCAGCTACAGCGCAGGTTCCAGCACGGTCGACGATTCTGCCCCCGGGTTCGCCACGTGGAACGTGGCCGAACTGCACGACGCCATGGAGACCGCTTTCAGCCGCTACACCTCGGCGTGGCCGAACTGGAGGCTCTGGGGCCTGCAGGTCGGCGCCTTCGACAGCTCCTCGCTCGGCGGCATCATGTTCGATGCGCCGGCCGCCAACGGCGGCGCCGGGGAGCGCCCGGACCGGCAGGGATTCGCGGTCGCCCGCAACCACTCGTGGTTCACCAACCTGGTCAGCAGTCCCTCCACCCAGGCCGAGCACGAGGCGATGCGCAAGTACCTCTACGTCTGGGTGCACGAGGCCGGCCACGCCTGGAACCTGCTGCACTCCTGGAACAAGGGACGCCCGAGCTCGCTGTCCTGGATGAACTACGACTGGAAGTACGACGCGATCAACGGCGCCGACACCTTCTGGAACCGGTTCTACATGCGGTTCGACGACGAAGAACTGATCCACATGCGCCACGGCGACCGCAAGACGGTGATCATGGGCGGCGACGACTGGGGGACAGGCGGCCATTTGGAGGCCCCTCCGACCGCCGCCCTCGAGGCCGGCCCGGGTCAGCCGGTGGAACTGCAGGTCCGGTGCAAGCCGTACGCACTACTGATGGAACCGGTGTCGGTGGAACTGCGACTGCGCAACACCACTCCGGTGCCGATTCCGATCGACCCCCGGCTCGACCCCCGGTTCGGCACGACCACGATCGTGGTCTCCCGCCCCGATGGCACCTGGGTCGACTACGCCTCGGTGATGTGCCTGCTCAGCGACCCGCGGGAGCTGATCCTGGCTCCCGCCCCCCTCGACGCGGCGGGGGAGGGCCCCGACCGCTACTCCGAGCAGGTGCCGCTCACCTTCGGCTCGTCCGGGTTCGTCTTCGACCAGCCGGGCACCTACCGGATCAAGGCGGTCTACGACGACGGCCGGGTAACCTCGGTCAGTGATGTGGCCAGCCTCCGGGTGGGCGTGCCCGCTACCCGCGAGGAGGACCGCCTGGCGGCCGACTGGTTCACCAACGCGGTGGGACTCACCGTCGCCCTGGGCGGCTCGATGTCGCCGCACCTGGACAGCGGTCTGGACACCCTGCGCGAGGCCGCCGATCGGTTCGCCGCCACCGACGTGGGGATGTCCGCCGCCCAGGTACTCGCCGCCGGGATCGGTGACGACTTCTACCGGCGCCAGGGCGACGAGGTGGTCCGCTTCCACCAGGCCGACCCGGAGGCGGCGCTCGCGCTGACGGAGCCTGCGCTGCAGGCCCACCGGTCAGCCGGCGACAAGACCACGAACCTGGCCTACCGATCCCTGGTCGAGCAGCGCGCCGACCTGCATGTCGCGGCCGGCCGGCCGGCCCAGGCCCGCAAGGAGCTCAGCTCCCTGGCCACCGCCCTGGGAAGGCGTGGCGCCAACCCGAACGTGGTCGCCGACGTCAAAGCGGAGGCGGCCTCGGTGGACACGTAGCGTTTCCGTCCAGCGGCGCTGACGGACGGACGGCGCTGGTCAGCCGAACCCCACCGGTCCGGGGATCACCCGCCCAGTCAGCTGCCCGCTGACGAGATCGAGGACCAAGACGTCACCCTGACCCAATCTGTAGCTGGACCAGGCCGGATCCCTTTCGGGCGCTTCAGGATCTAGCGGTCGGCCCGGATCGGCTGACTGGCCTGAACCAAGCCGCGGGTCGGGGTCGGCGGGTCCGGCGGCTGGGGCCGGGGTCAACCGGGCACTCACCTGGATCTGGCCGGGGCCAGTCGCGGCGACCTGGCCAACCAGGACCGCGTCCACGACCACCTCGCCAGCCATCCCGGTGAGCGGCGATGTGCGAGCGGCACCGAACGGATAAGTCCGCCCGCCGGCAACGACTTCCACGCCCTCGCCGGCGAACCCCTCGGCCAGCACCACGGTCACGGCCATGACGCCATTGTGCGCCAGATCCGCCGGTCTTGGCCGACGGCCATCTGTCGTGGCACCGGTCTGTGATCGTCGAGAAGCGGTCATTCAGGGTTCGGCGTTGGCGTTGGGGGATCACCCGTCCACGCTCCTGCTTGCGGACGCGACGCAGATGGTTGGCGAACCTGATCTTGCTGGCGTCGACGGCAACGGTGTCGGTCGCTCGAAGACGCCACCGAGGTGGTCTACGACGTTCCGTGATCTCTTCCTGGTCTGATCATGGTTGTCCCGCGTCTACCCAAGGGGGCATCAGCGATGAGCCCGGGTCGGTCACCTCGACTCCGCTCCTGGGTCGGCAGCCCGGGATCTTGCGGACGCCGCGCCGCCGGCGTCTCATTCGTGATTGCTATGCGTTGGTGCTGGTCAGGGCCTCATGTGCTCGAAATGGCATCGAATGGGGATGGTGCCCCATTTGATCACCGCGCTCTGGTCAGGGGCCTCGCCGGTAGTCGATTCGTGGAATGATCAAACTAGGCTGTGATACCCAGGGGGGGTATCTGACAATGGGGCACCGGTTCGGCGGCGGGCCGCCACGTCTCATTGGTGGGCTGAGCTGACGTCGCCGTCTCCCAAGGCGAGCCCGTCCGTAGCCAGGCGGTTCGCTGCCAGCAGTTCGTCAGCGTCCTTGCGGGACGCTCGGTTGGGGCCTAGCCGGGCCGAAGGACGCCACCAGCGGGTCACTTCCGTGCCCCAGACACGCCAGGCCATGACGGCGCCGACGTGTCGAGAAGGGATCACTCGAACCGGCTGGAACTGGCACGATTTCAGGGTGCGTAACGCCGGCAGGGGTTCGTCTCGACGACACCTGGTCATGAGCGTGTTGATCGTGATGATCGGGGTGCTGACGGTCCTGGCTGCGGCGGCCGACCGGAGGGTGTCAGGTGTTGGACCCTGGGCTGCGCCTCTGGACCTTGCGGTGGGGCTGGTGTTCGTCGCGGCGGCCGCGGTGGCGTCCGGGTCGGACCTGGAGCGGGTGTCGATGGCTCTGCATCCCGCGCGGCTGAGTTTCGCCGGCGTGCTCGGCGATCGTCCATCCGTTGGCTCGTGGCAGCCCGGCGAGTAGGCCCTGGACGAACGCGCCGGCCCGCGTGCGGGGTTCGGACCGGGCGAACCGCGGACCGATCCGGGCCATGAACGCGTCCAGTTCGGCCTGCCACCCGCTGAGGTCTACGCTGGTGGCCGCAGCCATCGCCAGCAGATCACGTGTCTTCACAAACCTTGATCATTTGGTGGTGGCTGCACCCGTGTCACGCACCGACACACCCACGTCCCAGCAGTTCACAGCTTGATCAACAACCAAGTGTCGCTGTCGTACTATCCGCGTTCCCGGACCGGGTCAACAACTCACCGATCGTCACGATCGACAAGCCCTGCCCGACCCAGCCAGTGACATCCTGCCGGCGACTCAGCAAGGTCTCCCAGGCGGCGCCGTGCCCGTTCGGGCGGACCGGGCGGACCTGATCGATCACCGCGCCGATCAGGTCATCGGCCAGCGCCTCGAGCCCGCCGTCCCGGGCCAGCCCCGCCGCCTCGGCGGCCTGCACATAGCGGCGGGGCAAGGACGCCCGGGGAGAGCTCTACCGAGGTGGTGCCGACGGGCTGTTGATCGAGTAGCTCGCCTTGTGCGCGCCTCCTTGAGCCGTGCTGGGTGCGCCATGTGCAGCGACGGAATACCATGGCGGGGAGTGGCGGCAGCGACGATGAGGGCGGGTGGCGACTGGTGAACGGCAGGATCTGGACTGCTGAGGAGCTTGAGGCGCTGCCCGTTGAGGAGCAGGACGCGTTGTTCACCGCGAGCATCGTGCGTGATCTGGCCGATGTCCCGCCGCAGTTGCAGCCGCTTCTGGACAGGGTGCGGGCCCGGGTCGAGGACCGCATCGCTGGCCGGGATCTGCCCAACGCGTCGTGACCGGTCCTCGTCGCCGAGTCCGTGCCACCGCGCAGTTCTTCCATCGCCTCGATCAGCTCTTGCCCGCCGGTCGCGAGGGCACGGTGCCTTCGCGGGCTGACTTCGAGGCCTTGGAGCTGCTGCGTGCAGTGGAGGAGTTCGCTGCTGGCTTCGACGATCTCCCGCAGCTGATCCCCGGCCGCCCCGGCTACCGGGTACTGATCAACCCCGGCCGCTTGGTGTTCGCGTACATGATCGTCGGTCAGCTCGCTGCGGACGGCGCCGTCGAGCTCGTCGATGTCGACATCGATCTGCAGCCACCCGACAGCGACGACCGAGATCTCGATGCTGAGGAATGACCCCGGACCGGCAACCGGCCCGAACGGCGACGGTAGGCGATGGCGTACGCGTTGCGCATGGCCAGCAGACGGGGGAGTAGAGGAAATGTCCCTGGCGGTCAGAACCGTGCGGCGCGGGGAGGACGAAGTCCGACTGCCAAGTGGACAAGTCTCAAGCAGGTCTGCGGCGCAGTCGTAGTCCCGGGCGCCGACGTCCAGCCGCCAACGACTGCCGTCTGCTGGCGACAGCTAACCGTGGTCCAGCCGTGGCCTGTGATCGCTAAAGACTGACATCACTCTAGGTCACCCGACGCATGGGTGGGTGCTTTGCGAAACCGCTGGTCACAGCCTCGTCGCGCAAGGTAGGCACGCTTGCGGGCGGTGGTCGAGACGGGCGCGACCACTCAGATATGGGCAATGGCAACCCGTAGTGGCCCCGTCGTGCTCGGGGAGACATGTCGGTAGACAGTTAGGGGCCGAGGAGCGCGAGGGGGATGACGGCGACTCCGTCGGCGCGGCGGTAGGCGTGTCGGCCGGTGTTCACGACGAGCATGTCGGTGAGGTCGTCGACGAGTTCGTTCTTGAGCCAGAGCAGGTGGCGTACGTCGTGGTCGTCTACGAGGGCGGAGCGTTTTGCTTCGATGGCGATCCGTCGTCGGCCGGGGCCGTTGAGGATGAAGTCGATCTCGTGGTCGCCGTTGCGTCTGCGGAGGTGGCCGACGCTGGCCTCGGCCGGTTGGGCGAACACGCGGACGGTCAGCGCGACCGGGGATTCGAACAGGGCGCCGAGGAAGACCCCGTCGCGGGGCAGGGTGGGTTCGGGGTGTCTGCCGGCGAGGAGGTCGTCCTCGCCGAGCCTGAGCAGGGCGCATGCGAGCGCGGGGTCGGCGAGGTGGTGCTTGGCGGTGGAGGCCAACCGGCCCAGGTGGTTGAGGCCGGGCAGCCAGGGTGCCAGGGGGTCGGAGATCCAGGTGCGTTCCAGGGCATCGGTCCATGGCCTGGTCGTCGACCGGGCAGGTTTGTCCCCCTGGCCGGGGGTCGCGGCGTCACGCACGCTCTCCCATGAGGCGGTTGTCGCGGTGGCTGCCGCGAGTGCGCGGAGCCAGGCGCGCATCTGGGTGGGGGTGCGCACACCGAGGCCGGCTTCGGGCACGTCGCGGTCGACGATCAGCTGGACGTATCCGGCCAGTGACAGGCGTGCGGCGCGGTCGGACATCTGCTGGGTCCCCGGCAGCCCTCCGCGGACGATCGCGTGGGCATAGTCGGCCCGGGCGAAGCTGGTGTCCCCGGCGATGCGGCCGGCCCGTGCGTTGAGCAGGGCGGACAAGGAGACCGCTGGTGTGACCGGGCCCCGCTCGGGAAGGGTCATCGGCCGCATTCGCAGGCTCACGATCCGCCCGGCCCCGGAGTGGGTCGACAGATGCCGCGGCGTCGCCGATCCGGTGAGCAGGAACCGCCCGCGGGTGCGGGATCCTCGTCGACGGCCCGGCGCGCGAGGTCCCATGACGGCTGCCACCGCTGGTGCTCGTCGATCAGGATCGGCACCTGGCCGGTGGTGAGTTGCGCGGGGTCCGCACCGATCAACTGCAGGGTTTCGGGATTGTCGAGCCGGTGGACGGTCCGGGCGTGGTTCATAGCCGTGGCGGTCTTCCCGACACCCTTGGGGCCGTCGATCGCGATGGCCGACAACTCGGGCAGGAGCGCGTCGAGCTCGTCGTCGAGCACACGTCGCAGATAGGGGCGAGAAGGAGTAGCTCCCCGCGGTAGGGACGCGCCGCTGATCACCTGGTAGGCGTAGCGTGGCGACATGGACTGGAGTCGGCTTGACTTTCCGACCAGGGCCGGGGTCGTTGCGTCCGTGCTGGCTCTGTTCGGCGCGATGGTCCCGCCGTTAGGCATGGCGAGCGCTCTGGTTGCGATCGTCTTCAGCGGGGTCGGTTGGCGACGAGCTCACAGCAGGGGAAGCACCAACCCGGTCGCTCGGTTCTGCTTCCTGGGGTGCCTGGCCCTGGTCGCTCTGGTCATCGTCGGCAACGCTATCTACGCCCGAGGCTGATTCGAGGCCAGCACAGGCTTCGTCGGCACCCGTGAGATGTTCATTGGCTCATTGGCGCCGAGGCTCGTGCACCTGACCGAGCGCGAGCGACGGAGAGGAACCCGAGCACGGTTGGTGGGTCGTGCGCTGCTCAGGCGCTCCTTCCGGGACCCCGATGCGTGCCTGGACAACAGGCATCGTTCCGGGTCAGGAGGCCCTTTCCACGTCCCGGCAGGCACCAGAACCATGATCACGCCGATCGATGTGAATACCCCAGGCAAAGGCCCTCTCTCCGCATCCCCGGCCGCGATACTTTGTCGACTCTGCTCGGCAGCCTGGCCGCGTTCGTCGGCGATAGGTCACTGCCTCGGGCACAAGCCCAGCGATGCCGCCGCCCTCGTCGGCGATGCATCAGCCGACGCCTGGGACGAGCACGAACCAATCGAGCATCACGACCGGTTCTGCGCCATCCGGTCGGTCGTGGCCGCAGCCATCGACTATCAGCGTCAGGTTCCTCCGCGCTTGTCGAGCTCGGCGAAACGTTGATGAGAAGGCAGAGCCGTCGGACTCGCGAGGCTGGAGGAGGAGCTGTGGCGGACTCGGATTACGTGCCGTCGGCAGAGGCTGAGGACACGCTCGGCGTGATCCAACAGGAGGTACGTCGGCTGGTCGAGGTCCGTCTGCGCCAGAGCGAGGCGCCCACGGCTGTACCGGTGCCCGACCTGCTCGGTGCCAGCGTCCTCAAGGCCGCTCGATGCCAGTTGGTGCCTCCCACGGTGAGGGCGAGGCGGACACTGCGTAGAAACCGCACCAGTACGTGCGTGAAAAGTGCACTCATAACCGTGTGGGCAGCGTCGAGGCGGATCTGACGTCCACGATGTGGCCGGGCACCGGGCGAGTGGTCCGTGTGGTGCTGCATGGTCTGACCCGCCGCGAGGTCTCGGCCGCGACCGGGGCGCCCGGAGTGCTGTCGGCGGCCCAACGCGGGGACCTGGGTGCGGTCCGGATGCCGCCGGAGGCCCCGGACCTGAACGGCTACGTGGCCCTGGCCGGCGTCAGCGGGTTCCCCGAGCCGGCGCTGCGGTTGCCGCCCACCCCGCGGCGGGCCTGGCTCGACTCCTACCTCGAGCACGTGGTCACCCGCGACGTCCTCACCGCCGGGCGGTCACGCGACCCGGTCCGTCTGCGCGGTTACCTGGAGGCGCTGGCGCTGTCGACCGCGGGCCTGCCCACCGACACGACGCTGTACGAGGCGGCGGGGATCGACAAACGCACCGCGGATGCCTACGACCGGCTGTTGTCGGCCCTGTTCCTGCTCAATCTGGTGCCGACCTGGACCTCGAACCGGCTGTCCCGATTGGTCAAGCGTTCCAAGCGGTACCTCGTCGACTCCGCCGTGGCGATGGCTGCAGCGCGCATCGACGAGGCGAGTGTCCTGTCCGATCCCGACCTGCTGGGTAGGATCCTGGACACCTTCGTCGTGGCCCAGCTCCGGCCCGAGATCGAACTGCTCCAACCCCGGGCCCGCCTGCACCACCTACGCACCGAGGCCGGACGACACGAGGTCGACATCATCATCGACCTCGGTGCCGGGCGCCTCATCGCCGCAGAGGTCAAGGCCAGCTCGGCGCCGACCATCAAGGACGCCCAACACCTCACCTGGCTGCGCGAGGAACTCGGCGAATCCTTCGTCCGCGGAATCGTCTTCCACACCGGCAGGCAACCCTTCGAACTCGACACGAGGATCTGCGCCCTGCCTATCGCCACCCTCTGGGCCTGACTCGACCACAGCCCGAGGGCGACACCGCCCCTCCACTCACCAGGGGCGGCACAGCCGTCCATCCGTCAACGACCGTCGCCGGCTGACGTCCGTGGTCCGTGGTCCGTGGTCCGTGCTCGGCAAGGACCGGCATCACCGCACGTCAACCGATGTCTGGGTGGGCGTCTTGAAAACCGTTGGGCGGTACCCAATCCTGCCCCGGGGGTTCGAATCCCTCGCCCTCCGCTGGCTGGTCCGATGTGGCAAACCTGCAGTTCACGCTGGCATTGGGCTGTCGACATGGGTGGTCGATGGTGCGATCTTGGACTGTCCAGTCGTGTCCAGCCGGTGGGTTGTCCGTACATGCCAGTGGTCTATGCGTGGTCTGGTGATGGTCGGTCGGCCATGACCTGCCGGGCTGAGGCGCGGGTGCGCGCCGTCGGTGATCGCGGCAGAGCGCCAGTACCTCAGGCGGGTCGTCAGGGTCCTCGGGGCGAAATCGGGTGAGCGCGCTCAGGCGCGCCTCGAGTTCAGTGCCACTGAGCGGCACCGAGAAGCGCGCCGGATCAGGTCATCCTGGATCGAGATCCTGCCAGGAGCCGATGCGTCATGGTGATGCGGCTCCGGCTCCGTGAGTGTGGGTAGGGACCGGTGTCTGGTGTGTGTCGGTCATGCGCGGGTGTAGGTGCTCCAGCGTCGTTCGCCGTGGCGTTGGAGGATGCCTCGTTGGGTCAGGCGGCGCAGGAGGTGGCTTGCTTGGTTGGGGGTGATGGTGCACAGGTCGGCGGTTTCGGCGCGGGTGATCTGGCCGTGGGCGTCGATGTACTGCAGGATCATGTGTTCCTGTTGCAGGGGTTCGAAGCCGCGGACGCGGACGTATCCGGCTGGGGTTTCCAGGGCGCGGTAGAGCGTGGCGGGCAGGTGCCAGCTGCGTCCGCTTCCTTCGCCGCGGGCTTCGACCCAGCCGCGTTCGACCATTCTGGTCAACAGGTGGCGGGTCTCGGCGTCGGTGCGTTGCAGGACGCGTGCGAGGGCGGAGGTCTTGGCGCGTCGTTCTCGCATGAGCTCGGACAGCACCTGGAGCTCGGGCAGGTCGAGGGCGGATTGCTGGTGCTGCTCCTGTTCGAGCACCCAGCGGGTCGTGGACAGGTTCGCGGGGCCGCCGGGCAGGATGGCGACGACCTGGTGGTCGGTGGAGCGGCCGTAGTCAGGGGCTGGTCGGCCGACGCGCAGCTGTTCGGCGAACATCCGGTTGATCCCGCGACCAGTGCGTTCGACGAGTCCGGTGCGTTTGAACGCGTCGGCCAGCAGGGGACTGCGGGGATGAGGCGGAGCGACCAACAGGTTGTCCAGGGTCACCCCTGGGGGGAAGCCGCCGGGGCTGGAGACCTCGAGGGTGTCCTGGGAGCACTGCACGTGGACGGCGCCGCGGCGGGTGTAGTCGCGGTGGATCAGTGCGTTTGCGATCACCTCGCGGAACGCGACAGGGGAGTAGGCGGCGACGGGGACGCGCAGCAACCCGAATTGGAGTTCCTCTTCGCGGTTGCGGGCGATGAACCGTGAGTAGAACTCCTCGGCCAGTCGCAGCAGCGGGTAGCGAAGGAAGTCGTTGACCTCCACCTCCAGCCCGCGAAGGACCTGGAAGGCAGCCTCGTGGGTCGGGACGAAGCGCTGCAGTGCTTCGGGTCGACCGAACAGCAGCAACGCCCCGGTGGTGACCTGGCGGTCGGCACCGAGCATGCCCAGGGCGCTGACGATCTCGGTGTCAGACAGGGCAGCCAGGACCCGGTCGGCCCGCTCGCCGGTGGTGGTGACCAGTCGGCGCAACCGCTCGAACTCCAGCGGGTCCAGGTCATCCCACGTTGCCCCGCTGACCGACAGGCCGGCCCAGTCGACCGCCCCCCGGTCGACCTCATGAGCGAGCATCTCGTGGGCGTGGTAGGGCACACAGGTCGGCCCGCCGTCACTGGCGATCGCCCGCCGGACGTACGTTCCCCTGGTGGTTCCGACAACCCGCGGGCTCTTCGGAACCTGGACGACGAGGACGTGGCCGCTGTCCGTCGTCACCACCTCGACCGTGGTCGACAGCGGGGGCTGGGTCTGGTTGGCGATCAGCGCCTGGACGCGCAACGGGTCGGTGCGGCCGGCTTCGTGCCGGGGGCGGGCGCCGGTGACCGTGCCGTCGTCCTCCACCCCTACCAGGAGCACGCCACCATCGCCATTGGCCAGGCAGACCACGGCCTCGACCAGGTCCCGGTCGTTGAGCCGCTCGCGGTGCTCGCCCTTGAACTCCACGTCATAGCGTTCTCCTCCGAGCACCCACACCCGGACGCGCTCGGCGAGATCCTCTTCAGTCACCGCCTCAACCCCCTACTCTATGCGAACGACATCATGCTACAGGAACTCGCGCATAGATGTGCGCATAGCGCGCATAGAACACCTCTGGTGAAGGCGTCGACGAGCGAGGAGTGTCCCCCGCGCAGTGGGTGAGGCGAATCGGTCGACCGGGTCGCCGACGCCCACGACATCGCCGGAAGCGGCGCCGCCCACCAAAGCGGGTACTGGGGAGCCCGTCGGCGGTGTCGCTCGAGCCGGATCCCGCGTCGCCGCCGCTGGAGTCCGCCTCACTGCAGGTCAATCACGTTCGGGTGGGTGCCTTGAAAACCGCTGGGCGGTACCCGATCCTGCCCCGGGGATTCGAATCCCTCGCCCTCCGCCACCTGCGACTTCGCGCTGAACCTGCAGGTCAGGGCTCGTTCGGGCATGAAGAAGACCGCTGGGCGGCGAGTCCACCCACGTGGCCGGATCGGCTTCTGACGTGGGCCCTGGGCGCGACCTCCCTGACTGCCCTGATGGCCTCGCTCGAGCCGGCGGTGATGGACGTGTGGTCGGCGTTCGACTTCATCGGCGCGATGGCCGGGGCCGCGCCGGGGGTCAGCGTGGAGACCCTGTACTGGTCCTTCGCAGGGGCGCTGGTTTCGCCGGTGGTCGCCGCGTACGTCATCGTGCAGGCGTCCGGATGGGTGGCAGACCTCGCCCAGGGGGGTGGAGATGCTCCTCGCCGGGCCCGTCTCGTGGAGCCGTCTCGTCGGGGGGCGGCTGGTGGCCCTGGTCACCGGCGTGCTCGTCGCTGCGGCGCTGGGTGCGCTCGCCGCCGTCGCCACCGCGATCGGTGAGAGCCTGGACGTCGCAGGCGTGGGCAGGCTCACCGTCGTCTGCCTGCTGTTCGGCGCCGCCCTCGCCGCGATCGGCGCGATCCTCGTGGCCTGGCTCAGGCGCGACGCCGCCGTCACCGTCCTCGCCGTCGTAGTCGGCGCCTCCTACCTCATCGCCTACCTCGCGCCGCTCTTCGCATGGCCGGACTGATCACCAAGCTGTCCGTGTTCTGGGCCTTGGGGCAGCGCTACCTCGAGTGGCCGACGACAGCAAGGTTCGTGGGTCTGGTGATCCTCGCCATTCCTGGAGCCGTGGCGGCGGTGGCGATCGCCGAGCGGACTCCCAAGGTCGCCTGATTCCACAGCACGCGGTGTGCAAGCCAGGAGGCACGATGTCCAACACTTCCCCCGAAGTCCCCGCGACGACGAGTTCGGTGACGCCGGTGATGCCCAGCGGCTCGGGCCGGCCCCGGGGCGCGGGTCGGCTCCTGCGTCCTCCTGGTGGTGCTGCTCCTCGTGGCCGCTGCCTCCGCACTTGGGCTGCTGCTTCCCCGGCAGAGCGACTCGAGCACCCGGGAGTTCCCCGCAACCGCGATCCGTCGGCTGGTCGTTCATGTCGACGGTTCGGTCACGGTCAGTGCTGCCTCGGACGGCGCCGCGCAGGCGGGGGTCACGACGACCCGGCGGTGGACCTGGCTCGTCCGGCCCACGGTGACGACCGAGGTGATCTCGTCCGGAGACCTGACCGTCACCGGACGCTGCCCGGCGCTGTCGCCGCGCTGCCAGACCGAGGCCGTCGCGGTCGTCCCCGCGGGAACCGACGTCGTCATCGACACTGCCGCCGGGACAGTCACGATCACGGGCATCACCGGAGGCGTCGACGCCCGCACCTCCGCCGGAGCCGTCACCGTGCACGGCCTGACCGGTACGGCCCGGCTCCAGACCTCCGCCGGGTCCATCGACGGGGACCTGGCCAGCGCCGACGTCCAGGCCACCACCTCGGCCGGCAGCATCACGCTCAGGCTCACCGGCGTCGTCCAGCAGCTAGTCGCGACCACCAGCGCCGGGTCGGTCGACCTGACCGTGCCGGACGACGTCTACCGGGTCGAGGCCACCACCTCCGTGGGACGGACGTGCAGGTCCGCACCGACCCCGGCTCCACGCATCGGATCACGGCACGCACCAGCGCCGGCAGCATCACGATCCACCGACGCGCCTGAGCCGCAGCGCGTTCGGAAGTGACCGCAAGCCGGTAGCGCCCCGCGCGGGCGACACGTGGGTGTCGACCACCGCAGGTGTCCTCCGGGGCTACTGTGTGCTGCGCGCTGGATGCTCGCCGCCGCGATGCGTCCGCCGCACTGGTCCACCACCTCGAGAAGGGCCCACCCATGCTGGCTCTGCGTTACCACGAGTTCGGCGATCCCGAAGTGATGCGGGTCGAGGAGGCCGAGGAGCCGCATGCCGGCCCCGGCGAGGTCCGGATCGCGGTGCGTGCCGCGAGTGTCAACCCCTTCGACTGGAAGCTCCGCGCCGGGTACATGGCAGAGGTCATGCCGGTGACGTTCCCGGTCATCCCGGGCACCGACGCGGCCGGTGTGGTCGACGAGGTCGGCGAGGGGGTCGACGGGATCGCCGTGGGCGACGAGGTCTTCGGCCTGGGCTCGGCGACCAGTGCCGAGTACGCCGTCCTGGACATCGCCACGCCCAAGCCGGCGTCCATGTCGTTCGTCCAGGCCGCGGCGCTCGGCCTTGCGGTCGAGACCGCTGCGCGCACGCTGGACCGGCTCGCGCTGAAGCCCGGCGACACCCTGCTCGTCGACGGTGCGGCCGGCGGCGTCGGCTCGGCCATGGTCCAGGTCGCCCGCGAGCGCGGGTTGACGGTGATCGGCACGGCCAGCCCGGCCCGGCACGACTACCTGCGCTCGCTCGGTGCCCTTCCCACCGCATACGGGCCGGGGCTCGCCGAGCGGGTGGCCGAGTTGGCCCCGGGTGGCATGGCCGGCGCTGTGGACGTGGTGGGCCAGGGATCCGTCCGGAGCCTGATCGAGATCGCCGGCGCCCCGGACCGGGTGGTCACCGTGGCCGACTTCTCGGGCTATTCCCTCGGTGTGCACGTGGCCGACACATCGACCGGGCGCGCCGGATACGCGCTGGCCGACGCGGCGCGGCGGTTCACCGAGGGCGCGTTCGTGATCGAGGTGGAGCGAACGTTCCCGCTCGCGGAGGGATCGCAGGCGCACGCGCTCAGTCAGGAGGGCCACGTGCGCGGCAAGCTCGTCCTCACCGTGCCCTAGGACGACAACCCCTAGGGAGTCGGCTCGAGCCAGGCCGCCGCATCGTTCGGCAGCAGACCGTCCGACGTCGGCGGGGCTGAACCCGTACAGGGGGGCCTCGCCCTGCCACGGCATCGGGACCCGGCAGCCGTCCCGGCCGCGGACGTCGCCGTGGGTGCGCAGGAGGAGGGGGTCCCTGGCCAGAGTTGCCGTTTGCGGCAGGGTAGGCCGCAGTCCCGCAGGGCGGATGATCTCGGCCGCAGGCACAGGCTGCACCGCTGGTCGATCGGAGGAACGGGCGCGGCCAGCGACAACGTGTACCCCGCGATCACCGGCGCCGTGATGGAAAGGCCTGGGGATTGCCGGCCAGGTCGCCCTTGGCCGGCCGAGGGCGACATGTGATGGCCGGGTGCAGGTAGCGAGAAGCCCACGCCTGCAAGGAGTCCCGTCAATCCCAGCGATGACGCCGCCCTCCGGCAGCGACGGAGATCTCGGCGGCCGATCCCGAAGGCCATGTCCGGCTTTTCAGCTCCCGACTACGTCCTCGATTCGGTGGAGCCGGACTACATGGCCCTAGGGTGTTCTGGTCGGTTGCCGTACCAGTGGTCTATGCGTGGTCTGATCAAGCTCATCCCGTGATACCCGGTGGCGTATCTGGGGATGGCTCGGCGGAGGGTGTTGCGGACTCAGTCCGGCCTTTTGGGGCGGCCCGCGGTGGCCCGCTTCAGGGCCTTTCGCCCGATCCGCTGGGAGGGTCGGGGTGAGAGCCTGGCTGGCGGCGTCGAAGTTCGGAGGACCCGATGAAGACCAAGGATGCAGCTGGTCAGTTCCTGGCGTGTCGGCGGATCGCGGTGACCGGTGTCTCGCGGACGCCTGGGAGTCACGGCGGGAACGCTGTGTACCGGCGGCTGCGGGAGCGGGGGTATGAGGTTTTCGCCGTGAACCCGAACGCTGAGTCCGTCGAGGGCGATGCGGCGTACCCGGACCTCGCGTCGATCCCTGGCGGGATCGAGGCGGTGGTGGTCGCGACCGCTCCCCGGCACACCGACGCGACCGTGCGTGAGGCGTGCGACCTCGGTGTTCGGCAGATCTGGATGCACCGGTCGGTCGACAAGGGCAGCGTCTCGCAGGAGGCGACACGCTACGGCCGCGAGCACGGGGCGACGGTCATCGACGGTGGCTGCCCGCTCATGTACGACCCGGCCGCCGACGGGGCGCACAAGGTGATGTGCCGGCTGTTCACCGTGATGGGACGCGTGCCGCGGCAGGTGTAACCGTCGGGCGGAGCAGAGGCGCGCACGCCGTCAGCGCTGACACCCCCGGCATGCGGCATCTGCGGCCAAGTAGGTGATCAGCGTCGCCGCCACGGCCAGGACGACCTGCAGGACGCTGGCGGGAAAGCGTCCGTTCTTCGGCCACCTGGCCCCTTGCGGCGACAGGTGGGCCTCGGCGGCCGGTAATCGTGGCGGGGCGGATCGCGCAGGAGGGACGTTCTGCCCCTTTCGCTTGTGCCGCGATAGCCGTAGGACGGGTTGTGTGGGGCGGCGTCAGATCAGGGCGTTTGAGGGCGATGCTGCCGCGGGATGTGTGTCGCCTGGGCCCGGCCGACCGGGGAGGACGACATGAGAGAGCACAAGACGGCCGCTGTCACAGCTGGGGTCCTCTACATCATCGGGACCGTGTCCGGCGTTCTGAGTAAGGTCTTGGTACTGGCTCCGGTCCGGGATGCGGACGACCCGTTGGCCTACGCCGCCGAACACGCCCATCGGGTTGCGACGGGCGCTCTGCTCGTTCTCGTCATGGGACTGGCGCTCGTGTTCGTCCCCGTGGTGCTGTTCCCGATACTGCGCCGGCTGGACGAGGTCCTGGCGATCGGCTACCTGACCGTGCGTGGAGCGGTGGAGGCGACCTGCTACATCATCAGCGTGATCGCCTTGCTGCTGCTGGTCCCGGTGAGCGGCGTCATGTCGGCCGGGCCGGGCACAGCCTCACCGGCGGGCGCGCGCCTGGGGATCCTCCTGATCGACTTCGACGCCATCAATGGTGTGACTGCCCTGGTGTTCTGTCTCGGTGGCGTCATGTTCTACGCCCTGCTCTACCGGTCGCGCATCGTCCCCCGCTGGATCGCGGTGTGGGGGCTTGCCGGGGTCCCGCTGTACGTGGCCGCCTACGTGCTCGCGATGTACGGCGTGATCGGCTCGAACTCCGCCGAGCTGAACCTGCTGATCCTGCCTCTGGCCGTGCAGGAGATGGTGCTAGGGATCTGGATGATCGCGCGAGGCTTCCGTCCGGCGAGCGCCACAACCACATCGCAGCACGCGAAGAAGGTCCCGGCCGGCGTCTAGGGCGTGTCCCGCAAACCATACCCGGCGAGGGTTTCCAGGGCGCGGTAGAGCGTGGCGGGCAGGTGCCAGCTGCGTCCGCTTCCTTCGCCGCGGGCTTCGACCCAGCCGCGTTCGACCATTCTGGTCAACAGGTGGCGGGTCTCGGCGTCGGTGCGTTGCAGGACGCGTGCGAGGGCGGAGGTCTTGGCGCGTCGTTCTCGCATGAGCTCGGACAGCACCTGCAGCTCGGGCAGGTCGAGGGCGGATTGCTGGTGCTGCTCCTGTTCGAGCACCCAGCGGGTCGTGGACAGGTTCGCGGGGCCGCCGGGCAGGATGGCGACGACCTGGTGGTCGGTGGAGCGGCCGTAGTCAGGGGCTGGTCGGCCGACGCGCAGCTGTTCGGCGAACATCCGGTTGATCCCGCGACCAGTGCGTTCGACGAGTCCGGTGCGCTTGAACGCGTCGGCCAGCAGGGGACTGCGGGGATGAGGCGGAGCGACCAACAGGTTGTCCAGGGTCACCCCTGGGGGGAAGCCGCCGGGGCTGGAGACCTCGAGGGTGTCCTGGGACCACTGCACGTGGACGGCTCCCGGCGACGACGTCCGACGGATCGACGCGCAGGACCGACGTTGACCCGTCATATCGATCATGTCAGTGCCCGCCGATGCCGGTCAGGCGCGGTCGGAAGCTGAGCCCGCCGTCGACGGATTCAACGACCGATCCGCCGACCAGCACTGCCAGGCGCTCCCCGTCCGCGGTCTGCGCTGCGGGTTGTCCACCGGCACTGCCTCGGCGTTGCCAGGTGGCACCGTCGTCGCTGGAGACATGAACCGTGCCCTCCGGCGCCACCCCGTACACCCCCGTCGAGGTCCAGGCGAGGAGGGCCAGGAGCGGCGCGCCGCGGACTGGCGTCCAGGTGCTTCCGCCGTCGGTGGAGGTGATCGGCCCGGATGGCGTGGTGGCCAACACCGAGCGGGGGTTGCCGGGGTCGAGGGCGAGGTCGAAGACGCCGGGGTTGTCCAGTCGGGTCCACGAGAGGCCTCGGTCGATCGAGCGCAACAGGGCACCGTCGTGGGCCGAGATGCCGAGCACGCTGGCGCCGGCGGCGGTCAGTCGATGGAAGTCGACCTTGCCCAGCAGACTCACCGTGGTCCAGACGCGCCCGTCGGTCGAGGCGCGCAGCCCGAGGTCGGGGGGCAGCGGTTCGCCCGCTGCGGGGTGCCCAGAGGCCAGCCACCGGGAGCCGTCGTGGGCCAGCCCCATGACGTCGAACCCGGTGCCGCTGAGCTGCTTTGGCGTGTGCCCGGGGTCGTGCTCGAAGAGCCCTTCGTGCGTGCCGAGCAGGAGTGTGACGCCGTCGTAGACCAGGGTGTGGACGTGCGCCCAGGCTGGTCCGCTGACCCTGTCGGGGCCTGCGGCGATCGTCGGGTTGTCGGTTCTCATGGTCGCCGGAGCGGACGTTGATCCCGGGGAGGTCGCGGGGTCCTGCGGTCCTGCTGCAGTGCAGCCGGACAGCAGGACCGCCGCAACGCCCACCGCTGCCGCGGCAGCTGTCGGTGGACGCCGCATGGTCATTCCGCGAGGAGCTTCTGCATCTGTGCGATCTCATCGCTCTGACCGGCCACGACGGCGTCCGCGAGTGTCTTCACGCCGGCATCGCTGGTGGTGCTCAGCACCTGCCTGGCCATGGTGACGGCGCCTTGGTGGTGGGTGATCATCATCTGCAACCACATGCGGTCGAAGTCGGCGCCGCGGGCATCGGTCAGCTTCCTCATGTCTTCGTTGCTCATCATGCCGGCCGAAGTCATGCCGCCCATGTCCATGCCGGAGTGGTCCATGGACTCCTCGGAAGCGGACGCGCCCGCCATCTGCTCGGGCGCTCCCCAGGCGGTCAGCCACGCCACCATCTGCTGGATCTCGGGGTCTTGGGCGGCCTTGATCTGTTGGGCGAGGTCCCTGACCTCAGGGCTGACCGCCTGGTCCTTGGCGAGGTAGGCCATCTCCAGGGCCTGCTGGTGGTGGGGGATCATGAGCTGGGCGAAGGAGATGTCCCCGGCCCGGCCTGGGGTCGCATCCGCCGCTGCCGATGCCGTCGCTGCCGACGCGGGTTGTGTGGCGGTTGCCGGCACGTTCGGAGTCGTTGCGCTGCCTGTGGCGGAGTTGCCGGACGAACCACAGGCGGCGAGTGTGAGGACCGCGGCCAGGCCGGCGATCAGGGTGAGGCGGCGTCGTGCGTGCATGACGTGGGTGGCTCCCTGGAAGGTGGTGCCGGGACACTGCGCCCGGACCTGGTGGACGGTGCAAGGGTCAGGTGCTGTAGTCGAGGCGGGTCTTCATCCCGGCCTCCGTGCCTGTGTGGCAGGTGTGGCCGTGCAGGTGCAGCGGGTGCGGCATCATCGAGTGGTTCCTGACCCGCAGCCGCGTGGTCTGCCCGGCGGCCGCGCTCAAGGGCAGGGCGTCGTCGTAGGTGCGGCCGTTGATGGTCCACACGTATGGAGCCATGCACCCGGTCGCCAGCGGTCGCGCGGATCGGCTTGCCCGGAACCGAGTCGCCGAAGGCCCACGTGGTCACCACACGGCCTGCGAGGTCGACCTCGAGCGGGTTCGCGGTCAAGGTGGACCCGCCGGTGCCTCCCGTGGTCGCCCGCGGGGGCTCGGTCGCGGCCACGGCAGCAGCCAGGGCCCGCCGGTCGGTTTCTCGCCGGTGTCCCCGGCACATTCGGCCAGGACGCCGCCCGCTCCCGCTCCCAGTACAGCGACCTGGAGTTGGCGACGGCTCAGCGACGCAGACACGGCGCACCCCTTCCAGGAGCACCGCTCTGGCGTCCCTTCCTAGAGCATCGACGCGTCCCAGTGGTGGTCCTGCCCATGAACCATGAAGGTTCGATGAAACACCAGGGTGACGAGGTGGGATAGGCCGTCGCCATTGCATAGGGGCATAGCGCCTTTCTACGGCGTCGCCGGGGGAGTGTGGGATTGGCGTGATGCCGTCGAGCCGGTGATCTGTCGGTGCACGCGTTCCCGCGCGTCACGGAGCTGTGCTGGATCGGCGTTTGGTCGCCTTTGGGGTTCTCTGCGACTACGCATTGGCTGGTCGCCTCACCGACGAACGCACGGGGCCGCCGGCCGGGTGGGCATTCACAGCCAGCCGGAGGCGCGGAATGGTGGCGGACCTGCGGTTGTCGTGCGGCACGTTGATGACACGAGGCCGGCTGCATCGGCGCGAACAGCTACTCGCCTTCCAACGGCGCGTCGGTGCGCCGGGGGCCTTCAGCGAGTCTTCATGGTTCGACCGCCTCGTCCTGGGCATACCCGGGGAGGGTATCTGGTTGGAGGCAGTGCGGGGTTGTCGTGCAGTGGAGGTCGAGATGATGGGAAGGGCGCAGACGGTCGTCCTCCAGGTCGGTGGTCTGCATTGGGCCACGAGCGAGGATGTGGTCGAGCGGGCGCTGCTGGAACGCCCCGGCGTGCTGTCGGTGGCCGCCAACACCCTCAACCAGACGGCATTGGTCGGCTTCGACCCGGACGAGACGTCGCTGACGCAGTTGACGGAGTGGGTGCGCGAATGTGGGTACCACTGCGCCGGCCGCTCGGTGCCTGACCACGTCTGCAGTCCGATGAGCGGCCCGGCCACCGTCAGCGGCACGGCGATGCCCCACACCGCGCAGATATTGCCCGACGGAACCGGCACGGTCGAGCCGGTGCATGCCGGGCACGGGACCCGTCCTGTGGCGGCGACGATGTCGAGCCCGCACGAGGCGATGGGCCACGGCGGCCACGCGGGCATGTCGATGGCCGACATGGTCGCCGACATGCGTCGTCGCTTCGTGGTCGCTGCGGTCATGTCGGTGCCGATCCTGTTGTGGTCCCCGATCGGCCGGGAGGTCCTCGGGTTCGAGACGGCGGCGCCGTTCGGGCTGCGTGACGACGTGTTCGGGCTGGTGCTCAGCCTGCCGGTCGTGTTCTGGGCTGGGTGGATCTTCTTCGACGGCGCGGTGCGGGCGCTGAGGCACCACACACTGGACATGATGGTGTTGGTCGCTGTGGCGATCGGCGCCGGCTGGCTGTACAGCCTCGCTGTCACGGTCACCGGCGGCGGGGAGGTCTTCTACGAGGCCGCCGCAGTGCTCACCACGTTCGTGCTGCTCGGCCACTGGTTCGAGATGCGCGCCCGCGGGGGCGCCAACGATGCCATCCGCACCCTGCTGGAGCTGGCCCCCGCCAAGGCCCTGCTCCAGCGCGGCGGCGACTGGGTCGAGGTCGACACCGCGGCGGTGCAGGTCGGCGACCTGGTACTGGTCCGCCCCGGCACCAAGGTGCCGGTGGACGGCGTGGTCGAGGACGGGCAGTCCGAGGTCGACGAGTCCACCGTGACCGGGGAGAGCATCCTGGTGCTCAAGGAGCCCGGCTCGGACGTCATCGGCGCGACGGTGAACGCGACCGGCTCGCTGCGGGTTCGGGCCACCAGGGTCGGACAGGACACCGCCCTGGCCCAGATCGTGGCACTGGTCCAGCAGGCGCAGAACTCCAAGGCCCCCGGTCAGCGGCTGGCCGACCGGGCCGCGTTCTGGCTCGTCCTGGTGGCCCTGATCGGGGGGCTCGGCACGTTCCTGGTCTGGCTGGCCCTGGGCCGGCCGGTGACCGAGGCGTTGTTGTTCGCCATCACCGTGGTGGTCATCACCTGCCCGGACGCGCTCGGTCTGGCCACCCCGACCGCGGTCATGGTCGGGACCGGGATGGGCGCGCAGCGCGGCGTGCTGTTCAAGAACGGCGACCGCGCTGGAGACCTCCGCGAGCATCGACACCGTCGTCATGGACAAGACCGGCACGTTGACCCGCGGCGAGCCGCAGGTCACCGACCTTGTCGTCGGCGACGGTCAGCGACGCCCGCCAGGTGCTGGCGTCGGGCCGCTGCCGTCGAGCGGGAGTCCGAGCATCCATTGGCCGCCGCCGTGGCCCGCTACGCCGACGATCACGGCGCCGTGCGCCTGCCGGTCGACTGGGTTCCGCAACGTGCCCGGCCGCGGCGCGGCAGCCGACGGTGGACGGGCACCGGGTCGCGGTCGGGTCGCCGTCGCTGTTGGCCGAGTTCGGGATGGACGTGCCCGAGCCGCTGGCACGTGGCCGGGACGAGTTGGCCGCCGCCGGGCGCACCGCGGTCCTGGTGGGCCGTCAGAGGGTCGCCGTCGCCGTGATCGCCCTGGCCGACGCACCGCGCGCGACCGCCGCCGCCACCGTCACCGCGCTGCACGACGCTGGGCGTCGAGGTGGTCATGCTCACCGGTGACAACGAGGCGACAGCGCGACGCATCGCCGCCCAACTGGGCATAGACACCGTCATCGCCGAGCGTCCTGCCCGACGGCAAGGCCGAGCATGTGCGGGCCCTGATGCAGCAGGGACGTCGGGTCGCGATGGTCGGCGACGGGGTCAACGACGCACCGGCGCTGGCCGCCGCGGACCTCGGCATCGCCATCGGCGCCGGCACCGACGTGGCCATCGAGACCGCCGACGTGGTTCTCATGCGCTCGGACCCACTCGACGTGCCGATCGCGTTGCGGATCGGGCGGGGCACCGCTGCGCAAGATGCGCCAGAACCTCGGCTGGGCCGTCGGCTACAACGTCATCGCCCTGCCCATCGCGGCAGGGGTGTTCGAGCCGGCATTCGGGCTGATGCTGCGCCCCGAGATCGCGGCGCTGTCCATGTCCGGCTCCTCGGCCATCGTGGCCGTCAACGCCGTGATGCTGCGTCGTCTTCGGCTCCCCTCCACGAACCCCTTCAGCCCTAGTCGCGAGGTGCGAGGTCAGCGGCCAGCCAGGCATCGGGTCCGGCCGCGGGCCGCCTGCGGCCAGGTTGCCTCGGGGCGTGGCCGATCTGGGTGATCGCCTCCTGGCGCAGAGGGAGCCCTGCAACGCAGCATGTTTCGGCCTGACGGCAGTCGAGCTCGGTGTGAATCCGGGGTCGCACCGCGCCGCCGGTGCTTCCGCGCGAGGGACGCTGCGGTCGGGTCCGCGTTCGGTGGCCTTCGACCGCCTGAGGGCGGGGGCTGCCGGCTTTCATGAAGGCTTCACACCGGCACTCGTCGGGCCTTCACGCGTGGTCGTGATGCTTCAAGGGTGGCGCGGTGCGGTGGCGGATGAGCTGGCTGCACGCCGCGGCGTGCGACCGGTCATGCGACTGGAGGACTGGCTGTGGATGGCCTGTTCGACACCGACGAGGACCTGGCCGCCCTGCAGGCATGAGTGCGCGCCTGGCGACAGTCCGACACCGCGTGAGCCTGCCGACAGCGGCCACCCTCCCGCGGGGGAGGGTGGCCTTGGACCGCTCCTTGAGGGTGGGTGGGTCTTCGGCCGGGGTCCAGTCGGCGGTCGGCTACCGGCGGCGCCGGACCGTGCGTCGGGCCGCCGGGGCCTGCGGACCGGCCGGGTTGCCGAGGGCCAGCGTGACGACGAGCAGGTTGGCGCCCACCAGGAGCAGCTCGCCGTCCGTGGCCAGCCGCATGTACTGGATCGCGGCGGGGCCGGCCGGGTCGTACAGCCCGGACACGTTCTGCGAGAGCACGACCGTGCCGCTGATCGGGTCGTAGCCGTTCACCACACCCGCCGACGCGGCGTACAGCAGCCCGTTGACCAGCAGCAGGCTGGTCGGCGTCGTCGCCGGCGTGTTCATCTCGGCGTGGAAGACCTGCTCGTGGGTGTCGTCGTCGTACCCGTAGATGCTCCCGCCGCTGGCCGCGCAGTAGACCACCGCGCCGTCTGTGGCGAGCTGGGTCTCGATGGTGGCGACGGTGTTCAGCGTGGACCGCCACCGCACCGCACCGGTCTGCGGGTCGAAGGCGGTGACGACGTTGCCGACAGAGGCGTAGACCAGCCCGTCCTGGCACAGCACGTTGGTTCGTGCCGGGACCGGCACGGCCGCCACCAGGACCTGGTTGGGCCACGATCCGTAGTTCAGCAGCGTCGTCGGATTGAGCAGCACCACCGACCCGGCGCATCCCGCCAGGAGCCGGTCGCCGTCGGAGTCGATCAGCGTCTCGGCGCTGGCCCAGCCGAGGCCCCGGGACTGCTCCGTGCCGTCGTTCGGGTTGACCCGGTAGACCCACCCGTTGTGCCCGACGTAGGGCCAGGCGCGGTCGGCCGGGTCCTCGGCGGAGGCCACCTCGTCCTGGATCTCGACCATGATCGGGTTCACGGCGTAGGTCGATCCTGACCCGCCGAGCTTGGCGTACCACGTGGTGTAGGACAGCGCCGCGGTGGAGATGGCCGGTAGGTAACCGTCAATCCCGCAGTAGACGCGGCCGTGGTCCCCGGCCAACCGGACGTCGCTGTAGTCGTAACCGTCGGCGTGCAGGTTGTGGTAGCCCTCGGGCTCGGCCCCGGTGGCCTTGACGAGTCGGTACAGGTAGCCGGGCGTGGTGGCGTACACCGACTCACCAGCGACCAGGACGCTGACGTTGCGCCCGAGGCCGTTGTCCCAGGCCGGCCAGGACGACAGCCGCTGACGCCAGACCTCGCTCGCCGCGGGCCGGCCGGCGGTGTCCTGGGAGACCCGGTTGATTCTCGGAGACAGGCCCCAGGCGACCGCGGTGCGCAGGTAGCCGAAGATGTCGTTCTTGCACTGCTGCTCCAGGCCGCGGGCCCAGTCCGCCACCGGAGCCAGCGCGGCGTCCGCGGTCGAGGACACCCGGGTCGGCAGCTGGTCGAGCAGGCTCTGCTGGGTGAAGGTCGTCGCGCCGTTCTCGATCAGGTCCTCGATCGCCTGTTGCGATCGCAGCACGGCCTTCTGGGTGGCGTCGGCACCGGCTGCGCCGTTGAGCAGGGTGTCGTCTCCCCACAGCTGGAAGGCGTTCGGCTGGGCGGTCGAGGCCACGTAGACGGAGGAGTGGTTGAAATGGTCGTGGACCAGCCCGGACGCCAGCTGGGCGGCCATGCTGCCGAGGAATGCCAGGTAGTTCTGGTACGTCGCGTCACTCGCCCCGGTCAGGCCGGCGGCGGCCAAGCGCTGGGCGTAGGTGGGGTACTCCTCCACGGTCTGCGGATCGGTGGAGGCCAGCACTTGAGTCAGGTCGTACAGCGGCGTCCCGGCCAGCCCCGGTTGTGCGGCGGTCGTGAACGCCTTGATCGCATCCCAGTTGTCGACCGGGACGACAGTGCCGCTCACCCACTCGATGAACCACTGCATGACCAGGGTCTTGTTCACCAGGTGGCCGGCGGCGAATGAGTCCTGCAGGAAGTGGTCGGCGTAGCCCGCGTACTGCCAGGCGAGTTGGGTGTTCCGGGCGGCGTTCGGCGGGTCGTCGTGCGCGGCCTGGGCGTACTGGCGGGCGAGGGTGTTGAAGGCTTGGAACCGCCGCCAGGTGAACGGCGCGAAGTGGCAGGCGTTGCGCGCGAGCACCGCCTCGTAGTGGTCGGAGCCGAGGACGCCGAGCGCGCGGGTCAGCGGTTCGACGCCCACGGTCTCCCGCCACGCGTAGACCTGGGAGGAGATCCGGGCCAGGTACGGCGAGACCACGGCGCCGCGGAAGGATGTCGGCACGGACAGCGCGCTGAGCAGCCGGTCGACCGCGTTGTAGCCCTCCTGGCGCAGGGTCTGCAGGATCGGCAGCAGTGTGGCCGCCGGCAACTCCATGATCGATGTCGGGTTGGCGAAGAAGTCGGGCAGCGCGTTGAGCTCGCCGTAGGTGACCACCAGGCCGCTGATCGGCATGGTGATCACGCGGACGGTGGGCAGCTTGTCCTCGATCTGTTGGGCGGTGACCGAGGCCGGGTCCTGCGCCCAGATGCTCAGCAGGTCCTTCCAGGACTGCAGCAGCGTCGCCCGGTCGGGGCTTCCGGTCGCCAGCTTTGCGAGGGTGCCGGGCGGGGCGTCGCCGAGCAGCCGATGCTCCCACGAGCCGTGCCGCTGGACCACCGTCGCCTCCGCGCCCGCCGTCCGACCCGGACGCCGGCGCGGCACCTCGGCCGCCCGCTCGCCGCGGACGACGCGGACGGCGTCCCGCTCGGCGGCCGCCTCCCAGCGCCGGTACCCCCCGGCGGAGCTGCCGGGACCGACGACGCCGCGCCGCTGCTGCAGCACGTGCGCCACCTCGTGGGCGATCACCCGCAAGCCGGACGGCGAGTGGGGGGGGGGGGGGGGGGGGGGGGGGGGGGGGGGGGGGGGGGGGGTGTTGTTTTGGAAGGAGTAGGTATGGGCCGCGGCCCCGACGTGGACGGCAACCGTGGTGAGGTCCTCGCCGAAGCCCGCCTCCAGGCGGGCCGAGAGGTCCGCTCCGACAACGGCTACCAGCGGGACGGGGACGGTTCCGGGCAGCCGCGCCGGGCCACGGCCGGCGTCGTGACGGGCTGCGCGGGGGTCGGGCAGGGCGGCCATATCCATGACGGACTCCTCGCAAGCGTGGTGCTGCAGGCTCCCGAGGACCGCAGCGTAGATGTCAACGGAGAGTGCCGACAAGAGTCCGCGGACCGCCGGCGTCGGCACCCGCACCCACCCACCGGACGTCGGCACATCGATGCGCGGCAGGCGGAGCCCCGTCGGGCCGAGCCGACGTGACCCCGGGCACGTGGGCGAACGGAACAGGAGGTTCCCCGGATCGGTCAGGGTCTGGCGCCGGATGATGATGACGGCGTTGGCCAGCAGGGGAGCCTGACCAAGATCGGACCGCCAGCGGTGCCTCCGGCGACCCACGGTCGGTTCTCCGCGAACTCCGCGGCCAGGGCACGGCGGCGCGGGCCGTCGCGGCCCGCTCGCCGAGGGCGATCCGGAACTGGCGCACGTTCTCGACGCACCGCGCCGACTTGAGCTGAACGCCGGCCGTGAGGGCCTCGCTGACGACGTCGCACGCCTGGTCGAGGTCAGCTACTTGTAGCAACGCCTGGCCCTGGACCATGCGGACGAAGAAATCGCTGCGCGGAGCCGGTCAGTGCGAGGCATGCGGCCTCGGCCGCCCGACTGCCACGGTGCAGATCCCGATAGCAGTGCCCGATCTCGGCCGACAGCTCGCCTTCGTCGAAGTATCGGATGAACTCCGGGTCGTCGTCCGGCCGGCGCCTCTCGAACAATGCCGCCGCCTGGCTCAAGCGCCGCCTCGGCCCGACTCGATCCCCGGCCCCGGCGTACGCCCGCGCCTCCATGGCGAAAGAAGTGCGCGGTCAAGGTCGGTGCGGTCCGTCCATCAGCGCCCTGTCACGCCGCGGCCATGTCGATCGATGCGGCCCTCGCTCCGACGGGTTGTGGCTCCAGGTCGCTATAGCCTGCAGCAGAGAGCCGTTCGGATCGGTGTACTGACCTTGCCCCACCCGAGCTGATGACTCGTCGACACAGCGGTTCTTTCACCGGACTCCATGCGACGCCGTGCCCCGCGACGTCAAATCACCGCAGACCCCTTGCGCGCTCGGTAGCGTGCCCTGTAACTCGACGAAGAGGAGCGCTCGTGGCTGAGGAATCGTGGAACGCTGCGCGCCTGATCCCCACCTCCGGGATCAATGGTGCTGAGGAGCAGGAGCGGCGTGCGACCTCAGCCCTCCTCGCGGTGATCCCCGCAGTACGTGAGTTCGGGCGCACTCTCCTTGCACCGTTCGGTGTGCCCGGCGGCCAGATCGAGACTTACATTGAGGTCCCGTTGAGCTCGGAGACACGACGCTCTATCCCGATGGACTCATCCGAGTCAGTCGCGGCCAACGATCGTGGACAGCGCTGGTCGAGGTGAAGACTGGCACCAACGAACTCAAGGTCGAACAACTTGAGGCATACCTGGATATCGCCCGCGAGCGTGGTTTTGATGCGCTCGTCACGATTTCGAATGAGATCCCCGCGATTCGGGGTCAGCACCCAACTGCAGTCGACAAGCGCAAGCTACGCAAGGTCGCCCTTCACCACTTGCCCTGGGTCGAGATCCTCGCTGCCGCTGTCATGCAGAAGGAGTACCGCGGTGTCGCAGACCCCGATCAAGCCTGGGTGCTTGGGGAGCTGATCCGCTACCTTGAGCACCCCAGGTCGGGAGCCATGGCGTTCGAAGATATGGGCGCCAGTTGGGTCCCCGTTCGAGAGGCCGTGCACGCGGGAACGCTCCGATCCACTGACAAGGGGATCCAAGAGGTTGCTGCCCGTTTCGATGCACTGCTGAGGTTCGTCGGGCTGAGGCTCGGTCAACGCCTCGGTTCTGACGTTCAACCTGCACTCAGCCGAAAGGAACTCGCAGATCCATCCCTGAGAAGCCAAGCGTTGGTCGCCTCGTTGTCGACAGGCGGGACGCTCGCGGGCAGCATCCGCGTCCCCGGCGCGGCGGCAACGTTGACCGTCACGGCCGATCTTCGCGCCAATCAGATCCTCTGCCAGTGCGAGATCGATGCCCCCAAGCAGGGCAGGCCCAGGACCCGGCTGAATTGGATTGTCCGCCAACTGGAGAAGGCGCCCGACAGTCTTCGAGTGGAGGCGTTCGCGCTCCACGCTCGAGGTCCTGGGGCAGCTGAGCTGCTCAAGACGCTTCGCTCGAACCCAGAAATCTTGATCACGGATCCAACGCGCGAACTCAGGAGCTTCCGGCTTACTCAGATCACACTCCTCGGCGCCAAGCGGGGTACCGGTCGGGGCAGCTTCATCGACTCAGTGATCGATGCAGTCGACGCCTTCTACATCGACATCCTCCAGCAGCTCAAGACCTGGTCTGCTCCTCCTCCCAAGCTCCGCGAGGAACCAGATTCCCCCGGCGTTCCGAACGCCCTGGTCTCCACGGCCCTGTCATCCCAAGACGCACCCGAGAATGCGATTACCTCGACTTCCGCCCAACGCAATGACACTCCGGCATCAGCAACGACAGCCATCGCCGAACCGCTGAGCAGCCAAGGCAACAATGCCGGGCCTCAGAGCGCCAACGCCAACGTCGAGGATGTCGCGCCGGCGATCACCTAGATCCTTCGTGGTGAGGGGCGGACGCTGCTCGTGCAGCGTTTCCCGTCTCGTCTCTCTGTTCGTCCATCAATGAGCGGAGAATTCGGACGTCACGATGCAGCTGATCGACGGTCTCGGACAGCAGTCGTACGTCCTCGCGGGTGGCGGCCTGTGCGCCGAACTCCACCTCACGAATGCGGTCGAGGAGCCAGGAGGCAAGCGACGCTGTGACGATGCCGAGCAGAGCGATCCCACCGAGCATGAGCAATGCCGCGATCAGTCGCCCACCAGTCGTCGTGGGATAGCGGTCTCCGTAGCCCACCGTGGTGACAGTGGTTGCGGCCCACCACAAGGAATCAGGGAAGTTCTTGATGTTGGCTTCAGCGTTGCGTCGCTCGGCATCTAGCACGGCCAACGCCGAGCAGAAGAGAATCAGCGCAGTTGCGCCGACCACGTACACCAGGACCCGACCACGCAAGGAGGAGGCTGCCCGTCGGTTGAGGACGTCGAGCAGTGTCAGCAGGCGCAGCACGCGTAGCGGGCGCAGGAGTGGCAAGGCGATGACGGCCAGATCGACCAGGTGCGTGCGAACAAACTTGCGGCGATCCACACTCAGCCGCCACCGGACGCCGTAGTCAGCGACGAACAGCCCCCACACCAACCATGACGCCGCGGTCAGGGCCGCACGTGCAGGCATCGGGGTACCCGGCGCAAGGATCGGCAGTGCATAGGCGATCAAGAAGAGCATGGCGAATACAGTCAGCGGCCACTCCGTGCGCCGCTCCCATTCCTCGCGCCGAAGCTCCACGAGCCCCATGATGGCGTCTACGCCGTGGGCTGTCTCCTATGCTCGGTCATGTCTGGATCTCAGCGCCTTGAGGCAACTCGCTCGCGTCACTAGGCGGCAAAGATCTTCTCTTTGTGCCAGCGCAGGTAGGCCTGTCCGGGTGGGTCGGCTGTTTCCGGCAGGAGCAGGACATCTCGGAGTGGTGGACGGTCGAAGTATTGGCGGGCGAGGGGATCGGTCTCGAAGGCGGCGGCGAGCTGGCTGGCGGTGTGGATGCGCAGACCTCCGTTGACGGTGAGGAGCCCGACGTCGAAGGCCACGTCGTGGGTCGGGCAGGCTGCGAGCCCGTTGCGGTGGTCCAGCCGTTCGCGGTTGTCGCTGTCACGCCAGGGTTTGATGTGGCTGGCCACGAGCATTCGGGGCGCCTTGAAGGCGGGAGGCGCGAAACCGCAGAACACGCAGCGATGACCGCAGTTGCGTAAGACGTGGGAGGCGAACACATGCTGGCCGACGCGGGTCGCCGCGACCAGCACACGCTCGGTCTCGCGTTCGGACAAGCCTCCGGGTTGCTGACGCCAGCGCTCAAGGCTCGCCTGCAGAGCGGTCTCGATCGCCGAGGATTCCAGCTCTTCTTGGCCGAGCATCACCAGCGTCCCGCCGGCTTCGAGGTCCAGGAAGTCCGGCAGCCGGTCTGGTCCGAGCCCCACCGACCGGGCCGCGGCAAGCAGGACGCGGTAGATGTGGGAGAACTCCTCCGGGTGCTCACGCAAGGTTGCCCCGGCAAGGACGTCCCACCGCCCACCGTGGGAGCGGGAGCCGTCCAGGTTGGCCAACTTGGCCAGGATGCTGGACGGCGGACGCGAGAACAGGCGAGCCAGAGAGGGGACCGGCTCCGGTGCGCGCGGGGCCGTACTGGAACCGAATCGGCGGTGATTGACCACGAAGGATGCCGCCAGACACAGCAGGGTCTCCACCGGTGTGAAGACCACCTGGCGCTCCCCCGCAGGCGGCAGCCGCCGGTCGAGCAGCCCGATGAACTGGGCCCGGGCCTCGTCGGGGCCGACGTCAAGGTAGTCACCAAGATCGACCACGTCGGCAGCCTAGCCCTGCAACGTGCAGCCGCTGAGGCGAAGACATGCTCGCTCCGTCAGTCGGGGTGCTCGACGGGGCGACGTGCGCAGAGAATGACGATTCGCCTGGCCTTGTCTGCAGGCCTGCTTGCCGAGTACTCGTAGGCGCTGTTCTCGGAGCCTACCGGCGCGTTGCGACTTTAGTCGTTGGTCGGCGACTATAGTCGTCATGTTGTGAGGCTGGTTGGTAGGGGGTTGGGGTGGATCTGTCGGTGCCGTTGGCGGTGCTGACGCCGACGTTGGATGCGGCGGTGTTGCAGGCTTTGGCGGCGACGACGTCGTGGGCCAGTGGGGCGCAGGTGCACCGGGCGGCGGGCACGGGCAGCGCGGACGGGGTGCGCAAGGTGCTGATCCGTCTGGTCGGGCAGGGCATCGTGCAGGCCCAGGACCAGCCACCCGCCACGCTGTATCGGCTCAACCGCGACCATGTCGCCGCTGAGGGGATCGTGGCGTTGACCCGGCTGCGGCAAGTGATCATCGACCGGATCGTCGGCGAAGTGAGCGCTTGGGCTCCGCCGTTGCTGCACGCGAGCTTGTTCGGGTCCTTCGCCCGTGGTGAGGCCGACTCCGGAAGTGACATCGACCTTCTGCTCATCCCCACCACGGGTGATGAGGCTGCCGGGGCGACACTGGGGGAGGCGACAGCGCGGCTGGCCAAGGACGTGTACGCCTGGACCGGCAACCGGGCGCACGTCGTGACCCCGACCGTGGAGGTCGTGGCCTCGATGGTCGCCGCCGGCGACCCGCTGGTGCAGTCGTGGCGGGCTGAGCAGGTCCACCTGGCCGGTGCCCGGTTGTCCGAGGTGCTGGGCAGGGCCTCGTGAGTCCGCGTGCCCGGGGCCGGGTCACCGACTGCACGCCCGCGCAGGCCCGGTCCCGTCGACAGCAGGCCCGTGCGTTCGTCGACGTGGCCGATCTGGTGCTGACCGAACCCGCCACCCAGACCGAGACCCACGTCGCCGCCGCGCTGGCGGTACTGGCCGCGATCGCCGCCACGGACGCGATCTGCGGGCCGGCGGACGACGCAGCAGTCATTTGCGACGCCGACATCACCCTGCGCGTCCATGCAGGCATCGCGGCAGCGGACGCCGTCGCCGCCCACCGACTCGAGCTGCGCCACTGCGGCGACAAACCCCAACGAAGCCGTCACCTGCTGCGCCAGGTCCGAGCCGACGGCGGCGAACTCGCGCGTCACCTCGGCGCCCTGCTCGGACTAAAGACCAAGCCGGCATGACGCTGGGGCGTGGCGTGTAAGGACGGCGGGCCTCGACCGTCCTGCTCGCAACGGGCCGGCGAACGGCGTCGGCCAGGACCGGGGAGTTCCATGCGAGCCAGGCGGTTCTTCAGCCTGACCGTGCTGTTGTCGCTGATCGCGGGTCTGATGGTCGGCGGTGTCGGTTCGGCCCAGGCGGCCGTCGGCCCGTTCGCGATGACGGTCAAGTTCACCACCGACGTCGATGCCGTCGTCACGGCGCTGCTGTCCACCCATCCGTCGGGCACTCCCGGCCCCTCGCCCCTGGCCGACTCCGGCGAGGACTACACCACGGCGCTTTCCTTCGGGTTCGGGAACCTGAACGCCGGCACCACGTACTTCCTCGCCCTGGTGGCCCCGGATCGCAAGGGCGGTGCCACCCGGCTCGAGAGGACCTTCACGACGCAGTTCCGCGTGGTGAAGGTCGAGCTGTACGAGGTGAAGGTCCTGGACGACGCGGACCAGCCCGGCCGGGGCGAGATCACCGCCTTCGGGTACGCCGACGACAACGAGATGGCCATCGAGTACGACATCCTCGGCATCGGCGACCATCTGTACGTCAAGCAGGCGCACACCTCCACGGGTACGGCGCGTCGATGCCGCAACGGATACGTGACCTTCGAGACCGACCGCGGGTCCTACCTGCGGTACCGCGCCTACGTGCTCTGGGACGTCAGCTATGTCGACTGATGCGGCGCGGCGGACGTCACGGCTGGGCCGGTCGGCCGGGGTGGGCTGCCAGCAGGGTGATCCTGCCTGCCGCGTCCTCCCGGCCGGTCCCGCGCGCCTCCTCGATGGCGCGCTGGGTGACCGCGTCCGGGACGGCGACACCCACCGGGCCCTGCAAGGTGGTGATCACGGCGTCCCAGTCGTGCTGCAACGTGAGCGTCAGCATCAGCATTGCCGCGACGTTGGCGTCTCCGGGACGACGCGTGATCTCCTGGGCGAGCAGGGCATGGCCTTGCGCAGGGTCGCCGGTCAGGGCGAGGACGGCGCCGTGCACAGCGGGGTCGACCACCGCCTCGGACGGTCGTGAGGCGAGCAGTTCCCGCGCGCGCTGCGGCTCGTTGACCCACAGCAGACCGACGACCGCCTCTTCCAGCGTCTGCGCGGTCGCCTCGGACGGCGTCGCTGGGCGTCGCAGCGCGAGTCCGTTGGTCACGGCGAAGAAGACCATGAAGACCGCCAGGAACGTCTGCTGCAGAACGCCATACGCGACGACAGCGGCGAGACCGGCGACCACGACGGAGACGACGGCCGCGCGGCGTGCGCGAACGTCGGGCGCCCCCGGAAGCAGCTCGCGCATCGCCTGCCCGCCGTCGAGGGGCAGCACGGGCAGGAGGTTCAGCACGCTCCAGCCGATACAGGTCCAGATCCCGGTCCGCAGCGCCGAGCTCTGCCACCCGGCCGGGTCCAGCCCGTCACCGAACGAGCGGTCCACCATGACCAGGACGGCGCCGATGGCCAACCCGACCAGCGGCCCGGCCAACGAGATCCCGAGCGAGCGGGCTCGCGACAACGGACGGGGCGGGGCGAACGTGGTGACGCCGCCGAATCCGGCCAGCGTGATCTGTGGCTGGGCACCCGCCGTGCGCGCCGTCACCGCATGACCGAGCTCGTGCACCAGGACGGCCACGGGGGTGATGAGCAGCCACAGCGCCATGTCCGTCAGCGTGATGCCCGGGTAGTAGCCGAGCACGGCCATGATCAACACAAAGGACAGGTCCAGGTGCACCGGGAAGCCGAGCACCCGCGCCCGAAGGAGCGGGCGACCACCCTCGATGGGCGTGCTCACGTTGCTGCCTCCCGGCGATCGCACTGACGAGGCCGGCTCGGCCTCGGGGCCATCTTCCCCCGCGAAGCTGCAGATCCGCTGAGCGGCACCAGTGCCGGGCGATTCCTCCTCGCAACCGCACACCACGCCGGCGTCGTGCTCCACCTCGGGCAGCGCTCCTACACCTACCAGGGCCGGCTGCACGCCATGCCTATCGACCGACTCTGGACCTGAGCCCCGACACCGCCCGACGCTCGCCGGAAGCCCCGGCCGGCCTCGACGTCCAGCGTCACCAACGCACCCCGACCGAAGACAGCGGCCCGTGGTCCCATCGTGGTCTGTGATCACCAAGAACCTGCGCGTCCTCGGCGAGCCGGGCGGCGACCAGCCGTGGGGCTGGCGGTTCGGCGGCACCCTGGTCGGCAACGGCGGGGAGATCACCTTCCACGACATCGACCGCAGCCTGCGGACCGACACCTGTACGCCCTGATCGGGCGTGATTAAGGTGGGGCGCCAGATGCGGACCCGCTCGGCGGCTGGGGGTGTCACTCGTGACCGACGAGGAGATCGACCCGGCCGGCGAGGTGACGGTGTCGGTGCTGCACGGCAGTTTCGACTGCGCCGGCTACGCACTCATGATCGGCGTCTACTCCGACGAGGAGATGTCCGGCGCGGAGCGGTTCCTGGACCGCCAGTTCGGCCAGTTGCTCAGCGGGTGGCAGGACCTCGGGCACTACCCCGGTCAGCTCGGCACGTCGGTCTTCGTCGAGCCCGGCCGCGACGTCGGTGAAGGGTGCGAGCCAGTCGGTGCCTACCTGATCGGGCTCGGGTCCAGCCTGGCCCTCGGCCCGCGGCAGTTGCACTCCGCCGTCTACCGTGCTCTCGTCCACCGCTGCCTCCGCGCCTACCGCCCGGTCGCCGGCGACCCAGAGGGGGCCTCCGCCGCAACGACACTGGTCGGTGTCTCCACCGCGCTGCTGGGGGTTCGTGACGACCAGGGCCTGAGGATCGAGGACGCTGTCACCGCGATCCTGGGGGGTGTCCGGGAAGTCAACCGGAGACTTGCCGTGTACGAGCAGGAACGCGGATCCCGGTACTCGGTCCGGGTGGGGCATGTGCAGTTCGTGGAGCGCTACGCCCACCGGGCCGACCTCGCGGCCGCGGCGGTGCGGCACGCTCGATCCACCGCGGCGCTGCCGCGCAATTTCAGCGGTCTCGAAGAGGTCCGCGTCGAATCGGGTGACGGAGCGCTGCCGGCGGGGGCGGCGCTGCTGGAACAGGATCACCCGTGGGTGCGCTTCGCCGTCCTCGAGCGCGCGCGGTCCGCGCCGACCACGACGGGCGCCGGTCTCGGCTCCTCGACGATCGAGGTGACGGCGCTCGGCCGCGATGCCCGGGCAGACCGGGCCACCCATCAGATCGACCGGGCGTCCCTGGACGACCTGACGGCCAGGCTGTCCGTCGACCAGTCGAACCCCGAGGCGCTGACGGCCCTGCGTGATCGCCTGATCCCCTACGACCTGCGCAGCGAGTTCCTCAGCAGCGCGGCCCTGCAGCTCATTCTCGACGAGCACACGGCCAACTACTCCTGGGAGCAGTTCGCCGCTCCGGCCCCCGGGGCCGCCGGCGGCATCCCGGCCCCGGACATCGGCTCGATCCTGCGCGTTTTCACCGAGTCCGAGGACCGTCGGCTGGAGCCGGTGCGGGCCCAGGTCGGCACGGCTCTGGTGATCGGCGCCGGGAACACCGTGCCCGGCGTCCTGCTGCCGGGCGCCGTGCAGGAGGCCGTGACCGTCGGGGCCCTGCTGACCGAGAGCCGGTTCGCCACCAGGGTGCTGATCGACGATCTGGAACCCTGCAGCGTCTCCGACCTGAACATCGCGCTCCTCGGCGACCATCAGATCCTGCACCTGGCCGGGCACGGCACCCACGTCGACGGAGACGCCGAGGCCACCGGGGTCCACCTCACCGCAGACCTCCGCTTCACCGCCGACTTCGTCGACTCGATGCCCGTCGTGCCCGAACTGGTGGTGCTCAACAGCTGCTACAACGCCCGGATCGGGCTGAACCGGCTGGCAGCCGGCCTGGCCCGGTCACTGATGCGGATCGGCGTCCGGGCGGTCGTCGCCGCAGGCTGGCCGATCGCCGACACCGCCGCCAGGACCTTTGCCGTCACCTTCTACACCGACATGCTCGCGGGCCGGACCTTCGGCGACGCCGTGGGCCATGCCCGTCGGTCGACCGCCGGCTACGGGGGCACGACCTGGGCCGCCTACCAGTGCTACGGGGACCCGACGTTCGTGCTCCGCGGGCTGACCACCGGGCTCGACCGGGTCGCCGCTCCGGTCAGCCTGAACGACCTGCGGACCCGGATCGAGAGCCTGGTCACCCAGATCGCCGACCTGAGCCGGCCCCGGCCCGGCACCGTCACCAGCCGGCGGGACCAGCTGGTGGAGCGGTTCGTGCACCTGGAGGGCTGGGCCGAGCAGTACGACCTGGCCAGGTATCCGGACCTCCGTGAACGGCTGGGCCAGGCGGCCCGCGAACTCGGCAGATTTGATCGGGCCGCGCACTGGTTCGCCTCCTTCGCCGTCACCCAGGGGCAGGTCCGGCGCCCGGCGGACCGCAACACCTCCGCGCATCACCTGCAGCAGGCCGCCAACTGCACGGCCAGGGACGCCCAGCAGCGCATCCGTGCCGCGGACGGGCCGGCGTCTGCTGACGCACTGGAGGAGTTCGCCGTGGCGCAGGCGCTGGCCGAGGGTGCGCGCGGCGTCCTGGACGACGACGAAGGGTCCGCGATCCTGGCGTCGGTCTACAAGAAGTGGGCCACGGCCGTGCCGGCCGGCCCTCGCCGGGAACACCTCCTGGACGAGGCTGTCGGTGCCTACGAGAGGATCGCGAGCAGCACCCGGGGCGACTACGGCGTGGAGAACCGGATCCAGGTCATCGCCCTGCGCGACCGGTCGCTGGCCACCGAGGAGCTGGCCCGGCTGAAGCCCCCTCGACGTCCTGCTGGACCCCCCGAGCGCCACCTGTCGCGCATCCTGATCGACGCCGCACCGGCCCGGGGAGCGAGCTTCTGGGCCAGGGTCGCCGACGGCGACCGGGAACTCACCGCGGCGATGACCGGCGCCGCACCCGGCGCTCGCCGCGCCGCCGCGGACAGGATGGTCGCGATCTACCGCGAGGCCTTCCGCCGGCGCTCCACCTTCGCCGAGCGGTACAGCTCGATCGACCACCTCCGGGACCTGCACGACCTGCTGCCGGACGCCGACGACCGCAAGCCTCTGCTCCGGGACGCGTTGGACCGGCTGGCGCCGTGGAGCCGGTTCACGCCTCAGGCGCCTCTGATCAGCCCGCCGACTTCGGCGAACGTGGACATGATCCGTTCGGACGCCAGGGGGTCGGCGACGGTGCGGCTGACCGTGGTGCACGCTGCCTGCGGCGACTGCCTGCTGCTCGACTACACCGGGACCGACGGCACGCCCTACCGGATCCTGGTCGACGGGGGACTCGGCTCCGCCTTCGACCGGGGACTCGCACGGCAGCTCGGCCCACCGGGATCGCCGACCGCCGTGGACATCGCTGTGGTCACCCACATCGACGGCGACCACATCGCGGGCGTCATCCGGGCACTGCGGGAGGAGCGGCTGACCGCGGACGACTACTGGTTCAACGGCCGCGACCAGATCAGCGCGCCGGACGAACCGGCGGCCACACGCTCGGTGAAGCAGGGGGACGCGCTGAGCCGGCTGATCCCGGACGACCGGCGCAATCGCATCGTGGACGGCCGGGCGCTGGTGGTGCCGGCCTCCGGACCGCCGGAGCTCGCGCTGCCGGGTGGCGCCACGGCGGTGCTGCTCTCGCCCTCGCAGGCCAGGCTCACCAAGCTCCTGGCGGGATGGCCCGAACCGACCCGCGACGGTGACGACCTCGAGGCGCTGCTGAGGGCCTTCGACGAGGATCTCGAACGTGGTCAGGGTGAGGTGGGCAAGGACGGCAGCGTGCCGAACGGGGCGAGCATCGCGTTCCTGTTCGAGCACGACGGAGCCTCGGTGCTGTTCACCGCTGATGCCTGGGCGTCAGAACTGATCGAGTCGATCACGGCCCTGCTGGCCAGGCGGAACGCGGCGAGGGTCGACACGACCCCGCTGGCGGCGCTCCCGGTGCAGCTGTTCAAGCTGTCCCACCACGGCAGCCGGCAGAACCTCACCGACGCGTTGCTCGACCTGATCGAGCCGCAGCAGATCCTGATCTCCACCGACGGATCGAAGTTCAAGCACCCCGATCTCGACACCCTGGACATACTCCGCCAGCACTACCCCGATGTGCCGGTCCTCTTCACCGACGCCACCGACGTGATCGAGGAGCGTGCTCGTCACATCGGCGCACCGTTGCCGACCAGCTCGCCGGTCGTCCTCGAGCTGTGACGGCCGGCGGTGGGATGGGAGCGTCGATGAGGGTCTTCGTGAGCTACCGTCGCGCCGACGTCGGCGGGTACTCCGGTCGGCTCACCGATGCCCTCGGCGCGCGGTTGGGCGCCGAGAACGTCTTTCAGGACACGGCTGCGATTGCCCCGGGCCGGGACTTCCGCTCCGAGATCGAGCAGTCCCTCGACGCGGCTGACGCCGTCCTCGCGATGATCGGTCCGGGATGGCTCACCGCAGTGACTCCTGCTGGCGATCAGCGTCTCTTCCAGCCCGACGACTTCGTGCGCGCAGAACTGTCGCGGGCCCTGAGAAAGGACCTCAGGGTCGTGCCCGTTCTCGTGGGCGGGGCGACGATGCCCACTGCTGACGACCTTCCGCCCGACCTGGCCGACCTGGCCCAACGCCAGGCTGTCGTCGTCCGGGACGAGTCGTTTCACGCCGACGTCGATCGGTTGCTCCGCTCCTTGCGCAGCGAACCGGGCACGCCGCCGGCGACGCCGTTCTGGCATCGCCGGACCATTGCCGCGGCGATCGTCGTTGTCGTGGTCTGCGCTGCGGGCCTCACCTGGTGGGTTCGTCACGCCAGAGAGGCGACGAGCGGCAGTGGCGAAACCACCGGCTGTCCCTCGACGGCGTCAGGCACCTGGCTGGACATCGCGCTCGCCGCCCAACCGACGGCGACGCTCACCCATAGCAGCGGCGCAGCACTCGCGTTCAGCGTCAACGCCGCACAGTGGCGGCAGGAAGCGGCCGGGCACTGGTTGGTCGTCGTGAACACCCAGATGGAGAACCAAGCCGCTACCGGCGTCACGCACGAGGCGGGCATGTACAGCCGCATCCGCGTTGCCCAACGGGACGTCGACCTGTACTGCTTCGACTCACCCCAAGGTGACACGGAGCCTTCGGCGGTCTCTGACGCCCGCGTGGGGTTCGACGTCACGTGCAGGCCGGACGGCGCCATGAGCCTCATGCTGCAGGATTCGACGGGCGACCTCACCGAGCTCCCGTTCGCGGCCACCGCCACGCCCGCTCCTTGCCAGACTGGCCAGACGTGAGTCACGGGCTTCCTTCGGCGACGTGCTGCCAACCGTGGCTACTCGCCCAGGACGGAGGCGATCCACAGCGGGACGGCCGTCAGGGCGTCGGAGATGGTGTGGTGAATACTCGCCTGGGCGGCGCCCGTGGGGTGTCGTCTGATGACCTGGCCGTCGCTGGTCGTGTCGCGGCTACGCTCCGAGGCGTGTTGAGGAAGATCGCGGCGGGCCGCGCGGACGTGGTGGGCCTGCTGCTGCTGCTGGGAGCGGCCGCGACCGCGTTGTGGTGGCCACAGTTCGGCGACCAGGCACTGTTCGGCGAGGGGGGTCGCGTGCTGGCCGCTGGTGGCGTGTACTGGCGGGACTTCTGGGACGTCAAGCAGCCGGGCGTCTTCTGGTTGTACGCGCTCGCCGAGACGGTGGGGGCCGGGGTGCTGGGGGTCCGGCTGGTCGAGGTCGCCGCCGTCCTGATCGCCGGGTTCGTCGTCCTGCGGGTGGTCGGTCGCTGGGGCCTGCACCCGGCTGTGCGTGGCGCCGCTGCCCTGCTGGTGCTCGGGCCGTATGTGCTGTCCGGGGACGCTAACGCGGTGGGCCAGGTCGAGGGACTCGTGACGCTGCCGATGCTGGTGCAGTACTACGCGCTGCAGCGCGCCGTGGCTGCGTCGGAGCGGCCCGCGAGCCTTAGGTGGGGGGCGGTCGCGGGGTTGGCAGCCGGTGTGGTCGGTGTCCTGAAGTTGCTCTACCTGCCGTTGGGGATCGTCCTGCTGGCGGGGGCGGCTGTCGAGCGCGGCTCGGCGAGCAGTCGGAGGGAGGTGACGGCATGGACGGCGCGGGTCGGCGCGGCCTGGGTGCTCGCCGCCTGTATGCCGCCGGCCGCGGTGGTGGCCTATGCGGCAGCGCACGGCGTCCTGCCGTTGGCGTACTACAGCACGTTCGTGGCGCCGGGGGAGCAGTTGGCGACGGGCCTGTTCACCGTCCCGGCGCTGGTGGAAATGGTTCGCGCCTTGGCGCTGGCGACGGCGGTGACGGGCCCGCTCGCCCTGGTCGCGGTTTGGACGGCGCGGCGCTCGCGTGGTCTGCGGAGGGTGTTGGGGTTGCTCGCCTGGCTGCTCGCGACGGGGGTGCTGGTGGCGCCGCAGCTGCCGACCGCGTATCGCGGCCTGGTGCTGCTGCCGCCGATCGGGCTACTGGCCGTGCTCGGGCTGGACCGGCTCGTGACCTGGGCCGCATGCCGTCGTGTCCGGGGGCGGCCTGGGGCGATCGTCGTAGCGGTGCTCGCAGTGGGCTTGGCACCGCTGGCTCCCGGTGTGGTTCGGCTGGTCGCAGCGGGATCAGCGCAGGGGTGGTCGCTGGCTGACCCGGTGCGGCTGGCGGTGGGGGACCGGATCGGTGGCTCGTTCATGGTCGCTCCCGCGATGACGATGCGGGGGACCGTCCAGCCGGGTACTGCGGTGTACGTGCTGGGCGACCCGGTGGTCTACCGCGTCCTGGGCACCCGGCAGGCGATCGAGATGAACGGATGGGGTCCAGAGGTCATGAGCCCGAGGATGTGGGATGAGACCGTCCGCGAACTGGACCGTTCCCGACCGCAGTGGGTGTTCGTGCAGAGCGACTATCAGGGCAACGTCGACCGGGTCCCGGCCCTGGTGGCACTGCTGCGATCGGCTTACATCGAGGTGCCGTCGAGGTCCGCAGGCGGCCGGTGGTGGCGCACCGACGAGCCCGGCACCCCCAGCCCGTCGCCGGAGGGCAACCTCCTCGCGACGGCCTACTAGGGACGCAGCCCTTGCCGTCTGCTGGGGACCTCCGCCTCATCCCGACTCCGCGGCGCGGTGCTCTGCTGGAGGTGGAGGAAGTGACCGTGGCACTCGACGGCACCGCACCCGCGACCGACGGCACCGCACCCGCGACGCGTCCTGGCCGCGCCCAGCGACGTCCACGTGACGCCTGGGCCGACAACCTCAAGGTCGTCCTGGTCGTAGGCGTAATCATCGCTCACACGATCATGGCCTGGACCGGAGTCGGCAACTGGGTCTTCACCGAGGACCCCGTGCGCGAGCCGCTCCTGAGCCTGCTGATCCTCGTCTCGGTCATCGGTGCGCTGTTCGGGATGCCGCTGTTCTTCCTGATCGCCGGTCTCTTCACCGTGTCGTCGTTCGAGCGGAAGGGCCTGCGCGGCTTCCTCCTCGACCGGCTCATCCGGCTCGGCGTCCCCTTGCTGTTCTTCATCGTCTTCCTGGCTCCGTTCGTCGAGTACGCCGACCCCGAGAACGCCGGCTGGCAAGGCGGCTTCGCGGACTTCACCTGGCAGGTCGTCTGGTGGGCCTGGCCTGACCCACCGGCTTGGGGGCCGACCTGGTTCCTCGCCGTCCTGTTGCTGTTCTCGGCCGTCTATGCCATCGCACGCACGCTTGCGCCTCGACGGGAAGCCGGACGCCGTCCGTTGCGCATGTCGTTCCTGGCGGCCGTGGCCATCGCCGTGGCGCTGGCCAGCTACCTGGTACGGATCGAGGCGCCCATCGGCGACGAGCCGTTCCGCCTCGCGCTCCCGCAGGCACCCGGATGGATCGCCGGCTTCGCCCTGGGGGTGGTGGGCGCCGAGAGCGGCTGGTTCGACCCGGTGGACCCGCTCCTCGCGCGGCGCGCCCGGCACCTCGCCTGGGGCACCGTCACCGCCTTCACGCTGGTGCTCACCGTCGCGATGTCTGCGGGTGAGCCCGTCGAGCTCTTCGCCGGCGAAGGAACCTGGCAGTCGTTGCTCACCGCCGTGCTCGAGGGCTTCCTGATCGTGTCGATGCCGCTCTGGCTGATCGACCTCTTCCGCCGGCGGTGGAACCACCAGGGTCGGTTGCTGCGGGAGGCGAGCCGCGCCGCCTTCGCGGCGTTCGTGCTGCACCAGGTGGTCCTGGTCGGCCTCGTCCTGGTGACGCACGAACTGCCGTGGCCGCCCGAGGCGGACTTCGTCCTCGTCAGCCTGCTGGGCGTGGCCGGTTCCTTCGGGCTCGGCACGCTGCTGGTGCGGCTGCCCGGGGTTCGCCGGGTGCTGTGACTCGGTGACAGCCGGCCAGGTGCCGGAACGGTTCCGCCAGGTCGGCGGCGATCGACAGCAGCGGGCGCCCGCGAGGTGCCCGGCACGCTGACCCAGATCACCCGTTCGAAGAGCGGCCACACGGGCCCTGCGCCTCTGTCACTCCTCACCCCCTCGGGGCAACCTCGAGATGAAGGGGGAGAACGATGGATGCCACCGCTATGAGCTCCGGGGCCGACAGGGCCGACAGGGCCGACAGGGCCGACAGGTCGCCTGCCGCCGGGGCAACACGACTGGAGTCTGCCATCGACTGGATCCTCAACCGGCATGCGGCCGTGGGCCTGGCGGTGGGGGTGATCCACGACGGCCGGTGCGAGTTCCACTGCCGGGGGGTCGCAGACATCGCCTCGAACGTCCCGGTCACCGAGACGACCGTCTTCCGGATCGCCTCGCTCACCAAGCTGTTCACGGCGATCGCCGTCATGCAGCTGTGGGAACGGGGGTCGCTCGATCTCGACGCGCCCGCCAACGACTACCTGCGCGCCTACCGACTGGTGGCCGCCGACGCGGCCTTCCGGCCCGCCACGGTGCGCCACCTGCTGACCCACACCTCCGGCGTCCCCGAGGTTCTCCATCTCACCGACCTGCTGCACCCGTCCTGGGGCCCCTTCGGCGCCCGGCCGGCCGTCCTCAGTGTGCGGCCCGGCGAGCCGCTGCCCTCGCCGGGCGCGTACTACCGGTCCGGTCTGCGGATGGCGGCCGAGCCCGGCACGGTGTTCACGTACACCAACCACGGATTCACCGCCCTGGGCCAGATCGTCGAGGACGTGAGCGGGCAGACCCTCGGCCGCTACCTCCACGAGCATGTCTTCGAGCCACTCGGCATGGCGGACACCGTTCTCGGCCGCTGCGACCAGGTGAGATCGCCCCGGGCCAGGGGATACGTCTTGGGGCGGGACGGCGTCACTGCCGTGGTCGACCGCGACTGGGTCTCCCTGGGCGCCTCCAACATCTTCTCCACCCTCGCCGACATGTCCCGCTTCGTCGGCGCCCTGCTCGCCGGTGGCGCCGGCGAACACGGCTCGATCCTGCAGACGGCGACGCTCACCACCATGTACGAGCCTCACTACCGACCCGATCCACGCCTTCCGGGGATGGGCCTGGGGTTCTTCCGAGTGGACGAGAGCGGGCTTCGTGCCGTCGAACACCAGGGCGTTCTCCCCGGGTTCGACTCGCACCTCCTGCTCGCCCCCGACGACGGGGTCGGAATCGTCGCCTTCACCAACGGTGCGAGCGGAGCGTTCGTGTGGCTGCCGATCGAGTTCGGGCGGCTGCTGCGCGATCTGCTCGGCGTGCCGGAGAAAGCCGCACGCGGCGACATCCCTCATCATCCGGAGATCTGGGGCGAGCTCTGCGGGCGCTACCGCCTCCCGCGCGGCTCCGATCTTCGAGGGCGGGCAGGGATGGGCGGCGGCGCCGAGGTCTTCGTCCGCGGCGGCCGGCTCATGCTGCGGGTGCTCACCTCGGTGCCAGTGTTGTACCGGGGTCTCCCGCTGCATCCCGACGATCCGGACGACCCCTACGTGTTCCTGCTCGACCTCTCTTTGCTCGGAATGGCACAAGTCCCTGTCGTGTTCGGCCGCGAACCGGGGGCGGGCACGAACGTGATCCGCACCCATCTGGGCTCGGAGCCGATGTCGCTGTACCGGTGCCGCCGGCGATCCCCGGGAGTGCTGTGATGAGGGAGCCCGCCGTCGATCTCTGGCGCCTGAGCGCCCTCGAACTGGCCGCGATCATCAGGTCCCGGCGGGCGTCCAGCCGAGAGGTGGTCGAAGCGCACCTGCGGCGGATCGAGGCCGTGAACCCGGCTGTCAACGCCGTCACCGTCGTCCTGGGCGAGCAGGCACTCGACGCGGCCGACGCGGCCGACCGGGCGGTGGCCGAGGGTCGAACGCTGCCACCTCTGCACGGCGTCCCGTTCACCGTCAAGGAGAACCTCGACCTGGCCGGAACGCCGACCACGCAGGGAGCGAGGGCGCTGTCGACCGCCTATCCGCGCGAGGACGCCCCCGTCGTCCGGCGTCTGAGGGCGGCCGGGGCGATCCCGCTGGGGCGCACCGACTGTCCGACGTTTCGCGGTTCGCTGGCACACCGACAGCGAGCTGTGGGGAGCCACCGTCAACCCGTGGGACCCGGCCAGGACACCCGGGGCATCCAGTGGCGGTGAGGCTGTGGCCCTGGCCACGGGCATGAGCCCCTTGGGGCTCGGCAACGACGGGCTCGGTGCGCTGCGCTGGCCCGCCCAGTGTTGCGGCGTCTGCGCTGTGAAGCCCACTCTGGGCCGGATCCCGAACGCCTCCACCGTCGGGCCGGCGGACGCGCCGATCGGCGTCCAGCTGACCAGCGTCAACGGCCCGATGGCGCGGCGGGTGGCCGACCTGCGAGCCGCTTTCGAGGTTCTGGCCGGGCCCACGTGGCGTGATCCCTGGACGGTGCCCGCGCCGCTTCGGGGACCCGATCTCGCCACCCCGGTCCGCGTGGCCCTCGTCGTCGACCCTGACGGTGAGGGCGTCGCGTCCCAGGTGGAGGAGGGTGTCCGGGCGGCGACCACAGTGCTGCTGGGCATGCTGAACACCCCCGACATCCGGGCGGGGTGGCAGCTCATGTCGCCACTGGCGCCGCCCGACACAGCGCAGTTCATGGTGTCGTTCTTCGACGCGGCGGGCGATCCCGACCCGTTGAGGACGCTGCAGAGCTTCGTGATCCGGCAATCGCTGGCGCGAGCCTGGGGGGAGTTCCAGGAAACACACCAGTTGATCGTCGCCCCCATCTGCACCGCAATCCCCTTCGAGGCGGGTCGGGACCTGGCCACTGCCGAGGTCGCCGAGATCGTCCGGGGCATGCGGATGGCCCTGGCCGTCAACGCCTTGGGGCTTCCGGCCGTGGCGGTTCCGGTGGGCATCGGCGACGGCCTGCCCCAGGCGGTGCAGGTGATCGGTCCCCGCTACCGCGAGGACCTCTGCCTGGGCGCCGCGGCGGCCGTGGAGGATCGGGTGGGCACATTCACACCGATCGATCCCCGACAGCAGCGATCGAACCCGTGAGCGAGGGCCGATGCCGATCGAGAGACTGTCCGCAGAGGACGCGCTCATGCTGCGGGGGGATGAGCTCTGGCCGCAGGACATCGGCGCCGTCGTCCTGCTCGACGGCGGCCCGCTGCTCGACCCGGACGGCGCCTTGGGGATCGACGTCATCCGGGAGGCGATCCGCTCGAGGCTGCATCTCGTTCCGCGCTTGCGCCAGGTGCTCTGCGTCCCCCGGCGCGGGCTGGGGACACCGGTGTGGGTGGACCACCCCAGCCTCGACCTCACCGAGCACGTCCAGGTGCTCCCACTGCCGGCTCCCGGCGGCGAGCCCGAACTGCTCCGGACGGTCGAGCAGCTGAAGCGCCGGCGCCTGGACCGCTCACGTCCGCTCTGGGAGATGTGGTTCCTGACCGGGCTGACGCAGGGACGGGTGGCACTGTTCGTGCGGATGCATCACGCCATCGCCGACGGGATGGCGGCGTTGACGACCATCGGGGCCCTCCTCGACCCGACTCCGGACGCGCCCCCGCCGCCGGTGGCCCCGTGGACGCCGGCGCCGCCCCCGACGGGGCGGAGACTCCTGGCCGACAACCTCCGTCGGCACGGTGAGGGACTCGTCGCCGGGCTGGCCAGACTCGCCCGGCCCTGCTCGATGGTGCGGCAGGTGCGGCGCGCCTGGCCGGCGCTGCGCGAGCTGCTGGCCGGGGAGCCGGGGAGGCAGACCAGCCTCCACCGCCTGATCGGTCCCGACCGGACCCTCGCCGTCGTTCACGGCACCCTCGCCCAGGTCAAGGAGATCGCGGACCACCACGACGCCACGGTGAACGACGTCCTGCTGACCCTGACAGCCGGCGGCCTGCGAGCCCTGCTGCGCAGCCGGGGAGAACCCGTGGACGGCACGTTGCCGATCTACGTGCCGGTCTCGCTGCGCCGCGGGCGCAGCGGTCCGGCAGAAGGCAACCTGATCTCGCAGATGGTCGTTCCGCTCCCGGTGGGAGTCGCCGATCCCGGTCGGAGGCTGCGCCAGATTGCGGCCGAGACCGTCGCACGCAAGGCCCTGACCCGCACGTCGCTGGGGAGCCTGTTCCGCGGCCGGATTGCTTCAGCGCTGATGATGATGGCCATCAAGCGGCAGCGGGTGAATGTGGTCAGTGCCAACGTCCCCGGTCCCGAGCAGCCGCTCTACCTCGCCGCAGCGCGGGTGCTCGCGGTGTTCCCGGTGCTGAACCTCATCGGCACGGTGGCGCTCGCCGTGGGCGCACTGTCCTACGCGGGAACGTTCACCATCGCCGTCACCGCCGACCGGGATGCCTACCCCGACGTCGGCGTCCTCGTCGCGGGGGTGCGGGAGGAACTGCGGGCCCTCGGCGCGATGGACGTCGCGCCTTCTGGAAGGACTGGAGATGCCTGACGTGACTGCATCCGTGGACGAACGAGTGGTCCCCGAGTTCGGGGAGCGGGAGTTCCAGGAGTGGGTCGGCCGGATCCTCAACCGCTGGCCGGCGGTCGGGCTGGCGGTGGGGGTGGTCCGCGACGGACACCTCGTGCACTTCACGGGGCACGGGCTGGCCGACATCGCCGGCAAGCGGCAGATCACGCAAGACACTGTCTTCCGGATCGCTTCCATCACCAAGACCTTCACGGCGGTCGCGGTGATGCAACTGTGGGAGAAGGGGCTGGTCGATCTCGACGCCCCCGCCAACGACTACCTGCGCGGCTACAAGCTGGTCCCCGCAGCGGCCGGGCACCGCCCGGCGACGGTGCGGCAGCTGCTCACCCACACCGCCGGGGTGCCGCAGATGGTTCATCTCGCGCGGGTTCTCGAGAGCGGCTGGTTCGGGGAGAGCTTCGGGCTCGACGAGCCCCTGCCCACCCTGGCCGAGTACTACCGGGGCCGCCTGCGGCTGGCGGTGGAGCCGGGCACGACCTTCGCCTACAGCGACCACGGGTTCGCCACCCTCGGTCAGATTGTCGAAGATGTGAGCCGGGAGCCGCTCGACCGCTACTTCCGCCACGGCATCTTCGAGCCGCTGGGGATGGCCGACACCGACCTGCTGCGCTCCGAGCACATCCACCGGCGCCTGGCCATCGGCTACGGCCTGCGGTCGGGGGGTGTCAGGGCGGTGACCGATCGCCAGTGGGTGACGACCGCGGCCTCCTCGATCTACTCCACCCCAAGGGACATGGCCCGTTACCTGGCCGCCCTGCTCACCGGCAGCTCCAGTGAGCACGGCACGATCCTGCGGCCGGCGACGCTCGCGATGATGGTCGAGCCCCACTTCCAGCCGGATCCCCGACTGCCGGGGTTCGGTCTGGGCTTCTTCAGGGTCGATCTCGGCGGACACCTCGCCATCGAGCACCAGGGGGTGCTCCCGGGGTTCAACTCGCAGATCTTCCTCGCCCCGAACGACGGGCTCGGGGTGCTGGCGTTCACCAACGGGTCGAGGCAGGCGATGTCGTGGCTCCCGATCGAGACCGAGGAGCTCCTGGGCTCCCTCATAGGAGCACCCGCCGCGGTGATCCGGACCGACGTCGCCCATCATCCCGAGAGCTGGAGGGACCTTTGCGGCTGGTACAAGCCGCGGTCACAGCGCACGGACATGCAGGCATGGTCGATGACCGGTGCCGGCGCCGAGGTGCTCCTCCGCGGAGGCCGGCCGGTGCTGAGAGTCCTGAGCCCGATCCCCGCCCTCTATCGCGGCTTCCCGCTGCACCCGGACGACGCGGACGACCCGTACGTGTACCGGATCGACCTGTCGCAGTTCGGGCTCGGCACGGCCCGTGTGGCCTTCGGCCGCGACCTGGGCGGCTCGGTCACCAGTCTGAACGTCGGCCTGATCCCGTTCTCACTCGAGAAGCGCCCGGGGCGCGAGAACCCACGTCGCTGGGCGGGCGTTGGTGTCGCCGCACTGGCGGCCGTCTCGGGCGCTTGGGCATTGCGGCGCCGGGCAGCGGGGTGATGAGCGAGACCCATGATGTGGCGGCCGCCTACGACGACCTGAGCGCGGACCACTACTTGCTGGAGATGGTGGTGTCGTCCCGGAAGATGTCACGACGAGGGCCCGCCCCGCCGTCGTCGCGTCGCGTCGCGTCGCGCTGAGCAGGAATCTCCTGTGGGTCGGCGTCGTCGAACCCGGCAGCCATCGCCTCGATCGCCTGTGCTGTGAGCCCGCCCAGGTCGACCGGGGCGCAGTGCATCGTGAGGCCGGCGGCGTCCGCGGCGGACAGGGCCGCGAGATGGTCGGTGTTGCAGGCGCAGCACCTCGTCGTGCAGGGACACCAGCCTGGCCATGGTCGGATCGACGATGCCGTCGAGCAGCTGTTCGGTCTGCACGCGCAGGATCGTCACCGGGGTGCGCAGCTGTGGGCGACGTCGGCGACGAGGCTGCGGCGTATCAACGGTCGGGCCGCGAAGGCGGCAGCGAACGTGGCGAGCAGGTCCGCGAGCAGGGCGCTCCCAGTCACCGCCGATCCCACCGGTTCAGCGATCAGCACCGCCGTCGTGATCGCGAGCACCACGAGCAGCCGTCCCCGATGTGCGGCCCCCGGTACTCACCCCGTGCCCGTGCCCGCTCATATCCTTCCTCCCAGCTCCTCGGAGGTGGCTCCACTGGGGTCCGGACCGGCGCCGGCGCAGCGGTCGCCGCAGTCGCACTCCGTCGGCAGCTCGGGGTCTTGGCCGGGCACGCAGGCACAGGATTCACCGCGCCACGCCGCCAGGCCTTCCCGCAGGGCCAGGCCGGCGACCACGAACCCGACCAGCGGATCGGCCCACCACCAGCCCAGCGTCGCGTTCAACACCAGCCCCGCCAGCAGCACCGCCGACAGGTAGGTGCACAGCAGGGTCTGCTGGGAGTCCGCGACGACTGTGCTGGAGGCCAGCTCTCGACCGGTGCGCCGCTGCGCCCAGGACAGGAACGGCATCACACACAGCGACGCGACCGCCAGGGCGATGCCGACGCTGGACTGCTGGGCAGGATCGCGGTCCAGGAGGGTCCGGACCGATTCGAGGCTGACGTACCCGGCCAGGGCCAGGAAGGAGAGGGCGATCAGGCGCAGTGCCCGACGCTCGCGGGACTCCGGCAGCCGGTGTCGGAACTGCCACAGGATCACCAGCCCGGAGGACATCTCCACCAGCGAGTCGAGCCCGAAACCGATCAGCGCGATTGAGGACGCGGCAGCGCCGGCCGTGATTGCCACGACCGCTTCCACGGCGTTGTAGGTCACCGATGCCGCGGCCAGCAATCGGGCCCGTCGACCCAGCTCGGCACGTCGCGCCGCGGACACCTCCGGCGGCGTTGGGCTCGACGGTATGTCGTGTCCGCGCCCACTCTCGATGATCTCGCTCACCGGGCCGCCCCCGTGCCGTACCTCTGACACAGCACCACCGAGTAGCCGGTGGAGGCCAGGAGCCGCTCCGCCGCCACCAGGACACTGCGCAGTTCCGCCTCGACCGCCAGGGAATACATCGACGACCGCCCCTGTGCGCGTACCCCCACCATCCGGCAGTCCAGCAGACACCGAAGATGCGCCGACACCGTGGACTGCGCCAGGCCGAGGTGCTCGGTCAGTTCGCGCACGCTGTGCTCACCCATCGCCAGGTGTCGCAGGATCGCCAGACGCGACGGATCGCCCAGGCCGCGGAACATGCTCGCCGCCGCCGCGAGATCGCCCTGCCCCGCAGCGCCGTCCCCCGCAGCACCGTCGACGGTCTCGTCGCAGACCACTTCTATCGTCATTGCCCGATGATATCGTGAATCACCAGTGAATCGGCGGGCTTTGCCAGATCTTTGCCGGGCGCTGGGCATGGTCTTCGGATGCAGCCTTCACGCTGGAACCGGAGGCGAGCACAGGGTTCGCCGGACCGGGAGGTGAACGGCCGTGATGGGTTGGTACGGCGGCGGGATGGGGCTCGGCGCATGGATGTTCATGGGCACGTTCTGGCTCGTGCTGTTGGGTGTGATCATCTGGTTGGTGGTGCGACTGCTCCCCGGGCGGCCATCCGGGCCGCCGGCCCGGGAGAGCGCCGAGGAGATCCTGGACAAGCGCTTCGCGCGCGGGGAGATCGACCTGGAGACCTACCAGACCCAGCGGGCGTCCCTGGCCCAGGCACGGAGCGCGAGGTGAGCGCGCCCGCTTCCGTCGAGCCAGAACGGTCCGCACCATCCCGCAACCTGCGCGGCGCCCGGTTCGCACCAGGCGGCCCGGGAGTTCTGCTGCTCGCCCTGGTCCTGTCGGTGGTGCTCCTGGTGGCCTCGGTGGCCTCGGTGGTGTGGTGGACGCGGAGAAGCCCCGCAGGGGCGGGCTGGTTCACCTATGGTTCCGGGACCGGACAGCCGGCGCCGTTCACCCAGGACCGCCCGGGCATGATGGGCGGCTCACAAGCGATGGGCGGCCTGGGCATGATGGGCGGACGGGTGTGGCTCGCCGGCGACGGCGTGACGGTGACGTCGATCCCGGCGGCGCGGGCCCGAGCGGTCGAGGCCTCGACACCGCAAGGCCTACGGCCCGGCGAGGTGATGTGGTTCAGCAACGCCTTCTATGTCGTGCTGGAGGATGCCTCGGGCCGGCCGGTCACCGAGGTGATCGTCGATCCGGCAAGTGGCGCGGTGAGCACCGAGCCAGGCCCGGCGATGATGTGGAACACCGGTAGCCGTTCCGCGAACGTGTCCGAGGCCCAGGCTCGCGGCATTGCCGCCGCGTGGTTGCGCACCAACCGGCCCGGCGAGTCGGTGTCGAGCGTGCTGGCCTTACCCGGGTACTACACGCTGGACACCCAGGTCGCTGGACGTCCCGTGGCCATGCTGTCGGTCAATGCCGTGACCGGGGTCGTCTGGTACCACACCTGGCACGGCGGGTTCATCGCGGAGGAGGAGCACTGAGCGCCTCGACCACCCCCGCGCACGCGGCCCATGGCGCACGCCCCCGGGCGTTGGTGGTGGACGACGAGCCCAGCCTGGTCCGGGTGGTCCTCGGATACCTGGAACGGGAGGGGTTCGAGGTGTCCACGGCCGCCGACGGCGAGACGGCCCTGGCCGCCGCTCGTGAGCAGAACCCGGACATCGTCGTCCTCGACCTCGGGTTGCCGGGCATGGACGGGCTGGAGGTGTGCCGGGCGCTGAGGACCTTCAGCACCTGCTATGTGCTCATGCTCACGGCGCGCGCCGACGAGGTCGACATGCTGGTCGGACTCGCGGTCGGCGCCGACGACTACCTCACCAAGCCGTTCTCTCCGCGTGAACTCGTGGCCCGAATCAGGGTCCTCCTGCGCCGCCCCCGATCCCCCGGTGGCATCGACAACGGGCGGGGCGGCCCCCATGACGGGCTGCGGCAGTTCGGGACGTTGTCGATCGATCCGCTCGCCCGGGAAGTCCTCGTGGACGGTGAGGCGGTGGATCTGACCAAGACCGAGTTCGACCTCCTCGCCACGCTCAGCGAGCGACCCCGACAGGTCTTCACCCGCCGCCAACTCATCGACGCCGTCTGGGGCACCACATGGATCGGCGACGAACACCTCGTCGACATTCACCTCGGCCACGTCCGCCGCAAGCTCGGCGACGATCCGATCACCGCGAAGTTCGTGCTGACCGTACGCGGGATCGGCTACCGGATGGGGCAGGGATGAGCGCCCCCGGAGGCGAGACCGGGCCACACGCCGACCCCCCGCGCCCTGGGCCGCCGCCACGCCGGCACGGACCACACCTCCCAGCTGGAGGCCTTCGGCGCCTGGGCATCGCCGCCCGAGTGATGCTGAGCATGTGCGCGGTGATCACGATCGGTGCCGGCACCATGCTGATCGCGGCACTCCTGTTCGCGCCCGTGATCTTCCACGACCACCTGCAGAGGGCGAGGCTGCCAGTCGTCACCCCTGACGTGCAGGTCCACGTCGAAGAGGCGTTCGACGCGTCGCTCCTGATCGCGCTCGGGGTAGGCGTTCTCAGCGCGATATCGGCCGCTGCCGCGGTGACCTGGTTGGTGGCTCGCCGCCTGGCCGTGCACATCCAGGACATCGCCGTCGCCGCTCAGCGGCTGGCGGACGGCCACTATGACGCCGTCGTCGCCGATCCCCACCTCGGTCCGGAGTTCGAAACCCTGGCGACCTCGATCACTCGCCTGTCGCAGAGATTGGCGCAGTCCGACACCACCCGACATCGCCTCACCTCGGACCTGGCCCACCAACTCCGGACCCCGCTGGCGTCGCTGGAGGCCACCGTCGAGGCCGTCGCCGACGGCGTCCTCCCCGCGGACGGCGAAACCCTCGACGTGCTGACCGACCAGACACGTCGCCTGCGTCACCTCGTCTCCGACCTGGAGAAGGTATCCCGAGCCGAGGAACGTCACATCACCCTCGAGGCGCACGCTCAACAGCTCGAACCTCTGCTCACCCGGTGGGTGGCCGGGTTCCGGGAGCGTTACCACGCCGCCCGCATCACGCTCTTCCTCGACGTCGACGACGCCGTTCCCCAGGTACGCATCGATGAGGACCGCCTCGCGGAAGCGGTCGGCAACCTGCTCGAGAACGCCCTCGCCCACACACCACCCGGAGGGCAAGTCACCCTCCATCTATCACCTCGTCCGCCCCTCGGCGCTCACGATCCGGGTGGTATCTCGCTGACCATCACCGACACCGGCGATGGGTTCCCCACCGAGACCAGCGGAATGATCTTCGAGCGCTTCTACCGCGGGGGCCGGCCAGGTGCGTCCGAAGGCTCCGGCCTGGGCCTCACCATCGCGCGGGCCCTCGTCGAAGCCCACGGCGGCAGACTCACCGGCTCCAGCGAGGGCCCCGGCCGCGGAGCCATCTTCACGATCATCCTACCCACGGCCCAGCGGACCCAAGACCACTACAAGCGGTAGACCGATAGGTACGGCAGTCCTCACCTCGATCGAGCGGTATACGCCACGCGACAAGGCAAGGAACCGCTGGAGCCGGTCACCGATCACTGCAGTACCGGGAGGTCGCGGTGCGGGTCATCGGGCGATGTTTCGGGTGGCTGCGCGGATGATCTGGTCGGCGGCGTGGTCGATCTGGTCGGGGGTGCTCCACCGGCCCAGGGACAGGCGCAGAGCGGCCAGGGCCCGGTCGGTGGACAGTCCCATGGAGGTCAGGACCGGGGAGGGGTCGGTGTGCCCGCTGTGGCAGGCCGAGCCGGTGGAGGCTGCGATGTCGGGGGCGGCGGCGAGCAGGGCGTCGCCGGTGACTCCGGTGATGGAGACGTTCAGCGTGTGCGGCAGCCGCTGGCTGGGGTGGCCGTTGAGGTGGACCCTTCCCGGCAGCGCGGTGTCCAGGGCGTGGTGCAGGCGGTGGCGTAGGGCGGCGAGCCGGTCGGGTTCGCTGTGGGTGAGGTCGGCGGAGGCGAGCTCGGCGGCGGCGCCGAGGGCGAGGATGTGGGGCAGGTTCTCGGTCCCGGCGCGCAGGCCTGCCTCCTGCCCGCCGCCGCCGACGAGCGGTTCGAGCCGGATGCCGTCGCGGACGTAGAGGGCGGCAATGCCCTTGGGGGCGTACATCTTGTGCCCGACCAGGGTCAGCACGTCCACGTCCAGGTCGGTCACGTCAACGGGGATCTTCCCTGCGGTCTGGGCGGCGTCGGTGTGGAACAGCGCGCCGACCTGGTGCGTGAGGGCTGCGAGGTCGGTGATCGGCTGGAGGGTGCCGGTCTCGTTGTTGGCGTGCATGACGGTGACCAGTACGGTCCGGTCGGTCAGGGCCTTGGTCAGGTCGGCGGGGTGGAGCCGCCCGTAGCCGTCCACGTCGAGCACCGTGACCTCGACGTCGTGCCACCGCTGCAGGTAGGAGCACGCGGCAAGGACGGCTGGGTGCTCGGTGGCCTGGGTGATCACCTGCGGGCGGTGGCCGGCCCATCGGGCGGGGTCGGCGTCCAGGGCGGCCAGCACGCTGCCGCGGATCGCGAGCGCGTCGGCCTCCGATCCGCTGCCGGTGAACACGATCCGGCCATGGTTGCCTGGAGCGGTGGCGTCGCCGGAGCCGATCAGGGCGGCGACCTGGGCACGGGCGCGGTCCAGGGCAACATGGGCGGGCGGGCCGTAGGCGTGGGTGCTGGAGGGGTTGCCGAACGCCTCGGCCAGGGCGGGGCGCATCGCCTCTGCGACGCGGGGGTCGATCGGAGTGGTGGCGTTGTAGTCGAGGTAGATCGGCCCGTCGGCGAACGCCGGATGCGGCGGGGCTGAGGGCTGCAGCCCGGCCGGGGGGTGGATGGCCGGGGCGGGCGGGGTCATGCGACGTCCTCGCTGCCGGTCGCCGGAGTGCTGGTGATCAGGGGAAGGTCGGCCAGGGTCCACTCCAAGACACCGTCGACCAGACGGCGTGCGGTGTGTCCGTGTGCGGTGAGCAGCCGGACCGCGTCGTAGGAGAGCACGCAGTACGCGCCGCGGCAGTAGGCGACGATCTCGGTGTCGGTGGGCAGGCTGGCCAGCCGATCGGGCAGGTCGGCCAGGGGGACCGAGACCGCGCCGGGCAGGTGCCCGGCGGCGTGTTCCTCCGCGGGCCGCACATCCAGCACCGTGACTTCGCCCGCGCGGGCCCGGCGCAGCAACTCAACACGGTCGACGACCTCGGTGTCGTCCGGGCCGAGGTAGGCCGCCGCAGCGGGTGCCAGGTCGGCCAGGTGAGCAGCGGCGACCTGCTGCAGGTGCCCATACAGGGCCGCGACGTCCGGCCCGGCGAGCCGGTAGTAGACCTTCACCCCGTCCTTGCGGGTCTGGACCAGGTGCGCGGCCTTGAGGGTCTGCAGGTGTGCCGAGCAACTGGTCACCCCCAGGTTCGCCGCCCTGGCTAGGGTCTCGACGCTGCGTTCACCCTGGGCGAGCAGGTCGATCAGCTCCAGCCGCTTCGGACTGCCCAGCGCCTTTCCCACCCGGGCGAACTGCTCGAACACCGCGTCCTTGCGTTCCCGCCGACCCATTCCTACTCCCCTGCTCGATGACCTTCGACGCGGTGCGGTCAGAAGCTGATGACCTTGTCGGCCCACAGTGTCCAGTCGGTGGCCTCCTCCAGCGAGCCCCAGTGGGTGCCCTCGACCAACTCGACCTCGCCCAGCCCTCGGGCGTCCAGGCAGGTGCCGCAGCACCCCACTTGCCCGCCGCGGCGCAGGACTTCGGCCATCATCCGGTCCAGGTCCGCTCCGTCCCGTAGGGGGGATCATTCAGCAGCACGAGGATCCTGATGACGCTCGACCGTATATCCATTAGTCCACTGAACTCTGGACTATAGTCCTGGGCGTGCGGTCCCGCACGCCCGGCGAGCACGTGGGAGATCGACACCATGACGACACCGATCGTTGTCCCGGTGGTGGACGAAGGGCTGGGCAACTCCGCCTACCTGGTGGACCTGGGTGACGGGCGGGCCCTGGCGGTGAACGCCTCTCGTGACCTGCGCGCCGTCCGGACCGCAGCCGGGCTGGCGGGGCTGCGGATCGCCTACGCCGCCGACACCCACCTGCACACCGACTCCCTGGCCGGCGCCGCCCGCACCCGCGAGCTGGCACAGGCCCAGTGCGGGTCCCTGAACCGTCTGCTCACCCTGCCCGACCCCACGGCGGTGGACGAAGCCACGTTCGTGACCCGGCTGCTGGGCGGGCTGGGAAGCTACCCGGCAGGCCCTCAAGATCGGCTACGAGCGCCTCGCCGGGGAACTGGCCCCCGGCCAGGTCGGTGAGCGGCAGGTGCTCGACCTCCGTCAGGACGGTGAGTACACCGCCGGGCACGTCCCGGGCGCCGCCCACCTCGAGCTCGGGGCCCTGACCGGCACCGGTGCTGCCGCGCTGATCCCGACCGGGCCGCTGATGACCAGGTGCGGGCACGGCGAGCGGGCGATGACCGCCGCCAGCCTGCTGGCCCGCTCCGGCCGCACGGACCTGGCCGTCCTGGACGGTGGCCCCGAGGACTGGGCCGCCACCGGCCGCGAACTCACCTGCGGAGAGAGCCGGTGACCGGCTCGCTCGATGGTCGCCCCCGGCTGGGGCTGGGGGTCAACGCCGCCCAGTTCACGCTCCTGGTCGCGGTCAACGCGCTGGTCGGGGGCATGCTCGGGCAGGAACGCACCGTCCTGCCGCTGCTGGCCGACCAGACCTTCCACGTGCCCGCCTACACCGCGGCGCTGGTCTACATCGCCGCGTTCGGAGCAGTGAAGGCTGCCACCAACTACGTCGCCGGCACCCTGTCCGACGCCTACGGCCGCAAACCCGTCCTGGTCGCCGGGTGGCTGATCGGGCTGCCGGTCCCGCTGCTGCTGATCTGGGCGCCGTCCTGGGGGTGGGTGATCGCCGCCAACGTCCTGCTCGGCCTCAACCAGGGTCTGACCTGGTCCACCACAGTCATCATGAAGATCGACCTCGTCGGGCCCACCCGCCGCGGGCTGGCGATGGGGCTGAACGAGGCGGCCGGCTACGGTGCCGTCGCCGTCACCGCCCTGACCACCGGATACCTCGCCGCCCGGTACGGGCTGCGCCCGGCACCGTTCTACCTCGGCATCGGCTACGTCGTCCTGGGCCTGGCCGCCTCGGTGCTGCTGGTCCGCGAGACCCGCGAGCACGCCCACGCCGAGGCCCACCACCACCGCGACCACCCTGTCGGCGCCGATCTGAGCGGCCGCGACATCTTTACCCGGACCTCCTTCACCGACCCCGCGCTGTCCTCAGCCAGCCAGGCCGGCATGGTGAACAACCTCAACGACGGACTGGCCTGGGGGCTGTTCCCGCTGCGGTTCGCCGCCGCGGGCCTGTCCATCGGCCGGATCGGTGTCCTGGCCGCCCTCTACCCGGCGGTCTGGGGCGTCGGGCAGCTGGTCACCGGCGCCGCCTCCGACCGGTACGGCCGAAAACCCCTGATCGTGGCCGGGATGCTGCTGCAGGCCGCCGCCCTGGCCGGATTCGCCACCGTGGACTCCTTCGGCTGGTGGGCCGCCGCGGCCATCCTGCTCGGCGCCGGGACGGCACTGGTCTACCCGACCCTGCTGGCCAGCATCGGGGATGTCGCCCACCCGGCGTGGCGGGCCCGCTCGGTCGGGGTCTACCGGCTCTGGCGCGACGGTGGGTTCGCCGTCGGCGCCCTGCTCTCCGGAGCCATCGCCGACGCCTACGGCATCCGGGCCGCGATCTGGGTCGTCGCCGCCCTCACCGCCGCCTCCGGGCTGCTCGTGGCGCTCCGGATGCACGAAACCCTGCGCAGGCCCGAACCCAACGCCACCACGCACGACGGGTCGCGGTGACCGGCACCCCGCACGCCGGCCACCGGTCGCCGCTACCGGCCGCCAAGGCCTACACCGAGCCGTCGGTGTTCCAGCCGGAGAACCTGCTGCGCGAGGCCCGCCGCCAGAAACACCTGCCCGACCTGCCGGTCCCTTCGGTGTGCCTGCTCGACCCCGACGGCGACGTCGTCCGGCACCTGGCCGCCACTGGCGCCGGACGACGCCACCCAGGGTGGGCGTGCTACCACACCGATATGTGGGTCACCGCCGTCCCCACCCGGCGGCACGACGCCTCACCCTGCCTGGAGGTCGGCGTCGTCGGCAACGCCGTCGGCGCCCCCTTCGCCGTCCTGGTCGCCGAGCAGCTGCACGCCAGCGGCGCCGACCTGGTCATCAGCATCACCTCCGCCGGCCAGCTCTTACCGTTGGCCGCCCCGCCCTATTTCGTCCTCATCGAGGCCGCGCTGCGCGACGAAGGCACCAGCACCCACTACCTGCCCCCAGCGACCTGGGCCACAGCGCCCGGGCATCTCCTCACCCCCAGCACCGCGGCCTTGCCGAGACTGCCCGGACCGGTCCTGGCCGGTCGGTCCTGGACCACCGACGCCCCCTACCGCGAGACCGCCACCGCGATAGACGCCGCCCGCGCGGCCGGCGCAGTCTGCGTGGAGATGGAGGCCGCCGCCCTGTACGCCTACGCCACCGCCCGCCACCGCGACCTGATCTGCCTGGCCCACGTCACCAACACCATGGCCACCACCGGCGACGACTTCGACAAGGGCCACGCCAACGGCGCCCCCGCCGCCCTCACCCTCGCCGCCGCCCTCGCCGACGCCCTCCGCCCTCGCCGACCGGCCTGACTCCCGCCGCGACCTGCGATCGGTTCAGGTGCCCAGACCCCTGGCCTGGGCCACCACCACCCGGGCGCAGGAGCACCGGGCAGCCCCGGGCCGCGGCTAGGTCGACCGCTCAAGGTTGCGCTTCAAAGCGGCCAGACTGGCGGGCATCTCCTTGCGGGCCGCCGGACAAACCACCAACGGGCACCCGATGCCTTTCTTCTGCTGGGCAACGGGTTACGTGGCTCGAGATGTCGACCGGGGCGAGGCGCCTGGTCAGGCGAGACGCGGGGCGCGGGCCGCGTCGACGAGGGCGTTAGTGCGGCGTCCGGCCTGGTTGCGTTCCTGGCCGGAGACGGGGCGGTGGGTGTAGCTGGGTTGGTCTTCAGGCCGAGCAGGGCGGCGAGGTGACTGGCGAGTTCGCCGCCGTCGGGTCGGACCTGGCGCAGCAAAGTGGCTCACGGGGTAGGCGGGTGGCTGGGCGATGCGGCGCTGCGGCCACATTCTTGGGACCTGTCCTGTCATGTGAGCAGGCGGGTGGCCGGGTCGTGGCGGTGGGCTGCGAGGGCGGCCGTGGCGTTCTCGGTGATCAGGTCGGAGTTGATGGCCGAGCCCGCCCTGGCGCCGGCCGCGGCGGCGGCGCCCACCATGGCGCTGAGGGTCGCTGGAGTTCCCGGCGGCCCACACGCCGGGGATGTCCGTCTGCCCGGTCATGGGGTCGGTGGAGATGAACAGGCCGAAGGGGTGCTCGGTCATGGTGCCGCCGAGTTGCTCGAAGAGCTCGGCCCTGGCCACGTGGCGGGGCGTGACCACGACCGCGTCGAGGGCGACCTCTGTCGCGTCGTCGAGGACGACCGCCCGCAGCGACCCGTCCTGGCTGCGCAGCCGTCGGACCGGCAGCTCCACGACCCGCACCCCCACCGCGTCGAGCTGCTCCCGCGCGTCGCCGAGTGCCGTCATGCCGTGGCTGAAGAGGGTGACGTCGTCGCTGAGCTGGGTGAACATCAGTGCCTGGTGGACACCCGCAGGGCTGGTGCCGAGGACGCCGATGCGGCGGCCGCGCACCTCCCACCCGTGGCAGTAGGCGCAGTGCAGCACCCCACGGCGCCACTGCTCGCGCACGCCAGGCACGTCGGGCAGCTCGTCGATCAGCCCTGTCGCCAGCAGCAGCCGGCGCGCCAGCAGGGACACCCCGTCGGACAGGGTCACCTCGAAGCGGTCACCGGCGCGACGGGCGCTGACGGCCCGCGCGTCCCTGAAGGCGACGCCGTAGCCCGATGCCTCCCGGCGCCCGGCCGCGAGCAGGTCCCTCGGGCTTCTCCCTTCGTGGCCCAGGACGTTGTGCGCGCCGTCGGCGGGCGCGTTGCGTGGCTCGCCGGCGTCGAGGACCACCACCGACCGCAGCGACCTGGCCGGGGCCACCGCCGCGGACAGGCCCGCTGGGCCGCCCCCGACCACGACCACGTCGACGTCGACGTCGACGTCGATGTGCTGCAGGGTCTCGCTGCCCGTGGTGGTCTTGTCAGGCACGTCGGGCAGCCCACATGGTGCGGGTGCTGCGGACGACCAGGTCGCGGCGCCGCGCCAGCGAGCCGGGGGCGTCGTCGTCGAGCAGGTGGTCGAGGGTGTCGAGGTCGTCGGCGGCCAGCTGGTCGGCCAGCCCGGCCCGCACGTTGGTGAAGACGCGGTGCGCGTAGCGGTGCGCGCTCGGGGGGGCTGGGTCCAGCAGGTAGGAGAAGGTCCGCTGCTCGAGCAGCTCCAGCCCCGCCCGCTGCAGGTGCGGACCCCAGTCCGGGTGGGCGTTCCACCCCTGCTGCGCCATCGCGTCGTGGCACCGGTCCTCCAGGCCCGGCAGGCCGACCCCGAGGTCGCGGGGCAGGAACCGTGGCAGGCCGTCCATCTCCACCACCACCACGAGCCCCCCGGGCTCCAGCGCCTGGCGAAGATCAGCCAGGACCCGGTCCGGGTGCTGCAGGTGGTGCAGCGAGGACGCCGCCCACGCGAGGTCGATGGCGCCGACGTCTGGCCACCGCTGGTCCACGTCCGCCTCGAGGGTGCTGACGCGGGTGTCGAACCCGCGATCGGCGGCTGCGGAGCGCAGATGCGCCAGCATCTCGGCGGAGGAGTCGACAGCGACCAGGCGCGCGTGCGGGAACCGGCGCGCCAGCGCAAACGTCCCGGTGCCCGAGCCGGCTCCGATGTCGACCACGGTGCGCGGTGCACAGGTCACCAGTCCCTGGACCCAGGCGGTGAGCTCGTCCAGGTGACCCACCACCTCGGCGTCCAGGTCGAGCACGTCGGCGTGGCCCGCGCCATCGTGCTGAACATGCGCATGGTGAGCGTGAGCAGAGTGTCGGTGGTGCTGGTCGCTGTGTGGGGTCATGGCCCAACGGTAGGCCAGTGTTGCGTAAATAGCATACAATCTTGCGTATGGAGCAAGGACTCGATCTCGACAGTGTCGTTCGTCAGCGCATCCGGGGGTTGCGCCTGGCCCGCGGGTGGACGCTGGAGGCCCTGGCTGCCCGCTGCCACCTCAGCCCGTCCAACCTGAGCCGGCTGGAGACCGGCGGCCGCCGGATCGCGCTGGACCAGCTGGTCCCCATCGCGAAGGCCCTCGGCACCACCCTCGACCAGCTGATCGAGTCCGCCGACGAGCAGGACGTCGTCCTCCGGCCGCTGGCCTCCTCCGACGGTCCGGTGACCGTGTGGCTGCTGTCGCGGGAGCGGGCCGTGAACGGGGTGACCGTGGCCAAGATGCGGATCAGCCCGGACCGTCCGACCGGCCCGGCGGACATGGCTGTGCACCCCGGGCGCGACTGGTTCACCGTCCTGTCCGGTACCGCCGTCCTGCGTCTCGGCGACCGCACCCTGCTCGTCCGCGAGGGCGAAGCCGCAGAGTTCTCGACCATGACCCCCCACGTCATCGGCGCGCAGGGGGGCCCGGTCGAGATCCTCACCATCCTCGACACCGCCGGAGAGCAGAGCCACCTCCACCACCCCTAAGCACGCCACGCCGTCCATGACCCCAAACGGCCTACGAGATGGCGGCATCTGTGGCGATGGCGATGCCGACCGAGGACGTGCCGCCACGGATCAGGAGGGTGCTTCCGGGTTGGGCGTCGAGGCCGGTCGTGAGCGACCTGTGGGCGGTCTGCAGCATTTCGGGAACGGCGCCGAGCGGTACGCGGTCGAGTCCGCTGGTGAAGGGGACGACCTGTCGGGGTAAACGGGGACCACCCCGGCTCGGTGCGGAACTCCCATCGTGCACCGGCGAGCAGGTGACGGCACTCCGCTCAGGAACGAGTGCCGAAGAGCGCCTCCTGCGCAAGTCGTTGCGCGGTCAGGGCGTCGTGTGCGGCCTGGGCCTCGGTGAGCGCGTCGACGTCCAGGGCATCCAGTCCCCGCTCGACCCTCTTCAGGAAGTCGATGGCCAGCCTCGCGGCCTGCACGCTGTCCTCACGGAAGGGGAACTGGTCGAGCTGCCAGACGCCCTCCCAGCCGTTCTTGCGCAGGGTCCAGAAGAACTCGAAGAGTTCGATCGGGTGGACGGTGCCGGCCACCATGTCATCGTCCCAGCCCCGCAGGTTGTCGTTGACGTCCATCCCGAACATGCGCCCGTGGTCGATGGCCAGCTGCGCCGAGTCCGCGGGGGATTCCCCACCGAACAGGGCGTGGCCGAAGTCGAGCAGGATGCCGACGTTGGGCAGGCCGATCTTCTCGATCCCGAGCAAGGTGCGCGCGACCGACGAGTAGCTCATGTGCACGCGCGGCTCGCGGGGCTTGTACTCGATGACGAACTTCAGGTCCGGGTTCTCCGCGGCGAGCTGACCCACACCCTCGACCGAATGCCTCCAGAGCGTGCCGTGGTCGGCCTGGAACGGGTAGTCCCAGCCGTCCTGGCCGGGCCAGAGCTTGACGTAGTCGGCGCCGAAGTGGCGCACCACGTCGCAGGCCCGGGTGACGAACTCGTGGGTGAGTCGCCGGATCCCCGGATCCGGGTTGGTGAAGGACCCCTTGCAGAACTGGCGGGTGTAGATCTCCGGCGTGATGCCGATCGCCGACAGCCCTGCGTCCGAGAGTGCCTGCTGTACCTGCTCGTTGGAGAAGTCGCCGCCGAAGAAGGGCCAGTTGAGGTCCACGACGGACAGCTCCTCGACCTGGCCGGCGAGAGCGATCGCGTCCAGGATGGTGCGCGGCTCGCCGTAGCCGTCGGTGGCGTAGCGGTCGACGTAGGTGGCGAAGTGCCAGATGCCGGCGCCGAACCGTTGAGTGCTGGTCATGGGGTCTCCTTCGATTCGAGGGTCAATCGGTGCCTTGCCCGGGCGACGGCCTCTCGCCACCTGGCCCGGCGGGCACCGGCGACGTCGTCCGGCCGGCCGACCCGTTCGTCTTCGGCCGCGCCGACGTCCTCCGCGCCGGCACCGACGCCACCGTCTTCGCCACCGGGACCCTGGTCAGCCGCGCCGTCGAGGCCGCCTCCGTCCTCGCGGACGACGGCGTCTCATTGCGGGTCGTCAACGTGTCCACCGTCGCCCCCCTCGACGAGGGCGTGGTGGTGGACGCTGCGCGGCAGACCGCAGCGATCGTGACCGCCGAGGAGGCCACCGTCACCGGCGGGCTCGGCGCCGCGATTGGTCAAGTCGTGCTGGCGAACCACCCCGTGCCGGTTCGCATGCTCGGCGTTCCCCGCGCCTTCGCCCCGACCGGCGACAACGACTTCCTGCTGGAGCACTTCGGCCTCACGGCCCAAGGCATCGTCGATGCGGTCACCGACCTGCTCACTGGCCGCCGGTGAGCCCGGCAGCCAGACGGTGGTAGGCGGCACCGGCCTGCAGGTCGGCGCGGTGACGGCGGATGGTGGTGCCGGCGTCGATCACCACCAGCTCGCTGGAGGTCATCCGGGCCAGGGTCTCGATCGCCTCGAGCGGCACTGCGGTCGTGAGCACGGTGTGATGGCTGCCGGCCGCGAGCATCCAGGCCTCGGCGGACGTCGCCAGATCCGGGTGGGGCTCCCAGACCGCGCGGGCGACGGGCAGCCGGGGCAGGTCCTGGTCGGGGGGGACGACGGTGATCTCGTTGGCGATGAAGCGGAACCGGTCGCCGAGGTCGACCAGGCACACCACGCGCCCGGGCCCCGGGCGGCCGGTGAAGACCATCCGCACCGGGTCCTCGCGGTCGCCGATGCCGAGTGGGTGGATCTCGATCCGCGGGGTGCCGTCGGCGATCGAGGGACAGACCTCGAGCATGTGCGTGCCGAGCACCCGTTCCGGGCCGGGGCCGAAGTGATAGGTGTAGTCCTCCATGAACGAGGTCCCGCCGCCGGGCGGCGTCATCGCCTTCAGGGTGGCCAGTAGGGCGGAGGTCTTCCAGTCGCCCTCACCGCCGAAGCCGTACCCCTCGGCCATCAGCCGTTGGACGGCGAGCCCGGGGAGCTGGCGCAGCCCGCCGAGGTCCTCGAAGTTGGTGGTGAAGGCGCCGAATCCGCCGTCGGTCAGCAGGCCGCGCAACGCGATCTCTATCGTGGCGCCGTAGACCAGGGACTCGTGCAGGACCCCACCGCGGCGCAGCTCGGCAGCGACGTCGTAGAGCTCCTCGTACTCCGCGGTCAACGCCTCGGCCTCGGCGTCGCCCACTTCGGCGACCGCATCGACCAGGGCGTTCACCCCGTACTGCTCGATCGACATGCCGAGAGCGAGTTGGGCTGCGGTCTTGTCGCCGTCCGTCACGGCGACGAAGCGCATGTTGTCGCCGAACCGGGCGAGTTTCAGGGTGCGCATGGTGTGTCGGCCGAGCGCGGCCCAGGCCCAGTCGGTCACCCGGCGGCCGACGGCCGGGCTTGTCGGATGGCCGACGACGATCGTGCGTGAGACGTTGGCCCGCGCTGCGAGGTGGGCGAGTTCACGGTCGCCGTGCGCCGCCTGGTTCAGGTTCATGAAGTCCATGTCCAGGGTCGACCACGGCAAGGACTGGTTGGCCTGGGTGTGCAGGTGCAGCAACGGCTTGGCGAGTGCCTCGAACCCGGCGATCCACATCTTGGCCGGGGAGAAGGTGTGCATCCAGACGACGACGCCGACGCAGTCGTCGTCGGAAGTGGCGTCGAGCAGCGTGCGCCGGATCTGGTCGGGGGTGAGAACGACCGACTTCCAGACGATCTCGACCGGAGCGCTCACCTGGGCGGTGAGCTGCTCGGCGACGAGCTGGGACTGAGCGGCGACCTGGTCCAGCGTCTGCGGTCCGTAGAGCGCCTGGCTGCCGGTGACGAACCAGACGGTGCGCGTCGGGGAAGGACTGCTCATGGGAGTCTCCAAGCGGGAGGCCGGGGCGGCCGAGTGGCTGCGGGCTCAGGGCTGGCCGTAGGTGTTCTGGTAGCGGTCGAAGAGGGAGTTGATGTCGGCCTGGGCGATCGGCACCGGTGCACCTAGCTGCCGGGAGATGTGCACAGTGCGGGCGACGTCCTCGCACATCACGGCGGCCTTGACGGCGGCCCCGGCGGTGGCGCCGATGGTGAAGACGCCGTGGTTGCGCATCAGGACCGCGGGGGAGCGCGACCCGCGCAGGGTCTCGACGATGCCGCGCCCGATCGAATCGTCTCCGATCAGAGCAAACGGGCCGACCGGGATGTCCCCGCCGAACTCGTCGGCGGCCATGGTGAGCACGCAGGGAACCGCCTCGCCCCGGGCCGCCCAGGCGGTGGCGTAGGTCGAGTGCGTGTGCACCACCCCACCGACGTGCGGCAGGTGCCGGTACACGTAGGCGTGGGCTGCGGTGTCCGAGGACGGTGCACGGTCGCCGTCCACGAGCACGCCCTCGAGGTCGGTGACCACCATCGTGTGGGCGGAGAGTTCGTCGTAGGAGACGCCGGACGGCTTGATCACCAACAGGTCTGCCTCGGGTACCCGCGCGGAGACGTTCCCGGCGGTCCAGACCACCAGACCGTAGCGGGGCAGCTCGGCATGCAGCGCCGCGACCTCGGCCCGGAGCTGGGCGACGGTGTCGCTGACAGCGGTGGTGAGACTCATCGGGAGAGCACCTCTCGACGAAGGGTGCGCAGCTCGTGCAGGACGTCGTCGCCGCCGCGACCGAAGTGGTCGTGCAGGCGCAGGTAGGCGGCGTAGAGCCTGTCGTAGACCGGCTGGGCCGTGGGGTCGGGCCGGTAGACGTCGCGGACGACGCGGCCCATCGCGGCGGCCGCGGCGGGGACGTCGGGGTAGGCGCCGGCGGCGACCGCGGCGTGGATCGCCGAGCCGAGAGCCGGCCCCTGCTCGGAGGAGATGATCGACAGAGGCATGCCGAGCACGTCGCTGTAGACCTGCATCAGGAAGCCGTTCTTGACCAGCCCTCCGGTGACCACGAACTCGGTGACGGGCACCCCGGAGGCCGCGAAGGTCTCCACGATGGTGCGGGCACCGAATGCGGTCGCCTCGATCAGGGCTCGATAGACGTCCTCGGGCCGGGTGGCCAGGGTGATCCCGAGGATCACTCCCGACAGATCGTGGTCGACCAGCACGGACCGGTTGCCGCTGTGCCAGTCCAGCGCCAGAAGGCCGTGCTGCCGGCGTCCTGCGCGACCAGACCCGTGGGCCAGCTCGAGGAGGACGCCGTCCGCTTCCGGCCCCGTCCAGATGAGCGCAACGTCACGCCGTGCTCGTCTGGCGAGTGCTGCGTGACGTTGCGCTCCCCAGGGGTGTAGGACAATACGGGCGGATCGGCGGAAAAACCTTGCGTTCGTGCGTCGTGATCCACCATGCTCCCCCGATCAGGTGAGACTCGGGCTCCGTTCACCAGAAGGCCGACATGGGCGTCTCCGCCTCGCACCCGCGCCGTCCGCGTCGTCCTTCACGCCCCGGCGCACCCAGGGGGCCCGAGCGGCCCGGCGGTGGCGGCCGGACGTCGGATCCCGGAAGCCCCGATGATCTACCGGATGGTCTTCCCGATGACCTGCCCACCGACGGCCTGCCCGATCAGGTCCCCGCGATCGGCGTCCCCCTCCTGCTGCTCCCCGTGCGGATCGAGACGGTCTTCCGTCGTCGAGGCAAGGGCCCCGACCGCCTCTTCGTGCGCGTCGCGCCCGACACCATTCACGCCGACCTGCATCAGTCGGACCTGCAGGACGGCGAACGGGAGGCCGGACGCCGCTTCTGGGCCCTGGCCGGCAAGAGCGGCATCGCGCGTGCAGAGCTGGACGCCGTCTTCGCCCGCCTGGCCGCGCGGGTGGGACCGTTCCGTGCGGTCTGGGTGCTGGAGGCGACCCGGCCGGAGCCGGGGCCGAAGGCCGCTGCGCCTCTTCCCCCTCCGCCTCAGCCGAGCGCTGTGGCACGGGGCCGGGCCCGGCTGCTGCCGGACTATTGGCTGGTCACCGGGTATCAGCGGAATGAGCGGCTGTTCAGCGTGCGCGGCAACGCCATCCCGCCCGACCTGCCGCTCGCTCCGGAACTCGCCCCCCTCCTCGCCGCCGGCCCCGCACCGCGCACGATCCTGGACCTGCTCGATGCCCAGGGCCTGACCTGGGTGCACGACCTCGCGGCGGCAGAACAGGTCGGGATGGCCGTGCAGATCGACCTCCCGCCGACGTGGCATCCGCTGTCGGGCCTCGACCTCTACGTCACCGGACGTCGGGCGCAGGCCGATCCACACGCCGAGGCGGACGCCGTCGCCGAGCTGCTCGCCGCGCACCAGTGGACACATGGCCTGGACTTCCTGCGCCGCGGAATGCCGACCAACACCACCACGGACGGTGCCACCGGCGTCAGCCTGAGCGCCCCCGATCTCGTCGCGCTGCTCGACTCCGTGCTGGGCACCACGTCCGACGCGCCGCCGCCGCGAGGGCCGGTCGGCCCCGCACCAGGAGGACGCGAAGCTCCTGACCTGCCGGATCGACCCGTGATCCGCTGGCACCAGCGCACCTTCGCCGAGGCGACGGCCGCGGCGCTCGGTCTGGGGCCGTCGGTGCTCGACCGAGTCCCCACGGCGGACGACGAACAGCTGTCCCTCGGACCGGCGATGAACGCGGCGCTGTGGCCGGCCGCCTGGGGATACCTGTTGCGCGACCTGCTCCCCGGTGTCGTCCCGGCCGAGGACGTGAGCTGGCTGCGTGAGCGGTTCGTGCACGACGTCCCCGCGGGCGGCGTGCTGCCGACGGTGCGTTGTGGGCGCCAGCCCTACGGCGTGCTCCCGGTCCTGGCCGGCCGGCAAGGCGGCGAGGACACCCTCGGCGCGGTGCTGGACGAGCTGCGCTGGGTCTGGGACAACGCCGTGGCGTCGGTGGCCCGGCTCGATCCGGACGTCACCGACCGGCCGGGCGACGCCGGGGGCCCCCGGCTCTCGCTGGAGGAGGCGAGTACCCGGCTGGCTCGGATCGTCGGGGCGACGCCGAACCCGTCCGACCTCGCCCTCCGCGGGGTGCGTGACGACAGCGAGTTGTTCGCGCAGGCCTGGGGAGTCGCCGTGATCGTCCTGGCGATCCTGCTGTCGGTGGCCCCGGACGTCGCCGGTGAGCTGGGCGAGCAGATGGCGGGCGCGGCGACCCTCGAGGCACTGATCGACGTCCTCGACGACACCATCCACGGTGGGTGGCCGGCCAGCGGCGCAGTGTGGACGCTGGCGAACTCCGCCTCCAGCAGCCCGGAGGTCGCCGCGGCGGCCCAGGCCGCGATCGACTTCATCTCGGCGGCCCTCCTGAACGGTGGGCCGCTGGTCACCACGGGTGCCGACGGGCAGACGACGACCACCATCACGGCGCCGTTGCTCACCAACCACCTGACCCGGATCTCACCCGTGCTGGGACTCGAGCCGGACCGGGAGCAGGTCACCGGGCTGTTCGATGACGACGCTCCCTCCCTGTTCGGCTCGCTCTTCGACGAGACCGCCACCGGCTGGACCGGACCGCTCGTCGGCGCGACCGACGCCGCTGACGGCACAGACGCCGGGGACGCGCAGGACGACGCCACGGAGCCCGCGACGTGGCTGGCCGCGCTGCTCGCCGAACTGAACGACCCGGAGCGCCCGGCATCCCCACCCGGCCTGCACCCGCCCCTGCTCTTCCAGCTGCTTCAGCATGCGGTGCGGTCGGTCCACCCACCGGACGTCGCGGCGCTGCGCTGGGGGCTGGGCCTGCTGGCCGAGGCCGCGGCCGGCGGTCGGATGCAGGATCCCGTGGCCGACCTCGAGACCCTGATGGGGGAGACGCTCGGGGCGTGCATGCACCGGATCGACGCCTGGTACGCCGGGTATGCCATGGCTGAGCTCGAGGGGCTGCGTCGTCTGCGCCCCGAGGGCCTGGTGGTCGGCGGGTACGGGGTCGTGCTCGGGCTGCGGCCCCGGCCGGACGGTGCCGGGCTCACGCAGGGCTTCGTCCACGCACCGAGCGCTGATCTCGCCGCCACCGCCGCCATCCTGCGCAGCGGGTGGAGCGCCCTGGGTGGTGGGGCCGCAGGTGGCGGCAGCGAGGGCGGGGGCCTGGCCCTGGACCTGTCCTCGGGCGCGGTCCGTGCGGCGTCGTGGATCGTGGACGGCGTCCGCGACGGCCAACGGTTGGGTCACGTGCTCGGCCGGTCCGTGGAGCGCCGACTGCACGACGCCGGGCTCGACGTACACATCGCCCCGCTGCGACGTCTCGTGCTCGATGCCGGTGGCCAGACCCGTCGCCCGGCGCGGGCGATCGTCGACGGCTACCTGCTCGCCCGGGCCTGGCTCGGCGCCGACCAGGTGTCGGCACTGACCGAGCTCGAGCAGGACGTCGCCCATGCGCTGCTGCCCTACGCCGCGGCCGTGCCCGGGCTGGACGACGTCCTCGGCGCCCACGCCCGCGACCTGGACGCGGTCGCCGACACCGCGGTGGCCCAGGCGGTGCACGCGCTCGTCTGCGGCCAGCCCCAGGTCGCGTCCGCCACGCTGGACGGGGTCTCCGGCGGGGACGCCGGGCCGGTTGCGCTGTCGGCCTTCCGCACCGAACGGGGTGGGCAGCGGGTCAGCCACCGGCTGGTGCTCGTGATCGACCCGGCAGCCGAACCCGTCTCACCGGACACCGGTTCCGACACCTCACCCGCCGCTCAGGCCGAACCGGCACTGGACTCCTGGCTGGCGCGGGCGCTGCCCCTGGACCGGGTCGTCTACGGCGCCCGGGTCACCCAGGGCGGCGTGAGCACCACGACCGGCCCGTGGACCCTCGCCGAGACGGGCCTGACCCCGCTGGAGCTGCTCGCCGAGCTGCCCGACGGCCCCGACCTGGGGACCGGCCGACTGCACGACCGGCTCGCCTGGGCCACGCGGCTCGAGGCGGCCGCCGCCGGACGGCAGGTCGAGGTGGCGATCGAGGCCGACCCACCTGCTCCCGGGGCGGACGACATCCCGCTGCGGCTGTTCCTGCCCGCCGCGCAGGCGGTGCGCAGCCTGCTCCGGGCCGGGCGGGCGGCGACGACGGCCGACCTCGACACAGCCGGCACGACCGATGCTGAGTCCGGCGACCTCACCGAGCTGGCCACCCGCGCGCGTGGGCTCGTGGCGCGGGCCCGGGCGGACGCCGAGGCACTGCGCACCGCGCGGGACTCGGACGCGCCCACCGCCCAGCTGCTCACCGCCTCGGCGGCCTTGGCCCGCTGGCAGATCACCGACGCCGTGCACGGCGCCGGGTTGGCCGACCTCGCCCACGCGGGTGCCGGCGGCGATCCGGCCGATCGGCAGGCCCTGCTCGCGCAGGCGGGCACCACGCTCGCCGCCCTCGACGCCCGGCTCGCCGCGCACGACGCGGTGACCGGCGAGGATCTCGCGGCGACGACCGCTCGGATCGCCGCGGTGCTGCCCGGCGTCCCGGTCCTGCCCCTCCTGACGCCACCGCCTTCCCTGACCGACGGAGCCGAACCCGCGCGCTCCGCCGCGCGGCTCGGCGGGCCGGCCGGCGCGGTGCGCTGGCTGCAGCAGGTGGGCCGGGTGCGCGAGGCCAGTAGCATCGCGGCGTCCGCGGTGGAGTTGGTGGAGGCGGCCGGTGGCCTGCCCTGGCGGCCGCACCTGGTGCAGCTGCCGGACCACCCGAGCGAGGGATGGGCCGCCGTCACCCGCCCGAGCGTCGACGACCGCCCGCGAACCTGCCTGCTGGCCCTCGCCTGGCCAGAGGTACTCGGCCCGCAGGTGGCCGCGCTGGTCGTCGACGCCTGGACCGAGGTGATCCCGGATCAGCGCACCCGCACCGGCCTCGCCGTCCACGTCGACGCCCCGTCGGCCCGGGCCCCCCAGTTGCTGCTGCTCGGCGTGCCCGACGGCGAGTGGACCGACGCCTCCGTGCGCACGCTGGTCCTCGACACCGTGGACGACGCCCGGCGACGCGCCGTCGGCCCGCAGGACCTGCAGGGCTGGGGTCAGTTCCTGCCCGCCGTGCACCTGGGCGCCGACCCCGACCCTGGCCCACCCACTGTCGAGCTCGCCCGGAGGGGGTCGGTGTGACCTGGACCCGCCTGGAGGGCGGCAGCGTCTCGGCGGACCTGACGCCGGGCCTGTCCGCACGCATCGCCGACCCGCTGTGGATGCTTGCCCGGCAGTGGCAGGTGGGCGAGCTCGCCGGCGAGGACGCGGGGAGCCCGATGCTGACCACCGCTGTGGTGGACCACCAGCCGGTGGGCGAGTTCCGGGTGGGCAAGGGAGTCGTCCAGGCACTCGAGGAGAACTCGACCCTGGAGGCGCAGATCGAGTGCGAGGACGTGTACGCCGGGCCCAGTCGGCCGCGGCTGGCCGCCGTGCTGGGCGCGCACCTGCTGCGCCTGGCCGCGCAGGGTGGAGCAGATGCCGGTCTGACCAAGCGGTTGCGCCGCACCTACCGGCTCGCCGTGGTGCCTCCGACCGGGCTGCCGGATGACGTCCGCGACCCGCGCGGGAGCCTCGAGCTCGAACTGCTGGCCCGGCGCGCGTTCGACGGTCTGGCCCTGGCCGCGCACCTGCGCGCCGTCCTCGACGCGGCCGGCGCTCATGGTGCCCCTGCGCCACCGAAGCCCGTTGACCCGGCCCTCGGCGACGTGAGGGTGCCCGACAGCCTGGCGGCCCGATTCCTGGCCGACGCCGAATCCCTGGTCCAACGGCCGGGCGGTGGCGCGGTCTGGGACGTCGAACGTCTCGAGTACCGCTTCTCCGTCGCCGCTCCTGCGTTCGCGGGCGGGACCGTGCTGACGGCCCAGGGCTACCCCGGCGGGCATCTCGACTGGTCCGACGTCGACGTCGCGCTCGCCCCGGACCCGCCGCTCGGGACCGGCGCCAGGAGTCAGCGGGTCCGCTCGGTGGCGGTGCCCGTGCAGTACCCGGGCATGCCGGCGAACCGGTTCTGGGAGATCGAGGACGGCGCGGTCTCGTGGGCCGACCTGGACGGCGGGCCGACCGATCTGGCCCGCTACCTGGTCGGGTCCTACGCGGTGCTGTTCGGTGACGACTGGTCGTTACTGGGGGTGGACCTGCCCCGCGGCAGCCTGACCCAGGTCCGGTCGGTCACCGTGCTCGATTCCTTCGGCCGCACGATCGATGTGCCCGCGACCGCCGCCTCCGACCACGTGCGCGAAGGCGAGGCGCGTGCGTGGCGGTTCTGGGAGCTCTCCGGCGACCCGTCCCCGGCGCGCGGTGAGGCGCCGCTGCTGCTGCTGCCGGCGGCGCTGCCGCCGCACGAGCTGGGCCGCCCGGTGGAGGAGGTCTCGTTCCTGCGTGACGAGGTCGCCAACCTGGGTTGGGCGATGGAACGGGTAGTTGAGGCGCCGTCCGGACGGCGCGTGGTCCGCTCGGGTGGGCCGCGCCCGGATCCGGGTCAGGCGGCGCCCGCCGGGGATGCCGGCGGGGCCTGGCGCTACGACCTGGCCACGCCTGTGCCGGCGAACGCGGTACCGCTGGTGCCGGTCCGGTTGAGCGAGACCGACCCCTCGATCCGGTTCCAGCGCGGGCGGATCGCCACCAGCGCGGACGGCAGCCGCGGCGCCGTCGGCCTGGTGCTGGTGCCCGACCGCCGTCTGCTGCTGCACGAGGAAGAGATCCCCGGCGGCGGCATCCAGGTCTCGCGCGCCTGGGAGTCGTGCCGGGCTCCCGACGGCGGGCTGCTGCTGTGGATGAGCCGGCGTAAGCGCCCGGGCCGCGGGCCACGGGCTCCCGGGCTGCGCCACGACGTGGTGACGCCCACAACCGGCGGTGCCGCAGAGACCGGCGTAGAGCCCGACGGAGCCCCACCGTGACGGGCGCGGCGTCCACCGAGGGTCTGCTCTGGGTCGAGTCGACCGACCCTCGGCCGACCACCCCGGGACAGGACCTGCACCTGGTCAGCGGCCTGCAGACGAGGCCCTGGCGCGAGGCAACGGTGGCGATGATCAGTGATGTGGTCCACGAGGCGCAGGCCCTCCCTGCCGGCTGGAGCATCGCCGTCACGACGCCCGACCTGACGGGTCCCGGTGCGGCCGGGGTTGCCGTGGACGCGGTCACGGCCCAGATCCGGCTCGAGACGCTGGCCCCGCCGCCGCGCGTGCTCTCGTTCGTCGTCACCGCCCAGTTGGTCGATCCCGCCGGCGCGGCCGTCGGTCCGCCGTTGCACCGCCGTGTGCACTGCCACGACACGGTGACGGCGGTATGGCTCACGCCCGAGCGGCTCGGCGTCCCACGTGCAGGGTCGACGCCCCGGCTGACTGTGCTGGCCCGGTTCGGCGATGGGGTGATCGGCGACATCACCAACTGGGTCACGCCTGCGCCCACGTCGTCCACCCCGATCTGGCACGTGCACCCGCCGCCCGCTGCGGGGCAGGTGCCCGTGCCGGCCCTGACCTGGGACCAGCGCTCGCTCGATCCCGGTGACGACGCCCCGTCGGTGTTCGTCGACTCGGGCTATCTCTGGCCCGGTTCGCTGGACCACGCCACCGGCATCGCAGCGACGGTCTCCTGGCCGGGCGGACCCACCCTGATCGGAGAGGCCACGGTCACCCCGATCCCGGGCTGGCCGACTGCCACCGCGGTGCGATTCGTGGACGGTCTCGGGTCGGACCCCGACACGATGACCCGCTGCGCCAACGTGCTCGTTCTGCCAGACGGTTTCCGGGAGCAGAGCGAGTTCGAGCACCTGGTCGACGACGTGGTGCGGATCCTGGGCCGTGACCCGTATCTGGCCCCTTTCCACCGGCTGACCGACGACATCAACTGGTTCCGCGCCTGGATACCCTCCGCCGAGGAGGGGGTCACCCGGCTGCGTCCGGTCGACCGCTACCCCGACCTGCCGTTCGTGCGATCCGCCAGCATGCCCACCCCCGCGCCCGGTCCTCTGGTTGAGACCGGTGACCCCGACAACCGTCCTTCAGGTTCTGGCCTGATCCTCCTCGACGAGCAGGACACGGTGTTCGGTGCGTGCTACGGATTCCACCCGCGGGCCCAAGGGCCCGAGGTCGACCGCTCCGTGGGGCTCAACGCCCGACGCCGGAGCGAGGAGGACGTCGACACCTTCCTCGGGACGTTGACCGGGGTGGCCGACGCGGATCGGCGATGGCGGTCGGGCGGCACCGACGACCGGTTCGTCGTGATGCTCTGCAGGATCAACGGCACCTTCGGCACCAACAGCCGACGTCGAGCGGGCGGACATCTCGTCTTCGTCGGCACCGGCGGTCCGGCCCTGGCGATCACGGAAGTGGGACAGGGATGGCGACCGGATTCGTTCCGGCTCCCTCCGCCGAACACGCTGGGCCTGGTCCGCGTCGTGGCCCATGAGATAGGGCACGCGCTCTGGCTGGGTGACGAGTACGCGCTCATCGAGCAGGAGGCTCCGGACCCGAACAGCGTGCGGGCGTTCGCGAACCTGCAACCACGAGTGGATCTCGAGCGACCCGACCATCGTTTGGACGCTCAGCGGATCGTCTGGGCCTGGCCTCGACTGCTGCACGCCTGCCTGCTCACCACGAGCGCCGCGATCGAGGCCGATCGGATCACGGTGACCCTGGACGCTGCTCAGGCGGCGGGCCTCGCCGTGGGTGACACCGTGAGGTTGCGTACCCGACCCCTCGTCTCGGCGTTCACCTCGCCACCCCTGGTGATCAGCTTGATGGAGGACCTGGGGGCCGCCGAAGGGATCGGCTCATCTCGTGTCGTTCTGGAACCCGCTGCGGAGCAATCCGTTCCACCGGGACCCTTTCCGCCCGGGAGCCTGTTGATCGTTCCCCAGCGCGACGCGGACGGCAACGATGTGGGTCTGGTCGTACCCGAGGTGATCGATCACATCGACCTCCGCTCCAACCCGCTGAACGCGGCTGCCGACGACGCGGACAACCGAGCCTGCATCCCGACCGCCACCAACGTCGACGTCGTCCCGGCCACCAATCCGCCGCCAGGACTACCACCCGGCGCGCTGACACAGCACATCGCCGGACTGTGGGAGGGCGGCGCCGAGTACACCTGCGGTGTCTACCACCCCACGGGGGCCTGCATGATGAGCGGCACCTCGATGTACCCGGAGCACACCGGGGCACATCCGCGGTTCTGTGCGGTATGCCGCTACATCCTGATCGACGAGCTGGCGCCGCACCTGCACCCCGTCGTGGATGCCGACTACGACGGCTGGCCCTCGGCGGTGAGCGCACCATGACCGACGGGTTGTTCTGGCCGGGTCCGGCCGCCGAGCAGGACCTGCACCTGACCGTGGGGTTGTCCAGCGGCCGCCTGGACCAGCGGATCTACGCCGACATCGGGGGCATCCCGGTGCAGGGCGACGACCTCACGGCACCGCACGCGCTGGCCTTCCTGTTCCCGCCTCAGGACGACCCGGCGTTGTGGCAGGGGATCACCGTGGATCCGGTGAGCGGGCGGGTCAGCGTGCCCGGACCGCTCCCCCCGGACGGCGATGATCGGGTGCTGCAGATCGACGTCGAGATCCGCCTGCGGCACGCCACGAGCGGCGATGTGGGAAACCCGCTGTTCGTCAAGATCTGGATCCACGACCGGCTCGAGCAGGTGTGGCTCACCCCAAGCACGTTGACCGTGCACGAACTCCAGCACCAGCCCAGTCGATTGCGGCCCATCGCGCGGTTCTGGAACGGCCCGGTCCCGTTCACGGCCGACGTCACGGCGTGGCTGCCGTGGTGGCGGCCGCTGGCCGGCGATGAGGGCTTCGCCGAGGCGATCGGGGAGACGGTGCCCTTGATCACCTGGTCGGCGACGGGGGTCGTCGCGGTGGAAGAGGGCACCGGCCGAACCAATGCGGTGGCCACCGGAACCGGAACGGTGACTGCTGCCACCCGCCTGCCGGGGGTTGCGCCGGCCACCGCCGCGCTGGACGCCGTCACCTCGTGGTCGACCCCGACCCGCGCGGAGTTTCGCGGCGGCGCCGGCCAGTCGCTCGTCGAGAACGTGGCGAACATCCTGTTCCTGCCCGACGGCTTCCTGGCCGAGGACGAGGAGCTCTTCCGCACCCTCATGGACGGTCTGGTCCGCACGCTGCTCCAGGAGCCGCACCTGGAGCCGTTGCCCCTGCTCGCCGACCAGGTGAACTACTGGATCGCCTGGGTGCCGTCGCCCCGGCGCGGGATCAGCCACCTGCGGGAGGGGCTGCTGCAGATGAACGACCACCACTTCGGCGAGTTCGGGGACCGGACCTCGATCACGGCCCCCCGTGTGGAGATTGGGCAGGCCGAACTCGACCAGGGCCGCCAGGAGGTACTCAACCTCAACGACACCGCCTTCCACCTGGCTCGGGGTGAGCGTCGCCGTGCCCGTGCCCGGCAGGTCAACAGGGCGACCGTGATCGATGAGGAGCTCCTCGATCCCAGCGACTTCGACGCCTTCCTGGCCGCCCTGACCGATCCCCAGGCCCCGGCCGTCGGCCGGCGGTGGGCCTCTGGAGGATCGGACCAGGCCAACGTCGTGATCGTGGGGTTGTCGTCGCTGGACGGGGGGGCGAACGCCCTCTCCGGGGGTCGGCCGCTCTCGACGCTCACGACCGGCGAGATCGACACCGTTCCGGTGCATGTGGTCGCCGCCGGTGTCGACATCGGACTCGACGTGGTGCCGGCCGTCAAACCGTCGCTGAGTCTGGCGGCGCTGGTCGCCCACGAGTTGGGGCACTCCTGGGGGCTCGGCGACGAGTACACCGAGCTGGGTTGGTCGGCCAGCACGGCGTCTCCCAATCTGCAGACCCGGGCCGAGGTGTCCGACCCGGGATCAGGGCGTCTGGACGGCGCACGGGTGCGCTGGAACTGGCCCCGGCTGGACGCCGCCGCGGTGCTCACCGCGGCGCCCGAACCGTCCGACCAGCCCTTGGAGCCGGGCGATGCCTCGTGGCAGCTCGGACGGGTGATGGTCACCGTGACCGCGGACCAGGCCAGCCCATTCGCCGTCGGCGACCTGGTCCGGGTGCGGACCCGGCCGCTGCTGACCGCGGTGACCTCGGCACAGCATCGGGTGACCGTCATCGCGCGCCGGGCCGAGGACGACGCGGTCGAACTGGAGGCCGTGAACGGGACCACCGACCTGCTCGAACCGTCGGGTCTGGTGCCGTTCACGGCGGGTAGCGTACTGATTCTCCCGCGTCTGGACGACGAGCCAGGCCCGGTCACCGCCGAGGCCTCGCTGATGCACCCAGCCGTCCGCGACCACGTGAGCGCGACGTCCAATCCGCTCAACGCCGCGGCCGGCGCACCCTCCGACCGCGCTTGCGTCGACACCGAGGTGCGGGCATCCCCGGTGTTCGCCACGAACCTCCCGCCCGGCCTGACCGTGCCGGGCGGCAGACCCTCCTGGCAACTGGTCGGCCTCTTCGAGGGCGGTGGCCGGGCCTCGTGCGGGGTCTATCACGCGGCCGGCGGCTGCATGATGAACAGCCGGACGGGCCTGAGCGAGGACGGGTCCGGCGTCGTCGCCACCCCCTTCTGTCCGGTGTGCAGGTATGCCCTGATCGACCTGCTGCACCCGCCGATGCATCCCGCGGTCGACCAGTTGTACGACGCGATCTACCCGGTGCTCGATCAGGGAGGTACGCCATGAGTGCAGACACCCTGCTCGGGATCGTGCGAACGCTGTCCGGTGCGCTCGCACCCTTGGCGACGGTGCTCCGTGACCCGGTGGCCTTCCGGCGTGTCATGTGGCGGATCGGTTGGGATGCACCGGTTCTCCCGGCGGAGTACCTGGTGGTGGCGGACGCCGTGGACGGCGTCGTCGAGGTGGTCGAGGACCTGTCTGACGGAGCCGACCTGCTCGATGTGCTGGCGGCCGTGGAGGTGATCGGCGGGCTCTACCGAACCCTCGACGGCCTGCCTGCTACTCCGCCGGGCCTGGACGCCGGAGAGTTCACGTCGGAGGCCGGCCAACGCCTGGTCGAGTATCTGCTCAGCGAGTACCTGCTGCGGAACCGTCCGGGCACCTACCGGTTGCTCGAGCTGCTCGGGGTGATCTCGGTCGAGCGGATGCCCGCCGGCCCGGGCCGGTCCGCAGTCCCCCGGACCCGGTTCGACTGGGCGGCACTCCCCGATCGGCTGGCACACCTGGACCGGGTTCCTGCCGACGTCTTCGGTTGGGCGGGTGAGGGTTTCGACCATGCCGAGCTGCAGCGGATCCTGCTGGGCGCGGCGCTCGGCGTCGGCCTGTCCGGCACTCTCGACGCGATCGGCACCAGCTACAGCACGGCGGTCCAGAACGGTGGTCAGGGCACGCCCACGGGCCCGATCCAGCACGGCATCACCATCCATGTCGCCGAGGTGCGCATCGACGGCGTGCCGTTCCTGGTCGGCCTCAGCCTGACCGACCTTCCGGCCGAGGGCGCGCAGTTGCCGGGGATCCTGCTCCGCCCGATCCTGCCGGTCGACCTCGGTGAGCTGCCCGATCCGGTCGTGCTCCGCCCGGGCTGGACCCTGGAACTCGTTCCCGGAACTGACCTCTCGGCCGAGCTGGCGCTGCTGGTCCGGCCCGGGTCGGTCGAGGCACGCTACCCGTTTGCCGACGGGGTCACCATGCCCGAGAGCGGGTTCGGTGTCGTGCTGCGGTTCGCCCCCGACACCCCGATCGCCCTGTTCGGTGCCGCTGGCACCAGCCGGCTGGAACTCGGCGCAGCCGACGTCGGGCTGCACGTCGACGTGACCGGCGTCGACCTCGACCTGCGGGTGAGCGCGGCTCTCGACCCGCTGACCCTGGTGCTGACCACCGCCGGCACAGACTCGTTCCTCGGTGGCCTGCTGGGCGACGCGCAGGCGCGGGTGGACCTGCCGTTCGCGCTCACCTGGTCCACGCGCACCGGGCTGGACGTCGCGGCCGGCCTGGGAGTCGAAGTGCACCTGCCGGTCGGACTGGACCTCGGATGGCTGCTGGTCGACAGCCTCGACCTGGGCCTGGAACTCGTCGCGGGCGAAGGAGTTCCAGCCAGCCTGGTCGGCTACGTCACGGCCACGTTCTCCGGGGCGATCGGCCCGGTCGTCTTCACGGTCGAGCGGCTCGGAGCCGAACTCACCGCACTGTTCACCGATGGCAACGCCGGCCCGGTGGACCTGCGGTTCGGGGTGCGCTGGCCTACCGGCCTGGGTCTCGGGGTGGACGCCGAGGGTGTGGTCAGCGGCGGCGGGTTCCTCTCCATCGATCGTGAGAGCGGCCGCTACGCCGGGGTCGCGCAGCTCTCCATTCTCGGCATTGGGCTGACCGCGGTCGGGATCGTGGAGACCCAACTGCCCGGCTACGCCGAGGGGTGGTCCTGCTTCCTGTCGGTGATGGCCGACTTCACGCCCATCGCCCTGCCCTTCGCGTTCACCCTCAACGGGGTGGGCGGTTTCATGGGCCTGCACCGCACCATGGATCCGGACGCGCTCGCGCTCGGCGTGCGGGAAGGACGCATCGAGAGCCTGCTCTTCCCCAGAGACCCGCTGGCAGATGCGGCGAGGATCATCGCCGACATCGGCGAGTTCTTCCCCTCGACGCAGGGCCAGCACACCTTCGGTGCGATGGTGAAGATCGGCTGGGGGCCGGGCCCGTTGCTGACCGCCGAGGTCGGCGTCATGCTGAGCCTGCCCGATGTGCTGATCGGGGTCGTCGGTGAGCTCTCGGTCGTGCTGCCGGTGCCGCAGGCCCCGGTGCTCGAGCTGCACATGGGCGTGGTCGGCGTCCTCGACGTGGCTGCGGCGACCCTGTCGGTGATGGCGTCGATCTACGACTCCCAGATCGTGGGCATCCCGCTGTCGGGCGACATGGCCATGTACGTCAGCCTGGGCGCCCAGCCGTACTTCCTGTTCAGCGTCGGCGGCTACGCGCAAGGGTGGACCCCACCGGCCTCGCTGCCCTCCTCGATGCGCGACCTACGCCGTATGGCGGCCTCCCTCGACCTCGGCGAGGCCTTCGACATCGGCATCGACGCCTACTTCGCCCTGACCCCGAACACCCTGCAGTTCGGCTCCTCGGTGCACGCGGCACTGAGCTTCCACGAAGTCGGCGTGGACTTCATCGCCGAGGGCTCGTTCTCCTTCGACGTGCAGTTCACCTTCAACCCGTTCTCGCTCACCGCGGTCATGTCGGCCTCGGTCGTGGTGCGGGTCGGCGGCGAGCCGCTGCTCGACGTGTCGGTCACCCTGCGCCTGGAGGGGCCCGAGCCCTGGTACGCCACCGGCGTCGGCACCTTCCGCTTCCTCGGCTTCGACGTGCACATCAACCTCGCGGTGGGCAGCCCACCCGGCACGGAGGCCGACCCGACTGTCGGACTGTGGCCGCTGCTCGAGGCGGCGCTCGCCTCCCCCGAGGCCTGGACGACGCCCGCCGCCGACGGCACGCCGACCGAGGTGAGCCTGCGCGCGTTCGACCCGGTGGCCGAGGCCGGGCTGTGGCTGGCCCCGCAGGCGGCCGTCGAGGTGCGCCAGCCTGTGCTGCCCCTGAACCGGCTGCTCGAGGTCTACGGCTCGTCGGTGCCCGCGGGCGAGGACCGGTTCGACATCGACGACGCCGGCCTGGACGACGGCGCCCCCTCGCCCTACACCGTGGTGCGGGAGTGGTTCGCGCCGGCGCAGTACACCGCGCTGACCCCCGCGGAGCGACTCGCGGCGCCGTCCTTCGAGGAGATGGACGCCGGCGTGACCCTCGCCGCCGCGGGCTACGCCGTGCCGCTGGACGGCGACGACCTCGCCGCGGTGACGGCCGGACACGAGGAGGCCGTCCTGGAGGCGGACGCGCCGAGCCGCTGGGTCGCCGTCCGCGACGTCGGTGACCTGGCCGCCTTGGCCTGGACCGGCCGGTCGGCGCTCGCCGCCCCTGGCGGGACCGGCTCAGCCGACCGGTACTCGGTCGCCTACCCGATCTCGCCGCTGCGGGTGGACTCGACCCGGTTCACCCTCGTTCGCGACCTCGACGCCGCGTCGTCGCCAGCGGTGCGCGACGTACCGGCACGGCGGGCCGAGGGTGGCTGGGCCTTCGCCGACGTGGCCGCCGGCCGCCGGGCAACTTCGGGATCGGCAGGGCGCGTGCGGATCGTGCCCACCACGGCCGCCGCGACCGGGAGGATGTCGTGACCACCGATCCCCAGCTGTACTTCCTGCCCTGGCTGCGCTCGGGCACGGCCGGGGTGCTCTCCGAGCCCGACCCCCTGAGCGGCGCCCTGCCCGCGACCGCCACACTGCGCCCCTGGCTGCGGATCGCCGGGCACGCGGACCTCGCGCAGGAGATCCGGGTGCACGGCCCCGGCCAGGTGAGCGGGCTGGACGCCGCAGGCGTCCTCCGCCGCGTGCCGGCCGACGGGACCGCCTGCGCCGAGCCGCCCTACTTCGCCTCGGTCGAAGTGAGTCCACCCGACCTGCCGTGGCGCTACACCCCGGCCGGCCCGGGCACCGCCTCGGGTCTGCGGCCGTGGCTGGTGCTCGTCGTGGTTCGCGCTCAGGAGGGCGTCCTGCTCGGCCCGGACGGCGGGTCGCCACTGCCGGTGCTGCGGATCGAGACCCCCGCGGCGCCTGGTGGGGAGCTGCCGGATCTGGCCGACAGCGCCGCCTGGGCCCATGTGCAGTCGACCGTGCCCGCGCCCGAGCTGGCTGCGGGACTGGCTGGTGACCCCGCCGTGGCCGTGGCCCGGCTGCTGTGCCCCCGCCGACTCCTGCCCGACGAGGCCTGGCTGGCCTGCCTCGTCCCGGCGTTCGCCGTCGGGCGCGACGCGGGCCTGGGGACGCCCGAGGTCACCGCGACGACCACCGAGGCGGCCTGGACCGGGCTCGAGGACTCGGTGCGGCTGCCCGTCTACCACTCATGGACCTTCCGCACCGGTGCCGACGGGGACTTCGAGTCCCTCGCCCGGCGGCTGCAGCCCGACCTCGGCGCGAGCGTGCTCGGCCGGGTCGAGCTCGACCTCTCCGGGCCGGGTGCGCCCCTGGACGGGCACCCACCCGGCACGCGGGGCCGGGTCACCGCAGACTTCGTGGGGGCGCTGCGCAGCGCAGGGATCCGTCGCCGACCGCTCACCCAGGAGGTAGCCGACTGGTACACCGCGGGGCTGGAACCGCTGCTCGACGAGAAGGCGCAGCGGCCGGTGGCCACCGGGGTACCGGCCGACGGCTACGTCCCCGAGCGGGACGACCCGGTGGTCACACCCCCCGTGTACGCGGCGTTCCAGACCGGGGCGGACGGGGTCCCGACGGGCGAGGACGAGGACCTCGGCTGGCAACGCTCCCTGAACCTGGATCCCCAGCTGCGCGGCCCGGCCGGAGTCGGCGCCGAGGTGGTGCGGCGCAACGCCGAGTCACTGATGGCCTCCGCGTGGACGCAGGCCGGTGCGATCGCGCAGACCGAGCAGGCCCTCGATCACGCCCTGCTCGCCATCGAGGTCGGACGATCGTGGGCGCGCCGGGTGAGCGCGCTGGATGACGGCGCCGCAGTCCAGGTCACCGGGCGGGTGCATGCATGGGCTCCGGCGCCGGACGGGGGCCCGGGCACGCTGGCGCGCAGCCTGGACCGGCCCTGGCCCGGGCGAGGCATGGTCAGCCCGGCCTTCCTGCGGGTGCTACGGCCGGCTACCGCCCTGGCTCGGCAGTGGGGCGAGTGCCTGAACGTGCCGGCGCCGTCCAGGACCACGCCGTCCGGGCCGGCAGCGGCCACGACGTCGACCTTCCTCGCTGCCACCTCGCCCGCGGCCCCCACGGGCACGGCGGCGGTGCTGTCGTTCGCGACGGTCCCCCTGGCCGACGGCGCCTGGACCCACGACGGCGCACTGGGCACGGACTCGGCCCAGCTCGAACCGAGCCTCGAGCGAGCGGCGCTGGTTGGCGGGACCCTCTCTGCCGAGGTCGCGTCGTCCTTCACCGAGGTGGTCCTGACCCGGGCGGCCGGCGACGCCGGTGGCCGGTTGCCCGGCGCGCGGCCGACTCCCCAGGCCCGAGCGCTCGCGGTCTTCGACGGGCAGGTGGCCAGTGCGGTCGCTGCCGGCCGCGACCTCGCGATCGCGGTGGCAGCCCTCGGCCAGGTGCTGCCTGCGTCGCCACCGGTGGTCCCGGTCGACCTGTCGGCCGCGCGGGCCGCGGTGGTCGGCATCCTCGACCCGCTGCCGTTGGCACGGGCCCGATTGCTCGACCGAGTGCCGGCGCTCGGTGCCCTGGCCCCCGCGGGGGCGCTGCCGGTCCGGCTGGAGCTGGCTCCGCGGTTCACCGACCCGGTCTCGGCCGACGTCGTGCGGTGGGATCCGCGCCTGCTGTTGCCGGGCATCGAGACCCTGCCTACCGACCGCGCGGCCCTGCTCGACGCGGACGACGCCTACGTCAGCGCCGTGCTCGCCGGGGCGAACCACGAGCTCGCCCGGGAGTTCCTCTGGCGCGAGTACCCCGCATCGACCTCTGCCACCTATCTGCACCGATTCTGGGACACCGGGCCCGCGGGACCGGACGACATCGCCGACATCGCAACCTGGTCCGGCCCGCGGCTGGCGGGGCAGGTGAGCGGAGTGACGGCGTCCGCGCTGAGCGTGTTCGTGGTGCGCGGCGAGCTGCTGCGCCGCTATCCCGATGCTCGGGTCTACGCGGTCCGCGCCCTGTGGGTGGACGGTGGGCCGGAGGTGACGGCCGGCGAGGAGGTCGCCGAGGTCGTGCTGTTCGGCGCCCTCGATGCCAGCACCCGGTTCTACGGCCTGCCGAAGGATCTCGAGACGCTGCGCGGCAACCGGTCGAACCCCTCGCGCACCGCGGAGTCGGCCGGCTGGTTCGTCGCGATCGAGGAGGCCGCGACCTCGCCGCGGTTCGGGCTGGACGCTGCAGCCGGGGACGGCATTGATCTGCGCCGCCCGGCGTCGTCCTGGGACGACCTGAGCTGGGGGCACCTGGTGCCGACCGGCGGGACGCTGGACGACGTGCCTTTCGCGCAGGCTCGCGAGCCGTTGCGCCAGGGCGCGCAGATAGGGGCCGACCCGCGGATCTGGGGCCGCAACGCCGCCCACATGGCGGCGATCACCTACCAACGCCCCTTCCGCGCGCTGCTCCACGCCGACCAACTCCTGAGGAGCGCAGCCCCCTCCAGATGAGCACAACGTCACGCCTGAAGGGTGCAACCTCTCGGTCATAGCTGTGACCAGTGATGATGCTGGTCTGGGATGATTTCGGCGGTGGTCTGCGGCAGGAGTCCGTGCGGGTCGAGGCGAGCCCAATCCCTGACCGAGGGCTACCCGGCCATTGCAGGACGGATCATGGTTCGACTGTCCCACCACCCCGACCGAAAGGCCCTATTGCGACGCGCTCTCGCCGCGACTCCGGAGAACCCTGTCGCAGCAACGATCCGGCACCGCGCACCGACCCGGAGCGCGGCAACCAGACTGCTCCACCACCTATCGCGTTCGCGGAGGTCCCGATGGCTGTCACGACGCGCTCCACGGCTCGCCGCCGGTTCCTGCTGCGGCGGTGGGCTCGGCGTGCCCGAGGACTGGTCGGCGGCGTCCTTCTCGTCGTCGCCGGGCTGGGATTCTGGGCGGCGCTCCTCGGCGGCCTGCTCGCCGTCGGGGTCACCCTGGACAAGAACTCCGGCCTCGATCCGCAGCTGCGCCCGCAGATCCTGACCACCTGGCTGTGGGTCGCCGCCATCGCGGTCTGCGCACGGCACTCTGCCCGCACACTGCGGCACATCCCACGCCGGATGGTCCTCTGGCTGCGTCGCTTTCGGCACGCCGAGTCCATCAGGGCGATGTCGACGGCGCTGGACCACCTGGGCTATTCCTGGCGCGTTGTCACCCTCGACGACGCGACGGCTCAGGCTTCCGGCACCGCGTCAGGGCTACGTCTGAGCGTGTCCGCAACATCGGCCGTCAACCGTGTCGTGTCGGCGATCCAGCGATGGATCTCCGTGTGGGGCACCTGGGCGGTTCGTGGATATGTCGGCTCCTGGGTGGCGCTGGTGGCCTGGTCGGTGTGGCGCGGTCACCCATTCGCGGTGCTGGACGCGATGGCCGGCGACTGGAGGCAGTGGCCGGCGCCCTGGACCGACGTCGCCGCGCGGCTCCTGGCCGGCGCCGCCGTCGCACTGTTTGCCGGGCTCCTGGCGCTCCTGGCCGTGTACCTCCTTCTCCTGCTGCTCCTTCCCGTGGTGATGATGGCCGGATCCGTCGGCGAGGGGGTGCGGACGGCGGAGCTGCGCAAGCGGCTGACGGTGGCCACCATGGCTGAGCTGACCGAGGTGTCAGCTACCGTCGCCACCGGCTCCCGCGCCGCGCTGGCGCCGCGCCTGACGGTGGTCACGGTCGACTCGGCCATCTGGCGGGAGGCGGTGCACGAGCTCGCCCGGACATGCAACGCCGTCCTGCTCGATGTCTCGGCGGCCTCTGAGGCTCTCCTGTGGGAGGTCCGGGAATTGGGCCGGGGCGACGTCCGGCTGGTGTTCGTCGGTGAGGAGACGGCGGTGGGTCGTCTGCTGTCAGGCACGGGTCCGGGGCCGGCCGCGCTCGAGCCGGCCCTGACTGCCCACGAGCTGGCCCTGCGGGAGGCCCTCGACGGCCTCGAGATCCTCACCTACCGCACCACCGTCTGGGGGCGAGTGAGGTTCCAGCGGGCGCTCTTCGGCACCCTCGAAGCGTCTGCACCACTCCATCTGAGCCTGGACCGGGCGCGCCGGTGGGCGGTGACCCTCATTGCGGTCGCTGTCGTGGTCGTCGGGTTGTGGCAGGTCGCCTCGATCGTCACGACGTGGCCGTGGACTCGCCTCGTCGAGTAGGGCGTCCTCACGGCGGCACCGGAGCGCTGATCCAGGCGGGATCCACGTAGGAGACCTCGCCCTGGAAGCGCCCGACCCCGTATGTCGGATCCTGTCGGCGACGCTCCTGGACGCTACTGTGCACGCTGGCACCATCGGGTACCGACCGGTGCTTGTAGGTGGCCAGGGTCCAGATCCGCCCCATGCGGTGGACGGCCGCCAGAGCATGCGCCGTCTCCACCGTGCATGCGGCCTCGTACGCGGACCGTTTGACCAGCAGCCCCTCCTGGACGGCCGCTTCCACCACCCACTTCAACGCAATGGTGGACAGCCGGGGCCCGTCGTCGTCGAAGGTCCCTCCGACGTCGGAGTGCACGCCGGCGAACCAGACCTCCTCCAGCGACCCGTCCTTCGCGACCGATGCGACCGGGTCGTGCTTGAACGCCCGGCGCTTCTCATCGATGGAGACGGCGTGCCGGCAGCGGCGGACGTTGGGCAGCCGGTTCGTATAGGGCCAATGGATCTGCCAGGGAAGGACTCCTACCGCCTTGACGGTGTCCCAGAGGCCGAGGTATCGGATCGGCACGGTGGTGCGGGTGCCGTCCACGCTTCGCGCGAAGACTCTCGCGAACTCGTGCACGGTGTCCCAGTAGTCCTTCCTCGAGCGGTCGTCGAAGTGACGGGTGTGCGCCTGCACGGCGTAGGGCACCAGAGTCTCCAGACCGGGCCGCGCCAAGCCGACCGTTCGGAGCATCCCGGCCAGGGCCCGAGCAGTGTAGGCGCCTCGGCTGAAGCCGAAGACGAACACTCGGTCGCCGGGCTCCCAGTTCCGCATGAGCCAGGCGTAGGCCTCGCCGAGATTGGTCCGCAGCCCCACACCGAAGGCCAGCCCGGCCACCTTCGAGGCCCGCTTGGCGACGGGGGACCAAGCCGCCCCCGAGCTGAAGGTCCCCACCCCCGGGTCGTAGTACGCCACCTGACGGTCCGGGTCGGACAGGTCCAGCGTCTGGTAGAGCAGAACGACGTTGGTGTTCCGGTTCGCCCGCAACTGATTCCCGGTGCCGTCCAGACAGATGACGAGGTTCTTCATCGGACCTCTCAACCCGTGAAGGTGCCGAGTCGCTCCTCGGCCCCTTAGCCTGGCCGGATCATCGACCCGGCACCTTCGAGGAGCATCCCATGACGGCCGACCAGGATCCCTGGGGCGAGCCGGTCATCGGGGATGTCGCCTCCGAGACGGACCTCGAACCGCTCCTCACGCGGTGGGGACTGGCGGGCGCGCCGGTGCTGGTCTCGGTCGGTGGCGCCGGATCGATGGGCGAGGACGCGCTGCGGACGATGGAAACCCTGCTGGCCGAGCACGTGCTTCCGCTACTGCGCGAGCTGGGGGCCGTGGTGGTGGACGGCGGCACGCACGCGGGAGTGATGGCGGCGATGGGCCGGGCCCGCCGGGCTGTTCCGGACATTCCCCTGGTCGGGGTGGTGGCGCGCGGCACGGTGCGCTCACCGGGAACGGGGACCGGTCCGGACGCCGCCACGATCGACCGCCGCCACTCGCATCAGGTGTTGGTCCCCGGGGACTGCTGGGGGGACGAGTCGCCGTGGATCTGCCAGGTCGCCACGACGATCAGCGCCGGTCGGCCGTCGCTCACCCTGGTCGGCAACGGCGGGGAGATCACCTTCGAGGACATCGCCCACAGCCTGCGAGTGGGCCGCCCGGTGGTGGTGCTGGCCGGGACCGGCCGTACCGCCGACCTGGTCGCAGCAGCCGACGACGACCCGTCCGGGGCCGAGCCCCGCGCCCTCGTGCTGACCCGGTCCCCGCTGCTGCACGTCGTCCCGGCGGACGACCCCGAGCAGCTCACCATCGCCTTGACACGACTGCTGACCGATCGCTGACCGGTCCGGCGGCGACCGGCAAAGCACGCGGAAGGCCGCGGAGAGGATGGCCGCGATCCGTCTCGAGGCCTTTCGCCGAACCTACCGGCTGTCCCTCGACTGCATCGAGCCCCTGGACAGACATCTCACTCGCTGCTCAAACCGTCGACGTGTACTGCTTCGACCCTGAGGTCTGGACAGTGTGGCCAGGAATCAGTCGGGAGGAGGAATTCGTTGCTCCAGGTCGCGCAGGCTGCACTGGTCGAGCAGGACTTGATCGCTGACCCCGGTGGCGAAACCCCACTCCGGATGGGCCTCGACACTCGCCCGCAGGCGAGCGAGGTCCAGCGGCTGGTCCCAGATCTGGCGCCGCAACGCCGTCCAGACCTTGACCGTATCGACGGACAGCGTGGGATCGAGGAAGAGCTGGTTGATCCTGCAGCAGTCCCGGCGCATGCGCGGCCGGGCCCACACATCCATCGGTCTCGGGGGTTCACGACGATCCGCCGGATCGAAGAATTCCAGCGTGCCTTCGAACGGGTGGACGACGGCGACCGGGACGCCGGCTGCACGATGGGAGTTCAGCACGGACTGCCGGATCAGGCACCGTTGGCTGACCCACCTCTGGGTGACGATGACCAGCAGCCTGACCTTGCTCGGAATCGCCCGGGTCATGCCCTCGCCGTCGTCGGCGATGTTCCAGGCGTCGGTCCAGGCAGCGGCGACGGCAGGTTCGCTGCGCTCGGCGCAGTAGGGCTCGACCAGGGGGTCCTGGCCGACCACCTCCCAGATCTCGCGGAAGCGTGCAGCCCAGGCCAGAGCGAGGGTGCGGGTGGTGGCGAAACACCACACTCCCACGTCGCCGACCAGGGCGTCACAGCCGGCGGCGGTCTTGCTGGTCGGGATGAGCATCGAGCGGTCCGGTACCCGACCGGGGTCGGGCAACGACGCGACCGCCGCCGAGTGCCGTGGGGGTGGCGGTTCGGCGTGGCCGGTCACAGCCACCCACCCGCCGTCCACCCGTGGGTACGGCAGCGCGCCACCGACCATGTCGCTGTCGTCGCTGCGCACCAGGTCGAGCGCGGACAGGTCGGCGAGCAGGGACCCCACCGCGGGAAGGTCCCGCTGGTCGCTGAACTTCAGCCCGCTGTGCCGGATCCCAGCCGGACCGAGTGTGGCCAGTGCTCCGGCGAGCTGGTCCGTGCGGGTCGCCCAGGTGACCAGTTGCGCACTGGTCCGCAGGCTGAAGTCTGGTTCGGGGCGGAGCTCCACGAGCTGGTCGCGCAGCGAACCGGCCAGCTCCAGGAAGCACCAGCCCCGGAACGGGTAGTCCCGGCCCGGCGCCAGCGCCACGGTCACTGCCCCACGCTGCACGCCGGCAAGCGTGGCGAGCTCCGCCCGAAAGGTTCGTTCCTGCTCCGCAGTCCGTGGCTGCTGGAACATCGAGCTGTAGTCGTACCAGAGCACGACGCGCTCCCGGATTCGCGTGAGCGGGCCGCCCGCCTCCGTGTCCATCTGGGCCTCATCGATGGATGCGAGCCGCGCGGCCAACTGGTCCAGGTCCGTCGTCCGCCGGGCCGCCGTCACCACGTCTCTGGCCCACCGGCGCAGGCCCCGGTCGGCCCGCCAGCCGGCCTTCAACTGCACGTCCAGCGAGGCGGCCATCAACTCGGCAAGCCCGGACGCCGATTGGTGCCGCCCCGGATCCGCCAGCCGGACCGCCGACGCCAGAGCCACAGACAGCCCGCACAGCAGGGTCTGGAACTGCTCGCCGTCCGGGTCGGGATGATCGGGAAGCTCCCAGCGATGCGAGACGAACAGCGCCAGCTCGCCGCCGCACGGCACCGCCTCGCCGACGGCGTCCTGTCCGCGCCTCCAGCCCGGCCAGGTACGCAGCGTGGACCAGCGGAACCAACGCCCGACGGCCGGACCCGTCGGTAGATCGACGTGTTCGGCTCCCGGGTCGAACGCCGCCGCATCCCAGCCACTGATCGAGGACATGATCGCGGTGGGTCCCATGCCGAACTGGTCCCACATGGATCCGGACCGCTTCGCAGACAGCCGATCCTCGGCGTCCAGCGCCGACCGGTCACCCGACAGCCATCGGGGAGGGGGGTTGAGCCCTACCACGGCACGGGAGCCGAGGACGTGGCGCTCCCGCAGGTCGAGGCGATCGGCGGGTGTCGTGCGCAGCCGCAGCGCCGCGACCGACGCAGACCACATGTCCGAGCGCAGGCCGAGTCCGTTCGGATCGTCCCCCCAATGCAGGTCGACGATCTCGGTGAGCTCCGGCCCCGGGTGGTCGGGATCCTGTGAGAACCATGGCGGCGTGCAGAAGAACTCCCGGTACCCCTCCGGACGGTCGATCACGGTCACCGTCGAGCGGTGCAGCCGAATTCCACGCTCCACCCGGAGGGCGACAAGCCAGTCCTTGAGCGCGTCCTCGGCTTCATCATCTGCGTGAATGGAGAGGCCCTCCAGACCCACCCCTGGCCTCGCACCGGCAGCGGCTCGCGTGGCCACCACGAATGACTCGCGTGGCCACCACGGGGCACGGGGCGTCGGGGACGTGTTCATGCTGGCCTGCGGCTGACCGGCCTGCCCGCGATGGCCGAGGTGTTGCCGGAACCCCAGCTCGCGGCCGCGTCCGAAGGCCCCGCCGGGTCAGCACTGGCCCAGGCTCTGCAGCGCCAGCACAGCCGCGTCCCGAGGGCCCTGGAGACCAGTTGCTCTCCCGGTGGAACCGGTGCACTGTCCACGACAACCCCACACCGCTCAGTACAGCACCGGCTCGGCCCTTGCGCGCTGTGCGGCGCTCGTTCGGGTCAGCGAGATCATCTCGCTGACGCCGTTGCCGATGAAGACGTCCTCGATCGTCACATCGCGCAGGCCCTCGCTCTGATAGAAGTCCGCGACCGCCGTCCGGGCCTGGAAGACGCCACGCGAGTCCGAGTACCCCTGCGCTGAGGGCAGGTTCGCGATCATGTCGACGAGGATCGCCTCCGGCGCCTCGAAGCCGAACGGCGCGGGGTTGCCGATGTTCAGCGTCATCACCTTGTGGCCCTTGGCCTCGAGGCGTTGTGCCCTCGACGAGGATCGGGCCACGAACGTCCCAGCGAACGTTCAACAACGTGGTCGACTGCGCGATCGGGCGCACATCATCATCTTGCACCCTCCCCTCGAGGTGCGAGAGGCGCACGCAGATGCGGTGCCGCCGCCTCGGCGCGCGTTGACGTGGTTGTCTGAGCAGCGAACCACGCCGATGTCGTGAATTGAGGAGGGAACGGCCGTGAACCACGAGACCAGGGGCGACGCGACGACCGACGGCGGGGACGAAGCCCGCAGTGCCGATCATCGAGGCCACCGGCCCGTCCTGCTCCCACCGCGAGCCGCTGCGCTCGTGGTGTTCCTGGCCGCCGGCGCCGTCCTGGTGCTGGAGATCGCCGCCATCCGCCTGGTCGCGCCCTACGTCGGGCTGACCCTGGAGACGAACAGCGCGGTGATCGGCACCGCACTCGCCGCGATCGCGGTCGGTGCCTGGACCGGTGGCCGGCTGGCTGACGACCGGGACGCCGGCCGCCTGTTGGCGCCGCTCCTGATCGGCGGAGGTGTGCTCACCATGCTGAGCCTGCCGATCGTGCGCTACGTCGGCGCCCTCGTCGAGGGCACCCCGGACGCGCAGGTCGTGCTGCTGCTCGCACTGGTGACGATCTTCGCTCCGGTCGCGCTGTTGTCGGCGGTCAGCCCGATGGTGGTCAAGCTCCAGCTCACCGACCTCGCCCAGACCGGCACAGTGGTCGGGCGGCTGTCCGGGATCGGCACCCTGGGCGCGATCATCGCCACCTTCGTGACCGGCTTCGTCCTGCTGGCCGCCTTCCCGACGACGGCGATCCTGATCGGCGCGGGCGCCGTCGCCGTCGTCACGGGGATGGTTGTCGGCTGGCATCAGCGCCGACGGAACGGTCTGACACCGAGGGCCACCTCGTTGGTCCTGCTGCCGATCGCGCCGTTCCTGGTGCTCACCGCCCCGGACCCGTGCGACGTGGAGACCGAGTACCACTGTGCCCGGGTGGAGGTCGACCTCGGCCGGCCGACCGGGAGGGTGCTGTGGTTGGACACGCTGCGGCACAGCTATGTGGACCTGGCCGACCCGACGCATCTCGAGTTCGCCTACATCCGGGGAATCGCGACGGCGGCAGACGCGCTGCGGCCGGCCCGCGAGCCGATCAGCGCGCTGCACATCGGCGGGGGTGGCTTCACCTTGCCGCGCTACCTGGCGGCCACCCGGCCGGGGACGTCGAGCACCGTGCTGGAGATCGATCACGGCATCGTGGAACTCGACCGGCGTGAGCTCGGCGTCGACACGATCCCGAACCTGACCGTGAGGATCGGTGACGCGCGGACGGCGCTGGCCGCGCAACCGGCCGGCCGCCATCACCTGGTGGTCGGGGATGCGTTCGGCGGGATCGCCGTGCCCTGGCATCTGACCACTCGGGAGACCGCAGAACAGGTGCGCGCGACGCTGCGCGACGACGGGGTCTACGCCCTCAACGTGATCGACTTCCCGCCGGACCGGTTCGCCCGTGCCGAGCTGGCCACCCTGCGGACGGTCTTCCCGCACGTGGTGATGATGGCTGCACCCCAGGTACTGGAGGGCATCGACGGCGGCAACCACGTGCTGCTCGCCTCGCGGCAGCCGCTGCCGCTGGCACAGATCGCCGTCGGCCTGCAGCAGCGCGAACCCGGCTGGAGTGTTCTGGACCCGGAGGCGACAGCCCGCTTCGCGGGCGACGCGTCGGTGCTCCGCGACGACTACGCACCAGTGGACCAGCTGATCACACACTGACCCCGCCCCACTTCCACACCGCCGAGACAGGCACTGGCCGAGCGCCGAGCTGAATGGCACAGCAGGCTCAGCGCCGGGCGTAGATCGCGTTGCCGCCGATGACGAGAACACAAGAGCGCTCGCGAACACCAGCCCACCCGCGCCCGGCGCGCCGATCCGGCTGGCCAGGGCGATCCCGGGACCCTCCGCCACGCCCCTCCAGCCCGTCTCCGAGTGTCGTCAGCCCGGTGGCCTCGAGCATTCAGGGCAGGTTCACGGTCGGAAGATACAAGTGGGCCCAGCAGCCATTCCCAGGTGCGTCAGCGTTCGCGGTCGAGGGCGCTCTTCCGCTGCAGGAACTCCTCGAGCTCGATCTCCCCCCGGGCGTATCTGTCGCGCAGGATCGCCATGGCGCCGTCGGGCACCTGCCCGGCGGCGACGGCTGGTGCGGAATACCGCTTCAGGGCCCTCAGCGCCATCGGGATGGCGGCCGCCCAGAAGACCAGATACGCCAGCATCGAGATCAGCCCTGCGGCCTGGGTCTCTTTACGGCCCAGGGATTCTCGGCTGGGGTCATAGAACGGGTGCATCACAATCCTGCTCTCTGCGGAGGTCCTGCTCCGGGCAGGTCTGAGGGTCGTCGGGCGGCAGGGCGGCAACGGGGCGCTCCATGACCAGTCGGGCTGCGCGCCAGAGCCTTCCACGCCTGGCGTTCTCCGGTCGGGCCCAGGGGGCGGCCGAGCCATGGCCTGCCCCCACGTCGTCGGTGTGCTCGCGCAGCATCTCGGCCCACAGCGGCTCGATGAGCTGGTAGGTGACGGCCCGCTCAAGGTCGTGGAAGACGTCGAAGCCTCTCCGGGTCAGCCGCAGGTCGCCGTCGTCCCGCGTCACCAGACCGGCCCACCGGGCCGGCACCGAGCCGACCCGAGTGAGGGCGCCGACGCCACGCCCGTATGCCTCGGTGAGCAGCGCAGGCCTGACCTCGCCGGCGTAAGCCTGCCAGAACGCGTCGTAGCCGGCGCCGGCCCACCGCCCCAGATGCAGCCACCTCGCCAGCGGGAGGCGTCCGGCCTCGACGGCGGTCGCGTAGGTCTCGACCCCGAAGTGGTTGACCAGGTAGTCGCGGCCGGTCACCGACGTCGCCCCGGCGCCCATGCCCAGGAAGCGGCGCCGGGTGATCGAGGTGTACGGCGCGCTACCCGTCCGGTTGAACGTCCAGACCGATCGCCGCTGGTAGCCCATCGTCCGGGCGAGCATGTCGATCTGGGCCAGGACGGCGTGCTCGCGCCGTCGCTGGTGCTGGGCGCGACCGAACGGGGTGTACCCGAAGCGCATCAGCGGGTAGGTGGAGACCTGGTCGACCCCTGCCGTGAAGCAGGACTCGACGTCGGCCAGGAAGGACCCCGCCGGAGCGACGCAGCCCGAGTCGGGCGTCTCCAGCGCCACGTCCATGATCAGGTCGACGTCGACACAGGAGAACCGCCCGACCGCCGCGGCGACGGCTGCCCGGGCCGTGGCCGAGTCATGCGGGCGGCCGAGGTGGCGCAGCACCGCGTCGTCGAAGGACTGCGCGCCGATGCTCACCGCGGTGAACCCGATGGCCGCCAGCCGGTCGAGCCGCTCCGGGGTGGCGTGACCGGGCAGCACCTCGACGGCGCGCTCACCCGTCGTGGGCAGGCCCTCGAGCAGATCGGCCAGGGCGTCCGGGTACAGCGTGGGGGTGCCGCCGCCGACGTACAGCGACGAGAACGGCAGACCGAACCGGCGGTGGTACTCCCCGGTGATCGCCTCCACCTCACGATGGAGCGCGGCGAAGTACCGCGCGGCCAGATCCGGGCGGGCGCGCACCTTGTTGTACGGGCAGAACGGGCAGATCCGCTCGCAGAACGGTACGTGCACATAGGCGCCTGCCGGTGCGTCGAGCAGCCCGACGACGGCGCGTGCACTGCGAAGCGAAGGACCGGTCCTCGTCACGCGCCTCGCCTCCCTGTGCAGGCTCCATTCGCCATCCCCACGACCGTCGTCAGCGCACCGCGGCCCCACGCCACATGGTCCAGACGGACGTCGGGACCAGGCCACGGTCCACCTCGCGTAGACGGCCGAGCCAGGTTGTCAAGCCGTGTCGCTCGGCAGCACGGATGGCCAGAGGCACGCCCCACCGGAAGACCGGAACCGCCCCGGAACGCTCGTGCTCGGCGAGGCTCTGCACCACGCGGGCATCGGCGGCGCCGGTCCGCTCGCTGAGTTCGTCCATCAGAACGCTCACATCCGGTACCCAGCCGACGAGGTGGACGAGGTTGTCCAGCACCTGCTGCAGATACCTCTCGCGGTCTCGCGGAAGCAGCGCGTAGGCCCCCGCCACCCCGAGCAGAGGGTCGGCCCACTTGCCCCAGGTCAGCTCCGTCACTTCGGTGGCGGAGAGGGCCTCGAGCTGTCCGGAGGACACCAGCAGATCCCAGGCAGCGACGTCGGTGTCCGAGAAGGGTTCGGCGCGCGGGCTCGCGCCGAGTGAGACGATCACCGGCGCCGCCGGATGCAGCGGCAGCGTGAGCGGGTCAGCCACGCGGACCGAGGCGAACGACGCCCATGACCACCACGCGGCCGAGGGCCAGGTGAACACCTGCGGAGCGGCAGCTCCGTCGGCGATAGCCTGTTCCCCGGTCAATGCCCCGGTGGCCGAGCGGCGCTGCGGCGCGGCGACCCGGGACCTGTCGATCACCACCAGACTGTGTCCCTGCAGCCTGCGCACCCGATGGTCGCTCACCAGGGGTAGCCGTAAGGGAGGTAGGCCGACCTGGCCGGGAAGCCTCACGGTGCTCACACCGCCGGCCTCGATGATCACGCGTCGAGTCCATCTGCCCCACGGCAGTGCGAGGGCGACATCCACTGCTCCGGGCTCGACCGGTAGCGGGCCGAGGCCCTCCGCCTCCCACAGGGAGAGCTTCCTGTCGTCCACCGTGAGCACCGGACCACCGGCCAGCATCCCGGCGAGTGCCACCGCTCCGCCCCGGGGCATCCGGATGCGCAACGCCCCGGTGCTGGGCAGCTGTGCCGCGCCCTCGACGGTGACCTCGACATCGTCGGGAGTCATCTGATCGAGCGCGCGGGCGAGCCGCCCGGTCGCCAGGGCGAGACGCTCGTCGGAGACGGTGGCGCTGCGCAGCAGCACCGGCCCGATCTCACGACGCACCATCTGGATTCCCGGGGTGTCGGTCAGGTGACGCTGCAAGTGGCTGTACTGCTCATCGGTCAGCGTGCGTACGGCGCCTCCGGAGGAGTCGACAGTCGTCAGCTCCACCTCCCCGGCGAAGAGCCTGTGCGCCCCGGTGCGGCTGAGCCGGAAGTCGATCTCCCGATCCTTCGTGAGGGTGACCTCCCGCAGATGGGGCTGCGTCCAGCCGGTGCCGTTCTTCACCCGGCAGCGGACGGACAGTTGGGTGCCGGCGGGCAGCCGCCCTGTCACCGGGAGGGTCACGCCCACCTGCGGTGGGCTGGGTACCACCTTGTCGTAGTGCACGTCCTCCTCGGTGCGCACGCGGATCTGCTCGAGTTGGTGCACGACGCCCTTGGGGTGCACAAGCACTGTCAGGTGCGCCTTGGTCTCCGGTTCGAGTGAGACGAACGGCACAGAGGGCCATGCCTCACCCTGTCCGACAACGGCTTTGGTGGGGTGCTGAGGACGTCCGCTCGCCGCCGCACGATCGGTGACCCGTGGCCCGACCACGTCGTCGATGGCCCTCTCCAGCCCGATCAGGTATCGGCCCGCCTGGTCGTCGATGGACAGACACCGCCGGTCCGGGTGGGTGAGGTCCACCGCGCGGAGGAGTTCGGACAGGAACAGGCCACGGTCGTCCAGCTCGAGCGCCTGCTCACTCTGCGAGGCGGCGAAGCACTGGACGACGGTGGTGTCCTTCCTCGGCGGCGGGATCTCGATCGAGGCGTGCATGCCGCCGCCGATCTGCCCCCGTATCTCCGGGGAATAGGGATAGTTCAGGCACCCGTCCATCAGGAGGAACTGCCGGCGGAAGTCCATCGACCTCATCAGCTGGACGTACTTGCTCAGGCCCAGATTCATGTAGTCACCCTTCATCGCCTCCTGGGTGAGGAAGAGCCGCTCCTGCTTGGGCTCGAACAGCCCGTGCCCGGCGAGGACGACGAACAGCCGCTCCTCGGACAGTTCGCGCAGGGCCGCGAACGACCGCCAGATCTCCGGCTCGCTGCACCCCCTGTAGGGGATCCCGAGCGCGTCGACCTCGGGGCGGGCGTCCGCACAGGGCCTGGCGTGCAGCAGGATCTGCGCGTCGGGTACGCCCAGATCCCGCAGCCATCTGACCGTGGCCACGGCATCACGGGCGGCTCCTGCCAATTGCTGGATCTTCGGGTCGTCGTAGACGTCGATCCCGACCACGAGGGCCCAGGTCCGGGCGGCATCCTTCATGGCGGTCCCCCTCAGCGGGTGTCGGTGGGCCAACGCTCGGCGATGTTCCGGAAGACCTCGTCCACGGACCAGTACGCGCTGTGTGCGGCGGGGAACGGCACCCCTGCCTCCACTTCGACGTCCTCGATCCGGGTGGCATTGCAGAACACGCGGGCAGCGCAGAACGACAACAGGTCGTTGCGGTTGTAGAGGTTCAGCCAGGGACTGAACGGCACGGCGGCGCCGCCGGGATGCAGCACGGTCAGAGCGTCCATCAAGTAGAGCAGTGGTGCCTGAGAGCCGACGGTGACCAGCAGGCTCACGTCCGCCGGGCTCGGCGCCTGCGGATCAGGGCGGGAGAGCAGATCCACGGCGGCGATCCCGCCCAGGCTGTGCGCCAGCACGACGACCGGCCGGGGGAGCGGTGCGAGGGCCTCCGCGATGAACCGCCGCACCCGTTCCCCGTTGCGCACGTAGAAGGCGACATCGCGGATGAAGTCCGTCACGGGGTCCATGAACTGGTTGCGTCGGCTCACCGCTACCCGGGTCGCGGTGCGTGCCACCAGAGGCCCGAGCAGGCCGGCGAGTGCGGATGTGACGATCCCACGGGTCGTGCCTGGGGCGAGTTCCGAGGTGACGGCGTCGGTCAACTCCTCCCGCACGGAGCCGTTCAGGCACAGCGCGCCGGCAGACTCCCACTTTCGCTCGGTACAGCTCGCGAGCAGCCGGGCGGTCACGGATCGGGCTGCGGCAGAGGCGGCTTCGCTGCGGCCCTCCTCTCCCAAGGCCGTGGCTGCGCCGTCCAGAGCCGGGTCGCTGCTCACCTCGTGGGCAGCAGCCTCGAGCATCGCTCTGCTGACCCCGGTCCGGGTCAGCAGCTCGGGCGGCAGGGTCAGTGCGCCGAGCCGCTCCTGCAGGACCACGGACGGCGGATCGGCACCGATCACCACCAGCAGCTCACCTCGCGGCGCGGACGACGCCAGCAGACGCAATTCCAGCGATGGGTCAGTGATCAACAGGTTCCAGAGCGCGGCCGTCCGCTCGGCGTCCGTCGGCTCGGCGGACAGCGCACGCGTGGCGGTGTCGGCCGGCAGGGCCGGACTCACGTCCAGGTCCGGCGGGCCGACAGCCACTCCCCATTCCACTCCGTGCACCTGGGCCGGTGTCAGATCGATCCAGCGGTGTACACCGGCGCGGATCTGGTGCATCGACGTCGAGATGTCACGAACACCGGTGCCGTGCACGAAGGCCAGGGAGCCTTTCATGACCGCCTCGTCAGATCGCTACTTGTAGGTGACCCAGGTGATGCCCAGGTTGTAGCCGTAGGAATCGATCTTCAGCTTCGCGTAGCGGCCCGACCCCGTCCGGACGGCGATCACCGAGCCGGCGACGAGAGCGTTGGCGCCGGTGGCCGACCCGTCGATCGGCGAGGCCGTGTAGGCGGCGGTGGACAGGGTCTGCCGCGACACCGCATCGAAGGTCGGCTGGCCCAGGTGCGCGAGCATCGCACCACCTTGCGGCACGAGATAGCGCACCGTGCCGTCGACCTGCTCCCACCAGATGTCCGCGCCCGTCGGTGCCCCCTGGACGCCGGTGTCGAGATCGAACGTCCACGTGCCCTTCAGCATGGTGGTGCCGCGAGAGAGCACCGCCAACTCGTTCCAGCCCAGGTGTCCACGGGTGAAGTCGCACACGGCCGGCGAGTTCGAGCACATCAGGCAGGGCACGAAGTGCGCCGCGCAGGGCCGGCAGTTGCCGTTGGGCACCTGGTAGCGCCCACCCAACGACGTGCAGTTGCAGCCCGAGGACGGGTACTCATCGGGGCATCCGAAGATGTGACCGGTCTCGTGGGCGACGACGAGATTGAAGCTGTCGATCCCCCAGCCGTCGACCGCGAAGTCCATCACCACGTGGTTGCCCCACTCGTAGCCGAACCAGTCCTTCGGATATCTGGTCACGAACAAGGCGAAGGCGTGCTGCGCGGCGTACTGGGTCTTCAGCCCGGCGATGTAGGCGTTCATCCCGGCCAGGTCAGCGGAGAACCCCATCGCCCCCATGGCGGCGTTGCGCCATGAATCCTCGAAGGCCCCCTCCTGCCCCACCGGAAAGTCTGCGGCAGTCAGCGAGATCGTCGGGCGCTTCAGGTCGTAGAACCACTCGATGCCGGCCAGGGGCTCGAACGAGGACAGCATGTTCATGCCCTCGACGGTCTCGCTGGTCACTGTGAGCTTGTCCTGATTGGGGATCGCGTACTCCGCGACCGTGCTGTCGACGTAGACGATGCCCAGAGCGATCCGGCCGACCAGCACCGGAATGGACATGATCGGAGCCTTCTCCTCGGCCAGGGCCCGGTCGACGGCACGTGAACCGCGCCGGCGGATCCGTTCGGCGATCTCCGGCGGCGGGTCCGGCGGGAGCAGCTCCGGGCCGTCGAAAGACATCCCGAGCTGCGGATTCGCCAGGGCCCGTGCACGTCGCTCCGGCCGCTTGTGCAGGTTCCACACCTCCATCGCCTCGCCGACCTGGTGCCGTGCTCCGGCGACGGTGCGGGCGGCGATCGCCCGGCTGGTGCTCAGCACGACCTTCCGCGTGCTCTTCAGCTGCGCGGCCGAGCCGCTGGGCATCGACGCGACGACGACGTTCGGTGGAAACGCGTGGGTGATGCGGCCACCCAGCTTCGCGACGGCCCGCGCGGCGGCATTGATGCCCGCCATACCGCGACCGTCCACCTGGATGAAGACACTCTCGAACCCACCGACCTTGGCTGCCTTGGGCATGTCTGCCACCCCTCCTCGACGAGGCCCTACTCTTCGGCGCGTCGTCGGAGCACCTCAGGCGGCGGATCTGGAGCCTCACGCCCAGGGGCGTCCCACGGCTCACCACCGTCGACCCGGACCACTCCGGGCGTCACAGCGAGAGCCCCCATCGCCCCCCCAGGCATGTCGGCGACGACGCGCGCATCCTCACTGGTGATCACCTGACCGCCGACGGCCCGGACGACGCGGAGCACATCGTCCACAGGGGCGCCACGGCCCAACGTGATCTCTACTCGCACCAGGGGCACACGTGGTTGTCGTGCCGGATCCTCGGCCACCTCAGCCTCCGAACCCCCCAGACTTCCAGCCTCGTCCCGTGTCTGTGGACCAGCAAGAGACCAAGGGGCCGAGTCGACGGAGTCCATCAGCAGGTGTGAAGCAGCGGCCGCTCCTGTGCCCCTGTGGTCACCCCGCGGCCAGCAGGGGGGACAACCAACAGACTCGGTACGCTCCGGCCTAGATCAGTGAGGCTTCAGGGGCGTGGTCGGTGTCGTCGTCCTGGGGGTCGGGCAGGGTCCAGCGCTCCCCGCGGCGAGGGTGGATGAAGCCGTAGTACCAGGCGACGCCGACGGCGAGGGTCACGATCGAGACGACCAGGGCCGTGCTGTCCGTGGTGAGGTTCTCGTAGAGCACATAGGCCATGACAGCCAGGACGACGACCGGGGGCAACGGCCACAGCGGCATCAGGTAGCCGGGCCGGCCGGTCACAGCAGCGCTGCGGACCCGGAGTGCCGCGACGGCGACGATGACGTAGATGAGCACCACTGTGGCGCCGGTGGCGATCAACAGCCAGTCGAACGGCACCCAGTACCCGCTTGCCGCAGCGATCACACCGACCAGCACGGTGGCGGCGATCGGGGTGTGGGTGCGGGGATTGACCCTGCCCAGCAGGTTGTCGACCGCATCCGGCCAGGAGCGGTCGCGGGCGGAGGCGAAGACCAGGCGGGCGATCTGGATCTGGATAGCGATGACGGCGTTGAACACGGCGATGGCGACACCGACACTGACGAGCACGTTGACCGTCTCGCCGCCGCGGTCGAGCAGGAAGTGGTTCAGCGGGGTGGGCGAGTTCGCCAGGTCTTCGAGCGAGGAGCTGCCCATGAGGACCGCCATCAGGGGGACCAGCTCCGCGAGCACCGTGATCAGCAGGGAGACCAGGATGGCTCGGCCCATGGTGCGACTGGCCGCCTTGGTCTCCTCGGCGTAGTAGACCGAGGCGCCGTAGCCGTTGTAGGCGAACAGGGCCACAGGCACCAGGGAGAACAGGGTGGCCCAGGTGACCGGGCCCAGTGAGGTGGCGGACTCGGCCACTTGGGGCTGCAGGAAGACGCCGGGGCCACGGCTGACGTGCGTCAGGCCGATCACCACGAGCACGACGACAGCGAGCATCTCCAGAGCGAGACAGACCCCGGTCACCCAGGCGTTGGCCCGGATGGTCAGGGAGGCGATCACGGTCGTGACCAGCACGACCAGCAGAGGTGTCCAGGCGCTCTCGAATCCGCTCCACACCACAGACAGGTATGGCGCGACCCCGGAGGCGATCACGGCGATGATCAGGACTCCGCTGACCAGGGAGAGCATGAATACGCCGAAGCCGACCGGCTTGCCGAGCAGCCGGGCGGCCCAGGTGTACTCGCCACCGGTGATCGGGTAACGGCTGGCCAGCTCGGCGTAGCAGAGCCCGACGAAGACCGCGATCAGTCCGGCGATCAGCATCGCGGCGACGCTGCCTCCGACCAGGCCCGCGATCAGGGCCGGCACGATAATGAACAAGCTGGACGCCGGCGTCACCGACGACAGCGTGATCAGGATGTTCTCGCGGATCGTCAGCGACCGGGCCAGCTCCTGGCGGTAAGTCTCCTGCGTCGACATGGCGCCTCCTTATTGACTCCGGAGTTAAGGCCATGACAGGTTCACCGTCAATAGCTGTGAACGAGGTTCGGTGAGAAACTGACGACGGAGTCAAATTCATGATGCGCAGGGCGGGGGAGGCTCGACGGGAGCAGATAGTCGACGCGGCGGTGTCGGCCATCGCCTCACGGGGCATCGCCGACCTGAGGATCAGGGACATCGCCGAGGCGGCAGGGGTGTCGACCGGGACGGTCCACTACCACTTCGCCGACATCGAGGAACTGCTGGTGGCGATCCACGAGATCGCCGTCGACCGGTTCGTCAGCGGGCGTCGGGAGCTGCTCGCTCCGCTGGTCGATGCGCGGCACAAGGTGCTCGCCCTTGCTGAGACCGGCATCCCCTCCGGGCCGGAGGACGAACTCGTGATCGCCCTGTACGACATGGCCTCGTTGTTCCGGCGCAGTGCCGTGCACCGCACGCTGCTGCGCGTGCTCTACGACCAGCAGGTCGACCTGTACGCGATGGCGTTCGAGATCGGTGTCGCACAAGGACACTTCACGCTCAACGCGGTGGCCGCCGACCTCGCGGCCAACGCCGTCGCCCTGGAGGACGCGTATGGGCTGCACATCGTGACCAGGAATCAGTCGATCACCCCGCTGCGGGCGCGGCGCCTGCTCCTGCTGCACCTGGCCGAAGTGACCCACTGCCCGGAGCTGCTCACCGAGACGGACGCCGCGTGAGGGCCCGCGATCTCGGGCTCGTGCTCGCGGGCCGGCCCGGCGTCCTGAACGCTGTCACCGACGTCGCTGGCGTCCAGGTCGGGATGGTCACCCTGATCGAGGACACCGAGAACCCCGATCTCGCCGTCCGCACCGGAGTGACCGCGCTGCTCCCCCTCGGCCGGGACGGGATCGGGACGTCGGTGCCGGCCGGGGTGTTCTCGCTCAACGGCAACGGTGAACTCACCGGCTCCCACTGGATCCGTGAGACGGGCGGCTTCGCCGGCCCGGTGATGATCACCAACACGCACGCCGTCGGGACGATGCACCGCGGGGTGATCGACTGGACGGCCCGGAATCGATCCGACAAGGCTGCCGAATGGCTGCTCCCGGTCGTGGCGGAGACCTGGGACGGGTACCTCAACAGCATCAACCTGCCCAGCCTGACCACCGCGCATGCCGGGCAGGCCATCGACGGCGCCGAGGGTGGTCCGGTCGCCGAAGGCTCCGCCGGCGGTGGCACCGGCATGAACTGCTACGGCTTCAAGGGCGGCAACGGGACGTCCAGCCGTCTCGTCGACCTGGCCGGCGCCACCTACACGGTCGGCGCCTTCCTGCAGTGCAACTTCGGGGACCGCCAGGAGCTTGTGGTCACCGGCGTGCCCGTCGGTGATCTCGACGTGCCCGACCCCTTCCAGGACCTCTCCTGGTTCGAGCACGACCGACTGCCGGGCGGCGCCGGGTCGGTGATCGCGGTGATCGCCACCGATGCCCCGTTGACCCCGCATCAATGCCAGGCGCTGGCCCGCCGGGTGCCTCTCGGGCTGGCCCGCACGGGCACCACGGGCAGCCACTTCAGCGGCGACATCTTCCTCGCCTTCTCCACAGGCAACCCGGGCGCCCTCGACAGCGGCTTCCCCGACGTCACCCCTGACCAGGCGGCGCTGCAGACCCTCCGCCTCGTTCCGTGGAACCAGATGGACGTGCTCTACGCCGCCACCGTGCAGTGCGTCGAGGAGGCCGTCCTCAATGCCCTGATCAACAACCAGGACCTGACCGGGCGCGGCGGGCACCGCAGCTACGCCCTGCCGCACGACCTGCTCCGTGCGCGCCTCACCGAGGCGCAGCTGAGGATCGCCGACGGGACGTTCGCCCGCGGTCATGGTGCCGCTGCGCGCGAAGACTGACGGGGACTGACCTTCCTCTGGCCCTGGATCCTGAGATGATCACTGATACATCGCCGCCGCCATCACCATCAGCCGGCCAGGTGGAGGGCGGGGGCGGGCCGCAGTTCTGGGTCGCTGCGGCGACTGCGCTGTCGGCGATCACGGCCCTTGCGGTGGCGATCACCACGCCGCCCAGAACGGGGCCGTACTGCCGCAGCGCATGCCTCGCCCATCCCTACACCGGCAGCGCCGAGTTCGTGCCCCGCGACTTCTGGTGGATGTACCTCGGCTCGCTGGTCGTCCTGCTGGCGATGGTCATGATCGCCGGGCTGCCACACGGTCACGGGCCAGGCACCGTGCTGGCGTGGCGGACGTCGACGATCTTGGCAGCGATCGCCACCGGGGTGCTGGTGACCGACTACGCGCTGCAGTTGACCGTCGTCCAGCCCAGTCTGCGCCGCGGGGAGACCGACGGGCTGGCGCTGCTGTCGCAGTACAACCCGCACGGCGTCTTCATCGGACTGGAGAACGTGGGGTACGCCCTGTTCGGGCTGGCGTTCCTGGGTGCCGGGGCAGCGATGCGAGTCCGCTCGCGCCTCCTGTGTGCTGTCAGAACGGTGCTCGTTATCGGCGGGTCCGCGATCGTGGTGGCGCTCGTCGGGTACGCGGCTGCCTACAGGATCGATCTCGAGTACCGCTTCGAGGTCGCCGGCATCGGCCTGTGCTGGCTGGTCCTCATCGCCGCCGGGGTCCTGCTCGCCCTCGATGCCAGGCGCGCACCCTAGTAGGCGTAGAAGCCTCGGCCGGTCTTCCGGCCGTTGTCGCCGGCCGCGACCATGCGCTGCAGCAGCGGTGGCGGGGCGAACTTCGGGTCCTGGGTGTCGTCGTAGATGTTGCGGATCGCCGACAGGGTCACGTCGAGGCCCGCCAGGTCGCTGGTCTGCAGCGGCCCCATGGCATGCCCGAAGCCGTCCCGGCAGGCGATGTCGATGTCCTCGGCGCTGGCCACCCCGTTCTCCAGCAGGGTCACCGCCTCGACCACCAGCGCCAGGAACATCCGGTTGGCGACGAACCCCGCGACGTCACGGGTGACGATCACCGCCGTCTTGCCCAGCCCACGGATGAACGCCGCCGTGGCGTCCATCGTCTCCTGCGAGGTGCGATAGCCGCGCACCACCTCGCACAGCCTCATCATCGGCACCGGGGAGAAGAAGTGCGTCCCGACGACGAACTCCGGGCGCTTCGTCGCCGCGGCGATCCGGGTGACCGGGATGGCCGAGGTGTTCGTGGCGAGCAGAGCGCCGTCCTTGGCCACCGCGTCCAGTTCGGCGAACACCGCCGTCTTCACCTCAAGACTCTCGAAGACCGCCTCGACCACCACGTCCGCCACGCTCGTCGCGGCCAGATCGGTGGTCCCGGTGATCCGCGCGAGCGCTGCGTCGGCGTCCTGTGCGGTGAGCTTCTGCTTGGCCACGAACCGGGCAAGGGACGTCGAGATCGACTCCAGCCCCCTGGCGACCGCGCCCTCGGTGACGTCCCGCAGGACGACGTCGTGCCCGGCGACGGCGGCCACCTGAGCGATTCCCGACCCCATCAGGCCGGCTCCGACGACGGCGACAGTTGGCTGCATGGCTGGGTCCTCTCCGGTCCGGTGCGGGCGCTGTCTGCTCGCTGACAGCGATCCTGTCGCATCGGCCGACCGAAACCAGGCCCGTGGACGTGGGCTACGTCCCTTCGGACGATGGTCGGCTGACCTCGGCCGAGCGGCGCGCGGTCGTCCGAGGACTCTCTCGTGTCATGGGGCAGGCGTCCTGACTCAGGGCTCGCGACCCCAGGTCAGTTCGCGGAATGCCTTCTCCGACTTGGGGTTCGCCCCTCGGCCGTGAATGGTGAAGCCGTTGAGCCCGCCCGCGGGAACGTTGAAGTAGATCGAGTAGAGCACCTTGCCGGCAGCGGCCTCCGGGATCGGCTCGCCGGCCTGCCAGGTCGCAGTGTTCGCGTGCGCGTTCATCCAGCGGTTGAACGCGATGATCCACTGTGGGTGATCGGTCTCGCCGCCGCTCGGCTTGAGCCCGGTCTCGGGGAAGCACAACGGCTTGCCGTGTTTCAGGGCGAACCGGCGCCACGCCTCCGGGCCCTTCGGGTTGCCGACCGCGTCGACGTCGTCCGCCTCGGAGTTCCAGGCCTTCACGCTGAGCCGGCCCGGGTTGGTGTCGTCGTCGTAGTAGTCCGGCGCCACGCAGTCGACCACGTCGTCACCGGGGTACCACTGCTCGATCGGCAGCCCGGAGTGGTCGCGGAAGTTCGGCGACCAGGAGATGTAGACGTTCGGCATGGCCGTCCGCAGGATACGCGTGTAGCGGATGTGTGCGGCCCGGTAGTCGGCGGCATTGGCCTCGGTGATCTTCCAGTTCTTGAACCAGAACCCGTTCATCTCATGGAACATTCGTACGAACGTCGGTGCATCGGTCTCGCCGCGTTTCGCAGCCAGGTTCCTCGCCGCTTTGATCCAGCGCCTGTCGTAGGCGCCGCGAGCAGCGTCCTTGTAGTTCTCGCCGCTGCCCAGCACGGTGCCGCCCACGGCGATGTCGATCGCCCCGGTCCAGTCCTTGTACTCGCCGTTGAGGGGGGTGAGCTGCTCCTGGATCGTCGCCTCCTGGTCGGCCCAGGTCCCGGCGATCGTCACCGGCTGCTTCAACCACTTCTGGAAGGCGCCGTCAGCCACACCGAGCCCTGACGCGCCGGCGTACCAACCACCGGCCAAGGGGCCGGACGGCGACGGGCTAGGGCCGGAGGCAGAGACCGCCGCGGACGGCGCGCCGCTGGCCGACGCGCCGGCGGACGCCTTGTCGGGGTCGGATCCGGCCAGCAGGCTGAACCCCGTCGCTCCCGCCCCTCCGACCAGCAACAACCCCGCGGTGGCGATCGCTGGGGTGCGTCGTCCACGGGTTCGGCGAGGGCGTTTGAGGCTCGGCTCGAGGATCAGCGTGTGGCTCGGGGCGTCAGCAGGTAGGGGCAAGTCAGCTCCAGGCGCGGCGACAGGATCCTGCTCAGGCTAGTCGCCGCACCCTCACCCCAGTGAGGGAATGGCCCAGACCCTGCGGATGCTCTCCCCTGATCGGGCGCCGGGTCAGCGCAGGTCGGCGAAGAAGTCGGCGAGGTCGCCGGCCAGCAGGTCCGGCTCCTCGGCAGCGGCGAAGTGGCCGCCGCGTGAGAAGACCGTCCACCGCTGGATCTGGTAGAGCCGTTCGTACCAGGAGCGCGGCGGTTCTCCTTCAGGTACGAACTCGTTGGCGAACACCGCCATCGCCGTAGGGACCCGCACGAAGTCGCGCGGCCCGATCGATGTCCCGTGCCAGCGGTTGTCGTAGTAGTCGCGCATCGACGAGGTGATCGAACCTGACGCCCACCAGATGGTCAGCATGGTCAGAAGAGCATCATGACCGAACCTGGCGTCGAGGTCGCCGTCGCTGTCCGACCACGAGCGCCACTTGTCCAGCACCCACGCGGCCAGCCCGGCGGGGGAGTCGTTCAGCCCGTAACCCAGGGTCTGCGGCCGGGTGGACTGCACTGCGCTGTAGCCGCGCTCGGTCTCCTCCCACCGGGCGACGTGGTCGAGGTACGCCTGTTCCTCGGGCGACAGTGGCGGTGAGCCCAGCCCGAGGTACGGCGACATCTCGGGCGTACTCAGGTGGATGCCGATCATCCGGTCTGGCTGTTGCAGTGCCATGTGGGTGGCTACCCCGGCGCCGAAGTCGCCGCCGTGCGCCCCGTACCGCTCATATCCGAGCCCAGTCATGAGCGTGTGCCACAGGCCTGCGACGAATCGCCGGTCGACACCGGTCCCTGACGGGCGTGGCGAGAAAGCGTATCCAGGCAAGGACGGCACGACCAGGTCGAAGCGGTCGCCGAGACGGTCGACCAACGCCAGCAGCTCCACGAATGTGCTGGGCCACCCGTGCGTGAGGATCAGCGGCAGCCCTCCGCCGGCTGCGCGGTGGTGCACGAAGTGAATGCGTAGGCCGTCGATCTCGGCCGTGCGGTGCTCGTAGCGGTTGAGCTCACGCTCACGCTCACGCCAGTCGAAACCCTGGGCCCAGTAGGCCAGCAGCCCCTGCAGGAAGCGCAGATCAACTCCCTGGCTCCAGAGTTCTCCCGGCGCGGGGTCCGGCCATCGAGTGCGGTGGATGCGTTCTCGTAGGTCGTCCAGCACCGCATCGGGTACCGCAACGGTGAACGGCGCCACGAGCATCTGCCAAGAGTAATGACGGCACCGCACGTGTGCGCAGCGGCCTCAGGCGCCGCGGCGGCCCAGCACGTACAGACGCTCGGTCGTCTCCCCGCGAGCCTCGAGTGGGCCACGCAGGTACCACTCGATGTCGCCGAGCCCAGCAGCGCTCAGCGCGGCGACGACGTCCGCGGGCTCATGCAGCACGACGTCCAGTTCCACGTCGTGACTGAACCAGGTCGTCAGCCGCCGCACCCCACAGCCGCTGTGCAGACCGAGCACGAGCACACCGCCGGGGGCGAGCGGTCTGGCCAGCGCCGCGACGGCGTCGGGCAGCTCCGAGCCGGCGAGATGGATCAGTGAGTACCAGCCGAGGACGGCGCCCCAGCCGCCGGCGGTCTCCGGGCGCATCAGCCGGGTCAGGTCACCGACATCGAAGCGGACGCCGGGGAAACGGGCCCGGGCCTGTTCGACCATCGCCGGGGTCAGGTCGAGACCGCACGCGTCCGCGCCCGCCGCGGCGAGATAGGCCGTGACGTGCCCCGGCCCGCATCCGGCGTCGACGACAGGCCGGGCGCGTGCCTCGGCGGCCACCCGGTCGAGCAGCCAACGCTCGAAGGCCAGGTCGTGGAGTTCGCTCGCCAACTCGTCGGCGTAGTCGGCTGCCACCGCCGCGTACGTCGCCCGCACCCGGTCGTCGCGGGCGGCGGCGCCGTCAGCCAGGGGGACGTCGCGGTCGACCGTGGGTTCGGCGGCGGGAGCACCGGTTGCCGTCTCAGGAGCAGGGCCGAGCAGATGGACCCAGCGGTGGTCCTGCTGCCCGGGCCGGCGTTCCAGCCGGCGGACCAGCGGGTCCTCCCGCGCCGCCATGGCCTGCAGGCTCGCCTCGACCTGGTCCCGATCGGCGAACGGGTGCAGTCGCTCGGTGCGGGCCTTCAGCTCGCCGGGGGACTGCGGCCCGCGCAGCAGCAGCACGGTGAGCAGGGCCCGCTCGTCGGCCGCCATGGGCACCACCTCGTCGAGCGTCTGGTGGTGTTTGAGCACCCGGCGCCCGGTGTCGGCCCACACGATGCGCAGCAGGCCACGGTCGCGCAGGGCCCGAGCCGCGGTCACCACCGTCTGCTCGTCCAGCTCCATCACCGGGTCCCGGCTGGAGGTCTGGTTGCACGCGGTGCGCAGGGCGTTCAGTGTGAGCGGATACGTGGCGGGAACCGTGACCTGCTTCTCCAGCAGGCAGCCCAGCACGCGTTGGTCGACGGTGTCGAGCTCGGGCAGACCGGTCATGGCGGCCAGCCTAGGCGCCGCTCCGGGCAGGGGCCGAGGGGTCCGTGCGCTCAGCCGGCCGCCCCGTAGGCCTGGGCGATCCAGCCGGTGACCTCGGCATCGACGGAGCCGAGGTCCGGCAGGTCAACACTGTGGCTGCACATCCCGCCCGCTGAACGCAGCCGTTCGGTCGGTTCGATGCCCTTGAGGTTCAGGCCGAGCCTGAGCCGCCGGGCGGAGGGCGCTTCGATCAGGGCGAACTGGCGCTGCCGGCGCAGGCTCACTCCGGTCTTGCGCACCACGACCTCCACGTCCTCGCCCAGTCCGCGGGCCAGGGCGACCAGTTGTTCGTAGAGGGGCCGCAGAGCGGCCTTGCCGCCCGCGTACTGAGCCGCGAGCAGGTCGTCGTCCGAGGCCGGCCCACCCGCCGCGTTCTCCCGGACGGCGTGGGCGAGCGCGTTGGCGTTGCCGTGGGTGAGGTCGTGCTCCACCTTCAGCCAGTTCAGGATCTCGCCGTGCTCCGCCTTCCCGGCGGAATGGGCCTTGGCCGTCCACTGGCTCACGGTGGTCCCGGTGGCGGTCTCGATGTTGGCGAGCTGGCGGGCAGTCGCTGTTCTGGGGTCGGCCATGAGGGTCACCGTACGGTCGGCCGTCCTCCGCGTCTTGGAAGGATTTGATCGTCGTCCCGCTCCGGGACGAACCCCGGAGCGGCGTCCGCAGGCTCGAAGTGGCGACGCTGTGCGCGGACATAGGCCGACGGCGTGACTCCGGTGTGCCGCTTGAAGTCGCGGATCAGGTGTGACTGGTCGTACCAACCGTGGCGGACTGCCACCTCACTCCACGGCACATCAGCGTAGATGTCGAGCGCGTCCAGCAGTCGGCGGGTCCGCAGGATCGCCGCCAGCCTTCTCGGCCCGAGTCCGACCGTCGTGGTGAACCGGCGAACCAGATGCGCATGCGACCAGCCGACCTCAGCAGCAAGGTCGGCGATCGGCCGGGCCGGGTCGACCTCGATCAGCGCCACCGCCCGCTCGCAGCGCTGCAGATCGGGCCGCTCGGTGCCGAGGCGCTGGCTGAGCAACTGTGCGAAGTCGCGCAGCAGAGCCTCGGGATCATCCGTTCGATTGATCAACCGGGCGCGCACCTCGGCGGCTGGGCGCCACTGGCGATCGAGCTCGGTCACCGTACCCCGCAACGGCGCCGGCGCCAGCCCGAGCACCACCTGGCAGGCCGCGGGCCGCAGCACCACGCCCGCGCAGTGGGTCTCCGCCGTCGGCTCGTTCACGATCGGTCGGTCGTGGGGCCCGATCAGGAAGCCGCGCGTCATCGCCGTCAGAGCGCCACTGCCCTGCGGACCCTGCCGGATCGGTGAGCCGAAGTTGACGGCGAGGACCGTCGAGCCGGTGGGCGCGATCAGCTCGCGCTGGTAGGGGATGTGCCCGCGGGCGAACCACAGCGATTCCACGAAGCGGCTCAGCGGCGGCGACGGCTCCTGGGAAATGGCCTGGAACTCCACCCGCTCACCCTAGGTCGGTCGTGCCCGCGCGGCTGCGCGGCTACGGTGACGTCATGGGTGAACTCGCCATCGGAGCACACGTCGACAACGCAGATCCGATCGCTGAGGCGAGAGCCCGTGACACCTCGGTCGTGCAGATCTTCCTCGGCGACCCGCAGAGCTACAAGGGGCCGGTCGTTGCCTACCCCGGCGGGGCCGATGCCCTGAAGGCGGACGCCGCGGCAGCGGGCGTCGACCTGTACGTGCACTCCCCGTACCCGATCAATGTGGCGGCGACGAACAACCGGATTCGCATCCCCGGGCGGAAGCTGTTGCAGCAGCACCTGTTCGCCGCCGCCGAGATCGGCGCCAAGGGTGTGGTCGTGCACGGCGGCCACCTCGGCGCGGCCGAGGATGCCGGGGTCGGCTTCGACAACTGGCGCAAGTGTGTGGAGGGCCTGGAGCTGCCGGTCCCGCTGTTGATCGAGAACACCGCCGGCGGCGACAACGCGATGGCGCGACGCCTGGAGGCGATCGACCGCCTCTGGGAGGCAGTCGGGCGCGCCTCCGGCGCCGAGCAGGTCGGCTTCTGCCTCGACACCTGCCATGCCCACGCCGGTGGCATCGACCTGGCGGGCGTGGTCGAGCGGGTGCTGGCGATCACCGGACGGATCGACCTGGTGCACGCCAACGACTCGCGGGACGGCTTCGACTCCGGCGCCGACCGGCACACCAACTTCGGCTCCGGGTTCGTCGACGGTGACGACCTGGTCGCCGTGGTCCGCCAGGCGGGAGCCCCGGTCATCTGCGAGACCCCCGGCGGGGCTGACGGTCAGGCTGCCGACATCGCCTGGCTCCGCGCCCGACTCTGACGTCGCCCGCGACCTGCCGAGACTCTTGTCCTTCGGTGGACGTTCGCGGATGCGCAAAGAGGCGTATCCGCGAACGTCCGCAGAAGAAAGATCCTCCCCCCCGCGGGCCGGCGCGCGAGGGGGAACGTGCAAGGGGTGACAAGCTGCCGGCGTGGGAACACGGCGACGAGGTGGACTGCCGATCGGGGTCTACGAGCACCTGGTGACCCGAGCGCTCGCGGGGGATCTCGACGCCCTGGGCGACGAAGGCCTCGAGGCGCAGACGGAGCTGCTCGAGGACGCCGAGTGGCCGTCCACTCTGGCCAGACACCTGGCGGGCGTGGTGCGGCGGACCCTCGCGGCCACCGCTGATCCCCGGGACCGGCTGCGGGTGGTCGGACACCTCGTGCAGACCCTGCGCGAGGAGAACGTTGCGCCGGACACGGACGACGCCGTCGGCGAGCCGCCGCGGATCCTGCGGGCCGTGCAACCGATCGCCGAAGCACCCGGACGGCTGAGGGTGACACCTCCCGTGCTCGGAGTGGGGCATTCCGATCTGCTGGTGAACGCCCGGGGCGAGCCCAACCTGCTCCACAGCCTGATCAGCGAGATCGCCTCGGCCGACCGCATCGACGTCGTCGTGGCCTTCATCAAACGGTCAGGCCTGCGGCCGCTCCTCGACGCACTCGCAGCTGCAGCCGATCGCGGAACCAGGATCCGGGTGCTGACCACCACCTATCTCGGAGGCACGGACCAGCGGGCGGTGGCCGACCTCGCCGCGCTGGGCGCGCAGGTCAAGGTCAGCTACGAGCTCGGCATGACCAGGCTGCACGCCAAGGGCTGGCTCTTCGAGCGAGACACCGGCTTCCACACCGCCTACATCGGGTCGAGCAATCTCTCTCGTGCTGCCATGACTCAGGGCCAGGAGTGGAACGTGCGGCTCGCCGCGGCCCAGACCCCGGAGCTCGTGGACAAGTTCCGGGCGGCCTTCATGGCGTACTGGGACGACCCGGCGCTCGGGTTCGAGCTGTACGACCCCACGGCGGACTCAGCCGTCGAGCGACGACTCGCGCAGGCCCTGGCGGAGGCAGGGGGCGGTGTGCGAGCCGACGGCAGTGAGGTGCTGTCGCCGTTCGTCATCCGGCCGCTGCCGCATCAAGCGATCATGCTCGAGGATCTGGACCGGGAGCGTCAGGTCTACGGGCGCTGTCGCAACCTCGTGGTGGCTGCGACCGGCACCGGCAAGACCGCCGTCGCTGCTTTCGACTACGAGCGGTTCGCCCGGGAGGCTCCGGCGAACAATCGACCGACTCTGCTCTTCGTCGCACACCGGGCCGAGATCCTCGAGCAGTCGCGACGCATGTTCCGGCATGTGCTCCGCTCCGGCGACTTCGGCGAGCTCCTGGTCGGCGACCAGAAGCCGGAGGCGTGGCGGCATGTCTTCGCCTCGATCCAGTCGCTGACCGCAGACCGGCTGAGCAGCATCAGCCCCGATGCCTTCGACATGGTCGTCGTCGACGAGTTCCATCACGCGGCCGCACCCTCCTACCTGTCGCTGCTCGAGCGGGTCATGCCACGCGTGCTGCTCGGCCTCACCGCCACCCCGGAGCGCATGGACGGCCGCGACGTGACCGCCTGGTTCGGAGGGCATGTCGCCACCGAGCTGCGCCTGTGGGACGCCTTGGAGCAGAACCTGCTCAGCCCGTTCCACTACTACGGGGTCGGCCACGAGCGGCTGGACTTCCGCAAGGCCAACTGGGTCGGCGGGCGGTACGCGAACAGTGACCTCGACAAGGTGCTCACCGGCGACGACGTCATCATGAGCTGGGTGATCCAGCAGCTGAGGGACAAGGTCACCGATCCCGGGCGCATGCGGGCCCTCGCGTTCGCGAGCACTGTGCAGCACGCCCATTTCGTGGCCGAACGGCTGCGCAGAGCCGGCATCTCCACGGTGGCCCTCGACGGCACGACCCCGAAGGAGACCCGGCGCCAAGCGATGCAGGATCTTCACGAGGGCACCGTGCAGGCGCTCGTGACGGTTGATCTGTTCACTGAGGGAATCGATGTGCCGTCCGTCGACACGGTGCTGCTGATGCGGCCGACGGAGTCGGTCACGGTCTTCCTGCAGCAGCTGGGTCGTGGCCTTCGCCGGGACGAGGGCAAGGACGTGCTCACGGTGCTCGACTTCGTGGGCTTCCAGGACCGCAGATTTCGATTCGATCTGCGCTTCAGCGCACTGACCGGCGTCACCCGCCGCGATCTGCTGCGTGCTGTCGAGGACGGCTTTCCCTACCTTCCGGCGGGCAGCTTCATCACTCTCGACCGAGTCGCACAGCAAGCGGTGGTGGAGAACGTCAAGGCGCATGTCCCGTCCACCACGAGGGCGCTGGTGGACGACGTCCGGCGTCACGCCGAGCTGCGCGGTACCCGCCGCTACCGACTCGACGAGTACCTTGCTGACGCTGTGGCGGAACCGGCGGACGTCTACCGGCGGTCGACCTGGACGCAGGTCTGCCGCGTGGCGGGGCTCGACACCGAGGCGATCCCGGCCGGCAAGGCCGACGAGGAGTCGCGGTTGCTGTCGCGTGCGCGCGGGCTGGCCCACGTCGATGACCTGCCCCGGCTGGACGCCTACGAGCGGTTCGTCACACGCGACTCCTGTGGCATCCGCTCGCCGCATGACGATCTCTTCGCCACCATGCTCTTCTTCTCCATCTGGCCGTCGGGCAAGGTGACGGACCCCTACGACGGCCTCGCTCGTCTTCGGCAGTTCCCGGCCGTCATGGAGGAGTTGCTGCAGGCCTGGGAGGTGGCCCGCCGTCGCATCGCCAGGGTCAGTCATCCGCTGGTGACCCCGGGACTGGATCGCACCCCGCTGCGGGTGCATGCCCGCTACAGCCGAGAGGAGATGCTCGCCGGTATCGGTTGGGCCTACTGCGGAGACAGCCCTCGGGTTCCGCAGGGCCATGCGCTCGGCACCCGTCAGGCGCCGGACCTCTCCGCGGAGGTCTTCGACATCACCTGGCGCAAGACGGAGAAGGCCTACTCACCGGCGACGATGTACCGGGACTACGCGATCTCACCCCAGGAGATCCACTGGGAGTCTCCGAACAACCTCAGCTACGACTCGCCGGCGACGCGGCGCTACGTCGAGCACGCCGAACGCGGCCGGCACGTGCTGATCTTCGCCCGTGAGGCGAAACTCGGTGCCCTCGGGACTCAGCCACTGCTCTTCCTCGGTCCTGCGCGATATGTGAGTCATGAGGGATCTCGCCCGGTCTCCTTCCGCTGGGGCCTGGACCGACCGATGCCCACCGAGTTCTACGAATCGGCCAGAGTCGTCGCCAGCTGAGCGCACCCGATCGCCAAGGGGGTGCCAGACGCGGGCTATAGCCCTCGTTTGGCACCCCCTTGTTGTGCGTCCTCGATCTACGGTGAGTGGGTGACCAGTGCCCTTCCCTATGGCTCTCGCATGACTGCTGTGCTCGCCCCGCTGCGCAAGGCGTTCCTCGTGGTGAACCGTGGATTCACGGTGCCTCTGATCCGGGCAGGGGGCGGTCCGTTGCTGGCCACCCCGATCTCCGGCTCGATCCTGGTCCTGCGGACCACGGGGAGGAAGAGCGGCCTGATCAGAGAGGCACCGCTGGGCTACACGGTGCGCGACGGCCGGGTCGTCGTGGTGGCCGGCTACGGGCGCAGCACGCACTGGTTCCGCAACACGATGGCCCACCCCGAGGTCGAGGTGCTGCTGCCCGGTGCGCTGCTCGCCGGGCGCGCGCACGAGATCACCGCGCCGGACGAGCGCCGGGCCGCCTTCCGGGCCGTCGTCGAGTCCATGGGCGTCGTCGGCAGACTCACGCTGGGCGATGTCCGCGACAAGAGCGACGCCGAGGTGGACGTGCTCGCTGAAGCACTCCCGGTGCTGGCCATCACCCCCACCGCCGTCCGCCGCGGCCCGTTCGACCCCGGCGGAGCCGGCACGCGGACCACCACTGCGCTCTGGGGTCTCGCTGCGGCGGTCGGCACCGCGATCGCGGTGCGGCACGCTCGACGGCGGAGCTGAGCCGCAGGAGCCCGGTCTCGGCTCAGAGGCGGCCGCGGATCGGCGTCCGCTCGACCTCGTCGGTTTCGGGCATCGTCATCTCCAGGCGCATCCCCAGAAGCCGGATCGGCCGGTCCGGTTCGCGTTTGGCGATCAGGGCCAGCGCCTCGGCGAGGACGAGATCACCGTCCGCGGTGGGCTCCGGCAGGGTGCGGCTGAACGTCTTGGTGAAGAACGGCTTGTACCTGATCTTGAGCGTCAGCCGGACGACGGGACGGCCCTCGCGCGTGACGTTCTCGAGCACCTGTGCGACCAGCTGCCGCAGCGCGGCGTCCACCTCCTCCGGCGCCGTGAGGTCCCGCTGAAACGTCGTCTCCCGGCTGTGCCCGCGCGCGATCCAGGGGGAGTCGTCGACGATCGCCGTCCCTCGGCCGTGACCCAGATCGGCGTACCAGGCGCCCATCCGGGGGCCGAACTCGGTGACCAGGGTGTCGCGCTCCGCGGTGGCGAGGTCGTGAACCGTGATGATGCCGTGCCTGGCCAGTCGCCCGGACACCTTGGACCCGACGCCCCACAGGGCGATCGTCGGCCGGTCACCCATCACCTCGAACCAGTTCTGCGCCGTCAGCCGGAAGACGCCACGGGGTTTGCCGAATCCGGTCGCGATCTTGGCGCGCACCTTGTTGTCGCCGATCCCGATCGAGCTGTGCAGCCGGGTCGCCTCGAGCACGGCCGCCCGCACCCGGCCCGCGAACGCCTCGGGGTCGTCGGTGCGGACGCCGAGGAACGCCTCGTCCCAGCCGAGAACCTCGACCACCACGTCGTGCATCGCTCGCAGGGTTCCCATCACCTCGGCCGAGGCTGCCTCGTAGGCAGGAGCGTCGACGGGCAGGATGATCGCCTCGGGCGCCTTGCGCGCCGCGAGCCGCAGCGGCATGCCCGATCCGACGCCGAACTCCCGGGCCTCGTAGGAGGCCGTCGAGACCACCGCTCGTTCGCTCGGGTCGCCCCTACCTCCGACGATCACGGGTTTGCCCGCGAGTTCTGGACGGCGCAGGATCTCGACCGCGGCGATGAACTGGTCGAGGTCGATGTGCAGCACCCAGGGCCGCGACGCATCGTCCATGCGACCAGTGTGACCGAATCCGCCGATTCCGCTGGGTCGGCAACGGCGGTGGTCAGCGCGAGCGGAAGTACTCCCACGGGACGTCGTAGAAGAAGTCGCCGGTCTTCGGGTCACGCACCGTGAGGTGAGTAATGGTCCACAGATCCTTGCTGATCTTCGTGACGATCACCTTGGTGCCGCCCTTGAGCGTGCGTTTGTTCACCCATCCAGTGGTGTAGTCGCGCGTCGAGGTCAACGGTTCGTTCAGCTTCACATCTTCCGGGTGCGCCACGTCGCCCTCCTGGCAGAACGGCACTGCCCTCAGATTGCCAGAGGAAAGCCGGGTGCCAGAGATTCTCGCGAGGGGGAGTTCACCAGCAGGATGTGATTCTTTCGAACGACCTTTTCAGTAACACAAGACAATGTCACTCAATGGGATTCCGTGGTCATTCTCCGTCGTCGGGGCGGGTGCCGGCGCTGCCGAACTCCACGGACCACTGCAGCGCGTAGTCGGCGACGGCCTCCCAGCCGGGCGCTGCGCAGGTCCAATGGTCGCGGCCGGGGAACTCGTGGTAGCTCGTCCGGGCGGGCGAACCCACATAGTGCTCAGCGTTGGACCAGTTGACCGACGGCGGCATGATGTGGTCCTTCTCGCCGGCGATGAACAGCAGCGGCGCGCGGTCCTGGTCGTAGTCGACCCACGTTTCCTGGTGGCCGGGCTTGAAGTTCGCGATCAGCCCGTACGCCCAGATCCACTTCCCTGGAGCGGGAACGGCGTAGCGCTCCCAGGCCGCCTGTGAATCCTCGGCGCTCAACGTGTTGGTGAAGGCGTAGTGGAATTCCTCGGGGGTGAACGCGACCGCCTTGTGAATGGTGGTGGGATTCTTCAGCGCCGGGAACAGGGAGCGGACCTGGGACAGGGGAGTGACCCGGACCCCCTCCGTCGGCGCCGAGTCGATCGCCACCCCGGCACACCCCAGGCCTCGGGCCAGGAGCAGTTGGGTGAGGGTTCCGCCGAAGGAGTGCCCCATGATGATCGGGGGCGAGTCGAGCGCCTCGACGACCTTGACCAGATGGTCGACGGTCGCCGCCACGGTGAGCCCGGCCGCGACGGCCGGGTTCTCGCGCAGGGCCTCGACCTCGATCTCGAACCCAGGATAGGCGGGGGTCAGTACGCGGTATCCCTTGGCCTCGTAGTAGGGCACCCAGTGTTCCCAGCTGCGGGGGGTCATCCAGAGCCCGTGCACGAGAACGATGGTGTCGGTGAGGGGCTGGGAGGAGGCATCGCTCATGAGATCAACGTAGTCCTGTCGACGGCCGACGCCCTGCTCAGACGGGCAGGGAACCAGGTACTACAGGGTGGCCTGGTCGATCGCCGACTGCAGGGACTGCACGTACCCGTCGCTGGTCACCGTGGCCCCGGAGATCGAGTCGATGGATGCGTTCTGTGTCTCGACCGTCGCGGTGTTCAGCAGCGGCACCGCGTAGGCGTTGATCTCCTGGTCCTTGTGGTTCGAGTTGGGGTACTGGATCGCGTCCGACGCGGTGATCTTGCCGTTCTCCACCGTGATCTCGACCTGCACGATGCCCCACTCCGTGGAGACCTCGTCCCCGGTGTAGGTGACCGCCTCGGACGACGTGTCGGACGTCGACGCCGAGCTGTCCGAGGAGGTTCCGGTGGTGGCGGCGGCCGGGCCGGAGTCGTTGCTGGTGTGATAGCTGAACAGCATCACCAGGGTGCTGATGGTGCCCATGACGGCGACGACGATGCGCGCATGACGGTTTCTCCTGGTCGGGGGAACGACGCGCGGCACCCCGGCGTCCAGCGCGGCCTGCTCGGCGGCGTCCATCCAGGACTCGGCCCCACACAGGTAGACGTCCTGTTCGGCGATGTCCGGCACCAGCTGGCGCAGCGGGTCGACGTCGCTCCGGTGGGCCGCACTTTGCGGCAGCCACGTCGTCCGCCCGGTCGTCCGGTGGCCCAGGACGTAGAAGACGCGGGCTCCACGGCTCTGGGCGAGCGCGTCGAGCTCGGCCTGGAACACCAGGTCCTCCGCGGAGGAGGCGCGGTAGATCAGGGTGACGTCACCGGGGTTCTGCGGCATCTCTTCCAGCAGCGCGGGCAGCGGGGTGACGCCGATGCCGCTCTGGGTCAGCCTGCACGGGCCATGACGCCGGTCACGCCCCGGTGCCGGTGAGCTGCGGACCCGGCGCTGGAGCGCTGACCGGGGTGCGCAGGCTCTCGCCCTCGATGTCGACGTTCGGCATCGCCCGGTCCATCCATCGCGGCAGCCACCAGGCGGCGTCACCGAGGAAGGACATCACCGCGGGGACCAGGGTCAGCCGCACCAGGAAGGCGTCGACCAGCACCCCGAAGGCCAGCGCGAAGCCCATCGACTTCACCGTCGCGTCGTGCACCAGGACGAAGCCGGAGAACACCGAGATCATGATCAGGCCGGCGGCGACCACCACACGTGCGCCGTGACCGACCCCCGACACCACGGCCTCGCGGGCGGTCTCGCCGTGCACGAAGTCCTCGCGCATGCGCGAGACCAGGAACACCTCGTAGTCCATGGCGAGGCCGAACAGGATGCCGATCAGCAGGATCGGCAGGAAGCTGACCAAGGGGCCGGCCTTGTCCAGGCCGACCAGGGAGGCCAGCCAGCCCCACTGGAACACCGCGACCGTCACGCCGAACGTCGCCGCGATGGTCAGCAGGAACCCCAGCGTGGCCTTGATCGGCACCAGGATCGAGCGGAACACCAGCGCCAGCAGGGCGAAGCTCAGGCCGACCACGACCAGCAGGTAGGTCGGCAGAGCGGCCCGCAACTTGTCCGAGACGTCGATGCCGATCGCGGTGACGCCGGTCAGGGCGATGTCGGCCGTACCGGTCTGCTCCAACGGCGCGAGGCTGGTGCGCAGATCGCGTACCAGGGCGAAAGTCCGCTCGTCGGTCGGCCCGTACGCCGGGATGACCGCCAGCAGCGCGGTGCGCTTGTCGTTGCTGAGGTTCGGCGGCGTCACTGCGACGACGCCTGCGGTGCCGCCGGCCAGCTCCATCGCCGACTGGGCGGCGGCGGCCGTGGCGGCCGGCTGGTCGGCGTTCACCACCATGATCAGCCGACCGTTGAAGCCCTCACCGAATCCCGCGGAGATCAGGTCGTACGCGGTCCGCGCCGGGCTGCCCTTCGGTGCGGTGCCGTCGTCCGGGAGGGCGAGCTGCATGCTCGCCGCGGGGATGGCCATCACCCCGATGGCGATCAGTCCCACGATCAGCGCGGGGATCCGGAACCGGATGACGAAGTGCGCCCAGGCGAACCCGCGGTTGCTCTCCGACTCCTCGACGTCCTCACCCGCGACGGCCGCGGCATCGGCCCGGCGCTGCCGGCGGGAGAGCACCTTGTCGCCGGCGAAGCTGAGCATCGCCGGGAGCAGGGTGATCGCGACCAGCACCGCGATGGTCACCGTGCCGGCTGCTGCCAGGCCCATCACGGTCAGGAACGGGATGCCCACCACGGACAAACCGGCCAGGGCGATCACGACGGTGAGGCCGGCGAAGACGACGGCCGACCCTGCGGTGCCCACAGCCCGACCGGCCGCCTCCTCCCGGGGCAGGCCGATGGCCAGGTTGTGCCGGTAGCGCGAGGTGATGAACAGCGAGTAGTCGATGCCCACCGCCAGGCCCAGCATCAGCGCGAGGACTGACGCCGTGCTGGTGAGGTCGACCACGTGGCCGATCATCGTGATGCCTGCCATGCCCGCACCGACACCGATCAGCGCGTTCACCAGGGTCATGCCCGCGGCGAACAACGACCCGAAGGTGATGATCAGCACCAGCAGGGCGACGGCCACGCCGATGCCCTCGGTGGAACCGATCTCCGGCGGCTGAGCCCCGGCGGAGCCCCCCGCGATGGTCCAGCCGGCGGGCGGGTTGTCGCCGAGGCGGCCGAACGCCTCGATCTGGGCCGGGGTGAGCGCGTCGGCGGGCTCGGCGAACTGCACGTCGATCAGCGCGTAGCGGCCGTCGCGGCTGATCGCCTTGGTGTCGTACGGGCTCCGCGCCCCGATCACCCCGGGCAGGTCATTCGCCTTCTGCACCGTCGCCAGCACCACCTGCTGGTTCGCCGGGGTGGTCACGCTCTGACCCTCCGGGGCCTGCACCACCACCGTGCTGGAGGCACCGCTGGCCTGGGGGAACTCCTTCGCCAGTGCCTCGATGGCGCGCTGGGACTCGGTGCCCGGGATCGTGACACCCGAGACCGGCACCGAGCCGAGCGCAAGCACCCCACCGACCAGGGCACCCACCAGCGCCAGCCAGGCCACCATCACGATGCCGTGACGGCGGAAGCAGAACCGCCCGATGGAGTAGAGCACGTTGGCCACGAAGGGCTCCTTGGGTTGGGGTGGTCGAAGCGATCAGGTGAAGCGCTGGCCGGCGATGCGTAGGGCGCGGGTGACCATCTCGGTCAGGGGCAGCTCGGGCTGGTCGAGCCAGGCCTGGGTGGCAGCGCGCATCGCGCCGAGGTAGGTCGCGGCCTGGATATGCGCCCGCAGGGCGAGGTCGTCACCTGCGGGAAGCCGGCGAGCGATACTCGCGGTGAGGGCTCCCTCGGCCGTGGCGTAGGCCGCGACCTGACAGCTCAGCAGTGAGGGGTGGTTTCGCACGAGGTGCAGCGCGGCGTACCAGTGCTGCTCGCCGTCCAGACCGGGGGCCAGCTCGGCGCTGGCCCGGGTGAGCGCGGTCCAGGCGCTCTCGGCCGATGGGCGGGCCTCCAGCAGCGCGATGACGCGGGCCAGGCTGCTCGAGTGGCTGTAGAGCAGGGCCTCGTCCTTGTTCGCGAAGTAGTTCGAGAAGGTGCGACGGGAGACGTCGGCGGCATCCGCGACCGCCTCGACGGTCACGTGCTCCGGCCCGAGCTCCGTGGCCAGGCGGACGGCGGCGGCGTGCAACGCCTGCCGCGTCGCGTCCTTCTTCCGAGCCCGGAGGCCAGCCTGACTGTTCACTTCCACGAGACAACCAGACAGCGAAGACTTGCTCAAGCTGCAAACTTGCCGTTTGGGCAATTCTGTCCCGTGCTTCTCGTCACGCCCCTCGCGGCGATGTGGACGCTTCTCGGGGCCATCTGGAAGTTCTCGGGCTGAAACGGCCATTTCTCCTGGGCTGGGGCTGGGGCTGGGGGATGTGCTCAGGGGTGGCTGTGGATGCCGCACTCGGTCTTGGCGTGGCCCGGCCAGCGGCCTGCTCGGGCGTGCTCGCCCCCGTCCACCGGGCTGGTGCACGGCGCACATCCGATCGAGGCGTAGCCGAGGCCGAGCAGAGGATTCGCCGGGAGCGCATGCCGCTCGACATACTCGGCCACCTGGTCGTCCGACCAGCCGGCGATGGGATTGATCTTGATCAGCCCCCGCGCGTCGTCCCAGGCCAGCGCCCGGGTGACGGCGCGGCCCGGTGAGTCGGCGCGCCGCACGCCGGCTGCCCAGGCCTCGTAGCGGCGCAGCGCCCGGTCCATCACCCCCACCTTGCGCAGCCGGCAGCACAGCGTGGGATGGGTTCCGGCGAGGTCCGGCCCGTACAGCTCAGACTGCTCGTGGGTACTCAGGGGCGGCAACTCGCTGACCATCGTGATCGGCAGCAGGCGGGCCACCCGGTCCCGGTAGGCCAGCGTCTCGGGGAAGTGGAACCCGGTGTCCACGAACACCACCTGCACGCCGGGGAGCGCCCTCGCGGCCAGATGGGCCAGCACGGCGTCGGTCATGCTCGAGGCCACGACCAGCCGGGTGCCGAACTCGGCCGCAGCCCAGGCGAGGGTGTCCTGTGCGGCCGGGTCCGGCCCCAGCTGCGCCTCGGCCCGATCGAGCAGCCGGCGCAGAACCTCAGGGGGGCGCCTGTCCATCAGCGCATGGTATGGAGGCACCTACGGCTTGGATCAGGGCCCCCGAGGCCGAACTGCCCCACCCCCCGCACTGGCCCGCTGGGACAAGCGGATGCCCGATCCCTGCGCCGGCGATCCCGCGACAGCGGCGAGGGTTTCGGCCCTCCGGGACGAATCGCAGATCACATCCGCTGGGTACTTTGTGGGGCGCGGCTGATCCACCACGGACGAAACGTCCTCGCCCGCAACGGAAGCAGGCGGCGGCCGCCCCGAGAGGAGCGTGCTGCAATGAAGATCCGAGGTCAGGAAGTCCTGCTCCCCACCTCCGCCGTGTCGGCGTTTCCCCGGCCGCACTGGCTGCAGGGCCGCGTCCTGGGCAGCCTGGCCGAACCGGTGTACCGCAGTCACAACCTGCGTGTCGCCTACGAGGACGCGAGCAAGATCTGCGCCCGGGAGCAGGAGCTCGCCGGCCTCGACGTCCTGTGCGACGGGGCGCAGTACTACGAGTGGGAGGCGCCGGGCTTCCAGCTGGAGCCGATCTTCCACTTCATTCCGGAGAACCTCGGCGGGTTCACGCCGTACGGCCCGCCCGGGGACGGCGCGAAGTACGCGCCGTTCTACAAGGCCGTCGTGACCGGGAAGATCGAGTGGAAGCGGCCGATCTTCGAGAGCGTCGTCAATGCGATGAAGGGTGCGACCGACAAGCCGTTCAAGGTCGCCTTCCTCGGCCCGGCGCAGCAGAGCATCATCGTCGACAACCAGTTCTACGACGACCCGATCGACGTCGCGCGTGACCTGGCCGTGGCGATGAACCACGAGCTGAAGTACTTGCAGGGCATGGGGTTGGAGGCCGTCCAGCTGATCGACGTCCTCGCCCCGTACACCCAGGACATGTGGCAGATCGAGGTGCAGAACATCATGTTCAACGGGGTCGACGTGATGAAGTTCTGGCACGTCTGCTACGGAAGTGTGGACGGCCAGCGGGACGTCTTCGAGGCCAAGACCCGGGAGATGATGCCGCTGTTCGAGGCCTCGCCGGTCGATGTCATCCACCTGGAGTCCTGCAGCGCGGAGTTCAGTGACCTCGACCCCTACCGTGACTTCCCCACCGACAAGGTCCTCGGTCTGGGCGTCGTCGATGCCAAGAACTACGTCGTCGAGCCGGTGGAGGTGATCGCGGATCGCATTCGTCGCCGTCTGGACGTCGTTCCGCCGGAGCGCCTCCTCGTCGCACCCGACTGTGGGCTCGGCTACTTCAGCCGGACGACGGCCTTCGCCAAGCTGCGCAACATGGGCAAGGCCGTCGAGCTGGTGCGCGCCGAGCTGTGACGCCCACCGACGCGCCGTCCGACCGCGACCTGGACCGGCACCAGGGCCTGACCGCAGCCGACCTCGAGGGAGTCCCGATCGCCGAGCAGGACCTCAGGCTGCACCGGTCCATGGCCTACATCCGCGCCTTCGAGGAGCGGGTGGACACCCTGTACAAACAGGGCCAGGTCCGCGGACCGGCCCACCTCGCCCTCGGGCACGAGGCGATCGCGGCCGGGGTCGGCGCGGCGCTGGGGCCCGCCGACCGGTCGATCGGCACCTACCGCGGGCACGCGCACGCCCTCGTGCGTGGTGCCTCGCCCGAGGGGATGATGCTCGAACTCCTGGGTCGGGCGGGAGGGATCTGCGCCGGCAAGGGAGGCTCGATGCACATCGCGAGCCTGGCGCACGGCTACATGGGCTCGCACGCGATCATCGGAGCGCACCTGCCGATCGCCGCTGGGCTGAGCTGGGCCAGCCAGGTGTTGGGCGACGGACGCGTCACCGCCTGCTTCTTCGGCGACGGCGCCACGAACATCGGCGCCTTCCACGAGGCCCTCAACCTGGCCGCGGTCTGGACGCTTCCGGTGGTCTTCGTCTGCGAGAACAACGGCTACATGGAGTACACCCCGATCGACCGGGTCATCCCCGTCGCGCGACCTGCCGCCGACCGCGCCGGCGCCTACGGGCTGCCGGCGCTCACCGTGGACGGCAACGACGTGAGCGTCGTCCGCGAGGTCGCGCTCGAGGCGGTGGCGGCGGCGCGCAGCGGCGGCGGACCCGCTCTGATCGAGGCCACCACCTACCGGTACAGCGGCCACTCGGTGGCCGACCCTGCGGCCTACCGGCCGGCGGAGGAGGTCGCCGCCTGGAAGGAGCGCGATCCGCTGACCATCCATCGGGACGCCGCTGTGCGCCGAGGTGGGGACCCTGCCATCCTCGACGCCGTCCTGCCCCGGGCGCGCGAGGAGGTCGGCGCACTGGCCCGGCGCTGCCTCGAGGCACCCATGCCGGCGGCGGCCGACGCGTGGACCGACCTGTGGAGCGACGGGAGCAGCCAGTGGCGGAACTGACCTACCGCGAGGCCGTCGCGGCGGCCCTTGCGCAGGAGATGGAGCGGGACCAGCGGGTCGTGCTGATCGGCGAGGACATCGGCTCCGGGGGCGTGTTCAAGACGACCAAGGGCCTGTTCGAGCGGTTCGGGCCGGTCCGGGTGCGGGACACCCCGATCTCGGAACAGGCGATCATCGGCGCGGCGATGGGTGCGGCGATGGCAGGCCTGCGCCCGGTCGCGGAGATCATGTTCTCCGACTTCTACGCCACCTGCTGGGACGGCGTGGTCAACGAGATCGCCAAGGCCCGCTACATGACCGGCGGCCAGACCAGCCTTCCCCTCGTGATCCGGTCCGCGAACGGCGGGGGCATCGGCTTCGGCAGCCAGCACAGCCAGGCCCTGGAGAACTGGGCGATGTGCGTGCCCGGCCTGAAGATCGTCGCTCCGTCGACGCCGGCCGACATGGCCGGTCTGCTGGCGGCGGCGGTCCGGGACGACGATCCCGTACTCGTCTTCGAGCACAAGGCGCTGTTCGGCCTGCGGGGGCCGGTTCCGGACGGCGAGCAGCACGTTCCGCTCGGGCGGGCCGCCGTGCTCCGGCCGGGGACGGATGTCACCCTCGTCGGGCTCTCCTCGAGCGTCGCCCTGTGCCTCGATGCCGCGCAGGAGCTGATCCAGGACGGCGTCAGCGCCGAGGTGATCGACCTGCGATGCCTGGTGCCCCTCGACGCCCGGGGCGTGCTGGAGTCGGTGGCCCGGACCGGGCGGCTGGTGATCGTCGAGGAGAACCCCGGCCAGCTCGGATGGGGCGCCGCGATCGCGGCGCTCGTCGCCGAGGAGGCGTTCGCCGACCTGCTCGGCCCGATCGTGCGGGTCAGCGGCGGCAACGTGCCGCTGCCGGTCGCCAAGGACCTCGAGGCCGAGGTCTCACCCTCTGCCCGACGTGTCGTCGACGCGGTCCGCCGGGTGCTCGGCCGGCAAGCGCCCGCGGCGCCGGTGCTCCCCGGGCCGGCCGCCTGAACCGAGGACAACAGGGCGGCGAATGTTCGTCTCCCCAGGACATCCCGCCCGGCCACCGGTCACCGGATCCTGGCACGATGCGGATCGCGATCGGAATCGGTGGTGAGGCCGTCGGTGTGCCGATGACGCCCCGCCAGGTGGTGCAGCAGACCTGCGACGCCGAGTCGGCGGGATTCGCCAGTGCGTGGACGGTCCACTTCTCACGGGGTCTGGACGCGCTGAGCCTGCTGGCCGCAGCGGCCGGCCGCACCTCGCGGATCGACCTCGGCGTCGGCGTGGTGCCCACCTATCCGCGCCACCCGCACGCCCTGGCACAGCAGGCCGCCACAGTGCAGGCCCTGGCCGGCGGCCGGCTCACCCTGGGGGTGGGCGTCTCGCACCGGCCCGTGATCACCGGGATGCTCGGGCTCGCCTACGACAGCCCCGCGGCCCATCTGCGCGACTACCTCGCCGTCCTGGTCCCGCTGCTGCGCGAGGGAACGGTCACCCACCGGGGGCAGACCTACGCCGTCGACGGTGGCTTCGCGGTGCCCGGCACCAGCACCGTCGAGGTCCTGGTCGGCGCCCTCTCCCCGCGCATGTCCGCCGTCGCCGGCGAATGCGCCGACGGGGTGGTCACCTGGCTGGCCGGCCCGCGCACCCTGGAGACGGTGGTCGGCCCGGCCCTGCGCGACGCGGCCGGGGCCGGTCGCAGCCCTCGGCTGGTCGCCGCGGTCCCGGTCAGCGTCTGCGAGGACGCCGCCGCCGGCCGTGCCGCCGCGGAGTCGGTCTTCGCCCGCTACGGCGGGCTGGAGAACTACCGGCGACTGTTCGCCCGTGAGGGCGTCACCTCGGTGGCCGACCTGGCCGTGATCGGCACCCCCGAGGAGGTGGCGCGGCGGTTCCAGGCCTACGCCGATGCCGGGGCCACCGAGCTGTGGGCGACCCCGTTCCCGGTCGCCGGCGGCGCCGGGCCCGACGGCGACACGATGCGACGCACCACCGCTGTGCTCGCCGAGCTCGCGGGAGGGGTGCGCTGATGGGGCGGCTCGGCAGGTACTCCGCAGAGCTCATCGAGGGCGGGTTCGCGATCGAGGTCGCCGACGCGCCCCTGCTGCACGAGGGCCTCAACCTCGCCGACCTGGCCCACCTGGTCGTGCTCACCGAGCAGAGCCTGGTGCCGGACGCCGCGGCCGCGCGGCTGTTCGCCGTGCTGCTCGACGCCCAGGCCACCGAGGTCGACCGGTTCGGCTACGACCCCGCGTACGGGGAGACCTACAACTGCCGTGAGCGGCGCTTCGCCGCCCTGATCGGCAAGGACGCCGGCTGGCTGCATGTCGCCCGGACCCGGCGCGAGGCGGTGCGGGTGGCGCTGCGGCTGCGCCTGCGCGTCGACCTGCTGGACCTGCTGGAGGCGGGCGCCGCCTTCGTCGACGCCGCCGGCGCTCAGGCCGGCGCACATGCCGAGACCTACCTGGCGGACCAGACCTATCTGCAGCACGCCCAACCCTCCACGTTCGGGCACTACGTGCTGGCCTTCGCCCACGCCGTCCTGCGCGACGTGCAACGACTGCAGCGTGACCTGGACGAGCTCAACCAGAGCGCCGGCGGGGTGGGCAGCGTGAACGGCGGCCGGCTGCCCTACGACCGGCAGCGGGTCGCCGACCTGCTCGGCTTCGACGCCGTCATCGAACACACCCGCGACGCGATGTGGCAGACCGACGGCCTGATCAGCGCCCTCTCCTCGGCGACCAGCCTGGTGACCACCCTGAGCAAACTCGCCGAGGACCTCGAGATCTGGGCCAGCAACGAGTTCGGCTGGCTCGACCTGGCCGACGGTCACTCCCGCAGCAGCGTGATGATGCCGCAGAAGCGCAACCCTTACGCCCTGTCGATGGTGCGCGGGGAGGCGGGCGTCCTGATCGGCCGGCTCACCGGGCTGCTCGCCGTGTGCAAGACGCCGTCCGCCCGCAGCGACGGCATGATCTTCGCCTACGGCGAGGTGCCGCGGGCTCTCGCCCTGGCCACGAAGGCGACCCGGCTGATGGCCGGGGTGATCGCCGGCGTCGAACTCGACCGGGAGGCGATGCGCCATTCCCTGGACGCCTCGTTCACCCAGTCCACCGACCTGGCCGAGTTCGTCATGCAGACCGGCGCCGTCGACTACCGGACGGCGTACGAGGTGGTCGGAGCCGTCGTCCGCCAGGCGGCGCAGGACGGCCTGACCGGGCGCGACATCACCGGGGCGATGCTGGACGACGCCGCGCTGCGGCTCGAGGGGCGCTCGCTCGGGCTGACCGACCGCGACCTGCGGGAGGTGCTGGAGGCCGACGCGATCGTCGCCACCCGCACCGGCGTCGGCGGCGCCGCCCCGGACGTGGTGCGGGCGATGGCCGCGCGTGCCCGCACCGCAGCCGCCGACGTCACCGCCTCCTGCGCCGCCCGCCGCACGGCGTTCGCGGCCGCCGAGAACGCGCTGTTCACCATCGCCGAGAGCCACGCCGTACCCCTGCCCACCACCCCGCCCATCACCCTGCCCACCACATCGGACGAGAAGGGCTCACCCCGTGGACATCCGTGATCAGCACCCGAATCTGGCCGAGTGGAACGCGCTCATCGAGGCCTGCCTGACCGCCCCGGACTCCGAGCCGATCCTCAACCTGGAACGGGACGAGGACCCGCTCTACGACGCCATCTTCATCGGCGGCGGCGCGGGCGGCCGGTTCGGATCGGCTTACATGAAGGCGATGGGCGGGCGCTCACTGATCATCGACGCCTGGCCGTTCCTCGGCGGTTCGTGCCCGCACCAGGCCTGCGTGCCGCACCACCTGTTCTCCGAGGCGGCCGAGGAGCTCGACCGGATGCGGTGGTTCAGCGACGAGCTGTTCTTCCCCAAGTTCGACCCCTCCAGAGCGAGCATCCTCGCCCTGGTCAAGCTGTTCCTCGCCGGCCGGGGCAGTGCGCACGCGTTCATGAACTGGCAGACCAAGGAGCAGCTCGACGTCGAGTACGTGCTGAACGCCCGCGCGACGATCGTCGACGCGAACACGGTCACCGCGGCGGGCCGCACCTTCCGGGCGAAGAACCTGGTGCTGGGGATGGGTGCCCGGCCGGTGCTGCCTGACATCCCGGGCCTGGACCTGAAGGGGGTCTACGACTTCGTCTCCTTCGTCGAGGAGATCGACTACGAGCCCACCCGGTGCGTGATCATCGGCGGCAGCAAGGTGGCGATGGAGTACGGCTCGTTCTTCCACGCCACGGGCTGCGACACCACGATCGTCTCCCGCTCGATGCTGATGCGCACCAAGAGCCTGCACCACATCGACGAGGACCTGCGCCAGTACGTGGTCGGCGGCATGCGCAAGCGCGGCATGACCATCCTCGAGCAGGCACATCCGGTGCGGGTCAACGGAACCGACGGCCGAGTGAGCAGCGTGACGGTGCGTCTCGCAGACGGCGCGGAGACCGACCTTGAGTGTGACTTCGTGTTCCTCGGCACCGGAGAGCGGCCGACCGTCCACCAGGCCCAGGAGGCGCTCGGCATCGAGGTGGCCGACACCGGCCGGGTGGTGGTGAACACGCGGATGCAGACCTCGGTGCCCGGGGTCTACGCCATCGGCGACATGATCGACGGGCCGATGGAGATGTTCAAGGCACGCAAGAGCGGCGTCACCGCGGCCCGCAACATCATGGGGGAGGACCTGGAGTTCGACTACAGCGAGTACCCCGACTTCCTGCACACCACGTACGAGGTCACCTGGGTCGGGCTGACCGAGGCCGAGGCCCGGGAGAAGTACGGGGACGTGACGATCATCCAGATGCCCCCGACGGTCAAAGGCCTTGACACGCCGAACCTCCCACTGCCCTGCGCCGAGGGCACCATGCTGTACGCCTTCAGCAAGCCCGAGCTGTCGGGCTTTCAGAAACTCGTGATCGACAGCGCCTCCCGGAAGGTGGTGGGCGCCCACCACGTCGGTTACGGCGCCAAGGACGCCTTCCAGTACCTCGACCACCTGATCCATCAGCCCGGCGGCCTGACCGTCGACACCCTGGGCTGGATGAACGAGCTGTTCCTCAACCCCGACCACTTCATCCAGCTCTCCAGGCTGCGGGCCGGCAACCCCTCGCTCCGAGACCTGTAGGAGGCGGCCATGATCCCGCTGCCGGCGCCGAACACCCGGGCCCACCCCTACCGGGGGCTGTCGGTGCAGGAGGTCGACTTCGCGCTCACCGAACAGGCGGTACTGGCCTATCTGGAGGGCCGGGAGGTCTACCGGCGCACCGACTTCCTCGCCCTGCGCTCGCGCGGGCAGACCGTGCTGGTCGCCGTCCGCAAGGCCGACCTCGAGCCGCTGTTCTCGCCGGTCACCCAGGCCCGGGTGCTGGCCGGCCCCGACGAGACCGCGTGGGTGTCCTCGCCCGAGACCGACGTGGGCAATGCCACGGCGCTGGCCGCCGCCGCCGACCCGGCAGCCCGGGTCAGCGTCGTCCTGGGTCGGTTCGAGCACGTCAACTTCATCTGGGAGCCGGCGCCGATCCCGGTCCGGGTCACCGAGGTGGTGCCGCCGCACCCGCCGAAGCTGTTCGCCCAGGCGCAGCAGGTGATCGCCTACGACGAGGACCTGCCTCCGGTCGAGCTGATCCTGGACGCGGTCGACGTGCACGATCTCGCGGCGGCGAACCCCTCGGCTGAGTACCTGCTGCCCTGCCGGGGGTCGGGCACCGACCTCGGGGCCCCGGTCTCCTTCCTGGACACCCGCCCCGCCGCCCGCGGCGATTGGACCCTGATCGGGTGCGAGCGCTCGGTCCAGTTCCACCGCCACTTCTACGGCGACGAACCGACCCGGGTCGACCTGTGCCCGCGCAAGCGGATCGAGGCCGCCGGCGCCGGCGCGGGCCGGGCGCCGGACGCGGCCTCCGGCGTGACCCTGACCAAGTGCTGCCTGATCGAGCGTGGCCTGGAGGTGGCCGGCGACCTGGCCGTCGTGCCGTGGGGCACGACCCTGGACGAGATCCGGGACGGACTGCGCAGACTGCTGCTGCCGCTGGCACCCGAGGCGGTTCAGGGGCTCTCGCCGTCCGTCGCCCGGCTCGAGCCCGAGGTGGGGTCCGGTCAGGAGAGACCGGCGTGACGGCGCTTCCCCCGGACTCGGTCGTCTACCGGCACCTCTGGTCGACCCCGGAGCTGCGGGTCCTGTTCGACGACGAGGGTCGCACCCAGGCCTGGCTCGACATCCTGGCCACCCTGGCCGAGGTGCAGGCGGAGCTCGGGATGGTGCCGGTCGAGGCGGCCCGGGCCATCCGGGCCCATGCGGACGTCGCGCTGCTCGACCTGGAGCAGGTGGCCGAGGGGACCAGGGCCACCGGGCACTCCACCCTCGGCCTGATCCGTTGCCTGCGCGCGGTGCTGCCCGCGCACGCGGGCGAGTGGGTGTACTACGGCGCGACCGTGCAGGACGTCACCGACACCTGGTTCGCCCTGGTCATGCGCGATGTGCTCGACGTCGTCGACCGCGACCTGCGCCGCTGCCGGGACGCCGCGCTGCAGCTCGCCCGCCGGCACCGGGACACGGTGATGAGCGGGCGCACCCACGGTCAACCGGGCCTGCCGATCACGTTCGGGTTCAAGGCCGCGGTGTGGGCGGCCGAGCTGGACCGGCACGTGGAGCGGATCGCCCAGGCCCGGCCCCGGCTGCAGGTGGCGCAGCTCGGCGGGGCGCTCGGCACGATGGAGTTCTGGGGCCCGGGAGCCCTCAGCCTCCTGGACGCCTTCGCCGTGCGGCTCGGCCTCGGGGTTCCGGAGACGCCGTGGATCACCGCCCGGGACCGGGTGGCCGAGTACGCCACGGTGCTGGCGCTGGTCACCGGCACGCTGGCGAAGCTGGGGAACGAGATCTACGAGCTGCAGCGGCCCGAGCTGGGCGAACTGGCCGAGCCGTTCACCCCGGGCCAGGTGGGCAGCATCACCATGCCGCACAAGCGCAATCCCGAGCTGGCCGAGCACCTGGACACCCTGGGCCGCATCGTCCGGGCGAATGCCGGGGTGGCGCTGGAGGGCATGGTCGCGCTGCACGAACGGGACGGCCGGGGCTGGAAGGCGGAGTGGCTCGTGCTGCCCGAGAGCAGCCTGCTCACCGGGGCCGCCCTCGGCTTCGCGGTGCGTCTGCTCGAGGGCCTGCAGGTGAACGGCGACCGGATGCGGGCCAACCTGGAGGCCCAGCGGGGCTACCCGTTCTCCGAGCCGGTGATGCGTCTCCTCGCCGACCGATTGGGCAAGCACGTTGCCCACGAACGGGTCTATGCCGCGACGATGGCCGGTCTGGAACGGGGCGTCGATCTGCGGACGGCACTGGCCGAGGCCGGCCTGGTCGGCCCGGGCGGGCTCACCGCGCAGGAGCTCGACTCCGCACTCGACCCGGTCGGGGCACTGGGCGCCGCGACCGCCTTCGTCGACCGGGTGCTCGCCGCAGCCGGCGGAGGTACGGAATGACCGTCCTGCTCGCGATGCCCCGGGAGCGGCTCGGTACCTTCCCGACCCCGCTCCATCCGGCGCCCCGACTCTCGGCGGAGGTGGGGATCGAGATCTGGCTCAAGCGTGACGATCTCACCGGGCTCGGCCTGGGCGGCAACAAGGTGCGGGGCCTGGAGTACCTGGTGGCGGACGCCCTCGCTCAGGGCTGCGACCATCTGGTCACCGGCGGTGGTCCGCAGTCGAACTGGGCGATGCTCGCTGCGCTCGCCGCCCGCACCCGAGGCTTGGACACCACCCTGGTCACCTTCGGCCCGCCCCCGCAGGCAGGGCCGATCGGCAATCATGCGCTCGCCGTCCTGGCCGGGGCCCGGCTGCAGTTCACCGGCGACGACGATCGCTCCTCGGTGGACCGCGGGGTGGACGCCGTCTGTGCCGAATTGCGCGCCCAGGGCCGGCGCCCGTACGGGATCCATCGGGGGGGTGCCACCAGGGTCGGTGCCCTCGGCTACGTCGCAGCGGGCCTTGAGCTCGCCGAGCAGCTGCAGCAGAACGGATTACGACCCGGCGGGCTCTGGCTGGCCACCGGATCATGCGGCACCCACGCCGGCCTCGCCGCAGCGCAGGCGTGGCTGAGGCCCGGCTACGACCTGGTCGGGGTCACGGTGAGCCGGCCGGCGGCAGAGTGCCGGGAGCGGGTCCGCCGGATCGCGGACGACGCCGCCCGGCTGATCGGCACCCCGCTGCAGGACGGCCCGCCGACGATCGTCGACGGTTTCCTCGGCCCGGCCAAGGGACGGCGCTCGCCCGAGGGGGACGCCGCCGCCGGACTGGTCGCCCGGGCCGAAGGGGTCTTCCTCGACCCGGTGTTCGGGGCCAAGGCGATGGCGGGCCTGCTCGCCGCCGCGCGGGCGGACGCCGTCCGGGGTCCGGTGATCTTCCTGGTGACCGGGGGGGCGCCCACCCTGTTCACGGCCTGACGCCGTCCCGACGCTCTCAGGTGGTGCCGTCCGGCCGGCGGCCGAGCTCGGTCCGCACGATCCCGGTGCCGGCCACCAGGCTGCACAGCTTGCGGAAGGCCAGGTCACGGGGGAGCTGGTAGAGCCCGCAGTCGCTACTGATCACCAGCCGCTCGGCAGGGATGTGTTGCAGGGCCAGCCGGATCCGGGCAGCCACCTCCTCCGGCGTCTCGACATGCGGGTTGAGCACCTCGATGACGCCGATCCCGAGGAGGCCCCTGGGGCGGTCCGTCCAGCCGGCGAGCAGGTCGAGCTCGACCATGCCGGGGCGCGCGGTCTCCAGGTGGATCTCGTTCCAGCCGGCCGGTCCGCCGGAGCTGAAGAGCTTCGCCAGGCAGCGGGCATTGGTGGCCGGGAAGGTGCTGTCCTGCCCGCGGGCGTTGCCGTAGCACATGTGCCAGACCAGGTGCGCATCGACGTCGCGGGCGGCGCGGGTCATCATGTCGAGCACCCAGCCGTCCCGCCCCTCGGAGGCCAGATAGGCCTGCTCGGTCACCTGGATGATGCCGGCGCCGTGCCCGGCGAGCCAGCGCAGTTCGGCATTGAACGCCTCGGCGATGTCGTGCCGCAGGGCCGCCACATCGCCGTAGTACTGGTCCTCGCACCAGGAGGCGACACTGGCCGGGCCCGCGTTGATGTTCACCTTGAACGGCTTGTCGGTGGCCAGGCGCATCGCGGCCAGGACGGGCCCGAGCACCGGGCGCACCCAGGCCACCTTCTCGCCCACGACGGGGCGGAAGTAGTCCTGCGTGCCGGGTGCCTCCCCGGCCGGCCCGTAGGGGCGGAAGCCGTTGAGTCGTAACGGGAAGAGCGTCATCTGGGCCTTGTCGTAGGGCGTCTCGCCCTGGAAGTACTGGTTGCCGTCGGTGACGATGTCCAGGCCGGCCAGGTCCTGGTCCTTGACGCACAGCCGGACGGCGTCCTCGTAGAGGGTGCGCTGATACATGTCGATGTAATCGACCTCACGGACCGACTCCCGCAGCACGCCGCCGCGCAGCCACAGCGGGCGCGGCCAGCTGCCCACCATCGTCGTGGGAAGCAGGACATCCCTCTCGCCGACCAGCATTCGTCATCCTCCCGCGGGGTGGTGGATCGGGGCGTCGATCAGTGGCCTCGATCAGTGCAGGTACGGGAAGGAGCCGGCGGCCCCCGCCTCCACGCGGTCCGGCGGCGTGTCCAGCCCGACCTCGGGCAGCAGGTCGAGGGTGTCCGAGCGCAGCCCGAGGCGCAGCGTCTCCAGGGCGATCACCTCGTCGGCGGGGATGTTGCCGAGATTGGCCACCGGGCCGAGCCGGCGCACGAACCAGGCCTGCTGGTCCTTGCGGGGGGACTCAAAAATGATCTTGGACGGGGGCAGATGCGTGGTGAGCGCCTCGACCAGGTCGGCCCGCACCTGGCCGGTTGGCAGGTAGAGGCCGACCGTGCCGCTCTCCCGGGCCTCGGCGATCAGCAGCGAGGCGCCCGCCTCGAGATCGCCGAGCATCTCCTCCACCCACGCCTCCGCGATCACATCCACCGTCGGGTTCTTCGAGCCGCACTCCGACAGCACGGTGAACTCCTGCGCGAGCCGGCGGATCAGCGCGCGCTTGCGCCCGATGTCCATGCCGAGTGCGCCGTTGGAGACCTCGACATGGGTCACGCCGAGCCGGTGCATCCAGCGCACGTAGTCCTCGACCCGGCCCTGCTTGTCGCAGATCTCCAGCAGTGTTCCGCCCGGGCACATGTGGATGCCTGCGGCGCGGCACAGTGCGACCTTCGCCTTGACCCCGTCGGAGACGTACGCGGTGCCCCAGCCCAGTTTGACGATGTCGATGCAGTCGCCGGCGGTCTGGATCAACGACTCCAGCGCGACGTAGGACAGGCCCTTGTCCAGCACGTGGGTGAGGCCGTCGAGGCGCGGTTTGGGCGAGCGTGGGGGCAGGGTCAGGAAGCCCGGTCCGATCTGCTGCACGGGGACTCCTCGGCGGGTGTCGGGGGGCGCTCGGCGAGTGGTGGCGTCCGGAGTATCTCGCCGCGATGAGCGGGCCCGATGTGGCCTGACGGGACGAATTTGCACGAGGACTCTGTCCTTCCCGCACGCGGTTCCCGGCCGCTCGGCGGGTCTACCGTCCTGACAGCCGTCCGTGTGACCTGGCCCACAGTGCGAAACGGCAACGGGGCCGTGACCGAGGAGAAGAGAGTCGATGAGAGTCGGAGACAAGGACATTGCGATCCCGACGTCCATGGTCGGGAACTACCCGAATCCCCGGTGGTGGGACGCCGGCCCGGTGCGGGACTGGGCGGGAGACCAGGAGCCGCCGGACGCCTTCATCCGGGAGGCGTTCCAGGACGCCATGCAGGCCCTCGCGCACGACCAGGAGTCGGCGGGCCTGGACATCATCACGGACGGACGGTTGCACGGGGACAACTACGCCGACCAGGCCGTCTACTACTACTTCCGCCGTCTCGGCTACGACCTGAAGGGCGGCCACCTCGGCTTCCCGATCTACAGCCGGCTGCACGCCGGCACGCTGCACACGGAGTTGAAGCGGCGCGGCGCGATCATGGTCGAGCAGGCCAAGGCGCTGAAGAAGGCCACGAGCAAGGCCACCAAGGTGCAGTACACCGGTGTGCAGGTGCTGGCGCAGTGCACGAACGACCTGCACTACGACAACCCCCGCGACCGGGCGATGGACCTGGCCGCGGCGATGAACGAGGACATCCTCGAAGTCGACGCCCTCGGCGTGGACTTCATCCAGCTGGACGAGTTCACCTGGCCCTACTTCTACGAGGACTGGGCGATCGAGGCGTTCAACCGTGCCGTTCAGGGGGTGCAGAACGCGCAGATCATCGTGCACATCTGCTGGGGGAACTGGGGCGGCACGCCGGCCTACTACCCCGACGAGACGGCGCAGGCGGGCGAGGTCTTCGACCTCACCCAACGCAAGGGCGCCGCCCCGTCCGCCACCGCCTCGGTCATCCCGAAGTCCTACGAGGCGAAGTTCGACATCCTCAACCTGGAGAACTGCGGGCGCCGCTCCGACGACCTCTCCGGTCTCGACGTGATCAAGAATCACCCCCTGCCGGACGGCGTGAACTTCTGGGCCGGCGTCATCGACGTGAAGTCGACGATCACCGAGACCGCTGAGGAGGTCTGCGACCGGATCATGCGCCTGGCGGAGTACATCCCGCCGGACCGCCTGGGCGTCACCACCGACTGCGGCCTCATCCTCCTGCAGCGCTACATCGCCGTGGACAAGCTGCACGCCCTCGCCGCCGGTGCGGAGCTGGCCCGCAAGAAGTTGGGCGTCTGACCGAACCCCTGACTCATGCTCCGCGGGGCTGTCGGAATCGCGCGGCTGGACAGCGAGAACGACTGCCCTGCGGGGCATGAGCGGGTTGTGGACCGAGAGGAGAGGGAGCGCGTGGGGCGGCGGCTGGTGGTCATCGGGGGTGGGGCGGCGGGCATGTCGGCGGCCTCGGCGGCGCGGCGGACCGATCCCACGCTGGAGGTGGTGGTGCTCGAGGCCACCGGGTACGTCGCGTACGGACTGTGCGGGATCCCTTACTACTTGGCCGGTCTGGTGGCCACGGCCGAAGATCTGCTCGCGTACCCGGCGCAGCACTTCAGCTCCGCGCGGGGGATCGACGTGCGCCTGCACGCCCGGGCGGTCGCACTCGACCCGGTCGGGCGCTGGGTGACCTACCGGCACGAGGGCGCCACCCACCGGATCTCCTACACCAGCCTGGTGGTCACCGCCGGCGCCGCGCCCGTGGCCGTTCCGCTGCCCCGCCTGCCCGAGGACCGAGTGTTCACCATCCGCACCCTGGAGGACGCCCGCGCCCTGCGCAGCCTGCTCGACGCGGGCAGGATCGGCCGGGCGGTGGTCGTCGGTGCCGGGTACATCGGTCTGGAGATGGCCGAGGCGCTTGCCGCCCGGGGCTGCGACGTCACGGTGGTCGAGCGGCTCGACCGGGTGCTGACCACGCTCGACGCCGAACCGGCCGCACTGGTGGAGAAGCATGTCCGCGACCACGTCGACCTGCGCCTGAGCACCGACGCCGCCGACGCCTGCGATCCGGTGCCCGACCTCGCGGTGCTCGCCGTCGGCGTCCGCCCCGCGGCGACCGTCGCCTCGGCCGCCGGGGCACTCACCGGTCCGGCCGGTGCCCTGCTGGTCGACGCCCAGATGCGCACCAGCCTGGACGGCGTGTGGGCCGCAGGTGACTGTGTCGCGCCACTGCACCAGGTCACCGGGTCGCCCGCCTACGTACCGCTCGGCACTACGGCGAACAAGACCGGTCGCATCGCCGGAACCGTCGCCGCCGGCAGAGACGCCGCCTTCGGCGGCATCCTCGGCACCGCGGTGGTCAAGGTGTTCGACCTCGAGGTGGCTCGCACCGGCCTGACCCTCGACGAGGCCCGTGCCGCCGGTCTCGACGCGCAGGCCACGGACGTCGTCCACCGATCGAGGGCCAAGTACTACCCGGGAGCGGAGATGCTGCACGTCCGGCTCGTGCACGGTGCCGGTGGGCGCCTGCTCGGCGCCCAGCTGGTCGGCCGGGAGGGCGCCTCCAAGCGGGTCGACGTCGTCGCGGCCGCCCTGCATGCCGGTCTCGGTGTGCACGATCTCGCCGGGTTCGATCTCGCCTACGCGCCGCCGTACTCGCCCGTCTACGACCCCCTGCTGATCGCTGCCCAGGCGGCCGAGCGAACGATGGAGCGGGTATGAGGCCACGGATCGCCCTGGTCACCGGCGGCGCCTCGGGGATCGGACGGGCCAGCTGCGCACGGCTGCTCGCCGACGGCTTCACCCTCGCCGTCTGCGACCTCGACGAGGCCGGCGCGATCGCCTCCGCCGGGCCGGCCGGCCTCGGTCGCGCCGTCGACGTCACCGACGCGACAGCGGTCGAGGCGTTCGTCGGCGAGGTCGTGGCCGCCTTCGGCCGGATCGACGTGCTGGTCAACAACGCCGGCATCGCCGGCAACCCGGAGGCCACGGTCCTGCACACCACTCCGGTCCAGGAGTGGGACCGGGTGCTGGCCACCAACGTTCGCGGGCCATTCCTGTTCTGCCGCAGCGTGTTACCGGTGATGATCGACCAGGGAGGCGGTCACGTGATCACGATCGCCTCGGTCGCCGGCCAGGTCGCCTTTCCCGGCCGCAGCGCCTACACCACGTCCAAGGGTGCGGCCCTGATGCTCGCGAAGTCGATCGCGGTGGACTACGCGGCCCACGGGATCCGCAGCAACGCGGTGTGCCCCGGGATGGCCCTCACCGGAATGACCAAGTGGCGACTCGACGTCCCCGAACTCCGGGACGCCATCGAGTCGAGGATCCCGCTCGGCCGGGTCGCCGACGCCGACGACGTCGCCGACCTGGTGTCCCTGCTCGCATCAGAGCGCATCGGCTACATGACCGGCTCTGCGCTGGTCATCGACGGAGGGTATACATCGCTGTGACGACCGACGATTCCACCACCACCACCACGACCGGCCGGCTCGCCGGCAAGGTCGCCCTGATCACCGGGGGCGGCTCGGGCATCGGCCGGGCCGCGGCACTCCGGTTCGCCGCCGAGGGCGCCGCGGTCGGCGTCCTCGACCGTGACAGTGAGGCCGCCGCAGGCACCGTCGCGCTGGTCGGGGCCGAGGGGGGCAGGGCGCTCGCGCTCACCGCGGACGTCGGGGACGCCGCCCAGGTCGGTGCCGCCGTGGACTCCCTGGTCGCCGCCTTCGGCGGGCTGCACACTCTGTACAACAACGCCGGGGTGGACTCCCGGGGTTCGGTGGCCGTCGCCGAGGAGGCCGACTGGGACCGCTGCTTCACGGTGAACGTGAAGGGCACCTACCTGGTGTCGCAGGCAGCGCTGAAGCACATGGGCCCGGGCTCCTCGATCACCAACCAGGGGTCGGTGGCCGGCCTGGTCGGAGTGATGAACTTCGCGGCCTACTGCGCGGCGAAGGGTGCGGTGGTCGCGCTCACCCGGTCGATGGCGGTCGACCTCGCCGGCCGCGGTGTGCGGGTGAACGTGATCTGCCCGGGCACCGTCTACACCCCCTTGATGGAGCCGATGCTGCGCGCCCGCGGCGACGGCGACCTGGAGGCCGGGCTGGCCAAGACGCTCGTGAAGTACCCGATCGGCCGCCTCGGCGACCCGATCGACATCGCCAACGTCGCCCTGTTCCTGGCCAGCGACGAGGCTGCCTTCATGACCGGTTCGGTCGTGGCGGCCGACGGCGGCATGACGGCACAGTGAGCCGGCCACGATGACGGGCTTCCATCTCGGTGCCGCCAAGCAGAGCACGCTGGCGCAGGCCGCGGCGCTGGTGCACGACGGTGCCACGATCGCGCTCGGCGGCGGCCTGTGCTCACGACTGCCGATGGCCCTGGTGCGCGAGCTGGTCCGTCAGGGCCGACGCGGGCTGCGCGTGGTGGGCTCCGCGCACAGCATCGACGTCGACCTGCTGATCGCCGTCGGCGCCGTGGCGATCTGCGAGGAGAGCTACGTCGGCTTCGAGCAGGACCTCGGCCTGGCGCCGGCGTTCCGGCGCGGCGCCGAGAGCGGCTCGCTCGAGGTGCGCGAGAGCTCGTGCGTGACCATGCTCACCCAGTTGCGGGCGGCCGAGATGGGTGTGCCGTTCATGCCGGTGCGCGGGCTCAAGGGCACCGACCTGCTCGGGCTGCACCCCGAGTACGCCGCGGTGACCTGCCCGTTCACGGGCGAGGAACTGGTCGTCGTGCCGCCGATCAGCCCGGATGTCGCGCTGCTGCATGCACCGATCGGCGACGCGCTCGGCAATCTGCATCTCGACCAGCCGTACGTGCTGGACGAACGGTTCGCCCACGCCTCCCGTGCGGTCGTGGCGACCGTCGACCGGATCGTGGACACCGCGGAGGTGGCCGCGGCCGGCGTCACCGTGCCTGCGCACTGCCTCGCCGCGGTGGTGGAGGTGCCGTTCGGGGCGCACCCCACCGCCTGCTATCCCGGATACGCCTACGACCGCGGTCATCTCACCGAGTACGTGGCGGCGGCGACCGCCGGCGGCGAGGCCCTCGAGGCCTACCTCGATCGCTACGTGCGCAGCGGCGAGGACGCCTACCGCGCCCTGGTCGACGCCGAGCGGCTCCAGGGCTGGTCGACCTCCGACGAGACCTGGCAGGAGCTGTTCCGATGACCGGCACTGAGACCGACGCCGACAGCTGGACGCTGGACGAGTGGTTCGTGGTCGTGCTGGCCCGGACCATCGGTGACGGTGAGGTGGTCTTCCACGGGTTCGCCAGCCCCTGCGCCCAAGTGGCGATGCACGTCGCCCGGCGCACCCATGCACCGGGCATGCTGCTGATCGAGGGGGCGACCTACGCGGTCGACCCGGTGCCGGCATTCATCCCGCCGACCGGTAACGACCTGGCACTGCATCGGGATGCGGTGTACCGCATGCGGTTCGAGGAGTTCTTCGACGCCGCCTGCCGCGGCGCCGTCGACCGGATGTTCCTGTCCGGCGGGCAGATCGACGCTCACGGCAACACCAACGTCACCGCCATCGGCGGCATGCCCCGCCCGAAGATCAAGCTCGGCGGCGGCGGGGGCGGCGCGAACATCAGCGCGACCATCGGGGCGCTGACCCTGTGGACCTCGCGGCACCGCAGCGGCCGCACCCTGGTGCCGGCGCTCGACTTCCTCACCGACCTCGGCCACGTCACCCCGGCGGGCACCCGGGCCGAGCTCGGCTACACCGGTGGTGGCCCGCAGTGGCTGGTCACCGAGCTCGGCGTCTTCGACTACCTCGACGGGCATGCCCGGCTGCGGTCGACCTTTCCCGACGTGACCCGCGAGGACGTCGAGCGGGCAACGGGTTTCGAGCTCCGGGTCGCCGACGTGGTCGAGGTGCTCGGGGATCCGACCGCAGCCGAGCTCGCCGCCGTCCGGGCCGTCGATCCGCTCGGGGTGCGTCGCTCCGAGTTCGGCCCCGGTGAGCTCGAGCGCCGCTTCGATCGCGCAGGCTGAGCCGATGCCGAGCGCACCGGCGGAACGGACCGGGCCGCGGCGCCTGCTCGACTCCCTCTTCTCGCCGCGCCGGGTCGCCCTGGTCGGTGCCTCCGACCGGCCGGGCACGCTCGGGGCGCTGCTCGCGGCGAACCTCTCCTCCTTCCCCGGTGAGGTCGTTCCGGTGCGGGCGGGTCGATCGCTGCGGGAGATCGAGGGCGGTGTGGACCTGGCGATCGTCGCCGTGCCGGCGAGCGCCGTGCCCGCGGTGGCCGCTGACGCCGCGGCGGCCGGCGTGGCCGCGATGATCGTGCTCTCGGGCGGTTTCGCCGAGGCAGGCCCGGAGGGCGCCGCGCTGCAGGCGGCCCTGGTCGAGGCGGCGAGGGGCGGCCCGGACGGGCCCGGCGTACGCATCGTCGGGCCGAACTGCTTCGGGGTGCAGAACTGCGACCTGCCACTGAACGCCTCGATCGCCGCCGGACTGCCCGCAGGGGGTGGCGGGATCTCCTTCGTCAGCCAGTCCGGCGCCTACGGCATGGCGATCTACGACCTGGCGCACGACGAGCAGGTGCGCTTCGCCAAGATCTGCGCCTCCGGGAACACCGGCGACGTCACGGTCACCGAGCTGCTGGCGGCGCTGGCGGACGACGCCGCCTCCCGCACGCTCTGCTTCCTGCTGGAGTCCCTGCCCGACGGTCGCGCCTTCGTCGAGCAGGCGGCCCAGGTGGTTCCACGCACCCCGGTCGTGGTGCTCAAGACCGGACGGTCGGAGGCCGGGGCCCGCGCGGCGTCCTCGCACACGGCGGCTCTGGCCTCGCAGGAGGCGGTGTGGCGCGGGGCGTTCCGGCAGGCCGGCGTGGTCGAGGTGGCCAGCGGGCAGGAACTGCTCGACGCCGCCCGGGCGATCGACACCCAGCCGCTGCCGGGCGGCGACCGGGTCGCGATCATCACCAACAGCGGGGGGACCGGGGTCGAGCTCGCCGACCTGCTCGGGGACGCCGGACTGACCGTGCCGGAGCTGAGTCCCGCACTACAGCAACGGATCCGCGCTCTCCTGCCGCCCTACGCCAGCCCGGCGAACCCGGTGGACATCACCCCGGCCTGGTCGCTGTTCGCCACCGTGTACCCCGCGTTGATCGAGCTGCTCGCCCGCTCCGGCGAGGTGGACGCCGTGGTTCCCGTTCTGCTGCAGCGTTCGGCGACGGACCCGGTGACCGCGGACGGCGTCCGCGCGGCCGTCGCGCGGCTGCGGACGGACGACGTGCCCGTGCCGGTGTACGTCTGCTGGGTCGCTCCGCGGGCGGCCCGCCCGTACGCCGACGCGTTGCAGGCGGCGGGCGTGCCGGTGCTGGAGTGGCCGTCCCGCACAGCGCGCGCGATCGGCCACGCCCGCGAGGCGGCCCGGGCCCGGCAGCGGCTCGCAGCCAGTGACGTCACCCGGGCGCCGTCGTCCGGCCAGGTCGTCGCTCCCTGCGACGATCCGCTCGCCGTTGCACAGTTCCTGCGCCGGGCGGGCGTGCCCGTCGTCGATGCGGTGCTCACGTCGTCCGCCGAGGCGGCGGTCACCGCGGCGACGGCGTTCGGGGGCGGTCCTGTCGTGGTCAAGATCGCCCGCTCGCTGCACCGCAGCGACTCCGGAGGGGTCCGGCTCGACCTGCACGGGTCCGAGCAGGTGCGCGCCGCGGCGTCCGTCCTGCTCGCCCAGGGTGGTGAGGTGCTGGTGTCGCCGCAGCTGAACGGGGTCGAGGTCGTGGTCGGTGCGCTGCGCGACCCGTCGTTCGGGCCGGTGGTGATGGTAGGCCTGGGCGGGATCTGGGTGGAGGTGCTGCAGGATGTCGCCTTCGCCCTGGCTCCGCTGAGCCAGGCCGAAGCGCTTGACCTGCTGACCTCATTGCGCGGGTACCCGCTGCTCACGGGTGGTCGCGGGCGCCCTCCGGTGGATCTCGAGGCACTCGCCGCGGTCGTGGTGGCCGCGGGGACCGTGCTGGTGGGCTGCCCTGAGCTCACCGGAATCGACCTCAACCCGGTCCTGTGCACCCCTGGGGGCGCCGTGGCCGTGGACTGGAAGGTGACTCAGACCTCGACTGGCCCGTGAGGACGATCCCTATGGGAATGTTCGTCTCCGAGGGCCGAGGTCTGGGTCACATCGGTGGAACTACGCTCACGGCACATTCCCGCCGTCTCGGCGGCATCACGACGCGCGGAGGGCACCCGTGGACGTTCCAGAGGTCATCGCAAGGGCGCGAGCGGCTCAGGCGGTCGTCGACGACTGGGATGCGGACCGCGTCGAGGAGCTGACCACAGCGGTCGCCTACGCCGTCGCCCGTAAGGACCGCGCCGAGCAGCTGGCCCGGCTGGCGGTCGACGAGGCCGGCTTCGGCAACTACGCCGACAAGGTGATCAAGATCGAGCGCCGGGTGCTCGGTGTCCTGCACGACCTGCGGGCCACCGTGACCGTCGGGGTCGTCGAGGAGGATCCGGCGCGCGGCCTGGTCAAGATCGCCAAGCCGGTCGGTGTGGTGGCAGGCCTGGTGCCGACCACCGGGCCGGACGCCACTCCGCCGGTCAAGGCTCTGTGTGCCCTGGCCGGGCGCAACGCGATCATCTTCGCGGCCCACCCGCGGAGCAAGCGGACCACCGACGCGGTGGTCGGCTTCATGCGCGAGGCCTGCGAGCAGGTCGGCGCGCCGGCCGACCTGGTGCAGGTGCTGCCCGAGGCGAAGATCGCGCACACCCAGGAACTGATGCAGCAGGCCGACCTGATCGTCGCCACCGGCGGCGCGGGCATGGTCAAGGCCGCCTACAGCTCGGGCACGCCGGCCTTCGGCGTCGGGGTCGGCAACGCCGTGCACGTCGTCGACGAGACCGCGGACGTCGCGGACGCGGCAGCCGCGATCGTGACGGCGAAGACCTTCGACTACGCGACGAGCTGTCTGGCCGACAACTCGGTCGTCGCCCACGAGCAGATCTACGACGACTTGCTCGGCCGGCTGCTGGCCCAGGGAGGCCACCTGTGCACCCCGCAGGAGAAGGCCCGGCTGCAGGCGGTGATGTGGCCCGAGGGTGGGGAGATCCCCCATCCGCAGGTGATCGCCAAGTCCGCGCCGCGGATCGCCGAGCTGGCCGGGATAAAGGTGCCGGAGACCACGACCTTCCTGATCGTCAGCGAGGATGGTGTGGGCCACGACCACCCGTTCAGCGGCGAGAAGCTGTCGGTGGTGCTCGCCCTGTACCGCTACGCCGGCCCGATCGCCGCCGCTGTCGCCCAGGTGAACGCGATCACCGGCTACCAGGGCCTCGGCCACACCTGCGGGATCCACACCAGCAACGAGGCGCATGTCGACGCCCTCGCGTTCGGCACCCGGACGGCGCGGGTCCTGGTCAATCAGAACCTGAACGAGGGCGCAGGCAGTGCGCGCAACGGGTTGCCGTTCACCCTGAGCCTGTCCTGCGGCACCTGGGGCGGCACGATCACGACCGAGAACGTGAACGCCCGGCACTTCGTGAACCTGACCTGGGTCTCGCGTCCGATCACCCCCAAGGCCGTAGACGCGGAGACGCTCTTCAAGCGACACTTCGATCGGTATGGGCGATGACGTCGGGAGCGCGTCGATGACGACGACACCGATCACCACGGAACGTCCGGGCGTGTCGATCGCACCGGGCGACCACATCTGCGCCTTCTACCGCGGCCAGTCCCAGCGGGACGAGGTGCTGCTGCCCTTCCTGCGGGACGGGATCCGGGCCGGAGACAAGTGCATCGCCGTCATGGACGACCCCGAGTTCGACCAGGTGCTCCAGCCGCTTGCAGCGGCGCTCGACGTCGAGGCCTCACTGAGGGCGAAACAGCTGGACTTGCTCTGTTCGGACTCGGCCTACCTGATCGGTGGCTCGTTCTCCCTGGAACGGATGCTCGACTTCTGGGAGCAGGGTGTCAGGGGTGCCCTGCACGGCACGGGCTACACCTTCGTCCGCGCCGTCGGGGAGATGACCTGGGCGCTGCGCGACCTGCCCGGCGTCGAGGACCTCGTGCGGTACGAGGCACGGCTGAACCGCTTCCTGCCCCGCTACCCCCAGGTGATCCTGTGCCTGTACGACCTGGAGCGGTTCACCGACGGTCAGGTGCTGATGGAGCTGCTGCGTACCCACCCGAAGGTGCTGCTCTCCGGTCAGCTGCTCGAGAACCCCTGGTACATCGAACCTGACGACGCAGAAGCCGTGGCATGAGCAGACCCGAGCTGGAGATCCCGCACCAGCTCGGGCGGGGCCTGCTCTCGACGATGCGCAGCCTGCTGGTGCTCGGTCAGCTGATGACCGAGAGCACGGGGGAGCGCCAGATCCTCGACCTGGCCATGACCGCCGTTCCCTCGCTCGCCCGGTGCCGGGCGGTCGGCGTGGCCGGGGCCGGAAGCGGCTCCCTGTCGACGGCGCGCGTGCCGGAGCCGCTGCACGTGTTCGGGCCCACCGGTGGCGCGGTGACAGTGCCGGACGCCGTCTGGGCGTGGGCCTATCCGCTGGGCAACCCTCCGGGGCGATTCGGTTTCCTGGTCGTGGCCGCCGGGTCAGAGCCCACCGGGGAGGAGCAGTTCTTGCTCCGCGCGCTCGCCCAGGAGACGGGCTCGGCACTGGCGAACCGGCAGCTGCATGCGCAGGAGCTGGCCGCTGCGGACGAGCTGTCCCAGGTCAACGACCGGCTGCGCGGCACGGTCGCGGCGCTCGAGCGCAGCATGGAGATCCACACCCGGCTGACGGCGGTGGCCGTGTCCGGTGAGGGGCGCGAGGGGATCGCCCGGGCGGTGCACGAACTCACCGGACTGCCGGTGGCGATCGAGGACCAGTACGGCAACCTGCGTGCCTGGGCGGGGCCGAACCGGCCCGATCCCTATCCCAAGGATCCGGCGCCGCGCCGTGAGCACCTGCTCCGCCGTGCGCTCACCGCCTCCCGGCCGATCCGGGAGGGTGGCAACCTGATCGCCCTTGCCCACCCGCAGGGCGACGTCCTCGGGGTGATCTGCCTGGTCGACCCGGCCGGCGTCGCGGGCGAGCACGAGGTGATGGCGCTCGAGCACGGCGCGACCATCCTGGCCATGGAGCTGGCCCGGGTACGCAGCCTGGCCGAGAGTGAGTTGCGGATCCGCCGCGACCTGGTCGACGAGCTGCTCAACGGCACCGACGAGGAGAGCGCGCTGGCCCGGGCCTCGGCCCTCGGTTACGACCTGCAGCGCCCGCACCGGGTGGTGCTGATCGAGGGATCGGCCCGCTCGGGCGACGGCGACGCGATCTTCCAGGCGGTCCGGCACGCCGCCCGGGACGAGAACGTCGGCACCCTGCTCGTCGCCCGTGGCGCCCAGGTGGTGCTGCTGGCCGACCAGGAGGCGGACTGGGAGAAGCTGCGCCAGGCGCTCATCCGCAACCTCGGTGGGGGTACGGCGCGGGTCGCCGTGGGCGAGAAGTGCAGCACGGTGGAGGACTTCCCGCGGTCCTTCCGCCAGGCCCGCCTGGCGATGCAGCTGCTCGAGACCGCTGAGTGGGAGGACCGCGTCGTCCGGTTCGACGATCTCGGCGTCTACCGGCTGCTGATCGGCAACGACGCCCTCGACGAGGTCGCCCGCTTCGTGCGGCGCTGGATCGGCACGCTGCTGGCCTACGACGCCGACCGCAACGCCGATCTGGTCCGGACCCTGACCCACTACCTCGACCGGGGGGGCAACTACGTGGCTACCTCGGCGTCGCTGATCGTGCACCGGAACACACTCAAGTACCGCCTGCAGCGGATCCGTCAGATCACCGGCCTGGACCTGTCGGACCCCGAGGTGTGCTTCAACCTCCAGCTCGCCACCCGGGCCTGGCAGACCCTCACCGCCCTCGGTGTCCCGGTGGACGCCACGGCGCCGGGTCAACCTGGCACGAAGTAGCGGATCGCCTGGCTCTTCCTACCGAAACCCTACGGCGACAGGCCGAGCAGTCGCCGGGCGTTGCCGTGCAGCACCAGCTCCCGGTCTCCCGGGGCCAACCCGGCTCGCTCCACCAACCCCACCGGGTCGCGCTCGCCGAGATCGAATGGGTGGTCGGTGCCGACCAGGACCTGGGTGCCCCCGACGTCCTCGACCAGGCGTCGCAGGGCGCGGGCGTCGAACACGGCGGTGTCGTAGTGGAGCCCGCCGAACACCTGGCTGGGCGGGGCGTCGATGGTGTGCGCCTGGAGCTTGCGGGCCCAGCCCATGTCCAGGCGCCCCCGCAGTGCCGGCAGGCAGCCGCCGCCGTGGGCCAGGCAGAGTGCCATCGGGTTCTCCTGCACCGTTCCGGAGAACACCAGACGTGCTGCCGCCACAGCGGTCTCCATCGGGTAGCCGACCAACTGCGGGAACCAGTAGTCCGCCAGCCGTGTCGGGTCGGGCACCGCGCTCGGGTGCAGGAACACGAAGGCCGCCCGCTCGCCGAGGAACGACCACAGCTCCCGATTGACGTCGGCGTCGAGGTCCAGGCCGGCGCCACGGGAGCCGATCGCGACACCGGGCATGCCCAGTTCGTCCAGGCATCGGCGGGCCTCCTCGGCGGCACCGGCCCAGCCCACCGGCACCAGGCCGAGGGGCAGCAGCCGGGCGGCGTCGCGTGCGCAGTACTCGGCCAGGGCGTCATTGCCCCGGCGGGTCAGTTCACGCACCAGTTCTCCGTCGTCGCTGCGTGAGGCCATCAGGAACGGGGGCAGCGAGACCGCCTGCGCGGACAGCCGAAGGTCCTCGAGCTCGATGAGCCGCCGGGCGGGGTCGGTCATCGACGGGGCCAGGGGCAGCGGCGCGCCCCGGCCGATGCCGCTCACCTGCGGATCGATCCGCACCACTGCGGCGTCCGTCTCGCTCAGATCGGCGAGGTGGCGGCCGGCCAGCCACTCCAGCACCGGGCGCGGCATGGCATGCCCGTGGACGTCGATGGCGGTGCTCACCGGGCGACCGTATCGCCGTGCCCGAGGTCTCGGGGTAGCGTGCCTTCCACCTGATGGAAACGGCTGCGGAGGAGCACTGACGTGGCGGGTGCCGCGGCCCTCGGTGACCTCGCGGGTGCTGGGCCTGCTTGCGGCGTTCGACGCAGACCACCCCCGGCGCACCCTGACCGAGCTCGCGGCCGCCACCGGACTGCCGGTCTCCACCGCGCACCGGCTGGTCGGTGAGTTGACCGCCTGGGGTGCGCTCGAGCGGGACGCCGAGGGCCGCTACTGCGTGGGACGGCGGCTGTGGCAGGTGGGCACGCTCGCCCGGGTCCAGCGCGAGCTGCGGGAGGTGTCCCTGCCGGCCATGCAGGATCTGTACGCGGCGACGTACGAGAACATCCACCTCGCCGTGCGCGAGGGCTTGTCTGCCCTGTACGTGGAGCGGATCCACGGTCGGCGCTCGGTGCCGCTGGTGAGTCGGGCGGGGGCCCCGCTGCCGCTGCATGCCACCGGGGTCGGCAAGGTACTGCTGGCACACGCGCCGCGGGAGGTGGTCGAGGCGTGCCTGGCGGGTCTCGCCCCGGCGACCCGCTACACGATCACCGAACGGGGCCGGATGCTGCGCGAGCTGTCGACCGTGCGCCGCACGGGCTACGCACGCACGATGGAGGAGATGTCGCTGGGCACCTGCTCGGTGGCGGTACCCGTGATGGACGCCGACCAGCAGGTGGTCGCAGCGCTCGGTCTGGTCACCAGCACCGTGCGCCGCGACCTCGCCAAGTACGTGCCGGCCCTCCAGGTGGCGGCGGCGTCGATCACCCGGCGGATGAACCCATAGAGCGCTCGGCTTCCGTCCAGCGGAATCAAGGTCTGGCGGGGGAGCACGCCTGAGCCCACCATCGGTGACATGCGCACGCAGATCGCCATCATCGGAGCCGGCCCGAGCGGCCTCCTGCTCGCCCAGATCCTCGCCGTGCACGGCGTCGAGTCGATCATCATCGAGAACCGGTCGCGCGAGTACGTCGAGGCCCGGATCCGGGCCGGAGTGATCGAGCACGGGGCGGTCGACGTGCTCACCGAGTACGGGGTGGGGGAGCGGCTGCACCGCGAAGGGCTGCGCCATGACGGCGTCCACCTGCAATGGGCCGGACGCCGCCACCGGGTCGACTTCGTCGAGTCCTGCGGAAAGTCCGTGTGGGTCTACGGCCAGACGGAGATCACCAAGGACCTGATCGACACCCGGCTCGCCGACGGGCAGCAGGTCCTGTGGGAGGTCGCCGAGACGCGCATCGTCGGCGCCGACACCGACCACCCGAGCGTCAGGTTCGTCGACCGGGACGGGAACCGGCAGACGATCGAGGCCGACTACGTGGCCGGTTGCGACGGCTTCCACGGCGTGAGCCGGGAGACGATTCCGCAGGCGCTGCGCACTGTGCACCAACGGATCTACCCCTACGCCTGGCTCGGCATCCTCGCCGAGGTCGCGCCGTCCACCGACGAGCTCATCTACGCCCTGCACCCCGACGGCTTCGCGATGCACAGCATGCGGTCGGCCTCGGTGAGCCGGCTCTACCTGCAGGTCGAGCCGGACGACGACCTGGCGCACTGGTCCGACGACCGGATCTGGGAGGGTCTGTCCACCCGGATGGCCTACGACGGCTGGACTCTGCAGAGCGGCCCGACACTGGAGAAGTCGATCACCCCGATGCGCAGTTTCGTCAGTGCGCCGATGCGCTGGGGCCGGCTCTTCCTGGCCGGTGACGCCTCGCACATCGTGCCGCCCACCGGGGCGAAGGGGCTCAACCTCGCCGTCGCCGACGTGAAGCGGCTCGGTACGGCCCTGGTCGCGGCGATCGGCAAGGGTGACGACGACCTGCTGGAGCGCTACTCCGACGACGCCCTCGCCCGGGTGTGGCGGTCGACCCACTTCTCCTGGTGGATGACCTCGATGCTGCACACGCCTCCGCAGTCCGACCCCGATCGCGACTTCCTGCTGCAGATGCAGTACGACCAGCTCCGCTACGTCGCCTCGTCGCCGGCCGCCGCGACCGGACTGGCGGAGAACTACACCGGCGCCGTCCTGCCGTGGCCCTGACCGAGAGGTGGTGAGCCCGCGATGAGTACCTACCAGGTGCAGCAGTGCCTGTTCGACTACCTGCGTCTGCTGGAGGGGGTCGGGCGGGGCCTGCCGACGCCCCCGATCGCGCTGGCCGGCTACCAGCTGACCGTTCAGGAGCGGACGCAGCTGGTCGAGGGGGACGTCGCCGAGCTGTACCGCAGTGGGGTGCACCCGGTGCTGATCAACGGGTTCTGCCGCGCGCTGGGCTGGAAGCGCGCCGACTACCGGGTGCTGTTCGCGGCGGACGGCGCAGCCCCGGTCGGCGACCCGTCCACCGCTCCCGGGGGGAGGCCGCGGTGGCAGACCTCGTAGCGGCTTTCTCCTCGGCGCACGCACCGATGATGTCGGCGGACCGGGCCTCGGCTCCGCCCGATCAGGCGGACCGGTTCTTCACCGCGCTCGCCGACGTTCGGGCACGGATCGAGTCCTCCGGGGCCCAGGCGGTGGTGATGGTCTCCGGCGAGCACTTCACCAACTTCTTCCTGGACAACCTGCCGCAGTTGGCGGTCGGGCTCGGCGAGAGTCACCTCGGCCCGGTGGAGAAGTGGCTGGGTATCGAGGAGATCTGGGTGCCCGGTGAGCCCGCCCTGGCCGGAGCCATCCTGGCCGGCACGATCGAGCGGGGGTTCCAGCCGGCCCTGTCGCAGCGGCTCGTCGTCGATCACGGCTTCATGACCGTCTATCACGAGCTCAGTCCCGAGGGTGAGCTGCCGCTGGTGCCGATCGTGATGAACTGCACCACGCCACCGCTGATGACCCTGCGCCAGTCCTACGACTTCGGGGTCGCGCTCGGCGCCTCGATCCGCGGCTATGCCGGGTTGGAACGGGTGGCGCTGTGCGGCGCCGGTGGGCTGAGCCACTTCGTCGGCGAGCCCCGGGTGGGCGACATCGACGAGGACTTCGACCGCTGGTTCCTGGGCATGCTCGAGCAGGGCTGCCCCGCGGAGTTGCTCGACATGCCGAACGAGGAGCTGGCCCTGGCCGGCAACGGCACCGGGGAGGTGCGGTCCTGGGTGGTCGTGGCCGGCGCCATGGCCGGTGCGCAGACGAAGGCCCTGGCCTACGAGCCCATCTACGAGTGGATCAACGGCATGGGCGTCGTCCTCCACTCCCCCCACCCGGCGCACTGATTCTGTGCGGCTGAAGCGGGGGTATTCCACGCGTTCGACCGCACAGAAACTCAGGCGGCGTCCTTGGGGATGAGGACTTCCACACCGGCGGCGTGCAGGGCGGCGGCCAGATCGTCAGGGGGAGCCTGGTCGGTCACGAACCAGTCGGCCCTGCCCAGCTCGGCGACCTGGGCGAACAGCCTGCGGCCGAACTTGGTCGAGTCGGCCAGCACAGCGACCTGACCGGCGCGCGACATCATCTCGCTCATCATCGCGGCCTCGCCCAGGTTGCTGGTGGAGTAGCCGCTCTCGTGGCCGACGGCGCCGACGCAGATCAAGGCGATGTCGCAGCGGATGTCGACCTCGCCCCCGCCGGCCATCACCGGGAACGCGACCGGCCCCACGGTGGCCTGCGCCGTCACCCGCACCGCGCCGCCGAACACGTACAGGTCGCGGAACACCTTCGGCGAGATCTCCGCCGGGAGGGCCAGGCTGTTGGTCGCGATGGTCAGGTCGCGGTGGTCGCGCAGGTGGCGTACCAGGGCCAGGGTGGTGGTTCCCGCATTGATCAGCAGGGAGGAGCCGTTGGAGACCAGCCCAGCCGCGAGGGCGCCGATCTGGTCCTTCGCCGCGGACTGAACCCGGGCCCGGACGTCGAGTCCGGAGTCCGGGCGGGGAAAGGCGGACAGGCTCACCGCGCCGCCGTGGGTGCGGATGAGCACGCCGTCCGTGTCGAGCTGGTCGAGGTCGCGGCGGATCGTGTCCGCGGAGACGTCGAAGCGCTTCGCGAGCCGGGCCACCGTGACCTGGCCCATCTCGGCGACGTAGGCGGCCAGCTCGGCCTTGCGGCCGGCCGGGAGGCGTCGTGCCGCCCCGTCGTCGGCTCCTTCGTGCTCGGCGCTCGCAGACATACGCATGTATTAGCACATCCTTGCCAGATCCTGCGATCGGAGGAGGTGCAGCAGGTGTGCGCAGCCGGAAAGGGGAGATCAGGGTGGTTTGCGCAGGCCGAGGAGCTGTGGCGCCGTATACGCTTGCAGGAAACGGCAGGGAATCTGCGACTGAAATGAGACATACAACCCTTGACTCCGCAGAGACCCGAGGTCTAGCTTGCAGAAAGCTGCAGACCTGCGCATAGGCACGCGTCGATGCAGCACCCTTCTGAGATAGGAGACGGATGAGCAGAGACGCTCGTGCGGGACGACGGATCTCCGCACTTCTAGGTGCAGCCACGGTCGCTGTACTCGTGGCTGCGTGTGGCGGTGGCACCTCGGGCGACTCGGCGGCGACAGCCAGCGGTGGTGGCAGTGCGGCCGCCGGTGGGGGCGAGGTCACGCTCGAGTTCGCCCAGTGGTGGGAGCCGGAACTGCCCGAAGGCGCGCTGCGGGGCATCATGGACCAGTTCGAGGCCGCCAACCCCGGGATCAAGGTCAAGCTGCTGTCCGGTCCGTACGCCTCCACCAAGGAGCAGGTGGTCGCGGGTGCGGCGGCCGGCACCATGTCCGACGTCGTCGGCCTGGACGGCGCGTGGGTCAGTGACTTCGTCAAGCAGGGTGCGATCACCGACCTGACCAAGCTGATGAAGGACGCCGGCTACGACGAGAGCCAGCTGGCGAGTCAGATCAAGATCAACGGTGCGACCGCCATGATCCCGGTCGTGAACTTCGTCTACCCGTTGTTCACCAACGACGACCTGCTGACCAAGGCCGGTGTCGCGAAGCCGCCGACCAACCGGACCGAGTTCACCGACGCGGCCAAGAAGGTCACCGCGATCGGTGGCGACGTCAAGGGCTGGATCGTGCCGCTGTCGCCGGAGGCGCCCAACGGCATCCAGAACGACGTCATGGCCTGGAACTGGGCCTCGGGCGGCACGATGCTCAAGGACGGTAAGCCGGACCTGACCAACGCCGACGTCAAGGCCACGGTGGAGTACATCAAAGCCCTGTGGGACGCGAAGGTGATCGCCCCCGGTGCGCTGACCATGAAGGAGCAGGACAAGGTCGAGGAGTTCACGAACGCTCGGGTCGGCATGATGATCGACTCGCTCGCCCACGTGACCCTGATCCGCAAGAACAACCCCAACCTGAAGTTCAGCATCTCGGCCATTCCGGCCAAGGACGGGTACACCGGCAAGCGCGGAATCCCGTACGCCTCGTGGGGCATCGGCATCGCCGAGAACTCCAAGCACAAGGCTGAGGCGTGGAAGCTGGTCGACTTCCTGATGAACGAGGCCAACAACTCCAAGCTGTCCTCGGTGGCGAACGCCTTCCCGGGCAACACCAAGTCGGTCCCCGACTTCGTGGCCAACGACGACCTGTTCAAGGCCGCGTTCGACATCTACAAGGCCGGCACCCCGCCAATGAGTTCACCGGTCTGCCGGTGGCGGAGTCGCTCATGCGCTCCTTCGACGAGCAGCTGCAGAGCACGCTCAACGGGGACCAGAGCGTCGATGAGATGCTCAAGGCCGCTCAGGACGCCTGGATGAAAGAGTTCTGAGGGCTGAAACCCTGATGCGGATCACTGTGAAGGCCGCGCCACGGCAGCCGCCGTGGCGCGGCCTGCCCCGCGCCACGCCCGCCCGTCGTCCGATGGCGCGGCGGATGGAGCCCTATGGCTTCCTGTCGCCGACCGTTCTGCTGATGCTCGTGCTGATGCTGGTGCCGATCGTGATGGTGATCGGCTACTCCGTGATGGACAACGTGATCATGGAGAAGAACCCGGTGTTCGCCGGGCTCACGAACTACGTCGAGGTGCTCACCAACCGCGTGTTCTGGATCGCGGTGAAGAACACCGCGTTCTTCACCGGGGTCAGCGTGGTCGCCCATCTGCTGCTGGGCATGGCCTTCGCCATGCTGCTGAACACCACCCTGCTGAGCAGTGTCACCAAGGCGATCTTCCGCGTGTTCTACGTGCTGCCCTGGCTGTTCACGGTGGCCATCATCGCCGTGGTCTGGCGGCTGCTGCTCAACCCCAACGGGGTGGTCAACTTCCTGCTGCAGAACGCGGGCCTGATCGAGAGCAAGGTGCAGTGGCTGGCCAGTCCCTCGACCGCGCTGTACGCGGTGACCTTCATCAACATCTGGTCTGGCTACCCGTTCTACATGATGAGCCTGCTTGCGGGGCTGCAGGGCATTCCGCGCGACCTGTACGAGGCGGCCACCGTCGACGGCGCCACGGGGCTGCAGCGCTTCCGGCACGTCACCCTGCCCCAGCTGCGCCCGATCATCGTCAGCATCGCGATGCTCGACGTCATCTTCACCACCCAGCAGTTCGCCCTGATCTGGATGACCACGGGGGGTGGGCCGATCAACGTCACCGAGATGCTCAGCACGTTCACCTACAAGCTGGCGTTCAGCCGCTACGAGTTCGCGATGGCCTCGGCCAGTGCGGTGATCATCTTCGGATTCTCCATGGTGCTGGCGTTCTTCTACGTCCGCTACCAGAAGGCGCGGGATTGACATGGAGCCACGTGGTAGGCGGCGGCTGGTGATGAAGGCCGGAGTGATTCTGGCGCTGATCGTCGGAGCGGTCTTCGCCGCCTTCCCGGTCTTCTGGATGCTGGTCAGCTCGTTCAAGTCCAACCCGGAGATCTTCGCGAACCCGCCGCAGGTGATCACTGAGAACTTCTCGTTCGACGCCTACGCGACCATCGTTCAGGACCCGGTGAAGGTTCGGTTCTTCATCAACAGCTACGTGGTCTCGCTGTCGGTGACGGCACTCACGCTGATCGTGGCGATCATGGCGGCGTACGCGTTCAGCCGGTACGAGTTCCCGTTGAAGCATCCGTTGAACATCGTCATCGTGAGCGTGCAGGCGGTGCCGCCGATCACTCTGCTGATCCCGTACTTCGGCCTCATGGTCACCCTGAAGCTGTACAACACCTACGCGGCACTGATCCTCACCTACATGGTGTTCACGCTGCCCTACGCGATCATCATGATGACCGGGTACTTCAACACCCTGCCCAAGGAACTCGACGAGGCGGCGAAGGTGGACGGCGCCGGGTCCATGTCGGCCTTGTGGCGCATCCTGGTGCCGATCTCGATCCCCGGCCTGGTGTCGGTGGGCATCTACACCTTCATGATCGCCTGGAACGAATATCTGTTCGCCCTCACCCTGACCCGTACCCAGGAGATGCGCACGGTGCCGATCGGCATCCAGCTGCTCATGGGCCAGCATTCCTACGAGTGGAACGAGATGATGGCGATGAGCATTCTCGGGTGCATCCCGGTGCTCGTTCTCTTCCTCTTCTTCCAGCGGTTCTTCATCGGCGGAATGACCGCCGGCTCGGTCAAGTCGTGAGGCTGCCTCGTCACCGGTTTCTGCACGGTACCCACCCAAGGAGAAATGAATGTTGATCAATGGCGTCCAGCTGCTCGACGTGGCGAACACGCACAATTTCGCCGTCCCCGCCTTCAACATCAGTGACTGGGCGATGAGTCAGGGGATCTTCGAGATCAGCGAGGAGAAGGGCGCCCCCCTGATCGTGGCGATCCACCCCGACGAGCTGGCCCACATCGGTGCCGACCTGATGCCGGCGATCGTTCAGCGTGCGCATATGTCCTCGGTGCCGGTGGTGATCCATCTAGACCACGGCACGACCTACCAGCAGATCCTGCTGGCGATCCAGTGCGGCTTCACATCGGTGATGTTCGACGGCTCGATGCTGCCGTTCGAGGAGAACATCGCCCGAACCAAGCAGGCGGCCGAGGCCGCGCACGCCGTCGGCCTATCCATCGAGGGTGAGCTCGGCACGATCGGCACCACCGAGAGCGACACCCAATACGGCAACTCAGAGATCGTCTACACCGACCCGGACGACGCCGTGCGCTTCGTGCGCGAGACCGGCGTGGACAGCCTCGCGGTCGCCATCGGGACCTGCCACGGCATCTACCCCTCGTGGATGAAGCCGGAGCTGAAGCTTGATCTGCTGCAGCAGATCAAGGCCAAGATGACGGTGCCGCTGGTGCTGCACGGCGGGTCGAACAACCCCGACCGCGAGATCGGCGAGTCGGTGAAGCTGGGCATCAATAAGATCAACATCTCCAGCGACATCAAGGTCACCTACCACCAGGCGATGCGCACGGTGCTGCAGGATGAGGGCCTGCGCGAGCCGCTGCTGATCCAGCCCCCGGCCGTCGCGGCGATGAAGGTGACCGCAGCAGAGAAGATCGACCTGTTCGACGCGGCGGACAAGGCCCGCCTGTACTGAACGGATGATCGGAACACGCGGGGCGAGGATAGGGAGCGGGTGATGGGGCGCGAGGTAGTGCTCGGTCTCGGGGGCTGCCTGGACTACGAGATCACCTGGGACCGTGCGGTGATGGAGGATCTCGTCGTCCGGTACGGGATCCGGCCCGACGAGGTGAGCACCTCCGCACCGGTGCGCAGCGAGCGTGATCTGGTGTGCTCGATCCTGGGGTTCGTCCGCGACGGTGTCGGAGGTGAGCGATTCGTCGCGTCCTCCGACATCGTCGAGGCCTTCGCTGCTCGCTTCACCCGCCAGATCACCCTCGGGGGAACCTGTGTGCGGGCGGCGATCGCCATGAGCCGGATGGGTCTGCGCAGCACGGTGCACCTGGTGAGCATCGACGACCATGTGCGCCGATTGCTGCCCGTGCAGGTGGCCTACCTGTGCAGTGCCACGGAGGATTCCACCGACCCGCACCTGATCGTCCAGTTCCCCGCCGGGGCCCGGGTTCGGATGGGTGAGCTGGAACTGCTTGCCCCGCAGGCGAACCGCCTGATCTACGTCAACGATCGGCCCAACCGCGAGCTGCCGCTCAGCCCCGACCTGGGAGCCACTCTGAGCAGCGCGGGGGTGTTCCTGGTCTCCGGATTCAACTCGATGCAGGATCCGGATCTGCTCGACTGCCGGCTGCGGGAACTGCGCACCCATATGAGCCGGCTGCCCGCAGACGCCGTGGTCGTCTACGAGGACGCCGGCTATCACGTTCCGGCGTTCAGCCGGCAGGTGTGGGAGAGCATCTTCGACCTGGTCGATGTTCACGGCATGAACGAGGACGAGATGCAGGCCTATCTCGATCGCCCACTGGAGCTGCTCGATGCCGAGGCGATGGCGGCGGCGCTGGGAGACCTGTACGCGCTGATGCCAGGCGGCACCCTGGTCGTACACAGCCGGTACTGGTCGCTCGCCCTCGGTGCGCAGGCGCAGACCTATCGTGTCGCGCTGGAGTCCGGGACGTCGATGGCGGGAGCGCGCTACCTGCACGGTGACCAGGTGGTCCAGGCCGACTGCGTGGCGGTGAACGACAACCCGCGGCACGCCGGCGGCCAGGCGTTCGCCGAGGCGCTGGTGGCGCTGCTGCCCGATCAGGTGTGCTGCGTGCCGGCGCTGCTGCTGAGCAGCCCGGCGCCCACCACAGTCGGTCTCGGCGACGCCTTCGTCGGCGGCTTCATCGCCGCCCTGGCGGTCTGACCCGGCCTCATGCGCCGGCGCGGCGCCGCTAGATCAGGTGATCCCCTACTTCTTGTCCTCGACTCAGCACCGCTGCAGTTCCACTCAATGCCGGTCCACCGGTATGGCGTGCAGACCGGTGGCGTCGGAGAGCACGATCACGTCGTCCGCCGCCGTGTCGCCGAGAGCCGCCATCACCTCGTCGGCCGTCCACGGTGTCGCCGAGCCGTTCTGGTCGGTGCGCGCCCAGGTGGTCACCCGGCTGCCAGTCCGGTGAGCGACCTCATGGGCGAGGACGGAGTCACGAGGGCCGACCAGCAGCACGAAGTGCGGGCCGTGGGCGTGGGCGACGGGTTTCGCCCGCTCGCCGCGGTAGACGGTCCAGTGGTAGCCGGAGATGGCCCCGGAACTCATCAGCACGCCGATCGGGAAGCGGACCCGGCGCAGGGTCTGTGTGCCGAGGACGCCTTCGAGGATGTCCTCGACGACGAAGTAGACGCCCACCAGCAGCGCGACCACGGCCGCGACGCCGGCGATGCCGAACAGTACGAACAGATAGATCCGACGTGTCGGCGAGGCGTGCTCCTCGTCCGGAGCCCGCTGGGCGGCGGCCTGCACCCGGCGCCAGAACAGCCACCAGACCGGGCCGCCGACGACTAGGAGCGTGGCGGCGGTGATCAGGGTGTTGACCGCGGCGCTGCCCACCAGGACGGTGGAACCGGTCAGCGCCTCGACCAGGGCCACCAGCATCATGGTCAGCCCCACCGCCGCGGCGACCAGGCCGATCCCGGCCATCAGGTACTCGTAGATCCGCAGCACCTCTGTGCGGGCCTCGGACGCCGCCTCACGCAGGCAGGCGTGGTGGTACCACCAGATGATCACACCGATCGCCGCAGCGGCCACGCCGGTCGGAGTGCCTTGGAAGTGGCGGGAGGCCTCAGCCGCGTCCGGCTGCCCCACCAGCCAGACCAGCACGTCGTGGAGCACCGTGCTCGCCGACACGACGGCGGTGATCAGACCGCCGCCGACCCCCGGCAGCAGCACGTAGGCGAGCCACAGCGGATTGCGCTGCGAGTGGGCAGCCGTCCTCACCCAGTAGAGGATCCAGACCGGCGCCCCTACGACCAGCAGGACGGCGCCGCGCACGATCGGCCGGTCGCCCTCGACCAGCGCCGTCGAGGAGGCCAGGTCCAGCACGGCCTGGATCGCGCCGGACAGCATGACGGCGAGCCCGGCGGCAGCCGTGCCCAGCCCGATCAGCGACCCGAGCAGGTGATGTGGCTGTGCCTGGGCGAGCGGCGTGAGCCGTGCGCCGAGCCACCAGTGGAACGCCCACACCGCGCCCCAGATGATCAGACGGCCGAGTGAGTAGCTGTCGTAGGGGCGCTCCTGGGCGGCCCATGCCAGCACGTCGTACAGCGCGAACATGGTGACGGCCAACGACACGACCGTCGCCACTGTCGTGTAGGCGGTCCAGCCGAAGGACCGTGCCTCTGCCGGGTTGGCGGTGAGGCCGCGTCGCGACCACAGCGCCACCCCCGCGAGCAGGGGCAGGCCGACGACGGTGAAGGCGACGCTCAGCGCCAGTTCGGCCTGATCGGTCTCCACGAGGGCGCCGCGGTCGAGCAACCGGCCGATCAGCCCCGAGACCCCACTCGCCGAGACGATGAGGAGGCCGAGGAGGAGCACGTACTGGAAGAACTGCCGGACCACGTGGACGTCGGAGACGCCGGCACCGGGGCGAGCGAGCACCTTGCGGATCACGAGCACGAGCAGCACGATCACCACAGCCGTGGGCAGGAAACCGAGGATCATCACTTGGAGTCGCCTCCGCAGTCATAGAGCGGCCAGGGCTGGCCGACCAGCAGCCACCCCTGCCCGGAGCGGGTCAGCCGGAACGTGTGGCTCTCGGTCGGGAACGTGTCGAGGGGGCCGCCGTCCGACGATGCGGCCAGGTCGACGACGACGCGCGCGCTCTGCCCGTCGACCACGGTGTCCACCAGATCGACCCGGGCCGTGTTCAGCACCGTCGCGTTGTCCAGATCCTCTATGTCGCAAGGGCTCTCCGCCGAGAGGTAGCCGGCGGCCCGTCGGGTGTCTCCGTCGAGCACCGCGGAAAGATAGGCCTGGACGGTGCCTTCGGGAGTCGTGCTGTCCCGGGTCGTCGCGGGCCGGGTCGAGGCGAAGAACGCCGCCGCGACGGCCACGGCGACCACGCCGCCGACCACGGTTCCGAGAACTCGATCCTGGCGAGTGCTCATGAACCCAGTCTTCGCCGATCGGTGATCGCGGGAGGGAGGCCTTCGTCCTCGGCGGGGGAACCGATCAGCGCGAGACCTCGTCGCGATAGCGTTACGTGTTCGTTACCTGCAAGAAGGGCGTCCTAATTGAGGATTTCATCACTGAGAGTAATCGCGACTTGCATCGTGCGCCGCCGCGTGTCAGAGTCTGGAATGCACCGGCGCCGTTGGCGCCGGTGCACCAGTTTGTCCGCTCAGTAGTGGTGAAAATGACCTTGGACCAGCGCTTTCCGCACTCTCAGATGCACATGCAGGCGCAAGGGCAGCTGCTCACGCCCGAGGAGGGGCGAAGAGTCACGCGTCGCTTTGGGCGTGTCTGAGGCATTTGAGCCCCACGATCATGTTCACGCACAGTAATCTCGCTGGAGAGCCTCTGACCTCGAGTTGTCATCGACCCGGTTCAGTCAGTAGCGAATCGCCGCGTGGCATGCCACATTGAGCCGCGGGTTGGAGGGAGTGAGATGGACGAGCCGATGCCGGTCAGCACGACGGTTCGTCGTCTGTTGGTCGGCTCCCGGTTGCGGAAGCTGCGCGAGGACCGAGGTATCTCCCGCGAGGACGCCGGATACGTCATCCGTGCCTCGGAGTCCAAGATGAGCCGGCTCGAGTTGGGTCGGGTCTCGTTCAAGGAGCGGGACATCGCCGACCTGCTCGTCCACTACGGGCTCACTGACCCGGTCGAGCGCGAGGCACTGCTCGCCCTGGCCCGGGCGGCCAACGAGCCAGGCTGGTGGCGCGAGTACGAGGACGTCACCCCCGGTTGGTTCGCCAACTACATCGGACTGGAAGAGTCGGCCGTGGGGATCCGCAGCTACGAGGTGCAGTTCATCCCCGGCCTGCTGCAGACCCCGGCCTACGCGCGCGCTGTCATCTCCTCGGCGCTTCCCCCGCCCACCGAGCGGGACGTCTCGCGCGCGGTCGCCCTGCGCGCGGCCCGTCAGCGCGTGCTCACCCGCTTGAGCCCTCCTCACCTCTGGATCGTGCTGGACGAGGCTGCGTTGCGCCGGCCGGTGGGCGATGCCGAGGTGACCCGCGAGCAGTTGCAGCACCTGATCGAGCTCACCGAGAGCCCGCGCCTGGCGCTTCAGGTGCTGCCGATGCGGTACGGAGCTCATGCAGTTGCCGGCGGAGCCTTCTCGATCCTGCGCTTCGCCGATCCGGCCCTGGCGGATGTGGTCTACCTCGAGCAGTTGGTGAGCGCCCTGTACCTGGACAAGAGCGAGTACGTCGATCGGTACACCGAGGTGCTCAACCGGCTCAGTGTGGAGAGCCTGACTCCGCAGGAGTCGGTCGGTTTCCTGAAACAGTTGTTGGACGAGACCTGAGGGGGAGGACCGTGTCGCATGATCGGGGCATCGACAAGGGGGCGGATGATCAGCCGCCTCAGATAGACATCTCCGTGCCGCAGTCCGCGCGCATCTACGACTTCCTGCTGGGCGGCAAGGACAACTACCCGCCCGACCGGGCGGTCGGTGCTGCCCTGATCGAGCAGATTCCGACCCTGCCCGAGATGGTGAAGGCGCAGCGGGCCTTCCTGGCTCGCGCCGTCCGCCATCTGGTGGCGGAGGCGGGAATCCGCCAGTTCCTGGACATCGGCACCGGGATCCCTACGGCGAACAACGTGCATGAGGTGGCCCAGTCCATCGCGCCAGAGGCCAGGGTGCTGTACGTCGATATCGACCCGATCGTGCTCGCCCACGCCAGGGCACTGATGAAGGGCACGGCGGAAGGCAGGACGGCGTTCGTGATCGGCGACCTGAGGAGGCCGGGGGACATCCTGGCCGACCCGGTGCTGGCGCAGACCCTCGACGGCGGGCAGCCGGTGGCGCTGATGCTGGTCGGGATCCTGCACCACCTGCGGGACTCCGACGACCCGTACGGCGTCGTCGCCACGCTGGTGGAATGGCTGCCGTCCGGCAGCTACCTGGCGATTGCCGCTCCGGCCAGCGACTTCGACGCCGAGGCCATGGCGCAGACGGCTTCCACGGCCGAGCGCTCGGGAATTCCCTATGTGGCCCGCAACCAGGCCGAGATGCTGAGGTTCTTCACCGGGCTCGAGCTCGTGGAGCCCGGGGTGGCCCCGATCCTGGGCTGGCGGCCGGATGCAGACACCAGCCCCGACGTCGACAGCGTCTACGGCTGGGCCGGAGTGGGCCGCAAGAACTGATCGATGGGGTGGCGCGCGGGCCGGGGTCTGAGCCGGCCGGCCCGCGCGCCGTCCTTGGTCGTCACCCGAGCAGGTGGTCGAAGTCCCCGTCCTTGGCGCCCTCGATGAGCGCGTGGATCTCAGCCCGGGTGTAGATCAGTGCCGGGCCGTGCGGGTCACGCGAGTTGCGCACCGCCACTCGTCCGCCGGACTCGAGGTCGGCGAACTCGACGCAGTTGCCCTGCGGCCCGCTGCGAGCGCTCTTGCGCCAAGCGACGTTCCCCAACCCGGTCGCGGGCATCCCGTTGTAGATCCGAGTGTCGTGCTGCATCGCGCTCCATCCCCCTGCGTGAACCGGCGTCGCTCTCGAGCCGGCGGTGACTCCCGTGCACATGCATCTGCCGATGCGTCTGCACGGTCCGACCATGCTAGAAGCGCTGCCGACTGAGGTGCAAGGCGGGGGAGTCCGACTTGAGGCGCGCTTGAGGTCTGCTTGAACCGCCCGCCCCGAAACGTCCAGTGGCCACTCCTGTCCGGCCGCTCGACGCGTTCGGGGCGGTTCTCCGCCCGAATGTGAGCGGCTGATCACCCTCGGTCTACAGGTGTTCCCAGCAGGCGGAGAAAGCGCTAAGTTGGGCCGACCTTCCGCTCTGAATGGTGCGAAACAGACATTCCACCGACGGTGCGTGATGACCGAGGCTTCCCCCTCTGACTCGGCTTCCGGAGGAGCAGTGCACGTCGACAACGTGTCCCCACCGAAGATGTTCCATGCCCTTCTCCAATGGGCTGAAAATCTTCGATCGCTCGGTGATCTGCCCAGTGCCCGCTCCGCAGCCGAGGCCCTCTGCCGCGAGGCCCGCTCCGCCGAGGAGTACCGGCAGGCCTACCGCCTGCTGGCGGATCTGCATCAGAGCAGCGGCGACCTGGTCGGCGCCCGCCCGTATCGCGAGCAGCTGGTCGACCTTGCTCGGAGGTCCGTCGCCCACGATCCCAGCACGCCCCATCGGCTCGATCTTCTCGCCGCTCTGGACGAGCTCGGTGACTTGGCCCGTCAGCAGGGCGATCACTGGACCGTGCTCGAGTGTCACGGCAATCACGGTCGGATGGGAGTCCTGCGGGAGCTGACTGCGGTCCACGGCCTGGAGGTGCGCCTGCTCACCGAGCAGTGCTACAGCCTGCGCCGGGCGGGGACGGCGGCCCGGGATCTCGGCTCCTTCGAGGAGGCGCGCAGCCTGCTCGACGAGCGACTGACCGTGGCTCGGCTGACCTTCGCCGGCAATCCCGGCGACCGTCAGCTGGTGGCGCTGGTCGCGGCTGCGCTGGCGGACCTCGGCTCCCTGCTGGTCAGGCTCGGTGACCCCCGTGCCGCCTCGTTGCTGAGCGAGGAGCTGTGCCTGCGCAACTGGCTGCAGGCCGCCCAGCCGTACGACGTCAACGCCCGCCAGGAGCTGGCCAATGCGCACCTGGCCATGACGGCGGTCGGCGCCGACACGGCGATGCACATGAAGATCGCCACCTCCCTGCTCACTCAGATGGAGCAGGAGGGCTCCCTCGACATCACCGGGCGGCTGCTGCTGACCAGCCTGCGCACCGGCTGACACCGGTTGTCCCCTGGCAGCGTCAGGAGACGGCGAGCACCAGGACCGCGACGTCGTCGCGCTGGGGGGCGAACTGGGTGACGGCGTCCATCACCCGGTCGGCCACCGCGTCGGCGAGCAGGGCCGCGGCCGCGGGTCCGGTGTGCCCGCGCAGGCCCGCGGCGGCGCTGGCCAGCGCCCAGGCCAGGCGCTCCTCACCGAACTCCTGGCCCTCGCGGCGCGCCTCGGTGACCCCGTCGGTGAAGGCGATCATCACCTCCCCCGGCCCGAGCTCCACCGTCGCCTCTTGGATGTCCACCAGCGACACGATGCCCAACGCCGTGCCCGAGCCACCGATCGCCTCGATTCGCCCGTCGCCACGACGCACCAGCGGCGCCGGGTGACCCCCCAACGCCACCGTGACCCGCAGCCCGGGCGGCGTCGCCCCGTGATCATCCGGGGGCAACTCGGCGATCCGTCCATAGACCACCGTGCAGAACCGCTCTGGCTCGGCATCGACCAACAGCGCCTGGTTCAACTGCTCGATCACCTGCTTGGGCGACCACCCCTGCGCACTCAACGTGCGTACCGTGTACCGGGCCATCGAGGTCACCACCGCCGCATGTACACCCTTGCCGGCCACATCACCCAGCACGAACGCCCAATCACCGCCCAGAGCCTGGTGCACGTCGTAGAAGTCCCCGCTGACCTGCGAGCCCTGCCCGGCCGGCAGCGACCGCGCGGCCAAGTGCACCCGAGGAACACTGGGCAACGATGCCGGGCGCAGACTGGTCTGCAACACCGCCGCCAGATGAGTCTCGGCGTCCAACAACTCCCGCAGCCGACGCTCGGTCTCGGTACGCTCGGTGACATCACGCAGCACCAGCAGCCGACCCGCCTCCAACCCCTGCCGGTCCGTCAGCGAACTGAGCTGCACCGCCAGATGGATCGGCGCCGTACCCGCCCGGCCCAACTGGTCGGCCGTCGTGGAAAGCTCCACCTGGTTCGAGGCCCCCGGGCGGTGCCCCTCCAGCGGAGCGCCTATCGCCGGAAGCAGGGTGTCTGCGTAGCAGCCGATCACCTGCTGGCGGCCCAGGCCGAGGAGTCCGGCCGCGGCCGGGTTCGTGTCGATCACCCGGTTGTGGGCGTCCATGATCAGCACAGCGTCGGTCATCTGCTCGAGCACCGCGCTCCGGGCGATCGGCACCAGGTCGATCAAGCCCATCCGGAACAGACCCCAGACCATGACCACCACCAGCACGGCGAACAGGAAGGGGGTCGGGTCGACCCACATCCTCTCGTAGTTCTTCTGGTAGATGGCGTTCCCGGCAAATGGCAGCACGGAGGCAATGATCACCGCCACCGCGGGGCGGCGGTAGACCCGGGCCTGGCGGGCCAGTCGCCACACGGTCAGGCCCAGGGCGAAGATCAGCATCGCGTAGGCGTAGCCCACGAGCCAGTCGTACAGCACGCCATTCTTGGGCACCGGCCACGGGGTCACTCCGTCATCGGGAGCCCCCTTCGAGTAGAACAGGAACCAGCGGTGCGTATGGGGCACGATCAGCAACGGGATCGCGATCAGCGGCTCCACGGCCAACAGGGCCAGCGTCCGCCGGGTCAGGCTCCGGCCGTGGCCGGTGTACTCGACGGCGAAGGCCAGCAGCGCCGGCGACAGCAGGACGACCCCGATCCACTTGATGGTCGACCACGGCAGCGCTGCCGCCTGGGTGCGGGTGGTCATCTCGATCGCGTAGGCGGCCGTCCAGATGAACATGGCCAGCAGCGAGGCAAGCAGCGCGTAGGCGGCGGGCGCGTGACGCCTGCGCCAGACGTACAGGGCCAGGGCCACGTAGCCGGCGCCGCCGATCATCAGGCCCGCCGCCATGGCCGCATTCCCGCTCATCGCTCGTTCGGCACCCTTCTGGGGGCGCTGCGCCCACGCGCGGTCGCCTACGTCACCGTAACTGCTCAGCAGCTCGCTGTGGTCGGAGCCTGGTGACCTGGGCAAAGTCCCCTGTCGCGCGGAACGCCAGGGCGGTCAGTGGCTTATGGCCTCCCGTCCAGGAACATGCGCAGGCGGGTCATGTCGCAGGCCCGGTCGAGAGTGGCCGTCGGCTCGGAGCCGGCGAACACCGACAGGTAGGCGTCACGGAACGCCTGCGCGTTCTGAGAGTCCTCGACGTCGCCGACGCCCCAGGCGATCACGCCCTCCAGTGCCACCGAGAGCGAGAAGAACGGGTGCGCGACACAGGCATCACCCCAGTCCAGGACGGCGTAGCGCCCGTCGCGTTCGAACACCTGACCGTCGTTCAGGTCGTCGTGCTGGATGGTCTCCGGCACACCGTGTGTGGCGAGCTCGGCGCACAGGTCGCGCACCCGAGGAACGGCCTCCAGCGGACGAGCCCGGTCCGGCCCCTCGCTCTCGCCCAGTTGCGCCAGCAGGATCGCCAGGCCGTCCGGCAGCACGTCGAGCCAGCGGCCGAGAGCAGGGTGTGCACCGCCGCCTCGTGCTGCAGCCCCTGGGCAGCCGCTTTGAAGTAGAGGTCACCGCTCGTGGTCGGGACGAGCAGCACGGTCGACCCGTCGGTGAGGTGCACCTGACGGACATCGTCCGCCGCCGTCAGGCCCAGGTGGTCGAGCCGGTCGTCGATCCACCGGCGGGCGAGTGCGTGCCAGCCCGGATCTGACCAGTCGGCCATCCATGCAGCGCAGATGATCGGCGATCGACGATCTTCGGGCAAGGTGGGCACGAGCCGGGATGGCTCGGATGGTCCAGAGAGAAGGAGCGGGCGTGCGCGTGGTCGAGGGGCCCGACTGGTTCCGGATCACCTCTTGGGGTGACGGGGTGACCCTGGTCCAGGAACCTGCAGTGAATCCGCTGCTGTCGGCCAACATCTGGCACGTCCGTGGCCGCGATCGCGACCTGGTGGTCGACTCCGGTCTCGGCGTGGCATCTTTGCGGGCAGCGCTGCCCTGGATGTTCGAGAACGATCCGGTCCTGGTGCTCACCCACGCCCACCTCGATCACATGGGCGGTGCCCACGAGTTCGATCACTGTCTGGTGCACGCGACGGAACTGGCGGAGGTCCGAGCACCGGGCGCGACCAGCCTGTACACCGTGCCGCTACTCCGCGCCCTGGGCCTGCTGGACTCCGTACCCGCGGGTGAGGAGCTGCCCGAGTTGCTGATCCAGGCGCTGCCCTCAGCCTCCTACCAACCCAAGGACTACTCGCTGACTGCCGCCCCTTGGGCCGCTGCGGTCGCGGACGGCGGCACGATCGACCTGGGTGACCGCTGCTTCGCCGTGCTGCACCTACCGGGGCACACCGCGGGTTCGCTGAACCTCTACGAGGCGGCCACGGGGTACCTGTTCACCGGCGACGTGCTCTACGACGACGACCTGATCGACACGTGCCGCGGGGCGAACGTGGCGGACTACTGCCACACGATGCGGCGCCTGCTCCAGGTGCCGATCGAGCGCGCCCTGCCCGGGCACGGGCGAACGCTGTCACCCCCGCAGGTCCGGGCGATCGCCGAGGGATACCTCGCCCGGCGGTGCTCCGACGAGGAGCTGGTCCTGTAGACCGCCGGTAGAGTTGTCCGTCGCCAGAACGCAGTGCGGCGGACCAGGGCGTAGCGCACGCCGATTCCCTCGGAGCGCCGCTCGACCACGCCGGCCCGGACCAACGGGCTCAGGTCATCCGCCGTCACTGTGCTCGCCGGTGGGCAGTTGGGCCCGAAGTCCGGACAGCAGGATGTCGAGGCCGCGCTCGAGCTCAGCGGCGCCGTCGTAGGCGGCCAGGACCGGTGCCAGCCCACGCAGGAGGGGAAACTGCGTGAGCGGCAACCGGTGCAGTCCCAGCCGGAGCAGGTCGTCGCTCTCCTCGGGGTTCTCGACGAGCTCCTGGAGCTCGTTCAGCACGTGCCCGTGCAGGAAGCCGAAGAACGAGCGATAGATGTGCAGGGCGTCGACCTCCGTGAACCCTGCGCGCGTGAGCAGTTCCAGGCACGCCTCCAGCGGGCGCAGCGTCCCCAGCGGGCGCAGCGCGAGCGGCGTGGCGAGAGGGCGTGTGACGAGCAGCGGGACGACGTGCGGGTGAGCCAGGGCGAGGGCGCGGAAGTCCCGGGCGATCACGCGGAGTTGCCCGCCCCAATCGGGTGCGCTCGGCTCCAGTGTCAGTTGGTCGAGGACCATCTCGGCGACGCCGTCGAGCAGCGCGGTCTTGTTGGCGGCGTGGCGGTAGAGCGTCATCGGGTCACGGTGGAGAGCCTGCCCGAGGCGGCGCATGGACAGCCCCTCGATGCCGTCCCGATCGATCATCTCGAGGGCGGTGCTCAGCACGTGTTCACGGGTCAGGCGGGTGCGGCTACGCGCCGTTGGCGAGGGGGAATCGTGCATGTCCCTGGCCCTTCCTGTCGGTCGGTCCTGCCCGTCGCAGGGCCCAGATAGAGTCCGTCACCGTAGAACAACAATGTAGTCCTACAGTGTCGACACGCGCCCTCCAGCGGCGTTGACTGTTCTTACGCCGCGTGAGTGCGGCCTGGGGGTGAATCGCACTCGCTGCGCCACGGGATGGCTGTACCTGGCCCTGAGCATCGGGTTCATCGCGGTGGTCGCGCCGTTCGTCTGGATGGTCCTCGGCAGTTTCAAGGGAGAGGGCGAACCGCGTCAGGTGCCGCCGACGTGGTGGCCGGAGTCGCCCACCCTGGACAACTACCGCGACCTGTTCGACAAGCAGAACTTCCCCCGCTACTTCCTCAACTCGACGGTCGAACCGGTCGTCGTCACCGCCGGCAACCTCGTCGTCTGCTCGATGCTCGGCTATGCCCTGGCCAAGCTGAACTTCCCCGGGAAGAAGGTGGTCTTCGGGCTCGTGATGGGCACGCTCATGATTCCCGGCATGGTGACCTTCGTGCCGCTGTTCGTGCTGGTCGCGAACCTCGGCGTGGTCGACTTCCTACCCGGGGCTGATCCTGCCGTTCCTGGTGACGCCGTTCGGGGTGTTCCTGATGCGTCAGTTCATCGTCACCCTGCCGGACGATCTGCTCGACGCCGGGAGGGTCGACGGGGCGGGTGAACTGCGCATCTTCCGGCAGATCATCCTGCCGCTGTGCGGACCAGCGCTGGCCACCCTGGGCATCCTCACCTTCCTGGGCAGCTGGAACAGCTTCCTGTGGCCGCTGGTGGTGGCCCAGACCCAGACCCACTACACCCTGCCGGTGGCGCTGGCCCTGTTCTCCACGGGGCAGAACCAGGTCAACTACGGCCTGCTCCTGGCCGGCGCCACCGTGCTGGTCGCGCCCATCCTCGTGGTCTTCCTGATCTTCCAGCGCCGGTTCATCGAAGGCATCGCCACCACGGGCATCAAGTGAGACCGTCCCCCATCGAGGAGAACCGGACATGAGCGCCGTTCCTGAGCCCGCTGCCCTGCGTACCCCGACGACCCGCCGCCAACTGCTCGTCGGCGGAGTGGCCCTGGCGGCCGTCGGTCTCACCGGCGCCCGAGCCGTGCCGGCCGGGGCGACGACGAACGTTCCGGTCGTGGACCGGCCGACCATTCAGCGGTGGGCCCGCGACACGTGGGCCTCGCTGGTCGCGATGACCGACCCCGGAACCGGCCTGCCGGCCGACAACATCAGCGCCCGTTGGCCTCACCCCGTCGCAGCGGATACACCTCTCCGACCAACATCGGTGGCTACCTCTGGAGCACTGTCGTGGCGCGCGAGCTCGGCCTCATCAGTGCCGCGGAATGCCGGCAGCGCCTGGCCCGGACGCTCACCACCATGGGACGGCTGCGCCACCACGCGCCGAGCGGCATGTTCTACAACTGGTACGACGAGGCCACCGGTGACGTCGTGACCGTGTGGCCCGAGGACGGCAACACCGTCTACCCCTTCCTGTCGAGCGTGGACAACGGCTGGTTCGCCGCCGCCCTGATGGTGGTCCGGAACGCCGAGCCGCGGGGTACCTGGTGCATCGCGGGCCCACGGCGGAAGGCCCGTTCGCCCCGGTGGACCACCATGGTGGCGACGTCCTGGCGATCCCCTGCCCGCCGTACCTGGACACCACCGGAGCGGTCGAGGTGGGCTACTGGTCTGCGGTGGCCAGCCTCGCTGAGGTGACCGTCGCCGGAACCCTGGGCCCGGCCGTGCCCGCCCGCTCGATGCCTCTCCTGGGCGTCCCCCCCGGGTGGGGGTGACTGTTGACGTGACCGAGGCTGGGACACCGCTGGCCAGACCGTGGCATCACATGATCGGCAGCGAGCGTCTGTCCCAGTTGCTCTCGCCGAAGCTGTCGGGTGGGCGGGTGATCGGTGAGGAGCTGCGCACCGCACTCACCCGCGTCCACGACGAGATCGGCGTGGAAACGGTCCGCGCACACGCGATCTTCCACGACGACACCGCCGTGTACCGCGAGGTCGACGGCCGGATCACCCACGACTTCTCGATCGTCGACCGGATCTGCGACGCGGTGATCGAGATCGGGCTCGAGCCGGTCGTCGAGCTCGGTTTCATGCCGAGGGATCTCGCGTCCGACCCCGACCGCACCGTCTTCGCCTACCGGGCGATCATCTCCCCGCCCAAGGACTACGATCGTTGGGGCGAGCTGGTCCGAGCCTGCGCGCAGCACCTGGTCGATCGCTACGGCCGGGAGCGGGTCGCGCGCTGGGACTTCGAGGTCTGGAACGAGCCCAATCTCGAGGTGTTCTGGTCCGGCACCCAGCAGGAGTGGCTCCACCTCTACGACGTGACGGCGGCGGCGCTGAAGAGCGTGGACATGCGGCTCGCCGTCGGCGGCCCGTCGTCGGCGGCTGCCGGATGGGTCGACGACCTGCTGGCGCACTGCCGGTTGTCAGGGTCGCCGGTGGACTTCGTGTCGACCCACACCTACGGCAGTCCCCCGCTCGACCTGCGGCCCACCCTGGCCCGGCACGGCTTCGAGCGGGCGAGGATCCTGTGGACCGAGTGGGGGGTGACGCCGCGGCATTTCGATCCGATCAACGACTCGGTGTTCTCCGGGGTGTTCCTGCTGCGGGGGATGCGATCGGCGGCCGGCCGGGTCGACGCCCTGTCGTACTGGGTGGCCAGCGACCACTTCGAGGAGCTCGGCCCACCCCCCCGGCTGCTCCATGGGGGCTTCGGGCTGCAGACCGTGGGCAACCTGCCCAAGCCCCGCTTCCACGCGCTCCGCATGCTCTCCCGGCTGGGCGAGCATGAACTCCCCGTGTCTGCGAACGGCGACGGCGCCGGGAGCCTGGTCGAGGTCCGGGCCAGTCGGGCCGGGGACGGGCACATCGCCCGTCCTGCTGTGGAACCTCACACTCGACCAGACCAAGGCTGCGGGTGACGCCGCCCTCGCGCGCCGGGTCGAGCTCAGTCTGCTCGGCATCGAGGGCGAGTGGCGGCTGCGTCAGACGCAGCTGTCGGCGGGCCGGGGCGACCTGGTCGCCGCGATCGACGGACTCCAACTGGGCGATTGGCCCGAGAACGCCACCCAATGGGCCGATCTCGAGGCCGCCGCACAGCTGCCGGTGACCGAGTCCACGCTGATGGCGGCGGGATCCGTCGAGATCGGGCTGACCCTGACGATGCCCTCGGCCGTCCTGATCGAGCTGGAACCGGTGATCTGAGCGCCGGTCACCTCTGGGGCGCACTCACGACCTGGGGGGACCACCAGCCGCGGCGCGCAGCGCGGCGATCATCTGCCGGACGGCGGGCTGGTCGGCCAGGGTTGGGCGGGTCGCCAGCCAGATGTGGCGCGGCTCGGGCGGCGTGCGGAGCCGGCGGACGACGACGTGCTCGCGGACGGCGCCGAGCGCCAGCACCGGGGCCAGGGCGACTCCCAGCCCGACCGCGACGTAGCCCTGGGTCACCGCGAACTCGTCCCCCTCGGCCACCACACGGGGGCTGAAGCCGGCGCGACGGCAGGTGCTCATGGTGGCCTCGCGCACGTAGTCGACCGTCCCTGTGGTGACCACCCAGTCGCTCCGGGCCAGGCTGGCGACGTCCACCACCCGCCGCCGGGCCATCGGGTGGTCGGAGTGCAGCAGGAGCCGGTACTCGTCGTCCAGCAGATGCACCCGAGTCAGGTCGTCGCTGGGCTCGGCACCTCGGGTGAAGGGCTCGACGGTGACCACCAGTTCAACGTCACCGGCGCGCAGCCGGCGCATGGCGCCGTCCGTCTCGTCCACCAGGGGCATCACGTGCAGGTCGGGCATGGAGCGCCGCATCGACGCGATCGCCGGTGGCAGCAGGGACTCCCCGGCAGAGTGGAACGAGACCACGCGCAGCCGCCCGCGCCGTCCGGCGCGAAGATCGGCCAGGGCCGACTCCGCATCCTCGACGTCGGCCAGGATGCGGTGTGCATGCTCGGCCAGAAGTCGCCCGGCGGCGGTCGGTCGGACCCCGCGACCGGCCTTCTCGAACAGGGGTGAGCCGACCTCCGCCTCGAGCTGGGACAGCTGCTGACTGACCCCCGAGACGGTGTAGCCGAGGACGGCGGCGGCGGCGGTCAGCGTGCCTTCATCGATCACCGTGCGATGCACGTGCAGAAGCCGATTGGTCAGCACGGGCACTCGATCCGCATGGTGTCATTGTTCAGGAATACTGAAGGGTTCTTCAAGTACTCTCGCTGGATATCCAACAATGGGGCGGGCATGCTTGAGGTGTACCCACAGATCGTCCAATGTCCGGGGCCTCTCGGACCCGAGGGGGCAACCGCCATGCTCGCCGTCTTCTTCATCGTCCTGTTCATCGCCTGCATCGCCGCACCCTTCCTGGGTGTCGACACCAGCGACAGCCGCAGTGAGGGCGCTCACCCGGCCGAGGGCTGGTTCCCTGCCCTCGCCCCCCACTGATCCCTGCGCATCCACATCGCTCCTTCCCCATGCCCCGCAGGGCCACTGACGTCGGTGCGTCCGTCCCCACGTCGGCGGTCCCTCGGGGCCATGAACCATGCTGGGGGCCGCGATTCCTCAGTCCGGGAGTGGGCGTTTCGTCACCTGTGGCGCGCGGCTGCCGTACCCTCGGTCCCCAGACGTGCAGTGATGGATCTTCGCAGGAGAGAAGGAGATTCGGCGATGGCCGGTAAGTCCCGCAAGGCGGCGAAGGACAAGGCCCCCACGGTGGTGTCGGTGGCAGTGGCGCAGGTGCGTCGTGACAAGGCGGTGGCAGCTGTGGCTAAGGCCTCGGCCGCCCAGGCCGAACTGCACACGGCGGAGCAGGCCATCGCCGATCTGGACGTCCAGATCCACGCGTTGAAGACGGGGATCAAGGCCGCCCGGCAGCAGCTGACCACCGACCGTGCCTCGCTCGAGGGCGCGGTGAGGAGTCGCCGCAAGGCCAACCGCACGCTCCGCGACGCCCGTGAGCTCGCCCGCGAGACCGCGCGCAAGGCCGAGCGCCGCCAGGCGAAAGTCTCGGACGAGGCCCCTGCGGACGCACCGGCCGAGCAGGTCGAGGCCCCAGCAGCCGAGGCCCCCGCGCCCGAGGCCCCCGCCGCGGAGCAGGCGCCGGCTACTCCCGAGGTGGCTGCGGCGGCCTCTGCCGCTCCGGTAGCCAAGGCCACGTCCCGCGTCCCACGGGCTCCTCGCACGCCCCGCGCCACCAAGGCGACGCCGGCCGTCAAGGCCCCAGCTGCGCGGACCTCCACCCGGGCGTCGAGCACGCGGACCAGTGCGGCGCCGTCCACGACGGCCAAGGCACCGGCAGCCAAGGCGCCCACGGCGACGGCTGCCCCGGCATCCGAGGGCAACGAGACGTCCTGACCGACCATAGGTCGAGGTGATGCGTCGACGCCCTCAGGGGGCGACCGTCGCGCCGAACCCGACTCTGAGCGCGGGCTGATCGGGCAGGATGTCCGCCGTGTCCCAGACGGTCGGTCGCCTCGTGCTGGACCGGCGCCGTCAAGATCCTCGCTGAGAACTGGGCGACGCACGCCGACGTCCGCCGTCGCTTCTCCGACGAGGCGCGCCTGCTGCGCCGGGTGGACAGCGATCGGGTGGTGCGGGTCTACGACGTCGGCACGCTCGACGACGGTCGGCCCTACCTGGTGATGACCTACGCGGACGGCGGGAGCCTGCACGACCCGATGGCCTCCCACGGACCGCCCTGGCCGATCGACCCGGTGCTGGCTGTGGTCGGCCCGGCCACCGATGTCTACGGTCTGGCGATCACCGCCGGTCGGCTGCTCGGCGTGCCCGGACCACCCTGGCCGGCCACGCGCCTGGGTGATGTCCTGACCCGCGCCACCGCCCGCGGATCCCCTCCCTCCCCAGAGGTCCGGGTGGGCCACTGGTCCAGACGACCACCCGCCCGCCGCAGTCGGGTGCTCGCCGCAGGGGTGCTCGCCGGGACCCCTCGCTGTCGCGTCCGGCAGCTACGCGGTCATGCGCGACCGGGACCTGCGCGTCGTGTCGGAACACCGCGCCGTGGCGGTGACCATGCCGGGGGACTTGTCGCCGTCGGCGGTTCTCACGCCGGCCGGGTGCGCCCGGCCGGTTGCGGCCGGTCGGAGTCGATGGAGGTCCAAGCCGACCAGTTGCGCGGCGCGGTGACGGTCTGGTCTCAGTGCCCGGACGAGGAACAGGTCTCCCTCGCCGGCCTGGTGGACCCCGACGACACCGGGTGGGTGGTCTGGGTGGAGGTCCGCTCGGTGCCGGGCAGCCCCGTGCTCAAAGGACGTGCTGAGCCGGCTGACTGTGGACGCCGGGCGGCGGATACGAGGGTAGGGACGCTCGTGACACTCGCGGCGCCGGGCGATCAGCCGAAGGCGCTGCTCGGGAGGTCGCGCTCGCCGTCCATCAGGGCGGTGATCACTCGTGATGCAACCGCCTCCGGGTCCAGGCCCTGTGGGAGTCGGGGTGCGGTTCCGGTCACGGGTCGACCGGCCAGTCCGGTCTCGGTGTGCGGCGGTCGCGCGTCGATCAGGCGGATCCCCGCTCGGCGCACCTCTCGGGCCGCAGCGGAGTCGAAGGCGGTCAGCGCCGCCTTCGTGGCCGAGTAGGCGGCCATGCCCACTGTCGGCTGCTCGGCGACGACCGCACTGACATGGACGGCGAACGGCGCGCGGCCGTCCTGGGCCGAGGCCACAAGATGGGGAAAGGCCGCCTGCAGCAACCGGATCGGGGCGAGGGTGTTCACCGTGAACAGCTCGACCAGCGCCGTATCGGGCAGCTCGGCCAGCGGCCCGAAGGCCACCACCCCCGACGCCACGACCAGTCCGTCCAGGCGGCCGTGCGCCGACGCCGCGGCGGACACTGCCTGGGCTGCGGCACCGGCGTCACGCAGGTCTCCGGTGACGACGCTCGCGTCCAGACCGAGTGAAGTCAGCCGGGCACGATCGCGCCCGAACAGGGTGAGTCGTGCGCCGGCCGTGGCGAGCCGCCGGCTGATCGGGGCGCCGAGCCCACCGGAGGCGCCGACCACGAGCACCGCGGCGTCACGCAAGGGAGTCATCCTCAGACTGTGCCAGCCGAGCCCTCATCGGTCGACTCGTCGGTATGTGGCCACAGCGATGCCGCCGGACTGTTGTCGGCATCGACCCTCTCGTGGTTCCCTTCCCGGAGCCGTAGCCGCGCCGGCATGAAGGGAATCAGTCATCGCGCACTTCCTCGTCCTCCTGTTCCTGCTCGGTGGGGCCTTTCTCGCCCTGGCTCTGGTGCTCCTCCGCACGACGATGGACACCGTGCTGGCGCGGCGGAGGACCCTGTCCACTCTGCGTCCGGGGCTGACCACCGTCACCGGCGTGGCCCGGGCAGAGGGCGACCCGCTCCGGGCGCCGGTCTCGGGAGCCGAGTGCCTGTGGTGGTCCTACGAACTGCAGCAGCGCGTGCGGTCGCGATCCGGCGGCGGCTCGGGCCAGGTATGGCGCACGCAGGCCGGCGGTGGGACGCACCGGGGCTTCCTGATCGCGGACGGCGCCCACCAGGCCAGGGTCGATCTGCGGGACGCCGTCGTCTCCGGCGGGCAGACCTGCGTCGCTGCCGCCAGGTCGCTGCCGAACCTCAGTCTGGCCCAATTGGAACGCCTACCGACGGTGGTGCCACGCAGCGAATCCCCCTCCGGCCGGGTCGCCAAGCAGGCGAGGCTGTCGGAGTTGGACGGCGAGTGGCAGGTCGTCGAGTCCCACCTCCCGGTGGGTACCGAGATCTGGGTCCGCGGCGTCGCCCGCACCACCACCGGCGCCGGGTGGGAGTTGACCGGGCTCGCCTCCTTCCCGGTGCTCGTGTCCACCGGGGGCACCTCCCAGGTGACAGGGCTGAGGTCCAGTTCCACCGCGGTGCCCATCGTGGTCGGGCTCGGCGCGTGGTACGCGGCGGTCCTCGAGGTGGTTCTCCTGGGCGCCAACGGGTTTGCCCTGGCGCTCGGGGCGCTGCCGGTGCTGGCCGGCGCTGCGGCCCTCGCCTCCTCGTGGCGGCGTTCGCGCCGGATCCCGCGGCTGGTCGAGTAGGCCCGCACCGGGCCGGGTCCCGGTCAGGCGTACGGTGGGCCCGGTGAAGCTAGCCATGCTCGGCCCCGTCGCATGGCGGACTCCTCCGCGTCACTACGGCCCCTGGGAACGGGTGACCAGCCTGCTCACGGAGGGCCTGGTGGCCCAGGGCGTCGACGTCACCCTGTTCGCGACCCTCGATTCGCTCACTGCCGCAACCCTGGACGGCGTGTGCCCGCAGGGCTACGCCGATCAGCCGTCGATGGACGGGCGGGTGTGGGAGGCGATGCACGTCTCGCACGCCCTGGCCCGGTCGGGCGAGTTCGACCTGGTGCACAGCCACCTGGACTGGTTGCCTCTCGCCTTCGCCGAGCACGCACAGGCGCCGATGCTCACGACGATCCACGGCTTCAGCGGACGGGGAATCCTGCCGGCCTACGCCCGCGCCAGGTCGGCCTATGTGTCGATCTCGGATGCCGATCGATCCGACGAACTGGATTATGTGGCAACGGTTCACCACGGCATCGACCTGGACGAGCTACCTCTGGGCCTGACCCCGGGGGAGCATCTGGTCGCCTTCGGCCGCATCCACCCGGACAAGGGGACCGCCGAGGCGATCGCCATCGCCCGGGCGCTCGGGCGCCGGCTGGTGATCTGCGGGATCGTGCAGGACCAGCGCTATTTCGCGGAGCAGGTGCAACCGTCCGTCGATGGTGACGCGGTGGTCTTCCTCGGCTCGGTGGGTCCGCAGCAGCGGGCGGAGGTGCTGGCTTCGGCCGCTGTGCTGCTGCATCCGATCGGCTTCGACGAGCCGTTCGGGCTCTCGGTGGTGGAGGCGATGGCATGTGGTACGCCGGTCGTGGCCTACCGGCGCGGATCCATGCCCGAGGTGGTCGACGAGGGGGTCACCGGGTTCCTGGTCGAGGACGTCGCCGCAGCGGTGGAGGCCGTCGGGGCGGCCCTCCGGCTGGATCGTGGCGCCGTCCGGGGCCGGGCCGCGGCGCGGTTCGGGGTCGACCGGATGGTGCAGGACTACCTGGGGGTGTATGCCGCTCTGCTGACGGTTTCGGCGGGTAGCCCTCCGGCTCGCGAAACCCGTTGGACATGAACGGCTGCTACGGTGAGGACAGCGATGCCCCCTGTCGGGGCGAGCACAGCGTCAATCCTGGCGCCGGCTCTCTCACGCTGATCGTGCCTCGAATGTTCACCACGGACGCGGCGTCGATGCCGCGTGGAGCGGTGATGCGCAGGCATCTCGCAACCGGCCCCTTCGATGGGCCTGACAGGGCCGACGACGGCCCTGCACTCGAGCCTGGAGGCTCCGCATGCCGTTCGGCCCCGGTACTCACGCGTCGCCGCGATGGGCGATGGTCAGCACCTACCCGCCCACCGCGTGCGGCCTCGCCTCGTTCACGCACTCCCTGATCGGTGGGATGTCCGGGCACGGAGCCACGATCGACGTGGTCCGGGTCCTCGACGAGCCCCACCAGCCCCTGCTGCCCGGGGTCGCCCATCATCTGGTGACCGGCTCGGAGTCCGCGGCGACCACCGCTGTGCTCAACGCCTACGACGTGGTCGTGATCCAGCACGAGTACGGCATCTACGGGGGAGAGGACGGCGACGATCTGCTCGCCGTCCTGGACGGCCTCGAGGTTCCGGTGATCACCGTGCTGCACACGGTGCTGTCCCATCCGACGCCTCATCAGCGACAGGTGCTGCAGGCCGTCGTCCATGCCTCCGACGTGCTGGTGACGATGACCCGCACGGCGCAGCGCCGGGTGATCGAGTTCTACGACGCCGATCCGGAGACCGTTCGTGTCATCCCGCACGGTGCCGCCGACGAGCTGGTGTCCGGGAACCGGCTCCGACCGACGGCCGTTCACCGTCGACCCTTCATCCTCACCTGGGGTCTGCTCGGTCAGGGCAAGGGGATCGAATGGGGCATCGAGGCACTGGGCCAGCTGCAGGACCTCGTTCCCTCCCCGGTGTACGTCGTCGCCGGTCAAACCCATCCGCGGGTGCTCGAGCGCGAGGGCGAGCGGTACCGCCGTGGACTCGAGACAGCGGCGCTCGCGGCGGGGGTCACCGACGAGGTGATCTTCGACGACCGCTACCTCGACGCGGAGCGACTGCATCGGCTGGTGCGCGCCGCGGACGTCGTGCTGCTGCCCTACGACTCGCTCGAACAGGTCACGTCCGGGGTGTTGATCGAGGCCGTGGCCGCGGGGCGCCCGGTCGTGTCCAGCCGCTTCCCGCACGCTGTGGAGCTGCTCGGCGACGGCGCCGGGCTCCTGGTGGAGCAACGTGATCCGACGGCGATCGCCGCCGCGCTGCGGCGGGTGCTGACCGAGCCCGGTCTGGCGGCGCAGATGAGCCGACGGGCGGAGACGATGGCTCCCGATCTGTCCTGGCGGGCCGTGGCCGGTCGCTATCTCGCAGTGGGAGCCGCATTGTCCGGCGGGTCCTTGGCCGGTCCCGAGGCCGAGCCGATGAGCAGCGCAAGCACCCTGGCCGTGGTCGCGTGAACACCGTGACCCCGATCTTCGCCCACGTACTCGCGATGACCGACGACACCGGCCTGTTCGAGCATGCCCTGCACCGGTTGCCCCGGCCCGAGCACGGCTACTGCGTGGACGACGTCGCGCGCGGGCTGATCGTGCTCGCCCGGGCGCCCCGGGACCCGGACGCCGCCGGGGAGCTGGGCCAGCTCGCCTGGCGCTATCTGGAGTTCGTGGCGCTCTCCCAGGCGCCGGACGGGCGCGTGGTCAACCGGTGCGACGTCGATGGGACCTGGAGCGGTGAGGCCGGTGCGGAGGACTGCTGGGGCCGGGCGTTGTGGGGCCTGGGCACGGCCGCCGCGCGGAGCCACGACGAGGATCTGGCCGCACGTGCCCTTGCCCGGTTCGAGCTCAGCGCCGACGTGCGCTCCCCGTGGCCGCGGGCGATGGCCTTCGCCGGGCTCGGCGCCGCGGAGGTGCTGCGGCTCGACTGTGGCCACCCCCAGGCCCGGCGGCTGCTGGCCGATGCGGCCGCCGCCGTGGGCTCCTCCGGTGCGGAGGAGGCCTGGCCGTGGCCGGAGGCTCGGCTGACCTACGCCAACGCGGTCACCCCCGACGTGCTGATGGCGGCCGGGGACTGCCTCAACGACGCCTCGCTGGTCGAGGACGGACTGCGTCTGCTGGGCTGGCTCCTGGACGTCGAAACGGCCGGGGACCACCTCTCGGTCACCCCCACCGGTGGCTGGGGACGCGGCGAGCCGCGCCCCGGGTTCGACCAGCAGCCGATCGAGGTGGCCACGCTGGCCGATGCCTGCGCCAGGGCGTTCGAGCTGACCGGTGACGTGCGCTGGCTGCAAGCGGTCGAGCGGGCGGCCCGGTGGTTCCGGGGCGCCAACGACCTCGGCCTGGCCCTGCTCGACCCGATGTCGGGCGGATGCCGTGACGGGCTCGAGCAGCGGGGCTGCAACGAGAACCAGGGCGCCGAGTCGACCCTGGCGCTGATCTCCACACTCCAGCACGCGGCACGTCTCGCCCCGGGCCGCCCGTGAGCTCCGGGCTCGTCCGGCGTACCGAGGTTGCCCTTCGCCCCGATCCGCGCCGCGTGCTCGCGCGGATCTTCCTTCCCGGCCAGGAGCCCACTACGACGGGGGTCTCCCGCGCAGCGGGCGTCGTCCAGCGGTGCCTGGCGCTCAGCGACGAGCAGGTGGCCCAGGGGCTGGCCGGGATCACCGCCGGATTCGGTGCCCGGCATCGTGACCTGGGCCGGGTCCTGGAGGAGAACTTCGCCGCGCTCGCCCACCGGGTGGACGGCGCCGACGATCTGCCCGCGGACCGGCGTCGGCTGATCGGGGCCTACTTCACGCAGGAGTACGCCCCCCAGTCCGCGGCCCTGTTCAATCCGTCAGTGGTTGCCCACCCCGTGCAGGACGGGCCCGCGGGCAGCCTGCGGTTCGTGATGAGTGCCCGAGCCGTCGGCGAGGGACACCGGTCCAGCATCGTGTTCGTGGGTGGGCTGCTCGGCCCGGGGCCGGCGCAGACGGCCACCCTCGCCCTGGATCCGCCGACCGGGTATTCCGGTGAGGGGGAGCGCCACAGCGCCGTCATCGACCGGGAGCGGTTCCGGCGCGAGGCGGCGGTGGCCGAGGTCGACCCGGGAAGCCTCGCCTTCGTGCTCGCAGAACTGCCCGAACAGTTCACCCTGGAGGCGCTCGACCGCGCCCTCGGCGACCTGCAGGACCAGCAACTGACCCGGGTGCGCGTGGAGCAGACCGGCCCACAGCTGCGCCTGGTGGCCACGGCCTCCTACGCCGTCGAGTTCTCCGCCGGGACGGCGTTGTCCGAGCGGGTGCTCACGCCGTCGGCGCCGGTGGAGAGCCAGGGTATGGAGGACGCCCGCTTCGTACGTTTCACCGGTGAGGACGGAACCTCCACCTACCTGGCGACGTATACCGGCTACGACGGGTCCGGCATCGTCTCGCGACGGCTGCAGACGGATGACTTCCGCACCTTCCAGGCCGGCGCCTTCACCGGACGGGCGGCCACCAACAAGGGGATGGCGCTCTTCCCACGCCTGGTCGGGGGAAGGCATCTCGCGTTGTCCCGGTGGGATCGTGAGAACAACGCGATCGCGATCTCCGAGGACGGTCATGACTGGTACGACGCCCGCCGGGTGCAGGCGCCGGAGCGCCCGTGGGAGTTGATCCAGCTCGGCAACTGCGGCTCGCCGATCGAGACGCCGCAGGGCTGGCTGGTGCTCACCCACGGGGTCGGTGCGATGCGCCGGTATGCGATCGGTGCCCTGCTGCTCGACCTGGACGATCCTTGGCGTGTCCGGGGCCGGTTGCTCGAACCGCTGCTCCAGCCAGGGGAGGACGAACGGGACGGCTACGTGCCCAACGTCATCTACTCCTGTGGGGCGCTCGCCCACGCGGACACCCTGCTGCTGCCCTACGGCTGCAGCGACTCCATGATCCGGATCGCCCTGGTCGATCTTCCTGCACTTCTCGCCCGCCTGCTCGAAGCCGCGCCCGCCACCACCTTCATCGAAGGACCCACACCATGACGCCTCCCTCGCACAATCCGTTCTCCCACAAGGATGTCTCCGGTTCCCCGGTGGTCCTCGTCGATGCCCCCGGCCATCCCAGGGCCCTGCCGCAGCAGGTGGAGCGGGTGGAGCGGGTGGAGAAGCCCTGGGGGCACGAGGAGGTCTTCGCGGTGCGTGACGGTCTCTACGTGGGCAAGATCCTGCACATCACCGCCGGCGCGGCTCTGTCGCTGCAGATGCACCACCACAAGGACGAGACCATCGCCGTCCAGCGGGGCAGGATCACTCTCGAGCACGGTCCGGACGCCGCCCATCTGCAGTCCGTGACGCTCGCGCCGGGCGAGCGGTTGAGGATCCCCGCCGGGGTGGTGCACCGGATCACCGCGGTCAGCGACAGCCGGGTGCTCGAGGCCTCGACCGCGCTCGAGGGCTGGCGCCACGACATCGTGCGGTTCGAGGACGTCTACGGACGTGAGGGCACCAGCGCCCCCTGACCCTCTGGCCCGCCCCGGTCCGAGGCAGAGCGGGGACGTTCGCCGGCGTCGCCGCACCCTCGACGGACCAGGCTGGAGGCGGTCTGGTCGGAGGTCAGCGTGGTGCGCTGCTGGGTGGCCGAGAGGCGATTGGTCTCCTTCGCGGTGCTTGCCTATGCGTTCTCCTGGGCCTGGTGGGTCCCGCTGGCGATGGGCGGTGACACGGTAGGCCCCGGCATCGGCTGGCCGACGCATCTGCCCGGCCTGCTGGGCCCCCTGGCAGCCGCTCTGGTGGTCACCGCGATCGTCGACGGACGTCAGGGTCTGCGCGAGTTCCGGGGGCGGCTGTGGCGGTGGCGCGTGTCCTGGCCATGGTGGTCCACCGTGGCGGTGGTTCTCCTGGTCGGCGCCGCAGCGGTCGGTGTGCTGGCGCTGGCCGGACGAGCGGTCCCCTCGGTGGCGGATCTGACCAGGTACAACGGAATCCCGGTCTCCTGGGGCGCCCCGGCGGTCCTGGTGACCAGTCTCCTGGTCAACGGGGTCGGTGAGGAGGCGGGCTGGCGTGGTTTCGCGGTCGAGCACCTGATGCGCGGCGGGCGCGGGGTGGTGCGCGCGGCGTCGATCGTTGCCGCGGTGTGGGCCGGCTGGCACCTGCCCCTGTTCTTCCTGGTCTCCTCGTTCGAGGGGTTCGGCCCGGTCATGCTGGGCGGGTGGCTGATCGGCCTCGTCGCCGGCTCGGTGGTGCTGGCCTGGATCTATCACGGCGGACAGCACAGCATCCTGCTGGTCGCCGCCTGGCACACCGCGTTCAATCTCACCGCAGGCACGGCCGCGACAGACGACCTGGTGGCTCCGGTCACCTCGACGCTGGTCATGGTCGCCGCCGCGGTGATCGCTCTGCGCTCGCTGCGGTCTCGCCGCCACGGGAGCAGACTGGAACTGACACAACGCACGTCGTCCGCAGCTCGAGGGGGCCGCCATGTCGTCGTCCGAGCACCTGATCCGCCGCGCAGCTCTCGCCCTGGCCGGAGCGCTGGTGATCACCGCCGGTCTCAGCGGTGAGGCCTCGGCCGCCACCGAGTACGGCAACGACGTGTCCTGGCCGCAGTGCTCGGTCGCCCAGGGCGGGTACGGGCTGCCCATGCCGCCGGACACCGCACAGTTCGTGGTGATCGGGCTGACCAAGGGGCTGCCGTTCACGGCCAACCCGTGTCTGGCCGAGCAGGTCGCCTGGGCGGCGGACCGCTCGGTGCCGGCTCAGGCGTACACGATGGCCGCCTACCCCACCGCCGCGCAGCTCGCCACGTACGGCGCGGCGGGACCGTGGGCGGCGACCACCCGGTGGGGTCGTCTGGCCAACGCCGGATACGCGGAGGCGACCTACACCCTCGCCCAATTGGGGCCGGCCCGCTTCGCCCCGCGCATGGTCTGGGTGGACGTCGAACCACGCTCGGCCCAACCCTGGCCGGTCGGCACCCGCGCGCGGGAGGCTGACAACCGTGCGGTGATCACCGGCCTGGTCCGCCGGCTGGACGAGGCCGGATACGCCTACGGGTTCTACTCCAACACCTCGGGCTGGCAGACGATCCCCGGCAGCTGGTGGACGCCGGGCACTCCCGCCTGGGTGACGGCCGGTCCGCGCACCTCGGCGGACGCCGCCGCGATGTGCGTGCGACCGAGCTTCTCCTCCGGTCCCGCTCACCTGGCGCAGTGGTGGGACAGCACCCGCGACTACGACCAGACCTGCGCCGCCTATACCCGTTCCCCGGCCGTTCCGTACCCGCCGTCCGGTGCCAACGACCTGAACGGCGACTGGACCGTGGACCTGCTGGCCCGGGAGCGGGCGACCGGCGCGCTCTGGCTCTACCCGCGCACTGCCGCCCGGCAGCGAATCGGAACAGCCTGGCAGGGAATGGATCTCGTCGACACGGCGGGTGACCTGACCGGGGACGGCGTGCCCGACGTGCTGGCCCGGTCGGGCAGCCTGCTCTGGCTCTACCCGCGGACGGCGAGCGGGGCCTGGCAGCCCCGGATCTCTTTCGGCTCCGGCTGGAACGCGATGAGCGCCGTCCTCGGGGTCGGTGACTTCGACGGTGACCGGCTCCCCGACGTCCTCGCACGGGAACGCTCGACCGGGGTGCTGTGGCTGTACCGCGGCACCGGGGCGAGCGGGTTCCGTCCTCGGGTCCAGGTGGGAAAGGCCTGGAACGTCTTCGACGTGCTGCTCGGCCCCGGCGACGTCGACGGTGACGGAAACGTCGACGTCCTGACCCGGCAGACCTCGGACGGCGCACTCTGGCTCTACCCGGGTAACGGCACGGGGGGCTGGCGGGCCAGGGTGCGGATCGGCACCGGGTGGACGGCGCTCGCGAGCCTGGCTGCGCCGGGGGACCTGACCGGTGACGGGGCGCCGGACGTCGTGGCCCGCGACCCCGCGACCGGCGTGCTGTGGATCTACCCGACGGACGGCGCGGGCCACTGGCGGTCCCGGATCAGCATGGGGCGTGGCTGGAACGCCATGGACCTGCTGAGCTGAGGACCCGTTGTCGTAAGGGAGAGTCTGGTCAGGGTCAAGCGTGCGCCACATCGCCCGGTCGATGCCCGCGACTGCCTAGGCTCAGCGGAGTGAGCCGATCTGCAGCGCTCAAGGCCCTGGTCGTCCTGCTGGGTCTGGGGCTGTCCGCGTCCGGATGCGCCGCAGGGCCCGAGGCGTCGTCCGTCGTAGCCTCCCTCGACCCGGCGCTGACGCCGAGCGCGGTCGTGGTCGACCCGGCGAGCCCGAGCACAGAGTCGGCCTCACCGGGTGCCTCTTCGGTTGCCTCCCCCGGTGCGTCGATCGTCGCGGCGGCGCCGAGTGCAGCCCCGACGCGCGCCGCCTCCGCGAAGGCGGCGTCGTCCGCGAAGAGGACGGTGAAGCCGTCGGCGCGCACGACCCGGGCGGCTGCGGCTCCTGCCGGCGTGCTGGGCGCAGTCGGCACGGGGAAGGTCCCGGTGCCTGCGCAGGGTCGCCCCGCGGACACCACCCGCCCGACCCGGGTGATCGGCACTGGGACCCCGGCCGGCTGCACCTCGGCCGCAGTCGTCGCCGCGGTGGGAGCCGGCGGAGTGGTCACCTTCAACTGCGGCCCGGCGCCGGTGACCATCCGGATGACCCGGACCGCGAAGGTGCGTAACACCAATCCGACACTGGTTCTCGACGGCGGCGGGAAGGTGACCCTGAGCGGCGGCGGAGCCCGCCGGATCCTCTACCAGAACGCGTGCGACGGCGCGCAGGGCTGGACCACGAACCACTGCCAGGACCAGGAGACGCCGACGCTGGTCGTGCAGAACCTCACCTTCGCGGACGGCGACGCCACCGGCGAGAAGGCCGAGGGCGGTGGCGGCGGGGCGATCTTCGTGCGTGGCGGCCAGCTCAAGGTGATCAACTCACGGTTCGTGCGCAACCGGTGTGACGCCACCGGCCCGGATGTGGGCGGGGCCGCTGTCCGTGCGCTCAGCCAGTATCGCAGCGGCCCGGTGGTTGTCTCAGGGAGCAGCTTCGAGGGCGGGTCGTGCGCGAACGGTGCCGCGCTGAGCAGTATCGGGGTGTCGTGGCTGATCGTGAACAGTCGGTTCAGCCACAACACCGCCACCGGGCGCGGAGCCAACCCGGCGAGGTCGGGCACCCCGGGCGGTGGCAGCGGTGGGGCGATCTATCTCGACGGCAATCGCTTCACCCTCGACCTGCGAGGCAGCGTGATCGAGGACAACCGGGCGCCCGAGGGCGGTGGCGCGATCTTCTTCGTGAGCAACGACCGCACCGGAACGGCGACCCTCGCGGCGTCCATCCTGCGCCGCAATCCGAGCCTCGGCTTCGAGACCGCAGGGCTGCCGGGCATCTTCTTCCTGGGCGCCCGGCCGCCTTCGATCACTGCGGGGACCATGCTCGGCCGCTGAGCCCCTCCCCGGTGCTGCCTGGCACGACCTGGCGCTGCGTGGCGTTACGTGGCGTTACGTGGTGCCAACCGGACCGGCCAGGAGGCGAGGTGTGGAGATTGTGGTGTTTGGTCACCGGGCAACCCGGGTGAGAAATACCGTGGTCCTGCCCTTGACCGGTTTCCGAAACTGGCCCAGGGTGAATTGATCTGCTTGCGTGGCTGGGCCGTGGGGGCTCGGTCGGGGCAGCGTGTTCTCGGGGGTCAATACATGATCAAACATCGGACGGCGGGCGTGCGCCTGGCTTCTGTCGCGGCGCTGACTCTGGCCGGTGTGGCGCTGTCCGCGGGCGCGCTGTCGCCGGCCTCGGCAGCGACCAGGTCGGATCGGACCAGCCCGGCTGAGGCCCGCCGGGTCGACCGGGTGCCGACGCCGAAGCCCGCGTGGTTCAGCTGCAATGCGTTCGCCGAGGGCGCCACCTGCGCGACGGTCCAGCTTCCGCTGGACTACGACCGCCCCACCGGCGCCACCACCGGCGTGGCCGTGCTGCGGCTCAAGGCCAAGGACCGGAAGCGCAAGATCGGCACCCTGTTCCTCAACCCCGGCGGCCCGGGTGGTTCCGGGGTGCAGATCGCCGCAGCCGCCCCGTTCTTCCTCGGGCCCGAGGTGCTGGCCCGGTTCGACATCGTCGGATTCGACCCCCGTGGCACCAACTTCAGCGACTCGGTGCGCTGCTGGTCCAACCTGGGTGGTCAGGAGAAGGCCCTGAGTGGCCTGACCGCGGTCGCCTTCCCGTGGACGGCCAAGGAGAAGACGGCCTACATCGGCTCCTCCAAGGCGTTCGGCAAGGCATGCTCGACCACGGGCCGGCCGCTGGCCGGATCCATGTCGACCGCCGAGGTGGCGCGGGACATGGACGTGCTCCGCCGCGCCGTCGGCGACAAGCAGCTGACCTACCTGGGCTTCTCCTACGGCACCCAGCTCGGCGCCGTCTACGCCAACATGTTCCCAGACCGGGTTCGGGCGATCACGATCGACGGGGTCCTCGACCCGGTGGCCTGGGTCGGTACGTCGAAGACCAAGAACGTGCCGCAGACCACTCGGCTGAAGTCGGGTGAGGGCGCTGCCACGGCCCTGCACGAGATCCTGGTGCGGTGCGACAAGGCCGGGGTCGACCTGTGCCCCTTCGCCGAGCCGGGCAACCCGGTGACGAAGTACGCCGAGATCACCACGGCCATCAAGAAGACTCCGATCGTGATCACCGACCCGGAGACCGGTGACACCTTCACGGTCGGTTACCCCCAGCTGACGGGGATCCTGCTCTCGATGCTCTACTCGCCGGACGGCGCGGACGGCGTGTCAATGGCGCTGACCGACGTCTACACGGCGATGCACCCACCGGCGCCCAGCGACCCTGAGGCGGTGGCAGAGCAGAAGGCCGCGGAGTCAGACCTGGCTCGCCGACTGTCCGCGCGGCGCAGCGCGGCCAAGCAGGTCAAGGCGGCGGCCCGGACTGCCGGACGTCTGGCGTTCCCGTACGCCTTCCCGTACGACAATTCCCCGGAGGCGTTCCAGTCTGTGCTCTGCACCGACGGCCTGAACCCGCGCAACGCTACGGACTGGCCGAGGTACGCGGCTGCCGCCGACCGCACCGCACCGGACTTCGGCCCGCTGTGGACCTGGGCGTCGTCGCCCTGCGCGTCGAGTACCTGGACCGTAGGAGACGAGGACGCCTACCGCGGCCCGTTCACCCGGCGCACGGCCAACCCGGTGCTGGTGGTCGGCAACTACTGGGACCCGGCGACGAACTATGCCGGCGCCGTCAAGGTGGCCTCGCTCATGCCCAACAGCAGGTTGCTCTCCAGCGACAGCTGGGGCCACACTGCGTTCGGCACCTCGGCCTGCGTCACCGGCGCGGTGGAGCAGTACCTGCTGACCAAGGCTCTTCCGGCGAAGAACAGGACGTGCGTGGGCGACATCCAGCCGTACACGACGCCGCTCCCCCCGCCCGGAACGCCGGACCCGTCGGCGAGCCCGAGTCCGTCACCGTCGCCGAGCACCCCTCTGAAGGCCCGCAGCCAGTCGCAGACCCGGATGCTGCCGCCGGTCGTTCCGCTGCTGCCGCCGGAGGCCCTGTCGTAGCAGGTTGCCGGAGTGAGACTGTGTGGTCGTGACGCTTCCACCGGCGGTCGAGGCCCCACGGTCGTTCAAGCACCGGCGTGGCCGGATCACCAGCGGCCAGCAGGCGGCGCTGAGCTCGCTCTGGCCGCGCCTCGGCCTCGATGTCACCGACCACCGGCTCGATCTGCCCGCGGTCTTCGGTCGGGTATGCCCGGTGGTGCTGGACATCGGCTTCGGGATGGGTGAGACCACCCTCCTCCTGGCGTCCGATGATCCCGGGCGTGACGTGATCGCCGTCGACGTGCACACCCCAGGGGCCGGGGCGCTGCTGCGCGACGTGGACGCCACGGGGCTGATGAACGTGCGGGTAATGGTCGCGGACGCGCTGGTGGTGCTGCGCGACATGCTCGCCCCGGGGTGCCTGGATGAGATCAGGCTGTTCTTCCCCGACCCCTGGCCGAAGGCCCGGCATCGCAAGCGACGGCTCTATTCGCCCGCCTTCGCCGCGCTAGCCGCCAGCCGGCTGCGCCCGGGGGGCCGGCTGCACAGCGCCACCGACTGGGCCCCCTACGCGGCGCAGATGCTCGACGTGGTTGAGGGCGAGCCCTTGCTGTGCAACACCTTCGCCGGCCCCGCGCCGCGCCCCCCCTGGCGCCCGGTCACCCGGTTCGAGCGGCAGGGGCTCGCCAAGGGGCACCGGATCGTGGACGTGATCGCCGAAAGCACCTCGGAGTGAATGAGCCGTGGGTGGGTGAGCCTCAGGGGCGTGAGCCCGAGGTGCGGCGCAGCCACCACAGGCCGATGAAGGGCAGCACCAGCGGGATGAACAGGTAGCCCCTGCCGAACCCCGACCACACTGTGGCCCGAGGGAAGTCCTCGGGAGCCAGCAGGCTGAAGGCACCGATCACCAGCACGCCGGCGAGTTCGATGCCGACCGCCGTCCAGGCGACCGCCCGGGCACCGCGCCCCCACCCGGCCAGCGCAACGGTGGCGATCACGTAGACCACGGCGGAGAACGCCGACAACAGGTACGCCACGGGAGCCTCCTGGAACCGGGTGCCCAGCTGGACGGCGGCACGTGAGCCGGCGGCGAGGGCGAAGATGCCGTACACGGTGACCAGGATCCGCCCGGCGCCGGACGCCGTGGGCCGCGGTTCAACCACTGCTGGCCCACATCATGCCCAGCCGGCCGGTCATCGCGGCTACGGTCAGGCCGCCGAGGGCGACCACGGCCGGCGTCCAGCGGGTGCGTTCGGCCCAGGCCCAGACAACGGCGACCGGAAGGATCAGCACGTTGCCGATCAGGTAGCCGATGACGGTGGCCGTCGAGGGCACCTCGTGACCCCGGGTGAGCTCGACCGCGGCCAGCACCGACTGCGCGGACACCGCCAGTTCGACCACTCCGGCCACCGCGAGCAGGAACCGGTCGCGCAGCCGGTCCGTCGCGGCCATCACCAGGCCGATCACCGCCAGCACCAGGCCGCCACCGGCCACCGACCACGCCAATGCAGAGTGCACCCCGCTACCTTGCCACGGCCGGGCCGGCCGGGCCGGCCGGGCAGGTTGAGTCGGCTCAACGGCTGGTGTCTGCCGCCTCACTCGGGACCAAGGGGGCTGTCCTTTGCGGCCGAGCCGGGCGTAGGCCTGGAGTACCGCCCGAGCCGTGTGCGTCCATCCCCGGCCAGCCTCGATCCGTCGAGCCTCGGCGAACCTGGCGAGCGGCTGTTCCCAGGGGGGATTCCGATGAGAAGGCACATCCTGCTGAGTGTGGGGCTGGCCGCGGCGCTCGCGGTGGGCATCGCACCGGCCACAGCGACCGAGACCGCGACGGCGACCGGCACCGCGCCGTCCGCCGTCGTCGTGCACCGGCCGGCCGGTTTCGACCCACACGTGATCACCACGTTCCCCGACGGCGCCGACGGGGCGTTCGCCGAGAGCATGGTGGTGGACCGGGCCGGCACGCTGTATGTCTCGGTGACCACCTGGGCTGCGGCAGGCTGGAACAGCGGACAGATCTGGAAGGTCACGCCGAACGGCAGGCGGGCCAGATTCGGCCCGGCGATTCGCTCCGGGCTGCTGACCGGGCTCGCGCTCGACCGTGCCGGCCGGCTGTATGTCGGGCTCGCCGCCTGGAAGGAGCCTGGGCTGCCGACTCTGGCCCCCGGAGTGATCAGGATCAATGCCAACGGCACTGTGACCCGGGTGCTGACGCTGCCCAACGGGTCGAGCGACAAGGCCAGCTTCCCCAACGGCCTGGCCTTCCGCGGTGACTACCTGTACGTCTCGGACAGCACCGGGTCGATCTGGCGCACCCGGCCCCGAGGGGCGGTCAACGACACGCCGCGCTCGCCGTGGCTGCGCACCGCGATCCTGGCACCGACCGTCGGACATTTCGGGGTCAACGGCATCGCCTTCCGAGCGAATGTGCTCTACGCGGCCGTCTACGACGCCGGTCTGATCGTCAGGATCCCGATCGGGAGGACCGGCCGGGCCGGAACGCCGGTCGTCGTCGCCAGGAACACGGCGCTGAAGGATGCCGACGGAATCATGTTCGACACCGCGGGAACGTTGTGGGTCACCTCGACCCGAAGCGCGGTGGTGGGCAGCGGCGCTCTGCTGACGGTGAGTCGCACCGGCAAGGTCACCGTGGTAGCCGAGAACCCGGCGTGGCTGGACTACCCGACGCAGGCCGTCTTCGGGCGGACGGCACGTGACCGCCATACGCTCTACATCACCAATGGATCGTTCGACGCCGACGGCCCGAGCAACGTCACGGCCATTCACGTGCGGACGCCGTGGGTTCACCCGATGTAGTCCGTTCGTCCTGGCCTTCTCCTGGAGCGCGCTCAGCCCAGAGCGCGCTCCAGGAGCGGGGTCAGAATCTCGGCGTAGAAACGTTGCCCTGCCGCGCTGGGGTGGAAGCCGTCGGCGGAGAGCAGGTGCCGCTGCCGCCCCAGGTCCCGCAAGATGCCGGCTGGATCGACCACGACTGCCCGGCAAGTCGGGGCGACGTCGCGGAGCACGGTGCGGACGTACTGGTACTCCAGCGGCTGTACCCGGTCCAGCAGGGTTGGCGCGATCAGCGCCACCCGGGCGGTGGAGTAGGCCGCGCGCAGGGCGGTCAGGTAGGCCGTGACTGATTGCTGCAGAACAGTTATGGGGACTTCGGCGTCGTTCCTTCCGGCGTCGACGATCACGATGTCAGCGGGGTAGCGGCGGGCGTCGTCCGGCAGACGGGCAAGGAGAGGTGCGTACTCGGGCGAGGCAAGGTAGCCGTCGTTGACGAAGCCGGTGCCGCACTGGGCGTCCACGTGGCGGGCCCAACCCAGGCGTGCACTGACCAGGTAGGGGTAGGTCTGCGCGGCGGGAACGTCGGCCCCTTCGCCGGCCGTGAAGCTGTCCCCGACCCACAGCGCCACCGGCTGCATCGCTGGGTCGAGCAGGGTCGAGTTCCTCACTGGTACAGGCTATCGGCGCGCGGTGGGTCAGGAGCGCGTCGCTTCTGTGACATTGGTTCGTGGTGAGGATGACCACAAGAATCGTTCCGCCAGTGAGGGTTTCACGCCTCGTTTCGGACGGTTGGTTGTCGGTGGTCGCAGCTAGCGTGGTTGTCATGGAGCCCGAGCAGACCCCGATCCCGGACGGCGACCCGCCTGACGTGGCAGATCTGCTCGCCGGGATCCAGATCCCCTCGCGTCGCACGGGTGGGTTGCCGCCCTCGGCTGCCATCCGCCCTCTGCCGTCCGACGCAGGACGTGGTCCGGTGGCGGATGCGGTGGCGGGGCTGGCTCTGATTGCTCAGGGCGCGGCGCTGGTCCAGGCCGCCCCGACCAGTGTGTTGACCGCGGGGGAAGTGCGTGACGCTGTGGCCGCTGCGGTGGGCGTGCGGGCCCAGGTCGATGCCGGCTACCTGCACCTGTTGGCCGCGCTGGACGACCGCCTGGATGCGGTGCCAGGGGCCGCGACGGGCAAGAACGGGGTGACGTTCCTGATCCACGTCGGCAACCTCGCCCCAGCCCGGGCCGGAAAAGATGTCCGGGCCGCCCACGCCCTGGACCTCGGCGGGGCCGGGATCACGCCCGCCCAGGCTCACGACGCCGACCCGGCCGGGCAGGGTCTGCCCCGGATGGGCGCCGCCCTGGCCGCAGGAGAGGTGTCGGTCGAACACGTAGACGTCGCCGTCGGCTGTCTGGGCAGGATCCCCAGCCAGGTGCTGACCGAGATCGACCCGCACGGCGTGTCCTGCGCCGCCCGGGTGGACGCCTTCCTCACCGAGCACGCGAAACTGGTCTCGCCGCCGACCTTGCGGCAGATCGCCGGGCAACTCATCGCGGTCCTGACTCCCGACGCCGAGGACACCTACGACCCGAAGGCCTACGAGCGGCGGTACGTGTCCTGGGGGCAGGATTCCGCCGGGATGCTGATCGGGTCCTTCGCTCTGGATCCGGTCGCCGGGGCCCGGTTCTGGACCACCCTGGAAGCAATCATGAAGACCCAGCGGGTCGACCCGCACGCCCACACCACCTCTGGCGCAGTTGTCGAAGCCACCGGAGAGAAGGAAGCCGGGGTACAGGAGACGCTGCCGCTCCGGGACGAGCGGAGCCTGGGTCAACGCCGCGCCGACGCCTTGGATCAGCTCTGCCGCGACTTCCTGCACGGAAGCTCCCCGACCGCCTCAGGTACCCAGGTGTTGATCGTGGCCACTCCCGGGCAACTCGCCGACGCTCTCGCCGCGCAACCCGCACCCCTGGACGCCGACGGGGCCCGGATGCAGCCTCCCTCGGCCGGGTCCGGCCACGCGATACGTCCGGAGCCAGGTGGGCCGGGTGCCTCCTTCTACCGCGACGAGCTCATCGAGCCGGAGGGTCTGGTCTACCGGCCGGGACCGGTCGGTGACCCGGTCAGGTCAGCAGCCAGCCCCTCCCCGGAGTGGACCCGACACCACGCCGGTCAGCGCCGGGCGAACCGGTCGCGGCAGGTCTGGCGATCGAGCTCGGCGCCGGCCCCATCGAGGCCGCCACCCTGGCCCTGTTCCTGTGCAACGCCGTCCTGACCGGAATCACGCTCGACGAGCGCGGCGCGATCCTCAACTACGGCCGGAGCCGTCGCTTCGCCTCGCCCGCCCAGATGTGTGCCCTGCTCGCCCGTGATCGCGGCTGTATCGCACCCGGTTGCGGGATGCCGCCCGCTCGCTGCGAAACGCATCACGTGATCTGGTGGCGCAACGGCGGCAGCACCGATATGACCTCCTCGCGCTGCTCTGCGCCCGTCACCACGCCGGGGTCCATGCCGGCATCTGGACCATCCAGATGATCGACGGCGTGCCCTGGATGACCCCACCCGCGTGGGTGGATCGCACCCGTACCCCGCGACGCAACCTGGTTCCCCTCGCCGAGCACCAGGCCCGCGCCCTGGGTCAGTACCTGCGCAGCACCCAGCTCCACCTCGACCTCCCGGGCCCCGACCAGGCGGAGACGAGCCCCGACGACGCCCCGGACGGGTAGTCCGCTGCCTGCCGCCGGGTTACGAGGTCTGCTGCGTGGCGGCCGAGGTCGAGACAGCGGTGCGCGGATGCGGCACGCCTGACGACGCCGAGGTGCCCGCGGCAGCGACGGGGAGCCGTCCGAGCGTCAGGTAGAGCACCGGCCCCACGGGCTGAACGAACAGCAGAGGCCACCACAACGCCCGGCGTCCGCGTACCAACCTGCTCGGCCGGTGGGCCAGATCGCGCGCTGCCGTCGCGGTGAGCACCACTTCCACCGCGCTCAGGGCAGCGATCGCCACCTGCTGGCCACCTGTCAGATCACGCCATCTCCGGGAGCGTCCCATGGTCCATCACCTCGGTCGTCAGTCACATCCTGCGCCGACAGTGACTGCCTGGACTGAGCCGGAGGTCCTCTCCAGAGCATCTGCTCAGCTGACGGCGACCGGAGACCGGACCCTCCCGCGACGCGAACTGGCGGCGTGGGCCAGTGCGACCGCGACCGCGACGGCGAGGGCGGCGGTGGCGGTGGCCATCGACTTCGGTGCGTCGCTGAGCCGGCCGACCGCGATCCACACCAAGCCCCAGATCATGGCGGCTGCGACCGCCCACTGGGAGAATGCCTGTGCCACAACGACTCCCACGACGGCAACCACCAAGAGCACCGCGACAGCAACAACGGCACCCACTGTCCGCGCGGGCCGTACCCCCTCGGCGACCAGGGTGGCGGTGACGTTGGCACAGGTGGCGACGGCGACCCAGCCCAGGTACAGGCCGAAGGTGGTGTCGACGACAAGGCTTTCGACCAGGGTGGGCCGGGCGAGCCGAGACACCGCGGTGGCGAGGAGTACCAGCACCGCCAGCAGAGCGACGATGACCGCCACACTGACCCAGAGCCAGTTCTGTTGGGTGACCAGCAGCCAGAGCGCGTTCAACATCATGGACGCGGAGGCGAGGGCGCGGGTCCCGCGGGCCCGGTCGCTACGGTCAGGGCCGGGGATCCACTGCCAGACGGTGTAAGCGGCCAGGCCGACGTAGATCACCGACCAGATCGAGAAGGCAGGTCCTGCAGGTGCCAGCAAGGTGGCGTCGGCGGCCAGCGCACCACCCGAGGACTCCTGGACCCGGGTTCCCAGGACGCCTACCCCGACCAAGGTGCCCACCACGCAGAACACCTCGGCGAGAGTCACCCCAACCTGCTGTACCCGCAACGACTGCACCATCGTTCGCTTCCTCCTCGGGGTTGCAGCCGTGGGGCCTACCGTCGGGGAAGCCTTCGGCGGTTCCTGGCGCGATAGGCGAACAGAGCCAGCACCGAGCCGACGACGGAGCCGATCAGGCCGGACGGCTGCAGCGCTCCCTCAGCGAGGTCCTTGCCGAAGAGCAGGAACCCGAGGAGGCCGCCGACGAAGGAGCCCACGACACCGAGCAGGATCGTCGCTCCGATCCCCATCGCATCGCGACCCGGAACGATCAGGCGGGCCAGGTACCCCGCAATCGCCCCCACGATCAGAAGAGTGAGGAGGAAGGTCAGCACGTCGTTCTCCGTCCCTGTCTGCCGCCGTCGGATGTGCCCGTGTCCCATAGTGCGCACGGGTCGGACGCGCTCGCACCTCGAACACCGTCGCTGTGCCGCCCCCTGCCGGCCATGAGCTGCCGATCTGCGATCCACCAGGCATGATGCGCTGGTGACAACCCCTGCGCCAGAGCCCGGATCCTCCCCTGTCGGTCACCTGGCGATCGTGGTCAACCCGACCAAGTTCGACGACCTCAGCGACGTGGAAAGCGTGGTGGCCGAGGCCTGTGCCCGCCACGGCTGGCCCTCGCCCGCCTGGTACGAGACCACTGCGAACGACACCGGTACCGGGCAGGCGAGGCAGGCCGTCGACGAGGGCGCCACGCTGGTCTGTGCCCTGGGGGGTGACGGCACGGTGCGTGCGGTGGCGACCGCACTGGTGGACGGTGACGTACCCCTCGGGCTGCTGCCTGGTGGCACCGGCAATCTGCTGGCCCGCAATCTCGAGCTGCCGGTCGACGACCTCGCCGCCGCCCTGGACGTCGCGTTGACCGGGTCACCGCGTCAGGTGGACGTCGCCACCCTGGTCTGTGACGGGGGCGAGGAGCTGGTCTTCCTGGTGATGGCCGGCATGGGCCTGGACGCCGACACGATGGCGAACGCCAACGAGACGATCAAGAACGCAGTGGGCTGGCCCGCGTACCTGCTCTCCGGCGTCCGCGCGCTGTTCGCCCGGGGCTTCGGACTGCAGCTGGCGGCCGGCGGTCGCCGCGAGGTCACCCAGCACGCCCGAACCGTGGTGGTCGGCAACTGTGGAACGCTCACCGGTGGCGTCGAGCTCATGCCCGACGCCCGCCTCGACGACGGCCTGTTGGACACCGTTCTCGTGGCGCCCAAGGGCATTCTGGGCTGGAGCGCGGTCGTGATGGACGTGGCCACCCGGCACCACCGCGGACACCCGCGTCTGCGCAGGGTCACCTCGGAGCGGGTGGAGATCCGCACCTCCCGACCGGTCGAGACCGAGTTGGACGGCGACGCGATCGGCGCCCATCGGCACCTGGTCTGCACCGTGCGCCCCCAGGCACTGTTGGTCCGGGTGAGCTGACCCGGACCGACCCGGCCGGCGCCGTCGCTAGCGGCCGAGGAAGCGGGCTGTCCGGCGGTCCGTGAAGGCGGCGGCCCCTTCGCGGAAGTCCTCCGTGCTGAGCAGGCGCACCTGACCGCTCTCCTCGCGGGCGAGCGCGCCGTCCAGGTCGGCCAGCGAGGCAGCGTTGATGGCCTGGGTGGTCGCCGCAAGCGCCCGGGTGGCACCGGTTCCGAGTGCACCTACCACTTCGGCCCCGCGATCGGCGAACTCGTCGTCCGCGCACACCTCGGCGATCATGCCCCAGTCGTAGGCGGTTCGGGCCGGTACCTTCTCGGCGGTCAGGGCCATCCGCAACGCACGGGCGCGGCCGATGGAGGCGGCCACCAGCGCGGTCGCCGCGCCGTCCGGCATCAGGCCGATCTTGGTGAAGGCGAGCATGAAGGAGGCCGACTCGGCGGCCAGCACGTAGTCACTGGCCAGGGCCAGCGAGCAGCCGACCCCCGCCGCCACTCCGTTCACCAGCGCCACCACGGGAACCGGTGAGCTCGTCAGGGCCCGGATGCTGCGGCCGATCCCGGCCAGGGTGCTGGAGTCCGCGGCACCGTCGGACAGGGCGGAGAGGTTGGCTCCGGAACAGAACCCCCGGCCGGCTCCGGTCAGGGTGATCACCCGGACGTCCGGGGCGGCCCCGAGGTCGATCACCGCATCGGCCAACGCGTTCAGCATCGCCGCATCGACCGCGTTCAACCGCTCGGGGGCGTTCAGGGTGATCCGGCCGACCGTGTCGTCCCGCTCCACCAGCACGGTGTCAGGCATGCGAGCCCCCGGTGTCGAAGCGTGGCGGCGTGCGCAGTTCGTGCCTCCCGATGGAACGCAGATGCACCTCGTCGGGCCCGTCGAAGATCCGCATCGCGCGGTGCCAGGCGTACATCGCGGCAAGAGGCGTGTCCGCGCTGATCCCGGCGCCACCGTGCACCTGGATGGCCCGGTCGATCACCTCGCACGCCGTCCGCGGCACCAGCACCTTCGCCATCGCGATCAGGTGCCGGGCCGCCTTGTTGCCCTCGGTGTCGATCACATGGGCGGCCTGGTGACAGATGGCCCGGGCGGCCTCGATGTCGATCCGTGACTGCGCGATCCGTTCCTGCACGCTGCTCTGCTCGGCGAGCCTCTGCCCGAAGGCCACCCGGGTGGACGCTCGGGAGACCATCAGCGCCAGCGCCCGTTCGGCGGCCCCGAGAGCCCGCATGCAGTGGTGGATCCGGCCCGGTCCGAGCCGTGCCTGCGCCGCGGAGAACCCGCCGCCCTCCTCGCCGAGCACGCTGGTCACCGGCACTCGCACCTGGTCGAAGGTGAGCTCGCAGTGCCCGTGCTGATCGTGGTGGCCCAGCACCGGTGTGGACCGCACCAGGGTGATCCCCGGGGCGTCCATCGGGACCAGCACCATGGTCTGCTGCCGGTGCACGGCAGCCGTCGGGTCGGTCTTGCCCATCACCACCAGGACGGCGCACCGCGGGTCGGCGGCGCCGGTCGCCCACCACTTCCGACCGGTGATCACGTAGTCGTCGCCGTCGCGCTCGATCCGGGTCTGGATGTTGGTGGCGTCGCTGCTCGCCACCGCGGGCTCGGTCATGGCGAACGCGGACCGGATCTCGCCGTCCAGCAACGGTCTCAGCCAGCGGTCCTGCTGCTCGGGTGTGCCCAGCAGGTGCAGCAGCTCCATGTTCCCGGTATCGGGTGCCGCGCAGTTGAGCGCCTCCGGGGCGATTTCCATGCTCCAGCCGGTGAGCTCTGCGAGGCGTGCGTACTCCAGCTGGGTCAGCCCGGACTCGTTCGGCAGGAACAGGTTCCACAGTCCGAGCGAGCGCGCCTCGGCGGCCAGCTCGCGCATGACCGGGGGCACGCTGTGGTCGGCGGGGCCATGCACCTCCCGGTACCGCTGGTACGCGTGCTCGGCCGGGAACACCCGGTCCCGCATGAAGGCCTCGAGCGCGACCTCCAGCGCTCGCGCTCGGGGGGAAGGTTCAGCAGTCACAGGACGCCGCCGGGCACGAGTTCACGCAGACCGGGGAGCACCTGCTCGGTGAAGCTGTGCAGGAACCTCTCCTGGTCGTGGCCGGGGCCGTGCACCACCAGGTGGTCGAAGCCGAGATCCGTGTACTCCTTGATCGCGGCGACCGCCTGCTCGGGGTCGGAGGCGACGACCCAGCGCTGCGCCACCTGCTCGATCGGCAGGGCATCGGCTGCCTGTTCCATCTCGGCGGGGCTGTGCAGGGAGTGCTTCTGCTCGGCGGAGAGGGACAGTGGAGCCCAGAAGCGGGTGTTCTCCAGCGCCAGCTCAGGGTCGGGGTCCCAGGAGATCTTGATCTCGATCATGCGATCGATGCTCCCGGTGCTTCGTCCGGCCTGGGCCAGGCCCTCGGCCACTGCCGGGATCAGCTTCTCGGCATACAGCTCCCTGCCCTTGCCCGAGGTACAGATGAATCCGTCCCCGGCCCGGCCCGCGTACCGGGCAACCACCGGCCCGCCGGCGGCGATGTAGACCGGCACCGCGACGTCCGGGCGGTCGTAGATGGCGGCGTCCTGGGTGTGGTAGTACTCGCCCTCGAAGGTGACCCGCTCGCCCGTCCAGAGCCGGCGCATCAGGGCGACGGCCTCGCGCAGCCGGGCGAAGCGCTCCTTGAACTCCGGCCACTCCTCGCCGACCGCGCCGACGGCCACCTCGTTGAGCGCCTCACCCGTGCCGACCCCGAGCATCATCCGGCCGGGGGCGAGGCAGGCCAGGGTGGCGAACGACTGGGCGATCACCGCCGGGTTGTAGCGGAACGTCGGTGTCATCACCGAGGTGCCGAGCATCACCCGCTCGGTGCGGGCCGCCACGTTCGCCAGCCAGACCAGCGAGTTCGGCGCGTGGCCACCCGCGAGCCGCCAGGGCTGGAAGTGGTCGGAGATGGTCACGCTGTCCAGGCCGAGTTGCTCGGCCAGCACGGCGTACCGGGCCAGACGCTCCGGGGCGAACTGTTCCGCCGACGCCTTGTACCCGACCTGTATCCGAGACGCCTCAGTCATGGGGCCCAGCATCGCATCCCAGCCGCGCCGGGGCTCCAGGTGGTCTCGAAGCGCAGGCCGGTGACAGTCCTGCGAATCAGAGTCCGGCGTAACGACCCTGATGCGGGCCTTGCGTGAGGGCGATCAGATCCTCGGTCAGCTCACCGAGCAGAACCACCAGGCGGACGTCGTCCGCGCTCAGAGCCGTCACCTCGGCCCATCGTTCGGCCTGGCGCATAGGGCGGACGGGGCAGCGTTCGCCGTGGACCGCCAGGCGCTTCTCACCAGGGTGGTAGCGACGGTTCAGGGCGAAGAGCAGGTTGAAGTACACCAGCTGCAGGCTGTATCGCCGGTGCTGGACGAACAGCCGATCCCCTCGGCCCTGGGCCTTCGTCAACTGGGCGAGGTAGCTGCGGAGCAGATGAGGCAGCGTCTGGACCAGCCGGCGGTGGGTCGCCTCGGGGTAGTCGGCCAGGGTGGCGCGGGCGGCGGCCAGTTCCCCTCCCCCGTCCTCGAGTACGATCCCCGAGGCCACCGAGTGCAGGACGGCGGTCGCGAAGCCCTCGTCATCGAGGCCCACGGTCCTGGCGCGCTCGATCTGCCGGATGACGTCGTCCAGGTCGACGTAGACCAGTTCCGCCGGCCGGCCGTCGACGACCAGATGGTCCTCGGGCCCCCACGCTGTCTCCTCGCGAATCGTGGTGCCCGGGTCGGGGATCGCGGCCAGAACGGCGGCGCGCTGCGGTCCGGGTGGCAGCTCTCCGCGCCAGTAGACGTGCAGATCGATGTCGGACGCCGCGTCGGCCAGGCCGGTGGCGTGCGACCCGCCGAGCGAGACGGCGACGACCCCCGGGATACCGATCGCTGCTTCGGCCATCCGGCTGGCTGAGCTGCCGACCTCCTGCTCGGCGTCACTCATCGTGAACGAAGGGCTTCGGGGACGGGGTCAGCGCTCCGTGCGTGGCACATAGTCGTGGACCGTGTCGCCGACGTAGATCTGGCGGGGGCGGTAGATCCGCGACGTGGGGTCGTCGTGGATCTCCTTCCAGTTGGCGATCCAGCCCGGCATCCGCCCGATCGCGAACATCACGGTGAACATATTCGTCGGGATGCCGATCGCCACGCAGGATCATGCCGGAGTAGAAGTCCACGTTCGGGTAGAGCTTGCGCTCGATGAAGTAGTCGTCATTCAACGCCGCGTCGGCCAGCTCGGTGGCGATGTCCAGGAGCGGGTCTGACGCGCTGGCCTGTTCGAGCACCTTCTCGGAGGCATCGCGCAGGATCTTCGAGCGCGGATCGAAGTTCTTGTAGACCCGGTGGCCGAAGCCCATCAACTTGACGCCGTCCTCCTTGTTCTTCACCTTCTTGACATACTCGGTGACCGGGATCCCGCGCTCCTTGATCTCTTGAAGCATCTCGACCACGGCCACGTTCGCTCCGCCGTGCAGAGGGCCCCAGAGGGCGCACACGCCGGCGGCGCAGCTGGCATACATGTTCGCCTTGCTGGAGGCGACCATGCGCACCGTGCTGGTGGAGCAGTTCTGCTCATGGTCGGCGTGCAGCAGCAGGAACAGGTTGAGCGCCCGGGAGATCTCGGGCGAGGGGCTGTACTCGTGGTAGGGCTGGGAGAACATCATGTGAAGGAAGTTGTCCACGTACTTCAGGTCGTAGCGCGGATGCATGATCGCCTGGTCGATCGAGGACTTGTAGCTCGCCGCGGCGATCGTGCGCACCCTCGACATCAGCCGGGCGGCGACCATCTCCAGTGCCGCGTCGTCGTCGGTCTCTGCCTGTGGCTCGTGCACGCTGAGCGCGTTGATCATCGCCGAGAGAATGGCCATCGGGTGGGCGTTCGGCGGGAACGCATCGAAGTGCTTGCGCATGCTCAGCGGCATCGCGGAGTTCTCGGTGAGCAGGTCGCTGAACCGGTCGCGGTCGGCGGGTGTCTGCAACCTGCCGAAGATCACCAGCCAGGCGGCCTCGACGAACGAGCTGTTCTCGGCCAGCTGCTCGATGGGGATCCCGCGGTAGCGCAGGATGCCCTGGTCGCCGTCGATGTAGGTGACCTCGGACTTGCAGGAGCCGGTGTTGCCGTAGCCGTCGTCCAGGGTGATGTAGCCGGTGGTGTCCCGCAGCTTGCTGATGTCGATCGCCAGCTCGTTCTCGGTACCCTCGATCACGGGCAGCTCGTACGACGTGCCGTCCAGCTCGATCCGGCAGGTGCGACTCATAGGTGGACTCCCTCGTACCGCGGCGCGGGCGCCGGGCTCGGTGTACTTCCCACCCACAACCTATGCAATCGCACTGCGGAGGTCACACACCGGTCGCCGGGCGTCACGAGAACATCGGCAGAACGGGCCGTTCTTGCGATGGCCGTGTCTCAGCGGCTCCCGACCGGTGGGACCGTGGGCTGCAAAGCGGTCGCCTGTGGCAGGGAGGGCCCACCGACGGCGGCCGTGGCCTGGGTCGCCTTGATCTGCTTCAACCCTGAGGTGATCATGCCGAGCACGAGCAGCCATGCCAGCACACCCAACGCCACGTACTTGAGCAGGAACGGCAGGGTGAAGCCGTAGTCCCAGATCGCGTGCAGGGCGATCACCAGGCCGAGGATCCGCAGCACACGCAGATCGACCAGCATGGCCGGGGTCAGCTTCCGGTCGCGCTTGACCCGCCAGAGGGCACCCGCCGCGAGCGCGGTCCACACCACATGGCCGAAGGGGGCCAGCGCCCCCCGCAGGAAGATCAGGGTGATGGCGGCGTCCACGTCGATCTGTCCGCTGCCGATCAGGGACACCAAGGCGTAGCCGGCAGATTCGAAGGCGGCGAAGCCGGCCCCGACGGCGGCGCCGAACAGCATGCCGTTCAAGATCCACGGATACCGCAGCCCGGGGAGCTGCAGCATGATCACGAAGACGGCCAGGATCTTGCCGGTCTCCTCCAGAAGGCCGGTCATCAGCGGGCCGACCCAAGGGTTCTCCGAACTGCCGAACTGCACCAGGATCAGCGTCAGTGCCAGCGAGATCAGGCCTCCGATGAGGAAGGCTCGGGCCACGACGTAGAGGGAGACGTTGTGGGGGGTGTTCGTTTCGAAGAAGAAGACCAGCACCGCGAGCGGGACGACGAAGCTGCCGACGACGATCATGCCGGGCAACAGGTTGGGGTTCTCGAAGATCTTCACCAGGGCGACGAAACCGAGGAACAGCAGCGAGGCCGAGGCGTAGAGCCGCACGAACATCCAGGGCTTGGGCCAGTCCGATTCGACCTGATCCAGCGGTGGGGTGAAGCCGGGCAGACCGGTGGCGAAGTTCATCTCGATCTCCTCCCGGCTGTGTCGCTGAGTGGCCAGGGAGAGCAGTTCACGGACCCGGAATCCGCTGATCCGCTCGACCCCGGCGAAGTCGGCCAGGCGATCGGTGAATCCCTGGACGGCGCTGCGCGAGGCGTGCGGCATGGTCGCGCCGCCCGGGTATCCGGCCGGGTAGGGCATGGGCTGTTGGCCGGGGCCGTAGTAGCCCGGGTAGGGCGCGCCCTGGGGAGCGGCGAACTGGAACCCGGCCTGCGGTGACCCTGCCTGCGGTGGCCCGGCCTGCGGGTGCGCTTGGGCCGGTGTGCTTGGCGGTAGCGCTTGGGGAGATGCGGCCTGTGCCGGTGCGCCCTGGGTGGGGCCAGCCTGGGTCGGGCCGGACTGGGCGGGACCCGCGGCTGGCGCCGAGGATTCGAGCACGGGCCAGGCCTGGGCGAGGGCCAGCCAGTTGGTGGCGCCATCGGGCCAGAACAGGGCGGACGGCGCCAGCTGACGACTCGTCACCCAATGCCGCACGTGCTCGGCCGGATGCGGCCCTGACGTGGACCCTTCGACATGCACGAACCAGTTCGCCACCACGACCCCCGGACAGGACTTGCACACGCAGGACCGAGAGGCGTTCTCCGGCCCGTCCGACACGGTAGTCGGCCCCGATGCCCGACGGGTGCGGGCGAGCAGGATTCCGGGTCAGAACAACCCCCGGGTATCGGTCAGTGACACTCTGACCTCCTCCTGTACTTCTGCCACGGCCCGGAACAGCTCCTTCAGGCGGCGCTTGCGCAATGGTCGGAGTGAGGCGACTGCGACCTCGCCGGTCGGCGGCAGGCCCGCCTCGAGCCGGCCCACCTGCTGCCGCAGCCGGGCATCCTGCGCCGGGGCAGCGGGATCACTCGCCCCGAGGACCTGGCCGGCCTGCGGGTCGGGGCGATCGCCGGCAGTACGAACATGGCGCTGGCGCAGACCTTCACGGGCGCGGTGACCGTGCCGTTCGGCGGGGCGAGCGACGACGTGTTCGGCGAGATGCTGGCCGCGCCGTCGGCGGGGCAGGTGGACGCCGTGGTCGACGACGACGTCGCTCTGGTGCCGTTCGGTGATCACCCGGAGTACGAGACGGCGTTCACCGTGGCCACCGGCAACCGGTGGGGGATCGGGGTGGCCAAGGACCGCCCCGAACTGCTCGCCGAACTCGATGCCGCTCTGGCCGCAGTGATCGCCGACGGCCGGCTGGAGCAGGTGTGGCGGCAGTGGATGCCTACCCTTGCCTACCCCGCGGCCTTGGTGCGCACGTAGTCCGAGAGCCGTCGCGCGGTCTGCGCGTCGGGAGAGAGGAACTCCAGGCCGAGCACGTGGTCGGTCCGGCGCACGACGCGCGCGGCGAGCGCGACGTTGCCGTCGGGCAGGGCGAGCTCGATCTCGAGGACGTCGCCTTCGGCCGGGGAGCCCAAGGCGGCAACGGTGCAGTGGAGGCCGCCCTCGCTGATGTCGATCGTGACGGCGGGCACGGCCCGGTCGTCGAGGAGCAGTTGGAGTTGCCCGATCGCGGGCACGCGCTCGAACTGGCGCCGCTCGAGCTTGTCGGTCAGGGAGGACATGGACCGCACGCGGCCGATCGACTCCCCCACGCAGGCCTCGAGCCGCTGGACGAGCGCGCGCTGCTCGGTGGCCACGTCGCGGAGCACCGCGGTCGCCTCGTCCACCCCGATGATGCCCCGGTTCATCAGGGTGATCGCCGTCGCCACCGCCTCGGCCTCCTGGCGCAGCGTGACGATCGTTCCGGTGATCTCCTCGGTGGAGACGGCCGTGGTGTCCGCCAGGTTCTTCACCTCCTGGGCCACGACGGTGAAGCCTCGACCGGCCTCGCCGGCGCGAGCTGCCTCGATCGTGGCATTGAGCGCCAGCAGCCGGGTCTGGTCGGCGATGCCGGCGATCAGCTGTGCGCCGTCGGCCACCTGCCCCAGGCTGACCACCAAGGCTTTGACCGAGCGGTCGGCCTGGCCGGCCTGTTCGACGACGCCGCGAGCGGCGGCGTCCGCGGAGCCGACCCGGTCGTCGATCGTCGACGCCGCGGTGCGCACGGCGTCGATCTGGACCACGACGTCGGACAGCTCCCCGACCACCACGGTGGCAGATTCGTCGATCACGGACGGGGCGCGTCCACGGGCCTGCTTCTCGGCCACCCGCTGCTGCACGAACGCCGCCTTCAGCCGCTGCTCGCGGTCCGCCTGAGATCGGTCCAGGGAGATCCGGGCGTCGGCCAACTGCCCGCGCGCCAGATCGAGGGCCCGTCCGATGTCGCCGAACTCGTCCTTGCCCCGTGGCATCGGGTGAGGATCCAGATCGTGTTCTGAGATCGCGGTGACTGCGGTGAGTACCTGGCCGACGTCGGTCCGGGTGCGCCACCAGACCGCGGCGGCGACCCAGCACGCCAGTGCCAGGGCCGCCAGGGTCACGGCGAGCGTCGTGGTGCGCGTCGAGGACAGCCGCGACGCCCGGGCGGCCAGGAGTTCGTCGAGGGTCTGCACCGCGGGGCCGATCGCCGCGGCGGAGGCTGTGGCCAGTTCCTGCGGATCGGCGGCCGACGGGGCCTCGAGCGTTCCGCTCAGGTGCCCGGCGAGCGCCTTGCCGGCCAGGGTCACTGCGGCGAGTCCGGTCAACCGCTCGCCCAGCCGGGGGAAGGAGGTGTTGGCCGTGGCCGTCGTGGTGTCGGCCTGAATGCTGTCCGCTGCCCCGGCGATGGTCCCGGCATGCACCGCCTGGGCGGCGACGCGCGTGGTGCGGGCGGAGCCGGTGTTCGGGGCCGCAGCCTCAGCGGCGGCCAGCAGCACCTTCGGAACCTGGACGACCAGGGCGTCCATCACATAGAACGAGTCCAGGTCGGGGTCGAGAATCAGGTTCGAGGTGTTGCCCACCTGGGTGATCAGGGCGACCAGCGCGGTGGCCAGCGCAGCACGCGGCGCGGCGTCCGGCCCGGTGGCGGAGGAGAGCGCCGCACCGGTGTCCTCCACCTGCCGCCACTGGTCGTCGAGTGACAGCTGCGGGTGGGTGGCGACGGCGGTCTCCAGCGCCGGCGAGCGCCGGATCCTGGCCCGCGACAGTTGCGCTGAGCGAGGTCAGGGCAGATCGCAGGACGACGGCTCCCGCCCGCTCGTGCTCGGCGAAGGTCACTTGGCCGGTGATGGCCGCGGCGAAGGCGGTGTTGGCCAGCCCCGCAGGCAGGAGCAGGAGGGTGACCAGGACGGCCAGGCGAGCACTCGTCCGGAGTCGGCAGATGAGCAGGTCGACAGGCGCCAGCAGCCCGGGTCGTGCTCCGGACGATCCCTGCGGGTCGACGACTGCCACGCTCGACTGTCGTCAGGCAGGGATGAGTCTTGAGCCATGGGCGTGCTCCAGTTGTTCTGGGGCCCACAGCGCGGCAGGGTAGGCCACAGCCGCTAGATGTCGAGTGCGGGGCCGATGACCGGAGGAACCGTGTTCGAACCCGAGGAGCAGATCGAGTCGCTCGACGCGGCGTCCTGCGCCCGCCTGCTGGCCTCGACCCAGTTCGGCCGGCTCGCGGTCGTGGCCGACGGCAAGCCGAAGATCATCGTGCTGAACCACGCCGTGGTCGGTCAGGACGTGCTGTTCCGTACCTCGCCCGATGCCTTCCTGGTCGGCGCCACCGAGGGTGAGGCGACCGTGGACGCGGTGTACGAGGTGGACAGCGCCTTCCCGGTCGGACGGTCGGGCTGGTCGGTGATCGCCGCCGGACAGGTGGTGCGGGAGCGGGACGAGAAGCGGATCGTCGCAGCGCTGTCCCGGGTGGGGCCGTGGGCGAACGGTGACCGGGACATCGTGCTCTGCCTCACCGTCGACCAGCTCACCGGCCGGCGCGTCGGCCCGCTCTAGGGCCGGCCAGTCTCCACACCTTCTCCACACGCCCTTCACACGCTCTGCCCGCGCGGTGGGCAGCCTCGTCGTGCAGTGACGACGAGGCGAGGGAGCGGCCGGTATGGCGACAGGGACGACGGAACCCGGCCGTGCGGCGGAGGCGGACACAGCCCGGCACGGTGAGATGGTGCCGGCACGGCCGCGCTCCTGGGGCCGGCGGGTGCGGTGGCTGCGCCACGGCGTCCAGGGTGGTGTTGCGGGGCTGATCGTCTGGCAGGTGGCGGGCCACCTGACCGAGGGCGGTCCCTCCGCCGAGGGGCTCTGTCCCTTCGGAGGGTTCGAGACCCTGTGGACCTGGATCAGCACGGGGCGCACCGTCCCGCACGTACACACCGCCAACCTCGTGCTCGCGGCCGCGTTGGTGCTGCTGGCCCTGGTCGGCCGCGGGTTCTTCTGCGGCTGGATCTGCACCCTCGGTGCGCTGCAGGGGGCCCTGCACCGGGCGGCCTCCGGCGCCGTCGACAGGGTGCCCGCACTGCGCCGTCGTCGGCGGCGCTTCGGCAGGAGCACCGCCGCGGTGCGCTGGGCGCGAGTGGACCGGATGCTCCGCTGGGGGAAGTGGGTGGTGCTGGTCTGGTCCATCGTCGGCGCGGCGATCACCGGAACCATGGTGTTCCGGGTGGCCGACCCCTGGATCGCCCTGCTCTCCGTGGTCGAGTTCGAGATCAGCCTGGCCTTCGTGGTGATGCTCGCCGTCCTGCTCCTCTCCCTGGTCGTGCAGCGACCCTTCTGCCGGTACGCCTGCCCGCTGGGGGCTGCGCAGGCGCTGATCGGCAGGGCCAGCCCGATCGCGATCCAGCGGGAGGCCTCGGCCTGCCTGGGCTGTGATCTGTGCAACCAGGCCTGCCCGGTCGGCATCCCCGTGAACACCCGCAGCCGGGTGACCGACACCTCCTGCCTGGGCTGCCTCGAGTGCGTCGCCGCCTGCCCGAGCGTGCCCGCTCTGGGCATCACGCTCGCCCTGCCGCTGCCTGTGCGCCGCGGGAGCCGGCCATGACCGCCTCCAAGCTCCGCCTCCCCCCGCACCGCGATCCGGTGCCGACCCGTACCCGGTTGAGCACCCGGCGACTGCCGGTCCTGGTCTACGTCGCCGCATTGATCCTGTTCCCGGCGCTCGTGATCGGAGCGGCGATGGCTCAGGGTTGGTGGACGACGACGGGCCGCACCGCGTCGGCGTCGGCAGCGGGGACCGGGGGCTCGAGCGGCTCCGCGATGCCCGAGGCGAGCAAGGACACGACGTCCCTGCCCGCCAGCACGGCCGACGTCAAGGGATGGATGACCGTGCGGCAGGTCACCGACGCCTTCCCCGAGGTCACCGTGCCGCTGTTGCTGGACCGGCTCGGAGCACCGGCTGACACTGCGCCCAGCAGCGCGCTGAAGGACCTGCTGGAACCGGCGGGGATGGACGTGCCCGCCCTGCGATCGTGGCTGGACGCCACGATCGCAGGGTGAGCCCGCCCCCGTGCGCCCGGTGGTTCAGCGGTGCAGGACCGGGATCCAGCGCGGCCCGGTGTGAGCGCGTCGTCCGAGCAGGGCCAGGACGGCGGGCAGCAGCACCCCGCGGACCACCGTCGCATCGAGCAGGATCGCCGTCGCCAGCCCCACCCCGAGCTGCTTCATCTCCAGCGTCGACAGGGTGGCGAAGATCGAGAACACCGCCACCATCACCACCGCCGCGCTGGTCACCACTCCGGCCGACCGGATCACTCCGAGGCGCACCGCCTCACGTGGCGAGGCGCCGGCGGTGGACGCCTCCCGGACTCGGCTGACCACGAAGACGTGGTAGTCCATGGACAGGCCGAACAGGGTCACGAACATGATCAGCGGTACCCAGGAGGCCACCGAGCCGATCGAGGTGAAGTCGAGCAGGCCCTCGGCCCAGTCCCGCTGGAACACGAGGGTCATCGCTCCGTAGGCGGCGCCCACCGAAAGCAGGTTCAGCACGACCGTCGCTCCGGCGAGCCAGAGCGAACCGAACGACACCAGCATCACGATCAGGGTCAGGGTCAGAACGAAACCGACCACCCAGGGCAACCGGTCGGTCATCCAGGTGGACAGGTCGGAGGCGTCCGCCGCCCCACCGACGTGCACCTGGGCACCGGTGCCGGCCAGCGCGGCGGAGACCACCGGCACGACGTCCGCGCGCAGCCGGGCCACCACCGCGCCCATCGCCGGATCACTGACCTCCAACGGCACGGCCAGGGCCAGCACGTGCACCTCGGCATCGGTGGACGTCGTGATCACCGGTTCGGTGCCGGCCACCTGTCCAGTCCGCGTGGCGGCCTGGAACCCCTGGGCCAGAGCCGTTTCCACCCGCTCAGCGGCGTCTGCGGGAGCCTTCACGACGACGTCCACCGTGGTCCCGTCCTGCGGGAAGGCCGTGGACAGCCTGTGGTAGGCGTCCACGCTCTGGAAGCTGGTCGGCAGGCTCTCCGCGCCGGGCAGCGCGGTGCGCATACCCAGAGCCGGCAGTGCGAGCGCGATCAGCAGCGCAGCCGCGGCCGTCGTCCACAGCAGGGGGCGAGCCACGACCGTGGTCGCGAGCCGGCCCCAGAGGCCGCCACCGACGTCGGCCCGTGCGGTGCGACGGCGGGTGAACGGGAGCCGCAGCGCCTCCACCCGGTCGCCGAGCAGGGCGAGCAGGGCCGGCAGCACGGTCGCCGAGGCGAGGACCGCCACCGCAACCACCAGCAGGGTGCCGACGGCGAGGGAGGTGAACAGGCCCCCGGCCACCAACATGCCGGACAGGGCGACCACCACGGTGATCCCGCTGATCAGGACGGCACGCCCGGCGGTCGCGGTGGCGATCCGCACCGACTCGGCGACCGAGGCACCGTGGGCACGCTCCTCACGGGCCCGGCGCAGCACGAACAGGGCGTAGTCCACCCCGACGGCCAGCCCGATCAGCAGCACCATCGGCTGGGTGTTCGGGTCGACCGGGATCAGCGTGCGCGAGGCCAGGGCGGTCAGCCCGAGGGCGACCACCACCGCACCGACGCCGAGCAGCACCGGAACCCCAGCCGCCACCACGGCACCGAAGGCGAACAGCAGGATGGCCACGGTGACCGGCAGACTGACCAGCTCGGCGCGCCGGAAGTCGGCCTCCAGCTGTCGGCCCACCTCGGAGTCGATCGACCCCGGTCCGACCTGGCCGACCCGCAGTTCGCGGTGGTCCGCGGCGATCCGTCGGGTCGCCTCGAGCATCGGGCCCACCGCGTCGCCGGCGCTGATCGCCCCCTCGGGCGGGTTCATCGCCGCGCTGGCGTTCAGCTGCACCGGGAGCAGCATGGTGGTGCGGTCCGCGGACAGGACCGGGTCACCGACCGCGGCCACACCCGTCAGCCCGGCGTAGGCGGCGGCCAGTTCGGCGGCCAGAGCGGTGACCCGGGCCTGGTCCAGGCTGCCGGACACCGGGGTGACCACCACGTTCTCGGTGGGCAGTCGGCCGAAGTCGGCGCCGTCGCGGATCTTCTCGGCGAGCGCGGAGTCGCCGACCAGTTGTGCCGTGGGTTCGGCGGTGCGCAAACCACCGGCCAGCAGCACGCCGGCACCAGCCACGACCAGCAGGGCGGCCAGCAGCGTCATCCAACGATGCCGCAGGCTCCAGGAGGTCAGGCCTCGGTCGGGACGCTGAACGTGTGGTGGAGGGGTGATTGCGGGCGAGGTCACGATGGGCGAAGTGGACATGACTCAACCCTGCTCTGGGTCGGGGCCTGGTTCATTGGTGCCGTCCCGCCGAACGGAGGTGGGGCCAGCCCCCCTGTCGCCGCGGGGGCTCGCCGCATCCCGTCCGGGTCCTGCAGTGTCTAGCGTGGAGGGGTGAGTCCCGCCGAACCGGTTCCGATGATCTCCTGGCCGCGGGCCCTGCTGCGCACGTGGCAGTGGGGCTGGCTCGCGACCGCTCATCTGATCATCGACCTGATCCTGGCAGTTCCCTATCTGGTTCAGCTCTGCCTGGTGATCACCGCTGTCTGTCTGATCCCGGCGTTCGGGATCGGGGTGCCGATGACGACGGGGCTCCTCTGGCTCGGGCTGCCGATCGCCGCCTTCGAGCGGCTCCGGGTGACTGCTGCGTCAGGGGTCCGGATGCCGGCACCCGCGGGGGCGCGGGCGGGACGTGACTGGTGGTGGCGACTGCTGCTGGACGGACGTTTGTGGCGGGTGCAGGCTTACCTGACCCTGCTGACCCTGTGGGGCCTCAGCGCCGGCGTGCTGGTCGCCGTGCTGTCCGCGGTGGCGGTGGCCCTGGCCGCGTTGCCGATGTATGCCGGGCTGCTGCCGGCCGACCGTTTGGCGTTGCCGATCGGCCCGGGGGTGTCCGCGGGGTCGGCGCCCTGGCTGCTCGGGATGGCGCTACTGGTCGTCCTGCCGCTGATCGGCCAGGCCCTGGTCAGGGTCGACGTCGCGCTCGCCCGCTGGTTGATCGGCCCCGGAGGCCATGCGCAGGTGGCCGAACTCACCGAGCGGGTGAACACGCTGACCGAGACTCGGGCGGCGGCGGTCGAGGCAGGTGAGCAGGAGCGTCGGCGGATCGAGCGCGACCTGCACGACGGTCCACAGCAGCGACTGGTCTCGATCGCGATGGATCTCGGCATGGCCCGCACGAAGTTCGACACCGACCCGACCGCCGTGCGGGAGCTGGTGGAGAAGGCCCATGCATCCTCCAAGGAGGCGATCGTGGAGCTGCGCCAGGTGGTGCGCGGCATCCACCCGCCGGTGCTCACCGATCGCGGGCTCGACGCGGCGATGTCGGCCCTGGCCGCCCGGTGCCCGGTGCCGGTCGCCGTGACGGTCTCCGTGCCGCGCCGTCCGGACCCGACGGTCGAGGCCATCGCCTACTTCTGCGTGTCGGAGGCTTTGACCAACGTGGCCAAGCACTCCGGGGCGCGCTCGGCGACGGTTCAGGTGCAGAACGACGACGGTGCCGGCTTGCGGATCATGGTGGCGGACGACGGCCGGGGCGGGGCAGAGCCGGGGCTGGGCACCGGGCTGGTGGGACTGCGGCAGAGGCTCTCCGCAGTGGACGGCACCCTCGCGGTGGACTCGCCGCCGGGTGGCGGCACCCGGCTGTCGATGACGCTTCCGGGGATCCCCGGGATGCCGGCGGCCACCACGGGGACGACGGGAACGGTGCGGTGAGTCAGGTGCGGATCGTGCTGGCCGAGGATTCGGTGCTGCTGCGTGAAGGGCTGGTCCGGTTGCTCACCGACGCCGGGCTGGAGGTGGTCGAGGCCTGCGGGGACGCCGAGACGTTCCTCGTCGCCGTGGAACGGCACCGGCCCGACCTGGTGCTGGTCGACGTCCGGATGCCGCCGACCTTCACCGACGAGGGGGTGCGGGCGGCGTTGGTGGTGCGGCGCGAGCACCCGGACACTGCCGTCCTGGTGCTGAGCCAATACGTGGAGGAGGACTACGCCACCGAGCTGGTCGCCGGTCGCACCACGGGGGTGGGCTACATCCTCAAGGACCGGGTTGCCGACGTGACCGAGTTCGTGGAGTCGGTGCGCCGCGTGGCCGCGGGAGGCACCGCCCTGGACCCGGAGCTGGTGCTGCAGCTGCTGACCCGCTCGCGCAGGCAGGACCCGTTGGCCCGGTTGACCTCTCGTGAGTCCGAGGTGCTCGCCCTGATGGCCGAGGGGCGCTCCAACACCGCGATCGCCACCGCTCTGGTGGTCACCGAGGGAGCGGTGGAGAAGCACGTGTCGAGCATCTTCAGCAAGCTGGACCTGCCTCCCGCCGAGCACGATCACCGGCGGGTACTGGCCGTGCTGCGCTGGCTCCAGCGTGGGGAGGACGGCTGACATGGCCGGCCAATGGAGTGCCGGGGCCGTGCGTCAGGCTCGGATCTGGACCGGGGCGGTGGCTGCGGCCGCCGTGCTGGTCGGCGCTGCGTCAGTGGCCGGCAGTTTCTTCCGGCAGGAGCTCGAGGAGACCGTCGCCCTGGACGGCTCCTTCTCCCGCCTGGTCGCTCGCGCGGATGTAGGGGACATCCGCGTCCGCGTGGCGCGGGCCGGAGAGCAGCCTCACCTCACCCGACGGCTGGAGTGGGCCTTCAACCGGCCGACAGCCACCCAACGGGTCACCGCCGGGGCGGCCGAGGTGGAAACGGCGTGCCCGCGTGCCTGGATCGGTGCCTGGTGCTCGGTCGACCTGGAGCTGGTGGTGCCGTCGGGCACCGCTGTCCAGCTCCGCTCCAGCGTCGGCGACGTGCGGGTCGACGGGCTGAGCGGTGCTGTCAGCGCCACGACGTCGGTGGGAGATGTGTTCCTGACTGCGGTCACCGGCGACCAGGTGTCGGCACACACCAGTACCGGCGACGTGGTGGTGCGAACCGGCGGCGTGGACGCAACGGTCACCGCCGAGTCGGATACCGGGAATGTCCAGGTCGTCTCGTCCTCGACGGTGCGGCGGGTCGTGGCGACCACGTCCGCCGGCGACGTGCAGGTGGCCGTGCCCACGGGGCAGAGTTACGCGGCGGACGTCGAGACTGCTGCGGGCGACCGCCGGGTCACCATCGCCACCGACCCGGCGGCCACCCGCTCCATCACTGCGCACACCTCGACCGGTGACGTCCAGGTGTCGGCCGGGGCGGCCTGAGGCCCTCCACCAGCCCGGGACTTCCTTCCCTGATCCTGGGCTGGCACAGGGAAACCTCAAGCGTTTCTCAAGTCTATTGAGCCATCTGGGTCATATCGCTGCGGCTGCGGTGCTAGAACTCTTCTGTCACGACTGGTCGGTGGGGCCGATCGTCAACTTGCATTTATGGCTTGTTGATTTTCTGGGGGCCTTTTCAGTTGTCCGGAGCCGGTCGGGGGCACGGTACAGGCGACTGACGAGGAGTGCATGATGGGTCACCCATCCCGGCGGCGATGGTCGATCGTTCTTGTTCTGGGGCTTGTCGCATTCCTGGGGGTGGTGGTCGGCACCTTCTCACCGGCCCAGGCGGTAACCCCGGTGGCCACCGTCGACGATGCGACGACCAGCGGGACGAACCGCTTCGCCTTCTCGGGCACCTGGGTCACGTGCACCGGCTGCAACACCGGCGCCTACCAGAACTCCTTCAAGTATTCCGCGACCTCAGGGAGCGCACTGACGTTCACGTTCGTGGGCGGTCAGGCTGCGCTCTACGGGTTCAAGGAACCCCAGGGCGGCATCGCCACGGTGTCCGTGGATGGTGGGGCCGCCGTGGACGTGGACTACTACAGCGCCAGCCGCGCCCTGGTCCCCGTCTTCACCACCCCCGCCCTGGCGAGTGGGACGCACACTGTGACCCTCACCGTCAGCGGGCGTACGTCTAACCTCTATACGGCCGTCAACATCGACAAGGGCGAGGTGTACGCGGCCACCGCGACGACGACCACGACGACGACGGTGCCGACGACCACCACGACGGTGCCGACGACCACCACGACGGTGCCGACGACCACCACGACGGTGCCGACAACCACCACGACGGTGCCGACAACCACCACGACCACCACCGCGCCGCCGACCACCACGACCACCACGACCACGACACCGGTGAGCAGTGTCACCGTCGACGATGCGGTCACCTCGGGAACCAACCGGTTCGCCTACAGCGGCACCTGGGTGACGTGTGGCGGCTGCAACGCCGGCGCGTATCAGGGCTCGTTCCGTTACGCCCCGTTCTCCGGTGCCTCCCTCACGTTCACCTTCACTGGATCGCAGGCGGCGCTGAAGGGCTTCAAGGAGCCGCAGGGCGGGATCGCCGCGGTGTCCGTTGACGGCGGGTCGAGTTCCGACGTCAGCTTCTTCGCGTCGTCGCAGTCTCTCTCGACGGTGTACACGACACCGGTTCTGGCGAACGGTTCGCACGTGGTGACGCTGAGCTTCACCGGGCGCACTCAGGGGTCGAGCGCGACGATCAACATCGACAGCGCCACGGTCTCCTCGGGCGGCGTGGTCCCGACGACCACCACGACGGTGCCGACGACCACCACGACGGTGCCGACGACCACCACGACGGTGCCGACAACCACCACGACCACCACCGCGCCGCCGACCACCACGACCACCACGACCACGACACCGGTGAGCAGTGTCACCGTCGACGATGCGGTCACCTCGGGAACCAACCGGTTCGCCTACAGCGGCACCTGGGTGACGTGTGGCGGCTGCAACGCCGGCGCGTATCAGGGCTCGTTCCGTTACGCCCCGTTCTCCGGTGCCTCCCTCACGTTCACCTTCACTGGATCGCAGGCGGCGCTGAAGGGCTTCAAGGAGCCGCAGGGCGGGATCGCCGCGGTGTCCGTTGACGGCGGGTCGAGTTCCGACGTCAGCTTCTTCGCGTCGTCGCAGTCTCTCTCGACGGTGTACACGACACCGGTTCTGGCGAACGGTTCGCACGTGGTGACGCTGAGCTTCACCGGGCGCACTCAGGGGTCGAGCGCGACGATCAACATCGACAGCGCCACGGTCTCCTCGGGCGGCGTGGTCCCCACGACCACCACGACGGTGCCGACGACCACGACGACCACCGTTCCCGTGCCGACCCAGGGCACCGTGAGTTTCACCTTCGACGACGGGAAGATGAGTCAGTACGACTACGCCCGGCCGGCACTGAATGCGGCTGGGTTCAAGGGCACCTTCTACATCATCTCGGACGCCCTCACCTGGGGCAGCGCCAACATGAATGCCAGCCAGGTGAGTCAGGTGGCCAGCGAGGGTCATGAGATCGGCAACCACAGCAAGAGCCACCCCTATCTGAGCCAGATGAGCGCGGCTGCCCTCCAGCAGGAGTTCGCCGACTCGCAGGCCGCGATCTCCAGCGCGACGGGTGTGACGCCCCGGAGCTGCGCCTACCCCTACGGCAGCTACAACGCAACCGTCACCTCCGTTGCAGCCCAGTACTTCCGTAGCTGCCGCACCACCGAGGGAGGGCAGAACACGGCCTCCACCGACCACTACACATTGGCCACCTTCTACGTGCACACCAGCACGACGGGGGCGATGATTCGGGCCGCGGTCGATCAGGCCAAGGCGAACGGCACGTGGCTCATCCTGTGCTACCACGGGGTGGGCGTGGCCGACGGTGGCTACGGTGACGACGTCGACGGTCCGACGTTCCAGTCGCACCTCGATGCGGTGAAGGCCTCAGGGGTCACCGTCAAGACGGTCGGGGCGGTCATCGGCTGAGGCTCGTCACGGCGCGACGAGCTCCGCCCGGCTCTGGCGAACCGTCACCAGCAACGGGGGCGAGGGGACCGCGGCGAACCCTTCGACGGCTAGCCACGGCCCCCCGGCGACCGAGTAGGTACAGGCGTACGTCGTGGACAGCGCCAATGAGTGGGTTCCTGCTCTGCGGTAGGCGTGCAGGGTCACCGACGTCGCCGACAGGGCCGACAGTGCGATGGCCGAGGATGTCCCGTCGCCGTAGTTCCAGCGCAGCCGTACCGGCAGCGCCCGTACCCTGATCGGCCGGCCGAGGAGCCGGGTGGCGATGACGGTGCTCCGGGCCTGGGCGGCGAGGCGCACCGGCAGCCCGGTCAAGGTGGTGCCGGTCGGGGGTTGCACGGTGATCGTCGCCGGGGGAAGCGGGAGCCTGCGGAGGTCGTCGAGATCGAGCGAGACGCTCTGCGGTCCCGGGTGCTCCTGGGCCAGGCAGCGCTGGCTGCTCTGGGTCCACTGCCCCGGCCGTGGGTCGGCGACCCCCGGTGGCCCTGTGAAGATCCAGAACAGGAAGCTCCCGGGGGCGTTGGCGCACATCGCCACGGCTGCGGGGCAGAGCAGTCGCGGCGCTTCTGCCGTTCGTCCCGCCTCCCCCGTATTGGGGTTGTGCCCCGGGCAGGCGGGCACGGCCATGGTCACTCGGGTCTGCTCGCGCCGGGGGGCGATGCCTGGTCGTCCGGGCAAGTGTTCCCTGCCCTCCACCGTGGCGTTGGGACCCGAGGCGTAGCCGCGCGTCTGTGGTTCCGGTTCGTGGGGCCGGGCTGCGGCCGGCGCTGTCATGCAGATCAGGATTGTCAGGGCGATGCCCGCGGCGGCGGTCGGTCGGGTGCGCATGGTCGGCAGGCTAGGTTCCGATCGGCGTCGGCTGCGCGGTCCCGTCGTCCGCTCTGGACTGGTTGGAACGCCTGATCTGCCGAGGTGGTCGGCGGGTCGCCCGTGTGACGGACGTAGGTCAGGTGTTGGGGGCCGATCCCGGCTTCGGGGTGTCGTCGGTGACGTGGGTCATCGCACGGCGCAGTTGCTCGACCTCGGACTCCGAGATCTGCAGCCGTTCCTCGAGATCGGACAGCGCCGGCCCGAGGTCGTTCGACGGTGGTGGGGTCGGCGGCGGGGGCACCTCCACGGTCACGTAGCGCGGCCAGACGTACCGTCCGCAGAGCAGGCCGAGAACTCCCGTGGCGAGAGCCAGCAGGGCGATCGGCAGGACGAGCAGGGGAAAGGATCTGGTCACGACGACACGTCCCTGACGATGACGTCGACCCGCCGGTCCTGGGTGGGGGCCGCCGCCGTGCCCGAGGCGGCGGGGCGGGAGTCGGAGAAACCGGTGTGGCTGAGTTGGTCGTGCGGCACTCCGCGCGCGGACAGGTAGGCCTCCACGGCGTGGGCGCGGTCCATCGCGGTGCGCTGCTTGGCGACGGAGGAGCCAACCGAGTCTGAGTGCCCCTGCACGATCACGATCGCCGTGGTGGACCTCTTGACGTAGGCCACGATCCGGTCCAGATCCCGCTTGGCGGCAGGGGTTAGAGCGGTGCTGTTGCTCGCGAACAGCACCCTGGCCTGGGGAATCGTCGCCGTGGCGGGGGTCGGGCTCGGCGACGGGCTCGCGCTGGGGCCTGCGGACGGACTCTGGGAGGGTTCCGGGGCCGTGGCGGACGGCCTGGCCGAGGCGGTCGCCGTAGGCGTCGTCCCCGCTGCCGCCGTGCCGGTCGCCGTTTCCCCCTGGTCTGAGGAGATCCAACGTGCTGTCGCCCAGGATCCCCCGAGCACCACGGCGAGGAAGGCGGCGATCAACAGGCCGCGCGCCGTCCCCTGCCCCGCTGGGCGCCCTTGCGCCATGTCCCGCTCCCCGCGCTGATGGTGGTGATGGTGGGCTCGATGGTAGCCACGCAGTTACCCGGGGCAGACGGCTTTCGGGTTCCGGTGAACTCGAAGGGGTCAACTGCCGACACCGCAGGCATGGACGATGCAACCTCGGCGGCGCTGTCGTCGATGGTGGTCGGCGACGCCCTGGGCGCGATTCCGCTGCTGCTCCAGGCCGGCGTCCTGGCGTTGATGCTGAGCTGCGCCGGGTGGGCCGTGGTCAGGCCGGTGGGGGCACCCGTACTCGCGTTCATCGCCTGCGTCCTGATCTGGTCGCGGGCCAACCAGGCACTGGAGGGACCGATCCTGCTCACGCTCTCCGAGGATCACGGGATCACCACGGCCGATCTGTGGCCACCTGTGCTGACGGCGCTGATCGGGGTCAGCCGGTTGCACCGGCGCCGGGCTACCAGCGCTGACGGTGTCGGTTCGGGTTGCGCGGCGCCGGATCGCTGTGGGCGGGGGCGAACGGCGGGCCACCGACCCGGCGGACGTCGGAGGCAGGGATCCAGTCCGAACGGGTGGGGCCGCCCGGTGGGGTCCAGCACACCTCGACCGCCTGACGCGTCCAGGCCACCGCTTCTGCGGGAACCGCCGTCATCTCACCGGTCGACCACCGCAGGGTGGCCACCACGGAGATCGGTGACGGAGCGCGGGTCACCTGCCCCTGCGGAATGGCTCGGATGATGCGTGGAAGGCTGGACATGGGCCTGGACCTCCGGTGACGGTGCGGACGCTCGACCCAGGCCCCACTCTACCAGCACCGTTCGTACATCCGTTCGACGAATCACTCGGGGCAGATGTCGGCGTCCGCCGTCCGTACTGCCACTCCGTCCAGGGCCACCCCTGCGGTGGGGCTGGAGGAGGGGTCCGACGACGAGGCGGACGGCGTCGGCTCACCCGGTGTCGGTGCGGTCGGGGACGGCGTGCTCCTCGGAGTGCGGCCGTCGACCGGGCGGTCCTCGCGCAGCGCCGTCCAGAGGGCCTCGGCGTTGTCGGTCCAGACCAGCCGGTTGGCGTCCTGGGGGTCGGGCCCGTTCGGCACCGTGATGAAGTGGATCTTCTTCAGGCCGACCTTCTGGATGTCCTGGGCGAAGGAGCCCAGCCGGGACAGGCTGGACAGCTCGGGGTTCATCAGCAGGGACTTGGTCACCGCGTCGAGGAAGGCGAAGGTGCGGCGCGGATTGGCCAGGGTCCCGGCGCTGGTCGCCTTCTGCAGCACCGAGGACAGGAACGCCTGCTGACGTTCGATCCGGCCCAGGTCGCCGCCGTCGCCGATCTTGTAGCGCTCACGGACGTAGGCCAGGGCGGTGGCCCCGTCCACCTCGCTGCGCCCGGCCGGCAGATGGATGCCGTGCTTGGGGTCCTCGACCGGCTCGGCCAAGCAGATAGGCACCGTGCCGAGGGCGTCGACCACGCTCTTGAAGCCGTTGAAGTCGACCACCACCCAGTGGTCGATCCGCAGCCCGGTCAGGGACTCCACGCTCCTCACGGTGCAGGCCGGGCCGCCGGTGAGGAAGGCGTCGTTGAAGATCCGTCGGGAGCCGGGGGTGATCAGCTGGGTGGTCGGGTCGAAGCATTCGGGGATCTCGACCACCGAGTCCCGCGGGATGCTCACCCCGGCCGCCCAGGTGCGGTCGGCGGCCAGATGCACCACCAGGGTGGTGTCCGATCGGGCGCCGTCCTCCTTGCCGCCGATGAAGCCGTTGGCTCCGCCCCGCGAGTCCGAGCCCATCACCACGATGTTGATCGCGCGGCCGCCGTCCGGGTCGGCCGGCGCGGCCGACGGGCGGTCGGTGCCTAGCATCGGCGTGAGGTCGACGGTGCGGATGTTGCCCTGCAGCACCTTCAGCGCCACCAGACTGCCGCCGCCGGCCACCAGGACCACCACGCCGAGGGTGGCCAGAATGCGACGGACCCAGTGCACTCGCTCGCCGCGGGCGTGCGAACCACGCCGAGCCGCCGTCGATGCCACGCCCCGATCGTGCCATGAGTAGCCAAACCTGGCAGACGCCTCCGTTCGGCCGGTTCGAGGGCCGGGCTGGGGCCAACGGGACTAACCTCGCAGGCATGTCTCTTCCGACGACCGTCACCTCGCCGTTCCAGATCACGGAGCTGCACACCGGTCCCTGGGCGCCGATCACCGAGAATCCGGTGCTGGAGATGGACGGCCACGAGGTCGTCGTCTCCTGCCCCCAGGTCACCGCGCGCCTGGTCTACACCCCCCTTCCCGGCTTCGCCCAACAGCTGCCCACCGGTCGGTGGGGCAGCCAGGAGCGCACTCTGGACGGCGTGCCGGGCCACAAGGACGCCGGGCCCGGACTGCGCCGGTTCGCCTTCGTCGACGCGCCCGTGCACGGGGCACTGCACCAGATCCTGGACACCACACAGCTGGTGGCCGACTACTGCGTGGTGCACACGCACGACGACGCCGCGGAGCTGAACGTGCTGCTCCCGGGGGATCCCGAGCAGCCGCTGGAGTTCTCCCTCTACAACGAGGGAGCCTTCACCGGGCATGCGCCGCTGTCGATGTGGATCCCGGTCCACGCCGGCCACTGCGCGATGGCGAGTGCTGGCACCGGGTTCTTCTTCGTGCTGCGGATGCCGCTGATCTGAGCCGGTCGGCTCAGCGGACGACGACGGAACTCGTCGTTGCGGCGATGGTGCGGTCGGTGGCCGGGATGGCGACCCGATAGGTGCCCTTGCTGACCAGGCCGGTCACCGTGGCCTGGCCGCTCGCCGGTGCTGCGCGGGTGATCACCGTCGTCCAGGTGGACCCGACCAGCCGCTGAACGCGCACCGAGGTGCCGGTCGCGGTGGGAGCCACGGTCAGGGTGAGGGCGCGGACGCCGGCGCGGATCGACGTCTGGGGCAGGGCCTGGATCAGCACCGGGCGGGCGACCGACGCGGCGTCCCGCGCTGAACCGCCGTAGCGCGCGCTGACGGTCAGGTGGCCGAGGACGACGGTGGAGGTCGAGACCACCCCCTTGGCGTCGGTCGACCGGGAGACACAGGTGGCGCGGGTGGACGGCGCGGTGGCGGTGCAGATCGAGACCACGGCGCCGCCCAGGGGGGTGCTTCCCGCGGTGAGTCGGTAGGTGAGGGTGGCGGTGGCGCGGAAGTTGACCCGGGCCGGGGCGGAGACCACGGCCAGGGTGGTGGCCCGCAGCGGTGACCCGGTGCCACCGGGTGGGATCGCGGAGCCTCCCGCCGTCGTCCGGGCCAGGGCGATGGCCGCGACCGGCTGGATCAGGCCGTAGCCCGCGAGGTTGTCCCGGCCGGCGGTCTCCAGGTCCCGGGCGGACCGCTGCAGCACGTTCATCACTTCGGCCGGGCCGAGCCGGGGTGCCGCAGCCTTGACCAGGGCTGCAGTCGCGGAGGCGTAGGCGCACGCCATGGAGGTGCCGTCATCGATCTTGTACGAGGTGGCCCGGTACGTGGACAGGATGCTGCTCCCGGGGGCGACCACGTCCACGTAGGCGCCGGACCCGGAGTAGCCGGCGACCCGACTGTCCTTGGTGCTGGCGCCCACGCTCAGTACGCCGGGAAGGGCCGCCGGGTACATCACCGGGTTCCCGCTGGCCCGATTGTTGCCGGTGGCGCTGACCACGACCGCACCGCGTTGGGTGGCGTAGGCGACGGCGGCTGCCTCTGCCGGTGAGTTGTCCGGAGAGCCGACCGAGAGGTTGATCACCGCGGCGCCCTGGTCGGCGGCCCACACGATGCCGTTGGCCACGGCGGCGTCGCTGCCGGCGCCGGTGGAATCGAGCACCCGGACCGGCAGGATGCGCACGCCCTGGGCGAGTCCGGCGATCCCGATGCCGTTGTTGGCCACCGCTGCGATGATCCCGGCCACATGCGTGCCGTGCCCGTGCGGGTCGACCCGGCCGGTTCCGCCGCTGATGTAGTCCTTGCCGTTCAGCACCACGCCGGCCAGGTCGGGGTGGGCCGCCACGCCGGTGTCCACAACGGCGACGACCAGCCCAGCGCCGCTCTGCCGGGCCCAGACCTGTTCTGCCGCAAGGCGATCCAGGGCCCACTGTTGGGGTCGGTACGGGTCGGCGGCCAGGGTCCGCACCGTGCTGGCAACGCTGACGGTGAGCACGCCGGGGTCTGCCAGCGCGCGGTCCACCAGCCGCTCGGCGCCGGCCAGGTCCGCTGCACTGACGGTGGAGACCACCGGCCGTCCGTCGACCTCGCGCACGGTGACCAGGTTGACCGGGCCGCGGGTCGGAGCGTCGTCCAGCACCGTCTCGGCCTCGGGCTTCGGGCTGGCTTTGAGCGGCTCGGTCCAGCTGGCTGAGGGCGAGGCCGTGGGCTGTGCCGCGGCAAGCTGAACCGCGGCTGGTTGAACCACTGCAGGTTGAGCCGCTGCGGGATCACCCGTGGGGAGCTCCGCGGCGATCGAGGGGAGGGCGGTGGCCGGCGGAAGGGCGGTGGCCGGCGGAACGGCGGTGGCCGGAGCGAAGGCGGCCGGCGCCGAGGTGGGGGCCACGGCGGGTGTGTCCGGCTGCGCCGCTGTGACCAGGGGCGCCTGCTCCAGCAGAGGAGCCTGCAGCTCGGGCAGCAGGGCCGACAGGGTCTGGGGGGCGGCTGCCGAGGAGGCCAGGGCGGACCAGGCGGCAGCGCTGAGCAGCGCCGGGGTCAGGGCGAGGGCCACGAGAGGGAGGGCTCTCCGGGACGAACGACGCCGTGGCGTCGCATGAGACGGAGAGTGTCGCTTCATCTACCCACAGTGACATGTCTCAGTCGTTCGGGCTAGCGAACTGACTATATTCGACCATGATCAATGGAGTTTGACCACCGTCTGAACGGAGGGACGCCGATATCTGAACGGACTACACCGTCACCAGGGTGATCAGTGGCTACGCTTCCCGGGTGGGTCATTTCATGAAGGACTTCAAGATCTTCGCCCTGTCGGGCAACGTGGTCGACCTGGCCATCGGCGTCATCCTGGGCGTGGCCTTCGGGGCCGTGGTCGACACCTTCGCCAACAACGTGCTGCTGCAGCTGATCGGCGCCGTGGTGAAGCTGCCCGACCCGGAGAACCTGTCCCTGGGGGTCAACGGCACCGAGATCGAGTACGGCCTGTTCCTGGCTGCGCTGATCAACTTCCTGCTGATCGCGGTGGTACTGCTGCTGATGGTGCGGATGCTGATCCGGGTCGGGATGAACTTCCGCGCCCAGGGCAACCGCGAGTGCGACTTCTGCAAGAGCTTCATCCCGGTCGACGCGACCCGGTGCATGTACTGCACCAGCGAGATCACCCCCATCGTCACCGACTGAAACCTGAACCCGCTCATGCTCCGCTGGGGTACACGAATCGGGGTCTGACGACCCCCGAACATGTACCCCCGCGGAGCATGAGCGGGTTCAGACGGTGCGTGCGAGAGTGAGGCATGGACGCCGACGAGGTTCGCCGCTCTCAACTGCGGCGGATGAAGCTGATCGCCACCGCGATGCTTGGGCTGGCGGCGCTGGTCTACGTCCTGACCCTCTCCGGCCGGGAGATCGGCTGGATCGGCTTCGTCAACACCGGCGCCGAGGCCGCGATGGTCGGCGCCGTCGCCGACTGGTTCGCCGTCACCGCACTGTTCCGGCACCCGCTCGGGTTGAAGATCCCACACACGGCGATCATCCCCACCCGCAAGGACGCCCTCGGGCACAACCTCGAGGAGTTCGTCGGTACCCACTTCCTGGCCGAGGACGTGGTGCGGGAGCGGGTCGCCCGCTCGCGGATCGCCTACCGCTGCGGAGTCTGGCTCAGCGGGCGCGCCCAGGCCGAGCGGGCGACCGCCGAGCTGGCCAGCCTGGCCCGCGGTGCACTCACCGTGCTGCGCGACGAGTCCGTGGTCGCCGTCCTGGACGAGGTGTTCTTCCGCAAGGTGCTCGACAGGCCGTGGGGACCGCCGTCCGGCAAGCTGCTGCAGCGGATCGTCGCCGACGGCGCGCACCACCGCCTGGTCGACGTCGGGGTGGACCAACTGCACACTTGGCTGTCCGAGCACGAAGAGGTGATCGTCCGGCTGGTGCTCGAGCGGGCGCCCGCCTGGACGCCGTCGTGGGTCGACCAGCGGGTGGCCCGCAAGGCCCACGCCGAGGCACTCAAGTTCGCCGCCGACGTCCGCGCCGATCCCTACCACCGGGCCCGCAAGGCGCTGGACAACCTGCTCACCGAGTTCGCCCACGACCTTCAGCACGACCCGGCGATGCAGATCAAGGCCGCCGCCTTCCGCGACCGGATGCGCGACCACCCCGACGTGCGCGGCGCCGTGGCCCAGCTCTGGACCACCGTGCGGGCCTCGATCGAGGAGGCGGTCGAGGACCCGGACAGCGACCTGCGCCGACGCACCGTCGACGGGGTGCAGTCGTTCGGCAAGCGGCTGGCCGGTGACGAGGTGTTGCAGCGACGGCTCGACGCCTACGCCGAGGACGGCGCCGCCCACCTGGTCACCAGCTATCGCGACGAGGTGGTCACCGTGATCTCCGAGACGGTGCAGCGCTGGGACGGCGAGGAGGCCTCGCGCCGGATCGAGCTGCACGTGGGGCGAGACCTCCAGTTCATCCGGATCAACGGCACCGTGGTCGGCGGCCTGGTCGGCCTGCTGATCCACACCGTCACGGTGCTGATCGACTGAGCGGTCGACAGCCCGACGAGGTCAGGGCCGCAGGTGCTCGAGCATCCGCCAGGACGGGTCGTGGTCGCCGCTGACTGACGCCGAACCACTGGTGTAGCCGCGCAGCATGGCCTCGATCAGCGGCACGACCGAGGCGGTCGAGTCGCCGTACAGGTGCAGCACCCGCTCACCCATGCTGGTCTCCTGGGCGACCAGCAGCGCCGACCGGCCCAGCCGCCCGACCAGGGCCTCCTCGAAGGCCCGCAGATCGTCCAGGGCGCGTTCGCCGGGCAGACCGCCGGGCAGCGGGTCGGAGTAGGTCAGGCGGACGGCGACGTGCTCGTCGAACAGGGGATGGTCGACCCGGTGCAACGGGTGGCGGATGCTGGCGATCAGCCGGTGGTCGCCGTGCCAGCCCTCCATCACCGCCCACCGTTCTCCGGCCCAACGCTCGGCGGCCTGCTCGACCACCGCGCCCAGGGTGGCCACCGGGATCGGGTCCAGCGGGGAGACGGTGACCGCCTCGACCGCGCCCAGCCAGCGCTCGACGTCGTCCTCGCCCAGGGCCCAGTCCAGGACCAGGAAGGCCAGGTGGGCGCGGGCATGCTCGGTCATCTCGAAGAACCGCGGGTGGAAGACCGAGACGTCGAGCCGGCAGCGCCGATCGTCGACGTGGGCCTGGGCGACCACCGCCGCGAGGTTGACCTCGACCCCACCGGCCGACATCACCTGGCCGGAGTGGAAGACGTCGAGCTCCACCTGGCGCGCGGGGCGGAACTCCCACGTGCCGTCGTCCGGCGGCCCGGCCCGGCGCCACCGCTCGGCGAGCGGTCGCAGTTCGGGGCGGCCGCCGCTGGAGACGACGAAGCGGTGCTTGGCGTCGGTCCCGACGCCGAACTCCCACTCCAGATCCGGGTGGATCCGTTCGACCTGGGGGCCGATCAACGCCTCCACCGCGGCGGTGTCGGCGGCCTCCACGGCAGAGGTCACCTCCGGGCAGGCCTGGGCCCACCACGTCCAGAACGGCGCGACTGAACCACCCACGGACGTGGTGTTGCGGGACCGGCTCTTGCGACGGAACAACGCCACCCGCCCATCTCACCATCCTGTGGACGACGGGGCCGGGTGAATCCGCCGACCTCCCCCCGAGCGGATCCCTCGAGGTGCTGACCGGTCGGCCGCAGGCCGCCGAACGGGGGACTCCACTTTCGGCTCAGCCGTGCCGATGACTGCTGCGTGCATCCCGTCGCCATGCTCGTCGCCGCCCCGGCTGTCACCGGTGCGCGTGAGGCGGCTGTCGCGTCGCTGGGCATCGTGATCCTGGCGATCGCCGCCCGCCTCGCCAAGCCGATCCAGCGCTTCCGGCATGCCCGGCTGGCCGGAGCCACCGCCGAATCGGCTCTTCTCCTGGCCGGGCTCGGCACGCCGGTCCGCCCGCCCGCGCCGGTCGTCGATCCGGTGCTCGCGGTCACCGTGGTGCCGACCAAGGCCTCCCGCGAACGGGCCGAGGAGGATCCTGCCCGGGAGCTTGGCGCGGCGGACGCCGCCCTCGCCGCCGCCCTGGGCACCGAGCATCCGGTCAGTGCGCCGGGCCGGCACCGCACCATGTCGGGATGGGCCGCCGGTCTGCAACGGCCGGAGGTGGTCTCGGGCGAGCCCGACGCGGAGACGTTGCTGGCCCCGTTGCCGGTGGAGCCGTCGCCCGAGCTGATGGCCGAGCTCTTCCCGGATCGGACCGCCACCCCTGAACCGGACGCTACGGAGCACATCGAGGTGCCCGACGACACGCCACGGACCGGCGCAGCGGAGCAGGAGAACCCTGAGGTCATGGCCGATTCGACGCTGGCGTCCGAGACAGAACGTGATATGGAATTCACTATGAGTAGCGAAGATCTGTCGGCGGCTGCGGCGGCCGAGAGCGGGAGCCGGGCGCAGGCCCGCTACAGCATCGACTGGGGAGAGGACCTCGACTGGAACGAGGTCGACGGCGTCACTCACCCCGACGGCTGGAACGAGGGCTGGGTCGCCGCGCACGGCGAATGGTGGGCCTCGCCCCAGGCTCCCCAGACGGCCAGAGCCGTGCCGTCCGCCCTCGTGCCGGGGGTTGCGCCCCGGCCGGTGTCGAGGACCCCCGCGACGGCTGCCCTGCCCGCGCCGATGGGCGAGCCGGAGACCGCGCCGAAGACTGAGCCGAAGATCCCGGAATCGGCCGTGCCGGCGTCCGCCCGCCTGGAGGAGTCGGCCACGCTGGCCGCCTGGTGGGGCGCGATCGCGGAGGCGGACATCGGCTTCGAGACCGCCGAGGACGTGATCGCCGCAGCAGCGGCGTCCGAGTTCGCGTCACAGCAGCTCGAGACCGACGCCCCGATGGATGTCGAGATCGACACCGAGCCGGCGGCTGCCGTGCAGTTCGTGCTCGAGCCGCCGGAGGAGGTCGACGGGTGGACCGTCGACATCGTCCCTCTGGTTCCCCTCGACTGCACCGTCACCGTCACCGACACCGACACCGTGGTGACCCACGCCGAGACGGTGGCCGAGCTCGTCGCCGGGCTCGTCGCCGAGTCCACCGCCGGGCTGGTCGCCGAGTTGGTCTCCGAGGTGCGGCTTCCCGTGCAGCGGCACTCCGGCCAGCCCTCGGTCGCCGAGCGCGACGGGTTGCAGCGGGCGCAGGCCCGACTCGCCTGCGCGGTCAACCGGATCACTGTCGCCGAGATCGTGACCGAGGAGGCCGTCCGCCTGGTGCAGGCCGACCACGCCGCTCTCGTCGTTCGCTCCCTGGAAGGCCCTCGGGTGCTGTGGCTCTACCCCAGCGGTGAGCTGTGGGGCCCCCAGACCCTCTCCGCACTGCTGTCGATCGGCGCGCCCGTGCGTGAAGTCGTCGACGGCGACCCGCTCGCCGGCGGTGCTGCCACGGCGCTACTCAGCGTGCCGATGGCCAGCGCCGGCGCCCTGGCCGGGGCTGTGATCGTGCGCCGCAACACCCCGAAGCCGTTCACCGCCCCGGAGGAGAACCTGCTCGACCGGTTGGCCCGGATGGCCGGTGCGGCGCTCGATGCGCTCACCCGACGCGGTGTGCTGCGCAGCGACGAGGACAACGTCGACCCGGTGACCGGGCTGGCTCCCCAGGACCGGCTCCTGCACGACCTGCGGGTTGCCCTGCGCACCCGCGAGGACCACGGCATGCCGGTCACCCTGCTGGTGGCCGAGATCGAGGGCATCTCCCGGATGCGCACCGAACTCGGTGCCGGCGAGGCCGATGAGGCCCTTCAGCTGATCTCGACCACGGTGGCGTCGGGGTTACGGGTGGGAGACGTGCCCTACCGCTTGGGTGAGGACGAGCTCGCCGTGCTGCTCGCCGCCACCGACACCGAGGACGCCGAAGCAGTCGCCGCCCGTCTGGCCGACGAGGCCGACACGGCGAGCGCCGAGAGCTTCCAGCGGCTGGCCCGCCCGTTGCGGATGCGGACCGCAGTGGTCGCCGTCGTGGGTACCGCTGAGGATGTGGTGGCCGCGGCCAACCGGGCCCTGGCCGCGCAGCGGGTCCAGGCCCGCTGGGAGCGGCGGATGCCGAACACCCAGTTCTGAGCGATACGGCCCGCCCGACGCCGCCCTGGGCGGTTACCCTCGCCGCGTGAGCAGACCTCTGATCGTGATTCCGGCCCGGTTCTCGCAGTCCGCCTCGGCGCTGCGGTACCGGGCCGTGGTCACTGCCCGGGCTCTGTCCGATGCGGTGCTGCGGGCCGGGGGTGAGCCGCTGACCGTGCATCCGTGGGCGCGCACCGGGCAGCTCGATCAGGATCTGGTCACTGCGGTGGGTGAGCGCCTCGCGTTCGCCGACGGCGTGCTGCTGCCGGGCGGCGGAGATCTGGCTCCGGCCCGGTACGGCGCGGAGGTCGCGCACGGCGAGGTCTACGACGTGGACGAGGAGCAGGACTGCTTCGATCTCGCCGTCGCGGCTTGGGCGCTCGGCGCCGGGGTACCGGTGCTGGGGATCTGCCGCGGCACCCAGGTGGTCAATGTGGCCCGGGGCGGAACCATGGAGCAGCATATGGACACCCCGCACCGCGACGTTGTGCTTCCGGTGACGGTGAGCGATCCGGCGCTGGCGCAGGTGCTCGGTGCCGAGCAGGTGACGGTCTCCTGCTACCACCACCAGCGGCTGGAGCAGCTGGGCGACGGGCTGGCCGTGGCGGCGTCCGCCGAGGACGGCACGGTGGAGGCGGTCACGGCCGGCGAGCTGCCCGGCTGGTTCCTCGGCGTCCAGTGGCACCCGGAGGACACCGCCGCCACCGACCCGGCCCAGGCGGCACTGTTCGAAGCCCTTGTCTCCCAAGCGGTCCGCTACCGCACCCGCCGCGCGGCCTGATCCTCTGCCCCACTCGCACACGCCCCGCTCCCACTCCCGCGGATGATCGGCGTCAGATCGCTGAATTCCTCCGGTGGGTGGGGGAGGACTGCGATCTGGCGGTGATCATGGGAAGGCGGCGGGCGGCGGGGGTGGACTGACCGGCGCGGGGCTACGGGTGTCCGGGCATGCCGGCCGGAGGGGCGTTCCCGGGTTCGGCCTCAAGATTGATGATCACCTTGCGCAGGGCCGTGGTCAGCACGTCCCGCTCGGTCGGGCTCAGCACGCTGAGCACCGCGGTCTCCTGGGCGTTGAGCTTGGGGAACAGCTCGGTCATCAGGGCGCGGGCCTTCGGGGTCAGGTCGAGCAGCACCCTGCGCCCGTCCGAGGGGTGAGTGCGCCGGCGGACCAGCCGGCGCGCCTCCAGGGTGGAGACCACCCCGGTCAGCGTCGATTTCGAGATGCCCGCCTCGGACGCCGCGTGCCGGGTCTCGATGTCCTTCCAGACCCAGATCACCCAGAGCACCACCCACCCGGTCCAGGTCAGCTCGTACGGCGTGAGCACCGTGCGCTCGAAGTGATTGCGGACCGCCCCCGCGGCCCGGTAGAGGTTGCCGACCGCCGCCATCGCCTCGCGGTCCACCGGGAGCCCGGCGAGCCGCTCGGCCACGGCGTGTTCTGTCTGATCCAGCGTGTACTGGCCTGTCACAGGTTCCCCTCCTCGGCCGAGCCCGCGACGCGGCGGTCGAGTACGAGCCTAGCCGCGCCGCGGCGGACGGATGCCGCGGAACTCCCAGTCGCCGCCGAGGGCCGTGGAGAGCACCTCTTCGGACTCGGTCGGCTGGGCCCCGACGTCGGTGCGGATCGGAGTCGGCCCCTCCACCACGACGTTGGTCAGCCGGCCCAATCCTTCGGCCTCCACCTCGACCACGTCGCCGGGCTGCACCGGGCGGGAGTTGGCCGGCGTACCGGAGAGCAGAACATCACCGGGGACCAGGGTGATCGTGCGCGCGATGTCGGCCACCAGGTAGTGCATGTCCCAGGTCATCTCGTCGGTCGAGCCGTCCTGCACGACGGTGCCGTTGACCAGGGTGCGCAGCCACTTGCCCCGGAAGTCCCACCCAGTGACCAAGCCAGGCCCCAAAGGGCACAGAGTGTCCGAGCCCTTGACCCGCAGCATGGAGCCGGCGTCGGTGTCCCGGAAGTCGTGCAGGCCGAAGTCGTTGGCCAGGGTGTACCCGGCGATGTAGTCGCCGGCCTCGGACGGTGCCACGTTGCGGCAGGTGCGCCCGATCACGATCGCGATCTCGCCCTCGTAGTTCAGCCACCGACAGCCGGCCGGGCGCACGATCGCTCCCCGGTGGCTATTCAGGGCCGAGGTGGGCTTGTGGAAGTAGGTCGGCGCCGGGGGCAGCGAGATGCCGAACTCGGTGACCCGGCTGACGTGGTTCAGGTGCACTGCGATGATCTTCGTCGGGGCGACGGGGGGCAGGTGCTGCGCGGCGTCCACCGCGACCCGGCGTCCGTCGCCGGCCACCAGCTCCTCCCCGTCCCGGACGACCTCCACGGCGGCACCGTCCAGCAGGATCCTGCGGTACTCGGTCACGACTGTCCCTCTCTCACCCAGGACGGCGCGTTCGCCGTCCAGCCGTTCGGTGCGGTGCACGTGTTCTTCACATCGCAGTAGAAGTCGAAGCTCCACATCCCGCCCTCGCGGCCGATCCCGCTGCGGCCGGTGCCGCCGAAGGGGGCCGACAGATCCCGGACGAAGAAGCAGTTCACCCAGACCGTGCCCGCGCTCAGCTGCGCCGCGACGCGTTCGGCGCGTTCGGCGTCGCCGGTGACCAGGGTGGCAGCCAGCCCGTAGTCGGTGCCGTTCGCCAGCGCGATCGCCTCGGCCTCGGTGTCGTAGGCCTGCACGGTGAGCACCGGCCCGAACACCTCCTCGCAAAGGATCTCGCTGCCCTCCATCGCGCCCGCGAGCAGGGTGGGCCGGAAGTACAGCCCGCCCAGGTCGGTGTTCGGCCCGCCGCCGATCAGTGCGGTGGCGCCGTCGGCCAGAGCCCGTTCGACGAAGGCGCTGACCCGTTCGAAGTGCGGGCGCGAGATCAACGGGCCGATGTCGGTGCTCTCCTCGCGTGGGTCGCCCTGGCGGATCGCCGCTGCGCGGGTCAGGAACCGGTGCAGGAACTCGTCGTGCAGGCTGCGCGGCACCAGGATCCGCACCGCGGCCAGGCAGACCTGCCCGGAGTTGTCGAACTGCTCGACGGCGAGGGCCACGGCCAGGTCGAGGTCGGCGTCGTCCAGGACCAGCAGCGGAGACTTGCCGCCGAGCTCGAAGGAGACCGGAGTGACTGTGGCTGCCGCACTGGCCCCGATACTGCGCGCGGTCGGGACCGAGCCGGTGAAACAGATCCGACGCACTCCGGGGTTGGCCACCAGTGGTGCCCCCGCTTGCACGCCCAGACCCTGGACGACGTTGAACACCCCCGGCGGCAGGCCCGCCTCGGCCGTGATGTCGGCCAGCAACGAGGCGGTGAGCGGTGCCCATTCCGGCGGCTTGGCCACCACGGTGTTGCCCGCGGCGAGGGCAGGGCCGATCCGCCAGGTGGCGAGCATCAGCGGGGCGTTCCACGGGGTGATGATCGCCGTGACCCCGGCCGGGTCCCAGCTGACGTGGTTGCGGTGCCCGCGGGTGGCGAAGTCGGGATGCGCTGTGCCGGAGGTGATCTCGCGCAACTGGTCGGCGAAGAACCGGAAGTTCAACGCCACCCGGGGCATCACCCCGCGGCGGTGGCTGCGGATCAGCGATCCGTTGTCCCGGGTCTCCACCCGGGCCAGGTCCTCCAGCCTGGCCTCCACGCCGTCCGCCACCCGGTGCAGGACGTCGGCCCGCTCGGCCGGGCTGGTGTGCGCCCAACCGGGGAAAGCCTCCCGGGCGGCGGCGACCGCGGCATCGGCCTCCTGTCGGCCCCCGGCGCTGACCCGAGCGATCTCGGTCTCGTCGATCGGGGAGACGTCGGCGAAGGTGCGCCCGGAGGCCGAGGCGACGCGCTCGCCGCCGATCCAGTGTCGGGTGTCGATCTGCACGCCCTCGACCACTGCATGCCCGGCGTCGCTCATACCCTGTTCTCCCCTGGTCGGCGCAGGTATTGTTCGGCCCCGAAAGAGTGCCGTGGTGCCCGGATCCCGTCAAGGTATCGGCAAGCGGTGCGTGCTCGACCGGCGTACGTGTCCCCGACGGATGAGGCAGCCATGACCGACCAGCAGGGATTCTTCTATCCGCGCACGGCGACCGGGCGGTCCAGCATGCTGCCCTCGCCACCCTGGTACTACTCCGGCGACCTGCTCACCGTGGAGTACCGGACCAACCCCGAGCGGGTGGCGGCCCTACTGCCGGCCCCCCTGGCCCCGGCCCCCGAGGACCCCGGAGCGGTTGCCCTGATCTGGGCCGACTGGCAGTCCTGCGGTGCCTCACGGGAGGAACTGCTCGACCCCGTGCGCGCGCAGTACAAGGAGGCCTTCGTCGTCGTCCGGTGCAGTTTCGAGGGTCGCACCTACAGTCGGTGCGCCTTCATCTGGGTGGACAAGGACTTCGCGATGCTGCGCGGCATCCACCAGGGCTACCCGAAGAAGCTCGGCTCGATCCACATGACCCGTTCGCACCCGCTCACCGAGGGGGCCCCGGCGCTGGCCTCCGGCGGGCGGTTCGGTGCCACCTTGGCAGCCGGTGACCGGCGGCTGGCGCAGGTGGCGCTCACCCTGCGCGAGCCGAGCGAGAACAACGGCTTCGTCAATGGCCACCCGATGGCCCACCACCGGTGGCTGCCGGCGATCGACGGGGTGGGCGACGCGCACGTGGAGCTGATCGAATCCGGCGGCGCCTCGGCGTCGATCGGGGCCACCTTCGCCGCGGACGTGGACGAGATCGCCTTGTTCGACTCGCCCACCGAGGAGCTCACAGAGCTTCCGGTGCGCGAGGTGATCGGTGGGTTTTATCGCCAGATCGGCGTGGTGTGGAACGGTGGGCGCAGCCTCTGGCGGGGATAATGTCCGGATGATCCCTCGCTTCGTGCTCGTGCTGACCGAGAACTGGACCATGCTCCCCGGGGCGCTGCCACGGGAACAGCTGGCCGCCGTGGTCCGCTGGGCACGTGAGGCCGAGGACGCCGGGTTCGACGCCGTCATGACCAGCGAGCACGTCGTTCTTGGGCTGAGCGCCGGCGAGGCCGGGCGAATGGCCAACCCGCGCGAGTACGCGCTGCCCGGCAACCAGGACCCGGACACGCCCTGGCCGTCGTCGCTGCTGATGCTGGCCGCCGTGGCCGCCTGTACCGAGCGGATCCGGCTGGCCGCCTCCGCGGTGATCTCCCCGCTGCGCCACCCGCTGCTGCTGGCCAAGGACTTCGCCACGCTCGACCAGCTGAGTGAGGGCCGCCTCGTGGTGCAACCGACGGTCAGCTGGCACCGGGACGAGTACCGGGCGCTCGGGGTGCCGTTCGGGGAGCGTGGTGCCCGCCTGGACGAGCAGCTGGAGATCTGGGACGCCGTCTGGAAGGCCTGTGTCGTCGGCGAGCCGGTGAGCCACTCCGGCCGCTTCTACGCCTTCGACGAGGTCTGGATCAGTCCGGGTCCGACCAAGGCCCAGGGGCCACCGCTGTGGTTCGGTGGCGAGAGCCTGCATCCGGCGCTGCTGCGCCGCCTGGTCCGCTACGGCTCCGGCTACAATCCGCTGGGCAGGCCGACGCCGTTCATGCTGGTGCAGCTGGCCGACGCCCTGGAGGCTGCGGGCCGCACCGCGGGATCGATGGAGCTGATCGGCGGCACCCGGGCCCGCTTCCCCGACGCGACTTCCTGCGCCGACCTCGGTGAGGCCTTGGAGTCGATCCTGCCCCAGGCGGCCCAGGGGTTCACCACGTTCTGTATCAAGCCCAGCCAGTTCATCGACGACCCGCGGGCCGTCGGGGCGTTCTGCCGTGACGTGATCGCCCGCACCGAGCGCCTCCTCTCGTGACGTCGTCCGCGCTCGGCACCGCCCTGATCACCGGGGCCGGCACAGGAATCGGTGCGGCGGTAGCCCGGCGCTGGGTAGCCGGCGGCGGGCAGGTGGTGCTGTGCGGACGACGCGAGGCGCCGATCGCAGCCCTGGCTGCGGAGCTGGGCCCCGTGGCGCTCGGCGTCCCGGCCGACGCGGCGAATGAGGCGGAGATGACGGCGGCGGTCACGGCGGGGGTGGAGCGGTTCGGTGGCCTGGACGCGCTCGTCGCCAACGCCGGCGGTGAGGGCAGCGGAGGGGTGCTCGAAGCCAGCGATGCGCAGTGGCGGCACGCTCTGCAGGTCAACCTGCTGACGGCGGTGGTCACCGCCAGGGTCTGCCTGCCTGTGCTGATCGCCCGACGCGGCAGTGTGGTGGTGGTCAGCTCGCTGGCCGGCCTCGCCGCCCCGCCCGGACTCGCCCCCTACACGACCGCCAAGCACGCCCTGATCGGGCTTACCCGCTCGATCGCCCGAGACCACGGCCCGGCCGGGGTGCGGGCCAACGCGGTCTGCCCGGGCTGGGTACGCACCCCGATGGCGGACGCCGAGATGGACGCCCTGGCCGAACTGCACCACCTGCAGTTGGCCGATGGTTCCCCCGATCGGGAGGCCGCCTACGCGCTGGCCTGCGCCCAGGTGCCGCTGCGTCGTCCGGCCATGGCCGAGGAGACCGCGGAGGCGATCGTGTTCCTGGCCTCCCCGGCCGCCTCGGCGGTCACCGGTGCGGTGCTCGCGGTGGACGGCGGGGCGGGCGCGGTCGATCTGCCCACCATTGCCTTCGACTGATCTCCCCCGGACGACGACAGGGCGCGTCCCCCGATCTCTCGGCGGGCGCGCCCATCGTCGTGCGATCAGGTCAGAGCTTCTGCGGGCCGTGGTCGGCCTCGCTGAGCGGCTCCCACGGGTCGCCGGTGTGCTCGTCACCGGGGAACACCATGGTCAGGACGAACCCGAGCACCAGCACGGCCAGAGCGGTGTAGGCGGCGTAGATCATCGGAGCCGGCACCTTGTAGACGGCGCCGAACAGGGCCGCCGCGGTGACCAGGGTGCCTACCGCCGCGGCCACATAGACCTTGGCCCGGCTCGGGTGGTCGGCCAGGCCGCGGAAGGCGCCGATCGACATCACCAGGTAGATGGTGGCCAGGCTGACGCTGCCCAGGGTGGAGAACCAGTAGAAGACCGAGACGTAGTGCGGTAGCCCTTCCTGCTCGACGAAGCTGGGCACGTACAGGGTGACGACCACAAGGACGGCGTACAGGGCCACGACGAGCCCGGTGGCGTTGAGCGGGGTGTTCCGCGAGGAGATCGTGGCCAGGCCGTGCGGCAGGCGCTTGTCCCGGGAGAGGGCGAAGATGCCACGCGAGGCGGCCACTGAGACACCGATCAGCACGGCGAGCATGTCCAGCACGACCATCAGCTCGAGCAGCACCCGCACCCCGGTCGAGCCGAAGCCGCCCTCGGCGGACGAACCGGCCAGGCCGAACAGCGGGGCTCCGGCGTTCTCGCCGAGCTTGTCCATGCTGAAGCCGTACCCGGCGACCTGGGAGTAGGTGACCAGCACGTAGAAGCCGGCGATGGTGAGCACCGAGATCAGGACGGCGCGCGGGATGTCGCGCTTGGGGTGAGCCGTCTCCTCGCCGAGGTTGGCCGCGGTCTCGAACCCGGTGAACAGCAGCACGCCGTAGAGCACGCCGAAGAAGATGCCGTTCAGGCCGCCGGTGGTCGAGGAGGCCGGGTTGAACGCGGTCACCACGTCGTTGTCCCCGCCCACCTTGAAGATGAGGTAGAGGGCGAACAGCAGCACGGCGGCGACGGAGACCATGGCGAGCACGAGCTGGGTCCGGGTGGACAGGGCCACGCCCATGTAGAGCACCCAGCCGACCAGGGCGAGCAGCACCAGATCCCAGATCGCCTCGGGCAGCAGCGCATGGCCGAACTCGGCCTGCAGGGTGTCGTGCACGGTGCCACCGGTCAGCACCAGCAGCCCGGCGCCGAGGCCCAGGATGCCGGCGTAGTAGAGGAACCCGAACCCGGCGCCGACCCGGGAGCCGAAGCCGTCACTGATGTAGTCGTACAGCGAGCCCGCGGCGGCGATCCGGCGGGCGTACTCGGAGACGATCCAGCCGAGCCCCAGCACACCGACCGCTGCCAGCAGCACGGCCAGGGGGGCTGCCATGCCGGCGCCCTTCTCCGAGGCGTTCATGCCGACCAGCAGCGGCACGAGGAAGGCCATCGAGAACACCGGGCCCATGAAGCCGATCGACTGGGCCGTGGCGTCGACCAGCGTGAGTTTGCCTTCCAGCCGATTGGCGTGGGGCGTCTGCTGATGTACCACCGTGGTTCCTCCTGGACTCGAGCGTTCGTACCCGAACGGTGTCGTGGCGCGGCGAGTCTAGATCCGGCTTTGTGACCGGCGCCACTGAACAGCCTGACAGATTCAGGTCTCGGCCACGAAACGTGACCGGCCGGAGTAGTCCTTCCTGCTCAATACCGGGCGATTCGGTCGAGGAAGGAGTCGACCAATGTCGCGGCCCGTAGCCCGGCGGCCTCCTCCTCGGCCTCGGTCCGACGCATCAGCCGATCGGCGTCCAGGCCCTGGGCGGTCACCACCTCACGGCCCCCGTTGTCCATCCACAGCCCGAGCACCTCGGCGGTGAGCTCGGGGTGGAACTGGACGGCGAGCGTGCGCCCGGCCACCCAGGCCTGGGGGCAGACGTCGTTGCGGGCCAGTTCCGCCGCCCCCGGCGGCAGCACCATGGCGTCCTTGTGGAACTGGAACCACGGGCCCGGCCCCACCAGCCCCGGATCGTCTGTGTCGATGGCGCCCCAGCCGATCTCCCACTCAGGGGCACGCTCCACTGCACCGCCCAGTGCCACCGCCATCGCCTGCCCGCCGAAGCAGATGCCCAGCACCGGAACGCCTTCAGCGTGTGCGATGGCCAGCATCGCCAGCTCGGGAGTGATCCAGGAGCCGATCGTCGCGTGGTCGTCGACCGACCACGGCGCGCCCATCGGCACGATCAGGTCCCAGGACCGCGGGTCGGGGAAGTCGTGCTCGACGTCGGGGGAGTGGAACCGGTCCTCGGGCACGACCAGGCGTCGTTCGAGGCGGAAACCCCTGCGCTCCAAGGCCTGCCCGACCAGGCCCGGCCGGGTGTATGCGTCGTGCTCGATCAGCAGCGCCGTGCGGCTCATGTACCGGTCAGCCGGACGTTGTACTCCTTGAGCCCGTTCACGAAGTTGCTGCGCACCCGCTTAGGGTCGGCCAGCTGCTCGACGCTGTCCACCCGGCGCAGGATCTCCTCGAACATGATCCGGATCTCCATCCTGGCCAGCTGGTTGCCCAGGCACAGGTGCGGGCCGCCCTTGCCGAACGCCATGTGCTCGCGCGCGTCCCGGGTGATGTCGAACCGGTACGGGTCCTCGAAGACGCTGGTGTCCCGGTTGCCCGAGGGCCACCACACGACAACCTTGTCGCCGGCCTTGATCGTCTTGCCGTGCAGTTCGACGTCCCTGGTGGCGGTGCGCCGGAAGTGGAAGACCGGTGAGGCCCAGCGCAGGAACTCCTCCACTGCGTTGGGCAGCAGCTCGGGGCGCTCCTTCAGGGTGGCGAAGGCCTCGGGGTGGTCGATCAGCGCCTTCAGGGAGTGGGTGATGGTGTGCCGGGTAGTCTCGTTGCCGGCCACGACCAGCAGCAGGAAGTAGTTGTGGAAGTCCCTCTCCGACAACGGGATCCCGTCCTCGGGGACCCGGTTGACCAGTTTGGAGACCAGGTCGTCGCCGTCGCCGCCGCGACGCTGCCGGGCCAGCTCGTCGCCGTAGGCGAACACCTCGAGCGCGGCCGGGGAGCGGAAGGGGAGGTTGCGGTACTGCTCGCTCTCCGGGGAGTCCAGCAATACGTCGGCCTCGTCCGGGTCGGTGTTGCCGACCATCCGGTTGCCCCAGCTGATCAGCTGCCCGGCGTGGTCGTCCGGGATGCCGAGCAGGCGCACCAGGACGCGGATCGGGAAGTCGGCGCTGACCTCGGAGACGAAGTCGAACTCCCGCTTGGGCAGGGCGGCGTCCAGCGTGGTGCCGGTGAGCCCGCGCAGGAAGGTCTCGAACGGGGCCAGCGCCCGGGCGGAGAAGTCACGCTGGAGCAGACGGCGCAGCGCGAAGTGGCGCGCGCCGTCCGTCTCCAGCATCGACTTGCGGATCTCCATCTGGTCGTTGTCCAGCTCCTCCAGGTTCACCGCGCCGATCTCGGAGGAGAAGGTGGCCTCGTCGCGGGTGACCGCGACGATGTCCGCGTGCCGGGTGATCGACCAGAACCCGTGGTTGGGGGCCGTCTCCGGGTTGAAGTGGCACGGGTCCTGCTCGCGCAAGGCATCGAAGGCCGCCCACGGCGGGCCGGCGGTGAACAGATCGAGGTCGGACAGGTCGGTGTCGACACCGGCGGTCTCGGTGCTCGCGGTCATCTCGGCTCGCTTCGTCGTCGGGGCAGTCGGTACTCGGGGCTACAGGTGATAGGCGTACTCGCGGAACTCCCAGTCGGTGACGAACCGCTCGAAGCGCTCCACCTCGTTGCGCTTGTAGGTGAGGAAGGAGGTGCAGAACTCCGCGCCCAGCACCTCCTGCAGCTCGGCGTCCGCCTCGAGGGCGTCCAAGGCGTCCGGAAGCCGTTGCGGCAGCATGGGTGCCGAGTCGGGGTCGTAGCCGTACCCCTCGAGTGGGGCCGGTGGGGTGAGCTTGTCCCGGATGCCCAGGTAAGCGGCGGCCATGGTGCCGGCCATGGCCAGATACGGGTTGGCGGTGGCGTCGCCGAGGCGGACCTCCATCCGCGAACCCTCGCCGCGCTCCGGCGGGATGCGCACCATCGCGCTGCGGTTGTCCATGCCCCAGTCGACCAGCCACGGGGCGAGCGTGTCCGGCCCGAACCGCTTGTAGGAGTTGATGGTCGGGTTCATCAGTGCGGCCAGGGCGGGTGCGTGGGCGAGGATGCCGGCGATCGCGTGGGTGGCCAGTGCGGAGAGCCCATGCTCGCCGTCCGGGTCACCGAACACGTTGTGGCCGGCCGCGTCGACCAGGGACATGTGCAGGTGGAAGCCCGACCCGCCCTCGTCGTTGAACGGCTTGGCCATGAACGTGGCCAGCATGCCGGAATGCCGGGCGATCTCCTGGATCGCCGACTTCATCCGGAACGAACGGTCGGCGGCGTCCAGAGCGGCCGAGTGGGTCAGGTTGATCTCGAACTGGCCGCCGCAGAACTCGTGGTTGGCCGCGGTCACCCGTAGCCCCGCGTCGCGCAGCAGGCGCAGGGTGGTGATCAGGTGTCGCTTCGGGTCGCCCTTGGTGCCCACCACGTAGACGTTGCCGGGTGCGTCGGCGTAGCGCTTCCAGCCGCCCGGGGCCGCGGCGTCCTCCTCCAGCAGGTAGTACTCCAGCTCGGGGCCGATCACCGCGTGCACGTCGTGCTCGGCGAGCAGCGACTCCACCCTTTGCAGGACGGCGCGCGGGGACTCGCTGTGCGGCGCGCCGTCCGGGCCGTTCACCTCACCGATCGCCCAGGCGGTGTTCGGCTCCCACGGCATCGACACGAGGGTGGACAGGTCCGGGCGCACGGAGACATCGGGCAGGCCGGCGTCCAGCCCGCCGGCTACCGGTACCACGTCACCCTGCGGTGAAGTGTGGAAGATGGCCCGGCAGAAGGCCAGGCCGTGGCCCATGGTGGTCGGCAGCTCCTCGAGCAGCACGTCTCGGCCTCGGTCGACGCCGATCATGTCGCTGTAGGAGATGCGCACGACGTCGATGCCCTTGTCGCGCAGGTCGTCGATGATCTGTGCGAGCTCGGGAGTGGGTGCGGCCACGGGGGGACCTCCGGGTGGTCGTTTGGGGCCGAACATTACGGTCGGCGCCGGGAATGGACAAGGCCTGCGTGTGGCAAGACTGGACACTTCGGGCGAGAAACGCCAGCGTGTCGGGCGAGGAACTGCGCATCCGGCGAGGGGCGTCGGGTGTGCAACCCTTGACCCCCGGAAAGGGTCGTCCTTATCGTTCGGTACCGAATCAATAGAGTCGCCGGTGGACGGAGCGCGCATGGGTGAGGTCGTGGGGGCCGGTTTCCTCGCGCATGTTCCGACGATCATGCTGCCCGAGGCGACCCGTCGGGAGATCAACAACGGCGAGGACTCGACCCTGGTCTCCGGCCTGGAACAGCTGCGTACCGAGGTGTTCGACACCCTCGACCACGACACCGTGGTAGTGCTCGACTCGCACTGGGCGACCACGGTGGAGTATGTGGTGTCCGCGCAGGACCGCCGCTCGGGCCTGTACACCTCCGGTGAGCTGCCCCGGGGGATGAGCCAGGTGCCCTACGACTACCCGGGCGATCCCGAGCTGGCCCGGGCGATCGCCGCACAGGGGGAGGCACACGGCACCTGGATCACCGCGATCGAGGACCCGTACCTGCCCTCCTTCTACGCCACGCTCAACCTCTGGCACTACCTCGGCCGCGGCCTGGCCGACAAACGCTGGGTCTCGATCAGCGTCTGCCAGACCGCCGACACCGAGGACAACCTGCGGGTGGGCCGGGCCCTGGGCGCGGCGATCGCGGCCACCGACCGCAAGGTCGTGCTACTCGCCTCGGGCGCCCTCAGCCACACATTTTGGCCGCTGCGGGTGATCCGCGACCACGAGGCGGCCGGCGCCGAGCACATCTTCACCCCCGAGGCCTATGCCGCCGACCTGGACCGGATGGAGTGGTTCGCCGCCGGCGACCATGCCCGGGTGCTCGACACCATGCCCGACTTCCTGCAGTACCGGCCCGAGGCCCGCTTCGGCCACTACCTGATGATGATCGGCGCGCTCGGCGAGGGCCGCTGCACCGCGGTGGGGCGCCGGTTCGGCGAGTACGAGAACTCGGTGGGTACCGGCCAGGTGCACTACTGGTTCGACCGCCCCGCCGCAGGCTGGACGGTGTCCGGCGCCTGACAGGCTTGACCCGCCCTGGCTCCGATGTATCTGTGTCACCCCTGAGGCTTCGCACCATCGAGAGGATCACCGTGAAGGTCTACGTCGACCGGGACAAGTGCGCCGACCACGGCCAGTGCGTGTTCGCCGCCCCGGATGTCTTCCAGCTCGACCCCGAGGGCAAGCTCGTCTACGACGCGCACGAACTGGACGAGAGTCAGCGGGACGCCGTCGAGGAGGCCGCTGACGTCTGCCCGCTGCAGGCGATCACGATCGAGGGCTGATGCAGCGCGTCGTCGTGGTGGGGGCCTCCCTCGGGGGGCTGCGGGCTGCCGAGGCCGTGCGCGGCGCCGGGTTCACCGGTGAGGTGGTGGTGGTCGGTGACGAGAGGCACCTGCCCTACAACCGGCCGCCGCTGTCCAAGGAGGCCCTGGCCGGCGAGGCGGTGATCGAGGCCGCCGGCCTGGAGTTCCGCCGCCGCAAGAGTGTGGACGACGTGCGCTGGGTGCTCGGCAATGGCGCCTCGGCCGGCGACCTGGCCGCGCGGCAGGTGACCCTGGCCGACGGCGAGGTGCTCGATTTCGACGGATTGGTGGCGGCCAGCGGTCTGCGGGTGCGCCGGTTGTCCTTGCCGGCCCCCGACGCCGGGCGGCACGCCGTCCGCACCATCGAGGACGCTGCCGCGCTGCGCCGGGACCTGACCGCGGGCGCTCGAGGTCCGGCTGGTGCCGGTGCGGGTGCCGGTGGGCCGGCGCGGGTGGTGGTGATCGGCGCGGGGTTCGTGGGCTGCGAGGTGGCGGCCACAGCCCGGCGGCTCGGCTGCACGGTGCACGTGGTCGCGCCCGAGCAGGTGCCGATGCAGCGCCCGCTCGGGATCGAGGTCGGCGCCGCCTTGCAGCGTCGGCACGAGGCCCAGGGTGTCGTCTTCCACCTCGGACGGCTGCCGTCGTCCGTGCTGGGCAGTGACCGGGTCGAGGCGGTGGTGCTGGACGACGGCACCCGGCTGGACGCCGACGTGGTGGTCGAGGCGCTGGGGTGTGTGCCTAACACCGAGTGGCTCTCCGGCAACGGGCTCGACCTGACCGACGGGGTGCTCACCGACGGCTGGCTGCGCGCGCTGGGACTGGACGGGGCCGCCCATGGTGAGCTGGTCGCCGTCGGTGACGTGGCCCGCTTCCCCAACGCCCTGGTGGACGACGTGCCGCGCCGGGTGGAGCACTGGAGCATCCCGACCGACACCGCCAAGCGGGCCGGACCGGCGCTGGTGGCGCACCTGACCGGCGCCCCGCTCGACCGGGCGCCCTTCGCCCCGGTCCCCTCGTTCTGGAGCGACCAGTATGGGCAGCGGCTGCAGTCGTTCGGGTCCCTGGGCATCGCCGACGAGATCCGCCTGCTCGAGGGTGACCTCGACGGCGACTTCGTCGCCGGCTACTTCCGGGCCTCTGAACTGGTCGGCGTGGTGGGCATCAACTGCATGCCCGCCCTGATGTCCCACCGCACCGCCCTCGCCGCCCGCCCCTAACCTGCTCATGCTCCGCGGGTGACCATGTTCGGCGGCCTGACAACGCTGTCGTATGTACCCCCGCGGAGCATGAGCAGGTTGTTCGGGAGGCATCAGCAGACGTCGTTGATGTCCTGGGCGGTGCGGGCGGCAGCCGGGTCGACGGCCGAGGGGTGCTTGGACTCGCTCGGCGAGGGCTCCGGCTTGCTGCCGGTGGTGGATCGCGACGGGGAGGGCGACGGCGACGGGCTGGCGCTCACCGGCGGCGGGTTGATCGCCTCGGCCACGAGCTGGTGCATCTCGGCGACGTCTGGGTTCTCGGTGTCGATCACCAGCGCGGTGAACGGCAGGCTGCGCACCTTGGCCTTCTGCACCCGCTGGGTCAGATCGACCCAGGCGCTCAGGTCGGCCAGCGGGATGCCGGTGGTGATGTTGTTCTTGGCTGCGGCGGCGATCTGCGGGAAGGACTCGGCCAGCTGAGCCGGGTCAGCCTGCTCCATCACCGCCCCGATGACGCAGCGCTGACGACGCATCCGGTCGTAGTCGTTGGTCGACCAGCGCGATCGGGCGAACCAGAGCGCGTGGTAACCGTCCATGTGCTGGTTCAGCCCGGGCTCGATCCAGTCGCTGGCGACTCTGTTCTCCGAGCTGCCGCCGATCGGCAGTCGCTGGTGCACGTCGACGGTGATCCCACCGATGGCGTCGACGAACTGCATGAAGCCGCGCAGGTTGAGCATCGCGTACTGGTGCACAGGAAGCCCGGTCAGCTGGCTCACTGCCTCGGTGGTCGCCCGGAGCCCGGCGTCGAACGCCGTCTTCTCCTCCGGGTAGTAGAGCTTCCAGTTCTCCTCGCCAAAGGTCCAGATCGCGTTCAGCAGGCACTGCGGTACGCCCGCGGCGTCGCTGCACTCGAACCCCTGCGGGTAGCGCACCGCCTGGCGGGTGCCCGGCGGGAAGGGCACCCTCTGCAGGTTGCGGGGCAGCGAGAACAGCACCGTGTCGCCGGTCTTGGTGTCGATGCTGGCCAGGATGAGCGTGTCCGGCCGGATGCCGACCCGGTCCGCCCCGGCATCCGAGCCGATCATCAGCACGTTGACCCGGGGCAGGCTCGCCCACGGGTCGCTGTGGGCGGCGTTGGGTCGGGCGGTGGAGGAGGTGGCCGACGCGTCCGCCGTGAAGATGCCGGTCACCGTGTCCCGCAGGATCACGGCGTAGCTACCGGCCTTCGCGGTGGGGATCGCGACCGTGGCGATCAGGAAGGTGACCAGCAGCGAGCACACCAGGCGCTGGCCGAGGCCCAGGTGCGCATAGCGGCGCAATGACGAGTGGGTGCCGATCACGACCAGGGCCCAGAGCAGGACGACGCCGACCAACCCGCCCGCGAGGAGCAGGAAGCGATCGGGCTTGCCCACCATCTGGGTGACCAGCTCCACCGGCTGGCCCAGCAGGGCGAAGGCCGCCACGGCTGCGGCCAGGAGGAACGCCAGTCCCAGCACGATCCCGCCGGCTGCACGCCGCCCGGCGGCGATCAGGCCGGAGCCGGGGATCAGGCTGCCGAGAAGGGTCCAAGCGACCACCCGGGCGAAGTTCTGCCCGTAGCTGGTCGAGTGTCGCCCTCGGGCGGGAGCCGGACGGCGCTGCAGCCGGGTGATCAGCTCAGCATCGGGCCGCAGCGTGGCGCCGATCTCCGTACCGTCCCAGGCGCTGTCAGCAGCTGCCTGGGGGGAGCCGGCCGGAGCATGCCGACCATGCCGCGCGTCGGCGGTCATCGCCAGTCGCGGGTCGTTCTCAGCCTGGTAGGTGGAACGGCGCTCTGCCTCCCTCCAGGAATGCCGACCGGAGTGCGGCGCGACCTGGGTCACTGCGGGCACCTCCGGGAAGGAGCGTCTCGGGCCGGAACCGGTGGGGGCGTCGGAACGGGTGAAGAAGTTGCTGGTGAGGCACTGCCGCCCGGTTCTGCCGCATGCCTGAGCTCTCATCATCGTCGCATACACCAAGGCTGTCGAGGTCTCCTCTGACACCTGCCGGTGTCACAGGCAGGGCTTTCCGGAGCGCTCTGTGACCACTGTTACCCCAGGTCCACGAGGGGTCGGCCTGACCCGGAACTGATCGCCTCGGCGCCCTGGCGGCCGCTCCAGGGGCTCTGTGCGGTCGTCACTCTGGGTGGCGAAACTGCCCCGGGAAATTGGCTGACCGACCGGGCCGCCGGCGGCTCGGGCGCGTCGAGGGCAACCGCTTTGCTCGCCGTCCGCCGAGACCGCTAATCTGGCCGGGTCACGGGGAGGCGTCGCCTAGCCCGGTCTATGGCGCCCGCCTGCTAAGCGGGTTTGGGGCTAAAACTCCATCGCGGGTTCAAATCCCGCCGCCTCCGCCCCGAAGACACGGGCCCCGGTCACCAGACCGGGGCCCGTCGCCGTTCTCTCCGTCAAACCGTGCTCATGCTCCGTGGGTGCACATGTTCAGCGGTCCGACAAAGTTGTCAGATGTACCCCTGCGGAGCATGAGCAGGTGTGGAAGTGCCGGGTTGGGTGGGCAAAGAGGCGGATGGCCGGCCGCCCACCACGGAGACCGGCCACCCGCACAGGTGGGGGCAGGGGATTACTGCATACCCAGCCGGGTCTTCAGCGCGTCCAGCTCGTCGAGCAGTGTGGACGGCGTCTTCGGGCCGATCCGGGTGAACCACTCGTCGATCAGCGGCACCTCGCCCCGCCACGCCTCGACGTCCACACCGGTGACCTCGGCGACGTCCGCCTCGGAGATCTCCAGGCCGTCGAGGTTGAGCGACCCAGCGGCCGGGACGAGCCCGATCTCGGTCTCCAGGGCGTCCTTGGTGCCCTCGATCCGGCCGACGACCCACTCCAGCACGCGGCTGTTGTCGCCGAATCCGGGCCAGAGGAAGCGGCCGTCCTCGCTCTTGCGGAACCAGTTCACGAAGAAGATCTTCGGCAGCTTCTCGGCGTCGGCGGACTTTCCGATGTTCAGCCAGTGCTTGAAGTAGTCACCCGCGTGGTAGCCGATGAAGGGAAGCATCGCCATCGGGTCACGCCGGACGACGCCGACCGCGCCGGTGGCCGCAGCCGTGGTCTCGCTGCTGGTGGTGGCGGCGAGGAAGACACCGTGCGCCCAGTCGCGGGCCTCGGTGACCAGCGGGACGACGGCGCGACGGCGGCCGCCGAACAGGATCGCCGAGATCGGCACGCCCTGCGGGTCGTAGTACTCCGGCGCCAGGATGGTGCAGTTGGCGATCGGGGTGCAGAACCGGCTGTTCGGGTGGCTGCTGACCACGCCGGAGTCCGGCGTCCAGTCATTGCGCTTCCAGTCGGTCAGGTGCGCGGGCGGGGTGTCGGTCATGCCCTCCCACCACACGTCACCGTCGTCGGTGTGCGCGACGTTGGTGAAGATGGAGCCGCCCGCCTCGACCGCGCGCATGGCATTGGCGTTGGTGTCCCAGCCGGTGCCGGGAGCGACGCCGAACAGACCCGCCTCGGGGTTCTGCGCGTAGAGCCGGCCGTCGGGCCCGAAGTGCATCCAGGAGATGTCGTCACCGATCATCTGGGCGCTCCAGCCCGGGATGGTCGGCTCGATCATCGCCATGTTGGTCTTGCCGCAGGCGCTCGGGAACGCCGCGGCGATGTAGTGGGCCTTCTTCTCCGGGCTGGTCAGCTTGAGGATGAGCATGTGCTCGGCCATCCAGCCCTCGTCGCGGGCCATCACGCTGGCGATCCGCAGGGCGTAGCACTTCTTGCCCAGCAGGGCGTTGCCGCCGTACCCGGAGCCGAAGGACCAGATCTCCCGGGCGTCGGGGAAGTGGCTGATGTACTTGGTGTCGCTGCAGGGCCAGGCGACGTCCTTCTCGTGGTCGGCCAGCGGGGCGCCAACGCTGTGCAGGCACTTCACGTAGGGGGCGTCGGCGCCCATGGCGTCGAGCACCTCGGTGCCGATCCGCGCCATGATCCGCATCGAGCAGACCACGTAGGGGCTGTCGGTGATCTCGACGCCGAAGAACGGGCGCTCGGCGTTCAGCCGGCCCATCACGAACGGGATCACGTACATCGTTCGGCCGCGCATCGACCCATCGAACAGCGGGGTGAGGGTGGCCCGCATCGCGTCCGGGGCCATCCAGTGGTTGGTGGGTCCGGCGTCGTCCTGGTCCTGGGAGCAGATGAAGGTGCGGTCCTCGACCCGCGCGACGTCGCTGGGGTCGGAGGCGCACCAGTAGCTGTTGGCCTTCTTCTCCAGCTTGGTGAACGTGCCACCCGCGATGAGCAGGTCGACCATGTGCTGGTTCTCGGCCTCGGAGCCGTCGCACCAGTGGACGGCGTCCGGCTTGGTCAGCGCGGCAATCTCATCGACCCATGCCTTGAGTGCGGCATGGGTGGTGGGAGCGGTCGTACCGGTGGATTCGGTGGTGGTCACGTTGGCTGCCCTCTCTACTGCGCTCGGACCCGATCTGAACCGCCTCGGGAGTCCCCCGGGCGACGACGATTCAGCCCACGGTCGCGGCGCCGTGCTAGCTCACGCCAGCGGGCTGCTCCGACACTAAGGGCTCCCTCTGGTGCAGTCACCCGGACAGAGGTCCCTGCAGACGGTTCCATCGGTGTGACACAGGATTGGGCGTCACGTCGCCGCAGGTCACGAGGATGCAAGCGATGTCAGTCGCGGACATCTGAGGCGTGGCCGATCTCACGATGGCCGGGAGCGTCGCGTGGCATGCTCGCGGGCGTGACGACAGGAGTCGGGACCGGGCGGGGCGGCCGGCGTGGCCGAGCGCGCCGGGTGGTGCCGGCGGCCCTCGTCCTCGCAGCGCTGACACTGGTCGGGGTCGGGCTGTCGTCGGCCCGTCGGGTGGGCATGGCAGCTGCCGATCACGCTGCGTGCCCCGCGTCGTCCGCCGCCGTCGTGTTCCCTGCCCGCGCCGGACGCGACCGGGCGGTACTGCCGGTGGGGTACCGGGCAGAGGCGTCGGTGACGGCCACGATCTGCCGGTACGACGCGGCCGGTGTCCTGGTCCAGGCGGTCGCGCTGGATGCCGCACGGACCGCTCGGCTCGCGGCCGTGCTGGGAGCGCCGGCCGGCGGCTGGCCCGCCGACGCCATCGCGGCCAAGCGGACGGCACCGATGACCGACGACGAGCTGACCGCGGCGCAGGCCCCGGAATGCACGGCGGCCGCGCCGAGCGCGCTGGTCACCTTCCGCTACGGCGAGGGGCCGGACTCCGCGGTGCTGGTGCGCGGGGCACCCTGCGGAGACGTCGCTAACGGGGTGATCGCGGTGCGCGCGGGATCCGTGCCCGACCTGTCTGTGCAGGACCTGGTCTCAGTGCAGGGCTTCGTCGATCCCGGACTCGTGCGGTCCCAGTAGGGGTTCGCGGTGCCGGAGGAGTTCGAGCACCAGCTTCTGGTTGGCGGCCAGCTCGTGGACCTGCCCGTTGCGCCAGACCTCGGTGTTGGCGCGCACCGACTCGTCGCCGACCCCGGAGGCGTCCAGTCCCAGAGCCCGACAGGTGGTCACGGCGCGGGGCAGGTGGTAGGTCTGGGTGACCACGATCAATTCGCGGCCGCCGAACACCCGGTCGGTGCGGCGGCAGGAGGCGTAGGTGTCGAAGCCGGCGTAGTCGGCGGCGACCTGGCATTGCGGGACCCCGACGGCGATCAGGTAGCGGCGCATCGCATCCGGCTCGTTGTACCGGTGGGTGCCGTTGTCGCCGGAGACCAGGATCGCGCGTGCCCGCCCGTCGTCGTACAGCTGCTTGGCCAGGTCGAGCTGCGCCTTCAGGTAGGGCGAGGGGGAGCCGTTGGGGTGCACTTGGGCGCCGAGCACCAAGGCGACCAGTTCGGCGGGCGCCGCCGTGGCGGCGAACACGTGCCCGGACGACGCCGCTTTGGACAGGCCGGCCTCGTCGGCGACGTCCTGCAGGGTGACTCGCCCTTCTGCCACCGGGCCACGGTGTGTGTAGAGCGCCGCTCCGGCCGTGGTGGCTGCGCCGGCCAGGGCCGTGCCCAGGCCGAGCAGCAGGAGCCTCCTCAGGCGCCGCCGCCGGCGTGCCCGCGGAGGAGCCGTGGCAGGGGCCGCATCAGGGGCCTGAGCGGAGATCATCAACCCAGGGTAGGGGGCCGGGTGCCGGTCGAAATTACCGATTCGGATAACCGCGTGGGCCTCCGCTAACATCGATGACGCAGCACCGAGCGCCCGTAGCTCAACGGATAGAGCATCTGACTACGGATCAGAAGGTTAGGGGTTCGAATCCCTTCGGGCGCGCAGCATCGTCCCAGGTCAGGGCCATTTCGGCTTCTGGCCTTGAAGTGTTTTGCCCGCCCGTGAGAACCTCGTGAGAACCAAGCGGTTCTCAGCGCGTTCTCACAGGGGGTGGGACCCGATGCCGGCTCGACCTCAGGGCGTGTATCCGGACGGTCGTGGGGGCTGGTACGTCAAGGTCAGCGTCGGCCGCGACCCGTTGACCGGGCGCCGCTCCCAGATCACGCGGCGGGGGTTCCGGACGGCGGCCGAGGCAGCCAAGGCGCGGCGTGACCTGGTCGGCCAGGTCGATGCCGGTCAGGTGCTGCCCAGCACGGGAAGCATGACGGTCGGGGAGTTGCTGGACGTCTACCTCGACGGGCTGGACGCCGACCGGCAGCTCTCGGCCAAGACCCGCTTCGAAACTACCGGCACTACGCGGACAACTACGTCCGTCCGCACCTGGGGGCCAAGAAGGTCCGCGACCTGACCCCCGACGCGGTCGTGGCGTGGCAGCGCCTGCTGGCCAAGCAGGGAGGCACGAAGACGGGCAAGGCGCTGTCGCCGAACACGATCCGACTGGCCCGATGCCCGCTGAACGGAGCCTTGAAGCTCGCCGTCGAGATGGGCGTGATCGGCAGCAACGCGACGGCGCGGGTGCCGCGCCCACGCGCGGGACGCTCGATCCCCAAGCACTGGAGCCCGGAGCAGGCCCGTGAGTTCCTGACGCTGATGGAGGGCGACCGGACCTACCCGGTGTGGGCGTTCCTGCTCGGCTGTGGTCTGCGGATCGGTGAGCTGGTCTGGCTGCGCTGGGCGAACGTCGACCTGGTCCGGCGACGGGTGCAGGTGGTCGACTTCGCCTCGACCCTGGGCCACGACCTGGTGCCCTCGGCCGGCAAGAGCCACGACGCCGTGCGCTCGATCGAGCTGGACGACGGCCTGGTGCGGGTGTTGCGCCAGCAACGCGCGCTGCAGGCGGAGGAGGCGTTGGCGGCGTCGGCGTACGAGGCGAGCGATTACGTGTTCACCAAACCCGACGGTGGTTCCTACCACCCGCAGTTCCTCTCCCGGCTGATCGCGCGGTACTCCAAGGAGCTCGGCCTGCCGCGATTGACCGCACACGGGCTGCGGCACACCAGCGCCACGCTGATGCAGTTTGGCCAGCGGGGTGGCGCCGAAGGTGGCAGCCGAACGGTTGGGGCACGCCGATCCCATGCTGTTCACCAACCTCTACAGCCACGTCACCCCCACCATGCAACGGGACGCGGCGGACAAGATCGGTGCCGCGCTCTTCGGTTGATTCCCGACGGCGGGCCCGGCCTACTGCCGCCTCAGGCCGCGCCCGTCGCCTGTGGCGGGCCGGCTTCGACCCGGCCCGCGGCCACGAAGGCGTCCAGGTCCGACTCGGCGATCCGGATGTAGCGGCCGACACGGTGGAAGGGGATCCGGCGTTCAGCGACCAGGCGCCGGACGAACCTGATCGGCGTCCCCAACCTCTCGGCGGCCTGCCCGACCGAGAGCAATGCGTCCGCGTGGTGGCCGGGATTCGTCGTGGTCATGGCTCCCCCTAGGAACTGCTCGTGTCCGATGAGTCTCCCTATGAGGTACGCAAGTCAGACGGGCAACACGGGTCCCGGCGCGCTGCAATTCGTACGCGGCCGGGTTGGAGGGACTGTTGCTCAGACGTCGTCGGCGAGCGGCTCGGGGCCGCGCAGGTCGACCGCGATGTCGATGAGTTCGATGGCTCCGTCGCCGGGGGAGAGTTGGCCGCGGACAACCACGGCGAAGACCAAGTGGCCTCGGGTGATCAGCACTCGGTAGTCGGGGCGGCCGGGGATGGGCAACGGCAGGTCGTCCCAGTGGGTGGCGAACGTCTCGACGATGTCGAGCAAGTCACTCGCGGCGAACTCCGCCGCGGTGGGTTCACCGTTCGGGCCGCGCTCGTCAGGCAGCTGTTCGTTGAGGAGAAGGAAGAGCTCGGGGAGGACTCGAACCGTATGTCGGTGGGTCACGAGGCCTTGCCGCGCAGGTGTTCCTCACGCGCCTGTACGCGGCGGTTCTGCTCCTCCATGAGCTCCCGCTCGCGGGCGGTCAGGTCGTCCAGATCGGTGACGATGGATGCGCGGAAGTGCGCGCTGCGCTGCTCCGGCGACATCGCCTGGAGCTGCTCATAGGTGGTCACGTCGCCTCTACCGGCCATGTCAGAAGACTACCCGCGGGCACCGACAACGACATCACCATCCGATGGCTGGCCCGTCGAGCCCGGCCGGTTGAGCCGCGGACCTGAGGTGCTGGGGTTCGCGGATCTCGTACCAGAGGCGTTGGTGGCTAACGTGTTCGAGTGCTTCGGCGTACTCGGTGGCGGAGGTTTCGGCGGTGCTGGTGGCCATGATCTCTTCCAGGATCCGCCGCCCGGTCACCGGGGAGGCGCTGCTGCGGTGCGCCTCGTCGTCCCTGGGGTGATCCGTGTCGATGTAGACGTGGTTGGCGTCGCGGCCGCGGGTGAGTCCGACGTAGAGGTGTTCTCTGGCCATGCCGGGGGCGGCGACCAGGTGGCAGGTGTCCACGGTCCGGCCTTGCGCGCGGTGCACGGTCGCCGCGTAGCCCAGCTCGACGTGCTCGCCGACGTAGTACCGGGGCAGCACGACGACATCCGGCCGGTGGTGCCAGGCTCGGGCCTGCTCGGCGGTGGTGGCGGTGGCGGTGGTGTGGCGGTGGTGTCGGCGGCGGTGCGGGTCAGGTAGAGATCACCGCCGGGGGTGGTCTGGCGGACGGTCCAGGTGTCGCCGTTGCGGACGTAGCGTCCGGTGCGGTCGGTGAACCCGCGGGCGTTGAGCCGGGTGACGACGGTGTCGCCGGTGCCGGCGGTGGTGGCGTCGCGGAGTGGGACGCCGGTCGGTGAGGAGGCGCCGGTCAGGATGCGGTCGGCTCGAGCCCGGGCGTTGAGGGCGGTGACGGTGCCGCGGTCGTGGGCGAGCAGCAGGCTGTCCCGGCCCGCGGCGGTGTCGTCGCGCCAAGCAACGTAGGCGGCCTCAGCGGCGTCGGCGATGCCACTGCTGCTCTCGTGGATGCGGTGGTGGGCGGCGTAGGTGTCCAGCACCTGCGGGTGGCCGTGTCTGAGGCTGCGGCTGGCTGGGGCTTCCCAGGGGTGGCTGAACCGCCACAGGGCGGTCAGCTCGGCGGCTCTGGTGCGGCGGGCCAGGAGCCCGAACGCGGCGCCGGCCTCGACGGCGGCGAGTTGGTGGTGGTCGCCGACCAGGAGCAGTTTGGCTCCCGCGGCGCTGGCTTGGGCGGCGAGGGCATCCAAGCGAGGCGGTCGAGGCGAGCGAGGCCTCATCGACGATCACCAGTTGCCCCGCCCGTAGTGGCCAGCCTCGGTTGGTCAGGGGTTCGGCCTGGGTGTTGCGGGTGTCGTGCAGCCATTTAGCGGTGTTCTCGCAGCGGATGCCGAGGGAGGCGGCGAGCACCTCGGCAGCGGCCGCGGAGGGGGCGAGTCCGACCACGCTGCCGTGTCCGTGGGTGTGCTGCCATGCCTGGGACACCCGGTTCAGCACAGTGGTCTTCCCCGAGCCGGCTGGACCGACCAGCACCTCCACCCTGCGCCCCGAGCCTGCCGTCAGCACCAGGGCAGCAGCCTGATCGGCCCCCAACCCCACCGAATCAGTTGGGGCGGAGGCGGGCGGTGGGTGCGGTCAGGTCTGCGGCGGCGGCCAGCAGTCGGTGCTCGGCGTCCAGGACTGCCTGGCTGGTCCACCGGGCCCGCGCGAGGGCACTGTGGTCCAGTGCGGTCGGGTCGTGCAGGCGGACACAGAGCGCCCTGAGCAGACCTGGGTGAGGGCATCCAGGGCCCGGATGCGGTCGACGGTCGTGGCGAACCGGTGCGGCTTGAGGGCCCGGGCTGCTTCAGCGGTGAGGTTCCAGGCCGTCCAGGTCGAGCGGCGCAGAGCGACGCCGTTCACGATGGACGCGGCGAGTTCCTCCAGTGGCAAGGGCCTTGGCAAGGGCAGTGGCAAGGGCATTGGTAAGGGGTTTGGCAAAGGAGCTGGCCCGTCCAGGGCGGTCTGGACGGCGTCGGGCGCGGGGTGTCCGCTGATCTGCTCGGCCCGGCCGGCCCATTCCGCCCGGAGTTGCGGCAATGACTTGACGGTCTTGTCGGGCCGGGTGGCCAGGGTGGCCTGCTGCCCGAGTTTGATCACCTCGACCCGGTCCGGGCGGCGGCCGTGGGCGGTCTCGAACGCGGTGAGCAGGCTGACCAGGACGGTGTCGATCGAGGCGCCCCGGGAGGAGAAGGCCTCGATCAGGCGCTCATCGACCCCATGCACTTCGAACGCCGGATCACGGCGGACCCCGCGGTCACGCCAGCCGAAGACCAGCGGCAGTGTGGAGGTCGAGGTGATCGGCGAGGAGCCCGTCATACATCTCCGAGAACGCCACCGCTGCGGCGTGCAGGCCCCGGGCATCGATGGCCCGCCAGAGTCCGTCGCTGCCTTGGACGCGGTTGGCGATGGCCAGGTGGGTGTGCAGGTTCGGATCATGCGCCCGGGAGTCGTAGTGGTCGAATCCCGCGGCCACCGCACCCCGCGTGGCCATCGGGGTCAAGCCGCCATGGCCGGTCCGGGTGGTCAGGCAACGTGACTCGATCACCGACAGGACGTCGTGGACGGCGTCCGTGATGGGCCGCCTCGACCGCGGCCTGCACCTCGGGGGAGCCCAAGGCCCACAGAATGCTGACCGACTTCGGAACGGTGAACGTCAAATCGAACCCGGCCACAGCCCGCGCTGACATGCCGCGGCCCAGCAGCTGCCCGGTCACCGGGTCGACGCCATTGAACACCGCCGTCAACGCAGCCTCGGTCACCTCCTGACCGACAACGATCCCGTCCTGGCCACCCAGACCGGCCAGGCCAGCGCCGAGCCAGCGCCCCGGCGGATTCCCTGAGGCGGCGTAATACGTGCTCAACCCGTCGGGTGGAGACGGCACATCACCCGAGGCGGTGTGCCGCACCAGGTACCGGATACCGGCGCCGGCCGAGAGCCGATGCAGCGTCATCACACCCAGGAGGTGCGCAGAACCAGTGGCCAAGACGACGCGGCAGCAACCAGGTGCAAGATGAGTGCTCGATTGGCATGCCTTCAAGCCCAGTGCGGCTGGCCCTGTCGTTGTCGCCGCGGGCGGGGCCATTGAGCCGGCCCAAGAGGTGGGCGCCGTGAATCGGAGTCACTCGACCGGGGTCGTGTGAGGGATCAGCGTCGTCACGACGGTTCCCTTCGTGCTCCGGTTGGACATGCCTGCCTGACCCGGAGGCCACTGTTCCCGGACGATGGTCCCTCCGTAGATACCCCAGGGGGTTTATAGTTCACTTGTGGATGATTCATCGGCGCGTGAAGTAACAATGCTCCTGGATCCGCCCGTGGACGGCGGTTTGCCGCTGGACGAGGCGGTCGGTCTGTTGCTCGCGGCTGCGGACCCGCACCGGCTGGCCTTGCTGCGGGCGTTGACGGCCGGTCCGCGATGCGTGTGTGACCTGCAGATTCAGGTGCCGCTGCCGGGCAATCGGTTGTCCTATCACTTGAAGGTGCTGCGTGAGGCCGGGTTGATCGTCGGTACGAAGCGGGGCCGGTGGATCGACTATGCCTTGGTCGACGGGGCGTTGGACCGGCTACGGTCCGCCCTGCCGCAGCCGCCCGCCACTGGGACAGAAGACGGGTGCGTAGGCGCTGGGCGGTGTTCGCGATGACGGTCGAGCACACCGATGCCGACGCGGGGACCCCTGCCTCGCCCCCGACTCCTGCGGTCGGCGCCGTTGCGGTCGGCGTGCGGACGCGGCTGGCGGCGTGGTCGCGCAGCCGGCCGGGACACATCACAGTGCTGGCTGCCCTGGCTGTGGTCTGGGTGGCCGCCTACCGGGTCAACGGCCCGGCCTGGGATGCCGTGCTGTACGGCGTGGCCGGGATGGACCGGAACGCCCGACTGACCGAGACGCTGCACTTCTTCGGCTACGACAGCGTGAAGATCAGCTTGCTGCTGGTGGGGATCATCTTCGTGGTCACCGTGGCTCCGCTCGTACATGAGTGTGGAGCGGACCCGGGCGCTGCTCGGCGGCAAGCGCGAGGGCGTTGGCAATGTGCTGGCCTCCGGGTTCGGTGTGATCACCCCATTCTGCTCCTGCAGTGCCGTGCCGGCGTTCATCGGGTTCGTCGCCGCGGGCGTTCCGATCGGGGTGACGCTGAGCTTCCTGATCGCCTCCCCCCTGGTCAACGAGATCGCCGTCGGGATGCTCCTCACCCTGTTCGGCTGGAAGATCGCCGCGCTCTACATCACCGCAGGGCTGCTGATCGCGATCATCGGCGGGTGGGTGCTGGGTCGCCTGGGCGTGCAGCGGTGGGTGGAGCCGTTCGTGCTTCAGACCCGCCTCGGCGGGCAGGTCATCGACTCCACGGCAGGGCTGACCTTCGACCAGCGGCTACGGATGGGTGCTGAAGAGGTCGTATCCATCCTCCGCAAGATCTGGCCCTACCTGTTGATCGGCATCGGGCTCGGCGCGGTCATCCATGGGTGGGCCCCTGAGGACCTGTTCACCCGCTACGCCGGCCCCTCCGATACCTACGGCGTCCTGGTCGCGGTGGGAGTCGGAATTCCCCTGTACTCCAACGCCGCCGGGATCATGCCGCTGGTGCAGGTCCTGCACGACAAGGGGCTGCCGATGGGCACCCTGCTGGCGTTCATGATGAGCGTCGTCGCACTGTCGTTGCCCGAGATGATCCTGCTGCGCCGCGTCCTGAAGCCTCAGCTCCTGGCCACCTTTGTCGCGGTCGTCGGGACGGGCATCGTCGCGGTCGGCTACCTGTTCAACGCCGTCCTGGGTTGAGCAACGGCCATACCAACAGACCGGCTCTGATCGCATGAGAACCGTTAGGAATCAAGGAGAATTGCCATGATCATCAAGGTGCTCGGATCCGGTTGCAGCAACTGCGTCAACCTGGAGAAGGCGACCCGTCAAGCGATCTCCGCCCTCGGCATCGAGGCCACCATCGAGAAGGTCACCGACTATCCGACCATTCTCGGCTACGGCGTGATGTCCACCCCGGGGCTGGTCGTCGACGAGAAGGTCATTCTGACCGGCCGAGTCCCCAACGCCACCCAACTGCGCGAAATCCTCGCCCCGCTGGTGTCGTAGTGCGCGGCGCGGCGCCCAGCTGAACGCCTCCGCGAGTGCTGGCTTCGATACCGGAGCTCAGGTGAGAGCGGCGGCGTGGTCGGTGGTGCGGATGCTCCGCGTATCAGCTTCGAGCGGCGAGGTGTCGTTCGGCGTCCAGCGCGGCGGCGCATCCTGAGCCGGCTGCGGTGATGGCTTGGCGATAGGTGTGGTCGACGACATCGCCGCAGGCGAAGACACCATCCAGGCTCGTTCGTGTGGTCCGGCCCTCCACGGCTACGTAGCCTGCAGCATCGAGTGCGATCTGGTCGGCGAACAGGTCCACTCGTGGGTCGTGCCCGATGGCGACGAACACGCCGGTGACCTCCAGCGTGCGTTCGGCCCCGGTCAGGGCGTCGCGCAGGGTCAGTCCGTTGACTTTGGTGTCGCCGAGGACTTCGACGACCTGGCTGTTCCACGCGAAGGAGATCTTCGGGTCCGCTTCGGCACGGGCGGCCATGATCTTCGAGGCGCGTAGGGCGTCTCTGCGGTGCACGATGGTCACCGACCGGGCGAAGCGGGACAGGAATGTCGCTTCTTCCACGGCGGAGTCTCCGCCGCCGATCACGGCGATGTCCTGGTCGCGGAAGAACGCGCCGTCGCAGGTGGCGCACCAGCTCACGCCGTGGCCTGACAGTCGTTTCTCACTGTTCAGTCCGAGGGATCGGTAGGCCGATCCGGTGGCGAGGATGACGGTTCTGGCCCGGTGGGTGGTGATGCCGCCCCAGCGTTCGTCGCCGGTGTCGACCTCCTTGATCGCGCCGTCGAGCCGGACGGCGACGACGTCGTCGGTGACCAGTTCGGCGCCGAAGCGTTCGGCCTGGCGGCGCATGGCCTGCATCAGGTCGGGGCCTTGGATGCCGTCGGGGAAGCCGGGGAAGTTCTCGACCTCGGTGGTCGTCATCAGGGCGCCGCCGGCGGTGACCGAGCCTTCGAAGACCAGGGGCGCGAGGTCGGCTCGCGCAGCGTAGAGCGCGGCGGTGTACCCGGCGGGTCCCGAGCCGATGATGATGACGTTGCGTACGTCCGCTGATGCGTCGGCGTTGGTGGTGGTCATGCCGGCGCGCCCTCGGGCAGCAGTTCGGCGATCAGGGCTTCGACCTTGGCCTTGATGGCGTCGCGGATGGGTCGGACGGCTTCCACGCCCTGCCCGGCGGGGTCGTCCAGGGGCCAGTCGAGGTAGCGGGTGCCGGGGTAGAAGGGGCAGGTGTCGCCGCAGCCCATGGTGATCACGACGTCGCTGACCTCGACGGCGTCGCCGGTGAGCACCTTGGGGGTGGCGTGGGTGATGTCGATGCCGACCTCGCGCATGGCCTCGACCGCGGCGGGGTTGACCTGGTCGGCGGGTGCGGTGCCGGCGGAGCGGACCTCGATGGTGTCGCCGGCGAGGTGGGCCAGCCAGCCGGCGGCCATCTGGGAGCGGCCGGCGTTGTGGATGCAGACGAACAGCACCGAGGGGGTTCCGGTGGGGGACTTGAAGGCCATGACGATGTTCCTTTCGGGGGAGGGGGACGAGCAGGCGTAGTAGGCCTGCGTCAGGCGGCTGCCGAGGGTGTCAGTAGGGACGGCGAGTGTGTTGTGGGAGAAGGAGTCAGGGACGTTCGCGGGGGTTGACGTGGCCGACGACGACGTCGTCGGTGGACAGGCCGATGTCGGGGTAGAGGGCGCGGACCAGGGCGGTTCCTATTCCGGCGCCGGCGATCTGGGCGGCGATGAACGGCAGGACCGATCCGGGTGCGATGCCGGCGAAGGTGTCGGTGAAGATCCGGCCGATGGTGACGGCGGGGTTGGCGAAGGAGGTGGAGGAGGTGAACCAGTAGGCCGCGCCGATGTATCCGCCGACGGCGGCCGCCGACAGTGGCGCCCGGCCGGACCGGGCGAGGGTGAAGATCAGGGCGACCAGACCGGCGGTGGCGATGGCTTCGGCCAGGAGCACGCTGGGCGTGGCTCGATCGTGGGTGGAGATCTGCAGCGGGGCCAGGGCGTACATCAGGTTGGCCAGTGCTGCGCCGGCGATCGCCCCGATCGTCTGAGCGACCGAGTACGCGGCCACATCCCGGATCGGTAGCCCGTGCCCGCTGCGGTGGCCGAGCAGCCAGTCGACGAAGGAGACCAACGGGTTGAAGTGCGCCCCCGAGACCGGCCCGAACTGAAGGATCAACACCGACAGACCCAACGTCGTGGCGAGGCTGTTCTCCAGCAGTTGGATGCCCACATCGTTCGGGAGACAAGCGCTGGGCGGCGATGCCGGAGCCCACCACCACCATGACCAGCAGGGCGGTGCCGGTGGCCTCGGCCAGCAACCGCCGGGGCAGGGGATGAGTGGGTTCCACCACCGGCGCGGAAGCGGCGCCAGCGGCAGGGCGCTGCGGTTCGTCGGTGGTGGGCTTGACCTCTGTCATGAATCAACCATACTTGACTCAATACCCATGGAGGCAAGATGCGCAGCGAACGAGATTCGAGTGATGCGGGCAACACCGCTGCCGCCGACCTCACGACCCGAGCGCGCATGCATGCCGCGCTGGGCGAGCCGGTCCGTCTGGAGATCGCCGACCGGCTGACCCTCGGGGACGTCTCACCCGGTGAACTGGGGGCGATCACCGGGCTGGCCACCAACCTGTTGGCCCACCATCTGCGGGTGATGGAGGAGGCCGGACTGATCCGTCGGGTGCGCTCCGAAGGAGACCGTCGCCGCTCCTACGTCCAACTGCGCTGGGACGACGCCACCGTGGCCGGACTGGTCACTGCGAACACCGCGGCGAGCCTGCCGGCCGGGTCGGTGCCGCGGGTGCTGTTCGTGTGCACGCACAACTCCGCCCGATCCCAGCTCGCGGCCCAGGCCTGGGCCGCCGTCAGCGACGTCCCGGCCACCTGCGCCGGGACCCACCCGGCCGACGCCGTCCACCCTCGAGCGGTAGAGGTAGGACGCCGCCACGGGTTGCGCCTGGACCGATCCCGCACCCATCGCCTCACCGACACCGCCGAGAAGGGTGACCTGATCGTGGCCGTCTGCGACAACGCGCACGAAGCCCTCACGGCCGCAGCGAGCGAGCAGCCCGGATCCGACACCGATGTGAGCGGTGGTCGGGCCTGGCTGCACTGGGCCGTGGCCGATCCTGTCCGAGTCGGAACCGATGAAGCGTTCGAAACCGCCTACGCGGACCTGAGCCACCGCATCCACCGCTTGGCTGCGGCACTCGAGCCCGAACTCTCCCACCGCTTGGCTCCGACACCGCGCGGCCACCACGAACACCGATCATGATCAACCCAGGCGAGCGGCTCGCAGCACGTCCCCGCCCCGCCCACGACGACCCGAGGAGCTTTTGGTGAGCGTCACGGCTGACACGCCCGTCCCGTCTGTTCTGTTCGTCTGCGTGAAGAACGGGGGCAAGTCCCAGATGGCCGCCGCTCTGATGCGCCAGGCGGGCGGCGAGCGGGTCGAGGTCCATTCGGCAGGAACCCACCCCGGGACCGCACTGAACGCCGAGTCGGCGTCCGCGGTCGCCGAGGTCGGGGCATCCATGCGCGGGGAGTACCCCAAGGCCATCGACCCCCTTCTACTCGCCCGGGTCGATCGAGTCATCGTCCTGGGCGGCGAAGCCGTCGTCGATCCCGTCGTGGGGATGGCCGGCACGATCCAGACCTGGGAGACGGTCGAACCGTCGCACGACGGGATCGAGGGGATCGAGCGGATGCGGTTGATCCGCGACGACATCGCAGCCCGGGTCGAGATCCTCCTGGCCGAGCTGACCCGTTCCCGCTCCATCTGATTGCCTATCCGAGGAGTTCGCATGCCCGTCGTTCGTGTCTTCGAGCCCGCCCTGTGCTGCAACACCGGCGTCTGCGGGCCCGAACTGGACCAGGCCCTGGTCACGTTCACTGCGGACCTGAACCATCTCCAGAGCATCGGGGCCGACATTCAGCGGCACAACCTGGCCAACGATCCCTCGGCGTTCGCGGCCGTCGACTCGGTCCGGGCCTTCCTTCAGGTCGCCGGATCTCAAGGACTGCCGCTGACACAGGTCGACGGAGTCACCGTGCAGACCGGCACCTACCCGAACCGCGAGCAGCTGATCCGGTTCGCCGGCCTCACGCCCGGTCCGGGCCCAGATATCCCGTCGACGTCGGGAGTGCGGTTGGCGCTGGACGTCCTGCCGGACGCGGGATGCGGGCCGTCCGGATGCTGCTGACCCCGACCGATCACCGTCGCAGCTCACGGCCAGGAATCGTCCGATGACCGAGATGAGCTTCCTGCAGAACCCCCCACGGTTCCTGTTCTTCACCGGCAAAGGCGGAGTAGGGAAGACCTCCCTGGCCTGCGCGACGGCAGTGCATCTGGCCCGAAACCGTCGGGTTCTGCTGGTCAGCACGGACCCGGCGTCCAACGTCGCACAGGTCTTCGGCGCCACCATCGGCAACACGATCACGGCCATCGAGGCCGTGCCGGGGCTCAGCGCTCTGGAGATCGACCCCGAGCAGGCCGTGGAGGCCTACCGCGAACGCATCATCGCCCCAGTGCGTGGGCTGTTGCCGGACGCGGAGATCGCCTCCATCACCGAGCAGCTCTCAGGGTCCTGCACAACGGAGATCGCCTCGTTCAACGAGTTCACCGACCTCCTCGCCGACCCTTCCCTGACGATCGCGTTCGATCACGTGATCTTCGATACAGCACCCACCGGGCACACGATCCGTCTACTGCAACTGCCCGGGTCCTGGACCGACTTCCTCACTGCCGGAAAGGGAGACGCCTCCTGCCTCGGGCCGATGGCCGGCCTGGACAAGCAGCGTTCGAGCTACGCGCGAGCCGTGGACGCCTTGAAGGACGCCGCGCAGACCCGGCTGATCCTGGTGGCCCGCGCTCAGGTCTCCGCCCTGGCCGAAGCCGCACGCACCCACCACGAACTCGAACAGATCGGGATCAGGGGCGAGCATCTTGTGATCAACGGGATGATGCCTGCCGACGCCGAACTCGACGAGCCAGATGAGCTGGTGCACGCCATCCGCCGGCGTGAGGCGGCAGCCGTGGCCGCCATGCCCAAGCACCTCGCATCACTGCATCAGGACATCTGTGAACTCAGGACGTGGAACATCGTCGGAGTCCAGGCCCTCGCCCGGCTGTTCACCGCCGGTGCTCCACTGAGCGAACCGGCCGAGGCGCCACACGTGTCTGTGCCGGAGGCACCCCTCGTGCGTCTGGTCGACGCCCTGGAATCTGATGGACACGGTCTCATCCTGTGCATGGGCAAGGGCGGAGTCGGTAAGACGACCATCGCCGCCGCTATCGCGGTCGCCCTCGCCGAGCGTGGCCACGATGTCCTCCTCACCACCACCGACCCGGCCGCCCACCTCACCCGCACCGTGGGCACAGACGTCGACAACCTGCAGATCTCACGGATCGATCCCGCCGGAGCGACTCGCGCCTACCGGGAGCGGATCATGCTCACCAAAGGCAAGGACCTCGACGACGCCGGGCGAGCGATCCTGGCCGAAGACCTCGAATCACCATGTACCGAGGAGGTCGCGGTATTCGGCCAGTTCTCTCGCGTGATCGCCCAAGCGCGACGCCGTTTCGTGGTCGTCGACACCGCCCCCACTGGGCACACCCTGCTCCTGCTCGACGCTGCCGGGTCCTACCACCGCGAGATCCTCCGCCAACTCGGCGACTCGGCGCATCTGCGCACACCCTTGATGCACCTACAGGATCCCGCCCACACCAAGATGATCCTCGTCACGGCACCCGAACCCACACCCGTGGCTGAGGCGCTGGCCCTTCAGGAAGACCTGCAGCGTGCAGGGATCCATCCCTGGGCCTGGGTCATCAACAACTCCATCGCTGCCGCGCATCCCACCTCGACATTCATGCGCCGCCGAGCCGCGGCGGAGGTTGAGCACATCGCCCGGGTGACCAGCAGCGCCGCCCGCGTCGCAATCATTGCCCAGCAGACCACCGAGCCCGTCGGGCAGGACCAACTCTCACGCATGGTCTCTCCGACATTTCTCTCGGAAGCAACGCTGGCCCCATAGGGGCAACCGAGAGGACCTCCGCCGACACGGACCTGGAGCAGGCGACCTCTCGCGCGCTGTGGGAAATCGAGGTTCGTCCGCCAAGTAGCAACGCACTGTTGATCGCTTCCACCGCCGAGCATGTGCTGCGGTGGGCGCTGCCGGGCACCTGGCCGAGATGTCTCCATGGGCGTACCTTCGAAAGCGTGGTGACATCGGTGCCGTGCGCTCAGGCGCACTGGCGCCTGCCCAGCTACGCGACCTGCGACGCAGACGACGCCTGCAACTGACCGGCACCCAACTCAGCCTGCCAGTCGTCGCTCACGTCCACTTCGTCGTCCCATGGTCGGTAGGAGAAACCAATGTTCACCCTTCGAGACTTCCGTTTTGCCTGGCTCCTGATCGCCGCGGCCGCCTGCTGGGGATTCGCTACTGCAGTCAGCAAGTCCGCGCTGTCTGCCTTCGACCCCCTCGCGCTGCTGGTCGTCCAGCTATCGGCCAGCAGCATCTTCGTCACCCTCGCGCTACTCATCCGCCGCGAAGCGGTGTCCCGCACCGGGCAGACCACCAGACTCGCGATGCTCGGCCTCCTCAACCCCGGTCTCGCATACGCCCTGAGCCTGGCCGGGCTCACCACCATCAGCGCCAGCTTGTCCGTGCTGCTCTGGGCCGGGGAGCCGATCCTGATCCTGATCCTGGCCGTGCTGGTCCTCAAGGACCGCGTCACCCCGACAATGGCCGTGCTCATGGTCGCCGCCTTCACCGGAGTCGTGCTGATCGTCCAACAACGCGGCGACGGCGCTGCTTTGGGCGTCGCGCTCACCGTCGCCGGCGTCGCGTGCTGCGCCCTCTACACCGTGCTCTGCCGCCGGCTGCTCCTCGACGACAGCACGCTCCCAGTGGTCCTGGTCCAGCAGCTCGCCGCCCTCGGCTTCGCCCTCGTCCTGGCCACCGGGTTCGCGGCCACCGGCAAGCTGACCTTGCCAACGTCCGTCCCAGTGCACGCCTGGCTGACCGCCATCGCCTCCGGCGTCATCTACTACGCCCTCGCATTCTGGTTCTACCTCAACGGACTACGGCGAGTTCCGGCCGCCGTTGCCGGCAGCTTCATCAACCTCATCCCCGTCTTCGGTGTCGCCGCCGGATACGCCCTGCTCGACGAACGACTCACCCCACGCCAACTTGCCGGCGCCGCCATCGTCCTGACAGCGGTAACGGTTCTCGCACTCAAGTCCGCCCAAGACACACCAGCAGCTACCCCAGCAGGCCACGACCAGGCCCCTACGCACTAGCCGGATCCACTCAGGCTGCAAGGGGTCGTCCCGGCACCGAGTCGCCGGCCGAGCTCTGGCGGTCGGCTCGTCACCGAGTGGTTCGATCCACAGCGGCCATTCGGCTGCCTGGATGCGTCCTCGGCGCAGATGCCGTGTTTGAGAGCGGCCGGGTGGACCGTCACGCCGCGAAGTGGGCAATCGCAGCGCGGATGGCTTCAGACCTACTCATGGCGTTCTTGGCTGCCGCCGCGTCCAGGGCGTCGAGTTCTTCGGCGGTGAGCCGGACGGCGACCACCTGCATGGGCTCGGCTCCGCGGCCCGGGCGGCCGCGACCGCGTCGCTTCAACTCCTCCACGTCGTAGCCCGCCTCGGCCTCGTCGGCCCACTTCTCGATCTGCTCCTCCGTCACCACAGGTTTATCGTAAGACGAAAATCTCGTCGGCGTTCAGAACGGGGCACCGGTGTGCCCACGTTCCGACCCCCCCGGAGGACGACCTGGCACCCGAGATCGCCCGCCGGCCCGCACTCCGGGTCGGGCTGGGGGTCCGCGTCGGTCGCGACCTCAACGTGACTGCTGCCCGCTGCTGAGAACCGAAGTGAGAACCATGGCCGCTGCATCCGCGGTAACTCACGGTCAGCAGGGAGGCCAAGGGGTGCGACACCATCTTGGTATACCTGCAGCTCAGGGGCCATTCTCGGGCACTTGCGGCGACCAGTGGATCACAATTGTTACTCTCCGTAGCAGAGCTACGGATCAGAAGGTTAGGGGTTCGAATCCCTTCGGGCGCGCTCGTGTGATGTCGCAAGACATCGGAAACCGCCGGACCTACGGATTGTGGGTTCGGCGATGTCGTTTGTTGGGTGGTGGGCCTGGGGGTAGGCCGCGGGGGCTGGTAGTCGCGGCGGGGGTCGATGGTGAGTTCGCGGAGGAGTTCGCCCGCTCAGCGGCCCGACGCCATGATCAGTCCCCGACAGCCCGGCTCGCAGCAACCCCACCGGCCGACGGATCCCGGCAGACGGCTGCCGCTCCCATGCTGAGCGGACCAGGTTGGCCAGGGCATCTGTCGTGGTCACTTGCTTGCCGAGTTGCTGCAGTGAATCAGGACGTCCGACGCGCCTCGTCCGCAGCTCGGCCGTCAGTGCACCTTGCGATGCATTAAAGTGCACTAGCAGTGCACGGTGACGCAGCGCTCGACCAGTCACCAGAGTCGGGCGGCTGCGCGGTTCGAGGTGAGGGGCGCGACGATGACCACCCGCAGCGAGACCGGCGGCACGACAGCGGGAGAGCGCCCGGACAAGCACGACTACGCGACCCTGTCCGAGCAGTCGTGGGCGGTGCACGGCGGTAATCGTCCGGATCTGACCACGGGCGCGATCCGCACTCCGATCATCATGGCCAACTCCTACCGGCTGCCGTACGACCCGTCCTCGCTCCCCGACGACGACCCGGACGTGCTGGTCTACACGCGTGAGTCGGGGGCCAACCAGCTGGGCCTGGAGACCAAGCTGGCCGCCGCAGAGCACGCCGAGTCGGCCGCGGTGTTCTCCACCGGCATGGCTGCGCTGCACGCGACGTTCTTCACGCTGCTCAACCCCGGAGACCACGCCGTCGTCTCCGATGTCGTCTACATGCGCACCTTCGGCCTGTTCGACGCCCTGCTGCCGGCCAAGCTCGGCATCGAGACGACGTTCGTCGACATCGCCGACGTCGACGCCGTCCGGGCAGCAGTGCGGCCCAACACCCGACTGATCCACACCGAGCTCGTTGCCAACCCCGACCTGCGCGTTGCCGATGTGTCGGCACTGGCCGCGATCGCCCACGCGGTAGGCGCCGTCCTGACGGTGGACTCGACGTTCACTCCACCGCCGCTGGCCCGCCCGCTCGACCTCGGCGCCGACGTCGTCGTGCACTCCCTGACGAAGTTCTACAACGGGCACGGCGATGCGATGGGCGGCGCTGTCCTCGGCTCCCGACCGCTCGTCGAGCAGATCAAGCTGGGGGCGCTGCACCATGTGGGCGGCGCGATCTCCCCGTTCAACGCCTGGCTGATCATGCGGGGGTCGGTGACGTTGCCGCTGCGGCTGCAGCGGCAGTGCGACAACGCGATGGCGGTCGCACAGTTCCTCTCCGCCGACTGCCGCGTCACCCACGTCGCCTACCCCGGCCTCGCCCAGCACCCGCAGCACGCGACGGCGGCCGCCGCGCTGCGCGGCGGATACGGCGCGGTGGTGTCGTTCGCGATCGCCGGCAGCCACACCGACCGGCTGCGGTTCGTGGACGACCTGCGGGTGATCACCTCCGCGGTGTCCCTGGGCCACGACGAGACCCTGATCGCGTACGAGCAGCACCCGCCCGACCGGGCCGCCGGGTTCGCGCCGGTCTTCCGCGAACACGGCCTGATCCGGCTCGCCGTCGGCCTGGAAGCCGCTGACGACCTGGTATCCGACCTCGACGCCGCCTTGACCACCGCCTACGGCGCGGCCCGGAGTTGACCATGGGCCGCCCGACGTCGGTAGCGCAGTACAGTGCACCGCCGATGGCGTGGGCAGCCCCGACCATGAGAGCGTCAATGACACCCCGGGACGCGGTGCGGGAGAGGTGATTGTGCATGGCGGATGACGCAAGCACCGAGCGCGTTCCTGAGGTCGTCGGACGGCGGGTCCGGGCCGCGCGTTCGGCCAGGGCCTGGACGTTGGACCGGCTGGCCGAGCAGAGCGGTGTCAGCCGCCGCATGATCGTGAACGTCGAGTCGGGCAGCAGCAACGCCAGCATCGCCACGCTGTTGCGCCTCGCCAGGGCGCTGGGTGTCAGCCTCGCCGAGCTGGTCAGCGACGGCTCCGACAGGCACGTCGTCACCGTGTCCACCTCTGAGTCCCGGACGCCGCTGTGGCGTGGCGACGGCGGCGGCCTCGCCGTCCTGACCGCGTCCGCGGACACCCCCGACATGCTCGAGCTGTGGGACTGGACCCTCGGCCCGAAGGAGGTCTACGACTCCGAACCGCATCGCGCCGGGACGCGCGAACTGCTGCATGTCCTGTCCGGGCACCTCCGGCTCACCGTCGACGGCACCGTTCACGAGCTACCCTCCGGTGCCGCCGCCAGCTTCCCGGGGGACGTCCCTCATGGCTACGCCAACGGCGGCAATCGCCAGGCGCGGTTCAGCCTCACCGTCTTCGAACCTCGCGCCCAGGTACGGCCATGATCTGCGTCCAGTTCATCTTCAAGCCGGGTGGCTACGACGAGGACTTTCACCGCCTCGACGACCAGATCGAGAAGTTCGCACGCGGCCTGCCGGGCTTCGACCGGGTCGAGACCTGGCAATCGGCCGACGGCGACGTCCTCAACGCCGTCTACTACTTCGCCGACACGCAGTCCCTGGTCCAGCTCAGCCGCTTCCCCCAGCACCTGCAGGCCAAGGAACAGGTCCAGCGCTGGTACGACGGCTACCGCATCATCGTCAGCGAGATCACCGCCACCTACGGCGACGGACGTCTCGACCCGTCCGCCGGGCCTGGGCGCCCCTAGCCGGAGTTTCCGGCCTTCCTTGATCAGGATCGCTGTTTGTGCTGGTGGGAGGGGGGTTCGGGGGGTGGTGTCTGTATTACCCAATCGTTGTCAGCGGGTGGGGGCGTAGTGGCGGATGTCGAACAGGTCGGCGAGCTGGTTCTGCGTGGGGTGTGGTGTCGGTGAGCATGCGCCGGGCGCGGGGACGGCCCTTGCCGCCGTCGTGGTAGAGCAGCACGGTCTCGCCGATCCCGGCGAGTTCAGCGAGCAGTTCGCGGACCGAGAGCCGTAGTCCGGCGCGTTCGGCTTCGCGGCGCATCAGGTGGGCGATGGCCAGGGCGAGGACGCAGTAGAAGACGTGGACGCGGATCTTGGAGTCGGTCCAGTGGCGCATCGGGCCGAAGGAGACGACCTGTGACGTCTTTGAGTTGGCGGAACCCGGATTCGACCTCGGTTCTGAGACCGGTAGGCGGCGACGACCTCGACGGGGGGCCAGTCGTCGCGGTTGGTGAACAGGATCCGCTTGCCGAACAGGCGTCGTTCCAGCCGGCGGCGGGCTGCGGTGTCGGTGCGCCAGGTCAGGCGCAACTCGGTGGGCTGCTCGCCGGTCAGGGTGACGGCGAGGACGTCGCGGACCCCGCGGGGGTTGAGGATCGCGGCGATCTCGGCCTCGACCGCGGTCGCGGGAGCGGCGGGTCCGGCCGCGGGCCAGGCGTGGCGGCCAGATCCCGCAGCCGACCGCGGGCCTTGGCCAGGGTCTGGGCGAACCCGCGCGACTGCGCGGCGTGCAGGGTCGGGGAGTGGGTCAGCACGGCGCGCCGTGTCACACCCAGTGCGGTGACAGTGGTGTCCACACAGGTCAGCCCGGGGTAGCGGTCCTGGTCCACAGGCACGAACCTGCTGCGGGGGATGGCCAGCAGGTCCGGGTGGTCGCTGGGTGGCAGGGAGCCGACGAACCCGATCCGGACGGCCTCGACCACGGTGTGGTTGTCGGTGGAGTTCTGCCCGGCGTCGTAGACCACGGTCAGGGACTCCACCGAGGCGGTCAGGTCCCGGTACCGGATCGATCAGGGCCTCGATCACGGTGGTGAACTGGGTGACGTCGGGCCGGTCGCCCGGGTAGGCGTGGGAGACCACCGGGATCCCGCCGTCCCGGGTGACCACCAGCGCCAGCCCGACCAGCCGCAGGTCGCTGCGTTTCTGCTTGGCCTTGCCGCGCTGCGCGATCGGCGCTCTGGTCGTTGGTCGAGTCGATGTAGGTGGCGAAGTTGGTCATGTCCAAGCACCAGCCCGGACAGGTCCAGCCCGAACTCGGTGACCATCGCCCGCCCGAGGTCGGCCTCGATCCGGCCCAGGGCGGCCTCGTCCAGGCGGTCCATCGCGTCCCAGAACCGGCGGTGGTCCAACGCCGCCGCGGGTGCCTTGACCCACCGCGGCCCGGCGGTGGTGGCCCACCAGTCGGCGAACGCCCGCTTCGAGCACGGGTCCACGATCCGGTTCGCGGTCGCCAGCGCCATGTAGGTGCCGACCGACAGCGCCGCATTCGCATGCCGGGGTGCCACCTCGTCGATCACTGCGACCACGCCGAGGCGCTCGAGCACCGACCACACCGCGGCCAGGTCCCCGAACTGCCTGTGCTGGCTGCGGACCGGTTCACCGACCCCAGTCTCGGACAGCTTCGCGACCACCTCCTCGGCGCTGCCCAAGTACTGCTGGGACACGATCCGCGGCTTGCCGTCCACCCGGGCAGACTCCACCAGGTAGTAGTACGTCTGCCCACCCCTGCGCTTCCCCACGATCGACGGCATATATGGGTAATACTGCCCATCAGGCCCAGATTCCAAGCACCGCAACACCTTCCAACCCTGCGACCATGGAAGGCCGGAAACTCCGGCTAGGCTCCTGCCATGACTCGCGTGACCGTCGTCGACCCCTATGCCCCGGAGCCTGTCGGGCAGTACTCACACGCGGCCTTCCGGGCCGACGGAGCAGTGCTCCTCTCCGGCCAGACGCCGAGCGACCCCGCGACCGGGAAGCTGATCGACGGCGACGTCTCCGAGCAGACCCGGCAGGTGTTCGCGAACCTGAGCTCTGTCCTCACTGCTGCCGGCAGGACGCTCGACGACGTGGTCAAGGTCAACGTGTACCTGGTCGACATGGCTGACTTCGCGGCTATGAAAAGCGTGTACTCGCAGATCTTCGCCGCCCCGTATCCCGCCAGGACGACCGTCGCGGTGGGAGGTCTCCCGCTCGGCGCTCGCGTGGAGATCGAGCTCGTCGCCTGAGCCAGGGTGCACTCAACTGCACTTCTCAACGTCGTGACCACACCGTGGCCGGGACCCAATCTCGTGCGCGTCCCGCGGGTACGGATCGAAAGGTAGGGGTCGAATCCAATCCCTTCGGGCGCGCTCGTTGAGACAGCGATGGACGGTGGCTGGCTCAGCTCAGGTCAATGCCGTCGTGGCGTGATTGGACGAGGCGTCAGGCCAGGAGCAGCGCCACCATTGGGGCGGGGACGGCCCACACGGTGTCGGAGGTGTCCAGGACCGATTTGGTTGCGAGGATGCCGCGCTGGTACTTGCCGTCGATGGTCTTGGCTTCGGCGCGCCAACCCGGGTCGACCCACTTGGCTTCGACCGGGACGCTGGTCACGACGCCGGCGGGGGTCGGCAACCTTACCGGCGCGAGGTCGATCTCGTTGCCGGACAGGGTGCGTGCATAGGCGATGGTGTCCCCGTTGGTCCAGCGGCCTTCCTCGAGGGCGTCGATCGCGCGGGCCAGGGTGATGGCGAGGACTGACTCGGTGAGCCGGGTCATGTCCGGGTCGGGCAGCCCAGCGCGCAGCCGCGCCGGGAGCCAGGCCAGGACCGGGTCGGTGAGGTAGAGCTTGGCCTGGGCACCGACGATGCGCCGGTCGTTGTCGTCACGACGCTCGCACCAGAGCGCGGCGAACGTCGCGACCAGCCGCCGCAGCCGCGCCTCGAAGGCCGTCCGGCTGGCGAACCCGAGCTGTGTGGCTGCGTTGGTGACGCTGAGCGGACTCGACGAGCGGTCGGCGAGTTCGGCCAGGATCGCCGGCACCGACTCCGCCGGGGCGTCGGGGTCGACATCGCGGCGCAGCCACGCGGCCAAGTCGCGCAGGTATGGTTCGGACACCGCGCCGGTACGGGCGTGTTCGGCCACGGCCCGGGGAAACCGCCGCAGGTGAGGTAGTCCTGCCAGGCGAGGTCGTAGGCGTCGACGTCGAACGCCAGGTCCGCCAGCGCGGTCGCGACGTCAGGATCTTGCAGTGCTTCGGGATGCACCGCCGCGGGCAGGGCCAAGGCGGGTCGGGTCGCTGCAAGGAAGTCCCGGAAGCTCATCGGCAGGGCGAGGCGCCGCCGCCGTTCCGTCGTCGTGCCGGCGCGGCCGGCCATCAGGTTGCCTTCGATGTCCTCGTTCTGCGCCCACCGGCTGCCTGTGGCGACCACGGTGTCGTCGCCGAAAAGCTGTCCCGTCGCGGGCGGCCTTGAGTACCGCGGACCAGCCGGGCAGCGTGCTGACCTCGTCGAGCAGCCAGACCCGGCGGCGTTGTCCCTCGGCGTCGACCGATCGGGTGAGTTCTCGGCCGAGCGTCAGACTGCGGCGCAGGTCCCGCTCCCCAGGGTCCCGACAATGACGGGACCCTGGGTCAGGTAGGACCGGATCTGGCAGTGGCGTTAGGGTGGCGAGGGCCCGCCAGCAGCCGCTGATCTTGGCGGCCTGTTTGTATCCACGGATCGCCGATTCCGATCCGTTGTTCGTCGGGGGGACGTCGAACCGTTCGGTGAAGATCCACACTTGGCTCTTCTTGCGCTGGAGCCGTTTCGCCAGCTGCAGGCCGGGGTGGGTGCCGGTATGCCAGCGCCGGGAGGCGTTGGTCGAGATCCCGACCGCGACGCCGGTGTCGTAGCTGCGGCGCAGCCGGGCCAGCAGGGCGGGGTGCAGGCTGGTCCGGCCCGCGGCGCGGGCGGTGCTCACCGATGGCCTCGCGTAGGGCGTCGGCGACCTGACGGGTCCAGCCCTGGGTTGCCAGGTCGATGGCGTGGGCGTCGTCGAGGTAGCGCAGCAGGTGGGCGAGGCACTGTTGGACCCCGGCCAGGTTGGGGTCGTAGGCGGTGTAGCCGCCGTAGTCGTCGCGGACCAGCACCTCACCGAATCGGTCGAGGATCCCGAAGGCGTTGATCGGCCTTGGTGCGGTCCCCGGCCGCGCCGTACCAGACCAGGTCCGGGCCTCCACCGGTGTAGGCGCCCAGGGTGGGGACGGTGTAGACGTGCGGGTTGTGGCAGCCCTCGACTGCGGTCGCCGTCTCGGTCAGCGGGGCCGGGGTCTCGTCGGTCCCGACCACGTCCACGGCCCGCAGGGGCGTCCTTGACGGCGTCCTCGAACCCGGCCGCCTGCACCGCGTCGTCCAACCGGACCAGGCACGAGGAGACGAACCCGGTCGAGACCTCGACGCCGAGCAGCACGGACATCAGGTCCGCGGCCCGTTCGATGCCGATCACATCCGTCGACGCGAGCAGTGTGGCCGCGGCGCTCACGTTCGGGCCGTAGCAAGTCGGGCCGCCCCGGATACCCGGCGGCAGGTCAGCGGTTGTGCCGTGCCCGCACGGGCATGTCCGGCGCATCATCAGGTACTCGCAGACCTGCAGCGAGAACGTGGGCAGGTCGAACACCTGCACGCTCGACGCCACTCGCCCGGGCGCATCCGCCAGGCCGGCACCGCAGCCACCACGCGCCGCCGGCTCCACCGCCTCGACCCGATCCGGGTACGCGACCCGCGCCAAACCCGTTCCCCGGTGCCCTTTCTGCCCACCCTGGCCACGACGCGGCCGCCCACCTCCAGGCCGCCTCCAGGCCCCTGCCCCTCCGACTGCTCGCCGTCAGTTCAACTCATATTCCGACCTGCGATCTCCAGCATCTTCCGACTCAGGTCTTTGGGGCTGAATTCGACCATCTCACAATCCTCTTCCATCACCGGGAGGTGACCCGGCGCCAAATAGTAGGCTTCCCCCGCCGTGATGACTTCTTCGTGGTCGGCATATTTCACCCGCATTCTCCCCTTGAGTAGGTAGCCCCAATGGGGACACTCGCAACCGTTGGGCAACCCTTTGAACAACAGAGTGGAGTCAAACCCCACTGGGAACCCCCAAAAACCCGCGTCCATGCCTCCCCATTCGACTTGGCGACTATAGTATGAGCCGGCCTGAAACAGTATGGGGATACCCTCTCTATTACTATGCATGGCTGGTTCTCCTTCATCTGATGTTGGCTCAAAATGAGGTGCACAAACGACTGGTGCTACCGTTTGAGCGAACACGCTATCTTCTACTCTGACAGGCAATCCTTCTTTCGGGGCACCTGCGACAGCAACCAGCGGACAGGACCGAGAACAGTCGCAGGCCGGTAGGCAACTGCCACACCGTGAACTCCAATCGCCCCAGTCCGGTGATGACGGTCGCCGGCGCGACCGCAGTGGCGCGGGTGAGCGTGAGCGCCGATGGCGCGCCGGCGGACACCGTGGCTGGCGTGGCGGCCGTGGCAGTCGACGGGAGGCTTGCTGATGACAACGAGGTTGTGCCCCGGGTGCACCCAGGGCACAACCAGGAGCAGCGTGACGACAAGGAGTAGGCGTCGCTGCATGGCCGACCTCCGGCGAGAACGACAGACAAGAATCCGGAACGCCATCGCGGGTGGACGCCGCCGCCGCGATGGGAAGGGCTCAGGAAGATCTCATGAGCCTACGCCGCCCCGCCTCCTCCCGAACCCGACCTTGGTCGTCGGAGCGACGCAGCGTCGCCCGGGCCGCCTCGGACGAGAAGGAGGCCTCCCCCCAGAAGCCCCTGCCACCCAACCGACCGTAGCGGGCCGAAGGCTCGCGGATGTCCAAGAGACGCAGCGATGACCCAATTCCCGAACCCGGCGGTCAGGGTGCACTCACGCAGGTGGCCGCGGGCGTCGCCAGCGAACGCTACGCGCATGAGCGGATGGCCGCAGAGCGGCATGAGCAGATGGCCGCAGAGCGGGGTGGCGTCCGGCGACCGGTGTAAATGAGGCGGGCGTAGGTTCGGCTTCGGGACCGCTCAAAGTCTTCGAAGAAGGGACCTACGCCCGTGTCTGCACGAGTATCACCGACGGATCGGGATCCACGCCAGGATCGATGCCTTGTTCGCTGAAGACCGCCCCCTGCCGGAGATCTTGGAGGAGGTGGCCCGGCTCGGCGCGCAGCTGTTGATGCAGGCTGCCCTGGAGGCGGAGGTGAGCGAGTTCCTGGGCCGGGACCGCTACCAGCGCGCCTCGGCCACCCCGGATGCCCGTCCTGGGTCGAGGAACGGGTTCCGGCAGGTGACAGTCAAGACCACCGCCGGCCCGGTGACGTTGGAGCTGCCGCAGCTGCGGGGCGCGACGGCGGCGTTCGCGTCCCGGCTGTTCGGCAAGCACGTGACGAAGACCAACGCCCTGGAGTCGTTGGTGATCGCTTCGTTCGCGCGGGCCTATCGGTGCGGGTCGTGTAGGCGACGTTGGCCGAGGCGCTCGGGGATCAGGCCGCGGTCTCCAAGTCCACCGTCAGCACTGTCTGCCAACGGATCAAGGCCGAGTACGAGGCCTGGACGCACCGCCGCCTGGACGAGATCACGTTGGACTACCTGTTCCTGGACGCCTCGTTCTTCAAGATGCACCCCGGCTCCCCGGCCGAACCCATCCTGGCCGCCTGGGGGATCACCACCGACGGCAAACCGGTCTTCGTCGGCCTGGCGCCCGGGTCCGGGGAGTCCACCGACGCCTGGGCCGACTTCCTGACCGACCTGCGTGAGCGGGGCCTGCCCAGCCCGCTGCTGGTCGTCTCCGACGGCGCCAAGGGCCTGATCGCCGCGATCGAGCAGACCTTGCCGAAAGCGTTGCGGCAGAGGTGTCTTGTGCGCCGGCTGCGGAATGTCCAAGCGAAGATCCCGACCGGGATGCACGACGAGATCCGCGACGGCTACTGGGCCCTGTCCGACACCGACGACCTGAAGACCGGACCGGGACCCAAGCTCGTCTAGCTGGTCGAAGCCCGGATCACCGCGTTCGCCGACAAGTGCGCGGCCACCTACCCGGCGGCGATGAAGATCCTGCTCACCGATGTCGCGGGCTGGACCGCCTACCTGCGCTTCCCCACTGAGCATCACCAGCGGATCCGGCACTCCAACTTCATCGAACGCACCTACTGCGAGACCCGCCGCCGCGCCAAGGTCATCGGCCGCTTCCCCGGCAAGACCTCCTGCATCAGCCTCGTCTGGGCCGTCCTGGACCGGGCCTCGTCCGGTGGCGCGGCCTGACCATGACCCCCGCCGGGCTCAGGCTGCTGCAGGACCTGCGCCGATCCCTGCTCGACCCACCCGACAGCTACGGCCCCGACCCGCCACGGCACTCGACCCGGCCGACCAGCCCGAGACTGTCACCGCCACCGCCTAACATGACCTACGAAGCCGGAACCGACCCCGCACGTTTACACCGGAATCCGGACGCCACCCGAGCGGCTGAATCGGCTTCTATCGGGCACCGGCGCACTCAGCGGCGTCCCAGTCCCGCGAGTCCCGTACGTGTCCAGCATGGCGGGTGGGCGATGGGCCTTACTCGATAATCGTGAAGCCGTACTTGTCGGCCACGCCAGCCATGGCCGCGATCTCGGCCGGGTCGAGTCGCGGCCCAACGACCCCGCGGCGTCCGGGCTTTCCGAGTTCCGGAAACATGCCGTCCATCCCGGCCGGCGAATACATGAACAGCATCTTCGCCGGGCCATCGCCGACGTTGCTATAGCTATGTACGACGTCCCGAGGAACGTAGATCGTCGCCCCCGGCTCAGCCTCGTAGTCGCGGCCGTCAACCACGAAGACCATCCGACCCTCAAGTAGGTAGAACGTCTCTTCCTCGCGGTGATGACAGTGCGGAGGCGGACCCCCCTGGGGCAGCACGAGCGCCTCGAGCAGAGTGAAGACACCGCCGGTAGAAGTGCCGGGCAGCAGTGTCGTGTACGTATCGCCGACGAGGAACACCGTCTCCCCCTCACCAGCAGGCACATAGACGGACTGACCTGGTGCGCTCATGAACCGCCTCCCAGTAAGCGTTCCCTCACGGCAGGCTAGCCGAGACACCCAGGTTGCATCAGAGGAAGGCGCAGGGCATCCGTCGCTCAACATCCCTTCGTCCTCCTGACTCGGTTCGAGCCAGGGTCAGTCGAAGGGGTCAGATTTCAGGTGACGCCACGGGGTCAGTTTTCACGCGTCGTCGACAGTCGAGTCGTCGGCTGGAGTCGGGTGATCCGGGGTGATGTCACAGGGGCCGCCCGTGGATCGTCTTGGTCATATGAACAGGTTCTCCGACCGGGTGGTCCTGGTCGTCCTCGCGCTGGTTGCGGCGTATGTGGGCTCGTGGGCGCTGTTCGGGCCTGGGTCGTTCTACGGCACCTTTCCCGGCGGCTCCCGGCACTGGGTCGTGGTGGACGAGCCCTTCAATGAGCACCCGGTCCGTGACGTCGGGGCCATGTACTGCGCGTTGTGCGTCCTGAGTGTGGCCGCCCTGGTTCGCTTCGAGCGGGCCGCGGTCCGGACGGCGGGTCTGGTCTGGCTGGTCTTCGCGGTGCCGCACCTGGTGTACCACTTGGGTGAGCTGGGCGTGTACGGGAGCCTGGAACGGGTGCTCAACGTCGTCGCGCTGGGTGGCACTGTGTTCCTGGCTGCCCTGCTCGTGCTTCCGGGGCGGGACGCCGGCTCCGCGCAGGCCGTCTCCCCGGCACCGGCGGCACCGGTGGACCAGGCCAGGCGAAGGGAAGGGCGATGAGAGTGGCGGTGGCCGGTGGCACTGGCCTGCTGGGACGATTGGTGGTCGGGGAGTTGACCGAGCGGGGCGACGAGGCCGTGGTCGTGGCCCGCTCGGTCGGGGTGGACGTGACCACGGGCGTCGGCGTGGATGCGGCGCTGGCCGCCTGCGACGCGGTGGTCGACGTCACCAACATCGCCACCACGCGGCGCGGGAGGGCGGTGGCGTTCTTTGAGGCGGTGAGCCGGCAGCTGCTCGCGGGGGCCCAGCGCGCCGGGGTCGGACACCTGGTGACGGTGTCGATCGTCGGGGTCGACACCATCGACTTCGGTTACTACCTCGGCAAGCGGCGTCAGGAGGAGCTGCTCGCGGCCGGGTCGGTGCCGTGGACGCTACTGCGGGCCACGCAGTTCCACGAGTTCGCCGGACAACTCGTGGCCCGCACCAGTGTTGGCCCCATGGTGGTGGTGCCGGCGATGCTGAGCCGGCCTGTCGCCGCCGGGGAGGTGGCAGCGCACCTGGTCGATCTGGTGCACGCTGGTCCGCAGGGGGTGGCGCTGCCGCTCGCCGGACCACAGACACTGCCGATGGCCGACATGGTGCGCCGCTACCTGGCCGCCACCGGACGGCGCAGGGTCGTCCTCCCTGTTCGGATGCCCGGGCGGTCCGGCGCTGCGATGGCTACCGGCCGGCTCATCCCGGCAGAGCCGTGCAACAGCGGCACCATCACGTTCGAGGAGTACCTGTCCGACCTGCCCGCAAGGTCGGACCGGTGAGGCGCGAGGAGGAGCTCGCGGCGGCCTGGACCCGGTTGCGGTCGCGGCTGGTCGGTGTCGCCTACGCCGTGCTGGGCACTCGCGCCGAAGCCGAGGACGTCGTCTCGGACTGCTGACTCAACCTCGTCGCCGCCGACGCCCGCGACCCGGTCCGGGATATGGACGCCTGGGCGACGATGGCGGTGGCGCGGCGGGCGCTGGACGTCCTGCGATCCGCGCGGGTACAGCGTGAGGCCTACGTCGGGCCCTGGCTGCCCGAGCCGTTCGTCGAACCGGCAGACGGTCCAGCCGCCGACCCGGCCGACCGGGTCAGCCTCGACGAGCGGGTCAGCTTCGCGCTGATGGTCGTGCTGGAGGCGCTCAGCCCGGCCGAACGGACCGCCTGGGTGCTCCACGACCTTTTCGGCGTGCCCTTCCCCGAGGTCGCCACGGCTGTCGGGCGCACCCCGGCCGCGGTGCGCCAGCTCGCGGTCCTGGCACGGGCCCACGTCACCGCCGGCGCGTCCCGGATCGAGGTCGACCCGGGCGAGCGGCGGCGGGTGGCCGACGCGTTCATGGCGGCCGCGTCCGGCGGGGATCTCGCCACCCTCGTAGCCGTCCTCGACCCCGCGGTCGTGCTCGTCAGCGACGGCGGTGGCCGGGTCAGCGCGGCCCGCCGCGCCGTCATCGGAGCCGACAACGTCGCGCGCTTCCTGCTCGGCATCGCCCGCAAGGCGCCCCCCGACGCGAACCTGCGCCGGGTCACCGTCAACGGCGGTCCCGGGTTCATCGTCACCCAGGACGAGGCCACCGTGGTCGTCGCTGCGCTGACCGTCGCGGACGGGCGAGTCAGCCGCGTCGACCTCGTCCTCGCACCCGACAAACTGCCGCACCGCCGCACGGCCACTGCCGCGCTCACTGACCGCTCACCTGGCGTTTCTTCCTCGCGGTCCGTGGAGCCATGACCACAACGGGCACTTCGACGGGATCGGGCGCGAGTTCAGCGGCTTCCAGGAGGTCGACGTCGAGGAGGTCGGCGACGGCACCGCCCCGACGATGCTCACGCGCCACCGCTGCCACCTCGGACTGGACCCCGCCGAGCTCGGCCGCGTCGTGCCGGAACGGGAGCGGGTCCGCGCGCACACTGCGGGGCAAGCTCCTGCGGGCCGAGGTCTTCGGACTCGATGGGAGCGCGGAGCAGGATCGCCCGTACATGGGGACCGAGAGCCCAGCGTCGTCTACGACGGGTGGACCCGCTGCTACCCGTGCCACCAGGCCGGTCAACAGATCATCGCGGGTGTCGCCGATGTCACCGCGTTCGTGTCCCTGACTTGCTCACCGTCGCGCGCACGGATCTCGGCCAGCGGGCGCAGGCAGCAGACCGCATCACCGCCACCCGAGTGCTGGGAGCGCGTGGCCCCGGTCCGGGTGTCGGATCCACGTCTGAGCTTCTGTCCGGGGGGGGTCCGGCGGGGGGTCTGCCGGGTGGGTCCGGCGGGTGGGCTGTCAGGGTGGGTCCGGTCATGCGGGGGTGAAGTCCAGGGCGGTCCAGAGCTGGTCGCCGGTGACCCAGGCGTCGTGGCCTGGTGGCGCATGGGTCGATCAGTGCCATCCGGGGCGGTAGACGTGGTAGCCGATCGCGCAGTCGGGCAGGTCGAGCACGTCACGGCGGCTGCCGTCGGGGATACCCGGGAGCGGTCCGGATCCCGGCGGCTCCTCGTCACCACGCTGATCACGACCTCGTTCCTGGCGCTCCGGGGCCGGCCGGTTCCGCGGCGGTGTGGGCGGGGCCCTCGGCGGTGAACGGGCCGCGGTGCAGGATCTGCGCGGCCGGGTTGGCGGATCATCATCGTCCAGTCCCAGTCCGCCTTGTCCTGGGCAGTGAACCTGGTCATGTCCTTCGCCCACCACAGTTCCTCCAGCGGGGCGACCTTGAAGTCGGCGCCGCCGGCGCGCTTGAGCGCGAACTTGACCGCGTACGAGACCGCATACAGCGCCCCGACCGCTTCCTGGTAGCGCGGTGAGGTTTTCGGATCGCCGTGCCCGTCGATCATCACGAACGCCAGCTCGGGCACCCGGATCAGCTCCGGGGTCGACCCGGCCCGGTACAACCGGGTCACCACCGCGTCGGTAGTCGTCGTCATCATTGCTGCCTCCCATCCATCTGGTCTCCGCCCGCGGTCCACGGCGGTGGGCGACCGGGGTCACGACTGCTCGGGCGCGGGCTGGTCACGCCGAGCAGCAGCCCACTGGGTTCGGCGCAGGTCGCGTGCCAACCCCAGGCCCGAGATCGCACGCTTGCAGCAGTCCGGTGCCCACCCCTCACCTCACCCTTGACGCTCGCGCGCGGGCCACCCTGGAGATCTCGAATCCCGCCCAGGACTCGCGCCTCTCGGCGCCGGAGGGTCTGCCGGTCACCCTGTTCCAGGAGCCGGGCGACACCGCCGAGTGAGGGCGACTCCGGGGCGGCGCAGTGCGCCGCGTCAGGAGTCGCCCCCGGCGTCACGCCAGTCGATCCTCTATTCGGCGCTCAGTTCCTGCGTCAGCCGCTGGTCGGCCTCTCGGAGGATGGCGGAGGCGACCTGGAGTCCTTCGACGCGGCCGAGTTCGGTGTCTTCGTGTTCGATGTTGACGAGCATGTCCGGGTCGACCTCGTGGAGCGCGCGCAGGAACTCGGTCCAGAAGTCGACGTCGTGGCCCTTGCCGAGGGCGACGAAGTCCCACGCGGAGTCCTTGGGCCACTCGTTGGCCCACTCGTCGCCGCCGAGGTTGACCCGGTTCTCCTCGGGCGAGAGCCGGCGGAAGCTGTTGTCCAGGACGCCGTAGAGCTTGGCGTGCTCGGGGTTGACCCGCACGTCCTTGGCCGCGGCGTGGTAGATCAGCCGGCCGAGCTTGCGGACCACGGCGACCGGGTCCATCTGCTGCCAGAACAGGTGGGACGCGTCGAGTTCGACACCGACGTGCTGTGCCCCGGTGAGCTCGACGAGCGTGAGGATGTCGGCGGTGTTGAACACCAGGTTCTGGGGGTGCAGCTCGAGGGCGACCTTGACGTCGTGGTCGCCGGCGAGTTTGTCGATGTCGGACCAGAACGGGGCGGCCACCGACCACTGGTAGTCGAGCACGTCCAGGGCGGCGGAGTTCCAGGCGTTGACGATCCAGTTGGGCCGGGTCGCGCCGGGTTCGCCGCCGGGCAGCCCGGACATCGTGACCACCCGGTGCTGCCCGAGCCGGTTCGCGAGCCGGATCGAGCGGCGGATGTCCTCGGCGTGCTTGTCGCCGATCACCGGGTTGGGGTGCAGCGGGTTGCCGTTGCAGTTCAGGCCCGCGATCGAGACCCCGGTGCCCTCGAACAGGGCCAGGTAGTCGTCCCGCGCGGCGTCGCTGACCAGGATGTCGTCGAAGGTGGGGATGTGGACCGGTGGCAGGAAGCCACCGGAGTTGATCTCGATCCCGGTCAGCCCGAGATCGGCGATGACCTTCAACGCCTCCGGGAGCGGACGGTCGTGAAGGATCGCGTTGTAGACACCGAGTCGCATGATGAGCCTTCCGTTGGGTTTCGGTGGTGCTGGTAATCCTCTCGGGAAGCGTGCGCGAGGAACTCCTTTGTCGATGCTGGCCTGGCCAGACGTGCGTCTGATCGGGGTGCGCTGTCATCAGGGAGGTGCATGCTCGGCGGGGCGGATCCCCCGTCGAGACCCGCCTGGTCGGTCACTGCCGGACAGGGGACCCCGGCAGCTGGTGCCAGATCAGGAGATCCGGACGTCGGCGCCGCCGTTCAGGGCGGACTCAGTGATGGCCTGCAGGAGCCGCAGGTTGCGCAGGCCGTGCTCGAAGGAGGGCACTCGCGGCAGGCGGTCCAGGCCGGCGACCTGCTCGAGGAAGGCGCGGGCCTGGAAGACGAACAGGTCGTTCTGGCCATAGCCGACGCCGGGGAAGTCCATCGCGAGGCCGCCGGTGAGATACGGATGCGCGGGACCGACGATGACCTGCCGGTAGCCGGCGGTCGGCCCGGCCACGGTCTTGTCCATGTACCCGAACTCGCCGGCGCGGACCAGGTCGAAGGTGGCGGCCGCGTTCTCGGCGAACAGCTCGAACCCGAGGGAGTTGGCCAGGCCGATCGCGATCCGCGACGCCGACATGGTGGCGGTCGCGCCGCCGGCGAACCTCGCGGTGAAGGTGACCAGGTCCTCGTTCTCCACCGGCTCCTTGACGTCGCTCAGCGCGGCGGCGGCATGGCCGACCGCGCTGCCGAGGGGGAGGGCGCGCTCGGTGATGAACGTCGACAGGACCGACCCGCGGACAGCCTCGATCGGGCCGCAGACGAACTCGGCGAGGTCGACGAGGTGGCTCCCGATGTCGGCGAGTGCACCCGAGCCCGGCCCGCCCTTGTAGCGCCAACTCATCGGGCCGTTGGGGTCGTTGCCGTAGTCGCACCAGTAGTGCCCGTTGAAGTGCAGCGGGCGGCCCATCGAGCCGTCCTCCACGCGCTCCTTGACTGCGGCGACGGCAGGCGAGCGGCGGAAGGTGAAGCCGACACCGGTCTGCAGGTCCGGGTGCGCCGCTGCGGCGGCCACCATCGCCTCGGCGTCCGCGATCGTCGGCGCGAACGGCTTCTCGCAGAGGACGTGCTTGCCGGCGGCGAGCAGGCCTTCGACCACCTCGCGGTGCAGGTGGTTGGCGACCACGACGCTCACCACATCGACGTCGTCGGCCTCGGCCACAGCCTGCCAGGACGTCTCGGCCCGGGTGTAGCCGAACCGGCGAGCGGTCTGCTCGCCGAACTCCGCGTTGACGTCAGCGACCGCGACGAGATCCACCGGCGGCAGGCCGGCCTCGTAGCAGGTGGTCGCTGCCCGGTAGCCGGCGGCGTGCGAACGGCCGGCCATGCCGGCGCCGATCACGGCGACGCCGAGACGGTCACTGCTCATTGGGGCCCTCCAAGGGTGCGTGGCGCTCTTCGGCCCGTGCGGGCCGTCGTCCGGGCGTTCTACCCGCATGGGTTAAACCGGTTCGACGCTCGATCCTGATGCTTCTAAACCGGTTCAACTCATGTTCGGTAGCATGTGACGCCCGCCACGAGGTTGTCAACCCTTTGTTAGAACAATTTGCTGAGCGGAGTTCGATGAGCGCCGATCCCGGACCGGGGGCAGCGCCGGACGCGCCCGCGCCCGGTCGGCGACCGACGCTGCGGGAAGGCGGACGACTCCCACAGGATCAGCGCACCTGTGAGCAGATCACCGGCCTGATGGCCGACGGGTCAGCGGGTTGGTGCCCTCAGGCGCGGTCGAAGAACGTCGTGACCACGTCGCGTCGCACCACGGCGCGCAGGTCGTTCACGGTGCGGCAGCTCCCCGGCGCGATGGCGCTCAGGTCCTTCATCACCGCACGGGGCGGGTAGTTGAGCCCGGCGATGACATTCACCGCCTCGGGGTTCAGATCGGCCATGGCCAGCACGCCCATCAGCTCGGCGGCCCGCTGCAGCATCGGCTCGGTGGCCGTGGCGGAGGAGCAGTGCGCCACCAGTTCGGTCAGCTCGGTGCGGATGGCCGCCAGCAGCAGTTCGCGCACGGGTAGTGCGGACGACCACGCCTCCTCCACCCAGCCGGTGAGCACCGATCGGGTCAACGTCGAGGCCCGCAGCCCGGTGGCCAGCATCACCGTGCCACCCGCGCAGGCGAGGAGCGTTCCGTCGTCCAGCAGGGTTCCGAGCTCGACCGTCAGCTGCTCCTGGGACATGGCGTCCAGGAAGGAGCGCGCCGGCACCCGGGCGTGCACCGGCCCGCCCCGCCGATACACCTGGGCGACGCGTTCCAGGATCTGGTTGTCCACAAAGAGCGAGATCGGCAGGCGGGGCCTCGTCCTGTAGCCACGCGCGCGTTTCAGCCCGGCTGTGGATCCGGGCCCCTGGCGTGCCGTACTAGGCTTCCCGGGACCGCAAGGAGTCCCTCGGATGCCGCAGTACGTGCTCACCCTCGCCTGCCCCGACCAGCCGGGGATCGTTCGTGCCCTCGCCGAGGGAGTGGTCGGCGTCGGGGGCAACATCGTCGACAGCGCCCAGTTCTCCGATCCCGTCACCGGAACCTTCTGCGTGCGAACCGCTTTCGACTCACCCGACGGTGACCTGGTGAACGTCCGCGAGGCTCTCGATGCGGCCCTGTCGGGCGTCGAGCCTGCGCTGACGCTGCGCCCCGCAGACCAGCGCCGTCGGGTCCTGGTGATGGTGTCCAGGTTCGACCACTGCCTGGTCGATCTGCTCTACCGCTGGCAGATCGGTGAGCTCGCCGTCGACATCCCGCTCGTGGTCTCCAACCACGACGACTGCCGTGCCCTGGTGGAGCGCCACGGCATCCCGTTCGTGCACGTGCCGGTCACCCGCGACACCAAGGCGGACGCCGAGGCCCGGCTGTTCGCCCTGATCGAGGAGCACGCCGTCGACCTAGTCGTGCTGGCCCGGTACATGCAGGTGCTCTCCGACGACGCCTGCCGGCGGCTGGCCGGGCGGGCGATGAACATCCATCACTCGTTCCTGCCCGGGTTCAAGGGCGCCAAGCCTTACCACCAGGCGTACGCCCGTGGGGTCAAGCTGATCGGTGCCACCGCGCACTATGTGACCGCCGATCTGGACGAGGGCCCGATCATCGAGCAGGACGTCGTCCGGGTCACTCACGCCCAGGACGCCGAGTCCCTGGTCGCGATCGGTCGCGACGTCGAACGCGTCGTCCTGGCCCGCGCCGTCCGCCTGCACGCCGAGGATCGGGTCGTGCTCACCGGCCACCGCACCGTCGTCTTCGCCTGAACCACATCCGGTTCAGACTCAAGATCATCGGTTGTCATGAAGCCCTGCCCACATGCTGGGGGGAACCGCCATGACAGACACCGATCATGAGGCAGGGCGGAATAGGACGCGTCGCTTCCTCGCTGGCGACTGCATGCCACGGTGCGCGGTTGAGGCCGTCACCCGACGAGAGGAGACCGTGATGCTGGCGCTGAAGTACACGACCTACGGCGGGCCCGACGAGCTGAGCTGGGCGGAGGCCACCGAGCCACACGCCGGCGCTGGCCAGATCCGGATCGCGGTGCGGGCTGCCAGTGTGAACCCGATCGACGGGAAGACGCTCAGCGGCATGATGTCCGGCGGTCGGCCGCTGACCGGTGCGGGCTACCTCGGCTATGACGCCGCCGGGGTGGTGGACGAGGTCGGCGAAGGAGTCACCAGGATCGCGGTCGGTGATGACGTGCTGGGCCTCGGCCGCAACACTCAGGCCGAGCTCGCCGTCCTCGACGCCTGGGCGCTCAAGCCGGCATCGATCGACTGGGCGGTGGCCGCTGCGGCCGGGTTGGCCGGGGAGACGGCTGAGCGGGGCCTGCGCCTGCTCGGCGTCACCTCCGGCGACCTTCTCTTCGTCGACGGCGGTGCTGGAGGCGTGGGAGCAACGGTCGTCCAGCTGGCCCAGGCGCGCGGAGCGAGGGTGGTCGCCTCGTCAAGCGAGGGCAACCACGACTATCTCCGGGAGCTCTCAGCGACGCCCGTGCTCTACGGCGCGGGTCTGGCCGACCGGGTGCGCATCGCTGCGGGCGGACCTGTCGACGCCGTCTTCGACGTCGCGGGCAAGACCCCGATCGAGGAGCTGATCAGCCTGGTGCCCACCCCGTCGAAGGTGCTCAGCATCGCCAACTTCGCCGCGGGGGAGGCCGGTGCCCAGGTGACCGGCGGGGGCGGGGACAGCCGGCCGATGGAGGCGCTGGCCGAGGTGGCAGAGCTGTTGCAGCAGAACGCGTTGGTGATCAAGGTGCAGACCTTCCCCTTCGCGCGCGCCGCCGAGGCCTATCGGATCAGTCAGGGCGGCCATGTGCGCGGCAAGCTCGTCCTGGTTCCCTGACCGAGGGGCAGCGGCAGTGATGTCCCCTCCGCTCCGCCGTGCACCACATCACTACGCTGACCGGGGTGAGCAATCAGGCGGACGAGCAGGTGAGTGAGCAGGTGGGTCAACAGGTGGTGGGCGCCTGTGCGTTGGACTGCCCGGACGCCTGCTCCTGGGTGGTCACGGTGCAGGACGGCGTGGCCGTCGGCCTGCGCGGCAATCCCGAGCACCCGTTCACCCGCAGCGGGCTCTGCGCCAAGGTGAACCCCTACCTGGAGTATGCGCACGCCCCCGACCGGTTGCTGCACCCGCTGCGCCGCGTCGGCGCCAAGGGCGAGGGCCGGTTCGAGCGGGTCTCTTGGGACGACGCCCTGGCTGAGCTCGCCGAACGGATCCGCACCGCGCAGGACACCCTCGGCGCTGAGGCGGTCTGGCCCTACAGGGGTACCGGCAGCGTGAGCATGCTGCAGGGCCTCGGCGGCGCCGGTCGCCGGCTCTTCCACCACCTCGGAGCCAGCCGCCATGCCGCCAACATCTGTTCCGTGGCCGGGCACGCCGGCATGAGTCACACCACCGGGTCGGCCGCCGGGATGGATCCCGAGGACCTGGCCCACTCCGGCCTGATCGTGCTCTGGGGCACCAACACCCTGACCACGAACCTGCACCTGTGGCCCTTCGTCACCCAGGGCCGGGACCGGGGGGCACCGCTGGTGGTGATCGACCCGGTGCGCACCCGGACGGCGGCCCGCGCCGACCGGCACCTGGCTCTGCGCCCGGGAACGGACGCCGCACTCGCCCTGGGCGTGATGGCCCACCTGGTCGCACAGGGCGCCGTCGACGAGGCCTACCTGGAGCGCTGGACGCTCGGCTGGCCGCGGTTCCGCGACGAGGTGCTGGGCGGCTGGAGCGTGCGGCGCGCTGCCGGGACCTGCGGTCTCGAACCGGCGGAGGTCGCCTGGTTCGCCGATGCCATCGCCGCGCACCCGCCGCTGGGCATCCGCGCGCTGATGGGTATGCAGCGCCACGGCGGTGCCGCCCAGGCGATCCGCACCGTCTCCTGCCTGCCCGCGGTCACTGGCGACTACGCCCGCCGTGGCGGCGGCCTGTGCTACTCCACCGGGCCCGCCTACGGGTGGAACGACGCCGCGGCGACCCGGCCCGATCTGCAGCCCCACGGGCCCACCCGGCGGCTGCAGATGTCGAGCCTGGGCCGCGAGCTGCTGACCCGCGACGATCCTCCGGTGACTGTGCTGGTGATCACCGCGGCCAATCCGGTGCTGTCCAATCCCGACCAGGCCCGCACCCGACAAGGCCTGTCCCGCAACGATCTGTTCACCGTGGTGGTCGACCACCGGCTCACCGAGACCGCCGTCTACGCCGACCTGGTGCTGCCGGGCACCACCCAGCTCGAGCACGCCGACCTGACCGATTCCTACTCCCACCTCTACGTGCAGTGGAACTCCCCGGCCGTCGCCCCGCCCGGGGAATGCCTGTCGCACACCGAGATCTTCCGCCGGCTCGCCGGCGCCCTCGGCGTCACCGAGCCCGCGGTGCTGGCCGACGATGACGAGCTGGCCCGCGCCGCCCTGGCCGGCACTGCCGGCGGGCTCTCCGGGATCACGCTGGAGTCGTTGCAGGAGAAGGGATGGCAACGGCTGAGCCATCCCACCCCCTACCTGCCCTTCGCCGCGGGCTTCCCTACGGCGTCCGGGCGGTTCGAGTTCACCTCCCCTCGGGCCGAGGCCGCGGGGGCGGGGCTGCTGCCCGGCTACACCCCGCCGCACGAGGCGCTCGGCGAACCGGGTGACGACCAGCTTGCCCTGATCTCGGCGGCGAACCACTACCTGATCAACTCCACGTTCACGGGCAGCCTCCGGCACACCCGGGCCGGCGGCCCGGTACTGCAGATCCACCCGGCGGACGCCGCGCCACGCGGCATCCTGGACGGGGCCGCGGTGCGGATCGGCAACGACCGAGGGGCCTTCACCGCTCGGGCCTGGGTGACCGACGCCGTCCGCCCCGGGGTGGTGGCCGCCACCAAGGGCCTGCGGTCACCGGGGCCGGGTAACGCCACGGTGAACGCGACCACCGCCGACCGGGACAGCGACCTCGGTGGCGGGGCCACCTTCCATGACAACCGGGTGCAGGTCGCCCTCGCCCCGGCGCCGAGAGTCGGATCGCCGTGAACGAGCCGCTCGAGATCAGCGCCGGGGTCCTCATCCCGGCCGACGAACTGCGCTGGAGGTTCTCCCGCTCGAGTGGGCCCGGCGGTCAGGGCGTGAACACCACCGACTCCCGGGTGGAACTGGTGTGGGACGCCGAACGGTCGGCGGTACTCAGCGGCGCCGTCCGCGACCGTGCCCTGCAGCGACTGGCCGGGCGGCTGATCGACGGGGAGATCGTCGTGGTTGCCTCGGAGTACCGCTCCCAGTTGCGCAACCGGGCAGCGGCCCGGGCCCGGCTGGCCACGCTGATCCGCGAGGCCATCGCCCCGCCGCGCCCGCAGCGTCGGGCGACCCGGCCCAGCGCGGGGTCACGCCGCCGGCGGCTGGAGAGCAAGCGGCGACGATCCGAGGTCAAGCGGCTGCGCCGCGACACCGACGGCTGAGCGGCGGGCGCCTGCTCCGGAGGGCGACGGGCTGAGCCGATCAGGGCAGCGTTGCTCCGGCTGCCACCCCTGCGCCCGTGGGAGGGGAGTCACCGAGGGTGAGCTCATCACCCTTACGGCCCAGCCCGATCTCTACTCGTTCGGTCGTCGCTGCGCACGGGGCCGGGTCAGGACCATGGAGGAGGACGGACACCCGTTCCGATGCTGGTAGGAGGCCCCCGTGGCAGGACGCCGCAACATGCTCAGGACGGCAGGCAGCGCCGTGGTGCTCGCTGCGTGCATGGCGGTGGTCGGAGCCGGGCTGCCGGCCACGGCGTCGGCGGCCACGCCCACGCCTCGCGGGGTCTCCGATGCCGGGCAACAGGCCACGCAACAGGCCACGCAACGGGTCGTGGTGCGCGCGCTGCCCGGAGGGCAGGCCGCGGCGCAGGTTCTGGTGGAACGCCTCGGCGGTACGGTCACCCGGCCCCTGCCGATCATCGACGGCTTCGCGGCCACGGTGCCGGACGGCGCGCTGGCGACGCTGCGGAGCACTCAGCCGATCCTGAGCGTGACCTCGGACGTCTCCGGTCGCGTCATGTCCGTCGACCCGACGCTGGGCTACGACGCCGAGCAGGACCTCGGGTCCCTGTTCGCGGTGACGAAGCTGATCGGAGCCCAGGAGGCCTGGAAGCAGGGCTGGACCGGCAAGGGCGTCGACGTCGCCCTGATCGACACCGGCGTGGCCCCGGTGAAGGGCCTGAACAGCGGGAACGTCGTCAACGGTCCGGACCTCTCGTTCGACTCCCAGCGCGCCGACCTGCGCTACCTGGACGCGTACGGGCACGGAACCCACATGGCGAGCATCATCGCCGGGCGTGACGTCGCCGGGACCCCGGCGAGCTACGAGAGCACCAAGAACTTCAACGGCGTCGCCCCCGATGCGCGGATCATCAACATCAAGGTAGGCGCCAGTGACGGGGCCGCCGACGTCTCCCAGGTGATCGCGGCCATCGACTGGGTGGCCCAGCATGCGCACGACCCGGGCCTGAACATCCGGGTGCTCAACCTGTCGTTCGGCACAGACTCCACCCAGGACTACCACCTGGACCCGCTCGCCTACGCCGCCCAGGTCGCCTGGCGCAAGGGTGTCCTGGTCGTGGTGGCCGGCGGCAACGACGGGACGTCGAACGTCCAGCTCGCCAACCCCGCTCTGGACGGCAACCTGCTGGCCGTCGGCGCCGAGGACCCGATGGGCACCTACAGCCTCACGGACGACACCATCCCGGCGTTCTCCAACCGTGGCACCAGCGTGCGGCACGTGGACATCGTGGCTCCGGGGGTTCACCTGCTCGGCCTGCGGGTGCCCAACGGTCTGGTCGACCAGGCCTACCCCTCCGCCCGGGTCGGTACCCGGTTCTTCCGCGGCAGCGGCACCTCGCAGTCCACCGCCGTGGTCTCCGGAGCCGCGGCCCTGCTCTTCCAGCGCTACCCGTCGCTGACCCCGCAGCAGGCCAAGATGATCCTCGGCTACGGAGCCACCTGGATCAGCAAGGGCACCACGACGAACTCCGGTGCCGGCATCGTCAACGTGCCCAAGGCGATGAACCTGGCTGCCTCGCCGACTGTCCGGGCGCTGGCGTCGACCACCACGGCGACCTTCGGCAATGGGTCGGGATCGCTGGAGCTCTCCCGCGGCACCTCGCACATCGCCCTGAACGGGGTGGCTCTCACCGGGCAGAAGGACATCTTCGGCCGCACGTTCGACTCCAAGGCGCGTGCCGCAGCGAGCCTGGCCGGCACCGCATGGTCGGCCGACGGATCCTGGAACGGGTCCCGGTGGGTCGGCTCCAGCTGGACCACCGCCGGCGACTGGGCTGCCGTGACCTGGACCGGGAACACCTGGACCGGATCGCGGTGGGTGGCCGACACCTGGACCTCGCGGCGCTGGGTGGCCGGCAGCTGGGACGCCGGGACCTGGGAATCGCGCCGCTGGGTGGACAACTCCTGGGACTCCCGGCGCTGGGTCGCTGCCAGCTGGAGCTGACCGTCTCGCCACGCCCCACTCCCGCCCCGCTCCAGACCCGGGCCGCGGCAGCCGATACCGGAAGGACCATGGCCGGGTAGAGAGGCGGGACGTGTCCGAGTATCAGGAGCAGTCGCGCGCGAGCCGTGCGCGGCTGTTCCTCGGCCCGCAGGCCCGAGTCGGCCTGGTCGCGTGCGTGCTGGCTGGGATCGCCGCGGTGATCTGGAGGATCCCGGGGGGATACGACTCCGCGGGCCCGACCACCCCCCTGCTGGCCTGGTGGGGCATCGCCGTGCTCACTGCGGCCAGCGAACTGCCCGCGCTGCACATCCAATTCCAGCGCGAGGCGCAGGCGGTCTCGCTCAGTGAGCTGGCGCTCGTGCCGGCGCTGTTCTTCGCCGACCCCGCCGCGGTCCTGCTCGGCTGGGTGAGCGGCACTCTGGCCGTGGCGCTGTGGCGCCGCCAGACCCCGCTCAAGCTCGTGTTCAACGTGGCGCTCAGCCTCGCCGATGCCGCGGTGGCCGTACTGATCTTCCATACCCTGGTGGTCCTCCCGGACACCGTGGATGCACGGGGCTGGCTGGCTGCCCTCACGGCGACGGCTGCGGTGTCGCTGCTGGACACCCTGTCCGTGCTCGTCATCATCCGACTGGTCGAGGGTGCGGTGCAGGGCGACGACGTCGTGCAGGAGGCCGGGCGGGGCCTGGCGACCACCGCGATCACCACCACGGTCGCCCTGGTCGCCGTGCACGCCGTGGACGGCAATCCCGCTGCGGTGGTGCCGGTCGCGGTCTGCCTCGTGCTGCTGATCGCCGGTTACCGCACCTACGGCGCACTCGCCGAGCGACACCTGACCCTGGAGCGGATCCACCGGGTCAGCCGGGTGCTGAGCGGCACGCCGGAGATCGACGAGCTGCTCACCCGGATGCTGCACCAGACCCGGGACGCGTTGCTCGCCGAGTACGTCGAGCTGGCCTTCATTGCCGCTGCCGCCGACGAGGCACCGCTGCGGGTGACCCTCGACCCGGCCGAAGGTGTCCGGCGCAGCCGGTTGACCCCCGAACTCGCGGACCACCCTGTGTGGTTGCGCACGGTGGTGGACGGCGTGCCCTCGGTGCTGCCGCGCGGCGTGCGGGACGGGCAGGAGCGCTCCTTCCTCGACGCGCGGCGACTGCACGACGCCGTCCTGGTGCCCCTGCACGGTGACCTGGGGATCGTCGGCGCCGTACTGGCCGGGAACCGGATGGGGGAGGTGCGCTCCTTCGACGAGCACGACCTGAGGCTCCTGGCCACGATCTCCGAGCAGGCCGGGGCCGCACTTCGACGGGGCGAACTGGCCGACAGGCTGCGGCACGAGGCCGAGCACGACGCCCTGACCGGGCTGCCCAACCGCATGCTGCTGCACCGTCGCCTGGCCGAGGCCTCCTCCTCGGTCCGATCCGGGACGTCGCGCGGATTCGCTGTCGTGGTGGTGAACCTGGCCGACTTCCGCGCCGTCAACGAGGTGCTGGGGCACGCCATCGGAGACCACGTCCTGCGCGAGATCGGTGAGCGGCTCGGCTCGACGGGCACGCCGGGCGACGTCGTCGCCCGCCTCGGCGGCGACGAGTTCGCGCTGCTCCTGGCCGGGGTGCATGACCCGGACGCGGCGATGGCCATGGCACGGCGGGCACGTGGGGCGCTCGAGCGCCCGATCGACGTCGCGGGGATCGACGTCGAAGTGGGCGCGTGGCTCGGCGTGGCGGTGGCCCCCGCGCACGGAAGCGATGCGGAAACCGTTCTGCAGCACGCCGAATCCGCTCTGGCGACCGCTCGGCGGGACAGAGCGGAGGTGCAGCTCTACCAGACCCGCGACGATCCCCCGGCCAGCCCGGCACGGCTGGCCCTGCTCGGCGAGCTGCGTCAGGCCATCGGCAGCGATCAGCTGGCGATGTTCGTGCAGCCGCAGGCGGATGCGCAGACGGGGGAGATCGTCGCGGTCGAGGCGCTCGCCCGGTGGCAGCACCCCTCCCGTGGGCTGGTGGGGCCGGACGAGTTCATCCCCCTGGCCGAACGCACCGGCCTGGTCCGGCCGCTCACCTCATGGATGCTGGCGCGGGCGGTGCAGACCTGCGGGACGTGGCGAGGCGCGGACACACCTCTGCGGCTGAGCATCGCGGTGAACCTCTCCCCCCGGAGCCTGCTCGATCCCGAGCTGCCCAATGCCGTCGAGACGCTGCTGCAGATGCACGGGCTCCCGGCGGAGGACCTCACCCTGGAGATCACAGAGAGCTCAGTCCTGGACGATCCCCGGCGGACTGGGGAAGTCCTCGATCGGCTGCGGGCCCTGGGTGTGCGTATCTCCATCGACGACTTCGGCACCGGCTACTCCTCCATGTCCTACCTGCGGACCCTCCCGGTCGACGAGGTGAAGATCGATCGGACCTTCGTGTCGGACCTGGTGAATCACCCCGGCGACGAGGCCATCGTGCATGCGATCGTGACCCTCGCCGGGAAACTGGGGCTGGAGACGGTCGCCGAGGGGGTGGAGGACGCGGCCACCTGGAAACGGCTGGCGGACATGGGGTGTACCCGCATCCAGGGGTACTACCTGTCGCGGCCGATGCCGCATGCGGATCTACCCGCCTGGCTCGAGGGTGCCGCCGACCGGTTCGCCGAGGTCACCGCGCTTGCGCGGCGCGCCTGATCCCATCGAGGGTGGCCGCCACGGCGGCCGTCGTCGACAGCGGGAGAACCCAGGCCGGCTCTCCCGCGGCGCGCATCGACACTGCCTCCACCATGAGGCGGTAGGCGTCGACGGCGGCGAACGTCTCCTCCCGCACCACCCCCTCCTCGACCACCCGCAGCACACAGGGCGTCCGCCACTCGGTGAAGGCCTGCCCCGGCACCTCCACGGACATCCGGTCGCCGTCCACCTGCAGCAGTTGAGTCTCGGGCTGCTCCAGGGAGGCGGTCACCTCGGCCGATCCGTTCGGGTGGGCCAGGCGTGCGTCGGTGGTGAGGTCGACGCCGGTCGGGCCGAGCCGGCATGCGGCCTCGGCCACAGACACCTCGCCCGGGCCGAGCGCCGCCAGTGCGGCGGCCACCACGTAGCAGCCCACATCCAGCAGGGCGCCACCGCCTCGGGCCGGGTCGAGGCGGTAGTTGTCCGCGGGAACCCCGGAAAAGGTGAACGAGGCGCGCACGTGGCGCCGGCCCGGAGCGTCGGCCAGCAGGTTCTCGATCCGTCGGGTGCGCGGGTGCCAGCGGTTCCAGGATGCCTCCACCAGCAGCCGTCCCGATCGCCGCGCCGCGTCCACCATCACGTCCACCTCGGCCGCGTCGAGCCCGAGCGGCTTCTCGCACAGCACGTGCTTGCCCGCCGCCAGGGCACGCAGGGTCCAGGGCAGGTGGTCGTGGTTGGGCAGCGCGATGTAGACCACGTCGACGTCGTCCGCGGCGCACACCGCTTCGTAGGAGGCCACCGACCGCACCGGACCCAGCGCCGCCGCGCGGTCGGCGTCCCGGGCACCGACGACCTGCAGGACGGCGCCGTCGGCCTCGTGCACGGCCGGCGCGAGCGCGCGCGAGGCCACGAAACCGGCGCCGAGGAAGCCCCAGCGAACCGGTCGCGCCGCGCTCACCGCGGGACGACGGGGCGGCCGAAGTCTGCGGCGGAGGCCAGCGCCGCCTCCATCACCGCCAGCACCCGCCGGGACTGCTCGCCGGTGACCGTCATCGGCAGCCCCCACTGCACCCGGTCGGCCAGTTCCCGGTGGAATCCGTACGGGTCCGGGCTCGGGGTGGCCAGATGGGTGACACTGCCGTCGGCGGCATGCAGCTCCATCCGCGGCGGTGAGTCGGCCGGAGCCAGGACGTCCTCGGTGAGAGTGCCGATGTCGTTGCGGGACACCACCTTCTCCGTTCGCCACCGCCCGACGACAGCGCCACGGGTGCCCAGCACGTACCACCTGGGCTTGAGCGCCGCCGCCAGGTCGGAGTGGATGAACTCGGCCTCGGTCCCGTCCGCGAACCGGACGGTGACCCGGGAGTGGTCGGCGTTGGTGACGTCGAACCAGCGCAATTTGTGCGCGGCAGCCGTCACGTAGGCGATGTCCGCCGGAAGCAGGTCCAGCACCTGGTCCAGTAGGTGGGCACCCCAGTCGTAGAAGGCGCCGCCGGAGACCGACTGGTCGGAGTGCCACAGGTTGCACGGATGGCCGTATCCGCCGACGAAGGTCTCGACGCTGAACACCGTGCCGATCGCCTCCGCGCGCACCAGCCGGCGCAGGGCCAGGTAGTCCGGGTCGTAGCGACGGTTCTGATAGACCACGGCCAGGCGATCGGCGCCCCGGGCGGCGGTCAGAACCTCGTCCGCCTCGGCCGTGCGCAGGGCGAACGGCTTCTCCAGGACGACGTGCTTCCCGGCCTCGATCGCGCGCAATGCCCACGCCGCGTGCGTGTTCGGCGGGGTGGAGACCACCACGAGGTGGACGTCGTCGCGGCTCAGCAGGTCCTCGGCCGAGGCGGTCACCGCCACCTGTCGGGCCGCGGCCATCGCCACGGCCCGCCGCTCGGGCGAGGTGTCGCACACTGCGGCGAGGGCCAGACCGTCGACGGCGCGCACGGCGCGGCTGTGCTCATGCCCGATCGCGCCGTAGCCGAGCAGGCCCACCCCGACCGGGGCCGGCGCCGGTGCTCCACAGACCAGCCGGATCAGCTGCACCAGGGCACGCGTCGAACTGCGGTCGGCGACCGCAGCGGCTGTGGAGCCCATCGTCCACGCGGCGGTGGCGGTGCTCGGCCGCCACGTCATCACCGGGTGCTCCGTCAGGCCCACCCGGGCGGTGCGCAGCACGAGGACGTCGTCCGTGACCTTGTCGACCAGCGTCACCCGATCGGTGTGGTGCTCATGCTCGTCGTCGTGGCCGGCATCCCCGTGCCGGTGGGCCGCGGGCAGCATGCCCGGTCCGGCGTCACGACCGGCACGCAGTCGCACGTCGTGCGGCTCGGTGGCCCCTGCCAGTCGTAGCCCAGCGGCGTCGGCCAGCACCTGGTCTGGATCGGCGGCGGTCAGGGAGGGGCCGGCGAACACACTGCGGACGGCGGGGTCCGCCAGGGCTGCGGCGAGATCGGGCGCCAGCGGCCGGTCGGCCCAGACCAGGACCGCGTCGACCGCAGCCAGGTCGGACGCGGCGCGCGGGTCCCCGGCGTCAGCCAGCCCGGCGTCAGCCAGCCGTGCCCGCAGGCCCTCCACCTCGCCGGCGAGAGGCCCTTCGCGGAGCATGACCACCCAGGCGACACGAGGCACGCCCTCGATCGTAGGGGAACGGCTCGGAACCCACCTGTCGGAGCCGGTCGCGGACAGGCGGGCCGGAGGCCCCGGCCGGTCCCTGGAGGAGGCGCGTACGGTGACGTGGGGAGGCCCAGATGAGGTCACGAAACATACTCGGCACGAGGACATTCACCATCGGGACGGCGTTCCTCGGCCTCGCCTTGCTCCGTCGCCGGGCGTTGCGGTGGGGCTCGACGGACCACGAGATCGAGCAACGGCTGCCCGGTGACGAGCTGATGCCCATCGCGAACCTGCAGTCCACCCGCGCGATCACCATCCGTGCCGCAACTGAGCAGGTGTGGCCCTGGGTCGCCCAACTCGGTCAGGGCCGCGGGGGCTTCTACAGCTATGACGCCCTGGAGAACCTGTTCGGATGTGACATCCACAGCGCCGACGCCGTCGTGCCGCAGTGGCAGCAGATCGACGTGGGCGATGAGGTCCGGCTCGCCCCGGAGCTCCCGTTGACCGTGGCCCGGGTCGATCACGGTGACGCCCTGGTGCTGCGCGGTGGGGTTCCGGTGGGAGCGGGTGCGCCGCCGTACGACTTCACCTGGGCGTTCGTCCTGCGTGAGGCCGACGACGGCACCACCCGGCTCGTGGTTCGTGAACGCTACGGATACACCCGTTGGTGGTCCGGGGCGATCGTGCAGCCCACTCAGCTGGTCAGTTCTCTGATGAGCCGGCGGATGCTGCGCGGCATCGCCCAGCGCGCCGAGAGCTCCGCGCCTTCCCTCCTGCCGCGGGAGTGACCAGAAGTTCCTTGACAGGCCCTGCACGAGGCTCGAATGATTGTCTCATTCGAGCCTCGCTCGCTCATATGAGCAGAATCGAGAACGGTGATGGCACAGAACTCTCCGCGCCGATCGGCCCTGGTCACCGGTGCAGCCCGCGGGATCGGGCGGGCGATCGCTCTGCGGCTCGCGGACGACGGGCTCGACGTGAGCGTGGCCGACCTTCCCTCGGCCGCCGCCGACCTGCAGCGGGTCATCGGCGAGATCAGCGCCCGCGCGGCCGGATCCATCGCGCTGTCGCTCGACGTCAGTGACGCGGCAGCGGTCGATGCGGCCGTCGCCGAGCATGTGCGGCGGTTCGGCGGCCTCGACGTGATGGTCGCCAACGCAGGGATCGCCATCACCGCGCCCCTGGTCGAGACCACGGCGGAGGCCTGGCAGCGCACACAGCAGGTCAATGTCGGCGGGGTGTTCCACTGCTACCAGGCGGCGGCCCGCCAGATGATCGCCCAGGGCCGCGGCGGCCGATTGATCGGGGCCGCATCGGTGGCGGCGCATCGCGGCGGGAAGTGGCAGAGCGCCTACTCCGCGTCCAAGTTCGCCGTCCGCGGCCTGAGCCAGTCCGCGGCCCAGGAGCTTGCCGAGCACGGCATCACAGTGAACGTGTACAGCCCCGGCGTGGTGCACACCCCGATGTGGGAGGCGATCGACGAGGCGATGACCCAGCGCCTGGGCACCCCGCCGGGGTCGGAGATGGCCGGCATGGTCTCGGTGATCCCGATGGGCCGGCTCGAGACACCCGACGACGTCGCCGGGGTGGTCTCCTTCCTCGCCTCGCCGGACGCCGGGTACGTCACCGGGCAGTCGATCGTCGTGGACGGCGGGATGTGGTTCTCCTGACAGTCCCGGTGACGCCGACGATCGTGGTCGCCGGGGACGCCCTGGTCGATCTCACCTCCACCCGAACGATCCGGGGAACCGTTGGCTACGAACCGCATCCGGGCGGGTCCTGCCTGAACGTGGCGATGGGCCTGGGCCGGCTCGGGGTAGCCACGTCACTGCTCGCCCGTATCTCCTCCGACAGGTTCGGACGTTTCCTCCGCGAGCACCTGGCGGAGTCCGGCGTGCTGCCGGACCACCTCATCCCGGCGGACGATCTGACCACGTTGGCGATCGCCGACATCCGCGGTGCCGACGCAGGGTACGCCTTCCACTCCGCGGAATGTGCCGATCGGGGGTTGCTGCCCGAGCACCTGACCAGCCTGCCGGACGGCGGCCGGTTACCGCCGGGGGCCGCTCTGCACCTGGGCTCGATCGCCCTGGTGCAGGAGCCGCAGGCGAGCACGCTCGACGGCCTGCTCCGGCGCGAGTCGGGGCGGCGCCTGGTGAGTCTCGACCCGAATGTGCGGGCCGGCCTGATCGCCGACCACGACAGCTATCTCGCGCGTCTGGAGGGCTGGGTGGGCCTCAGCGACGTGGTCAAGGCCAGTGTCGAGGACCTGGCCTGGCTATACCCGGGCGAGGAGGAGGCAGCCGTGACCCAGCGCTGGCTGGGGGCCGGGGCCGCTCTGGTCGTGGTCACCGCCGGGGCCGAGGGCGCCCGGGCGGCGACCGCCGCGGTCCGGGTGGCCGTTGGTGCCTCGCCGGTCGAGGTGGTGGACACGGTGGGCGCCGGCGACGCCTTCACGGCGATGATGCTGGCCCGGCTCAGCTGGGCCGGCCGGCTCGACCGAGCCGCAGTCGGCGCGCTGAGCGAGGCCGAACTGACCGAGCTGGTGCGCGCCGCTGTCTGGGCGGGGAGCGACACCTGCACCCGGGCCGGCGCCCAGCCGCCCTATCTCACCGAGGTGCCTCACAGCCCTTCGGGGAGTGCGGGTTCCAGGCTCTGATCGACCGGTTCGGGCTCGGCGCGGCGGGGTGCGGGGATGAGCGTGCTGCGGGCCTGCATGCGGGTGCGGGGCTCGGAGGCGTTGAAGGTCAACAGCTTCTCGCTGGCGATCCCGGACCCCCAGTCGAGCTCGGTGTACCGACCGTCGGCGATCGCGCGGTCGAGCACGGTCGACTCGAGCAGGCGGCCGGGGGAGTAGCGGCCGAAGCCGCTGTCCAAGTGACCGTCGAAGACGCGGTAGCTGCGCCCGTCGGGCAGCGCGATCACATAGGCGGCGAGTGCGCCGTCGATCGTCATCGTCGCCACCTCGATCCGGCCGTCCGCGGCGCAGGCCTGGATCAGCCGCCGCCACAGGTGCAGACCCTCGAGGTCGTCGAGGTCGCTCGATCGGCCCGTGCTGTGGTCACGGTCCACGTGCACCCGCTCGATCTCGGGCAGCAGGGCCTGGATCTCGGAATCGTCCCGGGTGAAGTCGATCTGCACGTCCCGGCCGTCGGTCACCAGGCGGTTGCTCGCCTTGCGCAACTGGCGACGCATGTTGTCGCTGAGGACGTGGGGGGCCTCGCGGATGCGTTCGAAATCGACCCGGGGGATCGGGGGCAGCTGGCTGAGCTCGGCGCCGGGCAGTTGCTGCGCCAGCAGCCGGGCCACGCGGTCGGCCTCGGGCAGCTCGGGAAGATCGAGGACCCAGGGCACGTCGGGGGGCAGCAGGTCGACGATGCCGCGGGCCAGCAGCCGGGCGCCCCGATCGGAGCGGGTGGCCAGCCGGGTGCACTGCAGCGGTCCGCGGCCGATCGCGATCAGATGAGCGACGCCGTCCACGGTCTGCTGGGCGAGCAGGGCCGCCGCCTCGATCCGGTGCCCGCCCCGTTCGCGCACCATCACGGCGATCGGGTCCCACTCGCGGTGTACCGCGGTCCAGGGACGCAGCCAGGTCCAGGTGGACATCAACGGCTTGCCCAGGTCGGAGTGCAGCAGTTCGAGCTCGGCCGCCATGCCGTCGATGGCCTGCACCCCGGCGACCACGTGGACGTCGAGTGCGGCGGTGCTGGCCTTGAACGTGCGGTGCGCCTCCCGGCTGGGGGCGAACAAGGCCTCGGCGCGCCGGGCCGGCAGCGGGATCGAGAACAGATAGCCCTGGCCGGCGGTGCACTGCATCGCCTGCAGCTCGGTGAACTGGCTCTCGTCCTCGATGCCCTCGGCCACCGTGTCGATCTTGAGTCGGTGCGCCAGATCGATCACCGCGGCCACCAGCGAGTGCGAGGTGGGCGAGATCGCCAGCTCCTGCACGAACGAGCGGTCGATCTTCAGCACGTCGACCGGGAAGTGACGCAGGTAGCTGAGCGCGGAGTAGCCGGTCCCGAAGTCGTCGATCGCGATCTTGATCTTGAGTGCCTTGAGCTGTTCCAGGGTCTGCATCGTCTGCGCAGTCTTGGCCAGCAGCATGCTCTCGGTGATCTCGAGGGTCAGCGAGCTGGGGTCCAGGCCGGACTGGGCCAGTGCGTCGGCGGTGTCCTCGACCAGGCCCGGGTCGTGCAGCTGCATCACCGAGAGGTTCACGCTGACGTTCTTCGGCGCCGAGCCCGGGTATCGCCGCTGCCAGCGCGCCACCTGATGGCAGGCCTGGAGCAGGACCCACCGGCCGATGGGCAGGATCAGCCCGGTCTGCTCGGCCAGCGGGATGAACTTGGCCGGTGTGATCAGGCCCCGGGTCGGGTGGTGCCAGCGCAGCAGTGCCTCGACCGAGATGATCCGCCGATCCGACAGGTCGACGATCGGCTGGTAGTAGACCTCGAACTCGCCGTTCTCCAGGGCGACCTGCAGGTCGGCCTTCAGCTCGAGCCGCTCGACGGCCTCGTGCCGCATCTCGGGTTCGAAGAACTCGAACCGGCCCTTGCCACTGGCCTTCGCGTGATACATCGCCGAGTCCGCGGCCCTGAGCAGCTCGTCGGAGTTGACGAACGCCTCGGCGTCCTCGACCGTAATCCCGACGCTGGCCGAGATCGTGATGTTGCGATCGGCCACCGAGATCGGCACGGCGAGTGCGTCCTGCACCCGGCGGGCCGCGGCGACCGCGTCCTGCCGGTCGACCGCGCTCTCCACCAGGATGGCGAACTCGTCGCCGCTGAGCCGGGCGACCAAGTCCTCCTCGCGTACACAGGAACGCAGCCGCTGCCCCACGGTGGCCAGCAGTTGGTCACCCAGTTCGTGGCCCAGGCTGTCGTTGACGGTCTTGAAGTCGTCCAGGTCGATGAACAGGATCGCCACGATCCCGGTGCTCTGGCCGCCGCCGAACTCGTTGACCCGATGGGCGAACAGCACCCGGTTGCCCAGCCCGGTGAGGGAGTCGTGCATGGCGTCGTAGCGCGCCCGACGCTCGTTCCGCTGGATCACGCCGACCAGGCCGAGCAGTCGGGTGATCACCAGCAGGAACAGGATGCTGGAACAGACGGTGGTCAGGATCTTGTCGACCGGCTCCCCCCAGATCAGGTCGATCATGGGAACCATCAAGGTGGTCGTGGTCAGGACCGCGATCCCCGAGCGGGTCATGCTCAGCCCCTGGTCGCGCTCCTGGGGCGGCTCGGCCATGTCCGGGTGCAGGGCGGCGGCGGCGAGCAGCACGTAGAAGCCGAGCCAGAAGACGTCCGCGACGCCGCCGGTCTCGAACACCCCGGCGGAGTTGAGGATCCCGTAGATCATGTCCGCGACGAGCAGGCTGCACAGCCCGGCCAGCAGCAGCACGAACGCCGGTCGACGCAGATGCACCAGGCCGATCAGCCGGGCGGCGACCGCGATCAGGGCGACGTCCATCACCGGGTAGCAGACCGAGATCACCCGGCCGGCCAGGTCGAGGGAGGGGTCGGTGAGGTAGCGGTCCATCACCAGGACGCCGAACACGGCGAAGGTGGCGGTCGCGACGATGGCCGCGTCCACCAGGCTGGACCAGTCCCGCCCCGGCGAGGTCTGGGCCACCAGGCGTAGCAGACCCATGATCACCAGGGGGTACATGCCCAGGTAGAAAATGTCGGCGATCGAGGGGAAGGGCGCTTCCTCGTTGATCGATTCCAGGATGTAGTAGCAGATGTCGGCGGTGAGGAACGAGGCCTGTCCGGCGGCGATCAGCAGCCACGGGCGGCGGTCCGCCGGCCTGTTCCGGCGGATCCCGATCAGGACCGTCACCACCGCGGACAAGCCGATGCCGTTGTAGAGCACGAGGTGCGACAAGTTGCTCGTCGGCACCAGGAAATAGGCAGCCGCCACCCCTACGGCGACCAGCACATAGGCGCCCCAAACCTGGACCTTCACCCTGGGGCTATCGGCGCCCCGGCGCCGGATGTTGAGCGCGCCCGGTGGAGTCAGTCGCTCAGGTGCAGACCCAGGTAGATGGCGCCGCCCTCGCGCTGCAGCTCGGCGAACCCCAACCGGCGGTAGAAGCCCTGGGCCGCCTCGTTCGCCGAGCCGACGCACAGGTGCACCCCGGTGACCGCGCGCCCGCGCAGCCTGGCCAGCACCTCCTCGATCAGGGCCCGGCCCAGGCCCTGACCCTGCAGCCGGGGGAGCAGGTCGATGTGCAGATGGGCGGGGTAGCCGGTGGCGATCGTGGGCGGGGAGACAGGCGGTGCGTGCAGGAGGGCGATCAGGTCCTGGTCGGGGCCGTGGGATCCCTGCGGGTACTGCTCGCGCAGCCGGGGCAACCACTTCAGCTCGCGCCAGCGCTCGAACGCGGTGGTGTCGGCGGTCGCCAGCACGTAGCCGCCGACCCCGTCGGAGTCGGCGACGACCAGGCAGAGGCCCGGATCGGCCGCTGGGTAGGGGCCGACGTAGGTGTGTCCGAGCAGGTCGGGGTTGGTGTGCAGGGCTGAGGCGTCCTGCCCGTTGGCGCCGGTGCCCAGGCAGACCGAGTACATCCCGGGGAGGTCGAAGAGTCCCGCATCGCGCAGCGTGGCCACCTGGGGCACCCTACGCCGAGCGCGCCCACCAGCCCGGCCGCCGTGAAGTGGTCTCGTTGTCTGCCGCATCGTGACGTGGGTCCGGCCTCGGTACCTGCTCTGTCGGTTCTGTGATAGCGGCCACGTGGTCTACTTCGGGCTTGTTGTGGAGGCCTGGTCGCGGTTCTACGTCACCCTGATGCCGGCGCAGGGTCGAGACGGCTCTTGCGACCTCGGCCCCGGGAGGCCGGCTCTGCCGTCGAAGAGCAGCCCGCGGGGCGGTGCCCTGCAGCTCGGGAGGCGCCGGCGCCGGGCCGCCTATCGCAAGTGTGTACACGTCTGGGATCACGGGGGTGTCCGTCGACCACCCGGCCAGTGGCCGTCACGGGCGAGGCGGGTGATCAGGGCCGCGATGTTCCACGCGTCGTCGTCGCCGCGATGATGGCGTCCTTCGAGCGGCAGCCCTGCGTGCTGGAGCGCCTGAGCCATCCCCGCTGCGCGTCGGGGCAGTCCGTAGGCCTGGGCGTAGATCTGCTTGGCGTTCAGGTGGATCTCGCCGAAGGGGTAGGGCACGGCGTCCTGGTCGCACTGACGTAGGAACTGGTTGCGGTCATAGTCGCCCCAGCTCGCCCAGGGACGTGTCTGGGAGTGGAGGTCCGTGCGCAGTCGGGAACAGGCTTCGGCGAGAGTCGTTCCGGCGTCGACCATCTCCTGGGTGAGGCCGGTCAGCTCGGTGCAGAAAGAGCTGACCGTCGACCGCGCCGGGCGCACCAGGATGCTGCGCCGATGCACGCGCTCCAGAGAGCTCAGGTCGAGCACGCAGACGCCGACCTCGATGATCTCGTTCCTCACACCTGGCGGAGGAGCCCCCTGCCAACAGGTCGCCTCAAGATCGATCACGTTGAGCAGCACGAAGGACATGCTCCCAGGCCGGCCGGACGAGGCTGTCCGGCGTGCTGCGGTCGGAGTTGACCTGTACGCGGGGCAAGGTTCTACGGTTCCCGACGTGAGCCGACTGCCTGCCAAGCCCGCGACCCGGCGAACGCCGTGACCGGGGTGATCGGGGTGTCCGAGGTGTCCGAGGCGACCATGTCGGTCGGGGCGTTCGCCCGCCGGTGTGGCACCACGGCCCGCGCGGTGCGGCACTACGACCGGATCGGCCTGCTCATCCCTGCCCGGGTGGACCCCGACACGGGATACCGCGCGTATGCGGCGGGGCAGATCCCCGTCCTCCAGTTGATCGCCCGGCTGCGGGACCTCGACGTCCCGCTGGCGGATGTCGCCCGGTGCCTCACCGGCGGCGGCCAGGAGCGGGTGACCGTGCTGGCCCGCCAGCGCACCCGGCTCGAGGCCCGGCTGACCCGTACCCGGGGTCAGATCCACCTGATCGACCACCTGCTCACCGACGGTTGGGAGACCACGATGACCACGGACGACAGCGGCGAAGCCACGCCCGACCACCGCCGCCTCGGCGTCGATCTGTTCAACGGCACCTGGGAGCTGATGTCCCAGGAGAACCGGACGCCCGACGACGACGACCTGATGGTGCACATGGCGCACGCCTCCGCCTATCACTGGCGCCAGGCCGGGACGGCGGTCAACTGGGTGCGCAGCCACTGGCTCTGCTCGCGGGTCTACGCCGTGCTCCGTCGCGGCGAGCCGTCCCTGGTCCATGCTCAGCGAGTCCTCGACCTGTGCGCCGAGCACGGTATCGCCGACTGGGACCTCGCCTTCGGGCACGAGGCAGTGGCCCGCGCCCACGCCGTCTCGGGGGACGCCGAGGCGGCGCGCGCCGCGACCGAGGCGGCCCTCGCGGCCGCCGAGGCCATTGCCGACCCGGACGACCGGGCCCTGGTCCTGTCCGATCTGGAGTCCATCCCGGGACAGCCCCGGTTCTGGTGAGGCCGCGGAGGCAGCCGGCTGCGTTCACTCCGTTCGGGTGAGCTGAGTCCGCCGGGCTCAGCCATGCTGGGGTGATGCGCCGACGCCTCGCCCCGGCAGCCAGGGCTGCCCGAGCCACCCGGATGGCCGCCGTCGCCCTGATTGCAGCCTCCCTGACGGGCTGCGCGGCGGACATCGAGCCGGCCGATCCCCCGCAGACGGCCGCGCCGCCACAGTCGCCGTCACCGACGCAGACGCAGACGCCCGCGGTGCAGTTGAGGGTCGAGGAGGTGGCCCGAGGGCTCACCCACGGCTGGGACGTCGGATTCCTTCCCGACGGAAGGGCGCTCGTGTCGCAGCGCCCCGCCGAGCTCGCCCTGCTCTCCTCCACGCGCCCGGGCGCCACGGTGACCCGGGTCTCGGCGGACCTCTCCGACGTGATGGTGCGCGGCGAGGGCGGGTTGATGGGCCTGGTCGTGCACCCCGACTTCGCCGTCTCACGGGAGTTCACCACCTGCCAGAACCACATGGCCGGCGGCGAGCCGGTCGACATCCGGCTGGTCACCTGGCGGCTCAGCGAGGACGGCACTGCGGCGACCAGGGTCAAGGATCTGCTCACCGGGCTGCCCACCGCCGCCGGCGGCCGGCACTCCGGCTGCCGGCCCACCCTCGCCGCGGACGGAGCGCTCCTGGTCGGCACCGGAGACACGGCGAACGGTGCGCTCCCGCAGGACCGCACCAGCCTGGGCGGCAAGGTGCTGCGACTCGACCTGAAGACCGCAGACCCCCTGCCGGACAACCCGTTCATCTCCTCGGCCCACCCCCACGAACGACTCGTCCACAGCTACGGGCATCGCAACATCCAGGGGGTTGCGGTGCGGCCGGGCACCGGGCAGGTCTTCACGGCGGAACACGGACCGAGCTCCAACGACGAGGTGAACCTGATCCGGGCCGGCGCCAACTACGGGTGGGACCCGGCCCGGGGCGGCACCACTCCCGGGTACGACGAGAGTGTTCCGATGACCGACCTCGCCCGCTTCCCGGACGCCGTCCCCGCGGTCTGGCAGTCCGGCGAGACGACACAGGCGGTCTGCGCCGCGACCTTCCTCTCCGGTGCGGCCTGGGGCCGGCTGGACGGCGCGCTGGTGGTCACGGCGCTGAAAGGTGCCAAGCTGTTGCTGCTCACCCTTGACCAGGCCGGAGCCGTTGTCTCCGTGGACATCCCGCCTGAGTTGAACGGTCCCTTCGGCCGGTTGCGCGCGGCGCGGCTCGGGCCCGACGGTGCGCTCTACGTCACCACGACGAACGGGGACGACGACCGGCTGCTGCGGGTGACTGCCCGGTGAGTGCAGCAGAGCCCCTGTGGCTCACCGCCTTCGTCGATCTCGCGGCCGAGGAGTACGACGCCGGGGCCCGGTTCTGGGTCGAGGTCACCGGCTATCCGCTCTCACCCCCGCGCGGCGCCCACCACGAGTTCGCCACCCTCCTGCCGACCGCCGGACGGGACGGTGACCGAGCGCCTGCTGGCGACCTGACCCGGAGGCAGCCTGAAGCCGACGGGCATTCGTCGGCGCGATCTTCACCGAATCGACAGGGTTCGGCGTCCTCGATCACCGGATCGGGGACGCAGCCTTGGCAGTGTGCCCGACATCGACACACCGTCCCGCCCGCAGGTCCCCCAGGCCGCGCCGTCCCTGATCGGCCGGCGAACCCTGTTGGCCGGCCTGGCCGGCGGTACCCTCGCCCTGGCCGGCGGGCTCGGCCTGCGCCGGCTGATCGACAGGGGTCAGGACCCGCGCGGTTCGTCGATGCACGCCGCGGCCGTGCGCCTCGACCCGGCGGCGATCGCGCGGGTGGAGGCAGGGCGGACCAGGAGCGGCCGCACGTACGACGTCGACCTGGTCGCCCAGCGCGGCCAGGTGGATCTCGGCGGCCGGGTGGTCACCGCGCTGACCTATGGCGGATCACTTCCGGGGGCCCTGGTCCGGGTGGGCGCCGGTGACGTGCTGCGGGCGCGGATCCGCAACGAGCTCGACCAGGAGACCAGCGTGCACTGGCACGGTCTGGCCCTCCGGCACGACGCGGACGGCGTGCCCGGTGTGACCGGACCGGCCCTCGCCGCGGGGGCGAGCGCCGTCGTGGAGTTCGTCGTTCCCGACCCCGGCACCTACTGGCTACACCCGCACACCGGGCTGCAGCTCGACTGGGGCCTCCACGCACCGGTGATTGTCGAGGACCCGCACGAGCCGGGTGCCTACGACGAGGAACTGGTCGTCGTGCTCGACGACTGGACGGTCGGGCTGGGCAAGACCCCCGAGCAGCTGCTGGCCGACCTGCAGGCCGGCGGCGGCTCCGCGGGCGGCATGGGCGGCATGGGCGGCATGGATCACGGTGGCGGCATGGGCGGCATGGGCGGCATGGGCGGCATGTCGGACGTCGGGGATGTCGCCTATCCGGCCTACCTCGCCAACGGACGGCTGCCGACGGCGGCGGCCACGTTCCGGGCCGCGCCCGGCCGGCGGGTGCGGATCCGGATGATCAACGCTGCGGCGGACACCACGTTCGACGTCGCTCTGGGCGGGCACCGGCTGACGGTCACGCACACCGACGGCTTCCCGGTGCAGCCGGTGGTGGTCGACGCGCTGCGGATCGCGATGGGCGAGCGGTACGACGTCGTCGTCACCCTCGCGGACGGCGCGTTCCCGCTGACGGCGGTGCCGCTGGGTAAGGCGGGGACGCCGGCCCGGATCCTGCTGCGTACCGGCTCGGCGTCCGTGCCGGACGCCGAGGCCAGGCCCACCGAGCTGACCGGGCGGCGGTTGGGGCTGGCCGACCTCGCCCCGACGGACGACGTGCGGCTGTCGGGCCGTTCGCCGGACACCGTGCAGGACGTCGTCCTGGCCGGCGACATGGCGACCTACCGGTGGACCGTCAACGGTCGCACCTACGACGACGTGGTACCGCTGCAGGTGCGCGAGGGTGCCTCGGCCCGCCTGCGGATCAGCAACCGCTCGATGATGTCTCATCCGGTGCACCTGCACGGGCATACCTTCGCGGTCCGAGGGTCCGGGTTGCGCAAGGACACGCTGCTGGTGCCGGCCATGACTGCCACCGACGTCGATCTCCTTGCCGACAATCCGGGCGCGTGGATGCTGCACTGCCACAACGCCTTCCACATGGAGGCCGGCATGATGACCCGACTCGACTACACCGTCTGACCTGCTCCCAGGTAGTTCTCAGGAAGGGAGGGCACGCTGCCGGTATCCATCTGCCCGCCGCTCCGCGCCGTCCACCCAGGGAGCCGCCCGATGTCCGAGCACGACCAGATCGAGGAGCATGATCGCGGGCTGTCCTTCGACCTGCCCCAGCTGATCGGCCGTCGGGCGGCGCTGGTGGCCCTCGTCGGCGCGGGTGCCGCCGCGCTCGCCGCCTGCGGCAGCGGGTCGGGCGACGCGGCGGCCGCGGACGAGGAGGAGTTGATCCCGGCGGAGACGTCGGGCCCCTACCCGGGGGACGGCTCGAACGGTCCGAACGTGCTGGCCCAGAGCGGCATCGTGCGGCGGGACATCAGGAGCAGTTTTGCCGGCGCTGCGGGCTCGGCCGCCGGGGTCCCGCTGACCATCACCCTGAAGGTGCTCGACGTCAGCGGCGCGGACGGCGCCCCGTATGCCGGCGCTGCGGTCTACCTGTGGCACTGCGATCGGGAGGGCAGGTACTCGATGTACTCCCCAGGGGTCACCGGGGAGAACTACCTGCGCGGGGTGCAGGCCGCAGGCAGCGACGGAACGGTGACCTTCACCAGCGTCTTCCCGGGCTGCTACCGGGGCCGATGGCCACATATCCACTTCGAGGTCTATCCCTCCGAGACTGCCGCCACTTCCGCCGAGGCCCTGCTGCGGACCTCGCAGCTCGCCCTGCCCGAGCCGGTGTGCGCCGACGTCTACGCCGCGGAAGGCTACTCCGCCAGCATCGACACCTTGGCCGGGGTGAGCCTGGCCGACGACACCGTGTTCAGGGACGGGTACTCGCTGCAGCTGGCCACGGTCACCGGCTCGGTGGCGAAGGGCTACACCGCCACGCTCACCGTTCCGGTCTGACCCGCCGAGCAGTCCGCCGGGGTGAGGCATTGCCGGGGGCAGCGATCCGGCGCCCATGGGGCCAGATGGCGCCCCACCTGGTGCGGGGGGCGGGGGGCCGGCCGGGCGAGCCAGGGTTCGCAGCCCTGATGGGGGACCGCCGGTCCGTAGAGGTATCCCTGGCCGAGGGTGCACCCCATGTCGCGCAGCACCCGCACCTGCCTATCCCGCTGGATCCCCTCTGCGACCACGCTCAGGCCGAGGTGCAGGCTCAACGACACCAGTTGCCCGACCAGGCGGCGCAGGGCGGGGTCGGTGTCGACGTCGCGGACCAGGCACTTGTCCAGCTTCACCGCATCCACCGGCAACCGGTGCAGGACGGCGAGCGAAGAACAGCCCGCGCCCACGTCGTCCAGCGCGACCTGGACCCCGATGGCACGCAGGGCTGAGACCACGCGGCTCGCGGCGTCCAGGTCGGCCGGCACGGCCTCCTCGGTGATCTCCAGCACCAGACCGTCGGGAGACAGCCCGACGTCGTCCAGCACGGTGCTGACCACGTCCACCAGGCCCGGGTCGATGATCAGGCTCGGCGGGACGTTGACCGCCACCCGCACTCGGTCGGCACGGCCCTCGGCCCGCCACCGGGCCAGTTGACCGGTGCCGACCCGAAGCATGTGCTCGGTGAGCAGCGGCAGCAGGCCGGTCCTGGTGGCCACCGGCAGGAACACGTGCGGCAGGGTGAGCACCTCACCGCGGGGCCAGCGGGCCAGCGTCTCCACGGTGTTCAGGCACCCGGTGTCGAGCTCCACGATCGGCTGGTAGTGCGCCAGCACGGCCCCCTCGCGCAGGGCCAGGTCCAGTTCGGGCTGGAGGTCGCTGTCGGGACTGTGCTGCGGTTCGGGCGTCGCGAGTGCGGGGCCCTCCGTCGTGCCCCGGCCGAACCCTCGACGGGCGAGATCGCGCAGGATCGCGGCCCAGCTTGCTCTGCTGCCGGCAGGTTCGGCCGGAGCGGGAACAGGGGGGGGCGAGGCCGGGTTGCTCGCGTCCAGGGCCGGCGTGACCGTCGGCATTGCCAGCCTCTCGCTCGGCGGATACGGACGGGTCTTGCGGGCCAAGCACGGACACTACGCCGCGCAGGGGAGTTCTGTCTCCTGTGACGTGACACTCAATCTGCCGCAGAGGCGCCCCAGCCGCGCAGATCGGCTGTTCGGACGATGCTCAGACGTCCACAGAATCTCCAGACGGTCTCGCCGAGGCCCCCAGCCGGCGAGCACTAGCGTCAGGTCCATGAACCGTCCTGCGTCCACCTCGGCGACCTCCGATCTGCAGCCCCGGCGCCTGCTGGTGGTCGAGGACGATCGCGCCATCGCGGACGCCGTGGTGCGCCGCCTGCGCGGCGAGGGGTACGCCGTCGACGTGGTCTTCGACGGCCTCGCCGCGGTGAAGGCCGCCCAGAAGGTGCGCTACGACGCCGTGGTGCTCGATGTGATGCTGCCCGGGATGGACGGGCATGCCGTGTGCCGGCGGATCCAGGAGCGCGATCCGGTTCCCGTGCTCATGCTCACCGCACGGGACGACGAGGCGGACCGGCTGATCGGGCTGGCGGTCGGTGCCGACGACTACCTGACCAAGCCGTTCAGCCCGCGCGAGCTGGTGGCCCGGATCGCCGCCCTGCTACGCCGGGTCGAGCGGGCCGCGATCCTCGCCTCGGCGTCCACGGCCAACACCGACGACCGGCTCGTGGTCGGCGCGGTCGTGCTGGACGTCGGCACCCGGCGGGTGCTGGTGGGCGAGGACGAGGTGCACCTGACCCGCACCGAGTCCGACCTGCTCACCGCACTGGCCCGGCGTGGCGGCCGGGTGGTCGAGCGGGACCGGCTGCTGGCCGAGATCTGGGACTGGGATCCGGCCGCCGCGGCCCGGGTCGTCCAGGGTGGTGCGGCCCGGACCATGGACAGCCACGTGAAGGCGCGGCGCCGCAAGATCGGCGCCGAGCGGATCCGCACCGTGCACGGGGTCGGCTACGCGTTGGAGGCCCTGGCGTGAGGCTCACCCAGCCGGTCGACCTGCGCCCGCTCGACCCGATCCGTTCGATCAAGGCGAAGCTGGCGCTACTGGTCGCCGCGAGCATCTCGGTGTCGGCGCTGCTGACCTTCCTCTGCCTGGTCGTGTTCGGCTGGCGGGCCCGCTACGGCCTGACCGTCTCGGTGCTGGTCGGCCTGCTGGTCAGCCAGCTGCTGGCCCGGGGCATGACCAGCCCGCTGCGCCAGATGACCGCCGCCGCTCGGGAGATGGCCGACGGCCGCCCGCCCGGGTCGGTGACCACCGCGAGCCGGGACGAGGTCGGCGACCTGGCCCGGGCCTTCGTCGCCATGGCCGACGACCTGGCCACGGCCGACGCCCAGCGCCGCGACCTGCTGGCGAACGTCGCCCACGAGCTACGCACTCCGGTCGCGGCCCTGCGGGCGCAGCTGGAGAACCTGGTGGACGGCGTCCGGCCGGCCGACGAGACGGCGCTCGGCGAGGTGCTCGACCAGGTGGAGAACCTGGGTGGCCTGGTCGACGATCTGCTCGGGCTGGCCCGTGCCGAGGCGGGCGTGACCCTGCTGCAGCCCTGCCGGGTGCCGGTGGCCGAGCTGATCGCCTCGGTGGTCGCCGACGTGGGCCCGGTGCGCCCGGACCGGCGGATCGAGCTGGACGTGCCCGACGGCCTGATCGCCGAGCTCGACCCGGCGCGCGTGCGTCAGGTGCTGGTCAACCTGGTCGACAACGCCACCCGGCACGCCCCGCCCGGCGGCCTGGTGCAGGTACGCGCCCGGCTCGGATCGGACGGCGCCCTGGTGATCGAGGTCACCGACGACGGTCCTGGAATCCCGCCCGAGGAGTGGAGCAGCGTCTTCGAGCGGTTCCGGCACGGGTCGCACCGCGAATCGCCCACGGGGGGAACGGGGCTCGGCCTGGCCATCGCCCGGTGGGCGGTCAGCCTGCACGGGGGGCGGATCGAGGTCGTCCCGGCGCCGGCCGGCTGTCGGATCCGCGCCGAACTGCCCCCACCCGCCACTCGTACCCAGGCCCCCACTTCATGATCACCGTCGCTCAGGGGTCTCCCCCCGACAGATGGGAGGGAACCCATGACGGACGCCGATCATCTGAGGGCTGGATCGCTCAGGAAGGACACATTCATGGTTGAGACTCCGCGGCCACCGCAGGCCGGGGCGCCCACGCCGCCGCCGGCCACATCGGCGACGTCGGCCGCGCCGGTCGCTTCGGCCGCGCCGGCCGCTCCGCCGGCGCTGCCCCCGGCACCCCCACCCCCGGCCGTCGTGCAGCGGCCGACCACGTGGCGGATCCCGAAGGAGCCGCCGCGCGGCGCCGTCCTGGCCTGCCTGGGCGCGCTGGCCGTGATCGCCGCGACGACGCTGCTCGCCCCCGCCGGCGCGCATTGGCTGGTGCTCGCCCTGCTGGTGGCGGCCGTCGCCTGGCTGTCCGGGCATGGCCGGCCCTCGCCTTCGGGGCTGCTGCTCGGCGGCCTGGCCGTGGCGCTGGTCGGAGTGGCCGCGATCCGGAGCAGCTCGGAGTCGCTCGCCCTGTGCCTGCCCGCCGCGCTCGGCCTCGCCGCCGCGGCTGCCCTGCAGGGACGGCGCTGGCCGGCCATCGTGCTCGCCGTACCGGCCCTGGCCCCCGCAGGCGTGCTGGGCGCGCTCTGGGTCGCGAAGGCGGGCCGGGCCGCCCGGATGCCCCGCAACGCCTTCGCCTGGGCCCGCGGCGCGGTGATCGGGGTGTTGCTGACCACCGCCGTGATCGCCCTGCTCGCCTCGGCGGACGAGGCGTTCGCCGGCCTGATCGACTCGCTGACGCCGGCCTGGGACCTGGACTTGGCTCCGCGGCTGCTGCTGGCCGCGCTGGTCACCCTCCTGGCGATCGCGCTGATGTACGCGCACCGGGTCAGGCCGCACCTGATCGGCGCCGACGGCTGGGAGCGGAGGGGGCCCCTGGGTGAGTGGACGCTGCCACTGGTGCTGCTGAACGTGGTGCTGATCTCCTTCCTGCTGGTGCAGGCGGTGGTGCTCTTCGAGGCCTACCCGGAGTCGCTGGTCAGCGGTGACCTCACCCCCGCCGAGCGGGCCCGGCAGGGCTTCGGCCAGCTCGTGGTGGTCACCCTGCTGATCGCGGTGACGCTCGGCTGGGCGGCGCTGCGCAGCAACCCCCGCCTCTCCGGCCACCGCAGGCTGCTGCTGATCCTCGGCGGCGGCCTGGTCCTGGAGGCCCTGGTGGTGGTCGCCTCCGCACTGCGCCGGATGTGGCTCTACGAGCAGGCGTTCGGCTGGACCGTGCTGCGCCTGGACGTGGCGGCCTTCGAGGTCTGGCTGGCGGTGATCCTGGCACTTGCCGCCGGAGCCTGGCTGATCGGGCGGGCGGCGGTGGTGCCCCGGCTGGTGATCGGCAGCGCCGGCGCCGCGCTGCTGGTGCTCTCCCTGGCCTCCCCGGACGCGCTGGTGGCGCGCTGGAACGTGGACCGGTTCGAGCGCACCGGGGCGATCGACCTCATCTACGCCACCCGGCTGTCGGACGACGCGTTGCCGCAGCTGGCCCGGCTGCCCGAGCCGCAGCGCTCGTGCGTGCTGAACCGGGCGGTCACCGAGGCGCCCTGGTATGCCGCGAACTGGTCCCGGATCCGGGCCGAACGAGTGGTCGCGACGGCCCACCTGGGAGGATGCTGAGCCGGTGAGTGCGATGGATCGGCTGGCCCGCTTCGACGGGACGGCCTTCCACCCGGTGCGCCCCGGCGAGATCGACGCCGCGTTCGTGCATGTCTTCGCCCACGGCTGGCAGCCCGGTTACCGGGTGCAGGAGCGGATGCTGGCCAGCACCGACCGGGTGGCGGCGCTGCCGGCCTGGGATCCGCGGCTGGTGGACGCCACCGGCCGGGCACTGATCACGGACTACATCGCGCTGCTCGAGGCGTTGGCCGGCCTGGGGCCCGACCACGTGGTGCTCTGGTACTCGTGGCTGGACGAGTCGGCCACCGACGCCGATGTGTTCCAGGCCTTCCGCTCCCGACAGGCGACCCAGATCAACGGTCGTCGGTTGGCGATCCTGGTCCAGCAGGCCCTGGCACGCCGTGCGCGGGTGCATCTGATCGGGCACAGCCATGGCAGCGCGGTGGTGACCCACGCCGCGGTCAGCATGGCCCGCGCCCCCGAGCAGCTCACCCTGCTCGACGCGCCGGAGGACCCGATCAGCCGGGTCGGCGGGGCGAGCGACCTGATCGATGTCGTGCTGCCCAGGCTGCGTCCCGGCCGCGGCGCCGGCGCCACGTTCGTCGAGTCCTACGCCTCGGCCTTCGGTCGGCCCTACCACCGCCGGCCGGGGCTGTCCGCGGTGGTCGACGTCCTGCTCGGGGTGCCCCTGGTGCTCTCCCTCGACCCGGTGAAGGCGATCAACGCCGCCCACCTGTACCCGGTGGACTGGTACGCCCGGTCCGTGCGCGAGTCCGGCCGGGATCTGCAGAAGCCGGTGGGCTACGGCTGGTCCCCCCTGTGCGGCGGCGACACCGATGGCCTGTACTCCTGGTACCACTCTCCGCTGCCCCAGCGGCCGCTCCACCTGCGCCGACACGCCGGGGAGCCGTTGGGCCGGTGGAGGTCCCGGTTCGCCCTGCCCCCGGTTGCGGCGCGTCGTCCCCTTCCCGGGGTGCGGCTCGACCTGGACGTCGCGACGACGTCCTCCGCCGCGATCCTGACCAGTGCGCCCGGCGACCAGTTGATCGAGTTCGATCTGCAGCTGCGCGGATGCGCGGGCGGGGAGTCGATCGAGATCGACCTCGACGGCGTCCCGGCCTTCGCCGCGATGGCCGGCTACCCCGTGCCCAGCCCGGGCCGGTACCTGATGCTGGCGGACAGCGTGACCGGCGAGCACCTGCTCAGTGCCCGGTTGGTCGGCGCCGGGCCTGCTGCGCGCGCCTCGGTGGTCAACCTGCGCCTGGTCAGCGTTCCGCACGCTCGGGGGAGATTCACCCTGGGCCGTTCTGCGGCAACGGTGTTCGTGGCCGGGGCGGTCTCCGGCAGCGTGGGCACACTGGTCACCGTGGCGATCACCGGCCTGACCGCGCGCAAGGCCTGGGAACTGCTACACCGGCGGGGATCCGCGGGCGCGGACCGGCCGGGGGTGGGCCCGCTCAGCCGCGGGCCAGGTGCCGGCTGATCACCATCCGCTGGATCTGGTTGGTGCCCTCGAAGATCTGCATCACCTTGGCCTCGCGCATGAACCGCTCGACCGGGAAGTCGCGGGTGTAGCCGGCTCCGCCGAACACCTGGACGGCGTTCGTGGTCACCGACATCGCGGCATCGGTGGCGACCAGTTTGGCGATCGCGGCCTGGCGCGCGTACGGCCGGCCGGCGTCGCGCAGCCGGGCCGCATGCAGATAGGTGGCCCGGGCCGACTCGACGGCCGCGGCCATGTCGGCGAGCAGGAAGGCCAGGCCCTGGTGCTCGATCACCGCGCGCCCGAACGTCTCGCGCTCCTTCGCATACGCCACCGCGTGGTCCAGTGCCGACTGGGCCAGGCCGACCGCCACCGCGCTGACCCCGAGCCGGCCCGAGTCGAGCGCTGCCAGCGCGATCGGCAGACCCTGCCCGGGCGCGCCGATCATCGAGGCGCTGTCCAGGGCGACGTCGTCGAGGGTCATCGTCGTGGTGTGCGAGGCGTTCAGGCCCATCTTCTCCTCGGGCGGGGAGGAGCTCAGCCCTGGTGTGTCGGCGGGCACGTGGAAGCAGGAGATGCCCCGACCCCCGTCGTCGGAGGTGCGCAGGAACATCGTGTAATAGTCGGCGTTGCCGCCGTGGGTGACCCACGCCTTGGACCCGTTGGCCAGCCAACGCCCGGCCACCTCGGGCCCGCCGAGCCGTGGCTCGGCCCGGGCGGCCACCGCGGCCGGATCGGACCCGGCGTGCGCCTCGGAGAGGCAGTAGGCGCCGAGCCAGCCGCCGTCCACCATGCGGGGCAACAGCTCTGCCCGCTGGGCCGGGGCGCCGAACTGCTCCACCGGGAAGGCGCTCAGGGTGTGCACGCTGACCCCGAGCGCCACGCTGGCCCAGCGCATGGCCAACTCCTCGACCGCCTGCAGGTACACCGCGTACGGCTGGCCGCCGCCTCCCACGTCCTCGGCGAACGGCAGTCCGAGCAGCCCCGCCTCGCCGAGCAGGGCGAACACCTCGCGCGGGAAGCGTTCGGCTCGCTCGTCTGCAGCTGCCATGGGCAGCAGCTCGGCATCGGCGATCTGGCGGGTCAGGGCGATCAGGTCTCGGGCCTCGTCCGTGGGCAGCTCACGCTCGACGGTCATCCGGTCAGGTTACGCAGTCGACCGAGACGCCGCGGGTGGCGGCGGCTCGGTGCCGGGGGTGACCAGGCCGCTCTGGTAGGCGGCGGCGATCGCCTGTGACCGGTCGCGCAGGCCTGCCTTCATCAGGGCCCGGGCCAGGTGCGTCTTGACGGTCGCCTCGCCGAGCTGGAGCCAGGTGGCGATCTCGGCGTTCGACATGCCGTAGGCCACGAGCATCAGCACCTCCCGCTCGCGCGGGGTCAGCATGGCGAACGCGGTGCTGCCCGGTGCCCACGGCTCGGGGCGGTTCGCGAACTCGGTCAACAGGTTCCTGGTGATTGCCGGGTCGAGCCAGCCGTCACCGGCAGCCACCGCCCGGACGGCGTTGATCAGGTCACGCGGGGCGGCATCCTTGAGCAGGAAGCCGGAGGCGCCCGCGCGCAGCGCCGCGTACACCGTCTCGTCGGCGCGGAAGGTGGTCAGCACCAGCACCTTGACCAGTCGATCGGGATCGGTGACGAAGGCCTCACCGACCAGAGCGCGGGTGGCCTCGACCCCGTCCAGCTCGGGCATTCGCACATCCATCAGCACCACGTCCGGGCGGAGCCGGGTGGCCTCCTCGATCGCCTCCCGGCCGTTGGACGCCTCGCCGACCACCTCGACCCCCGGCTCGGCGCTCAGCAGCATGGCGAGCCCGGCCCGCACCAGGTGCCGGTCGTCGGCGATCAGGACGCGGATCGTGGTCATCGCAGCCGGGCCGAGGTGGAGCCGGGCGCAGTACCGGTTGCCGTGGCGGTGGCTGGGCCGTCGGGCAGGGTGATGTCGATCCGCCCGCCGGCTGCCGGCAGGGTGGCCGTGACCAGGAATCCGCGGCCAAAGGGGCGGGCGTCGAACCGGCCGCCGATCGCCCCGACCCGCTCGGCGAGGCCGATCAGCCCGAGCCCGGTGGAGTCCTCCTCGCCCGACGGTCTGTGGGTGCCGGTGCTGCCCTCGTCCGCCACCTCGATCGCCAGCGTGGGCAGTGCCGAGGACGCGGACGGCGCGGGGTCGGTCACCGGGGCCGTCCAGCGCAGCCCGATCCGGGCCCGCGCTCCCGGTCCGGCGTGCTTGATCGTGTTGGTCAGTGCCTCCTGCACGATCCGATAGGCGGTGAGGTCGACACTCGGGGCGAGCGTGCCCGGAGTGCCCTTGACCGTCAGCGTGGCGCTGAGCCCGGAGTTCTGCACGTGCTGGATCAGCGTCCCGAGGTCGTCCAGCCCAGGGGCGTCGGCGTCCGGCACGGTGTCATCGCCGGCGTTCGTCCGCAGCACGCCGAGCAGCCGGCGCAGTTCTCCCATCGCCTCGTGCCCGAGCACCTCGACCGCGGCCATGGCCTGCTCGGCCGTGCGGGGGTCCGCGGCCATCACTCGGCGGGCCCCGGCGGCCTGCAGGACCATGCCGCTGACGGCGTGCGAGACGATGTCGTGCAGCTCCCGGGCCAGCCTGACCCGTTCGGCCTCCACGGCCGCCGCGGCGGCCGCCGCGCGGCGCCGCTCGAGATCCTTGAGCGCACGGGCCTGTGCGTTGAACCTCCAGGCCGCAAGCCAGACCAGCAGGGTGTAGAACCACCACAGCAGAACAGTCACCCACACCTGCTCATAGGGGTAGTCGCCCCAATCACGCCCGGTGATCAGCGCCATGATGAAGTCCACGATCCCCATCGCCACCAGAGAGGTCCGCGTCGAACGTCTGGCGGTGAGCGCGTAGAGGGCCACCAGGATCCCGAATGACGCGTGGTAGCCCGGCAGTGCGATGGACCCGGCGTAGAGCACACAGATGATCCCGAAGATCAGCGCCGGGTACCGGGCACGCCACCACAGCAGGGTGAAGGCCAGCAGGGTCAGGCACGGACCGACGAGATGGATCGGCCGGAGCGGGGAGATGCTCGTCCAATCGATCGCCAGGCCGATCTCGGCCGAGGCCAGGAGCGACAGCAGTGCGAGCTCGCGGAGCACCCGCCAGGTGCGGGCCGACCCTGGCACGTGACGTCGTGCACTCATGGCCGACAGTCTGTCGGTCCGAACGCTCATGGTCACCTGTCGGAGGCGAAGACCTGGGCGCAATCAGGGGCCGGTCAGCACAACCAGGGGAACGTCCGGCACCACCATGCGGGCTTCGACATCCCGGCGATCGTCAGCCGTCGGGTCTCCAGGACGTCGGGTGGGGCTGCGCGGGAGACCCGCGGTGGGACCGGCGCGGGCTCGTCCGCCGCACCTGCCGTTGTCGGTGCCGTCGCCGCCGGCACCGCGCCGCTCGCCACCAGCGCGGCCCAGGCGTCCTGACCCTCCGACCACGCCCGGCGGAAGGCGTCGGCGCGGCCCCGCGAGATGCTGGGGCGGTGCTGCGAGGCGGTCGCCAGGTGCAGCAGAGCGGCTGCGCGGGCGCCGTCCGGGTCGTCGTCGAAGGTGATCGACTCGACGGCGACGACGGCGTGCCATTCGACGCTGGGGTCGCCGTGACCTGGCCCGGCGCCCTGCTCGATCTCATTGCCGCGGCCGGGGGCGATGCGCACCAGCACGGTGGCCTCGGGTCGGCGGCGCAGGGCGGCCAGGGCACTGGGTGGGACCAGGACCAGATCGGGTCCGGCCAGGACACCCTTCGCCAGGCGGCTCGCGCGGGCAGGTGCGCCGGGTGGAGCCAAGAGATGGACGGTGACGGACATCGAGGACTGACCGGAGGCCTTGTCGATCACGCCGTCCATCGTTGCCAGTCGGCATGCGCGCTGACATCACTCCCTGAGCTGAGCGGGACCACCTCCGGGGTCCACCTGTGGGGGGAGGCCGCCAGTCCACCTACAGGTGGTTTCACCGGTGTCGCCGGTCTCGGAAGGCTTCTGGCGTGGCAGCTCTCTCAGGCGGTGCGGGGCACCCCGCCGAGACCGAGGCGAGCCAGCTGCTGATGCGCCTGACAGGTCGTGACCCCTCGGCCTGGAATGCGCTGGTGGCAGCGCACGGCAGCGGGCTCTACCAGGTGGCCCGCCGACACGGGCTTGCCCCCGCGGACGCCGAGGACGTCGTGCAGATCACCTGGTTGCGTTGCCTGGAGCGGGTCTCCACGGTGCGTGAGCCGTCTGCCCTGGCCTGCTGGTTGCGCGCCACGGCCCGGAACGAGAGCCTGCGCCGGTTGCACGGGCTTCGCCGGGTGATCCCACGCGCCCACACCGACCATGACACGTCCTGGGAAGCAGCGCACGAGCCGGCCGCCGACGTCGCCGACATCGTGGTGCGCCGGGACGAGGAACGCTGCCTGTGGGCCGCGATCAGCGACCTGCCGGCGCGGCAGCAGGGGGTGTTGGCCGCCCTGCTCCACCCGGACGACGAGGGATACCGCCAGGGGGCGCAATCGCTCGGCGTGCCGCTGGGAAGTCTGGGGCCCACCCGACGGCGGGCGATCGAGCGACTACGCCGTCACCCGCTGCTGGAGCGCGCCGGCTAGATCGCTCAGCCGTGGACGAGTCGGTCCCGACCGTGGGACTTGGCGGAGTACAGGTGGCGATCGGCCTCGGCCAGTAGCGCGGTGACGTTCTTCGCCGCTCCCACGGCCACACCGACGCTCACCGTGACGTGCAGCCCCTCGACGAGGTCTGGCCACGGGTAGGCCCGCACCTGGGCGAGGAGCTGCTCGCCGCGCGAGGCGACGTCGCCGGTGGCCCGGCCGATCAGCAGCAGCATGAACTCGTCGCCGCCCAGCCGGACCGCCATGTCCGTCGCGCGGGTCATCGACAGCAGCATGCCGCCGAGGCGGCGCAGCACGTCGTCGCCCACGGCGTGGCCGAAGCGGTCGTTGACCTCCTTGAACCGGTCGACGTCGACCATCAGCGCGGCCACCTGGGCCCGTTCGCCGCTGTGCTCGAGCCGGCGCAGGTGGCGGGCGTAGGCATGCCGATTGGCCAGACCGGTCAGCTCGTCGACGTAGGCGCGCTCGCTGAGCCGGTCGTTGTCCAGGATGACCCGCTCGGCCTCGAGCTGGGCCCGGGCCGCGTCGAGCACGTCGAGTCGCGCCTGCCAGCGCATCTGGGCCTGCCGCTCGGCGTAGCGCCGCCAGCCGTTGGCCGGTGGGTCGACCATGGCCGAGACGTGCAGGCACAAGGTGGTCAGGGCGGGGCCGAAGTCGTCGTCCACATGCAGCAGGGCCGACTCGGCCAGGGCTGCCGCGCTGGCCGAGTTCCCGGCGTCCAGGGCACGGATGGCCTGGGCCAGCAGGACGCAGGCGCGATAGCCCTGTCGCCGGGTGGGATGCAGGGCTCGCAGCAGTCGGTGCGGGGAGGCGTTCTCCGGTTCCGAGGCCACTGCCGACATCAGGTAGTCGACGGCCTGGACCTCCGGCACCCACTCCTGGGGCAGGGCCGCCAGATCCTGCGGGCCGAGCCGGGTACGGCTTGCGGCCAGGGTGCGGGCCCGGTCACGCTCGCCGATCTCGATCAGCGAGCAGGTGAGCGGCAACATGCTCTCGATCCGGTTCAGCACGATGGTGCGCCGGTTGAACTCGGCGATCCCGGACAGCGCCACAGGCCAGCGCCCGGCCAGGCTGGTGGCCGCCCGGTCGAGCATGTCCAGTGCCAGTTCCCAGAGGCCGCGACGGTGGTACCCCCGGCTGCAGACTATGTAGGCCAACGGCCGGTGCACCGGGGTACCTCCGGCCTCATCGAGCAGCGCCACGGCCCGGTGCAGACCGCGCTCGCCGCCGGCCCCGGGAATCATCGCCCGAGTGGCCATCGCGGCGGCGACGAGGGCCTCGTCGGCCGAGCGCTCGGCCGCCTCGGTCATCGTCTGAAGGTGGTGCAGCTCGGACGGCGCGAAGTCGTGCAGGGCGAGCAGGGCGTGGTCGAGCATGCATTCCACCTCGGCCCAGCCCTCGGACCGGGCGTAGGCGAGCAGTTCGAGGATCCTGCCCTCACATTGACCGGTCTGGGCGCACTCGTACAGCTCGTAGGAGAGCACGCGGGCGCGGTCACGGTCGTCGACGGGCGGAGCGGGAACGCGTCGGGCCAGCGAGGGCGACGGGCCCAGCGCGCCCTGGGAGCTCACCGAGACACGGTGCGCCCGGCCTCGGCGCTGTCGGCGTCGACGGGGTGAGCGCCACGGCGCGCGCCACCTCTGCTCACGTGGCGGCGGGCCGGGCCGCACGTGAGGAAGAGCGAGGTGGGGGCTGCGCAGCTCACGATCAGGTACTCCTCGGCTCGGGACGAGGGAGTGGGTCTTTGGGCAGACCTTACCTGGGCGTGGCCGTCCGAGCACGGGGTGAGAGCAGATCAGATCGCCCCGGTTCCCGAGTCTCCGCGCCCACGCGGTACCCCTGGCGCGACCAGTCGGCGACCATCGTGTAGCGGTCGCCCCGGACCAGGGTGATCCGGCGTTCGACGGGGCGGCCGGCAAGGCGGCCCACCCGCTCCACCCGCAGACAGGCCACACCGCGGGGCAGCCGCAGCATCTCACGCTCGCCCGGGGAGGCGAGCACAGCGTTGATCTTCTCGCTGCCGTCGGTCAGTCGGGCCCCGGAACGGGCGGCGATCTCGTCGTAGAGCGCGGTGCGGGTGAAGTCGGCGGCGAGCAGCGGGCGGCCCAGGTCGGCGGTGAGCCACACCCGGTCGTGGGCCAGCGGCTCGCCGTCCGCCAGCCGGATCCGCTCCAGGAAGAACAGCTCGGACGCCGCGGGTTCCTCCAGCACGGCTGCTGCCTCTGGATCGGTGGTCATCTGCCGGGAGAGGACCTGGCTGGTCTGCACCATCCCCCGCGCCTCGACCTCACGGAACAATGAGTACAGGGCGCCCAGCGGCTGTTCGATGTCCTTGCGCACCCGGGTGGCCCTGCCGCGGGTCGAGTCCAGCACGCCGCGGTCCCGCATCCGGCGCAGTGCCTCGCGCACGGTGTGCCGGGACACCTCGTACTCGCCCACCAGGTCCATCTCGCCCGGGAAGTGCTCGTCGAACGCTCCCGCCCCCAGGCGCCGGTCCAGGTCGGCCAGCAGCTGGGCCCACAGGGGCATCGGGCTGTGCCGGTCGAGCGGGCGGGCCAGTACGGCGGAAGGCGTGGTCACGACGTCGGTTGTGCCTCGGCAATCTTCTGGTGCACCTCGGCCATGTCCACCTCTCGAACGGCGGTGATCAACTGCTCCAGGGCCGGCGCGGGGAGGGCGCCGGGCTGAGCGTAGAGCAGCACGCCGTCCCGGAAGGCCATCAGGGTGGGAATCGAGGAGATGTGCATGCCCCCGGCCAGCTCACGTTCGGCCTCGGTGTCGACCTTGGCGAAGGTGATGTCGGTGTGCTGCTCGGACGCCTTCTCGAAGACCGGGGCGAACATTCGGCATGGGCCGCACCAGGCGGCCCAGAAGTCCACCAGCACGATTCCCTCGCCGGACACCGTGTTCTCGAAGGTGGCCTGGGTGAGGTCTGTGGTCGCCATGTCAGGCTCCTGCCGGGAGTGCGTGAGTGGCCTCCCAGGCGGCGAACCCGCCGAGCAGGTCGGAGACGTCGTCGAGGCCCTGCTGGCGCAGCAGGCTGGCTCCGACGCTGGAGCGCCAGCCGCCGGCGCAGTACACGACCACTGGACGACCGCTCGGCAGCTCGGCCACCCGCCGGCGCAGCTCGGCCAGTGGGATGTGCAGGCTGCCGGCGATGTGCCCTGCCTCGCGCTCACCGGCGTTGCGGACGTCGACCAGGACCGGGGCGTCGTCCGAGGCCATCACGTCGCTCAGCTGGTGCGGGGTGAGCCGGCTGGCGTGCGAGACCAGGTCCGGGTGCTCCACCAGGGTCTGCTCGGCGTGCGGGAGGTAGCCGGTGACGTGGTCGAACCCGATCCGGGCCAGGCGGACAGCGGTCTCCTCCTCGCGCCCCTGCGGAGCGATGATCACTACTGGGTCGTGCGGCTGCAGGACCATGCCGGCGGTCTCGGCGAACCGGCCGTCGGCGGGCACGTTGATCGCCCCGGTGAGGTGCCCGACGGCGAAGTCCTGGGTGTCGCGGGCATCGACCACCACGGCGCCGCTCTCCCGGGCGGCCAGGGTCGCGGCGTCGTCCAGCGGGGTCAGGGCGCGGTCCGCGTCGAAGACTGCGCGCTCCTTGCGGTTGAGGATGGCGTCGTAGACGAAGTACTCGGGGGCGGAGGGCTGCCCGGCGGTGACGATGGCGACGAACTGCTCCTGCGTCATCGGCTGGCAGGCGTAGTTGAGCACCCGCTGCTCACCGATGGTGGACTGGCGGGCCGTGGAGAGGTTCTTGCCGCAGGCCGATCCGGCGCCGTGGGCCGGGAAGACGCGCACGGCGTCGTGCAGGCCCATCAGCTTGCGCTGGATGGAGTCGTACAGCTGCACGCCGAGCTCGTCGGCGGTGACCCCGATCGAGGCCAGCAGGTCGGGGCGACCGACGTCGCCGATGAACAGCGCATCTCCGGTCAGGGCGCCGTAGGGCACCTCGTCGTCGGCGTGCTCGTAGACCAGCACGCTGATCGACTCGGGGGTGTGTCCGGGGGTCTCCATGATCTCCAGCGAGACGTCGCCGAGGACGATCCGCTCGCCGTCGTGCAGGGGCCGGATCTCGTACTCGGCCTGGGCCGCCTGGCCGTAGCCGATCCAGGCCCCGGTGGCCTGGGCCATCTCGAGGTGACCGGCAAGGAAGTCGGCGTGGAAGTGGGTGTTGATCACGCCGACGATCTGCAGGCCATGAGCCTTGGCGTCGTCGAGGTACTCGGCGATGTCGCGGCGGGGGTCGACGACGACCGCCTGGCCGGTCTGCTCGTCACCGACCAGGTAGGAGGCCTGGGACAGGCAGTCGAGGTAGTACTGGGCGAAGTACACGGGTGCGCTCCTCGGTGGAAGGGTCAGGGGGTGTGAGAGGTGTTGTCGAGGGCCGAGTCCGGCCCTGCCTGCAGGGGTAAAGAAGATACCCTTGGGGGTATATTCCCGACCGGGTCCCGACGGGTGCGTCGGCGGATCAGGGCCAGCGCCGAGGCTCCGGCGACCGCCGTGACGAAACCGCCGATCGTGATGGTGACGGCGCGGGCCGAGGCGCCGAGGTCGGCCAGGACTGCCGGCAGTTGCTGCGCCATCACCAGGGCGCCCATCACCAGCACCATGGCGCCGAAGGCGCGGCGGAGCATCGGCTGGGAGACCCTGCCGGCCAGTCGGGCGCCGATCAAGCTGCCCATCACGGCGGCTCCGGTCACGGAGAGTGCCAGGCCCCAAGGGATGTGAGTGCCGTGCAGGTGGCCCATCAGGCCGGCGGTCGACTGCAGGGTGATCACCAGCAGTGAGGTGCCGACGGCGGAGGCCATGGGCAGGCCGGCCACCAGGGTCAGCGCGGGCACGATCAGGAAGCCTCCGCCGGCGCCGACGAATCCGGTGAGGGTGCCGACCAGGGCGCCCAGGGCGACCGTGGCGACCGGATGTGGGCGCGTCGTCCGGGACGGGGCCTCTCGCCGTCCACGCAGCATGGCGATCGAGGTGGCCAGCATCATCGTGGCGAAGGCGACCAGCAGGATCGAGCCGGGCACGTGGGTGGCGAGCCGGCCGCCCAGATAGGCGCCGGCCATGCCTCCGGCGGCGAAGATCAGCCCGGTGCGCCAGTGCACCCTGCCCTGGGTGGCATGAGGAAGCACGGCGATGGCGCTGGTCGTGCCGACAACGAAGAGCGAGGTGGCCACGGCCTCCTGTGCGCCCAGGTCCGCGACGTAGACCAGCAGGGGGACGGCGAGGATCGAGCCGCCACCGCCGAGCAGGCCGAGGGACAGGCCCACCACGACAGCCAGGGCGAGCGTGAGAGGAAGCATGTGTTGAGTGTGGCATGAGTTCGGATGTCCGTACAACTGAGACTATTGCGGATATCCGAATGTCCGTACTCACTGCTCGCATGACGGTCCACCCGTCGGCAGTGCCTACCGGACGTCTGGTGACTTCGGGCTGCTGAAGAAGGTGGGGCTTCCTGCTCTGTACTGGAATCTCATGCCGAAGGGGCGTGCCTGACCGCTCGCGCTGACTCCGCTCGCGCTGACTCTCCTGATCGCCGTCTCACCTCGGTATACCCCCCGGGGTACACTATTTGTCTGGGGTCGTTTTCGACCGCGGAGTGTGATGTAGTCGTGACGAGACGTAGGGGGTTCCGCGAGTGGACATCGACGAGGACGAGGCACGTCAGATCATCCATCGACTGCGCCGGGCCCGGGGGCAGATCGACGGTGTGATCACGATGCTCGAGGAGCAGCGCTCGTGCCGAGACATCGTGACCCAGCTCGCGGCGGCGTCCAAGGCCCTGGACCGGGCCGGCTTCAAGATCGTCGCCAGCGGCCTGCGGCAGTGCGTGATCGGTGAGGGTGGCGAGGACCAGATGACCACCGACGAGATGGAGAAGCTCTTCCTCTCCCTCGCGTGAGCGCCCTCCTGCACTCTCGTCGATGCGCTGCGTCAGTCCACCTGGAACGAGCGCTTGGACAGGCCGAAGAAGAACCCCTCGACGGTGGTCGTCACCTCGGGGCGGGACGCCGCGCCCAGGGTGACGAACAGCGGCGTGTAGTGCTCCACCGTGGGGTGGGCGTAGGGCATGCCGGGCGCCCGGTCGGCGAAGGCGGCGAGCTCGTCGATGTCGCCGGCGGCCAGCGCCTGCGCTGCCCAGGCGTCGAAGTCGCGCGACCAGCCGGGAGCCGGTGCCCGGCCGAGGAACTGGTCCCGGTCCAGGTAGGGCAGACCGTGGGTCATGAAGCCCGACCCGATCAGCAGTGTGCCCTCGGAGCGCAGCTCGCGCAGACGCTCACCCAGAACGAGCAGTCGGGCCGGGTCGTGGGTGGGCAGGCTCAGTTGGAGCACCGGCACGTCGGCCGCCGGGTACATCACCTTCAGCGGGACCCAGGCGCCATGGTCGAGGCCCCGCCGGGGGTGGGTGTGCACGCGCTCGTCGTCCGGCATGGCGGCGATCACCCGTTGGGCCAGCGAGCTCGCATCGGGTGAGGTGTAGGTCATCCGGTAGTACAGCGGGTCGAACCCCGAGAAGTCGTAGACCAGCGGAGTCGCGGCGGCGGGCTGGCTCACGCTCAGCGGCGCGGCCTCCCAGTGCGCACTGACGATCAGCACGTTCTTCGGCTTGGGCAGGGCGAGGGACCACCGCTGCAGCTCATCCATCCAGGTCCGGCTGTCCAGCAGTGGAGGTGCGCCGTGGCTCAGGTAGAGCGCGGGCAGCGGCGCGTCGCCGGGTGACCACGCGCGGTGTGCGGCGGTGGCAGGCAGGGCGTTGCGCAGGAAGGTCTGATAGGGGTGCTCGGTCACGAAATCTCCTTCGACTTTCAACTATCTTAGCTCATTGCTGACTGATCAGCAGGACCATCGTGTCGTCGGGCGGCGGTGGGCGGGTAGAAATGGGGCATGGACGCTCCGGGAACGGCGGCGCAGTACTGGGCCGATGCATTGGCGGGCTGGCGGATCCCCGAGGAGATCCTGGCCCAGGCACCGCAGTCGCCGTGGATCCACCCGATCGAGCTGTTCACCGTGGACGATGCGGTGCCCGACTCGCCCTCGCACGCCCTGGCCCGCGAGGTGCTCGGCGTGGGCGGCAGCGTGCTGGACATCGGCTGCGGCGGCGGTCGGGCTGCGTTCGCGGTCACCCCGCCGGCCACCGAGGTGGTCGGCGTGGACCACCAGCAGGGCATGCTGGACGCCTTCGCCGCCGCGGCGGCGCGCCGCGGGGTGGCGCACACCGAGATCCTCGGTGAATGGCCGGAGGCGGCCGCGCAGACCCCGGTGGCGGACGTCGCCGTCGTCCATCACGTGGCCTACAACGTGGCCAACCTGGCGGGATTCGCCCGGGCGGTCGGTGAACATGCCCGCCGACGGGTGGTGTTCGAGCTGCCGCAGCGGCATCCACTCTCGACGATGGCTCCGTTGTGGCAGCACTTCTGGAACCTGGAGCGCCCCGCCGGGCCGACCGCGGACGACGCGCTCGCCGTTCTGGTCGAAGCCGGGCTGCCGGCCCGGCTGACATCGTGGGAGGAGACCGGCGATCGCCGTCCGGACCTGCCGCTCGCCCGGCGGGTCGAGTTCACCCGGATCCGGTTGTGCCTGCCGGCCGACCGGGACGACGAGGTGGCCGAGGTGCTCGCGTCGGTCGGCCCGCCGCCGCCCCGGCGGCTGGCCGCGCTCTGGTGGGACACGGCCCAGTAGCGCTTCCCGGCTGTCGGGTCAGCCGGCCGCCTCGAGCACCAGATCTGTGGCGGTGGCGCGCAGGGACAATCCTGCCTCGGTGAGTTGAAGGCTCTGCACGGTCAGTCCGTAGGGGAGTGGGGGCACGGTGAGCCGGGTCTCCAGCGCCGCCAGTGGGGCGCGCACCGCGGCCGGGGCAGTGGCCAGGGCAGCCTCGGGCACCCCGATCGCCAGCCGGGCGCCGGACAATCGCACCTGCAGCGGCAGTTCGAGCGCGAACCCGAGGTAGCTGCCGGAGAGTGTGAGGGTGTCGCCGCCGGTGTGACGCACCTTGACGTCGGCGACCACGTCCTGCACCTGGGCGGTGATCAGCCGGGAGATCACCGGGTAGGGCACGATCCCCTCCACCTGTGCCGCACCGATCCGCACGTCGCGAACCTGCCCGGCGAGCACCTCGCGGACCGGCACCGTCACGTCGTCCAGCCTCGCCTCCACCGACTCCACGGCCACGCCGCCGTTGGCGGCGAGCGCACCGGAACGCACGGTGACCTGCCGGAAACTGCCGGCGGCGGCCTGGGTGAGGAAGGGAAACCCCGAGATGGTCACCTCCGGCTGGGTGGGCAGCGACTCGGAGGCGGAGATCTGGCGGCCCACCTGGTCCTCGACGAACCGGCGCGCACCGTAGTCGGCAAGGCCGGCCAGGGCGAGCAGGGCCAGGCCGAGGACGAACAGCCGACGCAGCGCACGCACCGCACGATCCTGCCCTATCACCGCCGGATCGGCGTCCCGGGCCCCGGGTCAGTCGGCCGGTTCCACCGTTCGGCGCAGGATGCTGCGGCGCAGCGGCTCCGGTACCGCTGCGGCGTCGTCCAGGAAGATCTCGTGCAGTCCGGCGCCGCAGTGGTAACCGTGACGTGCGGCGTACCGGTCGAGCCGGTCCAGTGCCACGGCACGCTCACGCCGTCCGCCGACGTGCAGCACCTGGGCGCACCAGCCCTCAAAGACCCGCTGGATCTCGGCGCTGGGCGCCTCGACGGTGGGATCGATGCCCTCGCCCAGGGCGAGCAGCACGGTCCAGGACGCCGGGTCGGCGCCCGCCCAGACCACCTCGAGCGGCGGCGGGGTGCGGGGCGCCGGCATCCGGGCGGGGAGGTCCGGGCGGGAGGTGCACGGATTCCCAGGCCGAGCGCAGGCCGTCCACCGCTTCGGCCCAGGCCAGACTGGCCTCGGGGATCCCCTGTCCGGTGCGGGTCAGGTAGGCGATCGGTGGGACGTCGACGATCACCGGGCTGCGGGGCGGCGCGTAGAGCGCCCCCAGCCGTGCCGGGCGGATCCACTGCTGGACGGCGCTCATCACTACCCCCTCACGCCCCGACGAGCCCCATCCTCGCCCTTCGAACGGCGTAACGACGCAGGGCCTACGGCCTCGCCGCCGAGGCAACGCCGCGCAGCGATTCGGGGCTGAACCCGTAGGGCAGCTCCAGCCGATGAGCTGCGAGCAGGTCGGCGTTGCCGAGCAGGTCGTGCGTGGCGCCGTCCGCCACGATCGTCCCGCCGGACAGGATCACCGAGCGGGGGCACAGCTCGGCGGCGTAGGGCAGATCGTGCGTGACCATGAGCACGGTGATCTCCAGCGAGCGCAGCACCTCGGCGAGCTCACGCCGGCTGGCCGGGTCGAGGTTGCTGCTCGGCTCGTCCAGGACCAGGATCTCCGGCTCCATCGCCAGCACGGTGGCGACGGCGGCCCGGCGGCGCTGGCCGAAGGAGAGGTGGTGCGGCGGACGGTCGGCCAGGTCGAGCAGCTCCACCTGGGTCAGGGCGCACTCGACCCGGGCGGCCAGCTCGGCGCCCCGCAGGCCGAGGTTCGCCGGGCCGAAGGCGACGTCGTCGCGCACGGTGGGCATGAATAACTGGTCATCGGGGTCCTGGAAGACGATGCCGACCCGGCGGCGGATCTCGCGCAGGTCCTTCGGAGCGACGTCCATGCCGGCCACCTGGACCCGGCCGTGACCTGCGGTCAGGATGCCGTTCAGGTGCAGCACCAGGGTGGTCTTGCCGGCGCCGTTGGGGCCGAGCAGAGCCACCCGCTCGCCCTGCTCGATCACCAGGTTCACCCCGAACAGGGCCTGGTGCCCGTCCGGGTAGGCGTAGGCGAGCTGTTCGACCCGCAGGGAGGCAGTGCTCATCCGGAGATCCTTGCTGCTGTAGTGATCAGAGCCGCGACGGCCGGCAGCGCCAGAGCTGTCGCCCACTGGCTCGCCGGGGCGGCGATGTCGGTGACCTGCGGGAGTTGTCCGGAGTACCCGCGGGAGAGCATGGCCAGGTGCACGCGTTCGCCGCGTTCGTACGAGCGGATGAACAGCGCCCCGGCCGAGCGGGCGAGCACCGGGAGCGCGCGGATGTCGCGGGCGACGAAACCCCGTGCGGCACGGGCGATCCGCATTCGGCGCAACTCGTCGGTGACCACGTCGGAGTAGCGGACCATGAACGTCATGATCTGCACCAACAGGGTCGGCAGGCGGAGCCGTTCGAGGCCGAGCAGGAGCATGCGCAGGTCGGTGGTGGCGGCGAGAAGGATCGAGGTGACCACGCCGAGCGTCGCCTTGGCGAGCACGTTCCAGGCCGCCCACAGGCCGGCGACGCTGAGCTGGACGCCGAGGACGTCGACCCGGTCGCCGGGGGTGAGGAAGGGCATGGCGACGGCGAACAGCACGAACGGGGTCTCCACCAGCATCCGGCGCCCGATCAGCCGGAACGGGATGCGGGCGGTCAGTGCCACCGCAGCCAGCAGGGCGGCGAAGCCGGCGAAGGCCCAGACCCGATGGGCCGGAGTGAGCACCACCATCACGATGAAGGTGAGGGCTGCGACCAGCTTGCACTGCGGGCCGAGCCGGTGCACCAGGGAATCCCTGGGCACGTGCAGGCGGTGCGCGTGTCCTGAGGCCACGGGGTCCCTGTCCGCCCGTCAGCCGGTGGGCTGGCGCCGGCGCAGCAGCCGGGTCAGTCCGTAGAAGAGCGCCAGGGTGACCAGCACGCCCACCACACCCGCGATGCTCCGCCCGAGCGGGCCGTCCAGGAAGGAGGCCTGGTAGTCGGCCAGGGGCGACCCGCCGGTCGCATGGTCGGTGGCGGTGTCGATGAAGCCCTTGTCCTCGGCGACCTTCTCCAGGCCGTCGGGGGAGCCGCTGGCGAACAGACTCACCACGCCGGCCAGGACGAGGGTGACGGCGAGCGCGATCAGTGCGACCCGGCGGTTACGCATCCACGGCTCCTGGCATGGGGCTGGAGGTGTCGAGCCGCAACGTGACCTCGCGGCGCAGGTGCCGGGCGCCGCGGACCAGGTCGGGGCGGACGGCGATCACGCTGGCGACGGTGGCGGCGGTGATCGCGGCCTCACCGAGACCGATCAGCAGGTGGATGCCGACCATGCCGGTGAGCACGGTGCCCACCGGGATGGTCGAGGTGGCCCCGATCGCGTACAGCGCGGTGAAGGCGGCTGCCGCGGCTGGAACGGAGAGGAAGGCGGAGACGGCGGTGGCGGCGACCAGGCTGGGCCGGGTCTTCGGGAGCAGCTTCACCAGCGCGAGGAAGACCAGGTAGCCGACGCCGACGCCGACGATGGCCATGTCGGTGATGTTGACGCCGAGCGCCGTCAGCCCGCCGTCCGCGAAGAAGAGCCCTTGGACCAGGAGCACGACGGCGATGCAGAGCGCGCCGGTGTAGGGGCCGACCAGGACGGCGGCGAGGACCCCACCGAGCAGGTGGCCGCTGGTGCCGGCGGCGATCGGGAAGTTGATCAACTGCGCGGCGAAGACGAAGGCGGCGACGAGGCCGGCCATCGGCGCGGTGCGATCGTCGAGCTCGCGGCGGGCGCCGCGCAGCGACACGGCGATGCCGGCCGCAGCCACGGCAGACGCGCCGAGTGAGGTGGGGACGTCGATGAATCCGTCAGGTACGTGCACTCAAGGAACGTAACCCTGTTGGGAATTAGTCGCAATAAGAGCGAGCATGCACGGCGTCATGCGTGCTCAGGGTCACGAACGCGCAGCCATCGAGCGGCGCTGCACCCATCCCGCGCGGGCACAGCGTGACGTTGCATCCGCCAGACGGGCGCGGCGTGACGTTGTGCCCATCAGGGGGAGGGCCAGGCTGGGGGGCGTTTGGTGAGGAAGGCGTCGATGCCCTCGGGGGCGGCGGGGGAGGAGAGGTCTCGGACCATGGCGTCGGCGGCCGTGGCGTAGGCCTGGTCGAGCGGCTGGTCGATCTGGGTGTAGAACGCCCGCTTGCCGTTGGCCAGGACCGAGGCGCTGCGGGCGGCGATACCCGACGCCAGCTCCGTCACGGCGTCGTTCAGGCCGTCCAGGGGCACCACCCGGTTCACCAGGCCCCATTCGCGCGCCGTCGCAGCCTCGATCGGGGCGCCGGTGAGCAGCAGCTCCATCGCCCGCCCCCGGCCGACCTTGCGCGCCACGGCGACCGCCGGGGTGGAGCAGAAGATGCCGACGCCCACCCCGGGCAGGGCGAACCGGGCCCCGTCCGCGGCCACCACCAGGTCGCACATCGCGGCCAGCTGGCAGCCCGCCGCGGTGGCGATGCCGTGCACCTGGGCGATCACCGGCTGAGGCAGGCCCGGCAGCGACTCCATCAGCGCGTTGCACTCGGCGAACAGGGCCTGCTGCCAGGCGGCGTCGTCGGTGTGCGCCCCCATCTCGCCCAGGTCGTGCCCCGCACTGAAGCCCCGCCCGGCGCCGGCCAGCACCACCACCCGAGCGGCCGGGTCCGCGCGCACCCGGTCCAGCTCGGCCTGAAGCGCGGCGATCATGGCGCGGCTCAACGGGTTGTACCGCTGCGGCGCGTTCAAGGTCAGCCGGACGACGCCGTCCACCGCCTCTCGGAGCACCAGGGGCCGCGGAGCCGGCGAGTCGGGAGCGGTCATTCGAAGGCCTCCGTGGAGTGGGCCCGCTCTCGCAGCAGGTTCTTCTGGATCTTGCCGGTCGAGGTCTTGGGCAACTCCCCGAACACCACCTCGCGCGGGGCCTTGAAGTGTGGCAGCAGCACACGGCAGTGCGCGATCAGCTCGGCCGCGCTCGCCGCGCGCCCGGGCTTGAGCTCGACGTAGGCCCGGGGTACCTCGCCCCATCGATCGTCCGGCCGGGCCACCACCCCGGCCAGGGCCACCGCCGGGTGGCGGTACAACGCGTCCTCTACCTCCACCGACGAGATGTTCTCGCCGCCGGAGATGATCACGTCCTTCGCCCGGTCGCGGATCTTCACGTACCCGTCCGGGTCGCGCACCGCCAGGTCCCCGGTGTGGAACCACCCCCCGGCCAGCGCGGCCGCCGTGCCGTCGGGGTCCTTCAGGTAGCCCTTCATGGTGATGTTGCCGCGGTAGGCGATCTCGCCGATCGTCGCGCCGTCCGCCGGCACCTCAGCTCCGGTCTCGGGGTCGAGCACCGCCATCGCGTCCTGCAGCAGGTAGCGCACCCCCTGGCGCCCGTTGCGCAGAGCCCGGTCGTGCAGGTCCAGCCTGCTCCACTCCTCCTGCTTGGCGCAGACGGTCGCCGGACCGTAGGTCTCGGTCAGCCCGTACACGTGGGTCAGGTCGACGTCGATCGCCTCCATCCCCTCGATGGTCGAGGCGGGCGGCGGGGCCGCGGCGATCATCGCGTGGACCGTGTGCTCGATCCCGGCGCGCAGTTCCGCGGGGGCATCCAGCAGCAGACTGTGCACGATCGGGGCGCCGCAGTAGTGGGTCACCCGGTGCTCGCGGATCAGCGCGAAGACGGCCGTGGCGTCCACCGCCCGCAGGCAGACGTTGGTGCCCGAGTTGGCAGCCATGGTCCACGGGAAACACCAGCCGTTGCAATGGAACATGGGCAGGGTCCACAGGTACACCGAGTGCCGGGCCATGCCCCAGGTGAGGATGTTCCCGACCGCGTTCAGATAGGCGCCGCGGTGGTGGTAGACCACCCCCTTGGGTCGGCCGGTGGTGCCGGAGGTGTAGTTCAGGGCGATCGCCTGCCACTCCTCCAGCGGCTCGGTGCGGACGAATCCCGGTGCGGCCGCCTCCAGCATCGCCTCGTACTCGACCGCGCCGATCGGGTCGCCCGGCCCGTCGTACTCGCTGTCGAGGACATCGACCACGATCGGGGGATGCGCCAGCCCCGCGATCGCCTGGGCGGCCACCCCGGACAGCTGGCGGTCGACCAGCAGCACCTTCGCCTCGCTGTGGCCGAGGATGTAGCGGATCGTGGCGGCGTCGAGTCGGGTGTTGATCGTGGTCAGCACGGCGCCGGTCATCGGCACCCCGAAGTGGGCCTCGATCATCTCGGGGGTGTTTGCCAGCAGCACCGCCACGGCGTCGCCGCGCCCGACGTCCCGCGCCGTCAGAGCCGCCGCCAGCCGGCGGCAGCGATCACGGGTCTGTGCCCAGGTGTAGCGGCGGCGTCCGTGCACCACGGCCAGACGCTGCGGGTAGACGTCGGCGCTCCAGTCGAGGAACACCAGCGGCGTCAGCGGTGCGTGGTTCGCCGCGTTCGGCTCCAGGCCGATCTCGAAGTCCTCGCGTGCCATGCCGCCACCCTCGCCGGTTCGTCGGGTTCTCCCGGCGAATGTAGGGGGGTCGCGCGGCTGCGGGAAGGGACCGGGGGAGCACCGCCTACGATCGGCTCATGAGTTCGAGCCGCTTCATCACCCTGCTGCACGAGCAGGTGCGCCGTGAGTTCACCGCCAGCCAGCAGTACGTCGCCCTGGCGGTCTGGTTCGACGGGCACGACCTCCCGCGGCTGGCCGGCCACTTCTACAAGCAGGCGGTGGAGGAGCGCAATCACGCGATGATGATGGTGCGCTACATGCTCGACCGGTCGCTCCCGGTCGAGCTGCCCGGGATCGACCCGGTGCGCAACGACTTCACCGCTCCGGCGGAACTGGTCGCGCTGGCGCTGGCCCAGGAGGAAGAGGTCACCCGCCAGATCGAGGCCCTGTTCCGCGCCGCTCGGGCCGACGACGACGTGCTCGGGGAGCAGTTCATGCTCTGGTTCATCAAGGAGCAGGTCGAGGAGGTCGCCTCGATGAAGACCCTGCATGCGATCGCTGAGCGGGCCGGGAACGACTGGTTCGAGATCGAGAACTACCTGGCCCGGGAGACCCCTGCCGACGGCGGTGCGGACGCCGCGGCGCCGGCGGCAGCAGGCGGCGCCCTTCAGCACTGACCGGCGGCGACCACTCGGTTGGCGGATGGACGCCTCAGCGTGACGCCTGCCTAGGGTGAGCCGGACCCCGACTGCCCTGGAGGCCGGCATGCCCCGTCGTCATACGGCGTTGATCGTGATGGCCGCCCTGGCGGTGCTTCCCGGCCTCGCCCTGGCCGCTCCGGCTGCCGCAGCCCCGGCCGACCAGGTGTGGCTGGCCTTCGGGGAGACCCCGGCCGGGCAGGTGCTCACCACGGTGACCAACGAGGGCACCCTGGCCGCCGACATGCTGCAGAGCGTCGTCACGCTCAACGGCGGCACCCTGGTCGCGGGGTCTGCCGTGTCGGGTCAGGGGAGTTCGGCGGACTTCCCGGCCTTCAACGCCTCCGGTTCGGGGCGCCGCGCGGTGGTGAGGGTGACGAACGCCGGCAGCGTCGACCGGCTGGTTCCGGGGCCGGCCCAGTTCTCCTTCGGGGCGGACGTCGTGCTCGACGCCACGAGTGCCAGCTCCTCGAGCGGGAGCACGGACAACGGCAACAATGTGATCCAGCGCGGCCTGTACAACGACGCCGGGCAGTTCAAGATCCAGGTGGACGCCCGCCGGCCCAGTTGCCGGGTCAAGGGTGCGTCGGGGGCGGTCGAGGTGCGCTCGCGGGCCAGCCTGACCCCGGACACCCAGTGGTACAGACTGCTGTGCACCCGAACCGTCGGGTCGCCGAACGACACCGTGACCCTCGCGGTGACGCCGATCAGCGGCTCCGGAGCGCTCGGCGCCACGGTCAGCGACTCCCGCGCCGGCCCGGTCGGGCGCACCGGCTTCGCGATCGGCGTCCCGCTGTCGGTGGGTGGCAAGCTCAAGAGCAACGGGGCGATCAACAGCGGTTCCTCCGACCAGTTCAACGGCCGGATCGACAACGCGGTGTTGCAGATCGGCTGAGTCGCAACGGTTCAGCTGTCAGTCGGACCCGGGTGGAGGCGATCACCTTTCGGGTCGTACAACGGTGCGGCCGTGACGGTGCCTGGCACCCACTGGCCGAACAGGTCGATCTCGACGGCGGTGCCGGACGTCGCGTGGGCGACCGGCAGGTAGGCGTAGGCGATCGAACGAGCCACCGTGTAGCCGTACCCGCCCGAGGTGACCCGGCCCAGCACGCCCGTGCCTCCCGATCCGGTGTCGCGCGGGCGCACCGGCTCGCTGCCGAGCACGACGTGGCGCGCGTCGTCCAGTGTGATGCAGGCCAGTCTGCGGTGCAGCCCAGCGGCTTTCGCGGCACGCAGCGCGTCGTCACCGATGAAGCCGTCGGGCTTGGCCGGGTGGTCGAGCTTCACGCAGAACCCGAGACCGGCCTCGTACGGCGTGGTCTCGGGGGTGATGTCCGTGCTCCAGACCCGGTATCCCTTCTCCAGTCGCAGCGACTCGATGGCCCGGTAGCCGCAGGCGATCGCGCCGTCCGGCTCGCCGGCCTGCCACAGGGTGCGCCACAGGGCCGGCCCGTACTCGGCGGAGGCGTAGAGCTCCCAGCCCAGCTCACCGACGAAGGTGACCCGCAGCGCGCGGACCGGGACGTCGCCCACGGTCAGCTCCTGCGCGGTCATGAACGGGAAAGCCTCCTCGCTCAGATCGGCGGGGGTTGTCCGGGCCAGCACGGCGCGGGCCAGCGGACCCCACAGCGCGAAGGTCACGTACTGCCCGGTGACGTCGGTCAGGCTCACCGCCAACGCGCCGGACGACGCGCCGTCCGGGGCCACGTCGCGGGTCATGGCCCGGGCCTGGGTGCGCAGCCAGGCCAGGTCGTGCCCACCGAAGGCGGTCCCGGTGACCACCAGGAACGCCTCCTGGCCCAGCCGGGTGACCGTCACGTCGGCCTCGATCCCGCCGCGGTGATTGAGCATCTGGGTGTAGGTGACCGCGCCCACGTCGCGGGCGACCACGTTGTCGCAGCACCGCTCCAGCAGCCGCGCGGCGTCGGGTCCGGTGACCAGGATCTTCGCGAACGACGTCTCGTCGAACAGCCCCACCCGCTCCCGGGTGGCCCGGTGCTCGGCGGACGTCGCGGGTGACCACAGCCGCCCGGCCCACCCGTGCGGACGGATCGCCTCGTCGGCCGCGAAGTCGCGGGAGGCGTTGTGGCTGTAGTAGTTCACCCGCTCCCACCCTGACTTCTCGCCGAACGAGGCGCCGTGTCCGGCGTGCCAGGCGTACACCGGCGATGTGCGCAGCGGGCGACCGGCCTCGCGCTCCTCCCCGGGGTAGCGGATGTCGTAGTAGGTGCGGTAGTTCTCCAGCGTGCGGGCCAGGGTGTAGGACGGCGAGCGGTAGGCCGGGCCGAACCGGCGCGCATCCATGTGCCACAGGTCCATGCCCGGATCGCCGTCCACGATCCAGTCGGCCATCACCTTGCCGATGCCGCCGGCGCCCGCGATGCCGTGCGCGCAGAACCCGGCGGCGACGAAGAACCCGGGCACTTCGGTGGGACCGAGGCAGAACTCGTTGTCCGGGGTGAACGCCTCCGGGCCGTTGATCAGCTTGCGGATCGGGGCGTCGGCCATCGCCGGCACCCGCACGGCCGAGTTCTCGGTGATCTCCTCGAACCGGGCCCAGTCCTCGGGCAGCAGCCTGCCGTTGAAGTCGGCCGGCACGTCGTCGAAGGAGGTCGCGGTCGCCGTCCACGGTGCGGGGTCGCGCTCGTAGCCGCCCATCAGCAGCCCGTCGACCTCCTGGCGCCAGTAGACCAGCAGGTCGGGGTCGCGCAGGGTGGGCAGCGGAGTCTCCCGCCGTCCGATCAGAGACGGCAGGAAGGCGTCGGTGACCAGGTACTGGTGTGACATCGGCACCACGGGCACCCGCACGCCGACCATTCGGGCGATCTGGGCGGCGAACATGCCGCCGCAGTCGACGACCACCTCGCAGACGATGTCGCCCCGATCGGTGCGCACTGTGGTCACCTCACCGGTGCGCGGATTCCGGTCGATGCCGAGCACCCGGGTGCCGGTGTGGATGCGCACGCCGAGCGCGCGGGCACCGCCGGCGAGGGAGGTGCACAGCGAGGAGGGGTCCAGGTAGCCGTCGCTGGCCAGCCAGGCCGCGCCGAGCACGCCGTCCAGCTCGACCAGCGGGAACATCTCGGCCACCTCGGCCGGGGAGATCTCGACCAGCGGCAGGTCGTAGGTGCGGGCCCAGCTGATCTGACGCCGGATCTCCTCCATCCGCTCGCGCGAGGAGGCGAGCTTGATCCCGCCGCTCTCCACCCAGCCCGGGGGCGCCTGTCCGGCCTGCAGCCGGCGGTAGAGCGCCACCGAGTACATGTTCATCCGGGTGAGCGTCGGGTCGGCCCGGAGCTGGCCGACCAGACCCGCGGAGTGGAAGGTCGAGCCGCTGGTCAGTTCTGCGCGCTCGATCAGCACGACGTCGCGTTCGCCGCGTTCGGCCAGGTGGTAGGCGACGCTGGCGCCACCCACCCCACCACCGATGACGACGACGCGGGCAGAGGCGGGAAGGTCCGGCCGTTGGGCCGGCTCGGGTGCGCTCACGAGCGGCAATCTATGCCCGCCGACGTGTGGAAGACGTGACGGTTCGGCGAATGGTGGCCGAGCATCGAGGCGTCGCGCCGTGTGTCGAATGGGTGACGGTTGATCGCTGTTGTCGACGATCTCTGGACCATTGGCCCGGCGTGCCCCTAGAGTCCGGCCACCATCCCCTGGTGGGCGGGCGAGGAGCGTGTGCGTGACGGCACCGGCGCAGAGCGACAGCTCGATGCCGGTGGCGGGTTCGGCGAACCTGCCACCGGAGATTGCGGCGCGCCTGAACGCGGTCCCCTTCCTCGCCGGGAAGCCCTGGCAGGCCCAGGAGCTGACCGGCGGCCTGACCAATCAGAACTTCGTGGTGACCGCCGGAGGGCAGCGCTACGTGGCGCGCCTGTCCAACCCCACCGGGGCGCTGCTGGCCATCGATCGGGACGCGGAGAGGGAGTGTTCCGTGGCGGCGGCCAGTACCGGGGTGGCGCCGCGAGTGGTCGACTACGCGCCGGACGCCGGTGTGCTGATGATCGAGTGGATCGAGGGCCGGACGTTCACCCCGGAGGACTTGCGCGACCCGGCGAGTGCGCCGGCGGTGGCGCTCGCGCTGAGGCGCCTGCACGGCGGCCCCCGCTTCCCGGTGGACTTCGACATGTTCGCCATCCAGCGCCGATACCTGGACGTGGTGCAGCGCAACGGGTACCGGCTGCCTGAGCGCTACCTCGAGTTCATGCCCGTGGTGGACCGGCTACGCGCTGCGATGTCCATTCGTGACGAGGGAACAGTGCCCTGCCACAACGATCTGCTGGCGGCCAACCTGATCGACGACGGGCGCCAGGTCTGGCTGATCGACTACGAGTACGCGGGCAACAACGACGCATGCTTCGAGCTGGGGAACCTGTGGAGCGAATCTACCCTCGAGGACAACCGGCTCGAGGAGCTGGTGGCGCTGTACTACGGAAAGGCGTTGCGCCACAAGGTGGCCAGGGCGCGGTTGTGGGGCCTGATGTCGAAGTACGGGTGGATGCTGTGGGCGGCCATCCAGGACGGCGTGAGCCCGCTGGACTTCGACTTCTGGTCGTGGGGGATGGAGAAGTACGACCGGGCGGTGGCCGAGTTCGACGGCCCCGACCTGGAGCGCTGGCTCGCCGATGTCCAGCGGGAAGACTGAAAACCGTTGTCTGACAATCCCTCAGGCCCGAAGGAAGGACGATCGCAGTGGCAGATCTCTCTCAGCTGAGTGACGACGAGCGACGGCTCGCCGAACTCGGCTACAAACAGGAACTCAGCCGCACGTGGTCCGGGTTCTCGAACTTCGCCATCTCATTCTCGATCATCTCCATTCTGGCCGGCTGTTTCACCACCTTCTTCCAGGCGTGGAACAACGGCGGGCCGGTCGCGATCTCCTGGGGCTGGCCGGTCATCTCGCTGTTCATCCTGGTGATCGGGTTCTGCATGTCCGAGCTGGTCTCGGCCTATCCGACCTCCGGTGGCATCTACTGGTGGGCCTCCAAGCTGGGCGGGGTCAAGGCCGGCTACTACACCGGATGGCTCAACCTGATCGGCCTGTTGGCCATCGTGGCCTCCGTGGCCTATGGCTGCGCATCGTTCTTCGACCTGGCCCTCTCCCGGTTCAGCGAGTCCTGGGCGGCGGGCTACTCGTTGCAGCGGACGTTCCTGCTCTTCCTGGTCGTGCTGGTGCTGGTGTCCGCGGTCAACATCTTCAGCAGCCACCTGCTGGCGATCATCAACAACGTCTCGGTGTGGTGGCACGTCGCCGGTTCGGTGATCGTGGTGGCCATCCTGTGGCTGATCCCGGACAAGCACGCGAGTGCGGACTACGTCTTCACCGGGCACGTGAACAACACCGGTGGGCTGTTCGACGGGTCGCGACTCCGGCCTCGGCTTCTGGTTCTACATCCTGCCGCTCGGCTTCCTGCTCACCCAGTACACGATCACCGGCTACGACGCCTCGGCCCACCTCTCCGAGGAGACCCAGGGAGCTGCAGACACCGCGGCCAAGGGCATCTGGCAGTCGATCTTCTACTCGGCCATCGGCGGTTACGTGCTGCTGCTGTCGTTCGTGTTCGCCGTCCAGGACGGCGACGCGGTGACCGCCGGCGGCGGCGGAGTCCAGGTCATCTTCGACCAGGCGCTCGGCAGCAAGTGGGCGGGCGTCGTCCTGCTGATCGCGGCCAGCGGGCAGTTCTACTGCACCACGGCGTGCCTCACCTCGACCACCCGCATGCTGTACGCCTTCAGCCGGGACGGTGCCGTGCCCGGTGCGCAGTACTGGGCGAAGCTCAACGCCAACAAGGTCCCGGTCAACGGCGTGATCGTCTCTGCGCTGATCGCGATCCTGCTGACCCTGCCGGCCCTGATCGAGATCAACATCGGCACCGCCGAGGAGCCGATCATCGTCAGCTACGCCTTCTCGGCCGTGGTGTCGATCGGCGTGATCGGTCTCTACCTGGCCTTCGCCATCCCGATCTGGCTGCGTTGGAGGGCCGGTGACTCGTTCCAGCAGGGATCGTGGAACCTCGGCACGAAGTGGAAGTGGCTGGCGCCGCTGGCCGTCGCCGAGATCGCGGTCACGTCGGTGTACTTCATCATGCCGTTCACCCCGGCTGGGACCCCTGGGTTCCTGCGTGGTCTGGTCGGCGCCGAGGGCACGGACACGGTGCCGTTCGACTGGAAGTTCGTCAACTACACCCCGGTTGTCACCGGTGGCGCGCTGCTGCTGCTGTGGGTCGGGTGGCACCTATCGGCCAAGAAGTGGTTCACCGGACCCAAGGTCACGATCGACCTGCCAGCCGGGGTGACCGCTGCGGACGAGATCGGGCTGGAGCACCACCACAAGGGGTACCTCACCGGCGAGCACGACCAGCCGTGACGGCCTGATCAGGCCCTCTCACGAGTGGTCAGTTCTCGGGCAGACGCTTCGGCGTGTCGCCCGAGAACTGACCACTCTGCTGTTGAGGCGTGGCCGGCGGTGGGGGGTAGGCGGAGCGCATCCGCAGATCCTTGCGGGGGTCGGCCGGCGCGCAGCACCCGTTCTTCATCCGGAGCCGGCCGGTCAGGGCACCCACCGTGAGGATCGCCAGGTAGAGCACGACCGCGGCCAGGAACAGGTAGCGCATCCGGCCATCGTCCGGCACGCGGCCGCCCCCGGCAAGCACACTCGGGCCGAGCGTCCCCTAGCGGACCGAGCCGAACCGGAGTCGAATGAGGGTGCGGAACCCGTTGGAGGAGGTGGCTCGATGAAGGCGGCGATCGGTGACCGGCTCATCGTCAATCCAGTGCACGTCGGCGGCCCGGTGCGGGACGGCGAGGTGATCGAGGTCCACGGGCAGGACGGCGGCCCGCCCTATGTGGTGCGCTGGTCCGACGGGCACCAGGGGCTGTTCTACCCTGGCACGGACGCCCAGGTGCGCCACGAGCCGGCATCCTGACGGTCTGCTCAGGCGGCGCTGAACGGCGCCCGCTCGTCCAGGCGCAGGGACAGCCTGCCGGCGGTGCGCCACAGGCGGGCCAGGGCATCGTGGTCCTCGGGCGTGATCAGGTTGCCCATCACTCTCAGGGCCAGCTTCATCAGCGGCCGTGAGCGCATGCCCACCGGCCCGGCCGCCGGGATCAGGCCGGGCACGGTGAGCAGCCCGGCCACCCGGCGGGCGATCGAGAACGCCTCGCCGTAGCTCTGGCGGAGCAGGGCGGGCCAGGCCTCGTCATACGGTTCCGGCGCACCTGAACCCGTGGCGCCGAACAGGTCTGCCGCCATCCGGCCGGTCTCCAGGCCGTAGTCGATCCCTTCGCCATTCAGCGGGTTCACGCAGCCCGCGGCATCCCCGACCAGCACCCAGTTCGGTCCGGCCACCCCCGACACGGCGCCGCCCATCGGCAGCAGGGCCGACCACGGGGCGCGGATCGCGCCGTCCAGTTCCCACTCGTCGCGCCGCAGTTCGGCGTAGTGGTCCAGCAGGTGGCGCAGGTTGAGGTCGGCCGGCCGGCGCGCCGTCGCGAGGGTGCCCACGCCGATGTTCACCTCGCCGTCCGCGAGCGGGAAGACCCACCCATAGCCGGACAGCACCTCGCCCTCCCGGCCGCGCAGCTCCAGGTGGGAGGAGATCCACGGGTCGTCGCTGCGCGCGGACTTCGCGTAGGCGCGGGCGGCCACCCCGTAGGCGGTGTCCCGGTGCCACTTGCGGCCGAGCATCCGGCCGAGCTGCGAGCGTGCGCCGTCCGCCACGATCAGCCGCCGGCAGGACAGCGTGCGCGGCCCGGCGGAGGTGCTGAAGGTGACCTGGCTGACGGAGGCGCCGGCGCGGTCGAGACCGACCGCCCGGGCTCCCTGCCACGGCACAGCGCCGCTGTCCAGTGCGGTGGAGCGGATGGCTGCATCGAGCTCGGTGCGCGGGGCGGCCGACCCCTGCGCCGGCAGGCTTCCCCCCGGCCAGGGCAGGTACAGCTCCTGGGAGAAGCCGGCGGCGCGCAGGCCCCAGTTCACCGCCCGGCCGCGCAGCCAGCCACCCAGGCCGAGCCGGCGCATCTCCCCGATCGCCCGGGGGGTGAGCCCGTCACCGCACGGCTTGTCCCGCGGGAAGGTGGCGGCGTCGGCCAGCACGACGTCGAGCCCGGCGCGCGCGCACCAGGCCGCGGCGGCCGACCCGGCGGGGCCGGCGCCGACCACGAGCACGTCGGTGGCGGTCGGGCAATCCTCGGAGGTCACGCCCTGAGTCTCCCAGCAGCCGGCCCGCGCCGCCGATCCGGGGCCGGCACGCACGACGAGTGGACGAGCCGGCGGACCTGGGGTTCCATAGGCGAACGGCACGCCCCTCTCCCGTCCGCTCGTCCGACCGCCGTCCCTCAGGAGGACCCATGCCCACGCGTCACGCCACCACGACCTGGAGCGGCAGCCTGCAGGAGGGGTCGGGCGAGGTCGAGCTGACCAGCTCGGGCCTGGGCAGCTACGAGGTCTCCTTCCCCCGGCGGGCGGCGGACGACGCGGGCGGGGTGACCAGCCCTGAGGAGCTGATCGCGGCGGCGCACAGCTCCTGCTTCGCGATGCAGTTCTCCGCCCTGCTCGGTGGCGCCGGAGGGAGCGAGATCCGGCTCACCGTGCGTTCGGACGTGACGCTCGGGGCCGATCCAGCAGGAGGCTTCCGGATCCCGCTGATCACGCTGTCGGTCCGGGGCAGTGCCGCGGGCGTCGAGCCCGGGACCTTCGCCGAGCTGGCCGAGGAGGCCAAGGCTGGGTGCCCGGTGAGCAAGGCCCTGACCGGGACCGAGATCAACCTGGTCGTCGACGCGGCCTGACCGGGTCCCTCAGCGGTTCAGCCTGGCTCAGGTGTCCAGGTACCAGGGGCTGGAGTAGGCCAGGGCCCAGCAGGCGCAGGGGTGGTCGTGCGGCTCGGGTTCGACGAAGGCACTGCCGTAGGGGCGCGCGGGGTCGGCGACACGCAGCGCCACCCAGCCTGCCCCGGCCGGGATGTCGACCGGGTGATGCACGACCTCACCGCAGCGGGCCGGGTGCCGGTCCAGCACTCGGACGGCGCCGTCCTGGCCCGTGATGAGCTGCAGCTCGACGGGGCAACCGCCGAGCGAGGAGCTGGCCAGGTCGACCGTCAGGTCGTGCGGGCCGGCGCGGGTGAGGATCCCGCCACCGCGGACGCCGGACAGCCGGGCGTCCAGGCGAAGGCCGGCCTCGCGGGTGGCGAACGCCCGCCGCGCGAGCAGAGCCTCACGGACCCCGTCGCGGCTGAGCTGGTTCACCCACAGTCCTGTCCGTCCCTTGCCGATCAGGCCGTAGCTGCGCCCGTGCTCGTCGCTCGCTCCTACCAGCGCCGGCCGCCATCCGGCGTCGAGGCACTCGACGATCGGGGAGAAGCCAGTGCCCGCCCGGCTCTGGAACAGGAAGTCCTCGCGTCGGTTGAACACCTCCAGCGCGACCATGCGCTCCGGCAGTGCGCCGGGTGGGCGGTGGAACCCGCTGAGCTCACCTGGCTCGCGGCCTGGGTGATTGTAGCCGAACAGTGCAGTCGGCTCGTCGTCCTCGAGGAAGCCGAACAGGCCGGCCATCGACCCCGGGGAGGTGACCGGCACCCAGGTCCGGCTGAACCACACGTTGACGTGTCCCAGCCAGGGCTCGGTCCACTCGAACCCGCGCAGCGCGGTGAACTCCCCGGGCACGTCGTGGGCGTCGGCGATCTCCCCGGTGCGCCGCCAGATCGCCTCGTCGATGCTGCGCGGAGGCATCTGGCCCATGGCCAGCGCCTCGTCGTGAGGGTAGTGCGCCAGGCTCAGCCCGTGCACGGCGTCGAACGGGATCGAGGAGTGGTCGGTGAGTGCCGCCACGTCCAGCCCGGCGGCGCGGATCTGGGCGAAGGCCCGCTCCGGATCGCCGGCGCCGTCGGAGTGCAGGGAGTGGTTGTGCAGGTCGGCGACGACCAGGCGCAGACCGTCCTGATCGCCCAGTCGGGAGGCCCGCCAGGGGTCCGCGTCACTCACGTTCACGATGCCCCGACGCTACCAGCGGCCCATGGCGGCTACAGTTCCCGCGGACCGGGGTGAGGAGAGCGCATGGACCGGATCGGTGTCGTCGGATGTGGCCTGATGGGGGCCGGTATCGCCGAGGTGTCGGCGAGAGCCGGCCTGGACGTGGTGGTGGCCGAGTCGTCGTCGGCCGCTGCGGAGGCCGGCCGGCGCCGGCTCGAGCGGTCGCTGCGTCGGGCCGAGGAGAAGGGCAGGATCGAGTCGGCGGACGCTGTGCTGGGCCGGATCGACCTGGTCACCGAGCTCGAGGCGATGGCCGACCGCACGGTCGTGATCGAGGCCATCGTGGAGGACGAGGGCGCGAAGGTGGAGCTGTTCCGCCGGCTCGACGACCTGGTCCTCGACCCGGAGGCGATCCTCGGCTCGAACACGTCCTCCATCCCGATCATGAAGCTCGGCGCGGGCACGAAGCGGCCGGAGAACGTGATCGGCATCCACTTCTTCAACCCGGTGCCGGTGCTGAAGCTGGTCGAACTGGTGCCCAGCCTGCTCACCTCGCCCGTCACCCTGGACCGCTCCCGGACCTTCGTCGAGTCCTCGTTGGGCAAGCAGGCCATCGACTGCCAGGACCGGGCCGGGTTCGTGGTCAACGCCCTGCTGATCCCGTTCGTGCTGTCGGCGATCCGGATGCTGGAGTCGGGCTTCGCCACCGCCGAGGACATCGACCGGGGGCTGGTGCTCGGCGCCGCGCACCCGCAGGGGCCGCTGGCGCTGGCCGACCTGATCGGTCTGGACACCACCAAGGCCGTCGCCGAGTCGTTGTACGCGGAGTTCAAGGAGCCACTCTACGCAGCGCCACCGTTGCTGGCCCGGATGGTCGAGGCCGGGCTGCTCGGCCGCAAGTCGGGCCGCGGCTTCTACACCTATCGCTGAGCGGCGCGCCCGAGGTGAGCAGGTACGAGCATCCGCTGAGCCCGCGCTACCTGGAGGTCGACCGCCAGGGCGTGGTGTTCAACATGTGGTACTTGGCCTACTTCGACGACGCTCTGGCCGGCTTCCTGGCCGCGAGCGGGCTGCCCTACTCGCAGCTGCTGGCCGAGGGGTACGACATGTCCCTGGTGCACACCGAGCTCGACTGGGCGGCCGGTCTCGGCTACGGCGACGAGGCGGTGGTGGCGGTGGAGGTGATCACCTTCGGGCGGACCAGTTTCACCCTGGGCTTCGAGGTGCTGCTGGGCCAGCGGAGCCTGTGTCGGGCGAAGACCGTCTATGTGGTGATGGCCGACGACGGTTCGGGCAAGCGGGAGATCCCCGCGTCGTTGCTGGCCTGTCTGACCGGCTGAGCTAACCGGCGAGGACGTCGTCCAGGCTGCGGCCGCGGGCCATGGCGAGCTCCTCGCGCAGCGCGACCGCGGCACACTTCAGCTCGAACCCGCCGAGCCGGTTGAGGTCGTCGAGAACAGTGGTGGCAGAACCGATCACCACGTCGTCGAGGGTGCTGCCGCTCGCCGCGGCCAGCTGGGTGAGCGCCTGCGCCACATTGCGCCGCAGATCGGGATGGACGGCCATCAGGGCATCCACTTCGCGGATGTGCGTGAGCACGATGCGCTCCCAGCGCTGCCCGAGTCGGCTGGTACTCAGCTTCTCGTGCAGCAGATCACTTGCTCCGCGCTCACGCTCACCAATGGCATACATGCTGGTACGACCTCCTGTGGACTCGCGTCCATCGTCGGTCCAACCAGGCGCAGTGATGAGCAGTCCGGGGGTGTGACGGAGAAGACCAGCCCATGAGACGACACGTCGTTGGGCCGATCGGGCGAGGCCGCGGCCGAGTGGGTGAGCTCGCGCGGTCGCCCTCCGGTCAGAGATCGCGGCGATCTTGTGCTGTGGGGTCTGGCAGCGGGAGGTCAGGCGAGGGTGACGCCGTCCGCGGAGACCGTGACCTTGAGCTCGGGCAGCGGCTTGGTGGCCGGCCCCTTCTCCACAGCGCCCGTGGTGGAGTTGAACGCGGAGCCGTGGCAGCTGCAGGTGAGCTGCTTGCCCGCGGCGGCCACCGGGCAGCCCTGGTGCGTGCAGGCCGCGTCGAAGGCGACGACCTGACCGGCCTCGGGCTGGGCGAACACGACCTTCTTGCCGGAGATGTCCTTGACCACGGCGCCGCCCACCGGGATGTCGGCCAGCGCAGTGATCACGGCCCCGGCAGCCCCGGCCGCGGCGGAGGCCGCGTTCGAGGCGGCACCGGCAGCCGCCGAGCCGGCCGCGGAGGCGGCGGATCCGGCGGCGGTCGCGGCGTCGTCGGAGCTGCAGGCGCTCAGGGCTCCCACGCCGGCGAGGGCGGCCGCGCCCACCGAGATCACGGAGCGGCGGCTGGGAGTGCTGGGCTGGTCGGACATGCGGTCTCCTTAGGGGTTGGGGATGCTTCATGGATCTCAGGTGATGCTGACGCCGCCGTCGTGAACCGTGACCCCGATCCGGGCCAGGCCCCGGGTGGCCGGTCCGTTCAGGACGGCTCCCGACGAGGTGTCGAAGGCCGAGCCGTGGCAGTTGCAGGTCAGCCGGCGCCCAGCCGGCTGAACGGGACAGCCCTGGTGCGTGCAGGCCGCGTCGAAGGCGACGACGGAACCGGAGCGCGGCTGGGACAGGACCACCTTGCGGCCCTTGATGTCCTTCACCACGGCGCCGCCGATCGGGATCTCGGAGAGCTTGGCGTCGACCGGCTGCGGGGGTTTGGTGGTCTTCGTGGTGGTCTTGGTGGTCTGGCTGGTCGTCTTGGTGGTGGACGACGTCTTCGTGGTCTCGTCGTCCTCGGAGGTGGCCGTCGCGCCCGTGGTCTTGGTCGTGGGCTTCGTCGTCGGTTTCGCCGCGGCGGTGGCCGGCGCCTTCGTGGGGGACGCCGCCGGACTGCTCGCCGGGGCCGTCGCGCTCTCACTCGCAGACGTCGATGGGGTGTCGCTCGGCGCTGCCGTGGTGGCGTCGGCGGCCACCGGGGTGGCCTGGTCGGAGCCGCAGGCGGCCAGGGCGCCGGCCCCCAGTGCCGCTGCAGCACCTGCTGAGATCACGGTCCGGCGGCTCGGTCGGGACTGCTCCTGCACGGATCCTCCTGCGTGGGGGGCCAAGTCGATCCGGCCATACTGACACATCAGGGTTGCGCGGCAAGTCCGCGTCGGGCGAGCAGGGGTTCGATCCTCGGCGGGCGTCCGAGCACGGCCTCGAAGGCGGCCAACGGATCCACCGACCCGCCCCGGGAGAGCAGCCGATCAGCGAAACGTTCACCGTTCTCCCGCCGCAGGCCGCCGTTCTCGGTGAACCACTCCACCGTGTCGGCGTCCAGCACCTCGCTCCAGATGTAGCTGTAGTAGCCGGCGCTGTAGCCCCCCGAGAAGACATGCGCGAAGTAGGTCGAGCGGTATCGCGGCGGGATCAGGTCCAGGGCGATCCCATTGCGCTGCAAGGCATCCTGTTCGAAGGTCAGCACGTCGTCCGGGCCGAGTACTGCGGCCTCGGTCGGGGTCAACCGGTGCCAGGCCAGGTCGAGCAGGGTCGCCGCCAGGTACTCGGTGGTGGAGAAGCCCTCCCCGTAGGCGCGTGCAGCGAGCAGGGCGTCGACCACGGCCTGGTCCAGCCGCTGCCCGGTCTCGTGGTGCACGGCGTAGTTGGCCAGCACCTGCGGCCAATAGGCCCACATCTCGTTGACCTGTGAGGGGAACTCGACGAAGTCCCGCGGCACGTTGGTGCCCGACAGCAGCGGGTAGCGCACGTCGGAGAGCAGCCCGTGCAGCACGTGGCCGAACTCGTGGAACGCAGTGATCAGTTCGTCCAGGGTGAGCAGGGTCGGTTCGCCGTCCGGTGGCCTGGGGATGTTCAGGTTGATCACCACCACCGGGGCGTCGCCGAGCAGGTGCGTCTGGTCCACGAAGGTGCTCATCCAGGCGCCCCCGCGCTTGGTGTCCCGGGTGTACCAGTCGGCCAGGAACAGTCCCCGGGAGGCGCCGTCCGCCGTGCGCACCTCGTAGACCTGCACGTCGTCGTCGTAGCCGACCAGGTCCGTGCGCCGCTCGAAGTCCAGGCCGTACAAGGCGTTCGCCGCGTAGAAGATGCCGTCGGAGACCACGCGGCCCAGCTCGAAGTAGGGCCGCAGCGCGGCCGTGTCGAGGCTATACCGCTGTGCGCGGACCTTGCCCGCGTAGTAGGCCCAGTCCCACGGTTGGAGCGGGGTGCTCTCGCCGTCCGCCGCCAGCGCGGCCTCGAGCTCGGCCGCCTCGGCCCGTGCGTTGGCCACCGCCGGCCCGATCAGGCCGCTGAGCATCGCGTCCACGGCAGGGAGGGTCTTCGCGGTCTCGTCCTCGATCACGTACGAGGCGTGGTCGGTGTAGCCGAGCAGCCCCGCGCGCTCGGCGCGCAGCGCGACGATCCGGGTGAGTGTGCCGCGGGTGTCGTGGGTGTTGCCGCGCTTCCCGCGGGAGACCGAGGCGCGGTGCAGCCGTTCGCGCAGCCCGCGATGGCTGAGCGACTCCAGTTCGGGTTGGCCGCTGGGCAGGCCGATCGTGAGCAGGAAGCCGTCCAGGCCGCGGCCCTTGGCCGCCTCGGCCGCGGACGCGATCTCTCCGTCGCTCAGGCCGTCGAGCTCGGCCCGGTCACTCACGTGCACGGCCAGGTCGACGGTGTCGGTGAGCAGATCGTTCTTGAACGTTGTGGTCAGGCCGGCCAGCTCGGCGTTGATCGCGCGCAGGCGTCCCTGCTGGGCGTCGTCCAGACCGGCCCCGGCCCGCACGAAGTCCTTGTGGTAGCGGTCCAGTAGGCGTTGGGTCTCCCCGCCCGGCTCCAGCTCGTCGCGGCGGGTGTGCAGGGCGTCGACCCGTGCGAACAACCGACGGTCGAGGTAGATCGCGTCGCTGTGCGCCGACAGTCGCGGCGCGACGTCCGCCTCGATCTCGTTCAGCTCTGCGGTCGCCGAGGAGCTGGTCAGGTTGAAGAACACCTGGGACACCCGCTGCAGCAGGCGCCCGGAGCGCTCCAGCGCCTCGAGGGTGTTGGCGATCGTCGCGGTCTCGGACGACGTCGCGATGGCCTCGATCTCGGCGCGCTGCTCGGCCATGCCGGCCTGGAAGGTGGGCTGGTAGTGCTCGGTGCGGATCCGGGCGAACGGGGGGAGCCCGAACGGCAGGTCGCTCGGAGCTGCGAACGGGTTGTCGGGCGGCAGGGAATCGGTAGAACCCGTCATCATGGCGACACTCTAGGCTGACCGGCGTGAGCGACCTCGTCTACCCACCAGTGATCACCGTGGCTCGTGGCCTGTTCACGGCGCTCGGCATGAAGTTCACGATCGAGGGCACGGAGCACATCCCGCGCAGCGGCGGAGCGGTGATCGCGAGCAATCACGTGAGCTACCTCGACTTCACCTTCCTCGGGTACGGCGCGCTGCCGGCGAAGCGGTACATCCGGTTCATGGCCAAGGAGGCGGTGTTCCGGCACCGGGTCTCCGGCCCGCTGATGCGCGGCATGAAGCACATCGCGGTGGACCGGGCAGCCGGGTCGGCGGCGTTCAAGGAGGCGCTCGGTGCGCTCAAGGACGGCGAGCTGGTGGGAGTGTTCCCCGAGGCCACGATCAGCCGGTCGTTCATGCTCAAGGACTTCAAGCCCGGGGCGGTCCGGCTGGCCGCCGGCGCCGGGGTTCCGCTGGTGCCTGCCATCGTGTGGGGCGGTCAGAGGATCTTCACCAAGGGCCGGCCCAAGGACTTCCGGGGCCGGGGAAAGGCGATCACGGTCGCCTTCGGCGAGCCGATCGCGGTGCCCAAGGGTCATGCCCAGGCGGCCACCGATGAGCTGGTTGCGACCATGGCGTCCATGTTGGACCGGGTGCAGCACGCCTACCCGCAGTCGCCGTCCGGACCGGAGGACCTGTGGTGGCTGCCGGCGGCACTGGGCGGCACCGCGCCGACACCCGAGGAGGCCGCCGCGCTGGACGCCGGTGACCGGGCGCGCCGTGAGGGCGGCGAGGACTGAGCTACTTCTTCTCGTACCACTCGTCGTCGTCGGCCGGCTCCAGGCTGGCCCCGCGGCCGCCGGTGCCGGGGAAGAGGCGTCCGCGCCAGTTGACGTTGACCTTCTTCTCGGTCTTGACGTCGACTAGGATCACGTCGGTGGTGCCGCGGCCGAAGAGCAGGTTCTGCAGGTGCCGGTAGGAGGCATCCGGATTAGGGATCCGGCCGAGCATCTCCACCGCCTGGCTCTGGCCGGCGGTCTCCAGCCGGAATGAGCCGTACTTGAGGATCATTCCGAGGATGGTCCGCTTGTAGTTCATGTCAGTGAGCTTGCCCAGCGGCAGCATCGCCACGTTACGGGTGAACACCCCGGTCACCGTGATCACGCGCTTGGTCGTGATGAAGACGAGGTCACGGTTCCACTGCCAATAGCGAAAGGCCAGCCGCCCGATCAGGAACAGCATCACCAGGATCAGGATGCTGCCCGCGCCCGCCAGTTCGACGGGCATCTGGCTGATCAACAGGAAGCACAGGAAGAGCCCGCCGGCCGTGGTCAGCACCGGCTCCAGCATCGAGGACCAGTGGATCTGGCCGCCGAGCGCGTCGGCGTTCATCTCGGGGTCGGACAGGTACCGCAGGAACTCGTCGGGCAGCTGCGATCCCTTGCGGACCTCCCACGGCCACATCTGCGGCAGCATGGCCCGTTACCGGTTCAGCAGGGCGTCGAAGAAGCTGAAGATCGAGGTGACCGCATCGGCGATGAAGAAGAACGCCGCCCGCACATAGTCCGCGGCGGTCTGCGGCGTCATGATGATCGCGTAGATAGCGAACACGATGAGCAGGCCGACGAGAACGCTCTTGGGTTTGACTTTCATTGCACCTCCTCATCGGCAGCTCGTCCCACCCGCGCATCCAACGGCTCAGCATGACCGGCCGCATCGACAGCGCGGTGGAGGCGCGCCGATGACTTTCTCACCCGTCACACCCGTCACACCAGTTGCACCCGGTGATCCCTGGCGCCCTGGCGCTACACCTCTGTGTACTCACCGTACGTGGACCATTGCGGTCCGGGTAGTCGAGGAGTGGTGCAGAACCCCTCAGACCACCCCGTACAGGCGGTCGCCGGCGTCACCGAGGCCCGGCACGATGTAGCCGAGCTCGTTGAGCCGCTCATCCACCCCGGCGACCACGATCGAGACCGGCGCATCTGCGCCGAAGGCACGCTCGATGGCGGCGATCCCCTCGGGCGCGGCGAGCAGGCAGATGGCGGTGACGTCGTCCGCCCCGCGGTCGAAGGCGAAGGTGATCGCGGCGGCGAGGGTACCGCCGGTGGCGAGCATCGGGTCGAGCATGTAGACCTGTCGCCCGGACAGGTCCTCCGGCAACCGGTTGGCGTAGGTGCTCGCCTGCAGGGTCTGCTCGTCGCGGACCATGCCCAGGAAGCCGACCTCGGCCGTGGGCAGTAGCCGGGTCATGCCGTCGAGCATGCCCAGTCCGGCGCGCAGGATCGGCACCACGAGCGGCCGCGGATGCGTGAGGTGGACCCCCTGTGCCGGTGCCACCGGCGTCTGGATCAGGTGCGGCTCGACCCGGACGTCGCGCGTGGCCTCGTAGGCGAGCAGGGTGACCAGCTCGTCCGCCAGGCGTCGGAACGTGGGCGTGTCGGTCGAGGCATCGCGCAGCAGGGTGAGCTTGTGCGCGACCAGCGGGTGGTCCACCACGTGCAGATGCATGGTCGGAACCTACCCTCACCGATTCACCCGGTTCAGCTATTCGCGGGGAGCCATGGTCAATGCCACGATGGGTCCGTGGCGTACTTCACCGCAGTCCTCGCCCGATCAGGGGCGACATGGAAGGCCCGTGACGTCGAGGTCGACGAGTCGGCCGGTCTCGACGACCTGACGGATGCCCTGAGGGGGGTCGCCATCGGCGACGAACCTGTTCTGGCAGTGGTCGAGCACGAGGACGAATGGTTCGCGATCATCCGGGTCGACGGGGACGACGAGCCGCGGCTCTTCGTCTCCGATCTGTTCGCGGCCTCGCGCAGCTCGTACGCCGAGCTGCTCGCCCCCGCCGCCGATGTCGACGACGAGGATGACGAGGATGAGGATGACGAGGAGCCGGCGAAGACCGCCTCGGCCGGCTCTGACTCTGACTCGGACTCGGCCGGCGACGCCGGGGACGATGACGACGCGGGCGAGGTGGTGGACAAGGAGATCACGGTCGACGCTTGGGCCGGGGAGACCGACCTGCTCGAGGATCTCGGGGTGAGCGGCAAGCAGCTGCGCGCGCTGGTCGAGAAGAACGGCGAGGACCCCGGCGCCGTGCTCGGCGAGGTGGGTGAGGCGGTCGGTTTCGCCGACCTGCTCGAGGCGTTGCGCTGACGCCTCCGGTGCACGCCGCGGACGACGCGGCGATGGTGTCGGCCTTGGCACAGGCCCGGCTGGCCCTGGCCACCGGAGACGTGCCGGTCGGGGCCGTGGTGCTCGGGCCGGACGGCGCGGAGTTGGGTCGGGGCTGCAACGCCCGCGAGGCGCTCGGGGACCCCACGGCGCATGCCGAGGTGGTGGCGCTGCGGGCGGCGGCTGCTGTGCTGGGCTCGTGGCGGCTGACCGGGTGCACGCTCGTGGTCACCCTGGAGCCGTGCACGATGTGCGCCGGCGCGCTGGTGCTGGCCCGGGTCTCCCGCCTAGTCTTCGGCGCCTGGGACCCCAAGGCGGGCGCGGCCGGCTCCCTGCGTGACGTCGTCCGCGACGCGAGGTTGAACCATCAGGTCGAGGTCATCGGTGACGTCCGCGCCGAGGAGTCCACCGCCCTCCTGCGTACCTTCTTCCACCGCTGAACCCGCTCATGCTCCGCGGGTGTACACGACGCCGCCGATGACAACGTCGTCCGATGTGCACCCGCGGAGCATGAGCGCGGTTTCGGATTTCTGGGGGCGGGTGGCGAGCCGGTATCGTGCTCCTCGGTGGCGTGTCCGAGCGGCCAAAGGAGCACGCCTCGAAAGCGTGTGAGGGTGCAAGCCCTCCGTGGGTTCAAATCCCACCGCCACCGCTCTGACCTGCAGGAACGCGGTCATACCCCTAGTGGGTATGGCCGCGTTCCTCGTTCGTAGTCTCATTTCAATTGAGACGAGGGTGCCTGCCGCAGCGTGTGTGGCGGCATCCGTGAGTGTGTGTCGTGGGTTGTCAGTGCTGGGAACGCGCCTGATCGAAGGCGTCGGTCATCGCCTCGATCCCGAGGGTGACGGTGTGTCGGTCCGGTGCGCTGAGGTGCTGCAGGCTGGCGTGGACCTGCAGACCCAGGGGTCTGTAGACGGTCGCGAATGCGCGGAAGGTCTCTGGCTGCAGGACGACCTGGATACCGCGCCGGTCGTGGGGGTCGTCGGTCCGGGCCACGAAGCCGGCGCGGACGAGTCGGTCCAGCAGGGTGGTGACGGAGGAGCGGGACAGGTCGAGGGCGTCGGCGAGGGCGGCGGGGGACAGCGGTCCGTGCTCGAGCAGGTTCAGGGCGCGCAGGTCGCTGCGTCCGATACCGAGCGCGCGGCAAGCAGCTTCGTCGAACAGGTCCATCGCGCGGGCCAGCGCCCGGCAGGCCAGCAGCAGCGGGTCGTCGGGGTGCACATCAGGGCCAGACATGATTCGATCCTCTCATCATTCGACCGTCGAACCAACGGAGAGGTCATGCGCTGGACCGAGAGCATCGTCGTCGACCGGCCGATCGGCCAGGTCGCCGCCTGTATCGCCGACGAGAACGAGCTCATGCAGTGGTCCGCGTGGCCCCAGGCCACCGGCTACACCTGCAGCATCGACGGTGACGGGACCAGCGTCGGCTCGTGCATCGTCTTCCGGGACAACAAGGGCGTCGAGCAAGGCCGGCAGCGGCTCGCCTCGGCCACGGCGGACCGCATCGAGTACCGGCTGTCCAACCGTGGCCCGGGTGGCCGAACGATGACGCCGGAGGTCGACTTCCGTCTCGAGGCGGTGAGCGCCGTCAGCACGAAAGTGTTCCTCGACTTCCACGTCGACGTGCCCCTTCCGCCGGTGCTGCGTCAGGTCGCCGAGGCGGTGATCGGTCGTCGGGTGCGGGCCTTGCACGTCAAGGACCTCCAGCAGCTCAAGCACCACGTCGAAGGTGCGCCGGCCGCGACATGAGCGCGAGCAAAGGCCGTGACAGGGATCGAAGCCAGGACCCGCACTTCGGACCCGTTCCGGGATCCGCCTGGGACGCCGACAGATCGGCGCGACTGAGAGGCCGGGTGGAGATCTTCAACGCGACTCGTCCCGGCGGGCTTGACGGGTGGACGATGGACCTCGAGCAATACACTTTGATGCGTGATCACATCCTGACGATGCTCGAGGACGAGTCCGACGAACAGGGGACAGTGCTCCTCAAGGACCTGGTCGACGCTGCGCAGGACCGCTTCGGGAGGAACCCGGCCTTCCCGGGCGGCCGCCTGCGGAACTACTGCACCTACACGAAAGTCGACCTCGAAGCTCGATGTCTCGTGGAGCGCGTCCCAGGCCCCGGTCCTCAACGGCTACGGCGCGCTATCGACCGAGTGGACGGCTGAGCAACGGGCGTCCCTGGGTGCATCCGCGTCGCAGACCCGCTCGCGGCGCGGCGACGCGGTCTCAGTTCTCGTCTCATTCGTCAGCGTCGCAGCACGTCCGCAGACGTGCACGTGGTGCGTCTGACCTGCATGGACGGACTCTGCGGACGGTGGTGAACACCGGTGGGCAGTTCTCGAAAGCGTGTGTGGGCGCAAGTCCACCGTGGTTGAAATCCCACCGCCACCGCTTCGACCTGCGGAAACGCGGTCATACCCCTCGTGGGTCTGGCCGCGTCTTCGTGTTCTGGTCTCAGCCTTGGTCCACGTCCGGCCCCTCGTGGGGCGACCTGACGGGGTCCTTGGCCGTCCGCGGGTTCGTTCCGGTCCGGTTCTGGCGGTTGGGCGGGTCTGTGCTTGCCGCGGAAGCGGACGCGGTGCCGTCCGCGGGTGGCCGCCTGGGTCCATCCCAGTCGAAGTCGCGTCGGCCTATGCCGGAGCCGGGCTGTCCGGTTCGACCCGCGGACCCGGACGGCGCACAGTTCACGGCCAGCAGGTTCGTGCCCCCGAACGGCTGATCGCATGCGGATGTCGATGATGGCCAGGTCGGGTCGCTCCGCGTGCACGGCGGCGACCAGCGACGGCGCATCGACCGCCTTGGCGACCACGTCGTGGTCTGCGTCAGCGAGAAGCCGGGCGAGCCCCTCGCGGAACAGGGCCGAGGCCTCACCGATCACGATGCGCATGGCGGTGCAGCCTCCACCACGGTCCCGCCCCAGAGGGGCTCACCACCTGCAGCCGGCCGCCTAGCGCCGCCACCCGGTCCGTGCTGCCCGACGTCGGGTGCTTCGTCGCGGTGGCTGCCTCCGCCGGACCGACCTCCGGCTCACGAGGATGACGCCGAGAACAGCTGCAGCTGCCGGACTGACGGCTGGGCGGGGGGCGGGGGTGGTCAGGGCGGCTCCCGGTCGGCCAGGTAGGACCGTGCGAGGGCCTCGGGAGCCTTCGAGAGCCAGGCGTCGAGGATCAGCCGGGACAACTCCTCCGGCGACACCACGGACAGGTCGACCAGGACGGCCGGGTAGTTGTCGAAGTGAGGAATGGTGAACACCCCGGTGACGCCGGCGGCGAGCAATCCCTCCTTGTCGTGCAGGTCTTCGGTCGTGATGCCGAGAACGGGTCCGGCCGGCACCGGGTCGTCGCCGAACCGCTTGAGGTCAGCCTTGCTGAACGGTCGCTCCCACACGAATCCCTTGTCCTCGACGAGCCAGTGGCGCTTGTTCCACTTCTGGCCGATGGTCACCCCGGGCAGCGCGCTCGCCAGGCGATCGACGTCGTCGTAGTCCATGGGCCCCACTCCATCACCTCTGGCGAGCGGCCCCACTCCAGATGAGACTGGTCCGATGGCCGAGAAGGACGTCACCGAGGTGTTCCAGCGGCTCCGGGCGATCATGGCCGAGCATGCCGCAGGCATGGACGTCGTCGCCGACGGGCCCACCGGCTATCGGCTGAACACCCGGCATGTGCGCAAGGACGGGTACGTGCTGATGTTCGGGGCGGTCGAGGTCAGGAAACGCTACGTCTCCTACCACCTGATGCCGGTCTACATGGCGCCCCCGGGGGTGCTGCCCATCTCCGAGCAGCTGCGCCGGCGCATGCAGGGCAAGGCCTGCTTCAACCTCACCGGGATCGACGAGGACCTCTTTGCGGAGTTGTCCGAGCTCACGCGGCGGGCGGTCTCGGTGGCCGACTCGTCGCCCTTCGCCGGTGCCTAGACCCCCTGAGGGCCTCGGCTTCGCCGTCAGCTCGCCCAGTCTCCGGTCGGCCGTGGCCGGTCCGCCTGCTTCGCGGCCGCTGTCCAGAAGTCCTCGGGCCCGTCGTCGGGGCCGGTCATCGCCCGTTGCGTGAGCAGGACGGCGACCAGGTTCCGGGAGGGGTCCACCACGGCGGTCGTGCCCGTGCCACCGGTCCACCCCCAGCGCCCGGGCGCCATCCACGGCTGGACCGCCTCGATGTCGACGCCGGTGCCGAGTCCCCATGACTCACCCGGACCGAAGAACGGTTCGGTGCCGCGGCGCAACGCCGGAGTGAGCTGATCTGTGGTCATCAGCTCCAACGACGCGCGGCTGATCACCGGTGCCCCGCCGTCCGCCATCGCGGTGTAGAAGCGCAGCACGTCGGCCGCCGTCGACACCAGTCCCCCGCCGAGCTGCGCGAACGGCGGCGGCGTCGCGTAAAGGCCGTCCGGCGGGTCGAGGACGTCGAGCCCTCCCTCGGTGGGGATGTACGCGGTCGCCAGCCGGGTGGGGTCCACGGCCCAGAACCCGGTGTCGGCCATGTCGAGTGGCCCGGTGATCCGCTGTGCGAACAGCTCGGGCAGGAGCGTCCCGGTGGCCCGCTGCAGCAGCACGCCGAGCAGGTCCATGCCGCTGTCGTAGAGCCAGCCGGTTCCGGGCCGGAAGGCCAGTGGCAGACCACAGAGTCGGGCGAGGAATTCCTCCCCCGACAGTTGTGCGGGCAGCGGGCTGCCGAACACGCCACGCTGCATCATCGCCCGCTGCAGGGGGCAGTCCTGCATCACCGCTCCCCAGCCGGACGTGCCGTCGAGCAGGTGCCGCACCGTGATCGGCTCCTCCACCGGCTCGGTGTCATCCAGCTCGCCGAGGAGGTTCCGCAGCACCCGCGGTCTCGCGGCCTCGGGCAACCACCGGGCCACCGGGTCTCCCAGCGAGAGTGTGCCGTCCTCGACCAGGCCCAGCGCGAGCACCGCCCCCATCGGCTTGGTGATCGAGGCGATCCGGAACAGCGTGTCCTGCCGCATCGGAGGCCCACCGAACGCAGTTCTGCCTCCGGCCCTGGCCTGCGTGCGGTCCCCGATCCGCAGTGCCGCAACGTATCCCGGGATCCGACCCGCGTCCACCCACCGATCCAGTAGGGACCACACGGTCTCGGCCATCCGTCCTCCTAGGTCTGGTGAACCGGCTCTGGCCGAACGCAGGCGCTCGTCAGGCGCCGGCCCGGCCGGAGCGCGCCTCGCTGACGATCCGTTGCAGAGTGTCGAGGTAGGAGTCGAATGCGGTCCGCCCGGCCGGGGTTATCCGCACCGAGGTCCGGCGCCGGGGGGCGTGCTCCTTGTGCACGTCCACGTAGCCGGCGTCCTCCAGCGCCGACACCTGTTTGGACAGCGCCGAATCGGTGGTCTCCAGCGCGTCCCGCAGGAAGGCGAAGTCCGCCCACTCCGCCGGTGCCAGCAGCGACATCACACCCAGCCGGGCCGGCTGGTGCGGGGAGGGGTCGACGGCCGGACGCCGTGTCGCCGGCTGGTCGTGAACGATCACTGAATCCCCTGCTCCCCGTTCCGCACGCAACGGGCGGCGACCCGGCGCTGCGCCGAGGGCGTGGCGGCGAGCAGCATCAGGCAGGCACCGACTATGCCGACGGTGTTCGGGACGCGAGGTCGAGGCCCGCCCAGTCCCAGTCCCGGTTGCCGGCGGCCAGGGTCTTCTCCTTGCGTCGCGCGACCTCGGCGAGCGCGTCACGGGCGGACATGTTGGTGGACATCACGATCGCCTCCTCGGGGGTGGTCTTCACTTGCCTGACAGGAAACTACCCACACTTCCCCGTCAGGCGAGTCGAGGTGTCAGCAATGCTCGGCCGGCGACACCCGGTGGACGAACAGGGCGGCGACCCCTGAGGTGGGAGTCGGCGACGGTTGTCCACAGGTGGGTTTCGGGCCTTGACTCGAATATTTGTTCGAATAGAATTGGTGCATGGTCGCGCAGCTGTTGGAATCCGAGTCCTCGTCGCCGTGGACGGTGTCCGGGCGGATCGGTGCTGCGGTGGATGCGGTGGTGGCGTTGCAGGCGTGTCTGGACGTGGCGACGGTGGTGGTGTCCGGGGCGGATGTGAAGGCGATTGAGCGGTTGGCGCGGCGGGTGGACGCCGCCCGGTTGGCGGCTCTGGCGGTGGTGGATGCCGCGGGGGTCGGGGACGGGTCGGGGATGAGCGGGACCGCGGCGTGGTGGGCGAACGCGACCAAGGCCGATGGGGGCGCTGCGGCGCGGGAGGTCGGGTTGGCCCGGGCGTTGGACCGGGGGCTGGGCGCGACCCGGGCGGCGCTGGGCGAGGGAGAGGTGTCCACCGAGCACGCGGCGGTGATCGCCAAGGCCGTCCGGGACCTGCCCGCAGGCCTGACCGCCGGTGAGCGGGACCAGGTCGAGGCCGACCTGGTGGAGACGGCGAAGCGGGTCGACCCGGCGACGCTGCGGCGGGCGGCGCGGCGGGCGTTGGATGCGTTGGACCGCCCGACCGCGGAGGCGGACGCGCATGAGGACCAGACCCTGCGCGATGAGGAGGAGCGGGCCCGGGCGGCGGCGGCGTTCACGATGCACGACAACGGCGACGGCACCACGAGTGGGCACTTCACCGTGCCGACCCTGGCGGCCTCGATCCTGCGGAAGATCCTGGAGCAGATGACCGCGCCCCGGCGGATGACCCCCGACGAACGCGGCGGCGTCGACGGTGCGGCGACCGGGACGGACTGGGCGCACGCCCAGGGCCTGGCATTCACTGAGCTGTTGGAGCGGCTGCCCACGGATCACCTGTCGGGCAAGGTCGCCGCGACCATCGTGGTCACCCTGTCCTGGGAACGGCTCCTCGCCGGCCTCGGGGCAGCGTCGGTCGACACCGGGATGGACCTCTCCGCCGGCGAGGCCCGCCGACTGGCCTGCGGCGCGGGGATCGTCCCCGCGGTACTGGGGACCGGGTCGCTGCCACTGGACCTGGGCCGCGCGTCCCGCCTGTTCACCGAAGCCCAACGAGTCGCCTTGGCCACCGTCTACGACACCTGCGCCGCGCAGGGCTGCGACCGGCCCTACGCGTGGACCGAGCTGCACCACGAGACACCCTGGTCACGGGGCGGGAAGACCGACCGCAAGGACGCCGTCCCGGCGTGCCAATACCACCACGGACGATTGCATGATCCGAGATACGAGCACGTGATCACCACCGATGCGAACGGGAAGAAGACCATCACCTTCACCCGACGCACATAGCCCTAACTCAGCCAGGCCGATTCCCGGTGGTGGGGCATGAGTTGTTCGGTCCCACGCCTGCGCGCTTTCAGCGGGCGAAGACGGCAACCCCCTGTGTCGGTACGCCGGAGACCGTGGTGAACGCGCCGCCGGCGACCAGCGCGCCGGCCGAGGCATCGATCGCCCAGACGCCGTAGAAGGAGTTGACCGTGGGCCGGAACGCCTCCAGGGCACCGGTTCCGGCGTCCACGGCCATCAGCCGGACGGTGAGGTCTGCGCCGAACCCCTCGTGGAAGCCGAAGTAGACGTTGCCGCCCTGGTAGCGCACGGCCTGGACGTCGCCGTCGGTCACCTGTCTCCAGCGGCGCGCCCCGGTGGAGGTGTTCCAGGCGATCACCCGGTTGGCGGCGTCGCCCAGCCCGGCGAACAGCGAGCTGCCGTCGGGGGAGATGTCGAGGGAGATCGCCCGCCCGTCGAGCGCGGCGAGGGCCGGTCCCGTCGCCACGCCCGTGGACGGGTTGACCGCGGCGATGAACGAGCGGGTCACCCCGCCGATCGCGGTGAACGTGCCGCCCGCGTAGAGGCGGTTCCCGGCGGGCGCCATCACCAGCGCCTGCACGGTGTTGTTCGGGGCAGGGCGGAAGGCGGTCCGGACGGCGCCGGTCGCCGGGTCGACCGCGGCCAGCCGCGGCTGCGCCACGCCGCGGATGGTGCCGAACGCGCCGCCGACGTAGAGGTTGGCCCCACCGCGCCGCACGGCGTAGACGGTGCTGGTGGTGTTGGCGGAGAACGTGGTTCGCAGTGCCCCCGACGTGGCGCTGACCGCGGCCAACCGTGCGCGCGCCGTCCCGGCGATGGTGGTGAACGAACCGCCGACCCACACCGTCGCCGTGTCTGCCTCGAGTGCGCGGACCGTGCCGTTGGTGTCCGCCCGGAAGGGTAAGACGGCCCCGGTGGTGAGGTTGAGCGCGGCGAGGTTCGCCCGGACCAGCGTCGACCCGCTGGGGGACTTGACCCGGCTGAAGCTGCCGCCGATGTAGACCGTGTTCCCAACGATCTTGGTCGCGTACACGATGCCGTTGGTGTCCCAGACGTTCAGGGGTTTCACCGGGTAAGGGACGGCGGCCGCGAATGCCGGGGACGAGACCAGTACCAGCGCGGCCGCAAGGGCCATGCCCAGCACACCCCGCCGTGTCGACTGCATTCTCATCGAATCCTCCGGTCCCTCGGGCACGTGGGCCGAAGTCAAGCATCGGCCGGCGATCGCAGCGCCACGTGCGGGGCCGGTGTCACCCGTCCGGCTGTCCCTGCCGCCGAGCGTGCGCCCCAGGACGATCCCCTGCTCGAGACCGTGCGCAGCGTCAGCAGTCTCGAGCAGGGGACGGATCGCGATGGGGTTGGGCTCACACGGCGCCGAGCGCCGGCTGAGGATCGACAACTCGATGGGCGATCGCTCCTCGTGTGAGCAGCACGGTGCCGAGCCACGCGAACCAGACGATCTGCAGCAGTCCGAACCCGTAGGCCGCGTCGTGCATCGCCGGAACGGTGGAGACCAGGCCGACGAGACCGGTCACGGCCCCGAACCAGCCGAGTGTCGAGGGCAGCGCCCGGGCACGGAATGAGGTCCAACTGAGCACCAGCATCCAGAGCCCGCCGAGGGTCTCACCGCCCGCGCCGCCGAGGGCAAGCGCGACGGGCTCGATGGATTGCCATGCCATCGCCGCCTGTTCGGGGCTGCTCTCGGCGAGCGACACGACGGTTCCCATGCCGTAGTTGAAGACCATCCCGCTCAGGATGAGCGCGATCGACCAGGTCAGACCGAGGACGGTTGTGAGGCGGGCACCCAACTCGCTGCCGCGCCGAAGGTGATCGAACAGGGAGAGGACGAGCACGGCCAGAACCACGCCGAGGAACACGTAGGCGACCAGGTACATCGTGGACATGCTCTGGTGGTTGCGGAGGATCGAGGTGACCTTCTCGGCGGTAGTCGTCGCCTTCTGGTAGTCGACGACGAGCAGGAAGAACGGCATCGCCGCGAGATAGGCCAGCGCCACGTAGAGCGCGGCGAGGCCCCCTGCCCTTGTGGTGCGAGGAGCGACTTCTGGGGTCGAGGGGAACACGAGGACTCCTTCCCTAGGGCTCGACGTCGCGTGGAGGCGGTGTGCGAGACGTTTACTTACTAAGTAAGTAGTGTAAGACTGACTTAGTAAGTCTGTCAATGGGCCGCGTCGGTCGCGGGTCGTGGACGCGGTTCTCGAGTGTCAGGAGACGCATGACAGCCCGCCGGGCACAGGGCACGTCTGAGGTCCGCGTTCCGCTCACCAGGGAGAGGGTTCTGCGGGCCGCCGTAGGTGTCGCCGACGAGTGCGGGGTCGGTGCGGTGACCATGCGCGCGGTCGCTTCGCGGCTCGGCGTCGAGGCCATGTCGCTCTACAACCACGTGCGGAACAAGGACGCGATCCTCGACGGCATGGTGGACCTCGTCGTCGAGGAGATCGACCTGCCGACCGACATCGACGTCGACGACTGGCGCGAGGCGATGCGGCGCCGCGCAGTCCTGGCCCATCGAGCGTTCGAGCGGCATCCCTGGGCCCCGGCACTCATCGACTCACGCACGACGAGTGGGCCGGCGCGATTGCGCTACCTCGACTGGGTGCTGGGCGCCCTGGTGGACGCGGGCTTCTCCCTCCAGGCCGCCGTTCGATGCTTCTCCGTTCTCGACAGCTACATCTACGGCTTCGGCCGGCAGCAGCCCAGCGTGACCGACGGCGAGACGCCGCCGGAGAAGATGGCCGAAGCGATGCTCTCGACAGTCCCCCCCGACGAGTACCCGCATCTGCATCAGATGGTCCTGCTGGCCATGGACACCGGCTACGACTCGGAGGCCGACTTCGCCTTCGGCCTCAAAGTCATCCTTGACGGACTCGAGCGGATGCTCCAGGAGTGACCGTGCCGACCATCGAGCTCGACCACCTCATCTACGTCGCCGACGTCACCGGTCTGGAGGCCACCGCGCCCCGGCTCGGGGGTGAGATCGGCGTCCAGCCCGTCCGGGGCGGCGTCCACACGACCTTCGGCACCTGCAACGCGATCCTTCCGCTGGCGGGGCTGGTCTACCTCGAGGTGGTCGCCGTCCATGACCCCGGCACGGCGGCCCGATCGCCGTTCGGCAATGCGGTCGCCGCGTCGTCCGCGCCCCATTCTGGTGGGGCGGGTGACATTCCGCCTGGTCAGACGCGGGCGGTCGCCTCGGCGAAGGCGGTCAGGCCGCGCAGCAGATGACGCTGGTCGGTCTCTGACATCGTTGCCATCACATCGTTGAGAGACGTGACCCGGAACCGCTCCAGCCGTTCCAGCAGCCGGGTGCCGGCCACGGTGAGCGACAGGGTGTGGAACCGCCGGTTGGTCGGGTCGGGCGTGCGTTCGATCAAGCCTGCCGCCACCAGCCGGTCGCACAGTCGCGTCGCCGAGGAGGGTAGGGCGTCGAGGGCACGGGCGAGTTCACTCACCGCGATGCCGTCACTGCCCTGGATGATCACCAGAGCGCGCAGTTGGGAAGCAGATACCTGCTCTGAGAAGTCGCCGGGCATCGCCGACCAGGTGAGCACCAAAGGCTCGGCCACCTGGGCCAGGTTGCCGGCGGCTGGCTGGGAGGGAGTCAGCGCCGTCACAGCGCAAGATTCTCATTCGGTGAGGGTGGTGAGGAACAGCGGCCCGCCGTCGTGCGCCGAATGGTTCGCTGATGAGACCAGAATCCAGACGAGTTGCTAGACGAGTGACCTGCCCCGGCCCTGGCTGCCCTACCCCGGAACGCAGGTGGGCGACGCCGGGGGGGCCGCCGCGCGGGACGAGCTGCCGGCCTTCACCGCAGGCTTGAGGGCGAAGGTCTGGCCGAGTACCAGATCGACGTCGCTGCCTGGGCGCTCGTCCGCCACCAGGGTGACCGGCCCGGCCACCACGGCGGCTACCGTCCTGGCGGCCAGTTCACCGTTGGCCCCGTGCCGGATCACCGCCATGGTGGTGACCTTCGTCTTCGCCGGATCATTCGAGGGGCTGGTCGGCACCCGGAAGCCGCGTTTCTGCAGTTCGCGGGCCACGGTGAGCGCCAGTCCGTTGCGCGAGGAGGCGTTGTAGACGTTCACGCTGGTGTCCCGCGCGGCCTGCATTGTGGGCGAGATCGAGGGGCAGGTGGGCAGCGGCGTCGGTCTCCCGCTGCCTACCGGCAGGTCGACCTTGCCGAAGTAGGCCGCCAGGGCCAGCAGCCCGAGCAGCAGGATCAGCACGAAGAACGCCAGGAAGGTCAGGGTCTGTCGGCGCTGGCGCCGGCCCGAGCCGGCGGAACGCCTCCCCGGCTGGGTGACCACGGCCAGCGGGAAGGCCGCGTCATCCGTCGGTGCCGGAGCAGGTGCCGGTGCAGGTCCGCGGCGCGGCGCGGCGTCCGCGGGATCGTCCTCGACTCCCGGGAGCCGGATTTCCTCGGTGCCCCAGGAGCCGTCGTCGCCGCCGTCGCTTCGCCCGCCCATTTGGGCAGGATCGACCGCGCGGGCGCCGGAGTCCAGCCGACCCGCTGAATCAGGTGCGTGATCAGTCCGGGATCACCAGCACCCGGGCGTGCAGCATGGGTCGTTGGCCGAGTGCGGCCCGGACGGCGCGGTGCAGCCCGTCCTCGAGATAGAGGGTGCCGCGCCACTGCACGACGTGGGCGAACAGGTCGCCGTAGAAGGTGGAGTCCTCGGAGAGCAGCTGGGTCAGGTCGAGCGTGGTGCGGGTGGTGACCAGATCCTCCAGCCGTACCTGGGTGGGAGGCAGCTGCGACCAGTGGCGCGCCGTCGTGTACCCGTGCTCCGGATAGGGCCGGTGATCGCCGACGGCTTTGAATATCACCCGAGGCAGTCTACGGATCAGACCGGTTAGGCTGCGCGGGCACAGACGCGAGACAGACCGGACCCACCCCAGGGGAGCCCCACCATGGCTGCAGCAGCCGACAGCACCGACATCGTCGCCACCGTCACCCAGGGGTACGCCTTCACCGGCCCGGCGCTCGAGCTCGGCGCCCTGCTGGTGGACGGCGAACCGGTGGTCAGCGCCCAGGTGCGGGTGCCGCTGGGCATGCTCAACCGGCACGGACTCGTCGCCGGCGCCACCGGCACCGGGAAGACCAGGACCCTGCAGGTGATGGCGGAACAGCTCTCCGCACAAGGGGTTCCGGTGTTCATGGCGGACATCAAGGGCGACCTGTCCGGGGTCTCCCAGCCCGGCCAGCCGAGCGAGAAGCTGGCCGCGCGGACGGCGAGCATCGGCCAGGCCTGGCAGGCCACCGGGTTCCCGGTGGAGTTCCTGGCCCTTGGCGGGCAGGGCGTCGGGGCCCCGGTGCGGGCCACGATCACGTCCTTCGGGCCGACCCTGCTGGCCAAGGTGCTCGACCTGAACGAGACCCAGTCCTCCTCGCTCGCGCTGGTGTTCCACTTCGCCGACAAGGCCGGGCTCGCCCTGCTCGACCTCAAGGACCTGCGCGCCGTCATCCAGTACCTGATCTCCGAGGACGGCCAGGCCGATCTGGAGGGGCTCGGCGGTCTGAGCAAGGCCACCGCCGGGGTGATCCTGCGTGAGTTGATCGCCTTCTCCGACGCCGGGGCCGAGGTCTTCTTCGGTGAGCCCGAGTTCAACACCCAGCACCTGCTGCGGACGGCGCCCGACGGCCGCGGTGTGATCACCTGCCTGGAGCTGCCCGCCGTCCAGAGCAAGCCCGCCCTGTTCTCGACCTTCCTGCTCTGGCTGCTCGCGGACATGTTCCACGACCTGCCCGAGGCGGGGGACCTGGACAAGCCCAAGCTGGTCTTCTTCTTCGACGAGGCGCACCTGCTGTTCAAGGGCGCCAGCAAGGCCTTCCTGGACCAGATCACCCAGACCGTGCGGCTGATCAGGTCCAAGGGGGTCGGGGTCTTCTTCGTCACCCAGACCCCGAAGGACGTCAACGCAGACGTGTTGGCGCAGTTGGGGAACCGGGTGCAGCACGCCCTGCGTGCCTACACCCCGGACGACGCCAAGGCGCTGCGCGCGGCAGCCTCGACGTTCCCCAACTCGAGCTATGACCTCGAGGAGCTGCTCACCCAGCTCGGCATCGGTGAGGCAATCATCACGGTGCTGTCCGAGCGCGGTGCGCCCACCCCGGTGGCCTGGACCCGGCTGCGGGCGCCGCAGTCGCTGATGGCGCCGGCTCCGGCCGAGGCGATGACCGCGATGGTGTCTGCGTCGTCCCTGAACGCCGAGTACGCCCAGGAGATCGACCGCGAGTCGGCCTACGAGCGGTTGGCCGCCAAGCTCGCCCCGCCGCCCTCGCCGGAGACCACGCTGCGCGAGGAGCCCCGCCGTGAGGAGGAGGAGGGCCGGGAGCCGGCGCGGTCGTCGTCCCGCACGTCGACCCGGGCGGCGAAGGAGGAGCCGGGCATCGTCGGCGAGGTGGTCAAGTCCTCCGCCTTCAAGAGCTTCTTGCGCTCGGCCGGCACCGTCCTGGGTCGTGAGATCACCCGCAGCATCTTCGGCACCGCCCGCCGCCGCTGACAAAACCTGCTCATGCTCCGCAGAGGTACATCTCAGAGCCTCTGTAAACGTTTCAATATGTACCCCTGCGGAGCATGAGCAGGTTTGGGGGAGTTGGCAATTGCTGTGTGCAATTGGTTGACTACTGCATGTGTCGGGAACAGCGATGTATGTCGGGCGGGGCGAACAGCTCCGTGAGGTGCAGCGCGACTGGATCGGGGTCGCCCTGGCCACCGGTCCCCCCGACCGCGACCGGGCCGAACGGGGCCTGATCCGCGCCTACCGAGCCGCCGGTCTGCGGCCCCCGCGCGTCGACTGGCAGCCCTCACCGTGGGCCGGGGTCTGCGCCCAGGCACTCTCGGCCACCATGGAGCCGGGGTACGGCTCAGGCGTGGTCGAGCCCGCCTGGGCCCTGATCCACCGGGTGGCCTTCGGCGCCCGCCACGACGAAGCCGTCGGCTGCGACCCGACGGCCGGCCAGGCGCTGGCCCGGCTCCGCACGCAGACGGACCTCGCCGTCCGCACTCAGGTGCTCGGCCCGGTGATCGACCAGATCCAGGACGACGTGCGCCGCTACCCCCAGACCGGGCCCGGCCGGGTGGACCTGGCCCTGTGGCACCTAGCCCATCTGCTCGGGCAGTGGGACGGCGCGGAACTGGCCAGCGTGCAGGCCGCCGATCGGCTCGACCTGCGCGCTCCCACCGAGGCGGCGGAGGGCCTGGGCGAGATGGCACGGGCCGGCGTCGGCCTGTGGTGGTGCCGGCGCAACCGGGCCGTGCTCACTCCGCGCCCACTCGACGTTCGCCGGGACGCCCAGGGCCGGCTGCACAGCGCGGACGGCGCGCCAGCGCTCGGCTGGTCCGACGGTTGGGGCATCCACGCCTGGCACGGCGTCCGGGTGCCCGCCGACCTGGCGCGGGGAGACTGGGACGTGTCCCGGATCCTGGCCGAGCCGAACGCCGAGCTGCGCCGGTGCGGCATCGAACGGATGGGCTGGTCGCGGTTCGTCTCGGCGGCAGGGCTGGAGCCGGTGGGTCATGCCGTGCAGGACCCGGGCAACCCGGGTGAGCGGATCGCCCTCTACGACGTGCCGGAGCGGCTCTCGCGGGGAGCTCGCAGTCGGATCCTGTTGTGCAGCAACGGAACGGCGGACGCCGACGGCCTTCGTCGCCGGTTCGGCCTGGCCGTACCGGCGGACATCGACGACCCGCTCGTGGCTGCGGCGTGGACCTACGGGCTGGACGCGGACACCTACGCTGGGGCCCTGCGCCGTTCCTGATCTTGCACGAAGGCGAGACCGAACGATCCCGGAAGGAGACACCGTGCCGACTCTCGGTGATCTGATCACCCGTCACGGAATCGACATCCTCGGACACCTCGACCGGCAGGTCCGGGTGCCGGTGCTGGGCGGACTGCAGCTCCAGGGCGATGTCGCGGTGATCCCGGTGCCCCCCGCGCCGGTGCGGTTCGGGGCGCCGGGTGGTGCGGTGCCGCCGGAGGGCGTGACCGTGGTGCGCGGTGAGCTGGGCGGCAACTCCCACCAGCTGATCGTCGAGGGCGAGGGGGTCAGCTGGACCCCGGTCGCGGCCGGGGACGCAGACAGCCTGGCCCTGGGCCGGCTTCGGGTTCCGCCGGGGTCGATCGCCTTCCTCGCCCACCCCGAGCACGCCTGTGCCGGCATCGCGCCGGGCAGCTATCTGCTGCGCCGTCAGCGCGAGTACGGCGAGCAGATCCGCCTGGTCACTGACTGAGGTCCCGCCGCCCTAGGGTGGGCCGGTGCGTCGAGGGAGGCAACGGGGAGCGACGGCGGTGGCCCTGGTGCTGGTCCTCGGGGGCTGCAGCACGGGTCGCCTGCCGGTCCCCCCGTCCTCGAGCACGCTCTCCAGCCCGCAGCCGAGCACGCTCGCAAGCAGTGCGTCGTCCCCGTCGGTGTCCGCCGATCTGGTCTGGGGGCCGAGCAGTGCGGAACTCGAGGCGGCCCGCGCCGAGGTGGCTGGGTGGGACGCGGCACACCTGGCCGGGCAGGTGATCATCGGCCGCTACCACGGCACCGACCCGGCCTCGGCGGCCGCCCTGGTCCGGCGTTACCACCTGGCCGGGGTATGCATGACCGGCGGCAACATCACCTCGGCGGCCCAGGTGAGGGCCAGCACTGCGGCCATCCACGCGGCTGTGCGCGCCGACGGGCGGGACTACCCCGCGGTGATCGGCGTCGACCAGGAGGGCGGGACGACGGCCCACCTCGGACCGCACGCCACCGCGCTGCCCAGCTTCATGTCGGCCGGTGCCGCCGTGGCCGGCGCCACCGCGCGGGGCGACGGCACCCGCGGCGAACAGGCGGTCGCCGAGGCCGCCAGGAGCACAGCACTGGAGCTGCGCGGGCTGGGCTTCACCTGGGTGTTCGCGCCGGTGGCCGACGTGACGATCGGTCCGGCCGACCCCACCATCGGCACCCGGTCCCCGGCCGGAGACCCAGAGGTGGCGGCAACCGCCACCGCGGCGGCTATCCGTGGATTCCGGGACGGCGCCCTGATCCCGACCGCCAAGCACTACCCCGGACACGGGTCGGTGACTGCTGACAGCCACCGGGCGCTGCCGGTGCAGGCCGCCGATCTGGCAACCCTGCGGGCCCGGGACCTGAAGCCGTTCGTGGCCGCCGTCCGGGCGGGCACCCCCGCCGTGATGATGAGCCACCTCGCGGTCACCGCCCTCGACCCGGGCGTTCCGACCAGCCTGTCCGCCGCGGGGTACGCCTCGCTGAAGCAGGAGACCGGGTTCGAGGGCGTCGCCCTCACCGACTCCCTCGGCATGGGGGCCGTGCGCCGCGGCGGGGATCCGTCGGTGCGGGCGCTGGCCGCCGGGGCCGACCTGGTGCTCATGCCGGCCGACACCGCAGCCGCGCATGAGGCGGTCGCCGCAGCCATCGCCGTCGGCACCGTGACGCGGCCGAGGATCGAGGACGCCGCGGCGAAAGTCGTTGCCCTGCAACGCTGGCAGGCGCGGCGGGCAGCGGCGACCGCCGTGCCGGACGACGCCGCTCACGCGGCCGCGGAGGCCTCGCAGGCGTTGTCGGCGGCGGCACTGACCCTGGTGTCCGGGCCGTGCCCGGCGACGCCGTTGCGCGCCGTCCGGGTGGTCGGCGGGACGGCGCAGGACCGGGCGCGGTTCGCCGCGGCCGCACGGGCCGGTGGTCTCCGACTGGGGTCGGGGCCGACGCTGGCGTTGGCCACGTCGACCCCGGTGAGCGCCGAGCTGGTGGTGGCGCTGGGCTGGCCGACGGTGCTCGGCCGATCGCGGGGGCCGGGCGGCCGCTACGCGCTCTACGGGCGCACCCCGGGTGCCTTCGCGGCGCTGGTGGCGGTGCTCATCGGCCGGGCCGAGGCGACCGGCGCCCTCCCGGTCCGCGTGCCCGGCGCCGTCGTCACGGCCTGTTGAACCGGTCGCCAGGCGCCGGTACCGGCAGGATCACCGGCCCGACGCCTGGACAGCTGGCGGAGGATAGGGGATTTGAACCCCTGAGGGTGTTAACCCAACACGCTTTCCAAGCGTGCGCCCTAGGCCACTAGGCGAATCCTCCGTCGAGAAGTCTACCCATGACGTGCCCTGCCCTCGTCATCCCTTCCCCACCCGTCGGGGACGGCCCGCTTCGTGCGCGGGGATGAAGGCGAGGCCGGCTCCTGCCGATGACCCCGTGGAGGACGTGACGTCGGGGCGGAGGAAGGTGTGGCCGGGCGATGACGATTGTGCCCGACAGGCTGCGGCTAGCGGCCGGTGTCGCCGGGTACACCCTGGCCATGCTGGCCGGCGACGGGCTGCGGATCGCCGGCGCCGGCAACCACCCCGTCATCCTGATCGTACTCACAGTGATCGGGGCGGTCGGCGGCCTGGCCTACCTGTCGGTGGTGTTCGCCGACTGGGCAGAACGTGCCCTGGACGCCGCGATGGTCACCGGATGTCTGGTCCTGATCGCGTTCGAGACCTTGTTGATCATTCGCCCGGTGAACGCCGGTCTGGTCGTGCGCGCCGACGTGCTCGCCCTCCTGGCCGGGGCGTGGGCCACCTACCTGGTCGGCAGCATCGTGACCAACACCATCCGGGGCCCGCTGATGCGGCTGCTGTGCGTGGCCTACCCGTGTCTCCGGGTGCTGGCCTGGCTGCTCATGCTGGCTGAGACCGGGCTGGATCTGCGCGTGACGCCGTGGGCGATGGGCGCCCTGCTGGCCGGCGCCTATTCCTCGGCCGGGGTGCTGGCCGTGCTTCTGGCCCGATCGGCGCACCCGCGCCCCCACGTACGCACTCCTCAGCACCGCTCCACCGTGGTGCCCTACCTGCTGTGTGCCGTGGCGCTGGTCACCACGCTCGGCGGGGTCGCCGTCGAGCCGCGGCTCGACCGGCCGGTGGTCTACCTGATCGCCGGCATCTGCACCCTCAGTCTGATCGGTCGGCAACTGGTCACGCTGCGCGGGCTGACCCGGGTCACCGCGCAGGCCCTGGACCGGGAGAGCCACTACCGCAGCCTGCTCACCGACTCCACCGACGTGGTGATGATCTGCTCTCCGAGCGGGCGTCTCGAGTATGTCAGCCCTGCCGCCGAGCACGTGCTCGGAGGGGGGACGGCCGTCGAGGGCAGCGAGCTGTGGGCGGCGCTGTCCGTGCCGCAGGAGGTGTTCGGAGCCGCGGTGGCTCGCCTGGGCCGCAAGAGCGGCTCGGTGCTGGTCGAGGGACGACGCGGCCACGTCGTGCTGGAGGCGGCCCTGTCCTGGCGGGGCAACGACCTGCTCGCGTCGGTCCGTGACGTCACCGAACGCGACCGGCTGCGCCAGCGGCTGCACTTCCTGGCCTATCACGATCCACTGACCGGGCTGGTCAACCGCAGTCGGGTGCTGTCCCGGATCGCGGCGATGCTCGGCGGCGGCGAGCCGTGCGCCGTCCTGTTCGTCGACCTGGACCGGTTCAAGCAGGTCAACGACAACAGCGGGCACGGCATCGGCGACCAGGTGCTGCAGCAGGTGGCCCAACGGCTGGCCGGGCTGATCCGGGAGGGCGACCTGATCGGCCGGCTGGGCGGCGACGAATTCGTCGCGGTGCTGGGCACTGGGCAGAGGCAGGCCGAGGCGGTGGCCGGGCGCTTGTGCGACCTGCTCGCCGTGCCGTTCGAGGTGGGCGGGCGGATCTACCAGCTCGGGGCCAGCGTCGGGATCGCGCTGGCCGCCCCCGGCATGTTGCCCGACGAGCTGCTGCGCCGCGCCGACCTGGCCATGTACGAGGCCAAGCGGCGGCGTAGTTCCTGGGTGGTCTACGAGTCGGTGCTGGCGCGGGCCGCGCTGGCCCAGGCGAACAGCGACGTGGCGGTGTCGCGGGCGCTGCGGGACCGGAGCATGGATCTGCATCTGCAGCCCCTGGTCTGCCTGGAGACCGGGAGGGTGGTCACCGTGGAGGCCCTGCTGCGCTGGGTCGACGCGGACGGCCAGGTGCGCTCGCCCGCCGAGATGCTCGACTTCGCCCGGCGCAGCGGCCGGATGGCCGACGTGACCGCGTGGGTGCTGGACCGCGGCGTCGAGGTGCTGTCCACGACAGCGCCGGAGGTGTCGATGGCGGTGAACGTGCCGCCCGAGATCCTGCTCGACCCGTCGCTGCCCGGTCACCTGACCGACCTGCTCACCCGACGTGCCGTGGCACCCGCCCGGCTCGAGCTGGAGGTCACCGAGGATCAGCTGCTCGAGCAGGCTGCCTCCTCCGGCAGCGCGGTGCAGGCCTTGCGTGACCTGGGCATGCCGGTGATGATCGACGACTTCGGCACCGGCTTCTCCTCGCTGGGCTACCTGGTCGACCTGCCGATCGACGGGCTCAAGATCGACCAGAGGTTCACCATGGCGCTGCCGCACAGTGAGGCGGCCCGGTCCATCGTCGGTGGGCTGGTCGGCATCGCCCGCCAGCTCGGCCTGCGGGTGGTCGCCGAGGGGATCGAGACGCAGGTGCAGCACGAGTGGGCCTGCACGCTCGGCGTCCACCTGGGTCAGGGCTTCTGGTACGCGAGGCCGCAGTCGGCCTCGACCCTGAGCGACATCGGCGACCTGCGCAGCTGGGCAAGTTCCGGGGCCGCCGTGCGACAGTGAAGGACCCCCCGCGCACCCGCCAGAGCCTGCCTACCCTTGCTGCCTTCCGGCCCTGGGGGAGTTCAGCGGGGTGACGCCACGCGAGGGGTCTGTGTCCACTGTATCCGAGGTCGCATGCCGGCCATGAGCCGGTGGGCAGGGGTCGGTGGGCACGGTTAGGGTGCGAGCGTGTCCACGGCCCTTTATCGCAGGTATCGGCCCGACACCTTCGCGGAGGTGATCGGGCAGGATCACGTCACCGCGCCGCTCACGGCTGCCCTGGCCAAGGACCGGATCAACCACGCATACCTCTTCTCCGGCCCCCGGGGCTGTGGGAAGACCACCTCGGCGCGCATCCTCGCCCGGTGCCTGAACTGTGCCAAGGGCCCGACCGCCACGCCGTGCGGCGAGTGCGAGTCCTGCGTGGAGCTTGCCCGGGGCGGCCCGGGCAGCCTCGACGTGGTCGAGATCGATGCGGCCAGCCACGGCGGGGTGGACGACGCCCGCAGCCTGCGTGAAAGGGCCGCCTACGCCCCGGCCCGCGATCGCTACAAGATCTACATCATCGACGAGGCGCACATGGTCTCCACACAGGGCTTCAACGCCTTGCTGAAGATCGTGGAGGAACCGCCGCCGCACGTGCGGTTCGTGTTCGCCACCACCGAGCCGGACAAGGTGATCGGCACCATCCGCTCGCGCACCCACCACTACCCGTTCCGCCTGGTGCCACCCGAGCGGCTGCAGGCCTACCTGGCCGAGCTGTGCCAGGCAGAGGGCGTCGCGGTCGGCCACGGGGTGCTGCCGCTGGTGGTCCGCGCCGGGGGCGGGTCGGTGCGCGACTCGCTGTCCGTGCTCGACCAGCTGATCGCCGGCGCCGGGCCCGACGGGCTCGACTACCCGATGGCGGTCTCGCTGCTCGGCTACACCGACACCACCCTGCTGGACGACGTGGTCGACGGTCTGAGCGCCGGTGACGGCGCCTCCGTGTTCGGCGTGGTGGACCGGGTGATCTCCTCCGGGCACGACCCACGACGTTTCGTCGAGGACGTGCTGGAGCGGCTGCGCGACCTGCTGGTGGTGGCCGCCGTGCCGGACGGCGGGCACGCCGTCCTGCGCGCGCTGCCGGCCGACCAGTTGGAGCGGATGCGCGGTCAGGCCGGGCGGTTCGGCCGTGCCGAGCTCTCCCGCGCGGCCGACGTGGTGAACGCGGCGCTCACCGAGATGACCGGAGCCACCTCGCCGCGGCTGCAGCTCGAACTGCTGTGCGCCCGCCTTCTGCTGCCCGGCGCCGAGGACGGCGAGCGCGGTCTGCGGGCCAGGGTGGACCGGATCGAGAAGCGGATGGGCGTCGCGGGCCAGGCCCCCGTGGCCACCGCGCCGGCCCGGGAAGAGCCTCGGCCGTCGCGTCCTGCCCCGGCCGAGCCCGCGCCGTCCACCCCGGTGGTGGAGCCGCGCGGCTGGGGTCCCGAGCCCACCCGGGAACCGGAGGCCGCCCCGGCCCCGGCGGTGGCTCAGGCGCGGCCACCGGTCGCCGAGGGGGCGATGACCACCGAGAAGGTCCGCAGGATGTGGCCGGACGTGCTGAACGCGCTGTCCCACCTGAAGCGGGCCACGTGGTCGCTGGTCTCCCAGCACGCTCAGGTGCTCGACTTCGACGGCACCCGGCTGCTGCTCGGGTTCGGCTCGCCGGGCCTCGCCGGCACGTTCGGCCGGGGAGCCCATCAGGAGTTCCTGCGCCAGGCCATGATCGATGTGATGGGCCTGGACTGCCGGGTGGACACCACCTCCGGGGAGCGGACCGGTGCGCCCCAGCCCCCGGCCCCGGCTCGGCCCCAGCCCGCGCCCCAGCCCCCGGCTGGCTCCCCTGCCCCGGCTGCCCCCTCCGTCCCGGCCCCCTCGGAGCCGGTGGCACCTGCTCACCACGCTCCTGCCGACGACGAACCCCCGCTGGGCGAACCTCCACCGGACGACGAGCCGCCGCCGGAGGATGAGCCGCCACCGCGGGCACGGCGTCCGGAACCGGCGACCCCGCAGGCATCGCCGACGCCCGCCCCGGCACCGACGCCCCGGCCGCAGCCCGCGGTCTCGGCCTCCCAGGACCAGGACGTGAGCATCGACGATCCCGACATCGAGGGGTCCGGCCTGGTCGGCCGACCCGTGGTGGAGCAACTGCTCGGCGGCCGGGTGATCGAGGAGCGCGACGAGTGAGCGCACTCGACGCCGTCGACAGCTGGGAGGTGCCGCACGTCGCCGTCGCCGTCGTCGGTGCCGACGGTTCGGTGCTGGAGACCCGGGGTCCGATCGACCGCCCGTTCCGGCTCGCCTCGGTCTCCAAGCTGCTCACCACCTACGCGTTGCTGGTGGGCGTGCAGGGCGGCACGATCGCCCTGGACGACGCGGCCGGTCCGCCCGCCTCGACCCTGCGGCACCTGCTGGCGCACGCTTCCGGGCTCGGGTTCGAGGCCGGCGACCCGGTGCGCTCGGCCCCCGGGGTGCGGCGGATCTACTCGAACGCGGGGATCGAGGCCGCCGCCGACCACCTGGCCCAAGTCACCTCGGTCGGCTTCGAGACCTATCTGACCGAGGCGGTGCTCACTCCGCTCGGGATGGCCTCCTCGAGCCTGTACGGATCGCCCGCGCACGATGTGCACGGACCCGTTGCCGACCTGGTCGCGTTCGCGGCCGAGCTCTTCGCGCCACGACTGCTCCCCCGGGCGACGGTGGCGTCGGCGCTCGAGGTGCAGTTTCCCGGGCTGGCCGGATTCGTGCCCGGGGTGGGCCGCTTCGACCCCTGTGACTGGGGCCTGGGGTTCGAGCGCAACTTCGGCCGGCCCACGCACTGGGCGGGTGCGCGCACCTCACCTGAGACGTTCGGGCACTTCGGCGCGGCCGGCACGTTCTTGTGGGTCGACCCGGTCGCCGGGCTGGCCTGCATCTGCCTGACCGACCGGCCGTTCGACGCCTGGGCGATGCAGGCCTGGCCATTCTTGTGTGATTCCGTAATCTCTGCCTATGGGCCAGGTGTCACCGCCAGCCCGTAGGCTCGGCCCTGTGTACGAAGGCGTGGTCCAGGACCTGATCGACGAACTCGGCCGTTTGCCGGGCGTCGGTCCCAAGAGCGCGCAACGGATCGCCTTCCACCTGCTGGCCAGCGACCCGATCGACATCCGTCGGCTGGTGTCCGCGCTGACCGAGGTCACCGAGAAAGTGCAGTTCTGCGTGGTCTGTGGCAACGTCTCGGCCGACGAGCTGTGCCGGATCTGCCGTGACGACCGGCGCGACCTGGCCCTGATCTGCGTGGTCGAGGAGCCCAAGGACGTCGTGGCGATCGAGAAGACCCGCGAGTTCCGGGGGCGGTACCACGTGCTCGGCGGCGCGATCAGCCCGATCGAGGGCGTCGGCCCCGACGACCTGCGCATCCGTGAGCTGCTCACCCGGCTGGCGGACGGCGTGGTGACCGAGATCATCCTGGCCACCGACCCGAACCTCGAGGGCGAGGCCACGGCCACCTACCTGGCCCGTCTGCTCAAGCCGATGGGCCTGCGGGTGACCCGGCTGGCGTCGGGGCTGCCGGTGGGCGGCGACCTGGAGTACGCCGATGAGCTGACCTTGGGCCGTGCGTTCGAGGGCAGGAGGCTGCTCGATGTATGACAACCATGTGGGGACGTGATCGGTGATGACCAGCACCCGCAGTGACGTCCGGCCGAATGCCGAGGCGGTGGAGCTGCGCCGCCTCGCCGGTGAGACGGCGGGCGATGCGCAGACCTACCTGCACGCGGTGACCGCGGTCGCCTCCGGCAACCAGCCCGACTCGGCGATCCCGGTGCTGATGCTGGCGGTGTCGCAGATCCTGCTCGCGGGGGCCCGGCTGGGGGCGATCACGGATGTGGTTCCCAGCGAGCGGTTCGAGCCCGACGCAGGGCCTGATGCCGACATCGACCCGGTACGAGTGGGCCTGGCCAACCTCTTCGACGGCGTCGACGAGTACGCCGACCTGGTCGACCCGCTGACCAGTGGCGAGGTCGTGCGCGGCGCACTGTCCGACGACCTGGCCGACATCGCCGCCGACCTGGTGCACGGCCTGCGTCACTTCCAGGACGGCCGGGTCGACGAGGCCCTGTGGTGGTGGCAGTTCTCCTACCTGTCCACCTGGGGCCTGCGGGCGACCAGTGCGCTGCGCGTGCTGCAGTCGATGATCGGGCACCTGCGGCTAGACGTCGATGCCGACACCGTCGCCGACGCCGAGTTCGACGCCCTGCACCCCAAGGACGACTGAACCGACCGGAGTCGGGGTTCAGGCCACCCGGGTGCCTCGGGGCAGCTTGCGTGCCGGCGCGTGCAGCCGGCGCACGGCGATCCCGGCGAACAGTGCGCCGAGGAGCAGATCGGCGCCCAGTCCGAACGGCCAGGTCACGCCGAGCCGCTCCCGCTGGGCCGCCCGCTCCTTCTCGTGCTGGCTGCTGCCCCGGCCCGTGTCGTCGAAGCACCAGTCGCGCACTGGGTCCGGGCCGAGCCGGGCCTCGCGCACGCCCGTCCGGATGGCGGTCAGCGGGTCGTCGGTGAGGCTTCCGTCCAGGGGTTTGGGGGCGGCGTCCGCGAGGATCACGTACGGCGAGGCGGCGAGCAGCCACCACGAGCGTTCGCTGTGGAACACCGACATCTCCTGTGTCTCGGTGACGCAGTCCACCGTCGTGGTGCCGTTGTTGTCGTCGGTGTAGTCGGGCTGACGCACGCTCACCGTCTGCTGGGAGGTGACCAGTGGTACCGACACGGCGAACAGCAGGGGCAGGCCGAGCCCGAGGAAGATCACGCTCAGGTAGGTGAGCAGGGTCGAGGACGACGTGCGCGCCGCGATCGCCGACCAGCCCAGGCCGATCGCGCAGACCACGAGCAGGACCAGCGCCAGCAGGAGGAGCACCACCAGCAGTCGGGAGACCGGTGTGCCGCCCTCGAAGAACGCCCACAGGATGAACGGGGCTGCGCAGCCGAGCAGGGCCAGCGCCACGATCCAGGACGCGGCGAGCTTGCCCACCACGATCTGCAGCGGGGTGAGCAGCGTGGTCTGCAGCGTGGCCAGGATCCCGGCCGAGCGGTCGCCGTTGATGCTGGTCGAGGAGAGCGCCGGCACCACCAGCGCGCCGAGTGAGAGCACCAGGAAGACGATGATCCCGAAGACCATCCGGCCGGCCTGGGCGTGCACCCGGGCGGCGTCGGCGGTGTTCGCGAACTCCCCGTCCACCGTGTAGGACTTGAACACCGCCCACCGGATCAAGGTCGTGAGCAGCCCGAGCAACGCCGTCCACACGATCAGCACGGCGACCCAGCGGCTGGAGCGCACCCGCTGTCGCAGCTCGAGCCGGGCCACGGTGACCACACCGGAGAGGAAGTTCTCCCGCCCGGGCCCGGCGCTGCCGTCCGGCGTACCGGAACGGGCATCGTGGAGGATCTCGGCGGTCATCGGCGCTCCTGGGTGAGGGAGAGATAGGCCTGTTCGAGCACTCCGGTGGCCGGGGTGAAGGCGAGCACCGGCACACCGTCACGGACCAGGTCGGCGAGCAGGGCGGCGGCCTCGGTGTCGGAGCCGATCGACACCTCGACCCCGTCCCGTTCGGTGGCCGCCTCAGGCAGGGTGAAGGCGACGGCGCGCGCGGCGAGGGCACGCAGCAGGGCGGCCTGATCGAGGGCTCGGATCCGCCACGGCCGGGCAGCGGTGACCTGGGTGCTCAACTGCTCGGTGGCCACGGTGCGGCCCTGAGCGATGATCACCGCCCGGTCGGCCATCTCGTCGAGCTCGGAGAGCACGTGGCTGGAGACCAGCACGGCCTTTCCCGACGCCGCCAGCCGGCGCACGATCGTGCGCAGCTCCACCCGCGAGCGCGGGTCCAGACCGGAGGCGGGCTCATCGAGCAGCAGCACGTCCGGGTCGTGCACCAGCGCGCGGGCCAGCCCGAGCCGCTGCTTCTGCCCGCGGGAGAGCACCTGGGTCGGGCGGTCGGCCAGGTCGTCCAGGTGCACCATGGCCAGCAGTTCCTCGATCCGGGACCGGGCCTTGGTGCGCGGGACGAAGTAGGCATCGGCGACCGTTTCCAGCACCTCACGGCAGGTGAGGGTCTCCCAGGTGCCGAACACATCCGGCATCCAGCCGGTGCGCCGGCGCACCTCACGGGCCTGGGCCACCGGGTCGAACCCGCCGATCCGCACCTCGCCGGCGTCCGGGACCAGCAGTGAGGCCAGCACCAGCAGCAGGGTGGTCTTGCCCGAACCGTTCGGACCGACCAGTGCGGTCACCTCACCGGCCGGGGCCTCGAGGTCGATGGAGTCCACGGCGACCACGTCGCCGAAGGTGCGCCGGACGCCGCGCGCCACGATGCTGCTCGCCGCACCTGCCGAAGTGGGGGGCATGAAACCTCCTGGAGAACCGTGGACCCCTGACGTTGGCTCACGCCCTGCCCATACTGACGCACCGCTCGGACGACCGGTTGCCAGGACATCCTCGCGTTCCTCGGCCCGGGCAAGGGCACATCTCCACCCGATCTCCAGCCCGGACGGAGGTCTTACCTCCTGGGACGCGTCGGTGATCCAGATCCTGGTTCGGGCCGGCGCCCGGTAGACTCCTGCCTCGGCATCCCTGCGCGCACGGCCCGAAACCAGTGCGCGCGAACCTGCCGGGCATGGCATGGTGGCCCCGCCCCGAGAAGCCGTCGAATCATCTGGAGAGACGTCCGTGAGCCTGGTCGTGCAGAAGTACGGGGGATCCTCCGTCGCCGACGCAGAAGGCATCAAGCGCGTGGCCCAACGGGTGGTGGAGACCAAGAAGGCGGGCAACGACGTCGTCGTGATCGTCTCTGCGATGGGCGACACCACCGATGACCTGCTCGATCTGGCCCGAGGGGTGACCCCCAGCCCGCCGCCGCGAGAGCTCGACATGCTGCTCACCGCGGGTGAGCGGATGTCCGCTGCTCTGCTCGCCATGGCGATCATGGACAAGGGTGTGACGGCTCGGTCGTTCACCGGCAGCCAGGCCGGGGTGATCACCACCGAGCAGCACGGCGACGCCCGGATCATCGACATCACCCCGAGCCGGATCTCCTCGGCCCTGGCCGAGGGCGACGTGGCGATCATCGCCGGGTTCCAGGGGGTCAGTCAGTCGACCAAGGACGTGACCACCCTGGGCCGGGGCGCCTCGGACACCACCGCGGTGGCCCTGGCCGCGGCACTCGGTGCGGACGTCTGCGAGATCTACACCGACGTGGACGGCGTGTTCACCGCCGACCCACGGATCGTGCCCACCGCGCGCCGGATCGAGACGATCTCCTACGAGGAGATGCTGGAGATGGCGGCGTCGGGGGCGAAGGTGCTGCACCTGCGGTGCGTGGAGTACGCGCGCCGGTTCGGGGTGAAGGTTCACGTCAGGTCCTCGTTCAGTCACCGCGAGGGCACCTGGGTCACCAACCAGCAGGGAGAGGCGATGGAAGACGCGATCATCTCTGGTGTCGCGCACGACCGCAGCGAGGCCAAGGTCACTGTGGTCGGTGTGCCGGACAAGCCGGGCAAGGCGGCCGCCATCTTCAAGGCCGTCGCCGCTGCCGACGTCAACCTCGACATGATCGTGCAGAATGTCTCCGCGGCGGCAACGGGGCTGACCGACGTCTCGTTCACGCTGCCCAAGACCGACGGCAAGAAGGCGCTCAACGCGCTGACGGCGCACAAGGAGGTCGTCGGCTTCGACTCCCTGCAGTACGACGACCAGATCGGCAAGGTGTCGCTGATCGGTGCGGGGATGCGCACCCACCCCGGCGTGTCGGCACGGTTCTTCAACGCGCTGGCCACCACCGGGGTGAACATCGAGATGATCAGCACGTCCGAGATCCGGATCTCGGTGGTCACCCGCGCCGAGGATGTCGACACCGCAGTGCGCGCCGTTCACTCGGCCTTCGGCCTGGATGCCGATCAGATCGAAGCGGTCGTGTACGGAGGGACGGGACGATGAGCCGCAAACCCACTCTGGCCGTGGTCGGAGCCACCGGTGCCGTCGGCTCGGTGATGCTGAAGATCCTCTCCACCCGGGAGGATGTGTGGGGCGAGGTGCGGCTGATCGCCTCCGCCCGCTCGGCCGGCAAGCTGCTGAACTGCTGCGGCCGCCAGATCGAGGTCCTGGCCCTTGCTCCCGAGGTGTTCGACGGGGTCGACGTCGCCATGTTCGACGTGCCGGACGAGATCTCTGCCGAGTGGGCGCCGATTGCGGTGGCCCGCGGGGCGGTGGTGGTGGACAACTCCGGTGCGTTCCGGATGGACCCGCAGGTGCCGCTGGTGGTGCCCGAGGTGAACCCGGCCCAGGTGCGCAACCGGCCCAAGGGCATCATCGCCAACCCGAACTGCACCACGCTGACGATGATGGATGCGCTCGGCGCGCTACACCGTCAGTGGGGTCTGACCGAACTGGTGGTCTCCTCCTACCAGGCCGCCTCGGGCGCCGGGCAGCCGGGCGTGGACCGGCTCTACGACGAGCTCGAGGTGGTCGCCGGTGACCGGTCGCTCGGTCAGAGCGCGGGCGACGTCCGCCGCGCGATCGAGGCGAAGCTGGGCGACGAGGGGTCGCCGTTCCCGGCGCCACTGGCGCTGAACGTGATCCCGTGGGCCGGGTCGGCGAAGGACGACGGGTGGACCAGCGAGGAGCTGAAGGTCCGCAACGAGTCACGCAAGATCCTCGGCATCCCGAGCCTGAAGGTGTCGGCTACCTGTGTGCGGGTGCCGGTGGTGACCACGCACTCCCTGGCCGTGCACGCGGTGTTCCAGAACCCGGTGACCGTTGCGGCGGCGATCCAGGCGCTGAACGACGCGCCCAGCGTGGTCGTGCTCGACGACCCGGACGAGAAGGAGTTCCCGACCCCCTCGGACGTCGTGGGCTCGGACCCGACCTTCGTCGGCCGGATCCGGCAGGCGCTGGACTTCCCGAACGCCTTGGAACTGTTCGTCTGCGGCGACAACCTGCGCAAGGGTGCCGCCCTGAACACCGCCCAGATCGCCGAACTGGTGGCCACGGAGTTCACCGCCGATCGCTGACGTCGGGATCCTGGCCGAGAAGCAGGTCCCAAAAGCGCTTGGTGTGCGGGTACATGTAGGTCGGACGATCCACGGGGGCCGGCAGTGACTGCCGTCCCTGGCGCAGGGCCCGCATCTCACGCCGGAAGTACCGCCACCCCGGCTCGGGGAGGGACACCTCTCGGGGATACAGGTGCGCAGTGCTGTGGTCACGGTCCACGACGCACAGGCCCATGCCCAGCGCATGCAGCGCCGCCTCGGCCTGAGCGAGTGTGGCGGATCGTCCGTCCAGCTCCAGCCGGGCCAGGACGCTCTTGGACAGTCCGGCGCGCTCGGCCAAGGCGCGTTGGCTGAGGCCGAGGTCGCGTCGTCCGGCCCGCAGAGCTGCGCCCAGGCTCATGGAGGCCGGTGGCGGTGGGGACGCTGAGGGTGCTTCGCCAGTCGGATCGGGCACCGACGCATCCTGATCCATGGCGATCGGATCTGCTCGCGGTGCTACCGGAGCTGTGGACAACGCTCTGCCACCCCACCCTCCGCGGTGCTGTGCATTGCCCCTCAGGACGGGGCAATGCACAGCACGCAGAACCTCGATGGTGCCGGGGACCGTTGCGCGTGCCCTGGCGGCCTGGCGCTGTCAGGTGTGGGGGAAGAAGGGGGGTGTGGTGGGTATCGGGAAGAGGCGGGAGCGGAGGGCCAGGCTCACGTAGACCAGGGCTACCAGGACGGGGACCTCGATCAGGGGGCCGACGACGCCGGCCAGGGCCTGGCCCGAGGTGACCCCGAAGGTGGCGATGGCCACGGCGATGGCGAGCTCGAAGTTGTTGCCGGCCGCGGTGAAGGCGAGGGTCGTCGTCCGCTCGTAGCTCAGCCCGAGGGCGCGGCCGAGGGCGTAGGCGCCGGCCCACATGGTCGCGAAGTAGGCGAGTAGCGGCAGGGCGATCCGGGCCACATCCCACGGCCTGTTGGTGATCGCGTCGCCCTGCAGGGCGAACAGGATCACTACGGTGAACAGCAGCCCGTACAGCGCCACCGGCCCGATCCGGGGCAGGAAGCGACGCTCGTACCACTCACGTCCCTTGGCCTGCTCCCCGAACCGGCGGGTGAGGTAACCGGCCAGCAGGGGGATGCCGAGGAACACCAGCACATTCCGCGCGATGTCCCAGGCAGAGATGTTCAGCTCGGCCCCGGACAGGTTCAGCCAGCGGGGCAGCGCCGTCAGGTAGAACCAGCTGAGCAGGCCGAAGGCCACCACCTGGAACACCGAGTTCAGCGCCACGAGCACCGCAGCGGCCTCGCGATCGCCACCGGCCAGGTCGTTCCAGATGATCACCATGGCGATGCAGCGGGCCAGGCCGACGATGATCAGGCCGGTGCGGTAGGCGGGCTGGTCGGGCAGGAACAACCAGGCCAGGGCGAACATCAGCGCTGGGCCGAGCACCCAGTTCAGCGCCAGCGACGGCACGAGCAGGCGTCGGTCGCGGGTCACCGTATCGAGCCGGTCGTAGCGCACCTTGGCCAGCACCGGGTACATCATCACCAGCAGCCCGATCGCGATCGGCAGCGAGATGCCCCCGATCTGCACGGCGTCCAGCGCCTCGTTCAGCCCAGGCACCCCACGGCCGAGCAGCAGCCCGGCCAGCATCGCCGCACCGATCCACAACGGCAGGAACCGGTCCAGCCGCGAGAGCCGGTCGACGACATGGATCTGACTCACTCCGCCTCCAGCGGTTTGCGCGCCCGGATGAATGCGCTGGCCACGGCGCCGTCCAGCGCCTCGATGATGCTATCGAGGTCCGTGCCGTCAGGAATCTCCTGCGCCGGAATGCAATCCGCCAGCTCGGCGATCTCCGACCGGTCGTAGCGCCGGGTCACCTCGACCTCGGCGTCGGTGTATCCGGCCGCGGTGAGCCGCGCGACGTAGTCGGTATCGAGCAGGGCACCGGCCACGCAGCCTGTCCACAGGGTCATGGCGGTCTGGGCGATCTCCGGCAGTTCGCGCAGCAGCACGATGTCGGCGACGGCGAACCGTCCGCCCGGCTTGGTCACCCGGAACGCCTCGGCCAGCACGGCGTCCTTGTCTCCGGACAGGTTGATCACACAGTTGGAGATGACCACGTCGACCAGGTTGTCGCGCAGCGGGATGTCCTCGATGGTGCCGCGCAGGAACTCGGCGTTGGTCACGCCCGCCTCGCTCTGGTTGCGCCGGGCCAGATCGAGCATCTCGGTGGTCATGTCAAGGCCGTAGGCGGTGCCGGTGGGGCCGACGCGGCGGGCCGAGAGCAGGACGTCGAGGCCCCCGCCGGAGCCGAGGTCGAGCACGGTCTCGCCCGGGGTCAGATCGGCGAGCAGGGTCGGGTTGCCACAGCCGAGGGACGCCGCGAGGGCCGTCGCCGAGGTCTGTTCGGCGTCCTCGGAGTAGAGGTCGCGGGTGATCGGGTCCTTGGACGAGGGTGCGGACGAGGAGACGTCGCTCTCCCCGGTGCTGCAGCATTCCGGCCCGCAGCAGCTGGCACCGCCGCCGGCGGTCACCTGCAGGGCGGCCTTGGCGTAGTGGTCGCGGACGGCCTCACGGATCTCGTCGGTACTGGTCACGGGGGATCACTCCTCGATTGATTAGACGAACATCTAAGTAGCAATACCTTGCCTGACTGAATCGATGACTGTCAAGATAGACCTATGTCGAATCAGCCTGGGGTCGCCGTCCCCCTCTCGGTGCTCGGGTGCTGCCCCTCCCTGGCCGTGAGTGCGTTGGGCGACGAGCAGGCGGGTCTGATCGCGCCGATGTTCAAGGCGCTCGGCGACCCGGTGCGGCTCCGGCTGATGTCCATGATCGCCTCGCAGTCCGAGGCCTGCGTCTGCGACCTGACCGGCGAGTTCGCCCTCTCCGGGCCGACCATCTCCCACCACCTGAAGGTGCTGCGCGAGGCCGGTCTGATCGACGGCGAGCGCCGCGGCACCTGGGTGTACTACCGCGTGCGCCCCGCGGCACTCGACCAGCTTGCCGCCCTGCTCACCTCGCCCGCCTGAGCTGCCCGGGGTCATCGCACCGGCGCACCCGCCGCCCATCCTCGCCGAGCCTTCGTCTCCATCGCCGAAGCGCATCCGACCCGGATCAGGTCCAGGACCTCGCGTGCTGTGCGCATCCCGGGTCGCCGTGGGAGCCAGGCGATCTCCGAGCCGAGCGTGGGGAGCAGACGTGGAACACGGTCGACGATCGCGTCACCCGGTGCGACCAGATCATCGAAAGGGAGGGACGCGGCGATCGGGTGGGGCGGGTGGGTCGAGTGGGCGGGTGGGTGCGGTGGGGTGGGGTCAGCCCGGCGTGGGGACCTGGACCGGGCCCACCTTCCAGATCTCGCTGCAGTAGTCCCGGATGGTGCGGTCGGAGGAGAAGAAGCCGCAGCGGGCGGTGTTCAGGATCGACATTCGGGTCCAGTGCTGCTGGTCGCGCCAGGCGGTCTCGACGGCGGCCTGGGCGTCCAGGTACGAGCGGTAGTCGGCGAGTACCAGGTACTCGTCCCAGCCCAGCACGCTCTCCACCACTGAGGCGAACTCCTCCCGGTCGCCGCCGGAGAATGCTCCGCCGGCGATGGCGTCGAGTGCGGCCTTCAGCTCGGCGTCCCCCTCGTAGAAACTGCGCGGCACGTACTCGCCGTTGTCGCGCAGGGAGGCGGCAGCCGTCGCATCGAGGCCGAACAGGAAGAAGTTCTCTGCGCCCACCCGGTCCCGGATCTCGACGTTCGCCCCGTCGAGCGTGCCGATCGTCAGTGCCCCGTTCAGCGAGAGCTTCATGTTGCCGGTGCCCGAGGCCTCCTTGCCGGCCATCGAGATCTGCTCGGACAGGTCGGCCGCGGGCACGATCAGTTCGGCCCGGGTGACGTTGTAGTCGGGCAGGAAGACAACCTTGAGCCGTCCGGCCACCAGCGGATCGCTGTTCACCACGCCGGCCACCGAGTTGATCAGCTTCATGATCCGTTTGGCGGCATGGTAGGCGGGCGCCGCCTTGCCGCCGAACAGCACGGTGCGCGGCACCACCTCGCGCTGCGGGTCGTCGACGATCCGCTGGTAGAGGGTCACCACGTGCAGCAGCTTGAGCAACTGGCGCTTGTACTCGTGGAACCGCTTGATCATCACATCGCACAGGGCGTCCGGGTCGATCACCACCCCGGTGGCCTCGGCTGTGTAGGCGGCCAGATCCCGTTTGTTGGCCCGCTTCACGTTCTGCCAGTGGGCGCGGGCGGCGGGATCGTCGGCCAAGGGGGAGATCTCAGTCAGTCGGTCGAGGTCACGCAGCCAGTCCTCACCGCCGAGCCGGGCGCTGATCAGCGCGGATAGTCGCGGATTGGCCAGGCGCAGGTATCGGCGCGGGGTCACCCCGTTGGTCACGTTGTGGAACTTGGCCGGCCACATGTGCGCGAAGTCGCGCAGAGTGGTCTCGGTGAGCAGCTGCGAGTGAAGCTCTGCCACGCCGTTGACCGCGGAACTGCCCACCACGGCCAGGTGCGCCATCCGCACCCTCGGCTCCTCACCCTCCTTGATCAGTGAGAGCGCTGCGAGCTTGCCGAAGTCACCGGGGAAGCGCAGGGCGACCCCCTGTAGGAAGTAGTGATTGATCAGGTAGATGATCTCCAGGTGCCGGGGGAGCAGGCGCTGCAGCAGCCAGACCGGCCAGGTCTCCAGCGCCTCGGGCAGGAGAGTGTGACAGGTGTAGGCGAAGGTCCGGGTGGTGATCGACCAGGCCTTCTCCCAGTCCACCCGGTACTCGTCCACCAGCAGTCGCATCAGTTCGATGATCGCCAGCACCGGGTGCGTGTCGTTGAGCTGGATGACCACCTTGTTCGGGAACTCGCTCCAGTCGCTGTTGTGGAATTGGAACCGCCGGATGATGTCGCGCAGCGAGCAGGAGACCAAGAAGTACTGCTGCTTCAGCCGCAGTTCGCGACCCAGTTCGGTGCTGTCGTCGGGGTAGAGCACCTTGCTGATGTTCTCCGAGCGGACGACGTCCTGCACCGCCTCGGCGTACTGTCCGGCGGCGAACCGGCTGAGGTTGAACGACTCCCGGCTGGCCCGGGCATGCCAGAGTCGAATGATGTTGACCGTCTGGGTGCCGTACCCGGGGACCAGTATGTGGCTCGGCTCGCCGCGCACGGTCTCTCCCGGCACCCATCGGCGGCGGGTGCCGGTCGGGTCGCCGTCGTCCTCGGTGTGTCCGTAGAAGCCGACCACCTGGCGGTCGTCGGGGGCGGGGAACTCCCAGGGGCTGCCGTAGAAGGTCCAGTCGTCGGGTCGCTCGACCTGGGCGCCCTGCTCGAAGGTCTGCTTGAAGATGCCGAACTCGTAACGGATTCCGTATCCCACGGCCGGGATGTCCAGGGTGGCCAAGGAGTCGAGCAGGCAGGCGGCGAGCCGGCCCAGACCGCCGTTGCCCAGGCCGGGCTCGACGTCCAGGGCCTGCAGCGTCTCCAGGGACAGGCCCAGATCCTTCACCACCGTGCGCACCAGATCCTCGGTGTCGGTGTAGAGCAGGTTCTGGTTCAGCTGCCGGCCGAGCATGTACTCGGCGGAGAGGTAGTACACGAACCGCGGATTGGCCGAGTAGTGCGCCGCTGCGGTCCGGGCCTGGCGGTCGACCAGGCGATCCCGGATGGTCAACGCCAGCGTGTGATAGGCGTCCTGCAGGCTGGCCGACTCGATCGTGGTGCCACGCCGGTAGTACAGGTTGCTGACCAGGTCCCGCTCGAGTTCCTCCTCCGTCGTGCCGAGCTCGCGCAGTCGTGGACCGGTTCGTGCGGCCTCCATGCGTGTCCCCTCTCGCCGTTGCCATCCCTACCCTGCGCCGCGACGGCGTGTCGAGGCACCAATGGGGCACATGCAGCTGATCGGTCATGGCCATCCGGTGACGGGCGGGTGTCCTGTGCGTGGTGGGGGAGCGGCCAGGGCCCGCGCGCGGAAGAGGATCTGCGCCGGCGGGTCGGTGTGGAGAACATGGCCGGGAGCCTGCGACGCGTCTGAAGTTGCGCGTTGCAGCGCGCGTGATATCCGACATGAGCTGTTCATACTTTTTCGATGTTTTCGTCCAGATCGACTGCAATAACTCGCTAGGGTGAGCGACTTCCGAGAGGCCGTCCGCCCCGATCGGAGGTCGGCCTCGTCGCATCTCGCGAGCTACCGCTCGCGGTCTCAATGAGGAGCAGATGTGGTGCGAAGACTCGCAGTTCTCTCAGCGGTGGCGCTGGCCAGCGTGGTGGTGATCCCGCCGGCGTCAGCGGTCGACGAGGTCAATACGAAGAGATTCCGGGACGCCGTGACCGTGAACGGGATCATGGGTCATGAGCGGGTTCTCCAGCGCGTTGCGAACGACAACGGTGGGACGAGGGCCTCCGGTACGCCGGGGTATGCCGCGTCCGTGGCCTACGTGAAGGGCCGGCTCGAGAAGGCCGGGTACTCCGTCCGGCTGCAGGAGTTCACCTTCCCGTTCTTCCGGGACGTCTCCGATCCTGCGCTCTCGCAGGTGTCGCCGATGGCGAAGGACTACCCGACGGAGACCTTCACCTACTCCGGCAGCGGCGATATCACCGGCCTGGTCGTGCCCACCAACGATGTCCAGATCCCCCCGGGGCCGACTCCCTCGTCGTCCAACTCCGGATGTGAGGCAGCCGATTTCGTGCCTGCCTCGGCGACCGCGCCGCAGGTGGCGCTGGTGCAGCGGGGGACCTGCACGTTCGCGATCAAGGCGACCAACGCCCGTGCGGCGGGCTATGACGCGGTGATCATCTTCAACGAGGGGCAGCCGGGTCGCACCGAGCTGCTGAACGGAACCCTGGGCGTGCCCTTCGACCTGCCGGTGGTGGGGGTCTCCTTCGCCGACGGCGCCGACCTGTACGCGGCAGCGCAGGCCGGGGCCACGACGGTCAACGTGGTGGCCGACACCGAGAGCAACCCGAACGCCACGACGGTCAACATCCTCGCGGACAGCAAGGGCGGCGACCCGGACAAGCTCCTCGTCGTCGGGGCGCATCTGGACTCGGTGGCCAAGGGCCCGGGGATCAACGACAACGGCAGCGGCAGCTCGACCATTCTCGAGATCGCCGAGGAGATGTCCGAGGCCAAGATCAAGCCGCGGCAGAAGGTGCGGTTCGCGTTCTGGGGGGCTGAGGAGTTCGGTCTGCTCGGTTCGGAGAACTACATCGGGCAACTGACGGACGACGAGGTCGCCCAGCACTTCGCGAACCTCAACTTCGACATGGTCGCCTCGCCCAACTACGTGCGTTTCGTCTACGACGGTGACGGCTCCGACACCCCGGTCGCCGGTCCTGCCGGTTCGGCCCAGATCGAGGGCGTGTTCAACAGCTACTTCGCGAGCCAGAACCTGGCCACGGCGCCGACGGCGTTCGACGGACGCTCGGACTACGGGCCGTTCATCGGGGTGGGCATCCCGGCCGGCGGGCTGTTCAGCGGCGCTGAGGGGATCAAGACGGCGGAGCAGGCAGCCACGTACGGAGGGACGGCGGGAGCCCCCTACGACGCGTGCTACCACGAGGCCTGCGACACGATCAACAACCTCAACACCAAGGCGCTCTTCGAACTGGGGGACGCCGCGGCGCACGCGACGCTGACCCTGGCCGTGACCAGGACGGGCTTCTTCGAGGACGGCAGCCGCGTGGCGGCTCGCCAGTCGGTCCGGACGGAGGCCACGACGGGGCCGCTCGCCGTCCGCTGATCGGATGACGACGCGCTCGTGATGATCCGGGGGGCGGGTGATCTCGCCCCCCGGATCCGCGGGTCAGGACCGGCGGAAGGTCTTGTCCAGGAAGGCGATGACTGGGCTCTGGAGCTGGTCGAACGCCCCGCCGCCGTGCCCGGCCTCGTCCACCAGAGTCAGCGACTGCGGCACCTTCTTGGCCTTCAGCGCCCTCACCAGTTGGAGGGACTGGCCGTGCGGGACGTTGCAGTCCAGCTTGCCGTGGGCCAGGAAGAACGGGGGAGGCGCCGGTGCGGCCTTCAGATAGGTGATCGGGCTGGCCGCCGTGACCTTGGCCGGCACTGAGGGCAGGGCCGCGCCGAGCCAGCGCGACTCGGGTGAACCGGCCTCGTCGTGCACCTGCGGGCCCTGCGGGCAGCCGCCGGGATCGGCCGCCTGGGTGTCCATGGTGGCGAAGTCGGTCGGGGCGTAGAAGGCGACCACGGCCTGGACGGCGCTGCTGATGCCGGCGCTGCCCAAGGTCGGATCGTCGAAGGTCGTCCTCTGGCGGCCGGTGGTGCCCAGCATGGCGGCGAAGTAGCCGCCTGCGGAGTCGCCCCAGGCGGCGAAGGCGCCGGGGTCGATCCCGTAGCGCGCCGAGGAGGCCCGTAGCCAGCGCACGGCCGCCTTGACGTCCTTGACCCCCGCCGGGAAGGGGGCCTCTTTGCTCAGCCGGTAGTTCAGGCTGGCCACCGCATAGCCGTGAGCGACGAGCGCGTCGATCCGGGCGCGGTCCTCGCTCTTCCCCCCTTCGACGAACGCGCCGCCGTGGATGTCGATCACCAGCGGAACCGGCCTGCCGGCGCGCTTGGGCAGGTAGAGGTCGAGGGTCTGGGCAGCGGAGACCGATCGGGTGACGTAGCGCAGGTCGCTCAGCTGCTGGGCGGGCGCGGTGAGGCCGACGGCCCTGGGTTTCGGTGCTGTCGTCGTGGTCCGGCCTCGGGTCGGCGTGGCCTTCGCCGCCGTCGCTCGCCGGCTCGGCGACGGAGTGGCTGTGGTCAGGGCCGGGCCGGACGCCGTGGTGTCGGGATACAGCGCGCGCGCCGGCATCGGCGGGGCCGACCCGGCACCGACAGCGGCCAGGGCCGTGACGGCGTCCGGTTGCTCGGCAAGCTTGGTGACGCCGACCCCGATCGCCGCGGCAGGGGCCAGCGCCAGCACCAGGGCGATGCGCACCCCACGTTCGCGGCGGGGCCTGGGAGCCGCGTGCGCCGAGGAGGTGCGTCGTCGCTGCTCGCGCGGGGTCTGAGCGACCCGCCGACCCGCCATGAACCGGTACCCCTCTTCCATTCGGTCTCAGAACGGTAACGAGGTCGGTGATAAGACAGCGTTAGAGCAACCCAAGGTCTGCGCTGGGTGCTTGCCGGGGTGCCTCGGTCATGGCGTGCTCGAACGCGTCTATCTCGGCGAGCAGTCGGCGACGGGTCGCCTCGCCTGCGAAGGAGCCCCGCGCAGCCTCGCGCGCCACCTCTGCGAGCGCCGGCACGTCCAGGCCGAACACCTGGTGGGCGGCGAGGTACTCGCGATTCAGATCGGTGTCGAACATGCCGGGGTCGTCAGTGTTCAGAGTCACCCTGACGCCGGCCTCCCGCAGTGCGGGGAACGGGTGCTCCTCGAGGGAGGACACCGCCCGGGTGCAGACGTTCGACGTCGGGCACACCTCGAGCACGACGTCGCGCTCGATCAGCAGGGCCATCACCTCAGGGTCGGAGGCGGCCGAGATGCCGTGCCCGATGCGGACGGCGTCGAGCACCTCGACGGCGTCGCGCACCGTCTGCGGCCCGGTGGTCTCGCCGGCGTGTGGCACGCTCGCCAGCCCGAGGTCGCGCGCTCTGCGGAAAATGTCGGCGAACTGTGGGCGGGCCACCCCGATCTCCGGACCGCCCAGCCCGAACCCGACGCCGTGCTCAGGTCGGTGGTGCTCGACCCAGTCGATCGTTCGCAGTCCTGACTCCAGGCCGAGCTCGCCCGGGATGTCGAAGACCCAGGCCAGCTCAATACCGCGCTCGGCGAGGACGTCGGCCCGGCCGCGGGTGAGGGCGTCGGCCACCGCGTCCGGAGCGATGCCCATCAGCAGGTGGCTGTCGGGGGTGACCGTGACCTCGGCGTAGCGTACGTTGACCGCGGCCAGGTCGCGGCCGAGCCCGGTGACCAGCGCGCGGACGTCGTCCGGAGTGCGCACCAACCGGTTCACGCTGATGTAGACCTCGATGAAGTGGGCGAAGTCGGTGAACGAGTAGAACGCGCGCAAGGCCGCCTCGTCGGTGGGCACGCCGGCGTCGGGATGCCGCCGGGCCAGTTCGAGCACGGTCGGCACGGACGCGGCGCCCTGCAGGTGCACGTGCAGCTCAGCCTTGGGCAGCCCGCGAACGAACTCCTCGACCCTCGTTGTCCCACTCACGCCCAGGAGGCTACCGCCGGGATGGCGCCGCCGCGACGTCGCCACCTCCACCGACGATGGAGATCACGATGCGTGAAAGTGGTTGTCATAGCAGCCTTTTCCCTTCAACGTGATCTCCATCGTCGAGGGCTCGGGCGGCCGCTGCTGAGGGTGCAGGTGCGGACGGCGGGGGGCCGGAGGCCTTCACGACGGCGATGACCACCCGTCGGTTGGCCTGGCGGTGGGCGTCGGAGTCGTTCGGCTGGGCCGGAGACAGCTCCCCGTAGGCGATCACTTTGAGCTGACGGCGGTCGAATCCGGCTTCGTCCTCGAGCCACTGGGCCACCGTGGTGGCGCGGTACCCGGACAGGGCGTGGTTGTGGTCCTCCGACCCGACGTCGTCCGTGTAGCCCTCGACCCGGATGATCCCCGTGGCGCCGGACGCCTCGATGTCTGCGGCAATCGCCCGAAGTGCGGGGATGGCGTCGGGTTTGAGCTGCGCCGAGTCGACGTCGAACAGGATCCCGCTGGCCGCGGTGTAGACCGTGGAGTTCGGATCCCGGGTGCCGGCCTCGCCCGTGCCCCGAATCACCTCGGGCGCAGGCGGGGAGCGGAAGGCCCACAGCGAGACGCCGACGACCCCGGCCAGCACCACGATGGCCACGGCAGCCAGGACCCGGGCCGCCCTCCCTCGGGGCATGCGCACTCCCCTCCAGCGCGACACGATCCCCAAGATCATACGCCGCGGGTGGGGTGGCGGGTCACAGGGGCTGGCGGCCCAGGGTGCCGACCAGGTCGGCCAGGTAGGCGGGCCTGGACACCCGGGCCAATTCGGCCTGGATCTGCTTCAGGTTGCTATGCACGTGCAACCGTTCCGCGGTGTCGACGTTGGTCTCACCGGACTGGAACAGCTCTAGCCGCTCGGCCGCCCGCTTGTAGTGCTCCACGTCGTACCGCTGCTTGGCCGCCAGCCTCTGCGCGTACCACGAGCTGGCCAGCACGCTGTCCCGGGTGAACTGCGAGCGCAGCTCGGGTGAGCGGACGGTCCAGCCCTCTTGGGAGGCTCCGGTGGCCATGAACTGCAGCAGGGCCCGCAGCGGCGGCACGGCGAGGGCGATGGTCTCGTCGTCGATGAACGACTGGGCGACCCGTCGATGCGTCTCCACGATGACCTCGATGCTGTCGGCGTAAACGTCGGCGTCCTGCAGTTCCGGGGCCAGCATCTCGTCGGTGAACACCGTGTCCGGGTGCAGGAAGATGCGCCCGAAGAAGGTCGTGGCGAATCGCCGGTTCATCCGGTGGCCGAGGCGGCCGGCCTCGACGGTGCGCCCGTCACGCTCGAGGTCGGGCACGGTGTCGAGGTAGCCGTTCTCCCTGAGCCACGACGCGTCCCGCTCGCGCGGTGACATGCGGCTGAACAGTTCGGGCACGAGCAGGCTGACGTCGTGGTCGACCCGGACCCTGGGCCCGATGAAGCCCGCGCTGGAGATCCAGCCGTCGTACCCGGTCAGGGCGTAGCTGAGGAAGGAGGCGTTCAGGTCGATGATCGAGGGCAGCATGTTGAAGGGGCCCTTGGTCAGCGCCCCCTCGGAGCCGGCGCCGGTGGTGGACGGCGACTTGCCGGTCATCGAGCTAATGAACTCCATGAAGAGTTCGGGCAACTCCATGTAATGCAACGGGTTGTAGGAGCAGAGGGCGGGTGCGTCCGCCTCGGGCGCGTTGTTGCGCCGTCCGGCGGCCACCACGTCGACCGGCAGTGGCGCGAACTCGGTCAGCGGCCTGTGGTGCAGCAGGTGACTGGCGATGTCCGCGAGCTGGGTGGCCACGGGGTTGGCCCGGTCGGGGCGCACCTGCAGGTAGCGGGGGTTCTTGCTCGGGCGCCCGCCCACCAGGCGCGGCTCGGAGGAGCTCGCGACGTACTCCGGTGACCCTTCGCCCGCGGCGAAGCGGGTCAGCAGGTCCTTCATCGGCTCGGTGAACCGGCTGAACGAGACGGCGTCCTGCACCAGCGCCGCCGCATCGGACCGGCTGAGCGGGGCGAAGTTCGACAGGAACGTACCGGGAGTGGCGATGTCCCGCTCGGCCTGCTTGTCGTAGCCGCGGTGGATCGCGTCGTCCGGTCGCTGGAACAACAACTGCTCGCAGTTGGCGACGTACTTGCGGGACAGGGCCTCCTGGCCGGCTGTCTCGCGCCGGGCATGCAGCAGACCGCGCCGGTGGCCGAAGTCCGGCGGCGGCTCGTCCGTCGGAAGCACGACGCTGGCCGTGATGTCGTCCTCGGTCTGCACCTTGACGGCCGGGCTGAAGTCGGGGCGCAACGTGAACAACCGCCAGGAGCCGTCCTGCTGGAAGCCCATTCGGAGCATGTTGACGATGATCAGCTCGCCGTCGATCCTCACCCGGTTGCCGGGCCGCCCGTTGATGTTGCTGACCGAGAAGTGCCGCCGCCAGTCCTGGCCCCACTCGGGCCGGTAGTACTTCTTGATCAGGAAGAGCAGTTCCTTCACGTGCGGCGGGATGGCGCGCAGGCGCGCGTTGTGCGCGTCGGAGAAGTCCGGGCTCGGGGTGAGCAGCTTGACCACGCTGCCCAGGCTGCGCTCGGGGGACAGGATCGTGCGGTGGTCACGGTTCCACGACGGGTCGCGGTAGCGCTCGGCGAAGTCGGTGGCGATCAGCTCGGCCACCGCCTCGATGTCGGTGTCGAAGTCCTGGGTCGCGGCGTGGCCGAAGACGAACGCGTCCAGCAGGGACTTGCTGATCTCGCTCTTGCCCCCGCCGGAGACCGTGGCCGGCTTGTGGCACTGGGTCGAGACCGGTGAGATGCCGAGCAGGTGCCACTGCGTCCGGTCGGCCTCGCGGGGTTTGGCGAGCACCCGGTAGCCGTTGGGGGTCATGTAGACGTGGTTGGCCCGCAACGGGATGGCGAACTTCTCGCCCCGGCGCCCGGTCCAGGTCACGCTGCGACCGGGCAGGCTGAAGGAACTGCCCACCGGGACCAGGGTGAGCTCGGCCAGCTGGGTGTCGACCGCATGGCCCTCGGTCTGGAGCGCGAACCGACCGGGGTTGCTCGTGACCACCTCGTTGATCGAGTACTCAGCCGGGGTGAAGGTGTCGGTGTACTCCTGGCCCAGGTTGTAGGCGGGGTAGCAGATCGCCCCGCCGGAGTGCTCCTCCTCGGAGATGCCGAACAGGTTCGCGGCGTAGCTGATCTGCGCCTTCACCTCCTTCTTGCAGTACCCGAAGTAGTTGTCCGCGATGACCGTGACGACGACGCCGCGGGCGTCGCGCGCACAGACCTTGAACGCCTGGCCGCGGTTGTAGCGCTCCTCGGGCGTCGTCCAGCACATGCCGTCCCGCTTCTGGCGGTCGGTGGCCTGGTCGAGGTGCGGCAGGCCCAGCTCCTGCTTGGTCAGCGAGGTCAGGTGCGGCGCGAGGATGACGCAGCCGGTGTGGCCGGTCCAGGTGACCGGGGTCAGCGAGGCGTCGTTCTCGGGCAGGTAGGGGTCGCCCGCATTGCCGAAGATGCCCTCGACGAAGTCGAGGTTGGCCACGAGGCCGCCGGGCACGATGAAGCGCGTCTCCATCGACCGGGCCACGGGCACCGACGCCGTGGCGGGCACGACCAGCGGACGCAGCAGGAGCGACACCCAGGTCCGGGCCGGCTCGGGCGAGGTCGCCGTCCAGGGCAGCACCAGCTCGTCGGCCGACGGCTGCAGCGCCGATGCGAGCAGGCGGGCGAAGACATCCTTCGGCACGGCCACCTTGTCGTCCTGGATCGGCAGTCCGCCCTCGGCGATGTGGAACACCCCGGCGGTCGTGCGCCGGTCGTTGGCCGGGTTGTGCAGGACTCCGTTGGCGAGGCGGTAGCTGGAGATCAGGTCCGAGGAGAACGCGTCGGAGTCGCGGGGCAGCGAGAGTTCCCGGGCGAGGCCCGGCTCGTCGAGCACCAGGGTGCGCCGGGGCAGCTGCGGCTGCACGGGGCTGTCCGCGAGGTAGGAATCGAGGAACGCCTGGATGCGCCGGTCCGCCGCACACGGGCGGTCGGCAAGGCGTCGGCTCAGTTCGCGGTTGCGGGCCAGGACGGGGGAGACCAGACGGAACGGCTCCTCGGCGGTGGCGTTCGGGGGAAGCGGCAGCCCCGACATGGCCAATCGCAGAATGATCGCACTGGACGCGTGAACGTCAGACATGGGACACCCCTACATCAGTGCTCCGGCGCTCGCCCACGGGCGGAGGAGCCACGGCTGGATGGACTCGGGAGGGAGTCGGCGCCATTGCCGGGGCGGTCCGGCGAACCGGCCGTCACCGTTGCCAGCGGGAGGCCCCTGCCACCAGCCAGCTGTCTCAGAAGCTACCAGGTGTCTCTCGTCTCCGGAGGACCCTGGGTCCCGTGCCGACGGCTGCTCCGCGTGGGAGGTTGCGTCCGCCCTCAGGCGGGCTCTGCGACCGCCGTCGCCGAGTCGAGGGGGATCTTCGTGTACAGGGGTGGCTCATCCTCGGGGGTGAGAGCGGTCGGCCCGTAGATCCACTCCGTGAACGAGTAGTCGTTCGTGTCTCGCGCCCGCAGCAGGACGTTGCGCTGCTGTCGTTCCACGCCGTCCAGGTGCCACAGCTCACCCCAGGCGCGCCCGGTGGTCAGGACGCGACGGCAGTGGGTCGAGGACGTAGCCGACGTGTTCACCCACGGGCGCTCCTTGATAGGGTCGAGTGGCGTCGCTCCAGCGACGACGGCGCGTTCCCATGCCTGGGTGGCATCGGGGCGACGAAGGTAGAGCTCGCATCGCTGCCCCCGGCCGGCCTCGATCCGTCCGGCGAGCAGTCCCTGCATGTCGGTGGCCGGCATCAACCCGAGCGTCGCGTTACCCAGGTCGAACTCGGTCATGCCGCGGACGTCGAGGACGGGGCTGGTGTTCAGGACGCGCTGATAGAACGTCCGGGCCCGGCCCTGGTCGGCGACGTACAGGATGAACTCGGCGTCGTGCACGAGTCCCACCATGCCAGCAGACGTCCACGGGTGGTGAGCCGCTGCCGGCGGTGGTCGACGTGTGAGACGGCCCGCCGATAGCGTGCTGAAGATGTCCTCTCGACTGCTGGCCGTGACCTTCGACGCGCGCGACCCGGCTCGCCTGGCGGCGTTCTGGGGCGATGTTCTGGGACGGGGGATCATCGACGATGCCCGCGGTGTGCTGCTTCCCGGGTCTGACACCCAAGTCGGCCTGCGGTTCGCCCCGAGCCGCACGGAGAAGGTCGGCCCGAACCGGGTGCACCTTCACCTGACCAGTAGCAGCCGTGCTGACCAGCAGCACACGGTCGCGACGGCGCTCGAACTGGGCGCCAACCACCTCGATGTCGGCCAACTCCCGGACGAGGAGCATGTCGTGTTGGCCGATCCCGAGGGCAACGAGTTCTGCGTGATCGAGCCCGACAGCTCCTTCCTGGCCGGCTGTGGACTCCTCGGCGAGCTCGCCTGCGACGGCACCCGGGAGGTCGGGCTCTTCTGGGCGGAGGCGCTGGGGTGGACCCTGGTGTGGGATGAGGGCCAGGAGACCGCGGTGCAATCCCCGCACGGCGGCACCAAGGTCGCGTGGGGTGGCCCGCCGGTGGCGTCCAAGCACGGGAGGAACCGCCAGCGGTTCGACCTCGCCCTGGCCGACGGCGACCTGGAGGCCGAGGCCGATCGACTCGTCGCTGCAGGGGCGACCCGGCTCGGTGGCATCGACGAGGGCGTCGTCGAGCTGGCGGATCCCGACGGCAACGAGTTCTGCCTTGCCCTGGGCTGACCTCGTGGCGACCGCCCCGGCGACACCGCACTCATTGTCGGGCTGGGACTCATCGCGTGGATCGTCGTCCAAGTCTTCGTGCTGCGTGCGTTCTCGCTGTTCCAACCCGCGTACCTGTGCGTCGGCGCCTACTTCGTGGCCGCGTCGCACCGGGTCCGGCTGCACTCCACCCTGCGAGGGATCCTCCTCGTCACCGTCGGCTCGATCGTTGTCGCCGACGGGGTGGGCCTGGTTCCACATCTGGTCAAGGCCGGTCTGACGATCAAGTCGGTGGCGTCAGTCGTCGCCATGGTCGGCGGGATTGCCGTCGTCGTGGTGGGCGCTCGAACGATGCTGCGGGACCGGCGCCATCTGGGCAAGCCGGCAGGGGGCGCGGCGACGGTGCTCGCGGTCGCCGTCGTTGTGTGGATCGTCGCGCCGGCCGTCGCCGCGACGGATCTCCCAAGCACCCACGTGCGTTCGACGCCGGCGGCACTGGGGCTCGGGTACGAGCCGGTCGCGCTGACCACGAACGATGGCGTGGAGCTCGCCGCCTGGTATCTGCACGGCACCAATGGCGCCGGGGTAGTCGTGATGCACGGCGCTGGTTCGACCCGATCCGACGTCCTCGACCAGACGGCAGTGCTCGCCGCCAGTGGGTACGCGGTGGTGCTGATCGACGCTCGTGGTCACGGCGACAGTCACGGCACGGCGATGGACTTCGGCTGGTACGGCGATCTCGACATCGCCGCCGGCACCGAGTTCCTGGCATCACGTACAGAGATCGACCCCGGACGGATTGGAGTCGTCGGCTTCTCTATGGGAGGCGAGGAGGCCATCGGCGCCGCCGCCACCGATCCGCGGATCCATGCCGTCGTGGCCGAGGGGGCGACGGGGCGCACGGCAGCAGACAAGGCGTGGCTCTCCGATGCCTACGGCTGGCGTGGCTGGCTTCAGGAAAGGCTGGAGCACATCCAGGACGGCGTTACCGACTTCCTCACCGACACCTCCCCACCCATCTCCCTTCGATCGGCGGTGGCCACCGCATCGAGCACGCAGTTCCTCTTGATCACCGCCGGGAAGGTGAGTGACGAAGGTCGCGCGGCCGCGTTCATCCAGTCCGGCGCGACCGACGAGTCACGGTGTGGAACGTCGACGCAGCCGACCACACCGGCGGGTACGACACGCGGCCACTGCAGTGGCAGCAGCGTGTCATCGAGTTCCTCGATCAGAGCCTGAAATGACATGGAACGGAGGGCATGATGTCCACGAAACACCGTTGGGCTGCTGGCGCGCTTGGTGCAGTCACGCTCGGCGAGGCCGGCCTGATCCATCTCGGTCGGACCCACGGGTCCACCAAGGCGGAGCGAAGCAGGACGCTGCCGGGGGATCACATCGTCAGCGATCCCCAGGTGGTGACCGATCATGCCGTCACGATCGATGCCCCTCCGGCTGCCGTGTGGCCGTGGCTGGTGCAGATGGGTTGGGGGCGGGGAGGCTGGTACACGGCAAGGTGGGTCGACCGGCTGCTGTTCCCTGCCAACGGACCGAGCGCAGACCGGATCGTGCCGGAACTCCAGGACATCGACATCGGCACGTTCATCCCTGACGGCCCGCCGGAGACCGAGTGCGGCCTCACCGTCGAGGGGATCGAGCGCGACCGGGCGCTGGTGCTGCACTCCAGCAGTCACCTGCCCATGAGCTGGCGTACGCACGCAACACTCGACTGGTCGTGGGCCTTCGTCCTCACCCCACTCGACGAAGGACGCCGCACCCGCTTCCACTTCCGGTCGAGATGGACGACAGACCCATGGTGGTTGACCCTCGGGGGGTGGCTGGGGATCGTTCCCGCCGACTTCATCATGTCGAGGGACATGCTTCGAGGGGTCAAGCAGCGCGCCGAACGGGCGTCGCTCCGGCCGTCAGCTATGGCCACCGAGGGCGAAGGAGGCCCCCACAGGGGCATGTCGGAGTAGCCCAGGCCTGCCCAGTTGGGTGGCGTCAGGCCTCCCAGCAGGGGCGATGCGCCCAGTTGCTCGGTGAGACGCGCGCGAGCGTGCTGGGGGGTTGTCGGGGCCCTGTCGTGGCATTGTCGAGGGGTGGTCCGATCCGGGCCCGCCCCGTCGTCGATTGGCATCGACAGACCGTCGCGGTGACGCTCAGAGGCGCCGTCGATGACGCTGCGTCCATGCCCCGCTGCCCCATCTTCGTGGCCAACCAGGGTGACGACGGCTCCAACCTGCACCCAACTGGTTGGCCAACCGACCCCGTCCGCCCGCTGACGGCAAGCTCTGCGGGCGAGGTGCGGACAAACGATCGAGGGCCCTGTTCACGACTGGCGAGAACAGGGCCCTGACCTGCGTAAACGGGTCGGGGTGGCGGGATTTGAACCCACGGCCTCTTCGTCCCGAACGAAGCGCGCTACCAAGCTGCGCCACACCCCGGTCCAGCCCCGCAAGGATAGCCGAGCCGCCCCGCCAGCACGAAACCGGTTCCCCGCGCAGTCCGCGATGTCAGCATCTGGCCGCGAGTCCGCAGGATTGTGTGCGGTCCAACGCGGGATCTATCCCCGGTTCGACCGCACAGAATCGGGCGGGCCGAGGCGGGGGCGGTCATGGGGTGCGGGGGGTGAGGGTGAGCAGGGTGGCCTCGGGGCGGCAGGCGAAGCGGAGGGCGGCGTAGGGCGGGGTGCCGAGCCCGGCCGAGACGTGCAGCCAGGCCGGGTCGGCCGCTGAGGCCCCGGGGGCGGGCCAGCGGGAGACGCCCTTGGCCTGGCGGCGGGGCAGGTCGCAGTTGGTCACCAGCGCCCCGAACACGGGCAGGCAGAGCTGGCCGCCGTGCGTATGCCCGGCGAGGACCAGCCCGGCGCCGTCCGCCGCCATCGCGTCGAGTACCCGGCGGTAGGGGGCGTGGGTGACGCCCAGGGTCAGCGTGGCCGTCGGATCCGCCGCGCCGGCCACCCGGTCGTACCGGTCGCGCTTGATGTGCGGGTCGTCCACGCCGATGAACTCGAGCCGGGAGCCGGCGACGTCGAGGGTGGCCCGCCGGTTGTTGAGGTCGGTCCAGCCGGCGTCGAGGAACCCCTTGATCAGGTCGTCGGTCGGCAGCGGATCGCCATGGATCCGCCGCGTGCCTCCGTACTGCAACAGGTAGCGCGCGGGGTTCTTCGCCCGCGGCGCGTAATAGTCATTCGAGCCCATCACGAAGACGCCAGGCCGATCGAGCAGCGCCCCGTGCGCCTCGAGGGCGGCCTCGACGGCGTCGGGGCCGGACAGGGAATCACCGGTGGAGACCACCAGGTCGGGCTCCAGCTCGCCCAGCCGCCCCACCCAGGCCCGCTTGCGGTGCTGCCGCGGAAGCATGTGCAGGTCGGACAGGTGCAGCACTCGCAACGGGGCGGCGCCGGGAGCCAGCGCCGGCAGCGTGAACCGGCGGAGCGCGAAGTTTCGGGCCTCGAGCCAGGCGTAACCCACCCCGGCCGCCCCCGCGGCAACGGTCGCCAGAGGGATGGCGGCGGCCAGCGGCAGTCCAGGAGAGCGCATCGGAGCATTCTCTCAGCCAGGCTCGTCGGCCACGACCGGGCGGTGTGACATCGTGCTGCGCATGGCTGAACTGAAGGACCGCATGCAGTCGGACCTCACCGGGGCGATCCGCTCGCGCGACGAACTGCTGGCGGCGACGTTGCGGATGGCGCTCACCGCCGTCCGCTCGGCCGAAGTGGCCGGGACCGTGGCGCGCACCCTGTCCGACGAGGAGGTGCTGCAGGTGCTGGGCAGGGAGGCCAAGAAGCGCCGCGAGGCCGCTACCGCTTTCGCCGACGCCGGACGGCAGGAGAAGGCCGATCGCGAGCTGGCCGAGCTGGCCGTGCTGGAGACCTACCTGCCGCAGCAGCTGCCGGACGAGGACCTGGCGGTCCTCGTCGAGGCGGCAGTCGCCGAGGTCACGGCGTCGGGAGCCAGCGGCATGGCCGCCATGGGCCGAGTGATGAAGATCGTGCAACCCCAGGTGGCAGGGCGTGCTGACGGCGGCCGGGTGGCCGCCGAGGTCAAGCGTCGCCTTGGCGCCGGCTGACCATAACGCCGGCTGACTAGAAGCGGCCTCCGCCGCCGTTGTTCCCGCCGTTGTTGTTGCCCCGGCCGTTGTTCGCGTTCGCCGGCTCTCCAGGCTGGCCCGGCTCCACCGGCAAAGGTTCCGGCTGCTGGCTGCCGTCACCGGGGTAGAGGGTGATGGTGCTTCCCTTCTCGGCCCGTCCACCGCCTGGCGGCGACGTCTTGGCCACCCGGTCGCCCCCGAACGGCGCCGCCACCGACCTGCCCACCCGCACCTTGAAGCCCTGGGCCTGCAGGATCCCGGTCGCCTCGCCGATCGACCGCCCGGTGACGTCGGCCACCCGGATGCCGCTGCCCTCCAGCATCTTGCTGGGCGGGTTCTGCCAGTCCTGGCGCTCCAGCCCGTCCATGGCGATGTTCATGATGCTGCGCCACAGCGGCGCAGCGATGGTGGCGCCGTACACCGACCCGTAGAACCTGTCGCCGATCTTGCGGTGATTGAGGCTGCGACCGCCTGGGTACCGGCCGTTGTAGTCCTGGGGGTCGGCCACGACCACCGCGGTGGTGCGCTGCTTGGTGTAGCCCACGAACCAGGTGCGCACCGAGTTGTCGGTGGTGCCGGTCTTGCCCCCGGCCGGCCACTTCAGGCCCTGGCCGATGGCGGTGCCCTCGGTGAAGACCCGCTTGCCGGCGAAGACCACGCCCCGCGCGACGTCCGGGGAGATCGCTTCCTTGACGCACTTCGTCGCGCCGATGGTGGCTTTCTTCTGCGCCCGGTCGGTGATCGAGACCACCGCGGTCGGCGGGCAGTAGGTGCCCTCGGCCGCGAGCGTGGCGTAGGCGTTGGCCATCGTCATCGGTGAGATCTGCATCGAGCCGAGCACCATCGAGGGGCACTCGGTGGGCATCTTGGTCAGGGACACCTTGCCGCCGGTGAAGCAGGTGGGATCCGCGCCCCGGGTCGAGGCGAGGTGCACGCCCATCGCCTCGGCCGTCTTGGCGATGTTGCAGAAGTCGAGGCGGCTCGCGATGTCCATGTAGGCCAGGTTCACCGAGTCGAAGGTGGCCTGCATGGCGGTGATCGACGACGGGCCGCTGCCCTCGGAGTTGCTGACCTTGAACGTGCCCTGGGTGAGCGGCGCGCCGCACGCCGTGAAGTCGGAGCCGCGCCAGGTGGACTGGTCGCCGGTGACGTTCGTGTAGAGGCCCTTGTTGCGGGTGAGCCACTCCGTGAGCACGAACGGCTTGAACGTCGAGCCGACCTGGAAGCCGGCCGCCCCGCCGTAGACCTCGTCCACCCCGTAGTTCAGCTCAGTCTGACCCGGCCCGACAGCGGGGTTGTAGTAGGTGTTCTGCGCGATGGCCAGCACGCGGCCCGTGCCCGGCTCGACGGTCACCGCCGCGGTGGCCACCTTGCTGGCGTCGGCCGGGGGGATCTTCTTCATCAGGGCCTGGGTGGCCCCGTTCTGCAGCTTCGCGTCCAGCGTGGTGACGATCTTGTAGCCGCCGCGCCGGATGGAGTTCAGGCGCGTCTTCTCGTCCTTGCCCAGGGCTGCGTACCGCGGGTCGGTGATCAGCACCTTCAACGTGTAGTCGCAGAAGTAGGCATAGTTGCGGGCCGTGATGCACCCGGACTTCGCCGGCTGCGGCTTGGTCGGCAGCGCCGTGGCGACGGCCGCCGCGTGCTGTGCCGCGGTGATCATCCCCAGGTCGAGCATCCGCTTCAGCACGACGTCGCGGCGGTCCTTGGAGGCCTTGGGGTGGTTGAACGGGTTGTAGGCCTCGGGCGTCTGCACCACGCCGGCCATCAGCGCCGCCTGGGGCAGGGTGAGCTTGGCCGCTGTCGTCCGGAAGAAGTACTGCGAGGCGGCCTCGACGCCGTAGTTGTTCTGTCCGAAGGCGGCGATGTTCAGGTACCGCTCCAGGATGGCGTCCTTGGGCAGGGTCTGCTCCAACTGGATCGCCATCCGGATCTCTTTGATCTTGCGCACGTTGGTCTTCTCGACGGCGGCCGCGGCGGCCTCCTTGTCGCCGGCTACCACGGCGCTCTCCAACTGGTAGTTCTTGACCACCTGCTGGGTCAGCGTCGAGGCACCCTGGATCTGTGCCCCGTCGTTCAGCTCGTTGTTGACGAACGCCCGCACCAGGCCCTTGGGGTCCACTCCGCCGTGCAGGTAGAACCGCGAGTCCTCGATCGCCACGATGGCCTGGCGCATTACCGGGGCGATCCGGCTCAGCGGGGTGACCACCCGGTTCTCCTCGTAGAACCTGGCGATCACCGTCTTGCCGTCGCTGGCGTACATGGTCGAACCCTCGGACGGCGGCATGTCGTCGAGCTTGTCCGGCATGGTGTTGAAGAGGTTGAGCCCGTCCTTGGTGAGGGCGCCCGCGGCGCCGACGGCGGGCAGGAACAGTCCAGCCACCAGCACCCCGGAGACCATGCTCACGGCGAGGAACGCGGCCAGGAGCGCGGGGATGCGCGTGCCGGCGAGCGCGGTGCGGGAGAGCTGGGGCTTGCGCATGAAGAAGGCTCCTCGAGGGCTGGTTCCGCGGTACAGAGCGTACGGCGCCGTAGGCCTCTTGGCTGGACATCGGCGGGTCGCGCCGGCGCTAAGGTGTGCCGTGGTGTAACGCAGCGCGCAGCCCGCGCGATGGGCCGTATGCACGGGCACCACGGGAAGCTGTAATCGACGGTCACACAAAGTAGTCGTTGTGGCCTGAGGTGCACGGAGTATCATCCATCTGGCCCGTATGCTGAGCACAGGGTGTGACATACGGTCTTGGTGACAGGGCGGCGCTCGGCGGTGTGCCGCTCGGGGGGACCACACGGGAGGAACAGAATGAACGGCACGAACGACTGGGCCGCACGGGGAGCCTGCCGGACGGCGGATCCCGACACCCTCTTCGTCCAAGGGGCGGCCCAGAACCGCGCGAAGGCAGTGTGCATGGCCTGCTCTGTGCGCACCGAATGCCTGGCCGATGCCCTCGACAACCGGATCGAGTTCGGCGTCTGGGGTGGCATGACCGAGCGTGAGCGCCGCGCCCTCCTGCGCCGCCGTCCGAATGTCGCGTCGTGGCGTCGCCTGCTCGAGACCGCACGGGCCGAGCACGAGCGAGTGCTCACCATCACAGCCATGGACGACGCGCTCGAGGCCGTCTGACCCCGCGTCTTCACGATTCACGCGCCGCCCCGAGGGAGTGTCCTCGGGGCGGTCGCCGTTAGCCGGCGGACGTCGGTCGGTCAGGGCCTCGCCAGGGAGGCACCCACTTCGCGCAGGCCCTCGAGATCGTGCACATCCCCGGCCAGGGCGATCACCTCGGCGATCGCCACGTCCGGGTGGGCCCCGGTGAACCGTGCGGCCAGCCCTCGCTCGCGCTGCCAGCGCCGCATCCGGTCGGCGTGCAACCGCAGCAGGGCGGCGGTCAGCGGGTGCTCGCCCGCGTCGTCCAGCTCCTCGGCGGCCGCCGCCGCCCGGTCGGCGGTGAGGTCCTCCGCCCGACGCGGCTGGACCCGGTTGAGTACTAGGCCGGCCAGCGGCATCCGTTCTGCGCCAAGGCGTTCCACGAAGTAGGACGCCTCGCGCAGGGCGTCGGGCTCGGGCGCGGCGACGACGACGAACGCCGTTCCCGGCTGCTGCAGCAACCGGTAGGTGCGCTCGGCCCGCTCGCGGAACGACCCGAAGACCGTGTCCAGCGCGGCGACGAAGGTCTGCACGTCACGGAGGATCTGTGCACCGAGAAGCTTGGTCAGCACGCCGGTGGCGCTGCCCACCGCCGCCGAGACCACCTTCAGGTAGGCGCGGCCGCCGACCTTGGCCGGGGCCGACAGCAGCCGGATCAGGCGCCCGTCGAGGAAGGACCCGAGCCGTTGCGGGGCGTCGAGGAAGTCCAGTGCCGATCGGCTAGGCGGGGTGTCCACCACGATCAGGTCCCACGCCTCGGCCCGGGCCCGCAGCTGGCCCAGCTTCTCCATCGCCATGTACTCCTGGGTGCCCGCGAAGGAGCTGGACATGGCCTGGTAGAAGGGGTTCTCGAAGATCTGCCGGGCCTTCTCCGGCGAGGCGTGTGCGGTGATCACCTCGTCGAAGGTCCGCTTCATGTCCAGCATCATCGCGTCCAGGCTGCCGCCGGCCGAGGTGTCGATGCCGGCCACGGGGCGCGGGGTGTTGTCCAGCTCGATCAGACCCATCGACTGGGCCAGCCGGCGCGCCGGATCGATGGTCAGCACGACCACGCGGCGTCCGCGTTCGGCCGCCCGCAGGGCCAGCGCCGCCGAGGTGGTGGTCTTGCCCACGCCGCCCGAGCCGCAGCACACCAGGACCCGCGTTGCCGGGTCGTGGAGCAGGGCGTCGACGTCCAGATGCGTCATGCCATGCCCTGCTCGGTGAGCAGCTCGGCCAGCTCGTACAAGGCACCCAGGTCGATGCCGCCGGCCAGCGCAGGCAGCTCGTACAGCGGCCGGTCCAGTGCGTCCAGCTCAGCCCGCTGCTGCCGCTCCAGGGCCACCCGTTCGGCGTGCTCGAGACCTTCGATGACCAGGGCCCGGGCGTACTGCTCCAGACGGGCCGAGGCCACGGCCGAACCGCCTCCGCCCGTCGCCCGGCGTCGTCCGCCCAGACCGGCGGCCTGCAGGCCGGCCAGCACCATGGCCTTCGGGATCCGCCCCCGGATGGCCGCGGACAGCGCACGTTCAGGCAGCAGTTCCTCGCGGACCATGTTCACCACCACGCCACCGACCGGTAGGCCGATCCGGCGCAGCTCGGCGACGGTGTCCTGCGTCTCCTGGACCGGCATCTCCTCGAGCACGGTGACCAGGTGCACCGCGGTCTGTGCGGAGCGGAGCAGGGTCATGATCGATCCGGCCTGGTTGCGGATCGGGCCGACCTTGGCCAGGTCGGCGACCTCCTCGTTGACGTTCAGGAAGTGCCCGATCCGCCCGGTCGGCGGGGCGTCCAGGACGACGGCGTCGTAGTGCGGTCCGGAGGGGTCGCGGCGGCGGGTGGCCTCGTAGACCTTGCCGGTGAGCAGGACGTCGCGCAGTCCGGGCGCGACAGTGGTCGCGAAGTCGACCGCGCCCAGCTTCTCCAGTACCTTCCCGGCTCGGCCCAGGTGATAGAAGAGCTCGAGGTATTCCATCAGCGCGGCCTTGGGCTCGATCGCCTGCGCCCACATCTCCCCACCGCTGGGCGCAAGCGCGATCCGGTGCTCCGCATAGGACAGCTGGGGGACGTCGAACAGCTGGGCGATGCCCTGGCGGCCCTCCACCTCGCAGAGCAGGGTGCGTCGCCCGCCGCGGGCCAGGGCCAGGGCGAGCGCTGCCGCCACCGTCGTCTTGCCGGTACCGCCCTTGCCGGTCACCACATGCAGCCGGACGCCCTCCCACGCCGGTCTCGCAGGCGGCGACGACGAGGCGGAGGGGGTGGGGGACACGATGCCGAGCCTAGTTCGTCGGTGCCGTACGGTGGCGGGATGAGCCGGATCGAGGACCGCTTGGCCGAACTCGGCCTGACCCTCCCTGCCGTCGCTACGCCGCTGGCCGCTTACGTGCCGGCCCTGCTGGACGGCGACCACGTATGGACCGCCGGGCAGCTCCCGTTGGTGGACGGTGTGCTGCCGCAGACCGGCAAGGTGGGTGTCGGCCCGGGCCTGGTCGCCCCCGACGAGGCCGCCGCATTGGCCCGGATCAGCGCCCTGAACGCCTTGGCGGCCATCGCCTCGGTGGTCGGCGATCTGGATCGGGTGGAGCAGATCGTCAAGGTGGTCGGCTTCGTGGCCAGCGACCCGGCGTTCACCGGTCAGCCAGCGGTGATCAACGGTGCCAGCGGGCTGCTCGGTGAGGTGTTCGGCGACGCGGGTGTGCATGCCCGCAGCGCAGTGGGCGTCTCGGTGCTGCCGATGGACTCGCCGGTCGAGGTCGAGGTCGTCGCCCGCCTGAAGGGCTAGCCGGGCCGCCGGTCGCCCGCCGTCCGGGTGCTCGAGGCGGCCTCGGTCGCTGCGGGGCCCAGCGTGACAACGATGTCTAGAACGCCCGAGATCATGTCCAGGAGCTCCGCGCGGGCCCGGGTGTGATCACCGATGTCGCTCAGCGCCGCCTCGACGGCGGCGCCGATCGCCCGCCCTGCTACCGCGGCCGCGACAGCCACCTCCAGGGCGCGCTCCACCGGCAACCCGTGCTTGGTCAGCCTGCCGACACCGGTGGCCAGGGATCGCTCGGCCACCACACGTTGCCCGTTGCGACGCAGCACGCCGGCCTCGACCAGCTCGTCCACCGCCGAGTCGACCAGGGAGCGAGGGGCCTCGGCCTGAGCGAGCAGACCGTCGAGCGAGGCTGCCCGCCCTCCGCGCGTCCGCTCGCTACGGCTGTTGCCGGACCGTGACGTGCGCAACGGCAGCCAAGTGCGATCGAGGCCGTCGGCGTCCAGGGAGCCGCTCTCGGAGAGCCGGGTGCCGATCAGGCCCAGGGTCGCCCCGCGGGAGCGGGCCTCACGGATCTCGGTCAGCCGGGCCAGGTGGTCGCTGCTGTAGACCGACTGCCGCCCGGATCGCGCTGGCGGTGGGATCAACCCCCGGGTCTGATAGGAGCGCACATTGCGCACGGTCATTCCCGCTGCGGAGGCCAACTGCTGCAGCGTGTAGTGCTGTGTGGTCAGGTGTGCATTCACTGGTCGACATTCCCCCTACGGCACCGCAGTTCACTCGGCCGAGGGTGCCGAAGGTCTGCGTCGCGCGTATCCCGTGATCATCTTCTGCGTGGCATGGCCGGCTGTCAGTGAAACTCTAACGCTTCGTTCAGGAAACTCCGAGCGTGCTCGGCGAAGTGGGCTTTTCGCGAGCCGAACAGTCACCAAGGGTCTGTCGCCGGGTACCCGGTGTAGGCCAACATGATCCTATGTGGCGCGACTTCCCGGTGCCGGTGCGGTCGAACGGGCTCAGTGCGCCGGCAGGAGCAGGCATCCGATCCGCGGGCGCGCCGGCCGAGGTTCCGGCGCGGAGCTCGGCAACCGTCCTACTCGTCGCTGACGGCATCCAGGTGTTCACCCTTCGTCGCAGGCGCACGATGGCCTTCGCCCCGGGCATGCTCGCCTTCCCCGGCGGTGCGGTCGAGCCGGCGGACGACGCCCTGGGGCAGTCCAGCCGGCCCGAGCTGCTTGCCACGGTGGTCGCGGCCGTGCGGGAGACGTTCGAGGAGTGCGGAGTGCTGCTCGCCGTCCCCGATCGGGAGCAGAGCGGGTCACCCCTGGCCGACCCCGGACGGCTGGAGGCCTGGCGGCAGGATCTGATCGGCGGTCGGCTCGATCTGGCTGGGGTCCTGCGGGCGGCCCGGGCGCGGTTGTCGGCGGATCTGCTGCACCCGTGGGCGCATTGGGTGACCCCGGCCTTCGAGCCCCGGCGGTTCGACACCCGGTTCTACCTGGCTCGGGTGCCGCCCGGTCAGGAGCCGCGCGATCTCGGCGGCGAGGGTGAGCAGGCGGCGTGGCTGGACGCCGCGGAGGCGGTGCGTCAGCACGCCGAAGGAATGTTGCCGATGCTGCCGCCGACGCTGGTCTGCCTCGAGGAGTTGGCGTGCGCCACCGACGTCGAGGAACTGTTCGCCACCCACCGCCGGCTGCGGCCGGTCTCGCCCTGGCTGGCCGAGGCAGTCGGGCCGGACGGCGTGAGGGTGCCGGTGCTGCGCGTGCATCTGGACGGCGTCGGTGGGGGAGACCTGCCGTGACCGGGCAGCCGGGCTGGACCCTCGGCCCTCGCGCCGAGGTCGGCTGGTCCGGCGGGGTGGTCTCCGCCGGCGTGGAGTGTGTGTTGGCGCCCAATCCCGGCCCGATGACCCTCGACGGGACGAACACCTGGGTGCTCTCCGCTCCCGGGGCGAGCCAGGCCGTGGTGATCGACCCCGGCCCGGACGACGAGAGGCACCTGCAGGCCGTCCGCCAGGCGGTCGCGGCGCGGGGCTCCCGGGTCGGCGCGGTGCTGCTGACCCACGGCCATCACGACCACAGTGCCGGGGCGCAACGGCTCGCGCAGTCGTTTGGGGTCGGCGTCCGGGCGCTGGACCCGGCGCACCGTCTGGGCAGTGAGGGCCTGGGCGGGGGCGATGTGGTGGAGATCGGCGATCTTCGTCTGGACGTGGTCGCCAGCCCCGGGCATACCCGCGATTCGCTGTGCTTCGTGCTGCGGGATGAAGGGCTGCTGCTCACCGGCGACACCGTCCTCGGCCGCGGAACGGCAGTGATCCACCACCCGGACGGCGAGCTGGCGGCCTACCTGGAGTCGCTGCACCGGCTGGAGCGGGTGATCGCTGCGCTCGAGGTCGCCGCGCTGCTTCCCGGGCACGGTCCGGTGCTGGACCGCCCCGCGGACGTGGTCGCCGCCTACCTGGCCCACCGCGCCGAGCGACTCGACGCGGTGCGGGCGGCGCTGGAGGACGGCGCGAGGACGGCGCGCGAGGTGGTCGAGGCGGTCTACCAGGACGTGGGCCCCGCCCTGTGGCCGGTGGCCGAGTTCACCGTCCGCGCTCAGCTCGCCTACCTGGCGAACCCCCCAACCCGCTGATGCTCCGCGGGGGTACACGCGCAAGCGTTTACATGACCCGCGGCATGTTCACCTGCGGAGCATGAGCAGGTTGGGTCAGCGGGCGCGGCGACGGAGGCGGTCGATGTCGAGCAATAAGACAGCGCGCTGGTCCAGACGCAGCCAGCTGCGGGCGGCGAAGTCGGCCAGGGCCTTGTTCACCGTCTCCCGCGAGGCACCGACCAGCTGGGCCAGCTCCTCCTGAGTGAGGTCATGGGTGACCCGCAGGCCCTCGTCGGTCGGGGTGCCGAACCGCTCGGAGAGGTCCAGCAATGCCTTGGCCACCCGCCCCGGCACGTCGGAGAAGACCAGGTCGGCCAGCGCCTCGTTCGTGCGGCGCAGTCGGCGGGCCAGTGCTCGCAGCAGTTGCCGAGCGACGTCCGGCCGGCCGTTCAGCCAGGTGGCGAGGTCGTCACTACCGACGCCGAGCAGCACCGTGTCGGCCACGGCGGTCGCGGTGGCGTTGCGTGGGCCGGGATCGAAGAGGGACAGTTCGCCGAACATCTCGCCGGGGCCCAGGATCGCCAGCAGGTTCTCCCGGCCGTCGCCGGACGCGCGTCCGAGTTTGATCTTGCCCTCGGCGATGATGTAGAGCCGGTCACCGGGGTCACCCTCGGTGAACAGCACCTCACCACGGGCGACCTCGCGTCGCGTCATCGTGGTCTTCAGCGCTCCTGCGGCCTCGTCGTCCAGTGCCGCGAACAGCGGCGCTTGACGTACGACGTCGTCGTCCACCGTCAGCTCCTCCTTGACCCTGCCTTCCCAGACGGGACGGCCAAGGGAACGCTACCGGTCACCGACAGTGGCAGGAAGCGATAGGGCGACAGAGCCTGCCGAGAAAGATCTGTCGAGTCGTGCCGACGAGCGTCCGGGGGCGTGGTCACGTCGGTGTCCGGGTCAGCGTCCGGGGGTCCGCCGGGCCGTGTGCCGGTCGGCCGCGTCGACGGAGCTGCGCAGCGCGGACGCATAGGAACCCAGGTCGTGCAGCACGTCGCGCAGCCGTTCCAGTACGGCGGCCTCGCCGAGGGCGTCCGCCTCGCCCAGGCCGACCAGGCGGCGCAGATCGCACGGCAGCGCCGGCGCGCAGGGCAGGTCGCGGGTCGCCGGTTCCTCCAGAGCGGTCACGGCCGCCACCGCGAGGTCGAGCCGGGCCGACACCAGGCGGCGCCAGTACTCCACCTCACGCAGCTCTACCGCCATGGCGTGGCGACGCTGCCGGGCGTCCTCCGCGGCGGCGCTGGATCCGGTCACGACGGTCATTCGGTACTCCTCGCCCCTTCGGTCCCGCCTGGAGACCCGCTTGCTGCGGATCTAGGAATCGGATCGTCGTCGCAGGTCAGGCCCTTGACCCCGGCTGGGGAGGGACCACCCTCCCGGCGCAGAGCCCTCACCCGCCTGCCGCTGTCCGCTGTGACCGCAGGTGGCCCGCGGTAGGGGACGTAGGCTGTCGGGGTGGCGACGGAGGTGACTGGCGCAGTGGTGGTGACGCCGCGCAGCGGCTCCGAGCCCGAGAACGGCGCGGAGAGCGCGCTGGCGCTCACCCGGCGTGCGCGCCGGATGCATCGGATCCTGGCCGAGCGTCACCCGGACGCCCACTGCGAACTCGACCACTCCACGCCACTCGAACTGCTGGTGGCGACCATCCTCTCGGCCCAGTGCACCGACGCCCGGGTCAACCTGGTCACGCCGACGCTGTTCGCCCGCTATCCCACAGCGGCGGACTACGCCGGCGCCGACCGGGCCGAACTGGAGGAGATCATCCGGTCGACGGGGTTCTTCCGGGCCAAGACGAATTCGCTGATCGCCCTCGGCGCTGCCTTGGTGGCCGGGCACGGCGGCCAGGTGCCCGGCCGACTCGAGCACCTGGTGGCCCTGCCGGGGGTCGGCCGCAAGACCGCGAACGTCGTGCTCGGCAATGCGTTCGGCGTCCCCGGGATCACCGTCGACACGCACTTCGGGCGGCTGGCCCGGCGGTTCGGCTGGACCGCCTCCGAGGAGCCGGTGGTGGTCGAGCAGGAGGTCGGAGCGCTGTTCCCGCGCACGGACTGGACGATGCTCAGCCACCGCATGATCTTCCACGGCCGACGGATCTGTCACGCTCGTACCCCCGCGTGCGGGGCCTGCCCCCTGAGCGGCCTGTGTCCGTCGTACGGCATCGGCGAGCGCGACCCGGTGCGCGCGGCGCGGTTGGTCAAGGGCGGGGCATGAGCGTGCCGGGAGCCGTTGCGCCGCGCCCCGATCCGGCGCCCGGGCTGGCGACGCCGGAGTGGTTCACCCCGCTGCGCCGGGTGCTGCAGACAGCCACCGCCGATCAGCTCAGCCGTTTCAGCCCGCCGCCCGGGCATCACCGGCACTCCGCCGTCCTGCTGCTGTTCGCTGCCACCACCGGTGCGGACAGCGTCGCCCACCTGGACGTGCTGCTGACCGAGCGCTCGGCGACCCTGCGCTCGCACGCCGGGCAGGTCGCCTTCCCGGGCGGTCGACTCGACTCCACCGATGCCGGGCCCGAGGCGGCCGCCCTGCGGGAGGCGCAGGAGGAGACCGGGCTCGACCCGGACGGCGTGGAGGTGGCCGGCTGCCTGCCCGACCTGTACCTGCCCCCGAGCGACTATGCGGTCACCCCGGTGCTCGCCTGGTGGCGACGCCCCACGGAGGTGGCGGTGGTCGACGCCGCGGAGGTCTCCCGTGTGGTCCGCGTGCCGGTTGAGGAGCTGGTCGATCCCCGGAACCGTTTCCTGGTGCACCATCCCAGTGGGTTCGTGGGCCCGGGCTTCTCCGTGCGGGGCCTGTTCGTCTGGGGCTTCACGGCCGGAATACTGGACCGGGTGCTGCACCTGGCCGGCTGGAGCCGGGAGTGGGACACCAGCCGGGTCGAGGAGGTCCCCGCCCTGCCCGAGCCGGCCGAGGTGGACAGCATCGAGGCCGGTGGTGAGCAGTGATCGATCTGCTCCTGCTGGTCGTCCTGGGGTGGTATGCCGTGGCCGGTTTCCGGCGCGGGATCGCCATAGGCGCCCTGTCCCTGGCCGGCTTCATCGCCGGTGCCCTGATCGCGATGCGGGTCACGCCGCCGCTGGCCGAACGCTTCACGGCCGGGCCTACCCGGTCGGTGGCGATCCTGGCCTCCGTGCTGGCGCTTGCCTGGGCGGGTCAGCTCGTCGGCGCCATCGCCGGCAGCCGGCTGCGGCAGCAGGTGGCGCGCTCGGGGGCGGGCCTGCTCGACCAGGTGCTCGGCGGTCTGGCGAGCCTGGCCGCAGTGTCGCTGGTGCTCTGGTTCGTCGGCGGTGCGCTGCGCGAGGTGTCCAGTCCCGTGCTGGCACGCACCGTCGCCTCCTCCCGGGTGCTGGCGGTGATCGATGCTGCGGTGCCTGCGCAGATGGCCGTGCTGGCCGGCGACTTCCGCCAGGCCGTCTCCGACTCGGCCTTCCCCCGGGTCTTCGAAGGCGTTGCGCCAGAACAGATCCTGCCCGTCCAGCCGCCGAATGCAACGGCCGTCAGTGCGGCCGTGCAGACGAAGATCCGCCGGTCGGTGGTCAAGATCACCGGTGACGCACCGGCCTGCGAGCGAGGTCAGGAAGGCAGCGGGGTGGTGATCGCGAAGGGGCGGGTGATCACGAACGCCCACGTGGTCGCCGCGGTGAAGCAGCCGATGGTCCAGCTGGCCGGGAACGCGCGCCGGTACTCGGCCCGGGTGGTGCTGTTCGACCCCGCCACCGACGTCGCCATTCTGGCCGTGCCCGAGCTGACGGCGCCGGTGATGCCGCTGGGCCGGACCCTCGAGCGCGGTGCGGACGCCGTGGTCGCCGGCTACCCCGAGAACGGCCCCTACAAGGTGGTGCCGGCCCGGGTGCGCACCCTGCTGCAGGCCAAGGGCGAGGACATCTACGGGGCCTCGGGCGCGGTCCGTCAGGTGTATTCGCTGTTCGCCACCGTCGAGCAGGGCAATTCCGGGGGACCGCTGGTGGCCGCCGACGGCACCCTCGCCGGCGTGGTGTTCGCCAAGTCGCTGGACGACGCGAGCACCGGCTACGCACTCACCCTGGACGAGGTGCGGGACGAGATCGCGGAAGGGATCCGCGCCACCGACGCGGTCTCCACCGGGCGGTGCACGGCCGGCTGACCCGCTGCCGGACAGGCCCGCCCGGCCTGTCCGGGTGTCGGGTCCCCTGGCTATCCTCGGGGTGCGGGTGATCGTCGACGGCATGGCCATCGGGGGCCGGCGGCCCGTGAGGAGCGACCGTGTCGATGCCCTACCCTCCGGGAGGTCCTCCGCCGACGAACCCGTGGCCCCAGGGGGCCCCGGGGCCGGCGGGTCGCCCGCGCGGATCCCGGGTGGTCCCGGTGCTCCTCGCCATCGCCTCGGTACTGTTGCTGCTCACCGCCGTGGGCGTGCTCGCAGCGGCCCGTGGATCGCTCGCCGACCAGGACGCGCAGCTGGCCGGGCTGCGCACCCAGAAAGCCGCCGATGCCACCGAGACCCTGCTGCCGGCCGAGCTGCCGAGGCCGGAACTGGACCGCGTCGCGCTGCAGCAGCGGCTGGCCTCGATCACCGCTGCCGACAAGGAGGTGGAGGCCAGCGTCAAGAAGTGGGTGGAGTCCAACACGAAGCTGTCCACGGTGTGGGATGCGTTGGAGCGGTGCATGTACCGGGTCGATGCCTACGACCGGCTGGCCGGCCGGTTCACGGCGGCCCAGTTGGGCCGGCTCCCGGCGAAGGTCGACGTCAACGCTGCGGCCACCGATTGCGGGCGGGCCGCCATCGCCAGGCACGCCACCGGGTCGTCGCTGTGAGCGCGTCCTACGAGCCGGAGCGCACCCCACCGGATAGGCCTCCGCCGCTGCCGGCACCCCCAGCCCGTGCACCGGCGCCCTGGCAGGTGCCCGGGGCCTGGCCCCAGCCCCAGCCCCAGCCCCAGGCGCCGGCGCCGGCCCCGACCGCGCCGGCGGGTGGGTATCCCACCGCGGCGCCTGCCCACCCGCCCGCCTACCCCACGCTGATCACCCAGGCCGCGGGCACCGGCACCGGCGGTCGCTCCCGGGCGCTGGTCCCGTTGGCAGCGGTGACCGTCCTGGCGCTGCTGTTCGCGGCCGGTTCGGCGCTGTGGTGGTCCGGCGAGAGGAGCGCCCGCGCCCAGGAGATCACTACCCTGGAGGCCGACCACGCCGCACACCGCCGGGCGATGGATCAGCGGCAGGCCGCACTCGACGCCAGCTACCGTGCGGTCGCCCTGGACACCCGGTGGACCAGACTTGACAGTGCGAACGTCAAGCAGTCGGCGGTCTCCGACGCGCTGAACAAGAAGTACCCGACGACGACCTACGTGTTGACCGCGGACGCGTTCGCGCTGGTCGCCGCCCGGCGGGCCTGCTTCGTGGCCCTGATCGAGTACAACCAGGGGGCTGCCCAGTTCTCGGACCGGAGGCGGGGCACCCTGCCCGGCCAGGTGGACATGACCGACCCGAAGGCGAACTGTTCGGCGCTGGAGTGGCACGACTGACCGGCGGGCGCCGGGGGAGCAGGCTCAGGTCCGGGCCGGACGCCCCGTCGTCCGGGCGGTGACGGCGAGCCAGTCGAGCAGGGCGGTGGTCACCGCCTCCGGAGCCTCCTCGGGCAGGAAGTGACCCGCCCCGGGCACCATCCGGGCATGCAGCGGTCCCTCGATCCAATGCCGGGACCCGGCGGCGGACTCGGGCAGCACCCAGCGGTCGAGGGTCCCGTGCAGCTGCAGCACGGGCACCGTGATCGGGTGTTCGAGGGCGTCGGTCAACCGGCGGGCCTCGCGTCGTCCGGTGCTGCGCAGCGCCGTCCGGAAGTACTCCATCGATTTCTGGGCCACGAACGGGAGCTGCATCGCCCGCTGGTAGCGCGCGACCGCGGCCGGGTCCGGTCCGCCCTCACCCCACGAGGTGCCGATCACGTCGGCGACCCCATCGCCACGGGTGAGCCGGCGCTCCGGCAGCCACGGGGTCTGGTAAGAGAGCAGACGAGCCAAAGTCTGGCGCTGGCGGCCCCGGGCCAGCGCCGCTCGCATGGTCAGTGGGTGCCCCATGGAGAGCACTGCGACGGCCCGGGTGACCCGGGGCTGCAGCGACGGCATCGCCCAGGCCACCCAGGCTCCCCAGTCGTGCCCGACGATCACCGCCTCGGACTCGCCCAGGGCCCTGATCACTCCGGCCACATCACCGGCCAGGGTGGCGGTGTCGTAGCCGCGCGGCGGCTTGTCGCTCGCGCCGTAGCCGCGCAGGTCCATCGCGGCAACCCGGTAGCCGGCCGCCGCGAGGGCCGGGAGCTGGCCGCGCCAGGCCCACCAGAACTGCGGAAACCCGTGCAACAGAACGACAAGCGGACCATTACCAGCCTCGGCCACGTGGAACCGCGCCCCGTGTGCGGCGACCAGCCGGTGACGCCACGGTCCCTCGACGAGGATCTCCGCCGCGTCGACGTTCACCGGCCGCGAGAGCCGGGTTTGACCGCGGCGAGGGTCTGTCGGGCTGACCGGATCGCCCGCTCAGGGGGCCCGACCTTGGACACCCGTGACCTGCCGACCAGGGCCAGCAGGGCGGCGAGCAACACATAGACGCCGCCGAGGATCAGGAAGGCGAGCCAAGGGGCGAGCCCGGCCGCCACCAGTCCGTAGCCCGCCGCGATACTGAACAGGATCGTGGCCAGGACGACGATGTACGCGGCGGCGCCGAACAGGCCGCCGGCGACGGCGCCGTTGCGCACGTCGGACTTGATCTCCGCCTTGGCCAGGGCCATCTCGGCCCGCATGATCTCGGTCATGTCCTGGGTGGCCTGGGCCACCAGCTGTCCGAGGGTGCGTTCTGCTGCGGGGGTCACCGGAGCACCGTCCGGCGTGGCGTCATCCGGCCGGAGGCCGGGCGTGGGGTCAGTGGCCATCTGCGCTTCCTCACACGTCGCTGGCGGCGGGCGGGCCGCCCGGAGAGCCCCCCGAGGGCACGTGAGGCGAGCCTACGACCTCCGGTCGATCCTGCGCGCCGGTGGGACCGGCGGTGTCACCAGCGCTCAGTCGTCTCCGATCTGGTGCACGAAGCGGCTCACCTCGCTCCGCAACTGCTCGGCGAGCTGCAGCAGCCCCGGGGCGCTGCCCTGGGCCGATCCGTCGATCGCCATCGCCATACCCTGCACCGCGCCGACGCGATCCACGATCGCCTCGCTCGATACGGCGGCCTCGTCCGCCAGGCCCTTGACCTCGGAGGCCACAACGGCGAACCCGCGGCCGGCGTCGCCGGCCCGGGCGGCCTCTATGGTCGCGTTCAGGGCGAGCATGCGGGTCTGTGACGCCACCGTGGTGATCATCGCCACGGCCTGACGGATCTCCTGTGAGCTGGCGCGCAGGCCGGCCACGGTGTCGGTGGCTTGGGTGGCATCCCCCACCGCGTCCCGGGCGAAGGCGACGACGCCCGAGGCGACCTCGCCCATGGCCGAGGCCGCCTCGGTGAGTTGGTCGCACAGCCGCAGGACCGTGGAATCGAGCTCCGCAGCCAGCACCTTGCGCTGCCCGGTGGCCTGCTCCAGCCAGCGGTTCGACTCCCGCATCGCGGCCCGGCCGCCGTCGATCGTGCGCGCGCCCTCGCCGAAGGCGCCGTGCAGCCCGCCGTCGAGCAGGCGGCGATGGCAGACACCTCGGCTGGCGCAGGAGATCGCGGCGCTGGACTCGCGCAGGTAGGCGTCCACGACATCCAGCAGCCGGTTGACCGCAGACGCGGCGGCGCGCACGTCCTCGTCGTCCGTTTCATCGATGAAACCGGGACTCGAGCCCCCCGCGGGCGGCGTCGTCGTAGAGCCGGGTCAACGCCTGCAACGCCGCCCGCGGGTCGCCGCCGAAGCCGTCTCCTCCCGCAGAACGGCTCCGGGGGTGCCGGTCCCCGCGTCGGAGGACCGGCCGCGGCCGTTGTCGGCGGGCCTGGGGTCGCATCTGCGCGTACAGCGGGACGACGGCATCGATCGCGCGCTGGTCCGGGGCGCGCCGGTTGGAGTGGTAGCCGGTCACCTGCCCGGCCCGGTTGTAGGTCGGCGTCACATGGGCGAAGACCCAGTAGTGGGCGCCGTCGCCGGCCAGGTTGACCACGTACGCGAAGATCTCCTGCTCGGCGGCCAGGGTGTCCCAGAGCAGCTTGAACACGGCCTGGGGCATGTCGGGATGCCGGATCAGGTTGTGCGGCCGGCCGAGCACCTCGGCCTGGGTGTACCCGGCGATGCGCAGGAAGACGTCGTTGGCAGGGACAGCCGGCGTTCGACGCCGGTCGGGGTGGGGAGCGTTTGACGCACCAGGGTGGACTCCCTCCAGGCAGCAGCGGCGAGCTACCCAAGGACTCGACCACACGATGCTTGTCCTGAAGCAAGGATCCGCTCATACTCCGCAGGGCTGCGGCAATTCAGTCAGATCGCACTGAGGTGCGCCGGCCCTGCGGAGCATGAGCAGAGTGGTGGTCAGTCGTCCCCTGCGGCGGGGGTGGACAGGCCTTTCGAGATCAGGTCCATCACCGAGGAGTCGGCCAGCGTGGTCTGGTCGCCCACCTCGCGGTGTTCGGCGATGTCGCGCAGCAGCCGGCGCATGATCTTGCCCGAACGGGTCTTCGGCAGCTCGGGAACGATCATCACCTGGCGCGGTTTGGCGATCGGACCGATCTCCTTGGCCACGTGGTTGCGCAGGTCGGCGATCACCGCCGCCTCGTCGGAGCCGTCCGAGGCACCCTGGCGCAGGATGACGAAGGCGACCACGGCCTGACCGGTGGTCTCGTCGGTCGCACCGACCACGGCGGCCTCGGCCACCTTGGGATGGGAGACCAGGGCCGACTCGATCTCGGTGGTCGACAGGCGGTGCCCGGACACGTTCATCACGTCGTCCACCCGGCCGAGCAGCCAGACGTCGCCGTCCTCGTCCTTCTTGGCGCCGTCGCCCGCGAAGTACAGGCCCGGCCAGCGCGACCAGTAGGTCTCCTGGTAGCGCTCCGGGTCGCCCCAGATGCCGCGCAGCATGGCCGGCCACGGCTCGGTGAGCACGAGGTAGCCGCCGCCGCCGTTGGGCACCGAGCGCGCCTCGTCGTCCAGCACGTCGACGCAGATCCCCGGCAGCGCCTTCTGGGCCGAGCCAGGCTTGGTCGTGGTCACCCCCGGCAGTGGGCTGATCATGATGCCGCCGGTCTCGGTCTGCCACCAGGTGTCCACGATCGGGGCCTTGTCGCCGCCGATCACCCGGCGGTACCACATCCACGCCTCGGGGTTGATCGACTCACCGACGCTACCCATCACCCGGATGGTCGACAGGTCGAACTTCGCCGGGATCTGCTCGCCCCACTTCATGAACGTGCGGATCGCCGTCGGGGCGGTGTAGAGGATGGTGACGCCGTACTTCTGCACGATCTCCCACCAGCGGCCCTGGTGCGGGCTGTCCGGGGTGCCCTCGTACATGACCTGGGTGGCACCGTTGGCCAGCGGGCCGTAGGTGATGTAGCTGTGGCCGGTGACCCAGCCGACGTCGGCCGTGCACCAGTAGACGTCGGTCTCCGGGTGCAGGTCGAACACGTTGCGGTGGGTGTAGGCGGCCTGGGTGAGGTAGCCGCCGGAGGTGTGCAGGATGCCCTTCGGCTTCCCGGTGGTGCCCGAGGTGTAGAGGATGAACAGCGGGTGCTCGGCGTCCATCGGCTCCGGGGTGTGCTCGGTCGAGGCCGCCGCCAGGGCGTCGTGCCACCACACGTCGCGGCCCTCGACCCACTCGATGTGCTGGTCGGTGCGCTTGACCACGAGCACCGCGCTCACCGAGGGGGTGTCCTTGACCGCCTCGTCGACCGCCGGCTTGAGGGCGGACGCCGCGCCGCGGCGGTACCCGCCGTCCGAGGTGATCACGACCTTGGCCTGGGCGTCGTCGATCCGGCTGCGCAGCGCCTCGGCGGAGAAACCGCCGAAGACCACCGAGTGAGGGGCGCCGAGCCGGGCACAGGCCAACATGGCGATGGCGGCCTCAGGGATCATCGGCAGGTAGATGGCGACCCGGTCGCCCTTGACCACGCCCAGCGCGGTGAGCGCGTTGGCAGCCTGGCTGACCTCGCGCTGCAGATCGGCGTAGGTGATGGTGCGGGTGTCGCCGGGTTCGCCCTCGAAGTGGATGGCCACCCGGTCACCGTTGCCGGCCTCGACGTGCCGGTCGACGCAGTTGTAGGCCACGTTCAGGGTGCCGCCGACGAACCACTTCGCGAAGGGGGCGTCGCTCCAGTCGAGCACCTGCGACCACTCGCTGTTCCACGTCAGCGCGCGGGCCTGGTCGGCCCAGAAGCCGAGCCGGTCGGCGGTGGCGGCGCCGTACAGGTCGGCCGAGGCGATCGCCTGGGCGGCGAAGGCCTCCTCGGGCGGGAATCTGCGGTCTTCGTGGCTCAGGTTCTCGATGGCGTCGCTGGACATACGTGTGGCCTCCGCGGTCGACGGCACTGGCGTTGAGGATCTGCCAGTGAGGCTAGTCACGGTGTGACCTGGGGAACAGCCCGTGGGGCGCGCCGATAACGGTCAGCGCGGCGTTGCCTGCGACGGACGGCGCCCCTCGCCCAGCAGCCAGGCCACCGCCTCGGCCGCGGACCAGCCGTCGGCGCTGCCGCCGTGCAACCAGTGCTCGCTGTCCAGGCGCCGGGCCCCGGTCAGGTCGGCGCCCAGGGTGACCAGGGGCACCTCGGTGTAGCCGTCCTTGCGGTTCTGGGCCAGATCGACGTCGGCCATGAGCGCGTTGCACAGGCAGTTCGCCGTCTCGGCGCCGGTGAGGTCGCCACCCTTGCGGGCGAGGACGTCGAGCGGCTCGGCCGGGCAGCGGTAGCCCACGGCGCCACCACTGCGCTGGTAGGGGGTACGCAGATAGCCGAGGTCGCACAGTCGCGGCCGGGCCTGGTAGAGCTCGGGGTCGGACAGGGTCCCGGGCAACTGCGCCACCTTGAACGGGAACCCGGTGGGTGAGGCCCCGGCGCTGGTGCGCACGTCCAGGCTCTCGTCGCGCAGGGCGTTCATCAGCTTCTCGCGCAGGTCCTCCGCCAGCCCCGACTCGCGGGAGAGGGCGAACAGGGTGCCCACCTGGATGCCGGCCGCCCCGGCCTCCAACGCGGCGCGCAGCTTCTCCGGCTCCCCGTACCCGCCGGCCAGCCAGAACGGCATGCCCTTGGCGGCCATGGCGGCCAAAGCCGGCAGGTTGGCCTCATCCCGCGGTCCGTAGACCGGCTGGCCGCGCTCGTCCAGTTCCAGCTGACCGCGCGGGGGTGCGGTGTGCCCGCCGGCCACCGGGCCCTCCACCACGAAGCCGTCCGGGCGGGTGGTGGAGTCCCGGGCCAGGAACTGCGCCAGGACGTGCGAGGACACGATCGCCAGGAACTGCGGACGACGCATCGGTGGCAACTTCTCGCCGTCCGCCAGCAGCGCGGCCGGGTCGAGGGTCTGTGGGAGCGGCGTGCCGCCGGCGACGTCGACGTGGATGGTCCCCGGGCGCCCGGCTGCGAGGTCGGTAAGCAGCTTCGGCAGTTCGCGCGGGATGCCGGCGCCCATCAGCACGTAGTCGACCCCGGCCAGGATCGCCCCGAAGGCCGCCGCCGGGGTGGCCATCTGCAGCTTCTCCAGGTAATTGACCCCGATCAGGCCGTCGTGGCCCTGTTTGGCCAGCCACACCTCCACGAAATTGCCCACCACGCCGAGCTCGTCGCCGTGCCGGTCGCTGTGGGTGCGCCGCTCGCCGTGCACCGACAGCCGTGGGGTCGGGGCGTAGGGCGCGCCGTCGCGGCCTCCCTCGCGGAAGTAGCGGGCAAGCACCCGCTCGGCCACGGCCGGCAGCGGGAAGGCGGCCAGTGCCCGCCGGATGTCGCCGGTCGGGTCGCCGTCCTGCAGGCGGCGGGCGATGGCGGCGTCCAGGGCGGTGCCGGAGACCACCCCGAGCTGCCCGGTGCGGGCAACGGAGTTGGCCAGCTGCCACGAGGACACGCCGACCCCCATCCCTCCCTGGATGACGACAGGGAGACGCGACGGAGCAGGTGCGGTCATTCGGGACCCCTCGGAGCGGGAGCTGCTCGGCAGCGGCAAACAGGGTGGACGGATCGTCGAGTCTTGTCGAGGCTGACACCGCATTGTCAGGGACGATGGGGCCCTACGTCCTGTCAGGACGCCAACCCGCCGCTCACCTGGAGTGTTCTCTCCACCGGGTGATCTCCGCCAGATCGCCGTTTTCCCCCGGTGGGTGGGGGAGGAGTGCGATCTGGAGGTGATCACGTGGCGTGATCTGGGTCGGGCTGGACGTGCCGGTGGCCGGTCGGCGTCGGGAGGGACGCCGACCGGCCACCGGGGACCGGTCGCAGCTCACCGGTGGGTGAGCCACTACAGGGGTGAACTAATGCGAGGTCGCCTTCTCGGCGCCGGCACCGGTGAGGGAGCGGACCTCCATCTCGGCGTACTTGGCGACGTCCGGCACCTCCTTGCTGGTGACCGTGCCGAGCCAGCCCAGGAAGAAGGCCAGCGGCACCGAGACCAGGCCCGGGTTCTCCAGCGGGAAGTAGCTGAAGTCGACGCTTGGGTCCGTGATCATCGAGACCACCTTGCCGGTGGCGTCCTTCTTGCCGGAGACCACGGGCGAGAAGATGATCAGCAGCAGCGACGACAGCAGACCGCCGTAGATGCTCCACACCGCACCGCGGGTGGTGAACCTCCTCCAGAAGAGCGAGTACAGGATCGTCGGCAGGTTCGCCGAAGCGGCCACCGCGAAGGCTAGGGCCACCAGGAAGGCGATGTTCTGATCCTTCGCCAGCATGCCGCCGCCGATCGCCACCACGCCGATCACGATGGCGGTGATCCGGGCGACCCTGACCTCGTCGTCCGGGTTGATCTGGCCCTTCTTGATCACCATCGAGTAGACGTCGTGCGCGAAGGACGCCGACGCCGCGATGGTCAGACCGGCCACCACCGCAAGGATGGTCGCGAAGGCCACGCCGGAGATGACGCCGAGGAAGATCTCGCCGCCGAGTTCGTAGGCGAGCAGCGGTGCGGCCGCGTTGGCCTTGCCGGGCGCAGCGTTGATCGCCTTGGGGCCGACCAGCAGCATCGCGCCGTAGCCGAGCACCAGGGTGAACAGGTAGAACAGGCCGATCAGCCAGATCGCCCAGACCACGCTTCGGCGGGCTTCCTTGGAGCTGGGCACCGTGTAGAAGCGCATCAGCACGTGGGGGAGGCCGGCGGTGCCGAGCACCAGTGCGATCGACAGTGAGATGAAGTCGATCTTGCTCAGCGTCGTCTTGCCGTACCGCAGACCCGGGTTGAGGACGGCGTCCGCGGCGGCCGGGGCCTTCTGCGGGTTGGCGGCGGCCGCGTCACCCAGCAACTGGGACAGGTTGAAGCCGGTCTTGCCGAGCACCCACAGGGTCATGATCGCGGCGCCGAGGATGAGCAGGCCGGCCTTGATGATCTGCACCCAGGTGGTGCCCTTCATGCCGCCGACCAGCACATAAGTGATCATGAGGATGCCGACGATGGCGATGGTGATGTTCTGCGCCGCGGGGCCGGAGACGCCGAGCAGCAGGTTCACCAGGCCGCCCGCGCCGGCCATCTGGGCGAGCAGGTAGAACAAGGAGATGGCCAGCGTCGAGATGGCCGCCGCGGTACGCACCGGGCCCTGGCGCAGGCGGAACGACAGCACGTCGGCCATCGTGAACTTGCCGGTGTTGCGGAGCAGCTCGGCGACCAGCAGCAGGGCGACCAGCCAGGCCACCAGGAAGCCGATGGAGTACATGAAGCCGTCGTAGCCCTGCAGGGCGATGGCGCCGGCGATCCCGAGGAAGGAGGCCGCCGACAGGTAGTCGCCGGCGATCGCGATGCCGTTCTGGCGCCCGGAGAAAGCGCGGCCGCCGGCGTAGTAGTCGGCGGCGGTCTTGTTCTGCTTGGAGACCCTGATCACGATGGCCAGGGTGAACAGGACGAAGATGGCGAAGATCGTGATGTTGACCTTCGGGTCACCGACGCTGGTGGCGGCGAGGACGGGTGCGGCGATCACTTGGCACCTCCCTCGATGTGGTCGCGCAGGCTCTCGGCCGCGGTGTCGAACGATCGGTCGGCCCAGCGGGCATAGGTCATGGTGATCGCGAAGGTGGAGACGAACTGGAGCAGGCCGAGGATCAGGCCGATGTTGATGTTTCCTACCACCTTGGTCGACATGAAGCCGGGGGCGAAGGCCGCCAGCAGCACGTAGGCGAAGTACCAGGTGAGGAACAGACCGGTGACCGGGAACACGAACTTCCGGAAGGTTGATCGGAGTTCGGCGAACTCAGCACTGTTCTGCACCTCCTCATAGCCGGTGCCGCTGGCGCGGCCGGACGGGGTCGCGGACACGAGACCTCCCTCTCGTGGGCGCCACGCACCTGTGCGCACGGCAGCCCAATGACTGGAGTCGCGTACTCGTTCGCACGCAACTGTGAGCCCGCTCACTGTGTGGGACTGAGGTCCTGGAGTGAAAGGCGGTCCAGGCCTGCTGCGGTCAGCGGTGGGGCAGGTTCGGCGTGCGGGTGCGGGGCATGCGCTCAGTGGGAGTGGTTGCGCGCCGAATGGTCCAGGTCACACGTGGGTCACGGCAGGGTCAGCTGCGCGTGGGGTTGGTCGGGCCGAGCTCGCCGTATCCGGTGGTGTGCAGACCGAGACCTTCGGGGGCGTGCAGCCGAACCAGGATCCGGCCGGCGTCTCGGGGCACCGTGCGCCGGGTGAGGAGCGACACCAGGATCATCACCACGAAGGCGGACGGCACGGTCCAGGCGGCGGGCTGGGCGAGTAAGGCGTCCAGCAGCCCATAGCCGGTGCCGCCGCCGATGGTGACCAAGGTGGCCCCGGTGGCCAGGGTTCCGCCCACCGCCAGGCCCACCTGGGCCCCGCGCCGGGTCAGTCCGCGCCACCAGATGCCCAGGATCAGCAGTGGGGCGAAGGTGGACGACGCCACGGCGAAGGCGAGCCCGACCGTGTCGGCGATGCTGACGTTGGGGCCCACCAACGAGAGCAGGGCGGGCACCAGCACCGCGATCAGGGCCCCGACCCGGAACCCCACCACACTGCTGCGCAGCCGCCCGCGCAACAGGTCCTGGCTGAGCACGCCGGCCACCGAGACGGTGAGCCCGCTCGAGGTGGACAGGAAGGCCGCGAAGGCCCCCGCGGTGACCAGCGCCGAGATCATTTCGGCCCACGGGCTGTCCAGCATCCGGCCCGGCAGGAGGAGCACGACCGCGTCGGTGCGCCCGGTCAACAGCAGCTCGGGGGTATAGATCCGGCCCAACGCGCCGTAGAAGGGCGGGAACAGGTAGAAGACGCCGAGCAGCGGGATGACGGCCAGCGTGGTGCGCCGGGCGGCCCGCCCGTCGGGGTTGGTGTAGAAGCGGACCAGGACGTGGGGCAGGCCCATGGTGCCGAACAGCAGGGCCAGGAGCAGCGAATAGACCCGGTAGAGCGGGTAGTCGCGCCCGCCGGCGCCGGAGGACGGGGTGATCCACTCCTGGGCGTCGCTGGCCAGCACGCCCTCCACGTGCGGGACGACGGCCCCTGCCGGCAGGGTGACCACCGAGCCCTCGCCGATCTCATGGACGCCGCGCTCCCACGACACCGGGCCGTTCACTGCGGCGCCGTCGAACTGGCCGCCCATCCGCACCAGCAGGGGCTGCTCGACCACCACGCGCACGGTGCCCGGAATGGTGATCGTGGTCTCGGTACGCACGGTCGGCAGACCGGACGACGCCGGGTCGGGCGCGCCGTCCGCCCGCCAGACCATGGCGAGGAAGATCACCGGGACGGCGATCGCGGTCAGCTTGAGCCAGAACTGGAAGGCCTGGACGAACGTGATCGAGCGCATGCCCCCGGCCGTCACGTTGGCCACGACGATCACCGAGACCACGGCCCCACCCAGCCAGCCGGGGGCGCCGGTGACCGTGCGCAGGGCCAGGCCGGCGCCGTGGAACTGGGGCAGCAGGTAGAGCCAGCCGATGCCCACCACGAGCACCGAGGACATGCGTCGCACCACCCGGGAGTGCAGCCGGATCTCGGCGAAGTCGGGCAGCGTGTAGGCACCGGACCGGCGCAGCGGGGCCGCGACCAGCGCCAGCAGCACCAGGTACCCCGCGGTGTAGCCCACCGGATACCAGAGGATGTCGGTCCCGAAGGCCAGCGTCATGCCGGCGACCCCGAGGAAGCTCGCCGCGGAGAGGTACTCGCCGCCGATCGCCGAGGCGTTCCACCACGGGTTGACCGCGCGGCTGGCCACATAGAAGTCGGACGTGGTGCGGGACAGGCGCAGACCGAGGGCGCCCACCCCCGCTGTTGCGACGCCGACCAGCACCACGGCCACGATCGCGGGCCAGGCCGGGGTGGGCCCGCTCACCCCGCGGTCACCGGCGGCTCACGATCTCGGCGAAGTCGCGCTCGGCCTGATCCGCCGCATGCACCAGCCATGCCGCCCCGATCGCCATCGCCGGGTACAGCGCAACGCCGATCAGCAGCCAGGGCAACGGGATCCCGGCCACCTGCACCGCAGTCAGTCCGGGCTGAGCCGCGAAGAGCAGGGGCAGGGCGCCGAGCACCATGGCCAGGACGGCGATCACCGTGATCGCCTGGCGCAGCTGGGCCCGCAGCAGTGATCGCATGTAGACCTCGCCCAGGCCGGTCTGCTCATCGATCTCGCGGGCGGGTGAGCGGGCCGGGGGCCGGGCGGCGGTGCCCATTCGAGGGCTGGTCACCCGGATGCGTGGGGGGCGCCCGGATCCCGAACGCGCTCCAGGGGTGCGCGAGCGGCGCGGCCGATCGGGGCCCTCGGAGGTCACTGCGGGCTCACCGGGGATCCTTGGACAGGCTGGCGGCGCGCACCAGCCTGTCCCGCAGCTCCTTGGTGTGTCGCCGGCTCACCTGGAGCACCCGGTCGCCCAGACGCACCGCGCACCGCCCGCCGTCCACCCGGATCTCGTCGACGTGGGGCAGCGCAACGAGGGTGCTGCGATGGATCCGGACGAATCCTGCCTCGGCCCAGCGCTCCTCGAGCGTGGTGAGCGGGATCCGGACCAGATGGCTGCTGGTGGTGGTGTGCAGGCGGGCGTAGTCGCCGTGCGCCTCGACGAAGCGCACCTGGGAGCGCTGCACGAAGCGGGTGACCCCGCCGAGTTCGACCGCGATCGTCTCGTCCTCGGACTTGACCGGGGCCTCCTGGGCGGTGGCGGCCGCCTCGACCACCCGGCGCACCGCCTCGGCCAGACGCTCCGGCCGCACCGGCTTCATCACGTAGTCGGTGGCCTGCAGGTCGAAGGCGTCGATCGCGTGCCGGTCGTAGGCGGTGACGAAGACCACCTGCGGCCGCTGCGTGAACCGGGCCAGCACCCGGGCCAGGTCGAGCCCGTCCAGGCCGGGCATCCGGACGTCGCAGAAGACCACGTCCACCCCCTCGGCGTCGAGGGCGCGCAGGGCCTCGGCTCCGCTGGTGGCGGTGCGCAGGAGCCCGATCCGGGGGTCGTTGCGCAACAGATAGGTGAGTTCCTCGAGCGCCGGCTTCTCGTCGTCCACCACCAGCGCCCGGAGCGGCGCGGTCGGCGGCATCGCAGGCATAGCCGGAGAGTACGACGACAAGGCAGGGTTCTGCGAGCACCGCGTGAGCGGTTCGCCACAGGATCGGGTCTTTCTCTGCCCCCGCCGTGACGGTGCGTGGTCGGTCAGACGAGGGCTGCCCGCGGTGCGGAGACCGCGGCCACGACGGCGTCGAGCACCTCCGCGCTGACTGCGTGGTCGACCTGGCAGGTGCCTGCCGCGATGTGCCCGCCACCGCCGTAGCCGAGCATCACCGAACCGATGTCGACCGGTGAGGTGCGGTCGAGGATGGACTTGCCGACCGCCAGCACGGTGTTCTGCCTGTCCCGGCCCCAGATCACGTGCACGCTGACCCGCGCCTGCGGGAAGAGGGCGTAGATCATGAACCGGTTGCCGGCGTGAATCACGTCCTCGGTGCGCAGATCGACCACGACCACGTCACCGTGCAGTGTCGAGATCCGCTTGAGCTGCTCGATGAAGGGCGTGCGCTGCGCCTGGAACAGCTCGACCCGTTCGGCGACGTCCGGGACGGCCAGGATGTCGTCGACGTCCTGGTGGGTGGCGCAGTAGTCGATCAGATGCATCATCAGCTGGTAGTTCGAGACCCGGAAGTCGCGGAACCGGCCCAGGCCGGTGCGCGAGTCCATCAGGAAGTTGAGCAGGGTCCAGCCCTGCGGATCGAGGATGTCCTCGAGGGAGTACTGGGCCGAGTCGGCCTGGTCGACCGCACGCATCAGCCCGTCGCTGATGTCGGGGAAGACGCCCTTGCCGCCGTAGTACTCGTAGACCACCCGGGCCGCGGACGGCGCGTCGGGCATCAGGATGTGATTGGCCGGTCGGGTGTCCGGGTCGTTGCCGATCCGTTCGGCCTCGGAGTGGTGGTGGTCGAGCACCAGGTGCGCCGCCGGGGAGTAGGGCAGGTTGGTCAGGATGTCCCGCCCGGTGATCTCGACCACGCCGTCCTGCACGTCCTTGGGGTGCACGAAAGTGATGTCGTCGATCAGGCCCAGCTTGCGCAGCAGCACCGCGCACACCAGTCCGTCGAAGTCGCTGCGGGTCACCAGGCGGTACGTCACGGGTTGTCCTCTCCTCCGGCCTTCGAGGAGTTCTCGGCATCGCCGGCCTGTTCCTTCAGCCCGGGCGGACGCCGGGCGCGAACTTGGGAACCCGGAAGCTCACCTTGGTGCCGGCGCCGGGCGCCGTCTCGACCACCAGGCCGTAGTCGTCGCCGAACACCTGGCGCAGCCGGGCGTCGACATTGCCCATGCCCACCGAGTCGGCCTCGCTCTCCCCGGAGAGCACCCGGCGGACCAGCTCCGGATCGGTTCCCAGCCCGTCATCCTCCACCCAGATCAGGGCCTCGGAGCCGAGGTCCGCGGCACCGAGGGTGACCAGGCCGACGCCGGTCTTTCCCTCCAGTCCGTGCTGGACGGCGTTCTCCACCAGGGGCTGCACGGCCAGGAACGGCACGGCCACCGAGAGCACCTCGGGCGCCACCTGCAGCTGCACCCGCAGCCGGTCGCCGAACCGGGCCTGCTCGAGCACCAGGTAGCGCTCCACGTTGCGCAGTTCGTCGGCCAGGGTGGTGAACTCGCCGCTGCGCCGGAAGGCGTACCGGGTGAAGTCGGCGAACTCCAGCAGCAGTTCGCGGGCGCGGGCCGGGTCGGTGCGCACGAAGGAGGCGATCGCCGCCAACGAGTTGTAGACGAAGTGCGGGCTGATCTGGGCGCGCAGGGCGCGCAGCTCGGCCTCGATCGCCCGGGTGCGTGAGCGGTCCAGCTCGGCCAGGTCGAGCTGGGCGGAGACCCAGCGGGCCACCTCGTCGGTGGCGCGGACCAGACCGGCGGTCGCCTCGGGGGCGTAGGCGATCAGGGCCCCGATCACCCGGTCCTCGCTGATCACGGCGGAGACCACGGCCGAGCGGATCGGGCAGTCCGGCTTGTGGCACTGCACCGAGCTCTCCCCGAGCACGGCGGTCTGCCCTGAGCGGAGCACCGAGGCCGCGTGCTCCACAGCGGCGCCGTCGTGCGTCGCCGCCCCCGCGCCGTCCCAGGCCAGGAGAGCCGAGGCGTCGGTGAGTGCCACCGCCGAGGTGCCGAGCAGGGTGCGCAGGTGCCGGATCGCGCGGCTGGCCCCGGTGGCGGTCAGCCCCTCCCGCAGGTGTGGCGCGGCCAGCGCCGCGGTGTGCAGGGTGGCGAACGTGGTGCGATCGGCGGTGGTGCCCAGGTCCCGCCGGCGCAGGACCAGCCACGCCGTCCCGGCTCCTGCGACGGCCACCATGATCGCGACCAGGGCGAGCACGAGCACCGACGCCGCCGGACCGCCGTTTCCCACGGTGAGCACGCTAGCCCCTCGAACGGCTGAGCCGTCCGGCCCTCCGAACGGGCCACACCCGGTGTCGCAACCGGCTCGGAGGCCTCGGGACCCCTAGCGTGGTGCTTCATGCCCACCCTGCTGTGTGACCTCGCCAGCGTCGTGAGCGACGTCGACTTCGAGCGCGTCTACCGCCGGCTGCAGGCGGCCAACGGGGGCTGGGTGGCGCTGGCCGATCCGCAGCAACTGGCCGACGATACCTTCCGTGCCTTCGAGGCCGGACAACTCGGCGAGTCCGAGTACGCCCGCCACCTGCGGGCACGCCTCGCCTGGCGGGGGAGCGACGCCGACCTGGTCGGCATCTTCGCCGACCTGTACGGCTCGGTGGACGTCGCGGTGATGGAGCTGCTGCTCGACCTGCGCACCCGCGGCTGGTTCCTGGTCGGGCTGGACCACCATCACGGTCCGGCGTCTTGGGGCGGGCAGTATGCCCACCAGCTGACCCTCTTCGACCAGGTGGTGGCCAGCGGTCGCGGCGGCCCTGAGCTGAGCCACACCGACCCTCGGTTCTTCGCCCAGGTGCTGCGTGATGTGCCCGGCACCCACGGCGCGCGGCTGTTCGTCGCCGATCGGCCCGAGGCCGTCGCCGCAGCCCGCCGGGCCGGTCTGGATGCTTACCTGTTCCGCGGCGCCGCCGGCCTGCGCTCGGTCTGCCTGGACCTCACCGTCCCCGTCTGAGCCCACCCCTGACGAAATCTGCTCATGCTCCCCAGGGGTACATGTTCGGGCGCTCGCGAACCCCATTTCGTGGACCCTCGCGGAGCATGAGCACGGTTGTGCGGTGGGTGGGATGCTGGTCGGTGTGAGGGATGTGGTGGGTGAGCTGGCCGGTCTGGCCGATGTGGCCGACGCGGTGGACGGAGTGCGGGTGGCCTGCCTCGACCTGCGCCGGCATCCGGTGATGCGTCGGCAGGCAGCGGAGGCGCGGGGCGAGGCCACCATCCGCGCGGCCCGGTCCAGCGCGGCCCTGTCCGGCGCCCGCCTGCCGACCGCTCTGGTGCGTGACGCCGTCCGCGGTGCCGTGCCCTACCCGGACGACGCCGCCGGCCAGACCGTGCGCGGCACGGTGCGGGCCCTGACGGCGCTGGACCGGATCGGCACCTCCTGGCAACGGGCCCCGCTGCAGGCCCTGGCCACGCTGCATGTCGCCGCGGCTGCGGACCTGGTGCCGGACGGCGTGCTCGGTCGCCCGCGCCGCGGAGCCGAACAGCCCGGCGACGGTCAGGACCTGCTGGACGCCACCGGCGCGGTGGTCGCGGCGCCGACCGGCGCGGCGTTGACCGCCCGGCTCCATTCCCTGGTCACCCTGCTCACCACCCCCACCGAGGCCCCGGCCCTGCTGGTGGCCGCGCTCGCGCATGCCGAGCTGGCCGTCGTCCGCCCGTTCGTGGCCGGCAACGCGGTGGTGGCCCGGGCCCTGTGCCGGGCGATCCTGATCGGGCGCGGCGTGGACGGCACCGGTGTGGCCGTGTGGGAGGCGGGCCTGCTGGCGATGGGGCCGCCCTACCCGCTGACCCTGGCCCAGTACGCGACCGAAGGCCCCGACGGGGTGCGCGCCTGGCTGCTCGCGTTCGCGCAGGCGATGGTCGCCGGCGTGGGCGAGGGGCGGGCGGTGTGCGACGCCGTCCTGGCCGGCCGGCTGTCACCCGAGAGTGCTCAGGAGCAGGCTCAGGGGCAAGCCAGCCCGGCGACCGCCACCAGCCAGTGGGACAGCCTCGGCCCCACCGGCACATAGCTGACCCGCTCGCCGTCCGGCCCGTGGGAGAGCAACTGCACCCCCGCCGGCACCGTGTCCTGGAACCTCCAGTCCTGACACTGGCCTGCCGGCAGGCCGGCCCGCAGAGTGATCGACTCGCCGGGGGCGAACGCGGCCGGAGCGGCCAGGGCGAAGCTCCACGAGCCGACCCGGAGACCGTCCACCGTGCCCGAACCGGTCAGGCCGAGGACGGTGAGGGTCATCCCGTCCGAGCGCAGCTCGACGCCCTCGGCCAAGGCCCTGTCCTGCCACCCCGGAGGGAACCGGGACCCCGCCAGCGCGCACGGCCCTGAAGCGATGGCCGTGCCCGTCGAGACCGCGCTCACCGGGATCCCGTTGCCGTCCACGCCCGGATCCGCGCGCACCACCAGCCGGACGGCCACCGCCTGATCACCACGGGCGTCGCAGGTGAGCGGGTGGGCGAAGGGCAGCAGGCTGCTGCCGGACGGCGCGATCTGCTGCCGGTAGGAGCTCACCACCGGAGGGCGGTCGCCGCGCTGCACGGCGATCGCGGTCACCGTGACCGGCTCGGTGCCGCGGTTGGCCACGAACACCTCGTACCGCGCCTGCGGATCCGGATCGAGGGTGACGTCGACCAGACGGGCGGTCGCCAGGAGACCGACCGCTGCGGACGCGGCGGGCTGGGATCGTGCCCGGACGGCGGCGCCGACGGCGAGCCCGACCAGGCCGACCACGAGCAGGACGGCGATCAGCAGCCCCCGCGCCGCCGATCCGGCCCGTGGGACTGCGGAGGCGCTCTGCTCAGGCATCTGCGGGGCACCCCCCGTCCATCAGCCAGCCGGCCAGCGCGTCGCCGACCAGGAGGGTGATCCGGGCCTGGCTCGAGCCCGAGCCCTGGTCGTAGGGGTCCTCGGCGATCACCGTGAGAACCCTGGGCACACCGAGGGCCTGCCAGGCCTGCGGGCAACTGGTCGGTGGGTCGAGCCAGATGCTGCGCACCTGGCCGTCGACCTGGGCAGGGAAGGGTCGCCCGCTCAGCTCCAGGCCGCCGGCGGTGACGGCGACCACACGCAGACTGCGCCCGCCCGGGACGGTCAGACCCACCCGCAGGCGTCCGCCGTCCTGATCCGCCCGGTGCAGCCGGAGCACCGCGGCGCGGGCCGCGCAGATCCGCATCAGCTCGCTGGCGGCTCCCTGCACCGGGATCGGCCGGGCCGTGCCGTCCGGCCGGGTGGCGATCATCGGGTCGAGGTCGAGGACCAGCGGCGAAGAGCAGTCCACCTGCAGCACGGCGGCGAGGTCGGCCCTCGCCCCCCCGGGGACGGTCAGCGCCGGGGGGTCGAGGACGGCGGTCAGCGCGGCCCGGGACCAGCGTGGCGCGCCGGTGGCGGGGATCCTGGCCGTGATCGTCACCCGCTCGCGCCCGTCGTTGACCACCCGGATCCGGGCGGACATCGCTCCACGGGCGCCGGCGTCGTCGATCGTGGACACCGCCGCCCAGACCGCGACGTCCACCGGGTGTGACGTCCGCGCCTGAGTGCCGGTGCCGGACCAGCCGGCGGCTGCTCCGGCCGCCAGGGCTGCCGCGACCAGTGTGGCCAGCTGCGACGTCCGCCGGGTCCGTGAACGCTGATCGGTGGCCGCGACAGCGCCCAGCGGGCGGGTGCCGTCCGTCGTGATGTCGGCGGCGGGCCTGAGGCTGCGCAGCGGGATGGCGCGGGTCGGGGCGTCGAGCAGTTCGTCGTCTCCCTGTCCGAGCACCTCCCGGCTCATGTCGACGTCCCCTCGGTCGTGCCGCACCGGGCGGCGTGGTCAGCCTGTCGGGCGGGCGCGGCGCCGGGTGGCGAGGTAGGCGACGCCGGCGGCGGCCGCGCCGCCGGCCACGGCCGCAACGGTCAGTGCCACTGGCCGCGAGGGGGTACTCATCTGGGGCAGACGATCCCGCAGCCCCACCGGATGGGTGAAGTCGAGCACCGGCCAGTCCCTGGCCAGCGCCTCCTTGCGCAGGGTGCGGTCCGGGTTGACCACCGAGGGGTGCCCGACCGCTTCGAGCATCGGCAGGTCCGTGGCCGAGTCGCTGTAGGCGTAGCTCGCGGTCAGGTCGTAGCCGTGCCGCTCGGCCAGTTCGCGGACGGCGACCGCCTTGTTCTGGGCGTAGGCGTAGAACGCGATCTCACCGGTGTAGGCCCCGTCGGCCACCACCATCCTGGTGGCCACCACGTGGTCGGCTCCGAGCATCGCACCGATCGGTTCCACCACTTCGGCGCCGCTCGTGGAGACGATCACCACGTCCCGCCCGGAGGCGTGGTGCTGCGCGATCAGGGCGGTCGCCTCGCGGTAGACCACCGGCACGATCAGCTCGTGCAGGGTCTCGGCGACGATGTCGCGCACCTGTTGCACGTCCCAGCCGGCCACCAGCCGGGAGAGGTACTCCCGCATCCGCTCCATCTGGTCGTGGTCGGCGCCGCCGACCTGATAAAGGAAGTGGGCGTAGGCGTTGCGCACCACGGCGCGCCGGGTGATCAGCCCCCCGGCCAGGAACGGCTTGGCGAAGGCGAAGGCGCTCGAACGAGCGATGATCGTCTTGTCCAGGTCGAAGAATGCCGCCGAACGCCCGATCGGGGTCGGGTGTTCGGGACGCGAGACGGCTGACACGTCCTCAGGATAGGCCGAAGAGCGCATCGCTGCTGGTCAGGGCACGTGTCGCCGTTCGGCTGGTGGATCCGCGGTCGGGACCCCGGGTGGCAGGGGAATCCGTGACAGGTGCCCCGGCTCAGTCCGCCGGAGTACGAATTCGTGTGGCGCGCTTGCAGCCGACTCACCTTGCGGTACAGACTTCTGGTGCCGGCATTCGTGCCGCGCCGCCGGTCCGACTCCTCCCCCCCGAGCCGGACCGGCAGACGGCCCCCGCTCCCCCCAGCGGGGGCCGTCTCTTTGGCCGCCTCCCCCTGGGGTGGCAGATGCCCGCCGCAAAGTGCGACTCCAGGTGCACCTAGTTGTCCTTCTGAGGCCCTTCTGAGGGGCCTTCTGCTCGCGATGTCGAGCGCATTCCGTCCCCAACCGGAGCCCGCTGTCGCGCCGTCCACAGCCTGCTCCGGCGAACTGGCCGCCGTGCCCGGGCCGGGTCACCCTCGGTGCGCGGACGACAGTGCCGGCCCGGCGACGTCCGCTCGTCGAATCGCCCCTCGGAGGTCACCGGTGATGTCGTCCCTGCCCCGTCAGCCTGTGTCGCGCCCCCGGTCCGTGTCCTCCGGCCGGCCCCGAGGAAGCGGCGTGCACGAGGGTCCGTCGGTGCGGCTGGTCAGCGCCGACCCGCACCTGGCCGACCGGATCGCCGGGCTGGCTTCGGCAGCGGGCGTACCCGTGCAGGTGGTCTCCGATCCGGGCGACCTCATCAGGAGTGACCGTTCCGGGCTGGTGCTCCTCGGGGCCGACCTGACCGGCGCGATGCGTGCCGTGGCCGGCTCGCCCCGGCCCGCGGGGCTGGTGGTGGTGGCGCTCGGCGAGGTGGCCGCACACACCTGGCAGGACGCCGTGGCCCTGGGCGCCGAGCACGTTGCCGTCCTGCCCGAGGCCGAACCCTGGTTGCTCGACCGACTGCTCGACGTGACCTCGGCGAGGCCGTCGGGCAGGGTGGTGAGCCTGATCGGCGGGCGGGGCGGGGCGGGCGCGAGCACCCTGGCCGCGGCCCTCGCGGTGACTGCGGCGGCGGCCGGCACCAGGACCATGCTGGTCGATCTCGATCCCCTCGGCGGAGGGCTGGACCTGGTGCTCGGTGCCGAGCACGAGAGCGGTCTGCGCTGGGAGGACCTCGCGTCGGCCCGGGGCAGGCTGCAGACCGGCCTCCTCGGGAGCGGGCTGCCGCAGTACTGCGGGGTGCGGTTCCTGACCTGGAGCCGCCGCGAGCATCCTGCTATACCTGCGGGCGCAGTGTCAGCGGTGCTGGATGCTGCCGTCCGAGAGTGCGAGTTGGTGCTGCTCGACCTGCCTCGTGGACTGGACGAGACCGTGCGGGTGGCCCTTCGGGTCAGCGACCAGGTGCTGCTGGTGGTGCCGGCCGAGGTCCGGGCCACGGCGGCGGCCGGTCAGGTGCTCAGCCTCCTGGAACCGGTGGCCGGTGACATCCGGCTGGTGGTGCGTGGCCCAGCACCTACCGGGCTCACCGCCGACTCCGTGGCCGAGGCCCTCGGCCTGCCGCTGGCCGGGGAGCTCCGCGCGGAACCGGGCCTGGCCACGGCCCTGGACCGTGGACTCGCCCCGCCGTTGCGCTCGCGCGGGCCGCTCGCGGTGCTGTGTCGTCGCCTGATCGCCGATCTGCGGGCCGCGTGAGATGGCCGGGCGCGACGTGCTGTCGGGGTTGATGGAGCCACTGCGAAGCCACTTGGTCTCCGGACCGCTCACTGGGGATCTGCCGGACGCCGCGCGGCTGACCAGCGGGGTCCGCGAGGTGAGTGCGGATCGGGGTCAGGTGCTCGGCGCGCAGGACCTGCGGGCGGCGGTGGACGCCGTCCGCGAGCACGCCTGGGGTCTCGGTCCGTTGCAGGCGCTGGTGGAGGACCCGCAGGTCACCGACGTGTTGGTGAACGGCGGAGGCAGGATCTGGGTCGACCGCGGACAGGGCCTGGTGGAGGTGGCCTCACTGCTGGACGGGGAGGCGCGGGTCCGTGCGCTCGCGGTACGGCTCGCCGCTCTGGCCGGGCGCCGGCTCGACGAGAGTCTGCCCTGGGTGGACGCCCGGCTGCCCGGTGGGGTGCGGCTGCACGCGGTGGTGCCGCCGGTCAGCCCCGAGGGCACCCACATCAGCCTGCGTGCCCTGCGGGGAGGCCCGGGCGACCTGACTGCTCTGATGGCCTCGGGCAGCCTGCCCCGGGCCTGGGCGCCGGTGCTTGCCGCCCTGGTCGGGGCCAGGGCAGCGTTCCTGGTCACCGGCGGTACCGGCGCAGGCAAGACCACGCTGCTCTCGGCCCTGCTGTCGCTGGTGCCCGTCTCGGAACGGATCGTGCTGGTGGAGGACGTGGGCGAGTTGCGGCCGAACCATCCGCACGTGGTGCGGCTGGAGGCGCGCCACGCCAATGTCGAGGGGCGGGGCGAGATCGGTCTCGACGTCCTGGTCCGTCAGGCCCTGCGTATGCGCCCCGACCGGTTGGTGGTGGGCGAGTGCCGGGGGAGTGAGGTTCGCGACCTGCTGGCGGCGCTGAACACCGGGCATTCCGGCGGGTGCGGCACGCTGCATGCGAACGCGGCGGTCGAGGTGCCGGCGCGCCTGGAGGCGCTGGGCCTGGTCGCGGGGCTCACCCGGGCAGGGGTTCACGCCCAGGCAGCGGCGGGGCTCGATGCGATCGTGCATGTGCGCCGGGGGGCACTCCACCGAGAGGTGGTCGAGCTGGCTGCTGTCGGCCGGGACGGCGCCGGGGCGTTGCAGGTGAGCTCGGCCTTGCGCGCCGCACCGGACGGGAGTGCGACGGTGGTCGGCCCCGGGTGGCCCGCCCTCGCGGAACGGCTCGAGTTGGCGCCGTCCCCACCGGCAGGTCCGTGGTGCGGGTGAGCCTGCTCGCGGCTGCCGCGGCGGGCCTGGCCGTGCTGGTCGCCGTGCCGGCGGCGCCGGCGCTGACCAGGCGGGGTCCGGTGCCGCTGCCTGCGCCTCAGCCCGGTATGGGCGAGGGTGCCGGGCGCACGGTGCTGCCGGACAGCGCCGGCGTCGCCGGGCTGGCCGACCGTCTGGCTGCGCTGTCCCGCGCCGGGTTGCCGCCGGCTGAGACCTGGCGGGTGCTGGCCACCCGTCAGGACGCCGCTGCACCGATCTGCCGGGCTGTGGCCCGCACCGTGGCCCTGGGCGGAACCAGTGCGGAAGGGCTCCGCCTCGCCACGCGCGGCGAGGCGGGCAGCCGGGGCGTGCGCGGGGGACCGGTGGACTGGCTGGCGCTGGCCTTCGCGGTGTCCCAGGAGTGCGGAGCGCCGCTGGCCGATGTGCTGGACGGCGTGGCGCGCACCGTGCGCGAGGAACACCAGGCTGTGCGAGAGCGGGACGCCGCGCTGGCCGGGCCGCGGACCACCGCCGTCGTGCTGACCTGGCTGCCGCTCGCCGGGCTCGGGCTCGGGGCCCTGACCGGCACGAACTCCGTGTGGGTGCTGGTGAGCACCGGACCGGGACTGGTCTGTCTGGCCACCGGTGCAGCCTTGTGGTGGGCCGGGCGGTGGTGGATGGCTCGGCTGCTACGCCGGGCCGAGCGGCAGGGCGGATGACTCCCGGGCCGATCGCCGTCACGCCGGATCTGGCCGCGGCGCTGGCCGGGGCGATGCTCTTCGTCGCGTCGATGGTGCGGTGGCCGATGCCGCCGCAGGTGCAGGGCCGGGCCGAGGTTGCTGCAGTCGCTCAGCGGCGGGCGCCGTCGTCGGGGCGGGACCCATCCGGGGTGCCGGCCCCCCAGGTGCCGCCGGCGGTGCTGGCCGATCTGGTGGTGGCGCTGCTCGAGGCGGGGCTGCCGGTGGAGCTGGCGCTGACGACCCTGCGCGACCAGCTCACCGAGGCCGGCCTGAGCGAGCCGGCCGGGCTGGGAGCGGTGCGAGAGGCATTGGATCTGGCGGCACAGACCGGGTTGGCGCCCGGCGCCCTGGTGCGCGCCGCCGCCACCGAGCAACGCCGTCGCGAAGTGGCCGCACAGAGCGTCGCGGCGCATCGGCTCGCGGTCCTGGTGGTGCTGCCGATGGGGGTCTGCCTGCTGCCCGCCTTCGTTGTGCTCACCGTAGTGCCGCTGGTCCTCGGCCTCCTTCAGGGGTGATCGGCAGGCCGGCCGGCCCTCGCCCGAGAGATCGGTTCCCTGCTCGCAACGTCGGCGTCGACGCGTGCACAACCGGCCCGGCGCGCGCCACTGTCCACAGCCGGAACCGCCCGCCGCCCCTCCGCGGCCGGATCGGCGCAGGGTCGGTGCGCGACCCCGCACTGGGCGCACGCACCGGCCGTCACGCCGGAGGAAGGGATGAAGAGATGACCCGACTGTACGTTCGTGCCCGCCGGGCCGGTCATGACGCTGGCATGGCCACCGCGGAGTACGCGATCGCCACGCTCGCGGCGTGCGGCTTCGCCGCGTTGCTGCTCACGCTGATGCGCAGTGGTGAGATGAAGAGCCTGCTCTTCGGCATCATCAAGCGCGCGCTGTCGGTGGACTGAGGTGCCCGGCCGTGGTGACGGCGGCAGCGTGACCGCCGAGGCAGCCCTGGCCCTGCCCGCCGTCGTCCTGGTGCTGGCCACCGTGGTCGGCGTGGGCCGGGTGGTCACCGCACAGATCCAGTGCGTGGACGGCGCCCGCGCGGCGGCCCGGCTCGCCGCGCGCGGAGAACCTGGGGGCCGGGTGCTCGACGCCGCCACCACGGCCGGCCCACCCGGCGCCCGGGTACAGATCTCGGCCGGTCCGGGGGCGTCCACCGTCACCGTTCGGGTGCGTACCCGGCTGGCGCTGCCGCTGCCCGGCGGGCCGCAGCTGGATGTCGAGGGCAGCTCCACCGCCGACGTTGAGCCGGGTTCATGAGCCGCCCAGGGGCCGACGACCGGGGCAGTGGCACGGTGCTGCTGCTGGCGGTCGCGCTGGTGGCGGTGTTCCTGGCCGCCGGGGCGGCTGCTCTCGGCCAGGCGGTGCTGGCTCGGCACCGGGCCGGTGCGGCGGCCGACCTGGCCGCCCTCGCGGCCGCGACCGTCGACCCGCCGGCGTGCGACCGGGCGGCCGCCGTGGCCGGCCGCAACAGAGCGCGCCTACTGACCTGCAGCATCGATCCCGCAGGGGCGGTCACGGTGTCGGTGGAGGTCGCGGTGCGCGGCCCGCTGCGCCCGCTGGCCGCCGCCACGGGCCGCGCCCGGGCCGGCCGGCCCGGCGACTCAGCCGGCGTCGGGGCCGGCCTCGGCGAGGACGGCGTCGAGCAAGCGGGCCGCGGCCCACTTGTCCAGGGGCTCGTTGCCGTTGCCGCACGTCGGGGACTGCACGCACGACGGCATCCGGCCTCGCACGCGCAATCCTGAATGACCGCCCGGGTGGCGCCGAGCCAGGTGCGCGCGGCGCCGAATCCTCGCTCGGCGAATCCGGCCCCGCCGGGCTGACCGTCGTGCACGAAGATCGTGGGCAGCCCAGTGTCCGGGTGCAGCGCGGTGGAGACGCCGCCGACGTCCCAGCGGTCGCAGGTGGCGACGAGCGGAAGCATGCCGATCGCGGCGTGCTCGGCAGCATGGGCGGCCCCCGGCACCGCCCCGGGCTCGATGCCGTGCCCGGCGAGCAGGTCCTCGGGCATGGTCCACCAGACGGCGCTGGTCCGCAGGGTGCGGGCTGGCAGTTCGAGCAGCTCCTCGCCCAGCATCCGGCCGTCACGGATGCTTCGGCGGATGAAGGAGACCACTTGGGAGGTCACCTCGACCCTGCCGCAGACCAGGCGGACCCGGCCCCAGCTCCGGTGCAGGCGCTCGCCCAGCACCCGGATGCCGGTCACCTCCCTGGCCTGGGTGGAGATCTCGTCCCCGGTCGGTTCGACCAGGGCCAGCCCCCGCTCCAGGTCGAGTCCGGTGACCAGCCACGAACCGCCCTGATGCAGGTACACCGCCCCGGCGTGCACACAGTGATGGGCCGCGGCGGAGTCCACGCTGCCGAGCACCCGGCCGGTTCCGCCGTCGACGATCCGTACCGGGTCTCCGCCGGCCCCGCGCAGATCGGCCAGGTCGGCCGGGCGATCCGGTCTGGTCCAGAACCAGCCCGACGGTCGGCGCCGCAGCGCGCCCTGCGTGGTCAGAGCCTCGAGCAGCGCCACCGTGCCGGGCCCGAACAGGGCGGCGTCGGCCTCGGTCAGGGGCAGCTCGGCGGAGGCGGCGCACAGGTGCGGGGCGAGCACATAGGGGTTGGTGGGGTCGAGCACGCTCGCCTCCACCGACGGTCCGAACACCGCCTCGGGGTGGTGCACAAGATAGGTGTCAAGTGGGTCGTCCCGGGCGATCAGCACCGCCAGCGAGTCCTGCCCACTGCGCCCGGCCCGGCCCGCCTGCTGCCAGAGCGAGGCACGCCGTCCGGGCCAGCCGCAGATCAGCACGGCTTCCAGCCCGGAGATGTCGATCCCCAGCTCGAGCGCATTGGTGGCCGCCAGCCCCAGCAGGCGGCCCGAGCGCAGGTCTGCCTCCAGCACCCGGCGCTCCTCAGGCAGGTAGCCGCCCCGGTAGGCGGCCACCCGCCCGGTGAGGCCGGGGTCAACGTCGGCGACCAGGCGCCGGGCGGTCGCCGCCACCAGCTCCGCGCCGCGGCGCGACGGGACGAAGGCCAGCGTCCGGGTGCCGGCGATGACCAGGTCGGCGAGCAGGCCCGCGGTCTCGGCGAGGGCGCTGCGCCGGGTCGGTGCACCGTTCTCGCCCCCGCCGGGTAGCAGCGGCGGCTCCCAGAGCAGGAACCGGGTGGCGCCACGTGGTGAGGCGTCCTCGGTCACGGTTCGGGCCGGCAGCCCGGTCAGCGCGAGCGCCGTCCCGGCCGGGTCTCCGGCGGTGGCCGACGCGGTCAGGAACACCGGATCCGCGCCGTAGCGGCGGGCCAGGCGCCGCAGCCGCCGCATGATCGCCGCGACGTGCGAGCCGAACACCCCGCGGTAGTGGTGCGACTCGTCCAGGACGACAAAACGCAGGCGGCGCAGGAACGAGGCCCAACGGGCATGCCCTGGCAGAAACGAGAAATGAAGGGCGTCAGGGTTGGTGAGCACCACCTCGGCGTGCTCACGCGCCCAGCGCCGTTCCTCCGGCGGGGTGTCGCCGTCGAAGGTGGCCACGCGGACCCCGGGCACGGCGAGCCGCTCCAGCGCCGCCAGCTGATCGGCCGCGAGTGCCTTGGTGGGTGACAGGTAGAGCGTTCCCGCCCCACGACCGCCGACCCGCCCCGGGCGGGGCTGCCGGGCCGCCGTGAGGGCGAGCAGTTGGTAGGCCAGCGACTTCCCCGACGCCGTCCCGGTGGCCAGGGCCACGTGCTCCCCAGCCCAGGCGGCCTGCGCGGCCGTCACCTGGTGCCGCCACGGTCGGGTGATCCCCTGCCGGCCGAACGCCTCGACCACGATGGGGTCGGCCCACGCCGGCCAGGCCAGACGGGAGCCCTCGCGGGCGGGAAGCAGTTCGGTGTGCAGTGCCCGGTCGCCGCGCCCGGCGGGCAGTGCGGGCACGGTGAACGGGCCGGCGGGTCCGGTGGCCTGGCTCGGCGCGATGCTCACCCGGGCAGTCTGACCGTCGGCACCGACAACGGGCGTGCCGTGCGGCGCCTCCGCCGCAAGCCTCGCCTGGAGGCGATCCACAGGCCCGTTGGTGATTGAATGCCGTTGTTGACAGGATTGGGTGTCAATGCGCCCGATCGTTTCTTTTCCGGGGAGGGGCACTTCGTGGATCTCAGCGTCACCAGCCGCCAGGAGGGTGAGCGGTCCGTCGTCTCCGTGGTCGGTGAGATCGACGTGTACACCGCACCGTCCCTGCGCGAGCGGCTCAAAGATCTCGTCGAGTCCGGGCACTATCACCTCGTCGTCGACCTGTCCGGGGTGGAGTTCATGGACTCCACCGGCCTGGGGGTCCTGGTCGGCGGGCTGAACCGGGTCCGCACGCACGACGGCACCCTGCGGCTGGTCTGTGCCCAGGAGAAGATCCTCAAGGTGTTCCGGATCACCGGCCTGACCAAGGTGTTTCCGATCTTCGCTGGCTTGGACGACGCCCTCGCCGCGCGGGACGACACACCTGCCGGAACCGACTGAGAGGCCGTTCGGCCGCGATGTCGACAGTCCACCTCAGCTTCGCTCCCGCCGCCGAGCACGTGCGCACCGCCCGCCTGGTCGTGGTTGCCGTGGCGCGCCGCGCGGGGCTGCACGAGGCCCGGCTGGACGACGTCCGCCTGGCGGTGGGGGAGATGTGCGCCCGGGCGGTCAGCCGGTGCGGCCTGAGTCATCACGTGACCCGTGAGCGCTGGGTGATCACTGTCGAGATCGACGACTCCGGTCCGGTACTCGACGTGAGCGTGTCCGATCCCGCCGGTCTGGTGAAGCTCCCCGAAGAGGCCGCCACGCTGGCGATGGCCGCTGCGCTGTCGGATGCGATCGAGGTCGTGGACGACGCGCACGGCGCCCCCTCAACGGTTCACTTGCGCTGGAATCGTTTTCATCCAGGTCGCTAGTGCGGCGCCGGCACGCGTGGTAGGGGCGGACCCACCCGCCGGAGGATCGCCGAGGGCCCTCATCGCGAGGCTGACCGGCCTGAGATCCGCAAGTGCCGGTGGACAAGGTCACACCCGACGCGCTTTTGCGGCACCCGTTACTTTCCGTAGACTGCGCCGCGTTCACCGCACAGGTTGTCACCTGATGCGCCGCTATGCCCCCGTCCTCGAGTATCGGCGTCTGCCGGCAGGCGGGTCGCATTGCTCGTCGAGGAGGACGAATGCTGGGGAGCGCCCAGGCCGCTGGTGGTCCCGTGGTACCCCTCGCAGGCGGGAACTTGACCTTGGTCGCCGTAGTGACGGCCATTTCTGTGCTGTCACTGGCTGTTGCAGTGGTGTTCAGGGGTCAGGTTCTCTCTGCTGGTGAGGGCACCGACAAGATGAAGGAAATCGCTCGGGCCGTGCAGGAGGGGGCCTCGGCCTACCTGAACCGGCAGTTCAAGACCCTGGCCGGCTTTGTCGTCCTGGTTTTCCTGCTGCTGTTCCTACTTCCCGCCGACGACAACTCGATCAAGATCGGTCGAAGCGTCTTCTTCGTGGTGGGCGCGCTGTTCTCGGCGTCCATCGGCTATCTCGGCATGAACCTCGCCGTGCGGGCGAACCTCCGGGTCGCCGCCGCCGCGCGCGAGCCGAACGGCCGCGACAACGGCATGCGCGTCGCCTTCCGAACCGGTGGCGTGGTCGGCATGTCCACCGTCGGTCTCGGTCTGCTCGGCGCCTCGATCGTCGTGCTGATCTACAAGGGCGACGCTCCGGCGGTGCTCGAGGGGTTCGGTTTCGGGGCCGCTCTGCTGGCCATGTTCATGAGGGTCGGCGGTGGCATCTTCACCAAGGCAGCCGACGTCGGCGCCGACCTGGTAGGCAAGGTCGAGCAGGGCATCCCCGAGGACGACCCGCGCAACGCGGCCACCATCGCCGACAACGTGGGCGACAACGTGGGTGACTGCGCCGGCATGGCTGCCGACCTGTTCGAGTCCTACGCGGTGACCCTGGTCGCCGCGCTGATCCTGGGCAAGGCGGCTTTCGGCACCGAGGGCCTGGTCTTCCCGCTCATCGTGCCGGCCATCGGGGCGATCACCGCCGCGATGGGTGTGTACCTGACCAAGCCCCGCGGCGGCGAGAGCGGCCTGAAGGCGATCAACCGCGGGTTCTACCTGTCCGCGCTCATCTCCGCCGTGCTCTGCGCGGTGGCGTCCTACGTCTACCTGCCCTCCTCTTTCGCCGGGCTGACCACGGCCGGCGCCGAGATCCAGGCACTGGACGGCGACCCGCGGCTGCTCGCCATCAGCGCCGTGCTGCTCGGTATCGTGCTGGCCGGGGTGATCCTCTGGCTCACCGGGTACTTCACCGGCACCGACCACCCGCCGACCCACAACGTGGCCGACACGGCGCTGACCGGCGCGGCCACGGTGGTGCTGTCGGGGATCGGGGTCGGCCTGGAGTCGGCCGTCTACACCGCGCTCACCATCGGGGCGGCCGTCTACGCGGCCTTCCTGCTCGGCGGCGGTTCGGTCATCCTGTCGCTGTTCCTGATCGCCCTGGCCGGCTGTGGCCTGCTCACCACGGTCGGTGTGATCGTGGCGATGGACACCTTCGGCCCGGTCAGCGACAACGCCCAGGGCATCGCGGAGATGTCTGGCGACGTCTCGGGTGAGGGCGCCCAGATCCTCACCGAGCTGGACGCCGTGGGCAACACGACTAAGGCGATCACCAAGGGCATCGCGATCGCGACCGCTGTACTGGCTGCCACCGCGCTGTTCGGCTCCTACAACGACGCGGTGACCACGGCGCTGATCCAGGGCGGTAAGACAGCTCAGGACGCCATCGACGCCTACCAGATCGTGTCGCCGAACGTGCTGGTCGGCCTGATGATCGGTGCGTCCGTGGTGTTCCTCTTCTCGGGTCTGGCCATCGACGCGGTGACCCGCGCCGCAGGGGCGATCGTGTTCGAGGTCCGCCGGCAGTTCAAGGAGAACCCGGGGATCATGGACTACTCCGTGAAGCCCGAGTACGGCCGCGTGGTCGACATCTGCACCCGCGACTCGCTGCGTGAGCTGGCCACCCCCGGCCTGCTCGCCGCGATGGCTCCGATCGCCGTCGGCTTCGGCCTCGGCGTCGGCGCGCTCGCCGGGTACCTGGCCGGCGCGATCGGCTGCGGTGTGCTGATGGCGGTGTTCCTGGCCAACTCCGGTGGCGCCTGGGACAACGCCAAGAAGCTGGTCGAGGACGGTCTGCACGGCGGCAAGGGCTCTGACGCCCACGCCGCCACCGTGATCGGTGACACCGTCGGTGACCCGTTCAAGGACACTGCCGGCCCGTCCATCAACCCGCTGATCAAGGTGATGAACCTGGTCTCGGTGCTGATCGCCCCGGCGATCGTGCAGCAGGCCGACGACACCGCGGTCCGGGTGAGCATCGCCCTGCTCGCGTTCGCGGTGATCATCGTCGCGGTGACCATCTCCAAGCGCCGTGGTTCGGCGATGCACGACGAGGTGCCGGTGGCGGCGTCCGCCTGACCCCACGCAGTACCGACGGTCCCCCGGGCTCGCCCGGGGGACCGTTCTGCGCGTCAGCGTGCGGCGGGCTCCACGGCGGCCAGCTTCGACCAGGTGCGCAGGGCGTGTTCGACGACGGCGATCAGGGCCTGCTTCGCCGATTCCTTGTCCCGGGCGTCACACACGATGACCGGGGTCTCCTCGCTCAGCTGCAGGGCCTCGCGCACCGCTTCCGGGGCGTGCGGCATCGCGCCGTCGAAAGCGTTGATCGCCACCACGAAAGGCAGCTTGCGGGCCTCGAAGAAGTCGATCGGGCCGAAGCAGTCCTCGAGCCGGCGGGTGTCGACCAGCACGATCGCGCCGATGGCGCCACGGACCAGGTCGTCCCACATGAACCAGAACCGGTTCTGCCCTGGGGAGCCGAACAGGTACAGGACCAGTTGGTCGTCGATCGAGATCCGGCCGAAGTCCATCGCCACCGTAGTGGTGGTCTTGTGCGGTGTGGCCGACAGGTCGTCGACCGCACTGCTGGCCGCCGTCATCACGGCCTCGGTGCGCAGGGGGACGATCTCGGAGACAGCGCCCACGAAGGTCGTCTTGCCGGCCCCGAATCCACCAGAGATGACGATCTTGGTCGAGCGGGTCGGCCGCGCGTCAGAGCCGCTGAAGGCCACTGAGTACTCTCCTCAGGAAGTCGGGGTCACGTTCGTCGCCCTCGGCGGCAGAGGTCTTCATGACCTCGACCAATCCCAGGTCGACCATGTCAGCGATGATCACGCGGGCCACCCCGAGCGGGACCGCCAGCCGGGCGGCGATCTCGGCCACGGAGACCGTTCCGCTGCACAGCTCGATGATGGTCGTGTGCTCGGGGGTGAGCCACGGGCTGGTTGAGGCTTCCTTGCCGCTCAGCGTTGTGCGTACCAACGCCTCGAGGTCGAGGTCGCGGACCGGCTTCGTACGGCCGCCGGTGCGTGCGTAGGGCCTCACCAGCGACGGTGAGGCCATCAGGTCGATGGTGACGTCCTCGGGGTCACCACCGGGCGCCCAGACGGTCGCCACGGCGTCCTGGTGGCGCGCACGCTCGGCCTCCTGCCGGGCGACGGCCATCCAATCCGACTCCGCGATCGAGGTCGGTTGGGTGGTCGCCGGAGCCGAACCCGACGACAGTGCCGTCGTCGGGTCGGTCTGGAGCGCGCTCGCAGCCGTCACGGGGTCGATCGAGCCCGTCTCCGCGGATGCCGCCTGGCCGTCCGGCGCCGTGGGTAACCAACCTGTGGCCGATACCTCGCTGCCGCGGGAGGTCCGCCGCCAGACGTTCTCGCCGCTGGTGCGGTGCACCCGCCGGTTGCGGGGGACGGGACCCGAGGGCGGATCGGTGCCGCCCGGGCGATCCTCGGTGGCCATATGCCGTCGACCCCGATCCTCAGGCCGGTCCGGACCAGCTGGAGCCGGCCTGGCGGAGTTCGGGGGACAGGTGGTCGCCCACCCGGTCCACGAGCATGGTCATCTCGTAGCCCACCAGGCCGATGTCCGACGTCGGCGAGGCCAGCACGGCCAGCCAGGAGCCGTCCGAGATCGCCATCAGCAGCAGGAAGCCACCCTGCATCTCGACCACGGTTTGGACGACGGACCCAGCCGAGAAGCACAGCGCGGCGCCGTTGGTGAGGCTGCCCAGACCGGAGGCCACGGCGGACAGCTGGTCGGCACGGTCCCGGGGCAGACCGGCCGAACTGGCCATCAGCAGGCCATCGGCGGAGACCACCGCGGCGTGGGCCACGCCGGGCACCCGTTGGGTGAACCCGTCGACCAGCCAGCCGACGTCGGCTCCCGTCCCTACAGTCACTGGTCTCCTCCTTGACGGCCGGCGCCCTGCCCGGCCTCGGTTCCCCCGTGGAACATCCCGCTTGAATCCGGCTCGGGCGGGAGATGGCGGGCCCGCCGGGCCGAGCTGAGACCTCGCTGGTAGCTGCCCAACCGCCCCCGAACCGACTCGGCATCGGTGCGCCGTGCCGGCGGTGTGGGTGCGGCGGTGGGGGCTCCGGCGGCTGCCGCGGCCGACGGCAGCAGGTTGGCCCCCGGACGACGCCGGGGCAACCCGGCCGAGGTTGCTCCGGCGGTCTCGGGAGCTGCGGCGGCGCGCATGTTGGTGGCGATCCAACGCTGGTCGCCCAGGCTGGCCCACCGGTTGCCGGTGCCGGGCCCCGATGCGGCAGGTACGCCGAACGGCGCCATCCCGCCCGCCGGGGCGGACGGCGCGGGGGCCGGTGCAGTGCCCGTGGGCCGCAGTCCGGCGCTTTCGCGCAGATCGATCACCTGGGCCGGTTCGGCGGGGCGCCCGGCGACGGAGGCTGCCCGGTCGTCGGAGAACCAGACCGAGATCGAGTCGAAGATGGGTGTCTGGGCCCGTTCCGGTTGCCCGGAGACGGTACCGATCATGGGAGCGTTCGGGTCTGCGGGCTGGTAGCGCCCGGTGGACGCCGCTGCGGCCGCCCGGGCCTCCAGCTCGAACGGCGACGGAGCGCCCTCGGAGTCTGCCGGAGCCGGAGCCGCCGGAGCGGCAGCCGGGAGCGGCGCCGCCACGGTGGGAGCGGCCGGGGCGGCCGGGGTGGTGGCAGCCGGCTTCGGCCTGGTGGGCAGCGCCGGTGGTGCGGTCGGGGCCTTCGCCGCGGCGTCGGGAACGGGGGCCTGCGCGGTGGCGTCAGCGGCTGCGGGGAGTGTGCTTTCGGCTGGCGTGGCGGTGGCCGCGGAGAACAGCCCGCTCTTCGGGGCGGACGTCGGCGGGCGCGACCGTGCCGAGGCGGCAGCAGCGATGGCGGTCGCCGCCGAAGGGCCGATAGCCGGTCCGCCGCCGGGCTGGCCCGGGGCACGCACCGGCAGCGGACGGGCGCCGGGCCGGCGGCCGGGAACTGCCGTCGGCATCTCGTGGCCCTCGGTCCGCCGGGCGAGCGGGGGCTCGAACGGGCCGGGGCTCCCCGGGGTGGTTCCCGGTGCCGAGAACGGCGCGGGCGTGGTGAACGGGGTGCGAGCCCGTCCGCTGGTTCCGGGCTCACGCCGCGGCAGCTCGGTGTCGGTGGCGGGTGCGGGCGCGCCGTTGCGGCTGGGCTGGCCGGAGCGCTCGGTCCACGGCGGGGGCGACAGGAACGGGGACGCCGCCTCCGTCGCGCTGTCGCCGGGCGCTCCACCAGGGGTGTTCCGGCCGGTCGGAGGCTCGGGCATACGCCCTGCGAGTGGATTGCCGGCCAGCGCCGCCCCGGGGCGGCGCGAGGGCAGAGCCGGAGCGCCGCTGCCTGCCGCAGCGCCGGCGACCGCGCCGGGGGCCGTGCCGGCTACTGCGGGGGTCGCCGAGTGCGTCGGCGCAGCCGGGGCGACCGGTGGGCCGCTCGGGCGCGAGCGCGGGCTCTTGGTCCGGGCGCTCGGGCGGGTGACCCCACCCATGGGGGTGGCCGTGCCGCCGTGCTGGGCGGGCAGCCGTGGAGCCTCACCCACGGGGATGGCTGGAGCCGCAGGAACAGTATCGAGCGGGCCGGTGGGGGCACCGAGCACCTGCGCCTTGGGCACCGTGACCTCGGCCACGGTGCCGGCGGCCTGCGCCCGCGCAGCGAGGCGGACGCCGAAGCCGCCGCGCTGGGCGAGCCGGGCAACCACGTACAGACCCATCCGGGAGGGAACCTGGCTGTCGATCGTTCCCGGCATTGCGAGCCGGGCGTTCAGGTCGGCCAGTTCCGCCGGCGGGATGCCGACGCCGGAGTCGGTGACCTCCAGGCGCAGCCCGCCCTCGTGGGTGTAGGCGGCGGCGAGCACGATCGGGCTGGTCGGCGGGGAGTACATCGCCGCGTTGTCCAGCAGCTCCGCCACCAGGTGGATCAGCCCGCCGGCCGAGGCTCCGGCCACCGAGGCGCCGCTGAGCGGCTGCAGCCGGACCCGCTCGTACTGCTCCATCTCGGAGGTGGCGGCGCGGAACACGTCCGCGATCGCCACCGGCGCCGAGCTGCGGGTACGCACCGCCGAGCCGGCGAGGACCAGGAGGTTGTCGTTGTAGCGGCGCATCCGGGCGGCAAGGTGGTCGAGCCGGAACAGGTTGCGCAGCTGCTCGGGGTCCTCCTCGGTGCTCTCCAGTTCGTCGATGATGGCGAGCTGCTTCTCGACCATGGACTGGCTGCGCCTGGACATGCTGACGAAGGCCTCGTCCAGGGACTGGCGCAGCCGCACCTGGGAGGTGGCCAGCCGGATCGCCTCACCGGTCAGCCCGTCCAGCGCCTGGGCCACCTCGCGGGTCTCCGGCCCCACCTTCGCCTCGATCGGCAGCACGGGCGGGACAGCGACGACGGCCTCGGGGCCCTCGCGCTCGATCTGGCGGACGGCGGCAGGCAGTCGCACCGTGGCGGCGTCGACGGCGCCGCTGCGCAGGCGTCGCATCGGCACCGTGATGGTGCGGGCAAGGGAGGAGACCAGCAGGCTGATCAGGATCATGCTGGCCAGGGCCAGGCCACCGAGGAAGAGCAGGCGCCACAGGGCCGCGCCCTGGTCGTCGGTGGTCTGCTGCTGCAGGTCTGTGGCGCTGGAGGCCACCAGGTTGTTCAGCATGTCCAGGCGCTTGCCGGCCACGGAGGAGAAGGCCAGCGCGTCGCGGTCGGACTGAGCACTGCCCGAGCCCTCGCGGGCGATGTTGATGCCGATGGTCCGTGCCGAGGCGATGGCTGCGTCCTGCGCCCGGACGGCGTTGATCCGGGAGCGCTGGGTGTCGTCGGCGCGGCTGTAGGCCAGGTCGAGCAGGGCGTCCTGACCGGCGGCGGCCTGGGCGATCTCGTTCACCTTCGCCGTGTTGGCCCGGTTCTCCTGCAGGGCGGTGGTGAGCAGCACCAGTTCCTGCGAGGAGCGCGAGGCAGTGCCGCTGACGGCGGCGAGCACCGCAGCGCCGTCCACGGCCCGCGGGTTCGGGGTGTGCGTGCGCAGCTCGGCGGAGACCACGGTGGTGAGGTCGCGGACCGGCTGGAAGTTCACGTCGAAGCCCTGGGCCACCGTGGCCAGTTGCAGGCCGTTCGAGTCGGCGATCGTGCGCAACTGGGGCAGGTTCTGCTGGATGTTGCGCACCTCGGTGGCCCGGCGGGCGACGAGGGGCGACCAGCCGCCGTCCGGAGCGACCGCAATCTTGCTGATCAGTGCTGCGAGAGCGGCGTCCGTGGCTTTGCGTCGTGCCGGCAGGTCCTGGGTGGCCTTGGCGCTCTTCAGGCGTGAGGCCAGCGTCTGCTGGAGCTCGGTGTCGGCGACCGTGGTGAGGGCGTTGGCCGAGATCATCATGTCGGCGTCGATCTGGGCCCGGCTGGCCTGTTTCCAGGTGCCGTAGGACTGCGACACGAGGAAGCCGACCAGCCCGATCATCAAGGCGGTCGGCAGGGCCACCAGGGCGGCCAGCTTGCGCCGGATCGGCCAGCCGGCGACGCCTCCGGCCGCGCGGCCGCGGCGGGTTGCCTCGGAGGGGTCGGCCGGGGTCGGGTGCTCGGCAAGTGCCGAACCGTGACGGGCCACCGGATCCTCCTGAGCGTGCGAGCGTCGTCTGACGATTCCTGGCGGGCCCGCAGAGCGCTCGACGCCGTGGTTGTGCTCCGGGACCCCGAGGGCGCCAGGATCGAAGTTGATGGTGTCAGACCTGTGAGGCACGACGCTACGTGGCGGGAGGCTCCGGCGACACCTCCTGCGGCTAATAGTGCCGCGAATCGCTCCCTACTCCTACGTTGGGTAAACATCGACTACTCTGGGTTAGGCTATCTATCAGGTCATGGGACCTTTCGTCGTGGCGAATACCACGGTGGTGATGACGGCCCGCGTACCGTTCCGTGACGTTTGCGGGTTACGGTCATGGCGTTCTGCGTTCGTCCCGCTACCCTTCGACCTCGTTTGAGGCGTCGATTGCCGCACGTCCCGCTCGATCGCCGTCGAGCTTCTTTCGGAAAGGCACAGCGTGGCCACCAGTAAGGCCTCCACTCCTCCTCGCCGCCTCGTCATCGTCGAGTCGCCGGCCAAGGCGCGCACCATCGCGGGCTACCTCGGCCCCGACTTCGAGGTCGAGGCCAGCGTGGGCCACATCCGTGACCTGCCGCAGCCCAGTGAGCTGCCGGCCGACATGAAGAAGGGCCCGTACGGGAAGTTCGCGGTCGACGTCGACAACGGCTTCGACGCCTACTACGTGGTGGATGCCGACAAGAAGAGAAAGGTCTCCGAGCTCAAGAAGGCGCTCAAGGGAGCGGACGAGCTCTTCCTGGCCACGGACGAGGACCGTGAGGGCGAGGCGATCGCCTGGCATCTGCTCGAGGTGCTCGCCCCGACCGTGCCGGTGCGCCGGATGGTGTTCCACGAGATCACCCGGGAGGCGATCCAGCGCGCCCTGCAGGACACCCGCGAACTGGACGAGCGCCTCGTCGACGCCCAGGAGACCCGGCGGATCCTGGACCGGCTCTACGGCTACGAGGTCTCCCCGGTGCTGTGGCGCAAGGTCCGGGCGGGTCTGTCGGCGGGCCGGGTGCAGTCCGTGGCCACCCGGCTGGTGGTCGAGCGCGAACGCGAGCGGATGGCCTTCCGGTCCGCCTCCTACTGGGACGTGTCGGGCACCTTCGCCCCCGAGCAGGCCGACACCGCGGACGGCGGGCGCGGGCAGTCCTTCGATGCCCGCTTGGTCGCCCTGGACGGAACCCGGGTCGTCGCCGGGCGTGACTTCGACGACACCGGCCGGCTCACGCCGTCCGCCGTGTCGGCCGGGGCAATGCAGCTGGACGGCGCGCAGGCGCAGTCGCTGGTCGATGCCCTGGCCGACGCCGGGGTGCGGGTGCGCTCTGTCGAGGAGAAGCCCTATACGCGGCGTCCGGCCGCGCCGTTCACCACCTCGACGCTGCAGCAGGAGGCCAGCCGCAAGCTGCGCTTCTCCTCCCGGCAGACCATGCGGGTGGCGCAGGGGCTCTACGAGAACGGCTACATCACCTACATGCGCACCGACTCGGTGGTCCTGTCCACCCAGGCGGTGACCGCGGCCCGTCGTCAGGCGGCAGAGCTCTACGGGCCCGAGTACGTGCCGGACCGGCCGCGGGTCTACACCGGCAAGGCCAAGAACGCCCAGGAGGCCCACGAGGCGATCCGCCCGTCCGGGGACTCCTTCCGCACCCCGGCGCAGGTGGCCGGGGAGCTGCGCGGCGACGAGTTCCGCCTTTACGAGCTGATCTGGAAGCGCACGGTGGCCTCGCAGATGGCCGATGCCCGCGGCTCCACGGCGTCGGTGCGGCTGGTCGCCACGGCCCCCGGCGAGGGGGTGGCGATCGGCGACCAGCGCGTGCGCGACGCCGAGTTCGCCGCGTCCGGAACGGTGATCACCTTCCGTGGCTTCCTGGCCGCCTACGAGGAGGGCCGGGACGAGGAGCGGCACCGCGCGGCCGGCGAGGCTGCCGAGCGGCGGCTGCCCGAACTGGCGGTGGGCGACGGGTTGACCGCCCTCGAGCTGGAGGCGGCCGGGCACGAGACCACGCCGCCGCCGCGCTACACCGAGGCCAGTCTGGTCAAGGCGCTGGAGGAGCGCGGCATCGGCCGGCCCTCGACCTACGCGGCCACGATCAGCACCATCCAGGACCGGGGCTACGTGACCGGCAAGGGGTCGGCGCTGGTGCCGACCTGGCTGGCCTTCGCGGTGATCCGGCTGCTGGAGGAGCACTTCGGCCGCCTGGTCGACTACGACTTCACCGCGGCGATGGAGGCGGACCTGGACCGGATCGCCTCCGGCCAGGAGCAGCGGGTGGCTTGGCTGTCGCGGTTCTACTTCGGTGACGGCCAGTCGTCGGGGCATCACGACGGCGGGTTGAAGCCGCTGGTGGACAACCTCGGCGACATCGACGCCCGGGACATCAACACGGTGCAGCTGGGCGAGGGGATCGTGCTCCGGGTAGGCCGGTACGGGCCCTACTTGGAGGCACCGGGCGAGGGTACCGAGGTGCAGCGGGCCAGCGTGCCGGACGACGTCGCGCCGGACGAGCTGACCGTGGAGAGGGCGCGCGAGCTGCTCGCCACCCAGGGCGACGGCGACCGGGAGCTGGGCACGGACCCGGCCACCGGGCGCATGGTGGTGGCGCGCTCGGGGCGGTACGGCCCCTATGTGACCGAGGTGCTGGAGGAGGACGCCCCCAAGTCGGCCAAGCCGCGTACCGGCAGCCTGTTCGCCTCAATGCAGCTGCAGACCGTGACCCTGGACGACGCGCTGCGGCTGCTCTCGCTGCCTCGCCTGGTCGGGGCCGACCCGGCCAGCGGTGAGGAGATCACCGCCCAGAACGGGCGGTACGGGCCGTACCTGAAGAAGGGCACCGACTCGCGGTCGCTGACCGGCGACGATCAGATCTTCGAGATCACCCTGGACGAGGCGCTGGTCATCTACGCCCAGCCCAAGCAGCGGGGCCGGGCGGCGGCCGCCCCGCCGCTGCGCGAGCTGGGGGCCGACCCGGTCAGCGGCGGGCCGGTGGTGGTCAAGGACGGCCGGTTCGGGCCCTATGTGACCGACGGAACCTCCAACGCCACCCTGCGCAAGGGCGACGACGTTGAGACCATCACCCTGGCGCGCGCGGCCGAGTTGCTGGCCGACAAGCGTGCTCGCGGCCCGGTGAAGCGCACCGCGAAGAAGACCACCGCGCGCAAGACCGCAGCCAAGAAGACCACCGCGAAGACGACTGCCAAGAAGACGCCGGCGAAGAAGGCGGCCAAGAAGACGGCCGCCAAGAAGATCTCCTGAACCTGCTCGTGCTCCGCCGGTGTACATACCGACGCCCGAAATATGCTCAATGTCGTAGGCCTCCATGTGCCCCTGCGGAGCATGAGCAAGTGTGGGCCATCGGTGGGGCGCGGGGTTACCGTGGAGGGGTCGCGGTGAGCGGGTGGGGGTGACGATGCCCATGTGGTCGGAGAAGGTGGCCGAGTCGCTGCGCCGTGTGCGCCGTCCGGATGTCGATCCGTTCTCGGCTCTCGAGGTGCAGTTCGCCCTCGCCCGGGTGGAGAGCCTGATCGCGGCGGTGCTCTCCGACACCTCCAGGTTCGCCCGCGGTCACCACCTCCAGGCCGCTCGGCTGGCCCACGACCACCTGCTGAACGAGGCCTGCCGGCTGGCCGGGATCACCGATCTGCCGGACGACGACGCCGGTCTGCGCCGCATGATGGCCGAGGTCGAGCTGCGCAATCGCGGCTGGAGCTGGTAGTTCCTCCCGGCCGGAGGGCCGCGCGACCAGGCCCGGCGCGGTTACCCTGAGCCGGTGACTGGGCGTACTGCCGAGGCCGGCATCGACGTGAGCACCGAGATCCCCGACGGGGACCCGGCGCCCGATCACGACGTCCGGGCCCTGCTGCGGATCACCCCGTTCCGCCGGCTGTGGTTGGCCCTGGGGCTGTCCAGCCTGGGCGACTGGCTGGGCCTGCTGGCCACCGCCGCGCTCGCCGGCAGCCTGGCCAGCGGTTCCTACACCTCGCAGAACTTCGCCGTCGCCGGCGTGTTCCTGCTCCGGCTGGCCCCCGCCGTGGTGCTGGGTCCGCTCGCCGGAGCGCTTGCCGACAGGTTCGACCGGCGCTGGACGCTGGTCTTCGGCGACCTTGCCCGGTTCGCCCTGTTCGTGTCCATCGTGCTGGTCGGCACGCTTCCCTGGCTGTATGTGGCCACGGTGCTGATCGAGTGCGTGGCCCTGTTCTGGGGCCCGGCGAACGACGCCACGATCCCCAATCTGGTGCCCCGGCGCCGGCTGGAGGCGGCCAACCAGGTGACGCTGGTCGCCACCTACGGGTCGGCACCGATCGCCGCGGCCCTTTACACCGTGCTCGCACTGATCGCCGACGGTGCGACCGCGATGCCCTCGCTGCCCGACGTCAACCCGATCACGGTCGCCCTGTGGGCCAATGCGATCACCTTCCTGATCTCGGCGCTGGTGATCTGGCGCCTCGATTTCCCGCCGATGCCCCGGCGCAGCGCGACCCGCCAGGTCGGCGTCATCCGCTCGATCCTGGACGGGTGGCGGTTCGTCGCGTCGACCCCGGTGGTGCGCGGGCTGGTGCTGGGCATGCTCGGGGCCTTCGCCGCCGGCGGCTTCGTGGTCGGCCTGGCGCAGACCTTCGTCGGCGACCTCGGCGCCGGGCAGCCCGGCTTCGGGGTGCTGTTCGGGGCGGTCTTCGTCGGCCTCGCGGGGGGTATGTGGATCGGCCCCCTGGTGCTCAGTGGCCTTTCCCGCCGTCGGCTGTTCGGCCTCGCCCTGGTCTGCGCCGGGGTGTTCCTGTTGCTGCTCGCCCTGGTGCCGAACATGACCCTGGCGATCGTGTTCACCGTGGGGCTGGGCCTGTGCGGCGGCGTGGCCTGGGTGACGGGCTACACCCTGCTCGGCCTCGAGGTGGACGACGAGGTGCGTGGGCGCACCTTCGGGCTGGTCCACTCCTCTGCCCGGGTCGTGCTGGTGCTGGTCCTGGCGATCGGTCCCGCGCTGGCCGCGCTGGTCGGTCGGCACACGCTGGTGCTGCCCGGGGGTGAGCAGCTGGTCTACAACGGGGCCTCGTGGGTCTTCGGGCTGGCCGGGCTGCTCGCGATCGCGATGGGCATCACCGCGTATCGGCAGATGGACGACCGGCCCGGGGTGAAGCTGCACTCGGACCTGCTGCACCTGTGGTCGGGCCGGCACGAGGGGCTGCCCGCGCGGTCCGCCGCACGTTCGCACAACGGCTGGTTCATCGCCTTCGAGGGCGGCGACGGCACCGGCAAGTCAACCCAGGCCCGGGTGTTCGCCGACTGGCTGCGTATCGACCAGGGCCACGACGTGGTGCTGACCCGCGAGCCGGGTGCCACCGCTATCGGGGTCCGGCTGCGCGAGGTGCTGCTGGGCGAGGGTGAGGCGGTCGGCCCACGCGCCGAGGCACTGCTCTTCGCCGCCGACCGCGCCCACCACGTCGACTCCCTGGTCAAGCCGGCCCTGGCCCGGGGCGCGATCGTGATCACCGACCGGTACGTCGACTCCTCGATCGCCTACCAGGGCGCCGGGCGGGCGCTGGACGCCGACGAGATCGCCTATATCTCGCGCTGGGCCACCGGCGGGCTGGTCCCTGATCTGACCGTCCTGCTCGACATCCCCCCGGAGATCTCGCGGATCCGCAGGGCCAACGATCCCAAGCGCAGCGGCGCCGACCGACTCGAGGCGCAGCCCGAGGAGTTCCACCAGCGGGTGCGCGAGCGCTTCCTGGAACTGGCCCGCAAGGAGCCGCAGCGTTATCTGGTGCTCGACGGCTCCGACCCGCGGGAGGAGATCCAGGAGGCGATCCGGCGTCGGGTGCGCGACGTGGTGCCGATCTCGCGCAAGCGACGGGCCGAGCTCGCCGCCCGGCTCGCAGCGGAGGAGGACGACCGCAACCGGCGCGCCGGCGCCGAGGCCGAGGTACTGCGCCTGGACGCCGAACTGCGCGGTCGCAGTCGCGACGAGGCGCGAGCGCGCCAGGAAGCGACCCGGCGCGCGCGTGAGGAGGCCGACCGGCAGCTCCAGGAGGAGGCCAACCGTCAGTACGAGGAGGAGTCGCGCCGCGACACCGCGGTGTCCCGGCCCACGCCGGGTGCGCCCACGGATCCAGAGCCGCACCAGTTCGGGCCTCCGCCCGGGTCACTGCCCGTGCCACCGCCCGTGTCGCCCGCACTGCCCGTGCCTGTCGATCCGCCGTCCCCGCCTGCGGTGGCCGTGCCGGCCGGTCACCTCCCGACGGAGCTGCCGGTCTCGCGTGACGCGGCCATCACCGTGGACCGGCCTACGCCCGAGGAGGACAACGGCATCAGGATCGTGCGGCTGGCGCCGGCCGAGCGGGCCTCTGCGGGCGCCTTCCGCCTGACCTCGGCGGAGGATGGCGCCGAGGCCGAGGCCGAGCCGTCGCGTCGTCCGCGCGGGGGCCATGCGCTGAGCGTGCCGCGCCGGGCCTGGTTCACCAACGAGCCGCCCACCCACGAGGCCCCGGACGAGACCGCGGGCCAGGGGCTGGTTGAGACCGCCGGGCTCCCGGCCGACCAGGTGTTCGATCAGGAGGCCGACCGGGCGCCTGACGGTCACGCTGACCGCGGTCGGGCCACGCCCTGGCTGGGCGAGACCGAGCGGTTGCCGATCCTGACCACCGACCAGCACCTCGGCCACCTCGACCACTCCGACCACTCCGACCACTCCGAGGACCTCGAGGTCGCGGATGAGGCGAGCGAAGTGGTCCCCGACCCGTCGCAGGCCCCCACGGCCGAGATCGATCTGCGCGACGAACTATTCGGCCGCGGGTGGGGCGGCCGATGAGCGTCTGGGCCGACGTCGTCGGTCAGGCGGAGGTGGTCGCCGTGCTGCAGCACGCGGTCGAGGACCCTGGGGCCATGACCCATGCCTGGCTGGTCACCGGTCCGCCGGGGAGTGGCCGGTCCACCGCTGCCCGAGCTTTCGCCGCGGCACTGCAGTGTGCCCACGGCGGTTGTGGCACCTGCCACGACTGCCGGACGGTGCTCGCCGGCGCCCACCCGGACGTCTCGCTGGTCGCCACCGAGCACGTATATCTGCGGGTCGATGAGGTCCGCCCGCTGGTCACCCTGGCCCAGCAACGCCCGGCCATGGGCCGCTGGCGGGTGATCGTGGTCGAGGACGCCGACCGGCTCAACGACACCTCGGGCAACCTGCTGCTCAAAGCGATCGAGGAGCCCCCCGCCCGCACCGTCTGGCTGCTCTGCGCGCCGAGCCCGGACGACGTGCTGATCACCATCCGCTCCCGCTGCCGACACGTGGGGCTGCGGGTGCCTCCCTTCGAGGAGGTCGCCGCCTTGCTGGTGCGCCGGCATGGGGTGGACCCGGCGGTGGCCGCGTTCGCAGCCCGGGCCGCGGACAGCCACATCGGCTTGGCCCGTCGGCTGGCGCTGGACGAGGGGGCCCGGATCCGGCGCCGCGAGATCCTGCGTCTGCCGGCCCAGTTGAGCAGCGTGGGCGCCGCGGTGATGGCAGCCGGCCAGTTGGTGGAGGTGGCAGCCGAGGAGTCCAAGGCGGCGACCGTGGAGCGGGACGCCACCGAGCGGGCCGAGTTGTTGCGGGCGCTCGGGGCGGACGGCGCCGCCACCCTGCCGCCGCCGGTGCGGGCCCAGGTGCGGGTGCTGGAGGAGAACCAGAAGCGCCGCGCCACGCGGGCGCAGCGCGATGTGCTGGACCGGTCGCTGATCGATCTGATGTCGCTGTACCGGGATGTGCTGATGGTTCAGCTGGAGGCTCCGGTGGCCTCCACGAATGCCGAGATGTCGGCCGAGATCGACCGGATGGCAACTGTTTCCGGCCCGGAGACGACACTGCGCCGGATGGAGGCGATCGGCCTGGCCCGGGAGCGGATCGGGGCCAACGTTGCGCCGTTGCTGGCCGTGGAGGCGTTGATGGTCACTCTGGCCGCGGAACCCCGTACGGGCGCCGAGCGTCGAGCGGGATAGCCTGCTGGTCTCACCGTGTTCTTGTTCGTGCTCGGTTCCGTGTTCCTGCTCGGTGCGGGGTTGTATGCCTCGCCGTCCGTCCGTTGGAGTTCTCGACCTCATGGTCTTTGCCGTCCGGACCCCCGCCCGTCGCCGCCGTGCCGTAGCCCTGCCGGCCGCCGTCCTGATCGCCGTGACCCTGGCGGCCTGTACGCCGCCGTGGTCGAGCGGACAGACGCCGCAGCAGAGCGACGCAGCCCGGACCGGTGCGGCCGCCGCTGCCGTCCGGTCGCCCTCGCGTCCCGACCCGGCCGGCGATCCGGCCTATGCGGCGTTCTACGGCCAGAAGCTTGCCTGGAAGGACTGCGAGGACGGTTTCGAGTGCACCACGGCTACGGTGCCCTTGAACTGGGACGAGCCCGCGGGGAAGACCATCACGCTGGCGCTGGCCCGCTCCGCGGCCTCCGGCAAGAAGGTCGGCTCGCTGTTCCTCAATCCCGGTGGGCCTGGGGTCTCCGGGATCGACTACCTGCGCAATGCGCTGAGCGAGTTTCCCCGGGAGGTCCGCAAGGCCTACGACATCACCTCCTGGGACTCGCGCGGCGTGGGCGACTCCCGGCCGGCGATCACCTGCCTGCCGAACGCGGCCCTGGACGACTTCTACGCACTCGACGGCTCGCCCGACACCCCGGCCGAGGTCACCGCGCTGACCGAGGGCTGGGCCGAGTACATGGCGGCCTGCCAGAAGAACTCCGGTGAGCTGCTCGCGCATGTCGACACGATCAGCACGGTCAAGGACCTGGACGTGCTGCGTGCGCTGGTCGGCGACCAGATGTTCAACTACCTGGGTGCCTCCTACGGCACGTTCTACGGGGCCTGGTACGCCGAGCTGTTCCCGTGGCGGGTCGGGCGAATGGTGCTGGACGGCGCGATCGACCCGTCGCTGGATGCCGCTGAGTACGCCGCGGGACAGGCCAAGGGCTTCTCCGGGGCGGTCCAGTCCTTCGTCGACGACTGCCTTGCCCGTGCCGAGTGCCCATTGCGGGGTTCGCGTGCTGATGCCTACAAGCAGCTCGACCGGCTGCTGGCTCGGGTAGATGCCGACCCGCTGCCGACCGACAGCCGGCCGTTGACGCAGGCCTTGCTGATCACCGGGCTGAACCAGGGCATGTACAGCCAACAGCTGTGGCCGGCCGTCACCCGGGCGCTGACCGAGGCCATGGCCGGCGACGGGTCGACGATGCTCCTGCTGGCCGATGCCTACATGCAGCGCGACGTCGACGGCAGCTACGACCAGCTCCTGCAGGCGTTCTTCGCGATCAGCTGCCTCGACAGCGGAGAGACCCGCACCGTGAAGCAGATCGAGGCGGCGGCGGCCGAGATGAAGGCCGACTACCCGCTGCTCGGAGACACCTTCGGCTGGGCGGGGATCAACTGCCTGGGGTGGCCCCACCCGGACCCAGTGCCGCAGCAGAGGACGACCGCGCCGGGTGCGGCACCGATCGTGGTGATCGGCACGACCAACGACCCGGCGACGCCGTACGAGTGGGCGACCGCCCTGGCCGAGCAGCTCTCGAGTGGGCACCTGATCACTCGAGAGGGCGAGGGGCACACCGGATACGGCCAGGGCAGCGCATGTACCGACAAGGCCGTGAACGCCTACCTGTTGCGCGGCACGGTGCCGGCGAAGGGCCTCACCTGCTCCTGATTCGGCTCGGCGCAGCCGTGCAGGTCTCGTTGCGTCACCCGATCGGGGTCACCCGTTCGCGCGGGCCTACCCCGAGTGGTCGCCCCGGCTTGCCTGGCGTTGCGGACATTTCCCACGAACCGCCCGGGGCTGCGGACAAGGGGGGTCACTCGGCCTGCTCAGCGCGTATCCGTGCGAGTGGACTGCCACTACAGCTAGTGCCTTTTCGGCTACGGATAGCCACCATTGAGGAAGAGCGGTCGGCCCGACCGCCACCACCTCGAGCCAGGAGCATCTGATGAAGGTAACCGTTCTTGCCAAGGCGCTCAGCGCCGCGACCAGTGTGATCGCCGTTGCGGCGGTCGTCGGCGCCGGGGTCAAGTGGTCTTGATCATGGGGCTGATTCAGCACGCACACGGGAAGAAGTGGTCCTGAGTCCGGCAGTTCCCTGGTCCCCCTCGCCTCATGCCCATCGCCCGACCCGCCGATCATCCATAGAGACCACGGACTCGGCAAGGGGGAAGGCAGTGCGGTTCACCGAAGGCGCCCCGCCGTGACGGCGGCGCGCTCGAGCAGCGACGCCGGCCCGCCTGTGGCTGAACCCAGCCGCAGGCGGAGCCCGCGCGTCGTCACCGTGTATGCGCTGGCGGTGGCGATCCTCCCGTTTCTGATCTTCGTGTTCCTCGGCATCCGGCAGACCCCACAGGTGCCGTGGACCGATGGGGCGATGCTGCCCTGCTACCTGCTCGCCGCCATGCTCGTCTTCGGCGAGCTGCGCCCGTTGCTCGTGGCCCGGGCGGACGGCGACACCGACCAGGTCACCGTGTCGACGACGTTCGCCCTGGCCCTGGTGCTGGCCGGACCGCTGGTCTTCGCCATGCTCGTGCAGGGGCTCGCCGTGGCCGTGAGCGATGCCTGGAGCGGGCGTCGTCCGGTGCGAGCGGCGTTCAACGTGGGGCAGTACCTGCTCACTCTCTTCAGCGCCCGCGCGGTGTTCTGCCGGCTCACCGACACGCCGCTTCTGGAGCCGATGACGCACCTGTCCAATGCCGATGTACTGCCGGCGCTGATCGCCGGGCTCACCTTCTTCGCGGTCAACAACGGTGCGGTGGCCGTGGCGGTCGCGCTGGAGCAGGGCCGCAGCGCGCTCGCCGTGGTGGCCGGCGACCTGCGGGTGCAGGGGTTGACCACGGCCATCCTGATCGGGCTCGCCCCGGTGGCTGCCGCGGCGTCCGACGCCTCGACGCTGATGCTTCCGCTGATCGCGCTGCCGCTGGTCGGGGTGCAGCGCAGCGCCTGGATCGCGGCCCAGCGCCAGCACGAGGCCCTGCATGACAGCCTGACCGGGCTGCCGAACCGCAAACTCTTCCAGATGCGCGCCGACCGTGCCCTGGCCGGGGCGCGCAGTGAGGGACGACTGGTCGGCATCATGTTGCTCGACCTGGATCACTTCAAGGACGTCAACGACACCCTGGGTCACCACGTGGGTGACGGCCTGCTGCGCGAGGTGGCGGTGCGAGTCACCTCCGCGGTGTCCGACGGGGTGACGGTCGCCCGGCTGGGCGGCGACGAGTTCGCCGTCCTGGTCGGGCCGGTGCTGAGCGCCGAGGTGATTAAGGCTCTGGCGCAAGAGATCTCGGATCGGCTGCGGGAGCCGATCATGGCCGAGGGGGTGCGGATCGGCGTCCAGGCGAGCATCGGGATCGCGCTGAGCACCGACCACGAGGCGACCACCGAGACCATGCTGCAACGGGCGGACATCGCGTTGTACCTGGCCAAGGAGAACCGCGGTGACGTGCAGGTGTATCGGCCCGAGGTCGACCAGAACACGGTGGCGAGGCTCAGCCTGATGGCCGACCTGCACACGGCAGCGGTGAACCAGGACTTCGAGCTGGCCTTCCAGCCGCAGATCGAGACCGCGACCGGGCGGGTGGTCGCGCTGGAGGCCCTGATGCGCTGGCACCACCCGACGCGGGGGGTGATCGAGCCGGACGTGTTCATTCCGTTGGCCGAGAACTCCGGGGCGATCCGGCAGATGTCCCAGGCCGCGATCGAGGGTGCATTGGGCACCTTGCAGCGGTTGCGGGGGGAGGGGCACGACCTGTCGATGGCGGTGAACCTGTCGGCGCGGGTGCTGTCGAACCTGGAGGTGCCGGCTTGGGTGGAGCAGATGCTGCTGGAGACCTCGGTTCCGTCGGCGCGGCTGACCATCGAGGTGACCGAGTCGACCCTGATCGCCGACCCGCAGCGGGCGTTGCGGGTGCTTGCCGAGCTGCGGGAGATGGGCGTCCAGTTGGCGATCGACGACTTCGGCACCGGGTACTCCTCGCTGTCGTACCTGCAGCGGCTGAGGCCGAACGACCTCAAGGTCGACAAGTCCTTCGTCACGGAGATGATGAGCGACGAGAACGACGCCGTGATCGTGCGCTCGATCGTCGAACTGGCGCACTGGCTGGGCATGACGGTCGTCGCTGAGGGCGTGGAGGATGCGCCGACCCTGAGCCGGCTGGCCGAGATGCGCTGTGACCGGGCGCAGGGGTATCACATCGCCCGTCCGATGCGCGAGGACCAGCTGAGGGTCTGGCTCGCCGCGCGCCGGGCCAGTGAGGTGGAGGTCGAGGCGGCGGTGAACCGGTCATGATCATTCCCTTGGCGGCGCTGGCCGCTCTGCTCCTGCCGGCGGTGCTGGGCGGGCAGTTGCGCCGGCTGGCCGATGTGCGACTGCGCTACACCTGGGCGGTCAGCTCCGCGCTGATCGTGCAGATCCTGGTGATCGAGCTGCTGCCCGGGCCGCACTGGCTGCTCTCGGGTGCGCATGTGGCGACCTACGTGGTCGCGGCCTTCTATCTGTGGGCGAACCGCCGGGTGCCCGGTCTGCTGGTGCTGGGTCTGGGCGGGGCCAGCAACGGCGTCACGATCGCGCTCAACGGCGGCACCCTGCCTGCGCGGGCCGGGGCACTGGAGCTGGCCGGTATCGAGCAGACGGCGGGGGAGTTCGCGAACTCCGGCGTGGTACACGACGCGCGGCTGGCGTTCCTCGGGGATGTGTTCGCGATCCCCGAGGCTTGGCCGCTGTCGAACGTCGTCAGCATCGGCGATCTGCTGATCGTGCTCGGGGTCGGGTATGCCTCACTGCGCATCTGCGGCAGTCGCTGGATGCCGGCCTGGGCGCCACGCTCGGGTGGACATGGCCGCCCGCGTCACCTGGCTGGGTCCTCGGCGCTGTCCGCAGTTCCTGCGGCGACGGTCGGGGACAACGCGCTGGCGGCCCTCCCGCGGCAGCGTCGCCGCACTCGGGACCGGCCCCGCGCTGAGGTCACCGCCGCTGGCGGCCCTGCTCCGGATAACCCGGACGAGGAGTAGGGGTCGCGAGCCCTATACTCGGTGCCCGTGCCGTTCGCTCCGGACGGCGCACGCCGCCTTAGCTCAGTTGGCCAGAGCAACGCACTCGTAATGCGTAGGTCTCGGGTTCGAATCCCGAAGGCGGCTCCCGCTCTAGGCCTGTGACCTGCCGTTTTGTTCCGATACCCCGTACCGGTATGTGGTCGTGGGGCTTGTTGTGGTTGCAGTTGTGGTGGCGGTTCGTGCGCCGTTCCGGATGTGGCTTGGATGTGAGTGGAGGCCTGATCGGGTCGCTGACCTGCAGGGATGCAGTGGCGTGCAGGTCTCAGCGGTGTGGGGACCTACGCATTGTGCGCGCGTAGGTCGCCGGCTCGACCAAGGGCAGTGCGACGTGGGCATCCTGGCGAATGAACGCCCCCCTCCTTTCAGTGCGGTGCCCTCGCGATCGACGAACGCACAACTTTGCCGATGAGCGCTCCTCCGCGGATACGCGGGTGGGCTGTCCGACATACCGAAAGACGGCTGCGGCGTCGGTTGCATCACATCAACCGGACGTTGAGTCGAGCGCAGAGGCGCAGCCTTTCTGCGTGGATGAGGAGATCATCTCTGGGAGCAGTCCGGGCTGAGGGTAGGGCATCTCATCCTGAGGCCTCCGAGGCTCTGGTCCCGGGAGAACTCACAGCCCACCATAGAGGGATGACCCTCGACATCGTCAACGCCCTGGCGGGTTGGCTTGTGCAGCGGTACGGCGATGCGATGCTCGCAGGCATCCGGCATGCCGCGGCCGGTGACACGCAGCAACGTGTGTTTCGAGAAGTGGTCGCTGACGCGATAGGCGTGCTGCAGCGCGTGTCCCTGACGATCGAATTGAGTTCGTGACGGCGGTACTTGTCGAACATCAGGAACGTCTGATGACGCTGCAGCAGTTGCCAGATCTTGGGGCGGTGGCGCACCAATTTGTCGACTCACTTGACGAACCGCTTGGCCCGGGTTCGGTGGCACCGCCCGGATTGGCGGAGGCACTCGTAAATGAGATCAACATTGGCCTCCTTGAGAACGCGCGCGCCGGCGGACCCCTAACCCCATTGGTGGCGGAGGCCAATTTCGCCAAGGCCCGTTCATCACTGCTCAGGCCCTCCTTGCGGCCGGCGTCGACGTCGTCCTTGGCCATCCAATTGCGCAGGCAGGACCCGCTGATCCCCAGATCCTTCGCGATCTGCGCGACCGGCTTCTCCCCGAGCCGGACCAGATCAACAGCCCGGCGGCGGAACTCCGGTGGGTGAGGTGCAGGCATTCCAGGACTCCTCTCCAAGACGGATCACCATCTCAGACCAGGTGTCCGGGAAACCGGGTCAAGCTCCC
>CAWHEL010000003.1:0-6990 GCA_963828555.1 uncultured Actinomycetota bacterium
CCCGGTAAGTCGGAACACGCCGTTTTCCCGCGCCTTCCCCGGCACAGGCGATAGGTTTCGCACGAGCACTCGCCCACAGCAAGCGCTCACAACCCCCGGTGGCCGCCGGGGGTTTCAACTTCTCGGGCTGGCGCGGCGCGGTCAGGAAGCAAGGGCATCGAAGTCTCCGGCCTTCGCGCCCGCCAGGAAGACCTTAAACTCGTCCAGCGTGATCTTCACCGCGGCGTTCGGCGTCGACGAGGCCTTCAACAGAATCATGCCGCCTTCACGCGCCACCTCGAGGCACGCAGAATTCGAACAGAACCGAGAACGACACCAGCTCAGTCTCGTATCCCCCATCGGGGCCACCTTCCGTCATCATCGCTTGTGGCGATGCAGGGCGGAGTGCGGTCAGGCGATGGGGCTCCGTTGCCCCGCCCCTAGTGCACTCTTCGGGTATGACGACCATAGGCAGACAGAGGGGACAATAGCAACGGTCATCACTGATAGGAATCAGAACATCTAGGCTGGCCGACGCGGGCCGCGAGAGGGGGCTCCCTGGGCCCACCTTCCTGCCAGGCGAGATACTGCGACTAACACCATTTGTGTTCCGCCCCAACTCGAGAGAGGCTGTGGCGTCACATGGTCGCGATCTAGCCAGACCGACTTCACAGAATGGCGGCAACCAACACACGAGGGGTGCAGTCACTCACCTCAAGGAATTTCGCGCGGATCCACTTCTGGTTTCCCCACCTCTTTCGCCGAGCCCGAACCACTGTTCTCTCGGCTCGGGTTGTGCCATTCGAACCGGATATCGAGAACCCTGCTGAGTATGGACAGGTTCATCTGTTCCGGCTTCAGCTTCGCAGCCAACCAAACGATCAGCCCTAGAGCAACGACAACTGCGATGGCGACGATCAACGCCTCGAGCTCCACATAACCTCCTTACCCGACCACCAGGGACCAGGTCGCACCCCGCGGTCGGGATGGCAATCGCCCACACTGACACTGCGCTCACAACCGGTGGCCGCCGGGATGGTCTCACTGACAGCTTGAGCGTGTGCCTGGGGGGTCGAACTCTCCTGCCTTGGCGCCGGCAATGAATGCCCGCCACTCCTCATCGGTATAGGAGAGAACGGGGCTCGATCGACGCTTGGAGTCCCGCACGAGAACGATGCCCTCGTCGTACGCAACCTCCACACAACCGGAATTGGCACAGGCAGTCGAGCGATGCCATGCCAGCAGTTCTGTCTTCACTGTTCTCCAGGTCCGCGCCTTCCCTCACGCTTCCTGGCCGCTGGGTCGAATGCGTTGCGAGGTGAGGGCCAGGTCGCTCAGGTGTTGAGTGCCGGACCGGCGACGGGATCGTCGTCGGCTAAATCTTGTCCTTCGTGAAACCGGTGCAGCCAGGTCAGTGTCTCTTCCGGAGAAAGGGCGACCTTTTCGGAGAGATGTCGATAAACAGCCCGGAACTGATCGACGATGTCGGGTTTGTCGTCCGCCCGAATTATGAAGTTGCCCGCGAGACTCTCCAAGAACACCGTGTCTTGAAGAACGTCATCAGCGAAACTGAGTACAGTAAATGGATCATCCATGCCGGGATGTGAGCCGACATCGTATGTCGTGATCTGCAATTTAACATTGGGCAGCTCGGCCGTATCGATCAGCTGTCGAATTTGATCCCGCATCAGCGGGGGGTGCCCGATTCGGCGAGACAGTGCCGCCTCGTCGATCACCACGCCGAGGCTAAACTCACCTTCTCGCAGTCGTTGCTGACGCCGCAAGCGCGATTGAATGATCTGCTCAACGGAGCCCTCCTGCCAGAATTCTGGCACACGTAGTCTCGGAACGAGGGATCGCACGTAGTCCGCCGTCTGCAACAACCCTGGAATGCGCACCACTTCGACTTGGAATACGTGCGAGGCAGCAGACTCGAGTCCAATGTAGGTCTGAGTCTGTTCGTCGAGAGAACGGAAGTCCTGCCACCAACCTCGCTTCCGAGCCTCGACGGCGAGGGACATCAGATCGCCTTGTGCCCGCTGGGACAAGCCGTAGTACCGAGACAGAACCTTGACGTCCAGCGCGGTGGCAACGCGCTGCCCGTTCTCGATCCTTGAGACCTTCGCCGCAGAGCAGGCCAGCTCTTCAGCGACCTCGTCGACGCTCCTACCGGCCTCGAGGCGCAGGTCTCTCAGCCTTCGCGCCAACTCGTAGCGTCGGGCTGTCGGGCTCGAACCTGAAGGCGCCATCACCGACCTCAAGGACCGCGGGGATCTGTAAATTACCACATCAAAGTTGCCGAGGGTCCCTGGCCAAGCCAGCCTTACCAGTGTCATCGTGGTGGTTGGCACCCTAGCGGCCCTGGGAGCAGCGATCCAGCCACCACGGTGTCGTTACCGAAACTTCATCTAGATCATGAAGGAGGCCCACCCCGAGAGGTCACCGCTCCCGCCAAAGCACGGCGGCCCTGGTGCTGACACACCAGGACCGCCCTCGCCCTCCACCCCAACGCCCTTGCCAGGCATCCAGGTACGCGATCTCACGACCACGGGAGGAACGTCATGTCGTACATTACGCTGCGCAAGCGCTTACTACAGCGCCGCCGCCCGGGTGAATCTTCCCGATTCTCGGCACCGGCACGAGCCACCGCCTTCCGCATCCGCGGCGCCACCTTCGGGGCTGCGGTGCTCGCCCTGTGCCTTTCCCTGACCGGGTGCGCCCCGGACAGGGTGCCGGCGGCGGGCGTCGCTGCATGTCCCGCAGGGCAGGCTCAAAGCGCCGAGACCATGGTCGTCACCGCGACGGGCACCAGCGCCGAGCCGCAGGTCGCCATCCCCGCAGCACTGGTCAACGATCTGGAGCGGGCCGGCCGCAGCGACACTGGCTGCCTGCTCCTGGTCCGCCCGGATGGCTCGCTCGCTGCCCTGTCACTCACGCCACGTCGCGGCGGGCGAATCGAGGTCGGCAGCCAGCGTGAAGCGCTCCGCCAACGGACCCTCGCGGCCATCGGCGAGGCATTGGCCGACGTGGTGGCGCAGTCGGACGGCCTGGACCCTCGGACCGTCATCACCAATGCTGTCCGTGCTCACCCCACTCCGGGAACGCTGGTGGTCATCACCTCGGGCCTGTCCACCGTCGAGCCGATCGATCTGCGCAGGCTGACCTGGAGTGTCCACGGGCCCACTCTCGGCGCGTTCCTCCGCCGGGAGGGATGGCTCGACCTACGTGGTTGGGATGTTCGTTTCGCCGGCCTCGGCGACGTGGCCGGCACCCAGCCCCCACTCCCGGCCCCTGTCCAGCGGCAACTCAGCCGCGTGTGGCTCGGGATCTGCAAGGGCGCGGGCGCAGCGCACTGCGCGGACCTCGGCCACCTGGTCGATACCCGCCCTCCGCGCAGCACGAACTCCGTCCCACCGGTCCAGACACCCCCCGTCGAGTCCTTCGAGGACAGGGTGTTATGGGTGAGCCAGACGACCTTTCACCTCGACAGCGCAACGCTGTCGAGTCTCGCGGACCTGCAGTTGCGAGTGGTGGTCCGTCGCGTGCTCGATGGTGACCTGATCATCACGATCACCGGCCACACGGACGCGAGCACGGGCGACGAGGCTCACAACCGCGACCTATCGCTGCGCCGAGCGGAGGCGGTCAGGACCCGCCTGCTCCAACTCGGGTTGCCCGGGAACCGCATCGTCGCCGTCGACGGCGTCGGTTCCCAGGGGTACTCGGCCGACGACGAGGCCCGAGAGCCCGCACTTCGCAATCGGCGTCGAGGCGTCGACATCAGCTTCTCGCACCGGCCCGCCGCGCCCTGAACGCCACAGCATCTCGACCCGCGAAGGAGTACCACCATGGACGCTCACGCCGACGACGAAGCCACTGCCCAGCCAGTCCTGCCGGACACTCTGCTCGAAGTCAGTCTGCGCCAGACGAAACTACGAACTGAGATCCGCCGCCGCGCCGTCCAATTCGAGACCGCGCGGCGCCTGAGGGTCCTCCAGTCCAGGCCGGTGCCGAGCGGCGACTTCGGCCATCCCACACACGATCAGGCACGCGCACTCCATGAGGTGCTCGCCCGCCGACTGCACACCGAGATCGCGGCCGGGGCAACAGTGCATCGACGCATCCCCGTGCTGTTGCGCTGGCTCCCCCTGACGGTGACCCTGGTGGATGGAGTGATCATCTATGCCTTCAGTGCCGACATCTTCAATGTGCCCGCCGGCGACCTCGGCCCAAACGGTCGGGCCGCGGTCGCACTGGCCGTGCTGTGCAGCTCCATCGCCTACGGATGGTTGAGCATCACCGGCACCCGACTGCGTGACTATCGATCACGCCTGGGCAGAATTGAACTGCGTCTGACCGACGGCTTCACCCGGCTGCTGGTCGCGGTGAGCCTGGTGATCGGAACCATCCTGGGCATCCTCATGTACCTGAGGGTGGTGGAGAAGGCGACCGTGGCCGGCGACGCCTACATCGCCGCCGATCAGGTCAGCGTCTTGGGCTGGATCTTCGCCATCCTCGGATTCTGCGCGAATCTGACGGTCCTCACTGTCCACGCACTCGACGGCAGCGCGGTGGCCGCCGACACGCGCCGGATCGGGCGAGCACTGAAGCGCCATCTCTGGCGTCAGCGCCTGTCCCGCTGGCTTACGTTCAGACGGTCCCTGGCGATCCATCCGCGAGTCCGCCCGATCGACGAAGAGGCGAGCAGTGAGCAACAGGACGCCGTGGCCACCGTCGATGATCAAGCTGCCTGACATCTGCGCCAGGGTCATCGGCGCCGCCCGGAGGAGCACCCGTCCCGGGCCGGTTCGCCCGGGACGGTCACCAGGAGCGCGCCGGGGGGTGATACTGCAGGTATGGCCCAACGACTTGTCTTGTCCGATGGAACCGAGCTGGTCGCGATCCGTGGCACCCACAGCCATCGCGAGATCGGGCGCTACCTGCTCGCGGGGGCTCATCTGGTGCTCCGCGACAGCGGTAACGACACCGTGGTCGACGCCAAGGCCTGGTGGGAGGCCAACAGCGGTCAGGTGACCACTCACGACCACCGCCACCAGGACGTGCCCGGGCTGAGCTACATGCCGCAGCTGATGAAGGACGTCACCGGCGGACACGTCGTGCTGATGACCAGCTGCGCCTGACCCCGCGCGACATCACGGCACTGCCCGATCGCCGGCTGCCCCATCGGTGACCGCCGCGACGAGCGCGGCGTTGGCCGGCCAACCTTCCCTGCCCGGCCGGGTGCAGGCGTACCCCCGGCGCAGGCCGGCAGCACCCTCGAGATCGCGGTAGCGCACGCCGTCCGCCCGCGGCCCGTCGGCGGAGATGAGCGCGACCCCCAGCCCGGCGGCCACCACCTGGACGACGAGGTGCAGGCTGTCGATGCGGTGCGCCACGTGCGGCACGACGCCGAACCGGGCACCGACCCGGCGGATCAGCTCGTCGTCGTCCGGCCCCCTGGAGTTGGTGATCCAGCCGGTCCGTGGGTCGGCCAGCAGGTCGGCCAGCCCGCGGCCCTCGTCGGCCGGGACGACGAGGGCCATGTCGACGTCCCCGAACCGGACGCCGGTGAACGCCCTGGGTACCAGGCTGAAGTCGTAGACGAGCCCGACGTCGACGGCGTCCTCGGCGAGCAGGTCGACCACCTCGTCGGGCTCACGCTCCTGCACCGTCACCGTCAGGTCCGGGTGCCGGTCGCGCAGCCGGGTGACCGCCGGCACGACATCGCGCACCAGGGCCGATGCGTAGCCGGCCAGCCGAACCTCGCCCACCGGCGGTCCCCCGGGCCGGAGGTCGCCATAGGCGGCGTCGATGGTGGCGAGGACCGTCCGGGCATGAGGCAGCAGAGCCCGGCCCGCGGGGGTGAGGGCCAGCCGCCTGCCCGCGGGCTCGACCAGCGGCGTCCCGACGGCACGTTCCAGCGAGCCCAGCTGTTGCGAGACGGCAGACGTGCTGTAGCGCGTGACGTCGGCGACCGCTCGCAAGGTCCCGAGGTCGGCCAATTCGACGAGCACGCGCAGTCCGCGGTGGTCCACAAGGGTCAGTATCCGCCAAACGTCCGCGTATCGCGGACGTATCTTCCTCAACCGCGCGCTGGACGTGAACGGTTGCCACCTGAGGTGATGGTCGCATGACCACCCTCGGCCGGCCCTCCCCACTCGCCGTCGTCGCGGTGCTGACCGCGATGGCCGCCGTGCAGATCGGGGCTGCGGTTTCCGTTCCCCTGTTCGACACGTTCGGCGTCGCCGGCACGACGTGGCTACGGCTGACCGTGGCGGCGCTGGTCCTCCTCGCGGTGGCCCGCCCGCGGGGCATGCACCGCCGCGACGTCGCCGCGGCCGCCGGGCTCGGCGTCGTGATGGCCGCCAACGCGGTCCTCTTCTCGGCGGCCACAGACCGCATCCCGCTCGGAACCGTCGTGGCGGTCGAGTTCTGCGGACCGCTCGGGGTGGCCGCGTGGGGCGCTCGCGGCGGCGGCGCGCGGCGGGCGCTCTGGCCGGCGCTGGCCCTGGCCGGCGTCCTGCTCATCACCCGGCCGTGGGGAATCGACGGCACGCAGGCCCGGTCGGTGTGGCTCGGGCTCGGGGCTGCCGCCCTGGCTGCCGCCGGGTGGGCCGGCTACATCGTGCTGACGGCGCACGTCGGCCGGAGCACTCAGGGCCTGGGCGGGCTGGCCGTCGCGGTGGCGGCGTCCGCTGTCGCGCTCACCCCGCTCGGCGCGCTCGAGGCCTGGGACGGCCTCCAGGGTGAGGACGGCGCCAGGAGGGCTTTGGCCAGCGTCGTCCTGGCCGCCCTGCTTGTGCCGCTGTCCGCCTACGCGCTGGAGATGACGGCGCTGCGCCACCTCGACCAGGGGGTCTTCGGCGTGTGGATGGCGCTCGAGCCGGCGATCGGCACCGTGGCGGGACTGGCCCTGCTCGGCCAGCACGTCGCGCCGGCCCAGCTTCCCGGCGTCCTCCTCGTGGTCGCGGCAGGAGTGGGAGCCGCTCGCGCCGCCGTCGAGGGCACGTA
>CAWHEL010000004.1:0-1955827 GCA_963828555.1 uncultured Actinomycetota bacterium
TCATCGGCATGAGCGGAAGATCACGGGCGAATCCTGGGCGGCAAGGTTGTCCGCCTCGCGAGGCTTTGCGCTTGGTTCAGGATGCTGGCCATTGCACCTGGCGGTGGCGACGGGCGGGGCGGCTATCGTCGCGGGAAGGGCGGGGCTTCCTCGTGCCGTGGACCAGCGTCCCCTTGCCTCGCCCATGGGTCACTATGTGGGTCACTACGTCGAGGCCTTTGCCGTCTTCTGGACCAGATCTAAATCAACCAAACTGGCCTATGACCTGCACGGATACGTCCCCAGGACGATGAATCCGTACTGCTCAGATGGGCCTTGAAGGCCTTCCTAAACCGTGTGTCGGAGGTTCGAATCCTCTCGGGGGCACCCTGCCAAACAGCCTCTGAGTTGCATGTTTGTCGGATCGTCCTTCAGCTGACGCAACTGCGACGCCGTCCATGGGTCACTTAGCCCGGATCCACCGAACGAGTTTCTGTGATCGTTTCCGCCCGTTCCGGATCTTGAATTCTTGGGAGTCCTGGTTCCGGTCATGAGGAGGCCGCCGGTCTGTCCGGCTCTTCCACGTGCTTTGTCTGGTCGGGCCCTTGGCGGGCGTGGTCAGGGCGAGGTCCGGGTTGCCGGTGGACGGCGTGGTGGAGCCCGGCCCAGGCTGCTTGCCAGGGCCAGCCTTCGGGGAGGTGCAGGGTGAGGCGGCGGGCGCCGCGGGCGATCCTGGCGGGGACGTTGATCAGGTGGGCGCGGATCGTCGCGGTCCTCGCGCGGGCGTTGAACATGCCGGCCAGGGTCCCGGCGGCGCGGGTGAGGTTGTGGGCGATGGCCCACAGCACCGTCCACGCCGCGTTGGCTGAGAAGGACCCCGAGGGCAGGTGAGCAAGCGCCGAGCCGGCGGTGTCGGCGATGACCTGCTCGACGACGGCGTGGTCGCGGTGCTGGCCTTCGGCCTGCAGCATCACGAACGGGGAGGTGATGAACACGGCGTGGTGGCGCCAGGTCGGGAACAGTTCGTCCTGCCCGGCGGCGGCCTGGGGGTTGAGGCGCTTGACCCTGCGCACGATCAACCGGCCCGGCACCTGATGCCTCGGGCGGGAGCTGAACGCGGTGTACGGGATTTCGGCGACCTCGGCGTCGGAGACCAGCTCACCGGTCTCGGTGTCGGTGAACGCGTCCGGGTAGCAGATCGCCGTCCACGCGTCCGCGCCGATGCCGGCGATGGCGGCGGTGATGCTCGGGTTCGACCCGGTGGTCAACGACACGTGCGCGCCGTACCGGGCCGCGGCCCGGGCGACGCCGGCGGTGTAGAACTTGGCGTCGCCGCGGACCACGATCGTGGCGGTCGGGGCGACCTGCCGCACCACGGCCAGGGTCTCGGCCAGGAACCGTGCGGCCCCGCGCACGTCGGCGGACTTGCCCTTGCGCAGCCGGATCCCGGCCACCACCGGCGCCGCGATCGGGGTCGAGACGATCGCGATCAGCGGGTGCAGGGTCTTCTTGCCCTTCAACCTGCCGTTCTCGGCACCTTGCTTCTGATAGCCGTAGACGTCCCGGTGACTGGAGTCCAGGTCCACGAACACCACCTGGTCGGCGCCGGGCAGCAGGTCCACCCGCTGGATCAGGGCGATCAGCGACGCCCGCAGGACGGTGTTCAGCTGTTGCACGTGCCCGTGGGTGAACGCCCGCAGGAACGTGCCCAGCGTGGACGGGGCGCGCATCTCGCCGAACACGCGCCGGTTGCCGGTCTGCCGCAACCGGTCCACATCATCGATCGAGTCCGCGCCCGCGACCATCCCCGCAACCAGGGACATCACCTTGGCGTGCGGGTTGGCGCCCGCGCTGTTGTCCGCGTCCACGATCGCCAGGACGCCGACGACGAACAGCCCCAGCACGCATAGGGCGACGGTCAGGGCGGCTGCGGTGCCGAGCCGCTCACGAACGGTCCCCGGTGGGCGCCGCTGTTGGTCGGCCACAGAACTGAGCGGACACCGCCGCGTCCTGAACCTGCGCGGCGAGAGTGTTCAGTTGGGCGACGTTGGCTTGAAACACATACCCGACGCGTCGGACATAGGACATCAGCCCGAGCGCGCGCCAACCCGGTGAAGCGCTCAGCTCGTCCTGCCATTCGCGCAGCCTCCGGGTTCCTTCATCCGTCTGCGCATCCACTGGGAGGGCCTGGTCGTCGGATCCATCCTCGGCGATCACCCAAGCGAGCGTATCGGCCCGCACCGTCGACGACTAAGTCGCCTGAGCACATTCACCCCGGCTGCCACTGTGCCGCCCAAACTCGAAAATGATCATGAAGGGCTCTGTGGCCCCCACGACTGCCGATATCGGGACGGCCATCCCCGCGGATAGGGACGGTGTCCGGCTCGACCAGCGGCATGAGCGGATGGGGCTGACGCCGCGGGCTCGATAGCGCGGATGAAGGCACACATCCGCGGCAGTGAGCGGATTGTCGCGCCACTCGTGGCAGATGCGGGCGTTGCCTCGCGGACTACATCGCCCCGGCGCGGCAGGTCTTCGCGCTGCCCGAGATCGCCGCGACCAAGGAGGAAGAGGAGATCACCCAGCTGACCAGCAACGGTGGCCATCGTCATGAGGCACGAAGCGCTGCGCGCTCGGAACACCGACTCCAGCCGAGACGGTGGGGGAGGTGAACCAGCGGCCAAGCTACGATGTGGGATGCGCGATGTCGTACGGGAGCGGTACTACGAGCACCGGGCTGCGGTGTATGACGCGACGAGCTATCGGGGGGACCCGGAGGTCGACGCCGGCCTGGACCGGGAAACCGCGGAACTGGGCGCCATACTTGCGCACCTGCCCACCACGCGGGCGCTGGATGTCGGTTGCGGAACGGCGGTCTGGACCCGGTTTCTGCCGGGTCACGTGGTGGCGCTGGACCAGAGCGCGGCGATGCTCGAGCTCGCCCATGCCCGAGTCCCGAACGCATCGTTGGTACGGGCACGGCTGCCCGGTCTGCCGTTCGCCGACGATGCCTTCGACCTGTTGTTGGCCGCCAACTTCTTCGGCCTGCTGCGATCGAGCGAGCGCGCGCTGTTCCTGGCTGAGGCGCGAAGGGTGGCGCGGGAGTTGATCGTGGTGGACCTTCGCTGTGACGGTGATCGGCCTTCGGAGGGTCTCGAGTGCCGGGTCGTCGGCGACGCCACCTACCGTGTCTTCCGGCGCCGGTTCACTCCTGAGGGGCTGTGCGCCGAACTCGACGGAGAAATGCTGTATCCGGGGCGCTTCTTCCTGGCGGTACGAGCCGTGACGCCAATGCCGCGTGTTTGACGTCGTTGGACGTTGACAACGGCCTTGGCGATGATGCAGTCCTGGCTCGGCGACCGATCAAGCTACCGTAGCGCCCCGAACGCGGCCTGAGCGTGTGGCCGCGCGCTCGGCGGCATGAGCGCGTGTTGCCTGAGGGAGCATGGGTTGTTCTTCCGTTGTGACAGGGGGCGTCAGTCATCTGGCATCGCGCGAGCCGTGGAGACCGTCCGAGCACTCCGGCGAGGTCCCCGAAACCATTCGTGCCTGCTCGTCTCGGCCGGTACGGTCGCGAGCGTGTTCCCGCCGCGGGGAGCCCCAGTGCCGCACGCGTGGCCACCACGGCAGTTCCCACACTGAGAGCAGGTACCGTCGATGGCATGTCGGATCAGTGAGCTCGTACTCGATTGCCGCGACCCTGAGGTGCTGGCGCGGTTCTGGTGCGAGGTCCTGGACTTCGTGGTGCTCGCTCGCGAAGAGGACGGCAGCCTCGAGATCGGGCCGCGAGAGGGGTTCGGCGGCCCGCAGCCGACGATCATCCTCAGCCGCAGGGACGAGCCGGAGCCGGGCAAGCTCCGGCTGCACATCGACGTCAACGCCACCGACCGCGATCAGGACGCCGAGCTCGAACGCCTCCTGCAACTGGGGGCGCGTCCGGCCGACATCGGCCAGACCGGCGAGGAGTCCTGGCACGTTCTTGCCGACCCCGAGGGGAACGAGTTCTGCCTGCTCAGGGCCCGCCTCGGCCCGCTCTGACAGTCACTGGGGTGATGGAGAGCCCGCATCGACCGTGCTCGGGCGGCGCGGTCGCGCGCCCCAGAGGGCCGCGCTGATCGCGGCAGATCCGTGCGTTTCGTGGCTACGACACGACGTGCGGTAACGCGGATCGTCGCGAGCTGCGGCGGGACGACGGCGGTAGCCGTCGGGCGCGTTGTGCACCCTCACAGCTGAGACGTCAGTACGTCGATCTCGCAACCCGGCGAGGATGGGGCGAAGCCGCGCTCGACCAGCCAGCGGATCGCCGTCAGGCTTCGCAGCGACCACCAGGCGCGGATCACGTCGTGGTCGACGTCGGCGCCGTAGCCGACGATGACGTCGCTGAGGTGCTCTGGGTGCCCGAGCGTCAGGCTGGCGAGGTCGTACATAGCATCGCCTTGCCCCGCCTCGGACCAGTCGACCACGCCGGTGATCTCGTCACCGTCAACGAAAACGTGGGCGATCTGCAGGTCGCCGTGCATGAACACCGGTTTCCACGGTCGGAGCGCAGCCTCGGCAACCTGGCGGTTGCGCCTGACCAGATCAGTAGGAAGGACGTCGTTCGCCAGGAGCCACGTGCATTCGCTGTCGAGGCTCGATGCTTTCTCCTCGAGGCTCCGTCCGGGCCAGGGCGGCAGCGGCGCGTCGTGCAGCACCCGTACGGCGGCACCCGCCGCCACCCACGCCGCCGACGACGCTGTCGACGGCTCACCGAGGCGGCCGAGTGCCGACCCCGGGAGAGCGGCGAGCGCGAGCACGGGCGGCTTCCGCCACAGGACCTCCGGGGTCGGGACCGGCGCCATCGTCATCGCCTCGGCGTCGACGTCGGTGCGCGTCTGGTCGGCGTCGATCTTCAAGAACACCTCGCCGACGCGGAGGGTCGCGCGCTCGTGATGGGCCACGACGACCTCCACCTCCTCCACGTCGGTCAGTGTCGCGGAAGAGCCACGATGTCCCCAAAGGGTTCGAATCCTCTCGGGGGCACAACATGCAGGGGCAAGGGTCGTCAATCGAACCCGACGAGACCATTGCCCTCCTGCCCTTCGTCCGGCGCTGTGGATGAACGTCCGGTTGTCGGCCGCGTAGGGCACACTGACGACATGGCTGAGTCGATGCCCCTAGCCGCAGTCTCCGCGCCCTTCCAATCCCTGGTCCGGCACGCAGCACGCGAGCGAGAGCGGATCACGATCTTGGACCAGGACCAGCCATCGGCGATCGTGATCTCGGCCGAGGAGCTCGAAGACCTCGAGGACGCTCTCGCCGTGGCCCAGTCGCGCCTGCGCGAGGCGGACGGCAAGACAGACTGGGTCTCGCACGAGGACGTGATGCACCGACTGGGCTTCGACCGGTGACGTTCAAGGTCGTCTGGGAACCTGCCGCCGTCGATCTCGCCACCCGCTTCCTCGCCGACGACCCCGATGGACTACGCGAACTGTTCACGGCCGTCGACGCTCTCGCGAACGAGCCTCGGCCACTCGGCGCGTTCCCGCTCGGGACGTCCGGGCTGTATCGCTTGAGAGTCGGACGATACCGCGCCGTCTACGAGGTCGACGAAGCCTCGCAATCCATCAAGATCAGACACGTAGGCCGTCGTACATAGTCTCCGTGGCACCTACCGACGAAGGTTCCTGTCAACGTACCGCTCGGCGCTGAGCCAGGCGTTGTAGTGGCCTTGACTGACGAAGAGCTAATCTCATCGACGATCGTCGCGAGATGTCCGTTCGAAAGCTGACCGATCAGGGGCACCATGCCGAACTGCCTCTGAGCTGCATGTTTGTCAGATCCTTCTTCGTTGACGCAACCGCGACGCTGTCCATGGGTCACTTTGTGGGTCACTACGTCGGCGCGTTTGACGTCGAGTGAGGAATCGTTCGACATCACTGTCTGCACGCCAGAGTGGCCGGCCGAGGCGTGTAGGCGGGCGGGATCGACAACGCACGACACCACCTCGTCGTCACCTTCGACGACTTCGATCAGCGGATTCTCCGAGCGTGGCTGTCAGCGAGAGTGCAGGAGGTCGAGGCAACTACCTGGCCGGAGATGGGCGAGCGATTGGGCCGTCTTGGATACTGGGAGTTGAGGACTATCGCGACTGATCACTCGGACGCGTCTGGCTCTCGACCCGATCCAAGCGAGCGTAGCCGCCCTCCATGCGGCACGAGCGTAATGGCCGCGCGGATCGCGGCATGAGCGGAGCGTCAGGGCTCGATCGGGGTGATCCCTGATGGCCCTGACGCCGTCGGCTGCTTATCGTGACGGCATGCCCCTCCCCGCTGGTTCGACCGCGCCTCGCTGAGCCTGGGCATCGGCGTCCCGGCGCTCTACTTCCTGACCCAGGGCGTGATCGGCGTACTCACGCCCGGGTACAGCTTCCGTCAACAGGCGGCCAGCGACCTCGGGTCGGCGACTCGATCCGGGCCACGGTCTTCAACCTGGGTGCGATCTCGACCGGCGTCTTGGCTGCGGTCGCCGCGTACGGGCTGGCAGCCGCCCCCGCTGGTCGCCGGGTCCCGTGGTCCGGGCGAGACTGACCGCGCTGGCGGTCGCATCGACCGGCGCCGCCGCCATCGCAGCGGGGGTCTTCCCGCTGCCGGATCCACGGCACGGCGGAGGACCGATCGGCGCCGGCATATTCGTGATCCCGTATGTCTGTCGGATCCTCCTTCAGTTGACGTAACCGCGACGCCGTCCATGGTCAGTACGCAGGCCCATACGTCTGGAGACCCCGGCTGATCTTCCGCCAGGGTTGGGCAGGCGACAGACCGATCTCGGCGAGAGGTCGACCGCCTGGACCACCCCCGCCTCCGGCTATGAGAGCAGGACCAGGCCCTCATGTTCGGTGAAGTCGTTGAAGTCCTTGATGTTGAACGTGGCCAGCGGCAGGTCCCTGGCCAGGCAGCAGGCCGCGATCCACGTGTCGTTCACCGGACGCGGTCGACCACGCAGCTGGGCGTAGGCCTGCAGTTGCCCCCAGATGGTCGCCACTCGGGAGTCATACGGCAAGATCACCAGCTGGTTCAGGAACGCCTCCATCGATGCGGTCCTGGCCGGCCCCCAGCTACGTAGCAACGTCCACTTGGTCAGCTCGCCCACGGTCACGAAGCTCACTGCGAGGACTTGCCCGGTGAATTGCCGGAGCAGAGACTCGGGGGGTGCGGCGGCGCAGCATGGAGGAGGCGACGTCGGTGTCGATGACCACCAGTTCCACGGGCTGTCGTCCCAGCGGTCAGGCGACGTCGGCGCGGCGAGTGGCATACAGGTCCGCCAGGATGGCGTTGTACTCCTCGTCGTCGCCGAAAGGGTCCGTCCCGGGGAGATCGCTCAGCGAGGTGAACGGCCTAGCACCCGTGCGCCGGACCAGATCCTCGGTCGAGACCACGTCCTCTGCGGACGCTGGCCAAGACGGCTCCGGAGTTGTGCTCACCGCGACCACCTCCCTCGCTGGTCATCTTCGCATGAGGTCCGGACAGACGGAGGGATCTGCTCGGAGCACAACAGTTATGACCGGGTGGATCGGGGCAGGAGGGTGTCGCGCGGCAGCCGCAGCGCGTTGCTCGACACCAGGTGGTCGGCGCAGTTCCGCAAGGGTGCGCCGGCGCTGCGCCAGGCTCTGGAAGTCCTCTTGTGACACCCATGTCGCGGGTGACCGCTGCCGGGCGCGCCTATCTGGACCTCAAAGCGAAAGCCAAGAAGGAGTCTCGGCTGACTGATGAGCTGATTCAGCTCTACGTCCTCGAAGGGTTCCTAGCGCGCCTCGCAGCGAGCGCTCACGCCGAGCAGTTGGTGCTCAAGGGACATTCTGGGCGTGGCTCGGGCGATCCTCGCCGCTGTACAGAAGGACGACGACGGTCCCGTCTTCGACCAGCTGCAAGAGGGCATCGAGCCGTTCGCAACAAGATTCCGAGTCGGTTCCACGACGAGGGCGAGGGGCGCCACGCGATTCGAGATCCGCCAGTGGCTCCCACCGCACCTGGCGGGCCCAGCGAGCAGGGTTGGCTCCAGGCGGCCCTTTCCCGGTGGACGCCGATGGGTTTGCGCGCCGTGCTGGTCTGTACGCCGAATACCGACTCACGGGAGGCTGGCGCCATGCGGAAACTGACCTTCGGCATGAACATGAGCCTGGACGGCTACATCGCCGCGCCCGGCGACGACCTCGGCTGGAGCGTGCCGAGCGACGAGCTGTTCCAGTGGTGGTCCGACCGGGTGGACGCGACGGGCCTGGCGCTGTACGGGCGCAAGCTGTGGCAGACGATGAGCTCGCACTGGCCGACCGCCGACAAGCAGCCGGGTGCCACACCGGCGGCGATCGCGTACGCCGGCCGCTGGCGGGACATGCCGAAGGTGGTGTTCTCCTCTACGACCAGCACGGTCGACTGGAACACCCGTCTGGTCACCGGCGACGCGGTCACCGAGATCACCAGGCTCAAGGCCGAGGATGGCGGCCCCATGGACATCGGCGGTGCCACACTCGCCGCGGCGGCCATGCGGGCCGGGCTGATCGACGAGTACGCGATCGTCACCCATCCGGTCCTGGTGGGCGGCGGCACGCCGTTCTTCACAGCCCTGGACAACTGGGTGAACCTGAGCCTGGTGGAGACCCGGACGTTTCCCGACGGCGTGGTGCTGACCAGGTACGAGACCAGGCGCTGAGTGCCCGACGGCGGATCAGCGCGGGCTTCGGGCCGCCCAAGGATCTCGTGGCGCTGTGTTCCGAGGCGATCGTGACGTCCCTGCCGGATCGATCCTGTTCTTCACCGCAGACGATCCGTCCGGTCGTCGAGTGCCTGGTGGGGGCGGAGGGTGTTGTAGGTGTGGCGGAACTGGTTGATCTCGACGGCGAGGGCATTGCCGTCGCCTTGCACATGGAGCACGCGGAGAAGATCGTGACGACGGTCCAGAGAGGCTCGGTCAACACCCGATGGCGCGACTTCAGGCCCTTGGTTGGGGTCATCGGCATTCACGCTGGGCCGCTGCAGGGGGCGGCACCCTGCGCTTGGTCGAGGTCATCGCACACGAGATCACCGAGGGCCTGATCGTTCGCGCACCTACCACCGACCCGACCCCTCCGCCGTCGACGCCTTCCTCAGTCGAGCCGAAACACCGACCTCCCCGCGGTCCCTCGAGGCGCTGGCCGCAGGGGGGACTCCATCCGAGGCTTAGGGGCCGTGACCTTGAGGGCCGTGACCAAGGACGCCAGGCGATCGCACCGCAGGCAGGCCGATCAGCGAACGAGTGCGGCGCGATCGCAGGGGTGGAGCGCGACGTCCGGGCGTCGAGCTGTCAGCGGCAGGGTGGCCGGCGCGTTGAAATGCCGGGACGGACGAAGCCCGACCGCTCCTCCCCGGTCTGGGCTTCTCGCCGATGCGGCCTCTGCTCCTGCCCGAGCTGGGAATGTGGCCTCGAGGCCCGGGTTGACCCTGCCGACCGGCACTCAACATCGCCCGCGACACGTCGGGAGGGCTCGTCGTGGCTGATCTCAGTCGACGGCTGGGCTGTTTCGACTCGTGTCTTGATGTTGGCGACGCCGTGGCGGACCTGGGCGCCGCCGAAGGACTTCCACATCATGGGTTGCAGCACCCTGACCAGTAAGGGGCCGGTGAGTCGCTTCACGGTGTGCCGGAGTTGGGTGCCACTGCCGATGGGTTCCAGGTCGAAGGTCCACAGGTAGTGGCCGCCTTCGTCCCAGCATTCGTACTGGAAGCGCCGCGAGGGCGTCGACTCGCGCACCACGACACGGCCGTTGGCTGATTTAGTGGTGTGCGGGAGGATGTGTGTGGCCCGGGTGGTGTACTCGGCGCCGGGGCCGTGTTCGGGGCCGGCGACGTGGTGGACGGTGAGGCGTTGGTCGGCCCATTCGGGGTGGCGGGTGAGGTCGGCGACGAGGGCGAACACCGTCTCGGGGGTGGCGTCGATGGTGGCGGTGACGGTGCGGACGAAGGACATGGCCTGCTCCCTGGTGAGGTCGGTTCGGGTGGTCTCGACCGTAGGTAGCCGCGAGAGGTCCGGGATCGCCCAAGTGGTCGATATCAGCCGAGCAAGTCGTGCTCCATGGCGAACAGTGCGACCGCGGCGCGGCTGCTGACGCGGGTCTTGGCGTAGATGTGCGCGACGTGGGTGTGCACGGTGGCTCGGGAGATGAACAAGTCACGGGCGATCTGAGTCTTGTTGGCGCCACGGGCGAGCAGTCGCAGAACCTCGACCTCGCGTTCGGTGAGTCCGCCTGGGCGGGCGGGGCGGGACCGGGTCCGACGCTGCCCGGCTGCCTCGCTGACGGCCGCTGCGGCCTCGCCGTCCAGTTGCCCTGAGGACACCATCGCTGCGAGCGTGCTGGCCGCGGCCGCGGGTTCGTAGGCGGGCCGGTGCGGGCGGGCCTGGACCAGGGCTGCGTAGACGTCGGCGGCGGCCAGGACCCGGCTGGCCCGATCGAGGCCGCCCGCGGTCAAGCCGCGATGGTAGCCGCTGCCGTCGAGGCGTTCGTGGTGGCGGCCGGCCAGCGGCGCCAGCGGCGCCAACACCGCGCAGCGCAGCAGGATCCGCTCGCAGTGGTGGCCGTGCAACCGCACCTGCTCCCACTGGGCGATCGACAGAGGTCCCGGTCTGTCCCACACCTCGACCGGCACGCCGGTGCGGCCGATGTCGTGCAGCAGGCCGGCTCGGCGAAGATCCCTCTGCTGGTCGGCGCTCATCCCGAGCAGGCGTGCGGCGGTCTCCGCCAGGGCCGCCACCGCGGTGGAATGGCCCTGCAACAGGGGACTCTTCAGGTCGGCGACGTCGGCGAAGACCCGCGCGACGTCATCAACGCCCGACGCGCCGGCAGTCATCGCCGGGGCCGGCTCGGCATCCAGCATCCTTTCCCAGACGTCGGGTTCCCACGTCTCGGCGAGCAGCCGGTCCGCGGCGGCCTCGAACGCCGATGCCAGGACCGGGTCGAGGTCGCGGCCGGACAGACGCCGCACCAGGGCACGCGTCCTGGCCGCGCCCAGGCGCAGGCCACCCTCGACGGCGACGTGGGCGAGCACCGCGTACCGGGTAGGCAGCGGAATGTCCTGACCGGCCAGGTGCTGCGGGTCGCCTCTACCATCCCAACGCTCCGCCACCCCGTACAGGGCCGCCCGAACCTGCGCGTCGAGACCGACCCGCTCGGCCATCCGGGCCGCCACCTCGCAGTGCGAGCGGTTGATCTGCGACCCCAACCGCGGCCCCGCGGCCAGCACCCGCCCCGCGGCCCACAACCTGCCCGGCCCCGCCGCGCCGTCCCCGGCCAGCGACAGCAGGATCGGTAGGGCCTCGACCGGACGAGCCCGGTCTACCAGAGTCATCCGCCGGTTCACCTCGATGTCCTGCCCGCCCAAGTAGACCGCCGCCTCGTGGGAGGACGCGGTGCACCCGACGTAGCGCAGCAACGTGGTGTAGAACACCCGGCTGCGGTCCTGGAGGCCGAGCCCGGCCTCGGCGGCCATCCGGCTGGCCAGCAGACACGCCCGGACCGCCGTCTCCGGGGGATACCCGGTGGCCAGGTCGGTGACCAGCGACAACGCCCCCAGCAACTCTGCCAACCGGGGCCGGGCGGGATCCATACCCCACCTCCGCAACCCAGCCGCCGCAGTCATCGAGCCGAGCGCACCCCCGACCTGAACGCCGAGCCTAGCCCGCCACCACGAAGGGGCACCCGGTAGACGTTTCGCTGGTCGGCGATGAAACGAGCCATGCTCCCTTCGTCGCCTCGCCCCGATATCGATGCCTACGCCGGCGCGCTCTCGTCCATCAGCCACGACGCCCCGGTCAACATCGCATAGCCCGCCTGACGGACTGCGCCTGGACTCGCTCGCCACCTGCGTCGCCCACCTGGCTGGGTGCCGATGGCGCCCGCGGTCCTCCAGGCTCAGACTGGAGATGTGGCTGGGGGCCGCGAGCCCCCGCGGCGGGATGGAGCGCTGATGGACATCCGGATGGCGGCCGGCCCGTTGCTCGCGCTCCATGAGGTCCGGCAGCGGCTCGCGGCACTGAGAGCGGAGCTGAACCGGCTGGAGCGTGACCGGACGGTGTTCGCGCGTGCGTTCCACACTCAGGTCGCGCAGGCCGTGTACGCCGCCCTCCTCGTGGAGGAGGCTCGGCTCGCCGCTCTGCCGCTCCTGGACCTGACCTTCGACGACTCCCCGGAGATCACTCTCTCGTCGACCGCGCTGGACGTGCAGCCCTGGTCGGCCTCCGGCGGGGCGCGCCGGCGCGAGATCCTGGACGTGTAGCGCAAGCGGAGGGTCCGTCCTATCCCGGCGGCGCCCGGAGCGCGTCGGTGAGCAGCGCGACCAGTGCCTCGAGCTGCACATCGGCCGACGAGGAGACCTCCTCGTCCGACCCGTCTAGCGCCCTGGCGGCCAGGCCCGCTTTGCTTCCGATGAGCTCGGCGATCCGGGCGTCAAGGGTCTGCGCAGCGATGATGCGCCACGCGGTGACCGGCTCGGTCTGGCCGATGCGGTGGCTGCGGTCGATGGCCTGGGTCTGCTCGGCGTCGGTCCAGGAGAGTTCGGCGAGCACGACGTTCGAGGCGACCTGGAGGTTCACCCCGACGCCGGCCGCCGTCAGGGAGCAGACCGCGACGGCGACGTCGGGGTCCTTCACGAAGGCGTCGATGTTCTTCTGCCGCGTCGCGGGCGTCTGGTCGCCACGGATCGATGAGAAGCGCACCCCCTGCCCGGCGAAGGTCGCCTCGGCGGCGTCCATCACGTCGATGTGCTTGGCGAAGAAGACGACCTTGCCCGCGCTGCGGGCCAGCTGCGCCGCGTAGTCCGCCGCCAGCTCCGCCTTCGCGCGGCCGATCCGTCGCATCATGGTGAACACGTTGTCGCCGGACGTCGCCGTCTTCGCCTGCTTCAGCTCGGACCGGGCCACCCGGCGCACGACGGCGGCGTCGATGCCGGCGGCGGCGTCGTCGGACGAACGTGACGCCAGCGCTGTCTGGTACTGCACCACCATCCGGCGGGCGAGGTCGCGCTCCGCCGCCCGGATCGACCGACCGGCCGCCCCGTCCAGCTCGACGTGGAGGTCGGCGATCCGCCGAGCCGGGATGTCGGCGGCGACGTCGACCTTGCGCCGCCGCACGATGCCCAGGTCGATGACGCTCTGCCGCGCCGCGGCGTAGAAGCCGGGGTCGGCGGGCGTCAGCCCCGAGTCCTCGAGAGCCGCCATCAGGGCGCCCACTGGCTTGGTCTCGTCGATCCACCCCAGGAACTGCCAGATCGCCCGGAAGTCGTCGATGTCGTTGATCAGCGGCGTACCGGTGAGCGCCATGAGCAGCGGCCGAGCTGTGCGGAACCGGACGCGTTCGGAGAGCGCGAGGACGTGCTTGGAGCGTTGGGACGTCGTGTTCTTGATGAAGTGCGCCTCGTCGACGACCATGCCGCGGAAGCCGAGTCCCCCCATCCAGCCCAGATGCCGGTCGAGCACGTCGTAGTTCACGATGACGATGTCCGCGAAGCCGTCGATCGTGTCCCCATCGCCCTGGACCACTGTCGCCGGGCGGTGCGGTAGCCAGCGAGCGGCCTCGCGCGCCCAGTTGGTCTTGACGACGTTCGGCACGACCACCAGCAGTGGATAGGCGTCGGCCGCCTCGGCGGCGAGCAGAGACTGGGCCGTCTTGCCCAGACCCGGCTCGTCGGCGAGGAGGAACGTCCGGTGGCCGGCAGCGGCCGCCGCGATCAGCTGCCCCTGGTGCGGCATCAGCTCTTCACCCAGCGGAGTGAACTGGGCCGTCGGCGCCGGCAGCGCCATGCACGCCGGGGCCGTCCCACCAGCGCGCTCGAACGAGCTCAGCAGCGGCCCGAGCAGCTCCCAACTGGCGAGGCGGCGCGCACGGGCCTGGACCGGTCGGGGCGCGGACATGTCCGGCGCGAGGAAGGGATTGGCCAGCCGGCGGGAGGTCACCGACTGCGGCACGACCTGCCGCTCGGCCGCGGAGGTGCCGGTCGACGAGGAGCGCTCGGCCGGCGGCTCCTGGTCGCCCGCCTCCTCGATCCCGGCTGCCTGGAGCAGGTCACGCTTGCGCGACCGGGCTCCGTACGAGACATCGGCGTCCTCGGCGAGCAGAGCCAGCAACCCGGCCTCCCGGACGGCGATCCTGGCGAGGATCTCCGCGATGCCGTCCAGACGCTTGAGCTGCTCGGCTCGACGGCTCTCGCTGACACCCGAGTCCGCTCGGACGCGGGCGCGTTCCTCCCTCAGCAGCAGGGTGACGGCCTGGAACGTCGTGCGCACGGTCGGCGTCACCCGCCCGGCTCGGACGGCCGCCTCGACCTCACGGACGGTCTGGGCGAGCACTGAGGCGACGTCGCGAGGGCGGACGGGCCGCTGTGCCCGGGGGGCGGTACGACCGGCGCCCGTCCGGCGCTGCCCTGCTCGAGCCACGAACTCCTCCTCCGATGTACTGGGCACGGTGGCCGCAGCACCAGGCAGCATGATCTCGCGAACGGGACGAGGAACGCGCCCGCGCGCAGGACCGTGCTCGAACACCCCGCCGACGTGCGGATCCTTCACGGATGGCATGGGCCTGGGCAGCATCCCGCGGGACCTCGAGCCGGCAACGTTCTGGGCTGAGGTCCACGGTAGGGGAAGATTCCCTGTGCAGGCGCTGAATCAGAGCCCCAGATAGGTGCGGATCGCGGCTTCGAGGTGCTGAAGCTCGGCGGGATGAAGGCGTCCTCGGTGATTCTTGAGCCCGCCCTGGTCAACGGTGTGCAGATCCGTGGCATTGCGCCGAAGTCCTCGGGTCCCGTCGGAGGCGCCAGGGACATCCCCAAGACCCGTGCACGCTGACCCGCCGCGGGGAGCTACAACAGCCCCCGGATGTCGTCGGCGGTCAGGGCGCCCGAGGCGAGTGCGCCGTCGTCCACCACGCTCGCGAACAGTTCGCGCTTGCGGTTCTGCAGGGCGATGACCTTGTCCTCGATGGTGTCGGCGCTGACCAGCCGGTAGACGTTGACCGGCTTGTCCTGACCGATGCGGTGGGTGCGGTCGATGGCCTGCGCCTCCACGGCGGGGTTCCACCACGGGTCGAGCAGGAAGACGTAGTCGGCCTCGGTCAGGGTCAACCCGACCCCGCCGGCTTTGAGCGAGATCAGGAAGACCTGGTTGTCACCGGACCGGAACTCCTCGACCGCCTCGGCCCGCTTGCGGGTGCGCCCGTCGAGATAGCTGAAGGCGATGCCCTCGGCCGCCAACCGCTCGCGCACCAGGGCGAGGAACGAGGTGAACTGGCTGAACACCAGCACCTTGTGCCCCTCGGCGATGACCGGGCCCATCAGATCGAGCAAGGTGTCGATCTTGGCGCAATGCTGACCGCGGTGCTCCGGTTCGACCAAGCCGGGATGCAGGCTCAGCTGGCGCAGCACCGTCAGGGCCCGGAAGATCGCGATCCGGTTGCGGGCGGCGTCCTCGAGCAGGCCGAGCACCCGCTGCCGCTGCCGCGCCAGGCCGCGGTCGTAGACCCGGCGGTGACGTGGCGGCAGCTCGACGCGCACCGTCTGTTCCTGCTTGGGGGGCAGGTCCCGCGCGACCTCTCCCTTGGTGCGGCGCAACATCACCGGCCGGATCCGGCGGCGCAGGGTGTCCAGACGCTCTGGTGCCGAACCGCTCTCGATGGGACGCCGGAAGTGCTCGGTGAAGGCCTTCGGGTGCGGGAACAACCCTGGAGCGACGATGGACAGCAGCGCCCACAGCTCCATCAGGTTGTTCTCCATCGGGGTGCCGGTGATGGCGAACTTGGTGCCCGCCGACAACCGACGTGCGCACTGATAGGTGGCCGACTGATGGTTCTTGACGGCCTGTGCCTCGTCGAGGATCAACCCGGACCATTCCCGATCGGCAAAGGCCTCCTCGTCGAGGCGGAACACGGCGTAGGAGGTCACCACCAGGTCGGCGCCCTCGGCCACCACGCTCACCCCGGCACCGCGGCGGTCGGTGGTGGCCGCGACCGCCACCCGCAGGCCGGGGGCGAACCGCTCGGCCTCACCGGCCCACACGGCGAGCACCGACGCGGGCGCGACGACCAACCAGGGGGCGTCGTCCGCCGCGTCCTGGCGCGCCTGAACGATCATGGCCAGTGCCTGCATGGTCTTTCCCAGCCCCATGTCGTCCGCCAGGATGCCGCCCAGGCCCTGACGACGCAGGAAGGTGAGCCAGGAATAGCCGTCCTGCTGGTAGGGCCGCAGGGTGGCCTGCAGTCCGGACGGCGTCGGGACGGGTTCGACGGATTCCGTGGACAATCCCTTGACCAGGCCCGCCCATCGCTCGCTCTGCTCCTCGACGATGCCCAGCGCCTCGAGCTCCGACCACAGATCGGCCTGGTAGGGCGACAGCCGCAACGGCCCGCGTGGGTCGTCCTGCATCGCCCGGGCCTCCTCGACCAGTCGCCGCAGTTCGGCCAGCTCGGGGCGATCGACGCGGAACCAGGTGCCGGTCGGAAGGATCACCTGCTCCTGCCCCAGGGTGAGGGCCGTGATCAGGGCGGCCATCGGCACGTCCTCGTCGCCGATGCTCACCGCCACCGACAGGTCGAACCAGTCGTGGCCGGCGTCGGTGCCGGATTCGGTCAACGCCAGCCGCACTGTCGGCGGGTGCATCGCCTCGGAGTAGGTGATCTCGTCCCCGTCGATCGTCAGATCGACGTCGGGATGTGCGTCCAGTCGCGGGACCACCCGGTTCAGGAAGTCGACCACGTCGAACCCGCTCAGGGTGGAGCCCGGATACGGGGTAGCTCCGCGCAAGGGCAGCGGCGGCCGGACCAGCTGCGGCGGGAGGTCGGCGACGACCTCGTTCAGCAGTGCGGCCTCAGCCTCATGGTCACGGATTGCGGCGTGGTCGGCGGAAGCGATGGACACCTGGACGGCGTCCGGCCCCACCTGATAGCGGAAGGACCAGGCGAGGGCCAGCCGCACCTCGGGCAGGTGGGTCAGATGCAGGTGAACCCGCGGTGGAGCCACCTCGTTGATCTGCACACTCCCGTCCGGCGAGCCCACCTGGAACCGGCGCGCCAGCGCCGGCGCCACCGAGGTCAGGAACCGGGAGGAGTCCACCGCGGGGATCTCGACCGCGCCGTGCTGCAGAAGCCGGGCGGCCTCGCCGTCCAGCGGCGGGTCGAAACCGGCGAGCCAGAGGTCGGCGTCGTGGAGGGACCACAGACCGGTCGGTGGGGAGCCGACTGTGCTCCACGAACGCAGCTCGGGCCCGGACGTGACCTCGTCGAACTCGTCGGGCAGGGCCACCGAGGGCAGGACGCGGATCCCGCCGTCGTCGGTGCGCAGCAGATCGAGCGCGAGGCGCGCCGGTTCGGCGGCCAGCCGCACCTCGCCGCTGCGGCGCTGGTCGGTGAGCAGTGTGACGCCTGCCCGGTGGCACTGGCGCAACGCCTCCAGCCAACCGGGGCCGAGGTGTTCGAGATCGATCGTCTCCGACGTGGAGTAGTAGCGGTACGGCCCGGCGACCGAGGCCTGCAGGGCCAGCAGCGCCTGCTTCTGGCGTGGCGCCGGCGCGGCGGTGCCGTACCCGAGGTAGTCCAGCCTGCTCCAGGAGACTCCGGTCTTGATCCAGCCCGTCTTGCCGGGAATGACCGGGCGCAGAGTGATCCGCGGGTCGGTGCGTCGTGGACCGGCGCCGGGGTAGCTCAGACGGGAGGCGTGCACCTCGATCAGCAGGCCGAGCGGGGTGTGCCCAGTGGCCTCGGCCGGGGCGGCGATCATGCCCGCGAGCAGGCGTTCCCAGTCGAGGGCGGGTGGCGGCACGGCCTTCAGTGGACGCGCCGGGCCGACCTGACCGGCCAGCCCCAGGGTCTGGCGAGCGGTCAGCGCCACCGCCACGACGTGCTTGCAGTCCCCACCCAGCGGACAGGTGCAGTCACCGCCGAGGAAGCCGCCGTCCTCGGTCAGGTCGACCTGAGTCGAGTACGAACGCCCCGAGCCCCGCACGGTGGCGACCAGCCCTCTGCGGCCGTTGAGCCGCAACTGGCCCACCCGGCGTTGCCGGCAGTACTCGCGGCCCCGGTGCAGGCTTGTCGCGCCGACCAGGTCGCGCAGGTCGTCATCGGTGAGGCGGCGCAGCAGGTGCGCCAACTCGGGGAGCTGCGAAGTCATGACCTCAGTTCACCAGGCACCACCGACACCTTCGTCAAGACTCGCCCGGTGGTTCCAGCAATGGTCCGCGCCGAGCGACCGGCCGTCGGCCAGGTCGGAGGGATCACAGCCCGAGGTAGGTGCTGATTGCGGCTTCGAGTCGCTGGAGTTCAGCAGGATGCAGTCGTCCCCGGTGTCGTCGAGCACGACCACCCACTCGACGTCGTAGTCGCCCGGCTCGGCGGGGTCGTCGATGATCAGGGGACCGTAGAGCGCCCGGTCCTCCCTGGACGCCGGAGTGCGGGTGATACCAGTACGTGCCCGGGTCCGGGTCGTGGTCTCTCGTCGGGTACTCCGAGTATGTGGATCAGCCGCGAGCGAGGACCTCGAACAGGTCCTCGTAATGGCCGACCACGTAGGCCACGTCCCCGGCATGCAGCTGCGCGTCCCGCTTCGGGGGGAACTCCAGCTCACCGCTGGCCGAGCGCTGGATCGCGGCCACGCGGGTGTGCACCCGGAAGTCGTCGACCAGGACGCCGTCGAACCCGGTGCCCTCCCGGATGCGCAGCCGGGCAGCCATGTAGGGAGCCGAGCCGACGTAGAAGGTGCCGACCACCTCCATGCCCAGAGCGGCGCCGATGAACCACGGTGCGGCCAGTTCGGCGATCGAGCGCGGCTTCCAGGTGTCCGACACCGTGCCCAGCACCCGGGCGAGGTTGCGGCCGAAGATGCGCAGGGCCACCGGGAGGGAGCGTTCGGCGATCAACCCGCGCACGGACAGGCCGATCTCGATGTTGGTCAGGTCGTCATTGGTGAGGGCGGCCAGCCCGGAAGCCCGGTGCACCCCTGCGGCCAGTTGCGTCTCGCGCAGGGTCGGGTCACCGATCAGCACCGGCATCCCGGCGGCCTGCATCTGCGGCAGGAACCGTTGCCCCTCCCCGCCGTCGATGATCGCCACCTCATAGCCCTTGTCGCGCAACCGGAGCGCCACTCGGCTGCCCACCTGCCCCAGGCCGACCACCACGATGTGGCCGCTCATGCCGGTCAGTCGCTGCCTGCCCAGGGACTGGGCGAGGCTGCGGGTGACCAGGGTGTTGGTGAGCAGGGCGGTGGCGACGGCGATCAGCGTCGCACCCATCAGGATGACGACGATCGCCCAACCACGGAGCCAGGGCAGCTGGTCGCGGAAGTAGAAGTCCCCGAAACCGACAGTGGCGACGGTCTCGGAGGTGAAGTAGACCGCGTCGAGCAGACTCATCCTGGTGCCGTCCGGTTCGCGGTAGTGGTTCATCAGCACCGACACGGAGATCGCCGACAGCAGGACGAGCACGGCGAACGCGATCCGGAACGGGCGGTCCAGCACGTCGTTGACCGCGGCCAGGGTCTCGCGCGCCTTGCGGCGCCACGGGCGGTTCGATGGAATTGCCCGGGTGCGAGCGGGTTTCAGGCCGATGGCGCTGAACTCCTGCTGCGTCCCCAGCAGGGTGACCAGATCGCCCGGGGCGACGTTCGCGTCGCGGCTGGGGCAGGAGATGGTCGGTCCGCCGTCCGCCGGAGCCACGGCGACCGGCGTCATGTCCCCCCAGACGGAACGGAAGGTGCCCTCCCGGGCGCTGACGAACGAGGAGACCAGGAACTCCTGGCCACCGAGGGACAGCACATGCGTCGTGCGGCCCAGCACCGCCTCGACGAACGAGGCCGTCGCCAGCTCGGCGACGTCGTACACCCCGCCCGGTTTGACGATCGGCTCGAGCGCCCGGGCCACCGAGGCATTGCCCATCTGGACGACGACGCGAACCTCGGCGGAGATCTCCCGCACCAGGAGGGCGACCTCGATGTTGATCAGGTCGTCGTTGGTCGCGCATACCACCGCCAACGCATCGCAGACGCGGGCCCCCCGCAGGATGTCGATGCTCTGCCCGGAGCCGGCCAGGTACTCGACGTCCCAGCGCTCGAGCTCGTCCCGCTCCTCCTGGGTCGCGTACGGGTCCACCACCACGATCTGCCGGCCGGTGGTGGACAGCTGCCGGACGACGCGCCGGGCCACCCCGCGGATCCCGAACACGACGATGTGCCCCACCGGCTCGCCTGTGAGCATCGCCCAACTCCTTCGTCGGAGCGGCCTGGACCCACTGCGATCATCGGGCGAAGGCCCGCCCGCGGTTCAGGACCATCGGCACCGCACACTAGCCTGAGGGTCGTTCCCGTCGACGAGAAGGTGATCCGGGTGAGTCGGTCCGTGCGCTGGGCACTGCTGCTGACCACCATGGCGCTAGTCGTAGGCACGAGCACGGGCGCCACGGCGGCGACCACGTCGCCGGTCGCGTCGTGGGCCAACACCCAGCCGTACGTCTCCTCGGTGCCGCTGCCCAGGGGGTGTCTGGAGGCCGGGCCGAGCATCGTCGGGGTCAAGGTCTACCTGGTGCAGAAGTCGCTCGGTCTCACCGGCCACCGTGAGATCTACGACGCCGCAACCGTCACAGCGGTGAAGCGGTTCCAGCGCGCGCACCGACTGTCCCAGACGGGCCGGGTGAACGCGACGACCTGGACCGCGTTGCGGACCGGCTACCCGTACTGCGTCGACCGGTTCACCCAGCAGCCGACGGTCGCGCCCTCCGCGAAGCACGCCGCCCATGCCACGGCGGCGATCGCCTTCGCCCGGGCGCAGCTCGGCCGTCCCTACATCTGGGGCGGTGCCGGGCCGATGGGCTACGACTGCTCGGGGCTCTCCCTGCAGGCCATGTACGCCGGTGGGCGGGTGGTTCCCGGGGTGACCACCGACAAGCACGTGCAGGCGAAATACCGCACCGCGGCGCAGATCTACGCCTCACCGGTGCTGGTGCACGTTCCCCTGGCGAAACGCCGGCCAGGCGACCTGGTCTTCTGGGGCAGGAACTTCCACCACATGGCGATCTACACGGGGAACGACACGATCATCGAAGCGGTGCGCCCCACGGTGCGCACCGCGTCGCTGTGGTCACACGGCACCCCGCGGCCCTACGTCGTCCGCCCGTTCACGTCCTGAGCGGCGCACGATCTCCGACAGCCGGACCCGGTGCCCGGTGATCAGCAGCGCCTTCCGGTAGAACGAGGAGGCGATCCGGACCATCAGCACGGCCGTCGCGGCGGTCAGCGCTATCGCCAGGACCAGTTGGTAGACGGGCACCTCGCCCGAGGCCCAGCGGATCGGCATCGCCACCGGCGCGCTGAACGGGAACAGGGAGATCAACACACTCAGTGCACCCCCGGTGTCCCCGGTGGTGATCAGGAGGCCGCCGATGTAGCTCAGCACCAGGACGACGGTCACCGGGGTAATCGCCGCGGAGACCTCGGTGATCTTGTCCACCAGCGCGGCGGCGGCGGCGAACGCGACAGCGTAGAGCACGAACCCGAGCAGGAACCAGGTCAGCGCCAGTGCCAGGTCGACGCCGGTGGCCGCGGGCAGCGCCACGCCATCCGTCACCCGGCTCGCCACCACGACCGGGGCGGCGAGGATCAGGATCTGCGCCAGGGTGGTGGCACCGACCGAGAGCACCGTGCCCATCAGCACCTGGCTGGGCCGCACCACCGCCAGGAGCACCTCCGAGATCCGGGTCGACTTCTCCATCGCGACGGCGTTGGCCACCATCGATCCGGCGAAGGTCAGCGCCATGTACAGGACGATCCCCGCCGTGAACCCGACGGCGGCCCTGCCCTCGTCCTGGACGGCGCCGACGGTCACCTGCTGCGGGGGCCGGATCGACTGCAGGGTCGCCACCTGCTCGGCGCTCAGGCCCGCGGCGAGCATCCGCCGTTCTGTCTCCAGACCGACCAGGGTCTGCGACACGACGACGGGGAAGGGGCCCGCGCCCTTCGTCGCGGCGTACAGCGTCTGGCCGGCCACCCCAGCGTCGGCCTGACCCGAGTGCACCGCCTCCCGCACGGCCGGCTCGTCCTGAGCGGCCAGGAAGGTGACGGTGAAGCCGCCGGCTGCTCCGGCAGCGCCAAGAGCCGCGGCCACATCATCGGGCGCCGGCCCGATGGTGGCGAGGGTGTACGTCGTCGGCCCCCCGCCGAGTAGCTGCGGCAGCACGACCGCGCCGATCGAGGCAGCCAGCAGCAGCCCCGCGACCACCCGGAACGCCTTGGACCGCAAGGTCTCCACGATGCCGCGCAGGGCGATCAGCCGGGTTCCCTGCCACCAGGTCAGCATCCTCCAGCACCTCCCACAGGCGCGGCCGGGTGAGCCGACCGCTCGGCATTGAGGAACAACTGCGACAGCGTGGGCAGGTCGAGCCCGAAGTCGGTCACCCGGCCGACCGCCCGCGCCGCGTCCAGCACCTCGAGCGGCTCGGTGCCCGCCGGGATCGACAGCCGCAGTTCGTCGGCCGCCTCGGTGACGACCCCCACGCCGGGGAAGGTGCGCAGCCACGATCGGTCGGCGCCCTCGAGGTGCATCCGCAGCTGCGTCCGGCCGGACGACGCCCGCAGCTGTGCCACGTTCCCGGCCAGGACGACGCGGCCCAGGTCGACCATGACGATCTCCTCGGCCAGGTCCTGCACCAGGTCGAGCTGGTGGCTGGAGAACAAGACGGTGCAGCCGGCCGCCGCCCGCGCGCGCAGCAACCGGGAGAGCATGTCCACGGCCATCGGATCCAGCCCGCTGAACGGTTCGTCCAGGACGACGACGACCGGGTCGTGCACCAGAGCGGTGGCCAGCTGCACCTGTTGCTGCTGGCCGCCGGAGAGTCTGTCGGTGCGGTCGCGCCATCGCTCCTCCAGCCCGAGCTCGGTGAGCAGGGTGCGCGCCGCGCGTGTGGCGTGTGCCCGGGAAAGGCCGTGCAACCGGGCGAAGTGCACCACCTGGTCACCGACGGGCATGGCCGGGTACAGGCCCCGTTGCTGCGGCATGTACCCCCACGCCCTCCGGTCGCCCCCGGACAAGGCCTCGCCGTCGAGCCTGATCTCGCCGTGCTGCCCAGACAGCACGCCGAGCAGGATCCGGATCAGCGTCGTCTTCCCGGCTCCGTTGGGCCCCAGCAGTCCGGTGATCACCCCGGGGCGGATGTCCATGCCGACGCCGTCCAGCGCGATCCGATCGCCGAACGCATAGTGGAGATCGATGATCCGCAGTGCACGAAGGCTTCGGTCGGCCACGGGTCCCACTCCTTGCATCGCAACGGTCGAGCTCAGCGCGCGTGCGCTGCGACGTAGCCGACCAGGCCGTCCAGGGAGTCGACCGCGGCGTAGGCGCTCTCCGGTACCGAGACCCCGGTCAGCAGGGCCACGTTCTCGAGCACCGCCAGGAAGTCGAGGGAATCCAGGTCGAGCGCCTCGCGCAGGCTCTCGGCCGGTGCGAGCTCGGTGAACCCGGCCTCGGGGGCCACCTTCAGGATCGCCGCCCGCACCGCCTGGTCGGCGGTCATCGTCGTCATCACAGGGCCTCCGGTTTCTGCAGCAGCTCCTCGACGGCGGCCAGGAACAGACCGCCGAGATGACCGTCGGTCGCGCGGTGATCTGCGGACAGGGTCGCGGTGACGACCGGGCGTACCCCAAGCATCCCGTCGACCGCCCAGGGCCGTTCGACCACCCGCCCGAAACCCACCAGCGCGACCTGCGGCGGGTAGATGACTCCGAAGACCGACTCCACGCCGCGATCACCCAGGTTGGTCACCGTCAGGGTGCCGTTGGTCATCTCGCTCTGCCGCATCCGCCCGCTGCGGGCCCGCGTGACCAGATCGCGCAGGGCCGCCATCAGGGCATCCAGGCCGAGCCGGTCGGCGTCTGGGATCGCCGGGGCGATCAGTCCTCCGCCGCGCAGCGCGACCGCGACCCCGAGGTTCACCCGCTCGGCCGGGGCGAAGGCGTCGTCCACCCAGTACCCGTTCAGCTGGGGAATCTTGCGGACGGCGACGGCGGTGGCCTTGAGCAGCAGTGCCGCGGGCACGAGTCGTTGAGCCAGTGGGCGATCGGCGTTGAGCTCGCCGACGCGGGTCATCACCCGGCTGAGGTCGATCGTGGTGCTCAGGTAGTAGTGCGGTACCTCGCGCTTGGACCGCGCCATCAGGACGGCGATGGCATGGCGCATCGCCTCGGCCCGGTCCGTTGCCGGTGCGAGCTCCGGCGCGGGTGTCGGTGTCGGCGGGGACGTCGGCGCGGCAGGCGGCGTGCTGCTCGCCCGCCGGACGTCGTCCGCGGTGACCGCACCATCCCGCCCGGTGCCTGCGAGGTGCGCGAGGTCGACGTCGAGGTCCTTGGCCAGGCGGCGCGCCCGCGGCGAGACTTCGGCCCGGGTCGGCGGACGTCGCGGCGTGGCGCCCGGGGCCTCGCGGGAGGTTTCCGCCCTCGCGGGCAGCGTCGCGGCCGCGGCGACGTCCGAGTGCGTCACCAGGCCCTGTGGCCCGGTGCCGTGCAGGGCGGCGACGTCCACCCCCAGCCGGCGGGCGAGCAGCCGGACCGGGGGAGTGGCGGCCGGATGTACCGCCCACTCGGCCGGAGGAGCCTCGGCCACAGGGGTCTTGGCTGCCTTGGGAGTCTTGGCCGCGGAGCGTTTGCGGGGCCTGGCTCTGGTGCGTGTGGCTGCCGGCCCGAACAGGGCAAGCGGTGCCCCCACCGGCACGGTGGTGCCGACGTCCACCAGGAGTTCCTGGACGACGCCGTCCTCGAACGACTCGATGTCCATCGCGGCCTTCTCGGTGTCGACCACCGCGACCGCCTGCCCCCTGGTGACGGCATCACCGGGGGCGATCAGCCACTCCAGCAGAGTCGCATGGTCCATGTCCGCGCCGAGCGAGGGCATCAGGAACTCAGCCACCGGAGTTCAGCACCTCTCGGACGCCGGCCACGATCCGCTCGACCGACGGGATCGCGGCCAGCTCGAGGTGCCGGGCATAAGGCATCGGCACCTCCGCCGAGCAGACCCGGACCACCGGAGCGTCCAGCTCGTAGAACGCCGACTCCATGATCCGGGCCATGATCTCGGCGGAGATGCTGCCCGAGCGCCACCCCTCGTCCACGATCACGACCCGGTGGGTCGCGGCCACGGCGTCCAGGACGGCGGTCTCGTCCAGCGGCCGCAGGGTGCGCAGATCGAGCACCCCGGCGCTCACCCCGTCGGCCGCGAGGTGCTCGGCGGCGTCCAGCGTGGCCGGCAGCGTCCCGCCGTAGGTGATCAGCGTCACATCGCCGCCCTCCCTGCGGATCGCGGCGTGGTCGATGTCCACCGGCCCCGCGTCGTCGGCCAGTTCGCCCGCGGCGTTGTACAGGGTGCCGTGCTCGAACATCAGCACCGGGTCGGGGTCCTCCAGTGCGGTCCACAGCATGCCCCGGGCATCCTCGAGGGTGGCCGGAGTGATCACCCGCAGACCGGGGATGTGCGCGTACCAGCCCTCCAGGCTGTGCGAGTGCTGCGCGGCGAGCTGCCGGCCGGCACCGGTGGTCATCCGGATCACCAGCGGCACGCCGAGCTGCCCGCCGGACATGTGCCGCAGGGTGGCCGCGTTGTTCATGATCTGGTCGAGGGCGAGCAGGCTGAAGTTGACCGTCATGATCTCGACGATCGGTCGCATGCCTGCCATCGCGGCGCCGATCCCGGCCCCGACGAACGCCGACTCCGACAGCGGGGTGTCCCGGATGCGGTCGGGCCCGAACTCGTCGAGAAGTCCCAGGCTGACGGCGAAGCAGCCGCCGTACCGGCCGACGTCCTCGCCCATCAGGAAGACCCGCTCGTCACGGCGCAGGGCCTCGCGCAGGGCCTCCCGGATCGCTTCGCGATACGTGGTCTTCACCGCGCTCACCTCCCGCTCGCCGTCGAGGAATCGGCGTGGACGAACCGGGTCAGATCCTCGACCGGCTCGTCGTGCCCCGCCTCCGCGCGGGCCACGGCGGCGTCGATCGCGGCCTCGACCTCGGCCTCCAGCTCGGCGAGGGCGTCGTCGTCGAGCTCGTGCGCCTCGCGCATCAGCCGCACCAGCGCGTCGATCGGGTCGCGCTGCATCCAGTCGTGCACCTCGTCCTTGTCCCGGTAGCGCTCCGGGTCGTACATGGAGTGCGCGCGGAAGCGGTAGGTGCGCAGCTCCAGCAGGTGTGGCCCCCCTCCGGCGCGCACCGCCTCGACGGCGCGCTGCGCGGCGGCGCGGACCGCGCGCACGTCCATCCCGTCGACCGGCCAGGCCGGCACCTCGTAGGCGCTCGCCTTGAGCGAGATGTCGGTCTCGGACTCCGACCGGGACAGCGCGGTGCCCATCGCGTAGAGGTTGTTCTCGCAGCAGAACAGCACCGGTAGCCGCCACAGCGCGGCGAGGTTCAGCGATTCGTGGAACTCGCCCTCGGCGACTGCCCCCTCCCCGAAGAAGCAGACGGTCACGGCGTCCCGGCCCTGCAGCCGGTCGGCGAGGGCCAGGCCGACCGCCACCGGCAGGCCGCCGCCGACGATGGCGTTGCCGCCGTAGAAGCGCCGCCCGGCGTCGAAGATGTGCATCGACCCGCCGCGGCCCCGGCTGGTGCCCTCCACCTTTCCGTACATCTCGGCCATCACGCCGCCGGGGTCGACGCCGCGGGCCAAGGCGTGGCCGTGCTCGCGGTAGGTCGCCACCACGGCGTCCTGGTCGGCCAGGGTGTCGATCACCCCGACCGCCACGGCCTCCTCGCCGATGTAGACGTGCAGGAACCCGCGGATCTTCTCGGAGCTGTAGAGCTGGACGCAGCGCTCCTCGAAGCGGCGGATGCGCAGCATGCCGCGCAGCAGCCGGAGCAGGTCGTCGCGATCGAGACCGGCGCCCTGCCCGGCATACGGATCCTGTTCGTGGTCGCGCTGCTGGCCCATCGGTGTGCTCATCGGGCCGCCCCCTCCAGGGTCGACAGGTCACCCTCGGGCAGGCCGAGCTCGCGGGCCTTGAGTAGACGCCGCATGATCTTGCCGCTCCGGGTCTTGGGCAGGTCGGTGGCGAACTCGATCTCCCGCGGCGCGGTGGCGGCGCCGAGGTGCGTGCGGGCGAAGCCGATCAGCTCGCGCCGCAGGTCCTCCGAGGGCTCGATGCCGGCCCGCAGCGAGACGAAGGCCTTGACCAGTTCCCCGGCCAGGGGGTCCGGCTTGCCGATCACCCCCGCCTCCGCGACGGCCGGGTGGGCCATCAGCACGCTCTCCACCTCGAACGGGCCGATCAGGTGCCCGGCTGACTTGATCACGTCGTCCGCCCGCCCGACGAACCAGAACCAGCCGTCGGCGTCCCTACGGACCAGGTCGCCGGAGCAGTACCAGTCGCCGACGAAGCACTTCTCGTACCGCGACGGTTCGTTCAGGTAGCCGCGGAACATGCTCGGCCAGCCCCGGCGCAGGGCGAGCTCGCCCTCCACGTCGGGCTCGGTGACGAACTGCGGCTGCCCGTCGACGACGACACGGTCGCCCTGGGCGTCACGCGCGATCACCGCGGCGTCGATCCCCGGCAGCGGGCGGCCCATCGACCCCGGCCGGATCTCGCTGGCCGCGAAGTTGGAGATCATGATTCCGCCGGTCTCGGTCTGCCACCAGTTGTCGTGCGCCGGTAAGCCGAAGGTGTCGTGGGTCCACTCGACGACCTCGGGGTTGAGCGGTTCACCGACACTGGCGATGAACCGCAGCGCCGACAGATCGTGGCCCTCGCGATGGCTCGCCCCGGCCCGCATCAGCATCCGCAACGCCGTCGGCGCGGTGTACCAGACGGTGACCTTGTGCTCGTCCAGCAGTCGGTACCAGCGGTCGACGTCCAGCTCCTCGGCGTCGACCAGGGTGGTCACCCCGTGGGTCAGTGGAGCCACGATGCCGTAGGAGGTACCGGTCACCCAGCCCGGGTCCGCGGTGCACCAGAACAGTTCGTGCGGGTGCAGGTCGAGGGCGAGCAGGCTGGTGGCGTGGTGGGCGACCACGGCCTCGTGCACATGGATGGCGCCCTTGGGCTTGCCGGTGGTGCCGCTGGTGAAGTGCAGCAGCGCCCACTCCTGCGGCCCGGTCGGCGGGATCTCGAAACTGTCGGACGCCTGCGCCAGCAGGGCGGGGAAGGACAGGGTGCCGGGTGGTGGTTCGTCACCCGGATCGACCAGGAGGACGTGGGCCAGGCCCGGCAGCCGGTCCCGGATGGGGGCCACCTTGCGCTTGTACAGGGCACTCGTGGTGACCAGCACCTTGCCGTCGCCGATGGCCAGTCGCTGGTAGACCGGCTCCGGGCCGAACGCGGAGAAGAGCGGGCTGAAGACGCTGACGTTCTTCAGCGTGCCGAGCGCGGTCAGGTACAGCTCGGGGCGCCTGCCCAGCAGGGTGAACACTGTGTCTGCGCGTCTGATCCCCAGGTCACGCAACAGGTTCGCGACCCGAGCGGTCCCGGCGCGGAGCTGCTCGTAGGTGAGCTCCGTCGTGCCGCTGCGGTCGGCGAAGCGCAGCGCCGGGTGCGCGGCCAGCCCCCCGGCGGCGTGCCGGTCGACGGCCTCATGGGCGATGTTCAGGCCGCGCCCGCCGGGCAGACCGTCGAGGCGGCGCCGCGCCTGAGCCCAGTCGAACGTCTCCCGCGCCTGGGCGTAGTGCACGAGATTGGGTCGGAGCACCCAGCGGGAGGGGTCCTTGGGGATCGTCGACCACCGCATTCGGGGGCCTCCTCGGCATCGCTGCCCCGCCCGGTCGGGCGGCGGCGCCAGCCGACAGGTGGTGCCGACAGCGCAGGCGCCGTGCATGCCCCGAAGACGGGTCATCCCTTCGGACACTAGTCATTTCGATCGCACTCCAGCGCAGGCACAACGTCCTCGGGCGTGCCGCTACTGGTCGGCGAGGCGGCGGGCGGCGTTGGTCAGCAGGGTGACTCCGGCGGCGCAGGCGCCGGGCGTGGAGAACTCGCGCGGGGTGTGGCTGATGCCACCGTGCTCGCCGGCGACGAAGATCATGGCCGCGGGGCAGGTGGCGGCGACCTCCTGGGCGTCGTGGCCGGCTCCGGACATGGTGCGCACGTATGGCAGGCCCAGTTCCTCGGCGGTGGCGGCGAGCAGGTCCTGGACGTCGGAGTCGAAGGGAACCATAGCGGTCCTGGCCATTCGCTCAAGGTGGCCGCTGACCCCGTAGCGTTCGGGCAGCGCTGCGAGATAGGCGTCGAGGTGTCGTTCGGCGGCGGTCATCGCGGCGTCGTCCGGGTTGCGCAGGTCGATCGTCATCGTTGCGGTGGAAGGGATCACGTTGGTCTGTCCCGGCTCCAGGGCGAGCCGGCCCACGGTGGCGCGCAGCGCACCGAAGTCTCCGCTGTCGCACATGCGGCGCAGTTCGAGCACCACGGCGGACGCCGCCAGCCCGGCATCGCGGCGATGCTCGATCGGCGTGGTGCCGGCGTGGGCGGCCTCGCCGTGGAGGGTGAGCCGCTGCCAGGAGATGGACTGCACCCCGGAGACGATGCCGATCTCGACCCCGGCGGCGGCCAGGATCGGCCCCTGCTCGATATGGCACTCCAGGTAGGCGTGGGGCACCGGCCGGCGTTCCGGCTCGGGGCCGTCGAAGCCGGTGCGGATCAGCTCCTCCGCCACGCTGGCGCCGGAGTCGTCCGTGAGCTTGTGCGCATGGTCCAGGCTCAGCCGGCCCGCGGTCACCGCCGAGCCGAGCATGTCGGTGCCGAAGCGCACGCCCTCCTCCTCGGTGAAGAAGCCGACCTCGATCGAGCGCCGGGTGCTGATCCGGTGGTCGTTCAGGGTGCGCACCACTTCGATGCCGCCGAGCACGCCCAAGGTGCCGTCGAAGGCGCCTCCGGTGGCCACGGTGTCGATGTGCGAACCGAGCAGCACGCTGGGTAGCCAGGGCTCCAGGCCGAGACGGGTGGCGTAGACGTTGCCGATCCGGTCGATGCGCACGCCCATCCCTGCCTCGCGCATCCAGGCGATCACCCGGTGCCGTGCTGCGGCGTCCTCGTCGGTCAGGGCCAGGCGGCGGACGCCGCGCAGCCCCGTTGCGGTGTCGTCGAATCCGCCGATCTCCTTGAGCTCCACCAGGGCGGCCCAGAGCCGGTCGGAGTTCACCTGCAGCAACTCGGGCATGGCCCCATCGTCCCAGGCGGGCCCCGACCGGAGTCTCATGACGGCAGCCGGCGGGCCTGGGCTGCCTCGATCACATACTGGCGGAACAGCTCCACGGCCGGCAGCAGGCGTCGTCCGGTCGACCAGGCGATGCCGATCTGGCGGACGGCGGCAGGGTCGGCGAGCGGCACGTGGCGCACGGGCGCGTCGCTCGCGTCCGCCCGGTCGGGACGGCTGGTGGGAATGATCGCCACCCCCAGCCCGGCGGCGACGAACCCGCGCACGGTGGGCACGTCGTCCCCCTCGAAAGCGATCGTGGGGGTGAACCCGGCCTTCTCGCACAGCTCGATACCGGTGCGGCGCAGCAGCGAGGCGGGCCGGAAGGTCACGAACGCCTCCTCGGCCACCTCGCTGAGGTCGATCTCGGTGCGGTCGGCGAGGCGGTGCGAACGGGGCACCGCCAGGCTCAACGGTTCCTTCAGCAACCGGTGCCAGCGCACGTTGGGCCCACTGCGCCGCAGCGTGGTGATCTCGAGGTCGAACCGCCCGTCCTCCAGCACGTCGGTGGCCAGTTCGTCTCGGGACTGCTGCAGCACGAACTGCACGCGGGGGTGCATGGCCCGGAAGCCGGCCACCAGGTCTGGCACCAGCCAGGTGCCCAGGGAGAGCTGGAAGGCGAGTTCGACGGTGCCGGTCTCGGGGTCGATCAGCTGGCTCACGGCGGCGACCCCGTCGTCCAGGTCGGTGAGCAGGGCATCCACGTGTCGCTTGAACGCGGCGCCGGCCCGGGTCATCCGCAGGGTGCGGCCGGAGCGGCGCAGCAGGGGCGTGCCCAGTTCCGCCTCCAGGCGGGCCAGGCCGCGGGAGACGCCGGACTGGCTGATCCAGTACAGCTCGCCGACCTCGGTCACGGTGACCCCGTCTGCCACCTGCTGAAACCAGCGCAGAGCGTCTGTGTCCACGAATCATGACCCTAGTGCATGAGTACTATCTACTACTGTCATTGGACGCATTAGTTGAAAGCGCCGAGACTAGATGCATGAGTACAACGAAGCCCAGTCAGAGCGACCACCACGCCCTCCCGCTCCCGGGTCTGCTGGCCGGCTTCCTCGACGAACTGCGCGCTCGCCGCGCGAAGCGCGCGGCTCACAAGCAGTTGCTCGCGGAGCTGTCCACCTACACCCGCCAGTCCGAGATCGACGACCTGAGCGCCATGCTGGACCGCTACGACGACGAGGAAGTCTCGGAGATCCGCAGCATCCTGAACCGCCAGCAGGCCGCCTGAGCCTGCGGCCGGCACACCGCCGAGCCCTACGACCCGTAGTCCACCCGAACACCTGATCCACCCGGTCATCAGCACCCGGCGCTCCTCGTGGCGCCGGGTGCTGATGCATTCGCGGGCCGGCGGGGTCTAGGACCTCTGCCCCGCGAGATGCCCCGAGCGGGTGCGCAGCACCACCACCGCCGCGCCACCGACCAGCCAGGCGGTGATCACGGCGAGGTGGAACCAGGCGAACCCGTACCCGCCGGCGCCGACGGCGTACGCGTCGGAGACGGCGCGGGTCGCGTGCCGCAGCGGTGAGATCCAGCCGATGACATCGAGGAAGCGCGGGAACTGGACGCCGACCACGAAGATGTCCGACACGAACGACAGCGGCAGCAGGGTGCCCAGGGCGACGGCGGAGACCGCCCGGCTGCTGCCCAGCAGTGTCATCAGCGCCACGCCGAGCACCGCGAAGCACAGGGTCGACAGCAGGGCGGTGACGACGACCCCGGGCCAGGTGCTCGGGATCGGGACGTCGTAGAGCAGGCCGGCCAGGCCCATCACGGCGGCCAGGGTCAGAGCGGCGATCCACATGCTGGAGATCACCCGACCGGCCAGCAGCAACGGCATCGGCAACGGCGTGCCGGTCAGCCGGTGCAGCACCCCGCGCTCCCGCGCCCGGGCCAGAGCCTCGGGCATGTTCACGTAGGCGGTGACGGCTGCTCCGTAGACGGCCATCGTGGGCGCGTAGAAGCGGGCCAGCGGGGTGCCGTCCTCCAGCACGGTGTCCGCGCCGTAGATCTGCGGAACGAGCAGCACCAGCAGCACCGGAAAGGCCACGGCGAAGAAGGTCGAGCCCGGGTCGCGCCACAGCAGGGCGTCGGAGTGCCGGATCTCCCCGAGCAGGAGCGACCCGATCGGCCGGGAGGTCGGCGTGGTGGAGGCGCGAGCCGTCCGGTCCACAGCGGGTGCCGCCGGACGCCGGGTGCGCGCCGGGTGCGCCTGCTCGCGGCCGTGGCGCGGTTCGAGCGACAGCCGGCGGACGGCGACCAGCGCGCCGGCCAGCCCCCACAGGGCCATCACGGCGAGGTGGTCGGCGTAGAACCCGGACCCGCTGAGGTAGGGGTTGGTCGCATCGCCCAGAGCGTTGACCAGGTGCCGCAGCGGGAAGAACCAGCCGATGGCGTCGAGCCAGCGGGGCAGGTCGATGTCGCCCACCCCGAAGATGTCGGAGATGAACGAGAGCGGGATGGTGATCCCGTTCGTGATCGCCATCGCCGACTGGCTGGTCGGGGCCAGGGCGGCGACGGCGAGCCCGAGGGCGCTGAAGCAGCCCACCCCCACCAGCACCGTGACCAGGGCGGCGGGCACCGTGCGCCAGACGACCTGGACGTCGTAGGCCAGCACGCCCACCACTTCCAGCAGCAGCACCGCGGCGAACGCCACGGCGCCGCCGGCGATCACCCGCCCGGCGATCAGTGCACCCGGGGAGAGCGGGGTGCCGCGCAGGCGCTTCAGCACGCCGTCCTCGCGCGACTCGGACAGCCCGATGGCCAGGTTGGAGAACGTCGCCATCACCACCCCGAAGGAGGCGAAGGCGGGTGCCATGAACTGGGCCACCCGGACGCCGGCCCGGGCGTCGATGGTGATGTTGCCGACCAGCGCGCTGATGATGGCGAAGAAGAGCAGCGGGAAGGCCAGGGAGAAGAACAGGGCCAGGGGCTCGCGGGAGAGCGAGACCAGCTCGTGGCGGCCCTGGTGGGCCACCATCCGGGCGGTCGGGATCGTGGGCGGGGTGGCCGTGGGGCGCAGGGCGAGGTCAGACATGCTCCACCGCCGAGGAGTCCGCGATCAGGCCGAGGTAGATCTCCTCGAGCCCGGGGCGGGCCAGGGACAGGGCGTCGAGCTGAACGCCCTGCGCCAGAGCCCAACTGGTGAGGGTGTGGATGTCACGCGTCGGGTCGGGGGTGAGCACCTCGGTGCTCGCGCCGGCGGTGCGCACCGTGCCCGCCAATGCCGGCAGCTGCCCTTCGGCGACGGCGCCCGGCAGGCGGAACGAGACCAGGGTGTGCGACCCGGCCCGGGCGGCGAGCTGCTCGGCGCTGCCTTCGGCGACCACCCGTCCCCGGTCGATCACGACCAGACGGTCGGCCAGGTGTTCGGCCTCGTCCATGTAGTGCGTGGTGAGCAGGATCGTGGTGCCGAGATCGCGCAGCCGGTCGACCAGCTCCCAGGCCTTGCGCCGGGCCGCCGGGTCGAAGCCGGTGGTCGGTTCGTCGAGGAAGAGCAGTTCGGGGTCGCCGATGATGCCCAGCGCCAGGTCGAGCCGGCGCCGCTGGCCGCCGGACAGGGTCTTCACCCGGGCATCGGCCTTCTCCGCCAGACCGACCACCTCGATCACCGGGTCGACCCCGCGAGGGTGCGGGTAGTAGCCGGCGTGCAGGCGCACGAGCTCACGCACCGAGAACTGCTCCTCGAACCCCGCCTCCTGCAACACGATGCCGATCCGCTCGCGGAACTCGCGACCGCCGTGCTGCGGGTCGACACCCAGCACCTCGACCTGTCCGGAGTCGCGGCGTCGGTAGCCCTCGAGGATCTCCACCGTCGTGGTCTTGCCGGCTCCGTTCGGGCCGAGCAGGGCTACCACCTCGCCGTGAGCGATGCGCAGGTCCACACCGTCGACGGCGTGCACCTGGCCGTAGGCCTTGTGCAGGCCCTCGACGACGACGACGGCGGCGGGTCCGGATCCAGATCCCGATGCGGTCATGGAAGCCTCCCCGGGCGGGGTGGAGGCCGCGGGGCGCGGACCCCACAGCATCACTCTGGCCGCCCGCCGCGGCGGCGGCGTGAGACCGAGGTCCTCGGACCGGCGGATCGGCGGCCTCAGGGCAGTGCGAGGACGGCGGCGCCGGTGACCCGGTCGGCCTCGAGGTCGCGCAGTGCGGCGTCCGCCGCGTCGAAGGGGCGGACGTCGATCGTGGCGTGCAGGTCGAGGGAGGCGGCGAGCCGGAGGAACTCCTCGCCGTCGGCCCGGGTGTTCGCCGTCACGCTGCGGATCTCGCGTTCGTCGAAGAGCTCGCGGGCGTAGTTCAGGCTCGGCACGTCACTCAGGTGGATCCCGGCGATCGACAGCACACCTCCGCGGTCGAGGGCACGCAGCGCGACCGGCACCAGGGTGCCGACGGGGGCGAACAGGATGGCGCCGTCCAGCTTCTCGGGCGGCTCGTCGTCCGCGCCGGCGGCTGAGGCCACCCCGAGCGAGAGTGCGAGTCGTCGGGCCTCGGCGGATCGGGTGAGCACATGTACGGTCGCGCCCTGGGCGACGGCGACCTGAGCCACGAGGTGAGCCGAGGCTCCGAAACCGTAGATCCCCAGCCGCCCGCCGGGCGGCAGGCCGACGCGACGGAGGGCCCGGTAGCCCACGATGCCTGCGCAGAGCAGCGGTGCGAGGTGGACGGCGTCCACGCCGGGCGGCAGCCGATAGGCGTAGGCGGCGTCGACCACGGCCCGCTCGGCGAAGCCGCCGTCGGAGTCCCAGCCCGTGAACGTCGCCGCGGGGCAAAGGTTCTCCCTCCCGGACCGGCAGTACCGGCAGGCGCCACAGGTGCCCCGCAGCCAGGCGATCCCGACCCGATCGCCGAGGGCGAACCGTTCGGCACCGGGCCCCAGGGCATCGACCCGGCCGACGATCTCGTGGCCGGGGATCGTCAGTGGTCGCCGCGGCATCAGATCACCTTCCGCCAGGTGCAGGTCGGTCCGGCACACGCCGCAGGCGTTCACGGCGATCCGGACCTGGCCGGCCCCAGGCTGGGGGTCCTCGCGTTCGATCAGGCGCAGCGGCGACCCGGTGGCCACCGGCGCAGTCCGCTCGATCACCCAGGCGCGCATGGCAGGCCTCCTCGTGACCATGCTGCTCCTGGCCGGGCGGCGTGGTCCGGGACCTGCGCCGTGCGGAACCTGGCGGGGTGGGTCAGACGGGTGCGGTGGCGCCGAAGTGCACGATCGATCCGGCGATGCGCTCCAGCGGGAGCTCGCGCTCGACCGCCCCGAGGAGCATGGCCTCCCGCGGCATGCCGTAGACCACGCAGGTGGCCTCGTCCTGCCCCAAGGTACGGGCGCCGCACTCCCGCATCCGTGTGAGACCGCGGGCGCCGTCGCGGCGCGACGGTCGCGGATCGTCTACCTCCCCGTGTCGGCACCACCCCGTCGTTCCTTGAACCAGCCCCCCCGGGGGGCACGATTTCGGCAATGGTGATGTTGCGTATATCGGTCGCTCTGCCCTAGCCTAGCCCGCGAGGGGAGTACTTCCCAGTCCGTAACCGGTCATCACGAGCATCCCGCGATGCTCCCGGAGCGGGGCCCGGGCGCCGTTCGGCCGGGTGAAGGAGACCTCAGCCGAAGGTCTTTGTGCTGAGGAGTACCGAGTGACCCCCGATGCTGCTGTGGGCAGTCCCCTGCTGTGGGCGGTGACGATCGGTGGGATCGTCGCCCTGGTGATCGTCGATTTCCTGATCACGCGCCGTCCGCACGAGGTCTCGATGCGCGAGGCCGTGGGCTGGTCGGCGTTCTACATCGCGATCCCGGTGGCGTTCGGTGGCTGGATCTGGTCGACCTACGGGGCCCAGCGTGGCCTGGAGTACTACACCGGCTACCTGGTCGAGAAGTCGCTCTCGGTGGACAACCTGTTCGTCTTCCTGCTGCTGCTCGGCGCCTTCGCTGTGCCGCGGGAGCTGCAGCAGCGGGTGCTGCTGATCGGTGTGGTCGGGGCCCTGCTGCTGCGCGGCATCTTCATCGCCCTGGGTGCCCAGCTGATCGCCTCCTTCTCCTGGGCCTTCCTGCTGTTCGGGGCGGTGCTGCTGCTCACCGCAGTGAAGGTGCTGCGGGACGCGCTGTCGCACGGGGACAAGACCATCGACGTCGCCTCCTTGCGCAGCGTCCGACTGATCCGCCGGTTGTGGCCGGTGACCGAGGACTACAGCGGCCCGCGGATGACCGTGCAGCAGGCCGGACGGCGCGCGCTCACCCCGCTGGCCGTCGTGGCGGTGGCGATCCTGGCCACCGACGTCGTGTTCGCGATCGACTCGGTGCCCGCGGTCTACGGCATCACCGGTGACGCCTACCTGGTCTTCGCCACCAACGCCTTCGCCCTGCTGGGTCTTCGGGCGCTGTACTTCGTGCTCGAGGGGGCGCTGGCCAAGTTGGTCCACCTCGGCTTCGGCCTGGCCGCGATCCTGGGCTTCATCGGGGTCAAACTGGTCCTGCACTGGGCGCACGGCGTCTGGCCCGCCGTGCCGACGGTGCCGACCCTGGCCTCGCTCGGCGTGATCGTGGCGATCCTGGTCACCGTGACCCTGACCAGCCTCAGCGTGCGGGAGCGGGTGCCGGTCGCGTCATGACCGGCCCGGGCCGCCGCCGATCGGACGTTGTTGGGCGGTGCCGAGCCCCCGCAGGACCGCGGGCAGTTCGATCAGGGTCTGGGTCGTGTCGAGGCAGACCACGTCGACGACGGCGTCGACGATCAGCTCACGCGCGCGCTCGATCCGCTGGGCGAACCGGCCCCGGTAGGCCGAGGTGACCTCGAAGGTGGAGACGACGTCGAGCCGGTCGCCCAGCCGGGCCCCGGCCTTGAAGGTCGCCGTCACCGAGTGCACCACCAGCAGGAAGCCCGCGGCGTTCAGGTCGGCCACGCTGTGTCCCGTGGCGCCCAGGAACTCGGTACGGCCGCGTTCGAGGAACTTGAAGTAGTTGGCGTAGTAGACGACGCCGAGGCAGTCCGTGTCCTCGTAGTAGACCGAGTACGACACCGTGTGCTGCATCGGCCCTCCCGGGGGTCGCCGTCCGTGCGCTCTTCTCCACCCTGGCCGATCGCGGCCTCGGCACTACTCCACGCGCACGGTGACCGGCACTCCGGCCTCGATCGTGCGGGAGACGGTGCAGGTGCGATCGTGTGAGGCCGCCAGGGCGCGGGGCAGGATCGCCCGGGCGGCGTCGCCGTCCGCGCCGTGCGGGAATCGGACCCGGAAGGACAGTTCGATGTCGCGCAGCACGTTGCCGCTCTCGTCCCGCACGGCCTGAGCCTCGACCCGGGCGGTGAACGACTCGGCCGCGCTGCGGCGACCGGTGACGACGTCGACGTCGACGGCCGAGCAGCCGGCGATGGCGGCGAGCAGCAGTTCGACCGGGGTGAAGCCCTCCGGGTCCTTGCTGCCGAAGCGCAACTCCAGCCCACGGGCGTTGCGGGCGAGGTAGATCCCTTCGTCCACCCGCTCGATGCTGACCTGGCGGTGCGTGTCGTCGGCCATGCGCCGATCCTCGCAGAGCGATGGAGTCGGCCGCGGACCGGGGTCGCGGGTTCGCACGGTTCCCAGGGTCCTCCCAGGTGGGGTGCAGTCGGGGCTCACCTTCATCACCGACGGTGAAGTCATGAGCGACGACTCTCCGGTGTCCCCCGAGCCCTGGGCGGTTCCCTCCCCGAGTTCTGCCCAGAGCGCGCCGCCCCCGTCGACCGGCCTTCCCCCGACCGGTCCGGGGGCGGCGCCACCCCCGCCCACGCTGCCCACACCGGCGCCGCCGTGGCGCCGTGCCGGACTGGTGGCAGCGGCCGTCGGTGCTGCCGCGGTCCTGGCCGGCGGCGGGTACCTGGCCGGGGTGGCGCTCAGCCAGGGCAGTCACTCGACGACCCTGACCTCGGCGGAGGGGAGCACCGGCGGCTCGGGCCGGGCCGCCGGCGGGCAGGGGGTGCCGGGTGTTCCGGGAGCACAGGACGGCGCCGCCGGGCGGGGCGGCCACGGCGACGGCGACCTCGCGGTCGGCGGCATCACCGCCGGAGTGATCACCTCGGCGACGGGCGACACCCTGGTGCTGCAGACGCGCCAGGGGCAGGCGGTGACGGTGCACGCCTCGGGCTCGACCACGGTGCGCGGCGCCTCGGCGGACTCGATCGACGATCTGGCGGTCGGTGACGTGATCCTCGTGGCAGGCGCCCGGGCCGACGACGGCAGCATCACCGCCACCCAGATCCTGACCGGCCCACCCGGTGGTGGCGGTGATCGCCTCGCCCCGAACGGGACCGCTCCGAACGGCAGCGACGACAGTAGTGACGGCGACGACGGCGGTGCCACCACGGGCGATCAGGTCCACCGAGTGACGACGTGACCGCCGTGCCGGCGATGCGGACGACCGACAGTGGCCCGGCGGCGCTGAGCACCTCCCAGGGGCGAGGGGGTCTGCGTGGCCGGGTGCCCGCTGGCCTGTCCGGCCAACTGATCCGCTTCGCCTCGATCGGGGTGGCGAGCACGGCGGCCTACGTGATGCTGTACCTCGTGCTGCGCCCTCTGGGGGCCCAGCAGGCCAATGTGATCGCACTCCTGATCACCGCGATCGCGAACACGGCGGCCAATCGGCGGCTCACCTTCGCCGTCCGGGGCAGCCGGCGGCTGGTCCGCAACCATCTGCAGGGGCTCGCGGTGTTCGGGCTGGGGCTGGCCATGACCAGTGGAGCCCTGGCGCTGATCCACGCGGTGTCCGAGGCGCCCGGCCGGCTGTGGGAGGTCGCGGCCCTGGTGGTGGCGAACGGTCTGGCCACCCTGGCGCGTTTCGTGCTGCTGCGCACCTGGGTCTTCTCCGACTGACGAGACCCCGCCCGCAGCGAGCCTGCGCCACCCGAACTCGAGGACGGGCCCGCCGCGACGGATGACGCCTCGGCGGGGCAGTTCGCAGTGGTGTGCCCGGGCCTGAGCCAGGGCGGGTCGACGATGGAGATCACGATGCGAGGAAGTGGTCGTGATAGCAGCCGCATTCCTTCAACGTGATCTCCATCGTCGAAGTGCTAGGCCTGAGTCGGGCTGGGGTGCCGGGCCTGAGTCGGGCTGGGGTGCCGGGCCTGAGTCGGGCTGGGTGCCGGGCCTGAGTCGGGCTGGGGTGCTTGGGTATGGGTCCGGCGCAGGCTGATGGGCTGCGCCAGCGCCGCGCGGACCAGCACGCGGCAATGCGCCGCCCATGACAACGTAAGAATTGCCGGATGACAACGAGAGCACTCCGCGCCGGGGGGTCGCGGCGTGAAAACGCTTGCCCGATAAGGAGTCTGTTCGCCTGGCTACAGAGGGCGACAGTCGGGCGAATTCCCCGTACCGTGGAGCAGACAGAGCGCCAAGACCCGGACCTTTGGCCTACTCCCGGGCGGGGTCGCCACGATCATCATGAGGGTGCCGGCGTCACATCTGGCGGTACCTCGAATCACCATCCACCGGGTGCTCTCGAAGTTCATGGGGCAAGTCCACCGTCGTCCCTCAGGCGTCTTGCCGTGCAATCGGACAGGCCCTTCCGTCGTTGCCTGCCCCGCCCCGGGGAGCGAGACGTGCACAGCAGGAGAGGACGTGCCCCGATGACCGCGATCGATCACACCCAGCTTCACGCGCTGTCGGTGAGCGGGTTGGAGCGGGACTTCCATCGCCGCTACACCGCACATCCCGACCACGCCGAGTTGCACCAGCTGCGCCTGGCCCTCGACCTGCAGGTCGACTCGATGCTGCTGGCCCTGGGCGCAGCGGCGCGTGACCACACCGACCACGTGCCGTGGCAGCGCTGGTTGGTCGAGGACCTCGAGCTGGCCCAGGTGCTCACCGCCGCGCTGGTCGAGTCCCAGGTCGAGCCCACCCCCGCCCTGGGCGGCGCCACCAGCGGCATGGCCAAGGACTCCCTGGACAACCTGGTCGCCCGCTACAGCTCGATGGAGGAACTGCTGCACGCTGCGGTCCGGCGTCCGCACACCGGGCAGAGCTGGCGCGCGGCGGCCTCGCATGCACTGATCCGCTGCCGCACCCGCTTGGAGGAGCTGCACCTGCACCGGGCCGCCATCCACGAGCGAGCAGCATCGGCGCGTCAGGCCGTGGCCGAGTCCTCCACCGACCCCAGCCAGCGCGCGGCCTTCTTCCCCGGCGAGCTGCTCGGCTGACCGGGCAGGGCCCGGCAGCACCTGTCACGGATCAGCTACTGGCACTCGATACCCCTTGTGTGCCAGCCGCCTGACCCCTCACTCTGCACCCAGGGGCGCCGACAGGTGCCTTCACCGGGCCATAGCGCCGTTCGGGGCGTGGTGCCATGACAACCGGGGAGGCCCTCGATGTCCCAGCCGCCCGTGGAAGTGGTGCCGTACTCCGGAGGGAACCGCCGGCTGTCGGGGTTCGTCGTCTCCGGCCGGTGGCCGGAATCCACCCGGGAGTGGGCCCAGTTCCTGGCCCTCGCCGTCCGCCTGGCAGCCGTTCCCGGCCTGGTGCCCACGACGACCGTCTATTGCGCCGTGGAGGACGTGCCCGAGGACCCGCAGCCGGGCACCGTCGGTCTGGTCACGCTGGCCGGCCCGGTGCTCGGGGACGGTGCTCCACGGCCCGGCCAGTTCTCCATCGACTCACCGCCCGCGTTGATCCTGCTGCATCCACCGGCCGAGAGCCGTCCCTCCACGCCGGAGGCGTTCGGTGCGGCGTCCGGCTGCGTGCTGCTCCCAGGGCTGCCGCACCTCGGCCTGGAGCACCGCGCGGCCTGGGTGGAGGCCGAGGCCGACGGCACGGTCACCAGGCTGGTGAGCCAGGTCGGGGTCGACCCCTTGCTCGATCCGGACACTGCTGTGCTGGCAATGCTGCTCGCCGCCTGATCCACCCACTGCGGCAACCCGGTGGCGACGCGCCGGTCACGCTCACGCCGCTTACGGACACGGCCGGTTAGCGTGGAAACGTGGCTCATGATGCCCTTCCTGACCTTGTCGCGCCGCGACACGGTCGAGGCCGCCATGACGCCCCCAGAACAGGTGTTTCGCTACCCGAAGTGACCGATCGGCCGACGGACGACAGCGCGCAGGTCGACCTGATCACCGGGCAGCCCACAGCCGCGACGCCTGCGCCGCCGGAGCCCGCGCCCGCGGCGTCCGTCGATCCTCCGGGGACCGGCGAGTTCGACGCCGTCCCCGCGGTGGACCGATGGCGCGCGACCCTGGCCGCAGCCCGGCTGCCGGACACCCTGATCGGTGACGGCCTCGGGATCGAGGCCCTCGACCTGACCCACGCCCACCCCTCCGGCCTGGCCACGCTGATGGCCGGTCGGTCCACCCGGCTGTCCAGCCTGGTCCGCGAACCCGCCGCCCACGCCGCCGCGCGCCGCCGGGCCCGCGCGATCACCGCCAGTGCCGACCAGCTGGCCGCCGAACGCGGCGTCCGCTCGTGCTACCTGGCGGCCGGGCTGATCAGCTGGCGCGACGGCCCGGCCAGCGCCCCTGTGTTGCTGCGCAGCTGCACCCTGCACCCGCGCGGCGCCGGGCAGGACGACTACGAGCTCGACCTGGACGACACCGCCACGGTCAACCCCGAGGTGCTGCGCCGGCTGAACACTGCGTACGGCATCGTCTTGGACGCCTCCTCGCTCGGTGGCCTGTCCTTCGGCGCCGACGGGTTCGACCCGCGCCCGGTCTACGCCCTGCTCGAGGATCTCTGCTCGGGCATCACCGGGTTCGCGATCGACCGCCGGCTGGTGGTGGGTAGCTTCACCGCTGGGTCGGACGCGCTGATCGCCGATCTGGACGCCGCCCGGCTGGCGCTGGAGATCCACCCCCTGCTCGGCCGACTGGCCAACGCGACGCAGTCGATGGATCGGCCGGACCTGGTGCCCGCCGCGACCCCCTCCGTGACGGCGTCCTCGGTGCGTCCGGTCCCGTTCGTCACCCTCGACCCCGAGCCGGAGACCGACGACGCTGCGTTCGACCTGGACTGCGCCCAGCGCGCCGCCGTCGACGCCGCGCTCGGCGGGTCGCACGTGGCGATCGAGGGCCCGCCCGGTACCGGCTTGACCCACACCCTGACTGCGGCCGTGGCCACCTTGGTCGGCCGGGGACGCCGGGCGCTGGTGGTCACTCCGCACCGGGGCACCGCCGACGTGGACGTCCGCCGGTTCGCCGAGGCCGGGCTGAGCGATCTGGTGCTCGACCTGCACGACGGCATCGGCGACCGGCCCAAGGTGCTTGCCGCCCTCGGCGCCGCGCTGCAGGTGGCGGTCGAGGACGCGGGTCTCGCGGCCCAGGCCGGGCAGCGGGCGGCGCAGGCCGAGGCAGTGGCCGCGGCCCAGGTGCGTCACGCCGCGGAGTCGCTCGCCGGGGCCAGCGCGGCCCTGCACACCCGGCACGTGCCGTGGGGAGTCTCGGCCTACGACGCGATGGTGGCTCTGGCCGAGCTGATGTCCTCCGACAACCCGCCGCGCACCCGGGTGCGGCTGCCGATGCACGTGTGCCGCCAGCTCGACGCGGCCCGACGGGACCGCCTGCGGGTGGACCTGCGCCAGGTGGCCGACCTGGGCGCGTTCCACCAGACCCGGGTGGACACCCGTTGGCTCGATGCCCGGGTGGCCGACGAGGAGGAGGCCCGGGCGGCCCTGGCCGCGGCGAAGGCCGCCCGGGAGGTGCTGCCCACCGCTGAGACCGCCATGGTCGCCGTGGCGCACGGAGCCGGGCTGGCCGAGGCGACCACGGTGGAGCAGTGGCGCCCGCAACTCGACCTGCTGCTCGACGTCCGGGACACCCTGGACGTGCTGCAGCCGTCGGTCTTCGAGCAGCCGATCGCCGACCTGATCCGGGCGACGGCCCCGGGGGAGGCGGACGCCGCCGAGACCGGGGGATGGCTGGCCCGGCGCGGCCTGCGCCGCCGGGCCCGGGCGTTGGTGCGCCCCGGAACCCATCTGCCAGATCTGCACGAACGATTGAGAACTGCTCTGGAGCAACGGGTCCGGTGGCAGAACATGGCGCCCGGCGGTGGGTGGCCGCGGGTGCCGACCGGTCTGGACGCCGCCAACGCGGCGATCACCGAGCTGGAGTTGGCGCTCGACGTCCTGGCCCGGGTCCTGGACGGGACCGGGACCCCGGAGCTGCGGGGGCAGACGCCGGAGCGGTTGCGCCAGCGACTGGCCGACCTCTGCGCGGACGCCGACGGTCTGCTGGCCCAACCCCAGCGCCGGGTGCGGATGGAGCGGCTGCGTGACGCCGGTCTGGCCGACCTGCTGGCCGACCTGACCGACCGCCGTCCGGAGCCCGAGGACGTGGACGGCGAGCTCGACCTCGCGTGGTGGACCTCCGTGCTGGAGACCATCATCCGCAGCGATCCCCGGTTGGCCCAGCACGACCCCGTGCAGCTGCGCACCCATGTGGAGACGTTGCGGGACGGGCACTCCCGGCTGCTCACCGCCCGGGCGGCGCAGACCGTTGCCACGGTCGCGCTGCGCGCTGTCGACGCCGTCGCCGCCTACCCCGACCAGGTGCGCTGGCTGCTCTCGGAGGTGCACCGCGCCCACCGGTCGAGCTGGCCGATGGACATGTTCGCCCGGGCCGGTGACGTGGTCGCCGCGCTGCGACCGATCTGGGTGATGAGCCCGGACGCCGTGGCGCGCAATCTGCCGCCGGCCCGTCCCGGCGTGCCGATGCTTGATGTGGTGGCGGTGGACGACGCCAGCCAGGCGGGGATGCCCGAGTGCGCCGCAGCACTGGCCCGGGCGCAGCAGGTGATCGTCGCCGGTGATCGGCGCCGGCTGCCGCCGGCCACGGGTGGGCCGTCGGTCATCGAGGGCATCGCCGACCTCGCCGCCACCCACCCGATGCTGTCCCTGCACCGTCTCGACCGAGACCACCGCACCCGCGACGGACGGCTGATGTATCCGCTGCGCTCGGGGTATCCGCAGGCGTGGGGGCTCACGCCGGGGGCCTCGGCGCTCTCCCCGCTGCAGCTCGAGCACGTGCGTGAGGGCACCGGGGTGCCCGCTCCGGGCGAGCAGGTGGTGGTCAGCGCCGAGGCGGAAGTGGCCCGGGTCGTCGACCTGGTGACCGAGCACGCCGCGCGCCGGCCGGGGGAGTCCCTGCTGGTGGTCACCCTCGGCGCCCGCCATGCGGAGCGGATCGAGGAGGCGCTGCGGATGGAGGTCGCCGAGCGCCCCGAGCTGGCCCGCTGGCTGGACGTGCACTGGACCGGGGACATCTCCGAACCGTTCATGGTGCGCCCGATCCACCGCATCCCCGGGGTGGAGCGGGATGCGGTGATCGTCTCGATCGGCCTGGCCCGTACCCCGCACGGGCGGGTGCTGCACCGGTTCGGCGTGCTCGACGGCCGCTACGGCCGCGCCTGCCTGACCACGGCCCTGTCCCGGGCGCGGCGGCGCAGCACGGTGGTCTGCTGCTTCACCGCCGACGACCTGGCCCCGGAACGGCTGCGCAGCGAGGGGGCGAAGATGCTGCGCGACGTGCTGCTGGTCGCGGCCGACCCGGTGCTGCGGGGCGACCACCTGGACGGCGACCCGCTGTTCGCGGCGTCGGAGTCCGCAGGGGTCGGCGCCCCGGCCACGGGCGGCGGTACGGCGGGTGAAGTGGCGGCGGGCGCCGACGTCGACCCGTTGGTCCGCGATCTGCGCGACCGCCTCGACGCGGTGGGCCTACCGGTGGTGGCCGGACCCGATGGCGGGGACTGGCCGCTCGCGGCGGCCCTGGCCGACCCGGAGCTGCCCGGCCGGCGGCTGCTCGCTGTCGAGGTCGACGGCCCGGCCTACGCCGCCTGCGCGAGCGTGAACACCCGCGACCGGCAGCGCCGGGAGAGCTTCGAGCGCGCCGGGTGGACCTTCCTGAGGGTGGCCGCGATGGACCTGTTCTGCGATCCGGGTGGCGAGGTGGACCGGATCCGTGACACCTGGCGTGACCTGGGCGGCATGTCCACAGCCACCCAACCGACCCAGATCATTGTGGGCCGCCCGCGGGTGCGCGGTGACTTCCCCCAGGTGCAGCCCGGGCGCCCGGTGACCCTCTACGCCGACGAGGAGCTGGAGGCGGTGGCGAACTGGGTGCTCTCCGACGGCGTGACGCGCAGCGCCGAGGAGCTGGCCGCCCTGGTGCGTGAGGCCCTGCACCTGCCGCGGCGCGGCATGCACGTGGAGGCCACCGTCGGCGGCGCGGCCCGGCGGGTGCTCGACGGGTCGGGAGGCTGGTCGTGAGCACGGGTCCGGTCGAGGACGACGACCCGGTGCTGCCCGAGCAGACCGAGGACGACGCCGCCGGCGGGGACTGGCGCGAGGACGAATCGGCGGCCGACCGCGAGGACTGGCTGAACCGCGAACGGCCGCCTCACTGGGGGTGAGACGGCCGTCCGGTGGTTCTGGTGATGCAGAGGCGGTGGCTGCTGCGGTTCGAGCTCAGCCGCGGGTGCGCAGCAGGTCGCGGATCTCGGTGAGCAGCGCGACGTCGGCCGGGGTCTCCTCGGCGGCGGCGGGCGCGGCGTTGCGCTCCATCACCTTCTTGACCGGGATGACCACGAAGAAGTAGATCGCTGCTGCGATGATCACGAAGTTCACCAGGGCGGTGAGCAGGACGCCGATGGAGAACTCGCCCTTGCCGATCGTGAACATCCCGACACTGTCCAGGTTCGGCGAACCGAAGATGGCTGCGATGAGCGGGTTGATGAGCCCGCTCAGCAGACCCTCGACAACCTTGGCGAACGCACCGCCAATGACGAAGGCGACCGCCAGGTCGACCACGTTGCCCCGCAAGAGGAACTCTTTGAAGCCTTTGATCATGGTGTGCGCCTCCGTCAGGCGGTGGTCTGGGGTGACCCTGCTTGGGCCACGCGGACGCACCATAGCGCCTGTCTGTAGGGGGAGTCACGCACGGTGCGTAGTCGGCGCGTCGAGATCACCCGATACCCCGCAATACAACGCTCAGTGACCTGGTGCCACTGACCGCAGCCAGCCTGATGGCGGTGTCGAGGTCGACCGCCACCACCAGCACCTCGCCGGCATCACCGGCACCCACCGGTCCGGCATTGAACCCGGCGGAGCCGAACGCCCCCGCGTCGGCCTCGTCCGGGCCGGATTGCGCCGCCGTTCCGGAGGCGGTGGCCAGGATCAGCACCGCCTCCGCGATGACATCTGCTTTTGCCATCTCACCAGGGAGTTCGGCTGCCAGCGACGGGCCGGCCACAAGATCGATCCGGTCTCCGGGACGGATCATCCCGGCGGTCGGCTCGGTCACTCGCACCGCCATCGCCCGCCGGCCCGCTGATTGCCCGGCCAGCAGTCCGGGCCCGACGAGGCGGGCGTCGGTGATCGGCTCGCCGCGCCGCAGCGGGGAGGCCAGGCTGCGCCCGACGGCGCGCTGGACCAGCCCGGACGGCGCCGTTCCCGACCGCCAGGCTGCCCGATGGACATCACCCTGAGTGATGACGTGCCCGGCGGGTAGGTCCGTGGCGGCGACGGTCACCGCGACGCTCGGGTCCGGCGGCGGGGCCAGCGCGCGCAGACCGAACGCGACGGCCAGCGCGACCAGGCCGGCCAGGATCAGGCGTCGGCGGACAGCGATGAGCCGGCGCCACCGGCGGGCGGCGGCCCGCCAGGGCAGGACCGGCAACCGGCCGATTGGCGAGAACACAGGGGGCTCAGGGCAGATCGAACGGCAGCGACAGGCCGTCCAGGGAGTGCCGGCATGCGCAGGCGTCGTCCTCGGGCAGGCCGGCGACCGCCGTCGTCAGCACGCCTTTCAGCCGCTCGATGGAGCGGCCGAACGCCTCCATCACCTCGGCGTGGGTGACGCCCTGTCCGTGCTCCACTCCGGCGTCCAGATCGGTGACCACAGCGAGTGAGGTGTAGCAGAGGGCCAGTTCGCGGGCGATCGAGGCCTCCGGCAGGCCGGTCATGCCGACCAGGTCGCCACCGGCGGCGGCGTGCCAGCGGGATTCGGCGCGGGTGGAGAACCGGGGGCCGTTGATCACGACCAGGGTGCCCCCGTCGGTGGCCGGCCAGCCGGCAGCCTCCGCCGCGCGAAGTGCGGCGACCCGACCCCGGGGGCAGTACGGGTCGGCGAACGCGACATGCGCGACCGGACCCTCGGCGTCGAACACGGTGTGTGCCCGGCCCCAGGTGCGGTCGATCGTCTGATCGGGCACCACCAGGGAGCCGGGGCCCAGGTCGGCGCGCAGCGAGCCGACGGCGCTCGGCCCGAGCACCTGCCGGACCCCGAGCGCGCGCAGGGCCCATAGGTTCGCCCGGTAGTTCACCCGGTCCGGGGCGAATCGATGATCACGGCCGTGCCGGGGCAGGAACGCCACCCGGCGCCCGGCCACCTCGCCGACCACGGGGATCTCGCTGGGGGCGCCGAAGGGGGTCTCGACGGGTACCGCAGTGGCGCCGTCCAGCCAGGAGTAGAAGCCGGAGCCGCCGATGACGCCGATGCTCGCGCGCTCGGCCGGGATCTCTTTCATGTCGGCGACGCTACCGGCCACCGGCGCCAGGACCGCGGCCGATCACCCGAAGCTGTGGACAACCCGGCCGGGGCGCTCCCCTTGTGGACGAACCGGCTCAGGCGGCCGAGGTGGAGCCGGAGGATGCGCGGGTGGACGTCGAGGACGAGGAGCCACCGCTCGAGGAGCCGCTGCTGGAACTGCCGTTCGAGGAGCTGCCATTCTTCGCCGCGCCGGAGGAGCGTCCTGCGGAGTCTGGGCTCGTGCTGGTGCTGGACGAGGAGGTGTCGCTGCTCTTGGCGGCGGTGTCTGTGGAACTGGTGCCGGCGGGGGTGGAGCTGGTCTTGGCCCCGTTGCGCGAGTCGGTGCGGTAGAAGCCGGAGCCCTTGAACACGATGCCGACCGCGTTGAACAGCTTGCGCAGCCGACCGGCGCACTCGGGGCAGTCGGTCAGCGAGTCGTCGGCGAACGACTGCTGCGCCTCGAAACGGTGGTCGCACGCGGTGCACGCGTAGGCGTACGTCGGCACGAGGGTCCTCCCAGGGGCGAGCGGTGTCTATTGGCACTCTAACGCGACGAGTGCCAATGTTATGCCCTACTCCGCGAACCCCGAAACCCCGCTCATGCTCCTCAGGGGTACATGCGAGGCGGCTCGACAACGCTGTCAGATGTTCACCCGCGGAGCATCAGCGGGGTTTGGGGCGGCGGAGCCAGCCGGCGAGCTTGCCGTCGCGGCTCACCTCGGCCAGCCGGCGCTCGGCGCGGGCGCGCACGGCGGCGGCGGTGACCACGATCAGGTCGTCGCCGTGTCGCAGCACAGTGTTCGGGCCGGGCACGAACTGCTTCCCGTCGCGGGCCACCAGGGTGACGTTCGCGCGCTGCGGCAGCCGTAGCTCGAACACCTCCACCCCATGCAGGTGCGAGGTCGGCCCGATCCGCACCTGGATCACATCAGCGTCCAGTGCCCCGAGCGGGCTGCTCTCGACGTCGAGGTCGGTGGCGGTCAGATCGGAGCCCAGGCCGAGCCGGCGCGAGACCCAGGGCAGGGCCGGCCCCTGCACCAGCGTGAACACCACGACCAGCACGAAGACCAGGTCGAACAGCTGCTCGCTGCCCGGCAGGCTTCGGCTCCACGGCACGGTGGCGAGCACCACGGGGACGGCGCCGCGCAGGCCCGCCCAGGACAGGAAGGCCTGCTCGCGCCAGGGGATGCGGAACCAGGACACCGAGACCAGCACCGAGGCGGGCCGGGCCACCAGCAGCAGCACCAGCCCGATCCCCACCGCCGCTATCAGTTGGGCCGGCAACCGGGTCGGCGAGGCCAGCAGGCCGAGCAGCACGAACAGGCCGATCTGGGCGATCCAGCCCAGGCCCTGGGCGAAGCCGCGCACGGCCGCACCGTGCGGCAGCCGCACATTGCCCAGCACCAGCGCCGAAAGGTACACCGCGAGGAAGCCCGAGCCGTGCAGCGTCGTGGCCGCACCGTAGGCGAAGGCCACCAGACCGAGGACGGCGATCGGGTACAGGCCAGAGGCGGGCAGGGCCACCCGGCGCAGCCCCTCCGCGCCGAAGCGGCCGACGGCCAGTCCGACGCCCGCCCCGATCGCCAGCTCCGCGATCGCCGACAGGGCGAGCATCCACCAGGTCAGCTCGGCCTCACCGAGGGCCTGCGAGGTCAGCGCCACGACGGCGATCACCACCGGGGCGTCGTTGAACCCCGACTCCGCCTCGAGCAGTCCGACCAACCTGCTCGGCAGCGGCACCGCGCGCAGCACCGAGAACACGGCGGCGGCGTCGGTGGAGGAGACGATCGCCCCGACCAGCAACGCCTGTTGCCAGGCCAGGCCGAACAGCCAGTGCGCCGCACCCGCGGTGACCACGATCGAGGTCACCGTGCCCACGGTCGACAGGACCGCGGCCGCCGCCACCGTGGGCCGGATCATCTCCCAGCGGGTGGTCAGCCCGCCCTCGGCCAGGATCAGCACCAGGGCGAGGTAGCCGAGCACGCCGGTCAGGGCGGCGTCCTCGAAGGCCACGCCCAGTCCGGACTCCCCGATCGCCACCCCGAGCGCCAGATAGACCAGCAGCGAGGGCAGGCCGAGCCGCACACTCAGCCGGACGGCGCCGATCGCGACCAGCAGCACGGCCGACGAGAAGAGAAGGAGACCCCCGAGCTCGTCGACGCTCACCTGAGCCGTAGGCAGCGACGGGGGGTGGCCACGGCATGCACCGGTTGGTCGTGGGGCTCCACCGGCACGGGTTCGACGGCGGCGTCCAGGATCTCGTCCTCGTGCACCAGGGCGATCACCGGCACCGTCGGCTCGACCAGGGCGAGCACCCGGTCGTAATAGCCAGCACCCTGTCCGAGCCGGTGCCCGAGGGTGTCGATCGCCAGGGCCGGGATGATCAGCACGTCGGCCAGGCGGACGGCGTCCTCGCCGAGCCGGGGGCCGGCCGGCTCCGGCCCGCCCAGACCGTCCACCGGGTGCAGCTCGCCCACGTCGTCGGCCCAGTCCAGCCGCCCGGCAGGGCGCACGATCGGCAGTAGCACGCGGATGCCTGCCCGGGTCAGCGCCGTCCGCAGTGGGGTGGTGCCCGGCTCGCCGGGCAGCGAGGCGTAGAGAGTGACGCAGGATGCTGCCTGCACCTCGGGGAACTCGCTGACGATCATGGCCAGCGCGGCGGCGTCGTCCGTGCGCTGCTGGGGCGGCCTATGGCGCCGCTCGGCTCTGACCCGGCGGCGCAGCGCCGCCTTGGCCATGGCGCGGTCGACAACGGTGTGCTGGATGACGGCCTCCCTCTTGCCGAGACTACCTGCGGCACCGGCCGAAACCAGCGACATTCCCCCTGAATCGACCCATCGCGTCGATGCGTTCCCCAGGTCTTGATGCCCCGGTTGGGTCTCGTTGGTTACATCGTGCCACGATTCGGTTACTACGCAGGCGGTGGCGGCGTGGGACGGCGGCGCCGACGAGGCGTCGAGAACTGGGGGTAGCGGGTGTCCCTGCGGGCACGCCTCGCGCTGGTGCTGGCCGGGGTCATGATCGGGCCGGCGGTTGCGGCCTGGGCCGTCCTCGGCCTCGTCGTTCCCCGAGCCGCGGAACGCATCGCGATGCAGGACCTGACCAGGGCGGACGCCGCCGTCGCGGCGCACCTGACCCAGCAGTGCCGGTTCCTCGCCCGGACCGCCGGCGGCGTGGCCGCTCAGTTGTCCGGCCGGGCCGGGGTGGACGCCCAGGTCGCGCGGGAAGCGGTCGCGGCGGCCGGCTCGGACGGCGTGCAGGTGACCGTGGTCGCGGCCGGCGGCCAGGTGGCCGCCACCACCGGTGCGGGGGGTGCTGCCGCAGGTGTCCTGACCGAACTGGCCCGCGCCACCTGTGCCACGCCGCCGGACGGTGTGGCCCTGCTCGTGCAGAGCGCCCCGGTCGTCGATGCCACGGCCGTCGAGGTGGGCCGGGTGGCTGCCTACATCGTGCTCGACGACGCCATGCTCACCCGGTTGCGCAGCGGGCTCGCCCTGGACACCCAGCTGCTCGTGGTCCAGCGGGTGGTGCCGCCGCTCCCCGCGGACGGGACCGCCGTCGCACCTCGCGCTGGGCTGCAGGTGCTGGCCTCGAGTGACGGGCCGGACGGCGCCGGTCTGCCGGACGGCGACCCGGGCGACGCTGTGCTGGCCGCCGCAGAACGAGCCGCCGAGGGCAGCGTGGGCGGATGGCACTACCGGCTGCATGCCGTGCCGGCCGGGCTGCCGATCGATCTGATCGTTCTGCTGCCGCAGGCGACCAGCGGCCCGCTGCTGCCCCTGGCCGTGGTGCTGGTCTGCCTGGCCGCCTTCGCCGCGGTGCTGGCGGTGCTCGCCGCGCGCCTGACTCGCCCGCTCGCCGGGCTCACCTATACCGCTCAGCGGCTCGGCGACGGCGACCTGAGTGCCCGCACCCGGGTCAGCGGCAACGACGAGATCGGCGTGCTCGGGGCGGCCATGGATGCCATGGCCGAGCGGCTCGAACGGACGGTGGCCGAGGCCGAGCAGCGTCGGGAGGCACTCGCCGAGACCTTCGCCCAGTTCGGGGAGGCGCTGGCGAACACCCACAACCTGGACGCGCTGCTGCGCACCGTGGTGGAGGCCGCCCGGCAGGGCGGCGACGCGGCGGTGGGCACGGTGCTGCTCGGGGACGGCACGGGGCTGGCGGAACGGGTCTCCCTGGCCCCCGACGGCGCGGACGGCGTCTGGGTGGCCGGGGTGCTGGAACGGTTGACCGACCTGGCCGCGCGGGCCGCCGCGAGCGCACAGGCGTGCCCTGCCGACCTGGGCCCGACGGCCGGGGCTGCGCTGGCGGTGCCGATGTGTCGTGGCGAGGAGATGCTCGGCGTGCTGGCCGTGGCCCGGCGTCCGGGCCGGCCCCCGCTGGACGAGGCGGCCGTCGCGGCGGTGACGGCACTCGCGGCCCACGCCGGCACGGCAGTGGCCAATGTGCAGGAACACCTTGATGCGCAACGGATGTCGGTCACTGACCCGCTGACCGGGACGGGCAACATGCGCCACCTGACCTCGACCCTGGCTCGGGAGGTCGAGCGGGCACACCGGTTCGGCCGCACCCTGTCCGTGCTGATGCTCGACCTCGATCACTTCAAGCAGGTCAACGACTGGGGTGGGCACGCCTTCGGCGACGCGGTGCTGCGGGAGTTCGCCCACCGGCTGCGTGGCTGCCTGCGCGAGGTGGACATGGTCGCCCGGCGTGGTGGCGAGGAGTTCGCGGTGGTGCTGCCCGAGACCGGCATGGCCGGGGCCGAGGCGGTGGTCCGCCGGGTGATGGAGCGGATGCGGGCCGAGCCATTCCGCTCCGGCGCCCAGTCCCGCCCGGTGACGGTCTCGATCGGGATCGCCACCTACCCCGATCATGGCCCCACGGCGAACGAGGTGCTGCATGCAGCGGACACGGCGCTCTACGCCGCCAAGCGGGCAGGGCGTGACCGCTGGTGCCGCGCGCCGGCGACGGCTGTGGCGTCCGACACGACACGCAGCGGGAGTAGGCCAGCATGAAAGCGTTCACGCAGGGTATGAATGGGAGCGAACGGTCCGGGGACCTGCCGATCGGATGGTGTGGGCACCGATCTATCGATCACATTGGACCAATCGGACTTTGGAGTGGGGATGACCGACGTACTCGACAGCGCAGCGCCGGCCGGTGCTGACAGTCTCGGGCCGGCTGTGACCAAGGCAGTGATTCCGGCCGCGGGCCTCGGTACCCGGTTCCTGCCGGCGACCAAGGCGACGCCCAAGGAGATGCTGCCGGTGGTCGACAAGCCGGCGATCCAGTACGTCGTCGAGGAGGCGGTCGCCGCCGGCCTGTCTGACGTGCTGGTGATCACCGGGCGGAACAAGCGCTCGCTGGAGGACCACTTCGACCGGGCCTGGGAGCTGGAGGAGGCGCTGCAGTCCAAGGGCGACCTGCGCCGCCTGGCCAGGGTGCAGAAGTCCAACGTGCTGGCCGACATGCACTACACCCGTCAGGGTGACCCGCGTGGCCTGGGGCATGCCGTGATGTGCGCGGCCCAGCATGTGGGCGACCACCCGTTCGCGGTGCTCCTCGGCGACGATCTGATCGACGTCCGCGACCCGCTGCTGACCCGCATGATCGAGGTGCAGCGGCGCACCCGGGCCAGCGTGGTGGCGCTGATGGAGGTGCCACACGAGCAGATCGGCCTCTACGGCTGCGCCGCGGTCGAACCGACCGCCGAGGGCGACGTGGTGCGGGTCACCGGCATGGTCGAGAAGCCCGACCCGGCCGACGCCCCCAGCAACCTGGCCGTGATCGGCCGGTACGTGCTGCACCCGCGGATCTTCGATGTCCTGGGTACGACCGCGCCCGGGCGCGGTGGGGAGATCCAGCTCACCGACGCCCTGCAGACCCTCACCGACGCCTCAGGCGAGGGGTCCGGCGTGTACGGGGTGGTCTTCCGTGGCCGTCGCTACGACACCGGTGACCGGCTCGATTACCTCAAGGCCGTGGTGCAGATCGCCTGCGACCACCCCGATCTGGGCGCCGACCTGCGCACCTGGCTCAAGGGCTACGTCGCCGGCCTGGAGGGCTGAGCGCGATCCGTGCGTGCGCCGTCCGGCGTCGAGCGGCGCCGCGCCCATGATCGCCGTGCCCCATGATCGCCGTGAGATCGAGGTCTTCCCTCATCCAGTGGGGGAGGAGTGCGATCTCCCGCCGATCATGCCGGTGGTGGGCGGGGGTGTGAGAGGTCGCGGTGGGCGCGCTTGGGAAGGGCTGCCCTGCCGACCGGGCCGGTGCCGCCTAGAGTGACCGCGTGATATCGGTCGAGGAGCACCTGGCGCGCTGTCTGTCCGGGCTCACCGTGCTGCCTGAGCGCGAGGTGGCCCTGCTCGAGGCGCTCGACTGCCTGCTGGCTGAGGACGTCGTCGCCGGGCTCGATCTGCCCGGCTTCGCCAACTCGGCGATGGACGGCTACGCCGTCACTCTGGCGGACGTCGCCACCGCCGGCGCGCAGAACCCCGTGCAGTTGCCGGTGGCCGCCGACGTGCCGGCCGGGCCGGGCGCGCCGATCACCCTGGCCGCCGGGACGGCGGTGCGGGTGATGACCGGTGCGCCGCTGCCGGAGGGCGCCGAGGCGGTGGTGCCGGTGGAGTGGACCGATGCCGGCACGCTGACGGTGCTGATCAGCCAGGCGCCCGCCCCGGGCCAGTACCTGCGCCGGGCAGGCGAGGACGTGACCCGCGGCGAGCAGGTGCTGGCGCGGGGAACGCGGCTGAGTCCGCGCCATCTGGGACTGCTCGCGGCCGTCGGCCGCGACCGGGTGCTGGTGCATCCGAGGCCGCGGGTGGTGGTCCTGTCCACCGGCAGCGAGTTGGTGCCGCCGGGGCAACCCCTCGGCTATGGGCAGATCCACGACTCCAACGGCTACGCGCTGGTCGCCGCGACCACCGAGCTGGGCGCTCTGGCCCGCTACCAGGGGTTCGTCGGTGACGCCGAGGACGACGTGGCCGCGGCGCTGGAGCAGGCTGCGGAGGGTGCCGACCTGATGATCACCAGTGGCGGGGTGTCGGCCGGTGCCTACGACCCGGTCAAGGCGGTGCTCGCCCGGTCGGGCGCCGTGTGGTTCGGCAAGGTCGCCATGCAACCGGGGATGCCGCAGGGCGTCGGCCGCTACGGCCCCGGCCAGGTGCCGATCCTCACCCTGCCCGGCAACCCGGTGAGCTCGATGGTCTCCTTCGAGGTGTTCGCCCGGCCGATGCTGCGCACCCTGGCGGGGGAGACCAACCTGGGCCGGCCCGAGGTCCGGGCGGTGGCCGAGGTCGGCTGGGGCTCCCCGGAGGGTAAGCGGCAGTTCGTGCGGGCCGTGCTGAACCGGACGTCGCAGGGGTCGCCCACCGTGCGTCCGGTCGGGGCGCAGGGCTCGCACCTGGTGGCCGACCTGGCCGAGTCGACCTGTCTGGCCGTGGTGCCCGAGGCGCTCACCCGGGTCGAGCCCGGCGACGAGGTCTCCTGCCTGCTGCTGGAACGGGTGTCGCGATGACCGAGCCGCCGAAGCTGACCCACCTCGACGCGCGTGGGCAGGCGCACATGGTCGACGTCTCGGCCAAGCAGATCACCGCGCGCGAGGCCAGCGCGGCAGGGCGGGTGCTCTGCTCCGCCCGGGTGATCGAGCTGCTGCGCGGTGAGGGCATGCCGAAGGGCGACGCGCTCGCGGTGGCCCGGATCGCCGGCCTGCAGGCGGCCAAGCGCACGCCCGAGCTGGTGCCGCTGGCGCATCCGGTGGCGGTGCACGGCGTGCGGGTGGAGCTGACCGTGGCGGACGACGGGGTGGACATCGCGGCGACGGTGCGCACCGCCGACCGGACCGGGGTGGAGATGGAGGCGCTGACCTGCGTCGCCGTCGCCGCGCTGGCCCTGATCGACATGATCAAGGCGGTGGACCGGCAGGCCCGGATCACGGACGTGCGGGTGGTGGCCAAGAGCGGCGGCCGCTCGGGTGACTGGACAGCGCCGTGACGGCGCCGGCCCAGCAGGCTCTGCCGGCCCAGGCGATGACGGCTCTGGTGATCACTGCGTCGAACCGGGCCGCAGCCGGGGTCTATGCCGACCGGGGCGGGCCGATCCTGGTGCAGGGACTGCGCGAGATGGGATTCGAGGTCACCGGGCCGGTCGTGGTGCCGGACGGCGCCCCGGTCGAGGCCGCCCTGCGCGAGGCGATCGCCGCGGGCTACGACGTGGTGCTGACCACCGGCGGTACCGGGCTCTCACCGACCGACCGGACCCCCGAGGCCACCCGCGCCGTGATCGAGCGGGAGGTGCCCGGACTGGCGGAACTGGTTCGGGCGCAAGGGGTTGCCGCCGGGGTGGCCACGGCGGCGCTGTCCCGCGGGCTGGCTGGAGTGGCGTCGTCCACCCTGGTGGTGAACCTGCCCGGCTCGCCCGGCGGCTGCCGCGACGGCATCGCCGCCCTGCGCGCCGTCCTGCCGCACGCCGTCGATCAGCTCCGCGGCACCGACCACCAGCCCTGACCAAACAAACCGTGCCCATGCTCCGTGGGGGTACACGTCGAGGGCTATCTCGGGCCCAGAACATGTACATGGGCGGAGCATGAGCACGGTTCGGTCATCGCATCCGAGCGGCTGGGGTCAGGGCATCAGCGCCTGAGCGGTGGTGGCGCCGGTGTTGCCCGCCTTGTCGACGGCCTGCACGGCGTACGCGGCGCCCGGCACGGCCGGCAGGGTGGCCTTCCAGTTGGTGCCGCTCCAGACCACCTGGTCGCCCCGGTAGAGGCGGAAGCGTAGGCCGGTCTCCGGGCCGGTCCAGCTCACGGTGACCGTGCCGTCGGCGTTGGTCAGCGTGGCCACGCCGGTCGGGGCGTCCGGAGCCACCGAATCCGTGCGGCAGAAGCGGGAGAACCCGCCGGAGGGCTGCCAGGTGGTGGCGCCGACCTTGGTCTCGGTGGTGTCGCCGCCGGCCCACAGGCAGCCCTGGCTGTCCACCGTCATCGCCCACGGGCCGCGGACGGCGCGGGTCTTCATCTGGGGCAGGAAGGCGTCCACCTGGCGGCCGGTGACGGCGTCGTAGGCGGCGATGTAGCGCATGGCGCCGACGTCGTCGAAGGTGGTCGGGGTCGGCCAGCGCCGCCCGTCGCCGTAGTTGCTCGACAGGATGCAGTGGCAGGAGCCGTAGACGACGCCGCCGTCGACCGCCGAGGACTGGAAGTCGCCGCCGGAGCCGGAGTCGCTGCGGGTGATGTTGCCGCGCAGCAGGGAGAAGCTGCTCCGGTCGTACATGAAGAACGAGTGCTCGGAACCGCCCAGCCAGAACCGGTCGCCGACCTCGACCCCGGTCTGCTGGTAGTTGTTTCCGCCGCTACTCATCACCCACGGGGCGAGGCCGGCCACCGGCTGCGCCGGAGCGGTGGTGGTTACCGCCACGAACCGCAATGCGGGCGTGACGTCGTCGTTCATGGTCGACATGAAGCCGCCGTAGTAGGCCCGGTCACCGCTCGCGCTCAAGCTGATGAAGATCGGGGTGCCGTCGAAGGCCGGGTTCCAGGCGGTGTCCGGTGCGCCGGTGGTGGCGTCGAGCCGGGCGCCGCGCTTGAGATAGGCGAAGCCCGCGCCCCCGCCGGAGGCGTGGGTGAAGCTGCCGCCGAGGTAGAGCGTGTTGCCCGTGACCGCGAGAGCGGTCACCGACCCGGGGGAGGTCAGGCCGCCGCTGCGGTACTCGACCGCGGCGGTGAACCCGGGAGCAATCTGCCCGGTCGCCGGGTCGAGCACCACCAGGCCGGCCTGATTCACACCGTTCACCGTGGTGAACTCACCGCCGACCGCCAGCAGGCCGCCGGGCAACGGGGCGAGAGCGTTCACCTTGCCGTTCAGGGCGGGCAGGAAGCCGGGCAGGTGGGCGCCGGTGGTGACGTCGAACGCCGCCAGGTAGGGGTGGGCGAGCGTGGTGCCGGCCGCGTAGTTGTTCACCGTGGAGAAGTTGCCTCCCACGAACATCGTCTGCCCGAGCTGGGCGAAGGCGCGCACCTCGGTGTCACGCTCGGTGGTGAACCCGTTGGCCTGCCCGGTGACACCGGCCGGTTGCGGCGCGGCCAGGTTGCTGGCCACCGACCGCACCGTGGACGACGGCAGGCCGGCCGCGACCGAGGGGAAGGACAGGTCTGCCCAGCGGGTCTTCGGGCGTAGGTAGAGCTGGGCGAAGGGGATCGCCGAGGTGGTGCCGGTGGCCGACCAGAGGTAGCTGGTGGCGGCCGAGGTGCCGGCCACGCCGGTGGAGTAGCCGAACCCGGGGAGGAAGGTGTTGCTGGCGATCTTGGTCAGGCGCAGGGTCGCCAGCCCGGTGGAGCCCGTTCCGGCGGTGCTGCCGCCGCTCACGCCGACCCCGTCGAAGGTGGTGGAGGTCAACGGGTAGAAGGCGTTCAGCGCCCAGCGCCAGTTGACGAACCGGCTGGGGCGCATCCGCACCTCCTGCCAGGTGGTGCCGGCGGCGTTGGTCGCCCGGCGCACCCGGATGCCGTCGGTCAGGCTCTGCACCGCGGTGCCGTTGAGCAGCGCGCTGACGGTGGCGCCGGTCAGGTGCTTGGGGGCGAACGCGGCGGTGCCGGTCACCGTGGCGGAGACCTCGGACGCCGCGCCTTGGCCCTCCTCGAGGAAGGCCCAGCCCTCTCGGCCGCGGCCGATCAGCACCCAGCCCCCGCCGTCCGTGGTCATGTCGCAGTAGAACTGCTGCGGGGCGCCCAGGGCGGGGGTGTAGAGCCAGTAGAGGCCGCTGGCGGCGGCCGGGTCGACCTGCTTGACGTCCCAACAGGAGGCGAGGGCGGTCGCCTCGGTCCGGCCGGTGCGCCCGGACGGGTTGGCCGGCGGCGTGGTGACACCGCCGACGGTGCCCTTTCCGAGGGGTTCGGCCGAGGCGGTGGCGATCGGGGTCAGTGCCGAGGCCAGCACCGCGGCGGCCAGAAGAGCCACCAGGGTCGAGCGCCGGGCCGTGAACCGGGAGGGGGTCGTGCGCTGCATGTTCACCCTTCGTCCATCGCCGTGAGCGAGGTGAGTCGTGAGCTGTACGCGATGATTACTCTGAGTGAAGAGACTAGGGAGAGATGACTGCGCGTGACCACACTTGGGCGCAGGGTTCGCCCACGGGCAGTAACGCGTCACCCGTTCGCAGGCCCGTGGATGGCCTCGGCAGCCCGCTCAGGGCGGGGACGGCTGGGCCGTGGGGGTGACAGACTGCACCGCGTGGGTGAGCACAGGCAGGCCGGAGTGAGGCGTTCGTGAGCGACGCCGCTCCCGCCCATCGCCGTCCGTGGCCGGTCGAGCTGCGCGAGGGCCCGGTGCTGCTGCGCCCGTTGCGGGTGCGCGACGGCAAGCGCTGGCGGGCTGTGCGGGCGGCGAACCTGGCCTGGCTCGCCCCGTGGGAGGCCACTCATCCGGACATCAGCGAGGCGCCACCCAGTTTCCGCCAGATGGTGCGGGCATTCACCCGTGAGGCGCGGGCCGGGCGGATGCTTCCGTTCGCCGTCCTGCTCGACGGCGAACTGGTCGGTCAGCTGACCGTCGCCGGAATCACCTGGGGTTCCTTGCGTTCTGGGCACATCGGTTATTGGGTCGACCGAGCGGTGGCGGGGCGGGGAGTGATCCCGACGGCGGTGGCGCTGGCGGCCGATCACTGCTTCTTCACCCTGGGGCTGCACCGGGTCGAGGTGAACATTCGCCCGGAGAACCAGGCCAGCCTACGGGTGGCGCACAAGCTGGGCTTCCGACCCGAAGGCATCCGCAAGCGCTACCTGCACATCGACGGCGCGTGGCGTGACCACGCCACCTTCGCGCTCACCGCCGAGGAGGTGCCGGGGGGCCTTCTGGCGCGCTGGCGGACCCTTGCGGCGGACGTCGCGGCCGATCGCGAGGCCGATCGGGCGGCCGCGTTGTCACACCAGTCACACCAGTTACCACCCGACTCTGCAGCGACACACCGCTGACGGTGCGTGAGGTGGAGTCTCCGGCCGCCTACGGTTCCTTATCATGCAGCCGAGTTCCCTGATCTTCGTCGCCATCGTGGCGGGGTGGGCTGCATATCTCCTGCCACGCTGGGTAGCCCGCAGGGATGCCCTGGGGCAATCACGTGGCCCGGACCGTGACTCTGCGCAGATGCGCGTGCTCGATCGGCGTACCTCGCGGACGTCGGCCCAGGCCGGTCGCTCCTCCGCTCCGCTACTCACCGCAGCGACCGCGCAGCACCGGCCCTCCACGCCAGCGATCTCGCGCGGGCGTGGGCTCGGCCTGGTGCGGCGGCCGGCGGACGCCGCGGCGGCCCGCCGCCGGGCGGCAGCACGCCGGGCGCGGGTGCTGTTCAGCCTGCTGGTGTGTGGGGTGGCCTCCTGGGGTGCTGTGGCGCTGCCGGAGGTGCCCTGGTGGGCGGCGGTGCCGGCGACGGTGCTGATCGTGCTCGATCTGGCCGCCCTCGTGGTCGCCGGGCGGGCCCGGGCCTCGGCCCGGCGGACCGCCGCGCGTCAGGCCGCGATGCGGGTAGCGGCCTCGCAGCGGGTGCTCTCGCGGGCGGCCGCCCGCGAGCGGGTGCGCCGAGAGGCGGGGCCGGTGGTGGCTGCGCCGACGTCCACGGCGATCGACGTCCGCACGGTGGCGTTGCCTGAGGTGCAGGTCGACGGCGCGATGGGCGACACCTGGACGCCGGTGCCCGTGCCGCGGCCGACCTACATGCTCAAGCCTGTGGTGCCGCGGCCGGAGCCGCCGCCCCTGGAGGAGCCGGTGGCCTCTGTTGCTGCCGCTCCCGTGGTGGCAGCGGTGCCCGACCTGGCGACGGAGCCGGAGCCGACCGCTCCGCGCCCGTGGGAGGTCGACCACACTTGGGCGGACGACCTCGACGTCGTGCTGGCCCGCCGTCGCGCCGTCAACGGCTGACCCAGAACCCGCTCATGCTCCGCCGGGGTACATGTTCGCGCCCGAAGTGTCGCTATGCAATGTACCCCCGCGGAGCATGAGCAGGTTCGGGCTGCAGGATTCGAGCCGCGGGGGTGGCCGGTGCTAACCTGACCGGGCCTTGGGGCTGTGGCGCAGTCTGGTAGCGCACCTCGTTCGCATCGAGGGGGCCAGGGGTTCGAATCCCCTCAGCTCCACCAAGCAGGACACCGCAAGAACCGGCCACCTTGAGTCGATGGCCTTCCATGTGATGGATCGGGCATCTTCCGGATGGATCCAGGCAGGACAACGCTGATTGGTGCCCCGAAATCGTCAGAACCCCGGATGTCGGCGGGACGCGAGGTCGGTGAGCCGGGTTCTGACGATTTCGGGGCGGCGGTCGGCCCGCGAGCCCGGAGGACCCGGCCTCGTCGCGGCTCAGCCTCGGGCCAGCAGCTTCTCCAGCCGGGCACGTAGCGCCGGAATGCGGTGGGCGTTGCCGAACAGGGCGATGTAGCGCTCGCCGAAGGCTGCCAGCAGCGCGTCGTCCAGCCGACGCACGGCGCCGGGTGGGTAGCGGTAGGCCATCCGCGCGGTCAGGTCCAGTTCGTTCACCGGACGCAGCGCGTCGCTGAGCTCCTGCAGCGAGGTGATGCCGAGCTCGAGCAGCAGGCCGGAGATCCAGTCGTAGTGGTCGGTCCGCGACCAGCCCGAGTCCGGGTACTGCCCGGCCAGGAAGGCGGCGAGCTCGCGCGGGTCGATCCGTGGGTCGTCGTCCTCGTTCTCGGACATCTCGGTGAGGTTGCTTCGCAGCCTGTCGCGGATGGTCGAGAACTCCCGGTCGGCCAACTCGAGCAGGCCGGCGGCGAGCGTGAACCGGCGGTCGAACTCCCGGGCGTGCTCGTCAGGAACCGTTCCCTTGTACCGGATGTCGTGCTCGAACTCCGCCCAGGCGTGCTGCAGCACGGTGCGGATCTGCACCGCCGCCAGGCGCCCGCGCAGCTGCTCGAACGCGGGCTGCGCCTCGCGGGCGGCGTCCAGCGTGATCAGCAGGTGGCGGCTGGCGTAGCCGAACCGGCCCTGGCTGGCGGTCTCCTGGCCCATGTCCCGGTCATCGGTGACCAGCACCTGGTCGGCGAGCAACTCGGCCACGGCGGCGACGTCGCTCAGCACGTAAGTGATCACACGCACGCCGATCTGGTCGGTGATGTCGTGCAGCGGGTCCGGGAACTGCAACTCGCCGTCGACCCGGCGCGAGGCCTTGGCGGCGAACGAGGCAACGCTCTTGATCCGCCCGGTCACGCTCAGGTAGTTGATGCCGGCCTCGTCCAGGACGGCCTGCACCAGGGCGACGAAACCCTCTCCCGCCTGGGCGATCTCGCCCTGCAACGCCGAGTACTGCTGCACCGCCGCGCGCACCGGGTCGTCATCCTCGAGGACCGCGTCGGCCAGCTGGTCACCGCGTCTCCTGGCGGGCCGGTGATCGCTGGGCAGGGTCGGGGTGAGGATGCAGCCGGTGTCGCGATCCCCGTAGGTGGTCATCCGATCGGGACGACGCGTGGCGATCAGGGCGATGTAGGCGCAGACGACGGCATCGACCTGGTCCTCCACCACGCGCAGCTGACTCTTGCGTCGCGCGCTCTCGACGGCGGACACCAGCACCGGCCAGGAGGACCCAGGGCCGTCGAGCACGAGGGCGGGCCGCTCGTCGGAGAGAGCCTCGACCAGCCGGATCAGGGTGAGCAGCTCCCCGCGCAACGTCTCCAGGCTGCGCCCGGGCTTGTTCTTGTACTTCAGGGTGCGGCCGAGTCGGAACAGCGCGATCGTCGCGGCGTGCGGGTAGACCTCGATCGCCCGCCGGCCCCGGCGCGACCTCGGGTCCAGGTCGAGGCCGAGCAGGGCGCTGACCCGGGCGCCTCGGGGCATCGCGGTGAACTCGGGCTTGCCGGTGTTGGAGGGGTGAGCACCGGCCTCGAACCGGGCGAAGTCTTGGTTCAGCGCCGCCTCGGCGGGCCTGTTCCCGGTGGGGTTCTTCACGATCAGCGGGGCGTCGATCGCCACCAGGACGTCGCCGTCCACGTAGGGCGCCAGCGTCGCCACGATCTCCTCGTCCGTCCGGACCGCGCCGACATGCACCAGTGCGCCGCTGTCGTCCAGGACGGCCAGGCCGGTGGGACTGTTCTCGCCCCAGGCGAGGTCGATGCCGATGAAGTGCACGGGAGCAGCCTGCCCTACGCCGGGACCCGCATGTCATGTCCCACCTCGGCGGCCCGCCCCGGGCATGTGCGCCACCGTACCGGCGGTGCGCGGTGCGGACGTCCCCGCGGGGACGTGTTGTCCGGGGCTGACCGCGACTGTCCGGGCCGTCCGCGAGGGTCTGCGGCTGCCCTCCCGTGTCCCGGGCTGTCCCGGGCTGCTCGCTAGGGGCGTGTCGTCGGCATTGCGCCAAACGACTTGCTACACAGCGCTTTCGGCGCCGATAGACACTTCGCCCAGATCACCGGGGAGGGCTCTGTGACGGGTATCACGCGGCCACATCGTCGACATCCGTCGAGCAGCGAAATCGCGTCAATCGGGGAGTGTCCGGGCCGCGGCTGCGGCCGGCGTGTGCTCAGCCGCCGGCGGCCTAGCACCGCGACTCTTCGGCCCGCAATCAGCTCAGTGGCCTAGTGATTCGGCGACCTCCGAGCCGCAAGCCTCGAAGACGCGCTCAAAGCGCCATCGACACGTCCCCACGAAGTCCATTGCGCAGTGAAAGGTGTCTTCATGTCCGTCATGCGATCATTCGGCCGGCCACCCGGTCGAAGGTTGACCCGGTTGGCGAGTGTGGCCGCTGTCGCAGCAGCGTCACTGGTGGCGTTGCCGGCGACCGCGGCGCAGGCCGTCCTCGACCCCACCGACACGACGGTGTCCTCCGGCGGGGGCGCGGCGAGCAACGTCGCCGTCGGTGGCGCGCTCGACGTCTCCACCTCCTCCCCGGTGAGCGACACCGGTTCGGTCGATCAGACCATCACTCACACCTGGGCGCCGACCGAGGGCAAGCTGCACGCGGGCTCCGTCGTCACGCCCGAGGGCTGGACCGTCGCCTACGACGTCGGCGGCACGTGGACGAACACCGCGCCGGTGTCCTCGGGTGACCTCGCCGCGACCAGCGGCATCCGGGCGACGAAGACGATGAACTCCGGTGGCCTCGACGCCAACGGCAAGCAGCTCTCCACCTCGCACGGCAGCGGCACGCTCAAGGTCGGCGCCGGCTCGTTCCAGGGCTCCTCGGGCGGGGACGGCTGGGACGTGTTCGTCGCGGCTCGAAGGTGCTGAACATCTATCACCACAACAACAGCACCTACGGCATGGACTGCCACATCAAGTCCACCGGGGCGCCCTGCACCGGCGCGGTCTACTACAAGAGCGGCTACGTGACCTCCGGCGCCTCGACCGGATCGGTCGTCAACGGCCGCGTCTACTCGATCGTCGGCTCAGCGGCGGGGGCCGGTGTGCTGTGCACCGACATCCGGTCGAACCCGTTCACGGACTGTGGGTTCACCGTCCTGGACGCGGGCGCCTACACCGCCTACGGCATGATCGGCAAGCAGGCGATCTCCGGCACCAAGGTGTACGCGCCGGTCCTGCTCGGGGGCGTCGCGAAGCTGCTCTGCTACGACGTGTCCACCTCTGCTGCCTGCGGAAGCCAGCCCTATGCGCTGGCCGGGCTGGTGAACGTCGGCTCGGTGCCGGCGTTCGCGGTCGCCGTCGGCGGCAGGGTCTTCGTCACGGCCAACCAGGTCTGGTGTTTCGACGCCGCCACCGACGCCACCTGCGCGGGCACGTGGCCGGTCGGGTCGCTCTCGTCCGCCTCCTCGGTCGCGCCGATGCGCGACGCCCAGTTGGACGTCGTCGGGGTCTGCGCGATCCGCGGCGGCAGCGGGTGCTGGGATCTCCTCGGTGCGTCTGCCACCGTGCCTGCCGGGCTCAGCGCTGCGCTGTCCGCCGCTGCTCCCGCGTCGATGGGTACCTGGTCGGACTTCTCATGGTCCACCCAGCGTCAGTACTGGTACAGCAGCAGCACGCTGCGGTGCTACGACTGGGTCACGGACGCCGTGTGCGCAGGGTTCACCCCTCCATCCGTGGGTTCGGACCGCTACGCGCTCACCATCGACCCTTCGGACGACCGTTGCGTCTGGACCAACGGCGACAGCGGCCAGATCAAGACCTTCAACGGTCTGACCGGCGCGACCGGCTGCCCGCCGCCCGTCGACCCGACGCTCGAGTTCGCCCACACCACCACCGCGCCGCGGCTGGCGTGCACCGAGGACGGCCGAGTGCGTGAGTGGAAGTCGATCACCCTCGCCCCGGCCGGCTCCATCACGGCGGCGGACCTCCGGGTCACCGTCGTGAGCAGCGGCGGTGCAGAGGTCGCCGGCTTCACCGACCTCACCCCGGATGCGAACGGGGTCGTCGATCTGACCGGCCTCACCGTCGCCGCCTCGGGGACGCAGCCGACCTTCGAGGTCACCGCGGTCGGTGCCACCAGCAACGACGCCTCCAGCGTGACCGCTGACGTGCTCTACGTCTCCGACCCCGCCCAGGTGTGCCTCACCCTCGATGTGATCAAGGATTGCCCGGCCCTCACCGCGGGTGTCCAGAACGGCGCCACCGTCCCCGTCGCGGCCACGACCGTCACCGGAACCACGATCACCGACAACGGAAGCGGCGCGGTCACCCGCACCGCTGACGTCGCGGTGACCAGGGCCGACCAGAGCGGCTGCATCGGAGCCGTGTCCGGCACGATCGTGGTGTCGCCGCCCGGCGGTGCCATTCCGGCACCGAACGTGACGGTCTCGCTCTCCCCGGCCGCCGGTGGCGCCGCCTACGCGACCGCCACCACCGACGCCGGCGGGAACTACGCGTTCCCGTACGTGCGGCCGGGTAGTTACAGGGTCATCGCGCTCGGGTTGGAGCAGGCCGCCACGGTCACCACCACGACCGCGGACGTCGATGTCAGCCTCCCGGTGGACGCTCCGAGCGCAAGCCCGGTGACGATCACCACGCTGCAGGCGGTGGCCGGCACCGCGCCGGTCTCGGTGACCGTCGACGATCAGGCCGAGGTCGATCTCACCACGGTCGTCCTGCAGGATCCGTCGGACAGCAGCTGGGGCACCAGCCTGGTCGTCGCCGACCAGGGCACCTGGACGGTGCTCGGCAACGGGTCCCTGCGGTTCACCCCGCTCGCCGCCTTCACCGGCACCAGCAGCGAGGTGACCTACCGGGTCGCCGACTCGTTCGGCACCACGGACACCTCGACGGCGCAGGCTGTCGTCCAGGCGGTCCGCCCGACAGCCCACCCGGTGCGCAGCAGAGGTATTCAGGGCTCGACGCAGACGATCACCCCGGACGGCCGGTCGGGCACGCTGACGATCGACGGTTCGACGGTGCGCGTCGTCGACCCGGCGACGGGAAATGCCGAGACCGCGGTAACGGTCGACGGCGTCGGCACGCTCACCGCCGACACGGCGAACGGCAAGGTCGTGCTCGTTCCCGAGGGTGACTTCGTCGGGTCCTACACCGTGATCTACCAGGTGTCCGACAGCCTCGGCCGCCCGGCGGTCTCGACGATCACCGCGACCACCACTGCGCTGGACCCGAGCTCGTTGCTGGTCACGGTGGACGCGAACACGGTCGCCTCAGTCGCGTTCCGCGGCGTGCCCGCGGGGGCGACGGTGACCGGTGGGGCGACGGTGACCGGCAAGGCGTCCGGTGTCACCTACAGCCGTACGGCGATCACGGTCACCCCGGTCACCCGGTACGCCGGCCTGATCTCGGTCCCCTACACGGTGACCAACGGCACGGCGACGGTGCAGCGGACGGCGCGGGTGTCGGTCCGCCCGCTGGGCGTCGGCGCGGCGAGTTACCGGATCGGCTACGGCAACACGGTCGTCACGTGGGTGCGGTCAGCCAGCACAGGGGTGATCGGCTACGAGGTCTGGGTCAACGGGGTCAAGCGGTGCACGACGGCGGCCGCCTCCTGCACCGTCAACTCGGTGCTCGGACCCAAGGCCAAGATCGTCGTCCTGGTGGTCGGCGCGGACGGGTCGAAGACCCGGACCGGGGTGACCGGGCGCTACGTGTCCACCGCGAAGTGCGGCGGCGTCGCGGCGGTCTACTTCGACGTGGACAAGTCGGTGCTCACCAGTGAGACCCGCGGAATCCTGACCTCGACGGCAGCGACCCTCAAGGCGCAGGGCTTCACCGAGGTCTGCCTGGTCGGGTTCACCGACGCGAACGGGAGCGTGCCGTACAACCTCGCGCTCTCCAAGCGCCGGGTGAACGCGGTCGGTGCCTTCCTGGCGCCGAAGCTGGACAGGGGGGTGGCGATCGGCAAGAACTACAGCGGTGAGGCCGACCCCGCCGCGCCGAACGACACGGCCCACGGGCGGGCGGCGAACCGCCGGGTGGAGATCCGCGTCGGCTGACCTGTTCCAGATCGGCACCGCACCGAACAGGCCGTGGCCCGGCTCCCACAGGGGAGTCGGGCCACGGCCCGTCGTGCGCGCGGAATCCGGGGTGAGTGCGGGAGGGCCGAGGACACAGGTCAGGGCTCCCACACGGCGGCGTCGTGGGCGAACACCACGCGCCGCGGATCGAAGGACAGCAGCCGCTCCATCCACTGCGGCGAGACCGGAAGCGGAGGCAGGTGGCCGAGGTCGCGGGCCTGTTCGGCGAGCGCGTCGGCGCTCCACGCCGACGCCATGTCGTGGGACTGACCGGCCAGGACCAGTGAACCGTCCGCGCACTCGACAGCCACCGACTGGTGACCCTCTACGTGGCCCGGCGTCGGGATCACGTGGATGCCGCGAGCGATCTCGGCCTCGCCGTCCAGCAGCTCGTAGCGGGCACCGGCGAAGTCGACCAGAGCCTCGACCGTGTAGTCCCCGGCTCGAGCGACGGTGAGTTCCCGGCGCTGGCAGATGATCGGCCGGCCGGCCAGCTGAGGGTTCGCGCCGATGTGGTCGAAGTGGAGGTGGCAGTTGACCACGACGGCCACGTCGGCCATCGCCAAGCCGTTGCGGAGCAACGCCTCAGCCAGGAGCAGGCGGCGCGGCCGGTACCACGCCTCGGTCTCCGCATCGGCGGCACCCAGGCCGGTGTCCAGAACGATCAACCCGTCCGGGTGCGGAACGGCGTACCCGTAGACCGCCTCGACGCGGGGCCGGCCGTCGCCGGTCTCCTCGCCCGGGCGGACGAAGGTTCCCAGGTCGAGGCGCCTGACGTCGTCGACCCGCATGGCGGCGAGTGTAGGCGCTCACCCGGCGTAGGTGCGCAGCAGGTCCAACGCCAGCGGCCCGTGCGGCCCGTGGGTCTCCAGGCCGGAGTCCTTCGGGGCGAGGCGCCGTGCGGCCACCCGGGCGAAGGCCCCGGCCGCCCCGGTGATCGAGGACTCGGCGGACGGCGCCCCGAACCGCCAGTCCTCGCCGTCCGGGCCGGTCAGGTGGCAGTGGACGACGTGGAACTCCTTGCCCGCCAAGGAGAAGGCATAGGGGAGGGTGGAGTGGGCCAGCCAGGCGACGTGGCGCAGGCGTGCGGTGTCCGGATAGGGCAGGCCGAGCGGGCCGGTGATGTCGAGGGCGTGTGCCCAGTGCTCGGCCAGCCGGGTCGTGGCCAGCGTCCTCGGTCGCAGCGGGGAGGCCACCCACGGCAACGGCCGCTGCGGGTCGGCGGCTCGCAGCGCGTCAAGGGTGGCCCGGCTCGCCGTCCGCCAGCGCGCCAGCACCTGGGCGCCCGCGGTGCCCTCGGTGTCCTTGGTGCCCGCGGCGCGCTCGGCACGCACCATCACCTCCATCGCCTCGTCGGTGGTCTGGCCCAGCCGGTGCCAGTCGTCGCGCTGCCCGGCGTCCTCCGCCCGGACGGTGCGGACGACGGCCTCCTCGGTCTGCGCCAGGTGCAGGACGACGTCCGCCACGGTCCACCCGGGGGCGGCCGACGGCGCCGACCACTGCGCGAGGGTGAGGGTGTCCAGGACCGCCTCCAGGGCACCCTGCTCCGCCTGGAGATCATCGAAGAGGTCGGCCATCGTCGACTCCTCGGGGGCTGCGCAGCGGGGCACCAGTCTGCCCGGGGACCAACCGCCTCGGCCAGAGGCCGGGGGCGAGAGCATGCTCGGGACATGGCTGGTTCGCTGACCTTCGTCGGCGCCGCGGGAACGGTCACCGGCAGCAAGTTCCTGCTCGCCTCCTCAGAGTCACACGTGCTCGTGGACGCAGGGTTGTTCCAGGGCCTGCGCGAGCTGCGCCGGCGCAACTGGGAACCCTTCCCGCTGGACCCCGCGCACCTGGACTCCGTGGTGCTCAGCCACGCCCATCTCGACCACAGTGGCTACCTGCCCGCGCTCGGCCGGCAGGGGCTCACGGCGCCCGTCCTCGCCTCCGAGGGCACCCGCCTGCTCGGTGGGCTGGTGCTGCGGGACAGCGCCAAGCTGCAGGAGGAGGACGCGGCCTACGCCGGGAAGAAGGGCTTCTCCAAGCACGCCCGGCCCCGCCCCCTGTACGACACGGCGGACGTCGAACGGGTGCTTCCCCTGTTCAGGCCCGTTCCGTTCGGCCTGCGGGTCGAGATCACCCCGGACGTGCAGCTGACCCTGCACCCGGCCGGGCACATCCTCGGCTCGGCGACCTGCCTGGTGGAGATCGACGGCCTGCGGGTGATGTTCAGCGGCGACCTGGGGCGGGCCAACCATCCGATCCTGGTTCCGCCGCCACCGCCGTTCGCCGCCGAGGTGGTGGTGGTGGAGTCCACCTACGGCGATCGCAACCACCCCGGTGACTCCACCGAGCGGCTGGCCCAGGTGATCCGCCGGACGGAGGCCCGGGGCGGTTCGGTGCTCATCCCCGCCTTCGCGGTGGACCGGACCGAGGTGCTGCTGATGGCGCTGCGGCACCTGCGCCAGGAGGGCCGGATCCCGCCGATGCCGGTCTATGTCGACAGCCCGATGGCGCTGGGAGCCCTGCAGATCTACCGGCAGGCCATCGCCGAGGGCTGGTCCGAGATCCGCCCGGACATCGCCGGAGGAGCGGAGGCGTTCGAGCCAGGCGAGGTGCACGAGGCCCGCACGGTGGCGGACTCGATGGCGCTCAACGCCCCCCGCCGCCCGGTCATCGCCGTGTCCGCCTCGGGGATGGCGACCGGCGGTCGCGTCGTCCATCACCTGAAACATCTGCTGCCCGACCCCCGGCACACCGTGGTGCTGCCCGGCTACCAGGCCGTCGGCACCCGAGGCCGCGACCTGGCGGAGGGTGCCTCCGAGGTGAAGATCCACGGCGAGTGGGTGCCGGTGCGGGCGCAGATCGAGGTGATCGAGGGCTTCTCCGTCCACGCGGACGCCGACGAGCTGCTGACCTGGCTGGCCGGTGCTCCCGCTCCGCCGTCGATGACCTATGTGGTGCACGGTGAGCCCGAGGCGTCGGCGGCCCTCGCCGCCCGGATCGGGCGCGACCTCGGGTGGCCGGTCGCCGTCCCCGCCGACGGTGACACGGTGCCGCTCTAGCATCATCACGGGGTGGCGATGACGGCAGCCAGTTCGGCGTTCAGCAGGGTGGCCAGGAGGTCCCGTTCACCGAAGTGGTCGGGGTCGAGGACGGCGGCGACGGTGACCTCGCCGGCGTAGGACAGCACCTCGACGTGAGCGGTGACGTTGCCGCCCTCGCCGACCCCGATCGGGATGGCGCCGTGCACCTCGTGCCCGGCGAACGTCACAGGCCGGTCGGGCCCGCGCACATGACTGACCAGGGTGTGGAAGCGACGCTGACGATTCATGTAGAAGCGGAACCCCCCGAGCCGGGCAAGCGGCCGAAAGACCCATCCCAGCAAGGCGATCGGGGGTGGCCCGGTCGCAGCGGCCTTCCCCTCACGCACTGCCTCGCCGACCCGCGCGAGTCGTTCCCCGACCGGTCCGCGGGTCGGGACGTCGACCAGCAGCGGGCTGACCAGGTTGCCCAGGGTCGGCGCCCCGTCGGCGCTGCGGCCGGACACCGGCACCGTGACGGTGAGCTGGTCGACCGACTCGCCCCGGGTGCTCAGCACCTGGGCGAGCGCAGCAGCCACGGCGACCAGCACGGCGTCGTTGGTGGTGGCCCGGTGGCGGTGTGCGGCGGCACGCAGGGCCGCGTGGTCGACCGTGACGGCCGCAACTGTTCTGCGCGGGCTGGTGCGCACCACGAGGGAGCAGGGGGCGGCCGGCGCTGGGCTGACCCCGCCGGCGGCGGCCATCGACCGGCGCAGCAGGCGCCAGGTGCGGGCCGATGCGCGGACGGCCTCACGTCGCCGGAGCCAGGCATCTCGGGCCAGGCTGGCCCATCCGGGGCGGGGGCGGGGAAAGGTCAGGTCGGCCGGCGCGGTGCCAGGATCGATCAGGGCGCCGAGGATGGCCAGCCCGCCCACGCCGTCCGCCAGCACGTGGTGCAGCACCAGCACCATCGCGGCGTCGCCGTCCGCCAGGTCGGTGACCAGGGTCATCGACCACAGTGGTACCGATCGCGGCAGAGGGGTGAGGACGATGCCCGTCGCGAGGTCGAGCAGGGCGCGCCGGTCCCCGGGCGCCGGGCAGCGGAGCACCGTCACGTGGTGGCCGAGGTCGAAGTTCGCGTCGTCCTGCCAGAGCGGGCCTCCGCAGCCGAGCGGCGCCCTGACCAACCGCTGCCGCAACCGGGGGACGGCGAGGACGCGCCGGCCGATCAGCTCTCGGACGTGCGCAGGATCGAGATCGGAGCTGCGGTGCAGCAGCAGGACGACGGCGAACTGCTCCGGGATCCGGCCGCGGTCCATTGCCAGGAAGGCGCGGTCCGTCGTGCTGGCCCGTTCCATGTCCGGGTGGAGCGGTGGTTCAGGTGCCACACCTCTACCCGATGCCCAGGAGGTGGCCCCCGGCAAGTGCCCCAACGTCACTCCTCAGGGCGCCGATCCAGGATTCTGTGCGGCGGAAGTCGCGCTGCAAGGCCACTTTCGACCGCACAGAACATCGTGGGCGGTGGAGGCGGGGGCCCTGGTGCAGCAGCGGGAGCTGAAGTGCGTAGGGTGTCGATCGGGCCTTGTTTCAGCCCGCGTCATGCTCCCCAGGAGACCTGCCATGACCTCGAGCGCTTCCGCTCCGCCGGCCGCCACGCTGACCGTCTTCCGCCTCGCCGCCCTGTTCACCGCCCTGGCTGTGACCATGGGGTCGGTGGTGTGCGCCACCGGGTCCGGGGCGGCCTGCGCCACCTGGCCGGGGTGTCAGCCGGGGCAGATCGCCCCGGGGTGGGAACTGAATCCGTTGATCGAGTTCAGTCATCGGGTGGTGGCGGTACTGACCGGTCCCCTGGTGCTCGCCTCCGCGGTGATGTCGCAGCGCCTGGCCGGGGCCGACCGCTGGGTGCGGTTCCTGCCGTGGGTGGCGCTCGCCGGGGCCGCCGCGGCCGGGACGTTCGGGCGCCTGGTCGTGCTGTCCGGCCTGCCGACCTGGCTCGGGGCGGTCGACCTGTTCTCCGCGCTGACCGCGATGGTCGTGATGACCGTCGCCACCGTGCGGCTGGCGCCTCGGTCGTCCGCCCGGTGGGTCCCGCTGCGGGTCGGGGGGTTGGCCACCACCACCGTGGTCACGGTGATCGCCTTGCACGTGATCGGCATCTTCGCGGCCGGGCCCGGCTCCTACACCCGCTGCATGGGATGGCCTCTGTGGCAACAGATCGGCACCGACCTGCGCCCCTGGCTGCAGAGCCTGCGGCTGGGGCTGGCGGTCCTGGGCGCGGTGCTCGTGCTGGCCACGGCGGTGGTGGCGGGGCGCAGTGCGCGGCTGCGCCGGCCGGGGGCCGTGCTGGCCACCCTGTTCGCGGCCGAGATGCTGCTCGGCCTGGTGATCCGCACCAGGGACCTGAGCGCCGGCCTGGCGGCTGCCTACTCGGTGCTGGCCGTCGCCGTCCTGTGGTGCCTGGGGCTGATCGCAGCACTGGCCTGGAGGAACCCGACGAACCCCGGCGGAGGCGCACCGGGAGCGTCGGCGAGTGAGATCTCGCTGCCCGGCACCGGCCGTCCGGCGGGCAGCGCCCGGTAGGGGTGCGGCGCTACTCGTCTCCCGCGTACATGAGGGAGCCCGGGGTGGTGAGGCGCTCGCCGGTCTCCAGCCAGGTCTTGAGCCCGGAGAGGATCATGGGCCAGCCGCCGTAGAGCTGCTCGTTCGCGCCGTCACGCAGCTGGTCGTGGGTGACCAGGAGCCGGCAGGAGTCGGCGACCTGCTCGATCTCCCAGGTGACCCGCGACGTGCCCTCGCCCGCGACGTCGTCCCCCCACCGGGCGGTGAAGGACTGCACCAGCCGACGGGGCGGGTCGACCTCCAGGTTGACGCCGTCGACGAGGGGCCCGGCCGCGCGCGGGTTGGTGATCGTGTACGACGAGCCCGGCGCCCAGTCGGAGTCGACCCGGTTGCCGAACTGGAAGGCAGCACGCGTCTCCGGGTCGGTGATCGCCGCCCAGAGGCGCTCGGGCGTGGTGCGGATGTAGATCTCGAAGACCTTCTCCATGGTGAGCTCCAGTTCGCGTTTGAGATCGGCGAGCCCGGCAATCCAGGGCTCGGTGTACTTGGTGACCCAGCGGTCGTGCACGAGGCGGATCGGGACCGGGTTCAGGAAGTGCAGCTTCTCCCGCCCCCGCCGCCGGGAGACGACGAGGCCCGCCTGTTCCAGCAGGGCGAGGTGCTTGGCGACGCCGATCCTGGTGATCGTGAACCGGGCGACCAGTGCCGACAGGGTCTGGCCGTCCTGACGGTGCAGCTCGTCGAGCAGGGCGCGACGGGTCGGATCCGCCAGCGCCTTGAACACCAGGTCCATCCTCAGACAATAGGAAACCGTTTGGTTACCTGTCAAGGGTGAGGTGGTGGCCCTCGGAATTGTGCGGTGGAAGCCGGGTGTTTCACGCGTTCGACCGCACAATCGCCGGGAGGGCGCCGGGGAGGAGAAGGGTGGGTGGGCCCAGGGGATCAGTGGGGGGTGGTGGCGAAGAGGGCGGGGGTGCCGCCGGTGTGCCAGAACACGATCGGGCCCGGCAGGTCGCTCTCGCAGACGGCGTGGAACCCCTTGGCGCTGTAAACAGGATCCAGGATCACGCCTTCGGTGCGGGCCAGCAGGTGCAGGGCTGCGCTCGACCCGCCGGAGGGCACCGCGTAGCCGGGCCCCAGGTATCCCTCCAGCACCGTCGGGCCCCGGCCCGGCCCGGCGTTTTCCCAGATCTGCTGCACGCCGAGCAGCTCGGCGGTCCCGGCAACCAGCCGGGAGACCTCCTCCGCCAGCGGGTTGGTGATCTTGGCGACGTCCACCCCGATCACGGGCGGCGCGACGCCGTCCAGCAGCTCACCCGCCAGCACGGCGCCCAGGTGCAGCCCGGCCTGGGTGCCGGCCGAGGACGAGGCATGCATCACGGCGGACGGCGTCACCCGGTACTCGGTGCACTGCACCACGAGTTCGAGGTAGGCGGCCACGAAAGCGGCCGAGCCGTGCGGCACCGAGCCGCCGACCGGCATGGTGAACACCCGCCGTCCGATCCGCTGCAACTGGGCCGAGACGTCGTCGGTGGCGGTGGCGAGCTCGGCCCAGTCGTGGGTGCCTGCCCAGTGCAGGGTGGCGCCCATCAGGGCGTCGAGGAGCAGGTTGCCGGACGGCGCAGCCGGAGCCTGCCCGGCCAGCACCAGGTGGCAGTCCAGCTGCAGCATCGCCGCCACCGTGGCCACGGTGCGGGCGTGGTTCGACTGCGGTGCCCCCACGCCGACCAGGGTGTCCGCTCCGGCGGCACGGGCCTGCGCGGCGAGCAGCTCCAACTTGCGGATCTTGTTGCCGCCCAGCCCGGTGCCGGTCAGGTCGTCGCGCTTGAGCCAGATCTCCTTGCCCAGTGAGTACGACAGCCGCGGGGCGTGGTGCAGCGGCGTGGGCAGCACCGCGAGTTGCTCCCGCCCGGCCATCAGCGCGGCCAGCGGTTGCAGCGACGGGCACGCGGCCACAAGGTCAGCTGCGATCCACTGGCTGGATGATCTCGTCACGGGCTCCTCCGTCGCTCGCCGGAGACCTACCCTCGCATCAGATCCAGCTGGGCAGCCACATCCGGTCGACCCAGTCGGCATGCGAGATCAGCTTGTCCGAGAGCACGGGGTAGAACCAGGCGAAGGTCACCACCGCGAGCAGCACCACCGAGCCGGCCAGGGCGGCCCCGGTGAGCCGCCGGTCGGCCGAGGAGGTGCGCGGCCCGAGGATCAGCCCGAGACAGAAGGTCAGGGCGAGCACGACGTAGGGCACGAACGCCACCGCGTAGAAGGTGTAGATGGTGCGCTCGGCGTAGATGAACCAGGGCAGGTAGCCCCCGGCCAGACCGGCCAGGATCGCCCCGGCCCGCCAGTCACGGCCGAGCAGCCACACCACGATCAGGACGACGATGGCGATCGTGCCGCCCCACCAGATCACCGGGTTACCGAGGTCGGTCACCGCTCGGGAGCACTCCGTGAAGCGGCACCCGCGCTCGCCCTGGGTGTAGCCGCGGTAGTCGAACGCGGTCGGGCGGCCCACCACCAGCCACGACCACGGGTGGGACTGGTAGGCGTGCGGCGTGCGCAGGGTGGTGTTGAAGTTCCACATCTGCTGGTGGTAGTCCCACAACGCGCGGACGGCGCCGGGCACCAGCCCCGTCACCCCGTCGGCAGGGTGCTGGGTCGCCCAGGTGCGGTTGTAGCCATCGGTGCTGCGGAACCAACCTGTCCACGAGCTCAGGTAGACGATCAGCATCACCGGCACGATGTGCAGGAAGCCGCTGGCGCCGTCGCGCAGCATGCCGGTGGTCAGCCAGTGCCGGGTGCCGCCGGCGCGCCGGGCGGCGACGTCCCACAGCACGCTGGCCAGGCCGAACGCGGCGGCGAAGAACAGGCCGGACCACTTGGTCCCGGCGCACAGGCCCAGCGTGATCCCGGCGACGATCCGCCACCAGCGGATGCCCAGCCCCGGGCCGAAGCCGCTCGCCCCGCGCGAGGCGACCCGGGCGGCCAGTCGGGCTCGGGCCTGGTCGCGGTCGAGCAGGATGGCGCCGAAGGAGGCCAGGGCCCAGAACATGACGAACACGTCGAGCAGGCCGGTGCGGCTGTGTACGAAGTGCTGGCCGTCGACGGCCAGCAGCAGGGCGGCGGTGGTTCCGAGCAGGGTGGAGCGGAACAGCCGGCGGGCGATCCGGCCGATCATCAGGATCGACAAGGTGCCCACCACGGCGGAGGCGAACCGCCAGCCGACCGGGTCGGTGATACCGAACAGCCACTCGCCCCCGGCGATCATCCACTTGCCGACCGGGGGGTGCACCACGAAGTCGGGTTTGGGCCCCCAGACGTCGGTGTTGCCGGTGTTCCACAGCAGGTCCGGCTTCTCCAGGCCCTCCTTGATCGCCCGCTCGTGGCCGTACTTCAGGAACGAGGCGCCCTGCTTGACGTAGTAGGTCTCGTCGAAGACCAGCCACGGCGGGCGGCCGAGGTGCCAGAAGCGCAGGAACCCGCCGACCACGGCGACGGCGAGCGGGGCCAGCCAGCCCCACACCCGGTCGTCCAGGCCGGCGCCGCTCAACCGGGCGCGCAGAGCCTGACGCCGCGTCGCGTCCGCCGCGGTGGCGCCGGAGCGGGTCCGTTCGGCCGTGATCGTCACCGGGTCATCGTAGGTGTCGTCCGATGCAGGCGTGGCTACGGGCTCAGTGACGGGCTCGGTGACGGGCTCGGCGTCGGGGTGGAGGACGGGTTGGGCTCGGGCCACCACCAGGATCGCAGCCACATCCGGTCCGACCACTGCGCGTGGTCGATGACCTGGTCGGAGAGCACCGGGTAGAAGAAGGCGAAGGTCAGCACCGCGAGCAGCACGACCGAGCCGGCCAGGGCGGCCCCGATCAGCCGCCGGTCGGGTGCGGCCCGGGCAGGGCCGAGGACCAGCCCCAGGCAGAAGGTCAGCGCCAGCACCACGTAGGGACCGAAGGCGACGGCGTAGAAGCTGTAGATGGTGCGCTCGGAGTAGGCGAACCAGGGCAGGTAGCCGCCCGCGAGGCCGGCCAGGATCGCCCCGGCCCGCCAGTCACGCCCGAGCAGCCAGACCACGATCAGCACGGCGACGGCGATCGAGCCGCCCCACCAGATCACCGGGTTGCCGAGGTCGCTGATCGCCTGCGCGCACTCCTGCGACGGGCAGTCGGTGACGCCGTCGGCGGAGCCGCGGTAGTCGAACGACGTCGGCCGGCCGAGGACCAACCACGACCACGGGTGCGAGCGGTAGGGGTGGAAGGCGCGCAACGTGGTGTTCGCGTGCCACATCTGCCGGTGGTAGTCCCACAGCGCGCGCAAGGCATCGGGCACGGGGGAGTCGGCGGGGTGCGTGGCGGCCCACTGCCGGTTGTAGCCGGTGCTGCCCTGCAGCCACCCGGTCCACGAGGCCAGGTACACCGCCGCGGCGACCGGAAGCATCAGGGCCAGCGCACCGGCGCCGTCGCGCAGCAGGCCGGTCAGGAGCCAGTGCCGCCCGCCTGCGCGGCGGCGGGCGGCGACGTCCCACAGCACGCTGGCCAGCCCGAACGCGGCGGCGAAGAACAGCCCCGACCACTTGGTGGAGATGCACAGGCCCAGACACAGCGCGGCCGCCAGGCGCCACCAGCGCACCCGGCGTACGTGGCGCCGTCCGCCCGGGTCTGCCTGGTCACGGGCCTGGTCACGGGCCTGGTCACGGTCGATCAGCAGGCAGCCGAAGGCGGCCAGGGCCCAGAACATCACGAAGACGTCGAGCAGGCCGATCCTGCTGTGCACGAAGTGCTGGCCGTCCACGGCCAGCAGCAGCGCCGCGGTGGTGCCGAGCAGGGTGGAACCGAACAGCCGACGGGCGATCCGGCCGATCAGCAGGATCGACAGGGTGCCGGCAACGGCCGAGGCGAAGCGCCACCCCCACGGGCTGGTGGTGCCGAACAGCAGTTCGCCGAGGGCGATCATCCACTTGCCGCCCGGAGGATGAACGACGAAGTTCCCGGCGGAGCCCCACACGTCTGTGGTCCCGGCGCTCCAGAGCCGATCCGCCTCGGCGCCGGTCAGCCCGGGCCGCAGCGCGCGCTCGTGACCGCGCTCGAGGTAGGCGGCGGCGTCCTTGACATAGTAGGTCTCGTCGAACACCAGCCGGGCCGGGCGGTCCAGGCGCCAGAACCGCAGCCCGCCGCCGATCAGGGCCACGGTCAACGGGGCGAGCCAGCCCCAGACCCGCTGGTCCACGCCGGGCAGCCAGCGGTGCAGCGGGGCGAACGCCGCGGCAGCCGGCCGAGTCATCCCCGCTCCCTTCCTCGCCGTTCGTCGGTCCCGGTCAGCCTCGACCCTAGTGATCGGGCGATCGGGTCACGATCACCGTCGCCGGTGGGCCATGATCGGGCGGTGACTCCCGATTCGAGCGCCGGCCGGCTGGTGCTGGCAGCCACCCCGATCGGCGATCCGGACGACGCGCCGCCGCGGCTGCGCACCCTGCTCGCCGCCGCCGACGTGATCGCCGCGGAGGACACCCGGCGGCTGCGCCGTCTCGCCGCCGCCCTCGGGATCACACCGGCCGGCCGGGTGGTGAGCTACCACGAGCACAACGAGGCCGAGCGCTCGATCGAACTGGTCGAGGCCGCCCGCGAGGGCGCCACCGTGCTGGTGGTCACCGACGCCGGCATGCCGAGCGTCTCAGACCCCGGGCTGCGCGCCGTCCGGGCCGCCGTGGACGCCGGGGTGCCGGTGACGGTCGTTCCCGGGCCCTCGGCGGTGCTGACCGCGCTGGCCCTGTCCGGCCTGGCCACCGACCGGTTCTGCTTCGAGGGGTTCCTGCCGCGCAAGGCCGGGGAGCGGATGCGGGCGCTGGCGGCGCTGGCCGACGAGCCCCGCACCATGGTGTTCTTCGAGGCCCCGCATCGGGCCGCTCCCACGCTGGCCGCGATGGCCACCGTGTTCGGTGACGACCGGGCGGCGGCCGCGTGCCGGGAGTTGACCAAGACCTACGAGGAGGTGCGCCGGGAGCCGCTGGACGCCCTCGCGGCCTGGGCGTCGTCCGGGCAGGTGCTGGGCGAGCTGACCATCGTGGTCTCCGGGCGCCCGGAGCCGGACGGCTCGACCGCGGACATCGACGCGCTCGCCGCCGAGGTACGTGCCCGAGTGACGGCGGGGGTGCGGCTCAAGGAAGCCGTGGCCGCCGTCGCCAAACCCGCAGGCGTCGCCAAACGCGCCCTCTACGACGCCGTCACCCGCAACCGCCCCTGACCGGAGCATGAGCCTCGAGTCCCTAGGATCGGGGTATGACCCACATCCTGTCTGCGGTGGCCTGGCCCTACGCCAACGGGCCCCGTCACATCGGCCATGTCGCCGGCTTCGGCGTCCCCTCCGACGTGTTCAGCCGCTACATGCGCATGGTGGGTCACGACGTCCTGATGGTCTCGGGTACCGACGAGCACGGCACCCCGATCCTGGTCCAGGCGGAGAAGGAGGGGGTCACGCCGAAGGCGCTGGCCGACCGCTACAACCGGGTGATCGTGGAGGACCTGCACGCCCTGGGCCTGTCCTACGACCTGTTCACGCGGACCACGACCGGCAACCACTACGCGGTGGCCCAGGAGCTGTTCCGGGTGGTGCACGCCAACGGCTACATGGTCGAGCAGACGACCACCGGCGCCATCTCGCCGTCGACCGGGCGTACTCTGCCCGACCGCTACATCGAGGGCACCTGCCCGCTGTGCGGCTACGACGGCGCCCGCGGCGACCAGTGCGACAACTGCGGCAACCAGCTCGACGCCGCCGAACTGAAGAACCCGCGCAGCAGGATCAACGGTGAGATCCCGAAGTTCATCGAGACCGAGCACTTCTTCCTCGACCTGCCCGCCCTGGCCGAGACCCTCGGCTCGTGGCTGCAGGCGCGCACCGACTGGCGACCCAACGTCCTGAAGTTCTCGCTCAACCTGCTGGACGACATCCGGCCGCGGGCGATGACCCGGGACATCGACTGGGGCATCCCGGTGCCGCTGCCCGGGTGGGAGGAGAACTCCGCCAAGCGGCTCTACGTCTGGTTCGACGCGGTGATCGGGTACCTGTCGGCGTCCATCGAATGGGCCCGGCGCACCGGCGACCCGGACGCCTGGCGGGCCTGGTGGAACGACGAGGCCGCGCGCTCGTACTACTTCATGGGCAAGGACAACATCACCTTCCACTCCCAGATCTGGCCGGCGGAGCTGCTCGGCTACGCGGGCCGCGGTTCTCGCGGCGGGACCCCGGGGGTGTACGGCAACCTCAACCTGCCGACCGAGGTGGTCAGCAGCGAGTACCTGACCATGGAGGGCAAGCAGTTCTCCTCCTCCCGCGGCGTGGTGATCTACGTGCGGGACGTGCTCGCCCGCTACCAGCCCGACGCCCTGCGCTACTTCATCGCGGTGGCCGGGCCGGAGACCCAGGACACCGACTTCACCTGGACCGAGTTCGTGCGCCGGACCAACGACGAACTGGTCGCCGGCTGGGGCAACCTGGTCAACCGCACGGCCTCCATGATCAACAAAAACCTGGGTGCCATCCCGGCCGCCGGTGAGCTGGCGGACGCCGACCGGGCGCTGCTCGCCACGACGTCCGCGGGGTTCGGCTCGGTGGGCACCCTGCTGGCCGACAACCGGCAGAAGCACGCCGTCAACGAGGCGATGCGGATCGTCGGCGAGGCGAACAAGTACCTGTCCGACCAGGCCCCGTGGAAGCTGAAGAACGAGGACCCGGCGCGGATGAAGACGGTGCTTCACGTTGCGGCACAGGCGATCTCGGACTGCCGCACGCAACTGTCGCCGTTCCTGCCGTTCAGCGCGCAGGTCGTGCACGAGATCTTCGGCGGCGCCGGCACGGTCTCGCCGCAGCCGGAGATCCGTGAGGTCGACGACCTGGACGGCGGGCCGGGCTACCCGGTGCTGATGGGCGACTACCGGCGCGGGGAGACGGTCGCCGCGTGGGAGTCCACCCCGATCGTGCCCGGCACTCCGGTGGCGGCGCCGACGCCGATCTTCCGCAAGCTGGACGACTCGGTGGTGGCCGAGGAGCTGGCCCGGCTGACCGCCGAGTAGGCCGCCGTGATCCCGACGCTGGACTCCTCCTTTCCGCCGGCGCCGGAGGCCCTGGCCTCGCCGGTGGTGGACAACCACACCCATCTCGACCATGCCCGTCGCGGCGAGAAGGCTTTCGGCGTGGGCGAGGCGATCGCCGCCGCGGCGGCGGTGAACGTGACCCGAATGGTGCAGATCGGCTGCGACCTGGCCTCGGCGCGTTGGACCGTCGATGTCGTCGACCGGTACCCGCAGCTGCTCGCCGGGGTGGCCCTGCACCCGACCGAGGCGACCGGAATCGTTGCGGCGCAGGGGGAATCGGGGCTGGTCGAGGCGCTGGCGGAGATCGAACAGCTGGCAGCCCACCCCCGGGTGCGGGTGATCGGTGAGACCGGGCTCGACCACTACTGGGTGCATGCGGACGACGAGGCAGGCCGGGCGGCGCAGGTGGCCTCGTTCCGGTCGCACATCGACCTGGCCAAGCGGCTGGGCAAGGTGCTGCAGATCCACGACCGGGATGCGCACGCCGACGTGCTGCGCGTGCTGGCCGAGGAGGGGGCGCCGGAGCGCACGGTGTTCCACTGCTTCTCCGGTGACGAGGCGATGGCGAGGCTCTGTGCCGAGGCGGGGTGGTATCTGTCCTTCGCCGGCGCGGTCACCTTCGCCAACGCGGGCGGGCTGCGGGCGGCGCTGCGCGCCGTCCCCGTCTCTCAGCTGCTGGTGGAGACCGACGCGCCCTACCTGGCCCCGCACCCCCATCGCGGACGCCGCAACGCCGGCTACCTGATCCCGCTCACCGTCCGCCGCATGGCCGCCGAACTGGCGATCGACGAGGCGCGACTCTGCGCCGAACTGAACGCCACGTCGACCCGCCTGTACGGCCCCTGGTAAACCCGCTCATGCTCCGCCGGGGTACACGAAATCGGGCTTCACGGGGCCCAGACGTGTACCCCCGCGGAGCATGAGCAGGTTGGATGTTGTGACATGTGCAACAGGGCGCGCGAAGCGGTGAACTGCGGGGACTACATCAGGTAATCGGCTGACTACAGATGTTGTCCGTTGTGTCCGTTGGTCCATCGTTGCCGAACCGTTACGGTATTGGCGGAACCGCCGGGGTCGGAGATCCCGGGACAACGCAGCCAGAGCACGACCTTCCGCCAACGAACGGTCGTGGCAGGCCGCGGGGCAAGGACGTCCCGCTCGGGGTAAGTCGTCGTCCCGCGTCGCCGTGCCCGGACCCAACAAGGTCTGGAGCGAAGTGCTCAGCTTCCTCGCCAGCCGTTCGGGCCGCCTTCTGGCCCAGGGCACCGTCCTGTCCGCCGTCGTCGGCGCCACCCTTGCCTACGCCGACACAGGAACCACCCTCAACCTCTCCGTCGACGGGAAGACCCGTCAGGTCCAGGCCGGAGCGACCACGGTGCGCGAGCTGCTCGCCGCTGAGGCGATCACGCTCGGCCAGTACGACCTGGTGGCCCCCGCGCTGGACACCCCCCTGGCTGACGGCCAGGACGTGATCGTGCGCTACGCCCGTCCGCTGTCGGTCACCGTGGACGGGGTCCCGAAGATCTACCAGACCACCGAGCTGACCGTGGACGGCGCGCTCGCCGCCCTCGGCATCCGGGCGGACGGCGCGAAGCTGTCCGTCTCGCGGTCGCAGCCCCTGGGCCGCACCGGCCTGGCCGTGGCCGTCACCACCCCCAAGACGATCACCGTGGCCGCCGACGGCGCCACCCGCACCGTGACCACGACTGCTGCCACGGTGTCGGAGCTGCTCGGGGAGCAGAAGCTCGCCCTCGGCTCCCTGGACCGGCTCAGCGTCAAGCCCGCCGCACCCCTGGCCAAGGGCATGACGGTGAAGGTGGTGCGAGTGGTCAAGCGAGAGACCGTGAAGGTCGAGCCGCTGAAGTTCTCCACCACCAAGAAGCAGGACAAGACCCTCGCGGTCGGCACCACCAAGGTGGTCACCAAGGGCGTCGCCGGTGTGCAGCGCGTGACCTACACGATCACCGTCGCCGACGGGAAGCCGATCTCCAGCGTGCGCACCTCGGCCGTGGTCACCAAGCCCGCGGTGAGCGCCGTGGTGAAGGTCGGGACGAAGCCCGCGGCGAGCTCCTCCTCGTCCGACACCTCGAGCGCGACGGGCACCAAGGCGGACAGCCTGAACTGGGCCGCGCTGGCCAAGTGCGAGTCGAGCGGCAACCCCCGGGCGGTCAACCCGGCGGGGTACTACGGCCTCTACCAGTTCAGCAAGACCACCTGGCGGTCCGTGGGCGGCAGCGGCAGCCCGGCGGACGCCTCGCCGGCCGAGCAGACCAAGCGCGCCAAGATCCTCTACAACAAGGCCGGCGCCGGGCAGTGGCCGGTCTGCGGTCGCAAGCTGTTCACGTAACACCCCGGGGCGGCGTGCGAGGAGGAGCGCGCCGGCCGTGAGGAGGGGGCCCGGCGCCGAGCGTGGGCCGTGCCGCGCGGGTCGTCGTCAGGGTGCGACGGCGCGGCGGCACTGCCGGCGTCGAGCGGGTGACCGGTCAGCGTCGTGTTGCCGCTGACCGTGGAGCTGCTCTGGTAGGTGGAGATCGCCGGGCCGGCATTGCCGGTGAGCGTGTTGCCGGCGCACACCGTGCCGGTGTCCTTCTCCAGGTGGATCGCCGCGCCGGCCTGCGCGTACTGGCCGGCCTTCAGCGTTCCGGAGACGCGGTTGCCGCGCACGATGGTGCCCTTGGCGTACTGCACGCTGATGCCGGCGCCGTGGCTCCTGGTGATGGTGTTGTTCTCGACGAGGACGCCGGAGGCGTCGGCGACCAGCATTCCGAACCGCATGCGGGTCGGTGTGGCGTCCAGGCCGTTGTCGTCGAGGGTGTTGCCCGACACCGTGATGTCGCTGATCGTCGAGGTGGACAGGAACTCGTCGGACATGCCGATGGAGATCCCCTGAACGGTGTTCCTCGTGATCCGGTTGCCGATCACTCGGAAGTACTTCACGTGCTCGTTCCCGTTGGGCTCGAGGTCGATCCCCGACCCGGCACCGCCGGGCTCGCTCAGGGTGCGGGTGAAGACGGAGTCGCGGATGGTCATCGTGGTGACGTTGGTGACCGAGATCCCCTGGCGGCGGTTGTGGTCGGCGGTGACCCGGCACAGGGTGATGTTCCGGTCAAGGAGAGCGCGGTGGCCAGGACGACGACGGTGCCGGCGGGCACGCGGGAGAGGCGAATGGCGAGGCGAGGCCTTTCGGGGGACGGGTGAGGCGGACCCCCCGAGGGCCCACCCGTGACGAGCATCCTGCTCGGAGAGGATCATGCGGAGATCAAGGACTCCTGAAATCCGGTGACCACCCCTGGTTCTGGCAGGGTTGCCCTGTGCCGGACGCGTTGTTACCCCTGCTGGGGGCCGTGGAGATCCGGCGTCTGGCCGCTGAGCTCGACCTCCGCCCGACCAAGGTGCTCGGCCAGAACTTCGTGGTCGACGCGAACACGGTGCGCCGGATCGTGCGCACCTCCGGGGTCGACGCCGCCGACGTCGTGCTGGAGGTGGGTCCCGGCCTCGGCTCGCTGACCCTGGCCCTGCTCGACGTCGCCGGTTCGGTCGTCGCGGTCGAGATCGACCCGGTCCTCGCCCGCCTGCTGCCCGGCACGGTCGCCCGGCTGCGCCCCGACGCGGCCTCGCGCCTGCAGGTAGTAGCAGCGGACGCCGTCCGGCTCGAGCCCGCTGCCCTCCCAGGTCCCACGCCCACCGCCCTGGTGGCGAACCTGCCTTACAACGTGGCGGTGCCGGTGCTGCTGGTGGCCCTGGAGCGCCTGCCCGGCCTGCGTCGCGGGCTGGTGATGGTGCAGGCCGAGGTCGGTGACCGGCTTGCCGCCGGCCCCGGTCAGAAGGCCTACGGTGCGCCGTCCGTCAAGGCGGCCTGGTACGCCGAGGTGCGCCGGGCCGGGTCGGTGCCGCGCACCGTGTTCTGGCCGGTGCCGAACGTCGACTCGGCGCTGGTCGCCTTCACCCGCAGGCCGGCCCCGGTCACCCCAGCCACCCGCGAGCAGGTGTTCGCGTGCGTCGACGCCGCCTTCGCCCAGCGGCGCAAGACCCTGCGCGCGGCGCTGGCCGGCTGGGCCGGCTCCCCGGCGCGGGCGGAATCGGTGTTGCGCGCGGCGGGGATCGATCCGCGGGCGCGGGGCGAGCAACTATCGGTGGCCGATTTCGCGGCGGTGGCAACAGCCGCCCGGGACTAGGCTCACCGGATATGACCAGGCCCGGCTCGGTGACCGTTCGCGCACCCGCGAAGATCAACCTCGAGCTGCGCGTGGGCAGCCCCCGCCCGGACGGCTTCCACGAACTGGCCACGGTGTTCCAGGCGGTCTCGCTGGCCGACGACGTCACCGTGAGCGCGACCGGCGGCTCGATCGACGACGGGATCGAGGTCACCCTCGACGGCCCTCAGTCCGACGGCGTGCCGCGGGACGAGCGGAATCTCGCCGTCCGGGCCGCGCTGCTGCTGGCCGAGCGGACCGGGGTGAGTGACGGCGTCCGGCTGCACCTGCGCAAGCAGATCCCGGTCGCCGGCGGCATGGCGGGCGGTTCGGCCGACGCCGCTGCGGCCCTGCTCGCCGCAGACGTGCTGTGGCAGACCGGGCTCAGCCGGGAGCAGTTGCGGGCCCTGGCCGCCGAGCTCGGGTCGGACGTGCCGTTCCCTCTCCTGGGCGGCACCGCGATCGGCACGGGCCGGGGCGAGCAGCTCACCGCCGCGATGTGCCGGGGCACCTACCACTGGGTGATCGCGCTGTCCGGGCAGGGGCTGTCCACCCCGGCGGTGTTCGCCGAGATCGACCGGCTGCGCGCGGGCCGGATCCTGCCCGAGCCGCGGGTGTCCGAGCGGCTGATGTCCGCCCTGCGCTCGGGCAACGCCGAGGCGCTCGGCACCCACTTGGTCAACGACCTGCAGCCGGCCGCCTGCTCGTTGCGCCCGGACCTGTTGCAGACCCTGGAGGTCGGCGACGAGTGCGCGACCCTGGGCTCGTTGATCTCCGGCAGCGGGCCGACGGTGGCCTTCCTGGCCGCCGACTCCGAGCAGGCTCTCGACATCGCCACGGCGCTGGAGAGCGCGGGGGTGGCCGATCAGGTGCTGCGGGTGACCGGCCCTGCCCACGGAGCCCGAGTGGTCGAGGGCGCATGGCCCACCTCCTGAACGTCGAGTCGGTCGCCGTCGCGCACGCCGCCCGCACCGTGCTCGGCTCGGTCTCACTCGGTCTGGACGACGGGATGCGGGTGGGGGTGGTCGGGCGCAACGGCGACGGCAAGTCCACCCTGCTGCGCATCCTCGCCCGCTCCCAGGAACCCGACTCCGGCCGGGTGACCCACACCCGGGGCGTGCGGCTGGAGCTGCTCGCGCAGAGCGATGCGGCCAGCGCCTCGGACGTGCGGCACGCGGTGCTCGGCGAGCTCGCCGACGATCACACCTGGGCCTCCAACTCCCTCGCCCGCGACGTCGTCGCCGGACTGCTGGGCGGGCTGGACGCCGCCGAGGTGGGCGGGCTGGATGCGCCGTTGAGCACCCTGTCCGGGGGGCAGCGCCGCCGGGTCGCTCTGGCAGCGATGCTCGCCCAGCCGCACGACGTCGTCCTGCTCGACGAACCGACCAACCACCTGGACGTCGAGGGCGTGGCCTGGCTCGCCGCGCACCTGCGCACCCGCTGGCCGGCCGGCCGTGGGGCGCTGGTGGTCGTGACCCACGACCGGTGGTTCCTGGACGCGGTGTGCGAGCGCACGTGGGAGGTGCACGACGGGATCGTCGAGGCCTTCGACGGTGGGTACGCGGCGTACGTGCTGGCCCGGGCCGAGCGGTCGCGGATCGCGGCGGTCACCGAGGAACGACGGCAGAACCTGCTGCGCAAGGAGCTGGCCTGGCTGCGCCGGGGCCCGCCGGCACGGACCAGCAAGCCGCGGTTCCGGATCGACGCCGCCACCGCCCTGATCGCCGACGAGCCGGCCCCCCGGGACAGCCTCGAGCTGGCCCGGATGGCCACCGCTCGGCTGGGCAAGGACGTGATCGACGTCGAGGACGTCACGGTCGCCTTCGGCTCGGGGCCGGACCGCCGGGTGCTGCTGGACGGCGTCACCTGGCGGCTGGCGCCGGGGGAGCGGGTCGGCCTGGTCGGTGTCAACGGCGCCGGGAAGACCACGCTGCTGCGGCTGCTGCTGGGCGAGGTGACGGCGGAGTCGGGCCGGGTGAAGCGGGGCAAGACGGTGGTGCCGGCGATGCTCACCCAGGACGTGCGCGAGCTGGACGACGTCGCCGACCTGCGGGTGGGTGAGGCCGTGGAGAAGGTGCGCGGCACAGTGCGGATCGGCGACCGTGACGTCACCGCCGGGCAGATGCTGGAGCGGCTGGGGTTCGCCAAGGAGCGGATCTGGACCCCGGTGGCCGAGCTCTCGGGTGGGGAGCGGCGCCGGCTGCAGCTGCTGCGACTGCTGATGGGCGAGCCCAACGTGCTGATGCTGGACGAACCCACGAACGACCTGGACACCGACACCCTGGCCGCGATCGAGGACACCCTGGACTCCTGGCCGGGCACGCTCGTGGTGGTCTCGCACGACCGCTACCTGCTGGAACGGGTGACCGATCATCAGTTGGCGCTGCTCGGCGACGGCAAGCTGCGCGACCTGCCGGGCGGGGTGGAGCAGTACCTCGAGCTGAGGGCTGCCTCGCTCGCCGCCGGAGGGGCGACGTCCGCTGCTGCCCAGGGTGCGTCGTCCGCAGGAGGAGTCAGCGGTGGAGTTGGCGGGGCCGCAGCCGAGGTTCCGGATGCGGCGGCGCAGCGGCAGGCGCGCAAGGAGATGTCCCGACTGGAGCGGCAGCTCTCGCGCCTGGACGGCCAGGAGGAGAAGCTGCACGCGCAGATGGCCGAGCAGGCCGGGGATCACACGGTGTTGATGGCTCTCGACGTGACCCTGCGCGCCCTGCACGCCGAACGCGCCGCCCTCGAGGAGGAGTGGCTCGCCGCCGCCGAACTCACCGACTGACAAAACCTGCTCATGCTCCGCGGGGGTACACGTGACAGCGTTGTCACGACCCCAGACATGTATCCCTACGGAGCATGAGCAGGTTTCGAGCTAGAGGCGTAGGGCGAGGCGGCGGAGCAGGGTGGCCAGGTCGGCGCGGGCGTCGTCGTCCAAGCCGGACAGCAGGTCGCGCTCGAGCGTCAGCAGGGTGGTCAGTGCGGCGTCGACCGCAGTGCGTCCGGCGTCGGTGAGGGTGACCAGCACACCGCGTCCGTCGCCGGGGTGCGGAGCCCGCAGCACCAGCCGGCGGGCCTGCAGCCGGTCGATCCGGTTGGTCATCGTGCCGCTGGTCACCATGGTCTCTGCGGCCAGCTGGCCGGGGGAGAGCAGGTAGGGCTCGCCCGAGCGCCGCAGCGCCGCCAGGACGTCGAACTCCCAGGTCTCGAGGCCGTGCTCGGCGAAGGCGGCGGCGCGGTGCCGGTCCATGTGCCGGGCCAGCCGGGTCACTCGGGAGAGGACTTCGAGCGGATCGATGTCCAGGTCGGGCCGCTCGCGGCGCCAGGCGGCGACGATCCGGTCGACCTCGTCCGTCGCTGTTTTCTTGCTCACGGCGTGGCCACCGTGACGCCGAGGGTGGGCTTCTTCTCCAGCCCGGACAACCCGTTCCAGGCGAGGTTGACCAGGTGCGCGGCGACGTCCGCCTTCTTCGCCTTGCGGTGGTCGAGCCAGTACTGGCCCGTCAGGGCGACCATGCCGACCAGCATCTGGGCGTAGAGCGGGGCGGCCTTGGCGTCGAGGCCGCGCCGGGAGAACTCGTCGGCCAGCAGGTACTCGACCTGTCCGGCGACGTCGCTGATCAGACTGGCGAAGGTGCCGGTGGACTGGGTGACGGGGGAGTCGCGGACCAGGATCCGGAACCCGTCGGCCGAGCTCTCGATGTAGCCGAGCAGGGCCAGCGCGGCGTTCTCGAGCAGGACCCGCGGATGGCCGTCGGCGGACAGGGACGCGGTGATCGCGGCCAGCAGGGCCTGGATCTCACGGTCGACGACGACCGCGTACAGGCCCTCCTTGCCGCCGAAGTGCTCGTACACCACCGGCTTGGAGACCTGCGCGGTGGCGGCGATCTCTTCCACGCTGGTGCCCTCGAAACCCTTCTTGGCGAAGAGCTTGCGACCCACCTCGAGCAGCTGTTCACGCCGCTGCTTTCCGGTCATCCGGGCGCGGCGGCCGGAGTAGGTGTCTCGGGCCGGCGTGCCGCGTCCGCTGTCTCGGGGGGTCGAGGTCACCGGCCCATCATGCACGTTCGGGGCTGAGTCGATTGGGCCGCGGCTGGGGCCCGGGACCGGGGGGATCGGCCTGCGTCGCGCACCGTGGGCGGCTCGGAGTGCGCGTGAGGACCCCGGACGCGGCACACTGGGATGCCGACGCGGCCCCTGGTCCGCGCGGTCCGCCTTGGTGTAACGGCAGCACGCAGGCCTTTGGAGCCTTGCAGTCCCTGTTCGAATCAGGGAGGCGGAGCCGGAAGCCTCGCCGTCATGCTCCGTGAATCCGTCGTTCTCCTCGCGAATCGAGGTCGAGGCGACGGCGCCGCGGAGCACGAGGCAGGGTGAGGATCACTGCGACGGGGGAACGGCGGGGCGCGAGGGTGGCTAGGATCGCAGCTGCCGACCCTGACCCGGGTGCCGAGGAGGCAGTCCGCGTGAGCCAGCCGTGAGCCAGCCTGTGAATCAGTCAGCCATCCCACCCGTCGTCCCACCCGAACCCGTGCATCGTCCGTCCGCCGTCGTCGTCCTGGCGGCCGGCGAAGGGACGCGGATGAAGTCGGCCACCCCCAAGGTGCTGCACCGGATCGGTGGCCGGTCCCTGCTCGGCCACGCGATGGCCGCGGCGCGCACACTCGATCCCGACCACTTGGTGGTCGTCGTCCGGCACGAGCGTGATCTCGTCGCCGCGCACGTGGAAGCAGTGGACCCGGGCGCGGTCGTCGCAGATCAGGACGATACCAAGGGCACCGGCCGGGCCGTGGCCTGCGGGCTCGAGGCCCTGTCCGGGCGGCTGAACGGGCCGCTCACCGGCACCGTGGTGGTGACCTACGGCGATGTGCCGCTGCTGACCGGCACCACCCTGGCCGACCTCGTGGCCCGGCATGTCGCCACCGGGAGTGCCGTCACCGTGCTCACGGCCGAGGTCCCCGACCCCACGGGCTACGGCCGGGTGCTGCGCGACGCCGACGACGGCGTGCTCGGCATCGTCGAGCACAAGGACGCCGACGAGCCCCAGCGCGCCGTCCGGGAGATCAATTCGGGCATCTACGCCTTCGACGCCGCACTGCTCACCGACGCCCTCGGCCGGCTGACCACCGACAACGCCCAGGGTGAGATGTATCTCACCGACGTGCTGAGCATCGCCCGCGCCGACGGGCATCGGGTCTCCGCGGCCCGCACGAACGACCTGATGCAGGTCGAGGGGGTCAACGACCGGGTGCAGTTGGCCGTGCTGGGCCGCGAGCTGAACGCCCGGGTGCTCGACGGATGGATGCGCGCCGGGGTGAGCGTGATCGATCCGGCGACGACCTGGGTCGACGTCACGGTGACCCTGGACCGCGACGTCACCCTGCTTCCCGGCACCCAGCTGCACGGGGCGACCGAGGTCGCCACCGGCGCCACAGTGGGGCCCGACAGCACGCTCACCGATTGCACGATCGCCGCGAACGCCACCGTCATCCGCAGTCACGCCAGCGGGGCACTGATCGAGGCCGGGGCGAGCGTCGGCCCGTTCAGCTACCTGCGCCCGGGCACCCGGTTGGGCAGCGGCGGGAGGATCGGCGCCTTCGTGGAGACCAAGAACGCCCAGATCGGGGCGGGCTCGAAGGTGCCGCACCTGTCCTACGTCGGAGACGCGACCATCGGCGAGGGCACGAACATCGGCGCGGCCACGGTCTTCGTCAACTACGACGGCGTGGCCAAGCACCGGACGACGGTCGGCGACCACGTGCGGGTGGGCAGCGACAGCATGCTGGTCGCCCCGGTCACGATCGGGGACGGCGCCTACACCGCCGCCGGCTCGGTGATCACCGAGGACGTCCCGCCCGGGGCGATGGCGGTGGCCCGCGGCCGCCAGCGCACCATCGCCGGCTGGGTCGCCCGGCGTCGCGCCGGCACGGCGTCCGCTGCTGCCGCCGAGGCCGCCTCGGCGCTGTCCACGCACGACGGGGGGAACTGATCATGATCAGTGGGCTGACGGCTCCGAACGAGAAGCGCCTGGTGATCGCCAGCGGGAGGGCCCACCCGGCGCTGGCCGAAGAGGTGGCCGTGGCGCTGGACGTCGAGCTGCTGCCCACCTCGGCCTACGACTTCGCCAGCGGCGAGATCTACGTGCGGTTCGGGGAGAGCGTGCGCGGCAGCGACGCCTTCGTGATCCAGAGTCACAGCGCACCGATCAACAAGTGGCTGGTCGAGCAGCTGATCATGGTGGACGCCATGAAGCGTGCCTCGGCCAAGCGGATCACGGTGATCGCGCCGTTCTTCCCCTACGCCCGCCAGGACAAGAAGCACCGTGGGCGCGAACCGATCTCGGCCCGGCTGATGGCCGACCTGTTCAAGACGGCGGGCGCCGACCGGATCATCTCGGTCGACCTGCATACCGCGCAGATCCAGGGCTTCTTCGACGGCCCGGTAGACCATCTGTGGGCGCTGCCGCTGCTGGCCGACTACGTGCGCGGGCGGGTCGACCGCAGCAAGCTGACCATCGTCAGCCCGGACGCCGGGCGGGTGCGGGTGGCCGACGTCTGGTCGGACCGCCTCGCCGCGCCGCTGGCCATCATCCACAAGCGCCGCGACCCGAGCGTGCCCAACCAGTCCAAAGTGCACGAGGTCGTGGGCCAGGTGGAGGGGCGGACCTGTCTGCTGGTCGACGACATGATCGACACGGCGGGCACGATCGTGCAGGCCGCCGAGGCGTTGAAGGAGAACGGTGCCAGCCAGGTGATCGTGGCCGCCACGCACCCGATCCTGTCCGGCCCGGCGGTCGACCGGTTGAAGAACAGCAGCATCAGCGAGGTGATCGTCACCAACACGCTGCCGATTCCCGACGACCGCCTGTTCCCCAAGCTGACGGTGCTGTCGATCGCCCCGATGATCGCCCGCGCCGTCCGCGAGGTCTTCGACGACGGCTCGGTCACCTCCCTCTTCGACGGCAACGCCTGAAACCTGCTCATGCTCTGCGGGGGTACACGAAGCGGGTCTTCGGAGCGCCAAAACGTGTGCCCCTGCGGAGCATGGGCAGGTTTGGCGGGTGCGGCGGGGGCGATTTCAGGTGGGAGGGCTTGCGCGGCTACGATGGCGCGGTTGCCTCGGCGAGGGCGTCCGCACTTGCGGAAGCCGTGATCGACGCGGTGCGCCTCGGGGCGCACGTGTCGTTCCCGGTACGGTGCGCCCCTTCGCTCGCAGGTGATGTGCCACCCCACGCGAGCCATTCGCACCAAAGACGCCCGAGGCTTCGGCCTCATCGATGAGGAGTGAACGTGTCCGAGGTCAAGCTCACCGCCGAGAAGCGCACCGAGTTCGGCAAGGGGGCAGCCCGTCGGTTGCGCCGCGACCACAAGGTTCCGGCGGTGCTCTACGGCCACGGCACCGACCCGGTCCACCTGGCACTGCCGGGCCACGCGACCATGCTCGCGCTGAAGCACTCCAACACCCTGCTCACCCTCGACCTGGGCGGCAGCACCGAACTGGCCCTGCCCAAGGACATCCAGCGCCACGCGATCAAGGGTGTGATCGAGCACGTCGACCTGCTGCTGGTCCGCCGCGGCGAGAAGGTCACCGTCGACGTCCCGCTGCACGTGGTCGGCGAGCCGATGAGCGGCACGCTGGTCACCTCCGAGCTGAACACGCTCGAGGTCGAGGTCGAGGCCACCAACATCCCCTCCTCGATCGAGGTCAGCGTCGAGGGCCTGGCCGCTGGCGCCCGCATCCTGGCCGGCGAGATCGCCCTGCCGGCCGGCACCATCCTGATCACCGACGCCGAGGCGCTCGCCCTGCAGGTCACCTCGCCCACCGAGGAGGGCGGCGCCGAGGATGGCGAGTCGGGCGCCGAGGCTTCGGCTGAGCCGGCCAAGGACGCCGCCGAGGAGTGAGCGCGGAGCTCACCCCCGACGATCGGCCGTGGCTGGTCGTCGGGCTCGGGAACCCCGGGCCGTCCTATGCCGGCAACCGGCACAACGTCGGGGCGATGGCCCTCGACGCGCTCGCGGGCGAGCTCGGTTCCCGGCTGTCGACCCACAAGGCCCGGGCCTTGGTGGCCGAGGTCCGGCTGCCGCCGGTGGGAGGTCGCCCGGGTCCCCGCCTGATCCTGGCCAGGCCGACCTGCTACATGAACGAATCCGGTGGCCCGGTCTCGAGCCTGGTCCGCTTCTACTCGATCGAGCTGGACCGGCTGCTGGTACTGCACGACGAACTGGACCTGCCGTTCAGCCAGATCCGGCTGAAGCGGGATGGCGGTGAGGGCGGCCACAACGGCCTGCGCTCGATCTCCCGGTCCTTGGGCAGCAAGGACTACTGCCGGCTGCGGATGGGCGTCGGCCGGCCGCCCGGGCGGATGGACGCCGCCGACTACGTGCTGCGTGACTTCTCCGGCGCCGAGCACGCGGACGCCTCGGTGATGGTCGGCGAGGCGGCGGACGCCGTCCGCGACGTCCTGCTGCTCGGCTGGGAGCGGGCCCAGGCCGAGATCAACACCCGCGCCCACTCGCTCTAGGCCGGTCGCAGTAGCCAGGCCTCCACCGTTCGGTGGGTTCCGGGCTGCGATCTGCGGGACGCGCCGTCACAGAACGGCATACATCGTCGGCGGCTTCGTAGAGTCGTGCCCGACAGGCCGCGCCAGGTACCCCGGGGAGCGCACGACCATGCCAATCGACACCGCTGCGAGCGAGCGCCTCGGCGCCCCGGCGCCGGTGGGGCGGACAGCGCGATTCCGGCTCACCCTGCTTCCGCGCCCAGAACTGACCGGCGCGGACGACGGAAGTCGGGCCGAGCGTCACCGGCGGACGGTGCTGGTCGGGGACGCCACGGTCGCCCTGGCGACGGGCCTGGGGCTGACCGCGGTGTCGACGATCTGGGCCCTGGCGGCGATGGCCCTTCCGGCGGGGTGGCTCGGACTCCTGGCCGCGCGCGGCTGCTACCGGCACGAGGTGCTGGCCGGTGTGGACGTCGGGCGCCGGGTGGCCACGGCGGGTGGTCTGCTGGTGGCAGGGCTCGCCGCCCTGGCCTACCTGCTGGCCGCGCCGCTGCCCCGCCCGCTGCTGCCTGCCCTGGCCCTTCCGCTGGTGGTCGGGTCGATCCTGGTCCGACGGACCACCCGCTGCCGGCTGCATCGTGAGCGCCGGCGCGGCCACGGGCTGCGCCGGGTGCTCGTGGTGGGCCATCCGGAACCGGCGGCCGCGCTGATCGAGGCCCTGGACGCCGTCCCGGAGTGCGGGCTGGTGGCGGTCGGCGCCTGCCTGCCGTTCGACGGCACCCCCGGCACCCCCGGCTACGGCCTGCCGATGACCGCCGACGTGACCGAGGTGCTGGCCATGGCCGACGAGCTAGAGGTGGCGGCCGTGGCCCTGGGCAGCGATCTCGACCTGTCCGGGCTGGCGGCGCGGCGCCTGCTGGATGCGTTCACCGAGCGAGGGACGGCCCTGTTCGCCGTCCCGGGGATCGACACCGCGCGCTGGGCTCCCCAGGTGGCGCCGGTGCCGGGCGCCCCCGTGCTGGTCCTCTCGCGACGTCCGCCGACGTAAGGCCGTTCGGGTGCCGATGCCACGGCTGCGCTCACAGGCGGTACAGGGCGCTGCGGTACCGTCGGTAACGTAGCGGAGCAGCGCGGCTCCTCATTCCACCCTGGATTGACCCGAAAGGGATCCACGTGTCACGTGCTCGACCCCCCCGGACCGACGGGGCCCCTGCTCCGTCCGCCGCGGACGCGGTCCTCGCCCGCAGCCTGGCGGTCGAGGCCGGCGAGGTGCTTCTGCAGATCCGCCGCAGCGGGTTCGCCGGTGAGGCCCTACGCTCGGCCGGCGACGCCGGGGCGCAGGCCGTGCTCGCCCGCCGCTTGGACGACGACCGCCCGGACGACGCCGTGCTCTCCGAGGAGGCCCCGGACGACCCCGCCCGGCTGATCGCCTCCCGGGTATGGATCATCGACCCGCTGGACGGCACCCGGGAGTTCTCCGAGCCGGGCCGGATCGACTGGGCGGTGCACGTCGCCCTGTGGCAGGACGGCGCGCTGGCCGCCGGCGCTGTGGCGATGCCGGCCGACAACGTCTGTTACGGCACCGACGACCCGCCGGTGCTGCCCCGACGGGCCAAGGGCCCGCTGCGCCTGGCCGTGAGCCGGACCCGGCCGCCGGCCTTCGTCGCCGAACTGGCCGAACGGCTCGACGCTGTGCTGGTGCCGATGGGCTCGGCCGGGGTGAAGTGCGCCTCGGTGTGGCGCGGTGAGGCCGACGCTTACGTGCACGCCGGCGGGCAGTTCGAGTGGGACTCCGCCGCCCCGGTGGCCGTGGCCCGCGCAGTCGGTCTGCACACCAGCCGGGTGGACGGTTCGCCCCTGGTCTACAACCGGGCCGATCCTCGTCTGCCGGATCTGGTCGTGTGCCGACCCCAATATGCCGATCAGATCGTGAGCATGACTGCTGCCCTGGCCGCCGACGGGTGAGGCCGATGCGAGAGGTGACCGCGTGACCCAGATGGCCCATGAGTACCGGCTCTCCGAGTTGTCGACGTTGGAGGCCGAGTCGATCCACATCATCCGTGAGGTCTCGGCGGAGTTGGAGCGGCCGGTGTTGTTGTTCTCCGGCGGCAAGGACTCGATCGTGATGCTCCGCCTGGCCGAGAAGGCGTTCTGGCCGGCCAGGATCCCGTTCCCGGTGCTGCATGTGGATACCGGGCACAACTTCGCCGAGGTGCTGGAGTTCCGTGACCGGCGGGTGGCCGAGCTCGGCATCCAGTTGATCGTGGGCAGTGTGCCGGAGGCGATCGCCGCCGGAACGGTGCACGAGCTGCCGGACGGCACCCGCAACCGGATCCAGACCCCGGTGTTGCTGGAGACGCTGGAGAAGCACGGGTTCACCGCGGCGTTCGGTGGGGCGCGGCGGGACGAGGACAAGGCCCGGGCCAAGGAGCGGGTGTTCTCCTTCCGGGACGAGTTCGGCCAGTGGGACCCGAAGAACCAGCGTCCTGAGCTGTGGTCGATCTACAACGGGCGGATCCACCTGGGGGAATCGATCCGGGTGTTCCCGCTGTCGAACTGGACCGAGCTGGACATCTGGCAGTACGTCAAGCGGGAGCAGATCGATCTACCGAGCATCTATTTCGCGCATGAGCGCGAGGTGTTCGAGCGGAACGGGATGCTGTTTGCGGATCATGAGTTCTGCCGCCCCAAGGAGGGCGAGGAGCTGTTCGCCGAACGGGTGCGCTACCGCACCGTCGGGGATGCGTCGCTGACTGCGGCGGTGCGCAGCGACGCCGACAGCGTCGAGGCGATCATCGAGGAGGTGGCCGCGACCCGGATCACCGAGCGTGGCGCCACCCGCGGCGACGACAAGTTCAGCGAGGCCGCCATGGAGGACCGCAAGCGGGAGGGCTACTTCTGATGCGTCACGGCATGGACATGCTGCGTTTCGCCACCGCCGGCTCGGTGGACGACGGCAAGAGCACACTGATCGGACGGCTGCTGTACGACTCGAAGTCGATCTTCGCCGACCAGTTGGACGCGGTCGAGCAGGCCAGCGCCCGGATGGGTGACGACTACGTGAACCTGGCGCTGCTCACCGACGGCCTACGGGCCGAGCGGGAGCAGGGGATCACGATCGACGTGGCCTACCGCTACTTCGCCACGCCGCGGCGCAAGTTCATCATCGCCGACACTCCTGGGCACATCCAGTACACCCGGAACATGGTCACCGGCGCCTCGACGGCCGATCTGGCGATCATCCTGGTGGACGCCCGCAAGGGGCTGGTCGAGCAGAGCCGACGACATGCGTTCATCGCGACCCTGCTGCGGGTGCCGCACCTGGTGCTGGCGGTGAACAAGATGGACCTGGTCGACTACTCCCGCGAGGTGTACGAGGCGATCAACGACGAGTTCGTCAACTTCGCCACCAAGCTCGACGTGCCCGACCTGACCGTGATCCCGATCTCGGCGCTGAACGGGGACAACATCGTCACCCGGTCCGAGGCGATGCCCTGGTACGACGGGCCATCGCTGCTGCATCACCTGGAACACGTGCACGTCTCCAGCGACCGCAACCTGATCGATGCCCGGTTCCCGGTGCAGTACGTGATCCGCCCGCAGTCCTCGGCGTTCCCGGACTACCGCGGCTACGCGGGCACGATCTCCAGCGGCGTGTTCAAGCCCGGCGACGAGGTCGTCGTCCTGCCCTCGGGGTTCTCCAGCACGATCGCCTCGATCGAGACCATGGACGGGCCGGTCGCGGAGGCCTTCCCGCCGATGGCGGTCACCATCCGGCTCGCCGACGAGATCGACGTCAGCCGCGGGGACATGATCTGCCGCCCGCACAACAAGCCGATGGTGACCCAGGACATCGAGGCGATGGTGTGCTGGATGGGCGAGAAACCGTTGCGGCAGGGGCAGAAGCTCGCGCTCAAGCACACGACCAAGTCGGTGCGCACGATGGTCAAGGCGCTGCGTTACTGCCTGGACGTGAACACGTTGCACCGCAACGAAAGCAGCGCCGAACTGAGTCTGAACGAGATCGGCCGGATCCAGCTGCGCACCACCGGGCCGCTGTTCGCCGACGAGTACCGCCGCAACCGGCACACCGGCGGCTTCGTGCTCATCGACGAGGCCACCAACGTCACCGTCGGCGCCGGAATGATCCTCGAAGGCTGACTCCGCTACGACTCAGGTCGAACGGCCGATCCGCCGATCAGGTCTGTAAGGACCTGACGTGGATGGGAGTTCGGCGTGGAGGGGACACAGTCCGGCGAGGCGCTCGACGTGCTTCTGGTGTGTTCCAGCGGTGGGCACCTGGCTCAGTTGACGGCGCTCGAGCCGTGGAGCCGCAACCACCGGCGGCACTGGGTGTGCTTCGACACCCCGGACGCCGTGAGTATCCTGCGTGACGAGGACGTCACCTGGGCCTACCACCCGACCACGCGCAGCGTGCCGAACCTGGCACGCAACGTCGGTCTGGCCTGGCGGGTGCTCAGGCGCCGCCGTCCGGACGTGGTGATCTCCACCGGCGCCGGGGTGGCCGTGCCGTTCTTCGTGGTGGCCAAGCTGCTGCGGGTGCCGACGGTCTATCTCGAGGTCTACGACCGGATGGACAGCCCGACCCTGACCGGGCGGCTGTGCCGGCCGTTCACCGACGCGATGCTCGTGCAGTGGGACGAGCAGCGGAATCTGTACCGTGGAGCCGCCGTCGTGGGGTGTGTGCTGTGACCCGGCGGATGTTCGTGACCGTGGGCACGGATCACCACCCGTTCGACCGGCTGATCACCTGGGCCGAGAACTGGGCGGGCCGGGTGGAGGACTGGGACGTGCAGATCCAGTACGGCCGCAGCCGGGCCCCGGTGCAGGGTACGGGGTTCGCCTTCTGCAGCCACGACCGGCTGCAGGAGCTGTTCGAGATCAGCGATGTGATCGTCACCCACGGCGGCCCGGCCACGATCACCGAGGCGCGACGGCTGGGACACCGGCCGATCGTCGTGCCCCGGGACCCCACCCGCGGTGAGCACGTGGACAACCACCAGCAGCTGTTCTCCCGCCGGCTGGGAGCGGCCGGCGTCGTCGAGCTGGTGGAGAACGAGGACGACTTCCTGGCCGCGGTCGTGGCCGTCTCCTACCTACCGCGGCAGCGGCGGTCCACTGAGGACATCCCGCCGGGGGTCTTCAAGGTGGGTGCCGTGGCAGAGCAGCTCGCCTCGCTGCGGCAGCGGAGTTCTCGCAACAGATAGCGATCGTGCGCCTACGTTAAGTGACACTTCGCTGGTAGTCTCGGGGTCGTGCGACGCCCATCCCCTCGACTCGGCGAACGATTCGCACGTGCGGTGGACACCGATCCGATCGACCTCCGCGACATCCGCCGCGCGGCACCTCCTCGCCCGCCCATGGTGCACCAGCCGTTCGCCGGCGGACGGCGTCCCGACCGGACCCCGGCGCAGGTGCGGCTGACGGTGATCGGTGCACCCATCCCGACCGCGGACATCGGTGATCCGGAGCCTCCTCGCCAACGCTGGACCCCGCGTCAACGCCGCCGGGCGACGGCGATCGCGCTGACGCTGGTGGCCGCGATCGCTGCGCTGGTCGTCATGCTCGCCGCGGCCAGCATCCTGCGCACCGGCCCCACCTTCGTCGGCTGAAACCAGCAACCCGCGAACCCCCGCGAACCCTGCTCATGCTCCGCAGGGGTACATGTTCGGAGCTCTGACGGACTCGAAACGTGTACCCCTGCGGAGCATGAGCAGGGTTGGGGTCAGCGGCTCTGGAGGGCGTCGAGGGCGACCGCCATGGCTGCGGCGACCCGCCAGTCCAGCTGCCAGCCGTTGATCGAGGGCACCTCGATCTCGTAGACGTCGCGCAGCGCCGGCTTGCGGGTGCTCGACAGCACGACCGACCCGTCGGCCGCGGTGAAGTCGAAGTGGAACATCCAGGGCACCGGGATGTCACCGACCAACGGGATCAGCTCCCAGATCCGGCGCAGGACGGCGACCGTCTGGTTGCGTTCCTGGCCCATGCCCTGGAAGCCGTCGGGGGTGCCGATGTGCCAGGTGGAGCGCAGCAGCGACTTGCCGAAGTCCTTGCGGAACCAGCCGATCGCCGTCCCCTGCGGGTCGGTGACGTCGTAGGTGGCGCCGAGGTCCATCCGGGAGCGGGCCTTGAAGCCGAACACCGGCCGGGTCTTGGCCTCGTCGGCGTAGAAGGTGACCTGTTCCTTGAACGCCATCCGCTTCTGCTGGGCGAGGGCGATCAACCCGGTCTCGTTGCCCGCGGCGTCCACGGCCAGGATCTCGTAGCGGTTGACCATCATGGTCAGCTTCTGACGCACCCGGAACCGCTGCCCGGCGGCCGGCTGCGCAGCCGCAGGCGGCGGTGCCGGCTGGTAGGGCTGCGTCGGATTGGGCTGGTGCGATGTGGGCTGGGCTGCCGGAGGCTCCGGCTCGTACCCGTACGTCATGGTCGTCCCCTTGAGTGGTTGTGCCCTCTCTCGAACAGCTCAACCTACGCCTGTCCCGCCCGCCCGGTTCCCGCTCAACCCGCCCATGCTCCGCGGGGGTACACGAATCGGGCTTTCGCAGTGCCGAAACGTGTACCCCCGCGGAGCATGAACAGGTTGGGGCGGGGGGCTAGGACCAGGGGAGGTCGCGGTCCAGGAGGGTGGCCAGGGCGGCGTTGTGGGGGGAGTAGAAGGCGCGCAGCTCTGCGGCCACCTCGGTGTCCATGGGTTCGGCGGGGCGGTGGTTGTGCCGCTCGAACGCCGGGATCGGCGTGGGCTCGATGCCCAGGAACCGGGCCATCTCGTCCATCGCCGGTTGCGGCGTCCGGTACATGTCCTCACTGATCATGACCATCACCCGCTCGCGCCCCACGGCCTCGAACCAACGCTCCAGCTGCGGCGCGTAGATGCCGCGCTCGCGGTAGGTGTACCAGTCGTGCCGACGGCTGTAGTAGTACGGGTCGGCCGTCATCTTCTCCAGCTCGCCAGCCACCCGGGCCGGCTCGGCGGCCAGGGCCTGGGCGAAGGTGAGCGGCTCGACCTCGTTGTCCACCCGCTCCCAGTAGTGGCTGTAGGCACGCTTGACCGGGTCGCGCAGCAGCACGATGAACCGGGCCTCGGGCAGGTCGCGGGCCACCCGGGCAGGCACCCGGGGGTCGAACAGGTAGTACGGGCTGGACTCCCCGGTGATCACCCGCCGGCCGAGCCGGCGCTGTGCGGCGTGGCGCGCCGCCACGCTGGGGAAGTGGCCGCGGTACCAGTCCAGGCCGCGGTCGTAGTGCCAGTAGAAGTAGTGCGGGCTCTTCAGGTGCTCCCAGCGGGTCACCATCGGCATCACCTGGGGGTGCTGGATCAGGTACCGCCAGGCGGACGTCGACCCGCCGCGTTTGGTGCCCAGCACCAGGAAGTCCGGCAACGGCCGCCAGGTGGCGGTGAGCGAGCCGTAGCCGCGGATCGCCCCCTTGGCGGCGCCCTTGGCCTGCGCCGGCACCAGGTTCTTGAGGGACTTCTCCAGCGTCGTCATGCCGACCTTCCTGAGGTGGGGGATAGCGGGGCGGGGGTTTCGGGGTGGCCCGGCGGGGTGGCAGCCGGCCCCCTCTCGGACCCGCGTGCGGGCCGGCGGACGGCGGCCAGCAGTTCGTCCAGACCGAGCGGAACGCGCTGCGCCGCAAGGGCGGCCAGATAGGTAGCCCCGGCCAGCAGGCCGCCGCCGAGCAGGCCGGCGATCGGTGGCACCGAGGAGTCGAGGACGGTCTCGGTGCCCACCCGCACCGCCACGGCGGGAACGCCGAAGGCCAGCAGCACGGTGAGTGCTGCCCGCACCGCGGGGCCGTCGAAGGAGTGCAGCCCTAGGCCCACCCGGACCTCGAGCGAACCGAGCACGGCATCGGTGAGCATCGCCGCGGACCAGCCGATCGCCGCGCCCATGATCCCCAGCCGGGGTACCAGGATCAGATCGGCGGCCAGCATCACCGCGGTGGCGATGCCGGTGTTCGCCGCGGCCCAGTGGCTGTGATGGGCCATGTTCAGCACGGTGTTGGCGTTGCCGGTCGCGACCACCCCGAGCATGGCCAGGCAGAGCAGGGTGAGCGTCGGTGCCGCCTCGGTGAAGTTCGGCCCGAGCATAGCCAGCACCCCGGGGGCGAAGGCGGCCATCGCCAGGTAGACCGGCCAGGTCGACAGCACCGCCCAGCGCACGCTGAGTCGGTGGACGTGTTCCGCCTCGACGCGGTCCTTCCGCGCGAAGGCCGCGGCGAGCAGGGGGCCGACCGACAGCCGCACCGCCTGCAGCGCGAAGGTGCCACTGGTCACGAAACGGCTTGCGGCAGCGTAGATCGCGCCCTTCGAGGCCCCCAGCAGTGCGGTGACCAGGACGACGTCCGACCAGACGATGAGCACCTCGAACGTCGCCGCCACCGCGCGGGGGGCGGTCGCCGTCCAGAAGGCGCGGGCCGAGTACGGCCCCAGCAGGACGACGGCGTCTCCGGCCGGGGGCAGCAGCCGGTGCACCTCGCGGACGGCGATCGCGCAGGCGAGCAGAAGCGGTGCGACCCAGGCGATCAGGGCCGCGGTGGCGATCAGCGACCCTGCGTCGGGCTGCACCGGGCGCCAGACCTGGGCGCCGAGCACCGCCACCGCGATCAGCAGCGGACGTGCCGCCGGCAGGAAGACCTGCTGGACGGTGGTGAAGGTACGCAACGACCCCATACCCCGGCTGGCGCCGTTCAGCAGCACCATCGACAGCGTGGACACCACCAGGAACGGGGCGAGCAGGCGCAGCGCCACGGTCATCGACTCGGCGGTCTCGTGCGGGAACAACAGGTGGGCGAGCGGGCCTGCCGCCAGTGCCAGCGCCAACGCTGCGGCTCCGGTGGTCGCCAGCACCGGTCGCAGGGCGACGTGCACGGTCGGGCGGAGCAACTCGGGGCGCCCGGCGGCGCGCAGCCCGGACAGGGCCCGGACCAGTCCGGTGTCGGTGCCCAGCATGAGCACGCTGGTGGCGATGGTGAAGATGGCCACGGCGGTGAAGTACACGCCGGCGTCGTGGGCCGGCATCAGGCGGCCGACGGTGACGGTCAGGGCCAGGCCGCCGGCGCCCGCCGTGATCGCGCCGATCAGCCCGAGGGCGCCCTGGCGGGCCGCCGTCCGGGTGACGGCCGCAGCCGCCTGCGGGGTCTGCGCGCTCACAACCCTCTGCCGCGCCGGTGCAGGTAGCGCTGCACGCCCTCCACGCTGACCACACCGCTGGCGACCACAGCCGCCAGGTAGGCGCGCGGCTCGGTGCGGCTCAGCCGCGCCGTGTCCAGGGCGGTGCTCAGCGCCTCCCGTCGCCGGCCCATGGCGGCCAGGGCGATGGCCTGCTGGCCACGGATCCGGGCCCGCCCACGGGGCACGCTGGCGAACTGCGGGTGCTTCACCAGCAGCGCGTCGAGGCTGTCGTAGATCATCTGCCACTTGGAGAAGTAGTACGACGACCCGTGCCAGTGCACCCGGACCAGCGGTCGCGGCACCGAGAGCACCGGGCCGACGGCGGCCGCGCGCAGCAGCAGGTCGTAGTCCTCGGCGTAGCCCCCGGGCAGCTCCTCGTCGACCAGCCCGATCGCGCCGAGCAGGTCTTCCCGGCGGATCAGGAAGGTCGAGGGGTGCAGCTCCATGATCCGGCGGGTGATCAGGTCCTCCAGCGTGGTCGGGCGCAGCGGGCCCGGCCGGGCCGTCTCCACGCCGTGGGTGACCACGGCGACCCCGGTGGCGACCAGGGACGCCGACGGGGTTCGGGTGAGCACCGGGACCTGGGCCGAGAGTTTGGCCGGCAGCCACTCGTCGTCGTCGTCGCAGAAGGCGACCAGGGCGTGCGAGGCGGCCTGGATGCCGCTGTTGCGCGCCCCCGGCAGGCCCTTGCTGCGGGTGTTGGGCACCTGACGCAGCACCACCGAGGCGGGCAGCTCTGCGGCCATGGTCTGTTCCAGTGCGGCCGTGTCGTCGGCGGACGGCGTGCCGTCCCGCACCACGACGATCTCGATCGGGCCGAAGTAGTCCTGGGCGGTGACACTGCGGATGGCGCGCAGCAGCAGCTTCTCCCGGTCCACGGTGGGGATGATCACGCTGACTGCGGGGGCGTCGTCGGCGCCGGCGCGGGGGGCTGGAGGCAGGGTCGAGGCCATAGCTGCCCATCGACGTCCGCCGTCGGGTGCTTGAGCCGGCCGGGTGCTCGAGTCGTGGGGTCAGGGACGACGCTGGGCCGGTGGCGCCGGCGGACCCTCCAGGGCTCGCATCACCTCGACGGCGTCCGGATCGAGGCCGTGCGGCAGTCCGCGTCCGCCGGCCAGCAGGCCGAGGGCGGTCGCCATCGTCTCGATCACGTGTAGCCGGACCAGGGTGGTGGTCAGCGTGGTCGCCACACCCAGCGCCGGCAGCAGTCTCGGCGCGGCGGCGGTCATCGCGGCCACCGCGTCGGTGAAGCTCGCACCTGCGGTGACGTGCTGGGTCTGGAACACCCAGCGCAGAGCGTCCAGCCCCTGCGGCCCCTGCGGGCTGCCGTACTCCAGGTCCCAGGCCCAGAGCACCGAGCCCGACCAGCCCATGTTCCACGGCACCCAGTCGCCGTGGTAGCAGCCGACCGGCACCAGCATGGCGGCGTCCAGTCGCTGCGCCGTGGCGAGCAGCCGGTCCAGCCCCGCCACCAGGTCGGGGCGGCTGGCCGCGGCCGCTCGGCCGGCAGCCGCACGAGCCACCACGTCCGACCACAGCGAGGTCTGCGCCAGCGGCATCTGCCGGCGCGGCCCCAGGGAGTCGCCGAAGGCGGCCAGGGCCCGCAGCACCCGGGCGTCCTGGTCCTCGCCGACCCGGCGGGCGTCGTCCGGCAGGGGTTCGACCACCGAGTAGGCGAACGGGCCGCACCGCCCGACGTCAAGCACCCGGGGCAGGCGGATCGGCGAGCCCTCGACGTCCAGCCCGGTGCCGAGCTGGGCGAGCAGCGCCGCCTCGGTCAGCACCCGCTCCCCGGTGGCCGGATCGGAGGCCACCTTGGCGAAGGCGACCACGGCGCCGCGTTCGTCGAGCAGTTGCACGGTCGGCTTGGCCCGGGGGTGGAAGTCGCGCAGGCTCACCGCGGTGGCCACGGCTCCGGGAACCCTGCGAAGCAGGTGCCGGGTGATCACGGCGTCGTCCACGACGGCGTCACCGGTGTCCGCGGGAACGCTCAGCCGCAGGATGGTCCGCTCCTGCTGCACGAGCGCCAGTGGGCCCATCGCCAGTGCGGCCAGCCGGCGGGTGGCGGCGACCTTCGTCGTCCGCAACCCGTTGTGGGAGAGCACCATCCGGCGGGCTGCGGCCGCCCGCACCGGAACCAGGAAGCGCGGAGCGGCGCGGTTCGGGATCACCCGCCAGGCATCCACCTCGCGGTAGCCGGCCGGGACCGGGCCGTACCCGAGGTGCAGCGGGAACGGCGCCGCCGGGAACAGGTGCCCGAGTTGGGCGCGGACGGCGTCCATCCGGTCGGTGTCGTGCGCACCGCTGGGGCCCAGGTCGAACTCGACCGGCTGATCGGCGCTGCGCTCAGACGTGCTCATCGTGACGTTGCCTCTCTGACCCGGACGGGAGCGTTCCAGGGTTCTGGTCGCATCAGCAGGACGCTGCAGGTGAGGGCGATCACCAGGTGGATGCCGTCGATCCCGTAGAAGAGCAGCATCACCCCGATCACCACCACCACGGTGTGCATGAGGATCGACTCCGGGTCGCGCACCCGCCGGGTGACCAGGGCCAGGCCCCAGATCGTGCCGACGAACAGCCCCAGCCCGACGAACCCGTGCGAGAACATCAGGTACCAGAAGTGGCCCTGGGTGCCGACCGAGACCTCCAGGGTCAGCGAGGGTCGCGGCGCACCCCAGCCGAGGAACGGCGAGTCCAGGGTGCGCTGGAACGCCTCACGGTAGAGCGCGGCCCGGTCCTCGGTGGTCGAGCTGGTGCTGGTGCGCTCACCGACGCGGTCCAGCGCACCGCTGGCCAGCACGGCCACGGCCACCACAGTGCCCGCGCCGAGGATCTGCAGCACCCGCTTCAGGCTGGCGTGCCGGGCGTAGCGCAGGGCCAGGTAGCCCAGGGCCACGGCGATCCCCACCCCGATGCCGCGGTTGAGCGTGGCCAGCGCGGGCGGTACCGCGGCCGCCACCAAGCCGGCCAGCAGCCAGCGGGTGCGCCGCGAGGCGCGGACGGCGAGCGCGGCGACCACCGGGAGCAGCAGCACGAAGGCATGGCCCCAGGCATTGGTGTAGGGAAAGGGGGCCGAGGGCCGGATGAAGTCCGAGGTGGCGCCGTAGGGGTGCTGCACCTCGGCGAACCGCGGGCTGAGCAGGTTCACCACGTACTCGTTGTTGGCGAGGGTGCGCGGGGCCAGGGCCATCGCCGGGGTGGACATCCGGAACCGCGGGAAGAGCATGCCGAGGTAGCCGCCGATGGTCATCCAGCCCAGGAAGGTGGCCATGGCGGCGAGCACCCGGCGCCGGGGCAGGGTCTCCCGGGCGTTGAACACGTAGAGCACGAGCAGGCTCGCCCCGAGCACGCCGGCCAGTCGCTGGGCGAAGCCGACCAGACGCCCGCCACTGTCGATCATGACCACGGACGCCGTCATCCAGATCAGGTAGGCGGCCCACCACATCCACATCCGGGGCATCCGGATCCAGCCGCGTAGGGCCATCAGGAAAAGGCAGGCCGCGCCCAGGGCGGGCAGCAGGACGACCGTGATGCCCAGGCTCCACCAGAGCGGGTAGAGCACGAAGAGGCTGACGAACGGCCAGGCCGGTAGGGCCCGGGTGCGCAGCGCGGCCCGGCCACGGGCCGGGTCGGCGGAAGAGGTCTGCCGTGCGTCGTCGGCCTCGTCGTCGGTTGCGACGGCGTCTGCGAGCACGTGGTCGAGTGTGGCAGGGGATTACTCCAAGGCACAGCACATACACTCAATGTCACCGATTGACTCCAGATCGGCCCAGGACTGCCGACCGTCTCCACGTGGACCCACGAATGCACCCCTCCGCGGCCCAGCCGCTCACCGTCGCCGACATCCTGAGCCGTATGCGCGAGCGGTGGGTGCTGGCGCTGACCCCGGTGGTGCTCGGGCTGGCCGCCTCGACGGCCTACACGCTGCTCGCGCCGCCGGTCTACGTCTCCACCGCCTCGGTGGTGGTGCAGCCGCTGCTGGCGGAGCAGTTCGGCAACATCAATCTGTCGAGTGTGATCAACATGTCGACGGAGTCGCAGCTGGCCGCTTCCTCGGCCGTGGCGGCGAAGGCAGGGGAGAAGCTCGCGCTGACCGCGGACGCCGTCCGCAGTTCGCTGAGCATCGACTCGCCGCAGGGCACCCAGGTGCTGAACATCCGCTACCGCGCCACCACGCCGGCCGGTGCCGCCGCAGGGGCCCAGACGGTGGCTGAGAGCTATCTCGCCTATCGGGAGGGGTCGGCCCAGGCTGACGCCGACCGCCGGCTGGTCTCGATCGCCGACCAGATCGACACCGTGAACGCCCGGATCGCCGACGGCGGCGGGCAGACCTCGGCGTACCAGGAGGCCTTGCGCGCTCTGCTGACCGACCAGCGTGAACTCACCTCGATCAAGGCCACGGCGGGCGGTCGCGTGATCACCAGTGCGGTGCCGCCGCTGGCCCGTTCGGCGCCGCGTCCGGTGGTCGATCTGGCCATCGGCCTGGCCGGCGGCGGCATCGTCGGCCTGGTGCTCTCGGTGCTCTGGCCGCGACGCCGTCAGCCGGTATCGCCGGCTGAGCTGGCGCGCCTGGTCTCCCCGACGGACGGTGGGCCCCTCGCGGATGAGACAGGCGACGGTGAGCAGTCAGGTGCGGGTGAGGCGTCCTCGATCTCGCACTCGGGCTCCTCGGACGGCGCGGACGCCCCTGCGGTGTCGCCTCGGCAGGGTGAGCCTCGCCGGACGGCGCCCGTCGGTCGTTCCGCCCGCGTGGCGCGCGGCGTACCAGCAGTGCGGGCGCGACCGTCGTCGTCGGCTCCCGGGCCGGTCGCCGGGCGGCCGAACGGGTTCGCCTCCGGCCGGGGCGGCGACTCCTCGTCGTCCGGCAGATCCGGTGGGGCCTCCGGCGGGTCGGGCATCATCAGCCGCTCGGTGGCCTGGTTCCAGAACTGATCCGCGCCCGACCCGGCCCCGCCCACCTCTCGTGATCATGCAATCCAGGTACGCAGGTGGCTGAAGCGCTACTGCCCCCATCAACCTAGGTACCCGAATTGCATGATCACGAGGGAGGATTCGGGACCGACCCGGTGTCGCCCGCCCTGGTCCGAGGCATCCCGGTTAGGAACACGTCGTACCCACGGGTTAGAACTACTGCATGACCCTGACCGGCCTGCTCGACGCCGTCCGTGCCGACCCCGGGCTCGGCGCGGTGCTCGACGCGGCCCGAACCGGCGGGGTCGGCCTGCTCGACATCGTCGCCCCACCCGGCGTCCGCCCCCTGGTGCTGGCGGCGATCGCCGGCGCCGACCCGCACGGCGCGGACCGCCCGGTGCTGGTGGTCACCGCCACCGGCCGGGAGAGCGAGGACGTCGCCGCGGCGCTGCGCAGCTTCCTGCCCGCCGAGGACGTCGCGGAGCTGCCGGCCTGGGAGACGCTGCCGCACGAACGGCTGAGCCCGCGTTCGGACACCGTCGGCCGGCGCCTGGCGGTGTTCCGCCGCCTGGCCCACCCCAGCCCGAGCGACCCGGCGGCCGGGCCGATCCGGGTGCTGGTCGCGCCGGTGCGTGCCGTGCTGCAGCCGGTGGTGGCCGGGCTCGGCGAGCTGGACCCGGTCACCCTGGTCGCCGGCGACGAGCGGGTGCTGGACGACGTGGTGGCGGCCCTGGTCGACGCCGCCTACACCCGCACCGACATGGTCGAGCGGCGGGGCGAGTTCGCCGTGCGCGGCGGGATCCTCGACGTGTTCCCGCCCACCCAGGACCACCCGCTCCGAGTGGAGTTCTGGGGCGACACGGTGGAGGAGGTGCGCTGGTTCTCGGTGGCCGACCAGCGCTCGCTCGAGGTCGCGCCCGCGGGGGTGTGGGCGCCGCCGTGCCGGGAGATCCTGCTCACCGACGCCGTGCGGGAGCGGGCCCGGGCGCTGACCGAGTCGCTGCCCGGGGTGGCCGACATGCTCGGCCGGCTCGCAGAGGGCATCGTGGTCGAAGGCATGGAGTCGCTCGCCCCGGTGCTGGTGGAGCGGATGGAACCGGTGCTGGACCTGCTGCCCAAGCGCACCCACGTGGTGCTGATCGACCCGGAGAAGGTGCGCCGCCGGGCACACGACCTGGTGGCCACCAGTGAGGAGTTCCTCGCCGCCTCCTGGGCCAACGCCTCGGCGGGCAATGCGATCCCGGTGGACCTGTCCGCGCTCGACCTGCAGGCCGGCAGCTACACCGGGCTGGCCGAGGTGCGCGAGCATGCGATCTCCTCCGGCATTCCCTGGTGGTCGCTGACCTCGCTCTCCCGCGACGCCGAGCTCGACGAGCCGGCGGACGGCACCGGCTCCGGCGCCGACGGCTGGGGGGACGGCGCCGACCCGAGCGTGATCACCATCGGGGCGCGCGAGGTGCTGGGCTACCGCGGCGAGATCGAGCGGGCGCTGGCGGACCTGCGCGCGATGGTGCGCGACGGCTGGAGCGTGGTCGCCACCACCGAGGGCAGCGGGCCGGCCAAGCGGCTGGTCGAGGTGCTCAGCGGCGCCGACGTCGCGGCCCGGCTGGTGACCGCCCTGGACCAGGCTCCGCAGCCGGCCCTGGTGCAGGTGACCACCTCCCCGATCGAGCACGGTTTCGTGGCCGACGAGCTGAAGATCGCCCTGCTCACCGAGTCGGACATCTCCGGAACCCGTTCCGGCACCAGGGACATGCGCCGCCTCCCCAGCCGGCGGCGGAGCATCGTCGACCCGCTGCAGCTGCGCCCGGGGGACTACGTGGTGCACGAGCAGCACGGCGTGGGCCGCTACATCGAGATGATCCAGCGCACCATCGGCGGGTCCACCCGCGAGTACCTGGTGATCGAGTACGCGCCGAGCAAGCGCGGCCAGCCGGGGGACCGGCTGTTCGTGCCCTCGGACTCCCTTGACCAGGTGACCCGCTATGTCGGTGGTGAGGCGCCACAGCTGAACCGGATGGGTGGCGGGGACTGGGCCAAGACCAAGGGCCGGGCCCGCAAGGCGGTCCGCCAGATCGCCGGTGAGCTGATCCAGCTGTACTCGGCCCGGATGGCCAGCTCGGGTCACGCCTTCGGCCCGGACACCCCCTGGCAGCGCGAGCTGGAGGACGCCTTCGGCTACATCGAGACCCCCGACCAGCTGGCCTGCATCGACGAGGTCAAGGCCGACATGGAGAAGTCGATCCCGATGGACCGCCTGATCTGCGGCGACGTCGGTTACGGCAAGACCGAGATCGCCGTCCGGGCGGCGTTCAAGGCGGTGCAGGACGGCAAGCAGGTCGCGGTGCTGGTGCCGACCACGCTGTTGGTGCAGCAGCACTTCGAGACCTTCACCGAGCGGTACCAGAACTTCCCCGTGGTGGTCCGGGGGCTGTCCCGGTTCCAGTCCGACGCGCATGCGAAGGAGACCCTGGAGGGGTTGGCCGACGGCTCGGTGGACATCGTGATCGGCACTCACCGGCTGCTCTCGGCCGGGGTGCGGTTCAAGGACCTGGGCCTGGTGGTGGTCGACGAGGAGCAGCGGTTCGGCGTCGAGCACAAGGAGAAGCTGAAGCAGCTGCGCACCGACGTCGACGTGCTGGCGATGTCGGCCACCCCGATCCCGCGGACCCTGGAGATGGCGGTGACCGGCATCCGCGAGATGTCGACCCTGGCCACGCCGCCGGAGGAGCGGCACCCGGTGCTGACCTTCGTCGGCGCCTACGAGGAGAAGCAGATCACCGCGGCCGTCCGGCGCGAGCTGTTGCGTGAGGGGCAGGTCTTCTTCGTGCACAACAAGGTCGATTCGATCGAGAAGGCTGCGGCCCGACTGCGCGAACTGGTGCCCGAGGCCCGGATCGCCACCGCCCACGGGAAGATGGGCGAGCACTTGCTGGAGCAGGTGATCGTCGACTTCTGGGAGAGGCGTTTCGACGTGCTGGTCTGCACCACGATCGTGGAGACCGGGCTGGACATCTCCAACGCCAACACCCTGATCCTGGAACGGGCCGACGTGCTGGGCCTGTCCCAGCTGCACCAGCTGCGCGGGCGGGTGGGGCGCGGCCGGGAACGGGCCTATGCCTACTTCCTCTACCCGCCCGAGCGACCGCTGACCGAAACCGCCCACGACCGGCTGACCACCATCGCCCAGCACACCGACCTCGGTGCCGGGATGCATGTGGCGATGAAGGACCTGGAGATCCGCGGGGCGGGAAACCTGTTGGGCGGCGAGCAGTCCGGGCACATCGCCGGCGTCGGCTTCGACCTCTACGTGCGCCTGGTCGGGGAGGCCGTGGCCGAGTTCCGCGGCGACGTCGACCAGGCCGAGCACGTGGAGATGAAGGTCGAGCTGCCGATCGATGCGCACCTGCCGCACGCCTATGTGCCGGGCGAGCGGTTGCGGCTGGAGGCCTATCGCAAGATCGCCGAGGTGGCCACGGAGGAGGCGCTGGAGGCGGTGCGGGCCGAGCTCGTCGACCGGTACGGCCCGCTCCCGGAGCCGGCCGAGCGACTGCTCGAGGTGGCCCGGTTCCGGCTGCTGGCCCGGAGGGTCGGGCTGACCGAGGTGGCCATGCAGGGCAACCAGGTCCGGTTCGGGCCCGTGGAACTGCCCGACTCGGGGCAGATGCGCCTGCAGCGGCTCTACCGCGGAGCCACGATCAAGCCGGCCACCCGGACCATCCTGGTGCCGCGGCCCACGACGGCGCGGGTCGGTGGCCAGCCGGTGCGCGACGTGGCGTTGCTGGCGTGGGCGCGTGAGCTGATCGAGGCCGTGCTGCTCTCCTCGGTCTCCGCCGCGGCCACCGTCGCCACCCGCTGACCCCACGCGTGCCCGTTCTCCTGCTGCCGGTCATGCCGAACGCGCTGCCGGCAACGCGTTTCGCATGACCGGAAGCCTCTACTGAGCTGTCAGCAGGTTAAGGGGGAGGGCGTGCACCGTGTGCCCAGGTGGCCGGTCATCGTCTCGGCCGCGGCGAGGAACAGCGGGGTCATCGCCCCATGCGGCAGGCGCATCAGTGGCGACCACCACGATGATCGACCCGGTGTCGGCCGGCGTGTCCCCGGGCGGCAACGGCACCGTGGCGGCATCGATCAGCCGGCCGACGGGGCGACCGTCCAGCCGCAGTTGCTCGCGGTCGCCGTAGTTGGCCTGGACCAGCACCCCCACCGTGAACTGCTCGCCCGCGGTGGTGACCCGGCGCGAGGAGGCGACATCGTCCGTCCTCCGGGGTTCTCGAGCGTTCTTGGCGTGCAGGCTAGACGGCGGGGGCGGCGCTAGCATGCACGTGGGTTGCACGAGCAACGCCTGCACGCACGAAGGGACCGTTGTGATCTCCATTCGTTCCGCCGCTCGCCGGATCGCCCTGGGCGGGGCGGCGCTGACGCTGGCCGCATCCGTCACCGGGTGCGGCTCTTCCGAGGCCGGGGCGGCCGCGGTGGTCGACGGGCAGCGGATCTCGGTGGCCGATGTGCAGAAGGCCACGGCTGACATCCAGGTGTTCACCGGTCAGCCCGTCTCCCAGCGGCAGGTCCTCTACTTCCTGATCATCGGGCCGCGGGTGGTCGACGCGGCGTCCACGGCAGGGATCGGCGTCTCCGACTCCGATGCGCGCAGCATGCTGGTGCAGAAGGTGGCCGAGCCCAGCGACTCGGCCGTGGCCGCGATCCGGGCGAACGAAGCGGTGAACCGGCTCAGCCAGCTCGCCGAGGACAAGAGCAAGCCGATCATGGACGGCCTGATCGCCGAGCTCAAGGTGGCCCAGATCGATGTCAGCCCGCGCTACGGCACCTTCGACCGGCAGACGGTGACCATGGCGAACTCGGAGCAGAACTGGCTGGTCCCCTCAGCGACTCCTGCCGGTTCCTGATCCGGTGACCCCGCCCGGCCCGGGTCGCATCGTCCTGCTCGTCACCAGCCCGCGGACGGCGCCGGGGCAGCTCACCTGGCCCGCCTGGGACCAGCTCCGTGCGGCAGGCTCGGTGCTGGCCGCCGACCCAGACCCGCAGTGGGTCGCCGCCCTGGCCGAGGCCGGCGTCACGATCGAGGACGTCGTCGACGCTCCGGTCGCCCAGCGCGCCGGCCTGCTGCTGGACGCCGTGACCCCGCCGTCCGGGGCAGTGTCGCCGGACGGTCCGGGGGCACTGGTCGTGTGGTTCGGCTCCATGGACGGCGACCCGGGCCTGACCGACGCCCTGGCCGAGCACCTGGCCCGGCGGGCCGTGGCCGCGGCCCCGCCCGAGGTCGAACTGGTGATGGGGTCGCACGACCTGCCCGGGGCCCGGCTGCTCGACCTGGTGGCCGTGATGGACCGGCTGCGGTCGCCCGGCGGCTGCCCCTGGGACGCCGAGCAGACCCATCTCAGCCTGGTGCCCTTCCTGCTCGAGGAGACCCACGAGCTGATCGAGGCGATCGAGGCCCTCGACGGTGCAACGGATCGGGCCCACCTGATGGAGGAGCTCGGAGACCTTCTGCTGCAGGTGATCTTCCACGCCCGGATGGCGCAGGACGACACCGAGGCGCCCTTCTCCATCGACGACGTCGCCGCCGGCATCGTGGCCAAATTGGTCCGCCGGCACCCCCACGTCTTCGGCGACGTCAGCGTGAGCGGCCCCGGCGAGGTGATCGCCAACTGGGAGCAGATCAAGGCCGAGGAGAAGCAGCGGACCGGGGTCTTCGACGGCATCCCGGCCAGCCTGCCTGCGCTCGCCCGAGCGCAGAAGATGCTCGGCCGTCTGGGCGGCGACGCCGACCCGGCCGGCTGGGAGGCGGCGGCGGACGGCGACCCGATCGCGGCGACCCTGCTCAGCGCCGTCCGGCAGGCCCAGGCTGCGGGAACCGACGCCGAGTCGGTGTTGCGCCTGGCCCTGGCTCGGTTGGCCGGCTGACCCGCTACCTGCTTCATCGGGGAGGACTGTCGTCCGGCGGCGGTGCCGCGGGTGCTGGATAGGGTGGAGGCGGTCGACAAGCCGAACCGACACACAGCTCAAGGAGCACATCCGTGGCAAGCATCGAAGCTGTAGGCGCCCGCGAGATCCTCGACTCGCGGGGTAACCCCACTGTCGAGGTCGAGGTCGCTCTGGACGACGGCACCATCGCACGAGCGGCGGTCCCCTCCGGCGCCTCCACCGGTGCCTTCGAGGCGGTAGAACGTCGCGACGGCGACAAGGGTCGCTACGGCGGCAAGGGCGTCGAGCAGGCTGTGACCGCCGTGCTCGACCAGCTCGGCCCGGAGCTGCTCGGCTTCGACGCCGCCGACCAGCGCATGATCGACCAGGCGATGATCGACCTGGACGGCACCGACAACAAGGGATCGATCGGCGCCAACGCGATCCTCGGTGTCTCCCTGGCCGTGGCCAAGGCCGCCGCCGACTCGGCCGGTCTGCCGCTGTTCCGCTACCTCGGCGGCCCGAACGCGCACGTGCTGCCGGTGCCCATGATGAACATCCTCAACGGCGGTGCGCACGCCGACGGTGGGGTCGACATCCAGGAGTTCATGGTCGCCCCGATCGGTGCGCCCACCTTCCGGGAGGCGGTCCGCTGGGGCGCCGAGGTCTACCACTCGCTGAAGTCGGTGCTCAAGTCCAAGGGCTACGCCACCGGTCTGGGCGACGAAGGCGGCTTCGCGCCGTCCCTGCCGACCAACCGTGAGGCGCTGGACCTGATCGCGGTCGCGATCGGCCAGGCCGGCTTCACCCTGGGCAAGGACGTGGCGCTCGCGCTCGACGTCGCCGCCACCGAGTTCTTCTCCGACGGCAGCTACAGCTTCGAGGGCAAGAAGCTCTCGGCTGCAGAGATGACCGAGTACTACACCTCGCTGGTCAACGACTTCCCGCTGGTCTCGATCGAGGACCCGCTGTCCGAGGACGACTGGGACGGCTGGGTGGCGATCACCTCGGCGCTCGGCTCGCGGGTGCAACTGGTCGGCGACGACCTGTTCGTGACCAACCCGGTGCGGTTGCGCAAGGGCATCGAGCTCGGTGCTGCCAACTCGATGCTGGTCAAGGTGAACCAGATCGGTTCGCTGACCGAGACGCTGGACGCCGTGTCCCTGGCCCACCGCAGCGGCTACAGCTGCATGATGAGCCACCGCAGCGGCGAGACCGAGGACACCACCATCGCCGACCTCGCCGTGGCCACCGACTGCGGCCAGATCAAGACGGGTGCACCGGCCCGGTCCGAACGGGTGGCGAAGTACAACCAGCTGCTACGGATCGAGGAGGAGCTGGACGACGCCGCGGTCTACGCGGCAGCCTCGGCCTTCCCCCGCTACACCCCGCGCTGAGAAACCCCTCCCAGGCACCCTTCTTGGGGGCCCGATGAACCCCGTGGGGCCGGACTCGTTCGCGCGTCGTCCGGCCCCCGGGCACGTCGTCATGATCGCTGATGTCATGGGTTCCCACCCACTGGGTGGGGGAAGGCTCATGACAATCAGCGATCTTGCCTGGGCGAGTGCTCCGACGGGGCGGCTGACAGAACGGGGTCATTCGCCCCAAATTGCGCGTAACTCACATCTCTGGAGTAACAGCAGTAACACCCGCCTCTCCTGCGACACGCAACGGAGCTGACCACGACCTGCCGTGGATCACGGTGTCCGGCATGCGAAGGTCGAAGCCGACACGTCTTGTCGCACTGCCGTACGGAGGGGGAGAACGGTGACCACGCGCCGTCCGACAGCCCCCCGCGCCGCGGTCAAGCGCACTCCGCGCCTTCCCGCCCAGGCGGCCCAGACCCCTTCCGGCTCGACCTCGGCGCGCACCCCGGCCGCCCGGTCCACGGCCAAGCCGGCCGCGAAGTCCGCGGCGAAACCAACCTCGAAGCCCACCGCCAAGCCCGGTGCCACCCGCCCGGGCAGCGGCGGCCGGGCTCCGGGCCGGCCGGCCTCCCGGCCAGGTGCGACCCGGTCCAGCGCCGGGCCCGGTCGTACGGCACGCACGCCGCGGGTCGGGCGTGGTAGGCCTCCGGTGATCCGCCCGGTGACCGCCCTGGCCGGGGTGCTCGTGGTGCTCACCCTGCTGATCGCCCCGTACGTGCGGCCGTGGGTGTCCCAGCGCTCGCAGATCGCCGCCGCCGAGCAGGACGTGATCACGCTGCAGAACGACGTGGCCCGGCTGACCGCAGAGCGTGCGCGCTGGGACGACCCGGCCTACGTCGAGGCCCAGGCCCGTGAGCGGCTGAAGTACGTCAAGCCGGGGGAGATCGCTTACGGACTGCTCGACGACGGAGCTGCCGACGTCTCCGCCGATCCTCGCGAGGCCGCGGTGGCTGTGCCCCGTCAGGACGCCGCCCGTCCGTGGTACTCGACGCTGTGGGGGTCGGTCGAGGCGGCCGGGGATCCGACCACGCAACTGCGCGAGAAGCCCTGAACCTCACGTACGCTGCCCGACTGTGACTGGCTCGACCGATCGCCCGGTGGACGCCCGCGACCTGGCCGCCGTGCGTGCTCAGCTCGGCCGGGTGCCGCGCGGCGTGGTCGAGGTGGCCCATCGGTGCGGATGCGGTCTGCCCGACGTGGTGCGCACCGTCCCCCGGCTGGACGACGGCACGCCGTTCCCGACGTCGTACTACCTGACCTGCCCCCGGGCCGCCTCCGCGGTCGGCACGCTCGAGGCCGGCGGAACCATGCGGGAGATGTCCCGGCGACTGGCCGAGGAGGCAGGGCTGGCCGCCCGCTACCGTGCCGCGCACGAGGACTACCTGCGCCGGCGTGCCGAGCTGGGCGCGGTGCCCGAGATCGAGGGGGTCTCGGCCGGTGGGATGCCCGATCGGGTCAAGTGCCTGCACGTGCTGCTCGCCCACGCCCTGGCGGCCGGGCCGGGAGTGAATCCGCTCGGCGACGAGACCTTGACCGCCGTGGCCGGCTGGGAGCGGCGGGGCGCGTGCGTCGTGCTCGACGCCGATGCAGACCCCGAGTCCGAGGCCGACGAGCGGGGTGACGCGTGAGCCGGGTCGCCGCGATCGACTGCGGTACCAACTCGTTGCGCCTGCTGATCGCCGAGATCGATTCCGCAGCAGGCACTCTGGTCGATGTCCAGCGCCGGATGGAGATCGTCAGGCTCGGTCAGGGAGTGGATCGCACCGGGCGCTTCCACCCCGAGGCGCTGCAGCGCACGCTCGACGTCACCGCCGAGTACGCCGAGGCCTGCGCCGCGCAGCAGGTCGGGGCGGTGCGGTTCGTGGCCACCTCGGCCAGCCGGGACGCCGCCGACCGGGACGCGTTCGTCGACGGCGTCCACGAACGGCTCGGCGTCTCACCGGAGGTGATCACCGGCGAGGAGGAGGCCCACCTGTCATTCCTCGGCGCCACCCGCGGTCTGACCACGGTGCCGCCCGGCGAGGTGCTGGTGGTCGACATCGGCGGAGGCTCCACCGAGGCAGTGCTGGGTGTGGCCGGCGGCGCGGTGCTGGCCGCCCGATCGGTCGACATCGGGTGCGTGCGCCTGCTCGAACGCCACGGTGACGACCCGGCCGGGGTGGCGGCAGCCCGCCGTGACATCGAGGCGGCGCTGGACGACGTCGCCAGCGTGGTGCCGATCGAGCGCACCCGCGCCCTGGTCGGTCTGGCCGGCACGGTGACCACCGTGACGGCGCACGCGCTGCGGCTCTCGGCCTACGACGCCGCCCAGATCCATGGCGCCGTGCTGAGTGTGGAGCAGGTCCTCGGCGCCTGCGACGACCTGATCGCCATGAGCCGTGGCCGGCGGGCGGCCCTGCCGTATCTGCACCCGGGTCGGGTCGATGTGATCGGCGCCGGTGCACTGGTCTGGCGCTGTGTGGTGCAGCGGGTGGGTGAGGCCGCCGGGATCGCCGACGTCACGACCAGCGAACACGACATCCTGGACGGCATCGCGTGGTCGATCGCATGACCGCATGGCTGTCGTCGCTCCCGGAGGTATCCGTGTCGCCTCGTGCGAGGTCACCGCTCGCCGTCGTCGTTCTGGTGCTGCTGGCCGGGTGTTCGTCCGGTGGAGCGGTCCCCATCGCCGAGAACGCGGCGATCGCCACCGGCTCCCCGGCCGCCACCACGACATCGCCGGCCCCCGCGTCGTCCGACCCGTCGGTCTTGGCCGCCGGGGCGGCGTCCGAGTCGGTCTCGCCCGCGCCGACGGTTGCGACGCCGGGTGTCACGCCGTCCGGCAGCGTCGTGCTCAAGGCGCCGACGCTGCCGGTGGTTCCCGGGTACACCTACGCGGCCGCTCCCAAGGCCGTGGCCCGTGCCTTCGCTGCGGAGCCGGTGGCGCCCCCGCTGAGCTCCCCGACGGTGCGCTCAGTCGTGCGCGACACGGTGAGCATCGGCTCCGTCGCCGCGCGGACGCTCGACCCCGCACACGTCGGTGACCGTGAGCTGGAGGGGTCGCTGGTCGCCGGGCTGGTCAAGGGCATGAGCGGCCAGGGCTTCACGGTGCGCACCCGCCGGGTGTCCGGGGCGTCGGTGACCGTGGCGCTGCGCAAGGACTCGACGATTCTCGTGTGGTACGACAGGGGGCTCGTCTACCAGCTGATCACCTCCGAGGCTGAGGCGACCGGGCTCGGCTACGTCACGGCCTCCCTGAAGCGCTGACCCGGCGGGCTTCGACCCACTGACCCGCTGCCCCCGCCGCCGACACGCGGACCGCCGATGTTCTTCGCGTTGGCGCAGTAGTGCGCATTATGTAGTAGCGTGGCTCTCGCATCAGCCAACGACACCGGAGGTGGAGGCGTGGACACGACGCAGTTGCTCAAGGGGGTGCTCGATCTCGCGGTGCTTGCCGTGGTCTCGCACGAGGACGGCTACGGCTACGACGTGCTGCGCCGGCTCCGGTCGGCCGGGCTGGACGACGTCGGTGACGCCTCGGTCTACGGCACACTGCGCCGGCTGTACAGCGCCGGCGCCCTGACCTCCTACGTCGTCCCCTCCGACGAGGGCCCGCACCGCAAGTACTACGGGATCAACGCCCACGGCCGCACGCTGCTCGCCGAACAGTCGCGCACCTGGGCCGACTTCGCCGACACCATGGGCGGCCTGCTGGCCACGGCCGGGCATGACTACCGCCCCACCACTGCGCTGCCGGTCCGGGTCCCGGCGACGACCGGCACCAGTACCTTGACGAGGGAGAACGTGTGATGAGCGCCTCCGTGACCAGCCCAGAAGTGGTGGCCTTCGTTGCCGCGGTGCGCCGAGCGCTCGACGACCTCGGGGCCGAGGAGATCGACGAGCTCACCGGTGGGCTCGAGGCCGATCTGGACGACGCGCTCGCCGACGGTGCCTCGGGCGCCGGGATCGAGCGGTTCGGGTCGGCTCAGGACTACGCGGCGGAGTTGCGGTCTGCGGCGGGGCTGCCACCCCGCGCCGAACGAGGGGGACGGCGCGGGGTGGCCGGGGTCGGGGAGCGGCTGCGCGACGTGCGGGAGCGGCGTCTGGCCTGGCTGGGGCGGCAGCGCTGGTGGCCGCCGATGCGCGACTTCTTCGTCGTCGTTCGTCCGGCCTGGTGGGTGGCCCGGGCCGGCGCGCTCGCGGTGCTGGTAGCCGGCGGGGGCGGGGTCACCGCAGGCTGGTTGCTGCTGATGATCGCCCTGGTGGTGGCCAGCGTGCAGGTCGGGCGCCGCGGGCTCGCCGAGCGCAACGGTTGGCTGCGCGCGGCGGTGCTGCTTCTGAATGTGATCGCGGTGATCGCTGTGCCGAACGTGATCAACCGGGTGATGACCCCCAATGCCGTCTACGGGGCGGTGGACGTGCCTCCCGCGCAAGGCATCTGGCTGGACGGGCGGGAGGTGCGCAACATCATCGTCTACGACGCGCAGGGCCGCCCGCTGACCGATGTGCAGCTGTTCGACGAGAACGGCGCGCCACTCGCCGTCGGGGAGTCCGCCCGCACGCCGCTGTGGAACGGTGATACCAGCTACTACTCCGAAGGTATGCCGCCGGTGACCGGCACCGCGCAGGTGCCGATGGTCACCGACCAGGGCCGCCCGGTGTGGAACGTCTTCCCGCTGCGCCAGCAGCAGCTCGAGTGGCGCGGCCTGTGGTCCGACAACGGCCAGATGGTCGGGTCCCCAGTGAGTCAGCCGTTGATCCCGGTGCCGCCGCAACACCTGGTGCCCGCCCTCGTCGGCCCGAGCACCGCTCAAACGCCGTCGGTCACGCCGTCCGCAGCGCCGTCGCCAGTCGGCTCGGCGGCTCTGCCGAGTCCCTCGACGGTGCCGAACGCGTCGGTGGCGCCGAGCGCGTCGTCCGCAACGAGCGGTGCGCCGTCCGCCTCGGTGGCCCCGTCCGCGCGCTGACCACATCTGACCGGGTGTGGGAGGGTGGGCCACCATGAGCGGGATGGTGTCCTTTCCCAGCAACGGGGGGCTGGCGCAGGGGTATCTGGCCGTGCCGGCGGGTGGGTCCGGGCCGGGCGTGATCGTGATCCAGGAGTGGTGGGGGCTGGTCGGCCACATCAAGGCGGTGGCCGACCGGTTCGCCGAGGCCGGGTACGTCGCGCTGGCGCCCGACCTCTATCACGGCGTCGCCACCGACGAGCCGGACGAGGCCATGCGCCTGCTGATGGGGCTGGCCATGGACCAGGCGGCGAAGGACATCGCCGGCGCCGCGACCTACCTCACGGACCTGGAGTCGGTGTCGGGCACGGGGATCGGGGCGGTCGGATTCTGCATGGGCGGCTCGCTCGCCCTGTGGAGCGCCACGGTCGCCGCGCCGATCATGGCCACGGTCGGGTTCTACCCGGCGGTGCCCTGGGAGCGGATGAACCCGCGCTGGCCGAGTTATGCCGGCAAGGCGGCGATGATCCACTGCTCGCAGGCCGACGGCACCTCCGCGGCGCCGGGGATCCAGGCGGCCGTGGCCGCGATCGAGGCGGCCGACGGGCAGGTGACGGTGTACGACTACCCCGGCACCGAGCATGCCTTCGTCAACGACGACCGGCCCGAGGTGTACGACGCGGACGCCGCGGCCACCGCGCTGGAGCGGACCCTCGCCTTCTTGGGCGAGCGGCTGCGCTGACGCCGGAGTGAAGGCGCCACAAGGGTTTCCTCACCCTTGGACGGGTGGCGTGTTCGCCTCCCCGGTGCCGGCCGGATCCGGCTGGCCGGGGGATCCGGCCACGGTGGCGACCCCGGTGGCGACCGGGGCGGCCGACGTGCGCCGGCTCGCGTCGTCCGCAGCTGATCTCGGGGCCGTGGACGCCGCGGTCAGCGTGTGTCGGGCCTGCCCGCGGCTGGTCGCCTGGCGCGAGGAGGTGGCGATCGGCAAGCGCCGGGCCTTCGCCGCCGAGCCGTACTGGGGCCGGGGCGTGCCGGGCTGGGGCGACCCGGCGGCCTGGCTGCTGGTGGTGGGCCTTGCGCCGGCGGCCCACGGAGGCAACCGCACCGGACGGGTGTTCACCGGGGACCGGTCCGGCGACTGGATCTTCGCCGCGCTGCATCGCGCCGGGTTGGCCGCGCACCCGCACAGCCTGCATGCCGCAGACGGGCAGCACCTGGTCGGCGCCCGGATCGCGGCGGCGGTGCGCTGTGCACCGCCCGGCAACGCCCCGACGCCGGCCGAGCGCGACGCGTGTGCACCATGGCTCGACCGGGAGGTGGCGTTGCTCGAGCCCACGCTGCGCGCCGTCCTCGCGCTCGGGGCCTTCGCCTGGCAGGCCACGCTGGCCTGCGCGGGGCGGCTCGGGTGGGCGGTGCCGGTGCCCCGCCCCCGGTTCGGACACGGCGCCGAGGTGCTGCTGGAGCGGCCCGGGGCGGGCCCGGTGCGCTTGGTCGGCAGCTTCCATGTCAGCCAGCAGAACACCTTCACCGGGCGGCTGACCGAACTCATGCTGGACGCCGCGCTGGCCGCTGCCGCCCGCCCGGGCCCGTGACGTCACTACCCTGAAGTCAGTACGCCCCCGTAGCCCAATGGCAGAGGCAGGCGCCTTAAAAGCGCTCCAGTGCGGGTTCGAGTCCCGCCGGGGGTACCCCACCTGGGCCCCGGCGCCCGTTGCGCGTGCCCGACCGCGGCGATCATGAGGCGGGTGCGAGATCGGTCAGGGGGTGGGCGGGTTGATGGTGGGGCGGGCGGAGTAGTCGAAGGTGTACTCGGTGCTGCCCGCGGCGGTGGTCAGCCGCAGCCGTCGCAGTTGGGGTTTGTCGGCCCAGACCTCGGCGGTGCCCTGCAGCGCCTCGTCGTGCCAGGTGCCGGTGAGGGCGTAGGTGCGATACGCGCGCCCGCCGACGGCGCCCTGACCCGACTGGCGGGCCTGGGCAAGGTCGGTCACGGTGAGTCGGGGCGCCGTCTGGGTCATCCCGTCGGTCGGCGTCCAGCGTCCGTCGGCCCCTCGGATCCACACCGCCCCGTCGATCTCGATCTCCTCGCCCACGGTCGTGCCCGGTGTGACGTAGTAGTGCGCGCTGGCGGGTGGGACGACGTCCAGGAAGGCCCGCGCTCCACCGGCGACCGTGGTGATCCGGTAGGGGCCGTGGGAGTCCATGGCGTCGAACGCGTCCAGCATCGAACGGATCCCCTCGTCCCCTGGGGTCGGGGTCGGGCGGTGCCGCGGCGTGCCGGCCCCGTTGCCGCTCTCCGACGCCGATGCCGGCGTCCTTGACGGCACGACGGTGCCGGTGGCCGGAGCGGTGCTGCCGGGCCCTCCGCCCACCACCGTCGCGCCGCCGGCGGAGGAGGGGGAGGCCCCGCTGTTCACCGGATCCTCCGAGCAGGCGCTGAGGCCGGCCATCAGCAGCGCCGAGGCCAGGACGAGCGAGATCGAGCCGGACGGGAACTTCTCGGGCAGAGGTCTACTCGGCACGTGTTTTCGGTTCCTCGAGGGGGAGAAAACGGGTGAGTTGATGCGATAAGCGTGGCACACATGTGCCCGTGGAGTCTGCGCGGTGCACGCAGGGTGAGTGCATTTCGTGGGCGTTCAGCCGACCGTCACCAGGGGTTGATCCGAGTGGGCGAATTCCGTGCTCCACATCTTCGCGCGCCGCTGAATCGTCGTTACTTTGAGTTGTGCCGGCACACCTTCGGAGTCCGGCCGAATGGGTTGTTCCTGCGGACGAGGCGAAGGGCTGGTAACGACCACATGCGGTTCACGCGGGCTGTGGCAGCGGTAGGCAGCGCGGGGCTCATCGCCACTGCGCTCACTCTGGGGCAGGTGTCCTCGGCCTCGGCCGCCGAGCCGGCGGTCCGGGACGGATCGACCTCGGCCCGCGCCGCGGCGTCCTGCTGGGAGATCGTGCAGTCCACTCCCGGCGTGCCCTCCGGCGTGTACTGGCTGCAGACCCCGGCCTTGATCGCCCCGCAGCAGTTCTACTGCGACATGACCACCGACGGCGGCGGATGGGTGCTGGTGGGCCGCGGCCGCGAGGGGTGGAACTGGGCGCACAACGGGCAGGGCCAGCCCGGCGACATTTGGGGAACTCCCTCCGGCACAGCGGCTTTCACCCCGGCGACGTTGCCGGCCGAGACCATCGACGCATTGATGGGCTCCGCGCGCCTGGACAGCCTGACCGAGGGCGTGCGCGTGGTCCGGGCCAAGGACACGGCCGGAACCTCCTGGCAGGAGCTGCGGCTCGCGCTCGCCTCCCGCGATCACTGGACCTGGTCCTTCGGTGGCGGGATCCGGCTGTCGTCGGTGACGGCCGACGGCGCCGGCTACCCGGCGGTGAGCACCCAGAGCTGGGCCTCGGGCACCAACCAGGGCTACCTGCGGATGAGCACCACCGATGTCGCGGCCCGGAGTTATCAGCGCGGCTTCGGCTACGGGAACCAGATCAGCGGGTTCAACAACGCGACCAGCTATCTGTGGGAGTACTCGACCGAGAACATGGCCCTGCCGTTCAGTCAGGTCTTCATCCGTCCCCGGGTGACCACTCCGGCATATCCGGTAATTCCGGCCGAAGGAACCGCGGCCAGCACCGTTCGCGCGTTGATGAAGAACACCACGGAGGATCTCTCCTGGGGTGTTTCCGGCGTCGTCGGGGGAGGGGTCGGCGAGCTGAACATGGAAGTCGAGGACATCGCATTCATCGGTAATCGTGCCTTTGTGGGCGGGAAATTCCAGTATGTACAGAAGGGAGCCAACCCCGCGCCGTCCGAGAAGGTCGAACAGCCCTATCTTGCGGCCTTCGACCTGGCCACCGGCGAGTGGATCCCGAGCTTCCGGCCGGTGCTCAACGGCATGGTCTGGGCCCTGACCGCGACACCGGACGGCACGCTGATCGTCGGCGGGCAGTTCACCAGCGTCAACGGCGCGGCGAACACCAGTGCGCTGGCCGCAATCGACCCGCTGACCGGGCAGCTGGTGGCCGGCTGGCGGGCCCCGGTGGCCTATCCGAGCACCGGCGCGCCGATCGTGCGCGGCCTCGACGTGCAGGGCAACTGGATCTACGTCGGCGGGCGCTTCACCCAGATCGCCGGCGGTTCCCCGCTGGGGGCGACGGTTACCCTGAGCGGCGGCTCGCGGGTGTCGGTGGCCACCGGCGCCCCCGACCCGGGCTGGAAGCCGCATTTCGACGGCGGCGTCTACGAGCTCGACGCCAGCGACCAGGGCGACCGGGTTTACTTCGTGGGGCAGTTCGCGAACGCCAACTTCACTCCCTCGCCCAAGCAGGCGACCATCTCGACCGCCGCCGGCGCGCCACTGGTGGCCGGTCTCGCCCCCTGGATCCCGTCGGTCGGCTCGGGCACCAAGACCTACCAGCAGACGATCCTCGAGGTCGGCGACGACGTCTGGCAGGGCGGGTCGGAGCACATCCTGACCCGCTACTCGCGGGACATGTACGCCGCCCGCAACGCCAACATCACCCGCAACGGCGGCGACTTCCAGGCGCTCGCGGTGATCGATGGTGTGGTCTACGCCTCTTGCCACTGCCTGCACTACGACTACTCCGAGACCACGAACTGGAGTTCACCGATCCCGTCCGCGGCGGACGTGAACAACATCCGGTTCATCGGCGCCTGGGACGCCCAGACCGGTGCCTACCTTCCCAACTTCCTGATCTCCGGGCTGAACGGCCGTAACGACATGGGCCCGTGGGCCCTTCGCAAGGACCCCAACGGCTGCCTCTGGTTCGGCGGCGACATGGTGCGCGGTTCGTGGAAGGGCACCGAGTACCAGTGGCTCGGCGGCTTCGGCAAGGTCTGCCCGCGCGACACCACCGCCCCGACCACCCCCGCCGCGCTGACCGCCACCCGGCAGGGCAACGCCGTCCAGCTGGCCTGGGGCGCCGCCGGTGACGCCTCGGCGGTGCGCTACGAGGTGATGCGCGGGGACCGGGTGGTCGCCACCACCACCGCTCGCAGCTGGACCGACCCCGAGCCGGTGCTTCCGGTCCGCTACTGGGTGCGCGCCGTCGACGCCACCGGCAACCGTTCGGCGTCCACCCCGATGACCCTGGTCACCGCACCCGACACCATCGCCCCGACCGCAACCGTCACCTCGCCGTCCACCGGCGCCCAGGTCTGGGGCCAGGTCCCGGTGACGGTCGAGGCCGGGGACGACGTGGCGGTCGCCGCGGTCGACCTGCTGGTGGACGGCGCGGTGGTCGCCACCTCGACGCAGGCCCCCTACATGTTCCCCTGGACCGCGACGTCGGTGGGCGCCCACACCCTGACCGCTCGGGCCCGGGACGCCGAGGGCAACACCGGAACCTCGGCTCCGGTGGAGGTCGCCGTGCCGGCGGACGCCGTGGTCCCCTCGGCGGTCACTGGGCTGAGCGTGACCGGGACCACCGCGAGCACGGTGAGCCTGTCCTGGGCGGCGGCTACCGACGACCGGGCGGTCGCCGGGTACATGGTGAGCCGGGACGGCGTGGCGATCGGCCCGGCGGTGCCCGGGCTCAGCGTCACCGACCCGAACCGGGCACCGGCGACGACCTACACCTACGTCGTGCACGCCGTGGACGCCTCAGGCAACGCCGGCCCGACCAGTGCCGCGGTGACGGCCACGACGGCCGCTGATGCGTCGGTACTGTTCGGCGACACCTTCACCGCCACCGACGGGGCTGCGTGGTCCGCGCCGTGGGTCACCACGGCGGCCAACGGCTCGGCGACCGTCCACGGCGGGGCCGGACGCCTGGCGATCGACGACGTCAGCGGGGCCTCGACCCGGGCGCAGCTGAATGTGGCCGCGCAGGCGGACGCGGACCTGCTGCTCTCCTACCGCTGGGCGTCCGCCACCCCGGGTGCCTACCTCAACGTGTACCTGCGTGGGTCGGGCGGCTGGCAGAACACCTACCGGCCCCGCAACGGGTACGGGGTGCAGCTGACCTCGTCGTCGTCCACGGCGACCGTGCAGAAGAACGTCAACGGCACGGTGAGCACGCTGCGCACGGTGACCGGCGCCCAATCGGTGAGCACGGCCACCCAGTGGCTGCGGCTGCGGGTGGTCTCCTCCAGCATCCAGTTCAGGATCTGGACCGAGGGTCAGCCCGAGCCCACGACCTGGCGCTCGACGGACACCGACACCGCCGTCACCGCCGCCGGGCAGGCCTTCATCTCGATCAACCGGGCCGCGGCGAACGTCGGCGCCAAGGCACTCTCTGTGGACGACCTCGTGCTGCGCCGGGTGACGGGGTAGATGTCGAGGAACTAAATGTCGGCACCCGGCATTACGGTAAGTACTACCAACCACGTTCGATCCCTGGAGGGACCGATGGAGAGCCGCAACCCTGTCTTCGGCCGCACGGAGGGGTTCCAGCGCGGCGGGTATGCGACCTTCGATACCCGCACGCCGTCCGCCTCCGAGCTCGAGCAGCAGTACTACGCGCCGTCCGCCACCTCGGTGGACACCAACCGGATGACGCTGGACGACGTCGTCATGCGGACCGCGATGCTGTTCGGCGCGCTGCTGCTGACCGCCGCACCCACCTACCTGCTGGTCAAGCCCGAGCAGTTCATGCTCGTCATCGGGGCCGGGCTGGTCGGGTTCGTGGTGGCGATGGTCGCCCAGTTCAGGAAGAGGCCCAGCCCGCCGCTGATGCTGGGCTACGCCCTGATCGAGGGCGTCTTCGTCGGCGGCATCAGCAAGGTCTACGTCTGGGCCACCGGCGGCAGCGACATCGTCGTGCACGCCATCGTGGGCACTCTGTGCGCCTTCGGCGCGATGCTCGCGCTGTACAAGACCGGCGTGATCCGCAACTCGCCGAAGTTCCAGAAGACGCTGATGATCGCCGGTGTCGGCTACATGCTCTTCGGCCTGGTGCACTTCCTCGGCGTGATGTTCAACTGGTGGAGCAGCGTCTACAGCGGCGGCGGCCTGCTGCCGATCGCGCTGAGTGTCTTCGGCGTTCTGCTGGCCTCGTTCTTCCTGGTGCTCGACTTCGACTTCGTCGAGCAGGGCATCCGCAACGGCATCCCGAAGATCTACGCCTGGACCGCCGCCTTCGGCCTCGTGGTCACCCTGGTCTGGCTCTACCTGGAGATCCTGCGTCTGCTGTCCATCCTGCGGGGTGGCGACTGACCTGGGGCCGGTAGCCGGCTGAGCCGACGACCGCGCCGCCCTCCTGGTTCACCTGGAGGGCGGCGCGGTCGCGCTTTGTGACACCATTCCGCCCATGTCTGAACCGGAGGCGCCAGCACGCCCGGCTGCCGAGCACGGCAACTGGCCAACCTGGCACCCCCCACTCGCCGTCCTCGAACTGGCCGAGCTCGCGGCTGATGCCGCCCTCCCCGCCCTGCCCGCCCCCCCACCCTGCTCATGCTCCGCAGGGGTGCATGCCGACGCCGCTGACAGAGATGTCATATGTACCCACGCGGAGCATGAGGAGGTTCGGCGGGGTGGATGGGTGCTGGAGGATGCGGAGGGAACCTCCGTGGCGGCGGTGGGTGAGGGAGGGGTGGTCACCGGGTTGCGGGCTTTTGCGCATGCACCGCTGAGGGGGCATCGGCGGACGCCGGCGCAGGTACGCGGGGCGCAGGTGCGCGGCTCCGGTGAGGTGGTCGCGGTGGCGGTGGCCGGGGCGCTGAGCGTCGGGCAGGTCGAGCAACTGGGCAAGGAGGCTGCGCTCGGCGTCCGGCTGCTGTGGCTGCCTCTGGTCGGCGCCGACCGGCCGGGCCCCCAGGACGGTGCGCTGGCACCGGAGGCGCTCTGGCGGGCGGTCAGGGCGCTGGCCGGTGAACTCGGCGGGACTGTCGTGCCATTGGCCCTGCCTGCCGGCTACGACGATCTGGTGCCCGAGATCGCCCGCGCCTACGGAGCCGACCGGGTCGCCGAGCTGCTGCCTGCGGCCGAGGAGCCGCACCCGGCGTTCGCCCGGGAGTTGGCCCGCGCCGTCCGCCCGGCCGCGCACCGCGGGCTGGTGGTGTTCTTCACGGGCCTGTCCGGGTCGGGCAAGTCGACGGTGGCCAAGGCCCTCGCCGACCGCCTGCTCGAAGACGGCCGGCGCAGCCTCACCCTTCTCGACGGGGACGAGGTGCGCCGCGTGCTGTCCGCCGGCCTGGGCTTCTCGGCCGCCGACCGGGACGCGAACATCGCCCGGATCGGCTACGTCGCCACCGAGGTCGCCCGGCACGGCGGGACGGCGATCTGCGCGCCGATCGCCCCCTTCGCGGCGGTGAGGGCCCAGGTGCGCGAGATGGTGCACCGGGCCGGGGGCGACCTGGTGCTGGTGCACGTGGCGACCCCGCTGGCCGAGTGCGAGCGCCGTGACCGCAAGGGCCTGTACGCCAAGGCCCGGCGCGGCGAGATCCCCGAGTTCACCGGGATCAGCTCGCCCTACGAGGCACCGACGGACGCCGACCTGGTGGTGGACACCACCGAGATCCCGATCGAGGACGGCGTGGCGCGGGTGTGGGGCCTGCTTCAGGAGCGCGGCTACCTGGTCGATGAGGCCCAGTAGCGCCGCTGCGGGCGCCATACGGGCACGGCTGAAGAGGGGCGAGGCGTGGACATCGCGGTAGTGCTGGCCGGGCTGATCGTCGGATTCGTCGTCGGACTGACCGGGATGGGCGGTGGCGCCCTGATGACGCCGGTGCTGGTCCTGTTCTTCGGCATCACCCCGCTCGCCGCCGTCTCCAGCGACCTGGTCGCCGCCGCGGTGATGAAGCCGGTGGGTAGCTGGGTGCACATGCGCCGCGGCACGATCCACTGGGGGCTGGTGCGCTGGCTGATGGTCGGCTCGGTGCCCAGCGCGTTCTGCGGGGTGCTGGTGCTGCGCAGCCTGGGCGACTCGGCCGACGTGCAGGCGGTGGTCAAGACCTCACTCGGCATCGCCCTGCTGGTGGCTGCCTCGGCCATGGTCTACAAGGCGTTCATGACGATGGTTGCCCGGGTGCACCGCGAGGCGGCTCAGGCCCGGGGCGAGGCCGTCGAGGCTCCGCCCGAGGGGCCGCTCGTGGTCCGGCCGGTGCCCACGATGCTGATCGGCGCCGCCGGTGGCCTGATCGTCGGGATGACTTCGGTCGGGTCCGGATCACTGATCATCATCGCGCTGATCGCGCTGTACCCGTCGCTGACCGCCAACCGGCTGGTCGGCACCGACCTGGTGCAGGCGGTGCCCCTGGTGGCCAGCGCCGCGCTGGGTCACGTGCTGTTCGGCGACTTCAAGCTCGACCTGACCGCCTCGCTCCTACTCGGGTCCATCCCCGGGGTGTACTTCGGTGCGCAGCTGTCCTCCCGAGCCCCGGGCTGGCTGATCCGGCGGGCTCTGGCGATCGTGCTGCTGGCCTCAGGGCTCAAACTGCTCAATGTGCCGATCCTGCCGCTCGGGGTGATCGTGTTCCTCACCGTCGCGCTCGGCCCGGCGCTCTGGGCCTCGGTGCGCCGGCGCGAGGGCCAGCGTGCCGCCGTCCGCCAACTGGTCGCCTGAGACCAGCCCAGCCCCAGCCCTAGCCACCGTCGCCACCGTCGAGGGGTGAGATCTCGTGGCGACCCGCGGGTGTGGTGCCCGAGAACTCATCATTCGTACCGGGTGGCGGGGCGAGAACTCGTCGGGTGACCCGGTGGATCGCATGACGGCGCGGGCACTCATGGTGGAGCATGGCGCTGGCCACCCGCGTGCGTCCGCACGTGCCATCGGGGTCGGCACGAGTGCAGGCACGACACTGAGGGAGCCAGCAATGACCGCAGACTCCGCACCGATGTCCCTGGACAAGCTGAAGGACGCCGTCGCGTCCGGGCATGTCGACACAGTGCTGGTCGTGTTCACCGATGTGCAGGGCCGGCTGCAGGGCAAGCGGATCCACGGCCGCTTCTTCGTCGACGAGGTGCTGGCCCACGGCACCGAGGGCTGCAACTACCTGCTCGCGGTGGACATCGACATGAACACCGTCGACGGCTACGAGATGTCCTCGTGGGAGAAGGGGTACGGCGACTTCGTGCTGCGCCCCGACCTGTCCACCCTGCGGCCCGCCTCATGGCTGCCCGCCACGGCGATGGTGCAGTGCGACGTGCTCTGGCTCGACGGCAAGCCGGTGCGCCAGTCGCCGCGGCAGATCCTGATGGCCCAGGCCGACCGGGCCGCCGACATGGGCTTCGTGGCCTACGCCGGCACCGAGCTCGAGTTCATCGTCTTCGACGACACCTACGAGCAGGCCTGGGACAGTGGTTACCACAACCTCACCCCGTCCAACCGGTACAACGTCGACTACTCGATCATGGGCGGCACCAAGGTCGAGCCACTGCTGCGCGATATCCGCAACCACATGGACCGGGCCGGGCTGATCGTCGAGTCGGCCAAGGGGGAGTGCAACCCCGGACAGCACGAGATCGCGTTCAAGTTCGCCGACGTGATCACCACGGCCGACCAGCACGTGGTCTACAAGACCGCGGCCAAGGAGATCGCCGCCGGGCACCACAAGTCGCTCACCTTCATGGCGAAGTTCAACGAGCGCGAGGGCAACTCCTGCCACATCCACCTGAGCCTGCGCGGGCTCGGCGGCGAGTTGGTGTTCGCCCGCGAGGCCGACGGCTCGCCGTCGGCGGGTGGGCGCAGCGCGATCTTCAACTCCTTCGTCGCCGGGGTGCTCTCCACGATGCGTGAGTTCACCCTGCTCTACGCACCGAACATCAACTCCTACAAGCGGTTCCAGCCCGGATCGTTCGCCCCGACCGCGGTCGCCTGGGGCGAGGACAACCGCACCTGCTCGGTCCGGGTGGTGGGCAAGGGCCCGGCGCTGCGGATGGAGAACCGGGTGCCCGGCGGCGACGTCAACCCCTACCTGGCCGTCGCGGGCATGCTGGCCGGCGGCCTGTGGGGGATCGAGGTCGAGCTGCCGCTGGAGCCTGCCCTGGAAGGCAACGCCTACACCGCTGAGCGGCCCCGGGTGCCGACGACCCTGCGCGAGGCCCGAGACCTGTTCGCCACCTCCGTGCTGGCCCGCAACGCCTTCGGGGACGACGTGGTCGACCACTACGTCAACGCTGCGGACGTCGAGCTGGCCGCCTTCGAGTCGGCCGTGACCGACTGGGAGCTCGTGCGCTGCTTCGAACGGTTCTGAACCCACCCCGGGGTGAGAAGGCCCTACGAGGAGAAGACATTTCGCGATGAGTACGTACCAGGTGATCGACCCGTCCACCGAGCAGGTCGTGACAACGATCGAGCAGCTCGACGCCGAGGCGACCGACGCCGCGATCGCGCGGGCGCACGCTGCGCTGCCGGCCTGGCGGGCCGTGGCTCCGGGGGACCGGGCCCGGCTGCTGCGCCGCTTCGCCGAGGCGGTGGACGGGGCACTCGAGGAGCTCGCGCAGCTCGAGGTGCGCGGCGCCGGGCACACGATCGGCAACGCCCGCTGGGAGGCGGGCAACGTCCGCGACGTCCTGACCTACTACTCGGGCGCGCCCGAGCGGTTGTTCGGCCGCCAGATCCCGGTGGCCGGCGGTCTCGACGTCACCTTCGCCGAGCCGGTCGGCGTGGTCGGGGTGATCGTCCCCTGGAACTTCCCGATGCCGATCGCCGGCTGGGGGTTCGCGCCGGCACTGGCGGCGGGCTGCACCGTGGTGCTCAAGCCCGCCGAGCTCACCCCGCTCACCGCGATCCGCCTCGGCGAGCTCGCCCTGGAAGCGGGCATCCCACCCGAGGTGTTCCAGGTGCTCCCCGGCAAGGGCAGCGTGGTCGGGCAGCGGTTCGTGGACAACCCGCTGGTCCGCAAGATCGTGTTCACCGGCTCCACCGAGGTCGGCACCCGGGTCGCCGCCCAGGCCGCGTCGCAGGTCAAGCGACTCACCCTGGAGCTCGGCGGCAAGAGCGCCAACATCGTGTTCGCCGACAGCGATCTGGAGAAGGCCGCCGCCACCGCGCCGTACGGGGTGTTCGACAACGCGGGGCAGGACTGCTGCGCCCGCTCGCGGATCCTGGTCGAGCGAAGCGTGTTCGACCGCTTCCTGGAGCTGCTCGAGCCGGCGGTCAAGGGTGTGAAGGTGACCGCGCCGGGCGAGGACGGCGCCGAGATGGGTCCGCTGATCTCCGCCGGCCAGCGCACCTCGGTCCGCTCCTTCGTCGAGGACGCCGCCGAGCCGGTGGACGTCGCGTTCCGCGGCGAGGCGCCGTCCGGGGCGGGGTTCTGGTACCCGGCGACGGTGGTCCTGCCCCGGACGGCGGACGACCGGGTCTGGCGCGAGGAGGTGTTCGGGCCCGTGGTGGCGGTGATGCCGTTCGCCGACGAGACCGAGGCGATCGCGATGGCCAACGACACCGAGTACGGCCTGTCCGGCTCGATCTGGACCCGCGACGTCGGCCGGGCGCTTCGGGTGGCCCGTGGAGTGGAGGCCGGCAACCTGTCGGTGAACTCGCACTCCTCGGTGCGCTACGCGACGCCGTTCGGCGGCTTCAAGCGCTCCGGCCTGGGCCGCGAGTTGGGTCCTGATGCGCTGGCCTCGTTCACCGAGGTGAAGAACGTCTTCATCGCCACCGACTGAGCTGAATCAGCTGAAACCCTTGTAGGAGAAGGAGTCTCGTGAACCGCTTCGAAGACCGCGTCGCCGTGATCACCGGTGGCGCGAGCGGCATCGGTGCCGCCACCGCGCGCCGGCTCGCCGCCGAGGGCGCCGCGGTGGTCATCGCCGACGTCAACGCCGAGGCCGGGGAGGCGCTCGCCACGGAGCTGGGTGGCCTGTTCGTGCAGGTCGACGTGACCAGCCAGGAGGACAACGAGCGGATGTACGCGCTCACCGTGGAGACCTATGGGCAGGTCGACGTCGCCTTCCACAACGCCGGCATCTCACCCCCGGACGACGACTCGATCCTGACCACCGGGATCGACGCCTGGCGCCGGGTGCAGGAGGTCAACCTGACCTCGGTCTACCTGGGCTGCAAGGCGGTTCTGCCGCACATGCTGAGGCGCGGGAAGGGCTCGATCATCAACACCGCCTCGTTCGTGGCGACGTTGGCTGCGGCGACCTCGCAGATCAGCTACACCGCGAGCAAGGGCGGTGTGCTGGCGATGACCCGCGAGCTCGGCGTGCAGTTCGCCCGGGAAGGGGTGCGGGTCAACGCGCTCTCACCCGGCCCGGTGGCGACCCCGCTGCTGATGGAGCTGTTCGCCAAGGACGAGGAGCGGGCCCAGCGCCGGCTGGTGCACGTGCCGATGGGCCGGTTCGGCCGGCCCGAGGAGATGGCCGCCGCGGTGGCCTTCCTTGCCAGCGACGACGCCAGCTTCATCACGGCGAGCAACTTCCTGGTGGACGGCGGCATCACGGGTGCTTATGTCACGCCGCTCTGACGTGCCGCCCGTCATCGGGCTGAGCGCCTATGCGGTGCCCGCCCGGTGGGGTGTGTGGCATGCCGACGCGGTTCTGCTGCCCCGGGCCTACGTCGACGCGGTCGCAGCGGCCGGGGGCCTCCCGGTGCTGCTGCCGCCGTTGCCGGGCCTGATCGCCGGGGTGCAGGAGCACCTCGACGGGTTGCTGCTCGCCGGCGGACCGGACGTCGAGCCGACCCGCTACGGGCAGCAGCCGGGCCCCAACACCCAGCCGGCCCAACCGCTGCGTGACGCCGCCGAGCTCGACCTGCTCTCCGCCGCGATGGCCGCCGGGCAGCCCGTGCTGGCGATCTGTCGCGGCATGCAGCTGCTCAACGTGGCCCGGGGCGGCACCCTGCACCAGCACCTGCCCGACGTGCTGGGCGCCCACGACGGCTCTCCGGGCCCCGGCGTCTACGGCACCCATCCGATCACGGTGGCCGACGGCAGCCGGCTGGCGAAGGCCTTGGGCCGCACCGCGGTGGAGGGTGTGCCCGCCTATCACCACCAGGGCGTGGACGTCCTCGGGCAGGGGCTCACCGCCTCGGCCTGGGCCCCCGACGGCCTGGTCGAGGCGGTAGAGGACCCGGAGCTGCCGTTCTGCCTCGGCGTGCAGTGGCATCCCGAGGTCGGCGTCGATGCCTCGCTCTTCGAGGCCCTGGTGGCGGCGGCCCGTGAGCGACGCGGCTGAGCAGGCCTGCGACGCTCTGATCCGCCAGGCCGAGCGGGTGGCCGACCGGCTCGGCCTGGTCGGCCCGCGCATGGCCGCCCGCTCCTCGCCGTCCGCCGCCGCGGTGCTGGACGACGTCCGCGCGGTCCTGCAGCAGTTGGCAGACCTCGGTGCGGACGCCGAGTCCCGCGAACGGCGTCCGGTGCCGGTCCTCGCGGCCCACGCCCTGGGCGATCAGGTGCTGGTGCTGGCGCACGACGTCGCCCATTGCGCCGACCCGCCGTCGACCGAACGCGCCACGGCACTGCTGCGCGCTCTGTCCTCGCGGATCTGACCCGAACGCGGGCCAACCGGGCGCGTGCTGGTGTTTCGGGGGCCGGGAGTGGTCACGGCCGCATGGCCCACGGCCTGGTCGCGGACGCCATCTACCAGGTGCAGGAAGGGGTCTGCTCACGGACCGCCGCTGCCCGATCCGCCCGGCTCAGGAGGGCTGCCCCGAGGCCCGGGCGGGATCGGGTGGCGGACCTGCGTCGAGCGGCTCCACCGGAGGGGGTTGGCGGCGGCGCAGCAGTACTGCCCAGCGCCCGCGCGGACCTCGTGCCGCTCCGTCGATCTCGGCCCCGGAGACCTCGGTGCCCGGGGACGCGGCCGCCCGCACTGCGGCGTGCGCCACGTCGTCCACACCCTCGCCGCGCCGCACGTCGGGCCGTTGGGCCGCGCCGTCGGTGAGCAGACCCATCGCCGCGCAGATGCTCGGCAGGAGCACTGCGGCCATCCGGGCGTAGCCGGCCTCGGAGGGGTGGAACCGGTCGGCGGCGAACATCTCGTGCGGCCGTTCGGCCAGGTCGCGGGCCATCAGGTCGGCTATCGACACCGAGCGGCCGCCCGCCTCGACCACGACGATCGTCTGCGCCGCGGCCAGGTGCCGGCTCCAGCGCCGCGCGACGTAGCGCAGGGGCTGCGCCATCGGCGCGATCGTGCCCAGGTCCGGGCAGGTGCCGACCACCACCTCGGCGCCCAGCTGGCGCAGCCGGCGCACGGCGCCGTCCAGGAAGCGCACCGAGACCGCCGGCGCCAGCCGATGGGTGACGTCGTTGGCGCCCACCATGATCAGGGCGAGGTCGGGGACGGCGACCTCGAGCAGGCGGTCGATCTGGGAGTCCAGGTGGCGTGACTCGGCCCCGACCACTCCGACCACGGTGAGCCGCACCGGCCGCCCGGACAAGGCGGCCAGCCCTGTGGCGATCACTGCACCGGGGGAGGCCGTCACGTCGGTGACGCCCATGCCGACCGACGTCGAGTCACCCAGCAGGGCCAGTTCGATCGGCCGGCCGGGGCCTGCCCCGTACAGCCCGCTCGCGTCGGGGCCCACGGTTCCGTAGGGCGTGCCGATCCAGCGCCGGGCCAGTTTGGCCTCCGCGAGCAGCACCCCGACCCCCGCCGCCCCCAGCCCAGCCAGGCCGCCACCGCCGAACGCCGCCGCAGCGGCGATCCGCCGCGCATGCCGGATGCGGCTCATCGGGCCCGCTCCTCCAGGGTGTGATCTTGCCTGTCTCTCACCGTAACGTCCTCATGTCGGCCATTGGTGCCGGCCACTCAAGAGGCCAGGCTCACCTGTTCTGCCAGGATGTGCGCCATGCCGAGCGAGATGAAGTTCGCCGACTCCGTCGTCGACCTGATGGGTGACACCCCGTTGGTCCGGTTGAACCGGGTGACCGAGGGCGTCGCGGCGACTGTGCTGGCCAAGGTGGAGTATCTCAACCCGGGCGGCTCGGTGAAGGACCGGATCGCCGTCCGCATGATCGAGGCCGCCGAGGCCGACGGCCGGCTGCGCCCCGGCGGCACCATCGTCGAGCCCACCTCGGGCAACACCGGGGTCGGCCTGGCCCTGGTCGCCCAGCAGCGCGGCTACCGCTGCGTCTTCGTCTGCCCGGACAAGGTCAGCCTCGACAAGCGGAACGTGATGGCCGCCTACGGTGCCGAGGTGGTGGTGTGCCCGACCGCGGTGGACCCCGAGCACCCCGACTCCTACTACTCGGTCTCGGACCGGTTGACCCGTGAGATCGAGGGCGCCTGGAAGCCCGACCAGTACTCCAACCCTGAGGGCCCGGCCAGTCACTACCGCAGCACCGGCCCGGAGATCTGGCGGGACACCGCGGGCAAGGTCACCCACTTCGTGGCCGGGGTCGGCACCGGGGGGACCATCACCGGCACCGGTCGTTACCTCAAGGAGGTCTCCGCGAGCCGCGCCTCCGGCGCCGTCCGAGTGGTCGGGGTCGACCCCGAGGGCTCGGTCTATTCCGGCGGCACCGGGCGGCCCTATCTGGTCGAAGGGGTCGGTGAGGACTTCTGGCCGACCGCCTACGACCGCACGGTGCCGGACGAGATCATCGCGGTCTCCGACGCCGACTCGTTCGCGATGACCCGGCGACTGGCGCGCGAGGAGGGCCTGCTGGTGGGCGGCTCGTGCGGGATGGCCGTGGTCGCGGCCCTGCAGGTGGCGCGGACCGCCGGCCCGGAGGACGTGATCGTCGTCCTGCTGCCGGACGGCGGCCGCGGGTACCTGTCGAAGATCTTCAACGACGAGTGGATGGCCTCCTACGGGTTCCTGCAGGTGGACGGCGCCGCCACGGTCGGCGACGTGCTGCGGGCCAAGGCGGGCGACCTGCCGGCTCTGGTGCACACCCACCCCGGCGAGACCCTGCGTGATGCGATCTCGATCCTGCGTGAATACCACGTCTCGCAGATGCCGGTGGTCAAGGCTGAGCCGCCGGTGATGGCCGGTGAGGTGGCAGGATCGGTCAACGAGCGCGACCTGCTGGACGCCGTGTTCACCGGCCGCGGTGCCCTGGCCGACCGGGTGGAGCAGCACATGGCGCCGCCGCTGCCGCTGGTCGGTTCCGGTGAACCGGTGGATGTCGCGCGCAAGGCCCTGCAGGACGCCGACGCCCTGATGGTCGTGGACGACGGCAAGCCGATCGGGGTGCTGACCAGGCACGATCTGCTCGGCTTCGTCGCCCGCTGAGTCGGGGTTACGCTCGCTGGGTGGGTATTCGTGCGGTCATCTTCGACGTCGGCAGCGTACTGGTGCACGAGGAGCCGGTCGAGCATCTGCTCGACAGCTGGCACCGGCGCAGCGGGATCGACTTGGACCGCCTGCACGAGGCGGTGACGGCGATCGACCCCGTCGCCTCGGCCACGGGCGCCCTGAGCGAGCAGGACGTCGAGGACGGCCTGGTGCGCGCCTTCGACCTGACTCCCGAGCAGGCGGCCGGGTGGATGTCGGACCTGTGGGACTGGTACTGCGGCTCCTCGAACGAGGTGGTGCGCGACTACGCCCGCAGCCTGCGACCGGGGTTGGTCACGGCAATCCTGAGCAACTCCTTCGACGGGGCCCGTCGCGAGGAGGAGCGGCGGCTGCACTTCGCCGACGACTTCGATCCGATCGTGTACTCGCACGAGGCCGGCATGGCCAAGCCGGACCCCAAGGTGTTCCTGTTCACCCTGGACGCCATCGGGTGCGCGCCCACCGAGGCCGCCTTCGTCGACGACCGGATGGAGAACGTCGAGGCGGCGGCCGCACTGGGGATCCGTGCGGTGCATCACGTCGACACGTTCAGCACGCTGGCCGCCCTCGATCGGCTGCTCGACCGCGGCTGACCGGATCAGGACGGCGCGTGCCGCCGACCGGATCGCCAACGGTCAGACCCTGCGCGCCACCAGCACCGGGATCAGCCGGTCGGTGCGCTGCTGGTACTCGGCGTAGGTCGGGAAGACCGCGACCGAGCGCTCCCACCACGCCTCGCGCTCGGCGCCGTCCACCTCGCGGACCTCGACGTCGAACGGCTCGGGGCCGTCCTGGATCATTGCCTGTTCCGGGGCCGCGACCAGATTGTGGTACCAGACCGGATGCTCGGCGGCGCCGCCCTTGGAGGCGACCAGGGCGTACTCGCCCTCGTGCTCGACCCGCATCAGGGCGAACGTGCGCAGCTTGCCGGAGCGCCGTCCGCGGGCGGTGATCAGGATGATCGGGATCCCGGTGTCGCGCAACGTGTTCGCCTCGGTGCCCCCTGACGCCTGGTACTGCTCGACCTGCTCGCGCACCCAGCCCACCGGGTTCGGCTCGTACTCACCTGTCAGCGGCATACGCACGATCCTATTCGCTCCCATCACCCCGCCCCCTGGAGCTCGGGCTACGGAGTGGCGGTGTTGGTGGTGGCAGCCGGTCCGGTGCCGATGCTGTTCGTCGCCCTGATGGTGAACGTATACGGCTGTCCTCCGGTCAGGCCGGCGCAGCTGGCGGTCGTCCCGCTGATCCACGTGCACGAACCCGAGCCGCTCGGCGTCACGGAGTACGAGGTGATCGCGGCACCGCCGTCCCAGGCGGGCGCCGTCCACGACACGTTGGCGCTACCCGCCGCGGCCGAGGCGCTCGCGGAGACTGGTGCCGGGGGCGTGATCGCGGCGTTCCACTTGCGCGCCAGGTACTCCTCGATGGTCCGGATGTCGGCGGCACTGGCGGCACTGTTCAAGGTGATGATCTCCTGGAGCGGACCCTGCCAGCTCGAGGTGGTCAGGCTGAGGCTGATCCCCGCTCCGCTGGCGGTGTTGTAGGCGTAGGTCTGGGCCACCGGCGGTCGCCCCAGGGCCCGGATACTGTAGCTGCCCGAGGAGAAGCTCGAGACCGAGACCATGGGCGCATTGGTGGTGTAGGCGCCGTCGGTGGCTCCCGTGGTGCCGTCCGCGTTGGTCGCGGCGGCGGCCGAGCTGCTCGGCTTGTAGACGAACCTGCCTTGGCCCACGCCGCTACTCCACAACAGCAGTGAGCGCTGCACGTCGGTCGCCGGCGAGGCGTTGGTCGTGGTGGCGACGACAAACGTTGTGGAGGCGCTCGTGCCGATGGGCAGGGTGCTGGAGCCTCGTGCCATGGCGTCGTTGGAGCCGTCGAACTGCGGCACCACGAGCCCGCCGAAGGATGTCGTCGTGGGACGGCGGTTGGCGGTTCCTTGGCTGAGGTCGTTGCCCTGCCCGGACTTGTCCCGCCAACAGCCCACGGCCTGCCCGGTGGTGGTGACGGCGCCGCTGCAGCCCGACGCGGTGAACATGCTGGACAGGTCGGCCCCGTCGAGCCACAGCCGCATCGCACTGGTTGTCATGATGCTCGCTGGGTAGGAGGTCAGTGACACCGGTGACGATGCGGCGCCGGTACCCACGGAGCTCGTGGCGGTGACAGTCACGGTGTAGGCCACGCCGTCGATCATCCCCGTGAGCGTGCAGGGGCTGGACGCCGCGGTGCAGGCCACGTTCGTCAGCCCAGCCGCGCCGGGCACCGCGGTGGCGGTGTAGGCCGTGATGGGGCTGCCCCCGTTGTCGGTGGGCGGCGTCCAGGTCACCTGGGCGGTGCCCGATGTCGTGGTGCTGGCGGTCGCGGCCACGGCGGTGGGAGCCCCGGGTGGTCCTACCGGGGTGTATGACGGTGAGGCGGCCGAGGCGGGCCCGGTGCCGGCGGTGTTGGTGGCGGTGACGGTGAAGGTGTAGGCGCTGCCGTTGGTCAGCCCGGTGACGGTGCAGGAGGTGGCGGGAGCCGTTGCGGTGCAGGTGCTCCCGCCCGGTGAGGCGGTGGCGGTGTAGGAGGTGATGGCCGCGCCGCCGTTCCAGGTGGGGGCGGTCCAGGACAGGGCGACCTGAGCGTCGCCGCCTGTCCCGGCCACGCTCGTCGGGGCCTGCGGGGCAATTCCCAATCCCCAGTGACGGGCGAGGAATTCCTCGACCGAGCGCAGCTCGGTGGTGGTGAGGGCGCGGTTGAAGACGAGGAGCTCACCGATGTCACCGTCCAGGGGGTAGGCATAGTTGGTGATGGTGTTGAAGACGCTGCCGACGCGCAGGTTGTCACCGTAGCTGCGCCAGGTACCCGCCACCTGCGCCGTCTGCGCCGTCCCTGAATTGAGCTTGAGGGACTGGCCGATCTGACCGCCCGTGGCCGAGGACACCGAGCTCACCAGGAACGGACCCGAGATCGCCACGTCGGTGGAGACCGAGGCATTGGAGGTGTTGTAGCCCACCGTGCCGATGGTGGTTGCCGAGGGATAGCCGGTGGAGTAGAGCCCTGAGTGGTAGCCGGACCACATCGCCACCGCCCCGCGAATGTTGGTGGCGTTGTCGGCCGTCGTGCGCACCGTGGTGACGGCGAGCATGGTCCGGTCCGCCGAGCCGACGGCGCCGATGCCCGCGCTGGTGACGGCGTAGTAGTCGGGGTTGGTGCGGGTGAAACGAATCGCGGCACGACCGTTGATGGCCGACGCGGTGTGGACGGCCTTGGTGGAGCCGGCTACCGCGTTCCAGGCATTGCCGGAACGGTCCTTCCAGCAGCCGATCCCGGTCCCGGCCGAGGCGCCCGAGCCCGAGCAGTCGGTGGCGGCTGACAGGGACGCGGAGTGCTGTGCGTCCAGCCACACCTTCAGCGACGAGGAGGCGAACAGTGTCGTCGGGTACGGGACCGCGGTTGCGGCGCTGGAGGCCGCCCCGGTGCCGACGGCGTTGGTCGCCGTCACGGTCACCGTGTAGGTGGCCCCGTTGGTCAGGGCGGTGAGGGTGCAGGGGCTGGACGCCGAGGTGCAGGTGCGGGTGGGCAGCGTGCCGTCGCCGGGGACGGCGGTAGCGGTGTAGCCGGTGATCGGTGAGCCGCCGGTGGAGGCCGGAGCGGTCCAGGACACGCTGGAGGTGGTGTCGGCGGAGGTGGCTGCCACCCCGGTGGGAGCCCCGGGTGGTCCTACCGGGGTGTATGACGGTGAGGCGGCCGAGGCGGGCCCGGTGCCGGCGGTGTTGGTGGCGGTGACGGTGAAGGTGTAGGCGCTGCCGTTGGTCAGCCCGGTGACGGTGCAGGAGGTGGCGGGAGCCGTTGCGGTGCAGGTGCTCCCGCCCGGTGAGGCGGTGGCGGTGTAGGAGGTGATGGCCGCGCCGCCGTTCCAGGTGGGGGCGGTCCAGGACAGGGCGACCTGAGCGTTGCCGGTCACTCCGGTCACGGCGGTGGGAGAGCTCGGTGTGATGGTCTGGGACCACTTGCGCGACAGGTACTCCTCGACCACCCGCCTTTCCGAGGTGTTGAGCGTGCGGTCGAAGCCCAGGATCTCCCCGATGTCGCCGTCCAGAGTGTGCAGCCAGGTCGTGTCGGGCGCGACGTTCGCCGCGCCGATCCTGGCCAGGTTGGAATAGCTGCGCCAGGCCGAGGACGGGGCCGAGGAACCGGTGCCGAGCAGAACCCCGTTGCGGTGTGCTGACACGCTCAGCACACCGGCGTTGCTGCTGGCGATGTGCTCTATCACGGCCGGCCAGGTCACAGAGCCGGTGGCGCCGACGTAGCCGCCGGTGCTGGTCCAGCCGGCGCTCTCCAGGACGGTGGCGGAGGGATACCCCTCCCCGGAAATGCCGGTGTGGAACCCGGGCCAGTTGAGGAAGCCGCCATAGCGGTTCTGATCGTTGTCCTGCGTGGTGCGGGCGCTGCCTACGACGAACAGGCTCCGGTCGGCGCTGGCCAGCGCCCCGATCCCCGCGGTCGTGATCTGCATCCAATCCGGGTCGGTGCGGTCGAACCGCAGGGCGGCATGCCCGTTGATCGCGGCAGCGGTCAGCACCGGCTTGCCGATCCCGGGCAGCACGGTGGCGTCGAAGTCGTGCCCGCTGCGGTCGACCCAGCGGCCGACGCCGGAGCCGACTGACGCCGCGACAGTTCCCGCCGAGTCGGTGAACAGGGTCGGGGTCGAGGCGGCGTCCAGCCACAGCTTCGCGCTGCTGGTCGCGAGTAGGGCGGGGTAGGGGGTGACCATGACCGAGCCGGAGGCCGGACCGGTGCCGGCGGCGTTGGTGGCGCTCACGCTGACCGTGTAGGTGAGCCCGTTGGTCAGCCCGGTGAGGGTGCAGCTGGCCGTGGCGGTGGTGCAGGAGGCGCCGCCGGGGCTCGCCGTGGCGGTGTAGGACGTGATCGCAGACCCGCCGTTCCAGGCGGGTGCGGTCCAGGTGAGGAGGGCCGAGGCGTCAGCGGGTGTGGCGGCGGGTGAAACCGGGGCTGCCAGGGGTGATCAACCCGCCCCACTTGCGGGCGAGGTACTCCTCCATCTGGCGACGCTCGGTGGACGTGAGAGTGGTGTTGAAGATCAGGATCTCGCTGGTGGTGCCCTTCCAGTGCCCCCAGACGGCGGCATCACCACCCGCACCGATCCGCAGGTGGTTGCCGCCGGTGGTGTACGCGCCGGCGGAGGTGGCGCCGGCGTCGCCGTTGGCCCACACCGACATGGAGGCGCCCGAGGCGAACTCGCCGACCACCACGCCCGGGGCCTGGGCAGCCGGCCACGGTGAGGCGAACGCCTGGGGAGTCGTGAAGGCGTCCACGCCGGCGCTCACCCAGCTGGTGATCCGTCGCTGGCTGCCGCCGGCGGTACCGCCGTAGGCGATCGCGGAGATGCCGTTCATGGCCACGCTCGGGTCGACCGTCCCGGCCACGATCACGGTGGAGCTGGACGTGCCGGTGGGAAGCAGGGCGGGGTTTCCGGTCAGGTGGTCACTGGATCCGTCGTAGCTGGGTACCTGGTGGCCGTTCGCCGCAGCCAGGACGGGCTGGTCGGAGGCGCCGGTCTGGCTGACATGGTTGGCGTTGGTGGACTTGTCCCTCCAGCAACCCACCGCCGTGGTGGCCGCAGCGCCCGTGCACGTCGGCGAGGCCAGGATCGTGGCGGCATCGGCGCCGTCCAGCCACAGCACCAGCCGTGCCGCAGCCATGATCGAGTCGGGGTACGGGACAGCGGTCGTGGTGCCGGCGGGACCGGTGCCGGCCGCGTTGGTGGCGGTCACGGAGACCGAGTAGGTCACTCCGTTGGTCAGCCCGGCGAACGTGCAGCTGCGGGGATCGGGGACGGTGACGGTGCACGTGGTGCTGGCCGGTGTCGTGGTGGCTGTGTACGACGCGATCGCGGCGCCGTTCCCGGACGGCGCACTCCACGTAGCGGTGAACTGACCTTCGCTCGGGGTTGCGCTGACCACGGGTGCGTCGGGGTAGCCGACGCACGCGGCTGCGGAACTGGTCGAGGCCGTGGACACCCATCCGCCGTAGCGGATGTGGACGCGCGGGGTCACCGCGCTTGCCGGGACCGTGACCGTGGTGGAGCTGCCGACCACGCCGCTGGCCAGGGTCGCTACCCCGTCGGTCACGTCGTAGCTGGCCCCGGCGCGCAGTCCGGCTGCCGGCGTCCACGACACCAGGCAGGTGGTGGCACCGGTGCGAGAGGTGCTGACGGCGGTCGGCACCCAGGAGTCGAGCTGGGCTGCGGCCAGGGTGGTGCCGGCGTTGGAGGTCTGGGCGCTGAAGGCGCCCTGGGTGGTGGAGGAGCACATCGCGGCCACTGCGACCAGGGCGACCAGGAGCAGCCCGCCGCTCCAGGCCACCTGGACAAACCGGGACGCCCGGGCACGCGACACGCCGCGAACGCTCCGCACACGTGTTACTCGACAGCGCCGAGTGCCCGGTTGACCCGGTTCACCCGATCGGCGGGCGAGATCAGTCGAGCCGCGTCAGCGGATCACCCTTCCTCGGTGATCATGCAATCCGCGCACATCACGATCGCCCGGGCGGGGTTGCCGCCTGTCCGCTCGAAGGAGTGGTCACTTCTCGGGCACCACGTCGGCGCGCCGTCCCTGGAACTGACCACTCGATGGTCGGTCTGGCCAGGAGGTGACCACTCGACGCCGAGGACTGACCGCTCGATCATGAAGGCAGCGGCTGCCCCGTCAGCGCCGGCCGCGGCGGGCTCGCAGGTAGTCGCTGACCAGGTAACTGCCCAGGTGATCGGCCGATGGGGTGAACATCCGGCCGCCGTTGCGGCGGGCCAGGGCATCGACGAACCGGGCCAACCCCGGATCGTCGCCGAGTACGAACACGTTGATCGCGGCACCGTACCGGGTCAGGGTGTCCACCTCAGCGACGGTGGCCTGGATCGTGGCCCGGGTCGGCGGGTAGGAGAATACCGCTTGGCAACCTTCGGCGAGGTGCGCGGTCGGCTCGCCGTCGGTCACCACCAGGACGACGCTCTCGGCGTCCGGGTGACGGCGCAGATGACACGGCCAGGTGCAGTGCGTGGTGCAGGTTGGTGCCCTGAATGTGGTCGGGCTCGATCCCGGCGAGCTGCAGCGTCGACAGGGTTGCCGCATACCGGCCGAACCCGATGATCTGGAGCGCGTCCTGGGGCATGGGGGACAGCCTAGGAGAACGCGGTGCTCGACCACGACCATTGCGCGGCGGTTCCCGACTGGCTCCAGGTGGGCGACGCCGCCGCGGTCCCGGACGTCGCGACCAGCGAGTCGGCGATGCCGATGGACACCGGCTGTCCGCTGATGTTCTGCACCGCGGTCGCTCGGAGGGTGAAGCCACGCGGGGTGGCCAGGCTAACGGTGTTCTGGTCGCGTACGGTGACCAGCGAGATGACCCGCGCCTGGGCGGCTGACGTGGTCACGTCCGGGCTGGGTATGAGTGACGAGGTGGCCGCGGCAAGCCCTGATTGATCGGTGCCCGTGGCATGGGTTGGGCTGGGTGGGTAGCCGCCCGGACGGATGTACCTGACCACACACAGATTCGCACCCGAGCTGTTGGTATGGATCGACACGTTGACAGAGCTCTCGCCGGCCGCCAGCCTCCACCAGAGCGTGGTTCGTGCCTGCGACGGGGAACTGGTCGGCTGGTCGGTGAGGAGGGTCCATCCAGACGGCGTAGTGATCGACTGGTTGGCCGAGTTGACCTCCATGAGCAGCAGTAGATCGCCAGCCGCCGTCGACGCGGGGTACGTCGCGGTTGCCGTCCCGCTGCTCGTCCGGGTCGTGACCGCGCCGAGTCCACCGAATGTCAAGGCGCCTGTCACGTCGAACGGCGCGCTCGTCGTGGACGTCAGGGAGCCGCTGGTGACCGTCAGGGTGTACCCGCTGCCCCCGGTGTCGATCGAGCAGGTGAAGCTGGCGATCCCGGATGTCACCACGGCGGACGTGCCACCGGGGTTGGTGCAGCTGAGCGAGCCCCCTGAGGGATTCGTCCCGATGGCGATCGTGACGACCGCGGAGTTGTCCGCGGTGACTGTCGCGCCGCCGGCGTCCTGGACCGCGGCCTGGACGGTGATCGTGGAACCCGCGCCATAGGGGCCACTCGGCGATGTGGTGAAGCCGAGTCTGGCCGCGACGAGCGGCGGCGTGACCGTGGCCGATGGGGTCGAGGCGGGGCCGGTGCCGGCGCTGTTGGTGGCGGTGACAGTGAACGTGTACGCGGTGCCGTTGGTCAGCCCGGTCACCGTGCACGTGGTGGCTGGGGCGGTGACGGTGCAGGAGTCCCCGCCGGGGGAGGCTGTGGCGGTGTAGGAGGTGATCGCGGCGCCGCCGTTCCAGGTCGGCAACGCCCAGGACACGCCGACCTGGGCGTTGCCGGGAATGGCGGTCAGGATGGTGGGCGCGGCAGGGGTGATCACGCCGCCCCATTTGCGCGCCAGGTACTCCTGCACGGTGCGCCGCTCGGGCGGGGTCAGCGCGCCGCTGAACACGAGCACCTCGGGGATGGTGCCCTTCCAATGGCCGGACGGTGTGGACAGGCCGCCAGCGCCGATCCAGAGATGGTCGGTGCCGGTGGAGTAGGCGCCGGCGCTGGTGGCGCCGGCGTCGCCGTTCGCCCAGATCGAGACCGAGGTGCCGGAGGTGTGCTCGGCAACGGCGACGCCCTGGGCCTGGGCGCCCGGCCAGGGCGAGCTGAACGCCATCGGGGAGCCGGCCACGTCGATGCCTGCCTGGACCCAGCTGGTCACGCGGCGTTGGGAGGCGTTGGTGGTGCCGCCGTAGGCGATCGCGCTGATCCCGTTCATGGCCACGCTCGGGTTGACGGCCGCGGCGAGCACGGTGGTGCTGGTTGTGGTGCCGGTGGGCAGCAGGGAGGGGTTCGCCGTCAGGTGACCACTGGATCCGTCGAAGGAGGGCACGGCATGGGTGTTGACGATTGCCAGGGTGGGTCGACTGGCGGTGGTGGCCTGGGAGGCATGGTTGGCTTGGGTGGACTTGTCCTTCCAGCAGCCGACCGTGGTGGTGGCGCCGCCGCCGGTGCAGGCGGAGGAGGCCAGCAGGGTGGCCGGGTCGGCGCCGTCCAGCCAGAGGGTGAGCCGTGCCCCGGTCATGATCGAGCTCGGGTAGGGGATCGCCGTGGTGGTCCCGGCCGGTCCGGTGCCGGCCGCAGAGGTGGCGGTCACCGACACGGTGTGGCCGAGCCCATTGGTCAGGCCGGTGAAAGTGCAGGTGCGGGCCGCGGGCACCACCACCGTGCACGTGCTGCTGACCGGGCTGGTGGTCGCGGCATAGGAGGCGATCGCCGATCCGTTGTCCGCCGGGGCGGGCCAGGTCACCGTGAGTTGGCCGTCACCGGGTGTCGCGGTGGGCACGGGGGCATCCGGTAACCCCGGGCACGGCGCGGACGCCGCCGTCGCCGAGGTGGACACCCAGGCCCCGACCCGGGTCCGCACCGTCGGGGTCAGTGCCTCGGTCGGTACCGTCACCGGAACCGAGGACCCCGACACGCTCGTGGCCAGGGTGCCCCCCACGCCGTCGGTGACGTCGTAGGTCGCCCCCGCCGGCACCGATCCGTGCGCCGCCCACGTCACCAGGCACGTGGTCGCCGCCGTCCGCGTCGCCGACACCGCCGTCGGCAGTACCGCGTTCAGCTGCGCAGCGGTCAACGTGCTGCCCGTGCTCGAGGTCTGCGACGTGAACGCCCCCTGCGTGGAGGTGAGCGTCAGGAGGGCCAGGACCAGCCCCGCGGCCGGCACCCCCACCATGATCGTCCGGACGAGCCAGCCGCGGGTGACAGATAGGCGTCGGTCGAGTTCCCGGTGCGCGCCTGCCACAGAGTGAATGTCGGCATGAGACCGCTCGACCTTGAGCCTGCCTGACCGGCTGATCCGCAGGCAGGCCCAGCACACGTCAGGTCCGGATCGCGGTAGCCCTCAGCGGCGACCCCGGCGACCCCTGCGGGAGCGCAGGTAGTCGCTGACCACGTAGCTGCCGAGGCGGTCGAGTGAGGGGGTGAACACCCGGCCCCCGTTGCGGCGGGCCACGGCATCCATGAAGCGCTGCAGGCCGGGGTCCTCGCCGAGCATGAACACGTTGATCGCCGCGCCGTACCGGGTCAGCGCGTCCACCTCGGCCACGGTCAGGCTCACCGTCTCGCGGGTGGGCGGCCAGGAGAAGACGGCGTGCGCACCGTCCGCCAGGTGTGCGGTCGGCTCGCCGTCGGTCACCACCAGGACGACGGGCTCACCGTCCGGGTGCCGGCGCAGGTGCCGCCCGGCGAGCTGGAGCGCGTGGTGCAGGTTGGTGCCCTGGATGAAGTCGGGTTCGATCGCGGCCAGCTGCTCGGCGGTCAGCGTCGAGGCGTACCGGCCGAACCCGATGATCTGCAGGGCGTCCTGCGGGAACCGGGTCGCCACCAGGTGGGCCAGGGCGAGCGCGGTCAGCTTCATCGGGCCCCACCGGCCCTCGGCGATCATGGAGTAGGACAGGTCCACGCACAGCGCCACCGCGGCACCGGCCCGACGCTCGGTCTCGACCACCTCGAAGTCCTCCACCGCCAGCCGCACCCCGCCGTCGTCGTCCGGAGCGGCACCGCGGCGGACGGCGTTACCCACCGTGCGGACGACGTCCAGTGGCTGGGTATCGCCGAACTGCCAGGCGCGTGAGGCACCGGTCGGTTCACCGGCGCCGCCGGCGTCCGGCAGGTCGTGCTCACCGCGCCCGCCGCGCCCGAGGTGGGCGAAGACCTGGCGCAGCGCGCTCTGGCCGAGGCGGCGCAGCGCCTTGGGAGTCAGGGTCAGGCCGTCGCCCTGCCCCGGGCCGCGGGTCAGCCAGCCCTGGCGCTGCAGTTCCCGCTCCAGCTGCTGCAGGGCCCTCAGGTCCGCCGCCGCGGCGCCCCCCAGCGAGCGCTCGACGGTGTCGACGTCGATGTCGTCGAGCGTGGCGCCGGGGTGCTCCTGGGCGAGGGCGTCGATCAGGCCGTCGAGATCGGCCAGGTCGGCGAGGGCGTCCGCCGCCTGGCCGTAGCCGAGGGGAGTGTCTCCGCGCATCCGCTCGCCGCGCTGCCAGTTCAGATCGGGCCGCAGGCCCTGCAGGGCGTTGCCGAGCGCGGCCAGCTGCGCCGCCAGCTCGGGGTCGCCGAACGCCTGGCCCATCAGGGCGGACAGCTCCTCGCGCTGGGCCGGGGTGAGCGAGCGCATCAGCCGCTGCCCGGCCGCCGCCCTGCGGGCCAGGACATCGATCAGCTCCTCGATCGTCTCGGGGTTCTCCTCGAACATCCCCCCGTGCTCGGCCATGAACTGCGCGAACGCCTCGTCGGTGTCCTCCCCGCGGGAATGCTTGTCCAGCAGGGCATTCAGGTCGCGCAGCATCTGGCTCAGGGCGGCGTTCGCCTGGCCGGCCGGCATCCCGGCCAGGGCATCCCGCAGCCCGCGGAACTGCTGGTCGAGCACGTCGCTGCGCAGCTCGTCGAGGATCTGGGCGTAGATCCGCTCGGCCTCGGGCGAGGTCCATCGGTAGTCGGCCAGGTCCCGGACGGCGGCAGCCGCCGAGCGGGGCAGGTCGTCGAGCCGGGCCTGGGCGAACCGGGCGTCCATCGCCCGCGGATCCTCGGGTGCGATCGCCTGCAGGGCCTCGCGCTCGGCGGCCAGCGCCTGGTCGAGTCGGGCCTGGGCGCGGGTCACCGCGCCGTCCAGCCGGCCGCGCCGGGCGGCCTCGCGCCGCATCCGCTGAGCCCGGGCGCGCAGCTCGTCCAGCCCGGCCGCGCGCCGTCCGGTCTCGTCGGGAAGGCCGCCGCGGAGCAGGTCACGCAGGGCCTCGCGCAGGCCGTCGCCGGCCAGCACCCGCTCGCCCAGCGCGTCCAGCGCGGTGCGGACGTCGTAGGGCGGCGCCAGCGGGTCGGCTCCGCCGCGCCAGGGGCCGTACCGGTGACCCCGGGAGCGCCGGTGCGGTCCGGTCGGCGGCACGGCTCAGCCCTCCTCGGCCCCGCCGTAGACGACCCGGCCGTCGTCCAGCACGTCCTTGGCCAGCCGGCGGGTCAGGTGCAGCCCCTCCAGCACGAACTCGATCGCGCTGGCCGCCTGCGCGGGGGTCGGCACGTCGGGCAGGCCGAGCCGGGCCAGGATCGCGCTCAGCCCGGGAACCCGTTCGAACTGGCCCAGCAAGTGCGCCGACGCCACGCCGTCGCCGGCGATCACCCCGCTGTCGGCGACGGCCACGGCGACCATCTCGGACAGGTCGAGCCCGCCCAGCCGGCGGCGCCAGGTCTCGGCGGTGGCCCGGCGCAGCAGATGGTCGAGGATCTCGATCTCCCGGCCCTCGCCGTCCGCTTCGAACTCGACCTTCCCGCGCAGGGTCGCAGTGATCGTCTCGGTGTCGCCCACCCGGGCCACCGCGTCGTGCTCACCGAGCAGCGCCGTGCGGCGCAGCGCGGCGGCGGCGACGGTCTCGGCGCCGGCGATGGCGAACCGGGCCGAGACCCCCGATCGGGCATCCACCGAGGGCGACTCGCGCACCGCCTGGGTGAACCGGGCCAGCAGCTCGAGCAGGTGCTCGGGCACGTCGGCCACCAGCGCCGCCTCCTGGCGGACCAGCTCGACCTCCAGCTCGACGTCGAGCGGGTAGTGGGTGCGGATCTCGGCGCCGAACCGGTCCTTCAGCGGGGTGATGATCCGCCCGCGATTGGTGTAGTCCTCGGGGTTGGCGCTGGCCACGAGCAGCAGGTCCAGCGGCAGCCGCAGCACGTAGCCGCGCACCTGGACATCACGCTCCTCGAGCACGTTGAGCAGGCCGACCTGGATCCGCTCGGCGAGGTCGGGCAGCTCGTTCACGGCGAAGATGCCGCGGTGCATGCGGGGCACCAGGCCGAAGTGGATGGTCTCCGGGTCGCCCAGCGTGCGGCCCTGGGCGACCTTGATCGGGTCGACGTCGCCGATCAGGTCGCCGACGCTGGTGTCGGGGGTGGCCAGCTTCTCGGCATAGCGGTCGTCGCGGTGCACCCAGGCGACACCCAGCTCCTCGCCGAGCTCGGCGGCGCGCCGGCGCGACCCCGGGGTGATCGGGTCGTAGGGGTGTTCGTGCAGCTCGGCGTCGGCGATCACCGGGGTCCACTCGTCGAGCAACCCGACCAGGGAGCGGATCAGCCGGGTCTTGCCCTGCCCGCGCTCCCCGAGCAGCACCAGGTCGTGCCCGGCGAGCAGGGCCCGCTCCAGATCGGGCAGGACCGTCTCGTCGAAGCCCACCACACCCGGGAAGCGGGGCGCCCCGGTGCGCATCTGCGCCAGCAGGTTCTCGCGGATCTCGGCCTTCACGCTGCGCTGCACGTGGCCGGAGGCACGCAGGGCGCCGACGGTGGCCGGGGCCTCCGGGGAGGGATTGTCTGTCACCGCACGACCGTACGTCGTCGCCGCGGCTTCGGCGAGCCCGGCCACGACGGGCCGCTGCACCGCCGCGGCTCAGGTGGCGGTGATCCGCAGGGTCGCGCTGACGGCCCGGGTCACCCGCGTGGTCTGGTTGAGCACCACGCGATACCGCTGGACGCCGCGCCGCCCGCCGCGGGCATCGGCCCGGGCACTGAGCCGGTACGTCCCGTCCGCGGCGACCTTCGCCGTGGCCACGGTGCGCCACACGCCGTTGGTGAGCCGCTGAAGCTGGATCACCGCGCCCGACCCCATGGCCGGACGGCCGGTCACGGGGGCCGGCAGCACCCGCCCGCTGACGATCACACTCCGGGCGATCGGCACGCGGGTGCCGGCGGCAGAGGCGGTCAGGCGCACGGTGTGCCGCACAGCTCGACAGTCCGTTGCCAGCGTCGGGGCGTCCGCGTCGACGTAGTTGACGCCAGGGATGGTGGCCTGCACGCAGAGCAGCGGGCTCTGCCTCGTCTCGATCGTGGCCGTGAAGCGTCCGCGCGCATCGGTGGAGGTGCCACCGAAGAGCCCCTCTCCGGAGCAGGACCAACCTCCAGGGCGCAGGTCTGCCAATGGGTGGAGACGATGATCTCGCGTCCAGGGAGGGCGCGCCGGTCTGGGAGTCGATCAACCGGGCGGACACCGACGTCGTCCCGGTGAGCGGGATCGGGTAGGGGCGCACGCTGACACTCATCGACGGCAGGTGGGTGCCGATCACCCGCAAGGTCGGCCGCTGCGCCGGCACGATGCACCTGCGGGGCGGATCAACGTTCGCGTCGTGGATCATGACGCACTCGACCCGCCACTGCCCGGCGGCACTCGCAGGCACAGGGATGCTCCCGCGCCACACGCCGTCGGTGGACGTCCCCGAGAACATGCCCGGTGACGATGGACAGAATCGGCAGAATGCCCACCGGCCCGGGCAGGGACACGGGCCTCAGCACGACCCGGCTGGGCGTGGGCGGGACGATCTCGGCCGAGGTCTGGGTGAAGTGGAACTCGACCGTGACCGGAACGGTCGTCACTCCCGAGGGCCGCACCACCTGCGGGCTGAGCAACAGCGAGGGGACCGCCGCGTCCGTCACGGTGCTCACCGAGGGCGCCGCCCCCACCGGCGCAGCGGGAGCGGACGCCGTCGCCGGGCCGGATCCGGCAGCGAGCACAAAGGAGAGGGCACACACGAGGACTGGACGCACCATGACAGCCACTTCCCAGAAAGAGTGACCCAGCGTGATGATCCAGCCTCACCCCGTGAGACGGCGTCGGCCGGGGACCAACGTCGCCTACCCGGCTCAGCCGTCGAGCGCCAGCACGAACGGCAGCACGTCGTCGGCTCCCGCATCGCGCAGGGCCGCCGCCGCCACGGTGAGGGTCCAGCGGGAGGAGGCGGCGTCGTCCACCAGCAGCACCGGACCGTCCAGCTCGCGGACGGCATCGGCCAGGTCGCGGCCGACACCCAGATGCCCCCAGACGCCGGCCAGGCGGAAGGCGCTGTTGCCGCCCGGGTCGCCCGAGGGCCCGCCGCCGATCAGCTGCAGGCTGCCCAGGTAGGGCAACCGGCCCACCGTCGCCAGCCCCTCGGCCAGGCTCGTGACCAGCTGTGGACGGCGCCGCGACGGCACCGAGACCACAGCCGCCGGACGGCGCTCCCAGCCCCAGCCGGCGAGGGCCTCGATCGCGGCCTGGGCCAGCGCGGGCGGAACGTGGGAATCGGGTCCGCCGAGCAGCCGGCGCAGCCGTTGGCCCCAGCCGAGGTCGGTCAGCCGGGCCACCGCCCGGCCGGGCCGCATCGCCGTGCCTGCGGAGATCTTGCCCTTGACCGGGACGCCGAGCCGGTCCATGCCGCTCGGCCACAGACTGCGCGGCTCGAGCTCCACTCCGACCTGGGCCAACCGCGCCCGTGCGGAATCAACTGCAGGAGAGGGGATCTCGGCACTGAACCAGACTCCGGCGCAGCCGTCGCACCGCCCGCAGTCGCCCGCACTGGCGTCGTCCAGCGCAGTCTGCAGGAAGCGCATCCGGCAGCCGTCGGTGGCCTCGTAGTCGAGCATGAGCCGCTGCTCACGTTCGCGGGCCTGGGCGACCCGGGCGTAGCGCTCCTCGTCGTAGCTCCAGGCTCTGGCCGGTGGCGGTCCAGCCGCCGGCGACCCGGCGCACGGCGCCGTCGACGTCGAGCACCTTGAGCAGCAGCTCGAGCCGGGTGCGCCGGATGTCGACGATCGACTCCAGCGCCGCCGTCGACAGCGACTTGTCGCTGCGGGCCAGGGCGTCGATCACGGCGTCGGCCTGGTGCCGGCGGGGCATCGAGGAGGAGGCGAAGTAGGACCAGATGTCGCGGTCCTCGCTGCCCGGCAGCAGCAGCACGTCGGCCCGTTCGGTGGCCCGGCCCGCGCGGCCGACCTGCTGGTAGTAGGCGACGGGGGAGGACGGTGCGCCCAGGTGCAGCACGAAGCCCAGATCAGGCTTGTCGAAGCCCATCCCGAGGGCGCTGGTCGCGACCAGCGCCTTGACCTCGTTGCGCAGCAGTGACTGCTCGAGCTGCTCCCGCTGCTGCGGGTCGGTGCGCCCGGTGTAGGCGCGCACGTCGTGCCCGGCCTCGCGCAGGGCGGCGGCAGTGTCCTCGGCGCCGGCCACGGTGAGCGCGTAGATGATGCCGCTGCCCTCGAGGTCGCCGAGGTGGGCGAGCAGCCAGGCCAGGCGCTGCTCCGGGGTGGCGATCGGCAGCACGCCCAGGCGGAGCGAGTCCCGGGCCAGCCCGCCGCGCAGGGTGGTTACTCGATGTCCCCCGGCACCGAGCTGCTCCACCACGTCGTCGACCACCCGCGCGTTCGCCGTGGCGGTGGTGGCCAGGACCGGCGTGGCCTCGGGCAGAGTGGTCAGCAGGTCGCGGATCCGCCGGTAGTCGGGGCGGAAGTCATGCCCCCAGTCGCTGATGCAGTGCGCCTCGTCGACCACCAGCAGGCCGCAGCGTTTGGCCAGGTCGGGCAGTTGCTCGTCACGGAAGCGTGGATTGTTCAGCCGCTCCGGGCTGACCAGCAGCACGTCGACCTCGTCGGCGTCGAGGGCGGCCCGCACCCGGCCCCACTCCTCGGCGTTGGCCGAGTTGATCGCCTCGGCCCGGATGCCGGCGCGCTCGGCCGCGGCGACCTGGTCACGCATCAGGGCCAGCAGCGGCGAGACGATCAGGGTCGGCCCGGCGCCTGCGTCGCGCAGCAGCCGGGTGGCGACGAAGTAGACCGCTGACTTGCCCCAGCCGGTGCGCTGCACGACCAGCACCCGCTGCCGGTCGCGGACCAGGGAGGTGATCGCCTCGAGCTGGCCGTCGCGGAAGTCGACCCCCTCCGCGCCGGGGCCGGCGCCGACCAGCGCGCGCAGGGCGGTGCGGGCGTCGTCCTCGAGGTGGTCGGTCACCCGTCCACCGTAGGCGACCCCTCCGACAGAGGCCGACCAGCGGGAGACTGTCACCGTGTCCGGTACGAGCCATGAGCCGACGTCTCGCGGCAGACCCCTCCTCCTGGTGATGGCGGGGCCGCCGGGCACCGGCAAGACCACGCTGGCGCGCCTGCTGGCGACCGAGCTTGGTGCCGCCCACCTGCGGGTGGATGCCATCGAGGCCGCCATCGTGCGGAGCGGGGTGGCCCAGCAGCCAGTGGGCCCGGTGGGCTACGCCGTGATGGGCGAGGTGGCCTCGTGCTGCCTCCAGACCGGGGTCTCGGTGCTGATCGACGCCGTGAACCCGGTGCCGCAGGCCCGTTCCTGGTGGGTGGACCTGGCCGCCGAGCGAGCGGCGCAGCTGGTCGTGGTCGAGCTGCAGCTGGCCGATGCGCGCGAGCACCGGCGGCGGGTCGAGAGGCGGGTCAGCGACGTCGTCGGCCTTGAGGTGCCGAGCTGGCAGGCCGTCTCCCAGGGGGAGTACGTGGCCTGGGACGAGGTCCGGGACGGCCCGCGCCTGCTGGTGCCGGCCGGGCAGCTGCCGCAGGAGCTGTGTGCCGTCGTGCTCCGGCACCTCCGCGCCCGCCTCGGCCACGCGGCGTCGTCCGCATAGTCAGTGGGGCGGCTCGGTCGGCGCGGTGATCACGGCGAACAGGCGCCCGGCGACCCTGGCCGTCCGCGGGTCGGAGGCGAGCTGCGCCATCTTCAGGTGGTGGGTCAGCGTCTCGCGCCCGGTTCGATCGTCGACGTAGGCCAGAGCAGCAGCCTCGATCTCCTCGCGGGCGTCGGCCCCGGCGTTCTCCAGCCCGCTGAGCAGGAACACCACCCCCAGGGGGTCTCCACGCTGCAACAGGGCCTGCGCGGCCGCACCCGAGGTCTCCGGGTCCAGCAGCAGTCGCATGGTGGCCACCGCCGCGGCGTCGTTCTCGAGGTTGCCGACCGAATTGTCCACGACGTGGTTCATACCGAAAGCACCTGCAGCAGGGGAGCATCGGTGGTGGGCACGAGGCGCTCGATGCGGGCGTCGAAGGTCACCAGACTGCCTCCGTGCCGCGAGGCCACGGCCACCAGGTGCGCATCGGTGACGTCGCGGTAGGAGCTGAGGCGTGCCGGATCGGTCGTTTCACCAGTGACGCCTCGGACGTCGTCCGGCCAGAACGCGTGATCGCCGCCGGAGGTCAGCCTGGTCAGGAGCGCGATGGCCACGGACGGCGTGGTGGCTGTCGGGATGGCTGCCTTGTTGCTGGAGACGCGCACGAAACCTGCTTCTGTGATCGGAGTGGTCGCCCAACCGCTGTGGCGATGATCGGTGAACCACTTCCTGGCGGCGTGATGGTGGGCGTGGTTCGGCCAGGCAAGGGCGACGAGCACGTTCACGTCGAGCAGGGCCACCCGGTGCTGCGGCCTGGCGGTCATCAGTCGTCATCCATGGCCCGCGCCACGTCGTCAGCAGTGATCGACGGTGCATCAGGGGGGACATCGAAAACCGGGATGCCGCCCTCGTCGCGGATGCTGACCGGCTGCAGGGCGCGCCGGGCGAGTTCGGAGATCACTGCGCCGACGGTGCGTCCTTGGGCGCTGGCCATGCGGCGAGCGTCTTCGAGGACGTCGTCATCAATCTGCAACGTGGTGCGCATAACATCACTGTATCAGTGCATCATCGGACGGCTGAGTAGCCTGATCTGCATGGACTGGCCGGCGACCGTGATCTGGTGGCACGTGTTCCCCCTGCGCTTCGTCGGCGCCGAGGACAGCCGGGTCGGTGTGGTCCGGCACCGGCTGGGCCACCTGACCGCCTGGTTCGACTACCTGATCGGGCTGGGCTGCAACGGACTGCTGCTCGCTCCGGTGTTCTCCTCGGTCTCGCACGGCTACGACACCCTCGACCACTTCAGCGTCGATCCCCGGCTCGGCGACGACGCCGACATCGACGCGCTGATCGAGGCGGCTCGGGGACGCGGCATCCGAGTGCTCTTCGACGGGGTGTTCAACCACCTGAGCGCCGACCACGAGATCGTGCGGCGCGCGGTCGCCACCGGGCCGGGCACGGACGACGGACGGTGGCTGCGCTGGGAGGGTGAACACCCGCGGGTGTTCGAGGGCAACTTCGACCTGGTCGAGCTCGACCTGACCCACCCACCGGTGGCCGACTATGTGGTCGCGGTGATGACGCACTGGCTCGGCCGGGGGATCGACGGCTGGCGACTGGACGCCGCCTACTCGCCGGGGGCTGCGGCCTGGCGCCCGATCATCGACCGGGTGAAGGCGGCGTTCGGTGACTGCTGGATCCTGGCTGAGGTGATCCACGGTGACTACCCGGAGTTCGTGGCCACCTCCGGGGTGGACTCGCTGACCCAGTACGAGCTGTGGCACGCGGTCTGGAGCTCGCTGAACACCGCGAACTTCCACGAGCTCGACTGGACCCTGCGCCGGCACCGGAAGTTCTGCGCGGCCTATCGGCCGCAGACCTTCGTCGGCAACCACGACGTCACCCGGGTCGCCACGCAGCTCGACGACCCCCGGCACCTGCCCCTGGCCATCGCGCTGCTGACGCTGCTGCCGGGCATTCCCTCGATCTATGCCGGCGACGAGCAGGCCTTCACCGCTGAGAAGCTGCAGCAGCCCTACGGCGACCACGCCGTCCGGCCGCCGTTCCCGGCGACGCCGAAGGATCTGCTGCCCTACGGGGCGCCGACGTTCGAGCTCTACCAGCGGCTGATCGCCGTCCGCCGTCGTCACCCCTGGCTGGTCGACGCCGTGCTCGACGTCCGCGAACTCGCCAACGAGCACATCGTGATCGATCTGACCAGCGGTGACCGGCGACTCTCGTTGGCGCTGAACATCTCCGACGAGCCCGTCGCCGTGGGGGACCGGAGCGTGCCGGCGCACGACTGGCTCCTGGTCGAGTCGCCCGACTGATCGAGCGCTCAGGCGGGGCAATCAAGATCAGAGTCGAGTATCACTGGGAATCAGAGCAGGATTCCCCTGGCTGTCCGACTCTGATCATGAAGGGCGGCGTGGGGGCGGGGTGCCGGCGTTCCGATCAGCCGCAGGACAGGCCGGTGGAGTGGATCGGGCAGTAGCCGCCGGGGTTCTTGTGCAGGTACTGCTGGTGGTAGTCCTCGGCGTAGTAGAACGGGCCCGCCTCGGCCGACGAGCGTGCGTCGGTGGTGATCTCGCCGTACCCGGCCGCGGCCAGCGTGGCGGCGAAGTCCGCCCGGGTGGCGGCGTAGACCGCGGCCTGGTCCTGCGTCGTCCAGTAGAACGCGGACCGGTACTGGGTGCCGACGTCGTTGCCCTGCCGGTTGTGCTGGGTCGGGTCGTGCGACTCCCAGAACAGCTGCAACAGCGCCCGGGTGCTCACCGCGTCGGGGTCGTAGGCCACGAGCACGGTCTCGGTGTGTCCGGTCCGCCCGGTGCAGGTCTCCTCGTAGGAGGGGTGCGGAGTGAACCCGCCCATGTAGCCGGCTGCCGTTGTGACCACCCCGGGCAGCTGCCAGTACTCCTTCTCGGCGCCCCAGAAGCAGCCCAGTCCGAAGTGGGCCACCTGGGTACCTTCGGGCCACGGCCCCTCGAGTGGAGTGCCCAGGACGGCGTGCAGCCGCGGCACCGTGAACGGGCGCTCCGCCCGCCCCGGCAACGCCCGCTCCGCGGTGACCATCGCAGTCTTCGCTCCGAGCCCGAATCCGAACGGCATGGATCCTCCTGTCGCTCGCCTTCGACCGATGGTGTCAGACAGGTGGGGGAGCCGGCGCGTCGATCATGTCCGGTGCACCCTCGAGCACCGGGCGGACGGCGCGGGCCAGCGCGTGCACGGCGGCGTCCAGCATGGGCTCGGGGGCGCTGAAGGTGAGCCTGAGCCGGCTGGCCCAGCCGCCGCTCACCCCGAAACGGGGCCCTGCGGCCAGGGTCAGCCCGGCGGAGCGCGCCGCCTGTGCCACGGCGGTGCTGATCGGGCCGGGCAGACGGCACCATAGGAAGAGCCCGCCCTGGGGAGTCGGCGCCGACCAGTCGGGCAGCTCGCGGGCCAGGGCCGCCTGCAGCGTGCGGCAACGGGCCGCCATCTCGGCCCGCCGTCGGTGCAGCAAGGGCTCGATCCCCGCCAGCAGGTGCGCGGTGACCAGCTGCTCCAGGGGCGGACCGCCCAGGTCCTCGGCGATCCGGGCCGTGGCCAGCCGATCGATCAACGACCGCTCCGCGCGTACCCAGCCCACGCGCAGACCACCCCAGAACACCTTGCTGGCCGATCCGATGTGCACGACCGCGCCGGTCCGCGTACCGGCGCCGAACGGTGGCGGGGTGATCGCCCCCGGCTCGTCCAGGTGGGCACGCAGATCGAGCTCGGCGTGGGTCTCGTCGACGACGATGACGCAGCCGGAGTCGGCCAGCGCAGTGGCCAGGTGCACCCTGTCCGGGCCGTCGAGCAGCCGCCCGGTCGGGTTCTGTCCGTCGGGCATCAGGTAGGCCAGCGTCGCGCCGGTCCGTCGGGCCAACGCCCTGACCGTGCCGACGTCCCATCCGTCCTCGATCGGCAACGCGATCGGCCGGGCACGCGTGGCGCGCGCGGCGTCCAGTGCGAGCGGCCAGGTCGGGTCCTCGCTGATCACGCGCGCGCCCGGCCGGGTCAGCGTCGCCAGGGTGAGGCGGATGCCCTGACCGGCGCCGGAGGTGACCACCACCTCCTCGGGCCGGGTCGGCAGCCCGCGCCGGGTGTACCGCTCGGCGATCGCGGCGCGCAGCTCCGGCAGGCCGGCGGAGGTGTAGCCGTGGCCGGGCAGGAAGCGCGGCAGTTCCTCGACGGCGGCGAGCAGCGCATGGTGCAGCTCGGGTGGAGCCTCGGGTGCTGCGGTCGACAGATCACCGGTGCCCACGGACGTCGCGGTGGCCGGCCAGACCTGGTCGTCGCCGTGCCGCGGCAACGTGGTCCAGGTGCCCGAGCCCTGCCGGCCCTCGGCGAAGCCCTCCTCCCGCAGGTGCCGGTAGGCGGCCGTGGTCAGGGTCCGGCTGGCGCCGGTCAGGGTGGCCAGGGCACGCTCGGAGGGCAGCACGGTGCGTGCCGGCAGCCGCCCGTCCAGCACCAGAGTGCGCAGCCGCCCGGCGAGGGCCAGGTAGCCGGGGGCCTCGGGGCGGTCCAGGCGCCAGCCGTCGAGCAGCGTCTCCAGCTGGCCGGCTCCGATCCGCTCAGCCGGCAAGTGGTCACGGACCATCAGGCCACTATCCTCAGATTGGATATGGATAACAAGGCCACTGAGCGTGGATGATGGCGACCATGCCTGCCCCTCGCCTCGATCGTCCCGTGCGTCGTCTGGTCCAGCTCTACGCGGGGCTGGTGCTCTTCGGCATCTCGATGGCCTTCTTCGTGCAGGCCCGGCTCGGGGTGATGCCCTGGGACGTCCTGCACCAGGGCATCGTGCGCACGCTGGCGCGCGCCGGGATCGAGACCACGATCGGGCAGATCACCATCGTGGTCGGGGTGGCCGTCCTGCTGGCGTGGATCCCGCTGCGCCAGATGCCGGGCATCGGCACGATCAGCAACGCGATCGTGATCGGCCTGGTGGTGGACGCCGCGCTGCCGCTGCTACCCCAGCCCGATGCCCTCGCCGTCCGGATCGGGTACGTCGTGTTCGCGCTGGGCCTGAACGCGATCGCCTCGGGCGCCTACATCGGGGCCCGGCTCGGTCCGGGCCCGCGGGACGGGCTGATGACCGGCATCTGCGGGCGCACCGGCTGGCCGGTGCGCTGGGTCCGGATGGCGATCGAGATCGTGGTGGTCGCCGCAGGCTGGTTGCTCGGCGGCAACTTCGGCCCCGGCACCATCCTGTACGCGCTGGGCATCGGGCCGCTCGTGCACCCGCTGCTGCCCCGGATGACCGTGCCCGAGCGCCCCGAGCGCCCCGAGCGCCCGCAGCAGCCGGAGCAGCCGGAGCAGCCGGAGCCGCAAGGGCGTCCGGAGCGGCTGGAACCTGCCTAGCCGCGGACGCCGACCGGCAGCGCCCGGGCCAGGTCGGCGTTCTCGGCGAGCAGGGCCAGGTGGGCGTTGGTCTGCTCGGCCGTGGTCAGGTCGCGCCAGTGGCCGAATGCCGCCGCGGCCTCGTCGTCCAGCCCGAGCCGGCCGAAGCCCTGATGGATCTCCAGTGTGAGCGAGGCCTGCTCCCCGATCCTGGCCGCGACCGTGGCCAGGATCGCCCGCAGCCCGGCCGGCCCGTACAGGTTCGGCAGTGACCGGCGCCCGGCGACGTCGAACGGTACCGGCTGGCGGCCGAGGAAGCCGAAATGATCGGCCAGCCCGTCCACCAGTGGGTGGCCGTCGTGCAGATGCAGATGAACCCGACGCCCCTTCACCGCCACGGCCTCGATCAGGTCGAGGACGGCGGGCAGTGCCGCGGCCGTGGCGGCGCGGACGTCCTCCACCAGGGCCGGCAGCCGTGGATCGGCCGCGGTCAGGGCCGCAAGATCGAACGGCACGTCCGGACGGCGCGCGGCGAAGGCCCAGCGCGCCGCGCGGATCCCGACGTGGCCGGTGTCGATGCAGACCCCGACCCGCTCGCTGCCGTCCAGCCGCCGGGCGAGCTCGGCGAACTCCTCGGGCCGCAGGCCGGCGGCGTACTCCACGAACAACCACCCGTCACCGGCGGCTGCCACCAGTTCGGCGGAGAGCTCGTCGGCCACCCGGGCCAGAGCGTCCAGCTGTCCCGGGAAGTGCCGGCGGTCGTGCACGACGAAGCCCGCCACCCGGTCGCCGGCGTGCCGCACGAGCTCGCGGGCGGCGTGCTGCCCGGCCGGTTCGAGCAGATCGATACGCCGTGACAGGTGCACCATCGGCGCCGGAGGCGTCGGCGGCACGAAGGCCAGCACGTGGTCGAGCTCGGCAGGTGACCCGGCGTAGACCTCGGCCGCGAGCCCGCTCTGCGCGAACCGCAGCCGGTACAGCTCGAGCAGCGCATCGTCCCCGGGCACCCGCTTGCCGAACAGCCCGCGCAGCGAGGTCAGGGAAGGCGGAACACGTGCACCGACTCCTGCTGCGCCCGCATCCAGTCCGGCTGGTCGCGCCGGGCCCGGTCCGAGACGATCGCCACCGTGTTCTCGCTCAGCCACGTAACCCCCTCGGCCGTGCCGTAGACGGTGCGGCCCTGGGGGTCCAGGGGCAACCGGTAGGTCCTGCCGCCGTCCATGATGTCCCAGTCGCGAGGATGCAGCCGCCCCACCCACAGCAGCGCCGAGACCTGGGACAGCACGGCGAGCCGGTCCCCGCGCACGCTGAGCGCGCTGTAGTCACCGGCGTCCAGCGTCGCCGGCAGCGCCACCGTGGCGACCTCGGCCCAGCTCTGCTCGTCGCGTTCGGCGAAGACGTGCACCCGTCCGCCCCCGCTCTGACGGCCGGCGCCCCCGGCGGCGTCGAAGTTCCCCTCGGACAGGGCCAGCAGGTACTCCACCCCGTCGCGGCGGACATGAGCCAGCCCTTCGATTCCCTTGTTGCCGCTGGGTAGCGGCCGGTCCAGCCAGCGGCTGCGCACCGGCTGCAGCTGCGCGTCGAACTCCCAGACCCGGGCCGTCCAGGCCTCGTCGGGGTGGCGCAGCTCGGCCTCGATCACCGCGAAGAACCGCCCGGTCTCCGGATCGTGCGCCACATCCTCGAAGCCGGCCACCTCCTCCGGGTGCCGGGCGAGCGTCGCGCCCGGGTCGGGCACGAGGAGTCGCGGGTCGATCCGCACCAGGTGGGGCACGTTGTCGAAAACCACCCACAGGCCCTCGGCGCAGGCCACCACCCCGCTGGCCTCGAGCCGGCGGGTGCCCAGCCGGTCGAGCAGCAGCGGCCCGAGCAGATCCGCCAGGCGGGCCTCGCGGAGGAGGATCAGCGTGCCGGCGGCTGTCGAATCGACCACGCCTGCGGGCCGTGTGCGTCGTGCAGGTGCCATACGGGTCAGAGGTCCTTCAGCTGGTCCCGGGCCCGGTCGTAGCGCATCCGCACATAGTGCCTGATTCCGTGGGCGAAGGTGTCGCCGCGGCGGATCTCCCACTGCAGGAAGGCGTTCCGGTAGACCTCGTCATTGGTGTACTGCCGGTGGGTGAGCGGTGCGCCGTGCGGGGTGTCCGACTCCAGGTAGGCGGACGTCGCGACGCGCGGCCAGAGGCCGGCCAGGGCGGCGTCGACGGCGCTCGGATGGAACACCGTGTCCAGCAGGGCGGTCACCTGGTCGAGGTAGTAGGTGCGGAACTCGTTGTTCTGCAACAGGTTCTGCAGCATCGGCAGCCGGGTGCGCTTCGGCCGGCCGGAGTTGAACCGCCAGTAGGCCTCGGTGTTGGCCGGCCAGTCGAGCAGGTCGGTGTCCTGCCAGCGGGCCCCGAAGTAGTCCATGCCGAAGGAGTTGTCGTAGTCCCAGGGGAGGAGGGTGAAGTAGGGCTCACCGATCACATCCCGCGAGCCGGGGGTGTGGGTGGAGTTGTACAGGTAGTAGTTGCCCGGCGTGGCGAAGTAGTTGTCCCAGCCGCCGATCAGCACGTTCACCGCGGCCCAGCGCAGGAACGGCTCCACGGCGAAGATCGAGCGCACCCGGTCGGCGAACGCCAGGGTGCCGAACCGCTCGGGGCCGCCCGGCAGGCCGATCCCGTTGATCACTCGGGCCAGCGCCGCCAGGTCGTCGAAGCTCTCGGCGTCCGGGGCCTTGGAGTAGGAGCGCAACCTGTAGGTGGCATCGGTCTCCAACCCCGAGCCGGGGCCCTCGGCGTCGGGCGGGTTCATGTACTGCCGGCCGCTGTCGTCGCCGTCCGGTGCCACGCGGTACTCGAGCGTGCCGCACCCCAACCGCCCGCAGCCGACCTTGTACAGGTTGCCGCGGGGCTGGCCCGGGAAGTGCTGGGCGAGGAAGGCCTTGTCGACCTGCTCGATCACCGAGTAGAGGCCCAGGTAGCGGCCGTTGATGCCGAGCCGGGCGTAGCTGTGACCGGACGCCGGCACCCCGGCCGCGGCGAAGAGCTGCCAGGCCAGGGACTCGCGCATCTGTGAGGGGTCGTTGTACATCGACTTCAGGTTCAGGCAGGTCATGCCGGCGATCTCGCCGTCCGGGCCCGGGCCCTGATCGAGTTCGACCTTCCAGGACCGCTTGGGCGCGGCCAGCGTGCGGTTGCCGCTGTTGCGCAGGCTGAAGGCGGAGGTCTGCAGGGCTACCGCGGCCGGCGCCGGGAGCGGCACGGCGCCGGCCGGGTCGATCGACCCGACGGTGAGCTGGGCACCCGCAGGAGCCGCCTTAGGGTCTTCGTACGGCTCCTGCGGGTGGATCAGGTGGTCGGGCCAGCCGCGCACGTCGACCATGTACATGGCGTGGGCGAAGAACTGCGCCTGGGCGCCATGTTCCCCTCCGGTCGTCGTGGTCATCGGTCGGGCCCCCTGCCGTGGATGGCCGCCGGGTGGGGCGGCCGGACCAGCCTGTACCGGTGAGGAGCCCCTCCCCGGCTGGTTGATACCTGTCTGATGACGCTGGTTCGTAGACTGACGCGGTGAGCGCGACTCCGGGGTGGTACCCCGATCCTCAGGGCGGGTACGGACAGTTGCGGTACTGGGACGGTCAGTCCTGGACGGCGCACACTACGCTGGCGCCGACCGGGCAGTACAGCGTGCCGTCGGAGCAGACGACGATTCCGGTGCAGGCCCCCGCTTCAGTGCCGGGCTACCTGGGCGGAAGCGCCGGTGGACCGGGCGTACAGGTGCCCGGCGCCCCCGGCCATCCCGGGGTGACCCCGCCGCGCCGCAAGGGGCCGATCATCGGCGGTGTCGTCGGGGTGCTGGCCCTGGTCCTGGCCGTGGGATACCTGTTCGGCCGGCCCCCGTCGTCCACGGCGGCCGGCACCCCGACGACCAGCGCGCCGGCCGCCCCGTCGAGCCCGGCGCCGTCGGTGGACGGAGTCTCGTGTGCCCCGCTGGAGCCGGAGACCGAGGCCGCCCAGCCCGACCCGGCCTGGGTCAGCGCCGGCGGGTTGAGTTACCCGATGCCGCCCGACCCGTGGCCGGCACCCAACACCAAGGACTACGCCACGCCGCTGGTCGCCTCCGGTGCTGTTCAGAGTGTGTCGGTGGCCGAGTTCGGCAACAGCGTGTGGGTCGCCGGGCTGATGGTGGGGGAGCTGCGCACGGACCTGGGGTTCACCTCGGTGGAACAGGCGGCCAAGGTCACCGCCGGCTGCCTGTTGGCGACGCAGTACACAGTCGAGAGGTTCGCGCACAAGGAGACGCTCAACAAGGCCACCACGATCGACGGCCGCCCGGCCTGGGTGGTCGAGGCCATGGTGTCCCTCGACGACCCCGCCCTGAAGGTCTCCCGCGAGCTGTTCCTGCTCACAGTGGTCGAGACCACGGACGGCCGCTACGCGATGTTCTGGGCCTCGATCCCGGAGGTCGAGCCCGATTTCACCAGCATCGCCCGCGCCTGCCAGAAAGGGTTGAAGGTCGGCTAGAGACAGCGGCCCCCACCGGGGGCTATCGTCCCGTCAGCACGTGTGCAGCAGTACCGGGTACCGCCACTCGGCGCACATGACGCATCGCCGCGTCCGAGGAGAGTCGACATGACTGATCTGCTCAGCACATCCCAGGCGGAGGCGCTCCGAGCACGTCTGGACGACCCTGCCGTGGCTGCGGCCCTCAACTCATTGCTCGACAACATCGACGTGCTGGCCCTCGCCGCCGAGTCGATCAGCGGGCTGCTGCAGCGCGGCGACACGATCACCGACAGCCTGGCCTCGGGGCTACGGGAACTCGGCGGCGTCCGCAGCACGGCGTCCTTCCTGGCCGAACCCACCAAGCGGCTGGTGAGCGAGGCTCCCGAGATCGCCGATGCGGCCACCGCTCTGCTCGACTCGGGCATGTTGCGCCGCGAGGTGGTCGAGCAGCTCGGCCGGTTCGCCGGTGCCGCCGTCGAAGGGGTGCAGAACGCCGAGCGGAACGGAACCCAGCTGAAGGGCATCCGGTCCACCCTGCACGTCCTCAAGGACCCTGACGTGGCCAAGGGCATGGGGCTGCTGATCGAAGTGGCCAGGTCCATCGGCAAGACGCTCTGAGGCGCCTCGCGTGCACGAGTTGTCCATCGCCGCCTCGGTCGTGCGTACCGTGCTCGACGCCGTACCCGACCGCCGGGTGGTCGCGGTCCGGCTCGAGATCGGGGTGCTCTCCGGCGTGGTGCCGGGCGCGCTCGAGTTCGCCTGGGACGTCGCCTCGGCCGACACGGCCCTGGCCGGCGCCCGGCTCGAGGTGACCCGCGCCCCCGTCCGCACATCGTGCCGGGAATGCGCCGCCGAGGCCGACCTGCCCGAACCGCTGCCGGTGCGCTGCCCCGGCTGCGGCAGCCGCGAGGTGGATGTCGTCGGCGGGCAGCAGCTGGAACTGACCAGCGTCGAGGTCGAGGACGACGTCACGCGCGCCGCGGCCGGTGCGGCATGAGCCTGGTCGAGCTGCGCACCGCCGTCCTGGCCAAGAACGACCATCTGGCCTCGGCGCTGCGCGAGGACCTGCGCGCCGCCGGAACTGTGGCGGTCAACCTGCTCTCCAGCCCCGGCAGCGGCAAGACCGCGCTGCTCGAACTGCTGCTCACCCGCTGCGTGGAACGCGGCATCGAGGTGGCCGCCCTCACCGGCGACCTGGCCACCGAGAACGACGCCAAGCGACTGGCCCGCTCCGGGGCGCCGGTCCGCCAGGTGGTCACCGGCGGACTGTGCCACCTCGAGGCCGACATGGTGCGCGACCACCTCACCGGCTGGCTGCCGGCCGGCACCCGGCTGCTGCTGGTGGAGAACGTCGGCAACCTGGTCTGCCCCGCCTCCTACGACCTGGGCGAGTCGCTGCGCGTCGTTCTGGCCAGTGTCACCGAGGGCGAGGACAAGCCGGTCAAGTATCCCACCGCCTACCGCTGGGCAGATCTGGTGGTGCTGACGAAGATCGACCTGGCCGAACCGTGCGGCTTCGACGACGACGCCTTCGGCGAGGCGTTGCGCGACGTCGCCCCCGACCTGCCGGTGGTGCGCACCAGCGCCCGCACCGGGGACGGCGTCGAAGAGCTGCTCGAGCGGCTCCTCGCGCTGACCCGAAGGACCGGCTGTGACCTCACGACCTGATGTGACCGCACAACCCTCCAGGAGGAACTGATGGCCACACTGCTCTGGCTCGAGGGCGGGGCGTGCAGCGGCAACACCATGTCGTTCCTCAACGCCGAGGAGCCGACCGCCGTCGATCTGGTCACCGACTTCGGGATCGACGTGATCTGGCACCCCTCGCTCGGCATGGAACTGGGCGACGCGGTGCAGCAGATCATGCGCGAATGCGCCTCCGGCGAGCGCCAGGTCGACATCTTCGTCTACGAGGGGTCAGTGCTCACCGGACCCGAGGGCTCGGGCCGGTACGACATGTTCGCCGGCCGCCCGATGCAGGAGTGGGTGGCCGAGATCGCGCCCAAGGCCGGCGTCGTGGTCGCAGTCGGCGACTGCTCCTCGTGGGGCGGCATCCCGGCCACCCCGCCGAACCCGACCGACGCGATCGGCCTGCAGTACCTCAAGGGTGAGCGGGGCGGCTTCCTCGGCAAGGACTTCACCTCCACCATGGGCCTGCCCGTGGTGAACATCCCGGGCTGCCCGGCGCACCCGGACTGGATCACCCAGGTGGTGGTCGCCCTGGCCGCCGGCCGGGTCGGCGACATCACCCTGGACGAGCTGCAGCGGCCGAGGACCTTCTTCACCTCCTTCACCCAGACCGGGTGCACCCGGGTGCAGTTCTTCGAGTACAAGCAGTCGACGATGGACTTCGGCCAGGGCACCCGCACCGGCTGCCTGTTCTACGAGTTCGGCTGCCGTGGCCCGATGACGCACAGCCCGTGCAACCGGATCCTGTGGAACCGGCAGTCCTCCAAGACCCGCGCCGGTCACCCCTGCACCGGGTGCACCGAACCGGGGTACCCGCACGGCGACCTGATGCCGGGAACCATCTTCAAGACGGCGAAGGTCTCCGGCACGGTGCCGCGCGAGGTGCCCACCGGCACCGACCACCTGACCTACATGGCCCACGCTGCCGCGGCCCGCATCGCCGCTCCGCAATGGTCCAAGGAAGACATGTTCGTCGTCTGACCCGAGCTGGCAACAGCCCGGAACCGGCCCCGACTTCGGCACGTACGGACCACACAGGAGTAGCCCGTGACCAGCACCCTGGACCTGAATGTCAGCCCGCTCGGGCGGGTCGAAGGCGACCTCGACCTCAAGGTGACCCTGACCGACGGCGTCGTCACCAACGCGTGGACGACGGCCGGCATGTTCCGCGGCTTCGAGATGATCCTCAAGGGCAAGGACCCGCAGGCGGGGCTGATCGTCACTCCGCGGATCTGCGGGATCTGCGGCGGCAGCCACCTCTACAAGGCCGTCTACGCCCTCGACACCGCCTGGCGGACCCACGTGCCCGAGAACGGCACCCGGGTGCGCAACATCGCGCAGGCCTGCGAGACGCTGCAGAGCATCCCTCGGTGGTTCTACGCCATCTTCGCGATCGACCTGACCAACAAGCGCTACGCGAAGACACCGTCCTACGCAGAGGCGGTACGCCGGTTCGCACCCTTCGTGGGCACGGCCTACGAGAAGGGCGTGACCCTGTCCAACAAGCCGGTCGAGATCTACGCGATCCTCGGCGGGCAATGGCCGCACTCCTCGTTCATGATCCCCGGCGGGGTCATGAGCGCCCCCACGCTCTCCGACGTCACCCGGTCGATCGCGATCCTGGACTACTGGAAGAAGGAGTGGCTGGAGAAGGAGTGGCTCGGCTGCTCCGTCGAGCGTTGGATGCAGAACAAGACCTGGCAGGACGTGCTGGACTGGGTGGAGGAGAACGAGTCCCAGCGCAACTCGGACTGCGGCTTCTTCATCCGCTACGCGCTCGAGGTCGGTCTGGACACCTATGGGCAGGGCTGGGGCAACTACCTGTCCACCGGCACGTACTTCCAGCCCGAGCTCTACACCGACCCGACGATCGAGGGCCGGAATGCAGCGCTGATCTCCCGCGGGTCCGTCTATGCCAACGGTGAGTTCTCGGCCTTCGACCAGGCCCGCGTCACCGAGGACCACACCCACTCCTTCTACAGGGGGACCGGCTCGCACCACCCCTTCGATGGGGTCACCGACCCGATCGACCCCCTCGTGGGCGAGAAGCAGGGCAAGTACTCCTGGGCCAAGTCCCCGCGCTACGACGTGCCCGGGCACGGGTTCCTGCCACTGGAGGCGGGGCCCCTGTCGCGGCAGGTGGTTGCCGGTGAGGCAGCGAGCGCCGATCATCAGGACCACGACCCACTGTTCCTGGACGCGATCCGGACCGTGGGGCCGAGTGTGCTGGTGCGGGTCATGGCGCGAATGCACGAGGCCACCAAGTACTACACCTGGGTCAAGTCGTGGTTGGACGAGCTCGACCTGCACGAGAAGTTCTACGCCAAACCGATCGAACACGCCTCGGGCAAGGGCTTCGGCTCCACCGAGGCTGCGCGCGGTGCGCTGTCCGACTGGATCGTGCTCGAGAACGGCAAGATCGAGAACTACCAGGTCGTGACACCCACCGCGTGGAACGTCGGCCCGCGGGACGGCAGCCAGACCCTCGGCCCGATCGAGAAGGCCTTCATCGGCACCTCGGTGCAGGACACCGTGGATCCGGTCGAGCTCGGTCACGTGGCCCGCTCGTTCGACTCCTGCCTGGTCTGCACCGTGCACGCCTACGACGGCAAGACCGGCAAGCAGCTGTCGAAGTTCGTCATAGGCGGCATGTGAGCGAGGCTCCGCTCGATCGCACCGCGACGCCCGAGCCACCGTCGCCTCCGGTCGTGCCGATCCTGGTGATCGGGTGCGGCAACCTGCTGCGCGGTGACGACGCCGTCGGCCCGACCCTGGTCCGCGAGCTGTGGGACCGGGGCGTGCCGGACGACGTCGAGCTCGTCGACGGCGGCACGGCGGGCATGGACGTGGCATTCAAGATGCGCGGACGCCGCAAGGTCGTGATCGTGGACGCCGCCAGCACCGGCGTGGAGCCGGGCACCGTCTACCGGGTGCCCGGCGAGGAACTGGAGGACCTGCCCCCGGTCACCGGGCTGCACCAGCACGCCTTCCGCTGGGACCACGCCCTGGCCGTCGGCCGCTGGCTGCTCAAGGACGCCTACCCGGACGAGGTGGTGGTGTACCTGGTCGAGGCCGCGAGCACGACGCCGGGGGCGGAGCTCTCCGACCCGGTGCGAGCCGGCATGGAGCGCACCATCGACCTGGTGCTCGACGAGGTGGCGAGGTGATGCGAGGATGTCGGAACTCCCTGACGACGCCTCGACGGTGTTGGGCTGCGAGGTCACGAACGATCGGGACGGCTGGTGGGTCGAGCTGGTGGTCGGCTTCGAGGCCGACCTGGTGCGTCGCCGGATCGGCCCCTATCTCACCCAGCAGCAGGCCGACGTCGCCGCCCGCTACATTCGCCGGGCCGCAGAGCGCGACAGCCCGCCGCCCACGGGGTTCTGAAGGAGAGCGATGACATTCACCCGGCCGCAACCCATCGGCGTGCTTCCCCTGCCGGCGGGATGGCTGGTGCTGCCCGAGGCGGTGCTGGCCGACCCGGCCGGTGCGCAGGCCCGGGACCGCCTGCTGGCCGGAACGACGCCGCAGGAGTGGCCCCCCGCGCTGGAGCCGCTGCGGCTGGCCGCCGCCGGGCAGATCGCCGAGGCGGCAGCCTTGGTCGACCCCACAGCCTCGCCGGCCGATGCCTACAACCACTTCGTACTCACCGGTGAGCCGGCCTCCCTCCAGGCCGCGCGCGCCGGGGCGGTGGCGGACGGCGACCTGGCCGCCCTGATCGAGGTGGCGGCCTACTCCCTGGGCCGTCCGGCGCAGTTGCCCGACGTCGAGGCGCAGGGCCTGACCGGGGAGATCGCCGCGCACGCCCTCTCCGCCCGAGCCGCCGCCCGGCTGGAGGCCGGCGACCCGCAGGGCGCACTGGACGCGCTGGTGGCGGCCGAGTCCGCGGCCCGAGAGGTCAGCGACGTGCTCGGCGCACTGCTGCTCGGCCAGCAGGCCGCGCTGCTGCAGCAGGTGAACGGCGCCGACGCCGATGTGATCGACGGCTACACCGAGGCGGTCGAGGCCCTACGCGGGCTGGACGCGGTCGAGCCCGCGATGGCCGAGCTCGCCCTGGGCCAGGCAACGGCCTATCAGGAGCTGGCCTCGGAGAGTGGGGAAGGCGCCGGCACGCCCCTGCTGCTGGAGGCCGTGCGCACGTATCACCTGGCACTCAGGTTGCTGCGAAAGGAGTCCCAGCCGCAGCGCTACGCCTTCGCGCACTCCAACCTTGCGCTGGCCTACCTGGCCATGCCGATGGGCGACGAGCGGGACAAGCTGCGCCGCGGGGTCGCCGTCCAGTCGCTGCGTGAGGCGCTGAAGTACTACACCCGCGAGGAGTACCCGGCGGAGTGGGCCGCGGTCACGCTGAACCTGGCCAACGCGATGCAACACCTGCCCACCACACACCCGGTGGAGAACCTGATCGAGGCCGTCGGCATGTACGACGAGCTGCTCACCGTGCGCACCCGCTCCTCCGACCCGCTCGGTCACGCCCGGGTGCTGGCCAACCAGGGCACGGCGTTGGCCCACCTCGGCATTCACGACCAGGCCCGGGCCAAGCTCGAGACCGCGGCCGAGATCTTCGGCGAGTTCGGGGAGTCCGGCGCCGTGGCCACCGTCGAGGCGGCGCTGACCGACATCACGGCCGCCGAGCGCCCGGTGCCGGTCGGGGAGGGCTGAGCCGTGGAGCTGCACGAGCGGGCCCAGTTCGACTTCCTGATCAACACCGCCGCCGAACGGTTCGTGGAGCGGCTGGTGCAGCGCACCGGTGGGCTCGAGGAGGGGCTGGCGGCGTTGCGGGCCGACCCCCAGGGGCCCGGGGTCTGGCTGGACGAGTTCGTGCGGGCCGTGCTGCGCGACTTCCTGCTGGACAACACCGCGGGTGCCGCGTTCGTGCTGGGCAACTGCGAGAAGCGCATGCTGGCCGGGCAGCACTGCGGCACGGTGGAGACGGTGCTGCGCGAGCTCGCCGTCCGCGCCTTCGCCGACGTGCTCGCGGTCAAGGTCGACCAGGGCGTCGAGCTGGCGCTGTCCGGGCACCAATGAGAGGACCGGCATGACCACCCCGACCCCCACCGAGACACCTGCGGCAACCCCTTCTGCACCAGGCGTTCTGGACGTCGCCGCGCGGCGGGTCGATACCGCGATGGAGCGCGCCGACCTGCTCGACGCCGGGTCGCGCACGGTCGCCCACGACCTCAAGGCTGCGGTGGAGGCGTTCCATCGCGAGGGTCTGCTGCGCGTCGTCCGCCGGCTCAAGGAGGACCCCCGCGGCAAGGAGCTGCTGTTCGAACTGGTCGACGACCCGGTGGTCTACGCACTGCTGGTGATGCACGGCATCGTGCGCGCCGACCCGGCCACGCTGGCCCAGCGAGCGCTGGATGACGTGCGGCCCTATCTCACCTCGCACGGCGGCGACGTCGAGCTGGTCTCGGTGGAGCTGCCGGTGGCCCGGGTGCGCCTGTCCGGGGCGTGCAGCGGCTGCTCGCAGTCCGCGACCACCCTGCGCGAGGTGGTCGAGCGCGCGCTGGTGGCCGGGGTTCCGGGCCTGCACCAGGTGGAGGTGGTGCCGGCCGAGCCCGACCAGGTGGTGATCCCGCTCGGCTCGCTCGGTCTGCGCTGGACCCCGGGCCCGCAGCTGGAGGACCTCGCCGACGGCGCGGTGACGCTGTGGCGCCCGGGCGGGCCGCCGGAGGCGGGCCGGGTGGCGGACGACGCCCACGCCGTGGCGCTGGTACGCGTCGGTGATGCGGTGGCCGCCTACCGCAATGCCTGCGCACACATGGGGTTCTCGCTGGAGAAGGCTATGGTCGACGGCGAGGGCGGGGTGCTCACCTGCCCCTGGCACGGCTACAAGTACCAGGCGCTGACGGGGGAGTGCGTCTCGGCGATGGACAAGCGGCTCGAGGCCTATCCGGCCCGGGTGGACGGCGGGCGGGTATGGCTGCGCCTGTCGAGCTGAGCACCGGGCATCCCGGTGGGCCCGCTGGGAGGCCGAGCGGCGGCTGGCAGCCGCTGCGGGTGCTTGGTGCCGCCTCGGAGCTGAGCCTGGCCCTGCCGGCCGCCGAACCCACGCCGTCCCAGCTCTACGCCCCCCGCGGGGTGCTGATCGACGCCCTCGACGGGCGCACCCGGGTGATCGCGGCGGACACCGGCAACCATCGGCTGATGGTCTGGAACGATCTGCCGGGCGAGGACGGCGCCGACTGCGACCTGGTGATCGGCCAGCCCGACCCGCGCAGTGAGGGCCCGCAGGCCGGCGGGCGGGGGCCCGAGCGTGGGCTGCACCTGCCCACCGGCCTGGCCCTCGCCGACGCGCCCGAGGGCCGGCTGCTGCTGGTGGCCGACGGCTGGAACCACCGCCTGCTCGGCTACGACGCCGCGCTGAGCGAGGCCGACCCCGAGCCCGTGTGGTGGTTCGGCCAGGACTCGCTGTCGGCGATCGTCGAGAACGCCGGCGGTGATCAGGGCGGGGCGTGCTTCTACTGGCCGTTCGGGGTGACCTGGCATGACGGCTGGCTGTGGGTGAGCGACACCGGCAACCGGCGGGTGCTGGGCTGGCAGGGCCTGCCGCAGAGTGGCCGGGCCGCCGACGTGGTGCTCGGTCAGGCCGGCGCCGACCGGCGCGACGAGAACCGCGGCGGCGACGTCGCGGGCGACTCCTTCCGCTGGCCGCACGCAATCGCGGTGCTGCGCGGGGTGCTCTGGGTCGCCGACGCCGGCAACCACCGGCTGCTCGGCTGGCGGCTGCCACTGGACGGCGACCGGTCGGCCGACCTGGTGCTCGGCCAGACCTCGTTCACCACCGCCGCCGAGATGCCGCACGTGCCGCAGGGCCCGGCCCGGCTGCGCTTCCCCTACGCCGCCGCCGAGGTCGGCGACTCCCTGGTGGTCGGCGACACAGCCAACAACCGGGTGCTGGTCTGGGACGCCCCCGAGGACAGCGGCGCCGCGGCGTCCGCCGTGCTCGGTCAGGACACGTTCGACGCCGCCGGGGAGAACCGCTGGACCGCGGTCACCGGCGACAGCCTGTGCTGGCCCTACGGCGTCTCCGCGGCGACCGATGCCCGCTACGGGGCGGTGCTGGCCGTCGCCGACTCGGGCAACAACCGGGTGGTGCTGTGGAACCGGCCGTGACTGTGGCGTACGGGCAGGCCACCACGCTCACCCGGCGCCGGGTACGGGTGCGCGGGGTGGTGCAGGGTGTCGGGTTCCGGCCTTTCGTCTACGCCCTGGCCGCGCGCCTGGGCCTGACCGGTGAGGTGAGCAACGACGCCGACGGCGTGCTGGCCGAGGTGCAGGGCACCGCCGCAGACGTCGAGCAGTTCTGCCGGGCGCTGGCCGACCAGGCACCGCCGCTGGCCGTGGTCGAGTCGGTGACCTGGCAGGTGCTGCCGCCGCAGCCGGGCAGCGGGTTCGTGATCGCCGCCTCGGGCACCGGCGCCGCCGGCACCGGCCGGCGGACCCTGGTGCCCCCGGACGTCGCCACCTGCGTCGACTGCCTGGCCGAGTGCACCGACCCCGCCGACCGCCGGTACCGGCACCCGTTCATCACCTGCACCGCCTGCGGGCCCCGGTTCACCATCGTCACCGGGCTGCCCTACGACCGGCCGATGACGACTATGGCCTCCTTCCCGCTGTGCCCCGACTGCGCCCGGGAGTACGCCGACCCCGCCGACCGGCGCTTCCACGCTCAGCCGGTGGCCTGCCATGCCTGCGGCCCGGTGCTCGAACTGCTCACCCCCGGGCACGACGCGCTGACCCGGGAGGCGGCACTGCAGCAGGCCCGCCGGCTGCTGGCCGACGGCGGCGTCGTGGCGGTCAAGGGGCTGGGCGGCTACCACCTGGCCTGCGATGCCACCGACCCAGTGGCAGTGGCCCGGCTGCGGGAGCGAAAACGCCGGGGGGACAAGCCGTTCGCGGTGCTGGTGGCCGATCTCGAGGCGGCGCGGCGGATCGCCCGGGTGGACGACGCCGAGGCAGCGCTGCTGGTCTCGGCCCGCCGCCCGATCGTGCTGCTGCGCCGGGGCACCGGGCCCAGCGGCCGCCTCGCGGTGGCCGAGGAGGTCGCCCCGCGCAGCGACCGGCTCGGCGTGATGCTGCCGCCGAGCGCGCTGCACCAGTTGCTGCTCGGCCTGCCCGGCGACCCAGCTGGGCCGGGGGCGCTGGTGCTGACCAGCGGCAACCTGGCCGGCGAGCCGATCGTGATCGACGACGCCCAGGCGCTGACCCGGCTGGACGGGATCGCCGATGCCTGGCTGCGCCACGACCGACCGATCCACGTGCCCTGCGACGACTCGGTACTGGCCGTGGTCGACGGGCTGGAGCTGCCGATCCGCCGCTCCCGCGGGTACGCCCCGATGCCGGTGGCGCTGCCGGTCGAGGTGGTGCCTTCGCTGGCCGCCGGAGGCGATCTGAAGAACACCTTCTGCGTGGCCCAAGGACGCTACGCGTGGCTGTCCGGGCACATCGGCGACATGGACGACCTGGCCACCCAGCAGGCGTTCGACGGCGCGGTCACCCAGCTGACGGCGCTGGTCGAGGTGCGGCCCGCTCGGCTGGTCGCGGACTCGCATCCCGCCTACCGCAGCGCCGGCTGGGCACGGCGTCGCGCCGTCCAGCAGGGCCTGGCACCGCCGGTGACGGTGCAGCACCATCACGCGCACATCGCCGCGGTGCTGGCCGAACACGGTCAGGACGGCGCGACGGCGGTGCTCGGGATCGCCTTCGACGGCACCGGGTACGGCGACGACGGCGCGGTCTGGGGCGGGGAGGTGCTGCTCGCCGACTACGCGTCCTACCGCCGGATCGCCCACCTGGACTACGTGCCGCTGGCGGGCGGGGACGCCTCGGTGCGCCGTCCCTACCGGATGGCACTGGCCCACCTGCGGCATGCCGGGATCACCTGGGACGATGCGCTGTCGGCGGTCGCCGCCTGCCCGCCGCAGGAGCGGGCCGTGCTCGCCCGTCAACTCGACGTCGGGCTGGCCTGCGTGCCGACCTCGAGCGTGGGTCGGCTCTTCGACGCGGTGTCCTCGATCCTCGGGATCTGCCACACGGCCGGCTACGAGGCGCAGGCGGCGATGGAACTGCAGTCCGCCGCGGAGCGGGCCGGCGGCCCGGGCGAGGGACCGGACGACGGCACCGGCTACACGATGCCCCTGCTCAGGCAGGGCGAGGGGCCGTGGCGCTGGGATTGTGCGGCGCTGATCCGCCAGGTGGTCGACGACGTGCGCGCCGGGTGCCCACAGGCCGTGTCGGCGCTCAGGTTCCACCGTGCCGTGGCCACGGCGGTGGCCGAGGTCGCCGATGCCGCGGCGACCCACGGCGGGTTCACCGATCCACAGCGGCGGGTGGCCCTGTCCGGAGGGGTGTTCGCCAATGCCCTGCTGCTCTCACTCACGGCCGATGCCTTGGGCGCCAGGCGGTATACGGTGCTCAGACACCGCACGGTCCCTCCGAACGACGGTGGTCTGGCGCTCGGCCAGATCGTCGTGGGCGCCCGCGCCCGCTGCTGAGTTCCACCACGCATCGACGAAAGGAGCCCACCATGTGTCTGGCGGTGCCTGGAAAGGTCCTCGAGGTGGAGGACCGCGACCTGACCCGGATGGCCAAGGTCGACTTCGGCGGCGTGGTGAAGGACGTGTGCCTGGCCTACCTGCCGGACATCGCGGTGGGCGACTACACGATCGTGCACGTCGGGTTCGCGATCCAGAAGCTGGACGAGAAGTCGGCCCTGGAGACGCTCGAGCTCTTCCACAGCCTCGGTCTGCTCGACGAGGAGCTCGGGGCGTGAAGTACCTCGACGAGTTCAACGACCCGGCGCTGGCCCGGCGGCTGCTGGACGACATCGCGGCGACGGTGACCCGGCCCTGGGCGATCATGGAGGTGTGCGGAGGGCAGACGCACTCGATCATCCGGCACGGGATCGACCAGCTGCTGCCCGAGCAGATCGAGTTGATCCACGGCCCTGGTTGCCCGGTCTGCGTCACTCCACTGGAGACCATCGACAAGGCGCTGGAGATCGCCGCCCGGCCAGGGGTGATCTTCTGCTCCTTCGGCGACATGCTGCGGGTGCCCGGCAGCGGCCGGGACCTGTTCCGGGTGAAGAGCGGCGGCGCCGACGTGCGGGTGGTGTACTCCCCGCTGGACGCCCTGGAGCTGGCCCGGGCCAACCCGGATCGCCAGGTCGTCTTCTTCGGGATCGGGTTCGAGACCACCGCCCCGCCGAACGCGATGACCGTCTACCAGGCCAAGCGGCTGGGGATCGAGAACTTCTCCCTGCTGGTCTCCCACGTGCGGGTGCCCCCCGCCATCTCGGCGATCATGGAGTCGCCGACCTGCCGGGTGCAGGGCTTCCTCGCCGCCGGCCACGTCTGCTCGGTGATGGGCACCGGGGAGTACCCCGAGCTCGCGCAGCGCTACCGGGTGCCGATCGTGGTCACCGGGTTCGAGCCGCTGGACGTGCTGGAGGGGATCCGGCGCACCGTGCGCCAGTTGGAGTCGGGCCGGCACGAGCTGGAGAACGCCTACCCGAGAGCCGTTCCGGCGGAAGGCAATCCGACGGCCCGGGCGATGCTGGCCGAGGTGTTCGAGGTGACCGACCGGGCCTGGCGCGGAATCGGGGTGATCCCCGGATCGGGCTGGCGGCTGAGCGAGGCCTACCGCGGCTACGACGCCGAGGCCCGGTTCGACGTGGCCGGGATCCAGACCGAGGAGTCCTCGGACTGCCGCAGCGGCGAGGTGCTGCAGGGCCTGATCAAGCCGCACGAGTGCGCTGCGTTCGGCACCCTGTGCACCCCGCGCACCCCGCTCGGCGCCACCATGGTCAGCAACGAGGGCGCCTGTGCCGCCTACTACGCCTACCGCCGGCTCGGCGGCACCGCACCCAGGGAGACCGAACCCGTTGGCTGAGTTGGACTTCGACAGCTGGACCTGCCCGATGCCGCTGCGGGACTCGCCCGTGGTGGTGCTCGGCCACGGCGGTGGCGGGGCGATGTCCGCCGAGCTGGTGCAGCACCTCTTCCTGCCGGCCCTAGCCACCGATCAGGGCGACGGCCCGGGTGGCCCGGCCGGGGTGAGCGACTCCGCGGTGCTCACCCTGGGCGGAACCCGGCTGGCCTTCTCCACCGACTCCTACGTCGTCCGCCCGATGTTCTTCCCCGGCGGGTCGATCGGTGACCTGGCGGTCAACGGCACCGTCAACGACCTGGCCATGAGCGGCGCCCAGCCGGCCCACCTGTCCTGCGGGTTCATCCTGGAGGAGGGCACCGCGCTGGACGTCGTCGGCCGGATCGCCCAGGCGATGGGGCGGGCGGCCCGGGCGGCCGGGGTGAGCATCGTCACCGGCGACACCAAGGTGGTCGACGCCGGGCACGGTGACGGCGTCTACGTGAACACCTCGGGGATCGGGCTGATCCCCGACGGGGTGGACATCCGCCCGCAACGGGCCCGGCCCGGCGACGTGGTGCTGGTCAGCGGCGACATCGGGGTGCACGGGATCGCGGTAATGAGCGTGCGGGAGGGGATCGAGTTCGGCACCGGGACCGTCACAGACTCGGCGCCGCTGCACGGTCTGGTCGCGGCGATGCTCGCCGTCTGCCCGGACCTGCACGTGCTGCGTGACCCCACCCGTGGCGGGCTGGCCGCCTCGCTGAACGAGATCGCCGCCGTCGCCGGTGTGGGCGTCGAGTTCGCCGAGCGCGCGGTGCCGGTGCCCGAGGCGGTCGCGAACGCGTGCGGCTTACTCGGCCTGGACCCGTTCTACGTGGCCAACGAGGGGAAGCTGGTCGGCTTCGTGCCCCGGGACGCCGCGGACGCCGTGCTGGCGGCGATGCGCGAGCACCCCTACGGCCGCAGGGCCACCGCGATCGGTGAGGTGGTCGAGCAGCACCCGGGCATGGTGGTGGCCCGCACCGGGCTCGGCGGCACCCGTGTGGTAGACCTGCCGCTGGGGGAGCTGCTGCCCCGGATCTGCTGACCCGGAACTGCTCAGTTCACGCCGGGCCGGGCGGGGGTGACGACGTGGTGGTCGTGCTCGTGGTGGTCGAGGTCGTCGACGTCGTGGTGGTCGTGGTGGTCGTGGTCGTCGGGTCCGTGGACGTCGGCGTGGTCGGGTCGGTGCTGGGACCGGGGACCGAGCTGACCACGCTGGGCGAGCTGGGTGCGGTGGTCGGTCCGGTCGACGGCTTGGCCGACGCCTTCACGCTGGGCACGGAGGTCGAGGCCGTCGTGACCCGGCGGGGCGCCGTGGTGCGGATGCCGACCTTGCCCCCGTTGGTCAGATCGGGCCGGAACCCGCCGGCCGCGCCGCCGGAGGCCCGGGAGGGCAGGGGCGAGCCGAGAGAGGGGGCGTCCAGGCCCTGGTCGTTCAGCGCGCCGCCGTCGGTGCTCGCGGTGACATCACTCGACCCCACCGGCACCGCGGGCCCCCGACCGGCGAAGACCGCGGGCAGCTGCCAGGCTCCGAGCAGCACGACCACGACGGCGCCGGCCGCCATCCCCGCGGTGCGGGCGCGGGTGGACCGGATCAGCCGGGTGGCCTTCTCGGGCCAGGTGCCGGGCGGGGCGTCGTCGGCCTCCGGCACGGCGCGCAGCCCCACGGTGGAGATGGTTCCGGTCGCGGCGGGCGGGCGGAACGCGGCAGGGGAGATCCCGGTCGGTGCCGTGTCCGGGGTGGTGCGGGTGCGTTGGAGGGGCACGGCACCCTCCTCGCGGGTACCGCGAGCCAGCGAGTGCAGCCAACTGGCAGCCGCGGCGGCGTCGGGGCGGTCCTCGGGCTCGATCGCGGTCATCGCGGTGAGCAGTTCGGCCCAGGCCGGGCCGAGCCGGTTGGGCACCCGGGGTGCGCGGGACAACCTGGCCACGGCCGATTCGATCGGCGCGCCAGGGAACTCGCGGGTGCCGGTCAGGGTCTCCAACAGCACCAGAGCCAGGGCGTAGACGTCGACCGCCGCCGTGGCGTGACGCCCGAGCACCTGCTCGGGGGACAGGTACGCGGCGGTGCCGAGCAGGGCGCCGGTGGCGGTCATCCGGGTGGCGTCGACCATCTGGGCCACGCCGAAGTCGGACAGGTAGGCATCACCGTCGGAGTCCAGCAGGACGTTGCTGGGCTTGACGTCGCGGTGCACGATGCCGCGGTCGTGGATGTAGGCGAGCCCGTCGGCGATCTGTGCGCCGATGGTGGCCACCCGGGCCGGATCGGCGGTGCCGTTGTCGGCACCCTCGAGGTCGGCGAGGGTGCCACCCTCCATCGTCTGCATGACACACCAGGGGTGCGCCTCGTCCTGGCCGCCGTCGTACAGCGCCACCAGGTTCGGGTGGGCAAGGGAAGCCAGGGTGCGGATCTCGGCCAGGAAGCGCAGCCGGTCGGCGTTGCGGTCGGTGCCAGGTCGGAACACCTTGACCGCGACCGGACGGCGCAGCACCTCGTCGTCGGCGCGGTAGACGTCGGCCATGCCGCCGCGACCGATCAGCCCGGTGAGCCGGTAGCGGCGGTTCAGCACGGTGCCCACACCGATCGCCGAGTTGACCGCAGGGCCGGTGGTGGCACTCTTCGCCGTGGCGTCGTTCCCGGCGGCGTCGTTCGCGGTGGAGGGCACGGAGTCGGTCACCGCGCGCGGCACAGGGTCCGTGGTGGGTTCGGAGACCTCGCTGGGCTCGTGGTCGACGGACACGGAGAGGCGGTCCGGGGCTATGCCGAGCATTCCGCCCGTGCGCGAGTCATCACGATGCTGACTCATCCGCCCCCCACTCTCCCCACGTGCAATCCCCACCGCCGAGGGCGCGACAAGCGGGCCCCCGTCCTCCCAACGTACCCTGAGGCCGGGCGTTCCCGAGTGGGTGGGGCCTGGCTTTTCGATTGCGATCACGTTACGACGAGCCGACGCGCCCCCGGTTGCTCGGGACGTAGCGTAGCCGAACGACTACGCGCTGGTCGGCCCGTTGTTCTCGCGTACGTTTGCCGGGTGACCAGCGGAACAACCCCCGACCCCCGACCCGAACACCTGCAGTGGCTCGGCCGCGGCTTCTCGACCCGAGCCATCCATGCCGGGAGCGAGCCCGACCCCTCGACCGGCGCGGTGGTGACCCCGATCTACCAGGTCAGCACCTACAAGCAGGACGGCGTCGGCGGTCTGCGCACCGGACTCGGCACCGGGTACGAGTACAGCCGCAGCGGCAACCCCACCCGGACGGCGCTGGAGGAGTGCCTGGGCGCGCTCGAGGCGCCGTCCAGCGGGCGCCTGGTACGTGGCTTCGCCTTCGCCTCGGGCCTGGCCGCCGAGGACACGCTGATCCGGGCGGTCACCGGCCCGGGCGACCACCTCGTGATCCCGGACGACGCCTACGGCGGCACCTACCGGTTGATCGCGCGGGTGGCCGGCCCCTGGGGCGTGCAGCACACGCCCGTCCACCTGGCGGACGTCGATGCGGTCGCCCGGGCGATCCGGCCCGGCCAGACGCGGGTGGTGTGGGTGGAGACGCCCACCAATCCGCTGCTGTCGATCGCCGACATCGCCGCCCTGGCCCAGGTCGCCCACGAGGCGGGGGCCCTGCTGGTTGTCGACAACACCTTCGCCACCCCCTACCTGCAGAACCCGCTGGGCCTCGGCGCCGACGTGGTGGTGCACTCCACCACCAAGTACGCCGGCGGGCACAGCGACGTGGTCGGCGGCGCTCTGGTGGTCGGGGATGCCCAGGTGCCCTGGTTGGACGGCATCGGCGACGTCGGCCCCGCCCTGGCCGAGCGGGTCGCCTTCCACCAGAACGCCATGGGCGCCGTCGCAGGTCCGTTCGACTCCTGGCTGGTGCAGCGCGGCCTGAAGACCCTGGCGGTGCGGATGGAGCGGCACTGCGACAACGCCGAACGGATCGTGGACTACCTGCTCGGTCACCGGCGGGTTCGCGAGGTGCTCTACCCCGGTCTGCCCGACCACCCCGGCCACGACGTGGCGCAGAAGCAGATGCGCCGCTTCGGCGGCATGGTCAGCCTGCGCCTGGTCGGCGGTGAGGAGGACGCCCTGAACCTGTGCAAGCGCACCGAGGTGTTCACCCTCGGGGAGAGCCTGGGCGGCGTCGAGTCGTTGATCGAGCATCCGGGCCGGATGACGCACGCCTCGGTGGCCGGGTCGGCGCTCGAGGTCCCCGGGGACCTGGTGCGGCTCTCGGTCGGCCTCGAGGATGCCGACGACCTGATCGCCGACCTCGACCGGGCCCTGAGCTGAGGCGCTCGCGGTGAGCACGCAGCCGGTGCTGTGCATCGACGTCGGGTCGACCTTCACCAAGGGCGTGCTGGTCGATGCCGCCGACGGTGCGATGCTCGCGACCGCCTCGGCGCCGACCGCGCTCGCTCCCTCCGGCGACGTGCTGGACGGCGTAGCCGCGGTCCGGGATCAGGTGGCGCGGGCCGCGGGAGTGCCGGTGCGCGCCCTGCGCGGGGAGGGGCTGCTGGTCTGCTCCAGCGCCGGTGGTGGGTTGCGCCTGGCCGTGGTCGGCTACGAACGGCTGGTCACCGCGCAGGCCGGCCGGCGGGTCGCCCTGTCGGCCGGCGGCAAGGTGGTGCATGTGCACGCCGGGCCGCTGGACGGCGCCGGGCTTGCCGCCCTGCGCGCGGCGGCGCCCGACGTGCTGCTGCTGGTCGGCGGCACCGACGGCGGCAATTCAGACGTGTTGCTGCACAACGCCTCCCGGCTCGGCATCGCCCGCCTTCCGGTGCCGGTGGTGCTGGCCGGCAACGCGGACGCCGCCCAGGACGCCCGGGCCGAGCTGGCCGGGCGAGGCCGGACCGTGCGGGTGGCCGCCAACGTGCTGCCGCGGATCGGGGAGCTGGCTCCGGGGCCGGCCCGGGCGGCGATCCGGGCGATGTTCCTGGACCATGTGATCGGTGGGAAGGGCTTGTCCCGCAAGGCTTTGGACGGCGTCCGGTTCTCCCGGCTGGTGCAGGCCCCGACGCCGGACGCCGTCCTGGCCGGGGTCGAGGTGCTTGCCGAGGCGGTGGGTGACGTGCTGGTGGTGGATGTCGGTGGTGCCACCACCGACGTCTACTCCGCGATCACCCCGAGCGGCGAGCAGGCCCGCCGCCGGGCCGACGTCGCGGGGATGTCCTGGCAGGCGCGCACGGTGGAGGGCGACCTGGGCATGCGCTGGAACGCCCCTGGAGTCGTGGCCGCGGCGGCGGCCGAACGACTGCTCGACGCCCCGGGGCTGCCCGAGGCGGCGCGGCTGACCGGCTACGCCGAGCAGGTGGCCGCCGACCCCGGTCACCTGCCGGACGGAGCCGGCGAGCAGGCCTGTGAGCAGGCGCTGGCTGCGCTCGCGGTGCTGGTGGCCGTCCGCCGGCACGGTCGCCCGACCACCCCCGGTGCCGCTCCCCGACCGCTGCGCGACGTGGCCCTGGTGGTGGGCAGCGGAGGAGTGCTCCGGCACGGCGACGCGGCGCTTCGCCGCGCCGTCCTGGAACCGGTGACCCGGGACCATGCGGGCGGGTGGAGGGTGCCCGAGCGGGCCCGGATCGCCCTCGACGAGCTCTACGTCCTGTTCGCCGCCGGCCTGCTCGCCGAGCGGTGCCCGGCCACGGCCGCAGCGCTCGCCTGCGGTGCGCTGGCCGGGCTCCAGCGCTGACTACGGGGCGCCCGGGCCGGGGGCGTCCTCGGTGAGCATCCGGCGCAGGAATGTGCGGGTCCGTTCGTGCTGCGGGTTCGTGATCACCTGGCTGGGTGGTCCCTTCTCCACCACCTGTCCGTCGGCCATGAAGACGACCTCGTCGGCGACGTCACGGGCGAAGGACATCTCGTGGGTCACCACGATCATCGTCATCCCACCGGAGGCGAGGTCGCGCATCACGTTCAGCACGTCACCGACGAGTTCCGGGTCCAGGGCCGAGGTGGGCTCGTCGAACAGCATCAGCTTCGGGCTCATCGCCAGGGCCCGCGCGATCGCCACCCGCTGCTGCTGCCCGCCCGAGAGCTGGCCGGGGTAGGCGGCCGGCTTGTCCTTGAGGCCCACCTGCTCCAGCAGTGCCATCGCCCGCTCCCGGGCCCGCGCCGGGTTCTCGCTCTTGACCTGGACCGGCCCTTCCATCACGTTCTCCAGCGCGGTCTTGTGCGGGAACAGGTTGAACCGCTGGAAGACCATGCCGATCTCGCGACGCTGGGCGGCGATCTGCTTGTCCGTGAGCCGATGCAGCCGCCCGCCCGTGTCCCGGTAGCCCATCAGGTCGCCGTCCACCCAGATCCGGCCGCCGTCCATGGTCTCCAGCTGGTTGATGCAGCGCAGGAACGTGGTCTTGCCCGAGCCCGACGGACCGAGCAGGCACACCACCTGCCCCGTCTCGACGTCCATGTCGATGCCCTTGAGCACCTCGGTCCCGTGGAAGGCCTTGGTGACGTTGACCGCGTGCACCAGCGGCATCCCGCTGGGCCGGCCCGCCATCACGCGCCGCCCATTCCGCCGGCACGGGCGAACCGCGTGTTCTTGGGCCGGGGTTCGCCGAACCCGCGCCCGAAGTAGCGCTCCAGGTACGTCTGCACCACCATCATCAGCGAGCAGACCACCAGGTACCAGAGCGTCGCCGCCACGAACGAGGGCATGATCTTGAACGCTCGCTGGCCGAACTGATAGGCCTGGAAGTACAGCTCGGTGTTGATCGGGATGGCGATCAGCAGCGAGGTGTCCTTCACCATGGCGATCGTCTCGTTGCCGGTGGGCGGCACGATCACCCGCATCGCCTGGGGCAGCACGATCCGGCGCATGGTGCGGGTGCTGCTCATGCCCAGGGCCTGTGCCGCCTCGCGCTGGCCCGGGTCGACCGAGAGGATGCCGGCCCGGGCGATCTCGGCCATGTAGGCCGCCTCGGACAGGCCCAGCCCGAGGATCCCGACCCAGATCGTGCTGGAGAGGGTGTTCCAGCTCAGCCCCATGAAGGTCAGGTCGGTGTCGAGCCCCAGCGCCGATCCGATCTCCTGCCCGAACGGCACCCCGAGCCGGATCTGGGGGTAGAGGAAGGCCACCCCGATGCCGAGGATGGCGAGCAGCACGTAGCGCGGCATGGCCCGGAAGAACCAGGTGTAGACGAAGGAGACCCCGCGCAGGATCGGGTTCTCCGACAGCCGCATGATCGCGATCACGACGCCCAGGCCGCCGCCGAGGATCATCGACCCGGCGGTGCCCAGGATGGTGCCGATCCACAGCCCCTCGATCACCGGCCGCTGCTGCATGATCTGGAAGGCGAACGGGAAGTCCCAGCGCGGGTTGGTCACGAACGAGTTGATCATCATCGCTGTCAGCACCGCAATCACGGCGACGGCGACCCAGCGCCACGGGTGCCGGACCGGCCGGGCGACGATGGCGCCGGGCCGATCCGGTTCGGTCACCGTGGTCACGGGTTGACCGCGAAGTCCGTGATCGCACCGGACTCGTTGCCCCACGTGGCGAGGGCCTTCGTGTAGGCGCCAGCGGCGTTCAGCTTCTTGAGGGCGTCGGCGATGGCCTGGGCGAAGTCGGTCTGGTCCTTGGCCACCACGTAGCCGTACGGGGCGGCGTCGTAGATGTCGCCCACGGCCTCGAGCTGGCCGCCGGTCTGCTGGATGGCGTAGAGGCCGACAGGGGAGTCGGCGAGCATCGCGTCGGCCTTGCCGGCGATCACCGTGGTGGTGACCTTGCCCTGGTCGGCGTCGATCAGCGGGTTGATCGCCGGCTTGCCGGCGTCGGTGCACTTCTTGCTCCGGGCGGGGATGTCGTCGTCGGCCTGCACGGTGCCCTGCTGAACGGCGATGTTCAGGCCGCAGGCGTTGTCCGGGTCGACCTTCTTAGGGTTGCCCTTGGCCACCACCCACTGGGTGCCGGCGTTGAAGTAGCTCACCATGGTGACTTCCTGCTTGCGCTTGTCGTTGATGGTGAAGCTGGAGACCCCGACGTCGAACTTGCCGCTGCCGACGCCGAGGATGATCGAGTCGAACTTGGCCGGCACCCACTCCACGGTGACCCCCAACGTCTGGGCGACCGCGTTGAACAGGTCGACGTCCATGCCCTTCACCGTCTTGCCGTCGGCGTCCAGGAACTCGTTCGGCGCGTAGGTGGCATCGGTGCCGACCACGATCTTGCCCGCCGCCTTGATCTTCTCCGGCAGCTTGGCAGCCAGCGCGTCGTCCTTGGCCTGGGCGCTGGCCGAGGGGGCCGCGCTCCCGGACGACGCGGTGGACAGGGAGTCCGAGCCGCATCCGCCGAGGGCGAGCGAGGCGGCGAGGAGACCGAAGGTGAGAGTGAGGACGGGATGGTGAGCCATGGTGTCTCCCTTGGTCGGTGATGCGGGTCACCCCGACGTTGCCCTAGACGGGGCCCGGTCGGAAGGGACGTCGGCCGTCGATCGGGACGGGTGCGGCGTCCGTGCGGGCCGGGCCGCCCCCCGGAGTGCACAACGTGCCACGATGCCCGCCATGGCCACTGCCCAGACCCCGGCAGAGCACCCCACGGTGACCCTCGCCGACATCGAGGCGGCCGCGCTCGTCCTGCGCGGCGTCGTCCGGCGCACCCCGGTCGAACCGTGCCGCGCGCTGTCCGACCGGATCGGCGGCGAGGTGTACCTCAAGTACGAGAACCGGCAGCGCACGGGCTCGTTCAAGCTACGCGGCGCCTACACCCGGCTGAGCCGGCTCGAGCCCGAGGAGCGCGCCCGGGGAGTGGTGGCGGCCAGTGCCGGCAATCACGCTCAGGGCGTGGCCCTGGCGGCGCGGCTGCTCGGCGTGCACGCCCAGGTGTTCATGCCCCGGGGCGCCCCGCTGCCCAAGCTCGAGGCCACCCGCGGCTACGGCGCCGAGGTGACGCTGGCCGGGACGACGGTCGACGAGGCGCTGGTGGCCGCGGCCGAGCAGGCCCGGCGCACCGGCGCCGTCCTGGTCCATCCGTTCGACCACCCGGACGTGATCGCCGGGCAGGGCACGCTCGGACTCGAGCTGTTGGAGCAGTGCCCGCAGGTGCGCACGGTGCTGGTCGCCGTCGGCGGGGGAGGCCTGGTCAGCGGCGTGGCCGCCGCCGTCCGCGCGCTGCGCCCCGACGTGAACGTGGTGGGGGTGCAGGCGGCCGGAGCTGCCGCGTTCCCGTCGTCCCTGCGGGCCGGGCACCCGGTACGGCTGGAGACGATGTCGACGATGGCCGACGGGATCGCGGTGGCCCGGCCCGGTGAGCTCACCTTCCCGTTGGTCCGCGACCTGGTGGACGAGGTGGTCACGGTCGGCGAGGAGCAGATCTCCCGGGCACTGCTGCTGCTGCTGGAACGGGCCAAGAGCGTGGTCGAGCCGGCCGGCGCGGTGGGGGTGGCCGCCCTGCTGGACGACGCGATCGGGCCCCGGCTCCAGGCGCCGGTGCTGGCGGTGCTCTCCGGGGGGAACATCGACCCGCTGCTGATGCTGCGGGTGATCCGGCACGGGATGGCCGCGGCCGGGCGGTACCTGCAGCTGCGGCTGCGTCTGCAGGACCGGCCGGGGGCGCTCGCGGCGCTGCTGGCCCTGCTGGCCGCGCAGGGCGCGAACGTGCTGGAGGTGGAGCACGTGCGCAGTGGTCCGCAGATGTCGGTGGACGAGGTGGAGCTCGGACTACGCCTGGAGACCCTCGGCCACGCCCACTCCACCCAGGTCCTGGCCGCCCTGGAGCAGGCCAACTACCCCCGCCTCCCAGCCTGACCCCACCCGAACAAACCTGCTCATGCTCCGCGGGGGTACATGCGCAAGCGCTTGCAGGGGCTGAAACATGTTCACCCGCGGAGCATGAGCAGGTTTGGTCAGCCGGTGAACGGGGTGGCGGAGACGACCTTCACCGAGATCTGCTTGCCGTTGGGCGCGGTGTAGGTGCCGGTCTCGCCCACCTTGCGGCCGAGGATCGCCGAGCCCAGCGGGCTCTTCTCGCTGTAGACGTCCAGGTCGGTGTCGCCGCCGACCTCGCGGTGCCCGAGCAGGAACGTCATCTCGTCGCCGGCCATGTCCACCGTGACCACCATCCCCGGGGTGACGCTGCCGTCGGTGCTGGTCGGCGCATCTCCCACCTGGGCGTTCTGCAGCAGCTGACGCAGCTGGCGGATCCGTGCCTCCCGCTTGCCCTGCTCCTCCTTGGCCGCGTGGTACCCGCCGTTCTCGCGCAGGTCGCCCTCCTGCCGAGCCTCCTCGATCTTCTTGGCGATCTCGGCGCGCCCGGGCCCGCTGAGGTGCTCCAGCTCGGTGTTCAGGCGGTCGAAGGCCTCCTGGGTCAGCCAGGTCACGGCGCTGGTCTCGGTCACGGGTAACTCCATACGTCGGGGAAGCGAAAAAGAGGGGAAGCGGTCGAGGTTAGCAAGCGTCAGCTGAGCACGCAGGCCTTGATCCCGCCACCGGCGGCGAGTTCGACGGTGCGGATGGTGACGCTGGTGTTCAGCCGGCCGCTGTCGGTGGGGCCGAGCACGACGTCCTTGCGGCCCACCTCGGTCATCCGGTCGTTCACCGCGCGCACGGTGCAGGTGGCCTGCCGCCCTGGCGGAAGGGAAAGCTGGAAGTCGAACGTCGCGCTGCCCGGCGTGAGTGAGGCAGCGTCCATGCCGCGCTCCGTCCACTCGACGTTTCCTCGGCTGCGCCCCGCGGCCGCCCAGGCGATGAAGGCCACGGCGACCACGACGAACACCACGAAGGCAGCCGTCAGCCGGCGCCGGTTCGCCACCGGGTCGGCGGACCGGCCGTAGCGCTCAGCCAGCATCTCAGGCGTTGTCATCGGGCGGGCGCCCCTCTCGGTGGTGATCGCCTGGGTGCTGGTCTGCATCCGCTGTGCATCGGCAGGACCAGCATCGGCCATGATGGGTGTTCTGAGGATTGTCTCGCGACGTGGTTCCACCTGACCAGGAGGTGACGGTGTCGGACCGGCTACGGCTGATGGCGGTGCACGCACATCCGGACGACGAGTCCAGCAAGGGGGCCGCCACGCTGGCGCGCTACGCCGCCGAGGGCGCCGACGTCATGGTGGTCACCTGCACCGGTGGCGAGCGCGGCGACGTGCTCAACCCGGCGCTGAAGGAGGACCCCGACCTGCTGCGGGACATCGCCGAGTTCCGCCGGCACGAGATGGCCCGCGCGGTCGCCGTGCTCGGCGTCCGGCACGAGTGGTTGGGCTTCGTCGACTCGGGCCTGCCCGAGGGCGACCCCCCGCCGCCCCTGCCGGCCGGGTGCTTCGCCCTGGAACCGGTCGAGGTCGCCGTCGCGCCGTTGGTGCGACTGATCCGCGACTTCAAGCCCCACGTGATCACGACCTACGACGAGCAGGGCGGGTACCCGCACCCCGATCACATCATGTGTCACAAGGTCTCCGTCGAGGCCTTCGACGCCGCGGCTGACCCCGACCGTTACCCGCACGCGGGACCGGCCTGGCAGCCGCTGAAGCTCTACTACGACCGGGTTTTCTCCTGGGCGAAGACCATGGCAATGCACACGGCGATCCTGGAGGCCGGGCTGGTCTCGCCGTTCGCCGAGTGGGTGGAGAAGCGGGCCGCCGACCCGGAGTGGAGCGAGCCGGACCAGCCGATCACCACCCGGATCAGCTGCGGGGACTATTTCGAGGTCAGGGACCGGGCGCTGCTGGCCCACGCCACCCAGATCGACCCGGACGGGTGGTTCTTCTCCATCCCGCTGGAGCTGCAGCAGCAGGTCTGGCCCACCGAGGACTACCAGCTGGTGCGCTCGCTGGTGGATGCGCCGACCCCCGAGGACGACCTGTTCGCGGGGGTACGAGAACGAGTGAGGGTGTGACGGCAATGCTGTCGGCTCTAGCGGCTTCGATCATGGCTGTGGACGCGGATGACCCCCGGGGGTTCGGTCCCGGCTGGTTGGGCTTCCTGGTCCTGTTCCTGATGGCTGTGGCCACCTACCTGTTGATCCGGAGCATGACCGGGCACCTGCGCAAGGTGCGGTACAGCCCCGAGCCCGACGCACCGCGCGCGGACGACGCCCAGCCACCGGCCTAGACCGGCGGCTCCGGCCGCGGCTGCGTTCAGGCGTGGCGCGCCCGGTGATGATCGGCGGCCACGGTGTGCACGAAGTCCACCTGCTCCTGGGTGTCTGGAACCCGCAGGCCGCGTGCGGCGGTGATCCGCTGCCAGGCGTCGTCCGCCGTCACGCCCTCCAGCACCAGGATGGTGGCCGCCAGGGTGGATGCACGGCCGATACCCGTCCGGCAGTGCACGGCCACCTCGCGCCCCTCAGCCAGGTCGGCCAGCAGCTCCGAGGCCAGAGCCAGCGTGGCGACCCGGGCCGGCACCGACAGATCTGCCGTGGGCAGCCGGCGGAAGCTCAGGCCGGCCGCCCGGGCCAGCCGCTGCTCGTCGTCCAGGTGCAGTTCGTGCTCCTCGGCCTCGGTGAGCAGGCTGACCAGCACGTCGACCCCGGCCCGGGAGAGCCCGCCCATCTCGTCGGCCAGCCAGTCCCCACCGCGCGGGTGCGCCATGGTGGACAGGCGGCCGGGGAGGGCCCGCTGGATGGTGAACAGCGTCGGCAGCATGGCCCATCATGGCAGCCGCGGCGGCGGTCCACCTCGGGCCGTCCGGCCCGACGGGTGCCAGACTGAGCCGATGAGCAACCGGTTGGCCGGCGCGACGAGTCCGTATCTGCTGCAGCACAAGGACAACCCGGTGCACTGGTGGCCGTGGAGCGACGAGGCGTTCGCGGAGGCGAAGCGGCGCGACGTGCCGGTGCTGCTCTCGATCGGCTACGCGGCCTGCCACTGGTGCCACGTGATGGCGCACGAGAGCTTCGAGGACGCGGCGACCGCGGCGTTGATGAACGAGCACTTCGTCAACATCAAGGTCGACCGCGAGGAGCGCCCCGACGTGGACGCGGTCTACATGGCCGCCACCCAGTCGTTGATCGGGCACGGCGGCTGGCCGATGACCGTCTTCCTCACCCCGGCGGGCCGTCCGTTCTACGCGGGCACCTACTTCCCGCCCACCGCGCGGCACCAGATGCCGGCGTTCACCGAGGTGCTCGGCGCGATCCAGCAGACGTGGACGACGCGGCGATCCGAGGTGGACGACGCGAGCCTGCGGGTCGCGGAGATCGTTGCCCGCCAAGCGATCCCGTCGGTCTCCGGAGTGCCCGACGCGACGTTGCTGGAGCGCGCCGTGCGCTCGCTGCTCGGCACCGAGGACCACGTCGACGGCGGGTTCGGCGGAGCCCCGAAGTTCCCCCCGTCGATGGATCTGGAGTTCCTGCTTCGTCATGCGGCGCGGCGCCGGCTGGAGCGGGCGGACCGGCCCGGCGCGGAGGGTGCCGAGGGTGCCGGGGGTGCCGGGGGTGCCGAGGGGTTGACGGTCGAGGACGACGACAGCGGTGACCTCGCCCTGGCCGCGGCCGGGCGCACCCTGCGGACGATGGCCCGCAGCGGCCTGTACGACCAGCTGGCCGGCGGGTTCGCCCGGTACGCCGTGGATGCCGCGTGGGTGGTGCCGCACTTCGAGAAGATGCTCTACGACAACGCATTGCTGGCCCGGGTCTACCTGCACTGGTGGCGGCTCACCGGTGAGCCGACCGGGGCCCGGATCGCGCTGGAGACCTGCGACTGGATGCTCTCTGCGTTGCGCACCCCCGAGGGTGGCCTGGCCTCCTCCCTGGACGCCGACACCCCGATCCGGGGCGCCGACGGCGCCCTGCACGGCGTCGAGGGCTACACCTACGTCTGGACGCCCGGCCAGCTGCGTGACGTGCTCGGCGCGGACGACGCCCCCTGGGCCGCGAAGCTGCTGCGGGTCACCGAGGGCGGCACCTTCGAGCGCGGGGCGTCGACCCTGCAACTGGACCGCGACGTCTGGGCGGACCCGGGCGAGCCGGCCCGGTGGACGGCGCTGCGCGCGGCGCTGCTCGCGGCCCGCGCCACTCGCCCGCAGCCGGCGCGGGACGACAAGGTGGTCGCCGCCTGGAACGGCCTGGCCATCGCGGCCCTGGCCGAGACGGGTGCGTTGCTGGACCGGCCCGATCTGGTCGCCGCCGCCGAGGCCGTGGCCGACCTGCTGCTGGCGGTGCACCTGGTGGGCTCCGGGGGCCGCGCGCGCCTGCGCCGGGTCAGCCGGGACGGCGTGGCCGGCGAGCCGGTCGGGGTGCTGGAGGACTACTCCGACCTGGCCGAGGGGCTGCTCGCCCTGCACGCCGTCACCGGTGAACAGACCTGGCTGCACGTGGCCGGGCTTCTGCTCGACACCGTGCTGGACCACTTCGCCGATCCGGACGGCGGCTTCTTCGACACCCCCGACGACGCCGCCGATGCCGCGCTGGCCGCGGTGCGCCGTCCGCAGGACCCCACCGACAACGCCTATCCGTCGGGCTGGAACGCCGCCGCCGGGGCCCTGCTCTCCTACGCTGCGCTCACCGGCTCGGAGCGGCATCGCACGGCCGCCGAGCGGGGTCTCGGGGTGGTGGCCGGATCGGGGGCCTCGGCCCCCCGGGCCTTCGGGTGGGGACTGGCGGTGGCCGAGGCGCTGCTCGACGGGCCGCGCGAGGTCGCGGTGATCGGGCGGCACGGCGACCCGGCGCGCCGGGTGCTGCACCGGCTGGCCCTGGCCGGGACCGCCCCGGGCCTGGTGGTGGCCTGCGGCGAGTCGGACGCCGACGGGGAGCCGCTGCTGGCTGGTCGCCCGCTGCTGGACGGCGTGGCCGCTGCCTACGTCTGCCGCCACTTCGCCTGTGCCGCCCCGACGTCTGATCCCGCCACCCTGGCCCGCACCCTCGGCGTCCGTCGCGCCTGACCCACGCACCGCGAACCCGCCATCTCATCGCCGCCCAGGTCCGCCGTCCGCTCCGCGTCTGCGCCCAGCGCCCAACTCTGATCTTCGTGCACGCTGCAAGGATCTCCATTTCGGGTTGCGCAGCGTTGTAAGTGAGTAATTATCGTTACATGAGCAAACAGGAAAGCACTGCAGACACGATCTCGGCGTGGTTCGGGCAGCGGCTGCCCGAGGAATGGGTGGCCCGGCCCAGTGAGATCACCGTCGACCGGGAGGAGATCACCGTCGTCCTCGCGCTCGCCGGGCCCGAGTACGACGCCGAGGCGACCGAGGCTGCGCGCGCCGAGGCGGTGGCCGGCTACCTGGCCCGCTGGCGGTCGGACACCCGGGCCCAGCGGATCGCGATCGCCCGCGAGGCCGAGCACCGGTTCGAGCGCAAGGTCGCCTGGGGCGCGCAGGTCTTCGAACACCACGAGCTGTTCACCCATCTTGCCGTGCCGGTGATGACTCGGCTGCGCCAGGGCGAACGGCAGGTGCTCGACACCCTGGTGGACGCCGGCGTGGCGCGCTCGCGCGCGCATGCCCTCGCCTGGTGTGTGCGGCTGGTGGGGGAGAACACCGAGACCTGGCTGCGCGACCTGCGCGAGGCGATGGAGTCTGTTGCCAAGGTCCGCCAGGCAGGGCCGGCCGGGTCAGGCGCTCTGTAGCGCCGGGCGCAGGCCTTCGAGGCGTCGCTCGGTGCGGTGCACGGCAGCGATCAGGGGTTCGCGCCGGGCGGCCCGGGCCTTGATCGTGGCCGGTCCGTCCCCGGCGTGGATCAGCTCCAGGTCGTCGAGCCGGGCGCGCAGGCTGGGTCGCCGGCCGTCGTGCCCGGCTGCCAGGTCCGCGTAGACCAGGGCATCGGCAACGGCGCCGTCCTCGCGGGTGAACCCCTCGAGCAGGTGGGCCTTGCCGCAGGCCGCGGCCATCATCTGGGCCTCGGAGTGGTGGGCGACCAGGGCGGTCAGCCGTTCCGGCCAGCCCAGTTCCCGCAGCATCAGGGCGCCGTCCACGGGGTGGAAAGCCACCCGCTGAGCCTGGGCGGCATAGCCGATGTCGTGCAGCCAGGCCGCACAGATCAGCAGTTCACGGTCGAGCGGGCCGGCCACCGTCGCGATCTCCTCGGCGTGCCGGGCGGTCGCCTGGACGTGCAGCCAGAGGTTCCCCAGGGGGGCCAGATGTAGGTGGGCGAGCGATCGAGCGGCTGCGACGTCGTGCAGCACCTGGAGTCCTTTCCTGGTCGTTCACTGAGATGCGCGCCGTCGGGCAATCTCCAGATCTACCGTTCTATGTCGACGCTAGACCTGTCACAGTCAAGTCCCCAAGCCCAAACACGCATTCGGGTGATGGCGGCCCGGCGAACTCCTGATGACGTGAGCGCTGGCTGAGGCCGAGGCATCTCAGGCAGGCAGGGTGCGCACGGCGATGCCGACGCCGACACAGTGGGCCGCGAACGCGGCCACGGTCAGGGCGTGGAACAGCTCGTGGAAACCGAACCAGCGTGGGGAGAAGTTGGGCCGGCGCAGCCCGTAGATGATGCCGCCGGCGGTGTAGAGGAGTCCTCCGGTCAGCGCCAGGGCGAGCACCGCCGGCCGCCCGCCGGCCAGGAAGTCGGGCAGGAAGGCCACCGCTGCCCAGCCCAGCAGGATGTAGGTGGGGGTGTACAGCCAGCGCGGGGCCTTCAACCAGAACACCCGGAACAGCACCCCGGCGATGGCTCCGCTCCACACCAGGGCGAGCAGGGTGCGAGCAGGCCCCGGTGGCAGCAGCAGCACGCTGAACGGGGTGTAGCTGCCGGCGATCACCAGGAAGATGCTGGCGTGGTCCAGGCGGCGCAACACGGCGTGCGCGCGCGGACCCCAGTTGCCGCGGTGGAAGGTGGCGCTGACCGCGAACAGCAGCGCTGCCGAGCCGGCGAAGATCGCCACCGCGATCCTCGTGGAGGTGTCGCGGGCCAGGAACATGAGCACGATGCCGAACCCGACCGCGGCCGGGAAGGTGGCCGCGTGCAGCCACCCCCGCAGATGGGGCCGGTCGGGCCGGCTCAGCATGTCCCGCATGGCGTGGATCCTATCTTACGGTTACGTAGGTTACCGATGGGTAGTGGGGGCGAGAACACTGCCGAGCTGTCGGGAGTGTGCGCGACCTGCCAGCCGCGAGTAGGCGACTGGCGATCATCCTGATACCAACCGGGCGGGTCGGCCTGTCGAGCGGGCGCCGCACACTGCCGGGCAGCGGTACCGTGAAGACCTGGATTGCCCGGTGGCGCGTGATGCCCGGGCGCCGGTTGCGAGGGGTGGGCAGATGGGTCTGCGCGCGCTGGTCTACGGCCTGTACGAGCGCCGTCTCGCCGCTTCCCTCACCCCGGAATCGATTCCCCGGCACGTTGGTGTCCTGGTCGACGGCAACCGTCGATGGGCCCGCGCCTACGGCACCGACACGAGTGCGGGCCACCGGGCCGGAGCGGCCAATGTGCTGGAGTTCCTGGGCTGGTGTGAGGAGGTCGGCGTCGAGCGGGTGACCCTGTGGCTGCTCTCGACCGACAACCTGTCCCGCCCCTCGGGCGAGCTGTCCGCCCTGCTGGAGATCATCGAGGACTTGGTGGGCAGGATCGCCGCGACCGGGCGGTGGCGGGTGCACCCGGTCGGCTCGCTCGATCTGCTCCCGGCCCATCTGGCCCACGTGCTCAAGGAACACGAGGACGCCACCCGCGACGTGTCCGGGCTGCACGTCAACGTGGCGGTCGGGTACGGCGGACGACGCGAGATCGCGGACGCCGTCCGCTCGCTGCTGCATCAGCACGCCGCGGAAGGGACCTCGATCGAGCAGGTCGCCGAGTTCCTCGACGTGGAGCACATCGCCGCCCACCTGTACACCCGGGGTCAGCCCGACCCCGACCTGGTGATCCGCACCTCCGGGGAGCAGCGCCTGTCCGGCTTCCTGCTCTGGCAGAGCGCGCACAGCGAGTTCTACTTCTGCGAGGCGCTCTGGCCGGATTTCCGCAAGGTCGACTTCCTGCGCGCCCTGCGCTCCTACGCCCTGCGTGAGCGGCGCTTCGGCTCCTGAGCCGCCCGTCGTTGTACGGCATGGGTGCCCTCGACGCACCCCGAGACTCATGTGATCTGGGTCGTAGCGTTCTGCCCCCACCGATGTCACGCTCGTTGCTGGGACGTGACGACGAGGTGCCTCGGCGCCTCGGATGGGAGTCGCAATGGACAGCACCCGGCGTTCCACCCGACCGGCGGTGCGCACCGGTCCGCAACGCACCTTCGTTCTGGACACATCCGTGCTCCTGGCCGACCCGCGGGCGCTGACCCGGTTCGCCGAGCACGAAGTGGTGCTCCCGGTGGTGGTGATCATCGAGCTGGAGGCGAAGCGGAACCACCCCGAGCTCGGCTACTTCGCGCGACAGGCGTTGCGCATGCTGGACGACATGCGGGTGCAGTACGGCCGGCTCGATGCGCCGATCCCCATCGGCACCAGGGGCGGGCAGCTGCGGGTGGAGCTCAACCACGCCGATCCTGGGGTGCTCCCGGCCGGTTTCCGGATGGGCGACAACGACAGCCGGATCCTCGCTGTGGCCCGCAGCCTGGCGGCGGACGGACGGCACGTCACCCTGGTCAGCAAGGACCTGCCGATGCGGGTCAAGGCCTCGGCGGTGGGCCTGGAGGCCGAGGAGTACGAGCCGGAGAACCCGGTCGAGAGCGGCTGGACCGGCATCGCCGAGCTGGAGATCTCGGCCGAGGAGATGGCCTCGCTCTATGCCGAGCAGGGCCTGGAGGTGGCGGCGGCCCAGGACCTGCCCTGCCACACCGGGCTGGTGCTGCTCTCTCCGCGTGGTTCGGCCCTGGGCCGGGTCACCGCGGACAAGCAGGTCCGCCTGGTGCGCGGTGACCGGGACGTGTTCGGGGTGCACGGGCGCAGCGCCGAACAGCGGATCGCGGTCGAGCTGCTGCTCGACTCCGAAATCGGCATCGTCTCCCTGGGCGGGCGCGCCGGTACGGGCAAGTCGGCCCTGGCGCTGTGCGCCGGCCTGGAGTCGGTGATGGAGCGCCGCCAGCACCGCAAGGTGATGGTGTTTCGCCCGTTGTACGCCGTCGGTGGGCAGGACCTCGGCTACCTGCCCGGCACCGAGGCGGAGAAGATGAACCCCTGGGGGCAGGCGGTGTTCGACACCCTTGGCGCCCTGGTCTCCCAGGAGGTCGTCGAAGAGGTCATCGACCGCGGCATGCTCGAGGTGCTGCCGCTGACCCACATCCGTGGACGGTCGCTGCACGACGCCTATGTCGTGGTCGACGAGGCGCAGTCGCTGGAGCGCAACGTGCTGCTCACCGTGCTGTCCAGGGTGGGGCAGAACAGCCGAGTGGTGCTCACCCACGACGTCGCCCAGCGGGACAACCTCCGGGTCGGTCGGCACGACGGCGTCGCAGCGGTGATCGAGGCGCTCAAGGGGCACCCGCTGTTCGCCCACGTGACCCTGACGCGATCCGAACGCTCGCCGGTCGCCGCGCTGGTCACAGAGATGCTGGAGGGGCTGGAGCCCTGACCCTGAGCAGCCCAATGCGCTACTCACCGTAATATCACGATCACATATCGCCGTACTCCCCATGGGCTGCGCCGTGGCGTCCGGGGGTGGGCGAGGCTCGCGCTCGGACCCACCCCCACCCAGATTCGTCCACCGTTCGGTGGATCATGACCCAGTCGCAATGCGTCGTTTGTCCTGATTACTGTCAGTGTTCGGCGGCGCTGAGCCTCGCGCACGGTCGGTTGCTATGGCTACGTCATGAAACGGTTAAGAATCGTTGAGGTTGCCAAAACTGGTTACCAACAGTGTTGTGGCCTTCGTCACATTGGTATACGTAGAGTCACCCCACACAAGACTCAACTACCAAGAGCCATCGGCGAGCGAACTGGGCATGGACCTATTCGCATCCGCTCGACATCGTTGCCAAGTCAGCTCGCCCGGTTCACCTCACGGGCACCCCGCAGACGCCGGCGCCCTGCCTGCGATGGTTGAAAGGACGACGTGGCTCGTCACGGCGGAACATCAGACCGGGTACGGCCCCCTGGTTCGCTGGGCATCTCGTCCGCCCCCGCCACGTCGCACGGTGGCCTGGCGCTGCTGGACCGTGCGGGTTTCGCGCCTCCGCTGACCTCCCCGATGGGCCTGCAACAGGTCGAGCACGAGGAGCTCTTCGTCCCCGTGGTGGAGCCGACGGCCCCGCTGACGCCTGGACTCGGGTACGCCCTCGGCGCCGGACGCCGCCTCCGCCAGCGGCAACTACGTGAGGCGGAGGGCACGCTCGGTGCCCGCTGGTGGGAGTCGCAGCAGTTCGCCGAGCTCGAGCGGGCGGTCGAGGAGGCCTTCGCCGGGCCCGTTCTCGGCGACGACCCGTACCCCACTGGTGAGCTGGTCCGTCCCTTTGTCGGTCATGCCGACGGACCCAACCGCGCCCACGCCTCGGTCTGGGCCGGGGTCGGGGTGGTCCCGCCCCCCACGCCGGTCTTCGGAGTCGGCACTGTGGCCGAGCCGCAGGCCCCCGAGCGCCCACTGGCTCTTCCGATGCCCACCCGCCGGGCCCTGCGCGAGCAGCGCAAGGCGGAGACCTCGGCGCGCACTGTGGCGGCCCGCAAGTTGGCCAAGGGCAGCGTGCTGGCCATGACGATCTTCGGGGTGGTGGCGTCCAACGCCCCCCAGGCCCTGCACGACCGTCTGTTCGGTGAGGACTCGATCAGCACAGCGTTGACCCCGGTGCCCGGCGTGGACCCACTGGCGGCCGCCCTGGGCACCAGCGTCGGCAAGCGCGACAGTGTGGACGAGGCGCTGCGGTCGGCGCTGATCAAGAAGCAGCAAGTGCAGAGCGTCAGCGAGGCCGGGCAGGACGCCGGTGGTGTCGTCGTGGCTGCCGCCAAGGCGCAGGCGGCGGCCGACGTCGCTGCCGCGCGGGCGGCGCTCGCCAAGGCCACCCGAGAGGCACAGCGCAACCCGCGGGCGCTGGCCCGGCTGATGCTGGCCGACTACGGCTGGCCACAGACCCAGTTCACCTGCCTGGACAAGCTCTGGATGCGCGAGAGCGGCTGGCGCTGGAACGCCACCAACCGCAGCTCGGGTGCCTACGGCATCGTGCAGGCGCTGCCCGCCTCCAAGATGGCCTCGGCCGGCTCGGACTGGCGGACGAACCCGGCCACCCAGATCGAGTGGGGCCTGGGCTACATCGACGACCGCTACGGCACTCCCTGTGCTGCCTGGGCCCACAGCGAGCGGGTCAACTGGTACTGAGGCGTCCCCTTCGGTGGGGCCGTGTCACGCTGAGGTCATGCGCCGCCGCATGCAGCCTGCCGATGCCCTGGTCGCCGCCCAGGCGATCTGCGCTGCCGCGCTGCTCTGGCCGGGGCGGGCACGCTGGTCGTTGCCGCGCGTCGTCCGTCGCGGCGCCGGCGCCGCTCTGCTGGGCGGTGCGGCGTTGAGCCTCGCGGGGGTGCGCGCGGTCGGTGCCGACCTGACCCCGTTCGTCGACCCCCGCCGGGGCGCCGCGCTGCGCACGCGCGGGGTGTACTCGCTGAGCCGTAACCCGATCTACGCCGGGTTGCTCGTCGCCGCAACAGGTTTCGCGCTGCTGCGACGCCGTCCGGAGCCGCTGCTCGCGGCCGGTGCGCTGGCTGGCGTGCTTCACGCCAAGGCGGGTGTGGAGGAACGTCGCCTGGGCCGCCGCTTCGGCGCCGAGTACACCGCCTATGCCTCCCGCACGCCACGTCTGCTCGGCCTCCCGGGAAGTCCCCCGACCCGCGGGGTATCACCCAGCGGCTGAACCGGCTCTGGTGTCCATGCTGATCCGCAGCTCCACCGCCTGGCCCTATTGGCCCGCCCTGCCCAGATCGCTCCGTCGCACGCGCCTTCCTGAGCTGCGGACCTGGGCCGTCAGCCTCTCGGCCACGGCGGCGTCGACCTACGTCCTGGACGTGTGGGCGGCGGCAGCGGGCGTCGCGCTGGTGGCCTCCGGGCTGCTCGGAGGGTGGGGCCACGCTGCCGTGGTGGCCTTCCTGGTGGTCAGCTACGCGGTCTGGTGGATGGGCCTGCGCAGCAACCTGACTGCGAACTGGGCTCTGCTGGTGAGCACGGGAACAAGCACGAACGTGGTGTCGAAGGCCGCCTTCGAGCTGTTCCGGCGACGCGCAGGCAGCGATCGGGCGGCCCGGTTCGCGGCGGCTGCCGGGTATGCCGGCACGGAGGTGGTCAAGGAACTGCCGTACTACGTCGGCGCCGTCGGTGCAGCCGTCCTCAGCGACTCGATCAGCTCGGACGAAGCGCTCGTCTTCCTCGGCGGCGCCAACCTCGGAGCGGCCGCGTACGAACTCGGCCTGGCCCGGTTCACCCGGGCCTTTCTGCGTCGTCGGGTTCCCAGGCAGAGCACGGCCTATGCGTCGTTCGACACCGACTGGGTGCCAGGGGACTATCTCGCCGACTACTACCGCGACGTCGAACCCGACGAGGTCGCCACCATCGCCTTCGTGGTGCAGGCCATGCGGCACGCGGAACCCGATCAGCCGGTGCTGTTCTTCGGGGTCGGGCCCACGCTGCACCATGTCTTCGCGGCGGCCGAGGTGGCGTCCGAGATCCACCTGGGTGACTACCTGCCGGAGAACCTGCGTGAGATCCGGCGGTGGATCGATCGCGCACCGACGGCCCATGACTGGCGGCCGTTCGTCCGCTACACGCTGCAGTGCGAAGGCGTGAGCTGCCCGACCGAGCAGGAGGTGGCAGCCCGCGAGGATCTCGTGAGAGCGAAGATCACCGGGTTGGTCGAGGTCGACGCCGGGGACCCTCGTCCGGTGGCTCGGCACTACCCGATGGTGATCAGTGCCTACTGCGCCGATTCAGCGACCGCGGACCGCGCGACGTGGTGGCGCTACATGCGCCACATCAGCGGTCTGGTCGAGCCTGGCGGACTCTTCGTCACGGCCGCCCTGCGCCGATGCCGCGGCTACACGGTCGGGGACAAGACGTTTCCCGGCGCCGAGGTGGACGAGGTCGACCTCCGACGGATGCTGGAGTCCGAGTTCGAGCTGCCGGCAGGAGCCATCGAGGTGCGTCAGGTGGATCAGGGCGGCACGCACGGCTACACGGGGATCGTGCTCGCCCGGGGTCGCCGGCGGCTGGGCGCGGACGTGGTCGAGCCGTCCGGTCCGGCTCTGGTCGGCGCAGGCGCGGTCGTGCCGCTGGTCGGCGGAGGGGAGCGCCGCTATGTCAACCTCGACTACGCCGCGAGTGCCCCCTGCCTGGTCTCCGCGCAGCAGGCCGTCGAGGCTCTGCTGCCCTGGTACGCCAGCGTGCACCGCGGCGCCGGGTTCCTGTCGCAGCTGACCACCGATGCCTACGAGGGGGCCCGCGAAGCGGTCCGGAACTTCGTCAACGGGCACCGGGATGACGTCGTGGTGTTCACCCGCAACACCACCGACGCGATCAACCTGCTGGCCTCCGCGCTGCCGGAGGACACTGAGGTGATCGGCTTCGCCGCCGAGCACCATGCCAACCTCTTGCCGTGGCGCCGGCGGACGTCGGTCCTGCTGCCGGTTCCGGGGAGCGCGGCCGAGGCCCTGACCCGGCTCGAGGAGGCGTTGTCGCGACCGGCCGCCGGCCGCCACCGGTTGGTGACCGTGACCGGCGCCTCGAACGTTACCGGTGAGATCTGGCCGTACGCCGCGATGGCGCGGCTGGCCCACGAGCACGGCGCGCGGATCATGCTGGACGCCGCCCAGCTCGCCCCCCACCGGGCCATCGACATGGTGGCCGACGGCGTCGACTACCTCGCCCTGTCCGGGCACAAGCTCTATGCACCTTTCGGCGCCGGGGCTCTGGTCGGCGCACGCGACTGGCTCGGCGCCGGGCGGCCCTTCCTCGCCGGCGGAGGCGCGGTGCGCTACGTCGGCACGGACACCGTGCTCTGGGCCGACCTGCCGGATCGGCAGGAGGCAGGTTCGCCGAACGTCATCGGCGCCGTGTCTCTGGGTGCGGCCTGCCGGACGCTGCAACGCGCGGACCGCCATGCTCTCGAAGCCACGCAGACACGAGTGATCAACCGCACCCGGAACGGCCTGCTCGCCGTGCCGGGAGTGGAGATCTACCGGCTGTGGGCGGCGGATCACCCGCGGATCGGCGTTCTGCCGTTCGCCCTCGGCGGGGTCCCGTACGCCACCCTCGCCGCGGTGCTCAGCGCCGAGTACGGGATCGGGGTGCGGCACGGGTGCTTCTGCGCCCACCCGCTGATGACCGTGCTGCTGAAGATCGACGCCGCCCACGACCGCCGGATCCGCGACGGGCTCGCGGGGGGCGTGCCGACGTCCATCCCCGGCGCCGTCCGGGCCAGCACCGGGATCGGGACGACCGTCACGGACGGCGACCGGCTGGTCGCGGCGATCGCCGAGATCGCCCAGCACGGCCCGGGCTGGACCTATGCGGCGTCGCCGGACGGCACCGACTGCTGGCCCTCTCCCGATCCTCGGCGGCGTCCGCCCCTGCCCTTCGACCTTGCCGCACGAGCGCCGGACCCCGTCTGACCCCGTGATCGGCGCCAGATCGCACTCTTCAAGGGGGAGAGGAATCGGGGAAGGGGACGCGCGGCGACGTATCACCCGGCCACGGTTCCGGCTCTGGTTGCCATGCTGATCCGGTTCCCTGAGGCCTGGCCGACGTGGTTGGCCGCGCTGGTCGCCATGTGCGCGCTGGCCGCCCTCGATCTCGGTGGGACCTTCGCGGCCAAGGAAGCGGTCGAGCGCAGGTCGTCGCTGTTCGCAGGATTAGGCGTCACCGCTTTCGTCCTACTGTTCTGGGTCTTCGCCTCCAGCCTGCAGTACGCCGAGCTGACTCCGGTCACCTTCGGCTGGATCGTCATCCTGCAGGTGGGTGTGGTCCTGCTCGACCGGTATCGCTACGGCACCGAGATGCCGCAGGGGCACTGGGTCGCCATCGGCATCATGATCACGGCTCAGGCCTACCTGATGCTGGGCCTGCCGGGCGCGCCGACGTTGCCGGGGTCGTCCGCGACCCCGCCGACCGGGTCTGCGGCGACGACGCAGGGGCAGCCATCGCCTGACGCATGAAGGCGCCGCAACCGACCGCCTCACGGGTGAGCGGCCTACGGTGGGTGGTGTGACGGATTCGGACCGGGTCGAGGTCTCACCCGATGACGTGGCGCTGTACCCGTGGTTGAACTGCCTGATTGCGCCGCGCCCGATCGCCTGGGTGAGCACGATCGACGCCGCCGGCGTGGTCAACCTGGCCCCGCACTCCTACTTCACCGTCGCCTCGGTGCAGCCGGCTGTCGTCCAGTTCACCTCGGTGGGCCGCAAGGACAGCCTGCGCAACGTCGAGGCGACAGGGGAGTTCGTGGTGAACGTGGTGCCCTGGCGGCTGCGTGAGGCGGCCAACCTGACCTCGGTCGACGCCCCGCCTGGCCAGGACGAGTTCGCCCTGGCCGGTCTGACCGCGCAACCGGCGCGCGTCGTCCGCCCGCCTCGGGTCGCGCAGTCGCCGGCGGCGATCGAGTGCCGCCTGGTCGAGGTGCGCTCGTTCGGCGACGGCCCACGCAGCGGGCACGTGGTCTTCGGCCAGGTGGTGCACGTGGCCGTCGACCGCGCAGTGCTGGCGGGCGACGGGCTGCCCGACCTGGCGATGCTGGACAGCGCGGCCCGAGCGGACCGCGACCACTGGATGCGCCTGGGGGAGCTCACTGTGCTCCGCCGGCCCCGGTGGACGGCGGAGCAGGCTCAGGAGCGAGCTCAGGACTGATCTGCGAAGCCGCCGGAGTCCGACCGGCCCAGATAGAGCGCATAGTCGAACCGGTGCCCGTCCCGGGAGACCGGTTGGAGCACCTCCTCGCAGCGACCGCAGACCTGCTCGATCAGCCTGGCGAGGCCGGGCGAGGGGTCGGCCGACCAGATCGCCAGCACGCCGTCCGGGCGCAGCGCTCGCGCCGCCGCGGCCAGGAACGGGGCGGCGTAGACCCCCGCGTTGCCCTGGTGCACCAGGAAGCCGGGCCCGTTGTCGACGTCCAGCAGCAGGGCGTCCACCTGGTGCGGTGGAAGCGCCGGGACGGCGTCCAGGACGTCGCCGATCTCGATCTCGACCCGCGGATCGTCCAGCAGCCCCCGGGCTGCCGGCACCAGGCCTGCGTGGATCCAGTCCACCAGGGCCGCGTGCAGTTCGATCACCGTCAGCCGGCGCACCCGGGGATCGCTGAGCACGGCGAGGCCGGTGTAGCCCAACCCGAGCCCGCCGATCATGATGTCGAGCGGACGCTGCGGCAGGCGGGCCAGGGCGTGGGCGGCCAGGGCCTGTTCGGTGGCGGTATGGGCACTGTCCATCGCGAACACGCCGTCCACGATCAGTTCGAGCACGTCACCGCGGCGACGCAGGCAGAGTTCTGCGCGCTCGTCGACGTGGCGGGCCAGCTCGATCAGAGCGGCACCACCGGGCCGAGGTCGCCCTCCGAGTCCAGCAGCTGCACCCGGCCCTCGGCCAACCGGTAGTCGGCGCCGGCGATGGCGCAGCTGCCGTCGGCCACGCGCTCGGCGATGGCGGCGGAGCGCTCGGCAATCAGGTGCACCGTGTGCCGGACGTGCTCCTCCATGACCTCCATGGCGTCCACGTCCGCCATCGCCCGGCCGCCCTGGCGGGCGGTGACCAGGCTGGAGGTGAGCCGTTCGACGATCTCGCGGAGGTAGCCGCGGGGCATGGCTCCGTCGGTGTGGGCCTCCATCGCTGCTGCGATCGCTCCGCAGCTGTCGTGGCCAAGCACCACGACGAGGGGGATGCCGAGGGTGACTACGCCGAACTCGAGCGAGCCCAGCACGCTGCCGTCGACCACATGACCGGCGGTTCGCACCACGGCCAGGTCGCCCAGGCCACGATCAAAGATGATCTCGGCGGCGACCCGTGAGTCCATGCAGCCGAACACCACGGCGAACGGGGTCTGCTTGGTCGAGGCGGTATGGGCGCGGCGGGAGAGGTCCTGGTTGGGGTGTTCGGGCTTGCCGGCGACGAAGCGCTCGTTCCCCCGGGCCAGGGACTGCCACGCCTGGGCGGGGGAGAGGTCGGTGGCCATGCGGTCATCCTTGCAGTCGTTCGCGATGGTCCGCGGCAGGGTCGGTGCGGGATGGGACACAGCCGCTTCCTGCATAGACTCGCCGGGTGTCGATGAGCCTGCCGTGGACGGTGGCGAGATCGCTGGCCGCAGGGGCCGCCGATCCGGTGGAGTCGGTGGTGCTCCCGCTGGCTGCGGCGGCGGGCACGGTGCTCGCCGCGGACGCGCAGGCCCGCAGCGACCTGCCCGCGGCGGACACCTCGGCGATGGACGGCTGGGCCGTGGCCGGGCCGCCACCGTGGCGGGTGGTCGGGGAGGTGCTTGCCGGCGGGGCGTCCGTGGCGCTGTCGCCGGGGGAGGCGGTAGGGATCGCCACCGGGGCCGCGATGCCGGACGGCGCCTCCGCGGTCCTGCGTCGTGAGCACGGTGACGGTGGGAACCCGTTGTGGCCATTGGGCTCTGCGCCGGAGGGCGGCACCGATGTGCGTCCTGCCGGGCAGGAGAGCCGACGCGGCGATGTGGTGCTGACTGCGGGGAGCGAGATCGGGCCGGTGGCGGTGGGGCTGCTGGCGGCGGCCGGCCTGGACCAGGTCGAAGTGCGCCGGGTCGGCGCCGATGTGCTGGTGCTGGGGGATGAGTTGCTCACGGCCGGGCCGGCGCGTGGGGGGCGGCTGCGGGATGCGCTGGGGCCCCTGCTGTCGGCCTGGCTGCCGGCGCGGGGGGTCGAGGTGGCCTCCCGGCGACACGTGCCAGACACGGCGTCCGCGTTGCGCATGGCCCTGGGGGCGTGCACGTCTGACCTCGTGGTGAGTACGGGTTCGACCGCGCGGGGGCCCGTCGATCACCTGCACGCGGTTCTGGCCGAGGTCGGCGCGCAGTTGGTGGTGGACGGCGTCGCCGTCCGACCGGGGCACCCCCAACTGCTGGCGGTACTGCCCGACGGGCGGGTGTGGGTGGGTCTGCCGGGCAATCCTCTGGCGGCCGTCTCCGGGCTGCTCACCCTGTTCGATCCCGTGGCCCGGCGCCTGCGCGGCCTGGGCGACGCCGCGGCCCTGATCGGCCGGCTGGCGGTCGACGTGCCCGCCGGTGGTGAGGCCACCCGGCTGCTGCCGGTCCGCGAGGGCCGCCCGGTGCTGTTCGCCGGCCCCGCCATGCTCCGCGGCCTGGCCACTGCCGACGCCGTAGCCGTCATCCCCCCCGGTGGCGCCCCCACCGGCACCGAAGTAGAACTCCTCCCCCTCCCCTGACCCCCTCTTCTTTGCAGGCACGGCGTGACGTTGTGCCCGCCCGACGGGTGCGGCGTCACGCCGTGCCTAGGCGGGATGGGCGTCATGCCGCTCAGTCCGCGCATGATCGTGACAGCGCGTTGCGCACGATCGACGGTGTCCATCCGGCTCTCGATCGAGTGACGGCGCGAATGCCATCACACAGGGCGACACTCTCAGCGGAACTGCGCGGCTATGCACCCACCGCTGACGGGCACGGCGTGACGTTGCACCCGTCGGGCGGGCACAGTGTCACGCCGTGCCCAGGAAGGGGGTGGTGGGGGTTATTTGCGGGTGATGGTGAGGGTGGGTTTGGTGACTTCGGAGAAGAAGTCGTTGCCCTTGTCGTCGACCACGATGAAGGCGGGGAAGTCCTCGACCTCGATCTTCCAGACGGCTTCCATGCCCAGTTCGGCGTACTCCAGCACCTCGACGTGGCGGATGCAGTCCTGGGCCAGGCGGGCGGCGGGGCCGCCGATGGAGCCGAGGTAGAAGCCGCCGTGGGCCTGACAGGCCTGGGTGACGGCGGCCGAGCGGTTGCCCTTGGCCAGCATCACCAGCGACCCGCCCGCAGCCTGGAAGGCATCGACGTAGGAGTCCATCCGCCCGGCCGTCGTCGGGCCGAAGGAGCCCGAGGCCATCCCGACCGGGGTCTTCGCCGGCCCGGCGTAGTAGACGGGGTGATCGCGCAGGTAGGCCGGCATCGGCTCCCCGGCGTCGAGCCGCTCCTTGATCTTGGCGTGCGCGATGTCCCGCGCCACCACCAGCGGCCCGGTCAGCGACAGCCGGGTCTTCACCGGGTGCTGGGTCAGCTGCGCCTGGATCTCGCTCATCGGCCGGTTCAGGTCGACCCGGACGACGTCGTCCGCCGCAGCGCCGGAGGCCCCAGCGAGGTGGTCGTCGGTCACCTCGGGGAGGAAGTGCGCCGGCTCGGTCTCCAGTTGCTCCAGGAACACGCCGTCCGCCGTGATCTTGCCGAGCGCCTGCCGGTCCGCCGAACACGACACCGCGATCGCCACCGGGCAGGACGCGCCGTGCCGCGGCAACCTGACCACCCGGACGTCGTGGCAGAAGTACTTGCCGCCGAACTGGGCCCCGATGCCGAACTTCTGGGTCAGCTCCAGCACCTGCGCCTCGAGCTCCAGGTCACGGAACCCGTGTCCGGACAGCGAGCCGAAGGTGGGCAGCCCGTCCAGGTACTTCGCCGAGGCGTACTTCGCGGTCTTCAGGGCGTACTCGGCGCTGGTGCCGCCGACCACGATCGCCAGGTGGTACGGCGGGCAGGCCGCGGTGCCCAGGCCGCGCAGCTTCTCGTCCAGGAAGCGCATCATGCCGTCGGGGTTGAGCACGGCCTTCGTCTCCTGGAACAGATAGGACTTGTTCGCCGATCCGCCGCCCTTGGCCATGAAGAGGAACTTGTAGGCGTTCTCGGCGCCCGCCGTGGTGTCGGCGTAGAGCTCGATCTGGGCGGGCAGGTTGGAGCCGGTGTTCTTCTCCTCCCACATGGTCAGCGGAGCCATCTGCGAGTAGCGCAGGTTCAGCCGCGTGTAGGCGTCGAACACCCCGCGGGAGATGGCCTCCTCGTCGCGCACCCCGGTGGTCAGCACGTGGGTGCCGCGCTTGCCCATCACGATCGCGGTGCCGGTGTCCTGGCACATCGGCAGCACCCCGCCGGCCGCGACATTGGCGTTGCGCAGCAGGTCCAGGGCGACGAACCGGTCGTTCGCCGAGGCCTCGGGGTCGTCCAGGATCTGCGCGAGCTGCCCCAGGTGAGCCGGGCGCAGGTAGTGCGCGATGTCGTGCATCGCGGTCTCGGTGAGCAGCCGCAGCGCCTCGGAGTCCACCTCCAGGAAGGTGCGCTGCCCGGCCTGCACGGTACGCACACCCTCGGTGGTCAACAACCGGTAGGGGGTGTCCTGATGGCCCAGCGGGGTCAGGTCGGTGTAGACGAACTCGGGACCGGCGGACATCTGCGTTCTCCTCGTTCACACGGGCGACACGGGCGACACGGGCGATGCTGCCGAGCCTAGTCCGCGCCGTCGGGGCTGCACCCGGGCGCTCGGCGTGCACCAGATCACGAACGAGATCTACGGCGAGACGGTGTCCGCCGGGACGGCGACCCGGGCCGGCGGCACGCTGGTCGCAGCCTCAGGGTCGACGCTGTCCTGGGAGTTCGTGGCGCCCGGGCTGACTGGTGCAGCCGCACGCAGGGTTCCGTCGCTGTTGTAGAAGGCGGCGATGTTGTCCTGCGCCGGGGTTCGGGCCCCGGCCCGCGGCTGGGCCATCTCGCGCAGCACCCGCTCGGTGACGGCGGTGACGACGGTGCGGGTGGTCCGGTCGGCGCTGGTCATCGACTCGATCCAGCGCAACGTGCCCGCGGCGAACACCCCGGCGCCGCTGTCGTGGCTGTACCAGACCATGTCTGCGGCGTCGGGCTGCCCGCGGCAGGGCAGCGGCGAGTGGGCCAGCACCTGCAGCGGTCGTGGGGTGGCGACCGAGATGTTCACCCGGTCGAACTCGGGCCCGATCACGTTCAGCAGCTTCGTGCCGGTGGCCACGCCCAGCCCGGCGAACGGCCACGCGCCGGGGTCGCTGATCACCAGGTCGCCGTCGGCGTGCGCGCAGCGGAACATCGAGCCGACCAGCGAGGACTGGGGCTGCGGGAAGGGCTTGGCGCCCCAGTCGGCGGTGGTGTCCTCGGTCTTGACCGGGTCGTCCTTGCCGAGCTTGTAGTTGACCATCAGCCGCCCGGACCCCAGCGGCGAGGACTCCAATCGGATCCGCCGGTGCACGTCGTTGGCGCCCAGGAAGGCCAGGTTCACCCCCCGGTCGCGGGCGGCGGTCAGGTTGGCCCGCATCGCGCGCGACCAGTACTCGGAGTGCCCCAGGAGCACCACCGCCACCGCGCCGTCCAGCACCTCGGGGTGCAGTTCCAGGTCGAGGTCGGCGGCGTAGTTCAGATGCAGCCCCAGCCGTTCGGCCGCGGCGACGGCGGGCAGCTCGTTGGTCAGGAAGGTGCCGGTGCCGAAGCCCCGGGCGTAGGGCCGGTCGAAGGAGGCCACCCGCGATCGGAGCAGGAAGTCCATGGCCTTGTCCGACTCCTCGTAGCCCCGGTACGAGCTCGGCCCGCCCCACTGGTTGTAGGCCTGCCAGGTGGCCATGCTGTGCACCAGCAGCACTGCGCCGGTGCTCTGCCTGTTCCGGATCACGAACGGCACGAAGGACATCGCGCCGTCCGCCCCGATCAGCTTGGCCAGGTAGGCCCCGGGGGGCCAGTCGGTGGTGCTCAGGCTCGCCGAGCGCGGCCAGTTGGCGCTGACCATCCGGGTGCCTGCGCTTAGCGCGCCGGCAGCCCGGACGCCGCCCGGCAGGCTGCCGCTGCTCCACACCTTGCGCGCCCACCGGCCCTCGTAGTTCCCGGTGCGCAGCACCTCGATGGTGAACGTCGGGGCGGTCGAGCTGACGTGCAGGCCGACCGGCTCGCCGGGGAGCACGCTGAGCACGTCGGCGTACCCCTCGATCCGGACGCCGACGGGCTGGTCCGCGATCATCCAGCCAGAGGTCCCGGGGTTGCGGTTCTCGGCCAGGGTGTCGATCCCGATGTCGGCCAGGGGGTCGTCGATCGGCTCCTCGGTGGTGCTCGTCCGGCCGCGCCCCGGCAGGGCCGAGACGTGCAGGCCGGCCCGGCTGGCACCGACGAACGCCGGGGCCCCGGACTGGGCGTCACCGTCCAGCCCGGGCAGCTCGCCTGCATCCTCGGCTGCGGTCGAGGCTGCCGAGGCGGACGACGCAGGCGCGGCCGAGGTGATCGGCGCCTGGCTGCAGGCGCCCAGCAGCGCGACCGCGAGCGCGCCAGAGGTGAGCACGCGGGCCGAACGGGACAGGTGCAGCCGGATCATGACGAAGCACAGTCAACGCCATGAGCGCGCTCCGCGGGGCACGACGCGCGAGAATCACGCTCCGTCGAGCCAGATTTCACGCATCGTCAGACCCCAGCCACCACGCGGCGTAGGGCGGGAGTGCGTAGATCCACGTGCCGTCCATCGGCTCCGCCTGGGGCGAGAAACCCGAGATGTGCTCCCAAGCTGTCGAGAGGCCCGCCGCCCGGACCCGATCGGCCGGCAGGTGCTGCCAGCGATCGGTGACGTTGTAGACCTGCAGCAAGGCGCCGGCCGGGTGCCGGCGGCGCAACGCCAGCAGGCCGGGTACCCCGACGTCCACCGGCTCGCTCTCCACCGCTGCGTGCAGGGCGTCGAGCCGGGCCCGCAGGCGAGCCAGGTGGGCCAGCCCGCTGAAGATCCTCGAAGCGAGGGTGCCCTCGACCAGCCGCTCCTCGGCGACGTCCCAGGGCATGCGCGGGCGGTGCAGCCACCGGTTGTCGGCGGCGAGGCGCTCCTCGGTGAGGTAGCTGCGGTCGTTCAGCAGGCCCAGTTCGTCGCCCATGTACAGCAGCGGGATGCCGCCGTAGCCGTAGATCACCGCGTGCAGCAGGAAGATCCGGCCGAGGGCCAGGTCGACCAGATGGGTGTCACCGGTGCGGGCCTGGCGTTCCAGGGCTGCTTCCAGACCGGCCAGGCTGGCGAGCGAGCCGCTGGTACGGATGTCGCCGGTCTCGGGATTCACCTGGAACGGCTCGCCCCGGGCGAAGGAGCCGGTGAAGTCGCCGTCGTACCAGGCGGCCAGGAAGCCCCGGTGGGCGTAGCCGGACAGCCCCACCGCTGCCGCGTCGCTGTCGGAGATCGCCCAGCCGATGTCGTCGTGGCAGCGCACGTAGGTGGTCCAGGCCGTGGTCACCGGCTTGGGCGGGGGCACCGCGAGGGCGCGCCGGGCCAGGTCGGCCGACCCCGTGGCCAGCGCCGACCAGAGCTGCACCATCAGGCTGTTGTGATAGGCCAGGTCGCAGACCTTGCCGGCGTGCCGGCCGGTGCCCAAGTAGGCAGGCAGGTCCTCCGGGGCCACGATCGCCTCGGCCTTGAAGATCACTCCGGGGGCGGCGATCCGGACCGCGGCGCGCAGCGCCTGCACGATGTCGTGCACCTCGGGCTGGTTCTGGCAGTTGGTGCCCATCCGCTTCCACAGGAACGCGATCGCGTCCAGCCGCAGGCAGTCCACCCCGACGTTGGCCAGGAAGAGGATCACATCGAGCAGTTCGCAGAAGACGTCCGGGTTGGTCCAGTCCAGGTCCCACTGGAAGTCGTTGAACGTCGTCCAGACCCAGGCCCCGGTGCTGCCGTCGTCGTTGACCACCTCCTCGGACCAGGTGAACGAGCCGGGCGCGAAATCGGGGAAGACCTCGGGCAGGGTGCGTTCGTAGGCGTCGGGCATCGTGCGGTCGCGGAAGAACATGAAGTAGTCGCGGTAGGGCAGCTCACCCCGGACGGCGGCACGCGCCCATTCGTGCTCGCGGGCGACATGGTTGAGCACCAGGTCCAGGGTGAGGGCGATCCCCGCGTCGTGCAGGTCGTCGGCGAGCTTCTCCAGGTCGTCCATCGTGCCCAGGTCCGCCCGGACCCGGCGGTAGTCCTGCACGGCATACCCGCCGTCGTCCGGCCCGGGGCGGGGGTCGAGCAGGGGCATCAGGTGCAGATAGGTCACCCCGAGCTCGCGCAGGTAGCCGATCCGGTCCCGCACGCCGTTCAGGGTGCCGGCGAAACGATCGGGGTAGCAGACGTAGCCGACCTGGTCCGGCCGGGAGAACCAGTCCGGACGCAGGGTGCGCCGGCGGTCCAGTGCGCGCAGGGCGGGCCGGCGGCGATTGTGCGCCTCGACCACCAGATCCAGCACGCGCTCGAGGGGTGGTTCGGCGAAGACGGACAGGCCGGCGGCGAGATCCTCGCCCCAGCGCTCCAGCCGCTCACCGAAGGCCTCGGACTCGGTGGTCACCCGGGCCCGGGCCCGCTCGGCCAGAGTGGTGATCTGCGCGGTCACGGGTCCTCCTTGGTGACGTCGTCGTCGTCCGTTCCGGGTCACTGTAGAGATGAAAGCGCTTGCGCTGACATGCCATCCTGCACTCCACGGGCCGAGAAGGCCAGGCGGTGCCGCCAGCCACTTGTCACTCAGGGGCGTGTCGTGTCACGTTTGCAGCGCCGAGGCATGGTGCGGCTGCGCACCCCTGCCCGCGGTCGGGAGGTTGACGTGCACGCAGTGCCTGCAGAGTCGGCAGGTCGATCAGTGGGTCGCGTACCCAACGGGTCCCTCGCGCGCGCCAGCATCGTCGACGTGGCGGCCCGGGCCGGGGTGTCGGTGGCCACCGTCTCCCGCGCCCTGCGTGACATGCCCAACGTCTCCCCGGTCACCCGTGACCGGGTCCTGCGGGCCGCCGCCGATCTCGACTACACCGTGTCCCCGCTGGCCTCCGGGTTGGTCACCGGACGCATCCGGGCCGTCGGGGTCGTGCTGCCCTACGCCGGGCGGTGGTTCTTCGCCGAGGCCCTGCGTGGCATCGAGGAGGTGCTGCGCGGCCGTGGCTACGACCTGATCCTGCATGTCCTGTCCGACAGCCGGCGCCGTGAGGAGTTCTTCTCCACGTTGCCGCTGCGCCGCCGGGTGGACGGCGTCCTGGTGGTGGCCCTGCCGCTGGACTCACGCGAGATCGCCTCGATGCGCTCGCTCGGGGTGCCCCTGGTCGGCGTCGCCGAACCGCTCATGGGCGTGCACGGTGAGCGGATCGACAACGTTGCCGCGGCCCGCCTCGCCGTCCAGCACCTGATCAACCTCGGCCACCGCCGCATCGGCTGCATCGGCGGCGACGCCAACGGCGCGCAGCACTTCAACGTGCCCGCGTGGCGCAGCCAGGGCTACCGGGAGGCGCTGGCCGCGGCCGGCATCGAGGGCCGTTCCATCTGGGAGCGGGACGGCGCCTTCACCGCCGCGGGCGGGGAGCTGGCGATGACCGCTCTGCTCTCGCAGCCGGGCGGGGCGCCCACCGCGGTGTTCTGCCAGTCCGACGAGATGGCCTTCGGCGCTCTGAGAGCCTTGCGGCACAGCGGGTTGCGCTGCCCCGAGGACATCTCGGTGGTCGGCCTGGACGACCACGAGCTGGCCTACACCTTCGACCTGACAACGGTGGCGCAGCCGGTGGCCGAGCAGGGCGCTGCGGCGGCCCGGTGGTTACTGGAGCAGCTCGACCCAGGTCAGGAGTGGGACGACACGGCTGACGTCGCCTTCCACGAGGTGCGTCTGGTGCTGCGCGGTTCGACCGGCCCGCCGCCGTCCTGAGGTCCTGACGTCGCTCCCGGTTCGCTCAGACGTCGAGCTCGGCCCGGGTCGGTGGGTCGGCGCCGGCGCGCTGGCAGGTGATTCCGGAGATGAGCACCGCGTGGTTCAGCATCGCGGTGAGTTCGCGCACGCTGATCTCGCGCAGCGCCTGGGCGCGGTCGCCGCCGAGCAGATCCGCTCCGGCCAGGTGGTCGAGCAGGCCGGACATGAACGAGTCGCCGGCGCCGACGGTGTCGACCACAGTGATCGGCGCGGAGGAGACGTCGGCCCTGCCGGCCCGGCACAGGCCGAGGGCGCCGGCGCCGCCACGGGTGAGCACCACGACGGACGGGCCCAGGTCCAGCCACTGCTCGGCCACCTCGGCGGGCTCCTCGCCGGGGCGGAGCCAGGCCAGGTCCTCGTCGCTGACCTTGACCAGGTTGCAGGCGGCAACGAACTGCTCCACCCGGGCCCGGGCCGGGCCGGCCTCGCCCATCAGGCGGGGCCGAGCGTTCGGGTCGTAGCTGACCGTCATCCGGCCGGAGGCCGAACGCACCAGATCCAGGACGACGTCGCCGCCGGGCTGCAGGAAGGCGGCGATCGACCCGGTGTGCAGCGCCTTGGCCGGCAGCCCGCCGTCACCCAGCCGCTCGAGTGAGCTGACGGATTCAGGCAGCCGCCAGTCGATCTCGAAGTCGTAGGTGGCCATGCCCGCCGGGTCCAGGGTGGCGGTGGCGGTCGAGGTCGCGTCGTCGGTCTGCGATGCCTCGACCACGCGGACCCGGGAGGCCTCGAGACGGGCCCGGATGGTGTCGCCGCGCGCGTCATGGCCGAACCGGGTGAGCAAGGCCACATCGCGACCGAGGCGCCCTAGGCCCAGGGCGACGTTCGCCGGGCTCCCTCCGGGATGCTCGGCCACCCGTCCGTCCTGCTGACGCACGATATCGACCAGCGCTTCGCCCACGACCAGCACGTCGTCCATGGTGGGCGATCGTAGTCGTCATCCGGTTGGCGCCGGGAGGTCCTGCCACGACACGATGGGGCGGTGAGTGTGCCCAGCGGAGTCGATGCCCCCCCGGCAGCCAAACCGCGTCGGCGGACCACGACGGCCAACCTGCTGCTCGCGATGGGCGTGGTCTCCGCTCTCGTGGCGCTGATGTGGTTCCTCGTGCCGCGCCCGACCTCGGTTCCCCGCCCTTCGGTCGACCTGGCCTCGGCGGCGGCTGCCGCCGGACCGCGGGTGGGCTTCGAGCCGGCTGCGGTGCTGCCTTCGGGGTGGACGGTGACCAGCGCCGACGTCCGGGTGGACAGCGGCAACCTGGCCACCTGGACGGTCAACTACCTCACCGATGCCGGCCGGTATGTCGGCCTGATGCAGGCGCCGGGCTGGAACGCGAAGTGGCAGAGCTCGCTCACCCACGGCGGCACGCCGGACGGCGACCTCGTCGTCGGCGGTCGGGCATGGGAGGTGCTGGTGAAGCCGGAGAAGGAGATCACCACCCTGATGCTGCGCGAGCCGGAGCGCACCACGCTGGTCCTTGCCAAGTCCGGTGGCACCGCCGACGCCCGCGTCCTGGCCGAGAGCCTGCGGTCCGGCACGTGAACCGGCGCGAGCGCTGGTGGCTCGCCGCCGTCGTCCTGATCAGCTTCGCCACGTACTCGACCTACGCCTGGGTGCGTCACCTGCGCTTCGTCACCACCGGGTTCGACCTGGGCATCTTCGATCAGGCGGTGCGGGCCTACTCCCGTTTCCAGGCGCCGATCGTGCCGCTGAAGGGGCCGGGCTATCACCTGCTCGGCGACCACTTCCACCCGATCCTGGCGCTGTGGGCGCCGTTGTACTGGGTCTGGGACGACCCGCGGATGCTGCTGCTGGCCCAGGCAGCCCTGGTAGCCGCCTCGATCGTGCCGGTCGCGATCTTCGCCGCCCGCCGGCTCGGCGGCCGCCCGGCGCTGGTGGTGGCCGCGCTGTATGCCCTGAGCTGGCCGCTTCAGCGCATGATCCAGTTCGATGTGCACGAGATCGCCTTCGCGATCCCCCTGATCGCGGTGGTGGTCGACGCGATCGACCGCAGGGCCCACCGGACGACGCTCGCCGCCTGCGCACTGCTGCTGCTGGTCCGTGAGGACATGGGGGCATTCGTGCTGGTGGCCGGGGTGCTGGTCGCCCTCCGCTCGGGGAGGCTGTGGGGCCCGCGTCGTCGTCCTGCGCGGGGTGAGCTGCTGTGGGGGGCGGGCCTGGTCCTGCTCGGCGCAGCCGGCTACAAGGTGGCCACCGGGGTGGTGATCCCGCACTTCGCCGGGGGAGCGGGCTTCGTCTACTGGACCTTCCCGGAGCTCGGGCCGGACCTGGCCAGTGCCGCGCGATTCGCGCTCACCCAGCCGTGGAGCGTGGTGGCGCTGATGGTGACGCCGTGGAAGAAGACGCAGACCCTGCTGGCGCTGGGCCTGCCCACCCTCTATCTCTGTCTCGGCTCGCGGTATGTCTGGCTCACCCTGCCCTTCCTGGCCCAGCGGATGCTCAATTCACGAGAACTGTTGTGGTCGACCAACTTCCACTACTCCAGTGTGCTGGCGCCGACCCTGGCCATGGCCGCGGTGGACACCCTCGGGAGGGTGCTGGCCTGGCGCCGGGTGCATGCGCGGCCGCGGCTGGCCCGAGCACTGCGTACCGGCTGGCTTGCCGGGGCCGCCGGAGTGGTGGCGATCGGCATGCTCGTGCAGGCGGGGGACTATCCACTGAGCCGGCTGTGGACCGAGCGGTTCTGGGTGCGCGACCTGCGGGCGCAGGCGATCGAGGCTGTGCTGCCGGCCATCCCGCCCGACGTGTGCGTGGAGGCGGACAACACGATCGCGCCCCAGCTGACCCGGCGAGACTACGTCACCCGGGTCGGCCGCTCGCGGGGGCTGGCCACCTGGATGGTGCTCGACTACAGCCGGGCCGATACCGGCTGGGAGGGCGGGACCCCGTCCGTGGCCTACGCCGAGGCGCTGCGGCGGGGCTTCGTGCCGGTGTTCGACCAGAACGTGATCGTGCTGCTGCACCGTCCGGGCATCGCGGTGGACCCCATCTGCCGCGTCCGCTGAACCGGGTGCGCTGGCCCGCTTGCACTGGCCCGCGCCCGCTCCGCCGCGGCTGACGATGGAGATCACGTTGAAGGTAACCGGCTGCTATCACAGCCATTTCCTCGCATCGTGATCTTCATAGTCGAGGGCAGCGGCAGCAGTGGTGGTGGCGGCGGCGGGTTGTGGCTCGGGCGCCTGTGTCGGGGCCTGGCGGTCGACCGGGCGGTTCCGGTGGTCAGGGCCGCTCGAGCTGATCGTCGCGGGCGGCGACGGCGGCGTCGAGGCGCGCGCGGGCGCCGTCCAGCCATTGCTCGCAGCGGGTGGCCAAGGCCTCGCCGCGCTCCCACAGCTCGAGCGACTCCTCCAGCGTGGCCCCGCCGGACTCGAGCCTGCGGACGATGTCGACCAAGGCGTCACGGGCCTGCTCGTAGCCCAGCGCGGCGACGTCAGCATTGGCTGTGGACGTGGCGGCGGCCGCCTTCTTGGTCACCTGGGTCACTGTAGGACCTCCGCCACTGCGGTCAGCTCGCCCTCGGCCAGGCGCACCCGAAGCCTCGCCCCGGCCTCGACCTGCGCGGGTGCACGCACCACGTCGCCGGCCCGCGCGCCGTCGGCCAGTTGGACGACGGCATAGCCCCGGGCCAGCGTCGCCGCCGGCGACAGAGAGGAGACCCGCGACCGCAGGTGCTGCACGTCGTCCGCGCCGCGGTCGAGCCGGGCCCGCAGCGCCGTGCGCGCCCGGGCCAGGTCGGCTGCCAACTCCTCGTGGTGGCGACCGAGCAGGCGTTGTGGTTCGGCCAGCACAGGCCGGGCGCGCAGCTCGGCGAGGGTGTGGTGTTCCCGGTCGAGCCGGGTGCGCACCGCGCCGAGCGTGCGAGAGCGTGCCTGGACGACGGCCGCGCGCTCGGCAGCGACGTCCGGCACGATCCGGCGGGCGGCGTCGGTGGGGGTGGAGGCGCGGATGTCGGCCACGAGGTCGAGCAGCGGGGCGTCGACCTCGTGCCCGATCGCCGAGACCACCGGGGTGCGGCAGGCCGCCACCGCGCGCAGCAGGGTCTCGTTGCTGAACGGCAGCAGATCCTCCAGGGAACCGCCGCCCCTGGCGATCACGATCACCTCGACCGCCGGCTCGGCGTCGAGGGCGGCGAGTGCCGCCACCACGTCGGTGACCGCGTTCGTGCCCTGCACGGCGACCGAGCGGATGTCGAAAGTCACCTGAGGCCAGCGCCGGCGGGCATTGTCGACCACGTCCTTCTCCGCGGCGCTGGCCCGACCGCAGATCAGACCGACGACATCGGGCAGGAAGGGCAGCCGCGTTTTGCGCTCGGCGGCGAACAGCCCCTCAGCGGCCAGTACCCGGCGCAGGTGCTCGAGCCGGGCCAGTAGCTCGCCCACCCCGACAGGTCGCAGATCGTCGGCGGCGAGGCTCAGGCTGCCTCGGCGCGGGAACAGTTGCGGCCGGGCGTGCACCACGACATGGCTGCCGTCGCTGAGCGGTCCGGGCAGGGCGTCGAGCACCCGGGCGGAGACGGTGAGCGAGAACGACAGGTCGACATCGGTGTCGCGCAGGGTGAGATACACCGTGCCCTGTCCCGGGCGGCGGGTGATCTGCACGACCTGGCCCTCCAGCCACACCGCGGGGGCCTTGGCCACGTACTCGGTGAGCTTGGCGGTGAGCAGTCGAACCGGCCACGGCCGCTCGGGCGTAGTGGCTCCCGCGGTGGCCGGGATGTCGCGCGTGCTCACCGGGCCACCCTATGCAGCCGAACGGGGCGCGAGCTGCCGACTGCCGCCGGGCTACGTACGATGAGCCGGTGACCGAACCCCTGACCTCTGAGCAGACCCCGCCCGGCCAGCCCGCCCCGCAGCGCAGGGTGCTGCTCGCGGCACCTCGCGGCTACTGCGCCGGAGTCGACCGGGCCGTGGTGGCGGTGGAGAAGGCGCTCGAGCTGTACGGGGCGCCGGTGTATGTCCGCAAGCAGATCGTGCACAACCGGCATGTGGTCTCCACGCTCGAACAGCGCGGCGCGGTGTTCGTGGACGAGACCGACGAGGTGCCCGAGGGCGGCCTGGTGGTCTTCTCCGCGCACGGCGTGGCCCCGGTGGTGCACCAGCAGGCCGAGCAGCGGGGCCTGCGCACCATCGACGCGACCTGCCCGCTGGTGACCAAGGTGCACAAGGAGGCGGTCCGGTTCGCCGAGGCCGACTACGACATCCTGCTGGTCGGCCACGAGGGGCACGAGGAGGTGGAGGGCACGGCGGGGGAGGCCCCCGAGCACATCCAGATCGTCAACGGGCCGGACGACGTCGATCAGGTCGTGGTCCGCGACCCCGAGCGGGTGATCTGGTTGTCGCAGACCACGCTCTCCGTGGACGAGACGATGGAGACCGTGCGCCGGCTTCGGCTGCGTTTCCCCAACCTGGCCGACCCGCCGAGCGACGACATCTGCTACGCCACGCAGAACCGTCAGGTCGCTGTGAAGAAGATCGCGCCGTTGTGCGACCTGATGGTGGTGGTCGGGTCGAGTAACTCCTCCAACTCGGTGCGCCTGGTCGAGGTGGCGCTGGAGCACGGTGCGCATGCCGCCCACCGGGTGGACTGGGCTGCCGAGATCGACCCTGCCTGGCTCGACGGCGCGATCACCGTGGGCGTGACCTCGGGCGCCTCCGTGCCCGAGGTGTTGGTCAGTGGCGTGCTCGACCTTCTGGCCGACCACGGCTTCACCGCCGTCGAGGAGGTCGTCACGGCCGAGGAGGACCTGCTGTTCTCGCTGCCCAAGGAGCTGCGCCGCGACCTCAAGACCGCCGCGGCTCACTGACCGCCGCGGCTCATCAGCCGACCTCCCGGGCGGCCAGGTCGGAGGCAGCCGACTCGACGGCGGTCAGCTCGGGCACGGTGAGCGGCCGACGGGTCACGACCAGGGGTTCCACCTCGGTCAGGTCTGTGTCGGTCAGGTCGAGGTCGTGCAGCCGCCGCGCGGTGACCAGGACTCGGCGCTCCAGGGTGCCGACGAGGGCGTTGTAGTCCTCCACGGCGCGCTCCAGGGTCTTGCCGAGCCGGGTGGTGTGCCCGCCGAGGGTGCCCAGCCGGGCATAGAGCTCGCGACCGGTGGTGAAGATCTCCCGTGCGCTGCCGGTCAGCGCGTCGGTCTGCCAGGTCAGTGCGATCGTGCGCAGCAGGGCGAGCAACGTGGTCGGAGTGGCCAGCACAACCCGTCGAGCCATCGCGTGCTCGAGCAGGCTGGGATCGGCCGAGCAGGCCGAAGCCAGGAAGGCCTCGCCGGGCACGAAACAGATCACCAGCTCCGGGCTCGGGTCGAACGCGAGCCAGTACTCCTTGGCAGCCAGGGTGTCGACGTGGCTGCGCAGGGCCCGGGCATGCGCACCTGCAGCCTCCCGCAGCCGTCCGGCGGCGCCCTCGTCGTCCGCGCCTTCGCTCGCCTCGAGGAAGGCGGCCAGCGGTGCCTTGGCATCGACCACCACATGCTTGCCACCCGGCAGGTGCACGACCAGGTCCGGGCGGACGCTCGCGCCGTCCGGCCGGGTGCCGTGCGCCTGGGTGGTGAAATCGACCCGGGCAAGCATGCCCGCGTGCTCGACCACCCGACGGAGCTGCACCTCCCCCCAGGCCCCGCGTGCGGTGGGAGCCCGCAGCGCCCCGGCGAGGGCCGAGGTCTGCACCCGCAACGCCTCGCCGGACACCCGCACGGCCTCGATCTGCTCCCCGAGCCGCGAGTACTGCGCCACCCGGTCGCGCTCCAGCCCGGCCACCTGCTGCTCCACCCGCGCCAGGGCGCCGGCCAGGGGGGACAGCGTGGCCGCCAGCTCTCGGTCCTGTGCGGCGGCCCCTTCCAGGTCGGTGACCCGCTCGCGCAGCAGGTCGCTCTCGCCGGCAGCCCGGGCCAGCCGTTCCCGCAGTCCAGCCACCACCGTGAACCAGGTCAGGGTGGCCCCGATGAGTGCGCCCAGCACGAGGGCGGCCAGCCCGGAGGTGAACCATTCGCTCATGCCGCTCAGGGTGGCACCGACCACCGACAACCCGGCCGGGACACGTCGCGGAGGGCTCGGAGGTCGTCTCGGGGTCCGGGCCCTACTCCACGTGATGTGATCTGGGTTCACGGCAGGTTGTCGGTGGTCGGTGCCAGCCTGGCGTCATGGCGACGACGACGAAGGCCCGGCCCCTGTTGAACGGCACTCTGTCTGGTGACGAGCTGATGCGCTGGTACTGGCTTCGGGAGGAGTTGGCTGCGTTCGCTGGCCAGGTCGGAGTGAGTGCGGCGGGCAGCAAGGAGGCGCTTCAGCAGCGGCTGGCGGCGTATCTGGACGGGCGTGTCGACGACGCGCCAGCCCCGACCACGGGACGGCGATCAGGAACCCAGCTCAGCGGGCTGCTCAGCGAGAGCAAGGTGGTGCCGCGGGGCCAGCGCTGCAGTCAGCACCTGCGTGCCTGGTTCGAGACGCAGTTGGGTCCAGGGTTCCGTTTCGACAGCGAGATGCGACAGTGGTTCGCAGAGACTGACGGAAGCGCGACGCTGGGTGACGCCATGAGGCACTGGCACTTCACCCGCAGCAGGACGCCTCAGGTGATCGGGCGTCAGTTCGAGTTCAATCGGTTCACCCGTTCATGGCACGCGGCTCATCCTGGCGGGACCCGCGAGGAGCTGATGGACGCCTGGCGCGAATACCGTGCGCTGCCTGTCGACGTCCGTGGGCGTGCCTGAGAAGCAGCCTTCAGACGGGCTCCCCGACCCTGCCCCGGGTGCCCGACCAGATCACCAGGAAGGCGATCGGGGCGAGCAGGCCGATCGCGCTCAGCGACAGCACCCCGTAGCTCGTGGCGGCCAGGATCGGCCCGGCCAGCGCCCCCGCCAGTGCTGCCGACAGTCCCATCACCAGGTCGCCGGTGCCCTGGACCCGGGTCCGGGACTCCACCGGAACACTGCCCGACAACAGCGCCGACCCGGCCACCATGCAGGCCGACCAGCCCAGACCGAGCAGGGTCAGCCCCACGGCGACCCGGGTGCGCTGGATGTCCGCGGCGCCGGAGGTGGTCACCAGGGAGACCAGAAGCAGGACGACGCCGAGCATGATCGTGCGCTGTGGTCCCCACCGGTCAGTCAGCCAGCCGGAGACCGGGCTGAGGGCGTACATGCCGGCGACGTGCAGGCTGATCACCAGCCCGACGATCTGCAGGCTGGCGCCTCCGTGGCCCAGATGCACCGGGGTCATCACCATCACGGCGACCATCGCTGCATGCGCGCCCGCCATGGCGCTCAGCCCGGCGAGCGCCGGTGGCCTGCCCGTCACGACCCGCAGCGCATCCAGGATCCGGCCCCCGCCGGCGTGATGGGCCAAGGGCTCCCGGCCTCCCGGGAGCAACCCCGCCGCCGCGGCCGCCAGGCCGAACGCGGCCATCGAGAACAGGAACGGCCCGGCCAGGGAGGGCAGCCCGAGGAGTTCGCCGACCCGCCCGCCGGCCCCGGAGAGGTTGGGCCCTAGTACGGCGCCGATCGTGGTCGCCCAGACCACGGTGGAGAGCAACGTCCCGCGGTGCTCGGCCGGCACACCGTCGATCGCGGCGTAGCGGGCCTGCAGGCCGACCGTGGAACTGGAGCCGAACAGTGCCATTCCGACCAGCAGCAGGACCACCTGATCTGTCGCTGCCCCGGCGATCACCCCGATCGCACCGGCCAGGGCGATCAGGTAACCCGCCGACAGGGCCGGCGCCCGACCGCGGCGCTCGGCCGCGGTGGCCAGCGGAACGGCGAGCAGCGAGCCGCCGAGCACGGAGGCGGTCTGCGCGAGCCCGGCGAAGGAGGTGGAACCGGAGATCTCCTCGGCCAGCAGTCCGCCGACGGCGAAGCCGCTGCCCACCCCGATCCCGCCGAGGATCTGGCTGGTCACCAGGTAGGGAAGCCGCCGTCGTGAGATCACAAGGACCCAGTGTGCGTCATCGTCCGATCGTCGCGAGCACCGCTGGAGCGACGGTGCCAGGGTTACCGATCACACGGACCGGCGTCCGGGGGTGGCTCTTCAGCCAGGCCGCGCTCGACGCCGGCAGCACCAGGCGCTGGGTGAGCAGGATCGGCCGGCCGAGGACCCCGGCGGCGAGCAGATCGGCGCCTCGGCCCGAGGAGACCACGACCACCGGCCCCGAGCCGACCGCGCCCGCGTAGGCAGCGGTCAGCGCGGCGGCGGTCCGGACGTCGTCCGTGCCGCTGATCCGCCGCACGCTGCGGGCCTTGCGTCCCAACGCACCCGCCACCTCACCCGACACTGCGGAAGTCGGTCCGACCACCGTGACCTGCGCCGTGGCCGACCCGAGCCGGCCGAGCGCGGTCAGGGTCGCGGCAGGCAGCGCCGTCCGCCTCGTGAGCAGGATCGGGATGCCCAGTCCAGCCGCGGGCCCACCGGCGAGCAGGGCCGAGGTGATCCGCCCGTCCTCGCCGGATGCCACGACGATCCTCTTCTTGGCGCCGCCGACCCGCCTCGCGACCAGGGCGGCGGTGGCGTAGCGGTCGGCTCCGGCGACCCTGCTCACCGTGATTCCCAAGCCGCGGACGGCGTCCGCCACTGCCTGGCTCACCGCCGTCGTGCCGCCGACGATGATCACGGACGTCGCGCCCCGTCGGCGCAGGTCGTCGGCTACGGAGCCAGACAGAGCCGCGGACGGCGTGAGCAGCAGGGGAGCGCGCAGCTTCCGGGCGTAGGGGGCCGCGGTCGCGGCGTCCACCAGGTGGGTGCTCTCGCCCGAGACGAGGACGACGGTGCGGGCCGCCGGGAAGGCTGCCTGGCCGGTGGCCACGGCAGTGGCGTAGAGGTCGATGCCGGAAAGGCGTGTGGTGCGGCAGCCGCCGACCTTGGCCACCCCGTCGATGTGGACCTCGTGCAGGGCGCTGAACGCCGGGCCGGTCGGCGGGGTGCGAGTGCCCGTACGCAGGGTCACCCGGTAGAGGCCGGGGCCGGCCGGGGAACCGTTGCCACGAGAACCGTTCCATCGCGCGACGATCTTGTCCGAGGTGATGCCGCTGGTGCCGGCGACCCAGGCTCCGGTGCAGGCGTCCCGAACGCTGAGCTGCCAGGTCTGGCGCCGTGACGGCCCGGCGGAGACGACGGCGGAGGTCGAGCCCAGGCGGCTGTGGGCGGGGGAGGCCGCCGGCCAGGAGAGCGTGGCAGCCGGGGAGGGCAGGGCGTAGCCGGGGCAGGTGATGTTCCAGTCCACGTCCGGGCTCGTCGTCCACCACTGGGCCAGGTGCACCGGGCCGCCGTTCAGCCCCCTGCTCAGGCACCGGTTCGCGGCGGCGGTGCGGCCCCGGGTGCCGACCGTGGCCCAGAACGGCAGGTCAGGGCGCTGCCAGTCGTCGGTGATCGTCGTCCAGCCGTCGGCGTTGGAGTAGATGCCGGCCGGGATCCCGGCCCGCCGGTAGGCCGAGAGCATGCCCTCGATCACGGCGCGGTTGCCGCCGGCGGCGGTGGCGTTGCCGGCGGCCTCGGGCCAGGGCTGGCCGACTCTCTTCTCGACGTCGATCCAGATCCGTGGCGGGCGCATCCCGATGCCGCGCAACGTGGTCAGGCTGTAGATCGCCTCGGCGTAGCCGACGTTGCGCAGCCGGCCGACCAGCGAATCGGTGGCGAACGGGCCGCTGGCCCCGTACTGGGTGAGCTGCGCCGACGTGGGGTAGGCGGCCATCGTGTAGGCGTGAAAGGGGCGGGCGTGGTCCCGGATCCAGCGGGCCTGGTCGCTGACGCAGGGGTTGGTGGTGAAGGCGACGCCGGCGGTCAGCCCGAGGACCACGAAGCCGACGTTCGTGGCCGGCATCGGGTTGCCGTAGCCGGCCGGGGGCGCGCACTGCGGCCATGAGATGTCGTTGCCGATCTGCGTCGCCGCCGAGGCGGGCGCGGCCACGGCGACCAGCCCGGTGCCGAGCAACCCTGCCGTGACGACGCCGATCACGACTCGGCGTAGGAACCCAGCCACCATGGTCTCCCCCCACAGGTGAACCGACTGCCGAGCGATGTCACGCTCCGCTGACGATCAGCACCGTACGCCACCGGCGGGGGGTGTCGGGGTGCGCCGGTAGACTCCCGTCCTCGTGGCGCTCACTATCGGCATCGTCGGCCTGCCCAATGTCGGCAAATCAACACTTTTCAACGCTCTGACCAAGGCGAACGTGCACGCGGCGAACTATCCGTTCGCGACGATCGAGCCGAATGTCGGGGTCGTCGCGCTGCCCGATGAGCGGCTCGGCGTCCTCGCCGGGATCTTCGGCAGCGAGCGACTGGTGCCTGCCGTCGTGTCGTTCGTCGACATCGCCGGCATCGTCAAGGGGGCCAGTGAGGGCGAGGGGCTGGGCAACAAGTTCCTGGCAAACATCCGCGAGGCGGACGCGATCTGCCAAGTGGTGCGCGCCTTCGCCGACGACGACGTGGTGCATGTGGCCGGGCGGGTGGACCCGGCCGACGACATCGAGGTCGTGCACACCGAGCTGATCCTGGCCGACCTGCAGACGCTGGAGAAGGCGATCCCGCGGCTGGAGAAGGAGGTCAAGGGCAAGAAGACCGACCGTTCCGTTCTGGAGACGGCGCTCGTCGCCCAGGAGAAGCTGAACGCCGGCACGCCGCTGCACGCCGTCCGCGGGCTGGATCTGGCGCCCATCCGCGAACTGTCCCTGATGACCGCCAAGCCGTTCCTCTACGTGTTCAACGTGGACGAGACCGGGCTGAGCGACGCCGGGCTGCAGGAGAAGATGCGCGCGCTGGTGGCACCGGCGGACGCGATCTTCCTGGACGCCAAGCTGGAGTCGGAGCTGGTCGAGCTGGAGCCGGAGGAGGCCGCCGAGCTGCTGGCCAGCGTCGGCCAGGACGTCTCCGGGCTGGACCAGTTGGCCCGGATCGGCTTCCACACCCTCGGCCTGCAGACCTACCTGACCGCGGGGCCGAAGGAGGCGCGGGCCTGGACCATCCACCAGGGCTGGACGGCGCCTCAGGCCGCCGGGGTGATCCACACCGATTTCCAGCGTGGCTTCATCAAGGCCGAGGTGGTCTCCTTCGCCGATCTGGTCGACGCCGGATCGATGGCTGAGGCCAAGGCTCGCGGCAAGGTGCGGATCGAGGGCAAGGACTACGTGATGGCGGACGGCGACGTGGTCGAGTTCCGCTTCAACGTCTGAGGTGTCCCGCCCTGCCCTACCTGCTGCGTCATGCCGAACGCGCTGCGGGCGACGCGTTCGGCATGACCGGGGCGGTGTGGCCCCGCCGAAACTCGAGGAGGCAGTGTCGGTGTGACTGTTGAGGAGTACTTGGCAGGGCTCGAGCATCCGAGGATCCGCGACATCGAGGTGGTCCGGGCGGCGATCCTGGGCGCGGAGCCCGCCGCGGTGGAGAGCGTGAAGTGGAACGCGCCGAACTTCGCGATGGGCGGACAGGATCGGGTCACCTTCAGGCTGCAGCCTGGCGGTCGGTTCCAGGTCGTCCTGCATCGAGGGGCCAGGGTGAAGGACTCCAGCGGGTTCACCTTCGAAGACCCCGACAACCTGGTCACCTGGGCGAGCGCTGATCGGGGAGTGATCGACGTCCCCGCCGGGGTGGCATCCTCCGGAGAACTGGCGAGGGTGCTGGCCGTCATCTGCCGATGGCTGAGGGTCGAGTAGACCGTGCGGATCCGTGAGGCGGTCCGGGGCGACCTCGAGGCCATCGTGGGCCTGCTGGCGGACGACGTGCTGGGTGCGGCACGTGATCACGTCGCTTGGGGCGTAGCACCCCGTGGCCGGATCGAGGATCGGCGATGATCTCGAGGGGGGCCCGCAAGAGGTCCGCCAGTCCCGCAGGAGGTCCGCAAACGATGGTTCAAAGTGAGCACCGCGGCGCGGGTCGACGTCAGCTGTCGGGGTCGGTACGCAGGCGGGCATGCAGGTGCATGTCGTGCCAGCGGCCTCGGGCTGCCGGGAGCACCCAGTAGTTGACCTCCGCGATGCCGTCCGGGAGGTGCATCACGCGGAACCCGACGCGCCCGAGCACCCGCGCCCGGCGATCGGTCACGGCCCAGGACGCGCCGCTCTCGGCGTCCCAGGCGTCGCGCCAGCCGAGGATCAGCGAGGCTGCCTCGTCGGCGTCCAGCGATCTGCAGTGCCACCGCTGAATGTCCGGGTCGCCGTAGGCCGTGATCAGCGCCGGCACATCCTGCTCGCCCCAGGGCCGAAGAGTGAGGCCAGGCCCGGTGAGGTGCGGTTGTGGTCGTGCGCAGAGCACTCCGGCGGGGAGGAACGGCTCGACGAGAGCAGGCACCCCCTCATGATGGCCGACGGGTGATCCGTTGCGTCGGCCGCGACCACTCCTCACCCCGGAGGGTCATCTGTCAGGTCGCGCCGTCACGCAGATCAGTGTCTGTTGGCCAGTCGCGACGTGCGTCCTCTCCTCGTCGCGGAGGGCGAAGACATCCAGCCGGCACACGGTGAGGGTGCGACCCGGCTTCACCACTGTTCCCACGGCTTCGAGGTAGTCGCCCAGTGCGGGCGCCATGAGATTGATCTTGTACTCGACGGTCAGCACCGATGTGTCCCCGGGGAACAGGGTGAACGCGGCGTAGCCGCCCGCGCTGTCGGCGATGGCGCTGGTGGCCCCCGCGTGGAAGTAGCCGTTCTGCTGGGTGACCTCGAGTCGGCTGGGCAGCGTGATGTGTACCCGGCCCGGGCCGACGTGCGTGAGTCGTGCGCCGAGATGGCTCATCAGTCCCTGGCGCTCGAAACTCAACCGAACGCGTGCCCGCACCTCGCGCTCGCCAGTTCCTGCCGTGTCTCATCGTCCATCGGTCCCTCCTCGGCGGACGTCGCGGCCGCACCTGCTCCGGCCAAGCACTACCGGCGCGGTTCGGACGGAGGACGGCACGTGCTCATGATGACCGCGCCGGTCCCGCCGTGGTGGCGGTGGCTACCGTGGCGAGGTGCTCATCCGTGCGGCGGTTCGAGGTGATCTTGAAGCGATCGTGGGTCTGCTCGCGGACGACATGCTGGGAAAGGCGCGCGAGCACGCGGTCGTCGACGACGCCTACCTGTGGGCATTCGACGCCATCGACGCGGACGCCCGGAACACCCTCGCGGTTGCCGAGGACGACGGCCTCGTTGTGGCCAGCATGCAGGTGACGTACATCCCGGGGCTGGGTCGGCACGGTGCGGAGCGCGCTCTGCTGGAGGCGGTCAGGGTGCGCTCCGACCGCCGGGGCGAAGGGATCGGTCAGGCACTCGTCACCTGGGCGATCGACCAGGCGCGGTCCCGGGGGTGCGGGCTGGTGCAGTTGACCACAGACAAGTCCCGCACCGATGCGCATCGCTTCTACGAGCGGCTGGGATTCGTCGCCAGTCACGAGGGCATGAAACTCGTACTGTAGATCGGGGCCGATGCTCACCGGTCGAACCGGAAGAGGGACTTCACATGACTGAACCTGTCAAGGGGCCGCGTGCGTACTTCCCGTCGATCGAGAAGACGTACGGGCAGCCGATCGACCACTGGCTGGCTCAGCTCGATGCCGTCAAGGACGCTAAGCACATGGAACAGGTGGCCTACCTCAAGGATCAGCACGGCATGGGCCACGGGCATGCGAACGCCGTCGTCGCCGTGTACCGGAGTGAGCACGGCCTCTGAGGCCCTCTGGGGACGCCGCTCGGGGGTCGCGGAGGTAGCGTCGGAGCTGTGGACGCAGCTGCTTCGACGTATCCCCAACTGCTGCAGCCGGTTCTCGACTGCACGAACCCGAGACTGCTCGCGGAGTTCTACCGTCGGCTTCTGGGGCTGGCTTATCGCGGCGGCGACGAGCCGGCGGAGTCAGGCCCCGATCCGGACCGGAACTGGATTGTCCTGCTGGGGCCTTCCGGCGAACGCGCCCTGGCCTTCCAGCAGGTCGACGAGCTCCCGCCGACCACCTGGCCCCAGCCGGGTGTCCCGCAGCAGATGCACCTGGACCTGACGGTGGCGGATCGAGCCGAGCTGGATGCCCAGCACGAGCGGGCGATCGCGCTCGGGGCCCGCCCGGTTCTGGACCGGTCAGACGATCCAGTCGAACCGCTCCGCGTCTACGCCGATCCGGCAGGCCACATGTTCTGCCTGTTCGTGGCCCGAGGCGATTGGGTTGCGGCGGGTTGATAGACGCAGACGGTGCAGAACCCACCGCAACCCAGGTGCGCGAGGCAGTGAGGCGGCTCAGGGGCGCACCACGGGGGGCTCTGACGACCAGGGGAAGTCGATCCAGGCGTCGGTGCGCTTCCACACGTAGTCGGGCTTGACCGACGAGGCGGGCTTCTCGTAGATCACCGCGACCCGGGCCTCCGCGACGTGCGCCGCGCAGAAATCGTGCACGATCTCCAGCGTGCGGCCGGTGTCGGCGACGTCGTCGGCGATAAGAATCTGCAGACCGGACAGGTCCACCGCCGCCGGGGTCGGCGGCAACATGATCGGGACCTCGAGGCGCTGGTCGATGCCGGTGTAGAACTCGACATTGATCACCGACAGGTTCTTCACCGACAGGGCGTACCCCAGGCCCATCCCCAGCCCCAGGCCTCCGCGCGCGATGGACAGGATCAGGTCGGGTTCGTACCCGTCGTCCGCCACGGCCTGCGCCAGCGCCCGGCAGGCGACGCCGAAGCCCTCGTAGGTCAGGATCTCGTGCTCGGTGCTCGATTCGTGTTCGTGGCCCATGGTGCCGTCCTCATCGTCGCCTGCCGGTCTCTGCGCCGACAGTCTCGCGGTCGACCGCCCCCAGAAGTGCCCCGAAATCGTCAGAACCCCGGTCGGGAGGGCCTAAAGGCGGTTGACGCGGGGGTTCTGACGAAATCGGGGCAGTGTCGCGGCCCGCGCAGTGTCAGGGGCGGCGCCAGACCAGCCACTTGGCAGCGATGGCCGCGTCGAGGTCGATGTCGTGGTGGTGGGCCAGGAGGAGAACGTGGCAGAGCACGTCGGCCACCTCGCGGGTGAACGCGTCGTCCAGTTCCTCGGGCGTGAGGCCCTTGGCCCGCGCCTGGCCCTGGCGCATCAGATGGGCCTGGGTCAGCTCGCCGACCTCCTCGTGCAGTTTGAGCAGGTGCCAGTCGTCGTCCCGGACGATGCCGAACCGCTCTGCGTAGGCGGCCGAGATCGCCTCGAGCTCGCAGGTGAGGGCGGTCAGGTCGGGCAGGGCAGGCTCCATACCGGCCATCCTGACGCCGATCGGGTTTGATGGACCCTATGCGCAAGGCAGGGGTGCTCGGCGGTGTAGGCGTGCTGCTCGCCGCGGGGGCAGCGACCGGGTACCTGCTCTGGCGCCGCAGCGCCGCCCAGGACAGGGCCGCGACGGCGGTGATCGAGCAGTTCGCCGCCGCCTGGCAGGCGAAGGACGTGAGCGCCGTCCCTTTCACCGAGCCGGACGCCGCGGCGTCGTTCACCCCGACCACCAAGGGCCTGTCGGCCAGCACGGTGGTGGTCACAGCAGGTCCGGTGCGCCGCGACGGCGACACCGCCGCCGCCGACCTGAGCGTCACCTGGACCCTGCCCGGCGAGGTGGGCTGGGCCTACACGGTGCCGGTGCGCGCCGCGGCCACCGATGCGCAGTGGGTGATCGCCCCACCGGCCTCCGGCACGTACTGGCACCCCGACCTGGCACCCGGCGAGATCCTGACCGCGACCCGCTCCCTGGCCGAGCGGGGTGACCTGCTCGACCGCAACGAAGAGCCGCTGATGCCGCTGGGCACCGTCTACCCGGTGCAGCTCGACCCCGCCCGAGCCAGCGCGGCCGTGGCGGCCCAGCTCGAGACCCTGGTCGAGGCCAACCCCGGCAGCCTGGTCGCCAAGCTTGCCGCCGCTAAGAAGGCCGGCAGCAAGGCCCCGATCCCGGTGATCACCTATCGGGAGGACGACTTCGCCGAGCGCCGGCCGGCCCTGGACGCACTCACCGGGGTGATCTACCCCAGGACGGTGCAGCCCCTGGCGCCCAGCCGTGAGTTCGGCCAGCCGCTGCTCGGCTCCTACGGCGAGGTGACCGCCGAGATCATCGACGCCTCCGCCGGCCGCTACACACCCGGTGACCGGGCCGGAGTCAGTGGCCTGCAGCGCGCCTACGACGAGACGCTCGCCGGCACCCCGGGCCTGAGCGTCAGTTCCTCGGCGGCGACGGTGCTGTTCACCCAGGAGCCCACGCCGGGCACCGACGTGCGGCTCACGCTCGACCCCGCGGTGCAGCGCGCGGCCGAGACGGCGCTGGGTGCCGCCCAGGACGTGCCGGCCGCGCTGGTCGCCATCGACATACCGACAGGGCAGGTGCTGGCCTCGGCGAACCGGCCCTGGTTCGGGTTCGACCGGGCGCTCACCGGGCGCTACCCGCCGGGCTCCACGTTCAAGGTCGCCTCCACCTACGCCCTCCTCGCCGGCGGCAAGGTCGAGCTCACCGAGCCGGTCTCCTGCCCGCAGTCGTTCACGGTGGACGGCAAGAGGTTCCGCAACTTCGAGGGCGAGACTCTCGGGTCACCGAGGTTCGCCGACGACGTGGTGCACTCCTGCAACACCGCCTTCGTGCAGCTGGCCGAACGGCTCGGTGACGCCGACTTGACCGAGGCCGCGAAGAGCCTGGGCATCGGCGCCGGTTGGGCGGCCACCCTCGGTGTGGCCGGCGCCGTCGACGGTTCGGTGCCGACCGTCTCCGGCGAGGTGGACAAGGCCGCCGCCACCATCGGGCAGGGCAAGGTGATCGTCTCGCCGATGGCGCTGGCCGTGATGAGCGCCTCGGTCGCCCGCGGCGCCTACCTGCCGCCGGCGCTGGTCACCGAACCCGCCCCCACCGGCCGGCGCACCGCGGCGGCGGCCACGCCGCTGGACCCCGAGGCCATCGCCGACCTGCGCACCGTGCTGCGCCAGGTGGTCACCAGAGGAACCGCGACTGCGCTCGCCTCGGCGCCGGGCAGGCCCGTCTCGGGCAAGACCGGCACCGCCGAGTACGGCAACGAGTCACCGCTCAAGACGCATGCCTGGTTCACCGGCTACGCCGGAGACGTCGCCTTCGCCGTCCTGGTCGAGGACGGTCGCAGCGGAGGGTCGGTGGCCGCCCCGATCGCCGAGCTGTTCCTCACCCAGCTCGCCGACGGATGAGCGGGGCGAGGATCGCTCAGGGCCGGACGAGCCGCTGCAGGGCGAGCCGGGCCACCGGGGCGTAGCCGGCGACGAGGGGCGCCGCGAGCAGCGACGTGGCGATGGTGAGCGAGGTCTGTGATCCGCCGGGGCGGGCACGGACGTCGTGGTCCAGCTCGAACGCGATGGGCACGGTGACGAGTGTGCTGAGGGCGGGGCGCACCCGCCAGCTCCAGGTCCGTGCGTCCTCGTCCACGGCGGTCACCACGAACCGGGCGGCGATGCCGACGGGCCCGTGCACCAGGCCCTCCAGCCCGGCGCTCAGCCGCGCGCCGTTCGGTTCGACGTGGCGGACGTGGGGTGACCACGTCGACCACAGCTCGAGCCGGGCGTAGCGCTCCCACACCCGGGCGGGATCGGCGCCGCCGCGGGCGCGCAGGGTCACCCGCACGATCACGATGTTCAGACGTGGCCGCTGAGCTGGGCCATCCGGGCCTCGAGGGCGGCCAGGTAGGCGTCACGCTGCTTGGCCGAGACGGCCGAGGTCCTGCCGCCCTCTGCGCAGACCGGCAGCACGTCAACGGACAGCTTCGCGGCACCGGCCAGGGCGCGCAGCTCGTCGAGTTTGACGGCGAACGGCGTTCCCGCGCCGGGGGAGTAGGCCCGTACCACCGCCTCGACCTCCTCGGGGTACAGGTCCGCCTTGGTCACCGCGATGATCAGCCAGGTGGGCTGGTCGCGGCGCACGGCCATGGCGGCGATCCGGTGCGCGGTGATGGTCCAGTCCTCGACCTCACGGGCGAGCTGCTGTTCCCGGTCGACGGCCGCCGACCCGGTGATGCCGGCCACGCGTCGTCCGGTCGCATAGCCGTTGGCCACCACGTGCAGCACGCCGTCCACCGCCTCGTCGTGGAAGACGTGGTCGAGCGCGCCCAGCCGGGTCGCCGCGTTCTCGCCGGGAACCACCCGGAACCGGAAGCCGCGCAGCCGGCCGGCATTGCGGGTGCGCCTCTCCATCACCGCCGAGCCCACGTCGGTCGTGCTCTGCGCCGCGGTGTGCCGGGTGAGCCTGTCCACCAGCGCGCTCTTGCCGACGCCGGTCATGCCGGTCACCGCGACGGTGGGATAGCGCTCGCGCAACGTGCGATGGGCCCGCTGCCGGCCACCGGCCAGGGCGCCCACCGCGGTGGCCAGCACCATGCCGCGGTCACGCCCGGAGGCGGCCATGCGGCGGCCGACGCTGATCACTCGCGCGGACGGCGCCCTCATCGTCCTCCCTTCGCCGGTCGTGCAAGGCCTCGAACCTAACTCAGGCCGCCGGACGGCGCGCGGGTGACGTCGGCTGGCCCTGGGCCAGGGCGTCCAGCCGTGGGCCAGGCCGTCGGTCCGCGCCCACCGGGTGCTGATTGCGGTGGCGTTGGGGGCTGCCACGCATGTCGGGTGGGACGAGTTCACCCACGAGGGCCGATTCGGCACCCGCCATGTCGCGGCCCTGGCCGAGGCCCACACCGTGACGCCCGCCGACCTGCCGGGCTATCGCTACGCAGTATCTGAGCAGTGTGGTCGGCCTGGCTGTGCTGATCCTGGCCGCGTTCCGGCGGCCCGGGTCGCCGTGGCCCAGGGACGGAGAGACCCTGCACTTGCCCGGGCGCTCCCGTGGGCCTTGGCCTTCCTGGCGATCACGTCCAGCATGAGTGGGGCGGCCGCGGCCGCGATGCTGGTCTGTGGGTGCGGACCCGCCTGGGCGATGCGGTCAGTGGCGGGAGGAGCTCGCTCAGATGGAGGAGCCGACCATGAGGCCGACGCCGTAGGTGACTGCCATGCCGAGTGCGCCCACCATCACGTTGCGCATCACCGCTCGCCGCGGGGGCGCCTGACCCATCCGGGCGCTGACGTACCCGGTCAGGGCCAGGGCGGCCACCACGGAGACGAAGCAGATGGCGACCCGGGCACCGGCCGGCGGGAGCAGGATCGCGAGCAGCGGCAGCAGGGCCCCGACGGTGAAGGAGAGGAACGAGGCCCATGACGCCTGCCAGGGGCTGGTGAACCCCTCCGGGTCGATCTTGAGCTCCACGTCGGCGTGCGCGGCGAGGGCGTCGTGCTCGGTCAGCTCGAGAGCCACCTGGTGAGCGAGCGATTCGCTGATCCCCTTGTTGCGGTAGATCGCGGTGAGCTCCTCGAGCTCGTGCTCGGGCAGGTTCGCCAGCTCCCAGCGCTCGAGCTCGATCATCGCCTTCTCGGTGTCCCGCTGGGTGCTCACCGACACGTACTCGCCGCCGGCCATCGACAGCGCCCCGGCCACCAGGCCCGCCACCCCGGCGGTGAGGATCGCAGTGCGCTCCTGCGTGGCGCCGGCCACACCGACCACCAGTCCGGCGACGGACACGATGCCGTCGTTGGCTCCGAGCACTCCGGCCCGCAGCCAGTTCAGCCTGGCGGCGAGGCCGGAGTCGTGCGCTTCCTGGCCGTGCGGGGCGAACTCCATGTCCGCCACCGTAGTCGCGTTCACCCCAGTGGGTCGGGCGCCCGGGTGCAGATGCAGGCCTCGTTTCCCTCGGCGTCGGCGACCACCCACCAGGACGGCGCGTGCCCGTCGTCCACCAGCCGCCCACCGGCGGCGAGGCAGGCCTGCAGTCGGGCCGGCGCCTCGTCGTCCGGCACGTAGACGTCGAGGTGGAAGCGTCCCCGGCCCGGGCGCGCAGCGACCATCTGCTGGAACCAGAGCACCGGTCCGCGCCCATCCGGGGCGGCCAGCTCCGGGCAGCCCCCGCTGAGCCGGTGGTGCTCGGTATAGCCCAGGGCTGCCCGCCAGAACGGCCGCACCGCCTCGGCGTCCAGCACGTCGAGGGCGATCTCGACCCGTTCCGGCTGCGGCAGCGTCGTGGCGCCGACCGAGGCCGCAGCCTGCACGATCTGGTGCGCCAGCTCGACGTCCAGCTGGGTCAGCCCGCCCGAGGAATGGGTCGAGAGGGTGAACGTCACCGTGCACCAGCGCAGGTCGATGTCCGGATGGTGATCCATCAGCTCGGCGTCCTCGGCGACGATCCGCACCAGCTGGACCGCCTCCTCGAAGGACGGCGCGCGGACGGCGAGGACCAGTGTGCCCAAGGCGCCACGATGCACTCCGGGCAGATCGGCCAGCTGCCGGGCGATCTCGTCGTCGTCGAGCAGACGGGGAGTCGGGTACGCCATCGACCCACTGTGCCAGGGTGGCGAGGTGGACGAGGTGATCTGGGTCGTGGCAGCGGCCGTGGTCGACGACCTGCGGCGCCCGCGCCGGTTGCTGGCGGCGCGACGTACCGAACCCGCCTGGGCCGCCGGTCGCTGGGAGCTGCCCGGCGGCACGCGCGAATCGGGCGAGGACGTGCAGCGCGCGCTGCACCGCGAGCTGGCCGAGGAACTGGGCGTCACCGTGCGGCTCGGCGAGGAGGTCCGGGGTCCGGACGGCGCCGAGGCCGGCTGGGCGATCCGGCCCGGCTACCGGATGAGGGTGTGGTGGGCCGCCGTGGCCGAGGGCGACCCAGCACCGATCGAGGCCCACGACGCGGTGGTCTGGCTCGAGGCCGGGTGCTGGTCGGACATCGCCTGGCTCGACTCAAACCACCCGATCATCGGCGTGCTGGCAGCGACGGTGTCGAATGGGTGAGCCGCCGGAGCGGGCGACGGGCCTGCCGGTGGACCTGCGCCCGGGAGCGACGAACTCGCTGACAGACGTGGCCGGGATCCGGGTCGGTCATGCGGGACGGCGCGAGGACGGGTGGCTGACCGGAACCACCGTGGTGCTGCCGCCCCCGGAGGGCGCCGTCGCCGGGGTCGACGTGCGCGGCGGCGGGCCGGGCACCCGGGAGACCGACGTGCTCGACCCGCGCAACCTGGTCGAGCGGGTCCACGCCGTGGTGCTCACCGGCGGGAGCGCGTTCGGACTGGCCGCCGCGGACGGCGTGATGGCCCGGCTGCGGGCCGACGGCATCGGCTACTCGGTGCCGGTGGCCGGTGGAACGGCCGTGGTGCCGATCGTGCCCGCGGCGGTGATCTTCGACCTGGGGCGCGGCGGCGACCCGGGCAACCACCCCGGTCCCGGGTTCGGCGAGGCCGCCTACGCCGCCGCCTCCGCGGGGCCGGTGGCCCAGGGCGTGGTGGGTGCGGGCATCGGCGCCAGGGCCGGTGAGCTCAAGGGTGGCCTCGGATCGGCCAGTGTGGTGCTGGCGGACGGCACCACCGTCGCGGCGCTGGTGGTGGTGAACGCGGTCGGCTCGTGCGTGGACCCCGGCACCGGCGAGCTGTACGCCGTCCGGTTCGGCCTGCCCGGGGAGTTCGAGCAGGCCTGCATCGCCGATCATCGGGCGGCGCACCCGCCACCGGACGGCGAGGCGGGGACGCCCCAGGCCACCACGCTCGGGGTGATCGCGACCGACGCCACGCTGACCAAGGCCCAGTGCGCCAAAGTGTCCGGGATCGGGCACGACGGACTGGCCCGCGCGATCCGCCCGGTGCACACGATGTTCGACGGTGACACCCTGTTCACCCTGGCCACCGGTCGCGGGATCACCCCCGACCCGCCGGCCTTCCACGCCCTGTTGAGCGCCGCCGCGGACTGCGTCACCCGGGCGGTCGGGCACGCGATGCTGGCCGCCGAACCGGTCGAGGGTGCCGAGGGGCCGCTGCCCAGTTTCACCAGCCTGGCCGGGGGCGGCGTCGACGGCGCCGCAGGGGCCGGCGGTCCCCGCACCTAAGATGGGACCCGCCGCGCTCCGCTCCGGAGGGCGCCACCCGATGATCCCCGACCTGGAACGAGTGCTCCCGCATGCCTATCTGTACCCGCGACGACCTGCGCAACATCGCGATCGTCGCCCACGTCGACCACGGCAAGACCACGCTGGTCGACGCCATGCTCTGGCAGACCGGCTCCTTCGGTGAGCACCAGCACGTCGACGTGCGGGCGATGGACTCCGGCGACCTGGAGCGGGAGAAGGGCATCACCATCCTGGCCAAGAACACCGCGGTGCGCTGGGACGGCAAGGGCGCCCCGGCCGGCGGGGTGACCTTCAACATCATCGACACCCCCGGCCACGCCGACTTCGGCGGCGAGGTGGAGCGCGGCCTGTCCATGGTGGATGCGATCGCCCTGCTGGTCGACGCCTCCGAGGGCCCGTTGCCGCAGACCCGGTTCGTGCTGCGCAAGGCGCTCGCGGCGCACCTGCCGGTGATCCTCGTGGTGAACAAGGTCGACCGCCCGGATGCGCGGATCGCCGAGGTGGTCGACGAGACCTACGAACTGTTCATGGACCTGATCGACGGCACCGGGGTCGACCCGGACAAGGCGCTCGACTTCCCGATCGTCTACGCCTCGGCGAAGACCGGCCGGGCCAGCCTGGAGCGGCCGGCGGACGGCACCCAGCCGGACAGCCCTGACCTGCAGCCGCTGTTCGAGACCATCTTGTCCGCCGTGCCGGCGCCGTCCTACGACGACGAGGTACCGCTGCAGGCGCACGTCACCAACCTCGACGCCTCGCCGTTCCTGGGCCGGCTCGCGCTGTGCCGGGTGCGCTCGGGCACCATCCGCAAGGGGCAGCAGGTGGCCTGGTGCCGCCACGACGGCGGCGTCCAGAAGGTCAAGGTGACCGAGCTGCTGCTGACCGAGGCGCTGGAACGGGTCACTGCCGAGAGCGCCGGCCCCGGCGACATCATCGCCGTCGCGGGCATCCCGGAGATCACCATCGGGGAGACGCTGGCCGACCCGGACGACCCCCGCCCGCTGCCGTTGATCACGGTGGACGAGCCCGCGATCTCGATGACCATCGGCACCAACACCTCGCCGATGGCCGGGAAGACCAAGGGAAACAAGGTCACCGCGCGTCTGGTCAAGGACCGGCTCGACCGGGAACTGGTCGGCAACGTCTCGATCCGGGTGCTGCCCACCGAGCGGCCGGACACCTGGGAGGTGCAGGGCCGCGGCGAGCTCGCCCTGGCGATCCTGGTCGAGACGATGCGCCGGGAGGGGTTCGAACTCACCGTCGGCAAGCCGCAGGTGGTCACTCGGCTGGTCGACGGCAAGGTGCACGAGCCGTTCGAGCGCCTCACCATCGACGCTCCCGAGGAGTACCTCGGCGCGATCACCCAGCTGCTCGCCGTCCGCAAGGGCCGGATGGAGCAGATGACCAACCACGGCACCGGCTGGGTGCGGATGGAGTTCACCGTCCCCTCGCGGGGTCTGATCGGCTTCCGCACCGAGTTCCTCACCGACACCCGGGGCACCGGCATCGCCCACCACGTCTTCGAGGGGTATGAGCCCTGGGTGGGGGAGCTGCGCACCCGGCCGAGCGGCTCGCTGGTCGCCGACCGGACCGGCGCCGCCACCGCGTTCGCGATCAACAACCTGCAGGAGCGCGGGACGCTGTTCGTCGAGCCGACCACCGAGGTCTACGAAGGCATGATCGTCGGCGAGAACTCGCGGGCCGACGACCTCGACGTGAACATCACCAAGGAGAAGAAGCTCAGCAACATGCGGTCCTCGACCGCCGACGAGTTCGAGCGCCTGGTGCCGGCCCGCAAGCTGTCCCTGGAGCAGTGTTTCGGAGTTCTGCCGCGACTCGGAGTGCGTGGAGGTGACCCCGACCGCCGTCCGGATCCGCAAGGTGGAGCTCTCGGCGGTCGACCGCGAGAAGAACCGGGCCCGCATCCGCAAGGGCTGAGGCTGTTCGCGGCGACGTCGGCAGGTCACGCGAAGGTCTACCGCCGAGTAGCTTGGCCAAATCGTTACAGATGATCCTGTCGGCGTCGAGCGATGCGAAAATGACGCGCAGTCAGCGAAAGATCTCGCCTGGTAGCCGATACTGGCGGAAAATCTGCCGCCAAAGGCCACAATCGACGCGAGAATTGCTTGACTATGACGCTTGGGTTGTGATTCGCGACGCACCGTGCGACACGGCGGTGGTGCTCTCGGGGAGCAGACCTCTGGACGGCGCCGACTTGTCGGCTAACCTGCCGTTGCTGTGCAGATTCGACTACCGCGAGCCATGTCAAGGGGTTTCTCGACATGATGCGACGCGGCAATTGACTGGCCGACATCGAGTGGAGGTGGCAGGTGAGCGCTGAGGTGACCCTGCAGGGTGAACCGATCGCCGACCCGCCTGCCGCTCCCGTCGGCCCGGGCATGGAGGGCCTCTCCCCGGGCAAGCTCGCCTGGCGCCGCCTGAAGCGGAACAAGACCGCCATGGGGAGCCTGTCCATCGTGATCGGGATCGTGGCGCTGGCGGTCTTCGCGCCGCTGGTCACCAAGCTGTTCGGAGTCACCATCGAGGGTGACTCGAACCTGATCGGCGAGTCCGGGGCGCTGCCGATCTCCGGCCCGACGCTCGCCCACCCGTTCGGGATCGAGCCCGGGACGGGTCGCGACCTGCTCGCCCTGCTCCTCTACGGGGCCCGCGTCACCCTGTTCGTGGCGATCTCGGCGACGGTCCTCACGATCACGATCGGCGTGCTCATCGGCACCGTCGCTGCGGCCTCACGAGGACGGCTGGACCGGATCCTCTCCTGGATCATGGACCTCACGTTGACCTTCCCCCAGTTGTTGCTGCTGCTGGCGATGAGCAACGTGATCACCCAGCGGCTGACGTCGTTCGGGGTCCCCGAGGGCAACCCGAGTCGCATCGCCTATCTGATCCTGTTCTTCGCGGTCTTCGGTTGGCCCTACATCGCCCGGGTGGTGCGCGGTCAGGTGATCAGCCTGCGGGAGCGCGAGTTCGTCGAGGCAGCCGTGGCCATGGGAGCCTCCCGCCGCAGGATCGTGCTCACCGAGCTGATCCCGAACCTGTGGGCGCCGGTGCTGGTCTACGCCTCGATCACCCTGCCCGCCTACATCGGTGCCGAGGCCACCCTCGCCTTCCTCAACGTCGGGACCGACGCCTCGATGCCCACCTGGGGCAAGCTGCTGCAGGACTCGATCAACTACTTCCAGTCCTACCCGGCCTACCTGCTCTTCCCCGCGCTGGCGCTGGTACTCACGGTGCTGTCGTTCAACCTCCTGGGCGACGCCGTGCGCGATGCCCTCGACCCCCGGGCCGGGCGCGTGTGAATCCGCGCACGGCACCCCCACAGACTCCCGCATTCGCGGGAGCCGACCGGTCCCTCGACCGGCGGCAGCAGGTCCGGCCCTCCCGGCCGACTCCTCTTCCTTCCGGAGGAAACACATGGTGAACCGCAAGCCCGGCACGCTCGGTGCCCTGATCGCTGGGGCAGCCGCGCTCAGCCTCGCCGCCTGCGGCGGAGGAGGCAGCACACCGGCGGCCAGCAGCGCTGCGGGTGGTGGCGCCAGCGCCGCTGCTGGTGAGAACAAGGGCGGCACGCTGTTCGTCCTGTCCGGGGGGACAAGTTCTCCCACCTCGATCCCCAGCGCAACTACACCGGCGTGGACCTGAACTTTGCGGGCGCCTTCATCCACCGCAGCCTGACCACCTACAAGATCGCCGAGGGGACGGCCGGCACGGAGATCGTGCCCGACCTGGCCACCGACATCGGCAAGGCCGAGAACGACGCCAAGAAGTGGACCTTCACCCTGCGTGACGGGGTCACCTTCGAGGACGGCGCGCCGATCACCTGTGCCGACGTCAAGTACGGCGTCTCCCGCACCTTCGCCCAGGACGTCATCACCGACGGCCCGACGTATGCGATCTCGATGCTCGACATCCCGAAGGCGGATGGCAAGAGCATCTACACCGGCCCGTACAAGAACACCCCTGAGGGCGTGGCAGCGTTCGACAAGGCGATCACGTGCTCCGAGGACGGCAAGACCATCGTCTTCAACCTCGGCAAGCCGGTCCCGGACTTCAACGGGGCACTGACCCTGCTCTCGTTCTCCCCGGTGCCCAAGGCCAAGGACACCGGCGAGAAGTACGACATGGCCCCGGTCTCCACGGGTCCGTACAAGATCGAGTCGTACACCGAGAAGAAGTCGATCGTCCTTGTGCGCAACGACAAGTGGAGCCAGGCCAGCGACCCGGTGCGCAAGGCGTACCCGGACAAGGTGGTCAAGCTGTTCAGCCTGAACCCGCAGGTCGTGGACGCCCGGATCCAGAAGTCGGCCGGTGACGACGCCTTCGCGGTCGCGGACGACAACATCGACCCGGCCGACCTCAGCCCGTTGTTCGGCAATGCCCAGCTCAAGGACCGGCTCAGCGACCAGCTCGACCCCTTCTCGCGGTACTACGCGATCAACACCAAGAAGGTGCCGAACGTCAAGCACCGCCAGGCGCTGATGGCCGCCCTGGACCGTCAGGCGCTACTCAAGGTCGCCGGCGGCACCTATGCCGGTGTCTACGGTGATGGGGCACTGAAGGCGAACATCGGCCAGGACTACGCACCGACCGGGATCTGGGAGGGTGGCCTGGGCGCCGCCGTTCCGAACACCGGCAACACGGACCTGGCCAAGAAGCTGATCGCCGACTCGGGGGCCACCCCGCCGGAGATCGTCTTCGACTACGGCAAGGCCAAGGACGACCAGACGGCTGACAAGGCCGCCGCCATCGCCAAGGCCTCGTGGGAGAAGGCCGGCTTCAAGGTCAAGCTGAACCCGATCGAGCAGTCGGCGTACTACCCGACCGTGCAGACGCGGGAGAAGCAGGGCTCAGTCTCCGGCGCCGGCTGGGGCCCGGACTGGCTGAACGCCTCCACCGTGATCCCGGAGCTGTTCACCACTGAGGGCGGCTTCAACCTGTCGCAGTGGGACGACGCGGCGTTCATTGCCAAGGTGGAGGACGCCAAGACCACCCTGGACCGCGCCGAGCAGGCCAAGAAGTGGCAGGCGCTGAACAAGGAGAGCGTCGAGCTGGGCCTGATCATCCCGACCCGGCATAGCAAGGAGCAGCTGATCTTCGGAACCAAGGTGAAGACCGTCACCTTCGGTGGCAAGCCTTACACCAGCCCGGCGTTCGGTGGCCCCTCGTTCGGTGATCTCTACCTGGAGAAGTGACCCGATGAGTTGTGCCCGGCCGGTCCTCGGACCGGCCGGGCACACCCATAGGTCTGTGGCATAGCGGCTCGTCGGGAGGCATCCTCGTGCTCGGTTACGTGGTCAAGCGGTTCGGTTCGATGATCGTCATGCTGGCCGGTCTGAGTGTCCTGGTGTTCCTGCTGTTCTCCGTGCTGCCGACCGACCCGGCGCGGCTGACCTGCGGCAAGTCCTGCACCGAGGACGTGATCGCGGCCAACCGGGTGCGGCTCGGCCTGGACAAGCCGGTGGCTGAGCAGTACGCCATCTGGGTCAAGGGCATCGTGGCCGGGCGCACCTACAACAAGGGCCAGGGTGCGGCCGAGATCGAATGCCCCGCCCCATGCCTCGGGTACTCCTTCTCCCAGCAGCGCAACGTCACCGACCTGGTCAAGGAGACGGTGCCGGTCACGATGTGGCTGGCCCTGGGCGCATTCATCCTCTGGATGTCGTTCGGCCTGACCACCGGGGTGCTTGCCGCCCTCAACCGAGGGCGATGGCCGGATGCCGTGCTGCAGGGCATCTCGCTCGTCGCCTATTCCTTACCCAGCTTCTTCGTCGGCCTGGCACTGCTCATCCTTCTGATCGTGCAGCTGAGCCTGCTGCCCTATCCCGACTACTACCCGCTCAGCGAGGATCCGAAGAAGTTCTTCACCACCATGCTCCTGCCGTGGGTCACGGTGTCCTTCACCACGGCCGCCTTCTACACCCGCCTGACCAGGACCCAGATGGTGGAGACGCTCGGTGAGGACTTCATCCGCACCGCCCGCGCCAAGGGCCTGCCCGAGCGGGTGGTCACGATCAAGCACGCGCTGCGCGCCGGGTTGACCCCGATCGTCACCGCAGCCGGCCTGGACCTGGGCATCCTCCTCGGCGGTGCGATCATCACCGAGCAGATCTACAACCTTCCTGGGCTCGGGCGGCTCGCCGTCGGAGCTGTCGTCGACTCCGATCTGCCGGTGATCACCGGAGTGACCCTGGTGGCCGCCACCTTCATCATCGTGGCCAACTTCATCGTGGACATGCTCTACATGGTGATCGACCCGAGGGTGAGGCTCGCATGAGCGCGGCGACCGAGGCCCCCAAGGCCTACCTGGAGTTGCGTGACCTGAAGGTCAGCTTCGCCACCGAGGACGGCGTCGTCCGGGCCGCGGACGGCGTCTCGTTCAGCCTCGAGCGGGGCAAGACCCTCGCCATCGTGGGCGAGTCGGGGTCGGGCAAGAGCGTCACCAGCCAGGCGATCATGGGGCTGCACCCGAAGCGCTCCGCCACGATCACCGGGCAGGTGTTCGTGGACGGTACCGACATCGTCTCCGCGCCCGACGAGACCGTGCGCTCGATGCGTGGCCGCAACATGGCGATGATCTTCCAGGACCCGCTGAGCTCGCTCCACCCCTTCTACACGATCGGCAAGCAGCTGGTCGAAGCAGTGCTCGTGCACGAGGACGTGAGCAAGAGCGAGGCCGCCCGACGGGCGGTGGCGATGCTCGACCGGGTCGGCATCCCCAACGCCAAGCAGCGGGTGAAGGACTATCCGCACCAGTTCTCCGGCGGCATGCGCCAGCGCGTGATGATCGCCATGGCCCTGATCAACAATCCCGACCTGGTGATCGCCGACGAGCCGACCACCGCGCTGGACGTCACCGTGCAGGCACAGATCCTGGACGTGCTGCGCGACCTGCAGCAGGAGTACCAGATGGCCGTCCTGCTGATCACCCACGACCTGGGGGTGGTGGCCGAGACGGCCGACGACGTGGTCGTGATGTACGGCGGGCGGGTGGTCGAGCGCGGGCCCGTCACGACGGTGTTCGCCCATGCCGGCATGCCCTACACCTGGGGGCTGCTGTCCTCGGTGCCGAACCTGACCGACCCGCGCGGCACCCGGCTCACCCCTATCCCCGGCCAGCCGCCGTCCCTGATCCGGTTGCCCCAGGGATGCGTGTTCCGGCCCCGGTGCACGTTCTCCTCGCACGTCGAGCACGGCTGGTGCGACACCAAACGGCCCGACCTGACGCCGGTCGGGCCCAACCATGACGTGCGCTGCCTGCTCTCCAAGGGGCAGATGGAGGCCCTGGCTCCGGCCAAGGCGGGCGGGGAGGAGGTCGCGTGAGCGCGTCAGCCGAACAGGTGACGACCAGGAGCGCGTCGGGCGACGGCGGTGCTGAGCCCGTACTGCGGGTCACCGGTCTGCGCAAGCACTTCCCGATCCAGAGCAGCTTCCTGCGCCGGACCATCGGGCAGGTCAAGGCCGTCGACGGGATCGACCTCGCGGTCTACCCCAGCGAGACGCTCGGCATCGTGGGGGAGAGTGGCTGCGGCAAGTCGACCGCCGGCCGCACGATGCTGAAGCTGCTCGAGCCGACCGCGGGCACGATCGAACTGGCCGGGCGCGACATCACCCGGCTCAGCCGGCGTGAGATGGTGCCCGTGCGGCGGGCGGCGTCCATGATCTTCCAGGACCCCTACTCCTCGCTGAACCCGCGGCACACGGTCGGCAAGATCGTCGCCGCGCCGTACGACGTCCAGGGGATCGTGCCGCCCGGCGGGGTGAAGAAGGCGGTCCAGGACCTGCTCGAGCGGGTGGGTCTGAACCCCGAGCACTACAACCGCTTCCCGGCCGAATTCTCCGGCGGTCAGCGGCAGCGGATCGGGATCGCCCGGGCATTGGCCCTCAAGCCGAAGCTGATCGTGTGCGACGAGCCCGTCTCTGCGCTCGACGTCTCGATCCAGGCGCAGGTGGTCAACCTGCTCGAGGACCTGCAGAACGAGTTCGAGCTGGCCTATATCGTGATCGCCCACGACCTCTCGGTGGTGCGTCATATCAGCGACCGGATCGCCGTGATGTACCTCGGCAAGATCATGGAGCTGTCGGGCAGCGATGCGCTCTACGCGGCGCCCCGCCATCCCTACACCAAGGCCCTGCTCTCTGCCGTTCCCGTCCCTGACCCGGCGCTGCGTGAGCAGCGGGACCGGATCGTCCTGCAGGGCGACCTGCCCTCGCCGGCCGACCCGCCCAGCGGGTGCGTGTTCCGCACCCGGTGCTGGAAGGCGCAAGACCGGTGCGCGAGCGAGGTGCCGCAGCTCACCACGTATGAACCCGGCCACCAGGTGGCCTGCCACTTCCCCGAGCCGGCCGCGGATGCCGTCTGAGGTCGGTTCGGGACGGCTGCTCCTGGTCCATGCCCATCCGGACGACGAGAGCATCGCCACCGGTGCCACCATGGCCCGCTACGCGGCGCAGGGCGCCCAGGTCACCCTGGTCACCTGCACCCGGGGGGAGCAGGGCGAGGTGATCCCCCCGGCCCTGGCCCGGCTGGCCGCCGATCAGGACGACACCCTCGGCACCTACCGCGAAGGTGAACTGGCGGCGGCGATGGCTGCATTGGGAGTGAAGGATCATCGGTTCCTCGATGCCGGCACGCCGCGCCACTACCGCGATTCAGGCATGGACATCGACGCCCTGGGTGCCGTCGTGCTGCCGGACGACGCGCGTCCCGAGGCGTTCGCGCTGGCCCCGGTCGAGACGGCCGCCGCCGACCTGGCTGCGCTGCTCGTCGAGCTCCGCCCGCACGTGCTGGTCACCTATGACCCGGGAGGTGGCTACGGTCACCCGGACCATGTGCAGGCGCACCGGGTGAGCATGCGTGCCGTCACGCTGGCGGCGGAGTCGCCAGGCGGCTGGGCAGTGCCCAAGATCTACTGGATGGTTGTTCCTGAGACAGTGGTCCGCGACCAGGCTGTTCGGCTGGCCGGCTCGGACAATCCCTACCTCCCCGCTCCCGAGGGGCCGCCGCCGAGCATGGTGGTGCCGGACGACGTGGTCACCACCGCGGTCGACGGCACGGACTTCCTGGCTGCCAAGGCGGCTGCGCTGCGTGCCCACGCCACCCAGGTGATGGTCCAGCCGCCCTACTACGCGCTGAGCAACGAGATCGGCCAGGTGATCGCACCGGTCGAGTACTTCCGCCTGGTCGCCGGTGCAGCCGCCGCGTCGTCCGCTGCTTCGCCGTCCGCCGCGTTGTCCGCCCCACCCCCCAGAGAAACCGACCTCTTCGCCGGCCTCTGACTGCCACCCGGCCTCATGATCGCCGATCGTCATGGGCTTCCACCCAGGCAGTGGGGGAGATTCATGACAGACGGTGACCATTCCCGTCGGAGGGAGAGTGGCGGCGGAGGAATGTCACTCATGGTGACCCTTCTGGGTGACATTGTGGGGGCAGACGGATGAGATCAGTCGCGCACCGTGGTCAACCCCCGGCGAAAAGGGTCATCGTCAGCAGATACCGGTGACAGCCGGTCCTGGCCTGACGAGGAGTGACGTGGGTAGACACATCATGGAAGAGGCGTCGGCCCGTGAGACCGCGGCGTTGGTCGAGACCCCTGCCCCGGTAGGCACGGCCGGCCCGGGACAGGGTGGCGTCGGGGCCCTGACCCCGGCCGGCGGTGCCGCGGCGACGATGACCTCCGACGTGGCCCAGCAGCGGGAGCGCCGTCGCCGGGTCCGGGTGCTGCGCCTGATCGGTGCTGTCACGGTGGTGGCCGGATGGATCGCCTGGCGGATGGCCACCGGCCACACGGCAGTGCCGCGATTCCCCACGGTCGACCCGATCTACCTGATGACCGGGATCTTCTTCTTCGTCATGATCCTCACCATGGCCGGCAGCTTCCTGGTCGCCGGGCGCTCGCCGCACCTCGTGTACCGGCCCGAGCAGATCGACGTCCGCTTCGAGGACGTCAAGGGGCTGGCCGCGGTGAGTGAGGACGTGCGGCGCTCGCTGGATCTGTTCCTGTCTGCGCGCACCTTCCGCCGTTCCATGGGCGGCACCCCGCGCCGCGGGCTGCTCTTCGAAGGCCCTCCCGGGACGGGCAAGACGCACATGGCCAAGGCCATGGCGGCCGAGGCTGGGGTGCCCTTCCTGTTCGTGTCGGCGACCTCGTTCCAGTCGATGTACTACGGAGCCACCTCGCGCAAGATCCGCTCCTACTTCGCTGCGCTGCGCAAGGCTGCGCGGGCAGAGGGCGGCGCGATCGGCTTCATCGAGGAGATCGACGCGATCGCGATGGTGCGTGGGGGCATGCCGTCCCTGGCCCACCAGCCGATGCAGCCGATGTCGTCGATGCAGGCGATGGACTGCGGCGGTCTGGTCGGGCTGCCCTCGGTGTACGCGGCCGGCGCGGCTTCGGGCGGTGCGCCGGCGGCGGGCGGCGTCGTCCACCGGTCGATGACCAGCGAGGGCGTCGGGGGAGTGGTCAATGAGCTCCTGGTGCAGATGCAGTCCTTCGACACTCCCACCCTGGGCGAGCGGATCCGCTCCCAGATGGTGGACGCGGTCAACCTGTTGCTGCCGGCCTCCTGGTGCATCCCGCGGCCGCGGACCGAGACCCCGGAAGTGTTGGTGATCGCGGCCACGAACCGTGCCGACGGGCTCGATCCGGCGCTGTTGAGGCCCGGTCGGTTCGACCGTCGTCTCGTGTTCTCGGTGCCCGACCACGCGGGACGCCGCGAACTGATCGACCACTTCCTGGAGCGCAAGGCCTACGAGTCGGAGATGGCCGACTCCGAGCGGCGCGACGCGCTGGCCGGGATCACCCAGGGCTACTCCCCGGTGATGATCGAGCACCTGCTCGACGAGGCGCTGGTCAACGCGATCCGGCGTGGCGGCGACGGCATGTCCTGGACGGACATCGAGCAGGCCCGGCTGGTGACCGAGGTCGGTCTGGGGCAACCGGTCTCCTACACCCCGTATGAGAAGGAGCTGATCGCCACCCATGAGGCGGGACACGCCACGTTGGCCTGGCTGGTGGCGCCGCAACGCCGGCTCGAGGTGCTCACGATCATCAAGCGGGCCGAGGCGCTCGGGCTGCTGGCGCACGGTGACCGCGAGGACGTCTACACCCGATCGCGCAGTGAGCTCGAGGCGCTGATGTGCATCGCCTTCGGAGGTCAGGTGGCCGAGGAGCTGTTCTTCGACGACATCTCCACCGGCCCCGCGGGCGACCTCACGTACGCCACGAACGTGGCCGCGCAGATGGTGGGCCAGGCGGGGATGTCGGACACGCTGGTCTCCTTCGGTGCGGTTCAGGGATCGGCGTTCGGCGACCAGGGGCTGGTCGGGCGGGTGCTCGGCGACGGTGAGGGTCGGCGCATGGTCGAGGCGCTGCTCACCGCCCAGAAGGACCGGGCGCGCGACCTGCTGGAGGCCAACCAGCACCTCGTGGTCGCCCTGCGGGACGCGTTGCTCGAGCGGCACGAGCTGATCGGCCGAGAGATCACCGACGTGCTCGAGCAGGCGGACGCCGTACGGCCCGAGCCTCGACCCCAGTCCGGTGCCGACGGCATCGCGAAGGACATCGCGGCGAAGGGTGCGGTGGACGACGAGGCCGACAACGCGTCGACGGTGGATCTGCGCCTTCCAGCGAACTGGTGGGCTCCTGCTCAGCGCGAGAAGCCGGCGGCGAACGCGTAGTCTCCACGCGTGCACACCGCCTCTCCCGACCGACCGCCCACGGCGGAGGACATCGCCCTCTTCCGTCGGGCGGTCGGTCGGTTCGCCACCGGGGTCTGTGTGGTGACCGCGCTGGACGGCCGCACCGATCATGCGATGACCGCGAACGCGTTCACCTCGGTGTCGCTGGAGCCGCTGCTTGTACTGGTCTGTGTCGAGACGGAGGCTCGCTTCCACGACGCGATCACGGCGTCCGGAGAGTGGGGGGTGAGCATTCTCGATGCGTCGGCACGACCGGCCTCGGACTGGCTGGCCACACGAGGTCGTCCGTTGCACGGCCAGCTCGACCGGGTGCCGCATCGGCGCGGACCGGCGACGGGAGCTGCTCTGCTCGACCAGGCGATGGCCTGGCTGGAGTGCCGGACGCACCAGGTCGTGCCCGCCGGAGACCACAGCATCGTGATCGGCGAAGTGGTCTCCTCGCAGCTCGGCCGGGACGATGCCGGGGCCCTGCTGTACTACCGCAGCGGGTACCGGCAACTCGACCTATAAGCCCCATAACGGACTGCGTGACCTGCTCACCCCTCCGTCAGCGGTAGCCGACCTCGGCCCGGCCCGCGGGCAGTGGTGGGTTCTACACCGTCTGCGTGTACCAACCCGCCACTACTCCCCGGGTGAGTGGTCTCTTTCCGCGCCATCCAGCACCGGCCGTGGGTGATTGCGTCAACGCCTCCTCGTGATGGCACGAGGACGCGACCGGGGACTCTACGATGCCGATGTGAGCGACACCGCTAGTGATCACGACGAGGGGCCCGGCGCCGAGGACAAGCCCGAGGTCGTCGAGGTGGCCGAGGCCGAGGCCGCAGAGTCTGAGGCACCGGTTCGTGACGCTGCCGCGGCAGGCCCCGCCTGGGCCTCGCCCGCGGACCTCCTGGAGTGGCTGAACTCATCGCGCAAGCCGGGGTCCACGCCGGAGCCGGAGCCGGAGCCCGCGCCTGCGTCCGAGCCCGAACTCAAGCTCGAGTCGGAGCCTGAACCGGAGCCGGAGCCGGAGCCGGAACCTGAGCCCGAGCCGGCGCCGGCGCCTGAGCCGAGCCGGAGCCGGAGCCCGAACCTGAGCCCGAGCCCGAGCCGGAGCCCGAACCGGAACCTGAGCCCGAGCCCGAGCCGGAGCCGGAGCCGGAGCCGGAGCCGGAGCCCGAGCCTGAGCCGGAGCCGGAGCCGGAGCCGGAGCCGGAGCCTGAGCCGGCGCCGGAACCTGAGCCGGAACCGGAGCCTGAGCCGGAACCTGAGCTGGTTGCCGCGATCGCACCGGAACCCGATCCGGTTCCAACGGTCGTGCTCGACCCGGAGCCGGCGCCGACTCCGGTGGTCGAGGTCGAGCCGGAGCTGTTCCCGGAGCCGGCCCTGGCACCGGACACGGCAGCCATCCCGATGCCGGTCCAGCTCCAGGTCGAGAACGAGCAACCGACCGGCCCGCCGCTGCCCGTCGAGCCGCTGCCCGTCGAGGCGCTGCCCCGCCCCAGCACCCCTCCGCCGGTGTTCGCATCGTCGCGCCGGCGGTGGCCGCGTCGGGTCGGGTTCATCGCACTCGGCACCGGGCTGCTGGGCCTGCTCGGAGTCGGCGGGGCCGTGGCCCTCGCCAGTGACGTCGTGCCGCGCGGCACCACCGTGGGCGGAGTCGACGTCGGCGGCCTGCGCCGCGCGGCGGCGGTCGAGGCCCTGGCGGCGAAGGCGCCGTCCGCCGCGGCGCCGATCCCGGTGCAGGTGAGTGGCCGCCAGGCGAGCCTCGACCCGGCGCGCGCCGGGCTGCAGCTGGACGCCGAACGCAGCATCGACGCCGTCCTGGGCGGCCGGCTCCACCTGGGCCGAGTGTGGCACCAGGTGATCGGCGGTCCGGCGGCCCCCGCGCTGCCCGAGGCCGACCGCACCCAGCTGCGCACCGTTCTGGGGTCCATCGCCACTGATACCGCTCAGGAGGCGGTCGACGGCGCGATCGCCTTCGGCTCCGACGGGCCGCGCGCCACCGCAGCGGTGACCGGGACCTCGATGGACGTCGAGGCCGCGACCGACGCCGTGGCCCGCGGCTGGTTGGCCCGCACCGGCGCCCTTGAACTGCCCGTGAAACAGACCCCGCCGGCCATCGACCAGGGCGAGGTGGATCGGGCGCTGGCCGCCACGGCCAGGCCAGCGGCGTCCGGACTGCTCACCGTGGTGATCGGTGACACGAGCGTCTCGGTGACCCAGGCTGCGCTGCTGCCCACTCTCGACATGGCGCCCAGCGCTGCATCGCCGGGCACGCTCGACCTGGTCGTGGACGGCGCCGCCCTGCGCAGTGCCGTGCTGGCCGGCAGCGAAGATCTGGAGCAGGAGCCGAAGGACGCCAAGATCGTGCTGAAGGACGGCAAGCCGACGGTGATCCCCTCCAAGGACGGACTGACCATCGATCCGGCGGCCCTGGCCACGGCGGCCAAGGCGGCCCTGCTCACCCCCGAGCGCAAGGCGGTACTGGCGACGGCGGTCGCCAAGCCCAAGCTGACCACCGAGCAGGCCACGGCGCTCGGGGTGAAGGAAGAGGTCTCCACTTTCTCCACCCGGCTCACCGCGAACGCCCCGCGGACGAACAATCTGCGGATCGCCGCCCGCACGGTCAACGGCACCCTGGTGATGCCCGGAAAGATGTTCAGCCTGAACGCTGTTCTGGGCAGACGAACGCCGGAGAAGGGTTACGCCGAGGCGCCGACGATCATGAACGGGCGCCTGGTGATGGGCCACGGCGGCGGTGTCTCGCAGATGGCGACGACCATCTACAACAACGTGTTCTTCGCCGGTCTGGAGGATGTGCGCCACATGCCGCACTCCTTCTACATCTCCCGCTACCCGGTGGGTCGTGAGGCAACGGTCAACTACCCGGACGTCGACCTGGTGTGGCGCAACGACTCCAAGTATGCGGTGTTGGTCGAGGCCAGTGTCACCAACACGGTGAACGTGACCTTCTGGAGTACCAAGCAGTACGACAGGGTGGTCTCCGAGACCGGCGCGCGCACCAATCCGCGGCAGCCGAAGACGGTGTACGACACCGGCGAGCAGTGCGTTCCGCAGGACGCGAACGGTGGGTTCGACATCGTCGTCCGGCGCAAGGTCTACCAGGGCAGCACGATCGTCAAGGATCAGTCCTGGCGCACGGTGTACATCGCCGAGGACAAGGTGGTGTGCGGCCCCAAGCCTGCTGAAACTCCCAGCACGCCAACGGGTTAGCCGGAACTGGTCAGGCAGTCGTAGCGCTGGTGCACGGTGAGCCCCGCGGACAGGTACAGCGTGTGCGCCGGCCCGTTGGCGGCTGCCGCCTGCAGGAACGCCGACGTCGCGCCGCGTTCCGCCGCCCACCGGGAGATCTCGGCCAGCAGCAGGCGGGGCAGGCCCCGCCGCCGGTAGTCCTCGGCCACCTCCACGGCGGTCACCCCCGCCCAGCCCTCCGACAGTGACCCCCGGGCCACGGCCACCGTCCGCCCCGCGTCCCTCAGGGAAAGGAACACCTGCTCAGGCGCCGAGACGAACAGCTCGCGCCCGGCGTCGAAGGCCCGCACGGTGTCGAGCACCGCGGCCAGGGGCCGGTTCAGTGCGGGCACCGGGTCGCCAAGGGCGAGCACCGAGTTGGCCCGGCCGGTGAAGCCGTGGTGGGCGCGCAACACCCACGGCCCGAGTGGTTCACAGGTCGAGGGCAGCCAATGGCCGAGCCCGATCCGCTCCAGTGCGGCGATGGTCGAGGGCGGGGTCACGGCGTCCGGGCCCAGCGCACCAGCTCGGCCTCAGTGCCGAGGAAGACGTTGCGGTCCATCGATCCCCTCACCCCGTACTGCCAGGCCGTGGCGCGCTCCCAGCCGGGTGGGAGCGGGCCCAGCGGGCCGTCGTGGTCGTAGAGCCACAGCGGGTTGGGCGCGGCGAAGGACTGATCGCCGCCGGTGCACTCGCGCCACCAGCCGGCCTGCACGTAGATCACCGCGTCGCGGCCGGTGAGTCGGCGGTACTCGGTGGTGAAGTCGCGAATCCACCCGACCATGGCCCGCGTGGACAGCCCGTAGCAGGCCGGGCCGCTGGGGTTCTTCTCCAGGTCCAGCGCCCCGGGCAGGGTGCGCCCGTCCGCCGTCCACCCGCCGCCGTTGCGCACGAAGAAGCGGGCCTGCACGGTGCCGGTCGAGCTCTTCGGGCGGGCGTAGTGGTAGGCCCCCTGCAGCAGGCCGGCGGCCCGGGCACCGGTGCGCTGCGCGGTGAAGGTGGGGCTGCGCCAGGTGGCTCCCTCGGTCGCCTTGATCCAGACGAACCGGATGCCCTCCCGGCTCCACCGGCCCCAGTCCACCTGGGGCTGGTAGGCCGACACGTCGATCCCCTGCACCGACCCGGACGGCGTGACGGACGGCCTCCGGGCAGGTGCCGAGGCGCGGGAAGGGGCCGTTGAGACGGCCGGGGAAAGGGCAGCGGGAGTCGACGACGGCGTCGGCGCGGTGGGCGCGGGGGTGCACGAGGTGAGAAGCACCACGCCGACAGGCACCCAGAACGGAGGCCTGGACACGCGACCACCCCCCGACACGCGATACTGGGACCGGCCAGAGATACTAGGTGCCAACCGACCGAGCCCGGAGGACACACCGTGACGTACGTCATCGCCCTGCCCTGCGTCGACGTCAAGGACAAAGCCTGCATCGAGGAATGTCCCGTCGACTGCATCTACGAGGGCGAGCGGTCGCTGTACATCCACCCCGACGAGTGTGTCGACTGTGGCGCCTGCGAGCCGGTCTGCCCGGTCGAGGCGATCTACTACGAGGACGACACCCCGGAGCAGTGGAAGGACTTCTACAAGGCCAACGTCGAGTTCTTCGACGACCTGGGCTCGCCCGGTGGCGCGGCCAAGCTCGGCATGATCCCCAAGGACCACCCGATCATCGCCGCACTCCCGCCGCAGGGCGAAGGGCACTGAGACCGCAGCTGCCGGACTTCCCCTGGGATCGGCTCGCGCCGTACTGCGAGCTGGCCCGCCGGCACCCTGACGGCATCATCGACGCTTCCATCGGCACGCCGGTCGACCCGACCCCCGAGGTCGCCCGGGCGGCGCTGGCGGCGGCCGCCGACGCGCCCGGCTACCCCCAGACGTACGGAACGCCCGCCCTGCGGGAGGCGGTCGCGGCCTGGTTCGCCCGGCGCCGCGCCGTCCCGGGCCTGGACCCGGCCGGGGTGCTGCCCACGATCGGTTCCAAGGAGCTGGTGGTCTGGCTGCCCACCCTGCTGGGTCTGGGCGCGGGCGACCTGGTGGTGCACCCGGAGCGGGCCTACCCGAGCTACGACGTCGGCGCCCGGCTGGCGGGGGCGACCCCGGTGCCGGCCGACGGCACGCTGCAGCTGGGCCCGGACCGCACGAACGTGAAGTTGGTCTGGGTGAACTCTCCGTCCAACCCCACCGGCAAGGTGCTTCCGGTCGAGCACCTGGCCAAGGTGGTCGCCTGGGCCCGGTCGGTGGGAGCGGTGGTGGCCAGCGACGAGTGCTACGCCGAACTCGGCTGGGACGTCGACGAGGTGCCGAGCATCCTCGACCCGCGGGTCTGCGGCGGATCGCACAAGGGGCTGCTCGCGGTCTACTCGACCTCCAAGCAGTCGAACCTGGCCGGGTACCGGGCTGCGTTCGTGGCCGGCGACGTGGCCCTGGTGACGCAGTTGCTCGAGGTGCGCAAGCACGCAGGGATGATGATGCCCGCGCCGGTGCAAGCGGCGCTGACCGCGGTGCTGGCGGACGACGTGCACGTCTCCGAGCAGCGTGAGCGCTACCGGGCGCGGCGGGTGCTCGTGATGAGGGCCGTGGGCGGCGCGGGGCTGCGGGTCGAGGAGTCGGCGGCCGGGCTGTACCTGTGGGCAACCCGCGACGAGCCCTGCTGGCACACGGTGGCCTGGCTGGCCGAGCGCGGCATCCTGGTGGCCCCCGGCGAGTTCTACGGTGCCGCCGGCGCCCACCACGTCCGCATCGCCCTGACGATCACCGACGCTGACGCCGCCGCTCTGGCCGCCCGTCTCACTTAACCAAACCTGCTCATGCTCCGCAGGCGTACATGTGACAGCGTTGTCAAAGCCGCAGACATGTACACCCGCGGAGCATGAGCAGGTTTCATTTGACGGCGCCGGCGGTGAGGCCGCCGACCAGGTGCTTCTCGATCAGCATGAACAGGGCCACCACCGGGACGACGGCGATCACCGAGGCGGCGAACAGCTGGTCCCAGTGCTGCTCGTACCCGGTGACATAGGTGCGGATGCCCACTGTCAGCGGCTTCTTGTCGTCGTCGATGATCAGCGTCAGTGCCACCACGTACTCGTTCCAGGCTGCGATGAAGGTGAAGATCGTGGCCGTGACCAGGCCGGGCCGGGTGAGCGGCAGCATGATCCGGGTCAGCCGGGCCACCTGGCTGCAGCCGTCCAGCTCGGCGGCCTCCTCGACCTCCTTGGGGATGGAGGAGAAGAACGAGTGCAGGATCCAGATCGCGAAGGCCAGGTTGAACGCCGCATTGGTGAGCACCAGCGCCATGTAGGTGTTGACCAGGTTGAGCTCGAAAAACTCCCGGTAGATACCGACCACCAGGGAGGTCGGCGAGAACATCTGGGTCACCAGCACCAGGAACAGGAACGCGGCACGCCCCGGGAAGCGGAACCGGGCGGTGAAGTAGGCGGCCGGCACCGCGATCAGGACGACGATCACGGTGGAGGAGAGCGAGACCAGCAGCGAGGTCTTCAGCCAGTTCAGGAACCGCTCGTCGCCGAGCACCTGGTTGTAGGTCGACCACTGCCACTCGCGCGGGAACAACGACGGGGGAGTGGTCTTCACGTCGGTGCTGGTGCGCAACGAGTCCAGCACCATGATCAGGTACGGCGCGAGGAAGGCCAGGGCGATCACGGCCCCGGCCAGGGCCATCACCGACGGGCGAAGGCGGCGCCAGGTGGCGGGCGACATCAGGCCTCCTCCTCCCGCCAGCTGGTGACCCTCAGGTAGACCGCGACCACGACCAGGATCAGCGCCACGTTGAGAATGCCTGCGGCTGCGGACATCCCGACATCGCGCTCCTGACTCTTGAACGCCAGCTTGTACATGAACGTGATCGTGGTGTCGTGGGTGAACCCGGGGTTGCGGTCGTTCAGGGTGTACACGATGGGGAAGGAGTTGAACACGTAGATGGTGTTCAGCACCGTGGCCACCAGCATCGCCGGGCGCAACAGCGGCAGGGTGATCAGCCGCCAGGCCTGCCACGGGGTGGCGCTGTCGATCTTCGCGGCCTCATGCAGATCGTCCGGGATGGCGTTCAGACCGGCCACGAACACGAAGGTGGTGAACGGGATCGACACGAACACCCCGACCAGGATCATCGAGGCGAGGGTCCAGGAGTCGTCACCGAGGAAGTCGATCGACGTCTCGATCACGCCGAGCTTCTTGAGTGCCGCGTTAAGCAGCCCGTAGTTGAAGTCGTAGAGCAGCACGAACAGCTGCGCGGTGATCAGCAGGGACGCCGCCCAGGGCACGATCAGCGCGACCCGCACCAGGCGTCGTCCGGGGAACTCCTTGCTCAGGAACTGGGCCAGGGCGAGCGAGAGGACGATGGTCAGGGCCACCACCAGCACCACCCAGAGCACGGTGTTCTTCAGCACCGTGCCCAGGGCCGGATGCTCGAGAACCGCGGTGTAGTTGCGCCCACCGGCGCTGCCCAGGCGTAACCCGGTGATGGAGAACCGGTCCATCGAGGCCTGCACCAGCTTGACCGCCGGAAACAGCACCACCCCGACGATCAGCACCAGCGCCGGGCCGAGCCAGAGCAGTGCCTGCAGCAGACCCGCCTCACCGCGACGACGTCGCGAGGCGGTGAGACGGGTCCGTGTCATCTGCAGGCTCTCCGGTCAGCGGGACGTGGCGTCAGCTGGTGGTCTCGGCGGTCTTCTGGAGCGAGTCCAGCACCGCCTTCGGGTCGCCGTCCGCCGCCGTGGCCGCACCGATGTTCTGCTGCACCGCGATCTTGATCTTGTCCCAGGTCGGGTCGTCGGTCGGGGTGAGGTGCACATTCGGCAGCGTGTCCAGGTAGACCTTGAGCTTGGGGTCGGAGGCGAAGACCTCGAGCCCGCTCTTGGTCACCGGGAGGAAGCCCTCCTTCTTGATGAAGGTGTTGACCTGGTCCTTCTGGTAGTACAGGTCGTAGAAGGCCTTGATCGCCTCCTGGTTGCCCGGCTTCTTGAACGCCATCAGGTAGTCGGTGACGCCGAAGGTCTGCGGCTCGCCGCCGTCCTTGGTCGGCATCGGGGCGACGCCGTAGTTCACCTTCTTGTCGGCGTCGAGCGCGCCGGCCAGCGGCGAGAACCCGACCACCATGCCGGCCTTGCCGGACTTGAACAGGTCGAAGGCGTCGGCCCGGTTGGTCTTGCCGGGATTGTTCTGGGTGACCTTGTCATCGACGGCCAGTTTCTTCAGGAAGGCCAGCGTCTCGACGTTCTTCTCCGAGTTGATGGTCCACTTGCCGTCGGCCTTCCAATCGCCGCCGTTGTTGAAGGCCCAGATCGAGAACTCGCCCTGTGCCTCCTCCGGCCCGAGCGGCATCGCGTAGCCGACGGTGCCGTCGCCCAGTGCGGTGATCTTCTTGGCGGCGTCCTCGAACTCGGCCCAGGTCTTCGGTGGCGCGGCGATGCCGGCCTTGGTGAACAGGTCCTTGTTGTAGAAGAAGGCCCGCGCCGACGACAGGTCGGGCATGCCGTAGAGCTTGCCCTGGTAGGTACCCGACTTCACGAAGGCGTCGAGCAGGTCGCCCTTGGCGGTCTCGGACAGCACGTCGTCGGCCGACCAGAGCAGGCCGTCCTTGGCGTAACTGGCGTAGACGTTGAGGTTGAGGATGTCGGGCGCCTGGTTGTTCTGGATCATCGTCGAGGACTGCTGGTCGATGGTGTCCCAGCTGACCACCTGGACCTCGAGCGTGGTGCCGGTCTTCGCCTTGTAGGCGGTGGCGAAGGAGTCCCAGTACGCCTTGGTGTTGTCCTTGGAGTACTCCGCGGCCACGATCTTGATCGAGCTGACCTTCGCGGCGTCGCCACCGGCGGCGCTGCTCGCTCCGCCGGCGGACGACGCCCCGGTACCGCCGCCGCACGCGGTCAGCCCGAACGCCGCCGCGGTGCCCAGAGCCAGCAAGGCCGTTCTGCGTGTCGTCATCGCTTGGTGCCTCCTACGTCGTGTGACTCGATCGTTAGGGACCGAATGTCGAAGTGGAAAGCAACATAGCGCCCAGATCCGCCCGGACGGGTCGGCGAAACCATGCCGTTACCGTCGGCCGCCCCCGCCCTGCATGAACGGTCAGGAAGTGAGCAACTCGCGTGCGCGTTCTGCGCCCACCGCCAGCAGCAGGGTGGGCAGCCGCGGGCCCGTGTCCCGCCCGACCAGGAGGCGGTAGAGCAGCGCGAAGAAGCTGCGCTGGGCCACCTTGAGCTCGGCGGTGGGCCTGACGTCGGGGGCGAGCCCGAGCTGCTGCTTGGGCACCCCGTAGACCAGGGTGGCCAGCCCGTCCAGGGACCAGTGCGTGGACAGGCCGTCGAGCAGCAGCCGCAGCGACTCCCGCTGCTCCTCGCTCAGCTCGGCCAGGGCCTCACGGTCGGGCGTCGTCCGCACCTGGGTGCGCTGCTCGGCCGGCACCTGCGTGGTGATCCAGCGCTCGGCGCAGTCCAGTCTCGGCCGGGCCTCGTCCAGTGTCGCGATCGGGCGCTCGGGGTCGAGGTCGCGCAGGATGCGCAGGGTCTGTGCGTCGTCCCCGGTGGTGACGTCGACGATCGAGGCCAGGGTGCGGTAGGCCAGCGGTCGCGGGGTCTGCGGCAGCGGCCCGGCGCTCTGGGTGGTCGTCGCACGGTGGTGCGCGGCGGCGTCGGCCGGGGTCGCCGTCCCGTCAGACACCTTGCGGCCCAGGGCATCCCACTCGTCGTACATCCGCTGGATCTCGGCGTCGAAGGCGACCTTGAAGCCCTGGTTCGGGCGGCGCCGGGCGTAGAGCCAGCGCAACAGGGAGGGCTCCATGATGGCCAGGGCGTCCATCGCGATGGGCACCCCGCCCTTGGAGCTGCTCATCTTGGCCATTCCGCTGATCCCGACGAAGGCGTACATCGGCCCGATCGGCGCCGGCGCACCGAAGATCTCCTTGACCAGCTGGGTGCCGACCACGAACGAGGAGCCGGGGGAGGAGTGGTCGACACCCGAGGGCTCGAAGGCCACCCCTTCGTAGGCCCAGCGCATCGGCCAGTCGACCTTCCAGACCAGCTTGCCGTGGGTGTGCTCGGTCAGCTTGACCGTCTCGCTGTGACCGCAGGCAGCGCAGGAGTAGCTCAGTTCGGTGGTCTCGTCGTCGTAGGCGGTGACCGTGGTCAGGTCCTTGTCGCACGCCGAGCAGTACGGCTTGTACGGGAAGTACCCGGACTCCGAGGCACCGTCGTCCTCCGCGGCGGCGCCCGAGCCCTCGGCCGCGGCGCGGGCGTCCTCGTCCTCGTCCTCGGCGGCCGGGGCCGCCTTCTTGGTGCGGTAGCGACCGAGGACGGCGTCGATCCGCCCCCGCTCGCGCATGGCCAGCAGGATTTGGTCGCGGTAGGCGCCGGAGGTGTACATCTGGGTCTGGCTCACCTCGCGCACCTCGATGCCGAGCAGCGCCAGCGCCTCGACCATCGGTGCCCGGAAGTGCTCCGCCCAGCTGGCGTACGGGCTGCCGAAGGGCGCCGGCACCCCGGTGAGCGGGCGACCGATGTGGTCGTTCCAGCGTGCGTCCACCCCGAGCACCCCGGCCGGCACCTTGCGGAAGCGGTCGAAGTCGTCCCAGGAGAGCAGGTGCTCGCACTCGCGGCCGCGGCGGCGGATCTCGTCGGCTACCAGGTGCGGAGTCATCACCTCGCGCAGATTGCCCAGGTGGATCGGTCCGGAGGGGCTCAGCCCCGACGCGCAGATGATCCGCGCTCCCGGTGAGCGTCGGTCGGCCTCGGCGATGACGTCGTCGGCGAACCGGGCTACCCAGTCACTGGTCATGAAGTCGGTGTTCTCGCTCACGAGGAGCGATTCTCGCATCCTGCCCGACCGGGGCCGGGCCCCGACCCACAACGATGAAGGCCGGCCGGGCTGGCGGGTCGGGTGGTGGGTCAGCTGCCGGCGGCGACCCGGACGACGACGGTGCCGTCGGGCGGCCCGCCGCTGAAGGCCGTCCAGTCGTCGTCGGGTGCGCTGCGCTGCCAGCGCTGCCCGTCGACCTCGACGGCGACGATCTGCAGCCCGTCGGCCCGGGCCACCGCCCACTGGGCCAGCGCCCAGCTCAGCCGGGCTCCATCACGCCCGGCGAGCACGAAGCGGGCCGAGGTGCCGTCGGCGCTGCCACCGGGAGTGCCGGCGCGCCCGGTCTCGTTCGCTGCCGCGGTCACCACTGCGGCCGCCCGCGGCGTCATCCCGGTGGCAGCGACGGTCTGCACGGCGAGGTCCTTCGGGGCGCGCAGCCGGCAGGTCAGCGCGGCCTCGGAGTACCCGGACAGTGCCGAGGCGAAGATCCGGGCCTCGGCCTCGTGCTGGGCGTAGGCCGAGGGGAATGCCGAGCGCTGCACCTTCTGCGCCGCCTTGGTGATCGGCAGGCTCTGGTAGCCCTCGATCTTGACCAGCACGTCGTAGAACGCGTCGGCGGCGTAGACCGGGTCCATGATCTGTTCCGTGGTGCCCCACCCCTGCGAGGGCCGCTGCTGGAATAACCCGAGGGAGTCCCGGTCGCCGTAGTCGATGTTGTGCAGCTTCGACTCCTGCATCGCCGTGGCGATGCCGATCGTGGCCGCCCGCCCGGGCAGGCCACGCCGCACGGCGACCGCAGCGATGGTGGCCGCGTTCGCCGCCTGGTCGGGGTCGAGCCCGGTCGTGCTGCCCAGCGCCGTCGCCGAGCAGCCCGGGATCAGGGTCACCCGGTCCAGGACCCCGCGCAGCCAGACGAACCCGACGCCCACGGCCAACGCCGTCACCGTGAGCACCGTGAGCGCGCGCAGGCCGCGCCGGCGTCGTCGCGTCTCGGGCAGGGTCGGCAGGGGCTGCGTCATCTGAGTCATCGACGGGCCGTGGTCAGCTGGCCGGCGATCAGGCGTTGGCGTGCAGGGCGGCGTTGAGTTCCACGGTCTTCCCTGCGCGGGGAACGGCTTCCACGCCTCCGCTGAGGGAATTGCGCCGGAACAGCAGTCCGCTTGCGCCGGACAGGTCGATCGCCTTCACGGCGCGGCCCTCGGGAAGCAGGGTGAGTTTAGTGCCTGCGGTCACGTACAGCCCTGCCTCCACCACGCAGTCGTCACCCAGGCTGATCCCGATCCCGGCGTTGGCGCCCAGCAGGCAGCGCTGCCCGATCGAGATCACCTGCGTGCCCCCGCCGGACAGGGTGCCCATGATCGAGGCGCCGCCGCCGACGTCGGAGCCGTCACCGACCACGACACCCGCCGAGATCCGACCCTCGACCATCGACGTGCCGAGCGTTCCGGCGTTGAAGTTCACGAACCCCTCGTGCATCACGGTGGTGCCGGCGGCCAGGTGTGCGCCCAGGCGCACCCGGTCGGCGTTGGCGATCCGCACCCCGGCGGGCACCACGTAGTCGGTCATCCGCGGGAACTTGTCGATCCCGAACACCTCGACTCCTCCGCGGGCGCGCAGGCGAAGCCGGGTGGGCTCGAAGTCCTCGACGGCGCACGGCCCGTGATTGGTCCAGACCACATTGGTGAGGACGCCGAAGACGCCGGTCATCGTGCAGCCGTGCGGGGCGACCAGTCGGTGCGAGAGCAGGTGCAGGCGCAGGTAGGCATCCGACGGGTCGGCCGGTGCGGCGTCCAGATCGATCACGGTGCGGACGGCGCGCACGCGCACCCCGCGCGCAACGTCGTCGGTCTCCAGGGCGAGCAGCTCCCGCGGCACCGCGGCGTCTGCCGGTGGCTCACCCAGTTGGGGCTCGGGGTACCAGGTGTCCAGGACGGTGCCGTCGTCGGTGGACGTTGCCAGGCCGTACGCCCATGCGGCGCGGGTCTCGGTCATGAGGCAAGCCTATGCGTCGGCAGGGCGAAACCGCCGCTAGCCTGCGCGGCATGGACCTTACTGCCGACGTCGTGGAGCTGACTCGGGCCGTCTGCGACCTGGAGTCGGTCAGCGGCAACGAGAGGGGACTGGCCGACGTCGTGGAGGCGGCGCTGCGGCGCCTGGACCACCTGGAGGTGCTGCGCGACGGGGACGCCATCGTGGCGCGGACCCACCTCGGCCGGGCCGAGCGGGTGGTGCTCGCCGGACACCTCGACACGGTGCCGCTGGCCCACGACGCGGCGGGAGTGGCGAACCTCCCGGTGCGGGTGGTCGGTCAGGGTGCGGACGCCGTGCTGCACGGCCGGGGCACGGTTGACATGAAGGGCGGCGTCGCCGTCCAGCTGCACCTGGCCGCGACGGTGCGCAAGCCGAACCGCGACGTCACGTATGTCTTCTACGACAACGAGGAGGTCGAGGCCGACCGCAACGGTCTGGGCCGCCTCGCCGCGCACCACTCGGATTGGATCTCCGGCGACTTCGCGGTGCTGCTGGAGCCGACCGACGGCACGGTCGAGGGCGGCTGTCAGGGCACGATGCGGATCGAGGTGACCACGAATGGCGTGGCCGCGCACTCGGCCCGGTCCTGGATGGGGCGCAACGCGATCCACGACGCCGGACGCCTGCTGTCGCGCCTGGCGTCCTACCTGCCGCGCGAGGTCGACGTCGACGGTCTGACCTACCGCGAGGGACTGAACGCGGTGGCGATCCACGGCGGCATCGCGGGCAACGTGATCCCCGATCGATGCCTGGTCACCCTGAACTACCGCTTCGCCCCCGACCGCTCGGTCGCCGACGCCGAACGGCATGTGCGCGAGGTCTTCGCCTCCTTCGACCTGGTGGTGGTCGACTCCGCCGGCGGCGCGCGGCCGGGTCTGGATCACCCGGCCGCGGCCGCCTTCGTCGCGGCCATCGGTCAGCAGCCCAAGCCCAAGTACGGCTGGACCGACGTCGCCCGGTTCAGCGGGCTGGGAGTGCCGGCGGTGAACTTCGGTCCCGGCGACCCGCTCCTGGCCCACCGGGACGACGAACAGTGCCCGGCCGCCCAGATCACGGCCTGCGCAGACGCACTGCGGAGCTGGCTCGGCGCCGGCTGAGCCGGGGCGTCAGCACGAACATCGAGGGGGGCTGGTGATCGTCGCGGAGACGGTGGTGGCTGACGGAGGAACGGTCAGCATGGATGATGCCCCCGGTGGGGGAGCCAGGTTCACTGTGACGGTGCCTGTCGCCGCCGACTGAGCAGGACGATCAGCCCGGCGACCACGGCGGGTGCCAGCGCGGCCAGAGCCGTGAGCACGAACCCGCCCTGCCAGCCGGCACGGTCGATAGCGACGCCGGCCACCGGGGCGCCGAGCGCCGAGCCCGCGGTCAGCGCCGATCCGTGCCAGCCCATCGCCTCGCCCCGGTTGGCCACCGGCACCGTCCGGCTCAGGGCGTCGACGGTGGCGGTGATGGTGGGGGCGCAGAACAGGCCGGCCACGAACAGCAGCACGGCGAACGACACCGGGCCCGGAGCGGCGGCCACCGGCAGGGTGGTCAGCGCCATCGCCGCGAGCAGCCAGTACGGGTCGACCGGGCGCTGCGCCGCACCGTAGATCAGGCCTCCGACAGCCGAGCCGGCACCCCACACGACCAGTACCCAGCCGATGGAGCTCTGGTGATCCATCGCGCGCAGCGCGGCCACGATGCCCACGTCGGTTCCGGTGAGCACGACGGTGGCCGCGGCGGTGGCCACCAGTACTGCAAGGGCGGCTGGGTCCACCCACCCGAGGTGTCCGCCGCCCTTGAGCGACGCCTCCGGCGCAGTCTGCGGCCCTCGGTCCGGCGCGGTTCCCTCGTGGCGGCGGTGGCCCAGCGGCGGATCGATCACCCAGAGCAGCACGCCGGTGGCGGCGCCGGTCAGCTGGCAGCCGAGCAGCGCCAGCGGGGTGCCCCACCAGGTGGCGGCCAGCACGCCCACTGCCGGCCCGATCATGAATGACACCTCGAGGCCGATCGAGTCCAGGGCCAGTGCCGTGGTGCGCTGTTCGACCGGCACGGACTCGACCACCAGTTGGCGGATGATGGCGAAGCTCGGCACCACGTAGAGCGCCGCGACAGCCGCGAGCGGCAGCAGCGCCGCGTAGCCGACGAACGGTGCGATGCTCCAGCAGAGGACCTGGATGGCGACGCCCGGCAGCACCGTGCGGCGCAGGCCGACCTGATCGAGCAACCGGCCCCGCCATGGCCCGTTCACCGCCAGCGCGACCGTGGACGCCGTGGTGAGCAGGCCGGCCGCGGTGTAGCTGTGCTCCAGGTGGCCGACCACGTGCAGGGTGAGGATCACGCTCGCCGCCCACACGGGCGTGCGCAGAAGCAGGCCGAGCAGCAGTGCGTTGCGTACTGCGGGCAGGGCGAGGACCGGGCGGTAGGCCGAGAAGATCACTCGCGTGCGGGGGTGCGTTCCTGAACGGTGGTCAGGTCGATCAGCGCGGCGCGGCGACCCGACCGGCCTCCTCGACGGCGCGCCGGAAGCACCTCACCGGTATCCAGGTCCTCGGGCCCCCCGACGGCGTGCCGGGCCAGGGGCGGGTCGCCCAGCTGTGCCGTGAGCCGGCCGACCTCGCGCAGATCGAGCACATCGGTGGCCGGCTGCTGCGCCGTCTCCGCGGCGTGCGACCCGTTCACGGTCTGCACGGTCTGCGTCGTTTGCGCGGTCTGCGCCGATTCCGGCTGGGCGGGGGGTAGCGTCCGGGACCGGCGCTTGGCGTCGAGCAGTGACTCGTCGGCCCGCCGGAAGAGGCGTTCGGCGTCCACGGCCGGGCGACGTCCGGTCAGGGCGTACAGGGCGGCGCACCCGGTGGTGACCCGCACCCGCAGCCCGGCCGCGACGGCATCCCACGGGAGGGTGTGGATCGCGGCGGACATCCGCTCGGCGGCCAGGCGGGCCTCGTGGTCGCCGGCACCCTGGAGCAGCACGACGAACTCGTCGCCGCCGTAGCGCACCAGACGGTCGGTGGGTCCGAGCTGGTCTCCCACGCAGAGCGCCACCTCGCGCAGCACGGCGTCGCCGATCAGGTGGGTGTACTCGTCGTTGATCCGTTTGAAGTCGTCGAGGTCGAGCAGCACCATGGCCACCGGCAGCTGGGTGAACCGCAGCATGGCGTGCAGTTCCTCGTCGAGCGCGCGCCGGTTGCCCACCCCGGTCAGCGCGTCGGTGCGACTCTCGGTGTGCAGCACCTGGTGCTCCATGGCCTGGCGTGCGGTCTCCGACACCAGTTCCATGCTCTGCCAGGCCAGCCGGACCAGCAGGTCGTTCAGCCGCTGGGAGACCCGAGTCGTGTCACTGCCGGCCTCGGTCTCCAGCCAGAGCCGCTCCCGCGCCCGGCAGACCTCCAGGACGATGCTCGGCAGGGCGCCCAGCGATCGGCCGATGCTGTCGTCCAGGCTGCGTGCGGTCGCATGCGACCCGACCAGGGTGTGCGCGTGCAGGGCGGCGACCACGAGCAGCTGAGCCTCGGGAGGCTGCAGGCCGCTGGGCTCCCCGAACGCGTCGGATCCCAGCAGCCGCAACGCCTCTGTGGGCTGCCCGCGGTAGCCGGCCGACAGGGCGCGGACGCCGTCCGCGACCCGGCGCAACGGCTCCGGGACCGGGCTCACCCCGAGGGCCAGCACCCGGTCGGCCAGTTCGACGGCACGGTCGAGCAGCCGGGGTTCGGGTTCGGCCGAGCCGCGGGCCACGGGCTCCATCGCCCGCGTGGCCAGTTCGGCGGCCCAGGTGGACCAGTGGGTGGCCTGGTCGATCGGCTCGCGGTTGCCGATGGACTCCTCGAGGAGCGCCCGGGCGTGGTCGGCGCGGTCGTTCACCCGGATCCGGGAGAACGCGGTCGCGGTGGCGTCGAGCAGGCGGAAGCCGGTGACCGAGTCGAACTCCTCGGACAGTGCCTCCAGGTCGATCCGGGCCAGGTCGCCCATCGCCGCCGCGGGTTCACCGGTCTCCAGCCGGGTACGGGCCCGCATCGCACAGGCGATCGCCACCCAGGCCGGGAGGTGGCGTTCGGCTGCGGCGCTCTCCAGCCGGGTCCAGGCGGCCACCACGTCGACGCGGGGTGCACCGGCGTAGCGCATCAGGCAGGCGCGCGCGTACAGCCCGATCGGCCAGGCCTCGGGCTCGAGCGAATGCTCCAGGGGTGGCAGGTGTAGGGCGAGCTCACGCAGAGCCATCGAGGCATTGCCGAAACGGCCGTGCACGATCAACCTCTCGACGTCGACCACAGCCGAGGGTGCGCCGTCCTCCCGCCAGTCATGCACGGACGAACAGTAGCGCGCTGTGACGGTTCGCCGTAGTTGCGTGGTTGCGTCTACCACCCACTCGGCGGAGGTGCAGATCAGTGGAATCGCTGTCGCGTCATGCCAAGGTGGGGCATGAACGAACGACGGAACGGCTCGCGTGACGGTGCCGCCCCGACCGGGGCCTATCACCGAGGACCGGTCACTCTGCGTAGATCGCAGGTGCCGGCGACAACTGCCGATCAGCGCCTGCTCGACCAGCGCGGCCCGACCTCGTGGCTGCACCAGGACCCCTGGCGGGTGATGCGCATCCAGGCAGAGTTCGTCGAGGGCTTCGGGGCCCTCGCGGAGCTCGGGCCGGCGATCAGCGTCTTCGGATCGGCCCGCACCAGCCGGGACCATCCCTACTACGCCTGGGGCGAGCAGGTCGGGCGACGCCTGGCCGAGAGCGGGTTCGCGGTGATCACCGGCGGCGGCCCGGGGGCCATGGAGGCGGCCAACAAGGGCGCCTGCGAGGCCGGTGGCATCTCGGTCGGACTGGGCATCGAGCTGCCGCACGAGCAGGGGATGAACGAGTGGGTCGACCTCGGCGTCTACTTCCGCTACTTCTTCGCCCGCAAGACGATGTTCGTCAAGTACGCCACGGGCTTCATCGTGCTGCCCGGGGGTTTCGGCACCTTCGACGAGCTGTTCGAGGCGCTCACCCTGGTGCAGACCCAGAAGGTCACTTCATTCCCGATCGTGCTGCTCGGGCGGGACTACTGGGGAGGGCTGCTGGACTGGGTGCGCACCTCGGTGCTGCCGAACGGCATGGTCTCGCCCAGCGACATCGACCTGCTCACCCTCACCGACGACGTCGAGGAGGCGATCGACGTCATCCGCCGCTTCGCAGATCCCGTGGACTGATATGGACGCCGGAGATCATCGCGCGCAGACTGGCGGGATGAGGGCCAACCCGCTCCCGCAGCGTGGCGACATCGTGGTGGGTCGCGATGTGCGAGGTCGCGTGCTGCGCATCGGCTCCCATCCCGAGCACAACCGGGTGGTGCTGAGCATCTGGCAGGACGAGGCTTGCGTCGCCACCGTCCGGCTGGCCGGCGCCGACCTGGCCGAGGTCCTCCGCTCGCTCAGCCAGGCCCTGGTCGACCTGGACGAGGCCTCCCGGCGCGACCTGGGCCGCGCCGCCGGCTGAGCCCGAGCACTGTCCCGCCGCCCCACCGAGGGGCTATCCGGCGGTCACCACCAGGTCGTCGACGTCCACGGCGCGGCCCGCGGTTGCGGTGCTGGACCGGACGTAGGACAGGTACACCTGGCCGGGGGGAGTCACGGTGGCGTCGGTGAGCGAGGTGCGCCAGGCCGTGGGCTCGGGCTGACCGTCCGGCCAGGTCTTGACCTGGATCGTCGACCCGCTGACCCGCAACCGGACCCACTGTTTGGCCGTGGTCATCGCCTGCGCGTTGGCCAGCGTGGCCAGCGTGCTGGTCGTGCCGCCGACCGCCTCCTTCACGGTGACCGAGGTCGTGGTCGAGGTGAACTCGAGGCCGTAGCCGGAGGCCGGCCGGTAGGCACCCGCCCAACCGCCCGATCCGCGCAGGGTGAGGTTCAGGTAGCCCTTGGCCGCCGGGTCGCGCCAGCGGTAGGAGAAGGTGATGTCGCTGTCGGCGCGCGCGGCCAGCCCGGTGAGCTGCGCCCGGGCGAAGGACCCGGAGCTGTTCGAGAAGGCCAGCTGACCGGCATTGCTGCGCAGCGATGCCGTGCCACCCGCAGCCGTGGCCGTGGTCCAGCCGGCCGGCCAGGCGGCACCGTCCGCGCCGGTGAACGTGGTGGCGTACAGCTCGCCCGAGGCAGCCGTGGTGGTCACGGTGACGGCGTTCGAGGCGGGGCCGAGGTTGCCCGCACCGTCCACCGCACGGACCGTGTAGGTGTAGGTGCCCGCAGGCGCCAGGCCCGTGTCGGTGTAGGCGGTGCCGCTGGGGGTGCCCACCAGGAAGCCGTCGCGCAGCACCTGGTAGTCGGCCACTCCGACGTCGTCGGTGGCTGCGGTCCAGGCCAGCCCCACCTGGGTCTGCCCGACCGAGGTCGCGGTCAGCCCGGTCGGTGCGGACGGCGGGAGGAGGTCAGCGGTTCCGGTCGTGGAGGAGACCACGACGTCGTCCACGTGCACCGACCGGGCGACCGTGGCCGCGTTGCCGCGGGCCACCGCCAGGTGAAGCTGGCCGGGGGTGGTGACGGTGGTGTCGGTGATCGTGGTCCGCCAGGCGGTGGGCTCGGCCTGGCCGTCCAGCCAGGTCTTGACCTGGATCGTGGAGCCGGCGAGCCGGATCCGCAGCCGCTGGGTGGCGGTGCTGGTGGCCTGCGCTCCGGTGAGGGTGGCCACGGTGGTCACCACGCCGGCGCTCACCTTCTTCACCGTCACGCTGGTCGAGCCGGAGGAGAACTCCAGGCCGTAGCCGAACCGCGGCCGGTAGGCGTTGGCCCACCCGCCCGACCCTCGGCTGAACACGTTGAAGTAGCTGCCGCTGCCGGTGGTGCTCCACCGGTAGGAGAGCGTGACGTCGCTGTCGGTCCGGGCGCTCAGGCCGGACAGGATCGCCCGGGCCTGGGCACCGCTGGTGTTGTTCGTGGTCAGCCGCCCGGTTCCGCCGGACAGGGTGACCGAGCCGGCGGTGGCCGACGTGGTCCAGCGGGACGGCCAGGCCGAGCCGTCCGTGCCGGTGAACGGTTCGGTGAGCAGGGAGACGGCGGCCGGTGTGGTCACGTCGGCCGGGTCGCTGTCCGGGCCGACGTTGCCGGCGAGGTCGACGGCGCGCACCCGGTAGGTGTGGGTCGTCGAGGGCTGCGGCGCGTCGTCGGTGAACGCGAGCACGGTGCCGAGCGCCGCGATCTGGACGCCGTCCCGGATCACCCGGTAGCCGGTCACGGCCCGGTCGTCCGTGGCTGCCGTCCAGGCCAGCTGGACGCCATCGGTGGCCAGGGTCGCAGTGAGACCCGTTGGGGCAGTCGGGGGTTCGGTGTCTGCGGGAGGGGTGGCGGTGTTCGGCAGGCCCGGGGTGCCGATGCCGGAGCCCACGCCCCAGTTGCCGGGCAGTGCGTTGTCCGTGCCGGCGTCGAACAGCTCCAGGGAGGGGCCGGTGCCGGCGGCCGCGGCGGGCCACGGGTCGCTCGCCGCGTAGGTCACCTCGTCGACCACCCGGGCACCCTGCAGCAGCCGGACGGTCTGGCCGTCGGAGAGCCGGCCCGGGTACTGACCGGCCACCAGCACGCCGGCCTGCGGGTAGGTGGCACGGAAGGTGGTGTCCTTGGCCACGAACACCAGCTGCTTGCCGGGCAGCAGCACGGTGCCCGGAGGAATCGTTAGGCCGACACCGTCCAGCACCCAGCCGGACAGGTCGATCGACTCGGTGGTCGGGTTGGTCAGCTCGATGAACTCGGCGTCGTCGCCGGCGGCCGGACGGTAGGCGATCTCGTTGATCACCACGGTCGGGTTCGCCGTCTGGGAGAGCGGATACGCCTTGCCCGGCCCGCTGTTCGCCGCGATCGTCGTCCGCCGCTCGGTCACCCCGGTGATGAACTTGGCCCGGGCGTTGGCCGCGGAACCCGTGCCCCACAGCGAGTTCTCCAGCGCCCAGTCGGCGGTGTAGGGGGTGGCGATGGCGTCCCAGCGGGCCTCGAAGCCTCCCGCCGGCAGGTAGGTGTCGGCCAGCGTGCGCACCCGGCGGGCATACATCGCCTTGATGTCGGGCTGGGCGAGCAGGGCCTGGAGCAACTGGTTGGACCCCTCAGGGCTGAGGTAGTCGCCCTTGCCGTCGTCGACGTTCGTGGTGAAGATCCAGTTCAGGTCCCAGTGCCACAGCTGCCAGCGGCCGGTGCCCGGGGTGTCGCGGCTGATGAACCAGTTGTGCCAGCCCGAGTCCTGGTGCCGGATCAGGGTGTTGATCGCCATGTAGTTGACCAGGGAGGGGATGTCGACGTTCTGCTCCAGCCACGCCCGCTGGGCCGGCGTCACCGAGGCGTCGACCGCCTGGGTGAGCGCCCAGACGTCGGAGAAGTCCTCCTCCTCGCGGGCCTTCTTGTCCAGATCGAGCGAGGCGGCGAGGGTCGCCGGGTTCGCCGCCGTGCGCAGGCCGCCGGCGTCGCCCTTGTAGATGGCCCAGTCCTTGACCCCCTCGGCCTCGCGCCAGGTGCCGTCCTCGAGCTCCATGAACCGCCCGACGCTCCAGAACGCGCCGTTGCGCTGGCTGCGCACGGCCTTCAGTGCGAGGTCGCGGGCGCCGGTCTCGCCGACGATCGGCCAGGCGATGTCGGTCAGCGGGTCGGGGTCGCGCTGCAGGGCCCACTCGTCGAGCAGATAGGGCATGTACGGGCGGAAGTCCATGTCGTGGCCCGGCGCCATCTCGACCTTCCAGCTCGGCTTGGGCCGGGTGCAGGTGGACTGGCCGCGGATCTTCATCTTCGCGCCGTCGTAGACGGTGCCGTTGTAGGCGATCACGGCGTCGCCGGTGACGTCGTCGCAGCGGTGGTTGGCCAGCAGGTCGTTGTAGACCGCGTCGGCCATGAACCACTCGATCACCGGCAGGTTGGAGGTGACCGCGGGGTTGGTGACCACCACACCCTGGTAGCGGATCGAGTCGTCGGCGGCCGGGGCGGAGAACGCGACGCCGCCCGCGGTGGCGTCGACGCGGTAGCGGATCAGCCGGCCGGCGGCCTGGCCGGGCACGGTGGCGGCGTAGGTGCCGTCGCCGGCCCCGCCCGGGCTCGCGGCGTCGTCCAGGAAGGGGATCTGGACGTCGGCGCCGAACATGACCTTGTACGTCAGGGTCGCGGTGGTGCTCTCCGGCAACCGGGCGGAGACGGTGACCGCCTCGCTGGGGGCGGGGCGCTGCGGCGTGGCGGTGAGGGCCTCGACCACGGGGGGTGGCGCGGTGCCGTCGAGGGAGTTGACGGCGCGCGGGGTGCCGCCGGCGACGGTGGAGGGGCCCCAGTTCTCGGGCCGGGAGTTGTCGGCGGTCAGGCTGCGCAGCTCGAGCGACGGGCCGGTGCCGTCAGGGGTGCTGGGCCAGGGGGCGACGTCGGCGTAGGTCACCGTGTCCACCACGACGGCGGTGCTGTCGGCCAGGGTGAGCGCCTCCCCGCCGTTGCTCAGCTTGCCGGTGTAGACAGCGTCGGGGGCGAAGCCGTACAGGGTGGTGAACCGGGTGGCGTCGGGGGCGAGCACGTAGCGCTCGCCGGCCGGGATCACGGCCGCAGGGGGGAGCGTCGCGGTAATACCGGCGGTGAAGGTCCACCCGGCGACGTCCACGGGGTCGGCCGAGGTGTTGGTCAGCTCGAGGAAGTCGTCGGTGTCCAGATCGGTGCCGGGGTGATAGTGGATCTCCGAGATCACCACCCCGGTGCCTGCGGCGTGAGCCGGAGAGACCGGCAGCCCCAGCACGGTGATCAGTGACAGGCCGATCGTGCCCGTGCTCAGCCCGGCGACTACCTTGCGGATCCCTGACGCGGCCATGGGGCCACCTCCCTCACGCTTGTCGTCACCGTAGGTAGTTGCCCACCCGTAAGTCCCTAGTCGGCGCGCAGAAGGGCCCGATCGGCGTAACCGTGAGTCACGGCTCGCCGGGAGTGCTGTGGCCGCGAAGACAGGCGGTGAGGGCGGGCCGCGTCAGTAGGGTGGCCGGCATGGCGCTCAGTGACTTCCCCCGGCACCCGTTGACATTCGGGCCCAGCCCGGTGCACCCGCTCGACCGGCTCACCGCGCATCTCGGCGGGGCGCGGATCTGGGCCAAGCGGGAGGACTGCAACAGCGGCCTCGCCTACGGCGGCAACAAGGTGCGCAAGCTCGAGTACCTGGTGCCGGACGCGATCGCCCAGGGGGCGGACACGCTGGTCTCGATCGGCGGCTACCAGTCCAACCACACCCGCCAGGTCGCGGCGGCCGCGGCGCACATCGGCATGAAATGCGTTCTGGTGCAGGAGAAGTGGGTCGACTGGCCGGACTGCGTGAACGACCGAGTGGGCAACATCATGCTGTCCCGGATCATGGGCGCCGAGGTCCGCCTGGACCCCTCCGGCTTCGGGATCGGGTTCAAGGACAGCTGGAACCAGGCGCTGGACGACGTCCGAGCGCGGGGCGGCGTGCCCTACGGCATCCCGGCGGGGGCCTCCGACCACCGGCTCGGCGGGCTCGGCTTCGCCAACTGGGCCGACGAGGTGGCCCAGCAGGAGCAGCAGCTCGGCGTGTTCTTCGACACGATCATCGTCTGCTCGGTGACCGGGTCCACACACGCGGGCATGATCGCCGGCTTCGCCGGCCAGGACCGCCCGCGCCGGGTGATCGGCATCGATGCGTCGGCCACCCTGGAGGAGACCCGGGATCAGGTGGCCCGGATCGCGCGCAACACCGCGGAGCTGATCGGCCTGGGCCGCGACCTGCGCGACGACGAGATCACCGTGCTCGAGGGCTGGGCCGGCGAGCTGTACGGCATCCCGGTGGCTTCCACGTTGGACGCGATCCGCCTGGTCGGCAGCCTGGAGGGCATGATCATCGACACCGTGTACGAGGGGAAGTCGATGGCCGGCCTGATCGACCTGGTCCGCACCGGCGAGATCGCCCCGACGTCCAACGTGCTCTACGCCCACCTCGGCGGCCAGCCCGCCCTCAACGCCTACAGCGCCCTGTTCACCGCCTGAGTCCTGTTGCGGCTCGACTCAGCCGGCCGCGTCGACATCGTCCAGTGCACTGAACGCCGGTGTCATCGTCGAGATCTCGGACTCGGTGATCCCGTGCCGGGCGGCCACCGTGCGCCAGTTGCTGACGGCTCCGGCCACCTTCCGGATCACCGCTTCGGCCCCGTCAGGGTGGAGTCGAAAGTAGTCGGCCACTGATCGTGCGTGGTCGAGGGTGGCCTGGTCGTCGGCGTCGCTGATGGCTGTGCTGGAGAATCGCGGCCCCGGTGTCGGGTTCGGGTTGAGGTCGAATGCCGGAGACAGCCGCCAGGAGTCGTTGCGCACGTGCAGGAAACCGTGGTTGCGGAGGTGATCGTCGGTGTTGGAGATCAGGACGCTGAAGACGATCCGACGCCACAGTTCGTGTAGTTCCTGGGTCGTGCGTCGGGAGTGGTTCTCGATCACCTCTGCGATCTCCACATAGGTGCGCTGGTCGCCGTCGCGGGCCTCCAGCATGGTCATCGCGCTGACGTAGCCGATACGCCCGCCCGTGGTGGTGCGGTCGAACCGGTCGACCACCAGGACATGACGTCCGGCCAGGTTCAGCAGGCGGGAGGGCGGGACGTCGATTCCGCCGGCCGCGGCCAGGTCGAGAGCGACCTTCTCCCACGCCATCACATTCCAGGTGTCATGGTCGGCACTCGGGAACTTGGCGATGGCGATCTTCCCGTCCTCGGTGCGAACGTGTGCCTTCGGGCGGGCACCGCCGAGCGAGCTGCCGACACGGATCAGCCGTTGGAGGTCGGGAAGATCGGCAGTGTCCCGCTCGGCCCGAGCGGCGAGATCCAGCAGGGCCGGCAGATCCGTCAGTGCGGGGACGCCGGAGTCGACCTCCGCCAGAAAGGTGCCCGCCGCTGAGGCGAACCGAAGGGCGCCGTGGCGGAGGTCGTCCCGAACGCCCAGCAGATGGTCAGCCTCGCCGAGTGCTCGCGCCGTACGACCTTCCATCCGCGCGAGCCGTGCCTCGCGGCGGATGAGCAGGGTGCGACCCCATCGGTCGGGGGAGCTGTCGGTGAATGCTCCGAACAGCGCCTGACCGACGGGCGTCTGCAGCGCGCCGCTGGTCAGCGGCAGCGCGGGAGCCAGGGAGTAGGCGTCGGGCCGGGCGAGATACTGCGACGCATAGCTGAATGTGGCGGACTCGGTGCCGCGGCGCCGGTGAATGAACAGCGTTCCCGCGTGCACGTCGGCCCGGTCGATGACGACGTACACCTCGATCGGGCTCATGTGGAACCCCGGTGCCGGACCCGTTTGGGCAGAGCCTCGTCGGCGCGTGCCCGCCCCAGGTCCGTGGAGTAGGGGTCGAGGGCCCTCGTCAGGCTCTCCATGACGCCGAGCGCACGGGAGATGCGCAGCACGTTCTCGAGGGTCGCCCCCTTGCCGCTCTCGACCCGGAGCACGGTGTTGACCCCGATCCCTGCGCGGTCGGCGACTTCGCCGGCGGTCAGGTGCCTCAACTTGCGCCAGGTCGCAAGATCATCGCCGAGTGTGCGCATCGCGCGGGATACGGCAGCCGGTGCCCTCGTCGTCGCCATCACTCGTCCTCGCTCGCTAAAGTGCCAGAATTGGCATTCTAAACGCTTTTGAAGCCCGATTATAGTATCTATCGACCTGACAGGAGGAAGGTGTAGCGACAGCGTCCGAGCTCGGGCAGCCCGGTCCTGGGAGGGCTGTCTGTCCCTAGGATCGGCGGCAGGCACGAGGCGAGGGGTGGACGATGACTGAACGTCCTGCGGGGAACACGGCCGACGTCGAGGTGCTCGACGAGATCGCCCAGCGGGTGCTGTGGCTGAGCACGCGGATCGTCGACACCGCCAACCACGACCGGCCGAACACCGAGGGCATCAAGATCGGTGGTCACCAGGCCTCCAGCGCGAGCCTGGTCTGCGTGCTGACCGCGCTCTACTTCGCTCACCTGGACGCCGCGGACCGGGTCAGCGTCAAGCCGCACGCCTCGCCGGCCTTCCACGCCGTCCAGTACCTGCTCGGCCGCCTGGACCGCTCCTACCTGACCCGGTTGCGGGCCTTCGGTGGGCTGCAGTCCTACCCCTCGCGGGCGAAGGATCCCGACCCGGTCGACTTCTCCACCGGGTCCGTGGGTCTGGGCGCCGCCGCGCCGCTGTTCGCCGCGGTGACCCGGCGCTACGTCGATGCGCACTTCGGTGCGCGGACGCCGTCCCGGTTCATCGCCCTGATCGGTGACGCCGAGCTCGACGAGGGCAACATCTGGGAGGCGGTCGCCGACCACGCCACACAGGGCCTGGGCAGCGTGACCTGGGTGGTCGACTTCAACCGGCAGTCGCTGGACCGGGTGATCCCCGGGGTGCGGATCGGCCAGTGGCGGGCCCAGTTCGCGGCGGCCGGCTGGCACGTGGTCGAGGTGAAGTACGGGCCGCGGCTGGCGCGGGCCTTCGCCGGGGAGGGCGGCCCGGCGCTCGAGGCCTGGATCGACGAGATGCCCAACGAGCGCTACCAGTCGCTGTTCGGGCTGACGCCGGCCGAGGTGCGCACCGCCTTCCTGGACGGCGCCCCGCCGCAGGTGCACCAGATCTGTGCCGGGCTGGACGACGAGGCGCTGGTCGCGCTGGTGACCGACCTCGGCGGGCACGACATGGCTGCGCTGCTGGAGGCGTTCGCGGCCTGCGACGCGGTGACCGACCGGCCCAGCGTGGTGTTCGCGTACACCGTCAAGGGGTGGGGACTGCCGATCGCCGGCAACCCGCGCAACCACTCGGCACTCCTTGCGCCGGAACAGGTCTCAGCGCTGCGCGAGGCGGCCGGGCTCACCGCCGAGACCGAGTGGGACCGGCTCGACCCGACCTCGCCCGCGGGGCAGTGGGCGGGGGTGCGGGCCGAGCACCTGGTCCGTCCGGCCTCCGCCGGGCACCCGGCGATCGTCGTCCCGAGCGGTACCGAGCTGAGCCCGGCCAAGCCGATCTCGACCCAGGAGGCGTTCGGCCGGATCCTGGTCAACCTCTCCCGCGATCCCGCCGTCGCGCCCTACCTGGTGACCACCGCGCCGGACGTCGCGACGTCGACCAATCTGGCCGGATTCATCAACCGGACCGGGGTGTTCAGCCCGACGGCGCGGCCCAGCTACTCGGCCGACCCGCTGGTGAAGTGGAGCGAGGGGCCGACCGGGCAGCACATCGAGCTGGGGATCAGCGAGATGAATCTGTTCTCCCTGCTCGGCCAGCTCGGCCTGTCCTGGGACCTCTCCGACCAGCCGCTCCTTCCGGTCGGCACGCTGTACGACCCGTTCGTGCTGCGCGGCCTGGACGCGCTGGTCTACGCCACCTACAACGGGGCGCGGTTCGTGGTGGCGGGCACGCCGTCCGGGGTCACCCTGGCCCCCGAGGGCGGGGCGCACCAGTCGACGATCACCGCCTCGGTCGGGCTGGAGCTGCCCGGGCTGACCCTGATCGAGCCCGCCTACGCGACCAGCCTGGACTGGCTGCTCTGCGCAGCCCTCGCCTCGGTGGCCTCGGCCGGGGTCGAGGACGGCGGCGCCTACTACATGCGGCTGTCCACCCGCCCGCTGGACCAGGCGCCGTTCGAGGCCGCGCGGGCCCGGCTCGGCGACGCGATCCTGCGCCGTCAGGTGCTGGCCGGGGCCTACCGGTTGCTCGACGCCGGTGCGGCGCCGGGGGTGCCTCGGGTGCAGATCGCCGCCAGCGGCGCCGTCCTGCCCGAGGCCCTGGAGGCCGCGGCGGAGCTCGCCGAGGAGGGCGTGCTGGCGCACGTGATCGACGTGACCTCGGTGGACCGGCTGTATGCGGCGTGGCAGCGCACCCTGCGCCAGGGCATCCGCACGGCGACCACGCCGTCGGAGCCGGGGGCGCTGCGGGCGGCGTTCGACCGGTCGGCGCCGCTGGTCACCGTGCACGACGCCTCCTCGCACACGATGGCCTGGTTCGGCTCGGCGCTGGGCGTGCCGGCGGTGAGTCTGGGGGTGGACTCCTTCGGCCAGTCCGGCACGGTCGCGGACCTCTACGCCGCCCACGACCTGACGGCGGGTTCGGTCGTCAACGCCGCCCTGGCCGCCCTCGCCCTGCGCTGAAAACCTGCTCATGCTCCGTGGGTGTACATGAAATGGGGCTGATGGAGGCCCATTCGTGTACCCCGGCGGAGCATGAGCAGGTTTGGTCAGGCGGCGGGGGTGGCGGACGGCGTGGCCGGGGCGCGGCGCTGGCCGTCGGGGCCCTGACCCCTGACCCCGGGCTCGTGGAGGGCGTCGGCGGTGCCGGCGCCCTCGGCGGTCTTGGTGCCGGTGACGTGGACCTGGTCGCCGACCGCGACATCGCTCAGGGTGCCTTTGGTGGTCGAGCTGACGGCCCAGGCCACGGTGAACCCGTCGGTGCTCTTCACGGTGACCGAGGTGGCGGACTTCGCCGTCACCGTGCCGGTCTGGACCAGCACCTTCTTGGTGGCCGTTCCCGTGCCGTCCTTGACTACGAGCTCGCCGTGCAGCACGCCGCCGCCCATCATGCGCCCCATGCCACCATGCCGGTGGCCCATGCCCTGCTTGCCCGCATCGGCATTCCCCTGCCCCCGGCTGTTGCCGGTGGCCGTCGGCGTGGGGGTGGAGTCGGCGAAGGCACCGCTGCCCAGGGCGACGGCGGCGCCGCCGACCCCCAGGGTCAGTGCCGCGCCCGCGGCCATGGCGACGAGGGTTGAACGGGCGGGACGAGTGGGACGAGTCATGGGTGCTCCTGCTCGATCGGGGTTCAGTCAGCTGAGCATCGGCGCCCGACCTGGCAAATCCCTGGGAACCTCCCGGGACCGAGCCCGGAATCGTGGCCCGGACAACCCTGGTCATGCTCCGCGGGGGTACACGAAACGGGGCCGCCGGGCGCCATTTCGTGTACCCCGGCGGAGCATGACCAGGTTGGGGTTTGTCGGGCGGTCGGGGCGGCATGCGAACATCACTGCTGTGACGCTCGTCTTCACCCTGCTCGCCCTGGTGGTTCTCGGCCTCGTCGTCGCCGTCGCCCTGGGCTGGATCGGCGGCGGCCTGGACGCCCCGGTGTCCTCGTTGCCCGAGGTCGGGCTGCCCGAGGGCGAGGTGGCTCCGCCCGACCTGGACCGGCTGCGCTTCGCCCCGGCGCTGCGCGGCTACCGGATGGACCAGGTCGACCGGACCCTCGACCGGCTGGCCGAGGAGCTGGCCCGCCGGGACGCCGAGATCGACCGCCTGCGCGGACTGACCGTCGCTGACGGCGAGTCGTTCGCCCCGCCGGAGGCCTGAGCAGATGCCCCGGTTCAGCCGATCCGTCGACGTGGCCGCCCCGGTCGAGCGGGTGTGGGCCGCGCTGGTCGACTGGCCCCGGCACAGCGCGTGGGTGCCGCTGACCGCCGTCCGCACACTGACTCCCTCGCCGTCCGGCGTCGGTGCCCGGTTCGTCGGGCGGACGGCGCTGGGCCCGCTCGGCTTCGACGACGTCATGAAGGTGACCACCTGGTCCCCGCCGGACGGCGTCCGCCCTGGGTTCTGCGAGGTGGCCAAGGTGGGCCGGCTGCTGCAGGGCACCGCCTCGTTCGAAGTGGCCGCGATCGACGACGCGCACAGCCGGGTGAGCTGGGTCGAGGACGTCGTGGTGGCGCCTGAGCGGCTGACTCGCCCGTTCGGCCCGCTGATCGCCCTGATCAGCGCCTTCGGGCTGCGCCGGGTGCTCGCGGCCATGGTCGCCGACGTGGAGGGCGAGGCCGGGCGTGGCTGACCTGGTGCGCGGTGAGGACGGCCTGGACCGCTGCGGCTGGGGAGTCAGTGCTCCCGACTACATCGGGTACCACGACACCGAGTGGGGCCGGGCCGTGCGGGGTGAGCAGGCCCTGTTCGAGCGGTTCACCTTGGAGGCCTTCCAGTCCGGCCTGTCCTGGCTGACCATCCTGCGCAAGCGCGAGGGCTTCCGGCAGGCCTTCGCGAGCTTCGACCCCGAACAGGTGGCCCGATTTGGCGACGCCGACCGGGCCCGGCTGCTCGCCGACACCGGGATCGTGCGCAACCGGGCGAAGATCGACGCCGCGATCACCAACGCGGCCGCCGTGCTGGCCATCCGCGAACTGGACGGCGGACTGGACGCGTTGGTCTGGTCCTTCGCCCCGGCCGAACGCCGCGCCGGCCCTCGCGCGCTGAGCGAGGTGCCGGCCAGTACCCCCGAGTCGAAGGCCCTGGCCACGGCGCTCAAGCGGCACGGGATGACCTTCGTCGGCCCGACCACCGCCTACGCCGCCATGCAGGCCTGCGGCCTGGTGGACGACCACCTGGCCGGCTGTCACGCTCGAGGCTCTCGGTGAGCGTGCTGCAGAGTCGGACCCAGCAGCGGACCGCGGTACCCCAGGTGGCCCCGAACCACCGGTGGGCCGCCCTGCTGGTCCGGCTCACCCGGTTGCCGGGCTGGTCCCAGGCACTCCTGATCATGGTGGCCTGCCAGCTGCTCACCGCCCTGCTGCTCGACCGCGCGGCCCGGTTCACCCTGCTGGACCACGAGGGCAGCACCAGTCGCTGGTCCTACCTGGCGTTCGTGGCCCGCTGGGACAGCGCCTGGTACCGGCGGGTCGCCCAGGACGGCTACCCCTCGGTGCTCCCGCTGGACGCCGCGGGCCAGGTGCAGCAGAACGAATGGGCGTTCTACCCCGTGTTCCCGATGCTGGCCCGGGGGCTGATGGCGCTGCCCGGGGTGGGCTGGGCGCGCGCCGGGTGGCTGGTCTCGGTGCTCTCCGCCCTGGCGGCGGCCGTGCTGCTGCGACTGCTGGTGGACCGACTCGCCGGGCCGTCCCTGGCACTGTGGTCGGTGGCTCTGCTGGGCTCCTTCACCACCGCCGCGGTGCTGCAGTTCCCCTACAGCGACGCGCTCGGGCTGGCTATGTTGCTCGCGGTGCTCTGCTGCCTGCAGCGCGGCCGGTACGTCCTGGCCATGCCGCTGCTGGTCCTGGTCGGGCTGGCCCGGCCGATTGCCGTCCCGCTGGCCGTGGTGGTGACGGTGCACGCCGTCCGCCGGTTGCGGCACCGGCCCTCGACCGCGCTGCTGCTGGTCGCCGCCGCCGGCGTCGGCGCCGTGGTCTGGCCGCTGACCGTTGCCCTGGCCACCGGGCGCCGCTCGGCCTACACCGACACCATGGCCGCCTGGCGCTACGGACGTGGCCTGGTCCCGGTCGATCCGTGGCTGGATGCCTCGGCGCGCTATCTGGGCCCGTTCTTCGGGCGGGTGCTGCTGATCGGAGTGCCGCTGGCGCTGCTGTGGTGGCTGACCCGGCCCGCGGCCCGGTTCCTCGGTGCCGACCTGCGCGTGTGGTGCGTGGCCTACGGCGGCTACCTGCTCGCCGTCCTCGACCCGACCACCAGCATGGCCCGGTACCTGCTGCTGTTCTTCCCGCTCGGAATCCTGCTTGCGGCGGCCTCGCCGTCGCAGGCCTTCCGGCGCTCGCTGGTGGCGTTCGGGTTCGTCACTCAGCTCGTGTGGATCGTCACCATCTGGCGCCTCAACGGCTTCCCTCCGTGACCACTGACTCCCGTACCTGCGGTCCCGCGAGACGGCGGCGTTAACTTAGCGCGGCCGAACCGGTCGGCGACGGCCTAGGCTGTTCGTCGTGCCCGAGGCTCCAGGCCCGTCGGCGCCTGTTCACGTGCCCCTGCCCGACCTGGTCTCGGTCGGGCTGTTGCTGCGGGCCTTTCCCGAGGACGTCGTCGACTCGGTTCTCGGGGAGCTCGAACTCAATGAGGGCCGGCGCCGGCTGCTGCCCGCGCGCCTGGTGGTCTACGACGTGATGGCCATGGGCCTGTTCCCGGATGAGCCGTACCAGCAGGTCATGCGATCGGTCTCCGCCGGCGCGGCCTGGGCCGTGGGGGCGACGGCGGAGAACGGATTCCCGAGCAAGGTGGCCCTGGCCAAGGCACGCCGGCGTCTGGGCCACCAGCCTCTGCGGGCCCTGTTCGAACGGGCCGCGCGGACGCCGTTCGGCCCGGTGGTCGCGCCGGGCACCGTCGGCGGCAGGGTGGTCGGGACCCTCGCGACGCGCTGTCTCGGCCTGGGCGACACGGCCGCCAACGCGGCAGCCTTCGGGCGAGGACCGGGCGTCGTCCACGGCGCGGGCGGCCCCCGGCTACGCATCGTGGGGCTGGTCGAATCCGGGTCTCAGGCGGTGCTCGACGTCGCCCTCGGGTCGACGTCGGTCAGAGTCCGTGCGCTGGCCGCGACGCTGGGAGGATCGCTGCGCCCGGGCGACCTGATCGTCCTCGACCGCGGCTGCGCCTCACCACGGTTGCTGGCCGCCGCGCGTTCGGTGGGCGCAGACCTGCTCTGGCCCGCTGATCCATCGGCAGTCCTGGTGCCGGGCACGCTGTTCGACGACGGGTCCTATCTGAGCACGCTGCACGCGAAGGCGTCCGCCGGTCCGGTGGACGAGACCGCTCTGCCGGTACGCGTCCTCGACGGCACCGTCGTGACGCCTGGCGGCGAGGGCGCGCCGAGCCGGCTGATGACCTCCGTCCTGGACCCCGACGACGTTCCGGGGGAGGCGCTCAGAGGGTTGTCCGCGCACGGCCGTGGGCTGGACGCCGTCTTCGAGGCGCTGACCGCCCACCGGGACGGCGAGCGCCTGGTCATTCGTTCCAAGACGCCCGACGGCGTGCTCCAGGAGATCTACGGCCTGCTCTGCCTCTACCACGCGATCAGGCACCTCGTCGCAGGCCGGGCCGGCGCCGCAAAGTGAACAACCAGCCGGGGGGAACTAGGTCCCCACGGCCGGCCGGGCACCCGGACGAGGCTTGGGCTGTCACCCGATTGCGTTGCCGCCCAGGAGGATCGTCATGATCCACCCACCCGTCGCCCGACCCGACACCACGCCGTCCACCGCCTCCGGCCCGGACAAGCTGCCGCTGGCCGCCCTCACCGCCCTGGTCGTCGGGTCCATGATCGGTAGCGGCATCTTCGCGTCTGCCCTCCCAGATGGCGGCCAGCGCCGCGCCCCGGCCGCTCGCTCATCGGGTGGCTGATCACCGGCGTCGGCATGCTGATGCTCGCCTTCGTCTTCCAGACGCCTGGCCGAACGCAAGCCGGAGGTCGACGGCGGTGTCTACGGCTACGCCCGCGCCGGGTTCGGCAACTACATCGGCTTCACGTCCGCCTGGGGGTACTGGAGTCAGCGCCTGGATCGGCAACGTCGGCCTACCTCGTGCTGCTGTTCTCCACCCTCGGCTACTTCTTCCCGGTGTTCGAGGGCGGGCAACACCGCTCGCCGCGATCGTCGGTGCCTCGGTTCTGCTGTGGCTCGTGCACGCCATGATGCTGCGCGGGGTCAGACCAGGCCGCCTTCGTCAACACCGTGGTCACCGTCGCCAAGGTCGTGCCGATCCTCACCTTCATCGCCATCGCTGCCGTCGGCGTTCAAGGCGGGCATCTTCACCGCCGACTTCTGGGGCAGGGCCGTCCAGATCGACGGCGCCTCCCTCGGCTACCACCATCGACCAGGTCAAGAACATGATGCTGGTGACGGTGTGGGTGTTCATCGGCATCGAGGGCGCGAGCGTCTACTCCCAGCGTGCGCGCACCAGCGCAAGGACGTCGGCCGGGCCACCGTGCTCGGCTTCGTCGGCGTGCTCGCCCTGCTGCTCCTGGTCAACCTGCTGTCCTACGGCGTCATGGCCCAGGCCGAGCTGGCCGGCTCTCGAGGATCCCTCGATGGCGGGCGTGCTGGAGAATGAGGTCGGCAGCTGGGGTGCCGCCTTCATCTCGATCGGCCTGGTCATCTCCCTGCTCGGTGCGCTGCTCGCCTGGGTGCTGCTGTGCGTCGAGATCCTGCGCCTGCCGGCGCTGGACGACGTGATGCCGAAGGCCCTGGCCGCACGAGAACGCGCCACGGAGCGCCGGCGAACGCGCTGTGGCTGACCAACGTGTGCGTCCAGGTGATGCTGCTCTGGACGCTGTTCAACGCGAGCACCTACCTCAACCTGATCTACTGGCCACCTCGCTGATCCTGCTGCCCTACCTGTGGTCGGCGGCCTACCAGGTGCTGCTCGGCGCTGCGCGGTGAGACCTACGAGGACGGCGCGGCCGTGCCGCGACCTGGTGATCGGCGTGCTCGGCGCTGGTGTACGCGGTGTGGCTGGTCTACGCCGGCGGCTGCAGTACCTGCTGATCGCCGCGCTGTTCTACCTGGCCGGCACCGCCCTGTTCGTCTGGGCCCGGCGGCAGGCCCGGCAGAAGATCTTCCGCGGTGTCGAACCGGTACTCGTCGGCGTGGTCGCCGTCGGCGCGGCCGTGGCCGTCGTCGGGCTGGTCTCGGGCTGGCTCACCATCTGAGCGCAGGCGTCCTGTCCCGTTCGCAACCACGAGATAACGAGGTGTGAGAACAGATGTCACGAACCATGGCGACGTCGACACCGCGCACGGTCGGAGTCTGGTCGGAGGCCGGCAGGCTGCGGACGCGTGATGGTCTGCGCCCCCGGGCTCGCCCACCAGCGGCTCACCCCGGAGACCTGTGACGAGCTGCTCTTCGACGACGTCATCTGGGTGCAGCAGGCCCGCCGCGACCACTTCGACTTCGTCGCCAAGATGCGCGAGCGCGGACGTCGAGGTGCTCGGACATGCACGACCTGCTCACCGACGTCGTCGCCCTGCCTGAGGCCCGCGACTGGATGCTGGACCGCAAGGTCACCGACGGCCTGGTCGGCGTCGGGCATGACGGCCGCGAGTCCGGGCCTGGCTCGAGCGAGCTGCCCTCCGACAGGCTGGCCGAGTTCCTGATCGGGGGCGTCGCCTATCACGACGTGCCCGACGAGGTGGGCGGGCAGTTCCTGACCGCCTTCCGCGACGACCTCGACCAGCCGGGCTTCGTGCTGCCGCCGCTGCCGAACACGCAGTTCATGCGCGACAACACCGTCGTGGATCTTCAACGGGCGTCACCCTGAACCCGATGTACTGGCCGGCCCGGCGGCAGGAGACCCTGCTGACCACCGCGATCTACAAGTTCCACCCGGCCTTCGCCGACGACGACGTTCGACGGTCTGGTTCGGGCGACCCGGACGGCGTCCGACGACTACGGGCTGGCCACCCTGGAGGGCGGCGACGTGATGCCGGTCGGCAACGGCGTCGTGGTGATCGGCATGGGCGAGCGCACCTCGCACCAGGCGATCACCCAGGTGGCCCGCAACGCTGTTCGCGGCCGAGGCGGCCGAGCGGGTGATCATCGCGGCCTGCCCCGAAGCCCGCGCCGCGATGCACCTGGACACCGTGTTCACCTTCTGCGACCGCGACCTGGTCACCGCGTTCGCCCCGGTCGATCGACGAGCATCGTGCCGTTCAGCCTGCGCCCGGACGACAGCGGCGCCGTCGGGACTGGACATCCGCCGCGAGCCGAGGGCTCGTTCCTGAACACCGTCGGCGAGCGCGCTCGGCGTGCCGTTCCGGGTCGTCACCACCGGCGGCGACGGTCTACGGCGCCAGCGCGAGCAGTGGGACGACGGCAACAACGTGCGTCGCCCTCGAGCCCGGCGTGGTCGTCGGCTACGACCGCAACACCCTCACCAACACCGCGCTGCGCAAGGCCGGCGTCGAGGTCGATCACCATCGACGGCCAGCGAGCTCGGCCGCGGCCGCGGCGGCGGCCGCTGCATGACCTGCCCGATCCTGCGCGACCCGCGTCTGACCTGATCCGACCACCGAAGGACGAGACACCATGGCCTTCAACAACCGCAACCGCAGACCTGCTCAGCCTGGTCCACCACACCGAGCGCGACCTGCACTACCTGCTGGACCTCTCCCGCGACCTGAAGCGCGCCAAGTACGCCGGCACCGAGCGGCAGCGCCTGCGCGGCAAGAACATCGCCCTGATCTTCGAGAAGACCTCCACCCGCACCCGCTGCGCGTTCGAGGTGGCGGCCTACGACCAGGGCGCGCACGTCACCTACCTCGACCCGACCGTCCTCGCAGATCGGGCACAAGGAGTCGATGAAGGACACCGCCCGGGTGCTCGGGCCGGATGTACGACGCGATCGAGTACCGCGGCTTCGCCCAGGAGCATCGTCGAGAGCTCGCCGAGTACGCCGGCGTGCCGGTCTTCAACGGCCTCACCGACGAGTTCCACCCGACCCAGATGCTCGCCGACGTGCTGACCATGACCGAGCACTGCGCCAAGCCGTTGCACGAGATCGCCTTCGCCTTCGTCGGGCGACGGCGCGCAACAACATGGCGCAACTCGCTGCTGCTGGTCGGGCGCCAAGCTCGGCATGGACGTGCGGATCGGCGCGCCCAAGGCCCTGTGGCCGGCGCAGGAGCACGTCGCGCTGTGCCGAGGGTTCGCGGCGGCCAGTCCGGGGCCCGGATCACGATCACCGACGACCCGGTGGACGGCGGTCGACGGCGTCGACTTCATCCACACCGACGTCTGGGTCTCGATGGGCGAGCCGATCGAGACCTGGGGCGAGCGGATCGACGCTGCTGCTGCCGTACCAGGTCAACGCCGACGCTGATGGCGGCGACCGGCAACCCGCGGGTGAAGTTCATGCACTGCCTGCCGGCCTTCCACAACAGCGAGACCGAAGGTCGGCGAAGCAGATCGCCGAGCAGTACCCGGAGCTCGCGAACGGCATCGAGGTCACCGAGGACGTCTTCGAGTCACCGGCGAACATCGCGTTCGACCAGGCCGAGAACCGGATGCACACGATCAAGGCGGTCCTCGTCGCCACGCTGGGCTGAGGAGCGACATGCGCATCGTGATCGCCCTGGGCGGCAACGCACTGCTCCAGCGCGGCGAGCCGCATGACCGCGGACAACCAGCGGGCGAACGTCCGGACGGCGGCCGAGCGGATCGCCGCGATCGCGCCCGGCAACGAGCTGGTCGATCGCCCACGGCAACGGCCCGCAGGTGGGTCTGCTGGCCCTGCAGGCGGCGGCCTACGCCGAGGTGGAGCCCTACCCGCTCGACGTCCTCGGGGCCCAGACCGAGGCGATGATCGGCTACGTGATCGAGCAGGAGCTCGGCAACCTGCTCCCGTTCGAGCAGCGCCTTCGCCACCCTGCTGACGATGGTCGAGGTCGACCCGGCGGACCCGGCGTTCGCCCGACCCGACCAAGCCGATCGGCCCGATCTACGACCGGGCGACCGCGGAGCGGCTGGCGGCCGAGCAAGGGCTGGGCGATCGCCCCGGACGGGGACCACTTCCGCCGGGTGGTGGCCAGCCCGAAGCCGAAGCGGATCTTCGAGATCCGGCCGATCCGGTGGCTGCTGGAGCAGGGCGACGATCGTGATCTGCGCCGGCGGCGGCGGCATCCCGACCGATGTACGACGACGACGTCATCAGCTGCACGGCGTGGAGGCGGTGATCGACAAGGACCTCGCGCTCAGCGCTGCTCGCCGAGCAGACTCGGCGCCGGACCTGCTGGTCATCGCCACCGACGTCGACGGCGTCTACCTCGACTGGGGGTCCCCGCAGCAGCGCCGCGTGGTCGCGGCGCACCCGCAGGTGCTGACCGGCCCTGCCGGGCCCGGATTCGCCGCGGGGTCGATGGGGCCCAAGGTCGAGGCGGCCTGCCGTTTCGCCGAGAAGAGCGGCGGCACGGCCGTGATCGGCTCGCTGAGCGACATCGAGGAGATCGTCGCCGGTCGTGCGGGCACCCGGATCAGCACCGACGTCGACGGGCTGAGCACGACCTAGGTGGGAGAGGCGGTCACCCAGATGGTATGGATCGTGACTATCCGGCATCCCGACGGGTTCTCTGCGTGACGTCCGCCGGTGTTCGTTTCGCCTTGACCAGGGCAACGGGAGATAATGGCCGCCACTGACTGTGCGAACGCACCCCAGGGCGGCGCACCACGAAAGAAAGGGGATGCCGCATGGCGGCCATGAAGCCGAGGACCGGCGACGGCCCGCTCGAAGTGACCAAGGAGGGCCGCGGCATCGTGATGCGCGTTCCCCTGCAGGGCGGTGGCCGGTTGGTCGTCGAGCTGACTCCCGCGGAAGCCGGCGATCTCGGCGATGCACTCAAGGCCGTACTCGGCTGACGCAGCACGACCCCGCTCAGGGCCCCGGACGATCGTGTCCGGGGCCCTGAGGCATCTCTCGGCCCGTAGGTTGGGCCAGGTGAGCGAGCTGATCCTGGGCACCCTGGACGATTCCCTGGCCGGCACGGCGCCGGAGGTCGTGGCCAGCGCGATCGGTGACGCCACCTCGGCCCGCCTCGCCGCACTCTTCGGAGTCGACCTGGAGGCCTACGTCGCGGCCGAGAAGGTGTCCGACCGGGCCGGGGACGTGACCCGGGTCCCGGCGCTCGCGCCGTCCGGCCGGCCGGGCCTTCCCGGCCGATGGCTGCTGGCCGGCGTGGGTGCCGGTCGCCCCGAGGACCTGCGCCGGGCCGGGGCCGCCGTGGCCAGGGCCGCCAGGGGCCGGGCCGCCCTGGCCACCTCGCTGGGAGACCGCCGGCCGGTGGAGGCCGTGCGGGCGCTGGCCGAGGGGCTGCTGCTCGGCGGCTACGCCCCGCCCGCGACCGGGACCCGGCGCCGGGACGACGCGACACCGGTGGAGCGGATCACACTGCTCGGTCGGCTGCCGGTAGGGGCGCTGGCGGCGGGCGAGCTGCACGCGCGGGCCACGATCGCGGCCCGCGACCTGGCCGCCACGCCGTCGTCGGTGAAGACCCCGGGCTGGATGGTCGACCAGGCCCGGGCGGCCGCCGAGGCCGCCGGGCTGCGGGTCCAGGTCTGGGACGCCGCTCAGCTGGCTGCTGAGGGCTTCGGCGGCCTGCTCGCGGTGGGCGGGGCGTCGGCCTCGCCGCCGGCCCTGGTCCGGCTCGACCACCGCCCGCCTGGCCTCGCCCGCGCCGCCGGCGGGCGGGTGGTGCTGGTCGGCAAGGGGATCACCTTCGACACCGGCGGCATCTCGCTCAAGCCACGCGCCTCGATGGTGCCGATGAAGACCGACATGTCCGGCGCGGCAGCAGTGCTGAGCGTGCTTGCCGCGTGTCGCGCCGCAGGCGTGCGCCGTCCGGTCACCGGGTTGCTGCCGCTCGCCGAGAACTCGATCGGCGCCGACGCCTATCGACCTAGCGACGTGGTGCGGGTCTACGGCGGGCGCACGGTCGAGATCGCCAACACCGACGCTGAGGGCCGGATCGTGCTCGCCGATGCCCTCGCCTACGCCGACGCCCGGCTGGACCCCGACCTGCTGATCGACGTCGCCACCCTCACCGGGGCGGCGACGCTCGGCCTGGGCAAGCGGCACGCGGCCCTGTTCACCGCCGACGACGCTCTCGCCCGGGCTCTGGCGGCAGCCTCGGCGGCCAGCGGCGAGCGGATCTGGCGGATGCCGCTCACCGAGGACTACACCCCGGCGCTTCGGTCGACGGTGGCCGACCTGCGGCATGTGCCGCTGGACGCAGGAATCGGCGGCGGGGCGATCACCGCGGCTCTGTTCCTGCGCACCTTCGCCGGCGGACGGCGGTGGGCTCACCTGGACATCGCCGGGCCGGCCCGGGCGGACTCGGCTGAGCACGAGGTGGCCAAGGGGCCGACCGGATACGGAGCCCGGGTGCTGCTGCGCTGGCTGGAGTCCCTACGCTGAGGCCCATGTCGATGTACGGGCTGTCGGTGCGCTGGTCGTTGGAGTCCGCTCCGGAGACGATCACCCAGGAGTTGCGGGACTACGTGGTGGGGCCGTCGCTGGCCCGGTTCACCGGGCTGGCGGGTCTGCGGTTCAAGACCTGGCGGATGGTGCCGGGGGAGTGGTTCGAGGGCACCTACGTGTTCGGCTCTGCCGCTGCCCGGGACGGTTTCGCCGCCTCGTTCGCCGAGGCCGCGCCCACTGCTCCGGTGAGCAGGATGATCGGGGCCCCGCCGCTGTTCATCGCCCCGTTCGAGGTGGTCGCGGTGGCCGAGGGCGGGTCCGGTTTCGGCGCCGGGCAGGGGCCGGGCGCCTGACCGCCACCCTCTGATCAGCCTGATCAGCTCGGAACCTGGACGTCCCACACGGTGAGGTAGTCGGGGTCGACCACGGTCTGGCCCGAGCTCTGCAGCACGTACCGGCCCGGCTGGGCAGTCTCGTAGGCACCGGCGTCCGCAGGCAGCACGGCCTGGTCGGCGCCGCGCTCGACCACCACCACACCGTCGCCGACCTCGATCACCCGGCCGCAGAACTGCTCGGCGCGCACCACGGTGCCGGCCGGGTCGCGGAAGGTGATCCCGACCAGTAGTCGGGCGCCCACCAGATGGGCCAGTTGCTCAGCGCCACGCAGCAACCGCCGCGGCGGCCTCGGTGACCCGGCCTGCACCGGCAGCGGCTGGGTGGTGTACGGCTCGGGCTCGGGAGAGTCCGGGGACCAGGGTGTCAGTGGGTTCTCACCTCACAACCCCCGTGACCCCCGAACCGTTCGCCGGCATCGCGGCGACCAGCAGCCCGCCGCCCACCGGCAGTAGCGCCGCCACCATGCGGTCGTCGTCCCGCAGCCGCTTGGCGGCCTCGCGCATCGATGTGGTGGCCGCATCGCGCTGTGCCGGGTCGGCCACCCGGCCGTGCCACAGCGCAGAGTTCACCGCGAGCACCCCACCCGGGCGCAGCAGCCGCAGACCCTGCTCGACGTAGGCCTCGCACTGCTGCGGTTCGGCGTCGATCAGCACCAGGTCGTAGGCGCCGTCGGCGAGCCGGGGCAGCACGTCTGCGGCCCGCCCGGAGATCACCCGGGCCCGGTTCGCCCGGGCACCCACCTCGGCGAAGGCCTCCCGCGCGGCCCGCTGGTTCTCCACCTCGACGTCGATCGTGGTCAGCACGCCGTCCGCCGGCATGCCCCGCAACAGGTAGATGCCCGAGACGCCGGCACCGGTGCCCACCTCGACCACCGCCCTCGCCTGCAGGGCAGTGGCCAGGAGTCCGAGGACGGCGCCGGCGCCCGGGGTCACCGCTTCGCAGCCGAGCTCGCGCGCGCGAGCCCGGGCCCGGTCGACCACGTCGTCCTCGGGCACGAAGTTCTCGGTGTAGGCCCAGGTCGCTGGGCTGGGGGCGCTGATGGCGGTCTCCTTCGGCTGTGGCCTCCGGCGGGCGTTCACCGGTGGGTGGTGGGGATCAGACTAGTTCGCCCACGGCTCGCCGTGGGCCGTGCCGTGCCGGGAACCGACGTGGCGTCCGCCCCGTTGGCTGGGCAGGACCGTGTCACGTGGGCGAGGATAGGAGGAGTCGGTGTCGGGCTATGCGATGCCTCTGACGCTGACGGGGGCGCGCGTGTGGACTGCGCCGCGGGCACACCGGGAGAGGACAGCCGTGACGCACGACGCCGGTAGTGAGGCGGCACCGCTCGAGGTGTCTGCCCCGACCGACGCGGCTCCGGCCTGGACCCCGCCCACCTGGGAAGAGGTGGTCACCCAGCACTCGGCCCGGGTGTTCCGCCTCGCCTACCGGCTGACCGGCAACCGGCACGACGCCGAGGATCTCACCCAGGAGGTCTTCGTCCGGGTCTTCCGGTCGCTGTCCTCCTACACCCCGGGCACCTTCGAGGGTTGGCTGCACCGGATCACCACGAACCTCTTCCTGGACCAGGTCCGCCGCAAGGCGCGGATCCGGTTCGACGCCCTGCCCGAGGACGCCGGCGATCGGATGCCCGGCACCGACGTCGGTCCGGAACGGATGTGGGAGTTCAACAACCTCGACCACGACGTCCAGGCTGCGCTCGACACCCTGCCGCCGGAGTTCCGGGCCGCTGTGGTGCTGTGTGACATCGAAGGCCTGTCGTACGAGGAGATCGCGGACACCTTGAACATCAAGCTCGGCACCGTGCGCTCGAGGATCCACCGCGGCCGGGCGCAGCTGCGTCAGGCCCTGGCCCATCGGCGTCCGGACCGACCGCGCTCGCAGAGCGATGCGGCCACGCCCAAGGCGACGCCGCTGGGCCCTGTCGTGTTCACCACCACCGGGCAGGTGCAGCCGTGAGCCACCTCGCCGAGCGGATCAGCGAACTTGTCGACGGGCGGCTCGGGCCGCAGGCGAGTGAGGAGGCGCACGCGCACCTGGCCCGCTGCCTGGCCTGCCGGGAGATGGTCGAGGCGGAGCGCCTGACCAAGGCTCGGCTGAGCGCTCTGGAGGTGCCTGCGGTCTCCGCCGACCTGGTCGGCCGACTGCTCGCCGTCGGCGGTGCCCCCCGTGTGGCGCAGGAGGCGGTCGTCTCCGATGTGGCGCGCGACGCCGGAGCCCGCGCCCTCGATTCCGGCCCGTCAGGGTCCCGTCGCCCGAGCAGGTCCGGCCCGGCGCTGCGTCCGGGATCCCGGTCTTCGGGTCGGCTGAGCCGCCGCCCCGGCAGGGCCCGGCTTGCCGCGGCGATGGCCGGTTCGTTCGGAGTGCTCGGTGCCGGCGTGTTCGCCTTGAGCCTCGCGTCACCGACCGCGAACACGGCGATCACGCCGAGCGCCAATCTGGTGGCGGCCCGTCATGTGGTAACTATGAGTGGGCTACCGATCCTCACGCTTCTGCCCGGCTGGCGGCTCCCCCAGAACACTCCCGGCCGCTGACCCCGACGGACGACGAAAGCGGCTTCGCCATGACGCACCAGCCGGGCGAGGGGTGGGCCACGCCCGCCGCGAGCACCAGTGACGGCCCGACCACGCCGTTGCCCCAGGCCCAGCCACCCGTGCCGCCTCCCCTTGCGCCTCCGCCGCCGGGTCTGTTCCAGCCAGCCTGGTCGGCGCCGGAGCAGAACCCCACCCTGCCGCTGCCGCAGGATGCCGCGGCGCTGCCGCCGGACGGCGCGGTCCCGCCACCGCTGCCGATCCCGCCCGCCCAGCTGCCGCCCCCGCCGGGGTACTCCTCCGCCCCGTTCCCGGCCGACCAGCCGGCCACCTCGGCGGGCCGCCGGGGGATGGGCGCGATGCTCGCGATGGCGACCAGCGCGGCGCTGGTCGCCGGGCTCCTCGGCGGGATCTCCGGCTACTGGCTGATGGACCGGGGAGACGCCGATCGCGTGGTCACCTCGGGTGCTCTACCGACCGGGTCGTCGCCCTCGGCCGCGTCCGTTCCGTCGGTGCCCACGATCACCCGGTCCGCCGGCAGCGTGGCCGAGATCGCCGCCCGGGTGCTGCCCAGCGTCGTCCAGATCGAGGTCAAGGGCGCCGACGGTGAGGGCACCGGTTCCGGCTTCGTGATCGACGACGAGGGCCACATCCTCACCAACAACCACGTCGTCTCGGCGACCGACGACCCGACGATCATCGTGGTCTTCGACGACGGCACCCAGAAGCCGGCGACCCTGGTCGGCAAGGACGTCTCCTACGACCTGGCCGTGATCAAGGCGGACGTCGGCTCCCGGCCCCCGCTCGTCCTGGGCAACTCCGAGGAGGTCGTGGTGGGCGACCTGGTGATCGCGATCGGGGCTCCGCTCGGGCTCCAGGGCACGGTGACCACAGGCATCGTCAGCGCCAAGAACCGACCGGTCAGTGCCGGTGACGGCACCGGGAACGACTCGTACCTGAACGCCATCCAGACCGACGCCGCGATCAACCCCGGCAACTCCGGCGGTCCTCTGGTCGATGCCAGAGGGCAGGTGATCGGGGTGAACTCGGCGATCGCCCGCTCACCCGGGGCGAACGGCACGAGTAGTTCGGGAAACATCGGCCTCGGTTTCGCCATCCCCTCCAACCAGGCCAAGCGCACCGCCGAGCTGCTGATCACCAAGGGTGTCGCCGAGCATCCCGTGATCGGGGTCCAGCTCGACGAGCGCTACACCGGTGAAGGGGTCAAGGTCACGGATCAGGCCGTCACCGGAGAGCCCGTGACGCCCGGCGGTCCCGCCGACCGGGCCGGGATCAAGGCCGGGGACATCATCGTGGCCATCGACGGACGCCCGGTGATCACCCCGGTGGAGCTGGTGGTGGCCGTACGATCCAGGGCCGTGGGTGACGTGGTAAAACTCACCGTGCGCCGCGGTGGGAAGGAATTGACCCTCTCGGTCAAGCTCGCCGCCGCCCCGAGCAGCTAGGGTTCGCTGGTGTTCGGCATCAGTGCACCCGAGTTCATCGTGCTGCTGGCGGTGGCGGCCATCGTGCTGGGCCCCGAGCGGCTGCCGCAGTACACCCAGCAGTTGGCCCGGCTGGTGCGTGAGCTGCGTCGGATGGCGCAGGGCGCGAGCGAGCAGGTGCGTGCCGAGCTCGGACCGGAGTTCGACGAGGTCGACTGGCGCAAGCTCGACCCGCGTCAGTACGACCCACGTCGGATCGTGCGTGAGGCGCTCGCCGACACCTTCGACCCCGACGACCCACTCGGCCTGAACAGCACCCCGGCCGCACCGGACCGACCGAGCAGGGCTCCTGCCGGCGAACGGCATCCGGCCGAGGACGCCGAGGAGCCTGCAGCGCCCGGCCCCCGGTTCGACCCGGACGCCACCTGACCTGTCGGGTCGCTCAGCGGCCGGCGGGGCTCAGGCCCAGGGAACGCCCGACCAGGGTGCGCCCCCGCGCGGCGAGGGTGCTGGCCACCGTGCGAAGTGCCTCGGCGGCGGGGGAGGCCGGAGCGGAGATCACCACCGGGATGCCTTCGTCCCCGCCGGTGCGCAGTGCGACGTCGATCGGTACCTGGCCCAGCAGCGGCACCGGCGCCCCGACCGAGGTGCTCAGCGAATCGGCGACCACCTGACCGCCGCCGGAGCCGAACACGTCCATCCGGGTGCCGTCCGGCAGCTCCAGCCAGGACATGTTCTCGACGACGCCGACGATCTGCTGCTTGGTCTGCAGAGCGATGGCTCCTGCTCGCTCGGCCACCTCGGCGGCCGCGGTCTGCGGGGTGGTCACCACGATCAGCTCGGCCGAGGGCAGCAGTTGCGCGGTGGAGATGGCGACGTCGCCGGTGCCCGGAGGCAGGTCGAGCAGCAGCACGTCGAGCTCGCCCCAGTAGACGTCGGCGAGGAACTGCTCCAGCGCCCGGTGCAGCATCGGCCCGCGCCAGATCACCGGCTGGTTGCCGGGCACGAACATGCCGATCGAGATCACCTTCACGCCGTGCGACGTCGGCGGCATGATCATGTCGTCGACCTTGGTCGGCTGGCCCGTCACGCCGAGCATCCGGGGCACGGAGAAGCCGTAGACGTCGGCGTCGAGCACGCCCACCGAGAGGCCCTCGGCGGCCAGGGCCGCAGCCAGGTTGACGGTGAGGGTCGACTTTCCGACCCCGCCCTTGCCCGAGGCCACCGCGTAGATGCGGGTGGTGGAGCCAGGGCGGTTGAACACGATGTCGCGGCCGTTCTCTGCGCCGCCGCGCAGCCGGGTCTTCAGCGCCTGGCGCTGCTCGTCGGTCATCACCCCGAGCTGCACGCGGACGTCGTCCACGCCGGGCACCGCGCCCACGGCGGCGGTGACGTCCCGGATGATCCGGTCCTTCATCGGACAGCCCGGCACGGTGAGCAGGACGTCGACGGTGACGGTCCCGCCGTCGATCACCACCGAGCGGACCATCTCGAGCTCGGTGATCGGTTTGTGGATCTCTGGGTCGTTGACGGTGGCCAGTGCGGCGTTGACGGCATCGAGGGAAACAGTGGACATGCCCCCGATCGTAAGCGCCGTGGAACCCCGACGGCGCCCCGGGCCGCCCGGCCTTGAGTGGTGATCACCGTGAGATCGCAGTGTTCCCTCCGGGAGGTGGGGGAGAATCGCGATCTGGCCGCGATCACGTGGGCCCGACGGGCCGGCGCGGGGCGGCTTCGGGGGAGCTGCGGGGGGCCGGAGGTGACGCCGTCGCGGAGGCCGGGGCCGGGGCCGCGGAGGCCGGGGCCGGCGCAGCGGTGGGCGCAGGCGCCGCTGGGGGGCGTTGCGCGGGTTGGCGCTGGGCCGGCTGCTGACCCGGCTGCTGCGCGGGCTGCTGGGGGCGGTGGGCGGGGGCGGTGTGCTGACCAGGTGCGGCAGCCGAAGGGAAAGCCGGTTGCGCCTGGGGTGCGCGCTGCGCAGGCGGCTGTTGGGCGGGCCGCTGCACCGGCTGACCCGCCGGCTGCCCCGCCGGCTGACCGGTGGCCGGGCGCTGCTGCGCGACCGTGGGGGCCGCAGTGCGCGCCTGACCCGGCTGCTGGGCCGGCTGCTGCTGGGACGGCGGGCGCGGGGACGTCGGGGCATCCTGGGCGAGGGTGCGGCACCATGGGCAGATCTTCCAGTCCGGGTCGAGCTGCTTGGCGCAGTTGCGGCAGTGGCCGCGGTCCAGGTGCACCGCGCACCACGGGCAGACCACCATGCCGGTCTCCACCGGCCGCTCGCAGGCCGGGCAGGCCGACCCGCCGGAGTGGTCGGAGTGGGTCACCCGGACCGCTTCCTCGAAGGTGGTCTGACCCTTCATCGCCTTGTCCAGCGCGGCCGCGCGCAGCGTCGCCATGCCGGCCGAGCGGGCCTGGGCGGCGATCGCCTGCTCGCTCGCGTCCGTGAGCAGCACCTGGCGCATCGCGGCGTCGACCTCGAGCACCTCGTAGACCGCCGTCCGGCCCCGGTAGCCGGTATCACCACACTCGGGGCAGCCGGAACCGCGCATCGGCCGGGATCCGGCCAGGTCGGTACGGGTCAGGCCGAGCATCGCCAGGGTGAGCTCGTCGGGCGTGTAGGGCTCCAGGCAGGAATCGCAGGGCTTGCGCACCAGCCGCTGGGCGATCGCACAGGTCAGCGAGGAGGCGACCATGAACGGTTCGACGCCCATGTCGACGAGCCGGGTCAGCGCAGCCACCGCCGAGTTGGTGTGCAGGGTGGTCAGCACCAGGTGGCCGGTCATCGCCGCCTTGATCGCCAGCTCGGCCGTCTCGTGGTCGCGGACCTCGCCGACCAGGATGATGTCGGGGTCCTGGCGCAGGATGGACCGCAGGCCGGCCGCGAACGTCATCCCGGCCTTGACGTTCACCCCGACCTGGGTGATCCCCGGCAGCTGGACCTCGATCGGGTCCTCCAGGGTCACGATGTTCTTCTCCGGCGAGCGGATCTCGGCGATCGCCGAGTACAGCGTGTTGGTCTTGCCCGACCCGGTCGGCCCGGTGATCAGCACCAGCCCCTGCGGCACCGCCAGCGAGGCCTGGAACCGTTGCAGCTGCTTGGCCTCGAACCCCAGGCCGGACAGTCTGGGGATGGCATCACCCCGGGAGAGCAGGCGGATCACGACCTTCTCGCCGTGCAGGCTGGGCAGGGTCGAGATGCGGGCGTCGATCGCGTTGCCCTCCACCACGAACCGGGTCCGGCCGTCCTGCGGGACCCGGCGCTCGGCGATGTCCAGACCAGAGATGATCTTGATTCGGCTGATCACGGAGGTGGCGATCCGCTTCGGCGCGTTCATCATGTCGCGCAGCAGGCCGTCCACCCGGTACCGCACCCGCAGGGCGTCCCGCTGCACCTCGATGTGGATGTCCGAGGCGCGCATCCGGACGGCGTCCGCGAGCACCTGGTTGACCAGCTTCACGATCGGTGCGTCGTCGTCGACCGAGGCGCTGCCACTGTCGCCCCCGGCGTCGTCCTCGCCCTCCTCCTCGACCAGCGCCGCCACCTGGGCGCTGTCCTGGCCGAGCGCCCATGCGCGGTTGATCTGGTCGCGGATCTGGGACTCGGTGGCCACCAGCACGGTCAGTTCCGAGGAGCGGGTGTGCAGCCGCACGTCGTCCAGGGCCAGCACGTTGGTCGGGTCGGCGGCGGCCACGACCAGTCCGGTGGCGTTGCGGTCGAGCACCAGCACCCGGGTGCGTTCGGCGATCTGCCGCGGCAGCATGCGGACGGCGTCCGGCGCCGGAACGGTACGGGACAGGTCGACCATCTTCAGCCCGAGCAGGTTCGCCAGGCACTCGGCGACGTCCTTCTCGGAGGCCAGACCGAGGTCGGCCACCACCTGTCCGAGGCGACGACGCTCGCCAGTCGCCGAGCGCTGGCTCTCCAGGGCGAGATCGAGCTGCTCGGGGGTGAGCAGACCGGAGTCCACCAGCACATCACCGAGCCGTCGCCGGCTGGCCAGGCCGGACAGGGGAGTCTGGTCGGAGGTCACCCCTGATCTCTCGGCAGCACTAGGCCCTGGGTTGACCCGGACGGGTGGTCTTCCCTGGACCGGCCCCGTCGACAGGCCCGCCCGGGCGGCTGAGCTCGGTCACCTCGGCCAGCAGGTCGCGCAGCTCGGAGCGGACGAAGTCACGGGTGGCCATGTCGCGCAGGGCGATCCGCAGCGCGGCGACCTCCCGGGCCAGGTACTCGGTGTCCGCCAGCGCACGCTCGGCGCGCTGGCGGTCCTGCTCGAAGGACACCCTGTCCCGGTCGGCCTGCCGGTTCTGGGCGAGCAGGATGAGCGGCGCCGCGTAGGAGGCCTGCATGCTGAGGATGAGCGTGAGCAGGGTGTAGTTCAGGGTGCGCGGGTCGAACTGCCACTGCTCGGGGCCCCAGGTGTTCCAGATCAGCCACGCCGCCACGAACACCGTCATCGCCACGATGAACCGGGCGGTGCCCATGAATCGGGCGAATCGCTCCGACCAGCGGCCGAACACCTCCGGGTCCACCTGGGGGGTCGGCAGGGCGCGGCGGCTCTCCATCGGCACGTCCAGGCCGGTGCGTCGGCGTCCGCTCGCCGGCTCAGCCATCGTGATCGCGCCAGTCCTCGGGCAACAGGTGATCGAGCACGTCGTCCACGCTGACCACCCCGAGCAGGCTTCCCGTGTCGTCGATCACGGGGGCAGCGACCAGGTCGTAGGTGGCCAGGTGCCGGGTGATCGCCTCGAGCGGGTCGGAGGGGTCGAGCGGTTCAACGTCCTTGTCCAGGATCGTCCCCACCGCGGTGTGCGGGGGTTCGCGCAGCATCCGCTGCAGGTGTGCCAGGCCCAGGTAGCGCCCGGTCGGGGTCTCCAGCGGCGGGCGGCAGACGAACACCGCGATCGCCAGCGCGGGGGAGAGCTCGGCCCGGCGCACGTGGGCCAGCGCCTCGGCGACGGAGGCATCGGGCGGCAGGATCACCGGCTCGGTGGTCATCATGCCGCCGGCCGTGTTCTCGTCGTAGGCGAGCAGCCGGCGCATGCCCTCCGCCTCACCGGGGTCCATCAGCGCGAGCAGCTTCTCGGCCAGGTCGTCGGTGAGCTCGGAGAGCAGGTCGGCGGCGTCGTCCGGCTGCATCGCCTCGAGCACCTCGACCGCACGATCGTCGCTCAGGGCACTGACGATCTCCACCTGGTCGTCCTCGGGCAGCTGTTCGAGTAGGTCGGCCAGCCGTTCGATGTCCAGCGCGGCGGCCACCTCCAGCCGACGCCGGGGCGGCAGTTCGTGGACCACGTCGGCCAGGTCGGCCGGCTTGAGATCCTCCAGGGTGGCCAGCAACGAGACCGCGCCCTGGTGGGCGCGTTCGGCCGGTCCGAGGTCGACCAGGTCCTCGACGTCGACCAGGCGGGTCTGACCGCGTCGGCGCAGCCGGCGCAGGGTGGAGGGCCGGCCGGCCCGCACGAAGACCTTGCCGATCCGCCACTGTCGGCTGCGGGTGGGCGCGATCGCGACGTCCTCGATGGTCACCTCGGCTTCGCCGTCGCGCAGCTGCACGACCCGGTCGAGCATCTCGGCGATCACCAGTGTCTCGGTGGCCCGCTGCTCGAACCGGCGCAGGTTGACCAGCCCGGTGGTGATCACCTGGCCGGCGTCCATGCTGGTCACCCGGGTCATCGGCAGGAACACCCGGCGCCGTCCCGGCACCTCGACCACGAGCCCGACCGCACGCGGGTGCTTCCCGCTGGCGCCGAAGACCACGACCACATCGCGGATCCGGCCCACCTGGTCTCCGAGCGGGTCGAACACCGCCAGGCCCGCCAACCGGGCCACGAACACCCGCGAGGACGACGTCACGTCTGGCATCGGCAGCTCAGGGGGTGCGGCGGCGGCGCCCGCCCAGATGCCACGGACGGCGCACGGTGGTGGTGCCGGGGTTGCCCGCCGGGGGCTCTGCCTGGTCGGCTGCGCCCCGCTGGCCGGCGCCGATCGCCAGGACGTGCACCGGCTCCAGCCGGCTGACCAGGCAGCCGGACGCCCACCGCTCGCGCTGGCCCTCCGGCTCATGCGCGTTCAGCCGGGCCGCGCTCAGCGCCGTCACAGCCACTTCCCACGGCGGGGAGTGCGGTGCCAGCACCTGGGCAGAGGCCAGGAACACCACCAGGGCCGAGTGGTTCTCCTTGCTGGGGACGGTGACCTCGGCGTGGCCGGAGAGCAGCGGCAGCATCTGCTCGCCCACCCCATAGACCAGGTGGACGGCGTCGGCGTGCCAGACCTGCCAGGCCAGATGCTTGCGGGCGTCCTCGAGCGGACGCACCCAGACCACCCCGCTCTTGGAGCAGGCCTCCGCGATCAGGGCCCGCTGCCGCGGGGTGACATCGGGACGCGCCGGGACGGCCGGCCCGGGATCGGGGCGGCGGTCACCGAAGAAGCTGACGAGGGTCTCCACCCGGCTCACCCGTGCAGCGTGCCACAGTGCGGGGGTGACGTCAGCGCGCCGGGCCTGGTTCCTGGTCGGGATCGGAGTCGCCGGGGTCAGTCTGTCCGGGCCGATGGTCACTGCGATCGCCGCTCCGGCACTGGCGGTGGCCTTCTGGCGCAACGCCTTCGGCTCGGCGGCGACGGCGCCGCTGGCACTGTCGCGGCCTGCGGAATGGCGCGCCCTGGACGGCGCCACCTGGCGGGCCGGTGTGTTCGCCGGCGTGCTGCTCGCCGTCCACTTCGGGCTGTGGATCCCGAGCCTGCGGCTGACCAGTGTCACGGTGTCCACGGCGCTGGTGGCCACCGCCCCGCTGTGGACCGTGGCGCTGCATGCCCTGGCCGGCCGCCGGCCCCGCCGTGGGGTGATGGCCGGGGTCGGCCTGGCGCTGGTCGGCGTCCTGGTGATCACCGGGGTGGATGCCACCGGCTCGAGCCGGGCACTGCTCGGCGACCTGCTCGCCCTCGGCGGGGGCATCGCGGGCGCCGGGTACACCGTGGTCGGCGAACACGTGCGGCGGACGGCGTCCACGCCGGTCTACACGCTGCTCGCCTACACCGTGTGCGCCCTGGTGCTCGGGCTGGTCTGCGCCGTGGCCGGCGTGCCGTTGACCGGGTACCCGCCGTCCGTCTGGGGGTGGCTGGTGGCCCTCACCGTGGCGGCGCAGCTGCTCGGGCACACCTGCTTCAACCAGGCGCTGCCCACGTTGGGGGCCACGCCCGTGTCGTTGGCGATCCTGCTCGAGGTGCCGGGGGCGGCGCTGGTGGCCTTCGCCTGGCTGGGTCAGGTGCCGCCGATCGCCGTGCTGCCGGGGGCGATCCTGGTGCTGGCCGGGCTGGTCGTCGTGGTCCGCGCCACCTAGCGCGGTGCAGCGTGCAGCGTGCGGCGCCGTCGGTCAGCCGATCGCGCCGAAGGAGACCTCGGAGACGGCCAGGTCGAGGTACTTGGTTCCCGGGTAGACCGAGACCACCTCGAGCCGCACGCTGGAGGTGCGTCCGAAGGCCTTGGTCAGGGTCTGCGGCGCCTTGTCGTCGGCCAGGTCCCAGGTCCAGCTGCCGGTGTCGGTGGTCACCCGCACGGTGTGCACCCGCCCGTTCTGGGTGAACAGGTCGACGGCCGGCTTGCCGGCGCTCTGGGTGGCCTTCTGGTAGCCGTTGAGGACGGTCACCGTGGTCAGGTCGACCGGGTCGGCGAACCGGTAGGTGAGCACCATGCCCGGGCCCTTGCCGTCGGCCCGGCCGTCGCTGTTCCACGCCGTCTCCGGCCGGCCGTCGAGGGTGTTCTCGGCGCTGTAGGTGATGCCGCCCTCGGGGTCCTGGGTGCTCGAGGCGGTGGCGGAGATCGTGCCTGCCGACACGGTGCTCGGGGTGCCGGTGGGCGCCTGGGCGGTCTGCGGGTCGTCCTCGCCACCGCGCAGGTTCATCGCGAGCAGACCGAGCACGAGCAGCAGCAGGCCGAGCCCGACTCCCGCGCCGACCAGGATCAGGGGACTGCGCTCGGCTCCCGGCTCGGGGTAGGGCTTGGCCTGGACCTCCACGGCCAGGGCCGGCGGGTACTGCGGCGGCGGTGGGTATGCTGCTGCTGCTGCTGCTGCGGTGGTGGCGGGGTCAGCGGCTCGGCTGGCTGCGGTCCGGCTGGCTGCGGTCCGGCTTGCTGCGGTCCGGCTTGCTGCGGTGCGGCCTGCTGCGGTGCAGCCTGCGGTGGAGTGGACGGCTGCGGGGCGGGGATCAGCCGGGTGTCACGGACCAGACCGGCGATCAGGTCAGCCGCGCTGGGCGGGTCCTGCACCGGCGGGGGCGCGGGTCGGCTGGTGGGGGCCCGGCGGGCCGGGGGGAGTGCGGCCTCGATCTCGATCGTGGGCATGGGCGCGGTCGGCATGTCGACGAGATCCTCGTCGCGCAGGTCGATCTCGACCGACTCGCCGTCGGAGGGGCCGGGCGATGATGGGGCGGACTCGGGCATTCCTCGTCTCCTCGTCGGAGGTGGCGACACCGCGTCCCCCCGGACAGCTGCGACGGTATCCGACGGTACCCGTCGCTGCGGCGCGGATGGCAACTCCGCTCGTCCCCCCGTGCACCCCCCCGGCCCCGCCTGCCGGGGCCATCGCGGCGACGATGGAGATCACGATGAAGAAATCCGGCTGCCATCCCAGCCATTTCCACGCATCGTGATCTCCATCGTCGCGGCGTGGGCGGCGTCGCGGCGTGGGCGGCGTGGGCGTCCCGGGAGCCCCGCCGGGCGGCTCGTTCAGATCTGGTAGTGGATGCCGCACTCGGTCTTGGCCCGGCCGGCCCACCGCCCGGCGCGGGCGTCCTCGCCCTCGGCCACCGGTTGGGTGCACGGCCAGCAGCCGATCGAGGGGTACCCCATCTGGAGCAGCGGATTGCCGATCAGGTCGGGGAACTCGGCCAGGTAGCGGTCGAGGTCGTCCTCGGTCCAGGCGGCGATCGGCGCCAGCTTGAGCAGGTGGCGCCGGGCGTCCCACTGCACGGTGGGGGTCATCGACCGGGACGGCGAGTCCGTGCGACGCAGCCCGGTCGCCCAGGCCCGGTAGCCGCGCAGCGCGCCGTCCAGCGGGGCGACCTTGCGCAGGGCGCAGCACGCGTCGGGGTCGCTCGCATGCAGGCGGCCGCGGGCCTTCTCGTGCGCCACCACGGTCTCGGTGGGCCGAACCGTGATCAGGCGCACCGGGTAGGCGGCCTGGACGGCGTCCGCGGTACCCAGGGTCTCTCCGAAGTGGTACCCGGTGTCGACGAAGAGCACGTGCACCCCGGGGACGGCGCGCGAGGCCAGGTGCGCGAGCACGGTGTCGCCCATCGCGGCGGTCACTGCCAGGCCGCGGCCGAAGACCCGTCCGGCCCAGGCCAGCACGGTCAGCGGGTCGGCGCCCTCGAGCAACTGGTCGGCCTGCTTGGCGAAGGCCACCGGATCCGCGGCGAGGGCGGTCTCGACGTCCTGGGGGTTCACGATCGCACCCCCTCGGGCTGGGCCGGCGTGCGCTGCAGGCCGTGGAAGGTGACCGAGAACAGCCGCAGGCAGGCCCGGCAGTGCCAGCCGCCGGACTCCTGCGGGCGCAGGTCCTCCTCGCCGCAGTAGGGGCAGACGTTCACCGGCGCCCGCGAGTTCGTGGCCCCGGTCATGACAGGTCGGCCTCGTCGGCGCGGACCACCCAGTCGGCGAAGGGCTCGCCGTCGTGGCGCTGCTCGAGCCAGCGCCGGACCACCCGCTCGACGTAGTCGGGCAGGTCGGCGCTGGTGGTCTTCAGCCCGCGCAGCTTGCGCCCGAACCCCGAGCCGGCGCTCAGCCCGAGGCCTCCGCCGAGGTGGATCTGGAAGCCCTCCACGGTCGGCCCGGCCGGGTCGGCCGGGTTCGGCACCTGGATGCCCTTCAACCCGATGTCGGCCAGTTGCGTTCTGGCGCAGGCGTTCGGGCAGCCGTTGATGTTGATGGACACGGCCGGCGCATCCGGTGCGAACAGCTCCGGCACATCGTCGAAGCGGCGCTCCAGCTCCGCGATCAGCGCGATCGCCGTGGCCTTGGTCTCGACGATGGCCAGCTTGCAGTACTCGATCCCGGTGCAGGCCATGGTTCCCCGCCGGAAGGTCGAGGTGCGCGCCTGCAGGCCGACGGCGTCCAGGGTGTCGACCAGGTCGGCGACAGCCGGCGCGGACACGTCCAGCACCACCAGCTTCTGCTCGACGGTGAACCGCACCCGGTCCGAGCCCGCCCGCGCCACGGCGTCCGCCAGGGTGGCCAGGGTGGCTCCGTTCAGCCGCCCCACCGCGGGAGCCAGGCCGACGGCGAACCGGCCCCGGCCCTGGGAGTGCACGCCCACGTGGTCGCGCCGCCCACGCGGCGGCGGCGACGGAGGCGGCCCGTCGAGCAGCGGCTGGCCCAGGTAGTCGCGCTCGAGCACCTCGCGGAACCGCTCCGCGCCCCAGTCGGCCACCAGGTACTTCAGCCGGGCGCGGTTGCGCAGCCGGCGGTAGCCGTAGTCACGGAAGACCCGGATGACGCCGTGCCAGACGTCGGCCACCTCCTCCAGCGGAACCCAGGCGCCCAGGCGCTGTGCCAGCATCGGCGCCGTGGACAGGCCACCGCCGACCCAGACGTCGAAGCCCGGGCCGTGCTCGGGGTGCACGACACCGACGAAGGCCACGTCCTGGATCTCGTGCGTGACGTCCTGGTGTGGGCTGCCGGAGATGGCGGTCTTGAACTTGCGAGGCAGGTTGGACAGCTCCGGGTCGCCGATGAAGCGGCGGGTGATCTCCGCGATGGCGGGCGTGCCGTCGATGATCTCGTCCTCGGCGACCCCGGCCAGGGGTGACCCGAGGATCACCCGGGGCGTGTCGCCGCAGGCCTCGGTGGTCTGCAGGCCGACCGCGTCCAGGGCGGCCCAGATGGCCGGCACGTCCTCGATCCGGATCCAGTGGAACTGCACGTTCTGCCGGTCGGTCAGGTCGGCGGTGCCGCGGGCGTAACGGGTGGAGATCTCGGCCAGCACCCGCAGCTGGGCCATGTTCACGGCGCCGCCGTCGATCCGCACCCGGAGCATGAAGTACTCGTCGTCCAGCTCGTGCGGTTCCAGGGTGGCGGTGCGGCCGCCGTCGATGCCGGGCCGGCGCTGGGTGTAGAGCCCCCACCAGCGCAGCCGCCCGCGCAGGTCGCTCGGGTCGATCGAGGAGAAGCCCTGCCGGGCGTAGACCTCCTCCACCCGTTGCCGCACGTTGAGGCCGTTGTCCTCGGCCTTGAACACCTCGTTGGCGTTCAGCGGCTCGGTGAAACCGAGGGCCCACTGGCCCTCGGGGCGGGAGGGGCGGGCACTGCTGCGGGTGGTCACGGGCGTGCTCACGTGGGACGTCCACTCTGCGCCGGTGCGGCGCGACTAGCTGGGGAGGAGCAGGGCGAAGGAGTGCGCTCAGCCCTGACAGGTGGCGCTGGCGGTGCGCAGCAGGTCGACGTGGTGCCGCCGGATCAGGACGGTCGGCTGCGGTCGGCGCTCGGGCTTCCGGTACACGGTGTCCTCCATCGCTCCTGGCGGTAGCACCGTCCCGTCATCGGGTGGTTGCTGCGGCGTCGACGAGCCAGGTCTCTCGGCCGCTCTGGATGGGCGTGCAGCGACTTTACGTAGCCGACGGGGGCGGGTCAACGAGGCGTCCACCATCTGGGACGGCGATCCCGCCTGTCGGAAGACCCCGTTCGGCCCGGGCGGGGGCGCGGTCGGCGCGCAGGACGGCCACCAGGTCCAGCACCCGCCGGGTGGCCCGCACGTCGTGGGTCCGGAACACGGACACGCCCAGCCAGGCGGCCACAGCGGTGGCCGCGAGACTGCCCTCGAGCCGCTCGTCGGCGGGCAGGCCGAGGCTCTCCCCGATGAAGTCCTTGCGCGAGATGGCTTGCAGCACAGGGAATCCGAGAGCGACGACGTCCTCGGTGCGGCGCAGCACGGTGAGCGAATGTGCGGTGGTCTTGCCGAAGTCGAGGGTGGGGTCGACCAGTACCCGCGACGCGGGGATGCCGGCTGCCACGGCGCGCGCCGCGCCGTCCGCCAGGGTGGTCAGCACATCGTGGACGACGCCGAGCGGCTCGGGTGGGTAGGTGACCTCGACCGGGTCGGTGCGCGGGGGCAGGCCGCCGGTGTGCGAGCACACGATCCCGGCCCCGATCCGGGAGGCGACCGTGGTCAGCTCGGGGTCGTGGCCCGCCCAGGTGTCGTTGACCAGGTCGAGGCCGGCCTCCGCCGCCGCCAGGGCGACCTCGGAGCGCCAGGTGTCCAGGCTCAGCACGAGCTCGGGGTAGGTGGCGCGGGCGTGCAGCAGGAAGGGCAGCACCCGGTCGATCTCCTCCGCGGCGCCGACCGGTGGGCCCTCCTGACCGGCCCGCACTCCACCGATGTCGACGATGTCGGCCCCCTCGGCCACCGCCGCCTCCAGGGCCCGTCTGGCCGAGTCGAGGTCGTCGTGCCGGTTGCCGGCGAAGAAGGAGTCCGGCGTCCGGTTGAGGATTGCCATCACCGCCGGCTGCGCGGCGTCGAAGGTGCACCCGCGCAGCCGCAACGCCGCCGCCCCCGCCGGAACCACCCCCCAAACCCTGCTCATGCTCCGCTGGTGTACACGATCGGGGCCCTGTGGGGCGTCGCGGATGTCCACCCGCGGAGTATGACCGGGTTGTCTGACCTGGGTCGGCGCGGGGTCGGCGGGGGGTCAGCGCAGTCCGGGGCGGAGTCGCTGTCGAGAGCGAGCCTGTGCCGCCGCGGCCTGGCGGGACAGGACGTCGCGCATCGGCTGGGTGGCGGCGTCCGGGTAGCGGTCGAAGGTGGCCAGCAGGTCGGCGCGGTCGGCGGGCGACGTGTACTGGCCGAGGTCGTGCCGCAGTTGGCGGCGCGCCCGGCGCGAGGCCCGCCAGAGCACGAATTCGGCGCGCCGGATGAGCAGCCGATCGGTCAGGTTCATGGCCACCTCCGACGGCACAGGCAGCCCCCTCGCCGCCACAGCCGTCCCGTCCAGCGTACGTCGCAGATGGGCCTCGGACCACACCTGCGACCGACCTGCGTGGGGGCGTCCGGGTAGCGTGACCTGATGGACGGCGTGGTGCGAGACCTCGAGGCACTGGAGGCGATCTACGGGCCCTTCCCCGAGGGCGGGAGGCTCAAGGAGACGCCCGTGATCACGCCGTTGCAGCAGCGGTGGATCGAGTCCTCACCCTTCCTTCTGCTGGCCACCGCCGGCCCGGAGGGCCTGGACTGCTCACCGCGGGGCGACCCGGCTCCGCTGGCCCGGGTGGTCGATCCGCAGACCCTGCAGATCCCGGACCGACGGGGCAACAAGCGGGTGGACTCGTTGCGCAACATCGTGGTCGACCCCCGGGTCGGGCTGTTGTTCCTGGTGCCCGGGCTGGGCACGACCCTGCGGGTGAACGGAAACGCGGTGGTGCGGACAGACCCTGCGCTGTGCGCGGGCTTCGCCATGGGCGACACGTTGCCGGCCTCGGTGATCGAGGTGAGTGTGCAGAGCGTCTACACCCAGTGCCCCAAGGCTCTGATCCGCTCGGACCTGTGGAATCCGGACACCTTCCGCCGTCCGGACGAACTGCCCACCGTGGGCGCGGTCATGGCCGAGATCACCGCCGGTGACTTCGACGGCGAGGACTATGACCGCAGCTACCCCCAACGTGTCGCCGACACCATCTACTGACCGACCGCCCGATCTACTGTCCGACCACCTGCTGACGCCGTCCACGCCGGGCTCCATCTCGACCCGGCGGGTGCCGATGGGAACAGGTGGCGGAATCGCGTACCCCGTTCGGCGTCCGGCGGCAACTGCGCCTGCTCACCCCCCTGCTGAGCACCTGGACCGCAGCGGGCCTGGTGCTGGTGCTCGCCGGGACGCAGCAGTGGGCGCCGCTGCGGCAGCTCTTCCTCGACGCCTCCTACCTGGGCGGTCAGCCCTGGTACAGCGGCATCCTGAACGAGGCCGGGTTGATCAGCTGGGCGGTGGCCGCGACCGCGGCCGGCCTCGGTAGCTGGGTGGCGGCCCTGAGCGGACGACGTTCCGCCGCCGGGTTCCTGGGCGTGGGCGCCGCCGTGGTCTCGGTGATGCTCCTCGACATCTGGGTGCAGCTCCATTCCGCGGTCGCGCCTCGGCTGGGCATCCCCAGCGGCGTGGCGCAGGTCGTCATCGCGGCGGCCGGGATCTGTTGGTTCATCGGGTTCTGGCCCGAGATCGTCCGCACGCGCTGGATGATCCTGGCCGCCTCGTTCGCCGTCCTGGGCTTCTCGGCCGGGATCGACCTGGTGATCGATCCGGTGGGTGCGGTCGGTCTGTGGCTGGAGGACGCCGCCCGGCTGGTGGGCATCCTCACCTTCACCCACTACCTGGTGCTGACCACGGTCGATGTGATCCGCTCGGTGACCCGACCGCGCGGCGATCGCCCCGACGCCGACCCCCGTGTGCCGCGCCAGACCCGCCGTCCGGCCGACGACACCTCCCACACCCCCCGCTGACCCGGCCCCAAACCTGCTCATGCTCCGCACCGGTACACGCGTGGCGCCCTGACATCGATGTCACGTGTTCACCCGCGGAGTATGAGCAGGGGTGGTGGCGTGGTTCACATCTGGGCGGCGGACGACGCGGCAGGGCGGTGGCGATACTCGGACCTAGCCGCGACGAAGGGGTGGGAATCCGCGATGGGACGACTGCAGCACACCGAGGGCCTGACCGGCGATCAGAAGGAACTGCTGGGGCTGGTCAAGGAGTTCGTCGACGAGCAGATCATCCCGGTGGCGACTGAGCTCGAGCACAAGGACTCCTACCCCACCGAGATCGTCGAGGGCATGAAGGAGATGGGCGTCTTCGGCCTGATGATCCCCGAGGAGTACGGCGGTCTGGGGGAGTCGCTGCTCACCTACGCCTTGGTGGTGGAGGAGATCGCCCGCGGCTGGATGAGCGTCTCCGGGATCATCAACACCCACTTCATCGTGGCCTACATGCTGATCCAGCACGGCACGCCGGAGCAGAAGGCGCACTACCTGCCGAAGATGGCCACCGGAGAGATCCGCGGCGGGTTCTCGATGAGTGAGCCGCACTGCGGGTCCGACGTGGCGGCGATCCGGACCAAGAGCGTGTCGGACGGCGCGGGCGGCTGGACGATCAACGGGCAGAAGATGTGGCTGACGAACGGTGGCTCGTGCAACCTGGTCGCGGTCCTCACCAAGACCGAGCTCGGAGCGACCTCGGTCTACAAGAACATGACGACGTTCTTGGTGGACAAGACCGCGGGGTTCGGCGAGACCGCGCCCGGCCTGCTGGTGCCCGGCAAGATCGAGAAGATGGGCTATAAAGGCGTAGACACCACCGAGCTGATCTTCGACGGCTACAGGACCACCGATGCGCAGATCCTGGGTGGGGAGCCGGGCAAGGGCTTCTACCAGATGATGGACGGCGTGGAGGTGGGCCGGGTGAACGTGGCGGCCCGGGCGTGCGGGCTGTCGATGCGGGCCTTCGAGCTGGGCATCACCTACGCCCAGCAGCGGGAGACGTTCGGCAAGAAGATCGCCGAGCACCAGGCGGTGCAGTTCCGCCTGGCCGAGATGGCCACCAAGGTCGAGGCCGCGCACCAGATGATGGTGCTGGCGGCGCGCAAGAAGGACGCCGGCGAGCGCAACGACCTTGAGGCCGGCATGGCCAAGTACCTGGCGAGTGAGTACTGCCGCGACGTCGTGGAGGACTCCTTCCGAATCCACGGAGGGTATGGCTACTCCAAGGAGTACGAGATAGAACGGCTCTACCGGGAGGCGCCGATGCTGCTGATCGGTGAGGGCACCGCCGACATCCAGCGCATGATCATCGGTCGGCGGTTGCTGGAGGACTACGCCCTGAAGGGCTGAGGCGGGTCGGCGTCGGTCGGCGCCGCCTGGCCGAGGCCCCCGGCTCCGGGCTCCACCACGAACGCCGGAGCGAGGGCAAGAGCTGTCGCGGCGCCCTGGTCACGGGCGTGCCGACCTCGCGGAGTCGGCCGTCCGGGCGGGTTCAGCACCGAGCGCAGCTGCATGAACCACATCGGCAGCAGCAGGGACTGATTCAGCGCGAGCCCCCAGGCCGCACCGACCACCCCGCCGGTCAGCGCGCCGCCGATCAGCAGCGTGAGCACCAGTGGCGCCTCGATCGTCATCAGCCGGAAGGTCTTGCGGGCCAGCCCCATCGCGTAGATCGTCACCGCGGGGCCGAGACAGGCCCCGGCCGAGGCCATGCCCAGCGCCACCGGCACCAGCACGGACTCCGGCCCGTCCCAGTGGGTACGGAAGATGGCCCGCCCGATGCTGTCCGGCATCAGCCACAGGAGCGTGGTGTAGGTCAGAGCCATCGTCAGCATGACCACACTGGCCCCACCGGCGATGGTCCAGCGCGCGCGGGCCCCCAGCCAGGCCCGCCGGGACAGCTCGGGCAGGATGAAGGTGAACATGGCCGACTGCACGGTCTGCATCGGCCCGAGCAGCACCTGGGCGCCCCGGATCGCCGACACGGCACCCTCGCCGGCGATGGCCCCGACCACCAAGAACCCGCCGTTGAAGGCCCCGGCGGTGAGCAGGTTCTCCGCCACGAAGAACTTCGACAGGTCCCAGGTGCGGTTAAGCCACGCCCGTGCGTGCCGAGGATCGGGGACGACGCGCAGCTGGGTCAGGGCGATCAGCACGCAGACAGCCGCCGAACTGCCCCAGGCCAGAATCAGGTAGGGCACGCGGCCGAGGCCCTGCTGGGCCAGGAACCAGATCCCGGAGAACTGCAGCGTCGCCCACAGGGCGTCGTTGAGCGTCGCCTCACGGGCGCGCGACTGGGCGAAGAAGGCCATCCGGCAGGCGTCCTGCAGCACCAGGGCGGGCAGGACGACGGCGAGCGCGAGCAGCGCATTCCCCAGAGTGGGCCCGTCCAGCGCGGTACGGGCGACCAGGCCCACCGAAGCCACCAGTGCCGAGGCCGCGAGAGTGAGAGCCAGTAGGAAGCCGAGTGCCTCGCGCAGCGCCGTCCGCCATTCGCCTCCCTCGACCTCACTGAAACGGACGCCGAGCACCTGCCCGACGGAGGCGCGCTCCAGGCCGATCAGCAGCGCGAAGACGTAGAAGGCGTTGGTGAAGGCGTCGAGCTCGCCGGCGAGCTGCACCGTACGGGCCAGCACGATGAACAGCAGGGCGTTGGTGACCGCCGTGATCACCTGGTCGGTCAGGTTCCAGCCCGCCTTGCCGAGCAGGCGGGCGTACTTGCTGCGCGAACCGGACGGCGTCGCGCCGGTCTCGCCGGCCGCACCCGGCTCCGGGCGCTCGAGGATGGGGTTGCCGGCGTCGTCGAAGCGGGGCAGATCGATCGTGCCGGTGATCGCCGGACGGCCGTCGGGGCCCAGGTCGAGCGGGCCGTGCCCGCCGACATGGGACCGGGGCGCATCGCTCACCCGGACAGTCTCCCAGGTCAGCGACGAGAGCGGGCTGCCGGTGGGCCGCTGCCTCATCGGCCCCGGCCTCCGGTGGGGCTGGACGCCCGAGTAGGCCAGGATGGGGGTATGTCGAACCTCGGACCGATGGGCAGCCAACGCCAGCCCGGGCTGCCGACGCCGCCGAAGGGTGAGCCGATCGCACGCTACGCCACCTACCTGGAGGCCCAGCGGGCGGTCGACCTCCTCTCCGACAACCAGTTCCCGGTGCAGTTCGTGACCATTGTGGGCAGCGGCCTGCGGATGGTGGAACGGGTGACCGGACGGCTCACCTATGGGCGGGTGGCACTCGCCGGGGCGGCGTCCGGGGCCTGGTTCGGTCTGTTCGTCGGGCTTCTGATGTCGTTGTTCGGCTCCTCGTTCCCGGCCGGAGCCGTGGTTGCCGCGATGGCCATCGGTTCTGCCTTCGGCATGCTGTTCGGCGTCATCTCCTACGCCCTGACCGGCGGACGGCGCGACTTCACCTCGACCAGCCAGATCGTGGCCGGCGAGTACGAGGTGCTCTGCATGCCCGATCATGCCCGCGCTGCGGTGGACCTGCTGCAACGGTTGCCGGGAGGCACCGGCACCCCGGGCGCCCCTGGAGCCTGGCCGACGGTCGGCGCAGCCGAGCCCGGCGCAGCGCAACCCCGTGGGCACCTTGGGCCGCAGGGCACGCCCTACGGTCCGCCGCCGACCGGTAGGCCGTCGCCGGGGCCCGGCCCCGGCCAGCCCGGGGGCCCGCCGGCGCCGGCCGACTGGAGCCCCGCCGCCCCGGCAGGCCCGTACCCGCCGTCGACGTCCGGGGGTCAGACCTCCGGCGCACCGACAGAGGCCGAGCCGGTCGCCGTCACCGGCCCCACGTACGGGGAGATGATGGAGAAGCGGCGGCAGGAGCAGCGCGAACAGCGCGAACAGGCCGAACGCGAGCGACTGGACCGGGAGCGCCAACGCCAGGAGGCACTGGCCCGAGAGGCCGAGCGCCCCGCGGGCTCACCCCCCGAAGAATTCCGCCCCGAGTAACGCCCGCCCTCACCCCGCGCGGCCGCGCCCCGCGAATCCCGCATGATCGCTGTCTGTCATGACTTCCCACCCAGTCGGTGGGGGGTCTGCCATGACAGTCGGCGATCTTGTCCAGGGCAGTGGTGAGTCAGGTTCGGGCGAGAGCCTGACGGATTTCGGCGATCACCTCGTCGGGGCGCTCGACCAGGTCCCACCTGGTGAAGCGCAGCACGCGGTAGCCGGCGTGGACGAGGCGGTTCTGGCGTCGCCGATCCTTGACGAAGGCCTTGCGGCCCGAGTGCGCGGCGCGCCCGTCGATCTCCACCACCAGTCGTGCGGCCTCGAACAGGAGGTCCACCACTCCGATCACGCCGGCGGTGTCACGCACCTCGACCCCTGCCCGCCACCCGGTGAGGCAGGCCCTCCTGAGCAGCTCGTGCACGCGGTACTCGGCTGCACTGACCGCGCCGGTCCGGGTGAGGTGCAGGAGCCGGATGAGTTGCGGGGTTCCGTGGCGTCCCAGACGGGACCGGGTCTGCGCCTGCACCTGGGCGCGTGACACCACCTGGTGGGTTGTCAGCCAGGCGTACAGGTCGAGGGCCTCCTCGAAGTCCAACGCGGCCAGACAGTCCATTGCGGTGCGTGTGCGGGAGGTCAACGGCGGGCCGGCGCAGTCCGTGACGTCGTACCGTGGCAGCGGAACCCAGCGCGGGCGAAGGCCGGTCACCACCGTGCGGCCTCGGCGGGCGTACACCTCCACGTCACCGCGCAGGTCGACCGGGAAGCCGTGCACACGGGCTGCGGTCCGGAAGCCGACCACCGCTTCGGGCCAGGTCAGGGCGGCTGCCCAGGCGAGCCGCCAGGCGTCGTCCAGCGCCGGCTCTGCGGTCAGGCCGCGGCCGACGACGCGGCGCCACCGCTGGGCCTCCCTGCGCCGCTGCACCTGCCGAGGGGACCAGCCCTCAGCCACCGCCTGGGCCACGGTGAAGGCGCCGCCCTGTCGTGCGGCTACCTGGGAACGCCTTCGCGGAATCTCGACACCCGGCCACCGTCGACCGACACCATCGCCCGTCGCATCCACACGCCGTCCGCCTGTGGACGACGGGGCCTCGGGTGTCGGCTGTGGACGGATCAACCCGCTCGACCCGTCCTCGCCTGCCTGCTCAAGATCGCTGTCTGTCAGGCCCTTCCCCCTCACCTCGTGGGGGAATCCCCATGACAATCGGTGATCTTGGGCGAGAGGGGGCGGGAGATGAGAGACAGGGAGGGGTGGGGTCAGAGCCAGCCGTTGCGCTTGAAGCCGCGGAACATGGTTGCGCAGACGGTGAGCATCAGGGTCAGCACGGCCGGGTAGCCCCACTCGCTCTGAAGCTCGGGCATGTGCTCGAAGTTCATCCCGTAGACGCCGGCGATCATCGTGGGCACCGCGGCCATCGCCACCCAGGCCGAGATCTTGCGCATGTCCTCGTTCTCGCTGACCGTCAGCCGGGCCAGGCCCGCCTGCAGGATCGAACCGAGCAGTTCGTCGTAGCTCTGCACCTGCTCACGCACCCGGATCAAGTGGTCCTCGACGTCCCGGAAGTACTCCCGGATGTCCGGGTGCACCAGCCGCTGCGCCCGATGGGCAAGTTCGTGCAGCGGGGTGGCCAGCGGGCTCGCCGTCCGCTTCATCTCGATGATGTCGCGCTTGAGCTGGTAGATCCGCTCGACGTCGTCGATCCGCCGGCTGCTGAACACCGAGGTCTCGATCTCCTCGATGTCCTCGTTGACCTGATCGACGACCGCGAGGTAGTCGTCCACCACCTTGTCGCACACGGCGTGCAGCACGGCCGATGGGCCCAGGCCCAGCTGGGCGGGGTTGGCCTCCAGCCGGCGGCGCAGCCCGCTCATCGAGGCGTGACGGCCGTGCCGCACGGTGACTGCGAAGAACTCACCGACGAACACCATGATCGCGCCGGTCTCGACGATGTCACCACCGTCCATGTCCTCCCCGCACCGGTCGTCGCGATCGATGTAGGCCAGGGTGCGCAGGGCCAGGAAGAAGACGTCGTCGTAGCGTTCCATCTTCGGCCGCTGCCGGTTGTTCGAGGCGTCCTCCAGCGCCAGTTCGTGCAGGTCGAAGACCTCCCCGAGCTGGGCAAGCTGGTTCATGGTCGGCTCGTGCAGCCCGAGCCAGATGAACCCCTCACCACCGCGGGCGATCCGGCAGGCGGCATCGAAGTCCTGGTGCTCCTGGCGCACGCCGTCGATGTAGAGGGCCCAGTCGACGGCGGCGTCGAGCAGCAGGCGGTTGCTGGCCGACGGCGGCGGCTCGGTGGTCAGTGCGGCAGGGCGGCGACCCGTGGTCGAGGAGCGCAACGGAATGGTTCGCGCGGCCAGCGGCAGGGTGCGAACCAGGGGGCGGGACGGACGGGCCATGCGGTCACCTCCGGGGGAAGCGCCTCCGGCCACCGCCCGGGCCCGACCTAGTGCCTGCCCCCGAGGGGCAGCCGGTCGAGCGGGTGAGGGATGCGGAGTGCGCAGCGGTGCGGGTTGCGGGTTTCGGCCAGGTGGCTGGCCCCGGGACTATCGCCAGATGGCATGCCGCCCACCTCCTCGCAGTCGCATCGCACTCGTCCAGCTGGTCTGCGTCGCGCTGCGATCTCCGACGCGTCATCGGTTGATTGACAGCACAACTTCACTCAGGTTAACCCGTAGTGACGGAGATCGGTGGCTTTTGGTCCTGCGACTCGACCGCCAGCACGACCAGCGCGGCCGTCCAGGCCAGCGGCGCGACGGCCGCCGGCTGGCCGTTGGCCTGCACCTTCTCCGACAGCGACCCCGCCGCCGTGCGATGCATGTCGAGCCATCCGAGCCATCCGGCAGCCACCTCGGGCTCGCCGATCTGTGCCGCGGTGAGTGCAAAGAGTGCTGTCTCCGGCGTCCAGGACACCCCGTCCCGGCGCCAGTCCCCACCTGGGGCCAGGCCCCCGGCCGGACGACGTAACTCGCTTTGCGCCGTCCGCCAGGCGGACAGCAGGTCCGGGCTCGGCGGGGCCGTGCGGAACGGCGGCAGCAGGAAGGTCAGCGCGGCGTCGCGCGCCCGCCCGCCGAGCTCGCGGGGATAACCGCCGCCGCCGAAGCGGCGGGTGATCGTGCGGTCCAACGCCGCTGCGGCCGCCTGCGCCTCGGCGGCCAGGGCCGGTTCGCCGATCTCACGCAGCAGGGCGGGCGCTGCCTCCAGTCCGGCCAGGATCGGCGCGGCCAGCCCGAGCGTCGGGGCGTTCTGGGGGATCTCCCAGTAGTCCAGCCCGGGCAGCGGCAGCCCTTCACCCTCGGCCAGCACGTCCAGGCAGGCCCGGGTCGATCGGGTCAGCAGGGGGCGCAGCCGGTCCAGCGCTGCCTGTCGCCGTGCGGGGTCGTCCAGCACCGAGGCCAACTGGCCCGCGCTCCAGAGCACCCAGCCGGCGCCGTCCGGCTCCTCGCCCCGGTCGTCAGGCGTCGCCCCGGAACCGTCCGGGGTGTAGCGCGCCTGCAACCTGCCCGAGGCCGGCTGCACCCGCTGTAAGAAGGCGAGCACCTGCTCGGCGTCACGGGTGTGGCCGCTGCGGGCGAACGCCGCCGCCACGAACGCGCCGTCACGGGGCCAGACGTAGCGCCAGCGGGTCGACCAGCCGGCGGTCGCGGCGCCGTCGGAACCGGTCAGCACGTGCAGGTCGAGCAGTGCGGCGCGGGCCATGCCCTCCCACGGCCCGCCGGCCCCGGGCACCCTGCCCTGGGCCAGCCAGGCACGTTGCGCCGCCGCAGCCGGCTCGTCCACCGCCCGCGTTCCCGGGATCAGACGGTGCAGGCCCGCGGCGTCCACGAACACCCGCTCGCCGCTCGAGGTCATCGCCACGGTCTGGGAGTGAAGCATCGAGGTTGCATGGTCGCGTTCGCGGGCCGTGGCCCACGACGTGGTGGCCGCGCTGGTCGCGAGCAGAGCGCCGACGGCGGCGGCCGTGATTCCCCGACGACGCGGCCCCATGGTCCCCGGACGCTAGCACCGCGTCAGGCCTACAGTTCGCGACCATGGACAGACGCTCGTTCCTGCGGACCGGTGCCGTGGTCGGTTCCACGGCAGCGATCACCGGAGTCGCGTCGTCCGCCGTCGCCCGTTCCCGCACCCGCGAGGCGGACGCCGTCGCGTTCTCCGACTCGATGGCCCAGCGATGCCGGCACGGCAGCGCCCGGGTGTGGTGGTCGGGGCCGCCGACGGCCGCCCGGGCCGCGATCACCTTCGACGACGGGCCGACCGAGCAGTTCACCGCCCGGGTGCTCGACGTGCTGCGCGGTGCCAAGGTGGTGGCCACCTTCTTCGTGGTGGGGGAGCTGGTGAACCGGCACCCGGAACTGGTGCGCCGGGCTCGCGACGAGGGGCACGAGATCGCCAACCACGGCTACGACCACCTCAGTGCGGTGCGCCTGACAGCCGGTGAGGTGCGCGAGGCGATGGCGCGCGGCGCCGACACGGTGCAGCGCGTGGCGGGTGCACGGCCGCGCTGGTACCGGCCGCCACGCGGGGAGATCACCTCGGCGACGCTGCTCGCCGCCCACGAGCTGGACCAGGACATCGCGCTCTGGTCGGTGGTGCGCAACGACGGTGACGTCGGTGCTGCGGACGACGACCAGGAAGGCGTGCGCCGCCACCTGACCGGCGCGCTGCACCCTGGGGCCGTGGTCGACCTGCATGACGGGATCGGCCGCTCCGCCTGGGTGGGGCTGCCCAGCGGCAGCCTGCTGCTGCGCCGGCGCACCGAGATCGCTGTGCTGCCCGACGTGCTCGCCGCGTGGAAGGACCAGGGCTACCGGTTCACCACCCTGTCGGAGCTGATCCCGGCCGGATGAGCCCCGACCGGGTCAGCGGCCCCACAGGCCGGCCATCCAGGCCTCGATCTCCTCGGGCGTGCGGGGAAGGGCCGCAGTCAGGTTCTCGCAGCCGGTCTCGGTGACCAGCACGTCGTCCTCGATCCGTACCCCGATCCCGCGCAGCTCCTCCGGGGCGAGCTCGTCCTCGGGGCGGAAGTACAGGCCAGGCTCGATCGTGAAGATCATGCCCGCCTCGATGACGCCGTCGAGGTACATCTCCTTGCGGGCCTTGGCGCAGTCGTGCACGTCGATGCCGAGGTGGTGGCTGACGCCGTGCACGATCCAGCGCCGGTGGAACTGGCCCTCGGGGTCGAGCGCCTCCTCGGCTGTGCCGGGGAGCAGCCCCCACTCATGCAGGCGCCGGGCGATCACCACCATCGCGGCCTCGTTCAGGTCGCCGAACCGGGTTCCGGGCCTGGCGATGGCGAACGCGGCGTCCGCGGCCTCGCGCACCACCTCGTAGACCCGCCGCTGCGGCTCGGTGAACCGCCCCGAGACCGGAAGCGTGCGGGTGACGTCGGCGGTGTAGAGGCTGTCCGCCTCGACGCCGGCGTCGATCAGCACCAGCTCCCCCGTGCGTACCGGCCCGTCGTTGCGGATCCAGTGCAGGGTGCACGCGTTCGGGCCCGCGGCGGCGATCGTGTCGTAGCCCAGCCCGTTGCCCTCCTCGCGGGCGCGGGCGAAGAAGGCCGTCTCGATCACCCGCTCACCCCGGTCGCTCGCCACGGCACGGGGCAGCGCGAGCACGATGTCCTCGAAGCCGCGGACGCTTGAGGCGACCGCGAGCCGCATCTGCTCGATCTCGTAGGCGTCCTTCACCAGGCGCAGCTCGGAGGCGGCCCGGGCCAGCTCGCCGTCCGCATTCTCGGGATCGGTCTCGGCGGACCCGGCCCGGGCCTGATCGAGGTGGGCGGTGAGCGCGGCGTCGGCCTCGCGGATGATGCGGACGGAGACCCCGCCCTCACCGGTGTCCTTGGCCACCGAGTCGCGCAGTTCGTCCAGGTGGCGGGTGGCCAGGCCGGTCAGTGCGGTGATCTCGGCCAGGCTCGGCCGCACCCCCACCCAGAGCTCGCCGTACGTGGCGTCGGAGTAGAACTCCTCGGTGTCACGCTCGGCCCGCGGCCGGAAGTACAGCACCGCCGTGTGCGCCTGGCCCGCCGGTTCGAGCACCAGCACGGCGTCCGGCTCCTGGTCGGTGCCGAGGCCGGTCAGGTGGGCGAACGCCGAGTGCGGCCGGAACCGGTAGTCGCAGTCGTTGCTGCGCACCGACAGCCCTCCTGCGGGGAGGACCAGACGTGCGCCGGGGAAGGCGGCGCTCAGCCGCTCACGGCGGGCCGCTGCGTAGGGCGCGGACGGCAGCTGCGCAGGCAGGGCGCCTGAGCGGGGCGACCAGCCCTGGGCGATGTAGGCGCGGAAGGCAGCCGAACGCGGAGTGTTGCGGTGCTCGCTCTTCTCGCCCGCGGCGGGGGATTCAGCGTCCATGGGTCCATGGTGACATCCGGCACCGACACCTGGCGGTCGACGCGTCGGTGCGGCCACGTAGCCTGGCTGGTAACCCCGGTGGCCCGGGGCGGGGGCAGGCGTCGAAGGAGAATCCGTGGGGCAGCGGCAGGTCGTCGTGGTCGGTGGGGGCGTCAGCGGTCTGGCGACCGCGCACTACCTGACCCGGGGCGACAACCCGCCGGCGGTGACCGTGCTGGAGGCCGGGCCGATGCTGGGCGGGAAGGTGCGCACGGTGGATCTGGCCGGGCGGGCCGTCGACACCGGCCCGGACGCGCTGCTGGTGCGCTCCCCGGTGGTGAACGCCCTGCTGGAGGTCCTCGGGCTCGACCCGCTGCGGCGGGCGCCCGATCCGTCCGGGGCCTACATCTGGGCCCGCGGCGGGCTGCGGCGGCTTCCGCAGGGCTCGATCTTCGGGGTGCCGAACCGCCTGCTGCCGCTGCTGCGTTCCGGGCTGGTCGGCCCGTTCGGGTTCCTTCGGGCCGGAGCCGATCTGGTGCTGCCCCGCCGCGAGGAGGCGGCCGACCCGACGATCGAGGAACTGCTGCGTCCCCGGTTCGGTCGGCAGGTGTACCAGAACCTGATCGAGCCGATGCTCGGCGGCGTGCATGCCGGCCGCGCGGACCGGCTCTCAGCCCGCAGCGCGGTGCCTGAGGTGGCGGCGATGGTGCGCGGCCACCGCAGCCTGTTCCTGGCCCTGCGCGGCAAGGAACCACGCACCGGCGGCGGCCCCGCGCTGATCACCCTCGACGGTGGGCTGACCCGTCTGGTCGAGGCGCTGACCGACTCGGCGCGGGCCGCGGGCGTGCAGATCCGCACCGATTCCGCCGCCACCGCGCTGGCCCGCACCCCGGCCGGCTACCGCGTCGAGGTCGCGGGTCACGACCCGGTCGAGGCGGACGACGTCGTGCTGGCCGTGCCGGCCTGGGCAGCGGTCCCCCTGCTGGCACCGCTGACCGCCATGGCAGCCGGCGCCGCGGCGGAGATCCGCTACGCCGGGGTGGCCACGGTGACCTTCGCCTACCCCCGCAGCGTGCTGACCCGGCCCGGCACCGGGTTCCTGGTGCCGCCGGCCGAGGGCCGGTTGCTGGTCGGCTGCACCTGGTTGAGCTCCAAGTGGCCGAGCCTGGCCGATTCCGAGACGGCGTTGATCCGGTGCATGGTCGGGCGGGACGGAGACGACGCCTGGGCCGCGCTGGACGACGAGGCGCTGATCGCGGCGATCCGCGCCGAACTGGCTGAGGCGATGGACGTGACGGCCGAGCCGGAGCGGGCCTACGTCCGCCGGATGCCGCAGGCGATGCCGCAGTATGCGGTCGGCCATGCCGACCGGCTGGCCGTGATCGACGCCGCGCTGGCGGAGCTGCCCGGGCTGACGGTGACCGGCGCCGGATACCGCGGTGTCGGGCTGGCCTCGTGCATCGCCGCTGCCCGGACCACTGCCGAGGCTGTGCTGGCCCGGCCGGCGCTGGCGGCGACGCGATGAGCGTGGACTTCGCCCAACGCCCGATGCTGGTGTTCTGGGAGACCACCCGGGCCTGTGGTCTGGCCTGCCGGCACTGCCGGGCCAGCGCCACCCTGCAGGCGCTGCCGGGGGAGCTGACCCACGCCGAGGGACTCGACCTGATCGATCAGGTGGCCGCCTTCGGGCGGCCCTACCCGATCCTGGTCCTCACCGGGGGCGACTGCCTGCTGCGGGAAGGGTTGTTCGACCTGGTCGCCCACGCGACGTCGCTCGGCATCCCGACCGCGCTGTCGCCGTCCGTCACCCCGTCGCTGACCCGGGAGGCGATCGCCCGGATCGCCGCCAGCGGGGTGAAGGCGGTCTCGATCAGCCTGGACGGCGCCACGGCCGCCACCCACGAAGCGGTGCGTGGCATCCCGGGGCTGTTCGAGCCCACGGTGGCGGCGTTGCGGGACCTGGTCGCCGCCGGGCTCACCGTGCAGGTGAACACCACCGTGATGCGCTCCACGGTCGAGGAACTGGCCGACGTGGCCGGGATCCTGGCCGAGGTGGGTGCGCACATCTGGGAGGTGTTCTTCCTGGTGCAGACCGGCCGGGGGACCGCCGAGGGCGAGCTCACGCCGTCCGAGAACGAGCAGGTCTGTCATCTGCTCTACGACGCCTCGCACCACGGGTTCGTCGTGCGCACGGTGGAGGCGCCGTTCTTCCGCCGGGTGGTCACCCAGCGCCGGGCCGGTGGCGCACCGCCCCAAGGTGCGGACGCCGTTCTCTACCAACGGCTCTCGGCGCAGCTGCGGGAGCGGCTGGGGGAGCCGGCGCCCGGCCGGCCGAGCAGTGCGCACACCGCCGCCACGCGGGACGGCAAGGGCATCGTGTTCGTCGCGCACGACGGCGAGGTGTACCCGGCGGGCTTCCTGCCGCTCGGCCTGGGCTCGGTGCGTGAGGCCTCGCTGGGGTCGATCTACCGTGACGACGAACGGCTGCTGGCGATCCGGCAGGCCCGGTTCGGTGGCCGATGCGGCGTCTGCGAGTACGCCGATCTGTGCGGCGGATCGCGGGCCCGGGCCTTCGCCGCCACCGGCGACCTGCTGGCCGAGGACCCCGCCTGCGCATACCGGCCGGGACTGACCGTCGGCGCCCTCGGCGGGGCTGGGCGATAGCCCTCGCCAGGTTGTCGATCCGGGTGCACGCTGTCCGTCGGGGTGCTGTGGGGCGGACGGACCGCCTCGCCTGGAGGGAGGCACCACATGCCGCAGTACACGATCCTCATCTACGGCGACCAGAGCTACTACGAAGGGCTCAGCCTGGAGGCGATCCAGGCGGTGATGGATGCGCACGATGCGTTCTCCAAGGCCGTCGGTGAGCTCGGCGGTCAGCTGCTCGGCGGCAGCGAGCTGGCGGGGCCCGAGACGGCGACGTCGATCCGCGGCGGCACCGTGACCGACGGACCGTTCGTCGAGACGAAGGAGACCCTGGGCGGCTTCTACCTCGTGGAGGCCCGCGACCTCGACCACGCCGTCGAGATCGCGAAGCTGTGCCCCGCGGAGGCCGGCGGGGTCGAGGTCCGCCCTGTCGTCGACCACGGCTGACTGGTAGCGCGACCGGCCGTGACGCAGCACGTCGCAGGGGCCGTCGAGGACGCGCACCGTCGCGAGTGGGCCTTCGTGCTCGCCGCGACGGTGCGTGTGACCAGGGACATCGACCTGGCCGAGGAGTGTGCCCAGGAGGCGTACGTCAGCGCGCTCGCGGCCTGGCGGCGCGACGGCGTCCCGCGCAGTCCTGGGGCCTGGCTGACCACCACGGCCCGGAACAAGGCGATCGATGCGCTGCGTCGCGAGGGAACGCTGCGACGCAAACTCCCGCTCCTCGTCGAACCGATCGAGGCGGACGCCGTGGGCCGGGCCGCGGGCGAGGCCGCCGACGCCGCTGACACGACCGGGCCGCACGTGCCGGACGACCGACTCCGACTCGTCTTCACCTGCTGCCACCCGACGCTCGCCCCCGAGGCACAGGTCGCGCTCACCCTGCGGCTGGTGTGCGGCGTCCCCACCCCGGATGTGGCCCGCGCCTTCCTCGTCTCGGAGTCGACGATGGCCGCCCGGATCACGCGGGCCAAGAAGAAGATCCAGTCCGCCGGCATCCCGTACCGGGTGCCGGATCGCGCCGAGCGTCCCGAGCGACTCGACAGCGTCCTGACGACGGTGCACCTGCTCTACAGCACGGGGCATGCGGCGCCGTCTGGCGACAGCCTGATGCGCGAGGACCTCTGCCGACGGGCGATCGACCTCGCGAGCACCGTCGTTGCGCTGCTCCCGGACCAACCGGAGGCCCGCGGGCTGTTCGGGCTGCTCATGCTCAGCCACGCCCGTCGCGAGGCGCGGACGGACGGCGCCGGTCGGCTCGTGCTGCTGGAGGACCAGGACCGGACCCGGTGGGACCCGACCCAGGTCGCGCTCGGCCTCAAGCTCACGGCCGAGGCGCTCACCCTCGGCCGGGAGCCTGGTCGGTTCGCGCTGCAGGCGGCGATCGCCGGCGTGCACGCGGCGGCCCCGGACTTCGCGAGCACCGACTGGCCGCGGGTGGTCGCGCTCTACGAGCGGCTTCTCACCGTCTGGGAGTCGCCGGTCGTCGCCCTCAATCGGGCCGCCGCCCGCTCCTTCCTGCCCGGGCCGGACGGCGGCCCGCGCCCCGCGCTCGAGGAGATCGACGCGCTCGCCGCGGATCCGCGCCTCGCCGGTTACCCCTACCTGCCGGCTGCGCGGGCCGATCTGCTGCGGCGGCTCGACCGGCCGCAGGAGGCCGCCGAGGCCTACCGCGAGGCGATCCGGCTGACCCTCAACGTCGCCGAGCGCGCCTTCCTCGAGCGCCGGCTCGCCGAGATCACCAGACTGGACCGATGACCTCGGGCCCCGACGACCTGCCCCTGCGCCTGCGCGAGCAGGCCGAGTTCTGCGCGGGCAGCGGGGCACCGCTCTATGCGCATCTCCTGCAGGCGATGGCCGACGACGCCGAGGCAGGCGGTCCGACCGCACGCCTGCTGGCGGGTCCGTGGCGGCGGGGCAGCGTCGTCCAGCTGCGCCTGCTGGCGGCCGTGCACCGCAGGGTGCTGGCCGGCGAGCTCGAGGATCTGGCTCCGTTCTATCGCTCGGTCGGCGGACAGCGCCCGCCCGAGGGCGTGTGGCCGGCGTTTCGTGAGGTGCTCGACGGGCTCAGCGCGGCGCTGCGGGCCGAGCTGGAGGTGCCGCCGCAGACCAATGAGCCGGGCCGGGCCCTGCCGCTCGCCCACGGCCTGGCGGTGGCGGTCGACCGCTTCGGGACGCGGCCGGTGCGGCTGCTCGAGATCGGGGCCAGCGCCGGGCTGAACCTGCTGGTCGACCGGCTGCCCTGGTCGGGCCCCGCGTTGGGCGCCGCCCAGATCGTCGAGCGGCGCGGCTGCGACCTCGCCCCGATCGATCCGCTGACACCGGCCGGCCGGCTGCGGCTGGAGTCCTACGTCTGGCCGGACAACGTCGAGCGGTTCTCCCGTCTGGTGCAGGCGCTGGACGCCGCTCACCGGGCGGGCCCCGGCGCGGCGCCGGTCGACCGGGCCCCGGCCGACGCCTGGCTCGCCGAACAGCTTGGCCGGGACGCGGACGACGGCGTCCTCACGGTGGTCTGGCACTCGGTGATGTGGCAGTACCTGGACGAGACGACCGCCGCCGGCGTCCTCACCGCCGTCGACGAGGCCCGCGCCGACCTGCCGCTGGTGCACCTAGGGTTCGAGCCGCCGCCGGTGGCGGCCGACCGCTTCGAGCTGAGCCTGGACGGCGAGGTGCTGGGCCAGGGTCACCCGCACGGCATCCCGTTCTCCCGGCAACCGGGGCGCGGCGGCAGGTGATCGCCCCGTAGAGTGGCCCGCGCGCTGGGGCAGGCGCTGGGGCGGGCGCGGGAGGGCGATACCAGGAGGAACAGGACCATGTCGGGCAGCACGTTCCAGGTGGACCTGCGCGGCATCGTCGATCTGCTCAGCCACCACATCTACTCCAGCCCGCGGGTCTACCTACGCGAGCTGGTGCAGAACGGGGTCGACGCCCTCACCGCCCGCGGCATCACCCCGGACTCCCTGGGTGACACCCGCACCGGCATCCTGATCCTGCCGGCCGACGTGGCCGCCGACGGTCGGCTGCACACGTTCGACTCCGGGATCGGGCTCGACGCCGACGACATTCGCACCTTCCTGGCCACGATCGGGCGGTCCAGCAAGCGGGACGAGATGGGCTTCACCCGCTCGGACCTGCTCGGCCAGTTCGGGATCGGGCTGCTGTCGGCGTTCATGGTGACCGACGAGATCGAGGTGCTCACCCGCAAGGGCGACGGCCCGTTGGTGCGCTGGCGGGGCCGCTCCGACGGGTCCTACGCGCTGGAGGAGAACCCCGCCGACGCCTCCGACGCGCCGGCAGAGGGCGATGAACGCCTGCTCTGGCTCGCCGAGGGCCCGGGCACCTGCGTGAGTCTGAAGCCGCGCCGCGGAGCTGAGGCCTGGCTGCAGGCGAGCACCGTGCTCGAGCTGGCCCGGCACTTCGCCTCCCTTCTGCCGCAACGACTCAACGTGCGCACCGCGGCCGGAGAGGTGCGGGTGGCGCCGACGACGGCGCCCTGGCGGCAGACCGATCCGGCCGAGCGGCTCGCCGCCTGCCGCGACTTCGCGCTCACCCACCTCGGCGGAGAGCCCTTCCAGGTGCTGCCGGTCCGGGTGCCGCGGGCCGAGCTGGACGGCATCGTGGTGATCGCCGGTGCCCCGTCGTCCACCGCCCGGCGCACCGCCCACCGGGTCTACGTCAAGGGCATGCTCGTCTCGGACCGGAACGGCGACCTGCTGCCGGACTGGGCGTTCTTCGCCCGGGCCGTGGTCGACGGCGCCCAGCTCACCCCGACCGCCAGCCGCGAGGACCTCTACCAGGACGACGTGCTGGCCGAGGTGCGGACGGCGCTCGGTGACCAGATCCGGGCCTGGCTGCTGCGGATGGCCACCTCCGACCCGGACCGGATGACGGCGTTCCTACGGCTGCATCACCTCGCGGCCAAGGCGATGGCGCTGCACGACGACGAGATGCTGGCGATCCTGCTGCCGGTGCTGCCGTTCGAGACCAACCAGGGCACCACCACGATGCCGGCCCTGCTGGCCGGCACGGACATCGTCCGGGTGACCGAGACCGTCGAGGAGTTCCGCCAGGTCGCCTCGGTGGCGGCTGCCCAGGGCGTCGCCGTGGTCAACGGCGGCTACGCCTTCGAGTTCGAGCTGCTTCGGCGTCTGCCCGAGATCTTCGCCGATGCGCAGGTCGAGGCAATCAGTACCCGCGACATCGACGCCCACATCCGCACCGTGCCGGACGCACGTCTGCTCGCCGTCCGCCCGGCTCTGGACCGGGCCCGCGTTGTGCTGAACCGGCTGGACGTCGACCTCGAACTGCGCGCCTTCGCGCCGTCCTCGTTGCCGGCCCTGTACCTGGACGACGCGCAGGCCCGCCGCCGACGGCGCAGCCGCGAGGCTGCGGCCAGTGCCGACGACACCTGGAGCGCGATCCTGGGTGCGCTGGACGACGGCGGCGTCGACCGGCCCCGGTTGCTGCTGAACGACGACAGCGTTCTGGTGCAACGGATCCTGGCGATGGATGACGCCGGACTGGCCGGGCTCGCGGTGGAATCGGTGTACTGCCGGGCGCTGCTCAGCGGGCAGCACCCGATGCGTCCGGCGGACACCGCTGCGATGGATCGCTCGTTCCTCGGCCTGCTCGATCGGGCCCTCGGGATGCCGGACGGAGAAGGAGACTGAGGTGCCGGTGACGCGCGAACAGGTGCTGGAGCTGTTGGAGCGGGTCGAGGAGACCGCCGTGGGGCACCAGGTGGGGCCGGCCGAACAGGCGCAGGCCCTGGCCGACGAGCTGGGCGTCCCGGCGCTGAGCGGGCAGGCGCGGATGGCGCTCGTGCGGGCGTACAACTACACCAACGACCGCACCCGCATGTTCGCCCCGTTCACCTGGCTGCTGCAGCGCTACGACGAGTCGCCGGACTGGTTCGGCGACTACGAGCGCCACTTCGTGCTGTGGACGTACAAGTGGATGGTCAGCGGGCTGATCGCCCACCCGGACGTTCCGTTGGCCCAGTTGCACAGCTCCCTGGACGGGATGCGCCGGCGCTACACCGAGGCCGGCGAGGGGCTGCAACCGGTGCTGGGCTGTGCGTACGAGTTGGCGGCCCACACCCGAGGCCCGCAGGCTGCGGTGGCGGAGTTCGCCGCCTGGGTGAGCGCGCCGCGCACCGGCTTCTCCGACTGTGCCGGGTGCGAGCCCACCGCGATCGCGCAGCACCACGCCGCGGTCGGGGCGCACGACCTCGCGGTGGAGGCGGTCGAACCGGTGCTGTCGGGGCAGAGCGAGTGCCTCGAGCAGCCGCAGGCGGCGATCTCGGCGGTCCTTGGATCGCTGCTGCTCACCGGGCAGGCGGAGGCCGCCGCGTCGCTGCACCTGCACGGTTCGCGGGTGAGCAGGCAGAACGCCGACGAGACCGACCGGGTGGCCCGGCACGTGCTGGTGCTGGCCCGCACCGGCAACCTTGGCCGTGGGCTGGACCTGCTCGCCGAGCGTCTCGCCGACGTCGATCGCCCGCCCACCCCGTGGGACGGCATGGAGCTCGCGGCTGCCGGTGCCCGGCTGCTGAACGCCGTGGTCGACGATGGGCACGGCGACACCCCGGTGCGGGCCCGAGGGGCCGCCGAGCCGGTTGGCGCGCGCGAACTGGCGGCTCGGCTGGAACGACACGCCACCGAGGTCGCCGCCCGCTTCGACGCCCGCAACGGAACCGGTCGGATCGGCGAGTTGGTCCGCTCCTGGCTGACCGCCGACCCGCTGCCCCCGATGCCGCTCGGCGCCACCGCGCGGCCGCTCGGCGGCGGGGTCGGCATCTCGGCAGCGGGGCCGGTCGCGGCGCGGCCCGGTCCCGGCTTCGAGGTGCCGTCGGTGTCCACGCACCCCCGGGCTCCGCGGTTGGACGACCTGGGCGCCCTCGACCTGTCCACCGAGCAGGGGCTGAGCGAGTTCGCCGAACGCACCGAGCTGGCCGCCCGGTTCGCGCACCTCGGTACCGCCCAGATTCTGCGGCGACACTGGATCGCCCACCGCGCAGCGGTGGCGGACGTCGGGCAGCAGGACCTTGTGGCCCGGCTGGAGTACTTCCTGGGCTGGTCCGCGCGCTCGGGCCTGGACGAGGTCGCCCGCGAGGGGATCGCGAGCGCTGCCCGCCGCTACCGGGAGCTGGGGCAGCCGGCCCAGGCCCTGCTGGTCGCGCAGTTCCTGGCGGTCGAGAACGGCGAGACCGAGCGGGCCCGGGCGATGGTGGCCGAGATCGACGCCGTGGGGACACCGCTGCAGCGGGCCCGGGCACGGGCCCGGGCCCTGGTCGGGTACCGGGACCGGACCGGGGAGGAGGCGCGCCGGGTGCTGGCTGCGCAGGGGCTGGCCCTGCTCGGCGAAGTGTGCCGCACCGACGATCACGAACGCCGGGCCGTGGCGGCCCGGCTCGGCGTCGACCGGTTCGCCGGCCCGGCGCAGGACGGCGCGGCCGAGGCGGCCCAGCAGGTGCTGGACCTGCTCGAGGACGGCGAGTACCCCGACATCGCGGTCCAGGCCCTGATCCACCGGGCCCGGGCAGCCCAGGTGCGTGCGGACGAGGACGACGACGGCGTAGCCCGGACCCTGCTGGCGCGGGCCGAGGAGGTGACCCGGGTGGCGGGTGCCGCCGATGCCTGGTGCTACGTGCTGCTCACCCAGGCACGCGAGTGCCTGAGCCGGGACGACGCTGAGCGCGCAGAGGGGCTGCTGGTGCGGGCGATGGCCGGCTTCGAGCAGATCGCGTTCCTGATCGGGGTGGCCGATGCGCGGGCCGAGCTGGCCTCGTTGATGCATCGGCAGGGCCGCCTGCTGGAAGCCGTCGAGGTGGTCGAAGCGGGCCTGGCCATGCTCGAGGCGCCCGAGGTGGTCGAGGCGATCGCGCCCTATCAGCGGCCCGCCTTCGTCTACCAGCTGGGCGAGCTGCGCCAGGCCGGGTCGCGGATCTGCGCCGAGCTGGGCGAGTCCTCCCGAGCGATCGAGTTGGCCCGCCGGGCGGTAACCGGCCTGGTCGGGTTGCCCGACCGGGAGGGGCTGGCCCAGGCCCGGTTCGCCCTGGCTGAGCTGCTCAGCGCCGACCAGCCGTTGGAGGCGACCTCTACCTATGCACAGGCGCTCGCCGACGCCCAGCTCGACGGCGACCTGTTCCTGGAGCTGGTGATCCGGCGCGAACGGGCCTGGGCGCGCAAGGCCAGCGACGGGGTCGACGCGGCCCTGGCCGACCTGGACGACGCGCTGGCGGCCGGTGAGCGGGCGCGGGCGTTGGCCCTGGCCGATCCGGACGTGCGTGAGCGTTTGGGCCACTGGGACTTCGAGTGGGAGCCGTTGGCGTTGGCGGAGATGCGGGTCCGCCTGCTCGGCTCGGACGAGCAGCCCGCCCGGGCACTCACCGAGCTGGACGCCGTGCCAGGTGGGCTGGCCGCGCAGATGCGGGCCCAGGACTCCGAACTGGGGGCGCTGCAGGTCGAGGTGCTGCGCGGTCACCTGCTGCTCGACGTCGGTGGTGGGGTGGAGGGCCTGGCAGCCCTGGAGGCCGCCGCGCTGACGGCGCGCGAGATGGGCCACGAGGGCCTGCAGCACCGCGCGGCGTCCGGCATGGCCCGCTGGCTGGACGACCAGGGCCGCCCCGAGGAGGCGCAGGCCGCCTGGGACCGGCTGATCGGCGAGGACGCGTGAGTTAGCCCACCACCGGGCCGCGTGACGGAGCAGGATGCGGGCGGCACGATGGGCCCGACAGGTCGGTTGTGGGCGGGCGAGGAGGGCAGCGATGCAGTTCGGACGCAGCTACGAGGAGTTCGAGGTCGGCGCGGTCTACAAGCACTGGCCCGGGAAGACGATCACCGAGTCCGACGACCACCTGTTCTGCCTGATCACGATGAACCACCACCCACTGCACCTCGACGTCAACTACGCCGAGAAGACCACACAGTTCGGGCGCAACGTGGTGGTCGGCAACCTGATCTACTCGGTGCTGCTCGGCATGTCGGTGCCCGACGTCTCCGGCAAGGCGATCGCCAACCTGGAGATCGAGTCGCTGCGACATATCGCCCCGACCTTCCACGGCGACACCATCTACGGCGAGACCGTGGTGCTGGACAAGTGGCCCTCGACCTCCAAGGACGACCGAGGCGTGGTCTACGTGGAGACCCGCGGCTACAACCAGGACGGCACCGTGGTGTGCATCTTCCGGCGCAAGGTGATGGTGCCCAAGGACAACTACCTGCAGGCCCGCGGCGGCGAACAGCCTGGCCGCCCGGTGCCGGTCGAGCCGCCGGCGAAGGGCTGACCGGGCCTGCGCAGCCGGCGGTGACACCCCCGAATTCTCCAGAACCGCATCCAGGTGCCCAAAGCGCAGCAAATCGGTCATCGCGCGAGCTTGTGGTGAACTCGGGGGATGCAGGTGGCGTCGGCGACGGTCGAGGAGTGGGTGCGCGGTCTGGTCGTTGCGTCCGATCCCGCGGCCGGCGAGGTGTCGATCACGCAGACCTCCTCGGGTGCCATGATCGCCAGCTGCGGCGAGATCGTGGTCAAGCTGCACCGGCCGCAGACCGACTCGGCGGCGCTGGCCGCCCGTTTGCGCCTGGCCGGCGATCCGCGGCTTGCCGCCGTGATGGTGGCACCCGTGAGCGAGGGTGTGGTCGCGGTGCCGAACGGCGTCGATCGGGAGCGGCGATCGGCGAGCCTGTGGCCGCGGTGCGAGGTGCAAGACGCGACAACGCCGGCGGAGCTGATCCCCTGGGCGCGGGCGGGTGCCTTGCTGGCGGCGCTGCACCGGGCGTCCGCCCCGGACGGAACGCCGGTCCACGGGGGTGAGGCGCGGCTGGGCCGGGCGATGCGCAGACTCGCGGAGCTCCCGTCCCCGGAGCTGGCCGGAGCCGTGGCGGCAGTGCGCTCCGCCGGCGTCGCAGCCGCCGCTGACCACACCGCCTGCGCTCCCGTGACCCTGGTGCACGGTGACTGGCACCTGGGGCAACTGGCCCGGCTGCCGGGTCGAAGCGGGTGGTTGCTGATCGACATCGACGATCTCGGAACAGGCTGCCCGGCGAGCGATCTCGGCCGTCCGGCGGGGTTCTGGGCAGCCGGCCTGGTGGAGGACGCGGCCTGGGCGGCGTTCCTGGCCGCGTACCGGGAGGGGGGTGGTCCGGGAGTGCCTCCGGCCGGCGATCCGTGGCCGGCGCTGGATGCGCATGCACGCGCGGCGGTCGCCGTGGCGGCGTCCCGGGTCCTGGTCGATGTGCAGGGCGATCTGGACGAGGAAGGCACAGCTCTGGTCGAGGCGTGCCTCAGGATGGGCACGGCCGGACCGTAGAGAGTGGGAACTCAGGACGGCGCCGTGCGTCGTCATAGACAAGACCGCACCCAGGGAGGACACACCGATGAGCCAGGAACCGCCCGCCTACGGAACACCGCCCGTCTACGGAACCCCGTCGGGCGCTCCGCCCGCGGCCCTGACCTGCCCCAAGTGCCGGGGCACCATGCGCACTTACGAGCGCAACGGCGTCCACATCGACCAGTGCGAGACGTGTCGCGGCATCTTCCTGGACTTCGGTGAGCTCGAGTCGCTGACCCGGCTCGAGGCCCAGCTGGCCCCGCCGCCGCAGCAGCAGGCCGCTCCGCCGCCGCAGCAGTACCCGCAGCAGCAGTACGCCCAGCAACCGCCCCCGGGCTACTACGGCCCGGGCTGGGGCAGTCACGGCGGGCAGCAGTACCGCAAGGGAGGGTTCTCCCGGCTGTTCTTCTCCTCGTGAGGCTCAGGCGACGCCGCTGAGCCGACGGGCCGGCCAGACCCGGGTCGGCAGCGGGGCGAACCCGTTGAACCCCACCGTGGAGTAGCTGGTGTAGGCCCCGGCGGAGAGAAGCCGTACCTGGTCGCCCTCGGCCAGAGCGAGCGGCAGCTGCACCGGGGTCTTCTGGTAGAGCACGTCGGCGCTGTCGCAGGTCGGCCCGGCCAACGCCACCGGCCCGGTCGGCCCGCCGTCGGCCGAGGTGACGATGCGGTAGCGGATCGCCTCGTCCAGTGTCTCCATCAGCCCGCTGAACACTCCCGCGTCCAGGTAGACCCAGCGCACGCCGGCCCGCCACACCACAGACAGCACGGAGGTGACCAGGATGCCGGCATCACCGACGATGCCCCGGCCCGGCCTCACCAGGGTGCGCGGCCGGCGTGCGCCGAAGGCGTCCGTGAGGGCCTGCTCGATCGCCTCGCTGTAGCGGGCCAGCGGCGGGTGCTGGCCCTCGTGCCGGGCGGGGAAGCCACCGCCGAGGTCGAGCAGCCACAGCGGAGAGCCGCTCTCGCGCAGGGCGTCGAATACCGTCGCCGCCGCGGCTATCGGCGCAGCCCAGGCCTGCGGATCGCGTTGCTGCGAGCCGACATGGAACGCCACCCCCGCCGGGTCCAGGCCCAGCCGGGCCGCTGCGAGCAGGACGCCGACGCAGTCCCGCGTGCTGCAGCCGAACTTGCGCGACAACGACCAGTCCGAGCCGACGCCGGTGGTGGACAGCCGAGCCAGCACCGAGGACCCTGGGGCGGCGTCGGCGACTTTGGCGGTCTCGTCGTCCGAGTCGACCACGAACAGCCGCACCCCAAGGGCTTGGGCAGCGGCGACGTCCGCCCGGCGTTTGACCGGGTTGGAGTAGAGCAGCTCGCCCGCTGGTGCGCCGGCGGCCAGGGCGGCGGCGACCTCGGCCGGGCTCGCCACATCGAACCGGGACCCGGCGCGGTGCAGCCGGCGCAGCAGGGCCGGGTGCGGGTTCGCCTTCACTGCGTAGTGGATGTCGGTGCCGGGCAGAGCGCCCCGCAACTCATCGAGGCGCCGGGCTGCGATGTCGAGGTCCAGATCGAGCCAAGGTGTCGTCGTCACGCACACCCAGAGTCGCCAGCGTCCGATCGAATACCAGCAAACACCTGCATGAGCAGGTGGGGTGAAGATTGGTGGCAGGAGCAGCACGACGCCCGGTATGACGCGGTCGATCACCCATTCGCGATGTTCCGGACGAGATCTCGGGCGAGCTTGCTGCTCGGGCCGCACGATCGGGTCCGTCCCTGCAGGAATACCTCAAGGCTCATCTGCTGGCATTCGCCAGTCGCCCGGACGCCGAGACCTGGGTCGAGCGAGTGAGAGAGCGCAAGGCGGCCATCGGTACCGAGGTGAGTAGCGACCGCATCCTCGCCTATCGCGATGCGGATCGGCGGTGACCCTCGTTGCCGATGCCTCGTTCGTCGCCGCCGCACTGATCGACGCCGGGTCGGCCGGGGCGTGGGCGAACGCACTCATCGTCAAGGAGCCGCTGGTGGCTCCGCACCTGATGGTGGCCGAGGGCGATGTCCTGCACCGCGGTGAGCTGGCAGGCGACATCAGCTCCGATGTGGCGACGCTGGCCCATGAGGACCTCCTCGCTCTGCCCGCCTGACGCCGGCCGGGGGATCAGCGGGGGAGGGCGGCCCAGCCGGTGAGCGTGTCGAGCAGGCCGGGCGCGAAGGCGGCCGGGTCGGTGGCGGCGAGGTCGTCGGCGCTGAACCAACGGGCGTCGTCCGCATCGTCGCCGGGCTGAAGCGCGCCGCCGGTCACCTCACAGGCGAAGTCCTCGATCACGAAGGTACCGCCGCCCGGGGCGGCCCGGTGCACCACGCCGACCCTGCGTCCCACCAGCACCTCGAGGCCGGTCTCCTCGCGCAGTTCCCGGGCCACCGCGGCAGGGGCGTCCTCGCCCCGCTCAACCCTCCCGCCGGGGATGGACCAGGTGCCCCGGGCAGGTTCGTGCGCCCGCAGCACGAGCAGCAGCCGTCCCTGGGTGTCGTAGACCAGCCCGCCGACGCAGGCGATGCGGCGCATGCGAGCAGTGTCTCAGCGCGCCACGCGACAAGCGCTTGACCCTGGGCGGGCGGCGGAGGAATGTCACTGCTGTGAGCGCGACGCTGACCTGCCCGCGATGTGGACAGGCCGTGCGGCCCCCGGGGTTGTGGTCGGACGCCTGGACCTGTGCCGAGCACGGCGCCGTGGCGCCGCTGCACCCACCGATGGTCGGATCGGACGAGACGTTGATCCAGACCGCCGCCCGGTCCCAGGTACCGATCTGGCTGCCCTGGCCGCTGCCGACCGGGTGGCTGGTCTCCGGCCTGCGCTTCGCCGGCGACGAGCACTCCGGTCCCGTGGCCACGGTGCTCGCCCTGTCGGGCCCGAATCCGATCGTGCTCGATGCGGACGACGTGCTGTCCGCCGATCTGCTGCTGATCGCCGAGCAACCGGGGGTCGGGCTGGCCGCACGCCTTGCCGGGTTGCCGGGGATCGACCCGGGCGCGGCGCTGGCGGCGAAGGCCTCCGACGCGCATCTGGTCGTGGCCGGCCATGCCACCCCGATGTGGTCGTTCGCGATCGGCCCGCAGGAGGTGGATGCTGCGGACGCGGGGGTCGCCTACGTCGGCGAGGCGCTCGGTGAGTGGCTGTGGGTGCTGGCCTGGCCGCGTCCGGCGTCCGCGGTGCTGCTGCAGCAGTTCTCCCTGCTCGACCTGCGTGACCCAGAGCACGCCTACGCGCTGCCCTACGGGGCACTCACCCCACGTCTGAGCTGACCCGCCACTGGGGTGCCGCACCGGGCGTCGAGCCGGGTGTCGGACCGGCCGCTTAGGGTGGCGGTGTGCGGATCGACCTGCACCTCCACTCCGACGCCTCCGACGGCACCCAAGCGCCGTCCGAGGTGATGTTCGTCGCGGCCGCCGCCGGGCTCGACGTGGTGGCGCTCACCGATCACGACACTACGGCCGGGTGGGCCGAGGCGGGCGAGGCAGCACGCCGGGCGGGCGTCGTGCTCGTGCCGGGGGCAGAGATCTCCTGCCAGGCCGGCGGGATCGGCGTCCACCTGCTGGCCTACCTGCACGACCCGGACGACGCCGCACTGCTGGCCGAGATCACCCGCACCCGGCACGACCGGGTCGGCCGGGCCCGGCGGATGGTGGAGCGGATCGGCGCCGACTACCCCCTGGAGTGGGAGGACGTGGTGGCGCACACCCCCGAGGGCGCCACGGTGGGCCGACCGCACATCGCCGATGCGATGGTGAGCCGCGGGCACGTCTCTTCACGGGACGAGGCCTTCGCCGAGGTGCTGCGCTCGGGGTCGCCCTACTACGTCAGGCACTACGCCCCCGACGCGGTCGAGGCGGTGGCCCTGGTGGTGGCCGCCGGTGGGGTGGCGGTGATGGCGCATCCGCGGGCGGCGCGGCGCGGGCGGGTGGTCTCCTCCGAGGTGATCGCCGCGATGGCCGCGCGCGGCCTGGCCGGGCTGGAGGTGGACCATCGTGACCACCTGCCCGAGGAGCGGTCCGAACTGCGTTCTCTGGCAACCGATCTCGGGTTGTTCGTCACCGGTTCCAGCGACTACCACGGCGCCGGCAAGCAGAACCGGATTGGTGAGTACCTGAGCGCCCCCGAGGTCTTCGAGGCGATCGAGGCCGCCGGGCGAGGGGCCGACGTGGTGCGGCGATGACGTCGATCGGCACCGCAGGTCAGGGCCGCCAGGTGGAGGGACAGCAGGTGCTTCCCGGCATGCCGGCCAGGCTCTACCCGTGCACCCCGAGCCGGTTGACCACCTGGCTGGACTGCCCGCGCCGCTACCGGTTCACCTACCTCGACCGGCCGCAACCGCCCAAGGGTCCGCCGTGGGCGCATCTGAGTCTGGGCGCGGCGGTGCACACTGCGCTGGCCCGCTGGTGGAGCCTGCCCTTCCCCCGCCGCCAGCCCGAACGCGGGCCCGAGCTGGTGCGGGAGCACTGGCTGCGGGACGGTTTCCGCGACGACGCGCAGTCGGCGCAGGCGCGTGAACGGGCCGGGCACTGGGTCGAGGAGTACCTGCTGCGGGTCGACCCGGCGCAGGAGCCGATCGGAGTGGAGCGGACGGTATCCTCACCCACCGATACCCTGGTGGTCAGCGGCCGGGTGGACCGGATCGACGAGCGTGGCGGCGCTCTGGTGGTGGTCGACTACAAGACCGGACGACGCGTGCCCACCGACGACGAGGCGCGGTCCAGCCTGCAGCTCGCCATGTATGCGGTGGCTGCGGCGCGCACCCTGCGTCGTCCGGCCGGGCGGGTGGAGCTGCACCACCTGCCCACCGGGGCGGTGGCGGTGGCTGAGCATGACGCGGCGGCGCTGGCCCGGAAGATCGACGAGGCTGCCTCGATCGCCCGCGATGCTGCCCGGGCCGACCGTGCCTATGCCGCGGGGGCGGAGGTCGACGCCGCAGGGGCCGAGGTGTTCGCCCCGGCGCCGTCGAACGGCTGCTCGTGGTGCGACTTCCGCCGGCACTGCCGCGCCGGCCAGGCGGCCGCGCCGGAGGTGGAGCCGTGGGCGGCCCTGCCGACCTGAACCGAGCGGCGCCGCTGCGGCGCACCGGAGTGGCGGCGACGCTGGACCGTGCCCTGAGCGATGCCGTCGCCGCGGCCGGCGAGCGGCCTGCCTCCCGGCTGGACGGCGCGCTGGGCCGGCTCTCCGGGGCGGACCCGCACCACGTCCAGCGGCTGCTCGCCGCAGCCGTGCGCCCGGCGCTGGAGCGGCACCACCCCGACGGCGTCGACGGTGACGACCTGGCCGATCTGCTCGAACAGGTGGTCACCGCCTACGCCCGGGAGCTGGACGTCGATCCGCTGGCCCTCGCCGTTGTGCTCACCGGAGCCTTCGGGATCGCCCTGGGTGACCCGGAAAGCCCTGCGCCGCAGGTTGTTCCGAGCAGTGTGGTGCGTCACGCCGTCCTGTTGCTGGCGCACCTGGAGCCCGACCGCCGCCGCGTGCGCGCCCTTCTGGACGCCGCCTGGCTCGAGCTCGCCCGCGCCGACCACCAGGACTGAAGCCTGCATGAGCAGGTTTGAGGGGGTGGGGTCAGCGGCCGAGGCGTTCGCGGGCGGCCTTGCGGTGCGGGCTCTCACGCAGTGGCGGTACCGCGGCCTGCACCCCGCGCAGGGTGGTTCGCAGCGCCTTCAGCCCGAGGGTGGTCGCCGCATCCGTCAGGCCGGCCGCCCCGGGCGGGTCGTGCAGCGCGTACAGCCGCCGCCCCCACGGCGGCAGGGCGGCGAAGGCGAGCCCGGCGAACGCCGTCCAGGCCGGCCGGGCCGGAGTGCCGAACTCCACCCGCAGCGGCATCGGCATGCCCACCACCACGCCGGCCGCACGCCGGGCCGCGGGCGTGCACTCCAGCACCGGGCGGATGGCTGAGAAGTAGTCGCGCAGTTGGGCCCGGTCGTGGGCCACCTGGTCGGGCTCGAGCCCGACCAGCATCGCCGCGGCCACCTGCTCGCCGATGTAGGCGTCCTGCTCGGCGCCGGTCAGCTGGAGGCCTCCGCGGGTGACCACCTCGAGGTAGGAGGCGACCAGGCAGCAGTGCACCCAGGCCAGCAGTTGGGGGTCGTCGGCGGCGTAGGGCACACCGTTGGGGGTGACCCCGGTGACCTTCGCGTGGGTGGCGCGGACCCGGGACCCGGCCAACATCGCCTCCTGCGTGGTGCCGAAGGTGGTCAGGCCGACGAATTCCGCGGTGCGGGTCAGCCGGCCCCACGGGTCCTCGCTGTAGCTGGAGTGGTCGTCGATCGCCGCCATCGCCGTAGGGTGTAGCGCCTGCAGCAGCAGGGCACGAAGACCTGCCACGCCCATCAACGGCTCGGAGTGCACTCGCCAGGTGACGCTGTCCGGCCCGAACAGGCCGGCCGAGGCCCGCAGGGCCTCCGGCGGCTCGACCCCGCTGTCACGTGACGTGTCCATTGCCTACAGCGTGGCCTGACCGGGCGAAGATCGCACGGCCAACACCACAGTGCGCCGGGATCCACCCGCTGCTGATGAGTGCAGAATGTGCCCATGGGTCGTACCGTGGCAGTCGCCAACCAGAAGGGCGGCGTGGCCAAGACGACCACGGTCGCCTCGCTCGGGGCCGCTTTCGCCGAGCAGGGTCTGCGGGTGCTGCTGGTCGATCTTGACGCCCAGGCGTGCCTGACCTTCTCCCTCGGTGTGGATCCCGACGAGCTCGAGATGAGCATCAACGAGGTGCTGCTCGGCCAGATCGACGCAGCGGCGTCACTGATCAGCGTGGCCGACGGCGTCGACCTGCTGCCCTCCGCGATCGACGTGGCCGGGCTGGAGGCGAACCTGCTCTCCCGGCCGGGCCGCGAATTCGTTCTGCGGACGGCGATCGAGCCCCTGGTCGACACCTACGACGTCGTGCTGCTCGACTGTTCGCCCTCGCTCGGGGTGCTCACGCTGGCCGCGCTCACCGCCGCCGACGAGGTGGTGATCCCGCTGCAGTGCGAGATGCTCAGCCATCGCGGAGTGGGTCAGCTGCTGGACACCATCGCCGACGTGCAACGGCTGCTGAACAAGAAGCTGCTCGTGCGCGGCATCCTGCCGACCATGTTCGACGGGCGCACCACGCACGCGCGTGCCGTCCTGGCCGACGTGGCAGAACGCTATGAGCTGCCCGTGCTGGAGCCGCCGATCCCGCGGTCGGTGCGGTTTGCCGAGGCGCCGGCGGTGGGTCGCTCGATCCTGGTCACCGCGGCCGGGTCTCGCGGCGCTGCCGCCTACCGCGAGGTGGCGCTCTCCCTGTTGCGGTCCTGGAAGATCGGCCCCGGTCGCCGCCCCACCGGACGCCGCGCCAAGCCCTCCCGCTGACCCCCAGCCACCCCAAACGGGTTACTCGGGGTTGGCGGCGGGGCGGCGGCCGCTGCGACGGCGACGGCGGCGCGCAGGGGCGGCGCCGTCAGCTGCGGGAGCCGTGGTGTCGCCGGGGCCGGACGCAGCCGCGGCGGCGGGCTGGCCGGCGGACTCTGCCGGGGCGGTGGCGTCCGCCGGGTGGCCGGCGCGGGTGCGACGGCGCTCCCGGGTGCGCGGGGGCCGCGCGGTGTCGCCTTCGGCGCGCTCAGAGCGGTCCGAGCGCTCGGCACGCTCGCCCCGATCGGAGGAGCCCTCGCGGCGCGGTCCGCGCCCGCGGTCACGATCCCGGTCGCCGCCCTTGCCGGCGGGCTTGCCGCCGCGCGGGTTGCGCTGACGCTGGCCGGTCTCGCCCAGGTCCTCCACCTGCTCGGCGTCCAGGCCGGCCCGGGTGCGGGCCGAGCGGGGCAGGGTGCCCCGGGTGCGCTCGGGGATGCCGAGGTCGGAGTACAGGTGCGGGGAGGAGGAATAGGTCTCCACCGGCTCGGGGATGCCCAGGTCGAGTGCCTTGTCGATCAGCGTCCAGCGCATCAGGTCGTCCCAGTCGACGAACGTGATCGCGGTGCCGGTGTTGCCGGCCCGCCCGGTACGGCCGATCCGGTGCAGGTAGGTCTTCTCGTCCTCGGGACACTGGTAGTTGACCACATGCGTGACGTCGTCCACGTCGATACCGCGGGCGGCCACGTCGGTGGCGACGAGCACGTCGACCTTGCCCTTGCGGAAGGCGCGCAGCGCCTGCTCGCGGGCTCCCTGGCCCAGGTCACCGTGGATCGCCGCGGAGGCGAACCCCCGCTCCTCGAGCTCCTCGGCCACCTTGGCCACGGTCCGCTTGGTCCGGGCGAAGATCATGGTCAGCCCACGGCCCTCGGACTGCAGCATCCGGGAGAGCATCTCGACCTTGTCCAGCGCATGCGCGCGGTAGGCGAACTGCTTGGTCGCCTTCACCGTGGCGCCGGTGTCGTCCGGCTCGTGCGCGCGGATGTGCGTCGGCTGGGTCATGTACCGGCGGGCCAGGGCGACCACGGCCGAGGGCATCGTGGCCGAGAACAGCATCATCTGGCGCCCGTCCGGGGTGAGCGCCAGCATCCGCTCGACGTCCGGCAGGAAGCCCAGGTCGAGCATCTCGTCGGCCTCGTCCAGCACCACGATCCGGGCGTTGCCCAGGTCGAGGTGGTGCTGCTGGGCCAGGTCGAGCAGCCGGCCGGGGGTGCCGACCACGATCTCGATGCCCTTCTTCAAGGCCTCGATCTGCGGCTCGTACGCCCGGCCGCCGTAGACGGTGAGCACGCGGGCCGCGCGCTGCTTGGCGGCGGTGCCGATGTCGTTGGCCACCTGGACGGCGAGCTCGCGGGTGGGCACCACGACCAGGGCCTGGGGCTTGCCCGGGGCGAGCAGGTTCTCGAACCCCTCCTCGCCGGGGCCGATCACCTGCTGCAGCAGCGGGATGCCGAAGCCGAGGGTCTTGCCGGTGCCGGTCTTCGCCTGGCCGATGATGTCGTGCCCGCTCAGCGCCACCGGCAGGGTGAGCGCCTGGATGGCGAAGGACCGGGTGATCCCGACGGCCTCCAGGGCCGCGGCGATCTGGGGCTGGACGCCGAGCTCGAGGAAGGTCGGCAGCTCCACCGGAGTGGGCGCGGCCTCAGGCTCAGGGGTGAATTCGGGGGAGTTGTCGAGCGCGGAGGAATCAGCGCCCGCCCCGGTCGTGCTGTTTTCGTCGTCGTTCGACACACGTATGCCTTCTGTTGTGCGGGGGCCGCACGCCGCCCCAGGAAGGACGGCGGGCCTGCTCCGCGATGGTCGGAGCCGCTCGTCATCCGACCGGTCATCCGCGTACCTGATTGATGCTACCTGCTGACCTGGCGTATCGGCTGGATACGCTCGGCACATGAGCGAGAACGACGAGGGCTATCAGACCGCCGTGGTGGACCTGCTCGGGGCCCTGGCCTACGGCGAGCTCACCGGGTTCTCCCAGCTCGCCGCGGACGCCGACCTCGCCCCGACCCTGACCGCCAAGGCCGCCCTGGCTCGGCTCGCGGTGGGGGAGTTCACCCGGTTCGAGGTGCTGCACCGCCGGCTCGAGGCGATCGGCGTCGCGCCGGAGACCGCGATGGAGCCGTTCGTCGCCCCGGTCGACGCCTTCCACGAGCGGACCGCCCCCTCGACCTGGCTGGAGGGCCTGGTCAAGGCCTACGTGGGGGAGGGGATCGCCGCCGACTTCTACCGCGAGGTCAGCGCCTTCCTCGACGAGGACGTGCACGCCCTGGTCAGCGGCGTGCTCAGCGACAGCGGCCAGGCGGAGTTCGTGGTGCGCGAGGTGCGTGCGGCGATCCAGGCCGATCCGCGCGTGACCGGCCGGCTCGCCCTGTACGGACGGCGCATGGTCGGCGAGGCGCTCAGTCAGGCTCAGCGGGTGGCCGCGGACCGGGACGCACTGGCCGCCCTGCTGGTCGGCTCGCGCCCCGGCGCCGACATTGCCGAGCTGGTGCGGATGTTCGGCCGGCTCACCGAGGCGCACAGCCGCCGGATGGCCCAGCTGGGCCTGTCCGCCTGACCGGCTGCCTGGCCACGCGGACGGGAAACTGCAGGTCAGACGTTGCCGAAGCCGACCCGGCGCGACTCGGGGGCACCGATCTCCACGTAGCCGATCTGGCCGCCGGGGACCAGGACCACGCGGCCCTTCTCGTCGGTCAGCGACAGCATGCTGGCGCCGTCCACGGCCTTGGCCACGGCCTTGGCCACATCCTCGGGCGACAGCTCGGACTCCAGCACGACCTCGCGGGCGACGTCGCGGACGCCGATCTTGACCTCCACCGTGGTGCCTTCCTGCTCGACCTCGTTGACCGCGTCAGGCTAACCGACCGCGGAGGTCCGCTCCGCCCGGGCCACGCCGTCCTCGTTCTTCGGGAACCCTCGGATGCCCCGCCAGGAGAGCTGGGCGATCAGCCGGTCGGCTGCCTCCCGGGGCACGGCGCGCCCGGTCTGCAGCCAGTACCGGGCGGAGACCTGGGCCATGCCCGCCAGCGCCACGGCCAGCAGTTCCGCCTCCTCCCGAGCCAGGCCGGTGTCCTCGCCGATCACGTCGGCGAACATCGCGCTGCACTCGCTGGAGACCCGGTCGACCAGGGCTCGTACCTCGCCGTCGTTGGTGAGGTCGCTCTCGAAGATGAGCAGGAACGCCTCGCTCTCGGAGTCGATGAACGAGAAATAGGCGGCCAGGGTCGCTGCCACCCGCTGCTTGTTCTCGGCGGTCGAGGTCAGGGCGAACCGGACGGCGTCGATCAGTTGCTGGGTGTGCTCGGCGAGCAGGGCGAGGTACAGGTCCCGTTTGCCGGGAAAGTGCTGATAGAGGACGGGTTTGCTGACCCCGGCGCGCTCGGCGATCTCGTCCATCGCGGCGGCGTGATAGCCGTTGGCAACGAAGACCTCGCGGGCTGCGCCCAGCAGTTGCGTGCGGCGGGCGCTGCGTGGCAGCCGGCCGCCTCGGGAGCGGGTGTCCTGCGTCGTCACGGGAACGTGCCTTTCCTGGGGCGCCTGGTCGGGCCGTGTGCGTGGCTGGCCACGATCTTACCCGCGGGTAACCGAGAGCTGGTCGCTTCCGCGGTTCGCGGGCGCAAAGCCGTGAGGAACGGCAGGGCCGTGGAATGATCCATCGGTGCCGTCCCCGCCCGCCGACTCGTCGCAGCCCGTGAGCATCCTCGTCTCCGACCGGGGCTCGGCTGCGCATGCGGGCGGCCCGAACCGCGCCGGCGCGGTCAAGCGCGGCGCGACGTCGGTGCTGGTCCTGGGCCTGGTGATGGTGACCACGGCAGCGGTGTGGGGCATGGTGCGTCCGCAGGGAGCCCCGTCGCAGCGCGTGACCACGGTGGCGCTCGCCGCCACGCCGGAACCGCAGCAGATCCCCTCGCCGGCGGCCCCGCACTCTCCCTCTCCCTCGCCCTCTCCCTCTGCGGCCGCCACCGCGCCCGCTGCGAACCAGCCGGCCGCCATGGGCGAGATGGAGGAGGGCGAGGAGGTGGCCCCCGCCCCGGCGTCCACCCTGGTCACCGCCGCCGATCGGGGCGCCGGGCTGCGCACCCTCGAGGTGATGTCGACCGGCAAGAAGAAGCTGGTGGTCGTGCCGGGGACCGTGAAAGCGCCCGGCAAGGGTCGCGTCTACCGGGTGCGGGTAGAGGTCGAATCGGGCCTGGACGTCGACGGCACGATGTTCGCCGGCTTCGTGATGGCCACCCTCAACGACGGCCGCAGCTGGGGTCACGGCGGCACCATGACGTTCGCCCGCACCGCTGGAAAGGCCGACATCCGGGTCGTGCTGGCCAGCCCGACGACGTCCGCCGCGATGTGCCGGCCGCTGATCACCAAGGGCACCCTGTCCTGCGCGAACGGCAGCACCGCCGTTCTCACCGTCTACCGCTGGATCCGCGGCACCGCCGACTACGGCAAGGACATCACCGGATACCGGCAGTACCTGGTCAACCACGAGGTGGGCCACGTCCTCGGCCACGGCCACCAGACCTGCCCGGGCAAGGGCAAGCGGGCGCCCGTGATGCTGCAGCAGACCAAGGGCCTCAAGGGCTGCGCCAAGAACCCGTGGCCCTTCCCCTGAGCCCGTGGCCGCTCCTGAGTCGTTCCGCCGTGCCCGATCGCCGGTCCTGCCTGACACTGGGCCGATGAGCCTGCCCCCGCTGGTCGACCCGGCCGCCGCGCTGGACGCCGAGGAGATCGCCCGCTACTCGCGGCACGTGATCCTGCCGGACGTCGGCCTGCTCGGGCAGCGGCGGTTGAAGAACGCCCGGGTGGTCGTGGTCGGTGCGGGGGGCCTGGGCAGCCCGACCCTGCTGTACCTGGCCGCAGCCGGCGTGGGCACGCTCGGGGTGATCGATGACGACGTGGTGGAGGCCTCCAACCTGCAGCGCCAGGTGATCCACGGTCAGTCCGACCTCGGCCGGCTCAAGGTCGACAGCGCCGCCGAGGCGATCGCCGAGGTGAACCCGCACGTCCGGGTGAACCGGCACGCCGTCCGCCTCGGCGCCGACACCGGGCTCGATCTGCTGCGCGACTACGACCTGGTGCTCGACGGCACCGACAACTTCGCCACCCGGTACCTGGTCGGTGATGCCTGTGAGCTGCTCGGCCTGCCCGAGGTCTGGGGCTCGATCTATCGCTTCGACGGGCAGGTGAGCGTGTTCTGGCCGGGGCACGGCCCGGTCTACCGCGACCTGTTCCCCGAGCCGCCGCCGCCCGGAGCGGTGCCCTCCTGCGCCGAGGGCGGCGTGCTCGGCGTGATCTGTGCCGCGATCGGATCGGTGATGGCCACCGAGGCGATCAAGCTGATCTGCGGCATCGGCGACCCGCTGGTCGGGCGGTTGATGGTCTTCGACGCGCTCGGGATGACGTGGCGCACCGTGCGTATACGTCCCGACCCCCACCGCGCAGCGGTGACCGAGCTCGTCGAGGACGCCGCGGCCTGCGCCATCGCCGAACCCGTTCTCTCCGTGGGGGAGACGGTTGGCGCGCGGGAGCTGGAGCGGATGCTCGCCGAGCGGGACCGCGGTGCGCGCGCCTTCGCGCTGGTCGACGTCCGGGAGGCGCACGAACGGGACATCGTGGCCATCCCGGGATCGGTCCTGGTGCCGGTCGGCGAGATCGCGGACGGCGACGGCGCGGCCCGGCTGCCCGCCGACCGTCCGGTGGTGCTCTACTGCAAGTCGGGTGCCCGGTCGGCGCGGGCGCTGGCCGCGTTGCGCGCCTCGGGGCGCGCGGACGTCAGCCATCTGGAGGGTGGGGTGCTCGCCTGGGTGCGGGAGGTCGCCCCCGGGCTTCCGGTCTACTGACACCCCGTCGCTGGCCTGCGACGAAGGGTCGCGACTACGATTCGTCCGTGACGCCGCAGGCCAGGTCGCTCCGTCGCCGGATGGCAACGATCGTTGCCACCGGTGCGGTGCTGCTCGCAGCCTCTCCCACGGCGCGGGCCGAACCCTCCCCGCCCACGGTCGAGCCGGCCTCCGCGGGCCTGGCCGAGGGCGTGCGCTCGGCGCTGGTCACCGCCGGGTTCGACTCCCTGGTCGACTTCGGTCCGGAGGAGTCCGGGTGCCCCGGGGCGCCGGGGTGCCCGGATCCCGCTCCGCCGGCGGCCCTGCCCTCGGTCGACGTCGCCGTGATCGAGCTGGACGCCGCCGGCCGGGCGATCCGGGCCGCCAACGTGCTGCTCGACCGGGACCACCCGAGCGGTCTGCCGCTGGCCGTCGATGCGAACCTCGCCCCGGCTCCGGTGCGCTGGTTCCGGTGGGACCCGGCCCGGACCGACGCCACCGACCCCGCGGGCAGCTCGATGCCCTGGACTGGGATCAGGATCCCGGCGGACGACGTGGTGCCCGGCCGCGAGGGCGCGGCGACCGGCTTCATGAGCCCCTACCCGGGGTCGGCGTTCCGGCTGCTGGCGGCCGTCTACACGGTGCGGCTGGCCGACGACGGCGTGATCGACCTCGACGCGCCGTATCGCTACCTGCAGGCTCCCGGCTCGACCTGCCTGGGCGAGCGGTTCGAGCTCACCGAGCCCACTCGTGTCCTGCTGGAACGCTCGCTCACCGAGGCCGACGCGCGGGCCACCTGCGTGCTGATGCACCAGCTGCACGCCCTCGGCCGGGTCGAGGCGATGAATGCCTGGTACGCCGGGCTCGGGCTTCCCACGCTGCAGGTGAATGGCACCGACTCCGGCAGCGGCGGCCACTGGCGCCCCGGAGCGATCACGATGACGGCGTTCGACACCGCGAAGCTGCTGGTCGCGCTGAACGCCGCCGACCCCCGGGTGCTGAGCGCGGGCTCGGCGGGACTGCTCACCGGGTGGCTGGCCGAGCAGGGATTCGCCGAGATGCTCTCCACCGCCAACTGGTGCGGCCGCCTCTACCCGGCGGCGGGGATCCCGCAGGCGGTGCCGTGGCGCTGGATCGACCCCGAGCACGGCACGGTCACCGTCGGGCGGATCCCGTACGGGCAGGACGTGCGTCCGTGCGCCGAGACCGCCCAGGTGTCCTTCGCCCACCTGACCGGGCTCAGCCGCACCTCGGCCGCGGACGCCGGGATCGTGCACTCCCTGCCCGGGGCGGCCGGGGTGCGCGAGCGGCACTACGTCGTCGCGGTGATCTCCGACGCCGGCTCGCGCTACACCGACGCCGACTGGGCGTCGTCCGCCACCCTGCCCTGCAGCACCGACGTCTGCTACTCCGAGGCGTTCGCCCGGCTCGGCGCCGCCATCGACGCGGCGATCGGCGACCTGCCCCGCTGACCCGACTGATCGGCCAGGGCCAGGGCAGCTCAGACTCAGGTCAGATCCGTGAATCCCTTGGCCTGCAACGTCTTCTGGTCATAGGAGCTCACGCTCGCCACCCCGACCGCCCAGATCACGCCGTCGGCCACGATGGTGCGTACGGGCACGTCGGCGCCGCGCTGGGTGCGCAACAGGGTGGGCCCGCTCAGCCGGGTGCCGTCGATCCGGACGGCGGCCAGCCCGCCGTCCGTCGATCCGTCCAGGGTGTGGCTCCGGTAGGGCATCAACGCCAGACCGCCGGCCAGGGTGAAGGCGTGGTGATCGCCCTCGGCGTCCGAGTAGGTCTGCGGCAGGGTGATCTGCGAGATGCGCTGCGGCACCGCCAGGTCGGAGACGTCGAAGAGGGACATCTGCAGCCCTTTCACCCGGCCCTCGCTGGTGGCGTCCTGCCCCACGCCCAGCAGCAGACCGTCGCCGGCGGGCTGCAGGTAGGCCGAGTATCCACGGATCTTCAGTTCGCCGACCATCCTCGGCCTCGCCGGGTCGGCCAGGTCGAGGGTGTACAGCGGGTCGGTCTGGCGGAAGGTCACCACGTAGCCGACGGGCCCGGTGAACCGGACGGCGTAGATCCGCTCGCCCTTGCCCAGCCCGTCCACGGTGCCGGTGGCGACGAGCCGCTTCCCCTGCTCGCGCAGCACGGTGACCCGGCTCTGGGCCTCGTCCGTGCTGGCCACGCGCAGGGTGCCGTCGAAGTAGTCCATCGAGAACTGGTTGAGCAGCGTGCCGTCCACCTCGCCGCCGGCCAGGTAGCGGGCCGTGCCGCGCCCCGAGGTGTCGAAGGTGTGCAGCTGGGTGGTCGCGGTGCCGCGCTTGCCCGCGATCCCGAACGGGTTGGCCGGGGTGGCCACCACGGTGCGGTCGGCAGTGGCGTAGACCGTGCTGCCGGAGGCCACGACGGCCGAGGAGTGCCAGTCGGTCAACCCGCCCTCGCGCAGGTCGATGCCGAGCAGGGTCAGCGTGCTGACGCCGGCCGGGGTGGTGGGCGCGGCGACGTCCTCGCACGGCAGCAGCCGGCCCGAGCTCTGGGTGCCGTCGGACTCGGTGAGGTCGTAGCGGGGCAGCCAGTCGTCGATGGTCGAGGAGCGCACGACCTTCTTGTTGCGCTCGGTCAGTTCGGACTCCGTCAGCTCGGGCTCGGCGGGTACGTCGGCCTGGGGAGCGATCGGCATCGGCCCGCCGCCCCAGCCCGGTCGGGTCTGGAAGGCCAGGCGAGGCCAGCTGGTCAGGGCCACCCGCACCACGCCGTCCACCATCCGGGCGCCCGCCGCCGATCCGTCGAGCATCATCGACCGCACCCGCCGGGGCCGGGTCGGGTCGGAGAGGTCGATCTGGTCGATCCGGGTGCGCTCGATCCCGATCGGCATCATCATCCGGTCGGCAGCGCCGCCCATCGGGGAGCCCATCGGGTAGGCCATGCCGGTGGTGCCGAGCAGCAGCATGGTGTCGCCGTCCACCAGCATGCTGCTGGGCCACCAGTCGGTGGTCAGCCGGCCGATCGACGTGGCCTGGCCGTCGGCGGAGGTGCGCACGATCTGCAGGCTCTGCGCGCCGGCCCGGTCCTGGGCCAGCACCAGCAGCAGATCGCCGACCCGCTTGACGATGTCGGCCTCGTCGACGCCGGCCACCTGCACGTTGGTGCCCGAGGCGGACGTCGTGCCGTCGGCGGCCCTGCGTTCAGGAACCGGGGTGGCCATCGGCGCGCCGGGCGCCGCCGCGGCCGCCGAGCCCGCCGCGGTGTCGCCGGCGATGCCGACCCCGCGGGCCACGATCGGGGACGGTCCGCCGAGGCCCCAGGGCCCCACCTCGGGTAGAGCGGTGGACCGGTAGTAGTCGAGCAGAGCGCTGCAGTCGTCGAAGGTGTTCAGCGAGACCGGGGCTGCGTCGTCCAGTTCGGTCGGGGTGCCGGCGGCGCCGGAGGGCCGGGAGGGGCTGCCGTCGGGAAGGGCGAGGCCGCCGCCCCCGCCGGCCAGGCTCACGGCGACCGCCACCGCCAGCGCGGCGCCGAGGCCGGTCGGAGCCAGGGTGCGCCAGCCGAAGCGTCGCATGGTGCGGTGAGAGGGCGTCATCGTGATCTCCCGAGGCCGAGTGCGTACCCCTGGGACGCAGCCTCGTGCCGCGTGGTTCCCGTGTTCTCAGGCGTCGGCGGCCGGTGCCGGGGAGGGGCCCGGGTCGGTGAACCCGATCCGCTTGTGGCTGCCGTCGCAGAACGGCTTGTTCTCGCTCGCGCCACAGCGGCACAGAGCAACCCGGCCCGCGGTCTTGACCAGCTCACCGGCCTGGTTCCGGATCTCCACCGGGCCGACCAGCAGGTTCGGGCCGCCGGCACTGACAGTGATGACGACAGGGGTCGGGGTGGCGCTGGTTTCGCTCATGAGCCTCAGCGTAGATGCCACCGGCGCCTGCCCGAGCGGCCGGGCCTGCACAATGGCCTGGTGGGGCGCGCCGAGGGGATCGACGACTACGCGGAGGCCGTGCTGGGCGTCGTCGAGGCGATCCCGGCGGGCGCGGTGATGACCTACGGCGACATCGCCGAGTACCTGGGGGCGGGCGGCCCGCGGCAGGTGGGGGCTGTGATGTCGCGCTGGGGCGGCGCCGTGGCCTGGTGGCGGGTGCTCAAGGCCGACGGCTCGCCCCCGCCCGGGCACGAGCGCGAGGCGCTGCGGCACTACCGGCGCGAGCGGACGCCCCTGCGCCCGGGCGGTACGAAGGTCGACCTGCGCCAGGCCCGCTGGGACGGCACGGCCGGCTGACCGCAGCACGCGCCCGGCGGCGTGGGTCATGGGTGGTGTCGGCGGCGTGTGATGGGATCGGTTCCGTGAGGGCAGGCATGCGCGATCGGGTCCGGCTGGTGGCCGCGCCCGCCGTCGGCGAGGCTGCGCGCACCGTTCTGGACGACGCGCAGGCCGAGGCGGTCGCCGTCCGCCAGGGCGGCGGACCGGTGGTGGTGCTCGGCGCGCCGGGCACTGGGAAGACCACCACGCTGATCGAGGCGGTGCTGGCCAGGGTCGAGCGGGACGGGCTCGACGCGGACGGTGTGCTGGTGCTCGCCCCCACCCGCACCGCCGCCGCTGCCCTGCGGGAGCAGATCACCGGCCGGCTGGCCCGAACCGTGCGCGAACCGCTGGCCCGTACGCCGCACTCCTACGCCTTCGGCCTGCTTCGTCGCTCGCTCGTGCTGGACGGCGACGTGCCGCCGCGGCTGATCTCCGGGCCAGAGCAGGACCGGGTGCTGGCCGATCTGCTGGCCGGTCATGCCGACGGCGTCGGCTACGCGCCGACCTGGCCGTCGGCGATCGACGAGCAGGTGCGCGGGCTGCGCGCCTTCCGCGACGAGCTTCGCGACCTGCTGATGCGTGCGGTCGAACGCGGCATCGCGCCGTCCGACCTGGCCAGGTTCGGGCACCGGTACCGCCGGGGGGACTGGGTCGCCGCCTCCGATGTCTACGCCGAGTACCTCGACGTCACCTCGCTGGCCACCCCGGGAGCGTTCGACCCGGCGGGCATCGTCGACGCCGCCTCGGCGTTGCTCGGCGAGGACGGCGCGCTGCTGGCCGCCGAACGCGCCCGCTGGCAGCTGGTGGTGGTCGAGGACGCCCAGGAGCTGACCACGGCCGGGGCCAGGCTGGTGCGCCTGCTCGGCGGCGAGGGCCGCGACCTGCTGCTGTTCGGCGATCCGGACGTCGCCACCCAGGGGTTCCGCGGAGCCCGCCCCCGGCTGCTCACCGAGGCCGCCCAGCGGCTGCGCGCCGCCGACGGCAGCCCTGCCCGCCAGATCGTGCTGCGCACGGTGCATCGCCACGGGCCGGCGCTGCGCGCCGTCGCGACCCGGGTCACCGCCCGCATCTCCTCCTCCGGCCTGATCGCCCACCGCCAACCTCACACCTCCTCATGCTCCGCAGGGGTACATGAATCGGGGCCTGCGGGCGCCCAAACGTGTACCCCCGCGGAGCATGAGCAGGTTTCGCCTGAGCAGGGGTTGGTGGCGGTGCATCTGCTGGGGTCACCGGCGCAGGAGGGGGCGTTCGTCGCGCAACTGCTGCGGCGGCAGCACCTCGACGGCGGGGTGCCCTGGCGGCGGATGGCCGTGCTGGTCCGCTCGGTGGCGGCGACGGCACCGATGCGCCGGGCCCTGGCCGCAGCCGGTGTGCCGGTCACCGTGCCGGGCACCGAGCTGCCGGTGCGTGACGAGCCGGCCGTGGTGCCGCTGCGGCTGGTGCTGCACTGCGCGCTCGACGCGGCGCGGCTGACCACCGAGGTGGCCCTGGAACTGCTCGGCGGCCCGATCGGCGGCGCCGACGTGCTCGCCCTACGCCGGCTGCGCCAGGAGCTGCGGGCCACCGAGCTGGCCGACGGCGGCGGCCGGGCCAGTGACGACCTGCTGGTCGAGCTGCTCGAGCACCCCGGCAACACCACCCTGCTGGACGACGCCGTGGCCGGGCCTGCGCTGCGCGTGACCACTGCCCTGGCCGCGGCCCGCGCCGCGCTGGCCGAACCCGGTGCCAGTGCCGAGACGCTGCTCTGGGCGGTCTGGCAGGCCACCCAGCTCGGCCCGGCCTGGCGCCGGATCGCCCTGTCCGGGGGAGTGTCCGGCGCCCGGGCCGACCGCGACCTGGACGCCGTGGTGGCGCTGTTCGAGGCCGCCGGGCGCTTCGTCGACCGGTTGCCGCATGCCGGCCCCGCCCAGTTCCTGGAGTACCTCGACGGCCAGGACCTGCCCGCCGACACCCTCGCCGAGCGGGCCCCCGCAGGGGAGGCGGTCACCCTGCTCACGGCGACCGGCGCGGCCGGCCGGGAATGGGACGTGGTCGCGGTATCCGGTGTGCAGGAAGGGGTCTGGCCCGATCTGCGGCTGCGCAGCTCGCTGCTCGGGGCCCAGGAACTGGCCGACCTGGTCGACCGCGGGATCGACCCCGGGGCCTCGGCGGCCCAGGACGACGGTCAGCGGCGCGCCGTCCTGGACGAGGAGCTGCGGCTGTTCCTGGTCGCGGTCACCCGGGCCCGGCGCCACCTCGTGGTCACCGCCGTCCGCTCTGAGGACCTGCTGCCCTCACCGCTGCTGGACCTGGTCGAGCCGCCCGAGGCCTCCGAGACGGCCGAAGACGTGCGACCGCTCAGCGACGTCCCACGCTCGATGACCCTGCCCGCCCTGGTCGCCGAGCTGCGCGCAGTCGTGGTGGACACCGAGGCCGCGCGGACGCCGTCCGGCGCCGCCCGCCGTCGTCGCGCCGCGGCCCACCTGGCCCGGCTCGCCGGGGCGGGGGTCGGCGGCGCCCACCCGCAGGACTGGTACGGGCTGGCCGAGGTGTCCAGCGCCGAACCCCTGCGCGGCGTGCAGGAGAGCGTGCGGGTCTCGCCGTCCCGGGTGGAGGCCTTCGATCGGTGCCCGCTGCGCTGGCTGCTGGAACAGGCCGGCGGACGCCGCCCGGTGCCGACCGGGGTCAGCCTGGGCACTCTGGTGCACGAGCTGGCCGAGGCGGTGCCGGACGGCGACGTGCTGCTGCTGCGCGAGCTGCTGGAACGCCGGTTCGGACGGCTCGGCCTGCACGACGGATGGGTGGGCGACGTCGAGCGTGCCAAGGCGGAGCGGATGCTGGACAAGCTCGCCGCCTACGTGCGCGAGACCAGCGCGGCCGGGCGCGAGCTGATCGCCACCGAGCATGAGGTGAGTGCGACGGTCGGGCGGGCCGAGATCCGCGGCACCGTCGACCGGCTCGAGCGCGACGCCGAGGGCCGGTTGGTGGTGGTCGACCTGAAGACCGGCACCAGCCAGCCCCGCGCGGCCGAGCTGGACCGGCACGCCCAGCTCGGGGTCTACCAACTGGCGGTCGAGGCCACGGGGGAGCCCAGCGGAGGGGCGGAGCTGGTGCAGCTCGGTGCGAAGACCAAGCGGGTCACCGTGCAGCAGCAGCCGCCACTCGCCCAGGACGATGACCCCACCTGGGCGCACGACCTGGTCCGGAACGTCGCCGACGGCATGGCCGCTGCCGAGTTCTCGGCCACGGTCAACCCGCGCTGCCGGATGTGCGACCTGCGCCGGTGCTGCCCGGCCCAGCTCGAGGGCCGGCAGGTGGGCTCGTGACCCCGCGCGCGCCGTCCGGCCGGTCGCGGCTGCCCGACGGCCAGGAGCAGCTCAGCTTCGACTTCGCGGACCTGCTCTCGATGCAGGACACCGAGCCGGGGCGCCCCGGCGCGCGGCGGCCGGCGCCGGCCGAGACGGACCGGACGCCGCCCGCGCGCCCGCCCGCGCAGCACCGGTTCGTTGCCGGCGAGCGGATCTCGGCGGAGCGGATCGCCGAGCTGCTCGGCCGGGACCGCCCCACGGCGGAACAGATCGCGGTGATCGAGGCCGGGAGTGCGCCGCTGCTGGTGGTGGCCGGTGCCGGCTCGGGCAAGACCGAGACCATGGCCGCGCGGGTGGTCTGGCTGGTCGCGAACGGGCTGGTCGCACCCGAGCAGGTGCTGGGTCTGACCTTCACCCGCAAGGCCGCCGCCGAGCTCGCCGACCGGGTCCGGCTGCGGCTGGCGGCGTTGCGCCGGATCGGGTTCCGGGCCCCGGGGGAGCAGCCCGGCGAGGACCCGCAGCCGGTGACCGTGTCGACCTATCACGCCTACGCCGCCTCGATCCTGACCGACCACGGCCTGCGGCTCGGCCTGGAGACCGGCAACCGGCTGGTCGGCGAGGCGGGTGCCTGGCAGATCGTCGATGAGCTGGTCGAACGCTGGGACGGCGACATGACCGGGGTCGACGCCGCCCGCTCGACGGTCGTCGACGCGGTGCTGTCCCTGGCCGGAGAGTGCGCCGAGCACCTGGTCACCACCCGCGACATCGACGTCGTGCTCGAAGGGGTGCTCGACCGGGTGGCCGGTCTGCCGGCGAAGATCACCGAGGGCGCGCCAGGCAAGCCGGCGGCGCCGGTGCGTACCGTGCTGGAGAAGCTGGCCGCGCGCCGGCAGCTCCTGCCCATCGTCGAGGCCTACCTGCGGCGCAAGCGCGAGCTCGAGGTGCTCGACTTCGGCGATCAGGTGGCCCTGGGCGCGCGGGTGGCCCGGGAGGTGCCCGAGGTCGGCGCGGGGGAGCGCGCGCGGTTCCAGGTGGTGCTGCTGGACGAGTACCAGGACACCAGCCACGCCCAGTTGAGCCTGCTGCGCTCTCTGTTCGGCGGCGGTCACCCGGTGACCGCGGTGGGCGACCCGCACCAGTCGATCTACGGCTGGCGCGGAGCGTCGGCGGGCAACCTGCAGCGGTTCCCGATCGACTTCCCGGACGCCGGCGGTGCCGCTGCGCGGCCTGCCCACCTCTCCACCAGCTGGCGCAACGATGCCGCCGTGCTCGAGGTGGCCAACCAGGTGGCCGGCTCCCTGCGGGCCGGCATCCCCTGGGCACCGCACGCGCCCACGGTGAGCGTGCCGCCGCTGCAGGCGCGCCCCGGCGCCGGGGCAGGGCAGGTGCAGGTGCAGTGGCACGCCACCGTCGAGGACGAGGCCGCGGCGATCGCCGAACTGGCCGACAAGGCTTGGGGCGCAGGCGATTCGGTGGCGGTGCTGTGCCGTGCACGGTCCCAGTTCCCGCTGCTGGAAGCGGCCCTGCGGGTGCGTGGCCTGCCGGTCGAGGTGGTCGGCCTGGGCGGCCTGCTGCACGTGCCCGAGGTGGCCGACCTGCGCGCCGCGCTGGAGGTGCTGCACGACGCCTCCCGCGGTGACGCCATGATGCGCCTGCTCACCGGCGCGGCCTGGCGGCTCGGCCCGCGCGACCTGGACGCCCTCGGCGCCTGGGCCCGCACCGTACTGCGTCGGGTGGTGGCCCGCCGGCCGGCCGAGCGGCTCGGCGAGACCGCCGTCCTCGACGACGTCGACGAGCTGTCCCTGGTGGAGGCCCTGGACCGACTGCCCGAGGAGGGCTGGACCGGCCCCTCCGGGGAGCAGCTCTCGCCGTCCGGGCGCCGCCGGCTGAGCCGGCTGGCCGGTGTGCTGCGCCACCTGCGCAGCCGCACCGCGCTGGCGCTGCCCGAGCTGGTCGCCGAGGTGGAACGGGCGCTGCTACTCGACATCGAGGTGGCCGCCGTGCCCGGCCGTCGCCCCGCCGCGGCCCGGGCCAACCTGGACGCATTCATGGACGTCGCCGCCGCCTTCGCCGACGCCGCTCAGGCCCGCTCCCGGCCCACCCTGGGTGCCTTCCTGGCCTGGCTGGCCGCCGCCGAGTCGGAGGAGCGCGGTCTGGAGGCGCCGGTCGGGCAGGTGCAGGCGGGCGCCGTCCAGCTGCTCACCGTGCACGCCGCCAAGGGCCTGGAGTGGGACGTCGTCGCGGTGCCGGGCCTGGTCGAGGGCACCTTCCCGAACGGTCACGCCGGGCGGTCGCCGACCACCGGCAACGGCTGGCTGAACGACCACGGCGCGCTGCCCTACCCGATCCGTGGCGACGTCGCCGGGCTGCCGCACTGGCGGGTGGAATCGGCCGGGTCCCAACAGGAGCTGGCCCGCGCGCTGGAGGCCTTCCGCGACGACTGCGGCGCCTACGACGTGGCCGAGGAACGCCGGCTGGCCTACGTCGCGATGACCCGGGCCCGCCGCTCGCTGCTGCTCACCGGTGCGGTCTGGGGCGATGGCACCCTGCCGCGCACCCCGTCCCGGTTCCTGCTCGAGGTCGCTGACCTGGCCCAGGACAGCCTGCCCGGCGATCCGATCTGGGTGCAGACCTGGCAGGAGACCGCGGACGACGGCGCGGCCAACCCGCGGGAGAGCCTGGCCCGCGCCGTGCCCTGGCCGATCGACCCCGTGGCCGGACGGCGCGAGGCCCTGGAGTCGGGCGCGGCCCTGGTCCGCGCGGCGATGGCGGACCCGCCGAACGCGCCCGACGACGAACCGGACGAGTGGTCGAGCGAGATCGATGCCCTGCTCGCCGAGCGCGATGCCGGGCGGCGGGCCCGGCGCGAGGTGGTGCTGCCGCTGCACCTGAGCGCCTCACAGATGGTCTCCTTGGCCGCCGACCCGGATCGTCTGGCGGACCGGCTGCGCCGGCCGATGCCGCAGCAGCCGAACCCGCAGACCCGGCGCGGCTCGACCTTCCACGCCTGGCTCGAGCAGCGCTTCGCCGCCGGGGCCCTGGTCGACGTCGACGAACTGCCTGGAGCGGCCGACGACGCGAGTACCGATGAGGACCTCGCCGCTCTGCAGCAGCGGTTCCTGGCTTCGGCGTGGGCCGAGCGGGTGCCCGAGGCGGTCGAGGTGGCCGTGGAGACCCCGGTGGCCGGCCGGATGCTGCGCGGCAGGATCGACGCCGTGTTCCGGCGCGCCGACGGCGGTTGGGACGTCGTGGACTGGAAGACCGGGGTGCCGCCGTCGGGCCCGGACGAGTCGGCCGCGCGGGCCGTCCAGCTGGCCGTGTACCGGCTGGCCTGGTCGGCGCTGGCCGGGGTCGACCTGGACCGGGTCGGGGCCGCGTTCTTCTACGCCGCCACCGGGGAGACGGTGCGCCCGGTCGACCTGCTCGACGCCGCAGGACTGGCTGCGGTGATCACCGACGCACTCGCCGCCGGCGAGTAGTCAGGGCAGGCGCAGGTCGACCACCAGGGCGCAGTGATCGCTTACCGCGAGCCGCACGGCCTGACCCGAATGCCGGGCGCCGTCGGGCAGGTCATGAGCGAGCACGTGGTCCAGCTGCACCTTCGGGGCCGTCGAAGGGAAGGTCTCCCCGCGCGCCAGGGAGGTCCACCCGGTAAGCCGGCCCGGAACTCCGCCGGGCAGGTTGAGGTCGCCCAGCAGCACGCGTGGCCCGGGCAGCCCGGTCAGCCAGCGCCGCGCCCGGCGCAGCTGACGCAGGTTCGAGCCGGGCACGAACGACAGGTGGGTACAGGCCACGGTCATGGCCGGCCGGCCCGGCCCCGCCTCGAGTACGGCGGCGAGGACGGCGCGGGGCTCGTCCCGCAGCCAGACCAGGCTCGGCCGCCCGCCCGGTTCGGTCGGCGGCAGAGGCAGCGGCCATCGGCCCGGAGCAGGCGGCAGCGTCAGCACGTGCCACGAGGTGACCGGGATCCGTGAGGCGAGGGCGATCCCGAACGCCGGCCCGGCCAGGGGCGCGACGCCGTCGGCGTGGGCCTGGGGATCGCCGGGGTGCCACCGGGAGTCGCCCGGGGTGCCGTGCACGGTGATCGCCATCCGGTGCGCGGCCGCGTCGATCGCCTCGGCCGCCAGCGCGGCCTGGTCGACGCCGTCGCTGCGCGGCTGGTCCTGGTCCACCTCCTGAAGGGCGAGCACGTCGGCACCGGTGCCGGCCAGCGCCGTCCGCAGGGCTGCGTTGTCGATCAGGCCGTCGCTCATCGAGCGGCCCGAGCAGACGTTGGCCGAGATCAGCCTCACCGTGCGGCCGCGCTCACCAGGCGGCCGCGTCGTCCAGCGAGGAGTCGAGCACGGTCAGCATCGCCACGGCGTCGTCGACCACGCCGGAGTCGTCGGCACTGGTGCCGTGCAGCAGCCAGCGGACCAGCGCCAGCTCACCGGCCAGCCGGGCTCGGCGGGCCAGGTCGGGATCGGGGGTGGCTCGCCGCTTGGCGGCGTACGCGGCGAGCACGCCGTCGAACACCTCGGGCTCGGCGGCGTTGGCCAGCCAGGCGAAGTCGTCTGCCGGGTCGGCCACCCGGGCCTGGGCCCATTCGACCATGCCGGTCACCTCGGTGCTGCTGGTGCGCACGCTGTCGCCGTCCAGCTCGCCGTGTACCACCGAGGGGACGAAGCGCCAGGCGCCGGCCTCCTCCAGGGCCCGTTCCCAGCGGCTCAGCAGGGCAGACGGCACGTGCCCTGTGGCGGCGGCGCGGTCGACCTCGGCGAGGCGGCGCTGGCGGTACTCGTCGGCCTCGTAGACGGGCAGCCCGGCGTCGGCGACAAGGCGGGTGGGCAGGTCGTGCACCGTGGCCAGGGCGCGGCCGGTCGAGGCGAGCAGGGCCGGCGAGGCGCTCATCCTGGCCGGGTCCAGCGCCGACCCGGTCACGGCGCGGTGCACCAGGGCCCGGCCGCCCTCGGGCAGCGCGGCGTGGCCGGTGACCCGGGGTACGGCGAAGGAGACCCACCCGTACAGGCCCTCGACCAGGCGCTCCTCGGCATCCATCCGGGCCCCGGCGGCGGCGGTGCGGGGGGCCCGGACCACCCACTCCCGCCCGAGGGTGTCCTCCACGAAGGCGGCGTCCACGTCGGGGTCGTGCTGGCCGTGGGCGCGCACGGAGACCGGCTCCAGACCCTTGACCGCGGCGCAGGCAAGGGCAGCGAGAGCGAGCGGATTGCGCGGGGCGCGCGGGCTGGCCACACACCCACGGTACGTCGAGTCGCCCGCCGACCCCGGCTGCCACACCCGAGCACTACCCGGCGTAGTCATTCGCCCGCTCGGGCGTGGGCCGTTCCGCCGTTCCTGACGCCCCGCCGCCCCCGTGGACGATGGAGATCACGATGCGAGGAAATGGCTGTGATGGCAGCCGTTCTTCTCCATCGTGATCTCCATCGTCGAGCCCGCCGGGCAGCACCCTGACCGCTGCGGCGCAGCCCGTAGGGTGGGCCGGTGACTCTGGAGCGCCTCGCCCTGTCCCGCTCCACCCTCGATCGGGCGGCCCACCGGCGCAGTGAACCCGATCTGCTGCCCACCCTGCTCGCCGACCCCACCGCGCGGGTGCTGGTGCTCGCCGGAGATCAGGCCGAGGTCTCCGACGGCGAGGGCGTCGGCGCCGGCGACGGTGACTCCAGCGATTCCGGCGGTGACGTCGGTGGTGGGCCGCGGCTGGTGCTCCGGCCGGCCTCCGCGATCGCGGGCGCGCTGGTGCCGGACACCCTGATCGCCTATCTGGGCACCGGAGCGGACGGCGTCGACTACCTCGCGGCGGCCCTGCCCGACCCTCCGGCCGAGGCGCCGACGGCGGATGGTGGAGCCGTGCGCTGGGCGGGGCTGCGCGAGCTGGGCAGCGTGCTCGACGACACCGGCACCGGCCTGCTCACCGCCGCCGTCGCGCTGGCCCACTGGCATCGCACGCACCCCCGGTGCAGCCGGTGCGGGGAGCCGACCACGGCGATCCAGGCCGGCTGGGCCCGCTCCTGTCCGGTGTGCGCGGCCGAGCACTATCCGCGAACAGACCCGGCCGTGATCATGTCGGTGGTGGACGACGACGGGCGCATCCTGCTCGGGCGCCAGGCGGTCTGGCCGGAGAAGCGCTTCTCCACCCTGGCAGGGTTCGTCGAGCCCGGGGAGTCGCTGGAGGCGGCGGTGCGCCGTGAGGTGTTCGAGGAGTCGGCGGTGCGGGTCGGCGAGGTTGGCTACCAGGGCAGTCAGCCGTGGCCCTTCCCGTCGTCGCTGATGCTTGCCTTCCGGGCCCGGGCCCTGACCACCGACACCCGGGTGGACGGCGTCGAGCTGGCCCAGGCGCGCTGGTGGAGCCGGGAGGAACTCGCCCTCGACATCGCTACCGAGGAGCTCCTGCTGCCGCCTCCGCTGTCGATCGCCCGTCGGCTGATCGAGGAGTGGTTCGGCGCCCCGATCAGGGACGGCGGCGGCGCCTGGCGCTAGCCGCCGGCCTATCGTCGGCCCGGCTCAGGGCTCGGGGTCGTCCTCGCTCCGCTGGCTCTCCGCCGGGGTGGCCTCGGCGGGCTGGACCGGCGGAGCGGGGTGGTCCGGGGCGGCCTCGGGTGCCGCGGGCTGGGCATGGCGACCCGTGGATCGCGCCGGCCCGGGCACGTGCGCCGTCCGCAGCCCGGCGGTGTACACGTGCGACTCTCCGGGCTGGCCCGTTCCGGACGCCTGGCCGGCCAGGTCGGTGGAGGAGTCGGCGAAGGCCACGTGCCGCCCCCAGGTGGAGATGGCCACCCCGGTCGCCTCCCCGTCCGTCGGCGCGCGTTCGCGGGTCGCGCTGACCAGTGCGGTGCCGGCCCCGGTCAGGTCCCGCACGTAGGCGTGGTCCGGGCGGGGCGCGGTGTCGTCCGCGCCCTGCTCGCTGCCACCTGCTGCGGGGAGTCCGGGGCTGGGGGCCAGGTCGGGGGCCGCGGACAGGAACGCCACCCGGAGGCCGTCGCCGGAGACCGAGGCCGAGTGCGAGTCGTCACCGGCTGCCCTGCCGTCGGGGGTGGTGCTGACCATCCGGGTGGTGGCGGAGGGCCGGTGGTGTACGAAGACGTCGCTGGCCTCGTTGTCGTCGTCCTCGACCAGATCGGTGGCCTCGGAGGTGAAGGCCACGGTGGCGCCGTCCGCCGAGAGCGCCGGACCGTGCGACCCGGCGTCGCCGGCCTGCCCGTCCGAGGACTTGCTCACCAGTTGGTTCTCGCCGGTGTCCATGTCGTGCACGTAGATGTCGGTGACCTCGTTGCCGTCCTCCGGGGCGAAATGGGCCGCCGAGGTGAAGGCCACCAGCCGGCCGTTCGCCGACACCGACGGCTGCCCGGAGGGGCCGTCGCCGGACTGCCCGTCCGCCCCGGCGCTGACCAGGGTGGTGCGCCCGGTCACCCGGTCGTGCATGTACACGTCCGGTGCGGCGTTGGTGTCATGGGCATCGAGGTTGGTGGCCAGCGAGGAGAAGGCGACGAAGCGGCCGTCGGCCGACAGTGACGGAGAGAAGGAGTCGTTGTCGGCGAGCTCGCCGTTGCTGCCCCGGCTGATCAGGGTGGTGACCTCCGTGCGCAGGTCGTGCACGAAGACGTCGAGCGAGCCGTTGCTGTCGTCCTCGACCAGGTCCGGAGCCGAGGAGGTGAACGCGACGAACCGTCCGTCGGCCGAGATGGCCGGCTGCAGCGAACTGCCGGCTGCGGTGCCGCCGTGCAGTGCCCGGCTGACCAGCACCGTGCGGTTGGACACCAGGTCGCGAACGAACACGTCGGCGGCCTCGTTGGCGTCGCCGGGAACGAGGTCGCCGGACTCGGACACGAAGGCCACGAAGCGCCCGTCCGAGGAGATCGCCGGCGCCCCCGCCGACATCGCCCGCTGCGCAGCGACGGACCCCACCGGGCGCGGGCCGGCCACACCGGCGTCGTCCTGCGGTGCGCCCTGCGATGTGTCGGTGACGCTGGCCAGCTCCGGGCGGCCCACCACCAGAACCGGAAGACCGCTGGGCGGTGCCGGTGGAGCGGCCGGGTTCTTCCCCGGGTCGTCAGGGCGTGCCATGTCGCACCTCGTGTGGTTCGTCCGTGATTCGTGGTGGTCAGTGTTGGAGGTGGGCCTCGACGTCGCGTAGCGAGGGATTCGTGGCCGCAGAGCCGTCGGGGAACAGCACCGTCGGCACGGTCTGGTTGCCGCCGTTCACGCTCATCACGAACGATGCTGCATCCGGAACGTACTCGATGTTGACCTCGCTGTAGCCGATCCCGGCCCGGTCGAGCTGGCGCTTGAGCCGCACGCAGTACCCGCACCAGGTGGTCGTGAACATGGTCACGGTGCCGGGCGCGGGGGTGTGTGGGAGTTCGGAGGGAACCTGCATCCGGCCATTGTCGCCCATGGCTGCAAGGATGCGGGGGCGATGAGCCGTTCCGACCTGACCCGCGCCGACGCGATCCTGGAGGCGCTCGACCCCGAGCAGCGAGAGGTGGCCACTGCCACCTCGGGCCCGGTCTGCGTGCTGGCCGGCGCCGGCACGGGCAAGACCCGGGCGATCACCCACCGGATCGCCTACGGCGTGCACAGCGGCATCTATGTGCCGCAGCAGGTGCTCGCGGTCACCTTCACCGCCCGGGCCGCCGGGGAGATGCGCACCCGGCTGCGCGACCTCGGGGTCGGCGGCGTGCAGGCGCGCACCTTCCATGCCGCGGCCCTGCGCCAGCTCGGCTACTTCTGGCCGCGCACCATCGGCGGCGCCCCGCCCGCTCTCCTGGAGCACAAGGCCTCCCTGGTGGCGGACGCCGCCGCCCGGCTGCGGATCACCGTCGACCGCCCGGCGGTGCGTGACCTCTCGGCCGAGGTGGAGTGGGCCAAGGTCAGTCTGCTCACCCCGGAGACCTACCAGGCCGCGGCGGTGCGGGCCGGACGGGGGGAACCGGGCGGGTTCGACCTGGCCACCACGGCCCGCCTGCTCGAGGTGTACGAGCAGGCCAAGACCGACCGCGGCGTGATCGACTTCGAGGACGTGCTGCTGCTGACCGGAGGGATCCTGGCCGAGTACCCGGACGTCGCGGCCGCCGTCCGCGCGCAGTACCGCCACTTCATCGTCGACGAGTACCAGGACGTGAGCGCCCTGCAGCAGCGGCTGCTGGACGCCTGGACCGGCGACCGGGACGACATCTGCGTGGTCGGCGACCCGAACCAGACCATCTACTCCTTCACCGGCGCCTCGCCGCAGTACCTGACCGACTTCCGGGCCCGCCACCCGAGTGCCCGGCTGGTCCGCCTGGTGCGCGACTACCGCTCCACCCCGCAGGTGGTCGCGCTCGCCAACGCGCTCGCCGACCGGCCCCGCGGCAGCAGCGAGCCGATGCGACTACTCGCCCAGCGGCCCGGCGGCGCACGTCCCACCCTGACCTCCTACGAGGACGATGTGGCCGAGGCGGAGGGGATCGCCCGTCTGGCGGCAGCCCTTGTCGGGCAAGGGGTTCCGGCCGGTGAGATCGCCGTCCTGTATCGCACCAACGCGCAGTCGGAGGCGCTGGAACAGGCCATGACCGAGGCCGGCCTGCCCTACCTGGTGCGGGGTGGGGAACGGTTCTTCGCCCGTAAGGAGGTGCGCGACGCCCTGCTACTGCTGCGCGGTGCCGCCGTCTCGGCGGCCGCGACCACGACGGGCGCCGCCCTGCCCACCCAGACCCGCGACGTCCTCGCCTCGGCCGGCTGGACGGCGCAGCCGCCGTCCGGCGGGGGAGCGGTGCGCGATCGCTGGGAGTCGCTGCAGGCGCTCGCCGCGCTGGCCGACGCCCTCGCCGCGGCCGACCCGGCGGCGAGCCTGCGTGACCTGGTCATCGAGCTCGAGGAGCGCGCCGCGGCGCAGCACGCCCCCACCGTGCAGGGAGTCACTCTGGCCTCGCTGCACGCCGCGAAGGGCCTGGAGTGGGACGCGGTGTTCCTGATCGGCCTGTCCGAGGGGCTGATGCCGATCTCCTTGGCCACCGGGTGGGAGGAGATCGCCGAGGAGCGGCGGCTGCTCTACGTGGGGGTGACCCGGGCCCGTGAGCATCTGGCCCTGTCCTGGGCCCGGTCCCGGACCCCCGGCGGGCGCGCCGCACGCAGCCCGTCACGGTTCCTGGACGGTGCCGGAGTGGCCGCGGCTCTGGCCGGCGGGGCCCGCGGTGCCGGGTCCACCGGCGCTGCTGCCGCCGCGTCGTCCGACCCTCCGGGCGGTGCGGGTCGAGGGGCGAGGGCGCGGGTCAAGGCCGCGCTGCCCACCGCCTGCCGCAGCTGCGCCGCCGAGCTCGACACCGCGGCCGAGCGCAAGGTCGGCCGGTGCGCCGCCTGCCCGCCCACCTACGACGACGTGCTGTTCGCCCAGTTGCACGGCTGGCGGGCGCAACGGGCCGCGACGGCGAAGATCCCTGCCTACGCGATCTTCACCGACGCCACCCTGGTCGCCATCGCCGAATCGGCGCCGCGCGGACTGGAGAAGCTCGCCCAGGTGCCCGGGGTGAGTCGGGCGAAGCTGACGGAGTACGGCGCCGAGGTGCTGGAACTGATCAGTGCGGCGGCCAACCCAGGGGCGGAGCCGAGCCCACACCGGTAGTTCTGCCCTAGGCCCGGTGGTGAATGCGCCGTGGCGGTCGCCCGACCCACCCTGGTCCACTGTCGACCGAGGACCTACAGGTCCGGTACGGCCGAGGAGGGACCTACAGGTCCCGGATCAGCATGCAGGGGGTACTTCAGTGGGTGAGCACGGTCACGCCGCGGCTCTGGAAGGCGAGGAATCGGTGCGGCAGGCGCTGCACCAGGCAGTGTTCGACGACCTGTCCCGAAGTGCCCAGCTGCTCGGCTCGGCAGATCTGCTGAAGGAGCTGCGGGCCCGTGGCCAGGGCCGGCAGGAGGAGCCCAGGGACCTGACGGACGACGCTGAGCTGGCCCGCGCCGTCGAAGACCTGTTGACCTCCATCTACGAGGGCGTCCCGCTGATCATCTCCCGGCTCGAGTACCCCCCGGCCACCGGGATCTCGCTGCGAGCTGACCCCGCCCGAGGATCCTCCGAATAATCGGTTGTGCATCCGCCGCCGATGCCTTTACCGTCGAACTCAACGCGCTCGCGTGTGCGAGCCGATCACTGCTGCGAGGAGGTGCTTCCGATGTCGAACCTGACGTTCATCACTCAGATTCAGACTTCGCGCGCCCTCTCGGCCTGCGTCGCCCCGCAGCACGGTCAGGGTCCACGGGAGCGCTCCGTCATCGATGGCATCCCGATGTCCGGCAAGACCAGCGCCAGCGGTGCGTTCGCGTACCGCACGTTCGACCCGGGTTCTCCAACCTGTAGACCGCCGGCCTAGCTCCCTGAGCAGCCGGTCACCTCACAGGCCGCGGAACCCGAAAGGGTCCGCGGCCTTCGTGTTCCTCGCCGCGGACGACGCACAACGCCGGAACTCCGGCACCGCACACGGCGAGCCGGACGACCCGGCCCGCCGGACACGAGGAGGTGAAGGGCATGCAGCTCACGGCCCTGCTGGACGCCGTCGGACCGGAGGAGGGGGTGCAGTTCGACCTCGCGATGCCCTGCCGGGTGTTCGACGCCGAGCTGTGGTTCGCCGAGTCCCCGGCCGACGTCGAGCGGGCCAAGGCGCTCTGCCTCGACTGCCCGGTGCGTCAGGCCTGCCTGGCCGGCGCACTAGAGCGTCGGGAGCCATGGGGCGTCTGGGGTGGGGAGCTGTTCCTCGCCGGCGTCGTGGTGCCGCGCAAGCGGCCCCGTGGCCGGCCCCGCAAGTGCGACGTCGCGGCCTGACCGCGGCACATCAGATCGACGACACGACCAAGCACAAGGAGCATGTGATGGACAGCCATTGGAGTCACGCGGTGGCGCGAGAGCGCCTCCACGAGGCTCGGCGTGAAACAGAGGCGTATCGGCTCCGGCGCGCGGCACGCGCCACCCGGAGAGCAGCACGAGCCGATCGCAGGGCAGAGGTCGCCGTCCAACGGCTGACCGTGGCCCTGGCGCGCTGAGCCGCACCGACAGGGGGATACAGGGGGATCGGGGAGTCGCCGCCCGCAGCGCCGGGGGTGCGGGCGACGACTCCCCCGGGGGATCGGGTAGATCGGGGTAAGCCGCTGATATGGCGGCGTCAGGCGCCCCGGACGCGGGGGTGGTCGCGCCACGCCGGCATGGTGGCCATGTAGGCCAGGGTCTCGGTCTCCAGCTGGATCCGGGGAGCCGTCGGCGCCTGCTGCTCCTGCCAGCCGACCATCCTGGCGAATCGCTCGTCGAAGCTCTGCAGCCGACCGTTCTCGTCGGTGCAGTAGTCGCAGTAGTCACCGCCGTGGATCGGCATGCCGCAGCTGTCGCAGCTCATGTTCACCGGAGGTCCCCCTTCGAGATCGGATCTGGCGGTCGGGTCAGGGCTGGTCGGGACTGTCACGGGGCTGGTCAGGGCTGCAGGAGGACCTTGCCGGTGGTCTGTCGTCCCTCGAGCAAGGTATGGGCGCGTGCGGCGTCCTTCATCTCCAGCTGCAGACCGATCCGCACGTTCAGCGTGCCGGCGGCCACCCCGGCCAGCACCGCCTCACCGCGCCGGCGCAACTCCTGCGTGGTGGCCACATAGTGGGTAAGCATGGGCCGGGTCAGGTACAGGGATCCCTTCTGGGACAACGTCAAGGGCGAAACCGGGGGCACCGGGCCGGAGGCGTTGCCGAAGCTGACCATCATTCCGCGCGGGCGCAGGACGTCCAGGCTGGCGTCAAAGGTCGCTGCGCCCACGCCGTCGTAGACGACGTCCACCGCATGCGGCCCGACGAGGCGCTCCACGGCCGGAGCCACGTCCACGTCGCGGTAGAGCACCACGTCGTCGGCCCCGGCTGCGCGGGCCAGGTCCGCCTTCTCGGGTGACCCGGCGGTGGCCAGCACCCGGGCCCCGGCAGCGTGCGCCATCTGCACCAGGAGCCGGCCGACGCCACCGGCCGCGGCGTGGATCAGGGCGGTCTGCCCGGCGCGGAGCGGGTAGGTGTCGGTGATCAGATAGTGGGCGGTGACCCCCTGCAGCATCGCGGCGGCGGCCCGGTCGAGGTCCAGCCCGTCGGGCACCCGCACCGTGCGGGCGGTGGGCAGCACGATCCGGCCGGCGTAGGAGCCGAGCACGTCGAGCCAGGCCACCCGGTCACCGACGGTCAGGTCGATCACCCCGTGACCGACAGCGCTGACCGTGCCTGCCCCCTCCATGCCGAGCACCGCCGGAAACGCCACCGGGTAGAGCCCGCTGCGCTGGTAGGTGTCGATGAAGTTCACCCCGGCCGCGGCGACCTCCACCGCGACCTCGCCCGGGCCTGGGGCGCGGAGGTCGACCGGTTCCCAGATCAACGCCTCGGGCCCGCCGGGGGCGGAGACGCGCGCGCCGTAGGTGGTCTGCACGCCCCCAGTCTGCACCGGGTTCAGGTCCCGTGTGCGTGGCGTCCCACACCGCGGACGCTCACTCGTCGTCCACCCACTGCACATAGTCGAGCGCCTCCACATCGAAACCGGGCAGCCACTGGGCCAGCACCTCGAGCACCTCGACCTCACCCTCGATCTGGCAGAGCACGGCGATCCCGCCCAGCCATACGCGGTGGATCAGCAGGTACTCCGGCGGCAGGTTGAGCTTGAGACCGATCGACCACTGCGGACGCCGCGGGTCGTTGATGTGCCCGAACAGCTGGCGCATCCAGGATCGGGAGAAGGTCCACGAGGTGTGCCGGGCCGGTTCGAGGAACGGCGACAGGTAGGTGAGCAGGCCCTCGGGGTCGACCTCGATGGAGGACTTGATGAATCCCTCCTCGCGCAGGCCGTCGACCACTCCGGCGGCGTCGCCGGCCAGGGCCAGGGTGAGCAGGGATCCGATCTGTGGCGGCATCCCGTCGGGCAGGCGCTTCACGGCCCCGAAGTCCAGGACGCCGAACCGCCCGTCCTCCATCAGTCGGAAGTTGCCCGGGTGCGGATCGGCGTGCAGCAGACCGGCCCGGGCGGGTCCGGCGAGCAGGAACTCGAGGTAGCGGCGGGCGCCGAGGTCGCGCGAGGGCTTGTCGCCGTCGTTGATCAGGCGGGACAGCGGCACACCGTCCAGCCATTCGCTGACCACCATGTGCTCGCTGGAGCGCACCACGTGCGGGACGGCGAACACCTCGTCGCCGTCGAAGGCGGTCGCGAACTGCTGCTGGGACTGTGCCTCGAGGGTGTAGTCGAGCTCCTCGGAGACCCGGGCCCGCAGCTCGGCCAGGATCGGTTTGATGTCCAGCCCCGGGATCCAGCCGGCGGCCATCCGCCCGACCCTGCTGATCTGGCTGAGGTCCGAGAGCAGGGCCTCCTTGGCGCCGGGGTACTGCACCTTGACCGCGACCTCGCGGCCGTCCTTCCAGGTGGCCCGGTGCACCTGACCGATCGAGGCGGCCGCCGAGGGGGAGTCGTCGAACGCGATGAACGAACGCCGCCAACGGGGGCCGAGCTCGGTGGCCAGCACCTTGTGCACCGTGGCTGCCGGCATCGGGGGAGCGGCGTCCTGCAGCTTGGTCAGCGTGGCCCGGTACGGGCCGGCGAGCTCCTCGGGCATCGCTGCCTCGAACACGCTCAGGGCCTGGCCGAACTTCATCGCCCCGCCCTTGAGCTCGCCCAGGACCTTGAACAACTGCTCGGCGGTGCGGGCCTGGACCTCGGCGGCGACCACCTCTGCCGGCCGACCGCCGACCCGCTTGCCGAGCCCGATCGCGGTCCTCCCGGCCAGGCCCAGCGGCAGGGTGGCGAGCTTGGCGGTGCGGGTAACGGCACGCCGGGGAAGGTCGGTCACCGGGTCATTGTCTCCCGCCCGGGCACCCGCGGCGTTCGGCGCTGTGCTACCGGTGGCCAGTGGCAGCCGCAGGAGGCATGCACCGGCCACTCCCGCCGGGAGATCAGGCCGTCGGGAAGGTCCACTTCCAACGTGGCCGAGAGGGCTGCCGGGCGGTGGGCGCCGTCCAGGTGGGCCAGCACCTGCAAGGCGGCCAACGAGGCGGCCAGCTGCGCGGACGCCGTCTCCTCAGCGACCTGCTCGGGCTCGCCGTCCACGAGGCGTGGGGCGGTCAGCAGCTGGGCCAGGACCCGGGGCCAGGCGGGATCCCGGTCGGCGCGGTGCAGGTCGAGGCAACGCAGGCAGGAGCCCTGGCCCGGCACCACCAGCGGTCCGACGGCGATCGTGGCCTCGCCGATCACCACCGACAGGTGCGCGACGTCGGCGGCGACCAGGGCCTGGGCCGCCGCGGCGTCGGCGACGTCGGTCTCCACCAGCACCACCAGGTCGGCCGAGGTCGCGCCGGGCGCAGGGGTGGCCCCGGACCCGTCGGGCGGGTCGACCAGGCGGGGCCGGTCGACCAGGCGGGCCACGGCGTCCTGGGCGGCGTCCTGGCGGGGACGGCCGACGTCCTGCGGACGCGCCCCGGCCGGCGCCACGTCGGCGGACTGCACCGGGGTCGGGTCGTGCACGTCCACGGTGCCGACGCCCGCGCAGGCCAGCGTGGTGGCCAGCGTCGTGCCGGTCCGCCCGGCGCCCACGACCCGCACCGTGCGCCGACCCCGGGCGGCCAGGTGCTCCCAGCCGTCGGCATCCGGGTGCACCAGGGCCCAGGCAGCGGCGTCCGGGGCCAGTCGTGCGCGGGCGGGCCCGAGCGCGGCGAGCCGGCCGCGGCCCGCGCGGGCGCGTAGCAGCACCCCGGCCTCGTCCAGCAGGCGCACCAGGGTGCGCTCGCGCACGCCTGGGGTGCTGCGCCGGGTGGCGCCGACTCCGCTGAGCAGCGCGGCGATCAGCGGCCGGTCGGCCTCGGTCAGGCCGTCCAGGACGGTGCCGAGCCGCGGATCCAACCCGATCTGCAGCGCCGAGGGGCTGCGCCAGGCGTGGCGCAGCCCGGGCTTGATCTGAAGGTGCACCCGCCCAGACTCGCAGCCTCGGCACTGCGGCTGCCCGCGTCGTCCACAGGCAGCGGTAGCGTCCGGTGCATGGCACAGGTGTGGTGGGCACGGCACGGCCAGTGCGACGCGAACGTCACCCACACGTTCTCCCACCGCCGTTACGACCCGCCGTTGACCGCGCTGGGCCGGCAGCAGCCCGGTGAGCTGGCCGAACGGGTCGCCGGCTTGGACCTGGCCCAGGTGTTCTGCTCACCGTTGCGCCGGGCCCGTGAGACCGCGCGCGCGGTCACCGAGCGGCTCGGCCTGCCCGGTCCCGGGGTGCTGGACGGGTTGTGCGAGCTCGACATCGGCTCGCTGGAGGGTCGCTCGGACGCCGGGGCGTGGCAGATCCACGACGACGTGCAGGCGGCCTGGGCGGCCGGCGTGGTCGAGGTCCGCTTCCCGGACGGCGAGAGCCAGCTGTCGGTGCTGGCCCGGCTGAGCGAGCCGCTGAGCGTGGTCGCACAGGCGGCCGCGGGCACGTCCGGGGGGGCTGGTGGTCTCCCACGGCGGAAATGTGCGTGCGGCGCTGCCCGGCTGGGGCGTGCCCGAGCCGGAGCACGGCCTGCCCAACACCGGCCTGGCCGAGCTGAGCCTGACCGTGGGCGCGGACGGGGCGCTCGAGGTGGCGCTGGTCAGCTGGGAGGGCTGAGGTCCGGCGGCAGCGGTTCCAGTGCAGGGCGCTTGGGTGCCCGGCCGTCGCCGGAGGACTCTCCGCGCAGGCGGCGCTGCACCCAGGGGGCGACGTACTCGCGGGCCCACCGGGCATCGGCCCGGGCCTGACCGAGCCGGGTGATCGGCCCGGCCGGCGGCAGCGGCGCCGCCCAGTCGGCGTCCTCGGCGTGCCCGCGCAGGGTGGCATGGGCCGCCCGGGCTACCCTGCGGTGTCCCTCGGGGGTCAGGTGGATCCGGTCGTCGGCCCACATCCGCCAGTCCTGCAGGGCGACCAGGCCCCACAGGTCCAGCACGTGGGCGCGGTGCCGGCGGGCGATGGTGTGGATGTGGGCGATGTAGACGCCCACCCGGCCGCGGGTGCGTTGCACGATCGGGGCGCCCCGGGGGTCGGTGGGGGTGGCCATCAGCACGTCGGCGCCGGTGGCCCGGATCCGGGCGACGGCCGCGTCCAGCGAGGCGGCCAGGGCGTCGATGTCGGCGCGCGGCCGCAGGATGTCGTTGCCGCCGCCGACGATGGAGACCAGGTCGGGGCCCAGGGCGAGGGCGCCGTCGAGCTGGCGGGTGACGATGTCGTGCAGCAACCGGCCCCGCACGGCCAGGTTGGCGTACTCGAAGCCCGCGTTGTCTGCGTCGGCCGCGAGGTGGCCGGCCAACCGGTCCGCCCAGCCCCGGTAGCGGCCTGGGCTGCCCGGGTCGGGGTCGCTCATGCCCTCGGTGAACGAATCGCCCACCGCCACATACCGCCGCCAAACCCCGCTCATGCCAACCCGCTCATGCTCCGCAGGTGTACACGCTGGGGGCTGTTTCGGCCCAATTTCATGTACCCCGGCGGAGCATGAGCAGGTTTCGGAGGGGGCAAACGCAGCGGCGGGCGGTCCCGGATGGGGACCGCCCGCCGCCGGCGAAAGGGTGGATCAGGCCTTGCCGAGAATGCGGTTCAGGTTGGTGCCGCAGACGGGGCACTTGCCCTTGGCCATGCGACGGCCGTTCGTCTCCACGATGTTGCCCTCGGCCTGGCGCTTCTCCTTGCACTTCACGCAGTAGAACTCGCCGCTGTAGGTGTCGGCCATGCTGGCTCCTTGTTCGCTGGTGCACTGTCCGGGGATGGTCCGACGGCAACTGATCTGCCGTCGCCGGGCGCGCCGGCGCCGTTCGAGGCGCTCGGCCCCCTGCCTCGAGGACCGTGCGTCACACTAGCCGACCACGCAGCGTGCTTTGCACACGATGGCCACGGTGGCGCGTCATCCACAGGGCGGCGCCGCGTTGTCCACAGGCTGGACCGAATGCCGTGCGGCGTCGTGCGGGGCTGCGCAGGCCGGGATCCGGGTGGCCTTGACCACAGCAGACCGCCCTGCGCCGTGTGCGGCTCCCGGATAGCGTTCGATGTTGACTCAGCGTAATCATCTCGACCCGGGAGCAAACCATGGCCAGCTCGACCGATTGGGCCGGCGAGCCCTACCAGGATCTGCGGGTGCGCCGGGTCGAGGAGACGATCGCGGTGCTCACCCTCGACCTGCCCGAGCGCCGCAACATGATGTCCGAGCCGATGACGGCGTCCTGGCAGCGGGTCATGACGGCGCTCGCCGCCGACCCGGACCTGCGCGCGGTCGTGATCACCGGGACGCCGCCCGCGTTCTGCTCCGGCGGGGACACTTCTTGGATCGGGGCCGAGTCGCATCTGGGCATCGAGGGCCTGCGGGAACGGATGGCGCGCTTCTACCGGGTCTGGATGGCGATCACCGAGTTGAGGGTCCCCACCATCGCCGCGGTCGACGGGCCGGCGATCGGCGCCGGGCTGGCCCTGGCGATGGCCTGCGACATCCGGTACGTGGGCCTCGACTCGAGCCTGGCGGCACCGTTCACCCGACTCGGCATGCACCCCGGGATGCTCACCACCTGGTCGTTGACCAGGTCTTCCTCGCTCTCGGTCGCCCGCGATCTGCTGCTCACCGGGCGCACCGTGCGGGGCGAGGAGGCGGTGCGGCTGGGCCTGGCCAGCCGGGCCGTGCCCGGCGGTGAGGTGCTGGATGCCGCAATGGAATCGGCCCGGGCGATCGCGGCGGCGGCGCCGCTGGCCACCCGGCTGACCAAGCAGGCGCTGGCCGGCGACGGTCCGCTCTCCTACGCCTCTGCCCTGCAGTGGGAGGCGCTCGCTCAGGCGGTGACGCTCGCCTCCACCGACCTGCAGGAAGGCCTTGCTGCGCAGCGTGAACGCCGTCCGCCCCGCTTCACGGGGCAGTGATCGACCGATCCCCGGACGACGAGGAGCCCCGGCCGGTGACGGCGCACCTTCCCCAGCGCGTCGTCCCCTGAGCCGGGGCCGAGCAGGACGCTAGGCCCCGCCGATGGCGGAGTCAACCGCAGCGGTCCGATGCTCGCCCGGACCTGTGGACGAGAGTGTGGACGGCGTGGGGAGGCCGCGGCGTGTCGCTGTGGGCAACCTGCGGACAACGTGTGGACGGCTCCGCGTTCACCCTCCGGATCCGGTCGATGAGCAGCGCGCGGGGTTGTCCAGAGCCTGTGGATAGAGAAAGACGGCTGTCGCAGGGGGCGGGTAGCGTCGGTTTCATGTCCAGCTCCCCACCACCCCAGGCCGGATCCCAGCTCGTGGCCGAGCCGGAGGTCGAGGTTCGGCGCAGCGCGCGCCGGCGACGCACGGTGTCGGCGTATCAGGACGGCGACCGGGTCGTCGTCCTGATACCGGCCGGGTTCACCCCGGCGCAGGAGCGGGAATGGGTGGAGACCATGGTTACCCGGATCACGCGGCAGATGCGCCGTCGCCGGCCCAGCGACGATGACCTGTCCGGCCGCGCTGCGGAGTTGTCCGCGCGCTACCTCGACGGGCGGGCGCGGCCCTCATCCGTGGCCTGGGTGGAGAACCAGAACAGCCGCTGGGGGTCCTGCAGCACCGCCCAGGGCACGATCCGGCTGAGCAGCCGGCTCCGGGGTATGCCGCAGTGGGTGATCGACTACGTGCTGCTGCACGAACTGGGGCACCTGATCGAGAGCAATCACTCGGCGCGCTTCTGGGCCCTGCTCGCGGCGTATCCCCGCACCGAGCGGGCCCGGGGCTACCTGGAGGGGCACGTCGCCGGGGCCCGCTCCGGCTCGGACTCCGGCGATCAGAGCCTTCCGGACGACGTTGACGATGCGGCGGAGGGTGACTGCGAGGCTGACGAGGCGGCCATCGCCTGACGCTCCCGCACCACCTGCACCGCCCGCTCGACCCCGTGCCGGGTGTCGCTGGCGAGGTCTGCCGGAAGGGCGTCGACCGGGAACCACGCGACGTCCAGCGACTCCTCGCTGACCACCGGCGCCGTCGGGTCGCAGAGCAGCGCGAACTCGACGTCTAGGTGCCAGTCGACGACCTGGGGTCGACAGGGAGCGCCGTGCCGGGAGAGCACGACCGGGTCGGGCAGTACCATCCCGGCCAGCCCGGTCTCCTCCACCGCCTCACGGGCCGCAGCCGCCGCCATCGTGGTGTCACCGGGCTCGAGGTGTCCGCCCGGCTGCACCCACTTGCGGATCTTGTTGTGCAGCACCAGGCAGGTCTGGCTCAGATCGGTGGAGAGGATGATCGCCGACGCGGTGATGTGCGCCGGTGCGGCGTCGCGGGTGAGCAGGGCGGCGCCGTCCTCGTCGAGCAGGGCTCGCCACGCCCAGGCCTCGAACCGGTCCGGGGCGGTCGTGCGCGGCGCTCGGGCCAGGCAGTGCCGCAGGTCGACGACGAGTTCGTCGGTGGGTTGCCAGCTGGTCACAGCGGCCTCACGCGTCGCCGTCATCGCTGTCCCGGGCCTCCTCGTCGAGCAGGTCGCGCAACGCGGCGTCCATGGCGTCGCCGTCGCTGGCCGTGCTCTCCGAGCGGGCGAAACCGGCCGGGTCGGCGAAGGCGTCCGCGGTGGGCACCAGGTCGGGGTGGCGCCACAACTCGTCGCGGCCGCCGGCCCCGCGGGCCTGGGTGAGTGCCTCCCACACCGCCGCCGCCTCACGCAGCCGGCGCGGGCGCAGCTCGAGACCGACCAGGGAGGCAAAGGTGTGCTCGGCCGGGCCACCGGCCGCACGACGACGACGCACGGTCTCGCGCAGCGCCTGCGCGTGCGGCAATGAGCCCTGGGCGGCAGCGTTCACGACCTCGTCCACCCAGCCCTCGACCAGGGCCAGCGCGGTCTCGAGCCGGTCGAGTGCCGCCTGCTGCTCGGGGGTGCGCTCGGGCTCGAACAGCCCGCCGGACAAGGCTTTCTGCATCGCTTCGGGGTCGGTCGGGTCGATCTCGCGGACCGCGGCCTCGATCCGCTCGGTGTCGATCTGGATGCCCCGGGCGTAGTCGGCCACCGTGGCCAGGATGTGCGCCCGCAGCCACGGCACGTCGGCGACCAGACGGGCGTAGGCGGCCTCGCGCAGCGCGAGGTAGAGGCGTACCTCGTCGGCCGGCAGCTCCAGGCCCTCGCTGAACGCCGCAATGTTCACCGGCAGCAGCGCCGCACGACCGGCGTCGAGCAGCGGCAGCCCGGTGTCCCCACCGCCGACCACCTCGCGGGCCAGCGCACCGATGGCCTGGCCCAGTTGCATGCCGAAGAAGGTGCCGCCCATCGACCGCATCATCGGCAGCGCCTCGCTGACTGCGCCCCGCATCTCCTCGGGCGCCTGGGCGGCCAGGGCCCTGGCCAGGGCGTCCCCGACGCTCTCGGCGATCGGCTCGACCACTCCGCGCCAGGTGGGCAGGGTGGCCTCCACCCACTCAGCCCGGCTCCAGGCCTCGGTGCGGGCGGTCGCCGAGGCCAGGTCGGTGACCCGGTCCAGCCACAGGTCGGCGGTGCGCAGGGCCTCGGCCACCTGACGTTCCTGGCCCTCCCCGACACTGGGGTCGCCACCCTCGGCGGCAACCTGGCGGGCCAGGTCGTGGGCGAGCTGCCAGTTGACCGGCCCGTCGTCGGAGGCCGACATCAGCCGCTGCACCTGGCCGAGCATGGCCTGCAGGGAGGCGGCGTCGGTGGGCATGCCGGGGATTCCGGCGAGCATGTCGCGCAGCTCTGCCGGGATCTCGCCGGGCTCGCCGCCGGGGCCGCCACCGCCGAACATCGCGCGCAGCATGTCGCCCAGCGGATCCTCGTCGCCGTCCCGCCCGGGCCGGTCCGGGACGTTACCGCCGCTCATCGTGTGCTCCCTCGTCAGGCCGGTGCCTGGTCACGTCATACGTTGCCCTCCACCGTAGCTGTCGATGCCCCGACCGGCAGCGGGCCGTAATCTGTCCCGGTGAGCGACGAGGTGGTGGTCAGCGACGGCACCGCGCCGCCGCCAGCGTCACCTGCCCGTTATCCGGTCGGCCAGATGCACGAGTTGACCGCGCAACTGATGGTCGCGGTGTTCTCGATCGTGCTGCTGGTCTCGGCGCTCATGCTGCTGCCGGTGCCGTACGCCGTCCTGGTCGATGGGCCGACCACGGACACCCTGGGCGAGGACGAGGGTGTCGCGCTGATCTCGATCACCGGCCAGAAGACCTACCCCACGACGGGGTCGCTGGAGCTGACCACCGTGCGGGTCTACGGCGGGGCCTCGGCCCGGGTGAACCCGTGGCAGATGGTGCACGGTTGGCTGGACGACGGCGAGCTCGTGGTGCCCGAGGAGCAGCTGTTCCCGGCGGGACAGACGGCCGAGCAGACCAAAGAGGCCAACCAGGTGCAGATGGCGAGCTCGCAGGAGAGCGCCACGGCCGCGGCGTTGCGCACCCTGGGCTACCCCGTGCCCGAGCACATGAAGGTGGTCGACTTCGCCGCGGGCTCGCCGGCGAAGGGCACCTTGCAGATCGGTGACGTGATCCGGTCGGTGCGCGGGGTGGCGATCGTCGGCGGAGATGAGCTGCGCGCCGAACTCCAGAAGGTGACTCCGGGAGCGGCGGTGCCCCTGGTGGTTCACCGGGCGGGCAAGGACGTCACCGTGCAACCGCTGACCAGGCGGAGCAGCGAGGGCGGCACGGTGCTCGGCGTGGTCGTCGCACAGGCCTTCGACTTCCCGTTCGAGGTGAAGATCCAGATCGAGAACGTGGGCGGGCCGAGCGCCGGAACCATGTTCGCCCTGGGCATCATCGACAAGCTCACGCCCGGCTCGCTGACCGGCGGTGCGAAGGTCGCCGGCACCGGGACCATCGATCCGGACGGCGTGATCGGCCCGATCGGCGGCATCCAGCAGAAGCTGATCGGCGCGCGGAAGTCCGGCGCGACGCTCTTCCTGGCCCCCGCTGAGAACTGCCCCTCCGTGGTGGGCCGGATCCCCGACGGCCTGTCGGTGATCAAAGTGGCCACGCTCACCGAGGCACGGGCCGCGCTGGAGCAGATCAGCTCTGGCAAGGGCGAGGTCGGTCTGCCCCGCTGCACCTGAGCGGCGGCTACGGGGCGGGCTGCCAGCGGGTGACGAAGGGGTTGGCGGGGCGGCCGTCCACCGCGGCGGCCAGCGCCGCGGCGTCCGCGCTGTCGATCTGCTCCCGGATGATGTCGGCTTGCCCCGCGTGCCGGGCCAGTTCCTCGATGTGGTGCAGCAGGGCGTAGCGCTCGGCAGTCTCCACCGGGGCCATCCGGCCGAACCACGGTGCCGGCGGCTCCAGCACCGTCGCGTCGGGATCGGTGCCGCGCAGGTCGTCCAGGTAGCCAAGGCGTGCGGCGTCGAACGCCTTCGTGCAACGGTTCACGGACGTCGGGCGAGTCAGTACTTGGCGCGGTACAGGTCGCGGAGCAGTGCGATCTCGGCCCCGTGGTGCAGCAGCTCCCGGGTGATGTGCAGCACGAGGGTCGCCATCGACTGCTCCGCCCACGGGCCCTCAGCCGGCCCGCAGGGCTGGTCCAGTCCGTCCTCACCCAGGCTGCGGACGCCGTCCAGCCAGGTGCCGTACTCGTGATCCAGCTGCACCAGGGCCGCCGCGGCGGTGGGCGCGTAGTCGAAACTCAGGTAGTCGGCCGGCGGGCCGGAGAAGTGGGAGTGGTTGCGCATGGCCAACACTCCGACGATCACGTGGCCGAGACGCCAGGCGATGGTGGTCACCGGCGGCGGCTCCGGCGCGGGGAACGCGAACTCGATGACATGCGACCCCGATCCGCCCGTGACGGCGGCAGTGGAGGTGCCGCGCGGGCGCACGTTCCAGCAGCCCTCGACGGGTTCCCAGCCGTACTCGGCATCGGTCAGTCCGTCGAGGCGGGGGCGCAGCTGAGTGCGCCAGTGATAGTCGATCTGCTCAACGAGGGCGGCGTTCCAGTCGATGGTCATGAGGCAAGCCTGACACTGCATGCGGACAGTTCCGGTCCGCAATGCATGAGAGTCTCCAGACGTGGCCGAAACGACGCATCGGGTGCTGCGCCTGCTCAGCCTGCTGGAGTCCCGCCCGGTGTGGACCGGGCCGGAGCTGGCCGAGCGGCTGGCCGTCACCACGCGCACCGTGCGCCGCGACGTGGAGCGGCTGCGTGTCCTGGGCTACCCGGTGGCGGCCGAGCCGGGGGCGACCGGCGGGTACCGGCTCGGGGCCGGAGGCAAGCTGCCGCCCCTGCTGCTGGATGACGAGGAGGCGGTGGCGGTCGCCGTCTGCTTGCGCCTGGGGGCGGGGGAGAGCGTCGAAGGCGTTGCCGAGGCGGCCATGCGCACCCTGGCCAAGCTCGACCAGGTACTGCCGGCCCGCCTGCGGGGACAGGTCGAGGCGGTGCGGGCGGCCACGGTGACCCTGCCCGGCGGCGGACCGGCGGTCGATCCGCAGGCGTTGGTGACGCTGGCGCGTGCCGCGCGGGACGGCGTCCGGGCCCGGTTCGGGTATGCCTCGCGCGAGGGTGCCGCGAGTTCGCGCGATGTCGAGCCGTACCGCCTGGTCGCCACCGGGCGCCGCTGGTACCTGCTCGCCTGGGATTTGGACCGGGAGGATTGGCGCACCTTCCGGCTGGACCGGATGAGCGAGGTGACCGCGAGCACGCTTCGGTTCCGGTCGCGCGCCGAGCCCGACGCCGCCGGCTACATGCAGCAGTCCCTGACCCGAGGCGGCTATCGGGTGGTGGGGCGGGTGCGGATCGGAGCGTCGGCGGATGCGGTGCGGGCCCGGGTGCCGGCCACCGTGGGCACGGTGCACCCGATCGACGAGGACTCCTGCGACCTGGTGGCCGGGGCAGACCACGTCGAGGCGCTGGCGCTGCACCTGGCCTGGGTGGCGCTGGGGTTGAGGGCAGAGCTGGAGGTGATCGAGCCGGACGCGCTCGCCCAGGCGATGCGCCGGGTGGGGTCGCGGATGCGCCGGTTCGGCGGCGCCCGGGCCTGAGCGGCTCAGCCGGCCAGCGTGGCCGACAGCGACTGGATCAGCTGGGGGACCAGGTCGACCCCGACCGCCACCTCGGCGTCGGTGTCGTGGTCGCGGGCCCTGATCGCGCTGCCACCGGTGCCGTCGCGCAGCACCGCCGCGGCCAGGCGCAGATCACGCCGGCCGGGGTGCGCCGCAACCCACTCCTGGCTCGCCGCAGCCTCCGTGGGCAGGTCGTCCTCGGCACCGGGCGGCAGCACGATCCGCTCGACCACCAGCGCAGCGCCGTCCACCGTCTCGGGCCACAGGATGCTGCCGAGCAGTTCCTCGATGGTGTCGGTCGGCGGCAGGTCGTCCTGCTCCACGGCGGTCAGGTGCTCGCCGTCCGCGCATGCGGCGGCCACCACCTCGATGGGCAACCGCTCGGCCAGGCCGGCATCGCGTTCCAGCGCGTCTGCGGTGCGGACCAGGGCGAAGAGCCGGATCGGACCGTCCCAGCCGCCCGAGGAGACGTGGTGCTCGAGCTCGCGGACGAGTGTCAGCACGGCCAACTGGCGAGGACTGTGCGGCGCCTGCATGGCGGCGATTCTGTCACGGTCGTGCCTGTCGAGCGGAACTGTCCGGGGGGTTGAGTAAGTTGAGCACTTGTGAGCCCTGACGCAGACAGCCCGACCGGCCCTGATCGTCCCCGAACCGTGGTTACCGGACGACGCAGGGGTGCCCTTGCGCCCACGCTCGCCGTGCTCGGGGTGCTGGTGGTGCTCGTGCTCGGCCTGGCCTCCTTGTGGACAGACGTCCTGTGGTACTCCCAGCTCGGCTTCACGGAGGTGTTCCGCACCCGGCTGCTGACCGAGGCCCTGCTCTTCCTCGCCGCCGGGTTGCTCACCGCCGGGGCGGTGTTCGCCAGCATGCTGCTGGCCTTCCGCTCCCGCCCGGTGTACGCGCCGGTCTCGCTGGACCAGGCCAGCCTGGAGCGCTACCGGGAGACCATCGAGCCGCTGCGCAAGCTGGTGGTGATCGCGCTGCCGACCGCTCTGGGTCTGTTCGCGGGGTCGGCAGCGAGCCAGCGCTGGCAGACGTTCCTGCTCTGGTGGAACGGGGTCGAGTTCGGCACCAAGGACGAGCAGTTCGGGCTCGACGTCGGCTTCTTCGTGTTCACCCTGCCCTGGCTGCAGTTCGTGGTGGGGCTGCTCACCGTGATCACGTTCCTTGCCGGTGTGGTCGCCGTGATCACCCACTACCTCTACGGCGGGTTCCGGATCCAGGGGCCGAGCCCCCGATTCACCCCGGTCGCGCGGATGCACCTGTCCTCGATCGCGGCGATGTTCCTGCTGCTGCGCGCGCTGGACTACTGGCTCGGCCGGTACGCGCTGACCACCAAGCAGTCCAGGCTGATCACCGGGCTGAGCTACACCGATGCCAATGCCACGCTCAGCGCCCAGGGCGTGCTGGCGGCGATCGCCGCGGTGATCGCCGTCCTGTTCATCGTCGCGGCGTTCGTCGACCGCTGGCGGATGTTGCCGCTGTACGGCCTGGCGCTGCTGGTGATCTCGGCGATCCTGGTCGGCGGCATCTACCCGGCGGTGATCCAGCGGTTCCGGGTCACGCCCAGCCCGCAGTCGTTCGAGCTGGAGTACATCCAACGCAACATCGATGCCACTCGAGCGGCGTACGGGCTCGATCAGGTGAAGACCCAGCCGTACCGGGCTGCGGTCGAGGCCTCTCCGCAGGACCTGCGTGACGACGCCGACAGCATCCCGGGCATCCGGCTGCTCGACCCGGCCCTCGTGGTCGACACCTACAAGCAGCTGGAGCAGAACAAGCCCTACTACCAGTTCGCCGATGCGCTGGACGTCGACCGGTACGTCGTGGACGGCAAGCTGCGCGACAGCGTGGTCGCCGTCCGCGAGCTGAACCTGGCCGGGGTGCCTGCGGACAAGCGCAACTGGTACAACGACCACTTCGTCTACACCCATGGGTTCGGGCTGGTCGCCGCCTACGGCAACGAGCTCTCCGCCGAGGGGGCACCGAGGTTCTTCCAGTCCGGCATCCCGGTGCGCGGCGCGCTGGGCACGTACGAGCCGCGGATCTACTTCGGTGAGTTCTCACCGTCGTACTCGATCGTCGGCGGCCCGGCCAACGGGCCGAAGCTCGAGCTCGACTTCCCGGACGACGCCAGCGCGACACAGCAGGCGAACACCACCTATTCCGGCAAGGGTGGGGTCCAGATGGGGTCCTACGTGAAGCGGGCGCTGTTCGCCCTGAAGTTCCGCGAGCAGAACATCCTGCTGTCCAAGGGAGTCAGCGCCCAGTCGCGGATCCTGTACGACCGCACCCCCCGCGAACGGGTGCAGAAGGTCGCGCCGTACTTGACCCTGGACGGCGACCCCTATCCCTCGGTGGTCGACGGCAAGGTGGTCTGGATCATCGACGCCTACACCACGTCGAACCGCTATCCCTACTCCTCGCTGCGTTTCCTGGACGAGGCGACGAGTGACTCGCTGACCGCCAGCTCGCAGTCCGTGGTGGCGCTGGGGCAGAACCAGGTCAACTACATCCGCAACTCGGTCAAGGCGACGGTGGACGCCTACGACGGCTCGGTGAAGCTGTACGCCTGGGACGAGAAGGACCCGGTGCTCGCCGCGTGGCGCAAGGTGTTCCCGACGTCGGTGCAGCCGCTGTCGACCATCGACGGCGATCTGATGTCGCACCTGCGCTACCCCGAGGACCTGTTCAAAGTGCAGCGCACGCTGATGGCCCGCTACCACGTGACCGACCCGGCGGCGTTCTTCTCCGGTGGTGATTTCTGGCAGGTCTCGCCGGAGCCGAACCCGCAGACCACGGCCACGGCCGGCGGGGTGACCGCCGGGCTGCCGCCGCGCCAGCCCCCGTTCTACCTGAGCATCCAGATGCCGGGGCAGGATGCGCCGCGGTACTCGCTGACCTCGACCTTCATCCCCTCCCAGGGTGGGCGGAACACGCTCAAGGGCTTCTTGGCGGTGGATGCCGACGCCGGCAAGGAGACCGGCAAGAAGAGAACCGACTACGGCCAGATGAGGCTGCTGCAGCTGCCCACGGACTCGATCAAGGGTCCCGGGCAGATGCAGAACGACTTCAACGCCAACTCCACCGTGACCAGCTTCCTCACCCTGTTGCGCAGCGGTTCCTCGACGGTGGAGAACGGCAACCTGCTCACCCTGCCGATGGCCGACGGCCTGCTCTACGTGCAACCGGTGTACGTGCGGAGCAAGGGCGAGACCTCCTACCCACTGCTGCAACGGGTGCTGGTCGGCTACGGCAACAAGATCGGCTTCGCGCCGACCCTGGACGGTGCGCTGACCCAGGTGTTCGGCGCCGGATTGACCGGTACGCCGAGCACCGGGGGAACAGGCGGCACCGGTGGCACGGGCACGCCGAGTCCCACACCGGGGACGGCGCCGGCGGGGAGTGCGACGGCGGCGCTGCAGCAGGCGCTCACCGATGCCCAGCAGGCCGTCAAGGACGGTGAGGCCGCCTTGGCCGCCCAGGACTTCGCCAAGTACGGCGAGGCCCAGAAGCGACTGAAGGACGCCGTGGCCCGCGCCATCGACGCCCAGGCTCGCCTGGGCACCACCACCTCCAGCGCGACAGCAACCCCGTCCCCAACCCCCTCCGTCTCCCCGTCCCCGACCAACTGATTCCCGCTCATGCCCCGCGGAGCATGACCGGTGAGTGACGAGGTCGGTTGGACGGTGAGTCGGCGGGGGACAAGCGGGTCGTAGGCGCTGAAACACCCGTGACCGCATCGATACCTGCGGCCTATCCCGGCTGCGTGGCACTCCGGCCCGCTCGAGACTGCCATCGACCTCCGTGCCGATGACGTCGACTGCCTCCTGCGGGTCGGTCAGGGGCGGGTGACGCCACCGAGACACGGTCCCACCGCCGAGTCGGCGGGCACGAAGGTCGTGGCATCCGCGCCGAGCTGCACCCCGAGTGCGTACCGTGTCCGTGGTCGCGTGGGACGACTCGACCCTGTGCCGGCTGACGCGATCGGGGGTGGCCCCGGCGGTGCCACCGGGCTGCGCCGCACCGGCTCGTCCTGCGGCGCTCGACGGCCCCAGCAGCGCCTCGGCCGGAGTGAGGCGGTCGACGACCACTGGCCACGTCCGCGCCGATTTGGACTCCGGCCTCCACTCGCGTACGGTGGAGCTACCGACGCGGGGTGGAGCAGCTCGGTAGCTCGCTGGGCTCATAACCCAGAGGTCGCAGGTTCAAATCCTGCCCCCGCTACCACGAAGTGGCAGGTCAGAGGCTTGATCACGAAAGCGTGATCAAGCCTCTTGATCGTGGAGGTGGCGATCGTCAACCGGGCGGAGCGTCCCGAGCGGACGCTGATTGACGTGCACAGACGGGTTGACCTCTGGGGCGAAAACCCCGCGGTCTGCGGCACCGACGCTCGCGGAGACGACGACCGGCGCGTCGAGGTCGACCTGGCCGGTCTCGACCAGCTGCAGGACGGCGAGGCCGGCGAACGACTTGCTCACCGAGTTGATCATGAAGGGGTCTGCGGCGTGACCGGCCGTCCGGTGGGGTCGGCGTGTCCGAAACCGGCCACGTGGACCACCTGACCGTCGTGGACGATGGTCAGGGCCAGGCCGGGCAGGGACAGCTCGTCCAGCTGGGGCCGGGCGTACTCGTCCACTGCGGCCGAGCTCTCCGGGCCGGGCTCGACCGGTGTGGACGCGGTCGGAGAGGTCAGGCCGGACGCCGTCGCGGTCTCGGTGCCGAGTCCGGCCGATGGCAAGCCGCTTGGGCCAGGGCTCCGGACACCTCGGGGCGGTTCACCCCATCGCGTGTGCCGTGTCATGACCGTCCTCCTCTGGTGTGTGCGGCAGGCCGCGGTCGTGAGTGCGCTGTGAGCGGCGCCGGGTCGAGCGGGTGCGGTGTGGCATCCATCGGAACGCGATGAGTGCGCGAGCGAAGGCGACGGCGGCAGTGACCAGGGCCCGCTGAGGGAATCGTCCAGGGCGCGTCGGTGGGCCGCCGTCGTCTTGGGGGCGTGGTGATGACTCGCTCCCAAGACCTCCTGCCGCCGACCCTGCGGACAAGGTCGGGACCTTGTTCTTCAACCCCGGTGGCCCTGGTGACACCCCCGCCGGGTACATCATCGGCGCCGAGCAGGTCTTCTCCCCAGCTCTGCGGGCGCGGTTCGACCTGGTCGGGCTCACACCGCGAGCCGTAGGAGCCGAGAGCCCGGTCCGCTGCGGGATCCCTGCCCTGACTCCCCTCGACACCCTGTTCCCCCGGACCGAGCAGCAGTTCCAGACTCTGCGCCGGCACAACGAGGAGGTCGGCCGCGGCTGCCTGCTGCAGAGCGGGGAGTTCCTGGCGCACACCGACACGATCAGCGTGGCTCGCGACCATGAAGCGCTCAGGGCGGCTCTCGGCGTCGACCAGGTCACCTGGCTCGGGTTGTCGTACGGCACCCAGGTCGCCGCCAACTACGCCCAACTGTTCCCGACCCGGACCCGGGCGATGGTGCTGGACTCGGCCCTGGAACACAGCATGCCCGAGATCCAGCAGGTCGCCGACGAAGCGATGGCTGCCGAGGACTCGTTCAACCGGTTCGCCGCCTGGTGCCCCGGCGCACCCAGCTGCGTCCTGCGCGGCCAGAACGTCGCCGCCGTCTTCGACCGGCTTGTCGCCCGCGCCGACCGAACCCCGATCCCCGTCCCGGGCGCCCTGCACGCCGTCACTGGGGAGGACATCCGGATGGGCACCAAGGGCCTGCTGCGGATCAAGGAGCCGACCGCGATCTTCGGGCCCGATCTGAACTGGGCGGGGCTGTCCCGGGCGCTGAAGGCCGCTCTGGCCGGCGACGCGTCCGCGTTCGCGTTGCCCGCCGACGTCCCCCAGGACGGCCTGTTCACCCAGCTGGCCATCGGCTGCATGGACTACGTCCCGCAGATCGACAGCTACGACCAGATGCGGCAGCGGATCCAGCTCGGCCGCCAGATCGCTCCCCATCTGCAGGGCGCGTCCGAGACCTGGCAGGTCATCCGGTGCATCGGCTGGCCGCTGCCGGCCGCCAACCCGCCCAAGGCACTGGACGTCCGTAGCGTCCGCGCCCTGATCGTGCACTCCACCCACGACCCGTCCGACCCATACAAGTGGGCGCACACCCTGGCCGCGCAGATCCACGGCAGCGCGATCCTGACCCGGATCGGCGACGGCCACACCTCCTACCACACCTCCGCTTGCGCTCGAGCAGCGATCGACGCCTACCTGCTCCACCCCGTGGCACCCGCCGACCAGACGTGAGCCGGCTGACCGCCGAAGAAACGGCGGGGGACCGGCCGCAACAGCACTGGACCCGAGGCCAAGGAAGGGGGTGCACCCCCTGGTGACTACGCCTGCCACCGCCCACGATGACCACACGCCGGTGCGTGTCTTGGTCGTCGACGACCACCCACTCTTCCGGGACGCCGTCCGGCGGCTGCTCACCCTCGCCGGGTTCGCCGTGGTCGGAGAAGCAGCCGACGGCGCCGCGGCCATCGCCGCTGCCGACGTCCTGCATCCCGACCTGGTTCTGCTCGACGTCCAGCTGCCCGATCTTGACGGGTTCCAGGTCGCCTGGGAGCTGTCCCGATCCCCGTCCCCGCCCGCCGTCATCCTGGTCTCCGGCCGCGACCAGAGCGATTACGGCGGACTGGTCGAACGCAGCCCCACGGTGGGGTTCGTCGCCAAGGCCGACCTGACCGGCCCCCGGCTGCACGAGCTGCTCGACCGGTTCGGCTCCACCTGAACGAATCCTCTCTTGTGCCCAGCTATCGCGAGATCGGAACCGCCCGGAGCACGCCGATCCACGCCAGTCCGACGAGTACGCTGATCACCTGACGTGTCTCTGGTTGCTGCCGCTTCGTGAGCACGCCGGACGGACGGAGGCCCGTCACGTGACATCCGCCAGCGCCGCTGCCCAGGACGCAACCGCGCACCCCGGCCCCCGCCCCCTCGCACTCGCCGCGACGGCCCTGGCGGGGCTGGGGGCGGTGACGCTGTCGCTGAGCCTGGCACTGTCCAGCCAGGATCTGGTCCGCCCCGGCCTGCAGGCGTTCCTGATCAACTGGATCACCGTCCCGTACGTCATCGGCGGACTGCTGGCCTGGTCACGCCGGCCGGCGAGTCGTCTCGGGCCGCTGATGATCATCACCGGGCTGGCCATGGCGCTGATCGCGCTGCAGTGGTCCACGAACCGCTACCTCGCCTCCGCCGGCCATCTGCTGGACCTGCTGCCGGCCGCCCTGTTCCTGCACGTCTTCCTCGCCTACCCGACCGGCCGGCTACGGCAGCGTTCCGAACGGGTCCTGGTCGGCTGCTGCTACGCCGTCTGCCTCGGGCTTCAGCTGCTCAAGGTGCTGCTGGGGATCGACCCGGACGATCCGCTCACCGCGTCGACCCACCCGACCGTCGCATCTCGGGTCGAGCAGGTACAGCTGGAGATGGTGGCCGGACTGCTGCTTCTCGGTGCGGCCGGCTTGTGTTGCGGGCCCGACGTGCCAGCCGGCCCTCTCGGCGCGGGGTCGCGCTGACCGTGGACTCGTTCGGGATCTCGCTGGTCATGCTCGCGGTGCTCTACATCGCCGGGCTCCGGTCCTGGCCGGCCTTCGAGGCCATCCGCAACATCACGTTCGCCGTCCTCGGGCTTGCACCGATCGCCTTCCTGCTGGGGCTGCTCGACGCCCGGCTCGCCCGCGGGGATGTCGGAGATCTGGTGGTCCACGTGCGCGCCAACCCCACCGGGGACCTCCAGGAGCCACTGGCGCGCGCCCTGCACGACCCGACCCTGTCGATCGCCTACTGGCTGCCGCAGTTCGGCTCCTGGGCGGATCAGGCCGGGCACCCGGTCACTCTCCCGACGGATGGTGACGATCGAGGTGTCCGACTGATCACCCTTGACAACCGGCCCGTGGCGGCGCTCACCTTCCACCCTTCCCTTGAGCACGACGAGCGAGAACTTCTGGACTCCGTGGTGGCCGCAGCTGCCATCGCCCTGGAGAACGGGCGCCTGCAGTCCGAACTACGGGCCCAACTCCTGGAGCTGCAGGACTCACGCGGCAGGGTCATGGAGGCCGGTCGGATCGAGCGCCAAAGACTCGAACGCAACCTGCACGACGGCGCACAGCAGCGCCTGGTCGCGCTCAGTCTCGAACTCGGAATGCTCGAGCAGGCGGGAGCCGAGCCGAGCGACAAGGAGAGACTCGGACGTGTCAGAGCCGAGGTATCCGCATCCCTGGAGGAGCTGAGGGCCGTGTCTCGCGGGATCTATCCCGCCGTCCTGACCGGTCACGGACTCGCTGTGGCTCTGGAGTCTCTCGCCGCACGAGCTCCCTGCCCACTGCACCTGGACGTCGCTGTCCAGGAGCGACTGCCCGAGGCCGTCGAGGTCGCCGCTTACTACGTCGTCTGCGAGAGCCTGGCCAACATGGGCAAGCACGCCCAGGCCACCCAGGCCACCGTGCTCGTCACCAAGACCGGCGGCAACGTGATCGTCGACGTCAGTGACAACGGTGTCGGCGGCGCCGACGCCGTGCATGGCACCGGCCTGCGCGGACTCGCCGACCGTGTCGAAGCCCTCGGCGGAACCCTCAAGATCCGGACGCCCACCGACGGCGGAACCCGGATCACAGCAGAGATCCCCTGCGCGTGACCAAGAATCCGGTAGCAGACAACCTGAACATGTCCCGGCCCCGGCGATCGGCTGACCTTGGTCGCCAGAACTTCGGCGTGGCGGGCTGATGACCAAGGAGGCGATCGCAGCAGGTCCAGGTGGCCCTTGGCCTTCCCGTGGAACGCTTCTCGCCCTATCGGGCAGGCAGTGTGAGGTCGAGGTCGGACGCTTGGGCCATCGCCCACGCCTGATGAGCCACCGAGTCGGGGCTGTCGGCTGGGCGTGCTCGTTGCCGCAGCGAGATGGCGAGTTCACAGGCGGATGCGGCCGCGAGCGCGCGGAACCCTGCTGTCTGGTGGGCGCTCAGGCTCCTCGGATGGCCAGCGGTGCGGCTGCGCCGAAGTCAGCGGTGGCAAGCCTGACGCCCACGGCGATGAACCATCCGGCGAACAACACCCCGGCCGCCGCCGCCAGCCCGGGTCCGATCAGCCACGGATAGGCACCGACGAAGTCGCCGATCGCGGTGGCGAACCCCAGCACGACCATCGCTCTGCCGTACGGGGTGTTCCGCATCGCCAGGGCGAGCAGGATCGTGGCGACGCAGAACAGCAGGCCAGCTGCGTGCTGGCCTCCGTAGTAGATCGAGACCACCAACTGGATGACCGCCGGGTCGTTGAGGTCGATGCCGTAGACGGGGAACGCGAGGCGTCCGTGGACGATCGTCAGCGCCATCATCACCGGGATGACCACCGCGACCAGTCCGCACCCCCACGCAGCCTTGCGGGGATGGAAACCGGCCAGACTGGAGTACAGGCCGATCACACCGGGGAGGAGCAGGACGACGGCGAAGAACAGGATCTCGTTGGTCATGGCCAGCGAGGACTTCTCCGCAGCCCGCCACGCGACCACCTCCGCCCCACCGGACGGAGGGGCGCCAACGTTCAGGTCGAATGCCGCCTTGGCGAGGAACAACACCCCACTCAGGCCAAGCGCGACACCTTCGACCCTGAACCCTACGGTCGAGTACTGCTCCAGCGACGAATCCCCCGGCCCCGCGGGTCGTCGCTGAAGTGGGCGGGTCGTCGCTCGCCGACGGATCAAGGTAGCCATGTCATCTCCCTCGACGACACGCCGACCACATCACCCACGACATTGCGCAGCCCCGGCGTGCGCCCATCCACTCTTCCCCTGCGGCAGGCGGCTCAGCGAGGGCCATTCGTCCCGTCCGCGGGAAGCCTTACGGCCCCGCTCGGGCAGTCAACACCTCGGCCCGTCGAAACCCGGACCGAGTTCAGGGCATCCCTTGGGGTGAGGCGCGGGAGCATCCGAGTTCCTGACTGGGGCGGGCCGCCCCATCCGGGATCCCTGCGGACGGCCGTTGCCGGCGCCCCGAGCACGACTGCGAACGCCTACCCGAACACGCTGAGGCCATGGTCCACTGGGCAATGATCGCCAGCGTGCTCCGCCGGCCGGCACCGGCCCCCCGAGCCGCCGGCCATGGCACCCCAGCGCCGCCGCCTATCAAGATCCGAAACGCGTACTGAAGGAGTCATGACGATGACAGCGCTCGTCGAGGATCGTCTCCGGGTGGTCTGCGCCGGGCGGCCACCCGGCCTGGCTGCGGCCGTGGTGCGTGCCGAACGGGTCGAGTTCGTCGGGGTCGGGGTGACGGACCTGACCCGTGGCCTGCCGGCGTCTGCCCAGATGGTTTGTCCCTGGTTCTCGATGACCAAGCTGGTCACCGCCACGGTGACCGCGGTCCTGGTCGAGCGGGGGTTGATGGACCTGGATGCGCCGCTGCGACCGCTCGTCCCGGCCTTCGACCGGCTGCACCCCAAGACCGAGGCCGCTCGGATCACCGCGCGGCACCTCCTTACCCACAGCGCAGGGTTGGCCAACCCGATCCCGGTCAGATGGATCCACGCCCCTCAGGACCCGCCCGTGGACCAGGAGACGCTCCTGGAGCGGCTGCTGTCGGCCCACCCTCGGCTGAGGTTCTCTCCCGGGCAGCGGTCCAGCTACACCAACCTGGGTGCGCTCAGCCTCGGGGTCGCGATGGCGCACCTGACCGGTGTCTCCTACCCCGACCTGGTTCGCCGAGAAGTACTCGCACCTCTGATGATGCCCGCCACCGGGTTCAGCTACACCGAGCAGATGAGGGTCCGCGCCGCGACCGGGTACCACCCGCGGCTGAGCCCGATGCGGCTGCTGCTTCCCGGCTGGGCGGTCGGCCAACCCGCCGGCCGCTGGGTGTCCCTGACTCCGTTCCTACTCGACGGCCAGGCCTACGGCGGCCTGATCGGCTCGCTGCACGACGCCGCCCGCTTCCTGCAGATGCACCTACGCGACGGTGAACTCGACGGCACCCGGGTACTGGGCCCGGACCGCACCCGTCAGATGCGCGACATCGTCTCCGTCGGCAGACGTGTCGACCTCGGGCTGGGATGGTTCCGACCAGCAAACCGCCGCACCGCGGACCCGCCGTTCGTTGAGCATCTCGGAGGTGGAGCCGGCTACTTCAACCTGATCCGGATCTACCCCACCCGTGACCTGGGCATTGTCGTCATGGGCAACGCCACCCGGTATGACCTCGATGCAGTGGCCACCACCCTGCTGAACGACACGACCGCAACGGCCGACTAACTAACCCATGGGGGTGCCAGCAGACGGTCGCTCGCGATGCGCATCCTGCAGCACGGGTCCGGCTGGGAGTCGGCCGGCGACACCGGCGCGGTGATGGGACCCGGTCACCGTTGGGCTGGGGGCCGCTCGGCGGCGCGGGACCGCGACCCGCATCGGTTCTCGACGCACCGCCCGCCTGGCCCGTGCCCGCCCTGAACCGCGTCCAACGCGTCCTGCTCGCCGTCACCGCCGAAAACCGAACCGCTCAGGTCCGGAAAGGGCGAGAGCCACCATCTCCAGCCCTCGACGCACACGACGGCGATGGCTGTAACCGTGAGCACGACTGCGCGGACCTGCCACACCCAGGTCGGGTCCAGTCCCCAGGTGAGCGGCACGGTGGCGTTCAGGCACGCGTGCATCAGTCCGGCGAGAAAGCGCGCTGCCGGTTCGAAGGTAGATCCAGGTCAGCAACACCGAACCGGCCAGGAGAACGAGCGGCAGCGGCCAGAACGGGAGGCCGTCGTAGAGCTGCCCCGGCAGGTAGAGCGGGACGTGGAGCAGCACGAAGATCACGCCCACGACCAGTGCCGCCCAGGCAGGCGAATGCCCGTCGTCGGCAGCCGTCTGCGCCCCGAAGCCGCGCCAACCGAACTCTTCGAGGATCGCCGGTACGACGACGACGAACGGCACCACCAGTGCCGCCCCGGTCAGGGCATCGACCAGTCGGGCTGGGGTCGTCTCGCCGAGCGCGATACCCGAAAGATCGACGACCACCTTCTCGACCAGCGGAATGCCCACGGCCGCGGCGTACCAGTACCAGCCGACTCGCCACCGCCCCAGGCGACCGAACAAGCGCCTGACGTCCGAACCGCCGCCGTGGGCGGCGGTCACGAGCAGGGCCGCGGCCGGCGGGATCAGGACCAGCACGAACGGCACCACGTCCGGATCGAGCCTGGCAAGGAAGGTCGCAGCCTCGAGGCCAAGTACCAGGACGGCGAACACCCACAGTCGGCGCGGCGGTATTGCGGTGGAAGTGCGGGCCAGTGCCGCCGATGTTCGGCCGGGGAGGGCGGCGGCGCTGGAGTGTCGCGACCGGTCTGCTTGCCAGATGTTCTTCGCGTCCCCTCCAGCGAGCGCTGGACGTGCTCGGGATCGCCGACCGTGACGACGAGACGGTCGAACTGCGCGCCGTCAAGGTCGATAACGATGGCGGGCCCGCGACCGTGGCAGGCCGCGAACGTCGCGACCGTTCCGCTGCGCCACACCCCGACCATGATCACACCGGGCAGGACGGTGCCAGGCGCGCGGACGCCGTGGACCTCGGCCATTCCGTCGGGGACGATACGGGTCCCCGTCACGGCGGACCGTGTCACGGTGACGTCGCCGCGCAATGCCTCGACCTTCTCCAGTGCACTGAGGGCTACGACGACCGAGTGGTCATCGATGATCAGGTTGGCCATCGGATCCTCCAGGTTCAGGGCGAAGAACAAGGTTGGCGTGTTGCGCCACGACGATCAGGACACGGCTCGCTCTGCAACGGTGTCGCCGCACGAAACGCAGGGCCCAGAATCCGGGCGAAGCGAGGGCGGTCAGTTCCGGTGGCGAGGCGGACGGCCCGCTTGGCCGGTGCCGCGATGGCGTTGGCGGTCATGTGCGTGATGTCCCGCGCGCCTCGGCGGTGGTCTTGAGTGCGCCAAGCCATGCATCCAGTGTCTTCTGGAGGGACTTTCGCATCGTCCGCTGTAGGAGCCGAGCCGGCAGGCCCTCCCATGACTCTTGGGTGTGGACGATGGTGGTCTCGCCGTGGTGTTCCAGTCGCCAGACGTGCACCGCGTTCATGCCCATCGTGCGTCCGGTCCACCCGATCTCGACCGGTCTTTCAGCGGTCTGGATCGTGGAGACCAGCTTCGCGGGCCCTGCCCGCCACCGGAATACCTCATCGGGTGCCACGGGTCCTGGCAGCGACGCCGACTTGATGTCGGTGTTCCACTGCGGCCACCGGTTGATGTCTGCCAGCAGGTCCCAGATGAGTTCCGGGTCGGCGACGATCGGGATCGTGGCGGTCGCGGTGACGGGAGCAGATTTGTTGATATGCATGTTGATCACCTCTGGGCCGGCCGCGTGGGTGTTTGGACGGTTGTGTGAAGGCGGTGGCCGCCCTCCGGTGGCCACACCGGACGACGATCCACGGGTGTGCACGGGCGTTGTGAAGCCGCTCTATGGCGTGGTGAGCGGCCGGCGGTGGGTGCGGGAGAGGTTCTCGGGTCCGGTGGTTACCACGACAGCCGATGCGGCGACGGCGAGCATCGCGACGTAGATCCAGTATGCGGGCAGGACACGCTCCTCGAGGGGCGCGTACGCGATGGTCAGCGGCAGGTTTGTGGCGGCGTGCAAGAGGACGGGGATGAGCAGGCTGCCGGCGGTGCCGTTGTACATCCAGGTGTAGAAGATCGACATGATGACGCAGCTGAGCGCGAACGGCAGGAACAGGGCGAAAGGCCGGGTGGGGGATCGGAGGAGGAACAGCGGAAGGTGGTAGATCCCCCACACGGCGCCGACGATCAGGCTGGCGGCCAGTGCGCTTCGCCGCGTCTGGAGCCGTGGCAGGGCGAAGCCGCGCCATCCGAGCTCCTCCCCCATGGCGCTGCCGGGGAAGATCGAGAACAGGAACACCGACAGCACCCCGGGGGTGGTGACGGCCACGACCGGTGCCGGGGCGCCGAACCGGGTGCTGACCCAGACGGCTACGACGGCGAGCGCCGTGACCGCGACGACGGCGACGTACCAGCCGATGCTGACCCGCCCCATCAGGAGTCGGCGCAGCAGCCGCCGCACCTGGCCGCGGCCGTGGAGCCGCGCGACCAGCATGATCGCCACCGCGGACGGCGCCGAGGATCCCAGCACTCTGAGCACGAAGTCGAGGGCTGGGGGCGTCCGTTCTTGGAGGATGACCAGCGGCAGCCACAGTGTCCACGCGGCCGCGTAGGTGGCGGCGAAGAAGGTGATGAGGGGATGCCGCTGCACCAGGGTCAGCGTGCGAGATTGCGGTACAGCCACGGCTTGGATGGACGTAGACATGAAGACTCCTACACGGTGGTGGGGCTCGGGTGGGATGGGTGCGGCGGCTCGGGCAGGGTCACGCCGGCGTCGCCGGGATCGTTGCCCGCGACCGCCGGTGGTCGAGAGCGCAGGATTGGACCTGCCCAGCCGATTCGGGCGACGCCCCACCCCAGGGCCAGCGCGGCGCTGCCGGCGAGGAGGTAGCCGAGGTCGGGCAACCCCATCAGGACAGCGGGCAGCGGGGCTGCGATGGTGCGGGGCAGGCCGATCACGATGAGGAAGACCCACAGCGAGCTCAGCAGGAAGGGAAGCCCGAGGCGGACCCCGACCCGCAGGACGCCGCTCGGGCGTCCCTGCGGGGCGGTGCGCCACCGGCGCAGGGTCCGCACCGAGCGGGTGATCGCGGCGATCTGCAGCGCAAGGATTCCCAGGACAACCCCATAGACAGCCCACAGGGAGGCGCTCGACGTCGTGGGGGCCGGCTGCCGGCCGCCGGTCACCATGGCCGTCACCCCAGTGGCGATCGCTGTCATCCGACGCGAGCCGAAGAACTCATCGGGGGAGTTCTCGCCGTTCTCCAGCAGCACCACACCCCACTTGCCCTCGGGGACCACGATGGCGTTGGCGTGGGAGTTGAACCCGCTGCCGTCGTGGGAGACCGTGGGGATGCCGTCGATCTCGCTGACCTCCCAGCCCATCGCGTAGGAAACCCCGTCCAGCCCGGTCGGGACGCCCGCCCGTTGCAGCTCCGCCGCCCCGGCCGGCGAGACCAGCGCCGTCCCCCGGGCCCGGCCGTCGTTGAGGTAGATGCTCAGGTAGCGGGCCATGTCCTCGGCGCTGGAGCTGAGCCCACCGGCGCCCAGGCCGCCGCGATCGAAGGGAAGATCGGCGGCGACGGGGCGGCCGAACCAGTAGCGGTGACCGGTGGGCAGGCCGTGCCGCTTCGCCTCGGACTGGGAGGTGAAGGAGTTGCGCATCGCCAGTGGGTCGAAGATGTGCTGCTGGACGTAGGCCTCGTAGGACTGCCCGGACACCGTTTGCACGATCATGCCCAGCGTCCAGTAGTTGGCGTTGCTGTACTGCCAGGTCTCGCCGACCGGCGCCGTCAGCGTGGCGGTGCGCAGCGCCCGGACCCGGTCCTGCAGGGCTGAGTCGACCGTATCCCCGCTGGTCGCGTACTTGTTGCCGGTCGCCTTGGACAGGCCGCTGACCTGATACAGCAGGTGGCGGACGGTGACCCGCGCGGAGGCGTCCGGGTCCGCGACGCGCCACCACGGCAGGTACCGCTGCACCGGTGCGTCCAGGTCGACCAGCCTCGCCTCGCTCAGCTGCATGACGGCCAGCGCGGTGAACGACTTGGTCACCGAACCGATGAAGAACGGTGTCTGCGCCGTCACCGCCCGCCCCGACCGGTCGGCCTTCCCGAACCCGCGCACGTGGACGATGCGACCCCTCCGCACGATGCCGAGCGCGAGGCCGGGGATGCGTTGGGCGTCCATCTCGGCCCGGACGTACCGGTCGACCGCCGCGAAGTCCGGGGAGCCCTCCGCGGCCCGCACCGGCCAAGCCGCTGCGGCGGCGCCGGGCAGAGCGAGCAGCAGACCCGCTCCCCAGGCGAGCAGTCCCAAGGTGCGCCGTGGGCCGAGTTGAGGCCGCATCCATCTGCGCGGGTCGCGCGCGCCAAGGCGAGGGTGAGGGTCTCGAGCGTGGTCGGTGGTCATGGTCGTCCTCCGCTGCGTGGCTGTTCGCTGCGGGCGATGGCGGCGTCTTCCTCGACGCCCGCGAGTTCGAGTCCGCAGTCGGCGACCCGCTTGAGCACGCCGTGGAGCTGGGCCTGGTCCCGGAAGTCGCCGATCAGGGCGGTGACCCCGTCGCCGGCTTGGACGGTGAGTCCGTCGGACCCGGCTGCGGCGGGCGTCGGGCGGCCCGTCGCGCACCCGGCGGCCTTGAGCCGCGCCGTCTCCTGGAGCAGGAACCGGATGAGCAGTGTGCTCATCAGGAGATGGCCCGCGGCGGTGTATTCGCCTGGGAAGTAGCCGCCTTTGATGAGCGGGAAGGCGAAGTGCGAGATGGCGTTCAGCAGGCCTGCGCCGAGGGCGTAGAACCACAGCATGTAGTTGGCGATTCGGATCTGGTAGAGGACGCCGGCGGCGGCAAGGCACCAAAGAGCGCCGAAGCCGAAGACGAAGGTCAACAGGAACGCCCGCTCGCTCCACGGTCGAGGGGAGTTGAACAGGTCAACGATTTCGTGCGGGAAGCCGCCGACGTATTCCTCTGACATGTGGATGAGTTGGAACGCGACCGCGCACAGGAAGGTGGCGAGGACCTTCCGGGACTTCACCGGGTAGGCGTAGGTGGTCTTGAGCCAGGCCGCGAAGGCCACCCAACTGGCGGTCACGAGGATGGCGGCGGCCGGCAGCGGCAGCGTCATCAAGACCCAGGTGCTGAAGCCGGTGATCGCGACGGCCACCACCGCTGCGGAAATCCGTTCGGGGGTCTCGGGCCCAGGCGGCGGGTGGTGGACCGGTCGCCCGGGGTGCGATGTCGTCGACATGTGTCCTCCTATGCGATGGTCAGCGGCGTGGCTGTCCGCTGCGGGGGCCGGCGACCTGTTCCTCGACGCCGGCGAGTTCGAGTCCGCAGTCGGCGACGCGCTCAAGTACGCCGTAGAGGTGGGCCTGGTCTCGGAAGTCGCCGGTCAGGGCGGTGACCCCGTCGCCGGCTTCGACGGTGAGTCCGTCGAACCTGGCCGCGAAGCGCTCGCTCAGGCGACCCCGGACGGTGATGCGAAATCGGCGCGGTTCCACGGATCTTGCTCCTCCCGGTCGGTACCTGCCGCTGGGTAGGGATCATTCGCCGCTTCTGGGTGAGCGGTCCTCACCCACACCCGGATTCACCCTGGGTGAAACCGGGCGGGGACTGGGTACCGTGGCTACATGGCGAGGGGCCACGTCGACGCGCCGGGGGGAGCCGAGGTGCGCCCGCTGGTGTGGTCGAAGCTTCAGGCCCCGGTTCCGCGCGGGCGCGTCTCACGGCCTGCGCTCCTGGAGTTGTGCACGGGTGCTCCACGCAAGTTGACGCTGATCCGTGCACCGGCCGGCTGGGGCAAGTCGACGCTCTTGGCCGATTGGCATGCCTCCGAGGCGGAGACGCGGCCTTTCGCCTGGCTCGGGCTCGACCGCGGCGACAACGATCCGGTGAGGTTCTGGACGTACCTCATCGAAGCCCTGCGCACGCAGCACCCCGCGCCCGGCGTCGGCTCCCTGGCCCCGCTGTTGGCCCCGCGTGTCGACGTCATCACGGACGTTCTCCCCGTGCTCGGCGCCGAGCTCGCGACGATGCCCCACCGGATCGTCCTCGTGCTCGACGACTACCACCTGGTCACCAATCCTGAGATCGACGACAGCCTCGCCTTCTTCGTCGAGCATCTTCCCCAGGCCCTCGAGCTCGTCCTGGCCAGCCGCTCTGAGCCGCCACTGCCGCTGGCCCGCCTGCGTGCTCGCGGCGAACTGGTCGAGATCGACGCCCAGCAGCTGAGCTTCTCCAGCGAGGAGACGAACCTCCTTCTCAACGGCCTGCACGGGCTGGGACTGGCCCATGAAGCGGTCGAACGGCTGCGAGATCGCACGGAGGGGTGGGTGGCTGGCCTGTATCTCGCGGCGCTCACCCTGCGGGGGCGAGCCGACGCCGAGGCGTTCGTCCAGGACTTCGCCGGCAATGACCGCCACGTCGTGGACTACCTGAGCGCCGAGGTGTTGGCCGGCCAACCTGAGGAGATCCGCACCTTCCTGCTGCGGACGTCCATCCTCGATCGCTTCCGCGCCCCACTCTGCGACGCCGTCACCGAACGGGACGACTCCCGGCGCCTTCTGCGGGAGCTGGAGTCCTCGAACCTCTTCCTCGTCCCGCTGGACACCCGGCGAGAGTGGTATCGCTACCACCACCTCTTCGGCGAACTGTTGCGCGAGGAGCTTAGGCTGGTCGAGCCGGACGGGGTCCAGAGCCTGCATCGGCGAGCTGCTGACTGGCACCGCGAGTTCGGTTCACCGTCGGAGGCGATCCGGCACGCGACCGCGGCGGGCGATATCGCCGACGCGTCGGAGCTGATCCTCGGCCACTGGCTCGAGGCCCGCGACCGCGCGCGCCTGGAGACCCTGCTCGCCTGGCTCGACGGCCTGCCCTCCGGGACGGTCATCGCCGACCCCCGGCTGTGCCTGGTCAGGGCCACCACGCTGCAGGAGGTCGGCCGCGTCGACGAAGCCACCCACTGGCTGGAGGCCGCCGGGCGCGGCGAGGCCCTGGACTCAATGATGGCCGGCCCCGACTCCGTGGCCACGGGGATCGCCGCCTGCCGGGCGATCAACCAGTACTTCCTCGGCGACGCCCCCGGCATCCGCGACACGGCCACACCCGCGATCGATCACCAAGCCGACGGCTCCGGGTACTGGCGAAGTGCCCTGCTGACAACGCTCGGGACCGCCCTGTTCGCCGCCGGCCGGGATGAAGACGCCGCAGTCGCGCTCGAACGGGCCGTGAGCTCGGCCGAAGAGTCCGGACACGCCCTTGCGCTCATCCATGCCTTGGGCTGGTCCGCAGTCGTCCACGTCGAGAACAGCGAGCCGGACCGCAGCGAGCAGGTCATGCGTCGCATCGAGTCATTGTTCGCAGAACAGGCCGGCCTGGCCGCCTACTACGGCGCGGCCATGGCACACATCGCCCGAGGGATCCACCACGAACGGCGGGGCCGTCTGACCCACGCCGAGGCAGAAGTGGCCCGCGGAACCGAACTCGCCCGTCGCGGCGACGCCAAGTTCGAGCAGGTGTACGGGCTCGCCGCCCACGCCAGGCTCAAGGGCAGACTCGGTGACCATGGGGGCGCCACACAACTGCTGATCGAGGCGCGCGAGGCCCTTGCCGCCTGCGTCGATCCAGGCGTCCTCCCGGGGCTTGTCGCCAGAACCGAACAGGATCTGCGTGTCACCACCCGTCGTACGACACCGATGCCCTACACGGAAGACCTCAGCGACCGGGAACTCGCCGTCCTACGGCTCCTCCCCACCAGCCTCACCCAGCGCGAGATCGGCGACCGGCTCTACGTCTCGTTCAACACCGTCAAGTCCCACACCAAGAGTATCTTCCGCAAGCTCGGCGTCACCACCCGACCCGACGCCGTCCGGCGCGCCCGCGACATCGGGCTGTTCTGAGCCCCCGAACCAGCGGAGGCGTGCGCATGCCTGAGGTCATGCATCCGGGTGCCCGGGCTGATCTGGGCGCGGGCGACGGCGGGGCGCCAGATCCGGGTCCGCCAGGTGTTGCGGGACATCGGCTGCCGCAGGTCGCGCACGGTGGAGGGGAACAACAGATCCTGCGGGCCGACACCGAGGTCACCGATCCGGGCGGCGAGGACGTCGAGGAGTTGCTGGCTGACGCGCAGAGTGCGGGGTTCGTCGTCTTTGGGGTAGGGCTTGACCAGATACCGGTCGCCGGTGGGGGAGTTCTTGGAGACCTCGACGATGGTCTCCTCCACGCTGATCACCCGGGTGTCGGGGTGGACGTGGTGGGGGCGCAGGGCGGCGAGTTCGCCCCAGCGCATCCCGGTCTCGATCCCGGTCAGCACCAGCCCGATGCATCTGCGGGATCGCCGCCAGCAGCAGGTCGAAGGCGGCCGGGTCCAGGATCAGCCGCTTCTTGGTGACAACCTTGGGCAGGTCGCTGGCCTGGCACGGGTTGTGGCCGATGGCCCGGTCGTTGACGGCCCGCTTGAACACGCTCGCCAGCATGGTGTGGTACTTCACCACGCTGGACGCGGACAGCCCGCCGGCCAGGGCCGAGGTGATCCAGGCCTGGACCAGGGTGGGGGTGACCTCGACGAGCGGCTAGGGCCCGAACCAGGGCAGGAAGTGCCGGTCCAGGTAAGACCGGTACGCCGCCCTGGTCGACACTTCGAGGTGGCGCGAGGGCCACCACCGGGTCCGGACGTAGTCGGCGAAGCTGATCCGCCCGGCCCTCGGGTCGACCCAGGAACCGTGCCCGATCCGGATCTCCGCCGCGGTCCCGGCCCGGTCTGTCTCGACCCGGGTCCGGTACGTGCCCGGCGAACGCTGCCGACCCGCCGGATCGCGGTACAGGGCGGTGTACCGCCACCCCTCAGCTGTGCGGCGCCTCCTGATAGAGGCCACCACCATCACCATCCCTCTCGTGGACCTGTTCACGGCTCCAGTCAGTCAGTCAGTCAGTCAGTCAGTCAGCCGTTGACGGGTCCCCCGCCCGCCGGGCCGGGACCGGTGGACAATGAACGCGTCGGCCGGGCTGTGGATCGCGACACCCAGGGCAGACCGGCCGGTCGTGGCTGCCCAGGCGGCAACCGGCAGGGCCGCCCGCGAGAAACGACGCAAGTGGTTCTCGACCACGCTCGACGTCCGGCGCCACACCTGTAGGTGTGCACCGGCGCCGGTCAAGACCACCGCGAGGCGATCCCGCGCGTTACACCTGGACCCGGGGCTTGACACCCCTGCCGGCTGCTCGTCCGCGGCCACCGGCTGATCCGCCTCCTGACTGGTGCAAGTCAACCGTTCGTCAACGGCGCGGACGGGGATACCTGCGGATGTCGCCGGACGCCCACACCCGAAGGTAGACGCTGACCTGCGCAAACCCCGCTCCACCAACGTCCGCCGCCGTCCACCACCGGCCGCTGCCCATCACTCATAACCCAGAGGTCGCAGGTTCAAATCCTGCCCCGCTACCACGAAGTAGCAGGTCAGAGGCCGGTTTCCAGATCATGGGAACCGGCCTCAAGATCGTTTGTTAGTGAAGTGTTAGTGAGATTCGCCTGCGGACCCCCGCGTACGTGCCTGGACGGGCCGCGACGTCAGGAGGCGTTGGTCAGCCGCCGGACGACGTACTGATTGAGGCTGAGGTTCTCCGTGGCGGCTTCCATCGCGAGCTTGCGGTGCAGTTGTTCACCGACGCGGAGGTTGAACTTGCCCGAGTAGGTCCGTGACGCCAGGGACTCCGGGACTGGTTCTCCGGTGCGACGGAGGTCGTCGACCACGTCGGTGACGACGGCGCGCAGGCCTTGCAGGGCGCCTTCCTGGGTGTCGGCCAGCCAGGACAGCGAGGGAAACTCGAGGCAGTCGGCGACGAACTCGTCGTCCTCGACAGACCAGGTCACGCGATAGGTGTAGTGGGTGATGTCGCTGCCGGTGGTGGTCACGATTCTCCCTCCCGCTTGTCGATGGCCGCCAGGACCTGTCGAACCTGGTAGGCCTTGGCTTTGCCGTGATCGTCTTGGATGTTCACGCGTGGATCCCCTTGCCAAGGAGTCTTGAACACCGCGTGGGATCCTCCGCTGGTTCGGGGAGGGCCGAAGCAGTGTTCACAGACCTTGGCGAGATCGTCGTACCGGATGTTCCGAGGGTTGACACGCATCGCGGCGACGATTCTGGCTACCGACGGGCACCGTTGAATAGTGGTACCAGTGGTACCAGTGGGCAACTGCCGGCAACGCCCGACTCGGGCATTCGCGTGAACTAGCGGGCCAGCAGCGCGCTAACCTGCCTGCGGATGTCCTCCACGATCTCCTCGACGCTCCACGCGACGTTCAAGCTCGCTGCCATGCTGAGGAACATCACGCCGGACACGACACGCGCCAGGGTCGCGGCATCACCTTCTCCGACCCGCTTGTCGCGGCGCAGCACAGCTGTGATGGCCGCCTCGGTCTGCGCGACGATGGCGAGCGCTTCGCCGTGACGGGGCTCCCCGGGGTCGCCGAAGACCATCTCGCGCAGATAGGTTCGACCGTTCTCGATCCGGGAGCGATTGCACTCCACGATCGGCTGCACGATGGACAGAACCGCGTCCAGCACATCGGGGACGGTCTCGGCAGCCGCCTGCCCCCGCTCGAGCGCCGCGGCGTACTGGGCGTTCTGCACCAGCAGGAGAAGCTCGCCCTTGGTCTTGGCGTAGAGGAACAGCGTCCCGGTGCCGATATCCGCCTTGTCGGCGATCTGCTGGGTCGTGACCTCGTCGACGCCATGTTCGGCGAACAGTTCGCTGGCCGCGGTCATGATGCGTTCGAGCTTGGCCTGCTTGTTGCGCTCGCGCCGTCCGACCGGCTGGGAGGCGACAGACATGGCGGGTCCTCCGGGAACTAGGGCTCTGACGTGACTCAGTTATGAGCATAGTCACTAGTGTGTGGGCTCCCGGTTACTCCTGGTAGTGCGGGAGGATCTCGCCGTCCTTGACGTAGGTCAGTGCGGCGAAGACATCGTAGGCGTGGATCGCCGAGGCGACGGGGGCGAGCGTCTGCGACAACTGCTCGATGTCCGTGCCTTCGAAGAACGCTGTCCGGGCGTCCATGTCGGCGAACCCGAGGATGAGCGAAGCGTGGAAGCGCTGGTCGGCCGGGTTGTCGTGGGCGACGTCGGGGGTGTCCCACGTCTTCTCGTTCCAGGGCAGGAACGTCTGCGTGCGCAGTTCCTTCACTACACCGGTGCCGATGAGCGCGGGAACGAGTTCTTTCTTGATGACCCTGCGGAACTCGCGGCCACTGACACCGTCCCTGCGGCGCAGGTAGACGACGGCTCGGGCGCCGACGATCTCAACCGGGTCTGCGACCTCGTACCAGCGGGACGAGTTCGGCGCACCGGCGTACAGAAGGGTGCGCCTGAACACGTTGACCTCGTCCTTGAAAGCCAGCTGCGTTTGCGTGCGGCCCCTCAGCGGCGAGAAGGCCGACTGGAAGGTGACTTCCGCGACCCCGTCGACCTTCCGGTCGGCGGGAATCTGCGTCTCGACGCCCTCGGCGGCGGGCCAGAGCCCCGGGTTGGCCTCGGCGAGGTGGATCTGCCGGTACTCCTCCAGGCCTGGGGTCGCGGCGATGATTCCGGAGTGCGGACCCTTCCAGTGGTCCATCCCCTTCTGACGGGGCTGGTCGGTGCGCATCCACAGCAGGATGGACGAGGTGAAGTGCTTCCTCGCGCCCACCTGCGGGTTCGACGATGACATGCTCATGTCTTTTTCTGCTCTCTTCAGTGCCGGCCGGGGTGGGTCAGCCGGCGAGGAACGCGACGGCGACGGGGGCGAACTTCTCGTGGAACTGGAAGACACCACCGTGGCCGGAGTCGGGGTAGATGATCAGCTCGCTGCCCTTGATGCGGCGGTGCATGTCCTCGGAGAGGACCGACGGCACCATGCGATCGTTGTCGCCGTTGGCGATCAGGGTCGGCTGGGTGAACGTCGACAGGTCCGACGGGGCGGAACGGCCGAACTTCTGGATCGCCTTCAACTGGGTCCGGAACGCCTTGATGCTGATCGGCTTGTCACGGTCGACGGTTCGCTCCTGGAGCCGCTTGACGAACGCCTTCGCGGCGGGCTTGCCGGCGGCGTTGCGGTTGAAGAACAGGAACTCCTTCGGGTCCGACCGGGTCAGGGTCGCGCGGAGGATGTCCCAGTAGGTCACGCCAACGACCTTGTCGATGTCCTTGCCGCCACGCGGCCCGGTCCCGGTCAGCACGAGCTTGCGGACCAGGTCGGGGCGCTTGACGATCAGGTCTTGGGCGATGAAGCCGCCCATCGAGAAGGAGAAGACGTCGATCTTGTCGAACCCGAGCGCCGTGATGAACTCATACGCGTGATCGGCAGCCTCTTCCATGGTGTCGGGAACCTCTCCGGTCGAGGCGCCGACACCACGCTGGTCGAAGGTGATGACGTGCCGGTTCTTCGCGATGGCGTCAACGATGCGGGGGTCCCAGTTGTCCAAAGTCGCGGCGAGGTGCACGAAGAAGACGACGGGGATGCCGCCCTTCGGGCCCAGCTCCCGGTAGGCGTAGGTGCTGCCGCCAGCGGTGACAGTACGGGCCGGCGCCTCCGCGTGCGAGGTGATGACGGGTTCGTTGCTGCTACTGCTCATGATGGTTCTCCTTGCGGTGTGGTGTCGACACTGTGTGGATCTGAGTACGCTCAATAATGACTCCAATCAGAATTACTGTCAAGGGGAGGCATCCATGGAACGGGGATCCATGCCGATCGGGTGCCGGGAGCGGGCCCAATCGAGACAAGCGTGAGCGCATCTTGGCTGCAGCCCGGGAGCTGTTCACGGCACGGCGTCAGCGGGGTCGCCACGCAGCAGATCACCGACCGAACGGGCGTCGCGATTGGGACGCTGTACTTGTACGCGTCCACGAAGGCTGAGCTGTTGCTCATGGGGCAGAACGCGAAGTTCGCCGCCGCCATCGATCACGCCTTGCGGCCTCGAGTACGGTCGGAGGGGAGGGTGCGCTGGAAGGGGTTGTCGCTCTCATCCGTCCTGTCGCGGCGTGCGTGCGAGAGCAGGTCGAGAACGGACGAACGTACCTGCACGAGCTCGTCTTCGGCGAGCCGGTCGAGCCCTACCGACGTGAAAGGTCTGGCTCTCCCAGCATGCCTCGAGGACGACCTTGCAGGCCCCGTCTCCCGTGGCGGGTCCGTCGACGCGGCCGTCGCCTCAACGCTTGCACGGGTGATCACTGCGATCATCCACCTCAGCACCACCGCCACGGTGTACCTGGAGCGCAGCGACGACGCAGTCCTCGCCGACATCCGCGACCAGATCCGCGCCACCCTGACGTCCCCCAGCGCGCGGTCTGATTGTCCGCTTCGCCCGAGGGCGTTCATGAGTGCACGAGCGCCGCGGGCGTTGAGCAGGATCGGGCCGCTCGCGCGGTCGCCGATGGCTGCGTCGACGGCCCGGCCGACCGCCGGTGGCAGCGGCACCAGGACGATGCGGCCGCCCTTGCCCAGCACGCGCAGGACGCGGTGGCCGTGCTCCTCACGCAGGTCGGCGACGTCCAGGGCGCAGGCCTCGAAGATTGGCAGACCGAGCAGACCGAGCAGCCCGAGCATGGCCACCAGAGCGAAGTCGGACCGGTTGGGCGAGACGCGCGCGGCGGTGAGCAGGGCTTCAAACTGCAGGTGGGTCAGCCCGAGCGTCGGGGATTCCGGCGGGACCCGGGGCCGGCGCAGGTACTCCGCGGGTGTGGACTCCACGACGGTGTCGATGACGGTGGTGCGGTAGAACCCCGCCACGACGGCCGACCCGACGGGAGACGGTGGACGGCTTGTAGTGGCGGGTCTCCTGCAGCCAAGCGCACGTACAACTCCAGGTGCGCCCGGTGCAGCGTCAACGGATCGAGGTCGCGGTCGGCGCACCAGGTGAGGAACACCCGCAGGTCGGAGGCGGCATGCTGGCGGGAGGCGTTCTTGAATCGGCCCAGGTACGCCTCGGCCGCCATCGTCGCCCGCGGCCGAGGCGTCCATCGACGCATCGGGAACTTCAGTGGCTCGTGAAATGATCGTCATGGTTACCACGGTGAGCCGCGACCAGCGGTGCGCGGCAGAGACGAACTGCACGCCTCCGCCTGCCGCCCTGTCGGCGGCTGAGCGTGCACCGGTATCCGCCCACGATCGACGCCGATCCTGAGCTCCTCTCCAGGGCGGCACGCTCAGTGATCTTACCGTAGCTGCTCTTGCCGGTGCCGCCGTGACGCTGCACGCTGTAGCCCTCGTCGGGCGGAGGCATCCATGGGCAAGCTGATCTACGCAGCCAACACCTCACTCGACGGCTACCTCGAGGACGAGACTGGCTCATTCGATTGGTCCGTGCCCGATGAGGAAGTGCACGCGTTCTGGAACGAGCACGAGCGGCACATCGGCACGTCGCTCTACGGGCGACGCATGTACGAGACGATGCGGGTCTGGGAGAGCGACGACTGGCTGACGACCGAGCCGGCGGTCGTCCGTGAGTACGCCGACGTCTGGCGTGACGCCGACAAGGTCGTCTACAGCTCCACGCTCGACGACGTGTCGACGGCGCGTACGAGGATCGAGCGGCATTTCGTGCCCGAGGCGGTTCGACAGCTCAAGGAGACGTCCGGCTCTGGGGTGAGCATCGGGGGTGCGGCCATCGCGGCGGAGGCATTCCGGCACGGGCTGGTCGACGAGTGCGTGCTGCTCCTGTGCCCCGTGCTCGTGGGCGCCGGCAAGCCGGCGCTGCCCCGGGGCCTACGACTCGACCTCGAACTCTTGGACCATCGACGGTTTCGCAATGGGGTGATCTATCTGCGCCACGCGGTACGCAGCGCTACCTGACACCCGTGCCGGCTATCGCACATTGGCGGGGAGTAGACATCCTCGGGCCGGGGGGACGTCCGCGACGGTGGTCCAGCACGACCTGCACCAGAGGCGGTGCGCCTGCGGGCGTGCCCATGTCGCGACCAGGCCCGGCGACGTCGCCGACGCACCGACCAGCTATGGAGCCAATCTTCGGGCCCTGGTGGTCTATCTGCTGGTGTTCCAACACCTGCCGGTCGAACGGTGCGCGCAGCTGATCGCCGACGTCACCGGCGCCAAGCCCTCGACCGGGTTCGTGCACGGGATGCTGGCCCGGGCCGCGGACGCGGTCAAGGACGTCGTGGCCCTGATCAAGACGCTGATCACCGGTGCCTACGTGGTCGGGTTCGACGAGACCACCGCCCGGGTCGGGCCGGCCGGAACCAAGAAGCACATCCTGTCCGCCTCCACCGACCTGCACACCCTGTACTGGCTCGGCGGGCGGGACCTGGCCACCTTCAAGGACTTCGGCGTCCTGACCGCGTTCACCGGGATCGCCGTCCACGACCGGTACAGCCTCTACGACCACCCCGAGCTGACCAAGACCCTCGCCGGACACCAACTTTGTACCGCGCACCTGTTGCGGGACATCGCCGATGCCGCCCAGACCTACCCCGATCACCCCTGGCCGGCCCAGGCCGACCGGGCGCTACGTGGTTTGATCCACGCCGCGCGCATCGCCCGTGATGGCGGCCAGTCGGCGATCCCACCCGACCTGGCCGACCCGTTGATCCTGGAACTACGTCGCGCGGTCCGGTGCGGGCTGTCCCAGATCCCGCGCGTCCCGGGCCCGGTCGCCACCACGAAGCAACACCCCGGCAGGCTGCTGCTGGAGTGCCTGCGCGACCGCGAGACCGACGTGCTCCGCTTCACCGGCGACACCCGGATCTGGGCCACGAACAACACCAGCGAACGCGACCAGCGCCCCCACAAGACACAGCAGAAGATCTCCGGGCGGCTGACCTCCGACGACGTCACCCGCCACCGGATGACCCTGCGCAGCTACATCTCCACCGCCATCAAGCACCGCGTCCACGTCATGACCGCGCTACGTCAGGCCATCACCGGCAACCCTTGGACACCACCGATCCCGGCCACCACCTGAATGTTACGGCGGGGAATGCCGCGCCACCTCGCCGTGGCGCTCCGCTGGCCCGGTACCGCGCTGGCTGATCCAGCCCAATCACCCGTCGAACGCCAAATCCATATGCGGCGCCAGTGCCACGAACCAGGGACGGCCGCAGGCTCTCGACGGCTCGCCGTCCGGCCAGCGGCACGAGCGGGTGGCCGCGCTGTCCACGGCGGCCGGCCATGTGCCCGTGCACCAGCGATGCTTTGAGAGCCTCCATCAGACCTGGCATGGGACGGCTCGTTGTTAGCATCTGACACGAGATGGACATCCCTGAGCAAGTCGAGGCTTACCTCGCCAGTCAACCCGAGCCCAAGCAGGCCGACCTCCGACAGCTGCACGCGCACATGCTTGCGGAATTCCCTGAGTGCAGGCTGTGGTTCAACGATGGCACAAATGCGACCGGCAAGGTCGTGGCCAACCCAAACATTGGCTACGGCGCCTATACCATCACCTACGCCGATGGGTTGTCCCGTGAATTTTATCGCATCGGCCTGAGCGCCAACACGGCGGGCATTTCGGTCTATGTGCTTGGCCTCGACGACAAGACCTACTTGGTGCGCACCTACGGCGCCTTGATCGGCAAGGCCAGCGTGACGGGCTATTGCATCAAGTTCAAACGCCTCGCAGTCATCAACGCCGATGCCCTTCAGGCTGCCATTCGGCATGGCATGACCGTCGATCAGACGGATTGAGCGCTGGCTAGCTCCAGAACTACGATCTGGCAGGTCACCTGCCTGGCATCGATCCACGGCTGACATGCCGAGTCGACCCCGACATCCAACGCCAGACTGACGACCCGAAACCCACCCCAGCGGCACAACCACGACCGAACAGCGGCAGATCCGGATGCTCCCGCCGGCGTTCTCGATAGCGTGGTAGCACTTGTGCTACTGTCGACGGATGAGTGAAGTGGGGCTTCGCGAGATGCGTCAGAACGCTAGCGATCTCGTCCGGCGCGCCGAAGCCGGTGAATACGTGACGATCACCGTCGCAGGCCGCCCCGCCGCCGTGCTCGGACCCGTCGCTCCACGGGCATGGCGACACTGGGAGGACCTGGCCGACGTGTTCCGCGAGCCGGTGGACGACCAGTGGGACGCAGACCGCGACCGCTTGGACGATGCCCTGGCTGACCCCTGGGCCGGCCGGTGAGCCGAGGAGTCCTCGACACCAGCATTCTGATCGCGACCGACATCCAACCGCTGCCTGGGGAACTGGCGATCAGCGTGATCAGTCTCGCCGAACTGCATTACGGCGTCCTTGTCGCGCAGTCCGCCGATGCCCGCGCGGTGCGTCTGTCCAGGCTGTCAGGCCTACAGAAACGCTTCGACCCACTACCGGTGGACGAGGCCGTGGCCGACAGCTACGGCCGGCTCGCCGCCAAGACCGTCAGCCAGCGGCGCCAGCCACGAGGGCGGGTGATGGATCTGCTCATCGCAGCCACCGCACATGCCCATTCGGCCACGCTCTACACCCGCAACGCCGACGACCTCCGCGGGCTGGAAGACCTCATCGACATCGTCACCGTGTGAATCGCCGAAATCCCGAAGGATTCCCGGCGGCAGGACATCACCCGTCAGCCTCACCGAGGTATTATCGTGCGTCCCGCACGGACAGCGGCATTTGCGGATATCCGCGGGTGAGTTCGGGAATCAGGGCAGGAGGTCGAGGTACTTCTTGCGTGCCGTCATGGCGTGGATGACCATCTCGTCTCCGTTCTCGAAGACGAGAACGACGGTCTCCAATAGCCGCGCCGCGGTGTCGAACCCGAGCCGCAGCTCTCGATCCGGCGGCCCGTCGTCATCGAGCGGTTCGATCCACAGCGACCATTCGGCTGCCTGGACAGCGTCCTCGGCTGAGATGCCGTGTTTCAGAGCGGCCGGGTGAACCTTCACGCCGCGAAGTGGGCGAGTGCGGCGCGGATTGCTTCAGACCTGCTCATGTCGTTCTTGGCTGCCGCCGTGTCCAGGGCGTCGAGTTCTTCGGCGGTGAGCCGGACCGCAACCACCTGCATTGGCTCAGCTCCGCGGCCTGGGCGGCCACGTCCGCGTCGCTTCAACTCCTCGACGTCGTAGCCGGCCTCGGCCTCGTCGGCCCACTTCTGGATCTGCTCCTCCGTCACCACGGGTTTATCGTAAGACGAAAATCCCGTCGCGTCCAGAGCGGGACACCGGTCTGCCCAAGTTCCAAGCCCCCGAGGACGACCTGGCACCCGCAATCAGCGGGGCGATCACCCACACATTCCGGACGAGCGCTCATCGGCACGAGCGCACGAGTCGGTGCGTCATCTGGGAACATCTGGTGACCTTCGGCCGCGCTCGACGTGGCGTCGCCTGGTGGGCCGCCAGGCGCGGTCGCCGTCCTGCGCACGGGACGCTCTGGAGTCCGTGAGACGCCATGGCGCTGGGTGACCCACGTCGGTCTTTGGCCGCGCTAAGAATCGGCACGAATCGCAACCTCGGGGACTCGTGAGATGCGCCCGTCTTGCCTCATAACCAGAGGTCGCAGGTTCAAATCCTGCCCCCGCTACCACGAAGTAGCAGGTCAGAGGCCGGTTTCCAGATCATGGAAACCGGCCTCAAGATCGTTTGTTAGTGAAGTGTTAGTGAGATGCGCCTGCGGACCCCCGCGTACGTGCCTGGACGGGCCGCGCGAAGTCAGGAGGCGTTGGTCAGCCGCCGGACGACGTACTGATTGAGGCTGAGGTTCTCCGTGGCGGCTTCCATCGCGAGCTTGCGGTGCAGTTGTTCACCGACGCGGAGGTTGAACTTGCCCGAGTAGGTCCGTGACGCCAGGGACTCCGGGACTGGTTCTCCGGTGCGACGGAGGTCGTCGACCACGTCGGTGACGACGGCGCGCAGGCCTTGCAGGGCGCCTTCCTGGGGGTCATGCCCGGGCGGTCGGTGATCCCACGCGCGTTCAGCTGGGTGACGATGATGTCGCCGGTCCCGGCGATGGTCTTATCCCGCAGGGCGACGCCGTCGGCGGTGACCTGCCCGGTGAGGATCCGGTCGGTGCGGGCGCGGGCGTTCAACGCGGGGACGGTCGCGTTGTCCCCAGCCAGCAGCACCGCGTCCAACCCGTTGGCTCGGTCGCGGAGCCAGGCCTGGTAGGCGGCCTCGAACATCGCGTCACGGGTGCCGTCGTGGAGGCGGCCGTGCCGCTCGTAGGCTTCCAGGGCCTGCGGGCAGGCATGGCGTAAGTCGCAGGTGGCGTGGGCTTCCCACACGTTGCGGAACCGCCACAGGCCGACCAGTTCACTGACCGGGGTCTTGCGGGCGAGCAGCCCGAACGCGCCGCCGGCCTCGACAGCAGGTAGTTGGTGGTGGTCACCACGAGGAGCAGCTTCGCGTCCGCGGTCTCGGCCTGGGCGAGCAAGGCAACCAGTGTCGGGGTCGAGGCCAGGAGAAGGAGGTCCCCAGGTCGCGGTGGAGGTGGTCAGCGAGAGCGGCGTCGTAGAGCTCGGAGAATGCGACCGCGCCGGCGTGCAGGTCGCGGGCATCGATCGCCCGCCAGATCCCGTCGATGCCTTGGACCCGGTTGGCGATGACCAGGTGGGTGTGCAGGTTCGGGTCATGCGCCCGGGAGTCCCAGCGATCGAAGCCCGCCGCCACAGCACCCCGCGTCGCCAGCCGTTGGACGCCGGCGTGCCCGGTGCGGGTTGACAACGCCCGTGCCTCGATCACGCTCACGACGTCGGCGACGGCCGCGTGATGGGCGGCCTCGACCGCAGCCTGGACGCCGTTGTCGCCGAGGGCCCACAGGACGCCGACCGCCTTCGGTGCCGTGAACGTAAGATCGAACCCCGCCGCCGAACACCGCCGTCACCGCGGCCTCGGTGACCATCGATCCGGGCGGGATCCCGCTCGACGAGGGCGCGGGTCACGCCCACGACACCGCCAGCCGAGAATGAACGAGCCCTGCTCTCGGACTCCCAAGGGAGACCACGTCACAGCTGCCGCCGTATCCGTCGCGCTCGAGAAGTCGAGCGGCGTCGGGGGCCGAGTGCTAGCGTGCGGCGCTCCGGCGTGCGAACGCGCCGGCCTGGCGAGGGGGTACATGGTGCGACGGTCGTCCTTCATTCGTGGTGCTGCCGCGGCGGCGATCTCTCTTGCCATCACGATCACCGGCACGCCGCAGGCTTCAGCAGCGCCGTTGGACATCTACAACTCCGCCACCGACCCGTCGCCGAACTTCTACCTGCAGTTCCTCGAGAACTTCACGCCGCAGGGCATCGCCTACAGCGGCAGCAAGAACCTCTTCTACGTCACGCACTACAACCACTCGGACACCGCTGCTGACAGCCGGATCGCGATCTACGACGGCGCGGGCAACTACAAGCGCTACGTCAGGATCGCGTCCGGACACGTCGGTGGCGTGGCGGTCTGGAAGAACTGGCTCTACGTCGTGACCTCGGTCGACGGCATGGGCCGGTTGCGGCGGTACTCGCTCGACGCGATCTCCGACCCCACCAACGCAACGAAGTACGTGGCTGTACTCGGCGTCCGCGACACCTTCACCGGCGCCAGCTCGTTCGCCTCCGTCTCCGGCGGCGAGATCTTCTTCGGGACCCACTCCGACGATCCGAACTGGTCGACCAAGGGCAAGATGTGGTCCTGGCCGTTGGATCCGGACAACGGTGTGCCGTCGCCGACCCGCACCGACTCCGCCTACAGCCTGATCCCGGCCAACGTCCAAGGCTTCGTGCGGACCGCCGACTACGACATTTTCAGCACGTCACGAGACCGTGACTGCCGGAGCCGTTTCATCGTGATCGATCGCAGCAGCGGCAAGGAGCGCCGCATCTACGCCCCGTCCATGTCCGAGGGAATCGTGAACGCCGGCGGATCCCTGTTCATCAACTTCGAGTCGGCATCGTCGCAGTACGCGGCCACTGCGCTCGACGTCACCGAGCGCGTGGCCTACGGCACGACGAGCACGTTCGGGGCGACCGTGCTGTCCGACGGGTTCGCGCCGAGCGCGGACGACGGCTGCCAGGGCTGACCCTCGTCACACATGGTGCTACCCGGCAACTCATGCGGTGGCCTGCGCCGCGAGTCCGTCAGGTCATCCTCTGCCCTGCCGTTCAGGAAGGGCTGGCGTAGGTGCGGTCCAGCCCCGCAGGGTCTGCCCCAGCAGGGCGAAGACCGTTGCGGGGTTGGTGTAGACCCGGCGACGGTCGCTGCCCCATTGGGTGTGCCGCTGGATGCGGAACCCGAGGAAGTCGAAGCCGACGATGTGGACGGTGTGGGGTCTTGTCCTCGGCCAGGCGCAACCCGATCCGGGCTGCGACGCTGGCGACTTCGTCGCCTACTGCGTGGGCGTGCTCGGCGGTGCTGTGGACCATGACCACCAGGTCGTCGGCGTACCGGATCAGCAGTCATCGGGGGGCCGCAGTGATCTGCGGTATGGCGCACAAGACGGTGCGGCGGGTCGTGGAGCGACACAACGCCAGCGGCCCGTGCGCGTCGGCACGGCACTGCCGGCGACCGGGGTCACAACTACGACCAGGTCCGGGCGTTGGTTTCGCAGACCAGGTGGCCTGTGCGGTCCGCACTATCCGTTACGCCAGCAGATGCTCCAGTGCGCCGCTGGCGAAGGGTTCGCTAGCGATCTCGCTGCATTGGAATTCCTCCTCGAGAGACGGCGAGCACGGCTGCGGTGCTTTTCAAGAGGGCGACCAGTGCGTAATCTGGTTTGGAGTCCTAACTATAAACGGAGGAGGACACCATGACTGAGGCCGCGATCGCGGGTTACGGCTACGGTTCCGTCGAGGCGTCACCGGTCACGGTGCACGAGCTTTCGCTTCTGCGTGCCAGTGTGCTGTTCGGAACTGATGACGAGGTGGCGTTGCGTGAGGCGGGCGCCATCTTGTCCGATCGGGTGGAGCAGGTGCTCGACGTCTGGTACGGCTTCGTGGGCGACAATCCGCAGTTGCTCGCCCACTTCTCATCTCTGGAGGGGGAACCGGTCGGGGACTACCTGGCCGGAGTGCGGCCTCGGTTCGGGCAGTGGATCCGCGACACCTGCCTGCGGCCCTACGACGAGGAGTGGCTCGCCTACCAGCACCAGATCGCCTCCCGTCATACGCCGGAACACAAGAACCGCACCGATGACGTCGCGTCGACCCCGCACGTGCCGTTGCGCTACCTGATCGCGCTGATCTACCCGATCACCACCACGATCGGCCCGTTCCTGGCCGCCGACGGCGTCGCGGCCGAGCGGGTCGAGGCGATGCACGAGGCGTGGCGCAAGTCGGTGATCCTGCAGATCGCGTTGTGGTCGCGGGCCTACGCCCCGCAGCTGTGGTGACCCTGCCCAGTCAACCGCCGACCGAGGATGCAAGCGACCGGATCGACTCACGGCTGACCGACGCCTTGGAACGGGTCGGCCACGTTCTCCGTACGCGACTGCGGGCTGCAGGGACCGAGCGCGGGCTGTCCCCGATACAGGTGCAGCTGCTGTTGCGCATCGCGAACGTGAACCAGCCGGAGCGGGAGCCTGCTCGGCTGGCCGCCTGGTTCGACGTCTCTCGCCCCACGGTCACCGAGGCCACAGCGGCGCTGCGGCGCAAGGACCTCCTCGCTGACGAGGCAGTCCCGGCGGACCGCCGCCGGACCCGACTGGTGCTCACCCCCCGCGGCCAGCGCGTGGCAGGGCTCCTGGCCCGGTGGGACGAACCGGTCCGAGCCGAGCTCGCCGCTCTGCCGCTGGAGGCCAAGGGCGAGACCCTCGACCTCCTACTCGGGCTGATCGGGCGGATGCAGGGGTCCGGGCTGATCAGGGTGGCCCACACCTGCACCACCTGCCGGTTCTACCGTCCGCGAGACCAGCCGGGGTCCGCCGGGCACTGCAACCTGCTCGACGTCGCCCTGCCGCCCGAATCGCTGCAGCTCGACTGCCCCGATCATGACCCGGCGGCCTGAGATGCCCGGCCCCAGACGGGCCGTGACGGTGGCCCGTCGTCGATGACCAGGCACGAGGTCGGCTTCATCTTGCACGACGGCGTCGACGTCGTGCAGCGTGACCTGCCTGACCACCGGGACGGCGTACACGTTCACGGTGACGGCCACCAACAGCGCCGGGACCGGACCGGCGTCCGCGGCGTCGAACTCGGTGACCCCATGATGACTGTTCCGGGAGCACCCAGCGCGGTCGCTGCCACCTCCGCCCCGGCGTCCTGCCCTGCAGTCTGACCGGGCTGACCAACGGCGTCACCTACACGGTCAGCGACACCGCTGTCTGTCCTGCGTGGGGCCGGATTGGTCGTGGTGCGTCGCGCGGGGAACCGCCGCTACTACCGGGCAGTGCAGGACGCCGTCCGTGGCTTGGAGGCAGGTCTTCGCGACGAGGGCAGCAAGTGGGTGCCGATCGACGATCCGCCCGGTGCGCCGTCCGCCTCCGTCGCGACACTTCCGGTTGTGGCGGTCTCGATCGATCTGAACCACCCTCGCGAATCGGTGTTCGCCGGGTTCACCTCTGCCGCGCTCTTTGACCGGTGTCCTGCCGCAGGATCTCCGCGTGCAGGTCAAGCCGATGTTCGGCAACCTGGGCGCTTTCGTGAACGGCAACATGTTCGCCGGCCTCTTCCGCAACGACCTCGGACTGCGGCTCGCTGATGCCGATCGGGAGCGGCTCCTCGCCGAAGGCGGGGGACCGTTCGGCCCGGCCGAGCGACCGATGGGCGGCTACGCCAGCCTGCCCACGCGCTATCGCTCCACGCCGACCGCCGCGGCGGACTGGGTGGCACTGCCCTTCGCCCACGTCAGCGAGATGCCTCCCAAGGCCGCCAAACCGAGGAAGAAGCCGGCGCGCTGACGCGCTCAAACCGAGTGCTGCGTCGCCCGCCTCCCTCGGCGGGGGAGGCCGCCACAATCGTGTGCGGGGTGCTCGCAGCCGATGTGGGACTTGGGGTGCGGCACGCCGATGCGCGGCCCGGGCGTCGTGGCGTCGATCAGGTACAGGCCCCACGCGCGCTGGGTGCCCGTCTCGGATACTCCGCGGCCGAGCCGTCGAACCGTGAACAGGATCGATGTCGGTGCTCATCGTGAAGCCCATCCTGCGACCATCTCCGCAGCACCAGGCAGGTCACCGATCAGCAGCCACCCCAATCCCACCTGCGACGCCATGCTCGCCGTCAATGGCGTTCGGTGTACCGCTGTGTCTCCGACAGGCTCCGAGCCAGTGATGTGACGACCTCGGCCGAATCCGTCATGGTTGAGGCGCCCAACCGGCGCGAGCCGCTGGTCATGGCCACTCCGGTGTCGTGCCGGTCAGTGTGATCACCACGACGAGGTCCTCGATCAGCCCGTCGGTGAACCAGGCCCGCACCAAGGCGTCGTCGATCAGTCTCAGCTGCCGGTTTCCGGTCGGGTTGCGCTCCGAGGTGGACGTTCCATGCGCTGCCGGTGGGCCGTCTGGTGCTGATGAGGCCACCGTTCGTGGTCACCGCTGCCGACGTGACCGCCTGCGTCCCAGCAGGTGATCGAGGGAGCGGATGGTCAGCTCGTCGCCGAGCGCGTCGGCGCGGACGACGAACAACGACAAATGGTCGACGCGTGGTCCTGGATGTGCGGCGGGAAGTCGTCGGTGGTCAGGGGGAGGGTGACCCGCATGCGGCGGTCGGGGTCGACGGACTCGGGGTTGTGCAACTCGTAACAGGCGTCGGGGAACTGGTTGCGGACACTGAAGGTACAGTCACCGCGGAACTGCCGGCCGATCTCCCGAATCACCTGATCGTGGTACTCCGCGTTCTGCAGGGCGCTGTACTCGATGGTGAGCAGGACGTCGGCGATCCCGCGGTAGTCGAACGGGTTCGCCGCTTTCGGCAGCTCCAGCCGCCACGTGCTCCTGGTCAGGAGCCTGGTCGCCGCAGGCGCCGTCGATGCAGGACTCGAATGCCTCCGACGGGCCGGCGCCCAGACCGAGGCGATAGGCGATGACGCGCTGCTCGGTGGATGCCTGCTCGAGCTGGGTACCGCACTCGTCCACACCGTCAGGGGCTTCGACGACGAAGGCAGCCTGCTGCTCGAGCAGGCCGTTCAGCTTGCCCGCGCCTCGGGTGACCTACGGACTGCCGTCGGAGCTATTCGCGAACGGGGCTACGTCAACTCGCTGGCCGGGCGGCGCCCCGAGGCCATGCACCAGCTCGACCTCGCCGTCGAGCTGGCCGACGGCGTCACCGAACTGCTCGTCGGGGTCCACGCCGTGTCGGCAATCAACCTCTCTGACTGGGGCCGGTACGACCAGAGCATCGACCGGTTCGAGGTGGCCATCGACCTCGCCCGATCCGCCGGAGATCGACGCTGGGAGGGACGGGCCCTGGGACTTGGCGGATGGACAGCCCTGCAGTCGCACCGGATCCCGACTGCGGTCGGCTGGTTGACGGAGAGCCTCCACGTCGTGCGCAGCCAGCGCTGGATCGCCTTCGAGCCGTTCCCGATGGTCGTGCTGGCGGAGGCCGGCCTGGCCCAAGGGACTCCGCCGTACAGCGTCGTCGACACGGTCATGGCTCCTCCGCTCACTACCCCACGCTGCGATGGGCGAGGCTGACCTTAGCCCGGGGGTCGGGGAATCCGAGGCTGGTGTAGCCGGGGGCTCGCTTGGCCAGGGAGGCGGCCAAGACGGGCGTGTGGGCGTCGTGGTAGTCGTGAACCTCGGCAGTGGCCTTGCCGGGGTGGGCCCGCAGGATCCGCCCGGCGTACTGGACGAGGCGGCCTTTGAACGCGATCGGGGCGGTCAGGAACAACGTGTCGAGGGCAGGGCAATCGAAGCCTTCGCCGGCGTAGGGGCCGGTCGCGACGACCACAAGGGGGGTGCCGTCGGTAGGGGTGAGGCGGGCCAGGGCGGCCTTGCGGGCCTTGGCGCCCATTCCACCTCGGAGCACGACGGGGTCGAAGCCATTGTGGCGCAAGGCGTTGGCGAATGCTTCCACGTGTGCGGTCCACTGGGTGAGAACCAGGCAGTTCCGTCCCCCACCCAGGGCAGAGATCACATCGGAGACCACTTGCGCTGTGCGTGCGCCATCGGCGACAAGCTCCCGGTAGACCGTGGCGATCCCGCCCGGGGCCGAGGGGTCGACCTCGCCGGTGTAGTGGAAGCCGGTCTGATGGACGTACAGCACCGGCTGGGGTCGGGTTGCCGCCTCCGTGGATGGCAGAGCGAGACCAAGCTGACCTGACGTCCGCCCTCCGTCGTCCCTCGATCGGTCCGTAGAGCGGGTGTCGTGGGTGATGGTGTGGCGGATCGGGCCGAGCTGTTGGCCGATGAGGTCATCGAGCTTGTCACGGCGATAGGGGGTTGCGGTGAGTCCCAGCCAATACCGGGCTGGGATCTGCTTGACCGCGTGTTCGAACGCGGCGGCCGGAACGTGGTGGCACTCGTCGACGACGACGTGACCATAGCCGGCCACCAGGCTTGCGACATCCTCGCGGCGGGCCAGGGTCTGCAGCATCACCACGTCGATCGTCCCGCGGCGCTTCGAACGGCCACCTCCGAGCTGTCCAGCGGTAGCCCCCAGCAGTGCCGCGATCTGGGCGCGCCACTGGTCGGCCAGAGTCTTGCGGTCTACCAGAACCAGCGTCGACGTGGCTCGGGCAGCGATCACAGCGCATGCGATCACTGTCTTGCCTGATCCTGGGGGCGCGACCAGAACCGCCAAGTCGTGTCCGGTCACCGCGCTGACCGCTTCCTGTTGAACGCCGGTCAGGCGGGTGGTGAACTCGAGCTGGACCGGACTGCCGTGTTCGCGCTCGTCCGCAGTATCGAGGCGGCTGCCCGCCTGCTTCGCCAGCATGGTGACGGTCTCGGTCAGGCCTCGGGGCAGGATCAGCCCGCCGTCGGCTGTCTCATCGAAGGAGCGCAAGAACCGGGGCACGCCCCAGGTCGAGGCCCGCCGCCGCTGCCGCTCGTAGAAGAGCGGATTCGGCATCGACGCGGCGTGCTTCAAGGTCGCAAGCAACGACGGTGTCAGGTCCGCAGTCTCCAGCCGAACCCCAGCACCCAACCGTGCTCGGACCATCGGTGCGGGATGCGGCCTGACCTTGGTCGACCTCGGGGCGTCCAAGCGGTTCAGCCGGGCACCGACGGACACCGTCCCCGCTCGCTCGACAGCACTGCGCAGCTCCTTCGGGCTCATTCTCGACAGTGTCGACAGGAACGCCCACTGGTCCTCGTGTGGCTCCAAGGTGGCCAGGTCCAAGAACACTGTCCTACCCTCGGGGCGGCAGCTGCCCTGTAGCGGAGCAGCGATCAGGTTCCCCACCCCGCCGACCGGCAACACATCCTGGGAGGGGAACAACCGGTCGTAGGAGGCCAGGTCCATCTGCCCCCGCACCATGATCGCCTCCCGCAGCAGGCCGGTGCCCAGCCGACGCGCGAGTTCGGCGGGTACCGGCGAAGCGAAGAACAGCCACGCATGGGCACCCACTCCCGACCGGGACACCTCCACCGCCGCCGGCACGCCCAGGCAGCGGGCAGCCTTCACATAGGCCAGCGCGTCAAGCATCGCCGTGGCCCCGTCGAAATCCGCGGCCAGCCACCAGCACCGATCACCGTCCAGCAACGGATACAGGCCCAGATGTACCCGTCCAGACAGGTGCGCCGTGACCACCTCAGGCGTCAGCGGCAGGTAGTCCCGGTCCTCATGCCGGAGCCCACGCCGCCACCCGCCCTGCACCGCCGGCAGCCAGCCCGCCGCCCCGGTCCGTTGGTTCTCCCACCGCAGCGCGTAGATGTCGGTCCGTGCACCGAACAGGGCACCGAAGAAGGCGACTTTCGCCTCCGCCGATGACCCCGCGTGCACCGGTCCCGGGGCGGACTCGAACCATCCCAACTGCACTGGCCCCGGGGCGGCCGCCTCGTGCGGCGACAGTTTCAGCAACCGCAGCAACCGGGCGTTCTCCGCGCGCAACCGCTCGACCAGCATGCGCTGTGCGACCAGCTCGGCGGCCAGATCCTCCGCTGGCACACCAGGAGGCACCGGGACACCATCCACACGTTCACGATACGAAGACCCCGCCGACCCCGGAAGTACCTCGGGTCACCGGGCGTTCAGTCGTCGCGTAGAAGCTCGGTTGGTTGGCTCTGGTGCCGTTCGCGCGGGGGATTGTGGCGGCCTGCGGGGGTCGGTTACTTCACGGCGCCCTCGTTCTCGCCGCGTACCAGGTACTTCTGAAAGACGAAGAACAGGATCGCCACCGGGATCGTGGTGAGCAGCGCGGTCGCCATCTTCAGTGGGTACATGCTGCCCGAACCCAATCCGCCGGCTGTCAGGTCTGCCAAGCCCGTGATGAGGGTCTTGTACCCGGGGCTCGAGGTGGTGACCAGGAAGTGGCTGAACTCATTCCAGGAGCCCTGGAAGGACAGGATCGTCAGGGTGATGAGCGCGGGCCGCGCCATCGGCAGGACGACGGACCAGAACGTGCGGAAGATGCCGGCGCCGTCGATGCGGGCCGCCTCCTCGACCACGATCGGCACGGAGTCGAAGAACTGCTTCATGATGAAGATGCCCGCGGCATCGACCAGGAGCGGCAGCACCATCGCTGTGTAGGAGTCATAGATGCCCAGGTACTTCACCATCAGGAACTTCGGGATCAGCAGCGCGACACCGGGCACCGCCATCACGGCGAGCAGGCCGGCGAACAGCAGCCCCCGGCCTCGGAATCGCAGCCTCGAGAGGGCGTATCCCGCCAGGGAATCGAAGAACACCCGGCCGAAGGTCACCAGCACCGTCACCAGTACCGAGTTCGTGAGCCACCGCATGATCGGGAGTTGCGAGTTGCCGCTGCCGAAGATCTGCTGCCAGGCCTGGTCGCTCACCGGTTGCGGCAACAGGCTCAGCGGGTGGGCGCTGGCGTCGGGTTCGGTCTTGAACGATGTGGCGATCTGGATCGCGAAGGGATACAGGTACAGCAGCGCGAACAGGATCAGCAAGGCGTACAGAAACGCCAGTCGGGTACGCGAGATGTGCATCACCGGTCATCCCTTCCGTGAACGACGCAGGAGCGGGGCGCGGTCCTCGGCCAGCAACCGGCGCTGCAGCCATGTGAGGAGCACGATGATCAGGAAGATCACGAACGCGATCGCGCTCCCGCTGCCCCAGCGGTTGTCCTCGAAGCTGGTGCTGTAGGACAGGAATGCCGGTGTCAGTGTGGTCTTGGCGGGCGCCCCGCCGCCGGTGACGTAGATCTGGTCGAACACCTGCCAGGTGCCGATCAGGCCCAGGGTGACTACCAGGAAGATGGCGGGCCGCAGTTGGGGGATGGTGATCAAGCGCAGCTTCTTCCACCCCGTCGCGCCGTCGAGGGCAGCGGCCTCCTCAACCTCTTCGGGGAGGTCTTGCAGCGCCGCGAGGAACATCAGCATGAAGGTGCCGGTGGTCGTCCACACTGCCAGGAAGATGAGCACCATCATCGCCACCGACGGCCCGGACAGCCATTCCCACCACGAGCGGCCGAGGATCTCGCCCTGTGCCCACCTGGGGTTGTCGATCCCCAGCCTGCCCAGGAACAGGTGTCCCAGGCCGGCCGGTTCGCTGAACCAGTTCGGGCCCTTGACGCCGAACAGCTTCAGGAAGGCGTTGACAGCGCCGGTCCCCGAGAACAGGAACAGGAACACTGTGGTGATCGCGATCGAACTGGTGACCGAAGGGAAGTAGAAGGCAGTGCGGAAGAAGCCCTTCCCGCCGAGCAGCTTCTGATTGACCACCAGCGCCAGCAACAGCGAGGTCGCGGTCTGCAGTGGCACCACGAAGGCGACGTACCAGAAAGTGTTGCCGAGCGAAGTCATGAAGTCACGGCGCGCCAACCCGTCGTCGAAGAAGAGGCGGCGGTAGTTCTCCAGGCCGACCAGGGGGGCGTTGGCCGTGTTGAACGGGCTGCCGTTGCCCGCCCACGAGGTCAGGCTGACGTAGAACGCCATCAGCACCGGGATCACCAGGAACAGCCCGAGGATGATGATCATGGGCGCGGTGAAGATCCAGCCGGCCGGCGTGTGACCGGCGCTGATCGATGATCGTCCACGACCTCTCCGGGTGGATCGGCCTGCCGCAGGGTCCTTGCTTCCGGACGTGGAGGAGTCGCTGGGTGCGGCTTGGGTCTCGGTCATGGCATTGCTCTCCTGTCCAGGCCGGGGAGGCCGCGCCCCGGGGGGATCCCGGTGGGACCTCCTGGGGCGCGGCGTCGTCGGAGTGCCGGCTCAGCCCTTGAGGGCGGCCTCTGCCTCCTTCTGAACGGCGTCCAGCAGTGTCTTCACGTCAGCTTTCGCCAGTCCCTCCAGCTTGGAGTTCAGGTCCGCCAGCACCGGCTCGAAGCCCGGGACGTTCACCGGGCCCTGGCCGTATTCGCCACCGGCGATGAACGCGGCATCCGCGGGACTCGCGGTGGCGTACTGCTCGTTGGCCGACGTGGTGGAGGGCATCACTCCGAAGGCCTTCGCCGAAGCGAGTTGTTGGTCGGTGGCGCCGAGGAACTTCACCAGGTCGATGGCGGCCGCCTGGTTCTTGCTCTTGGCCGCGATCCCCCAGCAGTTGGTGAACATCAACGTTCCCTTGCCCTTGGGCCCCGTGGGCAGCTCGACGACCTTGGCCTTGAGGTTGGGCGCGTCCTTGGCCAGCGCGCCACGGATCCAGTTGCCCTCGATCACCATGGCTGCCTTGCCCTTGATCAACGCCTCGCCGCCCCAGCCGGTATCGACCTGCTTGGCGTACTTCACCGACCCACTGGCCAGCATCTTCTTCACCTGTTCCAGGGCGGCGACGTTCTCGGGCGAATTGACGGTGGCCGTCGTGCCGTCGGGGCTGACGAACCAGCCGCCCGCCTGACGCAGGAAGACGCCGATCCGGGCGTGCTCGCCGGAGAAGACCAGCCCGGTCTGGTCCCCAGTGGTCAGCTTGGTGGCCACCGTCTCCAGGTCGGCCCAGGTCTTGGGTACGTCAGCGTCGGACAGGCCTGCCTTGGCCCACGCCTCTTCGTTGATGATCAGCGCAAGCGTCGAGAAGTCCTTCGGCGCGCACTGGAGTTTGCCGTCGTAGGTGAACGTCTGCTTCAGGCTGTCCAGGTAGTCGACGTCGGCGACCTGGTCGCCGTACGCGAACAGGTTGCCCGCCTTGGCGTAGTTGCCGACGAACGCGGGGTCGACGTAGAACAGATCCGGCGGGGTGCCCCCGGCGAAGCCCTTCGCGAGTTCCTCGGTGAGCTTGGCCGCCGGGGTCACGGTGACCGTGTTGCCGGTCTTGGCCGCCCAAGCAGCGGTGGCTGTCTTGACAGCGCCCAGTTCCACGTCATTCGACGCCCCGATCAACACGTTGAGGTTGGCAGGGCCGCTGGCCGAAGCCGGTGCGCCACCCGTCGCGGTGTCCGAGCCGAACCCACCGCCACCGCCGCCGCAGCCGCTCAGTGCTATCACCCCGACGGCCATCGCTATCAGGGGCGTGAGGTTTCGTTTGCGCGTATGCATCGGTCCTGCCCTTCTTGATTCGGGTTCGCTGTTCGTGCCCGGATAGGTGGTGGAGCCTTCAGCGGCCGCTGGGTCTGTGGTCGGTGCTGGCCCTGAGCGCGAGGTCCGGACTGAACACCCGGCCTTGAACCGCCGCCGTGTCGGGTGGCGGCTGTCGAGTCGTCTGGGCGGGGTCCAGCACGCCGAACCCGGACAGGGTGCTCAGAAGGTGATCGGCGATCGCGGTGAGCGGCTGCGCGAGTGAGGTGATGCCCAGAGCATCGGCCAGGGGGGAGTCGTCGAACCCGACCACGCCAATGTCGGTGCCGGGGGTGAGCCCGCGTCGGTGGAGTGCCAGCACGACACCGGTGGCCAGGGTGTCGGAGGCGCACACCACGGCGCCACTGCCCTCGAGGGCATCGATCAGTGAGCCGGCGGCTACTGCGGCTGCCTCTGCGTCCTGCACGGACTCGGCGCTCAGCGCCGGATCGTGCAGGTCGTGGGCACGGGTTGCCTCCGCCCATCCTCGGCGACGGTCGTCACCGGTCTCGGAGCCGCCGGGCCATCCCAGGTAGGCGACCCGGCGGTAGCCCGACGTCACCAGGTGATCGACTGCCATCCGGCTGCCGGCCGCACCGTCGACGTCCGCCCACGCCGAGAAGCCGGGTTGGTCCCACACCTGGCCGAACGACACGAACGGGATCCCCGTGGCGGCCAGTCGTGGTGGACGGATGTCGCCACGATGGGTGTCAGTGATCACGAACGCGTCCACGACGTTGGTGCGGAACAAGTCGTCGTAGGCGTCGACCCCCTGATCCACTCGCGGGGTGAAGGGCACTACGCGGCAGCCGTGACGGGTGCCGGCCAGGGTGAGCTCGATCAGGAAGGCGAGTACCAAGTCGTTCCTGCGGTGAGGCCGGAGCTCGAATCCGACGGCCCCAGCTCGCTGGTTGCGCAGCGACTGCGCGGCGGAGGAGGGACGGTAGCCCAGCCGCACGATCTCACGGCGGACGCGCTCGCGGGTCTCAGGCTGAACGCGGTCCGCCCAGTTGATGACATTGCTGACTGTCTGGCGCGACACCCCAGCGGCGTGCGCCACGTCGGAGATGGTGACCGTTCGAGAGGTGGCCGCGTCGGCGTGCGCCGCGGCCGGTGGAGACGCCGCCGTCCGTCGGGCGGACCGCGCTGCTGACGCTGCGCGCGAGGCGTCGCGGTCTGATTGTCCCTGGGACACGGTGCACACTCCAAGGTGATTTGATCGATCAAATCTGTAACACTGTGACTCCCTCGCCAGATTCGTGTCAAGGACTGTTCCCCCAGGTTTCACGACTCGGGCCTGATGTCCAACTCGGGGCACGGCCCCGGGATGATCGTCGGGAGCGGTACGGGGCGCCGTCCTTGTCGGAGGTGAAGCTCATGAACCGTCAGCCGTGGCTGCACGCGCTGCAGATCTGCCTCGACGGCCCGGCGACGGTGCTCAGTGACGCCGCCGGGGACATCGGCTCGCCCGGAACCGGCGTGATCGTCGATGACCGAAGAGTTCTGTCGTTGCTGCGTCTGAGCGTCGACGGCGCGCAACCCGATCTGGTCTCCAGCGGCAGCAAGGGGAACACGGCGCACTTCCTCTGCTGCGCGCGTGATCTGGGCAGCCGGGGCGCTGACCCCACAATCGAGGTGCACCGTCGCCGGTTGGTCACCCCCGACGGTATGACCGAGATCATCGAGGTGCGTTCGCGTGACCAGCAGCCGGTGCGGCTGCGGTTGACCGTGGAGGCGGCAGTGGACGACGCGGACATCGCCGGGATCAAGGCCGGCGAGAACGACGATCCGCTGCACATGGCCGTGGCGCCGAAGATCATGGAGAGGCTGGACGACGTCGGTGCCCCCGGTGTCGAGAAACCCCGCGGGACCGACGGGGCCGAGGGTCGACCGGGAGCGGACGTCGGCCCAGACGGGCATCAGGCCTGGTCGGGGCTGCGATGGTCGTTGCTTCGTCACGAGGTCGACATGGTGGTCAGCTCGACCACGGAGTCGATCGTCGATCTCAGTCCTGCGCCGATGGCGAGATGGTTCATTGATCTTGACATTGCGCCGTGGCAGCAGAGTTCGGTCATGGTGCGGGTGAGGGCCCGGCGGCGGGAGGTCTCCTCGTTCGACTTCGATGCCGGCTCGCCAGGGACCTTCATCGCGGACGTGGTGGTTGCCGCGGACGACATCAGGCTTTCGCAGTTGATCGAGGTGTCGCTGACCGACGCCCGGCATCTGTTGCTCACCGACCCAGTCGAACCGACCGACGTGTTCTGCGCCGCTGGAACCCCTTGGTACCTCACGTTGTTCGGGCGGGACTCGATCTGGGCGGCGCGGATGCTACTGCCATTCGGGACCGATCTCGCGGCGGGGACGTTGCGGGCACTGGCGCGGCGGCAGGGTGAACGCGACGACCCCGACTCGGCGGAACAGCCCGGTAAGATGCCGCACGAGGTACGCCGGAGTACGTTCGTCGACGCCGAAGGCGGCCTGCAGCTGCCGCCGCTCTACTACGGCAGCGTCGACGCCACACCGTTGTGGTTGTGCCTCTTGTACGATGCCTGGCGGTGGGGGATGCCGCCGGAGCAGGTCAGGGAGCTGTTGCCGGCGGCACGGGCAGCCATGGACTGGATCGAACGCTCCTGCAACGACCATCCCGAAGGACTGCTCACCTACGCCGATCGCAGTGGGCACGGGCTGACCCATCAGGGCTGGAAGGACTCCGGCGATTCGATGCGGTTCACCGACGGTGGCCGCGCCTCCCCACCGATCGCACTGCTGGAGGCGCAGGGGTACGCCGTTGCTGCCGCATCCGGGCTGGCAGAGATCTGGGACAGCTTGGGGGAGAGAGGATCTGCAAGGTTACGGCGATTCTCGGCCGATCTGACGCAACGGATCCGGGATCGCTTCTGGACCGGCGAGGTGGGCAGCCGCTACCTGGCGATGGCGATTGATCGGGCCGGGCGTCTGGTGGACGGTGTGGCCAGCAACATGGGGCATCTGCTCGACACCCCGGCGCTGGACCACGCCGAGGCGGTGCAGGTCGCGAACCGGCTGGTGGCACCAGATTTGTTGGGGCCCTTCGGGATCAGTACGCTGTCCAGGCTGAATCCTGGCTACAACCCGCTGGGATACCACACTGGTTCGGTGTGGACCCACGACAACGCGATCATCGCCGCCGGGCTGGCGCGCCGCGGCCTCACCGGCGAGTCGGCGCAGGTGCTTCGGGCGCTGGTGCGCGCCGGAACATCGTTCGACTACCGCTGGCCCGAGCTGTACTCGGGTGACGCGGTCGCCAATGCCTCGGCGCCATACCCGGCCTCGTGCCGCCCCCAGGGCTGGGCGGCGGCATCGGCGGGCGCCCTGATCTCGGCACTGCTGGGTCTGACCCCCGATGCCCCCCACCAGCGGCTTCAGGTAGCACCGATGCGCCCGCCGCCGTTCGGTGCGATGTCGGTCGACGGTCTGCGCTTCGGTGGGCAGCGGTTCTCAGTACGGATCGACGTCGCCGGCCAGCCCGTGGTCGAAGGCCTGCCCGACGATTGGGTCGAGACGGCACCATGACGCATGAACGGCACCTGAAGGTCCCCGGATCGGAGACCACTTGGGAGGCCTCGCCGCTCTGGGACGCGGCGGATCTGGGCGGTGGCCTCGAGTCGACCATCAGATGCGATCACATCGGGGGAGGGGAAGTCTATGACTGGGCGCGGCCGCAGGGACGGCGACGACGCGGGAAGGAGCGATCGCGATGGGCCTCCAGTGCGGACCACGGACGCCGCCGCAGGGGCCTTGACCGTCGGACGCTGTGAGAACTGCGGCACCTGGTTGGCGTACCTGCCGGTCCGCGGATTCGATCGCCGAATGAGGGAGGTCCCCTTGGCGCAGGCTCACTGCTGTTCATGTGGGTGGCAGCACACAATGCTGCGACGGTGACGTCGGTCGACGCTTTCCGGCCCCGGTGTGAGTCCCGGCAGTCTTGGGATTGGGGTGATCAACGATCCGGCCCGGGAAGGCGGGCGGCGATCGGCGAGACCTTCGGTGTGCACGGCCGAACGCTCTCCGACGGAGACCCGCTTCGGGTGAAGGTCCGGCTAGGTTCAACGCATGACGGAACGCCACATCCGCCTGGTCATGCCGCACCAGCTCTTCCTCGATCACCTCGACGTGCCGGACGGTACGACGTTCGTGATGGTCGAGCACGACCTGCTGTTCCGGCAGTACCGCTTCCACCAGCAGAAGCTGGTGCTCCACCGCGCATCGATGCGGCGCTTCGCCGACCGCCTGCGCTGCAACGGGTTCGACGTCGAGGTCATCGAGACCGACGCAGGGACGACGAGCCGGGCCGCGCTCACAACACTGATCCGGCGGCTGCGGCCCACGGAGCTCAGCGTGTACGACGTCGTCGACGACTGGCTCGCCCAGGACCTCACCCGGGCCCTGGCCGACGGCGGCCACCCGCTGCAGCGCGAGGAGGTGCAGGAGACGCCGAACTTCCTCACCAGCCGGGCCGAGATCGCCGGGCGGTTCAACGGCTCGCAGCCGCGGATGCAGCACTTCTACACCTGGCAGCGGCGCCGGCTCGGGGTGCTGGTCGAGCCCGACGGCAGCCCGATCGGCGGGCGCTGGTCGTTCGATGCGGAGAACCGCAAGAAGCTGCCCCGCGGGCACGCCGTGCCGCCCGTCGAGTGGCCCGATCGGCACGAGGCGGTCGAGGAGGCGATCGCCTGGGTACGTCGCGCCTTCCCCGACAACCCCGGCGTGGCCGGCTCCTTCGCCTGGCCGACGTCGCACGCCGAGGCCGAGGCCGCCTACGCCGCCTTCCTTGCCGAGCGATTCGCGCAGTTCGGGCCTTACGAGGACGCGATCTCCGCCGAGCACCCCTTCCTCTTCCACTCGCTGATCACCCCGAGCCTCAACATCGGGCTGCTCTCGCCGCGCACGGTGCTCGACCAGGCCCTCGACACCGCTGACGGCGACGTGCCGATCGCGTCGCTCGAGGGGTTCGTGCGGCAGGTGATCGGGTGGCGCGAATACATGCGCGCGACCTACGTCGTGCATGGCCGCCGGCTGCGCACGGGCAACCGGCTCGAGCATGCCCGACCACTCGAGGTCGGCTGGTGGACGGCCGAGACCGGGCTGCAACCCGTCGATCTCGTTCTGACTCGCGTGCTGGAGCGCGGCTGGGCGCACCACATCGAGCGGCTCATGGTGCTCGGCAACGCGATGTGCCTGCTGCGTACCGAGCCGGACGCGGCGTACGAGTGGTTCATGGAGATGTTCGTCGACGCCTACGACTGGGTGATGGTGCCCAACGTCTATGCCATGTCGCAGTTCGCTGCGGGGGAGGCGATCACGACCAAGCCCTATGTCTCGGGCAGCAACTACCTTCGCACAATGTCCGATCTTCCGCGGGGCGAGTGGTGCGAGGACTGGGACGGCCTCTACTGGACCTTCGTGCGCGACCACTACGACGTGTTCGCCGGCAACCCGCGGTCCAAGGTCATCGCTCAGGGCTACGACGGTATGGAGCCGGCCACCAAGGCACGGCACTTCCGGCGCGCCGCCCGCTGGCTGCAGGCCGCTGACGCCTGATGCCCCGGCTGCACGCTCTGGACCACCCGGCGTCACCCATGCGGTGCACCTGACGCTCATCGCGGTGCCCGCGATCACTGCTGCCGACGTGGAAGACCTGCCCCGTGCGATCGAGGTCGTGGGCCACACCTCGATCGAGGTGTCGCTGAACGCCCTACGCCGCTGGGATCCCGACCAGGGCACCGTTCGGCCGCTCGCCGGGGTTGACCCGAACCCCGCAGGACACGTCGCATGACAGACTGGCGTGGCTGCTGGCTCGGCCCGCTGGAGGAGATGTGGGGGCACGCCGCGACCATCGGGTAGTCGACATCGCGGCTCAGGCCGGGTTGAGCCGCGCCACCGTGGACAGAGTGCTGCACGGTCGCGACGGCGTCCGGCCGGAGACCGTCACCCAGGTGAACCGGGCGATCGCCGAGCTCGAGCGGCAGCGGGAGCAGGTCCACCTGTCTGGCCGGACCCTCATCCTGGACCTGGTGATGCAGACGCCGGAACGGTTCGCCCGCGCCTCCCGGGACGCCCTGGAGGCGGAGTTGCGCTCGCTGCGTCCGGCGGTCCTTCGCGCCCGGTCACACCTGAGCGAGCACAGCGACCCGGCGGCGGCGGCGGACCTTCTGGACGCCCTCGGTCGCAGGGGGTCGCACGGCATCATCCTGAAGGCGCCCGACCATCCCCTGGTCGTGCAGGCGATCAACCGGCTCGCCGCCCGGGGCATCCCGACGGTGACGTTCGTGACCGACGTGCCGGGCAGCCGGCGCGCGGCCTACGTCGGCATGGACAACCTGGCCGCGGGCGCGACAGCCGCTTATCTGATCACGCAGTGGGCCGGCCACTCCGGGGGCGTCCTGGTGACGGTGAGCCATTCCTCGTTCCGCGGCGAGGAGGAGCGGGCGATCGGGTTCCGTCGCACACTCGCCGAGTTGGCTCCCCATCGACAGGTCCACGAGATCAAGGACACCGACGGGCTGGACCGGACCATCCTGGTGGCCGTTCGCAGCGCGCTGGCCCTGCACCCCTCGACCAACGCCGTGTACTCCGCGGGCGGCGGCAACGTGTCCGCACTCGAGGCGTTCGACGAGATCGGTGCCATGCCGACGGTGTACATCGCCCACGACCTCGACGGCGACAACGTGGCCCTGCTGCGCACACACAGGATCTCCGCCGTCCTGCATCACGATCTACGGGCAGACATGCGGCGGGCCTGCCGCCTCATCCTCCAGTCACGCGGGGTGTTGCCCGGCAGGCCGACCACGATTCCGTCGCAGGTGCAGGTCGTCACGCCGTTCAACGAGCCCGCGTCGATCTGCGGCCATGGCGATCTGTGAGCGCCTCGCCTCACCGCGAGAGCAGGTTCCGCAGGTAGTCCGCCCCGATCAGCAGGTGACCGGTGTCCAGGCACAGGGAGATCGAGGATCCCTCCAGGACACGCTGCACGTCCTGCCCGGTCCGGCGCGCGGCCGTGAAGCCCGGCAACAGCCGGCCGAGTTCGACCAACGGGTCGACGTCGGGCCGGTGCAGCACGAACGGGGTGAAGCCGCCGACGGCGCGCAGGTCGTGCTCGGCCAGGGTCGTTGCCAGGTCGTCCGGGCCGAGCTCGGTGGCGGCAAGACCGAGCTCGCTCATCTCGCTCAGCCCTGCGCTGCGGGAAGCTGATAGCCCCAGCCCCGGATCTCACAGACACCCCAGCTGATGGGTGCTCCGGCAATGCGGCTGACGTCGTCGGTCATTGTTCCTCCTGCGGGTGCGCGGTGCGGGCGGGGGAGTCCCATGCGGGGTTGGCGACGGCGGCCGGCCGGCGGCCGGAGAGCACGTCCGCGACGCCCCGCGCGGCAGCGGTGAACGTGGCGCGGGTGGCGCCCGTGCTCAGCCCCATCAGATGGGGCGACAGGACGACGTCGGCACGCTCGAAGACCGGGTGGTGCGCCGGCGGTTCGGGGTCGAAGACGTCCAGGCCGAGGCCGGAGAGCCGGCCGTCGGTCAGGGCCTGCGCGGCGGCGTCGAGGTCGAGCAGGCCACCGCGACCGCAGTTCACCAGGATAGATCCGGCCGGCATCGCGGCCAGGAACTGCGCGTCGACGACATGGTGGGTCGCCGGCGTCAGCGGCAGGTGGAGCGTGACGACCTGGGACCGTCGACGCAGCTCGTCGAGCCCGACCAGGCTCGTGCCGCCCAGGCCCGTGGCGGCCCCGGCCCCGGCTCCGGCGAGGAATGGGTCGTGGGCGAGGACGGTCATGCCGAACGCGTCGGCCAGCAGCCCGACCCGACGGCCGATCCGCCCGTATCCGACGATGCCGATCGTCGTGCCTTCGAGGTCCCCGAGGGTGATTTCCGCCCGCTGCGCCCAGCGGCCCTGCGCGACACAATCGGTCGTCTGCCGAAGCCGTTTGACCAGGTGCAGGATCATCGCCAGGGCACCTTCGGCGACCGCGTTCGTGCCGGCTCCGGGGGTGACGACGACGGCGATGCCTCGGCGGGTTGCCTCGGCGACGTCCACCCGTTCCACGCCGACCCCGGTGCGGGCGAGCACCCGCAGGTTCGGCATCCGGTCGAGCATCGGGGTGTCGACGAGGGCGTCGGCACGCACGATCGCGCCGGCGGCGGCCAGGAGCTCCTCGGGGCCCGGGCGGGCAACGAACTGAGCGTCCAGGGGCAGGTGAGCCGTGACGAGGTCGGGATCCACGTCGCCGAGGCCCACGACGACCGGCCGGCCGTTGGCGAGGGTCATGCCGTCTGGGTGGCCCTGCGCAGTTCGGCGGTGACGGCGCCGGCCAGCAGGGTCGTGTCGGAGCCGATGGCGAGGAACCGCCAGCCGGCCGCGGACATCCGGGCGGCAGCGGTGCCGTCCGGCACGAGCAGCCCGGCGGACTTCCCGTGCGCCGTCGCGGCTGCGAGCACCCGATCGAGGGCGGCGAGGTAGGCCGGTGCCTGGGTCTGGCCGGGCACGCCGAGTGCGTGGCTGAGGTCGCGCGGTCCGACGAACAGGACGTCGACGCCGTCGAGTGCGGCGATCTGCTCCACGGCCTCCAGCGCGGGCAGGGTCTCGATCTGCACCACACCCAGGACGTCGTCGTCCGACCGGTCGAGGGCGCCCGGGTCGAGCCCGTAGCGGCACATGCGGTTGTAGGTGGCCACACCCCGGTCACCTGCCGGGGGATAGCGCAGGTGCCGGACGCACGCGGCGGCCTGGTCGGCGGTGTCGATCCGCGGCACCATGATCCCGGCTGCCCCGAGGTCGAGCAGGCGACCGGAGCGGATCCGCTCGGCCGACTCCACCCGGACGACGGTCGGCACGCCGTACGACGCGGCGGCGGGAATGACGTCACGGGCCTGTTCCTCACCGCCGGCTCCGTGCTCGAGGTCGAGCAGCACCCAGTCCATGCCGGCCGCGGCACAGACCTCAGCGGTGACCGGCGTCGCTGCGCCGACGAACGTGCCGAAGGTGACCTCCCCGCGGGCGAGGCTGCGTCGCAGCTGGCCGCGGTCCAGGGCGTAGGCATTGGCGGTCATCCGTGCCACCTCTGGGTGGTCAGGCCGGCCTCGTAGTCGGTGCGGGCGCTGCGCACCGTGTCGGACTCGGAGACCTCGGCGGGCGCGACGTCCCACCAGCAGCCCGCCGACGGCAGGTCGGCGTGCGGGATGACCGGGACCACGATGACGACCGGGCCGGCCACGGAGCGGGTGTCCTCCAGGGCGGTGCGGATCTCGGCCGCTGTGGTGGCCCGCACGGCGCGGGCGCCGAGCCCGGCGGCGACCTGCACGAGGTCCAGCCGAAGGTAGTCACCGGTCAGGGTGGCGTCCTTGCCCGCCTCGAGGGTCAGCGGGGCAGGACGGTAGCGGAACTCGTTGCCGAACTCGCGGCCCATGGTGAACATCTGCAGCCGATGGATCACCTGGTAGCCGTGGTTCTCCGGGATCACGACCGTGACGGCCAGACCTTCCTGCGCGGCGGTGACGAGCTCGGTGGGCGCCATCAGGAACGTGCCGTCGCCGATGAATGCGGTCACCCGGTGCGCCGGGTCGGGATCGGCGAGCCGGGCGCCGATGGCACCCGGGATCTCGTATCCCATGCAGGAGAACCCGAACTCGAGGTGGCAGGTGCGACCGTCCGTGGCGTCCCACACCTTGAGCAGGTCGCCGGGCGGGCCGCCGGCAGCGGCGACGATGGTGTCGCCGGCCTGGGAGTGCTCCTGGAGCAGGCCGATGAGCTGACCCTGGGTGAGAACCGCGTCGGTGTCCGGGATGACGTCGGTCGACGCAGCGCGCAGGGTCTCCAGGTCGACGGGGGTGTCGGCGTCCAGGGCCGCCGCGCGCACCGGGTCCCAGTCGGCCTTGGCGGCCGTGACCGTGTGCCGCCATGCGGCGTCCGTCGTGACCCCGTCGGCGGCGAGGGCGTCGGCCAGGGCACGCAGGGCGAGCCGCGCGTCGCCGAGCACGGATGCGGCGCCGAGCCGGTCGCCGTCGCGGGGGTCGACGTTGATGCTCGCGAAGCGCACCTCGGGCGACGCGAACAGCGAATGGGACCCGGTCGCGAAGTCGGTCAGGCGGGACCCGACGGTGACCACGAGGTCGGCGTCGCGGGCCACCTGATTGGTCGCCGGGTTGCCCTCCAGGCCGATGCCGCCGAGCTGCCACCAGGCCTCGACGTCCGCCGCGCCCTTGCCGGCGAAGGTCTCGGCGACCGGGATGCCCACGGCGTCGGCGAGCCGCTCCAGTTCCGCTCCGGCCCCGGAGTAGACGACCCCGCCGCCGGCGATGATCAGCGGCCGGGACGCCGAGGCGATCAGCCGGGCGAGGGCGGCCACTTCGGCCTGGTCGGGGATCGGGCGCCGGACGACCCAGTCGCGCTCGGCGAAGAACGCCTCGGGGAAGTCGTGGGCGTGTGACTGGATGTCCTGCGGCAGTGCCAGAACCGCGGCGCCGGTGTTCACCGGGTCGACGAGCACCCGCATGGCGGCCGGCAGCGCGGTGAGCAGTTGCTCGGGCCGGGTGATGCGGTCGAAGAACCGCGACACGGGGCGAAAGGCGTCGTTGACACTGGCGTCGGCCTCGATCGGGTGCTGCAACTGCTGCAGGACCGGGCCCTGGCGCCGGGTGGCATAGGTGTCGCCGGGCAGCAGTAGCACCGGGATGCGGTTGACGGTCGCCAGGGCCGCCCCGGTGACCATGTTGAGCGCTCCTGGGCCGATGGAGGCCGTGACCACCAGCGCCGCCCTGCGCCGGGAGGCCTTGGCGAACCCGGCGGCGACGTGGACCAGGTTCTGCTCGTTGCGTCCCTGGACGAAGGGCAGGGCGTCTGCGTACTGCTCCAACGCCTGGCCGAGCCCGGCCAGGTTGCCGTGCCCGAAGATGCCCAGAGCGGCAGGGATCAGGCGGCGGCGCTGGCCGTCCGCGACGCTGTACTGCCGGGACAGGTAGAGCACCAGGGCCTGGGCCGTGGTCAGGCGCACCGTGGGTTTGCCGGTCATGTCCTTCTCCTTGGGACGAGGATCACCAGGGTTGGCCGTGCAGGATGATCGTCTTCTCCTCGGTCATCTCCGAGACGGCGGTGCGGAAGCCCTCCTTGCCGATGCCGGAGGCCTTCAGGCCGCCATAGGGCATCAGGTCGGCACGCCACAGCGGGGTCCAGTTGATGTGGATGATCCCGGCGTCGATCTGGCGCATGGCACGGACGGCGGCGGAGACGTCCCGGGTGAACACGCCGGCGCCGAGGCCGTAGGCGGTGGAGTTCGCGTAGGCGATGGCGGTCGTCCAGTCTTCCGCGGTGGACACCGCGACGGCGGGCCCGAAGAGTTCCTCGGTGTTCAGCAGCGCCATCGGGGCGACGCCGTCGACGACGGCGGGCCTGACGATGGCGCCCTCGCGCTCGCCGCCGGTGAGCAGGTGCGCCCCGTCGTCCACGGCCGCCCGCAGCGCGCTCTCGACGCGACGTGCCTCGCCCTCGGTGATCAGGGTGCCGAGCCGCGTGGCGTCCTGCGCCGGGTCGCCGTAGGCGATCGACTCGACCAGGGGCACCAGCGCGTCCAGAAGATCTGCATGCACCCGCGGGTGGGTGATGACGCGCTGGACGGAGATGCACACCTGCCCGGCATTGATGTAGCCGCCGGCCGCGATGGCACTGGCCGCAGCCTCCACGTCGGCGTCGGGCAGCACCACGACCGGGCAGGACGCCCCGAGCTCGAGGGACAGCTTCTTGACGCCGGCGATGCGGGAGATGTGCTCACCCACCGTGGTGGAGCCGGTGAAGGAGACCTTGCGGACCCGCGGGTCGCCGACCAGGGAGTCACCGAGTTGGCCGCCGGGCCCGGTGAGGACGTTGAGCACGCCGTCCGGGAGCCCGGCATCCACGAAGGCCTGGGCCAGCGCCAGGGCGGTGAGCGGCGTGGCCCGGGCAGGCTTGAGGACGACGGAGTTGCCGGCGGCCAGTGCCGGCGCGACCTTGTGCAGCACCAGCAGCGAGGGGTAGTTGAACGGGGTGATCGCGACGACGACGCCGCACGGCTGGCGCAGGGTGAAACCGATCTTGTCCAGGCCGGTCCCTCGGTGGGCGTCCAGGGGCAGGGAGTCGCCGTACAGCTGTGTCCCCTCGTAGCCGGCAAGCCGGATCATGTCTCCGGCTCGGCCGACCTCGCCCCGTGCCTCGGTGATGGTCTTGCCGTTCTCGGCGGACAGGGTGGCCGCGATCGCCTCGACGCGTTCGTCGACCAGGGCTGCGGCCCGCAGGAGGACGTCCATCCGGGCGTGGGCGGGCGTCTCGCGCCACACCGCCGCTCCGTGCTCGGCGGCGGCGAGAGCCCGGTCGATGTCGGCGGCGTCCGCGACGGCGGCCTGCCCGACGGTGCGCCCGTCGTAGGGTGAGCGGATGTCCTCCGTCCGCCCGCCGGCACTCGGAACCCATTCGCCGCCAATGAGGAGCTGGCCTTCGGTCATGGTGAGTTCGGCCTTCCTGGTCAAAGGGTGATCCATTGCTTGGCGGCGTCCGAGCGCAGCATCGCGTCGGCCAGCCGCGCAGCGAGCACCATGTCGGTGATCGTCGCGCCGTCCGTCGTGCCGGTGGTGATGGAGCTGAGCAGCCGCTTGGCCTCGATCACCTTGAGGTCGTCGAAACTGAGCGGGATCGCGGTGTCCGGCTGAAAGGCACCGGACTCGCCGTCCTTCGGGCCGATGCGGTGCGTGGTCCACGACGCCGCCTGGTAGTCCTGGTCCAGGCACACCTGGAGCTCGCCCATGCGCCGGAAGTCCCAGCTGAGCGATCCAGTGCTGCCATGCACCTCGACGGCGTAGGAGTTCTGCTCGCCGACCGAGGCGCGGCTGGCCTCCAGCAGGCCGCGGGCGCCGGAGGCGAAGCGGAGCACCGTGACGACGTGGTCCTCGTTCTCGACCGGCAGCAGCGGGCCGGAGGTACCGCGCGAGAAGTGCGACGAGACGCCGACCGCCTGGGGACGTTCGGAGATGAAGGTCGAGGACTCGGCGAGCACGGCGGTGACCTGACCCACGACGTACTGAGCGAGGTCGAGGCCGTGCGAGGCCAGGTCGCCAATCACCCCGCTGCCGGCCAGGTCGCGGACGAACCGCCAGGTCAGGGCACCCTCCGGGTGGGCGCAGTAGTCGCCGAGCATCTGCACGCGGACGTGCCGCACGGTGCCGAGGCGGCCGGTGGCGACCAGTGAGCGGGCGAGCTCGACGGCCGGTGCGTTGCGGTAGTTGAAGCCGACGGCCGAGGCGACGCCGGCTGCACCGATCGCGTCGGCGATCTCCAGCGTCTCGGCAAGGTTGCGGCCGGCCGGTTTCTCGATCCAGAGGTGCTTGCCTGCCGTCGCCGCGGCCACGGCCACGTCGCGGTGGGTGAAGTTCGGGCCCGCGACGCAGACCAGGTCGATGTCGTCGCGGGCGACCAGCTCCTGCCAGTCGGGGGTCGTGTCGGAGATGCCGAAGACGGTGCGCGCGTAGTCGAGACGGCCGTCGTCCGCGGGGTCCGCGACCGCGACCAGGCGCGGGGTCACGCCGAGGTCGGGGTAGTGCTGCAGGACGCGGGTCAGGGCCTTGGCGTGCACCTGGCCCATCCAGCCGAAGCCGACGATGCCGACGTCGATGGTCTGAGTCATCTCTCACCTGCGGCGGTCGGGTGCCGCCTTCCTCTCTCCGGGTTCAGCGGACGTCGTCGTGCGGCTGCGGCTACTCGTGGGCGCCGAGGACGGACTGGTCCCAGTCGATGACGGAGCCGGTGACGACGCCGCTGCGGGCCGAGAGCAGGAAGACGACGAAATCGGCGATCTCGTCGACCTGGCCGAGCTTGCCCATGGGTAGGTCGGCTGCGGCCTTCTCGAGCCAACCGTCCTGCGCGCCGTGGAAGCGGCGCTGGGTGGCGTCCTCGCCCTCGGTCTCGGTCCAGCCGATGTTCACCCCGTTGATCCGGATCCGGTCCCAGCGGTGCGCGAACGCGGCGTTCCGGGTGAGCCCGATCAGCGCTGCCTTCGAGGTGACGTACGGCGCCAGGTAGGGCTGGCCGCCGTGCGCCGACATCGTGATGATGTTGACGATGGTGCCCCCCTCACCCCGCGCGATCATGTCCTTGATCGCGGCCTGCATGAGGAAGAACGGGCCACGGGTGTTCACCGCCAGGTGGGCGTCGAACAGCTCAGGGGTTGTGTCGAGCATGGTGCCGCGGGTGGTCAGCCCGGCGCAGTTGACCAGGCAGTCGATCCGGCCGAGCCGGGTGATCGTGGTGGCGGCGGCGGCCTGGATCTGGCCGACGTCACCGGACTCGGCCTGGATGAAGAGCACCTGGCGCCCGGACCGCTCGGCGAGATCCGCGGCGAACGCCTCGCCCACGTCGACGCGTCGTCCGGTGACCGCGAGGTCGGCTCCGTTTCGTGCCGCAGCGGCAGCCACTGCCGCGCCCAGCCCCTGCGTCCCGCCGCTGACGAGGACGACCTTGCCGTCGAGCAGAGCGTCGCTGAGCTCAGGCATGTCTGGCTCCCATGAGATCTGATTGCCGCGCCCGACGGGGTCCCCGTCCAAGTGATGACCGGAGGTCGTGTGACCCCGACACGGTCAGAGTAGGTGCGCGCCGGGCACGGTCGTAGGGCCGGAACGCCTCAAGAACGCCTCAAGAACGCCTCAGCGGATGCTCCTTGCGGCGCTAGAAGCCAGGGAAGACCTGGCGCAGGGTGTCCAGCGACAGCTCGCCGCTGAGGGTCACGCCCGCGGGGGAGTACTGGGGTGCGAGTCGCCCGCTGGTCAACCGCAGCCACGCCTCGGCGCCGACGCTGAGCACGGCATCCGGCGTCACCGGTACCTCGCCGAGGCTGCACTGCTCGCCCAGAACCAGCCCGAAGCTCCGCTCGGGCGCGGTCAGGTCGACCCGCAGGGCGACTGTGCGGCCGTCGAGGGGAGCCGGTTTCGCCAGCCAGCCGACCATGAAGCCGACGAGGTCCAGCAGCAGCGGCGGGGCGTCGGGGTGGACGACGGCAGTCGGGTCCAGTGCGACGCGCACGTCCCAGGAGTGCAGGGCCAACTCGTTCAGCCGGAACCGCGCTGCGGACGCGAGGTCCACCGGCGCCGGCAGGAATCCGAGATCGATCCGCAGGCTCTCCCGGGTCGCGTCATCCAGGGAGTCGTACCGAGCCAGCAGCGCGATGTCGGCGTCGAGGAAGCCCGCGGCCTGCTCCTGCGGCGACATCGCATTCCAGCGGGCCCACACCTGCTGATTGGCCTCCATCCCTGGGTTGGGGTCACCCGCGAGCGCTGCCTCGAGCCCGGCCAGGGTGATCTGTGCCCCACTGCCGAGGTGACTGAGCACTTGGGCGACGGTCCACTCGGCGGCTGCCGACGGCCCGGTCAACTGGGCGTCGGTCAGGCTCCGCACCACGACCACCAGTTCCTCGTGGCCTGAATGAAGTGCCTGAATCACACGGTCCGCGTCCGCCGTCATCGTCATACCTCTCCTCGGGTCAGCCGCAGGTTACTCACGAGTCGACGGCCGGGCGCTGCTGACCGGCAGGAAGGCGCCGGACGCAACCTCGGGCTCGGGCACTGAGCGTCACCGATATGCACCCTTGGTCGCCGAGGGACAACCGTTTCCGCCAGGGTGACACTCGGTGACCTGCCTGCCCAGTGCGGCCCGGGTGATTGACTCACACCCGTGACGAGTGTGCCCGACGTGACGCAGCGGCAGCTGCGTGCCTTCGTGGTGCTCGCCGAGGAGCTGCACTTCGGTCGCGCCGCCGCCCTGCTGCACATGTCGCAGCCGTCACTGTCGCTCAGCATCCAGCAACTGGAGCGGCTCCTGGGTGTGTCTCTGCTGATCCGGTCCACTCGCAGCGTCGCACTCACCCCGGCCGGTGAGGACTTCCGTGCTCGGATCACACCGGCCCTGCAGGCGGTCGACAGCGCCCTCGAGTCCGCGGGTCGGTGGGCCGAGGGGACCCGCGGCGTCCTGCGGCTGGGGTATCTGATCGGGGCCGGGCTCGAGCGGCTTCCGCGCCTGCTGCGCGAGTTCGCCGACGCCTACCCCGAGATCAGGGTCGAGACCGCGGAGTACGACTTCGCCGACCCCTCAGCGGGATTGGCCACCGGCGAGGTCGACATCGCGCTCATCCGGCCGCCGCTCGAGGTGTCCGGGCTGCGCTACCTGAAGGTGAGCGAGGAAGGTTGGGTCGCCTGTCTGCCGAGAGACCACCGCCTGGCGGGCCGGAAGAGGTTGCGGCTCAGGGACATTCTCGACGAACCGATCATCGCGGCCCCGAAGAGCGCCGGTGTGTGGCGAGATTACTGGGTGGCCTCGGAGTACCGAGATGCCAAGCCGGCCAGGATCGTTGGCGAGGCGGCCACCTTCGAGGCCGAGTTCACCACCGTGGCCCAGGGCAGGGCCATCAGCATCACGGGTGAGCACCGCGACCCTGCCGGTGGCCATCCCCAACCTGCTCACCCCGATCGGCACGTTCTGGGGGCAGATCGCCGCCGTCGCCACAGTCACCGTGGTGCCGGTGTGCCTGTTCGCCTTCGCGGTGCAGAAGTACATGGTCACCGGGCTGACTGGCGGAGCCCTGGCTGGGGAGTGATTCCGGCACGATGGGGTGATGGATGAACCGCAGGTCCTTCCCGATGACATCGAGCGTGCGGCACGGCGGATCGAGGGCCTGATCCGGCGTACGCCGGTGATCGCCTACGACGGGCTGACCCTGAAGCTCGAGCTGCTGCAGCACGCCGGGTCGTTCAAGCCCCGTGGGGCCGCGAACCGGCTTCTCGCCGAACGTGAGCGGGGTGCGCTGGCGGCCGCCGGCGTGGTGGCGGCGAGCGGCGGCAACCACGGCGCCGCCGTCGCCTATGTCAGCCAGGCGTTAGGGGTGAGCGCCGAGGTGTTCGTGCCCTCGACCTCCCCGGTGATGAAGCGGGCGAACATCGAGCGCTTCGGGGCGAGGGTGCACGTGGTCGAGGGCTACTACGACGATGCCCAGGCCGCGGCGGACGCGCGTCAGCGAGTCGGCGGCGCGGTGCTGATGCACCCCTACGACCACGTGGACACCGTGGCCGGCCAGGGCACCGTGGCTCGGGAACTCGACGACCAGGTGGCCGGCTACGACACGCTGATCGTGGCCACCGGCGGCGGCGGGTTCACCGCCGGCCAGGCGGCCTGGGTGCGTGACCGCGTCCGCGTGGTCAGCGTCGAACCCGAGACCTCCCAGTGCCTGCGTGCAGCCCTCGCCGCGGGAGAGCCGGTCGACGTGCCGGTGAGCGGCCTGGCCGTCGACTCCCTCGGCGCCCGCCGTCTGGGCGCGGTGCCCTGGAGCGTCCTCCGCCGGTTCGTCGACCTGGCGGTGACAGTCACCGACGAGCAGATCCGCGCCGCGCAGCGCGAGCTGTGGTCACAGCTGCGGCTGATCGTCGAACCCGGTGGCGCCGCCGCGCTCGCCGCTGTCCGCTCCGGTGCGTACACCCCGGCCGACGACGAGCGGGTTGTGGTGGTGGTCTGCGGCGCCAACTGCGACCCCGCCTCGGTGACCGGCTGACGGGCGGACCGCCCCGGCGATCACGACCGAGAGGGCGAACGGCGCGGCCACCACGGCGACCGCCCGAAGGACAGTCACCTGATCGCCCAGGAAGCCGATCAGGGGCGGTCCGGCAAGGAAGGCGGTGTAGCCGATCGAGGAGATCACGCTGACCCGCCCGGCGGCCCGGGCTGGGTCGTCCGCCCCGGCGCTCACTCCCACCGGGAAGCCCAGTGAAGCGCCCAGCCCCCAGAGCGCCGCGCCGGCGAAGGCAACGAGAATGCCGGGGGCGAACACGAACAGCACCGTGCCACCGATGCCCGCCACGGCGAGGGCCCGGACAACGTGGGTGCGGCCGTAGCGGTCCAGTGCTGCGGGCCCGAACCAGCGCCCGGCGGTCATCGCCGCGAGAAAGGTGGCGAAGGCCAGCGCGGCCGTTGCCGGTGACCCCCCGTGGCCGTCGATGATCGCCACCGTGATCCAGTCGCTCCCGACCCCCTCCGCGAAGGTGAAGGCCAGCACGAACACCCCGATCAGCAGGGTTCGGGGCTCCCTCCAGGCGGCGAAGGCGCTCTCCGGCCTCGTCCCGGAGGATGCCGCGAATGCCGTCTGGTCGGTCAGGAAGGACCGCGAGGCGCCGACCACGCCCGCGCCCACCATCACGGCGACCGCACCGAGATGGACGACGACAGGCACGCCGAGGGCGACCACCCCCGACCCGATCACCGCGCCGGACACCGCACCCACGCTGAAGATCGCGTGGTAGCGGGACATGATCGAGCGTTCGAGGCGCTGCTCGATCATGGCGCCGTGCACGTTCATCGCCACGTCCCAGGCGCCCATACTGACCCCGAGGACGAACAGGGCTCCCGCCACGGGCACCACGCCGACCAACTGCCCCACGGCCACGCCTGCCAGTGCCGCCGCCGCGAGTGCCCCTGCCATCCCGACCACCCGGCGCGATCCCACCCGAGCGATCACCGGACCCGCCAGGGGCAGGGCCAGGAGTGAGCCCGCCGCGACCGCGAACAGCACCAGCCCGAGCGCGAACGGCTCGAGCTGGAGCCGGTCGCGGATCTGCGGGATCCGCGACAGCCAGCTGGACAGGGCCAGGCCCGATCCGGCGAACGCCACGAAGGTCGCAGTGTTCGCCCGGTGCAGCGGGTCGGAGCGCGGCGGGGCCGGCGCGGGCGCCGGTGCGGTCATGAACCGAACCGGGCCACCGCGGCGTCCAGGTCGTTCTCGGTCACCGGGAATCCAGGGAACCGGGCGATCCGCTGCAGGGGGATCGCCCGCATCATCGCCCCGTTCACCGGATCGCTGAACAGGGGGACGAACTCGTTGTCCCCGAGGACCTCCCGCAGCCATGGGCCGGCCTGCGGGTGGTCGAGCCAGGCCTGCACGGTCGAGTCGACCTGGAGCGCAACGCTCAGGTCGTCACCGGCGAGGTCGATCTGCGCGCGCGCCCGGATGTCGCGTGAGGACGCGCCCACCCGGAGCTCGAACGTTCCGCCCTCGACCGTCCAGCCCCGGGTCATGCTGTGCCAGTAGGCGAAGGCGCGCCGGTCCAGGTCGAGCGTGACAGTGCCGCTCTCGCCGGGCTCCAGGGTGACCCGGGCGAAGGCGCGCAACTCCTGCTCGGGGCGGTGCACGCTCGCGGCGGGGTCGGCCACGTAGACCTGCACCGTCTCGGTGCCGTGGCGGTCGCCGGTGTTGGTCACGGTCACGCTGACCTGCACCCGCGGCTGTTCGCCGTCCTGAACGGCGGTCTGCAGGTCGGAGTAGGCGAAGGTGGTGTAGCTGAGCCCGTGCCCGAAGGGGTAGGCGACGGGCAGCCGGTGGGTGTCGTACCAGCGGTAGCCGACCAGCAGGCCCTCGCCGTAGCGCACCTGTCCGTGCTCGCCGGGGAAGGCCCCGGTCGTCGGATTGTGTTCCAGCAGTATGGGAATCGTCTCCGCCAGCCGGCCCGACGGGTTCACCCGGCCGAGCAGCAGGTCCGTGGTGGCGGATCCGCCGGCCTGCCCCAGCAGCCATCCCTCGAGTACGGCCTGTGCCTGGTCGGCCCACGGGCTGACGGTCGCGACCGAGCCGTTCGACAGCACCACGACCACCCGAGGATTCACGTCGGCGATCGCCGAGAGCAGGTCGACCTGGTGAGCGGGCAGGTCCATGTGCTCGCGGTCATACCCCTCGGACTCGTGCGAGGGCGGCAGGCCCAGGAACAGCACGACCACCTCGGCCGTGGACGCCGCGGTGACCGCCTCCTGCACCAGTGCCGGGTCCGCGGCGTCCGACTCGATCACGAACCCGGGCGCGAAGGTCACCTCGCGCCGTCCGTCGAGAGCAGTGCGCAGAGCCTCGAGCGCGTTGTCCACCTGGGTCGGGTTCACCTGGGAGGATCCGGCGCCCTGGAACCGAGGCGTGCGGGCGAACTCCCCGATCACGGCGACCGTGCCGCCGCTGGTGGCGTCGAGAGGCAGCAGCGCGACGTCGTTCTTCAGCAGTACGGCGGACGACGTCGCCGCCTCACGGGCGAGGGCGTGGTGCGCGGCGACGTCGAACGGATCGCCCGCGCTCGCGGCGGCCCGGCCCAGCTCGACCAGGGCCAGGACCCGCGCAGCCGCCCGGTCGACGTCCGCCTCGCTGAGCCTGCCCTCGGACAGCGCCTGAAGGATCTTGGCCGTGCCGTTGCCACCGGAGGAGGGCATCTCCAGGTCGAGCCCTGCGGCGACGGCGGCCTCACGGCGGGAGACGGCACCCCAGTCCGAGACCACCAGGCCGCGGAAGCCCCAGTCGTCGCGCAGCACGTCGGTCAGCAGCCAGGGGTCCTCGGAAGCGTAGACGCCGTTGATCCTGTTGTAGGAGCACATCACCGTCCAGGGCTGGGCCTGGGTGACCACCTGCTCGAAGGCGGGCAGGTAGATCTCGCGCAGCGTGCGCTCGTCCACCTCGGCCGAGACCGTCATCCGGTCGGTCTCCTGGTTGTTCGCCGCGAAGTGCTTCAGCGAGGTGCCCACGCCCTCGGTCTGCACACCGGTGACCATCGCGGTGGCCAGGGTGCCGGCCAAGACCGGGTCCTCGGAGAAGTACTCGAAGTTGCGCCCGCACAGCGGTGAGCGCTTGATGTTCACTCCGGGGCCGAGCAGCACCGATACCCCGGAGGCCAGGCACTCGCGGGCGAGCGCAGCGCCCACCCGGGCCAGCAGCACGACGTCCCAACTCGAGGCCAGGCCGGCCGCGGGCGGGAAGCAGGTGGCCGGCACGCTGGAGTGCAGACCCAGGTGATCAGCGCCCTCGGCCTGCTTGCGCAGGCCGTGTGGGCCGTCACTCACCATGATCGCGGGGATGCCCAGCCGCTCGATGGGCTGGGTGTGCCAGAAATCGGAACCGTCGAGCAGGGAGGCCTTCTCCTCGACGGTCAGGGCGGCGATCAGGGTGGGGATGTCGAGGCGGCCGGCGCCGTCGGCGGCTGGTGTCATCAGGGGCTCCCGGGTCCACGCGGCCCCAGGCGGCCGCGAACGCGACCAGCGTAGAACAAAAACAAACCACATGGTAGGTATTGACCGTCGAACCTCGATCGGCCCCTTCCCACCCGGGCACCGAGAGTCGAGTAACTGTCGCGATCTGACAGGTTTGGGGGCCGTTACTCGACTCTCGGCGCGAGGGTGGGGCGGGAAGCGGCGCGGCGCGCAGGAGCGAGCGGGGAGGAGGTGGGGGAGTGAGCGAACAGGGGTATGCAAAGGGGCGGGCGAAGCGGCGCGAGATCATCGAGCAGGCGATGGCGATGTTCGGTGAGGTCGGCTACCGCGGCGCCTCGTTGCGCGAGGTGGCGGCGCGCTGCGGCATCTCGCACCCGGGTCTGATGCATCACTTCGCGACCAAGGAGGCGCTGCTGCAGGCGGTGCTGGAGCACCGCGATCGCGAGGACGCCGCCTGGATGGGGGGGGCGGACGGCGCGGACGGCGCGGACGGCGCGGACGGCGCGGACGGCGCGGACGGCGCGGACGGCGTCGGCGCCCTGCATCGGATGGCGGATCTGATGGCGCTGAACGCCACCCGCCGAGGCATCATCGAGCTGTTCTCCGTGCTGGCGGCCGAGGCCACGTCGAGTGAGCACCCCGCTCACGATTATTTCGTGCGGCGTTATCAGAACTCGTTGGCCACCATCGGCCGGGCCTTCGCCCAGGCGGGTGAGGCCGGCGCCCTCCGTCCCGACGTCGACCCGGGCCTGGCCGCCCGCCAACTGATCGCGCTGATGGACGGGCTGCAGCTGCAATGGCTGTACGACGACGGCGCCACAGACATGGAGGCAGGCGTCCGGGCCTTCCTGCAGGCTCAGCTCGCGGTGCCGCTCTGAGCGCGGCACTGCGGCCGCCCCCGTTTACAGTGACGCCATGGCGCGCACCGGGCGATCGTGGTGGTCGCGGATCGAGGTGATGCGCTTCCTCGAGGCGGCGCTGTTCCGCGCCGTGCCGCGGGATCACCTGGAGACCGACCGCGCCTTCCGCCGGCGCCGGGTGGTGGTCGTGATCACGGCCGCGGCCGGCGCCGTCCTGCTCGGGGTCTCCTTCCGTCTGGCCCCCGGCGACCCGCGCTTCTTCCTGAGCACCGGCGCGCTGGCCCTGGTCTGGACCATCGGCTCGCTGCTCTCCGGCCCGCTGCACCTGGGCTGGGCTCACACCCGGTCCGGGTCCCGGTTGGCCCGGCCCGTGGTGCAGCCGCTGGCGCTCGGTGTGCTCTCGGTCGCCGTGTTCAGCGCCGGCGCGGTGCTGGTGGCCCAGGTGCCGGCACTGCGGAACAGCCTCAACGAGGTCCTCGACCACGCCCGCTTCGCCTGGCTCCCCGTGGTCGCGCTGGTCACGCTGGTGAACGGTCTGGCCGAAGAGGTGTTCTTCCGCGGCGCGCTCTACGCCGCGATCGGGCAGCGTCACGCGGTGGCGATCTCCACCGGCCTGTACGCGCTGACCACCGTGGCCAGCGGCAACCCGATGCTGGTGTTCGCGGCCGTCGTGCTGGGCCTGCTGGTCGGCCTGCAGCGACGGGTCACCGGCGGCATCCTCGGCCCAATGATCACCCATGTCATCTGGTCGATGAGCATGCTGCTCATCCTGCCGCCGATGGTCACCGCGCTCGCCCCGGCCTAGCGTGACAGCATGGGCCGATGACCCACGGTGCAGGCCGGATCGCGCTCGTCACGGGGGTCACCGGCTACATCGGGTCCCGCCTCGTTCCTGAACTGCTCACCGCAGGCTGGAAGGTCCGCGTGCTGACCCGGTCGCCGGACGGCGTAGCGACGCAGTCCTGGGCCGATCAGGTCGAGGTGGTCACCGGGGACGCCACCGACCCGGCGGTGCTGGACGAGGCGCTGGACGGCGCCTTCGTCGCGTACTACCTGCTGCACTCGATGGACGGGAAGCCCCAGTTCGAACGCCGGGACCGGGCGCTGGCGAGGGGATTCGCGGCTGCGGCACGTCGTGCCGGGCTGCGCCGGATCGTCTACCTGAGCGGCCTGCACCCCGAGGGCGAGGAACTGTCGGCACACCTGGACTCCCGCGTCGAGGTGGGCGAGATCCTGCTCGACAGCGACGTCCCCACGGTGGTGCTGCAGGCTGCGGTGATCATCGGTTCTGGCTCGGCCTCCTTCGAGATGCTGCGTCACCTCACCCGCCGCCTGCCGGCCATGATCGCCCCCAAGTGGCTGCACAACCGGATCCAGCCGATCGCCGTCCGCGACGTGATGGCCTACCTGGTGGCCGTCGCCGACCTCCCGGCGGAGGTGAACCGGACCTTCGACATCGGTGGGCCGGACGTGCTCACCTACAAGGAGATGATCGAGCGCTTCGCCCGGGTGGACGGACTGCTGCCGCGCCTGATCGTCACCGTTCCGGTGCTGACCCCGTGGCTGGCCGGGCACTGGGTGGGGGTGGTGACCCCGGTGCCGTCCTCGATCGCCAAGCCGCTGGTCGGCAGCCTGGTGCACGAGGTGGTCTGCGGGGAGGACGACCTGATCGGCCTGGTACCGACGCCGCCCGGTGGTCTGCTCGGGTTCGAGGAGGCTGTCCGCGAGGCGCTGGACGACGAGCCGGCCTGACCTGGTCCGGCGTGAAAGGCGTTCAGATCCAGTCGAACTGGCCGTAGCCGACGTCCAGCGGGTCGTGCCGGTGCGCGCTGTCGTGGAAGGCCAGGGTCGCGCTGACCACGGTCCACGGCGGCAACCCTGTCGGTGCGGTGTCCAGGTAGGCGCGGCAGGGGTCGCAGCGGGCGACATGCGGGTAGTCGGTGAGGACAGGCCGGGTCATGGCGCCGGACGCCGACGTGACCTTGTCGCACGGTCGCATCTCACCCGGCGATTCGGCGAGCAGGGACATGCCGTGGGTATCGGCCGGCGGGCCCGCCGGGTTGACGGGATCGGGCGGGGAAAGCGCACGGCGAGAGACTCAGAGCAGGCGCATGCCGAGGAGCCTCGCCGCGCGACGGTCGAAGGTCACCGTCTCGGTGCAGCCGAAGGTTTCGGCCGTGTCCGCCACGATGGCGTCGGCCAGGTCGGCCCCGGCACGCGCCTGGGCCAGGGCTCGCCACACGGTCTCGCCGTCCTCGAACTCCAGTTCGGCGGAGGCGAGCAGGTCCTCCACGTGGTCGAGCACCTGCTCGGGGGACCGCCGGTAGCCGCGGGCAAGGACCCCGGCGAACTCGACCAGGGTGACCAGGCTGATGAAGCCGGGCTCCTTCGTGGTCAGCCCGGCCATCACCTCGCGGGCAGCCCGGGCCTGCTCAGGGTCGTCCCCCACGACGAACCGGAGCAGGACGTTGCTGTCCAGGCCGATCACGATCGATACGCCTCGAGGGCAGCCTCGGCGACGGCGGCGTCCATGTCGTCCACGGACAGGGCCGGGCCGTCGTAGGGAACGCTGCCCGCCAGGCGCATCAGGTCATGCGTAGCGGCCTTGAGCAGGTAACCGGCGGGCGTGGGAACGAAGATCAATCGGGCTCCGGTGCGCAGCCCGAGCGCCTGGCGGACCTCCTTGGGGACGGTCACCTGGCCCTTGGTGGTAAGGATCGAGGATGGCATTCCTTACTCCTTGCTCTTCGCCTTACACATGAGTATATGCCTGCGAGACGGCGGGTGCGCTTTCTGCGCTGCGGAACGCGGAGGCCGTCCGCTGCGGCAAGCGGGCTAGCGTGCCGCCATGGAGCCCACCATGATCGACGTTGCCGGCGTGCCCACCGCAGTGATCGACACCGGCGTCGCCGAGGGCCAGGACGGCGCGCTGCCGCTGCTGCTGCTGCACGGCTCGGGCCCCGGGGTCACGGCCACCGCCAACTGGCGTGCGGTGATGCCCGACTTCGCCCGGACCCGTCGCGTGATCGCCCCCGATCAGCTCGGCTTCGGCCAGACCGCCACCGGTGAGGCCCGTCAGTTCGGCCGGGCGGCATGGACGGAGCATGCGGTCGCGGTGCTGGACACTCTCGGCGTCGATCGGGTCGACGTGGTGGGCAACTCGATGGGCGGGGCGGTCTCCCTGTCGCTGGCCGCCGCGGTGCCCGACCGGGTGCGCCGAGTGGTGGCGATGGGCTCGGTCGGCATCGCCATGCCGCTCCCACCCGGGCTGGACGAGGTGTGGGGCTACACCCCGTCCCTGGAGGGGATGGAGCGGATCGTCCGGCTGTTCAGCGACGACGAGAAGCTGATCACCGGTGATCTGATCCGGATGCGCTACGAGGCGAGCATGAATCCTCAGGTGCGCGGCTCCTGGGAGGCCATGTTCCCGGCGCCGCGCCAGCGCTGGGTCGACGACCTGGCGCTGAGCCACGCCGAGCTGGCCGCGCTCCCACAGCCGGTGCTGCTCATCCACGGCCGGGACGACCGGATCATCCCGCTCGCGACGTCCGCCCTGCCGCTGCTGGACGCGCTCGCCGATGTGGAGCTGCACGTCTTCAGCAGGTGCGGGCACTGGACGATGATCGAGCGGACGCCGCAGTTCCTCGCCCTGGTCAGCGACTTCCTGGCCCGCTGAGCGCCGGTCAGTCCTCGCGCACGTAGCGTCCGGGGGCGTCGTCCCGTACCGGCAGGCCGGCGTCGGGCGCACCCATCCCCGGTGGTGCCACCGGCTCACCGGAGTGCCGTCCCAACCACTCCTGCCACGCGGGCCACCACGAGCCCTGGCGCGTCGGCGTCCGTTGCTGCCAGACGTCGGCATCGACGTAGCGCTCGCCCTCGGTGTGCGTGGCCAGTTGGTAGCTGCGCCTCCCGGGCGGGCCGGGCGGGCTGACGATGCCCGCGTTGTGACCACCGCTGGCCAGCAGGAAGGTGAGCTCGGCGTCCGCGAGTATGTGCAGCTTGTACACCGAGTGCCAGGGGGCGACGTGGTCGCGCAGGGTGCCCACTGCGAAGATCGGTGCCCTGATGTCGGACAGGGCGACCGGCTCGCCGCCGGCGACGAGGCGCCCCTGGGCCAGGTCGTTGTGCAGGAACAGACCGCGCAGGTACTCCGAATGCATCCGGAACGGCAGCCGGGTGGTGTCGGCGTTCCACGCCATGAGATCGCTCATCGGCTCGCGTTCCCCGAGCAGGTACTGCCGCACGATCCGCGACCAGACGAGGTCGTTGGACCTCAGCACCTGGAAGGCTCCCGCCATCTGCCGACCGTCCAGATAACCCTGCTCGGACATGAAGTCCTCGAGGAAGCTCACCTCGTCCTCGTCGATGAAGAGGTTGAGCTCGCCGGGCTCGGTGAAGTCGGTCTGCGCGGCCAGCAGGGTGATGCTCGCCAGCGGGTCCGCCTCCTTGCGCCGGGCCAGGACGGCCGCCTCGATGGTGAGCAGGGTGCCGCCCAGGCAGTAGCCCACTGCATGCATCCGGCGGCCGGGCACGATCGCGCGGACCGCCTCGATGGCGGCCTCCACCCCCAGCAGCCGGTAGTCCTCCATGCCCAGATCCCGGTCCTCGGCCGTGGGGTTGTGCCACGACATGGCGAACACGGTGTGCCCCTGGTCGACCAGGTAGCGCACCAGCGAGTTCGTCGCCGAGAGATCGAGGATGTAGTACTTCATGATCCACGCCGGGACGATCAGGATCGGCTCGGGGTGGACCGTCGCCGTCGTCGGGCTGTACTGGATCAGCTCGACCAGCCGGTTGCGGAAGACGACCTTTCCGGCGGTGGCGGCCACCATCTCGCCGACACGGAACGCCTCGGCGCCGACCGGCGGCCTGCGGTCGAGCGAACGCGTGGCGTCCTGCACCAGGTTGACTGCGCCGCGGATCAGGTTCGCTCCCCCCTCGCGGAGCGTCGCCTCCAGTACCTCGGGGTTGGCCCAGGGCAGGTTCGACGGCGCGATCATGTCGAGCGCCTGCCGGGCGCCGAAGGCTGTGGCTGCCTCGTGATGCGGGGTGACGCCCTCGACGCCGGTGGTGGCGTTGTGCCACCACTGCTGCAGGAGCAGGAACGCCTGGTAGTTGACCGTGTACGGCCAGCTCTGCCAGCCCCGGTGATCGAACCGGTGATCGCCGGGCAGCGGCTCGATGCAGGGCGGCGTGGTCGGATCGAACGGGCGGCGGGCCGCATAGGCGAGCAGCCGGAACGTCTTGCGGGCCGCCTTGTCGGCGAGTTCGACCTGCTTGCCGGGGGAGTTGGCCAGGTGCACGTGCCAGTCGAGGTAGGCCAGCGCCAGTGTTGTCGGCGACTGCCCGGAGGTGAATCTGCCCTGCCAGCCGTGCACCAGCCGGTCGACCTTGTTGACCACAGTGGTCGTACTCACGCTCCCATGCTCCCCGCGTCGGGGCCGCTCTGTTCCGGGCCCAACGGCCCAGCGTGATCAGGCGCACACGCGCGCACGATGGATGCTCGGGCGAGGTGGTGAGCCCCATGCGCAGACCCGTGATCTCAGGCGGCCGGCTGGCCGCCTATGCCGACGATGCGGAGCACTACGACGAGCGGACGTCGGCGTTCCAGTGCTGGCGTGAGCTCGCCGTGGACGTGCTGCCCCTGATGCGCGGCGACCGGGTGGTCGATGTCGGGTGCGGCACCGGGCTCTGCTTCGCCCGGATCGAGCAGGTCGTGGGAGCCGGGGGAGCGATCATCGGGATCGACGAGTCCGTCGAGATGCTGGCTCTGGCCCGTCGGCGGGTGCAACGGAACGGCTGGCACAACGTCGAACTGATCGCCGCGCCGGCGCATCTGGTCCAGTTGCCCGGCAGGGCCGATGCGGCGATCTTCTGCGCGGTGCACGACGTGCTGCAGGATCCCGCTGCGGTGGCAGGCGTACTGGGCGCGCTGCCGCCCGGATCATGGGTGAGCGCCGTGGGCGGGCGGTGGGCCCACCCCTACCTGGTCGCGGTGAACCTGATGATCCATGCCCTGCATGCGCCGTACGTCAGCGACTTCCGGGGGTTCGACCGACCGTGGGCGCTGCTCGCCCGCGCTCTGGACGACGTCCGGGTGGATGACGTTGCCGGTGGCGGCGGCTACTGCCTGCTCGGCCGCACGCCGGTGGCCGAGTCCCCGATAAGCACCCGGTAGCCCCAGGCAGGCAGCGTCATCCGTGCTGTGGGCTCGACCCGGACGACGTCGGTGCCGAGCGCGTCGGTGTAGAGCCCCGCGTGCAGAGGGCCCGAGCAGGTGACGTCGACGGGGTCGGCGGACAGGTTCAGCACGGCAAGCACCCGTTGCCTGCCGTCGTCCCGGACGAAGCTCAGCACCCGGGTCGGGGCGTCGTTGGGCACCCAGTGCATCCGGGCCCCCCAGGGCGCGTTCCACAGTGTGGGGCAGCCTCGGCGCAACGCGATCAGCCGGCGGTAGAAGTCGGCCATCGGGTGCTGCTGCCAGGTGATCGGGTCCCGGTCGAAGAACGCCAGCCGCCGGGTATTGCCGGCCTCCTGCCCGCAATAGATCATCGGCAGTCCCTCGCCGACCATGGAGAGCACGATCGCTGCCTCGAGCGCATCTCCGAACTGCTCGAACTCCGTGCCCTCCCAGGCGTTCTTGTCGTGGTTGCTGACGAAGGTCATCCGCATGGCCTCGGGCGGGAAGGCCTTCTCGTTCCAGGAGTAGTAGATGTGCAGGGCCTGCACGTCGGCCCGGCCGTTGGCGATGTGGTGCATCGTCTCGTTCCAGGTCCAGGCGTAGCTCGCGTCGAAGGAGGCGTGGTGCAGGTCGCGTGACTCCCACTCGGCGAGCATGAACACCGGCTTGATCGCGTCCAGCTCCTCGCGCACCGTGTCCCAGAAGTCGGTGGGCACGAAGCCGGCCACGTCGCAGCGGTACCCGTCGATGTCGGCCTCGCGCACCCAGTAGGCCATCGCCTCGGCCATGTAGCGGCGCAGCTCGGGGCGGGAGTAGTCGAGGTCGATCACGTCGTCCCAGTCCCACCAGGGGGTGGGACGCAGGTTGCCCACCGGGTCGCGGTCGTACCAGTCGGGGTGCTCTGCCACCAAGGGGTTGTCCCAGGCGGTGTGGTTGGCCACCCAGTCCAGGATCACCTTCAGGCCCAGGTCGTGAGCGGTGCGGACGACGTGGCGCAGGTCCTCGAGGTCGCCCAGCTCGGGCCGCACGCTGTAGTAGTCGCGCACTGCGTAGGGGCTGCCCATCCCGCCCTTGCGGTTGACCACGCCGATGTCGTGGATCGGCATCAGCCACAGGATGCCGACCCCGAGCTCGGCCAGCCGACCGAACTGCTCGGCCGCGGCCCGCAGCGTGCCCTCCGGGGTGAACTGACGGGTGTTGATCTGATAGATCACTGCATCCCGGGACCACTCGGGATGGACCAGGCGAACCGGGTTCTTCGGCTGGTAGCGGTCTGCCTGGACAGGCATGGGCACTCCTCTCGGGTGGTTGTGATCGATTCAGCGACGTCGACTCGCGCGCGCACTACGCAGCGTAGTAGCAGACGCCAGGAGATGACCTTCGAGCTTGCATGAAAATTGCACTGCAAATGCGGGTCAGACTTCCTCTGACCCGGCGATTGCTCCGCGCGCTCGACCGCTGGGCCGGAGGCGCTGTGGAGCCGCGGACCACGAGTTGGGGCCGAAACATGTACTCCGCCCGGGGAGCCGGCTGTCCAGCGATCTCGTCGAGCAGCGCCCGCGCGGCGCCGTCCGCGATCTCCTCGATCGGAGAGCGCAGCGTGGTGAGTGGGGGGTCGAAGAACTCGGCGTAGGGAATTCCGTCGCTGCCGACCACGGAGAGTTCCTCCGGCAGTCGCAGTCCGCGTGCGCGGCCGGCGCGCAGGGCGCCGAGCGCCATCACATCGGAGCCGCAGATCACCGCCGTCACCCCGCGGTCGAGCAGCGCCGACGTGGCCTCGTCGCCGCCGTCGACCGAGAAGACGGCGTGCTCGACCAGGGTCGCCACCTCGGCCGGGCCGAGCGACGGGTCGACATGCCGGCGCATCGCGGCGTCGAAGGCAGTGACCTTGCGGCGCACCGGGATGTAGCGCTCCGGGCCCATCGCCAGGCCGATCCGGCGGTGGCCGAGGGCCGCCAGATGGGCGACGGACAAATCGACCGCAACCACGTCGTCATTGGACAGGAACGGTGCGTCGATGCCGGGAATGTACCCATTCACCAGGACGATCGGCAGGCCCTGCTCGCGGAGGCGGACGTAGCGCTGCGGGTCGGTGTCGACGTTGGCGTGGATGCCGGAGACGAACACGATGCCGGCGACCTTGCGGTCCAGCAGCATCTGCACGTACTCATCCTCGTGCACCCCGCCCTGGGTCTGGGTGCACAGCACCGGGGTGTACCCCTGCTTGGCCAGCGCGGTCTCGATCACCTGCGCGAAGGCGGGGAAGACCGGGTTGTCCAACTCGGGCACGATCAGCCCGACCAGGCCGGCCTTCTTCGCCCGCATCCTGCTGGGGCGCTCGTAGCCGAGGCGCTCCATGGTGTCCAGCACGGAGCGCCGGTTGTCGGGGGAGACGCCGGGCTTGTCGTTGAGCACCCGGCTGACCGTCGCCTCGCTCACTCCGGCGCGGGCGGCGATGTCTGCCAGGCGGACGCGCACGAGGCGCAGTTTACGTGCGCGCCCCGTCTGGTGGAACAGACGTGTTACAGGATCGTTGCGAACGAGTGCACTGCAAGGGCTACCCCTTCCCTTGCAGCACTTGCTAGCGTCCAAACTGGTCCCGTCCACCCAGGTATCACGCTACGTGGTCACGTGGCGCCACATCGAGACGAGGGAGCACCATGCGTATGTCCCCCCGGGTGCTGGCCGTTCTGGCCGGTACTGCACTTCTCTCCACAGCTTGCGGCGGGGGCGGCACGACAACGCCGTCCGCGTCCACGTCAGGGAGCGCCTCGGCGTCGGCCTCGGCCGGCGGCCAGCCCCTCCGGCAGCGCCGCACCCGTGCGCAGCAACGCCGACCTGGTCATCTGGACCGACGAGCTGAAGGCTCCCGGAGTGAAGCCGGCGGCCGAGAAGTTCGCCGCCGACAATGGCATCTCCGTCGACGTCCAGGTGATCTCCGGCGACCTGCAGGCCAACTTCGTCACCGCCAACGCCGCCGGCAACGGCCCCGATGTCCTCACCGGCGCCCACGACTGGATCGGCAACCTGGTCCAGAACGGCGCCATCGCGCCGCTGCAGATCACCGCCGACAAGCTCTCCGGCTACGCCGAGATCTCGGTGAAGGCGACCACCTATCAGGGCAAGCTCTACGCGCTGCCCTACGGGTTCGAGGCGTTGGCGCTCTACCGCAACACCGCGGTCGCCCCCGACGCGCCCAAGACCCTGGACGACGCGATCTCCACCGGCCAGGCTGCGGTCAAGGCCGGCAAGGTGGAGTCCGCGTTCAACCTGCAGCAGGGCGACCTCGGCGATGCCTACCACATGGAGCCGGTGCTGACGTCGATGGGCGGCTACCTGTTCGGCACCACGGCGTCCGGCGACTACGACCCGAAGGACCTGGGCATCGGCAAGCCGGGCTCGCTCGCCGCGGCCAAGAAGATCTACGACCTGGGTGAGAAGGGCAGCAAGGTGCTGCGCCGCTCGGTCAGCGGCGATAACTCGATCGCCCTGTTCGCCAGCGGCAAGGCGGCCTACCTGGTCTCCGGCCCCTGGGCGTTGGCCGACATCAAGAAGGCCGGTCTCAAGTACGCCATCTCGCCGGTTCCGGGCTTCGCCGGCCAGAAGCCGGCCCAGCCCTTCTCCGGTGTGCAGGGCTTCTACGTGGCTTCCAAGGGCAAGAACCAGGCCTTCGCCCAGGAGTTCGTGGCCAACGCCATGAACACCGAGACCGCCATGCAGTCCATGTACGACGGTGCCAAGCTGCCGCCGGCGATGACCACCGTGGCGACCAAGGTCGGGGCCGACAACCCTGACGTCAAGGTGTTCGTCGAGGCGGCCAAGGCCGGTAACCCGATGCCCGCCATCCCGGCGATGCAGGAGGTCTGGGAACCGCTCGGCAAGGCGTACGCCGCGATCATCGGCGGAGCCGACCCGACCACGACCATGACCGCGACCGGCAAGACGATCACTGCGGCGATCGGGTAGCACCCCGCACCGCTCCGGTCCGGGGGGTTCGTTCGATCGAGCCCCCCGGGCCGGGCCCCCGTCCGGCCGGGCCAGGCCCGCCGGACGCCCGGCTCTACCCTTCCGTCCTCGACGCCCGGGAGTTCCAGGTGGCCACAACAACTCCGACTCGCCCCGCATCGACCGGTCCCGACCCCGCCCCCACCCCGCCGCGTCGCGCGGGAACAACGACAGCGCTGCTTGCCAAGGTGATCGGGCTCGGGCTCACCCTGGGCATTGCCGGCACCCTCACCCCGATCCTGCTCGGCCAGAACCGCTGGTGGTTCCTGGTCATCGTGTGGGTGATCGCGGCGCTCGCCGTGTTCGCCTACCTGGGCAGGACCAAGCGTCTGCCGGCCAAGTACATCCTCCCGGGCGCGCTGCTGCTGGTCCTGTTCGTCGTCTACCCGGTGGTGATGACGGCGAAGACGTCGACCACCAACTTCGGTGACGGCACCCGGCAGTCGAAGGAGGAGACGATCACACAGATCATCGCCTCGTCGGTGACCCAGACCCCTGACTCACCGCGCTACACGATGACCGTGGCCACCGAGGGCTCGGTGACCGAGGGCCCGTTCACCCTCTTCCTGGTCAACCAGGCCGATCAGAGCATCTCCAAGGGCACCGCTGAGGGGCTGGAGCCGATCGATGCCGGCGACGTCACGGTGACGAACAACGCGGTGACGGCCGCCAGCGGCTACACGATCCTCACCCCTCAACAGGTGAACGCCGCCAACGCGGTGATCAAGGAGATCGCCGTCCCGACCGAGAAGGGTGCGATCCGTGCCCTCGGCATCCGGCAGGCGTTCGAAGGCATCACCGCCCTGAAGTACGACGAGGCGACGGACGCGATCACCGATACCCAGACCGGGAAGGTCTACACCCCGAAGCAGCAGGGTGACCGCGAGTTCTTCACCGCTGAGGACGGCACCCGGGTCTCCGACCAGTCGTGGCTGGAGAACGTCGGGATGGCGAACTTCACGAAGGCCTTGACGGACGATCGGATCAGTCGCGACTTCCTGAAGATCTTCATCTGGACCCTGCTGTTCGCCTTCGGCTCGGTCGCCTCGACCTTCTTGCTCGGGCTGATCCTGGCCACCGTGCTCAATGACGACCGGATGAAGGGGCAACGGATCTACCGCTCGGTGCTGCTGCTGCCGTACGCCGTGCCGGGCTTCATCTCGTTGCTGGTCTGGTCGGGGTTCTTCAACCGCGACTTCGGGCTGATCAACGAGCTCACCGGCCTGGACATCGGCTGGTTCACCTCGGTGCCGGCCGCCCGTACCGCCGTCCTGCTGACCAACCTCTGGATGGGCTTCCCCTACATGTTCCTGGTCTGCACCGGGGCCCTGCAGGCGATCCCCTCGGACCTGAAAGAGGCAGCGGCGATCGACGGGGCGAGTGGCCTGACCCAGTTCCGGAAGATCACCTTCCCGCTGCTGCTGGTGACCGTGGCGCCGCTGCTGGTCTCCTCGTTCGCGTTCAACTTCAACAACTACAATGCGGTTGCGCTGCTCACCGAGGGTGGGCCGTTCACCCCGGAGAACCCGACCGCGGGTGGCACCGACATCCTGATCAGCTACACGATGCGTCTCGCCTTCGGCGCAGGGGGAGCCCAGCTCGGGTTCGCCTCGGCGATCTCGGTGCTGCTGTTCATCCTCACCGGCGTGATCGCCGCAATCCAGTTCCGTGCCACCCGGACCCTCGAGGATGTGAACTGAGATGAGCGACGTCCAGAAGAAGCCTCCGCTGTCGGTGAGCCGGGCTGCCACGGCGAGCGCGGAGCTGGCGCCCGACGTGAAACTCAAGGGCGCCCGGTGGTGGCGCGAGGTGGGCTGGCGGCACGTGGTCGGCATAATCGCCGTGCTGTTCTCGGTGTTCCCGATCGTCTACATCGTCTCGGCGGCGGTCAATCCGCTCGGGTCGGTCGTGGCCACCGGGCTCATCCCGACCTCGTTCAGCGGGGAGAACTTCGTCAAGCTGCTGAGCGACGACAGCCGGCCGTTCCTGCGCTGGCTGGGGAACAGCCTGCTGGTGGGATTCGTGGTCACCTTCGTGCAGGTGTTCTGCAGCGCGCTGGCGGCGTATGCGTTCTCCCGGTTCCGGTTCACGGGCCGCCGGGGCGGTCTGCTCACCCTGCTGCTGATCCAGATGTTCCCGCAGTTCCTGGCGGCGATCGCGATCTTCTCGATGTTCACCACCATCGGAGAGGTGATCCCTCGGCTCGGGCTGAACACCCTGCTCGGGTACATGCTGGTGCTGTTCGGCGGGGCGCTGGGCCAGGTCTGGCTGATCAAGGGCTTCTTCGACTCGGTGCCGAAGGACCTCGACGAGGCGGCGACCGTGGACGGCGCGGGCCACGCCACGGTGTTCTTCCGGATCATCCTGCCGCTGGTGCGTCCGGTGCTCGCGGTGACCGGGCTGCTGGCCTTCGTCGGCGCGATCAACGAGTTCCTGATGGCCTCGATCTTCCTCCGGGATGAGCGGGCCAAGACGGTGGCGGTCGGGCTCTACGGTCTGATCGACCAGGACCGGTCGAACAACCTCGGGGTGTTCGCCGCCGGTGCGCTGATCACGGCGTTGCCCGTCGTGCTGCTGTTCCAGTACCTGCAGCGGTTCATCGTCGGCGGCATCACCGCCGGCTCCGTCAAGGGCTGAGTTCGCTCCGCCCAACCCGCTCATGCTCCGCGGGGGTACGCGCTACCGGGCCTGGGGGCCCAGGGACGTGTACCCCCGCGGAGCATGAGCCGGTTTGTCAGGGTTGGGGCTGGGCGATGTTGACCATCCAGGGGGTGCCGAACCGATCGACGCACATGCCGTACTCGTCGCCCCACATCTGCTTCTCCAGCGGGGTGACGATCGTCGCGCCCTCGGACAGCCGGTCCCAGTAGCCGTGCAGCTGGGCGTTGTCGTCGCCACTGAGGCTCACCGTGATGGCCGAGCCGGGGGTGTGCTCCATGCCGGGTGGGGTGTCGGAGCCCATCAGCGTGTAGCCGGCGTCGGTCTCGAGCTGCGCGTGCATGACGTTGTCGGCGATGGGGGTGCCTGCCTGGCCGAACTCACCGAAGGTCGAGATGGTCAGCACGCCACCGAAGATGTCGCGGTAGAACTCCATCGCCGCCCGGGCGTTGTCGCGGAAGCTCAGGTACGGGTTCAGTCGAGAGGCCATGCGGCTGCTCCTCGCGGTGGGGCGCCGACCCGGCGTCGGCAGCCAGTGAGGGCACCCTAACCCCGAACCTGCTCATGCTCCGCGGCTGTGCATCTGCAAAGGTTTGCATCGGCGCAACTGCGTACGCCCGCGGAGCATGAGTGGGTTTGGCGGGAGCCAACAGATACCCCCTGGGGTATCTGTTAGGCTCGCCTCCATGCGACGACGAACCACCTTCCTCGCGGCTGCTGCGGCGGCCGCTCTGCTGGTCTCGGGCTGCGGCTCCTCCAGCGACGCCCCTGCCCCCGCTGCCTCGAGCGCCGCCTACGCGGCGATCATCGATGTGCGCACCCCGGCGGAGTATGCGGCCAGGCACGTCAGCGGAGCCCAGAACATCGACGTGGAGTCTCCCGGATTCGCCGCAGCGATCGCGGCGCTGCCCAAGAGCGGCTCGTATCTTGTCTACTGTCGCAGCGGCAACCGCTCCGCGCAGGCCGCGAAGACCATGCGTGAGGCCGGCCTGACCGTGGCGGACGGCGGCGGCCTCGCCGACATGGAGAAGCTCGGCTACCCGTTCGGTCAGTGACCGCACGTCGTACCCGACCCACCCGACGACCCGCCCGAACCGGTCACGATCTCGAGGAGTCACCTGATGTGTAGCCCCGCCACCTGCCGCACCTGCAGCAAGGCCACCTACTCCGGCTGCGGCCAGCACGTCGAGCAGGTGCTGCGTGGCGTCCCGAAGAAGGACCGCTGCGCCTGCCCGCCCGAACTGCGCAAGACCGGAGGGTTCCTCTCCAAGCTGTTCGGCCGCTAGCTCGAAACTAGCTCGAAACTCGAGAAGAGGGCTGTTCCCACCCATTTCCTGGGTGGGACAGCCCTCTCGTCGTGCTACGGCGTCACGTCGAACGTCTTCAGCCAGTTCTGGACGACGGGGATGTCGACCCGCTGCAGGCCGCCGAGGTAGCGGCAGTTGCCGGTGTAGCCGTAGCTGGTCACGGTGGTGACGTAGCCGTTCTTGAAGGACGGGCCGCCGGAGTCACCGAAGCAGGTTCCGCCGCCACCGCGGTTGTCGTTCTCGTTGCCGTTGGTCTGCAGGATCTGCGGGGTCAGCTTCTGCCCGACCTCGTCGGTGTACCGGCGCACGATCGGGAAGCTCTGCGGAGTGGGCTTCTGCGGGCCGGAGTCGGGCTTGCGCACCTCGGTGCCGTAGCCGACCAGAGTGACCAGGGTCTTGTTCAGCGCCGGCTGGGCGAACTGGTCCAGGTAGCCCGACGGCGCGATGCGCGCCGGCGTGATCCCCGTGACCTCTGCGTCCAGCACGACGATGCCGACGTCGTTCCAGTTCTGCAGGTCGGTGAAGTCGGAGTAGGCGGGGTGGGTGTGCGCGGTCCCTGCGGCCCAGGTTCGGCCCCTGGCGTCCGTGACGGCGCCGGCGTAGCCGGTCGTCTGGTCGGCCACCGGCAGGCCTGAGGGGGCCGTGCGGGCGATGTCCGCCTCGAAGCTGACGATGGTCTTGCCCAGAGTGCCTGCGGTGCAGTGCGCCGCCGTGAGGAGCACCCGGGAGGTGACCAGCGTGGCCGAGCACCGGAAACGGCCGGTTCCGTCGTAGAAGACGATCATTCCGACATTGGGATGGCGAGCCGGGCTGGCGGTGTCCTCGGTGCCGCCGGTGATGGCGGACGCCGGAGCGACCCCGACCAGGGATGAGGCGAGGGCCAAGACGGCGGCGCTGAGGGCAAGGCGCATGCGCTTCATGTCACGTCCTTGTGAGGAGGGATCCCGAGGCGGCCATCTTCGCTCAATCGCGATATTAGGTACAGAGAGGACGTTCACCCGGACGGCCGTTGACCCATAAGGCTCAATGACGGGCGGATTCGGGCCGAACACTCTTTCAGTCGAACCTGAAGGAGCATTCCCATGGCCACCATCCTGGTCGTCGACGACGATCCCGACATCTGCGCGCTGCTCGAGTTCAAGCTCACCAGCGGTGGCCATGTCGTGACGGTCGAGAACGACGGAGAAGCCGCCCTGGCAGCGCTCGAGCAGCAGGGAGTCGATCTGGTGCTGCTCGACTGGATGATGCCGCGGATGGGCGGGCTCGAGGTCTGCCTGGCGATGCGCGCCGACGAGCGGTTCACCCACATCCCGGTGCTGATGCTGACCGCCAAGGCGCAGGAGGCCGACGTGCAGCGCGGTCTGGCCGCCGGCGCCGACGACTACATCCTCAAGCCGTTCAGCCCTCGTGAGGTGGCCGCTCGGGTGGATGCCTCCCTGGCCAGGGCATCGCGCTGATGGTCGACGCCAACGGACAGCTGGTCCTCTACCTCACCCTGGCGCTCACCGCGGCAGTGATCTTCATGGTGGCGCTGACCACGTTCGCCCGTGCCTGGCGCCGCCGCAAGGAGCGACGTCAGCACGCGGCCGAGCTGATCGCCCGCCCACTGATCCTGGCCGCCCTGGACGGCGAGGAGCCGGACTCCCCGGTGCAGGTCAGCGCGGAGGTCGGCCGCTACCTCGATTCCATGGCTGCAGGCATGGCCGGCAAGCTGCGTGGCGCCGACCGGGCCGCGTTGGTCGACCTGCTCGGCCGTCGCGGCACCGTGGCCGGGGCTCGTCGGCGTACCCGGTCCCAGTTCGCCGGCCGCCGCCTGCGTGCGGTCGAGTTGCTGGGCAGCCTCGGCGTCGCCGATGCGCTCCCGGAACTTGTCGCCCGCCTGGCCGACCCGGACGAGGAGGTCCGTCGCGGCGCCGTCCGCGCCCTGGGTCGTACCGCCGCCCCGGACGCGGTGCCCGCGCTGCTCGCCCTGCTCGACGCCCCGCGACGCCCCGAGTCGGCGCACTACATCACCCTGGCCCTGTTGCGGATCGGCCCGGCCGCCACCGACAGGCTGGCCGCCGCGGTGCGCACGCACGGACCGCGAGGCCGCGAGGCCGCGGCCCAGGTGCTCGGCTGGCTGGGCGAGACCTCGGCCGTAGGCGCCCTGACCACGGCACTGCAGGACGAGGACGAGCGGGTGCGCGCGGCCGCCGTCGACGCATTGGGCAGGATCGGGTCGCCGACCGCGGCGCCGGACATGCGTCTGCTGCTGGCCACCGACCAGCCTGAGGTCGTTCGGGTCACCGCCGCCAAGGCCCTCGGTCGGCTGGGCGACCCCGACAGCGTCGGGCTGCTGCACGGGCTGCTGGGCGAATCGCATGTGCTGGCCCGGACTGCCGCCGTCGCCCTGTCGCAGCTTGGCCAGCGAGGGCTCGCGGTGCTGCGGCAGGAGTCACTGATCCCGGAGGCCGACGAAGTGCTCGCCGCACTGCCGCAGGAGGTTCTGGCGTGAAGTCCACCATCGCCACCATCGTGATCGCGTTCAACTGGGTCGTGCTCAGCTACGCCCTGGCCGTCGCGCTCACCCAGCTGCTGCTGGTCGTCGGCGCGGCCGCCAACCTGCGTCGCGAGCTGCGGCACAACCTGGGCAGCCGCAAGGAAGACCTGTTCGTGCACCCGAACACCCCTGGCCTGTCGGTGCTGGTGCCGGCCTTCAACGAGTCGCCGATGATCGCCGAGTGCCTGCGCTCCGTGGTCGACCAGCGCTACCCCGAGTTCGAGGTGATCGTGGTGGACGACGGGTCCACCGACGACACCTTCGAGCTGCTGCGGGAGGCCTTCGACCTGGTGCCGACCACCCGGGTGATCCCCCAGGACGTACCCACCGTGGGCCCGGTCGAGGCGGTCTTCGCCCCCCGGGCCGGAGGTTCCCTGCTGGTGATCCGCAAGCAGAACGCCGGTCGCTGCGCCGACGCGCTGAACACCGCTCTGAACGCCGCCCGCTACCCCCTGGTCTGCACCCTGGACGGCGACTCGGTGCTGGAGCCCGACGCGCTGCTGCACATCGTGCGGCCCATGGTGGAGGACCCCGAGCACGTGGTGGCCTCCGGCGGCGTGGTCCGTCCCTCGAACGGGATCCACCTGCGCCGGGGCACGGTGGAGTCGGTCACGATGCCCCGCCGCCTGATCGTGCGCGCCCAGATCGTGGAGTACCTGCGCGCGTTCATGCTCGGCCGGATCGGCTGGAGCTGGCTGAACAGTGTGCTGATCATCTCCGGCGCCTTCGGCGCCTTCCGCCGCGCCGACGTGGTCGGTCTGGGCGGCCTGCACCCGCAGAGCCTGGGGCAGGACGCCGACCTGGTCGCCTCGCTGCACCGGCTGCTGCGGCATGAGGGCCGCAAGGACTACCGGGTGGTGATCGTGCCGCAGGCGGTCTGCTGGAGCGAGGCACCCGAGCACCGGCGTGACCTGCGCCGTCAGCGCCGCCGCTGGGCGCACGGCCTGGGCCAGGTGCTCTGGCGCCAGCGCGGAGCCTTCGGGCGCCCGAAGTACGGTCGGTTCGGCATGTTCGTGCTGCCCTATCACGTGCTGTTCGAGTTGCTCGGCCCGGTGGTCGAGGTGCTCGGGTTGCCGGCGGTGCTCGCGGCCTGGTGGCTGGGCCTGCTCAATCCCTGGTACGCCGTCGGCGTCGTCGCCATGGCGGTCGGGTTCGGGATGATGGTCTCCGTCGCCGCCGTCCTCGCCGACGAACTGAGCGAGCACGAGTACGAGCGGTGGCGCGACATCGCCTCCCTGGTGCTGGCGGCGCTGTGGGAAACCACCGGCCTGCGCGTGATGATGTCCTGGTGGCGGGTCCAGGGGCTGACTGATGCCGTGCGGCGCCGCCGTTCGGTCTGGGCCTCCATCCCCCGGGTGGGCTTCTCCCGCGCCGGCTGATCCCGAGCCGCGGCGAACGGGTGAATCCCGGCGGCGTCACCTCTCGGCTGATCACGACCGCCGAGGTCGTGCCGACGGGGAGTGCAGGGCGTGGACGGATCCGCGCTCCGAGCTAGCGATGCCCGTGCGGCAGGTCCTCGGACGAGCCGCCGCGAGCCTCGCGGTTCCACGGATGGATGCCGGCCGATGCCGGTGGTGGCTCGAGGGGTGGGCTGATGAGCGCGTGTCGCAGCGGTCAGGAGCAGATCTCCCGCTGCGCCCCGGACGAGCACCTGCTCGCGGCCCTGGTCGAGCAGGCGCCCGCCGCGATCGGTGCCTTCGACGCCGACGGCACAGCCCTGGTCACGAACGCCCGCTACCGGGACCTGCTCGACCGCGGGCTGGTCGCGGGTCCGGCCGGAGGCGAGCGGCCCGCGACCTCGGCGACGCCCGAGCGCGAGGTCTGCCTGGACGACGGCGCCTACCTGGCCCTGCAGTTCCCAATCGAGGGAGCCGACTCAGCGTTCGGCTACGGCGAGGTCCTGCTGGACGTCACCCAGCGTCGACTGCGCGCGGTGAGTACCGCGATGCTGGAGCTGGAGCAGCTCAAGAGTGACCTGGTCAGCACGGTCAGTCATGAGCTGCGCACCCCGCTGAGCAGCATCCTGGGCTACTGCGAACTACTCACCGACGGTGAGTTCGGCGAACTCGACCCGCAGGCCAAGGCCATGATCGAGGTCATCGGCCGGAACAGCCGTCGGCTGTCCGGGCTGTTGAAGGACCTGTTGCTGCTGGCCCAGCTCGACGCTCCCTGCCCGACCGAGTCCTCCTGGGCCTGGGTCGACCTGGGCCCGCTGGTCTCCATGGTCGCGGCGCTGGTCGCCCGTCAGGCGGAGGCCGCCGGACTGCGGGTCGAGGTGGAGTCCCTGGGGCCGGGGCAGGCCTGGGTGCAGGGTGATCAGGCGCAGTTGCGCCATGCGGTGATGAACCTGGCCACGAACGCGGTGAAGTTCGCGGCGGTCTCCGGCACGGTGACGTTCCGCCTCAGCGTGGACGGCACGGACGCCATCCTGGAGGTGATCGACGATGGCATGGGAATCGACCCCGAGGATCTGCCGAGACTGGCAGATCGCTTCTACCGGGCGAGCTCCGCGCGCAGCCGGCAGGTCCAGGGCGCGGGGATCGGCCTGTCCGTCGTGGCGTCGGTGGTGCACCGGCACAGCGGGGACCTCGAGTTCAGCTCGCCCCCCGGTGAGGGCACGACAGCACGGCTGCGGCTACCGCTGGTGAGGGAGCGTCAAGGGCAGGCCGATCAGGGCCGATGAACCGACGGTGAGGTCTGCCGTCCCAGCCCCCCCGCGCCGACGGATGCTCGGCTACCTGGTGGCGTTCGGCCTCGGCTACGCGTTCCTGCGCGGGCTCGGCGGCGCGCTGGCCCTGCCGGTGACCGGCCTGGTGGCCTACGGCGCGTCCTCGGGCCTGGCCATGGGGGTGTTGCGGCGGGTGCCCCGGCGGCAGGCGCCGGCCTACTTGGGCGCACTGGCCGTGGCCGAACTGGTGGTCGGATCGGTGATCGGCGAGCACGCCATCGGCACCTCGCTCGGACTGGCCGCCGCCCATGCCGTGGAGGCCTGGCTGGGTGCACTGCTGCTGCGCCGCTTCCTGGGCCACCACCTCGATTCCGGGTCGCCGCAGTGGGTCTTCCGCGGGCTGGTGCCCGCGGCGGTAGCTGCCGCTGCGGTGAGCGCCGTCCTCGGGGCCGGCGCTCTGGTCCTGCTCTCCGGTGTCCCGTACTCCTTCTCCGAGCTCTACTGGCCCTGGTTCACCGGCGACGCGTTCGGCATCGTGCTGCTGGTGCCCGCGGTCGAGGCTGGCTACGCCTGGCACCTGCGCCGCGCCGTACCCTCTCGCCGTGACCTGGCTGCGGGGACGGCGCTGGTGAGCGTCCAGGTGCTCCTTGCCGGGCTGATCCTGGGGCTGCCCCCAGACGCCGTCCCGCTGTTGGACCAGCCCTACCTGATGCTGCCGCCCGCCTTCTGGGCGGTGGTCCGGTTCGGGCCCCGGTGGACGGCGCTGCACCTGTTCGCCCTCACCACGGCCACCGTCTGGGCCACCTCACGCGGGCTGGGGCCGTTCGCCCACATGGAGGGCGACCGGCTGCAGCTGGTCTCGGTGCAGGTGTTCGGGGCGTTCGCCCAGATCACCTGCCTGGTGATGGCCGACATCATCGCCAGCCGAGAGGCGGCCCGGGTGGCCGCCGGCCGTCGCTCCTGGGCTCTGGAGAACGCCGTCGAGGGCATTGCCTTCCTGGATTCGCAGGGACGGTTCACCCGGGTCAACCCCGCCTACGCGGCCGTGCTGCGCACCGAGGCTGCGGCCCTGGTCGGCACCATCTGGGAGCACACCGTGCACCCCGAGGACCGAGCGGTCCTGCGCCGGAGCACGCAGGGACTGGCCGGTGACGGCAAGGCCCATGTGGTCGTCCGGGGACTGCGGTCGGACGGCTCCACCTTCAGCCAGGAGATCACGGTGATCGCCGAGCAGGGGAGCGGGCCGGGGCCGGCCGGCTACCACTGGTTCAGCCGGGACATCAGCGAGCGGCAGGCCGCCATCGACCACCTGGATCAGCTGTTCATGCTCTCCCCGGAACTGCTTTGTGTGCTCGACGGGGACCGGCGGTTCGCCCGCCTCAACCCGGCCTGGACCCATCAGCTCGGCTACCGCTCGGAGGACCTGCTCGGTCGGCACATGTTCGACCTGGTGCATCCCGAGGACCGCCAACGCACGGTGCTCGAGGTCAACCGGATCCTGGCCGAGGCGGAGTCCGGCGGATACCAGAACCGCTACCTGGCCGCCGATGGCACCTACCGCTGGCTGCACTGGAACCACGCGGTGGACGGCGAGGCGAGCCTGACCTACGCCGTCGCCCACGACATCACGGCCACCAAGCTCACCGAACAGGCGCTCGGCCACGCCCGAGACCAGGCTCTGGAGGCATCCCGGCTGAAGTCGCAGTTCTTGGCCACGATGAGCCACGAGATCCGCACCCCGATGAACGGCGTGATCGGCCTGTCCGAGCTGCTGGCGGACACCCCGCTCGATGCCACCCAGGAGCGCTACGTCGACGGGATCCGGGTGGCCGGCAAGGCGCTGCTCAGCGTGATCAACGACATCCTCGATTTCTCCAAGATCGAGGCCGGGCGGTTCGTGCTGGACGAGGTCGACTTCGACCTCACCGACCTGGTCGAGGAGGTGGTCGGGCTGACCGGCCAGGCCGCGACGAGCAAGGGCCTCGAACTGGTGGTCGACGCCGACCCCGAGCTGCCGACGGGGCTGTGCGGGGACCCGAGCCGACTTCGGCAGGTGCTGCTCAACCTGGTCGGCAACGCGGTCAAGTTCACCCACGAGGGGGCGGTCACCATCCGCCTGGACCTGCTGGACGCCGCGGAGTCGGGACTGCCCGCCCTGGTGGAGGCGGTGGACTCCGGACAGCCGGGGCCGATCGCCGTCCGGTTCGAGGTGGCCGACACCGGGCCGGGGATGGACGCGGCGACCGTGGCGAGGCTGTTCCAGCCGTTCACCCAGGCCGACGCCTCGACCACCAGGATGTACGGCGGGACCGGGCTCGGTCTGGCGATCAGCCGCCAGCTGGTGGAGGCGATGGGCGGCTGGATCTCGGTGCAGAGCGAGCCCGGCGTCGGCACCACGTTCCGGGCGGCGGTGCCGCTGGCCCTGGCCGCACCAGCGGCCGAGACGCCGTCCGAGCGGCTGCGGGTGCTGGTGGTGGACGACGCCTCCGGGGATCTGCAGGCGCTCACCGGCCAGCTCACCTCGATGCACGTGGAGACCACCACCGATCCCGAGCAGGCCCTCGACCTGCTGCGCCAGGCGGCGGCGCATCGGCGGGCCTTCGACGTCCTCGCCCTCGGCGCGGCACTGCCCGGCACCGGCCTCGCCCTGGCCGGGGAGATTGCCGGCCATCCGGCGATCCCGTCGCTGCCGGTGGTGCTGCTCACCTCAGGTGAGGAGATCCCGGCCGGTCAGGCCCGGCAGGCGGGGGTCCACCAGGTGCTTGTCGCGCCGGTGGACGGCGAGACCCTGCGAGCCGCGCTGGTCGCGGCGGCGGGGGAGCAGGCCACGGCCCGCACCCTGGTACGGGGCCGGCTGCTGGTGGTGGAGGACAACGAGATCAACCAGACGGTCGCTCTGGGCATCCTGAAGCGGCTCGGCTTCACGGTCGACCTGGCGGCGGACGGCGTCGAGGCGCTGGAGAAGGTGGGAGACCACCCGTATCAGGCGATCCTGATGGACTGCCACATGCCGCGGATGGACGGCTACACGGCCACCACCGAGCTGCGCCGACGCCCGGACGTGGGTCACATCCCGATCATCGCGATGACTGCCAACGCGATGAAGGAGGACCGTGAGCGGTGCCTGGATATCGGTATGGACGACTACCTGTCCAAGCCGATCCGGGCCCACGACGTCGATGCCACGCTGGCCCGCTGGATCGACCGCACGCATGAGCCCCGGCCGGCCGTCGCGCCGCCGATCGCGCCGAGTGCGGCTGCGCCGCTGCCGCGTCCGCGGGCGTCCTCGGTGCACGAGCGGCTGGAGGAGCTCTCCGGCGACCGTTCCCCCGAGGAGGTCGAACTGGTGCACCGGATCGCCCGCTCGTTCCTCGACCGTGCGCCCGGGATCGTCGAGGAACTGGACGCGGCGCTCGTCGCGCAGGACTGCGAGCTGGGTCAGCGCTTCGCGCACAGCCTCAAGGGGGCGGCCGCCAACCTCGGCGCCGAACAGCTCGCCCAGGTCTGCCAGCAGATCGAGCGCCTGGCCGAACAGGGCCACGCCGAGCAGGCGCAGGCGGCCAGGAAAGGGCTGGAGGACGTGCTGGACGAGGCCTGTTCGCAGATCGGGCGCTACGTCAGCGGGGGGTAGCGGTGCGCAGCTCGATGGCCCGCTCGACCCGGCGGAGCAGGTCGCGGGTGAGGAACGGCTTGACCAGGTAGTCGTCCGCCCCGCAGGCGTACCCCCACTCCAGGTCGTTCTCCTGGTCGCGTGCGGTCACCATGATCACAGCGGTGTGGGCCAGGTGCGGTTCCTCGCGCATCGCGCGGCAGACCTCCACGCCCGAACGCAGCGGCAGCAGCCAGTCGAGCAGGGCGATGTCCGGCCGCAGCTTGATCGCTGCGGTGAGTCCGGCTTCGCCGTCGGGCTCGGTCCAGACGTCGTAGCCGGCCCGGTCGAGCACCGTGACCATGAGCGAGCGGAGGTCAGGGTCGTCGTCCACGACCAAGGCGATCGGCATAGCGTCCTCCCCGTGGGCCGGAGCGCCCGGCACCGGGTGCGCCAGGTCGGCCGGTCCCCCACCGACCAGAGGAGTATCGGCCGGATCAGGGGCGGAGATAAGCCCGAGCGTGCCTGATCAGGTCATCGCGTCGTAGGCGGCGCTCACCGTCGCCGTGCGCAGCCCCGAGTTCTTCACCGCCGCCATGTGCGAGGCGAACTGGGCCGGCGTGACCGAGTAGACGCCGCCGCCCTCCTCAACCCCGTGGTAGACCAGGATGGTCCAGCCGCCGGAGCTGGCCGCCTCGTTCATCCAGCTGGTCACCGTGGCCGCGTCGGTCGTGTTGGTCACGTACCGCATGCTCAGCTGACCGCGGTTGATCGCCCCGCGCATGTTCACGCCACCGTTGGTGGTCCGCGCCGTCTGGTAGATCTTCGTCGCCTCGGCCACGACGGTGCTGTTGTGGGCGCCATAGGGGTAGGCGAGACTCCGGATGGTGCCGAACTGTGCTTCCAGGGTGGCCTTGCTCCCGGCCAGCTCGGTGTTCAGCTGATCGGCCGAGATCTGGGTGAGGTTGGCGTGCGTGGCGCTGTGCGACCCGAGCTCATGCCCGGCGCTCTGCATCGTCCGGGCCTGGGCGGTCGACATGTAGCTGCCCGAGTTCACGGCGCCCGAGATCAGGTAGAAGGTCGCCGGGAAGCCGTTCTGGGCCAGAACCGGGCGGGCGTTGTCGTACTGGTTGGCCAGCCCGTCGTCGAAGGTGATCGAGACCAGGGCGCCGGTGGCGGGAACGGGAACGGGCGCGGGAGTGGGGGTGGGGGTGGTGGGTGCCGGAGCGGGGCCCGGTGGGGCCGGTACCGGGGCCGGCTTGGGGGCCGGACGGCGCAGCACCAGGCTGGCGGTGTCCACGTCCAGCACTCCGGGGGAGGTGAGCAGGCGCTCCAGGCTCAGCTTCACCGTGTCTTTGGGCGGGGTGAAGGTTACCCCGGCCGTCTTCCAGGAGGACGTGCGGGGCGCCGCGGCGAAGGTGCGGTAGCTCACCACTCCGGTGCGGCTGACCATGCGGGCACGCAGGGCGGTGGAGGTGTTGGCCCGCATCGCGTCCGCGTAGGCGTAGGTGGCGCCGGGGGAGACCGCGACCGGCGCGAAGGACCATCCGGCGTACCCCGAGGAGCGCTTGGTGATCGTGGTCCGCACGAAGTAGCGGCCCGACTTGGCGCCGCCGCGCACATGGGCGAACTTGCGGTCGTTGCGGCCGGAGGCGATCTGGAGCCAGGAGGTGGGCTTGGACCCCGAACGCAGCTCGACGGAGCTGTTGGGCACCAGATTGCGTGCCGTGGCGGCCTGGGCCATGGTCACCGGGACGAGCGCACCGGCGAGGACGGCGGCGCCGGCGAGGCCGACCGCCACCTGCCGCGTGCGGCTTCGAAGCCAACGCATGATCTCGTCCCCCTGGACCGTCGAAGTTCTGAAACCGCCTCTGGTGCAGCGTGGTCAGGTCATCGGGGAGGGGAGAGGAAAGGCTGCCGGTGGCGGCGGCGGAGGCCCACCCGACCCTCACTACCTGATCTCCACACTAGGACATGCCACCGATGGGTGTGGTCAGAATCGTCGGATTGTGCGGGGCTTTGTCCGACGTGTTCCGGCCCGGACGCCGAGGCGCAGGCGTGGGGCGACGGCGAGGCCCGCAACAGGTCGTAAGGTGGTCGGCGACCCGGGCTCGACGTGTGTGACCGAGCCCTGAACGAGGTTCCACGAGGACGGTGCAGTGGCTGAGAAGTGGCGGCGATGCGACAGGTGCCGCAAGGTCAAACCGATCGACGACTTCACGGAGGCCGAACCGAGCTGCCAGGTCTGCCTGGCACCGGCGGCGGCGGCGGGAACCGGGCCGGCGCGGAGCACCGCCCGGGCCTCGGCCGTGACGACCACGCGGGCAACCTCCACATCGGTTGCCGGAGTAGGCCTTCTGGCGGGTACCCCGATGCGTGACCTGCGTGGGCGAGGCGACCCGGAGGTGCGCGCCCGGCGGGCACGGGTGCGGGCTCTGGACCGGCTGGCCGAGCGCCACGCCGAGGACTTCGACCTGATGCTGTCGGAGGAGCGCCGGGCCGAGGGCCTGTAGCGCCTGGTTGCCGGGCACTGTCGGAGGTACCCGCTAGCGTCCGTGTCATGCAGCTGATGGACGGCGAACTCGTGGTCAGCGCCACGGACCTGACCCGGTTCGCTGCCTGCCGCCACTCCAGCACCCTCGACCGCGAGCTGGCGCTGGGCCTGCGCCCGGTGCCCGCCGCTGCGGGCGCGGAGCTGGAGCTGCTCTGGCGCCGCGGTCGTGACCACGAGGCGGCCTACCTGCAGCAGTTGCGCGACCGGGGTCTGTTGGTTCACGAGATCACCACCGGTCCGCGGGTCCAGGGCCGCGAGGCGCTGATGGTGATGGAGCAGCAGACCGTGGCGGCGATGGCCGCCGGCGCCGAGGTGATCTATCAGGCCGCCTTCTTCGACGGCCGCTGGCGCGGCCACGCCGACTTCCTGCTCCGCCGCGACGATCTGCCCGGCCGGTGGGGGTGGGGGTACGACGTCGCCGACACCAAACTCGCCCGTCGGCTGAAGGTTCCGGCCGTGCTGCAGATGGCCGTCTACGCCGAGCGGCTGACCGCGCTGCAGGGCACGCCCCCGCGCACTCTGGTGGTGGTCACCGGTGACGGCGCCGAGCGCGACTACTCCTTCCAGGACTGCGCCGCCTACGCGCGTCGGCTCGCTGCCGAGCTCCTCGACTTCCTGGACCAGGGGCAGCCCACCTCCCCGGAACCCGTGCGCCAGTGCGGGCAGTGCCGCTGGCAGCCCCAGTGCCGAGCGGAATGGACGGAGCAGGACCACCTCTCCCTGGTAGGCGGTATCCGCACCACCCATGCCGCCGCCCTGCGTGCCGCGGGCCTGCGCACCGTGGCCGAGTTCGCCTCCGCCCGGGCGGAGGACCTGCCTGCTCCTCTGGGCGGGCCCGTGGGGCATCGCCTGCTGCGCCAGGCGCGCCTCCAGGTGAGGGCCCGGGCCGAGCGCCGGCTGCCCTACGAGGTCCTCGACCCTGAGCCAGGCCGGGGCCTGGCCCTGCTGCCCGAGCCGTCGCCCGGCGACCTCTTCTTCGACATCGAGGGAGACCCGTTCGTCGGGGAGCACGGCCTGGAGTACCTGTTCGGCGTCCTCGGTCGAGGAGGGTTCACCGCTCACTGGGCCACCTCGCTGGCGCAGGAGCGCGCCGCCTTCGAGAACCTGGTCGACCAGCTGATGGCCGCGTGGGCCGAGGACCCACGAATGCACATCTACCACTACGCACCCTACGAACGCCTTCGGCTGCAGGCGTTGTCGGGCCGCTACGGCACTCGCGGCGCACAGGTCGACCGGTTGCTGCGCGGCGGCCGGCTGATCGACCTGTACGCGGTGGTCCGCCAAGGGCTGCGGATCGGAACCGCGTCGTATTCGTTGAAGAAGCTCGAGGCCCTGTACTGGGGGCAGGACCGCGACCACCGGGGTGAGGCGGCGGTGAACGATGCCATGGGGTCGGTGGTGGCCTTCGAGACCTGGTTGGCCCAGTCGCCAGCGGTGGGCGCGTCGATCGCCGAAGACCCTCTGCTGGAAGGCATCCGGGTCTACAACGAGGAGGACTGCCGTTCCACCCAGGCCCTACGGGACTGGCTCGAGGGGGTCCGCGCGGCCGCCGGGGGAGACCAGGAGTTCACTCGCCCGGCGCTTGCCGACGGCGAACCATCGGCCGCGCTCGCCGCGGCGACGAGCCGGACCGAGCAGCTGCGGGGTGATCTGCTCGGCATGATCCCGGCCGCGGCCCGGGCCGAGAGCGCCGAGCGCACGCCCGAACAGGAAGCGATCTGGCTGATGGCGATGCTACTCGACTGGCACCGCCGGGAGGCGCTTCCGGACTGGTGGGACCACTTCCAGCGGTTGACCCTGACCGATGACCAGTTGATCGACGACCCGACCGCCCTGGGCGGGCTCGGGGCGGCCGAACCGACGGCGGCCGGGCCACCGTCGACGACCTGGCGGCTGGCCTTCCCGCCGCAGGAGACCAAGCTCGGCAGCGGTGAGCGACGCTGGGTCGACCCGCGCACGGGGGCGGTTCCGGGCATCGTCCTCGACGTCCGCCCGGACGAGGGCTGGATGACCCTGCGCCGGCGGCCGGCGGCCGGCCCGCCGCAGCTCACCGCGATGGTCCCGGGGACTCCGCCCCAGGCCGCGCCGCTCGAACAGCGGTTGGCCGAGCTGGCGGGCTGGGTCCTGCGGCACGGCATCGACGCCCCGCTGCCCGACTGGCGGCCGGCGCGCGATCTGCTGCTGCGCCGTCCGCCGGGGGCGGGTCAGGGTCCGTTGCGGCGCGGAGACGAGTCGGCGACCGATGCCGTCGTCCGCTGCGGCAGCGGGTTGAGCGGTGGGCTGCTCGCGGTGCAGGGGCCGCCAGGCACCGGCAAGACCTTCGCTGCCACCGCTCTGGTGCTGAGCCTGCTCGCGCAGGGCCGGCGGGTCGGTGTCACCGCCTTCAGCCATACGGCTATCGGCAACCTGCTGAGCGCCGTGGCCGTCGAGGCCGACCGGCGCGGCGTGGTGCTGCGGGCGGTGCAGAAGGCCGAGGACCACAAGGCCTGCGCCGCCGACTCGATCGCGCAGGTGACGCAGAACAGCCGGATCGCCGACCTGTTGGACGCCGGCGCGGTGGACCTGGTGGCGGGCACGCCGTGGCTGTTCGCCCGCCCGGAGCTGGCCGAGCGGCTGGACACCGTGGTCGTCGACGAGGCTGGGCAGCTGTCCCTGGCCAACGTGCTCGCGCTCTCCCACGCCGCGCCGAACCTGGTGCTGTTCGGTGATCCCCGGCAACTCTCCCAGCCGGTCAAGGGCACCCATCCGCGCGGCGCCGAGGCCTCGGCGCTCGGACATCTGCTCGGGGACCACGCCACGATAGCGCCCGAGGCCGGCCTGTTGCTGGACACCACCTACCGGATGCACCCGCTGATCGCCGACTTCCTGTCCGGCATGTCCTACGACGGTCGGCTGCGTGGCGTGGCCGGGCTGGAATGCCAGGAGATCCTCGCAGCGGGTGATCTGGGCGGGTCCGGGTTGCGGTGGATCCCGTTGCGGCACAAGGGGAACGGCACGGTATGTGGGCCCGAGGCGGAACAGGTGGCAGCCCTCGTCGCCGGCCTGCTGGCCGGTGGCACGTGGCGCGACCGGCACGATGTGGTGGCACGTCTCACCCCGGCGGACGTGCTGGTGATCGCTCCCTACAACCAGCAGGTGCACCGCGTGCGGCACGAGATCCGCAGCCGTCTGCCCGGGCCGGACGGTGAGGCGGTCCAGGTCGGTACCGTCGATGCCTTCCAGGGTCGGCAGGCCCCGGTGGTGATCTACTCCCTCACCTCTTCCAGCGCCGCCGACGCGCCCCGCGGGGTGGAGTTCCTGCTCGACCCGCACCGGTTCACGGTGGCCGTCTCCCGGGCGCGGGCGCTGGTGGCCGTCGTCGGCTCACCCGAGTTGCTGCGGGCACCGGTCGCCCGGCCCGAACAGCTGCGCCGGGTGAACGCGCTCTGCTCCTACGTCGAGCTGGCCGAGTCGTCGGCCGCGTCCGCGCCGGGCGACTCCCAGGTCACCGTCAGCTCCTGACGCTCGCCGAACCGCACCAGGTGGCGGGCCAGCACGTCCTGCACCTCGGCCAGTCCGGCGGCGGTGGCCGACTCGGCCTGGAGGAGGAGTTCGCCGTCGCCGCTGCTCACGGTGCCGGTGCCCGAGCCGAAGGTCAGTTGCGCCACCTCACCGTCGAGGGTCACTGGCACCCGGTGCCCCAGGTGGCTGATCAGTTGCTTGGCGAACCGCTGCGGGGTCGGCGTGATCACTCGGGCGATGCTGCGAACCATCGGCGCTCCTCGCGTGGCAGGTGTTCTGTCTCACCACCAGCGTCATCCCGGCGATGGGCGGCTCAGGTTACCGTCCTGACATGGCCAGTCCCACCGCCAGAGGCGACCTGGATATCCAGGCCTCAGAGGTTCGGCAGCGGATCGCCGCAGCCGGGCGGGAGCTGTTCGCCGCGCAGGGGTACGAGCGCACCACGGTGGAGGCGATCGCCGAGCGGGCCGGGATCGCCCGGCGCACGTTCTTCCGGCACTTCCGGGCAAAGGACGACGTCATCTTCCCCGACCACGACCGGGTGGCCCAGGCGGTCGGGGTCCACCTCGAGGCGCTCGGCGACGTCCCGCCGCTGCGTGCGGTCTGCAGTGGTGTCCGACTGGTCTTCGGCAGCTACGTGGACGACACTGCGGTCTCGGTGCAGCGCTACCGGCTGGTGCGCTCGGTGCCGGCTCTGCGTGACCGGGAGATTGCGTGGGTCTCCACCTACATCCGGCTCTTCGGGCGCTACCTCCATCGCCGGATGGGCGGCACCCCTGACTCGGCGCTCGGTGCAGAGGTGGCGGCGGCCGCACTCGTGGCCGCGCACAACCACGTGCTGAGGGACTGGTTGCGCAGCGGCGGAGTGGGTGATCCGTTCCCCGCCCTGGAGCAGGCGTTCGACTGGGTGGTGGCCCGGTTGAGCGGTGGGCTGGAGACCGACGGCACAGGCGAGAGCGAGGACGTGGTGGTCGCCGTGTTCCGGGCCGGCGATTCGATGGACGACGTGGTGCAGCGCATCTCCCGGTCGCTGTGAGCTTCGGCTGCCATCGGCGGTGGACGAGTGGTCACAAGGCGCAGATGCCGGACAGATCGGGCAGCTGGTGCCCATAGGGCCCTTGCGCCGAGGCATTGAGTGCCGTAAGGATGGCACTGAGTGCCACCCGGACGCGGGCTTCGACGGCGAAGCCCGGGACGGCACAGGAGTGGAGGACGCTCGTGACGACGCCCACCCTGATCCTTGACAGGCAATCGGACGGCTCCCGGCACACCGCGCTGTTCGTCGTCTCGACACACAAGGTCCGTGATCGCTCGGCCTCGGCACCCAACCAGTGGGTTCCCTATGGCATCGAGCATGCGTGGCAGCCGGGCACCCGGCGCACGCTGTGCGGCGAGTACACGGCGGGCTGGACGGTGTTCTGGGAGCGGCGCTTCTCCGCCCGCCCCGCGGCGGCCTGCCCCGCGTGCGTGGAGATGACCCTGCCCGAGGTCTCGCGCAGCCGGCTCGACCACATCGAGCACCCCGCCGCGTCCTGATCCGCGACACGCGCGGCGCGGGAATGGTTGCGCGGCTGGCACTCTGGGGGGCGTGAACGTCCTGCGGAGCTCGGTTCGTGGCGACCTCGGTCCGGTCGTGGTGGTGGTGTGCTGGATCGGTCTGATCCTTCTCGTCGACGCCGCGGCCCTGGCCCCGCAGGCGGAGGTGGCGCGTCAGGTCGTGCTGGGGGTGACGACCTGGGGGCTGCTGCTGGCCCTGGCGGCCCGGCAGAGTCCGCTCGTGCGGGCGCAGACGGCGGTGGTCGTGGTGCTGGCGACGCTGGTCGAGTACACCTTCTCGCCGCTGCTCGAGGCCTACGTCTACCGGATCGGGACGGTGCCGTTGTTCGTGCCTCCGGGGCACGGGCTGGTCTATCTGGCGGCGCTGTGCATAGGCCGGTCGGTGCCGCTCACCCGCCACCCGCGGGTGACGGTGGCAGCCACGGTGCTCATCGGTGGGAGCTGGGCCGGGTATGCACTGCTCGCCCACGACGACCAGCTCGGAGCGTTCTGGTTCCTCTGTCTGCTCGGCTTCCTGCGCTGGGGTCGCAGTCGGATGCTCTACGTCGGCGCCTTCGTCGTGGTGAGCTACCTGGAACTGCTCGGCACAGCGCTCGGCACCTGGGCCTGGGCCCCGGTCGACCCGGTGCTGGGCGTGGTCGGGCAGGGGAACCCGCCGTCCGGGGCGGCCGGTGGCTACGGGTGGTTCGACCTCTACGCGTTGCTGTTAGCGCCGCGCGTGCTGTCCTGGACCTCGAGCATCCGGCGGACCTGGTCGTGCAGCAACCCGTTGGTGGCCACGGCGTTCCCGCCGAAACAGCCGTCCGCGCCGTCCAGCGAGGTGAACCGGCCGCCGGCCTCGGTGACCACCGGCACCAGCGCCGCCATGTCGTACAGCGCGAGCTCGGGCTCGGTGGCGACGTCCACCGCGCCCTCGGCCACGAGCATGTACGACCAGAAGTCGCCGTAGGCCCGGCTGCGCCATACCGCCCGGGTCAGCGAACGGAACTGTTCGCCGCGCCCCACGTCCTCCCACGACTCGTAGGAGGAGTAGGACAGTGAGGCGTCGGAGAGCGCGCTCACCCGGGACACCCCGAGCCGGCGGGCCGAGGACAGGCTGCGCCCGGTCCAGGCCCCGGTGCCCTCGGCCGCCCACCAGCGCCGGTTCAGCGCCGGCGCCGAGACCACGCCGATCACCGCTTTGCCCTCGTCGACCAGGGCGATCAGCGTGGCCCAGACCGGCACTCCGCGGACGAAGTTCTTGGTGCCGTCGATCGGGTCGACGATCCACTGCCGAGCGCCGTGGCCCGTGGGGGAGAACTCCTCGCCGATCACCGCGTCGCGCGGGCGGCTGCGCTTGAGCTGGCCCCGGATGATCTCCTCGGCGGCCTTGTCGGCGTCCGAGACCGGGGTCAGGTCGGGTTTGGTCTCCACCTGAAGGTCGAGGGCCTGGAACCGGGACGTCGTGTGTGCGTCGACCATGTCGGCCATCACCAGGGCGAGCCGCAGGTCGTCCTGATAGCCGGCCACGTCACTCCTCGGTCGTTCGCAGGTTCCGGATGCGGGCCGACGCTACCGCCCTCAGGGTATGTAGCGACGGGGAATGACCTGCTCGTTTGTCTGATGCATCAACTATCGTGACCGTGCCGACTACTGGACCCCGGAGAAAACCTGAGGTGATGGGCGTGTTCGACACGATCGCCGGCCTGCCGATCCACCCCCTCGTCGTGCACGCGGTCGTCGTGCTGCTGCCGGTCGCCTGCCTGGCCACCATCGCGGTGGCCGTGCGCCCGGCGTGGCGCCGGTTCGCCCCGGCGCTCGCGGTGCTCAACGCGGCGGTGATGGCGGCCGCCTTCGTCGCCGTCCAATCGGGGGAGTCGCTCGAGCACCGGGTCGAGCAGTTCAGCGAGCCAGCGGGCCTGAATGATCACGCCGAGTGGGGAGGGCGCCTGCTGATCCTGGCGGCGGCGCTGTTCGTCGGCGCCCTGGTCATCTGGGTCACCCGCACGCGGACGGCGCTGGCCTCGGTGGTCGCCGTCGTGGCCGTGGTCGGGGCGGTCGCCACCATGGGCCTGACCGCTGTGGTCGGGCACAGCGGCGCCACCATGGTCTGGCAGGACATCGTCTCCAACACCAAGGCCCCCTGACACCGGGTCGTGCCGCCCCCTGGACGACAACGGCCCGGCGTTTCTCGCAGGGACTGGTTCAGCTACGACCACGGCCAGCCCGGCGCCAGCAGGCGACCGCGGCCCAGGTCAGCCGCCGGGCGGCGGACCACAGTAGCGACTCGCCGTGCTTCAGAACCAGCCCGAGCAGCGACCAGGATACGACCCGTCCTGGTGCCCGCAGGGTCAGGGTGGCGAGGACCTAGCAGGGTGCCGCCGAGTGATCACAACCGGCGAAATCACGACACGGGTCAGAATGCGGTCAGGTGCTCCCTCGCCCACAGCGCGGCCGAGGTGCGGTCGGCCACCCCGAGCTGACGGAACACGCTGTTCAGATGCACCTTGACCGTGCGCTCGCTGATCCCCAGCGCCCGGGCGATCTGTTTGTTGGCCATGCCCTCGCCGACCAGCGCCAGCACCTCACGCTCGCGTGGGCTCAGCCGCACCCCGGGCGGTTGACCGGTGTTCGGCATCAGGGCCCGGGTCACCCGCGGATCCAGCGGGGCCTCGCCGCGGGCCGCGGCCCGCACCCCGGCCACGAGGTCACCCGGCTCGCTGTCCTTGAGCAGGTAGCCGATCGCCCCTGCGTCGATCGCTCCGCGCACCCGCGCGTGCTCGGAGAACGAGCTGAGCACGACCACCGCGGTTCCAGGCCGGCGGGCGAGCAGTTCGCGGGTGGCGGTGACTCCGTCCATCACCGGCATCGACAGGTCCATCAGAACGACGGTCGGCTGGAGCTCGTCCGCCACCTGCAGCGCCTCGGCGCCGTCTGCGGCCTGGCCGACGACGGTCATTCCTTCGGCCGCGTCCAGCAGGGCGGCCAGGCCGGCCCGGACCAGGGCGTGGTCGTCCACGAGCAGTACCCGGATCATCGCGGCGTCCTCGCTCAGGTGCGTGCTCATCGTGGCGGCACCTCCAACTGCCAGCGCGTGCCGTGCCCCGGTGTGCTGGCCATCCGCAGGGTGGCTCCGTGGTCGCGGGCCAGGTCGGCCAGCAGGCGTAGGCCCAGGTGCCCGTCCGCCGCGGCGGCGGCTGCTGCGGCGGCCGAGAGCCCGACGCCGTCGTCGGAGATCTCCAGCACGGTCAGGGCGCCGTCGCGGCGCAGCGTCACCTGCGCCTGGCGGGCCGCGGCGTGCTTGGCGACGTTGCGCAGGCATTCGCTGGTCATCCGGTAGACGAGCCGCTGGTCCTCGTCGGTGAGCGAGGCGGCCGCCTGCTGCTCGACGTCCACGCTCACCTCGACCCCGCGGCTGCGCAGCCCTCCGGTCAGGTCCTCGAGTGCGGCGCCCAGCCCGGCTGAGGTCAGGTTCTGGGGGTAGATGTCGACCAGCAGGGTGCGCAGGGTGCCGATCGAGGAGCGGACGGCGGTGGCGGCCGAGCGCAGGTGGCTCACCTGTTCCAGGTCGTTGCCTGCTGTCGAGGCACGCTCGGCGGCGCCGGCGACGATCAGGGAGGCCGCCACCAGTTCCTGCACCACGCCGTCGTGCAGGTCGGCGGCGATCCGGCGGCGTTCGTCCTCGGAGGCGTCGATCGCGTGCTGCAGCAGCAGTTCTCGTTGGTCCCGGCCGCGGCGCAGCCGGTCGAGCAGGGTCCACAGCACGGGCATCAACAGGACGCCGAAGAGCAGCAGGCTGGAGACCACGATCCCGCTGAATGCACGCCAGAGGTCGCCCGAGCGGGCGGTCACCGCCGCGTACTCGGTGTAGGTCTCGAAAAGCATCGGGCGCCCGGACGGCGTCCAGACCGGGCGGTACACCTCGACCAGTCGGCCCTGGCCCCGCTCCAGGACGTTCTCGGCGGGCGTCAGGTCGCTCACCTCGGCCACCGTGGCCGGTGCGGCGAGCACGGCGAGCTGATCCTCACCGAGCGGGAACTGGCCCCCGATCTGCTCAGGGGCGTCGGAGTACAGCACCCGGCCGTCGGGCGACCAGACCTTGACCCGGACGAACATGCCGGTCAGCACCCGGGAGCGGACCACTGCGTCGAACCGGGCGCGGGCCTCGGGGTCGTCGGTGAGCAGGCCGTCCTCGAGCGCCGGCATGACCACCGTGCGGGCGAGCAGGTCGGTCAGCTGCGAGGCGTCATTCATCGCCTCCCGCTCCGCGATCCGTCGCACCACGACCACCCCGAGCGCTCCGACCAGGAGCAGCACCGCCACGGTGGCCGCGAGGACCTGCAGCACCACCCGGCGTCCGGAGACCGGCCCGGCGGCGCGGCGCGACGATTCCCCCGCCGTCAGCGTGGTCCACGCGACCGGGGAGTCGTCGGGGGGCAGGACCTTGGGCATCAGTCGTCCGACCCGCCGCCCGAGCTGCCGGAGCCGCTGCCGGAGTTGCCCGATCCCTTGCCGGAGTTGCCCGAGCCGGAGGTGGAGTCGCCACCGTGGCCGCCGGAGTCGTCACCGGTCTCGGTCCCGCTGCCGGAGTCGTCCGTGCTGGCGGTGCGCGAGCTGGTGGACGTCCGCGAGGTGGCGGAGGACCGCGAGCCGGTGGAGGTGCGCGAGCTGGTCGAGGTGGAGGTCGACCGGGCAGCCGAGGTCGTGGAGGTGTCGCCGTCGTCGGATCCGTGGCCGCCGCCGGTGGCCCCACGCCGTCCCCTGTCGTCCGAGGAGCTGGCCGAGGGTGCGCTGGTGGGGGAGGCGGTGGGTGCGTCGTCGGACGAGGTGGCGGTGGCGGTGGAGACCACCGACGCTCCGGCAGGGACGAGCGCCGGGACGCTCTGGCTGAAGGTGGCGTTGCCGGCCACGCCGAGGATGGCAGGGACGACGGCGATGGCGGCCGCGGCGGCCAGCAGGGCGGTGCGCTTCATGGGGTGCTCCTTCAGTAGGTGTTCCTCTGGACACCTCATTTCTCCCGTGCCGGCGGGCGCACCCGCCATCAGACCATGGTTCTAGTACCCGACGCGCCAAACCCGCTCATGCTCCGCGGGTGAACAGCTGACAACGTGGTCAGTGAGTGGAACGTGTCCACCTGCGGAGCATGAGCGGGTTCTGGGGGGGTGGGGTCAGGTGGATTCGGGCTGCATCTCGATGGCTCCGCAGGGGCATTCGTGCATGCACAGGCTGCAGCCCTTGCAGTAGTTCAGATCGATCGCATACGTGGCGTTCTCGGACACCTTGATCACCGCGTTGTCCGGGCACACCCCGTAGCAGTTGTCGCAGCCGAAGCAGTTGCCGCACGACATGCACCGCCGGGCCTCGAACAGGGCGCTGCCGGCGTCCAGCCCGCCGACCACCTCGTCGAAGGTGTCGCGGCGCCGGGCGGAGTCGAGCACCGGGCGGACCGTCTTGGGTGCATCGGAGTAGTACCAGGTGTTCAGCCGCTCGGCGGTGGCCAGCGGCTTGCGCGGCCCCCGGTCGTAAGTGGTGCCGCGCAGGTAGGCGTCGATGTGCCGGGCGGCCTTCTTGCCGTGGCCCACCGCCACTGTCACCGTGCGCTCGGAGGGCACCATGTCACCGCCGGCGAACACCCCGGCGGCACCGGTCATCAGGTCCGGCCCGACCTGCACCACACCGTCGGTGAACTCCAGACCGGGCAGGTTGTCCAGCAGCCCCAGATCGACGTCCTGGCCGAGGGCGAGCACCAGGGTGTCGGCCTCCAGCTCCTCGGTCTCGCCGGTCGGCTGCGGGAACCCGGAGGCGTCCAGCTCCATCTTCTCCACGACCAGCTTGCCCTCTTCGGCCCGTTTGACCGTGGAGAGCCAGCGCATCAGCACGCCCTCCTGCAGCGCCTCCTCGACCTCGATGTCGTGGGCCGGCATGCGGTCGCGGGTGCGCCGGTAGACCACGATCGCGTCCGTGGCGCCGAGCCGCTTGGCGGTGCGCGCGGCGTCCATCGCGGTGTTCCCACCGCCGTAGATCACCACTCGCCGGCCGAGGTAGGGCTTGTCCTCGCCCTCCATCGACCGGAGCAACGAGACGGCGTCCATGATGTGCGCGCTCTCGCCGGCGGGGATGTAGGCCCGCTTGCCGATGTGCGCCCCGACGGCCAGGAAGGCGGCGTCGAAACCGTCCTCGGCCATGGTGGCCCGCAGGTCCTCCACCTTGGTGTTCAAGGTGAGGACGACCCCCATGCCGGTGATCCGGCCCACCTCGGCGTCCAGGACGGCGCGCGGCAGCCGGTACTGCGGGATGCCGAACCGCATCATGCCGCCGGCCAGCGGCCCGGCCTCCCGGATCTCGACGTCGTGCCCGAGCCGGCGCAGGTGATAGGCGGCGGAGAGCCCGGAGGGACCGGCGCCCACCACCAGCACCCGCTTCCCGCTGGTCTCCTTCGGCGCCTCGATCGTCCAGCCCCGCTCGATCGCCAGGTCGCCGAGGAACCGCTCGACGGCGTTGATCCCGACCGCCTCGTCGACCTCTACCCGGTTGCAGGCGCTCTCGCACGGGTGGTAGCAGACCCGGCCCATCACGCCGGGCAGCGGGTTGTCCTGCATGATCTGGCGCCAGGCAGCCTCGTAGCCGTTGCCGCCCTTGGCGTCGTCCGGGTTGTCGGCCACGTCGCCGGACTCGGCGGCGTAGAGCCACTTCTGGATGTTCTCCCCGGCCGGGCACCCGTTGTTGCACGGGGGCATCCGGTCGACGTAGACCGGCCGCTCGGTGCGCCAGGAACCGGTGCGGTTGGCCAGGCTGGAACCGATGTCGAGCGTGATCGCGAAGGGCTTGTCCATCAGTTCACACGTCCCTCGTCGAAGGAGTCCGGAGAGGCGAGGAGGCCGTACCGGGCGATGTTGCGGTCGGCCTCGGCCTGCAGGCGTTCGATGATGTCCTCGCGCACCACGGGGGAGAAGAGGTGGGCGTAGCGCTTCTGCATCCGCAGGTAGTCCACCACCGCGCTGTGCCGGCGGATCTGACTCACCCCGGTGACCTCGCCGCCCTCGGCTTCGTAGACCGGGAACAGGCCGCTCTGGGTGGCCGCCCGCGCCACCTGCACGGTGAGCCCTGAGGCGCTGCCCCAGCCGAGCGGGCAGGGCACCAGCACGTGGATGTAGCGGGCGCCGTGCATGCCCATCGCCTTGGTCACCTTGTACTCGAGGTCACGCAGGTCGGCGACGGTGGCGGTGGCCACGTACGGGATGTCGTGGGCCATGGCGATCCGGGGCAGGTTCTTGCCCTGCCCGAACGGAGCGCCTGGGGCGGCACCGACCGCCTGGGTGGTCATCGTGCGGGCCGCGGGTGGGGTGGCGCCGGAGCGCTGCACCCCGGTGTTCATGTAGGCCTCGTTGTCGTAGCAGATGTAGAGCACGTCGTCGTTGCGCTCGAACATGCCCGACAGGCAGCCGAAGCCGATGTCGACGGTGCCGCCGTCGCCGCCCTGGGCGACCACCCGGGTCTGCGGGTGGCCGTCACCGATGCCCCGAGCCAGGTCCTTGGCAGCCCGCACCTTCAGCGCCGCGGCCACGCCGGTGGCCACGGCCGGGGCGTTGCCGAACAACGAGTGCAGCCAGGGCAGTTGCCAGGAGGTCTCGGGGTAGGGGGTGGAGAACACCTCCAGGCACCCGGTGGCGTTGACCGCCACCAGCTGGTTGCCGGTCGCCGCCATGGCGGCATCCATGGCGTAGCGGGCGCCGAGGGCCTCGCCGCAGCCCTGGCAGGCCCGGTGGCCCGAGGTCAGCGCGTTGGTGCGGTTCTCGTCCGACTGCACCGACCGCTGCTCGGCGTTCACCAGCCGGTTGCCGATGGCGAAACTGCCCACTTGGTAGAACTTGACCTGCGATGCGGTCATGAGTCGATCTCCTCGTCAGGGGGGCTCGGGGGTGGGCGGCTCAGACCGGTCCGGCAGCCACGGTGCCGATGTCGCGCAGAATGTTCTCCGCCTCAGGGCCCGAGCGGCGCCGCTCCTGGCGTCGTCCGAGCTCGCGGTTGACCACGTCCCAGTTCATGTCCAGGAAGGTCAACGGCTCGAGTTCGTCGTCACGGGCCAGTTCGAGCATGTCGTGCAACGACTGGCGGGTGATCGGCCGCCCGCCGAGGCCGGCGATCACCGTGTAGGTCGTGACGTCGAGGCCGGCCAGCGCGGTACGCACGTTCGCCGAGACCGGGCCGCCGATGCCCACCGACAGTGCCTTCTCGAGCACCACGACCCGCTTGGCATGACCCACCGCCTCGCGCACCGCCTCCAGGGGGAACGGCCGGAAGGAGCCGATGCCCACGGCGCCGATCTTGCGGCCCATGTCGCGCCGTGCGTCGACGACGTCCTCGATCGTGCCGAGCACCGACCCCAGGGCGACCACGATCGTGCGGGCGTCCTCGGTGCGGTAGGAGTGCACCAGGCCGCCGCTGTCCCGGCCGAACCGGTCGCGGAACTCGGCTGCGATCTGCGGGATCAGCTCCAGCGCCTGCATCTGCTTGGCGTGGGCGAGGTAGCGCACCTCGGTGAACGCCTCTGGCCCGACCATGGCGCCGATCGAGACAGGGTCGGCCGGGTCGAGCACCTGGCGCGGTTCGAAGGGCGGCAGGAAGGCGTCGACGTCGGCCTGCTCGGGGATGTCCACCCGCTCCACGGCGTGGGTCAGGATGAAGCCGTCCATGCAGACCATGATCGGCAAGGACAGTTCCTCGGCCAGCCGGAAGGCCTGCACGTGCAGGTCGGCGGCCTCCTGGTTGGTCCGGGCGTACAACTGCATCCAGCCCGAGTCCCGCTGGGACATCGAGTCACTGTGGTCGTTCCAGATGTTGATCGGGGCGCCGATCGCCCGGTTGGCGACCGTCATCACGATCGGCAGGCCCAGGCCCGAGGCGTTGTAGACCGCCTCGACCATGAACAGCAGACCCTGGCTGGCGGTGGCCGTGTAGGTGCGGGCCCCGGCCGCGCTGGAGCCGATCGCCACCGACATCGCGGCGAACTCACTCTCCACGTTCAGGTACTCGCACGGGCTCAGCTGCCCCGACTTCACCAGCTGGGACAAGGCCTCGACGATGTGGGTCTGCGGGGAGATCGGGTAGGCGCAGATCACGTCCGGGCGGCACGCGGCCACCGTCTCGGCGACTGCGCGGGATCCTTCAACCTGCCGGAACATCGGACAGCTCCTTCGTTTCGGCGCGGACGTGGTCGTAGGCCAGTTGGGCGGCCTCCACATTGCGTTCGCCGACGGCACCGGGGAAGTTCTCGCGGATCGCGGCGGCGACGGCCTGGAACGAGATCAGGTCGACCATGGCCGAGAACCCGCCGAGCAGGGCGGCGTTCGGCATCGGCCGGCCGACCGTGCGCCGGGCGAAATCGCCGGCCGGCACCGTCAGCAGCCGGGAGTGGTCATGCTTGGCCCACAGGTCCGACAGTCCGAGGTCGGCGAAGGCGCGGTGGGTGTTGATCAGCACGTAGCCGTCCGGAGCCAGCCCGCTGAACACGTCGACCTGGTAGAGCAGGGTCGGGTCCTGGACGATCAGCGCGTCCGGTTGCATGACGGGCTCGCGGACCCTGATCTCACGGTCGTCGATCCGGCAGAAGCTGACCACCGGGGCTCCGGTGCGTTCCGAGCCGAAGCTCGGGAAGGCCTGGGCGTGACGGCCCTCGCCGAAGGCGGCCAGTGAGAGCAACTCGGCGGCGGTGACCACGCCTTGGCCTCCACGGCCGTGAATCCGCACCTGAAACATCAATCGGTGTCCTTCCTGCAGGGGAGGGAGCGCATTCGGACCTGCCCGGACGTGCCCGATCGCCTCGTTCGGCGGTGGCTCGGCGGAGCTGGTCCCTCTCCGGACGGTATGGGGGTTGCCGGAGGCAGGTGTGGGTCGTTCGTCCCCCTACGTGACGAACTGGTCTGCTCTCAGCGCTCGGAGACGTCCTCGGAGGTGCCCGAGCGCGAGCGCAGCAACCGGCGCAGCGATTCCAGCCGGCCGGCACCGGCCGGGCCCGCCCCGCCGTCGGCCACGAAGGCGTCCAGCCCGCACTCATCCTCGTCATGGGTGCAGCCGCGCGGGCACGTGGCGGTGCCCCGGTCCAGGTCGGGGAAGGCCCGCAGGATCCGGGCCGGGTCGATGTGGGCCAGGCCGAACGAGCGCACCCCGGGGGTGTCGAACACCCAGCCGCCGTCCGGCAGCGGCAGGGCCAGGGCCGAGGACGACGTGTGTCTGCCCCGGCCGGTCACCTCGTTGACCCGGCCCACCGCGCGCTGGGCGCCCGGCACCAGAGCGTTCACCAGCGTCGACTTGCCGACCCCGGAATGCCCGATCAGGACCGTGACCCGCCCGTGCAGTGCGGCGCGGACGGCGTCCAGCCCGACCAGCTCGTGGGTGCCGCCCGCGTCCCTGGCGGCCCCGCGCAGGGTGACCACCGAGCGGACGTCGAGCGGGGCGTAGTTGGCCAGGAACGCATCGGCCGGGGCCAGATCGGCCTTGGTCAGCACCAGCAGCGGCTCCAGGCCGGCGTCGTAGGCGGCGACCAGGCAGCGGTCGACCATCCGCGGGCGGGGCACCGGGTCCGCCAGCGCGGTGACCACGGCCAGCTGGTCGGCATTGGCCACCACGACCCGCTCGATCGGGTCGACGTCGTCCGCGCTGCGGCGTAGGGCCGAGCTGCGCGGCTCGACCCGAACCACCCGGGCCAGGCTGCCCTCGGCACCCGAGGTGTCACCGACCAGGCCCACCCGGTCGCCCACCACGATCGCGGCCCGGCCGAGCTCGCGGGCCTTCATCGCGGTGACCGGGCGGCCCTCGCCGTCGGCGTCGGGGCCCTGCATCAGACAGCTGTAGCGGCCGCGGTCGACGGCGATCACCCAGGCCGCCTCGGCGCCGGAGTGCTGCGGCCGGTCCTTGCTGCGCGGCCGGGTGCCGCGCGGGTTGGGCCTGATCCGGATGTCGGTCTCGTCCAGCTCCCGGCGCCGCTGCGGTGGGGTCATCGGGTACCGGCGAGCATCGCGGACCAGAGCTCGGTGAACCGGGGCAGCGTCTTGCCCGTCGTCTCGATGTCCTCCACCAGCACGCCGGGCACCCGCAGGCCGATCAGCGCCGCTGCGGTGGCGATCCGGTGGTCGGCGTAAGTGGCGAAGACGCCACCGTGCAGCGGCCGGGGAGTGATCACCAGACCGTCCTCGGTCTCCCGGACGTCGCCGCCGAGGGCGTTCAACTCGGTGGCGAGCGCGGCCAGCCGGTCGGTCTCGTGCCCCTTCAGGTGAGCCACGCCGCGCAGCCTGGACGGCGAGTCGGCCAGCGCGGCCAGCGCGGCCACGATCGGGGTCAGCTCGCCCGCGCTGTGCAGGTCGGCGTCGACGCCGTACAGCTCGCCGCTGCCGCGCACGGTGAGCCCGGAGCGGTCCAGGCTCACCTCGACACCCATCGTGTCGAGCAGGTCGCGCATCGCGTCACCGGCCTGGGTGGTGTACTGCGGCCAGCCGGGGATGTGCACCTCGCCGCCGGTGACCGCCGCCGCGGCGATGAACGGCGCGGCGTTGGACAGGTCCGGCTCGACCTGCACGTCCAGGGCGCCCACGGTGCCCGGTTCGACCCGCCAGGTCGCCTCCTCGGAGTCGTCGACCACCACGCCGACGTCGCGCAGCGCCTCCACCGTCATCGTGATGTGCGGCTGGCTGGGCACCGGCGGCCCGACATGACGCACCGTCAGCCCATGCTCGAATCGGGCCGCGGCGAGCAAGAGGGCGGAGACGAACTGGCTGGATGCCGAGGCGTCGATCTGCACGGTGCCGCCACGCACCGCACCGACGCCCCGGATGCGCAGCGGCAGCCGCCCCCCGGGGCCGCGTCGAGGTCCACGCCGAGGTCGCTCAGCGCGCCCAGCACGGCGGCCATCGGGCGCTCACGGGCCCGGGGGTCGCCGTCCAGCTCGATCTCCCCGGTGGCCAGCGCGGCCACCGGCGGCAGGAAGCGCATCACGGTCCCGGCCAGGCCGCAGTCGATCCGGGCCGGGCCGCGCAGGGCGGCCGGGGTGATCAGCCAGTCGGCTCCGAAGGACGTGGCCGCCCCCGGGTCCGGGTCGACATCGTCCACCCAGGTTCCCAGCCCGGCCAGTGCGGCAGCCATCAGCACGGTGTCCCGCGAGCGCAGCGGCGCACGAAGGCGGGACGGTGCACCGGCGAGCGCGGCCAGCACGAGGTAGCGGTTGGTCAGCGATTTGGAGCCGGGCAGACTGACCGAAGCACGGACCGGCCCGGGAGCTGTGGGCGCGGCCCAGGTGGGCACGCTCATGGTGATCGAGCCTATCGGGCTGGTCAGCCGGGCACGGCGGACTGCACGGTCCGCAGCGCTTCCCGGGCTTCCAGCCGGGCCTGGCGGCGGGCCACCCGCCCGGCCAGACGGGCCTGGCGGCCGGCGCGGTGGGCGCTCTTCTCGGCCCGGGACACCGCGGTACGACCCCGCCAGGCCAGGCCGGGCTGTCCCTCGGTGTCGACCGCGGCGAGCAGCACCCCGCCGAACAGGCCCAGGTTGCGCAGCAGAATGACCCGCTCGTCGCGGCGGCGCTCGGGGTCCTTCTGCTGCCAGAACGGCTGGTCCAGCAGGGTCGCCGGCACGGCGGTGGCGGCGAGGGTGGCCGCAGACAGCCGGGGGGCCCGCCCGGTGGCGAGAAGTACCCCGGCGCCGGCCATCAGCGCGCCGTTGCCCCGGACCAGCAGCTCGGGATCACGGGGCAGACCCAGGGCCGGGGAGACCCGGTCCAGCAGGGGGCGGGCCCGTTCCGCGCGGTTCATCGGGTGCAGGACGGCGTCGATGCCGCTGCCGATGAACGAGGCAGCGAGCAGGGGGCGGGCGATGCGGCGCACGAGGCTCATACCCCCTCCCTACCCGGCCGGGAGGCTGAGCGCCACCAGAGCGGCGGTGCGTGTCCGGTCTCACGCCGGGAACACCCGTGGCAGGCTGGGCCAGGTGTGCGGACGCTACGCCTCCAGCCGGCGCCCCGAGGATCTGGTCGAGGAGTTCGAGATCGAGTTCCTGACCGGGCCTGGGCCCGGCACAGACCCCTCTGATGCCGAGCCCGATTACAACGTCGCCCCGACCAAGGCGGCCCCGGTGGTGCTGGAGCGCCGTCCGCGGCCCGACCCGGCCGACGACGACCCGGCAGAGGAGGCCTCGACCGACGACGACCCGGCGGAGGCCGACCCGGTGCGCTGGCTGCGGCTGCTCACCTGGGGCCTGGTGCCCTCGTGGGCGAAGGACCGCAGCGTGGGCAGCCGCATGATCAATGCCCGCGCAGAGACCCTGCTGGACAAGACGTTCCGCCGCGCGGCGCTGACCCGGCGCTGTCTGGTGCCGGCCGACGGCTGGTACGAGTGGCAGGCCAGCCCCACCGAGCACGACGCCAGGGGCAAGCCACGCAAGCAGCCGTTCTTCATGCACCCGGTGCTCGGCGGTCCGATCGCCTTCGCAGGGATCTACGAGTTCTGGCGCGACCGCTCGGCCCACCCCGACGACCTCGGCGCCTGGCTGACCACCTTCGCCATCGTCACCAGCGCGGCCGAACCGGGGCTGGCCAGCATCCACGACCGGATGCCGCTGGTCCTTCCGCGGGAGACCTGGCGCGACTGGCTGGATCCCGCGCTGGACGACGAGGACTCGGTGCGGGCCATGCTCACCCCGCCCGTGGCCGGCCGGTTCCTGGCCCGCCCGGTGACCACCCGAGTCAACGCCGTCGCCAACAACGGCCCGGAGCTGCTCGACGAGGCCCCGCCCGGCACCCTGCACGGAGTGATCGACCCGGTCACCGGCGAGGTGATCGGCGGTGGCGACGCGCTCTTCTGACCCGGCGCGGGTACGGATCGAGGTCGAGACCCCGGTCGGTACGGCCCGGCTCACCGTGCTGACGCCGTCCGGGCGGGTGCGAGGCACGCTCGCCCTGGGCCACGGCGCGGGCGGTGGGATCGAGGCGGTCGACCTGGTCGCGGTGGCCGGGGTGGCCGTGGCGGCCGGCTGGCGGGTGGCGCTGCTCGAGCAGCCCTGGCGCCTGCTCGGGCGCAGGGTGGCCGCCCCGCCTGCCCGGCTCGACCTCGCCTGGACCGCGGCGCTCGGTGCGCTGGAGCCGTTGCCCGGCGCCGCCGGACGGCGGCTGGTGCTCAGCGGGCGCAGCGCCGGCGCCCGCGTGGCCTGCCGCACTGCCACCACCCTCGGTGCTGTGGGGGTGGTCGCCCTGGCCTTTCCCCTGCACCCGCCCGGGCGTCCCGAACGCAGCCGGGCCGACGAGCTCGCCGGCGCCGGGGTCCCGCTGCTCGTCGTCCAGGGCCGGCGGGACGCCTTCGGCACGCCGGACGACATCCTCTCGGCGGCGCCGGCCGGTACCGAGGTCGTCGCGGTGGACGGCGATCACGGGCTGAAGGCGGACCCGAAGGCCGTGGCCGGGGCCGTGCTCAGCTGGCTCGCCGGCCTGCCGTAGCCCCGCCGCGGGGCGATCGCGAAGGCGCCCGCGACCACGCCGGAATGCCGCGGCGACGCATCACGTTGCCAGCACCAGAGGCGCCGGATCCGGTGGCGCACCGTCCCGGAACGTGAGGTGTCACGCACAGTGCTGGTGGCAGCGGCCGACGATGCGCCCTACGGCAGAACGTGGGGGGGTGCCTCGGGCGGGGGCCCGCTAGGCTCGGCGGTGATGACTGACGACAGCACCACCCAGGGATTGAGCAAGCGTTCGGGGCGTGCCCCAGCGGGCGAGACCACCGCAGAGCGAGCCACGCGGTTCGAGCGTGACGCCCTGCAGTACCTCGACCAGCTGTATTCGGCCGCCCTGCGGATGACCCGCAACCCCGCCGACGCCGAGGACCTGGTGCAGGAGACCTTCGCCAAGGCCTTCGGCTCCTTCCACCAGTACGAGCCGGGGACCAATCTCAAGGCGTGGCTGTACCGGATCCTCACCAACGCCTACATCAACACCTACCGCAAGAAGCAGCGCGAGCCTCAGCAGTCGGCGTCCGAGGAGATCGAGGACTGGCAGCTCGCCCGGGCCGAGTCGCACACCTCCGCCGGACTGCGCTCCGCCGAGGCGGAGGCTCTCGACCGGCTGCCCGACTCCGACGTGAAGGACGCATTGCAGCAGATCCCGGAGGAGTTCCGGATCGCGGTCTACTTGGCCGACATCGAGGGTTTCGCCTACAAGGAGATCGCCGAGATCATGGGCACTCCCATCGGCACCGTGATGTCGCGCCTGCACCGTGGACGCCGCCAACTGCGTGACCTGCTCACCGACTACGCGCGCGACCGGGGTATGGCCGTGGCTGCTGCCGAGGGCGGTGACGCATGAGCTGCGGGAACCCTCACGAGACCGACTGTCGCGACGTCATCGATCGGGTCTACGAGTACCTCGACGGGGAGATGACCGCGCACGACGTGGCCAAGATCCGCCAGCACCTGGATGAGTGCGGCCCCTGCCTGAGCCAGTACGACCTCGACGAGGTGCTGAAGGCGCTGATCCGGCGCAGTTGCGTGTGCGAGGTCGCTCCCGACTCGCTCCGGGAACGGATCATGGTCCGGATCACCGAGGTCCGCCTGCAGCTCGACGGCTGAGCCCCGCCCCGCCCGAACGAAGAACCGTATCTGTGATCGTCACAGACACGGCTCTCGGTCGTGCCAGGCCTGGTTCAGCTGTTGGGGCGGCGTCCGTGGTTGGCGGCACTGCCCTTGCGGGCGCGACGACGGCGAGCGCGACGGCTCATGGCTGGCTCTCCACTCTGCGGGGGATGCGGGCGGCTCACATCGTCGCACACGCTCAAGGCACTCACTCGTACGGCCGATGGCCAACCCGTGAGCGAGATCTCCGAGCAGCCCGAGCCGCAGCGTGTCGGTTCCTACCTGCGGGCACTGTCCGACCTGTTCGGTTCCGACCTGCACTGCAAGGTCGGATCGCCGCCGCGGGTCCGCATCGACGGTCGGCTGCGGCGCCTCGAGGCACCGGTGCTCACTCCCGAGGACACCGAAGCAATGGTCAACGAGATCCTTCGGGCCGACCTACGTGAGCAGTTCGACCGCACGCACGAGGCCGACTTCGCCTACGCGGTCGCCGGCATCGGACGGTTCCGGGTGAACGCCTTCCGGGCCCGTGGCTCGGTCGGTCTGGTGTTCCGTCGGGTCGCCGTCGGCGCGATCCCCCTGGAACAGCTCGGCATGCCGGACGCCGTGGGCGCGCTCTCCCTCGAGCCGCGCGGTCTGGTGCTGGTCACCGGGCCGACCGGGTCGGGCAAGACCACCACGCTGTCGAGCATGGTCGATCTGATCAACCGCAACCGCGAGGTCCACGTGGTGACCATCGAGGACCCGATCGAGGTGCTCCACGAGGACAAGCTGGCCATGATCAACCAGCGCGAGATCTCGGTGGACACCGACGACTTCGGCCGGGCCATGCGCGCCGCCATGCGCCAGGACCCGGACGTGATCCTGGTCGGGGAGATGCGTGACCAGGAGACTGTGAAGGCGGCCCTGGCCGCGGCTGAGACCGGTCACTTCGTGATGTCCACGCTGCACACCACCGACGCCCGGGAGACGGTCACCCGGATCATCGACTTCTTCCCGCCGCACGACCAGCGCCAGCTGAGACTCACCCTGGCCAGTGTCCTGCGCGGGGTGATCTGCCAGCGGCTGGTACCCCGGGCCGACGGCAAGGGTCGCTGTGTGGCTGCCGAGATCTGCGTGAACACCGGGCGGATCACTGAGGCGATCATCGATCCGGACAGGACCGGGTCGATCGAGTCGCTGGTCGCCGACGGTGCCTTCTACGGCATGCAGACCTTCGACCAGCACCTTATCGCCCTGCTGCGCGACGGCGTCATCACGCTGGCCGACGCCGTCTCCGCCTCCACCAACCCGCACGACCTGCAGGTCGAACTGCGTCGGCAGGGTCTCGTCGCCTGACCGCTACCCCGACTGTCGTGGCCCGGCCGCCTAGGCTCGGGTCATGTCGAGCGCATCCCTGACCTTCACCGTCACCGAGGCCGACACTGCCGCTGCTCTGGGCAGCGGCGACCTGCCCGTGCTCGGCACGCCCCGGCTCCTGGCCTGGTGCGAGGCGGCCACCTGCGAGGCTGCCGGCCCGCTCGGCGCCGGCACGAGTGTGGGCACCCGGGTGAGGCTGGAGCACCTGCTCGCCACCGGTGTGGGCGCCGAGGTCGTGGTCACCGCCGCCATCGACCAGCAGGACGGGCGTCTGCTGACCTTCTCGGTGGCGGCCCACGACCGAGCGGGGCGGCTGCTGGCCACCGGTGAGGTGCGCCGGGTGGTGGTCGACCGGGAGCGGTTCCTTGCCCGGGTCCCACTGGCCGGCGCCTGACCCGAAGATCGCCCCCAGATCGCAGTCCTCCCCCAGCGCGTGGGGGAGAACTGCGATCTCGGGGTGATCACGAGGGGTTCGAGTGACCGAGGAAGATCTCACCGGGGCAACCGGTTCCACGGGATCTCCCACTCGTGGTCCCGGAGGTCGCGGCTGTCGGCGCCGAGGAGGAGCGCCGCCAGCGGGAGGAGGACGAAGAGGACGAGGACTACAGCAAGAGTTGTCATGGCAGTAATTCTTCGTCAGAAGTGATCCTGCCACGAGTGGCGGAAATGCCGATACTCGTAGACTTTCCGCCATTGTCGGTGCACACTCGTGACATGCCCAGCCTGGACGCGGTCGCCGTGGTCGTCGACGAGGGCGTCTCGCCCTTCGAGCTGGCCGTCGCCTGCGAGGTCTTCGGCTACGACCGGTCGGGAGACGGGCTGCCCTGCTTCACGTTCTCGGTATGTTCGCCCGCCCACGGCCCGATGTCCGCGCAGACCGGCTTCACGATCACCGCGCCGCATCGGCTGGCCCCGCTGAGCACGGCCGACCTGATCGTGGTGCCGGCCTTCGAGGCCGGTTACTGCCCGGCCCCGGCGCTGGTGCATGCGCTGCGGTCAGCCGTCGAACGTGGCGCCCAGGTAGCGAGTCTGTGTTCTGGCGCCTTCGTGCTGGCCCAGGCGGGCCTGCTGGACGGTCGTCGGGCCACCACGCACTGGCGCTACGCCGAGCGCCTGGCGCGGGAGTACCCGGCCGTCGACGTGGTGCCGGATGTGCTGTTCGTGCAGGACGGGCCGGTGCTCACCAGCGCCGGCACGGCGGCCGGGATCGACCTGTGCCTGCATCTGGTGCGGGAGAGCCACGGTCCCGCGGCCGCCAACGGGATCGCCCGCCGGATGGTGGTCCCACCGCAGCGCGAGGGGGGTCAGGCCCAGTTCGTGGAGGCTCCAGTGGTGACCGAGTGGGGCAGCAGCCTGGGGCCGATCCTGGACTGGGCCGAGCAGCATCTGGCGCAGGAGCTGTCGGTCGCAGTGCTCGCGCGGCGGGCGGCGATGTCCGAACGGACCTTCGCCCGCCGCTTCCGCGAACAGACCGGGACGACGCCGCACCACTGGGTGCTTACGCGTCGGGTGGCGTTGGCCGAGCAGTTGCTCGAGGCCGGCGACCTGTCGGTGGAGCAGATCGCCGACCGGGCCGGGTTCGGCTCGGCGACGATGCTGCGGCACCACTTCCGGCGGGCGCGGTCCACTGCGCCGTCCGCCTATCGGCGAGCGTTCGGCCGGGCGCCCGCTCGCTGAGCGATGCGCCCGGACTGGTGCGGGGTGGCGATGGTCAGCGGACGATGCTGGCGCCGCTGGCGCGTAGCGTCTCCGGGCGACGGGTGTCGACGCCGAGCAGGGGCGCGACGGCGGCAAGCAGGATCATGGCGGCGAGGAACACGGTGAACATCATGAATTCATCCTACAACCCAATAACCCAACCAACCAACTGAAGGCAGCGTGATGTGAGCCACACGTCACGCTGAGTCAGATGCCCGTGGTCGTCCGGGGGTACGCGGCGGCGGGATCGGTGATCACGTTGACGCAGTACGGCACGGTCGAGGCCAGGCCCCTGCGCAGCGCATCGCCAATCCTCGCGGGGTCGGTGACCATCTCCCCGTCACCGCCGAGCGCCTTGACCACCAGGTCGTAGCGGGTCCGTGGAGCGAGATCGGCCGCCACGGCGTAGCCGAACAGCATCTGCATCGGGCCCTTCTCCAGGCCCCAGACCCCGTTGTTGCCGACCACGATCAGCACCGGTAGCCGGTGTCGGACCAGGGAGTCCACGTCCAGCAGGGAGAAGCCGGCCGCCCCGTCGCCGAGCAGCGCCACAACCTGGGAGGAGGGCCGGGCCAGCCGAGCCGCCATGGCGTAGCCCATGCCGGTGCCGAGGCAGCCGTAGGGCCCGGGGTCCATCCAGCCGCCGGGCCTGGCCGGTTCGACGAACCGGCCGGCGAAGGAGACGAAGTCGCCGCCGTCGCCGATCACCACGGCGTCCGGCTCGAGCAGCGGCAGCAGCTCGCCGTAGACCCTCCCGGGGTGGATCGGGTCGGACGTGGCATGCAGCAGGGGCGCGTCGGCGGCGAGCGCCGCCTCGTGCCGGGCCCGCAGGTCACCGGCCCACCCGGCGACCTCCGCCGACAGTCCGGTGCGGGCAAGGCGTTCCCGCAGTCCGTTCAGGATCGCCGTCAGGTCGCCGGAGATCCCGGCGGCCAGCGGTACGTGCCGGGCCAGTTCCTGCGCGGCGTCCGCGATGTGCACCACCTCGGCCGGGGTCTCGCCGGCGCCGAAGCGGCCGTAGCCGAGCCGGAAGTCCAACGGCGTGCCGACCACCACCACGACGTCCGCCCCTCCGAAGGCCGCGCCGCGGGCGCGGGTGACCTGCAGCGGATCGGCCGGAGCGAGGATGCCGCGGGCCATCCCGTTGCTGATCACCGGCAGCCCCAGGTCGTGCGCCAGGGCGGCCGCTGCCTCCTCGGCGCCGTCGGTCCACACATCCGATCCGAACACCAGTACCGGACGACGCGCCGCGGCGAGTCGGGCAGCGGCGGTGTCCAGAGCATCGGCGTCCGGCTCGGTCGGGGTGCGCGCCGGCGGCGGGGCCACCGTGGCCCGGGCCGAGGCGAACAAGTGGTCCATCGCCATGTCCAGGAAGACCGGGCCGCGGTGCGGGGCGCAGGCCAGCCGCAGCGCGTCGTCCACCTCGGTGGCCACGGACTCGGGCCCGGCGACGGTGGCGGCCCGCTTGGTGACCGGGGCCAGCAGCGGCGGGTGGTCGAGCTCCTGCAGGCTGCCCGTGCCCCAGCGGAACGAGGGGGCACGCCCCCCGATCACCAGCAGGGGGGAGCCGTTCACGTGGGCGGTGGTCACCGCGCTGACCCCGTTGGTCACCCCGGGGCCCGCGGTCAGGACCGCCAGGCCGGGGGTGCGGGTCAGCTTGGCGGTGCCCTCGGCGGCGAACACCGCGGTCTGCTCGTGCCGCACGTCGTAGAGCGGCAGCGCCGGGTCGGCCTTCACCGCGCCGTCGTAGAGCGGGAAGACGTGGGCCCCGGAGAGGGTGAACATGGCTCGGACGCCGTGCGCGCGGGCCACTGCGACGGCCACGGTTCCGGCGTGGCCCTCGATCTCGGCGCTCGATGTGCTCATGACGGAACGCTACGCGTACCCGGGGCGGCGGGCACGGGGGCGGCGGGTGCGGCAGACTCGGCCCGTGATCTGGAGCACCCCGGTCCTGGGAGCGCTGGTCGCCGCCCTGCTGTTCGCGGCCGGCAACAACCTGCAGCGGCATGCTGCGGCCTCGGACGCCCATGCCGGCGCCGGCCCGGTGCGCCTGATGCTGCGGCTGCTGCTGACCCCCCGCTGGTTGCTCGGAGGGGTATTCGCCCTGGTCGGGCTGGTCTTCCATGCCCGGGCGCTGACCCAGGGGGGGGTGATCCTGGTCCAGTCCGTGATCGCCACCACCCTGGTCTTCTCGATCGTGATCGAGGCCGTGGTGGAGCGGCGCCGGCTGCGCCCGCAGGAGCTGCTCGGGTCGGCCACCGTGGTGGCCGGAATCGTGCTGCTGGTGCGGATCGGCCGGCCCGAGGTGTCGGGGGAGTTCCGTGCCGTCGGCAAAGCCCTGGTGGTGCTGGCCGTGGTCGCTGCCGTCGGCGGGGGAGCGCTGTATCGGTCCCACCTGCGCCCCCGGGGCCGCCGCACGGCGTTGATGCTCGGCGCCTCGGCGGGAGTGTGCTTCGCCCTGGACGCGGTGTTCCTGCGTGCAGCGGCCGCCTCGCTGTCGCCGCTGGACCGCCCGACCCTGATCCTCAACGGGGCCGGGTTCGCCGCGGCGTCCCTGCTGGGGAATCTGGTGATCGCCCGGGCCTACCAGAGCGCGCCCCTGCGCCACGTGCTGCCCGGCATGGCGGCCGCCGAGCCGCTCACCGCCTACCTGTGCGGCCGGCTGGTGTTCGGCGAGCAACTCTCCGGGGGGGTGTTCTCCGAGGTCGCGATCGCGGTGGGGCTGGCCATGATGATGGCCGGAGTCGTGCTCTGCGCCCTCGGCTCCGCGCATCAGCGCGACGACGGGAGCGCCTCCGGACGGGGCGACCAGGCGCCTGCACCGGTGCGCACTCCCGCCACCGGTATTCCCCGGCTGTCTGGGCCCGGATACGACACGACGGCCCGACGGGCCCCCTGACGGAGGCCCGGCCGGGCCGGTGGTCGGGCGGGGTCAGGCCTTCTTGGTCTCCCAGAAGATGCCCGCGATCTCGTCGATCTTGCCCAGCAGCGAGTCGGCCACCGACTCGTCCAGCGAGGACTTGGTGCCGCCGGCGCCGGCGAGCTTGGTCGCCTCGTTGAACAGTGTGTGCAACTGGGGGTACTTCTCGAAGTGGGCCGGCTTGAAGTAGTCGGTCCACAACACCCACAGGTGGTGCTTGACCAGCTCGCTGCGCTCCTCCTTGACCGCGATGGCGCGGGCTTTGAAGGCCTCGTCGTCCGACGCGTTGTACTTCGCGATCGTGGCCTTGATCGACTCGGCCTCGATCCGCGCCTGCGCGGGGTCGTACACGCCGCACGGCAGATCGCAGTGCGCGGAGACGTCGGTGATGGTCAGAGCCTCGAAGAGACGCCTCAGCATCTCGTCACTCCCTCTCGATGTGGGTTCGATACGAGTCAGTGCGCGTACGGGCTACCCGTCGCAGCCGATCCCGAACCTACCCGGGGTGCGCTCGGCCCGCACGCGTGGAGCGCTGAGACCCGCTCTCATCCGAAAGGTGTAATCGAATCGCCACTCAGCGTGTAACACTTTCGGCCGAACGGACGGTAGAACAGGTGCTGTCGGCCCTCCGGCCGGCAGCGCAGCACCTGTGGCACCACCCGAGCTGGATCACCAGGGGCGGAGGAGCGTGTACGCCGACAGCCAGGAGAGTGACGTCCTCGGGCGGGCGCGCGCCGGCGACGAGCGAGCCTTTCTCGCTCTGTACCGGGCAGCGCAGCCCGGTTTGTTGCGGTACCTGTCCGTTCTCGTGGGCGATGCGGCTGAGGAGGTCGCGGCCCAGACCTGGATCGAGGTCGGTCGCGAGCTGGCCGGGTTCGAGGACACCCTGGACGGATTCCGCGGATGGGTGGCCGGCATCGGACGCCGCCGGGCCCTGGACTTCCGCATGCTGGACTACGGCGTGAGCGACGAGGTGCTGACCTCGATCTCCCTGGAGGCCGTGAACGGGCCCACCCCGCCTCGCACGGCGCGGGCCCTGGGCGTCATCGCCGAGCTGCCCCGGGACGAGGCCGAGACGGTCGCCCTGCGCTCGGTGATGGGCCTGGACGAGACTCAGACTGCATCGGTGATGGGGGTGCGCCGGGGCACGGTGCGCCGGACGGCGCTGCGCGGCCTGCGTGCCCTGGCCCGCCGCCTCGACCCGGTGATGGAGTCCGGCAGGGCGCTGGGCCCAGCGCCTGCGGTGTCCGCGGGCGGGTCGAGGCCGGTCTCGGTGCCCTCCGGGCTGGAACTGTCCACCACCCCGATCGTGCGCAACCTGCGTGTGGTGCCGGGAGGCGGCGGCCAACCCCGCCCCGCGGTCACCCGCTACGACCTGGAGTCCAGTCAAGGCATCGAGGTGTCGTCGTGACCTCGTTCTTCCCCGGACCGCGCCGACCCCTGGGCAGCCCCCCGGTGCCGGCCATGCACGCCAGCGTGCCGGTGCTCGAGCTGGAACGCGGCACTGCCCTGCGCGTGCTGGAAGGGCGTGCCTCCTACGGCGCCGGCTGCGATGAGCTGGTCAGCCTGCTGGCTGACGCCTGCGCCGCGCCGTCCCCGCTGGAACTGCGCGGTGAGAACGAGGCGCTGGCGGCCTTCCGTGCGGCCCATGCCAGCCGCTCCCGCGTGAGCGTGGTTGCCGCGGACGCCGACTCCATGGGCGGACGCGGCCGCCGATCGGCACGTGTGCGGATGACGTCCAGGTCCCGATCGGCTCAGGTGCCGGCCCGGCGGGTGGCACCGCAGGTGACGGCGACGCCGGTGATCGGCTCGGTGCTGGCCGTGGCCGCCTCGGCCGCGGTCATCGTGCTCGCCTACACGGTCTCGGTCGGGCTGCCGCAGGTCACCGATCCCGCTCGCCAACCCGTGATCTCCAGGCGCGTCGAGCTGCCCGGTCCGAACAGCGGTACCGGCACCGGCACGCGTCCGGGCGCGGGCGCGCCCGTGCCGGACACCGCCGCGGCGCCGGGAACGAGCGTGCCCCGCAGCGGCGGCACGGTGCAGCGCTCCGTCGGCACCACGCAGGCGGCGGCCTCCGGGGGAGCCGCTGCCGGGCTGCCTCGCCAGGACGAGACCTTGGTCGCCGGGCTGAACACCGAGGAGACGGCGTCGCCGTCCACCTCCGCGACGCCGTCTGCCGTCGAGCGCAACGGTTCGTCGTCGGCCCAAGGCACCGACACCGATTCCTCGGCCACGCCCAAATCGGGTGCCGCGAGTGGGGGCGGCCCGGCCGGGCACCCGCCGGCTCAGTCGTCGGCCCAACCGCCGCGGGGCAACGCCCAGTCCGGGTCCGGGGGCAAGGCGGGCACACCCAAGGGCAACGGGCCGTCGGCGGTCAGGAACGACGATCACCCGGCGACGTCGGAGGACCGCCCGGCCAAGACCGACACCCCCTCGGGCGGCGGGGGGCAGAAGTCCAAGGACGAGGGCTCGGAGATCGCTGACGGCAAGGGAAAGAGCGCCCCGGGCAGGAGCAACGCCCCGGGCAGGAGCGACGCCCCGGGCAGGAGCGACGCCCCGGGCAGGACCGCCGTCCCGGCGCCGAGCACCTCGATCGCGACCGGCGCCGGCGGTGGTGGATTGATCGCCGGTCAGGCGCTGCTGGTGACCCTGCAGGAGGCCTGCGCCACGTGGCAGTCGGCCGGTGGCAGCACTGGCAGTACCGGCAGCGCTGTGCTGGTGCCGCAGCTCGCCGTCCTGCTGGCCGGCGGGCTCGACCCCGGTGCGGTGGACCGGTTCTGCATCGACCTGGTCGCGAAGGGCTGATCACACCGTCCGGGTGCGGGCAGTGCGGTCACAGCCGCCGCGGCCGGGGCCAGACCCGAGCGAGCACCATCCCGCGCAGGTCCCGGTCGGGCAGGGCGCCCACCAGCCAGGAGTCGACGCCCTCGGCGGGGTTGTCCCGTTCCACCCACCAGCCCCCGTCACGGCGTTCGGCGAGGCGTTTCACCGCGAGCGGTCGGTCTCCGGGCAACTGCAGGACGGCGATCCGCCCCACTCGGGCCCCCGCCGGGCCCCGACGCACCAGCAGCACGTCTCCCTCGGCCAGGGCCGGCGCCATCGACCGGCCGCACACCCGGACCAGGCTCCAGCGCAGCATTCGTGGTGGCGTCATTGCCGCACCACCTCTGTCTCCGGACCGGGCCAGATCGTCGGGCTCTGCCGTGAGGATAGGAGACGAGCCCGGGTCGGGCACTGACGTGTCGTGGTCGCATCGCCGCGCACGTCACCCTCGATCGGCGCAAACGCTGGGTAGCGTGGGGGCATGCTCGCTGCCTACGCCGCCAGGATCGCTCCCGACGAGCCGCTCTCGGCCCTCGAGGTCGGGCAACGCCCAGAACCCGAGGTACCCGCCGGGTGGGCCCGGGTTCGGGTCAAGGCGGCCAGCCTGAACCACCACGACCTGTGGAGCCTGCGCGGCGTCGGGCTCGGCGCCGACGCCCTGCCGATGATTCTCGGGTGTGACGCGGCCGGCCTCGACGAGGACGGCAACGAGGTGATCGTGCATGCGGTGATCGGCGATCCGGACTACCGCGGTGACGAGACCATGGACCCGCGCAGATCCCTACTGTCCGAACGGTTCCAGGGATCCTTGGCGGACGAGGTGGTGGTGCCGCGGCGCAACCTGGTGGCGAAACCGGCCGGGCTGTCCTGGCAGGAGGCCGCCTGTCTGCCCACCGCCTGGCTGACCGCCTACCGGATGCTGTTCACCCAGGCAGGGCTGTCCCCGGGCAGCACGGTGCTGGTGCAGGGAGCCGGCGGGGGAGTCTCCACCGCGCTGATCGTGCTCGGCGCGGCGGCCGGGCTGCGGGTCTGGGCGACCAGCCGGGACGGCGCCAAGCGGGAGCGCGCGGTCGAGTTCGGTGCGGCGCAGGCGTTCGAGAGCGGGGCCCGGCTGCCCGAGCGGGTGGACGCCGTGATGGAGACGGTCGGTGCTGCCACCTGGACCCACTCGCTGCGCTCGTTGCGCCAGGGCGGGTCGGTGGTGATCTCGGGAGCCACCTCGGGCGCCAACCCCAGCATCACCGAACTGAACCGGATCTTCTTCCTACAGCTGCGGGTGATCGGTTCCACGATGGGCACCAAGGAGGAGCTGGAGCGGCTGATCCGCTTCTGCGAGACCTCCGGCGTGCGTCCCGTGATCGACACCGTGTTGCCGCTGGAGGACGCCCGCCAGGGCTTCGCCAAGCTGGAGCACGGTGACGTCGTCGGCAAGATCGTCCTCACCCGCCCCTGAACGTGATCATGCAATCCGGGTACGCGACCGGCGGGGACGAGCGGCGGCCCCGCTGCTCGCGTACCCGGATTGCATGATCACGGGAGTTCAGACGTCGGGGATGCCGAGGAAGCGGGTCCAGCCGCCGTGCAGCACCAGCCACGCGATCAGCCCGTAGCCGGCCTGGCCGGGGTGGCGGCCGTCACCGGCGGCGAGGTCGGTCAGCCAGTCCTCGTGCGCGATCAGCGGGGTGTAGGTGTCGATGTACGTGACCCGGCGGCGCTGGCAGACATCGGCGAACGCCCCCGACAGTTCACCGATGCGGGCGTTGAGCCGCTCGCCGGGCCAGGGCGGCGGCCCCACCACGAGCGCCTGCAGCGGGCGTCCGGCGCACTCGTCCAGGATGGTCGCCAGGTTCAGCCGGGAGCGCGGCAGCGAGATCAGCTGGTGCACGTCCTCGCGGCCCAGCCCGATCACCAGCCGGCAGTCCTCGCCGTCCAGGCCCTCGAACCGGCGGGCGCACTCGTCCCGCCAGCGTGAGAGCAGGTCCGCCGTGGTCTCGCAGGGAACCCCGAGCGGGAACATCGACACCGCGGCCTCGGTGCGCGGAGTCCGCGCGCCGACCCGGCCCACCCAGCCCAGCGCCCGTGGGTCGCCCACGCCGGCCACCAGGTCGTCCCCCACCACGCAGACCCGGATCTCGCGGGGTTCGTTGCGTTCGCTCTCCTGCGCGGCCACGCGCTCCTGCTCTTCCGTGTCGATCGTCTCGATCATGTCCCCTGCCCCCAGCGCCGGCGCACGCGTGCCGCTCAGTCCTCGTCGTCGTCCAGCCGCGCCAGCCAGGTGGCCAGCCGCTCCACCGCGATCTCGAACTCGGGATGGGCGTCGACGAACTCACCCAGGCGCCCCGCCACCCAGGCCAGCGACACCTGCTCGCTGCCCCGGCGTGCCTCGAGCTCCTCGATGCCGCGGTCGGTGAAGTACATCCCGCCATTGTTGTGGGTGGGACCCACCGCACCCCGGCAGGCGCGCGGGGAGCTCAGCGGTCGAAGGCCTGCGCGAGCAGGGTCGACTGCTCCGCCTGGTGCTTCTTGGCCGAGCCCACCGCGGGTGAGGCGGCGGCCGGTCGGGAGACCCGCAGCAGTGCCCGGCCCTCCAGGTGCTCGGGCAGGTTGAGCGCGATGAAGGGCCAGGGACCCTGGTTCGCAGGCTCGTCCTGGATCCAGATCAGCTGGGCGTCCGGGTAGGGGGCCAGGGCGTCCAGCACACCCTCGACGTCGAGCGGGTACAGCTGCTCGAACCGCACGATCGCCGTGCGGGTGTCCTGGCGCTTCTCCCGCTCGGCGAGCAGGTCCCAGTAGATCTTGCCGGAGCAGAGCAGCACCCGGTCGACGTCGGTCAGTCGTTCCCGCTCGGCGATCACCGGCCGGAAGGATCCGGTGGTGAACTCCTCCACCGGGGAGGACGCCGCTTTGAGCCGCAGCATCGACTTCGGGGTGAACACGATCAGCGGACGGCGCGGGCGGGCGTAGGCCTGCCGGCGCAACAGGTGGAAGTGCGAGGCCGGCGTGGACGGCTGCGCCACGGTCATGTTCTGTTCCGCGCACAGCTGCAGGTAGCGCTCGATCCGGGCCGAGGAGTGGTCGGGGCCCTGACCCTCGAAGCCGTGCGGCAGCAGCAGCACCACCGAGGAGCGCTGTGCCCACTTCTGCTCCGAGCTGGAGATGAACTCGTCGACGATGGTCTGAGCCCCGTCGGCGAAGTCGCCGAACTGGGCCTCCCAGAGCACCAGGGCGTCCGGCCGCTCCACCGAGTAGCCGTACTCGAAGCCCATCGCCGCGAACTCCGACAGCAGCGAGTCGTAGATCCAGAACTTGCCCTGGTCCTCGGAGAGGTTGGCCAGCGGCGTCCACTCGGCCGCGGTCACCTTGTCGGTGAGCACGGCGTGCCGCGACACGAAGGTGCCGCGGCGGCTGTCCTGACCGGCCATCCGGATGGGGGTGCCCTCGAGCAGCAGGGATCCGAAGGCCAGCACCTCCCCGAAGCCCCAGTCGATGCCGCCCTCGGTGACCATCGCCGCGCGGCGCTGCTGCAACGGCTGCAGCTTGGGGTGCACGGTGAACCCCTCGGGCGGGCTGACGTGGGTGTCGCCGATCCGTTTGAGCACGGCGGTGTCCACCGCGGTCTTCGGCTCGGAGGTGCCGCCACCGTCCTCGCGCTGAGCCGTGGGCAGGTCGAGACCGGCGGTGACGCCGTCGCGCGCTGGGTGCACCTCGGCGGCGGCCTGCCTGGTCTCGGCGAAGACCCGCTCCAACTGGCCCTGGTAGTCGCGCAGGGCGCGCTCGGCGTCCTCGACGGAGATGTCGCCGCGCCCGATCAGGGCCTCGGTGTAGAGCTTGCGCACGCTGCGCTTGGCCTCGATCAACGCGTACATCAACGGCTGGGTCATCGAGGGGTCGTCGCCCTCGTTGTGCCCGCGCCGGCGGTAGCAGACCATGTCGATCACGACGTCCTTGTCGAACGCCATCCGGAACTCGAAGGCCAGCCGGGCCACCCGCACGCAGGCCTCGGGGTCGTCGCCGTTCACGTGGAAGATCGGCGCCTGGATCATGCGCGCGGCGTCGGTGCAGTAGACCGTCGACCGGGAGGAGGTCGGCGAGGTGGTGAACCCGACCTGGTTGTTGATGATCACGTGCACCGTGCCGCCGGTGCGGTAGCCGCGCAGCTGCGAGAGGTTGAGCGTCTCGGTGACCACGCCCTGCCCGGCGAACGCGGCGTCGCCGTGCAGCAGCACAGGCAGCACCGAGAAGAAGGCTGAGCCGCGGTTCAGCCGGTCCTGCTTGGCCCGGACGACGCCTTCCAGCACCGGATTCACCGCCTCCAGGTGTGAGGGGTTGGCCGCGAGGTAGACCTTGGTGGTCTCCCCGCTCTCACTGGTGAAGGTGCCCTCGGTGCCCAGGTGGTACTTCACGTCGCCGGAGCCCTGGACCGACTTCGGGTCCTGCGTGCCCTCGAACTCGCGGAAGATCTGGCCGTAGCTCTTGCCGGCGATGTTGGCCAGCACGTTGAGCCGGCCGCGGTGCGGCATGCCGATGCACACCTCGTCGAGGTGGGCCCGGGCGGCCTCGGAGAGCACTGCGTCGAGCAGTGGGATGACGCTCTCGCCGCCCTCGAGGCTGAACCGCTTCTGCCCGACGAACTTGGTCTGCAGGAAGGTCTCGAACGCCTCGGCCGCGTTCAGCCGGCGCAGGATGCGAAGCTGCTCCTCGCTGGAGGGCTTCGCGTAGGGGTGCTCGATCCGGTCCTGGATCCACTGCCGCTGGTCCGGGTCCTGGATGTGCATGTACTCCACGCCGACCGTGCGGCAGTAGGAGTCACGCAGCACGCCCAGGATGTGCCGCAGCTTCATCACCGGCTTGCCGCCGAAGCCGCCGGTGGGGAACTCGCGGTCCAGGTCCCACAGGGTCAGCCCGTGGGTGGTCACGTCCAGGTCGGGGTGACGGCGCTGCTTGTACTCCAGCGGATCGGTGTCGGCCATCAGGTGGCCGCGCACCCGGTAGGCGTGGATCAGCTCCTGCACCCGGGAGGTCTTGTTGATCTGGTCGTCGTGCGAGATGGAGATGTCCTGCACCCAGCGGATCGGCTCGTAGGGCAGCCGCAGCGACTGGAAGATGCGCTCGTAGAAGCCGTCGTTGCCGAGTAACTTGCCGTGCACGATCTTGAGGAATTGTCCGGACTGCGCACCCTGGATGATCCTGTGGTCGTAGGTCGACGTCAGCGTCATGACCTTGCTGACCGCGAGCCGGGCCAGGGTGTCCTCGGAGGCCCCTTCGTACTCGGCCGGGTACTGCATCGCCCCGACGCCGATGATCGCGCCCTGGCCCTTCATCAGCCGGGGCACCGAGTGCACCGTGCCGATGGTGCCCGGGTTGGTCAGGCTGATCGTGGTGCCGGCGAAGTCGTCGGCACCCAGCTTGCCGCTCCGGGCGCGTCGCACCACGTCCTCGTAGGCGGCCCAGAACTGGGCGAAGTCCATCGTCTCGCAGTGCTTCACGCAGGGCACCAGCAACGAGCGGGAACCGTCCGGCTTGGCCAGGTCGATCGCGATCCCGAGGTTCACGTGGGCAGGCTTGACCAGGGTCGGCTTGCCCGCGTCGTCCGGGGCGAAGTTGTGGTTCATCTCCGGCATCTGGGCCAGCGCCTCGACCAGGGCGAAACCGATGATGTGGGTGAAGGAGACCTTGCCGCCGCGGGAGCGGGACAGGTGGTTGTTCACCACGATCCGGTTGTCGATCAGCAGCTTGGCCGGCACCGCGCGCACGCTGGTCGCGGTCGGCATGGTGAGGCTGGATTCCATGTTCTGGGCCACCCGCGCCGACGGTCCCTTGATCGCCACGGTCTGGCTGTCTGTCGCGGGCAGTCGCGCTGCCGGGACCGCGGCCGGGTCGCGGGGCACCTGCTGGTCCACGGAGGTGGACTGCGCCGGCTCGGCGACCGGCTCCGGCCGCGGGGCCAGCGGCACAGCCGGCGTGGACGCCGCAGGAACGGGGGCGGCGGCGGTCGGGGCAGCAGCGGCGGCAGGGGCAGCGGCGGCGGACGGCTGCTCAGGTGCCGGAGCCGTCGGCGGCACGTCCGTGGGCGCGAGCACCTGCCCCTGCGGCACGTCGGACGGCTGGTAGTCGGCGAAGAACTCCCACCAGGCCGGGTCGACGGCGTTCCGGTCGGTCAGATACTGCTGGTAGAGCTCGTCGACCAGCCATTCGTTCGGACCGAACGCGGCGTGCTCGGGGGAGGAGTGCTGGGTCACGGCGTCCTTCGCCTACTTCCAGTGCTCGACAAAGACGTCATCGGCTTGATTTCACAGTAGCCGGTGCTCACGCGCTGTTCGGACAGGCGGCGACAACGCACGACGGACGATCGCGGCGGCGCGCCGAGCGGTGGAGCACCGAATGGGCCACTCGGCCCAGCCCCTCATCGGTTGGCGAGGCGGCGCACCAGGCACAACCCCGACCAGGTGGCGTCCACCGCGCACACCTTCACGTCCACCCATCCGACGGCCAGTGCCGCCGCGCGCACGTCGTCCTCGCGCAGATCGGTGGGCACCCCCGAGGAGCGCTTGGGCCAGGCGATCCAGCAGCGTCCCGCGGTGGCGGTGACCGCCATCACCTCGGGCAGCCGCTCGGTCATCGCCGCGGCGTCCGGGCAGAACTGCAGAACCACGTCAACGCCGTCGGCGCCGTTCTGCGCCAGCGCGGTGGTCAGCTCGGCGGTCTGGTCGGGGTCAACCTGGCGCAGGTCCCACGCGGGCGGCGCGTGCCGGACCAGCACCCGATGCCCTGGCTTGACGCCGAGCTTGCGGTGCAGCGGCGTTCCCGAGTACCCCGCGCTGCCGACCTCACTCATCCCGACATCATCGGCCCCCGCGCGCCCGGCGCCCGGCATCGGCCAGACTCGACGGCGTGCGCTTCCTCGATGACCGGCTGCCCGGTACCGACCTGACCTATTCCGACGTGTTCCTGGTGCCGAACCCCTCGGCGGTGGCCTCCCGGCTCGACGTCGACCTGACCACCCGGGACGGCACCGGCACCACGCTGCCCTTGGTGGTCGCCAACATGACTGCCGTGGCGGGCCGCCGGATGGCCGAGACGGTGGCTCGCCGGGGAGCTATCGCTGTTCTGCCGCAGGACATCCCGCTCGACGTGGTGGCAGGGGTGGTGGCTGAGGTGAAGGCCAGCCATCCGGTGCTCGAGACCGCGGTCACGCTCGGCCCGGACAGCACCGTGATCGATGCCCTGCACCTGATCCCCAAGCGCGCCCACGGGGCCCTGGTGGTGATCGACGCCGAACGCCGCCCGGTCGGGGTGGTCACCGAGGGCGACTGCCGCGGAGTCGACCGGTTCACCCAGCTCCACCGGGTGATGTCGCCGGATCCACTCACCCTCGACCTGGCCACGGTCGAGGGCGCGCAGGGGCTGCGTGCCGCGTTCGACACCCTGGACGGAGCCCGCCGCAAGTACGCGCCGGTCCTCGACGCCGGCGGCCGGCTGGCAGGGGTGCTCACCCGCACCGGGGCCCTGCGCTCGGCCCTGTACTCCCCGGCGCTGGATGCGCGGGGCCGGCTGCGGGTGGGCATCGCGCTCGGGATCAACGGGGACGTCGAGGCCAAGGCCGCCGCAGCGATCGCGGCCGGCGCCGACGTGGTGGTGGTGGACACCGCCCACGGCCACCAGCAACGGATGCTCGACGCGCTGCGCCTGGTTCGGGCCGTCGCCGATGCCGCGCTGACGCCCGTGCCCCTGGTGGCCGGGAACGTGGTCACGGCCGGAGGTGTGCGGGACCTGATCTCCGCCGGCGCCGACATCGTCAAGGTGGGGGTGGGGCCGGGGGCCATGTGCACCACCCGGATGATGACCGCGGTCGGCCGTCCGCAGTTCTCCGCGGTGCTGGAGTGCGCGGCAGCGGCGCGCGAGGCGGGCCGGCAGGTCTGGGCGGACGGCGGGGTGCGCCACTCACGTGACGTCGCCCTGGCGCTGGCTGCGGGAGCGAGTCAGGTGATGATCGGCTCCTGGTTCGCCGGCACCTACGAAAGCCCGGGCGACCTGATGCTGGACGCCGAGGGCCGAGCCTACAAGGAGAGTTACGGCATGGCCTCCTCGCGCGCGGTGGCGGCCCGCACCCACGCCGACAGCCCGTTCGAGCAGGCCCGCAAGGCGCAGTTCGAGGAGGGCATCTCCAGTTCACGGATGTACCTCGACCCGGCCCGGGGCGGGGTGGAGGACCTGATCGACCAGATCACCGCCGGGGTGCGCAGCGCCTGCACCTACGTCGGGGCCGCCGACCTGGAGAGGCTGCACGAACTGGCCGTGGTGGGCATCCAGTCCCGGGCCGGGTTCGAGGAGGGCCGGCCGCTGCCCACCGGATGGTGACCCGGGGAGAAGTCCCCTGGCCGGTATGGTGGGGCCGGTGAACGCCTGGCTGTTCCTCGGCGTCGGCGTGCTCCTCACGATCGGCACGGCGCTGTTCGTCGCCGCCGAATTCTCCCTGGTCAGCCTGGACCGACCCACGGTCGAGCGGGCTGTCGCGGCCGGGGACACCCGGGCCGTGGGAGTGCTCGCCGCCGTCCGTTCCCTGTCCACCCAGCTCTCCGGAGCCCAGGTGGGCATCACACTGACCACGCTGGTGGTCGGCTACCTGGTCGAACCGTCGCTGGCCACCCTGCTCACCGGGCCGTTGTCGGGGCTGGGGCTGACCCCTGAGGCCACCCGAGGGGTCGCGGTGGGGCTCGGTCTGTTCCTGGCCACGGTCTTCTCGATGATCCTCGGCGAGTTGCTGCCGCAGAACCTCGGCATCTCGGCGCCCCTGGCCACGGCCAAGGTGGTGGCCGGCCCGCAGCGGGTCTTCACCCGCGCCGTCCTGCCGTTGATCAAGCTGCTCAACGGCAGCGCCAACCGGTTCCTGCGATCGCTGGGCATCGAGCCGCAGGAGGAGCTCTCCAGCGGGCGCACGCCCGAGGAGCTGGCGGCCCTGGTGCGGCGCAGCGCCCAGGCGGGCACCCTGGACGAGCAGACCGCGACCCTGATCACCCGATCGCTGGACTTCAGCGCCCACACCGCGGACGACGTGATGACCCCGCGGGTGCGGGTGGTCACCGTGGAGCGGGACGCGACCGCCGCCGAGGTGATCCGCCTCGCCCGCCGGACCGGGCTGTCCCGCTTCCCGGTGGAGGAGGACGGGGTCGACGACATCGTGGGCGTGGTGCACCTGAAGTCCGCGGTCGCCGTCCCGCGTGATCGCCGCAGCGAGGTCACCGTGACGGCGTTGATGTCCGAGGTGCTGCGGGTGCCGGAGTCGTTGCGGCTGGACCCCCTGCTGCTCACCCTGCGCGAGCAGGGACTGCAGCTGGCCGTGGTGGAGGACGAGTACGGCGGCACGGCCGGCATCGTCACCCTGGAGGACGTGGTCGAGGAGATCGTGGGTGAGGTCTCCGACGAGCACGACCGCAGCCGGGCCGGGCTGGTCCGACGCCGCGACGGGTCCTACCTGCTGCCCGGCATGATGCGCCCCGACGAGGTGGCCGAGGCGATCGGTCTGGCCGTGCCCGAGGACCCTGCCTACGAGACCGTCGGCGGGTTCCTGATGGCCCGGTTGGGCCGGGTGCCCGAGACCGGCGACGTCGTCACCCTGCCCGGGGCCGAACTCACCGTGGAGCGGATGGAGGGACGCCGCGTCGACCGGGTCCGGGTGGTCGCGGTGCCCCTGGCCGTCGCCGGCGACCAGCCGACGGGGGAGCCTTCGTGAGCTCGCCCGTGGCGCTCATCCTGACGGCGGTCCTGCTGCTGCTCAATGCGTTCTTCGTGGGCGCCGAGTTCGCCGTGATCTCGGCCCGGCGCAGCCAGGTCGAGCCCCTCGCGGACGCCGGCAGGCGCGGGGCCCGCACCACGCTCTGGGCGATGGAGAACGTTTCGCTGATGCTGGCGGCAGCCCAGTTGGGGATCACCGTGTGCTCGCTGGGTCTGGGCGCGGTGGCCGAGCCCGCCCTGGCCCACCTGCTGGAGGCGCCCTTCTATGCCCTCGGGCTTCCGGACGCCCTGCTGCACCCGGTGGCCTTCACCATCGCCCTGGCGATCGTGATCTACCTGCACGTCGTGGTCGGGGAGATGATCCCGAAGAACCTCGCCCTCGCGGCTCCCGAACGGGCGGCACTGGTGCTGGCGCCGGCCCTGGTGGTGGTGGCCCGGTCTCTCTCGATCCTGATCCGGATCCTGCGTGCGATGACCAACGTGCTGCTGCGGCTGATGCGGGTCGAGCCCAAGGAGGAGTTGGCCAGCGCGTTCACGGCGGAGGAGGTGCACGCGATCGTGGCCGAGTCGCGCAAGGAAGGGCTGCTGGAGCCGGGCCACGACCTGCTCACCGGCGCGCTCGAACTCTCCCAGCACAGCGCGGCCGACGTGATGGTGCCCTGGGACCGGCTGGTGAGCGTGACCACCGGGTCGACCCCGCACGACGTCGAGCAGCTGGTGGCCAGCACCGGCTACAGCCGGTTCCCGGTGGTGGGTGCTCCTGCCGGCGCGCGGATCACCGGCTACCTGCACCTCAAGGACCTGCTCTACGCGGACGACGAGCGTTCCGCGGAGCCCATCCCGGCGGGCAGGGTACGGGCACTGGTCGAGGTCGACGCGGGGGACGATATCGAGGAGGTGCTGGCCGCGATGCAGCGTTCCGGCTCGCACCTGGCCCGGGTGGTGGAGGTCTCTGCCTCCACGGACGATGAGCCGGTCACGGTGGGTGTGGTGTTCCTCGAGGACGTTCTGGAGGAGTTGGTCGGCGAGGTCAGGGACGCGACGCAGCGTTCCGGAGCGTTGTGGGCGGCAGCACGAACCACTCACCCGGTGTGACCTGGCGCATGTGCGATGGCGCAGGTCACGACTGCGCGAGGATCTTCACAATGAACACTTCGATTACTGACAGTGATCGAGTGATGTCACTTAGGGTAGTCGGAATTCGACACCCCGTCGGGTCATTGTTAAGGGAACGACATGACGCGCCCAAGACATCCCCTGAAACTTGCCGTGGCCCGTGATCAACCAGTTATATGGCGACTACCCGAAAGAGCCCCGCTGCAAACGTTCCCCAGACGTGGAGGCCCAGCCCGTGCCGTCGCATTGCGTCGACGCTCCGCCGATCAGTCGGCGGCGGAGATCGGAGCTCGAGCACCTGGAATTCGACGTCTCCGAGGCTCAGGTCTCGTGGACCTCACTGGTGGGGCGGCCGGCCTTCTCGCCGGAGACATCGGGTCTCTCCCCTCAGGCGTTGCTGGCTCGTGGTGCTGTCCCAGGTCTCCCTCCCGGCGTCGTGGACACCCGGCCCGCGGGCCTGCGTGTGATCGACATCAGGGACGGCGTCCAGCTGCACGACGGTGTGCTGGACACCCGCCCGCACGGCCTCGAGGTGACGCTCGACACGCCACCGAGCCCGTTCGAGGCTGACGCCCCCTGGGCCCTCCCGATCGACCTGACCGACGACGGCGCCACCGCGGACGTGCAACGGATCGTGGACGTGCCCCGGCCCACCGGCGCCACGCTCGAGGTCACGGTGCCGGTGCCCACGCCGGCGGACGACGTGATGGTGGTGGCTGCGCAGCGGCCCTCGCCGTACATGAAGCGCTCCGAGATGCGCCGGCTGGAGTCGCGGGCTTCGCGTCGCTCCACGACTGCCTCGCTCAGCGTGCCCCAGGTCGGGATCGCCAGCGCCCTCGGCCTGGCCACCATCGCCGCCCCGCTCACCGGGGCGCTCAGTGCCCCGCTGCAGGCCGGCGCCAACCGGCTCTCCACCTCCACCTCGATCGTCGCCGCCGCGCCGGCTCCGCTGGCAGCCGCCTTCCCGCGTACCGCTGACGCCCCGCTGAACGCGGTCGAGAAGGCTCGCCTGGTCGTCGACGACAGTCAGCTGTCCTCGGTCCCCGCCGCCATCGTCGCCCCCGGCCGGGTGCTCGGCACCCGGGCTACCCGCGGCGGCGCGGTGCGCGCCGTGCTCCCCGGTTGTGACGGCGTCGTCCCGGCATCGGCCAGGAACGCCGGCAACGGGCGCCTGCCGGCCTCCTCGCTGTGCACGCTGTGGCAGAAGGACGAGAAGCTGCGGGCCGATGCGGCCGTGGCGCTGGCCAAGCTCAACGTGGCCTACAAGCAGGCCTTCGGCAAGGATCTATGCATCACCGACTCCTACCGCACCCTCTCCGAGCAGTACACGGTGAAGGCTCTGCGGGGCTACCTGGCAGCGGCGCCCGGTTCGAGTCGGCACGGGCTCGGCGAGGCGATCGACCTCTGTGGCGGGTCCAAGGTGGCCGGCACGGAAACCTTCCGCTGGCTGCGGGCCAACGCCCAGCGCTTCGGCTGGGAGAACCCGGACTGGGCCGAGCCCGGTGGCAGCGGCCCCACCGAGTCGTGGCACTGGGAGTTCTTCGCCGGCCGTAGCGTCGTCGACGGCGAGGACTGACCGACCCTGCTCGTCGGCCCGGGCCCGGTGTTCGGAGTAGCTTCTCCCGCGGTCGATCGGTGCGGTGCTGCGGCTGAAGGTCAGCCGACCGTGACCGGTGCCCCGCGCTCCAGCACGAGGTCGGGCAGCTCCAGGCGCAGGGTGGTCATTCCGCCCGACAGGGAGCGCACGTCCTCGAACCCGTTCTGCGCCAACACCCGCAGCGCCAAGTAGGAGCGGAAGCCGGAGGCGCAGTACACGCGCACCGGGCGCCCGTGCGGCACCTCGGCGATCCTGGCCCGCAGCTCGGTGTGCGGGATGTTGAGCGCCCCGGGCAGATGCCCACGCGCGTACTCACCGGCCGAGCGGGCGTCGAGCAGCACGGCGTCACCGTCCAGGGCCTCGAGGTCCGTGCCGTGCCAGACCGGCAGCAGCCCGTCCAGCACGTTCGAGGCCATGAAGCCGGCCATGTTCACCGGATCCTTGGCCGAGCCGAACGGAGGCGCGTAGGACAGCTCCAGCTCGGCCAGGTCCTGCACGGTCAGCCCGGCCCGGATCGCGGTGGCGATCACGTCGATCCGCTTGTCCACGCCCTCGGTCCCAGTGGCCTGAGCGCCCAGGATCCGACCGTCCGGGGCGAAGAGCAGCTTCAGGTGCATGGTGCGGGCACCCGGGTAGTAGCCGGCGTGGTGGCCGGGGTGCAGGTGCACCGCGTGGTGCGCGATCCCTGCGGCCTGCAACGCCTTCTGGTTGCGCCCGGTGGTCGCCGCGACGATGTCGAACACCCGCACGATGGCGGTGCCGAGAACCGGCACCCGGCCGCCGGCACGGCCGAACAGGTGGTTGGCCACGGCACGCCCCTGCCGGTTCGCCGGCCCCGCCAGCGGCACCATGGCGGGCTGTCCGGTGACGGCGTCGACCACCTCGATCGCATCCCCGACCGCGTACACGTCGGGGGCCGAGGTGCGCAGGTGCTCGTCCACCCGGACGGCGCCGCGCGGGTTGACCTCGATGCCCGCCTGGGCGGCGAGCGAGGACTCCGGGCGCACGCCGACGGCGAGCAGGACCAGGTCGGCCGGCACGCTCTGACCGTCGGAGAGCTCGGCGCGGACGGCTCCCTCGCCGTCCGCCGGATCGCCGGGCACGATTCCGGTCAAGGAGGTGGAGAGGCGGACGTCGACCCGGCCCTTGGCCAGCCCGCGCTGCACAGAGCGGGACATCTCGGGGTCCAGGGGCGGCAGCACCTGGTCGGCGAGCTCCACCAGGGTGACCTCGAGCCCGCGGTGGCGCAGCGCCTCCGCGGTCTCCAGGCCGATGAAACCGGCGCCGACCACGATCGCCCGCCGCGCGCCGCCGTCCACCAGGGCGCGCAGCGCGTCGACGTCCATCACGGTGCGCAGCACGCGTACGGAGGGAGAGTCGACGCCCGGCAGCGGGGGGATCACCGGTGCGGCCCCGGTGGAGAGCACCAGCGTGTCGTACGGTTCCGTGTACTCACGGCCGGTGGCCCGCTCGCGCACCTGGACCCGGTGCGCGGCGGCGTCCACCGAGAGCACCTCGTGCCCGGTGCGCACGTCGAGGGCCAGGGCGGAGGCCAGTGACTGCGGCGTGTGCAGCAGCAGTGAGTCGCGCTCGGTGATCTCGTCAGCCAGGTAGTACGGCAGGCCGCAGTTGGCGTAGGAGACGTAGGGGTCGCGCTCCAGGACGACGATCTCGGCGTTCTCGGCCAGGCGGCGGGCGCGCGCGGCGAAACTCATCCCGCCCGCCACACCTCCGACAACTACGACCTTCATCGGCGTGGTGCCTCTCATCCGGCGACGGCCGGCAGTCTACGTGGCCGCTCAGCGGCCCTGACGGGTCCCCAGGTCAGCGGCAGGTGCAGCGCTTGTCGGCGGGCACGCTGGCCAGGACCTGGTCGACGTGCATCCCGCAGCCGGAGTATGTGATCTTGCGGCAGCGGGGGCAGACGGCGGGGCTACACATGGGGCTTCTCCTCGCGGATCGGGTCGGTCAGCTGGCTCAACTATACCCCAGGGGGTATCTATTCCGGTCGCTCCAGCAGTAGGTCGTCCGGGTCCAGCTCGGAGCGCTGGAAGATCCCCAGAGCGCCCTTGAGCCCGACCGTCATCACGATGGTGATCAGGAAGGCGCCCAGAGCGAGCAGCAGCAGCGCTCCGCTGACCGCGGCCAGCACCATGTAGGGCAGGAACTCGCCGTCGGTGTAGATGGTGCCGCGCAGCATGCCCTGTGGGCCTGCCATGCCCATGAACGCGCCCATGCCGATGCCGCCGACCAGGTGCGCCCAGACGTGGAAGGTGGCCAGCTTCTGGCTGTACAGCTTCGCGTCGTTGGTCAGCATCGGCAGCAGCAGGTAGATCGCCGAGTACAGGGTCATGGTCAGGTCGACCAGGATCGCCACGTGCACGTGTGGGCCGACCACCCACTGGGTGTTGTGCAGGATCCGGTTCAGTCCGACGTCGGCCTGCATCATGCCGGCGGGCACGGCAAGGGCGAACCCGGGTGATCTCCAGGCGCATCAGGTCACGGTAACCGGGCCGTGCCCGGCGGCCAGGCGATCCCGCTACTGCGCCCTCTCAACCACCGGCGGCGGCGGCGGTGAGCAGTTCGCGGACCTTGCGGGCCGTCGGCACCCGGCCGGCCAGTACCACCACCTCGTCGACCACCAGGGCCGGCGTCGACATCACGCCGTAGCCGGCGATCTCGGCATAGTCGGTCACCTTCTCGACGCTGGCCTCCAGCCCGAGATCGGTGAGCGCCTGCCGGGTGGCCTTCTCCAGGTTCTGGCAGTTGGCGCAGCCGGGGCCGAGCACCTTGATCTTCACAGTCGTTCCTTCCGGGGGCGCCGCGCTCAGCCGAGGACGGCGTTGAACAGGTAGCCGACGGCCATGATCCCGGTGGCCACCACGGTGACGAACAGTGCCAGCAGTGGGGGTTTCAGCACGCGGCGGAGCAGGATCAGTTCGGGCAGGGAGAGGGCGACCACACTCATCATGAAGGCGAGCAGGGTGCCCATCGGCAGCCCCTTGTCGTACAGGGCCTGCACCAGCGGCATGATCCCGGCGGCGTTGGAGTACAGCGGCACCCCGATCGCCACGGCCACCGGGACGCCGAACGCCGAGCCGGCGCCGGCGTAGCGGGCGAACAGCTCCTCCGGGGCCCAGCCGTGGATCACCGCACCCAGCCCGATGCCGACCACCAGATAGGGCCAGATCCTGCGCAGGATCGAGCGCACCTCTTCGACGCCGAGGGTGAGCCGGTCGTCCAGGCTCAGGTGCGTGCTGGAGTCCAGGATCTGCCCGTGCAACCGGGTCTCGAACACGAACGGCTCCACCCAGCGCTGGGCGCCGACCCGGCCGAGGACCCACCCGGCGATGATCGCCACGGCCAGCCCGGCGGCGATGTAGAGGGCGGCGATCCGCCAGCCGAACAGGCTGGCCAGCAGGCCCACGGCGATCTCGTTGACCAGCGGTGAGGCGATCAGGAAGCTCAGCGTCACCCCGATCGGCACCCCCGCGGCGACGAACCCGATGAAGGCCGGAACGGCGCTGCAGGAGCAGAACGGGGTGACCACGCCCAGGCCGGCGGCCATCACGTTGCCGGCTCCCTCGCGGCGTCCGCCGAGCAGGGCGCGGGTGCGTTCGACACTCATGTACGAGCGCAGCACGGTGACCACGAAGATGATCCCGATCAGCAGCAGAGCGATCTTCACCGAGTCGTAGCAGAAGAACCGCACCGACTCGGTCAGGCGCGTGGTGGGGTCCAGGCCGAGGACGTCGTGGAGCAGCAGGTCCCACGCCGAGCCGTTCACCCGGTAGACGGTCAGCCACAGCGTGGCCGCCCCGGCGAGCGCCAGCCAGCGCCCGGCGGGGGTGTGCAGCCCCGCGCCGGCGCGCTCGCGCAGCGCGGTCATCGTCGTTACCTCGGATCGAGGGTGGGAAGCGCCGCGTGCAGTCGTTCGACGGCGCCCTCGGCCAGGGAGTAGTCGACCCATCGGCCGCGGCGGGCCCCGGTGATCAGGCCGGCCTCGCGCAGCACCTTGAGGTGGTAGCTGAGCAGGTTGGCGGCGAGTGGCAGGCTCTCCTGCAGGACACAGACGCAGGTCGTGCCGCCGGCCAGGATGTGCAGCACGGCCAACCGCGTCGGGTCCGCCACGGCGGTCAGAAGGGTCGCTGCGTCCGGCGGGGGCGGGCTTGCGCGGCGGCTCTGCTCGAGCCTCGTCGATACAGCCATTCTTGAACTATGTGCCGTGGGCAGGGCTCCCCACGGGGATCAACGTCCTGGGCCGGCAGGGAGTGCAGGGGTGGTGGCGGCCAGGTGCCGTTCGGCGTCCAACGCTGCGGCGCAACCGGTTCCGGCGGCGGTGATCGCCTGTCGGTACGTGTGGTCGACGACGTCGCCGCAGGCGAAGACCCCGGGCAGACTGGTCCGGGTGGTGGGGTGGGTGACGCTGATGTACCCCTCCGGGTCGAGGTCGAGTTGCCCGGCGACCAGCTCGGTGCGCGGGTCGTGCCCGACGGCGACGAACATCCCGGTCACCTAGAGCGTGCTGCGGGCGCCGGTGACGGTGTCCGCCACGACCACCCCGGTGACCTTGGCCTCACCGAGCACGTCGACCACCCGGCTGTTCCAGCGGATGGTCAGCTTCGGGTCGGGCTGCGGGGTAGCCGGCCGGCCCCGAGCCGATGATGATCACGTCGCGGACGCCGCCGCTCATGGTCCACTCCATCTCCGGATCAGGCGGAGGCGCGGTCGCGCAGCAATTCGGTGATCAGCGCTTCGACCTTGGCCTTGATCGCATCGCGGATCGGGCGCACGGCTTCGAGGCCCTGACCGGCCGGGTCGTCCAGCGGCCAGTCCAGGTAGCGCGTGCCGGGGTAGTAGGGGCAGGTGTCGCCGCAGCCCATGGTGATCACGACGTCGCTGAGCTGCACGGCCTCACCGGTGAGCACCTTCGGGGTGGCGGAGGTGATGTCGATGCCGACCTCGCGCATCGCCTCCACTGCAGCGGGGTTCACCTGATCGGCCGGCGCGGTGCCGGCCGATCGCACCTCGATCGCGTCGCCGGCCAGGGCGGCCAGCCACCCGGCGGCCATCTGCGAGCGGCCGGCGTTGTGGATGCAGACGAACAGGACGGACGGCGTGCCGTCGGGGGACGTGGTTGCCATGGGGAACCCTTTCTGCGGGAACGGAGGGGCTGCGTGGTCAGGGGCGGGATCGGGTGTCGATGTGACCGACGACAACATCGTCGGTGGCCAGGCCGACGTCCGGGTAGAGGGTGCGGACGAGCGCCGCACCCAGGCCGGCGCCGACCACCTGGGCCGCGATGAAGGGCAGTACCGAGGACGGAGCGATCCCGGCGAAGGTGTCGGAGAAGATACGGCCGACGGTGACGGCGGGATTGGCGAAGCTGGTCGAGGAGGTGTACCAGTACGCCGCGCCGATGTAGGCGCCGACCACGGCGGCGCTCAACGGGGCCCGGCCGGAACGGGCCAGGGCGAAGATGATGCCGATCAGCCCGGCGGTGGCCACCACCTCGCCCAGCAGGACCCCGCCGGTGACCCGTTCGTGGGTGGAGATCTGCAGCGGGGCGAGGGAGTACATGGCGTTGGCCAGCACGGCGCCGGCCGCGCCGCCGACGGTCTGGGCCACGCTGTAGGCGGCGACGTCGCCGAGTTCCAGGCCGTGCCCGCTGCGGTGGCCGAGCGCCCAGTCCATCAGTGAGACCACAGGGTTGAAATGGGCGCCGGAGACCGGACCGAACTGCAGGATCAGTACCGTCAGACCGAAGGCGGTGGCGATGCTGTTCTCCAGCAGCTGCAGCCCGGTGTCGCCGGGGGAGAGTTGATGCGCAGCGATCCCCGAGCCGACGACGACGGTGACCAGCAGGCCGGTGCCGACGGCCTCGGCCAGCAGTCGCCGGCTCAGCGGCGGAGTGGCGGTGTGGACATCCGACATAGCTCGACCATACTTGACTCAATATAGGTGGAGGCAAGATGTCCGACGGGTCGATCGAGAACCGTGCCCGCATGCACGCGGCGCTCGGTGAACCTGTGCGGCTGGCCATCGTCGATCAGCTGACGCTGGGGGATGCCTCGCCGGGGGAGCTGGGCGCCGCGGTCGCGCTGCCGACCAACCTGCTGGCCCACCACCTGAAGGTGCTCGAAGGGGCCCGGCTGATCCGCCGGGTACGGTCCGAGGGGGATCGGCGACGGTCGTACGTGCAGCTGCGCTGGGGTGACCCCGCGGTCGCTGACCTGTTGGGCAGTCCTTCCGGCGGTCGTCCCGGCCTCGACGACACAGAGGACCCCGCTCGGGTGGTCTTCGTCTGCACCCACAACTCGGCGCGCTCGCAACTGGCGGCGGCGGTGTGGTCGCGGGTCAGCACCCTCCCGGCCGCCTCCGCCGGCACCCATCCCGCCGAGCGGGTGCACCCCCGCACGGTCGCGGTGGCCCGACGGCACGGGCTGGACCTCGCCCGGGCGCGACCCCGGCCGATCGATGAGTCGCTGGGCCTGGGCGACCTGATCGTGGCCGTGTGCGACAACGCCCATGAGGAATTGGTGGCCACCCGACCCGAGGGGCGACGGCGCGGCTGGCTGCACTGGGCGGTGCCGGACCCGGTACGCCTGGACACCGACGACGCCTTCGCCGCGGCCTATGCGGACGTGGCCCACCGGGTGCAGCGGCTGGCCGGTGCGCTGGCCGGGGTGGCGGCCGACCGGTCGGGCGTCGCCGAATGATCCCCGGCCACAGCCACGTCCACGGCCACGGCCGGGAACACACGGCGTCCGCCCTGGTCGAGGACCCGGCCGACGCCCGCCGGATCCGGATAGTCCTGACCGCGATCGTGGTGCCCATCCTGGCGGCCACGGCACTGGCGATGGCGCTCCTGTGGCCGCGGGGTGAGCTGCCCGAGGTACCCGCCGCGCAGACCGCCTACGCCGGGGTCACCTTCGAGCAGGCCCGGGTGAGCGGCACCCGGGTGAAGACCTGTGAGGGCAGCAGCGTCGACCGGCAGCCGGACGGCAGCATCCCCGAGTCCGTGCAGTGCACCACCGTGGACGCGGTGTTGACCACCGGCCCGGCGTCGGGAACGACGATCAGTTTCGGGCTCTCCCCGGAGACGGTGCGCTCCGGGGTGGTGGCCGGGGACCGACTCCAGGTGGCGCGCTACCCGCCGGTGGAGGGCCAGCCCGAGCTGTACGCCTTCGTCGATTTCGCGCGCGAGGTGCCGCTGGGGCTGCTCACGGGGTGCTTCGCCCTGCTGGTGGTGGTGATGGCGCGCTGGCGCGGGCTGATGTCCCTGGTCGGTCTGTTGCTGGCCTACGTCACGATCGCCGTCTTCGTGCTGCCCGCGTTGCGCCACGAGGAGAGCCCGACCCTGGTCGGCGCGGTGGGCTCCACCGCGATCATGAGCGTGATCCTCTATTCCACCCACGGGGTCTCGCGGAAGACCACCACGGCGTTCCTGGGCACCGTCGCCGGCGTCTGGACCTCGGCCGGTCTGGCCTGGTGGGTGACCGGCGCGGCCCACCTCAACGGCCTGACCAGTGAGGAGAACCTCCAACTGGACCGGATGGTCCCCTTCGACGACCTCACCGGGCTGGTCACCTGCGGGATCATCCTCGCCGGGCTGGGCGTGTTGAACGACGTGACCATCACCCAGGCGTCGGCGGTGTGGGAGCTGCACGAGGCCGCCCCCGGGGTGCCGGGGAGGCAGTTGTTCTCCCGCGGGATGCAGATCGGGCGTGACCACCTCGCCTCCACGGTGTACACCATCGCCTTCGCCTACGTGGGCGCGGCACTGCCCACCGTCATGCTGGGCACGATCTATGCACGCCCGCTGCGGCAATGGCTGTCCAGCGGCGAGATCGCCGAGGAGATCGCCCGCTCCCTGGTCGCCTCGGTCGGGCTGATCCTGGCGATCCCGCTCACCACGGCGATCGGATGCCTTGTCGTGAAAGGGATCTCGGCCCGGGCAGGGGCGTCGTCGGCCGAGCGCAGGCACGGGCGACGTGTAGCCGGGTAGCGGTCACTGCGCGGCGGGCAGGTAGAACTCCAGCGGGATGCCGTCCGGGTCGCGGAAGTTGAGGTGGGATCCGAACGGAGACTGCTCGACGCCGGAGGTGGTCACGCCCATCTCGGCCAGCCGCTGCTGCCAGGCGTCCAGCTCGGCCTGGTCGGCGCACACGAAGGCCAGGTGGTCGAGGCCGACGTGCCGCTCGGTGAACGGCGCGGGATCGACGTCCGTGGGCTGGCGCAGGTCCAGGGCCTGACCGTCCGGGGTCAGGTAGATCTGCATCGGGGCCGGTTCGTCGAACTCGGCCACCTTGGTGAACCCGAACAGCCGCTCGTACCACGGCCCGCTGCGGGCGATGTCGGTGACGGTCAGGGCGACGTGTTGAAGGCACATCTGCGGCATGGCTACCGCCTCCCCCCAGGGCTGCGGGCACGGCCGGTCCGTGACCGCGTGCAGTTCCCGATGTACACCCGCGCCGACCTCGCCGCGCCGGGCCCGACGTCCCGATGGGCACAAGGGGGTGCCAAACGCGGGCCATAGCCCTCGTTTGGCACCCCCTTACGCGGCGTGTGGAGCGGGACGATGGGCCTGCCGCCTGCCGGATATGCGGCATACGTTGCAGGTGGGTGTGGCCGCCGCGGGCGGCCTCCGACCACCCATCGAGGGAACCTGCCATGACCACCGGCACCGCCACCGACCGACTCCTCGTCACCGATCCCCCGTCGGAGGGCGGCACCACCGGGGCGCCATACCTGCTCGGCATCGCGCTGGCCCTGGTCACCGTGATCGGGGCCGCAGCCACCTTCTTCGTGGACGGCGTGCTGCGCGGGCCGGCCGCCGCGAACGGCTCGGCGCGGGGCACCGCTCTGGTGATGCTCGTCGTCGCGGTGCCGACGATGCTGGCGGGCATGTGGTTCGCCCGGCACGGCTCGGTGCGTGGGCTGTTCGCCTGGCTGGGCGCCCTGGCCTATCTGCTGTACAACGCGCTGCTGCTGCTGTTCGGCACTCCGTTCAACCAGCTGTTCCTGCTCTACGTGGGCATGCTCGGGCTGAGCCTGGCCGGCACCATCGCGCTGTTGGTGCGCGTCGCCGTCCGCGGGGTGGCCGCACAGTTGAGCGACGCGCCGGCCCGGGGGATCGCCGTCTTCATCTGGGTGATCGCGGGGGGCAACGCCCTGGTCTGGCTGCGTCAGGTCGCCCTCGGTATGGGCTCCGACGGCCCTCCCTCTTTCCTCGACGGCACCGGTCTGACCACCAACCCGATCTACATCCAGGACCTGGCCTTCTGGCTGCCGCTGGCCGGGCTGGGGGCACTCTGGTTGTGGCGGCGCGCGCCGTGGGGCTACCTGATCTCCGGCGGGCTGCTCGGCCTGTGGCTGATCGAGGGCATCGGGGTGGCGACCGACCAGTGGTTCGGCACCCACGCCGACCCGAACTCGGCGGTGGCCTCGATGGCCGGCGTCTACCTGTTCGTGGTCGTCGCCGTCGTGGACGCCGTCGCGATGGGGCTGTTCCTGCGTCGGGTCACGCCGGCTGGTACGGCTGCACGATCCGGGTCTGCCACGTCATCGGATCCGGCTGGGTCTCGGGGTCGCTGAGGTAGACCTCCCACGGGGCGCCGGAGGGTGTGCCGCCGTGGTCACCGATCCAGGCGAGGACGGCGGCATAGACCGGCTCCATCGCCTCGTAGGGGCCGATGTGCATCGTCACCGCCACGCTCCCACCGGGCAGCTCGCCCGGTCGCACCGGCCCGGCGGCCGAGATCGTGGTGCCGACCGGGAAGCCCGCCTCCACCGTGAAGCGGCCCTCACCCTCCTGCCGGTACCGGGCGAAGGGCGGCCCGGTCAGGGCAAGGCCTTGGGCGGCAACGGTTGTGGCCACCCCGCCGAACGCCTCCGCCAGCCAGGGGCCGATCGCGGCCACCGGTAGGGTGGCGTCCACCACCGCCACGGGCTGGGGCTGGTAGGTCTCTTCGTGGATGGCCTGATCGCCGGTCATGGCACCATCCCGCCTTTCTCGACATCGAACCTCAGGACGCGTCGCAGGACGTCGTCCGCGTCACTGATCACTCCGATCCGGCCGGTCGCGGCGAGCGCCGAGACCTCACCGAGTGCCGCGAGGTCGTTCACCGGCCAGGTCATCACCAGTTCGACCCGTTCGTGCAGCGCGGCAGCAACGGCAGGGGTGAGCAGCGAACGGTGCACCGAGACCCCGTACGTCCGGGGCTGGGATCGCAGGCGTCGGCTCAGCAGGAGGAGTTCGCTGCGATTCCGCGCCGAGAGCACGGTGTGCACCCACGGCAGCCGCTCGAACGGCCGGAGCGCCGGCCAGTACCGCGAACAGATCAGCACGGGGCGCCCGGGGGCGTACTCGTGCAGGCTGCGGGCCACGCGGTCGCCCACCGCTGTCCGTCGCCCCTTGAGGTCGAGCATGAACGTCGCTCCGCGATCCGCGGCCTGGAGCAGGTCGTGCAGACCGGTCCGGGGGGCCGACGCCGGGTGCAGCTCCCAGCGGTCCCACAGCCACGGCAGGGGACCCAGGGTCTTCAGGTGCCGGACCTCGAGCCGGCCCCGGTAGCTGTGCACGTCGGCCTCGATCACGTCCGCGCCCAGCGCGACCGCCGAGTGCAGGCCGGCCATCGAGTTGCCGGCGCGGTGGGCCACCGCCAGCAGTGTCATCGCGCTCTCCCGGACGTCGGGACCGGTGGCCGCGTGTGCCCCGGGCGACGGCGGTCGAGTGCATCCGCCGCCCACAGGCCGATCAGGGCCAGCGCCAGCCCGGCTACGACGTCCACCAGGTAGTGGTTGCCGGTGAGGATCACCGCAGCCACCATCAGGACCGGGAGCAGGTATCCGGCCACGCGCAGCCACAGTGAGCCGGCGGCGCCGGCGATGGCCAGGCCGACCAGCAGGTCCCAGCCGGCGTGCAGGCTGGGCATCGCGGCGTACTGGTTGACGAAGGCGGGCGGCTGCAGCACCCGGTAGGCCAGCGACTGCTCGCTCACGGTGTCGACGATGCCCAGGGCGGCCAGCCGGGGCGGTGCGACCGGGTAGAGGGCGAAGATGAACAGCCCGATCCCACCCGAGATCATCATCGCGTCCCGCAGCCGGACGAACCGATCCCGGTGCCGGGCGGCCAGCCAGACCAGGGTGGGCACGATCACCGGCCAGTGGCCGTAGATGTAGACCCAGTTGGCCGGCGCGACCAGCCAGTCCCAGCCCAGCAGCACCTGCTGCAACCCGGCCTCGACATCGAGTCCCGTCGCGCGTTCGAGGTCCATCAGCTGCCGCGCGTGGGTCTGGGCGATCTCCGGCGTCCCGGCGGTCAGCCCGCGCACCCGGAAGTAGACGAAGACGGCGGCCGTCACCATGGCGACTTGGGTCAGGATCCACCGCGCGCCGGCATCGACGGCGTGCAACGGGTGGCTGAGCACAGCTGGCATCTCTCTTCACCCCGGTTGACCGGCCCATCGTCTCGCGGTCGGAACGCCCGGGCCAGGCGACCTTCGGCCCGTGCCGCGGTCGGGCCCGGGCCCGTGCCTGGATCAGGCGTTGCTGCTGCGGCGAACGGCGGCGACCTCGTGCCAGCGACCGGCCAGCAGCAGGGCGCCGCCGCCGAGCAGCAGCGCAGGGGCCCAGGCGAGCAGCGCCTTGAGCGCCACGGCGCCGAGCGCGGCCGTCCATGGCACGCCGAACCCGACCAGGGCGAGGGCCAGGGCGGCGTCCCGGGGGCTGGCGCCGTGTGGGCCGGGCACGACGCCGGCGAGCTGGCTGGCCCCGAACGCCGCCAGCACCGCGAGCGGGTTCGTGGTGTGCCCGGTGGCGAGCAGGGCGCCGAACAGCAACGCGATGATCGAGGCCTGATAGGCCACCGAGAGCACAAGGCCGCGGGCCATCCGGCCGGGCGTCGGCCACTCCCGCCGCGGGATCCAGTGCGGTCGCACCCGGCGGACCAGGAGCATCGCCGCACCGAGCACCGCGGTCAGTCCGAGGACGCCGAGCACAAGGCGGACAGGGAGAGCCGCTCCGGCCAGACCGACGAAGAGGGCCAGGCCGATCGCGCCGACCAGCCGGTCCAGGGTCACCTCGGCGGCAGCGGAGCCGCGGGCCATCCCGACCCCGGCCAGCCGCTTGATCCGCCAGAGGTCGGCGCCGACGTGCCCGGGGGTGAGCAGGCCCAGCAGCTCCGACTCGGCGTAGGCGCCCACGTGCCAGCCGGTGCCGCGGCCGCTGTCGGACAGCCCGTGCCAGCGCAGGGGGCACAACAGGTACTTGCCCACCGACCACACCAGCAGCCCGGCGAGGGCGGGCCACAGGTCGAGCGCGGGCAGCCGGGGGAGGGTGAGCACAGGAACGGCCACCGCAACCACGATGGCCAGGACCTTGAACGACCGGGAGACCACCGGTCTGTGCCACACGCGCATGTCACCCCTCACCAGGCGAGCGCACGGCGCGCGTCACCCATCCCATCATCGCTCATGGTTGGCCGTGGTCGGAACGGGTGAGGATCAGGCCCCGACCAGGTCCCGGTGCGCGAACGACCGCAGGCCGGTGAGGCTCAGTAGCGCCGCCACGGCCAGCAGCACCAGAGCTGGGGTGAACGCGAACGCCTGCGCAGGCACCATCGCCAGGTGGTGGAAGGGGGAGAGGTCGACCACCCAGCCGGGCCAGCCCAGTGGGGGCCCGATCATCTGGACGATGACCACGATCACCGTGGCGCCGGCCGAACCAGCCACCGTCAGCCTCGGCAAGAGCCCGAACAGGGCGACCGCCAGGCCGCCGCAGACCGCCGCCGCGGGCAGGGTGTTGAGCATCGACTGTAGAGCATGGACCAGGCCCACCTCGGCACCGGTCAGCCGGGCGCCGGCCCAGATCGCCACCCCGCAGAAGGTGGCCAGGGCAGTGGTGCAGGCCATCGTGAGCACGATCTGCCCGCCCAGCCAGCGGCTGCGCGGCACCGGGCGGACCAGGATGTTCTCCACCCGGGCGGAGTCCTCCTCGGCGCGGGCGGAACCCATCCGCCAGCAGGCGTACAACGCAAAGCCGATGCCCATCATGGTCGCCATCGCCGCGACGAACCCGTCCGGGTGGGTCATGTCCATGCCGATCTGGGCCAGGGTGCGCTGGGTGGCGGAGTCGTCGCTCAGGAAGTCGACCATCGACTGCAGCAGCACCCCGATCAGGAACGCGTAGCTGCCGAGCCCGATCGCCCAGCCGGCCAGCACACCGCGGCTGCCCCGCCAGGCCAGAGCCATCGGGCTGCCCAGCCAGCGCAGGTCTGCCCTCGTGTGCTCCTCGGCCGCGACGGTGCCGGCGCCCTCGTCCCGGCGGGTGCGCAGCACCACCGCCGCTGCTCCGAGCAGGACCGGGGCGACCAGCAGCGGGATCAGGGGGTACCAGCGCGCGCCGGCGTAGACATGGAGCTGGTCGACCCAGCCGAACGGTGTCGCCCAGCCGAGCCAGGCGCGCTCGTCCGTGCTCGAGGCGGCGACCCGGATCAGATACATCGCGGCGAACACCGACGAGGCGAGCTGGACGGCGCGACGCCGCTCGGCATGGATCTGGGCGGCGATGGCGGCGATGCCGGCGCAGGTCGCGGTGAAGCCGGCCAGCGCTGCGCCGTAGAGGACCGAGTCGGTGGTGCCAGTGCGGGACAGGGCGAGTGAGACGGCCGTGACCACGCCGAGGAGCAGACAGGCCAGCCCGACCACGGCCAGCACCGTGGCCACCACCCGCCCGGGCCGCACCGGCCCGGCGAGGACCAGTTCGTTCCGCCCCGACTCCTCCTCGCCCCGCAGCAGCCGGGTGGTGAGCAGGATCGCCCAGACCCCGGTCACCGCCTGAGCGATGTACCCGCCGTCCCAGACGGTGAACCCGCCCGGGGTGTCGACCGCGCGCGGAGCCCCCTGCAGCATCCGCACCGCCGGGGTGTCGAACTGCATCAGTCGGGCCCGCGACGCGGCGTCCGGGTAGGCCGCCAGGTACTGCGCCACCCGCAGTGCGAAGTAGGCGCCGAGGAGGACGGCCAGGACGGCGGTGCCGCGGCGGATCAGCCGGACGACGAGGGCGAACACCGTGCGCATCGAACCCACCGGCTCCTATCGCTCGTGAGCCGCCTGCACGGCCTGTCGCTGTGCCGGGGAGGCCTCGTAGTAGGTCACGAAGATCTCCTCGAGGCTCGGCTCCTGGCTGCGCAGTCGGACGACGTTCGCGCGGGAGAGCGCGGCGAGCACGGCCTGCGGAGGGCCCTGGACGGTGAGCCGCAGAACGTCTCCGAGGATCTGCACGCTCTCGACCCCGGCCACCCCGGTCAGCTCCGGCATCGGGCCGTTGATCGTCGCCTCGATGACGGTGGCCCCGATCCGGCGCAGCTCGTCCAGGGTGGCCACCTCGATCAGCCGGCCGCCCCGCAGGATGGCCACCCGGCCGCAGATGTCCTCCACCTCGTCGAGCAGGTGCGAGGAGAGGAAGACGGTCTGGCCCCGGGCGCTCGCCTCACGGGCCAGGGCCTGGAACTCGGCCTCCATCAACGGGTCCAGCCCGGCAGTCGGTTCGTCCAGGAGCAGCACGTCGGCCCGGGTCATGAACGCGGCGACCAGGGCCACCTTCTGCCGGTTGCCCTTGGAGTAGGTGCGCGCCCGCAGGCTCGGGTCGAGCTGCAGCCGCTCCACCAGCTCCTCCCGGAAGGCGACATCGACGCTGCCGCAGAGGTTTCCGAGGAAGGCGAGGATCTCGGCCCCGGTCAGCTGCGGCCAGAGGGCGACGTCGCCCGGCACGTAGGCCACCCGCCGGTGGACCGCCTCCACGTCGGTGCACGGCACGCCCATGATCCAGGCGGCGCCGCTGGTGGGGTGGATCAGGTCGAGCAGCAACCGAATGGTCGTGGACTTCCCGGCGCCGTTCGGCCCGAGGAAGCCGAACACCTCACCGGGCGCGACCTCGAGATCGAGCTGGTCGAGGGCGAGCACCGAGCCGAAGCGCTTGGTCAGGCCCGAGGTGCGGATCGCGACGTCGTCCACGGCTGAATCCTTGGGGAGTTCGGCTAGTCGATCACCAGGCGCCGCTCGCCGGCGTCGATCGCCTGGAGCAGGAGCGCGCGGGACAGGGAACGGCCGCCGCACTCGCACCCGGCGGGCAGCGGGTCGTCGAGGTCGACGCCGTCGCCCGGGCGGAGCAAGTCGAGCCAGGGCTCGTCGCGATGGCCGCCGTGGTGCGCGGCGTCGTGCCGGTCGCGGGCTCCGTGGCTGTGGGCGCGCGGGATGCTCACGTAGATCGGCCCGGAAGGGGTGTCGTAGACGGCGGCGACATGATGAGCGTCTGCGCAGTGCACCACCAGCAGCGCCTTCTCGCTCGGTGAAGGTCCGAGAGCCTGATAGGCCTCCACCGCCGAGCGCTGCCGGAGACTGTGCGCGGTCGGTGTGTGGGTCACGTCATCCACGCTAGTCAGGCGCCCTCGGGGCGTTCGGGGGCCATCGTCCCTCGTACCCCTCCCGCACCCTCCCGGCACCCTTCCGCACCCTTCCGGCAAAGTGGTCAGTTCTCCGGCAACGCGCCTCGCGTGTAGCCCGAGAAGTGACCGCTCATCGTTCGGCCCGGGCTGCGTGATCCATGCCAGTGCGGAACGGAACACTGTGTGAGAGGACTCTCATGTTGGGTTCACCTGGCCGTACCCGGGTCGGGAGACATTGGGTCATGGTCTCGCGCGGCATTCTGTGGGTCGCTGCCGTTCTGCTGATGATGGGCGCGGCGGCCGTCGCGCTCGCAGTACGGGCGACCACCGATGAGCGCCCGCTCGGCCCCGGCGTGGTGCTGCTGGAGCGAGCGACCCCGCTGCCGACGGCGGCCGGCTCGGGAGGCCCCACCTCTCCGCCAGGGCTTCAGACCGTTCAGCCGGCGCCCGCGCAGCCGGTGGATACCGACGACGACGACGAGTCCGAGCCCGCGGGACCACGATGACCCGAGCTGAGGCACCGCCCAGTCCCTCCGGCCTGCGTGGTGCTCCGCAGACCGCCGTGACCATGGGTCGGGCCGTCCCGCGTCGGATCGCGGCAGGCACCCGCCGTCTGGTCCCCGTCACCGTGCAGAACCGGGTCCTGGCGACCGTGATCGGGGTGGCTCTGTTGGGGATGACCGTCTCCGGCACCCTGGTCCTGCTCACGCAGTGGACGCGCTCGATGCAGCGCATCGATGCGGCGATCGAGGCAGATGTCGCCCAGTTCCGGACGTTGGCCAGCCAGGGTCCGACCCCTCGCCAGCCCCGGTTCGCCGGTCTGGAGGAGCTGCTGGAGATCACGGTGCAGCGCCAGGCTCCCGAGGCCGACGAGACCTACCTAGCCCTCATCGACGGCGTCCCCCGGTTCGTCCCGTCGGGTGAGCGCCCGATCGCCCTGGAGCGCGAAACCGCGCTCGTGGCGGAGGTGCGGCGGCTGCCGGTGGATGCGCCGGTGCGGCTCGACACCATGCCCACGTCGTCCGGGCCTATCCGCTATGCGGCCGTGCAGGTGCGCTTCGCGGACACCCCTCAGGTCGGCACCTACGTCATCGCCTACGTGCTCGAACCGCACCGCCGCCAGACTGCCGAAGCGATCCAGCTGTACCTGGCGGGCATGATCGTCACGCTCCTGATCGTGGCCCTGGTCGGCAGGGCTGTCTCCGGACGCCTGCTGAGCCCGCTGCGGAGCCTGCGGACGACGGCTCAGGGCATCAACCGCAGCGACCTGACGCGGCGCATCCCCGTGCGGGGCGACGACGACGTCTCCGAGTTGACCCGCACGGTCAACGAGATGCTCGACCGTCTGGAGTCCGCCTTCCAGGGGCAGCAGGACTTCCTCGACGACGCCGGTCATGAACTGAGGACCCCGCTGACGATCATCCGGGGGCACCTGGAGCAGATGGAGCCGCTGGACCCGGTCGACGTGGTGGAGATCCGCGATCTGGTGATCGACGAGGTGGATCGGATGACGCGTCTGGTCCAGGACCTCACCCTGCTGACGAAGTCGGGGCACCCGGGCTTCCTGCGCAGGGAACGGATCGATGTCGCCGCACTGCTCGAGGATGTGATCGGCAAAGCCGTCGTCCTGGGCGCCCGGAGCTGGGTCCTCGAGCCCTCCGGGCAGGTCACCGTGTCCGGGGATCGGCAGCGCCTCACCCAGGCGCTGCTGCAACTGGCCGCCAACGCCGTCGAGCACACCGTCGCCGGCGACGAGATCACCCTTGGTTGCCGGACGGCGAGCGCGGGTGAGGCGGTGTGGATGTGGGTCCGTGACCGCGGCCCGGGAGTGGACCCGGGTGATGCGCAACGGATCTTCGAGCGCTTCGCTCGAGGGCCGGCCGGGCTGGCGGGGCCGGGGTCCGGTTCGGGCCTGGGCCTGGCCATCGTCGCCGCGATCGCCCAGGCTCACGGGGGCAGGGTGTGGGTGGAGAGCCTTCCGGGCAACGGAGCCACGTTCTTCGTCGAGATCCCCGCGGGATCCGAGTGACAGGCCGGAGGAACCGATGAGGATCCTGATCGCCGAGGACGAGCCGAGGGTGGCCTCGTTCATCGCCCGTGGCCTGCGGTCCAGCGGCTACACCGTCACCGTGGTCACCGACGGCGTGGCGGCCTGGGACCTGGCCTCCACCGGGGAGCACGATCTGCTGGTCCTGGACATCGGGCTGCCCCAGCTCGACGGATTCGCGGTGCTGCGCCGGCTGCGCGAGGCGGACAACCCGATCCCCGTCGTCATCCTCACCGCGCGGGACTCGGTCACCGACACGGTGGCCGGGCTGGACGGCGGGGCGGACGACTACATCTCCAAGCCGTTCCGCTTCGAGGAGCTGCTGGCGCGGATCCGGCTGAGGCTGCGCTCGGCGTCCGCCGTGCCGGAGGTGAGCGTGCTGCGCAGCGGCTCGGTGGCGCTCGATCTGCCCTCGCGTCGCGTCGTGGTCGACGGAGCACCGGTCGAGCTGTCGGCGCGGGAGTTCGCCCTGCTCGAGGTCTTCCTGCGCAACCAGGGCCTCGTGCTCACGCGGGAGCAGCTGCTCAGCCGGGTCTGGGGCTACGACGCCGACCCGAACTCGAACGTGGTCGACGCTTATGTGCTCCATCTGCGGCGCAAGCTCGGGATGGGTCGGCTCGAGACGGTGCGCGGTGTGGGGTACCGGTGGATCGAGCCGGACGGCTGAAGCTGGCCTGGGGCCGGGTCAACCCAGGACGCCGATCCGGTAGCCGGCCAGCACGGTGGCGGCATCGGCGTCGCCGGAATGCTGCTCGAAGAACGCGCCGGCTCCGTTCGTTCCGCACATCTCGAGGATTCCCTCCGCGCCGCCGGGGTGCCGGGTGATCCACGGGGTCAGGTCGTAGACGGTCCCGTTCACGATCGACCAGCAGCTCGTGGCGGAGGAGTGCGGGCTGACCTCGGCCAGGGTGTACCTGGTGGTGGGAACCGGAGGTGCCGCGCTTGCCGTGGCGCTCGCCTGGGCGCCCGCTGCGGGGCCCGGTGCCGTGCCGGCAGCGGCCGCGGAGCCCCGCGCGGCGAGGTCGCCGATCGCGTAGCGGGCGAGGGCGGTCGCCGGGCCGGGGGCGGTGGCGTGCTTGCCGCGGAAGGCGCCGGAGGCGTCGCCGCCACACATGCCGACGATGGTGGCGGCACCGCCGGGGTGCTGGGCGATCCACTCGGTGAGCCGGTAGACCAACCCGTCGACGACGGACCAGCAGTCGGCCTGGGTGTTGTGCCTGGCGACCTCGGCCAGCGTGTACCCGCCGCTCGCAGGGGCGGAGCCCGAGGCTGACGGCGATGCCTGCGGGGCGGGCCTGCCCGCCGCTGTCGCTGTCGTCGCTGTCGTCGCTGTCGTCGACTCGGAGGCCCACACCGCCACGGCCCCGCTGTGTCCGGCGAGCACCGTCACCCAGGTGGTGGTCACTGCGAGCAGGCAGGCTCCCGCTGCGGCGGCTCGTGGAGCCCAACGCGGGAGTGCCGGCACACCGGGACTGCGTTGGATCCGCCACCACGCCACGGCGGCGATCACCGTCAGGACGGCGAAGATCGGGACCAGTTCGCCGTAGCGGGCGTGGTTCAGTGGTGCTCCGGTCGTGGCGGCCAGCGCCTCCCCGGACTCCTCGGCGATCCACGCCGCGACGGCGCCGGCCGTGAGGCCGAGGACGGACAGCCCGGCCAGCCGGGGCCGGGTGCGGGGGAGGAGGACGGCGACGAGCAGGCCCAGCACCGACAGCGGCAGTAGGACCGATGCAGCGTGGACCACCAGGGGATGCAGAGGAATGCCGGTGATCGTGTCGAAGGGACCACCAGCGGGGGTCATCGTGAGTGCAGTCATGAGCAGAGGATGTGAGGTCAGGATCGCGCGCTCATGACCGGCTCATGAGGGAACGTTCACGCAGAGTGGTCCGGGCCGGCGGCTGCCTCGCTGCGCTTCACCGGGGACCGCACGCCGGGCTATTCGGTTACCCGCGATCGAGATGTGCTCGCGATCGGCTCGCGGCATCATGACGTGTCATGGAAGTCAAGGAGCTCGGCCATGTCGTGCTGTACGTGCGCGACCTGGCGGTCAGCCAGCCGTTCTACCGGGACGTGCTGGGGTTCATCCCACTCCCGATCAGCGACGCCGAGGGCCCCTCCTTCCAGGCGGCGGCGTTCTCCACAACGTCTGAACGCACGCATCATGAACTGCTGCTGATCCAGGTCGGGCCGGAGGCCGCCCCGCTGCCGCACGGCCGTCGGTTGGGCATGTACCACTTCGGGCTGAAGGTCGGGGACAGCGACGACGAGCTGCGCGAGGCGCTCCAGGTGGTGCGGGAGAACGGCGTCCGCGTGCTCGGGATGACCGACCACCACGTCACACACAGTCTCTACATCGCCGACCCTGACGGCAACGAGATCGAGCTCTACATCGACGTGCCCGGGGTGGACTGGCGCAACGACCCGAGCCTGATCGGCAGCCCCATGAAGCCGCTGCGCCTCTGACCCGCAAGCGACTCACCCCTACCCTCGTAGTCGCCGTGAGATCGGGGTGATCTTCGAACTTGGCGGGGCCGCGCCGGGGGGAGTCAGCGCGCGCGCATCCGGTTGTTGCGGGCGTTGTGCTCCACGTGGGCCAGGCCCAGCACCTCGAGCACCGGCGGCACGTAGTTGCCGAAGCGCCCGCGGAGGCCCTTCTTCAGTCCGTACCAACCGCCGACGGGGTTGCCCGGGTCGCGTCCCCAGGCCTCCACGGTGTCGTCCGCGGCCGGCTTCTGCTCGTCCGCGTTGCCCAGCGGCATCCAGTCGCCGCGGCCGGCGAGCATGGCGTGCAGGTCCTCGATGCAGCTCAGGTGGTAGCGCAGCTCGGTGGTGCCGACCTGCACCACCAGGGCGGGCGGGGTGGCCTCGGGATCGCGATAGGCCTCGAACGCCGACTTCCCCGGGGGTGTGGTGAGGAGCCACGGATCCTCGCGCACACCCGTGCCTGCAACCTCGACCTGGGTCATCTCTGCTCCTCGCGCCGGTGGACGAACGGTGGGTGCGAGGCTAGAGCAGGAAGACTGACATCTCTTGTCATGAATTCTCGGCTGTTCGAGACTGTGGGCATGCGTGCCGCCCGCCTGCTCTCGATCGTGCTCACCCTGCAGCAGCGTGGCCGGACGACGGCCTCCCACCTCGCGCGCGAGCTCGAGGTCAGTGAGCGCACGGTGCTTCGCGACCTCGAGGCCCTCTCCGGCGCCGGGGTCCCGGTGTACGCCACCCGTGGTCCGGGCGGCGGGTTCCAGCTGATCGACGGCTACCGGATCGATCCGCCGCCGCCCGCACTCGGTCTGCTCGCACAACCTGGCCAGACGTCGACGCGACCTACAGGGCGGCCCCGTCGGGCGAGGATCCGCATCTCGCCCGAGGGCAGACGGCGGGCCGGCGCGCTGCACCTGCTGCAGCCGTTGCGCATGAATCGCTCCCGGCCGCCGGATGCGCAGGGCTGGCAGGAGGCGACGTTCCGGGTCACGTCCGACGAGGCGGCGATCGTGGAGCTGCTCTCCCTCGCGCCCGACGTCGAGGTCCTCGAGCCGCCGGCGCTGCGGTCCGAGGTCGCCCGCCGGCTGACCGAGGCCGCCCGGCTCCACGTCAGCTGACGGTCGACGGCCTCACGGGCCCAGGCGCCACACGGAGATGTGGCTCTCGCTCTCCGCGGTGGACGGCGTTCGATGCCAGTCCTGCGCGCGATCCTCCAGGGCCATGCCGGCCAGCTGCGCCATCAGGTCGCACTCCGCCGGCCAGATGTAGCGGAAGTTCCCGGCGTCATGCCTGACGGTGCCGTCGGCCTCGCGCCGGTAATGATGCGAGGTGCACTGCTGGGTGACGACGTCGTAGGTGTCGAACCCGAGATGGCCGTCGGAGACGTCGAAGGGAACGGCCAGCTGCCCCGGGGGCAACCGGCGCAGCGGCGGAACCCAGAGTTCGATCACGAATCGGCCGCCGGGGGCGAGGTGGCGGGCGGCGTTGCGGAAGCACTCGACCTGCTCCTCCTGCGTGCGCAGGTTGGAGATGCTGTTCCAGACCAGGTAGACGAGGCTGAACCTGCCGGGCACCGTGGTGGTGGCCATGTCGCCCACGACCACCGGGAGTGCGTCGCGGCCGACCTTCGCCCGCAGTCGGGCAGCCATGGGTTCGGACAACTCGATCCCGGTCACGGGGATGCCGCGCTGCAGGAGCGGAATGCCCACCCGGCCGGTGCCGATGGCGAACTCGAGCGCAGGTCCCGGCCCGGCCAGACGGGCGAGGAAATCGACCGTGGGCAGCAGGACGTCGTCGGAGAACTCCCTCGCCGCCTCCTCGTCGTAGCGGGCCGCGGTCGCCTCGTCCCACACCTCGCTGCTCACCATGGGCAGAACCTAGCGACGCGTCGCCAGATCGATCCACGCATTTCCTGCGGAGCGGGAGAGCAGCAGGAACGGCGCGGGTCAGCGGTCGATCATGCTCTGCATCTGCTCGTTGTAGCGGTTGCCCTGCACCTCGATGCGGGCTGAGGCGTCGTCCAGCGCCTGGACGTCGTCCGCTGTCAGGGTGAGGTCGGCGGCCCCGAGGTTCTCCTCGAGCCGCTCCAGCCGCCGGGTGCCGGGGATGGGGGAGATCCACGGCGCCTTGGCGAGCAGCCAGGCGAGTGCGATCTGAGCGGGACTGGCGGCCTTGGCCTCGGCGATCTGACGGACCAGGTCGACGACGTCCTGATTGGCCTGGCGGGCCTGTGCGGTGAACCGGGGGATGGTGGTGCGGATGTCGCCCGCGGCGAACTCGGTCGTCGCGCTGACGGTGCCCGTGAGGAAGCCCTTGCCGAGCGGGCTGAACGGAACCAGGCCTATGCCCAGCTCCGCCAGGGCCGGCATGATCTCGGCCTCCGGCTCGCGCCACCACAGTGAGTACTCGCTCTGCAGCGCGGCCACCGGTTGCACGGCGTGCGCACGTCGTATGGTCGCCACGCCTGCCTCGGAGAGCCCGAAGTGCTTCACCTTGCCGGCCTCGATCAGTTCCTTCACCGTGCCGGCCACGTCCTCGATCGGGGTGTCCGGGTCGACGCGGTGCTGGTAGAGGAGATCGATCGTGTCCACGCCGAGCCGCCGCAGCGAGCCGTCCACAGCTCGGCGGATCGAGTCGGGGTGGCTGGACAGCCCGGTCGAGCGGCCCTCATCGTCGAACGCGAAGCCGAACTTGGTGGCGAGCACGACCTGGTCGCGCAGCGGCCGCAGAGCCTCACCGACGAGTTCCTCGTTGACGAAAGGCCCGTAGACCTCGGCGGTGTCGAAGAACGTGACGCCGAGCTCGACCGCCGTCCGCAGCAGGGTGATCATCTGGCCCCGGTCGCCGGGGTTCGGGCCGTAGCTCTGGCTCATGCCCATGCAGCCGAAGCCGATCGCCGAGACCTGGAGCCCGTCGCCGAGTGTGCGCCTGTCCATGAGATGTACTCCTTGATCTGTCTGTCGTTCGTTGATGTCACTCAAGCTGTTACGTGCGCGGGGCGAGGTCGCCGTACCAGTAGGCGGCGGTCACCCCGCCGTCCATCAGGATGTCGCTGCCGGTGATGAACGCGCCGTCGGGGCCGAGCAGGAGCGCGCCGACGGTGGCCACCTCGTCGGCCGTGCCGGCGCGGTGCGCCACTGACGCCTCGATCATGCGCCGGTAGCCGTCTCCGCGGGGCCCGGCGAGTTCGTCCCTGGCCAACGGGGTGATGATGATGCCTGGGCTGATCGTGTTGACCCGCCCACCACGCCTGCCCCAGTGCACCGCCTCGGCCAGCACGCGCAGTGAGTTGCCGCGTTTGGAGATCTGGTACGCGTGAAGGGGTTCCGTCACCTGGTCGGGCTGCAGGAAGGGCAGGTCGAGCAGCTCCTCCACGGGCGTTGTGGCCAGAGCCGTGTTCTGTTCGACGGTGAGCGGCGGGAGGCGGTGCCCGGACTGCGAGGCGATCACGACCCCCGCCCCTCCGGGCGCGATCACGTCGCCGAACTGCTCCAGCACCAGCGCCGTGCCGTAGAGGTCGACCCGCAGGATCGTCTCCGGCGAGGCCTGGGACGGCGAGACGCCGGCTGCGTGGATGAGGGCGGTGACGTCGCCGAGGCTCGTCGCCGTCTCCACGAGGGCGCGGACGGCGTCGCGCGAGGAGACGTCGACAGTGGCGACACTCACCTCGAATCCGACGTTCGCCAGGACCTCCGCGGCTGCGGCGGCATTCTGTTCGAGCAGGTCGGCGAGCAGGATGTGCTTGCCCGCGCCGATCCGCCGCGCGATGGCGAGGCCGATCTGACCGGACCCGATGACCACGACGACGCTTCTCACAGGTGTTCCTCACTCCGGTCGGCTCGAGCGGCTCGGCAGGTTCTCCACAGCAGAGTCAACCGGGTGCGAGCGGCGCGCGGGAGTGTCTGGTGTTCCAGGTACTGGCAGGGCCCCGCTGAGCGGACGGCACCGAGTCCGGCGTGAGATTCGGTGGACGACGACGGGCGACGCTAGCTCAGGGTCTCCTGAGTGGTCTCGTGAGTGGTCTCGTGAGTGGCGGCCCACGACGCGAGCAGGCGCAGCGCGTCCTCGGAGGGGGAGCCGGGTTCGGCGGCGTAGATGGTCATGGTGAGGTCAGGGTCGGCGCGCAGGTCCATGCTCTCGTAGGCGAGGGTGAGGTGGCCGACGACGTGGTGGTGGAAGGTCTTGACGCCGGTGCCGTGGGTTCGAACGTTGTGGCTGCCCCAGCGGCGGCGGAACTCGTCGCTGCGAGTGGACAGCTCCCCGACGAGGTCGTGCAGCCCCTTGTCGTGCGGGTCCTTGCCGGCCGCGGTGCGCAGGTTCGCCACGCACATGTCGGCCGCCAGATCCCAGTCGGGGTAGAAGTGGCGGGCTGCCCTGTCGAGGAAGATGTGCCGGGCGAAGTTGGGCGGTCCGGTGGGGTCGGCGTAGAGGTCGCAGTACATGGCTCGGCCCAGGTGGTTGGCAGCGATCAGATCCATCCGGTTGCTGCCGACGATCGCCGGGCCGGTCGTGATGGTGTCCAGCGTCCAGTGCAGGCTGGCCCGGACGGGCCCCGGTTTCTGGCGGCGGCGCGGGCGCAGGATGGCGTTGCTCCCGTCGGCCTCGTGGGCCAGACGCAGCAGGTGGGCGCGTTCAGCGTCGTCGAGCTGCAGGGCTCTGGCGATGGCGTCGAGAACACCGGCTGAGACCCCGGCGAGGGTGCCGCGTTCGAGTTTCGCGTAGTACTCCACGCTCATGCCGGCCAGCGCGGCGACCTCGCTGCGCCGTAGCCCGGGAACCCGGCGCTGCCCGGCGGTGGGCAGGCCCGCACGTTCGGGCGTGATCCTGGCTCGCCGTGAGGTGAGGAACTCACGTACCTCGACTCGGTTGTCCATGACCCGACGGTACGACGTGGGCCGGGGACCTGGGATGTACTGGGAGTACACCCATCGGCAGTGACTTCCTCCCAGTGGGCTGCGCCGGTGTGATGGCCGGGTGACGGGGCGGATTCCGGCCGTCTCCGTCGTCGTCAGCTTCGAGGAGTGCTTCGCGCATGCGTGTTGTCGTCATGACCGCCCCTGGTCAGGTCCACGTCGAGGACCGTCCCGAGCCGCAGATCATCGAACCCACGGACGCGATCCTCCGACTGTCCGCGACCTGCATCTGTGGATCCGACCTGTGGCCCTACCGTGGCATCGAGAAGCTCACCGAGCCCCGACCGATGGGTCACGAGTACGCCGGCATCGTCGAGGCGGTCGGCTCGGCGGTCACCACGGTGCGGCCCGGCCAGTTCGTCGTCGGCTCGTTCTTCGCCTGCGACAACACCTGCGAGATCTGCCGGTCCGGGTATCAGACCTCATGCCTGCACCGTGAGGGTGTCAGCGGCGCCCAGGGGCAGTTCATGCGGGTCCCTCTCGCAGACGGCACCCTGGTTGCCACGCCGGGCATCCCGCCGAACGACCTGCTCCCGAGCCTGCTCGCGGCGTCGGACGTGCTGGGCACCGGATGGTTCGCCGCGGTGGCCGCGCAGGCGGGCCCCGGCAAGACGGTCGCGGTCGTCGGGGACGGCGCTGTCGGGCTGCTCGGAGTGCTCGCGGCTCGGCAGCTCGGGGCCGAAAGGATCATCGCGATGAGCCGGCACGAACCCCGCCAGAGACTGGCCCTCGGCTACGGGGCCACCGACATCGTGACCGAACGCGGCGAGGAGGGTGTGGCCCGGATCAAGGATCTGACCGACGGGCTCGGCGCGCACTCGGTGATCGAGGCCGTCGGCACGCAGGAGTCGATGATGCAGGCCATCCGCGCCACCCGGCCCGGCGGGCACGTCGGCTACGTCGGGGTCACCCACGGGGTCGAGCTGCCCGGCATGGAGTTGTTCTTCTCCCACGTGCACCTGCACGGGGGGCCGGCACCCGTGCGCCGCTTCCTGCCCGACCTGATCCGGCTCATCTGGAACCGGCAGATCGACCCCGGCAGAGTGTTCGACCTCACCCTTCCCCTGGACCAGGCGGCCGAGGGCTACCGGACCATGGACGAGCGACGCGCCGTGAAGGTACTGCTGCAGCCGTGACCACGCCGCCGCTGTCGGCCACCGCCCGACCGGTGTCGGCCGCACTGGTCGGCGCGGTCGTCTTCCTGACCGCCATCGCCCCGCTCGCCACCGACATGTATGTGCCGGCCTTCCCCGACGTGGCGCGCGATCTGCAGGCCAGCGCCACGCAGGTCCAGCTGACCCTGACCACATTCTTCGTCGGCATGGCGGCCGGCCAGTTCGTCGGCGGACCGATCTCCGATCAGCGGGGCCGGCGCCGACCCCTGCTGGCCGCCACGGTCGTGATGCTCGCCGCGTCGGTCGCGTGCGCGGTGGCACCCAGCATCAGCCTGATGGCCCTCGCCCGGTTCGTGCAGGGCTTCGCCGGTGGGTGGGCCATGGTCGTCGGCCGCGCCGTCATCGTGGATCTGGCAAGCGGTGCGCAGCTGGTCCGGGCCCTGAACCTGGTCCAGGGCATCGGCGGCGTCGCACCCATCGTGGCGCCGGTCATGGGAGGGGTGATTCTTCGGTACGCCGACTGGCGGGCGCCGTTCTGGGTGATCGCCCTCACCACCGTCGCCATGATCGTCACCACCTATCTGGTGGTGCCCGAATCACTGCCTCCGCAACGGCGGCACGCGGGAGGGCTGCGCGCGTTCGCCCAGGACGCCGCCTCCGTCCTCGGCAACCGGCACTACGTCGGCTACGTCGTCGTGAGCGCCTCGGCGATGATCGCCCTGTTCGCCTATGTGGCCACGTCCGCGTTCATCCTGCAGTCGATGAACGGTCTGTCTCCGCTGGCCTACTCCCTCGACTTCGGCGCCAATGCCGCCGGGATGACGCTCGCGGCGCTGGCCTCTGCCCACCTGGCCGGCCGGGTGCCGACCTGGCACGTGATCCTGGTGGGGCAGGCCTTGGCCCTCGGCTCCGGACTCGTCATGCTCGCCGGTGCGCTCTGGCTGGACACCCCGCTGCCTCTGGCGCTGGCGTGCTTCTTCGTCCTCATGGTCGCCCTCGGGCTGATCTGGGGGAACGCCGGAGCCCTCGCCGCGGACGCGGTGCCCGAGCACCCGGGTACCGGGTCCGCCGTCCTGGGCATGCTGCAGTGGGCCACCGCGGGCATCGCCGCACCTCTGGCCGGTCTCGGCGGCAGCGGCACCGCCGTCCCCATGGCGGTGATGATGGCCGTCGGTGCGGCCGTCTCCATCGTCGGGCTGATCGTCATCGCCAGGCCGCAGCCGGTCGCCCGCTCGGCTTGTTCGGATCTGAGCCCTGCCTACGCCGACGATGGAGGAGTAATTCGATGACGCTTACTGCTGCTGACAAGAAGGTCTGGCTGGTCACTGGAGCTGGACGAGGCATGGGCGTGGACATCGCGCGGGCGGCGTTGGCCGCCGGGCACGCTGTTGTCGCGACCGGCCGCAGCCCGCAACGGGTGGCCGAAGCGGTCGGCGACCACAGCGACCTGCTGGCGATGAAGCTCGACGTCACCGATCCCGATGAGGCCCGCGCAGCCGTTCAGGCGGCTGTTGCCCGGTTCGGTCGGCTCGACGTCGTGGTGAACAACGCCGGCAACTTCTACGCCGGGTTCTTCGAGGAGATCACTCCGGAGGACTTCCGCGCCCAGGTGGAGACCAATCTGTTCGGCCCCGTGAACGTGACTCGCGCCGTCCTGCCGGTGATGCGTGCGCAGCGGTCCGGGCTCGTCGTGACCATCTCCTCGACCGCCGGCCTGACCGGAGGGGAGTTCATCTCCGCATACGCCGCGTCCAAGTTCGCCGTCGAGGGGTGGATGGAGTCCGTCGCCCCCGAGGTCGCTCCCTACGGAATCCGCACGATGCTGGTCGAGCCCGGCTTCTTCCGCACCGAGCTCCTCACCCCCGAGTCGACCAGCTATGCCGAACCCACGATCGACGACTATCTCGAACGCACCACGGCGACAGTGACTGCCTGGAGGGGCATGAGCGGGCTGCAGGGCGGAGACCCGGCCAAGCTCGCCACCGCCCTCGTCCACCTCGCGGGTCTCGACGAGCCCCCGACTCGGTGGGCCGCCGGCGCCGACGCCGTGGCCGCCACCGAGCAGAAGGCCAACACCCTTCTGGCCCAAGCCGATGCCTACCGTGCCCTCTCCTCGTCACTCAGCCACGCCGACACCGCCCCGCGCATCTAGGGTAGGTGCGTGCGGAGTGAGGCTACGGGCGTCGAGGCGCGGGTGGATCGGCAGGAGCAGATCCTCGAGGCGGTGCTGCGGCTGCTGGGGCAGCACGGAATCTCCGGACTGAGCATCCGTGCGGTGGCGCGGGAGGCCGGGGTGGCTCTCGGGCTGGTCGGCTACTACTACGAGGACAAGGCGAGTCTGATCCGCGCGGCCCTGCTGCGGGTCGGCGAGCAGGACCTGGCGCTCGTGGAGCCCGATCCGTTGCTGGCGCCGATCGATCGGCTGCAGGCCGCGCTGCGGCGTGTGGCTGACCCGCAGTTCCTGACCACGGAGTATCTGTCGCTCCGGCTGCAGCTGTGGTCCCTGGCGCAGGCGCACGAGGATTTCGAGAAGATCAACATTGAGGCGCAGCGGGCGTACCGTTCGCGGCTGGCCCTGCTGATCCGGTCCGCCCGCCCGGAGCTCACGCGTGCGGACTGCGCCCGACGGGCGGCGGACATCGACGTGCTGCAGAACGGGCTGTGGCTCACGGCCCTGCTCGGCCTGGACCGGGCCTCGGTCCGGCGGTGCATCGTCCGCTGCGAGGAGATCGCTCTGACCGGCTGAGGCTGGTCGAGCGGGCCGGGGAAACGCTGAACGATCGTTCAAGTATCTTGTACGGGCGTACAAGGTGTCGGTACGGTGTGGCGGATGCAGCCCGTCTCCGTCGAGGACGTCCGCTCCGTCGCCGCTGGGTACGACCCGGATCCGGGGCGCTCGATGTCCCTGAGGTCCATGGCCTACACCGACCCGAAGTGGGCGCGGGCTGACCTGGAGGGCATCTTCGCCCGGACTTGGCAATGGGTCTGCCACGTCGAGAAGCTCGCCGAACCGGGAAGCTACCTGACCGCCACCGTCGCGCAGATGCCGGTTGTCGTCGTGCGCGACCCCCAGGGGACGCTGCGGGCGTTCTACAACGTCTGCAAGCACCGCGCGCACGAGTTGCTGTCCGGTTCAGGGACGACGCGCAGCATGGTCTGCCCGTATCACGCATGGTCCTACGACCTGACCGGTCAGCTGAGGGGGTCGCGTCGCGCCGACCGGATGGACGGCTTCGACGCCTCCCGGATCTGCCTGGACGCGATCCAGGTCGAGGAGTTCGCCGGCTTCGTCTACGTCAACCTCGACCCGGCCGCGCGACCGATGCTGGAGCAGGCCGGCGACCTGCTCGAGGAGATTCGCCGCTGGGCCCCGGACGTCGCGGACCTGAGGCTGGCCAAGCGCCTGACCTATGACATCCGCAGCAACTGGAAGAACGTCGTGGACAACTTCCTCGAGTGCTACCACTGCCATGTCGCGCACAAGGAGTTCGTCGACCTGGTGGACATGGACACCTACCAGGTGACGACCCACGGCATCTGGTCAAGCCACTTCGCGGAAGCCGGCACCCACGAGAACGTCGCCTACGACGTAGCGTCCGCGATCGTCACGGTACACGCCGTCTGGTGGCTGTGGCCCAACACCTGCCTGCTGCGCTACCCCGGCCGAGGCAACTTCATGGTGCTGCAGATCCTGCCCGACGGCCCGGAGCGCACCATCGAGACCTGGGACTTCTACCTGGAGACCGCCGAGCTGCAGGAGTCGGACCGGGAGGCCGTCCGCTACGTCGACGAGGTCCTCCAGGTCCAGGACATCAGCATCGTCGAGAGCGTCCAGCGCGGCATGAGCACGCCTGCGTTCGACCAGGGCCGGATCGTGTACGACCCGAACGGCTCCGGTCTGTCCGAGCACGGGGTCCACCACTTCCACGGCCTCGTCCTGGATGCCTATCGCGCCCTCGTCGACGGCTCGTCCACCACGCCGTCCACTGGAGTCTGACCGTGCCGGAGCCCGTGATCATCACCTGCGCGCCCACCGGCGGCATCCACACCCCGACGATGTCCCCGCACCTGCCGGTCACGCCCGCGGAGATTGCCGCGGCGTCCGTCGAGGCCGCTGCAGCGGGGGCGGCGATCATCCACCTGCATGCCCGCAACCCCGAGACCGGGCAGCCCGACCCCCGCCCGGAACTGTTCGCCGACTTCATGGCCAGGATCGCCGGCGTCTGCGACGTCGTGCTCAACGTGTCCACCGGCGGCGGCCTGGGCATGACCCGCGAGGAACGCCTCCGGGCAGCGATCGCCACCTCCCCGGAGATGGCCTCCCTCAAAGTGGGCTCGCTCAACTTCGGGATCTTCCCGATGCTCGAGAAGCACTCGCAGTGGAAGCACGACTGGGAACCGGCGTTCCTTGAGCACACGGGGACTTCGTCTTCACGAACACCTTCGCCGACCTCGAGTACGTCGTGAAGGAGCTCGGCCACGGCCACGGCACCAAGTTCGAGTTCGAGTGCTACGACCTGGGCCATCTGTACAACCTCGCCTGGCTCATCGACCAGGGCTGGCTCGAGCCCCCGTTCTTCGTCCAGATGGTCTTCGGCGTCCTCGGCGGCGTGGGTGCCGATCTGGACAACCTGCAGCACATGCACACCATCGCCGAGAAGCTGTTCGGCGACACCTACGAGTGGTCCGTCCTGGCGGCCGGGCGCCACCAGATGAGCTTCGCCACCCAGGCCGCCCTCCTCGGCGGCAACCTGCGGGTCGGGATGGAGGACAGCCTCTACCTCGGCCCCGGCCAGCTCACCCCGTCCAACGCCCACCAGGTCAGCAAGATCCGCCAGATCGTCGAGTCGCTCGGTCGTCAGGTCGCGACGCCAGAGCAGGCCCGACAGCGGCTCGGGCTCAAGGGGGCCGACCGTGTCACCGTCTGACCCGACCGTCACCCACCCCGCACCCCTGGGCGCCGGGCTGATCGGAGAAGCTGGACGGCGCTCTTCCTGGCCGCAGGCAAGACCGTCACGATCTACGACCCCGACCCGGCGGCCGAATCCCGCACCCGGGAATCGATCGAGCAGGCCTGGCCCGTCCTGACCGCGCTCGGGCTGACCGACAGCAACGACGGCACCGATCCCACCCGTGGACTCACCGTGGTCGACGATCCGCGCGCCGCTGTCGAGGGGGCCCAGTTCGTGCAGGAGAGCATCCCCGAACGGCTCCCGCTCAAGCACGACCTCTACGCCACCATCGAGCCGGTGCTCACCCCAGGGACCGTCGTCGCGTCCTCGGCGTCCGGGCTCACCCTCACCGAGCTTCAGGGCGGGTGGCGCGATCCGGCCCCGCTCGTCCTCGGACACCCGTTCAACCCCCCGCACCTCATCCCGCTCGTCGAGGTGATGGGCAACGTGCGCACCGCGGCGCATGCCGTCCGGTTCGCCCGCGACGTCTACGCCTCGGTCGGGAAGGTGACGATCGAGGTCCGGCTCGAGGTCCCGGGCCACGTCGCGAACCGACTCCAGGCGGCCCTGTGGCGTGAAGCCATCCACCTGGTCAACGAGGGCGTCGCCACCGTTCAGGACGTCGACACCGCCATCGCGTCCGGCCCCGGGGTGCGCTGGGCCGTCATGGGCCCCACGACGGTGTTCCATCTGGGCGGCGATGAAGGCGGACTCAGCGACTTCTGCCGGCGCTACGCAGACAGCTTCAACCGCTGGTGGGACGACCTGGGCACCCCGCACCTCGACGCGTCCACCGTCGAGCAACTCGTCGAGGGTTTCGGCCGTACCACTCCCGAGGAGTTCCGCGAACTGGCGGCCCGTCGGGACGCCCTCCTCACCGCCGTGATCGCCGCCACCCACCCGGCGGCGGCTCCTCAGGACCGCGCCGGAAGCACGCAGATCTCGTTGCCGGACGGGTCTGCGTAGAGCCGCCACGGCAGCTCGCCCCACTCCGGGTGGAGCTCGCGGCCGCCGCGCTCGGCGATGCCTGCCGCGACGCCGTCGGGGTTGTCGCCCGTCTCCAGCCGGACGTCGAGGTGCAGCCGGTCAGCCAGGACCAGAACTCCGCATTCCTGTCCGGTTCGTTATCTCTGTGCTCATCCAGTTCCTCTGATCGCAGGTCGTTCGTCCCACGAGCCGCACCACGCGATAGGGATGAGCACTGGGCTTCATCCAGATCGGTGAGTTACCGCTGCGTTGGTCACGACGATGGGTGAGTGGCCAAGGTCAGCGTGGACATCGATCGCAGCAGGTGCGCGGTGTAGGTCGCTACGTGCGGTCCGATGGCGCACCCGTTGAGCGTTACGCGACGGGGCTCGGGCGAGCCCACGCCCAGTAGGCGGTAGGCGTGGAAGGCGCTGCCACCATGGCCGGTGCAGTCGAGACCGGCGAGGAACGGGCCGGGGTCGGCGGTCGTCGTCGGCCCGATACGGGGCGACTGTTTCGGGTCGCCGACGTCGGCGGCCGCGACCCACGCGACGACGCCGTCGGCGGGCCACGCAGTCACGAGGTTCGCTCGGGAGCAGGTCCGGACCCCGGCACCGGTTGAGCGGCACATCGGGCCCATCTGCAGAGTGCCGAACGCCGGACCGTCGCTGAAGAACGAGGGACCGGCCGCGTTCGGCGGCGCGTCGCTGTCGGCTACCGCCCACGTGCTCGGTACGTCCCACTGCAGGCCGTTCCACGAGATCGACGTCCATGTCGCCTCTGGGCTGTCGGTGGGTCGGGCGGGCTGTTCGGCGACCGTGCCCGGTCCGAGGAGGGCGCGTCCGACGCCGGCCGCGGCGGCAGCCACGAGCAGTGCGCCCGCGGCTGCGACTGCGACCGTGCGGCGTCTGCGCCGTGCCTCTGCGGCTCGTACCGCACTGGGTTCGATCCGGACCGGGGGTGTCCCCGCGGTCCGGTCGAGGACCTCGCCCAGACCGCTCGAGGACCGGTGCTCGGCGTCGGAGGCGTCGTGGGGCCAGTCAGCGCCGGACATGAATGTCTCCCTCCCCGGACCACAACGCCGCGAGGCCGGCGTCGCTCCGCAACCGCGCCAGCGCGCGGGACTGCTGACTCTTCACCGTGCCGACCGAGATGCCGAGCACAGACGCCGTCTCGGCCTCGCTGAGGTCGTGCAGCTGCCGCAGGACGATGACTGCCCGCTGGCCGCGGGTCAGTGCGGCGAGTGCCCGCGCCACGACGAGCCAGCCGGTCGTCGGTCTGCGCGCCGTCGTCGTGCGTGACCGGCTCGGGCAGGTCGGACGACGGGACTTCGACGCGCCACCGGCGCCGCCACCATGTTGCCTGCGTGGTGACGATGATCCTCCGCACGTATGCCACTGGGTCGCCGGCCCGTTCCACCCGCCGCCAGTGCCGCCAGGCCTTCATCAGTGCCGTCTGGGTCAGGTCCTGCGCGGTAGGCCAGCTGCCGGTGAGCAGCCACGCAGTGCGCAGCAGAGCCGGCCCGTGCGCCACCACGAACGCGTCGAAGTCCACGGCGTCGCTGGACCGGTTCTCCACGACTGCTCAGACCACTTGGCGACCGCGGGAGGTTGTCACGGGATCAGTGTCGCGGGTCCCGGATCTGGGGCGGCCCCTCGGCGCCGAAGTCGCGGTGTCCCGGTGCAGGGGTAGGCGGGCTCGAGGGTCGGACGACCGAACCGTCGAGGCGGCGGATCTCTGCCGGGCAGTGCGGGAGCATGTGCGTCGACCGACGTGCATGACTGACATTGTCCGTGTGTTCTCGTCGATCTGGTAGACGACGCGGTACTGCACCGCACGCGAGAGTCCACGACCTCCAACGCGACGCGGAGCCCCGCTGGGTCGTCGACGAGGTAGCGCGAGGCCAGGTCGACCGCTGGTGGCGCCCAGTCGACCTCGTAGGTCACTGCTCGATACCGAGCAGGCGCTTCACCTCGGCGTGAGGAATCCGCCGCGACTCAGCCATGGAACTCAGTGTGCCGCACGGGTGCGACACTCACCGGGACTGTCCACAGGTCTTCGCGTCGAAGGGTACGACCTCAATGCTGCCTGGGACGGCCTGCGGAGCCAGATCTCGTCCCACGCAACGGGCGAAAGGGATGCGAACGCTGGCTGCTTTCCGGAGTCGCTGCTGGTCACAATACGTGCCCCCGGCAGGATTCGAACCTGCGCCACCGCCTCCGGAGGGCGGTGCTCTATCCCCTGAGCTACGGGGGCCAGGGACGGCCCGACGATACCAGCCCCGCGACGGCCCAGTCGTCGGGGTTGCCGCCGGACGGCCCGGCTCACCGACCGAGGCTGCGGGCCTCTTCGATCATCACATCCAGGTCGCAGGCGGCCTCGGACGCGGCCCGCTCGCTGTCGCCGGCCTCGATGGCCTGCAGCAGATCGAGGTGCTCGTTCGCGTCGATCGATCCGTTCATGGCCAGGCTGGTCCGCACACTCTCGCCGAGGGCACCCAGGAAGTTCTCGTACAGCTCGATCAGCACCGGGTTGTGCGAGGCGCTGACGATCGCGCGGTGCAGCAGCACGTCGTAGGCGACGACGCCGTCCACGTTGCCCGTTTCAGAGGCCTCGTTGCGCGCGGTGATCAGGCGCTGCGTCTCGACCACGTCGTCGGAGGTGCGGCGCAGGGCGGCGAGCCGGGCTGCGCCCACCTCGAGTGCCCGCCGGACCTCCAGCACATGCATCCGGTGCGCCCCGGCCACGCTGCGGCTCACCGCACCGGCCATCTCGCTGGCGGCCAGCACATACGTGCCCGACCCCTGGCGGCGCTCCAGCAGGCCCGCGTGCACCAGCGACTGCACCGCCTCACGCACGGTGTTCCGGCTGGTTCCGGTGAGTTGGGCCAGTTCGGCCTCGGTCGGGATCCGGCCGCCGATCGCCCACGTGCCCGAGGTGATCTGCTGGCGCAGCTGCTCGATCACCTGGTCGATCAGGCTCGCGCGTCGGGCCGTGCGAAGCTGCGGAATCTGCTCGTCGTCCACCTGCATCACGGTTGAATGGTATCCGTCGAGATCGCTAACGGAAGGTGTCCAGGTCCTGCGCTTTCCCGATCACACCACCACGGTGCGTAGCGTCGTTAACCGTGCGCGACGGCCCCGTCATCCTCGATACCCTTTCCGGGTGACCCCCGCTGAACTCTCCGAGGCCATCCGGGCCTGTCTGCAGGCCGCCGTCGACGACGGCGACCTGGTCGTCGCCGTTCCGGAGGAGATCCGGGTCGAGCGACCGAAGCAGCGCGAGCACGGCGACTGGGCCACCAACATCGCCCTCCAGCTGGCCAAGCAGGCCTCCCGCCCACCCCGTGAGGTGGCCACCCTGGTCGCCGCCCGGCTGGGCGAGGTGGCGGGGGTCAAGAGTGTCGAGGTGGCCGGCCCCGGCTTCATGAACGTGGTGCTGGACGCCGCCGCGGCCGGCGAGCTTGCCCGCGCCATCGTGGAGTCCGGCGCCGCCTACGGCACCAGCGACGCCCTGGCCGGTCAGAGACTCAACCTGGAGTTCGTCTCGGCCAACCCCACCGGACCGCTGCACCTGGGTGGGACGCGCTGGGCCGCGGTCGGCGACAGCCTGGCCCGCATCCTGGCCGCCACCGGGGCCGAGGTCACCCGGGAGTACTACTTCAACGACCACGGTGTGCAGATCGACAAGTTCGCTCGCTCGCTTCTGGCCAACGCCCAGGGCCGCCCCGCGCCGGACGACGGCTACGGCGGCGCCTACATCGAGGAGATCGCCGGCCGGGTGATCGCCGACGCGGCTGCCGCCGGTGAGCCCGACCCGCGCACCCTGCCCGACGCCGAGGCTCAGGAGGTCTTCCGGGCGCGCGGCGTCCAGCTGATGTTCGACGAGATCAAGGCGTCGCTGGCCGCGTTCGGGGTGCACTTCGACGTCTACTTCCACGAGAACGACCTCTACACCTCCGGTGCTGTGCAGCGCGCGATCGCCCGGCTGACCGAGCAGGGGCGGATCTTTACCAAGGACGGCGCCACCTGGCTGCGCACCACCGACCTCGGCGACGACAAGGACCGCCCGGTCGTCAAGAGCAACGGCGAGACCGCCTACATCGCCGGTGATCTGGCCTACTACCTGGACAAGCGCGAGCGTGGCTTCGACCGGGTGATCATCATGCTCGGCGCCGACCACCACGGCTACATCGGCCGGATGATGGCCATGTGCGCCGCCTTCGGCGACACCCCCGGGGTCAACCTGGAGATCCTGATCGGCCAGATGGTCAACCTGGTCAAGGACGGCACCCCGGTCCGGATGAGCAAGCGGGCCGGCACCGTGGTCACCATGGAGGACCTGGTCGAGGCAGTCGGAGTGGACGCCGCGCGCTACTCGCTGACCCGCTCCGCCGCGGACTCCTCGATCGACATCGACCTCGACCTGCTCACCCGGCACACCAACGACAACCCCGTCTACTACGTGCAGTATGCGCACGCCCGGATCGCCGGCGTCGTCCGCAACGCGATCGAGGCGGGGGTGCGCCGCGAGGACGCCTTCGACCCCTCCCTGCTCGACCACGACACCGAGTCGGTGCTGCTGGCCGCCCTCGGCGAGTTCGGCCGGGTGATCGCCCAGGCGGGCGAGCTGCGTGAGCCGCACCGGGTGGCCCGCTACCTGGAGGAGCTGGCCGGCCTGCTGCACCGCTGGTACGACGCCTGCCGGGTCACCCCGCGCGCCGACGAGCAGGTCACCGACACCCACCGCACACGGCTCTGGCTGGCCGAGGCCACCCGCACGGTCCTGGCCAACGGTCTCGGTCTGCTCGGGGTCAGCGCCCCCGACCGCATGTGACGCCCGCGCGGCCCACCACGACGCAGGAGACGACGACAGCATGAATGCACACGAGGCGGGAGCGCTCCATGCGCCCGGCTACGGCGGCGTGGCCACGGTGCCCTCCTGGCTGACCCCCCCGGCCGACCCCAACGAGCTGCTGGTGCAGCTCTGGTCGCGCACCGTCCGGCGGATCCCCGATGGCGCGCTCGAGGTGGGTGGGGTCGGCGTCCGCGAGCTCGCGGCACAGTTCGGCACTCCGGCCTACGTCCTGGACGAGGCCGACTTCCGTTCCCGCGCGACGGCTTTCCGCGATGCCTTCGCCGACGCCTTGGGCGGCACCGGCCAGGTGTACTACGCGGGCAAGGCATTCCTGTGCACCGAGGTGGCCCGCTGGATCGCCGTCGACGGGCTCAGCCTCGACGTCTGCTCCGGCGGGGAGCTGGCCGTCGCGCTGCGGGCGGGCCTGCCCGGCGAGCGGATCGCCCTGCACGGCAACAACAAGAGTGACGCCGAGCTCGAGCGGGCCCTGGCCGCAGGCGTCGGCCGGATCGTGGTGGACAGTCTGGAGGAGGTCGATCGGCTCGCCGGCATCGCCACCCGGCTGGGCGTGGTCGCTCCGGTGATGCTGCGGGTCACCGTGGGCGTCGAGGCGCACACCCACGAGTACATCGCCACCGCGCACGAGGATCAGAAGTTCGGTCTCTCCCTGGCCGAGGGGCACGCGGCCGAGGCCGCCCGGCGGGTACTCGCCCAGGGTGCGCTGCGTCTGCTCGGCCTGCACAGCCACATCGGCTCGCAGATCTTCGACACCGAGGGTTTCGAGGTGGCCGCCCGCCGCCTGCTCGGCCTGCAGGCCCAGATCGCCGCCGAACACGGCGTCGAGCTGCCCGAACTGGACCTCGGCGGCGGCTTCGGCATCGCCTACACCAGCGAGCACGACCCGCTCGACCCCGCTCTGCTGGCCAAGTCGCTCGCCGCGATCGTCACCCGCGAATGTGAGAGCCGCGGCATCGCCGTCCCGAGGGTCTCGGTGGAGCCGGGCCGGGCGATCGCCGGGCCGAGCACGTTCACCCTCTACACCGTGGGCACGCTCAAGGACGTGCCGCTCGACCACCGCGCGGTGCGTCGCTACGTCAGCGTCGACGGTGGCATGAGCGACAACATCCGCACCGCGCTGTACGGCGCCGACTACTCCTGCACCGTCGCCTCGCGCGCCTCACAGGCGCCCGCCGTCCTGGCCCGGGTGGTCGGAAAGCATTGCGAGGCAGGCGATATCATCGTCCGCGACGAGTTCCTGCCCGGCGACGTGGCTCGCGGTGACCTGCTCGCGGTGCCGGGGACCGGCGCCTACTGCCGCAGCATGTCGAGCCAGTACAACCACTCGCCGCGCCCTCCTGTGATCGCCGTGCGGGACGGCGCCGCGAGGGTGATCGTGCGCCGGGAGACCGAGGACGACCTGCTCGGTCTCGACGTCGGCTGAGGGCGCGCCGGGGCGTCGTGCGACGCCGGCGGTAAGTCCGCATGGTGAGATGGATCGGCGGCGCAGGTACGCGTATGAGAGACAGGTCGTGTGGGTAGTCCGGCAGTCGAGAGGTGGAGGTGGACGGCGTGCAGCCGCTGAAGGTGGCTCTGCTCGGATGCGGCGTGGTCGGCACCGAGGTGGCGCGCCTGCTCGCCCGGCACGCCGACGAGCTGTCCCGGCGGGTCGGTGCTCCGCTGGTGCTCTCCGGCATCGCCGTCCGCCGGATCGCGCGCAGCCGGGGCCTGGACGTGCCCGCCGAACTGTTCACCACGGATGCCACCGCCCTGGTCAAGGACGCCGACATCGTGGTCGAGGTGATCGGCGGCATTGAACCCGCCCGCAGCCTGATCCTGGGCGCGATGGCCAACGGTGCCGGTGTGGTCACCGCGAACAAGGTGCTGCTGGCCGAGGACGGCCCCACCCTGTACGCCGCGGCGGCCGAACACGGCGTCGACCTGTACTTCGAGGCCGCGGTGGCCGGGGCGATCCCGCTGCTGCGCCCGCTGCGCGAGTCCCTGGCCGGTGACCAGGTGACCAAGGTGCTCGGCATCGTCAACGGCACCACGAACTACGTGCTCGACAAGATGGACTCCAGCGGAATCGGTTTCGCCGAGGCGGTGGCGCAGGCGCAGGCCCTGGGCTACGCCGAGGCGGATCCCACCGCCGACGTCGAGGGCTTCGACGCCGCCGCCAAGGCCGCCATCCTGGCCAGCCTCGCCTTCCACACCCGGGTCGGCGCGGCCGACGTGCACCGGGAGGGGATCACCGGGGTGAGCGCGGCCGATGTGGCCGCGGCGGCCCAGATGGGCAACGTGGTGAAGCTGCTGGCGATCTGCGAGCGCACCGTGTCACCCGAGGGTGAGGAGGGGGTCTCGGTCCGGGTGCACCCGGCGATGATCCCGCGCTCGCACCCGCTCGGTGGCGTCCGCGACGCCTATAACGCGGTGTTCATCGAGTCCGAGGCGGCCGGCCAGCTGATGTTCTACGGCCGCGGCGCCGGCGGCGAACCGACCGCGAGCGCCGTCCTGGGTGACGTGATCAGCGTTGCCCGCAACCGGTTGGCCGGCGGCCGCGGACCGGGGGAGTCGGCGCACGCCCAGCTGCCGGTGCGCCCGATGGGCGAGGTGTGCACTCGCTACCACATCAGTCTCGACGTGGCCGACCGGCCTGGCGTGCTGGCGGCGGTGGCGCAGGTCTTCGCCGACCAGAACGTCTCGATCGATACCGTGCGTCAGCAGCAACAACCGGCGCGTGAGGGCGATCACGGCGGGGTCGGGAGGGCCTCACTGGTCGTGGTCACCCACACCGCTCCGGACGCGGCTCTCGCGGCGACCGTGGAGGCGCTGGCCGGCCTTGACATCGTGGAGGCCGTGGAGAGCGTGATGCGGGTCGAGGGGGAGTAGCACCATGGTGGACGGCGTGAGCTGGGGGGTCGAGGTGACCGCCCGGACTCCCGCGTCCAGCGCGAACCTCGGCCCCGGCTTCGACAGCCTGGGACTGGCACTGGCCCTCTACGACGAGGTGCGGGTCGAGGCATTCCCGAGCCCGGGCGCCGCGGTGCAGGTCGAGGTGGAGGGCGAGGGCAAGGGCGCCGTCCCCTTGGGCGAGGACCACCTCGTCGTCCGCTCGCTGCGGGCAGGACTCGCTCATGCCGGAATCGAGCGGGCAGGGGTCGGCCTGCGCCTGGAATGTCACAACGCCATCCCGCACGGGCGTGGGCTGGGCTCCTCGGCCGCGGCCATTGCGGTCGGGCTGATGCTGGCCCGAGGCCTGTTGACCGACCCCTCCCGGCTGGATGACGAGGCCGTGTTCACCCTGGCCACGGCCGCGGAGGGCCACCCCGACAACGCCTCTGCCGCGCTGTTCGGCGGCTGCACGGTGTCCTGGACCGAGGAGCCGGCCGGTCAGGGCGCCTCGTCCGGTCATGGTGCGCTTCCCCGCGCACGCACCGTGCAACTGCGGCCGCATCCGGCGATCACCGCCGTGGTCTGCGTGCCGGACACCGAACTGGCCACCTCCCGTGCCCGGGCGATGCTGCCGCAACTGGTGCCGCACGCCGACGCCGCCTTCAACGCCGGCCGGGCGGCGCTGCTGGTGCAGGCGTTCACCGCCCGGCCCGATCTGCTGCTGCCCGCGACCCAGGACCGGTTGCATCAGGAGCAGCGAGCCCCGGCCATGCCGGCCACGGCGGCACTGCTGCGTGCGGTGCGCGAGCGCGGGGGAGCGGCAGTGGTCTCCGGTGCCGGCCCGAGCGTGCTGGTGCTGGGCGAGGGTGAGGCGCCTCTGGCGGCCGTGCGGTCGGCGCTGGAGGGCGAGGGCGATCGGTTGGGACCGTGGCGGGTGATGGCGCTGCCGATCGACACCACCGGCACGGTACTGATCTGAGCTCAGCTGAGGCGTTGAGCGCGGGTGGTCGACGCTGCGCCACGAGAAGAGCGGTGTAGCGCAGCAGTACCCGACCGGTGTTACAGTGTGTGCGCAGCCGCTCGGAGGCTCGACCCACGAGCCCCAGTCACTGCCAACCACCGCGCACTTCCCGACGCTTCTGGCGTACACGCGCGGACTTCACCGGTCCGGGATCTCCCGGACGTCGACCCGCTCTCGCGTCCGCATTCACGGGCGCCGGAGGGGAAGGGACAACTACGTGACAGACACCACCGAGATCGCCGCCGCGTCCGCGGAGTCCGCAGGCGCAGCCGGCCGCAGCGGGAGCCTGTCGGCTCTCCGGCTGCCCCAGCTGCAGGCGATCGCCTCCGAGCTCGGCATCAGCGGGACCGGAAAGATGCGCAAGTCGGACCTGTTGGACGCCATCCGGGTTCGTCAGTCCGGCTCGTCGCAGCCGGCGTTGCCCATCCACAACGGGCACGTCGACGCCCCGGCCGACACGCCCGCCCGCGCCGAGCGTCCAGCGCGCGCCGAGCGTCCTGCTCGGGCCGAGCGCCCCCCGAGGGCCCCGCGCCCCGCGCGCGCTGAGCAGACCACCGTGGCCGAGCAGCCGGCGTCCGCCGAGCAGGCCGCCCCGGCGGAGCAGGCCGCTCCCGCGCACGAGAGCGTCGGCGAGAACGGCGCCGCCTCGGCCGGGAACGCCCAGGACGGCGAGGGCCAGGCCCGGCGCCAGAGTGGACGCCGCGAAGGCCGCGACACCCGCACCCGCGACAGCCAGGCCCGTGACGGTGGCCAGGCCCCACACGGTGGCCAGGCCCCACACGGTGGCCAGGCCCGTGACGGTGGCCAGGCCCGTGACGGGCAGGGCGGCCAGAACCGCACCTCCCAGGGCCAGCAGGGCCCGATGAACCGTCAGGACGAGGACGACGAGGACGGCGACGGCCGCGGTCGTCGCCGGCGTGGCCGCTACCGCGACCGCAAGCGTCGTACCCCCCGTGGCCCGGACACCGGTCCCGGCGGGCTGACCGAGGAGCCGGAGCTCTCCGACGACGACGTGCTCGTGCCCGTCGCCGGCATCCTGGATGTGCTGGACAACTACGCCTTCCTGCGCACCACCGGCTACCTGCCTGGCCCCGGCGACGTCTATGTCTCCCTCGGCCAGGTCAAGAAGCACGGGCTGCGCAAGGGCGACCACGTGACCGGCGCCGTCCGCCAGCAGCGCGAGGGCGAGGCCCAGCGGCAGAAGTTCAATGCGTTGGTCCGCCTCGACACGATCAACGGGGCCGGTCCGGACGAGGCCCGCAACCGGCCCGAGTTCGGCAAGCTGACCCCGCTCTACCCGCAGGAACGTCTGCGGCTGGAGACCGAGCCGAACATCATCAGCACCCGGATCATCGACCTGGTGGCGCCGATCGGCAAGGGCCAGCGCGGTCTGATCGTCTCCCCGCCCAAGGCTGGCAAGACGTTGATCCTGCAGGCGATCGCCAACGCGATCACCAAGAACAACCCGGAATGCCACCTCATGGTCGTGCTCGTGGACGAGCGGCCGGAGGAGGTCACCGACATGCAGCGCACGGTGAACGGCGAGGTGATCGCCTCGACCTTCGACCGCCCGGCCGACGACCACACCACGGTCGCCGAGCTGGCCATCGAGCGGGCCAAGCGCCTGGTGGAGCTGGGCCACGACGTCGTCGTCCTGCTCGACTCGATCACCCGGCTCGGCCGCGCCTACAACCTGGCCGCCCCGGCCAGCGGGCGGATCCTGTCCGGTGGGGTCGACTCCAGTGCGCTGTACCCGCCGAAGCGGTTCTTCGGCGCCGCCCGCAACATCGAGAACGGCGGCTCGCTGACCATCCTGGCCACCGCGCTGGTGGAGACCGGCTCGAAGATGGACGAGGTGATCTTCGAGGAGTTCAAGGGCACCGGCAACATGGAGCTGCGCCTGTCGCGCAACCTGGCCGACAAGCGGATCTTCCCGGCGGTCGACGTCAACGCTTCCGGCACCCGCCGCGAAGAGATCCTGATGTCCAAGGACGAGCTGGGCATCGTGTGGAAGCTGCGCCGGGTGATGGGCGCGCTCGATGCCCAGCAGGCGATCGAGCTGCTGCTCGACCGGGTCAAGGGCACCAAGAGCAACGCGGAGTTCCTGCTCCAGGTGCAGAAGACCACCCCGGTCCCCGGCCGCGACGACGACTGACCCGACCCTCAGAACCCGCTCATGCTCCGCAGGTGTACGCGTTCGGGACTATTCAGAGCCCGAATCATGTTCATACGCGGAGCATGAGCAGGTTTCAGATCTGGGTTTGGGGTCTGGCACACTGTTACCGGCTCCGGTTCACGTTCCGCACCACGCGGGCGACCCGGCGGCGAACGACCTAGGGAGACGACACACGTGAAGAGCGGCATCCACCCGGACTACGTGGAGACCACGGTGACCTGCACCTGTGGCTCGACGTTCACCACCCACAGCACGGCGAAGAACGGCGTGATCCACGCCGATGTCTGCAGCCAGTGCCACCCCTTCTACACCGGCAAGCAGAAGATCCTGGACACCGGCGGCCGCGTGGCCCGGTTCCAGCAGCGCTACGGCAAGAAGCAGGGCGGCAAGTAGCTCGTCCACGGCGCCGGCCGCATCGTCCCCCGCGACGATGTCGGCCGGCGCCGTCCGCTTTGCCTGGACACCTGCCGCCGGTCCGAGGAAGGACGACCCATGACGCAGCCGGAGCCGGATGAGGCGCTGACCAGCGCCGTCCGCCCACTGCTGAGCGAGCATGCCGAGATCGAGGCCCGCCTGGCCGATCCGGCGGTACACGCGGACGCCGGCCTGGCCCGCACCCTGGGCCGCCGCTACGCCGCGCTCAGCGCCGTCGTCGAGGCCCACCGGGCCTGGGACCGCGCCGTCGGCGACGCCGAGACCGCGCGCGAGTTCGCCGCCGAGGACGCCTCCCTGGCTGCCGAGGTGGACGGGCTGGAGGCGGTCGAGGCCACCGCCCGGGAACGGCTGCGCACCCTGCTGCTGCCGCGTGACCCGGACGACGACCGCGATGTCATCCTCGAGGTGAAGGCCGGCGAGGGCGGGGCCGAGTCGGCCCTGTTCGCCGGCGACCTTCTGCGGATGTACCTGCGCTACGCCGAGCGGCGCGGCTGGCGGACCGAGGTGCTCGAGGCCACCGAGAGCGATCTCGGCGGCTACAAGGACGTCTCGGTCGCCATCGCCTACAAGGGCAATCCCGCGCCGGGAGAAGGTGTCTACGCCCGGCTGAAGTACGAGGGCGGGGTGCACCGGGTGCAGCGGGTGCCGGCCACCGAGTCCCAGGGCCGGATCCACACCAGCGCGGCGGGGGTGCTGGTGCTGCCCGAGATCGAGGAGGTCGAGGTCGTGGTCAACGACGAGGACCTGCGGATCGACGTCTACCGCTCCTCCGGCCCCGGCGGACAGAGCGTGAACACCACCGACTCCGCGGTGCGGATCACCCACCTGCCCAGCGGCCTCGTGGTCTCCTGCCAGAACGAGAAGAGCCAGCTGCAGAACAAGGAGTCGGCGCTGCGCATCCTGCGCGCCCGGCTGCACGCCGCGGCCGCCGAGGCGGCGCAGGCCGAGGCCTCGGCCACCCGGCGCTCCCAGGTGCGCACGGTCGACCGCAGCGAGAGGATCCGCACCTACAACTACCCGGAGAACCGGATCGCCGACCACCGCACCGGCTACAAGGCCTACAACCTCGACGTGGTGCTGGACGGTGACCTCGACCCGGTCGTGCAGTCGTGCCTGGACGCCGACGAGTCGGCACGCCTGGCGGGCGCTGACGCGTGAGCATCCCGCGGTACGACCTGGCCATGGTAGTGCGCGACGGCGTCCGGCAGCTCGCCGAGGCCGGCGTGGCCAGCCCACAGGCGGACGCCGAACTTCTGGCCGCGCAGGTGCTGCGGTGCAGCCGGGGCGAGGTGGTGGCGGCGATGCTGCGCGGTGACTGGCTCAACCCGCCGCAGTTCGGCATCCTGGGTTCCCTCCTGGAGCAGCGCGCCGCCCGGACGCCGTTGCAGCACCTGACCGGGCGGGCGCCGTTCCGCCGGATCGAGCTGGCCGTGGGCCGCGGGGTGTTCGTGCCCCGGGCCGAGACCGAGGTGCTGGCCGGGCTCGCGATCGAGGAGGCCGCGCGGCTGGCGGCCGGGCCGGGTACGCCCGCCGAGGTGTGGGTGGCCGACCTGTGCACCGGGTCGGGCGCGGTGGCCCTGGCGATCGCCGACGAGGTGCCGTCGGCCCGGGTGATCGCCCTCGAGCTCGACCCCGACGCCCTGCGCTGGGCCGCCCGGAACGTCGCGGAATCCCCTGCGGGGCAACGGGTCGAGCTGCGCGCCGGGAGTGTCGTGGGGTGCGCCGACGGCGTCCTGGCCGACCTGGCCGGGCGGCTGCAGGTGGTGGCGGCGAACCCGCCCTACATCCCCCCCGGCGCCGTGCCGATCGAGGTCGAGGTGGCCGATCACGACCCGCAGGTGGCCCTGTATGGCGGGGGAGTGGACGGCCTCGAGGTGCCCCGCGGCGTGGTGGCAGCCGCGCAGGCGCTGCTCGCCCCCGGAGGGCTGTTCCTGATGGAGCACGCCGACGTGCAGGGCGAGGCCACCCGCGCCCTGGTGGCCGGCCCCGCCTGGGAACACGTGCGCACCGTCGCCGACCTGACCGGGCGCGACCGCGTGCTCAGCGCCCGCCGCGGCGGGTAGAGGCCGCCGCGGGTGAGAGACTCGGCGCGTGGCGTATCGCTTCGACTGCACCGAGACCTCAGGACGTCGCCGCGGGGTCGACCGCGCGGTGATCTCGGTGAACTCCGGTGCCCTCGTGGTGTTCCCGGTGGACAGCGCCTACGGCCTGGGGTGCGACGCCTTCTCGCCCGAGGCGGTCGAGCGGCTGCGCGCGGCGAAGGGGCACACCCGTCGGCAACCGCCGCCGGTGATGATCGGGCACGCCCGCACTCTGGACGGCATCGCCAACCAGGTCAGCGCGGAGGCGCGTGAGCTGGTGGCCGCCTTCTGGCCCGGCCCGCTGACCCTGCTCTGCCACGCCCAGCCCACCCTGAGCTGGGACCTCGGCGACACCGGCGGCACGGTCGCCGTCCGGATGCCGCTGCACCCGCTCGCACTGGAACTGCTCACCCTGACCGGGCCGATGGCGGTCACCGGGGCCGGAGCGCCGGGCGCCTCGGGCAGCAGCGCCCAGCCACAGTCCTGCCACGAGGTGCGCGAGACGTTCGAGGACCAGGTCGAGGTGTACCTTGACGCCGGCTTCCTCACCCGCCCGCACGCCTCCACCATCGTCGACGTCACCGGTGAGGCGCCCCGGTTGCTGCGCCCCGGCGCGATCGAGCTCGACGCGCTGCGCGCCGTCGTACCGGATCTGCTCGGGATCGACGGGTAGCCGATGAAGGCCTATCTCTTCGTGTTGCTGGTCGCCGCGGCAGTCACCTATCTGACCACCCCGCTGGTGCGCCGGATGGCCCGCCGAATCGGCGCGATCACCCCGGTGCGCGACCGTGACGTGCACTCGGTGCCGGTGCCCCGGCTCGGCGGTGTGGCGATGCTGGCCGGGTTCGCCGCGGCGATGGTCGGCGCCAGCCGGATGGACTTCCTGCGCCCGATCTTCGCGGACGGCGCAGCGTGGGGCGTGCTGATGGGCGCGACCGCGGTCTGCCTGCTCGGGGTGGCCGACGACCTGTGGAGCCTGGACGCCATCACCAAGCTGGCGGGCCAGGCGCTGGCCGCCGGCCTGATGGCCTGGCAGGGTGCGCAGCTGGTGTTCCTGCCGATCGCCGGCGTCACCCTGCTCTCCTCGCGGATGCTGTTCGTGCTCACCGTGCTCGCAGTGGTGGTGACCATCAACGCGGTCAACTTCGTCGACGGCCTGGACGGCCTCGCCGCCGGCATCGTGGGCATCTCCGGGACGGCGTTCTTCGTCTACTCCTACCGGCTCGACGACCTGGTCCGGCTGACCAACGAGAAGCCCGACTACTCCTCGCTCGCCGCCCTGGTCACCGCGGCGACGGTGGGCTGCTGCCTCGGCTTCCTGCCGCACAACTTCAACCCGGCCCGGGTGTTCATGGGCGACAGCGGATCGATGCTGCTCGGCCTGCTGCTCGCCTGCTCCACGATCACGGTGACCGGTTCGGTGGACCCGTTGACCCTGTCCACCAACGAGATCGCGCCGGCCTTCTTCCCACTGCTGATCCCGTTGGCCGTGCTGGCGCTGCCGCTGGTCGATCTGGGCATGGCCGTGATCCGGCGCACCTGGGCCGGCCAGAAGCCGTGGACGCCGGACAAGTCGCACCTGCACCACCGGCTGCTGCGGCTGGGTCACAGCCACGCCAGCGCCGTCCTGGTGCTCTACCTGTGGACGGCGATCGCGGCCTTCGGGGTCGCGCTCATGGCGTACGTGCCGGTGCTCACCGCGCTCGCCGCTGGGGCCGGTGCGATCGTGGTGGCTCTGTTCCTCACTCTCGGTCCGTTGCGCGGGCGGACACGCCCGGAGCCGCCACGTACCGTGATCGGCGTCGGGGGGAGACCAGGTGCTCGTGATTGATTTCACAAGCAGTGCCTCCGGGGGGTTGGCGCCATGATCCGACGTCTCGAACCCGGTGCCCAGCGCCCCCCGATGCGGGTGCTGCTGGCCGGTGCGCTGTTTCCGATCGCGGTCGTCGGCGTGGTCGCAACGGTGGTCGGCGCCGTCCAGTCGAGGCCGGTGATGGCCGGCGCGCTGATCGGAACGGCGCTCGCCGGACTCGCCTTCAGCGTCGGTCCGCTGATCATGGGGTGGGCGCAGAACTGGTCCCCACCTGCGGTGATGGCGATGGCGATGACCGCCTACCTGGTCCTGACCGGCGCCCTGGCGGTGATCTATCTGCTGCTGCTCGACCGGAGCGGGATCTCGTTGCCGGCCATCGGCTGGACCCTGTTCGCCTGCACCGCGGCGTCCATCGCGGGCATCGTGCGGGCGGCGTCCAGGGTGCGCGTACTGGCCTTCGGCTCCGAACCCGCCGCCGCAAGGGTCGCGCCACCCGATGCGGAACCCCCTGGTCAGCCCGGCAACCGCCCGGCCCCGCACACGAGGGGTGACTGATAGGGTTCCGAACCGATGGACGACGACGCCCACCCAGCCGGTCCGATCGGCGAAGCTGCGGCGTGGACCGTTCTCGCGCACCTGATCTCCGGACCGCTTCTGTACGGGGGCCTGGGTTGGCTGTTGGACCGATGGTTGGGCACCGAGCCGGTGTTCGTCGCGATCGGCATCCTCGGCGGAATGACCCTGGCGCTGTACATGGTGTGGTTCCGGTACGGTGCGCACGACCAACGCCCGCCGACGGTGTCTCCGGACGCCGATCACCCTGAGTGAGGAGAGCAGTGAGGCTTCTACTCTCGGCCAGTGACGAGGGCGGCTTCGAGGCCCCCGGGCCCGCCGACTTCTGGCAGCCCCTCGTCGGTGGTAACAGCCAGTGGGCGTTGACCCGACCGATGGTCGTGGCGGTGCTCTCGGTGCTGCTGATCTCCCTCGTCCTGCTGCTGGCCACCCGCCGCCTGTCGGTGGTGCCCACCAAGGGCCAGTTCCTCACCGAGGGCGTCTACGGCATGGTGCGCAACGGGATTGCGCGGGACGTCATCGGCAGCCACGACTTCCTACGCTTCGTGCCGCTGCTGTTCACGATGTTCATCCTGATCCTGGTGAACAACCTGTTCGGGATCATCCCGCCGATCCAGTTCCCGACCATGAGCCGGATCGGCTTCCCGATGGCCCTGGCGCTGGTCGTCTTCGCCGTCTACCACGTGGTCGGTATGCGCACGATGGGTGTCGGCGGGTACTTCAAGCACATGGTGCCGCCCGGGCTGCCCTCCTGGATCGTGCCGCTGATCTTCTTCCTGGAGCTTGTCACCTACTTCTTCACCCGCCCGGTCACCCTGGCCCTGCGGCTCTTCGGCAACATGTTCGCCGGGCACATCCTGCTCGTGCTGTGCGTGCTGGGCGGTGAGCACCTACTCTTCGGCGACGGCGGGATCGGCCTCAAGGCGGCCGGTGTCGCGGCCTTCGCCGGTGGCTTCGTGATGACCCTGTTCGAAGGCTTCGTGCAGTTCCTGCAGGCCTACGTCTTCACCCTGCTCTCCGCCCTGTACATCGCCGGTTCGCTGGCGGCAGACCACTGACGCACCACGTGCAGGTTTTCCAGACGGCTCCACCCAAGCAGCTCCACCACGAGAAGAGAGAGAGATCATGAGAGGTTCCCTCGCGATCGTCGGCTACGGCCTGTCTGCGATCGGCCCCGGGATCGGCGTCGGCCTGATCTTCGCCGCGTACGTCAGTGGTGTGGCTCGTCAGCCCGAGGCACGCAACCTGCTCCAGCCGATCGCGATCCTGGGCTTCGCCCTGGCCGAGGCCCTGGCGATCTTCGGCATCGCGCTGGCGTTCGTCTTCGCCGACTAGCCAGGTCCGTTCCGACACACCAGAGGAGTCAGCGTGCCGCACCTGGCCAATGTCCTCGCAGCGAGCGAGGAGGAAGGCGCACTCCCGGGCTGGCTGGACTATCCCGTCCTGCCGCACATGGGTGAGCTGATCTTCGGCTTCATCGTCTTCGCCATTCTCTACTTCGTGGTGTGGAAGTTCGTCGTGCCACGGCTGGAGACCGTGTTCGCCGAGCGCACCGCAGCGATCGAGGGCGGGATCGCCAAGGCCGAGGCCGCTCAGGCGGAGGCCGCGCAGGCCCTGGCCGACTACAAGGCGCAGTTGGCCGACGCCCGGGGCGAGGCGCAGAAGATCCGCGAGGACGCGCGGGCCGAAGGGGCCGCGATCATCGCCGAGCTGCGTGAGCGTGCCCAGGTCGAGGCCAACCGGATCACCGCTGCCGCTCAGCAGCAGATCCAGGCCGAGCGCCAGCAGGCCGTGGTGCAGCTGCGCAGTGAGGTGGGCACCCTGGCCACCACCCTGGCCTCGAAGATCGTCGGTGAGTCGCTGGAGAGCGAGGCGCGTCAGAGCGGGGTCGTCGACCGGTTCCTGGCCGAACTCGAAGCCAGCGAGTCGGGGCGCTGAGCGATGCGCGGCACGAGTCGTGGGTCGCTGAGTGCGGGGCAGGAGCGTCTGGAGACGCTGCTGTCCGCGCCGGGCACCGACCCGGCCGCACTGGCGGAGGACCTGTTCGGGGTGACCGGCGCACTCGCCGGCAGCCCGGGCCTGCGCCGGGCTCTGACCGACCCCTCACGGGACGGCGAGGCGAAGGCCTCGCTGATCGCGAACCTGTTCGGGGGCAAGGTGTCCGGAGCTGCGGTCGACCTGGTCGCCGGGCTGGTCCGCAGCCGCTGGTCGGCCGGGGGCGACCTCACCGACGCCATCGAGTCGATGGCGGTCTCCGCACTGCTGGCGGCCGCGGAGCGCGGCGGTCGCCTGGATGCGGTGGAGGACGAGCTGTTCCGGTTCGCCCGCACCGTCTCCGGTGATCAGGGCCTGCGGGACGCCTTCTCGGTGCGGTCCGAGGGCGCCGACCGCAAGGCCGAACTGGTCACCACCCTGCTCGGCGGCAGGGCCGCGCCGGAGACGGTGCGCCTCGCCGTCCAGGCCGCCTCGGCGCCGCGCGGTATGCGCACCGAACGGGTGCTGGAGTCGTACGTGACGGCGGCCGCGCAGCGTCGCAGCCAACTGGTCGCCGAGGTGATGGTCGCGGTTCCGATGACCACCGCCCAGCGCGAGCGGCTCGCGGCGTCCTTGCACCGGATCTACGGGCGGCCGATCCGGCTGAACGTGGACGTCGACTCGGCAGTGATCGGTGGCATCCGGGTCCAGGTCGAGGGCGAGGTGCTCGACGGAACGGTCGCCGGCCGTCTCGACGAGGCCACGCGCCGACTGGCCGGCTGAGTCCGGCTCCATCAGCAACCCCAGACACGAATACCCCAGGCAGACGAGAGCAGAGAGAGCAGGGACCGACACCATGGCGGAGCTCACCATCCGTCCGGAAGAGATCCGGGACGCCCTGGACGCCTTCGTCCAGTCCTACGAGCCGGGCTCGGCCTCGCGCGAGGAGGTCGGCCGCGTGGCCGACGCCGGCGACGGCATCGCGCACGTCGAAGGCCTGCCCAGCGTGATGGCCAGCGAGCTGCTGAAGTTCGAGGACGGCACGCTCGGCATCGCGCTCAACCTCGACGTCCGCGAGATCGGCGTCGTGGTGCTGGGCGAGTTCAGCGGCATCGAGGAGGGCCAGGAGGTCCGCCGCACCGGCGAGGTGCTCTCGGTACCCGTCGGCGACGGCTTCCTCGGTCGCGTGGTCGACCCGCTGGGCACCCCGATCGACGGCCTGGGCGAGATCGTGCCTGAGACCCGCCGCGCCCTGGAACTGCAGGCGCCCTCGGTGGTGCAGCGGCAGAGCGTCAACGAGCCGCTGATGACCGGGATCAAGGCCGTCGACTCGATGGTGCCGATCGGTCGTGGCCAGCGGCAGCTGATCATCGGCGACCGGCAGACCGGCAAGACCGCCGTCGTGATCGACACGATCATCAACCAGAAGGCGAACTGGGCCTCCGGCGACCCGAGCCGTCAGGTGCGCTGCGTCTACGTGGCGATCGGTCAGAAGGGCTCCACCATCTCCGGCGTGCGGCGCGCGCTGGAGGAGGCCGGGGCACTGGAGTACACCACCATCGTCGCCGCGCCCGCCTCCGACGCGGCCGGCTTCAAGTACCTCGCCCCCTACACCGGCTCGGCCATCGGCCAGCATTGGATGTACGCCGGCAAGCACGTCCTGATCATCTTCGACGACCTGTCCAAGCAGGCCGAGGCCTACCGCTCGGTGTCGCTGCTGCTGCGTCGTCCGCCGGGCCGCGAGGCCTACCCCGGTGACGTCTTCTACCTGCACAGCCGGCTGCTCGAGCGATGCGCGAAGCTGTCCGACGAGATGGGCGGCGGCTCGATGACGGGTCTGCCGGTGATCGAGACCAAGGCCAACGACATCTCGGCCTACATCCCGACCAACGTCATCTCGATCACCGACGGTCAGCTGTTCCTCGAGTCCGACCTGTTCAACGCCAACGTCCGTCCCGCGATCAACGTCGGTGTCTCGGTCTCCCGGGTCGGTGGCTCGGCGCAGACCAAGGCGATGCGCAAGGTGTCCGGCTCGCTGCGCGTCGACCTGGCGCAGTTCCGGGCCCTGGAGGCGTTCGCCATGTTCGCCTCCGACCTGGACGCCGCCTCCCGGGCCCAGTTGGCCCGCGGCGAGCGGCTGGTCGAGCTGCTCAAGCAGCCGCAGTACTCGCCCTACGCGATGGAGGACCAGGCGGTCGCCATCTGGATCGGCACCTCCGGCCAGCTCGACGAGATCCCGACCTCCGACGTCCACCGGTTCGAGCAGGAGTTCCTGGAGCACCTGCGCCGGCACACCCCGATCCTCGACACCATCCGGGAGACCAAGCTGGTGGAGGACGACACGGAGGCGGCTCTGGTCGCGGCCGTGGCCGAGTTCAAGAAGGGCTTCACCACCGGGGACGGCAAGTCCCTCGGGGCTCTGGGCAAGGAAGCCGCCGCGCAGGCCATGGAGGAGAAGGAAATCGGCCAGGAGCAGATCGTCAAGCAGAAGCGCGGCTGACGATGGGCGCCCAGCTACGCATCTACCGACAGCGGATTCGCTCCGTCGGAGCGATGAAGAAGATCACTCGTGCCTTCGAGCTGATCGCGACCTCGCGGATGGTCAAGGCGCAGCAGCGCACGGCCGCCTCGGCGCCGTACACGCTGGCCCTGACCCGCGCGGTGTCGGCCGTGGCCACGTACTCGAACGAGAACCACCCGCTGACCCTGGAGAAGGAGGGGGCGACCCGCGCGGCGATGCTGCTGATCACCTCCGACCGGGGTCTGGCCGGGGCCTACTCCTCGAACGTGATCAAGGCCGGCGACCAGCTGCACGAGTTGCTGCGCGAAGAGGGCAAGCACGTCGACGTCTACATCGCGGGGCGGAAGGGCGCGGCGTACTACGCATTCCGGCACCGTCCGATCACCCGGCAGTGGAGCGGGTTCTCCGACGCGCCGACCTTCGCTCACGCCAGAGAGATCGCCGACGCGCTGATCAACGCCTTCCTGCACCCGGCCGAGAAGGGCGGCGTGGACGAGATCCACATCGTCTACACCCGGTTCGTGAACATGGTCACCCAGCTGCCCGAAGTCATCCGCATGCTCCCCCTGGAGATCGTCGAGGGCGACGAGACCCCGGAGCCCGACGACGTGCTGCCGCTGTACGACTTCGAGCCGTCACCGGGAGCCGTGCTCGACTCGCTGCTGCCCAAGTACGTCGAGTCCCGCATCTTCAACGCGCTGCTCACCTCGGCGGCCAGTGAGCTGGCCGCCCGGCAGCGCGCGATGAAGTCGGCCACCGACAACGCCGACGAGCTGATCAAGCGCTACACGCGCCTGGCGAACACCGCCCGGCAGGCCGAGATCACTCAGGAGATCAGCGAGATCGTCGGCGGTGCCGGCGCCCTGGCCGATGCCGGCTCTGCCCACTAGTCCCAGACCAACCCGGTTCGAGAGTGAGAGAGACATGACTGCCACTGCTGTTGAGTCGTCCGCCGCCAGCGGCGCCGCCGGTGTCGGCCGGGTTTCCCGGGTGATCGGCCCCGTCGTCGACATCGAGTTCCCGGCCGACGCGATGCCGGAGATCTACAACGCGCTCAAGGTCGACGTGACCATGGGCGAGACCACGCGCGAGCTGACCCTCGAGGTCGCCCAGCACATCGGCGACAACCTGGTGCGCGCGATCTCGATGCAGCCCACCGACGGCATGGTGCGCGGCGTCTCGGTGCGCGACACCGGCGGTCCGATCACGGTGCCGGTCGGCGACGTGACCAAGGGCCACGTGTTCAACACCATCGGCGAGTGCCTCAACCTCAAGCCCGGCGAGACGCTCCAGGTCACCGAGCGGCGCGGCATCCACGCCAAAGCGCCCGCGTTCGATCAGCTCGAGAGCAAGACCGAGATGTTCGAGACCGGCATCAAGGTGATCGACCTGCTCACCCCGTACGTACTGGGCGGCAAGATCGGCCTGTTCGGCGGCGCCGGCGTGGGCAAGACCGTGCTCATCCAGGAAATGATCTACCGCGTCGCCGAGAACTTCGGCGGGGTGTCGGTGTTCGCCGGGGTCGGCGAGCGCACCCGTGAGGGCAACGACCTGATCGCAGAGATGACCGAGACCGGCGTCATCGAGAAGACCGCCCTGGTCTTCGGCCAGATGGACGAGCCGCCGGGCACGCGTCTTCGGGTGGCCCTGTCGGCGCTGACCATGGCGGAGTACTTCCGCGACGTGCAGAAGCAGGACGTGCTGCTGTTCATCGACAACATCTTCCGGTTCACCCAGGCCGGCTCCGAGGTCTCCACCCTGCTCGGTCGGATGCCCAGCGCGGTGGGCTACCAGCCGACCCTGGCTGACGAGATGGGCGTGCTGCAGGAGCGGATCACCTCCACCCGCGGTCACTCGATCACCTCGCTGCAGGCCGTGTACGTGCCTGCCGATGACTACACCGACCCGGCCCCGGCGACGACGTTCGCCCACCTGGACGCGACCACCGAGCTGAGCCGGACCGTCGCCTCGCTGGGCATCTACCCTGCCGTGGACCCGCTGACCTCGACGTCACGGATCCTGGACCCGCGCTACATCTCGGCGGACCACTACTCGACGGCGGTACGGATCAAGCAGATCCTGCAGCGGAACAAGGAGCTGCAGGACATCATCGCCATCCTGGGGGTCGAGGAGCTGTCCGAGGAGGACCGCATCATCGTCAACCGGGCCCGGCGGATCGAGCGCTTCCTGTCCCAGAACACGTTCGTGGCCAAGACCTTCACCGGTCTGGACGGGTCGTTCGTGCCCCTGCAGGACACCATCGAAGCATTCACCAAGATCGCGGATGGCGAGTACGACGGCGTCCCCGAGCAGGCCTTCTTCATGTGCGGTGGCCTGGACGACGTGGAGCGCAAGGCCGCCGCGATCAAGAAGCAGCTCGGCGGCTGAACCGGGTGAGGGCTACCGCCCCGCTCTCCCCAGGCACCGTTCGGCGCCCCGGGGGGAGCGCAGCCGGAGCCCTCGCTTATCCTGAACAGGTCCCATTCGCTCGGAGGTTCTGGTGCCACTGCAGGTAGAGATCGTCTCCGCCTCCCACAAGGTCTGGTCGGGAGAGGCGTCGATGGTCGTCGCCCGTACCCTCGACGGTGATCTCGGGGTGCTGCCGGGCCACTCGCCGGTGCTCGCCGTGCTCGCCCCGAGCGACATCACCATCACGCCCCTGGAGGGTGGGAACCTGGTCGCCAGGTGCGACGGCGGGTTCCTCTCCGTCGAACACGACCGGGTCATGATCGTGTCGGACAGCGCAGAGATGGGCTCGGCCACCACGCCGCAGCGCTAGTCGGGGGGTGGCATGGAGGATCTCTTCGTTCCTGCCGCCATCCTGGCCACGATCGCCGTGATCCTGGTTGCCATCCCCGGCGTCGTCCTGATGCGGCGCAGCGTGCTCAGCCGGGGGATGGGCTCCTTCGACTGCTCGCTGCGTCACCGGCCGCACGGTGACGCCTGGAGTTTCGGCGTCGCCCGCTACGAGCACGACCGGCTGGACTGGTTCCGGCTGTTCGGCCTGTCGCCACGGCCCGACCGTTCGCTGTTCCGAGGGCAGCTGACCATCCTGGAGCGGCGTCGTCCGGACCGGCCCGACACCGGATTGCTGAGCGCCGACTGGGTGCTGGTGGGCTGCCTGTACGAAAAGACAACGTTGGAACTCGGGATGAGCGAGATGGCCTACAACGGCCTGGCCACCTGGTTGGAGTCGGCCCCACCCGGGGAGAACGTCAGCGTCGCCTGATCACTGCGAAATCGCGCTCTTCCCCCACGCGCTGGGGGAGAACCGCGATCTGGGGGGCGATCACCCTCGGCGTCGGGTGCGCGTCGTTGGGATGCGGCGGTGGGATCGGGTCGGTGGGATCAGGCGGTGGGCGGGGTGGCGCGGCCTCCGCCGGGCTGCCAGAGCACGTCCCCGCCGTGGGCCACGTTCGCGACCCGGCACAGGATGAACAGCAGATCGCTCAGCCGGTTCAGGTACCGCGCGGTGAGTGGGTTCACGCTGCCCTCCGCCTCGGTGCCGTAGGCGTCCACCGCGGCCCACACCGCGCGCTCGGCGCGCCGGCAGACAGTCCGCGCGACGTGCAGCTGGGCCGCGCCCACCGACCCTCCGGGCAGGATGAACGACCGCAGCGGGCTCAGTTCGTCGTTGAACCGGTCGCAGGCGGCCTCCAGGTCGTCCACGTACGCCTCGGTCACCCGCAGCGGGGGATGGGCCGGGGTGGCGGCGGTCAACGGGGTGCACAGGTCCGCCCCGACGTCGAACAAGTCGTTCTGCACCCGGGCAAGGGTGGCCACGACGGCCTCGTCCAGCCCGCCGTGGGTCAGCGCGACCCCGATCGCGCTGTTCGTCTCATCGACGTCCGCATACGCCACCAGGCGCGGATCGTTCTTGCTGGTGCGGCTGAAGTCGCCCAGGCCGGTGGTGCCGTCGTCGCCGGTGCGGGTGTAGATGCGCGTCAGATTGACCATCCGGTCAGCCTACGCGGGGCGCTCGAGGATGCGCCGGGCGGCGGGCTCGTCCTCTCGGAAGACCATCACGGCGGGGCCCTCCGTGGTCGGGGCCAAGGTGGCACGCAGCCCGCCCTCCACCAGGTGCAGCCGGATCATCTCGGCCTCCACGAACGTGGCCGGCGCCGCGACCCGCACCAGAAGGCCGTACTCCTGCGGGGTTCCGCTGGTGCTGCGCTTCTCGACCAGCGAGCGGCCGCGACCGAAGGCCCAGCGCAGCAGCAGGACGAGCACCCCCACGACGACGAAGGACACCGCCGGACCGAAGAGGTATTCCCATCCACCCAGCGAGCCCATGCCTGAAGTGTCGGCGCCAGGCCCGGCCTCGCGCCAGTCGCGCGCCCTGTGACAGAAGTGGTTTGCGATGCGCCAGGTGTGTTTCAGGGTCGATGTCGTACCCTAGTGGTCGAGGTCGGTTACCTCGCGTGACGAGGCGCGAGGAGCAGCCCGGTGAATCACCGACCGGGCGGCAGGGGGAGATGAACGTCGCGCCGGCGATCGCACCATGCCGGACGCCGCAGGTGGGGGTGGAGATGCACCAGGTATTCCAGGTCGAGATCCGACAGCACGGCACCGACGTGATGATCTCCGGGCGGCTGGACAGCCACTCGGCACCGATTGCCCGGGCGGTGCTGCACGCAGCGGTCGAGGCCGGCGCGGGTGATCTCCTGGTGCGGGTGGGCGACCTCGAGATCTGGGACGGCGTCGGGATGGGCGTGCTCGTCGGCGCCCATGGCCTGGCCCGTCGTCGTCAACGTCGCCTGATCCTGGTCGACGTGCCGCCGCGGCAGCTGCGTCTGCTGCGGGCGACCCGGTTGGGCCGGGTGCTCGCGGTGCAGCCCCTCAAGGTGGCCTGAGCGCGCCGCAGGCTCATCGGGCGGGTACCGTCCGGGGGTGCATGGATCCGAGCCGGCGTTGCAGATTCTCGCGCTGGTCGCTGCCGCCACCGCGATTGCGGGCCTGTCCTCCAGGTGGGGGGTCTCGGCGCCGCTGGTGCTCACCGCGGTGGGCATCGTCGCCTCCTTCGTCCCGGGCATCCCGGACTACCGGATCGATCCGGAGCTGGTGCTGATCGGCGTGCTCCCGCCACTGCTCTACGCCACCGCGATCCGGACGCCCTTCGTCGATCTGCGCTCCAACCGGCGTCCGATCGCGCTGCTGTCCGTGGCGCTGGTGGCCGTGACCGCGTTCGCCGTGGCGCTGGTGGCACGCGCCCTGATGCCTGAGCTGCCCTTCGCGGCGGCCCTCGCCCTGGGCGCGGTGGTGGCGCCGCCGGACGCCGTCGCCGCCTCGGCCGTCGCCCGGCGGGTCGGCCTGCCCCGGCGGGTCCTCACGCTGCTCGAGGGCGAGAGTCTGCTCAACGATGCCACCGCGCTGGTCATCCTCAGCATGGCCTCGGCCGCTCTGGCCAGCGTGCTGACCGTGACCGACGTCGCGTTCGCCTTCGTCCGGGCGGTGGCCGTCGGCGTGGCCGTCGGCTGGGCGGTGGCTGCGGGGGTGGCCCCGATCCGACGTCGGGTGCACGACCCTGTGCTCGACACCACCGTGTCCCTGTTGGTGCCCTACGCGGCCATGATCGCGGCCGAGGCGGCGGGGGGCTCGGGGGTGCTGGCGGTCGTGCTGGCCGGTCTGATCCTCGGCCACCGTTCGCCGTCCATCCAGACCGCCGGCTCACGGGTGACCGAGCGCACGATCTTCCGCAGCGTGCAGTTCCTGCTGGAGTCCGTCGTCTTCCTGCTGATCGGCCTGCAGCTGCGGGCCCTGCTGGGCGCCGCGTCGGGCAGCAGCACCGACTCGGCCCGGATCGCCGTGATCTGTGCTGCGGTGGTGGCCACGGTGATCGTCGTCCGGATCGCCTGGGTCTTCCTGGCCACCTACCTGCCGCGGCTGGTCCCGGCGATCGCGAAGGCCGATCCGGCCCCGCCCTGGCAGGCGGTCGGCGTCCTGGCCTGGGCGGGTATGCGCGGGGTGGTGACGCTGGCGGCCGCGTTCACCCTGACCGGCATCGAGAGCTCGGAGATCCTGATCGTGGCGGCGTTCAGCGTGGTGGTGGCCTCGTTGCTGGTGCAGGGGGCGACCCTGCCCGCCCTGGTCCGCCGGCTGGGGGTGCGCGGGCCGGATCCGGCGCAGGAGGCGCTGCAGCGGGCCCTGGTGCTGCAACGCGCGGTGGACGCCGGTCAGGCCCGACTCGAGGCCATGGCGGGCCAGGCACCGCGCGAGGTGGTGGAGGCGCTGCGCGGTTGGACCGACCGCTTCGCCCAGGCGGTGTGGGAGCAGCTGGGCACCAACGCCGAGCTGGCGGAACCACCGGCCAGGGCCTTCCGCCGGCTCCGGGTCGAGATGCTGGACGCCGAACGCGCGGTGGTGGTGGCGGTGCACCGCTCCGGGGCGGTCGCGGCCGAGGTGCTCGAAGCGGTGCTCGAGAGGCTGGACCAGGAGGAGGCGATGCTCGGCGGCTTCACCGACGACGAGGTGCCGGTCACGGAGCAGACGCTGCGCGCGCCGTCCGCGCTGGAGACCTGCGTGCACCTGCGTGAGGCCACGGCAGGCGTGGTGCCGTCGACTCCGGAGGGCTGCCAGGAGTGCCTCGCCACGGGCAGCCGGGCCTGGGTGGCGTTGCGGCTCTGTCTCGGCTGCGGGCACGTCGGGTGCTGCGACTCCTCGCCGGACCGGCATGCACAGGCGCACCACGAGGCCACCGGCCACCCGGTGATGCGCAGTTTCGAGCTGGGCGAAGCCTGGCAATGGTGTTACGTGGATCGTCGTCTCGGCTAAGGTCCGAGCCATGATTCGGGGTGTTCTGGCCGCTGGCGTGCTGTTGTTGGTGGCCGGGTGCACCGCGGCGAAGCCCACAGTGGTCGCCACCGAGGAATCCTCGGTCGCGCCGTCCGCCTCAGCCTCGGTCTCCTCGACGGCGATCCCCAGCCCCTCCGCCTCTGCGGCGCCGACCACCCTGCAGGGTGCCTTCGAGCAGGTCAGTTCGGGCGTGGTGCGGCTGGAGGTGGCCGGCTGCGAGACCGATTCCATGGGTACGGGTTTCGCGATCAGCCAGGACCTGGTGGTCACCGCCGCGCACGTGGTCGGCGGCGGTCGACTGGTGCGCGCGATCAGCGGAACCACGTCCCGCTCGGCCAGCGTGGTCGGCCTGGACATCACGGCCGACGTCGCGCTGCTGCGGGTGGTCGAGCCGGTGCTGGGGCACGAGTTCGCCTTCGCCACCAAGGCGTTGCGGGTGGGCGACCAGGTGGCCGCGCTCGGCTACCCGGCGGCCTCACCGCTGGCGTTCAGCCCCGGCACGGTCAACGGCGTCGGCCGCAAGGCCGTGGTGGACGGCGTCCCGCGGTTCGGGTTGGTCGAGTTCGACGCGGCCACCACGCACGGCAGCAGCGGCGGGCCGGTGATCCTGACCGACGGCAGCGTCGCCGGCCTGGTCGACGCCGGGTACGACGGTCTGCAGGGGCGCAAGCTGGCCGTCTCGGCCGAGACGGTGCAGACCACGATCGCGCCGTGGATGCAGCGGACCAGCCCGCTGCCGACCAAGCGGTGCGGCACCGTGCTCGGTCCGGACGGCGAGCCGGTGCCCTCCGACGTGGCCCCGGGCAGTGACTCGGCGCAGGTCTTCGGCACCCTGCGGCTGTACTTCGACTCGATCAACCAGGGCGACTACCCGACGGCCCTGGCCCAGTTCGTCGACCCGCTGCCGATCGAGGTGTTCTCCAAGGGTGTGCAGAGCAGCAACGACACCGATTTCGCCGTCCAGGACGTGGTGCGCGCCCCGAACAAGATCACTGTGTGGCTGACCTTCACCAGCCGGCAGCAGGCCGGGAGCGGGCCGGCCGCCCGGCCGCAGGAGACCTGCACCGACTGGTCGCTGGACTATGTGATGCGCCCGCACAACGGGTTGTGGCTGATCGACACCACCAAGGGGCACGGCACGGCCAGCCGCCCCTGTGCCAACCCGCCGGCGTGACTGTCCTCACCGCGAGGCCTGTGGGCGGGGGGCGCCTGCGCGGATAGTGTCCGGTCATGGTGGGCAAACGTGACCGTCCGTGGGTGATCCGCACGTACGCGGGGCATTCCAGCCCTGCGGAGTCGAATGCGCTGTACCGGCGCAACCTGGCGAAGGGGCAGACCGGCCTGTCGGTCGCCTTCGACCTGCCGACCCAGACCGGCTACGACTGCGACCACGAGCTGGCCCGCGGTGAGGTGGGCAAGGTCGGCGTGCCGATCTCGCACCTCGGTGACCTGCGGGCGCTGTTCGACGGCATCCCGCTGGCCGAGATGAACACCTCGATGACGATCAACGCGCCGGCCATGTGGCTGGTGGCGCTCTACCAGGTGGTCGCCGAGCAGCAGGGCGCTGACGTCGCGGCGCTGGCCGGCACCACGCAGAACGACATCATCAAGGAGTACCTGTCGCGCGGCACCTATGTCTTCCCGCCCGGGCCGAGCCTGCGGCTGACCACCGACATCATCGCCTACACGGTCTCGGTGATGCCGCAGTGGAACCCGACCAACATCTGCAGCTACCACCTGCAGGAGGCCGGGGCGACGCCGGTGCAGGAGGTGGCCTTCGCCCTGAGCACGGCGATCGCCGTCCTGGACGCCGTCCGCGACGGCGGCCAGGTGGCGCCCGAGCGCTTCGGCGACGTCGTCCAGCGGATCTCCTTCTTCGTCAACGCCGGGGTGCGGTTCATCGAGGAGATGTGCAAGATGCGCGCCTTCGTCGAGCTGTGGGACGAGCTCACCCGTGATCGCTACGGCGTCACCGACCCGGTGCAGCGTCGGTTCCGCTACGGCGTGCAGGTGAACTCGCTCGGGCTGACCGAGGCGCAGCCGGAGAACAACGTGCAGCGGATCGTGCTGGAGATGCTCGCAGTCACGCTCTCCAAGAACGCCCGGGCCCGCGCCGTCCAGCTGCCGGCCTGGAACGAGGCACTCGGCCTGCCGCGCCCGTGGGACCAGCAGTGGTCCCTGCGGATCCAGCAGGTGCTGGCGCACGAGTCGGACCTGCTGGAGTACGCGGATATCTTCGACGGCTCGCCGGTGGTCGCGGCCAAGGTGGCCGAGATCGCGGACGGTGCGCGCGCCGAGATGGCTCGGATCGCCGAGCTGGGCGGAGCGGTCGCCGCGGTGGAGAGCGGATACATGAAGTCGGCCCTGGTCGCCTCGCACGCGGTGCGGCGGCAGCGGATGGAGAGCGGGGAGGACGTGGTGGTCGGCGTGAACGCCTTCACCACCACCGAGCCGAACCCGCTGACCGCCGATCTCGACGCGGCGATCCAGACCGTGGACCCGGCGGTGGAGGCGGCGGCGATCGCGTCGCTGCAGCGGTGGCGGTCCGAGCGGGATGCGTCGGCTGAGGGGCGCGCGGCCTGGGCCGGCGCGTTGGACCGGCTGAAGGCGGACGCCGCTACCAGGGTCAACCTGATGACCGCCACGCTCGAGTGCGCCCGGGCCGGGGTGACCACGGGGGAGTGGGCCGGCGCGTTGCGCGAGGTGTTCGGGGAGTACCGGGCACCGACCGGGGTGTCGGGCGCGGTCGGCGTCGCCGAGCCCAGTGCGGAACTGCTCGCTGTCCGGGCCGCGGTGACCCGGACCGGGGAGGAGCTGGCCGGCGTCGGAGGGCGGTTGCGCCTGTTGGTCGGCAAGCCGGGGCTGGACGGGCACTCGAACGGCGCCGAGCAGGTCGCCGTCAGGGCACGGGACGCCGGGTTCGAGGTGGTCTACCAGGGGATCCGGCTGACGCCGTCGCAGATCGTGGCCGCCGCGGTGGCCGAGGACGTGCACTGTGTGGGGCTGTCGGTGCTGTCGGGCTCGCACATGGAGCTGGTGCCGGCGGTGCTGCGCGGCCTGCGTGAGGCAGGACTGGACGACGTGCCGCTGGTGGTCGGCGGGATCATTCCCGAGGCCGACGGCAAAGCCCTTGTCGCGCAAGGGGTTGCGGCGGTGTTCACGCCCAAGGACTACGGCCTGACTGAGATCATGGGCAAGATCGTGGACCAGATCCGGCTCGCCCGGGGCCTGGCTCCACTCGAAGCGGCCCCCGTCTGACCAGCGCCCCTCCGACCCGAGCCCCCCGACCCGAGCCCCTTCTCGGACCCGGGTTGATCGCCGCCAGATCGCGATCTTCCCCCACCTACTGGGGGAAGAGCGCGATCTCCGCGTGATCTTGCGTAGGTCGGGGCGGCGCGGGGGTGGCTCGGTCCGAGCTCGCACCGAGGGTGATCGCCGCGAGATCGCACTGTTCCCCCAGTAGGTGGGGGAGGACTGCGATCTGCGGGTGATCTTCGCGCGTCGTCGACGCGGAAGGCGCGGAGGGTGCGGGCGATGCGCGGGAAGGCAGTGGGAATCCGTCCACACGGGAGGGCCTGGAGGAAGTTGTCCACAGGCCGAGGTGCCCGCCCGGCGTGAGAGCACGACGCGAGCCAGGGTGGCGGGTATGGCGACCACAGACGATATTCCCGCAGCAGCTTCTCGGCAGGCCGGAGTGTTCACCGCCGCCCAGGCGGTCGCTGCCGGGTGGAGTCCCCGGCAGGTCGAGCGCCGCCGATCCTCGGGGCGGTGGCGACGGGTCTGCGGCAGAGGGTTCACGGCTCGACCTCAGCCGGACGACGCCTGGCGGCGGGCGTGGGCGGCCGCCCTCACCTGGCCCGAGGCGGTGATCGCGGGACCCACAGCGGCTGTGCTGCACGGCTTCCCGGTGGAGATCGGCATCGACGTCGACGTGTACAGCCTGGCCGGGCGACGTGCGCTGCCGGGGTTGAAGCCCATGCGCATCCGGCTCGAGACGGACGAGGTCGAACTCCTCGGTGGCGTCCCGGCGACGTCGCGGCGGCGCACCGCGGTGGACTGCCTTGCCACCCTGCCGTGGGCGCAGGCCCTCGACCTCTACGCCTGGCTGAGCACCCGGACCGTCCTCACCCACACCCAGCTGGCCGGCTACACCCGTCATCGCTTCGGCAGGGTCGGGACGGCCCAGCTGGTGCGCCTGGTGCGGGCCACTCAGCGTGGAGCCGTCAGCGAGGCCGAGTCGTTGTTCCATGCCTTGATGCGTCGAGCCGCCGTCACGGGCTGGCGCGCAGGGGTGGTGCTCTTCGACGATCTGGGGGCGATCGGCGTGGTCGATGTGGTGTTCGACTCCGCCCGTCTGGTGGTGGAGATCGACGGGGAGAGGGCGCATCGAGGGCGCGAGGCGTTCCTGCGGGACCGGCGCAAGCAGAACCGGCTGGTGAATGCCGGGTACCGCGTGCTGCGCTTCACCTGGTGGGACCTGACCGAGCGCCCCGAGGCGGTGATCGCTGAGGTGCTCGCCTGCCTGCGGCTCGCTGCGGGCACCGCGCGCCGCGACGATGAAGATCGCCGCCAGATCGCACTCTCCCCCCGCTGAGTGGGGGAAGACAGCGATCTGACGGCGATCGTGAAGCAGGGGTGGCCGAGGCCTACCAGCCGGCGCGGGTGCTGGTGACCAGGGCCGACGCGAGGTGTTCGACGAGCATCCGGGCGGCCAGCAGAACCCGCTCGGCGGCGTCCGGCCCGGCCGTGTCTGCCCAGTCGGCCAGCTCGCGGCGCATCGGGTTGCGCATGGTGGCCACCTGAAGGCTGTGCCGCACGTAGTGCTGGGGCAGGGCGGTGCGGCTGGCGGTCGCCGAGAGATGCTCGACGTCGGCCGCGAGGACGGCGACCTCCTGGCCGGCGGCGACCGCGACGTAGGCGGCCGCGGCCACGTAGGCGGTGTCGATGTCCTCTCGAGCGGGCCGGGTCAGGAAGCCGGCGGCACGCGGAGCCGCGCCACGGCCCCGCGGGCCACCGGTGGCCATGGCGGTCTCGCGCAGGTCGAGCTCGATCTGAGCGGCGGCGTTCAGGGCGGAGGCCGGCAGGGAGGTGAAGGGCCAGACCGTGGTGGCCTGGGCGATGGTCGGCATCGGCACCGCGCTCCAGGCCGCTGCAGTGCGGCGCAGCCAGGCGGCGTAGTTGGACACCGAGGTCACGGCGTCCGGATCGCCGAGCCGCTCGGCCGCGCTGTACCGGGCCAGCCAGGTCTGGCTGTCCAGCTCGGTCAGGAAGGCCATCCGGCGGGCGTAGTCGTGCACGCTGTGACCGCTGCTCTCCCGTACTGCCGGGAGGGTGCGGACGACGGGTTCGGCGTGGCGGTCGTGTCCGGCGGCGGCTCTGCCGGTCCGGACGGCGGTGGCTCGTGAACTGCGCAGCGAGCGACCGTGCGGGGAGGGGTTTGACGACATGAGCCTCTCTTCGGCCAAACGCCCGGTCGGCCTAACCCTTCGTGCGTGTGATTCACCCGTACACCTGAGACAACGATGTCGAGCCCGCCGCCGGCGCCGGGGATACTGCCCTGTGACCACGCAGCCTCCCTCCGACGACGGAATCGGGCTCGGGTCGTCGCGCGGGCCGGTGCTCGGCGCGCTGATGCTGTCGGTGTCCCTGGTCGCGGTCGACGCCACCGTCGTGGCGACCGTGGTGCCCTCGGTGGTGGGCGAGCTCGGCGGGTTCGGCCAGTTCCCGTGGTTGTTCTCGGCCTACGTGCTCACCCAGGCAGCGACCACCCCGCTCTACGGCCGACTGGCAGATCAGCGCGGACGGCGTCCGGTGCTGCTGTTCGGGATCGCGATGTTCCTGCTCGGCTCCCTGCTCTGCTCGGGCGCCTGGAGCATGCCGGCCCTGATCGCCGGTCGCGCCGTGCAGGGGCTGGGCGCCGGAGCGATCCAGCCGGTCGCCCTCACCGTGGTGGGGGACCTGTACTCGGTGCAGGAACGGGCGAAGGTGCAGGGCTATCTCGCCTCGGTGTGGGCGGCCAGCGCCGTGCTCGGCCCGGCCCTCGGCGGGTTGAGCGTGCAGGTGGCCTCCTGGCGGTGGATCTTCGTGGTGAACCTCCCGCTGGGTCTGCTGGCGGCGATCCTGCTGCGGCGCTCGCTGCAGGAGACGGTGGAGCACCGCGAGCACCGGATGAACGTGGCCGGGGCGCTGCTGCTGGTCAGCTCCTCCGGGTTGATCATCCTCGGGCTGCTTGAGGGCGGGGTGTCCTGGGCTTGGGCCTCCGCGACGTCCGCCGTGGTGCTGGGAGGTGGGACGGCGCTCGGGGCGGCGTTCGTCGTGGTGCAGGCGCGGGTGACAGAACCGCTGCTCCCCCTGTGGGTGTTGCGTCGGCGCACGCTGGTTGCCGGCTTCCTCAGTCAGCTCACGGTGGGCATGGTGATCATCGGGCTGACCTCCTACGTGCCGACCTACGTGCAGGGAGTGCTAGGGGCCAGCGCGCTGGTCGCGGGCTTCGCCGTCGCCACGCTGACCCTGGGCTGGCCGCTCTCGGCGGCGCTGGCCGGGCGGTTCTACCTGCGGATCGGATTCCGCGACACCGCCCTGATGGGCGCGCTGATCGCCATGGGCGGCATGGCGTTCGGGCTGCACTGGGGATCGGACTCCTCGGTGGCCGAGGTGGCAATGGTGTGCTTCTCGGTCGGGCTGGGCATGGGGTTCACCTCGGCGCCGATCCTGGTCGCCGTCCAGTCGGTGGTCGGCTGGTCCGAGCGGGGAGTGGTCACCTCGACCGCCTTGTTCGCCCGCTCGCTGGGCAGCGCCCTGGGTGCGGCGTTGTTCGGGGCGCTGGCCAACACCTCCCTGGCCGGGCATCTGGCGGCGGCGCCACCGTCGGTCGCCGCCGCTCTGCCCGGCGGGTTGGACGCCGCCACCCTGGCTCTGAGCGGGTCGGCGGAGGCCGGAACGGCCGAGGCGGTGGAGTTCGTCCGGCAGGGGCTGGCCGGCGCCACCCATCAGGTGCTGATCGCCCTGGTGGTGGTGACCGTCGTCCAGTGCCTGTTCATCGCCGCCGTGCCCCGCGTCGTCTGCAGCCCCGATGGCACCCCCGTGATCACCGACCCCACCCCCTGAAACCTGCTCATGCTCCGCGGGGGTACACGTCTCAGCGCTCGCGAGGCCCCGATCGTGTACCCCTGCGGAGCATGAGCAGGTTTCAGGAGGGCCAGGCTTGGGCGAGGGCCTGGACGATCCGGGTGAGGCGTTCGGGGGAGGTGGCGAGGTTGACCCGGGCGAAACCCTCGAAGCCCGCCCCGAAGAGACGTCCGGGGTGCACCATCACCGGGCCGTCGCGCAGGGCGACCGCCGCCGGGTCGGCCAGGCCCGTGCCTCGGGCGTCCACCCAGGCCAGGTAGGTGGCCTCCATCGGCGTCCAGGTCACCTGCGGAAGGTGTTGAGCCAGAAGGGATCCGAACAGATCGCGACCGGCGGCCAGATCGGTCAGCACGGCGTCCAGCCAGGGCTCGCCGTGGGAGTAGGCGGCGATGCTGGCCTCGATGCCGAGTGAGGATGTGCCGTGGTTGGACACCAGAGGCACGGCGCGCAGCGTGGCCAGGTCCGCGGCGTTCCCGGCGATGATCTGCGCGCACTTCAGCCCCGGAATGTTCCAGGCCTTGGACGCCGCGAGCACCGTGGTCACATGGGCCTCGGTCCCCGGAACGCTCGCATAGGGGATGTGGCGGCCGCCGTCCAGCACCAGCGGGGCGTGGATCTCGTCGCTGATCACCCGGGCGCCGTGGGCCAGCACGACGTCGCGCAGCCCAGCCAGCTCGGCGGCGGTGAACGCCCGGCCCAGCGGGTTGTGCGGCTGGGAGAGCAGCACCGTGCGCCCGCCCGCGGCCAGCGCGGCGCCGATCGCGTCGAGGTCGAGCTCGCGGCCGCTGCAGGGGACGATGATCAGCGCACGCCCGGTCACGGCCGGGATCTCCAGGAACGGCGGGTAGGCGGGCACAGGCACCACCACCGGGCCCGGGTCGCACAGTGCCTCGAGCACCAGGCGGACGCCGGCCATCACATCACCGGTCAGCACCACGCGTGCCGGGTCGATGCTCAGGTTGAACCGGCGCTTCACGAAATCAGCCAACGCCTCCGGCAGCCCGGTCACGTCGTCGCGGGAGGGGTATCCGAAAGCGTTGCGTGCCAAGGCATCGTGCAAGGCGTCGCGAATTGCGGCGGACGGCGTCACGTCCATCTCGGCCACCCAGGCCGGCAGCACGTGCTCGGCCGCCCAGGTCCACTTCACCGAGCCTGTGCGGCGCAGGGTGGCGTCGTCCAGGTCCCAGTCGGGCAGGTCAAGGGTGGGTGGAGTGGTCATGAGCGTGAGTCTGCCAAGAGTGGTGAGGTCTCGGGGGACACACCCGGCGTGTCGCCCCAGACCTCACCACTGTCCCGGGCCCGGCTCTGGGGAGCGGGCGCGCCCGGATGTGATCGCCGCGAGATCATGGGTGCGGGGGCGCCGGGCGGTGGGGGCAGAGACGGACCAGGCTGGTGCTCCGGGAGGACGGGGCACCAGCCTGGCTCGGGGTCAGGGGCGGTCAGGTGCTGCGGGGCTTCAGTACGCCGAGGTCGTTGGGCTTGAAGCCGGGGAAGATCTCGGTCGTGGTGGAGATTCCGCAGCGCCGGGTCATGATCTCCGACATCACCGTGCGGTAGTCGGTGACCGCGGCCAGGTTGCCGTTGTCCTGCGCCGAGGGAGCCAGCCCCGGCCACCGTCCGTAGACCTTGCCGCCGTTCACCCCGCCGCCCATCACCAGCACCGCGTTGCCGTGGCCGTGGTCCACGCCGCCCGACCCGTTCTGGGACACGCGGCGTCCGAACTCGCTCATGGTCACCAGGATCACCCGGTTGAAGTCGTTGCCGAGCTCCTTGGCGAACGCCGCCAGCGCGGTCGACAGCTCGGTGAGCTGGTTGAACATCCAGCCGCCGGTGGCCCCGCCCAGGTTCTGGTGCATGTCGTAGTTGCCCATGTCGATGGTGGCGACGCGCAGCCCCAGGTTGGCCTTGATCAGCCGGGCCACGTCGTGCAGCGCCCCACCGAGCTGCCCGTTCGGGTAGCCCGCGGCTGTGGCCTCGACCGACGGGGGCAGGCTCTTCAGCTTGCCCACGGCGGAGATCGCGTCGGTGGTCGGCTTGACCAGGTCGGGCCGTGCGCCCTTGTGCAGTTGGGCCATCGAGCGGGACCAGGCGGCGATCGGAACCAGGTCCTCCCCGACGCCGATCTTGATGTCCCTCAGCGTGGACACCGCGAACTTGCTGCTCTCGCCGTACAGGGAGGCCGGCATCGTGGTGTTGCCCACCTGAGCCCCGGCGAACGCGTCCGCCCCGGCGAGGCGGCCCAGGAAGCGGTTGAGGTAGCCGTCCCGCTGCGAGGTGCCCGGCGCGGCACGCTCCATGTTGGCCATGTCCTCGAAGTGCGAATGGGTGGGGTTCTGCTGGCCCACGGAGTGCACCGCGGCGACCTTGCCGGCGTCCCACAGCGGGTAGAGCGCTTTCAGCCCCGGCGCGAGCCCGAAGGTCGCGTCGATCTTCTTCACGGCCGAGGCCGGCACCGCGATGTTCGGCCGGGCGCGGTAGTAGTTCGCATCGCCCGCCGGCACGATCGCCGACAGCCCGTCGAACCCGCCGCGCAGGCTGAGCACGACCAGCACGTCGGCGGTGCCCACAATCACCGTGGGCACCGACACCCGCGCGCTCGCCGAGGCGGAGGCGGAGGCGGACGGCGACGCGGACGGCGACATCGACGGCGAGCCCGAGGCGGACGGCGTCGGGCTCGGGGTGGCGCCGAAGGCGACGTGGGCGTTGTGCAGGGTGGTCGCCGTGACCATGCCCGCCGCGGCGGTGAACGAGAGCAGGTGGCGCCGGCTCAGGCCGGACCGCTCGTGCTCCTCGCACCCGCAGGGCGGGGCGACGGGAGTCTCTGCGGTGCTCATGGAATCGCCTCTCGGGATCATCGGCGGATCAACGGCTGAGGAAGGTGGGCGAGGTCATCAGCATGATCGCGGCCAGGGCCCCGGTCTCCTCGCGGGCCCAGGCCTCGTGCGGGTAGGAGCGGGGCAACGTGGTCGAGGCCAGCAGGGTGTTCAGCGCTGCCTTCTCCTGCGCCGTGGGCAGCCGGCCGAGCACCTTGCGGCTGACCGCGTCGATCGAGGCGGCGCGGTTGCCCGGCGGCTTCGGCAGCAGCTTCTTCGGGCCGGGCAGGCCGATCTTGTTCGGCCACCAGGCGTGCACCAGGGAGGAGGTGTGGTTGATCAGCTCCAGCGCGGCGGCGGGGGACTGCCACTTCCGGGCGATGTCGGGGTAGCCGTCCGGAGTCGGCCAGGCCATCGGCACGTGCCCGATGCTCTGGGTCATCCAGTACAGCTGCTGCAGGCCTTCCTTGTCGCCGGTGTACCTCGCGTCGAGGGTGCGGAGGACGGCCACGATCCGCTCGAACGGGCGGCGCATCTTCAGGCTGCCGGACGACGCGAACTCGGCCGAGGCGAACAGTTGGCGCAGCACCGGCGCGATCGAGGTCCTGTTGCGCAGGTAGGTGGCCGCGAGTGCCTTGACCAGGGCCGGCGAGGGGTTGTCGGAGACGAACCGGATCGCCAGCTTGCGGCAGATGTGGTTGGCCGTCGAGGGGTGCATGGCCAGCCACCGGACGAAGCGCTGCTGGGCGATCTTGCCGGCATCGCCGGTGCCGTTGGTGATCGTCCGGCCCATGATCCTGACCGGCTTGGTGTAGTGCCGCGACGGTACGTAGCGGGTGACCCCGGTGTCCCAGGGGGTCTCCCACCCGGTGAGCAGCAGGGCGGCCTGCTTGACATCCTTCTCGGTGTAGCCGCCGTTGACGCCGAGGGTGTGCAGCTCCATCAGCTCACGGGCGTAGTTCTCGTTCGGTTGCTGTTTGGTGGAGAGCTCGTTGTCGAGGTAGGCGAGCATCGAGGGGTGGGTGGAGCTGGCCACCAGCATGTCCTCGAACCGGCCCAGGGCGTGCTTGCGGATGACGTCGGAGTCGTAGCGGTGCCGCGAGTAGGAGCCCTTGTCGGCCGGGGCCGGCACGTTCAGGTGGTCGGACCAGAACTCGACCATCACCTCGTTGAGCTGCCGCTTGCTCCAGATCGCCCGGCCGAGGTGCTGCAGGCCGACCTCGTAGAGGAACTCGTAGTATTTGTCGTTGTTCTTCTGCATCGCGTGCACCCGCGAGATCGACCACTTCAGCCGCGGGTACAGGGCGCTCACCTTGTCGCCCAGCGGGTCGGGGATCCGCGACGGGGCGAGCTGCAGGGCGAGCCAGTTCGAGATGCCCATCTTGGCCACCTCGGCGCGCAGCGCCGGGGTGGGGGCGTAGGTCACCCGGCGCAGCAGGTGCTCAGCGGTGAGCTTCTTCGACACCGCCACGGGGCTGAGCTTGGGCATCGCGGCCTTGGCCGCGGTGTTGTTCGCGGCGGCGAGCATCGCGCCGCTGTTGGAGGTCGCAGCTCCCGCCGTGCCGGCCGAGAGCTTGTTGGCCGCCGCGGCGACAACGCCCTTGTCTCCCAGGGACATCGCGGCGAGGCTGCCGGTCGCGGCGGCGCCGGCGGCGGCGGCGAGGGCCTGGCGGCGGCTCAGGGTGACCGGGCGGAACAGCTTCGAGGCCTCCCGGGCTCCGGCGGCGACCCTGAGCCCGACGGCGTGACCGCGGGTGCGACCCAGGGCCCGCTTGCGTGCGTACCGCTCGGCCCGGCGGCTGGTGACGCCGTCCTTCCGTTCGGTGTGGAGTGTGTCCGTTGCCTGGCCCCGAGTCATCCTGCTCCTGTCGTCGAGCACGCCCCCACCTAAGCAGGCACGCCCAAGACTGATCATCAAGTACTCGCAAAGCGGGGACAAAGCCTGCTACCAGGCGTGTTCCAGCTACCAGAGGCCCTTCGGCTCCAGATCGGCCCCGTCGGCGGAGGCAGCCAGCCGGGCCACCCGCTCCGCCACGTCGTCCGCACATCCCCAGGACAGACTCAGACCGGCACCGCCGTGGCCGTAGCAGTGCACCAGGGTGCGGTCCTGCTCGTGCTGCACCCCCAGGTGCACCGTGGGTCGATCGGCCTCGATCTCGGTCCGGTCGCTGCTCACCCGTGCCCCCCGAAGACCAGGCTCGATCGCGACCGCCCGCTCGAGCAGCGCGGGCGCGTCGTCCTCGGCCGGGCCGCACAGGACGGCGCCGCGCCCGTCTGGCACCAGGTACATCCCGTCCTGGGCGAACCAGCGCTCCGGCACCTCGCTCAGATCGGTCAGCCGCAGGTGCCGACGGGCGTGCGGGGTGACCTGGGGGTCGGGCACCAGCGCCCGCGAGGCGAGGCCGGTGCAGTTGACCACGAACCCCCGCTGCGGCAGGGCGGGCAGCGCCATCCGGGTCAGGGTGCCACCGGCGGAGAACAGGCGCTGCACCAGGTAGGCCAGGTAGCGCGAGCTGTACACGATCGGGGCGCTCACCTGCTGCACGGCCCCGCCGGCGCCGAGCAGGCGGCCGGGCATCATCGCCACCGTGGCGCTGCTCCGCTCCGGGCCCTCGGCCAGTTCGGTCAGCACGGTGCGGGTCACCCGGGCCCAGCGGACGGCGTCCGGCCCGAGGTGGGCCGGCGGCGGCAGCCAGGGCACCGGTCCGGCGGCGGACGGCGTCTCGCCGGGCAGGTCCCGGGCCAGCACATCGACCAGCAGATCGGTGGTCTCGGCCAGGCGGACGGCGCAGGTGAGGCCGACCACGCCCGCGCCGATCACGAGCACGCGTTCCGGCACGGCTCCTCCCTCCTCCCTTGCCCTAGAACAAACGGTTCTCGCTCGAATCGTGACCGCGCAGCGCGTCATAGTCGAGAGTCAGGCAGCGAATTCCTCGATCCGTGGCCAGCACCCGAGCCTGCGGCTTGATCTCCTGCGCGGCGAACACCCCTCGCACCGGGGCCAGCAGCGGGTCGCGGTTGAGCAACTCCAGGTAGCGGGTGAGCTGCTCGACGCCGTCGATCTCGCCCCGGCGCTTGATCTCCACGGCCACGCTCGCGCCGTCCGGATCACGCACCAGCAGGTCGACCGGGCCGATCGCGGTGGGGTACTCCCGGCGGACCAGGGTGTAGCCGGTGCCCAGGGTGTGCACGTGCTCGGCAAGCAGTTCCTGCAGGTGGGCCTCCACGCCGTCCTTGACCAGGCCGGGGTCGATGCCCAGCTCGTGCGAGCTGTCGTGCAGCACCTCGTGCAGCAGCACGGTGAGCCTGTCGTCGGTCTTGTCGTGCTGCACCGTCCAGACGTCGACCACTCCGGCCGCGAGCTGAACCGCCGACGGCGCAGTCACGGTGAGCCGGCAGGGCGGGCTCATCCAGTTCAACGGTTTGTAGGAGCCGCCGTCGGAATGCACCAGCAGGCTGCCGTCGGCCTTGACCACCAGCAGTCGGGTGGCCTGCGGCAGATGGGCGTTCAGACGGCCGGCGTAGTCGACCGAGCAGCGAGCAATCACCAAGCGCACGGGCGAAGGTTACCGGCGAGTGTGTCGAGCGCCGCATCCGCAGCCGCCCGTGGCCGTGGGCGCGGTGCCAGACTGCGAGAGTCGATCCCCCGAGGAGGACTCCATGTCGCGCGAATTCACCACTGCTGCCGTCGTCGGGCTCGGAACCATGGGGGCCGGCGTGGCCGAAGTGCTGGCGCGCAGGGGGCTGACCGTGGTCGGGATCGAGATCGGCCAGCGGGCCCTGGACAAGGGCGAGGCCCGGATCAGGGCCTCGGTCGAGCGGGCCGTCACCCGCGGCAAGCTGACCGCCGAGGACGCCGAGGCCGTGCTGGGCCGGATCAGTTACTCCCTCGAGCTCGAGGGCGCGGCGGACGCCGACCTGGTGGTCGAGGCGGTCCCGGAGCGGCTGGCGCTGAAGAAGGAGATCTTCGGCAAGCTCGACTCGATCTGCCGTGACCAGGCCGTGCTGGCCACGAATACCTCCAGCCTGCCGGTGACCGACATCGCGGTGGCCACCGAGCACCCCCGAAGGGTGATCGGGCTGCACTTCTTCAACCCCGCGCCGGTGCAGAAACTGGTCGAGGTGATCGGCACCGTGGTCAGTGACCAGGGCGTGATCGAGGACGCCGTGGCGCTGGTCACCCGCCTGGGCAAGACCCCCGTGGTGGTCGGCGACCGGGCCGGCTTCATCGCCAACAGCCTGCTCTTCGGATACCTGAACCATGCGGTGCGGCTGCTCGAGTCGCGCTACGCCACCCGCGAGGACATCGACGCGGCGATGGTCTACGGCTGCGGCCTGCCGATGGGCCCGTTGGCCCTGATGGATCTGATCGGCCTGGACACCGCCTACGAGGTGCTGGACACGATGTACCACCAGGGCCGCGAGCGCGTGCACGCCCCGGCGCCGGTGATCAAGCAGATGGTCACCGCCGGCCTGCTGGGGCGCAAGAGCGGGCGCGGTTTCTACACCTACGCCAAGCCCGGCTCCTCGACCGTGGTGCCGGACGCCGCCACCCCGTCGGCGACCGCGGTGACCGGCCCGGTGCGCCCGGTGCACTCGGTCGGCGTGATCGGCTCGGGCACGATGGCCTCAGGCATCGTCGAGGTGTTCGCCAAGGCCGGGCTGGACGTGCTCTTCGTGGCCCGCGGCGAGGCCAAGGTGGCTGCGGTGATCGCCAAGATCACCGCCAGCCTGGACAAGGCGGTCGCCCGCGGCCGGCTCGACGAGAGCGCGCGGACGGCGGCCCTCGGCCGGGTCCGCGGCGTCACCTCCGTCACCGAGTTGGGCTCGGTCGACCTGGTGGTCGAGGCGATCGTGGAGGACCTGGAGGTCAAGCGCGCGCTCTTCGCCGAGCTGGACGGCATCTGCAAACCGGGCGCGATCCTGGCCACCACGACGTCGTCGCTGCCGGTGATCGAGTGTGCGGTGGCCACCCAGCGCCAGCACGACGTGGTCGGGATGCACTTCTTCAACCCCGCCCCGGTGATGAAGCTGGTCGAGGTGGTGCACACCGTGGCCACCGCGCCCGACGTCGTCGCCACCGTGGTCGACCTCTGCGGGCGGATTGGCAAGCACCCGGTGACCTGCGGCGACCGGGCCGGGTTCATCGTCAACGCGCTGCTGTTCCCGTACCTGAACGACGCCGTGCGGATGCTGTCGGAGCACTACGCCACCGCCGACGACATCGACCTGGCGATGAAGAACGGCTGCGGCTACCCGATGGGTCCGTTCGAGCTGCTCGACGTGGTCGGGCTCGACGTGTCGCTGGCGATCCAGAAGACGCTGTACCTGGAGTTCCGCGAGCACGGCTGGTCGCCCACGCCGCTGCTGGAGCAGATGGTCACCGCCGGGTATCTGGGCCGCAAGACCAAGCGGGGCTTCCGCATCTACGCCTGAGCGGGGTGCCTCCGACAGGGTGTCTGCGACGCACGACCGGGCGGGGTGCAACGCGATGGCGGTCTCGGGCGTCTGGGGTCTGTGAACGAGATGGACGACGTCGAGTCCCGGTTGAGCGCTGCCTTGCGGCAGGGCGCGAGCAATGGAGTGCACGTGGGTGCTGTGATCGAGGGATCCCGGGTGGCCGTGCCGGAGCGGCGTCGGCGGAACGGGGTGATCGCCGCTGTGCTGGGCACCGCCGTGCTGGCCGGCGCCGGTACCGGAGTGGCGCTGCAGCTGACCGACGGCGACCCCACGCTGGTGGCCGGCACGACGAGCACCGCCTCCGCGCCGCCGTCCGTGGCGTCGTCCGCCTCGCCGCTGGTGGTGGCCCCTTCGGCGTCACCGTCAGTGTCCCCCTCGGCGTCCGCCAAGCCCTCGGTCGTGGCCTCGGCGTCACCGGTCGTCGCCCTGCCGCGGACGCGTCAGGGACTGGTGATCATTCCGGACGGCGCGCTGCTCGGGCCGGACGACCTGGCCGAGCTGCCCGGCGTCGTCCTGGTCACCGGGTTCGACAGTCAGCAGTACCTCAAGGTGCCCACCACCTCGACCAGCAGTTGCGCCAAGGAGCCGCTGGGGCTGCAGTACGCCGTCGGCGGGCGCAGCATCCTCCGGCTGCAGCGTGAGGACAACAGCGATCAGTGGTCGCTCTCCTCCGCCGTTCGGGTGTTCGGGCAGAACGGCTCCAAGGACCAGATCCGTTGGCTGCAGCGCAATCTCGACACCTGCACCGGCGTCTGGGGGGACCTGACGACGGTCGACGTCGCCGGGATCGGGGACGGCGCGGCGATGGCGTACTCGACCACGGTCACCCCGCACACCGTGATGGTGCTCGGCGCGGTGCGTTCGGGGCGCGCGACATCCGGGTTCCAGCTGTTCGTCCCCGTCGAGGCGGCCGGCAGCGACGAGGAGCGGGTGGAGCTCGCCGTCGCTCAGGGCACCCGGCTGCTCGAGGTCGCCCACCAGCATCTGGTCGACACGATCGGCCCGGCGAGCCTCTCCGATCGGTCGCTGCGCTGAGACCTGTTGCGGCGCAAGGCATCAGAGCAGGTAGAGCCGGCTGAGCGGCACCCGCTCGACCGGCTCGGCGGCCAGCAGGGCGCCGTCCAGTCGTACGGCCGAGGTGCGGTGGTCGACGTCCACGACGCCGGTGCGGGTGTTGCGCACCAGGTCGGCCAGCCCGATGCCGCGGCACCCCCGCACGGCCACGCGGCGGCGCCGGGTGGGCAGCCGGTCCGCGCCGGAGTCCCGGCAGGCCCGGCTGACGAAGGCGACACCCAGGTCGGCCGCCGCCCCGCCGTGCCCGCCGAACTGCGGGCCGTAGACCAGCGGCTCGGCGGCGTCGATGCTGGCGTTCGCGTCGCCGGTGACGCCCCAGGCCGGGAACCCCGCCTTGAGCACCAGGTGCGGCTTGACCCCGAAGTAGGCCGGCTCCCACAGCACCAGGTCGGCCAGCCGGCCCGGGGTCAGGGAGCCGACCTCCTCGGACAGGCCGTGCGCGATCGCCGGGTTGATGGTCAGCTTGGCCAGGTAGCGCAGCACGCGCGCGTTGTCGTCTCCCTCGGCGGAGACCAGATCGTCCGTAACCCCTTGAGCGCGTAGACGGTGCTTCATCACGGCGGCGGTGGCGAAGGTGCGGGAGATCGTCTCGCCGACCCGCCCCATGCCCTGCGCGTCCGAGGACATGATCGGGATCACGCCGAGGTCGTGCAGCACGTCCTCGGCGGCCATGGTGGCCGCGCGGATCCGGTCCCGCGCCATCGCCAGGTCGCTGGGCAGGTCCGTCTTGAGCCCGTGCACCGAGACGATCATCGCGAAGTGCTCCTCGACCGCGTCGCGCCCGAAGGGCATGGTCGGGTTGGTCGAGGAGCCGATCACGTTCGGCACTCCGGCCAGACGGAGCACGTCGGGCACATGCCCGCCGCCGCACCCCTCGACGTGGAAGGCGTGGATGGTGCGCCCGTCGAGCACGGCCAGGGTGTCCTGCACGAGCATGCTCTCGTTCAGCCCGTCGGTGTGCACCGCCACCTGCACGTCGTGCTCCTCCGCCACCCGCAGCGCGGCGTCGAGGGCGCGGGGGTGGGCGCCGGTGTCCTCGTGCACCTTGAACCCGCACACCCCGCCGAGCTCGAGCGCCTCGACCATCGGGGCCGGGCGGGAGGAGGAGCCGCGGCCGAGGAAGCCGATGTTCACCGGCCAGGCGTCGAACGCCGCCCAGCCGCGGTGCAGCCCGTAGCGGTCGTTCACCCCGACCCCCCAGACGGGTCCGTACTCCTGGCCGAGCAGGGTGGTCACGCCCGAGGCGAGCGCCGCCTCCATGATCCGCGGCGACATCAGGTGCACATGGGTATCGATCGCGCCCGCGGTGGCGATCAGCCCCTCGCCGCTGACCACCGCGGTGCCGGTGCCCACCACGACGTCGACCGCGTCCAGGGTGTCTGGGTTGCCGGCCCGGCCGACGCCGACGATCCGGCCCTCGCGGACGCCGATCGAGGCCTTGCGCACCCCGAGCAGCGGGTCGACGATCACTACGTTCGAGATCACCAGGTCGCAGGTCTGCGCGCGGTCGACGGCGGCCAGGTGCATGCCGTCGCGGGCGGTCTTGCCGAAGCCGAGCAGGAACTCCTCGCCGCGCAGTTGGGAGTCGTCCTCGACGCGGATCACCAGCCCGGTGTCGCCGAGGCTGATCCGGTCGCCGGCGCTCGGGCCGTGCACGGCTGCGTACTCGTCGGGGGTCATGCGCCGAGGTAGCCCATCTGGCGGGCCCGCTCCAGCGCGGCCGGAAGGGCCCCGGGGGCGTCCAGCGGGCCGTCGACCAGGCCGGCGAAACCCACCGCCACGCGTCGTCCGCCGATCGGCACGAGCTGGACCTCGACGTCCGCCCCGGGGTCGAACCGCACTGCCGCTCCGGCCGGGATCGCCAGGTGCCGCCCGAAGGCGGCGGCCCGGTCGAAGCGCAGCCGTGGGTTGGCCTCGAAGAAGTGCCAGGCCGAGGTGACGCTGATCGGCACCTCGGCGGTGTTACGCACCCACACCTTCACCTGGGTCGAGGAGTCGGGCGGCTCGCTCACCGCAGCGGTGCGGACGGCGCCGGGTGCGGTCTCGCCGAGCGAGCCGCCGCCGATCGGGTCGGGCACCACGGCGAGGCGGGTGCCGTCGTCGAACACCGCCTCCACCCGCACCTGGGTGACGATGTCGGCGACGCCCGGCAGCACGTCGTCCGGCCCGAGCGCCGCCCGCCCGGCAGCCACTGCGGCGGTCAGCCGGGCGCCGTCGCGGGCCGCCTCGATCACCGTGTCGCTCACCAGCGCAACGGTTTCCGGCACGTTCAGGCGCAGTCCGCGGGCATGGCGGGCCCGGGCCAGCTGGGCCGCGGTGAAGATCAGCAGCCGGTCGCGCTCCTGCGGGGTCAGTCGCATGGCGCCCAGTGTGCGCTACCCGGTGCCGGCGCCGGGGCCCTTGCCTGATTCTTGGATATCATCCAAGATTAGCGGGTTCGAGAGGCCTGACCATGCGCGAGGAGCCCGGTGATGACCACCCACCTGACCCCGGCAGCCGCGGGCTACGCCATGCCCGCCGAGTGGGAGCCGCATGCGGGTTGCCTGATGGCCTGGCCGACCCGACGCGAGCTGTGGGCGGGGGAGTTCGAGGCGGCCCAGCGCGACTACGCCGAGGTGGCCCGCGCCGTGGCCGCCTTCGAGCCAGTGATCATGGTGTGCCGGCCCGGCACGGCCGGGGAGGTGCGCGACCGGTGCGGCTCCGCGGTGAGCCCGGTCGAGATCCCGATCGACGACTCCTGGATCCGCGACAGCGGGCCGACCTTCGTGCGCAACGCCGCCGGCGAGCTCGCGGTGGTCAGCTTCCGGTTCAACGCCTGGGGCGGCCGCTGGCACCCGCACGACGCCGACGACCGGCTGGCCGGGGCGCTCGCCACGTACTTCGGGGTGCCGGTCTTCCAGGCTCCGTTCGTGCTCGAGGGCGGGTCCTTCTACGTCGACGGGCAGGGCACCGTGCTGACCACCGAGCAGTGCCTGCTCAACCCCAACCGGAACCCGGAGCTGTCCCGCGAGCAGATCGAGCAGGGGCTGCGGGACTACCTCGGCGCCACCACGGTGATCTGGTTGCCGTTCGGGCACAGCGACGACGTCGGCCCGGCCGGTACCGACGGGCACGTGGACGGCGTGGCCCAGTACCCGGCGCCGGGCCGGGTGATGCTCGAGCTGCCGAGTGAACCGCAGGCCAGCGAGTTCGACCGGGCTCGGGCCAACCTGGCCGTGCTGGAGGCCGCGCGGGACGCGTCCGGCCGCGCGTTCGACGTCCGCACCCTCGACCCGGGCGCGGAGGCCGCGGTGTCCTACGCCAACCACTACCTGCCCAACGGCGGGGTGGTGGTGCCGGTGGGCGGCGGCGGGCGCGACGCGGAGGCGCTGGAGACGCTGGCCCGGCTCTACCCCGACCGCGTGGTGGTGCCGGTGCCGGGCGAGGTGGTGGCCTTCGGTGGCGGCGGGCCGCACTGCATCACCCAGCAGATCCCGGCCGGCGTCGTCCTGCCCTGAGCCGGCGGTTGGGCTGGGCTGGGCGGGGCTGGGCTGGGCGGGAGGCGGCGATGGCCGGACGGCGGGCCAAGGGGCGTGACCGCGAGGAACTGATCGTCGCGGCGGCGGGTCGGGCGATTGCCGAGCGCGGGCTGGCGCAGGTGCGGGTGGCCGACATCGCCGCGCTGGCCGGCATCTCGCCAGGCCACGTGACCTACTACTTCCCCTCGAAGACCGAACTGCTGATGCGGGCGATCACGGCCGGCGAGGAGGCCCTGGCGGTCCGGGTGCGCGCGGAGCTCGGGGGGATCGCCGACCCGTGGCGCCGGCTGGACCGGCTGATCGAGCTGTCGGCGTCGGCGGGAGTGCGTGATCCGGGCTGGGTGCTGTGGATCCAGGTGTGGCTGGAGTCGGCGATGGACGAGGAGGTGGCGCGCTGCCACGACGACCTCGACGGGCGCTGGCGGGCGGTTCTGGTCGAGGTGCTGCGCCATGGCGTGGCGCGGGGGGCGTTCTCGGTGGCCGACGTGGAGGCCACGGCGATGCTGATCTCGGCGATGATCGACGGGCTGTCGATCCAGGTGACGCTCGGGTCGGCGGCACTCACCCACGCACAGATGCTGGACGGGCTACGCACGGCCACCCGGTCCCTGCTCACCCCTGAAGATCGCCGTGAGATCGCTGTTCTCCCCCGGTAAGTGGGGGTGACGTGCGATCTGTCGCCGATCTTGGTGGGGTGGCAGGCTCTCGGGCATGAGCGTGGTGCTGGACTGGCAGTGGACACGTGGCGAGCGGGGGGCGGAACGTGCGCCCGAGGGTGACGTCGTGGCCGGAGTGCCGTTGGTGCTGTTGCACGCCTTCCCACTGGAGCGTTCGATGTGGCGCGAGGTCGCCGCGCTGCTGGCGACGGCGGCGCCCTCGACACCGCTGATCCTGCTCGACCTGCCCGGCCTGGGCCGCAGCCCGATGCCTGACGGCGTGCCCGACCTCGCCGTCAGTGCCGACGGGGTGGCCGCCGTGCTGGACGCCGCCGGGGCGGACCGTGCCGTGCTGGCCGGAGTCTCCATGGGTGGCTACGTCGCTATGGCGTTCGCCCGGCGGCACCAGGACCGCTTGGCCGCCCTGGCGTTGATCGACACCAAGGCTGGGGCGGACGGCGAGGCGGCGCGGGCCAACCGGGAGCGGGTGGCCCAAGCGGTGCTCGGCGAGGCCGGGGCCTCAGTGCTGGAGCCGATGCTCGAGGGCCTGCTCGGTGCCACAACCCGGGCGAGCCGGCCGGACGTCGTGGCGCGGGTGCGCGAGGCCGTGCTGGCCGCGCGTCCGGAAGGGGTGGCCTGGTCGCAGCGGGCGATGGCGTCCCGACCGGACAGCGTGGAGGTGTTGCGGGCGTTGAGGATCCCGACCGCGGTGGTGGTCGGTGAGGGGGACACCCTGTCGCCGTTGCCCGATGCCGAAGCGATGGCAGAGGCGATGCCCGGCGCCACGCTCACGGTGGTGCCGCGCGCCGGCCACCTGGCCGCACTGGAGGACCCGCCGTCCGTCGCCGCCGCCCTGGCAGCCCTGCTCAGCCGACTCTGACAAACCTGCTCATGCTCCGCTGGGGTACACGTTTCAGCGCTCCGGAGGCCCCAAACGTGTACCCCTGCGGAGCATGAGCAGGTTTCTAGTGGCGTTGTTGGCGGGGGATGACGACCTCCTGCACGATCAGCAGAATGCTCGCGGCGATCGGGATCGCGATCAGGGCTCCGAGCACGCCCAGCAGCGCAGCGCCGGCCAGGGCCGCGATCACGGCCAGGAAGCCGGGCACCTTGACCGTGCGGGCCATGATCCGCGGGGCGATCACGTAGTTCTCGATCTGCTGGTAGATCAGGTAGTAGATGATCACAATGACCGCGTACTGCCAGCTGTGGAACAGCGCCACCGTGGTGATCACCAGTGCGCCCAGGGTGGCACCGATCATCGGGATCAGCCCGAGCACCCCCACCGTGATCGCCAGCACCAGGGCGTAGGGGAGCCCCAGCACCAGCAACCCGATGTAGGTGAACAGTGCGTTGATCGAGGCCACCGCCACCTGGCCGGCGGTGTACCCGCCGATCCGGCGGATGATCTCGTCGCCGATCAGGCGGACCCGCGCCCGGCGCGAGGTCGGCACCAGGCTGTACACGGCTTCGCGCAACGTGTTCAGCGACGCGGTGAAGTACAGCGTGAGCACCAGCACGGTGAAGACGCTGAACGCTCCGGAGATCACCGCCTGGCCCGCGCCGAGCACCCCGCCGAACAGCTGCAGCACGGTCTCCCCGTTGCTCAACCGGGTCTGCAGCTGGTCGGTGACCGTGTTGATGATGCCGTACTGCTTGTCCAGTCGGGTGACCAGGGCCGAGTTCTGGAACTGCTCGACCCACGTCGGCAGGGTCTTGCTCAGGTCCGTCGCCTCGCTCACCAGCGGCGGCACCACCGACAGGCCGAACGCAGTGAACAGGCCGAGCACGCCGGTGAACACCACGCCGACGGCCGGGCCCCGGCGGATGCCGCGCTGGGTCAGCGCACGCACCGCGGGGTCGAGGGCCAGGGCCAGGAACAGCGCGATCCCGACCAGGGTGAGCACCGAGGTCAGCTGGCCGAGCAGCCCGAGCAACCACCAGGCGACGAGCACCCCGACCGCGCCCATGAACCCGATGTAAAAGGGGTGTGCCCGGCTCACCGGCAACCCGGGGACGCCGTACCGCGGCTGACCGGGGGTGGGCGCAGCCTCGACCGGAGGCACCGAGGTCCGGGCGGCGATGTCCGCCGCCGTCATCGCCGCGCTCGCCGCCAGCGCCTCGGCGACGGGGCTGGCCTCCTCGGAGAGGTCGGCGGTGTCGCCGACCCCGCCGTCACCCGCCGGTTCGGCGTCGTCCGCCTCGACGACACTCGAGGCCCACCAAGGGTCCTGGGCGTGCCGCTCGCGCTCGGCGATGGCTGCGGCGCGGCGCTGCGCGACCGTGTCCACGGCCGTGCGCAACCGGGCCGCACGGGGCATCCGGGGTCTCCAGGGGCTCACGATGCACTCACATCGGACACCGTCTCACTTCGCCTCGCGTGCGCAAAGACGACCGGGCCGGTCCCTCCCGCAGGAGTGACCGGCCCGATCGAGACCGTGACGAGCTGGTGGCTCAGCGCCGCGCCGGCTCCTCCGGCAGGGTGATGACGCGGTCGGCCTCCTCGGCGATGTCGCCGGCGGTCGGCACGCCGTCCGCCAGGTCCTTGCCGTCGTGGTTGCCCGAACCCACCGCCGCTGCGGCGGTGAGCTTGTCGAGCCCGGCGACCGGGCCCGGCATGGTCGCCCCGAGCAGCGAGCGCAGCTGGTCGAGGTGACCGGTGATGCTGTCGCGCTGACGGATGAGTTCGTCGACCTGGCGCTGCGAGGCACGGCGGTGACGCTCGGCCTCGGCCTTGGCCTCGGAGAGCACCTTGTCGGCGTGGGCGCGGGCCTCGGCGATGACCGAATCGGCGTTGCGGCGAGCGTTTCCGACCAGCTGCTTGGCATGGTCGTCCGCGTCGCGGCGCACCGACTCCGCCTGCTCGACGGCCTTGGCGGCACGCTGCTCGGCGGCGGCGGCACGCTGCTCGGCCTCGGCCACCAGCTGGGTGGCCTGGCCGACCGCCTGCTCGTGACGCTCGGCGTCGATCCGCTCGGCCTCCTCGCGCCGGGCAGCCAGCATGACCTCCAGATCGGTGGTCATCTGCTCGACCTTGGAACGGGTCTCCTCGTGCAGCGAGGCGGCCGCGGCGCGCAGGTCGTCGGCCTCCTTCTTCGCGGTGGCCCGGTGGTCGTCCACGTCACGCTTGGCCGCGGCGCGCAGCTCGGTGACCTCACGCTCGGCGGTTGCCCGCAGACGCGCGAGCTCCCGGTCGACCGTCGTCCGCTTCTCGCTGGTCTCGTGCTCGGTGACCGACTTGAGCTTGGCCGCCTCGCGCTCGGCGACGGCGAGCATCTCCTCGGCCTTGCGCGTGGCCGTGGCCACGATCTCCTCGGCCTCGGTGGTGGCGCTCTGGCGCACCTCGGCGCTCTCCCGCTGGGCGCCGGCGGTGAGCTCGGCCGACTCGTTCTGGGCCGCGGCGCGCAGCTGCGCGGCCTCGACCCGAGCCTGGGCGAGCGCCTCGTCGGCGTCCTTGGTGGCGGCGGCGATGACGTCGCTGGCCTGCTCCTCGGCAAGTCGGAGCAACTGCTCGATCCGAGCGCCGAGGCCGCTGTACGACGGCCTCTCGACCTCACGCAGCTGGCGATGGGCCTCAGCCACCTCGCCGGACAACTTCATTGCGCGGGCGTCGACTTCCTCGACCCGGGCACGAGCGTCGCGCAGCTGGGCCTCAAGGGCGCCGATGCGTTCGTCGACCTGGGCCTTGTCATACCCCCGCATGACGATCTGGAACGGCAGGTGGTTCTGGTCGCCGGCCACTATCGAGACCTCCTCAGGCCCCGCGGGGCCTACTACACGTCACGGAATCTCATGATTGCATCGATGTGCCGGTCACGGAGAGCCACATCGCTGACTCCCAGATCGGGTCCCGGCGCCAAGCAGAGTACCCCGACCTTGCCCTGGTGGAGGTTGCGATGCACGTCAAAAGCAGCCTGAGGGGCTAGTGACAAAGGGTATGTTTTGGACAGCGTCGGATGGATCAGCCCTCGCGCTATCAGATTGTTAGCGGCCCATGCCTCTGCGTAGTTGGCAAAGTGCGATCCGATGATCCTTTTAAGGCTCATCCAGAGATAACGATTGTCATACGAATGCATGAAGCCGGACGTCGAGGCGCAGGTGACGATCGTTCCGCCCCTCCGGGCGACGAAGACGCTGGCTCCGAAGGTCTCGCGGCCGGGGTGCTCGAAGACGATGTCGACGTCGCGCCCGCCGGTGAGCTCGCGAATGTCGGAGCCGAGCCGCTTCCACTCGCCCGGGTCCTGGGTGTGCTCGTCGCGCCAGAACCGGTAGCCCATCTCCGTCCGGTCGATCACCAGCTCGGCGCCCATCTTGCGGCAGATCTCGGCCTTCTCCGGGCTGGAGACGACGCAGACCGGCGTGGCGCCCGAGGCGACCGCCATCTGGGTGGCGTAGGAGCCGAGGCCGCCCGAGGCGCCCCAGATCAGCACCGTGTCACCGAGGCGCATCGAGGCGCCGTTGTGCGAGACCAGCTGCCGATAGGCGGTGGAGTTGACCAGCCCGGGAGAGGCGGCCTCCTCCCAGGTGAGGTGGCCGGCCTTGGGCATCAGCTGGTTGGCCTTGACCAGGGCCAGCTGGGCCAGGCCGCCGAAGTTGGTCTCGAAGCCCCAGATCCGCTGCTCGGGGTCGAGCATGGTGTCGTCGTGGCCCTCGGGGCGCTCCAGCTCGACGGACAGGCAGTGCGCGACCACCTTGTCGCCCGGCTTCCACACGTGCACGCCGGGTCCGGTGCGCAGGACGACGCCGGACAGGTCCGAGCCGATCACGTGGTACGGCAGGTCGTGCCGCTTGGCCATGGGGGAGAGGCGGCCGTAGCGCTTGAGGAAGCCGAACGTCGGCACCGGCTCGAAGATCGACGTCCACACGGTGTTGTAGTTGATGGAGCTGGCCATCACCGCCACCAGCGCCTCGCCCGGGCCGGGTTCGGGGGTCGGCACCTCTTCCACGTGCATGCTCCGGTTGGGGTCCTTGTCCCGCGAGGGCAGCCCCTCGAACATCTCCACCTCGTCCGCGTGCACGGTGACGCCGGTGTAGTGCTCGGGGATCACCAGGGCCGCGAAGTCCTCCGTGCGCGCGTCGCCGGCCAGGATGGTGTCGAGGATCTTCTGCACAATGCCCTCCGAATGGATCTGGCGAAACCTGCTCATACTCCGCGGGTGTACATGTTTCGGCGCTCCGAACCCCGCAGACGTGTACGCCCGCGGAGCATGAGCGGGTTCTAGTGGGTCGCGTCGGCGGCCGGCTGCACGAGTTCGACCAGGACGCCGCCGGCGTCCTTGGGGTGCACGAAGTTGATCCGGCTGTTCGCCGTGCCCCGCTTGGGCTCCGCATACAGCAGACGGACGCCGCGTTCGCGCAGGGTCGCACTCACGGCGTCGATGTCACCCACCCGGTAGGCCACCTGCTGCAGGCCCGGCCCGCTGCGGTCGAGGAACTTCGCGATCGTCGACTCAGGGCTCAGCGGGGCCAGGATCTGCACGCACGAGCCGGAGTCGCCCACCGCCATCATCGCCTCGTGGACGCCCTGCTCCTCGTTGGTCTCCTCGTGCACCAGGATCATCCCGAACACGTCCCGGTAGAGGGTGACCGCGGCGTCGAAGTCGGGCACAGCCACCCCGACGTGGTCCACCGCGGTGAAGAGTCCGGCCAGGGCTGAGGTCGTCGCTGGGGTCGTCGGTTCCGCCATCCCCCCAGGCTAGGCGCGTGCCGCGACAAGGGAACGGCGCCGAATGTGAGGACCACCACGGCCCACCCACCCCCCGGTATGACGAGAGAATGTGAGGCATGACCCCTGCCACCACTTCCGTCATCCTGGCCGGCGCCCGGACGCCGATCGGCCGGTTCCTCGGCGGCCTGAGCAGCCTGCGCGCGCACGAGCTCGGCGGCGTGGCCATCGCCGGTGCCCTGCGCCGGGCCGGCCTGAGCGGCGCGGACGTCGACCAGGTGGTCATGGGGCAGGTGCTCACCGCCGGCGCCGGGCAGATCCCGGCCCGCCAGGCCGCGGTGGCCGGCGGCATCGGCATGGACGTGCCCGCGCTGACCGTGAACAAGGTGTGCCTGTCCGGCACCGCGGCGATCGGGGTGGCCGACCAGCTGATCCGGCTCGGCGAGGCCTCCGTCGTGGTCGCCGGCGGTCAGGAGTCGATGTCGCAGGCGCCGCGGCTGCTGCGTGATTCACGCACCGGGCAGGCGTTCGGCGCGATGGGCCTGAGCGACCACATGGAGCGCGACGGGCTGTGGGACTCCTTCAGCGACGCCGGGATGGGCCCGCTCGCCGAGTCCGGCAACGTCGGGGAGGCGATGGTCACCCGGCAGGCGCAGGACGCCTTCTCTGCCGCCTCGCACCAGCGCGCCGCCCGGGCTTGGGCCGCAGGGCTGATGAGTGACGAGGTGGTGCCGGTCAGCGTGCCGCAGCGCCGAGGTCTGCCCGTGGTGGTGGAGCACGACGAAGGGATCCGGTCCGGCACCACGGCCGAGAGCCTGGCCGGGCTGAAGCCGGCGTTCCTGCCCGAGGGCAGCATCACTGCCGGCTCGTCGTCGCAGATCTCGGACGGCGCGGCCGCCCTGGTGATCACCAGCAAGGAACGCGCCGAGCGCGAGGGTTGGCCCTGGCTGGCCGAGATCGTCTCCTACGCCTCGGTGGCGGGCCCCGATTCCACCCTGCAGGTGCAGCCGGCGAACGCCATCGCCGCGGCCTGCGCCAAGGCCGGTGTGGCGCCGTCCGCCCTGGACCTGGTGGAGATCAACGAGGCGTTCGCGGCGATCGCGCTCTCGGCGTCCGCACTGCTCGGGCTCGACCTGGGCCGGGTCAACGTCGACGGCGGGGCGGTGGCGCTGGGGCACCCGATCGGGGCGTCCGGGGCGCGGCTGACCCTGCATCTGGCGCTCGCGCTGGCCCGGCGCGGCGGCGGGGCGATGGGCGCGGTCGCCCTGTGCGGCGGCGGCGGACAGGGCGATGCGATCGTGCTGCGGGGAGCGAACTGATGGCGCGCAGCGTCGATGTCCCGGTGCTGGTGGCCGCCGCCCGCGAGGGCAGCCCGCGGGCGGTGGCCCGGCTGATCTCCCTGGTCGAGGACGCGCACCCGGCGCTGCGTGAGGTGATGGCCGTGCTCGCCCCCCACACCGGCCACGCGCGGATCATCGGGATCACCGGGGCGCCGGGGGTGGGCAAGTCGACGTCGGCCTCGGCGCTGGTCAGCGCGCTGCGCGCGGAAGGGCTGCGGGTCGGGGTGCTGGCTGTGGACCCGTCCTCGCCCTTCTCCGGCGGGGCGCTGCTCGGCGACCGGATCCGGATGCAGGAGCACGCGACCGACCCGGGGGTGTTCATCCGCTCGATGGCCACCCGGGGGCACCTGGGCGGGCTGAGCTGGTCGACGCCGCAGGCGCTGCGGGTGCTCGATGCCGCCGGGTGCGACGTGGTGCTGGTGGAGACGGTCGGAGTGGGGCAGAGCGAGGTCGAGGTGGCCGGCATGGCCGACACCACGGTGGTGCTGCTGGCGCCCGGGATGGGGGATGGGATCCAGGCTGCCAAGGCCGGGATCCTGGAGATCGGCGACGTGTTCGTGGTGAACAAGGCCGACCGGGACGGCGCCGACAGCACCGTGCGCGACCTGCGACACATGATCAGCCTGGGCGAGCGGCGCGAGGCGGGGGGCTGGCGCCCGCCGGTGCTCAAGACCGTGGCCTCCGCCGGGGAGGGCATCGGCGAGCTTGTCGAGGAGCTGGCCAGGCACTTCGCGTGGGCGATGGGCTCGGGCGAGCTCGCGGCGCGGCGGCAGCAACGGGCGGCGGGGGAGATCGAGGCGATCGTGCTCACCGAGCTGCGGCAGCGCATCGGTGACCTGCGGGACGGGGACGGGGTGACCGCGCTGGCCAGCGAGGTGGCGCAGGGGCGCAGCGACCCCTACTCGGCGGCGGACGAGGTGCTGGCCGGCCTTGAGGCGATCCAGCGCAGCCCGCTGGCCTGATCGGCGGCGGCCACCACCCGGCCGGAGCCCAGCAGATAGGCCTGGTCGAGGGCGGCGTCTGCGGCCAGCTCCAGGGTCTCGGCGTCGAGTGCCTTCACCCGGTCGAGCTGGGCCAGGCCGATCGAGCAGCCGACTCCCTCCAGGTCGCGCTCGACCCGGCGGCGGATCGCGTCGCCGATGGTGAACGCCTGGTCGAGGTCGGTGTCGGTGAGCACGGCGGCGAAGGTGTGGGCGCCGATCCGGTAGGCGGTCAGCTCGCGGTCGCACTCGGACAGGCGGAACAGGATGGTGCCGGCGGTGACCAGTTGGTGCTCGGCCCAGCGACGGCCCGAGCGCACGGTGACCTCGTCGAGGCCGACCAGCCCGATCAGGCCCAGGGCCAGCCAGCCGCCGCGGGGCGTGCTGACGGCGGCGATCTCCCGGGCGAGGTCACGCTCGAACGCTGCCCGGGTGCCCAGCCCGGTGGCCTCGTCGACGGGTTCGGGCTCGCCCAGCAACGCCTGGCGCAGGCCGAGCAGCAGCGGCATCGTGCGTCCCTCCCTGGATGCTCCCCGGCCGTTCCGTGGCCGGGTGGTGCGGGTGTTCCGCCCTCTCCCGTCGGCCGCCGGGTCGCAGACGTGAGGCCAGGCGCGGGTGGTCATGCCGAGCGGCGCCGGCCGTCGACGCGCGCGATCGCGTCCCGGACGATCGAGATCACCCATTCGGGTTCGAACATCACGTGCTCCCAGGCGAAGCGGAGCACGATCCAGCCGTCGCACACCAGCTCGTCGTAGCGCTTGCAGTCGGCCCGGAGAGCGTCTCGGTTGCCGTGCCAGAGGAAGCTGTCGGCCTCCAGGACGATGCGCCGTTCGACATCGGCGAGGTCGACACAGGGCCGGCCAGGGCAGGTGTCGATGCATACCTGCGGGGTGAAGCTGGTCAGCCCGGCGCCGATCAGGGCCCCGCGCAGGCCGGACTCGAACGGGTTGGCCGCGGCGGCGCTCAGGTGCCGAGCCACCAGGAGTCGGCGTGCCCGGCCCGGTCCGGGCCGCGAGGCCGCAGCGCCGAACTCCTCCTCGAACCGGGGAACCATGCGGGCGGCCGAGTCGGCGACAGCGAGTGCCTCACGAAAGGGCAGGGACAGGCAACAGTCGAGCACCGTGCGCAGCGGAGTGGTGACATCGTCGAGGACCTCGGCCGGGGCCAGCTCCCGGCGGTGGAGGATGACGTTCTTCTGCGCCGCCGGACGCGCCCCGCGTGGGGCGGTGACATGGATCGCGACGGGCCGGAACAGCGTGGGCAGGCCGAGCAGTTGGGCGGCCGACTCGTGGGAGACCACGCCCCGGCAGGTGGCGGCAGCGGCACGCGCAGCGGACAGCGCGGGGAGCACGTAGATGCCACGGGCGGCCCGGTTCAGGTCGCCGACGGCCACAGCCCGCTTGATGGCGTCCTCGGTGGTGTAGCGGAGCAGATCGGCCCGACTCGCGCGCCCGCCGAACTGGTGCACGAGGTCGGCGGCCGGCAGGTGCGTAGCAGCGTGGGCGCGGGTCGGGGTGGGCATGCGACCCAGCCTGCCCAACGACGGACAATCGCCGTCAAAGTTATCCACAGGGCGGCCGTGTGGCCCCCGAGTTCACCACAACCTCGCCCTAGGGCCTGGAATCGCCCCTCGAGAGGGGGTTCTGGTGAATTCGGGGGGCATCCCCCGTTCGGGGGAGCGATCTCGGCGCGTTCAGGGGCGGCCGAGGTAGGGTCGCGGGCGTGATCGTGGCGTTCTCGGTGGCTCCCTCCGGTGTCGGCGATTCGGTGTCTGCAGCCGTCGCCGACGCGGTGCGTGTGGTCCGCGAGTCCGGATTGCCCCATCACACGGACAGCATGTTCACCACCATCGAGGGTGACTGGGACGCCTGCATGGATGTCGTGCGCCGGGCGACCGAGGCCGTCGGACGGCACGGCGACCGGGTGTCCCTGGTGCTCAAGGCGGACATCCGCCCGGGCCGCACCGGGGAGATGCAGGGCAAGCTGGAACGCCTCGAGGCCGCGATCGCCCAGCAGGAGCAGGAGCGCTGATGCGCTCGCGGCTGTCCGGTCTGCCCGTGCCGCTGGCGGCGGCGCTGGGTGCTCTCCTGCTCGGGCTGCTGCTGATCGTGATCGGGTTCGCTCGGTCCGGCGGGGCGGCTGACGGGTCGGCCACGAGCACGAAGCAGATGACGACCGAGGCGCCGCTCCTGGTGATCGGCCCCGGCCAGCTCGGCCCAGGTTCGGCCAAGCTGTCCCTGAAGGCCACCGGCGCCGCCGGATCACCCGTGTTCCTCGGCGCCGCACGCACCGAAGACGTGCAGGCCTTCCTCGGCGAGGCGCCCTGGGCCGGGCTGACCGGCGACGGCGAGGTCGAGATCCGCGAGTACCCCGGCGTCGGGCGGGCCGGCGACCCGCGGCGCAGCGACATCTGGGTGGTGCAGTCGGCCGGCACCGCCGAGGCCTCGCTGGACTGGCCGACGACGCCGGGCCGCTGGAGCCTGGTCGCGGCGGGCGACGGATCGGCCGCGGCGCCGACCGTACAGCTGACCTGGAACCATCCGGCCACCCGGTCCGGCGCACGCTGGTGGTGGCTGGGTGGAGTACCGACCGTGGCCGGCCTGCTCGGTCTGGCGCTGCTGCGCGGGCTGATCCCGCTGCCGCCGCGTCGGCCCGCTGCTCGGCCTGCTCGGTTCGAGGCGGCGACCGAGACCGCGCCGGCGCCCCGCGTGACGTCGGAGGACACCCAGATCCTGACCCGGGTGTCGGAGGAGACCCGTTCGCTGCCAAGGGTTGCCGCGCCCGAGACACCGGTGCAGCCGCGCACCCGGGCCGAGGCTCGCGCCCGGCTGCGCGGCCGCTCCGGCATCTCCGCCACCCCCGCCCCGGCACCTGGCATCGCCGCGGGTCCGGTCGCCGACGCACCTCCGGCACCGGCTCCGCCCGCGGTGCCGGCCACAGCCCCGGCCACAGCCCCGCTGCCGGCACTGCCCCCGCCAATGGAGCCGCCGCCCCCGCCGGACGAGTCTGCCGAGGACTCCGCGGACGATGAGGACTCCCCGTCCGCCGTGCTGCCCTTCCGCCGATCGCGGCGGTCTCAGCCATGAGCCGTCTCCCGCACGGCAGAGGCCGGTCGGCCGCGCGATCGGCTTCGGCCGCGGTCGTCGCGCTCGCCGCCCTGACCGCGTGCTCCGGTGGCGACGAGGCGGCTCCGGCGCCGTCCGCCTCCGCGTTGCCGTCCGGCGCATCGATCACGGCTACGTCCGGAGCCTCGTCCGGCGCGCCCGCGCCGTCCACGCCAGCCCTGGACTACCCGGTCGTGGTCGAACCCCAGGCGCTGCGCATCGGTGCGGCGGTCGAGAACGCCGTCGCCGCTGCGGTCGAGGCACGTGACGTGGCCGCGGCCCAGGGCCGGGTGACCGGCCCGGCGGCCGAGGTGCTCGCTGCCCAGCTCAAGATCGCCGGCGTCCGCACGGTGCCCCCACCCCCGGCGAAGACCCTGGTTCCCGCTCGGCTGCTGGTGCCGCGAGCGGCGGGCTGGCCGCGCTGGTTCGTCGCCGCCGGGTCGGTCGGGAAGGGGGCGCCGGCGATCCGGGTGCTGCTCAGCCCGTCGGCCCGAGAGCCCTATGCGGTCTGGGCCGAGCTGACCATGCTGCCCGGCGCCACGCTGCCCGAGGCCGCGAACACCCCGTCCGGCGTCGCCACGCTGAGCCCGACCGGCGCCGGCCTGAGCATGACCCCGGCGGAGGTCGCCGCCCGCTACGCGGACCTGCTCAATCGCGGCCGGGCCAGCGCCTACCTCGAGGCCTTCGCGGACGACGACTTCCGCACCCAGCTGAACGCCCGCCTGGCCGCCGACCGCAAGCAGATCGTGGCCACGGCGGTGGCCACGCTGACCTCGACCCACACCGCGGTCAAGGGCACCGGCTACACCGTGCGCACCGCGGACGGCGGCGCGCTGGTGATCGTCGAGCTGCGCCAGGCCTACCAGGTGCGGGTGGAGGCCGGTCGCGGAGCGGTCAAGGCCGATCCCGACCTGGCGGCGCTCGCCGGCAAGAACGTCTTCAGCACCCGGCTCGACCGGGCCGCGGTCGAGGTGCTGGCCTTCTGGGTGCCCTCGAAGGGCAGCACGAAACCGGTGCGGCTGATCGCTGCGAGCAAGGGCGATGTGAGCGCCACCGGCGAGTAGTTAGGCTGGGCCCGAGTAGTTAGGCTGGGCCCTCTGCCTCGCCACGGAAGGTACGTCTCACCCCATGACCAGCCAGCCCGGTCGGGCCCCGCGCCCGTCGATCAATCTTCATGGCGCAGTCGACCTCGCCGCCCTCGCCGCCCGCCGCGCTCCGGCCACAGGCCCGGGAGCCGGCCCGGCTGCCGCTGCCGGCGGCGCGTCGTCCAGCGGTGCCGTCATCGCGGTGACGGACGAGACGTTCGTGCCCGAGGTCGTCGAGCGATCGTCCACGGTGCCAGTGGTGCTCGACTTCTGGGCCACCTGGTGCGGTCCGTGCAAGCAGCTCTCGCCTGTGCTGGAGAAGCTGGCCGAGGAGTTCGGCGGCCAGTTCCTGCTGGCCACGGTGGACGTCGACGCGAACCCTCAGCTCGCCCAGGCGTTCCAGGTGCAGTCGATCCCGTCGGTGTACGCGGTGCTCAAGGGGCAGCCGATCCCGCTGTTCCAGGGCGCGCAGCCGGAGGCGCAGGTGCGCCAGGTGATCACCGAGCTGCTGCGGGTCGCCACCGAGAACGGGGTGACCGGGCGGGTCGAGGCCGCCGAGGAGCCCGAGGACGACGCGGTGGAACCGGTCGAGGAGGAGCTGCCGCCGCACCACCAGGCGGCCTACGACGCGATCGACGCCGGTGACCTGGACGCGGCCGCGCTGGCCTACGAGGCGGCACTCGCGGAGAGCCCGGCCGACGAGATGGCCCGGCTCGGCCTGGCCCAGGTGAAGCTGTTGCAGCGCACCAAGGACGCCGACCCGGTTCAGGCCCGGGCCGCTGCGGCCGCGGCGCCGCAGGACGTCGACGCGCAGCTGCTGGTCGCCGACCTGGACGTGCTGGGTGGTCACATCGAGGATGCCTTCTCCCGGCTGGTCGACACCGTGCGGGTCACCGCCGGCCCCGACCGCGAGCGCGCCCGCGTGCACCTGGTCGAGCTGTTCGACGTCGTCGGCGCCGACGACCCCCGGGTCGCCCCCGCCCGCCTCTCCCTCGCCAACGCGCTCTTCTGAACCTCGAGAACCTGCTCATGCTCCGCGGGGGTACACGTTCTGGCCTCTCAGGAGGCCCAAACATGTACCCCCGCGGAGCATGACCAGCTTCGACAGCTGGTTCGCCGCACCGCGTATCGCACCACCGGGCGTGTCCTCACCTGAGCCGCGCAGGGTTCAGTCCTCGGGGACTAGCCAGACGGCGCCCAGGGGCGGCACCCGCAGGACGGCGGACGCCGGGCGGCCGTGCCAGGGGGTGTCGTCGGCGTCGACGGCGCCCAGGTTGCCCACCCCGGAACCGCTGTACTCCCCGGCGTCGGTGTTCAGCACCTCACGCCAGCGCCCGGCACTGGGCAGACCGATCCGGTAGTTCTCGTCCGGCACCCCGGAGAAGTTCGTGATCGCCACCAGCGGGCGCGTGCGCGCCTTGTCCCAGCGCAGGAACGAGAACGTGTTGTGCGCCGAGTCGTTGGCGTCGATCCACTCGAAGCCCTCCGGCCCGAAGTCGATCTCCCACAGGGCAGGCTGCTCCCGGTAGGTGCGGTTGAGGTCGCGCACCATCTGCTGAAGCCCGGCGTGCCAGGGCGTCTCCTGCAACCACCAGTCGAGGCTGCGCGATTCGGCCCACTCGGCCTCCTGGCCCAGCTCCACGCCCATGAAGATCAGCTGCTTGCCGGGGTGGGCCCACATGAACGCCAGGTAGGCCCGCACGTTGGCCAGCTGCTGCCAGCGGTCGCCGGGCATCTTGCGCAGCAACGACCCCTTGCCGTGCACCACCTCGTCGTGGCTGATCGGCAGCACGAAGTTCTCGCTGAAGGCGTACATGAGCGAGAACGTCATCTGGTGGTGGTGGTACTGGCGGTGGATCGGCTCCTTGCTGATGTACTCCAGCGAATCGTGCATCCAGCCCATGTTCCACTTCAGGCCGAAGCCGAGCCCGCCCACGTGGGTGGGCCGGGTGACTCCCGGCCACGCGGTCGACTCCTCGGCGATGGTGATGATGCCGGGGCAGCGCTTGTAGGCGGTGGCGTTGGTCTCCTGCAGGAACGAGACCGCCTCGAGGTGCTCACGCCCGCCGTAGACGTTCGGCGCCCACTCTCCGTCCTTACGGGAGTAGTCGAGGTAGAGCATCGAGGCGACGGCGTCGACCCGCAGCCCGTCGATGTGGAACTCCTCGAGCCAGAACACTGCGTTGGCCACCAGGAAGTTGCGCACCTCGGTGCGGCCGAAGTCGAAGACATGGGTGCCCCACTCGGGGTGGTCGCCCCGGCGTGGGTCGGCGTACTCGTACAGCGGCTGGCCGTCGAAGCGGGCCAGCGCCCACTCGTCCTTGGGGAAGTGGGCCGGCACCCAGTCCAGGATCACCCCGATCCCGGCCTGGTGCAGCCGGTCGACCAGGTAGCGGAAGTCGTCGGGGGAGCCGAACCGTGAGGTCGGTGCGTAGTAGGAGGTGACCTGGTAGCCCCACGACCCGCCGAAGGGGTGCTCGGCCACCGGCATGAGCTCGATGTGGGTGAAGCCGAGGTCGGTCACGTACTCGGTCAGCTGGTCGGCCAGCTCGCGGTAGCTCAGGCCCTGCCGCCACGACCCGAGGTGCACCTCGTAGACGCTCATCGGCGCGTTGTGCACGTCGTGGGTGGCCCGCGCGGTCATCCACGTCTCGTCGCCCCAGGTGTGCCGCGAGTCGATGACGACGCTGGCGGTGGACGGCGGGATCTCGGTGCCGAAGGCCATCGGGTCGGCCTTCTGGCGCCAGGCCCCGTCCTTGCCGAGGATCTCGAACTTGTACCGGGCACCGACGCCGACTCCGGGCAGGAACAGCTCCCAGATGCCGGAGGACCCCAGGCTGCGCATGCCGTGACCGCGCCCCACCCAGTGGTTGAAGTCGCCGATCACGCGCACGGACTGCGCGTTGGGTGCCCACACGGCGAACGAGGTGCCCTTCGACGCGCCCATCGGCCCGTCGAAGTTGTGCACGTGGGCGCCGAGCACGTCCCACAACTGCTCGTGCCGGCCCTCGCTGATCAGGTGCAGGTCCATCGCGCCGAGCGTGGGCAGGTGCCGGTACGGCTCGTCGACCCGGGTGGTGCCGGTGCCCTCGTAGGTGACGTCGAGCCGGTAGTCGGTGACCTCTGTGATCGGCACCACGGCGACCCAGATGCCTTCCCACTCGTGGGTCATCGCGTGCGTGCCTCCGCCGTCGAGCACGACGTCGACTGAGGTCGCGAACGGGCGCAGCGTGCGGATCGTCACCGCCCCCGCGTTGGGGTGCGCGCCGAGCACCGAGTGCGGGTTGAAGTGCGCGCCCGCGGCGATCTGCGCCAGCGTGGTTCGATCCACCTCCAGCAGCGCCGTCGGGGCCGTCGGCGCCGGGGACGCCGTGGCGACAGCGGTGGCGGTCGGCGCAACGTCCTTTGCTGTCGTGGCGGCGGGGGCCTCGGTGGGCGCGGCAGCGGGCGTGGCGGGCGCGTCAGGCGTAGCGACGGGCGCCTGGGCAGGCGGCTGATCCTTGCGCTTGTTGCTCGGCATGGCGTCAGTCTGTCGCGCCTGGCACCTCACGCGCTACCGCTCCGCGCCGTGCCGCTGCAATCGCTTGCTCCCGACCCGCGGCAGCCCCGACCCCTCCCCCCGCCTCGCTCGCTCACCCCGCCCACCGACCGCAGTCTCGTCGCATCACCGAGTGGTCGATTCCGCCCCGTCCTGTCGCGTCAGACGGGGCGGAATTGACCAGTCGCAGAGGCGACCTGGTACGGCACACTCCGGCAGGGCGACGAGGCGGCGGTGGCATGATCTGCAGGCGTGGCGGGGATTCTGCACATCTGTATGGCGAACCGGGCCCGCTCGGCGTTGGCCGAGCTGATCACGCTCGACCGCCTGGCTGCCCACGGGGTGCCCGGAGCGATCGAGGTCGGCAGCGCCGGCACCTGGACCCGGGGCGATGAGCCGATCTGGCCCGCCGCCGGCGAGGAGGCCCGGCGCCGCGGTCTCGACCCCTCCGCCTTCCGCTCCCGCCGGCTCACCGCCGACCTGGCTCGCGATGCCGACCTGGTGCTCGCCGCCACCCGTGCCCTGCGCGACGAGGTGATCACGCTGGCCCCCGTGGCCATGCGCCGTTGCTTCAGCTGGCTCGAGCTTGCCTGGCTGATCGACGGCCTCGCCCCCCATGATCTGCCCGGCGGCACCCCCGCCGAACGCCTGCGCGCTGTCCCGGCGGCTGCCGCGGCCCGACGCGGCCACCTGATAGCCCCGTCCGGTTCGTCCCTTGATATCGCAGATCCGGTGAATCGTGACTCTGGGTATTTGATCGAGGCCACAAATCACATCGCCGTCGCGATCGATCGCCTCGTCGGCGTTGTCGCAGGTCATCGCCCCTAGGTCCGCCAGGACCGCCGATCCGTGGTCAGGGACACACCCCGTTTCGTTACTTTGCATGACTGATTCAATACTCAGAGTGTGGCAATATCTGCTGCGTTGAGTAATCGGTTGATCCATATGGGTGACCAACTAGGTGGGGGAGTTTCGGATGACCCGGAAGACATGGCTGGCGGCGCTGGCGGGCGCGGGGGTGCTCGTCGCGGGGTCGTTGACAGCGGCGAACGCACAGACTGGCACGTCTGCCTCGGCTGCCGCGCAGTCCGTCGGCTCGTACACGGCCGCCGGTGATCTGATCAGCGGGAAGAGCCCGGTGCGCAGCAAGGCCCTGCACAACCGCGGGCGTGGCCACAACGGCCACGGCGGCGAGCACAGCGGCGGCGGTGCCCAGCGCTCGGAGAAGAAGCGCAGCGCCCCGGCCGAGTCCACCAAGAACAAGAAGCCGAGCAAGAACAACGGCCATGGCAACAATGGTGGCGGCGCCAGCAACGGCAACAACAACGGTGGCGGTCACCACCACGGCGGCGGTCACCACCACGGCGGCGGTTGCCACTACCCGCCGAGCAGCTCCCCGCAGGTCACCCTGAGCGGCCCGAACCACACGCACCAGGGCCGCACGGTCACCCTCACCGGCAAGGTCAGCCTCAACGGCTGCCAGATGAGCCAGGTGAAGCTCGGCCTGTACAGCTCGCACGACGGCGCCGGCAACTGGGTCATGATCCGCGCCGGGCAGGTCGACAAGGATGGCAACTTCAGCTTCACGGTGCCGTCCTACGCTACCCACCACTACCAGGCCGTCGCCGCGGCCGGTGACGGGTACTCCCCGTCGTCGTCGAACATCCTGCCGCTGCACCTGCGGTAGCCGGCGCGCTCAGCGCGCAATGACGACGCCGATCCCTCGGGGGGAATCTGGGGGAGTACCTGCATGAGGGGACGAACGCGCCTCCTGCTCGGGGGTGCGGGGGTGGCTGCCGTGATCACGGTGGCGGCCACCGGATGGCTGGCCTGGACGGCGCGCGAAGCGCGTACCGAACTCCTCGCCGCCCGCGCCGAGCTGGCTCCGCTGCGCGCCGGGGTGCTCACCGGCGACCCGGGCGTGACCGAGCGCATCACGACGTTGCAGACCCATGCCAAGGCGGCGGACGACGCCACGCACGACCCGGTCTGGTCGGTCGCCGCGCATCTGCCCTGGCTGGGCCGCCCCGCCGCCACCGTGCGCGGCCTCACCGATGCCGTGGATTCCGTTGCCGCTCAGAGCCTCCCGGCCCTCGCAGCGGCCACCACCGACGTGCACCCGGCCCGGGTACTCGAGTCGGGCCGGCTCGACGTGGTCGGCCTGGCCAGCGCCGCCGAACCACTGGGCCGCGCCACCACCTCGCTGCAGACCGTGCGCGATTCCATCGGCGGACTCGACCCCTCCTGGCTCGCGCCGGTGCGCCAGGCCCACGCCGACCTGCACGAGCAGCTGATCGAGCTCACCGCCCTGACCTCCTCTGCGCAGACCGCCAGCCAGGTCGCCCCCGGCATGCTCGGCAAGGACGGCCCGCGTCGCTACTTCGTCGGGTTCCAGAACCCGGCCGAGGCCCGAGGCACCGGCGGCCTGCTTGACGCTTTCGCCATCGTCAAGGCAGACAAGGGCTCATTGGTGGTCGAGCGCACCGGGGCCAACACCGACCTGCCGGCCCTGCCGCCCACCATCCCGGGAATCGACCAGGTCTTCCTCGACCGTTACGGGGCTCAAGGAGCCACGGCGCTGTGGGTCAACGCCAACCTCAGCCCGCACTTCCCCGAGGTGGGCAGCGCCTGGATGGCGATGTGGAAGGCGTCCACCGGGCAGCAGCTCGACGGTGCGATCGCGCTCGACCCGAAGGCCCTGGCCGAGGTGCTCTCCGCCACCGGCCCGGTCACCGCGCCCGTGGTCGGCACCGTCGGCGCCGACCGGATCGAGAACCTGGTGCTGCTCGAGCAGTACGAACGCCCCGAGCTCGGAGCCAAGCGCAAGCAGCTGATGCTCGGCGTCGGGGTGAAGGCGATGGAGGCGGTGCTCTCCGGGGTCGCCAGCCCGCAGAAGCTGGTGCCCCGGTTGCGCGACGCCGCGCACTCCGGCCACGTCCTGCTCTACAGCCGCACCAAGACCGAGCAGAAGGCCCTGGTCCGCTCCGACCTGGCCGGGGCGGTGCCGCTCGACACCCGCCCCTACGCGCAGGCGGTGCTGCTCAACGCGGCCGGCAACAAGCTCGACACCTGGCTCACCCAGTCGCTGGCCTACCGGGTCGAGGAGTGCTCGGCGAGCGGGCGCAGGGTGGCGGTCACCATCGGGTTGCACAACGGAGCCCCTCGCAAGGGGTTGCCCGAGTACGTGACCGTGCGCAGTGACAGGCCGACCTTCACCACCGTCGTGGGCCAGAACCGGGTCGAGGTGAACCTGTTGGCCACCCTGGGCGCCCATCTCACCTCGGCCACGCTCGACGGCAAGCCGGTTCCGCTCGCTCCGCCGGACGGCGACCTGCCGGCCAGGTTGCCGGACGGCGGCCTGAGCGGAGGTGGGCGGGACACCGGCTTCCTGCACGAGCGGGTCTCCGCCGGCCGCCCCAGCTACGGCCTCGATCTGGAACTCCTGCCCGGCGCCGGGCGCACCCTCGAGGTGCGCTTCACCGAGCCGCCCGGCACCACCGGCAGCCCTCGGTTGCCGGTGCAGACCCTGGTCCGCACGCCCAGCGTGACGGCCGACGTGAGCGCGTGTGGGAGGGAATCGTGACCGCCGTCTCCGAGGAGACACTCGCCGAAGGGACTCTGCCCGAGGGCCTCTCGCTGGCCCCGAGGATTCCGCACGCCCGGTACGTCGACCTGCGTGACGGTGAGCTCACGATCGAGACCGAGCCGGACGACGACGTCCGCCTCACCGCGCCGGTCTGGCAACGCTGGTACGTACTGGCGCTGATCGGGCTCGACGGGCTGGCGATGATCGTCGGCGGGCTGGTGGCCACGTGGCTGTGGTTCGAGACCATCGCCCAACCGCTGAAGGGCTTCTCCTACAACCAGTACGTCCTCGCCGCCGTGGTGCCGTGGATCGGGGCGATCGCCGCCTCGCGGGGCTACGAGTCACGGTTCCTGGGTCTGGGCAGCGAGGAGTTCCGCCGGGTCGCCAACGCCTCGATGCGGTTCACCGCCCTGTCGGCAGTGGTCGCCTTCGCTCTGAACGTCGACCCGGCGCGGGGCATGGTGGCCGTGGCCCTGCCGCTGTGCGGGCTGATCACGCTGGTACAGCGCTACGTCGCCCGGCAGGTGCTGCACCGGATGCGCAGCCGGGGCGCCGGGTGCCACCGGGTGCTGCTGATCGGTGAGGACACCGAGGTGGCCACCCTGGAGCGCCGGCTGCTGGCCAGCCCGCACGCCGGACTGCGCGTGGTCGGGCACTGCGGACCCGGCCGGGGCGGGTCGCTGGTCCACGTCCGTGCCGCGATCGAGGCGTGCGGCGCCGACACCGTCGCCGTGGCCCACTCTCCGGGGGTCTGCTCCGGAGGCGTTGCGGCGCATGGCCTGGGCGCTGGAGGGAGCGGGGGTCGACCTGCTGGTGGCCCCAGCCTTCACCGACGTCGCCGGCCCGCGAATCCACGTCCGTCAGGTCTCCGGGCTGCCGCTGCTGCAGATCGCCTCGCCGCAGTTCAGCGGCGGGCGCCGGCTGCTCAAGCGCACGATCGACATCGTCGCCACCATGCTCGGCCTGATCGTGCTGTCGCCGCTGCTGGCCCTGGTCGCCACCCTGGTCGCGGCCACGAGCCGGGGGCCGGCCGTGTTCACCCAGGAGCGGATCGGCCGCGACGGAAAGCCGTTCCGGCTGTACAAGTTCCGCAGCATGTGTGTCGACGCAGAGGCCCGCCGCGAGGAACTGGTGGCCGAGAACGACTGCGACGGCGTGCTGTTCAAACTGCGCGAGGACCCTCGGGTCACCCGGATCGGTCGCTGGCTGCGCCGGTACTCGATCGACGAGCTGCCGCAGTTGGTGAACGTGCTGCTCGGCCACATGTCTCTGGTCGGGCCGCGGCCGCCGCTGCCGAGCGAGGTGGAGCAGTACGAGCAGCACGTGCACCGCCGGCTGCTGGTCACCCCCGGGATCACCGGGCTGTGGCAGGTGAGCGGCCGCTCCGACCTGTCCTGGGCCGAGACGGTGCGCCTGGACCTCTACTACGTGGAGAACTGGTCGGTGGCCCTGGACGCCGAGATCCTGTGGAAGACCGCGTTCGCGGTGCTGCGCGGCAGCGGGGCACACTGACTTCGTGACCACTGATCCTGTGACCACTGATCTCACGCTCGACCGTTCGTCCCGGGTCTACATCGCAGGCCACCGCGGCATGGTCGGCTCGGCGGTGTGGCGGCGGTTGCAGGACGAGGGCTTCACCGACCTGATCGGCGCCTCGTCGTCCGAGGTCGATCTGCGCGACCCGGACGCCGTCAAGGGGTTCTTCGCCGATGCCAAGCCCGACGTGGTGATCTTGGCCGCGGCGAAGGTCGGCGGAATCATGGCCAACGCCACCGCGCCGGCTGACTTCCTGGCCGACAACCTGCGCATTCAGGTGAACGTGATGTCCTCGGCGCAGCGGGCCGGGGTCGACCGGCTGCTGTTCCTCGGGTCGAGCTGCATCTACCCCAAGCTCGCGCCGCAGCCTATCCCGGAGTCGGCGCTGCTGACCGGGGCGCTGGAGGAGACCAACGACGGCTACGCGATCGCGAAGATCGCCGGCATCGTGCAGGTGCAGGCGCTGCGTCGTCAGTACGGGGTGCACTACATCTCAGCGATGCCGACGAACCTGTACGGCCCGAACGACAACTTCGATCCGACCGGATCACACGTGTTCCCGGCGATGATCCGCCGCTTCCATGAGGCGAAACTGGATGGGGCGGAATCGGTCACGCTGTGGGGGAGCGGAACGCCGCGACGGGAGTTCCTGCATGTCGACGACCTGGCCGACGCCCTGCTGTTCCTGCTGGAGCACTACGACAGCCCCGAGACCATCAATGTCGGCACCGGCGAGGACGTCACCATCCGTGAGCTCGCCGAGACCGTGGCGGAGGTCGTGGGCTGGCACGGCGAGATGCTCCAGGACACCTCCAAGCCGGACGGCACCCCCCGCAAGCTCCTCGACGTCACTCGCCTGACCACCCTCGGCTGGACGGCGAAGACCTCACTGCGCGACGGCATCGAGTCCACCTACGCCTGGTACCGAGCCCACTAGCCCGAGGTCGACCGATCGGCGGCTACGGCTTTCGCGCCACCACGGCCCAGTAGTAGGCCGACTCCGGGTCGTCCGGCTCGCTCTCCGGCTGCCACGCCCGCACCGGAACGATCCCGGGGGCGACGGGTTCCCAGTCCCCGAGGAATCGCTGCACCTGGTCACGGGTGCGCGGCGCGAAGGTCATCCCTCCGGCGATGGCCGCGGCGGTGACGGCGGCCATGGCGTCCGGGGCGAAGTCACCGGTGGGGTGGGTCAGGGCGATGTAGCTCCCCGAGGGCAGGGCATCCCGCAGGACCTCGACCTTCGCGTACGGATCGTCGTCGTCGGCGATGAGCATCAGCACAGCGATCAGCATCAGCGCGACCGGCTGAGTGAGGTCGAGCACCTGGTTGAGGTCCGGCGCGGTCAGGATGCTCTCGGGAGAGTGCAGGTCGGCATCGATGTAGGCGGTGCCGCTCGGGTTGCGTGGTGCCATCATCGCCCGGGCGTGGGCGAGCACCACGGGATCGTTGTCGACATACACGACCCGAGCCTCAGGGATGATCGCCTCGGCGGTCTCATGGAGGTTGGGGCTCGTCGGGATGCCGGTGCCGACGTCGAGGAACTGCCGCAGGCCCTGCGCCGCGACGAATCGGGTGGCGCGGGTGACGAAGTCGCGGTTGGCCTTGGCCATGTCGCGCAGGGTGGGGATCCGCTCCAGGAAGGCCTCGGCCATGGCCCGGTCGGCGGCGTAGTTGTCCTTGCCGCCGAGCCAGTAGTCGTACATCCGGGCCGAGTGCGGGATTCCGGTGTCGAACTCGGGCGGAGGCCAGTGGGCGTCATCACCGACGGATTCGTGCTGCGGGGTCATCGGGTCCTCCAAAGGCGTGGATCCATGACAATCAGCTCATTCGGTTCGACCCTAGCCACCCTGCAGTTTCAGAACAAACCGCCGCAGCCGGTGGGAACCGGAGAACGTCCCCATCCGCGAGTTCGCCGAGCCGGTGGCGGACGTCCGTGGGCTCGGGGCCACCCACCACCTCGAAGATCATCGTTTGTCATGGGTTTCCCCATCAGGTGGGGTGGAAGCCCCATGACAGACGGTGATCTTGTTGCTAGGCGACGGCGCAGTCGAACATCGGGATCTGCCAGCCGCCGTTGACTCCGCCGGCGAAGGCGATGTCGAGGTCTGCGTCGAAGAAGCCACCGGCCGGGGGCAGCACCGGTGGGATGTTCAGGTGATACAGATCGCCGTTGGCGAAGCGCCCGGGTGACGACCCACTCATAGTCGCCGCGAGATCGCACTCTTCGCCCAGTCAACGGGGGTGAACCACGATCTCCCGCCGATCACGGGCAGAGGGGGTCAGCGGCGGCGCTTGCCGGGCGTGATCTGCTGCGCGCGGGTGGCTTCGAGCGGCATTCCAGGGTCGAGCAGGGGCCGCAGCTCCTCCTCGGCGTCCTCGGCAGACGGCTCGTAGCGGGGCACATCGCGCCAGTCGTTCTCCACCGGCGCGGTGGTCTGCCCTTCAGCGAAAGGCAGCTCGCCATACCCGCCCTCAGCCGGGCCAGGCATGGCGTAGGCCGAGTCGGTGTACGGCGTCTGCGGGGTGTCGGGCGTGGAGGGCGCAGCCGGTTGACGCGGGGCCTCGTTCCACGGTGATCCCCAGTCGGTCGGCGGGCGCAGAATCGACTCCGACGACTGCGACGGCCGCGGCACGCCCGGACCTACCGGAGGCTCGGGGGCCGGCTCGGGCTGGGGGAGCACCTCGGGCTCATACCGATACGTGAAGGCCGGAGCCTGCGGCAACGCCGGCAGAGTGGGCGGTGCCAGCGCCGGCGTCGGCGCGGTCGGTGGAGCGGCCTGAACCTCGCTGTGCTGCCCCGCGTGCAGCGCGCCCGGCTGCGTCTGGTCGAACCGCTCCGCGAACGATCGCCCGTACGCCGCGCCCTGCCCATACTGGCCGTAGCCCGCGTCGGATCCGTACCCAGCGCTCTGCCCGTACTCCGGCTGAGAGTGTTCGGCTTGTTCGGCAACAGGTCCCGAGTAGTCCGGTGCCAGGTAGGACTGCTCCCGGTGCGGGATCTCCCGGAACGCCACGTTGCTGTGGAACAACGGGTTCGCGTCGCCGGTGGGATGGAGCAGGAGGCCGTGCGGGTTGGTGTCGGCCACGGCTACGGCTGGCTCAGGCTCGCGCTGCGGCTCAGCCAGCGGCTCGCGCTGCGGCTCAGCCAGCGGCTCGCGCTGCGGCTCGGCCAGCGGCTCCGGCACGGCCGTGGGCTCCTCCGCGGCGTACTCCTCGGCCAGGCCGTAGCCCTGCCCGCTCTGCTCCTGCTCGAACTCAGCAGAGCCCGGCTGCACCAAGTCGTCGAAACTGACTGCCAGCGGCGGCATCTCGTCGCCGCGCTCGCCCTCGAAGGAGATCTCCTGGAACGCAGGCATCTCATCGAAGCCGGACGCCGCGTCGAGGTCGCCCTCGTCGGCAGAGGGGGAGCCCTCGTATCCGGTGGCGTCCTCGAACGCGGGTGCCACCTCGGCCATCGCATAGCCCTGGCCGTAGTCGGCGAAGTCGTTCTGCCCGTAGACGGGCCATTGCTCTTCGGCCTCGCCCGCGCCACTCTCGCCCGCGTCCTGCTCGGCGATGCCCTCGGCCACTTCGGTCAGGCCGCCCGCGTCATCGTCGAGGTCGCGCACCGGCATCGGCTCGACGCTCGGCTCCAGCGGAGCCCCGGTGATCGGGGTCCAGGCCCCGGCGGGGGAGCCCGAGGCGCCCTGTCCGCTCGGCGGGAACTCGAACCAGGTGACGTGCTCGCCGGTAGGGATCCGATCGTCGGCGGACGCCGCCGCGTCAATCCCGCTGTCGGTGCTGCTCTCAACCTCAGTCTCAGCGAAGACGTCCACCGGCTCGGGCTGCTCGAGCGGCAGAGGGGGCGACGCCCACTCCAAGGCGGCAGAGGGCATCGGCAGCGCGATCGGTGCGACCTCGTTCGGCACCTGCTCCACCGGAGCCACGGCCGCAGGCAGCTCAGCAACCAGCGCCTGCTCGCCGGCACCCTCATCACCTCGCGCCGGCTCCTTGAGGCCCTCCACCACGTGCCGGTGACGGCGCACCTCGCGCCGGCTCGGCAGTGGCGTCTCGCCCTCCTCCACAACGGGCACGGCGGACGGCGCCCAGTACGGCGCGGCCGGAGCCGCGCTCAGCGGCGCCTCGAACGCAGGCCCGAACGCAGCGGGCGGTAGCGTCGGCGCAGCGGCGGTTCCGGCGAGCACCGAGGCCGCATTGCCCGCGGACGCCGTGGCAGAGATAACGGCCGCGATCGCCTCCGGGCTGCTCACCTCACCGATGCTCGGCCCGGCCGGCGCGACAGCGCCCGAGCCCTGACCCAGCAGATCGGCGACCGCGGCAGCCAGCGAGCCCGGGGGAGCGGCGCGAGTCGGCGGCGGAGCGGTCTCCGTGAAACCTTCGGCGGCGTGCCCGGCGGCCGAGCCGTACGGGATCTCCACCGGGTTCTTGGCCTTGCCCCGCCCCGCGCGCCGCGGCTTGCTCGGCGCGACCTTCGTGGCGTTCGCGGCCGTGGCGCCCTTCGGCGCGGGAGTCCGGTTCAGCGCGATGCCGAACAGCGGGGTGCCGAGCGAGCGCAGTTCGTCGACCGCGGCGCCGATCTGGTCCGCGGTGGTCCTGCCGCAACGGGCTACCAGCAGCACTCCGTCGGCGAGCCGAGCCAGGCTCGACGCGTCCGCAACAGTGGTCAGCGGTGGCGAGTCGATGACCACGGTCAGGCCGTGCTCGACGAGGGCGGTCACCAGCGACGCCATCCGCAGTGAGCTGAGCAGGTCACCCGGGTTGGCCACCGCCGGACCCGAGGTGATCACCCGCAGGCTCAGGCCCGGGCGCCACTGCCGCAGTGCGGCCTCGAGCGGCGCCGCGCCGGTCAGCAGCGAGCTGAGCCCCGGGCCGGCGCCGACACCCAGCAACTCGCCGACCCCGGGGGAGCGCAGGTCGGCATCCACCAGCACCACGTCGGTACCGCTGTACGCCAGGGCGAGCGCGAGGTTCGTCGCCGTCGCGGTGCGGCCCTCGCCGTTCACCGCGCTGGTCACCACAGCACTGCCCAGGCTGCGCCCGGACGGCGCGTGGCTCAGTTGCGCGCGCAGCCGCCGAAAGGCCTCGGCGTGGGCGGAGGACCCGTCGTCCCCGGCGAAGCCGACCAGGGGTGCGGAGCTCTCGGGGATCTCGGCCAGCACCGGGATGCCGGTGCGCTCGGTCACCTCGGCCCGGCTGCGCAGCCGACGGTCGAAGAGCGCCTGCCAGGTCAGGGCGAGCAGCGCGAGCAACGAGCCCGCCAGCAAGCCGTAGGCCAGATACAGCAACCGGTTCGGCGACACCGGGTCGTGCGCGAGGACGGCCTTGGCGGTCACCCGCACCGTGATCGGGGCGGGCGTGACCTCGGGGCCCTCGACCGCGGCGTCGTTGCCGTCGGAGGGGGTCTCCAGGTTCTGCACCACGACCGGCAGGTGCTCGCCGACCTTCTGTGCGATGTCGCGGGCGTTCGCGGCCACCTCGTCGCGGGCGCGGACGTCGATGAGCACGGTGCCCGGCTCGTTGCTGGCCCGGATGCGGGTGGCCAGGTCGGCGGTCGTGATGGGCAGCTTGAGGTCGGTGATGACCTGGGCCAGCACCTCCTCGGAGGTGGCCAGGCGGGCGTAGCTGCGCACCCGGTCGGACGCCGAGCCGGCGTCGGGCGCGATCTGCCCGTCCGCGGTGCGCGCGGTGGTGGTGACGAAGAGCTGGGTGGTCGACTCGAACAGCGTCGGCATCAGGAAGGTGGACCCGAGCGCGGCGACGGCTCCCAGTCCGGCGCCGAGGGCGATCGTGGTCCGCCGCTGGCGGTAGGTGCGCACGAGCTGGGTGAGGCTCACGACCACCCTCTCGCAATTGCGGACCTGCCGGCCTGGCGCCGGAGGATCACAGTGACAGTTCACCGAAGGTTATCGAACAGGCACGCTAAGTGTGCGACGCCGCGCGCGCCAACCTCGGCGTGGCGCGATCTTGCGCAGCCGGCGGCCTTCTTCACCGCCCCCGGTACCAGCACGGGGGAGCACGGCCAGCCGCTCGCCGACGCCGGCAGTTGCGCCAGCGGCACCACATCGTTCATCGACCTGGAGCCGACTCGGCTCTCCGAGCGACCTCACCTTCGCCCAGCCCGGCCAACGCGCCTACCTCACCGTGCGGGTGCCGGAAGGGCGCCAGGTCGCCTGGTCCATCTCGCGGGCGACGCTGAGCGGCACGATCAGTCTGCTCGACCCGAGCGGCAACCAGATCGGCGCTGACACGCTCGGCGCCCCGACCCTCAGCGGCACCTTCCCGACTGGTCTGCTCACCGCGGGCATGTACACCCTGGTCGTTGACCCTGATGCCACCCGAACCGGCAGGCTCCGGCTGACCCTGACCGCCTCGTAGTCCAGCGTTCGACACCGTTACCGGGCGTGCTCTCCGATGGCGAACCGCAAGCAGCTCACGAACGGAGCCGTTGCTCGTTCCCCGTAGGCTCAGCGCATGTCTGTACGGGGTTTCGCCGTGCTGGCGGCGGCCGCGGTGGCGGGTGTGGCCAGCGTGATGATCTTCTGGCAGCCCAGCGACCTCACCGGTGCAGGAATCCCCGAGCCGGGGAGCTCGCCCACGGTGATGGACATCCCCGCGGTGAAGCGGCTGCTCCCTGGGGCGCGGGTGCCCGCGGACGTGGGTGCCGGCTGGAGCGTCGTGTCGTGGTCGCCCACCTCGGCAGACACCCCAGGGCTCGGCGTCGATCGGCCGGCTCAGCTCCTGTTGGTCAGCCCGACGGGAACCAGGCATCCCCTGGCGGAGATCTCGGGCCTGGCCACGGTGCGCGATGCGTCGACCGACGGGCGCCGCGTGCTGCTCGCCACCCCCGACGGTGACCCGTCGGCCGCCACCCGCGAGCGGCTCACCGTCCTCGACCTGGACACCGGTCGCACGGTCCCGTTCCTCGCGCAGGGGTTCCTCACCAGCGCTCGGCTCGTCGGCCGGGCCGGGGAGGAGGTGCTGCTCACCTATTCCGACGGCGACACCTACTGGGGAGAACTGCTCGACCGCGAGGGGCGACGGGCCATCGCGTTCCCCAATGTGTCCGAGGAGCGCAGCGCCATGCTCTCTGATCTGGACGGCCGGTTGGCTCTGCGTGGCACCGGCGAGGGCATGTCGCTCCTGGACCTGCACACAGGCTCCGTGATCCGCACCCTCGCTCCGCCTCTGGGTCGCACCGCCTGCGAGCCGGAGCGCTGGTGGAGCACCGGGATCGTGCTCGCTTCGTGCCGATCGACCGGAGGCACCTCGGGAGAGGTGTGGCAGTTCCCGATATCCGGAGCGACACCGACGTCCTTGGGACAGGGATGGCGCGCGTGGCCGTTCAGCGGCGGCATCCTGATCTGGAACGGGCTGGGGTACGAGGTTGCCCGTGCTGACGGCACCCGAACCGCTCAGGACTGGCGCCCGCCCTCGACCATCGGCGGGCACGAGCGCGACGTGATCGCTGTCGTCGCGGGATCTGCCTATGCGCTCGCCCGAGCCTGCGACGGCTCCTGTGAACCGATGTCCCTCATTCGGTATGACCTGGAGACCGATCAGGTCCGCGCGATCATCGGCCCCCGCGCGGGTGAGGGAAATGTCAATAGTGCTGCGGTCATCGACCCTGCCCACTAGCTTCTGACTATTGCATCTTCCAATGCAGATGATCAGACTTTGCCAGACGTGTCAGCCATGGCCCAGGGGTCGACGCGTCTACCTGAGGGGGTACTCGTCATGCACACAGACTCGAGGATCAAGCGCCTGGTCTCCGTGACCGTGGCGGCGATGGCGTTGGCCGCGGGCGCGGTGGCGACGGCTCCGCAGGCATCGGCAGCCACGTTCAGCGCGCTGGCCGACTCGTACGTCTCAGCCAGTTCGCCCACCACGAACTACGGCACGCGGACGACGTTCCGCGTCGACAACTCTCCGGTCACCACCAGCTATCTGCGGTTCAACGTCACCGGTGTCGGCCCGGTCTCCTCCGCCGTCCTGCGCGTCAGAGCGAGTTCGAACTCGAGCACCGGCATCCAGGTGCGTCAGGTCGCGAACACGACGTGGCAGGAGAACACGATCACCGCCAACAACGCACCGCCGGTCGGCAACGTCATCGCCACGGTCACGAACATCCAGTCCGGTGTCTGGTACGAGATCAATGTCTCTTCGGTCGTGACTGGTGACGGCCCTGTCTCATTCGGCCTGACCACGACCAGTAACACGGCGATCTCCTTCTCCAGCAAGGAAGGCGGCAATGCCCCGCAGCTGATCGCGCCGGCGCCTGCCGGGGCGAGTGAGTACCAGGTGAGCCGGGTTGGTCAGACCTCGACCTACACCGCGGTCTCCGATGTGGGCGACACCTTCACCGGCAGCGCCAAGACCGTGATCGAGGCGGCCGTGGCCGACCTCGATGCGGGTGGGGGCGGCGACGTGGTGTTCGCCGCGGGTATGTTCGAGTTCGGCACGACTCACCTGGAGCTCTCCGATGTACACAACGTGCACTTCCGGGGTCAGGGGATCGACGTGACCACCTTGCACAATTCCACGAGCGCAGCTGACGACACGGAGGTCTTCGACTTCAGCGGAGCATTCGGCATCTGGATCAGCGACATGACCGTTGCCGCAGGCGGCCCCGCCCGCACCACCAGCGACGCGCTCGACTTCGATGAGGGCAACAACGTGCTGGTCGAGCGGGTGCGGGTCTCGGAGTCGCGGGGGCGGGGCATCGTCTTCGACGGCAAGAATTCCGGATGGTCGTCGTTGAACAACACCGTCCGCGACTGCGTGATCGACGGCAGTGTGCCGAGCGATGGCATCGAGCTGCTGGCCTCGAGCAGCAACCTGATCGAGGGCTGCCACATCACCAATGTCGGCGGTCACGGCATCCAGGTGACCAAGTCCTCGACCTCGGCGGACCAGCCGAACAAGAAATCCAACAGCAACACCGTGCGGAACAACGTGATCGACCAGGCCGGCCAGGACGGCATCAACGTGCAGGCCAGCGACAACAACGTGGTCACAGGCAACACCGTGACGAACAGCTCGGACAACACCTCCGGGCGCGACGGCATCCGAGTTGCCCCGCTGGATTCGGTCACCTGCAACGACAACCGGGTGGAGTCCAACACGTCCACCGACAATCAGGCGGTCAAGACGCAGAGGTACGGGGTGAACATCACCGGCGCCCTGTGCAACCGCACCGTGGTGTCCGGCAACATCCTCACCGGAAACCTCACCCAGCCCTTCCGCGACCTGGGCTCGGGAACGATCTTCATCCCCTGACGGTCCGGCAGGAATGCGCCTCAACGCCGCGGCGGCCCAGTTCGCCGGACAGCAGCTTGATCGCGGTCATCGCGCCGTCGGCGGCCGCGGCGTAGAGGTCGTCGTCGCCCTCCACCAACCGATCCAGGTCACCCTGCAACCGTTCATGGACGGCGACCAGCGCGCCACCCAGCACCAGCGTCTCCACCAGCGCCGGGTCGACCAGCTGGGCGAAAGTGCCGCCGATCGTGGTCTCGTTCCGGGCGGTGCCGGCGTCCGGTGCCTCCGGCTCGCCGAGCGGGCCTGGCCCGGGGTAGTGCCAGCGCCGCATGCTGCGCACCCGGGGCACGCCTCCGCACAGTGCCACCTCGAGGAAGGGGCTCAGACATGAGTGTGATTCCCCAGAGGCTCTTTCGGTCAGATGACCTCAAGAGAGCGGCGACATCGTCACGTGATACCTGAGCCGAGACGCGCGTTCGGTCAGCGCCTCCCAAGGCGTGCCTTCCTCCACCCGCGCCGAGATCACCGCTCGCCTCACCCAGCTCGACACCGAGTAGGCGTGATTCACCCACGGCTCCGAGCGATCTCCCCTGACCGCGCCCGCCTTCGCCGACCCAGAAGGCGCGGCCTAGGTGCGTCGGGTGAAGGTGATGGTCTTCTTGCCGTTCGCGTCGGTGGTGATCGCATGTTCGTAGCGGGGGTCATGTAGTCGTCCGTGGTGCCACCGGCACGCCGGGACGGCGTCCTTGCGGTCAGTGTTCCCGCCGCGTGACCAGGGTGTTTCGTGGTGGAGTTCGGTCCAGGCGTAGGGCCGGTCACAGCCCTGCGCGGCACACGTGTCGTACACGGTGGCCAACGCCACTCGTTGGGCTTCGGTGAACAGGCGGGAGGACCGGCCCAGGTCCAGTGGCAGCGACCCGGTCCCCAGGACCGCGGGGACGATCCCCGCGCCGCACGCCAGTCGGCGGGCCTCGCCGGCGGAGAGGTCCATCCCGGTGTCGACCGACGCGGCTCCGAGGCCGGCGAGGAGCCGTTCCCAGGACAGGGTGACCACGATGGTCGCGGCGACCTTGCCCGACAGGTGATCCGTGGGCAGCCGCTCCAACAGGTCGGTGAATGCCAGGCCCTGGGCGTGCGCCCAGTCCGTCCCGGTCGCCGCACCGTCGACGCCGCCGCGTTCGTCGGGGGTCATCCGCCGGGGCGCGGTCATCTGCTCCAGGATCTTCCGCAGGATCGAGGCGGCCAGGGTCGGCACGGTGAAATGTCCACTGGTGGTGCCGTCGCCGTTGTCGTGCATCGTGAACGCGGCTGCCGCCCGGGCCCGCTCCTCCTCATCGCGCAGGGTCGTGTCCTCATGCGCGTCCGCCTCCGCGGTCGGGCGGTCCAACGCATCCAACGCCCGCCGCGCCGCCCGCCGCAGCGTCGCCGGGTCGACCCGCTTCGCCGTGGCCACCAGGTCGGCCTCGACCTGGTCCCGCTCACCCGCGGTCAGGCCTGCGGGCAGGTCCCGGACGGCCTTGGCGATCACCGCCGCGTGCTCGGTGGACACCTCCCCCTCGCCCAGCGCCGCCCGGGTCGCGCCCAGCCCCCGGTCCAACGCCCGGGCCAACCCGACCTCCCGCGCCGCAGCGCCCCCATCGGCCTTGGTCGCGTTCGCCCACCACGCCGCAGTCCCGCTCATCCCCGACCCATCCCCCACCCCCGCGGCATCCACCACCGCCAGAGCCGCCAACCGGGCGGCGTCCACCCGCCGCGCCAACCGCTCGATCGCCTTCACGTCCGCCCCGGTCACGCTCACGGTCGCCACGTCCAGACACGCCTGCAACGCGACCACCGCATCCACCGCAGCCGAGATCCGCCCCTCCACCGACCACGGCGACGAGGACTCGGATTCCAACAGCTGCGCGACCATGCACCAATTCTATTCGAACACGTGTTCGAATGCAACAGAACTGCCAAGCCCTGACGGAGACCGCCTGCACCCCGAGCTCAGGCCCGCCCGTCCGCAGGTGTCGCACGCGGCAACCGTCGCCGCCGATCGCGGTCAGCCCAGGGCAAGCAGCATCCCCGGGACAGGGGGCCTCCTCGCCAAGGTCGACTTCGCCCGACTGGCGATGACTCAGCGGGCGTCCTCGGCCACGCTCGCGGCGAGGGTCGAACGAAAGTGGTCGAAGTCGTCAAGATGGCGGTGCAGGGTGTCCACCACGCGACGGTCGTCGACGTCGGCGTAGCCGTGGACGAGCACGTTGCGGAAGCCCGCCATGGCGATGAACGTCGGGACGTCCTCGGCGGGAAGGTGCTGGTGCTCGGCCAGCACCGCGAAGACATCGCCGTAATTCGCGGGAGCGCGGTACCCCTCGCTCGCAATGATGTGCTGGCCGGCGTCGATGCACGCCTCGATGGCGACGACGAATCCGTACTTGACTGATTTGAGCTTGTCGCGGTCGGCGAGCAGCGTGTCGGCGTCGTACTGGGCAAGCCGCCGCAGGTCGGACACCTCGTCGCGCAGTCGCTCGAGCAGTGCGCGCAGGCGCAGCAGGTCGACCATCAGCGACCCTCGGCGGCCATAGCAGCGAGCAGCGCCCGGTCCAGCGGGGCAGCGTGGATCTCGAAGTCCATGGCCTGCGTGCGCATGCGCACTTCGTAGTCCACTCGGGCGGGATCGTCTTGGCCGTACAGCACGACGCGGTCGCGGAGGATGCGCCCTACCAGGCGCAGCGGCGCCTCGTTGAGGACGACGATGCCGTCGATGGGTCCGGCGTGGGCACGATAGGCGAGTTGGCCCGACAGAAGCGTCGCGCGCTCCAGGTAGTCAACCGTCGGCACGTCGTCGGCGAAGTACACGGCTACGTCGACGTCGCTGCCGCCGCGGGCCTGGCCGCGGGCGTGGGAGCCGAACAGGTAGGCGAACCGCACGCCCTGGTCCGCGAACACCTCGGCACCGGCCGAGCGCAGGCGCGACTGCAGGTCCATGACCACAGGATAGGCGTCAGTCCACCTCCCGCGCGATCATGCGGTGGCGCCCAGATGTAGCGCGTTCGAGCGTGTCGCGTGACACCGGAGTGAAAGGCCCTTCGCGTGAGGTTCGCAGAGACGTCGCGAAGACGTCGCGAAGACGTCGCGAAGACGTCGCGAAGACTCGGCTAGGCCAACCAGCGTTGCAGGACAATCCCCGACATGCAGGAGTTCACCGCCACGTACACCATGACGCCCGGCTGTACCGCCGGATGAACCGGGCCATGCGGCCCTGGTACGAGCCGCTCCGGTGGGGCCTGCCGGCGCTCTACCTGCTCGGGTGGCTGGTGTATCCGCACTGGAGCTGGCCGGTCGTTGCGCTGTTCCTGGCGGCCTGGTTCGAGCTGCCCCTCCGGTGGGGCGCCAAGCCATTCCTGCAGGGGGAGCACGCCGTCACCCTGACCGTCAGCGAGAGCAGCTACGCAATGGCCACCGATGCGATTTCCGGCAGCCGCGCCTGGTCCGGCTACACCAAGGCCTCGCGGCGTGGCGACTTCTGGGTCCTGAGGATCAGCCCGCTGCAGAGCGCCGGCTTTCCCGCGGCAGCCCTCAGTGAGGACCAGGCAACCTCGCTCACCGCGCTGCTCCGCAGGAAGGGCCTGCTTGCCCCCTGATGCAGGGTCTGCAGTGCGCCGGATGGCTGATCGATCATGGATCAACCCCGGGTCCTCGGCGGCCACGGCCTGCCTGCAGCCGGCCTGCTGATCGCCCTGCGGGCCGTGCTCTCGCTCGCCCCGGTGATCGCGGGCCGGCTCTGCCACCCGGGCGTGCTGGGAGTCGTCGCCGGTGTCGCCGTCACCCTGGCGCTGGCCACCACGATCGTGGTCGCCTTCGGGCCTTCGCCGACCTATTGTCACCGAGTTACGAGCTGGGAGACATCACGTTCGGCGCAGGGCTGCCGCCCCTGGTGGTGGGGATGGCGACCACCGTCGTCGCCACGGTCGGCTGGTTCGCCTCCCGCCTCCAGCGGCGCTGACGACGGGCGAGGAACAACCAACGGACCTTCGCCTCTGCCCCCGCGAACGGGAAGCGCAAAGGCTGGAGGTGTAGAAGGTGATTCACATGCCTGCACAACGCAGCCTCGCCCTCGCGGCGTCCGCCGCGGCGGCGCTGGCGGGCCGATACCTCGCCGGCAGGAACAAGGCAGCCAAACAGCTCGTCAGCGACCTCGACACCTCGCTCACGCACCTCGGCACCGTCGACCGGGTGTCGATCCTCCCGCTGGTCGAACGCCTGACCTCCGCACCGGACTTCCGCGGCGAGCCGGGGGTCTCCTATCTGATCCGGGCCGGCGACCTGACCCTCTTGTTCGACGCCGGGCTGGGCACCGGCGGCGAGAGGACGCCGCTGGAGTCCAATGCGTGGGCGCTCGGCGTCCGCTGGACCGATCTCGACTGCCTGGTGATCTCCCACCTGCACCCCGACCACGTCGGCGGCGCCAAGGCCCAGTTCACGCACACGTTCAGCCTCGGCCGCGAACAGCCGGTGCCGAAGGCGCTCGCCGCGTTCGTGCCCACCCAGATGACCCACCCGCGCGCCGACACCCTCGTGGTCGACACACCTCGGGTGATCGGCCCCGGCGTCGCCGTGCTGGCTCCGCAGCCCCGCATGCTCTTCTGGCTGGGGGCAGTCGCCGAGCAGGCGCTCGTGGTCAACGTCCGCGGACGAGGGCTGGTCCTGATCACCGGGTGCGGGCATCCGCAGATCGAGAGCGTGCTGGCCGCCGCCGAGAAGGTCGTCGACGCTCCGGTGTATGCGGTCATCGGGGGTCTGCACCTGCCCGTGCACCCGCTCGGAACCCCGCTGCTGCCCCAAGCCGTGCTCGGCAACCCGACCTGGCCCTGGCACCCGATCAGCGAGGACGACGCGCGGACGGTCATCAGCGCCATCGCCGCCCGCGGCCCCGGCCTGATCGCCGTCTCCGGCCACGACAGCACCCCATGGACCCTCGACGCCTTCGGCCAGGCCTTCGGCGAGCGCTACCAGACCCTGCGCGTGGGCGAGGAGATCACCATCGAATCCCCGCGCTAGCCACCTCCGGGCCGACGCAGCCGAGCTTGAGAGATCCCAGCCCGCAGGCCAGGGCGACGAGAGGTTCGTCGGTGACCAGCCAGCCGACCACGCCCACCCCAGCGAGTAGCACCAGGCGCCGTTCGCCGACGCTGAGCGCCCCGTGCCCCCACCGCAGGGACAGCGCGAAGACCACGCTGGTGCCCACGCATTCCACCCCGAGAAGCAGCAGGCTCCACGACGCCCCGTCGGCGCGGTGTGCCCAGAAGGCGACGCCGGCCAGAACGCTCCAGATGAACCAGGTGCCGCGGTGCGGGCGGGTCGAGCCTCGCTCGGTGTCGCGCACGTACGGCAGCACCTCGGCCACGCCGAGCACGGCGGCGACCACGCCCAGCACCGGGGCCACGACGCTCATCGCGACAGCACCGTCACCGGTCGGCGAGCCGGCGGACGTCGCAGCCGTGCAGGTCGATCGCCGCCAGGCTGCCCCACGGCCGCAGCCGGACGTCGGCCTCCGGCGCATCGAGCGGCGCGAGAGCTCCCGGCCCCGTCACGCCGACCCGCCGGGCTTGCGCTTCCAGGCGCCGATCAGCAGGGGCCACAGCCCTGTGCGGTCGCCACCCTCGCGCACGTCGCGCTCGAAGTCCGCGAGCCATTGCTGGCCCTCCTCGGCCGAGGTGAGGCCGAACGAGACGGCCGCCGGCAGCAGGCTGCGGAAGACCGCGGCGATCATGGGAGCGGCGGCGCTCAGCGCCTCCAGGTGGCCGCCGACGTCGGTGCCGTCCGGTGCACCCAGTCCCGCGTCCTCGAACAGCCCGGGCAACCGGCTCCCCATCCGGATGTCCCTGCCGGCCAGGGTGAACGCGCCGAGTGCGACGCGGTCCCATTCCTGCATCGCGGGCAGCGGTGGCTGCACGTCGGTGGTCGTCAGGTGGTAGTCGTGCACGACGAGGTGCCCGCCGGGGGCGACGGCTGCCCACAGGTGGCGCAGCACGGCCACCGGGTCGTCCACATGGAACAACAGCAGCCGCGCGTAGACGACGTCGAACGGCCCGCCGGGGATCTCCTCCCCGGAGGTGAGGTCGTGAGCCACGAACGAGCACTGCGCGTGCCCGGTGGCGTGCAGCATCGCCAGCGCCTGCGCGCCGAGCGAGGCGTCGACGTCCACCCCGAGCACCCGGCCGGCGGGCCCGACCCGCTGAGCCATCAGGCGCATTGTCTCGCCGGGCCCGCACCCGGCGTCCAGGCAGTGCGCCCCCGGGGCGAGCCCGACGGCGTCCAGCACCCGACAGGTCACGGCCTCCCAGGTCATCGCCTGGGCCCGCAGCCGCTGGTACTCCTCATCGGTCCGGCCGAGTACGTATTCCGTGTGTGCGTGCTCCACAGTTGTCATGACGACGATGCTGGCGACGCGCCCGAGGGCGGGCATCGTGGAGGGCACCACGAACAATGGGCCGAAACCCAGTGACCGAATTGTCCGCGCCCGGCGTAGATTCCTCAGATGAACGACTTCCTGCTCGATCGGGACGTCGAGCTGGCCGCTCTGGAGCGCCGGCTCGTCGCGATCCGGTCGGGCGCCGGCCAGGTGGTCGTCGTGGAAGGTGCGGCCGGCATCGGCAAGTCGAGTCTGCTGGCCGCCGCCGCGCGGTCGGCAGCGGCCCACGGCATGACGGTCGTCCGGGCCCGTGGCGGCCCGTTGGAGCAGGACGCCGCATGGGGCGTGGCCCGTCAGCTGTTCGAGCCGCTGCAGGCGCGCGACGACTGGGCCGCGCTCAGCGGGGGAGCGGCGTCCCTCGCGGCCCGGGCCCTCGACGCGGGCGTCCCCGAGCCCGCCCTCGCCGGCGACGCGATGCACGCCGCCGTCCACGGGCTCACCTGCCTGACCGGCAACCTGACCGACCGGGCCCCGGTGCTGATCGTCGTCGACGACCTGCACTGGGCCGATGCGGCCTCGCTGCGCTGGCTCGCCCAGCTGACCAGACGGCTCGACGAGCTGCCTCTGGGCCTGCTCTGCGCCGTCCGCTCGGGGGAGCCGCCGAGCGATCCCGACCTGCTGGCCGAGCTGCTCGCGGTCACCCCCGAGCCGTCGGTTCGGCCACGCCCCCTTGGCCTGGCCGCGACCGAGCAGATCGTCGGACGGCGCCTGCCGGCCGCCGACGACGCGTTTGCCCACGCCTGCCACGCCGTTACCCGAGGAAACCCGTTCCTGCTCAAGGCGATGCTGACCCAGCTGGTCACCGAGGGGGTCACCCCCGACGAGGACGCCGCAGCTCGCCTGACGTCGTTCGGGCGCGATCAGATCGCCCGGGCGGTGGAGCGCCAGCTCGCGCGGCTGCCCGAGGGCGCGGTCGCTCTTGCTCAGGCGCTGACCGTCCTCGGCCGCGAGGCTCCGCTGCGGCATGCGGCCCGGCTCGCGCACCTCAACCCGCGTGAGGCGGCCGGAGTCGCCGACGCGCTGCGTGCGGCAGGCCTGGTGGACGGCGACGATCGCCTGGGCTTCACGCATCCGCTGATCGCCGCGGCGGTCTACGGCCTGCTCGCGCCTGGCACCCGGTCGCTCTGGCACGCGGACGCCGCGCGCCTGCTGGCCGACGAGCGGGCCGACCCGGAACGCGTTGCGCTGCATCTGCTTCGCACCGATCCGCAGGCCCGGCCCGAGACGGTCGAGGCCCTGCGCGCCGCGGCTGCCGGTGCCAGCGCCCGCGGCGCGCCGGAGAGCGCTGTCGCCTTCCTGCGCCGGGCGCTCGCCGAGCCTCCGCTCGAGCCGGGCGTGGAGGCCGTCGTCCGGCTCGACCTGGGGCTCGCGCGGGCAGTCGACCTGCACCCCGATGCCCTCGACCTGCTGCGGGAGGCGGTGGAGGCGGCCACGTCGCCGGCCCAACGCACCCGACACGCACTGCGCGCGGCCCGTGCGCTGGGCCTGGCCGGGTACTTCCAGCACGCTCTGGAACTCAGCCACCGCGGCCTCGAGGACGGTACCGACGGCACCGACGGCACCGACGGCGCCGACGGCGCCGACGGCGCCGACCTGGAGGACCGTGAGCGCCTGGAGGCCGAGCTGGTCTCCAACGCCATGCTCCGGGCCAGCACTCGCCACGAGGCCCGGCAGCGGCTGAAACAGCCTCAGGTTCAGCCCTACCGGCTCGCACTGTGGCGGGGCAACGCCGCCAACGACGCGATGATGGACGGCCGGCCGGCCGAGGAGGTCCGCGACCTGCTCGCCCCCGCCCTGGCCGATGGCACGTTCGCCCGCGAGGTCGACTCGGTGATCCCCACGGCGGCGGCGATCGCCCTGATCGCCAACGACGAGCTCGACCCCGCGATCTCGCACTGCGCGGCGCTGATCGACCTCGCCGGGCCGCGCGGCTGGCTGGTCGCACTGGCCCATGCGAGCTTCATCCGCGCCATGGCGCTGGTGCGGGCCGGGCGCATCCGCGAGGCGGAGACCGACGCCCGGCTCGCGGTGAGCGTCAAACGGCCCAACGGCCCTCCGGCCGGGCTGCTGTGGGCGCTGCACGCCCTGGTCGACGCACTGACCGAGGGCGCCGATCTCGACGGTGCGGACGCCGTGCTGGCGGAGTCCGGTCAGTTCGGAGACCCGGTGCACGATGCGTTGAGTGCGCCCCTGCTGCTGCAGAGCCGGTCCCGGCTGCGGCTGGCGCAGCACCGCGCGGACGAGGCCCGCGCCGACGCCGAGGCAGCGCACGCCCGGTGGCTGGAGTTCGACTGCCCTCACCCCGCCTTCGCCTCGTGGCGCATGGAGGCGGCCGCCGCCCTCACCGCGCTCGGTGACCTGCCCGGTGCGCGTCGGCTCGCCGAGCAGCAGGTCGCGCTCGCCGAACGCCTGGGCACACCGGCCCCGCAAGCAGCCGCGCTGCGCGCCCTCGCGCTGGCGAGCGAACCCGCCGAGCGGGTGGACCTGCTGGCGAGCGCAGCCGAGCTGAGCGCCCGCGGCCCCGCCCAGCTCGAGCACACCCGCACCCTGGTCGAGCTCGGGGCGGCGCTGCGCCGCGCCAACCGCCGCGCCGATGCCCGCGTGCCCCTGCGCCAGGCGCTCGACCTCGCCGATCGCCACGGTATGCGGCTGCTCGCCCGCCGGGCCGAGGCGGAGCTGCAGGCCACCGGTGCGCGCCCTCGGCGCCCGGCGATCACCGGGCCCGAATCGCTCACCCCGGCCGAGCACCGGGTGGTCACCCTCGCCGGCAGCGGCCACAGCAACGGCAACATCGCCCAGCAGCTCTTCGTCACCCGCCGCACCGTCGAGACCCACCTCACCCACGCCTTCAGCAAGCTCGAGATCTCCACCCGCGCCGAGATCCCCGCCCGCCTGACCCACCTGAACACCGGGCGGAGCTAGGTGCGCCGGGTGAAGGTGATGGTCTTCTTGCCGGTCGCATCCGTGGTGATCACATGCTCGTAGCGGGGGTCATGTAGTCGTCCGTGGTGGCACCGGCACGCCGGGACGGCGTCCTTGCGGTCGGTGTTCCCTCCGTATGACCAGGGTGTCTCGTGGTGCAGCTCGGTCCAGGCGTAGGGCCGGTCACACCCCTCAGCGGCGCACGTGTCGTACACGGTCGCCAACGCCACCCGTTGGGCTTCGGTGAACAGCCGGGAGGACCGTCCCAGGTCCAGTGGCAGCGAGCCCGTCCCGAGCACCGCGGGCACGATCCCCGCGCCGCAGGCCAGCCGGCGAGCCTCACCGGCGGAGAGGTCGATCCCGGTGTCGACTTTCGCCGCCCCCAGGCCGGCGAGGAGCCGCTCCCAGGACAGGGTGACTACGACGGTCGCGGCGACCTTGCCCGACAGATGATCCGTGGGTAGCCGCTCGAGGAGTTCGGTGAACGCCAACCCCTGGGCGTGCGCCCAGTCGGTCCCGGTCGCCGCACCATCCACCCCGCCGCGCTCGTCGGGGGTCATCCGCCGCGGTGCGGTCATCTGTTCCAGGATCTTGCGCAGGATCGAGGCGGCCAGCGTCGGCACCGTGAAATGCCCGCTCGTGGTCCCATCCCCGTTGTCATGCATCGTGAACCTCGCCGCCGCCCGAGCACGCTCCTCCTCGCGGCGCAGGGTCTTGTCCTCGTGGGCGTCGGCCTCGGCGTTGGGGCGGTCCAGGGCATCCAGCGCCCGCCGGGCAGCGCGCCGCAGCCGGGCGGGGTCGAGGTTCTTGGCCTTGGCGACCAGGTCGTTCTCGACCTGCGCCCGCTCACCCGGGGTGACGTCGGAGGGCAGGTCACGGACGGCCTTGGCGATCACCCGGGCATGCTCACCGGAGAGCTCACCATCGGACAGCGCTGCCCGGGTCGCGTTCAGGCCGCGATCCAGGGCTCGGGCCAACCCGACCTCCCGCGCAGCGGCTGCGCCGTCCGCGCGGGTGGCCTTGGCCAGCCACGCCGCAGTGCCACTCATCCCCGAACCGCCCCCGATCCCGGCGACATCGACCGCGGCGAGCGCCGCGAGACGGGCGGCATCCACCCGACGGGCAAGCCGCTCGATCGCCCGCACGTCCTCACCGGTCACGCTCACGGTCGGCAGATCGAGGCAGGCCTGCAGCGCGACAACGGATTCCACGGCAGCGGCAACCCGCCCAGCCACCGACAACGGCGACTCGGGACCAGATTCAAACAGCTCCGCAACCATGTTCCGACTCTAGTCGAACAAGTGTACGAACGCAAGACGAAAGGCGGGCGATCCACCGCGTCATGCGTCCCCGCGCTGAAGCTGCCGATCCTTTCCCTGTAGTCGTCATGGGTGCGATCCTCGGTGAGACCCCAATCGTTCTTGGGGTGTTGCTGGGTTCAGGTAGCAAGGTGCAGCTCGGCCGCGGTGGCCAGCTTGTCGGCAGCGCGCATGGCCTGGGTGACCTTGCTGGCGACCAGCAGCCTCTCGCCGCAGGAGCGCTGCCTCACTGCAGGCTCAGGGTCAATGGCTCGAAGCGTTCACCGACAAGGTGAACGGCCTCGGCCAACCACGCAGTCACGATAGGTCCTCTGGCGGAAAGGGTTTCGTGCAGTTCGGACACGGAGAGCTCCACGAAGCTGAGGGGGTTGCCGGTGACGTGGCGCACTCTGCCACTGGCCTCCGACAATGCTTGCTCCCAGGTGGGGTCATCGGCTGGAATGTTGTCAGCCCGCACGAGGAGAACGTCGATGTCGCTTGCGGTGTCTCCGTCGTGGCGGGCGAACGATCCGAACACGCTGGCGTGGACTGGCGCGATCGGCCAGGCGGAGATCTCCGTCTGCAGGAACTGAATCAGCGTCGACCGAAGTGTCACCAGGGCGAGGATCGGGCCAGTCGCCAGGTGCTCGCGGTTCAACGAACAGAGCAGGGTGCGGCCCGCTGGTTCGGTGCGCACCAACCCGTGCTCGACGAGACGGTCCAGAACCACCTGACGTCGTTCATCGACCTGGAGCTGCCGCCCAGACCGGCTGGCCGCGGCTGACCCTCAACGCCTCGTCGCGGGCTCGGCCACGGCGGTGAACCCCTTCGCGATCAACCACACCGCGAGCACCATCTCGTTGATCCCGATCGGGGCGGTGAGCACCGCTTGGAGCACTCCGGAAAGCTCTGCGCCGTAGAGCTCCCAGACGCCGCGGGCCAACACCAGTGCTCCTCCGGCAAGGCCCCAGAGGGAGAGCCAGGCGGGCACGAGCCGCGACCGGTAGAGCAGCCAGTTCAGGATCAGCGCGCTCACCCCGAAGGCGACGATGCCACCCAACGGATACGTGGTCTGCCGGACGGCGACGAGCAGCTGGCCCGAGGTGGCCGCCGCCTCCTCACCGCCGGCGACGAGCCCCCGATGCAGGGAGACGATCGTCGCCGCGCTCACTGCGGCAGCGGTCAGTAGGCCGCCCTCGACGATCCGGGCGCCGAGGTAGGCGAGCGCCAGGCCTTCGGAGCCTCGCTTCAGTACGGGGAACAGCAGCGCAGCGATGCCGATGGCGCTGACGACGAGGAGCAGCTCGATGAGCACCCCGCTGACGACGGACGCCGTGTCGGAGCCCAGGGTCAGCACGGCATCCGGTTCCTCGGCCGGGAGGATCAGCGTGCCGCCGACGATGGCGCTGACCGAGGCGATAATGAAGAGGATCCCGATCACCCTGGCGAGGGAGCGGTCGTGCGAGGTGGTCGTGGGCGTGGCGGCAGGAGTGCTCGCTTCAGGGGGTGTGGTTGAGGTCGACATGCGGTTCATCTCCGATGACCAGTTTGTCCCCATCCTTCTGCGCAAGATCAGATCCCGGCCGAGGACCTTGGTCGCCACCGTCCGGGCGGAGGTGACGCAGCTACCTCTGCTGCGCAGCGTCCCGAGCCGTGTGACCCCAGGGCGGCTTTCTTTTCGCGCGAGGTTCGCGGTTACGCACATAGGCATATCCGCGAACCTCGACAACGCGAAGACACGGCCTGTCCGCGACCGGCCTGCTGATCGCCCTGCTGATCGCCCGCTGTGGATCTGATCATCTGACGGCGCCGACCCCGGCGCCGGGTCTACAGCGTGGACGTGGTGATCAGGATGGTCGCGCACCCCGTCCCGCGGGCAAGCGGACCCACCACCGTTCGGTTCGGCCGGGGGCAGAACCCGCAGCTGACCTTCCAGGGGGAACGGGGACGCCGCGTCAGCCTGGCGATCTCGTCCGGTTCTTGGCAGCCGAGCTGGCGCCCGGTGACGGCGACCCTGCTCGACCCACAGGGCCAGGTGCTCGCCTATGCGAGCTGCTCCACCAGTGGGGTCGGCTCGTTCACCGACCTCGAGCCGACCCTGCTTGCCGACGGTCGCTACTCGATCCGGTTCGACCCGGAGTGGGACGCAGTCGGCTCCCTGGTGGCGACCATCCGGCAGATCACCGACCTACGGCGGACGGCGCGACTCAGCTCTCCGAGCGACCTCACCTTCGCCCAGCCCGGCCAACGCGCCTACCTCACCGTGCGCGTGCCCGAGGGCCGCCAGGTCGGCTGGGCGATGCCGCGGACGACGCTCAGCGGCACGATCAGCCTGCTCGACCCGGCCGGCAACCAGATCGGCGCCGACACCCTCGGCAACCTCAGCGGCACCTTCCGACCGGACCGCTGACCGCAGGCACCTACACCGTGGTGATCGACCCTGATGGCACCCAGACCGGCAAGCTGCGCCTTACCCTCACCGCCTCGTAGCGCCCCGCTCGGCATTCCTCGACGTCATCGGGGAGGCGGCTCCAGCAGGCTGGCGATCTCCTCGGCGTTGCGGCCCAGCTCGCCGGCCAGCAGCTTCACCGCTCCCATCGCTCCCTCGGCGGCGAGCGCGAAGGGGTCGTCGTCGCCCTCCACCAACCGATCCAGGTCACCCTGCAACCGTTCGTGGACGGCGACCAGCGCGCCACCCAGCACCAGCGTCTCCACCAGCGCCGGGTCGACCAGCTGGGCGAAGCGCCGCCGCAGCGGCTCAGGCTCGGGGATGGGCCACGGCCGAAGCCTCCGCTCCAACCGCAGTTTCTCGATCAGCGCCAGCGACAGTTCGATCCGCTGGCACTGCGGGGCGATGCGCTGGAAGGCATCGCGCGCCTTCTCCCCGACCTCGTGGAAGTGCTCCAGGCGTCCGGAATCGTCCAGCTCCCACGGCTTCAGGGCCATCAGCACGTCGACGTGCGTCGCGATCAGCCACAGCCCGCGCCGCCGGATGCAGGCCTGGGTACCCGGGCGGGCCAGCCAGATCGCGGCGTTCTGGAAGTAGTCCTTGATCTGCTGCCAGTACCCGGCCTTCTGGAGCAGGTCGGGGTGGGTCGCGCCGGCCTGCACCGCGTCGTACGCCGCGGCGAACTGCAGCACGTTCATGCCGAAAAGGTGGTGCCAGGTGGCGTCGACGACGACCCGCCCGACGCCGCCGGGCACCTCGTCGACCTGGTGGCCGTCGTAGGCGCCGATCACCCCGAACGCGGCATCCGGCGTGGCCGCGTGGTTCGTTGCGGTGGCGATCACCAGCGGGGCAACGCGGACGCCGCTCGCGCGGGGGTACTCGGCCACCGAGACACCGTCGACCGGCAACGACTGGTCCAGCGGCGGAACCTCGATCACGCCCTCGTGCATGTGGTCGGGCAGCACGGTGATCGGGTCGTTGCGCCCGCACAGCACCGGGTGCGGCGCCCTGCGACGGAAGGCCGGAATCACCCACCAGCCGAGCGGATACATCGCCGGGACGATCGTTTGCGGAGTGCCGTCGAAGTCCGAGCCGCCGATCGTGGTCTCGTTCCGGGTGGTGCCGGAATCGGGGGCCTCTGGTTCGCCGAGCGGGCCCGGCCCGGGGTAGTGCCAGCGCCGCATGCTGCGTACTCGCGGCACGCCGCCGCACAGTGCCACTCCGAGACTGTCGTGGCAGTCCGGTGGCGAACACACCGCCACCGGACTGCATGAACTCGTACAGCGCGGTCAGCTCGCCAGGCTCATAGGCGCTCGCTCCACGGTTGACCGCGATGATCCAGATCGAGTCGAAGCCCGTCAGGTCGGTCGTGTGGAACTTCAAGGCGGGAATGTCGAACGTGCCACCGCCGGGGGAGGAGTGGTGGCGGGCAGTGGTGACCTGCACCCGCACGTACGGCGGGAGGTCGGTCGTGATGGCGCGCACCAGGTGCCCGAGCGAGTAGCCGACGTCGAAGCTGAAGTCGGCGCCGTCCGTCACGATCAGCACCCGCACGGTGCACCGCAACCACTTCTGCAGCTTGAACTGCGGCTTGAGTCGCTCACGGAGCAACTCGTCGAGCCAGGGCTTGTCGAGCAGATGGGCAGGAATGTGTGGCGGCAGGCCGGGTACGGGCTCGGTCATCGTGGTCCCCCAGGGTCACGTGCGGGTCAGATGACCCCAAGAGCCGGAGGTTCACGACCTGATACAGCCGAGGACGGCGGTGCGAAGAGGGCTCAGGCACGAGGCCGTCGTGCATTTTCTGCATCCGGATGCTGGCCCTGCGGGGAATCGTCTGCCTCGCACCACGCCGGGAGAACAAAGCATCGCTGCTGACCGGGCACAGAGTTCGAGAACTCTGTGCCCGGTCAGCGCGTGTTTCAGGTGCTCTTCTGCCCGGTCACTTCACTTCGGAGCGGCGCAGGAACAGCAGCCCGATGGTCAGCGGCAGCACGATCCAGATCGCGGTGGTCGAGCCGAGCATGGCCCACTCCTTGCCGGTGTTCGTGGCGCCGTCGAAGAGGTTGACCTGGGTGTAGTTCCAGTCGATCCACGGCTGCAGGTCGTTGAACCACTCGCGCACCTGGGCGAGCAGGGCGAGGATGCCCGGCAGCACGAGTGACACGACGAAGTAGCCGACGATGGCCGCAGCGGAGTTGCGCAGCACGACGCCGAGGGTGAACCCGATCGCCATACCGACGAGGTTGCCGAGCATGATCTGTGGCGCGGTCGAGAGCGAGATGTCCCAGACTGTGTCGACGCCGGCGAGCGCGGAGCCCGCCAGGTTGCCCAGGGCCCCGACGGCGAAGGCGACGGCCATCGAGACGATGCCGACCAGGAAGGTCGCGATCGCCTTGGCCCCGATCACCCGGCCGCGACTCGGCACGAGGGTGAAGGTCGTGAGCCCGCTGCGCTGGCTCCATTCGCTGGTGACGCCGAGGATCGCGATCATCGGCAGGATCACCGACATCGGGAAGCCGATCGCGGTCGCGAAGTTCTCGTAGGTGACCGCGTCGTCGGGCGCGAAGATGATGACAGCGCCGGTGGCCACGACCGAGAGGACGCCGATGCTGAGCAGCATCCAGAAGCCCGAGCGGGTGTTGAACATCTTGCGGAGCTCGACCGTGATCAAGCGTGTTGTCGGTATGGCGCGGGCGGGCTGACGAGCCTGGACGGCCGCCGTCGTGTCGGTGCTGGTCGTGGGGGAGACGGTCGTGGCGGTCATGCCGCAACTCCTTCGCGTTGGGTGTCGGCGGTGAGCGACAGGAACATGTCTTCGAGGCCCGCGCCTTCGGCAGAGCGGAGCTCGGTCAGGGCGATGCCGGCGGCCAGGGCCACCGCGCCCACCTGGGCGGGATCTGCGTCGGTGCGCACCGAGCCGTCGCCGGCGAGCATGCTGGCGATCCCGGCCTGCTCGAGGGCGTGCGCGAGATCGCGCGGCGACGTGGAGCGAGCGAGGGTGCCGGCAGCAGCGAGCAATTCCTCCTTGGTGCCGGACGCGACGATCTTGCCGTTGCCGATCACGATCAGGTCATCGGCGATGACCTCGATCTCGTGCAGGAGGTGCGACGACAGCAGCACGGTGCCGCCCTTGTTGGCATAACCGCGCAGCAGGTCGCGCATCCAGCGGATGCCGGCCGGGTCGAGGCCGTTGGCGGGCTCGTCGAGGATCAGCACGCGCGGGTCGCCCAGCAGCGCGGTGGCGATGCCGAGTCGCTGGCGCATGCCGAGTGAGTAGTTGCGGACCCGGCGCTTGGCCTCGTTCGGCGTCAGACTGACGAGCTCGAGCATCTCGTCGACGCGGGTGCGCGGGAGCCCCATCGTGTCGGCGGCGATGGTGAGGATCTCGCGGCCGGTGCGGCCGGCGTGCTGCGCGGAGGCGTCGAGGAGGACACCGACCTCGAGGCCGGGGTTGGGGAGGTCGGCGAACCGGACCCCGTCGATGGTGGCCGAGCCGGACGTCGGGGCGGTGAGACCGACCATGACGCGCATCGTGGTGGACTTGCCAGCGCCGTTCGGACCGAGGAAGCCGGTCACGCGGCCGGGCTGGGCGGTGAAGGAGACGTTGTCGACGGCGGTGAAGCCGGCGTACCTCCGGGTCAGTGAGTCAACGGTGATCATGGCTCCAACCCTCGCCGCTCGACACCGGTCGCCACATCAGGTGTCACCCCCACGCTGCCCCCAAAACGACCCCGCCCAACCCTGAGTCGGGCTCGGGGTCACCCTGACCGCGTCAGCCAGTCACGACCATGCTCCCGACCGGCCGAAGTGCATGATCGGGTGGGAGGGTTAAGGTGATATCGCCGGAAATGCCATGATGATCCCCGCCGAGCCTCGAGCGATCGGGCAGGCGCACAGCGAGGAGGCTCGCCATGGTCGACCGACCCGAAGGTGCCCGCGGCAGGCGCGGATCGGCAATGCGTCCCGCGGCCCGGAAGGCACCGCCCGGTGGCGTGGCCGCCGGCACGACCGCCCAACCTCACTCAGGATCGGTGCCCGCGGGCACCTCCGGCCCGACCAAGGGGACCGTCGAAGCCGGGGGCACGCAATCACTCGTCACCGAGCGGTTCACCTGGGGCCTGGTCGAGTCCTATGCGGTGGACGACGAGCAGTTGCGGATCAAGCTGAACACCGGTGCCATCGGCCGCAACGTGGTGTGGGTCGGCGTCGACGAACCGCACTTCCGAACGGCGGTGTCGATGGCGATGATGGCGTTCCACACCCCGGACACCAAGCTGACCGTCCGGTATGCCGAGAATCGCATCGGGTTGCCGACGGAGAGCAACGTCATCCACGCCCTCGAAATCGGCATCGGCAACGACCCGTCGGAGGCGCTCGCGTTCGACGAGTGGTTACCGCTGGCCTGATCGCGATGACCGAGATCCCCTCCCTGCTGCCATGGGTGAACTGGATCAGTGACTACGCGTCCGCCGGTGTGGGCCGGGTCGCGCCGTCGACGCCGGAGGAACTGGTCGAGGTGGTCCGGCAGGCCGTGGCGGACGGCCGAAGGATCCGGGTCACCGGCGCCGGCCACTCCACAACCTCCGTCGCCCGGCCCGATGACGTCTGGGTGACTCTCGACCAGATGCAGGCGGTGTTGCCGCTCGAACACGTGAAGTCCTCCCGCCGGGACGAGCTCGACGACTACGTGCGGATCGACGCCGGCACCCGGCTGAAGACGGCGAACCGGGTGCTGCTGGGCGACAAGGCCGTGTTCAACATGGGCTCCTTCGACTGGCAGTCGCTGATCGGAGCCGCGTGCACCGGCACCCACGGCTCCGGCATCGAGCTCGGCCCGATCGCCGACAGCATCGTGTCGATCGACATGGTGACCGTCCGAGAGGTGGACGGCGAGCCGGACGTGCGGATGCGCCGGATCGAACCCGCCGACGGGCTGACCGACCCGGGAGTCTTCGCCGCCGCCGAGCCCGAGATGGAACTGATCCAGGACGACGACACCTTCTACTCGGCGGTGGTGAGCTTCGGCTGCATCGGGTTGGTCCACTCGATCGTGCTGAAGGTGCGCGATGCCTACTGGCTGAACGAGATCAACGAGGCGAAGACCTGGTTCGAGGTGCGCGAAACTGCTGCGGTTCGGCGCCGACGGGGAGCTCCCGTCGGTGCTGTCCGGCAACCGGCACTGGGAGCTCGTGGTCAATGCGGCGCAGACCAAGGGCCGGGACGCGACGTCCAACCCGATGTGCATGACCCGTCGACGCAACGAGGTGCCGCCAAGACCAAGCCGGCGGACTGGAAGGACCGGCACGACTGGCCTCCTCGGCGTGATCAGACCAGCCTGTTCCAGCGGGCCGCCGAGGATCTGATCCGGCCCTCCATCGACGACGCGAACGGCAGCATCCTGCTGGTGGTCGACGTCGGCGACCGGATCGCCAAGAACTTCGAGAACAGCGCCGACAAGCCGCCGTTCGAGGGCGACGTCAACTACTCCAAGAACTACTGGGTGTTGCGTCGCGAGCGGGACGACACGCTGCCGCGCGAGGAGCCGGAACGCCCGCCGGATGCGATCTCGCACGAGATTGCCGTGCCGGTGGAGCACACGGTCGCCGCGGTGGACCGGATCCTCGAGGTGATGCGGTCCAGCCCGTACTTCTATGCCGTGCCGTTCGGCGTCAGGTTCGTCGCAGCGTCCGAGCACTACCTGGCCCCGCAGTACGGCCGTGACACCTGCATGATCGAGATCCCGCTGGTGCTGCCCAACGACTACGGCAAGCGGACCGACGAGCTGCCCACCTACAAGCAGGCACTGGCCGACATCGAGGAGTCGCTCTGCTACGGGCCCGACAACCTGGGCGGCCGCCCGCACTGGGGCCAGTACAACGAGCTGAACCGGGAGCGCCTGGTCGAGCTCTACGAGAAGCTGCCCGAGTTCGAACGGGTCTACTCCCAGCACAACGCGTTCGGCACGTTCGACAACGCCTACACCCGACAGATCGGCCTGATCCGCTCCGACGTGCCGGAGGCCGAACCCGAGCTGGACCTGACCCCACTCAGGATTGCCGTCGATCATCTCCTGCACGGGACCTTGTAGCGTGAGCTGATGGCTGTCCGAGACGCCAAGCTGGCAGCCGGCGACGTCATCCGGTTCCGGCTACGGGCGCACCACCTGATCGACCGACAGCCGGTCGAGGGTCTGCTCGAGGTGGCCGGCGCGTGCGCGGTGCAGAACAGCCCGCCGGGCTCGGCGCTGCTGGCGCTGCACGCACGGGTCGAGAACGTGACCGCGGAGCACCTCGACCACCTTGTCGGCCAGGAGAAGAGCCTGCTGCAGACCTGGTGCATGCGTGGCTCGCCGTTCTACGTCCCGACCGTCGACCTGCCCGTCTTCACCACGGGCGTCCTGCCCGCCACGCAGGAGGGGCGGCTGCACCTGATCAAGGGTGTCGAGCCGGCGCTCGATCAGCTCGGGATGGGGCTGGACGAGGCGGTGGACCTCACCGCCGAGGAGATCCGGCACCGTGCTCGCGAAACGCCAGTTGGCGATCAACGAGCTGGGCGAGGAACTCGCCGAACGGATCGCGGCGCAAGGTGTCGCCCGCCCAACGCAAGACCTGGGAGGCAATCGGCCCCTACGCCGCCGACCAGCCGCTGGGCGAGGCCGTCGTGCACTTCTGCCTCCGCATACTGGCCCTGCGGGGCATCGTCTGCCTCGCCCCGCGCAAGGAGAACAAGGCGCCGTTCGTCCTGCTCGACGACTGGCTCGACCCACCCCCGCAGCTCGACCCCCAGCACGCCTGCGACGAACTGCTCCGCCGCTACCTGCACTGCTACGGCCCGTCCAACCGCAAGCACTTCGCCGCCTGGCTCGGGGTCACTGCCCGCGACGCGGACCCGTGGTGGACCCTGCTCGACGACGAGCTCACGTCCGTCGACATCGACGCCGGCCAGGCGTGGATCCTCACCGACGACCTGGACGCGCTGCGCTCGCCACCCGAAGCCCGCGGGGTACGGCTGCTGCCACCTCGTGACCCCTACACGCAGCTGCGCGATCGGGACACCATCGTCGAGAAGGCGCACCAGCGCGAGCTGTGGCGGGCGGTCGGTGAGCCTGGCGCGGTGCTGGCCGACGGCATGATCGTCGGGACCTGGCGACCGCACAAGAGCGGGCACTCACTGTCCTTGAACGTCAAGACGTTCCGCCCGTTGAGCACCCGACTCCGCAAGCAGCTGCGTGAGGAGGCGGACCAGGTCGCCGACCTACGCGGCGCCTCAACGGTGCGGGTCGACCTGGACGACGCGCCACCCTGAGTATCACGCGGCTGATGCAGAGGCTCCTTAGGCATGCCACCCACACCGTCATCAGGCACCCACCAGGACGTTCTGGCGGCACCGAAACCCTGTGGAATCGGCGCGCAGTACGAGGTCAACGACGTCTACCGCTGAGTAGCGGATGGGCGGATGATCGGATCAGGCCATGCACACATGTGGCGGCAGCAGGAGATGATGCGATTGACCATGGAGGGTGCCGGCTCCTTGACCGTGGCCGAGACGTTCGTCCGCCGGAACGGGCTCACGTGCTCAACCGGACTCACGGTGCTGGCCCTGCTGTATCAGGCAGTCCTCCATGGCGGGCGGTTCTCAGACTGGGACTGGCTGCTGACCGGAGGGTGGGTTCTCTTTGCGTGGCTCTACCCGGTCTCGCTCGGCCTGCCCGAGCGTGTTGACGCAACGATGCGCCGGCTCCAGGGAAGCGTCTCGACCCGCGAGGCAGTGGCAGCTCCGAGCATGCCGACGCAACCGGTAGATGCCGAGGCCATGGCGGCCGATGCGAGCGGCGAGGCGGCCGGCGGAGCTGCCGTGGCTCGCAGCCGCCTCACTCACGAGATCCTGGACCTGCACGCTGGGGCGCGTCGGTGTGCCCTGGTGACCGGGGCGCTCGCGGCCGCCATCATGGCCGTTGCCTGGCTGATCGCGAAGGGAGCGGACACTCCGCTCTATGTCTTCGTCATCGTCCCGCAACTGGCGGGCGCGTTCGTCGTGGGAATGTTCGCCGGCCGTGCCGTGGCCTACGGCCGCCTGGGGAGGTTCCTGTCCCGTCGAGGGCTGCACCTGCAGAGCAGGCCTGGCCACCTGGACGGCGCAGCGGGACTCCGCCCGGTCGGCGAGCTGTTCATCCTGGACGCGTCGCTGCTCGCCGTGATCGCGATCTACCTCGGTGGATGGTGGATCGCCTTCCCATACCTTGATCGCTATCTTGACTGGCGCGCGCCATACACGGGGCTTCTCGTGGCCGTTGTGGCCGCCGAGGTGTTCTCGTTCGTGCTGCCACTCTTCTGGTTCCACCGGGAGATGGCCAGGCACAAGGCATCGCTGCGCGATTCTGCCGACGGACTCGCACGAGAGGTGCTGCAGCTCCAGGCAAGGTTGCTGACCGCTGAGGCCGACCGCGTGGCCCTTGCCGAACGGGTCGACTTCCTGACGGCCCGGTACCAGGAGATCCAGCAGATGCCGACCTGGCCGATCGACGTCCGTGTCCGAAGACGGTTCGCCGTCAACAACGCGTTCGTCTTCGCACCCCTCTTGCTTGAGGTGCTGGGGGTCTCCGACACTTGGACCAAGTTCTGGTCCGCGCTCGCCGACGCCATCACAGGCCCGGTATAGACGATCAGTTCAAGGCTGTCGAAGTGCGGGGTGCAGGCATGGCTGAATACGTCGTGAGCACTACCGGGGACGACAGTGGTGCCGGTAGCGCGACTGCCCCTTTCCGCACGATAGAGCGCGGGATCGAGGCGCTGACTCACGCGGGCGACGTGCTTGTCATCCGCGAGGGCGTGTACCGGGAGGGCATGAACGTCGTCAACAAACATGGTAAATCGGGGCTGCCGTTGGTGATCCGCGGCGAGGTCGGAGGGCAGGTGTTCATCGACGGGCTCGAACCCGTCGATCTCTCCGGTGAGTCGGCGGGATTTCGGGTTGCCGGCAACAGTGAATGGCGCCCTGCGATCGAGGTCGACGTGGATGCTCACCCGGAGGAGTACATCTCCACCAGGGTCTTCGCGCACAGTAAGAACGACGGCGTCCGGCATGGCGCGTTCCTGGACCGGCGCTGCCACACGCGGCTGCTCACCTACAGCCGACTGGAGGATCTGCGCGCGGACAACCAGAAGTTCGGCCGCCTGGCCATGGGCAACGGGGATCTTCCAAGTTCCGGTGACCCCGTCGTCAGGGTCCGCAGGAACGATGGTGGGCTGGAGGTGGTGTTCGACCTCGTCCGCCCCAACCGCGAGGCGCCCTTCACACGGTACAAGCGTCCGTGGACGTACATGGGACCTGGCCTGTACCAGGACTGCGAAGGCAGGATTCACATCCGGTTGTCGCATACGACCAGCGACCTGGCAGGGATCGCCGACTACGACGGGGAGGTTGACCCACGTGCGCTGGGGCTGGCCCTGTCGACGTACACGCCACCCACCATGAAGATCAAGAACTGCTCCCACGTCCGGATCGAGAACCTGGACGTGAGGTTCGGTGGCAACCGCACACTCCTGATCGAGGGGTGCTCCGCGGTCACCCTGGATCATGTGAACGTATGGGCGGGCGCGGCCGGCGTGTTCTTTGCTGAGGGCAATACAGACGTGCACCTGCGTCACGGCATGGTCGACGGCGGCCTGCCTCCGTGGCTGTTCCGCAGCGATATCAAGGACGGCTACCAGACCCTCACCCGCGGCGACGAGATCGTGTCGAACGACCTCGCAAAGGGCACGATGGACAGCCTGCTCAGCGGGGGACCGAGCAATGTCGGCACGATTCTCGAGTACTGCGAGTTCGTCGGCGCCCACGACATGGCCCTGTTCGGGCAGTCCACCTCGTTCCACCACAACTGGGTGAACAACATCAACGACGACGCCTTGATCGTCGACCTGAAGGACACCACGGACCTGAGCGTCCACCACAACGTCATCACGAGGAGCCTGGTGGCACTCAGCTTCGCTCGGGAGCGGCCCGAGTCGATCGGTGGGCCGCGCCGCGTGCATCGCAACCTGATCGATCTGCGCGAACCCACCGCCGGCTGGCGACCCACGCCCGAGGGACACCTCATCGATGAAGCTGATCCGCCCGTCGGCGAGGTGTACCGCTACGGCCAGCTCTACAAGGGCAACAGCCCCGACGGGCCGATGGACTTCTTCCACAACACCTGCCTGGTCCGGCGGCAGAACGCGCTGGCCGGGTACCTGCATTTCCGCGACTCCACACCGGGGAACGGGATCCGCCGAAGCGCCAACAACATCTTCGTCGACGTGGAGCCGGCACCTACGGCCGACGACGAGTACGCCACCGCATGCCTACCCGATCCCGGGTTCGCCGGATCGACCGACGCCAACTGCTACCGCCAGCTCGGTGACTCCCCGAAGGGGATAGTGCGCCATCTCGGCCAGGCGGGGGGAGGACCGGCGACGTACCCGTCATTGATCGCCTACCGCGACAGCCAACACTTCCAGGCCAGCCAGGTGGCGAACCCGCCGGGCTTCGAATCCAGCGGCATTGATCAGGACCCTCAATTCCGCAGCCTCGCGCCCGACGGCAGCCCCCATGCCCAGGACGACCTGCGGCTGCAGGAAAGCAGCCCCGCCGTCGGGGCCGGCCTTCCGCTTGACGGCCCACCCACCGGCATCGTCGACCCGCTCGCCACCCAGACAGGAGCGCCACCCGATATGGGCTGCTACCCACCAGGACCCGACAGCCCCGCCCTCGAGGTCGGTGTCGAGGGCCGACGGAGGTTCCCCCAGCCCCCGTGAGGAGCGCGCGCAAGAGCGGGCACACCCTGACCCTGACCGTCCGGACGTTCCGCCCGTTGAGCACCCGACTCCGCGACGCAGCTGCGCGAGGAGGCCGACCAGGTCGCCGAGCTACGCGGCGCCACAACGGTGCGGGTCGACCTCGACAACGCAACACCCTGAGCCGGACGTCGCAGCGAGGCGAGTCACAACCGGATCAGGTCCGCGACCTCCTCGGGCAGGCCGGGCGACGTCATGACATGACCCATCCCGGGGACGACGTGCAGCACGGCGCCCGGGATCGCGGCGGCCAGGGCCTCACCGTGGGCGAGCGGGTAGAGCGGGTCCTGGTCGCCATGAACGATCGAGGTCGGCGCGGTGATCGAGGACAGCGGGGAGTGCAGGTCGGGGGAGTCCCTCCACACGGCCCGATGATGGTTGGCCGCGGACGCCGGGTCGGTGGCCCGCGACAGCGCCAGCTCGAGCATCGCGCGGGCGGCCGGCTCGTCGAACGGCCGAACCGGCCCGTTGAAGACGCGGAACAGGGCCATGTCGGACTCCACCCCCGGCGGCAGCCCTGCGGCCAGGTGCGCGAGGAACGCCGGCGACGGCGGCGGCAGATCAAGCGGGTCGGCCGGCTCCCCGGCCCGCGCCCGTGCCCACGCCGGTCTCGGATCATGACCCATCGGCGAGCTGGACATCACGGTCAGACTCCGGACCCGGTGCGGGGCGTGCACCCCCAGCCACTGCGCGATCGTGCCACCCAGCGACGTCCCCGCCACATGGGCAGAGCCCAGCTCATAGCCGTCGAGCACAGCCAGGCAGTCGCGGGCCATGTCTCCGATCGTGTACGGATGGGCATCGAAGTCGACGACGCTCGATCGACCGGTGTCCCGGTGATCGAACCGGATCACCTGCACTCCACGCTCAACCAGCCGGCCGACCAGCGCATCAGGACAACTGACACCCTGAGCAGCCGACCCCATCACCATCAAACACAGCGGGAAGACCGGGATCTCCGACACGCTCAGTCCAGATCCGCAGCGGCCCGGAGGCCACGAATCGCTCCTGCGCATCCAGCATGGGGGAACGGTAACGACTGACTGCCAGGTATCAATCGGTCAAGCCAACGGCTCCTGTCGGAATGCAGCCCACACCGTCATCAGGAACGACGACCAGGACGTTCTGGCCGTGGAGCGCACGCACCGCGATGCTCGCCACGCCACTCACCTTGATCGCCCTGCTCCTCCTGCTCTGGGGCGTCCACGCCGCCAGCGACTGGCCCGAGGACGGCAGCACCGGCTGGGCCCTGCTCGCCGTGGCGCTGCTCAGCCTGACGCCGGTGCTCCTGTTCTTCCTCGACGGCATGGCCGGCCGCAACGGCAGCCTCGAATACCGAGGGCTCAAGCTGTCCTTCCCCGGAGCGCAGGGCCCGGCGGTCGGAGCAACCGTGCCCCCGAACGTGACCGCCCCCGGCACGCCCGTCATCGACTCCAGCATGCAGAGCGTGCTGCGGACGTCGCAGGCCGCCGCCCGCAGTCGCCTGCTGATCGTGGACCTGGCCGACGGCCAGGCGTGGTGGGAGTCGCGACTGCTCATGCTCTGCGCCGTGGCCGCGGACCGCAACGAGCACTCCGCCGTCGTCTTCGTCGCCGACATCGGCCGGACGCCGGGCAGCTTCGTCGGGTGGGCACCCCCGGCCGCGCTGCGGGATCGGTTGCTGCAGGCCCGCCCCGAGCTGCGCGCCGCCTACCAGAGCGCCGCCGCCGACTCGATGCGCCTGGTGACCGGCGCTCCGATGGCCGCGCCGCTGCTCGACCCGCAGGACACCGTGCCGCACATCGTCCCGGCCGAGGTGTCCCTCGCCAATCACGTCGGCCGCATCGAGATGCAGAGCACCCACCCGCTCACCGCCGGCTCGGTGCGCGACCTGTTCGCCCCCGACCTGGTGACCCGCTGCGTCGACCGCACCGAGCCCTTCGACGAATGGGTCCGCGACGCCCTCGCCGCCGAAGAGGAGTTCGTCGCCGTCACCGACGCCGGCCGCTACGCCGGCCTGATGACCTGGCGCCAGGTCGCCAATTCCGTTCTGCTCAGCCTGATCCCCGAGCAACCAGGGCGGGCGATCACTCCTGAGCCGGCGCCGAGACTGGTCGGTTCCGGTTCACGTCACCCGGCTGCTACCGGAAGCTGACCATTCCGCAGATTGCGAATCGAGGCGTTGAGCGTGATGCCCTGCACCCGTACGAGACAACGGGTCTGGCGCTTACCCGAGGCGACCCGTTCTGCAGACTCGGCGACCAAGCGGTTCTCCATCCCTGACACGGTCATCCGGGTGTAGGCGACGACCGTCACACGGCACGACGCCACTGGATCGACGGTGTCATCGGCCGCTGCCCACTCGCCGATCCACTCCGCGTCGTGGGGACGAGAGCAGCCGACTGAGACCAGGTCACCTCCGACGGCGCACTGGCGCAGCGCGTCGACAACGGCACCTTTCGACGCCTGCACCAGGTCAGCGGCCGAGGCGCCTGCCTGGCGGGCGATGTCGCCCGGGCTCACCCAGCAGATACCTGATCGCTCGGAGACCTTGATGTCGAGTGAGTCCAGGTCCGGGTTCAGAGTCCACAGCGTCATGACGGTCCGGAGGCTGCAGGTCTGGTCCGTAACGCGAAGTGCTGCGCGCGGGTCGCGGCAGTCCACCGGCATACCGCTCTCCGGCAGTCCGCACAGGGAGGTGGAACCGGTAGCGGTGGCCGTCGACGCAGACGACGAGGACGACGAGGACGACGAGGACGGGAATGCGACGCCCTGCAGTGACGCAGATGGGCCACTGGCGACGGGACCCTCGGGCACCTGCGAGTCGTCGCCCTGCCGGTAGGTCAAATAGGCGATGTAGACGCCGGCGACCGCCACGATCACGCCGATCGTCGTGATGAGCAGCATGAGTGGATCTGGTGTCCACGTCCACGTGCCCGTTGGTGCTCGCTTACGGCCCGCACTGCCAGACATCACGTGCTCACGACGGTGTGAGGAGGAATTCCGTGATGACCGCCGTGGCGGTGCAGGGAGAACCCTGCGCCTTCACTTTGAGAGTCAGAGCACTGACGCCGGTCAGATCCGCGGTCAGGGTGTTCACCTGGTTGAACTTCACCAACTTGGTGTCCACGAGGCGCTGATCGGCCAAGAGCTTGAACTCGAGGGTGACCTTCGAACTATAGGAGTCCAGCGCTTGCGCCACCTTGACCACGGCCTTGCCCGTGGCCTGGGCGAACCGGGTCTCCAGCTCTGTCGAGTTGCAGCCCAGCTCGAACGCCATGGCTTGTGCCGCGGTGGCTGATTGTGGTGTCTGGTACAGCCCTTCCTTCCATCCGCGGTGTTCGAAGATGTCGGCGAGGGTCAGCGACTTGGGAGCGCCGGAGTCCCTGAGCACGGGCGGCCCGGTGGATGCTGCCGGATCGGACGTCTCGGTGGGCGTTGGAGGAGTGGAGGTCTCGGTCGGCTCCACGGTAAGGCTCGACGCCGTCGCCGATGTGGTCGGTGCCGTCGGGCTCGGAGTGGTGTTCGGCGCTGTCACGGTGACGGTCTGCGTGGGGGCGGGAGAGCCGCTGCAGGCAGAGAGGGCGACAAGGCCGCAAATCGCCAACGCTGCGAAGCGAACGGTTCTCTCCGAACGCGATGACGTGGAGTACATGTTCGAATCCCATCACACGTGTCACTCTCGGTGTGGGCATACCGCCAAAAGAGAATGGTCACAGCCGTCGGGAGGCACGCCTCAGGAAAGTCAGCGAGAGGGGCCCCGTCGCTAAGTAGGGCGAAACCAGGCGCCCAAATCGTTCGGGCTCGGCGTAGATACTCCTGGGCCCTGGCCCCAGAGCTAAGTGCGCCCAGAGATCAGTGCGCGCAGGCCCGCGGGCGAGCGGGTCAGGCTGGGTGCGCCGTCGGAGCAGCTGTTGCGCGCGGTGAAGCTGCCGCCCGGGCTGCCCGCGGTGTACACGGTGATCAGCTTGCCCTGGGTCGCCGTGAACGAGATCGACAGGGTGACGTTCTGACCGGGGGAGACGGGTAGCGCAGTGAACTGGAACGTGGTGTCGCCCGCGGCGGCGGCGCTGGCACTGGCGTTCTGCCCGCCGGCCACCGAGAGCGTCGCATGCGCGGTCACTTGAGCGTTCGGATCGATCTGCACCATCGCGCTGGTGATCACGGCGACCTCCGCCGGCACCGTGAACGTCTGGGTGAGCGACCCACCGGGCATCGACTCAGGCCGGCCCGGGTTGCCGCTGCACATCGCGTGGCCGGGCTGAAGCGCCGTGCCGTAGTTGTCGTACACGGTGACGGTGCGCGGCACGACGATCGGGAGCCCCGGTTCCGCCACCGTTGCCGCCGATATGGGTGCCTCGGCCACCGGAACCGTGGGCACCTCCACGACGGTCGTCTCCGGAGTGGCCGCCCGGGTGGTCGTGGCGGTTGAGCGTCGCGGGGTCGGCACCTCTGGGTCTGTGACGTGCGAACCCTCGGTCTGGCCAGAGGCCGCCGGGGTAGCCACGCCGGCCGAGGCAAGGTCGGACGTCGTGGGCCCGGTCGCGAGAGATCCGTCCGGTGCGGGGGAGTGCGCCCCGTCTGAACCCGTCGACGAGGCGGACGGCGGGTCCGGCGCCTGAGCCTCTGGGCCGAGCGGTCGCCGCTGCGTGAAGGCACCGATTCCCAGCGCCAGCGCGGCCACCACCAGGCCGATCGCCAGCGACAGTTCTCGACGATCCCAAAGCCGTTCGATGGCAGGGGGAACAAGACCAGCGGCACCGGCCAGCAGCGCCGCCCCCGGGGTGGTCAAGGCCTCGCCGTAGTAGGCGGCCACGAACGCTACCGTGGCGAGCGCCACCCCGAAAAGCACGCTTGCGAACGCAGAGCGTTGACGGCCCGTCATCGACGGCCCAGGGCCGGTGGTCATCGACATGCCTCTCAGCGGCGCCGCGACGGGGGACTCAGTTGCGGTGCCGTGCTCCGTTGTTCCCCGGCCGTTCTGACCGAACTCGGTACGCGGCGAGGCGATCAAGGCGGGCAGGTTGCCCCACTCCACATGCCAGCTGTCGAGCTCGGCCATCGGAGCATCCGTCGGCTCGAACCGGCTGATGGTGCCCCGGTCAGCATCAATGATCATGTCCGCCACCGGATCGTCCGGTACCGACAGGCGCGGCCGACTCCGGCCGCAGGCTGTCGAGCTCCTGCCGGCTCTGGCGGAGCTCCAACGCCCAGGGATCAGGGACGCCGGGTCGACCGCGCCGTTCCCGTTAAGCCGTTGGACGACGCGTGCCCGTTGGCAGCGGAGTGGCCGTTCGCAGTGTGCCCGTTCGTGTGTCCACGAGCACGGCCGCGCCCGTGAGCGTCCCGACGCGGACGCAAGGGCACCTGGCGTTCGCTTGGGTCCCTCGACATCGACCATGGAAGGTACCTGGGGCATGGTAGGCAGGGTGTCGAAGCTCGCCGGCGCGGGCAGCACGACGCGGGTTGACGGCTGCGGAGCGGGCGCCGCCTCGAAGGGCGCCGGCGGCGGGCACCGCGGGCATCGCGAAGACAGCGGGTGCGCTCTGGGCAGTCGCACCGGACGGCGCGTTCTGCTGCGGCGCTTCGTGGAGCCCTTGCTTCCCTTTGGCGCCCCGGCTGTCCTTGGTGCCCCGGCTGCCGTAGCCGCCGTAGCTGTCGTAGCCCCCGTAGTAGGACGAGGAACGTCGGCGTGGAACGCGGTTCAGCACGACGCCGAGCACCGTGGCACCAGTGATCCGCAGTGACTCGCAGGCGGTGGCCAGCTGATCAGTATGCGTGGACGCGGCCCGAGTCACGACGAGCGCCCCATCAGTGGCTCGCGCGAGCAATGCGGCATCGGTGACCGGAAGCAGGGGAGGGGAGTCGAGCACTACGGTGACATCCGTCAGCGGTCAGGCTGCTGATCAACGAGGCCATTCGGGTCGACCCAATGAGCTCACTGGGGTTGGGCGGAAGCGGCCCCGCCGTGAGCACCCGAAGGGGCAGGTCTTCTTGCCACGTCTGCAGCGCGTCATCGAGTGGGAGATCACCGAGCAGCACGGAGGTGAGCCCAACACCCGAGGACATCGCGAACACGTCGGAGACCGTCGGGCGGCGAAGGTCTGCATCGATCAGCACGACGTTCTCGCCTGCCTGAGCAAGCGCGATGGCCAGGTTGACGGCGGTCGAGGTCTTGCCCTCGCCGGCGACGGCACTGGTGACGACCAGGCTGGCCATGCGGTGATCGACCGACAGGAAGCGAATGTTGGTGCGCAACTGCCGGAACGACTCGGCGCGTGGAGAGAACGCATCATGGGTGATCAACCGATGCTCGTTCGCTTCAGGGTCGTCGCCAACGACCGTGAGAACCGGCGCGTCCGGCGCTCTCCTGGGCGTCCTCCTTGCTCTTCACTGTCCGGTCGAGCGTGTCGCGGAGCACGGACAGCCCGACCCCGAGGCCGAGCCCGACCAGGAGGCCCAAGCGATCAGATTGAGCTCGTCCGCGGGGAGATCGGCGCCCGGGGTGTGACTGCCAGCCGGGTTGGCGGTGACCACCACCGGCGACTGGCCTGAGGAATCGTTGGACTTGTCGAGGTGCTGGACAACGAGGGGAAAACGCGAGTGATGGCGTTGGCGATGTCCCGCGCTCTGGAGGGCGACGGGTCCGTCACCGCCACATCGATCAGGATAGTGTCCAGTGGGCTCGTGGCCTTGATCTTCGGTGCGAGTTCCTCGGCGCTGTAGGGAAGAGAGAGTTGGTCGATCACGGGCTGGAGCGTGCGGGGGCTGGTCACAAGCTCAGCGTAGGACTTCACACGCTGCTGGGCGAGGCGCCGCCCTGCGGTGAGGTCGCCGATGCTGGAGGCGCCGGTGATCGAGACGAACATCTGCGACTGGGCCTGGTAGATCGGCGTCTGGGCCAACGAGAACATAAGGGCGCCATAGAGCCCAGCCCCGCCAACGCTGCGATAATCGATCCAGTTGTGGCGCAGAACGCGCAAGTACTCGGCGATCGTCACTCTAGATTCCCCTCACTGGTCGAACAATCCCCCTTGCTACACAGTCTAGGACACACACAGTGTCCGCTCGCTAACTAGCAGCGACTCAGGTCACCGGGCGCTCGCGGGGAACGTCGTTGACGGGCGAACGCCGTCGTGCAAGCCGAGATGTCTCATATGCAATGATCCGCGACAATATTCCGAGAACATTCAACTATACTGGGGTGACCATTGCCGAGTCTTGAGGATCTTGGACTCTACTAACGGCCTCGAGCCACTTCACTCGGCGCCCCTCCCAACCAAAAGCATTCTCTGCCCATACTCGCGACGCATCCCCAGATAGCACGTCGTCGCTTCCGCGCCATATCCGAAGCAATTCTGCTGCCACTGAGCGCGAGTCAAAGGCACAAACCCTGGATACTTTCGCCTCACGCAAGCTGGTCGCTATGTGCGCTGTCTCGGCCAGAAGAACGGGCACCCCCATAGCAAAGCATCCACGATCGTCCGGCCGAGGCTCTCCCACCGAGGAACGTGCACAAAACCACGGGAGGCGGCAACAAACCTCCGAACACCCGCTTGGCTTCGCTCCTCGCCTATTGAGATCCAGTCTTCCAGCCCCATCCCGCGAACCTGATTGGCAAAAACGGCCTTATCACCATGATAATCAGGTCCAATCATTCTAACAGTTGGACGGTCGTCTGGAGAGAGATGCTTTATGGCCTCAAGCAGGACATCGAGGCCCTTGTGATTTATGTCGAATCGTCCAACCCAGGACAAGTACTCCCCAGTCGCTCCATGCCAGCGGCTCTCTACAGGCGTGAACCCAGTCGAAAGCGAGAAGGAATTCGCTCGCGGAGATATCTTCCGCAATCCATCCGCTTCCCCCTCAAAAGAAAAGATGAACGCCTTGTGCTCGCTTTAGTACCTTGTCTTCGAATGGCCGCCGGGCAGAGGGAATCTTCAGAGTCCTCACGATTTCAGGCTGATACACCCCATGGGGCATTACCACATACGGAATGCCAAGACCCCTGCAAACGGAGGCGGCTCTGATGTTGCTCGCCACCCAGCCCTCGTGAAGATAAACGAGGTCCCCAGTCTCTAGAATATCTGCAAGATTCTTGGGCACCATGGTGCTGCGTTTCATTCCCCAGTGATCAACAGCCATAAACGAGAGCAGAGGCGAATCAACGAGCCTTCCTGAGTACCCACGTGCGGCCTGAAGAATAAGTCCTTCTCCGACCCAATTTGACATCTGTTGTAGCCATTCCTGAGCACTTTGGTTTACTCCCCCAGTCGAGTAGGAAGCAGGCCGTGAATAGAACGATACGACACGTCGAAATTCCCCCATGGTCACATTTCTCCCTTCCTGATCGCCAGGTCTTCGCGGATTTGCCGATCAAGGGCCGTTGCCCAGTCCTCGTGGGTGCTCCGTATCTCAAGGTAGTCTCGCCGCAGCCGAGAGCCCACCGCCGACCTCACCTTCCAATCAGCGAGCCTAATTGCCGTCTCTGTCGCCTCGTCGACGGAAGTCACTAGCCCTTCGGCACTGGGAATCAGCATCCTGGTTCCGGGCAAGTCAGAAGCAATCACGGGAAGGCCAAAGGAGAGAGCCTCCTCGACGACAAATGTCTTTCCCTCAAAATTGCTAAACATACACAATACGCAATCTTTCTCCAAGAATGCCGAAACATCCGAAACTTCGCCATGCAAGGAAATCGGTAGAGCGCCAAAAGAGGCAATAGATGAAAGCTGATCAGGGTCAATCGCACCGACAATCTCCGCTGACACGTCCACACCACGCTCCAGCAATTGCTCGATCATTGAAAGAAAGTCGACAATTCGCTTTTGGGCACTCACTCGCCCCAGCCAGAGAAGTGACAAGTGCCCACTTTGTGTTACTCCCGCTTGCGAACGGCCATGCACAGATACCGACGGTGAGTCGAGCCAAACAAGTTTCCATCCCCAGCCGCGAAGCGGGACCACCGTAAAGGCGCTCTCGCAGAACCTTGGAGCGATGAGAAGCATGCTTTTCCGGAGAGCCCGTGACAGAACACTACTGTCCGGCAACGCGCCGGCGCCATGGTAGGTCAGCGTGAGCACCCGCCTGGTCGGCGCCGCAAGGGCCAAAGCGCGGAGGCCATGTGCGTACACGCGGGCCGGACCAACCTCCGTTAAGCACTTCTTTACCTCTCGGCGCGCCGCCAACATGGCTCGGAAGTCGAAGACCGTTTCAGGCACTCGGATATGGCGGAAATCCAAATCGTGAGGGAATCCAAGTGGCAAGGATGATGAAGCAAGGGTAACCGAAATGCCCCGAGACGCAAAGACACCGAGATCGCGAGCAACGGTCCTCCCTATTCCGCCATTCAGCGATTCGGCGAGAATGAAGACTCTCATTTTCGATCCTTAAGGAAGATCACTTCGGAGGGGCTGGCGCATGATTGGCAAGGCCAAGCGCTATTCAAGGAAGCGCCTCGAAGCCACCTCTCGCGCGGGCGCGCCTACTACAGTTGCCCCAGCTGGCACATCCCGTGTTACCACGGCGTTGGCTCCAATCGTGGCGCCCGAACCTACGGTAATGGGACCAATCAAGACAGCTCCCGCACATACTGTCGCGCCGTCCTGAATATTTGCTGCTTCCTCCTTCCGCGGGTGAGCTGCTATCGTGACATTCTGGTATATTGTTACGCGTTTCCCGATTCGCGCCTTACCGTGGATCACTATTCCAAGTGGATGAGGCAGTCGAAGATCTCCGTAGCTCCGGTGGCCCAGATCATTGCCTGTAAGCGCGCAAAGCAGCTTAAACACCCTCCTTGACGGCATTCGTGCCGCTGCTAGTAACACCTTGGCGACAATCGGGTTGTTGTCTGGCAAGATCCTCACCCCTCCACTCTTCGCCGCTTCGTACGAAGAGAATTCCTGCTGTTGCCACAAGAACTCCAGCAAGGGCAACACCCTCAAAATATCCGTGGATACCCCTGACCCGATAGAGCACGAGAGGAATCAGCAACTGAGCTGCTCCCGCCAATGACCTCAGGATCAGCGGCCGGCGCTTGGCCCCAGACGCTCGCAGGGCAAGAAGCGGTCCAGCTGAAATTGCCCCCCCAAGATAGCCTAGAAACATTAGAGCCGTATAGCTCTGCGCTAGCTCCCAGTTCTTTCCAAGAATCTGAGTACCAATCCCAGTACGATTCGCTAGAATTAGTAGGATGAACCAAGCACAGATAAGACCGGATAGCGCCCCTGAGACCGCACTGGCGCCGTGCCAGTCGCGGTAGTTCTCACGGGCTATACGCCATCTCACCAAGCGCGGTACAGCGAGCAGAGCGGAAGCTTGGAGAAGGACAAAGTAGGGACCAAATAGTGTAGCTCCTAAGCGCGCAATTGAGGCCACCTCAGCGCCGAGCCATGCCGAGCCCACTAGGATCGCTATCTGCGATGACCCCGTGGTCACGATTGCCTCCCAGAGGTACCGTGGATGCCAAGCGACCTGAGCTGCCGAGAGCGGAGGCCCGCTACGGTGCGCCAGGGCGGCCAGGAATCCGAGCACAAGCGTCAAGGAAACGAGCCAGGTTGCGACGAGCGGAGTCGCGTCGTCAAACCACAAGCAGATGCATAGACCGATGCATATGCCCGCTAGGCCGAAGAATGAAATTCCCGCGGATAGGGTGTTGGCCTGCATAGCGATTGCCGTCGTTCTGACTACATCAACACAAGTCGCTAGCGCGCCTGCGGCGAGGGCGAGGGCGCCGGCCTCTGTGTGAACTCCAACGCTCAAAGCAACAATCACCATCACCAGTCCCGTAACCGCAAGGACTCGAAGAACACTGATCTTAGTGATTTGAATAAAAACACTGCGATCAAAGTCAATGCTTTGCACGGAAACCACTTCACTAGTCAAGCTGCGCGCAATGCCTACAGCTAGAGAATACACGACTAAGGCGATCGACACCTCTGCAACTTCTCGTGGCGTTCCGCTACGGAACACCCCAATGCTAAGGAGAAGCATGCCAGCGCTCATCGCGCCTTGATCTGCGAAACCGAGAGCTAGGGACACGCGCTGGTGAGTCGGACGTCGTTCAGCCATTCAGAGTCACCTGAATCTCTGTGAACTCTGTAGCGGAGGGATAGGCGTAGCTCTGAGGTTCATAGAGAATCATGCCAGTTGCAAGCATAAGAGGAACAACGCCGTGCGCATATGAAAGATACGGTTGGGCCAAGCACGTCAGCGTTGCGGCGAGTATCCAGGCACTTCCGACAATTCCTATACCATGGCGCCTTAACCCGTGTAGTGCTGCCTGCACCGAGGCGCGAAGGAAGAGCATGAGCGAAATTAGTCCCAGGGGTCCCTCACGAGCGAACCACTCAATCAAATCATTATGAGGCTTCCGCACAAGTGATCCGTCAGGGGCGCGAAATCCGTTTAGGAGGTCCCTTCCGAGACCCAATCCTAAGAGTTTGGCTCCAGGTTCTCTTGCGAGGTCGTGTGAGATCTCTCGCCACCATCTCTTACGGTCGCCTGCTGATCCCGCGGAGGCCTCGTCAGCATCGAGGACCATAGCAACCTGTTGCTTCATGTCCCCAAGTGTTAAGGCGCCCAATCTCCCTTGAACAAAGGTCAGTGATGGAAGAATGGAAAGGATGGAGAGGCCGAGGCCGGCGAGCACAAGCACTCCGACCACCCGGCCTCGGGGGGCAATCACCCTTGCCTCGGATTGGTGGTTCATGAGAGTGGACGAGTCAATTCTAAAGAGATGTACAACAAGGAGGATAGTCACCGCAAGGTAGATCATCCGACCTTGCGAAACTATAACTGCCATCGCTCCGGTCGCCAGATATACCCATCGGAGCCGATCATGGATTCTCCAAAGCCCAGCTGCGGTTAGCGCAGTCCCAGCCACTCCGATATTGGAGAAGTCCGTTACCTGTGAAATGGCTGTTGGGAAGGTGGTCCGAACAAGGTATGCGAGGCTATAGATGGACAGGATCGCGAGGACCGCTTGGAAGGAGCGATTCAACCCGGGCCTGCTGCGGTAGGCATAGGAAAGGCCACCGCCCAGAAAAAGAGCAAGGAAGTCAATGACCGGGAGTGCATCTCGCAGCGAGTCCTGGCCATATCGTGGATAGTCGATGAGTAGGCGGATGACGGTCCAAGAGGCCCACAAGCACCAGACGACGATTAGAAAGCGAAACTGTTTGACCTGGCGGGTAGCCATCCCAACTTCTCGGCGATAAAGAATAAGCAATGCTCCGAGGACCGTCGTCGCGATGGGGAGACCCCCGATAGTAAATGCTGAGATCGACCGGGAGATAGTCGAAAGAAGAATTACATAGGTCAGTAGTATTGCTGCCTTGCCGAGTCGCAGAGCCAGGAGGAGCGCGATAATCCCAAATACAATCGTAAGGGTCATTAGGTGCCAAGCAGCGGCAGCGCCAAGGGCGACTGATGCTAGCGGAGCTCCCACCCACGCAACCGCGTTCTGAGTTCTCAATGAGCGCAAGCTGCCAAGGTTTAGCAAGGCAAGCACCGCTGTATCTTGCCTGCCGCCGCGGAATTGATCGGCCAAATTGTCCGCAAGAAGCTCACCTCTTGCCCTTGAGGCCAACTACTTCGGAGTAGACGCGCTCTACTCTGTCCAGCCAAACTGCAGGTGAATACTGACTCGCGTAAAGGGCTTGGGCGCGGGAAGCAATTGAGTGCCAGTCAGTCCCTTGCAAGAAGTAGCTGAGAACCTGGCTGTCTCCGTAATTGTCTGGGAGCCATGCTCCCGCGCCTGCCCCCACTATTTCGTCAAGTCCAGAACATTGACTGGAGGCTATGACTGGTCTCCCGTAGCTCAGAGCCTCAAGTGCTACAGTTGGCAATCCTTCGCTCCACATGCTTGGTATTATCACGCCATTGGAACGTGAAATGAGCGCCCGAGATTCTACTTGGTCTACTCGACCCCTGAAGAGTATTCCTCGCTGGATCGCCAGAGCCCCAACTTGGTCTTCAAGCGGACCACTTCCGATCACAGTCAGACGATGGGCAGCAGGCCAAGACCGCATTAAAGATAGGATCCCCTTCTCCTCGGTCAGTCTGCCGGCGTAGACCCATGTGTCTTCGCGCTCTAAGCGGCTTGGCTCGACAGAGACAAAATTGGGTACTCGATGCATCCTGATCTCTGGATAAGCGTGGGCGAATATTCTCTCCTGTTCGGAGTTGAGAACAATGCATGTTCTTGTCCGCTTCAATAACGGGTGATGTTTGCCTGCGTTTCGGCTGGCGATGGCGAGGGGAATCGAGGCGAATGTTGAATCATGGAAACACTTGTGCCTCGCCGCGTTGAGTGAGCCGTGAGTTTGGCATAATTGACACTCAGCCCCATTGCGAAAGAGTGTTCCTGATGCACAGAGGGGTCTATAGTTATGGAGTGTGATAACCGAGCATTCACTCCATTTGTCTAGCCAGGTTGCACCCCAATTCGGATGCAGATTGTGAATGTGCACAACATGTGGGTTGAAGGCCTCTAGCTCGCGGTCGGGCCTACGTCCCAGACCGGTGGAAACGCGGAATGCGCTTCGGATCTGGCTTGTTGGATGACTTGATGTTCCGTCAGTCCTGCGAGCTATTAGCAGCACGTCGTGGCCGCGATTGGCTAGAGCAGTCACCTGTTCGTCTACGACGGTGTTCTCACCGCTTGGTGTGCGTGGATCGTAGTAGCTGTGCACCACGGCCAGCCTCATCTGCCAGATCCCTCCTGCTCCGTGCCGGAGCATCGCTGGACTCTGCGCATGGACGCGCCGAGCGGGGGGCGGTGGTGCGAAACCAGAATGTTGCTTAGAGGTCGGGTGTTTCTTTGGTTCCGTGACTGGTGACAAGGTCGGTCTTGACGCTCAATCTCCGCGTGCAACCTGTCCATTGTCTCTTACGCTTCGTGTGGGGGACGAAGGAGATCCGGCTTTGGGCCGTTCGGATGAGCGCATGTTGGCCGAAGGGACCATGTTCTAGCTACTATGGCTCTGCTATCGAGAGCAGATGCTGAGGCCTGAGGCCGAACTCGGGCGACCTTTTGGCTGAAGCGCGATGGTCCGATATTGGGCGCGCTCCACCTAGGAGGGGAGAGGGAGAGGGAGAGGACTAGCATAGTGCGTATACGCATTGCGAGATTCTTGTGTCACCCCAAATGGAATCATAAACCACTGCTCTAGATTGACGAAGAGATCTTACTCGGAGTCCAAACCAGCCCGCGCCTCTTCGCCCGAGGTGGTCTAGGCCACGATCTTCGTGGAATAGCAGTAGGGCGAGGCGGTTGGGTGGCATAGCGGGCTTGAGCTGTGTGAATGACGAACCCTAGCTCGCTGATGCAGTCGGGGATGGAGATTGCGGAGCAGATTCATGACTACTACTAGGAGTAGCTACACGCTCCGCTCCTCACCTCGCCTCGCAGTTGATGTCGGTGCGTCACCGACGCCATCGTCGAGCAACCACGATGACAAATCGGACGTTTCCGATCAGATAGCGCCGCCAAAGGCGCTTGGGCTCGGTCAATAGCCGAAAGAGCCATTCGAAGGCAATTCGCTGAACCCAGCTTGGCGCCTGTCGCTGGCTGCCGGCGTAGAATCCGAAGGCCGCGCCTACACCGATGCATGGGAGTCCCGTGGCTCTAGCTAAGTACGCTGTTGCATAGTCTTGCTTCGGAGTACCAAGCCCGACCCACATGTGCGTAGCGCCGCAGGAGGTTGCTTTCGTCGCCCATGAACGGAGACTTGCATCAGTGAGGGGAGCATAGGGCGGCGCGTACATTCCCGCGATTTGGATTTTGGGATTCAAGCGTCGGATCGCTGAATCTAGTCCATGAAGAACTTCTTCAGTCCCCCCAAGAAGAAGTGGCGCGCTGACGAGCCTTCCCGGCTGAGTACAGCTCCAAAACATTGATGGACCGCGAACTCGTTCACTCTTCCTTGCCGAAAAGTGCCTCACTTTGATCGCCCAGGAGACCGGGGCGCCATCAGGCAGGTTCACACCAGGGCCGCAAAGCACTTCCCGGTAGTCTGCGTCCCTGTCGGAAAGTGCTATCGACCACGCGTTAACTAACCGGATGGGCAGGCCGTCAGAGCTTGGGGCGGCCGTCCCTACTAGTGCGCAGGCGGCGTCGAATGTAACAGCTGCGACGGGAACCCCGCCGATTGTCGTCATGGAGAGTTCAGTCTGGGGCCCAATTGCTGGGCCACCGTCGATCGGCGCAGAATTGCGCAACTGGGTGTCCCCGTCGTCCTGCTGAAGATGGGACACGTTAGGAGCGCGAACACGCACAGCGACCCCAACAGATCTCCCTGAGGATTTGAGCTCGCCCACAGTGAGTTCACATTTGGTAGCCGCGCGGGCATTCGTATGTAACGACTGGTCTTCTTGGTGAATACCCTGCATCGGCGGTGGAACCTCCCGATGTTGCGTTTGGATAGTCAAGAATGAAAGATGCATTGGAGCGCCTTGGATTGAATTGTCCCGACCAGGGTCCTGGAACTGTCTTGAGTGTTAAGGATCTCGCTGGCGTTGGCGTTGGTTTCGTATTTGGAAATTCCGCGCGCTATGCCAATGGCACCTTCTCCGCCAAGGAGATTGCTTGATGAGTCTGAGGCGGCTTCGGCTGCAGGTCGGCGTCCACCATGATTCTGGCGAGTTCTGGGGTGAGGACCTTCGGGGTCCAGCCGAGGAGGTCCTTGGCGCGGGACGCGTCACCGATCAGCGCGTCGACCTCGCTGGGACGCATGTAGCGCTCGTCGAGACGGACGTGCTGCTGCCAGTCGAGGCCGACGTGCTCGAAGGCAGTAGGTAAGGAAGTCGCGCACGGAGTAGGCGGTGCCGGTGGCGACGACGTAGTCGCTGGGCTCGTCGACCTGCAGCATGCGCCACATCGCCTCGACGTACTCGGGGGCGAAGCCCCAGTCGCGCACGGCGTCGAGGTTGCCGAGGTAGAGGTCGTCCTGCAGGCCCTGCGCGATGCGGGCAGCGGCTCGGGCGATCTTGCGGGTCACGAAGGTCTCTCCCCGGCGGGGGCTTTCGTGGTTGAACAGGATGCCGTTGACCGCGAACATGCCGTAGGCCTCGCGGTAGTTGCGGGTCATCCAGTAGGCGTAGACCTTGGCGGCGCCGTAGGGGCTGCGCGGCCAGAACGGGGTCTCCTCGTTCTGCGGCGGGGGAGTGGCGCCGAACATCTCCGAGGAGCTGGCCTGGTAGTACCGGCAGTTCAGGCCGACCATGCGGATCGCTTCGAGGAGCCGGGTGGTGCCCATGCCGGTGGTGAGGCCGGTGAACTCGGGCTCGTCGAAGGAGACCTGCACGTGGCTCTGCGCTGCGAGGTTGTAGACCTCGTCGGGGTGGATCTTCTCGAGCAGGGTCACCAGCCGGCTGCCGTCGGTCAGGTCGGCGTAGTGGAGGAAGAGGCGAGTGCCCTCCTCGTGCGGGTCGGTGTAGAGGTGGTCGATCCGGCTGGTGTTGAAGGTCGATGCCCGGCGGACGAGGCCGTGCACCTCATATCCCTTGTCCAGCAACAGCTCGGCCAGGTACGAGCCGTCTTGCCCGGTGATGCCGGTGATCAAAGCGCGCTTCACGTGGTGCTGCCCCCACTCAACGATGCTGGTCTGATACCCCCGGTGGCGTCACCGATGACAACCACGCAAGGTAGATGTAACCACGACAGAGAGTCACAAGGGGGTGAACGGGCTCGAATCGGCCGAACAGTGGATTCGCGCGCTCCTGGCGTGGCGAGCGCCACCGCTCGGATCGCTGTTTGGTAGGGATCGCGAGCCTCGATCGTTACCTTCGTCTGCCCGGGACCTGACCACTTCAGGCACCTGGACGAGCTGCGTCTCGTGGTGGTGGGGCAGCGGCTGGAGCGCGGCCGGGCGGTGTTGGCGTGTCGGGTCCTCGAGGCGGATCAGTGGTGTCGCCGCCGTCGTGCTTCGAGGGGGCGAGGCGGGACAGAGTGATCCGGCGGTTGGCGCACGAGCCGTTCCGATGGCGGCCCACCATGTTGCTGGTGACGGTGCGCCGATACCCGTGCGCCGGGTGTGGGCACCTCTGGCGCCAGGACACAGGCAAGGCTGCCGCACGGCGGCCAAGCGGGGCTTCCTGCAACCTCACAAACTGCATCGCCCGCAGCCTGCTCGAGGCCAGCGGATTCAGACCGCAACTACACCCTCAATTGTGATGAGCCCCTAATGGTGGTGTTGCTGATGCTCTTCGCCGGGTGTCGTCATGCCTAAGACGCTTGCGGCCATCACGTCCCCTACTGGCCGACACGTCAGCCATTCGGCCAGTTACACCGTCGTCCGATTCTCCCGAATGCGACGTCGCCGCCAGCCTCATGGAGCTGGGGCGCCTATAGTTCAATTGCGGTCGCGACCTCGCTGTGGTGAGTCCGGCCGCCGAATCGAAGTGGGCAATGCGGATCGACAAGCTCCATGAGTTGGGATCCAGTCTAAGCGACTACTCGCCACCTCGGCCGAGTTATCTGGAGATGGCGGACGGTCTTCTGCCACCTCGCCAAGATGATACCATTTCCCATCGCGTCACCAGATAAGGGAGTTGCTCGTGAGCGAGTTGACACACAGAAACGACGTTGGAATTAGTTACCGAGGCCGCTCGATCCATGCTGCTCCGGGCGTGCACGAACACGTCGCGACAATGGTTAGTCGGAAGTTCGACCAGAATCAGACGCGGATCATTGAGGTCGGCGCTGGTTCTGGAGCTCTGGGCCTGCGACTTGCTGATCTGGACTTCGACGTGACTCAGACTGACCTTGAGCCTGCCCACCCGTCAATCGCTGTGATGGACCTCCACAAACCGGAATCGTGGGACCCGTCATTTAGCGGCGGATTCGAGCTTGTTGTATGCGTCGAGACAATCGAACATCTCGAGAATCCACGTGCCGCATTGCGGGCGATGAGAAATCTGCTGGTTCCAGGAGGAAAGATTCTTGTGAGCACGCCGAATGTAAATCACCCCCACTCAAGGTTAAAGAACATGATAAAGGGCGACACGATTCTTTTTGATAGTGATGCTTACTATTTTACGGGTCATATCACACCCATTCCGGAATGGTTACTTGTTGAACACCTGAAGTCAAGCGGATTCTCCGATGTCGAGGTTGACCGAGCCGGAGATATGCCGTTCCGCACTCGCCGGAGGCGAGTTCTTCATTCCGCAGAGATGCGTGCTCTGCGAGTACTGCGAATGGGGCAAGAAATGGTGGGCGACGGAATCTGCATCTTTGTCACTGCCACGAGAGATGATTCTGCGCGAACCCAATCGAGCACGCTGTAGTACCTCGGGCCTCAACGTACTGGCCATGTGTCCAGGTACAAGAGCCTGGTACTGCTCTCGCGCGAACTCTTCTGCTGCAGATCCAGAAGCCGACGAACAAGATGGATCATGATGCAGGCTGCAAAGGGATCCTCGCGTGGTCCACAAAACGACAAGTGATGTCTGGGTCAGCGGTCTTGGCTGCGGTTCTTTTCTCATCGTCGTGATTGCGGGCCACCAGGGCAGAGATTCCTCGGCCAAGAAGCATCTGCGCCAGACTTTGCGAAGATGTATTCATTTCTTGACAGATACCCGGCCAAGCCAGGGAAGTTGTAGGTAACTACTCGACACGCACCGGACCGGTCGCCCAATTGCTGTAAATGCCAATGGGGTCGGATGCATGATCGGAGTCCAACTTGTAGTCGCGCCTTCTTCAGCCTGTGCTGCTCCCACTATGCGGGATGGAATGTTCATTCCAATCGCTGCAGAGTTCTCATCCAGCACCTTCAACAGGTAGCGATGATGCTCCGTGGTGCGTGAGAGAAGACACGAGCCGTTCCGATGCCGATGGGAACGCTTCGAAGACCTGGACGTGAAGTGCGACCTCAGGGCCGGGAGAGGGTGTCGCCACCGTGACGTAGGTGCCTCAACACCTCTCCCCCACCTGCCGATCACATGGTGACGCAGTCCAACTCGCTACGGCGAGGGAGGCACTGGCGTGTGCTGTCAACCGTGGCAGGGTGGCGCGGAACATCGCGGCTCGGATATCGCAGGCTGCCAAGAAGGCGCGGGGGGCTCCGACGACGGCCGCCGTCCGCCGGGCTGAAGGCAGTCCGGCGGGAAGTGCGTCCGGATTACCGTGCGTCCGCCGTGGGAGGGGGAGGGAGGTTCAGAGTGGCTCAGAGACCGTCGAGCTGTGAGGTGTGAGCACAGCGGTCGCCGGGCGTTCGTGGATGCGTCGGCGTCGCGGGCCCGATAGCGCCAGTAGGAGCGGCTACACCGCGCGACGCCGGGCGCGGACGACCCAACGTGCTTACGTCCGGGCGCACTGGCTCGCGTTGCTCACGTACGGGGTGCTGGTGCTGGCGCCGTCTCTGCTGACGGTGCCGTTGATTCGGAACAGCTTCGCGCGCGGACTGGTCACCGGCGCTCTGCTCACCGGAACGGTCGGGTTCCTGGCCTTCCTCGTCGTCCAGCTGACCGGCACCGGTCCCACGATGATGGGTGACCTTGCCGAGCACCGGACTGCTGACGCGCTGCGCCACCTGCGGCGTCAGGGGTGGCAGGTCGCCAACCACGTGGTGCTGGCCCACGGAGACATCGACCATGTGCTGATCGGCGCGGGCGGCGCCTTCGTGGTGGAGACGAAGTGGCGGGGTGGAGGCTGGCGCGAGCCCTCGGCCGCGCCGCAGCTGGAGCGGGCCTGCCTGCAGATCGCCGACCAGGCGCGACGCCTGAGGCTGTGGACGCAGTCGCGTCAACTCGGCATTCCGGTGAACGCAGTCGTCGCCACGTGGGGGTGGGACGGACTTGCGGACTCCGGCATGGTGGCCGAGGAAGAGTACGCCGTGCGACGCGTCGGCGAGGTCGACGTCGTCCCCGGCTATCACCTCGAGCGCTGATTCGCCGAGCACGATCATCCGCTGCTCTCCGCCGAGCAGGTGGAGTCCGCCTGGGGGATGGTCGCCGAGACCGTGACCCGGCGCGGCGCCTTCGAGGCCGATTGCCAGCCGATGCCGGCGTCCATCGGCCTGCTCGCAGCCCGGCTGGGTGGGCTGCTGGCCCTGGTGGTGCTCGCCGCCGCGGCCGTGTTGGCGGTGCTGGCCGTCACGATGTCGCTGCCGGGGATGTGGCTGGGAGTCGTGGCCCTGCTGGCGCCGGCTGTGGGGGCGCGGGTGTCCGATCGATGGCACCTGGCTCGGTGGGCCTGGGCCTTCGGCGTCATCGCCACCGCTGTGGGCATGAGCCTGGCGGCGCTGGCCGTGACCATCTGATGGTCGAGAAGGCCGACCTGTCCGGCGGGGTCGTTCAGGCGGAAGGTCAGGCGGGCTCGCGCTCGTGTACCAGTCGGCCGGCGCTCCAGGTCGAGAGCACCGTGATGTCGGCGAGGTCGTCGGGGTCGACGGTGTGTGGGTCGCGGTCGACCCACACCAGGTCGGCCACCGCTCCGGGTTCGAGGGTGCCGGCGTCGGCGGCGCCCAGTACCCGGGCGGCCGCGCTCGTGTATCCGGTGAGCGCCTCGGCGACGGTGATCGACTCGTGCGGGCGCACCGGGGCTCCGGTGCGGTCGCGGCGGGTCACGGCGGCGCGCACCCCGACGAACGGGTCGAGCGGCACGGCGGGGTGGTCGGAGCTGAACGACAGGTCGACGCCGGCGTCGAGCATGGTGCGGTACGGCATCATCAGCGTCGGCGCGGGCACTGGCGTGACCTCGAAGTCGTGCGCGTTCGTCACGATGAAGGACGGCTGCGCGACGAGCGGCAGTCCGGCCTCAGCGATCCGGGCGACGGTCGCGGCGTCGACGGTGAGGGCGTGCTCCATCCGCAGCGTCGTGGCGGCCGCGAGTCCGCGGTCGGCGGCGAGGGCGGCGAGCACGGTGTCGACTGCGCCGTTGCCGACGGCGTGCACGGCGACGGCCGAGCCGGCGTCCGCCGCTGCCCGCAGCAGTGCTCCGAACCCCTCGGACGCGGGGTAGCGGATGCCGGTGTGCCACAGCCGGTCCGGGCCTCGGCGGGCACGTCCGCTGCGACGTCCGATCGCCCGCGCGACGTCGCGGTCGGGGCCGAACGCGGCTCGCATCGCCGACGCCGCGATCCGGGCCAGCTGCCGGGGCGTCATGCACAGGTGGCAGTACTCGCCGCCGTCCACCAGCACTTTGGCGGTGCCGCCTGCGACGAGGGCCGGCTCGTCGATCCGCGGCCCGGTGAGCAGGGGTACGACGTCGACGCCGACCTCGGCGAGCACCGCCCGCATCCGGTCGGCGTGGGTTGCCGGTGTGGCGGCGTCACCGATCCGGGTGATCCCTGCGGCCAGCAGCCGGCGGCCGTAGGCGGCCAGCCGCGCCTCGAACGCGCCGTCCGGCAGCACGGGCCGCGACCGTGCTTCGGCGAGGAAACTCGCCGCCTCGAGCAGGACGCCGGTCGGCCTGCCCCGGCGGTCGCGCACGATCCGGCCGCCCGGCGGATCCGGGGTGGCCGCGCCGATTCCCAACGCCGCCAGGCCCGCCGAGTTCACCACCGACTCGTGGTAGGTGCGCGAGAGCACGTGCAGCGGACGGGCAATGGTGATCGCGTCGAGCTCGGCGGCTGTCGGGCTGCGGTGCTCGGCGAGGGCGAGCGGCTCGTAGCCGTGCACCCGCAGCCACGCGCCGTCCGGGGGTGCCGTGTCCTTCGGGGAGGCTGTGTCAGCGACCGACCGGACGGCGGCCAGCACCGCCGGGAGGTCGGGCAGCCCGACCAGCACGTCGACGGCGGGGTCGGCGGCCACCAGGTAGGCATGCTGGTGCGGGTCGACGAACGCTGGGAGCACGGCTCCGCGGTCGAGTCGCCGCACGGTGGTGGACGGCGGGACCGCGGCCGTCGCCTCGGCGAGCGACCCGGCCGCGACGACCCGACCGTCGAGGACTGCGAGCGCCTCCACCGTCGCGCGGTCGTGCCGGGTGCGGATCGGGACGCCGTGCAGGACGAAGGTGCTCATCCCCGTCCCTTCCTCGGTGGGTCGGCGGTGAGGAGGGCCTCGACGACCGCGGTGTACGACGCCTCGTCGAGCCCCGCCGGCGTGCGGCCGTAGACGAGCTGGCTGACCCGCAGGTACATCAGCGCGCTGATCGCGACGACGACCCGGGCCCGGACGTCGGGCCTGTGGTCGCCGTGGGCCTGCATCCAGGTGACCGCCTGCTCGAAGGCCGGCTGGATGAGCCGGTCGTAGAGCGCGTCGACGTCGAGCGGCAGGCCGCGGCCCTCGCGCAGCACCAGCCGCCACAGCGCAGGGTCCTTGTCCACCAGGGCGAGCGCGGCGGCGACGAGCGCCTGCGCGGGGGAGTCGAACGGGCCGGCCGGCGGGTCGTGACGGCGGGTCATCGCCCGCTCGATCGCCGCCTCGAGCAATTCCTGCTTCGAGGTGACGTGCCGGAAGAGCCCGCCGCCGCCGGGCCGCAGCCCGAGCGTCCCCTCGAGCTGTTTCGTCGACGTGCCCGCGTAGCCGTGCTCGGCGAACAGCCGCAGACCGACGTCGAGCACCTCGTCCCTGGTGACCATGGCCTGAGTGTAAGTAATCACTGACTGGCGGGGCTAGCGCCACACCCAGGTAGCGTGCCGACAATGCGAGCCATCCTGACCATCGTTGGTGGGTTCGCCCTGCTCGCCACCGGAGCGCTCCTGCTCATCCCACTGCCCGAGGCCGGCCTCCCCGCCCTTTTCGTCGGGCTGCGACTCCTGGGCCGCCACTACACCTGGGCCCAGCGCGCCAACGACAGCCTGGACAAGGCCGTCCGGGCTGGACGCCAACACTGGAGCGCCCTGCCGCGGCCACTGCGACTCACGGTCCTCGCGCTGCTCGCCATCGGCACGGCACTGATCATCTACGTCCTGGTGACCTAGCGCGACGTTCATCTCTGGATACATCCAGCGGGGCCGACGTAGGACCACACCCTGGCCTGGACAGGGCCTGGACCATTACTCGCTCGGACAATGTCGATGGATCTCGTTCCTATCGGGGGTGAAGACACCGTCGCGTATCTCTCCACGACGGTCACGCTCAGCGTGGACGCCGGTGGGCGACTGACGGTGGTCACGGAGCTCACGGGGGACTCCTCGACACAGGTCACCGTCACCCAGGGACCTCACCATCTCGCCCCCGCCAGGCCCGGCAGCACCCACGCAACCTCGACCGAGATCACACGATGACCGGCTCGCACTCACGCCGGAGCAGATGGTTGCAGCCAAGGCCGTGGTGCAGGAGCACATGCAGAAGGCGCTCGCTGGCTAGAGCGTCGGCCAGAGTGCCTCGGCACGCTTAGCTGCGTCATCCAACAACCTATCCAGAATGGATGCTGCCGACTCGTTGGGGTCCTCGGTCCCCGGGTCCAGCACCTCCGCTGTCCGCCTGGCCTCTTCTTCACGTTCGGCCTCGATCTGCTGATCGGTCAGCTCGTCCGAGTGCGTCAGGTAGTACCTCTCGACGGAGTCGCCGCTATCGCCATGCTGGATCGTGACGATCTGCACGACCACGTCGGCCACCCTCCATCGGCGGTACTGCTCCAAGAAGGCGTTCAGCTCGTCGAGGCTGTCGAACCGGGTGACCTTGATTGCCATAACGGAAGGGTAGAGGGGTCGTCACTTACGAGGCGGCCAGTGGCTCAACCAGTCGATGAGCTCGAACCGCTCCGCCTCGATGGCTGCGAGCTGCTCCTGCTGGATCCGCCGGCGGGTAGGTGGACTCCTCGACACAGGTCACCGTCACCTAGGGACCTCACCATCTCGCCCCCCGCCAGGCCCGGCAGCGCCCACGCAACCTCGACCGACAGCGGCGCTGACGGCCCTCACCGGTTGTGGATCAGCTCGTGGGCGATCACGTAGGGCAGCGTGGGGGAGCCGCGTCCGTCCGCGGTTCTCCGTCAGGGCAGGGGTATGGACCAGTCATAGGCGATCGGTTCCCACAGTCCGACAAGTGTCGAGCCGGTGCTCGTGTCCCGCATGAACTGGTAGAAGGTACCGCCGATCCAGGTCGGGCCGTAGGTGTCGGTGTTGCCGACGAGCAAGGCGCTCGGGTACCACCCGCGGGACTCGCGCAGCACGAGCGTGCCCGTGCCCTCGGCGTACCTGCCACCGACGGTACTGGACCACGGGGAATCGAAGGTGCTCACGTCGATGGAGCCGTAGACCTCGCCAGGATTCGCCTCGCTGAGCTGCATGGTTCGTGTCGTGGATCCGGTCGGGAAGCTGCCGGTCAACGGGTAGTCGCCCTTGAGGCCTGCCGGTCCTTGCGAGTGGTAGGGGGCTGGCGGGATGGAGGGTGCCCTGGTGCCGCGCTGGGCGCCGAAGCTGTACTCGATGCGCTGCTGCGAGGCGCCGTAGCCCGGCGTGAGGGCAAAGAAGCTGCCGGCCATGTGCCGGCCACTGGCCGCCACCTGGCCGACGAAGACCTGGGCGGCCGGCGTGAAGATGGTCAACCTGCGGAACAGCACGGCGACTCCCTGCAGGGCCGAGTAGTGGCCTCTGATCGGCTCGCCGTACATCGTGCCGGTGCACTGGCTGGAGTCCTTGGCCTGCTCCACGACGAGATCGCCGACGTACCCGTTGGCGTTGATCTTCCAGGTGCCGGCGATCGATGGCGTTGGGGCCGCTGAGGCGGGCGCTGCGCCGAGGCCGGTCAGGGCCGCTGCGCCCAGGGCTGAACCGATGATGGCGCGGCGGGAGATCGGGACGTCGTGGACCATTTCTGCCTCCAGTTGCTGTGCCAGGTTCCCGGCGATGATCACCTCTGGAGGAGCCGACTTGCCACGATCTGATACGCGGTTCTCAGCTGTCCAGCCCATGCCCGAGTGCTGCTTGGGCCGAGCGGTGAGGTCGCGGCGAGACCCGCGGTGCGTAGAGCCTCCGGTGGAGCCGCATCGTGCGGTGTGCGTCGCCAGTGTTGCTCTCTACGTGGGCCGAAGGCCTCTTCGCCCTCTGCGGAGATAGCGAGAGCCTGAAGTCAGGGGTGGGTTGTCCTCGACCTCGGCTCGTGGAGAGCCACGGGTCTGCATCGGTCGCGTCCCCCGGGATCACCGGGGTGTGTGCGCCTCACCTGAGCAGCATGTCTCCGCGGAAGGCGCCGGCCAGACCATCACAGGAGGCGACATGATCGAGTACCCAGAAATCTTCATCTCTCACTCCCATGACGACACGGACGCCGTCCGGCGGATCGTGCGTCGTTGGCGCAGTTGGAAGTTGAGCGTTTACGCGGACTACCTCGACCCGAAGTTGTCGCGAGCCAAGACCATGACAGGTCCGCTTGCCGACCACCTGCGCAAGAAGATCCACGAGAGCCTGTTGTTCGTCTTCGTTGCCTCTCAGCAGTCGGTGGGGTCCGGCTGGATGCCTTGGAGCTCGGCCTTGCTCAGGGCGCCGTCGGCCGTGTGCACGTGTACCTCATGGACTCGGGGGCCGAACGGGCGTATGCCACCCGTGAGTACATGCAGCTGTACCCAAGATTCTCGGATGAGAATGCCCGGAAGCATCTGACTGAGGCGGTCCACAGGGCGCGGACCGAGCCGCTGAACCGAGCAGACTTCGAGGACAGTCTCCTGGTGGGCATGCGATTCATGAAGGCCCTTGAAGAGTCCCGGCTCCCTGAGGCCCTGCTTCGAGGCGCCGCCGACCCCACTGAGCGCGCGAGAGCAACCGTTCTCGGCGCCCAGCTCCGAGGCCTGCTCGGGAAGAGGCAGAACGAAGTCCGCGATCCAGACGGGCTCGACGTGGGCGGTCTCTATGCGACGGCCGTGGAAGCCTCCGACCCTTGGCCCCGAGCCGGGACGGACATGACAGGCCTCCGGCGATCGACCTCCTAAGGTCTTGATCCGGAGCTGAGCGACCACGAGGTGGGCCACTACCTGGGGCTCGGGCACGAGGACCCTCCCGCTCAACCTGATGTGCGGGGGCGCCGACCTGCTACGGGACTGCGTGATCAGTGCCGTGGACACCCGGACCACGGATGAGCAGGCGGCGAAGATGAAGGAGCATTGCATGATCAACGTTGTCTGGCCGCCGACGTAGGACCAGGCCGGTCGGCTCCCCGTCGCTGAGGCGCGCAGTTAGTGCGGCGGCTTGACTCTCCTGTAGTGGCAGACTTCACGATTCCAACGGAGGGGAGGACGTATGGATGACCTGATCCCGATCGGTCGCTTCTCGCGGATGTGCCAGCTGTCGGTCAAGGCGCTCCGCCTCTACCACGACCAGGGTCTGCTCGCGCCGGTCTGGGTGGACCCGGCGTCCGGCTATCGCTACTACCGGCTCGGTCAGGCCAACCGCGCGGAGGCGATCCGCATTCTGCGGAGGGTCGACATGCCGCTGGAGGAGATCCGTAGGCTCCTCGCCGAGGACGATCCCGAGGCCGTGGTCAAGCAGTTGGCGATGCATCGCGAGCGGCTGGAGGACCGCCTCGCCGACCAGCAGCGGATGCTGCGCTTCCTCCAACGACTCATCGAGCGAGGAGGAAGCATCATGCCCTACGACGTCGCGATCAAACAGGTTCCAGCGCAATGCGTTGCAAGCCTCACCGTCGACACGACCTACGCCGTGATCGGTGAGACGATCGCCCACGGGTTCGGCGCCCTGGTAGGCGCCGTCGTCGGCGCTGGGGTAGCTCCCGCCGGGGCGCCGTTCATCATCTTCCACGACATCATCGACGAACAGACCGACGGCGCCATCGAGATGTGCATCCCGGTGCCAGATACCGCGAGCGCCGCGCAGGAGGCGGTGGTCTGGAAGACGATCCCGGCCGGGGCGGTCGCCTGGACCACCCACCGCGGCCCCTATGCCGAAGTCGCACCCGCCTACCACACAGTGACCGGGTGGATTCACGATCATGGTCACCAGATAGCTGGCCCACCATGCGAGATCTACCTCAACGACCCTGAGACCACGCTGCCTGAGGACCTGCTCACGGAGGTTCAGTTCCCGGTGCACGGAGCCTGATCCGTCGTTGCTCAGGTTCTGGCCTCGCTGATCGCCGATGGTTTGGCGTTAGCGGTTGGACCTGGAGACCACGGCGAGGCGGAGGTCGGTGCCGCCGTCGAAGCTGCCGATCAGCGCCGGGCCCTGTGGCGCGTCGCCGAGTCGGCGCATGACGGTGAGGGTCCAGCCGGCGCCGTCGATCGTGGTCCGACCTGTGGCATCGGTGGGGAGACCGGTAGTTCGGGGTCGTGGGTAGGCACGCTGGGCTCGCCGTCACCCTGGGCTGTGGCGATGGGTTCGCGGACGACCTCGGTGCCGTCGGCCTTCTGAAGGTGCAGGTCGGCCTGTCGGCCGCGGCTCGACCGCGGAGCTGTGCTCCCAGCGTTCGTCGACCCACGACCGTTCCCGATGATCGATGGGCGATCGCGCAGAATGTCCTGTATCGATCTTGTCGCGGAAGCGACATGGGTCGGTTGACGGGTCGTGCGGTCTCGGTGGTTCGTGGCGATGTCGCCGAGAGCGGCGTCGACGTGAGGGCACGCAGGGTTGGTTCGCCGGCTTGTCTGTGACGTAACCCGTTGGCTCCGTTGTGATTTCGGTTGTCGAGCGTCGTTGGGGATGTTATCCACAGGACTTGGTTCGTGGGTTGACTCGTACAGATGTTCGAATAGTATTGGTGCATGGTTGCGGAGCTGTTCGAGTCGTCGCCTGAGTCGCCGTGGTCGGTGGCCGGGCGGGTCACTGCTGCGGTGGATGCGGTGGTCGCGTTGCAGGCCTGCCTGGACGTGCCGTCGTCGGTGGTGACCGGTGCGGATGTGAAGGCGATCGAGCGGTTGGCGCGGCGGGTGGATGCCGCGCGGTTGGCTGCTCTCGCCGCGGTTGATGTGGCGGGCGTGGGTGAGGGCTCGGGGATGAGTGGCACTGCCGCGTGGCTGGCCAAGGCAACCCGCGCAGACGGTGCAGCCGCCGCGCGGGAGGTCGGGTTGGCCCGGGCCCTGGACCGTGGGTTGGGTGCGACCCGGGCCGCGCTCGCTGAGGGTGAGCTGTCCGGTGAGCACGCGAAGGTGATCGCGAAGGCGGTCCGGGATCTGCCGGCGGATGTGACGCCGGTTGAGCGGGATCAGGTTGAAGCGGATCTGGTCGCCAAAGCGAAGCGAGTCGACCCCGCCACGCTGCGCCGCGCGGCCCGGCGGGCGTTGGATGCCCTGGACCGGCCCACGGATGAGGCCGACGCGCATGAGGATGCGAGGCTGCGGGATGAGGAAGACCGCGCGCGGGCGAAGGCCGCGTTCACGATGCACGACAACGGCGACGGCACCACCAGTGGGCACTTCACCGTGCCCACGTTGGCGGCGTCGATGCTGCGGAAGATCCTGGAGCAGATGACCGCGCCGCGGCGGATGACTCCGGATGAGCGCGGTGGGGTGGACGGTAGGGCGACGGGGACGGAGTGGGCGCACGCCAAGGGCCTGGCGTTCACCGAACTCCTGGAGCGGTTGCCCACGGATCACCTGTCGGGCAAGGTCGCCGCGACGATCGTGGTCACCCTGTCCTGGGAGCGACTGCTGGCTGGGTTGGGTGCGGCGAGGGTCGACACCGGGATCGACCTGTCCGCCGGAGAGGCGCGGCGGCTCGCCTGCGGTGCAGGGATCGTGCCGGCGGTGCTTGGGAGCGGGTCGCTGCCGCTGGACCTGGGACGCTCCTCCCGCCTGTTCACCGAAGCCCAACGAGTCACCCTCGCCACCGTCTACGACACGTGCGCCGCCGAAGGGTGTGACCGGCCGTACGCGTGGACCGAGCTGCACCACGAGACCGCCTGGTCACGGGGTGGGGCCACCGACCGCAAGGACGCCGTCCCGGCGTGCCAATGCCACCACGGACGACTCCATGATCCCCGCTACGAGCATGTGATCACCACGGATCCGAACGGCAAGAAGACCATCACCTTCACCCGACGTACATAGGCCGCACTCCGATGAACCGCCGCTCGACTCCCTCGTGGACGTCCGCCTCGACGACCCGGTCGAGGGTGGCTGGCCTCAGGCATATGGCGACTACTGGATCGCACCGGAACAGGAGGCGCTGATCGCCGCCGAGGTGAGCAGGGTGGCCGGTTCCCGCGCCGCGGCGGACCGGTCGGTCGGCGTCTGATCTGACGCCGCGATGGGGCACCCTCTGTTGCCACGTCGTTCCCTGTTCAGCGCAGGCCGGAGATCGCCGAGCCATGAGGTGTGAACGCAACACTCGCCGGCCGTGTGCCGACGCCTCGCCGGCGGCGTGGGCCGGACAGCGCGAGCAGGAGCGGATACGCCGCGCGGCGTCGGGCGCGGATGACGCAACGTGCCTACGTACGGGCGCACTGGCTCGCGTTGCTGACGTACGGGGGACTCGTGCTGGCGCCGTCTCTGGTGATGGTGCCCTTGATTCGCAACAGCTTCGCGCGCGGACTGGTCACCGGCACTCTGCTCACCGGCACGGTCGGCTTCCTGGCCTTCCTCGTCGTCCAGCTGACCGGCACCGGCCCGACGATGATGGGTGACCTGGCCGAGCACTGGACGGCTGACGCGCTGCGCCACCTGCGGCGTCAGGGGTGGCAGGTCGCCAACCACGTGGTGCTGGCCCACGGAGACATCGACCACGTGCTGATCGGCGCGGGCGGCGCCTTCGTGGTGGAGACGAAGTGGCGGGGCGGTGGCTGGCGCGAGCCGTCGGCCGCGCCGCAGCTGGAGCGGGCCTGCCTGCAGATCGCCGACCAGGCGCGACGGCTGAGGCTGTGGACGTCGTCGCGCAAACTCGACATTCCGGTGAACGCGGTCGTGGTCACCTGGGGGTGGGACGGCCTCTCGGACTCCGGCATGGTGGCCGAGGAGGAGTACGCCGTGCGACGCGTCGGCGAGGTCGACGTCGTCCCCGGCTATCACCTCGAGCGCTGGTTCGCCGAGCACGATCATCCGCTGCTGTCCGCCGAGCAGGTGGAGTCCGCCTGGGGGATGGTCGCCGAGACCGTGACCCGGCGCGACGCCTTCGAGGCCGATTGCCAGCCGATGCCGGCGTCCATCGGCCTGCTCGCAGCCCGGCTGGGTGGGCTGCTGGCCCTGGTGGTGCTCGCCGCCGCCGCGGTCATGGCTGTTCTGGCGGTCACGACATCGCTGCCGGGGATGTGGCTGGGCGCCGCGGTGCTGCTGGCGCCGGCGGCGGGGGCGCGGGTGTCTGGACGCTGGCACGTGGCCGGCTGGGCCTGGGCCTTCGGTGTCGTCACCACCGCCATGGGCCTGAGCCTCGCGGCGCTAGCCGCGACCATCTGATGACCAGCAGGCGTCCGTCACCGGCGCCCTCGCTGCAGCTATCCATCGCCGAACATGGCGTCTACGTTGGGAAGCGACTCGAACTGGGAGAACGTTCCGGCGTCCGCGATCTCCTGTGCTGCCTGCAGGAATCCGGCCCACGCGGTGCGGGCCAGGGTGCCGCCCACGCTGATCCGCCGTACCCCGAGTGCGGCCGCCTCCGAGACGGTGATGAACGGGGAGTTGATCAGCAGGTTCACCGGTTTCGGTGAGACCGCGTCGACGATCGCGGCGGCCTGCTGCGGGGTGTCGATCCGTGGGGCGTAGAGGCAGTCCGCGCCGGCCGCGGAGTATGCGCGCAGCCTGCGAATCGTCTCATCGAGGTCGGGACGCCCGACGACGAAGCCCTCCGACCGCGCGGTGAGAAGAGCTCCGGTGCCGCTGTCGTCGATCGCCTGCCGCGCGGCTCGGATCCGCTCGACGGCCAGCTCGACGGCATGCAGGGGCTGGGCCGGATCGCCGGTCGAGTCCTCGATCGAGAGGCCGGCGATCCCCGTTGCGACGGCACGCGTCACGTTGACGCCCACCTGGTGCGGATCGACGGCGAAGCCGTTCTCGAAATCCGCGTTCACGGGCAGGTCCACCGCGTCCACGACGGCCCGCAGGTGCTCGAGCATCTGGTCGAGGGGCACCTGGTTGTCCGCGACGCCCAGCGTCCACGCGAACCCGGCACTCGTGGTGGCGAGCGCCGGGAAGCCCAACTGCTGCAGCGCGCGCGCCGTGCCGGCGTCCCAGGGATTCGGCATCACGAAGCAGCCGGACTCGTGCAAGCGGTGGAACGTGGCGACCCGATCACTCTGCATGGTCATCTCCTACCGTTGGCTCGTTCACCTGGCGTCGGTCGGTGCGGTTCATTGTCCTGCCAGGTCGGCGACGACACGAGCGAGCGCGTCAACGGCGTTCGCGCCGACGACGAAGTAGGAGAAGCCACCCTCCTCGCGTCGGCGCAGGATCTCTTCCGTGGCCGCCGCCGGGTCGCTGGGAAGCACCATCAGCGAGTCGGTTGCGCGCAACGCGGCCGGGTCCGTGTCGGACGAGGCCATGAACGGGGCGACGGCATCGCCGACCACTGACACATGGTTCGCCAGTTCGACGTCTCGGCCTGTGCGGAACTCGGCCGCCCAGCGCATGATCTCGGCCCGAGAATCACTCTGGAGCGTGGCGAACGTGACCGTGTCCGCCAGGTCGGCCGCCAGTGCTCGGGCCTTCGGGCCACGCACGGCCATCACCACCGGCGTACGCAGGTCCGGGCCGTCGAGGGCTCTGAGCGCTGTGACCGCGTCGCGCACCTGAGACAGCCGCTCGCCTGGTGACACCACCGGAAGGCCGAGCTCACGCAGCTCGTCCTCCATCCCGGGCCTGCCGGTTCCGATGCCCATCTCGAAGCGACCTTCGGTCAGCACCGACAGCGAGTGCGCCTCCCAGGCCAGGCACCAGGGTGGGCGCAGCGGGGAGGCGTACACCCAGGTTCCTACCCGCAGGTCGGCGAGAGTCGCCGCGACAGCCAGCGTGGGGCCGGGCGCCGGCTGCCACTGCTGAACGTCGGGCATCAGGAGGGTCGAGAAACCGCTGTCGGCGATACGGCGCACCTGATCTCGCCAGGCGGGCAGATCGGTTCTGAGCGGGGCGACCACACCGAAGCGAAACCTCCGTGATCCGCCGTCCGCCTGAAGTTCGTGAGTGGGAGCGCTCAACGGCGCACCCGATAGCGAAGGTGAAGCACCCGGTTGCCCTGAATCACCACGTCGGGATCCTCCAACAGGTGCTGCGCGTGGACCGAACCGAAGTAGCGCTTGCCGGACCCGAACACGACGGGTACGACGTCCATGCGCACCTCGTCGACCAGGCCCGCGGCCAGCGCCTGGCCACCGACGTCGCCGGCGGCGACCTCGACGATGCGGTCACCCGCAAGCTCCTGGGCCTTGGCCACGGCGGCCTCGACGCCGTCGATGAAGTGAAACGGCGCCTCGGGGTCCCAGCCCTCGGGCTGCGGCCGGTGGGTCACGACGACCACGTGGTCGATCCCGCTCGGAGGCTTCCCGTCCCAGCCGTCCGTCAGGTCGAAGACGTGGCGGCCGACGAGTGTCACCCCGATCTGGTCCCAGTACGGCCGGGTGTAGTCGTAGGACATTTGCGACACCTTGAGAACGCCGCTCTCGTCCAACGGGACATCACCGCTGGTCAACCAGTCGAACAGCGGTCCGGGCTGGTCATTCTCGTCCGCGACGAAGCCGTCCACCGACACCGAGGCGTACATGACCACCGTGCCCACGGGCCTCTCCTCTGCTTTGGGTGCCCCCAAATTAGCGGGTGGTGAGCTGCCGCTCCTGGACCGCAGCGTGAGTGCTCAGCCGACCACAGGGGAATCTGGCTGCTCGGGGCCGTGCGGAATGTCGATCCGCTCCTCGCCGGTGCGCAGGGCCCGCAGGATCACCCGGCCGACGTACTCGGGCGAATGCGCGATCAGCCCGGCCGGGAGACCGCCCGCGGGGTAGAACTCGGTGTCGGTGAGCGACGGCAGCAGCAGCGTGACCTGGATGTTGTCGCCCAACAGTTCCATCCGGCCCACCTGGCTCAGCCAGTTCACTGCCGTCTTGGTGGCCGGGTAGATGGCGTTGCCCGCCATCGGCATCCCGGTGGCGCCCGAACTGATGTTGACGATGCGCCCGTGCCCGGCCGCCCGCATGTGCGGCAGCACCGCCTGGATGCTGGTCACGACGCCCACCACGTTGAGGTTCAACAGGTCCAGGAATGCCTCCGGTGTCGTCCCGTCGATGCTGGAGAAGGTGCCCGCCCGGTCACCAGGGGGTCTGACTGCTTACGACTCAGGGGCGAGCCAGATCCGGTAGTAGGTTGCCGCGTATGGCGAACCAGTGGAGGGTATCGCGGATGCCGTCGTGCACCCCCCTCTGCGCCGTCCAGTGGAGCAGCTCGCTGGCGCGGCCGCTGGTGGTGTAGGCGCCGGCGACGTCGCCGGGGCGCGAGGGTGCGTCGCGGGTGGTGACGGGACGTTCGACGACGCGGTTGAAGGCCTCGAGGAGTTCGAGGACGGTGGTACCCGTTCCGGTGCCGAGGTTGATGGCGAGGCTAGGTGAGCCCTTGTCGGGGAAGAGGGTGTCGAAGCGCTCGAGGGCGGCGATGTGGGCGAGGGCGAGGTCCCAGACGTGGATGTAGTCGCGGATTCCGGAGCCGTCGCGGGTGGGCCAGTCACGTCCGGTGACGTTGAAGGGTCGGTTCGCCACGTGGGCGGCGATGATCTGTCCGAGGGCGTGACTCGGGGCGGGGAGCTGGAGGCCGGTGCGGAGCTGGGGGTCGGCGCCGATGGGGTTGAAGTAGCGCAGGGACAGCACGCGCAGGGGTAGGGCCGTGGCGATGTCGGTGAGCATGCCTTCGACGACCGCTTTGGTGCGGGCGTAGGGACTCACGGGGGCGATCGGGGAGTCTTCGGCGACGGTGAAGTCGTTGCCGGCGGCGTAGATCGATGCTGAGGAGCTGAAGAGGAGGCGTTGGCAGCCGTGCCGGGTGATGGCGTCGACGAAGTCGAGGGTCTTGGCCACGTTCTCGCGGTAGTAGCGCACGGGGTCGGCGACCGAGTCGGGTACCACGATCAGCGCCGCGCAATGCACGACAGCGGCAATGTCTGGGTGTTCGGCGAAGATCCGCTCGACCAGGGCTGAGTCGGCGATGTCTCCTTCGTAGAACGCCCGGTCGCGACAGAACTCGCGTCGTCCGGTGACCAGATTGTCGAGGATCACGGGGATGTGTCCGGCGTCGATCGCCGCCGACGCGATCGTGCTACCGATGAACCCCGCCCCGCCCGCAATCAGAAGCTTCACGCCGTCTACCTTGGCAGGCCGCGAAGGTCACTCGCACGTTCTTCAGCGGGCCGAACCAGCGGCAGAACCCGCCGAACTCGCCGCTGCCGGAACTGTTCCCCTGTTCTCGAGCCGGTGGAGGGTCGTCCCGGGTCGCTGCGCCTGCTGGCGGGTCTGGCGTCGTCGTCAGGAGTGGTTCTGGCGGGAGACGACGGCGAGGCGGAGGTCGGTGCCGCCGTCGAAGGTGCCGGTCAGTGCCGGACCTTGTGGCGCGTCGCCGAGCCGGCGCATGACGGTGAGGGTCCAGTCTGGGCCGTCGATCACGGTGCGATCCGCTCGGTCGGTGGGGGAGACCGGCAGGTCGGGGTCGTGGGCGGGCACGGTGGGCGCGCCGTCCCCGCGGGCGGTGGCGGTGGGCTCGCGGACGGTCTCGGTGCCATCGGCCTGCCGCAGGTGCAGGTCGGCCTGTCGGCCGCCGGTGCGGATGGTGTCGAGGAGCGTGGCGATGAACACCGGGTCGGCGCAGGCGTCGTAGACGTAGCGGGTGCCCAGGACGGAGTGCTGCATGGTGCCCACCAGGCTCGCCTCGGCACCGGGCAGCGGCGCGCCGCGGTAGGTCACCGGCACGAACAGAGTGGACTGGCCGGCGGATCCGAACAGGAAGCACTCGATGCCGACCTGCCCGGCCGGGTCGTCCAGGCGGAAGGAGGCGACAGGGTCACGTTCGGGGACGCCGTCCCACCATGCCCTGGTGTGGAGCCACGGCTCGATGAGTTCGTCCTTGCGCGGCGAGAGCGTCGCCTCGTGCAGTAGCGCCATGCGCACACGGTAACCGCCGCGGCGAGTTCCACAAGGCGCGCCGTCGCGGTGGAGGAGGAGCGCACGATACGGCGGTCTCCCGTGATTCCCGGTGGCGCTGCCGGCGATCGTGCGATCGAATGACGAGCGCGCCTCGGCCTGATGGCCAACAGCTCGATGGCTCGGCGCACCCACCCGGAGGGAAGGGCCCGGGCGACATGAATCGGAGGACAACGACGATGACTGGCACTGAGGCGACCGGCGGAGCACGACGCTTTCGATTCGGAGTTGTCGCCCCGGTCACCACTGATCTGCCGGCGTGGCGGGACCAGGTGCGCCGCATCGCCGACAGCGGTTTCTCGACCCTCCTGATGCCCGACGTGCAGCAGTGGCAGCCTGCACCCGGCCCCACGCTGGCTATCGCGGCGACTCTCGCCGACCTGCGGGTAGGAACGTGGGTGTATGCCTCTCCGCTGCGCCCGCCGCGGAGCTTGGCCTGGGAGGCGCACTCATTGTCGGTGCTGACCGAAGGTCGCTTCGAGATGGGCATCGGCACCGGCAGACCCGGGATGGAGGACGAGCTGCGTGCGTTGGGCCTTCCGGTGTCGACACCGAGCCAGCGGTTGTCCCAGGTGCGCGAGGCGGTCACGTCGCTCCGAGAACTCGACGGGCCGGACCTCCATACGCCGGTGGTGATGGCCGTGCGTGGTCCGAAGGCCCAAGCGCTGGCGGCCGAGGTGGCGGATACGGTCACGATCGCGTCGTTTCCGCATGACTCCCGGGCCGAGACCCTGCGATTGGCGGCCGAGTGTCGCGAACGCCGAGACCTCGAACTGGCGTACCACGTGGCGGTGGTCGGCGACGCCGTCTCCGCGTTCATGGCACCGCCCGACACGGACCCTGCCGCATTGCGCGCCCTGGACTCGTTGCTGGTGCTTCCGAGTGACCCGGCGGCGGCCACCGACGAGATTCTGCGACGACGTGACGAGGGTGGCTTCTCCTATGTCGTCGTCGGCGCGAACGCCGTGGGGGCGCTCGCGCCTGTCGTCGCCGAGCTGACGGGGCATTGACCGCCGAGGAGCCCTGCCGAGCCGCGCCCTGGTTGGCGGAGAGTCACCGCGCTCGGACGGCGTAGGTCAGGTGGGTCACTCGTGGCGTCGGCTCTGCGCGGAGCGGCTCCAGGGCCACGCTGCCGGCGTCCACGCCCTCGAACAGGCGGATTCCGGAGCCGAACAGCACGGGGGAGAGGGCGATCGTGAACTCGTCGATCAGGCCGGCGTTCACGTACTCCAGGATCGTTGCGCCGCCGCCCGCGATGCGCACGTCCCGGTCGCCGGCGGCCTCGCGGGCCAGCTCGAGCGCGGGCTCGATGCCGTCGTTGACGAAGTGGAAGGTGGTGCCGCCCGGGCGCTCCCAGGGGTCTCGCTTCTCGTGCGTCACGACGAAGACCGGTGTGTGGAACGGCGCCTCTTCCGGCCACGCGTGCTCGCCGGCGTCGAACATGCGCTTGCCCATCACACTCGCGCCGGTGCGCAGATACGTCTCCCGCAGGATGTCGTTGTCGCGACCCTCCTCGCCGCCCTCGCCGAGTTTGAGGTTCTCCCGGAAGAACCGCTGCGGGAAGACCCACTGCTGCAGTTCCATCCACTGCTGCCCCATCAACTCCTCGGGGGACTCGGGCGCGATGAACCCGTCGAGGGACATCGACACGCTGAAGAACACCTTTCCGGCCATCATCAACGCTCTTCCCGAAGGCTCTCGGCGACGTAGGCAGCCAGGTTGCTCAGGGTCTGTTGGCCGCCCTCGATGGCGTGGTACTTCTCGACAGCCTCGTCGCGCAGCTCCTGGGTGGGGAACACGGTGCGCAGCTCGATCCGGGTCGCCGTGCCCTCGCGCGCGAACGTGAGGACCGACTCGAAGGCGTTGGGGTCGCCGCGGAACTCACCGTGCAGCAATGCGATCCGCTCCGAAGTGGTGATCTCGGTCCAGGAGATCCACTCGGCATAGTCTGTGCCGTCCGGTCCGTGCATCACGAAGTGCCACTCACCGCCGACGCGGAACTCGAACGACTGCGTGGTGGTGGTGAACCCGTCGGGCCCCCACCACCGCGACAGGTGCCGCACCTCGGTGAAGGCCTCGAACACCACCTCCGGTGGGGCGTCGATGACCCGGGAGACGACGATCTCGCGGTCGGCCGTCGCGGCCTGTGCCGTCTCAAACTGCGCCGGCGCTCCTGGTTCGGTCACGCTCATCAGCTACCCCTTCTGCTGTGCCTGCTTGAGGTCCTGCACGTACGCGTCCAGCCGGTCGAAGCTCTCGCTCCAGAACCGCTCGAACCCGCCGGCCCACTCGTGCACCGGTCGCAGCCCGCGGGCGTCGAGGCCGTACAGGCGCTGCTTGCCCGCCTTGCGGTCACGCACCAGCCCGACCTCCCGGAGCACCCGCAGGTGTTTGGACGCCCCCGGCTGGGTCATTCCCAGTTCCTGGGCCACCTCGGTCACCGGCCGCTCGCCCGCCCGCAGCAGCACCAGGATCTGCCGGCGCTGCGGCTCGGCGATGGCGTTGAAGACGTCCGACGTCGTCGCTGCGCGTGCCATGAACGCCATCATATGCCGATATCGGAATGCGTCAAGCCAGGATGAGAGTCGAGGACTTCGAGGTTGGACGTCGTCGTCAGGACTGGTGCGGTCGCGCATGGTCGTGGAGTAGTGCGGTGCGCCACCGCTCGCGCCATCGTCCGCTCGACTCGGTGGGGTTGCCCGTCGAGTGACGTGTCGAGGGGAGAAGGTCACTGCGTCCCGGCTTGTCGCAATGCGTTGTTGACGGTTGCTGTGCGTGAATGGTGTCCGGACGGCTCTGTGAAGGGGTGTCGTGGGCTTTCGAGGTGACCGATCGCGTCGTGTGACCACGGCCATGCTGTGCGGGCTTCTGAGTCTCGTCACGGAATTGCCTGCTGCGCAGGCGATTCCGCCTTGCGGAGCCCAGCATCTCGCAGTGCCTCGCGCCAATCAGGTTGTCACCTGGGACGAGCTGGACACCGCAAGAGAAGCGCTCGCGATCCCCGCTGTGGTCGCCGCGGTCGCCCGGGGTATCGCGACCAAGGCGTCGAAAGCTGCAGCCAAGGCACGGCGTTCTCCCAGCGTCGCCGACGTCCGCCGCGCCGTGGGACCCTCCGTCGGGAAGTACGTGAAGGTCGTCGTGCGGCCGGTGCGCAACGGTGTCCGGGTGAGTGCGGTGAATCCCTATACCAAGATCGTGAGCCGCGTGAGCGTGACCGTGGAGAAACGCCGCACCATGGTGATGTACGAGCTGTGAACACAACAGTCGCCGGTCGCTCGCGGATGCCTCGTCGGCGTCGGGTGCCCGACAGTGCCCGTAGGAGCGGCTCCACCCCGCGGCGACGGGCACGGATGAGGCAACGTGCCTATGTTCGGGCGCATTGGTTCACGTTGGTGAAGTACGGGTCATTGGTGCTGGCGCCGTCACTGGTGACGGTGCCGTTGATTCGGAACAGCTTCGCGCGAGGAGTTGTCACGGGCGCGCTGCTCACCGGCACGGTCGGCTTCCTGGGCTTCCTCGTCGTCCAGCTGACCGGCACCGGCCCGACGATGATGGGCGACCTGGCTGAGCGCTGGACGGCTGACGCGCTGCGCCACCTGCGGCGTCAGGGGTGGCAGGTTGCCCACCACGTGGTCCTGGCCAAGGGCGACATCGATCACGTGGTGGTCGGCACTGCCGGCGCCTTCGTGGTGGAAACGACGTGGCGAGGTGGAGGCTGGCGCGAGCCGTCGGCCGCGCCGCAGCTGGAGCGGGCCTGCCAGCAGATCGCCGACCAGGCACGCCGCCTGCGGCTGTGGACGAAGTCCCGCCAACTCAACATTCCCGTGAACGCGGTCGTCGCCACCTGGGGCTGGGACGGGTTCTCGGACTCCGGCATGGCGGGTGATGAGGAGTACGCCGTGCGGCGCGTCGGCGATGTCGACGTCGTCCCCGGCCATCACCTGGAGCGATGGTTCTCCGAGCACGCTCAGCCGCTGTTGACCAGCGAGCAGGTGGAGTCCAGCTGGGAGATGATCGCTGAGAGAGTGGCCCGGCGCGACGCCTACGAGGCCGATCACCAACCGATGCCGGCGTCGATCGGATGGCTGGCGGCCCGCCTGGGCGGGCTGCTTGCCCTGGGGGTGGTCGCTGCAGCGGCGGTGCTTGCGGTGCTGGGAGTGACGACGTCGCTGCCGGGGATGTGGCTGGGTGCCGCGGTGCTGCTGGTGCCGGCGGCGGGGGCTCGTGTGTCTGATCGATGGCATGCGGCCCGGTGGGCGTGGGCGTTCGGCGTGGTGGCCACTGCCGCGGGGATCAGCCTGGCGGCACTGGTCACGACCATCTGACGGTTCGCGGTGCGGCACGGAGTGCTCCACGGTGTTCACCACCTGGGTCGGGTCGGCTGCCATCCTTGGCCGTATGGGGGATGACGCGCCGCCGGAGCCACGCTGGTGCGTGGTGGGCAACGTCGTCGCGGAGCGGCTCTACGGTGAGGACATCGGTGATCGCCTCGTGTGGGCGCACCGGGGTTCCGGTGCGGTCGCGGCCGGTCACGGCGGCGCGCACCCCGACGAAAGGGTCGAGCCGCACCGCGGGGTGGTCCGAACTGAACGACAGGTCGACCCCGGCGTCGAGCATGGTGCGTTACGGCATCATCAGGATCGGCGCGGGCACCGGGGTCACCTCGAAGTCGTGCGCCTTCGCCACGATGAAGGACGGCTGCGCGACGAGCGGGAGTCCGGCGTCGGCGATCCTGGCGACGGTCACCGGGTCGACGGTGAGGGCGTGCTCCATTCGGGTCCGACGTGAGGGTGTGCAGGGTTGGTTCCTGGCCTCATCTGTGACGTAAGTCGTTGGCTCCGTAGTGGTTCTGTGTCTGGTGTGGTCGGGGGAGTTTGTCCACAGGCGGAGTATTGAGTTTGACTCGTACAGGTGTTCGATTGATACTTGATGCATGGTCGCTGAGTTGTTCGAGTCCTCGCCTGAGTCGCCGTGGTCGGTGGCGGGGCGGATCTCGGCTGCGGTGGATGCGGTGGTGGCGTTGCAGGCGTGTCTGGACGTGGCGACGGTGGTGGTGTCCGGGGCGGATGTGAAGGCGATCGAGCGGCTCGCGCGGCGGGTGGACGCCGCCCGGTTGGCGGCTCTGGCGGTGGTGGATGCCGCGGGGGTCGGGGACGGGTCGGGGATGAGCGGGACCGCGGCGTGGTGGGCGAACGCGACCAAGGCCGATGGGGGCGCTGCGGCGCGGGAGGTCGGGTTGGCCCGGGCGTTGGACCGGGGGCTGGGCGCGACCCGGGCAGCGCTGGGCGAGGGAGAGGTGTCCACCGAGCACGCGGCGGTGATCGCCAAGGCCGTCCGGGACCTGCCCGCGGGCCTGACCGCCGGTGAGCGGGACCAGGTCGAGGCCGACCTGGTGGAGACGGCGAAGCGGGTGGACCCGGCGACGCTGCGGCGGGCGGCGCGGCGGGCGTTGGATGCGTTGGACCGCCCGACCGCGGAGGCGGACGCGCATGAGGACCAGACCCTGCGCGATGAGGAGGAGCGGGCCCGGGCGGCGGCGGCGTTCACGATGCACGACAACGGCGACGGCACCACGAGTGGACACTTCACCGTGCCGACCCTGGCGGCCTCGATCCTGCGGAAGATCCTGGAGCAGATGACCGCGCCCCGGCGGATGACCCCCGACGAACGCGGCGGCGTCGACGGTGCGGCGACCGGGACGGACTGGGCGCACGCCCAGGGCCTGGCATTCACCGAGCTGTTGGAGCGGCTGCCCACGGATCACCTGTCGGGCAAGGTCGCCGCGACCATCGTGGTCACCCTGTCCTGGGAACGGCTCCTCGCCGGCCTCGGAGCAGCGTCGGTCGACACCGGGATGGACCTCTCCGCCGGCGAGGCCCGCCGACTGGCCTGCGGCGCGGGGATCGTCCCCGCGGTACTGGGGACCGGGTCGCTGCCACTGGACCTGGGCCGCGCGTCCCGCCTGTTCACCGAGGCCCAACGAGTGGCGTTGGCCACCGTCTACGACACCTGCGCCGCGCAGGGCTGCGACCGGCCGTATGCGTGGACCGAGCTGCACCACGAAACACCCTGGTCACGGGGCGGGAAGACCGACCGCAAGGACGCCGTCCCGGCGTGCCAACACCACCACGGACGATTGCATGATCCGAGATACGAGCATGTGATCACCACGGATGCGAACGGGAAGAAGACCATCACCTTCACCCGACGCACATAGGCGTCGATCATGATGGTGCCGATTCCTGAGCGGGCAGTCGTTCGCTCGAGCGCGACCTCAGATGGGCGGGATGAACCTGGGAATGGGGCCGGTGTCGACGTCCTGTTCGCTGGTGTCGCTGGTGGCCTGGGGGGTGGGCGCGTCGGGCGCATCCGCGGTCGCAGCCGGCGTGCTCGGCGGCGCGGAGCGGCGGGCTGGGATGAGGCGCTTGCCGAACTGCATCAGTTGAGCGCGCATCTTCGGGCGGGGAGCCAGGATCAGGGCGATCGCCAGCACCAGAGGGCTGCCGATCAGGGCGGCGATGTCCAGGTAGGTCAGTACCGGAACCACGACCTGCTGGTCCTTCGAGACCGTCAGCGGCCGGCCGAGTTTCAGGCCTGGGGCGTCGGCGGTCAGCAGGTAGTCGCCCCGAGGCACTGCGAGCATTGTCGCCTCGCCGTTCTTCAGCTTCATGGTGAGGGTCGGGCGGCCTTCACCGCTGAGCGTCACCGACTTGCCGATCTTGAAGCCGAACACCCGGTCGACGACATAGATCTGCAGGTCGAAGGCGAGCAGGGGCACGCGCACCGACTGGGTCTGGCTCGGCAGGAACTTCACTTGGGACTTGACCACCACGTTCACGCCGTTGACCAGCACCTTCTCGATGGTCTGGTAGATCTGGCGCTCTTCGAGCCCATTGGCGCCGCGCAGCACCCGGGAGGCCTGCATCCATTGCGGGCTTCGCGAGGTGTACGTCTTCTCCTCCCCGGTCGAGCTCTTCACCGTCCAGGAGTCCACGCTCTCCGGCGGCAATCCGGTGAACGTCACCCCCACCCGGTAGTCGGTGGCGAACGCCAACTGCAGCTTCCGGCCGCCCTGGCTGATGAACACCCGGGTGTAGCGCGCCCGCAGGATCGGCGTCAGCTCGATCGGCTCTTCGGGCCCGGCCACCCTCGAGGCGTCGGTGACCTTGCAGGCCAGCACGCTGCCCGTGCCCTTCTTCGACAGCACCACCGGCTGGTCGTCGAGTCTGACGATCGCCCCTGGTACCACCGGAATGGTCTCGATCGCGATGGCCGTCGGCGCAGCCCCGCCGGCGCAGCCGGGCGCCGCGGCGGCGGGCCCGGCTGCACCGGCGACGAGCCCCGCCGCGGCCACTGCCACGGCGAGTGCCAGACGACGGATGGCACTCCGGCCCCCTGCGCCGATGCTTGCCATGACTACCCGCCCACCGACTGGGGGGTCGGTGTCCGGCGGCGCAGCGCGATCATCGCGCCGATCAGCATCAACGCAAGAGCCAGCGCTCCGAGAATGCCGAGACCGTACGTCTTGTAGATGACGTTGCTGTGTGAGACCGGAGGCGGAGGGACCTCGAGGGTGTCAGAGGTGAGCACCGCCGGCCGCGGAGGCGAGTCGAAGTCGAAGGCACTCAGCAGGTTGTTCGCCCTCCGGTCGCGCTCGGCCAGCGGGTCGACGCCCCAGTTGTACTGGATGAACTTCAACGCCGAGGTGAAGTCGAGCGGCGTGCTGTCGATGTGGCCCTTCTTCACATGAGCGCCGATCATCAATGTGGGTACGCGGAACCCGTAGCCGTACTTGTCGACCACCGGTGGGGGCACGTGGTCGTACCAGCCGCCCCAGTCGTCGTAGCTCCACAGGAACGCCGACGACGGCCAGGCCTCGCTGCGCAGGAGGGCCGTGTGCAGAGAACGCACGAAGGACTCTCCAGCCTTGACGCTGCCCGGCGGGTGCTCGCTCGCCCCCGAGGGCACGATGTACGCCACCGACGGCAAGGTGCCCTTCTGCAGGTCGGTGAAGTACTCCTCCAAGGGCACGATCTTCGCGAACAGCTTCGGGTCGTCCAGGTACTCGGGGAAGGCCAGCAGGGGCGCCCAGATCACCTGTGCTCCCCGGTTGGCGTCGTCCTGGGAGCGATAGGTGCGATAGGTGATCGAGGGATCGTAGTTCTGCACGTAGAACTTCCACGAGACGCCCGCGCTCTCCAGCCGATCGAAGATCGTGGGAATGTTCTCGAACCCCTTGTCGGGGATGCTGTCCGCCACCGGGTTCCCGGGAACGGCGGCGACCCAGTACATGTGGTTCCACACGCTGCCGCCGCCGGCGCTGGTGAAGAACTTGTCGAACAGCGTGTACTCCTTGGCGATGTTCCAGTAGTACGGCAGGTCCTTGCCCGTGTAGTAGCCCATCGCCTGATCGGTCGGGTCGCCACTCTCGGTGAAGGCGGAGATGAAACCGTCGTTCTCGCCCCCGCGGAACTGGGCCTTGAAGATGGCCGTGGTGTGTCCCAGGTCGGTGATGGCCCGCCCGCTCAGCGGGAACGGCTTGACGCACTTGTCCGGCTTCTTCGGATCCACCGGGACGCAGGTTCCCTCCGGGAAGCCGTCCGCGCCTGGGAAGGTGCCGAAGTAGTTGTCGAAGGAGTGGTTCTCCTGCATCAGGAACATGAAGTGCTTGACCGGGGTCTTGGTCGGGGTGTCCGCCGCCGAGGGGCCCGGCTCGTTGTCGGCTCCCCGCGGAGCGAGTGCGGCGACTCCGACCGTGAAGGCGGCCATGGTCGCGGCGAGCAGCACCATGCCCCAACGCCGTCTCGTCACGGGTGTCACAGCGGCCTCACCTCATAAACGATCATCACGGGAACGCTGACCCGCTTGCCTGACGCATCGGTCTCGATCACGGACTCCCGGTGCACCTCGTGGCCTTTGTACCGCTCGACATAGCGCATCAGGCTCGCCGAGAAGTGCGGAGACCGGCCGGCTGAGAACGAGTCCCAGACGATGTACTGCACCTGGTTGCGACGGATGGCGATGTCGGGGTTGGGCAGCGGGTCGTAGACCGGATTGCGGTAGAGCGGGTTGGGGCTCACCGACAGACCGCGGCTCTCCCGGTACCCATACCACTGGATGATGTTGGCCATGGAGGGCCCCAGGGTCATGATCGTGATGCCCTTGGGGGTGTGGGTGTTGATCCAGGCGCCGAGCTCCCGGCCCCGCGGAATGCCTCCGGTTCCGGCAAGGAAGGTCGAGCGCTCGCTGGGCTGGATGGCCTGCCAGGTGGGTGCCAGCAGTGAGAGCAGCACCAGCACCATCGCGGTCCCGGGCATCCACCCCCGGATCTGCACCTTCCCGCGGATCCCGGGTGGAATGGTCCAGCGCCAGACCCTGCCGTCGTCGAGCAGGCGCCGCAGGCGCTCTGACGTCGTCCACCCGAGCAGGGTGCGCGCGGCGAGCACGGCCAGCGGCGGTGCGATGGGCAGCAGGTACTGGTAGCCCTTCACCGGGAACAGCCCGAAGAACACCGCCGGGACGCCGACGAACACCCACAGCAACGTGTCTCGCCAGGTGTGGCGGAAGAGCCACAGGCCGGCGAGCGCCGCCAGCGCAGCGGCCAGGCCGATCGCCGGAGGGACCTCGAACAGGTAGAAGCTGATCGGGTGGTTCGGCCGGCGGAAGAGCTGGTAGGTCAGGAAGGCGCCGCCGGTGCGGGAGGAGCCGGCCAGGCGCAGCGAGATCGGATAGGTAGCGATCACCAGGGTGAAGATCAGCCCGCTGCCCAGGACGGCGCGCAACCGCAGCCGCTGCGGTACCAGGGCGAAGTAGATGAAGAAGGACCCGGCCATGATGATGGCCGTCTCCTTGGCCAGCACCGACAGCCCCAGCATGAGGGCAGACACGTAGAGCCACGGTTCCCTGCGGGTGGTCGAGTACCGGGCCACCGCCCACAGCGACAGCGTGTTGAACAGCGTCTGCGGCGCATCGAGCAGCACCTGCCGGCTGACCAGCACGTGGTAGGGCATCACCGCCATGAACGCAGCTGCCAGCAGGCCGACCTCGCGGCCGAACAGGCTGGAGCCGAGCAGGTAGCACGCCCACACCGTGGCCAGGCCGAACACCACCACCGTGTACCGGCCTACGTCGTCGCGCACGCCGGTCACCTCGTAGACCGCCGCGAGAGTGGACTGCAGCAGCAGCGGGTGGGCGCGGAAGACCGGGAAGAACTGCAGCATCAGCGGATCGCCGCTGATCGAGGCGGCCTGCCCGGCGTAGACCGCTTCGTCACTGTTGAACCCGGTGTCGGAGAGCCGGTACACCCGCACGAACAGAGCCGTCGCGGCCACCAGCGCGGCGAAGGCCCAGAACATCGACGGCTGGCTCCAGCGACCCACCCGGGGCAGCGCCGCCGGCATCAGGATGGCTGTCGTCGGGGGAGGGGCATCGATCGTAGGGGTCGGGGTCACGGCAGGCGCCGCTGCAGACGCCGACCCCCCGGCGGATCTGCGCATGAAGACGGAGAAGGTGCGTTCTCTCATGCCTCGAACCGCTTCATGGGGCCCGTGTCCGGCCCGGACGACATCTCGGGATCGGCCGGGGCCCGGCGCCAGCGGGAGGCCACGAAGGCGACGCTGAGAACGGCGATCATGAGGAGCAGGGCCGTCACGCCGTTGAGTCCCCGATGCCCGGCGGTGGCGGTGGCGGTGCTGGAATCGACGGGGGCGAGATCGCGGGCCGGAGCCCCGGTCATTTCGGCAACCACCGTCAAGGCCTCGTCCTGGTATAGGGTACTTGGCTCGATATGCGTGTTCTCCGAGTACTCATTCCAGCTGATGATACCGATCGCGTCCGGTCGACTACTCAATGCTGCTTGAAATTCCTTGCGCAGTGTCTCGCCCCCGGCGCGGCCCACCACGCTGCTGCCGCCGACCAGGCGGGCGTCGAAGCCGGGGGCCACGGGTGCCAGCCACAGACCCTTCGAGGCGTGCACCTCGTCCGCCATTTCGGTCAGGCGCTTGGGGTACCAGGACTTCTCCGGGTTGGCGGCGCCCCAGTAGTAGGCGTTGCCCGCCACCGCCGGAGCCACGGTTCGGTACTCCTCGACCGACTTGGCCGAGGCGAGGATCGTGAGCCGGCTGTTCACCGGTGTGATGATCTCGGTCAGCTGGGGAAGGGTGAACTGGCCCGTTCCTGTGATGATCACGATCGGCTTGCCGAAGATGTCGAACACGGGGTTAGTGGCGTAGTCGGCGGCGAAGGTCTTCAGGTCGCTGGCCACCTTGCTCACCGCGAGCGGACGCCGGGCGAAGTCCAGGCCCTGGTAGACGATGCCCAGGGTGAACTTCTCCTCCGTGGCCACGGTCACCAGCTTGGCGAGCCGGCTGCTGAGCACCGGGGTGTCCTTCCACGACACCAGGAACCCGTCGATGCCGGCGGCCTTGGCCAGGCGCACCTGTCGGCGCATCACGCTGATCTCGTCGCTGCTGTAGGTACCGCCGAGTGGGGTGTCGCTCTTGGCTCGCTGCCACGACGAGGGGTCGAACCAGATGTAGTAGTAGGCCAGCACCGGCAACGCCGCGCCGTCCGCCGTCACCGCAGCCGCGGAGGGTATGGAGGTGGCGCCCGGGGTGGTGTCTCCTCGGGCCGTCTGCCCGAGGGGGGCGATCAGTGCCGCCATCGACATCATCACCGCGCCGACCCCGAGACCGAGGCGCCGAAGCGTGCCAACCATCATGCTGCGACCTCATAGACGATAACGGCGGGAACCGGCGTCCCGTGGACGCCGTCAAGGGTCTCGATATGGGCGACTCGCGCACCCGAGCGGCGGGCGAGCAGCACCAGGTGTTCGGCCATGGCGGGGCTCTGCCGTGCCGTCCATACGTCCCACACCACGTAGTGGACGCACGCCGCGCCCGGATCCTCACGGTAAGCCGGATTGCGCATGGATACATCCTGGGACAGTCCGAGCGTGGCGGGGCGTCGTCCGGAGTAATAGGTGAGGATGTTGGCCATTGCCGGGCTGCCCACCAGCACACATCCTGCCGGGGTCGTCCCGAGCCACCTGCCCGCCTCGCGGACCGCCGGCACACCGGTCGCCGTGGTCGCTGAGGGCTGGAGCAGCGGCTGGGCGGCGACGGCGCCGAGCAGTGCGCCGAGGGCGAGCATCGGGATCGCCGGGCGAGCGCGAACAATCCAGGCCGTGCCGGCGGCAGCCAGCACGGCCAGCGGAACCATCGTGGGCAGCAAGTAGCTGAACCCCTTCACCGGCCACAGCAGGAAGAACACCCAGAAGGCCCCGGTCAGCCAGACCAGCAGCTGCAGGAACGGCCCCCCGCCCCGGAAGGCGTGGACAGCACCGATCAGCCCGAGCAGGAGCAGCGGCCACAGGCTGGGACCGACGGTCTGCACGTAGTAGGTCCAGGCCTCGTTGGCGGGGCGGGCGAACTGCCACACCAGGTAGGACCATCCCCGGTCCAGGCCGGTCTCGGCGGTACCCGCCAGCGACCGCCCGGCGAGCCAGGCGGGGTAGGCGCCGGCCAGGACGGCCCCGGTGGCCCAGAGCGTGAGGCTGTCCCGGCCGGCCGGGCGCAGTCGAGGCTGGCAGAGCCCGGCGACGAGCATCGCGAGGACGGCGACGGCGGCGGTCTCCTTGGCCAGGAAGGCAAGGCCCAGACCCAGGCCGGCCAGCACCAGCCAGCGTCGACGCCGCCACCGGAACCAGCCCGCCCAGCCCAGCAGGGCCAGGGCCAGGGCGCTCGCCATCGGCACGTCGACCAGTACCTGCCGGGTCACCGCCACGTGGTACGGGCTGACGGCGACCGCCGCCCCGGCGAGGAGCGCGGGCCAACGGCCCAGGACCACGCGGCCGATCGCCATCGCAGCGCCGACGCCAACCACCCCGAGCAGCGCCGCCACCGCCCGGGCCTGCACGTCGACCGCCCCTGCGCCCGGCGACAGGGCAATGAGCGCCGGGAGCAGGGGCGGGTGTGCACGGACCTGTGGCCACAGGCTGCTGGCCCCGGCCAGCGCCTGCGCCTGACCGGCGTAGACCGACTCGTCGCTGCCCAACCCTAAGGAGCCCAGGTCGCGCAGGCGCAGCCAGGCGGCCACGGCAAGCACGACGAACACCGCCGATGGCTCGGCGATGCGCCTGGCGAACTGCCGAGTCCTCACCACGTGCCAGGTGTCTCCGATCGCCTCATTACCCGGCGACAGCCGAGACCATGGAAGCGTTCTCGGCGGGCTCGCGCAGGTCGATGATCGTCGCGGACTGCTCCGAGGTGATCAGGGAGACGATACCGTCGGCCCAGGTGTAGTCGTCACGGCCCATCCGGCGAACCCGGATCGAGGAGATGGCCTTCGCAAGGATCTCGCGCTCCTTCTCCCGCAGCTGGTCGTAGGACATGCCGCCGATCACGAACGACGGCGCCAGGTAGCGGAAGGGCGGGAACCCGTAGGCGTCGTCGGTGTTCTCGATCAGCTCGTCCATCGCCTGCTCGTGGCTCACATCCTCGAGCGCATGCGGGGCGCGCTCGATGATGAACATGTTGTCGACTGCCACCCGCCGGATCACGTCGCACTCGACGAGCCGGTCGGCGTCGAACTTCGGTGGTGGCACGACGGCCTGGGTCAGTGCGTTCATGGTCATGATCGGCAGGTTCATCTCGGCCAGCTTCATGCCGAACTGGCGGCCCTCCTTGGAGTGCAGCCGGCTCTGCACCCGCAGCCAGCGCCATTCCCTGGGCGACAGCACGTTGGCGTTGACCGCACGCAACGTGTGGTGGCTGATGGTCAGGGGCTTGGGGTAGCACTCGGCCGTGCCGTCCACGTTGAGCACGGTCATGTCGTCGGAGAGGAACCGCGCGCCGCCGTCGCGCAGCAGGCGCAGGATGGTTCCGGTCTTGCCGGTGTCGGTCCGCGCCGAGAGCATCACGCCCCGGCCGTCGATCTCGACACAGGCCGAGTGCAGCAGTACCCGTCCACGGCTCACGGCCAGGAAGCGCAGCAGCGCCTCGATCACGTTGGTGTAGAGCACGTGCGGTGAACGGGCCAGCAGGGGCGAGGCCGTGACCCGCATCTTGCTCTCCGACTGCTCGAGCCTGAAGTTCGCGGCCCCGCCACCCAGGTGCTCCTCGTACTGCAGCGTGTTGGCGCCGCGCCGAGTCAGCCGGGTCCGTCGGCGTGCCTTGCCGACCTTGCCGACCACGATCTCGAGATCGAAGGGGCCGCGCGCCAGGAAGGGGTCCCGGAACCACTCGAGCTCGGGCAGTCGTACCTCCGACCCGATGGTCACCACTCCAGGCACGGTGTACCGGAAGCGCAGGTACGGCGAGTCCTCGTGGTCGATGGCGGCGGCCGGCTCATCGACGATGTTGACCGGGTTCTTCTCCAGCTCGGTGTCCACGGTGTCGGCGACCCGGAGCGAGAAGGCCTGGGCCAGCTTGAGATGTGCAGCAAGGATGTTCATGAGGCCCTCCTGAGCCGGAAGATCAGGTTGTCGCTGACGACGAACCTGACAGCGAAGACGGCGACGAGCGTGAGGATGTTGGACGCCACAACGGGCGCGTGGAGTCGTTCGACGAGAAGCGCGAGCAGGGGGATACGCAGCAGCAGGGCGACGTGGTTGATCAGGCTGAAGCCGAGGTAGCGGCGTAGCCGGGTGCCCCGCTTGCGTGCGGTGAACACCGTTCCTTCGAGCAGTGCCCAGTTGAAGGTGGTGGACGCCTCAGTAGCGACCACAGCCGCCCAGAGATAGTGCAGGCCCAGGTCCATGGCCGCCATCAGGGCCAGTGAATTGACCACGATGCCGAGCGCACCCACGGCTCCGAACCCGATCACACGACCGAGCCGGGTGCGGGTGCGGGCGGCGAACCAGAGCCGGATGATCAGTCGGACGAACCGGACGCCCTCCTTGATGCTGGCCTTGCTCTCGCCGGCGAACCGCTGCGCGAAGCTGAATGGCACCTCGCCGGTGCGCAGCCCACCGCCGCGCACGGCGACCTCGAGCAGGATCTTGAACCCGTCCGGCCGCAGGCCCTCTACGTCGAGTGACGAGCGGCGGACGGCGAAGAACCCGCTCATCGGGTCCGAGATCGCCTTGAGACGCTTGGGAAACGCCGCGCGGGTCAGCCTCGTGGTCGCCTCGGACACCTGGGCCCGCCGGCGATCGGCGAGCCCCGAGGCATCGCCTTCCGAGGTGTACCGGCTGGCCACGACGAGTTCCAGGTCGTCGTCGACTCCCTTGTCGACCAGGGAAGGCACCAGCTCCGGCGGGTGCTGGAGGTCGCCGTCCATGACGACGCACCAGTCGCGACTGGCCGCGGCGAAGCCTTGGAGCACGGCCCCGCCGAGACCGTCCGCACGCTCGCCCCTAGGCCGGTGGATCAGCCGGACAGGTAGGCTGGAAGTCTCTGCGGCAGAGCGGATCTCGTCTGGTGTCGAATCGTCGCTGTCGTCGACGAACAGTACTTCGGCCTCGTACCCCTCGAGGGCAGGCTCCAGTCTGCGCAGGAGCTCATGAACGTTCGCCGACTCGTTCCTGGTTGGCACGATCACAGTGATCGAACTGGTCCGCGGTGCGCTCACCTCCACGTGAGCGTGCGGAAGCACACTGCTTGCTGACATCTGCGTACTCCCTGTTGGGTTCGGTCCCGAGAGACGAGAACTTTCTAGTGATCGCTCGGCCCGCTCATGCACGTCTTCCTTGACGCAAATGCCCCCGACAGGCACCGCCGTGGCGCACACCATATGCACGGTGTTAACGGCTCTGTTGCGTGTTCTTGAGAGAAGAAGGTAAAGAATTGTGAACTGCAACAGCGTGTGCAATATTGAACACTCAACGTAACGCAATTTGTCGGATGTTTATGGATATAAACTATCCTAAATCTCGCATTGCGGACTTTGCTCGAACTGGCACCGAACATCCCGTGCGGATAGGTAGTCTCTGCACAGCGCTCACTCCTAAGCCCCTTGAGGTGCGGGCGTGATGCCTTGGCGGACGGCCCACGAAAAGCATCGGCGGAAATAGATCATGGATTTCTTCGCACACAAAGATCAGCGATCTTGGAATCCCGGCAGGCTACGGGCGAGGAGCGCCGGCGCTGCCGTGCTGCTGGCCTCGACCCTGACCGTCGTGGCGTTCCCCCTGCCCGCCAGTGCGACAACCACCTGCGCCACCACGACGGGCACCGATTGGACGGCCGAGGTCTGCCTGACCGCTGACAGCGTCGCGACAGGATCCCGACCCGTCGCGGCGACCGTGACGTCCACCGGCTCGGCGCCGTCGAAGGTCGAGTTCTCCCTCGGCAGCACCCATCTGATCACTGACTACTCGCCGTCCTATGCCTTCACGCTGCACTCGCAGGACTTCCAGGACGCTGCGACCACGATCTCCGTAGCAGCGACGTTGCGTGATGGAACGGTGACAGCCGCTGCGCAGCAGTCGATCTCGCTGGACAACGGCAACACCACGGTGCCGGTGAACCCCAACACGTTCACCCCGCCCAGTGCGGCCGCGCCCACGGCGACAGATCCACTGGTGCTGGCTGTCACCGGTGACGGTGCTGGTGGTGAGCCGTCGGCCACGGCGGTCACCGACATGATGGCCAGCTGGAATCCGGAGCTGGTCAACTACGTCGGCGACGTCTACCAGGACGGGACGCTCACCGAGTTCAAGAACTGGTACGGCACCGGATCTTCCTGGTTCTCGCGCTTCCGGTCGATCACCGCGCCCACCATCGGGAACCACGAGTACGATCGTGCGGTCGCCGGTGGCCCGCAGTCAGCCGACGGCTACTTCGCCTACTGGGACAACGTTCCTCACCGATACAGCTATGACATCGGTGACTGGCACTTCGTCAGCCTCGACTCCACCAGCCAGTTCGACGAGACCGACACCCTGTCTGCGCAATATGAGTGGCTGGCGTCGGATCTGGCGGCGAACGCGAACCGGTGCACCATCGTCTCCTTCCACCACCCGTACAAGAACATCGGCCCGGAGATGCCGGCCACCCGCATGGCCGCGATCTGGTCGCTGATGCGCCAGCACAACGTCACCCTGGTGATGAACGGACACGACCACAACTACCAGCGTTGGACCGCGCTCGACTCTGCCGGCACGGCGGCCGACCCGCGGGGAGTCACCGAACTCGTGGTGGGCGGTGGTGGGCACGGTCTGCAGAACTTCGTCGCTTCGGACCCGCTGGTGGCGGCCTCGGCAGTTTCGTTCGGAGCCGCACGGATCGAGCTGCGCCCCGACCGCGCCGACATCAGCTACCGCACCCCTGACGGCTCAACCGGCAAGGAGCAGGATTCGGCGATCATCCCGTGCCAGGGGCTGTCACCCGACACCACGGCTCCCTCGGCGCCGACCGGGGTGAGCGCCGTTCCGGACAGCACGCCGTCCGCTGCCTGGGCGGCCACAGTGAGCTGGTCGGCCGCCACCGACAACCGGTCCGTCGCGCAGTACCGCATCCATCGGGACGGGCTCCAGGTCGGCTCGGTGCCGGCGAGTGCGCTCACCTGGCAGGACGTGGGCTTGACCTACTCCACCACGTACGCGTACACCGTGAGCGCCGTCGACGCTGCCGGCAACGAGTCGGTTCCGTCGGCTGTCGCCCCGGTGACCACAGGTCCGCCCTCAGCCTCGGCGACCGGGACCTTCACGCCCACGGGCGATGCCTACGTCTCCCAGGCGAACCCCGGCTCCCGCTACGGAACGGCCACGGTTCTGCGGGCCAGCAACTCGGCCACCGCCGGAATGGTGAGCTACCTGAAGTTCGATGTGGGCGGCACCTACGCCAACATCACGAACGTCACACTGCGCCTCCGAGCGACAGCGAATGCGACGACAGGGATGACGGTGCACCGCGCGGGGACCGCGTGGAACGACGGGTCGAAGACGGCTCCGCAGTGGAGCTCTGCCCCCACGGTCGGCACGCAGATCGCGGTGGTGCCTCCGTACAGCAACGGAACCTGGGTGGAGGTGGACATCACCAACTCGGCGACCGTGACCGGTGATGGTGTCTACGGGTTCGCGCTGAAGTCCTTGTCCGGCACGCAGATCAACTGGAACAGCCGCGAGTCCGGCGGCGCGACTGCGCCGCAGTTGGTGGTGACCAGCTCACCGCCCCCGGACACCGCGCCGCCGACTGTGCCGCAGCAGGTGACAGCGACCTCGACCGAGGAGACCATGGCGGGGCTCACCTGGGCGGCCAGCATCGACGACGTGGGTGTGGGCAGCTATCGGATCTATCGGAACGGTCAGTTGCTCGACACGGTGGCCGGCACGACGACCGCCTACTCCGATGTCACTGTCCACGCAGGTGAGGTTTTCAGCTACGCCGTGTCCGCGGTCGACGCCGCGGGCAACGCATCGGCACAGTCGGCATCCGCCTCGGTGACGCCGCCCGACATCACGGCGCCGATCGTCGAGACGTTCGCTGCCGTGCTGGACAACGCGACGACGGCGCGCCTGGTCTGGTCCGGGGTGACGGACAATGTCGCGCCTACGGGATTCCGTGTGCGACGGGATGGTGTGTTGATCGCCACCCTGCCGGCGACGGCGACCAGCTACGTGCAGCCAGGGCTGGCAGCGCTGACGACCTACAGCTACAGCGTCAGTGCTTTCGACGCCGCGGGCAACGCCTCGGACGCGCTTGCCGCCGCGGTGACGACGCCGACCTCTGGTACCGGTTCTGCCCCGACTGTGCCCACCGGTCTGTCGATCGGGGTGACCGGTGAGACCTCCTTGTCTCTCTCCTGGGTCGCCTCGACGGACGATGTCGCAGTGGCCGCCTACGAGGTGTATCGCGGCGGGGTGTCAGTGGCCGTGGTGCCCGGCACGTCGACCTCCTGGACGGACACCGGGTTGACGGCCGCGACCACCTACTCCTACACCGTGCGAGCAGGCGATGCCGACGGCAACTGGTCGGCCCAGACCGCCGCCGTCGCAGGCACGACGCTCGCGCCCGACACCACGCCGCCGAGCGTTCCCACGGCACTCAACGGGACTGGGGCGAGCACGACCTCGATCAGCGTGAACTGGGCGGCGTCCACGGATGACCGTGCTGTCGCCGGGTACGGGGTGTACCGGGACGATGTGCTGGTCGGTTCGGTCGATGCGAGCACGACCGCCTACCTCGATGAGGGGCTGGTCCTCGGCTCCACGCACACCTACGCCGTCGATGCGGTCGACGCTGCAGGCAACCGCTCGGCCAGGACGGCAGGGGTGTCGGTCCGGACGCTGGTGCCGGGTGACATGACCGAGACCTCGACGGCCACCGCCGACGCCTATGTGAATTCCGCCAATCCCAACAGCAAGTACGGCACGGCGACCGCGTTGCGCGTGAACGGGACGGCGGCCAGCGAGATGCACACGTACCTGCGATTCAACCCCTCGGGCACGCTGCCCGTGGTGAGGTCGGCGACCTTGACCCTGGGTGCGACGTCCAAGGTGAATGCGCTGCTGGTCCGCACCGTGTCGGGAGCATGGTCGGAGTCCACTCTGACCTGGGCCTTGCGGCCGACCGCCTATGGCAGCGTGAACGCCACATCCCCGGGGATCCCCGCTGCTGGGACCTTCACGATCGATGTGACGTCGCTGGTGACGAGCGGGGCTCCGGTCGAGCTCGTGATCACCACGACCGCAACCACCCAGGCGGCCTTCAGCTCTCGTGAGGCTGCGTCCCCAGCGGTGGTGCCGTCGCTCAGTGTCACCTCTGGATACTGATCGCCGATGCGGCGAAGGCTGAGGGGCAGCCGGAGTATTGGGTTCTCATGAGTGGCCGGAAACCTTCGTCTGGTAGGGATGGCGCATGAATCGCGTGTGGCCGGCCGTTGCCGCTCCCGCGGTGGTGGGTCTGGTCCTGGCCGGGGTGTGGCTCGGACGGACCGCTGGAGGTCCCGACACCGGGCAGCCGGTACTGGTCGCGCCGTCCCTCACGGCCGAGCCGTCGGTGTCGCTCCCGCCGGGGCCCGCCTCGCCGGCTGCCTCGGCCGTTCCGTCCGGGTCCGGCTCTGCATCGGCGGCACCTCAGGGGGCTGGGCCCAGCGCCTCCGGGTCGGGCCGGGCGAGTCTCGGCGCCGTGGTGCCTGGGGCCTCAGGCGCAGCGACTGCCCAGGGTCCGGCCTCCTCGGCCACCGGTGCCGCGGGCCTCGTCGCTGGTGCCTCGGTGACATTGCCGATCCGGGCAGCGTTCTACTATCCGTGGTTCCCCGAAGCCTGGAAGCAGAAGAACACCTATCCCTTCACCAACTTCAGCCCGCAGCTGTACGACGGAACGAGCCCGGCGGTGATCGACCGTCAGATCGCCGACCTGAAGCATGCCGGCGTCCAGGCGGGGATCGCCTCATGGTGGGGGGTGGGAAGCCGGACCGACACCCGCATCCCCCTGCTGTTGCAGCGGGCCCGGAAGGCAGGATTCCGGTGGACCCTGTACTACGAGCGCGAGGGAACGGCGAACCCCACCTCGGCGGAGATCAGCTCCGACCTGGCACACATCCGCGCCGAGTATGCGGGCGACCCGGCCTTCCTGCGCGTGGGTGGCAGGGCGGTGCTGTTCGTCTATGGCGGCTCTGACGGGTGTGAGATGGCGCGACGCTGGGCGAATGCCGATCATGCGGGCTTCCATATCGTGCTCAAGGTCTTCCAAGGATTCCGCACCTGCGATGCTCAGCCCGAGGGGTGGCATCAATATGCGCCGGCCAAGCGCCTCGACGTGCAGAAGGGCTACTCGGCAGCAGTCTCGCCGGGATTCTGGCTCTCGGGAGAGCCGGAGCGACTGGCCCGCGACAAGGCCGAGTTCCTCGCCGCGGCCACCCAGGTGGCGACCTCGCAGACTCCCTGGCAACTGGTGACCACGTACAACGAATGGGGCGAGGGCACCGCCGTGGAATCCGCCGCCGAATGGGCCAGCGCCTCGGGGAGAGGTGCCTACATCGACATGCTGCACGACGTGTTCGCCGCGCATCCCCTGGGCGGTACGACGTGACGGGCGGCAGGCACGGATCACGCCCTGCGGCCAACCGCGTTGTCTGGCGGCGTGTGGCGGTGGTGGCCGCTCTGTGTGTGGTGGCAGTCGGGGCAGGGTTCGCCACCGGACGACTGACCGACGACGAGGCCACCGCGCAGACTGAACTGACCGCTCCCAGCCCCGGCGCCGAGGCCACGCCCACAACGACTGCGGGATCCTCCCTTCCGTCGATCTCCGCGTCTGCCTCGGCTTCCGGGTCACTGTCGCCCTCGCCCGGGGCCTCCGGGGCTTCGGCGTCGGCCTCGGCGGGGAAGCGCGCCACCGCGACGCCCAAGGCCTCAGCCGGCACGGTCCCGAGCGTCGCCGCTGTACCGGCACCACCCGTCGAGGGGAGCACGGCCACCCTGGTCGCGGTCGGTGACATCGCGTGCGACCCCGACGCCTCGAACTTCAACGGCGGCAAGGGCACGACATCGAACTGCCACCAGATGGCCACCTCTAACGTCGCCCTCGCGCTGCGCCCGGATGCGGTGCTGCCGCTGGGAGACGTTCAGTATGAACAGGGCACCGCTGAGGGATTTTCCCGCTCGTACCACCCGAGCTGGGGCAGGCTGAAGTCCATCTCACGGCCTGTGGTGGGCAATCACGAGTACCTCACCGACAACGCCGCGGGCTACTACGGCTACTTCGGCGCGGTGGCCGGTGACCCGAGCCAGGGCTACTACAGCTATGACCTCGGGTCATGGCACATGGTCGCCCTCAACAGCAATTGCTCGCGTGCGGGTGGATGCAGCGCCAAACAGCCCCAGGGGAAGTGGTTGATCGCCGACCTGGCTGCGCACAAGAACCAGTGCACGCTGGCGTACTGGCACCATCCCCGGTGGAGCCACGGCGAGCACGGGGACCACGAGACCATGTCGTCGTTCATGGAGACGTTGTATGCCGCCGGGGCCGAGGTGGTGCTGGTGGGCCACGACCACGACTACGAGCGGTTCGCTCCGCTCGCTCCTGACGGCAGCGTGGATCGGGAGAAGGGCATCCGCCAGTTCGTCGTCGGTTCCGGAGGGCGCAACCACTATGTGACGTCGACCGGCCCGACGACAGAGGCCATGAACGACGACACCTACGGGGTGCTTCATATGACCCTCAAGCCGAACGGCTACGACTGGAAGTTCGTGCCCGAGGTGGGGAAGACCTACTCGGACAGCGGCTCCGGCACCTGCCACTGAACGTGCATCTCGGAGTCGTCGGTGGCGATCAGGTGGTCGATCACCTTGGCCATCGGTGACCATGCGGCCCAGGCACAGGTCCACGCCGTAGCGGCGCAGGGTGCGCAGGCGCGTAGTGAGCCGGTGCACCTGCAGGTCCCGGTCCATCGCCGCCTGTCCGGTGCCGCCGGGTGCTGTGCGCTCGGCGTCGAGGCGGGCGGATAGGTCGGCGATGGACTGCTCGAGGCTGTTCGCGAGGGTGGTGAAGTGCTGCTCGTCGGTGGCGATCAGGGTGGGGTCGGTCTTGGGGGAGGTGGTCGGGAAGGTCGAACACGTTGGTGGTCAGGGGGTTCACCTCGTGTGTGCACCGCGGCCCGCGGGTTCTGGGCCTCCGGCCGACGAGTCTGCGGCACGGGCGGGGCCTTGCCGCAAGCCCCCCTACGCGCTATGCGTTGGACATGGAAGGACGTCGGCTTCCACCATCCCTGCGAGGCATCCCGATCTCCTTCGTCGCGACGGAGGCGTGCACCGCACTTACCGGTCGGAGTCTGCTCGGCGCCCGGCGACGCGATCACGTCCGCGCAGCACCTGACAGCGCCGCCTGAGCCTTCGAGCTGTGTCGGGGGCTGCAGTGTCCGACCTCCTCGCGGCTGGGCCAGGGCGCACACGTGGCGCAGGCACCGACCACAGCCCCTCGACCAGGTCGGGCGCGTCGAGCAGTGGCCCCTGACCCGCCACACATACTCAGCGGGAACGCTGAAGGGGCGGGCCCTCGGGCCCGAGGGGTCTGGAGACCGGTCGAACGGGAAGAAGGTGTTCTAGACCGGCGAAGTCCTGCGGGTTCACGGTGAACAGAGGCAGGTCGTTGGCGATGGCCACGCACGCGATCAGCAGATCTGCCAGGCGCCGTCGCGGGGTTCGCCCGGCGGCGAGGACGGCCGCGTAGACCGGACCGTAGCAACGGGCGGCGGCGGCGTCGAAGGGTAGCGGGGAGTAGGCCGCCTCGACGCGCTGGAGCCGCCCGATGCGCGCCGCCCGTTCACCGGGATCATCGGTGAACAGCGGGCCGGCGGACAGCTCGGCCAGAGTGATTGAGCTGATTGCGGTCTCCAGCGGTAGCTGGAGGGGGTCAATGCGAGGCAGATGGATGATGACGTTGGTATCGACCAGGCCGCGCTCGGCGCGCTCACTCACCGATCAAACCCTGGTCGACGGCCTTGTCCAGATCATCGAAGAAGCGCTCTGGATCGATGGGCGCATCGCCGGCGAAGAGGGACATGACCTCGCTGGTAGGGATGAAGGCCCGGCGCCGAAGCGGGTGAAGTTCTGCGATGGGAGTGCCGTTGCGGGTGACGATGAAGGTCGATCCGGCCTCCACTGCCCGCAGGATCTGCCCAGAGTCGTTGCGCAGCTCTCGCTGGGTGATCTCACGACTTGGTTCCGACACCTTCGCAGCATATCACCAGATGTGCTACGAAGTGCTACAGCGAGGTGTTGCGGGGAGGCGGCCCACCAAGAGGACGACGGCGACGATCTGAATGGCCACGACCGCCAGGACGCGCGTGCTGACTACGGTGATGGCATGTCTCCTGTCTCGCGAGGCCGTAGGGCCAAGGGCACGAAGAAGGCCAAGAACCGGGCGAAGGGTGGTCGGTCTCCGGCTGTATCCCAGGTCCGGCAGTCGCTGCTGCCCGACCGCGGCGCCTTCTCACCGGACGCTCTGGCCGCGCTGCCGGATCCCGGGAGGCGGCGCAGCTGGCCGTGGTGGGAAGCCAGTCACGACGAGGTCCTGGCACGCGCCGCGGCCCTGACGGACTGTGACGGGCCGGAGGACCTCGAACGGGCCACCGCGGAACTGATCGGGGATCATCTCTGGCAGCGCCTGCAGTCGGAGGTGGCCGGGCACGACTACCTGAGGTGGATGTCGAGCTTGATCGACGTGATCGGGGCACGTCGTGCAGAGAGCGGGGCATGGCTGTTGGTGCACGGGTTGGCCGCGATCTGCCCGCAGCCCCACCGGGGTCGGCTGCTGACAGTGATCGGGCAAGGTCGTGGCGGGGCCCGCTCCGTGGCTCCCCTCTGGCTTCCCCTCGTTCCGCAACTGCGGGTGGACGGCGATCCGCAGGTGGTCGTGGACGCCTACGGCGGCCGGTACGGGTTGATGGTCGACCTGGCTCGTCCGGGCGCGGCCCCGCGGACCTACCTGATCGACCTCGACCTCTGCCTGCCATTCGTCTCACCGCCGTCCGGCTGGCACGCCGACCTGGACACTGCGGTGGCGGCCTGGCGCGCCCAGGTCGGTCCGAGCGCCGACGCCGTCCGCCCGCGGCCGGCCGGAGAAGAGTTGCTCGTCCAGCTCCTGCCGAGCGACCTGGATTACATCGGGCCGACGCTCATGGGCAACGAGCGTCGCGACCAGCTCGCCGAGTTCTTCCGGATGCGCCGGGTGGTCGAACACGTGCGGTCCTCGCTCGGGCTCGACGACGCGCCGCCGCCCCCTATCGACGAGGAGGCGGTGCAGTCACGCGTGGACGACTTCCTGGCCTGGTGCGCCGACCGTGATGTCGCCGTACCCGAACGAGAGGCGGTCGCCTGGCTGGTGACTGAGTGGCTTCGATCGGTGCCGTCGGCTGCGGGCCTGGGCTGCTCACCGCACCGGATCGTCACGTTCACGCACGGTTTCCACGAGGAGTGGCGCGACGGCGCCGAGCGGCGGGCCGCGGTGGCGACACTGCCGCGCTGGATCGGCTACTGCCTGGATCGCAGCGCCGTTCCCGATCACCTGGCCGCGCCGTGCAGGGACCTGGCAGGGCGGCTCGAGACCGACCCGGACGCCGTCGCGGCGCTGGGCGCTCCCGTTCCGCAGGTGCCCACGCCGGAGCTGGATCGGGCCGTCGCATGAATTCCGAAGCGGAGACCACGGCCCCGGCGGTCGCTGAACGCGGGGTGGCCGAGGCCGCCGAGCTGGTCGTCACGAGCCAGGTGGTGGAGGCGGCGATGCGGCTGGCCGACTGGGCGGCGGACCATCGCCCGCAGGTGACCCCCGGCGGGGCGCTGCGGCCCGCCGAGGTGCCGGCAGCCGCCCGGGCGCTGGGGATGCGGGGAGTCGGTCGGGTCCGGCGCGCCGCCGACGTGCCGGAGCTGCACCGGGGGTGGCTGATGGCGGCCGCGGCGAACCTGATCAGCGTCGAGGCCTCGTCGGCCGCAGGGGGGCCGGCGCTGGGCTCGTGGCCGCCGCCCGAGGCCGAGGCGCTGCTGGCCGCCTGGCTGGACGGCGTGCGGGCGATCTGCGCCGAGATGACGCGGAAGCCCAGGCCGCGGACCGCGATCCTGATCGTCCGGCTGGCGCTGGACCTGCTGGCCGAGCCGGTGGAGATCGCGGCGCACCAGCACCGCGCCGACGTGCTGCGTGCCCAGATCCACCGTGCGGTGTGCGATGACGACTACCTCTACGACCATGTGGACATCGACCGGCTCCACGGTCTGTTCGCCCGTCCGGGGCCGGACGCCCCGTGGCCGATGCACACCCTGCTGAGCCACCTCGGCGCGGTGAGCGGCACGGCAACCGATCCGCGGCCCACTGCGCTCGGGCGCTGGGCGGCCTCGGCATTGCGCGGCGACGTTCCGACGCCGGTGGAGGGGTTGTCGGCCTCCGCACTGCTCGACCGGCTGGCGGGCCACGACGATGCCGAGGAGCAGTGGCGGATGGCACGCCCGTGGCTGCGACAGCGGCCGCCGGTTCAGTCGGCAGACGAGCTGCTTGCAGCGGCCGGTGAGGGCGGCGCGGCCCGGCGACTGGCCGCGGTGAACCTGGTTCACGGCCTGGGGGAGCAGGCGGTACCCGCCTGGTACCGCGTGGTCGATGATCCGCGGGTCGGCCCGCATGCCCGCGCGGCCCTGGCCGATGGGGATCAGGGGCCGGGACCGGCGCCGGACGACGAGGAGTGGCTGATCATCGAGAATGCCGCCGCCCAGTGGGAGGTCTGCGGTCCGGACGCCGCGATGTGCGAGGTGCTCGACCTCCGCGGCGGCGGTGAGCCGGCCGAGCTGATCGCACCGATCGACGGCCACGGCCACCCGCAGGCGGCGGCACTGGCGCAGGCGTTGCGCGATGCCGTGACCTGCGGCGCGCCCCTGGCCATCCAGCAGGTGCTGCAGCTGAGGGTGTCGCTGACCGGCTGGCGGCCCCCGATCTGGCGCCGGGTGCTGGTGCCCGCCTCGGACACCCTCGGGGACCTCCACGAGGTGATCATGATCCTTTTCGGTTGGGGCGGTGATCACCTGCATCGGTTCGAGGTGGGTGAGCGCCGCTACGCCGACCCGTGCCACGATCTGGAGGAGTCCTCTGACGAGTACCGGGCCAGGCTGTTCCGGGTGTTCGGGCGGCGCGGTGCCACGGTCGGGCACGTCTACGACTTCGGGGCCTGCTGGCAGCACCAGATCGTTCTCGAGCAGGTGTTGCCACGCCACGACCGCGAGGGCTACCCGCGGTGCATCGACCACGCGCACGATGCCCCCCCGGAGTACTACGACCCGGACGATCCTCAGGACGGGCAGTCGTTCGATCGCGACGCCGTCAACGCCCGGCTGGCCGGCTCGCAGTAGCTCGGCCCTTCCATCAGCGAGCGGGTCAGGGTCGAGTGCCTGGTGCGATCCCGATGTGACGGGCTCATGGTCGTCGGCGCCGACCATGCGGCCCAGGCACAGGCCCACGCCTCCTCGCCGTCCGCTCCAACACACCAGGACATACCTGAGCACGGTGGATCCCAGGTTCGATGACCCTGAGGCCCGCCGGGAGCGGCTGGCTCTTCATCCCGAATCGGGACGACGTTCGCCGACAGAGTCAGCAACCTGTAACTGACCGCGGCCATTCGCGGCTGACCCCGATTTCGCCCACGGTGACCAAGGTGCGCTCGCTATGCTGCACTCGATCGTTACGCTTCGCTCGGGGTGCGGGGAGTGCTGGCAATGTTCGCTCGTCTGCGTTCGCGTGCATTTGTTCTGGCCGTCGCCGCGCTCGGCGTGACCGGGGGGTTGGCCAGTCTGCCGGTCGGAACTGCTCAGGGCGCCGAGCCGGTGCTCTTCAGTGACGGGTTCGAGTCCTCGACGCTGTCGGCTTGGACGGCCTCCGCCGGTCTGACCGTTCAGAACACCGTCGTCGGAGAAGGTGTTTGGGCAGCCCGGGCCACCATGAACGGCGGCGCCGCCTATGCGAGCAAGACGTTGGCCGCCACGACACCCACCGCCACGGTCCGGATGCGACTGAATGTCCAGTCGCAGAGCGGAACGACGGCAGTCAACTTCGTCAAGTTGCGGACCAGCACCGGCGTGGCGATCGCCGAGCTGTACCTGACCCCGTTGCGGATCCTCGGGCTTCGCAACGATGTGGTTGCCCAGTCGACCAACTCTCCGGTCGCCGTCAGCGCCGGCAGCTGGCACGACGTTGTGTTCACGGCGCGTGTGAACGGCGCCTCCAGCAGTACTGAGGTGACCTTCGACGGCGTACCCGTGCCGGCGCTGACGATCCCGCTCGACCTGGGAACCGGCCCGATCGGCCGCATTCAGGTCGGAGAGAACCTGACCGGCCGCACCGCTGACCTGGTGTACGACGGCATCACAGCGACCGGTCCAGAACCCTCCCCGTCCCCCTCCCCCTCGCCCACCACGTCCCCCTCGCCCACCACGTCCCCCTCTCCCTCCGCGTCACCGTCTCCCGCTCCGTCGCCGAGCGCGAGTCCCACGAACCCGGTGCTCTTCAGTGACGGGTTCGAGTCCTCGACGCTGTCGGCTTGGACGGCCTCCGCCGGTCTGACCGTTCAGAACACCGTCGTCGGAGAAGGTGTTTGGGCAGCCCGGGCCACCATGAACGGCGGCGCCGCCTATGCGAGCAAGACGTTGGCCGCCACGACACCCACCGCCACGGTCCGGATGCGACTGAATGTCCAGTCGCAGAGCGGAACGACGGCAGTCAACTTCGTCAAGTTGCGGACCAGCACCGGCGTGGCGATCGCCGAGCTGTACCTGACCCCGTTGCGGATCCTCGGGCTTCGCAACGATGTGGTTGCCCAGTCGACCAACTCTCCGGTCGCCGTCAGCGCCGGCAGCTGGCACGACGTTGTGTTCACGGCGCGTGTGAACGGCGCCTCCAGCAGTACTGAGGTGACCTTCGACGGCGTACCCGTGCCGGCGCTGACGATCCCGCTCGACCTGGGAACCGGCCCGATCGGCCGCATTCAGGTCGGAGAGAACCTGACCGGCCGCACCGCTGACCTGGTGTACGACGGCATCACAGCGACCGGTCCAGAACCCTCCCCGTCCCCCTCGCCCTCTCCCAGTGTCGGTGCCCCGGTGCTCGCGGCAGCCGGAGACATCGCCTGTGACCCGCTGAAGTCGAACTACAACGGCGGGTTGGGCAAGGGAGGCGAGTGCGCGATGAAGGCCGTCTCCGATGCGATCCTGGCCGACCGCTCGATCACGACGATCGCGGCGCTGGGCGACATCCAGTACGAGTGCGGTGGACTCGCAGCCTTCAACGCCTCGTACGACCCCACTTGGGGACGGTTCAAGAACATCACCCGCCCGGCCATCGGCAACCACGAGTACATCGCGAGCAGCACGACCACCCCAGCGACGGACTGCGACGCGACGGGCCAAGCGTCGGGCTACTACACGTACTACGGCGCGCTGGCGGGGGACCCGGCGAAGGGGTACTACAGCTACGATCTCGGCAGCTGGCATGTGGTCGTGCTCAACACCCAGTGCGAGAAGGTGGGCGGGTGCGGCACGGGCAGCCCCCAGGAGTCGTGGCTCAAGGCGGACCTCGCCGCGCATCCTGCGGTCTGCACGGTCGCTTACTATCACATCCCTCTCTGGTCCTCGGGAGGCCGCGCCAGCCAGAATGCCAAGGCGTTCGTGGCGGACCTGGTGGCGGCCAAGGCGGAACTGGTACTCGCGGGCCACGACCATACCTATGAGCGGTTCGCCCCGATGGACTCGAACGGCGTGCTGGACCCGAATGGAGTCCGCTCGTTCGTCGTCGGAACCGGCGGGGCCAATCACACCTCGTTCGTCACAACTGCCGCCAACAGCGAGTCGCGAAATGCGAATACCTATGGCTATCTCAAGCTCACACTGCGCGCAGGCGCCTATGACTGGCAGTTCGTCCCGGTGGGCGGTACCTTCACCGACGCCGGAAGTGCCACCTGCCGCTGAGCTGAACGGTTGGACGGGTCATCGGCACCGCCAAGAGTCGTTTCTTGACCGTTTCTTGACGTTGGCTGACGCCCCGCTGAAGGTTGTCTTGACGTCGTCCCCTGCATGCTGGAACCATGCGGCGCATCACACCTGGGTATCGCGATCGAACAAACCGACGCGCGGTCGCTCGACCGAGTGTCGTTGCCGACGGTTTCTCGGCGCAGATCGTAGGGCGCCGTATGCCGCTCTGGAAGCCCGGTGAGTGACCCCGGCCGGTCCGCCGCACGACGGTCACGGCGGCGGCGGCGGCGCTTACCGATTCTGCTGCTGATTGTCGCCATCGGTTTCCCAATCGTCACGCTGGGTATGGCTCCGACGTCTGAGGCTGCGCAGGCCACGGTGCAAGCCTCCGCCGACGCCTACGTGACGTCCGGGGCTCCCACGCAGACGTCCGGCAGCTCGCAGCATCTTCGGGTCGACGGCTCACCCGCGGTGGTGCGCACCTTGGTCACCTTTGACCTGTCGAACGTCAACGGCACGCTGGTGTCGGCGACGCTGACGCTGCTCCCCCGAAGCGGGACCCGGCAGGGCACGCTTGTGTCGTCGGTGCCCTCGGAATGGTCGGAGGGCACTGTGACCTGGGCCAGCGCGCCCCAGCCAGGTCCGGCGATCGCCGCCCTCAATGGGATCAGAGCGGGTTCGTGGGCCTCGGTCGACGTGACCCGAGCCACCAAGGTGGGCGGGAAGGTCTCGTTCGCCGTGTGGACTACTGGGTCGACCGCACAGTCCTTTGCCTCCCGTGAGACGGCGACCCCGCCGCGTCTGTTGCTCGAGGTGCAGCCTGACGAGGCGCCGAACACCAGTGACTCCACCCCGACCCCAAGCCCTCCGACGTCGAGTCCGTCCTCCACCGAGTCGCCCTCGACGACTGCCAGCTCAATCTCCCCGGGCGGAGACCTCACGTTTCCGGTGCGCGCCGCGTTCTACTACCCCTGGTTCCCGGAGGCGTGGAAACAGGGTGGGGTGTACCCGTATACGAACTACACTCCGACGGCCGGTTACTACGGCGCCGAGGCCGCTCAGGTCAACCGCCAGATCTCGGAGCTCAAGTACGCCGGAATGAGCGCCGGGATCGCGTCCTGGTGGGGGGTGGGCAGCAAGGAGGACCTACGCATCCCGCTGCTCCTGCGCCAGGCCGCCGGCACTGGCTTCCGCTGGTCGCTCTACTACGAAGCTGAAGGGCAGGGCAACCCCACCTCGGCGAAGATCACCACAGACCTCGCGCACATCCGCTCCAACTTCACGGCCGACGCGGCGTTCGCGCGGGTGGGCGGGAAGGCGCTGATCTTCGTCTACGCCGATGGGGCCGACAGTTGTGGAATGGCCGATCGATGGAAGGCGGCCGACACCAGCGGCTTCCACGTTGTGCTGAAGGTGTTCTCCGGCTACAAGACGTGTGCCAGCCAGCCGAGCGGTTGGCACCAGTACAGTCCCGCAGTGGCTCGCGACCGCCAGGCGGGGCACTCGTTCGCGGTTTCCCCGGGATTCTGGCTGAAGAACTCGTCCGAGCGCCTCAGCCGTGACCTATCCCGATTCCGCACCGACGTTCGAGCGATGGCCGCCTCGGGTGAGCCGTTCCAGCTGGTCACCACGTACAACGAATGGGGCGAGGGCACAGCAGTGGAACCGGCCAGCCAGTGGGCCAGCGCCTCTGGTCACGGCGCGTACATCGATGTCCTGCACCAAGAGCTTCCGCAATCGTCCCCGTCGCTCATGCCAACCGGGTCGCCGAGTGCCACGACGACGTCAAGTCCCACCGTGTCGCCGAGTCCGACTACCCTCGCCCAGTCCGACTACCTCGCCCAGTCCGACTACCTCGCCCAGTCCGACTACCTCGCCCAGTCCTATCGTGTCGGGGAGCCCCTCGGATGCCGTGCTGGCGGCCGTGGGAGACATCGCGTGCGATCCGAGTACGGGTAACTTCAATGCGGGTGCGGGAACAGCCACGAACTGCCGTCAGAAGGCAACCTCCGACCTTGTCCTACAGCATGGGGCCGATGCAGTTGCCGTGCTCGGCGACAACCAGTACGAGGATGCCAGCCTGGATAAGTTCCTGGCCTCGTACCACCCATCATGGGGCCGCATGAAGTCCATCACGAAGCCGGCGGTCGGGAATCATGAGTACCTCACTCCCGGCGCGAGCGGCTACTTCTCGTACTTCGGCGCCGCAGCGGGCGACCCAGCCAAGGGCTACTACAGTTACGACCTCGGCGCTTGGCACATCGTGGTTCTGAATTCGAACTGCAGTGAGGTCGGCGGGTGCGGATCCGGTTCCGCACAAGAGAAGTGGCTACGGGCTGACCTCGCCTCACATTCGCAGACGTGCACAGCAGCGTATTGGCACCACCCCCGATGGAGTGATGGTGAGCACGGCGAGCACTCCAGCGTCGGCCCGCTGTACCAGGCCTTGTACGACAACAGGGCCGAGGTGGTTCTGTCCGGACACGACCACGATTACGAGCGATTCGCGGAACGCGCTCCGGACGGGTCAGCAGCGCCCGGCCGCGGCATCCGGCAGTTCGTCGTGGGTACCGGCGGGAAGAACCACTATGCGTTGACGCCCGGCGCCTACACTCAGGCGTCGAACGCCGACACTTATGGCGTCCTGTTCCTGACCCTCAGCACCGGGTCATACTCCTGGAAGTTCGTGCCCGAACCCGGCAAGACCTTCACCGACTCTGGATCAACTTCCTGCAGCTGACCGCAGCGGAAGGTAGGGCACGCAAGATCTGTGGGTCTGAAGGGCCAACGGTGCCAGGGCGGCGAGTATGGCTCCAGCGAGGATCATCTCCGTCGACGTGCCACTTGTGAGGGCCTGAGCCATCGACAGGCCGACCCAGGGCGCTGCCACGACAGCGATGAAGGCGATGATCATGCGGAGCCAACAACACGCTGACCGTGCGGGTCACCGGCGGCGGCACGGTCACGGCGTCGGACTTCCACGTGCTCTACAAGACCTGACGCCCGCGGGACGCCTGCCCAGCCCGCGGCTGGGTCAGGCGAACCCGCGTATCAACCCGCCGTCCTCAGGCTCTTCCTGAGGAACAACTCTCGGGGTCGGTGGGTGCGGATGGGCGTATCGGCGCAGGCGCTGGGCGTCACGGTGCTCGGTCCGGTCGCCGTGCGCACCTCGGGTGGGCTGAACGCCGTCCGCGGTCAACAGGGGCTGGTCCTCGCGGTGATGGCAGCCGCCCACCCCCACCCGGTGAGCACCGGCGCCCTGCTCGACGAGCTGTGGGACGACAGCCCCCCGCCGTCGGCCCGCACGGCCCTGCGGGTGGTGCTGACCAGGCTGCGCGAACGCCTCGGTGCAGGCGATCGCATCGTGGTGCACAGTGGTGGGGCCTACCGGCTCGCGCTGGGGGAAGAGCAGCTCGACCACCTGCAGTTCGAGCGGATGCTCGACCAGGCGGGCTCCTCCATCGAGGCCGACCCGCGACGAGCCGTTGCGCTGCTGAGACCCGCGCTGGAGCTGTGGCGCGGCGCCGCCTTCGCCCCCTACGACGAGTCGCCGCGGGTGAAGGCCCACGCCGCGCACCTCGAGGAGCAGCGCAAGCACGCCGAGGAGCTGCTGGTGTCGGCACTGCTCGCCGGCGGTCAACCCGACAGCGCGGCCACCTGGGCCACGGCGCTGGTCGAGGCCGAGCCCTACCGCGAGCGCCGGTGGGAGCACCTGATGCTGGCGCTGTACCGGACCGGACGCCAGGCCGAAGCACTGCACACGGCCCGGCGAGCCGCCGAGCGCCTGCGCGAGGACCTGGGCATCGAGCCCTGGCCGGGGCTGCGCGCCCTGGAGAGCGACATCCTGAACCAGGCGCCCCATCTCGATCGTGATCGTGCCGACGACGACCCGGGGGCCGCGGAATCGGTGCGGGTGAGCGGCGGCTCGCCCGGCGCGGGCGGGGTGCCCACTCTGCCGGGGAGCTTCGTCGACCGGGTCGCGGACGTCGCGGCGCTGTCGCTGCTGCTCGATCGGGAGCGGCTGGTCAGCGTGGTCGGGCCGCCCGGGGTCGGCAAGAGCCGACTGGCCGCGCACCTGGCCCGGGCGGCGGTGGGCACCCGCGTGCTGTGGCTCGACCTGGTACCGGTCCCTGCCGACGCCGTCGTCGCCGAGCTGGCCAACCTGACCGGCATCAGGCTCGGGCAGCCGGACGCCAGCCGGGAGCTGGCGGCAGCCTTCAGCCGAAACGAGACGCTGCTGGTGCTCGACAACTGCGAGCACGCGCTCGAATCGGTGGCCGATCTGGCCGAGGAGCTGCTCGCCGCCTGCCCCCGACTGACCGTGCTGGTGACCAGCAGGCAGTCGTTGGCCTGCCCCTCCGAGACCGCCTACCCGCTCGAACCGCTGCCGATCGACGGCGCGTTGCAGCTGCTCAGGCAGCGTGCGGGGGGCCACCTGCGCGGCAACGACGAGCGCGGAGCTGGTGCGGCTGGTCGATCGGCTCGACCGCCTGCCGCTGTCGATCGAACTCGCGGCGCCGGCGCTCGGCTCGACGTCGGCTGCCCACCTGGTGAGCGTGCTGACCCACTCCCTGGATTCGGCGACCGGGCATGGGCAGCACGACAGCCGGCACCACCGCCTGGGAGTCGCGCTGGACTGGTCGCTCGAGCTGCTGGCGGAGGCCGACCGCGAGCTGTTCGACACCCTCGGGGTGCTGCCCGGCAGGTTCCTGGTCGAGGACGTCGCCGAGCTCACCGGGCGATCGCCGGCCGAGATCGAGCAGGCGCTGCTGCGGCTGGCGGCAGGTGGCCTGCTGCGCCGGCCGGCGCCGGGACACAGGCCGGCTGGCGGCAGCTGAACGTCGTCAGAACCCATGCCCAGGAACGGTTGCGGGCCCACGGCCGGCTCGACCGGCTGACCCGGGCGCACGCCACCGCACAGGTCGCCCTGGTCAAGAGCCTGGCCGGCGACCTGGTCGGGCCCGGCGAGGACCTGGCCGTGGCCCGGTTGGGCCGGGCCGCCGACCAGCTGCCGGCCGCCCACCACTGGCTGATCGCCCAGCAGGCCGTGGCGGAGTCCGCGGCGTTCAACCTGGCGCTGTGGGAGTACACGTTCTTCCGCCAGCAGTTCGGGCGCTACCACTGGCTGGAGGACACCCTCGCGCTGCCCGGCGCCGACCAGGTCGCCGACCACGACCTCCTGCTGGGCGAGGCGGCCCTGGCAGCCTGGGCTCGGGGCCAGCCGGTACGCAGTGCCTACCTCGCCGATCAGGCCGAGGCGGCTGCTGCCGGCCGGGGTCGCCCGCTGCCGCTGGCGGCGCTCAAGGCCCGGTTCAACCTCGCGGTCGAGGAACAGCGCCTCGGCGAGGCCGGCGCCCTGCTGATGCGGCTGCTCGGGGAGTCCATCGAGCGGGCCGACGCCCGCCACCACGCCGACAACCTGGTGGTCGCAGCCATGGGGCTGGCCCAGCTGGGCTTGGATGCCGAGGCCGCCGGGACCGCGGAGCAGGCTGTGACGCTGGCTCGGACCACCGGCAACCCGACGTCGGTCAGCTGGGCCGGGGTCGGGGTCGGCTCGGCCTGCCTGTATACCGATCCCCGCCGCGCCGCCCGGGCGTTCTCGGCGGCCGCGCGGCTGGCCGGCACGGTCGACAACCGGTGGGTCAAGGGGATGGCGCTGACCGGGCTGGTGACGGCGCTGCGCCGGCAGGGCCGGCTGACCCAGGCCCGTGACCTGGTCGGCGAGGTGACCGAGCTGTGGATCCGCTGCCGCTCCGCCGGGCAACTCGCCCGCGTCGGTCACGAGGTGGCACTGCTGCTCGACGGGATGGGTGAGCCGGTGGCCGCGGCCCGGTTGCTCGCCGAGCTCGAGCTGGTCGGCCCCCCGTACCCGATGAGGGGCGACGATCAGGAGCGTCTGGAGGAGTTGGCGCTCATCAGCGCCGAGCTCACCGACGAGTTCGCCGGTGTCATCGTCCATCCGGCGGCCGACCGGCTGGATCAGATGGTCCTGCGTGGACTCGGTGCCCTGCGCAGCCTTTCCGGCCGGCCTCGTGACGTCGTCCGGTGACGGTTAGCGCTCTGTTAGCCGGCCGAGTCCACAGTGGTGTTCGTCATCGAAACCCGCTGCAGCAGCGGGAGACACCGACTCACACCCATGGAGAAGACATGACCACGTTCGATCCCGCCCAGATGAGCCAGGTGTTGGACACGGCGCTCACCACGCTGCCCACACCTCCGATCTGGCCCGGCCCGTTCCCGGGCCCGGGCCGGCCTGTGCCGACCGGTCCGCTGACCGACCTCGTGACCAAGGGCCTGATCACCCCAGAGGAGCAGAAGGCGCTCCGCAGCCTCCTGACCAAGGCGCACGCGGAGCCCCGGCCCTCCCCGCAGACGATCGTCAAGGAGATCGACGGGCTGCTGGATCACGTGTCCGGCCCGGTCTTCCTCACCGTCCTGAAGGTGATCCGGCACGCCGCGGAGCAGCAGGCCTCCGCCGCCGAGGCCCCGCCCGACGCCCAGTTCCTGCTCACGATTCCCGACGTCGACTGGGGTGCTGCGGCCGACGGAGCGGTCGACGGCGCCGGCTACGGAGCCGGCATCGGAGCCGCGCTCGGCGGTGCTGTCGGCGGTGCGCTCGGTGGTCCCGGTCTCGGCGCGATCGGAGCCTGCTGGGGGGCCCTGAACATGGGAGTCTGGGGCGGTGTCGTCGGGGGTGCGGTCAAGGGGCTCGGCCACGGCGCCAGCAAGTAGGCCGCGAGCACGACGGCGCCGCCGGGGGCACGGGCCCCGACGGCGCCGTCAACATGTGTGTCGCTCATCAGCGCCGAGCGATCCGAGAGATCCGAGAGATGCGAGCGAGCCGACGGGGTCGACCTCCTCGCCGTGCAACCGGCGGTGGGCCGGCTGGGTCAAGTGGTGCTGCGTGGGCCCGGCGCCCTGCGCAGCCTTCGGGCCATCGATCAGGTGCCCGCGCGGCGCTCTCCAGCCTCGTGACGTCGTCCGGTGACAGCGGACGACGGTAGGGCCGGGTTCGGCCCTGTGCGAGGAAAGGGCGGACCCAACGCTGCCCGATCGCCTGGATCATGGTGCGGGTCAGCGGCCGGAGCGGGCGGATCCGCAGTAGCCCACCCAGGACGGCGGCGATCAGCCGGGCCCCGGTGCGGCCCTCCCCGGTTCCGGTCAGCAGCAACGCCGTCGCGCGGGGTTCGCCGAGCACCTGCATCAGGCCGGGCGCCAACCAGGAGAACCCGCGCGGGAACCCGTCGGCCACGCCCTCGATCAGCGCCTCGCACAGCCGGACGCCGTCCAGGGAACGGGCGTGCTGACGACGTCGGATCGCCAGCGACAGGGCGCGGGCCTCGCGGTGGTCGAGGGGTCGGCGTGCGCCCTCGGTCCCCGGCACCGTCAGGGCGTCGTGCGGTGCGCCGAGCAGGAACCCGATGCCGAGCCAGAACCGGACGACGGCGTCGCGGGTCTGCTCGTCCAGGTCGATGCCGAGCTCGTCGAGCATCTCCAGCGTCGAGGTCGAGAAGCTGAGCGCCGTCCCGATCACGTCCTCCTGGTTGAACGGGACGCCGTAGACGGCGCTGTCCCACTCGTGGTTGAGCAGCCGGTCGGCCATCAACGCGTGCATCGCCCGGACGCCCCGCACCGACTGCAGGGCGCCGCCGTCAGGTTGCATGACCCCCTCGGTCCAGCCCTTCTCGGAGCCCAACAGGTCGATCACGAAGAAGGCGGTCTCCCCGGCCCGGCGGAACGGATCGGTGGCCAGGTCGGACACCCGCCCCAGCACGTGCACCCCGGCGGCGGCCGCGTAGCTGTCCGGCAGGGAGCGGAACACCAGGGCCATGAACCACACCGTCGACCACCGGCCGAACACCTGCCGGGCTCGGGTGCACGTGGCCGGGTCCAGCAGGTCACCGGGCTGGACGGCCTGACGGCGACGCTGTTCGACATCCTCGCGGATGAGGTGGATCCTCGCGGCGTTCGCGTCGTCGGCGACGTCCTCGAGGGGCACCTCCTCGGGACCCTCCAGGGGTAGGTGGGTGGGCTGGGTGCGCAGCACGTCGAGCTGATCGTCGGTGAGCGGGCTGGCGACCTCGCCCCGCTCCGGTGCGGAACCCTCGAGCGGACTGGAGGCGGCCAGCAGGCCGAGCTGACTCTGGAGGGCGCCGTCGAGTCCCGGCCGGGGCGGCACCCGGACGACGGCGCCCGTCTCGTCGAACCACCACGTGGCCCGCTGGTGCTCGGCGAACAGGGCGGAGATGTAGGCCATCCGATCGCGCAGGTCGTTCCAGCAGCGGGCCCGCCCACCGTCCACGCCGAGGTGGGTGAACAGCTTGCCGAGCAGGGCCTCGTCGCTCAGATCCTCGATGTGGTGACGCCCGTCGCCCTCTTCGATCGGAACACGTTGTACGACAAGGGGTTTGACCCCGCGTGGAACGGGTTTCCCGGTCTTGACCAGTCCTGTGGGCAGGTCCACGCCGATCAGCAGCCGGGTGGCCACGCCGATCCAGGCATCCTCCAGGCGCAGGCGCAGCGGCCCTGGGTCACGATGGCGCCAGTGGTAGCGGGTTTCCAGCGTTGCCCAGGGTGTGGTCAGGGTGCGCAGCCAGGACCGCAAACCCACGCTGATGGCCAGGGACAACAGGCGTTGCTCGTGCAGGGCCAGCAGGCAGTTCCCGGTCAGGATGTGCTGGGAGCGCTGCTCACCGGGCGGCTCCTCGAGCGCCCGGTAGTAGGCGCGGAACCCGAGCACCAGCAGCTGGTTGTGGTGCGGACCGGCTGGTCGTGACCGGGGGTCGGTCAAGGAGACCCAGAACTCGCGCTCGGTGCCACCGCCGGGGTCGCCGGGTGGGCGGAACAGCTTCTTGCGCAACGCGTTCTCGCAGCGCTCCCAGGCCGGGGCCAAATCCTCGCCGGCCGACGCTGCTGCCCCGATGGTTTCCAGGAAGACGGCGTGACCCCGGCCGATGTCGGCGAAGACGTCCCGGTTGCCGTCCGCAAAAGCCTTCGTGATCAGGGCTCCGAGCACCGGGACCGGCAGGCTGAGGTAGCCGCCGACGGTGTGGCTGGCCCACTGGCCGAAGGCCGCCCAGGTGGCGTCACCGGTTCCCAACAGGGCCGCCATGGCTTGCGCCAGATCGCCGTAGGTGCGACTGATCAGCTCGTTGCGCAGGCTCACGGGCATCGGCACGAACGCGATGTCGAGGATCCGGTCGGCATCGACCGACCGGCTGAGCAGGTCGGGCTCCCACGCCGAGCCCCTGCGTCCGTGCATGGCAACCCCCTGTCGGCATGCGTCGATCTCCTCCCACAGGGTGGCAGAACGGGCGCCGTGTTGTTGTTAGCGCCCTGTTAGCCGGTGCCGCTGATGCTCAGGAGTGTCAGAGGAACGCACCCTCAACGAGAGAGAGATCGTCATGTCCGTAGCACCCAACGATGTGAACCTGCTCGCCGTCGAGACCAACGACCAGGACTTCGCGGCCGGCACGGCCATCGACTTCCAGGTCCGGGCCGAGGTCGGCGCCGCACTGCACGGCACGGGTGGCCAGTACAAGGTCAGGCTCACCCTGACCGACACCACCGACCCGAGCCTGCTCGACACCGAGAACGTCACCGGCGTCTTCGGTGACGCGAACTGGCCGAACCCCGGGCTGAACATCTTCGCGTTCACCGTGCCGGCCGGCGCGACCGCCGGCCGGGTCGGCAACATCGTCGAGCCCCAGGCCCGCCTGATCGGCAATGCGGCCGCACCGTTCGACGGCTCGCACGTGGTCGGCGACAGCCTGCTGCTCACCCCCTGAGCTACCGGCAGCCGACCATGCACCCCGCCTCCGTCTCGATCACTGTGGCCGCTGCCGTAGCGATCGGCGGGGCGGGGTTGTCGGTCGTCGGGACCTTCGCCTATCTGAACGGGATCCGGCGTGGGGCCACGGTCCCGCACCGCGGCAGCTGGCTGGTCTGGAGCGCGATCGCCCTCCTGGCGGCGGTGGCCCACGGCGCCGCCGGCGGCCGCTGGAGCCTGGTCGTGCTCGGCGTGCAGGCAGTGACCACGGTGACCGTGCTCGGGTTCTCCGTTCGCGCCGGCGTCGGCGGGATCACGGTGGGCAACGCCGTCCTGCTGTCCGTGGCCGGGGTCGGGATCGTGGGCTGGCTGGTCCTCGACGAGCCGATCGCAGCCACCGCCTGCGCCGCTCTGGCCGATGGCGCGGGCCTGGTGGCGATCGTCCCCAAGATCTGGCGCGAACCCCATTCCGAGACCGCCAGCACCTATGCCGCGGCCGGCCTGTCGGGGTTGCTGGCCGCCCTGGCCGCCCTGGTTGTCACCTCGACCGACCCGGCGCTGCTGCTCTTCCCGGTCTACTTCTGCCTGGCCAACGCGGCTACTGCGCGGCTCATCGTCTGGCGCCGCCGGGCCATTGGCCGGATTCCGCCGACGCGTGAACGGGTGTCGCTCTGGCTATGAAGGAGCGGGCTGCCGCATCATCCATCCGCCGCGAGCCAGGACTGCGATGCTCCGCTCCAGCGACCATTCGGGGCCGAGGAACGGCCGGGGTAGAGGGGATCTTGAAGATCTCCTGCCGGGCCTGCCCGCGCCGGTGACCGCCAGCGGCGACGGGCAGCCATCTTTGAGAAAGCTACAGATGTGCTACGTTCGTAGCATGTCTGAGGTTCCGTCGCGAGAACTGCGCAACAGCACCGCTGAGGTACTGCGCCGGGTGGCTGCCGGTGAGGACGTTGTGATCACCGTGAACGGGCGCGGGGTGGCGCGATTGCTGCCGATCCAACCTCAACGGCGGCGGTGGATCGACCGCGCCGAGTTGGTGCGGCGGTTGGGTGTGGCGCAGGCCGATCCGGGGTTGCGTGACGATCTGGCTGAGCTGGCCGGAGACACCACTGACGACCTCGGTCCCGTGTCGTGACCGAGCGGGGCGTGCTCGATACGAGTGTGTTCATCGCTGCGGAGTCCGGCCGAGCTCTCGATATCGCGCAGTTGCCCGAGGAAAGCGCGATGTCGGTGGTGACCCTTGCCGAACTCCACGCCGGAGTGCTTGCCGCCCAGGACGTCGAGAATCGAGCCCGTCGCATGATCACACTGGACTCGGTCGGCGACGTCGAACTGCTTCCGGTCGATGCTGCTGCCGCGATCACCTGGGCGCAGATGCGGGTTCAGCTGGTGGCGTCGGGCCGGCGTGCCAACGTGAACGATCTATGGATCGCGGCCACCGCGGCGTCGAGGGGCCTCCCGGTGGTCACGCAGGACGACGCCTTCGACGTTCTGGAGGGCCTGGCCGGCCTGGTCGTCGTTCGGGTGTAGGCGCGAGGCAGGGGCGTGGGGTGGCGGCCCGAGTCCGTTCACCTCGTCGGTGACGCCGCAGACTGAAGCCATGCCTCCCCAGGTCATCCCCATGCTTCCCTGTGCGGACATCGATCCGATTATCGACTTCTTCCTGGCGCTCGGCTTCACGGTCAGGAATCGACAGGTGCGGCCGAACCCCCTACGTAGCCCTTGAGGGCCACGGCTTTCCGCTGCACTACTACGGGCTGGAGGGGCACCGCGCCGAGGAGTCGCACAGCACGTGTGGAGTGGTGGTTGCCGACACCGAGCCCTTGTTCGAGGCCTTGGCCGCCGGCCTGCGGGTCCGCTACGGGAGCCTGCCCGTGTCGGGCTACCCCCGGATCACTCGCCCGAGGCCGGGCAAGAACGCCGGTGGCCTGTCCGGGTTCAGCCTGATCGACCCCGCTGGGAACTGGATCCGGATCATGCGTGACGGGGTGGCGCAGCCCCTGGGGGAGGTGTCGCCGCTGCGGGAGAGCCTGCTCAACGCCGTCGTCCTCGCCGACAGCAAGGGAGACTCGACCCTGGCCTTGAAGATCCTTCAGGGCGCGGTGCGTCGTGCCGACCAGGCGGACGCCGCGATGTCCGAGGCCCTGGAGTTCCTCGACGAGCTCCACGTCCGCCCGTCGTAGGACCGGCGACGTCACTGACGCGGGTGGGCTCTGACCTGTTCCGACGACGTAACTCGTTGATTCCATTGCCGTTCCGCAAGTCTGGCCTGGCTCGGGAAGTTATCCACAAGGCCGAATTCCTGCTTGACTCGAACTGATGTCCGAATAGAATCGGTGCATGGTCGCGGAACTGTTCGAAGCTGGCTCGGACTCACCGTGGACGGTGGCGGGGCGGATCGGTGCTGCGGTGGACGCGGTGTCCGCGTTGCAGGCGTGCTTGAGCGTTCCCACGGTCGCGGTCACTGGTGCGGATGTGACGGCGATCGAGCGGTTGGCTCGCCGGGTGGATGCCGCTCGGCTGGCTGCTGTGGCGGCGGTGGATGCGGCGGGGGTGGGTGAGGGGTCGGGGATGAGCGCGACCGCGGCGTGGTTGGCGAAGGCCACCAAGGCGGACGGCGCTGCGGCGGCGCGGGAGGTCGGGTTGGCTCGTGACCTGGACCGCGGACTGTCCGCGACCCGCGAGGCGCTCGCGGGCGGGGAGGTGTCGGCCGAGCACGCGACGGTGATCGCCAAGGCGGTCCGTGACCTGCCCGCCGACCTGACCGTGGCTGAGCGGGCCCAGGTCGAGGCCGATCTGGTGGAGACGGCGAAGAGGGTCGACCCCGCCAAGCTGCGCCGTGCCGCGCGCCGGGCGTTGGATGCGTTGGACCGGCCGGAAGCCGAGGCCGACGCCCACGAGGACAAGACGCTGCGCAATGAGGAAGAACGCGCGCGAGCTGCGGCGAGATTCACGATGCATGACAACGGTGACGGGACCTCGAGTGGTCACTTCACTGTCCCCACGTTGGCGGCCTCCATCCTGCGCAAGGTCTTGGAGCAGTTGACGGCGCCGCGGCGGATGACTCCGGATGAGCGTGGTGGGGTGGACGGGAAGGCGACCGGGACCGATTGGGCGCATGCCCAGGGGTTGGCGTTCACCGAGATTCTGGAGCGTCTGCCCACCGACCGGCTCTCGGGCAAGGTCGCTGCGACCGTGGTGATCACCATGTCCTGGGAGCGGCTGCTGGCTGAGCTTGGCGCGGCGAAGGTCGACACCGGGATCGACCTGTCCGCGAGCGAGGCTCGTAGGCTGGCCTGCGGCGCGGGGATCGTGCCCGCGGTGCTCGGGAAGGCCTCGCTTGCACTAGATCTGGGTCGCGCCTCGTGGCTGTTCACCGAAGCCCAACGCGTCGCCCTGGCCACCGTGTACGACGCCTGTGCCGCCGAGGGCTGCGACCGACCCTTCGCGTGGACCGAACTGCACCACGAACACCCCTGGTCCGAAGGTGGGACCACCGGCGTGAAGCATGCCGTGCCCGGCTGCTGGTTCCACCATCGACGGATGCATGATCCGAGATACGACCACGTGATCACCACCGACGCGGGCGGCAAGAAGACCGTCAGCTTCACCCGACGCAGATAGGCCCGACCTCCGTCAGCCCGATACCCGAGCAGGGTCGGCGACCTTCGCGCCTGGTAGGGCCGGCGTCGACGGCGTGGACTGGAGGTGTGGCACCGAAGGAGCGTGTGACATGTCCGTCAAAGTGACGACACGGCTGGACGGCGGTCGAACGACTGTCGCTGGATACGGAATCGGTTCCCGGATCGCCCGGTGGGTGCTGTGGATCGGGGGCGCCTTCGCCGCGTTCCTCGGCCTGTTCCTGCTGCTCGGTCCGGATGAGGAGTATGTGGGGCTGGGTGGTGAGCTGTCCTGGCGGGTCGGGGACGTCCACCTCGCGTGGGGGTTCGGCTTGGCCGCCGCCGGTCTGGTGGCGCTGGTGGGCGCCGTGGTGCTGACGCTGCGGATGCGCGCAGCGCCGAAGATCGAGACGACGGCACGCGAGGTCCTGATGACGCACGCCGTGGTCTTCGCTGTGGTCAATGCGTTCGTGTGGCTGCAGGACATCGCGCTCGGTGACGGCGTGAACGAGGCGTACTGGATCACCATCACGTGGGGGCTGGGCCTGCTGGCCCATGCGACCGCCTACTTCTCGGAGCGCCGGCGCCTCTGACCGTGATGATGCGATTTTCGGGCGTGTGCCCAAACACGATCGGTGGGTCTCTGACCGGCTGAACCGGTTGGTTCGCCTGCCGAAACGGTCGCCACGAAGTGGATCTCGTCATCGAACTGGCCGATGGCCGGGTGATCGGCATCGAGATCAAGGCCGATGCCGCGCCCGGCCTGGACGCCGCCCGGCACCTGGCGTGGCTGGAGCAATCGCTCGGAAGCCGGTTCGCCGCCGGCGTCGTGTTTCACACCGGCCCTCGCCCGATTCCGTACAGCACCAGCATCGTCGGGCTGCCGATTTCGGTGTTGTGGTCTGTAGGGTGATTCCGACGACCAGTGATCACTGGATCACGGGGCCACCGACGACGACACTGCGTGGCACATGGTCTCGATGGCGGAGTGCGAATACCACTTCAGCAAAGTGGAGTTGAAGCCGCACTTGTGGATCAGCTCGTGGGCGATCACGTAAGCGAGTGCGGGGGAGTGACTTGGCGACCAGTCCAGCAGGATCTGATTGCTGTAGTCGCTCCAGTGCCCGCCGCCCCAGTTGGCGTCGGCGACGTCCTGGCAGGTGAACGTGTCCTGATTCAGGTTCTCCACCTCGGCCAGGAGTCGGTACCAGAACTGCTTCCGGTCGATCCGCCCGGTGGCGAACGCGTCGACCGACGTGCTCAAGGCAGGATCGTTGATCACGGCTCCCTGGCGCAGGGCAAGGTCGATCGCCTTGACCGCGCTGCGGATCTCCTTGACCCGGGCGGGTGTTGCGGCGCCGGTGAACGCGGGTACCCCCAGCACGTCGAGCCAGGCGTCGTCCGCAGCGGACGGCTGCCCCGGGGCGGTGCAGGCGGCGACCACGTAGTGACGGCGGCAGTGCCCGGAGGTCTGACCGGAGACCGGCCAGGAGCCGCTCATCGGGGCTCCGCACGTCGGCGTTGCGCCGGCACCCCAGTTTCCGCCGTCGTATGTGGTGCCGCTGACACCCCCCGGAACGAGGGTCGTCGTGTGGGCGGACTCGTTCATCGTGGCCCCGGTCGCGTTGGCGACGCTCCAGGTCACCATGCTCTGCTCGTCGGTGAAGATGACCTCCGGCGTCGCGCTCACCGAGGCGCCGGGGCTGCCTGACCCCCAGGAGTGGCAGCCGGCCGGAATTGTCCCGATCGCCGGCCAGGCGCCGTCCGGCCCCTGCTCCATGCGGGGCAGGAACTCGGGCCGGGGGCTCCACTCGTGCGGCTCACGACGCCCCGGCTCTGTCTCGGTGATCTCGATCGGCTGGTAGGCGCCGCTCCAGGCTCCGCCCTCGCCCAGCGCCACCAGGTAGACGACGCTCGTCGCCTCGGCGGTGCGTTCGGCGCTGCCCTCGGCCGGCACGTCGTCGCCGAGCCGCGCGATGCGGCTCCAGCTCAGCAGCTGCGGCGCCCACGGTGTGCCTGCGCCCACCCACAGCCAGGCCCGAACTGCCGCCTCGGCCCGCCACTCGATGCGAACCGGTCGCCCCGGAACGGCGCTGGTCGGCTCCACCGTCAGGCGGATGATCGGGACCCTGCTGGTCTCTTCCAGGATGTGTGTTCGCGGCATCATCGATGCCACCCCCTCAATTCCCTTCCCCAGGAACGACTCTGGCACAGCCCTGGGGCGCCGGACTGGGGCGAACGTCGTCCGCCGGACGGCTGTCTAGCCATACTGTGTGAATCTATGTAGTGTAGGCAACATGGTAGATGGCCATGGCGAGCAGCTCGGGAAGCTGGAGCAGGACCTGCGCAAGGGCGTGCTGGTCCTGGCGGTGCTGTCGCAACTGACGACGCAGCAGTACGGGTACTCGCTGCGCCAGGCGCTGGCCGAGCGGGGGATGCCGATCGAGGAGGGCACCCTCTACCCGCTGCTGCGGCGGCTGGAGGGCCAGGGGTTGCTCGCGTCGCGTTGGCAGATCGAGGACGGCCCGCCGCGCCGCTACTACGAGCTCAGCGATCACGGGGCCGAGCTCTACCGGGGTCTGACCATGGCCTGGGGGTCGCTGACGTCGGTCATGGATCGTCTGCTGCAGGTGGAGGACTGAGATGGACCCGAAAGCGATCATCGAGGGCTACGTGAGCACCGTCGTCCGCCAACTGCCTCGGCGGCAGCGCAACGACGTGGGCTTTGAGCTGCGCTCGCTCCTGCTCGAGGACCTGGACGGGCGAGCCGCCGACAACGGCCGGCCCGCCGACGCCCCGTTGGCGATGGAGTTGGTGACGGCGTTCGGGCGCCCGTCCGAGGTGGCCGATCGGTACCGGCCGGCCGGGTTCACGGTGATCCGCCCGGCGGATGCGCCGCGGTTCGCCTGGGTGGCGCTGGGTGGGGTGCTGATTCAATGGGCGATCACGCTGCCGGTTGCGCTGTTCGGCCCTGCGCCGGTCGAGGACTGGGCCTACGGCGCCGGGACGTGGTGGGGGCGGCTGTCGGTGTGGTGGCTGAGCGGGGGCCTGGGCGCGTTCTGGTGGCCCGGCGTCCTGATCAGCTTCACGTTGATCGCGGGGGCGGTGGGCCGTCCCCGCGGGGAGGTGAAGGCGTGGACCCCGCCGCGGGCGGTGGACCGCGACCAGGTGAACCGTCCTGGGCTGGTAATGGCGCTCGGGTTCTGGGTGGTGGGTGCGAGCGCGCTGATCGCCATGCCCTGGCTGGCGGTGTGGGCGCCGGGACTGCCACAGCCGGTGCTGGACGCCTTCGCCCTCGAGTCGGAGTTCCTGCGCTGGCGGGCGCCGTGGGTGCTGCCGCTGTGGGCCGCGCACTTCGGCCTCTACGGGGCCGTGCTTCTGGCCGGGCGCTGGAGCCGGGTCACCCGGCGCGTTCACCTGGGCCTCAATCTCGCCTGGTTCGTGCTGTTGATCTGGTGGTTGGCGGCTGGCCCGATCTTCCAGGCCGAGGGCGCCGACGGGGTGGCCAAGCTCAGCCTCCTGGGGATCGTGCTGATCGTGGTCGTCGACCTGATCGCGACGCTCCGGCGCTCTGCCGCGGTTCTCCGGCCGCCCGCTATCGGCTGAACTCGTGGACCAGCAGGCGGCGAGAAGCTCGTCGAGCGATGCCCGGTTCGTCCAGTAGTAGCCAACAGTCTCCATGGCCTCTCGAGCTCCCGGATCCGCGACTCGAATGGCTGGGCTCGATCGGGGGTGATGATGGCCTCTGGCGCGTCGGCGTGTTTCGATTGGCGATGTGGAGCCTCTTGAATGGGTGCGTGAACAGGGCGCGGTGTTGCAGTCTGCCCGCGGTCCACTATCCAGCCTGGCCGAACATGTCGCCGGAGAGCCGATCCGCGGCAGCTGGTGGGGACACCCGGCCGGCCATGAAGTCTTCGCAGTGCTCACCCGCGTGCTCAGCTCACCCGATGTGATCGCGACTCGCCTCGTCAACGGAAAGATCACACTCATCCATCGCCGGCTGTGGCCAGCCTTGGTTCGAGTCGCAGACCGCTTCCCCGCGGAGCGCCTCGCGGCAGTCGACGAGGAGCACACCGCATCGGGCGCCCACCGAACGATCGAGATCCCGTTCCCCGAATGGGTCCCCGCCGAAGACATTGTCGCTGCGAGGCTGCTCACCGACGCCGACGCGCTCCAACAGCTGCCGGTCGCCCTCCGTGGACCTGAGCGTTGACGATCGCCGACGCGCCAGGCCACCCAGGGAACAGCTCGAAGCACGCCACGTCAGTGGCGCGACGCCAAGCACCTGAATAGCTACGCTTGGTCGACGTCCACCGCCTGAGGCTTGCGGACGATACGTGAATACTGGAGAGCTGATTTCACAAGGGCTGGACGAAACCGCCAAAGCGGCGATGCCAAGAGTGCCGAGCGCGAGGTATAGGGCATCGCCTCCCACGATGTCGATGATCATTCTCCGGCCTGTCTCAATTCCCATGAGTCGGCGTCGATCAGACCAGTCATCTCATGTACGGGTATCGGAGGAATGATTGAAATCCAGCAGGGTGTCGCGAAATGTCGCCAACGAGACACTCGAGGGCCCTGTCATGGCCGGTCGCGACGAAGGATCCTGAATCATGGACTCTGAATCCGACCGCACCGCCTTACGCACCTATCGATATTTGCGGGTCGCCCTCGTCGTCCTCGGCGTCTTCCTGCTGGCGTCCGTGGGGTACGCCATGGCGACTGCCGGGTGTGTGCAGACCTCAATCAGTGCCTACTACTACACGCCCTCGCATGCGGTGTTCATCGCCGCAGTCTGCGCGATCGGAGTGTGTCTGGTTGCGTATGCCGGCTATACCCCGCTCGAGGACGTTGTCCTGAACATCGCGGGTTTCGCCGCCTTCGCCGTGGCGCTTTCCCCGACCTCGCGCGAACCGCTCTGCGGTGGAGAGGGCCTGACGGCGGACTACGACATCGCCCCCGGCATCCGAAACAACATGGCGGCTCTGCTCGTGGCGATCGCCGTCGTTGTGATCATCATGATCTACCTGGGGCGCAAGGAGATCCGCACGAGGACGGTACCGGTGAGGGTGGTCATCGGGATCGGTGCGGCGCTGCTCGTCGTCGGAGCGGTTGCCTTCCTGGCCTGGCCGGAGATGTTCCAGCGGCGGGGGCATGGTGTGGCGGCCGGTGTGTTCTTCACGGGGATGATCGCGGTGACGGTGCTCAATGCCCGAAGCTCAGGGGAGCGCCCCGGCGCGGTCCGGTACGTCTGGGCGTACCGGTTGGTCGCCGGGGTGCTGACCGCCACCCTCGCCGTGGTGATCGGAATGCACGTGCTGGCCGGGCGGGTCTCATATGCCATCGTCCCCGAAACGCTGCTGGTGCTGGAGTTCGGGGCGTTCTGGGTGATCCAGACTGTTGAACTGTGGTGGGACGTCGACAAGAAGGAACTGAACCGTCGGGCAGTCCGCACTCCAGGGTGACCCATGGGTTCATGGGCACGCGGAACTCACACCTGCCTGACTGCGGTGCCGACGTGGTTGAGCGGCGGTGGTCTCGACATCGGCCGGCTCGGCACCGAGCCAGAGCCCGAGCACAAGGTAAGCGGTTAAGTCATCGGGCTGACGAGTGGAGTCATGTCGATCGCCACGGTCTTTGACCGTCCTGTGTGAATGGGGCCCGGTGAGCGGTCTGACCAGCGGTGTTCAGGAGATCGCTGCATCTCACGACAGCTTCTGCGCTCTGCTGTCCACCGGCGCGGTCACCTGCTGGAGTAGGAGCAGCCCCACGCCGGTCCAGGTCGTAGGGTTCCCGTAGGGCCTGCGGGGCCAACCGATTCTCGGTGGCTCCGGGGCTTGGGTGCCGAAGCCTGGCTGTGGTCGGGTTGAGCTGGCCGGGATCGACGTCGCGCGGCCCGGTGTGTCAGGCGTACCGGTTGGCCGCTCCGTGAATGCCGGCCGCCTACGGCGAGAAGGGGTTCAGGAGCTGTACTCCAGCATCCTCGAAGTCGCGGACGTTTCGGGTGACGAGGGTCAGGCCGTGAACCTGCGCCGTGGCGGCGATCAAACCGTCGCTGGCCGGTCTGGGCCGTAGCGCGCCCAAGCGCCCCCAGGCCTCGGCGATCTGCACCGTCACCGGGAGGATGCTCTCAGCGCAGTCGTGAACCAGTGCGGCAAGCCAGTCGGCGTGAGCCCGGGACTGCTGCGGGTCTCGGCGGCGCAGGAGTTCGACGCCTCGCGCGAGTTCTCCGACGACGATCACGCTCAGGAACTGGCGGCCCGGCGCCGCGGCGACCCAGTCCACCACCGCAGCGTCCGGACGCGGCCGGCGCAACTCCGAGACGGCGTCAGTGTCCAGGAGGTATACGGTCAGGTCTGGTTGTCGGTGATCGTGAGTTCCTCGACCAGATCAGTGATCGGGTCGCGGTCGCTCGTGGGCTCCTCATCGTGGGCGCTGTCGACCAGGTCGGCGAACGTGTCGGTTGCCGGGCCGTGGAGCAGGTGGTGTCGCAGGTCGAACGCCAAGCCCGCCTTCTCGTGGTACCAGGCGACATCGACCACGTAAGCCACCTCCCGGCCGTGCTTGGTGACAGCCTGCGGGCCGTCCTTCTGGGCGCGACGCAGGAGTTCGCTGAATCGCTGCTTCGCTTCCTGTACTTGCCAGCGCATGCCGATCACCACCTATCTAGACAGAATGCCCCAGCAGTTGCGCGATGAGCGGCCGGCTCAGGCTGGCGGGTTCAGGGCGCCGTGGTCGGGGTCCAGCCGGGTGGCGGGTCTTCGCCCACGCGGCCGTCGAGCGCCTCGCGGAGCAGGTCGGCGTGGCCGGTGTGGCGGCCGTACTCCTCGATGAGATCGCAGACGTGGCGGCGCACACCCGGCCGGATGCCGTGGAAGTCGATGTTCCCGGGGTCGTCCAGGGCTCCACGCTCGATCAGGTCGGTCAGCCGCTCGCGCGAGCGCTGGACTGCCGCGTCCCACAGGGCGTAGACCTGCTCGGGGGTCTCGTCCTCGCCCATGGTGAACTGCCAGTGCGAGATGTCGCTGCCCTCGGGGGCGAGGAAGCGCGTGACCGGCCGCTCGCCGGCGATGCGCCAGCAGAACACGTCGTCCTCGACGAGCGCGAGGTGCTTGAGCAGTCCGCCCAGGGTGAGGGACGACGATGCGATGCTGAAGCGGAGACCGGTCAGGTCGAGCCCGTCCGCCTTCCATCGGAACGTGGCGCGTAGTCGTTCGAGCATGCCCACGAGGTGCTGGGCCTCTGTGCCTGCCAGAGGTGGTTCCCACGGTGGGGTCGGGTCGGCCATCGGAGGTCCCCTCTCGTACTCAGGTGAGCCGACCCTAGAGCCGATTCCGGCCGATCAGCGTCCGGAAACGCCCACCGGTGGTGTGGCCGATCGAGGTCACGGGACGTCGACGACGCTCTCGCATTCCGGGGCCGACATCGCGACGAGCCAGTCCAACCCTGACCGCCGTCGGCGACGTCCGCCGTCCCGCTGCCGCACCACAGTTCGTCGTCGCCCTTCTGCCCGAAGAGGATGTCGTTGTTGTCCTCACCGGCGAGCAGGTCGATGTCCGGACCGCCGTAGATGACGTCGTTGCCGGTGCCGCCGTACAGCGAGTCAGGCCCGCCTCACCGTCGATCCAATCCGGCCTGGCCTCGCCGAAGATCTGGTCGTAGCCTCCTCCGCCACAGAGGAAGTCCTGGCCCCCGCCGGCCTCGATGACGTCGTCCCCACTGGTCCCGACGATGACGTCGTCCCCACTGGCGCCGGTGATCTCGACGCCGTTCGTGCCGTAGATCTGGTTCACGAGGCTACTGGCGATCCCCGGGTGCAGGGTCGCCGTCCGGCCGAAACAGGTCGGCGGGGCGAGGATGGGGGCGGGTGTCGCCTGGGCGGGTTGAATCGCGCCGAAAGTGCTCCATCAGATACGTCGGTGCCCTTCGATCGCCACCGCGCGGACCTTGGACCGGAGGAGACTGCGGGTATGAGCTTCTCGCCGCCGTCCATCGACCCCTACGTTCAGCTCGGCCGGAGTGGCCTCGTGGTGTACCGCGTGGGCCTGGGCACCATGCAGTTCGGCTGGTCCATCGACGAGGCGGCCTCGTACGAGGTGCTCGACGCCTACGTCGAGGCCGGCGGCAACTTCATCGACACGGCGGACTGCTACAGCGCCTGGTCGGCGGCGATGGGCGGGCCGGCCAACCCCGGCGGGGTCTCCGAGGAGATCATCGGCCGCTGGATGGCAGCGCGCGGCAACCGTGGCGACCTCGTCGTCGCCACGAAGGTGCGAGCCGCCATGGGGGAGGCGTTCGCCGACCACCGTGGGACCTTCCGGCAGCGGGAGGGCCTCTCCCGCAGGTGGATCATGCAGGCCTGCGAGGACAGCCTGCGCCGTGTCGGAGTCGACCACATCGACCTGTACCAGGCGCACTTCATCGACCCGCTGGTGCCGATCGAGGAGACGCTGTCGGCGTTCACCGATCTGGTGCGTCAGGGCAAAGTGCGCTATCTGGGCTGTTCCAACTTCAGCGCCTGGCGGCTGATGCAGGCGCTGTGGGCCTCCGAGGCCAAGCAGCTCGAGGCGTTCGTGTCCATCCAGCCGGAGTACAGCCTGCTCGCTCCCGTACGGGGCAACTTCGAGACCGAGCTGGCGCAGGTGTGCCAGGCGTACGGGATCGGGGTGATCCCCTACAGCCCGCTGGCGGGCGGCATGCTCACCGGCAAGTACCGGCGTGGTGCGGCGCTGCCGGAGAGCGTGCGGGCGGAGGAGAACGCGGCGAACCGGTTCAGCGATCGCAACTGGGAGATCATCGAGACTCTGGTCGCGGTGGCCGAGCGGGTGGGGCTGACACCGGCGCAGGCGGCGATCGGCTGGCTGCGGGCCAAGCCGTGGGTGAGCGCGCCGATCGTCGGTGCGAACCGGCCCGAGCAGCTGCGCGACGTGCTGGCCGGCCTGGACACCCCGCTGCCGCCCGAGGAGGTGGCTGTGCTCGACGAGGTGAGCGACTTCCACCGCCCGCGGACCCACCGCGAGGACTGACTTCAGCCGAGATCAACCGGGGCCGCCGCTGGTGATCGCCGCGGGCTGCACTCTCCCCTCAGCAGGTGGGGGAGGAGCGCGATCTGACGCCGATCATGCAGGAATGGGAGACGACGGAAGGGTTCAGGAGGGGCAGGCGCCCACGCCGGTGACTCGCTGGGTGAGTCCCCAGGCCAGGATCGCAAGGCCGAACAGGGTGGGGAAGAAGGTCAGCGGCCGCCCGCCGAGGGCCATCACGGTGAGCACCGGGTACAGAGCTGCCATCGCGCCGCAGGGTGAGGCGGCCATGGTGGCGGCGCGGTCACGGCGGGAAACGAAACTGGCCCAGATCAGGGCGGCGAGCACGCCGAGCGCACCGATGATGATCCACTCTCCGGGGTGGTCCAGGGACCCCGGGGCCGGGGCGTCGGCGAAGAGCAGGACCGTCACCGGGGTCAGGAGCGCTGCCGCCACTGCCCGCCGGCGGTCGAACGCTGTGCGCCACCCCGGCGGCGCAGGCACCCGGATGCGCAACTCGGGAGGCGCCTCGAAGAGCTGGATGGGCGATCCCGGCGCCTGATCCGGGGTGCGTGAGGTTGAGCTCATCTGAGAATGATACCCCTAGGGGTATATGCGAGCGAGGTCGAACCGGCGCGGGCGCGAAGGGGTCAGGGCGCGAGCAGTCCGGCGGCGGCGGCGTCCACGTCGTTGCCTCGAACTCGACGGTTGCCTGCGGGCGCCGCCGGTCGGCCGGCCACTCGTCGGTACCGAAGCAAGCCTGTGCGGCGCCGGCCAGAGACCAGACGCCGAAGTGCTTCACCCCGGGCAGGTCGTCGAGGGCGGCGCGTTCGTGGTGCAGCGCCGCCAGGGCCGCGTGCAGTCGGACCACCCGGGCGAACCTCTTCGGGCCGTAGCCCACCTGCGCGGTGACCCGTTCGCGCAGTTGGCCTTCGCCGGTCTGCAGGTCGGCAGCCAGGGTCCTCAGCCGTAACTGACCAGCTGCGGCCTCGATCCGGCGCACTGCCTCGGCGGCCACCGGGTCGGAGCCTGGCCCGGGGTCGGGTGTCGACGACGACGCTCTGGCGGCGACCGCGCGCGCGATCTGCTGCGCGGCGGCGACGGCGTCCATGGGCTGGTTCAGCTGCTCGTGCAGGCGCTCGGGGTAGCCGTTGCCCCAGGCGTCGAGCGCTTCCGCGCGGGTCCGCATGATCTGAGGAGGTCGAGCAGGAAGTCCGCGTCGTCCTCACGCCAGGGCCGCAGTACGAGGCGCTCGCTGGTGATGGTGCGTATGTCGACGGATCCACGGGAGGCATCAACCTCGCCGTAATGCGGCCCCTGCCACGATGGAGTGATGAGCAGCCCCGTCGATCACGCGGTCGGCTCGGCGCCGTTCGCTCGCCGGCCGGTGCTGGCCGCGGCGGTGGCAGTCGCGGTGCTGCTCACGGCGATGTCGAACCGGTACGGCTTCCACCGCGACGAGCTGTACTTCCGCATGCTCCGCCCGGCGTGGGGTTATGTCGACCAGCCGCCGCTGGTGCCCTGGCTGGCTCGGACGATCACCCGACATGTCACCGACGAGCCCTGGGCGCTGCGGATCCCGGCCACAGTCTGCGCCGCGGCCGCCGTCGTGGTGATCGCCCAGGTGTCCCGCGAGTTGGGCGGCGGCGCGCGGGCGCAGACCCTGACGTCGTGGAGCCATGGCTTCGCCATGCTGCCGATGCTGCTCGGGCACGTACTGCTGACCTCCTCGATCGACCTGCTGGCGTGGCTGCTGGTCGGCTGGTTCGCCGTCCGCGCCGTGCTCGGGCGACCGCGGTGGTGGGTGGCCGCGGGGGTGGTGGCCGGCGCGGCGACCTACGAGCGCTGGCTGATCGTCTGGCTCGTGCTCGGCATCGTGGCGGGGCTGCTCCTGGTGGGGCCGCGCAGCGCGTTCGCCTCACGCTGGCTGTGGCTGGGGGCGCTGGCCGGTCTGCTGGTCGCCGCGCCGAACCTGGCCTTCCAGGTGGCGAACGGCCTGCCGCAGCTGCGGATGGGAGCGGCACTGGCGCAGGGCAACGGCGCCGAGGTGCGGGTGGCGATGTGGTGGTTCCTGCTGGTCATGCTGGGGCCGCATCTGGTGCCGGTGTGGGGTCTCGGCCTGGTGGCGCTGTGGCGCCGCCCGGACTGGCGTCCGGTGCGCTGTCTGGTGGTCGTGTTCGCCGTGGTGGTGGCACTGACGTTCCTCAGCGGTGCCCAGATGACGTATCCGATCGGCGTTCTGGCGCTGCTGCTGGCCGCCGGCTGGGTAGGCCGCGAGCCCTCCAGGCGAGTGGTCGCTGGGTTGATGATCGGTGGAGCGGTGGCCACGTTGCTCGCGCTACCCCTACTGCCGCAACGGGTTCTGGTCGCCACACCGCTGCCGTCGGTGAACGTGGTGCTGGCCGATCAGATCGGCTGGTCTGCCTACAACCGGCAGATCGCTGACGTCTGGTCGCAGCTGCCGATCGAAGAGCGGGCGCGGTCTGCGGTGGTGACCAGCAACTACGGCGAGGCGGGCGCCATCGCGCGGTACGGGCCTGAGCTGGGCCTGCCGGTGCCGTTCAGCGGCCACAACGCCCTGGCCGATCAAGGCCGGCCGGCAGAGGACGTGCGGACCGTGCTGGTGGTCGGCGGGCAGCTGCCGTCGGTACGGCAGTTCTTCGGCGAGTGCCGGGTGGTCGCCGAGCTGGCCAGCGGCCTGAACGTGGACAACGAGGAGGAGGGCGTGCCGGTCGCGATCTGCCGCGACCCCGACCGGCCGTGGGCGGCGCTCTGGCCGGAGTTCGCCCACCTCGACTGAGGTATCAGGTGCGCAGGAGAGCGACTCAGGTGGGGGACGAGACGGCCTGTGGCGGTCGTCTCCTGACCCCCCGGGGATGCGCCATGCCTCTGATGACCTTCGACATCGAGACCTACACGGTGCTGAGCAGCCAGTCCGGCACCACCTCGGGCGGGTCCTGGCGCGTGATCACGTTGTCCAGCACTGCTCTGGCGCACGGCATCCGCTCGCACGCCTCCATCTACTTCTTCGAGGCACCGGGGTCGACCGGGGTGGTGACCAACGTCGACCAGCCCAACGCCAACGGCCTGACCGCGTACGCCTACGGTCGCAAGGAGGACTTCACGGTCTGGTACGACATGCTGCGCAACGAGTCGCCGATGAAGTTCGCCTGCGCCTTCGAGGGCGCTCAGTTCGACCCGAGCCGGCCCTCGCGCCCGATCTACTGGTTCCAGCTGTTCACCGGTCAGGAGGAACCGCCCGGTGAGGGTCCCGAGGCGTCCACTGCGCTGCGGGTGCTGGCGCTTGCTCTCGAGGCCGACGCCGCTGAGTCCTGAGTCGCGGGTGAGGTGGGCGGTTCGCAGCCGTTTGTCCACAGGGCCTTCTCAGCTCTTGACTCGTACAAGTGTTCGAATAGAATTGGTGCATGGTCGCGGAACTGTTCGAGACGCCACCCCCGTCACTGCTCTCGGTGGCGGGGCGGATCGGTGCTGCGGTGGATGCGGTGGTGGCGTTGCAGGCCTGTTTGAGCGTTCCCATTGTGGCCGTCACCGGGGAGGATGTGACGGCGATCGAGCGGTTGGCGCGGCGGGTGGACGCCGCCCGCTTGGCTGCCGTCGCGGCGGTGGATGCGGCGGGTGTGGGCGTGGGGTCGGGGATGAGCGGTACCGCGGCGTGGTTGGCGAAGGCCACCAAGGCCGACGGTGCCGCGGCCGCGCGGGAGGTCGGTTTGGCCCGGGCTCTGGACCGCGGACTCGAGGCGACCCGTCAGGCGCTGGGTGAGGGCGAGGTGTCGGCAGAGCACGCAACGGTGATCGCCAAGGCGGTCCGCGACCTACCCGCCGACCTGACCGCGGCTGAGCGGGCGCAGGTCGAAGCCGACCTGGTCGCCACGGCCAAGCGTGTGGACCCGGCCCGACTCCGCAAGGCCGCCCGGCGGGCCCTGGATGCGTTGGACCGGTCGACGGCCGAGGCGGACGCGCATGAGGACCAGCAGCTGCGCAGCGAGGAGGAGCGGGCCCTGGCGCGGGCCCGGTTCACCCTGCACGACAACCACGACGGCACCTCCTCGGGTCATTTCATGGTGCCGACCCTGGCCGCGGCGATCCTGCGGAAGGTCCTGGAGCAGTTGACGGCGCCGCGGCGGATGACCCCGGATGAGCGGGGCGGGGTCGACGGCGCCGCGATGGGGACCGACTGGGCGCACGCCCAGGGGTTGGCGTTCACTGAACTGTTGGAGCGTCTGCCCACGGACCGGCTGTCGGGCAAGGTCGCCGCGACCGTGGTGGTCACCCTGTCCTGGGAGGCGCTGCTGGCCGGGCTGGGCGTGGCGCGCACCGATGTCGGATGCGACCTGTCCGCCAGCCAGGCGCGACGGCTGGCGTGTGGCGCGGGGATCGCGCCCGCGGTGTTGAACGGGGCATCTCTGCCGTTGGATCTGGGACGGTCCTCACGCCTGTTCACCGAAGCCCAACGCGTCGCCCTCGCGACCATGTACGACACGTGCGCGGCGGAAGGCTGCGACCGGCCCTACGCCTGGTCGGAACTGCATCACGAACATCCCTGGGCCACCGGCGGGAAGACCGACGTTAAGGACGCGGTCCCGGCGTGTGGATGCCACCACCGAAAACTCCACGGCCCAGCGTTCGATCACGTGATCACCACCGACGCGAACGGCAAGAAGACCATCATCTTCACCAGACGCAGATGAGCGGCCTCCGGTCGGGGTCAGCGGGCGCGGCGGGCGGCGTCCGCGCGTTCGTTGCGCACCAGACGTTCCAGGTAGAGCCCGTAGCCGCTCTTGGTCAATTCGGCGGCCAGGGTGAGCAGCTGCTCAGTGCTGATCCAACCGCGGCGCCAGGCGGCCTCTTCGATGCAGCCGATCTTGTAGCCCTGCCGGGCCTCGACCACGCGCACGTACTCCGAGGCGGCCATCATCGACTCGAAGGTGCCGGTGTCGAGCCAGGCGGTGCCGCGCTCGAGCGTGGTCACGGTCAACGTGCCCCGGTCGAGATAGGCCTGGTTCACCGCGGTGATCTCCAGCTCGCCGCGCGCGCTTGGGGTGATGCTCCGGGCGATCTCGACCACGTCGTTGTCGTAGAAGTACAGGCCGGGCACCGCGAAGTCGCTGCGTGGCTCGAGCGGCTTCTCCTCGATGGAGAGCACCCGCCCGTCGACGTCGAAGTCGACCACACCGTAGGCGGAGGGATTGGCCACCCGGTAGGCGAACACGTTGCCGCCGATCACGTTCGTGCGCCGCTCCAGGTCGGTGCCCAGGCCGGAGCCGTGGAAGATGTTGTCGCCCAGGGCCAAGGCCACCTTGTCGTCGCCGATGAAATCGGCGCCGATCAGGAAGGCCTGGGCCAGGCCCTCTGGGCGCGGCTGCACGGCGTACTCGATCTGCATGCCCAGTCGCGACCCGTCACCGAGCAGGGCGCGGAAGGAGGACGAGTCCTCGGGAGTGGTGATCACCAGAATCTCGCGGATGCCGGCCAGCATCAGGGTGGCGAGGGGGTAGTAGATCATCGGCTTGTCGTAGACCGGCATCAGCTGCTTGCTGATCGCCAGGGTGATCGGGTGCAGCCGGGTGCCGGTGCCGCCGGCCAGGATGATGCCCTTCACCGCAGCGCACCGTCCTGCAGCGACGCCGACCAGATCTCGCAGTCGGCCAGGTTCGGCAGGGCGCCACCCGCCAGGGCCTGGGCCAGGGTGGGCGCTGCGGCGTCCTTGGGGGAGAGCAGCGGCTCGACGTCGGCAGGCCAGGGCAGGGCCAGGGCCGGGTCGAGCGGGTGAACGCCGTGCTCGGCGGTCGGGTTGAACGGGGTGGAGCACAGGTAGAGCACGGTGGCCTCGTCGCTGAGAGCACAGAAGCCGTGCCCCAGCCCCTCGCTCAGGTAGACCGCGCGGCGGGACTCCTCGTCCAGGTGCACGGTGTCGTGGTCGCCGAAGGTGGGGGAGCCGACCCGGAGGTCGACGATCACGTCGAGGACGGCGCCGCTCACGCAGGTGACGTACTTGGCCTGACCTGGGGGCACGTCGGCGTAGTGGATTCCGCGGATCACCCCGCGGAAGGAGGTCGACCAGTTGGCCTGCGCCAGGCTCAACGGGTGGCCGAGTTCGGCGGTCAGGGCGTCCTGGCGGAACCACTCCAGGAAGGACCCCCGATCGTCGCCGAAGACCTTCGGGGTTATTGCCAGGCTCCCGGGAATTGTCAGCCGATCAAAAAGCACAGTGCCTCCTTGAGCGCTTTTCGAATCGTACGAGACCTCACAGCTGCCCGGACAAGCGTTGGTAGATTCGTGGCTCGTTGCCTTGCCTCGGAAGGACGAAAGTGAAGACTGTTGTCACCGGCGGCGCCGGGTTCATCGGGTCGCACTACGTGCGGAGCGTGCTGAGCGGTGCGTACCCGAGCCTGGCCGAGGCTGAGGTGGTGGTGCTCGACAAGCTCACGTATGCCGGCTGTGAGGTGAATCTGGCTCCCGTGGCCGATTCACCCCGGATGCGCTTTGTGCGCGGTGACATCTGCGACCGGGAGACCGTCGAGGAGGTGCTCGCCGGGGCCGAGGCCGTGGTGCATTTCGCGGCGGAGTCGCACGTGGACCGATCGATCACCGGTGCTGCCGACTTCGTGCTGACCAATGTGCTCGGCACCCAGACGATGCTGGAGGGTGCCCGGTCGGCCGGGGTGGCCCGGTTCGTGCACGTCTCGACCGACGAGGTGTACGGCTCGATCGAGACCGGGTCGTGGTCGGAGACCCAGCCGCTGGAACCGAATTCGCCGTACTCGGCGAGCAAGGCCTCCTCGGACCTGATCGCCCGCTCCTACGCCCGCACCTACGGCATGGATGTGCGGATCACCCGCTGCTCGAACAACTACGGCCCCTACCAGTTCCCGGAGAAGGTCATTCCGCTGTTCGTGACCAACCTGCTGGACGGCGCCGATGTGCCGCTCTACGGGGACGGCGGCAACATCCGGGACTGGCTCCACGTGGACGACCACTGCCGCGGCATCCAGCTGGTGCTGGACGGTGGGCGCGCCGGGGAGGTCTACAACATCGGCGGCGGCACCGAGCTGAGCAACAAGGAGCTGACCGGGCTGTTGCTCGAGGCGTGCGGGGCGGACTGGTCGCGGGTGCGCCCGGTGGCCGACCGGCTCGGCCACGACCGGCGCTACTCGGTGGACATCTCCAAGATCTCGGCCGAGCTGGGCTACGCCCCGCGGGTCGACTTCGCCACCGGGCTGGCGCAGACCGTGGCCTGGTACCGGGACAACCGGGCCTGGTGGGAGCCGCTGAAGGCCCGCGCCGGCCTGGCGGGAAGTGCCGCGTGAGCCGCCGCTGGCTGGTCACCGGTGCGGCAGGCATGCTCGGGCACGACGTGCTCGCCGAGCTGGCCGGGCGCACAGACCTCGAGGTGGTGGCCGCCGACCGAGCCCGGCTCGACGTGACCGACCTGGCTGCCGTCCGCGCGGCCGTGGCGGGCTGCGACGTGGTGGTGAACTGCGCGGCCTGGACTGAGGTGGACGACGCCGAGACTGCCGAGGCCGCGGCGTTCGCGGTGAACGCGGTGGGGGCGGCCAACCTGGCCAGGGCCGCCGCCGAGGCCGGGGCGTGGCTGGCGCAGGTCTCCACCGACTACGTCTTCTCCGGCGACGCGACCACGCCCTATCCCGAGGATGCCGCGCTCGCGCCGCGAACGGCATACGGGCGAACCAAGGCGGCGGGGGAGTGGGCGGTGCGCGCGGAGCTGCCCGATCGGCACTGGATCCTGCGCGCCGCGTGGCTGTACGGCGAGCACGGGCCGAGCTTCGTGCGGACCATGACCCGGTTCGAGAAGACCCGCGAGACCGTCGACGTGGTGGACGACCAGTTCGGGCAGCCGACCTGGTCGCGGGATCTGGCCCGGCGGATCGTGGCGGTGGCCGATGCGAAGGTGCCGACCGGCACCTACCACGCGACGGCGTCCGGCTCGTGCAGCTGGTACGACCTGGCGCGCGCCGTCTTCGAGCTCGTGGGCGCCGACCCTGGCCGGGTGAAGCGGACCACCTCGGAGGCGTTCGTGCGCCCCGCGCCGCGCCCGGCGTGGTCGGTTCTCGGTCACCAGGCCTGGGCCGCCGCGGGGCTGGAGCCCCTCGGTGACTGGCGGCCGAGCCTGACCGAGGCGATCGGCGTCGTCACCGATCGAGGTTGATCAGCGGGCGAAGAGCACCTTCTGCCAGGCCGGACGGGCCGGCGCCTTCCCGGCGTCCAGCATCGTGCGCCAGGTCGTGTCGGTGAGGCGTTCCCCGGCCGGGGTCGCGAACTCGTAGTAGGAGAAGGCGGCGCCGACGCCGACCTGGAACGTGCCGTTGTCGTCGGGCACCAGCACGTACAGCAGGTCGAAGCGGCCCGTGCCGACCTCGAGCACCTGGCTGGGGCCGGAGGCGATGTCGGCGATCAGGGCGGTGTCGGCGTCCGCCTCGGGTTCGGCGGTGCGGCCCTGGTCGGACGTGCGGAACCACAACGCCTCGAACCGTTCGCCCACGGTCGACAGCGCTGCATTGTCGACCTGGCTGATCGGCCGCCCGGCCAACTCGTCGGCGGCCATCCGCGCGAAGGAGGCGAAGAGCGCGCTGACGTCGCCGAGCAACTGGGTCTGCTCCTTGGTGATCAGCTGCCGGGTGGTGAGCCCACTGCGCAACAGGTCGACCGCGGCCTGCAGCCGGGCGAAGACAACCGGTTCGGGCTCGACCCAGTTGCGTCGGGAGGCGATCACGTCGTCCCCGCCGCCCTCGGCGACCGCCTGCTTGGTGTAGAGGATGGTGTCGTGCTTGAGCTGGGCGTAGGAGCCGAGCCCGCTCTGCAGGCTCTTCGCCGCCCAGGCCGGCGTACGCATGACCGCCGGGAAGGCGGTGCCGTGCCGGGCCAGCGCCGGCTGGATGGCGTACAGCCACGCGTCATAGACGGTGCCGCCCCAGGCTGCGGTGGGGCGCTGGGCGATCAGGTCGCGCAGGGTGTTCAGCTGTGTCGTGTACCCGGCGTACCCCGTTGCACCGGAATCGCTGAGCAGGGTGCTCGCGGTCGGCGACCCGAGCGCCGCTGCCACGTCGAGCGCCGAGGGGAGTAGCCGCAGCTCTCCGCCGGCGTTGGCGCCGACGCTCGGTGCGATCAACTGGTCCATCACGAAGGAGTCGAGCACGAACCGGGTGCCCATCAGCCGCACCGAGGCCCGCTCGGGGTCGATCCTCACCGCGCGCGCCGTGGTCAGAGCGGTGACCAGTCGGGTGAGCGTCGCGTCGTCCGCGAAGGACTGCGGGTTGTCGATCCCTTGCGGGGTAACGGTTTTCGCTGCAGCCGACAGTTCAGCCGGGGTGTAGTCGTCGGCCAGGCCGACCAGGAACGCCGTCGGCTCGTAGACCGCCTTCCACAGGGCGAGCCGCTGCGGGCTTCCCAGCAGCACGCGCGAGGCGAGCAGCCCGACCCGGGTGGGCAGCGCCGGGTCGTCCGGGCTGCAGTCACGGCTGCCGGGCAGGCAGAAGGCCGACTGGCCGAGCACGGACATGGCCACGAAGTAGCGCTGCAGCGCCGGCGTGCGGGTGTAGTGGCCGCGCGGGGTCATCAGCGAGTAGTCGATCCGGGTACCCAGGATCGGCGAGACGGCGGGGCCGGCGTGGGCATCGACCAGCGCCTTCTCCTGCCGGGCGAGCGGGCCGGGGGTCACGGTGAGGCCGAGCTCGGCGGCCGCCACCTGGTAGAGCTGCTCGGCGCGCGAGGCGGCGTCGGCCATCGGGCTTCCGGCCAGGTCGCGGGTCTGGGTGGTGGCGGCGGCCCGGCTCTGGTCGATCAGGGTCCGCAGCCGGGGCAGCAGGGTGTCCTGCTCGAGGCTGCGCAGCACCTTGTCGAAGGTCAGGTGCCACACGTGGTAGGCCGCGTCGGTGGTGACGTAGACCGGCCAGCCGCCGTACAGGCTCCCGGCGTAGGCGAAGTGCAGCTGGCGCAGGTCGCCCGGCAGTACCACGAACCCTTGCTGAGTAAGGGTTTCCGTTGCCCCGGGCTGCTTCAGGGCCTCGCGCACCTGCGCGGCGACCCGTACCCCGGTCAATGTGGTGGGGGTGGCGGGGCCGCTGTAGGCGGGTGAGTCGGGATCGGTCAGCGGCACCGCGGCGTAGTCGCCGAAGCTGACCAGGGACGCCGGCAGGGCACCGAGCGCGGCGGCGGTCGCCGTGGCGGTGGCTGCGGTCGAGGGTGTCGAGGCGGACGGCGTCGGCGCGGACGGCGTGGAGGCAGACGGCGTGCTGCCGCCAGAGGTGCACGCGGCGGCGAGCAGCATCACGGCTGCTCCGAGCGCCACGCAACGGGGAGTCATGGCGAGGTCCTTCCCACGGCGAGCGGATCGAGGGACCCGTCGCCGTCGACGTCGGCGCAGGCCGGTCGGCCGGCACCGGGCAGTTCCGGAGCAGTGGTCACGCCGAAGCCGCTCCAGCGCCAGGCGCCGAGGGCGGTCGCGGTGGTCGGGTCGGCCAGGGTGGACAGGGCCACCGCCAGCCAGCCGTCGCACACGGCCAGCGCGCAGATCGGGTGGACGACGACGCCGGCCACCCAGCGCTGGGTCAGGTCATCCGCGCGGTAGACGCCGACGTGGGCGCTGCGGCCGTGGGCGTCGACCAGCAGCGCGTCGGGCAGCAGGGCGCTCACCTCGGTCACCCGATGCGGACGGCGGAACGCGGCCACGATGTCGGGCGCGCCGTCGCCGTCCACATCGCCGAGCCCGACGTCCAGTAGGAGGGCCGGGCCGAGGCGGCGGATCAGGGTCGCGCGGGCGGGGGCATCGGGGCTCCGGCCCGGGCCTGGACGAGCAGCGGTGGCCAATTGCCACCAGGTGCCGGCCACGATGGCGGCGTCCGCCGCGGGCTCGGGGGTGCGCCAGCGGTCGAAGGAGGCCCGGCCGGCGGCGATGGTGGTGTCGCCCATGCGAAACGCACGGACGCCGTCCGGGCCGGCGAGCACCTCGAGCAGCAGACCGCGGTTGGCGGCGGGGTCGTGTTGATCGAAGAGCAGGTTGCCCAGGCTGGTCGCCACCAGGGTCGGTCGACCGTCGCCGTCCGGGTCGAGGGTGTACACCGGCTGGACGACGTGCGGGTGGTGGCCCCACACCACGTCGACGCCCCAGGCGGCCAGACTCTGCGCGCGCCGGGCCTGGGCCAGGTCGGTCGAGGTGCGGTACTCGGTGCCGCCGTGGATGCCCACGATCACCACGTCGGCCGTCGCGCGGGCGGCGGTGACAGCGGTGTGCAGGCGGGCCTCGTTCCACCCGGCGACGCCGGCGGGCCGGGCTCCAGTGGCGTCGACGGCGAGCAGGGCGATCCGGACGCCGTGCACGTCGAGCACGCGAGCGGCGAACCCGGTGCCGAACGCGGTCAGGCCGGCGGCGTTCAGCGCCGTCACGGTGTCGGCGACGGTGCGCGGGCCGGCGTCGCCTGCGTGGTTGTTGGCGATGCCGAGGGCGTCGAACCCGGCCTGGGCAAGCAGCCGCGCGGCGTCCGGCGCTGCCTCGAGGGCATAGGGGCCGGCGCTGGGACTGTGCGGCCGGGCAGTCAGCGGTGACTCGAGGTTGGCGAGGGCGAGGTCGGCGGCCCCGATCTGCTCCCGCACCCCGGCCAGCGCCGACGTGGGGGAGGAGGCGGTGCGTGAGGCCACGCCCCTGCCCAGCATCACATCGCCCGCCAGCACGATCCGCGCGGTGGTGGGGGTAGTGGCTGAGGGGATCGGGATCGGGGTCGGGGTCGGGTAGGTGCGAGCCGGCCCTGGGCCTCCGCAGGCTCCGAGCAACGCGGCCACCACGGCCGTGCCGAACCAGAACCGGGAGATCCTCATGGCCCTCCGCCCGAACAGGTTTCGCCTTCTACCGTGGAGATGCGCAGGTCCACTCGGTGGTTGACGCACTTCGACTCTGCCATCGCAGGGCTGGCCCGCGCCGGGGCAAAGGTCGCCTCGCTACGGCGAGTGTGGACACTTCTCGGGGGCCTGCCCGGCGTGTCGGCCCGAGTAGTGTCCACAGTCGGGTGCACCAGCCGGGCAGGACTGTCCGGGGCAGGACTGTCCGGGGCAGGACGCCGCGGTCGCTCTCCAGGGCGGCGCGCACCTCGCGTCGGAGGACCTTGTTCAGGGGGCTGCGGGGCAGCTCGATGAACAGCTGGATCCGCTGCGGTGCCTGCCATTCGGGCAGTACCGCGTGCAGGTAGTCGTGAACGCCCTTGACCACCGACTGGGTGTCGCGGCGCCACAGCCGGCGCAGCGAGAGGGCCAGAACGAGCTCGCCCAGGTCCTCGGTCATACAGGCCTCCTTGACCGCGGGGTGCTGGTGGGCCACCTCCTCGACCGCCGGGGAAGATCTGCCGGCCGTCGCGCACGATCACATCGACGTCGCGGTCGAGGATGCACAACCGGCCCTGGGCGTCGATGGAGCCGTGGTCGCGGGTGCGCAGGTCGCCGCTGCGGAACGCCTCGGCGGTGGGTCCGGCGCGTTCCAGTGGCCGGAGCACATCGCGGCGCTGCGCACCTGCCCCTGAGGCACCACCCGGCCGGCCGAACGCAGCACCTCCGGCCCCGCAGGAGCGGAGAGCACCCCGTGCTCCTGCGGGCGGAGCAGGCTGATCGGCGGCAGCACCTCGGCCATGCCGTACCCCTGCTGCAGGATCGGCCCCAGCCGGCGCACCGCCTCGGCCACCTGGACCCCCACGTTCAGGATCGCCGGCCGCATGCTGGCCAGGTGCGCGCCATGCGGGATGGTCAGCATGCGGCCGGCGAGCCAGGTCTGCAGGGTGCGGCGCACAGTGCCGACCGTAGGTGGCACCGATCGGCACATGTCAGGGTGGAACGGACATCAGGCCCACCGCAGGAATGCCGGGTGGGTCTGCCCCGCTGGCGGGTCCAGGGCCCCACGGCCCGGGGCTGACCTCGGTGGGAGAGGATGAGCGACATGGACAACAGGTACCCGCAGACGGCGGGCGATCCTGCGCCCACCCCGCTCAGCAAGGCCCGGGTGGCGGCGGCGCTCGATCGGGGAAAGGCGCGGTACCGCCTCGACGACGACGGCGACCCGCTCGGCTGGTGGGACGGCAACGTGATCTGCTTCATCACCATGGGTGAGAAGCAGGAGTTGCTGAACGTGAGGGCGACCTGGGAGCCCGAGCCGCCGCAGTCGATGCGTGCGCAGTTGCTGGAGGCGATCAACACCTGGCACCGGGAACGGCTCTGGCCCAAGGCATACCTGGTCGACATCGAGGACCGGCTGCTGGTGGTCTGTGAGACCTGCACCGATCTGGAGTTCGGCGTCACCGACAAGCAGCTCGACCAGCTGGTCTCCTGCGGCATCGGCACGCCCGGGCAGTTCTTCGACAGTCTGGAGAGCCAGTTCCCCGATTTCGGCTCCTGGATCCCAGCGCCGCGCAGCGACTGAGGTGACGGTGCCGCAGCAGCGCGGCCGGCGGTGGCTGACCCGCAACCTGGTGGTGCTGACCCTGGTGTCGCTGACCCAGGATGCTGCCAGCGAGCTGCTCTACCCGCTGCTGCCGTTGCTGATCACGGGAGTGCTGGCGGCGCCGCCAGTGGTGCTCGGCATGACCGAGGGCGCGGCCGAGGTGACCGCCGGTCTGAGCCGCTACGTGGCAGGGCGGTGGTCGGACCGCCGCGGACGCAAGCCGTTCGTCGGCGCCGGGTATGCGCTCGCCGCGCTGGGCAAGGTGCTCGTGGCGGCGGCCGGGGCGTGGCCGTTGGTGCTGCTCGGCAGGGTGATCGACCGGCTCGGCAAGGGCGTGCGTTCGGCGCCGCGGGATGCGCTGATCGCCTCCTCGGTGCCTCCGGAGGCGTTGGGGCGGGCGTTCGGCTTCCACCGGGCGGGCGACAGCCTGGGTGCGGTGATCGGTCCGCTGCTGGGGCTGTGGGCGCTCTCGGCGATGGGCGGGGATCTGCACGCGGCGCTGTGGTGGGCGGTGGTGCCGGCGGTGGTGTCGGCGCTGCTGGTGGCGCTGGTGCGCGAGCCCGTGCGCGAGCCCGTGCGCGGGCGGGTGCGCGGGCGGGCAGCGCCCGCCCCGCGACCGACAGGCCGACTGGTCGCCAGGTCCCCTCTGCCGCAGCGCTTCTGGTTGGTCGCGGGAGTGCTGGTCGCGATCGCGGTGGTGAACTTCCCGGATGCGTTGCTGCTGTTGCGGGTGATGGACCTCGGCTTCTCCACCACCGAGGTGGTGCTCGGCTACGTGGTCTTCAACACCGTGTACACCCTCGGCTCCTACCCGGCGGGGGTGCTCACCGACCGCTGGCCTCGGCCCTATGTCTACGGCATCGGCCTGCTCGCCTTCGCCGTCGGCTACCTCGGCCTGGGCCTGGTGGAGGGGGGACCGATGGTCTTCGTGCTGCTCGGCGTCTACGGACTCTTCCCGGCCTTCACCGACGGCGTCGGCAAGGCCTGGGTCTCCAGCCTGGTTCCCGATGATCTCCGGGGCCGGGCCCAAGGCGTGTTCCAGGGCATGAACAGCGGAGCGATCCTGCTCGCCGGCACCTGGGCCGGCCTGCTCTGGAATGCCGGAGCGGGAGCCGGCACGGTGCCATTGATCGTCTCCGGGGTCGTAGCCCTGGCCGCCGGCGCAGCATTGATCATCGCGGGTCACCATCGGCGTCGTCCTTCGGAGTAGTCGCGCGGCGGTTGGATGACACCCTGAATCGAACAGGTGTACGATACGAGCAAGGTGGATGTCACGGGTCAATCGGAGGTGCAGGATGGCGTCGTCCACCGTTGGAACAGTCGCAGCAGAGGTAGGGGCATGTACTTCATCGTGGTCAAGTTCGAGACCAAGCCCGAGTGGACCGATCGCTGGCTCGACCTGGTGGCCGGGTTCACCGCCGCCACCCGGGCCGAGCCGGGCAACCTGTGGTTCGAGTGGTCGCGAAGCGTCGAGAACCCGCACGAGTTCGTGCTGGTCGAGGCCTTCACCGACGACGGCGCCGGGCCGCACGTGCAGAGTGAGCACTTCGCGGCCGCCCTGACGGCGATGCCGCAGGCACTCGCCGCCACTCCGAAGATCGTGAGCCGGCAGGTGGACGGCGCCGGCTGGGATGCCATGGGCGAACTGAGTGTCGGCTGACATGGCCAGGCTGCGGGTGCACAACCTCGCTATGTCCCTCGATGGGTTCGTCGCCGGGCCCGACCAGCGCATGGAGGCTCCGCTAGGTGTGGGTGGCCCCTCCCTGCACGAATGGGTGTTCGCCACCCGGACCGGGCGGCAGATGCTCGGCCTGGACGGTGGTGACGAGGGGCTGGACGACGTCTACCTGCAGCAAGGGGTGACCGGTATCGGCGCAACCATCATGGGCCGCAACATGTTCGGGCCGGTGCGCGGGCCGTGGGAGGAGGCGGAGGCATGGCAGGGCTGGTGGGGCGACGACCCGCCGTACCATCACCCCGTCTTCGTGCTCACCCACTATCCGCGGGCGCCGATCACGATGCAGGGCGGCACCACGTTCCACTTCGTGAGCGAGGGGATCGAGGCGGCGCTCGACCTGGCGGTGTCGGCGGCCGGCGGACTGGACGTGCGGTTGGGCGGCGGCGCGACCGCCGTGCGCGAGTACCTGTCCGCCGGGCTGGTCGACGAGCTGCACCTGGCTGTCGTGCCGATCCTGCTCGGCGCGGGCGAGCGGCCGTTCGATCAGTCGGGCACGAGTTCGGTCGCGGCTTCGGGCACAGCCCCGGCGGGGTTCCGGTGTGTCGAGCTGGCCAGTTCGGCGGCGGTGGCGCACGTCCGACTCGTGCGTGAGACCTGAAGGAGGCCATGGTGTGGAGCACGAGCGACACGACGGCGGCGCTGGTCAAGGCGCGCAATCTGGGTCTGACGCTCAGCTCGGTCAAGGCAGGCGGTGACGGCACCCCGACCGACAAGGGCGGCCCGGTGGCCCCGATGCTGGAGTCGCTGGGTGCGGTGATCCCGACCGGGGTCGCGGCTGCGTACACGACCGTGGCGGTGACCGTGCACCAGTTCGCGCTGAGCGCCCGGGAACCGGGCGCGGCGAATCAGGAGTCCGACGACTTCGCAGCGCTGCGCATCGCCTTCCTGCTGCTGGCCGTGGGGGTCGCCGTGGTCCTGAGCTACCGCGCGGCGTCGGCGGCCAACGGTTCGGCGGCCGAGAGTCCGGTGGTCGACAGCCCCACGGTCGTACCGGAGGCCAACGGCGACCCGGTCGTGCGGCGTGATCGCGTACTTGCCGAACCGGCGGCGGCCGGGGTGGCCTTCCTCGGCCTGGCGCTCGCCTCACCGGGGACTCCGCTGGCGATGTACCTCACGCCGTCCGCCATGCAGGTCGTGCCGGTGCTGATCAGCGGTGCGGCGGTCCTGCTGCTGATGGCCATCGGCACCGAGCTCACGAAGCCGGCCAAGACAGGGACGCCACCTCAGTCGGGGGACTATCAGGTCTGAGGCCTAAGGTCTCAGGTCAAGTCCTCGGCGACCTGTACCTGGATTGCGGTGAGCTGCGCGTGGGCCAGCCACACGCCGTCCAGGCCGTTGCCCTCGATCGCCTTCAGGTCGATGAAGCCGGGGTCGGTCAGCGTGCAGGAGCACAGGAAGGGCACGGTGGCGTAGGAGCTCACGCCCACCAGCGAGGCGCGCGGGAGGGTGGTGTCGGAGGTCTCCAGGTGCAGGCCCGCGTCGGTGAGCAGCTTGAACGCGACCTGGGCGCTCTGGTCCTGCTGGTTGTGCACCATGGCCTTGCCCAGGACGACGAACCGCCCGGCAGGCAGTGCGAGCCGGACGACGGTCTGCCAGGTGTCGGGATCGATGGCGTGAGCCCCACCGGACGCCTCGTAGGAGACGGGGAGTGGGGTGTGGGTTGCGTGCATGGCGAGCCCCCTTGGTCGGCTCTACCCCTCGACGCTATGCCCGCCGATCGTGCACCGGGAGAGGCCGAAACATCCCCGTCACTCGGGTCGGTGACACACCGCTTCGACGTTGTTCCCGTCGGGGTCGCGCACGAAGGCGCCGTAGTAGCCGGGGTGGTACTCGGGCCACAGCCGGGGCTCGTGCAGCACCTCGGCGCCGGCCTCGACGGCGAGCCGGAAGAATTCCCTGACGCCGTCCCGGTCGGGCGCGGTGAACGCGATGTGCGACTCGCGGAAACCCTCGCCGGTGGTCTGGGGACCGAGCCAGAAGTCGGGCATGTCGCCGACGCCGTAACCGATCACCGTGCCGAAGTCCATCAGCCGGTTCCCGCCGATGGCGGGGAGCACCCGGTCGTAGAAGGCGGCGCTCACCGCCACGTCAGCACATTGGATCGCCAGGTGATCGAGCATGTCCTCATCCTGGCACGTGAACGGCGGCTGCCGTAGGTCCCTGATCGTGCGTATCGGTACGGAGCAGGATGAAAAGGCAGCCAGATGTCTGGCGACCACGGGGGTGGTCCAGGTGCGCACTGAGCGCCCGCTCGCCATCGGTTCGGGGAGGACAGCTTCAACTCCACGCGGCGCATCCGCGAATCACAGTGCACAGCCGACGGCTCCCTTGGCGTGGTCGCAGACCGGTCAAGGAGGACTGTGATGAAGCGAAGGATTCTCAGCATGCTGGTCGCCGCCGGACTGGCGGCTCCGGTCGGCGTCGCGGTCGCCGCGTCCGCCTTTGCCCCGGTGCCCACCGCAGCGGCCACGGTGACCGCCAGGGCTCCGCGGGGCCTGTGCATTCAGAACAACACCGGGATCCCGTTCTACCTGCCCCTGGTGAACGGCAAGTGCCCGGCCGCGACGGGCTCCAACCCCGGCTACTGGTTGAGCAGCCCGCCGTTCGGCATCGCGGCCGGGGCGACCGGCCCCCAGGGCATCCAGGGCATCCAGGGCCCCAAGGGCGAGCAGGGTCCCGAGGGCAGGCGCGGCCCGGTCGGCCCGGTGGGGCCGCAGGGACCTGCTGGTGACTCCAGCGTGGTTCCGGCCCGGATCAGCGTGACCCTGACGGCAGCAGATCCCGCCTCGCAGACGGTGACCGTCAAGGGCCTGCCGCCGTACAGCACCGGCAAGATCGAGTTCGTCGGCAACAACGCCGAGGCGCGGCCGATCGGCTCCACCATCAGCGTCGTGCCGGTGACCCCGGCCGGCGGTGCCACGACGAGGTCGTTCACGGTCAAGCAGGCCGGGCTGGGCACGAACACCTTCGTGCTCACGGTCACCGTGATCTCGTTTGTGTAGCAGCGTCGTCTTCGGGCAGTCTGTGTGACTAGCTATAATGTGTGACACACACTATAGTGTGAGACATGAGCGACCCGGAGGTCGAGGCGGGGCACCTGCAGGAGTTGCGGCGCGGCACCATCGTGATGGCTGCGCTCGCGCTGCTGAGCACCCCGCGCTACGGCTACGCCCTGCTCGAAACGCTGGCCCAGAGCGGGTTCGCAGTCGACGGGAACACGCTGTACCCGTTGCTGCGCCGGCTCGAACGACAGGGCCTGCTGACCAGCGAGTGGAACCTCGAGGAGTCCCGGCCGCGCAAGTTCTACCGGGCCAGTCCCGCCGGCCGGGGACTCCTCGCCACGCTGCGCTCAGAGTGGCGCACCCTCGACTCCGCGCTCGACTCCGTCATCGATGGACTGCCCGAAAGGACGACGTGATGACCACCCTCACCGACAGGTACGTGTACGCGGTCACCCGCCGGCTGCCGCAGGAGCAGCGCGAGGACGTCGGCCGTGAGCTCCGTGCCTCGATCGAGGACATGGTCGACGGGAGTGAGAGCGACCTCAACGCCGCCGAGGCCGAACGCGCCGCTCTCACCGGCCTGGGCGATCCGGCCCGGCTCGCCGCCGACTACGCCAACGGCCCGCACGCGCTGATCGGGCCGGCGCTGTACTTCGACTACCTGCGGCTGCTGAAGCTCCTGTTGACCGTGATCCCCCTGGTGGCCGGGGCCGTCGCCCTCGCCGCAGAGCTGATCGAGGGCGTGGAGTCCGTCGTCGGGCTCGCCTTCCCAGCCGTCGCCGCGGCGGGCTTCGCGGCGATTCAGGTCTGCTTCTGGACCACGCTCGGGTTCGTCATCGCCGAGCGGCAGTCCGGTGGTGAGACGGCGCGGATCGGCGGGCCCTGGACCCCCGACCGGCTCGACGAGGTGCCTGACCGCCAGATCGGCCTCGGCGAGACCCTGTGGGGGGCCGGGATGCTCGTCGTCCTGATCAGCCTGTTGCCGTTCGAGCGCTACAACCCCGCGATCACCACGCGCGCCGGTGCTGAAGTGCCCACGTTCCTGCCCTCGTTCTGGCACGGCTGGGTGTGGTACTTCCTGGCCGTGTTCGTGGCCATGCTGCTGCTCGAGGTGGCCAAGTACCGCGCGGGCCGCTGGAACCTGCCGATGGCGTTGGCCAATCTGGGGCTGAACGCGGTGTTCGGCGTCCCCGCGGTGTGGCTGCTGCTGACCGATCGGCTGGTGAACCCGGCCGCCCAGCAGGCGTTGCAGGAGTGGCTGGGCTGGTCGCGCGAGCCGATCAACCTCACGGCGGTGTCCGTGGTGGTGGTGCTGGTGCTGGCGTGGGACACGGTGGAGGGGCTGCTCAAGTCACGCCGGTGAGAGGATCGAGCCATGTATGTGGCGAACCACTTCTCGATGTCCGACGCGGAGATCCACCAGCTGCTGGGCGCGGGCGGCGCCGCCGATCTGGTCACCGCCCACGAGCACGGCCTGGTGGCCACCTTCCTGCCGTTCGTGTTCGACCCGGACGCCGGCCCCCGGGGGAGCCTGATCGCCCATGTCGCGCGGAACAACCGACAGTGGATCGACCCGGTGATCGGCGAGGCGATGGTGATCGTGCATGGCCCCGAGCACTACATCTCCCCGCGGTGGATGCCCTCGTTCGCCGAGCACGCCCAGGTGGTGCCGACCTGGAACTACCTGACCGTGCACGCCTACGGCCGCCTGGTCGCCCATGACGACGCCGCCTGGACCGAGGCCGCCGTCCGCCGGTTGACCGCGGTGCACGAGCAGGCAGCGGGGCGCGAGCCCTACTCCGTCGACCGGGTGCCGGCGGACTACATCGAACGGCAGCTCCGCGCGATCGTCGGCATCGAGGTGGAGCTCACCCGGGTCGAGGCCAAGGCCAAGATGAGCCAGAACAAGATGCCGGACGACGTCGCGGGCGTGGTGGACGGGCTGCGCACCGAGGTGGGCGGCGAGCGTGCGGGCGCCACCGCGGACTGGATGCAGGAGAACTCCCTGCCCGCCGCGCAGCGCCGGGCCGCCCTGCTCGAGGAGGTCGGCCGCACGCATCGCCGCTGAACCGGCTAGGTGTTCTCTCCCTCTGCGGTCGTGACGAGCGTGTCGTCCCGAGTAGCGGCCCGGGCGATCGCGGCCAGCATCACGCCGGCGCCGAGGGCCAGCCCGAGGACTCCGGCGATCAGCAGTGCCGCAGCTATCCCGCCCAGTGCGGGCAGGGTCGCCCCGACGTCCGTCTGGACGGCCACGCCGGCCGAGCTGTCGGCGCGCATGATCACCATCACCCAGTCAGGAGCGTCGGCCGACCAGGTCAGCTGCGTGGTGCCGGCGCCCGAGGCCTGGGCGATCCAGAACGGCTGAGCCCCGGGCAGCGCGGGTGCCCGCGAACCGGAGCTGCGCCGATAGGTGGGGCTGGAGTTCTCCAGGCCGGTCACCTGGGCGCGCTCCACCCCGGCCAGGTACGCCTCGACGTCGGCTGCGCGGGCCACTCCGACGAAGACCTCCCGGCTGGGATCGTTGCTGGTGACCCGGGCCCGTAAGGTGCCGAGAATCGAGCCGGGCTGGGTCCACTCGGGCCCACCCTCGGGCACGGTCACCGTGGTCGAGGTGAGTGCGTAGCCGGCGTCCGCCACCTGCAGGTGCGGGGTGGAGAGGTAGCCGGCGTCGTCGCGGCCCAGCGGAGCCAGCGCGATCGCGCCGCCGGTCAGCAGCAGCCCGCCTGAGCCGAGGGCCAGCGCTCCGCCGAGCACGAGCGCCACCACCGGCCCGGCTGTCCACCGGTGCCGCGGCGCAGCGGGGCGAGTCGCCTCAAGGCGGCTCGGTTCAGCGGCCGGCGGCTCCGCCGGGCCGGCCGGGTCGTGCCCGCCGGTGTCCAGACGGAAGGGCGGGTAGACGTCCGTGAGCAGCAACTCGTAGGCCGCCACGCGCATGCCCCAGCGCTGCAGACCCATCACCAGGTCGAACAGCCCGGTGGGGTAGCGGGCCCGGAACAGCAGTACCAGGCCTGCGGCGAACACGAGCAGACCGACCAGGCTCGGTCCTTGCCAGTGCACATCCTCGGCGCCGGTCTCCTGCGACCACTCGAACAGGCCGCCGAAGAACAGACCCACGATGATCAGGTGCGGCAGGGCGAGCAGCCACCACTTCACCAGCACCAGCCCGCGGGAGAGCCGTTCCGGGTAGCGGACGGTGAGTCGGGCGGGGTAGTCCGGCACGTCGTCCAGGGTGAACGGCGGGTACCGGTCGGTGCCGAGCAGCCCGTAGCCGTAGGCAGAGACCCTCCAGCCCCAACGCATCACGCCGACCACGAAGTCGAACAGCACCCGGGGGTAGCGACCCGTGACCAGGATCGCGACCAGCGCGACCGGCCAGCACACCACCACCGCGGCGACCAGGACGGCGAGCACCAGGTAGTGCGGGATCAGCAGGAGCCACTTGACCAGCCAGAGCCCGCGGGACGGCGCGTCGAGGCGCGCCTCGAGCGTCACCGGGGCCGGGGCCGGCGGCCCGGGTGAGGTGGGGATGGGCGGGGACTGGGGAAGGTGGGTCGACATCATGCGCCTCCACGCGCGGACGCCCGAGCCGGCCCAGGGCGGGCAGGCGGTCGGCGTCGAGCCGATGGGCATTCGTCTCTAGGCAACACCTCCGGTCGCCGGCTCCGGTTAGGCACAAAGCCGTGCATTCCGCATCGCCCGCGGGTGGGCCAGGATCGATCACGTGGATCTCGGACTGCGTGGTCGGGTGGTGCTGGTGACCGGAGGCAGTTCAGGCATCGGGCTGGCGACGGTGGAGCTCCTGGCGGACGAAGGCGCTCTGGTCGCCACCTCCGCGCGGGATCTGGGGCGGCTGGATGCGCTGGTCAACAACGCAGGGCGGGGACGGACTTCTCGTTGTGGCTGGCGCAGGAGGCCGACCGGCGCGGAATTCCCTGGGGACGTATGGGCGGAGGCCTCGGGCACGCCTGGTGAGCTCAGCCGGCGGCGGGGGCACGCTCGTCGAGCCAGCGTCGCCAGGCGGGATCGTCGCGGGCGGCGATCGCGGCGGCGTCCGGGCCGTAAAGGTAGGACCAGACGGACACCCCGGTGCCCTCGACGGCGAGGAAGGCGGTGCCGGGGGCGGGCTCCTCGAGTAGCAGCGCCAGGCGGTACAGGCCGACGTCGACCACGGTCCCGGTCAGGCCGACCGATCCGGCGAGGGCCGTGACCCGTTCTCCCGGTGTCGGTTCGGCTGGGAGGCCCAGATCGTGAGTGAGCCTTGCCCAGGTGGTCTCGGGCGGGCCCGCCCACATCGCCATCGGCAGCATCGAGGTGCCCACCTGGCCCGGGAAGTGGGCCAGGTGCAGCTGCAGGTTGAGCAGGAACAGGCCCCAGCCCTCGGTCATGCCGTCGTACTGCGCGTCCCACTCCTCGCCCGTGCCGAAGCCGCTGTTCACCAGCCGGACGACGCAGCTCGCGCCGTCGCGGGCCTCGACCAGCCACTCGAAGGCGAAGCCGCCGACGCCCTCGCCGCCGTCGAAGACGATCCGGTGCGGGGGTTCCCAGACCGCCACCCGGCCGGGGATCTGCATCTCGGGGCCGGGGCCGAAGGAGGCGCTCGCCGCCCCGCCGGCGCGCTCTTCGACGGTATGCGGCACGTACCAGGAGGAGATGCCCGGACCGGTGGCTATGGCCTGCCAGACCTGTTCCGGGGTTCCGGCAACCTCGACCTCGAGTTCGATGGACCGGGTGTCGTCGTCGGGCATGGCTCACGCCTCCTGGGGTGGGGTGGGGGACTGGGTGCTGGACGTGGTGGTGGTGCTGGACGTGGTGGTGGTGCTGGTGGTGCTGGACGGGCGGGGGTGGGCGGCGACGATCAGGCGGTGCCAGCGGCCGCCGGGAGCCTGCTCGTCGTGGTAGCGCGCCGCAAGGGTGGTCACGGCATGGGTGAGTTCGGCGGTGAACGCGGCTCGATCGGCCGCCGTGGCGAACCGGATCTCGGTGTCGATGGCCAAGGTGGCCAGGGGTTTTCGCGTTGCTTCGGCCCTGCGGGCGAGGTCGGCCAGCTCACGCACCATGCGGGCGGCGACGGCGATCAGATAGCGGGTGGACAGCCGGTCGGTGCGGGCCGGGTCGGCGGCGTTCGAGCCGAGCGCGGTGGGGGAGAGCACGTAGGCCCTGGCGCTGGCCACCAGCACGCGCTCGGTCAGGCCGCGGCGAGGGCGTTCCTCGACCAGGCTGACCAGGTGGTGCGACTCGAGCATGCGCAGGTGGTAGTTGACCTTCTGTCGGGGCAGGCCGAGCGCCCTGGCCACCGTGGTCGCCGACCCCGGCTCGGCCAGGGCGGCCAGGATCCGGCTGCGCACCGGGTCCAGCGCGGCCATGGCCGCGGCGGGTTCATTGATCACGTCAAGGTCGAGCATGGCCCAACAATGGTATTGACGACTATGTTTGTCAATATGCAGCCGCCCGCTCCGCTCGAGTGGTGACTTCTCGGGCGGAACACCCGGCGGGTCCGCCGAGAAGTCACCACTCTCTTGAGTGGCTGGGAGCGCTGCGGGGCTGGGGACTCTGCTCGGGACGAGGTGGTCAATCCGTGCACAGGCCCGGCTCCGGGAGCCTTGTCCACAGGGTGGGCGGGACGCCGTGGCGTGTGGTGGTGGCGTGCCTCGACCGTGAGGGAATGCCGCCGGCCCGCGCGTTGCCCGCGCACTTGCGAGAGGGCGGGGCTGATCGTCCTCCAACACACCATGGCCGATCTGGGCGAGCAGAGGCAGATGGCCACTGCCCGCCTGCGGCGAGCCCATGAGCGGGGTTCTGCGCGGAATCGGTCGGGCGATGCATGGGTGATAGGCCCGGCCCCCAGCTGGGCCCGCCGCTACTCGCCCGGGCACCGGCCCGAGGGCTGGTGATGCAGACGGCCTGGCGAGAGTGGTGAGTTCTGGGGTGGGCACACCGGTGGCACCCGATAACTCACCACTTTCCGGGGCGCGGTGCGGGGCTCTGTGCGCGGGGGCGGGGTGCGGGTGGGGTTCACCAGTCGGGGGCGGCGAGGGCGGCGGGGGTGGGGGTCAGGGCGAGGTAGCCGTCTTCGACGGCGCGCTGGTAGAGCTGGACCTTGGTGCGGGCGCTGCGGCCGACGCACTCGTACTTCTCACGCACCCGGTCGACGTAGCCCTTGGCCGTGTCCTGGGTGACGTGCAGTCGGCGGGCCACGGCCTTCATCGGCAGCCCGGAGGCGTACAGGGTGAACGCCCGCTCCTCCTGCGGGCTCAGCCGGGGCACCGCGGACTCCTGGCACTCGGCCCCGACTCCGGCCCCGGTCGAATCGGCCACGAGAAGAGCTGCCAGAGAAGGGGTCACGTAGTCGAGGCCGGCCGCGGCGGCGAGCGCCGCATTGACCATCTCCTCGGCCGACTCGCTCTTGGCCAGGTAACCCTTGGCCCCGGCGCCCACGCAGGCCCGGATCTGGGCCGGGTCGGCGGAGGTGCTGATCATGACGGTGGCCACACCGGCCGCGCGCAGGGTGGCCAGCTTCACCTCGACCGGCAAGTTGTCTTTGAGGAACAGGTCGAGCATCACCACGTCGACCGGGAATTGCGGATGGGTGAGCAACTGGTGCCACGACGTCACAGCCGCCACCACCGTGACCTCGGCGGACTGCGTCATCAACCAGGCCCGCAGGCCCTGCAGCACCATCCGCTCGTCGTCCACCAGGGCCACCCTGACGGCGCGCGGTGTCGCGCCCGAGTTCACCCGGTGTGTCTGGTCCACCACCACATAGTGGCAGAGCAGGGCTCAGCGTGGGGAGGGCCGGAGCACGACCTCACCCTCGACGATGCACAGATTGGGCGGTTCCACCTCGGCCCGGCAGCCCAGGCGCTCACTCACGGCAGCCACGGCCGGATCGACCTCGCTGACGCCCTCGGGCGACTGGGCGACGACGGTGAGGTGCGCCCTCCGGCCGTCAGGGTCGTCGGCGTAGGACAGGGCCACCGAGACCCGCAGCCAGGTGTCGGCCCGGCGCAGTGCGGTGAGCACGGCGCTCAACGCTGCCAGATCGCCGTCGAACATCCGCCGGATCAGGCCCTGTGGGTCGAGCAGGATCACCCCCGGCCATCCGGCCCCGGCCGGTGCCGCCTCGGTCGAGCCGGCGTCGGCGTCGAGCAGCCAGTTGCCGGTGCGCGCCTCGACCAGTTCGCGCCGCAGTTCGGCCGACAGGGTGGCCGCCAGCCGGGCGACGTTCGGGTCGTCCACGGCGCGCTCGCCGCGGGCCACCGCCGAGAGCAGGGGCAGCACCTCGGCGCGCAGCCGCTGCATGCGGGCCGCGGCGTCCTGGCGGATGACGGCCGCCGCCATCGCCCGGGCCTCGGCCACCACCTGGGCCGAGACCACCTCCTGGCGGCGGCGCAGGGCCAGCACGTACTGGGCGGCGTAGTGGGCCGCAGCGACCGCCGGCCAGATGCCCGAGGTGACCACGTCCAGCACCGACACCGGATGGAGCGCGGGCGATCCCGAGTGCATGGTGAGCAGCGCGGCCGTGGTGGCGCCATGGGCGATGGCCAGGGCGAGGATCTCCTCCGGCGGCCGGTAGGGGCTGAGCACCAGCAGGGTCACCCCGATCACGGTCGCCGCCCAGGTGCCCTGGTTGCCGACCCGCTCGGGGTACAGGTTCGACATGGTGGCGACGTCGAGCACGAGCAGGGTGACCGCGGCGGTCAGGAAGGACGGGCCGGTGAGCTCCCCGCCGTTGCGGCGGGCGGCCAGGATGCAGCCGAGCGGCACCGCGAACGAGCAGGCCAGGAGGAGTAGGCACACCGTCAGCGACCGGTACGCCGACCGGGCGCCCAGGATGGTGATCAGCGAGGCGAGGTGCGACTGCAGGGCGATCACGGCCACCGCGCCGTCGAAGGACCGGGGCAGCGGCCGGTTGGCCGGAACGGCGCCGAGCCGCAGACTCACCGGGAACGGCGAGGTCATCACCTGGGCGCTCATCGCGGCGGCGCCTGCTCGAGCACGGAGCCGACCGGCACGGACAGCAGCACACTGGTGCCCCGCCCGACCCCGGACCACACGGTGGCCTGACCGCCGACGATGCGCAACGCCTCGTGCACGGTGTCGCGCAGACCGAGCCGGTCCTCGCTGACTGTGGCCGGGTCGAACCCGGCGCCCTCGTCGACCACGATCACCGAGGTGGTTTCCCCCTCGGAGACCACGGTGACGTCCGCCGCGAGAACCCCGGCATGACGGCGCACGTTCTCCAGGCACTCGTGCAGGGCCACCCCGACGGCGGCCGCCACTCCAGGATCGAGTTGCGGCGCCTCGGCGTCCAGATCCGGAAGGTGCACCCGGACGTCGAGGCCGGCCAGCCGGGCGGTGGTGGCCGCTTCGAGCACCACGTCCTCGGCGGAGACCAGTTGCCGGCCGGAGCGGTCGCTGCGGCGTCCGCCGGGGCCGGCCTCGGGCGCGGGCAGCCACGTCGTGCGCGCCGGAGAGGCCGGTTCGAGCCGGCCCGCGCGCAGCACCTCGGCGTCCCGGGCGCAGGCTGCGGTCAGCACCTCCGGCGCGACCCCCTCGCCGCGGTGGGCGAGCATGGTCAAGGTGGCGAGCACGGTGTCGTGCAGACGGCGCTGGTCCTCGCGGGCGGCGTCCCAGCGTTGTTCGGCGACCCGGACGGCGGTCTCTGCCTGCTCGGTCGCGTCCAGCGCCTTCTCGGTGGCCGCATAGCCGTTCAGAGCAGCCCGGCGAACCAGGGCGCCACCGATCAGGTAAGTGATGGGGCCGATCGCCGTGCTCAGCGGCAGGATCCGGCCGTCGGCCGCGGTCAGGACAGCGGACGGTGCCAGTCCGAGCACCATGGCGGCAACGCCCCAGCGCAGACCGCGGGTGAACCCGGCGGCGGCGCCCATGCCCGAGACGATCCAGCTGATGATCAGCCCGGTGGCCTTGGCGTCGATCAGCCCGCGGGCGCTCATCACGGTCAGCAGCGTGGTGGTGGCGAACAGGGTGACCAGGGCCAGTGCTCCCCACCGGTCGTCGACCTGGGTGCGGAAGGCCGGCACTGCGACGACCACGCAGGCCAGGCAGAACAGCAGCAGCGTGATCTCGGCCGGCCAGGATCCGGTCACGCTCCATGGCACGGCGACCACCGCGGTGGCGGTGAACAGCATCGCCAATCGCGTCGCAGCGCGTCGCATGGCGACGTGCACCAATAACGACAATGGGCTGCTGACAAGACCCTCGGGCGTTGTCAAAGGACTGCTCATCAGACCCCGATAAAGGTGGGATGAAACGCTGTGTGACATATCTGAAACACGACGTTGCCCACTCTGTCCCAAAGTGCTGCCTCCCCCAAGTGCCCCACCCCGATTGCCCCCCAAAGAGGGGCTCCCGCGGCGAGGTCCGCACAGCGCAGGATCTGGCCTACGCTGTACACGGTGGCCGGCGCTCTGGAGGGAGTGTGCCGGCCACCGCTTTGTGCGAGGTGGAGCCAGCCTCGGGAAATGCATTCAACGACACCTGAGCCGCTATTCTGCTGGGCCCGCACAGGTGAAAGGGAATCATGCGTCCAGACCCGGCATCGATATCCAGCAGACGGGAATTCGCCCGGGCTTTGACTGAGCTTCGCGAGATTGCCGGTCTCACAGTTCGAGATGCCGCGAAGCAGGCACGGATCAGTGCCAGCACCGCCGGGGGGTACTTCAGCGGGCGTCACCTGCCACCGGTCACCCCGCACCAGGTGCTGGCCGATCTGCTGCGGATCTGCCGGGTCGACGACGAGGCCGAGGTCGAGTCCTGGTACCAGGCACTGCGCCGGGTGCGTCGCACACCCCAGACCCGTGAGGAGAGCGCCCCGTACAAGGGTCTGGCCAGTTTCCAGGTCGAGGACGCCGAGTGGTTCTTCGGCCGGGACAGGCTGGTGGCCCAGGTGCGCTCCGCAGTCGCCGCGCGGTCCTCCGGAGGGGTCATGGTCGTGGTGGTGGGCCCCTCCGGCAGCGGCAAGTCCTCCGTCCTGCGCGCCGGGGTGCTGGCCGGGCTGGGCCCCCAGCCGTACGCGCTGACCACGCCCGGCGCGGACCCGCAGCGGGCGATCGCCCAGGCGCTGTCCGGTCTCGGCGCCGGCGGCGTCCTCGTCGTGGACCAGTTCGAGGAGGTGTTCACCTCGACCGTGCCGGATGCCGCACGGACTGCCGCGATCGAGACCCTCGCCGAGGCGGCCCGCAGCGGCAGCACCGTGCTGCTCGCGCTGCGGGCCGACTTCTACGACCGGGCCATGCGTCACCCCGTGCTGCTCGGCGCGCTGCGCGAGGCGACCGTACTGGTCGGGCCGATGACCGGCGACGAACTGCGCAGCGCCATCGTCGAACCTGCGCGGCGGGCCGGGATCGAGGTCGAGGACGGCCTGGTCGAGCTGCTCCTGCGCGACCATGAGCCCGGAGCGCTGCCGCTGCTCTCGCATGCCCTGTTGAGCACCCTCACCCAGGGCCGCGGCCGCGCGCTGAGCGTGGCGGCCTACCTGGCCACCGGCGGCATCCACGGCGCCGTCGCCGAGAGCGCCGAGCGGGCCTACCTGGCACTCGACCCCGCCGCCGCGGCGCTGGCCCGCACCCTGTTCCTGCGTCTGGTCGCGATCGGCGAGGACGGGGTGGCCACCCGACGTCGGCTGCCCGCCACGGAGGAGACCGCGCAGGCCGAAGCGGTGCTGGATGCGTTCGTCGAGCGGCGTCTGGTCACCGCCGATCTGAACGGCTACGAGCTCAGCCACGAGGCCCTGATCGCCGCCTGGCCGCGGCTGGCCGGCTTGGATCGAGGCCGACCGGGACTGGCTGCGCGCCCACCGACAGCTCGAAGAGGCCGCGCGGGAGTGGGAGGACTCCCAGCGCGACCCGGCCACCCTGTTCCGCGGCAGTCGGCTGACCGGTGCCCGGGAGTGGGCCGCCGGCACGCACGGCAGCGAGCTCGCGTCGTCCCAGCGGGCCTTCATCGCGGCGAGCGTGGCACTCGAGGAAGCGGACCGGCTGCGCGAGCGGCGGGCCGCGCACCGGCTGCGCCGCCTGGTGGCCGGCCTGGTCGCCCTGCTGGTGCTGGCCCTCGCTCTGGGCGGGGCGAGCTGGAGGTTCTCCCGCCAGGCCACCGTCGAGCGCGACCTGGCGCTGTCCCGTCAGGTGGCCGCCGCCTCGGTCAAGGTGCGCCCCGCCGACACCTCACTGGCCGGCCAGCTCGCGGTGCGGGCCTATCGCACCTCGCCGACCGCCGAGGCCCGGTCCGCCGTCCTGGACGCCCTCACCGCGCCGATGGCGACCCGGCTCGCGGCGCCGCCGGGCGCCGTCCAAGCCGTGTCGGTCACCGCAGACGGCGCGGTCCTGGCGGCAGCGGGGGAGGGCGGCATCCGGCTGTGGGCGCTGGCCGGCGCGCGTCGGGTGCTGGCCGACCTGGACAGCGCGTCCGGGGCCACCTTCTTCGCGCTTGCCGTCGGCCCACCGGGGCGCACCCTGTACGCGGGCGGCGGCGACTCCACGGTGCATCGCTGGGACCTCACCGACGCCTCCGCCCCGCGCGAGCTGGAGGCCCTGACCATCCCGAAGGCGACCATCTACTCCTTGGCGCTGGACCGGGCCGGCACCCGGCTGGCCGCCGCCTGCTCCGACGGGTCGGTGCGGCTGTGGGACCTGACCGGCGCGGCGGGCCCGCGCGAACTGGCGCCGCTGACCGCGGTCGATCCGGTGGGGGAGGACGTGCAGCCGGCCCAGGCAGTGGCGTTCAGCCCGGACGGCGGGCTGCTTGCCGCGGGCGGGGCCCACGCGACGCTGCGGGTCTGGCCGGTGGACCCGATCACCCGTGCGGTCGGCCCAGCCCGCATCGCACCGGCGGATCAGTTCGCCAACGCCGGCGCCCGGGTGATCTCGGTGGCCTTCGACCCGTCGTCGCGCCGGTTGGCCAGCGGAACCGCGGACGGCCACGTGCGGCTGTGGGCGGTGGCGCCGTCCGGTGCCGTGGCGGTCGACGGCGACCCGCTGCCGGGCCCGACGAGCTGGGTGAACGGGCTGGTGTTCAGCCCGGACGGCGCGACACTGGCCGCGGCCGGCAGCGACAACCTGATCTGGCGGTTCGACCTGGCCGGCCGCCGGGCACTGCCCACCTACCCGCTGCCGGCGCCGGGCACCGCGGTGGCGTACACCTCGGCCGGCAAGACCCTGGTCAGTGCCTCCGTCGACGCCGCGGTGCACCTGTGGCCGAGCCACGGGCCGAGGGTGAACGGGCTCGAGCGCAGCTACTACTCGGTGCGCTTCACCGCCGACGGACGCCGAGCCTGCACCGCGACCAACGGCGACCATGCCGCCGTCGTCGACATCGCCGACCCGGCCCGGCCGGTGCTCGCGGCGCCCCCTTTCGGCACCCTGGCCGGCGAGGTGGACAAGCTGGACGGCACCTGCGCGATCTCCCCGGACGGCGCGGTGATGGCGCTCGGAGCGAACACGGGGTCGGTGACGCTCTGGGACGTGCGCACACCGGAGTCCCCGCGTCAGCTGGGGCCGGCGCTGACCGGGGAGGAGATCGTCGAGTACGTGGCGTTCAGTCCCGACGGGCACACCTGGCCGCCGGCAGCGGGGACGACACGGTGTGGACCTGGGACGCCTCGGCGCCCGGCGCCGTCCGCCACCTGGCCACCTTGACCGGTTCGGGCAGTGAGGTGTTGGCGTTGGCCTGGCATCCGCAGGGGAGGGTGCTCGGCGCCGGGACCACACGAGGTCTGGTCTTCTGGACCACCGATGCGGACGCCGCGGCGCAGGAGATCTGCGAGCGTGCCGGAGCGCCGATCACCCGCGCCGAGTGGAACCTCTACCTGCCAGGCCGGCCGTACGCGCCGAGCTGTTCCTGACCTTGGTCCCGTACGCAGGTGGTGGTGCGGCGAGCAGGGCAGAAAACGTTGTACGGAGTTGTGCGGACCGCGCGTCGAGACTGCCTGCCTGCCGCGGGTTCTTGGTTGACTCGTCACGTGCTCGCAGGGGGACGCCGGAGAGCTCCTGTGGGCCGGAAAGCGCGGTGGCCGGGCGCTCTGGAGGGAGTGTGCCAGGCCGCCGTCGGGGCTGCCGCGTCGGTCTTCGGCCCACGACACCGACGTCGGCAGTTCCCGATCGCGCGGGGGGCGGCACCAGCGCGGGGCCCCTGGTCTGGGGGGAGGCCGGGGGCCCTGCGTCCGCATCGTGGCCGTCACGCACCCGTAAGGTGGCGGCGTGCGATTCATCGGTAAGGACCCCGCATCGAGGCTGCGGCAGGTCGGCGCGCTCGCCGGGTCGGTGACCCTGCTGCTCGGCGGGGCGTTCGCCCAGCCGGCCAGTGCGGAGAGCGTGGCCAGCACCAGCGTGGTGTCCCGGCCGGCGCCCGACTACGCCTCCATCAGTTCCGCCTCCTACTCCCTGGCCACCAGCCGGCTGCCGGACGGGCGCACCGTGGTGCTGCGCTGGAACCCGTGCCAGGTGATCACCTTCCGGCTGAACGTGGCCGCCCTGCCGGCGACCCGGCGCTCCGCCGTCGCGGCGGAGATCCGCACCGCGGTGACCCGGCTCGGGTCGGCGACAGGGGTGCGCTACTCCTACCGCGGCACCACTACCACCGTGCCCCGCACGTCGAACGTGACCCGCCAGGGTTCGGAGCTGATCGTCGCGGTGACCACGCCGTCGGCCACAGACTTCGGGATCGGCAACGGGGTGCTCGGGTACGGCGGGTACCGGTACTGGCAGTGGACGACGACCGCGGCGAACGGGCGCCGCACCAGCGACGCGGCGATCGCGCGAGGCTGGGTGGTGCTGGACTCCGCGGGCCTGATGCGGCTCACCCCCGGCTTCGGCGCCGGCAACACCCGGGGCAACGTCGTGCTGCACGAGCTGGCCCACGTGGCCGGTCTGAACCACATCTCGGACACCCGCCAGCTGCTCCACCCGACCCTGAGCGCCTCCTCGCCGAACGGGTATGCCCCGGGCGACAGGACCGGGCTGCGCAAGGTGGGTCGTCCGGCCGGGTGCATCAGCGTGCCGTCGAACGTGGTGGCCGACCTCACGTAGCCCATTCGGGACGGCGCCCCGCGGTGGTCACCCTAGGCAACCGTCGACCTCGATCTGAGCGGCATTGCACCCACCCCGCGCGGGCACGGCGTGACGTTGCACCCGTCGGCCGGGCGCAGCGTGACGTTGTGCTCATGGGGGTGGTGGCGTAGCGTCTCGGCGAGGTGGGACCGAGGGGGATGGATGGACCTGCACGTGGGAGCAGGGGCACGGACCAGCGTCCGCATGCTTCAGCGCCAAGGATTGCGCCGGCGTCAGCGGACGATCGCCGCGGCTGTGGCCACGCCGGCCGTGATGGTCCTGGCCTGGCAGCTCACGGTGGCGCTCGGGCAGCCCGACTCCCCGGCCCAGGCGGCCAGGATCGCCCCCGCAGGTGACTCCGGCACCTTCGGCGACCCGTTGGGTTCGCCCGCGGACGGCGGCACCTCGCTGGAGGGCGCTGACGCCCCGGACGGCGACGCCGACCAGACCCCGCCGGGCACCACCTCCGCGGTCCCGGGCAGCGGCCCGGTGCTGCTCTCCCGAGGCGGGGTGACCCGGCCGCCGCAGGTGCAGAGTGCCGGTCCGACCAGCCCGAGCATGGGCGAGAACGCCGGACCGAGCAGCAGCGGGCCGTCCACCACGGTGGCTCCCACCATCGCTCCCACCACGAGCACCACCAGCACCGGCGGGCCCACGACGTCCACCTCGACCGGCGCGCCGACCACCACGTCCACGGCGCCGACCACGGGCACGACCACCACGAGCACCAGCACTGGGCCGACCACCGGACCGACCACCACTACCACGACGACGACCACCACCACCACCACCACGACGACCACCAGTGAGCCGACGACGTCGACGAGTACGACCACCAGTGAGCCGACGACCAGCACCACGACCAGTGAGCCGACGACGTCGACGAGCACGACCACCAGCGAGCCGACGACCACCACCACGACCAGCGAGCCGACCACCAGCACCACGACGAGCGGGCCGACCACCTCGACGAGCACCACGGCCTCCGCGGCGGGCTGAGCCTGGTCTCCTTCACCGAGTGGTCGATTCTGCCCCGTTCTCCCGGGCTTTTCGGGGCGATATCGACCACTGGCTGGCTGTGGGCGGGGTGGTGTGGGTGGGAGTCGGTCACCTCGGCGAGTACCACGGCGTCCGCGGCGGGCTGAGCCTGGTCTCCTTCACCGAGTGGTCGATTCTGCCCCGTTCTCCCGGGCTTTTCGGGGCGAATCGACCACTCGCTGGCTGTGGGCGGAGGTGGGGCGCGTGGGCGGGGTGGAGCGGGGCGGGACTAGAGCCAGTGGTGGGTGCTGCCGGTCCTGGCCAGCTCGGGGGGCATGGACAGGGTGATCAGCAGCGGCTGGGCGGCGGCCTTCTCGGCCTGGGTGATGTTCCAGCGCTGACGGCTGGCGATCATGGCCCGGGCCAGCCCCGACGGCGCCGGGTCTGCCACGAACACGCTGGGCAGCGCGCTGACCGACCCGGCGATCGAGCACGCGGTGCTGACCACGACGTGCCGGCCGGCCTCGACCGCCTCGGTGACCCCGCGGCCCCAGACCTCGTCGGTGCTCGGCACCACCACGGTGTGCGCGTCGGCCAGCGCGGTGGCGCGGGCCTCGGCGTCCAGCTCGTCCAGGAAGATCACGCTGTCCAGAAGGCCGAGCTGATCCGCGAGCTGCACCAGCTGCCCGTACATGGGCCCGGCTCCCGCGATGGTGAGCACGTCGCCCAGGCCCTGGGCGAGGTGGAAGGCCCGGATCAGCCCGTCGGTGTTGGTGCGCGTGATCAGCGGCCCGAGGAAGAGGAACCGGTGCCCCTCTCGGACGTCGACCACCGGCGAAGGTCCGCCGCCCTGCTCGGGCAGCAGCGTGATCCGGTCTGCGGGAACGCCGATGCCCAGCGCCGCGCTGACCGACTCGGCCCCGGAGGCGAGCACTGCGTCGGCCCGGCGCAGCAGTCGGCGCTGCACCCTGCCCACCCGCGGCGCCACCGGCGCAGCGGCCGAGGGCTCCGACGACGCGGTGGCATCCGCCTGCCCGGCCACGCGGTAGGAGGCGACCACCGGGATCTGCTCCTTGCGCGCCCAGCGGGCCGCGGCACGGAAGGCCGGTGACTCCCAGCCGTCCAGCACGACGGCGTCCGGACGGCGACGGATCAGGGTGCGCAGGCTCCGCGTCGGCTGGTAGACGGTGACCCCGTGGGCCCCTGTGCGCGGCTCGGCCCGCAGCTGGACGACGTGGAACGGCTCGGCCGCGCTGTCCAGCTGCAGCCGCCCGTTGGAGCGGCTCGGGGCGAGCAGCGCGACGGTCAGGTCGGACAGCTTGGCCACCTCACGCCACAGGGCCAGCCGGTGCGCGGTCACCTCGGTGGCCACCCAGAGCATCCGGTCGGTGCCCTCCAGTGGCTCGATCGGCTCGGCCGGCGCCGGCTCGGACAGGTCGATCACCTGCTGCGCGGCGGCGGCGTCCTCGGCCAGGGCCGAGGCGTCGTCCGGCACCGGGTAGCTGCGCTGCAACGCCTGCGCGTAGTAGTCCTCGAGCTCGTCGACCACGTGGCCGATGTCGAACAGCAGCGCGGCGGCGAGCCGGCCGCGGCGGCCCAGATCGGCGCGCTCGTCCGGGTCGTCGGCCAGGCGCACGATGGCTTGGGCCAGGGCGAACTCGTTGGGCCGGGTGACCAGCGCGGCCTGGCGGGCGCGCAGGGTGAGCGCGTCCCGGCAGTCACTGGTGCAGATGCTCGGGACGCCGGCCGCGAGCGCCTCCAGCAGGGCGAGGGAGCGGGCGCCGTCCGCCGCGGGCAGCACGAACAGGTCGGCGCGGGCGATCCGTTCCAGCACCTGGGCCCGGGTCATCGCGCCCTCGTGGCGCAGCCGGCCGTCCAGGTGCTCCTCGGTAGCGATCAGCTCCTGCAGGGCGGCCAGCTCGCCACCGTCCGGGCCGATCACGCTGAAGGTGGCGTCCAGCCCCAGCTCGAGGGCGGCCGTCGCGGCGCGGGCGAAGGTGAGCATCTCCTTGTCCGGGTGCACCCTGCCGACGGTCACCACGTCGAGCGGTGCCCCGTTCCGGGTCCGCTCCGGGGTGGTCACCGAGGCGACGCCGTCCGGCAGCGAGACGATCGCCTCGTCGGAGCCGATCAGGGCTGCCACGGCCTCGCGCTCGCCCGAATCGGCCACCAGCCGCAGCGCGGCACCGCGCAGGGCGGGCACGGTCATCGTGTGGTCGGCCAACCGCCCCCACCCGCCCTCGGCCGGCGCGAGGTCACCGTGCGCCTGGACCACATAGGGGATGCCGGCCCGCTCGACCAGTGAGGTGGTCAGCAACGGCCCCAGCTCGCGCGAGAGGTGCACATGCACCAGGTCGAAGGTGGCGGCGTTGCGCCGGAGCCAGGCGGTGAGCCGGGCAGTGAACCGCGCGACGGCAGCGCCTCCCGTGCCGACCCGCAGCAGGTGCGCGGGCACGCCGTCGAGCACCTGGGGCGGTAGCCCCCCGCCGTGCCATCCGGCGAGCAACTGCGCCTCGTGCCCGCGCCGGCGGAGCTCGACGCACTGGTTCAGAGCGACGGTCAAAGGACCGCCGCTACCCATTTGGTCATCCACGAATGTGACCACGTGGAGTATGCGCACCCGACATCTCCTGCCCGAGGCGGCGCCGCCCCGAGTCCGGCGACGATTGCGGAGAGTTCATATATGGACAACATTGCGTAACTCGTCGTTCGCGGGTGACCCTACTGTCGATCACACAACGAATCAAGACGAACGCGGAAAGTCACCAAGGCCGGGCAAGTGCCGCGTCCACGACGTTGTCCACCACGGCCATCGCCGCGTAGTAGTCCAGGTTGTTGTGCGCGTGCTGCACGGCACGCTGGGCCATCAGCGTTCGCAGCTGCGCCTGGCCCGCCAGCCGGCCCACCGTCTCGGCCATCGCCGCGGCGTCCTGTGGCGGGATCAGCACTCCGGCGCCGGAACTGCGCGCCACCTCGCTGCCGGCCGCGCCGTGCCGGGCGGTGGCCGCGATCACGGCCCTGCCGGCACCGAAGAACGAGGCCAGCAGGGCGGTGGAACCGGCATCGCTGGCTCCCGGCCCCTCGCTGAGCACCAGCAGGTCCGCGGCGGCCAGGGCGTCGGCCATCCGGTTCGGGTCCAGCTCGTCGACGAACCGGACGTTGTGCATCCGGCGGCCCTTCTGCTCCAACCGCCGGCTGCGAGTGTGGTTGCCGAGCACCACGAACCGGACGTCGCGCCGATGGTGCAGCAGCCGGGCCGCCTCGATCACGGTGTCGCCATCCTGACCGCGGTCGAGGTCGGTGGTCAGTACTACGACGCCGCGGGTCGGCCAGCCCAGGGCGGCGCGGGCCTCGGCGCGCTCGAGCAGCGAGCGCTCGCCGTTGGTCCAGGCCGGCAGCAGCCGGATCCGCTCCGGCGCCACCCCGTAGCCCTCGATCGGCCGGCGGAAGCTCTCACTCATGATCATGATGGCGTCGGCGCTGGCCAGGGCGTGCTTCTCCACGGCGCCGGCGATCGAGGTGCCGCCCGAGGTGGCCAACAGGTCGTGCACCAGTACCACCAGAGGCACCCGGTGCTTGCGGGCCACCCGGGCCGCGGCGACCACTCCGCTCAGGCCCGGCGTGGTGGCCACGACCAGGCCGGGAGCGCTGGGCAGTGCGGCGGAGGCGGCCGAGGCAAGCCGGGTGGCCTCGTAGGCGGCGCGGGTGACCGTGGAGTGCTCGCGGTGGGCCCCGCCGAGGTGGTCCAGGTGCACCACGACGGGGCGGGGCTGCGGCTCCTCGGGGGCCCGCTCGCGGCGGTGCAGCGAGGGCGTGCTCAGGTGCATCCGGCGCCAGGAGGGCCGACGGGGCAGCGCGGTGAGCAGGGTGACGGTGGCCGCCGAGGCGGCCAGGTGGTCGGCGATCTCCAGGGTCTGCGAGGCGATCCCCGCCGACTCGAACCGCTGCCCGAGCCCGATCATGAGCACATGTCGCCCGGCCAGCAGGGTCGGCCCGGTCTGCTGGCTCGGCCCGGTCTGGGGGCGCTGGACCTGTTGGGCCGGCACGTGGCGCAGCGGCAGTTCGGTGTCGGTGGCGATCCCGCTACCCCGTGCGCGGGACGTGGAGGGCTGAGGCATGGCTGCTCTCCAACGGCTGGGGAAGGGATGGAAACCGTTGCTGCACAAGGGATTCGATGGGTTCCATCGGGAGCACTGACTCTACGATCTTAGAACACAGAGTGGCAATAGAGTCACGGAGTGTGTCCGATCTCCTTCGGCGTGTCTCAGCCGGAGTGTTCACCCAGAACCCGACGGACCGCCCGTACCGGGTTCGGCACCCAGTCCGGGCGATTGCGGGTCTCGTAGACCACTTCGTACAGCGCCTTGTCGAGTTCGAGCGCGCGCAGCAGCGCCGCGTCCGGGCCCAGGTCGCGCCCGGCCCGCTCGGCGTAGCCGGCCAGGAACGCCTCCCGCGCCTCCGCTGCCCAGGCCTGGGCAGCGGCCACCGTGGGATCGTCCTCGGCCAGGCCCAGGCTCAGCTGGCCGGCGGCGTAGTCGAAGGAACGCAGCATGCCGGCCACGTCTCGCAGGGCCAGATCCGGCTCGAGCCGTTCGGCCAGGGGCCGCAACGGCTCGCCCTCGAAGTCGAGCAGCACCCAGCCCCGCCCGGGCGCATGCAGCACCTGGCCGAGGTGGTAGTCGCCGTGCACCTGCTGCAGCACCCGCTGATCGCTGGGCTCGAGCCGGCGGACGACCTCCGCCGCGGCCCGGGCGGCCTCAAGCAGGTCGGCGGACGCCGCGAGCTCGGCCAGCGCGGGAGCCTGGGCGATCGCCCAGTCGACCCGCCGGTCGAGGCCGTCGGCCAGGGCGGCCAACATCTGTGCGGTGGCCGGGCGGGTGGGCAGGTGCGCCGCCAACAGTTCGTGCACCTCGGCCGTGGCCACGCCCAGGTCGCGGGCCGGGTCGGCGAAGGAGGCGCCGGTGGCCACCGCGCGGGTGGCCACCCGCCAGGCGTCCTCACTACCGCCGAGGAACTCCACCGCGAACGCCAGGTGGCCGTGCGCCGGCACGTCGCCGCCCGGCTCCGACCAGGTGCCCTCCACCCAGCCGGCGGGCTGGGGCACTCGGGTGCACCCGGCCGCGGCGAGGGCGGATTGCACGACGACGTCCGGATTGCGCCCGGCATTGACCACTCGGAACACCTTGACGATCAAGGCCTCCGCGGTGTCCGCGCCGACCACGATCGAGGTGTTCGACTGCTCGCCGCGCAGCACCGAGCTGCTCGCCGCCTCGTCGATCGCCGGCCCGCCCGGCTGGCGCACCCCGGTCATGACGACTCCGCCCGCACCGTCCGCACCGTCCGCACCGTCCGCGGTGGTGGTGGTGCCGCGGGCGATCAGGCGCAACAGGGCCTGCACGTAGGCCGGGTCGTGCGGGCCGTCGTAGACCCAGCGGGCGCCCACGTCGTCGAGGTTGATCAGGCCGACCAGCGCATGCTCCAGCTCCCGGACGGGGGCCGGGTGATACGTGAGCGGCACCTGGTAGAGCGCCCCGGCGGCCGCCACCAGGTGCACCCGCACGTCACCCAGCACCGCTGTGGCGATGGTGCGCGCGGGCGCGTCGAGCGCCCCCTTGCCGGCGAACCAGCGCTGGTCCGGCAGCCACCCGGCGAGCAGGTGGTCCAGGGCGGGCCAGGTCATCCGCGCCTGCGTAGGGACAGCCCCTTGGGGGCGGGCTTCTCGGTCTCCTCGACCGGGGCGGGCCGGGGTTCGCTGACCCGCAGCCAGAAGAAGTCGCGCGAGCCCATGGTCACCTGCAGCACGCCGTCCGCCGGCACCGACGGGAAGCCGTTGCCGCCGAAGACGTCCGCCAGCGCGTACCCGGCGTGGGCGGGCAGCTCGACCAGGCCGGCCTGGGGGGCGTGGGAGAGGTTGAACAAGGCGAGCACCGTCTCCGGCTCCTCGCCGGGCACGTCACCCTCGCCGAGCATCCGCAGGAAGGCGAGCAGGTGCGGGTTGTCGCACTCCAGCGGCACGAAGCGGCCCAGCCCGAAGACGGGGTGCCGCCGGCGCACCGCCAGCATCGCCCGGGTCCAGTGCAGCATCGAGGAGGAGGAGGACATCTGCGCCTCCACGTTCACCGCGGCGTGGTGGTAGACCAGCGACTGGATCACCGGCAGGTAGAGCTTGCCCGGGTCGGCGGTGGAGAAGCCGGCGTTGCGGTCCGGCGTCCACTGCATGGGGGTGCGCACCGAGTCGCGGTCGGGCAGCCAGATGTTGTCGCCCATGCCGATCTCGTCGCCGTAGTACAGGTACGGGCTGCCCGGCAGAGACAGCAGCAGCGCGTTGATCAGCTCGAGCTCGGCCCGGCTGTTGTCGAGCAGGGTGGACAGGCGCCGTCGGATGCCGATGTTGGCCCGCATCCGCGAGTCCGGCGCGTACCAGCCGTACATCGCCGCCCGCTCCTCGGTGCTGACCATCTCGAGGGTGAGCTCGTCGTGGTTGCGCAGGAAGGTGCCCCACTGCGCGCCGGGCGGGATCTCCGGGGTGTCGCGCATGATGTCGGCGATCGGCGCTGCCCGCTCCTCCCGCAGCGCGTAGTAGATGCGCGGCATCACCGGGAAGTGGAAGGCCATGTGGCACTCGGGCTCCTCGGCGGTGCCGAAGTAGGTCACGACGTCCTTGGGCCACTGGTTGGCCTCGGCGAGCAGGATCCGGCCCGGGTAGTTCTCATCCACCATCTGGCGCACCCGGCGCACGTAGGCGTGGGTCTCCTCCAGGTTCTCGCAGTTCGTGCCCTCGGCCTCGAACAGGTAGGGGATCGCGTCCAGCCGGATGCCGTCGATGCCGGTGTCCATCCAGAACCGGACGACGTCGAGCATCGCCTCCTGCACGTCCGGGTTGGCGAAGTTCAGGTCGGGCTGGTGGCCGAAGAAGCGGTGCCAGAAGTACTGGCGGCGCACCGGGTCGAAGGTCCAGTTGCTGGTCTCGGTGTCGACGAAGATGATCCGCGCGTCGGCGTACTTGTCGTCGGTGTCGCTCCAGACGTAGAAGTCGCCGTAGGGCCCGTTCGGGTCGGAGCGCGAGGACTGGAACCAGGGGTGGGCGTCGCTGGTGTGGTTGACCGCCAGATCGGTGATCACCCGCAGGCCGCGGGCGTGGGCCTGGGTGACGAACTCCTGGAAGTCGGGCAGCGTGCCGTACTCGGGCAGCACGGCGTTGTAGTCGCTGATGTCGTAGCCGCCGTCGCGCAGCGGCGAGGCGTAGAACGGCGGCAGCCAGATCACGTCGACCCCGAGCCACTGGATGTAGTCGAGCTTGGACATCAGCCCGTTGAAGTCACCCGACCCCGACCCCTTGGAATCGGCGAAGGCACGCACCAGGACCTCGTAGAAGACCGCCTTGCGGTACCAGTTCGGGTCGTTGCGCAGACCCGGGCCGGTCAGCTCCAGCCCTTTCACGGCACCCTCCGGATCACCATCACGTGGGCCGGCTGGTCGTGCGGGTCGAGCCGCACGTAGTTGTGCTCCCACCAGCGGAAGCTCTGATCAGTGATCAGGTCGTGCACGGTGAACGAGTCGGACCAGTCCATGCCCAGAGCGGGCATGTCCAGGTGCGCCATCGTCTCCCGGGTGCCGTGCGGGTCGAGGTTGACGATCACCAGCACGGTGTCGTCCCGCCCGGTGGGGGAGTGCGCGGCGTCCAGGTGGCGCGAGTAGCAGATCACTGAGTCGTCGTCCACGGTGTGGAAGTCGATGTTGCGCAGGTAGTGCAGCGCCGGGTGCTCCCGGCGGATCTGGTTCAGCCGGGCCACGTAGCGGGCGATCGAGCGCTGCTCGTTGACCGCGCCCGGCTCGTAGGAGGCCCAGTCCCGCGGACGGTACTGGTACTTCTCGCTGTCCAGGTACTCCTCGCTGCCGTGCTTGATCGCCACGTGCTCGCACAGCTCGTACCCGGAGTACATGCCCCAGGTCGGCGACATCGTGGCCGCGAGGACGGCGCGCAGCTTGAACGCGGCCGGCCCGCCGTACTGCAGGAACTCGTGCAGGATGTCGGGGGTGTTCGGCCAGAAGCTGGGTCGCATGTAGTTCGCGGCCTCGCCGGAGAGTTCGGTGAGGTAGGAGGTGAGCTCGTGCTTCGACGTCCGCCAGGTGAAGTAGGTATAGGACTGGTGGAAGCCGACCTTGCCCAGGGTGTGCATCATCGCCGGGCGGGTGAACGCCTCGGCCAGGAAGATCACCTCGGGGTGGGCGTCGTTGACCCGGCCGATCAGCCACTCCCAGAACTCCACCGGCTTGGTGTGCGGGTTGTCCACCCGGAACACGGTCACCCCGTGGCTGATCCACAGCTCGCAGACCCGAAGCACCTCGGCGTAGAGCCCAGTCGGGTCCAGGTCGAAGTTCATCGGGTAGATGTCCTGGTACTTCTTCGGCGGGTTCTCGGCGTAGGCGATCGAGCCGTCGGCGCGGGTGGTGAACCAGGCCGGGTGCTCGCGCGCCCAGGGGTGGTCGGGGGCGCACTGCAGGGCGAGGTCGATGGCGACCTCCATGCCCAGTTCGCGGGTGCGGGCGACGAAGGCGTCGAAGTCGTCGAAGGTGCCCAGGGCCGGGTGGATCGCGTCGTGGCCGCCCTCGTCGGAGCCGATCGCCCACGGCGAGCCCGGGTCGTCGGGCGCGGGGGTCAGGGTGTTGTTGCGGCCCTTGCGGTTGATCTTCCCGGTGGGGTGGATGGGGGGCAGATAGACGATGTCGAAGCCCATCTCGGCGATCGCCGGCAGCCGGTGCGCGGCCTGGGCGAAGGTGCCGGAGACCCACTGCCCGTTCTCGTCCTGGTGGGCGCCCTCCGAGCGCGGGAAGAGCTCGTACCAGGCGCTGAACAGCGCCCGCTGACGCTGCACGGTGAGCGGGTAGGTGGGCGACACGGTGATCATCTCGCGCAGCGGGGTGCGGGCCAGTGCGGCCCGCAGCTCGGGGGAGGTGCCGGCGGCGAGCCGGGCGCCGGCCGGGCGGCCCCCGTCGCGCAGGGCGTGGACGGCGTCGCGCAGCACCTGGGCGTCGTCCGCGCTGCGGGGGACCTCGAGGGCGCGCTCGAGTACCCGGGCACCCTCCTCGAGCATCAGGTCGACGTCGATCTCGGCCGCGACCTTGATCGTCGCGGCGTGCTCCCAGCTGGCATAGGGGTCGCTCCAGGCCTCGACCCGGAAGGTCCAGGCGCCCTCGGCGTCGGCGGCGACGTCCGCGCCGTAGCGGTCGATGCCCGGGGCGAGTAGATGCATCGGTGCGCGGACGTGCTCGGCGCCGTCCGGATCGGTGAGGATCGCGGTGGCGGCCACGGCGTCGTGCCCCTCGCGGAACAGGGTGGCGCTGATCGGCACATGCTCGCCGATCACGGCCTTGGCCGGCCATCGCCCGCAGTCCAGGACCGGGCCCACGGCGAGAACGGGAATCCGCCCGACCTTGGGTGCGTGGGGGCCCGTCCTCGGGTCCGGGGTGCTGCTGACGGTGGGCCGCTGACGACCGGTTTGTGCCATGACTCCTACCTCATCACTGGACCGACGGGGACGCATCACCCGAACCGTCCCGAACGCGACACGGCAGGTCGCCTCGGTGGGTCGGGGTGATGGTGCGAACAGTCACTCGATCGGCCGAAACCTATCGGGAATTGAGCGGTCTGTAACCCTTTCCATGGGAGCCGGGTGCACTGGCTGAAACAGGCGTGCAAGAACTGCAAACGCTTGCCGCTACAGCAGTGTGTACGGCGGTCACTTGGCGTACTCTCACCACTCGTGAGAGCCATTCGCCGGTTCACCGTCCGCACCGTTCTGCCGGAGCCGATCGCGGCTCTGGGCGAGCTGGCCAGCAATCTGCGCTGGTCCTGGCATCCGCCGACGCGGGACCTCTTCGCCTCCCTCGACCCCACCCGCTGGGCGTCGACGCACAACGACCCGGTTGCCCTGCTGGGGTCGTTGTCGCCCGAGGAGCTTGATGCACTCGCCGCCGACCCGCAGTTCGTCCACCGGGTGCGCGAGGCCGCCGCCGACCTCGAGGCGTATCTGACCGAACCCCGCTGGTACCAGGGGCTGCAGGGGACGGTCCCGCGCAGCATCGCCTACTTCTCCCCGGAGTTCGGCATCGCCGCCGTACTGCCGCAGTACTCCGGCGGCCTGGGCATCCTGGCCGGTGACCACCTGAAGTCGGCCAGTGACCTCGCGGTGCCGATCGTCGGGGTCGGCCTGCTCTACCAGCACGGGTACTTCAAGCAGTCGCTCTCCCGCGAGGGCTGGCAGCAGGAGTCCTACCCGGTGCTCGACCCGAACGAGCTGCCGATCGCGCTGCTGCGCGAGGCGGACGGCGTGCCGGCCGTGGTGGAGGTCGGCTTGCCGGGCGGGCGCACCCTGTCGGCGCACATCTGGAAGGCGCAGGTCGGCCGGGTGCCCCTACTGCTGCTCGACTCCAACGTCGAGGCCAACGACGACGCGGCCCGGGTGATCACCGACCGGCTCTACGGCGGTGGCGGCGAGCACCGGCTGCAGCAGGAGATGCTGCTCGGCATCGGCGGGGTGCGCGCCCTGCGCATCCACTCCCGTCTGACCGGGGCGCCGGACGCCGAGGTCTACCACACCAATGAGGGCCACGCCGGCTTCCTCGGCCTGGAGCGGATCCGCGAGCTGGTGGCCGGCGGGCTGAGCTTCGACGCCGCCCTGGAGATGGTGCGCGCCGGCACGGTGTTCACCACGCACACGCCGGTGCCGGCCGGGATCGACCGGTTCAGCCGGGAGCAGATCAGCATCTTCTTCGGCGGCGACAACGCGGTGCCCGGTCTTCCGGTGGACCGGATCCTGGCCCTGGGTGCCGAGGACTACCCGGGCGGCGACCCGGCGATGTTCAACATGGCCGTGATGGGGCTGCGCCTGGCCCAGCGGGCCAACGGCGTCTCCCAGCTGCACGGGGTGGTCAGCCGCGAGATGTTCGACGGACTGTGGTCCGGGTTCGACCCGGCCGAGGTGCCGATCGCCTCGATCACCAACGGCGTGCACGCCCCGACCTGGGTGGACCGGCGGGTGATGGAGCTGGGCGAGAAGTACATCGGCGCCTCGCTCACCCACGACGCGCACGGCTTCGAGGGCGTGGACCAGATCCCGGACGCGGAGATCTGGTCGGCCCGGCGGGAGATGCGGGCCTCGCTGGTGACCGACGCCCGGCGCCGGGTGCGCTCCTCCTGGATCAAGCGCGGCGCCAGTCCGGCCGAGCTCGGCTGGGTGGACGGCGTGCTCGACCCCGACGTGCTGACCATCGGGTTCGCGCGGCGGGTGCCGACCTACAAGCGGCTTACCCTGATGCTGCGCGACCCCGACCGGCTGGCCCGGCTGCTGCTGCACCCGCAGCGCCCGGTGCAGCTGGTGATCGCCGGCAAGTCCCACCCCGCCGACGACCAGGGCAAGCGGCTGATCCAGCAGGTGGTCAGGTTCGCCGACGACCCGGCGGTGCGGCTCCGCATCGTGTTCCTGCCGAACTACGACATCGCCATGGCCTCGACCCTGTACCCGGGGTGCGACGTCTGGCTGAACAACCCGCTGCGCCCGTTCGAGGCGTGCGGCACCTCCGGGATGAAGTCGGCCCTGAACGGCGGGCTGAACCTGTCCATCCTGGACGGCTGGTGGGACGAGTGGTTCGACGGCGAGAACGGCTGGGCGATCCCCACCGCCGACGGAGTCGACGACCCCGACCACCGCGACGACCTGGAGGCCTCCGCGCTGTACGACCTGATCGAGGGCTCGGTGGCGCCGCGGTTCTACGACCGCGACGACCACGGGCTGCCGAACCGGTGGCTGGAGATGGTGCGGCACACGCTCAGCTCACTCGGGCCGAAGGTGATCGCCAGCCGGATGGTGGCCGACTACGTCAACCACCTGTACGTGCCGGCGGCGGCTGCCGCGGCGTCGGTGACCCCGGCCGTGGCGGCCTCGCGGTCGCAGGCCAAGGCCCGGATGCGTGAGGGCTGGAGCGGCGTCCGGGTGGAGCATGTGGAGTCCTCGGGCGTCTCGGACTCCCCGCAGGTCGGCGACGAGGTGTCGATCCGAGCCTTCGTGAGCCTCGGCGACCTGGCGCCGTCCGACGTCTCGGTGCAGCTGGTGCACGGCCGGGTGACCCCCGAGGACACCCTGGTCGACACGGTGGCGCAGGACCTGACCCACGTCGAGGCCTACGAGGCCGGTCGGCACTGCTTCGAAGGCGTCGTGAAACTGCGGCGCACCGGCCCCTTCGGCTACACCGTGCGAGTCCTCCCCACCGGCCTCGGCCTGGCCACCCCCGCCGAACTGGGCCTGGTCGCCAACGCCTGACCCGCTTCTGGGGCCTGGGCGGCAGACGGACCACGGTGCTCATCTGCGCGAAACATCCCGGGTACACGGGCGACCTAGCGTGAAGATCCGCAGAGTGCTGCGGACCACGACCAGGGGAGTGAACGCACATGGGTGGGAACGACGCCCGCGTCCAGGCCATCAAAGACGTCGAAGCCTATGTACCACCGACTGTGAGCTTCATGGCCGACGAGGCGCCGGGGAAGATCTTCGGCGAGAACGTGTTCAGCAGCTCCGTCATGCAGCAGCGGTTGCCGAAGTCGGTCTTCACGTCCGTCAGGTCGACGATCGAGCACTCCGCGCCGCTCGACCCGCTCGTGGCGGACGCCGTGGCCTCGGCGATGAAGGACTGGGCGCTGGAGAAGGGGGCCACCCACTACGCGCACGTCTTCTACCCGCTGACCGGTCTCACCGCCGAGAAGCACGACAGCTTCTTCGAGCCGATCGGCGATGGCGGGGCGCTCGCGGAGTTCGCCGGCAAGACCCTGATCCAGGGTGAGCCGGACGCGTCGAGCTTCCCGAACGGCGGGCTGCGCAACACGTTCGAGGCCCGCGGCTACACCGGCTGGGACGTCACCAGTCCGGCCTACGTGCTGGAGAACCCGAACGGCAACACGCTGTGCATCCCGACGGTCTTCGTCTCGATGACCGGTGAGGCGCTCGACCACAAGACGCCGCTCCTGCGCTCGCAGCAGGCGATGGCCGACCACGCTGAGCGCATCCTCACGCTCTTCGGGCACACGCCGTCCCGCGTCGTCTCGTTCTGCGGCCCGGAGCAGGAGTACTTCCTGGTCGACCGGCACTTCCTGCTGGCCCGGCCCGACCTGCTCAACGCCGGCCGCACCCTCTTCGGTGCCAAGCCGCCCAAAGGGCAGGAGTTCGACGACCACTACTTCGGGGCGATCCCCGAGCGGGTGCTCGGCTTCATGCTGGACACCGAGCGGGCGTTGTTCAAGCTCGGCATCCCGGCCAAGACCCGGCACAACGAGGTCGCGCCCGGCCAGTTCGAGATTGCGCCGATGTTCGAGCGCGCCAACGTGGCCTCCGACCACCAGCAGTTGCTCATGACGACGTTCAAGAGCATCGCCCGCAAGCACGGCATGGAGTGCCTCTTCCACGAGAAGCCCTTCGCCGGCGTCAACGGCTCGGGCAAGCACGTGAACTTCTCGCTGGGCAACTCCACCGAGGGCAACCTGCTCCTGCCGGGAGACAACCCGCACGACAACGCCCAGTTCCTGGTGTTCTGTGCGGCGGTGATCCGCGCGGTGCACAAGTACTCGGGACTGCTCCGGGCGTCGGTCGCATCGGCGAGCAACGACCACCGGCTGGGCGCGAACGAGGCCCCGCCGGCCATTATCTCGATCTTCCTCGGTGACCAGCTCGCGGGCGTCTTCGAGCAGATCGCCCAGGGGCCGGCCACGTCGTCAAAGAGCAAGGGGCGCCTGCGGATCGGCGTCGACACCCTTCCCGTGCTGCCGACCGACCCCGGCGATCGCAACCGGACCAGCCCGTTCGCCTTCACCGGCAACCGGTTCGAGTTCCGGGCCCCCGGCTCGCAGCAGACGGTGGCAGGGCCGATGGTCACGATCAACACGATCATGGCTGAGGCGCTCGACTACATCGCGACCAACCTGGAGGCGGCGGTCTCGGCCGGCACCGACTTCAACGCCGCGGTGCAGAACGTGCTCACGGAGATCATCACCGAGCACGGCGCGGTCGTCTTCAACGGTGACGGGTACGCCGAGAAGTGGCAGGTGGAGGCGGCCGAGCGCGGCCTGCCGAACCTGCGGACGACGCTGGACGCGCTGCCTGAGCTGATCTCGGAGTCGGCGATGGAGCTGTTCGAGAAGTACAAGGTCTTCAACCACCGCGAGATGCACAGCCGGTACGAGATCGGCCTGGAGCACTACACCCTGAGCATTGGGGTCGAGGCCCGCCTCACGCACGAGATCGGCAGCACGGTGATCCTCCCGGCAGCCGTCCGGCACCAGACCGAGCTGGCGCAGAACATCGCGGCACTGCGGGCGGCGGGCGTGGAGGCCGACCTGTCGGCGCTGGAGTCGGTGTCGGGCCCGGTCGCAGAGTTGCGGGCGGCGCTCGCCACGCTCGGCGCGGCGCTCAGTGTCGAGGCAACGGACGACGCACTCGCGGAGGCGACCCAGGCACGCGATGCGCTGCTCCCGGCGATGTCCGCGGTCCGCTCGGCCTGCGACGTTCTCGAGGGCATCGTGGCCGACGACCTGTGGCCATTGCCGACCTACCAGGAGATGCTCTACATCCTCTGATCAAGGGACAGCCCGGGCAATAGCCCAGAGTGAGCGCCGCGCGGCGACTGAGCGGCGCGACGCCCACCCCGCGCGGGCACGGCGTGACGTTGCACCCACCAGACGGGCACAACGTCACGCCGTGCCCACAAGAGGGGGAGGGGGAGGAGGGTGGCTAGCGGGGGGTTCTGGGGGGGATGCGGTAGATGCGCATCGAGTCGCCGGGGACGTTGAGCAGGGCTCGGGGTGGCACGGTGGCGGGGCGGGGGCCGTGGGGCAGGCCGGGTGGTGCGTCGAAGGTGCTGTCCCACAGCAGGTCGTAGCTGTGCGCCCAGGAGCGGCCGGGCAGGCGCAGCTCCAGCGCCTCGGGCTGGGCCTGCACGATGATCAGCAGTGACGAGTCCACGTGATGGTCGCGCCGGCCGCGGACGACGGCGTGAAGGTACATCTGCAGCACCCGCTGCGCCGGGTCGTGCCAGCGGGCGTGGTCCATCTCCACGCCGTCCGGCCCGAACCACGCGAGGTCCTTGGTGCCGTCGGCGTGCACCGGGCGCCCGGCGAAGAACCGGTCCTGACGCACCACCGGGTGCTCACGGCGCACCCGCAGCAGAAAGCGCACGGTCTGCAGCAGATCCTGCTGCCACGGCGCGAGATCCCAATCGATCCACGTGGTCTCGTCGTCCGCACAGTAGGCGTTGTTGTTGCCGCCCTGGCTGCGCCCGAACTCGTCACCGGCGACCAGCATCGGCACCCCGGTGGCCAGCAGCAAAGTAGCCAGCAGGTTGCGCAGGCTGCGCCGGCGGGCGGCGAGGATCTCGGCGTCATCGGTCGGGCCCTCCACGCCGTGGTTCCAGGACCGGTTGTTGTCCGACCCGTCGCGGTTGGACTCGCCGTTTGCCTCGTTGTGCTTGTGGTCGTACGCCGTGGTGTCGGCCAGGGTGAAGCCGTCGTGCGCAGTGACGAAGTTGATCGAGGCCAGCGGGCCGCGGTGAGGGTCGAAGGTGTCGGCGGACCCGGCGAGTCGGGTGGCCAGGTCGCGGACGCCGCCGCCGGGCTCCCCGGCTGCCGCCCGCGCGGCCCCGGGCAGCCAGAACTCTCGGACGCTGTCGCGGAAGTGGTCGTTCCACTCCGCGAACGGCACCGGGAACTGCCCGGTGCGCCACCCGTGCGGCCCGAGGTCCCACGGCTCGGCGATCAGCTTCACCCCGGCCAGCACCGGGTCGGCGCGCAGTGCGACCAGGAACGGGTGCTCGGGGTCGTAGCCGTCGCGCCCACGAGCCAGCGTGGTCGCCAGGTCGAACCGGAAGCCGTCGACGTGCAGGTCGGTCACCCAGTGCCGCAACGAGTCCAGGGTCATCTGGACGACACGGGGCTGACTGAAGTCCAGGGAGTTGCCGCAGCCGGTGGTGTCCACGAACTCGCCGCGGGCATCCATCCGGTAGTAGGTGGCAGCGTCCAGCCCGCGCCAGGACAGCATCGGCCCGCCGCGGCCGGCCTCGCAGGTGTGGTTGTACACCACGTCGAGCAGCACCTCGAGGCCGGCGGCGTGCAGTGCCTTGACCATGCCCTTGAACTCGGCCACCGCGCCCAGCGGGTCGCGGCTGGCCGCGTAGCCGGGGTGCGGGGCGAAGAAGCCCAGCGTGCTGTATCCCCAGTAGTTCACCCGCCCGCGCCGGGCCAGATGGTCCTCGTCGCCGATGGTGTGCACCGGCAGCAGCTGCACGCTGGTCACCCCGAGCCGCTGCAGGTGCGCGATCGCGGCCGGGTGGGCGAGCCCGGCGTAGGTGCCGCGCAGGTGCTCGGGCACCCCGGCCAGCATCTGGGTGAAGCCCTTGACGTGCGCCTCGTAGATCACGGTGTCGGCCCAGTGCACGTAGGGCAGGGCATCGCCCTCCCAGTCGAAGCCGCTGGGCCCGTCGCTCACCACCCCGTGCGGGGCGAAGGGGGCCGAGTCGCGATCGTCGCGCACCGAGAGGTCGCCGTGCAGGGCGTCGTCCACGGTGTGCCCGAACAGCTCGGGCAGCATGGCCAGGCGCCGGCCCGGGTCCGGCCCGACGGGTGGGAAGGCGATCGCCCGGGCGTAGGGGTCCAGCAGCAGCTTGCCCGGGTTGTGCCAGTGGCCGCGGACCGGTTCCCACGGGCCGTGCACCCGCAGGCCGTAGTGCTGGCCGACCGGCACGTCGGGGACGAAGGCGTGCCAGACGCCGTGCGTGGATTCCGGCAGCGGAACGCGTCGCTCGGTCCACCCTCCGCCGGGCGCCGGGTCGAACAGACACAGCTCCACCTGCTCGGCATGCGCGGCGAGCACGGCGACGTCGACGCCACCCGACCGGGCGTGGACGCCCAGCGGATGCGGTCGTGAGCGGTGCGTGGTCACCGGGGCAGTCTGCCGGACTCCACCGACAGTTGGCAGGGCGGGGTGTGTGGCGTCGACCGGCGGCTACGCTCGAGCGGTGACCGATCCGACCTCGCTGCCCAACCCCGCTGCGTTGCCGAACCTCGGCCTCGTGGTCGATGACCACCCCCTGCGCGGCCGGGTGACCGAGGTGCTGCGCGACGAGGGGTACCGACCCGAGATCGACGAGGACGGCGACGTGGTCGCCCGGGTCGAGGGCCAGCCGATGTTCGTGCGCTGCTTCACCACCGAGCCGCCGCTGATGCGGGTGTCGTCACAATGGCTGATCGGCGAGGACATCCCCGGCGACGAGCTGTTCCGGCTGCGGGCCGCGAACGCGATGACCGGCGTGCTGAACCTGATCAAGGTGACCGTGCTGGACGACCGGCTGGTGATCGCCGTCGACCTGGTGGTGCACGAGGCGATGGACATGCATGTGCTGCTGCCGGCCACCCTGGACGCCGTCCGGGCCGGGGTGCAGACCTGGCACTCCACCCTGCTGCAACTGCTGGAGGAAGCCGCCGTGCCGTGACGTTGACCTCCCCGGGCCGGCTGCCACGGCCGCGGGGGAGCGCCTAGGCTCGCGCACGTCGTCCGGGCATATCGGTCTGTAGGAGGTTGGCGTGACAGCGAACACGTTCGTGCGGCTCGAGGTGGACGGTGGGATCGCCACCATCCGCCTGGACCGGCCGAAGATGAACGTCCTGAACGCCGCGATGCAGGATCAGATCGCCGATGCCGCCCGCGAGGCGAGCGAACGCACGGACGTCGCCGCCGTCGTCGTCTACGGCGGGGAGCGGGTCTTCGCCGCCGGAGCCGACGTCAAGGAGATGTCGACCATGTCCTACACCCAGATGGTCGATCGGTCGGCGGCGCTGCAGTCCTCGTTCACCGCGGTGGCCTCGATTCCGAAGCCGACCGTCTCGGCGATCACCGGCTACGCCCTGGGCGGGGGCTGCGAGCTGTCCCTGTGCACCGACTTCCGGGTGGCCGGCGAGAGTGCCCAGCTGGGCCAGCCGGAGATCCTGCTCGGGATCATCCCCGGCGCCGGCGGCACCCAGCGGCTGCCACGGCTGATCGGGGTGGCCAAGGCCAAGGACCTGATCTTCTCGGGGCGGTTCGTGGGCGCGGCCGAGGCGCTGACGATCGGCCTGGTCGACCAGGTGGTGCTCGACGCCGAGGTCTATCAGGCGGCCGTGGCGCTGGTGAAGCGCTACGTCGGCGCTGCCGGCTACGCCCTGCGCGCGGCCAAGGCAGCGATCGATCGCGGCGCTGAGGTCGACCTCGTGACCGGGCTGGAGATCGAGCGGATGCAGTTCAGCGGCCTGTTCGCCACCGCGGACCGGGCGATCGGCATGGGCTCCTTCATCGAGTCCGGCCCGGGCAAGGCGGCGTTCGAGAACCGGTGACGTCGCGGTGAACCGACCGGTGCACGGCACCGCCCTGGGAGCCCGGATGCGCAGCTTCGGCCACGCCGGGCGGGGCATCGTGCTCGCTGCCCGCGGCGGCAACTTCCGGCTCCAGCTGTTCGCGGGCACCGTGGTCGTGGCGCTGCTGGTGGCCTACGCCGTGACCGGGGCCGAGCTGGCCGTGGTGGTGATCTGCGTGGCCATGGTGCTGGCCGCCGAGATCGTCAACACCGCGATCGAGCGGTTGTGCGACCTGGTCGACGAGCTGCACGGTCTGGGCCGCGACCCGCGGATCGGGGCGATCAAGGACCTGGCCGCGGGCGCCGTCCTGGTCGCCGCACTGGGCGCGGCCGGAGTGGGCCTGGCCGTCTTCGGCCCGCTGCTCCTCGACACCCTCCGCTGACCAGGTCCCCAAGATCCCTGATTGTCATAGGGGTTCGCGCTCAAGGGTGATTGGGGGAGGGCCGTGGGTAAGGCGTGTCACATCGGGTGGGTGGGCACTGAGGCTACTCGCGGGTAACATAGCGTCCGGTGCTCGGCCCGCCTAGCGATGTGAGGAAGAACGCGCAGGGCGCCGAGCGGGTGTCGGTGGGGTGTGCAACGCTGACGCCAGCGTCGCCGAGCACCCGGTGAGACACCCGTGACTGCCAGCCCCAGCCGATCCACCAGGAGGTCGAGGCCAGGATGAAGATCGTCGTATGCGTGAAGCATGTGCCCGATGCGCAGGCCGACCGCCGGTTCGAGTCAGACCACACGGTCGACCGCGTGGGGGTCGACGGCCTGCTCTCCGAGCTCGACGAGTACGCCATCGAGGAGGCCCTCACCATCGAGGGCGCCTCCGAATCCACGGTCACCGTGGTGTGCATGGGCCCCGAACAGGCCGCCGATGCGATCCGCAAGGCGCTGCAGATGGGTGCCGACGCCGGCGTGCACATCTGCGACGACGCCCTTGCCGGCTCCGACGCCCTGGCCACCTCCCGGGTGCTCGCCGCGGCGATCCGCACCCTGGAGTACGACCTGGTGCTCACGGGGATGGCCTCGACCGACGGCCTGATGAGCGTCGTTCCGGCGATGCTGGCCCAGCAGCTCGGGCTGCCTCAGGTCACCTTCGCCGGCAAGGTGTCGTTCGACGGCTCGACCGTGCGGATCGAGCGGGACGGCGACACCAGCACCGAGGTGATCGAGGCCTCGCTGCCGGCCCTGGTCAGCGTCACCGACCAGATCAACGAGCCGCGCTACCCCTCGTTCAAGGGGATCATGGCGGCCAAGAAGAAGCCGGTGACCACGCTCAGCCTGGCCGATCTCGGCATCCCACCGGACGCCGTCGGGCTGGCCGCCGCCTGGACCGCCGTGGAGTCGGTCGAGGCCCGCCCACCGCGCGCGGCCGGGCAGCGGATCACCGATGAAGGCGACGGCGGAGCGCGGCTGGTGGAGTACCTCGCCGGCGCCAAGCTCGTCTGACCGACCGAGGAAGAAGCGGAGAATAAGAGATGGCCGAGGTTCTCGTCCTGGTCGACCACGTCGACGGGGCTGTGCGCAAGTCCACCACGGAGCTGCTGACCATCGCCCGGCGACTGGGTCAGCCGAGCGCGGTGTTCATCGGGGAGGGCCTCGACGCCGCAGTCGGTATCCTGACCGAGTTCGGGGCGACGACGGTCTACCAGGTGCAGATGGAGGGAGTCGCCGACTACTTGGTGGTGCCCAAGGTGGAAGCGATCGCCGCCGTGGTTGCGGCGGTCGGAGGTGCCGCCACGCTCGCCGGGGTGCTGATCACCTCCGGGCCCGAGGGCAAGGAGATCGCCGGCCGGCTCGCGGTCAGCCTGGAGTCGGGCCTGATCACCGATGCCGTCGACGTCACGTCCGTGGACGGCGCGGTGCGGACCACCCAGTCGGTGTTCGCCGGTGGATTCGCGGTCACCTCCCGGATCACCCGTGGCACGCCGATCATCACGGTGAAGCCCAACAGCGCTGCCCCCGAACCGGTTCCGGGCGCAGAGCCCCCGGCCGTGGTGGCCGTGCCGGTCACGCTGTCGGACACCGCGACGGCGGCCCGGATCGTCGAGCGCAAGCCCAAGGCCAAGAGCGGGCGCCCCGACCTGTCCGAGGCCGCGATCGTGGTCTCCGGCGGGCGCGGGACGGGGGGCGACTTCTCTCCGGTGGAGGCACTGGCCGACGCGCTGGGCGCGGCCGTGGGCGCCTCGCGGGCCGCGGTCGACGCCGGCTGGTACCCGCACTCCAACCAGGTCGGTCAGACCGGCAAGCAGGTCAGCCCGCAGCTGTACGTGGCCTGCGGCATCTCCGGGGCGATCCAGCACCGAGCCGGCATGCAGACCTCGAAGACCATCGTCGCGATCAACAAGGACCCTGAGGCGCCGATCTTCGAGCTGGCCGACTACGGCGTGGTCGGGGACCTGTTCGCCGTCCTGCCACAGGCCACCGCCGAGGTCACCAAGCGCAAGGGCTGAGCCACCCGCCTAGACTCCGACGGGTGAGCGCCTACCTGGACCACGCGGCGACCACGCCGATGCGTCCGCAGGCGGTGGCCGCGATGTGTGCCGCCCTGGAGCAGGTCGGCAACGCCTCGTCGCTGCACACCTCCGGGCGCCGGGTGCGTCGGGTGGTCGAGGAGGCCCGCGAACAGCTTGCGGCGCTGCTCGGTGCCGGCCCCAGCGAAGTGGTGTTCACCGCGGGTGGGACCGAGGCCGACAACCTGGCGGTCAAGGGCCTGTACTGGGCCCGGCGGGACGGCGACCCACGCCGGCGCCGGATCCTCGCCTCCGCGGTCGAGCACCATGCCGTGCTCGACCCGGTCGAGTGGCTGGTGGAGCACGAGGACGCCGAGGTGGTCTGGCTCGAGGTCGACGCGCTCGGGCGGGTGGATCCCGCGCAGGTGCGTGCCGCTATCGACGACGGCCCCTACGGGGCGGACGGCGTGGCCCTGGTCAGCGTGATGTGGGCCAACAACGAGGTCGGCACCGTGCAGCCGGTGGCCGAGATCGCCCAGATCGCCCGCGAGCGCGGCGTGCCCATGCACAGCGACGCGGTGCAGGCCGTGGGCCAGCTGGAGCTGAGCTTCGCCGCCTCGGGGGTGGACTGCCTCACCGTGAGCGGGCACAAGATCGGCGGCCCGGTGGGGGTCGGGGCCCTGATCGCGCGCCGCGGGCTGCAGCTGACCTCGGTGCTGCACGGTGGGGGGCAGGAGCGGGCGATCCGCTCGGGCACTCTGGACGCCGCGTCGATCACCGCGATGGCCGCGGCGGCGCAGGCGGCCATCACCGAGCTGGGCGAGGGCAGCGCCGACCGTCTGGCCGCGCTGCGGGACACCCTGGTCGCGGCGGTGTGCGAGGCCGTGCCGGACGCCGTGCTGCGTGGCGACCCCGACCCCGCCGGGCGGTTGCCCGGCAACGCCCACGTCACCCTGCCCGGCTGCGAGGGCGACTCCCTGCTGTATCTGCTCGATGCCCGCGGCGTGGAGTGCTCGACCGGATCGGCCTGCCAGGCCGGGGTCCCCCAGGCCAGCCACGTGCTGCTGGCCATGGGCGTGGACGAGCCGACCGCCCGGGGCGCACTGCGGTTCAGCCTCGGCTGGACCTCCACCGCGGCGGACGTCGCGGCGCTCGCCGAGGCGATCGGCCCGGTGGTGGCGCGGGCCCGGCGGGCCGGGCTGGCGGCCGGCACGGGCTCACGCACGGCGGCGGCGGGCGCCTGAGATGCGCGTCGCGGCCGCGATGAGCGGTGGGGTCGACTCGGCGGTGGCCGCCGCCCGGGCGCGCGACGCCGGGCACGAGGTGGTCGGGGTACACCTCGCGCTGGCCCGGGAACGGGCGACCGAGCGCACCTCGGCCCGCGGCTGCTGCACCATCGAGGACGCCGGCGACGCCCGCCGCGCGGCGGACGCCCTCGACCTCCCGTTCTACGTCTGGGATCTGTCCGAGCGGTTCGAGCGCGACGTGGTCGAGGACTTCGTGGCCGACTACGCCGCCGGGCGCACGCCCAACCCGTGTCTGCGCTGCAACGAGAAGATCAAGTTCTCGGCGTTGCTGGACAAGGCCCTCGCCCTGGGCTTCGACGCCGTGTGCACCGGCCACTACGCACGCCTGGTCGACGCCGGCGCCGGGCGCGAGCTGCACCGGGCCGCCGACGAGGCCAAGGACCAGTCCTACGTGCTGGCGGTGCTGACTCCCGCCCAGCTCGATCGCGCCCTGTTCCCGCTGGGCGACACACTCAAGATCGACGTGCGCGCCGAGGCCGCCGCCCGCGGTCTGCGGGTGGCCGCCAAGCCCGACTCGCACGACATCTGCTTCATCCCCGACGGCGACACCGCCGGCTTCCTCACCGCGCGCCTGGGTGCCCAGCCGGGCCCGATCCTCGACCTGGACGGGCAACGGGTGGGCTCCCACGACGGTGCCTTCGCGTTCACCGTCGGCCAGCGCCGCGGCCTCGCCCTGCCCGAGCCCGCTGCCGACGGACGACGCCGCTACGTGCTCGCGATCGAACCGGTGAGTCACACTGTGGTGGTCGGGCCAGAGGAGGACCTCGACGTCGAGCAGATCACGGGAGAGCGGGCCATCTGGTGCGGCCCGGCCCCGGCCGAGGGGGCCCGGATCTCCGCTCAGGTGCGCGCCCACGGCGAGCAGGTGCCCGCGGTGCTGGAGTCCGTCACGCCCGACGGCCGGGTCGCCGTCCGCCTCGATCGTTCACTGCGGGCGGTGGCGGCGGGACAGGCGCTGGTGCTCTACAACGGCACCCGGGTGGTCGGCTCGGCCACGATCGCCTCGGCGGCGACCTCGCGGCTGTAGTAGTCGAGCACGTCGCGGGGGTGCATGCCCACCGAGGCGTAGAGCGCCGTCGCTCCGGTCAGGTTGTCGGAGTCGACCCGCAGCCCCGACCAGGTCCACCCGCGCCGATGGTGCTCGGCGAACGCGACCCGCAGCAGGTGGCGCGCGATGCCCTGTCCACGGCCCTCGCGAAGCACGCCGAGGGTGCGCACGTAGCCGCCGCCGAGCTCGGCCCGGCTGGCGTCGCCGATGCACACCGCGACGGGTTCCCCGTGCAGTTCGGCCACCCACCACTGGGCGGGGTCGGCGCCGATGGTGGCGTCCAGGCGTGCCCACCACGCCTCCAGGTCGCGCGCGGTGTGGTTCCAGTGGTCGCGGAAGGCGGTGTCGGCCAGTCGGTGGATCAGTGCGCGGTCCGCAGGGGAGTCAGGGCGGCGGTGCACGACCACCCCGGCCGGGGCCGGCCCGGCGTCGGCCACGCCGGCGTCGAGCGCGCGCTCCATCTCCCAGAAGGTGCGGCGGTGGGCGAACCCGGCGGTCGTGAGCGCCGCAGCGAGGCGGCGGTCCTCGCGCAGGGTGCCGGTGTCGACGCCGACGACGCGATGCCCGGTGCGGGCGGCCCAGGCGCTGCAGTGCTGCAGACCGGTGGCGACCAGAGCGGACTCCAGGCGGTGATCCTCCGGTGAGCCGCCGCGCTCGGGGAGGGTGTAGACGTCGAACCAGAGCTGCGGCGGGTCGGCCTCGGGGTGCTCGATCTCGACCGCGGTCAGGCCGAGCAGGCGGCCCGCGGCGTCCTCGACCAGCAGCACGTCGTCCGCGCCGGCCAGGGGAAGCCGCTCGAGGTGCGCGAGCAGCTCCTCCGGCGGCTCACTGGGCCGCTGCAGGTACGCCGCGTCGCCGGCCCGGGCCAGGTCGACGATCGCGGGTGCGTCGTCCGGCAGGGCGGGTGGGCGGGCCGTGAAGCCCGCAGGGAGGTCGACGGGTTCCACCCTCCAAGCATGCCTGCGATGCCGAGGGAAGGGCCAATGGTTTCTTCCTTGGTGTGACGTGGGCCTCAGGCCCATGAGCGTTCCCTCATCGACATGGCATTGCTGACGAGTCAGGCCTTCCGTAGCCTGCCAAGGGTCCGGGTCGCTACGGGCCCGCCCAGCGAAAGTGGTGTCGCATGCCCTCCGCTCTCCGCCGATCCCTGATCTCCACAGCTGCGGCGCTCGGCACAGCAGCCGCCGTCGTCCTTCCCGCGCAGCAGGCCCTCGCCGCGGTCCCGCTGACCATCGACGCCGGGCCGGACGCCACCGTCGCCGAGGGTTCGGCGTTCACCCGCAGCATGGCGATCATCGACGAGGTGGACGACGGCACCCCGGGGTGGACGTATCAGGTCTCCTACGGTGACGGCACGCTCGGCAGCGAGCAGACCACCCTCACCCCCAGCATCACCCTCGACCACACTTTCGCCAACGGCACCGCTACGCGCACGGTGATGGTCTCGGTCTGGGACACCGCGGCCGAGGGCATGGTCGACAGCTTCGTGGTGAACGTCGCCAATGTCGCCCCGACGGGGACGCTGCAGGGCCCGGTCGCGGTCAGCGAAGGTTCCGCCCACCAGTGGCAGGTCGTGGCCACCGACCCGGGGGCCGACTCCCTGACCTATTTCCTGCGTTGGGCCGACGGCCTCCAGGCGCAGTGGTTCATCCCGGTCGGAACCGGAATCGCGCCGCACCTCTACCGCGACGACGCCGACGGCCCCGACAACGCCACCACGCACAACCTCGAGCTGACGGTGAACGACGGAGAGGCGTCGTCCCCGACCCTGGTCTACCCCGTCGTGGTCAACAACGTACCGCCGGTGATCCCGCTCAGCGGTGCCGCCTCGGCCACCGTGGGCGCGGCGTACACGCTCACCCTGGGGGCGATCACCGACCCGGGCACCGACACCGTCACCAGCGGTGTGATCCGCTGGGGTGACGGCACCAGCCAGCCACTCACGGTGAACGGCGCCCAGACGCACATCTACGCCACCAGCGGCACGAAGACGATCGCGGTGGAGCTGACCGACGAGGACGGCACGTTCGTCGGTGGAACGCTCGCCGTCGACGTCGCCGCGTCGACCCCGAGCGCGCCGTCCGGGCTGACCGCCACCGCGCTGTCGAGGTCCTCGATCCGGTTGAACTGGACCAACACCACGGCGAACCAGACCTCGGTGTACATCGAGCGCTGCAAGGGCGTCGGGTGCACCTCGTTCAGCCGGATCGCCACGGTGTCCGGCACCGCGGTCACCTACACCAACACCGGGCTCTCGTCGCGGACGACGTACACCTACCGGATCCGGTCGGCCAATGCGGCCGGCACCTCGCCCTACTCCGCCAAGGTCGCCGCCCGGACCCTCTGACGCCGTCGGGTAACCCCTACGGTGGGGGAGTGCCCCCGACCGATGTTCCCGGCCGGGCCAGCGGCATCGGCAGCTGGCCCGGCACCGATGTGGCCGAGACCGCGCGCACCACCTTCGGCGAGCTCGGTCACCCGCACCTGCCCTACCTGCCCGAGCTGCCCGCCCGCGGCCCCGGCGCCGACCTGATCGGGCGGGGGGCCGCGCTGCTGGTCGAGCTGCCGGTGGACCTGCAGCCCTCCGGCTGGCGGCTGGTCGACCACCCGGGGCGAGACCTCGCCCGCGCGCAGTCCTGGTTGCGCCAGGACCTGGACGCGCTCGCCGAGGTGGCCGACGGCTACACCGGCCCGCTCAAGGTGTCGGTCACCGGCCCGTGGACCCTGGCCGCCTCGCTGCTGCTGCCCCGGCTCGAGCGGGCCGTGGTCGATCCCGGGGCCTGCCGCGACCTGGTCGCCTCACTGGCCGAAGGGGCCCGCCGGCATGTGGCCGAGGTGGCCCGGCTGGTGCCCGGTGCCGAACTGGTGCTGCAGATCGATGAGCCGCTGCTTCCCTCGGTGCTGGCCGGCCGGCTGCCGACCGCGAGCGGGTTCGGCCGACTCCGTGAAGTGGAGGAGCCGGCGGCCATGCAGGGCATCGCTGCGGTGATCGACGCCGCCCGCGGAGCCGGTGCCACCCAGCAGATCCTGCACTGCTGTGCCCCGGAGGCGCCGGTGGCCGCCCTGGTCCGTACCGGTCTGACCGGGCTCTCCGTGGACACCACTCTGCTCGGCCGTGGGGGCTGGGAAGCGCTCGCCCCGGCGATCGAGGACGGGCTGGGTCTGTGGGCCGGGACGGTGGCCGCCACCGGGGCGATCACCGCGACCGCGGCCGCGGTCGACCAGGTCTGGAGCCGGTGGCACAAGCTCGGCCTGGAGCTGCGGCTGCTCGGATCCGTGGTGATCACGCCGACCTGCGGGCTGGCCGGTGCCGCCGGCCCGTCCGACGCCCGGGCCCGGCTGACCCGGGCGCGCGAGGCGGCCGCCGCCCTGGCTGAGCGTGCAGCCGAGGGCTAGGGAGTCACCGCGGCGGTTGTCGTCACGGGGCCGGTGCCGACGCTGTTGGTCGCCCGCACGGTGAACGTGTACGAGGCGCCGTTGGTCAGGCCGGTGCAACTCGCGCTCAGCCCCGAGGCCCAGGTGCACGAGCCCGCGCCGGACGTCGGCGCCACCGTGTAGGAACTCACCGCGGCGCCGCCGTCCCAGGCCGGGGCGGTGAAGGTGACGGTCGCCGTGCCGGTGCCCGCCGTCGCCGCTGCCGTGGCCGGCGCGCCGGGCGCCACGGCCTGGCCCCAGCGCCGGGCCAGGTACTCCTCGACGCTGCGCCGCTGGGCGGCGCTGAGCGCACTGTTGAACACGAGCACCTCGCCCACGTCGCCGTCCAGGGGGTAGGCGTAGGAGGCGCTGGCCGGAGTGCCGGCCGAACCGACCTGGAACACGTCGGGATGGGTGTACCAGGTGCCCGCCAGGGACCCGGTGGTCAGGTTGCCCCGGCCGTTCAGCGCCAGCCCGGTGGTCAGGGTGCCGCCGGCGGAGGAGTAGACGGTGGAGGCGATGACCGGATTCGTCGACACGGTGGTCGAGGCGGGCACCAGGGTGGGGCCGCTGCTGGCATATCCGTCGGACTGGAACGTGTCGACCGTCGTGGTGCCTCCGTAGGCCTTGACCAGCAGGCCGCCGTTCCAGCCGCCCCACCCGGCCACCAGCGCGGCATTGTTCGTCACCTGGGTGCCGTAGGTGGTTCGCGCAGTGGTCACGGCGAACAGCGACCGGTCCGCCGAGCCCACGGCACCGATCCCGGACGAGGTGATCGAGTAGTAGTCCGGGTTGGTCTTGACGAAGCGCAGGGCCCGGCGGCCGTTGATGGCGCTCGCGGTCAGCACCGCGGAGGTGGAGCCGCGCACCGCGTTCCAGCCGCTGACCGAACGGTCCTTCCAGCACAGCACGGCCGACCCGGTGGAGACGGTGCCGCCGGTGCAGGTGGCGGAGTTGATCAGGCTGGCGGCGTTCTGGGCGTCGAGCCAGACCTTGAGCCCGGACGACGCCATCACCGCCGGGATCGGGGTCACCGTGGTGGCGGCGGACGCCGCGCCGGTGCCCAGGGCGTTGGTGGCGGTGACCGAGACGGAGTAGTCGACTCCGTTGACCAGCCCGGTCAGGGCGCAGGGGCTGGACACCGCGGTGCAGGTCACGGTCGGCAGCCCGCCGGTGCCGGGCACTGCAGTCACGGTGTAGGAGGTGATCGCCGAGCCGCCGTTGGAGGCGGGCGCCGTCCAGGAGACGGACGACGTGGCGTCGCCGGCAGTGCCGCTCACCCCGGTCGGGGCCCCGGGCGGTCCGAGCGCGGTCACCGTGGCCGAGGCGGTGGACGCCGGGCCGGTCCCGACGGTGTTCGTGGCGGTCACGGTGAAGGTGTAGCCCGTGCCACCGGTCAGGCCGCTGACGGTGCACGAGGTCGCCGGCGCCGCGGCGGTGCAGGTGAACCCGCCGGGGCTGGAGGTGACGGTGTACGACGTGACCGCGGAGCCGCCGTTCCAGGCCGGGGCGGTCCAGGAGATGGCTGCCGAGGCGGTGCCGGCGGTGCCGGTCACGGCGGTGGGCGCCTGGGGGGTGATCATGGCCGCCCACTTGCGGGCCAGGTAGTCCTCCAGGACGCGCCGCTCGGATGCGGTCAGGGTGCCGGTGAACACGATCGCCTCCGGCACCGGCCCACGCCAGCGTTGCACCCCGGTGAGCTCCGCTCCGACCGCGGCCCCCGTCGTCCCGGTCGCGAAGGCGTAGGACGTCGGCCCGGCGGCGGCGCCGCCATTGAACCACCCGGTCACCGTGGCCGCCGAATGCTGCCCCGCCAGGATGTCGACCTGAGTGCCGCTCCACGTCCCCGCGCAGGTGACGCCCGTGCTGTAGGTGTTCACGCAGGCGGAGGCGCTCGTGGTGGTCTTGTAGAAGTCACGCGTCTGGCCGGCGGTCAGCGTTCCCCAACTCAGCGCCGAGCGGTAGCTGCTGGTGGTCGGGGTGGGATCGGTGAGCTGCGCGGCGACGAAGGCTGTCGAGGGGTTGGTGCCCGTCGGCAGCAGCGCTGGGGACATGCCGAGGTAGTCGTTCGTGCCGTCGAAGGAGGGCACGGAGCGGCCCGAGACCGTGGCCAGGGTCGGCCGGTTGGCCGACGTGGCCTGGGCGGCGTGGTTGGCCTGGGTGGACTTGTCCTTCCAGCAGCCGACGGTGGTCGTGGCCTCCGCCCCGGTGCAGCCGGAGGCCGCAAGCAGGGTGGTGGCATCGGCGCCGTCCAACCAGAGCACGAGCCGGCCTGCGGTCATGATGGCGGCCGGGTACGGCCGCGCGGTGACGGCGGTCGAGGCCGTGCCGCTGCCGTAGGCGGTGGTCGCCGCGATGGTGATCGAGTAGCTGAGCCCGTTGGTCAGGCCGGTCAGGGTGCACGGGCTGGCGGCGCTGATGCACAGCACGTTCGCGGACCCGTCGGACGGGACGGCAGTGACGGTGTAGCCGGTGATCGCCGAGCCGCCGGTAGACGCCGGCGCCGTCCAGGACACCGAGGAGGTGGTGTCGGCGTTGGTCGCGGTGACGGCCGTGGGGGCACCCGCGGGGCCGAGCGGGGTCACCGCGGACGAGGCGGTCGACGCGGGCCCGATGCCCACGCTGTTGGTCGCGGTGACGGTGAAGGTGTACGCGGTGCCGTTGGTCAGGCTGGTGACGGTGCACGTGGTGGCCGGAGGAGTGGCGGTGCAGGTGCCCGGGCCCGGGCTGGCGGTCACCGTGTACCCGGTGATCGCCGCGCCGCCGTTCCAGGCAGGCGTCGTCCAGGACACCGCCGCCGAGGTGCTCGCGGCGGTGGCGGTGACGGCGGTGGGCGCGTCCGGGGTGATCAGTGAGCCCCACTTGCGGGCGAGGTATTCCTCGACCGAGCGCCGCTGGGCGGAGCTGAGCACAGTGTCGACCACGATCAGCTCGGGCACGGCGCCCTGCCAGTAGTAACCGTTCGTGGTCTCCCGGCCGATGTCGGCGAACGCCGTCCCGGTGTTGAACGCACCCGCGGCGGACTGCTGTGGCCGCCCTGCGTGCCACATCTTCACGTTCGCGGAGGCGAACTCGGCAGTGGAGATGGTGGGGCTGGCACTCCAGGTGCCGTCGCTGACCCAGCCGATCACGTAGGCGTCGACGATGTCGTCGGCGTTGCCTGCATTCTTGTAGATCGTCCGGCTCGCTCCGTTGCTCGCGGTGCCGTACTCGAACAGGGTCTGGTAGGTGCTGCCCGCGTCGCCGGTCATCGTGGCCACGGCGAAGATCGTCGAGGTGGTGGTGCCCACCGGCAGCATGCTCACGCTGCGTAGCCCCAGGTAGTCGCTGGTGCCGTCGAAGGTGGGCACCAGGTGACCGTTGACCGTGCTCAGCGCCGGCCGCTCGGTGCTCACCGTGCTCTGCGCGAAGTTGATGCCCGAACCGTCGGTCTTGCCGGACTTGTCGTTCCACCGGGCGACACTCTGCCCGGCTGTGGTGGCAGGAGTGGTCGCGGTGGTGTTCTGGAACATCGTGGCGGGGTCGGCGCCGTCCAGCCACAGCCGCAGCGCCGAGGTGCTCATCACCGCGGCGGGGTAGGGCACGGCCGTGACGCTGGTCGAGGCGGCGCCCGTGCCGACGGCATTGGTCGCGGTGACGGTGACCGTGTAGGTGACCCCGTTGGTCAGTGCGGTCACCGTGCACGGGCTGGACGCCGCGGTGCAGACACGGGTGGGCAGCGTGCCGTCGGCGGGGACCGCGGTCGCGGTGTACCCGGTGATCGGAGAGCCTCCGGTGTCGGCGGGCGCCGCCCAGGTGAGCGCCGCCTGGGCGTCTCCGGGCGTGGCAGTGAGCGCAGTCGGCGCCGAGGGCACGCCGGCGCACGGCATGGAGGACGTGGTCTCGGCGGCCGAGACCCACCCGGTGGCCCGGGCCCTGACGGTGGGCGTGATCGCCGACGTCGGCACGGTGACCGACACCGACGTGCCGCTGACCGCCGTCGCCAGGGTCCCTCCGGCGCCGTCGGTCACGTCATAGGTGAGCGTCGCCGGGGGCGAGGCGCGCGCACTCCAGCTGACCAGGCAGGTGGTGGGGCCGGTGCGGGTGGCGGAGGCGGACAGTGGCGTCCAGCTGTCCAGGCTGGCAGCGGTGAAGGCGTTGCCGGAGTTCGAGGTCTGCGCGGTGAAGGTGGCGCTCGTGGCCCCCAGGACGAGCAGGAGCACCAGCGCCGTCAGGGAGCCGCTCAACCCTGCGCGATACCCCCTCACTCCCGCGAGATCGACACCGTGAGGCCCGCCCTCGAGCCCCTGTCACCCGAACGGGTGCCTACCGGCCGTTCTTGCGCATCAGCGTGCTCTTGCCGAACAGCGACTCGACCAGGTCGACGGCCACCTTCGCGGTGGCGTTGTGCACGTCGTAGGCGGGGTTCAGCTCGGTGACGTCGAGCGAGGCCAGCAGACCGGTGTCGGAGATCATCTCCATGCACAGCTGGGCCTCGCGGTAGGTCGGCCCGCCGCGCACGGTCGTGCCCACACCGGGGGCGATCTCCGGGTCGAGGAAGTCGACGTCGAAGCTGACGTGCAGGTGGGTGTTCTCGTCCAGGCCGCGCAGCGCCATGTCCATCGTGCGGCGCATGGTGTGCTCGTCGATGAAGCGCATGTCGAAGACGTCCAGGCCGGCCTGATGCACGAGTTTGCGCTCGCCGTCGTCCACGCTGCGGATACCGATCTGGCGCACCCACTCGGGGTCGATCGCCGGGGTCCTGCCGCCGATGCCGGTGAGTCGCTCGGGGCCGATGCCGCACAGGCAGGCCACCGGCATGCCGTGGATATTGCCGCTCGGGGTGAGCTCGTTGGTGTTGAAGTCGGCATGGGCGTCGAGCCAGATCACCCGCAGCCGTTTGCCCTGCTCGCGGCAGTGCCGGGCGACGGCGCTGATCGAGCCGATGGCCAGGCAGTGGTCCCCGCCGAGCATGATCGGCAAGGTGCCGTCGACCAGGGCCTGATGCACCGCCTCGTGCACCGCCTCGTTCCACGAGGCCACCTCCTCGAGGTGGCGGTAGCCGTTCACCGGGGGCTGCCACGGGTTGGCCGGCCCCGCGAGGTTTCCCCGGTCGTCGACGTGCACATCGTGCGCGGTCAGGGCATCGAGGATCCCGGCAACACGCATCGCCTCGGGCCCCATCGAGGATCCCCGGGCTCCTGCGCCGACGTCGGTCGGGGCTCCGATCAGGCTCACGGTCGTCATGCCCCTTTATAGCGGGCTTTCCCGCCCCGAGCAGAGCGAGCCGATGGCGGCGCGGCGGGGGCTTCAGCCGTGCCCGGAAGGTGTCGATCTGAACTGCATGCGGGATGCGGCTACCCCTCAGGGCGGCTCCGGGATCATTGTCCGACCGACGTGTTTTGTCGGCGTGATCATGCTTGCCGGTATCCTCGCCGTGCTCTACGGGTTCACCGTCGACGGCATGCTGCGCCCGGACGTCGGGCCGCCGTGATGCTGACGGTGATCGCCGGGTTCGCCGCGGTGGGCGTGGCCCTGCTCGCCTTCCCCGACCGGACCGGCTGGCTGATCGGCCCGGCGCTGCTCGCAAGGTGGCGGCGCTGCTGATCGACCTCGATCGGTTCAAGGACGTCAACGACACCCACGGCCACGCCGCCGGCGACGGGGTGCTGCGTGCCGTGACCGAGGCGATCGTGCCCCGGCTCGGCCCAGGGGATCTGCTCGCCCGGGGCCGGTGGGGAGGAGTTCCTCCTGCTCTCGGTGGTCACCGGCCGGGACACGGCTAGCGCCCTGGCCGAACAGGTGCGCTGCGCTGTCGAACGGATGCCCGGGGACCTGTCGGTGACCTGCTCGATCGGTGTGGCCGCCGAGACTCCCGAACCCGGCCTGGCCGCCGAGAGTGCCGCGGAATGGGTTCGGAGCCTGACCGCTGTGGCCGAGCGCGCCATATACCAGGCAAAGGTCGCCGGACGGAACCGGGTGGTCACCGTGGATTCCCTCCGCCGGCCCGGCACCTGATCCGTCGCCCGCCTCGGGCGACCTGCTGCGACCGGGCGCCCAGACCCGCCGGACCATCGGGGTGCGGGCGGTGCGCTCAGGAGGCACCATCGGATGATGGCGTTCCGGGAGTTCGTGATCTGGCGGCCTCAGGGGCGCCTTGGTGAGCTGGTCCCGTTCGTCACCGGTTACCGCGAGACGGGCCTGGCGCCGGGGCTGCACCGGGGCCTGCCTTCGCCGTACCTGACCGTGATCGTGACACTGGATGAGCGCTGCGAGATCACCCAGCACCCCGACCCGGCCCAGCCCGGGGACAGCTTCGACACCGTGGTCGGCGGCTTGCACACCACCCCGGCGGTGATCCGCCATGGCGGGGCGCAGTCGGGGGTACACCTGTCCCGTGCGACGCGCGATGCCTCGGGCGCTGCAGACCGGGCGGATCGCCCAGCTGGCAGCCGCGGCGGGATACGCAGACCAGGCGCACCTGAACCGGGAGTTCCTCGGCTTCGCCGGGGTGAGCCCTCGGCGGTGGTACGCCGAGGAGCTCCGAAACGTCCAAGCCGCACCTGCCTGTCGGGACCGAGGATCGTGACATGACGCAGACACCCCTGACCCCGCAGACACCGCCGCCAACCGTGTGGCCAACGTTCCGTGCCCGTGACGCCCGCGGGCTGATCGCCTTCCTGGTGGAGGCATTCGGCTTCGAGGAGGTCGTCGTGCACGGCGAGGGGGAGCGGGTCGACCACGCCCAGCTCGCCTGGCCACTCGGCGGCGGGGTGATGCTCGGCTCCGTGCGCCCCGACGAGGAGGGCAGGCGCGGGCCGACCCCGCCGGGAGCCTTCAGCTGCTACGTCGTGTGCGACGACCCTGACGCACTGCACGACCGCGCCGTGGCCGCCGGAGCCACGCTGCACACCGCCCTCTACGACACCGACTACGGCTCACGCGACGTCGCCTTCACCGACCCCGAGGACAACCTCTGGTACTTCGGCACCTACCGCGGCACCCCCCACTGACCCGCGTCCCCCGCCCCCCTTCCATGGGCACAACGTCACGCCGTGCCCATCCTGCGGGCGCAATGTCACGCCGTGCCCGCGCGGGATGGGTGTGATGCCGCACAGTGTGCGCTCGGAGGTCGCGCTCGGTGACTTCGACCGGCGAGGGCCGTGCGGGGCGCGGCGTGTGGCGGGCAGGGAGTGAGGTGTCGGTGGGTTCGGGCAGGATGAGGGCGTGCCTGACATCGACCACCTGAGTGCCGACGCGAGCGGCGACGACGCGGACGGCGCGACCGCCGACGGCCTGACCGCGCCCGCGGCCCAGGCGCCGATCCCGGGTGCGGTGCGCCATCGCTGGGACGACCTGGCCGAGCAGATCCGCGGCCACCGGTTCGCCTACTACGTGAAGGATGCGCCGACCATCTCAGACGGCGAGTTCGACGCGCTGATGGGCGATCTGGAGGCGCTCGAGCTCGAGCATCCCGGCCTGCGCACCCCTGACTCACCCACCCAGGTGGTCGGCGCCACCTGGTCCACCGAGTTCGCCCCGGTCGACCACCTCGAGCGCATGCTCAGCCTCGACAACGTGTTCAGCGCCGAGGAGTTCACCGCCTGGGCCGAGAGGGTCGAGCGCGATGCCGGTGGCGACGCCGCGCACCCGGTCACCTATCTGTGCGAGTTGAAGATCGACGGCCTGGCGATCAACCTGCTCTACGAGCAGGGCCGGCTCACCCGGGCGGCCACCCGCGGCGACGGGCGCACCGGTGAGGACGTCACGCTCAACGTGCGCACCATCCGCGGGGTGCCGGGCCAGCTCAGCGCCGCCGACGGCGTCGTGGTGCCGGAACGGGTCGAGGTGCGCGGTGAGGTGTTCTTCCCGATCGAGGGCTTCGCCGAGCTCAACGCGTCGCTGGTCGAGGCGGGAAAGGCGCCGTTCGCCAATCCGCGCAACGCCGCCGCCGGCTCGCTGCGGCAGAAGGATCCCCGGGTCAGCGCCGGCCGTCCGCTGCGCCTGCTGGTGCACGGCATCGGCGCCCGCGCCGGCTTTGACATCGAGCGGCAGTCCCAGGCCTACGAACTGCTCGCGGCGTGGGGGTTGCCGGTGCCCGAGACCTATCGGGTGCTGGGCGACGTGGCCGCCGTGCGCGACTACATCACGTACGCGGGGGAACACCGGCACGATCAGGTGCACGAGATCGACGGTGTCGTCGTCAAGGTCGACGACGTGGCCCTGCAGCGCCGGCTCGGCTCCACCAGCAGGGCGCCGCGCTGGGCCATCGCCTATAAGTACCCGCCCGAGGAGGTGAACACCCGGCTGATCGACATCCGGGTGAACGTGGGCCGCACCGGCCGGGTCACTCCGTTCGGGGTGATGGAACCCGTTCTCGTGTCGGGGTCCACGGTCGCGATGGCCACCCTGCACAATGCGGGCGAGGTGGCCCGCAAGGGCGTGCTGATCGGCGACACCGTGGTGCTGCGCAAGGCCGGTGACGTGATCCCCGAGATCGTCGGTCCGGTGGTCGAGTCCCGCGACGGCACCGAGCGGGCCTTCGTGATGCCCACGCACTGCCCGGCCTGCGGCACCGCCCTGGCGTACGAGAAGGAGGGCGACGCCGACATCCGCTGCCCCAACTCACGGACCTGCCCCTCCCAGGTGCGCGAACGGCTGTTCCACCTCGCCGGGCGCGGTGGGTTCGACATCGAGGCGCTCGGCTGGGAGGGCGCGCAGGCCCTGCTCGACGCCGGCCCCGAGGTGCTCGCCGACGAGGGCGACCTCTTCGCCCTCACCGAGGACAAGCTGCGCCGGGTGCCGCTGTTCACCCGGCTGGACGGCGAACTGTCGGCCAACGGGGCCAAACTGCTGGACAACCTGGACAAGGCTCGCTCCCAGCCGTTGTGGCGGGTGCTGGTCGCACTGTCGATCCGCCACGTCGGGCCCTCGGCCGCCCGGGCCCTGGCCCAGTCGATGGGATCGATTGCGGCGATCCGCGCCGCCTCGGCCGAGGAACTGGCCGGGGTGGACGGCGTCGGTGCCGTGATCGCCGAGGCGGTGATGGAGTGGTTCGCCGTCGACTGGCACGCCTCGATCGTTCAGCGGTGGGCCGCCGCCGGGGTCCGCATGGCCGACGAGGTCGACGCCTCCACCCCGAAGACCCTGAGTGGGCTGACCATCGTGGTGACCGGGTCGCTCGAGGGCTTCAGCCGGGACGGCGCCAAGGAGGCGATCCTGTCCCGGGGCGGGAAGGCCTCGGGCAGCGTTTCGAAGAAGACCCACTTCGTCGTGGTCGGAGCGAGCCCCGGCAGCAAGGCCGAGACCGCCCGGTCCCTCGGTGTGCCGATCCTGGACGAGACCGGCTTCCTCGCCCTGCTCACCCACGGCCCGGACGCCGTCACCCCGGTCACCGAGGAGGCGTGAGCACCCGCTCGGTGCGCGCCCAGGTGTGGGTGCGCGTCGATGCCACCCCCTGCCACGCACCGGCCAGGAAGCTCGGGTAGATCACCAGCCAGAAGTAGAGCGGGAAGACCACGAACCACGGCACCAGGCGCCAGCCACCGCTGACGTAGACGCTGTCGAACACCGTGGCCACGGCGGTCTGTACCCCGAACAGTCCCAGGGTCCACAGCAGCACCGGGTACCAGTCGCCGGAAGCGAAGGCGGAGAGGTTCTGCGGAGCGGTGACGGCCGTCACCGCCGTGTGCACCAGGAGCGCCGTGGCGACCACCATCCAGGTGGCCGCACCGAGCACCTGCACCCCGATCGGGATCAGCGCCCGGTTGGGAGTGCCCCCGAAGTCGGCGTGCAGCTTCAGCACCTCGACCATCCCGCGGGCCCATCGCCGGCGCTGGCGGAACAGCGCCGGCCACCCGGTTGGTGCCTGCACCCCGAACAGTGCCCGCGGCTCGTAGGCGAGCCGCCACCCGGCCCGCTGCAACCGCCAGCTCACCTCGATGTCCTCGGTGGCCGTGGGCACCGTCCAGCCGCCGACGGCGCGCAGGGAGCCGGTGCGGAAGCAGGCCGCAGCGCCGCTCACGGTGTAGAGCCCACCCCAGAATTGCTCCGCGCGCTTGGCCAGCCCCACGATCACGGTGTATTCCATCGCCTGGATCGCGGTGAGCGGGTTGGTCACGTTGGCCACCCGGGCGTGACCGGTAACTGCGCCGACGTCGGGGTCGGCGAACTGCGCCACGATCGACCGGACGGCGTCCGGCTCGCAGGCGGTGTCGGCGTCCACGATCAGGAACAGCTCCGTGGCCAGCCGGTCCAGCACGTACTGCAGGGCCCCGCTCTTGCCCACGTTGGCCGGCAGCTCGTGCACCACCACTCCGCGGTCGCCGTAGCGCCGCGCGATCTGCGCCGTGCCGTCGGTGCTGCCGTCGGAGACCACGTGGATCTCCAGCCCGGGGTAGTCCTGGGCGAGCAGCGACTCGATGGCGACGGCGATCAGCAGTTCCTCGTTGTGCGCCGGGATCACGGCGGCGACGGTGGGAGTGAAGCCGGCGTCGCCCGGCAGTCGCCATTCGCGCAGCACCACGAACAGGAAGCCGAGCACAATCCAGCCGAGGGCCACCACGGCCGGGAACAGGGTCACGTACTCCGTGGCCACATCGAGGAAGCTCACGACCGACCTCCGATCCGCAGCGTGAGCAGGCCGTAGACCCCGAAGCCGAGGGCCAGCGTGGTGAGCCCGGTGCCGATGTCGGCGCTGTCGCGCATCAGGAAGACGGCCAGGCCGTTCCAGACCCAGAACGTGCCGAGCAGGAAGGCGATCGCGAACAGGGCGTTCACCGCCATCCCCACCAGGGGCGGGGCCGGCCGGGTCATGACCGCACCCCGCTCGTTGCCGAGGGGATCTCGTAGGTGTCCAGAACGCTGCGGGCGTGGGCCGCTGCGTCGCGCAAGGTCTCTACCTGACATGACGAACACTCCTTGGCGTAGCGGATGAACTGGCGCAGGGCGGCGAGGTTGTCCGGCTGGCTGGCGGACCACTGGTGGATGTCCAGGACGAACACGGGCTCACTGCCGGCAACCACCTTGTCCAGGCGTTCGATCCAGGCTGCGGCCATCTCGGATGCGGTCATCTGCTCGACGATCCGGGCGTCGTAGTCGTTGGGAATGATGAACGGAACCACCACGATCCGGGTGTCCCGGCCGGTGGAGTCGGCCTCGTAGCGCACGTCGATCAGCCCGGTCAGCGGGTCGTAGGCGGCCGACCCGTCGTACTCCATCCCGCGGGCCATCAACAGGTCCCGGGTCTCGTCGGTGATGCTGTTGCGCGGGGCTCCGAAGCCGTGCACGTCGAAGCCCAGCCGAGCCAGCGCGTCCAGCCCGCCGTTCACCGCGGTCAGCTGCTGCGGCACGGGCAGAGCGTCGAGCTGTTCGTGATCGTAGGAGTGCGAACCGATCTCGTGACCGGCGGCGGCAGCCCGGCGAACGGCGTCCGGCTGCAGCTCGGCCAGCTTGCCCACGGTGATGAAGGTGGCCTTGATGTCCTCGGTCTCGAACAGGGCGAGCAGGGTATCGATCATCTCCGGGCGCACCGTGTCGTAGCTGGGCTGGTCGTCCGGCTCCGTGTCTATCCGGATCACCACGGACACCTTCTCCGGCTTGGGCATCGGGCCCTCCTTGCGGTGCCCCTCGACCGCCTTGGTCAAGCGGGCGAACTCGGCGTCGGTCCAGGCGTCGAAGAGGAACCAGCCGGCGGTCGCCGTCCACGGCCCGAGTGCCTCCAGGGTGAGCCGTGTGCTGCGTACCCCCATGTCGCCGTCCAGCACCACGGAAACGGGCACCCGGCCGCGGAGCAGGGCCTTGGCGGCATCCATCTGGGTGCGCACCCAGGCCGGGTCGTGGCCCCAGTCGTCCCAGTAGCCCATCAGCACGATCTCGTCGAGACCGGCCTCGGCCAGCCGGTCCAGGTCCTGACCCGAACTGGTGTTCTGGGCGTACCCGCCGGCGTTGAACGGCAGCAGGAAGGCGCTCACCGGCAGGCCGGGGCGCACCGACTGCACGGCGGTGCGGATCTCGGTCACCGTGGCGGTGATCTTCTCGGCCCGCAGGGCGTGCCAGGCCTGCCACAGCTCGCGGTCGGCGGGGCCGGCATCGCGCGTCCCCGCCCGCCGGATATCGGCCGGGGTGAGCGCGCGATCGGCCTTCGTGCTCCAGCCGGTCCGCCTGTCCAACTCGGCCAGGCCGGCGGGGGTGGCGCAGGAGTAGTCGTCGTCGTAGCGGATGAAGTCGAGGGTGAGGCCGGCCAGGCGCGGGAACCGGGTCACCGCGTCGGCGGCGATCGCGGCCTGGTGGGCGCGCACCGCCGGATCGAAGGGGCACAGCCATTCCGGCTGCGGCTCGAGCGTGCCGTTCTCGGTGATCCGCTGCGCGCGCCACTCGGGGTGCGCAGTGGCCGCCTGGCTGTCGCGCAGCACCGGCATCCAGGCCACCGGGTCGACCCCGCGGTCGGCGAGGGCGCCGATCAGCTCGCCGAGCCGCCCGTCCTGGTGGCCTGGGGCCACCGGCGCGAGGGTCGAGGGGTAGAACAGCGTGCCCGAGGGCACCTCCTCGTCCTCGTCCTGCTTGACCTGCACCCACGCGCGCTGCGCTCCCCGGGCGGCCACCCGGTCGGCCACCCGGTCGGCGTCGCCGGGCGCCAGCAGGTTCTTCGCCGTGCGCACCACCACCGACAGCCCGCTGCCGCTGCTGTCGGTACCGGTCGCCGGGTCGGTGGCTGCGCCCGAGGACGGGATGCGGGAGGCGGCGGGCTCGGCGCCGGCCACCCGGGCGGCGGCGGTCATGAAGGTGGTGACCAGCACCGCCGCGCCGAGCGCCCCGGCCAGCACCCGCCGGCTCCGGCGCGCGGTGGCCCCGGGTCCCTCGTCCGGTGCAGCCATCATCACGTGCTCCTCGGTGTACGGGGCGGCACGAACGCCGTCCTGTACCCACGGTCGGGGCGTGGTGATTCAAACCTCAATCGAACGAAGGATCTAGTACCACCCCGTTCGGTCCAGTGCCCAGGAGGGTGGAGGGAGTCACGTCATCCCGCTCGAATCCCGCTCAGACCAGGACGACGTCGAGGCCGCGGGCGCGTAGCGCGCCGACCTGGTCGGCGGGGGCGTCCACCGCCGTGATCAGCAGATCGACGTCGGAGATGTCGGCCATCCTGGCCATGGTCGCCTGGCCGAGCTTGCTGCCGTCGGCCACCACGATCACCTTCTGGGCGCGCTCGATCATGCGCTGGTTGGTGCGGGCCTCCACCGCGTCGTGCGTGGTCAGCCCGCCGTCCGCCGAGATGCCGTCCACGCCCATGATCGCCACGGCGATGTTCAACGACTCCAGGAACCGCTCGGTCCAGGCCCCGACCAGCTCGAAGGACTCCGAGCGCATCAGGCCGCCGGTGACGAAGACCCGCACCCGGGGGCGCATGGTCAGCTCCATCGCGATGTTGATCGCGTTCGTGATGATGGTCAGCTCCGACCGATCGGCCAGCTGGCGCGCCACCTCGGTGGTGGTGGTGCCGCCGCCGAAGGCGATCGCCTGGGGCCGGCGGGCGATGGAGGCAGCACAGGCCTGGGCGATGCGCAGTTTGGCCTGGCGGTTCTGCGCATCCCGGTAGCGCACCGGGCGCTCGTCGCTCACGTCCTGCAGCCGTGCGCCGCCGTGCGTGCGCTTGATCAGGTTCTGGCTCTCCAGCAGGGCCAGGTCCCGGCGCAGGGTCGCCTCGGACACCCCGAGCGTGCGGGCCAGGTCGCCCACCCCGGCCAGGCCGGTCGCGGCGAGGGCGTCCAGGATCGCGGTCAGCCTCCGCGTGCGTCGGGTGGAGGTCTGCCGGTGCAGATCGGCGGTCGCCATCCGGGCATGATGCCCCCACCCCGACACGGATGTCGCGCGTTCGCGCATTCAGACTGAGCGATTCGTTGCTCGATTGCATGCGTCCGCGCACCATGACCGCCATGACCCGCATCTGCTTCGTCGGTGCCGGCAGCGTGGTGTTCACCCGCCAGCTGCTGCGAGATCTGATGGCCTACCCGGATCTCGGCCCGCTCGACATCGCCCTGCACGACGTCGACGCCGAGCGCCTGGAGACCGCACGTTCCACCGCCGAGCAGATCGCTGCCCGGATGGCCCGGCCCGGCCAGGTCACCGTCTCGGCCTCGCTCGACCGTCGCCCGGCTCTGGCCGGAGCCGACTTCGTGATCAACATGATCCAGGTGGGTGGGATCGAGGCCACCCGAACCGACTTCGCCGTGCCTGCCCGGTTCGGCCTGCGCCAGACCATCGCCGACACCATCGGCGTGGGCGGGGTGTTCCGCGCGCTGCGCACCTTTCCAGTGCTGCGCGGGATCGCCGAGGACATGGCAGCTGATCGGCGTCCCGGTCGAGGAGGTCGACTACCGCGCGGCGGGGGTCAACCACCAGGCCTGGCTACTGGAATGGCGGCATCGCGGCGAGGACCTGCACCCGCGGCTGCGCGCGCGGATCGACGCCGACGAGCAGCTGCGCCGGCGGGTGCGGGTGGAGATGTTCCGCCGGTTCGGCTACTACCCGACCGAGACCAGCGAGCACTCATCGGAGTACGTGCCCTGGTTCCTGCACCACGACGGCGAGGTCGGGCGGCTGCGGATCCCGGTCGACGACTACCTGCAGATCAGTACCGAGAACGTGACCGAGTACGAGGACACCCGCGCGACTCTGGCGGCCGGCGGCGAGCTCGACCTGGGGGAGGGCGACGAGGCCGCCCAGTACGCACCCCAGATCATCCATTCGATGGTCACCGGCCTGCCGTGCACGGTGCACGCGAACGTCGCCAACCGCGGCCTGATCGCCAACCTGCCGGACGGCGCCGGGGTCGAGGTGCCGGCGGGTGTGGACCGACTCGGGCTGCATCCGCAGGCCGTGGGAGCGCTGCCGCCGCAGTGCGCGGCGCTGAACCGCACCTTCCTCAACCTCGTCGAACTGACCGTGCAGGCGGCGCTGCGCGAGGACCGCCGGATGGTGCGCCAGGCCGTGATGCTCGACCCGAACGCCGCGGCCACCCTGACCCTGCCCCAGATCGACGCGATGTGCGACGAACTTGCCGCGGCCCACGGCGACCTGCTGCCCGTGTGGGTGCGATGAGCAGCCGAGCCACCTGACACCTCCGTCCGAACAGACGATCCGAACTGCTCCGCACAGAAAGGCGCCTCCCGATGCCCTCGCAGCACGCACGTCCCGGTGGACTCACCGACGCCGAGGTTCGCAGCCAGCCCACGGTGTGGCGGCGGTCCCTAGACCTGGTGCGTCAGGCGCGAGCCCAACTGGTCGCCCCGGGCGAGAAGGTGCTCCTGATCGGTTGCGGCACCTCCGCGTTCGTCGCCCGGGCGCTGGCCGACCTTCGGGAGGCGGCGGGGATGGGCGAGACGCACTGGGCCTACGCCTCGGAGATGCCTCGCGGCCGGTCCTACGACCGGGTGGTCGCGCTCACCCGCTCGGGCACCACCACCGAGGTGCTCGCCGCGCTCGCCGCGCTGCCGGCCGGCACCCAACGCGTGGGGGTCTGCGCGGCGGCCGGCATGCCGGTGGAGTCGCTCGTGGACGACACCCTGCTGCTGGACTTCGCCGACGAGGCCTCGGTGGTGCAGACCCGGTTCCCGACCACCACGCTGGCGCTGTTCCGGGCTGCCCTCGGCGAGGACGTCGAGCCGCTGATCACCGCCGGCACGGCCGCGCTGCAGGCCCCCCTGCCCGCCGACCCCGCCGGGTTCGACCAGTTCGTATTCCTGGGCCGCGGGTGGGCGATCGGGCTGGCCGAGGAGGCCGCGCTGAAGACCCGCGAGTCGGCCCAGGCCTGGGCCGAGGCGTATCCGGCGCTGGACTACCGGCACGGTCCGATCTCCATCGCCTCGCCGCGCTCCCTGGTCTGGATCCTCGGAGAGGCCCCGGCCGGTCTGGTCGAGGAGGTGGCCGCGACCGGGGCCACGGTCGTCTCCACCGGGGCCGACCCGCTGATCGACCTGGTCACCGTCCACCGGCTCGCCCTGGCCCTGGCCGCCTCCAAGGGACTCGACCCCGACCGGCCGCACAACCTGCAGCGCTCCGTCGTCCTGCCCGTCATCCCCTGAGAGAAGGAGCCCACCATGCGCCGACGCCTCCGCCGCCGCTGATCGTCTTCTTCCTGCTGGCCCAGAAGCACTTCATCGCCACCATGACCTTCAGCGGCCTGAAGGGCTGAGACGCTCGCACTCGTCGACGCCTCCTCCATCCGCCGTGTTTCCCTGAGATCGCACTCTTCCCCCAACCAGTGGGGGGTAACAGCGATCTGGGGGTGATCACGGGTAGGTGGGGGGATCTGGGTGCGGTGACAAGGTCGTTACCCGTTCGGCCTAGACTCGCGGGGAGTACCTGACCGCCGCACCCTGCCCCCTGCCCCCGTCTGGAGTCAACGCATGTCCGCGATCTCCCGCGAGGAGGTCAGCCACCTCGCGATGCTCGCCCGCATCGACCTCGCCCCCGACGAGCTCGACCGGATGGCCGGCCAGCTCGACGTGATCCTCGACGCGGTCGCCACCGTGCGCGAGGTGGCCGGTGACGACGTTCCGGCGACCAGCCACCCGATGCCGCTGACCAACGTGACCCGCCCCGACGAGGTCCGCCCGTCGCTGAGCGCCGAGCAGGCCTTGTCCGGGGCGCCGGAGTCGGAGCAGCAGCGCTTCCGAGTGCCGCGGATCCTGGAGGAGGACTGATGTCGCCCGAGCTGGAGATCACCCGGCGCACTGCGGCCGACCTGGCAGAGGCATTGAGCGCCAAGCAGATCAGCGCCGTCGAGGTCACTCGGGCGCACCTCGACCGGATCGAGGCGGTGGACGGCGCGGTGCACGCCTTCCTGCACGTCGCCGCCGACGAGGCGCTGGCCCAGGCGCAGGCCGTGGACGCCGACCGCGCCGCCGGGGTGGACCTGCCCCCCCTCGCGGGGGTGCCGATCGCGGTCAAGGACGTGATGGCCACCCAGGGCCTGCCCACCACCTGCGGCAGCGCGATCCTGCGCGGCTGGGTGCCGCCCTACGACGCGACCGTCGTCCGCCGGATCAAGGACGCCCGGATGGTCATCCTGGGCAAGACGAACATGGACGAGTTCGCGATGGGCTCCTCCACCGAGCACTCGGCCTACGGCCCCACCCACAACCCGTGGGACCTGGACCGGATCCCCGGCGGCTCCGGCGGCGGCTCGGCCGCCGCGCTGGCCTCGTTCGAGGCGCCGCTGGCCACCGGCACCGACACCGGCGGCTCGATCCGTCAGCCGGCCGCGGTCACCGGGACGGTCGGGGTCAAGCCCACCTACGGCGCGGTCAGCCGGTACGGGCTGGTCGCCCTGGCCTCCAGCCTGGACCAGGCCGGCCCGTGCGCCCGCACCGTGCTGGACGCCGCGCTGCTGCACACGGTGATGGCCGGGCACGACCCGATGGACTCCACCAGCCTGACCGGCCCCTACCCGGACGTCGTCGCCGCCGCCCGGCGCGGCGCGGCCGGTGAACTGGACGGGATGACCGTGGGCGTCGTCCGCGAACTCGGCGGCGAGGGCTACCAGGCGGGCGTCGCCGAGCGCTTCGACCAGGCCGTCGCCCTGCTCACCGAGGCCGGCGCCAAGGTGGTCGAGGTGAGCTGCCCCAGCTTCACCGCGGCCCTGGGTGCCTATTACCTGATCCTGCCCAGCGAGGCCAGCAGCAACCTGGCCAAGTTCGACGCCATGCGCTACGGCCTGCGGGTCTACCCCGAGGGGGTGGAGGACCCGACCGCCGAGCAGGTGATGGCAGCCACCCGCGAGGCCGGCTTCGGCGACGAGGTCAAGCGCCGGATCATCCTGGGCACCTATGCCCTCTCCTCGGGCTACTACGACGCCTACTACGGCAGCGCCCAGAAGGTGCGCACGCTGATCCAGCGCGACTTCACCGCGGCGTTCGCCCAGGCCGACGTCCTGGTCTCGCCGACGGCGCCGACCACCGCGTTCGCCCTCGGCGACAAGCTGGACGACCCGCTGGCGATGTACCTCAACGACGTCGCGACCATTCCGGCCAACCTGGCCGGCATCCCCGGCATGTCCCTGCCGAGCGGCCTGGCCGCGGAGGACGGGCTGCCCGCGGGCCTGCAGATCCTGGCCCCCGCGATGTGCGACGACCGGCTCTACCTGGTCGGTGCCGCGCTCGAGGCCGCGCTGCTGACCCGTTGGGGCGCACCACTTCTCAACCAGGCACCCGCACTCGGGTGAGCCCGTGAGCCGGTCGACGATGGAGATCACGATGCGTGGAAATGGCTGCTATGACAGCCGATTCTCTTCATCGTGATCTCCATCGTCAACGCGGCGGCCTCAGGGCGGGGTGGGGGATCGTGAGCAGAAGGAGCAGGCAGATGGCGACGGGAGTGAGGCAGTGGCAGTGACCATGTCGGGTGTGGGTACCGCTGAGGCGGTGCTGCCCTACGAGCAGGCGATCGGTGCCTTCGACCCGGCACTCGGGCTCGAGGTGCACGTCGAGCTGAACACGGCGACCAAGATGTTCTGCGGCTGCCCCACCACCTTCGGTGCCGACCCGAACTCCCAGGTCTGCCCGGTCTGCCTGGGCCTGCCCGGCGCCCTGCCGGTGCTCAACGAGCGTGGCCTGCGCAGCGCCGTCCAGATCGGGCTGGCCCTGAACTGCCAGATCGCCACCTGGTGCCGGTTCGCCCGGAAGAACTACTTCTACCCGGACATGCCGAAGAACTTCCAGACCTCCCAGTACGACGAGCCGATCGCCTTCGACGGCTACCTCGACGTCGAGGTGGACGACGGCGCGGGCGGGTTCGAGGTGGTGCGGGTGGCGATCGAGCGCGCGCACATGGAGGAGGACACCGGCAAGTCCCTGCACGTCGGCGGGGCCACCGGGCGCATCCACGGTGCGGACTTCTCCCTCGTCGACTACAACCGGGCCGGCATCCCGCTGATCGAGATCGTGACCAAGCCGATCACCGGCATGGGGGAGCGGGCGCCGGAGGTGGCCAAGGCGTACGTGGCGACCCTGCGCGACCTGCTCCGCTCACTCGGGGTGAGCGACGTGAAGATGGAGCAGGGCTCGTTGCGCTGCGACGCGAACGTCAGCCTGCGCCCCTCGCCCGAGGCGCCGCTCGGCACCCGGACCGAGACCAAGAACGTCAACTCGCTGCGCAGCGTCGAGCGCGCTGTCCGCTACGAGATCACCCGGCAGGCGGCGATCCTCACCGGTGGCGGCCGGGTGGTGCAGGAGACCCGGCACTGGCACGAGGACACCGGGGTGACCACGGCCGGGCGGGAGAAGTCCGACGCGGAGGACTACCGCTACTTCCCCGAGCCCGACCTGGTGCCGATCGCTCCCGACGCGGCCTGGGTGGAGGAGCTGCGGGCCGCGCTGCCCGAGCCGCCGGCCCAGCACCGGCGCCGGCTGCAGGCCGAGTGGGGCTTCGCCGATCTCGAGATGCGTGACGTGGTCAACGCCGGCGCGCTCGACCTGATCGGCGACACGGTGGCCGCCGGGGCGACGCCGGCCGCGGCGCGCAAGTGGTGGATGGGTGAGCTGGCCCGGCAGGCCAACGCGCGCGGGGTAGCGATCGACGCGCTCGCGGTGTCGCCGGCGCAGGTGGCCGAGCTGCAGGCCCTGGTGGACGGCGGAACCCTGAGCGACACCCTGGCCCGGCAGGTGCTCGAGCACGTGCTGGCCGGCGAGGGTGGCCCGGCCGAGGTGGCCCAGGCGCGCGACCTGCGGCTGGTCTCCGACGACGGGGCGCTGGGTGAGGCCGTGGACGCCGCGATCGCAGCCAACCCGGGGATCGCCGACAAGGTGCGCGGTGGCAAGGTGGCCGCGGTCGGTGCCCTGGTCGGGGCCGTGATGAAGCAGACCCGGGGGCAGGCCCAGGCCGCCGCGGTGCAGAAGCTACTGCTCGAGCGGTTGGCGCCCGCCGACGAGAGCTGATTGCGCGGCGGACGTCGGCGTCGGGCTGAGCGCACCGGACTGCTCCAGGCCGGGCCGGTACAGGGCGACCTGGCCGCGGCCGAGCCGCTTGGCCTCGTACAGCGCCAGGTCGGCCCGGGTGATCACGGTGGTCGGAGTGTCCTCGGGGCGGCTCGGGGCCACCCCGATGCTGGCCGAGGGCCAGACCGACTCTCCGTGCAGCTGGGCCGGGCGGCACACCGCAACGTAGAGCCGCTGCGCCACGGCGTGCGCTTGCTGCTCATCGGCGACCGAGGCCAGCAGGACCGCGAACTCGTCGCCGCCGAGCCGGGCCACCACGTCGCCCTCGCGCACCCCGTGCCGCAGTCGGGAGGCGGTGACCACAAGCAGTTGATCCCCCACCAGGTGCCCGTAGGTGTCGTTGATCGACTTGAAGTAGTCCAGGTCGATGTAGAGCACGCAGACCCGTCCCCGGCCGGTGCGCGGGTCGCCGCTGTCGCCGCTGTCGCCGTTCTCGCTCGCCTCGACCAGCTCCACGTCCGCGCCTGCGTCGTCCGCCTCGTCGCCCTCCTCGCCGTCGACCTCGTCGTCGACCTGCAGGGCGCGCTCCAGGGCGGTCATGAAGGTCGCCCGGTTGGCCAGCCCGGTCAGGGCGTCGTGCGAGGCGCGGTGCTGGGCGTCGTTCAGCGCGGCGTGCAGGGCGTCCACCGTCTCGGCGTCCTGGATGGCCAGGCCGGCATGCTCGGCCAGCGTGGTGGCCAGCGACTCCTCCAACGCGGTGAACTGGTAGCCCGGCGTGCGTGAGGCCAGCATCAGGTGGCCGACCGTGGTCGCGCCCTGCTGCAGCACCGGCACGGCCACGGCGGCCTGCACCAGGGGCAGGCCGTAGCGCGCCGCCTCCGTGCGTCCAGCGAAGGCGTTGTCCACCACCGGGCCGCCCAGGTGCTCGGCCTCAAAGCCGAGAGTGTTCGCGTCACCGGCGGAGCGGACGTCGGCGGAGGCGGCGGAATCCAGCCCGAAGGTCGAGATGTCGTCGTGCTCGCCGACCTGCAGCACGGCCACGTCGCACTCGACCAGTTCGCAGGCGGCGGCGGTGATCTCGTCGAGCACCTCGGGGAGGGTGCAGTCCCGGTCGGCGATGGAGCGCTGGATCCGGGAGAACCGGTCCAGGGTGAGCTGACGCTGCTCGCGCACCTTGCGCAGCAGCTCGGTCACCTGCACGGTGTGCTGCTCGCTGTTCCCCCGGGCGGTGCGCTCGGCGTCCAGCGCGGAGAGCACGTCGAGGGTGAGCCCGAGCACGGTCGCCATCGCGTTGATCATGCCGCGCTCGGAGGCGCCGAACGCGCCGTCGGCCCGGGCAGCGAGCAGGAAGCCGCCTCCGGTCCGGCCCACGTCGGCCGTGATCACATCGGACTGGCCCACGCCGGGCACGTCCAGGGTGAGCGAGGAGTCGCCGCAGGCGTCGAGGATCTGCTGCTCGGGCACCGGGTAGCGGCCGAAGCCGATACAGCTGCGGATCACCCCGCCGATCACCACGGCACCGACCTCGGAGTCGGTCGCCGCGGCGACCGACTCGGCGGCAGCCTGCACGGCGCTCGCCTGGTCGCGGGCGGTGGACACGTTGCCCAGGAACGAGACCAGCTGCTGGGTGGTCCAGGAGGTGAGGGTTGCACCCGAGGGGCTCATGACACCGCCAACACGACGAGGGTCTGGTTGTGGAAACCGCTCATGCCCTGGGTCCGGGCGATCTCGCCGTAGGTGTAGAAGCCGATCACCGGTGCTCCTTCGGTGCGTTCGTGGATCCGGTCCACCTCGGCGTCGGTGGAGTCCCCGAGCGCGGCGCGACGGGCGATGCAGTCGAAGGCGACGACGGCCTTGGCAGGGTGCCCGTCCAGCTGCGCCATGGCGAGGTTGCAGGCCTCCTCGGAGGCGGCCAGCACCGACTCCACGTCCCCGGTCATCAGCCAGGTCAGGCCGCCCAGGGGCACCGGGGCGACGAGCTTGAGGGTGCGGGCGGTGAAGTCGGCGCCGGTGACGAAACGGACCAGGTCCTGGCTGCGGCCGGCGATGCCGAGCGGGTGGTCGAGGGCGAACCGGGTGAAGGACGCCGGGTCCTCGCGCACCTCCTGCGGGGCCTCGAGCACCCGCAGGTAGGCGTCGAGGGCGGGTTCGTCGTCCAAGGTGTGCACGGTGGCGCCCTCAGTGCCGGTGACCACGAGCGGGCTGCCCACCCGGCGCCAACCGTGCCGCACGCCGATCCCGATCGGGGCGTCGCTGCGCAGCCGGACCCCGACCACGCTGTCCCGCAGGACACGGTCGCCGTCCGGCCCGCCGATCAGCTGGTAGGTGGCCACCATGGCCAGGTCGTCGCCCGCGCACCCGCCGACCAGCGGCACCGCGGCGCCGGTGACCCGGTAGACCCCGGTCACCATCGCCTGCTGGTCGCCGGCCAGCCCGTCGGAGAGCAGCAGCACCACGTCGCGCTCGGGCTCGTCGGGGGAAGGCTCGGGCTCGCCGAGGTAGAGCAGTTCGGCGGCCCGCTCCCCGGTGCCGGCCGAGTCGTGGCTCAGGCCGGTCGCTGAGGCGGTGCGCACGCTGAAGCCCTCGCCACCGAACAGCATCACGGCCAGGCCTGCGGTGCGGCTGGCGCCGCCGAAGATCTCGCCGGACGTCGTGCAGCCGACCACGTGCACGCTCTGCGGCAGGGCACAGCGCAGGCCGGCAGCCACCCTGCCCAGGTCGTGCCGGGCGGAGGCGAAGACCACGGCCAGCACGGTGTGGGCGGGGTCGAGGACGTCGCTGCGGCCCGGCTGTGGGATGGCCAGGGCGCGGGTGACCGCCTCGAACGCGGCCTCCTCCCCGTCGTCCAGGGCAGAGTCACCGGCCGAACACCAGCGGGTCGCCTGCAGCTCGCTCACCGAGTATGTGTCGGGGCGTTGGCGCCGCTTCTTGAACCCCTAGGCTCCCGGTATGGCCCGACCGATGGTGACCGTGCCCGATGAGCGATGGCTGGGGCTCTGGCCGGACGGCGCTGCGCCGGTGGAGGTCTCGCTGTGGGACATGCGTGGGCCTGCCCCGGCCGCGCCGGTGTTCGTGGTGCTGCCGTACATGGGCACGGACGGCGTGATCACCCGGTTGGCCGACGTGGCCGGTTCGGTGCAGGTGGTACAGACCCTGTCGGCCGGGTACGAGACGGTGCTGCCGTTCGTGCCGGCCGGGGTGAGTCTGGCCAACGCCGCCGGGGTGCACGACAGCTCGACCGCCGAGCTGGCCGTGGGGCTGGCGATCGCGGCGCTCCGCGGGTTCGGCGACTTCGCCCGGGCGCAGCCGGCCGGGCGGTGGCAGGGCGGCACGCGGCCGGCCCTGGCCGACCGGCGGGTGCTGCTGATCGGTGCCGGGAACGTGGGGGAGGCGATCGCCGAGCGGCTGGCGCCGTTCGAGGTCTCGCTGACCCGGGTGGCGAGCCGGGCCAGGGACGGCGTTCGCGGTCGGGTGCGCGGCGTCGACGAGGTGGCCGCGCTGCTGCCCGACCACGACGTCGTGGTGCTGGCGTGTCCGCTGACCGAGTCCACCCACGGGTTGGTCGACGCTGAGTTCCTGGCCGCGATGCCGGACGGCGCGCTGCTGGTCAACGTCTCCCGCGGGCCGGTGGTGGTGACCGATGCGCTGGTGGCGGCCCTCGCCGGCGGGCGGCTGTATGCCGCGCTGGACGTGACCGACCCGGAGCCGCTGCCCGCCGACCATCCGCTGTGGCGCTCGCCGAACACCCTGATCAGCCCGCACGTGGGTGGCGACACCACGGCGTTCCCGCCCCGGGCTCAGGCGCTGCTGCGCGACCAGCTCGAGCGGTTCGCCTCCGGCCGCCCCCTGCGCAACATCGTCGCCGGCCCTCCTCGCTGACCCCGGTCGCCGCCGCCGCCCCGGGCTGGGCCTCCCACTGCGCCATGATCAGCGGGGGAGCAGGAGGAGGCCGTAGGCGACGGCCCAGCGGTGACCGAGGCGGCCGGCGACGTCGGCGCGGCCGAGCACGACGCCGGGCACGACGCCGGCCAGGATCTGGATCACCTCGTCGTCCCCGGCGGGGCCGCCCACCAGCAGGGCGTCGCGTCCAGCCGAACCGTGGCCCGGGGCGGCGTTCAGCGAGGCGGCGGCGCGGCGCAGGTTGTCGGCGAACACGGCGCGTTTGAGGGCGAGGCGCAGCGAACGCCACTGCGACACCGTCACCGTGCTGCTGAACGGCAGCTCGCCGCCGGGACCGGGCACGGTGAGCCAGCCGATGACGCCGGGCGGAGCGGGGCGGTCGCGGAAGTGCCGCGCCCCGGTCTCGTCGCTGACCTGGGACGGCGCGTCGACCCGCACCGCAGGCCCCCGCTTGACCCACTCGGCGGCCCCGGCCGAGATGCCCAGCACGTGGGCCACCGAGGCGGTGAGCAGCTCGCCCGACCCGGCGGCGGTGACGCTCGCGCCGACAGCCGTGGCCAGGTCGAGGGTGCCGCCGCCGAGGTCGATCACCAGGGCTCCCGCCCGGGCGCCCGGGGTGCTCAACGCCCCCGCCCGGGCCGCGGCCACCTCGCTGCCGATCACCTCGACCCGGCGCCGTCCACCGGCGAACACCTCCGGCCAGACCGCGGCGGCCCCGGACCCGGGCACGGCCTCGCCGAGGGCCGAGAGGCTGTGGTGGCGCCGGTGCACCGCCCCGGCGCGCAGGTCGGCCACCGCCGGGGCGGCGTCCAGATCGACCAGCCAGGCGTCGCGACAGGCCAGCGGATCGGCCGGGGGCAGCAGCAGCGCGGCGACCTGCCCGACCGGTCGGGCGGCCAGCGTAGGCCCGGCCTCGTCCAACGCCACCACGGAGCCGTCGGCGAACCGCACCGACGGCGCCGGCGACGGTGGCCCGGCCGGTTGCGGCCCCGGGGGCATCAGCCCGATCACCGCGGCCGCCACCCCACCCAGCCTCTGCGCCACGGCGTCCGCGTGGTCGTGCTCGCCCGGTTCCAGCCCGAGGTCACGAACCAGCCGGATCGGGTCGCCGATCAGCCGCACGAAGCCGCCCGGCGCGGCGACCTCGACCGCCACCCGCGCGCAGGCCAGCACCGCAGCGGCGTCCACGCCGTCCACGATCGGCACCTTCAGTGGGATGCGGGCGGCGACCAACCGCGCCTCGTCCCCGGCGAGCACGATCGCGCCGATGGCGCACCCGGCGTGCACCCACGCTGCCCACCCGGCCGGCGGTGCTGCGGAACGCCAGCGGGTCACGCGCCACCAGGACCACGGCCGGTGGTCCCCGTCGAGCGAACCCGTCGGGTCGGACTCGACCGGCACCGGCCGTCCGACGGCGTAGCCCACCCCGGCCGGGGTCGGCGACCCTGCGGCCAGCAGGCGCAGCCGGCCGGTGTCCGGCGCGGCCCGATCCACGTCGACCAGCAGGGTTCGCGCCGGCGCCTGCGGTGTCAGCAGCACCAGCACGCACGCTGCCCCGGCCCGCCGCTCCAGCCGCTCGAGCAGCCGCGCCGCCCCGTGCGCCGCCTCGAGCGACCCCTTCACACCCCGGGTCGGACGGCGGTCCCAGACCACGGGCAGCGGCGGGTCGACGTCAAGGTCGGCGACGATGATCTCGGTGGTGGTGTTGCCGATGTCGACGCCGGCCGCCAGCCTCACCGCAGCAGGCCCCGCCTTCGGTAGACCCCCGCCGCCTCCCGCACCAGGGCGGCGCTGGACGGCGCGCCCGCGGCGTCCAGCTCGGCCGCGATCGCCTCCAGCTCCTCGCCGGTCGAGCGGTGCGGACGCAGTGCCTCGTAGATCGCCAGCACCCGCTCGTCGCCGAGCAGGGTGAGCTCCGCGGCGCGGCGGAAGTTCTGCCCCAGTTGCGGATTGCCGGAACGCTCGGCCACCTCGGCCTGGGCGAGCAGGGTCTCCGGGTGGATCCGCACGTCGTCGATCCCGATCTCGCCCGCGGTCACCGCGTCCAGGGTCACCGCGCCCAGGTCCTTGCCCGATCGAGCCCGCACCGCCCTCACCACCCCTGCACGGTGATCGCCTCGACGCCGCCGCCGGGCACCACACACGAGCGCTCGATCGCCACCAGGGCCACCACCGTGGTGTGGTAGCGCGCCTCGATCGCCTCGTCGGAGTAGGGGTTGCGCTGCGGCTGCGGGGTGGCTCCCTTGGCGTGCCGGCCGGCGTTGATGCCGAGCAGCCGGTAGGCCTCGCGGGTCAGCGTCGGCGCCACGCTGTACAGCTCCAGGTTGGCCAGCGGCGCCAGGTCGCGGCGGTGGATCAGCGCGGTTCCCTTGGCCTGCAACCCGATCCCGATCCCCGATCCGGCCAGCTGGGCCGCGGTCAGGCCGATCCGGCCCAGGTCGACGCCGTCGTTGACCCGCACCACCCTCCCGGTGCAGCCCTCCTCCTCCAGCCCGGCCAGCACCTCCTCGAGCGCCTGCGTCAGCGACAGCCCGCACAGGGTCTGCCAGATCGCCCGGCCCGCCGCAGGGGACAGCCCGATCACCACATCCCGCGGATCGTGCCCCGCCTCGGCCGCGCCCGCCGGTTGCAGCGCATCGTCCCGGTGCGCCGCCTGCGCCTTACGGATGTCGGTCACCGAGCGCTGCTGGCGGATGGCGTCGATCTCGGCCTGGCGGGCGGCGGTGGGGGTGTAGCCGGTGCCCGGGCCGGCGTAGTCGTTGGGGTCGGTGACCGCCGAGAGCACGTTCAGCTGCTCGTCGAAGATCGCCGCGGTCTGCAGGTAGTCGCCACGCACCCGCTCCCGCAGCATGGCCAGCATCCGCTCGGCCTCCGGCTCGAACCCGTTGTCCGCCAGGGCCTCGATCACCTCGAGCATGGTCACTCCGGTGTCGCGGATCAGCCGGGACGCCGCGAGCGGGGTCATCAGGTCGGCCGCCGGCACGTCCTTGGACCCGGCCGCGTCCCAGGCCTGCTCGGCCCAGTCGGTGCTGAACTCGCCCAGACCGAGCGCCCGGTAGACCGCACGCACGGCCTCGATCGCCCGCCGGCGCAACCGGGCCACCTCGGGCTCGGCAGCGGTGCGCAGCCCCCCGTCGACGCCCCAGTCCCGCTGCATGGCCAGGTAGTCGTCGATGTCCTCGGCGTTCCACTGGCTCGGCCCGAACATGTTGTCGTAGCGCTGGATCGAGCCGAATCCGCTGCAGATGAAGTCCGACCCGCCGATGAAGATCGGGTGCGTGCGCGAGGTGCGGCGCACCTCCGACTCGCTCATCAGCGCGTCGTTGCCGGTGCAGGCCTCCAGCCCGCGCAGCATCACCATCAGGTTCTCCGCCATCAGCGAGCGGACGCCGCCGGGCACCGATCCCGCGACGGCCGCCGAGTCGATCCCGCCGTTCTGCACCCCCTGCGCCCCGATCGCCCGGGCCAGGGCGACGCAGCGCGCCTCCAGGTAGAACATCGAGCAGCCCTCGGCGCCCCCCATCAGCGCCTCGGCGCCGCCACCGGAGGTGACCCGCATCTTCACCCCGCGGCTGGCGTAGGCCGAGGTGAGGAAGGCCTTGGACCACGGGGTGTCGTCGCCGTCGACGAAGATCTGCTCCGTGCCGTAGAGGGACACGGTCTCGGCGTAGGAGACGAGCCCGCGCATGCCCAGTTCGAGCTCCAGCGCCTCCTCGACCGAGCACTGCACCAGGACGCCGGGCGAGCCCACGGCCGCGCCGATGCTCACCGCCACCGCGTTGGACGGCGCGTCGCCGAGTACCGGCACCGTGGTCTCGATCTCGCGGAACCCGAACGCGGCCGCGGTCGCGGCGTCCGCGGCCAGCAGCAGCGGGTCGTCGGACCGGTTGGTCACGTGGGCCTGGTTGCTCGGAGTGCGCCGGGCCCGGCACTTGGTCATCGCGATCACCAGCTCGGCCGGGCGCAGCAGGGCCAGCGCCCGGGCCAGCTTGGCCGGGGTCATCCCGCCGGTCAGGCGCACCACCTCGGCCCGGGGCACGCCGGGGTCGATCAGCATCCGGGCGAAGGCCAGGTCGGCCAGCGCCATCGCCTCGGCCGCCACATCCAGGTCGAGGCCGTGCGCGGCCACGAAGGCGTCGACGATGTCGAAGTCGGCCTCGGCCCGCCCGTCCAGCTCGACCACCCGACCCTCGCGCACCACCATCGAGGGCTGCGGGTCGGCGGGGGAGCCGAAGGCCACCAGGCCCAGCGCGGCGTCCGGCACGGCGAAGCCGTCGAGGTTGACCCGGGCGGCGTCCATGAACCGGAATCGCCCGATCGGCTGCTCGCTCACGGCGTCCCGTCCCGGGCGGAGTCGAACACCGCCGCCCCGGCTGCGGCAGCCCGAGCATCCTGGGCGGCGCTGCCGCCGCTGACGCCGATCCCGCCGACCACGCGGTCACCGTCCCACAGCGGCAGTCCACCGGCGAACGCGACGTAGCGCCCGCCGTCCGCGCTGTTCATACCGGCCAGCTCGGCGCCCGGGGAGACCAGCGCCGTCAGCTCGGCGGTGGCCACCCGGTGCGCGACAGCGGTGAACGCCTTGTCCCGGGCCAGCACCGGACCGGCGATCTCGGCGCCGTCCATCCGCTCGAACGCGACCAGATGCCCGCCGCCGTCCACCACCGCGACCGAGACCAGCGCCGCCTCCTCGACGGCGGCGGCCCGGGCGGCTGCCGACATTCGTTGCACCAGAACGAGATCGAGCTCGAAGCGGGTCACCCTGGCCATGCGCCGGCCTGCTTCCTCAGCCGGGCGTGGACGCCGTCCATGGCCACCACGCCGGGCAGGTGCGCCTTGGCCACCTTGGCGACCACGGTGTAGGCGGTGTCGACCACGTTGGCCACCGGGGTGAGCGCGGTCTGGGAGACGAACTGGTAGGCGTCGATCACGCTCATCCCGGTCAGCTCGGCCACCCACAGCACCATCTGCTGGTGCGCGATCCGGAACGCGTCCTCCAGCGGGCGGGAGGAGCCGGTCGTGATCAGGTACTCGTCGCTCTCCAGCCGCGGCCACGGGGTGGGCCGGCCGGGCAGCAGGTCGACCAGCACGGTGGTGTCCATCGCGCACTCGACGGCGACGCCGCAGGTCTCGCCCTCGCCCTGGCGGGCGTGGCCGTCACCGAGACTGAGCATGGCGCCCTCGACGTTGACGCCGAGGTAGCAGGTCACCCCGGCGCGCATCTCCGGGGTGTCCATGTTGCCGCCCCAGTCGCCGGGGGCCAGCGAGGAGCGCACCTCGCCGAGCGCCGGCGCCACGCCGACCGTGCCGTGCATCGGGTCCAGCGGCAGGGCGGCGGTGAACGGGGTGTCCGCGGCGACGTAGCGCACCACCTGGGCCGCGGTGTCGATCTGGTAGATCCAGGTGCGTTCGAGCAGCGGGCCGTGCAGCATCGCCGTGGTCGGGGTGGCCGTGAGCGCGCCGAAGAACGGCACCGTGCTGCTCACCCCCCAGGCCTCACGCGGGGTGATCGAGACGAAGTGGACGGCGAGGGTGTCGCCAGGGCGGGCGCCGGTGACGTGGAAGGGACCGGACTGCGGGTTGAGCATCCGCGGGTCGCAGACCTGGCTGGCCAGATCGGTGGTGGAGCGGACCCGGCCGCCGAAGCAGTCCATGGTCCAGGTGGAGATGAACTCGCCGGGCCGTACCGAGGCCACCGCGCCGACACCGCCGAGCGTGTAGGTGTACGTCGCCGGGTCGGCGTCCGGATCGGGCTCCCAGCGCAGGACCGATGGTTCGTCTCTCATGTCGTGCCCTCCCGGGAGCGGGCAGGTGGTGTGGCGAAGGCTCTGACGGGCGCCGCGCGCCGGGAGGGCGGTGGCGACGCCCGCCAGAGCGACGGGGATCTCAGACGCGCTCGTGCGCCTCCTCGATGGTGGTCCGACCGATCAAGTCGTACACCTCCGGCTTGGCCGAACGCACGTACAGCGCGTATCCGATACCGGCCACCAGCAGCCCGATCACGTAGTACGGCATGAACTGGAACACCTTGCTGTCCGCGGCCAGACCGGCGGCGAATTGCCGGTTGTCCCAGAGCAGGTACAAGGCGTAGATCATGCCCAGGGCGCCGATTGCCGGAGCGACCAGCGTGGTGAGCACGTTGCCGGAGTGCACCTTCTTCACCCAGAAGTACCAGACCACGGCCACCGAGGTGATGGTCTGCACGATCAGCACCATGGCGGTGCCGATCAGGGCGAGGACGCCGTAGACGTTCACGTAGGGCACCAGGTCTGGGGTGGAGATCAGGGCCCCTGCCTCGTCCTTCACCTTGACGTCGGTGAACAGCAGGAACAGCAGGCAGAGCAGGGCGGTGATGCCCGACTGGACGAACGAGGCGGTGGCGGGCGAGCCGTGGGCGCTGTTCACCTTGCCCAGGCTGTTGCGCATCCACTCCCAGGCGCCTTCACGGCCCATGGCGTAGATGTAGCGGGCGGCGGCGTTGTGGAAGGCCATCGCACAGGCGAAGGACCCGACCACGAGGAGCACCTTGTAGACGTTGGTCATCGCGCCGCCGAGGTTGGCGTTCACCAGGTTCAGCCACAGGTCGACCGGGCTCGCCCCGGCGGAGACCTTCACCGATTCGGCCCTGCCGTTGCCGACCACGACCAGCCACGACATCAGGGTGTAGAACAGCCCGAGCCCGACCACTGCGATCAGGGTGGCCAGGGGCACGTTGCGCCTAGGGTCACGCGACTCCTCGCCGTAGACCGCGGTGGTCTCGTAGCCGACCCACGACCAGAAGGCGAAGAAGATGCCGATGGCGGCGGTGCCCGCGGCGACCCCGGTGCCGAACGCGCCCTCGGCCAGGCTGCCGAAGGCGTTGTTCGGCAGCACCGTCTCATTGAAGACGTAGCCGTCCGGGCCACCCTTGAACAGCACCGACAGGGCGAGGGCCAGCAGCAGGACGACCTCACCCACGAGGGTGATGCCCAGCACGCTGGCCGCCAGGGTGATCGAGTAGTAGGTGAGCGCCGAGATCACCACGATGCCGACCAGTGCGATGATCATCCAGTTGACGGTCAGGCCCATCGGGGCGAACACGTACTGGGAGGCGAAGTAGGCGAAGCCGCCGACCAACGACGCCTCGAAGATGACGTAGGCGACCGTGGCGAGCAGCCCCGTCGCCATGCCCGCGACCTGGCCCAGGCCCTGCGAGGTGAAGCCGTAGAAAGCGCCGGCCGTGGTGATGTACCGGGCCATGCTGACGAAGCCGATGGTGAAGATGGTCAGCACGACGGTGGCGAACAGGTACCCGCCGGAGACGCCGATGCCGTTGCCGTAGCCGATGGCGATCGGCACGTTGAAGCTCATCGCCGTGATCGGGGCGGCGTTGGCGACGGCCATGAACAGCACGCCGATCAGCCCGACGGCGCCGGCCTTGAGTCGCGCCGCGTCCTGGCCGGCGGGGCGGTGATCTCCGGGCGAGGGCTGGGGCCCGTCACCGACTTTGCTCGTACTCATGCATCCGTCCTTCGGGCCGAGGACCCGCTGAGATACAGGTCACATGGGCAGGAGTATGGCCGGGACAGAGGTCCCCGTACAAGGGTTTCGGTTCGATTGGCGGGGCCCCGTTTCAGACCGCTAGATACTTTTGGACTGCTCTTTGGTATTGTCCCCGGTTGTGACCGGGACCACACCGCCTTCCGCCGGCATCGGTGCGTCGACCGCCCATGACTATGGGCTCTTCTCCTTCGCCTCCAAGGACGAGGTGCTGGAGAAGGCCAAGACGTACTGGAACCCCGGCAAGACCCAGTTCTGGATCGACTCCGGCGTGCCGTTGGTGATCGACCGACGCGAGGAGTACTTCATCTTCGATATGTCAGGTAAGCGTCTGATAGATGTCCATCTGAATGGCGGCACGTACAACCTGGGGCACCGCAACCCCGAGGTCGTGCAGGCCGTGACCATGGCGATGCAGCACTTCGACATCGGCAACCACCACTTCCCGGCCCTGGCCCGCACCGCGCTCGCCGAGGCGCTGATCGCCTCCGCCCCGCCCGGCCTGACCAAGGTGATCTACGGCTCCGGCGGTGGGGAGGCGATCGACATCGCCCTGAAGACCGCCCGGCACACCACCCAGAAGCGCAAGATCGTCTCGATCGTGAAGGCCTATCACGGGCACACCGGCCTCGCCGTCGGCACCGGGGACGAGCGTTTCTCGGCGCTGTTCCTCTCCGATCAGCCCGAGGACTTCCCGCACGTGCCGTTCAACGACCTGCCCGCCATGGAGGCGGCGATGTCCGGCCGGGACGTCGCCGCCGTGATCATGGAGACCATTCCGGCCACCTACGGGTTCCCGTTGCCCGAGCCGGGCTACCTCAGGTCGGTCAAGGCGCTGTGTGAGAAGTACGGCGCGCTGTACATCGCCGACGAGGTGCAGACCGGCCTGATGCGCACCGGTGAGCTGTGGGCGATCACCAAGGAGGGCATCGCCCCGGACATCATGGTCACCGGCAAGGGCATCTCCGGCGGGCTCTACCCGATCGCCTGCGTGCTGGTGAACGAGCGCTCCGCGGGCTGGCTGACCGAGGACGGCTTCGGCCACATCTCCACCTTCGGCGGCGCCGAACTGGGCTGTATCGCCGCGCTGAAGGCGCTCGAGGTGTCCTCCCGGCCGGAGACCCGGTCGATGGTGCACTACATCGCCGACTTCATCGGCGAGGGGCTGCGCCAGATCCAGGCCACCTACCCGGAATGGTTCGTCGGCATCCGGCAGAACGGTGTGATCTTCGGTCTGGAGTTCGCCCACCCCGAGGGCGCGAAGTACGTGATGCGCCACCTGTACGCCCACGGGGTCTGGGCGATCTTCTCCACCCTGGATCCGCGGGTGCTGCAGTACAAGCCGGGCATCCTGCTCGCCCCCGAGGTGGCGGAGGAACTGCTGATGCGCACCGAGACGGCGATCGCCAAGGCCTATCGCGAGGTGAGGGGTCGATGAGCGCCGAGCCGGTCACGCCGATGCCGTTCGCGCAGATGCCGCTGGCCCCGGCCGGGGTGCCCCGCGGCCTGGCCATGGTCGAGCGCGGCGAGTGGGCCGCCCGGGCCTTCGCCGGCTACGACATCACCGCCGTCCGCCGAATCGCCCAGGCGGCCGCGGAGGCGGGCGCGGCGCGGGCCCAGGACTTCGCTCGGATGGCGGTGCAGGAGACCGGGTTCGGAGTGGTGGAGCACAAAGTGATCAAGAACACCGCCTCGTCCGCCGGCCTGTGGGCGGCCTACCGCGACCATGACTACGTCAGCGCCCGGGTGGACGAGGCGGCCAAGATCCTGAGTGTTCCGCGGCCCGCCGGCGTGATCTTCGCGCTGACGCCGTCGACCAACCCGGTGGCCACCACCTACGCCAAGATCATGCTCTCCCTGCTCACCCGCAACGCGATCATCCTGTCGCCGCACCCGTACGCGAAGGACGTCTGCACCCAGGCGGCGACGGTGATGGCGCAGGCCGCCGTGGCCGCCGGCGCTCCCGACGGCTGCGTGCAGGTGGTGCCCGATCCCTCCATCCCGCTGGTGAACGCGCTGATGACCAGCGAGCGGGTTTCGGTGATCCTGGCCACCGGCGGCACCGCGATGGTGCGCGCGGCCTACTCCAGTGCCAACCCCGCGCTCGGGGTCGGCCCGGGCAACGTTCCGGTCCTGGTGGACTCCACCGCCGACCTGGCCCGCAGCGCTCGCCTGATCATGGCCAGCAAGTCCTTCGACAACGCCATCCTGTGCACCAACGAGAGCGTGCTGATCGCCGTCGAGGAGATCGCGGACCGTCTGCTGGCCCAGCTGGTGCGCGAGGGGGGCTACCTGGCCTCGCCGGCCGAGACCGACGCCATCCGCGAGGTCATCTTCGACGGCGACCGCCTGCGCGCCGAGTGGATCGGCCGCGACGCCACCGCGATCGCCGCTGCCGCCGGCGTGCGGGTGCCTGCCCGGACCACGGTGCTGCTCACCCCGATCGACCTGGTCGTGCCCGAGGAGATGCTGGCGCACGAGAAGCTGCTGCCGGTGCTGGCCGTGGTGCGGGTGCCGACCGCGCGGCGGGGGATCGCCGCGGCCCAGGCCGTGCTGCGGATCACCGGGCAGGGGCACAGCGCGGCGATCCACAGCGAGGACCCGGCGCTGGTGATGGACTACGCGGCGACGCTGCGCGTGCTGCGGGTCAGCGTGAACGTCGGGAACTCCCTGGGCAGTTCGGGTTTCGAGACCAACCTCGACCCGACGATGACCATCGGCACCGGCTTCTTCGGCCGCTCCTCGCTGTCGGCCAACCTGGCGCCGTCCCATCTGGTGCACGACACCCAGGTGGCCTACGGCAGCGAGGTGTCGGTCGGCATGCCGAGCTTCGCCGGCCTGCAGCCGTGGCACGCGCCGTCCGGGCCGGTGCCGGTGTACCCGGTGGCCTCCAACCTCGGCGGTGAGCGGACGAACCCTGTGCACGAGGGCAATGACGAGCTGCGCGAACACATCCGCCGGCTGATCGTCGAGGAACTCCGGGCAATGGTGAAGGGCTGAGACGTGGCGCAGATCAGATCGTTCATCTTCCTGGATCGGCTGCAGCCGCAGACGATGTGCTACCTCGGCACCTGGGTCAAGGGCACGCTGCCGCGGGCCGACGTGGCCGCCCAGATCATCGAGATCGCCCCCGGGCTGGACGTCGAGCCGCTCACCGACGTGGCGCTGAAGAGCGCGGACGTCGGGGCCGGCATCCTGATCGTGGAGCGGCACTTCGGCTACCTCGAGCTGCACGGGTCCACCTCGTCGGTGCGAGCCGCCGCAGGGGCGGTGCTGGACCACCTCGGCGCCTCGGCGACCGAGGCGATGCGTCCGGAGATTCTCGCCTCGCGGATCGTCTCCAAGATCGACCGGCAGCACGCGTTCCTGCTCAACCGGAACAAGGTGGGCTCGATGGCTCTGGCCGGGGAGTCGATGTTCGTGCTGGAGATGCAGCCCGCCTCCTACGCCATCCTGGCCACCAACGAGGCGGAGAAGGCGGCCCGGATCAAGGTGGTCGACTACCGGATGATCGGAGCCACCGGGCGGGTCTACCTGACCGGGGTCGAGTCCGAGGTCAGGGCGGCCGCCGAGGCCGCCGAGCAGGCGCTGGCGGCGACATGAGCGGCCCTCCCGAGGACCTGTTGCGGCAGATGGTGCGCGAGATCCTGCGCGAGGTGATCCGCGAGGAGCTCGGTCAGGCCATGAAGGCCGCCCCCGCGGCGTCCCCGGCACCTGCGTCCGGCGGGGTGCACGTGGTCGAACGTGGTGCAGTCACCGAACGGGCGGTCAAAGCGGCGGCCGCGGCCGGGGCCCGGCTGCAGATCGGGCCGCGGGCCGTGCTCACCCCGCTGGCCAAGGACCGCGCCCGGGTGCTGGGCATCGTCATCGAGAGAACGGCGTAGGAGAGGTCATGCTGAGAGCCCGAGTGATCGGCAACGTGTGGGCCACCAAACGGCTGCCGGAGATCCCCAACGGCGCCTTCCTCGAGGTCGAGGTCGAGCCCGGGGCGAGTCATCTGATCGCCTTCGACGTGCTCGGCAGCGGGGTCGGTGAGGCCGTCCTGGTCGCCACCGGGTCTGTCGCCGCGGCCTGGTTCCCCGGGGTGACGCCCCCCATCGATGCCCTGATCATCGGATCGATCGACGAGCCGATCGACGCACCGACCCACTAGAGCACCCACTAGAGCACCCACTAGAGAAGGGAAACACCGTGGCCACCAACGCCATCGGCATGATCGAGACCAAGGGATACGTCGCCGCCCTCGCTGCGGCCGACGCCATGGTCAAGGCCGCCAACGTCGTCATCGTCGCGCGGGAGCAGGTCGGCGCCGGCCTGGTCGCCGTCACCATCGTGGGCGATGTGGGCGCGGTCAAGGCCGCCACCGAGGCCGGCGCCGAGACTGCGGGCCAGGTCGGGGAACTCGTCAGCGTGCACGTGATCCCGCGGCCGCACGCGGAGCTGGCGAGGCACTTCGTGGTCACCGCGCAGGAGTGAGTGCCGCCGACACGCCGGCGCCACCGGTACCGGCACCGCAGCTGCGGGTCTACCTGCACCTGCAGGAGCTGCAGCCGCAGTTCGCCGCCTACCTCGGCACGCCCACCCGGGCCCGGGGCTACCCCCCGTACGCCGGTCAGCACGCGCTGATCGTCGAGGTGGCGCCGGGGCTGGCCATCGAGCGGGTCACCTCACTCGCGCTGCACTCGGTGCCCGCCGTGGAGCCGGGGCTGCTGTTCGTGGAGCGGCAGTTCGGGGTGCTCGAGGTGCACGCCGACTCCGCGGACGACGTGCAGGCCGCGGGGGAGGCGATCCTGACCGGGATCGGGGCGGCGGCAGCGGACCAACTGCGCCCGCACCTGCTCTATCACGACGTGATAGAAGACATCCGGGACCAGCATGCTGTCATCATCAACCGCAATCGCCAGGCCTCGATGATCCTGCCCGGCGACAGTCTGCTGGTGGTGGAGATGACGCCTGCCCTGTTCGCCGCGATGGCGGCGAACGAGGCCGAGAAGGCCGCGCCGGAGATCACCCTGGTCGACGTGTCGATGATCGGCGCGGCGGGCCGGGTGTACCTGGCCGGGGCGACCGAGTCCGTGCAGCGGGCCCGGGAGGCGATCATCGTCGCGCTGGCCGCCGTGGTGGGCCGGGAATGAGGAGGACTGCGTGAGTGAACCCGCCGACGCCTTCGAGGCGTTCGCCCGGGCGGCGCTGCCGGCCTACGGGCTGGGCCCTGACGCCGAGCTGCGCCTGCTGAACGTGTCCGAGAACGGCACCTTCCTGATCGTCGACCCGGCGGGCGGGCGCAGCGTGCTGCGGGTGCACCGCAGCGGCTATCACAGCGAGGCGGCGATCCTCAGCGAGCTGGCCTGGATCGATGCCCTGCGGGCCGACGGCGTGGTGCGCACCCCCGCCTACCTGCCCGCCCTCGACGGGTCGTCCGTGGTCACCGCCCGCACGGCGGACGGCGCGGCGCGGCACGCCGTCCGCTTCGAATGGGTCGAGGGCAGTGAGCCGGACGAGACCCGGCTGGTCGGCGACTTCACCGAGCTGGGGGCGATCGCGGCCCGCCTCCACGGGCACGCCCGGTCGTGGCGTCGCCCTGCGGAGTTCACCCGCTTCGTCTGGGACTACGACACCTCCCTCGGCGAGCGCGGCTGGTGGGGTCGCTGGCAGGACGGGCTCGGCATGGGCACCGAGGAGCTGGCCGTGCTCGGCCGCCTCGACGCCGTGCTGCGCCGCCGGCTGACCGCGTACGGCACCGGACCGGAGGTGTTCGGGCTGATCCACGCCGACATGCGCCTGGCCAACCTGCTGGTCGCCGGTGAGCAGGTGACCGTGATCGACTTCGACGACTGCGGCTTCGGTTGGTACATGTACGACCTCGCCTCTGCGGTCTCCTTCATCGAGCACGAGCCGTACGTGCCCGACCTGCTCGACGCCTGGGTGCGCGGCTACCGCACCGTGGCCGAGCTGAGCGCCGCGGACGAGGCCGAGCTGGCCACGTTCGTGATGCTGCGCCGCCTGCTGCTGGTGGCCTGGATCGGCTCGCACTCCAGCACCGAGACCGCACAGGCGATGGGCCCGGAGTTCACCGCCACCAGTTGCAGCCTCGCCGAGACCTACCTGCGCACCCACACCTGACCGAAGGAGTCACACCCATGTTCACCTCCGTCGCCGGCCGGTCCGTCATCGTCACCGGGGCCACCAAAGGGATCGGCAAGGGGATCGCCTCGGTCTTCGCCGAGGCCGGCGCCAACGTGCTGATCACCGGGCGCAATGCGGCGGACGCCGAGGCGACCGTCGCCGAGCTCGACGCGCTCGGCACGGGCTCGGTGGCGAGCTACCTCGGCGACGTCGCGTCGCCGTCCGCCACCGCGGCCATGGCCGCGCGCGCCGTGGAGGTCTTCGGCGGGATCGACGTGCTGTGCGCCAACGCCGGGATCTTCCCCGACGCGCCGCTGGCCACGATGAGCGAGGCCGACCTCGACCGTGTGCTGGACACCAATGTCAAGGGGTGTGTGCTCAGCGTACAGGCCTGCCTGGCGGCGCTGACCGCCTCCGGGCGGGGGCGGGTGATCCTCACCTCCTCGATCACCGGACCGATCACCGGCTACCCCGGCTGGTCGCATTACGGGGCCAGCAAGGCGGCCCAGCTCGGCTTCATGCGCACCGCCGCGATCGAGCTCGCCCCGCGTGGCATCACCGTGAACGCGGTGCTGCCCGGCAACATCGCCACCGAAGGATTAGCGGATCTGGGTGAGGAGTACCGTCGGTCGATGGAGATGTCCATCCCGCAGCGCAGGTTGGGAGAGGTGAAGGACATCGGCAACGCGGCGCTGTTCTTCGCGACCGACGAGGCCGCCTACGTCACCGGGCAGGCGCTGGTGGTGGACGGCGGGCAGGTCCTACCCGAGTCGCTGGCCGCCCTGGAGGCGATGGAGTGAGCGCAGACGCGGCGATCGACGCGGAGTACTCCGGGTTGGGGCCGGCCGGCCGGGAGGTCCGCCGGCGGATCGCCGGGATGGTGCAGCAGGGGCAGCTGCGGCCCGGGCAGAAGCTGGAGCCGGAGCGTGAGCTGTCGGCGCGGCTCGGGGTCAGCCGGTCCACCCTGCGCCAGGCGCTGATCTCGCTGGAGGAGGCCGGGGTGCTGCGCCGGGTACCGGGGCGCGGTGGAGGCACCTTCGTCGCCGCGGCCAAGGTCGACCGGGACCTGTCCCGGATCGTCGGGGTGCCGCTGCTGCTGCGCGACCAGGGCTACACCGCCGGGTCCCAGGTGGTCTCGGTCGCGGTGATCCCCGCCGAGCCGGACGCCGCCGAGGCGCTCGGCCTCGGCGTGTCCGACTTCGTGGTCGACCTGGTGCGGATCCGGCTGGCCGACGGGGCTCCGATCTCGCTGGAGCGCGCCGTGATGCCGGCCGAACTGGTGCCCGGGCTGCCCGCGCGCGGGCTGGGCGGATCGCTGTACGAACTGCTCGACCGCGAGTACGGCATCCGGCCGGCCGAGGCGGTGGAGAAGATCGAGGTGGTGGCGGCCAGCGACAGCGAGGCCTCGATCCTGGGCATCGAGACCGGTGCCCCGCTGATCCTGGTGAACCGGACCACCGTGGACGCGCAGGGGCGGGCGTTCGAGTACTCGCGGGACCTGTTCCGGGCGGACCGGACCCGGATCACGGTACGGGTGCAGGGTTCGCCGACCACCGAGACGGCCCGCCTGCGCGGCCGAGTGGTCGAGCAGCTGCCGCCCACCTGAACTCGCCACCGGCGGCGGCTTCGGGTTCACTATGCCGATGACTCTGCTCGCGATCGGCACCCGCAAAGGTCTGTTCATGGCTCGGCGTGACGCCGCCGGGGAGTGGTTGGTGGACGGTCCGGAGTTCATGATGCGCGAGGTGCCCTCGATCGCCTTCACCGGCGGCGGGTCGATGCTGGTCGGCACCATGAACGAGCACTGGGGGCCGACCGTGATGGCCAGCCCCGACCTGGGCGCGACGTGGTCCGAGAACGCTCAGGGGTCGATCGTCTTCCCGGCCGACACCGAGGCGGCGCTGGCCCGGGTGTGGCAGCTGCAGCCCGACCCGGTGCGCCCCGGGGTGGTGTGGGCCGGGTGCGAGCCGACATCCTTGTGGCGCAGCGGCGACGGCGGGGCGACCTTCGAGCTGGTGCGCGGGCTGTGGGACCACCCGCACCGGCCGCAGTGGCACCCCGGCGCCGGGGGAGCTGCGGTGCACACGATCGTCACCGACCCCGCCGACGCCGAACGGGTCCTGGTGGCGATGAGTACCGGGGGCGTGTACGTCAGCGCCGACGGGGGAGGCTCGTGGACGCCGTCCAACCGCGGCATCTCCGCCTACTTCATGCCCGGCCCGGAGCCGGAGTTCGGGCAGTGCGTGCACAAGGTGGCGGTGGACGCCGCCGGGGTCGGCACCCTGTACGCGCAGAACCACCACGGGGTCTACCGCAGCGACGACGGCGGCGGCTCGTGGGTCTCGATCGCCGAGGGCCTGCCGAGCGACTTCGGGTTCGTGATCCTGGCCCACCCCACGGTGGCCGGCACCGCGTGGGTGGTGCCGCTGGTGGCCGACGGCGAGCGGGTTCCGCCCGGCGGGCGGCTGCGGGTGCACCGCACCCCGGACGGCGGGCGCTCCTGGTCCGAGGTGGGCGCCGGTCTGCCGGACGGCGCGTGGACGACGGTGCTGCGTGACGCCGCGTGCGTGGCGGCCACGCCCGGCGGCGGCAGCCTGCTGGCACTGGGCACCCGGGACGGTTTCGTCTACGCCAGCACCGACGACGGCGAGAGCATGACCGAGGTGGCGCGGCACCTGCCGGACGTGCTGTGCGTACGCGCGCTGGCCGACGGCTGACCGGGCGGGGCGGGCGATGCGGGTCGAGGTGGTGCTGCCCGGGGTGCTGGCCTCGGATGCCGGGGGAGCTCGGGCGCTGATGGTCGAGACGGCTTCTGACGCCGTGGTGCGGCACGCGCTGGATGCCGTCGCCCAGGGATACCCTGCGCTGGGCCGGCGCCTGCGCGACGAGGCCGGGGCGGTCCGTCGGCACGTGAACCTGTTCGTGGACGGCGAGGACATCCGCGGTGCCGGTGGCCAGGACATGCCCCTGACCGACGGCGCCGTCCTGCTGGTCATCCCCAACGTCTCCGGCGGCTAACGAGTACCCCCGCTCCCCTGCCCAACCCTGCCCACCCACCCCGCCGACCCACCCTGCCCCTGCCCTCTGCCCCTGCCCCTGCCCCTGCCCGGCTCGACGATGGAGATCACGTTGGAGGAAATCGGTTGCTATAGCAGCCATTTCCTCACATCGTGATCTCCATCGTCGAGCCTGTCGGTCCGTGCTCTCCGCAGCCGCCTCGCATGTGTTCGCTCCCGACCGCGGCCGCCTTGTGCCACTGGCCGGCTCGCGTGATGCGTTGTCGCCGTCATTGCGTCCACAGGTGGCCGTCGCGATCCCGCGGTCCACAGCCGGCTCCCGGCGCATTGTGCCCGCTGCAGGCTTGGCGTGGGGTTGGCCCATGGACGATCTGGACCAAGACCTGCGCACCCTGTTGCGCGACCAGCGCGGAATCGCCCGACGCGACCAACTCACCGCCCGCGGCGTCACCCGGGCCCAGCTGCGCTGGCGACTCGATCGTCAGTGGAGGGTCGTGCTGCCCGGCGTGATCGCCACGTTCACCGGCACGCTCGACCCGCAGCAGCGGCTGATCGCCGCCACGCTGTTCGCCGGTCCCGATGCGGTGCTGACCTCGACCGCCGCGGTGCGGTGGCGGGGCCTGCGCAACGTCGCCCGGGCCGACAACATGCAGCTGGCGGTTCCGGCGGATCGGTACGCGCGGTCGACGGCCATGGTGCGGGTGCGGCGAACTGTCCATCCGGACCCACACCCCTGGCGTCGGGGAGTGCTGTCCATCGCCTCGCCCGGGCGGGCGGTGGCGGACGCCGCACGGGACGCCCTGGCCGAACGCGAGGCCACGGCCCTGGTCATCGAGGCGGTGCAGCGAGGGATGGTGAGCATTCCCGTGTTGGAGCGAGAGCTCGAGCTGGGCCCTCGAGCGGGAAGTCGGCTGTTGCGCGCAGGCATCCGGGCAGCGCAGACCGCAGCCTGGTCGGTGCCCGAGTACGACCTGCTCGGCATGGTTCGGTGCAGCGGAGTGCTGCCCGAAGTGTGGGCGAACCCGGAACTCATCGCGGTGGACGGGACTCTGCTGCCGCGGCCGGATCTGTGGATCGACGAGGTGGCCCTCGCCATTCAGGTGCACTCGTGGCTCTACCACAGCCGGGACGAGGACTGGGAGGGGACGATCATGAGCGACGGCATCTTCGCCGAGTACGGGATTCCCACGCTCGGGTTCACTCCGCGCCGGATCGACGTGGCTCCGGAGTGGGTCCTGGCCCGGATCGAGAAGGTATACGCCACGCTCCGGGGCTCGGCTCGTCCCGATGTCCGCGCGCAGCCGCAGCGGCTGGCCCTGATCTGAGGTCAGCCACGGTCCGTGCAGCGCGGCCGACCGGCTCGACGATGGAGATCACGATGCGAGGAAATGGCTGTGATGGCAACCGATTTCCTTCAACGTGATCTCCATCGTCGACGCAGGGGGCGGGTGGGGGTCTGGGTGGGGGTCGGCTGAGGGGTGGGGTCGGCTGAGGGCGGGGGTTCCGCCGGGACTCAGGGCGCCGCCGCGGTCGCTGGCCGGGTGAGGTGGGTGCGGGCGACGTGGGCAAGCACGTCGAGGCCGGTGCGAAGGGCGGGGGATTCGTGCATGGTCGCCCGCCAGGCCACGCTCACGGTGCGGGTCGGCACCGGCTCGCGGACGGCGATCGCCCGTACATGCTGGGGCAGCGAGCCGCGGCCCAGCCGGGGCACCAGCGCGGTGGCGAGGCCCTGGGCGACCAGCTCGACATGACTGGCGAACTCCAGGGACCAGCAGGCGATCTGCGGCTCGATGCCGGCCGACCGCATCATCGTGGTCAGCCACTGGTGACAGATCGACCCCTGTGGCACGCTGACCCACCGTTCGGCCGCCAGGGCCGCCGGGGTCACCCAGTGCCGGCCGGCCAGCGGATGGTCGAGGGGCACCAGGACGTCTGCGACGTCGGTGCCGAGCGCCCGGGTGCGCACGTGCACCGGCACGTTGAGCGGCAGCGGTTCCCAGTTGTGCACCACGGCAAGATCGACCTGGCCCGCGGCCACCGCCTCCAGGGCCTCCCAGGGGTCCAGCTCGTGCAGGGCCAGCTGCAGATCCGGTGCGGCCGTGCCGATCTCGCGCAGCGCCTCGGCCACCAGACCGCGCACAGCCGTGGAGAACGCGGCGACCCGTAGCCGGCCGGTCGGGCGCCCCTGCCCGGCCTGGACAGCGGCGGTGAGCTCCTCCACCTGGGCCAGCAGCCGGTCGGCGCGTTCGACCAGCAGTCGACCCGCATCGGTCAGCGCGACACCACGGCCCACCCGCTCCACCAGGGTCACCCCTACGGACGACTCCAGCTTCTTCAGCTGCTGGGACACCGCGGAGGAGGTGTACCCGAGGCTGGCCGCGGCGCCGGCGACCGAGCCCAGACGCCCGACGGCGACCAGTGAGCGCAGGGACACCAGATCTATCATGAAGCAACTCTAACTGTTTCGGCGAAGTACCCTTTGCTGGTGCTTCATGGTCCCTGGACCGCAGACTGACCGGGTGACGATCGCGATGCGCTCCTCGTTGGGGCCGAGGGACACGGCACTGGCCGTCCTGGTGGCACTGATCTGGGGGGTGAACTTCGTCGTCATCCACGCCGGCCTTCAGGTGGTGCCGCCCCTGCTCTTCCTCGCACTGCGCTTCCTGCTGGTCTGCCTGCCCGCAGTGTTCTTCGTGCCCCGGCCCGACGTCGGCTGGCGCCCGGTGGTACTCATCGGGGTGTTCATGAGCCTGGGCCAGTTCGCCCTGCTCTACCTCGCCCTGTACCTGGGCATGCCGACCGGGCTGGCCCCGCTCGTGATCCAGGTGCAGGTGCTGTTCACCGTGCTCCTCGCCGCCGCGACGCTGGGCGAGCGCCCGCGAGTCGCCCAGCTGGCCGGGGTCGTGATCGGGCTGGGCGGCCTGTCGGTGGTCGCCCTCGGCCGGGCCGCCGTCGCTCCGGTGCTGCCGCTGCTGCTGGTCGTGGCGGCCGCCGCGTCGTGGGCGATCGGCAATGTGCTGGCCCGTACCGCGAAGGCCTCCTCCGGGCTGTCCATGGTGGTCTGGTCGGGCCTGGTGGTGCCGGTGCCGATGGCGGTGCTGTCCTACCTGGTCGAGGGGCCGGCGGCGATCGGCTACGCCCTGACCCACCTGACGCCGGCGGTGATCGGGTCGGCCCTATTCACTGCATGGCTGTCCTCGCTGCTCGGCTACGGCATCTGGAACACCCTGCTGGCCCGGCACCCCGCCTCCTCGGTGGTGCCGTTCGCCATGCTCGTGCCGGTCGTCGGCATGGCCTCGGCATTCCTGCTGCTGGGGGAGCGGAGCAGGCGGCTGGAGCTCGGCGGCGGCGTCGTCCTGCTGGCCGGGGTGGCGATCAGCCTGCTGCCAGGACGTCAGGGAGTGTCGGCGTCGACCCAGTCGAAGGTGCGGGTGACGGCCTTCTTCCACTGGCCGAACAGGCGCTCGCGGGTGGCCGCCGCCATCGAGGGGACCCAGCGGCCGCCCTCGATCCAGTTGGCGCGCAGGTCCTCCAGCCCCGACCAGTAACCCACCGCGAGCCCCGCCGCGTAGGCGGCACCGAGCGCGGTGGTCTCGGTGACCTTGGGCCGCACCACCGGCACGTCGAGGAGGTCGGCCTGGAACTGCATCAGCAGCTCGTTGACCACCATCCCGCCGTCCACCTTCAGCTCGGACAGGTGCACCCCGGAGTCGGCCACCATCGCCTCGACCACCTCCCGGGTCTGGTAGGCCACCGCCTCCAGCGCGGCCCGGGCGATGTGCGCCTTGGTCACGTACCGGGTCAGCCCCACCAGCGCACCCCGCGCATCGGCCCGCCAGTACGGCGCGAACAGCCCCGAGAACGCCGGCACCAGGTAGGCCCCGCCGTTGTCGGCGACCGAGGCGGCCAGCGCCTCCACCTCGCCCGCGGAGGAGATCAGCCCGAGGTTGTCCCGCAGCCACTGCACCAATGACCCGGTGACCGCGATCGAGCCCTCCAGTGCGTACACCGGCGCCTGACCGCCGATCTGGTAGCAGACCGTCGTCAGCAGCCCGTTCGCGCTGGTCACCTTCAAAGGACCGGTGTTCATCAGGAAGAAGTTGCCGGTGCCGTAGGTGTTCTTGCCCGTGCCCGGCTCGAAGCAGACCTGCCCGAAGGTGGCCGCCTGCTGGTCTCCCAGCACCCCGGTGATCGGTACCCCGTCGAGCACCCCGGTGCAGCGCCCGAACTCGCCCGAGGAGGGCAGGATCTGCGGCAGCATCGCCACCGGCACGCCCATCTCGGCCGCGATCACCGAGTCCCAGCTCAGGGTGTCCAGGTCCATCAGCATGGTCCGGCTGGCGTTGGTCACGTCGGTCAGGTGTATCCCGCCGGAGACCCCTCCGGTGAGGTTCCAGATCAGCCAGCTGTCCATGGTGCCGAACAGCAGGTCGCCACGCTCGGCGTCCGCCCGGGCCCCGGGTACCTCGTCCAGAATCCAACGTGCCTTCGGCCCGGCGAAGTAGGTGGCCAGCGGCAGGCCCACCCGCGACTGGTACCGCCCGGCGCCTCCGCCGAGCGCACCGAGGGACTCGCACAGTGCGGCGGTGCGGGTGTCCTGCCAGACGATCGCGTGGTGCACCGGCCGCCCGGTGCGCCGGTCCCAGACCACGGTCGTCTCGCGCTGGTTGGTGATCCCCACCGCGACCACGGCGGACGACGCGGCGGACGGCGCGACCCCGGCCGCCGCGAGCGCGTCGCGCACCACCGCCTGGGTGTTCGCCCAGATCTCCAGCGCGTCGTGCTCCACCCAGCCGGCCCGCGGGAAGATCTGCCGGTGCTCCAACTGCGCCGAGGCGACGCCCCGCCCGGAGTGGTCGAACAGGATGCAGCGCGTGCTGGTCGTGCCCTGGTCGATCGCGGCGACGTATCGGGGCGACTCAGGTGCGGCAGGCGAGTCAGGCATGTGCCGAGTATCGCGCCTCGTCGTAGCGGCGGAGGGTGAGTTCGGCCAGCGCCGGATGCGGCGCCAGCGGGTCGGCGACCCGGTCCGCACCGGCCTCCAGCAGCCGATGCCCCAGCTCGCTCGGCGCCAGCAGATAACTCGCGACCGCCACCTCGCGGCCGGGATGGGCGACCCGCGCCGAGGCCACCACGTCGGACAGCCCCGGCCGCCCGGCGAGGAAGCCCACCTCGACCGCCTCACCGCGGCGTGCGGCGAGCAGCTCGGCCATCCGTTGCACGTCGTCGCGCGCCCGGGCCCGGCGCGACCCCACCGCGCCCAGCACCACCACGGCGGACGGCCCCGCGCCGCACTCGGCCAACCGCGCGTCCAGCACGGCCGCCAGCGCGTCGTCCGGCCCCAACGGAGCGGCGGCGACGGCGAGCCCGCCGGACGCCGAGACCACCGCCTCCACGTCCACCTCGACGTGATAGCCGGAGGACAGCAGCAGCGGCACCACGATGCACGGCGTCCCTGCGGCACTCAGTCGGCCCACCACCGCAGCCACCCCGGGTCTTTGCACCTCGGTGTCGGCGCACGCGGCGAGCACCCGAAGCCCCGGGCGCAGGGCGGCCACGTCCAGCCGGAGCCGGGCCAGGGCACGCCGTCCGGCGGGGGAGCGGGTGCCGTGCCCGCACCCCACGAGCACCGGCGCGTCCATCCCGGCATTGTGCCGCTGAGGGAACCCGCTCACACCACTAGGCTCACGCCCGTGACGCAGACTCCCCCCGGCGTGACGCCGGATCTCAAGCCCCGCAGCCGAGAGGTGACCGACGGTCTGGAGAAGGCCGCCTCCCGTGGCATGCTCCGCGCCGTCGGGATGGGTGACGACGACTTCGCCAAGCCTCAGATCGGGGTGGCCAGCTCCTGGAACGAGATCACCCCGTGCAACCTCTCGCTCGACCGGCTGGCCAAGGCCAGCAAGGACGGTGTGCACGCCGGCGGCGGCTACCCGCTGGAGTTCGGCACGATCAGCGTCAGTGACGGCATCTCGATGGGCCACGAGGGCATGCACTTCTCCCTGGTCAGCAGGGAGGTGATCGCCGACAGCGTGGAGACCGTGATGATGGCCGAGCGGCTCGACGGCTCGGTGCTGCTGGCCGGCTGCGACAAGTCGCTGCCCGGAATGCTGATGGCAGCGGCCCGGCTCGACCTGGCCTCGGTATTCCTCTACGCCGGCACGATCCTTCCCGGCCTGGCCAAGATGTCGGACGGCAGCGAGCGTGAGGTCACCATCATCGACGCCTTCGAGGCGGTCGGGGCCTGCGCCCGCGGGCTGATGAGCCGGGCGGACGTCGACGCGATCGAGCGCGCGATCTGCCCCGGCGAGGGCGCGTGCGGCGGCATGTACACCGCCAACACGATGGCCAGTGCGGCCGAGGCACTCGGCATGTCGCTGCCCGGCAGTGCCGCCCCGCCGGCCACCGACCGCCGCCGGGACGGCTACGCCCGCAAGTCGGGCGAGGCCGTGGTAGAGCTGCTGCGCCGGGGCATCACCGCCCGGGACATCATGACCAAGAAGGCGTTCGAGAACGCGATCGCCGTGGTGATGGCCTTCGGCGGCTCCACCAACGCCGTGCTGCACCTGCTCGCCATCGCCCATGAGGCCGACGTCGAGCTGAGCCTGGAGGACTTCACCCGGATCGGCGCCAAGGTGCCGCACCTGGCCGATGTGAAGCCTTTCGGCGCCCACGTGATGACCGACGTCGACCGGGTCGGCGGCGTCCCGGTGGTGATGCGGGCCCTGCTCGACGCCGGGCTGCTGCACGGGGACGCGCTCACCGTGACCGGCAAGACCGTGGCCGAGAACCTGGCCGACATCAACCCGCCGGACGTCGACGGCGTGGTGATCCGGGCCCTGTCGGCGCCGATCCACCGCACCGGTGGGATCACCGTGCTGCGCGGCAGTTTCGCCCCCGACGGCGCGGTGGTGAAGAGCGCCGGCTTCGATTCCGACGTCTTCGAGGGCACCGCGCGGGTGTTCGAGCGGGAGCGGGCCGCGTTGGACGCCCTGGAGGACGGCACGATCACCGCCGGCGATGTCGTGGTGATCCGCTACGAGGGCCCCAAGGGCGGCCCGGGCATGCGCGAGATGCTCGCCATCACCGGCGCGATCAAGGGGGCCGGGCTGGGCAAGGACGTGCTGCTGGTCACCGACGGCCGGTTCTCCGGCGGCACCACCGGGCTGTGCGTCGGCCACATCGCCCCCGAGGCGGTGGACGGCGGCCCGATCGCCTACGTGCGCGACGGCGACCGGATCCGCCTCGACGTCGCTCTGGGTACCCTCGACCTGCTGGCGGACGACGAGGAGCTGGCCGAGCGGGCGGTCGGCTGGGCCCCACTGCCGCCGCGCTACACCCGCGGCGTGCTGGCCAAGTACGCCCGGCTGGTCGGCTCGGCGTCCACCGGCGCGGTCTGCGACTGATCATGCCCGGGGCGGTCGTGCTGACGGTGCTGGTGACCGTCACTGCGGCCGCCGCCGGGGCGGCCTGGCTGGACCGGTCCTCCCGCTCGGCCGGGATGATCGCCGGCGGCGCCGCGGCCCTGGCCGGGTGGGCCTGCCTGATCTGCCTGGCCACGATCCTGGCCGCGGTACCGCCCACGGTGCTGGCCGGCACGCGGGCCGGCACCGTGCTGGGCTGGATCCTCGCCGTCACGGCGGCCCTGCTCGCCGTCGCGGGCCTGATCCGGTTGCTCCCGTTCGATGTGGACGCCGTGCTGGCCGCCGTCGCCGCGGTGACCCTGGTCTGCGGGGTGGCCGGGATCGACGCGTCCGGCCGGGACGCCGCGCTCGCCCTGCGCCCGCTCGGCGCCGCCGCGATCGCCGTCGCCACCCTTGCACTGCTGCTGCGCCGGGGCCTGGACGGGTGGCATGCCCCGGGCGCCCTGGGTGCGGCGGCCTTCGCCGTCGCCGGCCTGGTTTCCGCTGCCCCGGTGGGGCTGCCCGGCGCCGCCGGCTGGGCGGGGCCGACGGCGGCCGCCGCGACCGCTGCCGGGTTCGCCGCTGCGGCGGCCGCGGCGGTGATCGGCCCGGCAGCCCCGCGCCGGCGTGTCCCCGGCGGGACCGGTCGGATGCTGATGCTGGCGCTCGCGGCGGCCGCGATCGTGGCGCAGAGCGTGCGCGGCATCGCCGGGGGAATCGAGGTGATCGGCGCCGTCGGGGTCGGCCTCGTCGGGCTCGGCCTGGTCGCCGTCCTGCTGCAGTCGGTGCGGGACGAGACCGACCTCGGTGCCGACCTGGACGACACCCGGGCCCGCCTGGACGCGGTGCGGGAGAACACCGATGACGTGGTGCTCGCTCTGGACGCCAACGGACGGGTGCGCACAGCGAACGCCGCGGTGATGCCGATGCTGCAGCGGTCGCCCGCGGCGCTGCTGGGCACCGACATCACCGAGGTGGCCCGGCTGGAGGAGCGGGCCGCCGTCCGCGAACTGATCCGCGACGTCGCCCACGGGGTGCGCCGCGAGGCGCGGGTCGAGGTGTCCCTGGCCCCGCCGGCGGCAGGCACCGCCGAGCTGCGGCTGCGCGCCGTCCCCGGGGGAGCCGCCGCGATCCTGGTCGACGTCACCGACGCGGTGGACCTACGCGACCAGCTGGCCGCGGCAGCCCGCTTCGACCAGATGACCGGCCTGGCCAACCGCACCCACCTGATCGAGAAGCTGGCCGAGTGGCTCGACGCCGACCGCCCGGTGGCCGTGCTCTACCTCGACCTGGACGGCTTCAAGGCGATCAACGACCGGTTCGGGCACGCCGCCGGCGACCAGGTGTTGGCCGAGGTCGCCCGCCGGCTTCAGGTGTCGTGCTCCACCCTGGCGGTCGGCACCAGCGCGGACGCAGCGACCCTGGTCGCCCGGGCCGGCGGAGACGAGTTCGTGGTCGCCGTCCGCGGGGCCTCGCTGAGCGCGGCGATGTCAGCCGGCGAGGAGATCCTGACCGCGCTGCGGTCCTCCTTCGAGATCTCCGACCGCGCGGTGCGGATCGGGGCCAGCATCGGGGTGAGCGCCACCGACGACGGCAGCCGGACCGAGCCCCTGGCCGAGGAGCTGCTGCACCGCGCCGACATCGCCATGTTCGCCGCCAAGCAGGTCGGCCGCGGTGCGGTGATGCGCTGGGACGCCCCGCTCGAGGAACGGGCGCGGCGCAAGGTCGACATCGCCATCGGGCTGCGCCGGGCGCTGGAGACCAACCGGCTCGACCTGGCCTACCAGCCGATCGTGCGGCTGTCCGACGGCGTGATCGTCGGCGTGGAGGCGCTGATCCGGCTGCCCGCGCAGGGGTCGCTGGCCGGGCTGGCCGACCTGGTCACCCCGGCCGAGCTGGTCGAGGTGGCCGAGGGCACCGGCGAGATCGACGAGCTCGGCCGCTGGGTGCTCGCCGAGGCCACCCACCAGGCCTCGCTGTGGCAGCGGATGGACCGCGAGGTGCGGGTCAACGTCAACATGTCTGTCCGCCAGCTCTCCGACCCCGACTTCGTGCAGGCCGTGCGCAGCGCCCTGGCCGCGGCCAAGCTGGCCCCCGACCGGTTGGTGATCGAGATCACCGAGGGTCAGCTGCTCGGTGAGGGCGACCGGGCCAACGACACCATCCGGCGGTTGCGCGCCGACGGGGTGATGCTGGCGATCGACGACTTCGGCTCGGGGTACTCCTCGCTGTCCTACCTGCGCCGGATGCCGGTGAAGACGGTCAAGATCGACCACACCCTCCTGGCCGGAGTGGGCAGCGACCCGCGGGCGACCACTCTGGTCCGGGCCGTGATCGGGGCTGCCCGCGGGCTCGGCCTGCAGGTGGTCTGTGAGGGGATCGAGAATCTGGCCATGGCCCGGCTACTGCGCGACCTGGGCGCCTGGGCCGGTCAGGGCTTCGCCCTCTACGGGGCGATCAGCTCCGCCGACCTGCTCGACGTCCTCGACGGCCCGGTGGTGGACTTGTCTGCGACGACGAAGCGCACCAATCGGCCCCGAGTCTCACATCACGAGACAGAGCGCGGGTCTGATTGACAGGCCCGTGACGCGCGGTGAACGGTGAGACCGTGCGCCTGTTTCTCGTACTCGGACGGCGCGCCGGCTGAGGCCCTGTCCCCTCGGACATCCACCGCCAGCGCGCGACCCCTCGCATGCCCGCATCCGGGCCGAGGGGTCTTTTCGTCTCATGACGCACCCGCCCCGAAGCCACGCACGACAAGATCGAGAGGCGCCACCAGATGACCGCCGAACAGATGACCGGAGCCCAGAGCCTCGTCCGCTCGCTCGAGGAGCTCGGGGTAGACGTCGTCTTCGGGATCCCCGGCGGTGCCATCCTGCCGCTCTACGACCCGCTGATGGACTCGAAGAAGGTGCGGCACATCCTCGTCCGGCACGAGCAGGGCGGGGGCCACGCCGCCGAGGGGTATGCGCACGCCACCGGCCGGGTCGGAGTCTGCATGGCCACCTCGGGCCCGGGGGCGACGAACCTGGTCACCCCGATCGCCGACGCCTACATGGACAGCGTGCCGATGGTGGCGATCACCGGTCAGGTGCCGAGCGCCGCGATCGGCACCGACGCCTTCCAGGAGGCGGACATCTCCGGGATCACCATCCCGATCACCAAGCACAACTACCTGGTCACCGACCCGGCCGACATCCCGCACGTGCTGGCCGAGGCCTTTCACATCGCCGGCACCGGCCGGCCCGGCCCGGTCCTGGTCGACGTGGCCAAGGACGCGCTGCAGGCGGCGACCAGCTTCGAGTGGACCAACAAGATCGACCTCCCCGGCTACCGCCCGGTGACCCGTCCGCACAACAAGCAGGTGCGCGAGGCGGCCCGGCTGCTGCTCGAGTCGCGCCGTCCGGTGCTCTACGTCGGTGGCGGGGTGATCAAGGCGCGGGCCAGTGCGGAACTGCGCCGACTGGTGGACCTGACCGGCGCCCCGGTGGTCACCACGCTGATGGCCCGCGGCGCGCTGCCGGACTCCCACCCGCAGCACCTGGGCATGCCCGGCATGCACGGCACGGTGGCCGCCGTGGCGGCGCTGCAGCAGTGCGACCTGCTGGTCAGCCTGGGCGCCCGGTTCGACGACCGGGTCACCGGCAAGCTGTCCACCTTCGCCCCGGGCGCGACCGTGGTGCACGCCGACATCGACCCGGCCGAGATCTCCAAGAACCGGGTCGCGGACGTGCCGATCGTCGGGGACGCCAAGGACGTGCTGATCGACCTGATCGGCGCCGTCGAGGCCGAGATGGCCGAGGGGCGCCGGGCCGACCTGGGCGCCTGGTGGCGCCAGCTCGACCGGCTGCGCGAGACCTACCCGCTCGGGTACGCCGCGCCGCCGGCCGGCGAGGTCTCACCGCAGCACGTGATCTCCCGGATCGGCCAGATCAGCGGCCCGGAATCGATCTACGTGGCCGGCGTCGGCCAGCACCAGATGTGGGCCTCGCAGTTCATCTCCTACGAGCACCCCAACACCTGGATCAACTCCGGTGGCCTGGGCACGATGGGCTTCTCGGTCCCCGCCGCGATGGGCGCCAAGGTCGGCATGCCCGACCGCACGGTCTGGTCGATCGACGGCGACGGCTGCTTCCAGATGACCAATCAGGAACTTGCCACCTGCGTGATCAACGACATCCCGATCAAGGTTGCGGTGATCAACAACTCCAGCCTGGGCATGGTCCGCCAGTGGCAGACCCTGTTCTACAACGAGCGCTACTCCAATACCGACCTGCACACCTCGGTCGGCTCGCGGATCCCCGACTTCGTCAAGCTCGCCGACGCCTACGGGTGCGTCGGCCTGCGCTGCGAGCGCCCCGAGGACGTCGACGCCACGATCGAGAAGGCGATGTCGATCAACGACGCGCCCGTGGTGGTCGACTTCGTCGTCCACCGCGACTCGATGGTCTGGCCGATGGTGCCGGCCGGCGTGAGCAACGACGACATCCTGTACGCCCGTGACCTGAGCCCGACCTTCGATCGTGAGGACTGAGTACCGATGAGCAAGCACACGCTGTCCGTCCTGGTCGAGAACAAGCCCGGTGTGCTGACCCGCGCCGCCGGACTGTTCGCCCGCCGCGGATTCAACATCCATTCCCTGGCCGTCGGCCCGACCGAGAACCCGGACGTGTCCCGGATGACCGTCGTGGTCGACGTCGAGGGGCTGCCGCTGGAGCAGGTCACCAAGCAGCTGAACAAGCTGGTCAACGTGATCAAGATCGTAGAGCTGGAGCCCCAGTCGTCGGTGCAGCGCGAGCTGCTCCTGGTCAAGATCAAGGCCGACATGCAGGCCCGGTCCAACGTGCTGGAGACGGTCCGGCTGTTCCGGGCCAAGGTGGTCGACGTCGCGCCCGACGCGGTCACGGTGGAGGTCACCGGCAACCCGGACAAGCTCGAGGCGTTCCTGAAGGTGATCGAGCCGTTCGGGATCCGCGAGCTGGTGCAGTCCGGCCTGGTGGCGATCGGTCGGGGCAGCCGCTCGATCGCCGACCGCGCTCTGCGCTCCGCCTGAGCCCTTATCGTTTTCGTTACGACCCCCGACCGAGACCGTCCCGAACGCCAGAGGAGATGTACCGACGTGGCCCAGATGTTCTACGACGCCGACGCCGACCTGTCCGTGATCCAGGGCCGCAACGTCGCGGTCCTCGGCTACGGCAGCCAGGGGCACGCGCACAGCCTGTCCCTGCGTGACTCGGGCGTCGATGTCCGGGTGGGGCTGCCCGAGAGCAGCAAGAGCCGGGAGAAGGCCCTGTCCGAGGGGCTCCGCGTGGTCACGCCCGCCCAGGCCTGCGAAGAGGCCGACGTCATCATGATCCTCACCCCGGACCACGTGCAGCGCCACGTCTATGCCGAGGCCGTCGCGCCCAACCTGGTGGACGGCGACGCGCTGTTCTTCGGGCACGGCTTCAACATCCGGTTCGGCTACATCAAGCCCCCGGCCGGGGTGGACGTCGCGATGGTCGCCCCCAAGGGGCCCGGCCACCTGGTGCGCCGCGAGTACGTCGACGGGCGTGGCGTGCCGGTGCTGGTCGCGGTGGAGCAGGACGCCACCGGCAAGGCCTGGCCGTTGGCCCTGTCCTACGCGCGGGGGATCGGCGGCCTGCGGGCCGGCGGCATCAAGACCACCTTCACCGAGGAGTGCGAGACCGACCTGTTCGGTGAGCAGGCGGTGCTCTGCGGCGGTATGAGCAAGCTGGTGCAGACCGGGTTCGAGGTGCTCACCGAGGCCGGCTACCAGCCTGAGGTCGCCTACTTCGAGTGCCTGCACGAGATGAAGCTGATCGTCGACCTGATGTACGAGGGCGGCATCGCCAAGCAGCGCTGGAGCGTGTCGGACACCGCCGAGTACGGTGACTACGTCTCGGGCCCGCGGGTGATCGACGCGGCGGTCAAGGACCACATGCGCCAGCTGCTCGCCGAGATCAAGGACGGCTCCTTCGCCGCCCGGTTCATCGCCGACCAGGACGCCGGAGCGCCGGAGTTCAAGCGGCTGCGGGCCGAGGGCGAGGCGCACCCGATCGAGGCCACCGGCCGTGAGCTGCGCAAGCTGATGAGCTGGGTGAAGTCGACCGACTCCGACTCCGACTACGTCGAAGGCACCGCCACCCGCTGACGCGGGATCGCCGATGGACCTGCTGGCCTGGCTCCGAGGCTCCCGCACCACCTCGGTGCGGGCGGTCTCGATGGGTCTGGAGCAGCTCCACGCCGCCTTCGCCGGCACGAAGCACCTCCAGATCGAGGAACGGGAGTACCGGCGCCGGATCGGGAACCCGTCCCGACTCGTCGCCGGTGACCCCGGCGAGAACGGCCCGCTAGACCTGCCGGACAGCTGGAAGAAGGAAACGCCGTGAGCAAGCCCGTCGTCCTGATCGCCGAGGAACTCTCCCCGGCCACCGTCGAGGCGTTGGGGGGCGAGTTCGACGTCCGCTGGTGTGACGGCACCGATCGGCCGGCGCTGCTCGCCGCCCTGGCCGAGGCCGACGCGCTGCTGGTGCGCTCGGCGACCCAGGTCGACGCGGAGGCGCTCGCGGCCGGCAAGGCGCTGCGGGTGGTGGCCCGGGCCGGCGTCGGGCTGGACAACGTCGACGTCGCCGCGGCCACCCAGGCCGGGGTGATGGTGGTCAACGCGCCCACCTCGAACATCGTCTCGGCGGCCGAACTGGCGGTGGCGCTGCTGCTGGCGGTGGCGCGCAACGTGCCGCAGGCCAGTGCCTCGCTGAAGGCCGGGCAGTGGAAGCGGTCCGCGTTCACCGGGGTCGAGCTGCAGGAGAAGACGGTCGGCGTGCTCGGCCTGGGCCGGATCGGAGTCCTGGTCGCCCAGCGGCTCTCGGCGTTCGGGATGACCGTGATCGCCTACGACCCCTACGTCTCCAGCGCCCGCGCCGGGCGGATGGGGGTACGGCTGGTCAGCTTGGACGAGCTGCTCGCCGAGGCCGACTTCATCACCGTGCACCTGCCCCGCAACGCCGAGACACTCGGCCTGATCGGGGCCGAGCAGCTGGCCAGGGTCAAGCCCAGCGTGCGGATCGTGAACGCCGCCCGAGGCGGGATCATCGACGAGGCGGCGCTGTTCACCGCGCTCAAGGAGGGCCGGGTGGCCGGCGCCGGGCTCGACGTGTTCGTGCGCGAGCCGTGCACCGACTCCCCGCTGTTCGAGCTGGACACCGTCGTGGTCACCCCGCACCTGGGGGCCTCGACCGACGAGGCGCAGGAGAACGCGGGGATCAGCGTGGCCCGCTCGGTGCGCCTGGCCCTGGCCGGTGAGCTGGTGCCGGACGCGGTCAACGTCTCCGGCGGGGTGATCGCCGAGGAGGTCCGGCCCGGGATCGCGCTGGTGGAGAAGCTGGGCCGGGTGTTCACCGCGCTGGCCTGCGGGTTGCCGGTGCAGCTCGACGTCGAGGTGCGCGGCGAGATCGCCGCTCAGGATGTCTCGGTGCTGCGGCTGGCGGCGCTGAAGGGCATCTTCACCGACGTGGTGGAGGACCCGGTGACCTACGTGAACGCGCCGGTCCTCGCCGCCGACCGCGGGATCGAGGTGCGGCTGGTGACGGACGAGGTCAGCCCCGAGTACCGCAACGTGGTCACCCTGCGCGGCACCATGGCCGACTCCACGCCACTGTCGGTGTCGGGCACCCTGACCGGGCCGAAGCAGGTGGAGAAGCTGGTCGGGATCGACGGCCTCGACCTGGAGCTGCCGCTGGCCGACCACCTGCTGGTGTTGCGCTACGACGACCGGCCCGGGGTGATCGGTGCCGTCGGCGGCCTGCTCGGCCAGGCGTCGGTGAACATCGGCTCGATGCAGGTGGCCAGGCCCGAGGCCGGCGGCCGCGCGATCGGGGTGCTCACCCTCGACCAGGCAGTGCCGGCCGCGGTGCTGGAGGAGATCGTGTCCCAGGTGGGCGCCGTCTCCGGCCGGCGTATCGACCTGGTCTCCTGAGGGGCCGCCGCGTGGGCCCGAGAGTCGCCGTCGCCACCCCGAACAGCTACGGCGCGCAGGCCGGTGCCCGGATGGGCGCCGAGGGCGGCAACGCGGTGGACGCCGCGGTGGCGGCGATGCTGGTCACCTGCGTCACCGAGCCGGGCATCGTGTCCCTGGCCGGCGGCGCCTTCGCCACCGTGGCGACCGCGGACGGCGCGCCGCCGGTGACCGTGGACGGCTACGTCGAGATGCCCGGCCGGGGGCTTCCCGCCGCGGCGTTCGGCCAGGGCACCCGGGGCCTGGTGACCGAGTACGGCGGGCACACGGCGATGACCATCGGGCACGGCTCGGTGGCCACCCCCGGGGTGCTGCCGGCGCTGGAGGAGACCCATCGCCGCTACGGGGTGCTGCCCTGGGCGGTGGTGGTGGAACCGGCGATCGAGGTGTCCCGCAACGGTTTTGCGCTGGGCACGGCGTCCGACTATTACTTCGGCTACGTGCGGGACACCCTGTTCGCGCACGACCCGGCCACCCGCGCGGCGCTGCACCACGCCGACGGCTCCCCGGTGCGCCAGGGCGAGACGATGCGCATCCCCGACCTGGCCGACTTCCTGGAACGCGTTGCCCGCGCGGGGTCCTCGGCCCTGATGGCCGGGGACGTCGCGGCCTTGCTGGCGGCGGACATGGCGGCCCACGGCGGTCTGCTCACCCCCGCCGACCTGGCCGCGTACGCGCCGGTGGTGCGGCCGGCGACGCCGGTGGAGATCGGCCCGCCCGGGCGGGTGTGGCGCTTCGCCACCAATCCGCCTCCGGCGATCGGCGGCCCGGTGCTCGCCGCGATGCTGATGCTGCTGCACGACGCCCCGTCTGCGGGCTGGGACGGTGCCGACCTGGCCGCGCTGGTGCGGGTGGTCCGCGCGATCCTGGCCCACCGCAGCCTCGAGCTCGACGTCACCGACGACCGCGCCGCCGCCGGCCAGGCCCTGCTGGACGGCGTGCTCGCCTCCGGCCAGGCATGGCTGGGCGTGGCGCCGTCCACCGCGCACGTCTCCGCGGTCGACACCTCGGGTGCGGCCTGCTCGATCACCGCCTCCACGGGGTACGGCTCGGGGATCACCGTGCCGGGCACCGGGGTGTGGCTGAACAACTGCCTGGGCGAGCACGAACTGAACCGCTCCGGGCTGCACTCGCTGCCGCCGGGCACCCGGCTGGCCTCGAACATGGCGCCCACCGTGGGCCGGCGCGAGGATGGCGCCACGATCGCCATCGGAAGCCCCGGGGCCGACCGGATCACCACTGCGATGGCCCAGGTGATCTGCTCCGTCGCCAACGGCGATCTCGGCCTGGAGGCGGCGATCGCGCGGCCCCGGGTGCACATCCGGCGCACCCTGGAGGGTGCCGAGACCCTGGAGCACGAGGCGGATCTGGACCTCACCGCCGCCGACGACTCAGGCCTGTTCCCCTCGGAGGCGGAACTGCCCCGGCACGCCCACCACGCGCTGTCGATGTACTTCGGGGGAGTGGCCGCCGCCGTCCACCACGCCGACGGCACCCTCAGCGCGGCCGCCGACCCCCGCCGCGACGGCGCCACCGCCACCGGCTGAACCCTCCCCTTCCTGGGCACGGCGTGACGTTGTGCCCGTCTGGCGGATGCAGCGTCACGTCGTGCCCGTGGGGGGTGGGTGTGATGCCGCTCAGTCGGCGCTCGGGAAGACGGAGCCTCGGCCGAGCAGGCGCCGGGCGAGGAACGCCGCGACGCACAGGGCCCCCACCCCTGCCCCGACGAAGACCAGCCGAGGCGAGGCGACGGAGCCGAGCAGGCCGCCCAGCACGAGCGCGCCAACCGAGAATCCGCGTGAGGCGCCGCTGAGCACCGCCAGCGCACGCGTGGCCATGGTCTTCAATCGAGTGGCCGACACCTACGACGCGGTGGACGTCCCGTGGTTCACCCCGATCGCGGAGCACCTGGTCGCCCTGGTGGCACCGGCCCCGGGCGAGCGGGCACTCGATCTCGGCACCGGCCGCGGCGCCGCACTCTGGCCCCTGGCGCAGGCCGTCGGACCGGCGGGCCGGGTCACCGGTCTGGACCTCGCCGCCCGGATGATCGAGGCCACCCGGGCGGAGACCGCGGCGCGCGGGCTCACCATGATCGACCTGCGGGTGGCCGACGCGAGCGACCCCGACCTGCCGGGCGCGCAGTTCGACGGCCCGGTGTCCTCCCTGGTGCTCTTCTTCCTGCCGGACCCGCCGTCGGCCCTGCAATCCTGGTTCGCACTGCTGTGCCCCGGCGGCCGCCTGGGCGTGTCGACCTTCGGCCCTCGTGACCCGGCCTGGGAGCAGGTGGACGACGTGTTCACGCCGTTCCTCCCGCCGCACTTGCTCGATGCCCGCACCAGAGGATCGCGGGGCCCGTTCGCCAGTGACGGGGGCGTCGAGGGCCTCCTCGCCTCGGCCGGGTTCACCGAGCTGCGCACCACGCATCTGGATCAGCCGGTGCACTTCGCCGACGTCGAGCAGTGGCGCCGCTGGTCCTCCTCGCACGGGCAGCGCACCTGCTCGACGCCGTGGCCGACCGGGTGCGCACCCTGCAGGACGCCGACGGCGCATTCACCCTCACCCAACAGGTCCGCTACACGATCGGCCGGCGTCCGTTGGACCGTTGACTCCCGACCGTTGACTCCCGACCGTTGACCACGGCCCCGCCCTAGTACCCTTCCGCCATGGATTCCCTTCGCCTCGCAGTCATCGCCGGGGACGGCATCGGTCCCGAAGTCGTCGCCGAAGGCCTCAAGGCGTTGCGTGCCGCGCTGGACGGCGAGGCGAGCGTCGAGACCACCGAGTACGACCTCGGCGCCAAGCGCTGGCACGCCACGGGGGAGACCCTGCCCGACGCCGCGCTGGCCGAGATCCGCGGGCACGACGCGATCCTGCTCGGCGCGATCGGCGACCCCGGGGTGCCCAGCGGCGTCCTGGAGCGCGGCTTGCTGCTACGCCTGCGGTTCGAGCTCGACCACTACGTGAACCTGCGCCCGGCGCGCCTCTACCCTGGGGTCACCTCCCCGCTGGCAAACCCCGGTGACATCGACTTCGTCGTCGTCCGTGAGGGCACCGAGGGCCCCTACACCGGCAACGGCGGTGCACTGCGCGTCGGTACGCCGCACGAGGTGGCCACCGAGGTCAGCGTGAACACCGCCTACGGCGTGGAGCGCGTCGTCCGGGATGCGTTCCAGCGCGCCGCGAACCGGCCCCGCCGCCACCTCACCCTGGTGCACAAGCACAACGTGCTCACGTTCGCCGGGCACCTGTGGCGGCGCACGGTGGAGCGGGTGGGGGCCGAGTTCCCCGAGGTCACCACGGCCTACCAGCACGTCGACGCCGCGACCATCTTCATGGTCACCGACCCGACGCGGTTCGACGTGATCGTGACCGACAACCTGTTCGGCGACATCGTCACCGACATCGCTGCGGCGATCGCCGGCGGGATCGGCCTGGCGGCGTCCGGGAACATCAACCCGGACCGGACGGCGCCGTCCATGTTCGAGCCGGTGCACGGGTCGGCGCCCGACATCGCCGGCCAGGGCAAGGCCGACCCGACGGCCACCGTGATGTCGGTGGCGATGCTGCTCGAGCACCTCGGCCACGACAAGGCCGCGGCGCGGGTCGAGCAGGCGGTGGCTGCCGACCTGGCCGAGCGGGGCGGCCTAGCGCGCTCCACCGCCCAGATCGGTGACGCGATCACCGCCCGCATCTGACCTCGAGGGAGCCCGACATGTCCGCCCTGCAGTTCACCACGCACCTCAACCCGAGGGCCGCCACGGACGCCGAGCGCGCGACCGTGCTCGCCGACCCCGGGTTCGGCAAGCACTTCACCGACCACATGATCCGGGCCACCTGGACCAAGGGCACCGGCTGGCACGACGGCGAGCTGGTGCCCTACGGCCCGATCACGCTCGACCCGGCGGCCGCCGTCCTGCACTACGCGCAGGAGATCTTCGAGGGGATGAAGGCCTACCGGCACGCCGACGGTTCGGTGTGGGCGTTCCGGCCTGAGGCCAACGGCGAGCGGCTGGCCCGCTCGGCCCGCCGGCTCGCGCTGCCCGAGTTGCCGGTCGAGGACTTCATGGCGGCGATCGAGCTGCTGGTCTCCACCGACGTCGCGTGGGTGCCGGGCGGGGAGGAGCAGAGCCTCTACCTGCGTCCGTTCATGTTCGCCTCCGAGCCGTTCCTCGGCGTCCGCCCGGCGAACGAGATCACGTACATGCTGATCGCCTGCCCGGTCGGGTCGTACTTCGCCGGTGGCATCAAGCCGGTCTCGATCTGGCTCTCCTCGACCTACACCCGGGCGGCGCTCGGAGGTACGGGGGCGGCCAAGTGCGGCGGCAACTACGCCTCCAGCCTGGCCCCGATGGTCGAGGCCGCCGAGCACGGCTGCGACCAGGTCTGCTTCCTGGACGCCGTGGACCGGCGCTGGGTCGAGGAGCTCGGCGGCATGAATCTCTACTTCGTCACCCGTGACGGCCGCCTGATCACCCCCGAGCTGGGCACCATCCTGGAGGGGATCACCCGCGGCTCGATCCTGACCATGGCCAAGGAGCTCGGGCTGGACGTCGAGGAGCGCCGGGTCGACATCGACGAGTGGCGCACCGGTGTGGTGAGCGGGGAGATCACCGAGGTGTTCGCCTGCGGCACCGCCGCGGTGATCACGCCGGTCGGCCGGCTGGTCTGGGACGGCGGCGAGGTGACCGCGCCCGAGGGCGAGGTGACCATGCGGCTGCGCAAGGCGCTGGTCGACATCCAGTACGGCCGCGCCGCCGACACCCATGGCTGGATGCGCCGCCTGGCCTGACCCGCGCGCCGTGTGGTTGACTGTGCGCATCATGACCGCCTTCAGCCTCATTATCGGCAGGCGCGTCGGTACCGCCTGAGGATCACTCCAGGCACCACCGACGCGCAGACCTCTCGCGATTCGCGAGGGGTCTTTTTCGTGCCGCACGCACCGAACGGAAGAGAGAGACGATGAGCCCGACCAGCGCCCTCCAGGTCTACGACACCACCCTGCGCGACGGCGCGCAGCAGGAGGGCCTGAGCCTGTCGGTGCCGGACAAGCTGACCATCGCCCGCCACCTGGACGACCTGGGCGTCGGCTTCATCGAGGGCGGCTGGCCCGGAGCCATCCCCAAGGACACCGAGTTCTTCCGTCGTGCCGCGGCCGAACTCAGCCTGCGCAATGCCCAGCTGGCCGCGTTCGGGGCCACCCGCAAGGCCGGCGTCGCCGCCGCCGACGACCCGCAGGTGCGGGCCCTGGTCGACTCGCTGGCGCCGGTGGTCACGCTGGTGGCCAAGTCCGACGTCCGCCATGTCGAACGGGCGCTGCGCACGACCGGCGCAGAGAACCTGGCCATGGTGCGCGACACCGTGGCCTACCTGGTCTCCGAGGGGCGCCGGGTCTTCCTGGACGCCGAGCACTTCTTCGACGGCTACCGTGCCGACGCCGCTTACGCGGTCGAGGTGGTCCGGGCAGCGGTCGAGGCCGGCGCGCAGGTGGTCGCGCTCTGTGACACCAACGGCGGCATGCTGCCGGCCGAGATCGCGGACGTCGTGCACGCCGTCCGCGAGGCCAGTGCGGCGCCGCTGGGCATCCACTGCCACAACGACACCGGCTGCGCCGTGGCGAACTCCCTCGCCGCGGTGGACGCGGGCGTCGTCCAGATCCAGGGAACGCTGAACGGCTACGGCGAGCGGACCGGCAACGCCGACCTGCTCGCCGTGGTCGCCAACCTGGAGCTCAAGCTCGGCCGGCAGGTTCTGCCGGCCGGAAGGCTCGCCGAGGCGACGCGGATCGCGCACGCCGTCAGCGAGGTCACGAATGTCCCGCCGTACTCCAGGCAACCGTATGTCGGTGCAAGCGCCTTCGCCCACAAGGCAGGCCTGCACGCTTCAGCGATCAAGGTGGATCCTGATCTCTATCAGCACACCGACCCCACGACGGTCGGCAACGACATGAGGATGCTGGTCTCCGACATGGCAGGGCGCGCCTCCATCGAGCTCAAAGGGCGCGAGCTGGGGTACGACCTGACCGGAGACCGGGACCTGGTCACCCGGATCACCGACCGGGTCAAGTCCCTGGAGGCGGCGGGCTACACCTTCGAGGCGGCCGACGCCTCGTTCGAGCTCATGCTGCGCGAGGAGGCGCACGGCGTGCGGCCGGGCTTCTTCGACATCGAGAGCTGGCGGGTGATCACCGAGTCCCGCCCCGGGGTCGACGCGATCAGCGAGGCCACGGTCAAGCTGCACGCGGGAGGGGCACGCCAGGTGGCCACGGGGGAGGGCAACGGGCCGGTCAACGCCCTCGACCACGCGCTGCGCGGGGCGCTGCTGCCGGTGTACCCGGAGCTGGAGAAACTGCAGCTGATCGACTACAAGGTGCGGATCCTAGACGCGTCCTCGGGCACCGACGCGGTGACCCGGGTGCTGATCGAGACCGCCGACTCCGCCGGCAGTTGGACCACGGTCGGCGTGGGCGCGAACATCGTCGAGGCCTCCTGGCAGGCCCTCTGCGACGGCCTGACCTACGGCCTGCTCCGCGCAGGCGTCACCCCTCGCTGAGGTGAGGCCGGGGAGCGACCCGGGCCCTCCCATGATCAGAGTCGGCTAACCAGGTGAATTCGCTGCGAATAGCCCCGGGTAGCCGACTCTGATCATGAAGCTGCTGTTTGCAGTGTCGGGTTAGCTTGACTTTGTGTCGGGTAAGGTTGACATTGGTGCCATGGTCAAGACGACGGCGGAGGGGCGGGCGAATGCGGTGCGCAGGCATCGTCAACTCGCCGGCCTCACTCAGGCGCAACTCGCGCTGGAGTGCGCCGTCAGCCGGCAGACCGTGGTGGCGATCGAGGCGGGCGACTACGCGCCGTCGGTCTACCTGGCCCTGCGGCTGGCGGGGGCGCTCGGCGCCACCGTCGAGGACCTGTTCCATTCGGCCGACTCAGGGGAGACGACGTGAGCACCTCGACCAAGCGGACGCCGTTCATGCGGTTCGCTTCTGCCGTCGCCGATTTCGGTGATCCCTTCTACGCCGAGGAGCGCCAGCGCGACGTGTGGAACGAGGCCTCGGCCTTCGGGTTCCAGTTCCTGCTCTGGGGTGGCCTGGCGCTCAGCGCCGCCATGCTCTGGATCGGCGGCAGCGCCTCGTTGCCCTACGTCGAGGCTTTGCTGATCATGGTCGGCCTGGGATCGGCGATGACCATCGGCTATGCGCGACGGCTCGGCGTCACGGCGTGGGGAAACGTATCGGTCAACCGAACTCGCTACGTCCTGCTCGGTCTGGTTCTGCTCGCGCTGGTGGTGGGCCTGGTCCGGGCGGTCCTGTCCGAGACCGGTGGGTCGGCGGATGCGAGCACGCTGGCCGGCGCGGCCGTCGGCGCCGGGACCGTCGTTCTCGTCGCAGTGCTCATCGCGTGGCGAGCCCGCCGACAGGGGCGGCAGCACGCCACAGACGACCGCCTCGACTGACGGTCAGGGAGACGACATGAGCACCTCGACCACGCGGACGCCGTTCATGCGGTTCGCTTCTGCCGTCGCCGATTTCGGCAGCTCGTTCTACACCGAGGAGCGCCAGCGCGACGTCTGGAACGAGGCCTCGGCCTTCGGCTTCCAGCTGATGCTCTGGGCCACGATGGCGCTGAGCGCGGCGATGTTCTGGCTGGGCGGACGACCGGTCGCCCCGTACGCCTTCGCCGTGCTCGTGGTGACCGTGATCGCGTCCTACCTGGTGATCGCCTATGCCCGGCTGCTCGGGGTCAAGGTCGCGGTCAAGGGCACCCTCACCCGTCCGCGGATGCTGGTCTTCGCGGTGATCTATTTCGCCCTGGTGCTGGGCGCGATCCACAGCGTCGGGCCGAACGGGCTCGATGGCGAGGGTCTGATGATCGGGCTGTCGGTCGGAGCAGGGGGGATGGCCGGGCTGATCGCGGGAATCAGCCGTGACCGACGGCGCCGCGAGCGGTCTGCAAGGCAGGGCGAGCCGAACGACGTCGGTCGCCCTGGGCTGTGAGGTCGATCAGGGTGTAACAGGCCTCGATCAGGTCGGTGCGCAGCGGTTCTGCCCGGGTCATGAGACCGCGCTGCGCGGCGGCGTAGGCGGCCTTGCCCTCAGGCGTCTCGATCGGGATCGGTTCGTATCCCAGGGATCTCAGGTCGTACGGAGAGGCCTGCATGTCGAGCACCCGGGTGTCGAGGGCCAGCTCGAAGCAGTCCACCACGAGCTCCGAGGGCACCGCCTCGCCGAGCTTGGCCGACCATTTGTACAGATCCATCGTGGCGTGCAGGCAGCCCGGCTGCTCTAGTGCGACCTGCAGCTCCCGGGTGGGCTGAAGCTCGTTGTGCGGCACGGCGTCCGGGGTGAAGAACCGGAAGGCGTCGAAGTGGGTGCAGCGCACCCGGTGTGCCTCGAGAACGGCGTCCGTGCCTGCCTGGCCCAGTCGCAGTGGTACCCGGTGCCGGTGATCGGGCTCGGTCTGCCGGTAGACCATCGCCCACTCGTGCATGCCGAAGCAGCCGAGGAACGGCGCCCGCTCGGCGGTGGCCACGAGCAGGGACCGGACGAAGGAGACCGTATCGCCGCGCCGGGCCAGGAACGCCTCGGCGTCCAGATGGGGCAGTCCGGGGTGCCAGCGGCGCAGCCGGGACGGGCGCACCGAGTAGTAGGTGAAGAGGAAGTCCTCGACCGGGTGCTTCTCGCCCCGGGCCCGCCGGGCCAGGTGTCCGGCGAGGAGACGGTCGACGCGTGCCTCGTGCGCCGCCCGCCGGGCCTGTGCCTCACTCGGGTCGAGAGTCACGCCGGCCGCGCCGGTGGCTCGAACACGGTGTCGATCAGCACGTCGAACTCGCGCAGCAACCGCCGCGCCTCCGCGGGTCGTGTCTCCAGCACCAGGGCGATGGTGGCGCCGGTGAGTTGGGAGAGCAGGAAGCACCGGGTACGCAGCGTGGCTGCATCCAGCGGGCTCCACGGGCCGAGCCGCTCGGCGAGCAGGTCGCCGTTGCGCCGACTGTCGTTGATGTTCAGCTCCGCCAGCTCCCGGGTGGCGTAGGCGCCGGTCCACAGCTCCAGCAGCGCCCGGTCCTCGCCGAAGGCTCGGTGGTAGTCGCGCACGGCCTGGTGCAGCGCGGTCCGAGCGCTGTCCACCGAGTCGATCCCACTGAGCCGCTCGGCGAGGCCCTCGTGCGACCTCTGCAGGCTGTCCGCGGCGAGGGCGCAGAGCACGGCTCCGGCATCGGGGAAGTACCGGTACACCGAGGACGGCGTGAGCTCGGCCTGCGCGGCCAGCGCGGCCATCGTGCAGCGCTCGACCCCACCCTCGCGCAGCAGGTCCTGCGCGGCGCTCAGGATCGCCTCGACGCGACGGCGAGAGCGGTCCTGGCGTGCCACACGTGTCGGTCGCTCGGGGGAGCGGCCGTCGGTCGCGGGCTGGGGCTGCATGGTCACTCTCGTCCGTTCGCAACGCTGTGCTGATCAGGCTACTTGACACGGATTCCGGTGCCGGTAACACTCCCGAACAAGACAGAGTGTCTCGTTTGGGCCCTGACCAGGGAACGGACGTGGCCGGTGCTCACGCGCGGCGACAGGGGGGTCGCGCGTGAGATACCGCCGACCGCGCGTTGGCTAGGCTCGCGGTCATGCGCATCGCTCGGTTCACCACCGGGGAGGACCCTCGGTTCGGCGTCGTCGAGGACGACGTGATCGCCGTCGTCACCGGCGACCCCCTGTTCACCCCGATCCAGTACACGGGCGAGCGGGTGTCCCTGGACGACGCCCGTCTGTTGGCCCCGGTGATCCCGCGCAGCAAGGTGCTGGGGGTGGGGCGCAATTACGTCGAGCATGCCGCCGAACTGGGCAATGAGGTGCCGGCCGAGCCGCTGGTGTTCCTGAAGCCGAACACCTCGGTGATCGGCCCGGGCGACCCGATCGTGCTGCCTGCCCAGAGTCGCGAGGTGCACTACGAGGGTGAACTGGCGATCGTGATCGGCAGGCTCTGCCGCGACGTGCCGGCCGAGCGGGTGCACGAGGTGATCCTCGGCTACACCTGCGCCAACGACGTCACCGCACGCGACCTGCAGCGCAGCGACGGACAGTGGTGGCGGGCGAAGGGATTCGACACGTTCTGCCCGCTGGGGCCCTACCTCGTCACCGGCCTCGATCTGGCCCAGGCCGGTGACCTGGCGCTGACCACTCGCCTCGACGGCGAGGTGGTGCAGCAGACCCGCACCGCACAGATGGTCTTCGACATCACCCGACTGGTCACCCACCTCAGTGCCGCCATGACGCTGCTGCCCGGCGACGTGATCCTCACCGGCACCCCAGCGGGGGTCGGTCCGATCACGGCCGGGCAGCGGGTCGAGGTGGAGATCGAGGGCTTCGGCGTGCTGAGCAACCCAGTGGTCAGCCGCTGACCGGCGGTTCCTGCGTGGTGTCGGCCGGAGCGGCGGACGGCGGCTGGGTTGGCGTCTGGCCCTGCGGCCGCCAGTTGATCACCATGGCGCCGGCGGAGTCGGGCATGATCAACCAGGCGGCGACGTAGAGCAGGATGCCGGTGCCGCCGAACAGGATGGTCACGGCGGTGAGCACCCGGACCAGGGTGGCGTCGATGCCGAAGTACTCGGCGACGCCGGCGCAGACGCCGGCAATCATGCGGTTGTCGCTTCGGCGAAGGGTCTTGGTGTTTGTCATGCCCCCAGCTTGCGCCCATCCGGTCGTGCTGTCTGTCCGGGAACGCCCTGACCTGCCCCCGAGCGAACCCTGAGCCGACGGCCAGCCAACCGTGGCGGTTACGCTGGCCCGCATCATGACTGACCACTCATCTGCCCACCCGTCGGCGGCTGCCGGCTCCGACGTCCGGGTGCGGTTCTGCCCCTCCCCGACCGGCACCCCGCACGTGGGGCTGATCCGGACTGCGCTGTTCAACTGGGCCTACGCCCGACACACCGGTGGCACCTTCGTGTTCCGGATCGAGGACACCGACGCCGCGCGGGACAGTGAGGAGTCCTACCTCCAGCTGCTCGACGCCATGCGCTGGCTCGGCCTGGACTGGGACGAAGGGGTGGAGGTCGGCGGCCCGCACGAGCCCTACCGGCAGAGCCGGCGGCGCGCGATCTACGACGACGTGGTGGGCCGGCTGGTCGCCGGTGGTCACCTCTACGAATCCTTCTCCACCCCCGAGGAGATCGAGGCGCGCCATCACGCGGCCGGCCGCGACCCCAAGCTGGGGTATGACAACGCCGATCGCGACCTCACCCCCGACCAGCGGGCCGCGTTGCGCGCCGAGGGCCGCGAGCCGGTGCTCCGGATGCGGATGCCCGACACGGACATCACCTTCGACGACCTGGTCCGTGGGCCGGTCACCTTCGCGCCCGGCAGCGTGCCCGACTTCGTCGTCGTCCGGGCGAACGGCGACCCGCTCTACACCTTGGTCAACCCGGTGGACGACGCGCTGATGGGGATCACCCACGTGCTGCGCGGGGAGGACCTGCTCTCCTCCACGCCGCGCCAGGTGGCGCTGTACCAGGCGCTGGTGACGATCGGCGTGGCCAAGGAGGTGCCCCGATTCGGGCACCTGCCGTATGTCATGGGCGAGGGCAACCGCAAGCTCTCCAAGCGGGATCCGTCCTCGGACCTGTTCCTGCACCGGGCGCGCGGGTTCACCCCCGAGGGCCTGCTCAACTATCTGGCGCTGCTGGGATGGTCGATCGCCGCGGACCGCGACATCTTCACCGTCGAGGAACTGATCGCGGCGTTCGACATCGCCGACGTGAACGCCAACCCCGCGCGCTTCGACCTGGCCAAGGCAGAGGCGATCAACGCCGAGCACATCCGCCGGCTTGCCCCGGCCGACTTCGCTGCCCGCCTGGTGCCCCACCTGCAGAGCGCCGGCGTGCTGGGCCCCGAGCCGAGTGCTGCCCAGGTGGCGATCCTGGACCATGCGGCGCCGCTGGTGCAGACCCGGATGCAGCTGCTCGGAGAGGCCCCAGGCCTGCTCGGATTCCTGTTCGTCGCCGACGCCGAGCTGCTGATCGAGGACGACGCCCTGGCCCAGGTGACGAAGGACCCCGACTCGGCGCGCGCCGTCCTGGACGCGGCCGCTGAGGCGCTCGCCGACGTGGAGTGGGACGTGGCCACCCTCGAGGCGACGCTGCGCTCGGCGATCGTGGAGGGCCTCGGAGTCAAGCCCAAGCTCGCTTTCACGCCGTTGCGCGTGGCGGTCAGCGGACGGCGGATCTCGCCGCCGCTGTTCGAGTCCATGCAGATCCTGGGACGTGAGGCCACTCTCGCCCGGCTGGCGGCGCTGCGGGCGAGGCTGACCGCGTGATCGCGCCGGTGCTCCACGGCCCGGCGGAGGCGTGGATGCCGCGGCCCTACAGCCAGCTGCTGCGGGGCCCGAACCACCGCTGGTGGCGGCCGTTGGCCTCGGCAGGGATCGCTCTGGTCGCGCTGTTCGGCGTCCTGCTCGTGTTCTGGGGCGGGATCACCACCGTGATGGCCGCCACCGGGGGGGCGGAGAGCCTGACCGAGCCCCGGCTGGAGGAGTGGACGCTCTCACCGAGCGGGGTGCTGTTCACCAACCTGATGCTGGCGGCGCTGATCGCCGTCGGGCAGGCTGCGGTCTGGGCCGCGTTCGGGTGGCGGCCGCGCTGGGTGTCCTCGGTGGTGGGCGGGGTGCGTTGGACCTGGCTCGTGCGTTGCTACCTGGCGTGTCTGGTGCTCCTCGTGATCGCCAACGGGGCGCTGGTGCTGCTCGACGGCGGGATGGAGTTCGACCTCGAGAACCAGGCCGGGCTGTACGCCGTCGTGGTGCTGGCCAGCACACCGCTGCAGGCGGCGGGTGAGGAGTACCTGTTCCGGGGCTGGCTCACCCAGGCGATCGGTGCCTGGTTCGCTCGGGCGGTGGTGGGGGCGGTGGTCGCAGCGATGGTGTCCGGGCTGTTGTTCGCCTGGGCCCACGGGCAGCAGGACCCGTGGTTGTTCGGCGACCGTCTGGCCTTCGGCCTGGTCGCCTCGTGGCTGGTCTGGCGCACCGGCGGCCTGGAGGCTGCTGTCGCGCTGCACGGTGCCAACAACCTGCTGGCGTTCGGGCTCGGCGTGCTCTCCGGCCAGTTGGACGAGACGATGACGGTCACCGAGGCCGACGCGACCATGGTGGTGATCGACATCGTGCTCCTGGGGATCGCGGCGATCATGTTGGATCGACTCGCCCGGCGCTACTCGATCGTGCGCTTGTTCCGGCCGCCAGTGCGGGCCTGGTGAGCAGGTCCCGTCTGAGCAGGTCCCGGTGATCCGTCCGGTCGCGGTCCTGCTGGACATCGACGACACCCTGGTCGACACCCGGCACGCCTTCGGGGTGGCGATCGGGGCCGTGGTGAGCCGTTGGCTGCCGCACCTGGACGCTGCCAGGTCACAGGTGGCGCTGACGCACTGGGTGGACGACGTCGAGGGGTCCTTCCGCGCCTACACCCGGGGCGAGATCGGCTTCGGCGAGCAGCGCCGACGCCGGGCCCGGGCGCTGCACGCGGCCTTCGACGGCCCCGAACTGGACGCCGAGGCGTTCGCGCAGTGGGACCTCGCCTACGACGAGGCATTCCGCGGCGCGTGGCGCCTCTTCCCCGAGGTCGACGCCTTCCTGGACCGTCTGGACGCCGCCGGGCTGGCATACGGCGCGGTGACCAACGCCGGCGGGGACTACCAGCGGGACAAGCTGCACCGGGTCGGGCTGGCCGAGCGGCTGCGGATGATGGTCGCGGTGGACGACCTCGGCGTGGGCAAGCCGGACCCGCGGGTGTTCCAGCGGGCCTGCGCACGGCTCGGGGTCCCGCCGGAGGGCGCCCTCTACGTCGGTGACGAGTTGGACATCGACGCTCGGGGAGCCCGCGACGCGGGCCTGACCGGGGTCTGGCTCGACCGGCGCGGCCGGGCCGGCGAGCTGGCCGGCATTGACGTCCCGGTCGTCACCTCGCTCACAGACCTGGCCGTCCTCCTCGGGATCTGGGGATGATGTCGTCATGGATGTGAGCGAGACGCTGCTGCCCGGGGTCGGGGTCCGGTACGAGTTCACTACCCGGTCCGGTTCGCGGCTGGGTCTCGTGTCCCGGCGGGACGGGAAGGTCGACGTCGTGGTGTACGACAACGAGGACCCAGATGTCTGTACCGAGTTGGTGACGCTGACCCCGGCGGAGGCCGAGACGGTGGCCGAGATCCTCGGAGCCCCGCGGATCACGGAGCGGTTCGCCGATCTGACCAGAGAGATCCCCGGGCTGTCGGCGGCCCAGTTGGCGGTGGCCGCGGACTCCCGGTACGCCGGGCGCAGTCTGGGCGACACCAAGGCTCGTACCCGCACGGGGGCCTCCATCGTGGCGGTGGTGCGAGGGCTGGAGGTGGTGGCTTCCCCAGGGCCGGAGGAAGTGCTGCAGGCAGGTGACATCCTGGTGGTGATCGGCACTGATGACGGCATCACCGGGGTCCGCGAGATCCTGACTCGTCGGAACGACTGATCGGGCGGTGTGGCCGTGCACACCAACCCCGCCTTCCTGATCGAGGTAGGAGCCCTTCTCCTGCTGCTCGGAGCCGCCGGCGCGCTGGCCTGGAGGATCGGCCTGTCCGCGGTGCCGCTATTCCTGCTCGCCGGGCTCGCCGTCGGCGACGGTGGAGTGTTCCCCGCCCCCTCGGCGGCCGGATTCCTGGAGTTCGCCTCCGGGATCGGCGTCGTGCTGCTGATGCTCACCCTCGGTCTGGAGTTCTCCTCCTCGGAGTTCTCCTCCTCAGTACGCCGCCATGCCCCGAGCGGGCTGGTCGATCTGTTCCTGAACGCCACGCCCGGGGTGGTGGCGGGTCTGCTGCTCGATCTGCCGCCCGCGGGGATGATGGCTTTGGCGGGGATCACCTGGGTGTCCTCCTCCGGCATCGTCGCCCGCACCCTGGTCGACCTCGGCCGGCTGGGTTACCGGGAGACGCCGTCGGTTCTGTCGGTCCTGGTGCTCGAGGACATCGCGATGGCCGTCTTCCTGCCGATCCTGGGGGTGTTGCTCAGCGGTGGCAGCGCCGCCAGCGGAGTGATCGGGGTGGCCCTGGCCGTCGGGACAGTCGCCGCGGTGCTGCTGCTTTCGCGCCGCGTCGGGCCACACCTCGAGCGGCTGCTCACCCACGATTCCGACGAGCAGGTCATGCTGCGCGCGCTGGGGTTGACCCTCGTCGTCGCCGGCCTGGCCGAGCGGGTCGGCGTCTCGGCCGCGGTAGGGGCGTTCCTCGTGGGCCTGGCCATCCCTGGGGAGACCTCGGAGGCAGCGCGGCGGGTGCTCGACCCGCTGCGGGATCTGTTCGCGGCCGCCTTCTTCCTGTCCTTCGGGTACCACACCGACCCCGCCGATATCCCGCCGATACTGCCCGCCGCCCTGGCGCTGGCCGCCGTGACTGCGCTGACCAAGGTCGCCACGGGTTGGTATGCGGCACGCCGCGACGGAGTGGGCCCGCGGGGTAGGTGGCGGGCCGGCATGGTGCTGGTCGCCCGGGGTGAGTTCTCCCTGGTGATCGCCGGCCTGGCCGTGGCGGCAGGCATCACCGAGCTGGGGCACTTCTCCACCGGCTACGTGATGGTGCTGGCGGTCGCCGGACCGGTGCTGGCGCGGTTGTCGGGTCAGCGCCGAGACCCTCGTTCGGGGTGGGCGGTGTAGGTGCGTCCGGCGGGGGTGGTCCACTGGGTCGCGCCGGTGGGGGTGGGTTCGGGGGTGAAGCCGCGTTGCTTGAGCTGGTGGTGGTGGCGGCACAAGGGGTGCAGGTTGCAGTCGCAGGTTGCGGCCTCAGCGCTGTCCTTGCACCAGGGGGTGCGGTGGTCGAGGTCGCACCGTTGGGCGGGCTGGCGGCAGCCGGGGAAGCGGCAGCGCTGGTCGCGCAGGTGGACGAACTCGCGGGTGGCGGCCGCTGGCACGTAGCCCGCGGTGTGGGCGCTGCGGCCGAGGCCGAGGATGGTGCCGTGGGTGGGGGAGTCGGGCCGGTCGTCGACGGCGGCGCAGCGCCAGGTGCCATCGGCGGCGAGTTCGCGGGCGAGCTGGGCGGGGACGGGCCCGTAGCCGCGCAGGTCGCAGGGGGTGTTGTCGTCACCGAACAGGACGGAGAAGGGGATCAGGACGGTGACGTCGGCGCGGGCCTGCGCGGGGGCTGGGGCTGGGGCTGGGGCTGGGGCTGGGGCTGGGGTGGTGCCGAGGATGAGGTCGATCAGGGTGTCGGCGCGGGTGGCGGCGGGGTGGCGGCCGTCGGGGTCGGCGGGGGTGTTGGGTCGGTCGGGGTCCTCGGGGTGGGCCCGCCTCGGGAGGTCGGGCTGGGCCTGTCGGGCGGCGAGGGTGGCGGCGTTGAGGACGGCCCGGACGGCTTCGACGTCTTCGGCGGCGGCGAACAGGTTCATGGTGGCCATGCCGTGGCCGGCGGGACGGAAGGTGACCCGGCGCTCGGTGCGGGCCTCGGCGGCGCGCTCGTGGTGCGCGGCGGGGTCGGCCTGGGCGATCAGGCGGTCGATCAGTTCGGCGAGTTGGGGTTTGGTGATCTGGATGATGACGGGCAGGACGCCTTCTTCGACGGCGGCGAGCACGCTGTTGCCGTGGCAGAGGGTCTTCTCCACGACCAGGCGGGCTTTGGCGGGGTCCAGGCCGCCGGTGGCCAGGGCGTGGTGGAGGTGGGGGAAGTCGCGGGGCAGGACCTGGGCGGTGGTAAGGGTCTTGGCCATGGCGTAGCGGGAGACCCCACAGGCCAGGGCGAGTTCGGCGATGGCGACCGCGTCACCGTGATCGTCGCCGGCCAGGGGGGAGGCGGCGACCCGGTCGGCGTAGGAGGCGACGGCGGCCAGTTGGGCGGCAGTGGCCCAGCCGGTGATCCGGCCGGTGGCGGCGGCGAGTTCGATCAGGGTGTCGTCGGGGAGCTGGTCGAGCATTCCGGGAGCGACGGCGGCGGCCACGGCGGTGGCCAGGGCAAGGCCCGGTGTGGAGTCGTGCAGGCGCTGGGACAGGGTCGCCGGGTCGTAGGTCTCGGGCACGGTGGCCTCGGCGCGGGCCAGGGCAAGGTCGACCAGGGCGCTGCTCAGGGCGGCGTGGGCGGCCTGGGCCTCGGCATGGGCAGCGTTGCGCTCCTGCACTGCGGCGGCGCGGTGCTCGAGCGCGGCGTCTTCTCGTCGCAGCGCCGTGTCGCGGTCGGCACGTAGGACGGCGTGCTGGGCGGCGGCGCCCTCGAGGTCGGCGCGGGCGGCGGCGAGCAGGCACCGCAGCCGGTTGATCTGCCCCTCCAGGGCTTCGACGGGAGCCTCGGGGTCCTCGCTGGGCCAGGCGGCCGCGGCGGCGGTCAGGTCCTCCAGATCCTGCGCGGTCCAGCGGGCGTGGGGATCGGCGAGCAGGGCCACGAGCTCGGCGTCCAGATCCTCCTCGGTGCGCGCGTCGTCCGGCCCCTCAGGGACCAGCAGACTTGGCTTGGACTCGAACATGTGTACGATACTAGTACGACCGACGCGGGTTTTCAACCTCAGGGATGCTGGCGACCCCTCGGTGTGGGCCGACGCGATCTGATTTGGGTGCCGGGGGAGTGGACCGGTATCGTCAGGCGTCGGGTCTCGGGCCGGAAATCGGCCGTGATACCCCCATGGGGTATGGTGTAATTGGCAGCACGACTGATTCTGGTTCAGTTAGTCTAGGTTCGAGTCCTGGTACCCCAGCGGCCCCGTTGTGTAGTGGCCTAGCACGCCGCCCTCTCAAGGCGGTAGCGCGGGTTCGAATCCCGTCGGGGCTACAAAGCACAAGGCCTCCGGCAACACGCCGGGGGCCTTGTGCTTTTATCGTCCGATGGAGCTGTCCGATCGTGCCGCCCCACCGCCTGGCGCGGACGCCACGACTGCCGTTGGATGGTGGCATGCGCTTCGTGGACGTCGACACACCAACCCCCGTCTCGGTGATCGGCCTGGGCACCTGGCAGTTCGGGTCCAAGGAGTGGGGGTATGGCGCTGACTACGACGAGCGGGAGAGTTCCGCCATCGTCAGACGCGCGCTGGAACTCGGGGTCACCCTGTTCGACACCGCCGAGGTCTACGGCATGGGGCGCAGCGAACGGATCCTCGGCGCCGCCCTGCGGGCGGCGGGCGCGGACCTGGACCGGGTGTTCCTGGCCACGAAGATCATGCCGGTGCTCCCGGTCGCCTCGGTGGTGGAGCAACGGGCCGTCGCCAGCGCGCGCCGGCTCGGTGTGCGCCGGATCGACCTCTACCAGGTGCATCAGCCCAACCCGGTTGTCACCGACCCGACGACCATGCGTGGGATGCACTCTCTGCAGCAGTTGGGCTTGGTCCGCCACGTCGGGGTGAGCAACTACTCCCTCGGCAGGTGGGAGGCCGCCGACCGGGCCCTGGCGGTGGCCCAGGCCGCGGCCGAGACGGATGTAGCCGATGCGGTCCCCAGCTCCACAGTGGTGCTCTCCAACCAGGTGCAGTACAGCCTGATGCACCGCCGTCCGGAGAATGATGTGATCCCCTTCGCCGCCGGCAACCGACGCATGGTGATCGCCTACAGCCCCTTGGCCCAGGGGGTGCTCTCGGCACGGTTCGGACCGCACGACCGGCCCAGCGGCGGCATCCGCTCGCTGAACCCGCTCTTCCTGCCCGGGAACCTGGCGGCGGCCGGTGAGCTGCTCGGCGTGCTGCGGGACATCGCCGCCACCCACCAGGCCAGCGCGGCCCAGATCGCCCTGGCCTGGGTGATCCGGCATCCGCAGGTGGCCGCCATCCCCGGGGCCTCCTCGGTGGCGCAGCTGGAGAGCAACGTGGCCGCGGCCGAGATCGTGCTCACGGCGGAACAGAACGCCGCCCTGGGTGCAGCGGCCGGCCGGTTCGCCCCGGTCACCGGCCGCAAGGCGATCCCTGCGCTGTGGCGGGCCCGCCGATCACGTTGATGCCGTTGAGCATGTGACAGGCTGACAGCATGCGCCGAAGGGGTCGGACGTCGCTCGCGGTGGCGCTCCTGGGCCTGCTCGCGGTGAGCGCGCCGGTGGCGCCGGCCTCCTCCGACGCACCGGGTGGCAGGTCGGCAGGGAACGCCGCGACGACCTCGTCGCGTGCGGTGGCCGTCCAGGTGGCGCCACGCACCGTGGTGGCTCGGCCGGGCTACCGGCAGACGCCGTCCGGTCCGGCGCTGGACGTCGCGCGGTTCACCACGGTGGGCACCCTCGATCTCCCCGGCCGGCAGACGTCGGCCGGCTGGGTGGTGCTGACCACCCAGGTCCGCGTCACGGTGCCGATCCGGATCGCCCTGTCCGTGCGGGCCTGGTGCGCGGCGTCGTCCGCCGTGGGCTCGGCCCCTGACCGGCACAGCATGGGCGACGTGCTGGTGATCGGGCAGAATCCGGTGCCGGGGACGGCGTCCACCCAGCGGGCCTCGCGCACCCTCACCGGACGCGCGGTGGTGTCGCTGCCCGCAGGCGGCCCCCATCGGTGCGTCTTGCAGGTGTCGCCGCGCACCGAGTCGACCCGCGGATCGCGGCTGCGCCTGGCCTCGGGCACCTTCAGCGCCACCCCGGTGAGAGGGCTGGCCCGTGCCGCGCAACGCCCCGCCGTCCTGGTGGGCACCCCCGGCGCGCGGCGCTCGCTCGCGGTGGCCGTGCTCGGGTCGGTGCGTACCGCGGGGGCCGTGCGCCTGGAGGGCGAGGCGGAGCTGACCACGTGCGCGCTCGGCTATCACCTCTGTGGCCGCGGCAAGGCGCCCACGTCCGTGGTGGACGTGGTGCTGGTGCTGGCCGACCTGCGGGCCGACGGCACGGTCTGCAAGACCTGGCGGGGAAGCACCCGCCAGGTGACGATCACCCCGGCGGTGCACCACGTGAAGGTACTCGCCCCAGGCCTCACCACGCCCAGACGGTGCGGCGTCGCCGTCCGCGGGCACCTGCTGGTGACCCATCGCCTCGGGAACGGGGTCGAGGTCGAGCCGGTGCTGCTCGATCCGGGTCTGCCACGCCGGGTGCAGACCCACACCTGGCTGCAGCGCCCCTGAAGGCTACGCGCCGGCGCGCAACACCTCGGTGAGCCGCTGCGCCGAGGCCACCACCGCAGCCGCGTGCTGACGGCCGGGCTGACGGGTGAACCGCTCCACCGGGCCCGAGATGGACACCGCGGCAACGACCTTGCCCGAGGGCCCGCGCACCGGCGCGGAGACCGAGGCCACGCCGGCCTCCCGCTCGCTGATGCTCTGGGCCCACCCGCGCCGACGCACCCCGGACAGGGTGGTCGCGGTGAACCGGGCCCCGTGCAGACCGCGGTGCAGCCGGTCCGGCTCCTCCCAGGCGAGCAGCACCTGGGCCGCCGAGCCGGCCAGCATGGTCAGGGTGGAGCCGACCGGTATCGAGTCGCGCAGCCCGATCGGCCGCTCCGCCGCAGCCACACAGACCCGCTGATCGCCCTGACGACGGTAGAGCTGCGCCGACTCACCGGTGTGGTCGCGCAACGCGGTCAGCACCGGGCCGGCGGCGGCCAGCAGCCGGTCCTCGCCTGCGGCGGAGGCCAACTCGGCCAGCCGCGGACCGAGCACGAAACGGCCCTGCATGTCGCGACCGACCAGCCGATGGTGTTCCAGGGCGACCGCGAGCCGGTGCGCAGTCGGGCGGGCCAGACCGGTGGCCGAGACCAGTTGCGCCAGACTGGCCGGACCCGACTCCAGTGCGGCGAGCACCACGGCAGCCTTGTCCAGCACGCCCACGCCGCTGCCCCGCCGACCGATGTCCATAGAGCGATACTGCCGTCTCGATTTGTGAGACGCAAGCGCACGCCGGGGGAAACGGGAGCAGTCTGTACCTCTGCGTTGACCCCCGTGTCGAGGAGGACATCCCCGTGGGACGCACATTGGCACAGAAGGTCTGGGATGCACACGTCGTCCGCACCGGCGGCGACGCGGAGCCGGACCTGCTCTACGTCGATCTTCACCTGATCCATGAGGTGACCAGCCCGCAGGCCTTCGAGGGTCTCCGGCTGGCCGGGCGCGGCGTCCGCCGGCCCGATCTCACCCTGGCCACCGAGGACCATAACGTCCCCACCGTCGACATCGACCAGCCGATCGCGGATCCGGTCAGCCGGACCCAGTTGGAGACGCTGCGGGCCAACTGCGCCGAGTTCGGCGTCCGGCTGCACCCGCTCGGCGATGTGGAGCAGGGGATCGTGCACGTGGTCGGCCCCCAGCTCGGGCTCACCCAGCCTGGCATGACCGTGGTCTGCGGCGACTCGCACACCTCGACCCACGGTGCCTTCGGCGCACTCGCGTTCGGCATCGGAACCAGCGAGGTCGAGCACGTGCTGGCCACGCAGACGCTGCCGCTGCGGCCGTTCAGGACCATGGCCGTCACCGTGGACGGCGTGCTGCCGGACGGTGCCACCGCCAAGGACATCATCCTGGCGGTGATCGCCAAGATCGGCACCGGCGGCGGGCAGGGCTACGTGCTGGAGTACCGCGGCGAGGCGATCCGGGCGCTGTCCATGGAGGCGCGGATGACGGTGTGCAACATGTCGATCGAGGCCGGGGCGCGAGCGGGCATGATCGCCCCCGACCAGACCACGTTCGACTACCTGGCCGGTCGCCCGCACGCCCCGCAGGGCGCCGACTGGGACGCCGCCATGGCCGCATGGTCGCAGCTGCACACCGACGACGACGCGGTCTTCGACGCCGAGGTGGTGCTCGACGCGGCGCAGTTGGAGCCGTTCGTCACCTGGGGCACCAACCCTGGCCAGGGACTGCCGCTGTCGGCGAACGTGCCCGACCCCGACTCCTATCCCGAGGAGGGAGACCGCAACGCCGCCCGCCGCGCCCTGGAGTACATGGGTCTGACCGCCGGCATGCCGCTGCGGCAGATCGCCGTCGACACCGTGTTCATCGGGTCGTGCACCAATGGGCGGATCGAGGACCTGCGGGCCGCAGCGGCCGTCATGCAGGGCCACACCAAGGCCGACAGCGTTCGGGTGCTGGTGGTTCCGGGCTCGGAACGAGTGCGCCTGCAGGCCGAGGCCGAGGGTCTGGACAAGGTATTCCTCGATTTCGGGGCGCAGTGGCGCAATGCGGGCTGCTCGATGTGCCTGGGCATGAACCCGGACACCCTCGCGCCGCAGGAGCGGTCGGCCTCGACCTCCAACCGCAACTTCGAGGGGCGCCAGGGCAAGGGCGGGCGCACGCACCTGGTCTCGCCGCTGGTCGCCGCGGCCACCGCTGTGCGCGGAACCCTGTCCAGCCCGGCCGATCTGGCCCCCGTGCGCAACGCCTGAACGGAGAGACACCATGGAGAAGTTCACGACCCACACCGGGGTCGGCGTTCCGCTGCGCCGGTCGAACGTCGACACCGACCAGATCATCCCGGCGGTCTACCTGAAGCGGGTCAGCCGCACCGGGTTCGAGGACGGGCTGTTCGCGGCCTGGCGCAACGACCCCGATTTCGTGCTCAACCACGACGTCTACCGGACGGGTTCGGTGCTTGTGGCCGGTCCCGACTTCGGCACCGGTTCCTCGCGTGAGCATGCCGTCTGGGCCCTCAAGGACTACGGGTTCCGGGTGGTTCTGTCCTCGCGTTTCGCGGACATCTTCCGGGGCAACAGCGGCAAGCAGGGCCTGCTCACCGCCGCCGTCGCCCAGGAGGACGTCGAGCGGATCTGGGCCGTTCTGGACGCAACGCCCGGCGCCGAGATCACGGTCGACCTGGGCGCGCGAACTGTCTCGGTGGCAGACCTGGAGGTGGCGTTCGAGGTCGACGAGTACACCCGCTGGAGGCTGATGGAGGGCCTCGACGACATCGGTCTCACGCTTCAGCACGTCGACGAGATCACCATCTTCGAAGCCTCACGGCCGCAATGGTTGCCGCAGGCCCTGCCCGTTCGCTGAGCCGTTCGGGGGTTTCGACGCGCCGTTCGGCAGATTTGTTCACAGTGATTTTCACGGCGCCTCCGGCGGGTTCTCGAACCCGCCGGAGTTCGTCGTCCTGGCCGTCCTCCGGCGCTCCGGCGGGCCTGTGCGGACGGCGGATCGCGCCCGTCGGGAGCCGGTGCCCCGGCGGTCCGTCGGTCCCTCGTACCCGGCCTGACCAGGGCGGACGCCGCGGGTGTGGGCAGTCGGTGACGTCGCCGGAACGATCGACGGGCTGCTGAAAAGCCTTGCACAGCAAGCCATCAGGTGAGATCCCGGGTAGACCTCGAGCTCGGCGTCGGTCGTCCGGCACTCTGCCGCCGGAGTCGGTTCCCGGCCTTGGGCCGGTGGCTCGGCGCCGGGTGACGGGTCGGTTCCGGCGTCCGGATCGAGCCCGGGGCCGACCACCCACCGGCGATCCCGCAGGGTGGCGGTCGGGGGGTCACCGGGCCGGCCGGAGGCGGGTATCCGTTACGACACAAGGGCAAAGTCACCGGGGTGATGTTGGACTAGTCACACTCTGTCGGCATACCTTCTGTGCGAGGTCGAGCACCGGCTCGACACCGTGTACCGGAGGACATCTGTGAACAAGGCAGAGCTCGTCGCAGCGCTTGAAGGGCGCCTCGGCAGCAGGAAAGCTGCAGTCGACGCCGTCGAGGCGATGGTCGACACCGTGACGCGTGCAGTCGCGCGCGGCGAGAAGGTCGCCATTTCTGGCTTCGGCTCGTTCGAGAAGGCCGTCCGTGGGCCCCGAGTCGGCCGCAACCCGCGGACCGGCGCGACGGTGAAGATCAAGAAGACGTCCGTGCCGCGATTCAAGCCGGGCACGGCGTTCAAGCAGTACGTGGCCAACCCGAAGTCGCTGCCCAAGGTCGCCGCGGTGTCGGCCACCACGGCGGCTCGGAGTGCCGCGCGCGCCACCACCGCTGCCAAGGCGGCCACAGCCAAGGCCGTCGCGCCGGCACGTGCCGCCGCGACCCGGGTCACCAAGGCCGCTCCGGCCAAGGCCCCGGCAAAGGCAGTGGCCACCAAGGCCGCTCCGGCCAAGGCCGCTGTGAAGGCTGCGGTGAAGGTTCCGGCCAGGACCGCTGCCAAGGCTCCCGCCAAGGTTGCGGCGAAGGCTCCGGCCCGCGCTGCGGTGAAGGCTCCGGCCCGCGCTGCGGTGAAGGCCCCGGCCAAGGCTGCGGTGAAGGCCCCGGCCAAGACCGCTGCCAAGGCTCCCGCCAAGGTTGCGGCGAAGGCTCCGGCCCGCGCTGCGGCGAAGGCCCCGGCCAAGGCCGCGACCGCTGCCAAGACCGCGGCTCGCACGCCCGCCAAGCGCACTACGGCGGTCAAGGCTGCTCCGGCCAAGGCTGCGGTGAAGGCTCCGGCCAAGACCGCCGCCAAGGCTCCGGTGCGTCGCGCCGCGAAGAAGGCCTGACGCACGAGGCACGCACACCACGACGGGCCGCCTCTTTGGAGGCGGCCCGTCGTCTGCGTCACGATGGGTACATGACCGACGATCTGCTCACCGTCCATGGCGGGACACCCCTGCGCGGCACCATCACCGTGCGTGGCGCGAAGAACTTCGTGTCCAAGGCGATGGTGGCCTCGCTTCTCGGCGACCAGCCCAGTCACCTCCTGAATGTTCCCCAGATCCGCGACGTCGCCGTCGTCACCGGTCTGCTGGAGTTGCACGGGGTCCAGGTCTCCACCGAGGGGTCGCCGTCCGAGCTCAAACTCGATCCCGGCAACGTCGAGATGGCCCACGTCGCCGACATCGACGCGCACGCCGGCTCCAGCCGGGTCCCGATCCTGTTCTGCGGTCCGCTGTTGCACCGCCTCGGTGAGGCCTTCATCCCCGACCTCGGTGGCTGCCGGATCGGTGACCGTCCGATCGACTACCACCTCGAAGTGCTGCGTCAGTTCGGCGCCGTGGTGGAGAAGCAGCCGCACGGCATCGCGTTGACCGCCCCCCAACGTCTGCGCGGCACCAAGCTCGACCTGCCCTACCCGAGCGTCGGCACCACAGAGCAGGTGCTGCTCACCGCCGTCTGCGCCGAGGGCGTCACCGAGCTGCGCAACGCGGCCATCGAGCCCGAGATCATGGACCTGATCGCGGTGCTTCAGAAGATGGGCGCGATCATCAGCGTCGACACCGACCGGGTGATCCGGGTCGAAGGCGTGGAGCGCCTGGGCGGCTTCACCCACCGCGCCCTGCCGGACCGGATCGAGGCCGCCAGCTGGGCCTGCGCGGCCCTGGCCACCCGGGGTGACATCACGGTGCGAGGGGCGCGTCAGCTCGAGATGATGACGTTCCTCAACGTCTTTCGGAAGGTCGGCGGCGCGCTGGACATCTCCGACGACGGGATCCGATTCTCCCATCCCGGCGGGGAGTTGAACTCGCTGGTGCTGGAGACCGCGGTGCACCCCGGGTTCATGACCGACTGGCAGCAGCCGCTGGTGGTGGCGCTGACCCAGGCCCAGGGACTCTCGATCGTGCACGAGACGGTGTACGAGAACCGGTTCGGCTTCACCCGGGCCCTGCGCGACATGGGCGCCCAGATCCAGCTCTACCGGGAGTGCCTGGGTGGATTGCCCTGCCGGTTCGGCCAGCGCAACTTCAAGCACTCCGCAGTGATCAGCGGGCCGACCAAGCTGCACGGCGCCGACATCGAGGTGCCGGACCTGCGTGGCGGGTTCAGCCACCTGCTGGCAGCACTGGCCGCCGAGGGCACCTCACGAGTGCGCGGGATCGGGCTGATCGACCGCGGCTACGAGCACTTCCAGAGCAAGCTCGACTCCTTGGGCGCCAACTACGAGCGCTGACCGAACCGGCGTTCGGGCCCGCGGTCACGTAGCGCGGGTTGCTCCGCCGTCGATCAGGTAGTCGGCGCCGGTGATGTTCGCGGCGCGCGGAGAGATCAGGTAGGTGATCAGGTCGGCGACCTCCTCGGGTTCGGACATGCGCCCGGTCACCAGGCCGACCTGTGCAGGGCGCCGGCCACGATGGTGTCGACGGACGTTCCGAGGGCGGCGGTGAGCTGGCCGCCGAGCCCGGTCTCCGATTCCTACATGGCGGTGCGGGTCGGGCCGGGAGTGACGGTGGCGACGTTGTACGCCAGGGGAGGCCCCTCTGGCCGACGTTGTTGACCAGCAGGTCGATCCCGCCGAACGAGCGGAGGGCTTCGCCGACCGCGGTCGTCGCTGCATCGGGCCGGCTCAGAACAGCCCGAATCCAGGCCAGGCCGTCGTCGCCGTCGTCCTCGGCCGATCCCTCGACTCGCGCCCGTCACCGACGCCACCATTGTGTACCTGGAAGTCAAGACAGACCTCCGCCACCCTCCGGGGGAGACGCGGCTACGGGTGCGGGGTGCGTCGCGGGACCACGGCGACGTTGCCCAGACGCATCGCGGTGACCCATGCCTGCGCGCCGGCACCCTCGACGGTGACGGTGAGCCGCTGCCCGGGCCTCAGGTGCCGCAACCGCGTGGACGCGAAGGCCTGTGGCGTGAACGGCAGCACGGTGCCGGCGTCGGTGATGACGCTGCCCGCGCCGGTGGACGGATCGAAGCGGTGAACGGTGGCCTGCACACTGTCAGGGTAGGCGCTGGCCGAGGCTGACGGCGGCCACAGCCGTGGTTCGGCGCCCGCAGCCCAGCCCGAGCGCCTCGGTGAGTTCGGCCGGGGTGTCGACGTCGCGGCGGAGCCGAGGCAGATCCAGGTCCAGGACGGCGGCGCCGCGGCGGCGGTGCTCCGCCAGCGACCCGGCGCCGAACGCCGGGTCGAGATCGCCGGCCCGGGCGGCGGCGAGCAACACCGTACCCACCCCTTCGGTGTCCGGCACCGCGGCCATCGGCCGATCGGTCAGAGCCGCTCCGGCGGCGCCCAGGGCGGCGGCGAGGTCCTCCGGGTGCAGGGCCGGCAGGTCGGCCAGCAACACTGCGACCGGCCCGACCCCGGCGGCGGCCACCCCGTCACCGACCGCCGCCAGGAGGCCGGCGCCCGGGATGCGTTCGGCGACGACGTCCGCCCCGGCCAGCGACGCGACCCGGGCCGCCTCGCGATCGGTGGTGACCACCAGCATCCTGGCCGTCACCGCGCAGGCGGCGACGGCGTCCAGGGTGTCGGCGGCGATCGCCTCGGCCAGACCGGGAATCGCGCCCAATCGGGATTTGGCGGCCAGGCCGCCCTTCACCGGCAGCACCAGCGTCCATCCGGCCTCCGCCGGTACTCGCAGACCCATGCCCGCAGTCTCGCAGGCTCGACACAGCCCGACGCGGCGGGGAGGATAGGCGGCCGTGAGCGCGATCACACCCGCCCCGGCGCGGCAGCTGAGCTGGGCCTACCGGTTGGCCGAGGCACTGGTCCGTCCGACCATGGGTCTGCTCACCCGGCAGGAGTGGCGCGGCGGTGAGCACCTGCCCCGCACCGGCGGGTTCGTGGCCGTCGGCAACCACATCTCGCACTCGGATCCGTTCACCTTCGGCCAGTTCCTGCTCGACCACGGCTGCCCGCCGCGCTTCCTGGGCAAGCAGGCCGTGTTCGAGCTGCCTCTGCTGGGGGCGATCGTCGCCCGGGCCGGACAGATCCCGGTGAACCGGGAGAGCGCCGACGCCTCCCGCGCGCTGGCCTCGGCGATGGCCGCCGTCCGGGCAGGGGAGTGCGTGGCGATCTACCCCGAGGCCACGCTGACCCGTGACCCGGGGTTGTGGCCGATGGTCGGCAAGACCGGCGCCGCCCGGATCGCCCTGACCACCGGTTGTCCGGTGATCCCGATCGCGCAATGGGGGCCGCAGCGCCTCCTGCCGCCCTACTCGGTGCGGCTGCGCATCCTGCGCCCCACCCGGGTGCAGGTCTGGGCCGGTCCGCCGGTCGACCTCTCGGCATACGCCGACCGCCCGCTGGACGGCGAGACGCTGCGTGCGGCGACCGCCGACATCATGGCGGCGATCACTGGTCTGCTGGAGCAGATCCGCGGCGAGCCGGCGCCCGCCGAGCGTTGGGACCCCCGCGCGCACGACCAGCCGCGCACCGGCAACCCGAAGAAGGACAAGCCGACCGGCTAGCTCCAGCAGCCGGTCAGAGGTGGTCCAGGGCGTGCGCGAGATCGGCCCAGAGGTCCTCGACGTCCTCGATGCCGACCGAGAGCCGCACCAGGTTGTCCGGCACGTCCTCGGGCTCACCGGCGTGACGGCGACGCCGTTCCAGGCTCGACTCCACCCCGCCCAGGCTGGTCGCGTGCAACCAGATCAAGGTGGCGGCGCAGAGCCGCTCGGCGGCCTCCGGCCCGCCGGCCAGCTCGATCGAGATGATCGCCCCGAAGGTGTTCATCTGGGCCGCGGCGAGGGCGTGCCCCGGGTCCTCGGGCAGCGATAGGTGGCGCACCCGGCTGATCTCCGGGCGCCCGCTCAGCCGGCGGGCCAGGTCGGCCGCGTTGGCGCAGGCCCGCTCCACCCGCAGGTGCAGGGTGCGCAGCCCGCGCAGCGCGAGCATGGCCTCCATCGGCCCCGGGACGGCGCCGCGCAGGGTGCGGTAGGCGTGCAGCTCCGCGTAGACCTCGTTGTCACGGGTCACCGTGGCGCCCAGGATCACGTCGGAGTGTCCGGACAAGTACTTGGTCACCGAGTGGACGACGAAGTCGGCCCCGTGGGCCAGCGGGCATTGGCCGAGCGGGGTGGCGAAGGTGTTGTCGGCCACCACCATCGCTCCCGCGGCGTGCGCGGCAGCCGCGAGTGCCGCGACATCGGCCACCTCGAGCAGCGGGTTGCTCGGCGTCTCCAGCCAGAGCAGCGCCGCGCCGTCCAGGGCCGCGGTGACCGCCGCCACGTCGGTCATCGGCGCGCGCCGGACGACCACGGCACCGGTGCGTTCCAGATCGGCGAGCAGGGCCATGGAGCCGTTGTAGAAGGCACTCGCCGGGGCGACCACCACACCACCCGGTGGCACCAGGCCCAGTACGGCGGCGGTGGCGGCCATGCCCGAGCTGAACAGGAGGGCATCCCCGCCCTCCAGCGCGCCCAGGGCCTCCTCGAAGGCCGACCAGGTCGGGTTGGCCCAGCGGCCGTAGCCGAGATCGCCCTCCTGCGGGACGCCGGGGCTGGCCGCGTAGGTCGAGGTGAACACCACCGGGGCACTGGTGGACGCGTTCGGGTCGGGATCGGGCCGGCCCGAGGTGACGGCGACGGTGGCCGGTGACAGCGTGCGGTGCTCCATGACCCTGGACTCTAGGGTCTGTCGGCTCCGGGCGAGCGAGTAGGGTCAGCGGCGATGAGCGCGAACCTCGGCCCCGAGAAGGGCCCCCGCCGTCCCCGGGTTGCCGTCGTGTTCGGCGGACGCTCCAGCGAGCACGCGATCAGCTGCGTCACCGCGGCCGGTGTGCTGAAGGCGATCGACGCCGAGGCGTGGGACGTGGTGCCGATCGGGATCACCCCGACCGGGCGCTGGGTGCTCGCCTCCGACGATCCCAAGCACTGGCAGATCGAGGGCGGGGAACTGCCCCGGGTGGCCGAGGACGAGGGCCCAGGGGTGGTCATGCCGCTGCAGGCCGGCGCGGGGGAGCTGACCGTGCTTGAGCCCGGCGAGGTGCCGCGGCTGCTGGGCAGTGTCGACGTGGTCTTCCCGCTGCTGCACGGGCCGTTCGGTGAGGACGGCACCATCCAGGGCCTGCTCGAGCTGGCCGACGTGCGCTACGTCGGGTCAGGGGTCCTGGCCAGCGCCGCCAGTATGGACAAGCACTACATGAAGGTCCTGCTCGACGGCGCCGGGCTGCCGGTCGGCCCCTACACCGTGGTGCTGCCGCGGGACTGGGAACGTCATCCGGACCGGGTCCGCGACGACGTCGAGGAGCTCGGCTACCCGGTGTTCGTCAAGCCTGCCCGGGCCGGGTCGAGTATCGGGATCACGAAGGTCTCCCGCGCCGAGGACCTGGACGCCGCGATCGAGGCGGCCCGGGCGCACGACCCCAAGGTCGTGATCGAGGCGATGCTCCTCGGCCGCGAGATCGAGTGCGCCGTGCTGGAGAGCGCCGACGGCGGCCCGCCCGCGACCAGCCTGCCCGGGGAGATCGAGGTCGTCGGGGATCACGAGTTCTACGACTTCGAGGCCAAGTACCTGGACGAGGCGAGCGTGCGGCTGACCTGCCCCGCGGACCTGCCGGACCGGGTGGTGCGCAGCGTGCGTGACCTGGCCGCGCGGGCGTTCGAGGCGATGGGCTGCGAGGGGCTGGCCCGGGTCGACTTCTTCGTGCAGGAGGACGGCCGGGTGGTGGTCAACGAGATCAACACCATGCCGGGGTTCACCCCGTTCTCGATGTACCCGCGGATGTGGGAACAGACCGGGCTGCCCTACCCCGATCTGGTCGACCGGCTGCTCACCCTGGCTCAGCGCCGGCCCACGGGCCTGCGCTGAGCGACTACCCGATGCAGGCCCGGTCCGTCGTCGGCAGGGCTTTCACGATGGGCGTGGCATCGACCAGGGCCGACGGCAGGGCGCTCGCCCCGTAGGAGGCGGGAACCCGCAGCTCGGCGGCGGGGGAGCGGCCATAGCTGACCGCCGTCATCGGGTCCTTCGTCTCGTCGATCACCCAGTCGACGCCGTTCACCTCCAGACAGGTCAGCGTGGACGGCGCGGGCTCGGGCAGCCCGCAGCGGAGCACGATCGCCGGGGTGCCCCAGGCGAGGGCGCCCACGGTCGTGACCGGGGTGCGTGGCTTGTCGAGGACCAGGGCGGGGGCGACGGCCAGCGCCTGGACGCAGGCGGCCGCCGAAGCCTGTGGCGCCGAAGGAGGATCGCCGACAGGCGTGGAGCAACCGGCACCCGCCAGGACGGCGAGCGCGGCAAGCGTGGTGGGGCCGGTCCTCACACGTGAACGATGGTGCAGGTAGTGGTGCGGGTGATGCCGGCGACGGACTGGATCCGGGCGATCACGAGCTTGCCCAGCTCGTCGGCGCTGGTGGCCTCGACCCGGGCGATCACCTCGTAGGGGCCCATCACGTATTCGCACATGGTGACGCCACTCATCACGGCGACCTCCCTGGCGACGTCCGAGGCCTTTCCGGCCTCGGTCTGGATCAGGATGTAGGCCTCGACCATCGGGTCCTCCTCGTAGCACTGGGCCCGGCCACGTTACCGTGTCGCACCCGTCGAGTCAGGGGGTGGCATGGGCGAGGACAGGGGCGAGCGCAGGGTCGCCGACCTGGGCGAGGACGCGCTGGTCAGTGGGATCCTCGCGCTCTATCCGGCCGGACCGCCGTGGCTGCGGGTCGGGCCGGGTGACGACGCCGCCGTCCTGGACCTCGGCCCAGCGGTCGGACTGGTGGTCAGCACCGACACCCTGGTCGAGGGGCGCGACTTCCGGCAGGGCTGGTCCAGTGGCGTCGACGTGGGGGTCAAGGTCGCCGCGCAGAGCATGGCGGACGTCGCGGCGATGGGGGCGCGACCCCGGGCGCTGCTGGTCAGCCTGGCTGCCCCGGGCCGGTTGCCGGCCGGCTTCGCCGACGACCTGGCCCGAGGGCTTGCCCAGGAATGCGCGCGGGCCGGCGCCGCCGTGGTCGGCGGCGACGTGTCGGAGGCCGACCAGGTGGTGATCACCGGGACCGCGCTCGGTCTGCTGGACCAGGGCGTGGACGCCGTGCGGCGTGGCGGAGCCTGCGCGGGCGACCTCGTAGCCCTGGCGGGTGTCACCGGCCCCTCGGCGGCCGGACTGGCCCTGTTGCAGGCCGGCAGGGCTAAGGGCCTGGGCGCGGCCCTGGCGGCGCTCCTGGTGGCGCACAGGGCGCCCCAGCCGCACTACGAGGCGGGTGCGCTGGCCGCGCAGGCGGGGGCCCACGCCATGATCGACACGAGCGACGGCCTGCTGCGGGATGCGGTCCGGATCGCCCGGGCCTCGGCGGTGGTGCTCGACCTCGATCCGCGGGCGCTGCCCGCGGCGCCGGGGCTGGCGCAGGCTGCGGCGCTGCTCGGGGAGCCGGGGCTGGCGGCGCAGTGGCAGCTCACCGGCGGCGAGGACCACGCCCTGCTGGCCTGCTTCGCCCCCGGCGCCGCGCTGCCGGCACACTTCGTGCGGATCGGGACCGTGCGCGCGGCCGAGCCCGGCGGGGGCGGGGTGCTGGTTGACGGCCAGGACTGGACAGGGCCCTCAGGATGGACCCACTGGTGACGATGGAGATCACGTTGAAGGAAATCGGCTGCCATCACAGCCACTTCCTCGCATCGTGATCTCCATCGTCGGCAGAGGCGTCGACGCGGCTTGTGGTGGTGACGTGGGTGTGGTGGGGGTGACGCGAGAAGGCCGGTCACCCCATGGGGGACCGGCCTCGCGATCGGGTGGTCAGGTCAGCGGGTGACCTTGCCCGCCTTCATACAGGACGTGCAGACGTTGAGCCGCTTCGGTGCTCCGCCGACCACCGCGCGGATGCGCTGGATGTTCGGGTTCCAGCGGCGCTTGGTGCGCCGGTGGGAGTGCGAGATGTTGTGACCGAAGCCCGGCCCCTTGCCGCAGACGTCGCAGTTGGCAGCCACGGGTAGGTCTCCTGAACGTTGGTATGGGCGGGCAGTCCCGACAGGTTATCCGACGAAGGATGCCTGGCCCAAACCGGTAGTGGCGCGGGCCGGGCGGATAACCTGCCAGGCATGCTGGAGGCCATTGACGCCCGGGGCGCGCGCCACTGGGCGGTCACGGCGCTGGCGGCGCTGGGTGAGGCCCGCGAGGAGATCGACGCGCTCAATGTGTACCCGGTGCCGGACGGTGACACCGGCACCAACCTCTATCTGACCGTCGAGGCCGCGGTGGACGCCGTGAACACGCTGCCGGCCCATGCCGGCGTCCGCGAGGTGGTCGAGGCGTTCGCGCACGGCGCGCTGATGGGGGCCCGGGGCAACTCCGGCATCATCGCCGCGCAGCTGCTGCGCGGCTGGGCCGACGTGCTGGCCGAGCGCGAGGTGCTGGACGGTGCGGCGGCCAAGCAAGCCATGCTGCGGGCCGATCAGCAGGCCTGGCAAGCGGTGGCCGAACCGGTCGAGGGCACCATCCTCTCGGTCAGCCGGGCTGCCTCGGCGGCCGCCCAGCAGGCCGGCGACAGCCTGCCCGACGTCGTCACGGCACTGGTCGGCGCCGCCCGGGAGGCCCTGGCCTCGACCCGGGAGCAGCTCGAGGCGCTGCGCCTGGCGGGGGTGGTCGATGCCGGGGGGCGCGGCTACCTGGTGCTGCTGGAGGCCCTGGAGGACCTGGTCCACCGCAGCGGGCACCGCCCCCGGGGCCGCCGCCGCATCCCCTCGACACTGCCGGCGCCGGACCTGTCCGCGCTGAGCCAGGTGCGGGACCGGCTCACCCCCGCCGGCCCGGCGTACGAGGTGATGTACCTGCTGGAGGCCGAGGAGGACGCCGTGGCCGGGCTCCGAGCCGCCCTGGCCCCGCTCGGCGACTCCCTGGTGGTGGTCGGCGGCGGGCGGCTGTGGCACGTCCACGTGCACGCCCACGACCCGGGGGCGGCGATCGAGGCCGGGATCGAGGCCGGGCGCCCGCACCGGGTGCGGATCACCCACTTCGCCGAGCAGGCCGCCGAGCACGACCGGGCTTTCGACCGGGGGGCGGACGACGCCGCCCGGGTCGCCCTGGTGGCGTGTGCGGCCGGGCCCGGGCTGGCCGAGGTGTTCGCGCAGGCGGGTGCCCAGGTGGTCACCGGAGGCCCGGGGCGACGGCCCTCGACCGCGCAGATCCTGGAGGCGATCACTGCGACCCGGGCCGGCGCCGTGGTGGTGCTGCCGAACGATGGCGACACCCTGGCGGTGGCCGAGGCCGCCGCGGGCAGCGCCCGGGCGCGGGGCCTGCGGGTGAGCGTGCTGCCCACCCGGGCACAGGTGCAGGGCCTGGCCGCCGCCGCGGTGCACGAGGAGCACCGCGGGGTGGACGACGACGTGGTGCGGATGTCGGCCGCCGCCGGAGCCACCCGGGACGGGGCGGTGACCGTCGCCGTCCGGGAAGCGATCACCACCGGCGGGGTGTGCCGCCCCGGTGACCTGCTGGGCATCGTGCAGGGCGACATCGTGCTGGTCGGTGCGGCGGCGCAGGAGGTGGGCGTCGCGGTGCTTGAACGGCTGCTCTCCGGCGGCGGAGAGCTGGTCACCCTGGTCACCGGCGAGGGCAGTGACGGCCCGTCCGGCGCTCTGGCCCAGACCCTGGCCGGGCATGTGCGCCGGGCGCATCCGGGGGTCGAGGTGAGCGTTCTGGACGGCGGCCAGCCCCGCTACCTGCTGCTGATCGGGGTCGAATGAGCCTGCGGCTGACCGACCCGCTGACCGCGGCCGTGGGCAAGGGCACCGCGGCGACGTTCGCGACCGAGCTCGGGACGCGTACCGTCGGCGACCTGTTGCGGCACTTCCCGCGCCGCTACGAGAAGTTCGGCGAGCTGACCACGATCCGGGAGCTGCCGTTCGGGCAGGAGGTCTCACTGGTCGCCGACGTGGTGTCGGCGCAGACCTTCTCCATGCGCAGCCGGTCCGGCCAGATGCTCAAGGTCACCGTGACCGACGGCACCGACCGGCTGCCGATGACCTTCTTCAACGCCGGCCGGATCGCGCATGGGTTCAAACCCGGCGTCCGGATGCTGTTCTCCGGCACCGTCGGCGACTACAAGGGTCAGCTGCAGCTGACCCACCCGAAGTGGACCGCGATCCGCAGTGACGACGATCCGGCGATCGGGGCGGTCGACACCCCGTTCGCGATCTACCCCAGTACCGCCAAGCTGACCCAGACCGCGATCCGCAAGACCGTCGGCATGGTGCTCGACGTGCTGGAGCCCCAGCCCGACCCGCTGCCGGAGGAGATCCGGAAGCGGCTGGGCCTGCTGCCACTGGGGAAGGCGTTCGAGGCTGTGCACCGCCCGGCCGAGATCGCCGATGGGGTGGCGGCGCTGAAGCGGTTCACCTACGAGGAGGCGTTCGTCCTCCAGGTGGCGCTGGCCCGGCGCCGCGCCGACGAGAGCGCGGCCGCCGCGACGCCGCGGCCGCAGATCTCCGGCGGGCTACTCGACGCCTTCACCGAACGGTTGCCGTTCGCGCTCACCGCCGGCCAGCGCGAGGTGGGGATGAGGATCGCCGCGGACCTGGCCGTCGCACACCCGATGCACCGGCTGCTGCAGGGCGAGGTCGGCTCGGGCAAGACGGTGGTCGCCGTCCGCGCGATGCTCACCGTGGTGGACGGTGGTGGGCAGGCCGCGCTGCTGGCCCCGACCGAAGTGCTTGCGGCCCAGCACCATCGCTCGATCTCGGCGATGCTCGGCGAACTCGCCGAGGGCAGCCTGCTGGGCGGTGAGCGGGGCACCCGGGTGGTGCTGCTCACTGGGTCGATGTCCACCGCCGCCCGCCGCGCCGCGCTGCTCGAGATCGTCAGCGGCGACGCCGGGATCGTGATCGGCACCCACGCCCTGCTGCAGGAGAGGGTCACCTTCTGCGACCTCGGTCTGGTGGTGGTCGACGAGCAGCACCGGTTCGGGGTCGAGCAGCGAGACCTGTTGCGGGGCAAGGCGACCACCAATCCGCACCTGCTGGTGATGACGGCCACCCCGATCCCGCGCACGGTGGCGATGACCGTGTTCGGCGACCTGGAGACCTCGACCCTGACCGAGGTGCCGGCCGGGCGCCCCGCGGTGTCCAGCCACGTGGTGGCCCTGGCCGAGAACCCCGGCTGGTACCCGAGGGTCTGGCAGCGGGTGGCCGAGGAGGTCGGCCGCGGCCACCAGGCCTACGTGGTCTGCCCGAGGATCGACGGCGACGGGCACACCGAGGAGGCGGACGCCGATGCCGGCGCTCCGCTGAGCGGCGAGGACGAGGCGCCGCGCAAGCGGCCGCTGCGCGCCGTCCTGGAGGCGGTCGAGGAGCTGCGTGCCGAACCGGCCCTGGCGGGGCTGCGGATCGAGGCGCTGCACGGCCGGATCCCGGCCGAGGAGCGGGAGCGGGTGATGGCCGCCTTCGCCGCCGGGCAGGTGCACGTGCTGGTCGCCACCACCGTGATCGAGGTCGGCGTGGACGTGCCCAACGCGACCGCGATGGTGGTGCTGGACGCCGACCGGTTCGGCATCTCCCAGCTGCACCAGCTGCGCGGCCGGGTCGGCCGGGGCTCAGGGGGAGGGGTGTGCCTGCTGGTCAGCGAGGCCGAGGCCGGCACCCCGGCCCGGGAACGGCTGGACGTGGTCGCCGCCACCACCGACGGGTTCGCCCTCGCCCGGGCCGACCTGGACCAGCGCCGCGAGGGTGACGTGCTGGGCGCCAACCAGTCCGGCGGCAAGTCCTCGCTGCGCCGGCTGCGGGTGCTGCGCGACGAGGAGACCATCGTGGCCGCGCGGCACGACGCCACCGCCCTGGTCTCGGCCGACCCGGGCCTGTCCGCCCACCCCGCGCTGGCCCAAGCGCTGGCCGACCTACTGGACGCCGAGCAGGAGGCCTATCTCGAACGCGGCTGACTCATCCCCGTCCCCGTCCCCGTCCCCTCACCCACCTCATGATCGCTAAGTGTCATGAGTTCCCACCCATTGGGAGGGGGACTCTCCATGAGCAACAGCGATCATGAGTCCGGAGTCCGGGGGCCGGGGGCCGGGGGCCGGGGGCCGGGGGCCGGGGGGTTGAGGGTCAGTCGACGGCGGCGTCCACCAAGCGCTGGAGTCCCTGGGTGATGTCGCGGGTAGCCGGTGGATGTCCCCGACCAGGGCGCTGGTGGTCGCGAAGCTGCGGGCCACCTTCTCGGTCTCCTCCACCACGCTGTCGATCACCCCGCGGACCTTCTCCGCAGATGCCGCCGTCTCGTTCGCCAGTACCTTGACCTCCTGGGCGACGACCGCGAAGCCCTTGCCCATCTCCCCGGCCCGGGCCGCCCCGATGGTGGCGTTCAGGCTGAGCAGGTTCGTCTGGGCGGCCAGTTGGGCGATCATCTGGTTGACCTCGGAGATCTCGCCCATCGCCCGCTCCAGCCGGCGTACCTCGTCAGCGTGCACCTGGCCACCGGACAGTTCGATGCCGATGAACACCCGACGATCAGGCCCAGCCCGGTAGCCGTCGCTCGCACGGATCGCGACGAGAACAGCTGTGCGGCAACCCCCGCGAACGCGACCATCATCGGCAGCAGCACCAGCGTCGGTACCTCGAGCCACAGGCTCCAGGTGAGGATCCGATGCCGCGCCTGCCAGGACTCGTCGGACACCCGGGCACCACCAGGAAGCCAGTCAACAGTCACTCCCTCGATGTCCGGAGCCTGGGGTCCCACCTCGATGGGCCATCCGGATGACGGGGCTGTGCCGCTTAGACTCAGCTGTCGTGGAACACACCGACTTCGTCTCGGCGCTGCGCGGTGCGGCTCCCTACGTGCACGCCCACAACGGACGCACCGTGGTGATCGCCTTCACGGGGGAGACCTGCGCCCGCCCCGAGTTCGAACAGCTGATCTGCGACATCGCGCTGCTGTCCAGCCTGGGCGTGCGCCTGGTGCTGGTGCACGGTGCCCGGCCGCAGATCGACGCCGAGCTGGCCATGCGCGGCCTGACCCCGCACTACGTCGGTGACCTGCGGGTCACCGACGAGGCGACCATGGGCGCTGTGAAGGCAGCCGTGGGAGCGCTCCGGATGGACATCGAGGCGCTGCTGTCGAACAGCCTGGTGGACACTCCGATGGGCGGCGCCCGGATCAAGGTGGTCGGCGGTACCTGGGTGACCGCCCGCCCGGTCGGGGTGCGTGAGGGCGTCGACCACGAGCTCACCGGACAGGTGCGCAGGATCGACATCCCCGCGATCCGCGAGGTGCTCGCCGCTGAGCGGATCGCCCTGCTCTCCCCGGTCGGGTACAGCCCCACGGGGGAGGCGTTCAACCTGCGCAACGCCGAGGTTGCCGAGGCGGTGGCGATCGGGCTGGGCGCCGACAAGCTGATCTTCGTACTGGAGTCCGACCCGGGCACCTGGGAGCTGGCCTCCTCGGCCGGGGACGCCGGTCAGCTCCTGCTCGGGGATGCCGAGCGGGTGCTGGCGGCCGAGTCGGTGCTGGGACTGCTCTCCGCCGAGGACCGCAACTGCGTGCGGGCGGGGCTCGCCGCTGGTCGCACCGGGGTGAAACGGGTGCACCTGGTCGGCGCCGGAAGCGAGGGCTCACTGCTGCGCGAGCTCTACACCCGCGACGGCAGCGGCCTGATGTTCTACGCCGACGAGGACTACGAGGCCACCCGGGACGCGACCATCGAGGACGTCGCCGGCATCCTGGCCCTGATCCGCCCGCTCCAGGCCGGCGGCATCCTGGTGCCGCGTTCGCGCGAGCAGATCGAGCTGGACATCGACAGCTTCTCGGTGATGGTTCGCGACGGCACAGTGATCGCCTGCAACGCCATGATCGAGTTCGGCGAGGACGCCTCGGCCGAGTTCGCCTGTGTCGCCGTCCACCCCCAGTACCGGGGCCGCGACCGGGCGCAGACCCTGCTCAAACGCGCCGAGGTCACCGCGCGCCGCCGCGGGATCAAGCGGCTGTTCGCGCTGACCACGCACACCCCGCACTGGTTCGTCGAGCACGGGTTCCTCCCGGGCGAGACGGCAGACCTGCCGCCGCGCAAGCAGGCCGAGCACAACGCCAACCGCAACTCCCTGGTCCTGGTGAAGGACCTGTGAGCCGGATCATCGCGGGCAGCGCCGGCGGACGACGGATCGAGGCCCCGGCAGGCCATGCCACCCGCCCGACCAGCGATCGGGTGCGTGAGGCGATGTTCTCCGGCCTGGAGGCACGCGGCGCCGTCGCCGGGGCCCGGGTGCTGGATCTGTACTGCGGGTCGGGGGCGCTCGGCCTGGAGGCGGCCAGCCGCGGCGCCGCCGGGGTGGTGCTGGTCGACTCCGCCCGGGCTGCGGCAGACGTCGCCCGGCGCAACGTGACCGCGCTCGGGCTGTCAGGGATCAGCGTCGTGCTCTCGTCGGTGGCCGGCTACCTGACCGGGCGGGCGCCGTCCGCCGCCGATCTTGTCTTGCTGGACCCCCCCTACGATCTGGCGGAGGCCGACCTGAGCGAGGTCCTGGCCGCGCTGAGCCGGGGCTGGCTGGCCGACGACGCCGTGGTGGTGGTCGAACGCAGCTCCCGCGGGGCGGAGCCGCGCTGGCCCGATGGGATGATCCGCACCGCCGTCCGGCGCTACGGCGAGACCACGCTCTGGTACGCCCGGCCCGGCGAGGCGTAGGTTGCCGCAATGCCCGACCAGGCGCTGAGGCGCTGCGTCTGCCCCGGAAGCTACGACCCGGTGACCAACGGCCACCTCGACGTCGTCCACCGGGCGACCGCCCTGTTCGACGAGGTGATCGTGGCGGTACTGGTGAACCCGGCCAAGTCCGGCACGTTCAGCCCGGAACAGCGGATCGAACTGCTCGAGGCCAGCCTGGACGGTCTGGAGCGGGTGCGGATCGCCGAGGTTCGCGGAGCGTTGCTGGTCGACTTCTGCCACGCCGTCGGGGCCTCCGCGGTGGTGAAGGGCCTGCGCTCGGGCACGGATTTCGCCTACGAACTGCCGATGGCGCTGATGAACCGGCACCTCACTGGGCTGGAGACGGTCTTCCTGCCCGGAGACCCCCGGTTCGAGCATGTCTCCTCCAGCCTGGTCAAGGAGGTGGCCGGTCTCGGTGGCGACATCAGCGGTCTGGTGCCCGAGATCGTCCGCGCCGAATTGGAGCGGCGACGCCTTCCCGGGTAGCCTTGCCCCTCGGCCCCGCCTGCGGATGCGACGTGGTCGAGTTCATGCCGTAGCGACGTCGAGGAAGGTGCACCATCCGCCCGGATCCACGGTCGCCGCTCGTGTTTGATACGCGCGAGCTGGGCCACAGCCCCGGATCCATGCAGAAGGTGTCCCGCGTCGTCGCCGCTCCAGCTGATCTCGGCACCGAAGTCATCCGCATCCCCGAGGGCAGCGACCTCGAGCTGGACCTGCGGCTCGAGTCGGTGCTCGAAGGGGTTCTGGTCTCCGGAACCGTCCTCGGACGGGCCCGGGGTGAATGCGTCCGGTGCCTGGACGACGTCGACCGCGAGGTGGTCGCCGACCTCCAGGAGCTGTACGCCTACCCCGGTCGGACGCCGGAGGGCGAGGACGACGACGAGGTGCGCGAACTGCAGAACGAGCGAATCGACCTGGAGCCCGCACTGCGTGACGCGACAGTGCTCGCACTGCCGTACCAGCCCCTGTGCCGGGACGACTGCCCCGGGCTGTGCTCCGAGTGCGGAGCACACCTGGCGGACGACCCGGAGCATGGGCACGAGGACATCGACCCGCGCTGGCAGGCGCTGTCCGGTCTCGCCCAGAACGAAGAGCTCGATCCCGCCGAGTAGTCATCACGTAGCAGCACCATGACGAAGGAGAACAGCCGTGGCCGTCCCCAAGCGGAGAATGTCCCGCAGCAACACGCGGTCCCGCCGCTCGCAGTGGAAGGCGACGGCGACCACCCTGACGACCGCGGTCGAGGGTGGCGAGGTCACCTACGCCCGCCCGCACCAGGCGCGCGTGGTCAGCGACTCGGCGGGCACCCCCCTCTACCTCGAGTACAAGGGCCGCAAGGTCAAGGACCTCTGATCGTCCCGGGCCACGACGTGAGCGAGGCACTCCGCGACGACACCGCCGTCGGTGAACCGCTCGGGTTGGAGACGCTCCAGGCCCGGATCGGTGTCCGGATATCGCGCGATCTCCTGGTCCGTGCGCTGACCCACCGGTCCTACGCCTACGAGAACGGCGGGCTGCCCACCAACGAGCGCCTGGAGTTCCTCGGCGACTCGGTGCTCGGTCTGGTGGTCACCGATGCCCTGTACCAGCGCTACCCGGACCTGCCCGAGGGCCAGCTGGCCAAACTGCGGGCGGCGGTGGTCAACATGCGCGCCCTGGCCGGGGTCGCCCGCGAGCTCGATCTGGGCTCACATCTGCGGCTCGGGCGTGGCGAGCTGACCACCGGCGGGCGGGACAAGTCCTCGATCCTCGCCGACACCCTCGAGGCCCTGATCGGCGCCGCCTACTGCGAGCACGGGATGGCTGTCGCGACCGCCCTGGTGCACCGGATGGTCGACTCCCGGTTGGACACCTCGGCCGAGCTCGGCGCCGGCCTGGACTGGAAGACCAGCCTGCAGGAGCTCACCGCGACCCTCGGGCTGGGCGTGCCGGAGTACGCCGTCACCGAGGAGGGCCCCGACCACGCCAAGCTGTTCCACGCGGTGGCCCGGGTCGGCGGGCTGTCCCACGGCGAGGGCCACGGACGCAGCAAGAAGGAAGCCGAACAGCTGGCCGCCTCGGCCGCCTTCACTGCCCTGGAGGCCCGTGCCTGAGCTGCCCGAGGTCGAGGTCGTCCGCCGCGGCCTGGCCCGCTGGGTTCTCGGCTCCACCGTCGACGCCGTCGAGGTGCTGCACCCGCGCCCCGTGCGCGCCCACCTGCCCGGCCCGGCCGACTTCGCCGCCCGGTTGACCGGCGCCACCGTGCGCGACGCCGTCCGCCGGGGCAAGTTCCTCTGGCTGGTACTGGACGACGACACCGCGCTGATGGCCCATCTGGGTATGAGCGGGCAACTGGTGCTGCAGCCGCCCGAGGCGCCGGCGGAGCGGCATCTGCGGGTGCGGCTCTCGCTCAGCGGTGGGGGAGAGGAGCGGCAGGGCCGCGAGCTGCGGTTCGTCGACCAGCGGATGTTCGGCGGGCTGACCCTGACCGACCTGGTGCCCACCCCGGACGGGCTCCCCGCCGGGGCCGGGGGAGTCGACGGCGCACCGTCGGCCCCGATGCTGCCGCCCGCGGTCGCGCACATCGCCCGGGACGCGCTCGACCCGCACCTGGACGCCGAGGCGCTGATCGCCCGGATGCGCCGCCGGCGGAGCGGGGTCAAACGCGGCCTGCTCGACCAACGCCTGGTCTCCGGGGTGGGCAACATCTACGCGGACGAGGCGCTGTGGCGTGCACGACTGCACTACGACCGGGAGCTGGCCGGACTGAGCGGGGCCACGCTGCGCCGGTTGCTCACCCACGTGCGCGAGGTGATGACCGAGGCATTGCGCGCCGGCGGAACGAGTTTCGACAGCCTCTACGTCGACGTGAACGGGGAGTCCGGCTTCTTCGAACGGACCCTGGTCGCCTACGGTCGCGAGGGCCGGCCCTGCCTGCGCTGCGGGACACCGCTGCGCCGGGAGGCGTTCATGAACCGCTCATCCTTCCGCTGCCCGCGCTGCCAGCGACGTCGGTGACCACAGATCCTTGCGTCCATCGGTAGCCTGACGTACGTGGATGCAGACGGACGTGTGCGGGTACTGGTCGTCGATGATCACGAGATCGTCCGCCGGGGTGTGGTGGACGTGGTGGACGCCGACCCGGGCCTGACGGTGGTGGCCGAGGCGGGAACGGTGCGGGACGCCGTCCGCCGTGCCGCCGCCGTCCGGCCCGACGTCGCGATCGTCGACCTGAAGCTGCCCGACGGCACCGGGATCGACGTCGTGCGCGCGTTGCGCGAGGAGCAGCCGCAGATCCGGTGCGTGGTGCTGACCTCCTTCGACGACGACGAGGCGGTCGAGGCTGCGCTGGAGGCGGGGGCGTCGGCGTTCGTGCTCAAGTCGGTGCGCGGCACCGAGATCGCCGAGGTGGTGCGCAAGGTTGCCCAGGGCCGGGTGCTCCTCGACGAGCGCGCGGTGGCGCGGCGCAAGGCCACCCATCACGACCCGACCGAGGCGCTGACCCCGACCGAGCGCAAGGTGCTCGACCTGATCGGTGACGGCCTGTCCAACCGCGAGATCGGCACCGAGCTGGGCCTGGCCGAGAAGACGGTGAAGAACCACGTGACCGGGTTACTGGCCAAGATGGGCTTCCGCCGACGCACCCAGGCCGCCGCCTGGGTGGCCGGGCACCGCCAGGGCAGCGGCTGGAACGCGGACTGACACCGGCCGGGGGTCAGCTCCAGACGACGCGCATCTGCTCGCGCCAGGTCGCCAGCCACTGCGTCCGGCCGGTGACCTCGATCTCCTCGCCCCGGTTCCACAGCGCCAGGTAGAGGGCTGTCGCGGTGCCGGTGAGCAGGACATCGGCCGGTTCGGTGGCCTGCCGGGTGGTGACGACCGGGTCGGGGCCGATCTGCAGGGTCCAGGCCTGCTCGACGTCGGTGGGGCTGACGACGACCGTCAGCGGGTCGGCCGAGCGAACGGCGGAGGTCTTGCGGGGCAGGAAGCCGGTGAGCAGCTCGTCCAGTCCGTCGGCGGCCAGCGCCGGGCGGATCCAGGTCTCGGCGGCGGTCGGCGGGCGGCCCAGCCGGGCGGCCATGGCATCGACGGCGTGCATCGTGGTCTCGTGGCACTGCCGCCGGGCCCAGGCCTCCCGCGGCGGTGGGGCGTCCTTGAGGAAGAAGAACACCTTCAGGTCTGCCGGGGCGCCGACCAGGGCGTTCAGCAGGTCGACGAGTCCCTCGTCCAGCCAGTCCAGCACGTCGACGGCTGACCGGGCCTGCGCCTGGACGTCGGCCTCGGCCGGGGGCTCGGTCTGCGAGACGACCGCGGTGGCCCAGCGGTGCACCAGGCCGGTGTGGGCGATCAGGTCGAGCACGTTCCAGCCGGGGCAGGTCGGCACCGGGGCGGTCAGTCCCGCGGCGGCGGCGTTGTTGCGCAGCACCGAGACGGCGGAACCGAGGCCTTCGCCGTGCTCGCTCAGGGTCAGGGTGGCGGGGGTCGGCGGCATCCGCTCAGCCTAGGGGGACCCGCCAGACCAAGGTGGTGCCGCCGTCCGGACCGGGCCGGGCAAGGCCGGTGCCGCCGTGGCGGCGGGCGCGCTCGGCGAGGTTGTCCAGGCCGCTGCACCGGGTCGGCTCGGTCGGCAGGCCGACCCCGTCGTCGTGGACGGCGACCTGCGCCCGGTTGCGCGACACCTCCACCTGCACGGTGACCGCGCTCGCCCTGGCGTGCCGGGCGGCGTTGGACAGGCCCTCGCGGACCACGGCGATCATGTCGTCGCAGATCTCGCCGGAGACCACGTCGTCCGGGTCCACGTCCGGTTCGGTCTGGATCACCACCTCGGGCTTGAAGCCGAGGAAGGAGTGTGCCCGGGCCGCCTCGGCGTGCACCCGGTCGAAGAGCGAGGCCGCGTCGTCGGGGTCGCGCAGCGCGCGGATCGTCGAGCGGATCTGGCGGACCACGCGGTCCAGGGAGTCCAGGGAGCTGTCGATGTCGGCCAGGGCCTCCGGCTCGATCCGCATCCGCAGCCGGGTCAGGCGCATGCCCATGGCGAACAACTCCTGCACGACCAGGTCGTGCAGGTCCCGGGCGATCCGGGCCCGGTCCTCGAGCAGTTCGGCCTCCTCCGAGCGCCGCCGGCCATCGGCCAGTTGCAGGGCCAGGGCGGCCTGACCGGCGAAGGTCTGGGCGGTGGCCAGGTCGGTCTCGGTGAACTCCCGCCCACCGATCCGCCGGGCCACCATCAGCACCCCGACCCGTTCGCCCTGGGCCAGCAGCGGGGCGTAGAGCGCGGGCCCGTACTCGCGCAGCCGGTCCACCTTCAACCGGCTGTCGGTGGCCAGGTCGGCGACCAGGGTGCCCACCCCGGCCCGGATCACCGACGCGGCACGCCCCTCGGACGGCATCACCGTGCCCACCAGGTCGGCACTGCCCTCGCCGACGGCGATCTCGAGGATCCACTCCTCGTGCCAGCCGGGCAGGATCAGGGCACCCAGCGCTGCCTCGGCCACCTCGGCTGCCCGCTGAGCGATCAGGTGCAGCGCCTCGTCGTCCTCGGCCCCGGAGAGCATGGTGGTGGCCACTTCCTGGGCGGCCGACATCCAACGTTCGCGGCGGCGCAGATCCTCGTACAGGCCGGCGTTGTCCACTGCGACGGCGGCCGCGGCGGCCAGGGCCACCACGACGTCCTCGTCCTCGGCGGTGAACCCGCCCTCCTTGTCGGCGAGGTAGAGGTTTCCGACCACGCGATCGCCGATGCCCACCGGAACCCCGAGGAAGCTGGTCATCACCGGGTGGCCCGGCGGGAATCCCACCGAGGCTGGGTGGCCGCTGACATCGTTGACCCGCACCGCGCGGCCGAGCCGGGTGATGTGGCCCAGCACGCCGAGGCCGCGGGGGTTGTGCCCGATGGCGCGCACGGCATCGGGTGGCATTCCGGTGTGCACGAAGGACTCGTGCAACCCGTCGTCGCGGAGCACCCCGAGCCCGGCATAGCGGGCGCTGGTCAGGTCCGAGGCCGCACGGACGATCCGGCGCAGGGTCGGCTCCAGCTCCAGTCCGTCCGCGACAGCGACGACGGCGTCGAGCAGGCGCCGGTCGACCGGCCCACTGACCAACCCGCTCATGACTGTCCTCCCTCGGCGGCCACGGCCTGGGCGTAGGCCGGATGATGGGCCAGCAACCAGTGGTGGGTGCCCCGAGCCGCGACCGTGCCACCCTCCAGCATGACGACTTCGTCGGCGGCGGCCAAAGGGGCGAGCCGGTGGGTGACCGCGACCACGTCGGCCGGCGCGCTCAGCACGTCGCCGACGAGCGCATCGGCGGTCTCCGGATCGAGGTGCTCACCCGGCTCGTCCAGCAGCAGCACCCCGGCGCCGAGCAGGAACGCCCGGGCCAGGAGCACCCGACGGCGTTCCCCGCCAGAAAGCCCTGTCCCTCCCGAGCCGAGCATGGTGTCCAGCCCGGTCGGCAGCCCGGCCACCCAGGCGCCCAGGCCGGCCCGGTCCAGCGCGGCGGCCACGGCGTCGTCCGCCGCGTCCGGAACGGACACCCGCACGTTCTCGCGCAGTGTGGTGGTGAAGATGTGAGCGTCCTCGGCGGCGAGCAGCAGTTGGGGCGGTGGCGGGTGAGGTAGCCGTCCAGGGCGTCCAGGCCCCCGGTGGTCAGCGAGGCCAGAGCCGGCCCGGTGGCCGAAATGCTCCTGGGCGGCGGCGAGCGCGGCCCGGACCATCACCGCCACCGCCAGCCAGCCGAGCGAGCCGGCGACGTCGGCCAGGCTCGCCCCGTCCATGGCGACGGAGGCGATCACTGTCGCCAGCAGGAGAGCCTGAACGGTCACGGCCGTGGCGGTGCCGACGCCCAAGGCCGCGGTGAGCAGGACGTAGCGCCGGCTGGCCCCGGGCGTGCCGCAGCAGCCGCGGGTCCAGCGGCCTCACCACGTCGACCTCACCACGCAGGACACCGTAGGGCGTGGTGAGGTCGACCTTGGGATGCGCGGGTCAGCTGTTGACGAAGGACTTCGGCAGCTTCGGCAGCCCGGCGCTCGTCGGGATGTCGCCGGTGCTGATCCGGCGCCGGAACACCCAGTACACCCAGCTCTGGCAGACCAGCACGACGGGGTGTTCTGGGTGGAGGAGGCGTTGGAGATGGTCAGCGAGTCGGCACCGTGCAGGGGCAGGACGTTCGGGTAGACGTGGTGACCCTAGATCTGGTCATGGGACGACTTTTGGGACTTTGTGCCCGCCCCGGTTCCTCCCAGCTGCCCCCCAGCGGCCCGCTACGGTGATCGGGTGACCGGCGACCTACCTCATTCCGCTGACGACGTGGTAGAGCTCACAGCCTTCGTTCGCGGGCGTGTTCAGGGTGTGGGGTTCCGCTGGTGGACCCGGTGCCGGGCGCTCGAGCTCGGGCTGGTCGGTCGGGCCACCAACCTGGACGACGGCCGGGTGGAGGTTCGCGCCCAGGGGCCGCGGGCCGCCTGCGAGGCCCTGCTGCACCTGTTGTCGGTACAGCCGGCGCCGCCGGTCCCGCCGGGCGCGCCGCGCTCCTACTACCGCAGGCCTGGCCACGTGGACGGCGTCAGCGCCCGGTGGAGCACCCTGGAGGCGCCCGTGACCGGCTTCGTCGAGCGGTAGGGTAGGCCAGACTTCCCCGCGCCCCATCGGCCTACCTCGGCGGAGCCTGTGCACCTCAAGAGCATGACCCTGCGTGGGTTCAAGTCCTTCGCCTCGGCCACGACGCTTCGCTTCGAGCCGGGCATCACCTGTGTCGTCGGCCCGAACGGCTCGGGCAAGTCCAACGTGGTCGACGCCCTGGCGTGGGTGATGGGCGAGCAGGGGGCCAAGTCCCTGCGCGGCGGCAAGATGGAGGACGTCATCTTCGCCGGCACCGCCGGGCGCCCGCCGCTGGGCCGGGCCGAGGTGAGCCTGACCATCGACAACACGGACGGCGCTCTGCCGATCGACTACGCCGAGGTCACCATCTCGCGCACCATGTTCCGTTCCGGGGGCAGCGAGTACGCGATCAACGGCAGCGCTTGCCGCCTGCTCGACGTCCAGGAGCTGCTCTCCGACTCCGGCATCGGCCGGGAGATGCACGTGATCGTCGGTCAGGGCCAGCTGGACGCCGTCCTGCACGCTTCTCCGGAGGAGCGGCGCGGCTTCATCGAGGAGGCGGCCGGCGTCCTCAAGCATCGCAAGCGCAAGGAGAAGGCGCTGCGCAAGCTCGACGCGATGCAGGTGAACCTGACCCGTCTGGGTGACCTGACCTCGGAGATCCGTCGCCAGCTCAAGCCGTTGGGCAGGCAGGCCGAGGTGGCCCGCCGGGCCGCCGTCGTGCAGGCCGACCTGCGTGACGCCCGGGCCCGGCTTCTGGCCGACGACCTGGTGCAGTTGGTCTCCACCGTGGCGGCCGAGGTCGCCGACGAGACCGCCCTGCGCGCCCGGCGCGAGCAGGTCGAGACCGAGCTGGTCACAGGCCGCACCCGGCTGGCCGCGTTGGATGCAGAGGCCGCCGAGGCGGCACCACGACTGGCCCGCGCCCAGGAGACCTGGTATCGCCTGTCGAGCCTGCGCGAGCGGGTGCGCGGCACGGCCTCTCTGGCCGCCGACCGGCGCCGCCTGCTCAGCGAGGCCGCCCCCGAGCGCACCCCCGGCCGTGACCCCGAGGAGCTCGAGGCGCACGCCCGGGCGGTCGGGGAGCAGGAGGAGGCACTGGCCGAGGAGGTCGAGCTGGCCCGGGAGGCCCTCGCCGAGGCGGTCGAGGCCCGGCACGAGGCCGAACGGGCCGAGGGCGAGGAGGAGCGCCGGCTGGCGGCGCTGCTGCGTGCGGCGGCCGATCGGCGCGAGGGCCTGGCCCGCCTGGCCGGCCAGGTGGCCGCCCGACGCAGCCGGGTCGAGACCGCCCAGGAGCAGGGCGAACGGCTCACCGCGCAGATCACCGAGGCCGAGGCCAGGGCCGACGCGGCTCAGCAGGAGTTCGCCGCGGTCGAGACCCAGGTGGCCGGGGTCGAGGCAGGCGAGGAGGGGCTGGACGCCGAGCACGAGGGAGCGGCCGCCGAGCTGCACGCCGCACAGGCCGAGCTCGAGGCGGCCAACCAGGCCGAGCGGGACGCCGAGCGGGACAAGGCCACCTGGACCGCCCGGCGCGAGGCGCTGGAGCTGGGCCTGCAGCGCAGGGACGGCGCCGGCACCCTACTGGCCGCGGGGGAGCGGCTGAGCGGCATGCTCGGTTCGGTCGCGGCGCTGCTGCAGGTCGAGGCCGGGCACGAGAACGCCGTCGCCGCCGCGCTCGGGGTGGCCGCGGACGCCGTGGTCGGGTCGGGCGTGGACGGCGCGCTGTCGGCACTGAGACTGCTCAAGTGCGAGGACGCCGGGCAGGCCGGGATCCTGGTCGGCGGCGCCCCGCAGGCCACGGTCCGGGTCGACATCTCCGGGCCGCCTCCGGCCGCCGGCTGCCGGTGGGCACGCTCGCTGGTGCAGTGCCCGGCGCCGGTGTCCGCAGCCCTGGACCAGTTGTTGGACGGCGTGCTCGTGGCCCCCGGACTGGACGTCGCCCAGGAGGTGGTGCAGCGTCATCCGGACCTGATCGTGGTCACGCTCGAGGGGGACTACGTCTCTGCCGCGTTCGTGCGCGGCGGGTCGGCGTCAGCACCGTCCTTGATCGAAGTGCAGGCGGCGGTGGACGAGGCAGCCGACGAGATCGCCGCGGCCTCGCGCGCCGGTGAGCAGGCCAAGTTCGCCGTGCACGGCGCCCGGGCCCGGTTCGCGGCGGCCCAGGAGCGGGTCGAGGGGGCACTCGACGCCCTGCACGACTCCGACGCCCGGCTGGCCGCCGTGGCCGAGCGGCTCGGCCAGTTGGGCTCCACCGCGCGCTCGGCCCGCGCCGAGGCCGATCGGCTGCGCAAGGCCTTCGACGCCAACGAGGTCGCCCTCGGCGCCGACCGGGACGCCCTGGGCGAGCTGGAGGAGCGGCTGACCGCGGCGCACGAGACGCCGGACGGCGAGGACCCCTCCACCGAGGACCGGGACCGGCTGGCGGTGGCCTCGACGGCGGCCCGGACGGCCGAGATGGAGACCCGGCTGTCCCTGCGCACCGCGGAGGAGCGGGCCAGGGCGTTGTCCGGGCGGGCCGAGCAGCTGCTTGCCGCGGCTGCCAACGAGCGGGCCGCCCGCGAGCGCGCCGTGGCACGGGAGGAGCGCCGGCGGCGTCAGGTCGCCACGGCGTCCTCGGTGCTGACCGGCGCGGAGTTCACCCTGTCCTGCCTCGAGGTGGCCCTGGTGCGGGCCGAGCAGCTGCGCGCCGTGGCCGAGGCGGCGCGGATCACCCGGGATGCCGAGCTGGGCGGGGTGCGCGAGCGGGTGTCCTCCCTGGCGGAGGAGCTGGCCCGGTTGACCGACGTGGTGCACCGCGACGAGGTGGCCCGGGCGGAGCAGCGGATGCGCATCGATGCCCTGCGCGAACGCTGTCTGGAGGAGCTGGGCGTCGAGCCGGACGCCCTGGTCGAGGAGTACGGCCCCCAGGTGCCGGTGCCGCCGGGGCCGCTGGCGGTGGGGGAGAGCGAGCCCGAGGATGGCCGCCCGTCGGTGCCGTTCGTGCGGGCCGAGCAGGAGAAGCGGCTGCGGGCCGCCGAGCGGGCCCTGTCGCTGCTGGGCACCGTGAACCCGCTGGCGCTGGAGGAGTACGCAGCCCTGGAGGAGCGTCACCGCTTCCTGACCACGCAGCTGGAGGATCTGAAGGCCTCGCGCAAAGACCTGTTGGACATCGTCAAGGAGGTCGACGAGCGGGTGGAGCAGGTCTTCACCGAGGCCTACCACGACACCGCCCGCGAGTTCGAGGGGGTGTTCTCGCGGCTGTTCCCCGGTGGCGAGGGGCGGCTGATCCTCACCGATCCTTCGGACATGCTGGCCACCGGGCTGGACGTCGAGGCGCGCCCGCCGGGCAAGAAGGTCAAGCGACTGTCGCTGCTCTCCGGCGGGGAGCGTTCGCTGACCGCGGTGGCGCTGCTGGTCGCGATCTTCAAGGCCCGGCCGAGCCCGTTCTACGTGATGGACGAGGTCGAGGCGGCCCTGGACGACACCAACCTGGGCCGGCTGATCACGCTGATGGAGGAGCTGCGCGCGACCAGCCAGTTGATCGTGGTGACCCACCAGAAGCGGACGATGGAGGTCGCGGACGCCCTGTACGGGGTGACCATGCGCGGCGACGGGGTGACCACAGTGGTCAGCCAGCGGCTTCGCGAGGACCAGCCCGCCTGAGGGCGAGGTCACACCCACCGCCGGGATGAGCGCAACGTCACGGCGTACTCAGCGCGCTAGGCTGAACATCCGCTCAGAGTGACGACCCATTCTGCTTGAGTCACCACCAAACGGGTGAATCAGGCGTCAGCTCGGTAACGATCGGGTGATTCTGTTGGGTCGCGTGTGACAGATGGGGCAACGTAGAAGTCGTGCCTGCAATTGTCCTTGGAATGGTCCTGGTCCTGTCCGTCGCCGGCTACGTGATCTACAGCGTGGCCTGGCCCAACGTGTCTGAGGGCGCCCAGGTGCTCACCCCCGAAGGGGAACGGCTGACCCGCGGTGCCCGCCGCCGGGCCCGGCAGGCCACGGAGGTCGCCCGCACGAAGGCCGCGGCGTTGCGCGAGCGGCTCCCCGGTGATCCCCATGGCGCCGAAGTCCCTTCTGGCGCCGTTGGTTCCATCCCGGAGCCGACGGGAGCCGATGTGGTCTCACGCAAGATCGAGGCCGGTGTCCGGGCACGATCGGACAAGAAACAGGGGCCGCCGCGCCAGCAGGGCTCGCCGGTGGCTACTCCTGCGACGGGAGTGTCCGGGACAATCTCCCGGTGACCTTCGACTACATCGCGATCGCGGTCGCCGCCGGCGCCGTCCTCTTCGCCCTGCTCGGTGCGCTGCTCATCGGCTCGCGTCGGCGCGCCCGCCGTCCGTCTCTGCCCGAGGCCGGGGAGCGCCCAGGCCTGCGGCCGGGCCCGGCCGGGAGCGCCGGGGACATCGATGACGACGCGGGGACGCCGGGCGCCGTCCTCACGCGCCCCCGCGAGGGTGAGCCGCAGGTCGAGGACGCCGAGATCGTGCTCGACACCCCGGTGCCGACCATCGAACGGCCGGAGTCGGCGCGGGGTCGGCTGGTGCGGTTGCGTGAGCGGCTCGCCCGATCCAACACCGCGCTGGGGCAGGGCCTGCTCGGGCTGCTCACCCGGGACCGGATCGACGCCGCCACGTGGGACGAGGTCGAGGACACCCTGCTGCTGGCCGACATCGGCGCCGGGCCGGCCGAGGAGATCGTGGAGGGTCTCAAGCGTCAGGTCGCCGTGCTCGGCACCCGGGACGCCGAGTCGGTGCGGGCCCTGCTGAGGGCTCAGCTGATCGAGGCCGTAGACCCGAGCATGGACCGCTCGCTCGCCGTCGAGCGGCACGAGGACGAGAACCGGCCGGCCGTGGTCCTGATGGTCGGGGTGAACGGCACCGGCAAGACCACCACGGTGGGCAAGCTGGCCCGGGTGCTGGTGGCCGACGACAAGGACGTGCTGCTCGGCGCTGCCGACACCTTCCGCGCCGCCGCCGCCGACCAGTTGCAGACCTGGGGCGAGCGGGTCGGCGTGCCGACCATCCGCAGCGACCGGGAGGGGGCCGACCCGGCAGCGGTGGCCTTCGACGCGGTCAAGGCCGGGATCGAGCTCGAGTCGGACGTCGTGCTGATCGACACCGCGGGCCGGTTGCAGAACAAGGTCGGTCTGATGGACGAGCTGGGCAAGGTCAAGCGGGTCGTGGAGAAGCACGGCCCGGTGGACGAGGTGCTGCTGGTGCTGGACGCCACCACTGGGCAGAACGGCCTGCAGCAGGCCAAGGTGTTCGCCGAGGTGGTCGAGGTGACCGGCATCGTGCTGACCAAGCTCGACGGCACGGCCAAGGGCGGCATCGTGGTGGCCGTGCAGCGGGCGCTGGGTGTGCCGGTCAAGCTGGTCGGTCTCGGGGAGGGGCCGGATGACCTGGCGCCGTTCGAGGTCGAGGCGTTCGTCGACGCCCTGCTGAGCTGAGCTCCGGGATGCGCCGCCGGGTGCTGATCATCCTCGCTGTGGCGGTGGTCGGCGCGTGGCTGAGCGCCACCGACAACGACTTCTGGGTTCCGCAGCAGTCGAGCCTGATCGCCTTCCTGGCCACGCAGATGAACACCGGCTCCGACGGCTGGTGGCACTACGGCGAGTGCTACTACTCCTCCGGCGGAGCCCCTGACCACGTGGTGGCTATCGAGAGGGCTGCCGCCGCTGGGTGCGCCGGGTCCGACCCGCGCGACGTCACCACCTGGTGCGGCCGCTGACGGCGGACGCCGCGCTGCTCGCCCTGGTGGACCGTGCGCCGGCGGCCCTGACGATCAGTCCTGCGGGGCCCTGTCGATGGAGATCACGATGAAGAAATCTGGCTGCCATCACAGCCGTTTCCTCGCATCGTGATCTCCATCGTCGGCTTGGGCCCGGGGGTGAGCGGGAGGCAGGCGGAGTGGGCAGAGCGTGGGCGCGGGGAAACACAGGTTTCACCGCGGGAGCGGCTCCGTCACATGCCCGTAACGTGCTGGGCCCGCCGGGGAAACACCCGAGGGGAACCGTAGTGTCCCAGGTCGCCCCAGGGACGTGGCGCCACTGTCCAGGCCGCATGCGGCCAGATCGCATCGCAATCACGACCTCTGAGGGGTACGGATGGATTCCGGAGACACCGCCTGGGTGCTGGCGAGCGCAGCGCTCGTTCTGCTGATGACACCAGGCCTGGCGCTCTTCTACGGCGGCATGGTTCGCGCCAAGAGCGTGCTCAACATGATGATGATGTCCTTCGTCACCATCGGCATCGTCAGCGTCCTGTGGGTGCTGTTCGGGTACTCGATCGCCTTCGGTGGCGGCAACGCGCTGTTCGGCGACTTCTCGATGGTCGGGCTGGGTGAGGCGCTCAACGACGCCACCACCTTCAACGGCGCCGAGTACAAGATCCCCACGCTGGTGTTCGCCATGTTCCAGTTGATGTTCGCGGTGATCACCCCGGCGCTGATCTCGGGCGCCATTGCCGACCGGGCCAAGTTCCTCGGGTGGTCGGTCTTCGTCACCGTGTGGGTCAGCCTGGTCTACTTCCCGGTGGCGCACTGGGTCTTCGACTTCGGTGACGCCGACGGCAACGGCAAGGGCCTGCTCGCCGGCTGGGGTGTCCTCGACTTCGCCGGTGGCACTGCGGTCCACATCAACGCCGGCGCTGCCGGCCTGGCGCTGGCGCTCGTACTGGGCAAGCGCAACGGCTGGCCGAAGGCGCAGTTCAAGCCGCACAACCTGCCGTTGGTGCTGACCGGCGCCGGCCTGCTCTGGTTCGGCTGGTTCGGGTTCAACGCCGGTTCGGCGCTCAGCGCCGGAACGCTGGCCGGCCTGACCTTCACCAACACCCAGGTCGCCACGGCCGCCGCAGTGCTCGGCTGGCTCGTGGTGGAGAAGCTGCGCGATGGGCACGCGACGAGCCTCGGCGCGGCGTCCGGCGCGGTGGCGGGCCTGGTTGCGATCACCCCGGCCTGTGCCTTCATCGTCCCGTGGTCCGCGGCCCTGCTCGGCCTGATCGCCGGAGCACTGTGCGCCATGGCCGTGGGCCTGAAGTACCGGTTCGGCTTCGACGACTCGCTCGACGTGGTGGGCGTCCACCTCGTCGGCGGTCTGGTCGGATGCATCTACCTGGGCTTCATGGCCACCGAGCGGGCCAACGGAGCGGGCTCGGCGTCCGCCAACGGCCTGTTCTACGGTGGCGGTGCCGGCCTGCTCTGGATCCAGACCAAGGGAGCCCTGCTGGTCATGGTCTACTCGTTCGTGATGGCGGCGATCATCGGCTACGCGATCGACAAGACGATCGGGTTCCGCCTCGACCCTGAGGACGAGGAGGCCGGGGTCGACCTGGTCGACCACGCCGAGGCCGGCTACGACCTGGGCACCACCACCAGTGGCGGCTTCCGCAGCGCCGGAGTCAGCACCAAGGAGAACGCGGAGGTGACGGCATGAAGCTCGTCACGGCGATCGTCAAGCCGCACAAGCTCGACGAGGTCAAGTCGGCGCTGGAGGCCTTCGGGGTCCAGGGAATGACGGTCAGCGAAGCCAGCGGCTACGGCCGCCAGCGCGGGCACACCGAGGTCTACCGGGGGGCGGAGTACACCGTCGACCTGGTGCCCAAGGTGCGGCTCGAGGTGCTGGTGGATGCCGCGGACGCCGTCGACGTGGTCGAGGTGATCGTCAAGGCCGCCCAGACCGGGCGGATCGGCGACGGCAAGGTATGGACCACGCCGGTCGACGACGTGGTGCGCGTGCGGACCGGTGAGCACGGGGTCGATGCGCTCTGAGGTGAGCCCCACCGCCCCGCAGGACTTGCGCCGGGAACGTCTGGCGCTGGCCCTGCGGGGTGGCCCCCCGGGCCCGCAACGCCGGCTAGGCATCACGTCGCTGGTGGAGCGGGCCCTTGGCGCGGCGTGGGAGAGCGCCGTGGGGGAGGTGGGGCTCCGCACGACCGAAGGCGTCGCGCTGGCCGTGGTCGGCAGCGTCGCCCGCAGCGAGACCGGACCGGCCAGCGACATCGACCTGGTGCTGCTGCACGACGGACGACGCCCCGCCGACACCATCGCCACCCTGGCCGAGCGCCTCTGGTACCCGTTGTGGGACAGCGGATCCCGGATAGATCACTCGGTGCGCACGCCCAGCCAGTGCCGCGAGGTCGCGGCCGCCGACACCGCCGCCGGGATCGGACTGCTCGACCTGCGTCAGGTGGCCGGCGACGCCGCCCTGGTGGCTCGGGCCCGGACCCAACTGCTCTCGGACTGGCGCGGCGGGATCGGCCGCCGGATCCCCGCCCTGCTGGAGGCGCTGACCGAGCGTGCCGACAGGTTCGGCGAGATGGCGCACATGCTCGAACCCGACCTCAAGGAGGCCCGCGGCGGCCTGCGCGACGTCAGCGTGCTGCGCGCCTTGGCCGCGAGCTGGGCCACTGACCGCCCGCACGGTGAGGTGGACGCCGCCCACGAGCACCTCCTCGACGTGCGCGACGCCCTGCACGTGGTGACCGGCCGCGGCGTGGACCGGCTGCTGATGGCCGATCAGGACGCCGTGGCCGTCGCCGCTGGGGTCACCGACGCCGACGAGCTGCTCGCCGGGCTGGCCCAGGCCGGCCGCACTATCGCCCACGCCGCCGACATCACCGTCCGGCGGGCCCGACAGGCCTTCCCGGCCAGTCGCAGCCGCCGATTCCGGGGCCAGCGGGGGCCGCGGCGTCCGCAGATGCGCCCGCTCGGCAATGGACTCGTGGAGCACGACGGCGAGGTGGTGCTCGGGGCCGGGGTCCGTCCGCACGACGACCCGGTGCTCGCCCTGCGGGCCGCGGCGTGCGCCGTCCGGGCCCAGCTCCCGCTCTCACCGGTGACCGTGGACCACCTGGCGAACGACGCCCCGGTACTGCCCACACCCTGGCCGGCCGCGGCCCGCGACGCCCTGGTGGACATGCTCGCCGGCGGACCGGCCCTGGTCGGGGTCTGGGAGTCGTGCGATCTGGCCGGGCTGGTGACCCGCTGGATCCCGGAGTGGGAGGGCGTGCGTAACCGCCCGCAGCGCAACGCGATCCACCGGCACACCGTGGACCGGCACCAGGTGCAGGCGGTGATCGAGGCGACGGCGTTCCTGCGGCACGTGGCCCGGCCCGACCTGTTGCTGTTGGCCGCGCTGCTACACGACATCGGCAAGCGGGCCGGCGCGCACGACCATTCCCAGGCCGGGGCGCCGCTGGCCCGCACCGCGGCCGCCCGGTTCGGCCTGCCGCCGGCGGATGTCGACGTGATCGAGCGGCTGGTCCGCGAGCACCTGACCCTGGTCGAGCTGGCCACCCGGCGCGACCCGGACGAGCCCCGCACGGTGGCGGCCCTGGTCGAGGCGGTCGACGGACGCAGTGACGTCCTGGATCTGCTGCGCGCGTTGACCGAGGCCGACGCCCGTGCCGCCGGGCCGGTGGCCTGGTCGCCTTGGCGGGCCCGGCTGGTCGACGACCTGGTGCATCGTGCGCGTTCGGTGCTGCGGGGGCAGGAGCCGCCCGGCCCGGCGCCGATCACCGAGGGCGAGGCCGCCCTGGTGCAGCGGGCTTCGACCGACGGCATGCCCCGGGTGGCGATCGAGCGGGGGGCCGACCACGCCGGGCTGCACCTGGTCACCGTGGTGGCCGCCGACCGCCCGGGCCTGCTGGCCGACATCGCCGGCACCCTGGCCTCGTTCCGGCTCGCCGTCCGTTCGGCCCTGGTGCGCACCGTGGACGGCGTCGCCGTGGACACCTGGTACGTCGACGCCGGCAGCGCCACCGTGCCGGACCCGGCGACGGTGGAGACGGCGTTGCGCCGCCTGGCCGGTGGCGACGAGTCGGTGCTGGACCGGCTGGCCCGCCGCGACGCCTCGTTCCGTCCGGCCACCGCGGCGATAGGGCGGCCGCGGGTGGTGCTGCTGACCGATGCCTCCGCCGACTCCACCGTGCTCGAGGTGCGGGCCGCCGACCGGCCGGGGCTGCTGCACGCCCTCGGCGCAGCGCTGGCCTCGCACGGGGTCGACCTGCGCTCGGCCCACATCGCGACGCACGCCGGCCAGGCGGTCGACGTGTTGTACCTGGCCGAGGCCGACGGCAGCAGACTCGGCCCCTCCCGAGTCGCCGTCGTGGTCTCGGCGTTGGTAGACGCCGCAGCCCTGCCCGGGAGCACCACGACCATCGACGGCGACGTCATCTGAGCCACGCGCTCGTCAAGGGGGCGGGATGGTGATGCTGCACGTGGCGGCCGGCAGGCTGGTCGGGGGCTGACCGACCGTTAGGCTGATGAGGTGTTCGCGACCCTCTCCGAGCGGCTGACCGCCACCTTCAAGTCCCTGCGCGGCAAGGGGCGCCTGTCCGAGGCCGATGTCGACGCGACCATCCGCGAGATCCGTCGGGCCCTGCTGGACGCCGACGTCGCGCTGAGCGTGGTGCGCGACTTCTGCGCCAGGATCCGCGAGCGGTCGCTGTCCGCCGAGGTCTCCGCCGCCCTCAACCCCGCCCAGCAGGTCGTGCAGATCGTGCACGAGGAACTGGTCACGGTGCTCGGTGGGGAGACCCGCCGGCTGCAGATGGCCAAGCTGCCGCCCACGGTGATCCTGCTCGCGGGTCTGCAGGGTACGGGCAAGACCACGCTGGCGGGAAAGCTCGGGCTGTGGCTGAAGGAGCAGGGGCACACCCCTCTGCTGGTGGCCTGTGACCTGCAGCGGCCCAACGCCGTCGATCAGCTGAAGGTGGTCGGGGAGCGGGCCGGGGTCACCGTCTTCGCGCCTCACCCGGGCGCCTCGGCATCCGGCGCGCTGGCGAACCCGAACGCCGGCCCCGCCGACCCGGTGATGGTCGCCGCGCTCGGCGTCGAGCACGCGATCGAGAAGCAGTACGACTTCGTCGTGGTCGACACCGCCGGCCGCCTCGGTGTGGACACCGAGATGATGCGCCAGGCCGCCGACATCCGCGACGCCGTCCGCCCGGACGAGATCCTCTTCGTGCTCGACGCGATGATCGGCCAGGACGCGGTCACCACCGCGAACGCCTTCGCCGACGGGGTCGGCTTCACCGGCGTGGTGCTCTCCAAGCTGGACGGCGACGCCCGCGGTGGCGCGGCGCTCTCGGTGGTCGGGGTCACCGGCAAGCCGGTGATGTTCGCCTCGACGGGGGAGAAGCTCACCGATTTCGAGCTGTTCCACCCCGACCGGATGGCCTCGCGGATCCTGGACATGGGTGACGTGCTCACCCTGGTCGAGCAGGCGCAGAAGGCGTTCGACGAGAAGCAGGCCGAGGAGATGGCGGCCAAGTTCGCCGCCGACGAGGACTTCACCCTCGACGACTTCCTGGCCCAGATGGGCGCCCTGCGCAACATGGGCTCGATCAAGAAGATGCTGGGCATGCTGCCCGGGATGGGCGAGTTGCGCGACCAGTTGGACAACTTCGACGAGCGCGAGATGGACCGGGTCGAGGCAATCATCCGGTCGATGACCCCGCAGGAGCGGCGTCAGCCGAAGATCCTCAACGGTTCGCGCCGGCTGCGGATCGCCAAGGGCTCGGGCATGCAGGTCAACGACGTGAACACGCTGCTGGAGCGGTTCACCGAGGCGCAGAAGATGATGCGCCAGATGCGTCGTGGGATGGGCGGCATGCCCGGCATGCCGGGGATGCCCGGAGGCATGGGCGGCGGCGGCAAGAAGTCGCGCGGCAAGACCGCGCCTCCGCCGCGCAAGGGCAAGGCCAAGTCGGGCAACCCGGCCAAGCGTGCCCAGCAGGAACGCGACGCCGCCTCCCGCCCCACCACGTCCGGTGCCCCCGGCGGCGCCTTCGGCCTGGGCGCCCCCGGTGCTGACACCTCCCCGATCGACCCCGCCAACCTCGACCTTCCTCCCGGCTTCGAGAAGTTCCTCGGCCGTTAGCCTCGCCCACAGCCCGCTCATGCTCCGCGGGGCCGTCGTTTCGGCCGGTTTCGGGAGTGGAATCGACGGCGCCGCGGAGTATCGGCGGGGTCGGGGCGGCGCGGCTGCGGCGGGACGCGGGCGGTAGGTTTCGGGGATGGTCAGGGAGGTCGTGCTGCATCTGCGGGGGCGTGTGCTGGTCTCGGCCGACGACGACGAGTCGGTCGGTGAGGCGTGGGTGGTCGGCGGGCGGGTGACGTTCGAGCAGCCGGTACAGGCCGATACCGCAGTCACCGAGATCGAGGGCTGGGTGATCCCCGGGCTGGTGGATGCGCACAACCACATCGGCCTGGGCCCCGGTGGCGCGACTGACGTCGAGACCGCGCAGGAGCAGGCGCGCACCGATCTGGCGGCGGGCACCATGCTGATCCGCGACTGCGGGTCCCCCTCGGACACCCGCTGGATCGACGACCGCGAGGACCTGCCGCGGATCGTGCGTGCCGGGCGGCACATCGCCCGGACCTCCCGCTACATCCGCGGGATCGGGCACGAGGTCGAGCCCGAGCACCTGGTCGACCAGGTGCGGGTCGAGGCTGCGCGCGGCGACGGCTGGGTCAAGCTGGTCGGCGACTGGATCGACCGCGAGGTGGGCGACCTGGCTCCCTGCTGGCCGTTGCCGGCGTTGTGCGAGGCGATGGACGCCGCGCATGCAGCCGGCGCGCGGGTTACCGCTCACTGCTTCGGCGAGGACTGTCTGGGCGACCTGATCGAGGCCGGCATCGACTGCATCGAGCACGCCAGCGGACTGACCGAGGAGACCCTGTCCGCCGCGGCGGCGCGCGGGGTGGCGATCGTGCCGACCCTGGTCAACCTCGACAACTTCCCGGCCTTCGCCGACGCAGGCGAGGCGAAGTTCCCCACCTACGCCGCCCACCTGCGGCGACTGCACGCCCAGCGCCACGACACGGTCAGGGCCGCCTACGAGATCGGCCTGCCGATCTTCGCCGGCACCGATGCCGGCGGCTTCGTGGCGCACGGGCTGATCGCCGCCGAGGTCGCCGAGCTGGTCCGGGCCGGTATCCCGCCCACCTCCGCGCTGGACGGCGCGTGCTGGGGCGCGCGCTCCTGGCTCGGCCGGCCCGGGCTCGAGGAGGGGGAGAGCGCCGACCTGCTGGTCTATTCCGAGGACCCCCGCCGCGCCGTCGCCGTGCTCGCCCACCCCCGGCTGCGGGTGCTTCGCGGCCGCACGGTGGCCTGAGGTGACTCGTCGGGGCGAGGCACTGCTGGCGATGCTGGTCGCCACCGCCGTCACGGCGGCGGCCGAGTGGCGCACGATCACCACGTTGACCACCTCGGTGCGCGGGGACCTGGGCGATCCGCTCTACTTCGCCTGGCAGCTGGCCTGGGTCGGGCGGGCGCTGACCAGGGACCCCGGGGCGATCACCGACCGGATGTGGACCACCAACGCCTTCCAGCAGGCCCCGGACACCCTGGCCTACACCGACGTGGTGCTCGGCTACGTGCCGCTCGCCTGGCTGACCCCGCCAGGCCAGGCCGGTGCGCTGGCCCAGCTGAACCTGGCCCTGCTGCTGGCCACCCTGACCGCCACCCTCGGCGGCTACCTGCTGGCCCGGGTGCTGGGCGCGCGTATCCCTGGCGCGCTGGTGGCCGCCGCCGGGTTCGGCTTCGCGCCCTGGCGGGACACCCAGGTGATCCACATCAACATCGTCTCCACCGGAGGGATCGCGATCGCCGCCGCGCTGATCGCCCACGGCCACGGTTGGTCGCTGCGCTCGGGGTGGCGCCCGGATCGGATCCGGCCCGGGTGGGTGCTCGCCGGGTGGCTGGTCGCGGCCTGGCAGCTCACCTTCGGCTTCGCCACCGGGATCTGGTTCGGCTACTTCCTCGCCCTGGTGATGCTCGCCTTCGCCCTGGGCTGGGTGGCGACCGGGCTGCGCCGGCTGCCGGTGCGCCTGGTGCTGGCCGATCTGGGTGGTGGCCTGGCGTTCCTGGGAGCCGCTTACCTGTTGCTGATCCCGCACCTGCGGGTGCTGGAGAACCAGCCGGCCGCCCAGCGGGTGGAGGGCATGCTCGACCTGTTCTCCCCGCCCTGGTTCGGCCTGCTCACTGCGGGCAACGCCAATTCGGTCTGGGGGGCCTTGCAGACGAACTGGCGGGAGGCGATAAATGGGCGCTGGCCACCGGAGATGTTCATGTCGCCGGGCATCCTGCTGCTGGCGCTCGCCGTGGCCGGTCTGTTCATCTCCTCGTGGAGCCTGCCGCGCAGGATCACGATCGGGGTGATCACGGCGGCACTGGCGGTGCTCGCCCTGGGCACCCGCGGGCCGGCCGGGGGGCGTTACACCTACCTGCCGCTCTACGACCACCTGCCCGGCTGGGAGCACCTGCGCACCCCGGGCCGGTTGATGATCTGGGTGACGATGGGCCTGTGCCTGCTCGCCGCCGGCGCCATCAGCCGGATCTGTGACGAGCTGGTCGCCGAGTGGGACCGGCGCGAGGAGAACACCTGGGGATCCGCGGTGGTGTCAGGGGGCTATCTGCGGGGACGGCAGGCCGGTGCCCGGCTAGGGCTGTCGGCCCTGCTGGTGCTGCCGGCCGGCGGGGTGTTCGCCGAGGGGCTGGACGACACCCCCCGCTGGCGGGTGAGCCGTTCCCCGGTGGTGCTGACGACGCTTCCTCAGCCGGTGCTGCTGCTGCCCACCGGGCTGGTGTGGGACTACCACATGATGCTCTGGAGCACCGAGGGCTGGCCCGTGATCACCAACGGGGACAGTGGGTTCGACTCGACTGCACAGTCCACCATGAGGCGTGAGGCGAAGACCTTCCCGGACTCCGCGAGCGTGGCTGCGCTGCGGGCGCGCGGGGTGGCGACGGTGGTCGTGGTCCGTTCCCGGACCACCCCCGAGCACTGGGGGTCCGCCGCCGAGGCTCCCGTCGCCGGGTTGGGGATCACCCGGACCGAGGCGCCCGACGCCGTGATCTTCGACCTGCGCTGAGCTCACCCGGCGAGGCGGCCGACGACCCCGAGCGTGTCATACGTGAGCAGGGCACGTCGGTCCAGGGTGAGCAGTTCGAGCCCGCGAAGGTGCGCCGTCACGGCGATGAGCCCGTCGTAGGTGCGCCCGCCGTCGATCCCTGCCGCCGCCATCCGGCCCGGGACGGTGGCGTACTCCTGCGCGGTCAGCGATACCACTTGGTCCGAGAACGACCGAGTCAGGTATTCGGCGACCAGCGTCGCCTGGAGCCGGTGGGGATAGGGCAGCCGGGTCAGCACGCTGAAAGCCTCGACCAGGGCGTGGCCCGGAACGGACACCCGTTGCCCGACGACGGCGTCGGCCACGGCGTGCTGCTCGTGCCACGGCGCCAGCGCGGCGACGATGACGCTGGAGTCGCAGGCAAGCCGCTGGGCGCTCAGCGCCGCACCTGCTCGAGGGTGTCTCGGGTGGTCTCGGCGCTGAGCGGAGGCATTTCGACCTCCGTCGCCGCGACGAGGCGCCCTGCGGCGTTGTGCACCAGGTGTGCCGGGGTGGTGGGGATGGCGATCTCCAGGCGGCCGTCCGCGTAGATGATGTCGATCACCTGGCCGGGACGCAGATGCATCGCCTCCCGCAGGCTCTTCGGGACAACGATCCGCCCGGCGCTGTCGATGGTGGTCTCCATGGCAGAAAATTACCATACGCAGGGCAGTGGTCGGCGGGGCGTGTCCGGTCTGGCAGAATGGTCGGCCGTACCCGGCGGGCGCGGCCCCTCTCTCCGTTCCCGGCGTGTCCCTGGAGTCTCTCCGGCGCCTGGTCCCCACCTCGGCGCAGGGCGACTCACCCGAATTCAGAGCAGGAGCACCCTTACTCGTGGCCGTCAAGATCCGCCTCAAGCGCCTGGGCAAGATCCGCGCCCCCTACTACCGCATCGTCGTCGCCGACTCGCGCACCAAGCGTGACGGCCGGGCGATCGAAGAGATCGGCAAGTACCACCCGACGACCGACCCCTCGACCATCGAGGTCGACTCGGCGCGGGCGCAGTACTGGCTCGGTGTCGGCGCGCAGCCGACCGAGCAGGTGATGGCCATCCTCAAGATCACCGGTGACTGGCAGAAGTTCAAGGGCCTGCCCGGTGCCGAGGGCACCCTGCGGTTCGTCGAGCCGAAGGCCGACAAGAAGCTCGTTTTTGAGGCCGCCGCCAAGGAGGCCATGAACGAGCCGAAGACCGCCGCCACCACACCGAAGGCCAAGAAGAGGGCCGAGCCCAAGGCAGAGGCGAAGGCTGAGCAGCCGAAGGCTGAGGAGGCCTCGGCTGCCGAGGTCGTCGAGGCTCCGGCCGAGACCCCGGCCGAGACCCCGGCCGAGACCCCGGCCGAGACCCCGGCCGAGGCCTGACCGTGCTGGTCGACGCCCTCGATCACCTGGTGCGCGGCATCGTGGCCAACCCGGACGAGGTCCAGGTCCGCAGCAAGCCGCAGCGGCGTGGATCCCTCCTCGAGGTCCGGGTGCACCCCGACGACCTCGGCCGGGTGATCGGCCGCGCCGGGCGGACCGCCACCGCGCTGCGCACCGTGATCAAGGCGCTCGCCGACGGCAAGCCGATCCGGGTCGACGTCGTCGACGTGGACCGGGTGCGCTGAACCCGACCGTGCGGGCGACCCGGGCATGACGGTGCGACTCCTCGTCGCCCGGGTCGGCCGCGCGCACGGTATCCGCGGTGAGGTCACCATCCAGGTGCACACCGACGCGCCGGACGCCCGGTTCGTGCCGGGCACGGTCCTGCACACCGCGACCGGGGAGTTGACCGTGCGCAGCGTGCGCGATCACAACGGCACCCTGTTGATCGGCTTCGAGCAGATCCTCGACCGCAACGCCGCCGAGGCCCTGCGCGGCACCCTGCTCGAGGCCGACATCGATCCGGCGCAGGAGCACGAGCGCGAGGACGACGCGTGGTACGACCACGAGCTGGTCGGCCTGCGCGTGATCGACCCCGCCGGCGCCGACCTCGGCAGCGTCACGGCCGTCGAGCACCTCCCCGCCCAGGACCTGCTCGAGATCGCCCGCCCGGACGGCGTCCGCCGCCTGGTGCCCTTCGTCGCTGCCATCGTGCCCACCGTGGACCTCGAGGCCGGGCACGTGGTGGTCGACGCCCCACCGGGGCTGCTGGACCTCGACTGAGGAGGATCACCCGATGCGCATCGACGTCGTCACGATCTTCCCCCAGTACCTGGCCCCGCTGGAGCTCTCCCTGATCGGGCGGGCCCGGCGCTCCGGCCTGGTCGACCTGTACGTGCACGACCTGCGCGACTTCACCCACGACCGGCATCGCACGGTGGACGACGCACCGGCCGGCGGCGGCGCCGGCATGGTGATGCGGCCCGAACCCTGGGGCGAGGCGCTCGACCACCTGCTGGCCGAGGGCCAGGGCGCGCCCACCCTGCTCGTGCCCAGCCCCTCGGGTCAGCGGTTCGACCAGGTGATGGCGCACCACCTCGCTGCCCAGCCGTGGCTGGCGTTCGCCAGCGGGCGGTACGAGGGCATCGACGAGCGGGTGCTGGAGGACGCGGCCACCCGGATGCCGGTGCTTCCGGTCAGCCTGGGCGACTATGTGCTGAACGGGGGAGAGGTGGCCGTGCTGGCCGTGGTCGAGGCGGTGGTGCGGCTGCTGCCCGGTGTGGTGGGCAATGCCGAGAGCCTGCTCGAGGAGAGCCACGAGGGAGGCCTGCTCGAGTACCCCGTCTACACCCGGCCGGCCGCCTGGCGGGAGCGCGAGGTCCCTGAGGTACTCGCCTCGGGCCATCACGCCCGGATCGCCGCCTGGCGGCACGAGCAGCGGTTGCGGCGCACGGCGCGCCGCCGGCCGGACCTGCTCCAGGCCTGGCTGGCCGAGCACACGCCTACCGCTGCCGAACGGGCGGTCCTGGCCGAGGAGGACGAGCGACGATTTCGGCCGCCCCACCCCCCTGTGGCAGACTGATCGATCGTTGTCGCGGTTATGCGCGCCCTGCCACAGGGGGGCTGCGCGACCACAGCGGCAGAGCCAGACCTCCGACCTACTCGTGCACGCCGAACACACGCGGATGACCTGTGGCACCTGCGGGAGAGCGATCATCATGCACACCTTGGACAGCCTCGACGCCGCCTCGCTGCGCGAGGACATCCCGCCCTTCCGGGCCGGCGACACCCTCAAGGTCCACGTCAAGGTCGTCGAAGGCACCCGGTCCCGGGTCCAGGTGTTCCAGGGCGTCGTGATCCGCCGCTCCGGCGGCGGGGTCCGCGAGACCTTCACCGTCCGCAAGGTCAGCTTCGGCGTCGGCGTCGAGCGCACCTTCCCGGTGCACTCGCCGATCCTCGACCAGATCGAGGTCGTCACCCGCGGCGACGTCCGCCGGGCCAAGCTCTACTACCTGCGCTCGCTGCGCGGCAAGGCCGCCAAGATCAAGGAAAAGCGCGAGAACGTCGCGGCGCGCTGAGCCTCCGACTCCCGATGTCGTCGCCGGTGACCGACACTCCGGTCGTTCGCCGGCGGTCGGCCTCCCGGATGCTCGTGCTGCTCCTGGTGAGCGCGCTGGCGGTGATCGCCGTCCGCGCGTTCCTGGTGCAGTCGTTCGTGGTGCCGACGGCATCGATGGTGCCGACGGTGGAGCCCGGCGACCGGGTCCTGGTGTCCCGGCTCAGCGCCGGCGAGGCCCGACGGGGAGACGTGATCGTCTTCGACGGGTCCGGCGTGTTCGTCCCCGAGCCGGCCGCTGCCCGCACATCGCTGGCTGAGCTCGGGCGCGCCCTCGCCTCGGCGATCGGGGCCCCGGTCGGGCGCAGCGACTACGTCAAGCGCGTGGTCGGGATGCCCGGTGAGCGGGTCACCTGCTGCGACGCCCAGGGACGGATCACGGTGGACGGCACGCCCCTGTCCGAGCCCTACCTGGCTCCCGGCGAGGCACCCAGCGACCTCCGGTTCGACATCGAGGTCCCGGCGGGGCGCCTGTGGGTCATGGGCGACCACCGCAGCGACTCCGCCGACTCTCGCTCCCATCTCGGGGATCCGGGCGGCGGAACGGTGCCGTTGGACCGGGTGGTCGGCCGGGTCGTCGCGGTCTGGTGGCCACCGGTCCAGTTCGGCGGGGTGTCGGCGCAGCCGCAGGGGGCCCAGACGTGATCGGGCCGCGGCACCGCTCGGCGGCTCGGGGGGTCGCGGGGCCGCAATCGCACGACCGGCGCGACCGGCACGACCGGCACGACGGGCGACGGGCGTCGCCGGGCCGGGCGGCGATGAACGCGATCACCGAGATCGTCGTGGTGCTCTCCATGGCGCTCGTGCTCTCGCTGCTGATCAAGACCTTCCTGGTGCAGGCGTTCTTCATCCCCTCGCAGTCGATGGAGAACACCTTGCAGATGGGTGATCGGGTGGTGGTCAGCAAGCTGACCCCCGGCCCGTTCGACCTGCACCGCGGCGACGTGATCGTATTCAAGGATCCGGGTGGCTGGCTGGATGCGGTGCCCCCGCCGGACGACGGCGGGCTGCGCAAGGCGCTGCGCGAGACGTTGACCTTCGTCGGCCTGCTGCCACAGGACTCCGGTGAGCATCTGATCAAACGGGTGATCGGCCTGCCCGGCGACACGGTGGTCTGCTGCGACGCCACCGGCCGCGTGAGCGTGAACGGCATCCCGATCGATGAGGCCCACCTGTTCCCGGGAGACACCCCGAGCATCGACGACTTCTCGGTCACCGTACCCGCGGGCAAGCTGTGGATGATGGGCGACCACCGCAGCGTCTCGCGGGACTCGCGGTACAACCGCGACAACGGCGACGGGTTCGTGCCGATCGACAACGTGGTGGGCAAGGCCTTCGTACTGGTGTGGCCGTTCTCGCGGTTCGGTGGGGTGGACGACGGCGGCCAGGCCTTCGCCTCGGTGCCTGCGGCGCCGTGAGCGCTGTGGCCTCCTCCGGCTCGGCGCGATCTCGGGTGCCGACCCTGCGCCATGAGCGGGCTCTGCTGCGACAGGGGCACCGGTTGCTGGCGGGCATGGACGAGGTGGGCCGCGGAGCGCTGGCCGGGCCGGTCAGCGTCGGCGTGGTGGTGATCGACGAACGCACCCGCACCGCGCCGGCGGGGGTGCGCGACTCGAAGCTGCTCACGCCGTCCGCCCGAGCGGCCCTGGTGCCGCGGCTGCGCCGATGGGCCGTGTCCTACGCCGTCGGCCACGCCGCCCCGGAGGAGATCGACGCCTACGGGATCATCGCCGCGCTGCGCCTGGCCGGCCGCCGGGCGCTGGCCGCGCTGCCGGACCTGCCGGAGGTCGTCCTGCTCGACGGCTCGCACGACTGGCTGAGCCCGCCCGCGCAGGACGGTCTGTTCGACGTCCGTCCGACGCCGACGCCGGTCGCCCTGCGCGTCGAGCCGCAGGTGACCACGATGGTCAAGGCGGACCTCCGCTGCGCGGCGGTGGCCGCGGCAAGCGTGCTGGCCAAGGTGGAGCGGGACACCATGATGGTCACGCTGTCCCAGCAGCACCCCGGGTTCGGCTGGCACGAGAACAAGGGCTACTCGGCGCCCGAGCACCTGGAGGCCCTGCGCACCCTCGGCCCGTGCCTGCAGCACCGCAGATCGTGGAACGTCAAGGCGTGGCAGCTCGACCTGACCGAGCCGGTCGACCTGCAGCTGCCGGTGACCCGGGGATGAGCCGGCGGGTCGACCCGGCGGTGCTCGCCGTGGTCGCGCTCGGCGGGGGACTGGGGGGCGGGCTGCGCTACCTGGTCAGCTCGCTCGGTGGGCTGCCGTGGACCACCGTGGCGATCAACACCACCGGCTGCGCGCTGATCGGGGTCCTGATGGTGCTGCTGATCGACCGCTGGCCGGAAGCCCACCTGGCCCGCCCCCTGCTCGGCACCGGCGTGCTCGGCGGGTTCACCACCTTCTCCACCTACGCGCTGGACGTCGAACAGTTGGCCACGCACGGCCGGCCGCTGACGGCGATGGCCTACCTGGTGGGCACCCCGGTGCTCGCCCTCGTCGCGGTCTGGGCCGCGGCCTCGGCCACCCGGTTCCTGACGGCAGGATCGACCCGACGGAGGGCGTCATGAGTTTGAGCGGCAATGCACTGCGATTGACGATCATGATCGGCGAGTCGGACCGGTGGCACCACCGGCCGCTGTACACCGAGATCGTGCACCGGGCGCATGCGTCGGGGCTGGCCGGGGCCACCGTGATGAAAGGGGTGGAGTCGTTCGGCGCGAGCAGCCGGATCCACACCACCCGGCTGCTCAGCCTCAGCGAAGACCTGCCCATGGTGATCCTGATCGTGGACGCCGAGGAGCGGATCCGCGCCTTCCTGCCCGAGCTGGAGGAGCTGGTCGGCGAAGGACTGGTGATGATCGACGAGGTCGAGGTGATCCGCTACGTGGGGCGGGAGGCCTCCCGGTGAGCCTGGCGCTGGCGGTGCTCGGGGCGGCGATCGGTGCTCCCACCCGCTACCTGGTCGACCGGGCGGTGCAGAGCCGGCACGACAGCGTGTTCCCGTGGGGAACGCTGACCGTGAACGTGGTCGGCTCGTTCGTGCTCGGCCTGGTGGTCACGCTCGCCCCGACCGACCTGCAGGTGCTGCTCGGCGTCGGGTTCTGTGGTGGGTTGACCACGTACTCGACCTTCTCGTACGAGACGCTGCGCCTGGTCGAGGACGGCGCGGGTGGGCTTGCGGTGGCGAATGTGTTGCTCAGCGTGGCCGCCGGTGTGCTCGCAGTGGGGCTCGGCGTGGCGGTCGGTGCCGCTGCACTGGGCTGAGCAGGGCAAGATAGCCCTGTGAGCGCCGAGGACCTGGAGAACTACGAGACCGAGATGGAGCTTCAGCTCTATCGCGAGTACCGCGACGTCGTCGGCCTGTTCGCCTACGTGGTGGAGACCGAGCGGCGGTTCTACCTGGCCAACAAGGTCGACCTGCAGGTGAGGTCGGCCGGCGGTGAGGTGTACTTCGAGGTCACCATGACCGATGCCTGGGTCTGGGACGTCTACCGGCCGGCCCGGTTCGTCAAGACGGTGCGGGTGGTCACGTTCAAGGACGTCAACGTCGAGGAACTGGCCAAGAGCGACTTCGACCCTACCAAGTCCGTCGACTTCCCGCGCTGACTCCTCCCGCCGATCCCGCTCGCGACGTCGAGGGCGTTGCGTCCACAACCGGGCATGATCGTTTCGTTGTCCACAGGCGGTTCTGCGCGCGCGGCGGGCCGGGCGTCGTCCGGCTTCGCTGTGGCGCGGAGGTGGTCAGCATGCGCGCCACGGATGCGCTGGGGGAGTATGGGGAACGGATTGCCGCCCGGCACCTGACGGAGGCCGGGATGCAGATCTTGGACCGGCGCTGGCGGTGCCGGCACGGCGAGATCGACCTGATCGCGCTCGACGGGCCCTGCCTGGTCGTGTGCGAGGTGAAGACCCGGCGTTCGGTCGCCGCGGGCACCGCGCTGGAGGCGGTGACGCCGCAGAAGCTGCACCGCCTGCACCGGCTGGCTGCGCTGTGGCTGGCCCAGCAGCGGCGCCGGTTCCCCCAGGTGCGGATCGACGTGGTCGCGGTCACCGTGCCCCGTTACGGTGCGCCGCATATCGAGCACCTGCGGGCGGTGATCTGAGTGCCGCTGGGACGCTGTCTGGCCATGGCCCTGGTCGGGCTGGACGGGCATCTGGTCGAGGTCGAGGCCGACATCGCCGACGGGCTGCCGGCCTTCGCCCTGGTCGGGCTGCCGGACACCTCCCTGGCGGAGTCGCGCGATCGGGTGCGCGCCGCGCTGTCGAACGCCAACTGCCCGCTGCCCGCACGGCGGATCACGGTGAACCTGTCCCCGGCCGCGCTGCCGAAGACGGGCGCCGGCTTCGACCTGGCCGTGGCTGCCGCACTGCTGGCGGCCGGCGGGCAGGTCGGTGCCGCCTCGGTCGCCCGACGGGTCCATCTGGGCGAGCTGGGGCTGGACGGCAGTGTCCGCGCGGTGCGCGGGGCTCTGCCGGCAGTGCTCGCAGCCGTTCGGGCCGGGTGCTCGAGAGTGGTTGTCGCGCAGGCGAACGCGGCGGAGGCGCGGCTGGTGCCGGGGGCCGAGGTGGTGGCGGTCTCGACCCTGGCGGACGTGATCGCCCTGCACCGCGGCGAGCCGGTGTCCGAGCGGCCCGGCGGTGGGTGGGAGGCCGGGCCGGTGATGCCGCTGCGGCCCGACCCCGACCTGGCCGACGTGGTCGGGCAGGTCCACGCCCGGCATGCGCTGGAGGTGGCCGCCGCCGGAGGGCACCACCTGCTGATGGTCGGCCCGCCCGGGGCGGGCAAGACCATGCTGGCCGCGCGCCTGCCGTCGCTGCTGCCGGATCTGGGCGATGACGCCGCGATGGAGGTGACCGCGATCCACTCGATCGCAGGCACTCTCGACCCGGCCGCCGGGTTGATCCGGCGCCCACCGTTCGAGGACCCGCACCACACGTGTACCCCGGTGGCCCTGGTCGGCGGGGGCAGCGGGCTGCCTCGGCCGGGGGCGGCGTCCCGGGCCCATCGTGGGGTGCTTTTCCTCGACGAGGCGGCCGAGTTCGACGTCCGGGCGCTGGACGCGTTGCGCCAACCGCTGGAGCAGGGGTCATTGATGATCCACCGAGTGCTGGGCAGCGCCCGCTACCCGGCCCGGTTCCAGTTGGTGATGGCGGCGAACCCGTGCCCCTGCGGTCGCTCCACAGGGAAGGGACTGGACTGCACCTGTGCTCCGGCCGCTCGTCGCCGGTACCTGGCCCGGCTCTCCGGCCCGCTGTTGGACCGGATGGATCTGCAGGTGGAGGTGAACGCGGTCGGCCGCGCCGATCTGGCCCGGCGCGAGCCGGGGGAGCCCAGCGCCGAGGTACGGCTGCGGGTGGAAGCGGCCCGGCTGGCCCAACGGGCGCGGCTGGCCGGTACGTCGTGGACCTGCAACGGAGAGGTGCCTGGTTCGTGGATGCGCTCCGCGTGGCGCCTGCCCGCCCGGCGCACCCGCAGCGCGGACCGACTGCTCGATCGCGGGGAGCTCACCGTGCGTGGCTACGACCGGGTGCTGCGGGTGGCGTGGACGCTCGCCGACCTGGCCGGTCGCGACACCCCCGCCGCCGGCGACGTCGAGCAGGCAGCGATCCTGCGCAGGCAAGGCCGGGTGGCGGCGTGAACGGCGGGTCGAGGTGGCCGGCGTGGTTCGACCCGGAGGATGACCGGACCGCCCGCGCGGCGTGGAGCCGGCTGGCCGAACCGGGCGACGAACAGGCCTGGAACTACGTCGCCGAGTTCGGGGCGGGAGTGGCCCTGCGACATCTGGCCGAAGGCGGCCACCAGGTGCAGGCGCGGTGGCGGGTCCGCTGGGATCAGACCGACCCGCGCCGTGATCTGCGGGTGTTGGAGCGCTTCGGCGGGCAGTGGATCGTGCCCGGTGATGCGCAGTGGCCGGCCAGGCTCGACGATCTGCAGCCGCGGCGTCCGTTCGGTCTGTGGGTGCGCGGCCCGCTCACGCTGGCCGAGACCTGCCGGCGGTCGGTGGCCGTGGTCGGCGCCAGGACCGCCACCTACTACGGGCGCGATCTGGCCGGTGCCATCGTCACCGGGTGCGCGGACGCCGGCTACACGACGGTGTCCGGGGGTGCCTACGGGATCGACGCTGCGGCGCACCGGGCCGCGCTGGCGGTGGACGGGGAAACGGTCGCGGTGCTGGCCTGCGGGATCGACCGCGCCTATCCGCGTGGCAACGAGCGCCTGCTCGAGCAGATCGCCGAGGTGGGCTGCCTGGTCAGCGAGGTGCCTCCGGGGTCGGCGCCCACCCGGTGGCGCTTCCTGGAACGCAACCGGCTGATCGCGGCGCTCACGTCCGGGACCGTGGTGGTGGAGGCGGCCTGGCGCTCCGGAGCACAGAACACTGCCCGGCACGCCCTCGGCCTGGGCCGGCCCCTGGGCGCCTGCCCCGGGCCGGTCACCTCCGCCCTGTCCGCCGGGTGCCACCGGTTGCTGCGCGAGGGTGGCGCGGTCTGCGTCTGCGACGCCGGAGAGGTGCTCGAACTCCTCGCGCCGATCGGGGAGCAGTTGACCCTCGACCCCGAGCCGACGCCTTCGATACTGGACGGGTTGGGGCCCGAGCAGCGGCGGGTGTTCGAGGCACTTCCGGTGCGCACGCCGGCCAGCATGGACTCGGTCGCTCGGCATGCCGGGCTGGAACCCCGCGCGGTGGAAGCGGTCCTGGCCCGATTGGCCGCCCTCGAGCTGGCCGGGCAGTCCGGCGGACGCTGGGTCCGCCGGACTGCCCGCACTGCTCAGCCGGAGGTCACCAGGTGACCCACGCCGTCCCCGGAAGTGCCCGGAGCCGGTTCGGCGGTGACCAGGGATCCCTGACCGGTGCCGTCGTCCGGCGCTGCCCCGGCGGCAGCCGGCGTCGCGCCGTTGAGGACCACGGCACCCTGCCCGGCGCCCTGGGGCACCTCAGTGGCCTCGTGCGTGACAGAGGCCGGATCGAGCACGAGCATGCCTTCGCCCGCACCGGCATCCTCCGGGGAGGGGGCAGGCCGTGGGATCCGGCCCTCGCCCAGCACGAACCCGCCGCCCGTGCCGTCCTCGTCCTCGTCCTCGGCGACGGCGACGGGCAGCCCAGCTGCGTCGAGGGCCGGGTCGGCGGCCGCCTGCGGTGCGGTGAACTCGTAGTCGACCAGCCGCAGACCCTGCGCCCCGAGCTGCTGCCACTTGGCCCGGAAGCCCTCCCAGGGCGCGTTGCCCCACAGGTAGTAGCCGTCCGTACCGGGCAGGAAGACCCCCGCCCATCGGGTCTGCCCGTCCGAGACGTGCGCGTTGACGTCGACCAGGCGCAGGCCCTGACCGGACCACTCGCGCCACTTGGTGACGAGGCCGTCCCAGGTGGCGTTGCCCCACAGTCCGTAGCCCCCTGTTCCGGGCAACCAGACCCCGCTGTACAGGGTCTGTCCGCCGACCCGGACGGCGTTGATGTCGACCAGACGCAGCCCCTGGGCTCCCCACTCGTTCCACTTGGCCACGAAGGAGGCCCAGGAGGCGTTGCCCCACAGCCCATAGCCGCCGGTGCCCGGCATCCACACCCCGCTGTAGCGGAACTCGTCGCCCACGCGCAGCACGTGCATGTCGACCAGGCGCAGCCCCTGGGCTCCCCACTCGTTCCACTTGGCCACGAAGGAGGCCCAGGTGGCGTTGGCCCACAGGCCGTAGCCGCCGGTCCCGGCCGTCCAGACCCCGGAGTAGCGCTGGCCGGCCGAGGTCTGCCGCACGGTGATGTCGATCAGGCGCAGGCCCTGGGCTCCCCACTCGTTCCACTTGGCGACGAAGTCCTCCCAGGTGGCGTTGACCCAGAGGCCGTATCCGGCGTTGCCCGAGCGCCAGACTCCGTGATGGCCCGACCCGGCGAATCGTCGGTACATCTCGGCGATCGTCAGGCGGTCGCCGAAGCTCAGCCCGGTGCGCTGCCCGAGGGTGACCCCGGCCACGCGGGGCACGATGGTCGGCTGGCCGTTGGTCGAGAAGGCCGTGGCGGGGTAGTGCATGATCGAGCCGAAGTCGTACTCGAAGTAGTCGGTGAACCCGGCGCAGAACTTGTCGAAATTCGACTCGAACCCGGCCTGCACGTTCTGGTAGTTGATCGTCACGAACGAGTCCCGGTCGCACCGGCTCTGCTCGTGCAGGATGCCCAGGCTGTGGCAGCACTCGTGGATGACGGTGCCCGCGGTCGCCCCGTTGGAGATCCGGATGATCTGCTCCCCGCCCCGCATGCCGATCGGGGAGGAGGAGAAGTTGGCGTTCCCGTTGCTGATGAACCGCACGTAGTTGTCCTGGGTGCCGCGCGGGACGAGCCGGATCGGACTGTTCTGCGCGAAGTGGGCCACGGCGTCCAGCACCCGCTGCTGGTTCGGCAGCCCCTGGTCGATCACATACGGGACCACCCCGTTCGTCCACAGGAACGTCGAGTCCGGCGGAAGCCCGATCCCTGCCAGCTCCACCGGTTCGTTCGCCCCGGTCGCGGTGGGCTGCGCCGGTGAGGTGATGGTCTGGGCCGCGGCGGCCAACTGGGCGTCGACCATCGCGGCGTGGCGTTCCACCTCCTGCACGGGCCCCATGTCGATGCAGCCGTCGAAGAGCGCGATCCCCTCGACGACGCTGTACCGGACCGGTACGTCGGTGAAACCGGGACCGGACAGATACCCCTGGCGGACATCGGTGCTGGCCGCCGCCTCGTCGGCCACTGTGGCCATGTTCTCGGTGGACACCACGGCCACCTCCTCCCTGTCGTGCCCACGGTGTGGGCGCCTTCCTGACAGAGCCGGACGGTGCGGGCGGTGATACCTGCCTCGCGGCGGATACTGCGAGAAGCTCTGATCAAGAAGAAGTTTCGCCGATCCGATGGAGATCGGGACCGGTCGGACCGGCCAGGCGCCGGTGCCGGTGCCGGTGCCGGCGACGTCGGCGTGGGCCGCGCGCCGCCTTGTGGTCGCGGCGCGGGGCGGTCACCGTGGGCGGATGGAGACGGCGAGTGAGGCGGTGCTGGCCGACTACGACCGTTTCCTGGGGCTCGAGCGCGGTCGCTCGCCGCACACCCGGCGGGCCTACCTCACCGATGTGCGCGCGCTGCTCACCTTCGCCGCCTCCCGCAACTCGGTAGGGCCCGACGCCGCCGAGATCGACTCTGCCGGGCTCGACCTGACCGAGATCGACCTGGCGCTGTTGCGGTCCTGGTTGGCCCTGATGAGCGCCGAGGGACTGGCCCGGTCCACCATCGCCCGCCGAGCCGCCAGCGCGCGGTCGTTCACCCGGTGGCTCGCCCGTACCGGCCGGGTGCCCACGGACGCCGGGGTGCGGTTGCGCTCACCCAAGGCAGGCCGCCCGTTGCCGGGGGTGCTGCGCCGGGGGCAGGCCACCGCCATGCTCGACGCCGCGGCGGCACAGGTGCAGACGGTGGCCGACACGCCGGACGTGGATCCGGTCGATCGGGCGATCACGCTGCGGGACCTGGCGCTGCTCGAGCTGCTCTACGCGACCGGCGTCCGGGTGAGCGAGCTGACCGGGCTGGACCTGGGCGACCTCGATCACGCCCGGCGCACCATGCGGGTGATGGGCAAGGGCGGCAAGGAGCGGGTCGTCCCGTTCGGCGTGCCCGCGGCGGGCGCGCTGCGTGCGTGGCTGGACGACGGCCGGCCGGTCCTCACGGCGCCAGGGGGACCTTCCGCCCGAGCCTCGTCCGCGGTGTTCCTGGGCCGGAGGGGCGGGCGGGTCGACCCACGGCAGGTGCGTGACGTCGTCCACCGCGGGGTGGGAGCGGTGGAGGGTGCCCCGGCGATGGGGCCTCACGGGTTACGCCATTCGGCGGCAACCCATCTTCTGGACGGCGGGGCGGACCTCCGTAGCGTACAGGAGTTGCTTGGTCACGCTACGCTGTCAACGACACAGATCTACACACACGTCTCCGTGGAGAGGCTCCGTGCCGGACACCGGCAGGCGCACCCTCGCGCGTGAGAACGGAAAGGGGGGCGGCTCGTGGTCGCCGACGAGGTCCGAGTGCAAGAGGTCGACCCGGTAGCCGCCAACGAAGCCGCGTTGCGTCAGCTGTGGGTGGACTTCAAGTCCGCCGCCGACTCGGCGCTGAGGGAACGGCTGATCCTGCACTACTCCCCGCTGGTGAAATACGTGGCCGGCCGGGTCGGAGTCGGGCTGCCGCCGAACATCGAGCAGGCCGACCTGGTCTCCTACGGCATCTTCGGTCTGATCGACGCGATCGAGAAGTTCGACATCGAGCGGGCGATCAAGTTCGAGACCTACGCCATCTCCCGCATCCGCGGCGCAATCATCGACGAGCTGCGCGCGATCGACTGGATCCCTCGCTCGATCCGGTACAAGGCGCGCGAGGTGGAGCGGGCCTACTCCGCCCTCGAGGCCGAGCTGCACCGCAGCCCGAGTGAGCCGGAAGTGGCTGCCCGCCTGGGCATCTCGCTGCCCGAGCTGCACGCCATCTTCTCCCAGGTCTCTTACGTCAACGTGGTCGCCCTGGACGAGCTGCTCACGGTCGGCGGGGAGAAGGGCGACAAGCTCTCCCTGGTGGACACCCTCGAAGACACCAAGGCAGAGGACCCGGTCACGGCGTTCGAGACCGAGGAGACCAAGTTCATCCTCTCCCGGGCGATCAATCAGCTCCCCGAGCGGGAGAAGATCGTGATCACCCTCTACTACTACGAGGGGCTGACCCTGGCCGAGATCGGCCGGGTGCTCGGGGTGACCGAATCGCGGATCTGCCAGATGCACACCAAGGCCGTGATCCAGCTGCGGGCCAAACTGGCCGAGGTCAGCTGAGTCGCTGCCCCGCCCGGCACTCGCCGTGGGATCGGCCTGACTACGCTGACCTGCATGAACGTCGTCGCCGGCATCGATGTCGGCGGGACCAGGATCAAGGCTGTCCTGCTCGCCGGTGAGGTCGAGCTGGGCAGGGTCGTGCTGCCCACGCCACCCTCGATCGGGCAGCGCTTCGCCGACACCGTGGCCGAGGTCCTCGAAGCGATGCTGGTGAGGCCGGACACCGCCGCCTCCCGGATCGAGGCGTGCGGGATCGTCGTCCCGGGCATGGTCGACGAGGCGGCCGGCGTCGGCCGCTACTCGGCCAACCTCGGCTGGCGCGACCTGCCGCTGACCGCACCGGCCGCCGAGCGGCTCGGGATCCCGGTCGTGGTCGGCCATGACGTGCGGGCCGGGCTGCTCGCCGAGACCCGCCTCGGGGCGGCCCGGGGCGCCCGGCATGCCCTGTTCCTGCCGATCGGCACCGGCATCGCGGGTGCCCTGATGATCGACGGGCACATCCTGATCGCCGACGGCTGGAGTGGTGAGCTCGGCCACGTGGTGGTGGTGCCCGGCGGGCAGCTGTGCCGCTGCGGGTCCCATGGGTGTCTGGAGGCGATCGCTTCGGCCTGGGCGATCCAGCGCCGTTACGCCGCGCTCGCCGGCACTCCGCGGCCGGCCGAGGAGATCGTGACCCGGGCCGGCGCGGGGGACCCGGCGGCCGCCCAGGTGTGGTCGGAGGCGATCGAGGCGTTGGCGCGGGCGGTGGTGATGATGGTCACCGCCACCGGGGTCGACCTGGTGCTGGTCGGCGGTGGACTGGCCGGCGCCGGCGAGACCCTGCTGACCCCGCTGCGCGCCGCCGTCGAGGCAGCCCTGACGTTCCAGCGCCGCCCGCGGATCGTGCCCGCCGGGCTCGGCGATCGGGCCGGATCGCTGGGCGCCGGCCTGCTCGCCGCCGACCTCCTGTCGGGGTGAGGCCCCGGGCGAGTGGTCACGGCCCGAGCCAGCGGCCGCGGCGCATCACCGACACCAGACCCAGGTCGTCGTCCAGCACCAGGACGTCGGCGCGGTACCCGGCGGTCAGGTCTCCGACCCGGGCCAGCCCGAGCGCCGCGGCCGGGGTGAGGGTCGCCGCGCGGACGGCGTCCGCCAGGGGGACGCCGGCCACCTGAACGCTCCAGCGGACCACATCGAGCAGGGTCGCTGTGCCGCCGGCGAGTGAGCCGCCCGCGGTGAGCCGAGCCTGCCCGGCTGTGACGTCCACCGACAACGTGCCCAGGGTGTAGTGGCCGTCGGGCAGGCCGGCCGCCGACATCGCGTCGGTGATCAGGCAGATCTGCCCGGGGCCGACCAGGTCGAAGACCATGCGGACCGTTTCGGCGGCCAGGTGTGCGCCGTCGCCGATCAGCTCCAGGTAGGCCTCGCCGCGCCCGGCGGCGGCCAGCGCCGCAGCCACCGGGCCGGGCTCGCGGTGATGCAGGGGCGGCATGCCGTTGAACAGGTGGGTGACCAGCGGGATGCCCGTGCCGTGGCCCTGGCCCAGGCTCGCGCGCAGGGCCTGCTCGGCCTGGCGGGCGGTGGTGGCTGTGTGTCCGAGCGCGGGGATGATGCCCCAGCGGCCGAGTGCGACGGCACCCTCGGCGCCGCGGCACCGTTCGGGTGCCCAGGTCATCTGGCGGACGGCGCCGGGGGCCCCGGCCTGCTCCGCCGTGGCCACCCAGACGCCCAGCAGATGCTCGTCCAGGTCGCGCAACGCGTTCGGATCCTGGGCGCCGCAACGGGCAGCGGACAGGAACGGACCCTCCAGGTGGATGCCGGCCAGTTCGTCGTCCGCGGCCAGGGTGGCCAGGGTGGCCACCGACTGCCGCAGCACCGGCGGCGGGGCGGAGACGGTGCTGGCGATCAGGGTTGTGCTGCCGTGGGTGCGGTGGTGGGCGATCGCCGTCCGCGCGCCGGCCGGATCGGGCCCGAACTCGCCCCCACCCCCACCGTGGCAGTGGATGTCGACCAGCCCGGGCAGCAGGGTGGCGCCGCTCGGCCAGGGCTCGGGCGGGGCGGCGTCGGCGTAGCCGACCGGGACGCTCTCCCGTGGTCCGGCGTAGACGATGTCCGGCCCGTCGATGACCAGCGCGCCGTCGGGCACGGTGCCGGCCGCAGCGACCAGCCGCCCGGTGAGCAGGGTGGGTCTGGTCACTGCAGGCACCTCCAAACCGAGCTCATGCTCCGCGGGGGTACACGCCGGGGGCGATGACAACAATGTCAGATGCACCCCGGCGGAGCATGAGCTCACAGCACGGTTAGTCGCTACTGCAGATCAGTTCGCCGTGCACGATGACGAACCAGCCGTCGCGGTCCTCGGCCCAGCGTTGCCAGGCCGCGCGGATGCGCTGCAGGTCCTGTGGTTGCGCGGCGCCGGGGGCCAGTGCCTGCCGGGCGATGTCGAAGTCGACGATCCGGTCGGCCCACATGCCGCCCCACTGGGCGCGGGACCCGTCCGTGGCGAAGCACCAGGTGGAGGCGCTCGGGGTGATCCGGGAGAACCCTGCTGCGCGAGCCCACGCGAGCAGGCGCCGTCCCGCATCGGGTTGGCCACCCGACGCGGTGGCGAGGTGGCGATAGAGCGCGCGCCATTCGTCGAGTTCGGGCGGGTTCGGGTACCAGGTCATCGCCGCGTAGTCGGCGTCGCGGACGACGATCAGCCCGCCCGGCGTCGCCAACGCGCGCGATGCGACGCAGGGGGCTCGACCGGATCGCGCAGGTGTTGAAGCACCTGATGGGCGTGGACCACGTCGAAACGGCCGTCGGCCGGGTCGAGCGCGTGGACGTCGCCCACGGTGACCTCGACGTTCTCGAGCCCCCGTTCTCGGCAGTGGGCGGCCGCCTGCTCGACCACCGACGGTGAGGGGTCGATCGCCGGCACGGTGCCGGGGGCCACACGCTCGCCGAGGTCGGCGGTGATGGAGCCGGGGCCGCAGCCGACGTCGAGCACGCGTTCGGCCGGGCGGCAGGTGCGGCACCAGGTAGGCCGCGGAGTCCTGGGCGGTGCGTGTCCGGTGCGAGCGCAGCACGGCTTCGGCATGCCCAGGCACGTAGTGCGTCCTGCCCCGTCACGGTACGCCGAGATGTTCATTATTCGATACATCGGTCTCAATTAATGGACATTCGATTCAACGGGAGGAGCACCGGGGGAAGCCTGCGGCCCACCAGGGGCAGTGGGTCGAGGTAGGTCCGCCCCCGCAGCGCACCCCAATGAAGGCAGGCGGTGGCCGCGCAGTGCGAGCCGATCGCCTGGACCCGCCCGATCGGCTGTCCGACGGTGATTCGCTGCCCGCGCCGCACGACGGACTGCACGGGTTCATAGGTGGTGCGAAGGCCGCCGGCGTGCAGGATCACCACCACTCCACGCCCGGCCAGCGGGCCGGCGAAGCCCACCACCCCACTGCCTGCGGCGCGCACTGCAACCCCCGGCGCGGCCGCCAGGTCGACGCCGCGGTGGCCCGGTGACCAGCGGTAGAGACCGACGGCAAACCGTTTCAGCACAGCGGGTCTCGGGGAGATCGGCCAGTCCCAGAAGGTGCCCGGAGCCTGGACGGAAGGCGCCGCCGCGGCGGGGCGGACATCGTCGACCGCCGCGGCGGGCCCCCCGGATGCCGCGTCGGGCAGCATCGTCACGGCGGACAGGAGGAGCGCGGCGGCGAGTGCGGCGGGAGCGGCCATGGACCGGAGCCTGCCGCTGCCCACCTGTCGGCGCGAGAAGGCCTGTGGCGGCTGTGGACGACGGGGCGGGGCCAGGCACCTGTGCACGGATCGTGGGCGGCGTCACGAGCTCCATGCGCAACGGCCTAGCCTGCTCGGGTGGACCAGGACCCGCAGACCCCCGCGGATCAGCTCTACGCCGTCGCGCCGTCCGAGTTCATGCCGACCCGTACGGCGCTGGCCAAGGCGGCCAAGGCATCCGGGGACGCCGCCGCGGCCAAGGAGATCGCCGCGCTGCGCAAACCGAGCGTGGCTGCCTGGGCGATCAATCACCTGCTCCGCCGCCGCCCGGGCGCGGCCACGCGGCTTCGCGACGTGGGGGAGCGGCTGCGCTCGGCGCAGACCCGGCTCGACGCTGCGGCCCTGAAGGAGCAGCGGGCCGGCCGTGACGCGCTGCTGGCGGAGGTCGCCCAGGCGGCGGCGGAGGAGGCCGAGGCCGTCGGCCAACGGTTGAGCGTGGCGGTGCTGAACGAGATCCACGACACCGTCGTCGCGGCCCTCGCCAGCACCGAGGCCACGGACGCCGTGCTGTCGGGGACGCTCACCCGCGCGCTGAGCTACTCCGGTTTCGGCGAGGTGGATCTGGGCGATGCGGTGGCGCGAACCCGCACCGGCGTCCGGCTCGCCGTGATCGAAGGGGCGGCGCCGGCGCGGGAAGCCGCCCAGATGGCGCGCGATCGCGCGGAAGGCCACCTGCGGATGGCGGCCCAAGCGCGGGACGCCGCCCAGGCTCGGCGCGATACGGCACAGCAGGAGGCCACGCTCGCGGAGGAGCGGGTGCGCGCGCTGCGGGCGGAGCTGTCCGCCGCCGAGGCCCAGGCGAACGCGGCGCTGGCGGACCTGCGCGAGGCCGACGACGCCTACCGGGCCGGGGCCGCCCGGCACGCTGCAGCCGAAGCCACGCTGCGTGAGCTGGACGCCGCCACTGAGTGACGTCGCACCCACCCCGCGCGGGCACGGCGTGACACTGTGCCCGCCAGATGGGCCCAGCGTGACGTTGTGCCCAACGCGGGGGGAGGGGCGGGGGAGGAAGCGTCAGTGGCGGGTGAGGCGGTGCAGGCGGGTGGTCGCATCGGCCAGCACGTCGGGGCGCTTGCAGAAGGCGAAACGGACCAGGGAACGGGCGGCGTCCGGGTCGTCGTGGAAGACCTGCACGGGCACGGCGACGACGCCGGCCAGCTCAGGCAGCCGGCGGCAGAAGTCCATGCCGTCGGCGAAGCCCAGCGGTGCGGCGTCGGCCACGACGAAGTACGTGCCGGCCGTCGGGGCCACCGCGAACCCCGCGGCGCCCAGCCCGGCCACCAATTGGTCGCGGCCTGCCTGCAGCCGCGTCGCGAGCTCGGTGTAGACCGCGTCCGGCAGGGCCAGTGCCGAGGCGACGGCGGGTTGCAGCGGGGCGGCCGAGACATAGCTGAGGAACTGCTTGACCGTGGTCACCGCGTCGATCAGTGCCGCGGGCCCGGTGATCCAGCCCACCTTCCACCCGGTCACCGAGAAGGTCTTGCCCGCCGAGGAGATCGTCAGCGTGCGCTTGGCCATGCCGGGCAGCGTGGCCAGCGGCACGTGCTCGAGCCCGTCGAAGATCAGGTGCTCGTACACCTCGTCGGTCACCACCAGCACGTCGTGCCGGACGGCGAGCTCGGCCACCGCGCTCAGCTCGGCCCGGGTGAGCACCCGCCCAGTAGGATTGTGCGGGGAGTTCAGCAGCAGCATCCGGGTGCGAGGGCTGAACGCGGCGGCCAGCGACTCGACGTCCAGCGCGAAGTCGGGGAAGCGCAGCGGAACCGTGCGCCGGACCGCCCCGGCCAGCTCGACCGTGGCCGCGTAGGAGTCGTAGTACGGCTCCAGCATGATCACTTCGTCGCCCGGTGAGCACAACGCCAGAACCGCCGAGGCGATCGCCTCGGTGGCCCCGACGGTGATCAGCACCTCGCGTTCCGGGTCGACGTCCAGGCCGTAGAACCGCGACTGGTGGGCGGCGACGGCCGCCCGGAGCTCGGGAATGCCCCGCCCGGGCGGGTACTGGTTGGCCCCGCCGCGGATCGCGTCCACGGCCGCCTCCAGCACGGCCGGCGGGCCGTCGGTGTCCGGGAAGCCCTGGCCCAGGTTCACCGCCCCGGTGCGCACCGCGAGCGCCGACATCTCGGCGAAGATGGTCGCCGCCAGGGTGCCGTCCTCGCGCAGCAGCCGGGAGGCCCTGGCCACCGCCTGCCACCGTCCGGAAGGGAGTGTCATCGAGCCAGCCTACGAGCCGTTTTGGTCGCGGTCCGTCAGCGCACGTACGATGGGCTCGCGGTCAGGTGTCAGCCCGACCGACTTCACGCGCCACCTCGCCGTCCCGTACGGGGCGGGGCGCACCGATCGGTCCGGCTGAGAAGCCGGTTCAGGTGCGCCGTGGCGCCAGCAGCGCCGTCCGCCCGGACGACGCAACGAACCGAGTAGGAGTACCTCCCCATGGCTGTCGTCACCATGCGCCAGCTCCTCGAGAGCGGCGTCCACTTCGGACACCAGACCCGGCGCTGGAACCCGAAGATGAAGCGATTCATCTTCACCGAGCGCAACGGCATCTACATCATCGATCTGCAGCAGTCGCTGCTGTTCATCGACAACGCCTACGACTTCATCAAGGAGACCGTCGCGCACGGCGGCACGATCCTGTTCGTCGGCACCAAGAAGCAGGCTCAGGAGCCCATCGCCGAGCAGGCCGCCCGGGTCGGGATGCCCTATGTCAACCAGCGCTGGCTGGGCGGCATGCTCACCAACTTCCAGACCGTGCACAAGCGTCTGCAGCGCCTCAAGGAGCTCGAGCAGATCGACTTCGAGGACGTCGCCAAGAGCGGCATGACCAAGAAGGAGCTGCTCGTCCTGCGCCGCGAGAAGGACAAGCTGGACAAGACCCTCGGCGGCATCCGGGACATGGCCAAGGTGCCCAGCGCGGTGTGGATCGTGGACACCAAGAAGGAGCACCTCGCCGTCGACGAGGCGCGCAAGCTGCACATCCCGATCGTGGCGATCCTGGACACCAACTGCGACCCCGACGAGGTCGACTACAAGATCCCCGGCAACGACGACGCGATCCGTTCGGTCACCCTGCTCACCCGGGTGGTCGCCGACGCCGTCGCCGACGGTCTGATGTCCCGCTCGCGCGGCAATGAGGCCGCTCCGGCCTCCGTGGTCGGCGACGAGCCGCTGGCCGAGTGGGAGCGTGAGCTGCTCGCCGGCTCCGAGGCTGCCCCGGTCGAGGCGGCCCGGGAGGTCGTCGGTGGAGCCGCTCCGGTGGAGGTCGCTCCGGTGGAGGTCGCTCCGGTGGAAGCCGTGCCGGCCGATGCTGCTCCGGTCGAGGCCCCCGTCGCGGACGCCGCGGCCGAGGTCGAGGCGCCTGCCGTCGAGGCCCCCGCCGACGTGGTTGAGGCCCCCGTCGAGGCCGCTGCCGAGACCGCTACCCAGTCCTGATCACGAGGATCACGAAGGAGTCAGTACGACATGGCGAACATCAGCGCTGCTGAGGTCAAGAAGCTGCGTGACCTCACCGGCGCCGGAATGATGGACTGCAAGAAGGCGCTGGAGGAGAACGACGGCGACTTCGACAAGGCGGTCGAGTTCCTGCGGATCAAGGGCCAGGCCACCGCCGAGAAGCGGGCGGACAGGTCGGCGTCCAACGGCCTGGTGGCCGCGCACGTCGAGGACGGTGTGGGCACCCTGGTCGAGGTCAACTGCGAGACCGACTTCGTGGCCAAGGGCGCCAGCTTCCAGGAGCTTGCCCAAGCCGTGCTGGACCAGGCCGTGGCGATCAAGGCCGAGGACGTCGCGTCGCTGCTGGCCAGCGCGCTGCCCTCGGGCGAGACGGTGGCCGACCTGGTCACCGCAGCCACCGGCACGATCGGGGAGAAGATCGAGGTGCGCCGGGTGGCGCGGCTCGAGGCCCCGCACGTGGCGAGCTACCTGCACCGCACCAGCCCCGACCTGCCGCCGCAGATCGGGGTCCTGGTCGGCATCGACGGCGACTCGGCCGTGGGCCGGGACATCGCCATGCACGCTGCGGCGATGAAGCCCGCCTACCTGACCCGGGACGCCGTCCCGGCCGACGTGGTGGCCGCCGAGCGGCATATCGCCGAGGAGAAGTCGCGCGAGGAGGGCAAGCCGGAGAAGGCCCTGCCCAAGATCGTCGAGGGCAGGGTGGACGCGTTCTTCAAGGACACCGTCCTGCTCGAGCAGAAGTTCGCCAAGGACCAGTCCAAGACGGTGCAGCAGCTGCTGACCGAGGCCGGGGTGGCCGCCAAGGCCTTCGCCCGGTTCCAGGTCGGCGCCTGAGACTCACCCGTTCGCCTCTCCCGACGGCCGTCACCCGCTCAGCGGGTGACGGCCGTCGCCCGTAGGGGCGAGGGTGCGGCAGACTGCTCCCAGATCCGTGGCACGGATCGTCCACAGGGGTCCAGGGCGCAGGAGGCAGACGGTAGTGAGCGACCAGGCGGCAGACGAGCAGACCGGCGCCGAGGGGCCAGCCGGCGAGCACCGGGTGAGGTACCACCGGGTGCTGCTCAAGCTCTCCGGAGAGGCGTTCGGCGGGGGCAAGGTCGGGGTCGACCCCGACGTCGTCCGCTCGATCGCCCGCGAGGTCGCCGAAGCGGTGCGATCCGGCGTCCAGGTCGCCATGGTGATCGGCGGCGGCAACTTCTTCCGCGGCGCCGAGCTGCAGCAGCGCGGCATGGACCGCGCCCGCGCCGACTACATGGGCATGCTCGGCATCGTGATGAATTGCCTCGCCCTGCAGGACTTCCTGGAGAAGGAAGGCATCGAGACCCGGGTCCAGACCGCCATCACGATGGGTCAGGTGGCCGAGCCCTACATCCCCCGACGGGCGATCCGGCACCTGGAGAAGGGCCGCGTGGTGATCTTCGGTGCCGGCGCGGGGATGCCCTTCTTCTCCACCGACACCGTGGCTGCCCAGCGTGCGCTGGAGGCCAAGTGCGAGGTGATCCTGATGGGCAAGAACGGCGTCGACGGCGTCTACACCGCCGACCCGCGGATCGACCCCACCGCCACCAAGCTCGACCAGATCACCTACAGCGAGGCTCTCGCCCGGGGTCTGAAGGTGGCCGACGCCACGGCCTTCGCCCTGTGCATGGAGAACTCGATGCCCATGGTCGTCTTCGGGATGGAGGGTGAGGGCAATGTTGTTCGAGCGGTTCGAGGTGAGAGGATCGGAACGCTGGTCACCGCGGGCTGATCGGCACGACCGCAGAGAAGGAACTGAGGGAGCAGCCGTGATCGACGACACCCTCCTCGAGGCCGAGGAGAAGATGGAGAAGGCCATCGACGTCGCCAAGGACGACTTCGCGGCGATTCGCACCGGCCGGGCCAATCCGGCGATGTTCAGCAAGATCATGGTCGACTACTACGGCGCTCCCACCCCGCTCCAGCAGCTGGCCTCGTTCCAGACCCCTGAGGCCCGAACCGTCCTGGTCACGCCCTACGACCGGGGCTCGATGGCCGCGATCGAGCGCGCATTGCGCGACTCCGACCTGGGGGTCAACCCCTCCAACGACGGCGTGGTGATCCGGCTCGTGCTGCCGCAGCTCACCGAGGAGCGGCGCAAGGAGTACATCAAGATCGCCCGGCACAAGGCCGAGGACGCCAAGGTCTCGGTCCGCAACGTGCGCCGCCGGGCCAAGGAGACCCTCGACAAGATCGAGAAGGACGGCGAGGCCGGCGAGGACGAGGTCAGCCGGGCCGAGAAGGAGCTCGAGCAGACGACCAGGCGTCACGTCGACGCCATCGACGAACTGCTCAAGCACAAGGAGAGCGAGCTGCTCGAGGTATGAGCGCCGAGGAAGCCCACCCGGTCGACGGCCTGCCCAGCCGTCGGCAGCGCCGCGCCGCGCTGGCAGCCCAGGCCGCTCAGGCCGCGCAGCAGCCAGGGCAGGGCAGCCGCAGTGGTCCGATGACGCAGACCACTGCACCGGCGCAGCCTGTGCTCAGCGTGCAGCTGCCCCCGGCGCTGCGCGAGGAACTCCTGCGCCCGATGGGCCTGCCCACGCTGACCCGCCCGGCGGAGGTGCGCCTGCCCGAGGTGGAGCTGGTCACCCGCGAGGACCTCGCGCCGGCCCGTGCCCGTCGCCCCCGCGGGGAGGACCCGCGCACCGGCGCGCTGCGCCTGGCCTCGCGGACCACCGCCGGCTCCACCGGCACCCAGCGCCGGATCCTGTCCGTGCCCCCGGTCTCCTTCGCGGCCGAGCTCGAGCCCGAACGGGCACCCGCACCCCGGCCTGCCCCGCCGGCGCCGCAGCCGTTCGCCGCCGAGGCGCCGCCGGCCCAGGACGAGACCGTGCTGCTGCGCCGTGCCGGGGCCGAGCCGGTGACGCGACGCAGCCGCCGCGGCAAGGACGGCCCGGCGGAGGGCGCCGCAGCGCCCGCTGAGCGGTCGGGCCGGCCGGGCCGGGCCGGGCGCAACCTGCCGGCCGCGATCGGCGTCGGCCTGGTCCTCGGCGGAGCCGTGCTGGCCTCGCTGCTGTTCCGCAAGGAGGCCTTCGTCGGGCTGGTCTCGGCCGCGGTGGTGCTCGCGGTGTGGGAGCTGGCCGGTGCGCTGTCGGCCAAGCGGATCCAGATCCCGGTGATCCCGCTGGTGGTCGGGGCGCTCGGCATGCTCGTCTCCGCCTACGTCGCCCGTGAGGAAGGCCTCCTGGTCGCCTTCACCCTGACCGCGTTCGGGGTGCTGCTGTGGCGCATCATCGACGGCGTCGAGGGCGCGGCGCGCGACATCGCGGCCGGGGTGTTCACGGCTGCCTATGTGCCGTTCCTGGCCGGGTTCTCCATCGTCATGCTGGCCGAGCCGGACGGCGCGATGCGGGTGCTGGTGTTCATCGCAGTGACCGTGGCCAGCGACATCGGCGGGTACGCCGCCGGCGTGCTGCTCGGTCGCCACCCGATGGCGCCGAGCGTCAGCCCGAAGAAGTCCTGGGAGGGCTTCGTCGGCTCGGCCGTGACCTGCATGGCGGTGGCCGCCGCCGGCGTCGTCCTGCTACTGGACGGGCCCTGGTGGGCCGGCCCGGCGGTCGGGGCCGCGGTCGCCGTCACCGCCACCCTCGGTGACCTGTCCGAGTCCATGCTCAAACGCGACCTGGGGGTCAAGGACATGGGCAGCGTGCTGCCCGGTCACGGCGGCATGATGGACCGGCTCGACTCGTTGCTGCTCAGTGCCCCTGCGGTCTTCCTGCTGCTGGCGTACCTCGTTCCCACCCCGTGAGGAAGCCGCCCCGCCACCTGGCCGAGCTCACCGAGGACGAACGTGCCGAGGCCGTCGTCGCGCTGGGGGAGAAGGCCTTCCGGGCCCGGCAGCTGTCCGTGCACTACTTCGAGCGGCTGGTGGTCGACGCCGCGGAGATGACCGACCTGCCCGCGGCGTCCAAGGATCGTCTGGTCGAGGTGCTGCTGCCCAGGCTGCTCACCCCCGCCCGGGTGGCGACCTGCGACGGCGGCACTACGGTCAAGACCGCCTGGAAGCTGTTCGACGGCGCCCTGGTCGAGAGCGTGCTGATGCGCTACCCCGACCGGATCACCGTCTGCGCCTCCAGCCAGGCCGGCTGCGGCATGGGATGCCCGTTCTGCGCCACCGGGCAGGCCGGGCTGACCCGGAACCTGTCAGCGGGGGAGATCGTCGAGCAGGTGGTGGCCTGCGCCCGCTCCGTGGCCCCCGACCGGGTGAGCAACGTGGTGTTCATGGGAATGGGCGAGCCGTTGGCCAACTACGTGGCCCTGCTCACCGCCGTCCGGGCCCTGCTCGCCCCGCCACCGGTCGGGCTGGGGCTGTCCGGGCGGGGGATCACCGTGTCCACGGTGGGCCTGGTGCCGGCGATGGACAGACTCGCGGCCGAGGGCCTGCCACTCACCCTGGCGCTGTCCCTGCACGCCCCCGACGACGAGCTGCGCGACGAACTGGTGCCGATCAACACCCGTTTCCCGGTGGCCGAGGTGCTGGACGCCGCCCGGCGCTACGCCGCCACCACTGGTCGTCGGGTGAGTATCGAGTACGCGCTGATCCGCGAGGTCAATGACCAGGCCTGGCGCGCCGAGCGGCTCGCCCGGGAACTGAACCGGCGGGGCAGGGGCTGGGTGCACGTCAATCCGATCCCGCTCAACCCCACCCCGGGGTCGCGCTGGACGGCGAGCGATCCGGGCATACAGGACACGTTCGTGTCCCGTTTACGCTCAGCGGGCATCCCGACGACGATCCGTGACACCCGCGGCAAGGAGATCGACGGGGCCTGCGGACAGCTCGCCGCGGTTGCCTCCGAACCCGCTGCGCCGAACGGATGATGCGCGGGGGTTCGGCAGCGCCTCAGGGTTTGGCACAATCACTCCCGTGACCGACACGTTTCCCCGGGCGAGCCGCCTGGCCAAGGGCTACGACGCCGAGCAGGTCGAGGCCTTCCTGGCGCGGGCGCGCGCGGCCTATGAGGACGGCGGGCGCGGTGCATCCATGACCTCCTGGCACGTGCGAACGGTGGGCTTCGACCTGGTCCGAGGGGGCTACGACGTCGAGGCGGTGGACGCCGCTCTCGACCGGATCGAGGACGCGTTCGCCCGGCGGGAGAAGCACCGCGGTGAGGAGCGGGCCGGCTCCAGCGGCTGGCAGACCCAGTTGCGCAGCCAGGAGCAGTCCCTGCGCGCCCAACTGGCCCGCAGCGACGGGCAGCGGTTCCCCCGCGGTAGCGGGCTCGAACTGACCTACGACGTCGAGCAGGTGGACGACCTGTGCCGGCGGATCGAGGACGCCTTCGCCAGCGGTCGTCCGCTGGCCCCGGACGCCGTTCGGCTGGCCGTGTTCAAGAGCCGGCGCGGGGGCCGTGGTTACCGCGAGGCCTCGGTAGACGCCTTCCTGGACCGAGTGGTCGAGCTGCTCGTGGTCGCCGCGGTCTGAGGGATTCCCACACATTCCGCTCGTCGCGCGGGTGAGTTACCTCACCGCTGGGCCCTTCCGTGCAAGCGATCCCGCCCGAGACGATGGCGCGCATGACGACGCAGGGTGACGCAGGGGTCTACGCGACGGCGTATCGGCGCAGTATCGAGGATCCGACCAGCTTCTGGGGTGAGGCGGCCGCCGGCATCGACTGGATCACCCCTCCGACACGGGTCCTGGACGACGACAACCCGCCCTTCTACCAGTGGTTCTCAGGCGGGGTGCTGAACACCTGCTACAACGCCCTCGACCGGCACGTGATCGCCGGTCGCGGAGAGCAGGCGGCGCTGATCTACGACTCGCCGGTGACCGGCACCCAGCGCACCTACACCTTCGCCGAACTGTTGGAGAGGGTGGCCAAGTTCGCGGGGGTGCTGCGCAGCCTGGGCGTGGAGAAGGGCGACCGGGTGGTCGTCTACATGCCGATGGTGCCCGAGGCCGTGATCGCGATGCTGGCCTGCGCCCGCCTCGGCGCGATCCACTCGGTGGTGTTCGGCGGCTTCGCCCCGAACGAACTGGCGATCCGGATCGACGACGCCACCCCGAAGGTGATCGTCTCGGCCTCCTGCGGCATCGAGCCGAGCCGGACCATCGCCTACAAGCCGATGCTGGACGCCGCGATCGAGCTGTCCACGGCCAAGCCCGAGCACTGCGTCATCCTGCAGCGCCCCCAGGTGGTCGCCGAGATGGGCGAGCGCGACCTGGACTGGGATGAGGCGGTGCGCTCGGCGGCGATCGCCCCGGCCGAGGCGGTGCCGGTCGGCGCCACCGACCCGCTCTACATCCTCTACACCTCGGGCACGACCGGGAAGCCGAAGGGCATCGTGCGCGACAACGGCGGTCACGCCGTCGCCCTGCACTGGTCGATGGATAACGTGTACGGGGTCAAAGCGGGTGAGGTGTTCTGGGCGGCAAGCGACGTGGGCTGGGTGGTCGGGCACTCCTACATCGTCTACGCGCCACTGCTGGCCGGGGCGACCACGGTCGTCTACGAGGGCAAGCCGGTGGGCACCCCCGATGCGGGCGCGTTCTGGCGCATGATCTCCGAGCACAAGATCACCGCGCTGTTCACGGCGCCCACGGCGTTCCGGGCGATCAAGAAGGAGGACCCGCAGGCCACACATCTGGCCCGCTACGACATCTCCAGTCTGCGCACGCTGTTCCTGGCCGGCGAGCGCCTCGACCCGGATACCTACGAGTGGGCCACCGAGGTACTCGGCGTCCCGGTGATCGACAACTGGTGGCAGACCGAGACCGGGTGGCCGATCTGCGCCAACCTACGCGGGCTGGACCCGATGCCGATCAAGCCCGGCTCGCCGTCCGTGCCCGTGCCGGGGTACGACGTGCAGGTGCTCGACGAGTTCGGCGAGGTGCACGGTCCGGACATCGAGGGGGCGATCTGCATCCGGCTGCCTCTACCGCCGGCGTGCCTTCCGACGCTGTGGAACGACGACGAGCGCTACGTGTCCAGCTACATGAGCGCCTTCCCGGGCTGGTATCTGACCGGCGACGGCGGGTTCAAGGACGCCGACGGCTATGTCTACGTGATGGGCCGCACCGACGACGTGATCAATGTGGCCGGGCACCGGCTCTCCACCGGCTCGATGGAGGCCGTGCTGTCGCATCACCCGGCGGTGGCCGAGTGCGCGGTGATCGGGGTCCACGACCAGCTCAAGGGCCAGGTCCCGCGGGGATTCGTCGTGCTCAAGGCCGGTCTGGAGATCGACCCCGAGCAGCTGCGAAAAGAACTGGTGACCGCCGTTCGCGAGCAGATCGGGGCGGTGGCCGCGCTGCGCGAGATCGACGTGGTCCGGGCGCTGCCCAAGACCCGCTCCGGCAAGATCCTGCGCAAGACCATGCGCGAGCTGGCCGACGGCAAGACCCCGGTGGTGCCCAGCACCATCGAGGACGCCTCGGTGCTCGACGTGCTCGGCCCGGTGCTGCGCCAGCACAGCTGAGGCCAGGTGCTCAGGCGGTCAGGGCCAGCAGCCTCCGGGTGGACCAGGCCTTGACCGCCACCTGGGCCACGGCGATCACCAGCGCCAGCACCGGCTGCCCGGCGGCCGCGGCGAGGATCACCCCTGCGGTGTTCAGCGCCTTGGCCGGCTTGGACCAGTTGTAGCGGAACACGATCCGGTCGACGAGGTGGAAGTCGTTCGGGCCGAGGATCGGCCAGCACAGGAACGACAGTGACAGCGCGCCGTCCAGCACCATGAACTGGAGCAGGAAGATCGCCAGCGCCGGCCACAGCTGGGGCTGGATCGTGGCCAGCGCCACGGCGAGCAGCGCGCCGCAGGCCCGGTCACTGACGATGTCGAGCACGGCGCCGATCCGGGTCTCCTGATCGAGCCATCGGGCGACGGCGCCGTCGGCGATGTCGCCGAGCCAGTAGACGAGGTACCCCGCGACCAGCAGCGTGGTCGAGGACTCGACCGCAGCGGCCAGCGCCACGGGCACGGCGATCCCGGTGCGCACCGCCGTGACCAGGTTGGCCCAGGTGCGCACGGACTCGCGCGTTCCTGCCCGGCCCAGGACCCACCCGTCCGCCCCCGCGCGGACCGGAGCCACGTCGGTCCTGCCCTCGTGGTCCTCGCGCATCGGGGCAGCCTAGCCCGGGGTCTCAGGCGCCGAGGGCCCGCCAGGTGGCCGGGCCGACGACGCCGTCCGGATCGAGGCGGTGCGCCTTCTGGAAGGTGATCACGGCACTGCGGGTGGCGGGGCCGAACCAGCCGCTCACCGGGGTGATCCGCAGGGCCTTCTGCAGCGCCGTCACCGCCGCCCCGCGGCTGTTGTAGGACAACGTCGTGGTGGCGTAGCTGCGCAGCGGGCTGGATGAGCTCGAAGAGCCCGACGACGTGGTCGTCGGCGGACTCGGCGTGCTCCTGGGCGCGGCGTCCTTCGCGGCGCGGGTGGCGATCAGCGCGCGCCAGGTGGCGGCGTCCATGCGGGAGCTGGCGGCGATCGCGTGGGTGCGCTGGAAGGCGGCCACCGCCCCGGAGGTCAGTGGACCGTAGCCGCCGTCGGCAGCCAGACCGAGGCCTAGTTGCACGCTGCGCACGACGGGCCCGGTCGATCCGGAGGACACGGTGGCGCCCCCGTACCGGACCAGGGCGGCCAGGGTGGCAGAGGCCCCGGCGGGGGCGGCGACGGCGGGCTGGCGCGGGCACGCGGTGCTGCGGGCCGCGCGGTAGGGAGGCGCCCAGTTCAGGTCGGCAGGGCGGCAGGGGCCGTAGTCGGTCGGCGCGACCTTCGCCGTCCAGAACGAGGTGCGCTTCATCGCCCCGGCCCAGGACAGCGAGATGTGGATGTGGTCGCGGTGGCAGCCGGTGTCGGCGGCGGGCTCGGTGCGGGAGGAACAGTTGCTGTAGGCACGCCAGCCGAGGTCGGCGCTGTAGGAGCCCCAGATCTTGTTGTTCCAGATGATGTACATGACGCCGAGCCGGCGGGCGTTGGCGTACCGGTTGCCCGCCGCGTCGGGGGCGAACAGCCAGTTCAGGACGGCGGTGGCCCGTGCGGCCTGCACCGGGTTGCGGACCGAGACGAACCAGTCGACGGCGCGACCCTCGTAGTGCTCACTGGCCATACCGTCGGCGCCGCAGTCGCGTCCCACGCTGTAGCTGGTGCCGGGGTAGGTGGCTCGCAGCAGATCGCCCAGGGCGAGCGAGCCGGGCTTGGCCGCGGGGTCGCAGGACACCTGCGCCAGGTAGGGGGCCAACGTCTCGATGCCGGTCGGTAGACCGGACGGCATACGGGGAGCCATCACTACCGGCGCCTGACTCGGAGGGCTCGGGGGACTGGGGGGGCTCGGGGGGCTCGGACTCACGATGGGGGCGGCGACCGGCATGCCTGCCTCGACCGCGGGCAGGGCCGAGGCGATGCCCAGCGCGGCCAGAGCGGCGCCGGCGACCAGCCCGCGCAGACGCCACGACCGGGGTGATCGGTGTGGTCGATGCTCGACCTGTTCAGCCCGCTCCGCCGTCATGGCCTGCCCCTCACGTGCCTCGGGAGGTCCGTCTCCCGGATCACCGGTCCCCGTCGGCAGTCGGCGGCGTGACACAAGCGGGCGGCGCAGGGTCCGCCGGATGGCCTACCGGGCCCAGGCAGCGCGGCGGGGGGCATATGACTGGGTCAAACCCGTCGGAACCGGCGTACCGTGGGGAATAGGCGAAATACGCCCGATTGTGCCCGTTCTGGCGGCATTGTCGCCCGATTCCATCGTCCGAGGCCGAGGTGATCTCATGGCTGATGGGCAGTTCCCCGAGAGTCCTCGTCCGGGCGGGCGCGGCCGACCGGCCGGGATCTACCGGGTCCGTGCCGCCAAGGAGGCGCTGCGGGCCGCGATCCGCGGCGATCAGCGGGACTGGGCGCAGGAGCAGCGCCGGGCGGCGGCGCTCGGGCTGCGCGAGGTGTTCCTGGAACTGCCGCAGCTGCGCTGGGTCCGGCACGTCGTGCTCTACGAGACGCGGGAGGGCCAGCTCGACACCGGACCCCTGCGCGTGGCGCTCGCCGCTCGGAGCATTCCGGTTCTGCTCCCGACGATCACGCGGTCGGGCAGGGTCAGCCTGCGGCCGGACACCGTGGCGCTACCCGGCGCTCCCGTGCACGGCCGGGTGGCAGACCGTGGCCACGCCAGCCTGCCTCAGGATGCGCGGGCGATCACGCTCGTCCCCGGCCTGGCAGTGGACACGCTCGGCCGACGGCTCGGCCGCGGCCAGGACGGCTACGACAGGATCCTGCGGGCGATCGGCCCGTGTGAACTGGTGTTGTGCGCGGTGGCGGACGCCGAGGTGCTCGACGCGGCGGTCGAGCCGGTGCCCGAGTCGGCCCACGACGTGTCGGTCGATGCCGTGATCACCCCGACGCACCTGCTCTATCTGCGGGCGCCGGCCGCAGTCGCCTCTGGAACCTCCACCAACCGGCCGGTGCGCACGTCGTAGATGAAGCCGTGGATCGGGATCGTGCCCGGCACCATCCGGCTGGCCCTGATCCGCTCGACGTCGGCGACCACGCTGCCGACCGGGTCGCTGATCGTGAGCCAGTCCACGTAGGCGGCCTCAGGGGTGCCCGGGCCGGTGCCCACGTCGTGGAACCCGTTCTCGCCCAGGGCCGCCGTCTGCAGGCTGCTGGCCATCAGCGAGCGCATGGTCTCGTCGGTGAAGAACTCCATGCCGCAGTCGGTGTGGTGCACCACGAACCATTCCTGGGTGCCGAGCAGCTTGTAGGAGATGACCAGGGACCGGATCGCGTCGTCGCTGGCCCGGCCGCCGGCGTTGCGGATGACGTGGGCGTCGCCCTCGCTCAGCCCGGCGTACTTGGCCGGGTCGAGCCTGGCGTCCATGCAGGTGAGAATGGCGAACCGGCGTGCGGGTGGCAGGGCCAGCTCGCCCTTGGCGCCGAAATCGGCGGCGTACGCGGCGTTGGCCTCGATCACTTCGGAGAGAACGGACATGGAACTGCCCCTCGATTCGGTTGACCATTAAACAGACCAACACGGTAGGTGAAGGACGACGGAGCGGCGACTCGACCGGTCAGTGGCCGGTCAGGGGCTGATCAATAGCTGATCAATAGCTGATCAATGGCCGAGCATCGGTGCCATCAGGCGGGCCAGGACGCTCTCCCGTCGGGTGAGCCGCTCCTCCGCATCGGCCAGGCTCATCGCGCGCAGCCCGGCGTTGACGGCCAGCCAGCGCAGCGGTTCAGGCTCCCACTGCGGAGAGCGGTGGCCGACCCAGGGCAGGGCCACCAGGTCGGAGTCGACGCCGCGGATCAGGTCGGCCAGGGTGCGTCCGGCCAGGTTGGCCGTGCCCACCCCGTCGCCGACGTAGCCGCCGGCCCAGCCGATCCCGGTGCTCCGGTCGAGCCCGACGCCGGCGTGCCAGTCCCGGGGGATGCCCAACGGCCCACCCCAGGCATGGGTGAAGGAGCTCAGCGGCAGGGCCGGGAACAGCTCGCGGGCTGTGGCCCGCAGGGATCCGAACACCCGCTCGTCCCGGTCGAAGCCGGGGTCGATCCGTGAGCCACGGTGGTAGGGCGCCCCGCGGCCGCCGAACACCAGGCGGTCGTCCGCCGTCCGCTGGCCGTAGATGATCAGGTGCCGCTCGTCGTTGAAGGTCTGGCCCTGGGCGAGGCCCACCTCGGCCCAGAACGAGGCCGGCAGCGGTTCGGTGGCCACGATCAATGAGTAGACCGGGATCACCGCCCTCTGCGAGCCGGGCAGGTGCGAGGTCCAGGCCTCGGTGGCCCGCACCACGTGTGCGGCCCGAACCGTGCCGTGGTCGGTGACCACCCGGCCGGCCTCGATCCGCACGGCGCGGGTGCCTTCGGCGATCCGCCCGCCGCGACGCTCCACCACCTCGGCCAGCCCGCGGGCCAGCCGGGCCGGATGGATCCGGGCGCAGTGCGGGGTGTAGCTGCCACCGAGCACCTGGGTGGCACCCAGATGGCCGCGGGCCTGCCCGGCGTCGAGGAGTACCACGCCGTCCACGCCGTCGAACCCGGCATCGTTCGTCACTGCCTGCCGGGCCCGGCGCAGCTGGACGGCGCTGCGGGCCAGGCTCACCGTGCCGCCGCGCCGGTAGTGGCAATCGATGCCCTCTGCGGCGGCGACCCGCCCGACCTCCTCGACGCAGCCGTTCATCGCCCTGCGCATCGCGAGCGCCCGCTCCCGGCCGTAGCGGCGGGCCAGGGCGGACACCGAGGCCGGGAACAGCGCCGAGCACCAGCCGCCGTTGCGTCCGCTCGCCCCGAACCCGGCGATCTGCGCCTCGACCAGCAACACCCGCAACGACGGGTCGGCGCCCAACAGGTAGTACGCCGTCCACAGGCCGGTGTAGCCGGCGCCGACGATGCACACGTCGACCTCGGTGTCGCCGTCCAGCCCGGCTCTGGGGGTGAGGTCGTCCGCACCCGAGTCGAGCAGGCTCTGGTGCCACAGGGAGAGCGAGCCGTGGCTCACAGCCGGGCCCAGGCCTCCGTCAGCACCGAACGCAGCGTCGACTCGATGTCGTCGAACTCCTTCTGCCCGATGATCAGCGGGGGAGCGAGCTGGATCACTGGGTCGCCGCGATCGTCGGCGCGGCAGTACAGCCCGGCGTCGAACAGGGCCTTGGACAAGAACCCGCGCAGCAGCCGCTCGCTCTCGTCGTCGTCGAAGGTCTCCCGGGTGGCCTTGTCCTTGACCAGCTCGATCCCGTAGAAGAAGCCCTCGCCGCGCACGTCGCCGACGATCGGCAGATCGTGCAGCTTCTCCAGCGTGGCCCGGAAGTTGGGGCCCTCGGTGCGCACGTGGGTGTAGAGGTCCTCGCGGTCGAAGATGTCCAGGTTGGCCAGCGCCACCGCGGCCGAGACCGGGTGCCCGCCGAAGGTGTAGCCGTGCGGGAAGTAGGTGGTGCCGTGCCGGAACGGCTCGAAGACCCGGTCGCTGGCGATCATCGCGCCGATCGGGGAGTAGCCGCTGGTGAGCCCCTTGGCGCAGGTGATCATGTCTGGTTTGATGCCGAGGTCCTCGGAGGCGAACATCCCGCCGATCCGGCCGAAGGCGCAGATCGTCTCGTCGGCGACGAGCAGGACGTCATAGGAGTCGCAGATCTCGTGGACCCGGTCGAAGTACCCCGGCGGCGGTGGGAAGCAGCCGCCCGAGTTCTGCACCGGCTCGAGGAAGACCGCCGCGACGGTGTCCGGGCCCTCGAACTCGATGGCCTCGGCGATCCGGTTCGCGGCCCACAGACCGAACGCCTTCGGGTCGGCGCGGTGGTGCTCCTCGGCCCGGTAGATGTTCGTGTTCGGCACCTTGAGTCCGCCGGGCACGAGCGGCTCGAACATCTCCTTGGCCGCCGGGATGCCGGTGATGGACAGCGCGCCCTGCGGGGTGCCGTGGTAGGCCACCGCTCGCGAGACGACCTTGTGCTTCAACGGCTTGCCGACCAGCTTCCAGTACTGCTTCGCGAGCTTCCACGCCGTCTCGACGGCCTCGCCGCCGCCGGTGGTGAAGAACACCCGGTTGAGGTCGCCGGGCGCGGACGCCGCGAGCCGCTCCGCGAGCTCGATCGCCCGCGGGTGGGCGTAGGACCACAGCGGGAAGAAGGCCAACTCGCGTGCCTGCATGGCGGCGGCGTCCGCCAGCTCCTGGCGGCCGTGGCCGACCTGCACCGTGAACAGCCCGGCCAGCCCGTCCAGGTAGCGCCGACCCTGGTCGTCCCAGATGTAGGCGCCCTCGCCGCGCACGATCACCGGCACGTGCCCGGCGCCGCTCTCGAAGCTCGAGTGCCGGGTGAAGTGCATCCAGAGGTGGTCCCGGGCCGACTCGGCGAGGGTGTCCTTACCCGGCTCGGAGAAGGCCTGCGGTGAGATGGTCATCGGGTTCCCCAGTTGTAGAGCTGCTTGCGCAGGCGGAGGTAGACAAAGGTCTCGGTGGCGCGAACCCCCGGCAGCGCGCGGATCTGCTGCACGAGGAGGTCGAGCAGGTGGTCGTCGTCCTCGCAGACCACCTCGACGAGAACGTCGTAGGAGCCGGCGGTGACCACGACGTAGGACACGTCGTCCAGCTCGGCGAGCCGGTCGGCGACGGCGACCATGTCGCCCTCGACCTTCACCCCGATCATCGCCTGGCGGGTGAAGCCGAGCTGCATCGGATCGGTGACGGCGACGATCTGCATCACCCCGTCCGACAGCAGCCGCTGCACCCGCTGTCGCACGGCGGCCTCGGACAGCCCGACCGCCTTGCCGATGGTGGCGTAGGCGCGCCGGCCGTCCTCCTGCAGTTGCTCGATGATCCGTTTGGAGGTCTCATCGAGTACCGCGGGGGTCGCACTCGGCCGGCCCGCCTTCGACGTCATCGTCTGATCCTGACTGGTGGTGTCAGGCATGGCAAGCGATTCCGTCGCCGGAGCACCCTCATTCCCATTGAATCCTTGGTGATTGGCCCTCAGGTCTGCCGATTTTGACATCTTGAAGCTAGAGTCGGCCCGACGTCACCCCACACCGAGGAGAAGCCGTGAGCACGTCCGCACCCAGGCAGCTGCGCAACTTCATCGACGGCGCCTACCGCGAGGCCGAGACCGACACCCGCAGCGACGTGGTGCACCCCTCGACCGGCCAGGTCGTCGCCTCGGCGCCGGTCTCGTCGGCAGCGGACGTCGACGCTGCCTACTCCGCTGCCGCCAAGGCGTTCGAGACCTGGCGCGACACCACGCCCAGCGATCGGCAGAAGATCCTGCTGAAGGTGGCCGATGCGATCGAGGCGCGGGCCGAGGAGTTCGTGGCGCTCGAGGCGCAGAACACCGGCAAGCCGCTGGCCCTGACTGCCAGCGAAGAGATCCCGCCGATGTGCGACCAGCTGCGCTTCTTCGCCGGTGCGGCCCGGGTGCTCGAGGGCCGGGCCGCGGGGGAGTACATGGCCGGGCACACCTCGTGGATCCGGCGCGAGCCGATCGGGGTGATCGGCCAGGTGACGCCGTGGAACTACCCGATGATGATGGCGGCCTGGAAGATCGGGCCGGCCCTGGCGGCCGGAAACACCGTGGTGCTCAAGCCCAGCGACACCACGCCGGAGACCACTCTCCTTCTGGCCGAGGTGATCTCGGAGTTCGTGCCGGCCGGTGTGCTGAACGTGATCACCGGTGACCGGGAGACCGGGCGCGCCCTGGTCGAGCACCCCACGCCGCAGATGGTCGCCATCACCGGCTCGGTCCGGGCCGGCATGGAGGTCGCCTCCTCGGCCGCGCGCGACGTCAAGCGGGTACACCTCGAGCTCGGCGGCAAGGCGCCGGTGATCGTGTTCGACGACGCCGACATCGCCGCCGCCGCCGAGGCGATCGCCGTGGCCGGGTACTTCAACGCCGGGCAGGACTGCACCGCGGCCACCCGGGTGCTGGCCGGCCCCGGTGTCTATGACGACTTCGTCGCGGCGCTCGCCGAGCAGGCCCGGGGCAGCAAGGTCGGGATGCCGGACGACGAGGACGCGCTGTTCGGCCCGGTCAACAGCGCCAACCAGCTGGCCCGGGTGACCGGCTTCCTCGAGCGCCTGCCCGACCACGCCACGGTCTCGGCCGGCGGCAACCGGGTCAGCGCGCTGGGTGAGGGCTACTTCGTCGAGCCGACCGTCGTCTCCGGGGTGCACCAGGACGACGAGGTGATCCAGAACGAGATCTTCGGGCCGGTGATCACGGTGCAGAGGTTCTCCGACGAGGCCGAGGCGCTGCGCTGGGCCAACGGCGTGCCCTACGGCCTGGCCTCCTCGGTGTGGACCTCCGACGTCGGCCGGGCGCTGCGGATGTCGCGCTCGCTCGACTTCGGCTGCGTGTGGATCAACACCCACATCCCACTGGTGGCCGAGATGCCGCACGGTGGTTTCAAGCACTCCGGGTACGGCAAGGACCTGTCCATGTACGGGCTGGAGGACTACACCCGGATCAAGCACGTGATGGCCAACATCCAGGCCTGATCGCGCTGATCACCCTGAGCGGCCCTGGTGGGTCGTAACGATCAGGGGGACGGGCGCCGCGGTCGGCCCCGTCCCCCTATCGTTGCGCTCGGAGGTGCGTCATGGTCGACAGTGCGGTCGGTGCGGCCACGGATGCGGCCACCCATGCTCTGGACGGCGCGCGGGGCGTCCCGCTGTGGCTGGACACCGACCTGCGCCCGGAGCGGCGTCCGCAGCTGGACGGCGACGTCTGGGTCGACCTGGCCATCGTGGGCGGTGGACTGAGCGGGTTGTGGGCGGCGCTGCTCGCCGCCGAGCAGTTCCCGGCCCGGACCACGATGCTGCTCGAAGGTGCCGACCTGGGCTGGGCAGCGAGCGGGCGCAACGGCGGATTCTGCTCCTCCAGCCTCACCCACGGCCTCGGCAACGGCCTGGCCCGCTGGCCCAGGGAACTGCCCGCCCTGCACCGGATGGGTCTGGAGAACCTGGACGCGATCGAGGACACGGTCACCCGGCACGGGATCGACTGCTCGTTCACCCGCGCCGGCGAGCTGACCGTCGCCGTTCAGGACTGGCAGAACGAGGAACTGCGCGAGCTGCACGCGCTTGCCGCGCACCTCGACGACACGCTCGAGCTGCTCGACGCCGAGGCGACCCGGGCCCTGGTCGACTCCCCGACCTACCTCGGTGGCCTGCTCGACCGGGCGGGCACCGCCACCCTCGACCCGGCCGGGCTGGTCTGGGGCCTGGCCGAGGTGGCCGAGCGGCAGGGCGTGCGCATCCACGAGCGCACCCGGGTGCTCGACCTGGCCGACGAGGGCGACCGGATCCGGCTGGACACCGCCACCGGCACAGTGCGGGCCCGCACGGTGGTGCTGGCCACCAACGTCTTCCCCTCACCGTTGCACCGGGTGCGGCCCTACCTGGTGCCGGTCTGGGACCACGTGCTGGCCACCGAGCCGCTGACGCCACAGCAGCGGGAATCGATCGGCTGGTCCGGCGGCGAGGGGCTGAGCGACGCCGGGAACCAGTTCCACTACTACCGGATGACCGCCGATCACCGGATCGTCTGGGGCGGCTTCGACGCGCTCTACTACTTCGGCGGTGACCTGTCCGGGCGTCGGGCGCGCAGCGAGCGCACCGAGCGGCTGCTCGCCACGCACTTGTTCGAGACCTTCCCGCCGCTCGCCGGGCTCAAGGTGAGTCATACCTGGGGCGGGGCGATCGACACCTGCACCCGGTTCACCGCCTTCTGGCAGCGCGCCTGTGGTGACAAGGTCTGCGCCGTTCAGGGCTACACCGGGCTCGGCGTGGGGGCCAGCCGGTTCGCCGCCCGGGTGGCGCTGGAGCTGCTTGAGGGGCTGGACACCCCGCGCACCCGGCTGGAGATGGTGCGCACCCGGCCGCTGCCGTTCCCCCCGGAGCCGTTCCGGTGGGCGGGGATCGAGCTCACCCGGCGGTCCATCGCGGCGGCCGACACCCGCGGCGGGCGGCGCAATCTGTGGCTGAAGACGCTCGATCGGTTCGGGCTCGGCTTCGATTCCTAGGACGCCTCGAAAAGTTTGTCTTTACAAAGTCCACGGATCGGGCACACTAGTCCCATGACGCCACCCTCCTCCCTTCGCGAGATCCTCCACCTCGTCGACGGCAAGTCCTTCACGGGCTCCGGCGAGCGCACCGCGCCGGTCTACGACCCGGCCACCGGCGAGGAACAGGCGCGCGTGCGCCTGGCCAGCCGGGCCGACGTCGACCACGTGGTGGCCTCGGCCGTCAGCGCCGCCACCGCATGGCGCACCTCCTCCCTGGCGGCCCGGCAGAAGGTGCTCTTCGCCGCCCGCGAGCTGCTCTCCCAGCGCAGTGGGCAGATCGCCGCCGCGATCACCGCCGAGCACGGCAAGGTGCTCTCCGACGCCGCGGGCGAGGTGCAGCGCGGCGTGGAGATCGTCGAGTTCGCCTGTGGCATCCCGCATCTGCTCAAGGGCGGATTCAGCGAGGGTGTCTCCACCGGGGTCGACGTGTACTCGATCCGGCAGCCCCTGGGCGTGGTCGCGGTGATCTCCCCGTTCAACTTCCCGTCCATGGTGCCGCTGTGGTTCGTGCCGGTCGCGATCGCCGCCGGCAACGCCGTCGTGCTCAAGCCCAGCGAGAAGGACCCGACCGCGGCGAACCTGATCGCTCAGGCCTTCCTGGACGCCGGCCTCCCCCCGGGCGTCCTCAACGTGCTGCACGGCGACAAGGAGGCCGTGGACGGCCTGCTCGAGCACCCCGACATCAAGGCGATCTCCTTCGTCGGCTCCACCCCGATCGCGCAGTACGTCTACGAGAACGGCACCAGGAACGGCAAGCGCGTGCAGGCCCTGGGCGGCGCCAAGAACCACATGCTGGTGCTGCCGGACGCCGACCTCGACCTCGCCGCCGACGCCGCCGTCAACGCCGGGTTCGGCTCGGCGGGCGAGCGGTGCATGGCCATCTCCGCCCTGATCGCCGTGGACCCGATCGGCGACGAGCTGGTCGCCAAGATCAAGGAGCGAATCGCCACCCTGCGCACCGGTGACGGCCGGCGCGGCTGCGACATGGGCCCGCTGGTCACCCGCGAGCACTGCGACAAGGTGACCTCCTACGTGGCGGCCGGCGCCGCCGCCGGGGCCGACCTGGTCGTCGACGGCCGCGATGTGGTGCCGGACGCGGACGGCAACGGGTTCTTCCTCGGCCCGACGCTGATCGACAACGTCACCCCCGAGATGTCGGTCTACACCGACGAGATCTTCGGCCCGGTGCTGTCGGTGGTGCGGGTGCCCAGCTACGAGGCCGGCCTGGAACTGATCAACTCCAACCCCTACGGCAACGGCACGGCCATCTTCACCAACGACGGCGGCGCCGCCCGGCGCTTCCAGTACGAGGTCGAGGTGGGCATGGTCGGGGTCAACGTGCCGATCCCGGTGCCGATGTCGTACTACAGCTTCGGCGGCTGGAAGAAGTCGCTGTTCGGCGACACCCACGCCCACGGCACCGAGGGCGTGCACTTCTTCACCCGCGGCAAGGTGGTCACCTCGCGCTGGCTCGACCCGAGCCACGGCGGCCTCAACCTGGGCTTCCCCCAGCACACCTGATCCGCTCAGCACCCGACTAGGGGGTGCCAAACGAGGGCTATAGCCCGCGTCTGGCACCCCCTTGTTCGTGATCGGTTCACGCGAGACAGGCGTGTCGCCGCGGTAGACCACGGCAGAGACGGCGCCGTCCTCCCTGGCCGGGGGACGGCGCCGTCGCCGTGCGGGGAGGGCTCAGGCCTCGCCGTCCTCGCGGTGGAACTTCTCGCCGGTGACCGGGTCGATCGCCGTGGCGCCCTCGGGCAGGTTCGACAGGTCCGGCCGGATCAGGATCTCCGGCAGGCCCGAGTCGGGCAGGCGCAGCGAGTGCAGGTCGGTGGCTGCACCCTCGTGGCCGGCCAGCACCAGGTCGTGCGCCCCACGCCGCGGTAGGGTCTCGCCGCGGAAGAACGCCGGGGCGGACACCCACTGTGCTGCCATGGCGACCGCGCCGAGCGCCAGGGCCAGGAGCCCCACCACCCCGACGGCTCCGAACCCGAACAGGGTGATGTTCTCGTCGTTGTCGTCGGTGATCCAGTCGGGCAGCAGGAACTGCTTGAGTCCGTAACCGAAGGTCGCGAGCATGATCAACCCACCGAGCAGCGGGATGATCACCTGCATTGCCATGTCGCGGCCTCCCTTGCCCAGGCTCTTGCGGTAGTACCACGCGCAGACGAACCCGGTCAGACCGTAGTAGAAGGCGATCATCAGGCCGATCGACCCGATCAGGGCGCTGAGCAGGTTGACGCTGACCACGGTGAAGAGCAGGTAGAAGGCCGCGGAGATCACGCCCATCCCGATCGTGGACCAGGTCGGCGTCAGGTACTTCGGGTGCATCCTCGCGAAACGCTCGGGAAGGGCCTTGAACACGCCCATCGAGAGCGCCGTCCGGGCGGTGGGCAGGATCGTGGTCTGGGTCGAGGCCGACGCCGAGGTGAGGATCGAGGCGGCCAGCAGGATCAGCCCGACCTTGCCCAGGGCGCTGTCCCCGAACATGTTCGGCCCGATGGCGTTGAACACGTCGCCCGCGTTCTCGGGGTTGCCCAGGCCGATGCCCTCGGTGCCGACGCCGGCGAAGGCGACGGCGGCGATGGAGACCATGGCGTAGGTGCCGAGCAGGAGCACGGTGGAGATGATCGCGGCGCGGCCGGGGGTCTTGCCCGGGTCGTCGCTCTCCTCGTTGCAGGCCACTGCGGTGTCCCAGCCCCAGTAGATGAAGAACGCCGTCAGCAGGGCCGGCGCGATCACCTCGCGCAGGCTCAGGCCGCCGGGCCACAACCAGGACAGGCTCGGGGTGAGCGAGTAGGACTCCGCGTTGCCGGTGTAGACCTTGTAGAGGGCGACGACCGCGAACAGCACCAGGACGACGACCTCGATGCCGAGCAGGGCGTACTGGAGCCGCGCGCTGACCTCGATGCCGCGGAAGCAGATGTAGGTCATCACGGCGATCCAGATCAGACCGGCCACGGTGGCCCACAGGGTGCTGTCGGCGAGCTCGGCGAAGCTGGACCAGTCCTGCCCGAGCAGGGAGCCGACCTCGCCGGTGAAGGTGAAGGAGTAGGCGCCGGCCACCTGGGCCAGGTTCGCCATCACGATCACGTCGGCAGCGATGATCCCCCAGCCGCCGAGCCATCCGGTGACCGGGCCGAAGGCGCGGCTGGCCCAGGTGAAGGTGGTGCCGCAGTCGGGCTCGGCCTTGTTGAGCTCCTGGTAGGCGACCGCGATGAAGTACATCGGGATGAACGCCAGCAGCATGATCGCCGGAGCCTTGACCCCGGCCAGGATCGCGCCGCCGCTGGCCACGATGAAGCCCAGGCTCGCCGCCAGGCTGTAGGCGGGGGCGGTCGACGCCATCCCGACGACGACGCTGGAGACCAGGCCGAGGGCGCCGCCCTTGAGCCCCTTCTCCGATGCCACTTCGGGGAAGCCGAGGGGTGCGGCCGTGTCGCTACTCATGTATCGCCTCGCTGTAGAGAGTCCGAACATCTGTTTCGCGGAACGATCGCACTTTCGATATCTGCTGTCTAGGGCCAATTCCGTTACGGATTCGTTGCTCGGAGCCTAGGATCGCGACAGGTTTCGCGGACAAAGCCGGGGAGATTGCTGATGCGGGTCTTGATCGTCGGCGCTGGCGGAGTGGGTGGCGCTGCGGTGCGGATCGCGGCCCGACGTGACTTCTTCGAGCACGCCGTGGTTGCCGACTACGACCTGCGCCGGGCTGAGTCGACCGTGCAGGCCACCGGAGACGCCCGGTTCGTGGCCGCGGCCCTGGACGCCTCCCGGGCGCAGGAGGTGACTGCACTCTGCCGCGAGCACCGGATCACGCACGTGCTGAACGCGGTCGACCCGCGATTCGTGATGCCGGTGTTCGAGGGTGCCTTCGCGGCCGGCGCCGACTACCTCGACATGGCGATGAGCCTGTCCCGCCAGCACCCGGAGCGACCGCATGAGCTGTGCGGGGTCAAGCTGGGTGACGAGCAGTTCGCCGCCGAGCAGGCCTGGCGCGACGCCGGGCGGCTGGCGCTGGTGGGGATCGGGGTGGAGCCGGGGCTGTCCGACGTGTTCGCCCGATACGCGGCCGACCACCTCTTCTCGCAGATCGACGAGCTGGGCACCCGGGACGGCGCCAACCTGAGCGTCGACGGCTACGAGTTCGCGCCGTCCTTCTCGATCTGGACCACGATCGAGGAGTGCCTGAACCCCCCGGTGATCTGGGAGGCGGACCGGGGCTGGTTCACCACCGCCCCGTTCAGCGAGCCCGAGGTGTTCGACTTCCCCGAGGGGATCGGCCCGGTGGAGTGCGTCAATGTGGAGCACGAGGAGGTGCTCCTGATGCCGCGCTGGGTGACGGCCCGGCGGGTGACCTTCAAGTACGGCCTGGGTGAGGACTTCATCGGCGTCCTGCGCGTGCTGCACACCCTCGGGCTGGACCGCACCGCCCCGGTCGACGTCAAGGGAGTGCAGGTCAGCCCCCGGGACGTGGTGGCCGCCTGCCTGCCGGACCCGGCCACCCTGGGCGAGCAGATGCACGGCAAGACCTGCGCCGGGCTGTGGGTCACCGGCACCGGCCTCGACGGCGCGCCGCGCGAGGTCTACCTCTACCACGTGGTCGACAACGACTGGTCGATGGCCGAGTACGGCTCCCAGTGCGTGGTCTGGCAGACCGCCGTCAACCCGGTGGTGGCTCTGGAACTCCTCGCCGCGGGCACCTGGAGCGGAACCGGGGTGCTCGGCCCCGAGGCCTTCGACCCGGTGCCCTTCCTGGAGGCGCTCGGAGGGTACGGTCCGAACTGGGCCATTCAAGAACGCACACCCGCCTCTGGAGGATCGCGATGAGCACCCTGCTGTCGGCGCACGAGACCACGGTGATCGACTCAGTCCCGACCGGCCTGTTCATCGGGGGCTCCTGGCGCCCGGCCACGGGCGGCGCGACGATCGCCGTCGACGACCCGTCCAGCGGCGAGGTGATCGCCCACGTCGCCGACGCGACCGTCGAGGACGGTCGGGCCGCGCTGGACGCCGCGGTCGCCGTCCAGAGCTCGTGGGCTGCCACCGCGCCGCGCGACCGGGGCGAGATCCTTCGCCGCGCGTTCGAGCTGATCAGCGAGCGGGCCGACGAGCTCGCGCTGATCATGACCCTGGAGATGGGCAAGCCGCTGGACCAGGCCCGCGGCGAGGTCACCTACGCGGCGGAGTTCTTCCGCTGGTTCTCCGAGGAGGCGGTGCGCATCAACGGCCGCTACTCCGTCGCCCCGAACGGCGCCACCCGGCTGATGACCATGAAGCAGCCGGTCGGCCCCTGCCTGTTCATCACGCCGTGGAACTTCCCGCTGGCGATGGGCACCCGCAAGATCGGCCCCGCGGTGGCCTCGGGCTGCACCATGGTGGTCAAGCCCGCCTCGCAGACCCCGCTGTCGATGTACGCGCTGGCCAAGATCATGACTGAGGCGGGCCTGCCGGACGGTGTGCTCAACGTGGTCACCACCGCGCACAGCGGAGCTGTGATGGAGCCGCTGATCCGCGACCCGCGGCTGCGCAAGCTCTCCTTCACCGGCTCCACCGAGATCGGCCGGCGCCTGGTCGAGCAGTCGGCCGAGCAGTTGCTGCGGGTCTCCATGGAGCTCGGCGGGAACGCCCCGTTCCTGGTCTTCGGCGACGCCGACGTCGAGGCGGCGGTGGACGGCGCGATGCTGGCCAAGATGCGCAACATGGGCGAGGCGTGCACGGCGGCGAACCGGTTCCTGGTGCACACGTCGGTGGCCGAGGCGTTCTCCCGCCAGTTGGCCGCGCGGATGGGCGCGCTGACGGTGGGGCGCGGCACCGACGCCGGCGTCGACGTCGGCCCGCTGGTCGACGCCCCCTCGCAGGCCAAGGTGAGCGAATTGGTGGACGACGCCGTGCAGGCCGGCGCGACGGTGCTGGCCGGTGGTTCGACGGTGGGGGAGCAGGGCTACTTCTACGCGCCCACCGTGCTGACCGACGTGCCGGCCGACGCCCGGCTGCTGCGCGAGGAGATCTTCGGCCCGGTGGCTCCAGTGAGCACGTTCTCGACCGACGACGAGGCTCTCGCCCTGGCCAACGCGAGTGAGTACGGGCTGGTCGCCTACGCCTACACCCGCGACCTGAGCCGCGCCGTCCGGGTGGCCGAGGGGCTGGACACCGGCATGGTCGGTCTGAACCAGGGCATCGTCTCCAACCCGGCGGCCCCGTTCGGCGGGGTCAAGCACTCCGGCTTCGGCCGGGAGGGCGGCGCCGAGGGGATCGAGGAGTTCCTGGAGACCAAGTACGTCGGCATCGCGTTGTGACCCGGGACGTCGTCCTGCTCGGCTCGACCGGGTCGATCGGCACCCAGGCGATCGAGGTCGTCCGCGCCGCCCCTGACCGGTTCCGGATCGTCGCCCTGGCCGCGGGGGGAGGGCGGATCGGTGAGCTGGCCGACCAGGTCGCCGCGCTCGGCGTCCGCCGGGTGGGGGTGGCCGACGCCGAGGCCGAGCCGGCACTGCGGGCAGCCCTGGCCGAGCGCGGGGTGAGCGGGGTCGAGCTCGAGGTCGGGTCGGACGCCGCGAGCACCCTGGGCGGGCTCGGCGCCGATGTGGTGCTGAACGGGATGACCGGGGCGATCGGGCTGCGCCCGACCCTGGCCGCGCTCGCCGCGGGCAGCACGCTGGCGCTGGCCAACAAGGAGTCGCTGATCATCGGCGGGCGCCTGGTGACCGGGGCGGCCGCCCCGGGTCAGATCGTGCCGGTGGACTCCGAGCACTCGGCGTTGGCCCAGTGCCTGCGGGCGGGGTCGGCCGAGGAGGTGGCCCGGCTGGTGCTGACCGCCAGCGGAGGGCCGTTCCGCGGCCGGACCCGGGCGGAGCTGACCGGAGTGACGCCGCAGCAGGCACTGGCCCACCCCACCTGGGCGATGGGACCGGTGATCACCACCAACTCGGCGACCCTGGTGAACAAGGGCCTGGAGCTGATCGAGGCGCACCTGCTCTTCGACGTGCCGCTGGAGCGGATCGAGGTGGTAGTGCACCCGCAGTCGATGGTGCACTCGTGGGTCGAGTTCATCGACGGCTCGTGCATCCTGCAGGCCTCGCCGCCGGACATGCGGCTGCCGATCGCGCTCGGGCTCGGCTGGCCGGACCGGGTGGCCGGAGCGGCCCGCCCGGTCGACATCACCACGGCGGCCAGCTGGGAGTTCTTCCCGCTCGACGCCGACACGTTCCCCGCGATCGGCCTCGCCCGGCGGGTGGGCCGGGCCGGGGGAACGTATCCTGCGGTGTACAACGCGGCGAACGAGATCTGCGTGGAGGCGTTCCTGGCCGGGAAGATCGGCTTCCTGGACATCGTCGACACGATCGCCGCGGTCGTCGACGGCCACCACGGGCCGGACGACGCCGGGCTCGACGACGTGATCGCCGCTGACGGGTGGGCACGACGGCGGGCCGCCGAGGTGCTGGACGGCGCCACGGCAGGAAGGAACGCGTGATCGGCAACCTGCTCGGCTGGCTCGTCGTGCTGGGGATCGGTGTGCCGTTCTCCATCGCCCTGCACGAACTGGGTCACCTTCTGCCCGCCAAGCGGTTCGGCGTGGCCTGCCCGCAGTACTTCATCGGGTTCGGTCCCAAGGTCTGGTCCACCACGCGCGGGGGGACCGAGTACGGGTTCAAGGCCATCCCGCTCGGCGGGTACGTGCGGATGCTGGGCATGTTCCCGCCCGCGGCCGGCCGCCCGGCCCGGGCCGACAGCACCGGCCGGTTCGGGCTGCTGATCGACCAGGCCCGCTCCGACGCGCAGCGCGAGATCACCCCGCGCGACGCGGACCGGCTCTTCTACCAGCGCTCGGTGCCCAAGCGACTGGTGATCATGCTCGGCGGCCCGGTGATGAACCTGCTGATCGCCGTGGTGCTGCTCGCCGGACTGGTCACCCTCTACGGCATCAGCACCACCACCACGACGGTGCGCGCCGTCTCGGAGTGCGTGATCCCGGTGTCCACCGACCCGGCGACCGCGGCCCGGGCCTGTACGGACACCGACCCGAAGGCGCCCGCGGCGCAGGCCGGGCTGCTGCCCGGCGACGTCATCGTGAGCTACGAGGGCGCCGCGGTGGCCACGTGGGACGACGTGCGCGACAAGATCCGGGCGAACAAGGGCACCCCGGTGGAGTTGGTGGTCGAGCGCGGCGGGCAGCGGCTGACCCTCACCGCAACCCCGATGGTCGACACCCGTTATGTGCTGGACTCCGACGGGAACCCGGTGAAGGGCGAGGACGGCACGTACCTCACCGCACCGGTCGGCTTCCTCGGGGTGACCCCACAGGCGCGCCCGACGCCGCAACCGGTCAGCGCTGTACCGGGCATCGTCGGTAACGCCGTCATGCAGACCGCGGCGGTGGTGGTGAAGGTGCCGGAGAAGATGGTGGGCATCGCCCAGGCCGCCTTCGGCGACGGCGAACGTGACCCGAACGGCCCGATCAGCGTGGTCGGCGTCGGTCGGCTGGCGGGTGAGGTCGGGTCCATCGAGGGCACCGCGGCGAACCCGATCAGCTGGGGCGACAAGATCGCTGTCTGGCTGTCGATCGTCGCCTCGCTGAACCTGGCGCTATTCGTGTTCAACCTGATCCCGCTGCTGCCACTGGATGGCGGACACGTGGTGGGAGCGCTGTGGGAGGGCCTGCGCCGCCGGGTCGCCCGGATGCTTGGCCGGGCCGACCCCGGCCCGGTCGACATCGCCCGAGCTCTGCCGGTGGCCTACGTCGTCGGCATGACTCTGATCGTGATGTCCGGCCTGCTGATCTACGCCGACATCGTCAAACCCGTCCGCCTCGGCGGCTGACCCCTCCCTCCCCCAAACACGGGCGCAACGTCACGCCGTGCCCACCTGGCGGGCACAACGTCACGCCGTGCCCGCGTGGGGTGGGCGTGATTCCGCTCAGTCGCGCTGGGGCCATCGCTGTGCGTTCACGTCAGCCGTGCCCCAACAGCCCGACGTCGGTGCTTCGAGTCGTTGGCGCCTTGCCCGCCGCGTAGGCTCGCCCTGAAGGTCCTGAGCTACTGGAGGTCTGTTTCATGTCGGTCAACCTCGGGCTGCCGCTTCTGTCGCCGCCTGACCGGACACCCGCCGCTCCGCCCGTGCTGAACCCCCGCCGGGCGACCCGCCAGATCGCGGTGGGCAAGGTGGCCGTGGGCGGTGACGCCCCGATCAGCGTGCAGTCGATGACCACTACGCCGACCACCGACGTCGACGCGACCCTGCAGCAGATCGCCGAGCTCACCGCCGCCGGCTGCGACATCGTGCGGGTGGCCTGCCCCAGCAGCGACGATGCCGCGGCGCTGCCCGACATCGCCCGCAAGTCGCAGATTCCGGTGATCGCCGACATCCACTTCCAGCCCAAGTACGTCTTCGCCGCGATCGATGCCGGGTGTGCCGCCGTCCGGGTCAACCCGGGCAACATCCGCAAGTTCGACGACCAGATCAAGCAGATCGCGGACGCCGCCAAGGATGCCGGCGTCTCGATCCGGATCGGGGTCAACGCGGGTTCGCTCGACCCGCGGCTGCTGGCCAAGTACGGGAAGGCCACCCCCGAGGCCCTGGTCGAGTCCGCGGTCTGGGAGGCGAGCCTGTTCGAGGATCACGACTTCCACGACTTCAAGATCTCCGTCAAGCACAATGACCCGGTGGTCATGGTGCGGGCCTACGAGTTGCTCTCCGAGCGCGGCGACTGGCCGCTTCACCTAGGGGTGACCGAGGCCGGCCCGGCCTTCCAGGGCACGATCAAGTCCTCGGTGGCCTTCGGTGCCTTGCTCAGTCAGGGGATCGGCGACACCATCAGGGTCTCGCTGTCGGCACCTCCCGTGGAGGAGGTCAAGGTCGGCATCCAGATCCTGCAGTCGCTGAACCTGCGCCCCCGCAAGCTGGAGATCGTGTCGTGCCCCTCCTGCGGGCGGGCCCAGGTCGACGTCTACAGCCTGGCCGAGAAGGTGACCGCAGCCCTCGACGGCCTGGATGTGCCGCTGCGGGTGGCCGTGATGGGCTGCGTCGTGAACGGCCCGGGGGAGGCCCGCGAGGCCGATCTCGGCGTTGCCTCAGGCAACGGCAAGGGCCAGATCTTCGTCAAGGGCGAGGTCGTGGCGACCGTGCCCGAGTCCCAGATCGTGGAGACCCTGGTGGAACATGCGATGCGTCTGGCCGAAGCGCTGGAGCCGCCGGCCTCGGACTGATCGCCGAGCGCTGAACGCTGATCGCAGGCCCGTGAGCTGAGAGGATGCACGCGTGCTGCGGGCGTCACTGCGGGTTCTGGACCGCGTCGATCTGGACGAGGCCTTGGCGCTGTGCCGCCGTGACCCTGTGGCCAATGTCTTCGTCGCGGCCCGGCTGCGGGCGCACGGCATCAACCGGGCCGGCGGCGGCGAGCTGTGGGGTTACTTCGACGAGGGCGGTCTGGTGTCGATCTGCTGGTCAGGCGCCAACCTGGTGCCGGTGCAGGCCACGCCGGAGGCCATCGAGGCCTTCGCCGCGCGGGCCCGCCGGTACGGGCGGCAGTGCTCCTCGATCGTCGGCCCGGCGGACGTCGTCCGCCAGTTGTGGGCCCGGCTGCAGCCGCACTGGCCGGGGGTCCGCGAGGTCCGTGACGACCAGCCGTTGATGGCTCTGGCCGGCCCGCCGCTGGTCCTGAGCGACCCCTTGGTGCGCCGGGCGAGCGTGGCCGAGATCGACCTGGTCACCCCGGCCTGCATCGCCATGTTCACCGAGGAGGTCGGCTACTCCCCGGTGCTGGCGGACGGCGGACTGCTCTACCGCTCGCAGGTCAGCGCGCTGGTGGCCGGGGGGCGGTCGCTGGTCCGGATGGCCGACGGACCGGCCGGCCCTCAGGTGGTGTTCAAGGCCGAACTGGGGTCCATCACGCCGGAGGCCGTGCAGGTGCAGGGGGTGTGGGTGAACCCGGCCTACCGCGGCCGTGGGCTGGCCGTGCCGGCGATGGCCGCCGTGGCCGAGATCTGCCGGCGCGAGGTGGCCCCGGTGACCTCCCTCTACGTCAACGCGTTCAACACCCGCGCGGTGCACGTCTACGAACGGGTCGGCTTCACCCGCGTCGGCACCTTCGCCACGATCTTGTTCTGACCTCCCTCCACCCCTGCTCATGCTCCGCGGGGGTACACACGAGAACACTCTCATCGCCGCTGGCGTGTACCCCCGCGGAGCATGAGCAGGGTTTCCGGGCCGTTATCCTCACCAGGGTGAGTGAGCTGCTGAGGATGTCGACCCTGTTCCTGCGGACCCTGCGTGACGACCCGGCGGATGCCGAGGTGCCGAGCCACCGGCTGCTGGTCCGGGCCGGCTACATCCGCCGCGCCGCGCCGGGCATCTACTCCTGGCTGCCACTGGGCTACCTGGTCTACCGCAACGTCGAGCGCGTCGTCCGCGAGGAGATGAACGCGGCCGGCTTCCAGGAGGTCCACTTCCCGGCGCTGCTGCCCCGAGAGCCCTACGAGGCCACGAACCGCTGGACCGAGTACGGGCCCAACCTGTTCCGGCTGCAGGACCGCAAGGGCAACGACATGCTGCTCGGCCCCACCCACGAGGAGATGTTCACCCTCCTGGTCAAGGACCTGTACTCCTCGTACAAGGACCTGCCGCTGTCGATCTACCAGATCCAGATCAAGTACCGCGACGAGGCTCGCCCGCGCGCAGGCATCCTGCGCGGGCGCGAATTCGTGATGAAGGACTCCTACTCCTTCGACGTGGACGACGCCGGTCTGGAACGCTCCTACCAGCGCCACCGCGACGCCTACGTGAAGACCTTCGACCGGCTCGGCCTGGACTACGTGATCGTCTCGGCGATGTCGGGGGCGATGGGCGGATCGAAGAGCGAGGAGTTCCTGCAGCCGACCGAGGTCGGCGAGGACACCTTCGTGCGCTGCAACTCCTGCGGCTACGCGGCCAACGTCGAGGCGGTCACCACCCCTGTGCCGCCGGCCCGCGACTTCGAGGGCATCCCGGCCGCCCACGCCGAGGCCACCCCGGACACCCCGACCATCGACACCCTGGTCGCCGTGGCCAACCAGCTGCACCCGCGCAGCGACGGCCGCGCCTGGTCCGCCGCCGACACGCTCAAGAACGTCGTGGTCACCCTGGTGATGCCGGACGGCGCCCGCGAACCGCTGTGCATAGGCCTGCCCGGTGATCGCGAAGTCGACCCCAAGCGGCTCGAGGCCGCCGTGGCCCCGGCCGAGGTCGACGCCTTCACCGAGGAGGACTTCGCCCGCATCCCGGCCCTGGTCAAGGGCTACATCGGGCCCGGGGTGCTGGGGGAGAAGAACGCCAGCGGCATCCGTTACCTGCTCGACCCGCGGGTGGTGCCGGGCAGCGCCTGGGTGACCGGGGCCGACGAGCCGGGCACGCACGTCTTCGACCTGGTCGCCGGCCGCGACTTCACCGGTGACGGCGTGATCGAGGTCGCCGAGGTGCGCGCCGGCGATGCCTGCCCGTCCTGCCAGGAGCCGTTGTCCACCGCCCGCGGGATCGAGATCGGCCACATCTTCCAGCTCGGCCGCAAGTACGCCGAGGCCCTCGGCCTGCAGGTGCTGGACGAGAACAGCCGCCTGGTCACGGTGACCATGGGCTCCTACGGCATCGGCGTCTCCCGCGCCGTCGCCGCCATCGTCGAGGCCAGCCACGACGAGTTCGGGCTGGTCTGGCCGCGCGAAGTGGCCCCGGCCGACGTCCACCTGGTGGCGGCCGGCAAGGACCAGGCGGTGCGCGACTTCTCCGAGCAGCTGGCCACCGCCCTGGTCGCCGGGGGCGTCCGGGTGATCTTCGACGACCGGATGAGAGTCTCGCCCGGGGTCAAGTTCAAGGACGCCGAACTGGTCGGGGTGCCGACCATCGTGGTGGTGGGCAAGGGCCTGGCCGACGGCACGGTCGAGGTGAAGGACCGGCGCACCGGCGAGCGCACCGCGGTGCCCGCGCCGAGCGCGGCCGCGGCGGCCGAGGCGATCGCCGGCATCATCCGCGCCTGATGGGAACCACCAAGGGCGCCGTCCAGGCGGTGATCTTCGACTGGGGCGGTACCCTGACCCCCTGGCACACGGTCGATCTCGCCGAGCAGTGGCGTGCATACGCCGCCGAGTTCGCCGAGCACCCCGGAGCGGCGGAGGAGCTGGCGGCCCGGATCATGGCCGCCGAGGACGCCGCCTGGGCGCGCATCCGCTCCGGCGGCGCGAGCGCTCACCTGGCCGAAGTGCTGGCCGCGGCCGGGGTGTCCTCCGACCACCCCGGGCACGAGGCCGCGCTGACCGCCTACGAGGAGTTCTGGGAGCCGCACACCTACACCGACCCGGACGTAACTCCGCTGTTCGCCGGTCTGCGCGCCCGAGGGGTCAAGGTCGGGGTCCTGTCGAACACCATCTGGTCGCGGGACTACCACGAGCGGGTGTTCGCCCGGGACGGCGTCCTCGGCCTGATCGACGGGTCGGTCTACACCTCCGAGATCGCGCACGCGAAACCGCACCCCGAGGCCTTCGCTGCGGCGATGACCGCGGTCGGGGTGAGTGACCCCGCCGGGTGCGTCTACGTGGGGGACCGACCCTACGAGGACGTGCACGGCGCGCAGCGCTGCGGCATGCGCGCGATCCTGGTCCCCCATTCGGACATCCCTGCGGCGCAACAGGTTCCGGTCGACGTGAACCCGGACGGCGTCGCTCACCGGCTGCTCGACGTGCTTGCCCACGTGGACGGCTGGCTCGCGGGGTGACTCCGCTCGACCCGGCGGCCCCGCTGGACGCGCTCGGCCCGTTCGCACTGCTGATCCTGGCGGCGCTGGTCGCCGGCTGGGTGGATGCCGTGGTCGGCGGCGGCGGCCTGATCCAGCTGCCGGCGTTGCTGCTCGGGTTCCCCTCGGCGGCCCCGGCTCAGATCCTGGCCACCAACAAGCTGGCCAGCATCTTCGGCACGGCGACCTCCTCCCTCACCTATGCCCGGCGGATCCGCCCCGACCCGCGCACCGCGGCCACCATGGCCGCCTTCGCCCTCGCCGGTGCCGCCGGAGGAGCGGCATGCGCCAGCCTGCTGCCCGACCGGGTGTTCCGTCCCATGGTGCTGGTCGGTCTGATCGGCGTCGCTGTCTACACCGTCGCCCGGCCGGACCTGGGCCGTCACACCGAGTTGCGCCATGAGGGGCGCGGCCACCTGGTGCGGGCCGGCGCCGTCGGTGCGGGCCTGGGCTTCTACGACGGCATCTTCGGCCCGGGCACCGGGTCGTTCCTGGTGATCGCGCTGGTCACGGTGCTGGGCTACTCCTTCCTCGCCGCCAGCGGCACCGCCAAGATCACGAACGCGGCGACGAACCTCGGCGCGCTGGCGGTCTTCGTGCCGATGGGTGCCCCGATGTGGCGGGTCGGCCTGGCCATGGGCGCGGCGAACCTGGTCGGCGGCTACCTGGGGGCGCGCACGGCGATCGCCCGGGGCAATGCGTTCGTCCGCGTGGTATTCCTGGTGGTGGTCGCCGCGTTGATCACCCGGCTGGGCTGGGACCTGCTCAGCCGTTGACTGCCTGTGCCTTGGCCGATGTCAGTCTGCGACTCGGCCGGGTCACCCACCCAAGGGCTCGACACTGGGGATCACAAGGGAGGAAACGGGTGCTGTCACAGCCGCTTCCACGCATCGATGATCTCCATCGTCATTCGCCGGGGAGGGCGGGCAGCGCTCCGCCGAGGCGATCGGCGCGGCGGGCGGTCTCCACGGCGTCCGCCGCAATCGAGCGGCGCCATGCGCCATCGACCTGGGCCAGCGCGTTCAGCCCCGTCGTCAGCAGAGCGCGCTCGATCGAGACGGCCAGCGTCATGGCGGCCGCCGGGGTGGCCACGGTGCCGACCTCGTAGGCGGGCAGTGCCGCCGGGACGACGCCGCCGGCCGCCGCCAGTGCAGCCGAGTAGCGGTCCCGGCGGGTCTGGTGGTCGGTCCACCACCGGCGGATCCGGGCCCGGTCGGCGGCCGCGACCCGGGCGGTGATCACCCCGTAGCCGAACACGGCCGCGTGCTCGCCCCGGATCAGTGCCGCCAACGCCGCCCGCCCGGCCGGATCCAGCGACCCGGTGGGGGAGGGCACCGAGACGGGCGCCGGCTCGGCCAGCCGGTTCCGGGTCGCGAGCAGGTCGGCGTGCACGGCGCGGACGGCGGCGATCCGGGTGAGCAGCACGGCCACCGCGGGTGAGGTGCTCACGACGTCCGCCAGCGCCTCGGTGGCGCCGGCCAGCTCCGCGGCGAGTTGAGCAGCCGTGGCCGGACTTGATGCGCCTGGCCTCGGTGAGGAGCCCACCCGGCCGAGAGCGACCAGGTGGGCCCGATGATCGGCGCTGATCCGGGCGTGGGGAGCGGTCGTTCCCCCCGGTGCACTCAGGGCCAGCAGGGCGACGGCGCGCGCGACGGTCCTGGCCACCGCCGCAGCCTCCGCAGACTCCGTGGCGTCTGCGGTGCGCAGGGAGCCTGCTGAGCCCCCCGGCGTCCGGGTAGAGGAACCCCCGTCCGAGCTGCAGGCCGACGTCAGCACCCCGGCCGAGGCCAGGCCAACCGCGGTCAGAACGGTGCGCCGGCTGCTCACAGCGGGGATCCTTTCACGGCGCCGCGGGGCCGATGGCGCCGGTAGGCTGAACGAACAATCGAGGAGGGCATTGATGGCGGCGTCGCAGGTGGACGGCCTACGAGAGCTTGCCGGTGCCGCACTGGCCGGGACGGGCTTGGTCCTGGAAGACGTGTCGATCACCAGCGCCGGACGGCGCCGGGTGGTCAAGATCGTGGTCGACCTGCCGGCGGATCAGCTCGGCGGCGTCCCCCTGGAAGCGGTCTCCCAGGCCTCGCACGCGGTGTCGGAGGCGCTCGACGTCAGCCCGGTACTGGGTCAGGCCCCCTACACGCTGGAGGTCACCTCGCCCGGGGTGGGCCGCCCGCTCACCGAGCTGAGGCACTGGTCGCGGGCCCGCCAGCGTCTGGTGGAGGTGCGCCTGACCGACGGCGGCACCGTCACCGGCCGGCTGACCGCGGTGGGCGACGACGGCTTGGAGCTGGCCGGCAGCCCCGGCGGCCCGCCGCACCGCCTGGCCTGGAGCCGGGTCGAGCGCGGCGCCGTCCAGGTGGAGTTCGGCGCCGTGGGGCAGGAGAGCGACTGATGGACATCGATCTTGCGGCACTGAGGGACATCGAACGGGAGAAGGAGATCCCGTTCGATGTGCTGGTGCGCACCATCGAGCAGGCGATGCTGCTGGCCTACCACCGCACCGAGGGCGCCGAGGCGGACGCCCGGGTCGTACTCGACCGCGCCACCGGCCACGTCGTGGTCTGGGCCCGCGAGGTCGACGCCGCAGGCCACCTGGTGCGCGAATGGGATGACACGCCCGAGGGATTCGGCCGGATCGCGGCGACCACCGCCCGGCAGACGATCCTGCAGCGGCTGCGCGACGCCGAGGACGAGCAGGTGCTCGGGGAGTTCCTGGGCCGCGAGGGCGACATCGTCTCCGGCCTGGTGCAGCAGAGCACCGACCCGCGGATGGTGCACGTGGACCTCGGCTCGGTCGAGGCCGTGCTGCCGCCGGCCGAGCAGGTGCCGGGGGAGGACTACACGCACGGCAGCCGGTTGCGCTGCTACGTGGTGGCCGTGCGCAAGGGGGCCAAGGGGCCCTCGATCCAGGTCTCCCGGACCCACCCCAACCTGGTGCGCAAGCTGTTCGCGCTCGAGGTGCCCGAGGTGGCCGACGGCACGGTGGAGATTGTCGGGCTGGCCCGCGAGGCGGGGCATCGGACCAAGATTGCGGTGCGGTCCACGGTGGCCGGGGTGAACGCCAAGGGTTCGTGCATCGGTCCGCTGGGGGCACGGGTGCGGGCCGTGGTCTCCGAGCTGCACGGCGAGAAGATCGACATCATCGACTACAACGAGGACCCGGCCGGCTATGTGGCGGCCGCGCTGTCGCCGGCCAAGGTCACCTCGGTGGAGGTGGTCGACGAGGCCACTCGCTCGGCCCGGGTCGTGGTGCCCGATTACCAACTCTCCCTGGCGATCGGCAAGGAGGGGCAGAACGCCCGGCTGGCGGCCAAGCTCACCGGATGGCGGATAGACATCCGTCCGGACGTGCCCACCGAGACGCCGGGCTGAGCCGGTCGAGGTAGTGGTGAACAGGGGTGAGCGGTGAAGCGCGCTAGACTGACGGAGGCCGCAAGCACCGAACCGCAGCGCACCTGTGTGGGTTGTCGGAGACGTGCTGACCGGTCCGTCCTGTTGCGAGTGACTGCGGGTGAGGTCGACGGGCTCTGGTCCGTCACCCCTGATCCGCGCCGCCGCCGCCCTGGTCGAGGCGCATGGCTGCACCTCGACCCGAGGTGTCTCGACGTCGCCGAACGCCGTACGGCGTTCCCGCGGGCCCTGCGCCGCAGTGGGCCGCTGGATCCGGCGCCGTTGCGGCAGTACGTGAACACGCACCACCTGACAGCAAGTTCCACCGTCCAGCCGGAAGCGGGTCAGAAATCGATGAGCACCCGATGAGTACCCAGCGATGAGTACCGCCCAGCCGTAAAGACGGTCCGCGCCTGTCCTGGCTCGGACCGAGACAGGAGAGATGTGGCAAAGGTCCGGGTCTACGAGCTCGCGAAAGAGCTCGGGGTCGAAAGCAAAGTTGTGATGACCAAGCTCCAGGAGCTTGGCGAATTCGTCCGGTCGGCATCCTCGACCGTTGAGCCTCCGGTGGTGCGCAAGCTGCGCGAGCAGTTCGCCTCCAGCACGTCGGCCCCCCCGGTGGCTGCTCCCGCTCCGGCCAAGCCCGGTGCTCGGCCCACCCGCCCGGTTCCGGCTCCGGCACCGTCGTTGCCCGAATCGGCCACGGCACCGAGCCCGGCCCCCCTGGTGGTGCCGGCTCCGGCGCCCGTCCGGGCACCGGCCGCCTCGGCCGTGCCGTCGGCACCCGCGGCTCCCGCCGCCCCGGCTGCTCCTGTTCCGGCGGCCCCCGCGGCCGCTGCCCCGGCTCCGGTCGCGCCGGCCCCTCCTGCGGCACCCGTAGCGCCGGAGGCACCCGCCGCCGCTCCGGCTGCTCCGGCCCGTCCGGCAGGCCCACGGCCCGGCCCCGCGGCACGCCCGCAGACTCCGGCTCCGGCCCGTCCGGGGAACAACCCGTTCGCCCCGAGCCAGGGCATGCCGCGTCCCGGCGGCGGACCGCGCCCGGGGAACAATCCGTTCGCCTCCAGCCAGGGCATGCCGCGCCCCGGCGGCAACCGCGGTGCCGCTCCGGGCGGTCCCAGCGCTCCGGCCGGCTCGAGCGGCGCCGCAGGTACCACGGATCGTCCCGGCGGTCCGCGCCCGGCCGGCCCTCGCCCCCCCTCCGGCGGTCCGCGCCCGAACCCCGGCATGATGCCGGGCCGTTCGGCGGTCGGTCGTCCGGGCCCGGGAGGGCCCGGTGGCGGCGGAGGCGGCCGTACCGGTGCCCCTGGCCGCGGTGGCCCCGGTGCCGGTCGCCCGGGCGGTGGCGGCGGCGGATTCGCCGGCCGGCCCGGTGGTGGTGGCGGTCCTGGTGGCCCCGGTGGCCCGGGCGGTCCCGGTGGACCGGCCGGTGGGCGTGGCTTCGGCAAGGGCTCCGGCGGGCGCGGTGGCACCCAGGGTGCCTTCGGCCGCGGCGGTCGCCCGGGCCGGGTCAAGAAGTCCAAGCGGCAGAAGCGCCAGGAGTTCGACAACATGCAGGCGCCGATGTCGGGTGGCGTGGCGATCCCGCGCGGCGATGGCTCGACGATCGTCCGGCTGCGCCGCGGGGCCTCGCTGACCGACTTCGCAGACAAGATCAACGCGAACCCGGCCGGCCTGGTGGCGATCCTGATCCACCTGGGCGAGCTGGCCACGGCCACGCAGTCCCTCGACGAGGACACCTTCCGACTGCTCGGGTCCGAGTTGGGTTACGACATCCAGGTGGTCTCGCCCGAGGACGAGGACCGCGAGCTGCTCGGCACCTTCGACATCGACATCGAGGGTGAGGCCGAGGGCGACGAGGAGTTCCTCGAGCCGCGCCCGCCGGTGGTCACCGTCATGGGTCACGTCGACCACGGAAAGACCAAGATGCTGGACGCGATCCGGCACGCGAACGTGGTCGCCGGCGAGGCCGGTGGCATCACCCAGCACATCGGTGCCTACCAGGTGCACTTCGAGCACGAGGGCGTCAACCGGGCGCTGACCTTCATCGACACCCCCGGTCATGAGGCGTTCACCGCCATGCGTGCACGTGGCGCGAAGGTCACTGACATCGCGGTCCTGGTGGTCGCCGCCGACGACGGCGTGATGCCGCAGACGATCGAGGCGCTCAACCACGCCCAGGCCGCCGGCGTGCCGATCGTGGTCGCGGTGAACAAGGTGGACAAGGAGGGGGCCAACCCCGACAAGATCCGCCAGCAGCTCACCGAGTACAACCTGGTGGCCGAGGAGTACGGCGGCGACACGATGTTCGTCGACGTGTCGGCCAAGCAGCGGCTGAACATCGATGCGCTGCTCGAAGCCGTGCTGCTCACCGCGGACGCCGCGCTCGACCTGCGCGCCAACCCGGACAAGGACGCCCGCGGTGTGGCCATCGAGGCCAGCCTGGACAAGGGACGCGGCCCGCTGGCCACGGTCCTGGTCCAGTCCGGCACCCTGGCGGTCGGCGACTCCATCGTCTGCGGCACCGCCTACGGCCGGGTCCGGGCGATGCTGGACGAGAACGGCGAGGCGATGGACGTCGCCCTGCCGTCGCGCCCCGTGCAGGTGCTCGGTCTCACCTCGGTGCCTCGCGCCGGTGACACGTTCATCGTGGCGCCGGACGACCGCACCGCACGTCAGATCGCCGAGAAGCGTGAGGCCGTGGAACGGGCCGCCAACCTGGCCCGCCGCCGCAAGCGGATCAGCCTGGAGGACTTCACCAAGGCCCTGGAGCAGGGCAAGGTGCAAACCCTCAACCTGATCCTCAAGGGCGACGTCTCCGGTTCGGTGGAGGCCCTGGAGGACGCCCTGCTCAAGATCGTGGTCGACGAGCAGGTGCAGCTCCAGGTGATCCACCGCGGGGTCGGCGCGATCACGCAGAACGACGTGAACCTGGCCACGGTCGACAACGCCGTGATCATCGGGTTCAACGTCCGCCCGGCGGAGCGGGTGGCCGAACTGGCCGACCGTGAGGGCGTGGACCTGCGCTTCTACTCGGTCATCTACCAGGCGCTCGACGACGTCGAGGCGGCGCTCAAGGGCATGCTCAAGCCGGAGTACGAGGAGGCGCAGCTCGGCACGGCCGAGGTGCGTGAGATCTTCCGGTCCAGCAAGTTCGGCAACATCGCCGGCTGTCTGGTGCGTACCGGGGAGATCCGTCGCAACTCCAAGGCCCGCGTGTTGCGCGACGGCGTCGTGATCGGCGACAACCTGCAGATCGAGTCGCTCAAGCGGTTCAAGGACGACGCCACCGAGGTGCGCGACGGTTACGAGTGCGGCATCGGCCTGGGGTCGTTCAACGACCTCCGGGTGGACGACGTGATCGAGACCTTCGAGATGCGGGAGAAGCCACGTACGTAGGGTCTGCGCGGTTCGACCTGTTGTTCGGTGACGTCGGTTCGCTGAAGGAGAAGCGCTCGCTGGTGCGGCCGATCGTGGCCGAGCTGCGGCGGCGGTTCGAGGTCAGCGCGGCCGAGACCGGAGACACGAACGTGCACCGGCGGTGTGAGGTCGGGGTCTCCCTGGTCGCGGCCGACCCGGGCCACTGCCACCAGGTGCTCGCCTCGTGCGAGCGCCTGGTGGCAGGGCGTCCCGAACTGGAACTGCTCGGCGCCCGGCTGCGGGTCTGGGACGACGAGGACGAGTGATGACGAGGGAACGGGTACCGTCGAGCCATGGCTGATACGGCACGCGCGCGTAAGTTGGCCGACCGGATCCACGAGATCGTCGCCGAGGCGCTCGAGAAGAGGATCAAGGACCCCCGACTCGGGTTCATCACGGTCACCGACACCACGGTGACCGGGGATCTGCAGCACGCGACGGTCTTCTACACCGTGCTCGGCGATGCCGCCGAGCAGGAGGCCTCCGCCACGGCGCTGGAGAGCGCCAAGGGGGTGCTGCGCTCCGAGGTGGGAAAGCGCACCGGGATCCGGCTCACCCCGACCCTGGACTTCGTGGCCGACGCGATCCCGGAGAACGCGGCGCACATCGAGGACCTGCTGCGCGCCGCGGCCGCCCACGACGCCGACGTGGCGGCGCTGGCGGCCTCCTCGGCCTATGCCGGAGAGCCCGACCCCTATCGCCACGACGAGGACGTCGAACCGTCGGTCGAGTCGTCGTGAGCCGCGACGGCCTGGCCGTCGTCGACAAGCCCGCGGGGCTGACCTCGCACGACGTCGTGGCCCGGGTGCGCCGGATCACCGACACCCGCAAGGTCGGCCACGCCGGCACCCTCGACCCGATGGCCACCGGCGTGCTGGTGCTGGGCGTGGGTCGGGCGACCCGGTTGCTCACCTTCCTGGTCGGGGTGGACAAGGCCTACCGGGCCACCATCCGGCTCGGCGCTGACACCGTCACCGACGACAGCGAGGGCGAGGTGCTCACCCGCTCCGACGCCTCCGCGGTCACCGACGAGGCGGTGCGCGCCGGCGTCCGCGACCTGACCGGGCCGATCCAGCAGGTGCCGAGCGCGGTCAGCGCGATCAAGGTCGACGGCAAGCGGGCCTACGCCCGGGTCCGGGCGGGCGAGGAGGTCACCCTGGCGGCGCGCCCGGTGACCGTGGCCCGGTTCGACATCGAGCAGATCCGCCGGTGCACGGTCGAGGGAAGCGTCGTGGTCGACCTGGATGTCGACGTCGAGTGCTCCTCCGGTACCTACATCCGTGCCCTGGCCCGTGACCTGGGTGCCGGGCTGGGCGTGGGGGGCCACCTGACGGTGCTGCGCCGTACCCGGGTCGGCCCCTACCCGGAGAGCGCCGCCCGCACCCTGGAGGACCTGGCGGCGGACGGCGAGTTGATGAGCGTGCAAGACGCCGCGCGCGCGGCCTTCCCGGCCCGCGAACTCACCCAGGATGAGGCCGCCCGGCTGGCCCACGGGCAACGGATCGGCAAGTGCGGCACCGGGGACGTGCCCACCGCCGCGTTCGCACCGGACGGCGCGCTGGTGGCGATCGTGTCCGAGACCGGGCCGACCTGCCGGGCGCTGCTGGTCATGCAGGGGTGAACGCGCCCGCCGATGCACGACCCGCCGACCGGGACTGGCAGCATGGGCCCGTGCAGCGATGGAACGAGCTCAGTGAAGCGGCGCAGGATCTGGCGATGGCCGGGTCCTCGACGGTGGTCACCATCGGCAACTTCGACGGTGTGCACCGCGGGCATCGCGCGGTCCTGGCCCGCCTGGTCAAGGAGGCGCGCCACCGCGACGCTCTGGCGGTGGCGATCACCTTCGACCCGCACCCGCTGGCGGTGTTGTTCCCCGAGCGTGCTCCGCAGGCGCTGACCGGGTTGGGGTACAAGCTGGAGCTGCTTGCCGGGACCGGGCTGGACGCCACTCTGGTGATGCGGTTCACCACCGAGCTGGCCATGTGGAGCCCGGAGCACTTTGTGCAGACGGCGCTGGTGGACGCGTTGCGGGTGGCGGCGGTGGTGGTCGGTCAGGACATGCGCTTCGGGCACCGCAACAGCGGTGACGTGACTACGTTGCGCACACTGGGCGAGCGGCACGGGTTCGAGGTGCTGCTGCTGGAGGACCTCGGCCTGGAGGCGGCGCAGGACCATGTCGGTCGGCGCTGGTCCTCGACCTGGGTGCGTGAGTTGCTGGCTGCCGGGGATGTCGCCGCCGCGGCGACGGTGCTGGGCCGGCTGCACCGGGTGTCCGGGATCGTGGTGCACGGCGACCATCGGGGTCGTCAGCTGGGCTACCCGACCGCGAACATGTCGCAGGACTCGCTCGGGCTGGTGCCGGCGGACGGGGTCTACGCGGGGTGGCTGGTGCAGCTGGAGCTGCCTGAGCATGATGTCGCGCGGCGGCTGCCGGCGGCGATCTCGATCGGTACCAACCCCACCTTCGACGGGCATCAGCGGCGGGTGGAGTCCTATGTGCTCGACCGTGACGATCTCGAGTTGTACGACCGGCAGGTGGCCGTGGAGTTCGTCCGGCGGCTGCGGCCCACCCTGCGCTTCGAGGGGATCGACCCGCTGATCGCCCAGATGCGCCAGGACGTCGAGCAGTGCCGGACGGCGCTGGGCGTCGCGGCTCCGGACCGGGCATGAACCAGGACACCCAGCGCGACCTCGCGCCGCTCTCGTACGCCGGGCCGTGGTCACCTCGCGCAGCGCCCTCCGACGTCGTCCGCGGACCGCGTTTACCTTTGCTCGCCCCCACCGCGCTATAGGGGGTGGGAGCCCCGTCCTGGGACAGGGACGGGGCTGCGGGGATTGCCCGAGGACCCGCGGGCGACCGCCGGTCGCAGCAGGAGGAGGTGCCAGATCGACGGTCGGCGATCTCGGACGAGGTGGTCGAGGCGTGGGTCGGCCATCCGCCGACCGCGATCCAGCTGTGGGGCGTGCCGCTCGAGTTGCCGATCCCGAACGAGCTGTTCCAGGTCGCGGTGTTCCTCTCCGCCCTCGCCGGGCTCTACTTCACCGTCTACGCAGTGAGTGACGCCAACTACCGCGAGCAGTTCTTCGCCGAGCTGGACGACGAGCTGGAACGCGCGGTCGGAGTGCGAGCGGTCTACCGGGCCGTCCAGCAGACGGGCGCGAGCGAGCCGGATTCGGCGGGTGACCAGGGGCACTGATACCGTGACCGTGCCGTCAGAACGGCCGCGGAACCAGAGAGCCCGGGTGAACGTGCCCCGGTGCGCCGCGCAACGACCAGGATGGGGAGCACAGTGGCACTCGACGCCGCCACCAAGCAGAAGATCATGTCCGAGTACGCGACGGGCGAGAACGACACCGGTTCTCCCGAGGTCCAGGTCGCGATGCTCACGCACCGCATCAAGGACCTCACGGAGCACCTCAAGGAGCACAAGCACGACCACCACAGTCGCCGCGGCCTGCTGATCCTCGTGGGTCAGCGCCGCCGCCTGCTGCAGTACCTGCAGCGCACGGACATCACGCGCTACCGCACGCTCATCGAGCGGCTCGGCCTGCGTCGATGATCCACGAGCCGCGGTCCTGATCAGGGCCGCGGCTCTCGTTCGTTTCGTCATGCACACCACGCGAGAGTGGTCGGGCCGCATCAAGCGTTCCGGTCCTCGGTAGTGGCCCCCGGGAGTGCGGCGCCTGGCGCCGGGACACCCGTAGGCCTCGATCGAAGACCGGACCCGCCACTCCGCCGACACCACACGGAGGGGAACCCTTATGGAGGGTCCTGAGATCACCACCGCCGAAGCCGTCATCGACAACGGCGGGTTCGGCAAGCGCATCATCCGGTTCGAGACCGGTCGTCTGGCTCGCCAGGCCGCCGGTGCGGCCGTGGTCACCCTGGACGGCGACACCGTCCTGCTGTCGGCCACGTCCGCGGGCAAGCAGCCCAAGGACCACTTCGACTTCTTCCCGCTGACCGTCGACGTCGAGGAGCGGATGTACGCCGCGGGTCGCATCCCCGGCTCGTTCTTCCGCCGCGAGGGCCGCCCGGGCACCGACGCCATCCTCACCTGCCGGCTGATCGACCGGCCGCTGCGCCCCTCGTTCGTCAAGGGCCTGCGGAACGAGGTCCAGGTCGTCGTCACGGTCATGTCTCTCGACCCGAACGACCTGTACGACGTGGTCGCCATCAACGGCGCCTCGATGTCCACCCAGCTCGCCGGGCTGCCGTTCAGCGGCCCGATCGGCGCCGTCCGCGTCGCCCTGATCGACGGCCAGTGGGTCGCTTTCCCGCGGCACAGCGAGCTGGAGCGGGCCGTGTTCGACATGGTCGTCGCCGGCCGCGTGGTCGAGGGTGACGACGTCGCGATCATGATGGTCGAGGCCGAGGCCACCGACAACGCCTGGCACCTGATCAGCGAGGGCGCCGGCGCGCCCACCGAGGAGATCGTCGCGGCGGGCCTCGAGGCCGCCAAGCCGTTCATCGCCACCCTGGTCGCCGCCCAGCGCGAGGTGGCCGCCAAGGCCGCCAAGCCGACCGGCGAGTTCCCGGTGTTCCCCGACTACGCCGACGACGCCTACCAGGCCGTCGCCGCCGAGGTCACCGACGACCTGGCCGTGGCGCTGACCATCGCCGGCAAGTCCGAGCGGGAGGACCGGCTCGACGAGATCAAGAACGCCGTCAAGGGCAAGCTGGCCGATGAGTTCGAGGGCCGGGACAAGGAGATCTCCGCGGCCTACCGCGCGGTCACCAAGAAGCTGGTCCGGCAGCGGATCCTCAAGGACAAGCAGCGGATCGACGGCCGCGGGCTGGCCGACATCCGTCAGCTGTCCGCCGAGGTCGACCTGCTGCCGCGGGTGCACGGCTCGGCCCTCTTCGAGCGCGGCGAGACCCAGATCCTGGGCGTCACGACGCTGAACATGCTGCGCATGGAACAGCAGATGGACACGCTCTCCCCGGAGACCCGCAAGCGCTACATGCACAACTACAACTTCCCGCCCTACTCCACCGGCGAGACCGGCCGGGTGGGCTCGCCCAAGCGGCGCGAGATCGGCCACGGTGCGCTCGCCGAGCGCGCCCTGATGCCGGTGCTGCCCTCGCGGGAGGAGTTCCCCTACGCCATCCGCCAGGTCTCCGAGGCGCTGAGCTCGAACGGCTCGACGTCGATGGGCTCGGTCTGCGCCTCCACCCTGTCGCTGCTGAACGCCGGTGTGCCGCTGCGCGCCCCGGTGGCCGGCATCGCCATGGGTCTGGTGTCGGACACGGTGGACGGGAAGACCGAGTACGCGGCGCTGACCGACATCCTCGGCGCCGAGGACGCCTTCGGCGACATGGACTTCAAGGTCGCCGGCACCAAGGAGTTCGTGACCGCGATCCAGCTGGACACCAAGCTCGACGGCATCCCCGCCTCGGTGCTGGCGTCGGCGCTGACCCAGGCCCGTGAGGCCCGGCTGCACATCCTGGACGTGATGGCGGAGGCCATCGACGGCCCGGACGAGATGTCGCGGTACGCCCCGCGGGTGATCACGGTCAAGGTCCCGATCGACAAGATCGGCGAGGTCATCGGCCCGAAGGGCAAGATGATCAATCAGATCCAGGAGGACACTGGCGCCGACATCTCGATCGAGGACGACGGCACGGTCTACATCGGCGCCACCGACGGCCCCTCGGCCGAGGCGGCCCGGGCCGCGGTCAACGCGATCGCCAACCCGACCATGCCCGAGGTGGGCGAGCGCTACATGGGCACCGTGGTGAAGACCACGACCTTCGGCGCGTTCATCTCCCTGGTTCCGGGCAAGGACGGCCTGCTGCACATCTCGCAGATCCGCAAGATGGTCGGTGGGCGCCGGGTGGAGAACGTCGAGGACGTGCTGGGCGTGGGCCAGAAGGTCCAGGTCGAGATCGCCGAGATCGACCCGCGCGGCAAGCTGTCCCTGATCCCGGTTCTCGCCGAGGGCGAGGGGCGAGGGCGCGGACGCCGCTGCCGAGCCCGCGGGCGCGAACGCCTGACGTGCCGGGGATCCCACTGCCACTGGCCCCCAGCGGGCCGGCTGAGCAGACGCTCGCCGGGCAGGACGACGGCGCACTCGTGCGTCGCAGCGTCCTGCCCGGGGGCGTTCGGGTCCTGAGCGAGGCCATGCCCGGCCTGCGCTCGGCGACCGTGGGGTGCTGGGTGGGGGTCGGCTCGCGGGACGAGGCCGACGGCCACCACGGGTCCACCCACTTCCTGGAGCACCTGCTGTTCAAGGGCACCGACCGGCGCTCGGCGATGGACATCGCCACCGCGCTGGACGGCGTCGGCGGTGAGTCGAACGCCGTCACCGGCAAGGAGCACACCTGCTACTACGCGCGGGTGCTGGACGACGACCTCGACCTCGCGGTCGACGTCCTGCTCGACATGGTCACCTCGGCCCGCCTCGACCTCGAGGACGTGGAGAGCGAGCGCGGGGTGATCCTCGAGGAGCTCGCCATGAACGACGACGACCCGAGCGACGTTGCGCACGAGCGGTTCGTCGAGCAGGTGATGGCCGGGCATCCGCTGGGCCGCCCGATCGGCGGCACCCCGGAGACCATCGGCGCGATCGACCGCGAGCAGATCGCGGCCCACTACGCCCGGCACTACGACTCTGCCGCGCTGGTGGTGACCGCCGCCGGCGGCATCGACCACGACCTGCTGTGCGCCCGGGTGGAGGCCGAGCTCGCCCGCTCGCAGTGGCCCCGGCCGGCGGACCGCTCACCCCGGCCGCGTCGGCAGACCGGCGCGATGGCGCTGAGGGGCTCACCGGCCGGCGAACCGCTGATGGTGGCCCGCCGCACCGAGCAGGCCAACATCATCATCGGCACCCTCGGGCTGACCGCCACGGACCTCCGGCGGCACGTGATGGCCGTACTCAACGCGGTGCTCGGCGGCGGCATGAGCAGCCGGCTGTTCCAGGAGATCCGGGAGCACCGGGGCCTGGCCTATGCGGTGTACTCCTTCGCCACCGGCTACTCCGACTCAGGCTACTTCGGCCTGTACGCCGGGTGCGCACCGGCCAAGGTCGAGGAGGTGATCGGTCTGCTCGGCGCCGGGCTGGACGAGATTGCTTCCGGTGGCATCACCGCGGAGGAGCTGACCCGGGCGCACGGGCAGATCTGTGGAGGTCTGGTGCTGGGGCTGGAGGACTCCGGGTCGCGGATGTCACGCCTGGGCAAGGCCGAGCTGGTGCACGGGGAGTTCCTCACCCTGGACGAGTCCCTCTCCCGGGTGCGCGCGGTGACCCAGGACGATGTGGCTGCGCTGGCCGCAGACCTGGCTGCCCGCCCGCGCTCGCTCACCGTGGTGGGGCCGGTCTGATGCGGGTCGCGGTGATCGGGGCCCGGGGCCGGATGGGACAGGCGGTGTGCGCTGCCGTCGAGGCGGCCCCCGACCTGGAGCTCGGCCCCCAGCTGGATCTCGGGGACTCCCTGGACGCCCTGTCCGAGGCGGACGTGGCCGTGGTGTTCTCCGTCCCCGACGTGGTGACCGAGCAGGTGCTGGCCTGTGTGCGCCAGGGGGTGCACGCGGTGGTCGGGACCACCGGCTGGACGCCGGAACGGCTCGACGTCGTCCGGGAGGCACTGGCCGCCGAGCCGGGCACGGGCGTGCTGATCGCACCCAACTTCGCGCTCGGCGCGGTGCTGCTGATGCGGTTCGCAGCCATCGCGGCACCGCACTACGAATCGGTCGAAGTGATCGAACTGCACCACCCGGACAAGGTGGACGCGCCCTCCGGCACGGCCCGGCACACCGCGGCGGCGATCGCCGCCACCCGGGCCCGGGCCGGTTCGGCGCCGATGCCCGATGCGACGACCACCTCGCTGGACGGCGCGCGCGGGGCCGACGTCGACGGCGTCCGGGTGCACGCCGTCCGCCTGCGCGGGCTGGTGGCCCACGAAGAGGTGCTGTTCGGTGGGCCGGGGGAGATCCTGACCCTGCGCCACGACAGCCTGGACCGCAGCTCGTTCATGCCCGGGGTACTGCTCGGCGTGCGCACTGTGGCCACCCGCCCGGGCCTGACCGTCGGCCTGGAGCACTACCTCGACGTCTGAGCCCCCGCTCACCCGGCGGCGAGGGCCACCAGGTCGTGCACCAGGGTGTCGATCCGCAGGTCGGCCTCCTCGACCGAGGGGCTGAAGCCCAGCCGCACCACGACCAGGTCGGCCGAGGGCACCACGATCACCCGCTGCCCGTCGTGGCCGCTGGCCCAGTACGTGTCGGCGGGCATCGCCGGCCAGGCGGACGATCCGTCGGCCAACCGGTTGACCCACCAGCCGGCGGCATAGCCGCGCTCCTCCCCGACGACCGCGGGGGCTGCGGTGGACAGTGCCATCCACCCGGTGGGCAACAACTGCTCACCGTTCCAGACCCCGTCCTGCAGGGCGAACTGACCGATCCCCGCCCAGTCCCGGGGCGTCGCCCACAGGTAGGAGCTGCACACCGGCGCCCCAGAGGCGTCCGGCTCCCACACCGCCGAGGCCAGCCCGAGCTCGGAGATGAGCCGGCGTTCGGGCGCGACCGTGCCCGGCCCGGCGTGTGAGCGCAGCACCGAGCACAGGATGTTGGTACTGCCGCTGGAATACTGTTGGTAGCTGCCCGGCGCGTGCGCCAGGGGCTGGGAGGCGGCGAAGGCCGCCATGTCCTGCTTCAGGTAGAGCATCTCGGTGATCGTCGTGCCCAGGTCGTAGGTCTCGTCCCAGCGGAGTCCGCTGGTCATCCGCATCAACTGGTCGACGGTGATCGCGCTGCGGTCGTCGGTCCACTCGGGCCGCAGGCGGTCCTGGGTCACCGAGAGCGTGCCCTGCTGCACCAGACGTCCGGCCATCACGTTGGTCACGCTCTTGGCCATGGACCAGCCCAGCTGGGGGGTCTGCGCGGTGAAGCCCGGCGCGTACCTCTCCGCGATCACCGTGCCGCGCTGGACGACGACCACGCCGCGGGTACCCAGGGCGGCTCGGGCGTCGGCAGGCAGGTCGTCGCCGAAGGCGGCGCCCAGCGCCGCGGTCAGCCGATCAGCGGCGCCGGCCGGTGGAGCAGGCGTCTGCGTGGCGATCGGGTTCGCGCCCTCGGCCGGTGGCGCGGCGGCGAGCGAGGGGCGCTCGTCGGCCAGGGTGCAGCCGTTCCCCGGGGAGTACCACGCGCGTTGGCGGGCCAGGACGCCGAACACCGAGGTGGTAGCGACACGGTCGGTGCTGTCGAGCGTGGTGCTCAGGTAGGGCACGAGGGGGTTCGGCGGCAGATCGTCGGCGACGTCGTGCCGACCGGCCACGAGGGCCACCGCACAGGCGTTGTGCGCCGCGTACCCGGTGCCGGTCAGCAGCAGGGGCCGCGCGTACCAGTACCCGCCGACTCCGGCCAGCAGCAGGAGCACCACCAGGCCGCCGAGCACCCGGGCCAGCACACGACGGCGACGGCTACGCATCCTCGGGACGGTACCGCCCCGACGGCCCCGCGGGCAGGTGGGTCACAGACCCGCTGCCCGCAGTCCCGCGGCGACGGCGGCCGCGACGACGACCACGACGATGAACGGCGCCCGGCGCCAGAGCAGCAGCGCGGCGACGGCGAGCGCCGGGACCCGGGCGTCCAGGGAGAGGTGCCGGCCCGAGCCGAGGGTCTGTACGGCGACCAGCGCCGCCAGCAGGGCGACGGTGACCGTGGCGGCGGCACGGGCCACCTCGGGGCGTTCGAGCCAGTGGTGCGGCGCGAGGAACCCGGCGAGCTTGGCGGCGTAGCAGACGGCGCAGGCGGCGAGGATCGCCGTCCACCCGATCATCGGGCGGCCAGGGCGACGAGGACGGCGGCCAGCACCGGAACGCCGGCCGGCGCGATCGGGATGAGTGCCGCCGCGAGCGCGGCGGCGGCCAGGGCGACGGCCCGGGGGCGCATCGTGCGCAGCCGGGGCCAGAGCAGGCCGAGGAAGGCCGCGGCCGAGGCGGCGTCCAGCCCGTAGGTGCGCGGGTCGCCCGCCAGGTTGCCGGCCAGCGCCCCGATCAGGGTGGTCAGGTTCCAGAGCACGAACACCGCGATCCCGGTGGCCCAGAAGCCGACCCGGGAGAGTTCGGGCTCCGGTTGGGCCACCGCCACGGCGGTGGACTCATCGATCGTCAGCTGCACCGCGAGCGGCCGGCGCCAGCGGCGGGCGCGCAGCAGAGGCGCCATCTGCAGGGCGTAGAACCCATTGCGGACGCCGAGGAACCCGGCCGTCGCCGCCGCGGCGAGGCCCCCGCCACCGCCGGCCACCACGCCGACGAAGGCGATCTGGGAGCCGCCGGTGAACATGAGGACGCTCAGCGCGCAGGTCTGGGTGACGGTCAGGCCGGCGGTGACTGACAACGCCCCGAAGGAGACCCCGATCGGTGCCGTCGACAGCCCCACCCAGAGCGCTTGGCGGACCACCGTTGCCCTCGAGGTCTCCTGACTCACGTCCTCAGCCACGAGCCAAGAGTCTGCCTGTTCACCCAGCACGCACCGAAACCTGGGTTCAGCGCAGGGTGGCGGAGAGGCGGAGCTCGGTGACGGGGGAGTCGGGGGTGTCATGGGTGCGGCGGGCGCCGTCGGGGGCCAGCCCGGCGGAGACGAGGAAGACGGCGAGCGCCGTGTCCGGCTCGGGCACCCACACCCGGAGGACGTCGAAGGCGTTCTCGCGCAGGGTGTCTGCTGCTGCGGCGAGCAGGCGGGAGCCGTGGCCGGCGCGCTGGTGCATCGGGTCGACCACCAGCGTGGCCAGCTCGCCGTGCCGGGCGTCGGCGTCGTCGTCGCCCGAGGGCGCCAGCGCCGCGAAACCGACCACCGTCGAGCCGGAACAGGCCACCAGGACCCGGTGCCGCGGCGAGGGCGGAGCAGCGATCGCCGCCTGCCAGGACGGCGCCAGGCCGGGCCCGGTCAGGGCCTCCAGCGCCTCGCCCGGCAGCAGATCGGCATAGGCCGCGCGCCAGGACCGTGCCTGGCAGGCGCCGATCGCCTCGGCGTCCGCCGTCACCGCCGGCCGCACTGAGGCGTCGGCGGACGAGGGCCCGAGTACGTCGCCGGTCTCCACGGGCCTAGCCTGCCTCATGTGAACCCCGACCACGCCACCCCGGCCGCCCCGGCTTCCCTGGGCGCCCTGGACGCCCTGACCGGGCGCACCTTCGACGCCGTTCTGTTCGACCTCGACGGCACCCTGCTCGACTCCACCCCGGCCGTGCTGCGCGCCTGGGGCCGGTGGGCAGCCGAGCGGGGCCTCGTGCCGCTACCACTGGAGATCCCGCACGGCGTGCCTGCCCGTCAAGTGCTGACCCAGCTGGTGCCCGAGGGTGAGATCGAGGCCGCCTTCGCCCGGATCGAGGCGATCGAGGTCGAGGAGCTGAGTGGGATCACCGTGCTGCCCGGCGCCGTCGAGGCCCTGCAGGCCTTGCCTCCCGACCGCACGGCGATCGTCACCTCGGGCACCCCGCCGCTGGCCCGGGCCCGGATTGCGGTCACCGGCCTGCCCGCTCCAGCGCTGCTGATCACCCCGGACGACGTGCCGCGCGGCAAACCCGACCCGGCGCCCTACCTGCTGGCCGCCGAGCGGCTGGGCGTCGCCCCGGGGAGGTGCCTGGTGGTCGAGGACGCTCCCGCCGGCCTCGTCTCGGGTCGCGCAGCCGGGTGCGCCACGCTGGCCCTGACGACGTCGCACCCGGCCGCCGAGCTGGCCCACCTGGCCCCCGACGCGGTGGTGGAGTCGCTGGCCCAGGTGGATTTCGCCATCGTGGAGGGCGTGATCCGGGTCAGTGCTCCCAGTGGTGACGATGCAGCCCCAGCACGCGGCTGACCACGAGCAGGTGCTCGGTGCGCAGGATCGCCGGCAGTCGGCGACGACCGACCACCTCGCCGAAGAGCCCGTACAGATAGGGCCAGTTCGGGTCGCCGACGGCCAGCAGCGAGAGCAGCTGCGCCGCAGGAGGAAGCACCAGTGTCTCGCCCCGGCGCTCCTTACGGGCCAGCCCGAGGCTCGCCGTGCGGTCTATCACCCGGGGGTGCACCGCGTTCCCGTCGAGGCCCAACCGCTCAGCGGTGAGCAAGGGGCGCTCCCCGGCGGGGGGCTGCAGCCGGGTCAACCACTCGTTGACCTCGCTGACCTGTCTCAGGGCGAGGGTCTGCGTCGAGGGCGCAAGGGTGTGGCCAGCCATACCGGCCTCCTGGGTCGTGTCGGGTCACTGGCCGGCGGGGTCCACCGGCGTGAACACCCGTCGGCACCCTCGGCCGTCGGTGTGAGTAGTCTCCCCTCGTGACCGACGACCTCCCCGGTGTGACCTTCCGATCCGACGTCACGGTCGAGCTGGTGCGCTCGGCCGCGAGGGACGCCGACGTCCTGTTCGCCGCTCGGGTCTCCACCCAGGGCGAGCAGACCCTGGACCATCTGGACGCCGATCCGGAACGGTCCAAGGGCCTGATCAACTACCTGATGCGGGACCGGCACGGCAGCCCGTTCGAGCACAACTCGATGACCTTCTACGTGCAGGCGCCGATCTTCGTCTTCCGCGAGTTCATGCGGCACCGGATCGCCAGCTACAACGAGGAGAGCGGGCGCTACCGCGAGCTGCGGCCGGTGTTCTACGTGCCGGGCCCCGAGCGCAAGCTGATCCAGGTCGGCAAGCCCGGTGCCTACGACTTCGTCGACGGCACGCCGGAGCAGCTGGCTCTGGTCGAGGCGGAGACCAAGGCCGCCTGCCTGCAGTCCTACGCCGCGTACCAGCGGATGCTTGCGGCCGGGGTGGCCCGCGAGGTGGCCCGGATCGTGCTGCCGCTGACCATCTACTCCTCGATGTACGTGACCATGAACGCCCGGGCGCTGATGAACTTCCTCTCCCTGCGCACCAAGCGCCCGCACGCCACGAACCCCTCGTTCCCGCAGCGCGAGATCGAGATGTGCGCCGAGAAGATGGAGGAGTACTGGCGCTCGCTGATGCCACTGACCCACGCCTCCTTCGAGGCCAGCGGCCGCGTGGCGCCGTGACATCCAGTGTGTGACTCAGATCACATGTTGTCGGTCGTAACGGCTGGCTGCACCCTCACGATGGAGCCTACGAATCTCGGAGCTGCCCGGACCCCCGAGCGGGCAGCTCCGAGATTCTCATTTGCGCCCGGGCCGGTCAGGCCCCTTGCGCCGTGCGTTCAGGCCCTTCGCGGAGCAGCGTCACCCACGGTCGATGTGCCCGGTAGCCTCGTGCCATGCCCGTAACACCGCGTCCTTTCGGAAGCGTGTTGACCGCCATGGTCACCCCGTTCACCGCCGACGGTGAACTCGACCTCGACGCCGCGCAACGCCTCACCGAACACCTGCTCGCCACCGGCCACGACGGCCTCGTCGTCTCCGGCACGACGGGGGAGTCCCCGACCACCACCGACGGCGAGAAGGACGCGCTGCTGCGCGCCGTCCTCGAGGTGGCGGGGGAGCGGGCCACGATCCTGGCCGGGGTGGGCACCAACGACACCCGGCACACGATCGAGCTCGCCGAGGAGGCCGCCAAGGCCGGCGCCCACGGCCTGCTCGTGGTCACCCCGTACTACAACAAGCCTCCCGCGGAGTCGCTCGTCGCCCACTTCACCGCGGTCGCCGACGCCACCGAGCTGCCCTGCATGCTCTATGACATCCCCGGTCGTACCGGGGTTCGGATCACCACCGGCGTCCTGCAGCGGCTGGCCGAGCACCCGCGGATCACCGCGGTCAAGGACGCCACCGGCGACCTGGCGGCGGGCATGACGGTGATGGCGAACACCGACCTGGCGTACTACTGCGGCGACGACGCCCTCAACCTGCCCTGGCTGGCGATCGGTGCCGCCGGGCTGGTCAGCGTCACCGGGCACGTGACCGGCCGGCTGCACGCCGAGCTGGTCGCCGCCGTCGCCGCCGGCGACCTGCCCGCGGCCCGTGCCGTCAATGCCCGTCTGATCGGAGTGGTGAACGCCATCATGTCGCCCGAGTCGCAGGGGGCGATCCGGGCCAAGGCCGCCCTGCAGATCGCCGGCATCCTGCCCCAGCGCACCACCCGGCTGCCCTTGCTGCCGGCGGCCGAGGCCGATCTGGGCCCACTGCGGTCGGCCCTGTCTGCGGCCGGCCTGCTGGTGGCCGCCCCGTGAGCCACCCGCATCCGGACCTGACCCTGCCGCCGGCCCTGGTCGACGGCGGCCTGCGGATCACTCCGCTCGGCGGCCTCGGCGAGATCGGCCGCAACATGAGCGTTCTCGAGCATGCCGGGAAGCTGCTCGTCATCGACTGCGGGGTGCTCTTCCCCGAGGACCACCAGCCCGGCGTCGACCTGATCCTGCCCGACTTCAGCGCCATCGCCGACCGGCTGGACGACGTGGTGGCGGTGGTGCTCACTCACGGCCATGAGGACCACATCGGGGCGGTGCCCTACCTGTTGCGCCGCCGTGAGGACCTGCCGCTGATCGGCTCCCAGCTGACCCTGGCGCTGGTCGAGGCCAAGCTGCGCGAGCACCGGATCACCCCGCTCACCTTCGCGGTGAAGGAGGGGCAGAAGGAGCGGTTCGGCCCGTTCGAGTGCGAGTTCGTCGCGGTCAACCACTCCATCCCGGATGCGCTCGCGGTCGCCGTGCGCACGCCGGCGGGGCTGGTGCTGCACACCGGCGACTTCAAGATGGACCAACTGCCGCTGGACGGGCGGATCACCGATCTGCGCGCGTTCGCCCGGCTCGGCGAAGAGGGGGTCGACCTGTTCATGGTCGACTCCACCAACGCCGAGGTGCCCGGGTTCACCACCTCCGAGCGGGAGATCGCGCCGGTGCTCGACCGGGTGTTCGGCGGGGCCGAGCGCCGGATCATCGTTGCCAGCTTCGCCTCGCACGTGCACCGGGTGCAGCAGGTGCTGGACGCCGCCCACGCCCACGGACGGCGGGTCGCCCTGGTCGGGCGGTCCATGGTGCGCAACATGGGCGTGGCCAAGGACCTCGGCTACCTGCGGGTGCCGGACGGCGTGCTGATCGAGCCCAAGGCGATCGACGACCTGCCCGAGGACCAGGTGGTGCTGATGTGCACCGGGTCGCAGGGCGAGCCGATGGCGGCGCTGTCCCGGATGGCGCACGGCGAGCACCAGATCCGGGTCGGCCGGGGTGACACGGTGATCATGGCCAGTTCGCTGATCCCGGGCAACGAGAACGCCATCTACCGGGTGATCAACGGCCTGACCCGGCTCGGCGCCAAGGTGGTGCACCAGGGCAACGCCCGGGTGCACGTCTCCGGGCACGCCTCGGCCGGGGAGCTGCTCTACTGCTACAACGTCGTGCAGCCACGCAACGTGATGCCCGTGCACGGCGAGGTGCGCCACCTGGTGGCCAACGCCGAACTGGCGATCGCCACGGGGGTGCCCCGCGAGCGCGTGGTGCTGGCCGAGGACGGCGTCGTGGTCGACCTGGTCGACGGTGTGGCCCGGATCGCCGGGGCGGTGCCCTGTGGGTACGTCTACGTCGACGGGTCCAGCGTCGGTGAGATCACCGAGGCGGATCTCAAGGACCGCCGGATCCTGGGTGAGGAGGGCTTCATCTCGATCGTGGTCGTGGTCGACTCCAGCACCGGCAAGGTGGTCGCCGGGCCCGAGGTGCATGCCCGGGGCTTCGCCGAGAACGACGACGTCTTCGAGCCGGTCAAGGCTCGCCTGGCCGACGCGCTCTCGGCAGCGGCCGTGGGCGACGGGAACGCCGACACCTATGCGCTGCAGCAGATCGTGCGCCGCACGGTGGGCAAGTGGGTGTCGGAGACCTTCCGCCGCCGTCCCATGATCATCCCGGTCGTCATCGAGGCCTGATCGCTGTGCCTGGGCTGGGGTCGACAGGGCGGGTGGTCTGCGCCGGTGGGTGCGTGATCGACCGCAAGCTCAAGCTGACCGAACCGGCGGTAGCGGCGACGTCGAACCCGGCCCGCGCCGTCACCTCCTTCGGCGGGGTGGCCCGCAACGTGGCCGAGACCCTGGCCCGGCTCGGCACCCAGGTCACCCTGATCTCCCGGGTCGGCGACGACGACGCCGGCCGCGCGGTCACTGCGCACTTGTCCTCCCTCGGGGTGGACGTGTCGCCGGTCAGCGTGGCCTGGGCGGGGGAGACCGCGCAGTACGTGGCGCTGCTGAACCCGGACGGCGAACTCGTGGTCGCTGCGGCGGCGATGGACGTGCTCGACGGCCTCGCGCCCTCCGACCTCGACCTGGCCTGGCCGGCTCCCGGCGGGTACCCGGGCGGGTCGCCGAGCTGGGTCTTCGCCGACTGCAACCTGCCGATCGACACCCTCGCCCACGCCGTCCGCCGGGCCCGGCTCGAAGGCACCCGGCTGGCCGTGGACGCCGTGTCCACCCCGAAGGTGGGCCGGTTGCCGCGCGACCTGACCGGCATCGACGTGCTGTTCTGCAACAGCGACGAGGCCTACGGGCTGGCCGCCCACCACGGCTGGCCGATGACCGGCAACGTGCTCGACCTGGCCCAGTTGCTGCACGAGCAGGGGGCGGCGCACGTGGTGCTCACCCGAGGCGCCGACGGAGTGGTGGTCGCCGACTCCGAAGGCACCCGGCTGCACGCCGCGACGGCCGCCACGGTCTACGACGTGACCGGCGCCGGCGATGCGCTGGTCGCCGGCACGCTCACCCTGCTGGTCACCGGGGCGAGCCTGGACGACGCGATCCTGGCCGGGAGCCTGGTCGCCTCGCTCACGGTGGAGAGTCAGTACAGCGTGCGGCCGGACCTGTCGGCCGAACTGGTCGATGCGGCGGCGCTGCACCGGCTGCGCCGTCCGGGATTGATCGCCGCGTCCCGGGCGACGGTGGAGGCCGCGGTGCGGGTGGAGGAGAACGGCTGATGCTCGAGGTCGCACCGGAGGTCGCGCAGGCGCTGGCCGAGGGGCGGGCGGTGGTGGCGCTGGAGTCGACGATCGTCACCCACGGCATGCCCTACCCGGACAACCTGGTCACCGCGCGTGGGGTGGAGCAGGTGGTCCGTGACGCCGGGGCGGTGCCGGCGACGATCGCCCTGGTGGACGGCGTGCTGCGGGTGGGGCTGGACGACGCCGCGCTGGAGCGGATCGCCGCCGCCGGGGAGGACGTGGCCAAAGCCTCCCGGCGGGACCTGCCCGCGCTGATCGCGGCGGGGGTCAGCGCCGGCACGACGGTCGCAGCGACGATGTACCTGGCCCACCGGGCCGGGGTCCGGATCTTCGCCACTGGTGGGATCGGCGGGGTGCACCGTGGCGCCGAGCACACCTGGGACGTCTCGGCCGACCTGGACGAGCTGGGCTCGACCCCGGTCGCCGTGGTCTGCGCCGGAGCCAAGTCGATCCTGGACCTGCCCAAGACCCTGGAGTCGCTGGAGACCCGCGGGGTGCCCGTGATCGGTCTGGGCACGGACGACTTCCCGGCCTTCTTCACCCGCAGCTCCGGGCTGCCGGTCGACCACCGGGTGGAGGACCCGGCAGCGCTGGCGGCGGTGCTGCGCGCGCACGCCGGGCTGGGGATGCGCGGCGGCGTCCTGGTGGTGGCCCCGATCCCGGTGGCCGACGCGCTGGACCCCGCCGACATCGACGCCCGGATCGAGCAGGCCGTCGCCGACGCCGAGCGCCAGGGTGTGGCCCGCAAGGAGGTCACCCCCTACCTGTTGGCCCGGATCAACGAGCTGACCGGCGGGCGCAGCCTGACCGCGAACATCGCGCTGATCCGCAACAATGCCCACCTGGCTGCGCTGACCGCGGTCGAACTCACGACCTGACGCCATCGATTCCTGCTGGTGCCGCCCGTCATGGTGGTGACGGATCGGATCGAGGAAGGGACTGCCATGAAGTACGCGATTCTCCTGTACGCCGACGAGACGGTATGGGACAAGGCGGACGACGCGGGGCGCGAAGCGATCATGGAGGCGCACCACGCGTTCGCGGAGGCCGTGCAGGCACGGGGTCGGATCGAGGCGGGCGAGGCCTTGGCGGGGGCGGCGACCGCGACCACCCTGCGCCACGACGGCGAGACGCCCGTGCTGACCGACGGCCCCTACACCGAGTCGGTGGAGCAGCTCGGCGGCTTCTACGTGATCGAGGCGCCCGACCTGGACGCCATGGTCGAGCTCTGCGGGGTCCTGCCGCACTACTACTCGGTGGAGATCCGCCCCGTCGTCGAGATGTGAGCCGGGGTGGTCGCGGAAGAGCTCGACACCGTCTGGCGTGAGAACTGGGGTCGTCTGCTGGCGGTGCTGACCGCGCAGTACCGCCGGCTTGACCTGGCCGAGGACGCCCTGGCCGAGGCGTTCGAGGCGGCCGCCCGCCGCTGGCCGGTGGACGGGCTGCCGGCCAACCCGCCGGCCTGGCTGCTGACCGCCGCCCGGCGCCGGGCGATCGACCGGTTGCGGGCCGAAGCCGTTGCTGCGCGGCGGTTTCCGTTGCTGGTGGTGGATGCCGAGGTGGCCCAGCTCGCCGCGCGGGTGATGGCCGACCCGGGGGAGCTGGTGCTGCACGACGAGCGGGCCCGGCTGGTGTTCCTGTGTGCGCATCCGGCGCTGGCGCCCGAGGCGGCGAGCGCGCTCACCCTGCGCATGGTGATGGGGCTGAGCACCCCGCAGATCGCCCGGTGCTTCCTGGTCGGCGAGACGGCGATGGCGGCCCGGCTCACCAGGGCACGGACCAAGCTCGCCGCCGCCGGGGTGCGCTTCGCGGTGCCCGGGCCGGTGCAGCTGGCCGAGCGGCTGGACGTGGTGGCGACGGTGGCCTACCTGGCGTTCACCGCCGGCTACGTGCCCGGAGCGGGCGCCGATCTGCTGCGGATCGACCTGGCGGGTGAGGCGGTGCGACTGGTCCGGGTGCTGCGTGCGGTGCTGCCGGGCCGGCCGGTGCTCGATGCCCTGCTGGCCCTGATGCTGGTGCAGCATGCCCGCCGCGACGCCAGGGTCGACGCCCACGGCCGGCTGGTCATGCTGGCGGATCAGGACCGCCGGCTGTGGCGGGACGACGAGATCGCCGAGGCGCTGGTGCTGCTGACGCCCCTGATCGACCCACGGCAGAACGGCCTGGGGCATAACGGTCCGGTGCTGAGCCACCGGGCGCGGGACTACCTGCTGCAGGCGCTGATCGCCGCCGAGCACGCCCGTGCCGTCCGCGCCGAGCAGACGGACTGGCAGCGGATCGCGCAGCTCTACGGCGAGCTGGAGCAGCACACCGGCTCTGTCGTGGTGCGGCTCAACCGGGCCGTGGCGGTGGCCGAGGCGGCCGGGCCGGCCCAGGGGCTCCTCCTGCTGGAGGGCCTGGACGCCCGGCTGCCGCGCAGCCACCGCCTTCCTGCCGTGCGGGCGCAACTGCTCGCCCGCCAGGGCCGGCGCGCCGAGGCCCTCGCCGACTTCGACCAGGCCCTGGCCCTGTGCGACAACCACGCCGAGCGAACCCACCTCGCCACCCTGCGGGATTCTGTGCGGCGGAAGATGCCCCACTAGCGCCACTTCCGCCGCACAGAATCTCAGCTCGCTGGATCGGCGAGGAGGGCGTCCATCTGGCCGACGGCGAGGGTGAGGCCCTCCTCCATGCCCATCTGGGTCAGCTGCTGCATCGCCTCGAGCGAGGGGAAGTGGGTCTCGATCGTCATCGTGGTGCCGCTGCCGTCGTCCGCCAGCTGCACCTCGGTGATCGTGACGGGCATGGCGGCGTTGGGGGTGCCCTCGCCGTCGGCGAAACCGTCCTCGAAGGTCAGCCGGTGCGGCGCCTCGACGGTCGTAATCAGCCACCAGCCGTGGTACTGCTCGCCCTCGGGGCTGGTCATGAAGTAGCTGACCTTCCCGCCCGGGGAGAGGTCGTGCTCGACCATGGTCGCCGGGTAGGTGGGCGGGCCCCACCAGCGCTCGAGCTTGCGGGGGTCCTGCCAGAGCTGCCAGACCTGCTCGACGCCGGCGGCGAACCGGGCGGTCAGGGTCATGGTCAGCGTCTCGGGGTCCTTGCGGACGTCGGTCACGCTCATGGGTGCTCTCCTCGGGTGGGCTCGGGGTCTGTGCTGTCGGTCAGGCTGTCGGTCAGAACGGTCTCGAACCGGTCCAGGCGCTCGCGCCAGGCGTGCTCGAGTCGATCCAGGAGCAGGTGGGCCTGGGCCAGGGTCTCGGGCCGGCCGGAGACGAGCTGTTCGCGGCCCTGTCGGCGTTTGGTCACCAGATCTGCCCTCTCCAGTACTCCGACGTGCTTCTGCACGGCGGTCAGGCTGATCGGGTAGTGACGGGCCAGCGCCGACACCGACTGCTCAGTGGTGAGCGCGCGGCGCAGGATGTCGCGCCGGGTGCCGTCGGAGAGTGCTCCGAAGACGCGGTCGGCCCGCTGCTGGGTCTGAGTTTCTACAACCATTTGGTTGTAGGTTAGCCCACCTTTCGGGCTCTGTCGACACTTGGCCGTTGTCCCACGACACCGCTCGGCATGCTGGTGCGATGTCGACCGAACTCCTGCCGCCCTGTCTGATCCGTGGCGTCCGGCTGGTCCCCGTCGCCGGGGTGCCGGCGCCGCCCGGCGAGGTCGATCTGCGGATCCGCCGTGGGGTGATCAGCGAGGTCGCGCCGCGGCTGACTCCGGTGGGTGGCGAGCAGGTGCACGACGGCCAGGGCCGGTGGGCCGTCCCCGGGTTGTGGGACCAGCACGTGCACCTGACCCAGTGGGGGCTGACGGCGATCCGGCTCGATCTCGCCGGCACCACAGGGCCGGAGGAGGTGGTGGATCGGGTCGCGCGGCACGTCCGAGTGTTGCCACCGGGCCAGGGCGGGTCGCTGGTGCAGGGCTGGGGGCACCGTTCGGCCACCTGGCAGCGCCCGCCCACCGTCGCCGAGCTCGATGCGGTCAGCGCCGCGCACCCCGTGGTGCTGATCAGCGGGGACTGCCACAACGGATGGCTTAACTCGCGGGCCCTGGCGCTGCTCGGCTCCGGGCCACGCGAGGGAGCACTGGAGGAGGGCGAGTGGTTCGAGGTGCTGACCCGCCTGGGCACCCTGGCAGGTGCCTCGGAGCAGCAGGAGCAGGGCGTGCGGACGGCGGTCGACCGAGCCGCTGCGCTGGGCGTGGTCGGCGTCGTCGACCTGGAGTTCGCCGCCAACCACGAGGACTGGCCGCGGCGGTTCGAGGCGGGGGTGACCTCGCTGAGGGTCCGCGCCGCGACGTATACCGACCGCCTGCAGGAGGTGTTCGACGCCAGCCTGCGCACCGGGGCGCGACTGCGATGCGGCGACGGCCTGCTCACGATGGGTCCACTGAAGATCATCTCTGATGGGTCGCTGAACACGCGGACGGCCTACTGCCGCGAGCCCTACGTCGACGCCGGCGCGTCGCCCTGCCCGCGCGGCACCCAGAACACCTCCCTGCCCGAGCTCGTCGAGCTTCTCGACCGTGCCCGGGAGGGCGGGCTGGAGGTGGCGGTGCACGCCATCGGCGACGCGGCGGCGGCGTCGGCGCTGGAGGCGTTCGCTGTGACCGGGGCGCGAGGGTCGGTCGAGCATGCCCAGTTGCTCGCCCCCGCGGACGTCAGGCGGATGGCGCGGCTCGGGGTGCGGGCCAGCGTGCAGCCGGCGCACCTGCTGGACGACCGGGACGTGACGATGCGGTGCTGGCCGGACCGGGCCGACCAGTGCTTCCCGCTCCGTTCCCTGCTGGAGGCCGGCGTCGACGTCGTCCTCGGCTCGGACGCGCCGGTGGCCCCGCTCGACCCCTGGCTGGCCATGGCGGCGGCGGTGCACCGGAGCGGGGACGATCGTGAGCCGTGGCATCCGGAGCAGGCGCTGACCGCCGCGCAGGCCCTGGCGGCCAGCACCGACGGTGAGGCGACCCTTGGCCCGGGCAGCTGCGGCGACGTCGTCCTGCTGGACGCCGATCCACTCGCACCCGCCGCGGACACACGCGAGGTCGCGGAGCGGTTGCGCACGATGCCGGTGGCGGCCACATTCCTGGCCGGCCGGCCGACTCACGGGCCGACCTGAGGGATTCAGACCGGCAGGGCCGTCGAGGCCTTGACCGCCTTCATGGTGACCAGGCTCTTCATCGAGGCCACTCCGGGCAGCTCGCCCAGGCGGTGGGTGTAGAGACGCTGGTAGGCCTCGAGGTCCTTCACGGCGACGGTGAGCAGGTAGTCCGCCTCGCCGGCGATCAGATAGCAGGCCAGCACGTCGTCCAGCTCGGTCACTGCCCGCTCGAAGGACTCCAGCACCTCCTGACGCTGGGAGGTGAGACTCACCATCACCATCACGTGCAGCGAACGCTGCAACCGGGCCGGGTCGAGCACCGCGGTGTAGCCGGTGATGTAGCCGTCCTGCTCCAGGGCCTTCACCCGGCGCAGGCACGGCGACGGCGACAGCCGCACCTGCTTGGCAAGGTCGGCGTTGGTCAGCCTGCCGTCCTGCTGCAGCAGGCGCAGGATCGCCCGGTCGACGTCGTCGAGCCGCGGGTCGTCGACGAGTACCGGACGCGGTGGCATGATGTGCCCTTCCTGGGAACGTATGAGGGACGTATATGCTGCGCAGCCCCCTGATATGGAGGCGATTATGGCACCATCTGCCGCCTGTTGCCCACTAGACTCCTGCGGAACAGAGCGTGCGTGAAGAGCCGCTCCGGGGCCCAGCGGGCAGAGAGAACGGGATCGAGATGAAGGTCGGCATCCCTCGTGAGGTCAAGAACCATGAGTACCGGGTCGCGATCACGCCGGTCGGCGTGCACGAGCTGGTCGCCCACGGCCACGAGGTACTGATCGAGAAGGACGCCGGGGTCGGCTCCTCGATCTCCGACGCCGACTACGTCTCCCAGGGTGCGAAGATCATCGACTCCGCGGACGACGTGTGGGCCGACGCCGACATGGTGCTCAAGGTCAAGGAGCCGGTGGAGCAGGAGTACCACCGGATGCGCGAGGGCCTGACGCTCTTCACCTACCTGCACCTGGCCGCCGACCAGCCCCTGACCGAGGAGCTGATGAAGCGCAAGGTGACTGCCATCGCGTACGAGACCGTGCAGCTGCCCTCCGGCATGCTGCCGCTGCTCTACCCGATGTCCGAGGTGGCCGGCTGCCTGGCCCCGCAGGTCGGTGCCTACTCGATGATGAAGGCCCAGGGCGGGCGCGGCGTGCTGATGGGCGCCATCGGCGGGGTTGCCAATGCCAAGGTGGTCGTGCTCGGCGCGGGCGTGGCCGGCCAGAACGCGGCCAACATCGCGCTCGGCATGGGCGCCGAGGTCACCATGCTCGACACCGACCTGGACAAGCTGCGGATGAGCTTCTGGCGCTACGACAACCGGGTGCGCCAGATCGCCTCGTCCTCGCTGTCGGTGCGGCAGGAGGTGCTCGGGGCGGACATGGTGATCGGCACCGTGCTGATCCCCGGGGCCAAGGCGCCCAAGCTGGTCACCGACGAGATGGTCTCCCTGATGAAGCCGGGCGCGGTGCTGGTCGACGTGGCCATCGACCAGGGCGGCTGCTTCGAGGGGTCCCGGCCGACGACGCACGCCGACCCGACCTTCCGGGTGCACGACGCGATCTACTACTGCGTGGCGAACATGCCCGGCGCGGTGCCGAACACCTCCACCTGGGCGCTGACCAACGCGACCATGGGGTACGCCGTCCGGCTGGCCGACAAGGGGTGGCAGGGCGCGCTCGCCGCCGACCCGGCGCTGGCCAAGGGACTGAACACCCACGACGGGAACGTCACCTACGCGGCTGTGGCCGACGCGTTCGGGATGTCCTTCACCGATGTGAACAGCGTGCTGGCCTGACCGGATGACTGCACTGTCGGACAGCCACGCGGGGTGGGCCGAGGTCGACCTCGAGGCGATCACGGGCAACGTCGAGGTGGCGCGGCGGGTGAGCGGCGTCGCCGTGATGGCCGTGGTGAAGGCGGACGGGTACGGCCATGGCGCCGCGCCCGTCGCCCGGGCCGCGCTGCGCGGCGGGGCCAGCCGGCTGGGGGTGGCCCGGGCGTCCGAGGCGCTCGCACTGCGTGCTGCCGGGATCGACGCGCCGCTGCTGCTGCTCGGCCATACGCCGCCAGACGCCGTCGCCGGCCTGGTCGAGGCCGGGGTGGCACTGACCGTGTGGGCGCCTGAGCACCTGGCGGCGCTGCCTGCCGGGGCCCGGGTGCACCTCAAGGTGGACACCGGGATGAGCCGGCTCGGGGTGGCGCCGGACGGCGCCCTCGAGCTGGCGCGCGGCGTCCGCCACCTCGGGGGGCGTGGCGTGGAGCTGGAGGGCGTGTTCACCCACTTCGCCTGCGCCGACGACCGGGGCTCGACGGTGACGGCGGGTCAGCAGGAGGTCTTCTCCGCCGTGGTGGCCCGACTCGAGGCCGCCGGTCTTCGGCCGCCATTGGTGCACGCCGCCAACTCGGCGGCCACCCTCGCGGTGCCCGGGGCAGCCTGGGACCTGGTGCGGTTCGGGATCGCGATGTACGGGCTGTCGCCGGGAGAGCAGGTGGTGCTGCCCGAGGGAATCCGGCCGGCGCTGGCCTGGAAGACCGTGATCGCCCAGGTCAAGGACCTGCCGCCGGGGCGGGGCGTCAGCTACGGCCACACCTACACCACGGGTGGGCTCGGAGGCTCCGAGCGGATCGGCACCATGCCGGTCGGGTATGCCGACGGCTTCCGGCGCGGCGTTCCGAACGAGGTGCTGGTGCGCGGGGTGCGGGTTCCCGTGGTGGGCCGGGTCTGTATGGACCAGTGCATGGTGCGCCTCGACGACGTGCCGGATGCTGCGGTTGGTGACGAGGTCGTGCTGATCGGCGCCCAGGGCGAGCAGCGGATCAGCGCGGACGACGTCGCGGCCCGGTGGGGGACCATCGGCTACGAGGTGGTGTGTGGCATCGGCCACCGCGTCCCCCGGATCTCGCCCGCCCTGGGGGCGTGATCGGCGGGAGATCGCGGTCTTCCCCCGTTCGGTGGGGGAGGAGTGCCATCTGGTGGTGATCACCACGCGGTGTGTGAACGGTGTGACGGCAGGGGCAGGCGTGGCGGTCCTCGGCTACGGAGCGTTGCTCCCGTAGCCTCGCCAGCATGGCGACCCGTACGACCTCCTCCGCTCGCACGCAGAGCCGCTCCCCGAAGGGGACGGCGCGCTCCGGCGGCACCGGTCGCCCGCGCCTGCCCGGGCACCAGCCGGCGACGAAGAAGAACACCTCGTCGGCCAGACCCGGCGCCCGCACCACCACGACCCGCCGGCCCACCACCCGCCGCCCGAACACCAGGCACGTCAACCGCCGCCGTACGGGCCCCTCGTGGCCGGTGCGCACCTTCGGCGCGATCTGGATGTGGATGGCGCACCTGGTCGGCGGCGTCGCCCGGCGGTTCCACAACGACATTGCCGACCTCGACCCGGCGCACCGCCGCGACGGCCTCGGCCTGTTCTACATCGCGTTGGCGATCATCGTGGCCGCGGTCGAGTGGTGGCGCCTGCCCGGGCCGGTCGGCAACGTGCTGAACACCGTGCTCGCCGGCAGCATCGGCCGGCTGGCGCTGGCGGTGCCGCTGATCCTGCTGCTGATCGGCGTCCGCCTGCTGCGTGAGCCCGACGACGGCGAGGGACAGGACGCCGTCCGCCGCCTGCAGATGGGCCTGACCATCCTGGTCGCCGCGCTGACCGGGCTGGTCCACGTCGCCTCGGGCATCCCGACCCCGCCCCAGGGCTCCACCGTGATGCAGTCGGCCGGCGGCATGATCGGCTACCTGCTCTCCTCGCCGCTGGAGGCGGCGGTCACGGTCTGGGCCACCGTGCCGGTGCTGGTGCTGCTGGCCCTGTTCGGACTGCTCGTGATCACCGGCACCCCGGTCTACGAGGCGCCGGACCGGTTGCGCGAGGCGGTCGACGTCGTGCTTGGCCGTGCCCCCGCCGAGCCGGAGATCGACCTCGAGGACGGCGCCCCCGCGGCGTCCAGTTTCCTGCGCAAGCGCCGCCGCCGCGGCACGCCCGAGGGCCCGCTGGTCGGGGACGAGGCCTTCGCCACCGCTTTGGTGGACGGCGCCAAGCCCAAGGGCGCCGGTCCGCGCCCGGGGGAGAAGCGCCCGGTCACGCCGACGGGCCCGGCAGGGTCGGCCACGCCGACCGCTGCGGCCACGATCGCCTCGCCGAGCGCGAAGACCGCGCCGCTCGCCGCCGTGGAGCACAAGCAGCCACTGGAACCGCCGCCCACCACCCAGCTGCCGCCCCGGGTGGAGCAGCTCCTGCTCGCCGGCGACGTCACCTACACCCTGCCGCCCTCAGACCTGCTCACCCCGGGCTCGGCGCCGAAGGCCCGCAGCGCGGCCAACGACAAGGTGGTCGAGGCCCTCACCACCGTGTTCGAGCAGTTCGAGATCGACGCCCAGGTCACCGGGTTCAGCCGGGGCCCGACGGTCACGCGTTACGAGGTCGAGGTCGGCCCCGCGGTCAAGGTGGAACGGGTCACCCAGCTGAGCAAGAACATCTCCTACGCGGTGGCGAGTGCCGACGTGCGGATCCTGTCCCCGATCCCGGGCAGATCGGCGATCGGGATCGAGATCCCCAACGCCGACCGGGAGACGGTCTCCCTCGGTGACGTGCTGCGCAGCCAGGCCGCGCGCAAGGTCACCCACCCGATGATCATGGGTGTGGGCAAGGACGTCGAGGGCGGCTACGTGGTGGCCAACCTGGCCAAGATGCCGCACCTGCTGGTGGCCGGAGCCACCGGGGCCGGCAAGTCGGGCTTCGTCAACTCGATGATCACCTCGATCCTGATGCGCTCCACACCGGACGAGGTGCGGATGGTGCTGGTCGACCCCAAGCGGGTGGAACTGACCATCTACGAAGGTATCCCGCACCTGATCACGCCGATCATCACCAGTCCGAAGAAGGCCGCCGAGGCCCTCGACTGGGTGGTCAAGGAGATGGACGCCCGCTACGACGACCTGGCCGCGTTCGGGTTCAAGCACATCGACGACTTCAACTCCGCCGTCCGCGCGGGCAAGGTCACTCCGCCGCCCGGCAGCCAGCGCAGCATCGTGCCCTATCCGTACCTGCTGGTGATCGTCGACGAGCTGGCCGACCTGATGATGGTCGCCCCCCGCGACGTCGAGGACTCGATCGTCCGGATCACCCAGTTGGCGCGCGCCGCGGGCATCCACCTGGTGCTGGCCACACAGCGGCCCAGCGTCGACGTGGTCACCGGCCTGATCAAGGCCAACGTGCCGAGCCGGATGGCGTTCGCGACCTCCTCGGTCACCGACTCGCGGGTGGTGCTCGACCAGCCCGGAGCGGAGAAGCTGATCGGCCAGGGCGACGCGCTGTTCCTGCCGATGGGCTCCAGCAAGACGGTCCGGGTGCAGGGCGCCTGGGTCACCGAGTCCGAGATCCGCGGCGTGGTCGCGCATGTGAAGAAGCAGCTCGCCCCGAGCTACCGCGAGGACGTCGCCGCGGTCGTGGTGAAGAAGCAGGTGGACGAGGACATCGGCGACGACCTCGAACTGCTGCTGCAGGCGGCCGAGCTCGTGGTCAACACTCAGTTCGGCTCGACCTCGATGCTGCAGCGCAAGCTGCGGGTCGGGTTCGCCAAAGCGGGGCGGCTGATGGACCTGCTGGAGTCGCGCGGGGTGGTCGGCCCGAGCGAGGGCAGCAAGGCCCGCGACGTGCTGGTCAGGCCGGACGACCTGCCCGGAACGCTCGCCCTGATGCGCGGCGAGGAGCCACCCGCCACCATGGAGGCCATGAGCCTGGCCGACGGTGACGACGTGCACGACGTGCACGACGACGCCGGCCGGATCCCGGACGAATGGGAGCCCGGCCGTGAGTGACCACGGCGGGGGCGAGGAGGGCGATCTGGACGACCGCCCGCTCGATCTGCTGGTCTGGGACGCGCCGAACATCGACATGACGCTGTCGAACGTGATCGGCGGGCGGCCGACCCCGGCCTCACGGCCACGGTTCGACGCCGTGGCCCGGTGGCTGGTGTCCGGTGCGGTCGAGGACGGTCACCCGGTCGAGGTCGAGGGCTGCGTCTTCGCCAACGTGCCACCGGGCAGCGCCACCCAGATGCGGGGCTGGATCGAGGCCATCCGCTCGTTCGGCTACGCCGTCTTCGCCCGGCCCAAGCTCGGCCCGGACGACGACATCGACGCCGACATGCTCGCGCACATCGATCTGCGCGCCGCCGATCACCGGTTGCGCCGCCTGGTCGTCGCCAGCGGCGACGGACGCAACTTCCTGGAGCCGCTGGAGCGGCTGGGCCGGCGCGGCGTTGAGGTCATCGTGCTCTCCTTCGCCGAGGTGGCGGGGTACGCCCAGGAGTCGGACCTGCTGCACTTCATCGACCTGGAGGATGTGCCGGGCGCCTTCACCAGCCCGCTGCCGCGGGTGCGCCTGGACAACCTGCCCGAGGGTGGCGCCTGGCTGCCGCCGACCCGCTCGATGCGCTCCCTGTTGGAGGACGCCGGCTGATCGCCGGGCGCACACCGGCGCACACGGCGCGCACTAGGCTGACCAGGTGTCCCGCCCCGTACGACCTGCCGGCTCATCGCGCACCGTTGCCCTGGTGACGCTGGGTTGCGCCCGCAACGACGTCGACTCCGAGGAGCTTGCGGGCCGCCTGGCCGAGGCCGGCTGGACGTTGGTGGACGACGCGGCCGACGCCGACGTGGCGGTGGTGAACACCTGCGGCTTCGTCGAGCAGGCCAAGAAGGACTCGATCGACACCCTGCTCGAGGCGGCCGACCTGCGCGAGGACTCCTCGGCCCGCACCCGGGCCGTGGTCGCCGTCGGCTGCATGGCCGAGCGCTACGGCCAGGAGCTGGCCGACCAGCTGCCCGAGGCGGACGCCGTCCTCGGCTTCGATTCCTACGCCGACCTGTCGACCCACCTGGACGCGATCCTGCACGGCGCGCGTCCGGCCTCGCACACTCCACGGGACCGGCGCACCCTGCTGCCCCTGGCCCCGGTCGACCGCCAGCCGCAGCCGGCAGCGTGGAAGCCGGAGGACGACCAGGCGCCCGGGCCGCCGAGCGGGCCACGCGTCGTCCGCCGCCGTCTGGACGGGCGCCCCTGGGCGCCGCTGAAGCTGGCCTCGGGCTGCGACCGGCGGTGCAGCTTCTGCGCCATCCCCGCCTTCCGGGGCGCGTTCGTCTCCCGCCCGCCGCAGGACGTCCTGGTCGAGGCGGCCTGGCTGGCCGGCGAGGGCGCGCGGGAGCTGTTCCTGGTCAGCGAGAACTCCACCTCCTACGGCAAGGACCTCGGCGACCTTCGGCTGCTCGAGTCGCTGTTGCCGAAACTGGCTGTGGTGGAGGGGGTCTCGCGGGTCAGGGTGTCCTACCTTCAGCCGGCCGAGCTGCGTCCGCAGCTGGTGGAGGTGCTCGCCTCCACCCCCGGGGTGGCGGCGTACTTCGACCTGTCGTTCCAGCACGCCGCGCCCGGGGTGCTCCGCCGGATGCGCCGATTCGGCGGCACCGAGGACTTCCTGGCCCTGATCGAGCGGATCCGCACGCTGGCGCCGCAGGCGGGCATCCGGTCCAACGTGATCGTCGGCTTCCCGGGCGAGACCGAGGCGGACGTCGAGGAGCTGGCTGCGTTCCTGGAGGCCGCCCGGCTCGACGTGGTCGGGGTGTTCGGCTACTCCGACGAGGACGGCACCGAGGCGGCGGGCCTGGACGGTGCGCTGGCCGAGGACGTGGTGGCCGCCCGGGTAGAGCGGATCACCGATCTGGTCGAGGAACTGATGTCGCAGCGCGCCGAGGACAGGGTGGGCGATCTGGTCGAGGTGCTGGTCGAGGAGATCGACGAGGACGACGGCCGAGCGGTCGGCCGGGCCGCGCACCAGGGCCCTGAGGTGGACGGCGTCACCCGCCTGCTCGGCGGCCCGCACCCGATCGGCACCCTGGTCAGCGCCCGGGTGGTTTCCACCCAGGGCGCCGACCTCGTCGCCGAACCAGTCGCCGAGCCGGTGGCCGGGTCGTGAGCGAACGGCTCGATCCGGTCGGCGCGCCGAGCAGCCCGGGGGTCAGCGCCTGGAACGTGGCCAATGCGCTGACCGCGGTGCGGCTGCTGCTGGTGCCGGTGTTCGGCTGGCTGCTGCTGCACGGCGAGGGAGGGCAGACTTCGTGGCGCTTGGCCGCTGCTGCGGCGTTCGTCGTCGCGGGGCTGACCGACCGGTTCGACGGGGAACTGGCCCGGCGGCGCGGCCTGGTCACCGACATCGGCAAGCTCGCCGACCCGATCGCCGACAAGGCGCTCACGGGAACGGCCCTGGTGGGGCTGTCCCTGCTCGGCGAGCTGGCCTGGTGGGTCACCGCGGTGGTGCTGATCCGCGAGATCGGGATCACCGTGCTGCGGTTCGTGGTGATCCGGCACGGGGTGATGCCGGCCGGGCGGGGCGGCAAGCTGAAGACCGCGCTGCAGGCCCTGGCGATCACCCTGTACCTGTTGCCGTTGCCCGGCGCCTGGCACCTTCTGGCCGTGGCCGCGATGGCCGTGGCCGTGCTGGTCACGCTGCTCACCGGCGCCGACTACCTGCTCAAGGCCTACCGGCTGGTGGCCGGCAGCGAACGCACCCGGGCCCGGCGGCAGCAGCGTGCCTCCTGATCTGGCCTCCCGGGTGGTCGCGGCGCTGAGCGCCCGCGGCGAACAGCTGGCCGTCGCCGAGTCCGTGACCGGGGGAGCCCTGTGCGCTCGGATCGTCGACGTGCCCGGCGCCTCGGTCGTGCTGCGCGGCGGCGTGGTCGCCTACGCGACCGATCTCAAGGCCAGCCTGCTCGGGGTGGACGACGACCTGCTGGCCGCGCGCGGCGCAGTCCACCCCCTGGTGGCCGAGCAGATGGCGCTCGGCGTGCGGGAGCGCCTCGGCGCCCGGCACGGCCTGGCCACCACCGGAGTGGCCGGGCCGACCGCGCAGGACGGGCAACCTGTGGGCCGGGTGCACCTCGCCCACGCCGGCGAGCTCGGCGTCGAGGTGGAGACCTGGGACCTGGTGGGCGATCGGGCGCTGATCAGGGCCCAGGCGGTCGAGCGCGCCCTGGCCCTGCTGCTGCGTCGGCTGTGAGCTGTGCGGCACGATGTCGCCCGTGCCGATCGATCCGCAGGGACACCCGCTGGTGCTCGTCGTCGAGGATGAGCCGGCGATCGCCGCGCTGATCCGTGGCGCCCTGGTCCGCGAGAGCTTCACCGCGCACGTGGTCGGCGACGGGCCGGGGGCGTTGATCGCCATCGCCCGGGACCGGCCGGCGGTGATCGTGCTCGACGTCGGGTTGCCCGGGCTGGACGGCACCGAGGTCTGCCGCCGGATCCGCGCGGCGGGCGACTGGACCCCGGTGTTGTTCGTCACCGCCCGCGACGAGGAGGTCGACCGGGTACTCGGGCTCGAGATGGGCGCCGACGACTACGTGACCAAGCCGTTCAGCCCGCGCGAGCTGGTGGCCAGGGTCAAGGCCGTGCTGCGCCGCGGCACCGGAACGCCCGGCGACGGTCGGCTCTCGGTCGGCGGGCTCACCCTGGACCTGCAGACCCGCCGCGCCACGGCGTCCGGCGCTGCGGTGGAGCTGACCACCACCGAATTCGACCTGCTGGCGCACTTGATGCGTCGTCCGGACCGGGTGTTCACCCGCGAGGAACTGCTCGGCGAGGTTTGGGGCTATCCGGCCGGCACCGCCACCCGCACCGTGGACGTGCACGTGGCCCAGGTGCGCACCAAGATCGGGGCGGCGGCGCGGTTGCGGACGGTGCGTGGGGTGGGATATGCCATCGAGCGCGCCTGAGCGCCGGTGGTCGCTGCGGCGCCGGCTGGTGGTGCTGGTCGCCGTGGTGTCCCTGGCCAGTTCGTTACTCACCGCGCTGGTGCTGGCCCGGGCACTGGTGCTGTCCAACCGGGAACTGGCCGCGAGTGCCCTGACGCTGGAGGCCGACACTCTCGCCGCTCTGGTCACCGACGGGCGTGGCGTTCGTGCCGACCGACGCAAGCGGCTGCTCGACGCCCGCAGCGGGTGGGCCGCAGAGATCGTCGTCACCGGGAGCGACCCCACCGTGGCGCCGTTCACCGCGCAGGACGTCGCTGCCGCCTCCCCGAACGGCGATGCCGTCGAGCGGGACCTGGCCGGCACCTCCTGGCTCGTCGCCTCCCGGCCGGCCGGGCCGGGCACTGTGCTGATCGCCCGCCGGTTGGCCCCCGCCGTCCAGTTGACGCCCGAGCAGCGGCGGCGGTCCCTGCTCGGCGGCCTGCTCGGTCTGGCCGGCGGTGGGCTGGCCGGGTTGGCCCTGGCCCGTAGCGTCACCGGGCCGCTCGTCCGCCTGGCGGGTGCCGCCCGGCGGCTGTCGGCGGGCGAGCGGGCGGTCGCCGTCGCGGCGGAGGGTCCGGCGGAGGTGGCCGACCTGGCGGAAGGGCTCAACGCGTTGTCGGAGGCCCTGTCGGCCAGCGAACAGCGTCAGCGCCGGTTCCTGCTCGCGGTCTCGCACGAGCTGCGCACCCCGCTGACGGCGGTCACCGGGTATGCAGAGGCCCTGGCCGATCAGAGCCTGCCCGCGGCCGAGGTGCCGCACGCCGCCGGGGTGATCGCCACCGAGGCGGCTCGGCTGCAGCGCCGGGTGGAGGACCTGCTGGCGCTCGCCCGGCTGGAGGCCGACGACTTCGCCCTGGTGGCGGCGCCGGTCGACGTCGGTGCGCTGATCCGCGCCGCGGCTGCGGCGTTCACGCCGAGGGCGATGGCCGGTCAGGTGCTCCTGGAGGTGGCCGCTGCGCCGTCCGGCCCGGTCGTGGTGACCGATGGCGAGCGACTGCGGCAGATGGTCGATGCCTTGGTGGACAACGCCTTACGCGTGCTCGCGCCGGGCGACCCGTTGGTGCTGAGCTGTCAGGAGCGCACGGGCGGCGGGGTGCGGGTGGAGGTACGCGACGGCGGTCCCGGTCTGACTCCCGAGGAACTGGCGGTCGCCTTCCGGCGGGGCGAGCTGACCGAGCGGTACCGCGGACGCCGCGCGGTGGGCTCAGGGGTCGGCCTGGCCCTGGTCGGGGAGCTCGCCCGCCGGTTGGGCGGTACGGCGCAGGCACTGCCGGCGCCCGAGGGTGGGGTCTGTTTCGCGGTGGAACTACCCGTGGCGGCACCGGTCCGAACATTCCCTTGACATTTCCCGGGCTGTTCGGACATCTGGGTGGGCGACGGTGGTCGAGTCGGTGGGCCACAGGGCCCACCGCCGACCCGAAAGGACCTCCGATGCCCGCACTGACCCTCCTGGCCGTTCCGGTCCTCGCCGCGGTGCTGATCTCGGCGCCCGTGGCGATGGACTCCACCCCTGCCCCCACGGCCGGTGCTGGTGGGCTCGAGAAGGCCTGCGCACGGATCCCGGTGCGGATCGAGCGGGTGGAGAAGGTGCAGGCCCGCCTGGCCGGCGACGCCGACACCAAGGGCTCCATCGCCCGGGCGCAGATGCGGATGGAGAAGGCCCGCGCCGAAGGCCGTGAGGACGCCGCGAAGATCCTCGAGAACCGGGTCGCCATCCGCAAGGACATCGCTGCGGCGCTGCCGGACATCCTGGTGCACCTGAAGTCCTCGGCCGAGGTGTGTGCCAAGTGAGGCACCGATGGGGGCGGACGGCGGGCCTGCTGATGGCGGGCACGGTCGCCGTGGCGGGCCTGGCCGGGTGTACCCGCCCGGGAGCGGCAGCGACCTCGGACCAGTCGGCGACCACCCAGGTCTCGGCGCCGGTGTCACCCCCGGTCTCGGTGCCGGCCGAGGAACCCGCTGCGGCCGAGGCGGGCGGGGTCGGCGATGCCGGCGGGGGTGATGCACCCGGTGCGGGCGATGCCGCAGTGGCGGCGAGCGTGCAGGCGGTGGCCGACGCCGCCGACGCGCTGATCGCCCAGGCCGAGGAGGCGATGGCCGGGGACGACTGACGCCGGCCTCGGCCTCGGCCTCGGCGCCCGAGCCCCAACCGCCCGAGCCCCAACCGCCCGAGCCCCAACCGCCCGAGCCCCAACCGCCCGAGCCCCAACCGCCCGAGCCCCAACCGCCCGAGCCCCAACCGCCCGAGCCCCAACCGCCCGAGCCCCAACCGCCCGAGCCCCAACCGCCCGAGCCCCAACCGCGATCTCGCGGTGATCTTGTGGTGCGGAAGCGGGGTGTGTCCGGATTGCGCCCTGGGCGTACCGGTCTTGCCCCGGGCGCGGTCCTGGAACAGGCTGGACGGCATTGCTGTTGGAGCCGTTCGACGTGGTGCCTACCGGGCAGTTGTCGCTACTGCGAGGTACGGTGGGCTACAGGTGGCGATCGTGAAGGTCGACACCACAGGGCCGAGAGGAGGACGAGCCGTGGTGCTGCTGCGACAAGAGATCGGCGATGTTCTCCGTGATGCGCGCCGTGAGCAGGGCCGCACCCTGCGCGAGGTGTCCTCGATCGCCCGGGTCTCGCTGGGCTACCTGAGTGAGGTCGAGCGCGGCCAGAAGGAAGCCTCCAGCGAGCTGCTGGCCTCCATCTGTGGGGCTCTCGCGGTCCCGCTGTCCTCGGTGTTGCACCAGGTCAGCCAGCGGGTCGCCCTCGCCGAGGGGCTCTCCCCACGGCTGTCCGTGGACGACGTGCACGTGCCCGACACCGTGCCCGACGATCTCGATGCCGGCCTGCGTGCTGCGGGTCTGGTCAGCGCCGCCTGATTCCGCGCGCGGCCTAGCCGCGGGTCTGGCGGGCGAGCAGGGTCTCGCGCTTGTCCTCGAACCGGGAGGCCTTGCGGTCCAGGTCCTCCAGGAAGGCCGCCAACGACTCTCGGGCCTTCTCGGCCGGCGCGCTCAGCCCCTCCAGGTCGAACAGCTTCCAGTACTTGAGCACCGGCTCAAGTACCTCGTCGCGATGGCTGCGCAGGTCGTAGATGCCGGCCAGGGCGATGTCGAGTGAGCGCCGGGCGAACGAGGCCATGCCGTACCCCGGCATCTCGAAGTTCTCCACGACCGACCACACTGCTTGAACCGTCTGGTCGGGGGTGAGCTCGAGTGCTGCGGCGAGCAGGTTGCGGTAGAACACCATGTGCAGGTTCTCGTCGAGTGAGATCCGGGCCAGAAGTTGCTCGCACAGGGGATCCTGGGTGTACCGGCCGGTGTTGCGGTGGGAGATCCTCGTGGCCAGCTCCTGGAACGACACGTAGGCCACCGTGTGCAGCATGTCGAGCTCTTCCGCGAAGGCGTGGCCGCGCTCCATGTGGCTCATCCGTTCGCGCTCCAGCGCGACCGGGTCGACAGCCCGGGTGGTCAGCAGGTAGTCGCGGATCGCGGTGGCGTGCCTACCCTCCTCGGCGGTCCAGCGCCCGATCCAGGTGCCCCAGGCGCCGTCCGGGCCGAACGCAGAGTAGATCTCGCGGTGGTAGCTGGGCAGATTGTCCTCGGTGAGCAGATTGACCACCAGGGCGGTGCGGGCCACCTCGCTCATCGAGGACTGAGACACCTCCCAGGGGGCGCCGTTCAGCGGACCATCGAAGTCACGGCCCCGGCTCCACGGCACGTACTCGTGCGGCATCCACTCCTTGGCCACGCCCAGGTGCCGGTTGAGTTCACCCTCGACCGTGGGCTCCAGTTCGTGCAGCAACTCGGTCTGGCTCCAGACGCGTGCTGTCATCGCTGCCTCCTCCGGACCGGGCCCGAGGCCAGGTGAGGTCAGCCTAACCTTCCGCCTCGGTTCCGCCTGTTCGAACCCAGCGGTGATTGAGGCCTTCCGTTGTCGGTCTGAGCTGGGCCTGGCTGGCACGACGGGCAGTAGAACGCCACCCGGTCGGCGGGCGCCACGCCGATCGAGGCCACCCGCACTCCGGTGCCGCAGCGACGGCAGGGCCGCCCCGAGCGGGCGTGGACATAGTTGGTTCGGCCCGGCCGGCCGTCGCCGGTGGTGATCTGGACGGCGCGGTCGCGATTCGCGGCCAGCAGCCGGTGCAGGAGATCGACCACCGCGGCGAGGGCGTCTGCGCCGAGCTGCCCCACCGGCGTCCACGGCGTGATCCCGCGCAGGAACAGGGACTCGCTCATGTAGAACGTGCCGACACCGGCCAGCATCCGCTGGTCCAGCAGCGCCTCACCGATCGCCCGGGCGGGGTCCGAGCCGATCCTGCTGACGGCCTCGGCAGCGTCCCAGGTGGGGCCGAGCAGGTCCGGCCCGAGGTGGCCGACCAGGGTGGACTCGGCATCCGTGGGCACCAGATCGAGCATGCCGAGTCGGTGCCCGACCGCCGTCCATTCGGCGTTGCCGAGCACTGCCCGGATGCCCTCCTCGCTGCGGGCGGACCCCCGCTCGCCGGTGCGGTGGAGGTGCCAGGAGCCCTCCATGCGCAGATGGCTGTGCAGGCTCACCGGTTCGGGCCGGCCCTCACCGGGGCCAAGCCGGCACAGGATGTGCTTGCCCGCACTCACCACCTCGTGCACCTCCCTCCCGGTCAGGTCGACCGTGGCCAGTGACGGCCAGCGCAGGTCGCAGTGGGTGACGCCGCGGCCGGCGAGGGCGGCGTGCAGCCGATGCGCCGTCCGCCAGACGACGTCACCCTCGGGCATCGCAACGCCTCATCATCCGGCTCGGATCCGCAAACCCTTGGGGGTGGCGTGGAAGCCTGCCTCGGCCAGCGCCCGGGCCAGCGGCAGGCCGCTGCGCAGCACGCCCTCGCCGTCGGCGCGCTCCACGGTGAGCCGGCCCAGCGCTCCTTCGCGGACGGCGAGCGCGAGTGCGTCGGCGGCCGGCTGCAGGGTGGCGGGCTCGGCCGACCAGGACAGCAGCGAGCGGCCGCCACGCTCCACGTAGAGCACCAGGTCGCCGTCGACCAGGACCACCACGGCCCCGGCCTTGCGCCCCGGCTTGTGCCCCTGCTTGCCGGCCCCGGTCGACCCAGCGGAGGCGTCGCTCTCCGGCCGGGCGGGCCAGGCCAGCGCGGCGCCGTAGGGGTTGGCCGGGTCGGCCGCGGCCAGCACCACGGTGCTCACCGACGCCTGATCGCCGACCGGCCGTGCCCCGGCGCGCAGCCGGTCCACGGCTCCGGTGGTGGCGAACTGGGCGGCCCCAAGGCCTTCGACGAAGTAGCCGCGGCGGACCCGACCCGCGTCCTCGAACGCTGACAGCACGCGGTAGGCGGCGGCGAAACCCCCGCTGACCGCCTCGGCCCCCACCGCACCCCGGGTGAGCACGCCGTGCCGCTCGAGCAGCACTTCGGCCTGGGCATGCGCCCTCACCGTGGGGTCGGTCTCCAAGGCGGGCAGCAGCGACCATCGACCCACCGTCGTCGGCGGGCCGGCGCGGGAAGGCATCGCCGGCCGTCCGGTGGCGGCCCGCGCTGCGCGCAGGCCGGCGTAGCGGCCCCCGCCGTAACGCAGCCGTGGCGCGGCGGCCCGGGTGCGGTGGGCAGTGCGGCCGCCGGTCAGCCGGGTGCGCAGCGCGGCCATGGTGTCGTTGGTGAGCCTGCCGACCCAGATCAGCTCCCACAGTGCGGTGGCCAGCTCGGCGTCCGGTGGGCCGCCGACGGCGTCGGACAGGGCCCGGAAGAAATAGGCGCCACCGCCGCCGAGGGCCTCGAGCACCCGAGTGTGCAGCTCGGCCGGCGCGAAGAGGGGGTCGGGCGGCGCCAGGGTCAGCGGGGCGAACTCGACCGGGTGCAGGCTGAGCCAGCCGTCCTCGCCGGGCAGGGCGCCGTGCCCGGCCCAGAGCACCTCGTCGGCGGCGAGCAGTTCGTCCAGCATCGCCGGGGAGTAGCCGGGCACCCGGCTGGGCAGCACCAGGGTCTCCAGCGCGCTGGCCGGCACCAGCGCGCCGGCAAGCTGCTCGACCGCGCGCAACACGCCATCGGCGCCGCGCAGGCCCGCTCCGACGCCCTGCCACTGCGGCAGGAAGCGGCCGAGATCGCTGGGGGAGACCGGCTCTACCTCGGCGCGCAGCGCCGCGACCGAGCGGCGGCGCAGGGTGCGCAGTACCTCGCGGTCGCAGTAGTCCGTGCCGTGTCCGCCGCCGGACTCCAGCGGCCGCAGCTCGCCCTCGACCAGGCGCCCCGCCGCGGCCAGCCGGCGCAGGGCTTCGATCACCACCGCCACACCCAGCCCGAAGCGGTGTGCTGCAACGGCTGCCGTGAAGGGTGCGTGGGTGCGGGCGAACCGGGCCAGCAGGTCGCCCACGGGGTCGGGCACCGGTTCGGTGAACGCCTCGGCGACGCCGACCGGCAGCGGGGTGCCCAGAGCGTCACGCAACCGGCCCGCGTCCTCGACCGCGGCCCAGTGCTCCTGCCCGGCGATCCGGACCCGGATCGCCCGGCGCGCTGCCTCGAGCTCGACCAGCCACCCGCCCACGACCGGCTCGGCCGTCGGCGGCGGTGTGGCGTCGTCCGCCGGGGGCGCGGCCAGCAGTCGCGCGGCCAGTTCGGTCGTGGTCAGCGGACCGAGCAGTCGGAGCAGGTCGGCGGCTCCCTCCACCCCGACCAGGCGCCGGGTCACGGTGAGCCGCTGCAGTTCCGACTCGGTGCGTTCCAGCGCCGCCGGGTCGAGCAGGTCGCGCAGTGCGGCTCCCTCGCCGCGGCCCAGTAGCTCCGACAGCAGTGCCGGGTCCAGAGCCAGCGCGGCGGCGCGACGCTCGGCCAGGGGGGAGTCGCCCTCGTAGAGGAACTGCGCCACGTAGCCGAACATCAGGCTGCGGGCGAACGGCGACGGCTCGGTGGTGGCCACCTCGACGATCCGTACCGAGCGCTGCTGAAGATCGCGCATCAGAGTCACCAGACCGGGGACGTCGAACACATCCTGCAGGCACTCGCGCACCGTCTCCAGCACGATCGGGAAGCTGCCGTAACGACTGGCCACCTCGAGCAGCTGCGCGGCGCGCTGGCGCTGCTGCCACAGCGGCTGACGCTGCCCCGGACGCCGTCGGGGCAGCAACAGCGCCCGCCCCGCACACTCGCGGAACCGCGAGGCGAACAGCGCCGAACCGCCGAGGGTGTCGGTGACCAGCTGCTCGACGTCGTCCGGGTCGAGCAGGATCAGGTCGCTGATCTCGGGGGCCTCGCCGTCCGTGGTCTCCAGGTCGGGCAGCCGCAGCACGATGCCGTCGTCGGCGGGCATCGCCTGCACGTCGACCCCGAACCGTTCGCGCATCCGGGTGGCGATGGCCAGCGCCCAGGGCGAATGCACCTGGGCCCCGAACGGCGCGTGGATCACCACCCGCCAGTCGCCCAGTTCGTCGCGGAAGCGCTCGATCACGATCGTGCGGTCGTCGGGCACCCGCCGGGTGGCCTGCTGCTGCTCGCGCAGGTAGGCGATCAGGTTGTCCGCGGCCCAGGCGTCCAGGCCGCTGGCGCGGGCCCTGGCGAGGGCTGCGTCGTCTTCCATGCCGGTGATCTCCCGGACGAAGGCCCCCACGGCCCGGCCCAGCTCGGCCGGGCGGCCGAGGGCGTCACCGTGCCAGAACGGCAGCCGCCCCGGCTGTCCGGGGGCAGGGGTGACCAGCACCCGGTCGTGGGTGATCTCCTCGATCCGCCAGGACGTCGACCCGAGGGTGAACACATCGCCCACCCGGGACTCGTAGACCATCTCCTCGTCCAGCTCGCCGACTCGGCGCCCGCCACCGCCGCGAGCCTCTTGCCCGCCGGCCAGGAACACGCCGAACAGACCGCGGTCGGGAATGGTGCCCCCGCTGGTGACCGCGAGCCGCTGTGCGCCGGGGCGCCCGGTGAGCACGCCACCGATCCGGTCCCACACGATGCGCGGGCGCAGTTCGGCGAACTCGTCGCTCGGGTATCGCCCGGAGAGCATGTCGAGGACGGCCTCGAACACGGCCCGGCTCAGGGTGGCGAACGGGGCGGCCCGGCGGACCAGCGCCTCGAGGTCGTCGACGGCCCAGGCGTCCATCGCCAGCATCGCTACGATCTGCTGGGCCAGCACATCCAGCGGGTTGGCCGGCACCCGCAGCGCCTCGATCCGCCCGTCCCGCATGCGTTCCACGACCACCGCGGTCTGCACCAGGTCGCTGCGGTACTTGGGGAAGAGCACCCCGCGGGAGACGGCGCCCACCTGGTGCCCGGCCCGCCCGACCCGCTGCAGCCCGCTGGCCACGCTGGGCGGGGACTCCACCTGCACCACCAGGTCCACCGCGCCCATGTCGATGCCCAGCTCCAGGCTGGAGGTGGCCACCACGGCCGGCAGGCGCCCGGCCTTCAGCTCACCCTCGATGGTGGCCCGCTGCTCCTTGCTGACCGAGCCGTGGTGGGCGCGGGCCAGCACCGACGCCGCGCCGACGCTTGCGCCCGACTGGGCCATGATCTGGGCCGGGACCGCGTCGGCCACCAGCGGTTCACCACTGAGCCGCTCGGCCCAGACCTCGTTCAGCCGCGCGGTCAGCCGCTCGGCGAGCCGCCGGGAGTTGGCGAAGACCAGCGTGGAGTGGTGTGCGGCGATCAGGTCGACCACCCGCTCCTCGACGTGCGGCCAGATCGAGGGCTGGCGGGGGGTGCCGGCGGCTGGGCCGCTCAGGTCGGGCTCGGGTTCGCCGGCCCGGCCGGGCGCGGGGGTGCCGGGGGCGGCGAGGGTGTCCAGGTCGCCCATGTCCGGCACAGGGACCACCACGGTGAGGTCGAACTCCTTGGCCGACGGCGGTTGCACGATCCTCACCCGGGCCTGGCCGGAGCCGCCGAGCCAGCGGGCGACGTCCTGCACCGGGCGCACCGTCGCGCTCAGGCCCACCCGCTGCGCGGGGGCCCCCAGCAGGGCGTCGAGCCGTTCCAGGCTGAGCGCCAGGTGGGCGCCGCGCTTGGACCCGGCCAGGGCGTGCACCTCGTCGACGACGACGGTCTGCACCCCGGCGAGCGCCGTCCGCGCCTGAGAGGTCAGCAGCAGGAACAGCGACTCGGGTGTGGTGATCAGGACGTCGGGCGGGGTACGGGTGAACGCCCTGCGCTCCTCGGCCGGTGTGTCACCCGAGCGGACGCCGACCCGCACCTCGGGCACGGGCAGCCCGAGCCGGGTCGCGGCCTGACGGATCCCGGCGAGCGGGCCGCGCAGGTTTCGCTCGACGTCGACGGCGAGGGCCTTCAACGGGGAGACGTAGAGCACCCGGCAGCGGCGTTCCACCTGCTCGGGGACCGGTGCCGCGGCCAGCCGGTCGAGGGCCCAGAGGAACGCCGCCAGGGTCTTGCCCGAGCCGGTCGGAGCGACGACCAGGGCGTGGTCTCCGTCGCTGACCGCCTCCCAGGCACCGAGCTGGGCCGCCGTCGGCGCGAGGAACGCCCCGGTGAACCAGTCCCGGGTGGCGGGCGAGAAACGACTGAGCACACAGCCATCCTGCCTCGCCCCACCGACAGTCGCCGGTGGGACGGGGCAGGAGCTGTGCGATCAGCGCCGGAACTGCACGACGATCCCGGTCAGGGCCTTGGCGACACGCAGCATGTCGGCGCTGGCCACGCCCGAGTCGTTCGCACTCGATCGGGCCCGCTCGGCCGCAGCGACCGCGCCGGTGGCAGTGTCGGCAATCCGCTGGGCTCCGGCCGCGGCGTCATTCAGGCTGCGGTTGATCTCGTGCGTCGTCGCGGTCTGCTCCTCGACCGCCGAGGTCACGGGCCAGTTAGCTCAACTCGGCTTTCCTCATGGGTGACCGCGGTGGTCAGGTTGGTGAGGCTGATGCTGAGGACGACGCCGAGCAGGCCGAGCACCGCGGCGGTGACAGTGGCCATGGTCATGTACGGGATGCCTCGGGTGGGCGGTTTAGCCGAAGCGGTCATGAGTCCCAGGTCGGGTGCCGCAGCCGCCGTCTTGACTGCTCCTGAGAAGTCGATGCGGTCGGCATGACATGCTCCGCGGGTGCGGATGAGCGAGTTCTGGCGGCTGGTGGACGACGAGTTCGGCGTCGCCCATGGGCGCACGCTGGTACACGACCACGTCATCGGTGCGCTGGGCCACCGCACCGCCGAGCAGGCGCTCGCCGCGAGCGAGGACCCGAGTGCGGTCTGGTTCGCCCTCTGCGCCGAGCTGGAGATCCCGAAGGAACGCTGGTGGGGCCGCGACGTCGTGCACCGACGCGGCGTGTCGCCTGCATCGAACACACGTTCGGATTAGTCTCGTCCACAGAAGTCCGGCTCCGCCCCGTTGTCCACAGGGCAGGTGCCGGGTGAGGGCACAGTGTCGGTGGCGGCCTCTAGCGTCGTCGGCGATGAAGAAGACCAGATCCCGACCCCGAGGTGGAGACATGCCAGCCCCCGCAGACCGTGACAAGGCCCTCGAATCGGCCTTGGCCCAGATCGACCGTCAGTTCGGCAAGGGGTCGGTGATGCGTCTCGGTGAGAACGTGCGCCCCCCGATCGAGGTCATCCCGACCGGGTCCATCGCCCTCGACGTCGCCCTCGGTATCGGCGGTCTGCCGCGCGGTCGAGTGGTCGAGATCTACGGGCCGGAGTCCTCGGGTAAGACCACCGTCGCGCTGCACGCCGTGGCGAGTGCCCAGAAGGCCGGCGGCATCGCGGCGTTCATCGACGCCGAGCACGCGCTCGATCCGGAGTACGCCAAGAAGCTCGGGGTCGACACCGACGCCCTGCTGGTCTCACAGCCCGACACGGGCGAGCAGGCGCTGGAGATCGCCGACATGCTGATTCGCTCCGGCGCGCTGGACGTGATCGTGATCGACTCGGTGGCGGCCCTGGTGCCCCGGGCCGAGATCGAGGGCGAGATGGGCGACAGCCACGTCGGCCTGCAGGCCCGCCTGATGTCCCAGGCGCTGCGGAAGATCACTGGTGCGCTGAGCAACTCGGGCACCACCGCGATCTTCATCAACCAGCTCCGGGAGAAGATCGGCGTCATGTTCGGCTCGCCCGAGACCACCACAGGCGGCCGGGCGTTGAAGTTCTACTCCTCAATCCGGCTGGACGTGCGGCGGATCGAGACGCTCAAGGACGGCACCGACGCGGTCGGCTCGCGGACCCGGGTGAAAGTGGTCAAGAACAAGGTCAGCCCGCCGTTCAAGCAGGCCGAGTTCGACATCCTCTACGGCATCGGGATCTCGCGCGAGGGCGGCCTGATCGATATGGGCGTCGAGCAGGGCTTCGTGCGCAAGTCGGGTGCCTGGTACACCTACGAGGGCGACCAGCTCGGCCAGGGCAAGGAGAACGCCCGCGCCTTCCTGCGGGACAACCCCGACCTGGCGGACGAGCTGGAGAAGAGGATCAAGGAGAAGCTCGGCATCGGTCCGCGGGTGGATGCGCCCGCAGCCGCTGCCCCGTCGGTCGACGTGCGGTCCGAGGCCAAGGCGAAGGCCAAGGCCCCGGTCGACTTCTGATCTCTGCGGTGTCCCGTTCGTCGTGGCGGCGATCCGGGGCCGGGCCTGACGCGCCCGCTCCCGGGACGCCGGCCGATCTTACGCCGGACGCCGACCCCGTGTCGGTCGCCCGGGCGATCGCCCTGCGTCAGCTCACGGCGTCGCCCAAGACCCGCGCACAGCTCGCTGACGGACTGGCCCGCCGTGGTGTGTCGCAGGAGGTGGCCGAGAGCCTGCTGGACCGGTTCGAACAGGTCGGGCTGCTGGACGACGCCGAGTACGCGCGAATGTGGGTCGAGTCCCGACATGCCGGGCGTGGCCTGTCCCGCCGGGCGTTGGAGCACGAGCTGCGCGCCCGCGGGGTCGAGGTCGACCTGGTCCGGGAAGCGGTGGCCGTGGTGGACGGCGACGCGGAGTTCGCTGCCGCCTGTGCTCTGATCCGGCGCCGGGTGCCCAGCTCGCGGGTGGAGGACCCGATCAAGCGGGACCGTCGGCTGCTCGGGCTGCTCGCCCGCAAGGGGTACGGCTCCGAGCTGGCCCACCGGGCGCTGAAGGCCGTTCTCGCAGAAGCAGACGTATACGTCGAGATCGAGGAAATGCCGGACTAAGCGCCGCTGGGCCGCATCTGCTCCACGGCCGTGGCCCGCTCGCTGGGGGTCTGAGCCCGGGAGAGTCGCTGCTCCACCCATTCGGCGAGCTTGCCGAGGGAGAAGTTCAGCAGGATGAAGACCAGCCCGACGAACATCAACATCGGGATCCGGTTGTCCAGGTTCTGGGCTGCGCGATTCGCCAGGGTGAGCAGCTCGGTGTAAACGCCCAGCACCGCCGCCAACGATGTGTCCTTCAGGACGACCACCAGCTGACTGATCACGGCGGGCAGCATGACCCGGAACGCCTGCGGCAGCAGGACCAGCCGCATGGTCTGCCAATGCGTCAGCCCGATCGCCAGCGCCGCCTCGCGCTGGCCGCGGGGCAACGAGGCCACCCCGGCGCGCACGATCTCGGCGAAGATCACCATGTTGTAGGCGGTCAGCCCGATCACCAAGTACCACAGCCCGTCCTGGCCGGGCAGTCCGGCGACGCTGATCCCGAGATCGGGCAATACCCGGCTGGCGAAGAAGATGGTGATCACCACAGGCAGGCCGCGCAGGAGTTCCATCGCCCCGATCAGGGGCAGTCGGCTCCAGCGGCCCAGCATCATCCGGATCACGCCGAGCGCGGTGCCCAGAACCAGCGAGAAGACAATGGCCAGCGCTGCGGCCACCACGGTGGCGCGAAGACCACGCCCGATCAGCCGCCACACCGCACCGAACGAGGGATGCGTCGGGTCGACCAGCGGCCCCCAGCGTTCCGCGGTGAACTGGCCGGCCTCGACCAGTCTCCAGATCACGACGCTCACCACGGCGAGGAGTGCCACGCTGGCGGCCACCCCGAGCACCCGGTAGCGGCGCATCGCCACCGGGCCCGGGACGTCGAACAGCACAGAGCTCGCAGTTGCCTTCGCTGTCGCGCTCACCGCACGATCGCCGTCCGGCGTTCGGCGACGGCCAGCAGCCCGCCCGCCGGCAGGGTGATCAGCAGATAGCCGAGCGCCACCCCGACCAGCACCGGGGTCACGGCGTAGCCCTGGGCGCTGGTCAGCGACTCGCCCACGCTGAACAGGTCACGGCCCACGCCGAACGCGCCGACCACCGCCGAGTTCTTGAACATCGCGATCAGCACGCTGCCCAGCGGCGGGATCGAACTGCGGAAGGCCTGAGGCAGCACGATCTGCCTCAGCGACTGGCCGAAGGTCAGGCCGATTGCTCGCGCGGCCTCGGCCTGACCGGTCGGCACCGAGTTGATCCCGGCCCGCAACGCCTCGCAGACGAAGGCCGAGGTGTAGACCACCAGCGCCGACAGCCCGAACACCCAGTAGGAGCCGTTGATGCCGATCTCCGGCAGCCCGAAAGCGAAGAAGAACAGCACCACGGTGAGCGGGCAGTTGCGCACCACGGTCACCCAGGCCGAGCCGAACCGCCGCAGGGGCGGCACGGGGGAGACCCGGAAGGCCGCGATCACGGTGCCGAGCAGCACCGAGCCGACCACGCCCCACAGGCACAGCTGCAGGGACACCAAGAAGCCTCGGCCGAACAGGCCGAGGTTCTCGGTGATCGCCTCCATGCTCAGCTACACGGCTCGGCCGCGGGCAGAACGGCGTCCTGGGCCCCGGCCACCTTGCCTGCTGTCGCCTTCCACGCGGTCAGGTAGGTGCCTCCGGTCGACGCCTCGGCCAGGACGGAGTTCACGAATGTGCAGAACTCGGTGTCGCCCTTCTTCATGCCGATGCCGTACGGCTCCTTGGTGAACTGCTCGCCGGCCAGTTTGAACGCGCCCTCAGACTTGCTGACGAAGCCGAGCAGGATCACGTTGTCGGTGGTGACGACGTCCACCTGCTTGGTCCGCAGGGCGTCGGCGCACTTGTCGTACACGTCGAAGAGCACCAACTGACCGGGCGCGGCCAGGTACTCCTTGATGTTCTCGGCCGGCGTGGAACCGGTCACCGAGCAGACCTTGGCGGCGGGGTTCGCCTTCAGCGCATCCGGCCCGGTGATCGCCGTGTTGTCGCTGCGCACCATCAGTTGCTGGCCGGCGACGTAGTACGGCCCGGCGAAGGTGACCCGTTCCTTGCGCTTGTCGTTGATGGTGTAGGTGGCGACCACCAGGTCGACCTCGGCCCGTTCGATCTTCTCCTCGCGCACCTTCGAGGGGGTCTCCACCCAGGTGATCTTGTCCGCGGCCAGACCGAGCTTGGCCGCGATCAGCTTGGCGATCTCCACGTCGAAGCCCTCGGGCTTGCCGTCCAGGTTCTGCAGGCCGAACCCGGGCTGGTCGAACTTCGTGCCGATGGTGATCTTGCCGGCCTTGGACAGCTTCTCCATCGTGGTTCCGGCCGCGAAGGTCGGGTTGTCCGCGGGCTCGGTCGTGCTGGTGGTGTCGCTACCGCCGCAGGCGGCCAGCGTCATGGCCCCGGCCATGAGTGCCGCGGCGACGGTCAGGTGGCGCAGCGTGCGCATGCGATGACTCCCTTGCTCGGTCTGACGAATCGGTCAGTGGGTGAGGGTCAGTGGGTGAGGATCTTGGAGAGGAAGTCCTTGGCCCGCGCGCTCCGGGCGGCGGTGAAGAACGCCTCGGGGGTGTTCTGCTCGACGATCTCGCCGTCGGCCATGAACACCACGCGATGCGCGGCGCGACGGGCGAAGCCCATCTCGTGGGTCACCACGACCATGGTCATGCCGTCGCGGGCCAGCGCCGTCATCACCTCGAGCACCTCGTTGATCATCTCGGGGTCCAGGGCCGACGTGGGCTCGTCGAAGAGCATCACCTTGGGCCGCATGGCCAGGGCCCGGGCGATGGCGACCCGCTGCTGCTGACCGCCGGAGAGCTGCGCCGGGTACTTGTCCTTCTGGTCGGCCACACCCACCCGCTCCAGCAGATCGAGCGCGGTGCGGCGGGCCTCGTCCTTGGCCAGGCCCCGCGCGGTCACCGGGCCTAGGGTCACGTTCCCCAGGACGGTCTTGTGGGCGAACAGGTTGAAGGCCTGGAAGACCATGCCGACGTCGGCGCGCAGCCGCGCCAGGGCCTTGCCCTCCTCGGGCAGGTCCACGCCGTCCACCGCGATCCGGCCGGAGTCGATCGTCTCCAGCCGGTTGATCACTCGGCACAGGGTCGACTTGCCCGAGCCGGACGGCCCGATCACCACCACGACCTCACCGGCGTGCACCGTGAGATCGATGGACTTCAGTACGTGGAGCTCACCGAAGTGCTTCTCCACCCGCTCGAGCACGACCAGTGGACGGCCCAGCTCTGTCCGTCCGGTCGACTCGCCCATACCGGCGAATCTAACCGCGAGATCATCGATCCGCCACGAGAGGGGCGATAGCGGAGGAACAACGTGACAAGGTCGTTATCGGACCGACACGGGTGCGCCGCCACGGTGCGGGCCGCCCCGTAGGCTGAGGGGGATGTCCGATCAGAGCGCCCTCACGCCGTCCGCCGAGCGCACCTACCAGGTGCGCACCTACGGCTGTCAGATGAACGTGCACGACTCCGAGCGCCTGTCCGGCCTGCTCGAGGAGGCCGGGTACACCCGCGCGGCGGACGACGCTGCGCCGGACCTGGTGGTGTTCAACACCTGCGCCGTGCGGGAGAACGCGGACAACAAGCTCTACGGCAACCTGGGGCACCTGGCCCCGGTCAAGGCGGCGAGGGCCGGGATGCAGATCGCGGTCGGCGGCTGCCTGGCCCAGAAGGACCGGGACACCATCCTGGCCCGGGCGCCCTGGATCGACGTCGTCTTCGGCACCCACAACATCGGCTCGCTACCGGCCCTGCTCGCCCGGGCCCGGCACAATGCCGAGGCGCAGATCGAGATCGTCGAGTCGCTGCAGACCTTCCCCTCGACGCTGCCGGTGCGGCGCGAGTCGCCCTATGCCGCCTGGGTCTCGATCAGCGTCGGCTGCAACAACAGCTGCACCTTCTGCATCGTGCCCAGCCTGCGCGGGCGGGAGCGCGATCGGGGGCCGGGGGAGATCCTGGCCGAGGTGGAGGCGCTGGTCGCCGAGGGCACGATCGAGATCACCCTGCTCGGCCAGAACGTGAACACCTACGGCGTGGAGTTCGGCGACCGTGGGGCGTTCTCGGCGCTGCTGCGCGCGTGCGGGCAGGTCAAGGGCCTGGAGCGGGTCCGCTTCACCAGCCCGCACCCGGCCGCCTTCACCGACGACGTGATCGAGGCGATGGCGCAGACCCCCACCGTGATGCCGCAACTGCACATGCCGCTGCAGTCGGGGTCGGACGGCATGCTGCGGGCGATGCGTCGCTCCTATCGGGCCGAACGCTTCCTCGGCATCCTCGACCGGGTGCGGGCGGCGATCCCGGAGGCCGCGATCAGCACCGACCTGATCGTCGGTTTCCCCGGGGAGACCGAGGCCGACTTCGTGGCCACGCTGGAGGTGGTCGCCGCGGCGCGCTTCGCCCAGGCCTTCACCTTCCAGTACTCGCCACGCCCCGGTACCCCGGCCGCCACGCTGCCCGATCAGGTGCCCAAAGCCGTTGTGCAGGAACGGTACGAGCGACTGGTCGCCGTGCAGGAGGAGATCTCCTGGGCGGAGAACCGGCGGCAGGAGGGCCGGGTGCTCGAGGTGCTGGTGGCTGATGGCGAGGGCCGCAAGGACGCCCAGACGGCCCGGTTGTCCGGGCGGGCGCCGGACAACCGTCTGGTGCACTTCGCCGTCCCGGACGGCGCGGCACGGCCGCGCCCGGGAGATCTCGCCACCGTCGAGGTGAGCTACGGGGCGCCCCACCATCTGGTGGCCGACGCCTCCCTGACCGGCGGCACCTACGCGGTGCGCCGGACCCGGGCCGGCGACGTCTGGGAGCAGCGTCGGGCCGAGCCGGCGGGGTCGGAGCCGGGCTCCGCGCCGATCGGACTGGGACTGCCCTCGCGACGCTGAGCGACAGACGTCGGGACCGCCCGCCCTGCGGACGGCCCCGGACGACTGCTGCGGAGTGAACTCAGACCTGGGCGGGGGGCTCCTCGCCCTTGATCAGGTCGTCGGCCTTGGTCTGGACGGCGTCGATCTTGTCGGCGAACTTGCCGCCGGTCACGGCGTCGGCGGCGTCGCCGGCCTTCTCGATGGCGACGTCGGAGATCTTCTCCAGGTTGTCCTTGGCGCTCTCGAGGCCGCCCTTGGCGTGCTCCGCCGCGCTGGACAGACCCTCCTTGGCCTGGTCGGCCAACTGCGCTGCCTTGTTCTTCAGTTCGTCGAACGCGCTCATCTGACTGTCTGTCTCCCTGTCGATCGCCGCGCACTGACGGTTCGCGGCCCTAGGCGATCAATCATGCCTCCTCCGTGGGGCTCGGTGTGCCCCGACGCGTGCCAGACTCCTGGGGTGCATTCGGTCCTGGTCGCCGTCGTCGGCCCCACGGCGTCCGGTAAGTCCGATCTGGGGGTCGCCCTGGCGGAGGCGCTGGACGGCGAAGTGGTCAACGCAGATGCGATGCAGCTCTACCGCGGCATGGACATCGGCACCGCCAAGCTGCCCGCCGATGCCCGTCGCGGGGTGCCGCACCACCTGCTCGACGTGCTCGAGGTGGCGGACGAGGCGAGCGTCGCGGCCTACCAGCGCAGCGCCCGGGCCATCGTGGAGGAGATCATCGCCCGCGGTCGATGGCCGATCCTGGTCGGCGGGTCCGGGCTGTACCTGCGCGCCGTGCTCGACCGGCTGGAGATCCCGCCCACCGATCCCGGGGTGCGCGGAGCGCTGGAGGCCGAGCTGGCCGACGTCGGCCCGGCTGCGCTGCACCGACGGCTGGCCGACCGTGACCCGGCCGCCGCGGCGGCGATCCTGCCCTCGAACGGACGGCGCGTCGTCCGCGCCTTGGAAGTGCTGGAACTGACCGGAGAGCCGTTCACGGCCACTCTGCCCACGGGGGAGTATCAGCGCCCGGCCGTGCAGATCGCCCTCGACGTGCCACGGCCGGAACTGCACGCCCGGATCGACGCCCGCGTCGATCGGATGTGGCAGGACGGGCTGGTCGAGGAGGTGACGTCGCTGGCCGCCGCAGGGCTGCGTGAGGGGCGCACCGCCTCCCGGGCGCTCGGGTACGCCCAGGTGCTGCAGCTGCTGGACGGCGCCCTGGACGAGGCCCAGGCGCGGACCACGACGGCCACCGCCACCCGGCAGTTCGCCCGGCGCCAGCTCTCCTGGTTCCGTCGGGACGACCGGATCACCTGGTTGCCCGCCGACGCCCCCGACCTGCGTGACCGGGCCCTGTCGGTGCTGGCAGGGTGAGCGCCATGACCTCGATCCCGGCCGGGCTGACCTGGGCCAAGGGCCATGGCACGCAGAACGACTTCGTGCTGCTGGCCGACCCCGAGGGGCGGTTGGACCTGGACGCCGAGACGGTCCGCTTCCTGTGCGACCGGCGGGCCGGGATCGGCGCGGACGGCGTGCTGCGGGTGGTGCGTCACGACGGGCACTGGTTCATGGACTACCGCAACGCCGACGGGTCGATCGCCGAGATGTGCGGCAACGGGTTGCGGGTCTACGTCGCCTACCTGCTGCACGCCGGCCTCGAACGGCTGGACGACGGCGCCTCGATCATGATCGGCACCCGGGCCGGGCTGAAGTCCGTGCGTCGCGTGGGCGACTGCTTCGCCGCCGACCTCGGCCCGTGGCGGATCGAGGGCGGCCGGCGCGCCGCGCTCGCCGGAGCCGACCGCACCGTGCACCTGCACGGCGGCGGGGTGGCCCTGCCGGGCCTTGCCGTCGATGTGGGCAACCCGCACGTCGTGGTCGCCGTGGCCGACCTGGCCACCCTGCACGCCGCTGACCTGGGCCGGGCCCCGGTGCTGGACCCCGACCCGCCGCACGGCGCCAACGTGGAGCTGATCGTGCCCGGCCCCGGCCACCTGAGCATGCGGGTGTACGAGCGCGGGGTGGGGGAGACCCGCTCCTGCGGCACCGGCGCCGTGGCCGCGGCGCTGGCCGCTCGGGCCTGGGGAGGCCCTGGGGCCCCGGACGTCTGGGTGGTCGACGTTCCGGGCGGGCGGCTGCAGGTCACGGTGCCCGCGGGGCAGGAGTGGTCGGGCGAGAACGTAGAGCTCCTCGGCCCGGCGACCATCGTCGCCCAGGGCACGCTGGTCTAGCCTCAGCTCTCGCGGGCCGAGACTGCGCGGGAGACCTCGAGCACCCGATAGCCCTTGGCGCTGCCCAGGCGCCGTACCGCCATGCCCGGCTCGCGCTCGCCGAGCACCGCGGTCAGCCAGGCCTGCAGGGAGTCGGCGCCGAGGTTGCGCTGCACCACCAGGTGCGCGCTACCGCCGCCCCCGAGCCGGGGCAGCCACTGCAGCAGCAGGGCGTGCAGGGCGGGTTTGCCGATCCGGATCGGCGGGTTGCTCCAGATCGCCGCGAATCGCAGGTCATCCGGAACATCTTCCGGCGCAACGACTCTCACGTTGTCCAGGCCCAATCGGGCGGCGTTCTCGGCAGTCAGCTCGCGGGCCCTCGAGTTCACGTCCACGGCCCAGACCATTGCTCCGGGTGCCTGCCTGGCCATCACCAGGGTGAGCGGACCCCAGCCGCAGCCCAGGTCGAGCAGGTCGCCGGACGGCGGAGGTTCGGGCACCTCGCGCAGCAGCACCCGGGTGCCCAGGTCGAGCCGATCTCCGCTGAACACCCCGGCGGCGCTGACCAGCTCCACGTCGTGCCCGGCCAGGGTGAGCCGCAGGGGGTGCCGGTCGGCTGCGCCGTCCGGGCTCGGGCTGAAGTAGTGCTCGCTGGTCACCCCGCCAGGCTATTGCGTGGCGACGACAGCCAAGCCCTGGGAAGCTGGAGTCCTATGGATACCTCACTGATCGACGACGGCGACCAGCTCGACCTCGCGGACAGGCATGCCCTGCGGCGGGTGGCCGGGCTGTCCACCGAGCTCACCGATGTCACCGAGGTCGAGTACCGCCAGCTGCGCCTGGAGCGGGTGGTGCTGGCCGGGCTGTGGGCCGGTGGTGGCGCGCACGGCGCCGACGAGGCGGAGATCTCGCTGCAGGAGCTGGCCGCCCTGGCCGAGACCGCAGGGTCCCAGGTGCTGGACGGCGTGCTGCAGCGCCGGGACACCCCCGACCCGGGCACCTGGCTGGGGTCGGGCAAGGCCGAGGAGCTGCGCGAGCTGGTCGCCTCCTCGGGGGCGGACACCGTGATCTGCGACGGCGACCTGTCGCCCTCCCAGCGGCGCGCTCTGGAGGACGTGGTCAAGGTCAAGGTGATCGACCGGACCGCCCTGATCCTGGACATCTTCGCCCAGCACGCCAAGTCCAAGGAGGGCAAGGCGCAGGTCGAACTGGCCCAGCTCGACTACCTGCTGCCGCGCCTGCGCGGCTGGGGTGACTCGATGTCGCGTCAGGCCGGCGGCCGGGTGGCCGGCGGTGAGGGCATCGGCTCGCGTGGCCCCGGTGAGACCAAGATCGAGCTCGACCGGCGCCGGATCCGCACCCGGATGGCCAAGCTGCGCCGTCAGATCGCGGGCATGAAGTCGGCCCGGGTGACCAAGCGGGACAGCCGCCGGCGCAACGCGGTGCCGTCGGTGGCCATCGCCGGCTACACCAACGCCGGCAAGTCCAGCCTGCTGAACCGGCTGACCGGTGCCGGGGTCCTGGTCGAGGACGCGCTGTTCGCGACCCTGGACCCGACCGTGCGCCGGGCGCAGACCACCGACGGACGGGCCTACACCCTCACCGACACCGTGGGTTTCGTGCGTCGGCTGCCGCACCAGCTGGTCGAGGCCTTCCGCTCCACCCTGGAGGAGGTGGCCGAGTCCGATCTGGTGCTGCACATCGTGGACGGCAGCCACCCGGACCCGGAGGGCCAGCTGAGCGCCGTCCGCGAGGTGCTGACCGACGTCGGGGCGCACCGGGTACGCGAGATCGTGGTGATCAACAAGATCGACGCCGCGGATCCCGAGGTGGTGGCGCGCCTGCTGCGGCGCGAGCCGGGGTCGATCGCGGTGTCGGCGCGCACCGGAGAGGGATTCGAGGAGCTGGCCGAAGCGGTGGCGGCGGCGCTGCCGCATCCGGACGTCGAGGTCGACGTGGTGGTGCCCTACCAGCGCGGCGACCTGGTCAGCCGGGTGCACGCGGAGGGTCAGGTGCTCACCACCGAGCACACGCCCGAGGGGACCCGGCTGCACGCCAGGGTGCGCCCCGACCTCGCCGACGCGCTGGCCGCCTCGGATACTGCGGGCTGATCGCGGCCCTGCCTCACGTGGCGAGCTAGGCTCTCCGGGTGCCTGTGGACGTTGTGCTGAACCCGTTGCTGGACGCCGCGGTTGCGGCGGTCGGTGGCAGCACGCGCCCCGGGCAGCAGCAGATGGCCGAGGCCGTGGCGGCGGCGATGGAGTCCGGCGAACACCTGCTGGTGCAGGCCGGCACCGGAACCGGAAAGTCGCTGGCCTACCTGGTGCCGGCCATCGCCCACGCGGTGCAGCAGCGGCAGACCGTGGTGATCTCCACCGCGACGCTCGCCCTGCAGGCCCAGGTGGTCGAGCGTGACCTGCCGAGGGTGGCGGACGCGCTGGAGGGGCTGCTCGGCCGCCGACCGACCTGGCAACTGGTCAAGGGACGGGCCAACTACCTGTGCCGGCACAAGCTGGGCGGCGGTTACCCGGCGGACGACGGGGGCTTGTTCGAGCTGGCCGGCGCCACCACCGGCCCGATGGTGCCGCCCGGGCGGCTGGGTGCCCAGGTGGTGCGGTTGCGCGAGTGGGCCGAGAGCACCACCAGCGGAGACCGGGACGAGCTGGTGCCGGGGGTGAGTGAGCAGGCCTGGCGCCAGGTCTCGGTCGGAGCCCGGGAGTGCCTGGGCGCGCAGAGCTGTCCCAGCGCGGGGGACTGCTTCTGCGACGGTGCCCGGGAACGGGCTCGCAGCGTCGACATCGTGGTGACCAACCACGCGATCGTGGCCATCGACGCCTTCGAGGGGCGCAGCCTGCTGCCCGAGCACGAGGTGCTGGTGGTCGACGAGGCGCACGAGCTGGCCGACCGGGTCACCTCCGTGGTGTCCAAGGAGCTCACCGTCACCGGGGTGGAGGTGGCCGCTCGCCGGGCCCGGGCCGCGGGAGTGACGACGCCTGCCCTGGACGACGCCGCGGCCCAGCTTGCCGATGCCTACGCAGAGGCGCCGGAAGGCAGGCTGACCAGCCTGGACGAGGCACTCGGCGACGCCGTCGTCGCCGTGCGCGACGCCGCGCGGGACGTGGTCAGCTCGCTGAAGGGCAGCGAGCCGGGTGCCTCGGCCGGCCCGCCGGACGGCGCTCGGCAGCTGGCCCGGGCCGCGGTGGGGGAGATCTTCGACGTGGCCGAGCGGCTCACGTCGGGCTCGGGCGCCAAGGACGGGCCGGACGTCGTGTGGCTCTCCCGCGTCGGCCGGCCCGAGACCGGGGTCCGGGTGGGGCTGAACGTGGCCCCGCTGTCGGTGGCACTCGCCTTGCGGGACAAGGTGTTCGGCGAGCGGAGCGTCGTTCTCACCTCGGCCACGCTGGCCCTCGGCGGCTCGTTCGACGCCGCCGCCCGGGTGCTCGGGCTGAGCGGGGAGGGTGCGCCGGCCTGGAAGGGGCTGGACGTCGGCAGCCCGTTCGACTACCCGCGCCAGGCGATCCTCTACCTGGCCCGCCACCTACCGCCGCCGGGCCGGGACGGCGTGAACCCGGCCATGCTGGACGAGCTGGCGGCGCTGGTCGAGGCCGCCGGTGGCCGCACGCTCGGCCTGTTCTCCTCCCGGCGCGCCGCCGAGGCTGCAGCGGAGGCGCTGCGCGATCGGCTCGACGTGCCCGTGCTCTGCCAGGGGGACGACGCCACCCCCACCCTGGTGCGCAGCTTCGCCGCCGACCCGCGCACCTGTCTGTTCGGCACCCTGTCGTTGTGGCAGGGGGTCGACGTGCCCGGCGCGGCCTGCCAGCTGGTGGTGGTGGACCGGATCCCGTTCCCGCGCCCCGACGACCCGTTGAGCACCGCCCGGCAGGAGGCCGTCGCCCGGCACGGTGGGAACGCGTTCATGGCGGTGGCTGCCACCCATGCCGCGCTGTTGCTGGCCCAGGGGGTGGGCCGCCTGGTGCGCTCGGGCGAGGACCGCGGCGTCGTCGCGGTGCTGGACTCCCGGCTGTCCACCGCCCGCTACGCGACCTTCCTGCGCGCCTCGCTGCCCCCGTTCTGGACCACCACCGATCGCGACGTCGTGCTCGCCGCCCTCCGCCGCATCGACACCTAGCCAGAACCCGCTCATGCTCCGCAGGGGTACATGGCTCTAGTTGTCAATGTGGGGCAAATCAGTCAACTGAATGTTCTCCCGCGGAGTATGAGCAGGTTGTGGGGTTCGGTCAGAGGGCGGCGGCGGCGTCTTCGAGGGCGTCGAGCGTGGCCGCCACGGCCGGTACCCGCAGCAGATCGGGTGTGGTCAGCGCGAACACCGAGCGCCGGCTCACCCCGGCGACCGAGCGCAGCGTGACGCCCGGATGGCGAGCGGCCACCCCGCTGACCAGCCCGGGCAGCAGAGCCACCCCCAGCCCGGCGGCGACGAAGGCGAGCACGGCCATGTAGTCGTCGGTCTCGGCGGCGATCGCCGGGCTGAACCCGACGGCCTCGGCCGAGGCGGTGAGGTGACCGCGGCAGCGCGGACAGCCGGCGATCCAGCGTGCCTCGGCCAGGTCGCGCAGGTGTAGCCGGTTCCGCTCGGCGAGTGGGTCGCCGTCCGCCACGGCCAGGACCGAGGGATCGGTGAGCAGCCGCCGACGATGCAGCCCGGCAAGAGGCGACTCCCCGGCCGTGGTCGGATCGGGGTAATCGAACGCGACGGCGATGTCGCACCGGCCTTCGCGCAGGGCGGCGATCGATGCCGGGGGCTGGTCCTCGCTGAACACGACCTCGACGCCGGCGGCGAGTTCGCGCAGTGCAGCCAGTGCGGCGGGAACCAGAGTGGCCGAGGCGGAGGGAAAGGAGACCAGCCGCACCCGACCGGCGCGCAGGCCGGTCAGGGCCGACACCTCTCGCTCGGCGGCGTCGACCGTGGCGGCGACCGTGGCGCCGTAGCGGGCCAGCACCTGGCCGGCCTCGGTGAGCCGGACACCACGCGGATGCCGTTCCAGCAGAGCCGTTCCCAGGCGCTTCTCCAGCCGGCGCACGTGTTGGCTGACGGCGGGCTGGGTGCAGCCGAGGGCGGTCGCTGCGGCGGTGATCGAGCCCGCGTCGGCGATCGCCCGGACCAGGCGGAGCGATCCGAGGTCAAGGGTCGATGGCATAACCCCACTCTATGTATTCGAGCAGCAGAACGGCATTGTGTGATGCCCGCGTGTCGCCCACGATGGCCAGGTGACTGCCTCTGAGATCGCCCCGGAACGACTCTCTCCACTGCGATCTGCCTTCGAGGCGGTGCCCGGCTACCTCGACGCGGCCACCCTCGGCCTGCCTGCCCGGGCGAGCATGACGGCGTTGACCGAGGCCCTGCGGCAGTGGCAGGACGGCGCCGCCTCGGCAGCCGGGTACGACCTGGCGGTGCACGCGAGCCGGACGGCGTACGCCCGGTTGGTCGGGGTCGCCCCGGAGTGGGTGGCCGTCGGCTCGCAGGTCTCGGCGCAGCTCGCCGTAGTGGGCGCCTCCCTGCCCGATGGCGGCGAGGTGGTGGTGCCCGAGGACGACTTCGCCTCGGTGGTCTTCCCCTTCCTGGTGCACCGGGACCGAGGGGTGACCGTGCGGCAGGTGCCCCTGACTCGGTTGGCCGAGGAGATCCGGCCGAGGACCACCGTGGTGGCGTTCTCGCTGGCCCAGTCCGCGGACGGGCGCCTGGCCGATCTCGCTGCGGTGCAGCGCGCCGCACGTGCCCATGGCGCCCTGACGGTGTGCGACACGACCCAGGCGGTGGGCTGGCTGCCGGTGGCCGCGGGCGAGCTCGACGTCACCGTCTGCGCGGCCTACAAGTGGCTGAGCTGCCCGCGTGGGGTGTCCTTCATGACCGTGCGCCCGGAGGTGTGGGAGCGGCTGCGACCGGTCGCCGCCGGCTGGTACGCGGGGGAGTCGGTGTGGGACTCGATCTACGGCCCCGAGATGACCCTGGCCCCTGACGCCCGTCGGTTCGACGTGTCACCGGCCTGGCTGGCCTGGGCCGGCGCGGCGCCGGCGCTCGAGCTGTTCGCCGAGGCGACCCCCTCGGCCAGGGCAACGGGAGTTGCCCTGGCCGCTCGGGTGCGGTCGGGTCTGGGAATGCTGGAGGCCGGTTCTCCCGTCGTCTCGTTGAGCGATCCCACGGGCGAACTGACCGGGCGGCTCCGGTCCGCCGGGTGCGCTTTCGCGACCCGGTCCGGCCGGATCCGGCTGGCGTTTCATGTGTGGAACGACGACCGCGATGCGGACCTTGTGACGTCGGCCTGCGCGTCCTGACACGCCGGGTTCAGGCGCCGACGGCCATCCGGACCGCGCTGGTGAGCTGACCGTAGGTGTCGACGCCGTCGAAGAAGTCATCGGGGAAGCGGACGTCGAGCTCCTCGCCGACCGCGCCGAGCACGGTCGCCGCGGTGTCGTCGTTCAGACCCAGCTCCTCCAGGGACGTGTCCACGGTCAGGTGCTCCGCGGGCACGTCGAGCTGTTGGGCGACCACGGCACGCACCGTGTCGTCGAGGGGGTGTCCCTGCACGTAGTGCTCCTCATTCAGGTGATCAGGCCCTGACATCGGCGGACGGGGCGAGAACTCATCACTCACTGTTAAGACTAGTGCCTGAGAGTTGCTGTGTTGGCTAAACCCTACGCAGAACGGCGACCACTCGGCCAAGAATCGTCGCATCGTCACCCGGTATGGGCTCATACGCGGGGTTCTGGGGGAGCAGCCAGACGTGCCCGTCGCGGCGGCGGAAGGTTTTCACGGTGGCCTCGGAGTCCAGCATCGCGGCCACGATCTCGCCGTTGTCGGCCACTGGCTGCTGCCGGACGACGACCCAGTCGCCGTCGCAGATGGCCGCTTCGATCATCGAATCGCCGACCACCTTGAGCAGGAACAGCTGGCCCTCGCCGACCAGCTGCCGGGGGAGTGGGAAGACGTCTTCCACCGCCTGCTCGGCCAGGATCGGCCCGCCGGCCGCGATCCGGCCGACCACGGGAACATAGGCGGGCTGCGGACGGCTGTCGCCGAACCCGCTCAGGTCGACCTCGTTCGGGTCCACCTCGTGCGGGCGCACCGGGTGCTGCTCGCCAGGCATGGTGACCTCGATCGCCCGGGGGCGGTTCGGGTCGCGGCGCAGGTAGCCCTTGCGCTCGAGAGTGCTGAGCTGGTGCGCCACGCTGCTGGGGCTGGTCAGCCCCACGATCGCCCCGATCTCGCGCATGCTCGGCGGGTAGCCGCGCCGCTCGACGGAATCCCTGATCGTCTCCAGCACCAGGCGCTGACGGCTGGTCAGCCCGTCGCCCCCGGCCGGGCCGTCCGGAAGGGCGAGCACCTCGCCCACCTCGCCGGCATCGTCCGGGCCGGACGGGTCGACGTCGACGGCGCCCCCGGCCTCGACCACGAGGGGTTCACCGGTTGGGTCCTGCTGCCGTGACCGCCGCGTCGCCATGCCGTCCTCCTGCAAGTCGCTGATCTGGTCGGTGTGAGGTGTCGCCGGGGTGATCGAAGTGCTCGTCGACGAAGCAACCGTAGGCCGAATCGCGACACGTTTCAAACATATGTTCGAGTGTGTCTCGACTCTGTCGGTGGTGGGTGATAGAACTCGGACAAGCGTTCGATCGAACGAACGTTCGAGCGACCCACCGATGTGCGCGACCGATGTGGAGGCGACCCAGATGTCCGCGATGACGAGCGTGGCACCCGCCGGGATCCAGCAGTTCCAGCGCCCCCTGGTCGGGGTCCGGTTGACCCGTCGTGGCCGGGTCGTGCTCCACCTCGGGTCCGTCCTGCTGCTGGCGGTCGTGGTCGCGGCCGCTGTGCTGCTCGGTGGAGGGCGGGCCGACGGTGGAGAGCAGGCGCGCCCGCTGCCCGTCACCTACCACGTCGTGGCTCCCGGGGAGACCCTGTGGCAGCTGGCCAGCGAGTTGCAGCCGGGTGTCGACCCGCGGGACACCATCGCCCACATCGTCGAGCTGAACCAGCTGCACACTGCCGACATCGCCGCGGGTACCCGCCTGGCGCTTCCTCAGATCGACTGAGCGTCGTCGGTCGTCCGCGTCAGCCACCGAGGGTGAGCGCCTTGGGCGTTCCTAGGCGCTCCGTGACGATTTGCGCTTACTCAGCGTGTGCATCGGGCTTTCGGGGGAGGCGCCGCACCGGCGTGTCGCGGCTTGCGCCTTGTGGGTCGGCGGCTTAGCGTTACCCCTACATCTAGTAGTTACACAGATGTAAGCTATCCACATATAGTCCCCAGCTTGATCCCCAGAATATGGGGCTTCGTGCACATGTCATCCCCAGGTTCGTCCACAGGCGGGCCGAACGGGTGACCTGAGGTAGCGCTGAGTGGCCCGTTCGATCGGGCCGACCGGAGGAGGTGTCCAGGCGTGAACTGCCCGTTCTGCCGCAACACCGATTCCCGTGTCGTCGACTCGCGCAGCGCCGAGGACGGAACCTCGATCCGGCGCCGGCGGCAGTGTCCCGAGTGCGGTCGCCGGTTCAGCACCCTGGAGACCGCCAGCCTCACCGTGGTCAAGCGCTCCGGAGCGACGGAGCCGTTCAGTCGGTCGAAGGTCATCAGCGGGGTGCGCAAGGCGTGTCAGGGGCGCCCCGTGGGTGAGGATGATCTCGCTCGGCTCGCCCAGCGGGTGGAGGAGAGCATCCGGGCCACTGGTGCCGCTGAGATCGACGCACACGAGGTGGGCCTGAGCATCCTGGGCCCGCTGCGCGAACTCGACGAGGTCGCCTACCTGCGCTTCGCCAGCGTCTACCGTGCCTTCGAGTCTCTCGAGGACTTCGAGGACGCCATCTCCCTGTTGCGGGTGGAACGTGACGCCATGGGCGTCGAGCCCTCACCGTCACCCGCCCCCGACGCCCCCGTCGGCGGCGGCGTATAGACCCCCGTCGGCGGCGCTACTGGGGAAGGTGGCGCCGCCGACGGGAACCAGCCCACAGCCACGTTCGAACGAGACCCGAGCAGCACCCACAGCGGATCAGTACGGCCAACCAGGGCGCGACACGCCCGCATGACGAGGGGAAACAACAGATATGACCGAGACCGCGTCCGGCCCCGGGAGTCGCAGGACCAAGGGCGACAGCCCGCGAGTCAAGCGCGTCGGCCTGACGATCGACCGGGTGTTCACCACGCCCGGCGTCCACCCGTACGACGCGGTCACCTGGGAACGCCGTGACGTCGTCCAGACGAACTGGAAGAGCGGCGAGACGATCTTCGAGCAGAAGGGCGTGGAGTTCCCGGACTTCTGGAGCCTGAACGCCTCGACCATCGTCACCACCAAGTACTTCCGGGGCGCGCTGGGCACTGACGTGCGCGAGTGGAGCCTGCGCCAGCTGATCGACCGGGTCGTGCTCACCTACGCCAAAGCCGGCAAGGACGAGGGCTACTTCTCCACCGACGCCGACGCCGAGGTGTTCGAGCACGAGCTGACCCACATGCTGCTGAACCAGGTGTTCAGCTTCAACTCCCCGGTTTGGTTCAACGTGGGAACCCCTGCCCCGCAGCAGGTCTCGGCCTGCTTCATCCTGGCCGTCGACGACTCGATGGACTCGATCCTGAACTGGTACAAGGAAGAGGGCTTCATCTTCAAGGGCGGCTCGGGCGCCGGGCTGAACCTCTCCCGGATCCGCTCCTCCAAGGAGCTGCTCTCCAGCGGGGGCACGGCGTCCGGCCCGGTGTCGTTCATGCGGGGCGCAGACGCGTCGGCCGGAACGATCAAGTCCGGCGGTGCCACCCGGCGGGCGGCCAAGATGGTCGTGCTCGACGTCGACCACCCCGACATCGAGGAGTTCATCGACACCAAGGCGCGCGAGGAGAACAAGATCCGCGCCCTGCGCGACGCCGGGTTCGACATGGACCTGGGCGGCAAGGACATCACCAGCGTCCAGTACCAGAACGCCAACAATTCGGTCCGGGTCAGCGACGAGTTCATGCGCGCGGTCGAGGCGAAGGAGTCCTTCGGGCTGCGCGCCCGCAGCACCGGCGAAGTGATCCAGTCGATCGACGCTGCCACCCTGTTCGCCAAGATGGCCACGGCGGCCTGGGAGTGCGCCGACCCCGGCATCCAGTACGACGACACGATCAACGACTGGCACACCACGCCCGAGTCGGGCCGGATCACCGCATCGAACCCGTGCTCGGAGTACATGCACCTGGACAACTCCAGCTGCAATCTGGCGTCGTTGAACCTGATGAAGTTCGTGGCCGACGACGGCTCGTTCGACGCTGCGACGTTCGTCAAGGTGGTCGAGCTGGTGATCACCGCGATGGACATCTCGATCTGCTTCGCCGACTTCCCGACCGAGGCGATCGGCGACACTACGCGCCGGTTCCGTCAGCTGGGTATCGGCTACGCCAACCTGGGCGCGCTGCTGATGGCCTCCGGGTTGGGTTACGACTCCGACGGCGGCCGGGCCCTGGCGGGGGCGATCACCTCACTGATGACCGGCACCGCCTACCGTCGCTCGGCCGAGCTGGCCGGCGTGGTCGGTGCCTACGACGGCTACGCCCGCAACGCCGAGGCGCACCGCCGGGTGATGCGCAAGCACGCCGCCGCGAACGACGCGCTCCGCACGGTGCACACCCTGGACAAGGACGTGCACCGGGTGGCCACCAAGGAGTGGCAGCGCGGCAACGAGCTCGGTGAGAAGAACGGCTGGCGCAACGCGCAGGCCTCGGTGCTCGCCCCGACCGGCACCATCGGCTTCATGATGGACTGTGACACCACGGGGATCGAGCCCGACTTCTCGCTGGTCAAGTTCAAGAAGCTGGTCGGCGGCGGGTCGATGCAGATCGTCAACCAGACGGTGCCGCTGGCGCTGCGCAAGTTCGGCTACGCCGACGAGACCATCGAGGCGATCGTCGAGTACATCGCCGAGCACGGTCACGTCGTGGATGCGCCCGGGCTGCGCCCCGAGCACTACGAGGTGTTCGACTGCGCCATGGGCGAGCGGGCGATCAAGCCGATGGGCCACGTGCGGATGATGGCCTCCTGCCAGCCGTTCCTCTCCGGGGCGATCAGCAAGACGGTCAACCTGCCCGAGACGGCCACCGTCGAGGAGATCTCCGACGTCTACTTCCAGGGGTGGAAGCTCGGCCTGAAGGCGCTGGCGGTCTACCGCGACAACTGCAAGGTCGGCCAGCCGCTCTCCGACGGCAAGTCGAAGAAGGACTCCGCGGAGGTGGAGGTCGCCGAGGCGCCGGTCCGGGTGGAGTACCGCCCGACCCGTCGTCGGCTGCCGAAGCGCCGGCCGAGCCAGACCACCTCGTTCGCCGTGGGTGGTGCCGAGGGCTACATCACCGCGGGCTCCTACGACGACGGCGGTGTCGGCGAGGTGTTCCTCAAGCTGGGCAAGCAGGGCTCGACCCTGGCCGGCATGATGGACGCCTTCTCGCTGGCGATCTCGATCGCCCTGCAGCACGGGGTGCCGCTGGAGACCTACGTCGAGAAGTTCACCAACATGCGGTTCGAGCCGGCCGGCATGACCGACGACCCGGACGTGCGGATGGCGCAGTCGATCATGGACTACGTCTTCCGCCGCCTGGCGCTGGACTACCTCGACTTCGAGACCCGCTCCGCGCTGAGCATCTACACCGCCGACGAGCGGACCCGTCACCTGGAGACCGGGTCCTACCTCGCCGAGGAGAGCAGCGAGGACGAGGTCGAGGAGGAGCTGGAGAATCTGGCTCAGTCGGCCTCGGCCAAGGCCAAGCCCAAGGCTGCGGACGGCGCCGTGAAACCGGCTCCGGCCCAGGTGCACTCCAGCGCGGAACTGCTGGAGAAGCTGCAGGGCCGCGCCTCGGACGCTCCGATCTGCTTCACCTGCGGCACGAAGATGCGCCCCGCCGGGTCGTGCTTCGTCTGCGAGGGCTGTGGCTCCACCTCCGGCTGCAGTTGATGGAAAGTCGCACGTAGCTGTCGTGCTGCGAAGCACGAGAATGTCGCGTGCAAGCAGAGAATGTCGTCGGCAGCACGATGGCAGACGTCGCCAAGTCGGCCGATCGGCTTGGCGATTGGCAAGACGCTCGGTCGTCCCGGTCCTTCTTGGGCCGGGGCGACCGTTGCCTACCGGTATGAGCGGTCTGGGCGGATCTCAAGACATGATCCCGGTTCAGGGAGAACTGATCCTGCCGCTGGCTATCTCTCCGGGCGTCTCTCAGTCGCCTCCTGGATCCTGGTGACCACGAGTCCGGTGTCCGGTCGGGCGGCGGTGATCGCATCTGCAAGGGTCCGGGTGTCGACGGGAGTTCCGTCGGGATGCGCGAAGACCGGGTCGGTGAGTGCGGCACCCTGGAGTGTTCCTAGGGCCAACATCGCTCTTACGAACGCGGCCAGATGCTCGACCGCGACGGCCTGATCACTCGTCAGGCCAGCCGCTACGTGGTGACCACCGCCGTCCGACCAACAAGCCCCCGGGAGTGTTCAGAGCTCCGCGATGAGCACACCGTCCTCGCCCAGGACCGCCCGCTCCACCTTGCGCCAGGTCAGCATCGCGGCCAGGAGGGCGAGGCCGGTGGCGCCTGCTGTCGCTCGGAGAGTCGTCGTTTGCGTGATCAGGTAGGCGAAGGCGAGGCAGAAGGTGACGTAGATCGGGAGGCTCTTGACCATCCCACTCATGGCAGAGCCGGCGTTCCGGACACCTGCACGATACGCGAGGAAGAGCGCGATGGTGGTAGTCATCGTGGGGAAGGCGCCGACCGCGCCGGCCAGATCTGGTCCCGAGTACTGGTTCGCCACGGTGATCAACGCAACGACAAGGGCGGCTGAGGCCAGCGACAGGATCTGCTGAGTCGTCGTGGCAGCCTCCCCGCTATGGGTAGCGCGGGGCTGCCGTGACATGAAGACGGTGCCGATCATGATGGCGACCACCCCGATCCCGATGCGAACGGTCCCAGGGATCGGAAGTACTGCGATCGACGCAGCCACGTAGACGCCTGCCGCCAGGGCGAAGCCGCGCACCGCGCCTAGACGTGCCGTCGCCCACACGAACGCGACGCCGTAAGCGATCATCGGTCCCGCGTGACCCACGGCGCTGAGTGCGACCAGAGACGCGTCCGAACGGCCTTCGGTGACCGCGATGGTCGCCCCCGCCACAGCGAACGCGATCGGCAGGGCAGCGAACCATCCCGCTGCTGCCGCTCCGAGGCGCGGCTCGAGGCGCTGCGCCAGGAACATGGTCAGAACGGCGATCGGCACTCCGAGATACGCCACGAGGCGACCCTTCTGTTCGGACGTCGCCGACCGGTCGGACTCGATGACCCCGGCTCGAAGACTCCGGCTCGGCGTAGGGCAGCTGGCCATGCCGGATGCGTCAGCGATCCGTTGCAGGCCGCCCCCAGACTGCCCGCATCCACCAGTGAAGAGAAGTGAGTGTTTGGACCATCTATCCTTAGGATTGTGAATACTCAGGTGCCGGATCAAGTGCGCCTCCTCGCACTGATCCAGCGAACCGGAACGCTCACGGGCGCCGCGGAGACCCTCGGCCTCACCCCCGCGGCGGTGACCCAGAGACTCACCAAGGCCGAACAGGACTGGGGCACTGCGCTCGTCACCCGCGGCCCTCGCGGAGCCGCCCTCACCCCAGCAGGAAGGGTCCTCGCCCCGTACGGCGACGCCGTGGACCGCGAGGCGCGGGCGGCAGCAGCCGCCTTCGACGTCTTCCTCGGTCACGCCTCACGACGACTGCGCATCGGCACCTTCCAGGCCGCCGCCCTCCACCTCCTGCCGCCTGCCCTCACCGCGCTGCGCCACCGCCACCCCGACACCGACCTGTCCGTCGTGGACATCCGCTCCGACCGGGCCGTGCAGGCGGTCGCGTCGGGCGACCTCGACCTGGCCGTCCTGGCGTCCTACGACTCACCACCGGTTCCCACGCCCGGTGTGACCACCCACCACCTGCTGCGCGACCCCCTGGTGGTCGTGCTGCCCGACGACCACCCACTCGCGGGGCCGGCATCCCGCGCGCTTCGACTGCGGCAGCTGCACGACGAGACGTGGGTGCTCATCCGTGCCGGGTACACGGCACGAGAACAGTTCGACAGCGCTGCCCAGGACGCGGGCTTCACCCCACATGTCCGGTTCGAGACCGAGTCCTACGACGTGGCCCAGGCGCTGGTGGGAACGGGCATCGGCGTCGCTCTCGTGTCCCGGCTCGCCCTCGCCGACGCGCCGGGCACGACACATCGGCCCCTGCGCACTCCGGCACTGCACCGCGACATCCACGTCGCGGTCCCGGCCGACACGACCGTGGTCCCACTCGCGGAGGCATTCCTTGACCTCTTGAGAGATGTCAGTCGTGACCTCGGCGGCGACTGACGAACCGCCGACACCGACGGGAACGGCCTCAGGAGCCTGGCTGATCAGTGCTGCGCAGCTCGGAAGTCCTGCCGCACCAGCGTCTTACCGTTGGGCAGGGAGTACTCGAAGCTGCCCACAGCCTCGAAGCCCGCGTCCGACAGCAGCCCAGCCAAAGCCTCAGGTTCGATGTCCGCCGCGAGCGTAGCGAGGGCGTCGAAGGCCGACGCGTCTTCCGTCGAACTGACGAAACCCTCCTCGTCGTTGCGCTGGATCATGCACGACAGCACCCCATGGATGTCGCGTTCGCGGCAGGGATCTGGTGTGATCATCGAGCCTGCCCCTTCATATGCATGGCGGTGAGTCGGTCGGAGCGGGCTATCGATTCGCTTCGGGGGCGGCAGGGTAAGGTCGGGCGGTTCGCAGCGGGAAGCGTGGTGAAGACCGGAGCCGGAAGCCATCACGTGATGTTCGTCATCGACGCCACTTGACGCGCGAAGACACCCGACAGTCGCAGCCTCGTGGGAGGCCCTGTCTGCCAGGATGAGTCGGACGTCCTGCTGGCAGGTGCCGAACTGCCGCCCGCTGGTGGACGATCCCCAGGCCGTGGCTTTCATGGAGTGGGTTCTGCCCCAGCTACCGGTGGCACACGCCTCCGCCGTCCGCCCGCTCTCCTGAAGCGACCTGGCGTCGCGGGCTCACCCGATAGGCGCGATTCGCTGTTGCCATAGGCCTGCGAAGCCCGCCGAAGTCATGGCGTGAGCCGCCGGGGCCACGCGCCGAGGGCTGAGCCCGAGCGAGGTGCAGCGTGCGCCGTGCCGTTGCGGCCTGCAACCCTCGATGAGCGCGACGGCGATCATGGTTGCGGTGTTCGCGGCCTTCGCGCTGGACGCCGACCTCGTGGTCAAGATGACCGGGGTCGGCATGGCCACCGCGGTGCTGCTCGACGCCACCCTGGTCCGGATGGTGCTGGTGCCGGCCACGATGGCCCTGCTCGGCCGGGCCGACTGATGGCTGCCCGGCCTGGCTCGACCGGCTGCTGCCGCAGCCGGACGTCGAGGGCTCGATGCCCGCCCGCCGGCCCACTCCCGTGCAGGTGCCGATCCGCCACCGCGCCAGCGCTGCCGCAAACCGTTCGTCGCTCAGCAGGTAGTGGTTTCCCGCTTCCGGTCATTCCACGAGCAGCTGTCCACCAGGCGCCCCTCGGCGTCGCGGAGGTAGGCGGTGTCCTTGTCGTTGTTCCACACGTACCAGCGCTGTCCCCAGTACCGGTGGGAGGTCGTGTCCTTCCCACGGCCCGTATGCACCGTGACTGCCTTTCCCGCCCCGAGCGTGAACGATCCGAACACATAGGTGTGGCGGGCGACGTCGACCAGACGCCAACCCGTGATGGCCAGGGCGGACCTGCTCGTGTTGGAGATCACCACGTACTCACCGTTGAGACTCCTGTCCCCGCCGCGGTCAGGGCTTCCTGGGCTGTTGTAGCGTACGAACGAGATCTTGACCGCGGTCGCGGCGTCGGCGCTGGCGGGAACGCCGAGCGGCACGGACAGCAGAGCAAGGAGCGCGGCAGCACCGGCTGCCCATCGGCGATCTACCATCTGGGTCCCCATCCCTCGACCCTGTCGAGGCTAGGCAACCTGTGCATACCGTTCTGCCACAACCAGGGCGCAATCGGGCGAATGGTGGGCTCAGGGCCAGCCGCCGAGCCGGGTGACCTCGCCGTTCTCCGCCACCAGGAGGGTTGGCAGTCCCTGGGTGCGCAGCCAGTCGAGCCCGGCCTCGCCCCGGACGACGGCGGTCGTCGTGGCGATGTTCGCTGCCAGTGCGGACGTCGCGGCGACGGTGATCGCGCGCCACGGCGTCCGGGCCGGCATGCCGGTGCGCGGGTCGAGCACGTGGTGGAGGAGCTCGGATCCCCTCTGCCAGCGCCGGGCAACCGTGCCCGAGGTGGCCACGCCGCCGGCGGCGATCGCCACCGTTGCGGGGGAGATGCCGTTCTCGGTCTCCTGCACAGCGATCGCCCAGCCACCGGCGGGCGCCGGACCGGCGACGGCGAGGTCGCCGCCCAGACTCACCAGCACCCCGCAGCCCAGCTCGGCGGCGATGGCGTCCGCCGCAGTGTCGGCGGCCCAGGCCTTGGCCGTGGCCCCCAGGTCGAGCACGACCCCGGCCGGCACGCTCAGCAGGCCCGCCGTGCGGTCGAGCGAGACGTCGCGCCAGGTGGCCCGCCGAGGCGCGGTCACCCGGACCGTCACCGGCAGACGCTCGCCCCGGGCTGCGACAGCGGAGAACGTGCGATCGTAGCCCAGCTCGGCCAGCCGAGCCCCCATCGTCGGGTCGAGGTCGCCGTCGGTGCCTCTCGCGGCCTCCAATGCCACCTGCACGGCCTCGGCCAGCAGCGGGCTGACGGCCACCGGGCGGCCGCCGGCCCGCTCGACCCGCCTGATCTCGGAATCGTCGCGGAACCGGCTGCAGGCGGCGTCCAGATCAGCCAGTCGACGGGTGAGCAGCTCGCGGGCCGGCGCCAGGGCCGTGGGGTCGGTGACCACGAGCAGGACGGCGACGCCGATCGCCCGCCAGGTCGTGCCGGCGGGCGTGGCGCTGTCCGTGGCGGTGTCGGTGGCTGTGGCCGTCAGCGCGGTCATGACGTGTGGGTGGCCGCCACCGGCGCCTGGGTGGTGGTGGTCGGCGCCTGCACGGTGGTTGTGGTCGTGGTGCTGTCGTCGCTGTCGTCGCTGTCGTCGCTGTCGTCCGACGTGGTGGTCTGCGTCGTCGCCACGGCGGTGGCGGCGGCGTCCGCCTCGGTGCCGGCCGAGGCCTGAGCGGCGGTGAAGGCGAAGGCTCCGGTTCCGGCGATGGCGGCGGCACCCAGCCCCAGGCTCAGCGCGACGACGTTGCGTCGGGCGCTCTCCCGCCGGGCCACGCGCCGGGGCACGGACTGCGCGGGGTCCTGCTCGCTGGTGTGCGGAAGGTCGTAGCGGTCCATCACATCTCCTGGTGTCGGTGGGCCGTCCTCGACCCGGTACCCACGAGACTGGCCGCGCGGCCTAGCCCTGCGATGTCCGTCGGCTGTGTACCGCCTGTGAACTCAGGGAGAGGCAGGCAGCGGCGGGGTGGTCAGGAGCAACCGGGTTCCTTCTCCGGGTGCGCTGGTGATCCGGAGGGTGGCCGAGAGCAGTTCGGCCCGTCGGCGCATGTTCGACAGGCCGTTGCCCCGGGGTGCCCGTTTGGCGTCGAACCCGGTGCCGTCGTCGGTCACGATCAGGGTCAGGGCGCCTTCGGCGGACACCGTGACCTGCACCGTGGCCCGGCTGGCCTGGGCGTGCCGGGCGATGTTCGACAGTCCTTCGCTGACGATCGCCAGCACATGGTCGATCAGGGCCGGTGGCGCGTCGTCCAGCGGTCCGTCCAGATCGAGCTTGGGCGTGAACCCCAACTGTTCCCGGCGGCCCTCCACCACGCGTCGCAACAGATCCGTGCTCCGCTCACCCGGATCCGAGGTCTCCAGCTCGAAGATCGTCGAACGGATCTCCTTGATCGTGCCGTCCAGCTGGTCGATCGTCGCGGCAACCCGCTCTGCGGCCAGGTGCGAGGTGATCAACGGCTGGACGGCGTCCAGCGCCATCCCGGCCGCGAACAGGTCCTGGATCACGCTGTCGTGCAGGTCCCGGGCGATCCGCTCCCGGTCCTCGAGCATCCGCAGCCGCTCCCGGTCCTCGCGCAGCTCCCCGATGTGCAGAGCAGCTGCGGCCTGGTCGGCGAAGCTGCGGGCGACGTCGATGTCGGAGCGGTCGAACGGCTGCCCGGACGGGCGGATCAGGCAGAGCACACCGATCACCACGTCCGGCGTGCGCAGCGGAAGCGCCAGCACCTCGCCCCGTCCGCGGGCCGGCAGCCGGCCGTCGATGACCGCGTGCGGTTCGCCGTCCGGCCCGGTCACCACCGCCCGCCCCGCCCGGAGCACCTCGCCGGCGGGGGTGCCGAGCAGGGGGAACGAGGCCGCCACGAGGGCCTGGGCGTCGAGCCCGTCGGCCGCCTTCACCGTGGCCGCGTCGTTGTCCCGCGAGGGCGTGATCACCACGGCGTCACTCGCGCCGAGCAGCATCCGGGCCCGCCGGCAGACCAGGGACAAGGAGCGGGCCGGCGCCGACCCGAGCAGCACGGCGAGCCGGATCTCGCCGAGGGCGCTGGCCCAGGCCTGACGGCGGTCCCGATCGGCGTCCGCGGCCCGCCGGCGGCTGATGTCGACCAGGTGCACCAGACACAGCGACTTGCCGTCGGTGTCCTCGGGCAGCACCGCGCTGTGCACCTCGAGCCACAGCGTGCTGCCATCCGCACGCAGGCAGGCGCGCTCGCCGGAGAAGGTGGGGATCTCGGCGGTCAGCGGGCCGTCCCGGTCCGGCGCCCTGCCGGCTCGCCGGTCGCGGAAGTCGTTCAACGAGCGACCGATCAGATCCTTCGGATCGAGGCCGATCAGATCACCGAGCGCGCGGTTGGCCGCGATGATCCGATGGCTGCGCCGGGTGACGACGGCCATGCCGGCCGGAGCGTGCTCGAACGCGAGGCGGAAGCGGACGTCGACCGCCTTGTCGGTCATGACCAGCGGCGGCCGAACCCACGCACCCGGGCCCCGTACACCGCGGCCTGGGTGCGCCGCTCGACGTGCAGCTTCGCCATCAGGCTGGTCACATGGTTTTTCACCGTCTTCTCGGCGATGTTCAGCCGTTGCCCGATCTGACGGTTGGTCAGGCCCTCGACGATCAGGTCCAGGACGCGTTCCTCCTGCGGGGTGAGCTCGGTGATCGGCCCGTCGCCGCGGCCGTTCAACGGCGGCACGGACGGTGCGGACAAAGCAGCCACCGCCTCAGGGTCAAGCAGCGACTCCCCGGCCGCCACCCGGCGGACGGCGTCAGCCAGGTCGGGCCCGTGGATCTGCTTCAGGATGTACCCCGATGCTCCGGCCAGCACGGAGGCGGTCAGCGCCTCGGTGTCGTCGTAGCTGGTCAGGATGATCGCCTTGATCGAGGCATCGCGGCTGCGGATCTCCCGACACACCTCGATCCCGGACCCGTCGGGCAGGCGGGCGTCGAGCAGAGCGACATCCGGGCGCAGCGCGGGAATCCTTCGGGCGGCCTCCTTGGCCAGCCCGGACTCGCCGACGATCTCGATTCCTCCGGCCTCGGTGAGGATCTCCCGCAGCCCCCGACGCACCAGTTCGTGGTCGTCGAGGAGGAAGACGGTGACCGTCACTCAGGCCGTCCTGGAGTCGACGGCGCAGGGGGCCGAGGGCCGGTGCCGCGGTTCGGCAGAGCGGGCGGGCAAGCGTTTGATCTCCTCGATGGCCCGGGCGGCGTTGCGCGAGGTGGGGAACTCCACGAGCAGGCCGGACTGTTCCAGCCGGACCCGCACCGCTTCGGGCACCGCGGCCAGCCACAGCCGGGAGCCGTGCCAGGCAGCTGCCCGGCGCATCGCCTCGAGCAGGCCGACACCGTAGTCGTCACTGCTGGTGACCGCGGTCAGATCCACCAGCACGCAGCGTGGGCGCGCCCTCAGGGCCGCCTCGAGAGCACGCCGACACGGCTGCGACGCGCGGCGGTCCAATGCGCCGCCCACTGTGACCACGGGGGTCCGATTCACTGATCGCAGGGCCACACAGACGACGTCCTCGTGGTGCCACCACTGGGTCAGGGGTTCCATCTGGAGGACACGCGCATCGAGAAGAGGCGAGGTCCGCGAAGGGCTCTCTGTCACATTCACCTCCGCGCGCCGAGACGATCACGTCACACGACGACGCTAGGTGTCCGATGTGTCCGACTCCAGGACCGAAGGTCCCAGGGACAGCGATCTGACCTGCGGTGAAACCGTTCGGCGCATGAACCGTCGCGGTCAGCGACGCACGGCGGCCGCGCCGCGCACCGTGACCACCGTGGTGGCGGTCCTGCTCCGGCCGGAAGTCGCGTTCACCGCGGTGACGCCGATCCGAACCCTGTTGGCTGTGGTCAGTGTGCCGGACGGCAGGGTGACCGAGGTCGCGAGCCCGCTGGCCACGGCGACCACCCGGCCGTTCAGGGTGACTTCGTGCCGGACCACCCCCGACTGGGCGTCGATGCCCGGGGTCAGGGACAGGGTGATCGCCTGCCGGACGGTGGCCGTGGCCGGAGCACGGACCGACGGAGCGCTGGGGGCCGTGGTGTCCACCAGGACCCGGACGCGGGCCGGCGTGCTCACCGCCCCACCACCGTTGACGGCGCTGATCAATACCGTGGAAGCGCCCTCGGGCAGGGGCAGGGTGACCTGGGTGGTCGCAGGACCGAGAGTGCGCACCGAGCTGGCTCCCTGCAGTTGCACCCGGTAGCCGGCGACCCACGAATCGGCGTCAGCAGACGGCTGCCAGGTCAGGGTGACCGCGCGGGTCGGGCTCGTGCCTGCAGCCGCGCCCTTCGCCGTCCGGAGCGTCGCCACCGGGGTGGTCGGCGGGCTGGTGTCCACGGGGGTGGTGAGGGTGACGACGGGAGAGGCGTTGCCCGCCGCGTCCACGGCGCGCACGGTCCAGACCCGCCGGCCGCCGGCCGCGCTCATGGGTGAGATGGTCCGCGTGGTCGACACGGCTGCGGCGCCGTCCAGACCGACCTCGTAGTGCAGCGGCGTCCCGGTGTCGCTAGGAGCGGTCCAGGTGAGCTGCCCGGTGCCGGGGATCAGCTTCACGTTCCGCGGCGCGGCGGGCCTGTCGGGATCCACCGTGACCGAGGTCTCGGCGCGCGGGCCGAGCAACCCAGCCGAGTTGACCGCCGCGACCGCGAGGCGCGTGGTGCCGGTTCGCGTGAGCTCGACCAGCACCGAGCGTACGTCGCCGGGCAGCACGTCCTTCAGTTGCTTCCCGTCCGCGTACAGCAGGTAGCTGCTGATCGCCGACTCGGGGTCGACGGCCTCGGTCCAGGACCAGGTGAGCGTCCTGCCGGCGATGGTCGAACCGTTCGTGGGTGCCGTGATGGTCGGCGCTGACGGAGCCGTGGTGTCCGGTTTGTCGGCAGTCCCGGGAGACAGACCCACCGGCGCGCTGGTCGCCGTGTTGCCCGCGGCGTCGACCGCCTCCACCCGCAGCGCCGACGCCGTGCTCGGCACCGCCAGTTCCAGGCCCGTGGCGGACGGCGCGGCGTGCCCCAGCAGCACGCCGTCCGCCCAGAGCCGGTACCCGGCCAACCCCGAACCCGCGTCGGACGCCGCCGTCCAGGAGGCGTTCACCACCGTGCTGCTGGTGCGCGTGGCGTGGGCATCCGGGGCTGTCGGCGCGAGGGTGTCTGCGGCAGTGGGGACCACCCGGACCTGGGCGGTCGACCCGACCTGCCCGACCGAGATCGCGACCGGGCTGCCCGGCACCCGCCAGACCGAGAAGGCCGGCATCGAGGTGCCCTGGAACGCGCTGGCCCGCCACGGCTGCAGGTCGAGCAGTTGCGACTGCGGGTAGGCGCCGTTCGGCAGGTAGTGCACCTGCACCCCGGCCCACTCCGGTTGGCGCAGGTCGGGGGACTGCGCGGGGCGGAAGTCGACGTAGACCCAGCCGGTGCCCACGTCGACCTTCACCGCCCGGACGGCGGAGACGTCGCCGAGCGGGGCCAGGTCGAGGCTGACCGGGGCGCCCGCCGTCGCGGTGACCGTCCGGACCAGGCCCAGCTGATCGGCCAGGGCGGTGTTCAGATTGCCGCTCGCGGCCCAGGTGGCGATCCCCATGACGTCGGCCTCGTCCTTGTAGGCCTCCACGCTGCATGCGGTGGTCAGCGACAGCGCGACCCGCGAACCCCCTGCGGTGCAGGTGGCCCGGTTGGCGTGCCCCAGCCCCAGGTTGTGCCCGAACTCGTGGGCGAACACGTCGATCAGGGCGTATCCGTTGACCCAGATCCGCGACCCGGAGACCGAACCGAGGCCTGCCCAGCCGCCGCAGTCGGTGCGGTTCGGGAAGTAGACCAACACGTGATCGGTGAGCGTGGTCGGGTTCGCCTGGCCGTGCGCGGCGAGAGCGCGGTCGAACAGCACGGTGGAGTCGCAGCTGCCGGGATCGGTGATCCTCTGCCAGCCCTTGACCACGGGAGTGATCGCCACGCTGCCGCCGGACTGAGCCGCCCAGTACGCGGCGGTGCGGTTGCCCAGGGCGGTCAGCGAGTCCACCGTCTGGCCGTCGGTCGCGCTCCAGTAGACCGGAAGGATGGTGAGCCGGTGCTGGCCGGCGGCCGGGCGTGCCGTCGATGTCGCGGTGGTGGACTGCACCGTGACCGCCCGAACCGGCTGGACGGCGGTCACCTGGTGATCGATCACAGCGCCGCCGGCGGCCCCGGCGGCGTTCAGGCTCAGGGCTCGACGGGTGGCTGCCCGGGTCGACCGGACGGTGACCTGCACCCTCTGGCCGGCGCGCAGGCCGCGGGCCAGCCCCGCCGGTACCGGCAGGGTCCTGCCGCCGGCGGAGACCATGGTGGTGGTGACCAGCGTCGGCTGATCCGGCCCGATCCGGATCAGCCTGCGGTCGGCAGCCTCGTCCTGGTGGTGGTGGGCATCCACGACGACCACGTCCACGGTGCCGGTCAGTGTGGTGGTCTCGGCCACGGTGCTGCTGACGGTCGCGGCCTGGGCGAGCGACGGCTGAGCCATCGCCAGGCCCGCGGCCACGACAGCGACGGACAGGGCCCTGCGGGATGCGCGCACTCTTGTCCTCCATGACGGGCGGCTCCCTGGTGCTTCGGCAGGTCCGGGGTGGGTACTTGAACCGGCTCGGCCGGAACTGAATCGCCCGGACAGGTGACAGCCCGGCGCGGTGATGACAGCGCGGCGTGCCGGCGTCCACCGATCGGCCCAGACCGGGGCGGGGGGTGAGGAGCGGTGGGGTGAACCGGTTGCGGGCCGTGGCCGAGCGGCCCGGAGCCATGGCGAACGGGTGGTCCTGCACGCGTGTGGCGAGGTTCACCCAGGAAGCGCTGAGCCTGGTGCGTGATCGAGGGAACGGAGGACTTGTGGCCGGGGCCGCGGAGCGCTCTGATGGGAGGCACCGGTTCCGCAACCGGACCGGTGTTCGCGGAACGAGGAGGGGCTATGTCGGCAAGCGTCAGTGAGTCGGAGGGGCAGATCGGGAAGCCCGAGGAGGCTCCGGTCGTGGCCATCCGCCGAACGGTGGCGGCACCACTCACCCACGTCTGGGAGGTCCTGGTCAGCGATGCCGGGGCGGAGGCACTGCTCGGTGCCGGTGCCCGGTTCGGTGGCAAGGGTGATCCCTACCACTGCACCGATGGTGTCAGTGGTGTGCTGCGTAGTTACCACCCCTTGGAACAGCTGCGGGTCTCCTGGCACGAGACCCCCGACAGCCCCCCGTCGATCGTGGAGGTCGAACTGCGTGACGAGGGCGGCACCACTGTGCTGGATCTGCGGCAGAATCACCTGAGCACGGTCAGCGACGTCAGCGCGCTCTCGGCCCGCTGGACGGCAGCGCTGGAAGCCGTGGCCGGTCGCGCCGAGGCCTGACCTCGCCCAGAGCGCCTTACCCAGGTCTCAGATCCAGTCCCGGCGACGGAAGACGACATACAGCAGGCCGGACAGCAGGCTGATGGCCGCTGTCGAGGCCCAGAACCCGCTGACGTGGCCGAAGCCCGGGTAGGGCACGTTCTGGCCGTAGAAGCCGGTGACCGCGGTGGGGACGGCGATGATCGCCGCCCACCCGGTCACCTTCTTCATCACGGTGTTCAGCCGGTTGCCCTGGATGGTCAGGTGCGTGTCCAGGGCCGTGGCCAGCAGGTCCCGCAGCGACTCGGTCCATTCCGAGGCCCGCAGCACGTGGTCGTAGACGTCCTGGTAGTACGGCGTCATCGCCGTGTCCAGCACGCCGAGCACGCCGAGGTCGCGGCGCATCACCGAGTTCACCACCTCACGCATCGGCAGCACGATCCGCCGCAGCAGAACCACCGACTTGCGCAGCTCGTAGGTGCGTCGCTGCACCGTGTTGCCCTGGGGCGTCTCGGCGAACAGCAGGTCCTCGAGGGACTCCATCTCCTCGTCGAGGGTGTGGATGGCCTGGAAATGGCTGTCCACCACCACGTCCAGCACGCCGTGCAGCAGGAAGGCGACGCCGTAGCCGGCCAGATCGGGGGAGCCGTCCCAGCGCGCCCGCACCTCCTCGATCGGGAACTCATCTCCGTGCACCGTGACCAGGGCCTGTCCGGTGATGAACGCGTCCACCTCCGACAGGGAGAGCTCCCCGGAGGCCGCATCGAGCCGCACGTAGTAGGCGGTCAGGAACAGGTGCTCGGTGTAGCGGTCGAGCTTGGGCCGTTGGTGGGCGGTCAGCGCGTCGTCCAGCGCCAGGCGGTGCAGGCTCAGTTCCTCGGCGACCAGGGCCAGATCGGCCTCGACGGGGTCGACCAGATCGATCCACACGAGCGAGTCGGCATGCTCGAGGTGTTCGGAGACGTCGGTCAACGGGTACCCGTCGAGTTTGAGCGCACCGTCGCGGTAGAGCCTGGTTCGGATCACATCCGCAGGCTAGCCGAGCAGGGCCGCGGCGAGCGCGGCCGCATGCCGGGCCGGGTGATTCCCGGAGGGCGCGGACTCCGGCGTGCCGGTGATCAGGACGGCGAACGCGACGGTGCCCTGGTAGCCGACGCACCACGCGTGCACCGGAGCGTTCCGGGCCGGGCCGTAGCCGGCCATCCCGGCGACGGCCCCGACGCCGCCGAGCGAGGTCGACCGCAACGCCTGCAACTGCTGATCCGCGGACACCGACGTCACCATCAGCTTCTGCAGCATGGCCTGCGTGCCCGGCTCGAGGGTCTTCGCCGGCGGATCGGGCGTGGTACGGGTGGTCGGCGCCACCAGCGTGGCGGGCCGGCGGGTACCACTCGCCACGGTGGCTGCGGCACGGGCCATCGCCAGCGGGCTGGCCAGCACCGACCCCTCGCCGAGGGCGTTCTGCACCACCCCCAGCTGGTCGGCCGCGGCCGGCACGATCCCGTCGTAGCTGCTGGCCCCGGTGGCATTCGGCACGCCGAGGCCGAGGTCGGCGGCCGCCTCGACCAGGTGCGGAGCGGTGAGGGTGCGCGCGGCCCGGGCCAGACCCGTGCGGCAGTTCTGGGCGAACGCCGCGCCCAGGGTGGTGGCCGGCTGCCAGGGCACCCCCGCTGCGTTGTCGAACCGTTGGCTCTCGAAGAGGAGCGGAGTGCACTGCGTCGCGGCCTGTTCCGTCGTGCCGGGTTGGCGGGCCAGGGCGAGCAGGGTGGCGATCCGGAAGGCGTCGCCCGGGGGGTAGGGGCCCTGCAGGGCGATCTCACGGTCGGCGCCGCCGGTCGCGGCGGCCAGGACCCGGCCGGTCAGAGAGTCCAGAGCCACGACCGCCGTGGGAGTGGTGGCCCGGCTCACCGCCGCGTCCGCTCGAGCCTGCCAGGTCGGGTCCAGGGTCAGCCGCAGTGGCTTGCCCGGCACCGGCGGCACGACGTGGACCGGGCGGAGGGGAGGCTCGAGCGGCTTGTAGTTCTTGTCCCGCACGACGTCGATCTCGATCCCGGCGGTGCCGGCGAGCTGCGCGTCGTAGACGTGCTGCAGGCCGCTGATCCCGATCACATCGCCGGCGACCACCCGGTCGGGGTAGGTCTCGGCCAGCTCGTGGGTGGCCTTCTGCGTGGTGCCGACCAGCATGGCAGCCGCGCCGGCAGCCAGTGGCCGCTCGGTGGCGTCGAGCACCGGTGCCCGTTCGCTGCGCACCCGCTTGGCCATGAGGATCAGCCCGTGGGTGAGTTGAGGGTGCACGGCGCTGGGGCGCCAGAGCACCCGCTCCCGGCCGTCGGTCTCGCGCACCGCCACCTCGGTGCGGTAGGTCCAGCTTCTCTGTCGGCCGAGGTCCCAGGTGACGTCCATCGCCTGGATCTGGTCGCCGGGTTGTAGCTCGCCCTGGGCGAGGCTCGCCGGTCGCGGCGGCCCGACCAGGTCGACCTTGATCGGTCGGTCCTGGTCCGTGTCGGAGATGCCGCGCACCATCCATTCGATGTTGTCGGCGATCAGCCCGGCGTCGCCGTCCTTCACGTCGGGCCCGCCGGAGGGGTCGAAATCCTCCTTGTCCAGCGACCCGTCGACCCAGGCCGCGGCATACTGCCTGGCCGCCTCGGGCTGCTCGAGCACCACGGGCGAGGTCGCGGAGTCACGCCAGATGAAGGTCGCGAGCAGTCCGAACACGAGCAGCAGCAGCGCCCCTCCGGAGACCCTGGTCAGGCAACCGCGCATCTCAGGCACCTCCTCAGGCCGACCCGCTCCTCATGCTCGACAGTCCTCGTGCTCGACAGACCTGTGCCCACGCTGAGTGACGATCGTGCCGCACCGGAGCCGACATCTCCTCCCAGGACGCCGCGACGGCGCTGCTGGTCGGCAGATCCACGGTATCGGGCGGTGATCGCCGCTCCGGGTAGGTGCGGCCGCGGGACACGCCGTGTCACTGCCGACAGGGGCACTCCGGAGGTGCGTGCACCTTGGGAACAGAGCCGCCTACCGATGCGTTACCGATATATCGTTAACATGTCTGAAGGGAGTTCGACGATGAGAAGGCATCACGACAGATTCGACGCCGAACCTCCGGGCCCGCGTGGGCCAGGGGGATTCGGGCGACGCGGCTTCGGCCCGGGAGGCTTCGGTCCCCGTGGCGTGGGGCCGGGGGGCTTCGGTCCCGGAGGCTTCGGTCCCGGGGGTTTCGGTCCGGGCGGTCCGGGCGGCCAGGAAGGGTTCGGCCCGCCGGGGCGACGGGGCCGGGACGGCCGTGGCGGCCGAGGTGGACGGCGTGGCCGGGGGAATGTCCGCGCGGCGATCCTGGCGCTGCTCGCCGAGGAGCCCCGGCACGGGTACGCGATCATGACTGAGTTGACCGAGCGCAGCGGTGGGCTGTGGCGCCCAAGTCCCGGCTCGGTCTACCCGGTGCTGGCCCAACTGGAGGACGAAGGGCTGGTCGCCGCCCAGGAGAGCGCCGGACGGCGCATCTTCTCCCTCACCGAGGCCGGCCGCACCTACGTCACCGAGCACGCCGACGAGCTGCACGAGCCGTGGCAGATGGCCGATCGTGGTCCCGCCGAGCGGGTCCGGTCGCTGATGCAGGCGGGCGGCGCCCTGGCGGCCGCGGTGGAGCAGGTGGCCCGGCTCGGTGACGAGGGGCAGGCCGCGCGGGCGCTCGCCGTCCTGGAGGAGGCGCGCCGGTCGATGTACCGGATCCTTGCCGAGGACGTGGCCCAGGAGACTGCTGACAAAAACGACGAAGACGGCGCCGGCGAAAGCCGGGGGACATAGGTCCCGCGACTGTCGGGCGCAGCGAGAGCAATGTGTGCCTTGGCGGCTCGAACCGGCTCACCCAGGCAAGTGACCTAAAGCCACACGCCGACGGCCGCGGCTCCTCCGGGAGGCGCGACTGCGGATGAGGCGAGGGACCTGGCGGGCAACCGGTCCGAGCCGCTCAGGTTTGCCCGAAGGCATTCCTCCCGGTGAGACCGGCCTGTGGACAACGCTTTCGCCGGCCGGCGCGTCACTACTGTCGGCGGATGAGCCCTTCCTCCCCGTCGAGCAGAGTCGACTCCGAGGCCCTGGTGCGCGCCCACACTGCGACCCTGAGAACCGGTGAGGCGTTCGACGACGTGCGCCGGCAGGTGCACCAGATACGGGCCGGCGTCCCGGACTGGGCGGGTGACCCACTGCTGGCCGACGCGGTGACCGTGCTCCTCGGTGACCTCGACGCGGCCGGCCTGCGCGGCCAGGCCGACACTGCCGAGCTGGCCGCGGCGCTGGTGACCGCGGCCCGCGACTTTTCCGAGGTGGAGAGCGCGGCGACCTATCCTGGGTGAGACGACGACAGCCCGACCGGGCCGTCCGGAAGGGTTGCGATCATCGTGCTCGATCCCCGTGAGTTGTACGAGCTCTCCACCGAGCAGCCGGAGGACGGCGAACTCGACGCTCCCGTCATGATCTTCTGCCTGACCGGTTTCATCGATGCCGGCCAGGCCGGGCGGCTGGCCGCCGACCATCTGCTCGAGGTGCTCGACCACCGATTGCTGGCCAGCTTCGACCTGGACCAGATCTTCGACTACCGCGCCCGCCGCCCGACCCTGACCTTCGACGGCGATCACTGGGAGAGCTATCAGGCTCCGACCCTGCAGCTCTACCTCGCCCGGGACCTGGGCGGCACTCCCTTCCTGCTGCTGACCGGTCCCGAGCCCGACGTGCAGTGGGAGCGGTTCGTGCGCGCGGTGATCGAGTTGGTGGGCAGTTACGGCGTCCGGCTCTCGATCGGGGTGCACGCCATCCCGATGGGAGTCCCACACACCCGCCCGGTCGGGGTGACCGCGCACTCCACGCGTCCCGAACTCGTCGGCGACTACCGGAAGTGGGTGGGCCGAGTGCTGGTGCCCGGCCACATGACCGGCCTGCTGGAGCTGCGCCTGGGTGAGGCCGGCCACGACGCCGCCGGGTTCGCCGTCCACGTGCCGCACTATCTGGCGCAGAACGAATACCCGGCCGCCGCGCAGGTGCTGCTGGAGTCGGTGTCCCGCCTCGGCCGGCTCCGCCTGCCGACGCAGGGTCTGGCCACCGCCGGGGAGGCGGTGCAGTCGATGATCGCCGATCAGTTGGCCGATCAGCCCGAGGTGCAGGCCGTCGTCCGCTCGCTGGAGGAGCAGTACGACGCCCTGGTCGCCGCCCAGGGCGAGCCGCTCGGCGGCCTGCCCGGGGGGCTGCCGACGGCCGACGAGCTCGGCGCCGAGTTGGAGCGCTACCTCGCTGCCGAGAACGAGCGCCGCGGCCGCGGGGAGGGGTAGGCACCATCCGTGTCCACCTGGTTCGCACGGCTCCACTTCTCCGACGGGCGGGAGCTGTACACCGACTTCACCACCTACAGCGACAGCCTGTCCGAGGCGCTGTACCCGCACTGCGTCGAGGACGGGCATCTCCACCGGCCCGGCGGCGACCCGCTCCCGACGTATCCGGACCGGCCGCGCTCCGCTGTCGAGGACCTGGTGCCGGTGACGGTGGAGCTCGATCGGGACGGTGTCTCCTGGGGCGCGCTCTACTGTCCGTCACAGCAGCGCCTGCTGGGTCCGTACTACCAGCACAATGTCTCGGACCTTCAGGAGGAGTTCGAGCTGGTGGCTCAGGGAGGCCGCGAGCATCTGGTCGCCGTCCTGGTCCTCGATCACGGTGAGTACTCGCTGCCGGGGCGGGCCGGACAGACCCTGTGTGGTGAGCCGGTGATCGGTGACCTCCTGTCGTTCAACGGGCAGCGGGATCCGCGTGACCTGCACGCCGAGTGGGTCTCGGGCACGGTCTGCCGCGACTGCCTGCTGCACCCGTTCGCCCTGGACTACGCGCAGGTGCCGCTGCAGGAACGCAAGGACGCGACCTGGATCGTGGTCAGGCCGGATCCCCACGCAGATCGGTGAGCACCGCGAGCAGGGCCCGGCCGTAGGCGTGCACGGCGTCCCCGGCGGTGAACGAGCAGTCCTCGCCCCCGACGGTGACCGTGGTCTCGAACGATGCCGCGCCGTCGGGGGAGGGGAGTGCGGTGAGTCGGCGGAACAGGGTGCCGAGCAGATCCCGCAGTTGCCCCTCTGCGGGCAGCCACAGCGCCTCGTCGGCCTGCACCGAGTCCAGCGCCCACTCGGTGACCCCGTTGAACCCGATCACCGGCCCGGACGGGAAGTCGTGCACCTCGACGGTCATGTCCGAGAGGACGAACACCTCGGCGTCCATGCCTCGGTGCGGCAGCACGAAGCGGTCGCCGGGCTGCGGCGTCCAGCTCAGGCCGGCGGCGCGCAGGGCCAGAGCGAGCTCCACGCTGATCATGGCTCTCCGTTCGGTCATGCTCATGGCTCCGGGTGGTGGCGCAGCACCTCGGCCACCGTGTCGGCCTGTGCGGCAGGCTTGTCCGGCCGGTGCGCGAGCACCCGGGCGAAGCGCAGGGTCACCCCCGCCGGGTAGCGCGAGGAGGTCTGGACGCCGTCGAAGGCGACCTCGACGACCAGTTCGGGCCGCACGGTCACGGTGAAGCCGTCATCCGCCGTGGACAGGTCGTGCAGGTGGCTGGTCTGCCAGCCGAGCATGGCATCGGTGAGGCCCTTGAAGGTCTTGCCCAGCATGACAAGACCGCCTGGGGGGCCATAGGTTCCGTCGGGATCGCGGGCGCCGAGATGTAGGTTCGACAGCCACCCGCTGCGCCGGCCGTGACCGCGTTCGACGGCCAGGACGACCAGGTCCAGGGTGATCCTCGGCTTGACCTTCACCCAGGAGGCGCCCCGCCGGCCCATGGCGTACGGCGCGGCCAAGGCCTTTACCAGCACCCCCTCGTGGCCGGCGGCCAGGGCCTGGGCGGCGAAGGCCGACGCCTGCGCGGCGCGGGCCGCGCCGTCCTCGCCTTCCGGCACCAAACGGGGGATGAGCAGCGAATCCGGGGCGATGATCTGCAGCGCCTCTCGGCGCTCCTGCGCCCCCCGGTCGAGCAGATCCACGCCGTCGGCATGCAGCAGGTCGAACAGGCGGGTGCTGATCGGGATCGCGGCCTGGGCCGACGGCACGTCCCGCCGGGCGGCCCGGGCGGCGGTCACCTGGAACGGCAGCGGGCGGCCGTCGGGGCGCAGGGCGATCGCCTCACCGTCCAGCACCAGGGTGCGCGCCGGAAGTGCCCGGACGGCCTCGACCACCTCTGGCAGGCGGTCGGTGACCTCGTCCAGGGTGCGGGTGAAGACGGCGACGTCCTCGCCGTCGCGGTGCACCTGGATCCGCACACCGTCCAGCTTCCACTCCACCGCCGCCGGACCGGCGCGTTCCAGCGCGGTCGGCAGGTCGGCGGCGCTCTGCGCGAGCATGGGCGCCAGCGGCCGGCCCACCTGCAGGCCGAACCCGGCCAGTGCGGCCAGGCCGCTCTCGCGCAGGGCCACGGCGACGACGGCCAGGTCGCCGGAGAAGGTCATCGCCCGGCGGACGTCCTCGAGCCGGCCCCCGGCGTTCACGGCGACGGCGTCGAGCATCAGCCCGGCCTGGGCGCCCTGGCGCACGCCGCCGGAGAGCAGGCCGCGCAGGAAGATCTGTTCCGTCCGGGTCGCCGCGGCCAGCAGCGCGGTGATCAGATCACGCCGGGTGCCGGCGGAACCGGCGCCGGCCGCGGTGGCCGAGTCCTGCAACGCGGTGTCGACGGCGAGTACGCCGAGCGTGGCCACAGCCGCTGGGGGCGGCAGCTGACGCACCCCCGCCCACCCGATCCCGGTGCGCCGCTGGCGGGGCTGGCCGGACAGCCAGGCGACGACGGCAGGCAGTTCCGGGATCGTGGCGATGCCCAGGCACCGGGCCAGCAACTCGACCTTGGCGCGTCGTCCGGAGGTGGCGGCGACCGCGGACGATGCGGCAGCGACCTCGGCCAGCAACATCAGGGCAGGTTCTCACACCCGGAAGTTGGCCACCACGCCGCCCAGCTTGCCGGAGAGCCCGACCAGTTCCTCCGCGGCGCGTTGGGTCTCGACGGTGCCGGCGCTGGTCGAGCGGGCAGCCTGCGCCACGTTCTCGATCGTGCGGGCGATCGTGGCGAGCCGGAGGCCGCCTCGGCCTGTTCGACGGCGGCGGCGACGGTCTGCACGTGGCGGGACACCTCCGCGGCCGGGTCAGCGGCGTCCGCCGCCGAGCAGGCCGCCGAGCAGGTCGCCGAGGTCGACCCCGCCGGTCTTGTTGCCGCCTGAGGACGTCCCGCTGCCGAGGACCTGGCCGAGCAGGTCGGCCAGTCCGCCGCCCCCGGCGCTCTTGGAACCGCCGGCGAGGGCGCCGCCGAGCACATCGCCCAGGGCGCCGCCGAGGCCACCCCCGCCACGCGAGGCCGAACCGGCCGCGCCGCCGAGCATCTGCTTGGCCAGGAACGACATCACGATCGGGGCCAGCATCGGCAGCAGCTTGGCGATAACGCCGCTGCCGGCGCCGCTGGCACCCGCGAGCTGGCTGACCACCTGGTCCTGCTGCTCGCCGAAGACATGCTTGACGATATTGCTGCCGTCAGCGGTGTCCACCTGGTCCACAGCGCCGCCTCCGATGACGGAGTCGAGCAGGTCGTTGTCGTGCTGGCCGAGGGCGCTGGCCAGGGACTGCGCGCCGGCCGGGTCCTGGGCGTTGGCCTGCAGGCCGCCGACCAGGGCGGGCAGGGCCAGGTCGACAGCGCTGCGGGCCGTCTGCGGGTCGACGCCGAGCTGTCCGGCGATCTGGTCGATCGGCAGCTGTCCGAGGATGTCGTCGAGGTTCATCTGCGTGGTGCTCCTGTCTGGGGTGGTCACGGCCGGCGGACCGGAGAGATCACCGGTCCGTCCCGGCGCAGCCTAACCGCCCATGGTGGTGCGTGCCGCCCGTAACCGGGCGAGCAGGAGCGGGTCGATCCGGTCCCCGCGCAAACGGTTCTCGAAATTCTCGATCCCGGCCCAGTCGTCCAGGGTCGTGTGGCCCAGGGCGGCCAGATGGCCGGCCACCTCCTGGGCCAGCACACCCTCCAGCGGGAGCAGGAGCGCCTCGTCGGTGCTGCCGTGGTAGAGCTCGTGCAGCTCCAGGAGCCGGGCCAGCTCGGCGACCGGCTGGGCGTGGTCGTCGACGCGCAGGTCGCACTCGACGTCCGGGCCGATCGGGCCGTTGGCCTCCCGCGCGGACACCGAGGTCACCAGCAGCGCTGCGCTCTGCCGGCCACGCCGGTCGCCGCCGGCCGCGTCGCCTGCCACCAGGACGGTGAGCAGGCGCTCGGCCAGCCCGCTCGCCGGGTCGACCCCCAGCCAGGCGACCCGCATCGCCGCGACGACCTCGGGACCGGTCAGGATGTTCCCCTGGATCGCGTAGGCGCCCCGCACGTCGTCCGCGCCCGACGCACCACCCGCCCACGGCGTGCAGTCGCGCCCGGTGTAGGTGGCACCCGGACCGGCGGCCGCGACCACCCCGAGCTGGCGGACGGCACGCCCGGGGTCGGCGGCGGTGAGCTGGGTGACGACGTCCGCGGCGCTGGTGCCCTCACGCAGTGCCGCGAGCCCGAGCGGGCGGTAGGACAGGTTCGCCCAGGCCTGGGTGGCGACAGCGCCGGTGCCCGCCTCGGCGGCGCTGACCATGGAGCCCGCGGCGAGGTACTTCGAGGCCACGGCCACGCCCCAGGACCGCTGGTCGGCCGAGCGGGCCACGACGGAGAAGGTCACCCGGGTGCCCGGTCAGTGCTCGACGACGACCTGCGCGCCCTTCGGCTGTCCGATGGTGGCGAGCAGGTCGCTGAACCAGGCCTGGTCGGTGTCGAAGGCCTTGCCACCCTTGATCCGCGGGAATTCGCACACCCGCAACGTGTTCGACGCGTCCTCGTCCTCGCCGACCACGCCGCTCTCCCCGCGCATCGCGGCGTCCACCGCGAGGTCGGTGCAGCGCTTGATCAGCGCGAGGTCCTCGGAGTTGGCTGCGGCCGAGCGGGAGAAGTAGCCGCTCTTCTGCACCATGGTCTTCTCGGCGCCGACCAGACCGGCGAACTGCTTGGCGAACCAGGCGCCCGGGTTGATCGTGTCCAGCTTGACGTGGCCGAAGGCGTCACGAGCGGGCTTCTCGCCGCGGGAGATCATCTCGTCGACGATGGTGGAGACCCCGGCGCCCTCGGACAGGAAGATGTTTACGCAGCCGAGCTCGTCCATGACCGCCTTAAGCCGCTCGGCCTCCTCGGCCAGGTCGAAGTCCAGCTCCGGCACGAAGACCGCGTGCACGTCCCAGCGGCGGGCGTCGTTGCCGAAGCCGGCGAACTCCTGGGTGCCCAGCCAGTCGCGATAGGCCGCCGCGGTGGCCGCCGTCAGCCAGCCACAGTTGCGGCCCATGACCTCGTGCACGATCAGCATCTTCGGGTTGGAGGAGTGCTCGGCGATGATGTTCTTCGCGAAGATGGCGCCCTGCTCGGCCGCGGTCCAGGCACCCAGGCTCTGCCGGATGGGGATCACGTCGTTGTCGACGGTCTTGGGCAGACCGACCACGGTCAGCTCGTACCCGTTGCTGTGCAGGTAGGCGGCCAGGTCGGCCGCGGTGGTGTTGGTGTCGTCGCCGCCGATGGTGTGCAGCACGTCGACGCCGTCCTTGGTCAGCTGCTCGGCCGCCACGTGCAGGGGGTCCTGCCCCTCGGTGACCAGCCCGCGCTTGACGCAGTCCTTGACGTTGGTCAGCTTCACCCGGCTGTTGCCGATCGGGCTGCCGCCGAAGCGGTGCAGCAGGTGGGCCTTCGCGCGCACCTCGGGGGTGACGGTCAGGTAGCGCCCGCCGAGCAGCCCCGCGTAGCCGTCGAGGTAGCCGATGATCTCCACCTCGGGGGCGAGCTGGGTGTAGCGCTCGATCAGGCCGCCGACGGCCGAGGACAGACAGGGAGCGAGCCCTCCGGCGGTGAGCAGGGCGACGCGACGAACGGTCATGGCTGACTCCAACGACTCGGCTTCGGTATGTCGCCAAGCCTAGACCGGGCGTGAAGGGACCTTCGACCGATACCGCCTGTCCCGCCCGCGACCGGGAGATGGCCGACGGGTGAAGGGCAGGTGACCGCGGGTGGCGTGGGGGAGCGCGCAGGACGAGGATGCGGCCATGACCTTCACTGCCGCTGAGAACCGCTACGACCAGATGACCTACCGCCGGTGCGGGCGCAGCGGCCTGATGCTGCCCGCGGTCTCGCTCGGGCTGTGGCACAACTTCGGCGACGAGGCGCCGCTGGCCACCCAGCGAGAGATTCTTCGCCGGGCGGTCGACCTGGGCGTCACCCACCTCGACCTGGCCAACAACTACGGCCCACCGTACGGCTCGGCGGAGACCAACTTCGGGGCGGTCATGGCCTCGGACCTGCGGCCCTACCGGGACGAGTTGGTGATCTCGACCAAGGCCGGCTACGACATGTGGCCCGGCCCCTACGGCAACTGGGGCTCACGCAAGTACCTGCTCGCCAGTCTCGACCAGTCCCTGGCTCGGATGGGCCTGGACTACGTCGACATCTTCTACAGCCACCGGTTCGACCCTGAGACCCCGCTCGAGGAGACCATGGGCGCGCTGGACACCGCCGTCCGCTCGGGCCGCGCGCTGTATGCCGGCATCTCCTCCTACTCACCCGAGCGCACCCGGGAGGCGGCGGCGGTCCTGCGGTCCATGGGCACGCCGATGCTGATCCACCAGCCCAGCTACTCGATGATCAACCGCTGGGTGGAGCGCGGCCGGCCCAGCCTGCTGGACACCTTGGGCGAGGAGGGCATCGGCTGCATCGCGTTCTCCCCGCTGGCGCAGGGCATGTTGACCGACCGTTACCTGGACGGCGTTCCGGCGGACTCGCGGGTGGCCCGCGGGGGAGCGTTGAGCGAGCAGATGCTCACGCCGGAGGCGCTGGGCCGGGTGCGGGCGCTGAACGAGATCGCCCGTGGGCGCGGGCAGAGCCTGGCCCAGTTGGCGTTGTCCTGGGTGCTGCGTGACGAGCGGGTGACCAGCGTGCTGATCGGAGCGAGCAGCGTGGCGCAGCTGGAGGCCAACGTGGCCGCCCTGGACGGCCCCGAGCTGACCGACAGCGAGCTGGCCGCCGTCGACGTGCACGCCGTCGACGCCGGGATCAACCTCTGGCAGACGTCGAGCGACGCCTGAGACACCCGCATGAGCGGGGTTGGGGTTTGGGGCACGATGAGCGGCATGCCGCAGACACCGCGCGAGCTCGCCGACCATTACCTCGACCAGGTCATCGCCCATGACCCGTTGCTGGCCACCTCGCTCGGACTGCCGGACGGTGCAGACCGGCTGACCGACCTCTCCCCGGCCGGGTTGGACGCCGAGGCCGCATTGGCCCGCAGTGCGCTCGCCGCGCTCGCCGCAACGACCCCGGCGGACGACGCCGAGCGGCGCTGCGCCCGGCTGTTGCGGGAGCGTCTGGAGGCATCGCTGGCGCTACACGCCGCGGGGGAGCATCTGCGCAACGTGTCCACCCTTGCCTCCCCGGTGCAGCAGATCCGAGGGATCTTCCTGCAGATGCCCTCGGACACCGACGACGACTGGGCAGTGATCGCCGCCCGGCTGGGCCGGGTGGGCGAGGCGATGGCCGGCTACCGGGCCTCGCTGATCGAGGGCGTCCGGCAGGGAGTGCTCGCCGGGCCGGGCCAGGTCGAGGCGGTCGTCGGGCAGTTGCGCGAATGGGGCATGGGTGGTGGCTGGTTCACCACCTTCGCGGGCAGCGGCCCGCTGTCACAGGCCGGAGCGCTGGCCGCGGCGGCCGCCGCGGCGGACGCGGCCGTGGCGGACCTGGCCGTCTGGCTGGGCACTGAGTACGCATCGGCCGCCGAGTCCGGCGAGGACGCGGTCGGCCCGGAGCGCTACCGACTTCATGCCCGGTACTGGACCGGGTCGAACCTGGACCTCCAGGAGGCCTACGCGTGGGGCTGGGCGGAGTACGCCCGGCTGGACGGGGAGATGCGGGCCGCGGCCGAGCTGGTGCTGCCCGGCGCGAGTCCGCAGGAGGCGATGACCCACCTGGACACGCATGGCCCGGCCATCGAGGGGGTGGAGGCAGTGCGGGTCCACCTGCAGGCCCTGATGGACGGCGCGATCGAGGCCCTGCAGAGCGTGCACTTCGACCTCGCCGACCCTTTGCTGAGGGTCGAGGCGATGATCGCTCCGCCCGGCAGCGCCGCCGCGCCCTATTACACCGGCCCCTCGATGGACTTCTCGCGCCCCGGCCGCACCTGGCTGCCGACCCTGGGCCGTACCCGGTTCCCCACCTGGGACCTGGTCAGCACCTGGTACCACGAGGGGGTGCCCGGGCATCACCTGCAACTGGCCCAGTGGGTCTTGGTGGCGCCGCAGTTGACCCGCTACCAGTCGACGATCGGGTCGGTCAGCGCCAACCTCGAGGGTTGGGCGCTCTACGCCGAACGCCTGATGGAGGAGCTCGGCTTCCTCACCGAGCCCGGGGAACGGCTGGGCTACCTCGACGCCCAACAGATGCGCGCCGTCCGGGTGATCATCGACATCGGGATGCACCTGCAGCTGGAGATCCCCGCCGATCAGGGGGTGTCGGACGCGTTCCGGCCCGGTGAGCGCTGGACGCCGGCGTTGGCCAGGGAGTTCTTCGGGCGCAACAGCGGCCGGCCCGGCGACTTCCTGGACAGCGAGATCATCCGCTACCTCGGCATGCCCGGGCAGGCGATCGGTTACAAGCTGGGCGAGCGGGCCTGGCTGGCCGGCCGCGAGGCGGCCCGGGTCGCGCACGCGGCCAGGGGCGAGGTCTTCGACGCCAAGGCCTGGCACATGGCGGCGCTGTCGCAAGGCTCCCTCGGCCTGGACGATCTGGCCGACGAGCTGGCTCGGCTCTGAGGGAGGGCACGTCGTGCGCGCGCTGGTGATCGACCGGTTCGGCGAACCGCCGATCCTGCGTGAGGTGCCTGAACCGCTGTGCCCCCCGGACGGCGCCGTGGTAGCTGTCGAGGCGGCCGGCCTGTGCCGCAGCGACTGGCACGGCTGGGTCGGGCACGACGGCGAGATCGTGCTGCCGCACGTGCCCGGGCACGAATTCGCCGGCCGGATCGCCCGGCTCGGCGCCCAGGTGCGCGGCTGGCAGGTGGGACAGCGGGTGACCGCGCCGTTCGTGCAGGCCTGCGGCACCTGCGCCCAGTGCCTGGCAGGAGATCACCAGGTCTGCCCCGAGCAGACCCAGCCCGGGTTCAGCCGCTGGGGCTCCTTCGCCGAGCAAGTGGTGGTGGACCGGGCGATGGTGAACCTGGTCGCCCTGCCGGACGGCACCCCGGCGGCGTCCGCGGCAGCGCTCGGATGCCGCTTCGCCACCGCCTACCGGGCCGTGGCCGAGGTGGGCCGGGTGCAGGTGGGGGAGTGGGTGGCAGTCCACGGGTGCGGCGGGGTGGGCCTGTCCGCGGTGATGGTCGCCCAGGCCGCCGGTGCCCGGGTGATCGCACTGGACGTCGCGCCGCCCGCCCTCGAGCTCGCCCGCAGGTTCGGCGCGGAAACCGTTGTCGCCGTGGAGGAATCCGCAGACCCATTGGAACTCGGAGCCCACGTGCGAGAGCTGAGCGGGGGCGGGGCGCACCTGTCCCTGGACGCGCTCGGCAGCCCGGCCACGGCGTCCGCCTCGATCGCCTCGCTGCGCCCTCGGGGCCGGCACGTGCAGGTGGGGCTGCTGCCGTCCGCGCTCGGCTGGCCGGCGCTGCCGATGCACCTGGTAGTCGCCGGGGAGCTCGCCGTACTCGGCAGCCACGGGATGTCACCGCGGTCCTACCCCGGCCTGCTGGGCCTGATGGCCGCCGGCACACTGGACCCGGGCGCTCTGGTGACTCGGACGCTGAGCCTGGAGCAGGCGGGGCCCGCCCTGATGGCGATGGGGATCCCCGGCCGGTCGCCGTGCGGGATCACGGTGCTGCTGCCGGGCGCCGAAGCAGTTCCTGATCAGACCTCGGAATCCTCGAAAGGCGCTCGGCCGGAGGCGAACTGACGCACTTCGGCGGTCTCCAGCAGGCGCGCCCGCACCGGGTCGCTGGCCAGCCGGCGGGTCCAGGTGACCACCGGCAGTGGGGCCGTGGAGCCGGCGATCACCACGTTGCCGAAGCGCCGCCCGTGGAGTTGTCCGGGCTCGGCGACCAGGGCGACGTGGGGGAACACGGACAGCGCGGTCGCCGCCTCGCGGCGCGCGGTGGCCAGGAGCTCGCCGTCCGCCAGGTTGGTCAGGTAGACCCCGCCCGGGAGGAGGATTCGGGCCACGTCGGTGGCGAACTGGCGGGTGAGCAGGTGCTCCGGCACCGTCGAGCCGGTGAAGGCGTCCCGGACCACGACGTCGTAGGCGGCGTCGGGCACCCCGGCGACGGCGGCGCGGGCCTCGCCGACCCGCAGTCGCAGAGCCCGGCTCGAACGCAGGCCGAACGCCTGCTTTGTCAGCTCGAGCACCTCGGCGTCCAGTTCCACCACGACCTGGCGGGCCAGGGGATGAGTGGCCTGCAGGTAGCGGGCCAACGTGCAGCCTCCGCCGCCCAGGTGCAGCACCTGCAGCGCGTCGTCCTGCCGGTCCAGACCCTCGATCGCGCCGGACAGCCAGCGCATGTACTCGAAGTCGAGCCGGGTCGGATCGTCCAGGTCCACGTGGCTGGACTCCATGCCGTTCACGTACAGGGTCCAGCCACGGCGACCGTCGTCGTCGGGCACCAGGGCCGCCACCCCGGTGGTGACGGAGCGGGGGCCGGCCACAGGCCGCGGCACCACACGACGAGCAGGCACGAAGACATCCTGACAGGCCTTGAGGGTGATCGGTGGGGGCCTCCCCGTGGTAGGCCCCCACCGCATCCCGCATGAGCACCCGTCTCCCGGCGCTCGCCCGGTTAGACCCGCCAGGTGCCGCCCCAGATACCTCCAGGGCCGGAATGTGACCTGAGTCATAGACGCCGACCCCGGAACACCGGCCGGGGTGGCGACCGTTGAACGGATGCGAACGGGTGGTGGCAGGTCGCCGCCACCATGGAAGGGGCACACATGGCAGCGACGATCCGTCGGATGGCGGCGCTGAAGGCGCTGGCACAGGTTCTCCGAGGGGCGAGCGCTCCGGGCGTTCCCGGGGTGCGGGAGCGGCTGGGCGCGCTGCCCCGGATGCTCTCGAAGGGCCTGAGCGGTAGGTACCCCCATCTGGACACCTCCCGGATCGTCCTGGCCGGGCTGGCCCTGCTGTACGTGCTCTCGCCGGTGGACCTGGTGCCCGAGATCCTGCTTCCGTTGATCGGGCTGGGAGATGACGCCTTCGTGGCGGCCTGGCTGGCCGGCACGCTGCTGAGCGAGGCCGAGACCTACCTCGCCTGGGAGAAGGTCGCTGACGATCCCGAGGTCCGGGTCGTGGTCGGGGACGTCATCGAGTAGGTCCTCGCGCGGGTTATCCACAGGTCGGCGTCCGGTTCCAGCGGGACACCGCGCGAGCAGGGCACCGTGGAGGCATGCAGCCAACCATCGGCGCCGGTGCGCCCGACGTGATCGCATACGCCTTCTACCGCATGGGGTTCCGGCCCCGGGAGAGCTTGGTCCTGATCGGCATGCGGGACGATCCGCAGGCCCCGCCAGGCCGTCGGGGCAAGCGCATGCTCTGTGGGGTGGTGGGTCGGGTGGACCTGCCTCCCGCGGCTCATCGCCGGGCCCAGGCAGACCTCCTGGTCAGCAAGGTGCGGGGCCACGGTCACCGTGCGGCGTTCGCCCTGATCGTCTCCGAACGCCCCCAGCCCGCCCTGGTGAAGATCGTGCGCGGCGCCGTGCGTGCGGCCGATCTCCGCCTGCTCGACGTGTTCTGGGTCGGTGACTCCAGCTACCGGTCGTGTTTGTGCCCGGACGAGACCTGCTGCCCGGCAAACGGTTTCCCACTCGAGGAGGTGCACACCAGCCAGGCCGCCGCGGAGCTGGTGCTCCGCGGGCACACTCTCGGTGCGGACGAGGCCTCGATCGTCGCCGACGTGGTGCCCGACCCGGCCGCCGTGCTGCCCGCCGCGGTGCTCGCCCGCCCCGCAGCAACCGGCAGCCGGCCGTCACCGCGCAGCGAGCGGATGCGGCGCCTGGACCTGTGGCGAGACCTGGTCGCGGCGCAGGGTGAACCGGATCCGGCCGACATCGCGGCCGGTGACCTCGCCGAGCTGTGCCACGGCCTGGACGACGTGCTGTTCCGCGACGCCCTGCTCGTGGCGATGGCGGCCCCGGCCGGTGACGACGGCCTGGTGCACGCGCGGGCCATGGCCGGCGGACGGGGCGAGGCGGCGATGGAGGAGGTGGAGCGGCGCCGTCCGGAGGGGCCGGTGCTGGAACGTGGCCGGCGCGTGCTGGCGGCGCTGGCCCGGCGCACACCGCCTGGCCGGCGGGCCGAGGCGCTGGCCCTGCTCGCCTGGGCCGCCTGGTGGCAGGGCGACGGCGGGCGCGGTCGGCTGCTGGCCGAGCAGGCGCTGGCCGATGCCCCGGCGCACCGGTTGGCGCGGCTGGTCGCCGCCATGCTGGAGGGGGCGCTGCCCCCGCCCTGGGCGCAGGGCGAGGAGGCCGCCGACGAGCCAGGAGTCACCCGGGCGGGCTAACCGCATCGTGAGACGGGGTTTCGCTCCAGTGTGAGATGCCCTACCTTCCTCGTAGGTCATGAGCGCCAGCAACAAGCCCCGGCTTGCTGGCCGGCAACCCTCCAACCGCGGTGGGGTGCCCCGGGTGATGACCTGGCCGACCGCCGAGGTGGCGGAGGCAAGCGCGGGCCCCTGGTGGGCCCCATGGCTCGAGGAGAGTTCTCATGAGTGACGGCTGGTCCTTCGAAACGCGTCAGATCCACGCCGGCCAGGTCCCGGACCCGACCACCGGGGCCCGGGCCCTGCCGATCTACCAGACCACGTCGTACGTGTTCCGGGACACCGAGCACGCAGCAAGCCTGTTCGGGCTCAAGGAGTTCGGCAACATCTACACCCGGTTGATGAACCCGACCACCGACGTGGTGGAGAAGCGAATCGCCAGCCTGGAGGGCGGCGTCGGGGCGCTGTTCGTGGCCAGCGGTCAGGCCGCCGAGACGCTAGCCCTGTTGAACCTGGCCGAGGTCGGCGACCACATCGTGGCCAGCCCCAGCCTGTATGGCGGCACCTACAACCTGTTCCACTACACCTTCCCCAAGATCGGCATCGAGGTCACCTTCGTCGACGACCCGGACGACCTCGACTCCTGGCGGCGCGCCGTCCGGCCGAACACCAAGGCCTTCTTCGGGGAGACGATCTCCAACCCCAAGCAGGACGTGCTCGACATCGAGGGTGTGGCCGCGGTCGCGCATGAGGTGGGGGTGCCGCTGGTGGTCGACAACACGGTGGCCACTCCGTACTTGATCCGCCCCCTCGACTGGGGTGCCGACATCGTCATCCACTCGACCACGAAGTACTTGGGCGGGCACGGGACGGCGCTGGGCGGGGTGATCGTCGACGGCGGGCGGTTCGACTACTCCCAGGACCCGACGCGGTTCCCGAACTACAACCAGCCGGACCCGAGCTACCACGGCCTGGTGTACGCGCGCGATCTCGGCGTGGGCAGCGCGCTCGGCGCGAACCTGGCGTTCATCCTCAAGGCCCGGGTGCAGCTGTTGCGCGACCTCGGCCCGGCGGCGTCCCCGTTCAACGCCTTCCTGCTCGCCCAGGGGCTGGAGACGCTCAGCCTGCGGATCGAGCGGCACGTGCAGAACGCGACCGCGGTGGCCCGCTGGCTGGAGCAGCGCGACGAGGTCGACTCGGTCGCCTACGCCGGGCTGGAGTCCAGCCCGTGGTTCGAGCGGGCCCGCAAGTACGCCCCGCTCGGCGCCGGTGCCGTGCTGGCCTTCGAGATCAAGGGCGGGGTGGAGGCGGGCAAGCGTTTCGTGGACGCCCTGGAGCTGCACAGCCACGTGGCCAACATCGGTGACGTCCGGAGCCTGGTCATCCACCCGGCCTCCACCACCCACAGCCAGCTCTCCGCCGAGGAGCAGCTGGCCAGCGGGGTCACCCCGGGGCTGGTCCGGTTGGCCGTCGGGATCGAGCACCTCGACGACATCCTGGCCGATCTGGAGACCGGCTTCCGGGCCGCCAAGCTCGTCTGATCGGGGCGCCGGCATGACCGCGGCACCCCAGGAGGACGTCGATCCAGCTGGTTCCGGTGGCCCTGCGGCCACCGGAGCCTGGCTGGAGGGGCAGCATGCCGGCCGGCGAAGGTTCGCTGAGATCGGCGACCTGACGCTGGAGAGCGGCGCCGTCCTGCCCGGGGTACGGATGGCGTACGAGACGTGGGGACGGCTGTCGCCGCAACGGGACAACGCCGTGCTGGTGCTGCACGCGCTGACCGGTGACAGCCATGTGGTGGGTCCGGCCGGCCCGGGCCATCCCACGGTCGGCTGGTGGCAGGGGTTGATCGGCCCGGGCCGGGCGATCGACACCCGCCACTGGTTCGTGGTGGCGCCCAATGTGCTCGGCGGCTGCCAGGGCAGTACCGGTCCGTCGTCGCTGCAGAGCCCGCGCCCGCAACCGAACCGGCCCGGCCGGCGCTGGGGCGGCCGGTTCCCACACCTGACCGTGCGCGACCAGGTGGCCGCGGAGCGTGCCCTCGCCGACGTGCTCGGGCTGGACCGGTGGGCCCTGGTGGCGGGTGGCTCGATGGGCGGCATGCGCGCCCTGGAGTGGGCGGTCACCGCGCCGCAACGGGTCGAGCGGCTCCTGGTGCTCGCCTCGGCACCGTACGCCACCGGAGACCAGATCGCCTGGTGCGCAGCGCAACTGGCGGCGATCAGGGCTGATCCGGGCTTCGTCGGCGGCGACTACTACGACGCGGCGGACGGCGCCGGGCCGCATCTCGGCCTGGCCGTCGCCCGCCGGATCGCGCACGCCACGTACCGCAGCGGGGCCGAGCTCAACCTGCGCTTCGGCCGCAAGCCGCAGCCGGGGGAGCACCCGGTGAGCGGGCACGGGCGGTACGCCGTCGAGTCCTACCTCGACCACCATGCCGAGAAACTCCTGCGCCGCTTCGACGCGAACTCCTACCTGGTGCTCACCGGGGCGATGAACTCCCATGACGTCGGCCGGGGACGGGGCGGGACGGCGTCCGCCCTGCACCGGGTCACCGCCCGGACCGCTGTGGCCGCCGTCGACTCCGACCGGCTCTACCCGGTGGAGGTCAACCGGGAGATCGCCGACGGCATCCGCTCCTGCGCGGGACTCACCGTGATCAACTCGCCGTTCGGTCACGACGGGTTCCTGATCGAGACCGACGCCGTCGCCGCGCTGGTGGCCGACCTGCTCAGCTGAGTGCGGTGCGGACGGCACCGTGCAGCGTGGGCCACGCTGCAGCGAGGGCGGGGTGCAGGTCCATCGAGCTCACGGACTCCAGGTCGACCCAGCGCAGATCGAGGCTCTCGGCGGTGGACACCCGCACCTCGAGGCCCGGAGCGGCCACGGCGAGCACGTAGGTGTAGCTCCAGTCGCCGTGGTCCACCCCGAGGTGCTCGGCCAGCACGGTCAGCCTCTGGGGACTGGCGCCGGCCTCCTCGTCGGCCTCGCGCAAAGCGGCCGCCACGGCGTCCTCATGGCTGTCCCGGGCGCCTCCGGGCAGGCCCCAGGTGCCGCCCTGGTGCACCCACTCCGCCCGCAGCTGGAGCAGTACCCGCGTCGTGTCGGCACCGGGCGTCACGCCGTCCAGCAGCACCAGCCCGGCGGCTCCGTGCAGGCCCCAATGACGTTCGCCGCAACGGCAGGTAACCCATCCGTTGCCATCCTGGTCCGCCATATCCCCACGGTAGGTGTCGGCGCCGGGTCCTCGGGGGTAGGTTGCCGCTACGGGTGACGATGGCGTCGTCCGGCGTCGAGGAGCGTGAGACATGGCTGTCGTCGTTGGATATGTCCCGACCGCTGAGGGGCGTGCCGCTTTGCGGCATGCAGCCAAGGAGTGCCGACTGCGCAACACGACGCTCGTCGTGATCAACTCCAATCGCGGGGGACGAGACCTCAACGGGGCCGAGGCGGCCCGGTACGAGGAGGAGCTGGCCTCGGTGCGGGCCGAGCTGGACTCGGTCGGGATCAACAACGAGGTACGTCAGCTCGTGCGTGGCCAGGAGCCTGCTGAGGACCTGATCGCCGTCGCCGAGGAGGTCAATGCCGACTTCATCGTGATCGGGCTGCGGCGCCGGTCACCGGTCGGCAAGCTGATCCTCGGCTCGAACGCCCAGCGCATCCTGCTCGACGCGCCGTGCCCGGTGCTGGCGGTCAAGGCCGACGAGGAGTGAGTCGGCCGCACCTGGTCCTGGCTCAGGAGCCGGCGGCCGACGACCTGCTCGGCCGGGACCCGTTCGCGCTGCTGGTCGGCATGCTGCTGGATCAGCAGTTCCCGATGGAGCGGGCCTTCGCGGGGCCCGCACTGATCGCCGAGCGACTCGGCGCCGACCACCTCGATCCGGTGCGGATCGCGGCCGAGCCGGCCGAGATGTTCGCCGCGCTGATGGCCGGGCCTCCCGCCGTCCACCGCTACCCCTCCAGCATGGCCGAGCGGGTGCAGACGCTGGCCGCCCTGGTGGCCGACCGCTATGGCGGCGACGCCTCGGCGCTGTGGCGGGAGGCGGCGAGCGGCGCCGAGCTGCTCGCCCGGCTGCAGGCTCTGCCGGGGTTCGGGGCCCAAAAGTCCAAAATCTTCGTCGCGCTGCTCGCCAAGCAGCTCGGAGTGCGCCCCGAGGGGTGGGAACGGGCGGCAGGCGACTATGCCCAGCAGGGATTCCGTTCGGTGGCCGATGTGGTCGACGGCGACTCCCTGCAGAAAGTGCGCGACCACAAGAAGGCCATGAAGGCGCAGGCGAAGGCGCAGGCCGGGCAGAAACGGTGAGCCGGGCCCGGCCGGTGAGCGCGTCGAAGGTCTCGAGGTGCTGGGTGGGCGTGGCCCGTGCCACAATGACGAGTTGACCCGGTCGGGCATGTCGACGCACGCCCCGGCGTTGCTCCTACTGGTCCCACCATCACGACGAAAGGTTGTCCGTGTCGTCGGTCTCGGCATCTCGGCCCGTTTCCACTGAAGCTGATCACCAGGTCGTACCCGACCCTGGTGGCGAGCTGGGGAGCAAAGTTCTTCCGGCCACGACGGCCAAGGCCGGCGTGAAGGCCACCGCACCTGTGAAGGCTGCCCCGGCGGCCAAGAAGGCCCCTGCGCGGGCGGCGGCGAAGAAGGCTGCCCCGGCGAAGAAGGCGGCCTCCACCAACGGCGCGGCCACCGCCGCGGTGGAGGGCGAGGAGCCGCCGGTCGACCTGGCCGACGGGGTCGAGCTCGAGGCCCTGGTCGAGGGCGAGGTCGCTGCCGCTGCTGGGGCCACGCCGGCCGCCGAGGAGGAGGGCGCCTTCGTCCTGTCCGACGACGACGACGACGCCCCGGCCCAGCAGGTCGCCACCGCCGGCGCCACGGCCGACCCGGTGAAGGACTACCTGAAGCAGATCGGCAAGGTGGCGCTGCTCAACGCCGAGCAGGAGGTCGAGCTCGCCAAGCGGATCGAGGCCGGCCTGTTCGCGGAGGAGAAGCTCAACGCCGGGGTCAAGCTTGAACTGAAGCTGCGCCGCGAGCTGCTCTGGATCGCCGAGGACGGCCGCCGCGCCAAGAACCACCTGCTCGAGGCCAACCTGCGGCTGGTGGTCTCGCTGGCCAAGCGCTACACCGGCCGGGGCATGCTCTTCCTGGACCTGATCCAGGAGGGCAACCTGGGTCTGATCCGGGCGGTCGAGAAGTTCGACTACACCAAGGGCTACAAGTTCTCCACCTACGCCACCTGGTGGATCCGGCAGGCAATCACTCGCGCCATGGCCGACCAGGCCCGCACCATCCGGATCCCGGTGCACATGGTCGAGGTGATCAACAAGCTGGCCCGGGTGCAGCGTCAGATGCTGCAGGACCTGGGCCGCGAGCCCACCCCGGAGGAGCTGGCCAAGGAACTGGATATGACCCCGGAGAAGGTGGTCGAGGTCCAGAAGTACGGCCGCGAGCCGATCTCTCTGCACACTCCGCTCGGTGAGGACGGCGACAGCGAGTTCGGTGACCTGATCGAGGACTCCGAGGCGGTCGTTCCGGCCGATGCGGTGTCGTTCACGCTGCTGCAGGAGCAGTTGCACTCGGTGCTGGACACCCTGTCCGAGCGTGAGGCGGGCGTGGTCTCGATGCGGTTCGGCCTGACTGACGGTCAGCCGAAGACGCTGGACGAGATCGGCAAGGTCTACGGCGTGACCCGCGAACGCATCCGTCAGATCGAGTCCAAGACCATGTCCAAGCTGCGCCACCCCAGCCGCTCCCAGGTCCTTCGCGACTACCTCGACTGACCCGCACACCCGCTCAACCGAGCAGGTTTGGGGGCAGGTTCGGGTCAGGTGAGGACGAGGCCGGCGACCCAGGTGGCGGCGATCAGCAGCCCGGAGAGCAGTTCGATCAGCATGCTGGCACCGACGGCCTTGAGCGCAGCGACCGTGGACGGCCAGGCCTGGGCGTTGTCGTCCAGCCGTACTCGCTCGGCCAGGTAGACCCCGAGCACGAAGCCGACGAACAGCCCGAGCACCGGGATCACGAAGAACCCGACGATGCCGAGCAGGGTGCCCAGGCCCAGGCTGGACCAGGGCACGCCGGCCTCACGCATCGTGCGGCCCGGCAGCACGTACTTCACCACGCTGCCGAGCACCAGGATGGCTGTGGCGACGCCGAGCACGGTCCAGGCGGAGGAGGTGCCGACGCTCCAGGCCCAGAGCAGCACACCGGCCCAGGAGAGCAGCAGGCCGGGCAGCACCGGCACCACGATGCCGATCAGGCCGAGGACGATCAGGAGCCCGGCCAGCAGCGTGATCCCCATAGAACGAGCCTATGCGCAGGTGAGGATGCCGGCAGGGTCAGCGCTCGTCGTCCGGTGCGATGTGAGGGGTGGACTCGGCGAGCGCCTCGGTCTGGTCCTGGAACTCGACGGCACGCTCCTTGAGCGCGTCCTCGTGGGTTCGGCCGTGGTGGGCGCAGAACAGCAGGTCGGCGCCACCGGGCAGGACGACGCGGATGTAGGCGCGCGCGCCGCACCGGTCACAGCGGTCGGCCGCGGTCAGCGGTACGGGAGCAGTCTTGGTGTGCACAGCGGGCCTCCTTCGGCGACTACAAGGCGTTCAGTGCGGTCGAGATTCCTGTCGGTCATCGTGATTCGAACAACAGTCAACCAGGCCTGGCAGTTCCCCGGAGCCCCGGCGGGTCGCGTTCGCTGTCCGCGAAGCCCAGGTAGCCTCGTCCGTGTGGCAGTCCAGCCGATCAGCACGCGCCCGGGCCCGCGCCGACCTTCGGCGCCGTCCGACTACACGGCGCGGCACCTCTCCGTGCTCGAGGGGCTGGACGCCGTCCGCAAACGTCCCGGTATGTACATCGGGTCGACCGATGCCCGGGGGTTGATGCACTGCCTCTGGGAGATCATCGACAACGCCGTCGACGAGGCCCTGGGTGAGCACTGTCACCGGATCGAGGTGACCCTGCACGCCGACGGGTCGGTCGAGGTGCACGACGACGGGCGCGGCATCCCGGTCGACATCGAGCCTAAGACCGGGTTGTCCGGCGTCGAGGTGGTCTTCACCAAGCTGCACGCGGGCGGCAAGTTCGGCGGCGGCTCCTATGCGGCGTCCGGCGGTCTGCACGGGGTGGGCGCGAGCGTGGTCAACGCCCTGTCCTCCCGGCTGGACGTCGAGGTGGACCGGGGCGGCAAGACCTACGCGATGAGTTTCCGACGGGGCGAGCCGGGGGTTTTCGTCGACGGTCGGGGCGAGCCGTCGCCCGACGCGGTGTTCGAGGCCTACCTGGACCGCAGCGAACTGCGCGTGGCCCGAGGGGCAAAGCGTGGGGTGACCGGAACCCGGGTGCGCTACTGGGCCGACCGGCAGATCTTCCTGGCCGACGCCGCGTTCGCCTACGACGAACTGGTCACCAGGGCCCGCCAGACCAGCTACCTGGTGCCCGGGCTGACCATCGTGCTTCACGATGAGCGCGGCCTCGCCGGCACCCCGGGCGAGCACGGCCGGCACAGCGAGACCTTCGTGCACGACGGCGGGATCGCCGAGTTCGCCGACTTCCTGGCCACCGACGAGAAGGTGACCGACGTCTGGCGGCTGCGCGGATCGGGCTCGTTCAGCGAGACGGTTCCGGTGCTCGACGACCGCGGCCACATGACCCCGACCGAGGTCGAGCGCGACTGCCAGGTCGATGTGGCGCTGCGTTGGGGCACCGGCTACGACACCGAGGTCCGCTCCTTCGTCAACATCATCGCCACCCCCAAGGGCGGCACCCACATCGCGGGGTTCGAGCAGGCGATGTTGAAGACCTTCCGGCAGGTGGTCACTGACAACGCCCGGCGGTTGAAGTTCAACGCCAAGGACGACCGCCTCGACAAGGACGACGTGCTCGAGGGCCTCACCGCAGTGGTCACCGTGCGCCTGGCCGAGCCGCAGTTCGAGGGCCAGACCAAGGAGGTGCTCGGCACCAACGCCGTCCGGCGGGTGGTGGCCGAGGTGGTCGAGCGCGAGCTGAACGGCTTGTTGACCTCGACCAAGCGGGCCGAGAAGGGCCAGGCCACGCTGCTGCTGGACAAGGTGGTCGGGGCCATGCGCACCCGGGTCGCCGCCCGCCAGCACAAGGAGACCCAGCGCCGCAAGAACGCACTGGAGACCTCCTCGCTGCCGGCCAAGCTGGTCGACTGCCGCAGCGACGACGTCGACCGCACCGAGCTGTTCATCGTCGAGGGGGACTCGGCGCTCGGCACGGCGCGTCGGGCGCGCGACTCCGAGTTCCAGGCGCTGCTGCCCATCCGCGGCAAGATCCTCAACGTGCAGAAGGCCTCCGTCGCCGACATGCTCAAGAACACCGAGTGCGCGGCCATCCTGCAGGTGGTGGGTGCGGGGTCAGGGCGCACGTTCGATCTCGAGGCCGCCCGCTACGGCAAGATCATCTTGATGTCGGACGCCGATGTGGACGGTGCGCACATCCGCACCCTGCTGCTCACCCTGTTCTTCCGGTACATGCGCCCGCTGGTCGAGGCCGGCCGGGTCTATGCCGCGGTGCCGCCGCTGCACCGGGTGGAGATCGTCAACCCCGGGGCGAAGAAGAACGAGTACATCTACACCTACTCCGACCCGGAGATGCACCGCACCCTGGCCGCGCTCGACAAGAAGGGCCGCACGTACAAGACCCCGCCGCAGCGGTACAAGGGTCTAGGCGAGATGGACGCCGACCAGCTGGCCGAGACGACGATGGACCCGCGCCACCGCACCCTGCGCCGGGTCAGGACCGCCGACCTGGACGCGGCGGCACGGGTGTTCGAGCTGCTGATGGGCAACGACGTTGCTCCGCGCAAGGACTTCATCGTGGCCGGCGCCGAGGGCATGGACCGCGCCCGCATCGACGCCTGAACCCGCTCATGCTCCGTGGGGGTACATGTTGAGCGCCTTCTACGACCTCGAACGGGGTACTTTCGCGGAGCATGAGCAAGCTGTGGATGCGGCTGCCGCGTGGACGGCGGCTGCTCCTCGCCGGTGCGCTGCCGGTGGCGATCCTCCTCCTGGGGTTGCCTGTCCTGGTGATTCGGCAGGCTCGGCCGGCTCCGCCGACCGCGCAGATCGTCGACGTCGCGCGGACGTCGGTGGAGTTCGACGGGTATGGGGTGAGCGTGCCCGCCGGCGCAGGTGGATGAGGTGTTGTCGGGCATGGGCCTGTCCCTCGAACTGCTTAGCGCCGACGCGCTTCCATTCTCCGACAGTGAGTTCAGCGATTCCGGATGGCCACTGACGGCGGTGCCGCACGGGCCCGGGGTTCGGGGTGGCACTGGGTCATGGGTGCCGGATCCCGAGAGCATCGGCTTCTCGGTCGCCGTCGTCCCAGCCGGTCTGAACGCCCTGCGGGCCTATGTCGTTGCGGTCCAGCTGTAACGGGAGTGGCCGCTCATGAGTCGAGGTCCGGCGGAATGGACAGGCACGCCTCGGCGGCGAGCCAGAACACCTTCTCGCGCACCGAGGTCTGCTTCTGCCAGTGCCGGGAGTCCCACACCTCGCTGCTCAGGTCGTCACCACCGTAGAGCAGGTACCCGAGCGGGACGTCGCGGAAGGCCGCCACGGCGAACAGCGCCGCCGCCTCCATCTCGACCACCAGCGCCCCCTCGGCGCGGCGCCGGGCGATCCGCTGCGGCGTCTCCCGGTAGTAGGCGTCCGTCGTCCACGTCGTGCCGGCGACGTAGGGGACGCCGTCGCGTCGCAAGGCGTCCTCGACGGCGCGCACCGCGGCGTCCGCTGCGGCGATCGACCGTGACGGCGGTGCGTAGTGGTAGGACGTGCCCTCGTCGCGCAGCGCCGTGGTGGGGATGACGAGGTGGCCCAGAGTGAGGTCGGCCGACAGCACCCCGGCCCCGCCGCAGACCACGAATCGCTTGCAGCCGTAGGCGATCAGCTCTTCCAGGACCCCCGCGGCCAGGGGTGCGCCGACTCCTGGCTGGGTGAACGCGAGCCGCCGCCCGTCCACGTCGATCTCGTAGAGCGGCCATCGGCCGGCCTCGCTGGTGACGTGGGCAGGGGTCGTCGCCTGGTGCTCGCGCGCCACCGTGTCGATCACTTCGCGGAAGAAGCACAGGACGGCGCACTCCGGCACGTCGCGCGGCCGGATCACCCGGGAGGGCTCGATGAACGCCTCCCGCGACGGGTCGAACTCGAGGATCGGGGCGTGGTGCGAATCCATGCCCCGATGATCGCTGATCCCCAACCCGCTCATGCTCCGCGGGTGTCCATGTGTGAAGGCTTACATGACCCTGAGCGTGTACACCTGCGGAGCATGAGCGGGTTGGCTGTCGCCATCCCGTTCGATGACGATCTCCTGCGGCGCCGCCCGCGCAGGCCTCGAGCGAGCGTTGCGGCCACGGCCAGGATCGCCAGCTACGGGCGTCGACCAGGAGCAAGAGAAGAGAACCAGCACCAGGCCACCAGGAGGACGAACAGTGCGGGCCCCGCTCGTGCCGATCGCCAGCGCGATGGGATTGCCGCTGGGGTCGAAGGGGTTTGGGTCGGTGGACTGGCCACGCCGACGTCGTCGCCGGGCTGCGATCCGGCGACCAGGAGAGGCCAACGCCGCATTCAGACGATGGGCACCCGGGTTCCCTCGTCACCGGCAGTGGTGCTCGGGCCGGCACTGCGCGTCGCTGCGCTCATCTCCGGTGGGCACGGCGTGACGTTGCACCCGCCAGACGGGCACGGCGTCACGTTGTGCCCATCAGTGGGGGAGGGGGCCGGCGATGGCGGCGATGGGTTGGGGGAGGGGGGTTCCGGAGCCGTCGCGGCGGGGGTCGGGGGGCGGCAGAGGGACCGGGACGCCGTTGGCGGCGGCGGCCAGGGCGGGCGTGGGGCCGGCCCAGGCCAGAAGCAGCGTGTCCTCGCCCTTGAGGAAGCGGTGGCAGCGCACGCCGCCGGTGGCCCGGCCCTTGGCCGGGTACTCCGCGAAAGGGGTCACCTTGGCGGCACCGGCCTGGGTGCCCGGCAGCCCGTAGGAGGCCCCGGCCACGGTGACCACCACGCTGGCCCACTCGCCGTCGTCCAGGGTGAGGTCGACCGCGCCGAAGAAGACCACCCGGGCACCCGGAGACAGCGCGATCCCGGCCATGCCGCCGGCGGCCCGACCCTGCGGGCGCACCTTGTCAGCGGGGAACCGCAGGAGCTGGGCGTCACTGGTGACGAAGACCAGGTCGCTCTGCGCCGAGGGCAGCTCGGCGGCGCCGACCACGACGTCGCCGTCGCGCAGCGCCACGACCTCCCACGAGTCCCTGTTGGCGGGGTAGTCCACGATCACCCGCTTCACCACCCCGGACGCCGTGCCGAGCGCGATCCCGGGTGAGTCCTCGTCGAGCGAGGCCAGGGTGAGTACCCGCTCGCCCTTGGCCAGGGCCAGGAACTCCTCGACCCGCGCCCCGCCGGACAGCGACGGTGCGGTGGAGACCGGGGGCAGCGAGGGCATGTCGATCACGCCGAGGCGGATCATGCGGCCGTGGGTGGTCACCGCGGCCACCTCGCCCCGCGCGGTGGCGCGCACGCAGGCCACCACGGCGTCGTGCGCGGCGCGCCGGGCCTGGTCGGGCGGGGGCAGCGGCTCGTCGCTCGCCGTGCGGGCGAGCAGGCCGGTGGACGACAGCAGCACCCAGCACGGGTCGTCGGCCACCTCCAGCGGTGCCGAGCGGGCGGCGGTGACGGCGGTGCCCGCCGACTCCAGCAGTACCGTGCGGCGGGGGGTGCCGTAAGCGGCGGCCACGTCGGCCAGCTCATCGGAGACCACTGCCCGCCGACGACCCTCGTCGGCCAGGATCTCGGTCAGCTCGGCCATCGTGGCCTGCAGTTCGCCCTTCTCCGTCTCGAGCTCGATGGTGGAGTACTTGGTCAGCCGGCGCAGCGGCATCTCCAGGATGTAGTCGGTCTGCACCCGGGTCAGGTCGAACACGCTCATCAGCCGTTCCCGCGCCTGGGCGGTGTCGTCGCTGCCCCGGATCACCGCGATCACCTCGTCGATGTCCAGGATCGCGATCAGCAGGCCCTCGACCAGGTGCAGCCGGTCGGCGGCCTTGCCCAGGCGGTAGGCGCACCGGCGGCGGACGACGTCGAGCCGGTGGGCGACGTAGATCTGCAGCATCTCGCGCAGGCCCAGCGTGCGCGGCTGTCCCTCGACCAGGGCCACGTTGTTGATCCCGAAGGAGTCCTCCAGCGGGGTCATCCGGTAGAGCTGCTCGAGCACGGCCTCGGCGTGGAAGCCTCCCTTGAGCTCGATCACCAGGCGCAGCCCATGCTCGCGGTCGGTCAGGTCGACCACGTCGGCGATGCCCTGCAACTTCTTGGCCTGCACCAGGTCCTTGATCTTCTCGATCACCTTCTCCGGCCCGATCAGGTACGGCAGTTCGGTGATCACGATCCCCTGGCGGCGCGGCGTGACGTTCTCGAACCGGGCCGTGGCCCGGGTCTTGAAGCTGCCCCGGCCACCGGCGTAGGCGTCCCGAATCCCTTCCAGCCCAACGATCTTCCCGCCTGCGGGCAGGTCCGGTCCGGGCACGAACCGCATCAGGTCGTCCAGGGTGGCATCGGGGTGGGCGAGCAGGTGCCGGGCCGCGCCGACCACCTCGATCAGGTTGTGCGGCGCCATGTTGGTGGCCATGCCGACGGCGATCCCGCTGGCCCCGTTGACCAGGAGATTCGGCAGCGCCGCCGGCAGCACCTCGGGCTGGGTCAGCTGGCCGTCGTAGTTGGGCACGAAGTCGACGACGTCCTCGCCCAGGCCGTCGGTCATCAGCAACGCCGTGGCCGCCATGCGGGCCTCGGTGTTGTGGTTGACGAAGCCGCCGGCGAGGAAGGAGTGGTCGGCGGACTCGACCTTGACCGAGTAGACCGGCTCGGCGCCCTGGTGCTCCACCGAGGCCACGGTGACGTAGCGGTAGCCCGGGTCCATGATCGCCGAGACGACCGCGCGCACCGGGGCACGTTCCATCCGCTGCAGCGTCGCCGTGCGCCGGTCCGGCCAGCGGTCGATGGTCTGATCGCTCAGCCATGGCCGCCCGTCCACCCGGGGGGTGGGCATCGCCCGCAGCAGGTAGTCGCCCAAGTAGGGGGCCACGTCGCCACCGAGCCGGTGGGTGGTCGCGGGCAGGGCGGCGAGGAGCGCCTCCAGTCGGGTCTGGTTGGCTGCCAGGAAGCCGACCGACGCGGCGAACTGGTCCACGTTGTGCCGCGCAGCGATGATCAGCCGGTACTCGGTGCGCACCACGTCCTGGGTCAGCTGCGCATGCACACCGAACTCCAGCAGCAGTTCCTGGACGTCGAGGGCCAGGCCCAGGCTCACCGTTCGGTACTCGATCGAGACCGAGTGGTGGCGGGTCTCCACGATCGAGCCGTCGCCCTCGAAGGCGGCCATCAGGAAGGCCCGCTTGGCGCCCGGGCCGGCGCACCAGATGACCTCCGGGATGCGCAACCGGGTGGCCGGCACACCGATCAACTCGCGCAACGGGCCTGCCGCGAACGGTGCCATGTCGCTCACCGTGAGCAGGTGAGTGGTCGCGTCCGACCGGTGCTCAGGCCGCTTCTCGACGAGGGAGGACCCGCCGACCAGACCGGCATAGGCCTCGGTCATCGCGGCGAAGAACACCGGGTCGGTGGTGGCGACGCCGGCGCGCTCCGGGGTGGCCCAGCCCCGGCTGACCCAGGCACCGACAAGCACCCCGAGGTGCCGCTCGGTGATGGTCGGCTCGGCGCCGACGGGCGCGTTGCGGGCCAGGCAGAGCACCTCGCCCGGCTCCAGCTCGTCGAGACGGCGCCAGATCAGCCGCGGCACCTGGTCGACCAGGCCCAGCGCCAGCACCGGATGGTTGTGACTTCCGCGCAGCTGGTGGCCGGAATCGGTCTGCACCGCGATCACCGGGTGCGAGCCGGAATGGAAGATCATGCTGGCCCGCACCGGGCGGCCGTCCCGGTCGAGCACGTCCTGGTCCAGCCGGCGCTCGGAGTTCGGTTCGAGGCCGGCCAGGTCGGCGATCCGGGGGGAGCGCCCGTCGGCCAGACGGATCCGCGTGTCCCCCGTGACGCAGTAACGGTAGGCGGCCGGGCCGTCGTCCAGCGAGCCGAAGTTGCCGTGCCCGTCCACCAGCGGCATGCGCAGGGTGAAGTCCTGAGCCAGCCGGACCAGGGCGTCGTAGATGGCGGTGTCGCCGTGCGGGTGCAGCTTGCCCATCACGTCACCGACGATCCGGCTGCACTTGACGTGTGCCCGGTCGGGGCGCAGACCCATCTCGGCCATCGAGTAGAGGATGCGGCGCTGCACCGGTTTGAGGCCGTCGCGCGCGTCGGGCAGCGCGCGGGAGTAGATCACCGAGTAGGCGTACTCCAGGAAGGCGCCCTGCATCTCCTGCTCGACGTCCACGTCGACGATCCGCTCGGTGTAGTCCCCGGGTGGCGGTGTCTTCGGGCCGGCCATGCCAGCGCTTCCTTCCTGGTGCTCTCGTGTGACGTGGACCCTCATTCTCGCCCGTCCGGGCGCCGGGATCGGTCAGCGACCCGCCCCAGGGCGGCTCACGGCGTCCAGGAAGTGCCGAAGCTGCCGTCGTGCGCGATCTCGGCCAGCGGACGGCGACCACGCCGCAACGAGGGGGAGCGCCGGTCGGGCGCGGGGTGCCCCAGGCCGACGACGCCGACCGGGCGACGGTTGTCCGGGATCGAGAACCCTTGCCGCAGAGCGGGTATCCCATCCGGTGGGATGCCGAAGAAGCAGCCGGCCAGGCCGTCGTCCACCGCTGCCAGCTGCAGGATGAGGGCCGCCATGCCGGTGTCGACGTCCCAGTAGGGCACCGGCCACCGGCTCGGGTCACGGTCGGTCCAGCCCTTGTCCGGCTCGGCGTACCGGTCGAGATACCGCTCGGGATCGGACAGGCAGACCACCAGTACCGGGGCCGTGCGCATCCCCTCGAGCCAGGAGTCGGCCGGGGCCGCCGGGTCGGTGGTGAGCCGCCAGAACCGCTCGCGGTCGCCCGTCGCGGTGAGGACCAGGAAGTCCCAGCCCTGGCTGAAACCGGCGCTCGGCGCTCGGCTCGCCAACTCCAGGAATCGGGTCACCGCCGCCCGGGAGACAGCTCGTTCGGGTGCGTACCGACGGATCATTCGGCGCCGGCGAACCACATCAGCAAATTCCACAAGCCACTCCTGCATTCGACGAGTTGTGCACAAAACCTAGGTCCAATGGCCTATCACTGCAGCTCAAGGGCATGTTCCCGGGGTCACTATGGCACGCATCACTGCAATAATCGTGACGAGTGTCACGCCGGATATGTCCGACATGCCTGAAACTGGTCTCCGTTATGACTTTGTTATCCAGCCAAACTCGTGCACCTTTGAATCAGTGCCCAGAACGGACACTGGATCTGCTCTCACGCCGAGTTCCGCCGGTGAGCGATCCTCGCGAGTGGCATTGACGCCGCGCCCAGTTCTTTCCTTGACCAGATCACGGCGGAAGCGGGGGACCCACCTATCGGTGGCCCTCAGGGGCTACCTCGGGGTGAAGCCGGTACCCACCGGCCGGGCGACCTTCCCAGCCCGAACCCGACAGCTCACCTCGTAGGCGAAATCGGAAGGACCTACCGTCATGTCGCTCACCCACGCTCGCTTCCGCATGCCCGCCATCGCTCTGGCCACCGCAGCGCTCTCCTCCTCGGCGGTCTTGATGACCCCGATGACGGCCAGCGCCGCGCCGGTCACCACCAGCCCGGCGGCCCTCTCCTCGACCACATCCTCCACCACCGCCACCGTCTCCTCCGCCCAGCTCCGGGCCCAGGCCGCCCTGACGGCACGGATCACTGCAGTGCTCGGCACGGCCGCCTCGCTCAAGGGGCGCCCCTACCGCTACGGTGCCACCGGCCCGCGCGCGTTCGACTGCTCGGGGTACGTCAAGTACGTCTACGCCCGCAACGGCATCAAGCTGCCCCGGACGGCGCAGCAGCAGTACCGCGCCTCGCGCAAGATCAGCAAGTCGCAGATCCGCAAGGGCGACCTGGTGTTCTTCGGCGGCGCGCACAAGTACCACGTGGCGGTCTACGCCGGCGACGGCATGATCTGGCACGCGCCGAGGTCGGGCAAGACCGTTCGCAAGGTCAAGATCTGGACCTCCAACTGGAGCGCCGGCCGCGTCATCGGCTGAGCCCGATGCACGAACGCCGTTGACCTGACCGGGCAGATTCACAGCCCGGTCAGGTCCTCGGCCCAGAACTCGGTACTCCCCCGCCGGTCGGCGTCCTCGGCGCGGCGGACCCGCTCCACCTCGCGTAGGGTCACCCGGCGCACCTTGCCCGCCATCGTCTTGGGCAGCTCGGCGAACTCCAGCCGGGTGATCCGGTTGTGCGAGGAGAGGTTCTGCCGGGCGTGAGCCAGGATGGCCGCCGCGGTCTCGGCCGTCGGCTCCCATCCTGGCGCCAGCACCACGAACGCCTTCGGGACGGCCCGCAAGGCACGGTCCGGCGAGGGCACCACGGCCGCCTCGGCCACCGCCGGGTGGGCCACCAGCACGCTCTCCAGCTCGAACGGGGAGATCCGCACGTCGGCCGCCTTGAACACCTCGTCGGCCCGCCCGACATGGCTGAGGTAGCCGTCGGCGTCCTGCCGGGCGATGTCGCGGGTGTGATAGAAGCCGTCGTGCATGGTCAGCGCGGTGCGGCTCTCGTCGTGCCGATAGCCGGCCATCAGACCCAGCGGCCGCCCCAGCGGGGCGCCGTTCGGGTCCACCGGGGCCAGGCGCAGGCAGAGCTCGCCCTCGGCCCCCGGCGCGACCTCCTCGCCGGTGATCGGGTCCAGCACCGCCACCTCGAACCCCGGCAGCGGCCGGCCCATCGACCCGGCCCGGACCGGCTGCCCCGGCGTGTTGCCGACGTGAGCCGTGGTCTCGGTCTGCCCGAACCCCTCCCGGACGGTCAGCCCCCAGGCGGCCTTCACCCTCTCCACGACGGCGCCGTCGAGGCGCTCGCCGGCGCCGACCAGTTCGCGCAGCGCCAACCGGTCGCACCACGACGCCAGGTCCGCCTCGGCCAGCATCCGCCACACCGTGGGCATGGCGCAGAAGGTGGTCACCCGGCAGGCCTGCATAGCGGTGAGCAGTGTCTCGGCGTCAGGGGCGGGAGCGCGCAGCGCGACCACTGTCGCGGCGGCGTTCCAGGGGGCGAACACCGTGCTCCAGGCGTGCTTGGCCCATCCGGGGGAGGCGACGTTCAGGTGCACGTCACCCGGTTGCAGGCCGATCCAGTACATGGTCGACAGATGCCCCACCGGGTAGGAGGCGTGGGTGTGTTCGACCAGCTTGGGCCGGGCCGTCGTCCCGGAGGTGAAGTAGAGCAGCAGGCTGTCGTCCGCCTCCGTCTCGGCGATCAGGCTGCCCTCGGCGGCCAGTGCCGCCTGCGCGAAGTCCTGCCAGCCCTCGACCGGGCCGCCCACCGCGACGGGCGTCCAGCCGCCCTCGTAGCCGGCGAACTTGGCGGCGTCCGCACTGCGGGTGATCACAAATCGGACGGAGCCCCGTTCTATCCGGTCGCGCAGGTCCGGCGGAGCCAGCTGGGTCGCGGTGGGGATGACCACGGCGCCCAGCCGGATGCAGGCCAGGATCGTCTCCCAGAGCTCGACCTGGTTGTCCAGCATCACCAGCACCCGGTCGCCCCGACTCATGCCCAGCCCGGAGAACCATGCCGCGACGCGCCGGGACCGCTCGGCCAGCTCGCCGTAGCTGAGCTGCACGTCGCCCTCAGCCGGATCGAGCACCCACAGCGCCGTCCGCGCGCCGATGACCGGATCGGCCGCCAGGTGGTCGAACCAGTCCCGAGCCCAGTTGAACGCCGTCAACTCCGGCCAGCGGAAGCGGGCGCTGGCCGCCGGGTAGTCCTCGCGCAGCTCGAGCAGCAGGTCTCGGGCGGAGCGGAACGCTGCATGAGCATCGGGTGAATCGGAGATGAACGACGCTCGGGCAGCGGTGCGGCCGAGACCCGGCGGTGACGTGGCGTCGGTCATATCGCGCACGATGGCACCGGCGGTGCCGCACAGCAATAGGCTCGGGTCAGTAGGCTTTCGATCGTGGCCACTGGAAAGCCCGGCTATCCCGGGCACTGGGAGGCCGACGTCGTCCTGCGCGACGGCGGTACCGCGCATCTGCGCCCGATCCGCCCCGACGACGCCGAGGCGCTGCAAAGGTTCCACCTGTCGCAGTCGCCCGAGTCGGTCTATCTGCGCTTCTTCGCCCCGATGCCTCGACTGTCCGACCGGGACCTTGAGCGGTTCACCGTGGTCGACCACCACGACCGGGTGGCGATGGTGATCACCGTCGGCGATCACATCATCGGGATCGGCCGGTTCGACCGGGTCACCCCGGACACCGCCGAGGTCGCCTTCAACATCTCCGACGCTCATCACGGCCGCGGCGTCGGCTCGGTGCTGCTCGAGCATCTGGCGGCCGCGGCGCGGGAGAACGGCCTGCACCGGTTCGTGGCCGAGGTGCTGCCGCAGAACCGCAAGATGATGGCCGTCTTCCACGACGCCGGGTACGAGGTGACGCACCGGTACGAGGACGGCGTGATCTCGCTCGGCTTCGACATCGACCCCACCGAACGGTCCCGGGCCGTGATGGAGGCCCGCGAGCACCGCGCCGAGGCCAGCAGCATGTACGCCCTGCTCAACCCCGGCTCAGTGGTCCTGATCGGGGCCAGCAGGCGCGAGGGGACGATCGGGCGCACCCTGCTCACCGCGATGCAGGCCAGCGGTTTCACGGGCGCACTGCACGTGGTGCACCCCGAGGCCGACAGCGTGCTGGGCATCCCTGCCCACCGCCGCCTGGCCGACGTGCCCCGCCCGGTCGACCTGGCCGTGGTGGCGGTACCGGCGACGTCGGTGCTGGAGGTCGTGCACGAGTGCACCGAGGCAGGGGTCAAGGGCCTGGTGGTCGTCTCGGGCGGGTTCGCCGAGGCCGGCCAGGAAGGCCTGGAGCGGCAGCGCGAACTGGTCCGGATGGCCCGCGCCGACGGCATGCGGGTGGTCGGGCCCAACTCCTGGGGCATTCTGAACGCCGACCCCGCGGTGCGGCTGAACATCTCGCTGCGCGGCACGGCGCCGCTGGCCGGGAGGTTCGGGGTGTTCTGCCAATCGGGGGCACTGTCCGTGGCCGTGCTCGATTTCGCCGAGCGCCGCTCGGTCGGGGTGTCCACGTTCCTCTCCGCCGGCAACCGGGCGGATGTGTCGGCGAACGACTGCCTGCAGTACTGGGAGGCGGACGAGCGCACCGCGGCGGTCTGCCTCTACCTGGAGAGCACGGGCAACCCGCGCAAGTTCTCCCGGATCGCCCGTCGAGTGTCCCGGGCCAAGCCGGTGCTGGTTCTCACCTCAGGCACCTCCGGATTCGGCGTGGCGCCCGGGCAGGTGCACCGGCCCGGTCCGCAGGCCCCGCCGGAGGCGTTCGACGCCATGCTCGCCCAAGCCGGCTGCCTGCGGGTGCGCACCCTGCACGCGCTCTTCGACGTGGCCCAACTGGTGCTCGACCAGCCGTTGCCCGAGGGCAACCGGGTCGCCGTCGTGGCGAACAGCGTCGCGCTGGCCGCTCTGGTCGCCGACGCCTGTCTGGCGGAGGACCTCGACGTCGTGCACGGTCCGATCGCCGTGCCCGAGCTGAGCGGGCCGGAGGAGTTCCGGACAGCGCTGCAGAACGCCTTCGCCGCCAACGACGTCGATGCGGTCGTCGCGGTGTTCGCCCCCGCGGTGCTGGCGCACACCAACGACATCGCCCGGGCCTTGGCCGAGACCGCCGCCGACGCCGTCCAGCCGGTGGTGGGGTGCCTGATCGGCTGGGACGGACGCGATCTGGTCGCCGAGGTGGCCGGCGGGCGCCGGGTCCCCACCTACGACACGCCTGAGGAGGCGGTCGTCGCGCTGGCCGAGGTGACCCGGTATGCGGCCTGGCGCCGGCGTCCGCACGGGGAACCCCTGGATCCGCCCGGCTGCGACCCGGAGGCCGCGGAGAAGATGGTGCAGGCCATCCTCGAGGAGCATCCCGAGGGGATTGAGCTCGACCCCCGTCGTTCAGCAGAACTGTTGGCACACTACGGAATCGCCGTCTGGCCCTCGCTCGCGGTGAGCAACGCCGCCGATGCGCAGGAGGCCGCCGACCGGCTCGGCTGGCCGGTGGCGCTGAAGACCACGGCGCCCTACCTGCGGCACCGGGTCGACCTCGGCGGTGTGCGGCTGGACATCGCCGACGCCACCGAGCTGGCCCGTGACCTGGTGGAGATGACGGCCCAGCTGGGCCCGATGGGCGGGGCGGACCTGGTGCTGCAGAAGATGGCACCGGTCGGCGTGGCCTGTGTGGTGCGCACGGTGGAGGACGTCCAGTACGGGCCGGTGGTCTCCTTCGGCCTGGGCGGTGACGCCAGCGAGCTGCTCGGCGACCTGTCCCACCGGATCGCCCCGCTGACCGACGTCGATGTGGCCGACATGGTCCGCTCGGTGCGCGCGGCGCCCAAGCTGTTCGGGCACCGGGGCGCGCACCCGGTGGACGTCGCGGCCCTGGAGGACCTGCTCGCGCGGGTGTCCTGCCTGACCGACGATCTGCCCGACGTCTCCTCGGTCGATCTCAACCCGGTCGTGGTCTCAGCGCAGGGGGTGGCCGTGCTGGCGGCCACAGTGCGGCTGGACATCCTGAACCGCCTCGACGACCGCCGTGAGCTGAGTGCCTCACCGTGATGCCGAGGGTGACAGGATGGGCCCGTGCGTGAGCGACAGACTGCGGTGAACCGCGTGCCCAACGAGCTGCCCCAGCAGCTGCGGACCGACGTGGAGCGGGCCGGCTACTACCCGGAACTGATCTGCGACGTCCTCGACGTGGCGCTGGCCGGTGAGGAGGTGCGGCACTTCCTGGTGCACCCGGAGACCACCTTCGACCGGGACGAGGTGCGCCGGCACGTCACGGTGGTGGCCCTGACCCCCAGCCGGCTCGTGGTCGCGCACGCCGACGACCACGACCCGGATGCGCTCAGCCCCGAGCCGTACGCCTCGGCGAGCACCGAGTCCGTGGCACTGCACCATGTGCGGTCTCTGGTGCTCTCGCACGCGGTGACCCGGCCTGAGCAGCACCGCGCGGGCATGACCCCGCGCGAGCTGACCCTGAGCATCGGCTGGGGCGGCGTCAGTCGGCTCGATCTGGAGCCGGCCGGATGCTCCGACCCCGAGTGCGAGGCCGACCACGGCTACACCGGCAGCGCCGCCGCCGACGACATCACCCTGCGTCTGTCCGCGGACGCCGAGGGCGCGGACGCCGTGCGGGCGGCGGTCGGCTTCGCCAAGGCCCTCTCCGCCGCGGTCGCCGCGGCGGCACAGCCAGGTCGATGAGCCCGGCGGGCGACGTCGGCCTGGTCGATGTGCTGCCCGCCGTGGCGGCGTCCCTCGGCTGCCCGGTCCGCGCGGGGGTGGCGCTGACCCTGCCGCCGGCCCGGACCGCAGTCGTGGTGTTACTCGACGGTCTGGGAGAGCAGCAGCTCGCCCGGCGCAGCGGGCACGCGCCCTTCCTGCGGGCCCAGGAGCGTCTGGTGATCCGGTGCGGCTTCCCCAGCACCACCGCGACCAGCATGGGCACTTTCGGCACCGGCACCCTGCCGGGCACCCACGGCCTGGTCGGTACCGACGTGCTCGATCCGGCCCGCGACGTGCTGTTCAGCGAGCTGGCCTGGGACCCGCTGGTCGACCCGGTGCTCTGGCAGCCCGAACGGACGGTGTTCGAGGACCTGCTCGCGCAGGGGGTCGACGTCGTGCGGGTGGGGCCGGCCTTCTTCAACGGCTCGGGCCTGACCGAGGCGGCGCTGCGCGGGGGCCGGTTCGTGGCCGGGGTCGGCCTGCAGGACCGGCTCGAGGCCACCCTGGCCGCGCTGGCCTCCTTCGGACCGCGCGGACGCGGGCTGGTCTACCTGTATTGGGGTGAGATCGACAAGGTCGGCCACCAGCGTGGGTGCGACTCCTGGCAGTGGGGTGAGGAGCTCACCGCCGCCGATGCCGCGCTGCAGCAACTCGTCGCGCGGGTGGGCAGCGACACCCTGGTGGTGGTGACCGCCGACCACGGGATGGTCGACGTGCCGTTCGAGAACCGGGTGGACGTCGCGCACGAGCCAGGCCTGGCCGCCGGGGTGCGGCACGTCGGGGGGGAGGCGCGCGGGCTGCACCTGTACTGCGAGTACGGCGCACGCGCCGACGTGCTCGCCGCCTGGCGGGAGCGCCTGGGCTCCAGGTTCGACCTGCGGACCAAGGAGGAGGCGATCGCCGCCGGCTGGTTCGGGGTGGTGCACCCTCGGGTGGCTCCGCGGATCGGCGATCTGGTGGGGTCGGCCGTCGGCCCGTGGGCCGTGGTCGACTCGCGCACCGCGCGGCCGGAGATCCTGAGGCTGCTCGGCCTGCACGGGGCGCACAGCGCAGCCGAACGGGAGATCCCCCTGCTGGCCGTCACCGGAAGCCGGTAGGCACTACTCGCGCTTGCCGCCGAAGACGATGTCGTCCCAGCTCGGCACGCTGGCCCGCTTGCCCCGTCGGGGCTGCGTCGCCGCAGGGGCGGGGGTGGCCGGAGGCTGGGCCGAGGTGAGCGCGGTCGCCGCACGTTCGGTTCCGTTGGTGGACGGAGGGTCCGGGACCACCACCACAGGCTCGGGCAGGGTGAGCACCTCGGCGTCTGTGGCCAGGTCCGGCCGCGACCGGGGTGGATGAGCCGCCGGCGGCTCGGTGACCGGGCCGGGCCGCTCGAGCTCGGCCGGATCGAAGCCGTCGATGTCGTCGAGGTCGGCCACCGGGCGTTGGCGGCGTCCGCGGCGCTCGCGCAGGGTGTCGAGCAGGTCGACCGTCGAGGCCGCGGGCCAGGCCGTGGGCCGCACCGCGCCGTCTGCCTCGACGTCGTAGACGTGGTCCTGGGTGATCTCGTCCGGGGTACGCAACGGGTCGCCGGAACGGATGGGCACCAGCCGCCGGTGGGTCGCGGCGCCCGGGCTCGCCCCGGCCGGTTCGTGATCGGTCAGCCAGCGAGCCTCGTCGTCCTGCGGCACGACGTGGCGGAGCTGGGCGTCGTAGGTCCAGCGGGCGCGGCGGTCGCGGGTGCCGGCGGTGAAGCCGAGAGCGACCACCCAGGACCCGTCGTCGCTGCGCCAGGCGTCCCAGGAACTCTCGCCGTGGTGCACCTCACGGGTGGCGAGTCGCTCGGTGACCAGTTCGCCCAGGGTCGGCACGGTGCCGTCAAGCCGGGTGACGCCGCGCATGCGCACAGCCCGGGCCTGCCGGACGACGAACTCGCGCTCGGCCAGCACCGGACCCTCATAGCGGCGGATGTGCTCCACCGGCAGGCCGGAGTCGGCGGCGATGTCCTCGGCACTCTCGCCGGCCCGGATCCGGGCCTGGATGTCGCGCGGGCGGAGGGCGCCGTCGAGCTCGATCTGCAGCTGCCCCAGGCGCGGGCGGTCCCGGCGCACGGCGGCGCGCAGCGATTCGTCCACACGGACGCGGAACTTGACCCCGTCCGGACCTGCGAGCACCAGATGCTCGCCGTCGTCATGGACGCCGACGAGCGTGAGGTCTTGCATGGGTCCCCCCTCCGGCTGCGTCCTGCTCCGACTGTGCCACTCCACGCACGGATGGCGAAGCATGTCGACGGGCGTGGCGTCCACATGCTCGACCGCTGCGGCTACCGAGCGTGCGCGGACCGGGGCAGTGCGAGGATTCGGGGGTGAGCGAGATCTACGCGCCGTACGACGGGGTGCTGCTGGTGTCCTTCGGTGGACCGGACCGTGCCGAGGAGGTGATGCCGTTCCTGGAGAACGTGGCCCGGGGGCGGGCGATCCCGCGCGAGCGGCTGGAATCGGTCGCCGAGCATTACTACGCGCGCGGCGGCGCGAGCCCGATCAACGACGCCAACCGGGCGCTGGTGGAGGCCCTGCGCGCCGAGCTCGCCGGCCGCCCCGGACCGATCGGTGGGCTGAGTGTCTACTGGGGCAACCGGAACTGGCAGCCCTACCTGGCCGACGCGTTGCGTGAGGCCCACCGCGCCGGCGCCCGGCGGCTGGTGGCCGTGGTCACCAGCGCCTATTCGAGCTACTCGGGCTGCCGGCAGTACCGCGAGGACCTCGAGCGAGCGGTGGCCACCCTGGCCGACGAGGGCCTGCAGATCGAGGTCGAGGCGGTCCGGCCGTACTTCAATCACCCGGGTTTCGTCGCGCCGATCGCGGAGGCGGTCCTGGACGGCCTGAGCGCCCTGGCCGAGCTCTCCGGCACCGCGGCCCTGGCCCCGCGGATCGTCTTCGTCACGCACTCGATCCCGGTGGAGATGGACGAGGCCTCCGGAACGGAGGGGCACGCCTACACCCGCCAGCACCGGGACGTGGCGGAGGCGGTCTGCGACCTGGTGTCGCGCCGGCTGGGCCGGTCGCCGGGCTGGGACCTGGTCTACTGCTCGCGCTCCGGGTCGCCGCGGCAGGCCTGGTTGGAACCGGACATCGGCGACTACCTGCTGGACCAGGCAAAGATCGGGGTCACCGGCGTTGTGGTGGTGCCGATCGGCTTCATCAGCGACCACATGGAGGTCGTGCACGACCTGGACACCGAGGCAGCCACCTTCGCCGACCGCCTGGGGCTGGCCTTCGTCCGCGCGGCCACCGTCGGCACGCACCCGCTCTTCGTGGCCGGCCTGGCCGATCTGATCGGTGAGCGGGCGGCGCAGGCCAGGGGCGAGCAGGTGGTGGCGGCCGCGGTCGGAGCGCTGCCCGCGGCGCCGGTGCCCTGCCCGGCGGGCTGCTGTGCGCTGGGTGCGGGCCGATGACCACCCGGGCCGTCGATCCGGTGGCGTTGGCCGGCCTGGCCGAGCAGCTCGCCCGCGCGGCAGGAGAGCTGATCACGCGGGGCCGCCCGAATCGGGTCGAGGTGGCGGCGACCAAGAGCAGCCCCACCGACGTGGTCACCGCGATGGACCGGGCCGCCGAGGGCCTGATCACCGACCAGCTGGCCCAGACCCGCCCCGACGACGCCGTGTTCGGCGAGGAGGGCGGCCGGGTGTTCGGGGCCAGTGGCCTGACCTGGGTGATCGACCCGATCGACGGCACGGTCAACTACCTGTACGGCCTGCCGGCCTACGCGGTCAGCGTGGCGGTGGTGACCGGCGATCCTGGGGTGCCCGGCGCCTGGCAACCGGTGGCCGGCTGCGTGTACAACCCGGCCTCCAATGAGACGTGGACGGCGGCGTCCGGGTACGGGGCCTACCTGGACGGCGTCCGGCTCGAGGCGCGGCCGGCGCCGGACCTGGCCCTGGCGCTGATCGGCACCGGCTTCGGCTACCGGGCGCAGGACCGGGCTGCCCAGGCCCGGGTGCTCAGCGCGCTGCTGCCCCTGGTGCGCGACATCCGCCGGATCGGCTCGGCGGCGCTCGACCTGTGCGCTGTGGCCACCGGCCGTCTCGACGGCTACTACGAGCAGGGCCTGCACGTGTGGGACATCGCCGCGGCTCTGCTCGTGGTGGTCGAGGCCGGGGGAGAGGTGACCGGGCCGGCGGGAGGTGCGCCGTCCGAGGACCTGGTGGTCTGTGCGCGTGAGCCCCTGCTCTCAGCGTTACTCGACCGGGTCGACAGCCCGGCGCCCGGCGGCGATGTGACGGAAAGCACTACGCCCTGATTGTCCGTTTCTCGGAGCGTTTCGCCGGGAAACACAAGGTCACCCGACACTGGTGAGGCCTCGTCGCGGGGGCAGACGGACCTGGCGACGCACCTCACCGTGGTGTCGGTTCGCACCTGTGGCCCGCATAGTGCACAATCGCCCAGCGCCGGAGGGCACAAAAGCCGATCCCGATGCGTTACCCGTGCGCTGCCTCATCCGCGTGCTCGGCCCAGCACGTGACCACCAGATGGACCCACCGATCCGAACGCCGACATTTCACCCCGGAGCGTGACCAGTATGGCGACCGACTACGACGCGCCGCGCAAGACGGACGACGAGCTCAGCGAGGACTCGATCGAAGAGCTCAAGGCCCGGCGCGTCGACAAGGGGTCAGGAACTGTCGACGAGGACGAGATCGAGGCGGCCGAGGGATTCGAGCTGCCCGGTGCCGACCTGTCGAACGAGGAACTGTCGGTGCGGGTCCTGCCGCGCCAGGCCGACGAGTTCACCTGCTCGAACTGCTTCCTGGTGCACCACCGCAGCCAGCTGGCCAAAGAGGTCGGCGGGCAGCCGGTGTGCAAGGAGTGTGCCGCGTAGCAGCCCGGGCTCAGGGGCGATCCGACCGGGTGGGGGCTCGGCGGATCGCCTGCGCCAGCTGCTCGGGCCGGCGGCTGGACAGCAACCAGTAGGGGGTCGGGTCCTTCGGGTCGTCCAGGGCGACCCGGACCCCGGTGTGGATCCAGCCCCGGATGCACAGGAACGCCCGGGCGTCCAGCCCCGGGCCGTTCGCCTGGCGCATCGCCGGCGTGTCGAGCTCCTCGACCTCGCCGGTCAGCGCCAGCGGCACATGCGCACGCCCGGCATGGAGCACACCGCCACGCACGGCGAGCTCGGGGGCGTTGGCGGCCAGCAGCGCGGCGATGATCGCGGTCATCACGACCGCGGTCAGGGCCCCACCGGGGCGGCTGAACCGGGTGACGGTCAGCCCGAACCCGCTGCCGATCACCCCGGCCATCGCCCAGACCCACCAGGCCGGCCAGAGCTTCTCGCTGTAGTCCTCGTTCACCGGTCCAGCCTTTCACACGGGCTACCCTCTCCCCGTGTCCGAGCGCGTGCTGATCGACGGGTTGACGGTGGCCGCTGCCCCCCTGAAGGTGGAGCTGCTCCGGCTGGACCCTGCCCTGCCCCTGCCCACCTATGCCCACCCCAGCGACGCGGGCGCGGACCTGGTCAGCGCCGTGGACGTGGTCCTCGCTCCGGGCCGGCGGGCTGTGGTGCCCACCGGCACCGCCATCGCCCTGCCGGACGGCTATGCCGCGTTCGTGCACCCCCGATCGGGATTGGGTGCCCGGCACGGGGTTACGGTGGTCAATGCGCCGGGCACGATCGACGCCGGGTACCGGGGTGAGATCAAGGTCACCCTGATCAACACCGATCTGGATGAAGCGTTCGAGGTCCGTCGTGGAGACCGGATCGCCCAGCTGGTGGTCCAGCGGGTGGAGCGGGTGCAGTTCGTCGAGGTGGACCAGCTCGGGCAGGCGTCGCGAGGCGCGGCTGGGTTCGGTTCCACCGGGGGGTTTCTGGAGAAGGGTGAGGCTCAGTGAAGGTGTTCCGCCGCCGGGACCAGCAGGGCTCCGAGGATCCCGAGGTGAGGGACGAGCCCGAGGTGAGCGACGACGACGCCGAGACTGACGTCGACGACGACCGCCCCGGCCTCTCCCCCCGGCCGGACGGCCCATGGGACCTCTCCGAGCAGCCGGAGACCGAGGGCTACGTCGACCTGGGCGGCCTGCGGATCCGCGGCCGCGAGGGCATGGAGCTGCGGCTGGAGGTCGAGGAGGCCACCGGGGCGGTGAACGCCGCCACGGTGCAGCTCGGCGAGTCAGCGGTGCAGCTGCAGGCCTTCGCCGCGCCCCGCAGCGAGGGTATCTGGGAGGAGATCCGCGAGGAGATCGCCGCGGGGATCACCCAGCAGGGGGGCACCGCCGACGAGGTGGCCGGGGTGTTCGGCCGTGAACTGCTGGCTCGGATCCCGGCGCGGACCCCGGACGGACGGACCGGACACCAGCCGGCCCGGTTCGCGGGCATCGACGGACCACGCTGGTTCCTGCGCGCGGTGTTCCACGGTCGGGCAGTGCACGATGCCGAGGCGGCGGTCGAGCTGGAGTCGGTGGTGCGCGACCTGGTGGTGGTCCGCGGCGCGGACGCGAAGGCCCCGCGCGAGTTACTGGTGCTGCGTCTGCCGGACGCCGTGATCGCGCAGCAGCAGGTGGATGAGGCCGAGCAGGAGCGGGGCAAGGACGACCTTGCGCCCTTCGAGCGCGGCCCGGAGATCACCGAGATCCACTGACGGGCTTACGCTGGAACCATGGGAACGCCGCCGAAGTCGCGACTGCGCTCCGCCCTGTCCAGGATCGTGGCTCCTCAGCACGAGGTGCACGCCGAGCAGGAGCAGGAGAGTGCCGTCCGCCTGGGCGGCACCCCGATCGCCGAGCTGGAGCTGCGTCGCCCGGCCACGGCCTGCGGCACGCTGCGCTCGGTGACCCTGCGGCCGCGGGCGGGAGTGCCCGCGCTGGAGGCCGCGCTGTACGACGGCAGCGGCACGCTGACCCTGATCTGGCTGGGGCGCCGGCAGATTGCCGGGGTCGAGCCGGGCCGGCGGATCCGCGTGCACGGCATGGTGACCGAGTCCGAGGGAGAGCCGGCCGTGTTCAACCCGCGCTACGAACTCCTCGCCCGTGGCGATGGTTGAGGACGACGCGGCGCAGGGCCCGGTGACAGCGGGCTCGGCGCCGCAGAGCGGTCTGGCTCAGGCCGTGGGCGAGCAGTTCTCGCTGGAGAAGTCGATCGGCGGCGTCCAGGGCGTGCTCGAGTCAGTCGTTCCGCTGACCGTGTTCTCGGTGCTCTTCGGCGTCACGCACGACGTGAAGCTGTCGGCGCTGTCGGCGCTGGTGCCCGCGGCAGGGTTCTCCCTGTGGCGTCTGATCCGGCGCGAGCCGCTGACCCAGGCGCTGTCCGGGGTGTTCGTCGTGGGGCTGGGCGCCTTCCTGGCGGTGCGCACCGGGCGCTCGGAGAACTACTTCCTGCCCACGATCGTCAAGAACCTGGCCTTCGGTGCCGGCTACGCGGTGTCCATCCTGGTGCGCTGGCCGGTCGTGGGGCTGATGCTCGGCTTCGCCCTCGGGGAGATGCTGCACTGGCGCGAGGTCCCGGCCCGGATGCGGGCCTACCAGCAGGCGACCTGGCTGTGGGTGGGCCTGTTCGTCGTCCGCCTGCTGGTGGAGGTGCCGCTGTACCTGATGGGCGAGACGGCGGCGCTGGGCTGGCTCAGTGTGCCGCTGGGCATCCCGCTGTTCGCCCTGACCGCCTACCTGACCTGGCTGGTGGTGCGCCGGGTCCCGGTCGCTCACGCGCCAGGTCACGCCTCCGGTCAGGTGTGATCGGGGCTGAGCAGGCGCTGCAGGGCGTCCTCTGACTCCGGCACCGTGATGAACATCAGCTCGTCGTTGGCCTCGAGGGTGTCGTCACGACTGGGCGCGATCGGCCGCTCATCGCGGATGATGGCCACCAGCACGGTGTCGTCCGGCCATTCCAGGTCACCGACCAGAGTGCCGGCCACCGGGGTGTCCGAGGGCAGGGTGAGCTCGACCATGTTGGCGTGGCTCTGCTGGAAGGTGAAGATCCGCACCAGGTCGCCGATCGAGACGGCCTCCTCCACCAGGGCGGTCATCAGCCGCGGGGTGGAGACGGCGACATCGACCCCCCAGGCCTCGTCGAACATCCACTCGTTCTTCGGGTTGTTCACCCGGGCCACGGTGCGCGGCACGCCGTACTCGGTCTTGGCCAGCAGCGAGACCACCAGGTTGACCTTGTCGTCCCCGCTGGCCGCGACCACCACGTCGCAGTCGGCCAGCCCGGCCTCGGCGAGCGAACTGATCTCGCAGGCGTCGGCGAGCAGCCACTGGGCATCGGGCACGCTGGCCAGGCGGATCGCCGCCGGGTCCCGGTCGACCAGCAGCACCTCGTGCCCGTTGGCCAGCAGTTCCGAGGCGATCGAGCGGCCCACGCTGCCGGCACCGGCGATCACGACGCGCATCAGTGACCCTCCTCCACCGGGGCGGCGGCCAGCGCCGACTCCGCGTCCGGCACGTCGACCTCGCGGATCATCAGGTGCACCAGGTCGCCCTCCTGATAGACGGTCTGCGGCCGCGGCACCACACCCTCACCGAGCCGGGTGAGGTAGGCCACGCGGCCCTGGGTCGCGTCCTCGAGGTCGGCCATCCGCCGGCCCACCCAGCCCAGGTGCACCCGCACCTCGGCCAGGATCAGGGCGCCCGAGGCGTCCCGGTACTCCGAGGCCGCGCCGACCGGCAGCAGTCGACGCACGATCTGGTCGGCCGTCCAGCGCACGGTGGCCACGGTGGGGATGCCCAGGCGCTGGTAGACCTCGGCGCGCCCCGGGTCGTAGATGCGGGCGACCACGTTGGAGACCCCGAACACCTCCCGGGCGACCCTGGCCGCCAGGATGTTGGAGTTGTCGCCGCTGCTGACCGCGGCGAAGGCATAGGCGTCGGCGATGCCGGCGTCCTGCAGGGTCTCCCGCTCGAAGCCGGCGCCGGTGACCCGCTGGCCCTCGAAGCCGGCGCCCAGACGGCGGAACGCATCCGGGTTCTGGTCGATCACGGCGACCGTGTGGCCCCGGTCCTCGACCATCTGGGCCAAGGTCGACCCGGTCCGGCCACACCCCATGATCACGAAATGCACGGCGATCCGACTCCTTCTGTGTCGGGGCCGACGCTACACGCCCGTCGGGCACGCCTACGATGCCCATCGTGCCCCTATTCACCGATGCGTTGAAGCGGCTTCTGCTGGGACGCCCCTTCCACAGCGAGCGCCTGTCCGAGACGCTGTTGCCCAAGCGGATCGCCTTGCCGGTGTTCGCCTCCGACGCATTGTCGTCGGTGGCGTACGCGCCGGATGAGATCTTTCTCACGCTCGCCTTCGCCGGCGTCACCTCCTACGTCTACTCGCCGTTCGTCGGCCTGGGCGTGGTCTTCGTCATGGTGATCGTGGTGCTGTCGTACCGGCAGAACGTGCACGCCTATCCCTCAGGCGGCGGCGACTACGAGGTGGCCACCACCAACCTGGGTGTTCCGGCGGGGCTCACGGTGGCCAGCGCCCTGCTGGTCGACTACGTGCTGACCGTGGCGGTATCGGTGTCCTCCGGCGCTCAGTACGCCGCGTCCGCCGTCCCGATGCTCCGCGGGCACGAGGCGCTGCTCGGGGTGGCTGTGGTGACGGTGCTCACCTCGATCAACCTGCGCGGAGTGCGCGAGTCGGGGACGGCCTTCGCGCTGCCGACCTACGCCTTCATGGTCGCGATCATCGGGATGGGCCTGTACGGCCTGTTCCGGCTGACCCAGGGGACGCTGCCCCTGGTCGAGAGCGCCGAGCTCACCCTCAAGGTGGAGCCGCAGTTCGAGCAGGGCCTGGTCGGCATGGGCTGGGGGTTCCTGCTGCTGCGGGCCTTCTCCTCCGGCTGCGCTGCACTGACCGGCGTCGAGGCCATCAGCAATGGTGTCCCGGCCTTCCAGCGCCCCAAGAGCAAGAACGCGGCCACCACCCTGGCTCTGCTGGGCGCGATCGCAGTGACCATGCTGATGACCATCATCGTGCTGGCCAACAAGATGCAGCTGCGTTACAGCGAGGAGCCTGCCACGCACCTGCTCCGCGACGGCGTGCCGGTGGGGGAGGACTACGTGCAGAGCCCGGTGATCGGGCAGATCGCCAAGGCCCTTTTCGCCGGGGCGCCGATCGCCTTCTACCTGGTGGCGGCGACCACCGGGCTGATCCTGGTGCTGGCGGCGAACACAGCCTTCAACGGGTTCCCGGTGCTGGGTTCGATCCTGGCTCGGGACGACCTGATGCCACGCCAGTTGCACTCGCGCGGTGACCGGCTGGCGTTCAGCAACGGCATCATCATGCTGGCCGCGGCCGCCGCGGTGCTGATCCTGCTCTACGACGCCAAGGTCACCAAGCTGATCCAGCTCTACATCGTCGGCGTCTTCATCTCGTTCACGGTCAGCCAGACCGGCATGGTCCGGCATTGGACGCGGCTGTTGCACAGGGAGACAGATCGCGCGGCACGGCGCCGGATGATCCGCTCCCGGGTGGTCAACACGATCGGCCTGACCATCACCGGGACCGTGCTGGTGATCGTGCTGCTGACCAAGTTCCTCCGGGGCGCCTACCTCGCCCTGATCGCGATGAGCCTGCTGTACCTGTTGATGCTGGGAATCCGGAAGCACTACCAGTCGGTGCGCAAGGAGCTGTCCATCGACGCCAACGGGAGTGCCCGGCAGCTGCCGTCCCGGGTGCATGCGATCGTGCTGGTCTCCAAGATCCACAAGCCGACCATGCGTGCTCTGGCCTATGCGCGGGCCTCGCGACCGTTCATGCTCGAGGCGGTCACCGTGGTGGTCGATCCTGAGGACACCGCGCGGCTTCAGCGCGACTGGGACGCCCGGGACATCCCGGTGCCGCTGCGGGCCCTGGATTCGCCCTATCGGGAGGTCACTCGACCGGTGGTCGACTACGTCAAGAGCATCCGACGTGACAGCCCGCGCGACCTGGTGGTGGTCTACGTCCCCGAGTACGTGGTGGGGCACTGGTGGGAGCAGGTGCTGCACAACCAGAGTGCGCTGCGGTTGAAGACCCGGCTCCACTACACGCCGGGGGTGATGGTGGCCAGCGTGCCCTGGCAGCTGTCCTCCTCCGAGGGCGTGGAGGAGCGTGCCGAGGCCAAACCCATGATCACTCGACGGAACCGGCAGATCGAGGATCTGATCGATGAATGAGCGCGGCGATGCCGCGGACATGACTCTGCTCCAGCTCGAGATCGGCCCGGTGGCCACCGGCGGCAGCTGCGTGGCCCGGCATGAGGGCCGGGTGGTGTTCGTGCGTCATGCGTTGCCCGGCGAGGTGGTGCTGGCCCGGCTGCTGGACGACGGCACCGACAAGCGGTTCTGGCGGGCCGACGCGGTGGAGGTACTGCGGGCCTCACCCGACCGGGTGCCGGTGCGGTGCCCGGTGGCCGGGCCCGGGGGCTGCGGTGGCTGCGACTGGCAGCACGCCTCGCTCGCCGCCCAGCGCGAGGGCAAGGCCGCCGTGGTCCGTGAGCAGCTGCGTCGGTTGGCCGGCCTGGAATGGCCCGGGCTGGAGGTGGAGGCGCTCACGGGTGAGGCCGACGGGCTGGGCTGGCGACGGCGGGTGCGGTTCGCGGTGGATGCCGAGGGCCGGGCGGGTCTGCGCGCTCACCGCTCGCGTGCGGTGATCGTGCTTCAGCGGCTGCCCGATCGCCCACTCGGACGTGGCCGCCGTGGATGTGCCCGGACGGCGCTGGCCCGGGGCCGGGGCGGTGGAGGTGGTCACCGGCGACGACGGCGACCCGCTGGTCATCGTCGAGCCGCCGGACGGCGCGATCGGTCCGCGGCGGAGCGGGGAGCTGCCGCCGCTGCCGGTGCCGGTCTCCCTGGCCCGGCGTCAGGCGGACGGCGTGCACCGGCTGCGCGGGCGGACCTGGGTGGAGCACCGGGTCGAGGTGCCGCTGCCCGGCGGCGAGGTGGTGCAGCGCCGGTTCCGGGTCACCGGCGGAGGATTCTGGCAGGGGCACCCGGCGGCCGCGCAGACCCTGCTCGACGCCGTCCTGGCGGCCGTCGGACCCCGGCCGGGCGAGCGCGTGGTGGACCTGTACTCCGGCGCCGGCCTGTTCGCCGCGGGCCTGGCGCTGGCCGTGGGGGAGCAGGGCGCGGTGCTCGGGCTGGAGGGCGATGCGCGGGCCTGCGCCGACGCCCGGCGCAATCTGCACGACCTCACCTGGGTGCAGCTGGAGCAGGGCCGGGTGGAGCGCCGGCTCAGTGCGCTGACCTCGAAGTCACCCTGGTCGGGCTCCGCCGACGTGGTCGTCCTCGATCCACCCCGGGCAGGCGCAGGCCGGGCGGTGATGGAGGCGATCGTCGCTCTGCACCCCCGCGCCGTCGCGTACGTGGCCTGCGACCCGGCCTCCCTGGCCCGTGACCTCGCCCTCGCCGGTGCCCGGGGCTACCACCTGACCGCCTTACGCGCCTTCGACCTCTTCCCGATGACCCACCACGTCGAATCCCTAGCCCTCCTCACCCCCACCCCCTCCTGATGGGCACAACGTCACGCGGTGCCCATCCGGCGGGTGCAACGTCACGCCGCGCCCGCGCGGGGTGGGTGCAACGCCGCGCACGTGCCTGATTGCGGTGGCTCAACGTGACGAGTGCCGGCGTGTGGACACTTCTCGGGGCTCTGTGGACGGTTCTCAGGCTGAAAGGGCCGGATCTGCCCGAGAACTGTCCACACTCGAGGCGTGCACCGGCGGGAGGGCTCGCGAGCGGGGGCTGGCGGCGGGCGGGCTGGCGGCGGGAGCAGGAGGCTGGGCATGCCGTCAGGGGAATGCCACGCGGTCAGCCGGGGCGGCGCGGCGCAGAGTGGGGACCGCTCATCGCACGCTTCGTGCGGTCCACTTGAAGCGTGACGTCCGTCGAGATATCTTGACGTCAAGATAAATTCCGGTGCGGCAGGATGGGACCTCACCGACGCAACGACGCGAAGGAGCGGATCGTGAGCAATGCCTCCAGCAAGGACAGCTTCGGCGCCCAGGCGACCCTGAATGTCGGCGATGCCGCCTATGAGTTCTTCCGGCTCGCCGCCGTGGACGGCGCGCAGAAGCTGCCGTTCAGCCTGAAAGTGTTGCTGGAGAACCTGATCCGCACTGAGGACGGCGCCAACGTGACCGCCGACCAGATCCGTGCGCTGGCAGCGTGGGACCCGAGCGCCGAGCCCGACACCGAGATCCAGTTCACCCCCGCCCGCGTGGTGATGCAGGACTTCACCGGCGTGCCCTGCGTCGTCGACCTGGCCACCATGCGCGAGGCCGTGGCCGACCTGGGCGGCGACCCGGCCCGGATCAACCCGCTGGCCCCCGCCGAGATGGTGATCGACCACTCAGTGATCATCGACGTCTTCGGCCGCCAGGACGCGCTCGAGCGCAACATGGAGATCGAGTACCAGCGCAACCGTGAGCGCTACCAGTTCCTGCGCTGGGGGCAGGGCGCCTTCGACGAGTTCAAGGTGGTGCCGCCCGGCACCGGGATCGTGCACCAGGTCAACATCGAGTACCTGGCCCGCGTGGTGATGACCCGCGAGGTGGACGGCGCGCTGCGGGCCTACCCGGACACCTGCGTCGGCACCGACTCACACACCACGATGGTCAACGGCCTCGGTGTTCTGGGCTGGGGCGTCGGAGGCATCGAGGCCGAGGCCGCCATGCTGGGTCAGCCGGTCTCGATGCTCATCCCGCGGGTGGTCGGGTTCAAGCTGTCCGGGGCGATCCCGGCCGGGGCCACCGCCACCGACGTCGTGCTGACCATCACCGAGATGCTGCGCAAGCACGGCGTGGTGGGCAAGTTCGTCGAGTTCTATGGCGCCGGGGTGGCCGCCGTGCCGCTGGCCAACCGGGCCACCATCGGCAACATGAGCCCCGAGTTCGGCTCCACCTGCGCGATCTTCCCGATCGACGACGTCACCCTGGACTACCTGCGCCTGACCGGGCGCAGCGACGCCCAGGTCGCCCTGGTCGGGGCCTACGCCCAGGAGCAGGGACTCTGGCACGACCCGAGCCGCGAGGTCCGCCTACTCCGAGTACATCGAGCTCGACCTGTCCACCGTGGTACCCAGCATCGCCGGCCCGAAGCGGCCGCAGGACCGCATCCTGGTCTCCAACGCCAAGCAGGCCTTCGCCCAGGCGCTGCCGACCTACACCCAGGACGTCACCGCCGAGGTCGCCGTCGCCGACGGCTCGTACTCGGTCAAGCACGGGGCCGTGGCCATCGCCTCGATCACCTCGTGCACCAACACCTCCAACCCCTCGGTGATGATGGCCGCGGGTCTGCTCGCCAAGAAGGCGGTCGAGAAGGGGCTGACCGTCAGGCCCTGGGTGAAGACCTCGCTGGCTCCCGGCAGCAAGGTGGCCTCGGACTACTTCGACCGGGCGGGGCTGACCCCCTACCTGGAGAAGCTCGGCTTCCACGTGGTCGGATTCGGCTGCACCACCTGCATCGGCAACTCGGGCCCGCTGGCCGAGCAGGTCTCCGCCGCCGTCCAGGCCGGCGACCTTGCCGTGGTGTCGGTGCTGTCCGGCAACCGGAACTTCGAGGGCCGGATCAACCCCGACATCAAGATGAACTACCTGGCCTCGCCACCGTTGGTGATCGCCTACGCGCTGGCCGGGACCATGGACATCGACCTGGACACCGAGCCGCTGGGGAGGACCGCCGACGGCACCGCCGTGTTCCTGCGCGACGTGTGGCCCACCCCCGCCGAGATCGAGCAGGTGGTCGCCTCCTCGATCACCCGCGACATGTTCACCGCCGACTACGCCGACGTGTTCGCCGGCGACGCGCGGTGGCAGAACCTGTCCACCCCGACCGGCAACACCTTCGCCTGGGACGCCGACTCGACCTACGTGCGCAAGCCCCCGTACTTCGACGGCATGGGAATGGACCCGGCGCCGGTGTCCGACATCAGTGGCGCCCGGGTGCTGGCCAGACTGGGCGACTCGGTGACCACCGACCACATCAGCCCGGCCGGCTCGATCAAGGCGGGCACGCCCGGCCGCGCAGTACCTGACCGAGCACGGGGTGGCGCCGAAGGACTTCAACTCCTACGGCTCGCGTCGGGGCAACCACGAGGTCATGATCCGGGGCACCTTCGCCAATATCCGGCTGAAGAACCTGTTGCTGGACGGCGTCGAGGGCGGCTTCACCCGCGACTTCACCGCCGGTGGGGAACAGGCGTTCATCTACGACGCGGCCCAGAACTACGCCGCGGCGGGGATCCCGCTGGTGGTGCTGTCCGGCAAGGAGTACGGGTCTGGTTCGAGCCGGGACTGGGCGGCCAAGGGCACCGCGCTGCTCGGCGTCCGCGCCGTCATCGCCGAGAGCTACGAGCGGATCCACCGCTCGAACCTGATCGGCATGGGTGTGCTGCCACTGCAGTACCCGGTGGGGGAGAACGCCGACTCGCTCGGCCTAGACGGCACCGAGACCTTCGCGATCAGCGGGGCCACCGAGCTGAACGCCGGGACGACGCCGCGCACCCTGCACGTGCGGGCCGAGAAGGCGGACGGCGAGGTGGTCGAGTTCGACGCGCCGCTGCGGATCGACACCCCCGGCGAGGCGGACTACTACCGAAACGGCGGCATCCTGCAGTACGTCCTGCGCCAGCTCGTCCGCAGCTGACCCACCGCACCACCCAACCCGCTCATGCTCCGCAGGGGTACATCGAAAACGGTCAAAACGACCCCAGGAATGTACCCCAGCGGAGCATGAGCGGGTTTGTTACGAGAGTGTGACCAGCAGATGGCCGCGAAGTCCTTCCCGCGGCATCACCGGCCCAATATGTTGTGCGCCACAACATATCCGCCGCCCGAGCATCGGGACGGCAGAGGCCGGAGGGCACCCGCCCTCGGGTCGAGGATCCGGGAACCATCGTCGGTTCCAGGAAGGACCGGAGTATGCGCAAGCGTAATGTCGGGCTGCTCGCAATGAGCGCCATCGGGGCCATCAGCCTTGCCGCCTGTGGCGGCGGCGACACCACTACGGCGGCCACGTCGGCGGCGTCCGGAGCGGCTTCGGCCGCCAGCTCCGCTGCCGGTGGCGGCGTGGGCAAGGTCGGCGTGATCCTGCCCGACTCGGCCTCCTCCGCACGGTGGGAGACGGCCGACCGCAAGTTCCTCACCGACGCCTTCAAGGCGGCCGGTGTCGAGGTTGACATCCAGAACGCCGGCGCCGACAAGGCGAAGTTCGCCACCCTCGCCGACGGCATGATCGGCGCCGGCGTCAAGGTGCTGATGATCGTCAACCTCGACTCCGACACCGGTGCTGCGGTGAGCAAGAAGGCCGCTGCGGCCGGCATCCCGGTCATCGACTACGACCGGCTCACCCTGGGCGGCGGCGCGAAGTACTACGTGTCGTTCGACAACGTGGCGGTGGGCACCGCGATCGGCGAGGGCCTGGTCAAGGGCCTGCAGGCGGGCGGCAAGACGACCGGCAACGTGCTCGAGCTGAACGGGTCGCCGACCGACAACAACGCCACCCTGTTCAAGGAGGGCTACGACAAGGCGATCAAGGCTGCCGGCTACACGGTGACCGACAGCCAGGCCGTTCCGGACTGGGACAACACCAAGGCGGTCACCGTCTTCGAGCAGATGTTCACCAAGGCCGGCGGAAAGGTCGACGGCGTGGCCGCGGCCAACGACGGTCTCGGTGGCGCGGCGATCTCGGTACTGGCCAAGAACGGTCTGGCCGGCAAGGTCCCGGTCACCGGCCAGGACGCCACGGACGAGGGCCTGCAGCGGGTGCTGCTCGGCACCCAGTACATGACCGTCTACAAGGCCGTGAAGAAGGAGGCCGACGCGGCCGCCCAGTTGGCGATCGCCCTGGCCAAGGGTGACACCGCGGCCGCCGATGCCCTGGCCACCGGCAAGACCGCGGACAGCGTGACCGGCAAGGACGTTCCGTCCGTGCTACTCGTGCCGCAGGGCATCTACAAGGAGTCGGTCAAGGACGTCATCGCCGACGGGTTCACCACGATGGACAAGGTCTGCACCACCGCTGAGCTAAAGGCAGCCTGCACCGCCAACGGCATCAGCTGACACACCGCGCTCCAGGACCCGGACCCCTTCGTGGGTCCGGGTCCTGGGCACACCTTGACCCCGCCCGGCATCCTCTCCTGACGACTCCGGGCCGACGAACGGGAGGACACGATGAGCAGCGAACCATCCGCCGCGCCGCTGTTGAGCCTGCGCGGCATCACCAAGAGCTTCGGAGCCGTCGACGTGCTCAAGGGCGTCGACCTGGATGCCTGGTCGGGCAAGGTCACCGCGCTGGTCGGTGACAACGGCGCCGGCAAGTCCACTCTGATCAAGGGGATCGCCGGGATCTACTCCTTCGACGGGGGCAGTTACACCTTCGAGGGCCAAGAGGTCAACGTCACCAACCCCAAGCAGGCCAACGCGATGGGGATCGAGGTCGTCTACCAGGATCTGGCGCTGTGCGACAACCTCGACGTCGTCGCCAACATGTTCCTCGGCCGTGAGCTGGGCAGCGCCGCCAGCCTGGACGAGACCACGATGGAGCAGCGGGCCACCGAGACCCTCAAGGGCCTGTCGGTGCGCACCCTGAAGTCGGTGCGGCAGAACGTGTCCAGCCTCTCCGGTGGTCAGCGCCAGACCGTCGCGATCGCCCGTGCGGTGCTCTGGAACAGCAAGTTGGTGATTCTCGACGAGCCGACCGCGGCGCTCGGCGTCGCGCAGACCGAGCAGGTGCTCAACCTGGTCCGGCGGCTGGCGGACAACGGCCTCGCGGTGATCCTGATCTCGCACAACATGAACGACGTGGTGCAGGTCGCCGACAACGTGGCTGCGCTCTACCTCGGACAGATGGCGGCCCAGGTCTCGACCAAGGACGTCGACCGGGCCCGGATCGTCGAACTGATCACCTCGGGTCGCAGTGGCGACCTCGGCCTGTCCGCGAAGGAGGCACTGGCATGACCGCGACCACGCAACCCCCTGCGGTGGAAGCCGATCCGGAGGCCCGCGCGGGTGTCGGCGCGCTGCTGAGCGACTACATCGCCAAGGTGCGCGGCGGCGACGTCGGAGCGCTGCCCGCCGTCCTGGGCTTCCTGGTCCTGGTGATCTTCTTCTCGGCGATGAAGCCCGACCTGTTCCCCACCGCCAACAACGCCGCCAACCTGCTTCAGCAGGGGGCCGCGGTCATCTACATCGCGATGGGCCTGGTCTTCGTCCTGCTGCTCGGCGAGATCGACCTGGGTGCCGGGTACACCGCCGGCACCTCGGCGGCGATCATGGGTGTCATGCTGACTCAGCGCGGCTACCCCTGGCCCGTGGCGGTGCTCGGCTGTCTGGTGACCGGCGCCCTGATCGGGCTCGTGGTCGGCCTGCTCGTCGCCAAGCTCGGCATCCCCTCGTTCGTGGTCACGCTGTCGACCTTCCTCGGCCTGCAGGGCGTGCTGCTCTGGGTGATCGGGAACGGCGGCACGATCTCGATCAAGGACCCGACCATCCTGTCGCTGATGAACAAGAACCTGCCCGTGCTGTGGGGCTGGGCCCTGCTCGCCGTCTCCGTGCTGATCTACGGTGGGCTAGCCCTAAACCGGCGCCGGTCGCGGACCGCTGCCGGGCTGCCCCTGGAGCCCATATCGGTGATGGCTGCCAAGGTGGGCGTGTTCGCGTTGCTGCTCGGCCTGGCCACGTGGGTGCTCAGTGTGGAGCGGCGGATCACGCCGGCGGCGCCCTCGATGAAGGGTGTGCCGCTGATCGTGCCGATCACGGCGCTGTTCGTGGTCGCCCTGACCTTCCTGCTGCGCCGCACCCAGTTCGGCCGGCACGTCTACGCGGTCGGCGGCAATGCCGAAGCGGCACGCCGGGCCGGCATCAACGTGGGACTGGTCAAGATCATCTGCTTCGTCCTCGGTTCCACCCTGGCCGCCATCGCGGGCATCGTGCTCGCCTCACGTGAGAACTCGATCTCGCCGACCACGGGTGGTTCCACCACCCTGCTGCTCGCCGTCGGCGCGGCCGTCATCGGCGGCACGTCGCTGTTCGGCGGCAAGGGTCGGATCGTGGACGCGATCATCGGCGGTCTGGTGATCGCGGTGCTGAACAACGGCATGCCGCTGATCACCGACAAGGCGGCGTACCAGTTCATCGTCACCGCCCTGGTGCTGCTGTTCGCCGCCAGCGTCGATGCGATCTCCCGGCGCCGCGCCGCGGCCACCGGGCGCTAGCGCAGGAACGCATGCCCGCGGGAGCAGGTGCACCGCGGTCGGTCCGGCCGGTCCAACCGGTCCGGGCCGATCGCGGCGGCACCCAGGAGGACGTGCGCCGGCACAACCTGGGCACCCTGCTCACCCACCTGCACGAGTCGGGCCCGCTCAGCCGTGCCGAGCTGACCACCCGGATGGGTCTGAACCGCAGCACCATCGGCGCCCTGGTCAGCGAACTGGCCGGGCTGGGCGCCGTGGCCGAACACCGGCCGGACGGCGCCGGCACCCAGGGCGGCGCCGGTCGCCCCTCGCTGATGGTCGTGCCGGCGCAGGACCAGCTCCAGGTGCTGGCGGTGGACATCGGCGTGGACCGTGTCGTGGTTGCCCTGATCGGGATCGGCGGGGCGGTCGTGGCGCGGCGTCGGCACCGACTGGCTCCGTCCAGCCGCCCGGACACTGTCGCCGGGGTCGTGCATCAGTTGGTCGATTCGCTGCGCGCGGACCCCGCGGCCGGGCGGGACGTCGTCGGCCTCGGTGTCGCCATCCCCGGAGTGGTGCGCCAGAGCGATGGGTGCGTGCGGTTCGCTCCCAACCTGGGCTGGGTCGACCAGCCCTTGGGTGAGGTGCTGCGCGACCGACTCGGTGAGCTGCCGCTGTGGATGGGCAACGACGCTGACCTCGGGCTGCTGGCCGAACACCGGCGCGGCGCCGCCCGCGGCGTGGACGACGTGGTCTTCCTGGCCGGCGAGGTCGGCGTCGGTGGAGGCATGGTGATCGGCGGCCGCCCGCTGATCGGGGCCGGCGGGTATGCCGGCGAGCTCGGCCACATGGTGGTGCGCCCCGGCGGACGGCGCTGCCGGTGTGGCGCCCAGGGGTGCTGGGAGACCGAGATCGGCTCCCCGGCGATCGCCCGGGCCCTCGGCCTGGCCACTCGGACCTCCACCGAGGACCTGGTGGCCGCACTCGCCGAGCTCGACCCGGCCACCGGAGCCCTGGACGAGGTCGGGCACTACCTGGGCCTGGGCATGGCCAGCATCGTCAACCTGGTCAACCCCCGCCTGTTCATCGTCGGCGGGCTGCTGCGCCAGGTTTTTCCCCTGGTCGAGCCGGCAGTGAGAGCCAGCCTCTCGGCGGCGGCGCTGGCCGCGCCGGTCGAGCAGCTGCGGGTCACGGTGCCCTCGCTCGGCGGCGATGCCGCGCTGATCGGCGCCTCGGAACTGGCCTGGTTCGACCTGCTCGCCGACCCCACTGCGGTGTTGCGTCCGTCACGTGAGTACGAGGCCAGGGCGCGGTGAGACCCCGATGACCGGCCGGCTGCCGCCCGGTTGGCCCTGCGCCGTCCGCCCGCCCGACGTGGCCGGCTGGCAGGACACCGCGCGGAGCTGGCTGCTCGACCTCTGCCCGGCGGACTATCGCGGCTACCCGGCGCTGACCAGGCATCCGCTGGCCCTGGCCCACCTGGCCGCCGCGCACGTCAGCGCCGATCTGGCCGCGCTGCGCGAGGCCAGAGGCAGTGCCCGGACGGCGCTGTCGCAGGCCCTGGACGCCCGCTCGCTCACCGAGGTGCTCGGCGTGCTGGACGTCGAGGAGGCGCGCCTGATCGCTGCCCATCGCGGCGTCACCCTGGTGGAGCAGGCGTTGCGCGGACGACGGCACATCCCGCGCCTGTAGCGCCGCGGCCTCATAGACTCGCAGTGCGCCGGTGCGTCACCGTCGCAGGGAGGTCCGGCGGACATGGTGGAGCTCGGGGCGATCAGCGGCCCGGAGGACCTGGTGGCGGTGCCCGCCGACGAGCTCGACGATCTGGCCCGGCAGGTGCGCGAGTTCCTGGTCGAGAAGGTCTCCCGCACCGGCGGCCACCTCGGGCCCAACCTCGGCGTGGTCGAGCTGACCATCGCCCTGCACCGGGTGTTCGCCTCCCCAAGGGACCGGATCGTCTTCGACACCGGCCACCAGGCCTATGTGCACAAGCTGCTCACCGGCCGGCACGACTTCTCCGAGCTGAAGCGGCGCGGCGGTCTGTCCGGCTACCCGAGCCGGGCCGAGTCGGTGCACGACATCGTGGAGAACTCGCACGCCTCGACGGCGCTGTCCTGGGCCGACGGGATCGCCAAGGCGCACCAGTTGCGCGGTGAGACCTCCCGACACGTGGTGGCGGTGATCGGCGATGGCGCGCTGACCGGGGGCATGGCCTGGGAGGCGCTGAACAACATCGCCGCCGGTCGCGATCGTCGGCTGGTGATCGTGGTCAACGACAACGGGCGCTCCTACGCACCGACCATCGGCGGGTTGGCCCATCACCTGTCGACCCTGCGCACCACCCGCGGCTACGAGCGCTTCCTGGACTGGGGAAAGTCGGCCCTGCAGCGCAGCGGCGCCCCGGGCCGGCTGGCCTACGAGGCGTTGCACGGGGTGAAGAAGGGACTCAAGGACGTCGTCGCGCCGCAGGGCATGTTCGAGGACCTCGGCCTGAAGTACCTCGGGCCTGTGGACGGGCACGACATCGCCGAGGTCGAGCACGCGCTGACCCGGGCCCGCGAGTACGGCGGGCCGGTGATCGTGCATGTGATCACGCACAAGGGCAACGGCTACGCCCCGGCCGAGAACGACACCGCCGACCACTTCCACGGCATCGGCCGGTTCGACCCGGAGACCGGGGTGCCGGTGGCCTCCAGCGGCACCCCGTGGACGTCGGTGTTCGCAGAGGCGATGCTCGACCTGGCCCACACCCGCTCGGACCTGGTCGGGATCACCGCGGCGATGATGATCCCGGTCGGGCTGGACCGGTTCGCGCAGGCCTACCCCGAACGCGTCTTCGACGTCGGGATCGCCGAGCAGCACGCGGTGACCAGCGCCGCCGGCATGGCCTTCGCCGGCCTGCACCCGGTGGTCGCGGTCTACGCCACCTTCCTCAACCGGGCCTTCGACCAAGTGCTGATGGACGCCGCCATGCACCGGGCCGGGGTGACCTTCGTGCTCGACCGGGCCGGGGTCACCGGCGACGACGGCGCCAGCCACCACGGCATGTGGGACATGTCGCTGATGCACCTGGTGCCCGGGCTGCGGCTGGCTGCCCCCCGTGACGCGGCGACGCTACGTGCCGAACTGGCCGAGGCGGTCGCGGTGGACGACGCGCCCACCGTGCTTCGGTTCTCGAAAGGCTCTGTGCCGCAAGATATCCCGGCAATCGAACAGCTCGGTGACGGACTCGGGGCGATCGACCTGTTGCGCCGCGAGGGTGAGCGCGACGTCCTGGTGGTCGCTGTCGGGTCGATGGTGCCGCTCTGCCTGGACGTCGCCGATCGCCTGCTCGCGCAGGGGATCGGGGTCACCGTGGCCGACCCGCGCTGGGCCCTGCCCGTGCCCGACGCCCTGGCCGAGCTGGCCGCCGGTCACCGGTTGGTGGTGGTGGTCGAGGACAACCTGGTCACCGGCGGCATCGGCAGTGCCGTGCGCGATCGGCTGGATTCCGACGGCGTGGGGTGCCCGGTGCGCTGCTTCGGCATCCCGCAGCGGTTCATCGCGCACGCCAGCCGCGATCAGGTACTGGAGGAGATCGGCCTGACCGCCCAGGAGGTGGGTCGGGCCGTGGTGGAGAGCATGGCCCGCCTGCCCGGGCCCGGCTCCGACCCCCAGGGCGACGCCGCAGAGGTCAGGCCGTTTCGACCGCGTGCCGGCTGAGGTCGCCGCGCTGGGCCGGGAGGACCAGCTCGTCCCGGGTGACCAGAAGCGGGCGCGGTAGACCGCGCTCGTGCTCGTCGGTGAGCCGCCAGGCCAGCGCGACGTAGGCCGGGTCCACCCGGGCCAGGTCGAACCAGCCGCGGGTGCGGTTGGGCACCGCCACAGCGCGCATCCCGGTGCCGTCCCCCTCGGCCAGCGCCCGGCGCAGGGCGGAACCGGTGAGCAGCGTCAGCACGTCGCAGCCACCCATGGGTCGTAGCAGCCCGCCCTCCGCGCCGTTGCGGCTCAACTGCCGCGCGGCCAACTCGGACATCCGCTCGGTGCGGGCGTGGGCCACCGGCCAGCAGTCCGCGGCGGGCAGGCCGACGGCGGCGATCACGCCGGCCGGAAGCGGCAGGGTCTCCTCCCTGATCGGGTCGCGCACGCCCAGGCCCAGGCCCAGGGCCCCGCCCAGCACCGCGTGGTGCACCCAGGTGGGCCCGAGGTGGTCCACGTGACCCGCGGGAACCGCCATCGTGACCACGTCGGCCAGCAGCCGGTTCGCGGCGTCAGGACCGAAGTCGGCCAGGCGGCGGCTGAGAGTCAGCAGACCGCACAGCCGGCGCCGTCCGGCGGGGGAGCCGGGGGAGCGGGCGCCGCAGGCGGCGGCGAGCTGGGCCCAGGGAACGCCGATCCGGGGGGTCCCGGCGAGGATCACGCCGCGCTCGGCCGGGACGAGGTCGATCCCGTCCAGCACGCTCACAGCGAGTACACCTTGACGCAGCTCGACGGGGTCTACGAGAGGTTTCACCTCACTCACAGTAATCGTCAGTCCGGTCTGGTGGGGTCGTGGAGGGTCGAGATCGCCCACCCGGCCCTACGTGGGCCCACGGCCCCAACTCTGCGCACCGGCCCCCGGGCGATGACGGAAGGTGTCCCCGGCCCGGTCCGGCCCGGCTACCGTGCTGTGCGTGGACCGTGGTGATCCCGGCATCGCCGAGGGAGTGGCGCCGACCCTGCCGATGGGGTTGCCGTTGGCCGCCATCGCCCCAGCCACGATGCCGATGGGTATCCCGATCACGGACCGCGCCGTCGTTGCCGCGCCGGAGGCGCCGAGCCCGCCCGATACCCTCGCCCCCTTCCCGGTCGCTGCGCCTGTGGCGCGGGGGGTCCCCACCCCGCGCCGGCCGGACCCGTCCCGGCCCCCGCGGCGACGCCGTCCGGTGACCCTGGTCGCGATCCTGAGCCTGCTCGGTGCCGGTGGGGCCGCTCTGGCCACCGACCCCGGCCGGTTCGGCCGGTTGCTCGGGCCCTCGGTGTCCGCCCCGGGAGTCGAGGTGAGCTCCGCCCAGGCCCGGCGGGCCGCCATCGGGGCGCTGGTGCAGCGGCTGGACTCGGCCCTGGAGAGCGGTGACGGAGCGGCCTTGGCGAGCGTCGTGGACCCGGCGGCGCCGGCGCTGGTGGCACAGTGGCGCAGCCTGCCGGCCCGCGCCAAGGCGCTGGGTGCCACCGGCCTGAGCCTGACCATGCCGCCCGGCGCGCTGACCGATGGAGGCCTCGCCGCCGCGTCGCCCGGTGGCACGGCGCCGGGCTACTCCGAGGTGGTGACCGTGCCGGTCAACCTCCTCTACACCCTGAAGGGCTGGGACCGCAGCCCGGTCACCTCTGTGCTGGCCCTGCGCTTCGGCCGGCAGGGGAAGGTCTGGCGGGTGCTCGCGGACGCCGCAGCACCCGTGGCGACCGTGCCGGCCGCCAGTCCGGTGGAACCGTGGGTGCGTGGCAGTGTCGGCCTGGCCCGGCGCACGCACGTGCTGGTGATGGGCGATCCCGGACCGCGCAGCGACAACGAGCGGCTGGCCTCCTCACTGGAGAAGGCCGTGAGCTCGGTGCGTTCGATCGTGCCGACGCAGCGCTGGAACGGCCGGGTGGTCGCGTATGCCTCCACCGAACCGGCGATCGTGGCCAGTTGGTTCGGCACCCACGCGGCCACCGAGGGGCACCGCGCGAGTGACGACCCGGCAGCGTTCGCGGCCGAGGTACGCACCCTCGCCGGGCAGGGCGTGCTGCCGGACGCCGGCGGTGAGGCCGCCCCGGTGGCGGCGCGCCTGGCAGTCACCCCGTTCCTGTTGCAGCGCACCGACGCCCGGGCCCAGGCCGTGCTGCGGCATGAGGTGACCCACGTGGCACTCGCCCTGGAGGGCACCGGGGACGTGCCCACCTGGCTGGTCGAGGGCACGGCTGAGTTCACCGCCTACCGCGTGCTGCGCGGCGGAACGGTGAGCGGGGTGATCGCACTGGATCGCCGCGGGCTGCCCGGCCCGATCTGGCAGCAGCTGCGCAGGAACACCTGGAAACCGACCCTGATCACCGAGGGTGCCGACTTCTACAAGGGCACCAACGCCGAGGTGGCCACCGCCTACACCGACTCCTGGCTGACCTGCCTGTACATCGCCGCCCACTACGGCGAGGCCTCGCTGTTCCGGCTGTACAGCGCCGCCGCCGCCGCGCCGCCGGGGCAGCACCCGGCCGTCACCGAGAAGGCGGTGCTGCGCAGTGTGCTCAAGACCGATCGGGCCAGGCTGACCCGGGCGGTCACCGAGTACGCCCGGACCCTGCGCAGCAACTTCACCTGAGGCCCCGCGGCGGTGGACGGCGCCGCGTGGGCCGGGAATCAGGTGACGGGGTGGCCGGTGCGCCGCAGGTAGGGGGTGATGCCGCCGAGATGGAACGGCCAGTTGGCCCCCATGATCATGCAGAGGTCGATGTCGGCGGCGTCGGCGACGATGCCGTCGGCCAGCATCAGCCGGCACTCCTCGGCCAGCGCCGCCAGCGCCCGCTCGCGCACCTGCTCCTCGGTGGAGGGCGAACCGCCCTGGGGCAGCAGGGCCTTCATCTCCTCATCGATGTAGGGCTTGCCATCCATGCCCCAGGCGTAGACCCCGCCCCGCTTGGCCGCGACGATCGCCCGCACCGTGGTGGAGACTGCGAACCGGTCCGGGAACGCCTCGTGCAAGGTCCTCGACACGTGTAGGGCCACGGCCGGGCCGACCAGTTGCAGCAGCACGAACGGGCTGAGCGGCAGCCCGAGCGGCTCCAGTGCCCGGTCCGCGACCTCGATCGGGGTGCCCTCGTCGACGGTGGCATTCACCTCGCCGAGGAAGCGCATCAACAACCGGTTGACGACGAACGCCGGGGCGTCCTTGACCAGCACGCACGACTTCTTCAGTGCCTTGCCGACGGCGAACGCGGTGGCCAGCGTGGCGTCGTCCGTCTGCTCGCCGCGCACCACCTCGACCAGCGGCAGCACGGCGACCGGGTTGAAGAAGTGGAAGCCGACCACGCGCTCGGGGTGCTTCAGGTCCGCGGCCATCGCGGTGACCGACAGCGAGGAGGTGTTGGTCATCAGCACGCACTCGGGGGAGACCGCCGCCTCCACCCGGGCGAAGACCTGCTTCTTGACCTCGAGCTCCTCGAACACCGCCTCGATCACCAGATCGGCTGCGGCGAAGGCGGTCTCGACGTCCACCGAGCCGGTGACCAGGGCCTTCAACCGGTTCGCCGCGTCGGGGGAGAGCCGGCCCTTGCCGAGCAGGGCGTCGATCTCGCCGTGCACCGCTGCGACGCCGCGGGCAACTCGTTCGGCGTCCAGGTCGGTGAGCACCACCGGCACCTTCAGCCGGCGCACGAACAGCAGCGCGAGCTGACTGGCCATCAACCCGGCCCCGACGACGCCGACCGTGGTCACCGGCTGGGCGGAGGCGGAGGTGGGCACCCCGACCGGGCGCTTGGCCCGGCGGTTGACCAGGTCGAAGGCGTACAGGCCGGAGCCGAACTCCGGGCTCATGATCAGATCGGCCAGGCCCTGGGTCTCGGCCTCGAACGCGGTGTCCCGGTCCGCGGTGCGGGCCAGCTCGACCAGGTCCATCGCCCGGTAGACCGCGGGCGCGGCGCGGTGCAGCTTGGCGTCGGCCAGGCCTCTCGCCTCGCTCAGCGCCGCCGCCCAGGCCTCCTCGCCGGTGTCCACCGGCGCCCGATCCACCGTCACAGCGCCGCTGAGCACGTCGGCCGCCCACAGGATCGAGCGCTCGAGGAAGTCGGCCGGCTCGAACATCGCGTCGGCCATGCCGAGGGCGAAGGCCTTGGGGCCATTGAGCATCCGGTTGTTGCTCAGCGGGTTGGCGACGATCACCTCGAGCGCCTTGGCCGCCCCGATCAGGTGCGGCAGCAGGTAGGTGCCGCCCCACCCGGGCAGGATGCCGAGGAAGCACTCGGGCAGCGCCACCGCGGGGACCGCGGAGGAGATGGTCCGGTAGGTGGCGTGCAGGGCCAGCTCCACCCCGCCGCCCAGCGCGGCGCCGTTGACGAAGGCGAACGTCGGCACCGCCATCTCGCCGAGGCGCCGGTAGGCCTGGTGGCCGAGCCGGCCGATCGCGACGGCGTCCTCCCGGTTGCCGCCGCCGGCCGACATGGTCAGGTCGGCGCCGGCCAGGAAGAAGAACGGCTTGCCGGTGACCGCGACCGCCACGATCTCCCCGGACGCCGCGCGCTCGGTCAGGCGGGCCAGCTCGGCGTCCAGCTCGGCCAGCCCGGCCCGGCCGAAGGTGGTGGGCCGGGTGTGGTCACGCCCGTTGTCCAGGGTGACCAGGGCAAGAGTGCCGGCGCCGACCGGCAGGGCGATGTCGCGGACCAGGGAGCGGGTGACCACCTCGTCGGGCTGGGTGCTCATTCCGCACGCTCCTTGCTGTCGCCGGTGCCGTTGGAGGCGATGGGGCTGCCGTAGTCGGGGTGGTTCGGGTTCTCCCAGATCACCGAGCCGCCCATGCCGATCCCGATGCACATCGTGGTCAGTCCGTAGCGCACGTCGGGCCGGGCGGCGAAGTGCCGGGCCAGTTGGGTCATCAGCCGCACCCCGCTGGAGGCGAGTGGGTGCCCGATCGCGATCGCGCCGCCGTCCGGATTGACGCGGGGGTCGTCGTCGGCGATGCCGAAGTGGTCGAGGAAGGCCAGCACCTGCACCGCGAAGGCCTCGTTCACCTCGAACAGCCCGATGTCGTCGATGCTCAGCCCGGTGCGGGCCAGCACCTTCTCGGTGGCGGGTACCGGTCCGACGCCCATCACCTCGGGCTCGACCCCGGCGAAGGCGTAGCCGACCAGGCGCATCCGCACCGGCAGGCCCAGCTCCTCGGCGGTCTCGACCGCGGCGAGCAGACAGGCTGTGGCGCCGTCGTTCAGGCCGGCCGCGTTGCCCGCGGTGACCCGGCCGTGCGGGCGGAACGGGGTCTTCAGCTTCGCCAGATCGGCCATCGAGGTGCCGGGTCGGGGCGGTTCGTCGGCGGTGGCCAGGCCCCAGCCCAGCTCGGCGCTGCGGGTCGCCATCGGCACCAGGTCGGCCTGGATCCGCCCCGCCGCGTAGGCATCGGCCAGCTTGGCCTGGCTGGACACGGCGAAGGCGTCGGCGCGGTCCTTGGTGATCTGGGGGAACCGGTCGTGCAGGTTCTCGGCGGTCTGGCCCATCACCAGGGCCGAGGTGTCGACCAGCCGCTCGGCCACGATCCGTGGGTTGGGGTCAATCCCCTGACCCATCGGGTGGTGGCCCATGTGCTCGACCCCGCCGGCGATCACCACGTCGTAGGCGCCGAACGCGATCCCCGACGCGGTGGTGGTGACCGCGGTCATCGCGCCGGCACACATCCGGTCGATGGCGAACCCGGGCACGCTCTTCGGCAGCCCGGCCAGCAGGGCGGCCATCCGCCCGATCGTCAGGCCCTGGTCACCGGTCTGTGTGGTGGCGGCGACCGCGACCTCGTCCACCCGCTCCGGGGGAAGTTCGGGGTGGCGCCGCAACAGCTCCCGGATGCAGCGCACGATCAGATCGTCGGCGCGTGTCCCGGCGTACATGCCCGAGTCGCCGGCCTTGCCGAACGGGGTGCGAACCCCGTCCACGAAGACCACATCACGCACGGTGCGCTGATCAGCGGACACGAGATCCTCCTCGGGGCATGGGGATGCTGCCGATGCTACTGGACGGTAACAACGACGGTGTGCGGTGGCCGGGAGACTCGGATCACTCGGCGGCGGGGACCGCCGCAGGGGCCGGTAGGGGCTCGCTGAGAGCCTCGTGCAGGACGTCGGCGGTGAGGTCGAGCTGCCACTGCCGGGCGCCGTGACCGGCCAGCGTGGTGCGCACCGTGTCGGCGTCCACCGGCTCCGGGGGTGACCAGGTCAGCCGGCGGACGATGTCCGGGGCGATCAGGTTCTCCACCGGCAGCCGGCGCTCATGGGCGACGGACTGGACGGCGGCGCGGGCACGGGCCAGCCGGGCGGCCGCGGCGGGGTCCTTCTCAGCCCAGACCCGCGCCGGCGGCGGACCCTCCGTCGGCAGGTGCTGCGGCGGCAGCTCGGCGTCCGGCAGTGCCCTGGCCCGTTCGAGTGCGCCCGCCCACAGTTGCAGGTGGCGGCGGGCGGCGCGCCCGGTGAAGGTCCTCAGTGCCGACAGTTCGCGGGGCCCGGCGGGCTGGGCCAGTGCCGCCTCGACCAGGGAGCTGTCGGGCATCAGCCGCCCGGGGGAGACATCCTGCTCCCTGGCCAGCTGCTCGCGCGCCGTCCACAGCTCGCGGACCATGGCCAGCTGGCGGCGGGTGCGCACCCGGTGCAGCCCAGAGGTGCGCCGCCAGGGATCGATGCGTGGCGGGGTGGGCGGTGCCGCCACGATGGCGGCGAACTCCTGGCGGGCCCAGTCGAGCTTGCCCTGCTGCTCCAGTTCGGTGCCCAGCCGGTCGCGCAGGTCGACCAGCACCTCGACATCGAGGGCGGCGTAGCGCAGCCAGGGCTCAGGCAGCGGACGGGTCGACCAGTCGACCGCGGAGTGCTCCTTGGCCAGACCCAGGCCGAGCAGCTGCTCGACCATGGCGGCCAGGCCGACCCGGGAGAATCCGGCCAGGCGTGAGCCCAGCTCGGTGTCGAAGAGGTGGGTGGGCCGCAGACCCAGCTCGGCCAGGCAGGGCAGATCCTGACCGGCCGCGTGGAGTACCCATTCGGCGTCCTGGATGGCCGCACCAAGCGCAGACAGGTCGGGCAGGGCGGCCGGATCGATCAGTGCAGTGCCGGCCCCCTCGCGGCGCAGCTGCACCAGGAAGGCGCGCTGGCCGTACCGATGCCCCGAGGCGCGCTCGGCGTCGACGGCGACGGGGCCGCTGCCGGCTGCGAAGGCCGCGATCACGTGGTCGAGCTCAGCGTGCTTGGTCACCACTGCCGGGATGCCGTCGCGAGGGGTGTCGAGTTGCTGCAACGGGGGGCTCGGGGGAGCCTCGTCCTGCTCGTCGCCGTCCGCCACAGCCCTAACCGTAGGCCAGAGCGACATCAGATCAGGCGATGGCCCCTGAACGCATCGCCGTGGCCACCATCTCGGCCCGGTCCCCGGTGCCGAGCTTGCGGGCGATGCGCGCCAGGTGGCTCTTCACGGTGAGGGCCGACAGGCCAAGGTCCTCACCGATGTCCTTGTTCGACTTGCCGTCCGAAACCCGTTGCAGCACCTGGAGTTCACGAGCAGACAGGGAATCGACACCGTCGCCGCGCTCACCGCCCTGACGGGGGATCGCCGAGGCTGCGGCGGAAACCAGGTAGGCCCGCACTCCGGCGCTGATCGCGGCCCGCACGCTGTACGGGTCGTCGCCGGTGGTGATCACCAGGCCGCGCACCCAGCCGGCCGCGCGCAGTTCACGGATCAAGGTGATTCCCGACCCGTCCGGCAGCCCCGCTTCGGCGACGCAGATGTCGGCGATGCCTGCTCCGGCCTTCTGCCGGGCTTCGGCGACAGTTCCCACCTCGAGCACGTGCCGGGCACCCAGGACGCGCAGGGTGTGACCTACGGCCTCGCGCAACGCTGGGCTGGCCACGACGACCATGGCGGCGAATCGACCAGGACGTGGCACCGGAACTCCCGCTCGTTCGACCAAAGTAGTCACGCCGACCTCCGTGTCCAGCGGCCTCTCGGGCCGGATTGCTTACCCAGGGTGGATCGGCACCGGGCGGGGAGGGCTTGAGGAGACTGGGGGAGGGGCTGCGAAGGATCAGGAACGGCGGCGGGGCAGCGGCGCGACCCCGGCCGGCAGCGGCGGCAGCCCGCCGACCGTGCACAGCAGGGCGGCCCAGGCCTCCAGGTGCGCTGCCACGTCGTCCTGCGGCGTCCACGAGGCGCGGACCTCGATCTCCACGGTGGCCGGGCGGGCCGAGAGTGCCCCGAAGCTCTCTGAGACCACCCGGGTGACAGTGCCTCCGGCGGCTGCGTACTCGGCTCCGGCGCTCTCCAGGCACTCCTGCAACCAGGTCCAGCCCACCTGGCCGATCATGGGGTCGGCGCCGAGATCGGGCTCCAGTGCGGCACGTACGAAGGTCACCGCGCGAAAGGTCCCCTCCCAGGCGTCCTGACCGGCCGGGTCGTACAGCAACACGAAACGCCCGGTGGCCAGTTCCTCGTCGTCCTGCACCACGTCGGCACTGACCGCGACCGCGTGCGGAGCGATCCGCTGCGGGGCCGGCACCTCTTCGAGGACCACCTCGGGCCGCAGCCGGACAGCGCGAAGCCGCTCCATCGCCACCACGAACTCGTCGGGCGCGTCCTCAGGCATCCTGCGCAGGGCCACGAACGGCAGCGTACGTCGCCATCACCCTCTGTCGACCCCGCGACGCGCGGAGAGTGGTGCTCACGATGGGTAGCCTTCCGGGAATGGCCGCCGTCCTCGCGCTTCTCTCCGCCCTGCTGTGGGGCACCGCCGACTTCGCCGGTGGGTTGGCCAGTCGACGACTGCCCGCGCTCGTGGTGGTCGGCTGGTCACAGATCGCAGCTCTGGGCGCCCTGCTGATCGTGGTCGGGCTCAGCGGTACCTGGACGGCCCCCGGTAGCTGGCTGCTCTGGGGTCTCGCCGCCGGGGTGAGTGGCGCCGGTGGGCTGGTCTGCTTCTACAAGGCGCTGTCGATCGGCACCATGGGGGTGGTCTCCCCGATCGGAGCCCTGGGCGCGCTGGTGCCGGTGCTGGTCGGCCTGGCCACCGGGGACCGGCCCTCGCAGGTACAGGTGCTGGGCATGGCCGTGGCCCTGCTCGGGGCGGTGGCCGCCAGCGGGCCGGAGCTGTCCGGGTCGGCGCGCGGGGCGAGCGTGGCCCTGGCGGCAGCGGCCGGGCTGTTCTTCGGCTTCGCGCTGGTCGCGATCGCCCGCGGGGCCCAGGGCAGCCCGCTGCTCACCGCCACCGCGATGCGATTCTCCTCCCTGGTGCTGTTCGGCGGCGCTGCCCTGATCGCGCGCACCGCCGGTGGCGTCGCCCGGCGGGAGGTGCCGATGCTCGCCGCGATCGGAGTGGGGGATGCCGCGGCGAATGTGCTGTTCGGCTTCGCCTCGACGATGGGCCTGGTCAGCGTGGTGGCGGTGCTGGGTTCCCTCTACCCGGTGGGCACCGTGCTGCTGGCCCGCGGGGTGCTCGGCGAGCGGCTGATGCCGGTGCAGGTGGCCGGGGTCGCGATCGCCCTGGGCGGGGTCGCCCTGCTCTCGGTGGGCTGACCTGAGAGGATCGCATCTCGTGACCGTCTCCGAACCAGCCCCCGCGCCGTCCGCCCTCCTGCAGGCCTGCCGACGGGAGGAACCGGCGCACATCCCGGTCTGGTTCATGCGGCAGGCGGGGCGTTCGCTGCCGGAGTACCGGGCCATCCGCGAGGGCGTGGCGATGCTCGAGTCGTGTCGGCGGCCCGAGCTGATCACCGAGATCACCCTGCAGCCGGTGCGTCGCCACGGCGTCGATGCCGCGATCTTCTTCTCCGACATCGTGGTGCCGCTGGCTGCGGCGGGCGTCGGGGTGGACATCGTGCCGGGCGTGGGTCCGGTGGTCGCGAAGCCGTTCCGCTCCCGTGCCGACCTGGACCGGCTGCCCGCACTGGACCCCGCCCAGGTGCCCTACATCACCGAGGCGGTGCAGACGTTGGTGCGGGAACTGGGGCAGACCCCGCTGATCGGGTTCGCGGGTGCCCCATTCACGCTGGCCAGCTACCTGGTCGAGGGCGGGCCCAGCCGTGACCTGGCCCGCACCAAGGCGCTGATGTACGGCGAACCCGGGCTGTGGGCGAACCTGCTGGGCCGGCTGGCCCAGATCTCGGCCACCTTCCTGACCACCCAGATCGCGGCCGGGGCGCGCGTCGTCCAACTGTTCGACTCCTGGGTGGGGGCGCTGCCGGCCGTCGACTACCGCCGGTTCGTGCAGCCGGCCTCGGCGGCGGTGCTCTCGGCCGTGCATACGGCTGCGCCGCACGTGCCGCGGATCCACTTCGGGGTGGGCACCGGTGAGCTGCTGGCCGACATCGGCGCCGCGGGGGCCGAGGTGGTCGGGGTCGACTTCCGGGTGCCCCTGGAGGAGGCCAGCCGGCGGATCGGGCCAGGGTACGCCGTCCAGGGCAATCTCGACCCGGCGCTGTTGTTCGCCCCGTGGGAGGTGCTCGCCGAGCGGGTGCGCGCCACCGTCGAGTCCGGACGCCGCACGCCCGGCCACATCTTCAACCTCGGCCACGGCGTGCCGCCGTCCGCGGACCCCGACGTCCTCACACGCATCGTCGACCTGGTCCACTCCCTGTAGCCGAACCGGCCCATGCGAGAACCTGCTCATGCTCCGCAAGGGCACACGTTGGGGGGCCTTTCAGCCCCAACACATGTACCCCCGCGGAGCATGAGCAGGATTCAGGGGGTGGGCGGGGCGGGGGAGGTGGGCTGGGGTGCGGGGCGGGCTTGGCGGCGGCGGGCGGCGAGGCGCCAGAGGGGGAAGACGACCAGGACGCCGACCAGCGCGAACGGCAGCAGGGCGCCGACCAGGGTGATCAGCACCCCGGTGCTGTCCAGCAGCGCGTTCCAGCCGTCGCGCAGGCCCTGCACGAACCGGTTGTCCTCCTCGGTGGTGGTCTCCACGGCCGGGGTCTGCAGGACGACGGTCAGGCTGGACATGTCGGCGCGGTCGGCCAGGGTGGCGAGTCGGGCCTGAAGGGCCTCCAGGTCAGCCTCCCGCCGGGTCAGCTCCGACTCCAGCAGCACCACGTCCTTGAGCGTCTTGGCCTCGGCCAGCAGTTCGCGCACCCGGGCCACGCTGGCCTTCTGGGTCGCCGTCCGGCTGGTCAGGTCGGCGATGTCGCCGGTGACGTCCTCGGCGGTGGAGGACCGGGAGAGCTCCTTGCCCACTCCGGCGACGCGGTCCAGGGCCTGGCTCAGCTTCGGCTCCGGGATGCGCAGCACCAGCACGGCCTGGCCTGCCAGGGCCCGGCGGGTCTCCGTCTTGCCCGAGGCGTCGGTGGTGGTGACCGGCGAACCCGGCGCTGCGTACCCGGTGGTCTCGGTGGAGACGAAGCCGCCGAGGTCGACGGCCAGCTGGCGGATCCGGGCGGCCGGGGCGGCGAGCTGGTCGACCTCGACGATCACCTCGGCGGTGCGCACGATCCGGCGGTCGGACGACGTCGCGTCGCCTGCCGTGGCGGCCTTGCCCGCCGCGTCCTGCGCCGCCGGCGCCGCCTCGGCCCCGGCGACGGCTCCTGAGCCGGCCTCGGGTGCCCCGGCAGTGGGAGCACCGCCGGCGACGTCGGCCGCCGGGGCCTCGCCGGCCGAGCTGCTCGAGGAGTCGGAGCCGGAGCCGCACCCGCCGACGGTCAGGGCCAGCGCCAGCGTGAGCGCGGACAGGGCGGACATTCGGGTGCGAGACACGGCGGGCCTCCAGCGGGGACAGGCGGTCGGTACGTGGATCTTCATGTCTGTGATGCCTTCATCGGCATCGAGGTTCCTCCCCTGACGTCACGATTCGGTCGCGGTCGCATCCCGAGGGAGAATGCCGCCATGACGTCGAGTGCCCCCGAGAGCAGACCGAGCGCCCGCGAGATCAACGACACCCTGCGATACACCATGTGGTCGGTGTTCGCCGCCGAGCGGATCGAAGGCCCGCGCGAGCCGATGGTCGCCGAGGTCGAGCAGCTGCTGGAGTCGCTGGCCGGCAAGGACCTGGTCACCCGCGGCTGGTACGACGTCGCCGGGCTGCGCGCCGACGCCGACGTGATGGTCTGGTGGCACGCCCCCGCGGTGGAGACGCTGCAGCAGGCCTACCAGGGCCTGCGCCGCACCGCCCTCGGCGCCGGCCTGACCCCGGTCTGGTCCGCGGTCGGCCTGCACCGGCCGGCCGAGTTCAACAAGGGCCACGTGCCGGCGTTCATGGCGGGGGAGGAACCTCGGGGCTACCTGTGCCTCTACCCGTTCGTGCGCTCCTACGACTGGTACCTGCTGCCCGAGGAGGAGCGCCGGGCGATGCTGGTCGAGCACGGCATGGCCGCCCGTGGCTACGCCGATGTGCGGGCCAACACCGTGTCCTCGTTCGCCCTCGGCGATTACGAGTGGCTGCTGGCCTTCGAGGCCGACGAGCTGCACCGCATAGTCGACCTGATGCGCGATCTGCGCGCCGTCGAGGCGCGCCGTCACGTGCGCGAGGAGATCCCCTTCTACACCGGGCCGCGCTGTCAGCTCTCCGAACTGGTCGCCTCGCTGCCCTGAGCCGCCACCCGGCGGATGCTGATCGAGTTGATGCAGTAGCGCTGGTCGGTGGGTGTGGGGTAGCCCTCGCCGGCGAAGACGTGCCCGAGGTGGGAGCCGCAGGTGGCGCAGCGCACCTCGGTGCGCAGCTGGCCGAAGGAGCGGTCCTCGACGTACTCCACCGCATCGGTGCTGCCGGGGGCGAAGAACGAGGGCCAGCCGCAGTGGCTGTCGAACTTCTCGGTACTGCGGAACAGCTCGGCGTCACAGGCGCGGCAGGTGTAGACGCCCTCGGTGTGGTCGTCGGCGTACTCACCGGTGAACGGCGGCTCGGTGCCGCCGGCGCGCAGCACGGTGTACTCGTCGGGGCGGAGCCGTTCCCGCCAGGCGGCGTCGTCCAGGGTGACCGGGTAGCGTCGTCCACTCGGTGTCAGCACTGCTGTCTCCTTCATCCAGGTGTGGCGCGTCGCCTGGGTGCCATCCGCCTACGGTCAGTTACGGTTTGCTCGTGACCCCACCAGCCCCCCGGCGACGACGACACGGACGGCGATGACGCCCGATCGCGCCCCGGCGCCTCCGACGGTACCCGTGACCCCGCCGATGTCCACCGGGGCTGGGCGGGTGGCTGCGGCCCGGCACACGGCCGGCCAGGGCTCGCGCCGGGCGGCCCGATGGTATGCAGGTCGCCCTGCTCGTCCGGTATCTCCCACTACTGTTGATCCGGTGAAGCGGGTGGCGGCGCTGGTGGAGCCCATCGTGGTGATGGTGCTCGGCGTGGTGCTGGGTCTGGTCGACCAGCGCGCGACCACCGCCTCGGGCTGGTTGCGGGTACCGGCCCTGGTCGCCGCCCTGATCCTGGTCGCCCAGGCCATCCTCACCATCGAGAACCGGCGCCGGGTCGTGGTCGACCTCCGTGAGGATGACATCGTCACCGAGTCGACCGAGATCGTCACCGTGCAGCAGGTCACCCTGGCCAACCCCGGCATGGCCGTCTACAAGGGTGCCCCGGCCTCCTCCTCGGAGACCACGACCACCACCACCAAGGTCCGTGAGGGCCCGCAGGTGATGTACTTCGTGATGGGTCTGGCGGTCTGGCTGGGCCTGGCCACGCTGGCCAACCCCGGCGCCCCCAAGAACCTGCTGCTGCTGTCGCTGCTGGCCTCCTTCCTGCTGTTCTCCGAGGCGTACAAGCAGATGCGCGGGCGCGGCTGAGGTGTCGCGACGATCGACGGTCGTCACAATCGAGGGATGACACCCACCTCGACCCCGCGTTCCCTGCTGCGTGCTGTGCTGGTCGGGGGTGGCGCGGTCGCGGCCGTGGGTGCCGGGCTCTCCGCGGCGGCCACCCTGTTCGCCCGCCGGGTGGTCTCGCCCGAGGACGGCGAGCAGGCTGACGACGTCGAGGTGCTCGGGATCGGCGCCGGCACGGTCACCCTGCGCGCCACCCCGGAGACGATCGCGCCCGGCCGGTACGGCCTGTGGACGGACGGCGGATCCGGGCATGCCCGGCTCGGTGAGGTGATCGACCACGACGAGGCCTCGCGCACGGTCACCCGGCGGCTGCTCGGCATCGACGGCGGCCGGCTGCGTGAGGGCAGCGCCCGCTGGAACCAGTACTTCTTCGTCGGCACGCCGTCCTCGGCGCTCGGCCTGCCCTACCAGGACGTCGCGGTGGAGGGGGAGATCGGGCCGATGCCGGCCTGGTTCGTGCCGCCCGCAGCCGGGGTGCCGGGCCGGGACACCTGGGCGATCCTGGTGCACGGCCGCGGGGCAACCCGCGAGGAGGGCCTGCGTGCACTACCCGTCCTGCACCGCTCGGGGATCCCCTCCCTGGTGATCAGTTACCGCAACGACGCCGACGCCCCGGCCTCGCCGGCGCGCCGCTACCACTTGGGCGAGTCGGAGTGGCGCGACGTCGAGGCGGCCGTCGTGCACGCGGTCACCCACGGTGCCCAGAATGTGGTGCTCGTGGGCTGGTCGATGGGCGGGGCGATCGCACTGCAGCTGCTCGACCGGTCCTGGACGGCGGACCGGGTGGCCTGCCTCGTGCTGGACGCGCCGGTGCTCGACTGGCGCGATGTGCTCGACCACCACGCCCGCCTGAACGGCATCCCGGCCCTGCTCGGGCGGATGTCGCAGTCGCTGCTCGAGCACGCCCATGCCCGCCGGTTGGCCTCCCTGGAGATGCCGCTGTCCCTGGACCGGATGGACTGGGTCGCCCGGGCCCCCGAGCTGCGGGTGCCGATGCTGGTGCTGCACAGCGACGACGACGAGTTCGTGCCCTCAGGGCCTGCTCAGCGCCTCGCGCTCGCCCGGCCCGACCTGGTCACGCTGATCTCCAGCCGCGGGGCCCGGCACACCCAGGAATGGAACGTCGATCCCGACGGATGGGACACCGCCGTGGCCCGCTTCCTGCTCAGCTGACCGACGTCGCCTCGGGGTGGGTCAGCTCGAGGGCCACCTTGTAGACCAGGTCGCAGCGCTGCATCACGTCCGCCCATCCGGTGGCCGGCCCGGCGGCCCGGTTGCGTGCGGCCATCTCTGCCCGCAGCCGCGGCGAGGAGGCGAGCGCCAGCACGGCGTCGGCCAGGCCCTCGTCGTCGTCGGCCAGCAGCCCGTGCTGACCGTCGAGCACGAAGTCGGCGATCCCGGTGCGCCGCCGGGCCACCACCGGAAGCCCGGCGCACCGGGCCTCCAGTGCGGCGATCCCGAACGACTCCAGGGTGGCCGGGGCCAGGTACAGATCCGCCCGGCGGTACAACTCGCGGATGGCGTCGTGGTCGAGCCGCCCAGCCAGCTCGATGCAGCCGGACAGCCGGTGGTGGCGGATCCGGCGTTCCAGGGCGCGTCGCTGCGGCCCCTCGCCGACCACCACCACCCGCAGCCGCACCCCCTCGGGCAGGCGATCACGTACCTGGCGGACGACGTGCAGCAACGCCCGTGGCCGCTTGCGAAGGGCCAGGCGCATTACGCTGACCACCACCACCTCGCCGTCCTCGCGGGGCAGCGGCTCGGTGGCCCAACTGCGCGGGTCCACTCCGTTGGGCAGTACCGACACCTCCGCCCGCCGGCCCAGGATCCGGCGCATGGGCTCGGCAGCGAGGTCGCTGACCGCCGTCCACGCCACCGGCCAGCTGCCCCAGCGGTTCAGCCGATCGGCGACCCGGTAGAGCGCGGACGCCCACCCCCACAACGAGTGCAGGGTCACCGCCACCGGCACACCGGCCCGGGCCGCGGCCCGTACGGCCAGGATCCCCAGCGGGGAGAGCACGGACAGGTGGACATGGACCACGTCCGGACGCCGCTGCTCCAGCACCGAGGCCAGCATCGCCGCACTGCGCCGCACGTGCGGCCACGGGATCGCGGTGCGGTGCACCCCCGGCCCGGCAGCTGCACTGCGCGGGTCGTCGTGCAACCTCGGCCCGGCGCTCCAGGTCCAGCCGCGGGGGGCACCGGCCGGTGGGGCGCAGGTGAGCAGCTCGACCTGGTGGCCGGCCTCGATCTGGCGGGTGGCGACGTCACGCACCTGGACCTCTATCCCGCCCTGTTTGGGCAGGTAGGCGTCGGTCACGTGGAGGATCCTCATCACACTGATCGTCACACACGGTCCGGGCGGACGACGAACCAGCGGCCGATCAGCATCTCGTCGGCGACCAGCAGGTGCGCGGCGCGCACGGGGGAGTGCGCCGGCGTTCCCCAGGCGATCCGCGGGCCGGAGCCGGCGACCAGCAGGGGTGACAGGGACAGGCAGACCTCGTCGACGACGTCCTCGGCCAGCGCCTGGCCGAGGACCTGCGGACCGCCCTCGAGCAGCACCCGGCGCAGCCCACGCCGGGCCAGCTCGGCCACCGCCACGGACAGATCCACCTCGTCCTGCCCGGCCACGATCACCCGATCGGCGCCGAGCTGTGCCGTGAGGGCGTCGAGGTCGGCGGTGGCCGGAGCGATGGCGAAGCCGGACCCCGGGCCCACGGCACCGTCCGGCAGCCGGCCGCTTCGGGTGATCAGGGCCAGCGGCGGCGCCGCCTCCTGGCCGAGCCGGGCCCGGCGCTCGGCGAACTCGGGCTTGCCCACCGGGCGGCGGTAGCGCTCCGCGCGAGCGGTGCCGGCCCCGACCAGGATCACGTCGGCCACACCGCGCAGGGCGGAGAACACCGCGCGGTCAGCCGGACCGCCGATGCTGCCCGACAACGCATCCCCACCCGTGGCCGACCCGTCCAGGGTGGAGATCATGTTCGCCCGCACCCAGCCCGTCGTCGGCACCGGGTCGGGGTAGGCGTACAGGTCGGCCAGGGCCGCGACAGTGCTCTCCCGGTCGTCGTCCAGGTCGCCGATCACGGCGTTGCCGGGCAGCAGCAGACGCAGGGTCGTCATGGCCGGCTCACCTCTGGGGTCGGGTCCGGGCCCGGGGTCTCGATCGACCGGCGCACCTGACGCTTGATCCGGAACACCATCGCGTTCATGCCACGCAGCCGCAGCGGGCTCACCACGGCGCGCAGGCCGAGGCGCAGCGCGATGTCGTCCGGCACGGCGAGCAGGTCCGCGGCCGCCAGCCCGTCCAGCCCCTGGTGCAGGATGGCGGCGAACCCGCGGGTGGTCGGCGCCTCCGCCGGGGCGTCGATGTACACGTGCGCCGGCCGGGCAGGGTCCTCGGCGGCCGGGGTCACCTCGACCTGCAGGAAGAGGGGGGACTGGCACTCCTGCACCGGCTCCATCCGCTCGCGGTGGGCCGCGATGTGTGCGGGCAGCGGCGGCAGCTCAGCGCCCAACTCGATCAGCAGCTGGAGCTGGTCGCCGGCGCCGAGCGCGGCGAAGTCGGCGGCGAGCTCGGCCAGGGGGGCCGGCAGGCGGGCGTCGTCGTCGCTCATCAGGTGCTCGCCTCCCGCACGATGGCCACGCTGTCCGGCGGCAGCCGCAGGCCGCCGGCCATCACCTTGGGTGCGATCCTGGGGCCGATCCCGGCGCCGAGCCAGCACAGCACCGGGTCCGCGCAGGTGAAGGTAGGTAGGTCGACCGCCGTCGGCGCCAGATTGACCAGCACGTCGAAGGCCCCCCGGTGCATCACCAGCCAGTTGGGGCCAACCGTGACCGACACCGCGACCAGGTCGTCGGCGCGCAGATCGGGTTCGGCCCGGCGCAGGGCGATCAGGCTGCGGTACCAGGCGTGGATCTGGGCGTGCGTGCCGTGCTCCAGCTCGGACCAGGGCAGCACCGACACCTCCCGGGTGCGCGGGTGCTGCGGGTCGGGCACCTGCTCGGTGCTCCAGCCGTGCTCGGCGAACTCGGCCCGGCGGCCCTCGCGCACGGCGGCGCCCAGATCGGGCTCGAGGTCGGTGAAGTACTGCCAGGGGCTGGAGGCAGCCCACTCCTCGCCCATGAACAGCATCGGCGTGAACGGCGACGTGAGCACCAGCGCGGCGCCGGCCGCCACCCGGGAGACCGGTACGTGCGCGCCGATCCGGTCGCCGAGCGCGCGGTTGCCGACCTGGTCATGGTTCTGCAGGTACCCCAGGAACTGGTGCCCGCGGTGCACCGTCGGGTCGACCGGGCGGCCCCAGTCGGCGCCGCGGAAGGCCGAGAAGTCCCCGGCGTGCCGGAACACCCGGGTCAGGGTGCGGGCGACGGTGACCTCGTCGCCGAAATCGGTGTAGTAGCCGTGCTTCTCACCCGTCACCCACGCGTGCAGCGCGTGGTGCAGGTCGTCGCTCCACTGGGCGTTCATGCCCAGTCCGCCCTCGGTGGTGGGCTCCACCGTGCCCGGGTCGTTCAGGTCGCTCTCGGCGATCAGGCCCAGCGGGCGGCCCAGCCGCCGGGCGAGCCCGGTCACGGCATCGGACAGGTCGGCCAGCAGGTGGCGCGGGGAGTCGTCGAGCAGGGAGTGCACGGCGTCCAGACGCAGGCAGTCGAGGTGGAAGTCCTCGAACCAGCTCAGGGCGTTCTCGATCACCCAGGCGCGGACCACTTCGCTGCCCGGCCCGTCCAGGTTGATCGCCGAGCCCCACGGGGTGGTGTGCGCGGTGCTGAAGTAGGGGCCGAACTCGCCGAGATAGTTCCCCTCCGGGCCGAGGTGGTTGTAGACGACGTCCAGGCAGACCGCCAGCCCCCGGGCGTGACAGGCGTCGACGAAGGACTGCAGCGCCGCCGGGCCGCCGTACGGCTCATGGACGGCGTACGGCGCGACCCCGTCGTAGCCCCAGCCCCAGCGGCCCGGGAAGGCGGCCACCGGCATCAGCTCGACCACGTCGACACCGAGGTCGACCAGGTGGTCCAGCCGGGACGCCGCTGCCGCGAGGGTCCCCTGCGCGGTGAAGGTGCCGACGTGCAGTTCGTAGAAGACCAGGCCCAGGACGTCGCGGCCGGCCCAGCCGTCGTCCGCCCAGCGGTGCCGGGCCGGGTCGAACACCCGGCTCGGGGCGTGCACGCCCGCGGGCTGCCACCGGCTGCGCGGGTCGGGCCGGGCAGGGCCGCCGTCGAGGGCGTAGGCGTAATCGGTTCCGTGGTCGGCGTCCTCGACGGTCAGCGACCACCAGCCACCGCTCCCGGCGGTCATCGGCAGGGGTGACTCGCGCCGGCCGGACAGGTGCAGCTCGACCGTTCGGGCGCACGGGGACCAGAGCCGGAAGACATGCACGAGGCCAACCCTGCCAAGTCGGGCGCGCACGGTCGAATCGAACGGGCGCTTCCCGCTGACGTGCGCTGCCCCGAACTGCCATCATCTGGGCCATGTCGAAGAAGACGAAGACCAAGGACAAGGCCGCCAAGCCGGGCAAGGCCGCGACGGCGGACTCGCTGCCGATCGCCCGTCGCCTCGCTGTGGGCGAGGGCTTCCAGCTGGCCGACGTGGACCCCTCCTCCACGCCCGGGTTCACCGGCGACCGGGACGACGCGGAGCAGGCCCTGACCGACGGTCTCGCTGATCTGTCGGACCTCCAGGAGCGGTTGTGGGCCGAGTCACGCGAGGGTGGCACCCGGTCGGTGCTGCTGGTGGTGCAGGGCATGGACACCTCGGGCAAGGGTGGGGTGATGCGTCACGTGGTCGGCCACGTCGACCCGCAGGGAGTGCGCTACACCTCGTTCAAGGCGCCCACTGCCGAGGAGCGCGCGCACGACTTCCTGTGGCGCATCCGCAACGCGCTGCCGGGTGCCGGGCAGATCGGGGTGTTCGACCGCTCGCACTACGAGGATGTGCTGATCGCACGGGTGCTCTCCCTGGTGCCGCGGGCGACCTGGTCGCGCCGCTACGCCACGATCAACCGGTTCGAGGCGCAGCTGGCGGCGAAGGAGACCCGCATCGTCAAGGTGATGCTGCACATCGGCAAGGAGGAGCAGAAGGAGCGCCTGGCTGAGCGTCTCGACCGGCCGGACAAGTACTGGAAGTACAACCCGGGCGACCTCGACCAGCGGGCGCACTGGGACGAGTACATGGCGGCCTATCAGGAGGCACTGACCCGGTGCTCCACCGAGTCCGCGCCGTGGTACGTGGTGCCCGCGAACCACAAGTGGTACGCCCGGCTGGCGGTGCAGAACCTGCTGCTGGACACGCTGCACGCAATGGCCCCGGACTGGCCGCCCGCCGACTTCGACGTTGCGGCGGAGAAGGCCCGACTCGCCGCGCTGTGAGCCGGATGCCCTACTGCGACAACAGGTTCCGCACGCAGGACAGCCCCGTGCCGTCGCTCCGCCTGCGACGGCACGGGGCAGCTTCACACGGCGGCGACCGGCATGGCCAGGCCGAGGATGTGCCCCAGCTGACCGAGGCGCCACAACTCGCCGTGATGGAACTCGGGCCCGCTCGTGCGGACCAGCAGTAGGCCGGCTGTGCTGTCCCCCAACGGGATCAGCACCGCGCCGGTGGACCCCGGCAGCGAGACCGCGGCCAGCCGCAGCGGGGCGGACAGCGCGAAGCCCTCGGCCGGGGCGAGATCGCCGGCGATGATGACGCCGCTGAACGCGCCGTCCAGGTCGTAGCCGACCAGCGCCGCCCAGTCGACGCCGAGCGCCGCCGGGGCACCGTGTACCAGGGTGTGCCATGCCTGTTCCGGCCGGGCGAAGACCTGCTCGATCAGTTGCAGGTCGGCGTGCCCTGCGACCGGTGGCACCGGATGCCGCACGCCGACCACCTGCATGCCGGCCAGGGAGCCGACGATCGAGGTCAGGGTCTCCAGGTGCGCGAGGTCGTTGACCTGCACGGTGACGTCGTCGAGGGCCCGGCCAGCCTCACTCTCCAGCACGTCGACAGCGGCGATGTCGCCGCCGGCGGCGCCGATCGCCGAGGCCAGCCGCCCCAGCGAGCCGGGCCGGTCGGGAACACTGATCCGCATGCGTGCCAACATGCTGAACAGCATCGGCAGGGCATGTTCCGATCACGTTACAGACCAGTTATCGCGCTGTAGCCGCTCCGGGGATCCTCCGCGCTCCTCGAGCGGCCTGAGTCGTGAGGCGCGTCAGCCACCCGGGCGTCAGCGGACGAGCAGGGCGACTGGGCGCTGCGCCAGCAGGTCTGCCAGCGGATGCGCGCCGCCCTCCAGTTCGGCCCCGCCGAGGGCGTCACGCCAGCGGCCCGGGGGAGAGAGACGGTGTGCTCACCCCAGCCGCCGCGTCGCTCCAGGGCGAGCGGCATCCGGGTGATCACGCTGACCACCCGTTCCCGGTCGCCGCCGCCACGGGCGAAGGCCACCGCGTTCCCGGTGGTGGTGGCCAGAGGGGTGTAGCCGGCGTCCGGGCCGCGGAAGGCCTCCGGGTGGTCGCGGCGCGCCCGCAGCGCCCGGGAGGTGACCAGCAGCTTCTCGGCGGCCAGGGTGCGCGGAGCCGAACCGGCGTCCAACCCGGCGAGCAGGGTGCGCCGGGCGGCGAAGTCGACCGGGCGTCGGTTGTCCGGGTCGACCAGGGACTGGTCGAGCAGGTCGCAGCCCTGGTAGACGTCGGGCACCCCGGGCATGGTCAGCTGCACCAGTTTCTGGCCGAGCACCACGGCCCGGGCCGGCGCCTCGATCAGTGAGCAGAATCCGCCCACCGCTGCCATCAGGTCCTCGTCGGCGAGCACCGCCCGGGCGAAGTCCGCGACGGCGTCGTCGTAGGGCGGGTTCGGGTGGGTCCAGGAGGTGAACCGCTTGGCCTCGCGGGTGGCCTTCTCCAGGTAGCGGGTCAGCCGCTCTGCGGACGGCGGGCCGCCCGCAGAGGAGTCCCAGGTGCCGACCAGGGTCTGCCAGAGGAGGTAGACCGTCGCCGGGTCGGGCAGGCCGTCGCCGGCCCGGTGTGCCGCGCCCGCCTCGGTCCACTCCCGCACCGCCTCGGTCCATTCCCCGACCAGTTCGGTCAAGGCGTACAGGCGTGCCCGCACGTCCTCGGACCGTTTGGTGTCGTGGGTGGACAGGGTGGTCATCGTGTCCGGCCAGTCGCGCTGGATCCGGGTGGCGTAGTCGTGGAAGTCCTCCGGGGGCACTCCCACCATCCGGGGGTCGCCGCCGACCTCGTTCAACGCCACCAGTCGGTGCCAGCGGTAGAACGCGGTGTCCTCGACGCCCTTGGCCATCACCGGTCCGCAGGTCTGCTGGAACCGGACGACGAACTCGGCCCGGCGCTTCTCCTCCAGCCGGGTGGGGTTCGCGGTGACCTCCCAGTCGCGGACCAGGTCGCGGATCAGGTCCAGCGTCTCGTGCGACCACTCCGGCAGGTGGGTCCGAGCGAGCTCGCACGCCTCCTCCAGGCAGGCCTCGTCGTCCGGGCTGATTGCCTCGCCGGGTACCACGTAGGCGCGGTAGCGGGTGAAGGCCACCAGCAGCTCGACCAGACACAGGTGCAGCTGCCGGCGGGTGTGGTCGCGCAGGGTGACGTCGTCGCGGCAGATGTCGGCGGCCAGGTCGACCAGCCGGGCCACCTCGGCGTAGAGGGTGCCCTCGACCACCTCACGTTTGGCCGCCTCGACCAGGACGCCGAAGTCGGGGGAGTCCCCGGTCAGCTCGGTGAGCAGGGCCGCCAGCGGCGCGGCGGCGGCCGGGTCGACGAACAGCCCGGCCACCCGGTGCAGCGCGTCGTACCCGGTGGTGCCGGCGCAGGCCCAGTCGGCAGGCAGCCGCTCGTCGCCCTCCAGGATCTTCTCCACCACGACCCACTGGTCGCCGCTCGCCTCGGCGAGGCGGCGCAGGTAGCCGCGGGGGTCCGCCAGCCCGTCCGGATGGTCGATCCGCAGCCCGGTCAGGTCGCCGCGCTCGACCAGGTCGAGCAGCAGGGCGTGCGTGGCGTCGAAGACCGCCGGGTCCTCCACCCGGACGGCGGCCAGGGTGTCGACGTCGAAGAAGCGCCGGTAGTTGAGCTCCTCGTCGCCGACCCGCCACCAGGCCAGGCGGTACCACTGCCGGTCGACGAGCTCCCGCAGCGGCAGCTCCTCGGTACCCGGGCGCAGCGGGAAGACATGATCCCCGTAGCGCAGCACCCCACCCTCTGCCCCCTCGCGCTCCACGGTGAGCTCGCCGGCGGCGAGCACGGTGCCGATCCGATTGCCCAGCACCGGCATCAGCACGGCCCGGCTCTCCACGCTCCAGTCGACGTCGAACCAGCGGGCGAACGGCGAGCCCGGCCCGTCGCGCAGCACCGACCACAACGCGGCGTTCAGCCGCACCGGGGTGGGCACCGCCATGTGGTTGGGCACCACGTCGGCGACCGCCGACAGACCGGCGGCGCGCAGCACCGCGCTCATCCGGTCGAACGCCTCCCGTCCGCCCGCCTCGGTGTTCAGCCGGGAGTGGTCGACCACGTCGTAGCCGTGGGTCGATCCCGGGGCCGGTTCTAGGATGGGCGAGAGGTAGGCATGGGAGACGCCGAGCGCGGCCAGGTAGTCGGCCACCGCGGCCACGTCGTCGAACCCGAACCCGCCGTGCACCTGCAGCCGATAGGTGGACAGCGGTGCCGCCGACCTCACTTCCGCTTCCGGCGGCCGGTGCGGGGCGGCTCCTCGGCGGGGGCGGCGGCCTTGCGCCGCAGGGCCGGCTTGGGCGGCGGTACCGCGGTCCGGGCCGGTACCTGGACGACCCGCGCGGGATTGCCCGCGGGAGTGGCCCGCAGCACCACGGTCGAGCGGGCCTGTACCGGCACCTGGTCGCCGGGGGCGTAGGTGTCACCGCCGTCCGCGGTGTCGCTCTCGTCGTCCGCGGTGTCCAGCAGCACAGCCCACCAGGCCCCGTAGTCCTTGGCCGGGATGGTCACGTCGAGTGCCTCGTAGTGGGCGTTGAAGACCACCAGGAAGGAGTCGTCGACGACCGGCTGTCCGCGGGTGTCCGGCTCCAGGATCCGCTCGCCGTTGAGGAAGACCGTCATCGCGCGGGCGTAACCGTTGCGCCAATCCTCCTCGGTCATCTCGTGGCCGGCCGGGGTGAACCAGGCGATGTCGCCGACGTGGCTGGTGCCGCCGTGCTGGGCGGAGCCGGCGAAGAACCGGCGCCGGCGGAAGACCGGGTGGTCACGGCGCAGGCGGATGACGCGGCTGGTGTAGGAGAGCAGGTCGCGCTGGGCCGCATCCAGGGTCCAGTCCACCCAGGCGAGCTCGTTGTCCTGGCAGTAGACGTTGTTGTTTCCGCGCTGGGTGCGCCCGATCTCGTCGCCGTGGGCGAGCATCGGCACGCCCTGGGAGAGCAGCAGGGTCGTGATGAAGTTGCGCTGCTGGCGCAGCCGCAGGTCGAGCACCCCGTGGTCGTCGGTCTCGCCCTCGGCACCGCAGTTCCAGGAGCGGTTGTGGCTCTCGCCGTCCGCGTTGCCCTCGCCGTTCGCCTCATTCTGCTTCTCGTGATACGAGACCAGGTCACGCAGGGTGAACCCGTCGTGCGCCGTGACGAAGTTGATGCTCGCGATCGGGTGCCGGCCGTCGTCCTGGTAGAGGTCGCTGGACCCGGTGATCCGGGAGGCGAACTCGCCGAGGGTCGAGGGTTCGCCGCGCCAGAAGTCACGCACGGTGTCGCGGTACTTGCCGTTCCATTCGGTCCACAGCGGAGGGAAGTTGCCCACCTGGTAGCCGCCCTCGCCGACGTCCCACGGCTCGGCGATCAGCTTGACCTGGGAGACGATCGGGTCCTGCTGCACGATGTCGAAGAAGGCCGACAGCCGGTCGACCTCGTGGAACTGACGGGCCAGCGTCGCGGCCAGGTCGAACCGGAACCCGTCGACGTGCATCTCGAGCACCCAGTAGCGCAACGAGTCCATGATCAGCTGCAGCACGTGCGGGTGCCGCATCAGCAGGCTGTTCCCGGTGCCGGTGGTGTCGTAGTAGTGAGTGCGATCGTCGTCCACCAGGCGGTAGTAGGCGTTGTTGTCCAGGCCGCGGAAGCACAGGGTCGGCCCGAGGTGGTTGCCCTCGGCGGTGTGGTTGTAGACCACGTCGAGGATCACCTCGATGTTGGCCGCGTGCAGCGCCTTGACCATCGACTTGAACTCCTGCACCTGCTGGCCGCGCTGGCCGGCCGAGGAGTAGGCGTTGTGCGGGGCGAAGAAGCCGATGGTGTTGTAGCCCCAGTAGTTCGACAGGCCCTTGGCGGTCAGAGTGGAGTCCTGCACGAACTGGTGCACCGGCATCAGTTCGATCGCGGTGATGCCCAGGTCGGACAGGTGCTGGATCACGGCTGGGTGGGCCAGCGCCGCGTAGGTGCCGCGGATCTCGTCCGGCACCCCGGGGTGGGTCATGGTCAGGCCCTTGACGTGAGCCTCGTAGATCACCGATTCGTGGTACTCGTGCCGCGGCGGGCGGTCGTTCACCCAGTCGAAGAACGGGTTGACCACCACCGAGAGCATGGTGTGGCCCAGGCTGTCGGCGTCGTTGAACGCGTTCGGGCCCTCGAAGGTGTAGGAGAACAGCGACTCGTCGCCGTCGATCTGCCCCTCGATCGCCTTCGCGTAAGGGTCGAGCAACAGCTTCGCCGGGTTGCATCGGTGGCCCCACGAGGGGTCGTAGGGGCCGTGGATGCGGTAGCCGTAGCGCTGGCCGGGCCCGATCCGGGGCAGGTAGCCGTGCCAGACGAACGCATCGGCCTCGGTCAGCGGGATCCGCTCCTCGCCGCCGGCGGAGTCGATCAGGCACAGCTCGACCCGCTCGGCGACCTCGGAGAAGATAGCGAAGTTGGTGCCGGCGCCGTCGAACGTGGCGCCCAGGGGATAGGGACTACCTGGCCAGATGTCCATCTCGTCCTCTCATCGGTAGGGCCATCATCGCGCCAGAGCGCGGTCGATGATCGCCTCCGTGGTGCGCCGGCCGACCGGCAGGGTGCCGATCAGGAAGCCGCCGCCGCCGGCCACGCGGGTGGCCAGGTAAGCGGTCGATACTGCGGACGGCGCATGCCGCACCACCAGGGAGGCCTGCAGGGCGATGGCGAGCCGCTCAACCATCCAGCGGGCGCCGGACTCGACCGCTGCCGGGTCGCGGCGGGCCTCACGGGCGGCGGCCTGGAGGAAGGCGGCGACATCATCCATCGCCCGGTCGAGTCGGGCGTCGGCGCCGCGGGCGCGGTCGATCTCACCGAGCAGCACTTCCATCGCCTTGGGCTGCAGGGACATCACCCGCAGCACGTCGAGCGCTGTGACGTTGCCGGTACCTTCCCACAAGGACGGGGCGGGGGAGGCCCGGAACAGCCGGGCGAGGCCGTGTTCTTCGACATATCCGTTGCCACCCAAGCACTCCAGCGCCTCGGCCACCACCGGCGGGGTGCGCTTGGCCACCCAGTACTTGGCCATCGGCACGGCCACCCGGAGGAGGTCGTCCTCGCCGGCATCGACCGCCGCGGCCAGCCGCATGCCAAGCAGGGTGGCCGCCTCGCTCTCCACGGCGAGGTCGGCCAGGACGTTCTGCATCAGCGGCTTGTCGGCGAGCACGCTGCCGAACGCCTCTCGGTTGCGGGCGTGCTGCACGGCGCGCACCACGCAGGCCCGCATGGTGCCGGCGGCGCTGAGCATGCCGTCCAGCCGCAGGGCGGCCGTGGTGGCGGACAGGACCCGCAGTCCCCGACCCTCCTCGCCGAGCCGCTGCCCCCAGGCCTCGTCCAGTGTGACCTCGGCCACCCCGACCGAGCGGGTGCCCAGGGTCGCCTTGAGCCGTTCCAGCCGCCAGGCGTTGCGAGTGCCGTCGGGTAGCACCCGCGGCACCAGGAAGCAGGTCAGCCCGCCGGGGGCCTGGGCGAGCACCAGGAAGACGTCGCTCATCGGGGCGGAGACGAACCACTTGTGGCCGGTCAGCCGATAGCTGTCGGATTCGGGCCGGGCCACGGTGGTCACGCTGCGCAGGTCGGTGCCGCCCTGGCGCTCGGTGACGGCAAGGCCGGCGATCGCGCCCAGCTTGTCCTGGGCCGGCCTCACCCCGGACTCGTAGGCCCGCGAGGCGAGCCGGGGCAGCCAGGCGGCCTCGATCGCGGGGTCCTCGCGCAGCGCGGGGGCGGCGGCATAGGTCGTGCTCAGAGCCATCAGGTGGCCGGTCTCGGTCTGTGACCAGAGCAGCATGGCGGCGGCGCGGGCGGTGTGCGGGGTGGCGGCCCGGTCCTGGATCCACGGCGCTGCGGTCAGCCCGGCCCGCACCCCCGCCTGCATCAGGCGGTGCCAGGCCGGGTGGTACTCGAGTTCGTCCAGGCGGTGCCCGAAGGCGTCATGGGTACGCAGGGTGGGCGGATAGCGGTCGACGAACTCGGCCCAGCGCAGCGATCGGGGTGACCCGGCCACCGTGCCGAGGTCGCGCAGCCTGCCCGCGTGCTGCTCCGCCCCGTATCGGCGTACGGCCTCGGTCAGCGCGGCGTCGGTCGAGTACAGGTCGCCTGCCTCGGGCGCCGGCACGAGGGTGGCGTCATCATCGGCATCCGGCACGCGGCCACCGTACCGATGCCGGGCGGGGGCGGGCAGACCCGTCACCTTCCGGCGTGGCCGCTGCCGTCGGACCGGTTCGGTCGTTACCGTGTGTCGCGTGCGAGGGGGAGACCGGGCGTGGACGCCGCCGAGACGCTGGTGACGCCGCGCCGTCCGCCGGGCAGCCGACCGGGAGTCCGAGACGCCCGGCGGGTGGGCTGGCGGCGTACCGGCGACGCTGCGGGCCGGGTGGTGGCCGGGACCATACGCACCTGTCTGCGCTACCGGGTGACTGGGTTGGCGGCAGAAGCGGGGTTCTTCGCCCTGCTCTCGCTGCCCCCGCTGGTGCTCAGTCTCGTGGCCAGCCTCGGTTACGCCGGGTCCTGGGTCGGCGCCGACATTGTGGGGCGGCTCAAGGAACGGCTGACCGACCTGGCCGCCACCGTGCTCACCGAGCAGGCGGTGCAGGGGGTGATCCTGCCCACCTTCGACGAGGTGGCCGAAGGCGGGCGGTTGGAGATCGTCTCGATCGGATTCCTCCTCGCACTCTGGTCGGGCTCGCGGGCGCTGAACGTCTATGTCGACACGGTCTCGATCATGTACGGCCTGGGCGGGCACCGAGGGATCGTGCGCACCCGCGCCCTGTCCTTCTCGATGTACGTGCTGACCCTGGTGCTGGGCGCCGTGGCCTTCCCGCTGGTGCTGGTCGGGCCAGGTCTGATCGGCCAGTTCCTCCGGGCCAGGATCAACGGGCTGCCGTCGCTGGTCTGGATGGAGTCGCTGTACTGGCCGACCGTGATCGTGTTCTCGGTGGTGCTGCTGACCACGCTCTACCACGTGGCCACGCCGGTGCGGGTGCCCTGGCGCAAGGACCTGCCGGGGGCGGTACTGGCGCTGCTGATCTGGATGGTGGCGAGTGCCGTACTGCGGGTGGTGGTCGCGGAGTCGGTGGGCGGCACCTCGATCTACGGGCCCCTCTCGGCGCCGATCGTGGTGCTGATCTGGCTCTATCTGCTGGCGATCGCGGTGCTGATCGGGGCGGCGCTGAACGCCACCCTGGACACCATCTGGCCCGACCCGGCCCGGACGGCGGCCCGTTCAGGGCCGGCGATGCACGCTCAGGAGCGGCCCGTCACGCCGAACCCCCGCCAGAAGCTCGGAGCCCCGCCTCCGGCCGAGTGAGCGCCGGGATCCTGATCCGCACGACAGTGCCGTTGCGGTCGGGCGAGGTTACCGTGACCTCGCCGTGGTGGGCCCGCACCAGCTCGGCCACGATGGCCAGCCCCAGGCCGCTGCCCACCGACCGGTTGCGGGCCTCGGCCGAGCGCCAGAACCGGGTCAGCACCGCAGGGAGGTCGGCGGCGTCGATGCCCGGGCCGGTGTCGGCCACCTCGAGCTCGACCACCCCGTCGGTGGTGGTGGTGACCGCCACCGAGACCCGGTCGGCCGGACGGCAGTGCCGGATGCAGTTCTCCAGCAGGTTCCCGACCACCTGGTGCATGCGGTGCGGATCCGCCGACACCCAGGCCGGAGCAGGCGCCCGCACCGTCAGTGTCAGTTCGGCGGCCCGGATCTGTGGTTCGCGGGCGGCGCACTCTGCGCCGGTCAGGGCGGCCAGGTCCAGCCGCTCCAGGTGCAGGCCCGGCCCGACCGCCTCCGCCGCGGACAGGTCGGCCAGGTCCCCCACCACCCGGCCCAGGCGCAGGGCCTGGTCGTGCAGTCGAGTCAGCGTCGGGGTGTCCGCCGGGCTGAGCCCGTCGCGGACCTCCTCCAGGCCGGCCTGGAGCGCGGCCAGGGGAGTGCGCAGCTCGTGTGCGACGTCCGCCGCCATCTGTCGCCTGGCCGCCTCGGCGGCCTGGACGGCGCCCGCCGCCTCGTCGAAGGCGTCGGCCAGTTCGCCGAGCTCGCCGACGCCGCGTGAGGCAGGCCGGGCCGCTCGATCCCCGGCGGCGAAGATGCGGGTCGCGGCGGTGAGCGCCAGCACCGGGCGGGTCAGTTCCCGGGCGGCCATCACCCCGGCGGCGATCGCCATGGCCAGGGCCGCCCCAGCGGCACCGAGCACCCAGGACCAGGCCACCGGCCGGCCGGCGACCACGGTCTCGGCCGGGAACGTCATGCTCAACGTGCCGACCGTCCTGCCGTCACTGACCACGGGTACCGAGAGCGTCGTCGCGGAGTCGACCACTCCCTCGACGGCACGCCCGGCGCCACGCCGGCCCATGCCGTGGACCGTGACCTGAGCGCCCGCGACGTCGCGGACCACGACCTGGGTGCCGGTGCCGGCCACCACTGCGCGCACCTCGTCGAGGTCGGCGTTCGTCCAGCCGCCGGCCTGGTCATAGGCCTGCGCGGCGGAGACAGCGAGATTGGTGGCCAGGGCGCGTCGCTGTTCGGCCAGCTGACTGCTCAGGCCACGATCGGTGCCCACCAGCGCGGCGACCGTCACCAGGGCGATAGCCGTGGCGGCGACCACGGTGAACGCCAGGACCAGCCGGCGGCCGAGCACGCCCAGCCCGCCTGCCGCGGGCGGCGGTTCAGGCGTCACGGCGCAACCCGAGGCGGTAACCGACACCGACCACGGTCTCCACGATCTCGGCGTCCGCCCCGAGCTTGTGCCGCAGGTTCTTCACGTGCGAGTCCATGCTGCGCTCGTAGCCGGCGAACTCGTACCCGCGCACCCGGTTGACCAGTTCGTAGCGGGAGAAGGGCCGTCCGGGCACCGAGGCCAGGGTGGCCAGCACGCCCCACTCGGTCGCGGTCAGCTCGAGGCCCCGCCCGGCGACCGTGGCCTCGCGTCGGGAATGATCGAGCACCAGCCGGCCGTCACCGAAGGCGTCCCGATCCGGATCCGTCGTGCCGCCCTGGGTCCGGGCGAGGATGGCACCCACCCGCAGTACCACCTCGGTAGGGCTGAACGGCTTGGTCACGTAGTCGTCCGCGCCCGAGGACAACCCGGCGATCCGGTCGTCCAAGCCGCTGCGTGCGGTCAGGACCAGCACCGGGGGCCGACCCCGGTCGTGGACGGCGCGGAGCACGTCCAGCCCGTCGATGTCGGGCAGGCCGAGGTCGAGCAGCACCAGATCGCAGCCACCGGCGTCCACCAGGCGCAACGCCTCGGCCCCCGAGGTCGTGGTCAGCACCCCGTGCCCGGCGCGCTCCAGGTAACGGCGCAGCACATCGCGGATGTCGCGGTCGTCCTCGACGACGAGCACGGTGGCCATACCGCCATCATCGCCCGTCCGGCCCCGGGCCGGTCCAGCGGCGCGGGAAACCTCCACATCGTCTCCACACCGATTCCCCGGGCGGTCCATCCGGGCGGCCGATGCTCGATCTCGAAGCACCACACCGGGCCGGCCGACCCACGGCCGGCACAGACCTGGGAGATCGTCATGCGTCGCTCACTGCTCGTCACTTCCGTCGCCGGCGGTGCGCTGGCCGCTCTGCTCGCCGGCACCGCCGCAGTCGCCACCACGTCCTCGACCACTGCGGCCGCCCCGGCGACCCAGACCTGCTCGGCCGACTGCACCGGCACCGGCACCGGGACCGGCCCCGCCGAGATGTGGCGGAACGGGAACGCACAGATGCGCGGGAACGGGTACACGCAGCAGCGCGGCAACACCTCCGGGACCCACACCGACCTGCCGGCCTCGGGCACCCTGACCACCGCCCAGCGGACGACACTGGCGGGCATGGCCGAGGAGGAGAAGCTGGCCCACGACGTCTACGTGACCCTGGCCGCGGCCACCGGCGACCGCCGGTTCACCCGGATCGCGGCCTCCGAGGCCCAGCACCTCAGCGCCGTCCGCACCCTGCTCGCCCGGTACGGCATCGCCGACCCGACCGCGGGCAAGGCCGACGGGCAGTTCACCAGCACGACGATGGCCTCGCTCTACGGCACGCTCGTGGTGCAGGGCAAGGGCTCGCTCAGCGCGGCGCTCGCGGTCGGCGTGAAGATCGAGAAGATGGACATCGCCGATCTGGCCACGGCAGGGTCAGGCGTCACCGCTCCTGACGTCCTGAAGGTCTACGCGTCCCTGAGCGCGGGATCGCAGAACCACCTGCGGGCGTTCGGCGGCTGACCGCTCGCGCCGGCCGAGGACGGCGAGGAGGACCAGCAACCCGGACATCTCCAGGGCCTCCTCGGCCGTAGCCGCCGCCTGGTAGGGCAGGGAATCCGGCCCACCGACGGCGAACAGGTAGCTGCCCAGCATCTCCACCACGACGGCGCCGCCGACGTAGAGCGCGGCGGCCAGGAGCAGGCCCACCGTGATGGAGCGTGGCTGGTCACGCAGGAACGACAGGTAGGCCAGACCGAAGATCACGAGCATCGGGACGGCGAGCAGCACCCAGGCCCAGAGCAGCGCCCCTGAGGTGTTGAAGAGCCGGTGCAGCGGCTCGTCGGCCCGCTCGTGCAGCAAGGTGAGTTCGTCCACCGACAGGTAGCCGAAGACCACGGCGAGCACGCGCCAGTGCCGCGCCCAGCGGTCGGCGTCGATGAGTGCGTCGTCCGCGGTCGTCCACAGCGACATCGCGCACATCAGCAGCAGGCTGGACTGGAACCAGGTCGGGACGTTGCTCTCGCCGTCGACGTTGAACAGGCCGAGCAGGCTGGCCATGCCGCGGAACTCCACGTGCAGCCCGTGCCGCAGCACCTCCAGACCGAAGCTGGCCGCGCAGAGCAGGAGCATGGCTGCGGCCAGCGGCGGCACGGCGCGGTGCGGTGAGATGCGCAACTCCACCAACCGGGACGGCGCGTGATGCCGGGATGTGGGCCCTGTCACGGAAGAAACCATGACACATCACAGAGGTAAACCCCAGACGGCCACGGCACGGATCCCGGCAGGGTTCCCCCGGTTTCGGGCAGTAGAGCGACTTTGGGGCGAAGCGGACGCCGGTGCGGCGTCCTAGGCTGAGAAGCGCAGGGGGCGTCGGCGTCCGGCACTCAGCCGGGATGCCTGTCGAGGTCACCCCGCTGGTCGAGGTGGTCTGCCCTGCGAAGGAGGCAGACATGACGGGAAACACTCAGATGGTGCGCCGCGGCAGGACGCCGCGATTGCTGGACTGGCTCGACGGCGAGTTCTCGTTGTTCCCAGGGCTCAAACCCTTCGAGTTCGAGCACATCATTCGGTGTGAGGAGTTCGTCGAGGACGGCAGGTACGTCGTCCGGGCCCAGCTCCCCGGGATCGACCCCGACAAGGACGTCGAGGTCACGGTTGCCGATGGCGCGTTGACCATCCATGCCGAACGGCGCGAGACGCACAAGGACCAACATCGTTCGGAGTTCGTCTACGGCGAGCTCACCCGCACCGTGCGGCTACCGAAGGGCGCCGACGAGAACGCGGTGACCGCCACCTATCGTGACGGCATCCTCGAGGTGACCGTTGCGATCACGCCGGAGGAGGCGCAGGCCAAGAAGGTTCCGATCGCCCACGGTCAGTGATCTGGCCGTCGGTCGCAGCGGAGGGGCTTTGTCCTGTCGGACGGGGCCCCTCCGTCCGGCTCCGGTGCAGCAGCTCCGCGACGACCTCGTCCGGGGTGGCCGAGAAGTCCTCGTAGAACTGGCCCACGGCGCGCAGTTCCTCAGGCTCCGCCACGCACACCACGTCGTCCGCCACCGCGCGCAGCGCGCGGACCCGGTCGCGGGACCCCACCGGGGCCGTCATGATCACCCTTCGGGCGCCCCGCCTCCGGGCCACCTGGCACGCGGCCGTCGCCGTGGCGCCGGTGGCGATGCCGTCGTCCACCAGGACGGCGACCCTGCCGGTGAGCGGTTGCGCCGGGCAGCCCGCGCGCAGTTGCGCGAGTCGGCGCGCGAGCACGGCTCGTTCTCGCTCCTCGACGACCTGCACCATCCCCGGGCCGACCCGGGTCTGGGCCACGACCCGGTCGTCGATGATCCGGACGCCGTCCTCGCCGATGGCTCCCATGGCGAACTCGGGCATGAACGGGACGCCGAGCTTGCGGACCACGATCACGTCCAGCGGGGCGTCGAGCGCGCGGGCCACCTCGTAGGCGACCGGTACCCCACCCCGGGGCAGGCCGAGCACCACGACGTCCTGTCCGCGCAGCCCGGTCAGGATCGCCGCGAGGCGGCGTCCGGCGTCCCTGCGATCGCTGAAGAGCGCAACGGGCTCCCGGCGGTGAGCGGGCCTGCGGCGCGACTCGGGTGCGGACACACGGCACCTCCTGGACGAGGACACCTCCATCCTCCACCTCGCCCGCCGTGCCGCCCAGGGGATGCACGTCGTGCAGTTCAGGCCGTGCGCAGTCCTGGCCTCTCCTGGTGGCGATTCCTGCGCTCGGCCATCCACTCGGTCAGCTCGACCGCGGGGATGGGCCGGGAGAGGTAGTACCCCTGCACGAAGTGGCAGCCGCTGCGGGCCAGGTGCTCGAGCGTGCGCTGGTCCTCGACGCCTTCGGCAACCACGGCCAGGTCGAGGCTGCGGGCCAGGTCGGTGACCGAGCGGACGATGGCGGCGGCAGCCGGGTCGGTGACCATCGGCGTCACGAAGGACTTGTCGATCTTGATCACGGAGACCGGGAGCCGCTGCAGGTAGGCCAAGGACGAGTACCCGGTGCCGAAATCGTCGATGGAGAAGGAGATGCCGGTGGCGGCCAGCTCGCGCAAGGTGCCGATCATCCGTTCCGGATCGGTCATGATGCCGGTCTCGGTGATCTCGAAGGTGAGCTGACTCGGTGCCAGGCAATGCCGCTGCAGCAGCTCGACCACCTTGGCCGGCCACTCCACATCGCGCAGCACCTGCGGGGGCAGGTTCACGCTGACGTAGAGCTCCAGGCCCGCGGCCCGCCAGATCCGGCTCTGGGCCAGTGCCTGGTCGAGCACGTAGAGGGTCAGGTCGTGGATCAGCCCCGAGCGTTCGGCGATCGGGATGAAGTCGTCCGGGGGGATCTGGCCGAATTCGGGGTGGTTCCACCGGGCCAGGGCCTCGGCGCCGACCACGTCGACGTCGGTGGTGCGGGCGATCGGCTGGTAGTGGACGTCGATCTGACGGGCCAGCAGGGCACCACGCAGCTCGCCGGCCAGGCGCAGGCTGAACTGGCTGTTCCAGTTCAGCGCGGGGTCGTAGAGGGTGACCCCGGCATGGGAGCGCTTGGCGGAGTACATGGCGACATCGGCCCGCTGGAGCAGGGTGGCCGGGTCCTCCCCGTGCTCGGGCCAGAGCGCCATGCCGATGCTGGCGCTGACCTCGAGCGCCATCGAGGCCAACGCGACCGGGCGGCGGATCGCCTCGTTGATCGCGGTGGCCGCGGCGAGCCCGGTCTCGACGTCCGGCAGCATCGGCATCAGGATGGCGAACTCGTCGCCGCCCAGCCGGGCCACGGTGCAGCGCTCGCTCACCGTCTCGCGCAACCGGACCGCCACCTCGCGCAGCAACAGGTCCCCGGTGTGGTGACCGAGGGAGTCGTTGACCTCCTTGAAGCCGTTCAGGTCGAGCAGGAGCACCCCGAACTGGCGCGCGCCCGGGTCGTCGACGGCCTCGGCCAACCGATCGAGCAGCAGCGTCCGGTTCGGCAGCCCGGTCAGGGCGTCGTGCTGCGCCTCGTGCTCGCGGGCCTGGATCTGGGCCTGCAGCCGCTCGATCAACTGGCCGTTCTCCAGGGCGATTGCCGCCTGGGCGGCCAGGGTGGCGAACAGCCGCCCGTCCTCGGTGTCGAACGTGCTGACCTCGCCGAGCCGGTCGCACACCACCAGCACGCCGGTGACCTCGCCGTTGCTGATCAGCGGGGTCGCGATGCAGTCCTTGGCTCCGAGGTGATTCAGGACGGCCCGGTGCTCCGCGGAGGACGTGGTGCGGGGGATCAGCATCAGGGTTCCGCGGTGGAGCACCTCGGCGCGCAGCTGGGCAGGCAGGTTCTGCTCGCCGGAGCCTGCTGCGGTGTCGGCGGCCACGCCGTCCGGGTCGGTGGTGCGGTCGAGAAAGAGCCAGGGTGCCTCGCTCGCGGGGGTGTACAGGGCGATCAGTGCCCGCCGGGTGCGCAGCAGGCGGCCGGCCTCGTCCAGCACCCGCAGCAGCGTGGCGTCCGGTCGCTGGGCCCCGCTGGTGATCCGGGTGAACTGGTACAGCATCTCCAACCCGGCGTAGCGCTTGGTCAGTCGGGTGTAGCCGCGGTAGGCGGCCACCACGACCCCGATCACGACCGCCAGCGGGACCAGCGCCGGGCGGGCCACGCTCATCAGCACCGCGGCGATGGTGGCCAGGCTGGTGTTGACCGCGGCGGTGACGGCGGCCGCGGCGACCAGTTGCCGGGAGCTGACCGCGCCGCCGTGCACGCGGATCACGGCCCAGACGGCCGCCGCGCCCAGGTTGCCCGCCACCCCGACGGCCAGCAAGGCGGCGATCCAGGTGCGGGGGTCGGTCGGGTCGTCTCCGCCGACCGAGGTGAAGATGGCCAGTGCCGCGGTGGCCTCGGCGAAGAACAGGCTGAGGTTGAAGGCGAGTTTCGGCGGTGACTGGCGCTCCAGGCCGACCAGGACGACGGCCTCCCCGATCAGTCGGGCGACCAGCAGTTGCCAGGGGTCGGCGAACAGCAGGCCGAGCACGAGGGGCACCTCGCTGAGGGAGAAGGTGTGCGCCTCGCTGTTGATCTCGACATGGAAGACGAATACGGCGGCCAGGCCGAAGACCGGGGCCAGGTGCCACCAGGTGAGGATCGTTCCGGTCGGCGGCGGGCCGGGGGAGGCGCCGAGGCCGATCGGGGCGAGGGCAAGACCGATCAGGGTCAGGGCCAGGCAGAGGGCGAGGGTCCGCCGGGCCGGCAGCGGCCGGGGGCGGACGGCGCCGAGCCGGGGCAGCAGCGACCGCCGTCGCTGCTGCCCCGGCCCGGTACCCATGCGAACCCTGTCGGCCAAGTCAGTCCCAGGATGAGCTGGACCAGCGGCTGCCGGACCATTCCGAGCCCGACCACCGGCTCCCGTTCCAGCCCGTCCCGCTCCAGCGCGATCCGTTCCAGGTCATCCCCGACCAGCGACTGCCGCTCCACCGGCTGCCCGACCAGTCGGTTCCGCTCCACGCGGTCGTGCTCCACCGGCTGCCGGTCCAGCCGTCACCGGACCAGCGGCTGCCGTTCCACTTCCCGCCGCTCCATGCGGTGGCGGACACCTGGGCGGCAGCCATCGCCTTGGCCGAGAAGGCCTTGCCGAAGATGTCCTTCTCCCCGCTCAGCTCCGCGCCGTTGCTCACCACGTGCTCGCCGCCGCGGGTGGCTTCGAGCGTTCCGGCGCCGGAGCTGGCGGTGAAGGTCTGCGTAGCGGCCGGCACCGGGGCGGAGAGCGCGGAGCGCAGGGTGGCAATGCCCTGGCCGCTGTACTTGGCGTTGATCGTGTTGACCAGCGTGGCGTACTGCTCAGCCGTCATGTTCAACGAGGCGGCCAGAGCGTCCAGTTTCGAGGTGTCGCTCAGCCGCGGCAGCGGGATCGCCCCGGCCCTGATCATCGCCTTGATCTGATCCGGCGTCGCCGCCGGGTTCTTCTCGATGAGCAGTGCGGCGAGGCCTGAGACGATCGCCGCGGCCTCCGAGGTGCCCGAACCACGCTGGAACCGGGTGCCGACCTGCCCCTTGTTGACGGCGAGGGTGTCGATGAACGATCCGGGAACGCGGAGCCCGAGGAGGCGCGTCGCCGGGGCGATCACGTCGACCGTGCGGGCCACCGTGCCGTGCTGGGCGAAGTCGGCCACCTTGTCGTCGTCCGTGGACACCGTGCCCATCGTGTCGTCGCCGCCCACGGCGAGCAGGTACGGGTCGTAGGCGGGAGAGGCCAGGGACCCGACTGCGCGGCCCTCATTGCCGGCCGCCGCCACCACCACGATGCCGTGCTTCCAGGCCTGCTCCGCGGCCTGGGCCAGCGGGTCGAGCTGATAGCTCTGCCGGCTGTTGGTGCCGAAGCTGAGGTTGAGCACCCGGATGTTCAGGCCGGGGTCGTGGGCGTGCTGGGTTACCCAGTCGATGGCGGCGATGACCTGGGAGACGTCCGCCGCGCCGTCCGCCGCGCCGACCTTGACGTTGACGATGCGCGCTCCGGGCGCCACCCCGACGTAGGACGTGGTGGTGCTGTAGCCGCTGGTGGTCAGGCAGGTGGTGCAGCCGGCCCCCGAGGCGGTGACCGTGGCGTCGCGCCCGGCGATCAGGCCGGCCATGAACGTGCCGTGGCCGAATCCGTCGAGGCCGGGCGTGGCGGCGCCAGGAGCGTCGAAGGACAGGTCGGGACCGATGATCACCTGGCCGGGGTTGTTCAGGCCCGGCACCGGGGCGACCCCGGTGTCGATCACGGCGACGTCGACCCCGGCGCCGGTGTAGCCCCGTGCCCAGGCGTCCTGCGCTCCGACGATCTGCGTCGTCGAGGACAACGACCCTGCGTCGGCCGGGTCGTAGCCGAGCGAGGGCACCATGGACAGCGGGGTCATCGCCTGGTCGTCGGAGACCGAGACCACACCCGGCTCGGCAGCCAACTGGTCGAGGGCTGCGGGGCTGCCGCTGGCGGCGAACCCATTGATCACCTCGAGCCGGCGGGTGACCCGGATGCCCAGGTCGAGGGCGCGCTGTTCGAGCGATGCGGCGCCGTCCGCCGTGGCCATCACCACCACGGAGCGTTCGGCAGCGCCCGCCGGCGCGGCCGTGGTGGCGGGGGCCGCGACCGCGCCGGTCGGGACCGCCATAACGGCACCGACGGCTACCGCCAGGAGGACCGGAAGCGTTCGCCGGGTTCTCACTGCCAGCGCACTCCCTTCAGCGACGAGTTGTCGCCGAAGCAGGTGCTGGTCTTCATCGTCGTCACGGTGGTCGTGGACTTCACGCTCGTGCACGTACTGCTCACCGGCAGCAGGTCCGCCGACGCGGATCCGGCGCTGACCGCCAGGCCGGTCAGCACGCCGACGACGGCGAGTCCCATGCGCATTCCGAGCTTCTTACGTTCCGACATCGGATTCCTCCAGTAACTGTAGGTGTTAGGCGAACACCAGAAAGTTACCGAGGGAAGGGTGGGGGAGGGCAGGCCTGGCCGCCGGGTCCACCCGCTCGGCTGCAGAGAGTGACCCGAGCGGAGCAACCACCCCCAAATGGCCCAGCTCCGTGCCGCCGGGCTGCGGGGCGCTTCCGGCAGTTGCCCGAGCGGATCCCCTTCGCGGAGATGGTGGAAGAGGTGGATGCGGGCGATCCACGCGACGTCGGCCCGTGACCCTGCGCAACGCGCGGTCGGCCCTTGTCGTGCCGTCGGCCCGGCACATGCTCTTGGCCTCGAGAACGCCAGTGCGCCGCACCAGACCGCGTATCACGTAGCGTCGATCCCAGCACTCGGTTCTTGACCACCGGCCCCCGTGGCCCTCGGGAGCGACTGACGGGCGTGAGCATGGTCGGACGACGTCACGCGCTGCTGCTGGCGGCGACGATCGGGCTTCTCTCCTGCGCCGGCCCGTCATCCTCCGGCGCCCCCACCCCCTCTGTCGCGCCGGGCTCGTTGCGAGCCTTGGCGAACGCGAGGGGCGTGTACATCGGCTCGGCGACGATGGCGGCCGAGCTCACGTCCGACGCACCGTACAGGGCGCTCACCGCGCGCGAGTTCTCCATGCTCACGCCGGCCAACGAGCTCAAGTGGGATGCGACCGAGCCGCAACGCGGCACGTTCACCTTCGCCAAGGGCGACCAGATCGTGTCGTTCGCCACGGCTAACGGTCTTCGGGTGCGCGGCCACACGCTGGTGTGGCACAGCCAGCTCCCCGGATGGCTGACGTCAGGGCGCTTCGCCGCCGAGGAGCTGCGCTCGATCCTGCGCGCCCACATCACGGCCGAGGTGACGCATTACGCCGGCACGGTCTACGCGTGGGACGTCGTGAACGAGCCTTTCGCTGAGGACGGCGGATTTCGACGGTCGACCTGGTTCACGACGCTCGGCCCGGGATACATCGCCGAGGCGCTGCGAACAGCCCACGCCGCCGACCCGGCGGCGAAGCTGTACGTCAACGACTACAACGTCGAGGGCGTCAACGCGAAGAGCGACGCGCTGTACGCACTGGTGCGCTCACTCAGGGCGGCCGGTGCGCCGATCGACGGCGTTGGGCTGCAGGCTCACCTGAGCGTCGGCCAGGTTCCGTCGACGATGCGCAAGAACATCGAGCGGTTCGCCGCTCTCGGGGTCGACGTCGCGATCACTGAGCTCGACGTCCGGATCACCCTGCCCGCGACTGTGGCCGCCCTGCGGCAACAGGCGGTCGACTACCGAGCCGTGGCCGCCGCGTGCCTCGCAGTCAGTCGCTGCCGCGGGGTCACGGTCTGGGATGCCACCGACAAGTACTCCTGGGTCCCGTCGTTCTTTCCCGGGCAGGGCGCGGCGTTGCCCTTCGACGACAAGCTCGTCGCCAAGCCCGCCTGGACCGCCCTGCACCAGGCCTACTCCTGACGCCCAGCACGACCGACCGCTCGAAACAGGTCACTGAGGCTGGTGGCACGAGGCAAGTCCAGGATCGCTTGGGCAAGGTTCATCGCCGCCAGCGCTGACAGCGCGTGGACGTCGACCTGACCAGACCCGTTTCCCGGAGCCTTCCTGGTTCGGCGCTGGTCGGGCGTAATCGCTCGGGTGCAGCGCATAATCTGCGGACAGATGATCTATAGGCCGGGTTCCGATGTCTCGGAAACCGGCCTCTGAGCTGGGACTTTGCGGTGGGCGATACTGGGATTGAACCAGTGACCTCTTCCGTGTCAAGGAAGCGCTCTCCCACTGAGCTAATCGCCCTCGTGCCTTGAACTTCGCTGCGAGGTGGAGACGGGATTTGAACCCGTGTACACGGCTTTGCAGGCCGTTGCCTCGCCTCTCGGCCACTCCACCATGGGTTCGGTGTTCCTCCGAGCGGACGACGGGATTCGAACCCGCGACCCTCACCTTGGCAAGGTGATGCTCTACCAACTGAGCCACGTCCGCATGTCGCCGGTGGAGCGGATGCTGCTCCTGGCGGCGTCGAGAACATTAGCCGACCGACGCCTGGAGCGTCCAACGGACATCCCGGTGCCAGGCGCCCCGTCCTCCGAGGACGGATCGCCTTCGGTCATACGTCCGCCAGTGCCCCGAAATCGTCAGAACCCCTCCCGAATTGGCGATGAGATCCCGTACGGCGGGGTTCTGACGATTTCGGGGCACCGGTCGGGTACCTCCGGATGAGGCGCCGCGGAACTCGGCGGGCGTTACCGTGCGCAGGTGCCAGCTCAGAAGCAGCCCGCGGCCCGCGCCTGGTTCAGCGGCATGCTGGCGCACCACCTGGTCGAGGCGAGCGACGACCCGGAGGTGCTGGATCGGGGTGGCCAGTGGGCGCTGGCGATCACCTTCGAGGGCGCCGTCCGGCTCTGGCGGTTCGCTCGCCGCGAGCCCGCCCCGCTGCCGACGCCACGGCGTCCCTGGCCCTCTCCGACCACCCCGTGGACGACGTCACTGAACCGGGCCGCCTACCTGGCCGGGGTGGAGGAGATCCGGCGGCGCATCCACGAGGGTGAGGTCTACCAGGTGAATCTGTGCCGGCTGGTCTCCGCGGAGGTAGCGCCCGAGGCGGATCCATGGGCCCTGGCCGCCGTCCTGGCCGCAGGTAACCCCGCCCCCTACGCCGGGGTTATCGACGTGCCGGCAATGGGCCCGAACCCAGCCACCCGGATCGTCTCGGCCTCGCCCGAGCTGTTCTTGCGCCGCGAGGGCGACCTGGTCGCCTCATCGCCGATCAAGGGCACCGGGGTGACGGCCGGTGACTTGCTGCCCAAGGACATCGCCGAGAACGTGATGATCGTCGACCTGGTGCGCAACGACCTGCAGCATGCCTGCCGGCCCGGAACGGTCGAGGTGACCGGCCTGCTCGAGCTGGAGCACCACCCCGGTCTGGTGCACCTGGTCTCGACGGTGCAGGGCCGCCTGGCGGAGGCCGCGGGCTGGCCCGAGCTGCTGGCCGCCACGATGCCGCCGGGCTCGGTCTCCGGCGCCCCGAAAAGCAGCGCATTGCGCGCCATCGCCGACCTGGAGCCGGTGCCGCGCGGCCCCTACTGCGGCGCGATCGGCTGGGTGGACGCCGACGCCGGCACGGCGTGCCTGGCGGTGGGGATCCGCACGTTCTGGTGGGATCGGGGGCGCATCTGGTTCGGCACCGGAGCGGGCATCACCTGGGGCTCGGATCCGGCCGGAGAATGGGCCGAGACTGAGCTGAAGGCAGCCCGCCTGGTCGGCCTGGCCTCAGACCGACAGGCGGGGGAGCGTGTGGGTGAGGAGCCGGAATGAAGGTGTGGATCGATGGCCAGGTGGTGGACGCCGCCCAGGCCCGGGTGGCTGCGCTGGACCACGGGCTCACCGTGGGCGACGGCGTCTTCGAGACCTGCAAGGTGCTTCACGGCGAGGTGTTCGCGCTCACCCGACACCTGCGTCGCCTCGAGCGCTCGTCGCAGGTGCTCGGCCTGCGCTGCCCCGAGCCCGACTTGGTGCGCTCGGCCACCGCGCAGTTGCTCGCAGCCGAGGGGCCGCTGCCGTTGGGACGGTTGCGGATCACGGTCACCGGGGGAGCGGGCCCGCTCGGCTCCGACCGTGGCGACGCCCCACCGACGCTCATCCTCGCCCTCGGCGCGGCCAGCCCGTGGCCGGCCCGGATCGCCGCTGTCAGCGTTCCCTGGCCCCGCAACGAGCACTCCGCGGTGGCCGGCGCCAAGACGACGTCCTACGCCGAGAACGTGATCGCGTTGCAGAGGGCACACGAGCAGGGGGCGCACGAGGCGCTGCTTCCGAACACCGCCGGCATGCTCTGCGAGGGCACGGGCTCGAACGTGGTGCTCGACGTGGGCGGTCGCCTGATCACCCCGCCACTGTGCTCGGGCTGCCTGGCCGGCATCACCCGGGAGCTGTTCCTGGAGTGGGCGGCCAAGGAAGGGCTGGACGTCGAGGAGCGCGACCTGCCGATGAGCGCGTTGGACGACGCGCAGGATGTGCTGCTGACCAGTTCGACCCGCAATGTGCAACAGGTGCAGACCGTGAACGGTCGGCCGGTGCCGGGCACGGATCTGGGCCGGGCCGCGGTGGACCTCTTCGAACGCCGCGCCGTCGAGGGCATGGACCCCTGAGCAGCAGTGGACCCCTGAGCACCGGTGGGCGCTCAGGGGTTCAGGACGCTCGGAATCAGGTGAGCAGCTTGGTGAGGGTGGAGTCCAGGTCGAGGTGCAGGCTCTCCTCGCCGTCCGGCACCACGGCGGCGGTGCGGTCGAGGAAGGAGCGGACGTCGTCCGCCGCGGCCTCGAGCACGGCCTGACCGTCGGGTGAGGTCAGCGAGATCATCAGCAGTTCACGTCCGGTGCCCCAGGAGGGCCATACGTGCACGTCGCCGTCGCCGACCGGAGAGGCGAGCCCCGTGCGCAGCAGGTCGCGGGCGAAGACCCACTCGACCTCCATGCCGTCACCGGAGAAGACCGCCCGCACGGCGTAGGGGTCTGAAGAGCTGTACCGCAGGCTCACCGGCAGCGGCACCGCATCGGCGTCGGCGACAACAAGGCGTAGGTGCACTGACGCCTCGACGTCCACATGCGGTTGCATACTGCTCCCTCGCTACGAGTGGCGGCCCCCGGTCGGCCCTCTCGGCACCTTTGCATCCACTGTGCCTGTCCGAGTGAAACACGCGGAGAGGTCTAGATCTACAGTGGAACGATGTCAGTCGAGCCATCCAGCGAGAGACAGCATTCCACTCCTGATGCCACTTCGGGACAGGTTGAGTCGGCGCGTCCCCCCTCTGGCGGTCAAAGACTGTCTGGTGCGACCCGTAGTGTCCGAAGTGTTCGCAATAGACTGAAGTCACACCCAGTCACTGATCGTGCGTATAGAGTGATAGTTGGTGTCGTTGGGACACTGGTGGTGCTGCTCGGCCTGGTCCTCGTGCCGTTCCCGGGGCCGGGGTGGCTGATCGTGATCCTCGGGTTGCTGATCCTGGCCTCGGAGTTCACCTGGGCGCAGCGGCTGCTCGACTTCGTGCGCGACAAGGTCCGTGCCTGGGCCGAATGGACGAAGCGTCAGTCCCTGGCGGTGCGGATGGCGGTCGGGCTGGCCACTGCGGCGTTCGTCGGCGCGGTGCTCTACGGCGTGGCTCTGCTCCTCGGGGTTCCGAGCTGGATTCCCGGCCAGATCGTGCCACCGCTGCCCGGACTGGAGGAGTACAGCACCTGGTTCTGAGCGGGTCGTCACCGCGCCGCCGATCGGATTGGTCGGCGGCGCCGCCGATTCGCTACCATCGGAACTGCACCACAGCAGGGCCGAGTTCGGGCGATTAGCTCAGCGGGAGAGCGCCTCGTTCACACCGAGGAGGCCACTGGTTCGATCCCAGTATCGCCCACCGCCCAAGGCACTTCAGAGGCCGGTTCCCGGAACGCCCGGGGAACCGGCCTCTGGTCGTTCTGTCGCAGCTGTGGCCTCGGTGGGCCTACGCGACAGCGTGGTGGGTGTGGTCAGCGGTGCCCCCGGCCAGTTCCTGGGGGTCGAGCGAGCTGATCCGCGGCCAGGTCCAGGCGTAGTAGGTGATGGCTGCCAGCAGCGCGACCTCGACGGCGCTGCCGAGGAGGTAGTAGTAGTTCGGGTCACCGATCGCCCCGGCCAGGATGCTCAGCGCGTAGACGGCGCTCAGTGCGATGTTGGCGATCCGGCTGATCCCTGCTCGGAGGACGAGTGCGCCGAACAGCATCAGGGCTGGGATGACGACATAGACCGTGGTCCACAGGAGGAACGTCTGGTTGATCGTGAACCCGCTGAGCGTGCCTGCCTCGATGTCGGCCCTGATATCGGGTCGGTAGAGGCTGAACAGGTCGACATAGACGAAGACGAACAGCATCGCCGTCCAGAGTGCAGAGATCTTGACCCTGACGTTCACCCTCGCGGGTTCGAACCCAGGGTGGGTGGTCCTCGGTGCCTTCTCGGCCTGTACGGACATCTCGCGTCTCCAATCCGTCAGGAATAGCTTACTTAGTAACCATATCACTACTTAGTAAGCTTGTCGATGTGACCACGAGCGAAGCCACCGAACCACGCCCGCGCCTGACCAAGGACCGGGTGCTGCGCGCTGCCGTTGACCTGGCCGATCGAGAAGGGCTCGGCGCACTGACGATGCGTCGCCTGGGCGCCGAGCTCGGCGTCGAGGCGATGTCGCTGTATAAGCACGTGGCCAACAAGGAGGCGATCCTCGACGGGATCGTCGAGCTCCTCGTGGGCCAGATCGAGATGCCGGGCGCCGGGGCCGACTGGAAGCAGGCCATGCGTCAGCGAGCCGTCTCGGCGCGCACGGTGCTCGCCGGCCACTCGTGGGCGATCGGGCTGTTGGAGACCCGAGGCTCGATGGGGCCCGCGACGATGCGCTATCTGGACGCGATCCTCGGGAACCTGCGGTCGTCGGGGTTCTCCGTCGATGACGCTGTCCACGCCTTCTGGCTGCTCGACAGCTACGTGTACGGGCACGTCATCCAGGAGACCAGCCTCTCTCCCGTGAGCGCGTCGCCGCCGGCGACCGAGTCGACAGGGTCGGCCCGCGAGCTGGCCGCGAAGGCCGAGTATCCGCATCTCGCCGAGCTGGGAGAACATGCGCTGGGGGCCGGATACAGCGTCGATCGGGAGTTCAGGTATGGCTTGGATCTCATTCTGGACGCACTGGAGCGGGCCGCGACGTCGGGTGCAGGCTGACGCGGGAGCGCGAGACTGATCAGGGTGCGCCGTCGGTGAGGGCGTCCAGGAACATGGCGATCAATCCGGTCAAGGCCTCCGGCGGCAGTGCCGCCAGGCCACCCTCCACGCCCGCGCCCACTCCGTAGACGCCCGCGCTGCGCGGCTGCCCGAGCCCCGGCGTGAGCGCATAGGTCACGGCGTCGGCCAGATCGGCCGCGAAGGTCTCCGCCACTCCGGCTCCGAGCTGCGGCCCGGTCACGGCCAGGTGCAGCGCGTCAGGGTTCTGCTGCCCGTTCAACCGCCAACCGCGCTCGATCATGGCGTCGTTGACGTGGTAGATGTCGACAGCGTCGGAGGTGAACGAGAAGCAGAATGTCGGTGCCCCCATCAGCCGGAGCTCCGGATGGCTGAGCACGGCGTCCTGCATCGTGAACGCCGTGTCGAAGATCCGCTGGGCCCGTTCCCGATACCCCTGCCGGCCCAGGTGCACCATGACCGCCCAGGTGGCCGCGATCAGCCCGCCTGATCGGCTCCCTGCCAGCGTGGGTGAGGCGTACAGGCCGCCCTTCCAGTCCGGCTGGGCGAAGTAGTGGTGACGACGTAGACCGGTGTCCCGCCAGGTGAGCACCGAGGTGCCTTTCAGCCCGTACCCGTACTTGTGAGTGTCCGCGGAGATCGAGCTCACCCCGGGCAGGCGATAGTCGAACACGTCGATGTTCGGGAAACCGAGATCCTGCCCCCACGGCAGGATCCAGCCTCCCAGGCAGCCGTCCACGTGCAGGTAGGTCCCCGCCTCCAGCACGACGTCCGACAGCGCTGCCACCGGATCGATGGTGCCGTAGGGGTAGTTGCCGGCGGAGGCCACCACGCACGCCGTCCGGTCGTCGATCGCCCCGCGCACGAACTCGACGTCCACCTGAGTGCTCGTCGGGTCGGTCGGCGCGACGACCACCTCCAGCCCGAAGAGGTGAGCGCCCTTGGTGAACGCAGGGTGGGCGGTGTCGGGGCAGATCATCACCGGCCGCGCCACACCGCGCTCCTGGGCCAGGTTCCGGTAGGCGAGGACGGCGTTGAGGATGCTCTCCGTACCGCCGGACCCGAGCACCCCGCACGGTCGCTCGCCGGGGTGATGCCCGGCGACCGCGTCCGCATGCAGCATGTCGAGCGTCATCGCGATGATCTCGCTCTCGAAGCGGCTCATGCTCGGGCACATGTCGCGCTGCAGCGCATTGACATGGTTGAACAGGCCGAAGCACTCGTTGAGGAAGGCGTAGTGCTCGTGGTCGCCGTGGTAGATCGTGCCCGAGGCCTTGCCGCTCTCCCATCGGGCGTCCTCCTCGGCCGACATCTCGCGCAACTGGCCGAGGATCGTCTCTCGGCTCAGCCCCTGGTCGGGGAGGCTGCGAATCACTCCGTAGCGCTCGGCGTAGGGGTACAGGCTGCGGTGGATCGACTCGAGGTCCATGCGGGTCTCCTGTTCAGATGTCAGCGTCGGGCCGGTTCAGCGCCCGCACGATGGGCCGGGTCGCGGTGTGTGCCTTGGCCAGTTGGGGCGCGATCCGGTCGTAGACGGCGACGGCCGCCGGGTCGGGCGCGTAGATGCGACGCACCTGCCCCGAACCGGCGTCGAGGTCGCGCAGGCCCAGAGCCTGCAGGGCCAGCAGGGCGACCCCGTCGGCCACGGTCAGGTGCGGGTCGGCCAGTTGGTTCACCGGTCGATCCAGGGCATCCGCCAGGATCTGACACCACAGGTCCGACCGCGCGCCGCCGCCGTAGCACGTGTAGTGGCTGAACCGCCGCTTCACCAGCTTCTGCACCGGGTCGCGCATCCAGCGCAGGTTGAGCGCCAGCCCTTCCAGGACGGCGCGCGCCAGCTCGGCGCGAGTGGTGCCCACCGACATGTTCAGGACGCCGCCCCGCATCCGGCCGTCCTCGGCCGGGGCCATGGTGCCGGCGATCCAGGGAAGAAAGAGGAGGCCGTTGCTGCCGACGGGTGCCTGGGCGGCGAGGGCGCTGAGCGCCGCCGCCCCGTCCAGCCCCAGCAGACCGTGCGCCATCCGGTCGATCACCCCACCGGACAGGCCGTTCTCGGCCATCAGCAGATACCTCTCCGGGACCGGGCCGGGCACGGTGAGCACCGCGTGCCGCACGTCCGTGCGCTTGGACCGGTGATGGGTGGTCAAGACCGTGGTGGAGCCGAGGGAGACCACCGCGTGCTCGCCGCTCAGCCCGCCCGCACCGACCGCTCCCGCCTGAGTGTCGTTGACCCCGCTGACCACCACCGTGGTGGCCGGCACCCCCAGGTGTTCGGCGATCTCGGGCAGGAGCCTCCCCACGATGCTGCCCACGGGAACCAGGTCGGGCAGCTTGCCGGGGTCGATCAAGGACGCCCTGACCAGGCGGTCGTCGTAGCGGACGGCCCCGAGGCGCCGGTTGTCCACGGACAGCGACATCAGGGCGGTGCACTGGTTGGCGCAGGCGCGTCCGCTGAGCCGCAGCGTGACGTAGTCCATCGGCTCCAGGAAGGTGGCGGTGCGCTCGTACACCTCAGGGTGGGCGTAGGCCAGGTAGCGCATGTGGTTCAGGGAGAGTCCGTCGGCGACCGGGGGCAGGCCGTGCACCCGCAGCCAGCGCAGCAGCGCGAGCGGGTTGTCCGCCCGGCGCGGATAGCCCGGCAACTGCCGGAGCCGCTGCTTGGTGCCACGCATGTCCTGCCAGAGAATCATGTTCGCCACCGACTCGCCGTGAGCGTCGACCGGCACGATGGAGGAGTACTGGCTGGCGCAGATCACCGCCCGCACCTGAGTGCGGTCGACCTGCGGGGCGGTCAGGGCGCGGGCCGAGGCCTCCAGGACCGCGTGCCACACCTGAACCGGGTCCTGTTCGACGCCGCCGCCGGGCAGCCGCAGCGTCTCGACCTCGGCGCGGGCCCAGCCGAGCCTCCGTCGTCGGGCATCGACGACGGCGACCTTGGCCCCACTCGTGCCCAGGTCGATGGCGAGCACACTCGGAGCCGGTTGGCGGTTCATCAGCGCTTCAGACCGGTCAGCGCAGGACGAAGCCGGTGCCGAGGGCGTCGTCCGGGTCGAGGGTGAAGTGGTGCTCGCCAGTGCGGTGGGCGGTGCCGGTCACCTCGGGCACGATGCCGGCCGTGTCGCCCACCGTCACCCGCCGGGCGATCCGTCCGGTGAACCGCGAGCCGACGATCGAGTCGTGGGTGAGTACCTGGCCCACGCCGAGCCGACCCTGCACGGCCAGCAGCGCGAGACGGGCCGAGGTGCCCGAGCCGCACGGGGAGCGGTCGACCTCGCCGTCGGCGAAGACGGTCACATTGCGCTGGTGCGGCCCGCCCGGCAGATCACCCAGATCGTCGTAGAGGATCGTGCCGTAGATGCCCGAGAGCCGGTCGTCGTCGCGGTGCCGGGCAACGTCGGTGGCATCCAGCGCCCACTTGATCTCGCGGCCGATCGCGATCAGCTCGACGTAGTCCTCGGCGCGCACCGACAGACCAACGGCCGACGCCGCGACACAGGCGTAGTTCGCCCCGCCGTAGGCGACGTCGACGGCCACCTCGCCGCGCGCCGTCCGCACCGGGACTCCTTGGGCGACGACGTAGCTGGGCACGTTGCGGAAGGTCACCGAGACCACCGCGCCACCGGAGCAGCTGACCCGGGCCACCACCCGGCCCGAGGGCACGTCGATCACCACGTCGGTCGCGCCGTCCGGCGCCGCGGCCACCAGGCCCGAGGTCACCGCCCACGCGCCGAGCGCGATCGTGCCGTGACCGCAGGCGGTGGAGTAGCCGTCCTTGTGCCAGAACAGCACCCCGAGGTGGGCGCCGTCGTCGTCCGGGGGCACCAGGAAGCAGCCGTACATGTCGGCGTGCCCACGCGGCTCGTGGCAGAGCAGTCGGCGGACGACATCGACCTCCTCGTGCGTCTGGGCGTAGGTTCGCCGTTCGCGCACTGAAGCGCCGGGAATCTCGGGCACGCCCTCGGTGACGATCCGGAACGGCTCGCCGCCGGTGTGGTAGTCGATGGTCCGCACGTCCAGCATGGCCAGACAGTAGGTACGCCGTGGCCAGGAGGGAAGAGGGATGGGTTCGCTGCTGGTCGCCGGCACCACCTCGGACGCCGGCAAGAGCGTGCTGACTGCCGGCATCTGCCGCTGGCTGGCTCGCCAGGGCGTGCGGGTGGCGCCGTTCAAGGCGCAGAACATGTCGAACAACTCGGTGGTCACCCTGGACGGCGGGGAGATCGGCCGGGCGCAGGGCGTGCAGGCGGCGGCCTGCGGCCTGGAACCCGAGGCGGCGATGAACCCGGTGCTGCTCAAGCCGGGCGGCGAGCGCAGCAGCCACGTGGTGGTGATGGGCCGCCCGTTCAGCGAGGTGACCGCGACCTCCTACCCGAAGCTGCGCCCGGTACTGAGGGCGGCCGTGCTGGCGGCCTACGACGACCTGGCCTCGCGGTATCGACGCGGTGATCTGCGAGGGGGCCGGCGGCGCCGCGGAGATCAACCTGCGTGAGCACGACCTGGCCAACCTGGGGCTGGCGAGCGAGCGTGGCATCCCGGTGATCGTGGTCGCCGACATCGACCGCGGGGGAGTGTTCGCCTCCCTGTTCGGCACGGTTGCCCTGCTCTCGGCCACCGACCAGGCGCTGGTGAACGCCTTCGTGATCAACCGGTTCCGCGGCGACCTACGGGTGCTCGACCCTGGGCCGGCGATGCTGGAGCGGCTGACCGGGCGGCCGACGCTGGGCGTGCTGCCCTGGGTGTCCGGCCTGGCCGTCGACGCCGAGGACTCGCTCGCGTTGGACGCGCCACTCGCCGACGCCGGGCCGCCGCTCGGGGCGGAGGGTCTGCGGGTGGCGGCGGTGCGGCTGCCGCGCACCAGCAACGCCACCGACGTCGACGCGTTGACCTGTGAGCCGGGAGTCTCGGTGCGATGGACCACCTCACCGGCTCACCTGGCCGAGGCCGACCTGGTGGTGCTGCCCGGCAGCCGGGCCACGGTGGAGGACCTGGACTGGCTGCGGGCGCAGGGGATCGCGGACGTGCTGGCCGAGCGGGCGGCGTCCGGGCGGCCGGTGCTGGGCATCTGCGGCGGCTACCAGATGCTGGCCCGCACGATCACCGACGACGTCGAGTCGGGGGCGGGGGCCGTGACCGGGCTGGGGCTGCTGCCGGCCGACGTGCGGTTCGCCGCCGAGAAGAGGGTCGGTCGGGTGAGCGGAGCGGCCTACGGCGAGGTGGTGGAGACCGGCTTCGTGATCCACCACGGGCGCCTCGAGGCGGACGACGACGCCGAGGTGTTCCTGGACGGCTGCCGGTGCGGCGCGGTGTGGGGCACCACGTGGCACGGAGCACTGGACAGCGACGGCTTCCGCCGGGCCTTCCTGCGAGAGGTGGCGGCGGCTGCGGGGAGGGACTTCGTGCCGGCACCGGACACCTGCGTCGCTGCGCTGCGCCGCGCCCGGCTGGACCGGCTGGCCGACCTGGTGGCCGACCACCTGGACACCGCCGCCCTGCTCCGCCTGATCGAGCGCGGCCCCACCCCCGGTCTGCCCTTCGTGCCGCCGGGCCCGGGCTAGACACGGGTCTCCAACCCTGGTGAACCGGGTGTGGCGACGCCGATACGATCGGTGCGACGGTCGCCTGCCGCGCCGTCCGCCGTCTGGTCGAAAGGGTCGTCGTGTCCGAGGTCTCGATCGTGATCCACTCATCCGCGCAGGACGACAAGCGGGTGGTCGAGACCGGAACCACGTGTGCCGACCTGTTCGAGGACCGCTCGATCGTGGTCGCGCGGGTGAACGGTGTGCTGCGCGACCTGACCCACGCCGTGCAGGACGGCGACGTGGTCGAGGGCGTCGGCGTCGAGACCGACGAGGGACTGGCGGTGCTGCGGCACTCCTGCGCCCACGTGCTGGCCCAGGCCGTGCAGGAGGCCAACCCGGCGGCCCGCCTCGGCATCGGCCCGCCGGTGCGCGACGGCTTCTACTACGACTTCGACGTGGCCGAGCCGTTCACCCCGGAGGTGCTGCGCTCGCTGGAGAAGGCGATGCAGCGCATCGTCAAGGAGGGGCAGACCTTCCACCGCCGCGTGGTCACCGACACCGAGGCCCGGGAGGAACTGGCCGCAGAGCCGTACAAGCTCGAGCTGATCGGACTGAAATCCTCCGGAGGTGAGGGCGCTGACGCCGCCGAGGGTGCCTCGGTCGAGGTGGGCGAGGGCGAGCTGACCATCTACGACAACCTGCGACGGGACGGCTCGGTGGCCTGGAAGGACCTCTGCCGCGGTCCGCACGTGCCCTCCACCCGGCTGCTGGCCAACGGCTGGCAGCTGACCCGCAGCGCCGCCGCCTACTGGCGGGGCAGCGAGAAGAACCCTCAGCTGCAACGGATCTACGGCACCGCCTGGCCGACCAAGGATGAGCTCAAGGCCTACCTCGACCGGATCGCCGAGGCCGAGCGCCGCGACCACCGCAAGCTGGGCATCGAGCTCGACCTGTACTCCTTCCCCGACGAGCTGGGCTCCGGGCTGCCGGTGTTCCACCCCAAGGGTGGGGTGGTGAAGCGGGAGATGGAGGACTACGCGCGGCAGCGGCACATCGAGGAGGGATTCCTCTACGTCGGCACCCCGCACATCACCAAGGAGGGGTTGTTCCACACCTCCGGGCACCTGCCCTACTACGCCGACACCATGTTCCCGCCGATGACCATGGAAGGGTCGGACTACTACCTCAAGGCCATGAACTGCCCGATGCACAACCTGATCTACCGCTCGCGCGGGCGCTCCTACCGTGAGCTGCCGCTGCGGCTGTTCGAGTTCGGGCACGTGTACCGGTACGAGAAGTCCGGGGTGATCCACGGGCTGACCCGGGTGCGTGGCCTGGAGATGGACGACTCGCACAGCTACGTCACCGCTGAGCAGGCCCCGGCCGAGATCAAGCACCTGCTGAACTTCGTGCTCAGTCTGCTCAAGGACTTCGGTCTGGACGACTTCTACCTCGAGTTGTCCACCCGCGACCGCGGGGACACGAAGGGCAAGTTCATCGGCTCCCAGGAGCAGTGGGCGGTGGCCACCCAGATCCTCGCCGACGTGGCTGAGGAATCGGGCCTGGAGCTGGTGCCCGATCCGGGCGGTGCGGCGTTCTACGGGCCGAAGATCTCGGTGCAGGCGCGGGATGCGATCGGGCGCACCTGGCAGATGTCGACCATCCAGTACGACTTCAACCAGCCGGAGCGGTTCGGCCTGGAGTACCAGGCGGCGGACGGCACCCGGCAGCAGCCCGTGATGATCCACTCTGCCAAGTTCGGCTCGATCGAGCGGTTCATGGGCGTGCTGGTGGAGCACTTCGCCGGGGCGTTCCCGCCGTGGCTGGCGCCGGTGCAGGTGGTCGGCATCCCGGTCGCCGCCGACTACGCGCCTTACCTGAACGACTTGGCAGAACGGTTGCGCGGCAACGGAATCCGGGTGGAGGTGGACGAGAGCGACGACCGCTTCCCGAAGAAGATCCGCACCCACACCAAGGCCAAGGTGCCGTTCCTGCTGATCGCGGGGGAGGAGGACCGGGCCAACGGCGCGGTGTCCTTCCGGTTCCGCGACGGCAGCCAGGACAACGGCATCCCGCTCGACGATGCGGTGGCCCGGATCGTCGAGGTGGTGCGCACCAGGGCGCAGGTGTAGGCGATGGACGACTCGTGGGGGTTCACCGTCATCCCGATGATTGTCGGCCTGGTGTTCCTGTTCGCCGTCGTGAAGGCGATCGCGGGGTGGTCGCGGAACAACGCGGCCCCGGTGGAGACGGTGCGGTCCTGCGTGGTGGCCCGGGACATCACCGGTGGCGCGCTGTGACCGGGCCGACCTCCGCCGGTGATCCCGTGCCGGACCGCGCCTCGGAGTGGGAGCTGGCCGGGACGAGCGACGGTTTCGAACGGTTGTGGACGCCGCACCGCATGGTCTACCTGAACGGTGAGGACCGGCCGGCGGACGACGGCGCCGGTCCGCAGTGTCCGTTCTGCCGCGCGCCCGGGCGCAGTGACGAGGACGGGTTGGTGGTGGCCCGCGGGGAGTTCGCCTACGTCGTGATGAACCTGTACCCGTACAACACCGGTCACGTGATGATCTGCCCCTACCGGCACGTGTCGCTATACCCCGACCTGACGGTGGAGGAGACGGGCGAGGTGGCCGAGCTGACCAAGACCGCGATGCGGGTGCTCACCGGGGTCTCGGGGTGCCAGGGGTTCAACATCGGCATGAACCAGGGCGCGGTGGCCGGCGCCGGGATCGCCGCCCACCTGCACCAGCACGTCGTACCACGCTGGGGCGGCGACGCCAATTTCCTGCCCATCATCGGCCGCACCAAGGCTCTGCCCGAGCTGTTGGCCGACACCCGCCGCCGCCTCGCCGCCGCCTGGCCCCCCGCCTAAACCTGCTCATACTCCGCAGGGGTACACGTTTGGGCCTCTGCCGGGCCTGAAACATGTACCCCCGCGGAGTATGAGCAGATTTAGCTGTTGGCGATGACCTTGTCGGCCTGGTGCTGCGGCATGGGGGCGTGGCGTAGGTAGGCGCGGGTCATGCTGCCGGTCCCGTGGGCCAGGCTGCGTAGGTCGGTGGCATAGCGGGTCAGCTCGATCGCCGGCACCTCGGCCGAGACCTGGGTCCGCCCGTGCCCCACCGACGTCGTGCCGGTCACCCGGCCGCGCCGCGAGGACAGGTCGCCCATGATCGCGCCGACGTACTCGTCGTCCACCAGGATCTGGACGTCGTCCACCGGCTCGAGCATCGACACCCCGGCGGCTGCCGCAGCCTCCTTCAGTGCCAGCGAGCCGGCCATCTGGAACGCCCCATCGGAGGAATCGACGCTGTGCGCCTTCCCGCCGACCAGCGTCACCCGGATGTCGACCATCGGGTACCCCGCGGCGACACCTTTCTCCAACTGCGCCCGCACGCCCTTCTCGACACTGAGGATGAACTGCCGCGGCACCGACCCGCCGACCACCTTGTCGACGAACTCGAACCCGGAGCCCTCGGGCAGCGGTTCGGCCACGATGTCGCAGACCGCGTACTGGCCGTGGCCGCCGGACTGCTTCACGTGCCGCCCGTGCCCGGCCCCCTGCTTCATCAGGGTCTCCTTGAGCGCGACCTTGACCGGTTCGGTGTCCAGCTCCAGGGAATGGCGCCCCTTGAGTTTGTCGGTGATCACCTCGAGGTGGGACTCGCCCATCGACCACACCACCATCTGATGTGTAGCCGGGTCGACCACCACTCGTACGGTCGGGTCCTCGGCCACCAGCCGGGCCAGGCCCTGCATCAGCTTGTCGTCGTCGGTGCTGGTCTTGGCCAACAGCGCCGTCGGCAGCAGTGGCTCGGGCATCGACCACGGCTCCATCAGGGCCGGGGCGTTCGGGTCGGACAGCGTGTCGCCGGTCTCGGCCTTGGACAGCCTGGCGATCGCCACGACGTCACCGGCGACGCCGCGGTCGAGCGGGGTCAGCGTGGCGCCGAGGATCTGCGAGATCGTGCCCACCCGCTCGTCCAGATCGTGGTCGGCGTGACTCGCCGCGGCGAGCTGCCCCGGGCCGGCGAAGCGGGCGAAGTGGCCCGAGACGTGCACAGTCGCATCCGGCACCAGACTGCCCGAGAAGACCCGGACGATGCTGACCCGGCCCACATAGGGGTCGGAGGTGGTCTTGACCACCTCGGCGACCAGCGGCCCCGCCGGGTCGCAGCTGATCGGCTCGCGCGGGTCGCCGTCCGGCGTGGTCACCATCGGCAGCGGGTGCTCGAGCGGTGAGGGGAAGCCGCGGACGACGACCTCCAGCAGTTCGGCGATACCCACCCCGCTGGGGGGCACCACGGGGACCACGGGGTGGAAGGAACCGCGGGCGACCGCCGTCTCCAGGTCGCTGATCAGGGTGTCCATCGAAATGTCCTGACCGGACAGCCATCGGTCGAGCAAGGTGTCGTCCTCGGACTCCTGGATGATCCCCTCGATCAGGGCCGAGCGCGGCTCCTCGATGGCGCCGACCTGCTCGGCGTCCGCGGGGCGCTCGACCCGGGCGGGGCCGGAGTAGTCGTAGACCTGCTGGGACAGCAGGCCCATCAGGCCGGCGGGCAGCTCTGCGTCGTCGAGCACCGGCAGGTAGAGCGGCTGGACACCCTCGCCGAAGGTGCGCCGGCAGATCGCCAGCGCATCGTCGAAGTCGGCCCGCTGCTGGTCGAGGTGGGTGACCACGACGGCGCGGGGCATGCCGACCGCAGCGCACTCCTCCCACAGCATCCGGGTGATGCCGTCGACACCGTCGACTGCCGAGACCACGAATAGTGCGGCGTCACCGGCCCGCAGGCCGGCCCGCACGTCGCCGACGAAATCGGCGTGTCCCGGGGTGTCGATGAAGTTGATCTTCACGCCGTCGTGGACTGTGCTGGCCACGGCCAAGGACACCGAGCGGCCCATCCGGTGCTCGACCGCCTCGTGATCGCTGACCGTCGAGCTGTCCTCGATCCGGCCTGCCCGCCCGATCGCCCCGGTGCCCAGCAGCAGTGCTTCGACCAGCGTGGTCTTTCCGGAGGCGGCGTGCCCTACCAGGACGACGTTCCGGATCCGGTCCGGGCCGACATGCGTGACCTCGGTTCCGCGCGCCCTGACGTTGCTCGCCATGTACGTGACCTCCTCGTCGAAGCCAATCCGGGTGAGTCCGGCGTGTGCGGATCTAACCTCTACCCGGCGCTCCGGCAGAGCAAGAGGACGTTGGTCGAGCCTCAGGCTCGATAGAGTGCCCAACGCCATGCTCAACCGTTTCGCTCGCGCCCTGTTCACCCGGTTGCTGACCCCACTCGCCCGGGCGCTGGTGGCACTCGGCATCAGCCCGGACGTGGTCACCCTGGTCGGCACGATCGGGGTATGCGTCGGGGCCCTCGGCTTCTACCCCCGTGGCGAGTTCCTCTGGGGCACCTTGGTGATCACCTTCTTCGTGTTCGCCGACACCATCGACGGGATCATGGCCCGGACGGCGCAGCGCTCCAGCGCGTGGGGCGCCTTCCTGGACTCCACCCTCGACCGGGTCGCGGACGCCGCCGTCTTCGGGGGGCTGGTGCTCTACTACGCCGGCGACGCCCGGCCGGGCGCCGTCGACCACACCGTGATGCTGGCCGTGGCCCTGGCCTGCCTGGTGCTGGGCAGCGTGGTGTCCTATGCCCGGGCGCGCGCCGAGGGGCTGGGTATGCGGGCCGACGTCGGCATCGCCGAGCGTGCCGACCGGCTGGTCGCCGTGCTGCTCGCCACCGGGTTCGTGGGGCTGAAGTGGCAGACGGGTTTCGGGCTGCCCGAACCGGCGCTGCTGATCGTGCTCGCGCTGCTGGCCGTCGCCAGCCTGGTCACCGTCGCCCAGCGCATGGTCGTCGTGCGCCGGCAGGCCCTGGCGAAGGACTAACGTAACGGGATGGGCGACCGGGCGACGGTGTGGATCTACTCCGCCGGCTGGCGACTGATCCGGCTGATGCCCGAGCGGGCCGCGTACCTGCTGTTCTCCATCGCGGCGCAGTTCACCTGGCTGCGCCAGGGGCACGGTGCCCGCCAGCTCGAGGCGAACCTCTCGCGGGTGGTGCCCGATCTCTCTCCGATGCGGCTGAAGGCCCTGGCCCGCAAGGGCCTGCACTCCTACCTCCGCTACTACTGCGACACCTTCCGACTGGCCGACTGGTCGGCGGAGCGGATCCTGGCCACCTGCCGCGCCGAGGGTGACGAACCGGTGCGGGCCGCCCTCGCCGAGGGCCGCGGCGTGGTCATGGCCCTGAGCCACAGCGGCAACTGGGATCACGCCGGCGCCTGGTCGACCCTGGCACTGGCTCCGGTCACCACGGTGGCCGAGCGGCTGCGCCCCGAGGAGGTCTACCGGCGTTTCCTGACCGTGCGGCAGCAGCTCGGCATGGAGATCCTGCCGCTGACCGGTGGCAGTAGCGACGTGTTCGGCCTGCTGGTGCGCCGGCTGCGCAAGGGCGGCTTCGTACCGCTGCTGGCCGACCGCGACCTGAGCGCGACCGGGGTACCGGTCACCCTGTTCGGTGAGACGGCTCGGATGGCCGCCGGCCCCGCGTCGCTGGCCCTGGTCACCGGCGCATCACTGCACCCGGTCTCGATCCGCTACGAGCGCCTCCCGGCGGGCTCCCGTGCCCGTTGGGGCACTGTCGTGCACTTCCACCCCGAGGTGCTCCCGCCCCCCGGGGGCGGACGGCCCGAGCGGGTGGCCGCCATGACCCAGGCCTGCGCGAATGCGCTAGCCGCCGGGATCGCCGCGAACCCCGAGGACTGGCACATGCTGCAGCGGGTCTTCGTGGCCGATCTGGCCTGAGCCGGACCGGTGGTGAGATGAGGATCGGCCTGGTCTGCCCATACTCCTTCGACGTGCTCGGCGGCGTCCAGGTGCATGTGCGCGACCTGGCCGAGCACCTGATCGGCGCCGGGCACACGGTGAGTGTGCTGGCTCCGGCGGACGACGACACCCCGGTGCCCGACTACGTCGAGTCGGCCGGTCGTGCCGTGCCGGTCAAGTACAACGGATCGGTGGCCCGGCTGGCCTTCGGCCCGGTGAGCGCGGCGCGGGTGCGCCGCTGGCTCTCCGAGGGCGACTTCGACCTGCTGCACATCCACGAGCCGATGAGCCCGTCGCTGTCCTTGCTGGCGCTGTGGCTGGCCACCGGGCCGATCATCGCCACCTTCCACACCTCGATCCTGCGCTCGCGGGCGATGCAGATCGCCCAGCCGATGCTGCGGCCCAGCCTGGAGAAGATCTCGGCCCGGATCGCGGTCTCCGAGGACGCCCGGCGCACCCTGGTCGAGCACCTCGGCGGTGACGCCGTGGTGATCCCGAACGGGGTGTACGTCGACCGCTTCTCCCACGCCGAGCCGCGCCGAGCGTGGCAGGGCACCCCCGAGGCGCCCACCCTGGCCCTGCTCGGGCGGATCGACGAGCCGCGCAAGGGCCTGCCGGTGGTGGCCGCGGCCCTGCCCGCCCTGCTGGAGCGCTGGCCGGGTCTGCGGGTGCTCGCGCTGGGGCGCGGCGACGGCCAGGAGGCACTGGCGGGGGTTCCGGACGGCGTGCGCGGGGCGTTCGAACTGCTCGGCCCCCTGCCGGACGAGGACAAGGCCGCGCTGCTGCGCTCGGTGGACGTCTTCGTCGCGCCGCAGACCGCGGGGGAGAGCTTCGGCATCGTGCTGCTGGAGGCGATGAGTGCCGGCGCGCCGGTAGTGGCCAGCGACCTGGGCGCCTTCCGCCGGGTACTCGGGGACGGCGACCTCGGAGTGCTGGTCACCCCGGAGGACCCGGCGGCGCTGGCCGTCGGGGTGGCCGGCCTGCTGGCGGACGGTGAGCGCCGCGCCGAGCTTGCCGTTCGGGCCGCCCTCGCCGTGCAGCGCTACGACTGGTCACGGGTGGCGGCGGAGGTGCTGGAGGTCTACGAGACCGTCTGCCTGGGCGCCGATCGGGTGCGGGCATGAACGCGCTGAGTCAGATCTGGCCGGTGCTGGCACTGTTCCTGGTGCTGGGCTGGTACCTGAGCTACTCGGCGTCCCGGCTGGACTGGTTGCACCACAAGGTGACCTCGACCCGGGCCGCGCTGGACGTGCAGCTGGTCCGGCGCAGCGCAGCGGCGGTGGAGACCTCGCGCTACCTGGACCCGGCGACGGCGCTGTTGGTCACCGATGCCGCCGCGCAGGCGCTGTCGGCGGGGGAGCGCGACCAGGTCGCACGCACCGAACGCGACCCGCTCGACGTGCCGCCCTACCTGGAGCCGGCGGAGAACGACCTCTCCCGTGCCCTGCAGGCGGCGTTCCCGGTGCCGTACGAGCCGGATAACCCCTTCGCGGCCGATGCGTTGGAGGTGCTCACCCAGGCCTGCATCCGGGTGCAGTTGGCCCGCCGCTTCCACAACGACGCCGTGGCCCAGGCCCAACGAGTGCGTCGCAAGCGGGTGGTGCGCTGGGCCCACCTGGCCGGTCGGGCGCCCGTTCCGCAGATGGTCGAGATCGATGACACCCTTCCGGCGGGCCTGAGCCGGTGACGACGGCGCCCGCTCCGCTGGACACCGCCCTCGTGACGTCTCAGCCCGCTCGCGCGACGGCAGTGGTCAGCACATCGGCGATCGCCTCGGCCCGGTGCGGCGGGACGTTGCCGTAGCCGAGCACCAGTCCAGGGCGTCCGGCGCCGTCGCGACACTGGGCCAGCCCGAGTACCGCCACGCCCTTGGCGCGGCAGCGGGCGAGGACCGCGGCCTCGTCGGTGTCGACCGGCAGGTGCCAGAGCACGTGCAGCCCGGCGTCCATGCTCGGAGCCAGGCAGCCCGGCAGGTGCGCGTCCTCGAGGGCGGCGAGCAGTGCGACCCGGCGCGCCTGGTACCTCCGGCGCATCCGGCGCAGGTGCTGGTCGTAGCGACCTGAGGCGATGAGTTCGGCCAGGGCCAGCTGGTCGAGCCCGGGTGCCAGGGCCCCGAGGCCGTCCCGGGCGGCGTCCAGGCCTGCACGCAGCCGGTCCGGCACGACCATCCAGCCCAGGTGCAGGGACGGCGACAGGGTCTTGCTGACCGAGCCCAGGTAGACCACCCGGCCGGGGTCCAGCGCGGCGAGGGCGCCGACCGGGCGCCGGTCGTAGCGGAACTCGGCGTCGTAGTCGTCCTCGACGATCCAACGATCGCCGGCCTCGGCCCAGGCCAGCAGCGCGAGCCGGCGGAAGGCCGACAACGGCACCCCGGTCGGGAACTGGTGGGTGGGCATCGTGACCACGGCGTCGATCCGCTGCCGGCGGTCGGCGGCGACCAGGTCGTCCACGCGCAACCCGCCGGCGTCGACCGGAATCGGCACGGCCTGGAGGTCGTGCGCGGCGGCGATCTGGCGGAGCCGGGGCCAGCTCGGGTCCTCGACCGCGATCCGGGTGGCGCCCCGAGCCCGCAGGTGGCGGCCCAGCAGCCAGACGGCGTTGCCGACCCCCTGAGTGATTTGGACCCGCTCGGCCCGGCCGTCCAGGGCGCGCACCCGACGCAGGTAGTCGGCCACCGCCCGCCGCAGCTGAGGTTCACCGGCCGGGTCCGGGTGGCCCAGCTGCAGGTCGCTGGCCGTGCCCAGGGCGCGGGTCAGGGCTGCCCGCCACATCGAGCGTGGGAACGAGGCGAGGTCGGGCAGGGCAGGGGACAGGTCCAGCTGGACGCCTCCCGATCCGGGTACCTGCGCCGGCGCCCTCTCCCGCGCGACCGGGGCCCGCGGCGCGAGGTCGGCCACCACCGTGGCCGACCCGACCCGTCCGGCGAGGTAGCCCTCGGCCTTGAGCTGGTCGTAGGCCTCGGTGACCACCCAGCGCGAGGTGCCCAGCTCCTCGGCCATCGTGCGCGAGGCCGGCAGTCGTTCGCCCGGGCGCAGCCGCCCCTCGTTGATCTCGGTGCGCAACGCCGCGGCCAACCGCTGGTGGGCTGGAGTGGCGGAATTGGCCTGGTCGAGCAGCATGCGATCGGACTGTACTGCCATGCCGATCTGTTCGTAAGGTGGTCTTCATGACGAACGAGACAGGTGCACGGACCGGCACGACGCGGGTCAAGCGGGGCATGGCCGAGATGCTCAAGGGCGGCGTGATCATGGATGTGGTCACCGCCGAGCAGGCGAAGATCGCCGAGGATGCGGGCGCGGTGGCCGTGATGGCCCTGGAGCGGGTCCCGGCCGACATCCGCGCTCAGGGCGGGGTCTCCCGGATGAGCGACCCGGACATGATCGACGGGATCATCGCCGCGGTCTCGATCCCGGTGATGGCCAAGGCTCGGATCGGCCACTTCGTCGAGGCTCAGGTGCTGCAGTCGCTGGGCGTCGATTACATCGACGAGTCCGAGGTGCTCACCCCGGCCGACTACGCCCACCACATCGACAAGTGGCGCTTCACGGTGCCCTTCGTCTGCGGCGCGACCAACCTGGGTGAGGCTCTGCGCCGGATCACCGAGGGCGCGGCCATGATCCGCTCCAAAGGCGAGGCCGGTACCGGCGACGTCTCGAACGCCACCACGCACATGCGCACGATCCGCGGGGAGATCCGCCGGCTCACCTCGCTCAGCGAGGACGAGCTGTACCTGGCGGCGAAGGAGCTGCAGGCCCCCTACGACCTGGTCAAGGAGGTCGCCGAGACGGGCAAGCTGCCCGTGGTGATGTTCACCGCCGGTGGTATTGCCACCCCGGCGGACGCCGCGATGATGATGCAGCTGGGCGCCGAGGGCGTCTTCGTGGGGTCGGGCATCTTCAAGTCCGGCAACCCGGCGGTGCGTGCCGAGGCCATCGTCAAGGCCACGACGTTCTTCGACGACCCGGACGTGATCGCCAAGGTGTCGCGCGGGCTGGGTGAGGCCATGGTCGGGATCAACGTCGAGGAGATCCCGCAGCCGCACCGGTTGGCCGAGCGCGGCTGGTGACCGGCCTCACTTTGTGGGGTCAGCCTAAGAGACCGGTAAAGATCGGGTAAGCCCGGCAAGTACGTATATGTCCGACTACCCCCCGTTAGGTTCGCCCCAGTCCAATGGTGGGCGGCGGCCTCGGGGGCCGCCCGGGAACGCCTCTCGGGAGGAACTGGCATGCGGGTTTCGATGTGGCGGGTACACCGGCGATCGCAAGACGCGGGGAAACCCGCTGGACAGCAAGATCGTCGAGTTCGTCCCCGGCACCAGGGGTGGGACCATGGCAGCTAGGCTCTCCCGCCGTGAGCACCGTGGTCCCGCCTCTGATCGGCGTCCTCGCCGTGCAGGGCGACGTCCGTGAGCACCTCGCCGCCCTGTCCAGGAGCGGGGCGCGCACGTGCACCGTCCGCCGCCCCGGCGAGCTGACCGCGGTGGACGCTCTGGTGCTGCCGGGCGGGGAGTCCACCACCATGGACAAGCTGATCCGGGTCTTCGACCTGCGTGAGCCCCTGCAGGAACGGCTCGCCGCCGGCATGCCGGCCTACGGCTCCTGTGCCGGGATGATCCTGCTGGCCGACCGGGTGGTGGACGCCGTGGAGGGTCAGCAGACCCTCGGCGGGCTGGACATCACCGTGCGGCGCAACGCCTTCGGTCGCCAGGTGGACAGCTTCGAGGCCGACCTGGCCATCACCGGGATCACCGGAGACGGCGCCCCCGCGGTGCGTGGGGTGTTCATCCGAGCGCCCTGGGTGGAACAGGTGGGGCCGGGCGTGCAGGTGCTCGCCGTGCATGAGGACAGGATCGTGGCGGTCCGGCAGGGGAACCTGCTGGCGACGTCGTTCCACCCCGAGATCACGGGGGATGCACGGGTCCACGGGCTGTTCGTGGCGATGGTGCGCGGAAGAGTCTGACCGGGAGCGACCGTGAGCCCGTAACCGCAGGATCCGCTGCTTCGCCCGGCGTGGGCCTGGCGCCGGCCGATCCTGCCCGGCGCGCGGTGGCGGAGGCGTCGGAGGCCGCAGTGGCCGACCCGGAGCGAGGGTAGGATCGTCGCCGTCCAGCAGGGTGTCCTGCTCGCGACGCGTTCACCCGAGATCACCCGGGGGCCGCGCGCGTCCATCGGCTCTTCGTCGACCTGGTCGGGCGACAGACGCGCAGGCAGGCAAGCACGGAGGGAACCTGAATGTCCGGCCACTCCAAATGGGCCACCACGAAGCACAAGAAGGCCGTGGTGGATGCCAAGCGCGGCAAGATGTTCGCCAAGCTGATCAAGAACATCGAGGTCGCGGCCCGCACCGGCGGGGGTGACCCCAACGGCAACCCGACGCTGTACGACGCCATCCAGAAGGCGAAGAAGTCGTCGGTGCCCAACAACAACATCGAGAACGCGGTCAAGCGCGGCTCGGGGCTCGACGCCGGTGGTGCCGACTATCAGACGATCATGTACGAGGGGTACGGCCCGAACGGGGTGGCCCTGCTGGTGGAGTGCCTGACCGACAACCGCAACCGGGCCGCGGCGGAGGTGCGCACCGCGCTCACCCGCAACGGCGGCAACCTGGCCGACCCGGGCAGCGTCTCCTACCTGTTCACCCGCAAGGGCATCGTGATGGTGCCCAAGGCCGCCTTGCTGAGCGAGGACGACGTGCTCGCGGCGGTGCTGGAGGCCGGGGCAGAGGAGGTCAACGACCTGGGGGAGACCTACGAGGTGGTCAGCGAGGCCACCGACCTGGTCGGCGTGCGCACGGCCCTGGTGGACGCCGGGATCGATTACGACTCGGCCGACGTCGAGTTCGTGCCCAGCATGGAGGTGCCACTCGACGAGGACGGCGCCCGGAAGATCTTCCGGCTGATCGAGGCCCTCGAGGACAGCGACGACGTGCAGAACGTCTACGCCAACTTCGACGTGTCGGACGAGATCATGGAGGCGGTCGGCTGAGACGCTGGGCGCATGCGTGTGCTCGGTGTCGACCCCGGACTGACCCGCTGTGGTCTGGGCGCCGTCGATGGCCTGCCCGGGCGCAAGGTGGCCCTGGTGGCGGTGGACGTCATCCGTACCCCGGCGGACGCCGACCTGGCTGCCCGGCTGTTGGGCATCGGTGAGGCGATCGAGGGGTGGCTCGACCAGCTGCAGCCCGACGTGCTCGCCGTGGAGCGGGTGTTCAGCCAGCGCAACGTGCGCACCGTGATGGGCACCGCCCAAGCCTCCGGGGTGGCGATCATGGCGGCCGCGCGGCGCGGGATCCCGGTGGTGCTGCACACCCCGAGCGAGGTCAAGGCCGCCGTCACCGGCTCCGGGCGGGCCGGCAAGGATCAGGTGGCGGCGATGGTCACCCGGATCCTGGCGCTGCCCGAGCGGCCCCGTCCCGCCGACGCTGCGGACGCGCTGGCCCTGGCGGTGTGCCACCTGTGGCGCGACGGCACGGCGACCGCGGGCCGGCTGACCGCCGCCACCCCCGCCCAGCGGCGCTGGATCGAGGCCGCGGCCGCCGCCTCGAAGACCAAGGCACGCCGCCCGGCCTGAGCTCCCGCCCGCTCGCGCCCACGCGCGCTACGGTGTCCTTCGTACACCAGTTCGGACGAGGGAGCGGCGCGTGATCGCATCGGTGCGCGGGCGGGTACTGGCCCTCCGGCTGGACTCGGCCGTGATCGAGGTCGGCGGCATCGGCCTGCTGGCCCAGGCCACCCCGGCCACGCTGGCCGCGCTGAGGGTGGGCGCCGAGGCGACGCTGGCCTCCCATCTGGTGGTGCGCGAGGACTCGCTCACCCTGTTCGCCTTCGCCGACGCCGACGAGCGGGACACCTTCGAGGCGGTGCAGACGGTTTCCGGCATCGGCCCCCGGCTGGCCCTGGCCATGCTCGCGGTGCACACCCCGGACGGACTGCGCGCCGCCGTCGCCACGCAGGACCTGACCGCGCTGATGAAGGTGCCCGGGATCGGGCGCAAGGGCGCCCAGCGGATCGTACTGGAGCTCACCGACCGGCTCGGTGCGCCGTCCGACCTCGGCGCCACCCCGCCGTCCACCGGCGCCGGGCACGCCTGGCGCGACCAGGTGGTCGAGGCGCTGGTCGGTCTGGGCTGGTCGGCCAAGCAGGCCGGCGACACGGTCGACACCGTGGCTGAGGGGCAGACCTCGCCGGAGGTCGCGGGCCTGCTGCGTGCCTCGCTGCGCCATCTCGGGCGCTCCACGTGAGTGAGCCCGGTGCCGCCGCCTCCTTGGTCGAGGCCGGGGCGGACGCCGAGGAGCGGGCGGCCGAGAGCGCCTTGCGGCCCAAGCGGCTGGAGGAGTTCGTCGGCCAGCGCGTGGTTCGCGACCAGATGTCGCTGGTGCTGGAGGCGGCCCGCGGGAGAGGGCACGCGCCCGACCACATCCTGCTCTCCGGGCCGCCCGGGCTGGGCAAGACCACCCTCGCCATGATCGTCGCCCACGAGCTGGGGGCCCCGTTGCGGGTGACCAGCGGGCCGGCCATCCAGCACGCCGGCGACCTGGCCGCGGTGCTGTCCTCCCTGGAGCCGGGGGAGGTGCTGTTCCTGGACGAGGTGCACCGGATGGCCCGCCCGGCCGAGGAGATGCTCTACGTCGCGATGGAGGACTACAGGGTCGACATTGTGGTCGGCAAGGGTCCGGGCGCCACCGCGATCCCGCTGGAGCTGCCACCGTTCACGATCGTCGCGGCGACCACCCGGGCCGGCATGCTGCCCGGCCCGTTGCGTGACCGGTTCGGGTTCACCGGCCACCTGGACTTCTACTCCGCGGCAGAACTGGAGCAGGTGCTCACCCGCTCGGCGGGCCTGCTCGGGGTTCCGCTGAGCGCCGACGGCGGGCGCGAGATCGCCCGGCGGTCCCGGGGCACGCCGCGGATCGCCAACCGGTTGCTGCGCCGGGTGCGGGACTGGGCCCAGGTGCGTGGCGACGGCATGCTCGACCTCGCTGCGGCCCAGGCGGCGCTCGCGGTCTACGCGGTCGACGAGCTCGGCCTGGACCGGCTCGACCGCTCGGTGCTGGAGGCCCTGTGTCGCCGATTCGGTGGCGGCCCGGTGGGCCTGTCCACCCTGGCGGTGGCGGTCGGCGAGGAGGCGGAGACCGTGGAGACGGTGGCCGAGCCCTTCCTGGTGCGCGAGGGACTGATCGGTCGCACGCCGCGCGGACGGGTGGCCACACCGGCCACCTGGCGCCACCTGGGCCTGCGGCCGCCGCGCGGTGCCTCCGGGAGTGGCATGTCGGGCGCGAGCGACCAGCCCGACCTGTTCGACGAGACCCCTGCCTGAGCGGGCTACACTCACCCCGTGCCTTTCGACCCGAGCCTGCTCTTCCTGGGCCTGATGTTCGTGCTGATGTTCATGATCTTCCAGCGCGGCAGCCGGCAACGCCGGGAACTCGCCCAGGTGCAGCGCAACCTCGCTCCCGGTGCCGAGGTGATGACCGCCTCCGGCCTGATCGCCACGGTGACGGCGGTCGAGGACGACGTGGTGACCCTCGAGACGGCGCCGGGCCAGCACTCGCGGTGGGACCGGCGCGCGGTGGCGCGCGTGATCACCCCCGCTGCCGGGACCACAGAGGCACCTGACGAGACCGCGGCCGCGCCGAGCGAGGTCGAACCGCACGACCCGGCCTGAGCGCCGGTTTCCCAGCAGTCGAGAGAAGAGACGCGTGGCTCGCACCTACTCCCGCCCTTGGCGCACCCTCGGGGTGCTGGGCGCCCTGATCGCTCTGCTGTACGGCCTGGTCGCCGGGGGTGTCATCTGGAGCAGTGCTCAGTGGACGCCGAAACTGGCTCTAGACCTCGACGGTGGCACCGAGTTCGTGCTGAACGCCGTGCCGCAGCCGGGCCAGTCAGGGCAGATCACCCCGGCCACGATCGACGAGGCCCTGAAGATCATCCGGGCCCGGGTGGACGGCTCCGGCGTCGCCGAGGCCGAGATCACCACGCAGGGCTCGAACAGCATCGTCGTCTCCTTGCCAGGCAAGAACATCGACGAGACGACCCGGAACGCGATCCGCCGATCGGCTGCTCTGGAGTTCCGCGCGGTGCTCGTGCTCGAGGGCGCCCCCGTTCCCGAGCCCACGCCGTCCGGCACCCCGACCGGCTCGGCCACCGGCACCCCCTCGGCGTCCGCCAGCCCCTCGCCCAGCGGTGGTGCAGCGGTCAGCGGGGCGTCGTCCAGCGCCAGCGCGTCGGTGTCCTCCTCGGCCAGCGGCGCCCGCCTGAGGGCCGCCGAGACCCCGACCCCCTCGGCCAGCGCGTCGGCGGCGGCCTCGGGCGCAGCCTCGCCGGCCCCCAGCCCCACTGACAACAGCGACCTGGCCTGGCTGAACGCCGACGTCGAGAAGGTCTGGCTGGCCACCGACTGCACCACGACCGCGGGCCGGAGCAAGGCCCAGCAGGCCGTGAACGACCCGGCCAAACCCTTCGTCGCCTGCGAGGACAACGGCACCAAGTACGCCCTCGGCCCGGTCGAGGTCCGGGGCCGCAACATCAGCGACGCCTCCGCCGGGCTCGAGGTGAGCCCGCAGGGCCAGACCCTGAACAGCTGGCAGATCAACCTCTCCTTCGACGGCACCGGCGCCGACCAGTTCGGCAAGGTGACCAGCCGCTTGAAGCCGCTGGAGGAGCCGCGCAACCAGTTCGCCATCGTGCTGGACAACGCGGTGATCTCCGCCCCGGTGACCCAGGCCGCGATCCTCGACGGGCGGGCGCAGATCACCGGCAACTTCACCCAGCAGACCTCTCAGGCGCTGGCCAACCAGCTGAAGTTCGGTGCGCTGCCGATCTCGTTCGAGGTGGCCACCGAGAATCAGATCTCCGCCACCCTGGGCGGTGAGCAGCTGCGCAACGGTCTGCTGGCCGGTCTGATCGGCCTGCTCCTGGTGGTGGCCTACTCGCTGCTGCAGTACCGGGCCCTGGGCCTGGTCACGGTGGCCAGCCTGCTCATCGCCGGGATGGTCACCTACGGGGTGGTGGTGCTGCTCGGCTGGCGCCAGGGCTACCGGCTCAGCCTGCCCGGCATCGCCGGCCTGATCGTGGCGATCGGCATCACCGCCGACTCGTTCATCGTCTATTTCGAACGGGTCCGGGACGAGGTGCGTGACGGCCACGGGTTGGCGCTGGCGGTCGAGCTGGCCTGGCAACGCGCCCGGCGCACCATCCTGATCTCCGACGCGGTCAGCCTGCTGGCCGCGGTGGTGCTGTTCCTGCTGGCCGTCGGCGGGGTGCGCGGGTTCGCCTTCACCCTGGGCCTGACCACCCTGATCGACGTGATGATCGTGTTCATGTTCACCAAGCCGATGGTCACCCTGCTCTCACGGACGCGGTTCTTCGGCAGCGGGCACAAGCTCTCCGGCTTCGACGCCGCCCACCTCGGTCGGGTCGTCACCTACACCGGGCGGGGCGCCGTGCGTCACCCGGGTCGCTCGTCGGCCGCCAAGACTCCCGGAACCACCATCGCCGAGCGGCGGGCGGCCGCCGAACGGGCAGCACAGAGCTCGACCACGGTGATGGAGGATGAGCACTGATGCCGAGTTTCGCCACCTTCGGGAACGACCTCTACACCGGACGCCGCTCGATCGACTTCATCGGCCGGCGCCGGCTCTGGTACGCGATCGCCGCCGTGCTGATGCTGAGCAGCCTGATCGCGGTCGGCGTGCGCGAGCTCAACCCGGGGATCGAGTTCCGCGGGGGGACCGAGTTCCGCATCTCCGGCACCGCCGTCACCAGCGAACTGGCCGCGGAGGGCGCGGTGCACCAGGTGGTTCCGGGTGCCGCCGTCCGGGTCAGCCGGCTGAACGCGGACAGCATCCGGGTCCAGGCCGACCAGATCACCGACACCCAGCTCGAGCCGGTGCGGCAGGCGCTGGCCAAGACCTACGAGGTCAGCCCGGACAACGTCTCGCGCAACTTCGTCGGGCCGACCTGGGGGGCCGATGTCACCCGGCAGGCGCTGATCGGCCTGTTCGTCTTCCTCGCTCTGGTCGCGGCGGTGATCGCGCTCTACTTCCGCACCTGGACCATGGCCGCAGCCGCACTGGTCGCGCTGGTGCACGACCTGGTACTGACCGTGGGCATCTACGCCCTGGTCGGGTTCGAGGTCTCCCCGGCCTCGGTGATCGGCTTCCTGACCATCCTCGGCTACTCGCTGTACGACACGGTCGTGGTCTTCGACAAGGTGCGCGAGAACACCGACCACGTCGTCACCTCGACCAAGCGCACCTTCGGCGAGGCCGCCAACCTGGCGATCAACCAGACCCTGGTCCGGTCGATCAACACCTCGGTGGTGGCCCTGCTGCCGGTCGCCGCCATCCTGTTCATCGGCGCGTTCCTGCTCGGCGCGGGCACCCTGAAGGACATCGCGCTGTCGCTGTTCGTCGGCATCGCCGCGGGCACCTACTCCTCGATCTTCATTGCCACGCCACTGCTGGTGCAGTTGCGTGAGCGGGAGCCGGCGATGAAGGCCCAGGCCGAGCGGGTGCGGCGGCGGCGGGCCTCCGGCGCTGATGCGGCGGCCGAGGGCCAGGGTGAGCCGGTGGCCGCGGCAGCCTCCGCGGCGGCGAGCGTCATGCCCCCGACCACCGGACAGCGCCAGCAGCCGAAGCGCAAGGGCCGATGACCGGCCCGATCCCGGCGTCGGAGATGCTTGCCCTGATCCGGGACATCCCGGACTACCCCAAGCCGGGCATCCTGTTCCGCGACATCACCCCGTTGCTGGCCGACGGCCCGGCCTTCGCCCGCGTGGTGGAGGCGTTCGCCGCGCCGTTCCGTGGCGCACCGGCCGGCTCCGGCATCGACGTCGTGGTCGGCATCGAGGCGCGCGGATTCATCCTGGCGGCGCCGGTCGCGGTCGCACTCGGGGTGGGGTTCGTGCCGATCCGCAAGCAGGGCAAGCTTCCGCACGACACGGTGGGTGCCGCCTACGACCTCGAGTACGGCCAGTCCGAGATCGAGGTGCACGCGGACGGCGTCTCGCCCGGTCAGCGGGTGCTGGTGCTGGACGACGTCCTCGCCACCGGGGGCACGGCGCAGGCGGCATGTGACCTTGTCGGGCAGCTCGGCGGGGTGGTGGCCGAGGTCGCCGTGCTGATGGAGATCGCGGCGCTGGGCGGGCGCGCCCGTCTGGACGGTCGTGGGGTCCGGGCGCTGCTGACGGTCTGATCTACACTCGACCAATGGCGGAGGACACGGTTCCTGGGGCGACGGGCATCGTCGCCGACGACCCTGCGCCTGCGGACGCCGCGGCCCCGAACGCCCAGCCCCGCCACCGGCAGGTCGCGGGCAGCGAGGCGCTCCCGACGACCAGTCGGGTGCTGTCCCGGATCGCCCGCTTCGGCTCCGGGCGTGGGTCGAGCACCTCACCTCTGCTCGATCCCCTGCTGCGCACGGTGCGGGTGACCCACCCCAAAGCCGATCTGTCGGTGATCGAGCGCGCGTTCGACGCCGCGGCGCGGGCCCATGCCGGGCAGAAGCGCAAGAGCGGCGACCCCTACATCACCCACCCGGTGGCAGTGGCCTCGATCCTGGCGGAGTTGGGGATGACCCCGCCTACGCTGGCGGCCGCCCTGCTGCACGACACCGTCGAGGACACCGACTACACCCTCGACGCGCTGCGCAAGGACTTCGGCGACGAGGTCGCGATGCTGGTCGACGGGGTGACCAAGCTCGACAAGGTGGTCTACGGCGATGCCGCACAGGCCGAGACCGTCCGCAAGATGGTCGTCGCGATGTCCCGCGACATCCGGGTCCTGGTGATCAAGCTCGCCGACCGGCTGCACAATGCGCGCACCTGGCGCTACGTGCCGCAGGCCTCGGCCGAACGCAAGTCACGCGAGACGCTGGAGATCTACGCCCCGCTGGCCCATCGGCTGGGCATGAACACGATCAAGTGGGAGCTGGAGGACCTCTCCTTCGCCACCCTGTACCCCAAGGTCTACGACGAGATCGTCAGGCTGGTGGCCGAGCGGGCGCCTGCCCGGGAGGACTACCTGGCCCAGGTACGCGAGCAGGTCAGCGCCGATCTCCGGGCCGCCAAGATCAAGGCCATGGTGACCGGCCGGCCGAAGCACTACTACTCCGTCTACCAGAAGATGATCGTGCGAGGCCGCGACTTCGCCGACATCTACGACCTGGTCGGGGTTCGGGTGCTGGTCGAGTCGGTGCGCGACTGCTACGCGGTGCTCGGTGCCCTGCACGCCCGCTGGAACCCGGTGCCAGGGCGGTTCAAGGACTACATCGCGATGCCCAAGTTCAACATGTACCAGTCGCTGCACACCACGGTGATCGGTCCCGAGGGCAAGCCGGTCGAGATCCAGATCCGCACCCACCAGATGCACCGCCGGGCCGAGTACGGCGTGGCCGCGCACTGGAAGTACAAGGACGATCCGAACCGGATCGGGCGGGACGCCGACGGCGGCGCCAACGACATGGTCTGGCTGCGCCAGCTGCTGGAGTGGCAGCGGGAGACCTCGGACCCGGGGGAGTTCCTCGACTCGCTGCGCTTCGAGATCAACGCGCAGGAGGTCTACGTCTTCACGCCCAAGGGCGACGTGGTGGCCCTGCCCTCGGGCTCGACCCCGGTCGACTTCGCCTACGCGGTGCACACCGAGGTCGGTCACCGCTGCATGGGGGCGCGGGTCAACGGACGGCTGGTGCCGCTGGAGAGCATGCTCGACAACGGCGACGTGGTCGAGGTGTTCACCTCCAAGGCGGACGGCGCCGGCCCGAGCCGGGACTGGCTCACCTTCGTGCGCAGCCCCCGCGCGCGCAACAAGATCCGGCAGTGGTTCTCCAAGGAGCGGCGCGAGGAGGCGATCGAGCAGGGCAAGGACGCGCTCGCCAAGTCGATGCGCAAGCAGAACCTGCCGATCCAGCGCCTGCTCAGCCACGAGACCCTGGTCGCGCTGGCCCAGGAGCTGCGCTACGCCGACGTCTCTGCCCTTTACGCGGCGGTGGGCGAGGGGCACATCGCCGCAGCCAGCGTGGTCTCCCGGCTGGTGCACTCCCTGGGTGGGGAGGAGGGCGCCGAGGAGGACCTGGCCGAGGCGGCCACCCCGAGCCGGGCCCGGCGGACCCGGCTCGGTGACCCCGGTGTGATCGTGCGCGGCGTCGAGGACCTGTGGGTCAAGCTGGCCCGGTGCTGCACGCCGGTGCCTGGTGACCCGATCATCGGGTTCGTCACCCGGGGCAACGGGGTGTCGGTGCACCACTCCGACTGCGTGAACGTGTCCGGTCTCCGGGCCGAGCCGGAGCGGATCGTCGAGGTGGAATGGTCGCCCACCTCGGGCAGCCTCTTCCTGGTCCAGATCCAGGTCGAGGCGCTCGACCGTAACCGGCTGCTGGCCGACATCACCCGGGTCCTGTCGGACAACCACCTCAACATTCTCGCCGCCACGGTCAGCACCGGAGGCGACCGGATGGCGATCTCCAAGTTCACCTTCGAGATGGGTGACCCAGCCCACCTCGACCACGTGATGAACGCCGTCCGCAAGGTCGAGGGCGTCGTGGACGCGTACCGGATCACCGGCGGCTCACACAAGCGGAGCTGAGGCCACCGAAGTGGCCCAGGTCAGCGCCAGGTCGCGCGCTCGCGCCACACCCCGGCAACGGGTCATCCCTTCGAGCTGCTCCAGGATGTCGAGCACGCTCACCCCGCAGCTGCGACGCAGCCGATCGAGCTGGCCGGCGACCTGAGCCGGGGGGACGCTGCGGGCCAGATCTGCCGCGGTGCGCACCGGACTGGTGATCCGCAGCCCGGCGACGGTCTGCACGTCGCGCGGGGCGATCCGGTGCTCGTGCAGGCGCAGCCGGCCCCGGCGCGGGCGGGTGCTGCTCGGGGGAATGATCAGGTCGATCGGCTCGCCGACGGCGATCGGCCCCCCGGTGTGCACCCAGGCGGCGGTGCGGAAGCCGACCACCCCGCCGGCGACCGTGCCGACCGGGCGCAGCCCGCCCGGTGGAGCGAGGGCCAGCAATACACTGCGGGCCCGCAGTGGTTCGGTGTCCGGCGTGTGTGCGCCGACATGCACCTGGCCCGCCAGGGGCCGCAGCAGGCCCTGGCCGACCAGCCGGGAGACCTCGGCCGGGGTCTCGGTGACGGTGCGGAAGCCGGTGGCGTCGTCGAGGAGCAGAAGAGCGGTCATGGGCACAGCATCCCCGTACCTGCGCCCCTCCCGCCGTCCCGAGCGGCCGCCCTGTGGACGACGGGGCGCACCGGTCCCGTTGTGGACGCAACGTCCGTGACGTTGCGAGTAGTGAGCGATCTCCCGACGATCACGACGTGGCACCGATGTCGCGAGAGGTGGGTCAGCCGCCGAACTCGGCGAGCGCGGCCTGGGCCTGGGCCAGCCACTCCTGGCGGGCGGCGATGGCCGAGTCAGCCTCGGCGACCGCCTTGTCGTTGCCCGCCGTCACCGCCTTGTCCCGGCGCGCCTGCAGGGTGGCGATGGTCGACTCCAGCTGTTCCACGGCGTCCTGCGCCCGCGCCCGGGCCTGCGGGTTGCTGCGCGTGAAGCGGGCCTGCTCGGTGTCCCGGATCGCCTGTTCGACCGCACGCAGGCGCCCCTCCACCCGGCCGACGTCGGCGCGTGGCACCTTGCCGGCCACATCCCAGCGGTCCTGAAGTTCGCGCAGCGCCGTGCGGGCGGCGGCCAGGTCCTTCACCGGCAGCAACGACTCGGCCTCGGTGAGCAGGGCCAGCTTCGCCTCGAGGTTGGCCCGCAGCTCGGTGTCCGCCTCGCTGACGGCGGCGTTGCGGGCGGCGAAGAACGTGTCCTGCGCGGCCCGGAACCGGCCCCACAGCTGGTCCTCGTCGCGCCGCCCGCCCCGAGGGCTCGCCTTCCAGCGCGCCATCAGGTCGCGGAAGCCGGTGGCCCCCGCCGCCCAGTCGGTGCTGGCCGAGAGGGCCTCGGCCTCGGCCACGATGGCCTCCTTGGCCGCGCGGGCCGTGGCCCGCTGCTCGTCCAGGGCCCCGAAGTGCTGGCGACGCTTGCGGTCGAAGGTGGTCCGGGCGTGGCTGAACCGCTTCCACAGCTCGTCCTCGGTGTGCTTGTCCAGCCGGGAGTCGCGCTGCAGCTGCTTCCAGGTCTCGAACAGCTCGCGCAGCCGGTCGCCCGAGGTCTTCCAGGGCAACCGCTCGGCATCCACCGCCGCCAGCGCCTCGGCCTCCTCCACCAGCGCCGCCCGCACCGCGGCCGCCGCCACCTTGGCCTCGGCGCGCGCCGCCTCGGCCTCCTGACGGCGCTTCTGCGCCACCGGACCGAGCGCAACGAGCCTTGCGGAGAGGCCGGGCAGATCGCCCACGGCATGGGCGTCGGTGATCGCTTCCTCGAGCTTGGAGATCGCCGACTGCGCCGCGGAGCCGGAGACGTGCCCGGCGGCGATCCGCTGCTCCAGCAGGGAGACCTGGGCCGCCAGGTCGTCGTACTTGCGCACGAAGTAGGCCAGGGCGTCCTCCGGCGTGGCGCCGGGATAGGAGCCGACGGCCCGTTCACCGTCGGCCAGGCGTACCCACACCGTGCCGTCCGGGTCCACTCGGCCCCACTGCTCTGCGCTCACACCGTCACGCTTCCTCGAGTCCCGCCACACCTCAGCTGATCGTCGTGCTGGTGATGTTCACCGCACGGGCCGGAGCCCCGTCGGTGCCACCGCCGAGCACCCCGCCGGCCGCGACCTTCTCCACCGTGTCCAGACCACCCACGATCCTGCCCACCACGGAGTACCCACCGGCGTTGTCGCTGGGGATGGTCGAGTCCTTGTAGACCAGGAAGAACTGGCTGCCCATGCTGTCGCCCTTGCTGCCCTGCCGCGCCATCGCCACCGTGCCGGCGGGGTAGACGTTGTCGGCCGGGGCATTCTCGACCGGACCGTAGCTGTACCCCGGTCCGCCGCCGCCGGTGCCCTCCGGGTCACCGCACTGCAACACGAAGATGCCCTCCGTGGTGAGCCGATGGCAGCGAGTGTTGTCCCAGAACCCTTTCTGCGCCAGGAAGATCGTGCTCGCCACCGCCTGCGGCGCCTTCGCGCCGTCCAGCCTGATCCCGATCGGGCCGCAGGTGGTCTCGACCGCGAAGTTCCAGGTCTTGTTCTCCGCCAAGGAGGCCGGTGGGGCGCTCGGGTAGGTGCTCGGCGAGGGCAGGGCCTCGGACGGCGTCGCGCAGGGGCTGTTCGGATCGGCCGACGCACCCCCACTGCCCGAGGGCGTGGCCGCCGCCGTGGTCGAGGAGGACCGGTCAGGACCGTAGATCAGCACTGCGGCGACGACGGCCAGCACCACGGCCACGGCGCCGACGGCGAGCACGGCGCGACGGCGTGCCTCGCGGTGCTGCTGTGCCTTCGTGATCTGCCGGCCCTGCCACTTGTCGTACCGGCGCCTCGCGTACTCCCGCTCACGGCTGTTGGGCGACACGCACACCCTCCCTGCGTCGGCCCTGCCGCACCCCTGCGGTGTCGGCGGCGCCAAGTGTAGGGCGAGGCGGCCCCCGCATGCGGCGCCTCGGTAGGCTCACGGGGTGCTTGTGATCGGATTCCCCGCTGCTGCCTTCGGCACCAACTGCTACGTGATGGCGCCCTCCGCCGGGCAGGAGTGCCTCGTGGTGGACCCCGGGATCGGCGTCCTGGACACGTTGAGCGAGGTGCTCGCCGAGAACCGGCTGCGCCCCGCAGCGGTGCTGCTCACCCACGGACACGCCGACCACGTGTACTCGGTCACCCCGGTCTGCACCACGCACGACGTGCCGGCGGTGATCCACACCGACGACCGCTACCGGCTCGAGGACCCGCTGCGCACCCTGGACCGCGAACTGGTGGCGATGCTCGAGCAGCAGTTCGGCAAGGCCTCGACCTGGGTCGAGCCGAGTGAGGTGCTGCTGGTAGGCGACACCGACACGCTCGCCATCGCCGGGCTGGACCTCACCGTGATCCACGCCCCCGGACACACCGAGGGATCGGTGATGTTCTCCTTCGACGCCGTGCCCGACGGTGTGTCGGGCGGGCCGGCCGCGGCGCTGACCTCGACCCTGGTCAGCGGCGACGTGTTGTTCGCCGGCAGCATCGGGCGCACCGACCTGCCCGGTGGCGACCACGCCGCGATGATGCGATCGCTGCGCGAGAAGGTGCTCACCCAGCCGGACGGCGCCCTGGTGCTGCCCGGGCACGGCCCGGCCACCACGATCGCCCGGGAACGGGCGACCAACCCCTATCTGTCCGACGCGAGAGGCTGAGACGTGGCCAAGCCCGCTCCGCTGTCCGGTTTCCCCGAGTGGCTGCCCGGCCAGCGCATCGTCGAGCAGCAGGTGATCGACACCCTGCGCCGTACCTTCGAGTCCTGGGGGTACGCCCCGATCGAGACCCGTGCCGCCGAGCCGCTCGAGGAACTGCTGCGCAAGGGCGAGATCGACAAGGAGGTCTACGTCCTGCGCCGGCTGCACGCCGAGGAGGGCGAGGCCGCCGGTCTCGGGCTGCACTTCGACCTGACCGTTCCGTTCGCCCGCTACGTCCTGGAGAACGCGGGCAAGCTGGCCTTCCCGTTCCGGCGGTACCAGATCCAGAAGGTGTGGCGCGGTGAGCGTCCGCAGGAGGGGCGCTACCGCGAGTTCTGCCAGGCCGACATCGATGTGGTCGGGGTGGGCGAGCTGCCGTTCCACGTCGACGTCGAGATCGCCCAGGTGATGACCGAGGCGCTCTCCGCGTTGCCGCTGCCGCCGCTGCGGCTGCAGCTGAACAACCGGCGGCTGATCGAGGGCTTCTACCGCGGGCTGGGCGCCACGGACATCCCGGCCGTGATGCGTGCCGTGGACAAGCTCGACAAGATCCCCCCGGGTGCCGTGGCGGAGCTGCTGGCGACCACGGCCGGCCTGTCCGCCACGCAGGCGAAGGCCTGCCTCGACCTGGCCTCCATCGCCAGCTCGGACACCTCCTTCGCCGAGCGGGTGCAGGCGCTCGGGGTGAAGGACAACCTGCTCGAGCAGGGTCTGGAGGAACTGGTCGCGGTGGTGGAGGGGGCCGCTCAGCTGCGCTCGGAGCGGGTCACGATCACCGCCGACCTGCGGGTCGCCAGGGGACTGGACTACTACACGGGCACGGTCTACGAGACCCGGATGGACGGTCTGGAGCACCTGGGGTCGGTGTGCTCGGGCGGGCGGTACGAGTCGCTGGCCACGAGCGGGTCGACCACCTACCCAGGTGTCGGCATCTCCTTCGGGGTGACCCGCACCCTGGGCCCGCTGTTCTCCCGCGGGATGCTGAAGGCCAGCCGCAGCGTGCCTACCTGTGTCCTGGTGGCGCTCACCGACGACGCCCGACGGGCCGACAGCGCGCGGGTGGCCCAGGCGCTGCGCGAGCGGGGGATCGCGGCCGAGGTGTCGCCGTCCGCGGAGAAGTTCGGCAAGCAGATCCGCTACGCCGACCGGCGCGGTATCCCGTATGTGTGGTTCCTCACCGAGGACGGCAACCAGGTCAAGGACATCCGCAGCGGTGAGCAGGTGGACGCCGACCCGGCGGCCTGGATGCCTCCGCCGGCGGACCTGACGCCCCAGATCGTGGTGTCCGGGGCAGATCTCCCTGAGTAGGGAGGAGGAAGGCGTAGGGATCAGGGCAGGCAGTAGGGCGTCGCGCAGGTGATCTGGGTGCGCAGTCGGGTGTCCTCGCGCTGCTGCATCCACTCCGCCTCGCCGCCGCAAGTGGGGCAGGCGGCGAAGAACAGCACGATGTCGAAGGCCAGTGCGGCACGCATGCGGGAACGGGCGTCGAGGGTGAGCACGGGTCTTTGTCGGCGCGGCTCTGCCCCGACTTGACCTTGCCGAGCAGGTCAGGGCTCTATGGTGACGCCTGTGGAGAACCGCACACTCGGCCGTACCGGCCGTGAGGTAGGGGTGATCGGGCTCGGCTGCTGGCAGCTGGGTGCCGACTGGGGTCACGTCGAGGAGCGCGATGCGCTGGCCATCCTGGACGCCGCCGTCAATGCCGGAGCGAGCCTCTTCGACACTGCCGACGTCTACGGCGACGGGCGCAGTGAGCAGCTGATCGCCCGGTTCCGGGCGGTCCGTCCGGATATCGAGGTGATGGTCGCCACCAAGGTCGGCCGGCGCGCCGACCCGCACGTTGCCGACTCCTTCACCGCCGCCAACCTCAGGGCCTGGATCGACCGCAGCCGCACCAATCTGCGGATGGACACCCTCGACCTGGTCCAGCTGCACTGCCCGCCGCCGGAGGTCTACTCCCGCGATGCGGTGTTCGACGCCCTCGACGGCCTGGTCGCCGCAGGATCGATCTCTGCGTACGGGGTCTCGGTGGAGACCTGCGCGGAGGCATTGGCGGCGATCGCCCGGCCGAACGTGGCCACGATCCAGATCATCCTGAACGCCTTCCGGCTCAAGCCGTTGGACGCCGTGCTGCCGGCCGCGCGGGAGGCCGGCGTCGGGATCATCGCCCGGGTACCGCTGGCCAGCGGTCTGCTCTCCGGCCGCTACGACGTCACCACCACCTTCGGGCCGGACGACCACCGCACCTACAACCGGCACGGCGAGGCGTTCGACGTGGGTGAGACCTTCTCCGGCGTGCCGTTCGAGGTCGGCGTCGAGGCGGCCCGCGAGCTGTCCAAGGTGGTGCCCGCCGGGGTGTCCATGGCGGCGTTCGCGCTGCGCTGGCTGGTCGACCAGCCCGGGGTCAGTGTGGTGATCCCCGGTGCGCGCACCGCCCGCCAGTCCCGGTTCAACGCCGAGGCGGCCGAGTTGCCCCCCTTGACCGCCGAGCACCTGGACGGTGTCCGCCGGGTCTACGACGCCTCCATCCGCGAGCACGTGCACGACCGCTGGTAGCAGCCCGCGTAGGATCGACGGACTCCGACGGTCTGCAGGATCGTCTGTACCCGAAGGGATCCGTTTCCGTGCTTCGCACCCATCAGGCCGGCTCGCTGCGAGCCGGACACGCCGGACAGACCGTGACGCTCACCGGCTGGGTGGCCCGTCGGCGCGATCACGGCGGGGTGGCCTTCATCGACCTGCGGGACGCCTCGGGCGTGGCGCAGGTGGTGGTGCGCGACGAGTCGATCGCGGCGGGGCTGCGGCCGGAGTCCTGCCTGCGGGTGACCGGTGAGGTGAGCAGGCGTCTGGAGGGCAAGGAGAACCCGGCCCTGGCCACCGGCGAGATCGAGGTGATGGCCAAGGACGTCGAGGTGCTGAACGACGCCGCCCCGCTGCCGTTCCAGATCGACGAGCACATCGAGGTGGGCGAGGAGGCGCGGCTGCGCCACCGCTACCTGGACCTGCGCCGGCCGCGTCAGGCGGCGGCACTGCGGCTGCGCAGCGAGGTCAACCGGGCCGCGCGAGAGGTGCTGCACTACAACGACTTCGTCGAGATCGAGACCCCGACGCTGACCCGCTCGACCCCCGAGGGCGCCCGCGACTTCGTGGTGCCGGCCAGGCTTGCGCCCGGCTCCTGGTATGCGCTGCCGCAGAGCCCGCAGCTGTTCAAGCAGCTGCTGATGGTGGCCGGCATGGAGCGCTACTTCCAGATCGCCCGCTGCTACCGGGACGAGGACTTCCGCGCCGACCGGCAGCCGGAGTTCACCCAGCTCGACATCGAGATGTCCTTCGTGGAGCAGGACGACGTGATCGCGCTGGCCGAGCAGGTGCTGGTCGCGCTGTGGCGCCTGATCGGGCACGAGATCGCGCTGCCGATCCCGCGGATGACCTACGCCGAGGCGATGGCCCGGTACGGCAGTGACAAGCCCGACCTGCGCTACGGTCTCGAACTCACCGACTGCACCGAGTACTTCGCGCAGACCCCGTTCCGGGTCTTCCAGGCCGAGTACGTCGGGGCCGTGGTGATGCCGGGCGGGGCCGGGCAGCCGCGCAAGACCCTGGACGCGTGGCAGGACTGGGCCAAGCAGCGGGGCGCGCGCGGTCTCGCGTACGTGCTGGTCGGCGAGGACGGCACGCTGTCCGGCCCGGTGGCCAAGAACCTGTCGGACGCCGAACTGGCCGGTCTCGCCGCACACGTCGGGGCAGCACCGGGGGACTGCGTCTTCTTCGCCGCCGGCGCGTCCACGCCGTCCCGGGCCCTGCTCGGTGCGGCACGCCAGGAGGTGGCCCGCCGGGTCGGCCTGATCGATGCCTCCGCGTGGTCATTCGTGTGGGTGGTGGACGCGCCGCTGTTCGAGCCGAGCGCGAAGGCGACCGCGAGCGGTGACGTGGCGGTCGGCTCGGGCGCCTGGACGGCGGTGCATCACGCGTTCACCTCGCCCAAGCCGGAGTGGCTGGACGGCTTCGAGTCCGACCCCGGCAACGCGCTCGCCTACGCCTACGACATCGTCTGCAACGGCAACGAGATCGGCGGCGGGTCGATCCGTATCCATCGGCGGGACGTGCAGGAGCGGGTGTTCGCCCTGATGGGCATCACGCCCGAGCAGGCGCAGGAGAAGTTCGGCTTCCTGCTCGAGGCGTTCAAGTTCGGTGCGCCGCCGCACGGTGGGATCGCCTTCGGTTGGGACCGGGTCGTGATGCTGCTGACCGGCCTGGACTCGATCCGCGATGTGATCGCCTTCCCGAAGTCCGGAGGCGGCCACGACCCGCTGACCGGGGCCCCTGCGCCGATCACCCCCGAGCAGCGCAAGGAAGCCGGCGTCGACGCCCCGCCCGCGAGCTAGCTGTTCCCCACCACCTGGCGGGCAACCCTCAGGAGTGGTGAGGTCTCGGGCAGGCCCCCGGAGTGTTGCCCCCAGAGCTGACCACTCCTGGCTCGTGCCCCACCACCGGGAGGGCCGGAGTGTCCCCAGCGGTCACCACGTGCCCGGTTCGCGTGGAGGTGGGCGAGTTGGTCGTGACGGGGCTCACGGGCTGAGGTGAGTGCGGCGGGACCAACTACCCGCCCGCTGCTGCGCTGCCATTCCTAGTGTGCAGAGTATGCAGAGTCGGCAGAGTGCAGCAGAAAAGGCACTGCTGAGCGCGCGGCAGGTGCAGACCATGCTGCATGTCGACCGCTCCACCGTGTACCGGATGGCCGAGGACGGCCGCCTTCCCGCGATCAAGGTCGGCCGGCAGTGGCGGTTCCCGGCGGCCCAGATCGAGTCGCTGCTGAACGGCACCCTGGAGGCCTCCGCGAACGACGTGGCACGTGAGGCGCGTCCGGCGGGCGAGGGCCTGCGCAACGGAAGTGCTCACCTCCAAGACCGCGCATCGGCGGCCCGCCCCACGCCCGAGGTCGCCGCCTCGGTGAGCCAGGTCGCCGCCGAACTGCTCGGCGTGATGATGGTGGTCACCGACATGGACGGCCGGCCCGTGATCGAGGTGACCAACCCCTGCCCCTGGTTCGCCGACCGGCTCGACGACCCGCATCTGCTCGATGCCTGCACCTCGGAATGGCAGCAGCTCGCCGACGACCCGCACTTCGCGCCGCAGTTCCATACCGGCGAGCTCGGGTTCCAGTGCGCACGCGCCTTCATCCGTTCCGGCTCGGAGCTGGTCGGCATGGTGCTCGCGGGCGGGATCGCCCCGGACGGGAACGAGAATCCGGATCTGTACCACCTGGACGGCGAACAGCGCCGCCGGGTCTTGGAAGCGCTGCCCCGTGTGGCCGCCGCGCTGTCCCGGGTGGACGCCCGGGCTCGGCGGGAGCCGCGGGGGAGCACCCAGTAGAGGATGGTAGAAACGATGAGGCGGTTGCTGGTTCTCGGTGCCGGCACGGCGGGCACGATGGCGGTCAACAAGCTGCGGCCGAGGCTGTCGGCGCAGGAGTGGAAGATCACCGTCGTCGACCCTGACGACACGCACTACTACCAGCCGGGGTACCTGTTCATCCCGTTCGGGATCTACCGCCCCGACGAGGTGACCAAGCCCCGCAAGCGGTTCCTGCCCAGCGGGGTCGACCTGGTGACCACCGCCGTCGAGCGGATCGTCGCCGACGAGAACCACGTGCTGCTCACCGACGGCACCAGGCTGGACTACGACTACCTGATCATCGCCACCGGCACCACACCCCGCCCGGACCAGACCCCCGGCATGGACGAGGGCGAGTTCCGCAAGAGCATCCACGAGTTCTACACCTACGAGGGTGCGGTCGCCCTGGCCGAGAAACTGCGCGGCTGGCAGGGCGGGCGGCTCGTCGTCCACATCACCGAGATGCCGATCAAGTGTCCGGTGGCCCCGCTGGAGTTCACCTTCCTGGCCGACGCGTTCTTCGCCGAGCAGGGCATGCGCGATCAGGTCGAGATCACCTACGTGACACCGCTGGAGGGCGCCTTCACCAAGCCGGTCTCCAGCAAGTACCTGGGCGACATGCTCGACGAGCGCAAGGTCGCGCTGGAGGCCGACTTCATGCTCGAGCGGATCGACCCCGAGGCGAAGACCCTGATCTCCTACGACGAGCGGGAGATCCCCTTCGACCTGCTGGTCACCGTGCCGATCAACATGGGCTCGGACATGATCGCCCGCTCCGGGCTCGGCAACGACCTCAACTACGTCGCGGTGGACAAGGAGACGCTGCTCTCGAAGAAGTACGCCAACGTCTTCGCGATCGGCGACGCCTCCGACATCCCCGCATCCAAGGCCGGCTCGGTGGCCCACTTCGCGATGGATCTGTTCCCGGAGAACTTCCTGCGGCACGTGCAGGGCCTGCAGATGACCCACAAGTTCGACGGTCACGCCAACTGCTTCATCGAGACCGGCCACGGCAAGGGCCTGCTGATCGACTTCAACTACGAGACCGAGCCCCTGCCGGGCAAGTACCCACTGCCGGGGATCGGGCCCTTCAGCCTGCTGAAGGAGACCGAGATGAACCACTGGGGCAAGGTGATGTTCCGCTGGATCTACTGGAACATCCTGCTGCCGGGCAAGGAACTGCCGGTCCCCGCGCTGATGTCGATGGCCGGGAAGATGCGGGAGGACGTGTGATGTCCACCGCCGAGCAGGGCCAGCTCGACCGGATCGAGAGCCAGCTGGCGGCCCTGGCCGAGCAGATGGCCGCCGATCGGGCCGATCGGGAGCGCTGGAAGGAACTGACCCACGAGCTGATGCCGGTGGCCCAGGGCGCGATGACCGTGGCGTCACGTGAGCTGGAGGACCTCAGCGCCGACGTCACGGTCGAGGACTTGGTGCGGTTCGCCCGCAGCGCGGCGCGCACCCTGCCCCAGCTCGAGTCGTTGCTGTCCGCCGTGGCACCGGCGACCGAGCTGGTGCACGAGGTCACCTCGCTGACCGGCGCCGGCGTCGGGGCGGTCTCCAACGGGCTGGCGCTGGCCGAGTCCAAGGGCTACTTCACCCTCGCCCGCGGCGGAGTCCAGATCGTCGACCAGGTGGCCGGCTCCTTCGGCGAGGAGGATCTGAAGTCCCTGGGCGACAACGTGGTGCTGATCCTGAACACGGTCAAGCAGATGACCCAGCCCGAAGTCATGCAGTTCCTGAGCCGCACCGCCCTGGATGTGCAGGAGATGGACGACGGCCCGCCGCCGTCCACCCTCGCCCTGCTGCGGCAGCTGCGTGACCCGCAGGTCCGCCGGGGCCTGGCCCGCGCCCTCACCGTGCTGCGCGATTTCGGCGCAGCCGCCCCCGCCCCCTCCCACCAGAAGAAGGATTGAGTTCGATGCCCGTCACCACGCTCAACGGCAAGTCGGTCCACGTCAACGAGGAAGGTTTCCTCACCGAGTACGACGAGTGGGACGAGGACCTGGCCACGGTGCTCGCCGCCAACATCGGCGTCGACCTCACCGACGCGCACTGGGCCGTGATCCGGTTTCTGCGCGAGGACTTCAAGTCCCAGGGGGAGACACCCACCACGCGCCGGGTGCAGCAGGTCGCCGGCATCCCGATCAAGGAGCAGTTCGTGCTGTTCCCGAAGAAGCCCGGCAAGAAGATGTCCTATATCGCCGGAGTCCCCAAGCCGCACGGCTGCGTGTGACTCGCCCGAAAACCCCACTGCTGCAAGGAGACACCGCCGTGAGTACCGACACCAGCCCGATCGTCCCGTCGTTCGACGACGATGACGACGACGACCGCAAGATGGCCTTCATCTGCTCCAAGGGCAACCTGGACATGGCCTACCCTGGCCTGATCCTGGGCAACGCCGCCCTGGGCGAAGGCATCGAGACGCACCTGTTCTTCACCTTCTGGGGCTTCGACATGATCATTAAGTCCCGGGCGGACCACCTGCAGTTCAGCCCCGCGGGCAACGCTGCGATGCACCTGCCCGGGAGCGATCTGCACATGCCGCAGGCGCTGGCCCCGGCGATGACCGGCGTGGCGACGAAGATGCTGAAGAAGCAGATGGCCGAGCTCGACGTGCCCGACGTACCGGAGTTCCTCGACCTGATCACCGCCGCCGGAGGCCACCTGTGGGCGTGCAAGCTGAGCGCCGACATGTTCAAGGTCACCGAGAAGGACCTGCGTGACGACGTCGAGGGCATCATCACCGCCGCCGACTTCATCGAGATGACCAAGGGCGCGCAGGTGATGTTCATCTAGGACCGGTGGTGGGCCCTACTCCTCGCGCAGGCCGAACCGGTCGTGCAGCCGGCGCAGTGGGGCCGGGGCCCACCAGTTCCACTCTCCGAGCAGGGTCATCGTGGCCGGCACCAGCAGCATCCGCACGATGGTTGCGTCGACGGCGACCGCCACCGCCAGCCCGACACCCATCTGCTTGATGATCAACAGGTCTCCGGCGATGAAGCCGGCGAAGACGATCACCACGATCAGGGCGGCCGAAGTGATGATCCGGCCCGAGCGCTGCAGCCCGTACCGGACGGCGAGGTCGTTCGCGCCCTCCGATCGGCCCGACGCGTGCCGGCGGCGCCGGGTCAGGCCGATCGCGCCCGGTTCGCCGCCGGCCGCAATGAGGGTGTCGCGGGTCTCCTTGATCCGCGAGAGCAGGAACACCTCGTAGTCCATCGAGAGCCCGAAGGCGAAGGCGAGCGCGAGCGGGGGGATGGTCTGGTCGACGCCGCCGTTGGAGGTGAAGTTCAGCAGCGACTCCAGGTGGCCGTGCTGGAACACCCAGACCAGCACCCCGAACGAGGCGCCGAGCGAGACCGTGTTCATGATCAGTGCCTTGAGCGGCACCAGCACCGAACCGGTCATCAGGAACAGCAGCAGGAAGGTGGCAGCCACGACGACGCCGATCGCCAGCGGTGCTCGCTGCCGGATGTCCAGCAGGTAGTCGTCGACCTGGGCGGTGAAGCCGGTGACCCAGATCGGGAAGGCCGGCTGGGCCTGGCGCAGCCGATCCACCACGGCCCGGCCCTCGCCGAGGTCGGGATTGCCCGTCGTGCGCACCCCGAGCACGGAGAGCCGGTCGGCGCCCTCGCCCACGCTGCGCACCGGGTCCACCGCGGCCACGCCCTCGATCCCGGCCACGGTGGCTCCCCACTGCTCGAGCTGGGCGGGCTCGGCCCGGCTGACCACCCGGATCGGGGCGATCGTGGTGGCGGGGAACTTCTCCTCCAGGGTGTCGAAGAGGGAACGCTGCGGCGAACTCGTGGGCAGGATCGCCGTCCCGGAACTGACCAGGTCGATCCGCAGCACCGGCCAGGCCGCCAGTGCGAGCACCGCCAGGCAGCCGAGCAGGGTGAGCAGCGGCCGCCGCTGCACGCCCGCTGCCAGCCGGGAGAAGGCCCCGTCGACCGGCGCGACATCACCCAGGCGCCGGGCGAACCGGCGGATCAGGGGCAGGCGGTGAGTGATCCCCGGCCGGATGATGCGGTCGCCGGCCAGGGCGAGCAGCGCCGGGACCAGGGTCAGCGCGACCAGCGCGGCGACCACCACCACGCTCACCCCGGCGGCACCGACGGCGCGCAGGATCGAGGCGCGGAACAGCAGCAGTCCGGCCAGGCTGATCGCCACCGTGATCGCGCTGAACAGCACGGTGCGTCCGGCGGTGCCGAGAGTGCGCACCAGAGCCTCCTGCAACGCCTGCTCGGTCGGCGGGGCGTCCCGGTGCCGACCGTCCACCTCGTGCAGGCGGCGCACCTCCTCGCGGAACCGGCTCACCAGCAGCAGGCCGTAGTCGATGCACAGCCCCAGGCCGAGCACGCTGACCACGCTCGGCACACTGGCCTCGAGGTCGACCAGGTAGGAGAACCCCAGCAGGCAGGCCAGCGCCCCGGCGATGGAGGCGATCGCGCCCAGGATCGGCAGACCGGCCGCGAGCAGGCCGCCGAAGACCAGCACCATGACTCCCAGGCTCAGCGGGAGCGCGATCACCTCACCCGCGCGCAGGTCGGTCTCGACCCGCTCGTTGATCTCCGCGATCAGCTGGGTCATGCCGCCGACGGTCACCCTGGCGTCTTCGGTGGTGCGCAGCGCCTGTCCGAGCCGGAGCAGGTGCTCCTCGACGGTGGCGATGGTCGCGTCGCGTGCGGCGGGGGTGAGGCCGGCGTCCAGAGACACCGAGACCATGACGGCCCGGCCGTCGGTGGAGACGAACGGTGACGGCTCCCCTGCCGGCATGTCCGGGAGGGGGGTGAACGGATCGGCCACGCCGGCCACGTTCTCGAGTGCGGTGAGCCCTTTGCGCGCCGTGGCCACGCTGGTGGCGACGGCCGGCGCGGCCGGGTCCAGGCCCTCGGCCAGCAGAATCACCGATGCGCCCTCCTGCGGCACCCGGTCGAGCAGCCGCTGGCCCTCGCGGCTCTCGCTGGGCACCTGGGGGGCGTCGCTGCTCTGCAGCCGGTCGAACAGGCCGGGAGCGCCCAGGGACCCGGTGGCCGCCGCGAAGCCCAGCGTCACCAGGATCAGCCAGACCAGGGCGAACCACCGGGCCTTGCGGTGGATCAGACGCCCCAGGGAGTGCAGCACGCAGATAGCGTGACAGGCGTGTCAGACCTGTTCACCCCCGACCCCAGTGATCCCGACGACGTGTCGCAGGGGTCTGCTGCACGCACTCTCGCACCGCTGGCCGTACGGATGAGGCCGCGCTCGGTCGAAGAGCTGATCGGTCAGGGGCACCTGCTCGCCACCGGTTCGCCGCTGCGCCGGCTGGCGGACGGCGAGGCGGGCCGGGCCGGGCCGAGCTCGGTGATCCTCTGGGGCCCTCCGGGTACCGGCAAGACCACACTGGCGCACGTGGTGTCCCGGGCGACCGGCCGGCGCTTCGTGGAGCTCTCCGCGGTCACTGCCGGGGTCAAGGACGTGCGTCGGGTGATGGAGGAGGCCCGTGATCTGGCCCAGCTGCACCGCCGGGAGACGGTGCTGTTCCTGGACGAGATCCACCGGTTCACCAAGGCCCAGCAGGATGCGCTGCTGCCGGGGGTGGAGAACCGCTGGGTGGTGCTGGTCGCGGCGACCACCGAGAACCCCTCGTTCAGCGTGGTCGCCCCCCTGCTGTCGCGATCGCTCCTGCTCACCCTGCGCTCGCTGGAGGACGCCGACATCGCCACGCTGCTCGACCGGGCGCTGAGCGACCCCCGGGGCCTGGACGGCGCGGTGACCCTGGCGTCGGACACCCGCGACCATCTGGTCCGGGTCGCCGGCGGCGATGCCCGCCGGGCGCTGACCGCGCTGGAGGCGGCAGCCGGGGCTGCGTTGAGCGCCGGCCAGATCGAGATCACCCTGACCATGGCCGAGCAGGCGGTGGACCAGGCCGCGGTCCGCTACGACCGGGCCGGCGACCAGCACTACGACGTGGCCAGCGCGTTCATCAAGTCGATCCGCGGCTCCGACGTCGACGCGGCGCTGCACTATCTGGCTCGGATGCTCGAGGCCGGGGAGGACCCGCGGTTCATCGCCCGTCGGATCATGATCTCGGCCAGCGAGGACATCGGCCTGGCCGACCCCACCGCCCTGCAGACCGCTGTCGCGGCGGCCCAGGCGGTGGCGCTGATCGGCATGCCGGAGGCGCGAATCATTCTGGCCCAGGCGGTGGTGCATCTGGCCACCTCACCGAAGTCGAACGCGGCCTACCTGGCGATCGACGCCGCGATCGGCGACGTCCGGGCGGGCCTGGCCGGCAGCGTGCCGGCCCATCTGCGCGACGCGCACTACTCCGGTGCCGGGGCGCTGGGCCATGGGCGCGGCTACCGCTACCCGCACGACGACCCCCGCGGGGTGGCCGAGCAGCAGTACGCGCCCGACGGGCTGGTCGGCAGGGACTACTACCACCCCACCGACCGCGGCGCCGAGCGGGAGATCGGCCCCCGGCTGGCGCGGATCCGCGCCGTGCTGCGACGCGCGATAGGGTCGGTCCCCTCATAACTGGCCGTGCCGGGAGGGTTCAGCACATGTCTGTCGGCGACATCGCCACGCTCATGTTCGCCATCGGGTTCCTGATCCTGGTGGGGTTCCTGGGAATTCCGTTGATCAAGCTGGGCCGGGTGCTGGACGAGGCGCGCCTCACCGTGCGCGGCATCTCCGACGGCACCACGCCGCTGCTCACCGAGGTGACCACCACGGTGGCCACCACCAACCAGCAGCTGACCAAGGTGGACACGATCACCTCGAACGTGGCCCAGATGTCCACCAACGTCTCGGCGCTCACCTCTTTGTTCGCAGCCACGCTGGGATCCCCGGTGGTCAAGGTGGCGGCCTTCAGCTACGGCGTCCGACAGGCCATGTCCGGGCGCGGCTCGCGCCGTCGGGGTCGGTGAACCGGCATGCGACGGCTGTTCTGGGTGGCCCTCGGTGCCACGGTCGGCGTCCTGGTCGTGCGCAAGGTGACGAAGACCGCCAACGCCTTCACCCCTGAAGGGGTCTCCGGCTCGCTGGCCTCGCTCGGTGACGGGCTGCGCGAGCTGGCCGGCGTCGTCCGCGAGGGCATGGCCGAGCGCGAGCAGGAGCTGCGGGTCGCCCTCGGCGTCGACACCGGCACCCTCGACCCGCAGGCCGCCCGCGACCTGCTGGAAAACCCCACGACACCACGGGACCGCTGAAAGGACACTGCAGCATGGAGTCGTCTGAGATCCGCCGCCGCTGGTTGAGCTTCTTCTCCAGCCGCGGCCACACCGTGGTGCCCAGTGCGCCACTGCTCTACGACGACCCCACCCTGCTCTTCGTCAACGCCGGCATGGTGCCGTTCAAGCCGTACTTCCTCGGTCAGGAGACCCCGCCCTACCGACGGGCCACCAGCGTGCAGAAGTGCGTGCGGACCCTCGACATCGAGGAGGTGGGCAAGACCACCCGGCACGGCACGTTCTTCCAGATGAACGGCAACTTCTCCTTCGGCGACTACTTCAAGGAGGGGGCGATCGAGTTCGCCTGGGAGCTCACCACCAAACCGATCACGGACGGCGGCTTCGGCTTCGACGAGAAGGACCTCTACGCCTCGGTCTACGTCGACGACGACGAGGCGATCGGCCTGTGGAAGAGGATCGCCGGCCTGGCCGACGACCGGATCATCCGATTGGGCATGAAGGACAACTATTGGTCGATGGGCGTTCCCGGCCCGTGCGGGCCGTGCAGCGAGATCCTGATCGACCGCGGGCCTGCGTTCGGGGCCGAGCGGGACTGGGAGGCCGGCGACCGGTACATGGAGTTCTGGAACCTGGTCTTCATGCAGAACCTGCGCGGTGAGGGCCCGGGCAAGGAGGGCTACCCGATCGTCGGGGAGCTGCCGGCGAAGAACATCGACACCGGGCTCGGCCAGGAACGCGTGGCGTATCTGTTGCAGGGCAAGGACAACATGTACGAGATCGACGAGGTCTTCCCGGTCATCGCCCGGGTGCAGGAACTCTCCGGCAAGCGCTACGGCGCCGACCGGGACGACGACGTGCGGATGCGCGTGATCGCCGACCACGTGCGCAGCGGACTGATGCTGATCGGTGACGGGGTGACCCCGTCGAACGACGCCCGCGGCTACGTGCTGCGCCGGATCCTGCGTCGGGTGGTGCGCGCCGTCCGCCTGCTCGGGGTGGAGGAGCCCACCCTGCTCGACCTGACGACGGTCTCCAAGAACGTGATGGTTGCCTCCTACCCCGAGCTGGAGGGCGAGTTCTCCCGGATCGGCCAGGTGGTCGAGGGCGAGGAGGAGGCGTTCCGACAGACGCTCAGCGCGGGCACCACGATCTTGGACGTCGCGGTGCGCGAGGCGAAGGGCGCCGGAGCGGCGAACCTGGCCGGGGCCAAGGCGTTCCAGCTGCACGACACCTACGGCTTCCCGATCGACCTGACCCTTGAGATGGCGGCCGAACAGGGCCTGGCCGTCGACGAGACCGAGTTCCGCCGGTTGATGGAGGAGCAGCGCACCCGCGCCCGGGCCGACGCGGCGGCGAAGAAGACCGGCCACGTGGACACCTCGGTGTACCGCAGCATGACCGAGACCCTCGGCGGGCCAGTCGAGTTCACCGGATACGACTACCTGGTCTCCGAGGCGACCGTACGCGCGCTGCTGGTCGACGGGATGAGCGCGGACGTCGCGCACGAGGGTCAGAGGGTCGAGCTGGTGCTCGACCGCACCCCCTTCTACGCCGAGGGCGGTGGCCAGCTCGCCGACGCGGGCCGGATCGAGGTGGACGGCGCCGTGATCGAGATCGACGACGTGCAGGCCCCGATCACCGGTCTGGTCGTGCATCGCGGCCGAGTGATCTCCGGCGAGGTCAAGGTCGGCGCCGTGGCCCGGGCAGCGGTCGACATCGAGCGACGCAAGGCGATCAGCCGCTCGCACACCGCAACCCACATGGTGCACAAGGCGATCCGGGAGGCGTTGGGCGACACCGCGACCCAGGCCGGGTCGGAGAACTCCCCGGGGCGGTTCCGGTTCGACTTCCACGCCAACGCGGCGCTGCCCGGCAGCGCCCTGCGCGACGTCGAGGCGCGGGTGAACGCCCTGCTGGTGGAGGATCTCGAGGTGCGTGCCGAGGTGATGACGCAGGAGCAGGCCCGGGCCGCCGGGGCGATGGCCCTGTTCGGGGAGAAGTACGGCGAGGCGGTCCGGGTGATCTCGGTGGGGGAGTGGACCCGCGAGCTGTGCGGTGGCACCCATGCGGCGCGCTCGGCCCAGTTGGGCATGGTGCGCCTGCTCGGCGAGGGCTCGATCGGCTCCGGGGTGCGCCGGGTGGAGGCGCTGGTCGGGGCGGATGCCTACGAGTTCGCCGCCCGTGAGCACGTGCTGGTCTCCCAGCTCACCGAGGCGCTCAAGGTGCGCCCGGAGGAGCTGGCCGATCGGGTGGCCTCCTTGGTCACCCAGCTGCGGGAGGCGACCAAGGAGATCGACACGATGCGGGCCGGGCAGGTGCTGGCCGTGGCCGGCACGCTGGCAGCGTCGCCCACCGACGTGTTCGGCGTCCAGGTGGTCACCCACGACGCCGGCGAGGTCGGTGCCGACGACCTGCGCTCGCTCGCCCTCGACGTCCGGGGCCGGATGGCTCCCGGGGAGCCGGCGGTGGTCGCCATGGGCGGGGTGGCCAAGGGGCGTCCCCTGGTGGTCGTCGCCACGAACGAGGAGGGACGGCGCTGGGGGGTGTCGGCCGCGGCCCTGGTCAGGGTGGCCTCGGGAGTGCTCGGTGGTGGTGGCGGCGGCTCGCCCGAGGTCGCCCAGGGGGGCGGCACGGACGCCGCGAAGCTGGCCGAGGCGCTGCGGCGACTCGAGCACGCGGTCGGCGAGACGGTCACCCAGAGGTGATCTGATGCGCCCGGGCGTCCGCCTGGCGATCGATCTCGGGAGCGTCCGGGTGGGGGTGGCCCGGTGCGATCCGGCGGGCCTGCTGGCCACGCCCCTGCTGACGCTCGATCGCGACGCCGACGGTGCGGACATCGAGGCGATTGCCGGGCTTGTCCTGGAATGGGATGCGGTGGAGGTCGTCATCGGGCTGCCGCTCCGGCTCGGCGGGGACGAGGGTCCTGCGGCCCAGGCTGCCCGCGGTTACGCTGTGGCCGTCGCGCGGCGGGTCGGGCCGGTCGGCGTCCGGCTGGTCGACGAACGGCTCAGCACGGTCACCGCCACTCGGGCCCTGCGCGATGCCGGCAGGAAGCAGCGGCGCGCCCGCCCGGTCGTCGACCAGGCAGCTGCGGTGGTGTTCCTGCAGGCAGCCCTGGACGCCGAACGGACGTCGGGGCGGGCACCAGGGGAGGTCGTCGGGGCCGTCCTGGAGCAGCACCGACGCCGGAAGGACCGGGGTCGCGAGAGCCGGCGCGGAGGCCCCCTCCCGTGAACGAGCGGCCGTGAGTGAGGTCGGAGTGAGCCAGCGGCGTGCGGCACGTGCAGCGGAGCGACGTCGTAAGACCCGGAGCCGGCGGACCTGGCTGTCGGTCCTGATCGGTCTGGGACTGCTGGTCGGTGCGGTGATGCTGGCCTGGTTCACCATCCGCCCGGTGATCAACTCACTCACCGAGTCGGACGACTACGCCGGCCCGGGCACCGGCGAGGTGCTGATCACCATTCCGAGCGGGGCCACGGGCAGTGGGATCGCCCAGGTGCTGCGTGACCAGGGTGTGGTCAAGAGCGCCAATGCCTTCGTGGACGCGGCGAACAAGGACACCCGGGCGGGGTCGATCCAACCCGGCGTCTACCCGATGAAGAAGCAGATGAGCGCGGTGGGGGCTCTCGACCTGCTGGCCGATCCGGCCAACCGGCAGGTCAAGAAGACCACGGTCAAGGAGGGCCAGCGCGTCGTGGAGATTCTCGACGCCGTGGCCGAGGAGAGCGGCATCCCCAAGGCCGAGCTGCAGGCCGCGCTGAAGAAGCCGGCCGACATCGGGCTGCCCGCCGAGGCCAAGGGTCTGGTCGAGGGCTGGCTGTTCCCGGCCACCTACGAGATCTCACCCAAGACCACGGCGGCGGAGTTGCTGACCCAGATGGTCGAGCGCACCCAGACCGAGCTCAACGACCTCGGCGTGCCCCGGTCGAAGTGGCACGACACGATCATCGAGGCCAGCCTGATCGAGGCCGAGCGAGGCGGCGACCCGCAGGACGCACCGAGGATCGCCCGGGTCTTCCTGAACCGGATCGCTCAGGACCGCCCGCTGCAGCTGGACACCACGCTGAACTACGCCCTGAACCGGCGCAAGGTGGCGGTGGCGACCAAGGAGACCACCCTGGACTCGCCGTACAACACCTACCGGGTCAAGGGCCTGCCGGTCGGCGCGATCTGCAGCCCGGGCCGGGTGGCGATCCAGGGCGTGCTGAACCCCGCCGAGGGACCGTGGCTGTACTTCGTCGCGGTCAACCCGGACACCGGGGAGACCAAGTTCGCCGCCACGGAGAAGGAGTTCAACGCCCTGGTGGACGAGCTCAACATCTGGCTCAGAGCCAATCCCGGGCGCTGAGATGCAGGGTCCGCCGCGCCGCGCCGCGGTGCTGGGGCATCCTGTCGCCCATTCGCTGTCCCCGGTGATGCATCGCGCCGCCTATGCCGCGCTCGGGCTGGCGGGCTGGCAGTACGACGCGATCGATGTCGAGGCGGCCGGCCTGGCCGCCTTCCTGGCCGGACTCGATCCGACCTGGGCCGGGCTGTCGGTGACCATGCCGCTCAAGCGCGCCGTCCGCGGGTACCTGGCCGGGGAAAGTGACCTCGCGGCCCAGGTGGGCGCGGTGAACACCGTGATCGTGGGTGAGGACGGCCGGCTGCAGGGGTACAACACGGACGTCTACGGCATCATCCACGCGCTCGAGGAGGCCGGGGCGACGACGGTCGCCGAGGCGGTCGTGCTCGGCGGCGGGGCCACCGCCGGCTCCGCCCTGGCGGCGCTGCGCGACCGGGGCTGCATCGCGCCGCAGGTCCTGGTCCGCTCGCCGGAGCGGGCCGACCATCTGCTCAGCGCGGCAGGCCGGCTCGGCGTGCAGCCGCAGCTGGCCCTGCTCGACGACGCCACGATCACCGCCCGGGTGGCGGCCCTGTCCGTGGGCTCGGCGGTGGTCTCGACCCTGCCGGCCGGGGCCGCAGACCCTCATGTGCAGGCGCTGGTCGAGGCCGCCCGGCTCGCCGCCGGGCGCACGGGCCGGGCACCTGCCCTGCTCGACGTGGTCTACGACCCGTGGCCGACCGCACTGGCCCAGGCATGGGTGGCCGGCGGCGGGTCCGCGGCCGGTGGGTTCGCGATGCTGGTCCACCAGGCGGAGGGCCAGGTGCGGCTGATGACCGGGCTGCGGCCGCCCCTGGAGGTGATGCGGGCCGCCGGTCAGGCTGAACTCGACCGGCGGCTCGTGCGCTGACCTCAAGCCGGGCGCCCGGGCGGCCGACATCCGCTGCATGAGTGGGCGACGCCGGCGATGAGACAACTCGCCGACATCCTTCTGGACGCCCGGTTGGTCGACGAGGGACAGCTCGCCGCCGCCTACGACGAGCACGAGCGCGCCGGACGCAGCCTGGGCCGGATCCTGGTCGAGCACGGGGTGCTCAGCGAGGCCCAGCTGGTGCAGGCCCTGGCCGCCCAGATCGGGCTGCAGTTCGTCGACCTGGGCGACTACGCCGTCGACGCGCACGCCGTCACCCTGGTCAACGCCTCGGTCTGCCGCCGCCATGCCGTGCTGCCGATCGCCGTCGAGGAGGGCCGGCTGGTGCTGGCCATGGCCGACCCCGGCAACGTCTTCGCGCTGGACGACGTGCGCTCGATGACCGGCCTGGAGCCGCGCCCGGTGGTGGCCACCCGGGAGGATCTGATCGCGGCGATCGACCGGTTCTGCCGGGCCGATGCCGACCTGGACGACCTGAGCACCGCGATGACCCTGGACGACGAGGAGGACGACCTCGCCCACGTCAAGGAGATCGTCGACGAGGCGCCCATCGTCAAGTACGTCAATCTGCTGATCACCCAGGCGATCCACGACGGCGCCTCGGACATCCACATCGAGCCCGGCGAGCACGACATGAGGGTGCGCTACCGGATCGACGGTGTGCTGCACGAGGTGATGCGCTCCCCACGCTCGATCCAGTCCGGGGTGATCTCCCGGTTGAAGATCATGGCCGAGATGGACATCTCCATCCGCCGGGTGCCCCAGGACGGACGACTCTCGGTCTCCACTGGAGGGACGAAGATCGACCTGCGGGTGGCCGCCCTGCCGACGGTGTGGGGCGAGAAGATCGTCATGCGGGTGCTGGACAACACCACGGCCCGCCTGGCCCTGCCCGACCTGGGGTTCGAGGCCACCAACTACACCCGCTACGCGCAGAGCTTCCGCAAGCCCTACGGGATGATCCTGGTCACCGGGCCCACCGGTTCGGGCAAGTCCACCACTCTGTACGCGACGCTGAACGCGATCGCCCGGGACGAGATCAACGTGATCACGGTCGAGGACCCGGTGGAGTACCGCCTGCCCGGGATCAACCAGGTGCAGGTCAACGCCAAGGCCGGGTTGACCTTCGCCTCGGCGCTGCGCTCGATCCTGCGCTCGGACCCCGACGTGGTGCTGATCGGTGAGGTGCGCGATCACGAGACGGCGCAGATCGCCATCGAGGCAGCTCTCACCGGCCACTTGGTGCTGAGCACCCTGCACACCAACGACGCGCCGTCGGCGATCACCCGGCTCACCGAGATGGGCATCGAGCCGTTCCTGGTCGGCTCGGCCATCGACTGCGTGCTGGCCCAGCGGCTGGCACGCCGGTTGTGCTCGAAGTGCAAGGAGCCCTACACCCCGACCCAGGAGGAGCTGCTCGCCGCCCGCTATCCCTGGCAGCCGGGCGAGCCGATCCCCGAGCTGCACCGGGCGACCGGATGCTCGGCCTGCGCCAAGACCGGCTACAAGGGGCGGCTAGCCCTGCACGAGGTGATGGTGGTCAGCGAGGAGATCGAACGTCTCTGCGTAGCCCGATCCTCGGCGGCCGAGGTCAACGACGTCGCCCGCGAGCAGGGCATGCACACGCTGCGTACCGACGGCATGTTCAAGGTGGCCGACGGCAAGACCTCGCTGGAAGAGGTACTGCGCGTGGTCGCCTGAGCACCTCCTGGCCCGCCCCGGCTCAAGCGAACTCGCCGGGCGACCGATCGACAAGTCGTACCCCGCGACGAGGAGCAGCCCCGTGGACTACAGCCCACAGCCCCAGTACCAGCCCCAGCAGCCGGCCCAGGCGCCGGGGCTCGCTCCCACTCCTGCCCCCACTCCTGCCCCCGCTCCGCGGGCCCCGATCCCGGTCCAGGCACCGGTCGGCGCCCCGCCCGTTCCAGGCCTGCGCCCACCGCCGGGGGCCGGGCAGTCGGCGATGGCCCCTCCGGCCGCTCCGGCCGGCAGCTACGAACGGGCGAGCACCGAGCAGAAGATCGAGGACGACGACGTCGACCTGGCCGGCATCCTCACCCGGATGATCGAGATGGGTGCCTCCGACCTGCACCTGACCGCGAGCGCGCCTCCGCTGGTGCGGATCAACGGTGACCTGACCGAGCTCGAGGGCGAGCCGATCCTCACTCCGCCGGTGCTGCAGCGAGTGCTGTACGCCGTCCTCACCCAGAAGCAGCGGGAGCGGTTCGAATCCGAACTGGAGCTCGACCTGTCCTACTCCCTGCCCGGACAGGCCCGGTTCCGGGTGAACATCTATCGCCAGCGGGAGACCGTCGGCGCGGCCTTCCGCCGGATCCCCTACGAGATCCACAGCCTGGAGAAGCTCGGCATCCCGCCGTCGGTCTCCGCCTTTGCGAGCCTGCCCCGCGGCATGGTGCTGGTCACCGGACCGACCGGATCGGGCAAGTCGACGACCCTGGCGGCCCTGGTCGACCTCGCCAACCGCACCCGGCGCGACCACATCATGACCGTCGAGGACCCGATCGAGTTCCTGCACCGGCACAAGTCGTGCATGGTCAACCAGCGCGAGGTGGGCGAGGACACCCTCTCCTTCGGCAATGCGCTCAAGCACGTGCTGCGCCAGGACCCGGACATCATCCTGGTCGGTGAGATGCGTGATCTGGAGACCATCTCGGTGGCGCTGACCGCCGCCGAGACCGGCCACCTGGTCTTCGCCACCCTGCACACCCAGGACGCCGGACAGACCATCGACCGCGTGATCGACGTGTTCCCGCCGCACCAGCAGCAGCAGGTGCGGTCCCAGCTGGCCGGGGCGATTCAGGGCGTGGTCTGCCAGGCCCTGTGCAAGACCCGGGACGGCGCGGGCCGGGTGGCGGCGACCGAGGTGATGGTGGCCACTCCCGCCATCCGCAACCTGATCCGCGAGGGCAAGACCCACCAGATCTACTCGGCCCTGCAGGCCGGCGCCCAGCACGGCATGCACACCCTCGACCAGCACCTGGCCGAGCTCGTGCGCACCGGGCGGATCACGCTCGAGCACGGCCGGGAGAAGTGCCACCACGTCGAGGACTTCAACCGCCTCGTCGGACGAGCCTGAGAGATCGAGGGGAGCCGACGATGAGCACAGGGACCAAGACCTACGAATACTCGGTCCGTGACCGCAAGGGCAAGCTGGTCAACGGAAAGCTCGACGCGCCCACAGAGGCCGCCCTGGTGCAGAAGCTGCGCGGGATGGGCTACGCCCCGGTGTCGGTCCGTGAGGCCAACTCCGGCATGAACCGTGAGCTGTCGATGCCGTTCGGCGGCAAGGTCGGGCTGAAGGACCTGGCGGTGATGAGCCGCCAGTTCGCCACTATGATCAACTCGGGCCTGTCGCTGCTGCGTGCGTTGTCGATCCTCTCCGAGCAGACCGAGAACGCCAAGCTGGCCAAGGCCCTGAATGAGGTGCGCGGCGCGGTGGAGTCCGGGCAGTCGCTCTCGACCGCGATGGCGCGCCATCCCGAGGTGTTCCCGCCGCTGATGGTGAACATGACCCGGGCCGGTGAGGTCGGCGGCTTCCTGGACGCCGTCCTGCTGCAGATCGCCGCGAACTACGAGGCCGAGGTACGCCTGCGCGGAAAGATCAAGTCGGCGATGACCTACCCGACCGTGGTCTTCGTGATCGCGATCATCGCGGTGATCGGGATGCTGCTGTTCATCGTGCCGATCTTCGCCAAGATGTTCAACGACCTGGGTGGTGAGCTGCCGGCGCCGACCAAGGTGCTGGTGTTCCTCTCCGACGCGTTGCGGCTCGGGGCGCCGATCATGCTGGTCGGGGGCATCGGCGGGGTCGTGGTCTGGAACCGGATCAAGCGCCGCGAGGGAGTGCTGCGGGTCGTGGACCCGCTGAAGCTGAAGGTTCCGGTCTTCGGCTCGCTGTTCCAGAAGGTGGCGATCAGCAGGTTCACCCGCAACCTGGGCACCATGCTGCGTTCGGGGGTACCGATCCTGCAGAGCCTGGAGATCGTCGGGGACACCAGCGGCAACATCGTGATCCGGGACGCCGCGAAGGCGGTGGAGGAGAACGTGCGCCGCGGCGAGTCGCTCACCGCGCCGCTGGCCGAGCACAAGGTGTTCCCGCCGATGGTGGTGCAGATGCTCGCGGTCGGTGAGGACACCGGCGCGATGGACACCATGCTGCACAAGATCTCCGACTTCTACGACCAGGAGGTCGAGGCCACGGCGGAGGCTCTGACCAGCCTGATCGAGCCGCTGATGATCGCCGTGTTGGGTGCTGTGATCGGTGCAATGATCATTGCCCTGTACATGCCGATCTTCTCCGTGTTCAACCTGATCAAGTAGGCCCGGTGCGACGCGCGAGGGATGACCGCGGCTTCACCCTGGTCGAACTACTCGTCGTGATGATCATCATCGCCATCCTGGCGGCGATCGCGGTCCCGATGCTCACCAGTCAGCGGGCCAAGGCCGTCGATGCGGCGACCCGAGCGGATGCCGCCCGGTTGGGCCAGGCGGTGTACGGCTGGTACGTGGGCGAGACCACGATCCCAGACGTGCGGATCCTGGGCGGCCGGTACGAGCTCGCCGGCATCGACCAGGGACCGGTCAGTCGCGGCGTGGTCGTCGAAGGCGGTCTGCCGACGACGGTGGACAACACCGGCTGGACGGCGCAGGCCTGGTGCCTGGACCTGACCAACCCGACGGGCAGCCTGCGCACCTTCAAGTTCTCCGTGCAGCAGGGGCTGGAGCCCGGGCCGTGCGCGTCACCCGTTTCGCCCTGAGCGGCGGCATGAGGTGACGCTGGGTGAGCCGAACAGGCGAGCCGGCTCAAGACCCGTGCGGGCGGGGTCGATACCTCCCTTGTCATCGCACTGCCGTGGCGGGGTCACGACCCAGGCCACACCCTGCCATCCGACTCGAAGGAGAGCACTCGATGCTCGCTCGTATCCGTAAGTCCATGGAGGAGAAGGACGAGGGCTTCACCCTCATCGAGCTCCTGGTCGTCATGATCATCATCGGCATCCTGGCCGCGATCGCGATCCCGGTCTTCCTGAGCCAGCGCGCCAAGGCCCAGGACACGGCCACCAAGGCCGACGTCACCACCATCGGCAAGGAGATCGCGACCTACTACGTCGACGGCACTCCCACCGCCGACGTCGCCGTGGGTCTGAACGCCAACCGTGAGTACACGGTCAACGCCGTCGTCGTCGGCCGGGCCAGCCAGGCCACGATCGGTGGTCTGGCCACGTTGTTCCACGCCACCGACAAGGCCAACAAGTGGTGCGTGTCGCTGACCAACACCGGGGGCAGCAACGGCGCCCAGACCTGGAAGTACTCCGCCAAGGGCGGTCTCCAGGTCGGCGCCTGCGCCGCCGCCGATGTCGCCTGAGCCCTTCTGAGGCGTCTGCACCGCCGCGACCGGGGCGGCTCCCTTCGGGGAGCCGTCCCGGTCCGGCGTTCGTCTCGGCACCCGCACTCGATGCACGTCACCCGTTCCGCCCTGCCCTTCGGCGTCGGAGTGACGCTGGGTGAGCCGAACAGGCGAGCCGGCTCAAGACCCGTGCGGGCGGGGTCGATACCTCCCTTGTCATCGCACTGCCGTGGCGGGGTCACGACCCAGGCCACACCCTGCCATCCGACTCGAAGGAGAGCACTCGATGCTCGCTCGTATCCGTAAGTCCATGGAGGAGAAGGACGAGGGCTTCACCCTCATCGAGCTCCTGGTCGTCATGATCATCATCGGCATCCTGGCCGCGATCGCGATCCCGGTCTTCCTGAGCCAGCGCGCCAAGGCCCAGGACACGGCCACCAAGGCCGACGTCACCACCATCGGCAAGGAGATCGCGACCTACTACGTCGACGGCACTCCCACCGCCGACGTCGCCGTGGCGCTCGACGCCGGGACGCGTGAGTACAGCGTGAACGCCGTCGTCGTCGGCCGGGCCAGCCAGGCCACGATCGGTGGTCTGGCCACGTTGTTCCACGCCACCGACAAGGCCAACAAGTGGTGCGTGTCGCTGACCAACACCGGGGGCAGCAACGGCGCCCAGACCTGGAAGTACTCCGCCAAGGGCGGTCTCCAGGTCGGCGCCTGCGCCGCCGCCGATGTCGCCTGAGCCCTTCTGAGGCGTCTGCACCGCCGCGACCGGGGCGGCTCCCTTCGGGGAGCCGTCCCGGTCCGGCGTGCGGCCAACGGGTGAGAGGACTCAAGCACACCGCCGTGACGTCCGAAGCCCCAGAGGGGAACCGGAACCGCCTGGGATCGCGTCGTTCCCACCACCGAGGAGGGTGAGCATGCACGCTCGCAGGAGCAGCCGCGACAGCGGCTTCACCCTGGTAGAGGTGGTGGTCGCGATGGCCACCTTCGCGGTCCTGGTGGCGTTCACCCTCGCCCTGGTGCTGCGGGTCAACCAGACCGCTCGGCAGAACGACCTGCGGGTGGCCGCGGCCAGCCTGGCCAACCGTCAGGTGGAGGCGGTGCGCGGCCAGGAGCTGAGCGCCATCCCCGACGGTCTGCAGACCAGCACCACGACCGTCGGCGGCACGACCTACACGGTGCGGCAGACGGCGCAACTGGTCTCCACCAACGCCACGGCCAGCCTGTGCGGATCGACCAGCAGCACACTCGCCTACAAGCTGGTCACGGTCACGGTCTCCTGGCCGAACATGGGCGCCGTGCCCGCCGTACGGGCCGACACGCTCAAGGTGGTCGGCACCGGGGCACTGAGCCAGGCCATGGGCACCCTTGCGGTGAACGTGGCCACGTCGAGCGGAGCCCCGCTCGGCGACGTCACGGTCACCCTGACCCCGGGCGGCGCGTCGGTGGTCACCGGCGACGACGGCTGTGCCGTCTTCAGCCAGGTCGCACCCGGGGCGTACACGGCCACGGCCAACACCCCCGGATACGTCGGGGCCGGCAACAGCCAGGTGGAAGCCGTCAGTGCGATCGGGATCACCGCCGGCCAGGTCGCTCACGCAGACCTGCTCTACGACGTCGCCACCGACTTCCTCGTGCAGCCGCCGCAGGTCACCGGGTACACGATGCCCAGCGGGATCCCGCTGATGATCCGCAGCAGCTACGTGACCGACACCCAGCTACCCGGCTGCGGCGCCGGGAACGGCTGCTATACGGGCCTTCCGGGCCAGGTGCGTTCGCTCTTCCCGACCCTCTACACCGTCTGGGCGGGTACCTGCCACGACGCCAAGACGGCGGAGTCCGCCGCCTCGGTCGACCTGTCCAGCGCGGCCGCCCGTGGCACCACGGTCACCGTTCCGATGGGGCAGGTGCGGATCACAGTGATGCACGACGGCGAGCCGCGGGCCGGCCGCTCCCTCACCGCCACGCACGCGGCCGAGCCGGCGGCTACCACTCCGCCCCCGCTGTGCTCCTCCGGCGCCAACCACAGCCTGCCGGTCAGCCAGGACGCCGGAGTCGGGGTGCTCCTGCCGTACGGCACCTGGACCCTGAGCAGCTCGAACAGCCCCTCGGTCACCGTCAGCGTGGGCTCCACCCCCCTCGACATCGTGCTCACGGAGGACTGATGCGTGCCCCGTCCGCCCGGCGCGAGGAGTCCGGCCTGACCGCCATCGAACTGGTGGTCTCGGCGGCGATCAGCTCGATCATCCTGGCCGGCGTGGCGACCGTGATGGTGGCCACGTCGACGCTGAGCAACCAGACCCTCACCCGGACGGCGAACTCCCGTGCGGTGCGTTCGGCGGCCGAGGCGGTCACCACGTCGCTGCGGGTGGGAACGGTGCCGGCGGGTGAGCCCGCCGGGGTGGTCGACGCCCGTCCGGACGAGATCACCTTCTACGCGCTGCTCAACCGTTCCGGCGCCGTGACCACCACCGACGTGGCGCCGACCCGGGTGCGCTACTGGTGGGACTCCACCACGAAGTGCCTGACCCAGACCCGGGTGGTGGGCGTGGCGATCACGCCGGTCCCGGCGATCGGTCCGCAATGGACCTGGACGGCGGCGGCGGAGAACCGGTGCGTGGCCAAGACCACCACTGCGCCGGAGTTCACCTACTTCGCCAGCTCGGCGATCACCGTGAACGGGGTGCCCGTGACCGATCTCGGAGCCACCGCCGCTGGCCTGCCCGCGGCCACCCTGCCGGTGGTGAAGAGCGTGCAGGTCGAGCTGACCATCCAGGACCCCACCAACCCGAGCGTGACCGGATCCACGATCCTCGACCGCGTCACGCTGAACAACGTGTGAGCACCCGCCCGACCCGACGGAGGATGACCGACGTGCTGCCCCGCCGACGTGACCTGACCGGCCGCACCGACGATCGGGGGATCGCCCTCGTCGTCGTCGTCGCCGCGATGGCGGTGATCACTCTGTTCCTGACCACGTCGTTGTACGTGGTGCTCTCCAACGCCGAACCCTCGCGCGGCAGCCAGGACGCCAAGGCCGCCTACGCCGCGGCAGAGGCCGGGGTGGACGAGTACCTAGCCCGGCTGAACGCGACCTCGGGCAACTACTGGGTGACCGGGAACACCGATGCCGGCAACCCGGCCCTGTCCGCGACCGGTGCTGGGCAACAGGTTCAGGGCACCAACGGTTCGGGTGCCCGGTTCCGCTACCAGGTACTCAACCCCGCCGAGATCGCGCGGGACGGGAAGATCCGGCTGATGGTCACCGGGATCAGCGCCCCAGGCCAGACCGGCACCACCGGGGTCACCAAGACGCTGACCGCCACCTTGGTGCCGTCGGGATTCGTGAGGTATGTGTACTTCAGCGACGTCGAGGTGCTCGACCCGGCCCTGATGAGTGCGCAGGTGCTCTTCGTCACCGTCAACGGCGCGAACAGCCCGGCGGCGAACCGGCGCTACGCGATGACCAAGGAGGACGCCTGCAGTCTGCGCTACTACGAGGGACGCAGCGCTGCCGGCTTCAACCTGGCCGGGACCACGCCGGCGGTCGGGGTCTGGAACACCACCACCAGCAGCTGGGCCAGTGCCCCGGGCTCGATCACCGCCGGGCTGGTGCGCGGGATCGCCTGCAGTGAGATCCAGTGGACCGGTGGTGACACCGTGCGTGGCGCGCTGCACAGCAACGACGCGCTGCAGATCGGTGGCGCGGTGACCTTCACCGACCCCAAGACCGAGTCCTCCTGGCCGTTCTGCCAGACCAACCCGGCGTCCAACTGCTGGTGGAACGCCGGCGTGCCGGCGGCCAACCGCCCCCGCTATGGCGCCCCGATGGCGCTTCCGGTGAGCAACCAGTCGTTGCGCACCATCGCCACCGATACCACGACCAACGCCGGCTGCTACTACACCGGTCCCACCCGGATCACCGTCAACGGCTCCCAGATGACGGTGTTCAGCCCGAACACCACCAGTGCGCCGGCGCGCTGTCTGAACGCCGCCAACCGGGCCAACCCGCAGGTGATCACCACCATCCCGCAGGTGATCTACGTCGACCAGGTGGCCGGGCCGTGCGTCGGCGCCGGCTACCCGGTGGCGAACGAGTCCACCACCGTCGGCGTCACCACCGACTACGCCTGCACCCGCGGCACGGCGTTCGTCCAGGGCACGCTGAACGGTCAGGTGACCGTCGCCTCCCAGGACGACATCGTGATCACCAGCGACCTGACCTACACCAACGGCACCAACGGCAACGACGTGCTCGGCCTGGTGGCAGGAAACAACGTGTGGGTCTATCACCCGGTCCGCGCCGACGGCACCAACCTGCTCCCTGCGGCGAGCAACATCTACAACATCCAGGCGGCCGTGCTGGCGCTGCGGCACTCGTTCATCGTGCAGAACTGGAACCTCGGGGCCCGGCTGAGCACCGGGACCGCCGCCACCCGGCTGAACATCACCGGGAGCCTCGCGCAGAAGTTCCGTGGGCCGGTGGGCACCGGCAACGGCGTCACCGCCAGCACGGGCTACCTGAAGAACTACGTGTACGACTCACGGCTGCTGAACGTCCAGCCGCCGTACTTCCTGCAGCCGGTCGCCTCTCCGTGGTCGGTGGAGACGCTCACCGACCGCTGACGCTGTGACGCCGTCGCGCCGCGCGCGGTTCACGCCACAGTCCCAGCACCAGGAAGGGGTACGGTCGGTCCGGTGATGATCGCTGTCGCAGTGGTCCTCGGGCTGCTGATCGGGTCCTTCCTGAACGTCGTCGTGGCCAGGGTGCCGGCGGGGGAGTCGGTGGCCTCGCCGCCGAGCCGCTGCCCCACCTGCCAGACCCCGATCCAGCCGCGGGACAACCTGCCGGTGCTGTCGTGGTTGCTGCTGCGCGGTCGCGCCCGGTGCTGCGGCACGCCGATCAGCCGTCGGTATCCGCTGGTCGAGGCCGGCACCGCGCTGGCCTTCGCCCTGGTGACCGCCTGGGTGTCCGCCCGGGCCGGCGCACCGTCCTGGCCGTTGCACGGACACGGACTGTTCCATCCGGCGGCTGTGGTGGCCCTGGTGGCCTTCCTCTACCTGGCCGCGGTAAGCATCGCGCTGGCCCTGATCGACATCGACGTCAAACGACTGCCGTTCTGGATCGTGACGCCGTCCTGGTTCGTCGGCGCAGCGACCCTGGGTGCGGCCGCCCTGCTGGCCGGCAACCGTGGGGCGGCGGTCCGGACGGTGATCGGCGGCGTCGGTCTGTGGGCGCTCTACCGGCTGCTGCACGCCATCTACCCCAGGGGCATGGCCTACGGCGACGTGCGACTGGCCGGGTTGATCGGTGGCTACCTGGCCTGGATCGGCTGGGCTCCGCTGGCGGTGGGCGCCTTCCTCGGGTTCCTGATCGGTGCCCTCGGCGGGGTCGCCCTGATGGCTCTGCGCGGCGCCCGGCTGAAGACCCAGATCCCCTATGGGCCCTACATGCTGGCCGGCACCTGGATCGGCCTGGTGGCCGGCGACGGAATCGGCCGCGCCTACCTGGACCTGGTCGGTCTGTAACCCGAATGGCCCTCGGCGGATGCGTCCGTCCGGGCGACGCTGGCGATGCTCCGTCAAGCGCCAAACCGGCCACGCCGATCTCACAGTCGCGGCGATCTGATCGCCGCCGCAGCGCAACCGCGCCGCTGAGATCGAAGGGGTGGCCATGGCAGGCAAGACCGCCATCGGACTCGACATCGGGACGTCCGTCGTCCGGGCCGTCGAGCTGTCCTACGGACGGGGCGGGATCACGCTGGAGCGATTCGGCCAGGTGGTGCTTCCCGAGGGAGCGATCCGGGACGGCGAGGTGGTCGACATGGAGGCCACCACCCAATGTCTGCGCCAGTTGTGGTCGGCGACCGGGTTCTCGCACAAGCGCGTGGTCATGGGGGTGGCCAACCAGCGCGTGATCGTGCGGCAGCTCGATCTCCCCTGGCTCGAGCGGGAGGAGCTGCGCAACTCCCTCGCCTTCCACGTGCAGGACTTCCTGCCGATGGACGCCACCCAGGCGGTGCTGGACTACTTCCCGCTGGAGGAGCTCACCGACGCCCAGGGGGTGCGCAAACTGCGCGGGCTGCTGGTGGCCGCCTCGCGGGACACGGTGCTGGCCAATGCGCGCTGCGCGGAGAAGGCCGGTCTGACCGTGGTCTCGGTCGACCTGACCTCGTTCGCCGTGCTGCGGGCCCTCGGCAAGCAGAGCCACGCCGAGGTGGAGACCGAGGCACTGATCGACATCGGTGCCCGGGTGACCAACATCGTGGTCTACAGCGCGGGGCTGCCGAGGTTCGTGCGGATCCTGCTGATGGGCGGCCAGGACATCACCGACGCGATCGCCGAACGCCTCGGCATCCCGCTGGGCCAGGCCGAGGCGATGAAGCAGCAGGTGGCCTACGCCGGCAGCTCGGAGGATCTGGCCGCGGTGAGCCGCGTGGTCGGCGCCACGGCGCAGGACTTCGTCGACGAGGTGCGGGGCTCGCTGGACTACTACGCGGCCTCCCACCCCGGCGCCCCGGTGGAGCGGATCCTGGTCTCGGGCGGGGGATCCCGGCTGGACGGCCTGCTCGAACGGCTCTCCGCCGCGACCCGGCTGCAGGTCATCCCCGGTGATCCGATGGCCAACCTGCGGATCGGGAAGACCGGCCTGGACGAGGCCCAGCTCGACTTCGTCAAGCCGCTGGCCGCCGTGCCGGTGGGCCTCGCCCTGGGAGCGATCTGATGACGATGACCATGGAGGAGGCCCCGCTCACCCGGGCCAGGGTCGAATGGGCCACGGTGCCGCGGGTCAATCTGCTGCCGCCGGAGATCCTGGAGAGCCGCAGCTTCCGGCGCACCCAGATGATGCTGGCGGCCGTGGTGGGGGCGACCCTGCTGATCGCCGGCCTGGCCACGGTCTGGGCCCAGCACCAGATCGGGGTGGCCAACCGCGAGCTCGAGGTGGTGGCCGCCCGGACCACGCAGCTGCAGTCGCAGGCGCGCACCTACGCCGAGGTACCCCGGGTGCTGGCCCAGGTGGACGCGGCCAAGTCGGCCAGGGAACGGGCGATGAGCACCGACGTGCTCTGGTACCGCTTCCTGGACGAACTGGCAGTGAGCACGCCCAGCACGGTCTGGCTCGGCACGCTGAACATCGCGATGACCCCGGCGTCGGGGGGCGCGGCCACCGACCCGCTGACCCCCTCCGGGATCGGCGAGGTCAGCGTGACCGGCACCGCCACCCGCTTCCCCGAGGTCGCGCAGTGGCTCAGTTCCGTCGTCACGGTGCGCGGGATGGACGTCTCGCGTCTGCAGACGGCCACGCTCAAGGAGGGCGAGAAGTCCGCCGGGAAGATCGCCTTCACCTCGGCGGTGACCGTGACCGCGGACGCCCTCTCCCACCGGTACGACCGAAAGGCCGGCTGAGATGCTGCAGACAAAGACGGCACGGTGGTCGGCGCTGACGGCGCTCGCCTGCGTGGCCCTGCTCGGAATCGCCTGGGTGCTGCTGCTCTCACCCCGGCGCGCCGAGGCGGCGGACATCAGGGACCAGGCCGAGGCGGCCAGGTCCGCCAACGACGCCCTTCAGCTGCAGGTGGCCCAGCTCAAGGCCCAGTTCGCCGAGCTGCCGAAGAACAAGGCCGAACTCGCGACGATCCACACCCAGATGCCGGTGAAGGCAGCGATGCCTGAGCTGGTGCGCGCCGTGGACGCCGCTGCTGCCGCCTCAGGGGTCACCCTGACCGCGTTGACCCCGGCCGGGGCCACCGCCCTGGCCACCGCACCCGCGGCGACGCCGTCGCCCGCGGCGTCCTCCGCAGCCGGGTCCACCGGGGGGACGGCGGCCACGGCGCCCGTTGCGCCCGCCGCGGGAGGCCTGCGCGTGGTGGCGATCCCGGTGACCATCGTGGTGCAGGGCGACTACTTCCAGAACGTGCTGTTCCTCAAGAAGCTCCAGACCGAGATGCCGCGTGTGTTCGCGGTGAACAGCCTCCAGATGGTGGTCGGAGCCGCGACCGGCTCCGGAGTCACGATGACCGTCGGCGGCAGCGTGTTCGCCCTTCCGGACGCGGTCGACACGACGGCCGTCGCCAGCACCGGCCCGGGCACCGGCACCGCGAGCGGAGCGGCGGCCACCGGCAGCACGGGGACCACCGGAACGGGAACGACCGGAACGGGAACGACCGGAACGGGAACGACCGGGGGCACCGCTCCCGGTCAGGCCACCGCGTGGGGCGGCATGTCCCGGGTGGGGGCCACAGCCAGCCGAGTGGCGGAGGACTCATGAGCCAGGCCCCGACGATGGGCGCGTTCACTCCCGCGCCCCCCGCTTCTCAGTTCGGGCAGCCGGGCGACCAGCCCCCGCCGCCGGTGCCGCCCGAACCGGCCGCCTCGGGAGCTCGCCGGCTCGCCCCGAAGCAGCTGGCCCTGATCGGCGGTGCCGTGGCCGTGGCCGCGGCGGGTGCCGTGGCGTGGGTGATGCTGGGCTCCGGCGACACCGCCGCCGAGACCGTCGCCGCTCCGCAGGTCAGTGCCCGGCCTGGGGCCTCGGCAGGTTCGCCCAGCTCTTTGCCGAGCGTGCTCAACCCGGCCGTGCTGGCCACCCGCAACCCCTTCGGCGCGGCCGCCGGTGTGGCCACCGGCGTGCCGGACACCAACTCCAGCGCCCAGCCGGCCGGTGCCGTCTCCACGATCACCTCCACGGTGACCCAGCAGGTGAGCGTGACCGTGCCCGTGGTGACCACGGTGACCGCGACCACGTCGGTCACCGCTACGGCGACGGTCACGGCGAACCCGGTCTATGTGTTCTTCCTGGACTGGGACCTCAGCGACCAGGCACAGTTGGTGGTGAACGAGGCCGAGCAGGTCGCCGTGCCCGCAGGGTCGACCACCTCCGGGGTGACCTACATCGGCCACGACCCGGCGGACACCAACGAGTGCATCCAGATCAAGCGGTCGGGAGCCGCCGACGCCACCGCCGAGTCGGTGTGCCGGGGGCAGGCCATCAAGCTCGGGTGACGTCGGGCTGGGCGCGCCGTGGCGGCCGGCGCAACCATGGCAGGATCGAGCCATGCTGCGCTGGCTGACCGCTGGGGAGTCCCACGGCCCGGCACTGGTCGCCGTCCTGGAAGGACTGCCGGCCGGGGTCCGGGTCACCACCGACGACGTGCAGGCGGCCCTGAGCCGTCGCAGGCTCGGTCACGGCCGAGGGGCGCGGATGGCGTTCGAGCAGGACGCGATCCGGGTGCTGGGCGGGCTGCGCCACGGGGTGAGCCAGGGCGGGCCGCTGGCGATCGAGGTCGGCAACAGCGAGTGGCCCAAGTGGCAGACCGTGATGGCGGCCGACCCGGTCCCGGCCGACGCGCTGGCCGCGCAGGCCCGCAACGCCCCGCTCACCCGGCCCCGCCCGGGCCACGCGGACCTGGTCGGCATGCAGAAGTACGGCTTCGACGACGCCCGGCCGGTGCTCGAGCGGGCCTCGGCCCGGGAGACCGCGGCCCGGGTTGCCCTCGGCGCGGTGGCCGAGGCCTTCCTGGAGCAGGTCGGCGGCATCCGGCTGGTCAGCCACACCGTGGCGATCGGCGCGGTCGCGGTGCCCGAGGACGCCGACTGGCCGGGCCCCGATCAGACCGCCGCGCTCGACGCCGACCCGGTGCGCTGCGCCCACGTCGAGACCAGCGCGCGCATGGTGGCCGAGATCGACGCCTGCCGCCGCGACGGGGACACCCTGGGCGGGGTGGTCGAGGTGATCGCCTACGGACTGCCGCCCGGCTTGGGCAGCCACGTGCACGGGGACCGGCGCCTGGACGCCCGGCTGGCCGGCGCCGTCATGGGCATCCAGGCGATCAAGGGCGTGGAGATCGGCGACGGGTTCCGCACCGCGGCCCGGCGCGGCTCGGCGGCCCACGACGAGATCGAGCGGAGGCCGTCCGGCGGGCTGCGCCGTCGGACTGGGCGCAGTGGAGGCACCGAGGGCGGCATGTCCACCGGCGACCCGCTGCGGGTGCGGGCCGCGATGAAGCCGATCTCCACCGTGCCCCGGGCACTGGACACCGTGGACGTGGCCACCGGTGAGCCGGCGGTGGCGATCAACCAGCGCTCCGACGTGTGCGCCGTGCCGGCGGCCGGGGTGGTGGCCCAGGCCATGGTGGCCCTGGTCCTGGCCGACGCGGTGCTGGAGAAGTTCGGCGGCGACAGCGTGCCGGAGACCTCCCGCAACCTGGCCGGCTACCTCGCCTCCCTGCCGGACCTGTTGCGGCCGTGAGCGTTCCGCACGAAGCTGCCATGGTGGCCACGGCCACGGCCACGGCCACGGCCACGGCCCGGCCCTGGTGCTGATCGGCCCGCCGGGGGCCGGCACGTCGACCGTCGGCGCGCTCGCCGGCGCGCGAGCGGGGCTGGCGGTGCGCGACAGCGACCGCGACGTCGAGTCCTCTCTCGGGGCGGGTGTCGCGGAGATCTTCGTCGACCAGGGTGAGCAGGCGTTCCGCCGGGCCGAGCGGGAGGCCGTGCTGGACGCGATCGCCCACCATCGCGGGGTACTGGTGGTCGGCAGCGGGGCGGTCACCGATTCAGTGGTCGAGCAGGCCCTGGCCGGCGTGCGCAGCCGCGTGGTCTTCCTCGACGTCAGCCTGCCGGACGCTGCGCGCAGGCTCGGCTTCGCCTCCGGCGGGCCGTCGGCGCTGGGCAGCCCCCGGGCCGCCTGGCAGAAGATGATCGAGGCCCGCCGCGGCGTCTACACCCGGCTGGCCGCGCGGACGGTGTCGACCGACGCCCGAACGCCGGAGGAGATCGTGGAGGAGGTCCTGGTGCAGATCGGTGAGACAGGGCGCGAGAACACCCGGATCCCGGTCGGGGGCAGCTACGAGGTGGTGGTCGGGCGCGACCTGCTCGGTGAGCTGCCCGCCCTGGTGGCCGGCGCCCAGCGGGTGCTGGTGCTGCATGCTGCCGCGGTGTCCGGCACCGCGCAGGCCGCGGCCGAGACGTTGCGCAGCACCGGGTTCGAGGTGCACCTCCATCAGCTGCCGGACGCCGAGGCGGCCAAGACGGCTGACGTGCTCAGTGAGTGCTGGGCGCTGCTCGGGCAGGCCGCGTTCACCCGGACCGACGTCGTGGTCGGCGTCGGCGGTGGAGCGGTGACCGACCTGGCCGGCTTCGTCGCCGCGACCTGGTTGCGGGGAGTGCGGGCGATCCAGGTTCCGACCACGCTGCTCGGCATGGTGGACGCCGCGGTGGGCGGCAAGACCGGCATCAACACCGCCGAGGGAAAGAACCTGGTCGGCGCGTTCCATCCGCCGGCCGGGGTGCTCTGCGACCTGGCTGCTCTGACCACGCTGCCGCGGGCCGACCTGGTGGCCGGCATGGCCGAGGTGGTCAAGGCCGGGTTCATCGCCGACCCGGTGATCCTGGACCTGGTCGAGGCCGACCCGGAGGCGGCGCTGGACCCCGGGGGAGCGGTGCTGCGGGAGCTGGTGGAGCGGGCGATCGCGGTCAAGGCCCACGTGGTCACGGAGGACCTGCGCGAGTCCTCGCTGCGGGAGATCCTCAACTACGGGCACACCTTTGCCCACGCCATCGAGCAGGTCGAGGGCTACACCTGGCGGCACGGCGACGCCGTTGCGGTGGGCATGGTCTTCGCCGCCGAGCTGGGCCGGCTCGCCGGGCGCACCCCGGCCGGCCTGGTCGAGCGGCACCGCGCCGTCCTGGGCCGGCTCGGACTGCCGATGACCTACCCCGGGGGGCGCTGGCCGGCGCTGGCCACGGCGATGGGCCGGGACAAGAAGGCCCGGGGGAGCACCCTGCGGTTCGTGGTGCTGGACGACCTGGCCCGTCCCGGCCGCCTGGCCGGCCCCGACGAGGCGCTGCTCACCGCCGCCTACCAGGCGGTCACGCCAGGCTGACCCAGGTGGGGGATCGGGTCGCTGCCGGGCGCAGGTAGCATGGGCGGCCGGTCACGACCAGTACCCTCCCGGATCCCCGGGGAAGCCCCGAACCCAGCGAAGGCAGTGCAGTGGCGACGACGAACGACCTGAAGAACGGCCTGGTCCTCAACATCGACGGTCAGCTCTGGGCCGTGGTGGAGTTCCAGCACGTCAAGCCCGGCAAGGGCGGTGCGTTCGTGCGGACCAAGCTGAAGAACGTGCTCTCCGGCAAGGTGGTCGACCGCACGTTCAACGCGGGCACCAAGGTGGAGACGGCCACGGTCGACAAGCGGGACATGCAGTACCTGTACAAGGACGGCGAGGACTTCGTCTTCATGGATTCCTCGACCTACGACCAGATGCACATCGGTGCCGCGACGGTCGGAGACGCGGCGAACTTCCTGCTGGAGAACCAGGACGCGATCGTCGCCGTCCACGACGGCCTGCCGCTGTACATCGAACTGCCCACCTCGGTCGTGCTGGAGATCACCTACACCGAGCCGGGTCTGCAGGGCGACCGCTCCACCGGCGGCACCAAGCCCGCCACCGTGGAGACCGGGTACGAGATCGCGGTGCCGCTGTTCCTCGAGGCCGGCACCAAGGTCAAGGTGGACACCCGCACGGGCGACTATCTCGGCCGGGTCAACTGAGGTGAGTGCACGCAGCAAGGCCCGCAAGCGGGCGCTGGACCTGCTCTTCGAGGCGGACCTGCGCGGGGGCTCCGCCCGCGCCCTGCTCGCCGAGCGTGCGGGCACCGGCTACACCGCCGACCTGGTGAACGGCGTGGAGGAGAACCGCGAACGGATCGACGAACTGCTGTCCACCTACTCCCAGGGCTGGACCCTGGACCGGATGCCCGCGGTGGATCGCGCCGTGCTCCGGATCGGTGCCTGGGAGTTGCTGTTCAACGACGAGGTACCGGACGCCGTGGCGATCGACGAGGCGGTCGAGCTGGCCACGAACCTGTCCACCGAGGCGTCGCCGTCGTTCGTGAACGGACTGCTCGCCCGGTTGCTGGATGTGAAGGCGACGCCCACACAGACGTGAAGGGCGGTACGGGCTGTGATGACCGCCCGGACCGCCCTTCACCGTCGGTCACTCGTCGGCGGCCACCGCGCGCCGGGCGTCGGCGTTGAGCACGCCCCAGGCGATCAGCTGCTCGGCCAGCACGGCCGGCGGCACGTCGTAGATCACTGCGAGGGTGCGCAGGTCGTCGGTACGGATGGACAGGACCTTGCCGTTGTAGTCGCCGCGCTGGCCCTGGATGGTGGCGGCGTATCGGGCGAGCGGACCGGCCTTCTCGGCCGGAACGGACTGCAGCCGCTCCAGGTCGAGCACCAGCTTGGGCGGCGGCTCGCTGCTGCCGGTGGGAGCGGCGTCGGGCAGGAGGGCTTGGACCGGGACGCCGTAGAAGTCCGCGAGCTCGGCGAGACGCTGAACGGTGACGGCACGGTCCCCGCGCTCGTAGGAGCCCACGACGACCGCCTTCCAGCGGCCCTCGGACTTCTCTTCCACCCCGTGCAGGGACAGACCCTGCTGAGTGCGGATCGCGCGGAGACGGGCACCCAGTGCCCGTGCGTAATCGGAGGCCATGGCCCGATGGTCACGGAGAGTTATCTCCCCCGTCAAGCGGGATCGCCGAATCGCTAGGGGTGAATCTTTGTCAGCGGGGTGGAAACAGCTGAATTGCCTGAATTGTCCTCGTCCATTCGGGGGGTGACGGGTGCGTGACGTGGTGCGCACTGCCGGGTGGCAAACGTCACGGTGCGAGCCCGGCCGGGCCGACGCGTGGTCACCGCCCCGGATCGGGGCGACTGCTAGCCTCGCTGGCGTCCGACCAGTCCTTTAAGCCCGTCCGGAGAGGCGGGGAAGGGATGGCAGCAATGGCGTCTGCCCGCACCGTGCTCGAGCCCGCCGATATGGCCCGAGCGCTCACCCGGATCGCCCATGAGGTGCTCGAGCACAACAAGGGCTCCCAGGGACTCGTCGTTCTCGGCATCCCCACCCGTGGGGTGACCCTGGGCGAACGGCTGGCCCGCCGGCTCTCCGAGATCGAGGGTCGCCCCGTTCCGCACGGCCGGCTCGACGTGACCATGTACCGCGACGATCTGCGCAGCCAGCCGGTGCGCGCGCTGGGCGCCACCGCGCTGCCCGAGGGCGGCATCGACGACAAGGTCGTGGTCCTGGTGGACGACGTGCTCTTCTCCGGCCGCACCATCCGCGCCGCGTTGGACGCCCTGTCGGATCTGGGCCGTCCGCGCGCCGTCCGGCTGGCGGTGCTGGTGGACCGCGGCCATCGTGAACTGCCGATCCGGGCCGATCATGTGGGCAAGAACCTGCCCACCTCGCTCAGCGAGCGGGTGCGGGTGGCGCTGACCGAGAACGACGGTCGCGACGAGGTCGTCATCGAGGGGCCACGATGAGCCTCGCGAGTGGCCACCTGCTCAGCGCCGCGGACCTGGACCGGACGGCGGCGGTGACTCTGCTCGACGTCGCCCAGCAGATGGCGGCCACCCAGCAGCGCTCGATCAAGAAGCTGCCCACCCTGCGCGGCCTGACCGTGGTCAACCTGTTCTACGAGGACTCCACCCGGACCCGGATCTCGTTCGAGGCGGCGGCCAAGCGCCTGTCTGCCGATGTGATCAACTTCTCGGCCAAGGGGTCGAGCGTGTCCAAGGGGGAGAGCCTCAAGGACACCGCGCTCACGCTGCAGGCGATGGGCGCCGACGCCGTCGTGGTGCGGCACCCCGCCTCGGGTGCCCCACACCGGCTGGCCCACTCGGGCTGGGTCAGTGCGGCCGTGGTCAACGCCGGTGACGGCACCCACGAACACCCCACCCAGGCCCTGCTCGACGCCTTCACCCTGCGCCGTCACCTGGCCGGTGGCACCGGTGACCTGGCCGGCCTGCGGGTGGCCGTGGTCGGTGACGTGCTGCACAGCCGCGTGGCCCGCTCCAACGTGCTGCTGCTGCACACCCTGGGGGCGCGCGTGGTGCTGGTCGCCCCACCCACCCTGCTTCCGGTCGGCGTCGACGCCTGGCCGGCGGCCGCCAGTCACGACCTGGACGCCGTCCTGGGCGGCGACGTGGGCGGGGCCCCCGACGCGGTGATGATGCTTCGGGTGCAGGCCGAGCGGATGAACGCGGCGTTCTTCCCCTCCGCCCGGGAGTACTCCCGGCGCTACGGTCTGGACGCGCGCCGCCTCGGCCTGCTGCCCGAGCACACGATCGTGATGCACCCCGGTCCGATGAACCGCGGGCTGGAGATCTCCGCGATCGCCGCGGACTCACCGCGCTCGACCATCGTCGAGCAGGTCTCCAACGGCGTCGCGGTCAGGATGGCGGTGCTCTACCAACTGCTCTCGGGGGAGCAACCCGCCCCGGTGGAAGGAAGCGACCAGTGACCCACCTCGTCAAGGGTGCCCGCCTGCTCGGCGGCGCGCCGACGGATCTGCTGCTGCGCGACGGGGTGATCGCCGAGATCGGCACCGGTCTGTCCGTTGCCGGGGCCACCGTGCTGGACGCCGGCGGGCTGGTCGCCCTGCCCGGTCTGGTCGACCTGCACACCCACTTGCGCGAACCCGGCCGTGAAGACGCCGAGACCGTGGAGTCGGGCACCCGGGCCGCGGCGCACGGCGGGTTCACCGCGGTGCACGCGATGGCCAACACCGATCCGGTGGCCGACACCGCCGGGGTGGTCGAGCAGGTGTGGCGCCTGGGCCGGCGGTCCGGCTGGGTCGACGTCCGCCCGGTGGGCGCGGTGACGCTCGGCCTGCGTGGTGAGCGGCTCGCCGAGCTCGGCGCGATGGCCGACTCGGCCGCCGCCGTCCGGGTGTTCTCCGACGACGGCAAGTGCGTCAGCGACGCCGTGCTGATGCGCCGTGCCCTGGAGTACGTGAAGGCCTTCGACGGCGTGGTCGCCCAGCACTCCCAGGAGCCGCGCCTGACCGAGGACGCCCAGATGCACGAGGGCGAGGTCAGTGCCGTGCTCGGCCTGCGCGGCTGGCCGGCGGTGGCCGAGGAGGCGATCATCGCCCGGGACGTGTTGCTGGCCGGGCACGTCGGCTCCCGGTTGCACATCTGCCACGTCTCCACCGCCGGGTCGGTGGACATTGTGCGCTGGGCCAAGCAGCGCGGCGTGCAGGTGACCGCGGAGGTGACTCCGCACCACCTGATGCTCACCGACGAGGAGGTGCGCAGCTACGACCCGGTGTTCAAGGTGAACCCCCCGCTGCGTCGGGCTTCCGACGTCGAGGCGGTGCGGGCCGGGCTGGCCGACGGCACGCTGGACATCGTCGCCACCGACCACGCCCCGCACCCGGTGGAGGACAAGGACTGCGAGTGGGCGGTCGCTGCGATGGGGATGACCGGGCTGGAGACGGCGCTGGCCGTGGTCCAACAGACCATGGTCGACACCGGCCTGCTGGACTGGGCCGGGGTGGCCGAGCGGATGTCCTTCGCACCGGCCCGGATCGGGCGCCTGCGTGACCAGGGACGTGCGGTGGCCGTGGGCCAGCCGGCCCACCTGGTGCTCTACGACCCCGCGGCGCCGTGGACGGTGCACCCCGATCAGCTGGCTACCGCCGGGCTGAACTCTCCCTGGCGGGGGCGGGACCTGCCCGGGCGCGTGGTCGCCACGTTCTACGGCGGTCACCCCACGGTGCTGGACGGCGCCACCACGGAAGGACGACGGTGAGCCCCGCAGCTCTGCTGGTGCTCGAGGACGGCCGGGTGTGGCCCGGAAATGTCTACGGCGCAACAGGTTCCACACTCGGTGAGGCGGTCTTCGCGACCGGCATGACCGGCTACCAGGAGACCCTCACCGACCCCTCCTATCACCGCCAGATCGTGGTGATGACCGCGCCGCACATCGGCAACACGGGTGTGAACGACGAGGACGGCGAGTCGAGCCGGATCTGGGTGGCCGGCTACGTGGTGCGTGACCCCGCCCGTCGGGCCTCGAACTGGCGTTCGCGGCGCGAGCTGACCGCCGAGCTGGCCGAGGCGGGGGTGGTCGGGATCAGCGGGGTGGACACCCGCGCGGTGACCCGCCACCTGCGCGAGCGCGGCGCGATGCGGGCCGGCATCTTCTCCGGGGCGGCGCTGACCGGACGCACGGAGGCGGAGCTGGTGGAGCAGGTGCGTTCGGCACCACCGATGGCCGGTGCCGACCTGGCCGCCGAGGTGACCACCGCGGCCCCGTATGTCGTTGCCGCGCAGGGGGAGAAGCGACTCACGGTGGCTGCGGTGGACCTCGGGATCAAGGCGATGACCCCGCACCGGCTGGCCGAGCGGGGGATCGAGGTGCATGTGCTGCCCTCGACCTCCACCCTCGAGCAGGTGCTGGCCGTCCAGCCGGACGGCGTGTTCTTCAGCAACGGCCCGGGGGACCCGGCCGCGGCCGCCGGCCCGGTCGCGCTGCTCGCCCAGGTGCTGCAGCGCGGGATCCCGTTCTTCGGGATCTGCTTCGGCAACCAGATGCTCGGCCGTGCCCTCGGCCTGGAGACCTACAAGCTCGGCTACGGCCACCGGGGGATCAACCAGCCGGTGCAGGACCTGACCACCCGCCGGGTCGAGGTCACCGCACACAATCACGGGTTCGCCGTCCGCGCCCCGCTCGGGGAGGTCTTCGCCACCCCCTTCGGCCGGGCCGAGGTGAGTCACGTCTGCCTGAATGACCAGGTGGTGGAGGGGCTGCGTTGCCTGGACACCCCGGCCTTCTCGGTGCAGTACCACCCCGAGGCGGCCGCCGGCCCGCACGACGCCGCCTACCTGTTCGATCGATTCGTGGACCTGATGACCGCTTCCGGGTCCCACCAGCAGATGGCGAGCCGCTGATGCCCCGGCGCACCGACCTGACCAGCGTCCTGGTGATCGGCTCCGGGCCGATCGTGATCGGCCAGGCCTGCGAGTTCGACTACTCCGGCACCCAGGCCTGCCGGGTCCTGCGGGCCGAGGGCCTGCGGGTGATCCTGGTCAACTCCAACCCGGCCACGATCATGACCGACCCGGAGTTCGCCGACGCGACCTACGTGGAGCCGATCACCCCCGAGGTGGTCGAGGCGATCATCGCCAAGGAACGGCCCGACGCCCTGCTGGCCACCCTGGGCGGGCAGACCGCGCTCAACCTGGCGATGTCCCTGCACGCCTCCGGGGTGCTGATGCGCTACGACGTCGAGCTGATCGGGGCCAGCGTGGCCGCGATCGAGGCCGGCGAGGACCGCCAGCAGTTCAAGGAGGTCGTCGAGCGCTGCGGCGCGCAGGTGGCCCGCTCGCGGATCTGCCACTCGATGGCCGACTGCCTGGACGCCGTCGGCGACCTCGGCTACCCGGTGGTGGTGCGGCCGTCGTTCACCATGGGCGGGCTCGGGTCGGGCATCGCCCACGACGAGGCCGAGCTGCACCGGATCGCCGGCAGCGGCCTGCAGTACTCCCCGACTACCGAGGTGCTGCTCGAGGAGTCGATCATCGGCTGGAAGGAGTACGAGCTCGAGCTGATGCGCGACCGCGGCGACAACGTGGTGGTGGTCTGCTCGATCGAGAACCTCGACCCGATGGGCGTGCACACCGGCGACTCGATCACCGTGGCACCGGCGCTGACCCTGACCGACCGGGAGTACCAGCGGCTGCGCGACATCGGGATCGCGGTGATCCGCGAGGTGGGCGTCGACACCGGCGGCTGCAACATCCAGTTCGCGGTGGACCCGCGCGACGGCCGCGTGATCGTGATCGAGATGAACCCCCGGGTCTCGCGCTCCAGCGCCCTGGCCTCCAAGGCGACGGGCTTCCCGATCGCCAAGATCGCCGCCCGGCTGGCGATCGGCTACACCCTGGACGAGATCCCCAACGACATCACCGAGAAGACCCCGGCCAGCTTCGAGCCGACCCTGGACTACGTGGTGGTCAAGGCGCCCCGGTTCGCGTTCGAGAAGTTCACCTCGGCCGACCCGACGCTGACCACGACGATGAAGAGCGTCGGTGAGGCGATGGCGATCGGGCGCTGCTTCACCGAGGCACTGCAGAAGGCGTTGCGCTCGCTGGAGAAGCGCGACGCGAGCTTCCACTGGGACGGCCCGGCGCCGTCCGGGGCCGATCTGGAGGCCCTGCTCACCCAGGTGCGCACCCCCACCGAGTCGCGGCTGGTGCAGGTGCAGCAGGCGATCCGGGGCGGGGCGAGCATCGAGGCGCTGCACGAGGCCACCGGGATCGACCCGTGGTTCCTGGACCAGGTGGTGCTGATCGAGGAGGTGGCCCAGCGGGTGGCCACCGCCGACCCGCTCACCGCCGAGGTGCTGCGCGAGGCCAAGCGGCACGGCTTCTCCGACCTCCAGATCGGCACCCTGCGCGGCATGCACGAGGACGTCGTCCGCGGCCTTCGGCACGCACTCGGCATCCGCCCGGTCTACAAGACGGTGGACACCTGCGCCGCGGAGTTCGCTGCGAGCACGCCCTACCACTACTCGAGCTACGACGCCGAGGACGAGGTGGTGCCCTCTCAGCGGCGCAAGGTGATCATTCTCGGCTCGGGGCCGAACCGGATCGGGCAGGGGGTGGAGTTCGACTACTCGTGCGTGCACGCCTCGTTCGCCCTGCGCGAGGCCGGGTACGAGACCGTGATGGTCAACTGCAACCCGGAGACCGTCTCCACCGACTACGACACCTCTGACCGGCTCTACTTCGAGCCGCTCACCCTGGAGGATGTGCTCGAGGTGGTGCACGCCGAGCAGCGCAGCGGCGAACTGGTCGGGGTGATCGTGCAGCTCGGCGGGCAGACCCCGCTCGGCCTGGCGGCCCGGCTGGAGGCGGCCCGGGTGCCGATCGTGGGCACCTCGCCGGAGGCGATCCACCGGGCCGAGGAGCGCGGGGCGTTCGGCCGGCTGCTGGCCCGGGCCGGCCTGCGTGCCCCCGAGCACGGCATGGCGAGCAGCTTCGTGGAGGCCAAGGCGGTGGCCGACCAGGTCGGCTACCCGGTGCTGGTCCGGCCCTCCTACGTGCTCGGCGGGCGCGGTATGGAGATCGTCTTCGACGAGGAGATGCTGGCCGACTACATCGAGCGGGCCACCCAGGTCAGCCCCGAGCATCCGGTGCTGGTCGACCGGTTCCTCGGGGACGCGATCGAGATCGACGTCGACGCGCTGTTCGATGGCACGCAGATGTATCTCGGCGCGATCATGGAGCACATCGAGGAGGCCGGCATCCACTCCGGTGACTCGGCCTGTGTGTTGCCGCCGGCCACGCTCGGCTACGCCGAGATGGACCGGGTGCGCTCCGCCACCGAGGCGATCGCTCGCGGCGTCGGGGTGCTCGGTCTGCTGAACGTGCAGTTCGCCCTCGCCGGTGGGGTGCTCTACGTGCTGGAGGCCAATCCGAGGGCCAGCCGCACCGCACCGTTCGTCTCCAAGGCGACCGGGGTGCCGCTGGCCAAGGCTGCCGCCCGGATCATGCTCGGCGCCAGCGTGGCCGACCTGCGGACCGAGGGGATGCTGCCTGCTTTCGGCGACGGCGGCACCCTGCCCGACGGCGCCCCGGTGTCGGTGAAGGAGGCAGTGCTGCCGTTCAAGCGGTTCCGCACCACCGAGGGCAAGGTCGTCGACACCCTGCTCGGCCCGGAGATGCGCTCCACCGGCGAGGTGATGGGCATCGCCCCGGACTTCCCGCGGGCCTTCGCCAAGTCGCAGCGTGCGGCCTACGGTGGCATCCCCGCCACCGGCACGGTGTTCGTCTCCGTCGCCGACCAGGACAAGCGCGCGATCATCTTCCCGATCAAGCGACTGTCCGACCTCGGGTTCCGGATCGTGGGCACGGACGGCACGGCGAATGTCTTGCGCCGCAACGGGATCCCCGCCGAAGTGGTGCGCAAGCACAGCTCGGGCCGGGGCCCGGACGGCGAGCGTACCGTGGTCGACCTGATCAACGACGGCGAGATCGACATGGTGGTGAACACGCCCAGCGGGCCTGCCGCCCGGCACGACGGGTACGAGATCCGCTCGGCCACGACCTCGGTCGACAAGCCGATCATCACCACCGTGCAGCAGCTCGCCGCCGCCGTGCAGGCGATCGAGTCCGGGCTGGACGGCGAGGTGCACGTCGCCTCGCTGCAGGAGCACGCCCAGGTGCTCGCCGAGGGACGGGCCGCGCAGGATGCGGCCCGCCTGACTGTCGCCGCGCCGGGCGGAGCCGGCACATGAGCCCGGTGCAGCAACGCGTCGCCGTCCGCAGCGTGCAGCCCGAGGGCGCCTATCACCGGGTGATCCTGGACGCTCCGGCGGTCGCCGGGCAGGCCCGGCCCGGCCAGTTCGTCGCCCTCGCGGTAGGGGAGGAGCCGACCGCGATGCTGCTGCGGCGCAGCTTCTCGATCGCCGCGGCCCGTGACGGCGGCCTGGAACTGCTGATCGCCGCCGCCGGGCCGGGCAGCAGTTGGCTCACCCGGCGCCGCCCCGGCGACGAGGTCGATCTGGTCGGCCCGCTCGGCAGCGCTTTTCCCGCGCCGGCGCCCGGTGCCGGGTGCGTGCTGGTCGGCGGCGGCTACGGCGCCGCGCCGATGGTGTGGTGGGCAGGCGTTCTGGTGGGCCGAGGGCACCGGGTGGCGCTGGTGCTCGGCGCCGCCACGGCCGGCCGGCTGGCCGGGGTCGAGGCGGCCCGCGCGTTGGGGGTTCCGGTGCAGGTGACCACGGACGACGGCAGCGCGGGGGAGCGGGGCAGGGTCACCGATGTGCTCGCGTGGGCGATCGGATCCGTTGCAGGAGAATCCGAATCTGATCCGAATCTGAATCCGAATCTGAATTTGAATCCGAATCTGAATCGGTGACCGAGGCCTACGCCTGCGGCCCGATGGCGATGCTTGCGGCGGTGACCCGGGAGTGCCACGGCGCTGGTGTCCGGGCCTGGTGCGCGGTGGAGGAGGCGATGGCCTGCGGGATCGGGGTGTGCATGACCTGCGTGCTGCCGGTGGAGGGCCCGGACGGTGCGGTGCGGATGACCCGTACCTGCACCGACGGCCCCACGTTCGACGGCGCCACCATCGCCTGGGACAGCATCGGGAAGGTCGTGCCGGCATGACGGCGGTCGATCTGAGCACCCGGCTCGGCGCCCTGAGGCTGCCGAACCCGGTGCTGACTGCCAGCGGGTGCTCGGCTGCGGGCCGCGAGCTGGCCCCCTACCTCGACGTCGCAGGTCTGGGCGCTGTGGTCACCAAGTCGATCCAACGGGCGCTGCGCCCGGGGAGACCCACGCCGCGGATGGCCGAGACGCCGTCCGGCATGCTGAACAGCATCGGTCTGCAGGGGCCGGGGATCGAGGCGTTCTGCGCCCACGATCTGCCCTGGCTGCGCGAGGCGGGGGCGCGGGCCGTGGTCTCGATCGCCGGGGGCGACGCCGCCGAGTTCGCGGAACTGGCCTCGCGGCTGGCCGCAGAGCCAGGGGTGAGCGCGATCGAGGTGAACATCTCCTGCCCGAACGTGGCCAACCGCGGCCTGGTCTTCGCCTGTGACCCCGGCTCCAGTACCGAGGTGGTGGCGGGGGTGGTGGCGGCGGTGTCCGGGCGGGTACCGGTGCTGGCCAAGCTCTCGCCCGACGTCACCGACATCACCGTGATCGCCGGGGCCTGCCTGGAGGCCGGCGCCGACGGACTGTCCATGATCAATACCACCCTGGGCATGGTGATCGACACCGACACCCTGCGGCCGGTGCTGGCCGGCATCACCGGGGGACTGTCCGGGCCCGCGATCCGGCCGATCGCCGTCCGCTGCGTCTACCAGGTGCACGCCGCGATGCGGTCCGGGCGGATCCCGACGGCCCCGATCGTCGGCATCGGCGGGGTGATCACCGGGCTGGACGCGCTGCAGCTGGCGGCGGCAGGGGCGAGCGCGGTGCAGGTCGGCACGGCCACCTTCCACGACCCGGGCGCTGCGGCCCGGGTGCTCGCAGAACTCGCGGACGCCTTGGCGCAGCGAGGATTCGACCGGTTCGAGGACGCGATTGGACGGGCACATGACGCGTGAGGCGTTCGGGGCGAGGCTGGTGGCGGCGACGGTCGCGCGAGGGCCGCTGTGTGTGGGCATCGACCCGCATCCGCAGTTGCTGTCCCAGTGGGGGCTCGACGACGACGTGGCCGGGCTGGAGCGGTTCGCCTTGACCACCGTCGAGGCGCTGGCCGGGCAGGTGGCGGTGCTCAAGCCGCAGTGCGCCTTCTTCGAGCGGCACGGCTCCCGCGGAGTGGCGGTGCTCGAGCGGGTGCTCGCCGAGGCCGGCCAGGCCGGCGCACTGACCATCGCCGACGCCAAACGGGGCGACATCGGCTCCACCATGACCGCCTACGCCCAGGCGTTCGTCGGGGAGGGCTCACCTCTGGCGGCCGACGCGGTGACCGCGTCTGCCTACCTCGGGTTCGGATCCCTGCGCCCGCTGCTCGACCTGGCTGCGCAGACCGGGCGCGGGGTCTTCGTGCTCGCGCTCACCTCCAACCCGGAGGGCCCCCAGGTGCAGCACGCCCGGCTCGCCGACGGGCGCACCGTGGCGCAGAGCATGCTGGACGCCGTCGCGGCGGAGAACGCGGGGGCGCAGCCACTGGGGTCGGTCGGCGCCGTGGTCGGGGCGACCATCGGCGGTGCCGGCGCTGCACACGACCTGAGCGCGGTCAACGGGCCGCTGCTGGCGCCCGGGGTCGGCGCCCAAGGGGCGGGGTCGGCCGAGCTGCGCCAGGTGTTCGGTGCGGCGCTCGCGCACGTGCTGCCCAGTTCCAGTCGCGAGGTGCTGCGCGGTGGGCCGACCGTGGACGGCCTGCGCGAGGCGGCCGCCCGCACCCTGGACGAAGTCACGGCCACCCTTCGCTGACGCATCCAGGGTTCCTCCCAAATAGTGCACCGGCTGGTTCAGTGAGCTACTGTGAACCACATGGTTCAGCAACTGTCGTCGGGCGACCTGGATCGCCTGTTCTCGGCGGTCGCCGACCCCACCCGTCGCGAGGTGCTGGCCCGGCTCGGCCAGGGCCCGGCGACGGTCGGGTCGCTGGCGGAGCCGTTCGGCATGACGATCACCGGGATGCGCAAGCACATCCAGGTGCTGGAGGACGCCGGGCTGGTGGTCACCCGCAAGCTCGGGCGGGCGCGGGAGTGCCGGCTCGGTGACGAGCGACTGGATGGCGCGATGGCCTGGATCACCTTCTATCAACGCCTGTGGGAACGTCGGCTGGACGGACTCGAGGCCTACTTCACGCTGCGGAACGGAGTCGACCGATGACCCAGACCACTGAGCCGATCGAGCCGATCGAGCCGATCGAGCTGCGGATGCAGCGACGTCTGCCCGCGTCCCCGGAGGACGTGTTCGATGCCTACACCGACGCCGAGCAGCAGAAGATCTGGTTCAGCATCCTGGACGAGCGCCCCGGCATCGTCGAGATCGAGGTGGACCTTCGGGTCGGCGGCCGGCAGACGGCGGTGTGGGGGGCGAGTCCCGACGAGCTGTTCCGGGAGACGCAGACCTTCGTGGTGATCGACCGGCCGCACCGGCTGGTCACCGAGTCCAGCGGGAGCAGTCCGGACGGGATGACCATGTCCACCCGGATCGAGGTCACCTTCGAACCGATCCCCGAGGGGACGCTGATGACGGTGGTGCAGAGCGGGTTCCCGGCGGTCGAGGTCCGTGACTTCTTCACCCAGGAGGTCTGGGTGGGTGCCTTCGACCGGATCGAGGCCTACCTCAGGCACGTCCGGGTGCCGGAGTGAGCGCCGTCGCCGAGGGCTCGCAGCTGAGGTCACGGCCGACGGTCGTCGCCGTCACCGTCCTGGTTGCAGTCCTGGTTAACCTCGCGGTCCACGCGGTCGGCCGGGCTGCCGGAGGCGCGTTCACCTTCACCCGGCAGGGGTCGCCGGTGCAGGTCGACGCGGTCACCGTGGCGGGCTTCAGCGCCGTCCCCCTGCTGGTCGGGATGGTCCTCGCTGCGGCTGCGGCCCGCCGTCTGCCGGTGCTGATGACCGTGGGGCTGATCGTGGCGCCGGCTCTGGCGCTGGTGACCGTCCCGGTGATGACCCTGCCGGCCGACTTCGACCGGATCAGTACGCTCACCCTGGCGCTCTGCCATGTCACTCTTGCGCCGGTGAGCGTGCTCGGCCTGCTGGCGCTGCGCCGCGCTGTCGCAGAGGAGAACCGCTGATGGCCAAGGCCTTCCTCGACGTCGAGGACTACCTCGCCTCATTCGACGAACCGGTGCAGTCCCTGCTGCGCCAGGTGCGTGACGCCGTCCTCGCGGGTATGCCCGACAGCACGGAGAAGATCCGTTACGGCATGCCGGCGGTGATGCTCGAGGGCCGGTACGGCCTGCACTTCGCCGGGTGGAAGAGCCATGTGGGGCTCTACCCGGTGCCGGAGCTCAGCGAGGACCTCGAGCAGCAGGTCACGCCCTACCGCTCGACGAAGGACACGGTGAAGTTCCGGTACGCGCAGCCGATCCCGTTCGACCTGATCGAACGCCTGGCCCGCGAGATCGCCGAGCGCCGCCCGCACTGACCCCCGGCCCGCCACCCCCGCCCAACCACTTCCGTGCGACCACCTCGAGCCGCGTGTGGACACTTCTCGGGCAGTTTCGGCCATTTCAGCCCGAGAAGTGGCCACACGCCCCGAGAAGCGTCCACACGGCCCCAGAAGTGTCCACACGGGACCAGCCTGGCTGAGATGGGTCAGCGCGATCCGTCGGGCGCGCGCATCAGGCTCCTTCAACCGGCACCTGGTGACGTGCGCCCATGGGGTGGGCGGAGGCAGGCGAGACGCCCGTTCGGCGCTCGACAGGGCATGATCGGGCCCAGAACGCCGTGTGCGTTGCCCCGTGGCGGCGGGAGTGGGTAGGTTCGAACTCTGCGATCGATACGACGGACCACGATCGACCGAGGTGACCGAGTGGTACTGCCCCCCCTGACTCCCGAGCAGCGCGCCGCCGCGCTGGAGAAGGCCGCTGCGGCGCGCCGTGCGCGGGCCGAGGTGAAGAACCGGCTGACGCACTCCCAAGCCTCGCTCGGCGATGTGATCCGCGAGGCCCAGGCGAACGAGGTCATCGGCAAGATGAAGGTCTCGGCCTTGCTCGAGGCCCTGCCGGGCGTCGGCAAGGTGCGCGCCCGCCAGATCATGACCGACATCGGGATCTCTGAGTCGCGCCGGGTGCGGGGGCTGGGCACCAACCAGGTCGCCGCGCTCATCGAGCGCTTCTCCCGCTGACCCGCCGACGGTGGGGCAGCAGGCACCGGGGGTTTCACGTCTGACCGTTCTGGCCGGCCCGACCGCGGTCGGCAAGGGCACGGTGTCCGCGGACATCCGCGAGCGTTACCCCGAGGTGTGGCTGTCGGTGTCGGCCACCACCCGCGCCCCGCGCCCCGGTGAGGTGGACGGGCGGCACTACCACTTCGTCTCGCACGCCGAGTTCGACCGGATGGTCGCCGCCGGCGAACTGCTGGAGTGGGCCGTGGTGCACGGCCTGAACCGCTACGGCACCCCGCGCCGTCCGGTGGTCGAGGTGCTCGCCCAGGGACGGCCCGCGCTGCTGGAGATCGACCTGCAGGGCGCCCGTCAGGTCCGGGAGCGGATGCCTGAGGCGCTGTTCGTGTTCCTGGCCCCGCCGTCGTGGGAGGAACTGGTGCGCCGCCTGGTCGGCCGGGGCACCGAGCAACCGGCCGAGCGGGAGCGCCGGCTCGCCACGGCACGCGAGGAGCTGGCGGCCGAATCGGAGTTCGACGTGACCATCGTCAACCACGATGTACGCGCCGCCTCCGACGAGCTCGTACAATGCATGGGACTGCGCCCGCACGACCCGGCGCCGCACCCCGTCACCACCAGCTAGGGAGACACTGCGTGTCCGGAACTGTCGCGTCGCCTGAAGGCATCACCAACCCCCCGATCGACGACCTGCTTGAGGCCGCGAACTCCAAGTACGCCCTGGTGATCTACGCCTCGAAGCGGGCCCGTCAGATCAACGCCTACTACTCCCAGCTCGGTGAGGGCCTGCTGGAGTACGTCGGCCCGCTGGTCGAGACCCACGTGCAGGAGAAGCCGCTGTCGGTGGCGCTGCGCGAGATCAACGCCGGGCTGCTCGTCGCCGAGCCGTTCGAGGCGTGACTCTTTGAGCTCTGCCGCCGGCCCCGACGCGCGTCGTCGCGTCGTTCTTGGGGTCAGCGGTGGGATCGCCGCCTACAAGGCCGCATCCCTGTTGCGCCTGCTGACCGAGTCGGGGCACGACGTCACCGTCGTGCCGACTGCGGCGGCCCTGCGTTTCGTCGGTGAGCCCACCTGGGCGGCCCTGTCCGGGCACCCGGTGGCGAACGACGTCTGGGACGACGTCGACCAGGTGCCGCATGTGCGGCTGGGGCAGCAGGCCGACCTGGTCCTGGTCGCCCCCGCCACCGCGGACCTACTGGCCCGGGCAGCGCACGGGATGGCCGACGACCTGCTCACCTCCACCCTGCTCACCGCCCGCTGCCCGGTGCTGATGGCCCCAGCCATGCACACCGAGATGTGGCAGCACCCGGCCACCGTGGCCAACGTGGCCACCCTTCGGGCCCGCGGCGTGATCGTGCTCGACCCGGCCAGCGGCCGGCTGACCGGCGCTGACACCGGCCCGGGTCGGCTGCCGGAGCCGGAGGCGATCGCCGCCGCCGCGCAGCGGCTTCTGCGCCGTCCGGGCTCGGCGGGCCACCCGGACCTGGCCGGCTGGCGGGTGGTGGTCACCGCCGGAGGCACCCGCGAGGCCCTCGACCCGGTGCGCTACCTGGGCAACCGTTCCTCCGGCCTGCAGGGCCACGCGCTGGCCGGCGCCGCCGCCGCGCGGGGCGCCGAGGTGGTGCTGATCTCCGCGGCCCCCCTGCCCGACCCGGCCGGCGTCGAGGTGGTGCGGGTGGAGTCCGCGCTCGACCTGCGAGACGCCGTCCTCGCTGCCTGCTCCGGCGAGGCTGCCGGCGGGCGCCGCGCCGACGTGGTGGTGATGGCGGCGGCGGTGGCCGACTTCCGGCCTGCCTCCGTGGCCGAATACAAGATCAAGAAGGACCCTGCCCGGGACGACGCGCCGGTGGTCCCGCTGGTGCGCAACCCCGACATCCTGGCCGAACTGGTTGCCCGGGACGCCGCCGAGGTGGTGATCGGGTTCGCGGCCGAGACCGGGGACGACGCGGCCGGGGTGCTCGAGCACGCCCAGGCCAAGCTGAAGCGCAAGGGATGTCACCTGCTGGTGGTGAACGACGTCTCCGGAGGCAAGGTGTTCGGGCGCGCCGACACCGAGGTGACCGTGCTGGACGCCGCGGGTGGCGCGCACCGGGTGCCGGCCGGGAGCAAGGACGAGGTTGCCGAGGCGATCTGGGACGCGGCGCTGGCCTGGCGTGCCCGGTGACACACGCTCGGTAGAGTTGAGACCCAGACAGCAGCCGCTGCACTTGACAGGAGCATCGTGACCTACCGCCTGTTCACATCCGAGTCGGTGACCGAGGGTCACCCGGACAAGATCTGCGACCAGATCAGTGACGCCGTCCTCGACGCACTGCTCACCGAGGACCCGCGCAGCCGGGTCGCCGTGGAGACCATGGTGACCACCGGTCTCGTGCACGTCGCTGGTGAGGTGACCACCGAGGCCTACGTGGACATCCCGTCCATCGTCCGGCAGACCATCCTGGGGATCGGCTACGACTCCTCCACCAAGGGGTTCGACGGCAATTCCTGCGGGGTGGAGATCTCGATCGGGGCGCAGTCCCCGGACATCGCCCAGGGGGTCGACAGTGCCTACGAGACGCGGGTCGAGTCCGGCAGTGACCCGCTCGACGCGCAGGGCGCCGGCGACCAGGGCCTGATGTTCGGCTACGCCTGCGACGAGACGCCGCAGCTGATGCCGCTGCCGATCTGGCTCGCCCACCGGCTGGCCCAGCGTCTGGCCGAGGTCCGCCGCAGCGGCGAGGTGCCCTACCTGCGCCCCGACGGCAAGACCCAGGTGACCATCGCCTACGACGGCGACCGTCCGGTCGCGCTGGACACGGTGGTGGTCTCCAGCCAGCACGCTGCGGACATCTCGCTGGAGAACCTGCTGCAGCCCGACGTGGCCGATCACGTGGTCAAGCCGATCCTGGACGAGGTCTCGATCGACAGCTCGAAGTTCCGGCTGCTGGTCAACCCGACCGGCCGATTCGAGATCGGCGGCCCGATGGGTGACGCCGGGCTGACCGGACGCAAGATCATCGTGGACACCTACGGCGGCATGGCCCGCCACGGGGGCGGCGCGTTCTCCGGCAAGGACCCGTCCAAGGTCGACCGTTCGGCCGCCTACGCCATGCGCTGGCTGGCCAAGAACGTGGTCGCCGCCGGGTTGGCCAGCCGCTGCGAGGCGCAGGTCGCCTACGCCATCGGCAAGGCGCACCCGGTGGGTCTGTACCTGGAGACCTTCGGCACCGAGACGGTGGACCCGGCCCGGATCGAGAAGGCGGTGCGCGAGATCTTCGACCTGCGCCCGGCTGCGATCATCCGCGATCTGGACCTGCTGCGCCCGATCTACCGGGCGACGGCGGCGTACGGGCACTTCGGCCGGGTGGACGCCGGGCTCGACTTCCCGTGGGAGCGCACCGACCGGGTCGACGCGTTGCGTGCAGCCGTCTCCTGACCTGTCCTCGCTGCGCGTCGCGCGGCTGGTCGTGGACCTGCCGCCGGCGCACCTCGACCGGCCGTTCGACTACGCGGTTCCGGACGGCATGTCCGCCACGGCGGTGCCGGGCGCCCGGGTGCGGGTGCGGTTCGCCGGGCAGGACGTCGACGCCTTCGTGCTGGAACGGCTGGCGGCGAGTGATCACCCGGGGCCGCTGACCCCGTTGCGCCGGGTGGTCTCGGCCGAGCCGGTGCTCACCCCCGAGGTGGCCCGGCTGGCCCGGGCCGTCGCCGACCGGTACGCCGGCACGCTGTCCGACGTCCTGCGCCTTGCCCTGCCTCCCCGCCATGCCACCACCGAGAAGTCCGCCCGCCCCGCCCCTGCCGCCCCCGCCACCTCACCGAGATCACCGGGAGATCGCACTTCCCCCCCACTGGCTGAGGGGAAAGTGCGATCAGGCGCCGATCACGCGGGCTCGGGGCAGGGCTCGGGAGGCGCCTCGGCGGGCGGGCCGGCGGGGGTGTGGGGGAAGTACCCGGCGGGGGCGGCCTTCCTGGCCCGGCTCGCCGCGGGCGAGGCGCCGCGGGCGGTGTGGACGGCGCTGCCCGGCGCGCGGCATTGGGCGGCCGCCGTGGCGGCGGCCGCCGAGCCCGTGCTCGCCGCCGGCCGGGGCGTGGTCGCCGTGCTGCCCGACCGACGCGACGTCGACACCCTGGAGCGAGCGCTGCTGACCCGGCTCGGCCCCGGCCGGCATGCCCGGCTGGAGGCCGATCTCGGGGCCGCCGAGCGGTACCGGGCCTTTCTGGCCTGCCTGCGCGGGCAGGTGCGGATGGCGATCGGCACCCGCGCCGCGGCGTTCGCCCCGGTGCGCGACGTCGGCCTGGTAGTGATCTGGGACGACGGCGACGAGGTGCACGCCGAGCCCCGCGCCCCCTACCCGCATGCCCGTGAGGTGCTGGCCCTGCGGGCGGAGCAGGCCGGCGCAGCGATGCTGCTCGGGGGCTGGTCCCTCAGCGTCGAGGCGGCGCAGCTGCTCGAGCAGGGCTGGGCCCGCCCGATCGAGGCCGATCGGTCCGTGCGTCGCCGGCGCTGGGCCCGGGTCGCGGTGGCCGGGTCCGACGAGGTCGCCACGCCCGCCCGGATCCCGAGCGAGGCCTGGCGGGTGATCCAGAAGGGCCTGACCACCGGGCCGGTGCTGGTGCAGGTGCCGCTCGCCGGATACGTGCCGGCGGCCGCCTGCCGCACCTGTCGCCGTCCGGCGCGGTGCCCGCACTGTGCCGGGCCTGTGCAGCTGGCCGCCGACAGCGTGTCGTGCGGCTGGTGCGCCCGGGCACTGCCGGCGTGGACCTGCCCGCACTGTCAGGGCAGGGCCCTGCGGGCCAGCCGGGTCGGTGTGCATCGCACGGCGGATGAGCTGGGGCGCGCTTTCCCCGGCGTGCCCGTGGTGGTCTCGCGCCCCGGGCGTGACCTGCCCAGGATCGGGCTCCGGCCGGCGATCGTGCTGGCCACGGCGGGCGTCGAGCCACCGGTCACCCCGGACGGGCGTCACGACGGAGGTGACGGTGACACCGGCCCCCAGGTCGGCTATGCCGCGGGGGTGCTGCTCGACGGAGACCTGATCCTGTCCCGCCCCGACCTGCGCGCGGGTGAGGAGGCGCTGCGCCGGTGGCTGGCGGCGTCCGCGCTGGTGGTCCCGGCGTCCTCCGGTGGCGCCGTGGTGGTCTGCGCCGATCCCGGCGCCCCGGCGGTGCAGGCCCTCGTGCGCGGCGACCCGGCCTCCTTCGCGGCGAGGGAACTCGCCGAACGGGCCGAGCTCGGGCTGCCCCCGGCCCGGGCGACGGCCAGCCTGGTGGGGCTGCGCTCAGCCGTCGACGCCCTCCTCGCTGCCGCCGACGCCGACCTGAGCGCGGTGCCGGGCGGGGTGGAGACCCTGGGCCCGATCGTGCTGGAGCCCGAGCCGGTCCGCGACGACGCCGACCTGGTGCTACCGGTCGAGGAGCCGCGGATCCGCATGGTCCTGCGCGCCGCCCCGTCGTCCGCCGCCGGCCTGGCCCGTGCCCTGAAGGTGGCCGCCGTCTCCCGCAGCGCCCGCAAGGACCGCCCCCCTGTGCGCATCCAGCTGGATCCCCGCGACCTGGGCTGACACCACCCTGCCCCTGATTGTGTGCGGCGAAAGTGGTGCTACCAGGCCACGTTCAACCGCACAGAATTGAGCGCCTGCTCAGCGTGGGGGGTGCAGGACGGCGAAGGCGTCGGTCACCTGCAGGGCCGGGGAGCGGAAGCGGAACACGGCCGCCGGTCGACCCCCGACCGGGCCGGAGCGCAGCCGTTCACCGGTGGCCACGATCTGCTGACGGCGTAGCAGGATCCGCTGCAGGTTGGTGGCGTCGACGTCGTGGCCCAGCGCGGCCCGGTAGTACGTGGCCAGCTCGGACATGGTGAACGTGGGCGGTGCCAGGGCGAAGCCGAGGTTGGTGTAGGAGAGCTTCGAGCGCAGCCGGCGGCGTGCGGCCTCGACGATCCGGGCGTGGTCGAAGGCCATCGGCGGCAGGGCGTCGGCCGGGTGCCAGCGGGTGTCCTCGGGCAGGCCTGGCAGCACGCCGCCGGGTACCAGGCCGAGGTAGCTGGTGGCCAGCGTGCGCCGGTGCGGTACCCGGTGCGGGTCGCCCAGACTTTCCAACTGCTCCAGGTGGCTGAGCTCGCGCACGTCGACCTTCTCGGCCAGCTGCCGGCGGATGGAGGTGCCCAGGTCCTCCGCGTCGCCCAGCCGCCCCCCGGGGAGAGCCCAGTGACCGGCCTCAGGTTCCTGGGCGCGCTGCCAGAGCAGCACGTGGACGGCGGCCCGGCCTTCGGCGGCCGGACCGGCACCTCCCGGCTCGTCCTCGGTCGGGCGCACTTGCAGCACGGCGGCCAGGACCTCGTGGTCGAAGCAGCCGCTGCTCCCGGCCGCGGAGGGGGGCTGGCTGGAACGGTGCACGGCGGCATGCTAGTCTCACACAGCGGTTATCGCCTAATAGGCGGAAACGTGGACGGCCCGGTCCGCGGACGGTGTGAGCGAGGAGTAGGCATGGTGCTCGACGAAGCCCAGTGGGCGGACGAGGTCCGCCGGCTGGCTGCCGAACGTGACGCGGTGATCCTCGCGCACAACTATCAGCTGCCCCAGATCCAGGACATCGCCGATCACGTCGGCGACTCGCTGGCCCTCTCCCGGATCGCGGCCACGGCGCCCCAGCAGGAGATCGTCTTCTGCGGCGTGCACTTCATGGCCGAGACCGCCAAGCTGCTCTCGCCCGGCAAGCGGGTGCTGATCCCCGACGCGAGGGCCGGCTGTTCGCTGGCCGACACGATCCACGCCGAGGAGCTGCGGGTGTGGAAGGCGGCCAACCCGGGCGCCGTCGTGGTCGCCTACGTGAACACCTCGGCCGCGGTGAAGGCAGAGACCGACATCTGCTGCACGTCCTCGAACGCGGCGGACGTCGTCCGCTCGATCCCCGAGGAGACCCCGATCCTGTTCCTGCCCGACCGGCACCTGGGTGCGCACGTGCAGCGGGTGACCGGGCGCACGAACATGAAGATCTGGCTCGGTCAGTGCCACGTGCACGAGGGCATCACCGGGGAGATGTTGGTCGAGAAGCTGACCGCCGACCCCGAGGCCGATCTGCTGGTGCACCCCGAATGTGCTTGTGCCACACCGGCTCTGGAATTGGTGGCGTCCGGCCAGGTAGCGAGCGAGCGAGTCCGGATCACCTCCACCGGTGGCATGGCCGACATCGCGGGCGGGCGGATCGACGCCCCGCGGGTGCTGGTGGCCACCGAGACCGGCATGCTGCATCAGCTGCGCAAGGTGAATCACTCCGGCACCAAGTTCCTGCCGGTGACCGACAAAGCGGTCTGTCACTACATGAAGATGATCACCCCGGAGAAGCTGTTGCGCTGCCTGCAGACAGGCCAGGACGAGATCACCGTGGACGCCGAGATCGCCGACCGCGCGCGCTCCTCGGTGCAGCGCATGATCGAGATCGGCACCCCGTCCCGAGGTGGCGAGTGAACGTCGTCCAGCGCCTCGCCTGCGGTGAGCCGAGCTTCACCCGCAGCACCGACGTACTGATCGTCGGCACCGGGATCGGAGGGCTGGCGCTGGCCCAGGCGCTGAGCGGGCACGGGCTGCGGGTCGAGGTGGTCACCAAGAACCAGTTGCGCGACGGCAGCACCCGGTGGGCCCAGGGTGGCGTGGCCACCGCCAACGGCCCCGGTGACGACCCGGCCCACCACCTCGAGGACACCCTGATCGCCGGCGCGGGCCTGTGCGACCCCGACGCGGTGCGGGTGCTGGTCGAGGAGGGGCCGGCGGCGGTGGCCGGTCTGCTGGCCAGTGGTGCCGCCTTCGACCGCACGGCGGACGGCGCGCTGTCCTACACCCTCGAGGGTGGGCACTCCTGGCCTCGGATCGTGCATGCCGGGGGAGACGCGACCGGGCTGGAGATCCAGCGCACCTTGGAGGGCGCGGTCACCGCGGTGGCCGACGTGCACGTCTGGGAGCGCACCTTCCTGATCGATCTGCTGCTCGCCGAGGACGGTGGCGTGGTCGGCGCCCGGGTCTCGCGCTGGAACGGCACGACCGCCGAGATCGGTGAGCTCCGTGCCCGGGCAACAGTTCTGGCCACCGGCGGGTACGGCCAGGTGTTCGCCAAGACCTCCAACCCGGCGGTGGCCACCGGCGACGGCCTGGCGGCGGCGCTACGTGCGCGGGCGGCGGCGGCCGACCTGGAGTTCGTGCAGTTCCACCCGACCGTGCTGGCGCTGCCGACCGTGGCGGACGACGCCGGGCGCCAGCTGCTGGTGTCCGAGGCGGTGCGCGGCGAAGGGGCCGTGCTGATCGACGCCGACGGCCACCGGGTGATGGCCGGCAAGCACCCCCGCGAGGACCTCGCCCCGCGTGACGTGGTGGCTGCGACGATGGCCGCCCGGATGGCCGAGCTGGGGGTCGACCACCTCTACCTCGACGCCCGCCACCTCGGTGAGGAGAAGTTGCTGCGGCGCTTCCCGACGATCGTGGCCGGCTGCCGCAGCGCCGGGGTGGACCCGGTCACCGCGCCGATCCCGGTGGCGCCCGCCGCACACTACGCCTGTGGCGGTGTCCGCTCGGACATGGCTGGCCGCACCTCGCTACCCGGGCTGTACGTGGTGGGCGAGGTGGCGTGCACCGGGGTGCATGGGGCGAACCGGTTGGCCTCCAACTCGCTGCTCGAGGCGATGGTGGTAGCCCGTCGGCTGGCCCGGCTGCTCTCCACCGAACCGCCGGCCTTGCGCTCGCCGGCGCCGGACACCCGGGTGCCCGGCCTGGTCGATCCGGCCCGGCGCGGCGAGCTCACCGAGTCGATGGTGCACGAGGCCGGCGTGGTGCGCCGTCCCGAGCAGCTCGACGCGCTGGCCACCCATCTCGACAAGATCGTCGACGGCGGGGCGCTGGAGCCGAACCTGCACGCCTGGGAGACCACCAACCTGCACACCATCGCAGTGGCTCTGGTCGGTGCCGCCCGGTGGCGGGCGGAGAGCCGGGGCTGCCACCGGCGCAGCGACATCGATCACCCGCTGCAGGAATGGCGGGTGAGGGTGGTCTCGACGGTGCATGAGGGCGTACTGGCCCAGGAACTGACCGCCCCGTTGGCCCCCATGCCGGCTGCGCCATCCGCCCTGCCGATCCCTGCGCCGATGCCGGCGCCCAGTCAGGAGGTAACCCCATGATCCCGCTGCCCGACGGCGAGGCCGAGCGGATCGCCGTCCTCGCGCTGGCTGAGGACCTGGCCGGCGGGATCGACGTGACCACCCGGGCGACCATCGGCGAGGACGTGCTGGGCACCGGGGAGATCGTGGCCCGGGCAGACGGCGTGGTCTGCGGACTGGCGATCGCGCGGGCCGTGTTCGCCCACGTGGACCCGACGCTGACGGTCACCACGCACGTCGAGGACGGGGACAGGGTGCGGCGCGGGGACGTGATCGCCGAGGTGGCCGGGTCGATCCGCTCGGTGCTGACCGGGGAGCGCAGCGCGCTGAACGTGCTGTGCCTGCTGTCCGGGAACGCGACGCTGACCGCACGGTGGGTGGCCGCCGTGGAGGGCACGGGAGCGGTGATCCGGGACACCCGCAAGACCTTCCCCGGGCTGCGTGCGGCGCAGAAGTACGCGGTGCGCTGCGGCGGCGGGCAGAACCACCGGATGGGGCTGAGCGACCAGGCGCTGATCAAGGACAACCACGTGCTGGCGGCCGGGGGAGTGGTGCCGGCACTGCGCGCGGTGCGGGCGCTGGCCCCGGACATCCCGTGCGAGGTCGAGTGCACGCTGCCCGAGCAGGTCGAGGCGGCGGGTGCGGACGGCGCGGTGCTGGTGCTGCTGGACAACATGACACTGGACGCCACCCGAGCCAGCGTTGCCATAGCGCGGCGTTATGGCACAAAGACCGAGTCCAGCGGTGGCCTGCGCCTGGAGAACGCCCGCGAGGTCGCCGAGACCGGCGTCGACTACCTCGCGGTCGGAGCCCTGACCCACTCCGCCCCCACCCTTGACATCGCCCTAGACCTCCGCTGACCCCCACTTCTTCTCGGGCACGGCGTGACGTTGCGCCCACAGTCTCGAGCACGGTGGGGCCACTTCGGGTTGTCATTCCCAGTCGTGCTGCTCGAACAGGGAGACCCGCATCCCGGCGGGGATCGGTTCGCGGCGCACGATGATGCGCAGATCCTTCGGCCAGCCGGTGAGCTTGTCCCCGTCGGCGGATTCGCGTAGTAGGCCGGTCAGTTCGGCGACGTGGGCGTCCTTGCGGGGCCTGCCGTCGGCGTCCAGGGCGGGTTCCCAGCCGAGATCGGCGAGCCGGGTGATCGCGCGGCGGGCTCGTTCGTCCAGGTCGAACCCGACCGAGTAGTGCACCTTGTGGCCGCGCCTGGCGTTCAGGGCGGTGAGGTGGTCGACGATCTGGTGCCCGGCGCCGGCACCGTCGATGGTGACCAGCAGGTCCCGGCGGTGGGCGGCGGGGATCTGCGCGATCGCGGCGTCCAGGACCTTTACATGGTCGGCGCCGGTGTTCGAGCCGGCGTTGCCCTCGCGGAGCATGGCGACCAGCAGTTCGCCGGTGTTGTCGCAGACCGCCAGCAGGCGCAGCAGTGCCGACCCCACGTGGGGGACCACGCCCTTACCGGCGACCCGACCCCGCAGATCGCGGGCCCATCCCCTACGCTCTGACACAGGAAAGGTGCTCCTCTTCCTGCGGCTCTTGGACCCTCAGTAAGTCCTATTAGCGCAGTTCAGGGGCACCTTTTCCTCGTAAACGATCAAGCCATTCGGTGGCCATGTGGATAGCCGAGGCTGATGGCGCAGCAGATGCGGATGTCGGCGACGTCGACGGTGCCGCGCCAGACATAGTCGCGCTGGTCCTAGCGCGGGAAGCCTAAGGATGGTCGCCATCCGTATACCTCTGATCACCTCAGGTTGAAGTTCTCGAAAGCCGCCCAGGTCAGCGTGCCTTTCGTCCTAGCCTGAACCCGCGACACCTCGTGTGGGGCGGAGCCGCAGTGGCTGCCGGTCAGAGATGCGTGCGTCGTTTGAATAGCTGACGAGGAGAACACCGAGATGGTCGTGCACACCCTGGGCCGCTTCGGGCTCGCCAGACTCATGGGCCGGTTGGCGACGGTGGCGGTGCTCCTCCTCGTCGTTACGCTCTTCGTCGGTGAGGGACCCGCGAGCGCCGACACGACTCCGGTCGGCTGTGCGGACGACCCGTTTCCCTTCTACACTCCGACCGGGCCCGCGCAGGCCCGGGTGTGCATCACGGACCCGACCTCGGGTCCGGTCAGCGGCATCGTCACGGTCACCGCGACGCTGACGAACATCGGCCAGCCCACGGTCCCGCAAAGCCAGTTCGCCGCTCGGCGGATGGTGTTCACCCTCGACGGGCAGAACCTGCTGACCGACTACGAAGCGGAGCCCAGGGCCACTGTGGCCGATCCCTCCGTCTACACCTTCCGGCTGACGACGAGCCGGTGGGTCGACGGCGAGCACGTGCTCCGTGCGCACGCGGTGATGGGTGACACGCTCAAAGGCCCGTATCCGTCGCCGACCATCGCTGCCGGTCGGGAGACCACCGATGCGACCGTCTCCCTGACCTTCCAGAACGGGATCACCGTCGTCCCGCCGAACACGCGTACGTTCACCCCGGCCACCGGAACCCGGCCGGCACCCGGTGCCCCGTTCGTGATGGCCGCGACCGGCGACGGAGCCGGGGGCGAGCCGGAGGCGGACGCCGTCGTCGACCGGATCGCGTCGTGGAACCCCAACCTGTTCCTCTATCTCGGCGACGTCTACGAGGATGGCACCGCAACGGAGTTCGAGAACTGGTACGGCACGGACGGTCAGCGCTGGTCGAGATTCCGCGCCATCACCAATCCGGTGGTCGGCAACCACGAGTACCAAGCGGGCACCGCTTCGGGCTACTTCGACTACTGGGACAACATCCCCAACTACTACAGCTACAACGCCGGCGGCTGGCACTTCGTGAACCTCGACTCGAACGGTGCCGTCGATCAGCAGCCGGGATCGCCCCAGTACGAATGGTTGAAGGCCGATCTGGCGGCAAGCGGCGCGGCCTGCACGGTCGCGGCGTTCCACCATCCGCTGTTCACCGTCGGGGCCCAGGGACCGGCGCCCCGGATGTCGGCGATCTGGGACCTGATGGCGCAGATGGGTGTCGACGTCGTCCTGACGGGCCACGATCACAACTACCAGCGATGGGCACCGTTGGGGGCCGGTGGCACCGCGGACCCGATGGGAATGACGGAGTTCGTGGCAGGCGCCGGTGGCCACGGCATCCGTCCCTTCTCCGCCGCTGACCCGCGCATGGTGGTGGGGTACGACACCACTCCGCAGGCGCTCGGGGGGCTCAGGTTTGAGCTGGGCGCGGATCGGGCCGGGTTCGAGTACGTCAACACCGCCGGAGTGATCAGCGACTCGGGTCAGGTCCTGTGCGAGCGGTCCCCCTACGCGGTGGACAGCCCCCGACACGACATCTACCTGGCGCGGGACCGGCTCCGGCGCCTCCTGGCAGGTGGGGCGGCGCCCGCCGCCACACTGACCAGCGCGATCGGTCATCTGGACAAGGCCGAGGCGGACGTGCTGTGGGACAGCGATTGGCGTCCAGCCACCGTGAACGGCCAGGTGGTTCTCGACGAGATGAAGAAGAGCGTCGGCGACCTGAAGACCATTGCCTCTGCTGCCCCCCAGGTTCCGACGACCATGAACCAGCTGCTCGGCGCCGGGCAACGTCTCGCGCAGGAGGGGATCGACGACGCCGTGGCGCGCTTCGGCTCGCTGGACAAGGTGGCCAAGGCGCGCACCCTGCTCGGTGAGGGACTCCAGCGGAAGGCGGTGGGCGACGCGGTCGGTGCCCTGGACAAGTTCAAGCAGGCCTTCCAGGAGGCTCGGGACGGGCTGGCCGCAGCTCCCGACCCGTGGGTGCCGGGGGACGGCATCCGTGGCCGCATAGGCCAGGAGCTCGCCGTCCTGTACGGCGTGTACCCGACCGGTACGGGCGACGACGCACGGATCAAGGGCGCGGTCGGCGAGTTGGGCAAGGCACTCGACCTGGTGCTGTGGCAGGGCCAGTCCCGGCCGCTGAAGAAGGACGTCTTCGATCATCTGAAGAAGGCAGAGGCCCAGTTGATGGACGTCCGGGCCACGGATGTCTCCGGCAGCAAAGCGGCGATCGGTGCTGCGGCGCGGTCGATCGCGGTGAACACCATCGACGAGGCCGTGGCGCGCAACGGGTCGACGAGCAAGATCGGGGCGGCGCGGAGCAAGCTCGCGGAGGCCGACGCCAAGGTGGCGAACGGCAAGTACGACGAGGCGATGGATCGGTTCCGGGACTCCTGGCTCAACGCGCTCAGTGCCTGAGCGGGGTGAGGAGGTGGCCGGATGCAGGCGGGTGGCATTCGGGTCAGGCTGCTCGGGTTCTGGCGGCCTGCACGAGCACCCAGCCGGTGACCTGGAGCCCTTGCTGGCCCAGGTGAACGACCCCGGCGCCGGCACGGCTGGCTGCGGCCCTTGAGGAATGGCCACGCCGAACGGCCACGCTGGAGGAACGGTGGGCGCTCTGGTCGGGCTTCCGAAGGTCATGAGCACACATTTGGGCCGAATCTGCCTGTTGACCTGCGGTAACGCCGATGCCCTGGACCCCACCGGACGCGGCCGGCAACGCTGGACCAACCGCTGGAAGGCCGCCCTGAACGCCTTCGAGATCACCTTCGACGAACGCCTGTCCGCCGGCAGGAAGGAACCCCCTTCAAGATCACTTACACCGTTGAATTGACAGCCCCTACGAGATTGCGCCACGAGCTCGAGGTGGGGGCGAAGTGCAGATGCCAGCCGCCCGGTGCGACAACGACGGCGAGGACACCACCGCCTCCAGCTCAGCCCGCTCCGCGTCCGTCAACAACAGTCGATCCGCTGCCCGAGTCCCCGTCATGAACTCATGTCTAATCCACAAGGCATCTCATTGACAGAGCTTTTGGTGATGTCGTTGATCGCGTCTGCACCCGCCTCGGATGATCAAGCTGAGGGGCGGCCGTCCTCGCGCTGAGTGATCGCCTCTGTCCGGCTGAGCGGTGTTGGGCCCATGCGCGCCTGGCACGGCGTGACGTTGTGCCCGTCAGGCGAGCGCGGCGTCACGCCGTGCCCAGCGGGGAGGAGGGGCCCGGCACTAGAGTGTGGGAGACCGCGAGCTGTCGAGTTTGTGAGGATCCTTCGTGCCCATCCAGCCGATCCGCCTGTTCGGCGACCCGGTGCTGCGCACCCCGGCCCAGCTGGTGGTCGACTTCGACAAGGAGCTGCGCATCCTGGTCAAGGACCTCACCGACACCATGATCGACGCCCCGGGTGCGGGTCTGGCCGCTCCGCAGATCGGCGTCGGACTGCGGGTGTTCACCTATTACGTCGACGACGTGCTCGGCCACCTGATCAATCCCTGCCTCGACCTGTCCGAGGAGATGCAGGACGGCGAAGAGGGCTGCCTGTCCTTCCCCGGCATCTACTTCGACACCCCCCGCGCCCTGCGCGTGGTGGCCACGGGCTTCGACCAGCACGGTGAACCGGTGACCGTCGAGGGCAGTGAACTGCTCGCCCGGGCCGTGCAGCACGAGACCGACCACCTCGACGGCATCCTGTTCATCGACCGGATGGACCGCGACCAGCGCAAGCTCGCGCTCAAGGCGATCCGCGAGGCCGAGTGGATGGGCCAGGAGGCCCCCCAGGTCAGGGAGTCCCCGCACGCCACCTTCGGTCGCGCCCTGTGACGTCGCGCGCTGTGACCCGGTCGGGCCGGATCTAGTGCGCCTGCTCTTCGCCGGAACCCCGCAGGTCGCCGTCCCGGCCCTGGAGGCCCTGGCCGCGTCGAGCCACGAGATCGTCGGCGTGCTCACCCGCCCCGACGCCCCCGCTGGGCGCGGCCGCCACCTCCAGCGTTCACCGGTGGCGCAGTGGGCCGACGATCGCGGCCTCCCCGTCCTGCAACCACCCAAGCTGTCCGAACCTGCTGCGCTGCAAGCGATCCGCGATGTGGCGCCGGACTGCGCCCCGGTCGTCGCCTACGGGGCGCTGGTACGCCCCGAGGCACTACGGATCCCGCTGCACGGCTGGGTGAACCTGCACTTCTCGTTGCTGCCCGCCTGGCGCGGCGCCGCGCCCGTGCAGCACGCCCTGATCGCCGGCGACGAGGTCACCGGGGCGACCACCTTCGCCCTCGACGAGGGTTTGGACACCGGCCCGATTTACGGAGTGCTCACCGAGACCGTCCGCCCCGACGACACCGCCGGCGCCCTCCTGGACCGGCTCGCCCAGGCGGGCGCCGGCTTGCTCCTGGCCACCCTGGACGGGATCGAGTGCGGGGCGCTGACGGCCCTGCCGCAGAGCCCGGACGGCGTCTGTCTGGCCCCGAAGATCACCGTGGACGACGCACGGCTGGACTGGAGCGCCTCGGCCACCGCCGTCGAGCGGCGGATCCGGGGCTGCGCCCCCGAACCCGGGGCGTGGACGACGTTCCGCGGGGAGCGGCTCGGCCTCGGTCCCGCGCGGCTCGCCCGAGTGGAGACCGAGCCCTGCACCGGGCTCCAGCCGGGCGAACTGAACGTAGGCAAGCGCGAGGTCCAGGTGGGAGCTGCCGGCGGCGTGCTCCTGCTCGGCGAGGTGCGCCCCGCCGGGCGCCGTCCGATGGCCGCCGCCGATTGGGCCCGCGGCGTCCGGCCGCAGCCTGAGGAAAGGTTCCTGTGAACCCCACGCACGGCCAGCCGGGCAGGCGCCCCACCGGCGCCCGGCCGGTCACCCGCAACACCGCCCGGGCCCGGCTCGACCCCTCCAGACAGGTCGCTCTGCAGGCTCTGCGTGCCGTGGCCGAGCAGGACGCCTACGCCAACCTGGTGCTGCCCCGGCTGCTCCGCGAGGCCCGCCTCACCGGTCGTGACGCCGGCTTCACCACCGAGCTGACCTACGGCACCCTGCGCGGGAGGGCCACCTACGACGCCGTCCTGGCCGCGTGCAGCGCCCGGCCGATCGCCGAGATCGACCCGCCGCTGCTCGACGCCCTGCGCCTGGGGGCCCATCAACTGCTCGCCATGCGGGTGCCCTCGCATGCCGGGGTGGCCGCCACCGTCGACCTCGTGCGGGCCGATATCGGCCAGGGCGCAGCAGGTTTCGCCAACGCGGTGCTGCGCCGGGTGGCGGAGCGCGACCTCGAGGCCTGGCTGGCCGAGATCGTGCCACTCGGCACCACCGAGGACGCTGCGCTGGCCGTGCGGTACTCCCACCCGGAGTGGATCGTGCGCGCCCTCCGCGATGCGCTGCGCCACCATGGACGCGACGTGGCCGAGCTGGCCGACCTCCTGGCCGCCGACAACACCCCCGCCCCGGTGACCCTGGCCGCTCTGCCGGGCCTGGTCGAGCCGGGCGCCCTCGGCCCGCCCGCGGGCATGCTCAGCCCCTACGCGGTCACCGTCAGCGGATCGCCGGGCGACGTGCCCGCCGTCCGCCGGGCACTGGCCCGGGTGCAGGACGCCGGCAGCCAGGCCGTTGCGCTGGCTCTGGCCGACGAACCGGTGCCGGACGACGCCGGCCGCTGGCTGGATCTGTGCGCCGGACCGGGCGGTAAGTCGGCCCTGCTGGCTGCCCTGATGCTCCAGCGCCGGCGGGCCGGTGAACTGCCGGACGACGCCCAGCTGGTGGCCACCGAGATCACCCCGCACCGGGCCGAACTGGTCCGGGCGAGCGTGGCCGGCGTTCTCGAAGCAGCCGCCGCCGCGGGCGAACCCGCGCCGGTGAGGGTGCACACCGCCGACGGGCGTCACCTTGAGGAGGCCGGCCTGCCCCGCCACGACGGCTTCGACCGGGTGTTGCTCGACGCGCCCTGCACCGGCCTGGGCGCGCTGCGCCGTCGGCCGGAGGCGCGCTGGCGGCGGTCGCCGTCCGATCTGGCCACGCTCGGCCCGCTGCAGCGCGACCTGCTCCGGGCGGCGCTGGACGCCGTCCGCCCGGGTGGCGTGGTCGGGTACGTCACCTGCTCGCCGCACCCCGCGGAGACCACGATGGTGGTCCAGGACGTCCTGCGCAGCCGTACCGACGTCGAGCGGGCCGGCCCCGACCGCCAGCTGTGGCCGCATCGGGACGGGTGCGATGCGATGTACCTCGCACTGCTCCGCCGCGTACCATCGTCGCGGCCCTGATCTGCACCTGAACATTATCCGACCTGATCCGAACCCGACCCACACCGCCGGCACACGTACCGAGGAGAGCCCTGATGAGCGTCGAGGGAACCAGCGGGACCCAGGATGCCATCGCCCGCGCAGCGTTCGTCGACCACGTGCGGCAGCTGCTGCGCACCCGGCCGTCGTTCAGCGTGATGGGTCTCAGCCACCCGGCGCTGACGCCGTCCCGTCTGGTCGACGTGCGTGAGGCCTCGGGCAGGGTCGAGCGGCTCTCCTTGGGCTTCGGCGACGCGCAGGGCTCGGCCGGGCGGTTCGTGCTGGTGGTCTCCGGTGACCCCGGCCGCCCGCTGGACGACCTGGCGGGCCTGCTCGCCTCCGAGGCGCAGCGGCTGGGCGAGGCGGTCACCCAGGACCCGCCCACCGCCCCCGAGCTCACCCCCGCGGGAGGCCTGCGGCTGAACATCCCGATGGAGGTCGACGGCTTGATCGTGGTCGAGGGCCTTCCGGTGCCGGCCCACCTGCGCCGCCAGGGCCGGCTGTGGGCGGCGCACATCACGGCCAGCCCCGGCCGCGTGGTCACCGTGGTCGCGCGCGGTGTCGACCCGGGCACGCTGCAGCTCAGCGAGGTAGCCGAGATGCGCCCCTACGTCAACGCCTGGGAGGAGCACCAGCTCAAGGCGATGGCGGCGGCCGCGTTCATGACGCCGCAGCGCTCCACCCCGGAGACGCCCGCCCAGGGCCTGGACGCGCACGTGGCGCTGATCCGGTCCTGGCTGAATCAGCGCGGCGCGGGGGCGAAGCCTGAAGGGCAGCTGATCCTGGCCGCCAGCGGCGCCCCCGAGCAGCAGCGGCTGTGGGAGGCGGCGGTGCGCACCCAAGTGCACTACGCCAAGCAGCGCGACCAGGACGCCTCGGACGCCGTGGAGGCGATGGTCAACCAGGCCCTGCGCCTGGCCGAGCGCTCGACCTGGTTCGGCGACCGCAGCCGCGTGGTCCGCGCTCTGGAGGAGATGGCCCGCTACACGGTGTTCGACTCCGACGTGCCCAGCCGGCGCGCCCAGGAGTGGTGGGGCCGGGTCTGGCACCTGAGCACCGCCGCCCCGCCCGTCGACCCGGACGTCGCCCGCGAACGTCAGCGGGAGCACGCGGCCACCGAGGCCGTCTGGCTGACCGCCTGGGAGCGCTGGGCCGGAGGAGATGACGGCCACGGTCACGGGCACCGGCGCTGAGCGGGCCGGGCCGGTCGTGAGCGACATGCAGATCGCCCCGTCGATCCTTTCCGCCGACTACACGCGCCTGGGCGAGGAGCTGGCCCGGATCGCCGATGCCGACTGGGCCCACATCGACGTGATGGACAACCACTTCGTGCCCAACCTCACCCTTGGCCTGCCCGTCGTCGAGGCCCTGGCCCGGGTCAGCCCGGTGCCGCTGGACTGCCACCTGATGATCGCCGACCCCGACCGCTGGGCCCCCGGCTACGCCGAGGCGGGCGCGGCGAGCGTCACCTTCCACGCCGAGGCGGCGCAGGCCCCGATCCGGCTCGCCCGCCGGCTCCGGGCCCTCGGAGTGCGGGCCGGACTTGCGGTCAAGCCCGCCACCCCGGTCGAGGCCTACCTGGGCCTGTTGCCCGAGTTCGATCTGCTGCTGGTGATGACGGTCGAGCCGGGTTTCGGCGGCCAACCGTTCCTGGAGAGCTGCCTGCCCAAGATCCGCCGCGCCCGGGAGGCCATCTCGGCCTCCGGGCTGGACGTGTGGCTGCAAGTGGACGGCGGGGTCGGCGAGGACACCATCGCGCAGTGCGCGGACGCCGGGGCGAACGTGTTCGTGGCCGGTTCGGCCGTGTACGGCGCGGGCGATGTCGCCGCCCGGATCGCCTCTTCGAGGGACCTGGCAGCCCACGCCTGCCGCTGAGCGTCTATCCTGGCCCCGACACACGCGTGCTCCGGGGTCGGTGCAATTCCGAACCGGCGGTTACAGTCCGCGACCCGACCGCAGCCAGCGGTCGGTTGACCTGGTGAAACTCCAGGACCGACGGTGAGAGTCCGGATGGGAGGCAGCACGCGCGGCGCACGCGCGCCGTCGTCCTGGTGTCAGGCGGCCCCGAGGGCCACCTGAGCGGACGGCGGGCGTGGGTGCCGTACGTTCCCCGGAGTTCGTCCCGATAACGACACAGGACGGACACCACAATGAACATTCTCGAATGGCTCCTGGAAGCCAGCATCCAGATCGGTGAGTACCAGCTGCGCTGGTTGGAGCTGATCGGTGTGCTGATCGGGCTCGCCTCGGCGGTCGGCGGCATGAAGCGCCGGGTCTGGGCGTGGCCGGTGGGCATCACCGCCAACGTGCTGCTGTTCTTCGTCTACATCAACGCGATCCTCGGTTCCGACGAGGGAGCGCGGACGCCGTTGTTCGGCCAGTCCGGGCGGCAGATCTTCTTCATCCTGACCAGCGCCTACGGCTGGTACCGCTGGCGTGAGCACCAGCGCGGGCGCGGTGCCGACAAGCCGGCGATCACCCCCCGCTGGGCGACGATGACCGAGCGCGCGGCGCTGGTCGGGGTCTGGCTGGTGGGGCTGGTGATCGTGCAGCAGCTCTTCGCCACCATCGGCGCCGGGTGGCCCGCTCCGCGCTGGTACTACTGGTGCGACGCATGGATCTTCATGGGGTCGCTGCTGGCCACCTACGCCATGGCGCGGGGCTGGAACGAGTTCTGGCTGTGCTGGATCGGGGTGGACCTGGTCGGGGTGCCGTTGCTGCTGCACTCCAACTACATCCCCACCGCGGTGCTGTACGCGTTCTACGCCGTGTTCGTGATCTACGGCTTCGTGGTCTGGCTGCGGGCCAGCCGAACCGAGGTCGACCCCGTGCCGGGGCGTGACGTCGAACCGGCCGCAGCGACCTGACCTGCCGCGACGTCCTGCCGAGGTGAGGCTGCCGCTCGACTAGGCTCGACGCCGTGAAGAGCTTCGAGCAGTTGTTCGGCGAACTGGCTGACAGGGCCGCCACCCGCCCCGAGGGATCGGGAACGGTGGCGGCCCTGGACGCCGGGGTGCACACCATCGGCAAGAAGGTGGTCGAGGAGGCTGCCGAGGTCTGGATGGCCGCCGAGCACGAGAGCGCCGAGCGCGCCGCGGAGGAGATCTCCCAACTGCTCTACCACCTGCAGGTGCTGATGCTGGCCAAGGGGCTGACCCTGGACGACGTGTACCGCCACCTGTGAACGACCCTGTGATCGATCCGCTGCGAAGGACACCCATGCTCCGCGTCGCCGTCCCCAACAAAGGCTCGTTGTCCGCGGATGCGGCCGAGATGCTCCGCGAGGCGGGGTACCGCCAGCGGCGTGACCCGCGCGAGCTGATGCTCACCGACGCCGAGAACGAGGTGGAGTTCTTCTACCTGCGCCCGCGCGACATCGCGGTCTACGTCGGTGCCGGCACCCTCGACGTCGGGATCACCGGACGTGACCTGCTGCTGGACTCCGGCGCCGACGCCCGTGAGGTGATGCCGCTGGGGTTCGCCGAATCCACGTTCCGGTTCGCGGCCCGCCCGGGCACCTTCACCGGCGCCCAGGACCTGGTTGGTCATCGGGTGGCCACCAGTTACGCCGGCCTGGTGCAGGCCCACCTCGCCGAGCGCTCGGTCACCGCACAGGTGGTGCGGCTGGACGGCGCGGTGGAGACGGCCGTCCAGCTCGGGGTGGCCGATGTGATCGCCGACGTGGTGGAGACCGGCGGCACCCTGCGCGCCGCCGGACTGGAGATCTTCGGTGAGCCCATCCTGCGTTCGGAGGCGGTGCTGGTGCGCCGCGGAGGCGCCGGCGACCACCCCGGGCTCGAGGTGCTGAACCGGCGCCTGAACGGGGTGATGGTGGCCCGCCAGTACGTGCTGATGGACTACGACGTGCGGGTGGAACTGGTCGAGAAGGCCTGCGAGATCACCCCAGGCCTGGAGTCGCCGACGGTCTCCCCGCTGCACGACCAGGGCTGGGTCGCGGTGCGGGCCATGGTTCCGCGCGATCGCACCAACCAGGTGATGGACGACCTGTACGCCCTCGGCGGCCGGGCCATCCTGGTCACCAGCATCCACGCCTGCCGGCTGTAGGGAAGGTCGCGATGGAATCCCGACCGCGTCAGGACGACCTGTACCGACCGTTCGTCTCCACCCGCGGACGACGTGTCGCCCTGATCGTGGGCGTGTCGCAGCTGGTGGTGCTGACGGTGGTCGGGGTGGCGCTGCCGCCGCCGTTCACCTGGGTGGAGAAGGGCCAGATGGTGCTGGTCGCACTCCTGATCGCCGGTGCGCTGTGGCGGTTCGCGCAGGTGCGCGCGATCGCCGACGCCCACGGGCTGGTGGTGCACAACCTGGTGCGCACCACCAGCCTCGAGTGGGCGCAGATCGTCGCCGTCCGCCTCGGCGGCGGCAACCCCTGGGTCAGCCTCGACCTCGACGACGGGGAGACGCTGGCCGTGATGGCGATCCAGCGCGCCGACGCCGAGGTCGGCCAGGCCGAGGCGAAGCGGCTGGCCACGCTGGTGGCGTTGAACAGCCGCACCGCCCGCGACTCCTGAGCCGCGCCCCCCGTCTACGTGACTACTTGGCCGCGGCCTCGACGGCAGCCTTGACGTTCGCCGGCGAGAAGTTCTCGACCTTGGTGCCGTTGACGACGATGGTCGGGGTGCCTGTGTGGCCGGCTTTGGAGAACTCGTCGTTCACGGTCTGGGTCCAGGTGCGGAACCTCAACTCGCGGATCGCCGGCTCGACGGCGGCCTTGTCCGCCCCGGCCTTCACCGCCAGGTCGATCAACTGGTCATCGGAGAGCCCCGTGGTGTTCTCGGCAGGCTGGCTGTCGAACAGCGACTTGTGGAAGGCCGGGAAGACCTGAGGCGCGGTGTTCATCACGGCGGCGATGGCGTTGAGGGCGCGGGTGGAGTACTCGGTGCCTTCGGAGAAGCGGTCCAGGATCGCCACCGGCCGGTAGATGACCTTGGCCGTGCCGGCCTTCACCCACCCGTCGATCTGGGCGGCGTTGGCCACTTCGAACTCCTTGCAGGCCGGGCACATGAAGTCCTCGTACAGCTCGATGGTGACCTTGGCCGTGGTGTTGCCGGAGAGGATCCCGCCCTCCACCAGGTTGGCCGGCGGAGCGGCCGCGGCGACGTCGCGGGCCTTGGCGTTGTCGGAGGCGGTCTTGATCAGGACCACCCCGGCGACCAGGATGGCCACCACCACGGCCACCGCTCCAGTGATCATCACTGTGCGGCGACGGGTCTCGGCCTTGGCGGCCTCGGCGCGCAGTTCGGCGGCCTTCTCCCTGGTGGACTTGGCGTTTCGGGCGTTGGTCATGATCGGGCTCCAGTCAGTGCAGGGGTCAGGCCCAGGCGGGCGTCGAGGGAGAGGCGGCTGAGCGGCCGCCAGGTGAGCAGCGCGGCCACGGCCAGGAAGCCGAGGTCACGCAGAATGTCCTTGATGTAGCCGGGGACCGGGTCGGAGACCCCGGCGCCGGTGTTGCCGAAGCAGCCGCAGTTGATCGACAGACCGCGCGTCCAGGCCATGACGATGCCGAACAGGAACATCACCATCAGGCCGGCGGTGAGCGCGGCGGCGAACCGGGTGCCCAGGCCGACCAGCAGCAGCACCCCGAGCACCAGCTCGAGGGCCGGCAGGCCGTAGGCGAAGGGCCGGACCAGGCTCTCGGGCACCAGTTGGAATGCCCGCACGCTGCGTACGGTGCCTTCGGTGTCGAGCAGTTTCGGCCACCCGGCGGTGAACCAGACGCCGGCCAGGAACAACCGGCCGAGGGTGGCCAGCCAGGGCTGCCACCCGGGAAGACGGGTCACGAGGAACTCCAGATCGATGGTCGGGGTCAGGCGGGCAGTGGTCGAGCCACTGCCGGCGGTCCCCGGCGAAGCCGCAGCGACGGCGCCCATTGTGGCGCCACGGCCGTCGGTGTCGTGTCGACCGGGCTGCGGAACCCGGCGGGCACCGACGTGGCGGGCGCGGTCAGGTGGCGCAGCAGCCGCGCGATCCTGGCGCGGGACGGCGCGGCCAGCCAGACCCGGCAGGCGGCGGCCGCGGTGCGGGTGAGGGCCATCAGCAGACCCGCGAGCACCACCGCGGTGAGGATCAGCCCGGCCGCGGTGAGGGCCAGGGACCCGTGGGTGCAGCTTGGGTCGGGGCTGAGCAGTTCCAGTCGCAGCGCCAGATCGGTTCCGGGTCCCTCGGCGGACAGGCACTGCGGGCCGGAGCCGGGCACCCCGCGCAGAATCAGGGCCACGCCGAAGGGGAGGGCAGCGAGCGCGAGCAGCCGCCCGACGGTGGCACGCCTCAGCTCGCTCACCAGCTCAGGGTACGACGAGTTCCAGCGCGGACCGCTCACGGGTGCCCTCACGGCGGAAGTGTCGGCGCTCCTGCACCTCCCACATCGCCCAGTACGGGGCATAGCTCTCGCCGTCGCGGGCCAGGGCCCGGGCCCTGCGCACCGGTTCGGGGCCGTCCACCCAGGCCAGCAGGTCCAGGTGCGGCGCGCACGCCCGGGCGCCGCAGCCGACTCCCTCCACGATCAGCAGGTCCGTCACCGGGATCTGCCGCGACTCTCCCTCGGTGTCGTGCGTCCAGTCCCAGCACCGCAGGGTGACCTCGGGCGCGCCGTCCGCGAATGGCGTCAGCACACCCTCGACCAACCGTCTCACCCCGGCCTCCAGCCCGTGCCAACCCGGGTAGAGGTCATCCATGGCGATCACGGTCACCACTGTGCCCCGTGCCCGCAGGAAGGCGGCAAGTTCGGCGGCCAGCACGGTCTTGCCCGATCCGCTCGGCCCGTCCAGGGCGATCACCCGCCGGTCTGCCATCTCGGCCACCGCCGCAGCCTACGCGGCACCACCCTCGGACGAGTGGTGAGTTCTCGTGGTGGCGCGCCGGGAGTCTGCCCGAGAAGTCACCACTCGAGCCGCGGGCGTCCGAGCGGGAGTGTGAGGGCAGCCTAGGCTGAGGGGTATGCCGGTCGCTGTCCGCGTGATTCCCTGCCTCGACGTCGATGCCGGGCGGGTGGTGAAGGGGGTCAACTTCGCCGACCTGCGCGACGCCGGCGACCCGGTGGAGCTGGCCCGGCGCTACGACGCCGAGGGCGCTGACGAGCTGACCTTCCTCGACGTCACCGCCTCCGCGGACAGCCGGGCCACCACCTACGACGTGGTCTCCCGCACCGCCGAGGAGGTGTTCATCCCACTCACCGTCGGCGGCGGGGTGCGCACGGTGGACGACGTCGACCGGCTGCTGCGCTCGGGCGCCGACAAGGTGGGCATCAACACGGCGGCGATCGTCCGGCCGCAGCTGATCGCCGAGGTGGCCGACCGGTTCGGTGCGCAGGTGCTGGTGCTCTCGGTGGACGCCCGGCGCTGCCCGGCCGGCACCTCCACCGACTCCGGCTACGAGGTGACCACGCACGGCGGGCGGCAGGGCACCGGGATCGACGCCGTGGCCTGGGCGGCGCGGGCGGCCGAGCTGGGGGCGGGGGAGATCCTGCTCAACTCGATGGACGCCGACGGCACCAAGGCCGGGTTCGACCTGGTCATGATCGAGGCGGTGCGGCGCGAGGTGAGCGTGCCTCTGATTGCCAGCGGCGGCGCCGGCGAGGTCGCCCATTTCGCGCCGGCTGTGGCGGCCGGGGCGGACGCCGTGCTGGCGGCGAGCGTGTTCCACTTCGGCCAGCTCACCATCGGTGAGGTGAAGGCCGCGATGGCGGCGGCCGGCGTGGTCGTCCGCTGAATCGTGCGGCACCGAGCCCGTCCATCAGCGGGCGGTCGGCCGTGTGGGCACCATGGCGGCCGGCGACCCACTGGACCGGACTTGCGGGTGACGGTGAACTTCCACCCCGATCGCGCGAGCGGTGGACTCCCCGTCCTGGTGGGAATGATGCAGGACGGCGCGTATCGGTCGCAGTTCGTGACCGGCACCAGCAGGGGTGGGGGTCACCGCGTATCCGGGCGGTGATCGGTGGCGCTGGGAGAGCAGTCGGTAGGGGGGTCACCACGGTTCGGGTCGGCGCACTTCCGGCTGGCCGAGGAGATGCTTCCCAGGACGACCTTCTGCTACCCGGACAGCCACCTCGAGCCGACCAGCTTCGCCGTCGCCGACCGCTTCGACCTGCTCGGCCCGCTCGAGCGGGACGCCGAAGGACGCGACCCGCTGGACGCCTATGTGGAGGCTCAGGTGCACGGCGATGTGAGGTTCGACCGGCATGTCGAGGCCCTGGTCCTGGACCCGAGTTCCGCGGGACCGAAACCGAGCATCCGGCGCGGCGGCTGCCGTGCGCCGTGGAGTGGCACGACGGCTTCCGGCTCGGCGTGGAGGTTCTGCGAGCGCATCCGGACTACCGCGGGCAGAGGAGTACGTCGACCTGGGTGTCCACGTCGCGGTGGACTGGGTGCTCACCCCGCGCATCCTCGGCGGTGCCGCCCGCTCAGGACGCTACGAGCCGCAGTCCCTCAAGCGGGGTATGGCACTACCTGGCCGGGTGCGGAGGGGGCAGGCGTGGGGTGAGTCAGACGCCCGCTCGCCGAGGTACTACGCAGGTAGTGCGCTTGGTTCGCGGGGTGCGAATGGCTGGACATCGGCATGCGCGCACTGCGCGACATCGAACCCGGCGAGGTCATGCAGGCTCTTGCCTCGCACGGCGCCGCCCGATCCCGGCCACAGGACCCGACGGGCACCAGGTGCTGAGTATCTGGAGCCGCACCAAGACAGGGCGCGGGCTGATCATCGCCCTCCGACCGCTGTCGCACTGGGACTGGCAGATCATCGCCGCTCGGATCATGACCGGGGCGGAAGATGCCAAGCATCAGCGTGGGAGGCGAGCCGTGATGAGTGAGCAGACCGGACTGCCGGACACAGCTGAAGGCATGGCCGCGTGGATAGATGGCCTGACATTTCACCCCGACCAGGCGGTGCCTGACGACCAGATGCCACCCGCGCTCGGCGAGGACGAGGACGTCCTGGTGCCGCGCTCGTTCAAGATCCCCATGCAGCTCGACGCCAGGCTCAAAGGAATCGCGGACCGGCAGGGGATCTCGAAGTCCGAGCTGTTGCGTCGCTACCTCGAAGCGGCCGTGGCCGCCGAGCTGGCCACCGAGGGTGAGCCGGACGTGCTGATCCCCTTGTCGGAGGCGCTGCGAGCGCTGTCTGGGCTGCCGCGCCTGCCTCGATCGGCCTAGCTCAGCTACCCCGCCGGTCCGGGCAGGCCGCGCGGTCGTTCAACGGGACCGCGCTACACGCCCATCCGCAGGGCCTGGACGCGGGCGATTGCGGCCTCGTCGCCCTCGATCCGCACCTGAGCGACCGACGTCCGCCCGAACAGGTAGAGCACCAGTTCGGACACCTCGCCGTGGAGGCGGACCGGCTGACCGGCCGGGCCCCCACTGATCTCGGCGCCGTCCGGGCGCACCAGACGCACCGGGTCCTTGCTGCGGCGCAGCGCCAGCTTCGCCATCCGGGCCAGAGCGCCCCACAGCGCCTCTTCCAGCTCGAGTGGAAGCTCACGGGGCTCGGCGCCGGGGGCGGCCCGCCGCACGTCCTCGCAGTGCACGAAGAACTCGCTGAGGTTGGCCAGCGCGTCCACCCCGGGCAGCGCGAACATGCTCAGTGTGGGCGGCCCGGTGCGGATCAGCTCCACCAGGTCGGTGAACGGCTGCTCCAGGTAGCCGCGCCGCACCTTCTCGGTGTACCTGGCCAGCAGCGGCAGCACCAGCCCGGGGCCGGAGTCCGGCCGCCGCTCCCGGGACACCACGTGGGCGGCCAGGTCGTGCGCGGTCCACCCCTCGCACAGGGTGGGGGCCGACGGTCCGGCGGCGAGCAGTGCGTCGACAAGGGCCTTGCGTTCCTGTGCAGCGAAGCTGGTCATACCCCGATCGTGTCACGTGAGAGGCTGGCTGACCGTGGTGGGGCGGTCGGCGGACGACGTGAGCGAGCGGGTGCTCACCGAGGGTCTGCGGGTGGTGGGCCGCGGGATCCGCGCCGAACCCGGCATCTTCTCCCTCGCCGTGCTCGGCAGCGCCGTCTACGGCGCGGGGACGGCGGGCGGCGGCTGGCTGCTCGGCCGGATCACCGACTCCGTGCTCGCCCCGGCCTTCGCCGCCGGCACGGTTCCGGCCGCGGAGCTGCTGCGGGCCGTGGGACTGCTCGTGGCGGCGGCCCTGATCACCGCCTTCGGGGTGGTGGTCCGTCGGGCGGCGGGTGGGATCACGATGTACCGCCTGCAGGCCCGCTACCGACGCGCGGTCACCCGGCAGTACCTGCGCCTGCCTCTGGCCTGGCACCATCGCCACCCCGCCGGCGAGCTGCTCTCCACCGCGAACGCCGACGTCGAGGCGACCTGGATGGTGTTCGCCCCGCTGCCGATGTCGCTCGGCGTTCTGGTGATGCTGATCGTGGCCTCGGTGGCCATGCTCGCCGCCGACCCGGTGCTCGGTGCGATCGGGCTGAGTGTGCTGCCTGCCCTGCTGCTGGCCAACACCGTCTACCAGCGCCGGATGTCACCGCTGGTGATGCGCGCCCAGGCGCTGCGCGGCGACGTCTCGGCCGTGGCCCACGAGAGCTTCGACGGTGGGCAGACGGTCAAGGCGCTGGGCCGCGAGGCCGCGGAGACCGCGCGGTTCGCGGTACCGGCTCTGGCCCTGCGTGATGCGAACGTGGCGGTGGGGCGCACCCGGGGCATCTTCGATCCGCTGATCGAGGCACTGCCCACGCTGGGCACCCTGGCCGTGCTCGTGGTGGGCACCTGGCGGGTGCGCAGCGGAGCGGCGGTCTCCGGTGACGTCGTCCAGGTCGCCTATGTGCTGACCCTGGTCTCCTTCCCGGTGCGGGCCCTGGGCTGGGTGCTCGGCGAGCTGCCGCGCACCGTGGTGGGCTGGCGGCGGGTCAGCGCCGTGCTGGACGCCGGGGGAGCCATGACCTACGGCTCGGCGGAAGCCCCCGGCCACGGCGCGGCGGCGCTGGCCGCCCACGATGTGCACTACGCCTACCGGGGCACCACAGAATCCGGGCAGGACGAGGACCTGCCGGTGCTGCACGGGATCACGCTCGACGTCACGGCCGGCACCACGCTGGCCGTCGTCGGCCCCACCGGGTCGGGCAAGTCGACCCTGGCCTCCCTGCTGGTGCGCCTGGTGGATCCGAGCTCAGGCACGGTACTGCTGGACGGCGTCAACCTGCGCCACCTGCGCGAAGGGGCGGTCTCCGGCGCCGCGGCGCTGGCGCCGCAGTCGGCGTTCCTGTTCGAGGACACCGTGCGGGAGAACGTGACCCTCGGCCTGGACGTGCCGGACGCCGCGGTCTGGCGTGCGTTGGAGACGGCCGCCGTGGACGGCGTGATCCGTGATCTTCCAGAGGGCCTGGACACCCGGCTCGGTGAGCGCGGCACCAGCCTGAGCGGCGGTCAGCGGCAACGGCTCTCGCTGGCGAGGGCCCTGGTGCGCTCGCCCCGGCTGCTGGTGCTCGACGACGCCACCTCCGCCGTCGACCCCCGGGTGGAGGCCCGAATCCTGGCCGGGCTGCGCGGCGGCGAGTCGCCGATGACGGTGTTGGTGATCGCCTACCGGATGGCCACGATCACCATGGCCGACGAGGTGATCTACCTCGAGCACGGCCGGCTGGTCGGGCGGGGCAGCCACCCCGACCTGATGCAGCGGCTGCCCGGGTACCGCTCGCTGGTCACCGCTTACGAGCGCGCCGCGGCCGACCGGGCTCGGGTACTGGCCGACGAGGAGGCGTCATGACCGCCGCCGGAGGGGTGGCCGCCCCAGGAGCGGTGACCGCCCCCGGGTCCGCCTGGCAGACCGTGCGGCGCGGGCTGGCCCTGTCCCCGGAGATCACCCAGGGCGCGGCCCTCACGCTGCTGATCGCGCTGGTGTCCACCGGCGGTCGGGTCGTGGTACCGGTGGCGGTGCAGCAGACCCTCGACCACGGCGGTGGCGGCGCCGTGGTCGCGGTGCTCGCCGTCGGGGTGGCCGCAGTGGCCTCCTACCTCGCCAACGTGCGGATCTTCCGGGCCACCGAGGCAGGACTGGCGACGTTGCGCACCACGGCGTTCCGGCACATCCACGACTTGTCGGTGCTCAGCCAGAACGCCGAGCGGCGGGGCACCCTGGTGGCCCGGGTGACCACCGACGTCGACACCATCTCCACCTTCGTGCAGTTCGGCGGGCTGATGCTGGTGCTCTCCGCGGGCCAGGTGGTGGTGGCCACCGTGGTGATGGCGATCTACTCCTGGCAGCTGACCCTGCTGGTCTGGGCCTGCTTCCTGCCGCTGTTCCTCACCCTGCCCCGGCTGCAGAAGGTGGTCTCCCGGGCCTACACCGGGGTGCGGGAGCGGGTCGGTGACACCCTCGCCGCGGTCTCCGAGGCGGTGGTCGGCGCCGACACCATCCGCGCCTACGCCGCCCAGGAACGCACCCAGCGCCGCCTCGACACGGCCATCGACGCACACGCCCGGGCGGCGAGCCGGGCGCAGATCCTGGTCGCCGCCAGCTTCACCGGCGGCGTGCTGGTCTCGGGCCTGGTGGTGGCCGCGGTGGTCGGCGTGGGCACCTGGACCGGGATCGGCGGCGACCTCACCCTGGGCCGTCTGGCCGCATTCCTGTTCCTGGTCCAGCTGTTCACCGGCCCGGTGCAGATGGGCACCGAGATCCTCAACGAGCTGCAGAACGCGGCCGCAGGGTGGCGCCGGGTGCTCGAGGTGCTGGACACCCCCGCGGACGTGGTCGACCCGCCCGGCGGCGAGGTGCTGCCCCGCGGGCCGATCCGGGTCACCTTCGACGACGTCGGCTACCACTACCCCGACGGGCCGCCGGTGCTGACGGGGGTGTCGCTGGAGCTCGCGCCGCAGCAGCGGGTGGCCGTGGTGGGGGAGACCGGGTCGGGCAAGACCACCCTGGCCAAGCTGCTCACCCGGCTGATGGACCCCAGCACCGGCCGGGTGCTGCTCGACGGCATCGACCTGCGCCGGATCGCGTTCGCCTCGCTACGGGCCCGGGTGGTGCTGGTGCCGCAGGAGGGCTTCCTACTCGACGCCACGGTGCGGGCCAATCTGGTCTGGGCCCGCCCGCAGGCCGACGAGGACGACGTGCGCCTGGCGGTCACCGAACTCGGTCTGGCCGACTGGGTCGACGGGCTGCCGCACGGCCTGGACACCCACGTCGGCCAGCGCGGCGAGGCGCTGTCGGCGGGGGAGCGGCAGCTGGTCGCGCTGGCCCGCGCCTACCTGGCCGACCCCGACCTGCTGGTGCTCGACGAGGCCACCTCCGCGGTCGACCCCGCCACCGAGGTGCGCCTGCAGCGGGCGCTGGACGGCGTCACCCAGGGCCGCACCTTCGTCGCCATCGCGCACCGGCTGAGCACCGCCGAGGCCGCCGACGTGGTGGTCGTGGTCGACGCCGGCCGGGTGGTGGACGTCGGTGCGCATTGCGAGCTGCTCGCCCGATGCGCCGTCTACCAGCGCCTGCACGCGAGCTGGACCCGGGGCTCCAGCGCGAGCTAGGCGCCGGGCCGGCGGCCGACGACCACGGTGGCTCCTAGCTCGTCGGAGGCGGTGATCCGGGGGTCCAGCCCGGCCTCGCCGAACGCGGCGGCGGTCCGGTCCGCCTGCGCCCGGCCGGTCTCGATCAGCAGACTGCCGCCCGGCGCCAGCCACTGCGGCGCCTCGGCGATGATCCGGCGCTGGGCCGCCAGCCCGTCGGCGCCGCCGTCCAGGGCTGCGGCGGGTTCGTGCAGCCGGGCCTCGGGCGGCATCAATGCGATCTCATCGGTGGGCACGTAGGGCGCGTTCGCCGCCACCAGGTCCACCCGGCCGCGCAGCCGGAACGGCAACGGCGAGAACAGGTCACCGACATGGACGTGGGCGCCGGCAGGCAGGTTGCGGCGGGCACAGCGCACCGCCGCCGGATCGACGTCCACCGCATGCCACTCGACGCGCGCGGCCGATCCGGCGACCGCAGCCTCGACCGCAGCCCCGACGGCGCCGGCGCCGCAGCACAGGTCGACGGCGATCACCGGGCCTGCGCCGACCAGCCGGGTGACCTGTTCGGCCAGCCACGCCGTGCGCCGCCGGGGCACGAAGACCCCTGGCTCGACGACGAGCCGCAGCCCGGCGAACTCGGCCCAGCCGAGGATCTGTTCCAGCGGAAGTCCACCGACCCGCCGCACCACCCAGGCGGCGAGCTGCTCGGGTGTGGAGGCGCCCTCGACCAGCAGGGCGGCCTCCTCCTCGGCGAAGACGCACCCGGCCGCGCGCAGCCGGGCGATCACCTGGTCGAGGTCGGGCGCGGGCGAGGCGGGCATAGAGAACCCCATTCCGGGCCTTTCCGAGGTCGAGAGCAGCCCACCCTACTGCGGGTGAAAGGATCGGCTCCGTGCAGAGTCTCGATCCCGATCTCGCAGCCCGGTTGCGGCGCAACGCCGACGGGCTGGTGTGCGCCGTCGTCCAGCAGCACGACACCCGTGAGGTGCTGATGGTCGGCTGGATGGACGACGAGGCGCTGCGGCGCACCCTGGCCGAGGGCCGGGTCACCTTCTGGAGCCGCAGCCGCGGCGAGTACTGGCGCAAGGGCGACACCTCGGGGCACGTGCAGCACCTGCGCAGCCTGCGGGTGGACTGCGACGGCGACGCGCTGCTGGTCAGCGTCGAGCAGGTCGGCTCGGCCTGCCACACCGGAGCCCGGTCCTGCTTCGACACCTTCGAGGTCTCCTGATGATCGACAACGTCGCCGGCACGCCGCTGGGCGCCACCTGGCCCGACCTGGACTCCTTCCGCGCGCTGGCCGCAGACCGTCGGGTGATCCCGGTGGTCCGCCGCTTCCTGGCCGACGGCGAGACGCCGATCGGGCTCTACCGCAAGCTGTCCGGCGACGCCCCCGGCACCTTCCTGCTCGAGTCGGCCGAGCACACCGGCGTCTGGTCGCGGTGGAGCATCGTCGGTGCCGCCAGCGCCGCGACCCTGACCAGCCTCGACGGGCAGGCGCACTGGCTCGGCGAGCCGCCGGTGGGGGTGCCCACCACCGGCGACCCGCTGATCGCGCTGCGGGACACCGTGGCCGCGCTGGCCACCCCGCGCCTGCCCGGCATGCCGCCGCTGACCGGAGGCATGGTCGGCTTCGTGGCCTGGGACGCCGTCCGCCGCTGGGAGCGACTGCCGCTCGAGACGGTCGACGAGCTCGAGGTGCCCGAGCTGTCGATGAGCCTGGCCACCGACCTCGCCGTGCTCGACCACAGCGACGGCACCCTGATGCTGATCGCGAACGCGGTGAACTACGACGCTACCGACGACCGGGTGGACGACGCCTGGGCGGATGCCGTGGCCCGGCTCGACCGGATGACCGCCCAGCTCGCCGCGCCCGCGCCGTCCACGGTGGCGGTGCACACCGGCGCCACCCCCGAGCCGGTCGCCCGGAGCACCCCGCAGGCGTACCAGGACGCCGTGCGCGTGGGGAAGGAGGGGATCCGGGACGGCGAGGTGTTCCAGGTGGTGCTGGCACAGCGGTTCGACCTGGACTGCCCGGCCGACGCCCTGGACGTCTACCGGATCCTGCGGGCCACCAACCCCAGCCCGTACATGTACCTCTACCGCACGCTGGACCCTCAGGGTCGCCACCTCGATGTGGTGGGCTCCAGCCCGGAGGCCCTGGTCTCGGTGACCCGGAGCCGGGTGATCACCCACCCGATCGCGGGCACCCGCTGGCGCGGGGCCACCGCGGCCGAGGACAACGCCCTGGCCGAGGACCTGCTGGCCGACCCGAAGGAACGCTCCGAGCACATCATGCTGGTCGACCTGGCTCGCAACGACCTGGGCCGGGTCTGCGTTCCGGGCTCGGTCGAGGTGGTCGACTTCATGACCGTGGAGCGCTACAGCCACGTGATGCACCTGGTCTCCGTGGTCGAGGGCGACCTGACGCCCGGCCGCAGCGCCTACGACGTGCTGCAGGCCACCTTCCCGGCAGGCACCCTGTCCGGGGCGCCCAAGCCGCGCGCGATGGAGCTGATCGAGGAGCTCGAACCGGTGCGCCGGGGCCTGTACGGCGGCGTGGTGGGCTACTTCGACTGGGCCGGCGACATGGATCTGGCGATCGCCATCCGGACCGCGCTGGTCCGCGAGGGGGTCGCCCACGTGCAGGCCGGCGCCGGGATCGTCGCCGACTCGGTGCCCGAGCGCGAGCACGCAGAATGCCGGGACAAGGCCGCCGCGGTGCTGCGGGCCGTGGCCACCGCGACCACCCTGCGGGCGCCGTGAGCCGGCGCGGCATCGTCCTGATCGTGCTCGCCGGCGCCGGGCTGACCCTGCTCAGCGCCGGACGCACCTGGGTGAGCGGCCGGATCACGGATGCCGTGGCCGCGGCCGGGGACCTGTCCGTGACCGGCTCGGTGGCGGCGCCCGGTGTGGGTGCCCTGGCCCTGGTCTCAGCGGCCGGAGCGGTGGTCCTGGCCACCGCCGGCCGGCGTCCGGTGCAGATCGCCGCGCTGGTGCTGTCGGCCGGCGGGCTCGCCGTCGTGCTGCTCGGCGGAGCGGTGCTCACCGACCCGGCCGACGCGCTGCGGGTGCCGGCCGCGCAGGCGAGCGGCACGACCACCAGCCGGGTGGACGACGTGCGCCGCACGGCCTGGGTCCCGCTGGGGATGACGGGTGGTGCGCTGATGCTGGCCGGCGGGCTGCTCGCCCTCCTCCGCGGCGCGGCGTGGGCCGGACCGTCCCGGCGCTACGAGCGCACGCCGTCCAGCGCTGCCGAGGGACCGCCGGTCGACGACGAGCCGCTGTGGGAGGCGATCAGCCGTGGAGATGACCCCACGGCTCGCGACGCAGGTCCACGCGACCTGCAACAATGACGGCAGGCGGAAGGGGAATCATGGTCGAGAGCCGAGCAGCGGAGCAGCACACCGAGAGCCACGGCAACAGCACCGCTGCATGGACGCTGGTCAGCCTGGTGATGCTGGGTTCTCTGGTGTCGTGTCTCAGCGTGGTGTTCACCAGCATGCCGATGCTCGTGGTCGGTGTGGTGCTGATCATCGCCGGCGTGGTCGCCGGGAAGGTGCTCGCGGCCATGGGTCACGGCGTCGCCGGTCACCGCTGAGGAGGTGACCACCCGTTGGGGTGGTCGGGGCACCGGGTTCGGCTCGGTACGATCGTGACGTTCTGACCGCTGCCGACAGGGGGATCTGTGACCGTCCTCGACGACATCATCGCGGGGGTACGGGAAGACCTCGACGCACGCCAGCTCGCGGTGCCGCTGGAGGTGCTCCAGGAGCGCGCCGAGCGCCGGGACGGCGCGTTGTCGGCGCTCTCGGTGCTCAAGGACGCCGATGTCGTCCGGGTGATCGCGGAGGTCAAGCGGTCCAGCCCGAGCAAGGGTGCGCTGGCCGCGATCGCCGATCCGGCGGCGCTCGCCCGTGACTACGAGGCCGGCGGCGCGAGCGTGATCAGCGTGCTGACCGAGCGCCGCCGCTTCGGCGGCAGCATCGAGGATCTCGAGTCCGTGCGCCGGGCCGTAGACATCCCGGTGCTGCGCAAGGACTTCATCGTCAGCAGTTACCAGGTCTGGGAGGCCCGTGCCGCGGGTGCCGACCTGGTGCTGCTCATCGTGGCCGCGCTGGAGCAGGACGCGTTGGTCTCCCTCGTCGAGCGCGTGCACTCCCTGGGCATGACCGCCCTGGTCGAGGTTCACGACGCCGATGAGGTGCCGCGGGCCGTCGACGCCGGGGCCAGGGTGATCGGGGTCAACTGCCGCGACCTGCGCACGCTGCAGGTCGATCGCGACCAGTTCGGCCGGGTCGCGCCGCTGATCCCTGACGGCGTGGTCAAGGTCGCCGAGTCCGGAGTCCGCGGGCCCTACGACGTGCTCACCTTCGCCCGCGCCGGGGCGCACGCCGTCCTGGTGGGCGAGAGCCTGGTCACCGGCAGCGACCCCCGGGCGGCGGTGGCCAACCTGGTCGCCGCGGGCGCCCACCCCGCGCTTCGGGCGGCGCGCAAGTGAGCGCCGTGGCCCCGCAGACCTGGACCGAGCAGACCGGGCCCTACTACGGGCGGTTCGGCGGGCGGTTCGTGCCCGAGGCCCTGGTCGCGGCCCTGGACGAGCTGGACCAGGCCTACACCCAGGCCAAGGCCGATCCGGCGTTCCAGGCCGAGCTGGACCGGCTGCACCGCACCTACTCCGGGCGGCCCAGCATCCTCACCGAGGTGCCGCGCTTCGCCGTCCACGCCGGCGGCGCCCGGATCCTGCTCAAGCGGGAGGACCTCAACCACACCGGATCACACAAGATCAACAATGTGCTCGGGCAGGCGCTGCTGACCCGCCGAATGGGCAAGACCCGGGTGATCGCCGAGACCGGTGCCGGTCAGCACGGGGTGGCCACGGCCACCGCGGCGGCCCTGCTCGACCTCGAGTGCGTGGTCTACATGGGCGAGGAGGACACCCGCCGGCAGGCCCTGAACGTGGCCCGAATGGAGTTGCTCGGCGCCACGGTGATCCCGGTCGGCACCGGGTCCCGCACGCTCAAGGACGCGATGAACGAGGCGATGCGGGACTGGGTCACCAACGTCGAGGCCACCCATTACCTGATCGGCACCGTGGCCGGGCCGCACCCGTTCCCGAGCATGGTGCGCGACTTCCAGAAGATCATCGGCGAGGAGGCCCGGGCCCAGGTGCTCGACCTCATCGGGCGACTGCCCGACCTGGTGGCGGCCTGCGTCGGCGGCGGCTCGAACGCGATCGGCATCTTCCACGCCTTCCTCGACGACCCGCAGGTCGCCCTGCTCGGGCTGGAGGCAGGCGGCGACGGGGTGTCCACCGGGCGGCACGCGGCCTCGATCACCGGCGGCTCACCCGGAGTGCTGCACGGCAGCCGCACCTTCATCCTGCAGGACGACGACGGCCAGACCATCGAGAGCCATTCCATCTCGGCCGGGTTGGACTATCCGGGCGTCGGCCCGGAGCACGCCTGGTTGGCCGAGTCAGGCCGGGCGACCTACGAGCCGGTCGACGACGCCGAGGCGATGGAGGCGTTCCGCCTGCTCTGCCGCACCGAGGGGATCATCCCCGCCATCGAGAGTGCTCACGCCCTGGCCGGGGCGATCCGGGCCGGCCGCCGGCTGGGGGCGGACGCCGTGATCCTGGTCAACCTCTCCGGGCGTGGCGACAAGGACGTCGAGACCGCCGCCAGGTACTTCGGGGTGGCCCCGTGAGCCGGGCCAGCGCGGCAGCGATCGACGCTGCCCGCGCCGAGGGCCGCGCCGCGCTGATCGCCTACCTGCCGGTCGGTTTCCCGGATCTGGCCACCTCGATCGCCGCGGCGCGGGCCGCGGTGGACGGCGGCGCCGACATCCTCGAGCTCGGGCCGCCCTACTCCGACCCGCTGATGGACGGCCCGGTGATCCAGCACGCGGTGGACACCGCGCTGCGAGGCGGCACCCGGATCGCCGACATGTTCCGCGCCGTCGAGCAGGTCACCGCCGGCGGCGCCGCCGCCCTGGTGATGTCCTACTGGAACCTGGTCGACCGGTACGGCGTCGACCGGTTCGCCAAGGACCTGGCCCAGGCCGGCGGCGCCGGCGTGATCACCCCCGACCTGATCCCGGACGAGGCCGCCGACTGGATCGCCGCCAGCGACGCCCACGATCTGGAGCGGGTGTTCCTGGTGGCGCCGTCCTCGACCCCTGCCCGCCTCGCCTCGACCGCCGCGGCCTGCCGCGGCTGGGTCTACGCGGCGTCCACGATGGGGGTCACCGGCATCCGCGGCCAGGTCTCCACCGGCGCCGAGGCCCTCGTGGCCCGCACCCGCGCGGCCGGTGCCGAACGGGTCTGCGTCGGGCTCGGCGTGTCCACCCGGGCCCAGGCCGCCGAGGTCGCGACGTATGCCGACGGGGTGATCGTCGGCACCGCCTTCGTGCGCGCCCTCGCCGAGGCCGACTCACCGGCCGCCGGCGTGGACGCCGTCCGCGCGCTGGCCGAGCAGTTGGCCGCGGGAGTCCGTGGGAACGTATCGGGGTGAGACTGCTCAGCATCCCGAGCCCGGACCAGGGGGTCTGGCACCTCGGCCCGGTCCCGATCCGGGCGTACGCCTTCTGCATCCTGATCGGGATCGCGGTGGCGATCTGGCTGGGGGAGCGTCGCTGGCAGGCCCGGGGCGGCCGCGCGGGCGTGGTGATGGACCTGTCCGCCTGGATGGTCCCGTTCGGGGTGATCGGCGGCCGGATCTATCACGTGCTGACCTCGTGGTCGGACTACTTCGGACCGGACGGCGACCCTGCCCGCGCGTTGCGGATCTGGGAGGGCGGCCTGGGGATCTGGGGCGCGGTCGCCCTCGGCGGCGTCGGCGGCTGGCTCGGCGCCCGACGGATGGGGATCCGGCTGCCCCCGCTGGCCGACGCGATCGCCCCCGGCATCGTGCTGGCGCAGGCGATCGGCAGGGTGGGCAACTGGTTCAACAACGAGTTGTACGGCTCCTCGACCACGTTGCCGTGGGGCCTTCAGGTGCACGACTGGAACGAGTCCACAGGTAAGGCCATCGTGGGGGCCGACGGCACCCCGGTGCTGCTGCCGGGCCTGTACCACCCGACCTTTCTGTACGAGCTGCTGTGGAATGTCGGCGTGGCGGTGGTGTTGCTCTGGGTCGACCGCCGTTGGGCGCTCGGCCACGGACGGCTGTTCGCCCTGTATGTCGCGCTCTACACCGTGGGCCGGTTCTGGATCGAGATGTTGCGGGTCGACCCGGCGCCCGAGGTGCTCGGCCTGCGCCTGAACGTCTGGACCTCGGTGCTGGTCTGGTTGGGCGCGGTCGGTTACATCGTGATTTCTGCACGGTTTCGGCCCGGGCGGGAGACCGTGGTCGAGCGGGTCGCCACCAGCTAGAGTGTGCCCACCACCGTGGGCCATCGGCGTCCCTTCCTTATCCCTGCGCGTTTGCGCACCGGACGACGAGGTGAAGCGCATGCTCACGCCTTTCCGTAGGTTCTCCGCGCAGCCCGACCCGAACACCCTCACCGGGCTCTATGACGCTCAGTTCGAACACGACGCCTGCGGGGTGGCCTTCGTCGCGACGATGCGGGGCGAGGCGGGGCACGACATCGTCGAGCTGGCCCTGACCGCCCTGCGCAACCTCGAGCATCGCGGCGCGGTCGGTGCCGAGGTCGACACCGGTGACGGCGCGGGCATCCTGACCCAGGTGCCGGATGCGTTCCTGCGCGAGGAGGTGTCCTTCACGCTGCCCGATCCCGGCGCCTACGCGGTCGGCACCGCGTTCCTGCCCGACGACGACGAGGCCGAGGCCGCGGCGGTGGCCACGATCGAGGCGCTGGCCACCCAGGAGAACCTGGTCGTGCTCGGCTGGCGCCAGGTGCCGGTGACCCCGGGCCTGGTCGGCGCCACCGCACGTTCCTGCCAACCGCGGTTCCGCCAACTGTTCGTCGCCTCGGCGCGCGGCCGGGTGGTCGGCATGGCGCTGGAGCGGATGGCGTTCTGCCTGCGTAAGCGCGCCGAGCGGGAGGCACACGTCTACTTCCCCTCGCTGTCGGCGCGCACCCTGGTCTACAAAGGCATGCTCACCACCGGCCAGCTGGAGCCGTTCTTCCCTGACCTGTCCGACCGCCGCTACGCCACCGAGCTGGCCATCGTGCACTCGCGGTTCTCCACCAACACCTTCCCCTCGTGGCCGCTGTCCCACCCGTTCCGGGTGATCGCGCACAACGGCGAGATCAACACCGTCAAGGGCAACCGGAACTGGATGCATGCCCGGGAGAGCATGCTCGCCAGCGAGGTCATCCCCGGTGACCTGTCCCGGCTGTTCCCGATCTGCACCCCCGACGCCAGCGACTCCGCCAGCTTCGACGAGGTGCTCGAGCTGCTGCACATGGGCGGTCGATCGCTGCCGCACGCGGTCCTGATGATGATCCCGGAGGCCTGGGAGCGGCACGAGGAAATGGACCCCGCCCGACGGGCCTTCTACGAGTTCCACTCGATGTTCATGGAGGCCTGGGACGGCCCGGCCTGCGTCGCCTTCACCGACGGCACCCTGATCGGCGCCGTGCTCGACCGCAACGGCCTGCGTCCCGCCCGGTACTGGGTGACCGAGGACGGCCTGGTGGTGCTGGCCAGTGAGGTCGGCGTGCTCGACATCGACCCGGCCCGAGTGGTGCGCAAGGGCCGCCTGCAGCCGGGTCGGATGTTCCTGGTGGACACCGACCACGGCCGGATCGTGGACGACGAGGAGATCAAGAGCGAGCTGGCCGGGCAGTACCCCTACGACGAGTGGCTGCACGCAGGGCGGATCTTCCTGCACGACCTGCCCGAGCGAGAGCACGTGGTGCACACGCCCGCCTCAGTCACCCGGCGGCAGCAGGCGTTCGGCTACACCGAGGAGGAGCTGCGGATCCTGCTCGCGCCGATGGCCCGGACCGGGATCGAGCCGATCGGGTCGATGGGCACCGACACCCCGCTCGCCGTGATCTCCGGGCGCCCCCGGCTGCTGTTCGACTACTTCTCCCAGATGTTCGCCCAGGTGACCAACCCGCCGCTGGACGCCCTGCGCGAGGAACTGGTCACCGCACTGAGCACCTCGATCGGCCCGGAGCGCAACGCCCTGGCCGCCACCCCGGCCCACTGCCGCCAGCTGGTGCTCGACTTCCCGGTGATCGACAACGACGAGCTCGCCAAGATCGTTCACGTCAATGCGGACGGCGATCTGCCGGGCTACGCGACGGTGACGGTGAAGGGCCTCTACCCGGTGGCCGGGGACGGCGCCGGTCTGGCCCGGCGGCTGGGCGAGATCTGCGCCGAGGTGTCGGCGGCGATCGCCGTCGGGGCCCGGTTCGTGGTGCTCTCCGACCGCGACGCCACCGCCGACCTGGCACCGATCCCCTCGCTGCTGCTCACCTCCGCGGTGCACCACCACCTGATCCGGGAGAAGACCCGCACCCACGTCGGGCTGATCGTCGAGGCCGGCGACGTGCGCGAGGTGCACCATGTGGCCCTGCTGATCGGCTACGGTGCGGCCGCGGTCAACCCGTACCTGGCGATGGAGTCGGTGGAGAACCTGGTCCGCTCCGGGGTGATCACCGACATCACCCCGGCGAAGGCGGTCTCCAACCTGATCAAGGCGCTCGGCAAGGGCGTCCTGAAGGTGATGAGCAAGATGGGCATCTCCACGGTGTCCTCCTACGGCGGCGCCCAGGTGTTCGAGGCGATCGGTCTCGGCCAGGAACTGGTCGAGACCTACTTCACCGGCACCACCTCGCGACTCGGGGGGATCGACCTGCCGGTGCTGGCCGAGGAGGTGGCCCGCCGGCACGCCCGGGCCTACCCGCGCGACGGAATCCGGGACCCGCACCGGCGGCTGGAGACCGGTGGGGAGTACCAGTGGCGCCGCGAGGGGGAGCCGCATCTGTTCGACCCGGAGACGGTGTTCCGGCTGCAGCACGCCACCCGCGAGCGTCGCTACGACGTCTTCCGCCAGTACACCTCCCGGATCGACAGCCAGGCGCAGCGCCTGATGACCCTGCGCGGGCTGTTCACCCTGCGCGAGGGCATGCTGCCGCCGGTGCCGGTGGAGGAGGTCGAACCGGTCGAGGCGATCCTGAAGCGTTTCTCCACCGGAGCGATGTCCTACGGCTCCATCTCCCAGGAGGCGCACGAGACGCTGGCCGTCGCGATGAACTCGATCGGCGCCAAGTCCAACACCGGCGAGGGCGGCGAGGACGAGGACCGGCTGCTCGACCCCAGCCGGCGCAGCGCGATCAAGCAGGTCGCCTCGGGCCGGTTCGGCGTCACCAGCATGTATCTCAGCCACGCCGACGACCTGCAGATCAAGATGGCGCAGGGCGCCAAACCCGGTGAGGGAGGCCAGCTTCCGGGGCCCAAGGTGTATCCGTGGGTGGCCCGGACCCGGCACTCCACCCCCGGCGTCGGCCTGATCTCGCCGCCGCCGCACCACGACATCTACTCGATCGAGGACCTGGCCCAGCTGATCCACGATCTGAAGAACGCCAACCCCGCGGCCCGCGTGCACGTGAAGCTCGTCGCCGAAGTCGGAGTGGGCACCGTCGCCGCCGGGGTGAGTAAGGCACACGCCGACGTCGTCCTGATCTCGGGTCACGACGGCGGAACCGGCGCCAGCCCGCTCACCTCGCTCAAGCACGCCGGTGGCCCGTGGGAGCTGGGCCTGGCCGAGACCCAGCAGACCCTGGTGCTGAACGGGTTGCGCGACCGGATCGTGGTGCAGACCGACGGTCAGCTGAAGACCGGGCGCGACGTCGTCATCGCGGCGCTGCTAGGCGCCGAGGAGTACGGCTTCGCCACCGCGCCGCTGGTGGTCTCCGGGTGCGTGATGATGCGGGTCTGCCACCTGGACACCTGCCCGGTCGGCGTGGCCACGCAGAACCCGGAGCTGCGCTCCCGGTTCAGCGGCAGGCCGGAGTTCGTGGTCACCTTCTTCGAGTACATCGCCACCGAGGTGCGCGAGTACCTGGCGCGGCTCGGCCTGCGCAGCCTGGACGAGGCGATCGGGCGGGCCGACCTGCTCGACACCGCGCAGGCGGTCGGCCACTGGAAGGCCTCCGGCCTGGACCTGAGCCCGATCCTGGCCGTGCCCGAGCCGCCGGACTCCTTCGGTGCGATGGCCCGGCGCTGTGTGAGCACCCAGGACCACGGCCTGGAGAAGGCGCTGGACCACACCCTGATCGAGCTCTCCCGGGATGCGCTGGACAGGGGCGAGCAGGTGACGATCGCGCTGCCGGTGCGCAACGTCAATCGCACCGTCGGCACCATGCTCGGCCACGAACTGACCCTGCGCCGGGGCAGCGAGGGCCTGCCGGACGACACGATCGACGTCACCCTGACCGGCTCGGCCGGGCAGTCCTTCGGCGCGTTCCTGCCTCGGGGGATCACCCTGCGGCTGGTGGGCGACGCCAACGACTACCTGGCCAAGGGCCTGTCCGGGGGGCGGATCCTGGTGCGGCCCGACCGCGCCGCACCGTTCCCGGCGGAGCAGAACATCATTGCCGGCAACGTGATCGGCTACGGCGCGACCGGCGGCGAGATGTTCATCCGAGGCCAGGTGGGGGAGCGGTTCTGTGTGCGCAACTCCGGGGCCACCGCTGTCGTGGAGGGGGTCGGCGACCACGGCTGCGAGTACATGACCGGGGGCACCGTGGTGATCCTCGGCCGAACCGGCCGCAACTTCGCGGCCGGCATGTCCGGCGGGGTCGCTCATGTCCTGGACCTGCGCAGCCAGCGGGTGAACCGCGAACTGGTCGAGCTGCGGTCGGTGAACGCCGAGGAGGGCGATCTGCTGCACGGGCTTCTGACCCGGCACCAGGAGGAGACCGGCTCGGCGGTGGCCAAGCGGCTCCTGGCCGACTGGGAGGCCGGCCTGGCTCGGTTCACCACGGTGATGCCCCGGGCCTACGCGCGGGTGGTCGAAGTGCGCCGGTCCGCAGCGGCGGAGGGGCTCGACCTCGACGGCGAGATCGTCTGGAAGCGGATCATGGAGGCGTCGAATGGCTGACCCGAGGGGCTTCCTCACCGCCCGCGAGCGTGAACTTCCGACGCGCCGTCCGATCCCGATGCGCCTGGCCGACTGGAACGAGGTCTACGAGCCGGGTGATCCGGCGGCGCTACGGCGTCAGGCCGGGCGGTGCATGGACTGCGGGATCCCGTTCTGCCACAACGGATGTCCTCTGGGGAACCTGATCCCGGAGTGGAACGACCTGACCTGGCGGGGGGACTGGCGGGAGGCGATCGAGCGGCTGCACGCCACGAACAATTTCCCGGAGTTCACCGGCCGGTTGTGCCCGGCCCCGTGCGAGAGCGCCTGCGTGCTGGGGATCAACCAGCCCGCGGTGACGATCAAGCAGGTCGAGGTCGCGATCATCGACATGGCCTTCGACCAGGGCTGGGTGATCCCCAAGCCGCCGGACCGCCTCACCGGCAAGACGGTGGCCGTGGTCGGCTCCGGCCCGGCCGGTCTGGCCGCGGCCCAACAGCTCACCCGGGCCGGTCACACGGTGGCGGTGTACGAGCGTGCGGACAAGATCGGGGGCCTGCTGCGCTACGGCATCCCCGAGTTCAAGATGGAGAAGCGCCACCTCGACCGCAGGCTGGCCCAGATGGAGGCCGAGGGCACCCGGATGCGTCCAGGGGTCGATGTCGGCACCGATATCGGCGCCAAGGCGCTGCGCGACCGCTACGACGCCGTCGTCCTGGCCGTGGGCGCCACGGCCTGGCGCGACCTCCCCGTCCCGGGGCGCGAGTTGGACGGCGTGATGCAGGCGATGCAGTACCTGCCTCCGGCCAACCGGGTCGCCCTGGGCGAGGCCCCGACCGGCGAGTTGCCGCTGATCAGTGCCGAGGGCCTGGACGTGGTGATCATCGGTGGCGGCGACACCGGCGCCGACTGCCTGGGCACCGCGCTGCGCCAGCGGGCACGTTCGGTGACCCAGCTGGAGATCATGCCGCGACCACCGCAGGAGCGACCGGCGACCCAGCCGTGGCCCACCTATCCGATGACCTACCGCGTCGCCAGCGCCCACGAGGAGGGCGGCGAACGGGTCTACGCGGTGAACACCCAGGCCTTCCTCGGTGACGAGAACGGCCGGGTGCGCGCGCTGCAGCTGGTCGAGGTGGCCCTGGTGGAGGGGCGGTTCACCCCGGTCGAGGGCACCGAGCGGGAGATCCCCGCGCAGCTGGTGCTGCTGGCGATGGGATTCACCGGCCCGCAGCGCACCGGGCTGGTGGAACAGCTCGGGGTCGCGCTCGACGAGCGCGGCGGGATCGCGCGGGACGACACCTACGCCTCGTCCGTGCCCGGGGTGTTCGTGGCCGGAGACGCGGGGCGCGGCCAGTCGCTGATCGTCTGGGCGATCGCCGAGGGTCGCGCCTGCGCGGCCGGCGTGGATCGTTGGCTGACCGGGAGTACCGTTCTGCCTGCGCCGATCCCCCCGACGGCGCGCCAGCTCATGATCTGAACGGCACCGGCCGTTCAGCGCTCTGCCCACCACAGCTCCGTCCACCGCACAGACCAGAGGGATACATCGGCCATGCGTCGAGCCAAGATCGTTTGTACACTGGGTCCGGCCGTGACCGGGCGGATCGAGGAGCTGGTGCTGGCCGGGATGGATGTCGCCCGGCTCAACTTCAGCCACGGCTCCTACGAGGACCACCAGGCCCACTACGACGAGGTGCGCGCCGCCAGCGACGCCACGCAGAAGGCGGTCGGCGTCCTGGTCGACCTGCAGGGACCGAAGATCCGGCTCGGGGTGTTCCCGGACGGCCCGGTGACCCTGGTCGACGGCGACCGCTTCGTGATCACCACCGACGACGTGCCGGGGACGGCGCAACGCGCCTCCACCACCTACTCCGGGCTGCCGGGCGACTGCCGGCCGGGGCACACCATCCTGGTGGACGACGGCAAAGTGGCCCTGAGCGTGGTGGAGACCACGGACACCGAGGTGGTCACCCGGGTCGAGGTGGGCGGGGTGATCTCCAACCACAAGGGCCTCAACCTGCCCGGGATCGCGGTCAGCGTGCCGGCGCTGTCGGAGAAGGACGAGGACGACCTGCGCTTCGCCCTGCGGATGGGCGTCGACCTGGTGGCGCTGTCGTTCGTGCGCAACGCCGTCGACGTCGCCGATGTGCACAAGATCATGGACGAGGTCGGCCGGCGGGTGCCGGTGATCGCCAAGATCGAGAAGCCGCAGGCGGTGGAGAACCTCGAGGAGATCGTCCAGGCCTTCGACGGGATCATGGTCGCGCGTGGCGACCTGGGGGTGGAGCTGCCGCTGGAGCAGGTGCCGATGGTGCAGAAGCGCGCCGTCCACCTGTCCCGGCGGGCCGCCAAGCCGGTGATCGTGGCCACGCAGGTGCTCGACTCGATGATCACCCTGCCCCGGCCCACCCGGGCCGAGGCCTCGGACTGCGCCAACGCCGTGCTGGACGGCGCCGACGCGATCATGCTCAGCGGCGAGACCAGCGTGGGGCGTTACCCGCTCGAGGCGGTGCGCACCATGGCCCGGATCATCGAGACCACCGAGGACGAGGCGCTGGACCGGATCCCGGTGCTGGGCACCCGCCCGACGAGCAAGGGCGGCGCGATCACCTTCGCCGCGGCGGCGGTGGGCGACCTGCTCGACGTCCAACGCATGGTCGCCTTCACCACCAGTGGCGACTCGGCCCGGCGGATGTCCCGCCTGCGTTCGAGGATCCCCCTGCTGGCCTTCACCCCAGACCCTGCAGTGCGCTCCCAGCTGACCCTGACCTGGGGGGTGGAGACCTTCCTGGCCGCCGCGGTGGAGCACACCGACGAGATGGTCGCCCAAGTCGACGAGCTGCTGCTGGAGACCGGGCGCTGCAAGCCCGGTGACCAGGTGGTGATCGTGGCCGGCTCACCGCCTGGAATCCCCGGCTCGCTCAACGCGCTGCGGGTGCACCGGATGGGTGACGCGGTCCGCGGCATGGCCCGCGCCTACCGATAGGCCACTCGGCCGCCTCCACTGTCGAGTGGTGAGGTCGCGGGTCCGACACCGGCGCGTCGACCCGAGAAGTGCCCACTGGTGCGGTGTGAGGGTGGGTGCCGGGTGCGGGATTCGAACCCGCATACCTTTCGGCGGCGCAGTTTGAGTGCGCTGTGTCTGCCTGTTCCACCAACCCGGCCTGCCCCCGACTGTACCGACTCAGCGGTGACTGCCGCTGGAGGGCTTGCAGTCACTAGGCTGTGCGCCGTGCCAGCAGCTGAACAGAACGTGCGCCGAGTGGTCGTGGCCGAGGACGAGTCGCTGATCCGGCTCGACATCGTCGAGATGCTCCGCGAGGCGGGGTACGACGTCGTGGGGGAGGCCGGGGACGGGGAGGAAGCCATCCGCCTGGCCGAGGAGCACCGGCCCGACCTGGTCGTGATGGACGTCAAGATGCCGGTTCTGGACGGCATCTCGGCCGCCGAGCGGATCGCCGGTGCCCGGCTGGCTCCGGTGGTGCTGCTCACCGCCTTCTCGCAGAAGGAACTGGTCGAGCGGGCGCGGGACGCTGGCGCGATGGCCTATGTGGTGAAGCCGTTCAGCTCCGCCGACCTGCTTCCGGCGCTCGAGATCGCGATCAGCCGGCACCAGGAGATCGCGGCGCTGGAGTCCGAGGTGGCCGATCTGGGCGAGCGGTTCGAGACCCGCAAGGCGGTCGACCGGGCCAAGAGCATGCTGCAGACCTCCTTCGGCATGAGCGAGCCCGAGGCGTTCCGCTGGATCCAGAAGACGTCCATGGACAAGAGGCTCACCATGCGTGAGGTGGCCACGGCCATCCTCGCCTCGGCCAACCCCGCGGAGGGGTCCGCAGCGTTGAGGCCCAAGCAGGCCGATACCGATTCGTGACCCGTCACAAGCACACAACGACCTCGTCTGTGACCTGATGGGCTCTCGCCACTGGTAGCTTCCGCCAGCGTACGAGGCTGAGTACGGCTCCGAGCTGACCTCGAGTTTCGCGTTCTACGGCGTGACCGTGACCCAGGTCATCCTGGCCGCGATCGAGAAGTCGGACGGCACCCGCAAGAGCGTCACGGACGCCGTCTTCAGTGGCGAAGGGATCACCATCCCGGCCGACAACTCGCTGACCGGCAAGGAGGTCAAGATCGACCCGAAGACCGGGGACATCACCTCCCAGGACATCTCGATCCTGGTGATGAAGGGTGGCAAGGAGACCTTCCTGAAGGCCCAGCCGGTCGGCTGAGTCCGCCCGGCCCAGGGCCGCAGCCCTGGGGGGCAGGTGCCCGTCCAGCACCTGCCCCCCAGGGCCCGGCGTCGGTCCGTGCCCCAATCGTTGTGGACCCTTGACCAGCTCAGAGCCATCTTCGCCCTCGGGGAGACCGGTTCGAGTGATAGTTTCCCCGACCATCGGCAGCCCTGGACGGGGGCTCGCATTCGGAAGAGGTATGCACATGAAGAAGCCCCTTGGGGCCGTCGCAGCAATCGCGATGGCGTCGATGGCTCTGGCCGCCTGTGGCGGCGACTCCGGCAGTGGTGGCACTGGCGGTGGCGGTAAGACTCTGGTCATCTCCAGCGACCTGCCGCTGCAGGGGGCGTCGAAGGACGCTTCGGACGCGACGAACAACGCGATCAAGCTGTACCTGGAGCAGGTCGGGAACAAGGCCGGCAAGTACACGATCGAGTTCAAGGCTTATGACGACTCGACGGCGGCCAAGGGCGCGTGGGACGACGCGACGTGTGCCAAGAACGCGACCGACCACGTGGCGAACGTCGACGAGGTCGCCGTGATGGGCACCTACAACTCCGGCTGCGCGAAGATCATCACGCCGGTGCTGAACCAGGACCCCAGTGGGCCGATGCTGATGGTCTCGCACGCCAACACCAACCCTGGTCTGACCAAGACCTGGGACCCGGGAGAGCCGGAGAAGTACAAGCCCGCCGGTAAGCCCAACTACGCCCGGGTGATCACCACCGACGACTTCCAGGGTGCGGCGGCGGCGCAGTTCGCGGCCCAGAAGCTGGGTGTGAAGAAGGTCTACATCCTCAACGACAACCAGACCTACGGTCAGGGCGTCGGCAAGGCCTTCGAGGACGAGGCCAAGAAGCAGAACATCCAGGTGCTCGGCAACGAGCCGTGGGACGCCAAGCAGACCAGCTATGCGGCCCTGTTCACCAAGATCAAGGCCCTGGCCCCGGACATGGTCTACATGGCCGGGATCTACGACAACAACGGCGGTCAGCTGGTCAAGGACAAGGTCTCCGTGCTGGGCCCGAACGACGGCGTCAAGTTCATGGGCGCCGACGGGATCAGCGGCTACACCGAGCTGCAGAAGCTGCCGCAGGGTGAGGGCATCTACATGACCTTCGCGGGTCTGTCGACCGATCAGCTGATGCAGGGCGGCGGCGCCGCCAAGAAGCTGCTGGACGACTACAAGGCCAAGTACGGCGCGGAGCCGGGCACCAGCTACGCCCTGTACGGCGTGGCGGCGGTCCAGGTCATCCTGGCGGCGATCGAGAAGTCGGACGGCACTCGCAAGAGCGTCACCGACGCGGTCTTCAGCGGCGAAGGGATCACCATCCCGGCCGACAAGTCGGCGATCGGCAAGGAGATCAAGATCGACCCGGCGACGGGCGACACCTCGGCCAAGGACATCTCGGTCCTGCAGCTCAAGAGCGGCAAGGAAACGTTCATCCAGGCCCAGCCGGTCTCCTGACCGGATAGGCCCGCTGGGCGGGGAGCGCTACGCTCCCCGCCCAGTGGGCTGCAACAGAGGCGTCTGCGCCTTGCCTCACCCACTGCACGGATCGGTCACCGCTCGGCCGCAGTCCAGATCCCTCGAACCGAAGGGCACAGCCCATGAGCCAAGCCACCGCGACGGTCGCGGCCTCGCGCACGCCTGCGGAGACCCGGGCGCTCGTCATCCGGTTGATCTCCTACGTGCTGCTCGCCGCAGTCGGCCTGTGGATCCTCTCCAAGGCGGTCAGCCGCCCCAACGACTTCTTCACCGTGACGATCGTCGGGCTGAAGTTCGGCGCGTTGTACGCGCTGGTCGCGCTCGGATACACGATGGTCTACGGCATCATCGAGTTGATCAACTTCTCCCACGGTGACCTGTTCATGCTGGCCACGGTGGCCAGCGGACTCGCCATGGTGAGCTGGCTGGGCCAGGTGACCCCCGGCGTCGGCGCCTTCGCCTTGATGATCGCCGTGCTGCTCGGGGTGATGGCCATGTCGGCAGGCATCAACACCCTGGCTGAACGGGTCGCCTACCGACGGCTGCGCCGCGCACCCAAGCTGGCTCCGCTGATCACGGCGGTCGGCCTCAGCTTCATCTACCAGGCGGTGGGCATCCGGGCCAACGGTTCCGGTCAGCGCAGCTGGGAGACCCTGCTCGGCGACGCCGGGTTCAGCATCGGCGGGGTGAAGGTGCCCTGGTCGGTGATCGTCGTCCTCGCGGTGACCATCCCGCTGCTGCTGCTGATGACCTTCCTGATCAACAAGACCCGCCAGGGCAAGGCGATGCGCGCCACGGCCCAGGACCAGGACGCCGCGCGCCTGATGGGCATCGACGTCGACCGGACGATCGCGCTCACCTTCGCCCTCGGCGGCGCGCTGGCCGGGGCGGCCGGTCTGCTGTACCTGGAATCGGTGGGGACCACTCGCTACGACCTCGGCTTCCAACTCGGGCTGATCGCCTTCACCTCGGCGGTCCTCGGCGGGATCGGAAACCTGAACGGCGCCGTCCTCGGCGGCTTCCTGATCGGGATCATCCAGTCCCTGAACGAGGCCTTCCTGCTCGGCTCCGCATGGTCGCAGACCGTGGTGTTCTCGATCCTGATCATGCTGATGGTGTTCAAGCCTGAAGGCATCCTCGGCAAGCCGACCACGGAGAAGGTGTGACCATGGCGACCACGACCGCCACTGAGCCCTCGGTTCACGCCGCAGCCGAACATGCCCGCCGGTCCAACCGGCTCTGGTCGATCGGCCTGCTGATCGGCGCACTTGTCCTGTTCGTCCTCTACTGGAAGATCCTGCCCGGCATCGGCGGGGAGACGGAGACGTTCTTCCGCAAGTGGCTGTCGGTCTCGGTGGCCAGCGAGATGGTGCTCTGGGTCGTGTTCGCGCTCGGCCTGAACATCGTGGTCGGCTACGCCGGCCTGCTCGACCTGGGGTATGTCGCCTTCTGGGCGATCGGCGGTTACGTCGCGGGTTGGATCATGTCCCCGTTCGCCTCGGAGATGTCCGAGGGCATGAAGGACATCAAGTTCAACTTCCTCGGCAATCCGCCGGCGATCGAGGGGCTGGACCGGGGCATCCACGTCAACTTCTGGCTGGTGCTTCCGATCGCCGGTCTGTTCTGCGCGCTGTGGGGGGTGCTGATCGGTGCGCCCACCCTGCGCCTGAAGAGCGACTACCTGGCCCTGGTCACCCTGGGCTTCGGCGAGATCATTCCGCAGATCTTCAAGAACGGTGACAACGTCGGCGGGCTGAACCTGTCCAACGGCGACCGCGGGATCACCCCGGTGGACACCATTCCGATGTGGCCGTTCAGCTACCTCCCCGGGGTGCCGGATCAGCTGGGCCTGAGGGCAACGGACCTGCCGTTCAAGTTCCTGGTCTACTGCTTCCTCGCCGCCTGCATCATGTTTCTGTCCCTGCGGATCCGCGAAGGCCGCCTGGGCCGGGCCTGGCTCGCCATCCGGGAGGACGAGCTCGCGGCGTCCATGATGGGTGTTCCCCTGATGCGCACCAAGCTGGCCGCCTACGCGGTCGGTGCCTTCGCCGGCGGCATAGGCGGCGTCGCGTTCGCCACCCATGTCGGCGGCATCTACGCCAGCCGCTTCGACTTCGCCATCTCGATCATCCTGCTGGCGATGGTGGTGCTCGGCGGCATGGGCAACGTCTGGGGCGTCACGGTCGGCGCTCTGGCGCTGGCCTGGATCAACTCGACCGGCCTGGAGCAGATCGGCGAAACCGTCAACGACACGCTGGGCACCAGCGTGAACTTCAAGAACTACCAGTTCCTGCTGTTCGGCCTGATCCTGGTGCTGATGATGCTGTTCCGGCGCGAGGGACTGATCCCCGAGACCCGGACCCGGCAGGTGCTCAAGGAACCTGAACGCGGTGAGCTGGAGTCCGTGGGCGCCGACATGGAAGGGGAAGGCGCATGACCGCCGCCGCAACCGACAACCAGGTCATCGACCTGCGCGGTGACAACATCACCATCCGGTTCGGTGGCCTCGTGGCGGTCGACGACGTCACGTTCACCATCCCGCACGGTGCCGTGGTCAGCCTGATCGGCCCGAACGGCGCCGGGAAGACCACGTTCTTCAACATCCTCACCGGTCTCTACCACCCGACCTCGGGCCGGGTGCATCTCGGCGACAAGGATGTCACCGGCATGGCGCCGCACCAGGTCGCCCACCTGGGATTGGCCCGCACGTTCCAGAACATCCGGCTGTTCAACCTGATGTCGGCCGAAGAGAACGTCATGGTCGCGATGCACTCGCACATGAAGTCGGGGATCGTCGGCACGGTGCTGAAGACCCCTCGGCAGCGGCGGGAGGAGAAGGAGGGCCGTGAGCGTGCGCGTGAGCTGCTCGACTTCGTGGGCATCCCCACGGTGGCCGACGAGTACGCTCGCAACCTGTCCTACGGCGACCAGCGCCGGCTCGAGGTCGCCCGGGCACTGGCCCTGAAGCCGAAGGTGCTGCTGCTGGACGAACCGACAGCCGGCATGAACCCGCAGGAGTCAGCCCGGTTCGTCGAGTTCGTCTACCGGCTGCGCGACGAGATGGATATCTCGGTGCTGCTGATCGAGCACGACATGAGCGTGGTGATGAAGGTCAGCGAACGGATCACCGTGCTCGACCAGGGCAAGAAGATCGCCGAGGGCACGCCGGACGACATCAAGAACGATCAGCGCGTGGTGGAGGCCTACCTGGGCAAGACCGGGACCGACGGCTACAGGAGCGACAAATGACGTCCGAGACCAGCACCGGACCCGCCTCCACGGATGCGCGGGGCACCGGCGAAGTCATCCTGTCCATCGAGGACCTTCACGTCTACTACGGCAGCATCGCCGCAGTGAAGGGGATCACGGTCGAGGTGCGCAAGGGTGAGATCGTCACCCTGATCGGCTCGAACGGCGCCGGCAAGTCGACGACGCTGCGCACGATCTCTGGGCTGATCCGCCCGCGCAACGGAACGATGACCTTCCTGGGCCAGAACCTGGCGGCCATGTCGGGGCACCACATCGTGGCGGCCGGCATCTGCCAGTCTCCGGAAGGACGGCGGATCTTCCCGCGGATGACCGTGGACGAGAACCTCGACCTCGGGGCCTTCCTGCGTGACGACAAGGCCGAGATCGAGTCCGACCGGCAGCGGGTGCTCGAGCTGTTCCCGCGGCTGGCCGAACGCATCGCCCAGAAGGCGGGCACCCTCTCCGGTGGGGAGCAGCAGATGCTCGCCGTGGCCCGAGCCATGATGGGCCGGCCCAAGCTGCTGCTCCTGGACGAGCCCTCGATGGGCCTGGCCCCGGTGCTGGTGGACCTGATCTTCGACACCATCCAGACGATCCGCGACCAGGGCACCACCGTCCTCCTGGTGGAGCAGAACGCGCTGGCCGCGCTCGGGATCGCCGACTACGCGTACGTGCTGGAGTCGGGGTCCCTGAAGCTGGAGGGCGCCGCCTCGCGGCTGGCCCAGGACGACGAGGTCACCCGCGCCTACCTGGGCGGCTAGCCTTGACCAGGGTGGTCGGAGGTGGTCAGGCCGGCGGCCGGGCACGCAGGATGCACGTGATCCTGGCGGTGCACACCCGCCGGCCGGCCTCGTCCTCGATGGTGACCTCGTAACTGGCCAGGGTCGCTCCGAGGTGCAGTGCCCGCGCCGTGCCCGTCACCGTGCCGTCGCGGGCGGCACGATGATGGGTGGCGTTGATCTCGATGCCGGCGGCGATCATGCCCAGAGGTGTGCTGTGCGCGACGGCGGAGACCGATCCGACGGTCTCGGCCAGCACGCACGAGGCCCCGCCGTGCAGCAACCCGTAGGGCTGGGTGTTGCCGGCCACCGGCATGGTGGCGACTGTGCGGTCGGCGCTCACCTCGACCAGGGTGATGCCCATCCGTTCGGCCAGAGTCCCCTGCGACGAGGAGTTGAACAACTCGGTCAGGTTCGCGCTGTCGGTCATGGCCCCTAGGGTGGCAGCCGTGAGCCAGACCACCAACGACCGGCCCAGACTCCTGCTCGTGGACGGCCATTCGATGGCCTATCGAGCCTTCTTCGCGCTGCCGGCGGAGAACTTCTCCACCACCACGGGGCAGACCACGAACGCCGTGTACGGCTTCACCTCGATGCTGATCAACGTCCTGCGGGACGAGAAGCCCGACCACGTCGCCGTCGCCTTCGACATCTCCCGGCAGACCTTCCGAAGTGAGGCCTTCCCGGAGTACAAGGCCAACCGGTCGGCCTCGCCGCAGGAGTTCTCCGGACAGGTGCCGCTGATCAAGGAAGTGCTGGCCGCGATGCGGATCCAGGTGCTGGAGAAGGAGGGTTACGAGGCGGACGACGTGATCGCCACGCTGACCCGGCAGGCCGGTCTGGCCGGCTGGCAGGTGGTGATCAGTAGTGGTGACCGGGACTCACTGCAACTGGTCACCGACGACGTGACGATCCTCTACCCGGTGCGCGGGGTGTCCGAGCTGATCCGGATGACGCCGTCCGTGGTGGCGGAGCGCTACGGCGTCACCCCGGGCAGCTACCCCGACCTGGCAGCTCTGGTGGGGGAGAGCAGCGACAACCTGCCGGGCGTGCCCGGGGTCGGTAACAAGACCGCGGCCAAGTGGATCAACACCTACGGCGATCTGGACGGCATCGTCGCCCACGCCCCCGAGATCAAGGGCAAGGTGGGGCAGAGCCTGCGCGACCACCTCGACCAGGTGCTGACCAACCGGCGGCTGAACCGGTTGGTCGACGACCTCGAGCTGCCGCTGACGATCGAGGATCTGCGGCTGCGCGCGTGGGATCGCGAGGGCATCCACCAGGTGTTCGACGGCCTGGAGTTCCGGGTGCTGCGCGACCGGCTGTTCGAGTACCTGGCCGCGCCCGAGCCGGAGGCCGAGGGCGGCTTCGAACTCGATCAGGCCCGGCTCGACGGGCCGGCCGTGGCCGAGTGGCTGGCCGCCCACGCGGGGGCGCTCACCGGCGTCCACGTGATCGGGCACTGGGGGCGCGGCACCGGCGACGCCCGCGGCGTGGCCCTGGCCAGCGCCGACGAGGCGGCCGGGTACGTGGACCTGGTCGATGCAGACCCGGCCGGCCAGGAGGCGTTGGCCGGCTGGCTGGCCGACCCGGCCCGGCCGAAGGCGTTCCACGACGCCAAGGGGCCGCTGGCGGCACTGGCCGCCCGGGGGCTGACGGTGGCCGGGCTCTACAGCGACACCGCGCTCGCCGCCTACCTGTGCCGGCCGGACCAACGCAGCTACGACCTGGCCGACCTCACCCTGCGCCATCTGGGCCGTGAGCTGCGGGCCGAGGGGGAGGCCGAGGGCGCGGAGGTGCAGCTCGCCCTCGACGTCGAGCTCGAGGACGGCGCGGCGGACGCCGCCGAGTCGGCCATGGTGCGGGCCCGGGCCGTGCTCGAGCTGGCCGGGGCGCTGGACGGCGAGCTGGCCGAACGCTCGGCGACCACGTTGCTGCACGACGTCGAACTGCCCCTGATCGAGGTGCTCGGCCGGATGGAACGGGCCGGGATCGCGATCGACGTGCCGGCGCTGTCCGACCTGGAGTCCTACTTCGCCGACGCCGTGGCGGCGGCGGCCAAGGAGGCCTTCGCGGTGATCGGCACCGAGCTGAACCTGGGCTCGCCCAAGCAGTTGCAGACCGTGCTGTTCGAGCAGTTGGGCATGCCCAAGACCAAGCGGACCAAGACCGGGTACACCACGGATGCCGAGGCGTTGTCCGAGCTGTACGTGAAGACCGAGCACCCGTTCCTGCTGCACCTGCTGCGGCACCGGGACGCCTCGAAGCTGCGGGTCACGGTTGAGGGGCTGCTCCGCTCGGTCTCGGACGACCAGCGCATCCACACCACCTACCAGCAGACGATCGCCGCGACCGGGCGGCTGTCCAGCACCGACCCCAACCTGCAGAACATCCCGATCCGCACCGACGAGGGCCGCCGGATCCGGCAGACCTTCGTCGTCGGCCCCGGCTACGAGTGCCTGCTGACGGCCGACTACTCCCAGATCGAGATGCGGATCATGGCGGACCTGTCCCGGGACGCCGGCCTGATCGAGGCGTTCAACTCCGGGGAGGACCTGCACAGTTTCGTCGCCTCGCGAGTGTTCGGCGTGCCTGCGGCCGAGGTAACGCCAGCGATGCGCTCGAAGATCAAGGCCATGGCCTACGGGCTGGCCTACGGGCTGAGCGCCTTCGGCCTGTCGCGGCAGCTGAGCATCGGGGTGGACGAGGCCCGCACCCTGATGGAGGACTACTTCGACCGGTTCGGCGGGGTGCGCGACTACCTGCAGAGCGTGGTCGCTGAGGCCCGGCGCACCGGCTACACCGAGACCATCCTGGGCCGCCGGCGCTACCTGCCGGATCTAACCAGCGACAACCGGCAGCGCCGGGAAATGGCTGAGCGGATGGCCCTCAACGCGCCGATCCAGGGCTCGGCCGCCGACCTGATCAAGGTGGCCATGCTCGCGGTCGACCGTCGGCTGGCCGCCGACGGCCTGCGTAGCCGGATGCTGCTCCAGGTCCACGACGAACTGGTGCTCGAGGTCGCCCCGGGAGAGCGGGCGGCGGTCGAGGGCCTCGTCCGCAGTGCCATGGGCGGCGCCGCCGAGCTGTCGGTACCGCTGGAGGTCTCGGTGGGCATCGGCCGCAGCTGGCACGAAGCCGGCCACTGAACGATCTCGCGCGCCGCATGGACCTGGCCGCGGCGTCCGCTATCGGTGTGAGGGTTTGCGGGTGATGAAGACGGCTGTGCCGGGCAGCAGCCGGCCCCGCAGCAGGCTCCAGCCGCCCCAGGTGCGCCCGTGCCCCTCGGGCCAGGTGGGCTCCACAACGTCCAGCAGTTCCAGGCCGGCCCGGACCACGTCGCGCACCCGCCCGCCGAGAGTCCGGTGGTGCTCGGCGTAGGTGACCTCGCCGTCGGGGTCGGTCTCGATGTAGGGCGTGGTGTCGAAGTAGGACCGGACGGCAGTGAGGCCGCCCGGGCCCGGATCGTCCGGGAACGCCCAGCGCACCGGGTGGCTGAACGAGAAGACCCAACGGCCACCCGGGCGCAGCACCCGGGCCACCTCGGCCATGATCGTCTCAGGGTCGGCGACGAACGGCACCGCCCCGTAGGCGGAGCAGGCCAGGTCGAAGCTGGAGTCGGCGAAGGGCAGCCGCCGGGCGTCGGCCTGCAGCACCGGGGGCAGCGGCGCCCGCGCGGCGTCCGCCCGCAACATGGCGACGGACAGGTCCAGACCCACCACCCGGGCTCCCTGGGCGGCCAGCCAGCGGGTGCACTGACCTGCACCGCAACCGACCTCGAGCACGTCGCGGCCGGCGACGGGGCCGAGCAGGCCGGCCGACTCCTCGTCCAGCCCCTCCGGGCCCCAGACGAAGCGGTCGCCGCCCAGCGCCGCGCCGTGTTCGGCCAGGTAGTCCGCGGCCGCGGCATCCCACCAGGAGCGGTTCGCGCGCACCGATTCCCCGGCCCCGGCGGTGGCGTATCCGGCCCCACCCAGGCCACCGGACAACTCGGGCATAGGGCTCCTCGTCAGCGCTTTGACCTGTGATCTGACCGAACGGTACGGTAACCATGGCGCACAGACTCGTGCAGCCGTCATCCCGTGTTCCTGTCCGCATCGACACCTGTCCGCATCGGAGCTCCCACTACATGACCACCAGCCCGACGATCAGCCACACCCTCCCCGCCGCCGAGAAGGCGAGCAGCCCGCAGGTCGCCATCAACGACATCGGCACCGCGGAAGACTTCCTCGCCGCGATCGACGAGACGATCAAGTACTTCAATGACGGCGACATCGTCGCCGGCACGATCGTCAAGGTGGACCGCGACGAGGTCCTGCTCGACATCGGGTACAAGACCGAGGGCGTCATCCCGTCCCGCGAGCTGTCCATCAAGCACGACGTCGACCCCGGTGAGGTGGTCAGCGTCGGCGACGAGATCGAGGCTCTTGTTCTCCAGAAGGAGGACAAGGAAGGCCGTCTCATCCTGTCCAAGAAGCGCGCCCAGTACGAGCGCGCCTGGGGCACGATCGAGAAGATCAAGGAAGAGGACGGCATCGTCACCGGCACGGTGATCGAGGTGGTCAAGGGTGGTCTGATCCTCGACATCGGGCTGCGCGGCTTCCTGCCCGCCTCCCTGGTCGAGATGCGCCGGGTGCGCGACCTGCAGCCCTACGTGGGCAAGCAGATCGAAGCCAAGATCATCGAGCTGGACAAGAACCGCAACAACGTGGTCCTCTCGCGCCGCGCCTGGCTCGAGCAGACCCAGTCCGAGGTGCGCCAGACCTTCCTGCAGACCCTGCAGAAGGGCCAGGTCCGCTCCGGTGTGGTCTCCTCGATCGTCAACTTCGGCGCCTTCGTCGATCTCGGCGGGGTGGACGGTCTGGTGCACGTCTCCGAGCTGTCCTGGAAGCACATCGACCACCCGGGAGAGGTTGTCGAGGTCGGCCAGGAGGTCACCGTCGAGGTGCTCGACGTCGACATGGACCGCGAGCGCGTCTCGCTGTCGCTGAAGGCGACCCAGGAAGACCCGTGGCAGCAGTTCGCCCGGACGCACGCAATCGGTCAAGTCGTTCCGGGCAAGGTCACCAAGCTGGTTCCGTTCGGCGCGTTCGTCCGGGTGGACGAGGGCATCGAGGGCCTGGTGCACATCTCCGAGCTGGCCGAGCGCCACGTGGAGATCCCTGAGCAGGTCGTGCAGGTCGGCGACGCGATCTTCGTCAAGGTGATCGACATCGACCTCGAGCGCCGGCGGATCTCGCTGTCGCTGAAGCAGGCCAACGAGGGCGTCACCGGCGCCACCGGTGGCGACTTCGACCCCTCGATGTACGGGATGGCGGCCGAGTACGACGAGGGCGGCAACTACAAGTACCCCGAGGGCTTCGACCCCGAGACGAACGACTGGCTCGAGGGCTACGACAAGCAGCGTGAGGAGTGGGAGCGGCAGTACGCCGAGGCCCACGCGCGCTGGGAGGCGCACCGCAAGCAGATCGACGAGGCCGCCAAGGCCGACGCCGAGGCACGCACCGAGACCGGGGATGCGCCCGCCGCGGCGTCCTCGTCCGCGTCCTCGACGTACAGCTCCCAGGCTCCCGTCGCTGAGGGCACCCTGGCCTCGGACGAGGCCCTGGCAGCACTGCGCGAGAAGCTCACCGGCGGGTACTGACCCGCCAGCTTGACGAGGTGATCGGCTCAAGACCCCCGGGTCTGGAGCCGATCACCTCGTCATGAGCGAGGACCAGAGCGATGCGGTGTCGTCGCGTGCGGTGGCCCGCTCGCTGACTCCGACCCAACGCGCGGCGTCGGAGGACCACAGCTCCCTGGCGGCCAAGCTGCGAGTCGTCCAGGCCTCGGACGACGACCTCGACGCCCGCCGGCGTTTCGAGATCGCCGCGTCCGCACCCGAGCGTGATCCCGCCGAGTACGTCGTTCGGCGACGGATCAGCCCGCGCTGGCGGCGGCAGTACACCACGCTCTGCGTCACCGCCGACCTGGTGTTCGCCATGGTCGGCGCAACCGTCGGCATGACCGCGCGGGGCGAGGACCTGCGGTTCGCGCTACCCTTCGCCTGCCTGTTCGTGATCGTGCTGACCCTCGGTCGGGTCTACGAACACCGTTTCGTGGGAGCGGGTTTCGAGGAGTACCGCCGGCTGGCCGGCGCCGGGCTCGCCTTCGTCGCGGTGACCACGTTCACCGCCTACGCCCTGCAGGCCCCGTTCCGGGGCCTGGTGCTGCTCGGCGCACCGATCGCCCTGACCTGTTCCCTCGTGTCGCACGCGGTGGCCCGACAGCTCCTGTTCGTGCTGCGTCGTCGGGGCCTGTGTGCCCAGCGGGTGGTCGTGATCGGGTCGGAACGCTCGGTCGAATCCATCATCAGGGCCCTGCGCCGAGAGCCGCACAGCGGGGTCTGCGTGGTGGCCGCGTGCGTGCGGCGCAGCGAGCAGGGCGAGATCGAGGGCGTTCCGGTGGCCGGTACCCCCGACCAGGCACTCGGCGTCCTGCGCCGGCACTACGGGGACACACTCCTGCTCACCGCGTGGTCGGATGTCAGCGAGACCGATCTGCGCCGCCTCTCCTGGGATCTGGAGGGCAGTGGTGCGCAGTTGCTGGTGGCGCCGCGACTGACCGAGGTCGCCGTTCCCCGGATGCACATCCAGACCATCGGCGGGCTTCCGCTGCTGCATGTCGACGAACCCGAGTTCACCGGTCTGCGCCGGGTGGCCAAGGGCGCGCTCGACCTGGGCCTCGGCCTGCTCGCCCTGGTGATGCTGGCGCCCGTGATGGCGGCCGTGGCGATCGCGATCAGGCTGGACTCGCGGGGGCCGGTGCTGTTCCGCCAGGTGCGCATCGGCAAGGACTCCAAGCCCTTCCTGATGACCAAGTTCCGCAGCATGTACGTGGACGCCGAGGAACGGCTGACCCAGCTCAGCCACCTGAACGAGCACGGTGAGGGACCTCTGTTCAAGATGCGCGAGGACCCCCGAGTGACCCGGATCGGGGCGGTCCTGCGCCGGTTCTCCCTCGACGAGCTGCCCCAGCTGTTCGACGTCCTGGCCCGCCGGATGTCGCTGGTCGGTCCCCGCCCGCCGCTGCCCAGCGAGGTGGAGGCCTACGAGGACGACGTGCGCCGTCGGTTGCTGGTCAAGCCCGGGATCACTGGACTGTGGCAGGTCTCCGGCCGCTCCGACCTGACCTGGGAGGAGTCGGTGCGGCTCGACCTCAGCTACGTGGAGAACTGGTCCCTCGGCCTGGATCTGTCGATCATCGCCCGCACCGTGGTCGCCGTCCTTGCCCGCCGCGGCGCCTACTGACGCCTGACGGACCCTGCTTCAGGGTGGAGGAACCCCTACCCGGGGTGGTGGGACAGACCCGTCGTCACCACGCCCGCACCGCTTCTGGCGTCGAAGACCTCATCCGACGCGTCAGGAGCAGGCCATGGAGACGATGCATGCCGTCTCGGTTCACGGACTCAGCCAGACGTTCGGTGCCGGCGCGGGCGAGGTCCGGGCCCTCGACGGCGTCGACCCGTCGATCCCGGCCGGCATGTTCACCGCGATCATGAGCCCATCCGGATCGGGCAAGTCGACCTGTCCTGGCATGGCTGCAGAGCGTCTGATCCAGTCCGGTGCCGTCGTGGGCTCTACGCTGCACACGTGCTCACGCTGGGTCTGACCGGAGGGATCGGAGCCGGCAAGTCGACGGTCGCCCGACGGCTCGCCGAGCTCGGCGCGGTGGTGGTCGACGCCGACCAGCTCGCTCGTGCCGTGGTGGCCTGTGGGACGCCGGGCCTGGCCGAGGTCGCGGCGGAGTTCGGCGCAGAGGTGCTGTCGGCGTCCGGTGACCTGGACCGTGCGGCGCTCGGCCGGCTCGTGTTCGCGGACGCCGCCGCACGCCGCCGACTCGAGGCGATCACCCATCCGCTGATCGCCGCGGCCACGGCCGAGGCGTTCGCGTCCGCCTCGCAGGACTCGATCGGCGTGCACGACGTGCCCCTGCTGGTGGAGAAGAGGATGGGCTCCTGCTACCACCTGGTGCTGGTCGTGCACGTCGAGCTCGAGGAGCGGGTGCGTCGCCTGGTCACCCTGCGTGGGATGCCTGAGGACGACGTGCGGGCGCGGATCGCCGCCCAGGCGGACGACGCCGCGCGCCGCGCCGCCGCGGACGTCTGGCTGGACAATTCCGGTGACCCGGCAGAGCTCGTCGACCAGGTCGATGCACTGTGGCAGAAGAGGATCCGTCCGTTCGCGGACAATCTCGCAGCGCACCGTTCCGCCGCCAGGGCCCCGGCCGAGACACCGGGCGCCGCCGCGCTCAGCCGGGTGGCGGACAGGGTTCGGCGCAGGATGGGCGAGCCTGCCCAGGTCACCGTCGACGGCGAGTGGAGGCTGCGGGTGGTCCTCGCCGATCCGGTCGCGGCGGAGGCGTCCCGGCTGGGGCTTGAGGCCGCCGGCTTCGCCCGGATCGACGAGGCCGGCGATCCGGGCCACTACCGCTCATGCGATCCGGGCTGCGTGGTGGACGTCGCGGTGACCACGTCGTGACCCGTTGGCGCCGAGCGCTCGGCCTCGTCGTCCTGCTCGATCGGGGTCACTCGTTCGAACGAGCCGGTGACCCTGACCTTCGCCGTGGACCGCGTCTTCAAGGGAGATGCTCTGGCGCGCCAGACGGTGACCACCGCGGCGAGCGGTTCGTCCTGCGGGCTGGAGCTGGCCGGCGAGGGAGTGTTCCTGATGTTCGCCGACGCGGATGGCGGAGCGGCGCTGGCCAGCGGACTGTGCAGCGGGAGCGGGATCGCCTCGGGCTGGTCACCACTCGGTTCGAAGTCGGCGTGACGGCCACCGGGCTCCTGCTGCTGCGTCGTCTGCGTCGTCGTCCTGGCCCGGACCCCACGGCTCCACCATGAGACTGTCGGTGGTGGCGCTTACGGTGTGAGGATGCGCCCGATCACCGACCTGCAACGCACCGTCGCCCCGTTCCTCGTGGTCGCCGACTTCGAACCGAGTGGTGACCAGCCCGAGGCGATCGAACAACTCACCCAACGGGTCGAGTCGGGGGAGAGGGATATCGTCCTGCTCGGGGCCACCGGCACCGGCAAGTCCGCCACCACCGCCTGGCTGATCGAGAAGGTGCAGCGCCCGACGCTGGTGCTGGCCCCGAACAAGACCCTGGCCGCGCAGCTGGCGAACGAGTTCCGCGAGCTGATGCCGCACAACGCCGTGGAGTACTTCGTCTCCTACTACGACTACTACCAGCCCGAGGCGTACGTCCCGCAGACCGACACCTACATCGAGAAGGACTCCTCGATCAACGAGGAGGTCGAGCGGCTGCGCCACTCGGCGACCAACTCGCTGCTCACCCGACGCGACGTCGTGGTGGTTGCGTCGGTCTCGTGCATCTACGGCCTGGGCACCCCGCAGGAGTACGTGGACCGGATGGCCCGGCTCAAGGTCGGTCAGGAGGTCGAGCGGGACGATCTGCTCCGCCGGTTCGTGCAGATGCAGTACACCCGCAACGACCTCGCGTTCACCCGGGGCACCTTCCGGGTGCGCGGTGACACGATCGAGATCATCCCGGTGTACGAGGAGCTCGCGCTGCGGATCGAGCTGTTCGGCGACCAGATCGACCGGCTCTACACACTGCACCCGATGACCGGCGAGGTGGTGCGCGAGGAGGAGGAGATGTACGTCTTCCCGGCCACCCACTACGTGGCCGGCCCGGAGCGGATGGAGCGCGCCCTGGTCGGGATCGAGTCCGAGCTGGCGCAACGACTGGAGGAGCTGAACCGGCAGGGCAAGCTGCTCGAGGCCCAGCGGCTCAAGCTGCGCACCGATCACGACATCGAGATGATGCGTCAGGTCGGCGCCTGCGCGGGCATCGAGAACTACTCCCGACACATCGACGGGCGCGGGCCGGGCACGGCGCCGAACACTCTGCTCGACTACTTCCCCGAGGATTTCCTCCTGGTGATCGACGAGTCGCACGTCACGGTGTCGCAGATCGGGGCGATGTACGAGGGGGACATGTCGCGCAAACGCACGCTGGTCGATCACGGTTTCCGGCTGCCCAGTGCGATGGACAACCGCCCGCTCAAGTGGGAGGAGTTCCTGGAGCGGATCGGGCAGACGATCTATCTGTCGGCGACTCCGGGCGACTATGAGCTGGCCAAGGGTGACGGGGTGGTCGAACAGATCATCCGGCCGACCGGGCTGATCGACCCGCGAGTGGTGGTCAAGCCGACCAAGGGCCAGATCGACGACCTGCTGGACCAGATCCGCCAGCGGGCCGCGAGGGACGAGCGGGTGCTGGTCACCACCTTGACGAAGAAGATGGCTGAGGACCTGACCGACTACCTGCTCGACCAAGGGGTGCGGGTGCGCTATCTGCACTCGGAGGTGGACACCCTGCGCCGGGTCGAGCTGCTGCGCGAGTTGCGCCAAGGCGACTACGACGTGCTGGTGGGCATCAACCTGCTCCGCGAAGGGCTCGACCTGCCCGAGGTCTCTCTGGTGTCCATCCTGGACGCCGACAAGGAGGGCTTCCTGCGGTCGGCCAAGTCGCTGATCCAGACCATCGGGCGCGCCGCCAGGCACGTCTCTGGCGAGGTGCACATGTACGCCGACCGGGTCACCCCCTCGATGGCCCAGGCGATCGACGAGACCAACCGCCGGCGGGAGAAGCAGGTGGCGTACAACACCGAGCGCGGCGTGGACCCCGCCCCGCTGCGTAAGCGGATCGCCGACATCACCGACCTGATCGCCCGCGAGGACGAGGACACCGAGGAACTGCTCGGTGGTGGTGGGCGTCAACGCAGCAGGGGCAAGGCCCCGGTACCGGAGATGCGGGCCCACGGCACCCATGGATCGCACGGCGCGGACCTGCGCAACCTGCCGGCGATCGACCTGGCCGATCTGATCCAGCAGCTGTCGGACCAGATGAAGGCGGCGGCCGCCGAGCTGCACTTCGAGCTGGCAGCCCGGCTGCGGGACGAGATCAAGGACCTCAAGAAGGAGCTGCGGGACATGCGCGCCGCCGGGAACGCGTAAGCCGAGGCGCCGAGCGCGGGATAGCATCGACGGGTTCGTCCGCCTCGGAGGTCTTGTGCAGCTCCCGTTATGGTTCCAGGTAGCGACGTTCGTCGTTCTCGGACTTCTGCTGGTGTTCGACCTGGCCATCGTCGCCCGCCGCCCACATGTGCCCACGATGCGCGAGTGCACGGCCTGGGTGACGTTCTACGTGTCCCTCGCCCTGATCTTCGCACTCGTCCTGATCTTCGTGGCGGGCAGCGAGCCGGCCGGGCAGTTCCTCGCCGGATGGCTCACCGAGTACAGCCTCAGCGTCGACAACCTGTTCGTGTTCGTGGTGATCATGGGTCGCTTCGCGGTGCCGCGCCACCACCAGCAGGAGGTGCTGATGGTGGGCATCATCATGTCGCTGGTGCTGCGGGGCGGGTTCATCGTCGTCGGGGCCGCGGCCATCGAGCGGTTCAGCTGGGTCTTCTACCTGTTCGGCGCCTTCCTGATCTACACCGCGGTGCAGCTGGTGCGACACGGTGAGACGGACGACGGCGACTTCGAGGAGAACGCGCTGATCCGGCAGGCGCGGCGGGTGCTGCCGCTGGCGCCGACCTACGACGGCCGGAAACTGCTGGTGAAGGTGGGTGACCGGAGGTTGGTCACCCCGATGGTCCTGGTGTTCCTGGCGATCGGCACCACGGACCTGCTGTTCGCGCTGGACTCGATCCCGGCCATCTTCGGGCTGACCAAGGACCCGTTCATCGTCTACACGGCCACGATCTTCGCGCTGATGGGTCTGCGCCAGCTGTACTTCCTGCTCGGCGGGTTGCTCGACCGGCTGATCTACCTGTCGGTGGGGCTGGCTCTGGTGCTCGGGTTCATCGGGGTCAAACTGGTGCTGGAGGCGTTGCACCTGAACGAACTCGGCTGGATCAACGGCGGCCGGTCCGTCAGCTGGGCGCCGGAGATCCCGATCTGGGTCTCGTTGAGTGTGATCGTGGGCGTGCTGTCCGCGACCACGGTGGCGAGCCTGCTGGCCAGCCGCGCCCGGGCCCGCCACGACGTCTGACCTGCCACTCCCCGGCGGCTCACCAGCCGCGGGACCACCATTCCCGCAGTGAGCCCCGTTCGGCGCCGAGGGTGGTGTCGGCGCCGTGGCCCGGGTACACCCAGGTCGAGTCCGGCAGTGCGTCGAAGACCCGCCGCTCCAGGTCGGTCATCAGGCTGGTGAAGTCCTCCGGTGTCGCAGTCTTGCCCGGGCCCCCGGGGAAGAGGCTGTCCCCGGAGAACAGATGTGTGCTGCCGTCCCTCGCCCGCAGGAGGACGGCGATCGCCCCCGGGGTGTGCCCGCGCAGCCCGATCACGTCCAGGTGCACCTCGCCCAGGCCCAGGGTGTCGCCGTGCCGTAGCCGCCGGTCAGGGGACACCGGCAGTGCGTCGGCGTCCGCCTCGCCGGCCAGGGTGCCGGCTCCGGTCGTCTCGGCCACCGCGGCCAGGGCCCGGTGGTGGTCCCAGTGTTGATGCGTGGTCAGCACCTCGGCGAGGCCGCGCCCGCCGTCCGCCTCGCCCTCGGCGACCAGCGCGAGCAGCCGGGGTGCGTCGTCCGAGGCGTCGATCAGAAGCTGACGGCCAGTGGCCCGACAGGTCAGCAGGTAGGCGTTGTTGTCCTGCTCCGACACGCTGGCCTTGCGGATCACCACGTCCGACAGGGTGCGGACGGCGCTGGGCCCGCCTGGTGTGACGGCTCCGGTGTACGACATGCGCCCCTCCGATCGCTCGTGTCGTCCAGCCTGACAGGGATCCTGCCCGCTGCCTACCGTGGGCAAGACCTCACCTGCAACGGATCGTGAGGCAGCCGGCGGCGGCTAATCTCGGGGCATGACGGGCATGGATCAAGCGGGCCGCTGGCTTCGCGTGGTCGCGCTGGCCGTCATCTCCACTGTTCTGGCGGCCACGGCTCATGCTGTGGCCGCGGGCGATTCCCTCGCCGGCCTGGTCGCAGCCACCCCGGCGGCCGTCCTCGGCTCCGCCGGGGTGTTGTCTGCCGCGGCGATCGGTGGTCTGGGGTGGCAGGGCCGACCGTGGTGGCTCGTCGCCGCACTGCTGACCGTCGTGCAGCTCGGCCAGCACCTCGTGCTCACCGCCTCGGCGGCCCGGGCCGGCGGGCATGGCGCGGGTCATGGCCATGCCTCTGCCGGGCACGGGGCGCTGCCGATGCTGACGGCGCACCTCACGGCGGCCACGATCACGGCGGTGCTGCTCCGCTACGCGGAGCGCGCCGTCCGCCTGCTGGGATCCTGGCTGAGCTGGCCGCTGCTGCGGGTCCGGCCGTGGCGTCCGATGCATCTCGTGCCGCTTCAGGCCTCGTGCCCGCCGGTGTGGTGCCCCGCGTCCACCTCGCCGCTGCGTGGTGGCCTGGGCCTGCGCGGTCCTCCCGGGCTGTCGGCTCTGCGCTGACCAGTCCGATCGAGTGCGTCGCGAACGACGCGCGATGTCGGCGTGCCTGGGCACGCCAGGAGGAGTACTGCTTCATGAAGGTTTCCACGTCCGTCCGGGTCGTCCTGCCCATGGTCGGCCTGTTCGCGCTGGCCGGTTGCGGCAGTTCGGCCGACACGGCGAGCACCGGTTCTCCGGCGGCCGCTACGAGCGCCATCGGCGCACCCGCGGCGGCTACCGCGGTGACCCTGTCCGATGCCTGGGTCAAAGCCTCGCCCTCAGGGATGACCGGCATGTTCGGCACCCTGAAGAACACCACCGCCAAGGAGATCACCATCGTCGGTGGGATGAGTGAGGCCGCCGGCATGGTCGAGATGCACGAGGTCGTGATGGTCGACGGTGAGATGAAGATGCAGCTGAAGGCCGGCGGGTTCGTGATCCCGGCCGAGGGAGAGCACAAGCTCGCCCCGGGGAACGATCACGTCATGCTGATGAGCCTCAAGCAGGCGATCAAGCCCGGCGACCAGGTCACGGTGACGCTGACGATGAGCGACGGCTCGACGTCCACCGTGAGTGGGATCGCCAAGGAGTTCGCCGCCGGTCAGGAGAGCTACAAGCCCTCGGGTATGGCGTCCATGTCGGGCGGCGCCTCGTCATGAGTGAGGTCTCTCGTCGGGAGCTGCTCGCCGGAACCACGGCCGCAGCGTTCGGCGGGGCGGTCGCCGCGGGCCTCGGGCTCGCGGTGGCCGGCGCCCCCGCCTCCGCTCCACTCGCCCTCGTCGGAGCATCGACCACCGCCGGGTCCACGGCGAAGGCCACCGAACCCTTCTACGGGGCGCACCAGGCCGGCATCGCGACCCGGCAGCAGTCGTTCGGCACCTTCCTCGGGCTCGATCTCGCGGCCGGCACCCATCGGGAACAGATCATCCGGCTGCTGCGCCTGATCACCGACGACGCGGCGCGACTCACCCAGGGCAGGCCGGCGCTGGGTGACACCGAGCCCGAGCTCGCCCACGCGCCCGCTGCGCTGACCGTCACGGCGGGGTTCGGCCCCCGGCTGTTCGACCTCGCGGGGGTGGCCTCCCGGCGACCGGCCTCGGTGCGCGAACTGCCCGAGTTCGCCGGCGACAAGCTGCAGCCGCGGTGGGGGCAGAGCGATCTGATGCTGCAGATCTGCACCGACGACCCGACCACGCTGGCCCACACGGTGCGGATGCTGGTCAAGGACGCCCGTTCGTTCGCCACGGTGCGCTGGGCGCAACGGGGATTCGCCTCCCTGGGGACCACCGAGAACGGCACGGCGCGCAACCTGATGGGGCAGGTGGACGGAACCGTCAACCCGGCGCCCGGCACTCCCGAGTTCGATCAGGCGGTCTGGGCCACCCAACCCGGCTGGTTCGTCGGTGGCAGTGTGCTGGTGCTGCGCCGGATCGTGATGATCCTGGAGACCTGGGACGCCTTCGAGCGTGCCGGCAAGGAGCAGGTGATCGGGCGCCGGCTGGATACCGGAGCGCCGCTGACCGGCACGGTCGAGAAGGACGTGCCCGACCTGGACGCGGTGGATGCCCTGGGCTTCCCGGTGATCGAACCGCTGGCCCACATCCGGCTGGCCAAGGCGCTGACCACCGCGGAGACGATGCTGCGTCGCCCGTTCTCCTACGACGACGGGGTGGATGCCGCCGGCCGAGCCGACGTGGGGCTGGTCTTCGTGGCCTACCAGGCGGACGCCGACACCGCGTTCGTCCCGGTGCAGCGCCGGCTGGCTGAGAAGGACCTGTTCAACAAGTGGATCACTCACATCGGCTCCGCCGTCTACGCGGTGCCGCCAGGGGTCGAGGAAGGTGCGTACTGGGGTCAGCATCTGCTCGAGGGGTAACGCGGGTGGGCACGGCTGTGAGCTGCTCGGATGGGAGTTGTCGGTGGGCCCACCTAGCATGAGGAACCGTGACCGACCGTCTGATCGTCCGTGGTGCTCGCGAGCACAACCTGAAGGACGTCTCCCTCGACCTGCCCCGTGACGCCCTGATCGTCTTCACCGGCCTGTCCGGCTCGGGGAAGTCGTCGCTGGCCTTCGACACGATCTTCGCGGAGGGGCAGCGACGCTACGTCGAGTCGCTGTCCGCCTATGCCCGCCAGTTCCTCGGCCAGATGGACAAGCCCGACGTCGACTTCATCGAGGGCCTGTCCCCGGCGGTCTCCATCGACCAGAAGTCCACCAACCGCAACCCGCGCTCCACCGTCGGCACGATCACCGAGGTCTATGACTACCTGCGCCTGCTCTGGGCCCGTGCCGGGCGGCCGCACTGCCCCGCCTGCGGCGAGCCGATTCAGCGGCAGACCCCGCAGCAGATCGTCGACCGCCTGCTCGAGCTCCCCGAGGGCACCCGGTTCCAGGTGCTCGCCCCGGTGGTGCGTGACCGCAAGGGCGAGTACGCCGATCTGTTCCGGGAGCTGCAGAGCAAGGGCTTCGCCCGGGCCCGGGTCGACGGCGAGATCGTCTCCCTGTCCGAGCCACCCGCGCTGGAGAAGAAGCTCAAGCACACCATCGACGTCGTGATCGACCGGCTGGTGGCCAAGCCCTCGGCCAAACGCCGACTCACCGACTCGGTGGAGACCGCGCTCGAGCTGGCCGGCGGCATCCTGACCGCAGATCTGGTCGACGAGCCGAAGGGCTCACCGGGGCGTGAGCGCCGGTTCAGCGAGAAGATGGCCTGCCCGAACGACCACGCACTGAGCTCCTTCGAGGTGGAGCCGCGCACCTTCTCGTTCAACAACCCCTTCGGCGCCTGCACCGAGTGCACCGGGATCGGCACCCGGCTCGAGGTCGATCCGGACCTGATCGTGCCGGACGAGGACCTGACCCTCGCCGAGGGTGCCATCGCTCCGTGGACCCAGGGCTCGGCCGACTACTTCATGCGGCTGATCACCGCCCTCGGGGAGGACCTCGGGTTCTCCGTCGACGTGCCCTGGCGAGCGCTGCCCCAGCGCGCCAAGCAGGCCCTGCTGCACGGGCAGGACCACAAGGTGCACGTGAAGTTCAAGAACCGCTATGGCCGGGAGCGGTCGTACTCGACCGGGTTCGAAGGCGCGGTGGCCTTCGTGCACCGCCGGCACTCGGAGACTGATTCGGAATGGAGCCGGGAGCGCTACGAGGGGTACATGCGCCAGATCCCCTGCCCGGCCTGCAAAGGGGCACGGCTGAAGCCGGAGTCGCTGGCGGTGCTGGTCGGCGGGCAGTCCATCGCCGCGGTCTGCAACATGCCGATCCGCGGCGCTGCCGAGTTCCTGAACGATCTCGACCTGACCGCCCGCGAGCGCCAGATCGGTGAGCGCGTGCTGAAGGAGGTGCAGGCCCGGCTCGGGTTCCTGCTCGACGTGGGTCTGGACTACCTCTCCCTCGACCGCGCCGCGGGCACCCTGTCCGGCGGCGAGGCGCAGCGGATCCGGCTGGCCACCCAGATCGGTTCAGGCCTGGTCGGGGTGCTCTATGTGCTGGACGAGCCGAGCATCGGCCTGCACCAGCGCGACAACCGCCGGCTGATCGAGACCCTGACCCGGTTGCGGGACCTGGGCAACACCCTGATCGTGGTCGAGCACGACGAGGACACCATCCGGGCGAGTGACTGGGCGGTGGACATCGGGCCCGGGGCGGGGGAGCACGGCGGCCAGGTGGTGCACTCCGGGTCAGTGGCCGATCTGCTGACCCACCCGGACTCCGTGACCGGGCAGTACCTGTCCGGCCGCCGTGAGATCGTCGTCCCGCTGGTACGGCGCCCGGCCGACCCGGCCCGCCGGGTCACGGTGCTCGGTGCCCGCGAGCACAACCTGGCCGGCATCGACGTGTCCTTCCCCCTGGGCTGCCTGGTCGCCGTGACCGGGGTCAGCGGCTCGGGAAAGTCCACGCTGGTCAACGACATCCTCTACACCGTGCTGGCCAACAAGCTCAATGGCGCCCGACAGGTGCCCGGCCGGCACAAGAACGTCACCGGGCTCGAGCACCTCGACAAGGTGGTGCACGTCGACCAGAGCCCGATCGGGCGCACCCCACGGTCGAACCCCGCGACCTACACCGGGGTCTTCGACCACATCCGCAGACTGTTCGCGCAGACCACCGAGGCGAAGGTGCGTGGCTACCAGCCCGGTCGGTTCTCGTTCAACGTCAAGGGCGGGCGCTGCGAGGCCTGTTCCGGCGACGGCACAATCAAGATCGAGATGAACTTCCTGCCCGACGTCTACGTTCCCTGCGAGGTGTGTCACGGCGCCCGGTACAACCGCGAGACGCTCGAGGTGCACTTCAAGGGCAAGACCATCGCAGACGTCCTGGACATGCCGATCGAGGAGGCCGCGGAGTTCTTCACGGCGGTGCCGGCGATTGCACGGCACATGACCACCCTGGCCCAGGTCGGGCTCGGCTATGTGCGCCTCGGGCAGAGCGCGCCGACCCTGTCCGGCGGCGAGGCGCAGCGGGTGAAGCTGGCCAGTGAGCTGCAGAAGCGCTCCACCGGGCGCACGGTCTACGTGCTCGACGAACCCACCACCGGGCTGCACTTCGAGGACATCCGCAAGCTGCTCGGGGTGTTGCAGGGGCTGGTCGACAAGGGCAACAGCGTGCTGGTGATCGAGCACAACCTCGATGTGATCAAGAGCGCGGACTGGATCGTCGACCTGGGGCCGGAGGGTGGTTCCGGCGGTGGCACGGTGGTCGCCGAGGGCACCCCGGAGCAGGTGGCCGCGATGCCGGCCAGCCATACCGGACGCTTCCTGGCCCCGGTCCTGGCCGGTCGCGGGCACATGCCGCCTGACACCGTCGCGCCGCCCAAGGCGAGGCGCAGCCGGGCCCGGGTCCGTGTCTGACCCCTCGAGCTACCGGCCCAGGGCGGGGGAGATCCCGGATGCGCCAGGGGTCTACCGGTTCCGGGACCAGCACGGCCGGGTCATCTATGTGGGCAAGGCGAAGAGCCTGCGCCAGCGGCTGACGTCGTACTTCGCCGACCTCGCATCGCTGCATCCGCGGACCCAGTCGATGGTCACCACGGCCGCCTCGGTGGACTGGACGGTGGTCTCCACCGAGGTCGAGGCGCTCCAGCTGGAGTTCTCGTGGATCAAGGAGTACGACCCGCGGTTCAACATCCGCTACCGCGACGACAAGTCCTACCCCTACCTCGCGGTGACCATGGGGGAGGACTACCCACGGGTGCAGGTGATGCGCGGCGCCAAGCGCAAGGGCACCCGCTACTTCGGGCCCTACGCGCATGCCTGGGCCATCCGCGAGACGGTTGACCTGCTGCTGCGCGTGTTCCCGGTCCGCACCTGCAGCAACGGGGTGTTCAAGCGGGCCGGGCAGGTGGGCCGACCCTGCCTGCTCGGCTACATCGACAAGTGCTCGGCTCCCTGCGTCGGGTCGGTGGACGCCGAGACCCACCGCGAGCTCGCCGAGGACTTCTGCGACTTCATGGCCGGGCACACCCAGCGGTTCGTCCGCCGGCTCGAGCGGGAGATGCGACAGGCCTCCGACGAGCTCGAGTTCGAGCGGGCCGGGCGGCTGCGCGACGACATCGCCGCCCTGAACCGGGCCCTGGAGCGCAACGCGGTGGTGCTGCCAGACGGCACCGACGCCGATGTCTTCGCCCTGGCGCAGGACGACCTCGAGGCTGCGGTCCAGGTCTTCCACGTGCGCGACGGTCGAGTCCGCGGGCAGCGCGGCTGGGTGGTGGAGAAGGTCGAGGACGTGACCACTGCCGACCTGGTCGAGGATCTGCTGCTCCAGGTCTACGGCGATGTCTCGCCCCAGGGAGTGCCCCGGGAGGTCCTGGTTCCGGCCGAGCCGGTGCCGTGCGGCGAGCTCGAGCTCTGGCTCAGCGAGATGCGCGGCAGCCGGGTCGGCATCCGGGTGCCGCAGCGGGGTGACAAGCGCGCTCTGATGAGCACCGTCGAGCGCAACGCGGCGGCGGCCCTGACCCTGCACAAGACTCGGCGAGCCGGCGATCTGACCACGAGAAGCGTTGCGCTGCAAGAGATCCAGGATGCCCTTGGCCTGGCCGAGGCGCCGTTGCGGATCGAGTGCTACGACGTCTCCAACATCGCCGGCCAGCATGTGGTGGCCTCGATGGTGGTCTTCGAGGATGGCCTGCCCCGTAAGGCGGAGTACCGCAGGTTCACCATCCGCGGCGAGGACGGCACGGACGACGTGGCGGCCATCCACGAGGTGATCACCCGCCGCTTCCGGCGCTACATCCAGGACCGCGCGGGCAGCCCCCCGGCTGACGACGCCGACGAGAGCCGGCGGAAACGGTTCGCGTATCCGCCGAACCTGATCGTCGTGGACGGCGGACAGCCGCAGGTCGCTGCCGCCGCGCGGGCGATGACCGAGCTCGGGGTGGACGACGTCGCCCTGTGCGGGCTGGCCAAACGCCTGGAGGAGGTGTGGTTGCCCGACCAGGACGCCCCCGTGGTGCTCGGACGCAGCAGCCAGGGCCTGTTCCTGCTGCAGCGGGTGCGCGACGAGGCGCACCGGTTCGCGATCGCCCATCACCGGCAGCGGCGGAGCAAGGCGATGACCGCCAGCGAGCTGGACGGCGTGCCCGGGCTGGGCCCGGCCCGCAAACGGGCATTGCTGGAGGCCTTCGGTTCGGTGGCCCGCCTGCGCGACGCCGACCTCGCTCAGATCGCTTCGGTGCCCGGGATCGGCCCGGGCGTGGCAGCATCGGTGGCGGCAGCACTGGGCGCGGGGGCGCCGGGCGCCGAATCGCGGGGGGAAGCGTTCGACGCGGCAACGGGAGAACTCCTTGACTGACGACCCAACCGGCACCGATCACCGGGAACTGCTGGTCATCACCGGCATGTCCGGGGCGGGACGCTCGACCGCGGGGAAGGTGCTGGAGGACCTGGGCTGGTATCTGGTCGACAACCTGCCGCCGGCGTTGATCTCCTCCCTGGTCGACCTGGTCAGCGGCTCGGGACCGGAGGTGGCACACCTCGCCGTGGCGGTCGACGTGCGCGGCCGGTCGTTCTTCTCGGCGTTGAACCAATCGCTGGCCGAGCTGCACCGGCGCGGGATCGGGCACCGGCTGCTGTACCTTGACGCGGCTGACGAGGCGCTGGTCCGCCGGTTCGAGTCGGTCCGCCGGCCGCACCCGCTGCAGGGCGAGGGCCGGCTGCTGGACGGCATCCAGCGCGAACGCTCGATGCTGGAGGAACTCCGTGGCCGCGCCGACACGGTCATCGACACCTCTCATCTCAACGTGCACCAATTGTCGGCGAAGGTGGCCCAGGCCTTCGGGGATGCCGGGGGTCCCGCCCTGCGACTGACCGTGATGTCGTTCGGTTTCAAGTACGGGCTGCCGCTGGACGCCGACCACGTGGCCGACGTGCGCTTCCTGCCGAACCCGTTCTGGATCCCCGAGCTGCGCCTTCGGACCGGGCTGGACGCGTCGGTGAGCGACTACGTGATGGCGCAGGACGGGGCGCTGACCTTCCTGCACAGCTATGCGAAGACCCTCGAACCGGTGCTCGCCGGATACCCGCGGGAGAACAAGCGCTACGCCACCCTGGCGATCGGCTGCACCGGCGGGAAGCACCGCTCGGTGGCGATGAGCGAGGCGCTGGCGGGGCTGCTCACCGCCGCCGGGGTGCATGCCACCACCGTGCACCGGGACCTGGGGCGGGAATGAGCGGCCCCGCGGTCGTGGCCCTGGGCGGGGGCCACGGTCTGGCCGCCTCCCTGCAGGCGCTGCGCCACCTCACCGACCAGCTGACGGCCGTGGTCACCGTGGCGGACGACGGCGGCTCCTCGGGCCGCCTGCGCCGCGAGTTCGGGGTGCTGCCCCCCGGCGATCTGCGGATGGCGCTGTCCGCCCTCTGCGAGGACGGCGAGTGGGGCCGACTGTGGCGGGACGTGCTGCAGCACCGGTTCCACAGCCACGGCCCGATGGACAACCACTCGCTCGGCAACCTGCTGATCGTCACCCTGTGGCAGCTGCTCGGCGATCCGGTGGCCGGGCTGGACTGGGTGGGCCGGCTACTCGGTGCCCGCGGCCGGGTCCTGCCGATGGCTGCGGTGCCGCTCGACATCGAGGCCTCCGTGCGGGGACTGGACGCCGCCGACCGGGACGCCCTGCGTACCCTGCGCGGGCAGGTGGCCGTCGCCAAGACGGTGGGCCAGGTGGTCGAGGTGCACCTGCTTCCCGAGCAGCCGCCGGCCTGCCCGGAGGCGGTCGAGGCCGTTCGGGCCGCCGACTGGGTCGTGCTCGGTCCTGGCTCGTGGTTCACCAGCGTGCTGCCGCACCTGATGGTCCCCGACCTCGCCCAGGCCCTGCACGCCACCTCTGCCCGGCGTTGCGTGACCATGAATCTGAGCGCGCAGGCCGAGACCGACGGGCTCACCGCGCAGGACCATCTGGAGGTGCTGGCCGCCCATGCGCCAGGCCTCCGGATCGACGTCGTCCTGGCCGATCCGTCAGCAGTCGAGGACGCCGATGATCTGTCCGACGTCGCAGCTCGGCTGGGGGCCCGGCTGGTGATGAGGCAGGTCGGGCTCGGTGACGGAACCGCCCGGCACGATGCACTGAGGCTGGCGGCGGCGTACCGTGACGTGCTCGCCGGGGTGGTCGGCGACGTGACGAGGGGACGTGTCCGGTGAGCGCACTGGTCCGAACGGGGGAGCGTGAGGATCATCGTTTGGGACTCTCGACTGGCACATCGCGGCCCAGACGCGATGGCAGGATGTCGGCCATGGCTTTGACCGCCCTGGTGAAGGACGAGCTCAGCCGGCTCCCCGTGACGAAGCCGTGCTGCCGCAAGGCAGAGGTGTCGGCCACGTTGCGGTTCGCCGGCGGGCTGCACATCGTCAGCGGGCGGATCGTAGTCGAGGCCGAGTTGGACACCGGTAACGCCGCCCGCCGCCTGCGCAAGGACATCGCCGAGGTCTACGGGCACTCCAGCGACGTGATCGTGCTGGCGCCCGGCGGTCTGCGCCGGGGCAGCCGTTATGTCGTCCGGGTGGTGCGCGACGGTGAGTCGCTGGCCCGCCAGACCGGTCTGCTGGACACCCGCGGTCGTCCGGTGCGGGGGCTGCCCCCGCAGGTGGTCTCCGGGGCGACCTGCGACGCCGAGGCGGCCTGGCGGGGTGCTTTCCTGGCCCACGGATCGCTGACCGAACCGGGCCGATCCTCCGCGCTCGAGGTGACCTGCCCCGGCCCGGAGGCCGCGCTGGCCCTGGTCGGAGCGGCCCGCCGGATCGGGGTGGCGTCCAAGGCCCGCGAGGTGCGCGGCATCGACCGGGTGGTGATCCGCGACGGTGACACCATCGGCGCGATGCTGACCCGCCTGGGTGCGCACGACGCCGTCATGGCGTGGGAGGAGCGGCGGATGCGCCGCGAGGTGCGCGCCACCGCCAACCGGCTGGCCAACTTCGACGACGCGAACCTGCGCCGCTCGGCCCGCGCGGCGGTGGCTGCCGGTGCCCGGGTGGAACGAGCCCTGGAGATCCTGGGCGAGGAAGTGCCCGAGCACCTGCGCACCGCCGGCACGCTGCGCCTGGCGCACAAGCAGGCGAGCCTGGAGGAACTGGGCCAGCTGGCCGACCCGCCGATGACCAAAGACGCTGTGGCAGGCCGGATTCGGCGTCTACTGGCGATGGCCGACAAGCGAGCGGTGGAGATCGGGATCCCCGGGACCGAGGCCAATCTCACCGCGGACATGCTCGACGCCTGAGGGCACGGTCGAGGGTTACCGGGCGTTCACCAGGATTTCGCCCCTCGGCAGGACTATTGACCCGCCTTCGTGCCGTGACGAGCCGGTTGGGTCTAAGTAGCGACAAGCCATAGGGTTGTCGACGTCGTACAAGCGTATTCACGCCGGCGTGCCCGGCGTGCCAGGGAGGATCCTCCGTGACTGTTCGGGTAGGCATCAACGGCTTCGGCCGCATCGGCCGCAACTACTTCCGCGCGCTCCTCGCGTCCGGCGCGGACATCGAGGTGGTGGGTGTCAACGACCTCACCGACAACAAGACCCTCGCTCACCTGCTCAAGTACGACTCGATCCTGGGCCGGCTGGGCCAGGAAGTCACCTACGACGACGATTCCATCACCGTCGGCGGGAAGTCCTTCCGTGCGCTCGCCGAGCGCGACCCGGGCGCGCTGCCCTGGAAGGAACTCGGCGCGGACGTCGTCATCGAGTCGACCGGTCACTTCACCGACGCGAACAAGGCCAAGGCGCACATCGACGCCGGCGCCAAGAAGGTCATCATCTCCGCCCCGGCGAAGAACGAGGACTTCACGGTCGTGCTGGGCATCAATGAGAAGGACTACGACCCGGCCAAGCACCACGTGATCTCCAACGCCTCCTGCACCACGAACTGTCTGGCCCCGATGGCCAAGGTGCTGCTCGAGGAGTTCGGGATCGTCAAGGGTCTGATGACCACCATTCACGCGTACACCAACGACCAGGTGATCCTGGACTTCCCGCACTCCGACCTGCGCCGTGCGCGGGCCGCCGCGACCAACATGATCCCCACCACCACGGGCGCCGCCCGGGCGATCTCGCTGGTCATCCCCGAGCTCAAGGGCAAGCTCGACGGTTTCGCGATGCGGGTTCCGATCCCGACCGGCTCGGCCACCGACCTCACCGTGCAGCTCGGCCGTGAGGTCACCAGGGACGAGGTCAACGCCGCCTTCAAGAAGGCTGCCGAGGGTTCGCTGAAGGGCTATCTCGAGTACACCGAGGACCCGATCGTTTCCTCCGACATCGTCACCTCGCCGGCCTCGTGCACCTTCGACGCCGGTCTGACCACCGCTCAGGGCGACCAGGTCAAGATCGTCGGATGGTACGACAACGAGTGGGGCTACTCGAACCGTCTGGTGGACCTGACCGCCATCGTCGGTAGCTGATCGGAGCGGGGTGGGCGCGACAGACGACCTCTGCCGCGCCCACCCGCTGCCCGTTCCCACAGTTCCCCTTCTTGGAGCCCGCCATGTTGACGATCGACGACCTGGGTGACCTGCGCGGAAAGCGCGTGCTGGTCCGTTCCGACCTCAATGTTCCACTCGACGGCACGACGATCACCGATGACGGCCGGATCCGGGCGTCCATCCCCACCATCAAGCGCCTGGCGGACGCCGGCGCGCGGGTGGTCGTGGTGGCCCACCTGGGCCGGCCCAAGGGTGTGCCGGAGGAACGCTACTCGCTCGGCCCGGTGGCCGCCCGACTCGGCGAACTCCTCGGCGCCCCAGTGGCTTTCGCAACCGACACGGTGGGCGACTCGGCCACCGCCACGGTCGCCGGGCTGGCCGACGGCCAGGTTGCGCTGCTGGAGAACATCCGCTTCAACGCGGGCGAGACCAGCAAGGACGAGGCCGTCCGCGGCGCCTTCGCCGACCAGCTCGCGGCCCTGGCCGACGTGTTCGTCTCCGACGGGTTCGGCGTCGTGCACCGCAAGCAGGCCAGTGTCTACGACGTCGCGCAGCGGCTGCCGCACGCGATGGGTGGCCTGGTGCTCGCCGAGGTCGAGGTGCTGCGCCGGCTCACCGTCGACCCGGCCCGGCCTTACGTGGTCGTTCTGGGCGGCTCCAAGGTGAGTGACAAGCTCGGCGTGATCGCCAACCTGGTCAACACGGCCGACCGGCTGATCATCGGCGGCGGAATGGTGTTCACCTTCCTCGCCGCCCAGGGCCACGAGGTGGGCAAGAGCCTGCTCGAGGCCGACCAGCTCGACGTGGTCCGGGGCTACCTGGCGACCGCGGCCGAGAAGGGTGTGGAGGTCGTCCTGCCGGTCGACATCGTCGCCGCCAGCGCCTTCGCGGCGGACGCCGATCACGCGGTGGTCGGGGTGGACGCGATCCCGGCCGACCAGATGGGCCTGGACATCGGCCCGCAGTCCGCAAGCCTGTTCGCGACGAAGATCGTCGATGCCAAGACCGTGTTCTGGAACGGCCCGATGGGCGTGTTCGAGATGGAGGCTTTCGCGAACGGCACCCGTGCCGTGGCGCAGGCGCTGACCGAGGTCGACGGGCTGACCGTCGTCGGCGGCGGCGACTCGGCGGCCGCCGTCCGGCGCCTCGGGTTCGACGAGTCGGCGTTCGGACACATCTCCACCGGTGGTGGAGCATCCCTGGAATATCTGGAGGGCAAGACCCTCCCCGGCATCGCAGTCCTGGAGGGCTGAACGTTCATGACCACCACTCGCGTCCCGCTGATGGCGGGCAACTGGAAGATGAACCTCGACCACCAGGCGGCCACCCACCTGGTACAGAAGCTCGCCTGGACCCTCAGCGACGCCAAGCACGACTACAGCCAGGTCGAGGTGGCGGTGATCCCGCCGTTCACCGACATCCGCTCGGTGCAGACCCTGGTGGACGGCGACAAGCTCGGCCTGCGCTACGGCGCCCAGGACATGTCGGCGTTCGACTCCGGCGCCTACACCGGTGAGATCTCCGGGGCGTTCCTGGCCAAGCTCGGCTGCACCTACGCCGTGATCGGCCACAGCGAGCGCCGTCAGTTCCACGCCGAGGACGAGGCCGTGGTGAACGCCAAGGTCAAGGCCGCCTACCGGCACGGGCTGACCCCCATCATGTGCGTCGGTGAGGTGCTGGAGGTCCGCAAGGCGGGCCGTCACATCGAGCACACCCTGGCCCAGCTGGACGGCGGCCTGGAGGGCCTGCCGGCCGAGCAGGCCGCGAGCATCGTGATCGCCTACGAGCCGGTCTGGGCGATCGGTACTGGCGAGGTGGCCACCCCGGCCGACGCCCAGGAGGTCTGCGGCGCGATCCGTGCCCGACTGGCCGAGCTGTACTCGGCCGAGCTGGCCGCCGGCGTCCGGGTGCTCTACGGCGGCTCGGTCAAGGCGAACAACATCGCCGGGATCATGGCCGAGACCGACGTCGACGGGGCCCTGGTCGGCGGTGCCAGCCTGGACGCCGGGGAGTTCGCCTCGATCGCCCGGTACCGCAGCCACGTCACAGCCTGAGTTAGGCTGTCGCCCATGACTGCAGCGCGCATCACCCTTCAGGTGCTGCTCTTGCTGACCAGCCTGGTGCTGACCCTGCTGATCCTGCTGCACAAGGGTCGGGGTGGTGGGCTGTCGGACATGTTCGGTGGGGGTTCGGCGTCCTCCATCGGTTCCAGCGGCGTCGCCGAGCGCAACCTCAATCGATTCACCATCGTCGTCGGGCTGACCTGGACCGTGGTCGTCGTCCTGCTCGGTGTCATGGAACGTTTCGCCCAGTAGAAGCAGGAGGATCGTCCGTGGCCAGTGGCAACGCCATCCGCGGTAGTCGTGTCGGTGCCGGGCCCATGGGTGAGGCCGAGCGTGGCGAGACCGCACCGCGGTTCCGGGTGTCCTACTGGTGCGCGAACGGCCATGAGACCCAGCCGAGCTTCTCCGAGGAGGCCGGCGTCCAGCCGCCTGAGGTCTGGGACTGCCCGCGCTGCGGCTTCCCGGCCGGGCAGGACCAGGACAACCCACCCTCGGCTCCGCGCAACGAGCCGTACAAGACGCACCTGGCCTATGTGAAGGAGCGGCGCAGCGACGCCGACGGCGAGGCCATTCTGGCCGAGGCCCTCGAGGCGCTGCGCCGCCGCAAGATCATCCGCTGACGAGGCTGCCGGCCGCGGCGCGGTCGAGCAGCCACAGGGTGCGGCGCCGTCCCTGGGCGCCGGCCGCGGGGATCGCGTACTCCCCGGCTCCGGTGAGGGCAAGGGAGACGGCGGCCGCCTTGTCCTCGCCTGAGGCGACCAGCCACACGTCCTGAGCGGCGCGGATGGCCGCCATGGTCAACGACACGCGTAGCGGTGGCGGCTTGGGGCTGCCGCGCACCCCGATCACGGTCGATCCCTCGGCGTACAGCGCCGGATGCTCGGGGAACAGCGACGCGACGTGCCCGTCCGGGCCGACCCCGAGCAGGAGCACGTCGAAGGACGGCGTGGTCGCGTGGTCCTCGGCACGTGCCTGGGCGTGCAGCGTCTCCGCGTAAGCGGCCGCCGCGGCGTCCAGGTCGTCGCCGCACGGTCCGTCGCTGGCCGGCATCCGGTGCACATGCTCGGCGGGGATCCGGACGTGGCGCAGCAGGGCGTCGTCCGCCTGGGTGGCGTTGCGGTCGGGGTGGCCCTCGGGCAGGAACCGTTCATCGCCCCACCACACGTCCAGCTCGGCCCAGTCGATCGCGTCCCGGGCCGGGCAGGCCGCGAGCGCGGCCAGGGTCGCGATTCCGGCCCGGCCACCGGTGAGCACCAGGTGGGCGTGCCCCCGGGCGGCCTGCACGTCCACCAGCCGGGTGACCAGGCGGGCGGCCACCGCCTGCACCAGCAGTTCTGGGTCGCGGTGCACGACCACCGTGGGCGTGCCGGTCATGACGACGCCGGCGCCTTCGCCGCGGCCTTCTTGGCTGCCGCCTGCTTGGCCAGCAGGGCCATACCCCTGGTCACCACCGCGCCGTAGACGTCGTCCGGATCGAGCCGGCGCAGCTCCTCGGTCAGGCAGTCCCGGTCGGCCCGCGGAGCGAGCGCGATCCGCCGCTCCGGCTGCCCCGGCTGGGTCAGCGCGGCAACCTTGCCGTCCGGCCTGACCAGGTCGACCGGCCCGGAGGCCCGGTCCAGGTGCACCCCGGTCAGGCCGCTGCCCACCCGGGTGCGCACCCGGCGGACCGGGCACTGCAGGTACAGCGCGAGCCAGGCCGCGAGCAGATCCCCGCTGGGGCTGTCGGCCCCCGAGGTGACCGCGGCCGAGCGGACCGGCTCGTAAGGGGGCTGGTCCAGGGCTGCGGCGAGCAGGCCGCGCCACAGGGTGATCCGGCTCCAGGCCAGATCGGTGTCCCCGGGAGCGTGGGTCCTGGCGCGCTGCTCGAGTGCCTTGGCCGGCTTGGACGACATCGCCGCGTCGGTGATCCGGCGCTGGGCCATGGCGCCGATCGAGTCCTGGGCCGGGTTGTCCGGGGGGGTGCCCGGCCACCAGGCCACGGTCGGGGCGTCGGGCAGCAGCAGGGGTACCACGACGGAGTCGCCGTGCTCGGCGAGCGGGCCGTACAGCCGCAACACGATCACCTCACTTGCCCCGGCGTCACCGCCGACCCTGATCTGGGCGTCCAGCCGGTTGGAGCCGCGACGGGTGCCCCTGACCAGGCAGATGACCCGGCAGGGGTGTTCCCGGCTGGCGTCGTTCGCCGCCTGGATCGCACTCTCGGACTGGCCGTCCTCGGTGACGATGACCAGGGTGAGCACCCGGCTGAGGGCGATCGCGCCGCCGCTCTCGCGCAGCTCGACCAGTTTGCGGTTGAGGGTGCCGGTCGTGGTGTCGGGCAGGTCGAAGATCATGGCCGCCTCCAGGCTCGCCCGTCGCGGGCCATCATCACGTCGGCAGAGGCCGGGCCCCAGGTCCCGGAGCCGTACGGCTCCGGGGTTCCCTTGGCGGCCCAGAACTCGGTGATCGGGTCGAGGATCTTCCAGGACAGCTCGACCTCTTCGTGCCGGGGGAACAACGGCGGGTCGCCGAGCAGGACGTCGAGTATCAGGCGTTCGTAGGCCTCGGGGGAGGACTCGGTGAACGCGCTGCCATAACCGAAGTCCATGGTGACATCACGAACCTCCATCTGGGTGCCGGGCACCTTCGAGCCGAACCGGATGGTGACTCCCTCGTCGGGCTGCACCCTGATCACGATCGCGTTCTTGCCCAGTTCCTCGGTGGCCGTGTGCTCGAACGGCAGATGGGGTGCCCGCTTGAACACCACGGCGATCTCGGTCACCCGCCGGCCGAGGCGCTTGCCGGTGCGCAGGTAGAACGGCACGCCGGCCCAGCGGCGGGTGTCGACGTCCACCCGGATGGCAGCGAAGGTCTCGGTGGTCGAGTTGGGGGCGATGCCTTCCTCCTCGAGGTACCCGATCACCTGCTGACCGCCCTGCCAGCCCCGCGAGTACTGTCCGCGGGCGGTGTGCTTGGCCAGATCCCTGGGCAGCCGGACGGCGGAGAGTGCCTTCTCCTTCTCGGCCCGCAGCGACTGCGCGTCGAAGGAGACCGGTTCCTCCATCGCGGTGAGCGCCAGCAGCTGCAGCAGGTGGTTCTGGATCACGTCCCGGGCGGCACCGATGCCGTCGTAGTAGCCCGCGCGGCCGCCGATGCCGATGTCCTCGGCCATGGTGATCTGCACATGGTCGACGTAGTTGGCGTTCCAGATCGGCTCGAACAGCTGGTTGGCGAAACGCATCGCCAACAGGTTCTGCACCGTCTCCTTGCCCAGGTAGTGGTCGATCCGGAACACCGAGTCGGCCGGGAACACCGATTCGACCACGGTGTTCAGGTCGCGGGCCGAAGCCAGGTCGTGGCCGAACGGCTTCTCGATCACCACCCGACGCCACTGGTCGCCGACCTGCTCGGACAGGCCCGAGCGGGCCAGCTGCTTGGTCACCACCGGGAAGAACTTCGGCGGGATGGACATGTAGAAGGCATGGTTGCCGCCGGTGCCCCGGGTGACGTCGAGCTCGGCCACGGTGCGGGCCAACTCGTCGAAGGCGTCGTCGTCGGAGAAGTCACCCGGCACGAACCGGAATCCCTCCGCCAGCTGCCGCCACACGGACTCTCGGAACGGGGTACGGGCATACTGCTGCACGGAGTCGTGCACCACCCGCTCGAAGTCCTGGTCGGCCCAGTCCCTGCGGGCGAAGCCCACCAGGGCGAACCCCGGAGGCAGCAGTCCGCGCTGGGACAGGTCGTACACGGCCGGCATCAGCTTCTTGCGGGCCAGGTCGCCGGTGACGCCGAACAGGACCAGCCCGCATGGGCCGGCGATCCGCTGCAGCCGCTTGTCGCGCTCGTCGCGCAGCGGGTTGCGCCCCTTGGCGAAGGCGGCTGGGCTCACTGCTGAGCCTCCTCGTCCGAGCCGAAGGTGGCGGCCCGGGCCAGTTCATCGGACACGGTGGTGAGCAGCCCGGTCCAGCTCTGCTCGAACTTGGCCACCCCTTCGCGCTCCAGCTGCTCGACCACGTCGGTGTAGCCGATGCCCAGCGCCGCGAGCCTGTCCAGCAGTTCGGCGGCCTCGTCGTAGGTGCCGGTGACCGTGTCGCCGACGACGTCGCCGTGGTCCGCGACGGCCTCCAGGGTCTTGCCAGGCATGGTGTTCACCGTGCCGGGGGCAACCAGTTCGGTGACGTACATCGTGTCGGGGTAGTGCGGGTCCTTGACCCCGGTGGAGGCCCACAGTGGGCGCTGGGGGCGAGCGCCGGCGTCCGCCAGCACCTGCCAGCGGGAGGTGGCAATCACCTCTTCGTAGGCCTGGTAGGCCAGCCGGGCGTTCGCGATGGCGGCCTCGCCGCGCAGGGCGAGCGCCTCCGGGGTGCCGATCGCGGTCAGCCGGCCGTCGATCTCGGTGTCCACCCGGGAGACGAAGAACGAGGCCACGGAGGCGATCGTGGACAGGTCGTGCCCAGTGACCTGGGCCCCTTCCAGCCCTGCGAGCCAGGCGTTGAGCACGGCGCGGTAGCGCTCCAGGCCGAAGACCAGGGTCACGTTGACGCTGATCCCCTCAGCCAGCACCGTGGTGATCGCGGGCAGACCCTCGAGGGTGGCCGGGATCTTGATCATCGCGTTCGGCCGGTCGACCGTGGCCCAGAGGCGGCCGGCCGCGGCGACCGTCTCCGGCTCGTGGTGGGCGAGCCGCGGGTCGACCTCGATCGAGACCCGCCCGTCGAGGCCTTGGGTTGCCTCGTACACCGGGCGAAGGAGGTCGCAGGCCGAGCGCACGTCGTCCGTGGTGATCTCGAACACCGCCGTGTCGACATCCGACCCACGGGTGGCGAGCGCTCTGACCTGCTCGGCGTAGCGCTCACCCTTGGCCAATGCCGAGGCGAAGATGGTCGGATTGCTGGTGACGCCGACCACGTTCCTCTCCGCCACAAGACGGGCCAGTTCGCCGGTCTCCAGCAGCTCGCGGCTGAGATCGTCGAGCCAGATCGAGACGCCCTCGGCGGAGAGCCTGCTCAGAGCGGGAGTGGTCATCGGGGACCTCCTGTGCGGGTGGCCGCCAGGGAGTCCTCGGCGGCGGCCACGACGGCCTGCGTGGTGATGCCGAACTCGGTGTAGAGGCGCTGGTAGTCGCCCGAGGCCCCGAAGTGTTCCAGCGAGATGATTCGGCCGGCGTCGCCGACCACTTCTCGCCAGCCCTGCCCGACGCCGGCCTCCACCGAGACCCGGGCCCGCACCTGGGGGGGCAGCACGCTGTCGCGGTAGGCCGCATCCTGTTCGTCGAACCACTCCCGGCAGGGCATCGACACCACCCGCGCGCCGATCCCCCTGGCCCGCAGCTCGGTGCGTGCGGCCACGGCCAGCTGCACCTCGGAGCCGGTGGCGACCAGGATCACCTGGAGCTCGCCGTCCGCCTCGGCCAGCACGTAGCCACCCCTGGCCACACCCTCGCGCCCGGCGGCGTCCATGGTCGGCAGGTTCTGCCGGCTCAGGATCAGGGCCGCGGGCCGGTCGGTACGGGTCAGCACAGTGCGCCAGGCCCATGCGGTCTCGTTGGCGTCGGCCGGGCGGACGACGTCCAGGCCCGGCATGGCGCGCAGCGAGGCGATGTGCTCCACCGGCTGGTGGGTGGCGCCGTCCTCACCCAGACCGATCGAGTCGTGCGTCCAGACGTAGGTGACGGGGAGTTTCATGATTGCAGCCAGCCGAACGGCGGGGCGCATGTAGTCGCTGAACACCAGGAAGGCGCCGCCGAAGACCCGGGTACCGCCGTGCAGGGCGATCCCGTTCATGATCGCGCCCATGGCGTGCTCGCGGATGCCGAAGTGCAGCACCCGGCCGTAGGGGTCGCCCTGACCCCACATGTCGGTGGTGTACTGCGCGGGCAGGAACGAGGTCTCGCCCTCCAGTGTGGTGTTGTTGCTCTCGGCCAGGTCGGCCGAACCGCCCCACAGCTCGGGCAGGGCGTCCTTCAGCGCATTCAGCACCAGGCCCGAGGCCTTGCGGGTGGGCACGTCCCTGCCGGCCTCGAAGGTGGGCAGCGCGGCGTCCCAGCCCTCGGGCAGCGCGCGGTCGCGCAGCCGGGTGAACAGGGCGTACCGCTCGGGCCGGGCGCTCTGCCAGGCGGCGAAGGCCTCGTCCCAGGCGGCTCGGGCCGCCTGGGCGCGCTCGGCCACCCCACGGGTGCGGGCCAGCACGGCGTCCTCCACGGCGAAGGTCTGCGCCGGGTCGAAGCCGAGCACCTGCTTGGTGGCGGCGACCTCGGCCTCGCCGAGGGCGGAGCCGTGCGACTTGTCGTGTTCATCAGGGTGGGCGCCGGCCAGGCGATCACCGTGCGCAGGATGACCAGCGAGGGCCGGTCGGTCTCGGCCTGGGCGGCCCGCAGCGCGTCGTACAGGGCCGGGACGTCCTCGTGGTACGTGCCCTCCTTGCCGGAGGCGGGCCCGGCCCCGCCGGTCCAGTCGACCTCCTGGACGTGCCAGCCGTAAGACTCGTACCGCTTCGCTGTGTCCTCGCTGAGCGCCACCAGGGTGTCGTCCTCGATCGAGATCCGGTTCAGGTCGTAGATCACGACCAGGTTGCCCAGCTGCTGGTGGCCGGCCAGCGAGGAGGCCTCGCTGCTGACGCCCTCCTCGATGTCGCCGTCCGAGGCGAGCACCCAGATGGTGTGGTCGAAGGGGCTGGCGCCCGGCGCGGCGTCAGGGTCGAACAGGCCCCGCTCGCGGCGGCCCGCGTAGGCCATGCCCACGGCGCTGGCCAGGCCGGAGCCGAGCGGCCCGGTGGTGATCTCCACGCCGGGGGTGTGACCGACCTCGGGGTGGGCGGGGGTGTTCGAACCCCAGGCGCGCAACGCCTGCAGGTCCGACAGCTCCACGCCGTACCCGGCGAAGTACAGCTGGATGTATTGGGTCAGGCTGGAATGGCCGCAGGACAGGACGAACCGGTCGCGACCCGGCCAGTGCTGCTCGCTGGGGTCGAGCCGCATCACGTGCTGGTAGAGCAGGTATGCGGCGGGGGCCAGGCTCATCGCCGTCCCCGGGTGTCCGCTCCCCGCCTTCTGGACGGCGTCCGCGGCGAGCACCCGGGCGGTGTCCACGGCGCGGCGGTCGAGATCGGTCCAATCGAGAGCAGGTTCGCTGGTCACATGGTCCTCGAGGAGATCGTGTCGGATGGCTCTGGCGAGCGTGGCGAGCCTAGCGCTGACCTGCTCCCGAGGCCTGCGCGGCTGCCCCGTGTTGCCTGCCTGAACCGCTCGCCCGGCGATGGGACGGTTCCGCCGGACGCGGGAGCGAGGCGAGCCACACCTCCGCGGGCGGCGATCGCGCGTACAGTTGGCGGCGTCTCGACCGAGCCCACGAGTCCACCCGTGGACCAGCCCCCGAAGGACGCCGTGACGACCGTCGACCCTCGCCCACGCGTGACCGCCGACGCCCTCGCCATCTCCAGGCCCACCAGCCTGCGGGGCACCGTGGGGGCCTACGTCGCGCTGACCAAACCGAGGATCATCGAACTGCTGCTGGTCACCACGGTGCCCACGATGATCCTTGCGGCGCGCGGTCTGCCGTCGCTGGTCACGGTGGCGCTGACCCTGGTCGGGGGAACGCTCGCCGCCGGCAGCGCCAACGCCCTGAACTGCTACCTGGACCGCGACATCGACGTGGTCATGCACCGCACGGCCAACCGGCCCCTGGCCACCGGACAGATCTCGCCGCACAACGCCGTGGTGTTCGGGGTGGTCCTGGGTGCGCTGGCGGTCGGTCTGCTGGCGGCAACGGTCAACGTGCTCTCGGCCGCCCTGGCGTTGGCGGCGATCCTGTTCTACGTCTTCGGCTACACGATGCTGCTCAAGCGTCGGACGCCGCAGAACATCGTCTGGGGCGGGGCCGCGGGCTGCATGCCGGTGCTGATCGGCTGGGCGGCGGTGCGCAACGACCTCTCCTGGGAACCCCTGGTGCTGTTCGGGGTGATCTTCCTGTGGACGCCGCCACACTACTGGCCGCTGTCGATGCGCTTCCGCGACGACTACGCCGCAGCCGGCGTGCCGATGCTGCCGGTGGTGGCCACCGAGGTCGCCGTGGCCCGCAAGGTGGTCGTGTACTCCTGGGCGATGGTGGCGTGGTCGCTGCTGCTGATCCCGGCCACCGGGGTGGTCTACCTGGCGACCGCGGTGCTGGCCGGCGGCATGTTTCTGCTCGAGGCGCACCGCCTGCACGGCCGCGCGCGCCGCACCGAGGCCAAGGTCGCCCCGATGCGGCTCTTCCACTTCTCGATCACGTACCTGACCCTGCTGTTCACCGCAGTCGCCATCGACCCGTTCGTCCCGTTCAGCCTCTTCTGACCCTGCACGGCAGTGGGTGTCTCGCCGAGAGTCGGCTAACCAGGCGTATCCGAGGCGAATTGGCCCGGTTAGCCGACTCTCGGCGGGTTGGGGCCCGGGGTTACCTGCTGGTGGGGGCGGTGGAGGAGGAGGCCACGGCGTCGGCCAGGGCGGTGACGGCGACCACCAGCAAGCCGGCCAGCAACATGTGCACCACCACGAGCGGCCACGGCAGGCCGAGGGCGTACTGGAGGTAGCCGACGGCTCCGGCCAGCACGGCGATGCCGAACACGATGTGCGTCCGCCGGTAGACCACGCCCTTCGCCGAGGCCCGGATCAGTGTGATCAGCAGGGCGACGGTCAGCCCGACGAAGATCCAGACCGAGGCCGAGTGAATCATGCTGACCAGCTTGGGGTCGAAGCCGAACCGGGCCGGCTCGTCCGCGTCGCCCGAGTGCGGACCCGAGCCGGTCACCACGGTGCCCAGCACGAGCACCACCGCCGACTCGGCGGCCAGCGCGTAGGCCAGCGGCCGGGTGAGCGGCGGCAGGGCGACCCCGTCGTCGGGGGCGGTGCCGGCCACCCGCTCGGGAGTGATCCGCAGCCACAACCAGGTGGACACCGCGATCGTCACCATCGAGAGCAGCAGGTGCGCCGCGACGGTCTCGGGCGACAGCGTCATCCGCACCGTGATGCCGCCCAGCACCGCCTGCGCGATCACCAGCAGCAGGGGCGCGGCCCCGCCGAGGGTCACTCGGCGGAAGACCGTGTAGACACCGACCAGGACGGCGATCGCGGCCACACCGAGCACGAAGGTCAGGGTGCGGTTTCCGAACTCGATGTATTTGTGATAACCCTCGGCCTGCTCGACCACCGGCGTGAATGATCCCGGCACGCACTCGGGCCAGGTCGGGCAGCCGAGACCCGAGCCGGTGACCCGGACGAGGCCTCCGGTGACCACGATGGCCACCTCGCTGACCAGGTTGACCAGGAGTGCAGCCCGCACCCAGGGCCAACGCACCGAGATCGCACGATCGAGCACGGCAGATGTCATGGCCAGCAGCCTAGAACGCATCAGTCCCAGCGGAAGTACCGGGTGGCCAAGGCGGTCGCCACAGCGGTCCAGACCACCAGGGCGACGACGGCCAGCCCGTCCGCGCGCCCCTGCTGCAGTGCGGTGCGCAGGCCGTCACCGAGCGCGCCGGAGGGCAGCCATCGGGCGACCGATCCCCAGCTCCCCATCGCACTCGTGGGCAGCACGACGCCGCCTCCGGCGAGCAGCAGCACCCAGGCCAGGTTGGCCCCTGCGAGCACCGCCTCGGCCCGCAGGGTACCGGCCAGCACGAGGCCGAGAGCCACGAATGCCGCCGTGCCGCACACGATCAGCACCAGCGCCCAGAGCACCCCGCCGAGCGCCGGCCGCCAGCCCAGCAGCACGGCGAGGCCCCCGAGCAGCAGCACCTGGACCGCCTCCACCACCAGGACCGCCAGCATGCGTCCGGCGAGCAGGCCGCCGCGGCCCAGCGGGGTGGTGGCCAGCATGCGTAGCACTCCGTGCCGTCGGTCGAAGCCGGTGCCGATCGCCTGTCCGGTGAACGCGGTGGACATCACCGCCAGGGCGAGGACGCCGGGCGCCACCGCGTCGATCCGGCGGCCGGTGACCTCCACCCCAGGCAGGCCCCAGCGGCTGAGCGCACCCAGCAGCAGGGCGGGCAGGATCAGCGTGAGCAACAGTTGTTCGCCATTGCGCAGCATGATCCGGGCGTCGAACCGGGCCTGCGCCACGGCCCGCGAGGCCGCAGTGGTGGTCATCGCAGCTCCCGGCCGGTGAGCTCCAAGAAGACGTCCTCCAGGCTGCGCCGGCCCAACGACAGACCCTCGGGCAGCACCCCTCGCCGGGCGCACCAGGCCGTCACCGCGGCGACAGTCTGTGCGTCCAGCGGCGCCCCGTCCGCCCCCTGCACCTGGTAGGCGCCGGGCAGGGTCTCCGCGGCGCTGACCCCGGTGGGCAACGTGGCGACCAGGTCGGGCAGGTCGAGTCCCGGCATAGCGCCGAAGGTGAGGCTGGTCGCGCCGGCGCCGGTCAGCTCGGCGGGGGAGCCGTCGGCGACCAGCCGGCCTCCGTCGATCACGACCACCCGATCGGCCAGGTGCTCCGCCTCGTCCATGAGGTGCGTGGTCAGCACGACGGTGACCCCGCGGGTGCGCAGGCCGGCGACCAGGTCCCAGACCGCGTGCCGGGTCTGCGGGTCCAGGCCGGAGCTCGGCTCGTCGAGGAAGACCAGCTCCGGGCGGCCGACCAGAGCCACGGCCAGTGCCAGGCGCTGGCGCTGGCCGCCGGACAGCCGGCGCACCATCGTGCGTGCGTGGTCGGTCAGGCCGAGGACGTCGAGCAGTGCGGCCGGGTCCTCGGGGTCGTCGTGCAGCGCGGCCACGTGCGCCAGCACCTCGGCGGTGCGCGCACCGGTGGGCAGGCCACCGTCCTGCAGCATCACCCCGACCCGCGGCCGCAACCGGACGGCGTCCGCGATCGGGTCGAGTCCGAGCACCCGCACCACGCCGGAGGTGGCCCGGCGCAGGCCCTCGCAGCACTCGACGGTCGTGGTCTTGCCGGCACCGTTCGGCCCGAGCAGGGCAGTGATCGTGCCCGGTTCGGCGCTCCAGCTCAGCCGGTCGACCGCGGGGGCGGGGCGGCCGCGATAGCGCACGGTCAAAGCGTCCACGACAACGGCCACGGTCGGCGAGTCTAGCCTCGCGCCGTGGCTCAGTCCGTGGCGAGCAGGCGCAGGCTGCGCAGCCGCACGCCGGCGTAGACCCCGCCACCCACGGTGAGCAGCACCAGGGCGATCAGCCCCGCGGTGGGGCCGACTGCGGCGTCCAGGCCCAGCCCTTCGGCCTCGGTGGCCCCGAGCAGCCACTGGGCCAACGCCAGCGACCACTGCCGCACCGAGAGCGCCTGCGCCCCGGGGATCAGGTTGGCGACCGTGGTCTCCCAGATGATCGCGTAGAGCAGGCCGATGATCACGGCGTTGCGGGTGATCACCGCCAGCATCAGGAACAGCGTGCCGTAACAGATCACGGCGGTCATGGCGGCGAGCGCGAGCGGAGGCGCCAGACGCATCGGGTGCTCGGCGAGCACCGCCACCGCGATCACCACCGGCACCGCGCCCAGCGCCAACGCGGTGCCCTCGGCCACAGCCAGTTTCGAGCCGATGATGGTGAACCGGCTGATCGGCTTGGCCAGCAGATAGACGATCGAGCCGTCCTCGATCTCGGGCCCGATCGAGCCAGTGCCGGCGAGCAGCGCGATCAGCGGAACCACCGTGCTCAGGCCCAAACCCGAGGCGATGGTCCAGGCCAGCGAGTCGTCGGTGCCGGTGAAGATCCGGACCAGGACGGCGATCAGCACCAGCACCGCCGACAGGCTCAGCAGCAGCAGGAACCGCCGGTGGCCCAGCATCGTCCGTGCGGTCAGGTGCATCACGGTGGCGTTCATCGCTGCCTCACGACCGGTCGACCAGGTAGGAGAACACGCTCTCGAGCGACTCGTCCGTCGGCGACACCTCGAGCAGACGCACCCCGGTCTGCTGGGCGAGCCAGGGCAGCGCTTTGACGAACCGGGCGACGTCCACCGCCTCGACGTGCAGCGAGCCGCCGCCCTGGATGCCGCCCCCGGCCGCCGCGCCCTGGCCGGCGGGAGTGCCGACCAGCTGCACCGCCGAGGTCGACACGTCCGCCATCAGCACCGAGGCCAGCCGCCGGTCGTCGGTCGAGCGGATCGTGTACTGGTGCGGCCTCTCGGTCATCAGCCGCCGGATCTCGCGGAAGTTGCCGGACGCCGCGTGCCGCCCCGCGACCATCACCTCGATGCTGCCGGCGAGCTGTTCGACCTCCTCGAGGATGTGGCTGGAGAACAGCACGCTGCGACCCCCCTCGCCCATGCGGTGCAACAGGTCCATCAGGTGCACCCTCTGCCGAGGGTCCATGCCGTTGAACGGTTCGTCGAGCAGTAGCACGGCCGGGTCGTGCACCAGGGCGGTGGCCACCTTGATCCGCTGCTTCATGCCCTTGGAGTAGGTCGCGATACCGCGATCCTGGGCGGCGGTCATGTCGACGGTCTCGATCGCCTGCCGCGCCGCGCGTTCAGGATCCGGCAGCTTGTAGAGCTTGGCGTTGGACAGCACCAGGTCCCAGCCCGAGACCACCTCGTACATGCCCTCCCGCTCGGGCACCAGCCCGACCCGGGCGTAGATCGCCTGGTTGCGCCAGGTCGCCTCGCCGTCGATGGTCACGGTGCCGGAGGACGGCGGCAGGAACCCGGCCATCATCGAGATGAGGGTCGACTTGCCGGCGCCGTTCGGCCCGAGCAGCCCGGTGATCCCCGGGCCGATCTGCATCGTGACGTCGTTGACCGCCACCACGTTGCCGTACCAGCGCGAGACCTTGTCGATGACGATGGTGCTCACGTGACCGACACCTTCCGGTAGCGCAGGGCCAGGAAGCCGATCGCGGTGCCGATGATCAACGGCACCGCGGCGATCCAGGCCAGCCCTGCGGTGCCCTGCGGCACCAGGCCGTTGGCCGCGTCGAGGTCGAAGATCCACGCCACCAGCCCGTCGACCGTCGACCCCGGGGAGATCAGCTGTGACCAAGGGGCGAGGTCTTCGCGGCCCTGGTCGGAAAGGATTCCCTGCACCGCGCCGTGGACCGCCCACGCGATGATCAGGACGGCGACCACCGCCGCGACCCCGAGCCCGCGGCGCGGTGTCACCGAGGCGATCGCCAGGGCGATCCCGGCCAGCATCGGCGCCAGCAGGACGACGACCGGCAGCGATTGCGCGAACGACACCAACACGTCCTTCGCCGGGATGTCGGACAACAGCGCCCCGCCGGTCAGCAGCAGCGACGGAACCAGCACCACGATCGCCACCGCCGTGGTCAGCGCCGCGACCTTGGCGGCCACGTAGTCGCCACGGCGCAGCGGCCGGGAGAAGTACAGCGTGGTCACCCGGAACCGCAGATCGCGGCTCACGCTGGCCGGGGCCTGACCGCCGACGTAGAGGATCAGCAACGGGTAGACGAACGCGGCGTAGTTCGGCATCGGGAACGGTAGCTCGCGCGCCCCGGTCACGTTGATCACGATGCCGCTCACCAGGGCAGGCACCGAGCAGAGCGCGAGCAGCAGCCACGGCGCGATCTTGCTCTTGGTGGAGCGGCCCAGGCCGAAGGCGCCGCGCAGACTGTCGACGTAGAGCGAGCGCACGATGGCGCCCCGCCCCTGCCGGGCGCCGTCGTAGTGGCGGTATCCGATGTCGTGGATGACGCCGGCATCAGGAGGCATGGACACCGTCGGCCTCCTGGAAGACCTCGACCATGCGGTGCCGGCGGCGTTCCAGGCGCACCAGGCCGAGCCCCAGGTTCGCCGCCGCGTCCCGGATGGCGTCGTAGGTCGGCTCGCCGGCCAACTGCACCTCCAGCAGACGCCCGGTCAGGCGGACGGCGACCCCCGCCTGCTGCAGCGCTCCGGCCAGCGCGTCGGGCCGCTCGTCGGTCTCGACCAGCAGCACCCCGCTGGCCGCGGTCACATCGGCGGTGGAGGAGGACCGCAGCAGGGCTCCGCCGTCGATCACCACGACGTGATCGCAGATCCGTTCCAGCTCTCCGAGCAGGTGCGAGGTGACCAGCACCGAGATGCCGAACTCGGTCCGCACGCGGCGGATCAGGCCCAGCATCTCGTCCCGTCCGGTCGGGTCGAGACCGTTGGTCGGCTCGTCCAGCAACACCAGCTCGGGGTCGTGCACCAGAGCCTGGGCCAGCTTGACCCGCTGCTTCATGCCGGTCGAGTACCCGCCGATCGCCCGGTAGCGCTCCTCGTACAGGCCGACGTGGCGCAACACGTCGGCGGTCCGTTCGCGGGCCGCGGTCATCGGCAGGCCCGACATCCGCGCCATGTGGACGACGAACTCGGTCGCCGAGGTGTCGGCGGGCAGGCAGTCGTGTTCGGGCATGTAGCCCACCCGTTGCCGGATCGCCTCGCTGTCGGCGGCCACGTCGAGGCCGAGCACCCGGGCGCGGCCCTGGGTGGCGGGCAGCAGCCCCAGCAGGATCTTGATCAGGGTCGATTTACCGGCACCGTTGGCCCCGACCAACCCGATCGCCCCGGGCTCGACGGCCACGGTGAGCCGGTCCAGCGCCGTGGTCGCGCCGAACCGCATCGTCAGGGCGTCCGTGGCGATCAGCGGCACGCGGCGAGTCTAGCTTCGTCGCGTCGTGCGGCCTCACAGGGTCTCACCGGGTGGTCCGCGTCAACATCACAGCCGCCGGCTTGAGTCGAGGGCTGATTAACGCAATACTTATGTCGTGAAAATAGCCCGGCAGGACTCCACGCTCCCCGAGAGCGACGAGCGCACCCGGGATCGCATCGCCCAGAAGATCCTGCGCAGCGGTCCGGTGACCGTCGCCGACCTCGCCGCGCAGCTGGGGCTGACCGCCGCAGGGGTCCGCCGCCACCTCGATCAGCTCCAGGCCTCGGGCCTGGCCACCACCTGGCAGGGGATCGCCCCGGGCCAGCGCGGGCGCGGCCGGCCGGCCCGGGCGTTCGTGCTCACCGACGCCGGCCATGCGGCGATGAGCAGCGGCTACGACGATCTGGCCACCTCGGCACTGCAGTACCTGGCGGACGTCGCCGGGCCGCAGGCCGTGCGCTCCTTCGCCGAGCGGCGGGTGGCCGACCTCGAGCATCGTCATCGAGCCTCGATCGAGGCGGCAGGGCCCGGATCGGTGGCACGGGCCGGCGCGCTGGCCGAGGCGCTGTCCCGCGAGGGCTTCGCCGCCACCACCCGCACCGTGCCCTCACCCACCGACACGTCACCACTCGGCGTCCAGCTCTGTCAGGGACACTGCCCCGTGCAGGACGTCGCCCGCGTCTTCCCCGAGCTGTGCGAGGCGGAGACCGACGCCTTCTCCCGCCTGCTCGGCGTCCATGTCCAGCGACTGGCCACCCTGGCGCACGGCGAACACGTCTGCACCACCTATGTACCGTCCACCGAGAGGCAGACCCGATGAGCAGCGCCACGCAGCCAGAGCTCGACAAGCAGCTGGACAAAGAGCTGGACGGCAAGCTCGAGGGCATCGGGCACTACGAGTTCGGCTGGTCCGACTCCGATGTCGCCGGCGCCACCGCCCGGCGGGGTCTGAACGAGGACGTCGTGCGCAACATCTCGGCGTTGAAGAGCGAGCCGCAGTGGATGCTCGACCTTCGGCTGAAGGGCCTGCGCCTGTTCCACAAGAAGCCGATGCCGACCTGGGGCAGCGACCTGACCGGGATCGACTTCGACAACATCAAGTACTTCGTGCGCTCCACCGAGAAGCAGGCCACCACCTGGGACGAGCTTCCCGAGGACATCAAGCGCACCTACGACCGGCTCGGCATCCCCGAGGCGGAGAAGCAGCGCCTGATCGCCGGGGTGGCCGCGCAATATGAGTCTGAGGTGGTCTACCACCAGATCCGGGAGGACCTGGAGCAGAAGGGTGTCATCTTCGTCGATACCGATACCGGGCTGCGCGAGCACGAGGAGCTGTTCCGGGAGTACTTCGGCACCGTGATCCCGGTGGGCGACAACAAGTTCGCCGCGCTGAACACCTCGGTCTGGTCGGGCGGGTCGTTCATCTACGTGCCCAAGGGGGTGCGGGTCGACATTCCGCTGCAGGCCTACTTCCGGATCAACACCGAGAACATGGGCCAGTTCGAGCGGACGCTGATCATCGCCGACGAGGGCTCGTACGTGCACTACGTCGAGGGCTGCACCGCGCCGATCTACACGTCCGACTCGCTGCACTCGGCCGTGGTCGAGATCATCGTGAAGAAGGACGCCCGGGTGCGCTACACGACGATCCAGAACTGGTCGAACAACGTCTACAACCTGGTCACCAAGCGGGCCGTCGCCCAGCAGGGCGCGACCATGGAGTGGGTCGACGGCAACATCGGCTCCAAGGTGACCATGAAGTACCCGGCGATCTACCTGATGGGCGAGCACGCCACCGGCGAGACGCTGTCGATCGCCTTCGCCGGTGAGGGCCAGCATCAGGACGCGGGAGCCAAGATGGTGCACGCCGCGCCGCACACGTCGTCCTCGATCATCTCCAAGTCGGTGGCCCGCGGCGGGGGCCGCACCTCCTACCGGGGCCTGGTCCAGGTACTCGAGGGCTCGCACCACTCGGCGTCCACGGTGCGCTGCGACGCGCTGCTGGTCGACACGATCAGCCGCTCCGACACCTACCCCTATGTCGATGTCCGCGAGGACGACGTGCGGATGGGCCACGAGGCCACGGTCTCCAAGGTGAGCGACGACCAGTTGTTCTACCTGATGTCGCGGGGCCTGAGCGAGGAGGAGGCGATGGCGATGATCGTGCGCGGCTTCGTCGAGCCGATCGCCCGGGAGCTGCCGATGGAGTACGCCCTCGAACTGAACCGATTGATCGAGCTGCAGATGGAAGGGGCCGTCGGCTGATGACAGCCACCGCATTCGCACCACCGCCGGTGCAGTCCCGGGCCGAGCGCCGAGCCAGCTTCCACATCGACGATTTCCCCGTGCCCTCGGGCCGGGAGGAGGAATGGCGCTTCACCCCGATGGACCGACTGCACGACCTGCACGCCGGCGCCGCCGCCTCCGGAACCCCGGTCGAGGTGAAGGTCGAGGCACCCACCCCGGTCACCGTCGAGACGGTGCAGCGCACCGACCCGCGGCTTGGCCGGGCCGGAACCCCGGAGGACCGGGTGGCGGCGCAGGCCTGGTCGAGCTTCGACCGGGCGCTGGTGGTCACCGTTCCCGCAGGGCAGACGGTCGACGAACCGGTGCAGATCAGCGTCACCGGTCACGGCGGCCTGGAGTACGGGCACGCGCTGATCGTCGCCGAGGCGCACAGCTCCGCCGTGGTCGTGATCGACTTCACCGGCAGCGCGACGTTCGCCGACAACGTCGAGATCGACCTGGCGGACGGCGCCACGCTCACCGTGGTGAGCGTGCAGGAGTGGGCCGCGGACGCCGTCCACCTGAGTTCGCACCATCTGCGCCTCGGCCGGGACGCTCGGCTCAAACACGTGGTGGTCAACCTCGGCGGTGACGTGGTGCGGATCGCGCCGTCCGCCCGGTTCGCCGGGCCGGGAGCCGCGGTCGAGCTGCTCGGGTTGTACTTCGCCGACGCCGGCCAGCACCTCGAGCACCGGCTCTTTGTCGACCACGGCGTGCCGAACTGCCGCAGCAACGTGGTCTACAAGGGGGCGTTGCAGGGTCGGGACGCGCACACCGTGTGGATCGGCGACGTGCTGATCCGCGCCGAGGCCGAGGGCACGGACACCTACGAGCTCAACCGCAACCTGGTGCTCACCGAAGGCGCCCGGGCCGACTCGGTGCCCAACCTGGAGATCGAGACCGGCGAGATCGTCGGCGCCGGCCATGCCAGCGCGACCGGCCGGTTCGACGACGAGCAGCTGTTCTACCTGCAGTCCCGCGGTATCCCCGAGGACGAGGCCCGCCGGATGGTGGTCCGCGCCTTCTTCATGGAGCTGCTGCAGCAGATCGGGGTTCCGGCGCTGGCCGAACGCCTGGGTCTGGCGATCGAGGCCGAGCTCTCCGCGGTGAACGCATGAGCCGTCGTCCTGCCGTGGCGCTGGAGGCCCTGCCCGCCGTCGGCGCCGTCCGCGTGGTGCTGGACGGCACCCCGGTGGCCATCGTCCGGGACGAGCACGGCGAGGTGCACGCCCTGGGGGACACCTGCAGCCACGCCGAGGTCTCCCTGTCCGAGGGCGAGGTTGAGGACTGCGCGATCGAGTGCTGGCTGCATGGGTCGCGGTTCGACCTGCGCACCGGCAAACCCCTTGCCCTACCGGCGATCCGGCCGGTTCCGGTGTACCCCGTCACGATCGACGCCGGCATGGTGCTGGTCGACCTGGAGGAAAGCTAAGTGTCCACTCTGGAAATCCGCGACCTGCACGTCAGCGTCGAGACCGAGGCCGGCGCCAAGGAGATCCTGCGCGGGGTCGACCTGACCATCCGCTCGGGGGAGACCCACGCGATCATGGGCCCGAACGGGTCGGGCAAGTCGACGCTGGCCTACTCGGTCGCCGGGCACCCGAAGTACACCGTCACCTCCGGCACCGTCACCCTGGACGGCGAGGACGTGCTGGCCATGTCCGTCGACGAGCGGGCCCGGGCGGGGCTGTTCCTGGCCATGCAGTACCCGGTGGAGGTGCCCGGGATCACCGTGTCCAACTTCCTGCGCACCGCCAAGACCGCGATCGACGGCAAGGCGCCGAATCTGCGGCACTGGATCAAGGACGTGCGCGCGGCGATGGACGCGCTGCGCATCGACCCGGTGTTCGCCGAGCGCAACGTGAACGAGGGCTTCTCCGGCGGGGAGAAGAAGCGGCACGAGATCCTGCAGCTGGGACTGCTCAAGCCGAAGATCGCCATCCTGGACGAGACCGACTCCGGGCTGGACGTCGACGCGCTGCGGATCGTCTCCGAGGGCGTGAACAGGGCCCGGGAGAGCGACGGCCTGGGAGTGCTGCTGATCACCCACTACACGCGGATCCTGTCCTACATCCGGCCCGAGTTCGTGCACGTGTTCGTGGACGGGAAGATCGCCGAAGAGGGTGGGCCGGAGCTCGCCGACCAGCTCGAGGCCGAGGGCTACGACCGGTTCGCCCCGGCGGTGGGGGGAGCGGCGACATCGTGACCAGCGTGCTCGCCCAGGGGATCGACGCGGCGGAGTTGACCAGACTGAGGTCCGACTTCCCGCTGCTGTCGCGCACCGTCGAGGGGCACCGGCTGGCCTATCTCGACTCCGGGGCGACGACCCAGCGACCGCGGGCCGTGATGGACGCCGAGCGGGACTTCCTCGAGCACTCCAACGGCGCGGTCCACCGCGGCGCGCACACCGTGGCCGAGGAGGCCACCCAGGCGTTCGAGGACGCGCGGGCCGCCGTCGCCGCGTTCGTCGGCCGGGCCGAGGAGGAGCTGGTCTGGACCCGCAACGCGACCGAGGCGCTGAACCTGGTCTCCTACGGGGTCTCCACCGGCACCGGCCCGCTCGCCCTGCGGCCGGGCGACGAGGTGCTGATCACCGAGATGGAGCACCACGCGAACCTGGTGCCCTGGCAGCAGGCCTGCGCCCGCTCCGGGGCACGACTGCGCTGGATCCCGCTCACCGACGACGGCCGGCTGGACCTGACCGGCCTCGACGCTCTGCTGACCGACCGCACCCGGGTGCTGGCGTTCACCCACATCTCCAACGTGCTGGGCACCGTGAACCCGGTGGCCGAGCTCGTGGCCCGGGCGACGGCGGTGGGCGCGCTGACCGTGCTCGACGCCTGCCAGTCGGTGCCGCATCAGCGGGTGGACCTGGCCGAGCTCGGGGTCGACCTCGCCGTGTTCTCGGCGCACAAGATGCTCGGCCCGACCGGGATCGGGGCCCTGGCCGGACGGCGCGAGGTGCTCGCCGACCTGCCGCCGTTCCTGACCGGCGGCTCGATGGTCGAACGGGTGACCATGGAAGCGACCACCTTCCGGGAGCCGCCGCAACGCTTCGAGGCGGGGACGCCGCCGGTGAGCCAGGCCGTGGCCTGGCATGCCGCCGTCCGCTACCTGGACGCCGTCGGGATGGACCGGATCACCGCGCACGAGCACGCCCTGACCGAACGGCTGCTGGCCGGCGTGGCCGAGGTGGCCGGGGTGCGGGTACTCGGGCCGACCACCGCGGTCGAGCGGTCGGGGGCGGTGAGCGTGGTGGTGGAAGGCGTGCATCCGCACGACGTCGGGCAGTACCTGGACCACCAGGGGATCGCGGTGCGGGTGGGCCACCACTGCGCCCAGCCGGTGCACCGGCGCTTCGGCGCCACCGCGAGCACCCGGGCGAGCGTGTACCTCTACACCACCGCTGAGGAGGTCGACCGGTTCAGTGCCTCGCTGGCCGAGGTGCGCGGCTACTTCGGGGTGGATCGATGAACGCCCTGGACCAGCTCTACCAGCAGGTGATCCTGGATCACTACAAGGAGAAGCACGGCTACGGTCTGCGCGAGGCCTCCGGCTCAGCGGTCAGCGGGCAGAGCGCTCAGTACAACCCGTTGTGCGGTGACGAGGTCACCCTGCGGGTGTCCCTGACCGGCGTCGAGACCGGCCACCCTCAGGTGGACGACGTCTCCTGGGTCGGCAACGGGTGCTCGATCAGCCAGGCCTCGACCTCGGTGCTGCATGACCTGGTGATCGGCACCTCGCTGACCGAGGCCGAGCAGGTGGTCGACGCCTTCCGCGAGATGGTGCGCTCGCGCGGGCAGGCCGAGCCCGACGAGGACGTCCTCGGTGACGGCGTGGCCTTCCACGGCGTCGGACGACATGCCAACCGGGTCAAGTGCGCGATGCTCGGCTGGACCGCCTTCGAGGCGGCGGTCATGTCGGCGCGCGCCGCAACCACAACGCAGCACCCCTGAAGGAGAACTGATGACCGAGGCTGCGATCAACACCCCGGCGGACGCCGCCGATGTCGAAGAGGCGCTGCGCGACGTGGTCGACCCCGAGCTCGGGATCAACGTGGTCGACCTGGGCCTGGTCTACGGGGTGAGCATCGACCAGCACAACCAGGCCGTGATCGACATGACCCTGACGTCGGCCGCCTGCCCCCTCACCGACGTGATCGAGGACCAGGCGCACCAGGCGCTCGAGGGACTCGTCGCCGGCATGCGGATCAATTGGGTCTGGATGCCGCCGTGGGGCCCAGACAAGATCACCGACGACGGCCGCGAGCAGCTGCGGGCCCTCGGCTTCAACGTCTGATCCCAGGTGCCCCGCACCGTCACTGTCGACGCCGCCCGCCTGACGCGGTGGGTGGCCGGCTTCGCTGACCGCCACGGCGACGTGCGATTCGCCCCTACCGCAAGGGGTTTCACCCTGACCGGGGCGGACGACGAGACGGCCGACGTGGTGCTGCCCTACCCGCCCTGGGCCGAGACCGATCTCGAGGAGGCGGCGGCACACCTGGCTGCCCCGCGCCGGGTCGCGGTGCTCATCGTGCGCCGGGGCGGCTACGCCTGCGCGGTGGTCGACGGGGGAGCGGTGACGGCCTCCAAGGTCGGATCGCGCTATGTGCAGGGCCGCACCGCCGCGGGCGGCTGGTCGCAGCAGCGTTTCGCCCGACGTCGGGAGAAGCAGACCGGTGAGCTGGCCGGCTCGGCCGCAGAGGTGGCGTCCCGGGTGCTGCTGCCCGTGCGCGATCATGTCCCCGCGGGGACGTCGGTGTGGCTGGCCACCGGGGGAGACAAGCCGCTGATCGACCGGGTGCTCACCGATCCGCGGCTGCACGCCCTCACCGCGCTGCCGCGCGGCCCGCACCTCGCGGTCGGCGATCCCGACCGCGCGCTGGTGAAGGCCCTGCCTGAGCTGGTCTCGGCCGTGCACATCCAGCTGAGCTGATCGCAGGCCCTACGGCATTCGCGGCGAGAGGGTGACCGTTGCGCCCAGGCATGCGCCGCCATCGGCCAGCCGCGAGGAGACGAGCAGGTCGTACCAGCGGGCCTGGCCGGGACGGTGGCAGGGGATGATCACCGACTGTGGGGCCGGCAGGTCACCACGCAGCGCGTCCTGGATCGCCCGCCCGACCTGATCGGCAACCGGGTCCCGGGCGGCGTCGATGCAGCGCAGGTAGGAGACCCCGACACCGGTCCTCTCGGGGTCACCGCCGTTGTCGCGGCAGAAGTCCATCCACGCCTGGTTCACCCAGACGATCACACCCTGGCCGTCGAGCAGCGCCACCTCGGTCAGTGATGCGGGTGCCGGAGCGTTCGGCCCCTGTCGGTGGGCCTGCGGCTGGTCGCTGCGGTCGACTGCGGAGGTCAAGATGCGGGCCAGTGCGTCGACCACCTTCTCTTCCCGCGGGGTGAACCGGCGGTGCCCGAGGTCGCCCACCAGGAGCCGCCCCCACAACTGTCCGTCACGCATGACCGGTGCGCTCGCCGTCGGCCCGGAGGGCGCCTGCGGCGACCACTCCTCACCCGCCCGGATGGCGCCGGCCGCCTCCGCGATCTGCAGGGTGGTGCGTTCCGGGTGCGCCCGGGCGAGTGCCGCCCACCGGGTCTGCAACAGGTGATGCAGGACGGCGACGACGTGCTGCGCGGTGTCGGCGACGTCGTGCTGCAGCGCGAACCGGCCGCACCCGGCAACAGCCTCCTGCGCCCGGTCGACCAGGTCACGCTCGATGGCGGCTCCGAGCACGGCGGCGATCATGGTGAGCGCTTCGGCGTCGGCCGGCGTGAACGCGTTCGGCGCCACGGCTCGGGTCAGTAGGCGGCCCCAGGGCAGGCCCTCCACGGGTACCGGCACGGACAGGGTGGACCCCGGCGCCCCCGCGTCGGCCCGGTCGGCATCCGACAGTGCGATCGGTCGCCAGGAAGGGCCGTCGGTCAAGGCCCCGGCGTCGCTCTCGAACGGGGCCTTGGGCGACCAGCGCAGCCGGCCGCGGGCGTGCGCCACCACGGCCTGGTGCTCGCCGGTGTGCCGGATCAGTGCGGCCATCGGCACGGACAGGGCCTCCGCCGCGACGTCGACGGCCCGGGCGCGTGTGGCCGAGATCTGCCGTGACTGCACGGCGAACACCGTGAACGAGGCGATGGCGGTCTGGTGTCGGCGGGCCGCGGATTGATCGAGGGGCATCGTCGGACTCCCTCACCAGCGGTCCCAAACGTTCACCGCAGTCACTCGGCCAGGTACCAGCGCACCCGCGACCTCCAGCGTATCCGCGGCGTCAACGCCCGACGCCCTCCCTCCCTCCCTCTCCCTCTCTCCCTCCCCATGATCAGCGTGAGATCGCTGTCTTCCCCCAGCTGGGGGGCAGGACAGCGATCTGGCGCCGATCACTTGGGATCAGTCGTCGGCACCGCGGGCGATCAGCGCCTCGCCGAGCCGGTCGGCGTAGCGCACTGTGCGGATCACCACCGGGACCGCGAACGCGCGGGCCGAGCGCTGGGCGCCACGGGCCGCCCTGGCCTCGCGCACGTCCTCGACGATGCCGGCCAGTACCGGCACGGCGCGGATGGTCAGGGCGAACACCAGGGCGACCCGGTCCGGGTCGACCCCGAGCCGGCGCAGCGGCCGCAACACCGTGACCAGTGCATCCAGCAGGTCCTCGGTGCGGGTGGTCAGGGTGACCAGCGCCGCACCGAGCACAGCGACCAGCAGTGACCCGCAGACCACCCACGCCGTCCCCCAGTCCGCCAACCACACCTGGGCCGCCCCGATCAGGACCAGCACCGCGGCGAGCGGACGCACCTGCGCCAGCACCGTGCGTGCCCGCAGACGGGCCAGCGCCGCCAGGGCGAACACCACGATCAGGGCCACCAGAACCGACCGGGGCGATCCCAGGAGCGTGGTGACACTGAGGCCGATCGCCAGGAGGGCGAGCTTCAGCCCCGCCGGGGCCCGGTGCAGCAGCGATTCGCCGGGCACGTAGAGACCGAGCATGCTCACCCCGCCAGCCGGCGGTAGGCGGCGATCGCCGCATCAGGGGTGTCGTCGGCGACCACCCGGCCCTCGTGCATCACGATCACCCGGTCGAAGCTCTCCAACTGATCGAGATGATGGGTGACCAGCACCACCGACGCGGGCAGGCCGGCGATCAGGGCGGTGACCCGGCGGGCATTGCGCAGGTCGAGCAGCGTGGTCGGTTCGTCGCACACCACCAGCCGCGGCTCGGTGATCAGTACCGAGACCAGCGCCAGCAGCTGCTTCTCCCCGCCGGAGAGCAGGTGCGCGGGGGAGTCCGCGTGCCCGGCGAGCCCGAACCGTTCCAGTGCCGCCGCCGCCTGCCGGCGCACCTCGCTGCGGGACAACCCCCTGCGCCGCAACGAGAACGCGACGTCCTCGCCGGCGGTCGGCATCACGATCTGGGCATCCGGATCGGTGAAGACGAAGCCCACCCGGCGGCGCACCGCAGCCGCCTCGCGCGCGGTGTCCAGTCCGTCTACCAGCACCCGGCCCTGGGTGGGTCGCACCAGCGCGTTCAGCAGCCGGGCCAGGGTCGACTTACCCGACCCGTTCAGCCCGATCACCCCGATCCGGTGCTCGCGTAGGGCCAGGTCGACCCTGTCCAGCACCGTGCGCTCACCGAACCGGTGACTCACCCCTTCGATGCGGACCTCCACCGGTGAGCTCACCCGACCCGCTCCACCAGCAGTGCCACGCCCTGCCCCCCGCCGACGGCGCAGCCGGCGAGCCCCAGCCCCGGCCGGTCGGCCCGCACCAGTCCGGCGAACAGCCGGACGGCGAGCAGGGCCCCGGACGCCGCCCACGGGTGGCCGAGGCCGATCGCGCCGCCCTGTGGGCAGATCCGGTCGGCGTCGGCGCCGAACGGGTCCAGGCCCAGGGCGTCGGTGCAGGCCAGCACCTGGGCGGCGAACGCCTCGGTGATCTCGATCTGCGACACCTCGACCAGCCCGACCCCGGCACGCTCCAGCACGCTACGGATCGCCGGCACGGGCCCCAGCCCCGGCAGCGCGGGGTCGACCCCACTCACCGCGGAGGCCAGGATCCGCAGGCCGGGCAGCCCGGCCGCCGCCCGGACCCGCTCACTCACCACGGCCACCGCGGCGGCGCCGTCGCTCACTCCGCACGAGTTCCCCGCGGTAACGCTGCCACCGGGCACGAACGCCGCCGGGAAGCGGCCCAGGGCGGACGCCGCGAGTGGCCGCGGCCGGTCGTCGCGGTCGATCCCCTCGACCGCCACGAGTTCGTCGTCGAACAGCCCCGCCTCACGGGCGGCCAGCGACAGCCGGTGCGACCGCTCCGCGTAGGCGTCCTGCCGGGCCCGGTCGATCCCGCGCACACGAGCCAGATCCTCTGCGGCACAACCCATCTCGGGGTCGGCGAAGCCCTCCGGGGCGAACGCCGCTCGGCCCCGTTCCGCGGCGCTGGCGCTCTCCACTCCTCCGGCCAGCACCACCTCGGCCGCACCCGCTCCGACCAGCGCAGCGGCGAGCCGGACGGCTTCCAGCCCCGACCCGCACTGACGGTCCACGCTGACCGCCGGTACCTCGACGCCGAGGCCGGCCGCCAGTGTGGCCACCCGGGCGAGGTTGCCGCCCGGCCCGCGCGCGGTGCCCAGGACGACGTCGTCCGGGCAGCGGTCGAGCTCCTCGGCCAACGCCCGCAGCACCGCGGCGGCCAGGGGCACCGGGTCGAGCACCCGTTGCCGGGCGGCGGCCGCGCCACCCACCCGCACGCTGCGGATCGCGGTCCGCCGAGCGGCCACGATCACGGGATCGCTCACGACCACAAGGACTCCCGCAACGTCGCCCGGGCCACCTTCCCGCTGCCGGTGCGGGGGAAGTCCTGGACCACGACGTAGCGGGCGGGCCGGGCAGGGGGCGGCAGAAGCGCCTCGGCCGCCGCGCGCAGCGCGGTCAGCGGATCGGCGCCGGCCCGGGCGCGGACGACGGCCACCAGCCGCTCGCCGAGGTGGGCGTCGGGGTAGGCCAGACAGACCAGCTCGGCCACGCCGGGGACGGCGCCGAGCACCTCCTCGACGTCCTCGACCCGCACCGTGTGGCCGGCGACATTGACCGCGTCCTCACCCCGGCCGGCGATCCGTAGCGTGCCGTCCGGTCCGGCCTCGGCCCGGTCATCCGCACTGGCCCACCCTTCGGAATCGGCGAGACCGTTGCAGATGTATGGGGATCGGGCCCACAGCACGCCCTCGCGCAGATCCACCTCGACGCCCGGGAACGGCCGCAGCCCGGCCCCGTCGGTGTCGATCGCGACGAAGGAGAGCTCGGCCGCCCCGTAGAACTCGACCAGGTGCAGGCCGTGGGCCAGGGCCCGTTCGCGCAGCGCCGCCGGCATGCCCGCGCCGGCCACCGCGGCCACCCGCAGGCGGGGCATTGCGTCGGCCTCGGCGGCGTCCAGGATCCGGTCCAGCACCACGGGCACGCACTGCACCACGGTGACCGTGCGCACGGCGTCGGCGATCTGATCGGTGACCCCGCGCCATGGCCCGGAGGCGAGCACGGGCACCCCCGCGGCGAGCGCCTGCCAGATCGCGTAAAGGGTCAGCGTGGCCGAGCCCGTGCCGGGTGCCCAGATCACGTCGTCGCCGCGCAGCCCGACCGCGACATCGAAGGCGGGCAGGCTCGACGTCCAGGACGTGACGGTGCGTTCGATCACCCGGGGGCGGCCGCTGCTGCCCGAGGTGGGCAGGCGCAGGGTCGCCGATCCGCTCGCCTGGGCGGCCAAATGGCCGACCACGACGGTGACGGGATCGTCGGGATCGGCCGACGGCCCGTTCAGGGACACTGCTCGTTGCAGCACCTCTGCGCGGGACAGCGCCACCCCGTCGGCCCCGATCAGGGCCACGGCGTCCGGCTCGTTCGTGCTCGTGGCCAGCAGTCGGTGGTAGAGGCTCATCGCTGGGCGACGATCCCGGGGTAACCGCGGAGCACGGCCGCAGTGACGACGCTCGCCACAGTCACCTTGATCAGGTCGAAGGGCAGGTAGACCGCCAGCCCGGTCAGCGCTGTGCCGAGCGACACGTGGGTGCGCAGCGCCAGCACCGGCGCGCCGCAGGCATAGACCACGAGGATGCCGCCGACCAGGTTGGCCAGCAGCAGCCAGCCGAGCACGGCTTGCGCGGGCCGCGCAGGCCGGCGGGCGACCAGCAGGCCGATCACCGCGGCGCCGGGGATCCAGCCGATCAAGAAGCCGGCGGTCGGCCCGGCGAAGACGCCGAGCCCCCCGCGCCCGCCCGCGAGCCACGGCATTCCGGCGGCGAGCAGTACCAGGAAGGTCGCCACGGCCAGGGCACCTCGGCGCGGCCCGAGGATCGATCCGGCCAGCATCACGCCCAGGGTCTGGGCCGTGATCGGTACTGCGGCACCGACCGGATAGAAGATCCCCGCCAGACCGAGGGCGGCGATCAGGGCGGCGAAGACCGCGACCAGGGCCAGGTCACGCGAGGTCACCGCGGAATCGCCCTGAACGCCATCACTTGGAGAGCCCGAGCGCCTGGAAGGTGTTGCACTGGTCGATGTCGGCTGAGGTGTAGCCGTTGCCGAACCACTCCTGCCGCTGCTCGGCGCTGCCGTGGGTGAATCCCTCGGGGTCGACCCTGCCTTGCGTCTTGGCCTGGATCCGGTCGTCACCGACCGCCCCGGCGGCGTTGAGCGCTTCCTTGATGTTGGCCTGGGTCAGGTTGATCCCGCTGGCCGCCTGGTCGGACTTCTTCGCCCACACCCCGGCGAAGCAGTCGGCCTGCAGTTCCATGGCCACCGAGAACTCGTTGGCCCGGCCGGGGTTGCGCTGCTGGATCTGGCGCACCTGGGGCTCGATGCCGAGCAGGGTCTGCAGATGGTGGCCGAACTCGTGCGCGGCGATGTAGGCCTGCGCGTACTGGCCACTGGCTCCGAACTTCTGCTGCAGCACGTCGAGGAAGCCCAGCTCGAAGTAGATCTCGTGGTCGGCCGGGCAGTAGAACGGGCCCACCTCGGCGCTGGCCGGGCCGCACCCGGTCTGGGTCTGGGCCTCGAAGAAGGCCAGGCGCGGCGAGGAGTACTCGATCCCGCGGCGGTCGAACTCGGCCTGCCAGACGTCGTCCGCGATGTTGTAGACCTTGATCAACCGGCAGTCGGTGTACTTCTCGAGCGCGCCGTCGGCCGCGCAACGGGCGGCCAGCTGCTCGGCGCTCTCCGCCGCCGCCCCCGCCTGCGGCTGGGTGTCCACCGGCACCAGGCCGGGCGAGCCACCGCCGCCGAGAAGGGCGTAGAGCACGGCGATGATCACGCCGATGATGCCGGCGCCTCCGCCGATGGCCATCCCGCCGCCCATGCCCCCGCCGCGGCGGTCGTCGACACCACTGATGTCGATGCTCTTGTCGTCGAACTCGATCGGCACGCCGCCTCCTGGATCACCCCCTCGTACAGGGGACCTGCTGCGGATACGGTAATGCCTGCGCGGTCGGCCCGCCGGGGCTCCGCAACGTACGATGGCCGATCGTGATCGTGGTCCATGACATCGAGCTGCGCGCCGGCGCGCGCATGCTGCTCGAGCACGCCACCTTCCGGGTGGCCCCAGGGGACCGGATCGGTCTGGTCGGGCGAAACGGTGCGGGCAAGACCACCCTGACCAGGGCGCTGGCCGGGCAGGCCCTCCCGGCGACCGGCATGGTGACCAGCAGTGGGGAGGTCGGCTATCTGCCGCAGGACCCGCGCACCGGCGACCTGGAGATGCTCGCCCGGGACCGGGTGCTCTCCGCCCGCGGGCTGGATGTGGTGCTGGCCCGGATGCGCCGCGCCGAGGGCGAGATGGCCAGCGCGGACGACGACACCCGCGATGCCGCGATGGCCCGGTATGCCCGGCTCGACGCGGAGTTCGTCAGCCGCGGCGGCTACACCGCCGAGAGCGAGGCGGCCACGATCTGCTCCAGCCTGGGCCTGCCCGAGCGGGTGCTCGGCCAGGAGCTGGGCACCCTGTCCGGCGGGCAGCGGCGGCGGGTGGAACTGGCCAGGATCCTCTTCTCCGGAGCGCAGACCCTGCTGCTCGACGAACCGACGAACCACCTCGACGCCGACTCCATCGTCTGGCTCCGCGACTTCCTGCGGGCCTGGTCCGGAGGGCTGGTGGTGATCAGCCACGACGTCGATCTGTTGGGCGCCACCGTGAACAAGGTGTTCCATCTCGATGCGAACCGCTGCGCGCTGGACATCTACAACGTCGGCTGGACCGCCTATCTGGCCCAGCGTGAGGTGGACGAACGGCGACGCAAGCGGGAGCGGGCCAACGCGGAGAAGAAGGCCGCCACCTTGATGGCCCAGGCCGACAAGATGCGGGCCAAGGCGACCAAGGCCACCGCGGCGCAGAACATGGCGCGCCGGGCCGACCGTCTCCTGGAGGGCCTGGAGGGGCAACGACGCGCCGACCGGGTGGCCAAACTGCGCTTCCCCGAACCGGTGTCGTGCGGACGCACCCCGCTCACGGCGTCCGGCCTGTCGAAGAGCTACGGCAGTACCGAGGTGTTCACCGACGTCGACCTGGCCATCGACCGAGGCAGCCGGGTGGTCGTGCTCGGACTGAACGGCGCCGGGAAGACGACGCTGCTGCGCCTGCTCGCGGGGGTGGAGGCCGCCGACACCGGCGCCGTGGAACCCGGCCACGGGTTGCGGCTGGGCTACTACGCCCAGGAGCACGAGACCCTCGACGTGGACCGCACCGTGCTGGAGAACATGCGCACCGCCTCGCCCGACCTGACCGACAGCCAGGTGCGTGGCGTCCTCGGCTCGTTCCTGTTCTCCGGGGACGACGTCGACAAACCGGCCGCGGTGCTGTCCGGCGGCGAGAAGACCCGGCTGGCCCTGGCCACGCTGGTGGTCTCGGGTGCCAACGTGCTGCTGCTCGACGAGCCGACGAACAACCTGGACCCGGCCAGCCGGGCCGAGATCCTGGACGCCCTGCACCGCTACCGCGGTGCCGTGGTGCTGGTCACCCACGACGAGGGCGCGGTCGACGCCCTCGCCCCCGAACGCGTGCTGCTGCTGCCCGACGGCGACGAAGACCTGTGGAACGCCGACTACCTGGAACTCGTCTCCCTGGCCTGAACACGCCTGCCGTGGCGTGATCGGTTCGACCACCGAACCATCCTCGTGATGGCATAATCCCTTGTCACGCGATCTTCGCCGGTCGACCTCTCCGAGGTTCACATGCCATCCGGACCACCATCCGTCCAGCCCCGATCATTCTCGTACTACGGTGATCGTGGGGGTGATCTCGAATGGCACGAAGCGAGATCGAGAACGACCATGGGCCATGCACTGAGATTGCCGAGGAGGAGCAGTGAGCGACACCGTCAAGAAGGGCGCCCGGATCACGGGAGCCGACCGGACGAAGCTGGCGAACGACCTCACCAAGAAGTACGACGGTGGTGCGAGCATCCGCGCGCTCGCCGAGTCGACCGGTCGGTCCTACGGGTTCGTCCACCGGTTGCTGACCGAGAACGAGGTCACCCTGCGCGGCAGGGGCGGGGCCACCCGCGGCAAGGCCAAGAAATAGCCGAACCGGACGCCATGACGCAGGAGCCGACAGGGGTGGCGTCCGAGGAGTCCACAAGACCCTCGGGCGACGGGGAGCCCTTGTCGCGTGTTCTCGCCGGTTCCCGCGTCCGCCTGGAGCTGTCCGGGCGGCGTGCCGACGTCGTGCTGGACGACGCGGACCGGCGAAATCCCCAGACCCCCCGCACCTGGCAGGCGCTGGCCGCCACAGCCGCCTGGCTCGACGGACGGGTCGACGTCGTCGTGCTGAGGGGAGCTGGGTCCTCCTTCTCGGCCGGCCTCGACCGGGCTGCCTTCTCCCCGCAGGGACTGCCCGGCCAGCCGGGGCTGGTCCAGCTCGCCTCCCTGCCGGACCCCGAGCTCGATGCCGCCATCGCCGAATTCCAGCTCGGCTTCTCGCGATGGTCCACCTCGCGCTTCCTCAGCATCGCCGCCGTGCAGGGACATGCGATCGGGGCAGGCTTCCAGCTCGCCCTCGCCGCCGATCTTCGGATCGCTGCGGACGACGTCCAGCTGGCCATGCGCGAACCCAGCCTGGGCCTGGTGCCCGACCTGGGCGGTACCAAACCCCTGGTCGAGGCCGTCGGTTACCCCCGGGCTCTGGAGATCTGCGCCACCGGGCGGGCGATCGGCGCTGACGAGGCGCTGACCCTGGGGTTGGTCCAGCGCGTGGTGCCGGCCGCCGACCTCGACGCGGCGGTGGACCTGACCGTGCAGGCGCTGCTCGCGGCCGACGTCGACGCCGTGCTGGCCACCCGGAACCTGTTGCGCGACGCGACGGACCGCACCGGCGAGGCCCAGCGGGCCGCCGAACGCTCGGCGCAGATCGGACGGCTGCGGGCGCTGCTCGCGCGCGCCGGAGCGCCCGCGGTCTGACAGGCTGCACCTGTGTCTGGTCATGCGGCGTGGACGACGCTGCGCTCCTACTCGCGCGATCCGAAGATCGCCTCGGCACGACTGGCGCCGGGAACCTGGCGCCGGGTGCTCGGCTACGCGCGCCCCTACCGCCGACTGATCGCCGGCTTCCTCGCCCTCACCGTGGTCGGCGCCGGTTTCGTGGTACTCACCCCGCTGCTGATGCGGCGGATCATCGACGACGGCGTCACGCCGGGCGACCGCGGCCTCGTGATCCGGCTGTCGCTGGTGGTGGCCGGGGTCGCGGTGCTGGACGCGGTGTCCGGTCTGCTGGTGCGCTGGATGTCCTCCCGGATCGGCGAGGGGTTGATCTACGACCTGCGCACGCAGGTGTTCGGCCATGTCCTGCGCCAGCCGGTGGCCTTCTTCACCCGCACCCAGACCGGGGCCCTGGTCTCCCGGCTGAACAACGACGTGATCGGCGCCCAGCAGGCGTTCACCTCCACCCTGTCCGGGGTGGTCTCCAACCTGGTGTCGCTGGTGCTGGTGGCCGGGGCGATGCTCTACCTCTCCTGGCCGATCACGGTTGCCTCATTGCTGATGCTGCCCGTGTTCCTGCTGCCCGCCCGGCGGGTCGGGGCCCGGCTTCAGTTCCTGACCCGGGAGTCGATGCAGCTCAACGCCGAACTCGGATCACGGATGACCGAGCGGTTCAACGTGGCCGGCGCCCTGCTGGTCAAGCTGTTCGGCCGCCCCGGCACCGAGGACGCCGAGTTCGCCGACCGCGCCGGCCGGGTGCGTGACGTCGGAGTGAAGATCGCGATGAGCAACCGGGTGTTCTTCACCGCGCTCACCCTGGTCGCCTCCCTGGCCACGGCCCTGGTCTACGGCGTCGGAGGCCTGTTCACCATCTCGGGCAGGATGACGATCGGCACCCTGCTCGCCTTGGCCGCGCTGCTGGCCCGGCTCTACGGGCCGCTGACCGCACTGTCGACGGTGCGGATCGACGTGATGACCGCGCTGGTCAGCTTCGAACGGGTCTTCGAGGTGCTGGATCTGAAGCCTCTCGTCGCCGACCGGCCCGGAGCGATCGACCTGCCCCGCGGTCCGATGACGGTCGAACTGGACCAGGTCACCTTCCGCTACCCGGCGGCCGACGAGATCTCGCTGGCCTCGCTGGAACAGGTGAGCCGGGCGGACCGGCGCGGCGGTGGCGAGGTGCTGCACGGCGTCAGTCTGTGCGCCGCGCCCGGCAGCATGGTGGCCCTGGTCGGGCCGAGTGGAGCCGGAAAGACCACGGTGACCACCCTCGTCTCACGGCTGTACGACGTGACCGGTGGGTCGGTGCGGATCGGCGGCCACGACGTCCGTGACATCACCCAGGCCTCCCTGCACAACGCCGTCGGCGTGGTCACCCAGGAGGCGCACCTGTTCCACGACACGGTGCGGGCCAACCTGCTCTACGCCCGGCCCCAGGCGGGCGAGCAGGAGCTGATCGAGGCGCTCCAGGCGGCCCAGGTGTGGCCGGTGATCGCCTCGCTGCCCGAGGGGCTGGACACGGTGGTCGGCGATCGTGGGCACCGGCTCTCCGGTGGTGAGAAGCAGCGCGTCGCGCTGGCCCGGTTGCTGCTGAAGAGCCCGGACGTGGTGATCCTCGACGAGGCGACCGCGCATCTGGACTCCGAGTCCGAGCTGGCCGTGCAGCGGGCGCTGGACCATGCCCTGACCGGCCGCACGGCACTGGTGATCGCCCACCGGCTCTCCACCGTGCGCGCCGCCGACCTGATCGTGGTGCTGGACCAGGGCCGGGTCGCCGAGCAGGGCAGGCACGAGGAGCTGCTGGCCCGCGGCGGGCTGTACGCCGACCTCTACACCACCCAGTTCGCCACCGGCGCGACGGCTGAGCCGACCCCGCAGGGCTAGAGCGGGCGGGGCAGACCGCCGTCGACGGTCAGGATCGACCCGGTCACGTAGCTCGCCGCGGGGGAGAGCAGGAACACCGCGGGGCGGGCGAACTCGAGCGACTCGCCGTAGCGGCGCAACGGGATCGAGTCCTCGGTCCGGCGCCGGGTCAGCTCGGCGTCGTCGTCCCCGTCGGGGTCGGCGGGCCGGGGCTGCTCGTTCTCGTGGTGGCCGGGGGCCAGGGCGTTCACCCGCACGTTGCGCGGTCCGAGCTCCTCGGCCATCGACCGGGCGGTCATCGCCACTGCCGGACGCAGCCCGGCCGCGAGAGCCTGTCCGCCGGCGGCGTCAGGCATGGCGGGGGAGAGCACGAAGAGCACCGATCCGCCCTCGTTGGACACGTTCCCGGCCACGGTGCGGGCCATTCGGACCGGGCCCAGGAAGAGCGACTCGAAGGCGAGCCGCCATGCGCCGTCGTCCGTTCCGGTCACCGGTCCAGGGGCGGGCTGGTCCATGCAGATCAGGGCGCCGTCCAGACGGCCGTAGCGGGCCACTGCAGCCGCGGCGAGACAGGTCTCGATGCCGGCCTCGGAAATGTCACCGCTGACCGCGATCGCGCGCTCGGAGCCGCCCAACGAGGCGGCCGCGGCCGACAGTTCGGCCTCGTCCCGCCCCGACAGCACCAGACGGGCGCCTTCCGCCGCCAGTTGACGGGCGCACGCCCGGCCGAGGCCTCGCGACGCACCCGTGACGACGTACACGCGGTCGCTCAGACCCAGGTCCACGGTTGGACTATCGACCGCCGGGCGCTCAGCTTGAGCGCCTAGGGTGGGTGTCATGCCCGATGGGACGCAGGTGGCGCAGGTCGCGGCCTGGATCGCTGCGGCGGGTCCGGCCGAGATCACCGTGCTCACCGGCGCCGGCATCTCCACCGAGTCGGGGATCCCGGACTTCCGCGGCCCGAGCGGAGTCTGGACCCGCAACCCGGCCGCGCAACGCCGATCCGACATCGGTGCCTACGTGAACGACCTCGACCTGCGCCGCGAGGCCTGGGCGGCGCGGCTGGGGCACCCCGCCTGGGCGGCCCGACCGAACGCCGGCCACCAGGCGCTGCTGGCGCTGGAACGCAGCGGACGGCTGCGGGCACTGATCACCCAGAACATCGATGGGCTGCACCAGGCCGCCGGGCACGCTCCGCACCAGGTGATCGAGATCCACGGGACGATGCATGAGATCGAGTGCCTCTCCTGCGGCTGGAGAGGCCCCACCGAGGGCACCCTGGACCGCGTGCGCGCGGGTGATGACGACCCGTCCTGCCGGCGCTGCGGCGGCATCCTGAAGACCGCCACCATCTCGTTCGGCCAGTCCCTGAACGTCGATGTGCTGGATGCCGCCACCCTGGCCGCACGGCAGTGCCGGCTGTTCCTGGCGGTGGGCACCTCGCTGACGGTCTACCCTGCGGCCACGCTGCCGGTGACGGCCGTGCAGGCGGGCGCGCGACTGGTCGTGATCAACGCAGAGCCGACACCGTGCGACGAGCTCGCCGACGTCCGCCTGAGCTCACCCATTGGCAGCGTCCTCCCACTCCTCGTCGCTCAGCTCCCCAGAGCGTGATCGACCCACAGGACTGGGCAGCCGCCACCGGATCGGTTCGGTGTTGCCGTTGCGGCGGCGCGCCTCACGCAGCATGTGGTACCCGAGCACCCCATAGCCGGCTGCGGCGAACAACCACCACTGCCAGGCGTAGCCGAGGTGTGGGCCGAGATCCTCGTCGGGGCGGAGCAGCCGGCGCGGTGCCTGCGTCGGGGCGGGCGACTCGCCGGCCAGGTCGCCGTAGGCCTGGTAGAGGGGACCGTCGAGGCCGGCCCCGATCTGGGCGAGGTTGATCCGCTGGACCTGACCGGGTGGCGGCGTCCGGTCGGCGGGCGGCTCACTGGGGCGTAGCCGGGCGGTGACCTCGACCCGGCCCGGCGGAGGCAGGGGGACGGCGGCCGGGGCGACCCCGGTCTGGCCCATCGGCACCCAGCCGCGGTGGATCAGCACGAGCGAGTGGTCGTCACGGCGGAGCGGAACCAGCACCTCGAACCCGGACTCCCGGCCGAAGGAACGGTTGCGGACCACGAGTTGGCCCGAGGTCTCGTACACGCCCTCGATCGTGACCTGGCGCCACTGCTGGTCCTGGGGCAGCGGTGCGGACGGCGTAGGCAGGACCACCGCCAGGGGCACCGGTTCGGCGCCGTAGTTGGCCTCGATCCAGGTGTTGCGCAGCACCTTGGCTGCATAGCGGTGGTGCTGCCACCCGCCCAGTTGGACGAAGGCCACCGAGAGGATCATCATGCCCAGCAGACCGAGCGCCCAGCCGCGCTCGGTGAGCAGACGCAGTGCTCCGAGCAGGTCCCTCCGGTTCATCGCGCCAGACACCGCGGAAGCGAGAGGGGGAGCGGACGCCGGGCGGCCACGGGGGGGTGCCACCCGGCGTCCTTCTCACAGCGCGTCCCGACGGGGGGGACGGGGCGCGCCAGAACATTATGCCATTCGCCGATGTACAGAACGGTCATTCCCCGGCTCACGGCACGACATCCGGCGCGGCTTCGACCTCGGCTCTCGGCGGCTCGGGCACGACCTCGTCCGGCACCCGCACGGAGCGCCGGGTGTACCCCGCGTTGGCCATGATCACCGCCACGTACGGCAGGAAGACCGCTCCGGCGGCGAAGACCCAGCGCAGCGGCCCGTGCAGCACCACCACCAGGATCAGACAGACGGTGCGGATGGCCATGGAGATCAGGTATCGGGTGACCCGGTAGTCCAGGTCGTCGCTGTGCGAGCGCTTGGCATGCGTGATGCTGTGCACCCCGTCGTCCCGTTTCGACCGCCATGCCATGTCACCACCGTAAGCCTCATTCGGCGGGGCGGCGCACCTGCAGGACAAGCTTCCCGGAACTCCGTCGCGCACGAAGATCCTCGTGCGCCAGCCGGGCCTCGGCCAGGGGATAGGTTCCGCCCACCACCGGCGTCAACCGCCCGGCGCGGACCAGGGAGAACAGCTCGTCCATCGCCGGGCCGAGGCCGCCCGGGCGGCGCAGGGCGTGCACCAGCCAGAACCCGGTCACCGAGCGCGAAGTGGCGATGAGCTTCCGTGGCTCGATCGGGGAGGCCGCCGTCCGCGAGGCCGTTCCGTACACGACCAGCCGCCCCATCGGAGCCAGTGCAGCCAGCGATCCGTCGAAGACGTGCCCGCCGGTCATCTCCAGCACGATGTCGACGGGTGCCCCGGCATTGGCCTGGACCAGCGCGTGCCGCACCTCGATCGCTTGAGTGGTGGTGGAGACGTCCACGGCCACGTGGGCCCCGAGGTCGAGGGCGAGCCCCCGCTTGGCCGGCGAGGAGGCCACCGCGATCACCCGCCCGGCGCCCCACTGCCGGGCCAGCTGCACGGCGAGCGATCCGACGCCGCCGGCCGCGGCGTGCACCACCACCGATTCGCCGAGGGTCAGCGACGAGCAGGTGCGCAGCAGGTGCCAGGCGGTGGTGCCCTGCAGCACCAGGGCCAGTGCCGCGCCGTCGGAGACCTCGTCCGGCACCGGCCACACGGTGGACGGGTGGGCCAGCGCCTGCTCGGCGTAGCCGCCGCCGGTGACCAGCGCGACCACGCGGCGTCCGGCGTGCTCACCCGTCCGCGCCCGGCCGACCACCTCGGCGCCCGGGATCATGGGCAGGGTCTGCGGCGCCAGATAGCTGTTCTCGCTCTGGTGGGTGTCGGCGTAGTTCACGCCGGCACTCGTCACGTCGATCAGCACCAGGTCGCCGTCCGGGCGCGGGTCGTCCACCTCCGCCGGAGTGAGGACTTCAGGCCCGCCGAATGTCGTGATCTGCACCGCACGCATGCGCGGACCGTATCCTGACGCCGGTCACGGCGACGAAACGCGCCGGTAGCGGATGGGAGACGAGATGGCACGCAGCGTCCTGGTCACCGGGGGCAATCGGGGGATCGGCCTGGCGATCGCGCGCGCCCTGGCTGCGGACGGGGACGCCGTCGCGGTCACCTATCGCTCGGGCGAACCCCCGGAGGGCCTGCTCGGGGTGCAGTGCGATGTGACCGACACCGCCTCGGTGAACGAGGCCTTCACCGAGGTGGAGAAGGCCCAGGGCCCGGTCGAGGTGCTGGTGGCGAACGCGGGCATCACCCGCGACCAACTGGTGCTGCGGATGACCGACGAGGACTGGGACGCTGTGGTCGACACCAACCTGGCCGGGTCCTTCCGCTGCGCACGGCGGGCGGCGATGGGTATGGTCCGGATGCGCCGCGGACGGATCGTGCTGATCTCCAGTGTGGTCGGGCTCTACGGCGGTCAGGGGCAGGTGAACTACGCGGCGAGCAAGGCGGGCCTGGTCGGCGTCGCCCGATCGATCGCCCGCGAGCTGGGCGGCCGCGGGATCACCGCGAATGTCGTCGCACCGGGCTTCGTCGAGACGGACATGACGGCAGCGCTGCCGCCGGAGCGCCGGGAGGCCTACGCCGCGCTGATCCCGGCGGCACGCTTCGGCACCACCGAGGAAGTGGCGCACGCCGTGCGGTTCCTCGCATCGGACGGGGCCGGATACGTCAACGGGGCGGTCATCCCGGTGGACGGCGGACTGGGCATGGGCCACTGACACGTCGCAACGATCAAGGAACGGGAGTCCACCACGATGGCACTGCTCGACGGCAAGCGGATCCTGGTCACAGGGGTGCTGACCGATTCATCCATCGCCTTCTACGTGGCGAAGCTGGCCCAGCAGGAGGGCGCTGAGGTCGTCCTCACCTCGTTCGGCCGCCAGATGAGGATCACCCAGGCGGTGAGCCGCCGGCTGCCGAGGACGGCGCCCGTGGTGGAGCTCGACGTCACCGCGCAGGCCGACCTCGACGGTCTGGCCGACGCCGTGCGCCAGCACGTCGACGGGCTTGACGGCGTGCTGCACTCGATCGGATACGCGCCGCAGAGCGCCCTCGGCGGTGGGTTCTTGGACTGCCCGTGGGAGGACGTGGCCACCGCGGTGCATGTCTCGGCCTATTCGCTCAAGGCGCTCACCGTGGCGGCGCTGCCGCTGATGGACCGCGGCGGGTCGGTGGTCGGGCTGACCTTCGACGCATCCAAGGCCTGGCCGGTGTACGACTGGATGGGGGTGGCCAAGGCGGCCTTCGAGTCGACCTCGCGCTACTTGGCTCGTGACCTGGGCCCGCGTGGCATCCGGTGCAACCTGATCGCCGCCGGGCCGCTGCGCACCATGGCCGCCAAGTCGATCCCGGGCTTCGTGGCCTTCGAGGAGGGCTGGCCCGGACGCGCCCCACTGGGCTGGGACATCGCCGACCCGACCCCCACCGCGCAGGCGTGCGTGGCACTGCTGTCGGACTGGTTCCCGGCCACCACGGGTGAAATCCTGCACGTCGACGGAGGTTTCCACGCCGTGGGTTAGGGCGTAACCGATTGCATCAGGGCAAGATGCTCTCCATGAGCGTGACGGAGCTGCAGCATCGCCTGGTCCTGATGCGGCATGCCAAGTCCTCCTACCCGCACGGGGTGCCCGACCACGACCGTCCGTTGGCGGGCAAGGGGCGCCGCAACGCCCAGGCCGCCGGCGCCTGGTTCGTCAGCGAGGGGCCGCGCCCGGAACTGGTGATCTGCTCGGACGCTCAGCGGGCCCGGCACACGTGGGAGATCGTCGCCTCCTCGCTGCGCGCCCCCGCCCCGGTGCGGTTGGAACCGCAGCTGTACGGCGCCACCAGCGCCGAGGTGATCGACCTGGCCCGTCGGTGCGACGACGGGGTGCACACCCTGGTGATGGTGGGCCACGAACCGACCCTGTCCTCCACCGTCCTGCTGCTCGCGGGGGAGGGGTCGGACCCGACCTCGTTGGCCCGGGTGAGCACGAAGTTCCCCACCTGCGCGATCGCGGTGCTCCGGCTCACCGCCGGCTGGTCGTCCCTGGAGATGGGCAGCGCCGTACTCGAACGCTTCGCCATCCCCCGCGCCTGACCGCCCGCCACTCCCTCACTCACCTCACTCGTCCACTGGTGATCGCCGTCTGTCATGGGTTCTCCCCCAGCAGATGGGTGACAACCCAGCAGCACGACGACGAGCTCTCGGACGCAGGCCAGCGGCGTCATCTGGCCGGCCAGGCAGGCGAGAACCGCCGGCCGATCAGCAGCCGCACGCCGGTGCCGATGAGCTGGGCGACCTCCTGCACCACCACACGGCCCACCACGATGGCCGCCACCCCCGGGGCCCCAGGTGGTCGCGGGTGGCCCGGGCACCGATCATGCGCACCGTGCCTGCGTGTGGGACGAGGCTAGGCGTTGACCTCGTCGCGCCAGGCCAGCCAGTCGTTCGCCTTCGCCAGGTCGTACGTCGGCCCGGTGAGCCCGATGGTGACCAGGGTGACCCCGGCGTCCATCAGGCCCTGCGCCACGCCGTCCGGTCCGGTCTCCACCGCGGTGGACCGCTCGATGTCAGCCGGCGTGCGACCCTCGGTGGCGCACCACTCGTCGAGGATCGCACCCTTGCGGGCGATGGTGGCGGCGTCGCCGAAGCCGTGCCAGATGTCGGCGTGCCGCGCGGTGTAGCGCAGGGTCTTCTTCTCCCCGCCGCCGCCGATCAGCACCGGGATCCTCCGGGTCGGCGCGGGGTTGAGCGCCGCCCAGCGACGTTCGATCCTGGGCAGGGCCGCCTCCAGCTCGGCCAGTCGGGAGCCGGGCGTGCCGAAGGAGTAGCCGTACTCGTCGTAGTCCCGCTCGAACCAGCCGGCCCCGATCCCCAGGATCAGCCGGCCGGCGCTGATGTGGTCCACCGTGCGCGCCATGTCGGCCAGGAGCTCGGGGTTGCGGTAACCGTTGCAGGTGACCAGGGCCCCTATCTCGACCCGCGACGTGGCCTCCGCCCAGGCGCCGAGCATGGTCCAGCACTCGAAGTGGGCGCCGTCGGGCTCACCGTAGAGCGGGAAGAAGTGGTCCCAGTTGAAGACCACGTCGACGCCCGCCTCCTCGGCCGCGGCGACGGCCCGGCGGATCTCCGGGTAGTCGGCGTGCTGTGGCTGGATCTGCACCCCGACGCGCACCGGACGGCTCACGCGGAGACCTCGATTCCCTTGTCCACCAAGGTGATCCCGGAATCGGTGATGGTGAAACCGCGGTCGCGGTCCTCCTGCGGGTCCATCCCGATCCGGGCGCCCTCGGCGACCACCACGTTCTTGTCCAGGATCGCCCGGCGCACCACGGCGTGCCGCCCGATCTCGACGTTGTCCATCAGGACGGCGTCGCTGACGGTGGCCCAGGAGTGCACGCCGACATTCGGCGAGAGCACCGAGTTCTCCACCAGGGCGCCGGAGACGACGCACCCGGGGGAGACGATCGAGTTGACCGCGTGCCCGATCCGGCCGTGCCAGCCGTGCACGAACTTGGCCGGCGGCCACGGGCCGAGGTGGGTGTAGATCGGCCACTCGTAGTTGTAGAGGTTGAACACCGGATGTACCGAGACCAGGTCCATCTGGGCGTCGAAGTAGGCGTCGAGGGTCCCGACGTCGCGCCAGTACGACTTGTCCCGCTCGGTGGCCCCGGGCACCTCGTTCTCGATGAAGTCGTAGACGCTCGCCTCCCCGCGGGAGACGAAGGCCGGCACGATGTCGCCGCCCATGTCGTGCCGGGAGCTGTCCAGATCGGCGTCGGCGGTGACCGACTCGACCAGAGCGTCGGCGTCGAAGACGTAGTTGCCCATCGAGGCCAGGATCTTGTCGGGGGCATCGGCCAGGCCCACGGGGTTGGTCGGCTTCTCCAGGAAGTCGGTGATCCGGCGCGGGTCGTCGGCCGCGGTCTGGATCACGCCGAACTGGTCGGCCATCGAGATCGGCTGCCGGATCGCCGCCACCGTGCAGCGGGCGCCGGAGTCGATGTGCGACTCGACCATCTGCGCGAAGTCCATCCGGTACACGTGGTCGGCGCCCACCACGACGATGATGTCGGGCTTCTCGTCGCGGACCAGGTTCAGGCTCTGGAAGATCGCGTCGGCACTGCCCAGGTACCACCGCTTGCCTACCCGTTGCTGGGCCGGCACCGGAGCGACGTAGTTGCCGAGCAGTGTCGACAGTCGCCACGCCTGGGAGATATGCCGGTCGAGGCTGTGCGACTTGTACTGCGTGAGCACCACGATCTTCAGATACCGCGCATTGATCAGGTTGCTCAGTGCGAAGTCGACCAGCCGGTAGACGCCACCGAACGGGACCGCGGGTTTGGCCCGGTCCGCCGTCAGGGGCATCAGCCGCTTACCTTCGCCGCCCGCGAGGACGATTGCCATCACCTTCGGACTCGCCATGCCTCAGACCCTATGGCGTCACCGGGGTGTCGCACTACGGTGAACGTTGTGCGTATCGATCTGTTGACCAGGGAATACCCGCCGGACGTGTACGGCGGGGCCGGCGTTCATGTGGAGAACCTGGCGGAGGTGCTGCGCGGCCGGGTCGACGTACGGGTGCGGGCCTTCGGCAATCCCCGCGAGGAGCCCGGGGTGAGCGGCTATGCCGAGCTGCCGGAGCTGGCCGAGGCCAACGCGGCACTGCGGGTGTTCGGGGTCGATCTGAGGATGGCCGCGGACTGCGCCGGTGCCGACGTCGTGCACTCGCACACCTGGTACGCCAACCTCGCCGGGCACCTGGCCGGGCTGCTGCACGACGTGCCGCACGTGCTCTCGGCACACAGCCTGGAGCCGCTGCGGCCGTGGAAGGCAGAGCAGCTCGGGGGCGGGTACGCTCTGTCGTCCTGGGCCGAGGAGAGCGCCTACCTCGGCGCCGCCGCGGTGATCGCGGTCAGCGCCGGCATGCGCGAGGACATCCTGCGCAGCTACCCGCGAGTGGACCCGGATCGGGTGCAGGTGGTGCACAACGGGATCGACCTGTCGGGCTGGAACCGCGACGAGAACGCCGACGCCGTCCGCGCGGCAGGGATCGACCCGGACCGGCCGAGCGTGGTGTTCGTCGGCCGGATCACCCGGCAGAAGGGGCTGCCCTATCTGCTGCGGGCCGCCCGGCGGCTGCCCGAGGACGTCCAACTGGTGCTCTGCGCCGGCGCCCCGGACACCAAGGAGATCATGGCCGAAGTGAGCGGCCTGGTCGCCGAGCTGCAGCAACAGCGCAGCGGTGTGGTCTGGATCGAGCGGATGCTGCCGCGTGAGGAGCTGTGCCAGGTGCTCTCCGCGGCCACCACCTTCGTCTGCCCGTCGGTGTACGAACCCCTCGGCATCGTCAACCTCGAGGCGATGGCCTGTGAGGCGGCGGTGGTCGGCACGGCGACAGGGGGCATTCCCGAGGTGGTGGACGACGGGGTGACCGGGCGGCTGGTGCCGATCGACCAGGTGCAGGACGGCACCGGGACGCCCCGGGACCCCGAGCAGTACGTGGCCGACCTGGCCGCGGTGCTCACCGAGGTCACCGGCGACCCCGACCGGGCCCGCGAAATGGGCCGGGCCGGGCGCCGCCGGGCCGAGGAGCACTTCTCCTGGGAGTCGATCGCCGACCGCACCGTGGAGGTCTACCGCTCCGTGCTCCGTTCCTGAGCACGCGGGCACCGCGGCGTCGTAAGACGGCTGGACCGCGAGGAACTGAGCGGCCCAGGTGCGCCGACGGACCGCGAGCTCAGCGAGGTGGAGCACTTGCTGCTGCGCTGAGGGCCCGACGGGCGACGCCGTCCAGCCGGCGCAGCACCTCGGCGCGCCGGCCGGCCTCCCAGCCGCTGACGGCGCCGCCGTCGTCCTCCAGGGCGAGTTCCAGGACGGCCCGCAGCCGGAGCCCGGTGGCGAGCACGGCGATGGCCCGCGTCGGCAGGCCGGGAGGGAACTCGCCGCCGTCCAGCGAGGCCGCGGACAGGTCCGCCCAGCGCTCGGCGGCCTCGGGGCGCCACCGGGCGACGTCCAGCTCGCCCAGGATCTCGGCGGCCTCGAGCAGGGCCTCGCGCAGCCCCTGATCGGCCTCACCGAGATCGGTCACGGCCAGCGTCGGGCGGTGCTCGACGGCGTGGACGGTCCAGCCGCCCTCCCCGGGCACCAGTGCCACGGTCGCCCCCGACCCCGCGGGCCAGGCATCGACGGCCACCACGCACTCGCCGACGTCGCAGGCCACGGCGTTGAACGCCGGCGGCCCGGGCAGCCCGACGACGTCCCCGGGGGCGACCAGAACTGCTCGCAGACCACTGATCCCACTCTCCCGCAGCGGCAGCAGCAGGGCGTTCACCGCGGCGCCGTCCGGCACGTCGGCCAGTGGCACGAGGCCGCGCAACGCGGCCGTGCCCCAGGTGGCGAGGCGGATCGAGGGCGGCAGAGGCAGCACCGGAGCAGCCTACGGGCGCGCGAGGCGGCAGCGATCCCCTAGGGTCGGCGCATGGCTGACGTGCTCGACCTGGCCGGGGTGAGCGTGGTCCGCGGCGGTGCCCGCCTGCTGGACGACGTGACCTGGACCGTGCGGGACGGCGAGCGGTGGGTCGTCCTGGGGCCGAACGGCGCCGGCAAGACGACGCTGCTGCAGATCGCCGGTGCCCGGCTGCACCCCACCGAGGGTGTGGCCCGCCTGCTCGAGGAGCGGCTGGGCGAGGTCGACGTGTTCGAGCTGCGGCCCCGGATCGGCCTGTCCAGCGCGGCGTTCGCCGACTCCCTGCCTGCGCACGAGAAGGTCGAGGACGTGGTGCTGACCGCGGCCTACGCGGTGGCCGGGCGCTGGAACGAGGAGTACGACCAGGTCGACCACCGGCGCGGTGGCGACCTGCTCGGCGCGTTCGGTGTCGCCCACCTGGCCGACCGCACCTTCGGCACGCTGAGCGAGGGGGAGCGCAAGCGGGTGCAGCTGGCCCGCTCGCTGATGACCGATCCCGAACTGCTGCTGCTGGACGAGCCCGCCGCCGGTCTGGATCTCGGCGGCCGGGAGACCCTGGTCGCCGACCTCGCCGAACTGGCCGGGGACAAGCGATCGCCGGTGATCGTGCTGGTCACCCATCACGTGGAGGAGATCCCCCCTGGGTTCACCCACGCGCTGCTGCTGCGCAGCGGCCGGGTGGTCGCCGCGGGGCCGCTCGACGAGGTGTTGACCGACGAGCATCTCAGCGCCACCTTCGACCTCCCGCTTGCCGTTCTGCGCAGCGGGAACCGATGGGTGGCACGCCTTCGTCTGGATGGGTAAGGCACTCGGGAGGTGGACGGTGGACTGGGCACGTGACTCGCTCGGACTGATCTGGGTGGCGGTTGCCATCGTGGCGGGGATCGTCGAGATCTTCACCCTCGACCTGATCTTCCTGATGATGGCCGGTGGCGCCCTGGCGGCGGCCCTGACGGCGGTGGTCACCGACAGCCTCACGCTCTCCATGTTGGTGTTCGCCGTCTCCACCGTCGCCCTGCTGCTCGGCGCCCGGCCGCCGCTGCTCGCCTACATGCAGCGCAACGTGCCCGCCGAGGCGATGCACACCGACGCCCTGGTCGGACGGCGGGCCGAGGTGGTGACCGCGGTCGACGCGGAGTCGGGACGTATCCGACTGGCGGGGGAGCTGTGGAGCGCCCGTCTGGAGAACGGTCACCCGGCCGTCGCCGCCGGACACACCGTCCACGTGGTCCGGATCGACGGCGCTACCGCGATCGTCCGCCTGCACCCTCCGCTGACCGAGTAGCTCCGCCACACGCCCTCACATCCGCACCACCCTGCTGCGCCCTCGCGACAACCGAACTGGAGCCTGGACATGGAACTATCCGGTATCGCCGCCCTCGTCGTCCTTGCACTGTTGGTGATCTTCGTCCTGACCACGGTGTCCCGGGCGGTGCGGATCGTGCCCCAGGCCACCTCGGTGATCGTCGAGCGGCTGGGCCGCTACTCGCGCACGCTCACCCCAGGCCTTCACTTCCTGGTGCCCTTCGTCGACCGGCCGCGGGCCGTCGTCGACCTGCGCGAGCAGGTGGTCACCTTCCCGCCGCAGCCGGTGATCACGTCGGACAACCTGGTGGTGAACATCGACACGGTGATCTACTTCCAGCCGACCGACCCCAAGGCGGCGGTCTACGAGATCGCCAACTACATCCTCGGCATCGAGCAGCTCACCGTCACCACCCTGCGGAACGTGATCGGTTCGCTCGACCTCGAGGAGACCTTGACCAGCCGGGACAACATCAACGCCCAGCTGCGCGGGGTGCTGGACGACGCCACCGGCCGATGGGGGATCCGGGTGAACCGGGTCGAGCTGAAGGCGATCGACCCGCCGCCCAGCGTGCAGGACTCGATGGAGAAGCAGATGCGCGCCGAGCGGGACCGCCGCGCCACGATCCTCAACGCCGAGGGCGTGAAGCAGTCCCAGATCCTCACCGCCGAGGGTGACAAGCAGTCGGCGATCCTTCGGGCCGAAGGCCAGGCGCAGGCCGCGATCCTTCGCGCACAGGGTGAGGCGCGGGCGATCCAGCAGGTCTTCGACGCCATCCACCGGGGTAACCCGGACTCGAAACTCCTTGCCTACCAATATCTTCAGATGCTGCCGCAGATCGCGAACGGTCCCTCCAACAAGGTCTGGATCGTCCCCAGCGAGCTGACTCAGGCACTCAAGGGTATCGGCAACGCCCTCGGTGGCGGCAGCGACGGCAGCGGCTCCTGGACCCCGGGCCCGATGGGCACCGAGGAACTGGGCGGCCTCGGCGCGGCGACGCTGGAGGACCCGAGCGTCGCACTGCAGCGCGCCCGTGAGGAGGCCGCCGGAGCGGTCGCCGACGCCGAGCGGACCCGCCGGATGGCGCCGCCGACGCCCTCGAGCACGCCGATGCCCCCGGCCCCGCCGCAGGCGCCGCCGTTCAGCCCACCGCCGGCAGAGCAGGGGTGAGTTCCGCCGTAGCCGGGCCGGTGCCGGCCACCGTTGCGACGATGGCGCGTTCGGCGGCGAGCACCAGGTCGACGTACCACTGGGCGTGGTTGTAGGCGAGCAGGGCCTTCAGAGTCCCGGCTGGGGTGGCGTCCAGGCCGGAGGCGCACAGGTATCGCGCGGCCGAGGGGATGGCGTCGGCGTAGTTCCACGCGTCGGCCTTGCCGTCGCGGTCGCCGTCCACGCCGAACCGCTCGAACGTGGCCGGCATGAACTGCATCGGGCCGACGGCGCCGGCAGAGGAGGGTCCGTTGTTGCGCCCGTGCCCGCTCTCCACCTGCCCGACCGCGGCGAGCAGGGTCCAGCGCAGTCCGGAGCAGCTGCCGGCCGCGTCCTGGTAGGCCTTCTGGTAACCGGCCGGGATCCCCAACGCGGTGACCGGTCCGGGGGAGCCCAGGGTCCGGGTCGCGGCGGCGCGTTCGGCAGCGGCCAGTGCGGCGGCTGCCTCCTCGGCCTCGGCCAGGCTGCGCGCCCTGGCGGACAGGTCGGCCAGCCGTCGGCGCGCCTCGGTCAGGACCAGGTGCGCCGAGGCCGACTCCTCCTGGAGCCGGCCCAGCGCTGCGGCAAGCCGGGTGCCGGCCTCGTCCGCAGCCACGGCGCGATAGGCGGCCTGCTCCGAGGCCAGGCGGGTGCGGTCCACCTCGGCGCCCGTGTCGCGCAGCACCATGGCGCCGACCCGCGGCCCGACGGTGGCCCGCCACAAGGCGTCCTGCACGGACTCGGCGCCGAGCATGGCCAGGGCCAGCCCGTCGGTGCCTTCGACGTAGAGCGCCCGAACCTGAGCCACCTGACGCGCCCGGGACCGGCGCAGCTGGATCTCGACCTGGTCCCGGTCGGCCTCGGCGCGCGAGCCGACGGCGAACGCTGCGGCCAGGGCGGCGGCGGCCTCGGCCGTGGCCTGCTGGCGCCTGGTGTACTCGGCCGTGAGTTCAGCCACCTTGGCGGCGGTGCTGCGGGCCTCGGCGCGGGCGGCGGCCGCGGAGTTCGGCCCCGCGTCGCCCGCGGCCGGACCCGGTGCGGCGCCGGCCGGTGCGGCGGTCAGCCCCCCGGACAGCGCGGCGACCAGCGCGACGATCACCCAGCGGCCCACGACTGAGCTATCGGCGCTGCGGCGCCGCGCTTGAACGGCCGGCAGAGTCATTCCACCCGGATAGCCTCGTGCCCGTGGACCTGGGCTCGGCGACGGCGATCACTGTGGCTGCCGTCGCCGCCGGCACGATCAACACAGTGGTCGGCTCCGGCACGCTGATCACCTTCCCGACCCTGCTTGCCCTCGGCTACCCGCCGGTCACCGCCAACGTGTCGAACAACATCGGCCTGGTGTTCGGCGGCATCAGCGGGACCTGGGGCTACCGCCGCGAGCTGGCCGGGCAGGGCCCGACCCTGCGCCGGCTGGCGCCGATGTCCCTGATCGGCGCGATCACCGGTGCCCTGGCGCTGCTCACCCTGCCGGCCGCGGCCTTCGAGACCATCGTTCCGGTGCTGATCGGCCTGTCCCTGGTGCTCGTGGTCACCCAGCCCCGGATCGCCGCTGCGATGGCCCGCCGTCGGGCCGATCGGCAGGCGACGGACGATGCGCCGCCGAGGCATCCTGTCGGCCCGGTGCTCGCCGTCGGCACCGCACTGGCCGGGGTCTACGGCGGATACTTCGGCGCCGCTCAGGGCGTGCTCCTGGTCGGCCTGCTCGGCTCCCTGCTCAGCGAGAGCCTGCAACGGGTCAACGCGGCCAAGAACCTGCTCTCGGTCCTGGTGAACGCCTTGGCTGCGGTGACGTTCCTGGTGGTGCGGCCCGGGGCCGCGGACCCGGCGGTGGTGGCGCTGATCGCGGGCGGGTCCATCCTCGGTGGTTTCCTGGGCGCTCGGATCGGCCGGTGGCTGCCCGGCCTGGCGCTGCGTGCAGTGATCGTGGTGGTCGGGGTCGTCGCCATCGTCCGGCTGCTGGCCAGGTAGGGGCGCACCATGGACGACGTCGTGTTCGAACCCACCTCGGTGCGCGGCGTGGACGACCCTCGGGTCGCCGACTATGTCGCGCTCACCGATGTGGCCCTGCGTCGGCGGATCGACGTCGAGCGCGGGCTCTACCTGGCCGAGAGCGAGAAGGTGATCCGCCGGGCGCTCGAGGCGGGCCACCGGCCGCGATCCCTGCTGCTCTCGCAGCGGTGGCTGGAGCCGATGGCGTCGCTGGTGCACGAGGTGCTCGCCACCGGCGCGCCCGTGTTCGTCGGGGCGCCGGCGCTGCTGGAGCAGATCACCGGGTTCCAGGTGCATCGCGGGGCGATCGCCTCGATGCACCGCCCGGCTCCCCGGCCACCGGGGGATGTGCTGACCGACGCCCGCCGGGTGCTCGTGCTGGAGGACATCGTCGACCACACCAACGTGGGTGCGGTGTTCCGCTCGGCGGCCGGGATCGGCGCCGACGCCGTCTTGGTCAGTCCGCGCTGCGCCGACCCGCTCTACCGCCGGGCGGTCAGGGTCTCGATGGGCACCGTGTTCCAGGTGCCCTGGGCGCGGCTCGATCCCTGGCCGGACAGCGTGGCGCTGCTGCGCCAGGCCGGCTTCACGGTGGCCGCCCTGGCCCTGACCCCGGACGCCGTGTCCTTGGACGAGCTGGCTGCGCGAGCGCCGGACCGGCTCGCCCTGGTCCTGGGCACCGAGGGGGACGGTCTCAGCAGGGCGGCGCTGGCGCAGGCCGACCTCGCGGTACGGATCCCGATGGCCGCCGGCGTCGACTCGCTGAACGTGGCCGCGGCGTCCGCCGTCGCGCTGTGGGCGCTGCGCCGGCGGGCGGCGGGCTCAGGCTCCGTCGAAGAGCTCTGAGAGCGGACGACGCGGGGTCGGCGGGGCCTCCACCAGTGCCCGCCCGACCCGCAGCAGCACCTGCGGCATGCCCCAGATGCCGAGGACCTCGGCCACCTCCGGACGTAGCTCGGGGTTCTGCAGCGCCTGGTCGGTGAACGTGGCGACCAGGCCCTTGGCGGTGGCGGCGAGCAGCATCCGCTCCAGGGCGACGCCGGCGACCACCCAGTCGCGGCGGGTATCGTCGCGGGTCGAGATCGCCAGCACGGTGCTGCGGGCCAGCTCCTCCTCGACCTCGCTCGCCTCGGGCGCCCCGCTGTGACCGGCATGCACGAGGGAGTCCACCGGGAAGGGGGAGGTGCCCAGCGAGGAGCTGGGGATCCCGTCGTCCGCGCCGGCGCCCCCGCCGCGGCGCACCCAGCGTTCGATCTCGCCGCGCAGCTCGACATCGGCCGCCTGCACCCGGACGGCGCGCCGCAGCAGGTGGGCCAGGCGGCGCCGGGCGGCGGGGTCGGCGATGCTCAGCCGACCGCCCTCGGCGACCACTGCTTGACGCAGTTCGAGCAGGTCCTCCTCGGCGACCGCGTGCGAGCGGTAGACGCGGCGATGGGTGTGGCGTTGGCGCACCGCCTCGCTCAGGGCCAGATCGGCCGGGCCGGGCTGCCGTCGACCGACGGCGCGCACCACGCCGATGAGCTCGGGCCGCGCGGGATCGGGCACGAGGCCGGTCTCGGCCGCGTAGCCGAGCGCCCGCAGGGCGACCCGGGCATTGAGCACGGCGGCACCGCAGGAGATGGCTCGGTCCCGCCCCTGCGGGTCGATCACCGGCAGCGCACGACTGACGTCCTCCCAGACGGCGATGCCGTTCGGCAGTCGCTCGAGATGCCAGGGCTGGCTGTTGTGGATCGACGGTGCCCATCGGGCCGCCTCACCGACGAGGTCGACCTCCTGGCCGCTCAGCCGTACTGAGGTGGCGATCATGTCATGGCCGCCGTCGGTGGATGCCGTCATGCTCACCCCCAGTCGAAGTCGTGTCGGTCACGGTAAGCAGAAGCCGCGGACGCCGAGCGGGTACTTGGTCCCGCTCCGGACATCGGTGCACGTCAACGGGTCTCGGCGAGAACCTCACGCATCAGCTCGTCCACCTCGGCCAGGCCGATGAACCGTCCGTTCTCATCCGTGACCGACAGCAACCCGAGGGTGCGCCGGTCGCCACCGGAGGCGAGCACTCGCACGGCCGCCGACCGCAGGTCCTGGGCGGCGCGCAGCCGCAGCAGACGGGAGGCGTTGATCCGCTCACCCGCGGCGTCCACCAGCGCCACCAGGCGCCCGTCGGCATCGAGCTCGGCGATCCAGTCCGTCGGCGTGCCGTCGGCGGGCCAGGTGGAGGGGATCGGCCGGGCCAGCCGGCCGGTGCGGGTGAGCGTGACGGTCTCCTCCCACCTGGTGCGCAACCATGTGGCCACCTCGACCGGAGGAGGGAGGAAGGACGGCCGGGCCCTACCGAACAACCAGCCCTGGGCAAGGCGGACCCCGACCACCTGCAAGTGCCGGGCGTCGTCCAGACTCTCGACCCCCTCGGCCTGCACCACCGCCCCCATCTCCTCAGCCATCGAGACCACCATGCGGACCAAGCGGTCCCGGACCGGGTCCTCGAAGGCGCCCTTGACCAGACTGGCGTCGAGCTTGACCAGGTCGGGGCGTAGCTGGGTCATCCGGTCCAGCTCGACCCGGCCCGCCTCGACCACGTCGCAGGCGATCCTCAGCCCCGAGACCCGCATCGCCGCGACCGCCGCGCTGGGCGCCGACTCCGCCGCGACGCCGTCCGGCCAGCTGAGCTCGACCACCAGACCGGCCAGATCGGGCTGCCCCCACAGCACCGTCAGTACGGCCTCCTCGTCCAGGAAGGGAGCTGCGATATTGACGGCGAGGAACTGTTCGAGCTCCAGATCCCCCCGGCCCTTGAGCGCGTTGCCCAGTGAGGCCGCCTCGAGCTGGCCGGCCAGGCCGGTGCGGGCGGCGGCGGTGAACCAGGGCTGAGGGGATCGGGCCGGCCAATCGGCCACCCGGGTCAGCGCCTCGTATCCCGCGCACTCACCGGTGCGCAGATCGACCACAGGCTGGTAGACGCAGCGCAGGGATTCGGGCCGCCGCAGCAGGCGGGCGACCTCCTCCTCCCACTGCGGGTCCGCCGACTCCTCCGTGGGGTCGGAGCCGTCATCGGGGGGAGTCGGGATCACCGGTCCATTCAAGCGCCTCCGGCTCGTCGAGATGGAGGATCTCTCAACACGCCCGGACACGCATGGTAGTCAACCGAACACATGAGGTAACCTTTCGGTTCTGCGGTGCTCCTCAGCTCCCTCAGAACACCGAGTGGTGGCCGCGGGTTTCACACCTTGGCGCGCAGATCTAGACCTGCGGGGGATAGCGGTGCGCGCCGCCGGATTCGGAGGGCTGGCCCGTGCTTCAGGGACGACGCAGCGGTGGGTTGGGCCGGTTCCTCGGCCGTGCCCGGGCACACAGGCCGGGAGCCCCGGTCCACCTCGACGAGGACACGCGGGCCGTGATGGATGCGTGCTCCGACGCCGTGCTGGGCGTCGACCAGAACGGCGACTGCGTGATCGCGAACGCCGCGGCCGCCACGGTCTTCGCCTACCCCGATTCGCATCTGGTCGGCCTGGGAGCGCATCGGCTGGTCCCGGCGCTGGCCGAGGCGGTCGCCGCCGTGGTGCGGCGGCGGCGGGCCGGCGAGTACCGGCCGGGCCCGATCGGCGCCGGCACCGAGGCCATCGGACGACGGCACGACGGCACCTCGTTCCCGGCGCAGGTCTGGATCACCCCGGCCTACCCGGACGGAAGTCGGCTGACGCTGTTCGTGACGGTTCGCGATCTGAGCGCAGCCCGCGCCGCCGCCGCTGCGCAGCGGGCCCTGCTGAACGACGTGGCGGATCTGAGGGACACCGTGGCGGCGATCGGGGTCGCCCTGCGCGACCGTGCCATCCTGCTCACCGACGAGTACGGCCACGTGACCATGGTGAACCGGGCGGCGGAGAAGCTGCTGGGCTACCGCGAGGAGGACGTCGTGGGAAAGCCCACGACGGCGCTCTACGACCCCGAGGACCTGGCCGCGGCCCGCGCCGAGCTGCGCACCCCTTCGGGCGCCGACCCGCTGCTCGAACTGACCCGCTCCGGACTGCCGGGCCGGCAGAACTGGACCCTGCTCAGCCGCGACGGCGAACGGCGCCCGGTGACCATGAACATGACCGCGATCGGTGACCGGAACGCGGCGGTCGGCTTCGTACTGGCGGTCACCCCGCGGCGCGCCGAGTGGGAACCGCTGGTCTCACAGCGCTCGAGCGGCGATCGACTGCTGCTCGATCTGGACGACGCCGAGACGCGCACGCTGCGCTGGCAGGTCGGCGGATCGGGTCTGGGCCGCAAGCGCTAGGGCCGACCCGGTCGCCGACCCGGTCGTGATCCGGTCCTGTCGTCAGCGGGGCCGCATCAAGGTGTCCCAGATGCCCAGGTCGATCTCTGCGCCCTCGTCCGCCTCGGCCTCGCCGAGATCAGCCTGCACCTCGGCGAGCGAGGGAAGCTCCACCAGCGGGGCTTCCCCCTGCGGCGTCGGCGCGGCCTCGGCGGCGGCGGGAGCTGCGTCGGGGGCCGGCTCGTGACGCGCCGCCGCGCGGGTCGCCTGAGCCCGCTCCATGAAGGCCGCCTGGGTGGCGCGGCGCTCGGCGGCTGCCCGCTCGGCGGCTGCCCGGGCCTGCTGCGACGGCGAGGCCTGGGGCAGGCTCCGCGTCTCGTCGTCCCCCCGTGAGGGTTCCGGCACAGACCCGGCCGGCACCACGGTCGCAGCCGCCTTGGTGGCCTGGCCGACCAACGTTCCCAGCGCGGGCTCGGAAAGGGTCAGCGCGGCGGCGCGTGCCCGTGAGCCGGCGTACCCGGCTGCGGCGTAGGCCGTGGCGACGGAGAGCGAGGCAGCCACCCGGCCGATCGTGGTCAGCGCCGACCACCAGGCTTTGTCGTGCGTGGCCCGGGCCATGGCGCTAACCGTGTTGAGCATGGCGTCGACCTCGGCCAGCCCGTCGACGTGGGCCGGTGGCAGCCAGGGCGCCAGCAGCCCGACCAGGGCGCCGGCCGAGGCGGCCCGGTTCAGCGCCGGCGGCAGGCTGCGTGCCTCGTCGGCGCTGACCGCGGCGGCGCTGGGCACCACGGCCAGCGTGCGTGGGCCCTCGGGTCCGCCCTCGGAGCCGTCGGCAGCCATCCGGCGCAGGTCGCACAGCACCGCCCAGGTGCGATCCAGCAACAGGTTGGGCTCGTCCGGTGAGGCCAGCGCCGTCCTCAGATTCACCGCACGGGCCACGCTGGTGCCGTCCAGGGCGTCGATCCGGACGGCGTCCGCCGCCGCCGACACCGCAGCCTGGCCGAGCAGGGCCGAGGCCGACCGGAGCTGCAGCCGGTCGACGTCCAGCACGGGGAGGGTGTCGGCGGCATCGAGCCATTCCTGGGCGATCTCGCGGGTGAGCACCGGAAGGGCACCGAGCAGATCGATCCCCTCCGGGCGGGAGGCCGCGAGCGCGCGGCTGGCCACCACGACCACACCCTGGCTGCGCAGTTGGTCCGCCAGGTCGCGCACCTGCGCGGGATCGGAGATGGCCGACGCCACGACCGGCTCGGCGTCCGGGGCTGCAGGATCCATGGCGACCTCCTCTGACAGGGTGCGACTGATCTTGTCCCGCAACGGGTCCACCGCGCGCGTCGGCACGCCGGTCACCGCTTCTCGGCGAGGGCGGCCGCCGCCGTGCCGCGGAGCAGGGCGAGTAGGTCGTGAGCACCCTCGTGACCGTCGTACCCGGTCGGATCGGTGCGAGCCGACGTCGGGTCGGGGTCGAGCTCGGCGAGATCGCCGACCACCGTCAGCCCGTCCGCCACGCGATCGGACAGTGCGGCGAGGTCCTCGGCCGCCCAGCGCCGCACCGTCGGCACCCGGGCCTCGTCCATGGCCAGCCGGCGGGATCGGCTGCGCGGGCTCGACATCCACGCCGCGAGCAGCCGGCCGCGCAGCCGTTGCCGCTCATCGTGGGGAACCCCGTCGGCCTCCAGGATCGCGTTCATCTGGCGCAGGGTCTCGGTCTGGGAGGGGGTCAGCGAGTCGTTGTTGTCCCGGCGCGCCACCACGGCGTCGGAGACGACGTCGAGCAGGTCGGCCAGGCCGCAGGCCTGGGCGAACCTCGGCCACAGCTCGTCCCGGCGGGCCGCCGGGGGAGTCGTGACCACGGTGACCTGGCCCAGGCCCACCACGGCGGCCCACCGGTCGACCAGGCCCGGCAGGCCGAAGGCGGTCCAGAACGGGCTGCGGCGCTCGGGTCGCTGCAGAGTGACCGCGTCGAGGTACTCCTCCATGGGAGCAGTGGCACCGTTCTTGACGTTCTGCTGCCAGACGCTGGTCAGTACCCGGCCGAGGTCCCGTGCCGTGATCACGACGGTCACCGGCCCCGGGGGCCTGCCGAGCGCCTCCACGACGGCGGAGATCTCGGTCGGCCCGAAGTTGGAGAGCGCCTCGGCCGAGACCAGGGCGGGCCCGCGGTGGCGACCCAGTTCGGCGACCACGCGCTCGAGGTGCCGGACGCCGTTGGCCCGCACCGTCTCGTCGACCCAGCGCACGCCGCGCCCGGCCAGGGCGTACACGGCGGCCTGCTGGTTCAGCCCCTGCTGCGGCAGATATCCCGCACCGGGATAGAGGACGCCCGCCCGGGCCAGGTCCCTACGATGCGCCCGCAGGATCGACTGCAGGTACGTCGTCCCGGACTTGGGGGTGCCGATGTGCACGGTCACGCCGCGCGCATGGACACCCCGAGCGGTTGGTCTCCATCGCATTTGACATAGCGTAGTCGACCGATCACCAGTTGCTGTTGCGGCGCAGCCAACGTAGGTGTTCGCGATCCCCGAGCAGCTCCAGACGCCGCCACAAGGCGCTCGAGGGCACCGCTTGGCTGGCGTGCGCATGCACCGCCTGGAGCTGCGGGGCGCGGTCGACCGGCACCACGAGGTCGACCTGCTCGGGGGCGTGACCGGCGAAGGGGATGCCCAGCTCTCGGCGCAGCCCCTCGCTGACCTCCAGCGGCAAGGTCCAGGCCAGCACCGGCAGGTCGAGCCGTTGGGCACAGCGCACGGCGGCTGCCGTGGCTACGACGTGGTCGGGGTGCCCGGTGATCCCCGAGGGGTCGAAGACCAGCAGCCCGTCGGCCTGCCGGCGCTCCGCCTGCGCGGACACCTCCGCCGCGAGCAGGTCGAGGTCCAGCGCGGCGAGCCCGCCGTCGGGGAAGTCGCGCAGGACGACGTGCCGGACGTCGAGCAGCCGCGCCGCCTCGGCCAGCTCGTGCTCGCGCAGCTCCCGCAGATCGCCCTCGACCCCGTGCAGAGTGGAGGCCTCGCCGTGCGTGAAACAGAGCACCCCGACGTCGGCACCCCCGGACCGGAACGCGGTGAGCAGGGCGCCGAGGCCGAACGACTCGTCATCCGGGTGGGCGACCACCACCAGCGGACGACGCCAGCCGGGCAACGCGGCCCCGGCGTCGGCCAGGCAGGCGATCGGCAGGTCGAACCAGCGCAGCCGCGCAGGCAGCGCGCCCAGGGCCGGATGATCCTGCTCGCCCGCCTGTCGGCCCGAGGGCACGGCATGCGCGGCGCAGAGCTCGCGGGCTGCCGCGACGGCGTCCTGCGGGGGTGTGCCTGCGACGCCGGCGATCGAGCGGGGATAGGTCATCGACCCGTCGGCGGTGTAGTGGATGTCGCGCAGGGTGGGAGCTGTGGAGATGACGTCGGCGCGATGGCGCCACAGGCCGGTGACCGGGTTGAAGTGGTAGTCCTCGATCAGCCGCCAGCCCTCACGGGCGACCAGGTCGACCGCCTCGACGAGGAAGTCCGCCACCGGTTCGGGCAGGAAGTAGTTGAGGTTCACCCGCACCCAGCCGGGCTTGAGGCCCTCCCAACCGGCGGCGACGGCCTCCTGATACGCCGCCGAGTCGGCCTCCCCGATGCCCAGAAGATGATGGCCGTAGGGGCCGGCGCAGGAGCAACCACCCCGGGACTGGATGCCGAACAGGTCGTTGAGCAGGGCCACCACGAGGTTGTGGTGCAGGACCGGCCGGCCCGGCGGGCGGACGGCGAAGGAGACGATGGCCAGCCGTTCGGCGTCCGGATCGCCGAGGATCTCGATCGCCGGATTGGCCCGCCAGACCGTCATCGCCCGCCGGAGCAGGTCCGCCTCGCGGGAGCGGATGGACTGCGTGCCGACCGCCGACTTCAGCTGCATCACCATCCCCGCCCGGATCGACTCCACGATGGCCGGGGTGCCGCCCTCCTCACGATGCTCGACGTCGCTCAGGTAGGCGTGCCGGTGCGGGGTCACGAATGCCACCGTGCCGCCGCCCGGCACCACCGGGACCGTGTTGTGCACCAGACCCCGGCGGACGGCGAGCACCCCGGGCGTGCCGGGCCCGCCGATGAACTTGTGCGGCGAGAGGAACACAGCATCCTTGGGCGCCGACTCGTCGTCCATGTCGATGTCGAGGTAGGGACCGGCCGCGGCGAAGTCCCAACAGGCCAGGGCGTCGTGCCGGTGCAGCAGCTGGGTCACCGCGCGGGTGTCGCTGAGCAGTCCGGTCACGTTGCTGGCCGCCGAGAACGAACCGATCCGCAGCGGGCGGTCGGCGTGGGCCAGGAGCTCTGCCTCCAGGTGCTCCAGGTCGATCTGGCCGGCGGGGGTCGCCCGGATCGGGACCACGTCGGCGATCGACTCCCGCCAGGGCAGCTCGTTCGAATGGTGCTCGTAGGGGCCGATGAGGACGACCGGGCGCGACTCGGGCGGGATGTGGTCGGACAGGTGCCAGCTCCGGTCGAGGTCGGCCGGGATGCGCAGTCCGAGGATGCCGATCAGTTTGTCCACCGCGGCCGTCGCGCCGGACCCGGTGAAGATCACCGCGACGTCCGCACCAGCACCCAGGCCCTCCCGGACCAGGGCACGGGCCTGCTCGCGCAGGCGCGTGGTGCGTCGTCCGGTGGCGCTCGCCTCGGTGTGGGTGTTCGCGTAGGTGGGCAGCACCTCCTCCCGGATGAAGTCCTCGAGGAAGTCCAGTGCACGCCCGGACGCCGTGTAGTCGGCATACACCGTGCGCCGTGGCCCGTACGGGCCGTCCAGGACCCTCCCCTCGCCGATCACGCCGGCGCCGATCCGCGCCACCAGGGCGTCGGCTGCGGAGGGGGAAAGGGAGGCTGCGGCCATGTCTACTCCGGGCGGACGAGCTCGCCGCGGATGAGCGCGAGAGCGGTGCGGGCAGTGAGAATGGTGACCAGGGTGCTGGTCGCCGCCAGTGTCGCGGCGCCCAGCCAGGCAAATCCCAGCACACCCCTGGATGCATGGGCGGCCAGCAGTGCGCTCGACGCCGCAGCCAGCGGGAACGAGCCGGCCCAGGCTGAGAGGGCGAACGGCAGCCGGACCAGGCGTGGGGCCTGCGCCGCCAGGAGCAGGACCTGGAACACCGTGACCCCGAGCAGCACCCGGGCCGGAGCGTCGGACCAGTCTCCACCCAGGCGCACCCAGGCCAGGGCGGCGACCGCCGGCGGGGCGATCAGGATGGCCACGGTCGGGCTCAGCCGATCCGGCAGGGCATCGCCCACCATCAGCCGGGAGAGCACCAGGGCGAGCATGGGCAGCCAGTAGACCAGCCCGATCGCGAAGAAGAACCAGGAGATGTCCGCCGGGGCGTGGGCCACCCCGGCGAGCGGCACGACCAGGTTGCCGACCACCGGGATGAACCAGCCCGGGTGCACATGTGCCAGGGCGAACCGCGGGTCGGCCATCCAGACCCGGATCACATCGAGGGTGAACGCGAGTTGGGCAGCCGCCCCGACCCACCACAGGCCCGCCGAGAGGGCAGGTCGGTCGGGCAGGACGACGGCGGACAGGAGCAGAAGGGAGATGCTGATCGTCGGCACGAAGGCGATCCGGATCGGGTGGCGCCATTCGCCTCGGGTGGCGGCGGGAAAGCGCACCGTCTTGGCCGCGTAGCCGAGCACCGCGAGCGCGAAGACCGTCACGGCGATCCAGCCCAGTGCCTGAGCGATCGCGATCGGCGCCCCGAACGCCTCACCGGCCCGCCGCCAGGCCAGTGATGTGCCGGCCAGCCCCATCACGCTGGCGAAGATCGTCACCGGGAGGTGGGCCAGCGACGCCTCGGTCGGGGGCGCGGGAGCGGTGGCTGGGGTGGTGGTGGGGGACACGACGTCCATCATGACCCGACAATACCCCCTGGGGTATATGTCCCGGAGGACGGTGACCGCGTGTGTATCGAATCGGGGGGCGGATACGTCCATGATGGGCAAGCCCGCGACCGTCCGAGGTCGCGGCCTAGGTGTCCGGAGGAGACCATGATTCGCAACGAAGGCCCCGTCGACCGCGCTGCCCGCGCAGTCATCGGCCTGATCGCGGCCATCGCCGCCTTGAGTGTCGGCGCCGGGTCCGTTCTCGGCATCGTCCTGCTCGTGGTCGGAGGCGTCTTGCTGCTGACTGCGGCCACCGGCTTCTGCCCGCTGTACCGCGTGCTCGGCAACATCACCACTCTGCGCTCCGGCAGCGCGGGCAAGTAAGCCCTGCGTCCCGGCGGTAGCGCCCGGGTCGACCCTGGGCACTACCGTCGCGTCGTGGACGCCGCACAGCTGGGCGGGCTCCTGCCCGCCGAAGTTCCCTCACTCCTGCGCTTCGCACGCACCCTCACCCAAACCCAGGCCGACGCGGAGGATCTCGTTCAGGAGACCCTGACCCGCGCCATGGAACGCGCCGAGAGCTTCCGCGGAGAGTCCTCCACGGCCACCTGGCTGCACCGGATCCTGCATCACCTGGCCGTCGACCGGGCCCGCCGCGACCGGGAGCAGCCGATGGAGGAGATCCTCGAAGCGGTCGAGAGCACCTGGCGTGACGACGCCTACAGCGTCGACGCCGCAGCGCTGGTGGCCCGGGCCGAGACCCGCGCCGAGCTCGAGGACGCGCTGGTGCATCTGCCGGTGGCGTATCGCGCGGCGGTCGTGCTGCACGACGCGGAGGGGCTGACCGTTCCGCAGGTGGCCGAGATCCAGGGGGTGACCCTGGCTGCGGCCAAGCAGCGGGTGCGCCGCGGCCGGATGATGCTGATCACCGAACTGGGCCGCGGCCACGAGCGCCGGCACGCCCTGCGAGGGGTGCCCCTGCGTTGCTGGGACGCCCGCAGCCAGGTGAGTGACTTCCTGGACGGCGAGCTCGACCCGGCCAGCGTGGACTTCCTGCGCCGTCACATCGAGAGCTGCCCGACCTGCCCGCCGCTGTACTCGGCCCTGGTCGGCACCCGCCAGGCATTGCGCCGCACGGCCGAGGGTCGCGACCCCGACTCGGTCATCCCGCCCGCCGTGGCCGAGCGGCTCGCCGCCCTCACCCGCAACGCCTCCTGACCCAGCCGGCGCCTGGTCGCCCGGGTGTCCCTCGCCGGCCCGACCGAAGGCCGCGTCTGCCCCGCCTGACGGCCGAGTCAGCCCCGCCTGATGGCGACTGTCCACACAGGCCCCGCGAGGGTCGGCTCAGCCCGAGAAGTGTCCATACGAGCCCACCCGCTGACGGCTGACGGCGCGCGGTCCGCTGGGAGATCACGATGGAGATCACGATGGAGAATACTGGTCGCCATCCCAGCCACTTCCTCGCATCGTGATCTCCATCGTCGATGCTGATGGCAGCAGCGGAACCACCACCGGAGCAGACGCCCGCGGAGGTGCTGCCGGACCCGGGGGTGGTGTGAGCGGTCGCTCCGCCACTGGGCGCCGCGCTGACTCAGGAGAAGCGCAGCCGCGCGGGGTTGGCCAGTGTCCCCACCGGCCTTTCGTCCCGCTCAGCGCGACCGCCCGTCGCTCGAATCGAACACCAGCGCGAACGTGATGCAGTCCTCGTTCGACCCACTTCGCGCACACGCTACGGTGAGGCTCGTGGCAATTCAGACTGCGAACCTCGCGAACGCCAAGGCGCGGCGGACGACGGTCGCCATGAAGATCCTCATGGCCGTGACCGGGGCACTCTTCGTCTTCTACGTACTGATGCACATGTACGGGAACCTGAAGCTGTTCGCCGGCGAAGAGACCTTCGACTCCTACGCCCATCACCTGCGCACCATCGGTGAGCCGATCCTGCCGTACTCCGGCTTCCTCTGGCTCTTCCGGGCGCTGCTGGTGGCCAGCCTGATCGGGCACGCCTACTCGGCCTTCTACCTGTGGACCAAGGCGAGCGGGGCGCGGAGCCAGCGCTACGCCGTCCGCCAGGCGGGCTCGGCGGCGTTCCGCTCCAAGGCGATGCGCTGGGGTGGGGTGACGCTGCTGCTGTTCCTGATCTTCCACCTGGTGCAGTTCACCACGAACAAGATCAATTTCAACTCGGATGTCACCGCCTCCGAGATCGCCGACAGCCCGTATCGGTTGGTGGTGGCCAGTTTCCAGCTGTGGTGGGTCGTCCTGATCTACCTGTTGGCCCTGGCCGCACTCGGCCTGCACCTGCAGCACGGGGTGTGGAGCGGCGCGCAGACCCTGGGCTGGACCAATTCCCCGACGGCCCGCCGTAATGCCAAGACCGCGGCGGCCTTCATCGCCGCGCTGGTGGTGGTGGGCTTCGCCCTGCCGCCGCTGGCCATCCTCTCCGGCCTCGTGAAGTAAGGGTTGCGATCTCATGCCTGACGACCTCATCGGCGGCTTCTATCGCCAGGGCGAGCCGATCAAGGACACCAAGGCCCCCGGCGGCCCGATCGAGCAGCGCTGGTCGACGCGCCGCTTCGAGGCCAAGTTGGTCAACCCGGCCAACCGCCGCAAACTCTCGGTGATCATCATTGGTACCGGGCTGGCCGGCGCCTCGGCCGGGGCCACCCTGGGCGAGGCCGGCTACCACGTGAAGTCCTTCTGCTACCAGGACTCCCCGCGCCGGGCGCACTCGATCGCCGCCCAGGGCGGCATCAACGCGGCCAAGAACTACAAGGAGGACGGCGACTCCGTCTTCCGCTTGTTCTACGACACGGTCAAGGGTGGTGACTACCGCGCCCGCGAGTCGAACGTCTACCGCCTGGCCGAGGTCAGCACCCGGATCATCGACCAGTGCGTGGCCCAGGGCGTGCCCTTCGCCCGCGAGTACGGCGGCCTGCTCGACAACCGCTCCTTCGGCGGCGTCCAGGTCTCGCGCACGTTCTACGCCCGCGGCCAGACCGGCCAGCAGCTGCTGATCGGCGCCTACCAGGCGCTCGAGCGGCAGATCGCCGAGGGCAGCGTGGAGATGTACACGCGGCACGAGATGCTCGAACTGATCGTGGTCGACGGGCGGGCGCGCGGGGTGGTCGTGCGCGACATGGTCTCCGGCGAGATCGAGACCCACCTGGCGGACGCCGTGGTGCTCGCCTCGGGCGGGTACGGCAACGTGTTCTTCCTGTCCACCAACGCGATGGGCTGCAACACCACCGCCACCTGGCGGGCCCACCGCAAGGGCGCCTACTTCGGCAACCCCTGTTACACGCAGATCCACCCGACCTGCATCCCGGTCTCCGGCGACCACCAGAGCAAGCTCACCCTGATGAGCGAGTCGTTGCGCAACGACGGCCGGATCTGGGTGCCCAAGGACGCCAAGGACAAGGACAAGGACCCGCGGCAGATCCCCGATGCCGACCGGGACTACTACCTGGAGCGGATCTACCCTGCGTTCGGCAACCTGGTGCCGCGCGACATCGCCTCCCGTGCCGCCAAGTACCAGTGCGACGACGGCAAGGGTGTCGGCCCCGGCGGGCTCGGCGTGTACCTGGACTTCACCGACGCGATCAAGCGGATGGGCCGTGCGGCCGTGGAGGCCAAGTACGGCAACCTGTTCGACATGTACGCGCGGATCACCGGGGAGAACCCCTACGAGACGCCGATGCGGATCTACCCCGCCGTGCACTACACGATGGGCGGGCTGTGGGTGGACTACGACCTGCAGTCGAGCATCCCGGGCCTGTTCGTCACCGGTGAGGCCAACTTCTCCGACCATGGGGCCAACCGGCTCGGCGCCTCGGCCCTGATGCAGGGCCTGGCTGACGGCTACTTCGTGCTGCCGAACACGATCCGCGACTACCTCGCCTCCGGCCCCTACCCGGCCGTGGCGCAGGACGCCCCGGAGGTGGTCGAGGCCCGGACCTCGGTCACTGAGCGGGTCCAGCACTTCCTCTCCTGCAACGGCACCCGTACCGTCGACTCCTTCCACCGCGAGCTCGGCCACATCATGTGGGAGTACTGCGGCATGGAGCGCTCCGAGGAGGGGCTGACCGAGGCCATCCGCCGGATCCGCGAACTGCGCAAGGAGTTCTGGAGCAACCTGCGGGTGCTCGGCGGCAACGACCAGGTGAACCAGTCGCTGGAGCGGGCCGGCCGGGTGGCCGACCTGATCGAGCTCGGCGAGCTGATGTGCATCGACGCGTTGCATCGGCGCGAGTCCTGCGGCGGGCACTTCCGGGCCGAGTCGCAGACCGAGGACGGCGAGGCGCTGCGCCACGACGACGTGTATGCCTACGTGGCCGCCTGGGAGTGGGGCGGAGAGGATGCACCTCCGGTGCTGCACAAGGAAGATCTTGTCTACGAGTTCGTCGAGATGAAGCAGCGGAGCTACAAGTGAAGATCACCCTCAAGATCTGGCGCCAGGCCGGGCCCGGCGCGGCGGGGTCGATGGTCACCTACCAGCAGGACGACGTGTCCCCGGACATGTCCTTCCTGGAGATGCTCGACGTCCTCAACGAGGAGCTCGCCGGCCGTGGCGAGGAGCCGGTCGCGTTCGACAGCGACTGCCGCGAGGGCATCTGCGGATCCTGTGGCATCGTGATCAACGGCAACCCGCACGGGCCGGAGGTGACCACCACCTGCCAGTTGCACATGCGCTCGTTCTCCGACGGCGACACGATCACCATCGAGCCGTGGCGGGCGAACGCCTTCCCCGTGCTGCGGGACCTCGTGGTCGACCGCAGCGCCCTGGACCGGATCATCCAGTCCGGCGGGTACATCTCGATCAACACCGGTTCGGCGCCCGAGGCGCATGCAGCCCCGGTGTCCAAGAAGAGGGCCGACCGTGCCTTCGACGCCGCTACCTGTATCGGCTGCGGCGCCTGTGTGGCGGCGTGCCCGAACGCGGCAGCGATGCTCTTCCTGGGTGCCAAGGTCACCCATCTCGGTGAGTTGCCGCAGGGTCAACCCGAACGCGACGCCCGCGTCGTGCGGATGCTCAGCCAGCACGACTTCGAGGGCTTCGGCGGCTGCACCAACGTCGGCGCCTGCGCCGACGCGTGCCCCAAGGAGATCCCGCTCGACGTGATCTCCCAGCTCAACGCCGACCTGCGACGCTCGATGGTCAAGGGCAACTGAGGGACGTCGCGCCACACATAACGAACGCCGGGCAGCGCATCGTCGAGACGCTCGCCGCCCGGGGCAGCGACGCCGCTACCCTTACCGCGGCTGGGATCGCCACCGCAGACGGCATCGTCGCAGCGACCGACAGCGATGTGGACAATCTGTCGATCGCCATGAGCGCCAAGGAACTCCACCCGACGATCTTCGTGGTGACCCGCCAGAACGAGGAGGCGAACACGCTCCTCTTCGACGCCTTCGAGTCCGGCTTCGAGTCCGGCTTCGCCATGGTGGCCATCACGATCGTCGCCGAGGAATGCGTGGCGACCCTGGTCACCCCGCTGCTCAACCGCTTCACGCATGAGGTCCGTGACCGGAGCCAGCCCTGGTGCGCGCAACTGACCGACCGCCTGGAGCACCTGGGGAAGGGGCGGGTGCCGCCGATCTGGGGGTTGACCATCGACACGGCCCAGGCCTCAGCAGTGCATCACGTGGTGGGGCATTCCCGGACCGTGCGCCTGGGCGTCGTCCTGCGCGACAGCGGCGACCGGCAGGCCACGCTGCCGGTCCTGGCCCTGATGCTGGACCGGTCGGGGGTCCACACCCTGCTGCCTGATGCCGACCTGCCGTTGGAGCAGGGTGACCGGGTGCTCTTCGCCGGAAACGCCGGCAGCACGACGCCGGATGACGCTCACCGTGCAGAACGCGAACATGCTCGACTGTGTGATGACTGGGCAGGAACGCAGCACCGGCTGGCTCTGGCGCCGGCTGGCGAGGTCACCGCGCTGAGATCGGGGCGAGGGAGCGGTGCTCGCCCTCGGCGAAGAACGACTGCGCGTCGGCCGCCAGCAGCGTCACCAGGAGGCCGACCGCGAGAGCCGCGACGCCGAGGGGCAGGGCCGAGCCGGCCAGGCGCGCACCGATGGGAGGGCGGTCCGTGGTCAGGCCGAGCAGAACGACCGCGGCCAGGCCAAGGACGATGAGAGCCAGGGCGAGCCGGACCTGGGTCAGGGGCGCGCTCAGGTCTCCGACGTCGTCGATGTTCACCGGCGCCGGCGCGAGCCGGCCCAGCAGCCACAGTGCGAAGCTGCTCGTGGCGACCGCCGCCGCGCTCCACCAGGTGGCGACCGTGTCGGCAGCGGTGAGGAATGACCCGACGATGAACCAGGCGCTGGTCAGCACGGCGAACAGCAGCCCGTACCAGACCGCCCGGTGGAACTGGTCCTCCGCCTCGAGTACGTAAGAGAAGCCGGCGGTCATCGCGAATCCTGCCGTCACGTACCGCAGAGGTGCTTGAAGGATGGTCGACGGACCGATCTTGGGCACTGCAGCTTGCATCGCGGGCCTCCTGGGCGACTCCTCCGGACAGTACCCCCGGGTTGGGGATCGGCTGCCGATCAGCCGAATGCAACAGGTCACTCCGCGGGCTGCGTCAACCGGGCTGGTCGATGGGGCGTCGAGGAGGCATGAACGCTGCGGAGCAGTCGCTGCGCCGTCTGGCGGGCCCGTCCGTGCGCAGGGTGCGGCGCGAATGGCAATGGCACCGATGCGGCGCCGCCCTCGATCTGGAGGTCCAACCCGCCGGGGGGTTCCCGTTCGTCGTCATGACTCATCGGACGCCGGTGATGCGTCGACTCGCCGGGGTGGAGGAACGGCTCCAACGCAACAAGGCGGTGAACCTGAGGCTGGCGACGGCGCGGCTGGACGGCGTGGTGCTGCGCCCGGGGCAGCGGCTGTCCTTCTGGCGCCGGGTGGGCAGACCCAGTGCTCGGCGCGGCTATCTGGACGGAGTCGTGCTGGCCCAGGGGAGGCTGACCGAAGGCATCGGCGGCGGGCTGTGCCAACTCACGAACCTGCTCTACTGGCTGACTCTGCACACGCCGCTGGACGTGGTCGAGCGGTGGCGGCACAGCTACGACGTCTTCCCCGACGCCGCACGGACGCAGCCCTTCGGCTCCGGCGCGACCTGTGCCTACCCGGCCCTGGATCTGCAGATCGAGAACCGGACGCTGGACGGCTACCGGCTGCAGGTCGGGGTGGTCGGTGCCGAACTCGTCGGAACCTGGCAGGTGGATCGACCGCCCCGGGTCGGCTTCGAGATCTACGAGGCATGGCACAGCATGACCAACGAGGCGCCAGGCGTCTTCCTGCGGCACAACGAGATTCGGCGTCGGGTGCGCACCCTGGACGGCGCACTGCTCGACGACCAACCGGTGGCGGTCAACCACGCCCTCCTGATGTATCAGCCGTTCCTGGATCCGGGCCGCTGTTAGGTTGGCCTATGCCTCAGCCCAGCCCCACCCGGCTCGTCGTGATCGGCGCCGACGCCGCCGGCATGTCGGGCGCACACCAGGCCCTGCGCACCGCCAGAGCCGCCGGGCGGCCGCTCGAGGTGATCGTGCTCGACGCCGGCACGCACACCTCCTACAGCGCCTGCGGGATCCCGTACTGGATGGCCGGTGACGTCGCCGACGGCGATCAGCTGGTCGCCCGGACAGCGGCGGAGCATCGGGCGGCCGGCATCGACCTGCGACTGCGGCACCGGGTGACGGCGCTGGATCTGGACGCCCGCCGGTGCGAGGTGCGCGATCTCGACGGCGCCAGCACTGTCCACCTCGACTTCGACGAGCTGCTGCTGGCCACCGGCGCGGCGCCGGTGGTTCCGGACTGGGCCCACCCCGGCGCCGCGGTGCTGCCGGTGAAGACCCTCGACGACGGCGCCACCTGGGTGCGTCTGATCGCCGAGAGTCCGGCGACGGCGCTCGTGATCGGAGGCGGGTTCATCGGGGTCGAGGCGGCCGAGGCGTTCGCCCGCCGGGGGATCGCCACCCGGCTGGTCACCCGTGGCACCCAGGTGATGTCCGCCGCCCTCGAACCGCAGACGGCGTTCGCCGTCCAGCGGGGACTGGAGGCGCTCGGCGTCGAGGTGCTCACCGGCACCGAGGTCGGCGAGATCGAGACCGGCCGCGACGGACGCGTTCGGGCCGTGTGCCTGGGCGGCCAGGAGTACCCGGCCGATGTGGTCGCCCTCGGACTCGGGGTCCGGCCCCGGGTGGAGCTCGCGACCGGAGCCGGCCTGCCAGTCGGTGACCGGCAGGCCGGGGGAGCCCTGGTCCCCGACGACCGGCAGCAGCTCGCGGCCGGCGTCTGGGCGGCCGGCGACTGCACCGCGGTCCAGGATCGACTACTCGGCCGGCCGTTGTTCGTACCGCTGGGCACCCACGCCAACAAGTGCGGCCGGGTGGCCGGCACGAACATCGGCGGCGGCTCGGCCCGGTTCCCCGGGATGGTGGGCACGGCGATCACCCGGGCCGGTGAGGTCGAGGTGGCCCGCACCGGTCTGCTGCCCGCCCAGGCCACTGGGCTGCTGGGCCTGGCCGTGGTGGAGCAGCGGCTGGACTCGACCACCACCTCCGGCTACATGCCGCAGGCCAGCCCGATGAGCATCTGGGTGCTCGCCGACCGGCAGGACGACCGCCTCCTGGGGTGCCAACTCACCGGGGGACCGGGTGCCGCCAAACGGATCGACACCGCGGCCGCCGCCCTGTTCGCCGGAATGACCGTCGGCGAGTTCGCCTATCTCGACCTGGCCTACGCCCCGCCGTTCTCCCCGGCCTGGGACCCGGTCCAGATCGCCTGCCGGGCCCTGGCCGAATCGCTGAACCGCTAGGCCAGCTCGGCCACGCTGACCCGGAAGTGGAATGTCTTCGTTGAGCCCGGAACGATCACCAGGTAGCTGTCGGGGGTGAGCCGGAGCACTACGCGCTCCCCCTGGTTCCAGGGGTGGTTCGGCCGGAACGTGTGGGCCAGATGCGCGGCGGCGTCCTGCGCCTGGCGCCGGGTCGACCCGGGATGCACCGGGATCGGATCAGGATCGACCCGCCAGATCATGCTCTCGCCGCTGCCCGTCTGCTGCTCGACCACCAGCAGATACAACTCGGGGGAGGAACCCCCGGTCGCCCGTGCGCGGCCGGCTGAGGCAGCGGGGGCAGCGGGGGCGGACGGCGGTTCGGACACCGGGGGAGTGCCCCAGGGCGGCATCGAGCTCATGCTTCAGTCTGGCGCAGCCGGCAGGCTGATGACGGCCCGCAGACCGGGACCGGCGTCCTCGAGCCGGATCTCGCCACCGCCACGGCGGACCAGGGCCAGCGCGATGGCCAGCCCGAGCCCGCTGCCGCCGCCGTCCCTGGCCCGGGCCTCGTCGAGGCGGGCGAACCGGTCGAACACTCGCTCCCGCTCGGACGGCGCGATCCCGTGCCCGTCGTCGCTCACCGTGATCTCGACGCCGGCCCCGCTGCTCACGGCGCCGAGCACCACGGCGGACGACGCGTGCCGGACCGCGTTGTCGGCCAGATTGGCCACCGCCCGCACCAGGTCGCCCCGCGGCATGCAGGCGGTCAGGGGCCCCAGCAGCGGGCTGACCGTCACCGGGACGCGCGCGGCCGCATAGCGCTCCGCCATCCCGGCCAGGAAACCGGCCAGGTCGATCGACTCGGTGGGTCGCGGCGGGGTGTCGCCGGCGCGGGCCAGGGTCAGCAGGTCCTCGACGATGCCGGACAGGCGCTCCACCTCGGGCAGCAGCTCACCCGGCAGGTCGCCGCCCTCGCCCAGGCGCTGAGCCACTTCCAGCTGGGTACGGATGTTGGCCAGCGGGCTGCGCAGCTCGTGCGCGGCGTCGGCGACGAATGCCCTCTGCTCGGCCCGGGAGCGGGCCAGCCGGTCCAGCATCCCGTTCAGAGTGGTGGACAGGGCGCTGATCTCGTCGCGGGTGGCCGGCACGGCGAGCCGCTCGTCGTCCGGGGCCGCGCCACTGCGGGGCACCCCCACGCCGATGGCGCGGGCGCCGATCCGCTCCGCGCCGCGGCGAAGGTCCTCCACCGGGCGCAGCGCCGAGCCGATGATCCGCCAGGCGACCAGTCCTAGCCCGGCGAGCACCAGCGGGAAGAACACCAGCAGCAGCCGGCGCAGGACGGCCCCGCTGGTCTCGACGTCGGCCGTGGGCACCGCCGCAATCACGAGCATCCGCTCACCGGCCGAGCCTGCCTCGGCGGCGGCCACCCGCAGCTCGCCGACCAGCGCGGCGCGGCGTCCGGGCACGGTGATCGCCTGCCCGGCGAGCAGCTGCTCCCGCTCGCGTGGTTCGACCAGCGGGCTGAGCCGGTCGGCAGTGACCGAGCCGGTGACCACGCGGTTCGCCTCGTCCAGCACCTGGATCAACTGAGCGCCCGCTGCGGGCACCGGGTCCGGCAACCGACCCGCGTCGAGGAGGACCCCCACCTCGACGGCGGCAGTGCGAACGGCGTCGTCCACGGCGCGGTTCAGGGTGGCGGTCATCACCAGGTACAGGGCGAGGCCGCCGGCGAGGAGTGCCACAGCGACCCCGATCAGGCCGACCGCCATCAGCCGGGCACGCAGGCTCATGGCCGCAACCGGTACCCGGCCCCGCGGACCGTGTCGATCCGGTCCCGGCCGATCTTGCGCCGAAGGTGCCCGATGTACACCTCGACGATGTTCACGTCGTTGTCCAGCGCTGATCCCCAGACGGCGTCGACCAGGTCCTCCTTGGAGACCACCCCCGGGTAGGCCCGCATCAGCTCATGCAGCACCGCGAACTCCCGTGGCGCGAGGGCGGTCTCGCCCCCGTCGAGGTACACCGTACGGGCGGCGGGATCGAGGGTCACCGTGCCGGCCCGGAGCGTGGTCGGGCGGGGGAGCGGATCCCGGCGCAGCAGCGCCCGCAGCCGGGCGAGCAGCACGACGAAGGAGAACGGCTTGGTCAGGTAATCGTCGGCGCCGTAGTCCAGGCCGTCGGCCTGGTCGTACTCACCGTCCTTGGCCGAGAGCATCAACACGGGCACCCAGTTGGATTCCTCGCGCAGGGTGCGAACGACGGTATAACCCGACATGCCGGGAAGCATCACATCGAGCACTATCGCGTCGTAGCCGCCGAACCTCGCCGCCTCGAGACCAGCCGGCCCGTCGGAGGCGAGGTCGACCACGAACCCCTCGGCGCCCAGTCCCTTGCGCAGGGCCTCGGCCATCGCTCGCTCGTCCTCGACGATCAGAAGTCGCACGACCCCACGATGACACCTCGACCGCCCTCCTCCGGGTCACCTTCAGGAGGCGTTCAGCCCCGGGGTGCACGATGGGGTCATGAGCATCTTCACCGACCATCCTCGCCTGCGCTGGGCGGCCCCCTCGGCCGCCGTCGCGCTCACTGCCGCCGCCACTCTCGCGGTGAGCCTGTCCGGGACCGCCAGCGCCGACTCGACCCTCGGGCCGCGCACCCCGGCCGAGTTGCTGGCCGATGTGCAGCAGGCGCGCCTGGCCGGGCTGTCCGGCACCGTGGTGCAGACCTCCAACCTCGGACTGCCCGACATCGCGATCCCGGGCGCCGGGGGCGGGGGGTCCTCCGAACTCAGTTCGACGATCACCGGCTCGCACACCTGGCGGGTCTGGTACGCCGGGCCGGACAAGGCCCGGCTGGCGCTGCTCGGCGCGATGGGCGAGTCCGACATCGTGACCAACGGCAAGGACGTCTGGCTGTGGTCGAGCCAGACCAAGACGGCCACCCACTACACCGCGCCGGCCGAGGGTGCGGCGACCGGGCACAGCCCGATGCCGACGCCGTCCGACCTGCCGAAGACCCCGCAGGAGGCGGCCACCCGCGCCCTGGAGGCACTTGACCCGACCACCGTCGTCACCTCCCCGGGCACCACGACCGTGGCCGGCCGCGCCGCCTACGAGTTGGTGCTGACCCCGCGTCAGCCCGGCTCGCTGGTCAAGTCGGTGACGATCGCCGTGGACGGCGAACAGCGGGTTCCGCTGCGCGTCCAGGTGTTCTCCACCCGGATCAGCGACCCGGCCTTCGAGGTCGGCTTCACCAACGTCGACTTCACCGTGCCCGAGGCTCGCCAGTTCACCTTCACCCCGCCGCCGGGAACCACGGTCACCGAGGGCAAGACGCCGACGGCCGGAGAGAAGCCCGGGGCGGTCTCCGGGGGCACCCCGGGTGAGGCCGCCAAGGATGCTGCCCAGCCCCGCGTGGTGGGTACCGGCTGGTCGACCGTCGTGGTTGCCACCATGCCCACGCCGTCCGCCGACCAGAGCAGCTCCTCGGGCGGCGACCAGCTGGCGCAGCTGCAGGGAATGTTGTCCTCCCTGCCGACGGTGTCGGGCAGCTGGGGAACCGGACGGCTGCTGAACGGCACCCTGTTCTCGGTACTGCTCACCGACGACGGCCGGGTCGCCGTCGGCGCCGTCGAGCCGCAGGGCCTCTACGCGGCCCTCGGCAACAGGTGAGCGAGCCGGCCTGGGCGGTCAGCACCTCCGCCCTGACCAAACGCTTCGGAAGCCAGACGGCCGTGGACGCCCTCGACCTGCAGGTGCCCACCGGGTCGGTGTACGGGTTCCTCGGCCCCAACGGATCGGGCAAGACGACGACGATCCGGATGCTGCTCGGCCTGATCGAGCCGACGTCGGGGGAGCGGGCGGTGCTCGGGCTGCCCATTCCGCAGCAGGCTCGGACGGCGCTGCCCCGGGTTGGAGCGCTGGTCGAGGGACCGGCGTTCCACCCCTATCTGTCGGGCCGGGCCAACTTGGCCCGGCTGGATGCCGCCGACCGCTTTGCCGACCCGCGGACCGCCGGGCAGCGGATCGATGCGGCGTTGGACCGGGTGGGCCTCCTCGCGGCTGCCGGCAAGCGGTATCGGGCCTATTCGCTCGGTATGCGGCAGCGACTGGCGATCGCGGCTGCACTGCTGATGCCCCGTGACCTGCTGGTGCTGGACGAGCCGACCAACGGGCTGGACCCGCAGGGCACCCGTGAGGTGCGATCACTGATCGGCTCGCTCGCCGCCGACGGCGCGACGGTGCTGGTGTCGAGTCACCTGCTGGCCGAGGTGGAGCAGATCTGCACCCACCTCGGGGTGATGCGGGAGGGCAGGTTGGTGGCGCAGGGCAGCGTGGGCGAGGTTCGCGGCGCGGGGCAGAGCACCTGCCAGGTGCAGACCTCTCAGCCCGAGGAGGCCGCGCGGGTGCTGACCGAGCTCGGGGTGAGCGAGGTCGTCGCGGCCGGCGGCGTTGTCCGCGGCACGCCTGGCGAGGTCGCCCCGGACAAGATCGTGGCCGCACTGGTGCATGCCGGGGTTGGCGTCAGCGGTTTCGCGGTGACCCGACCGAGCCTGGAAGACCTGTTCGTCTCGCTCACCGGAGAGGGTTTCGATGTCAGCGGTTGAGCTGAGCGCGCCACCACAACCACCGCAGATGCGGGGGCTCTCCACCCGTCTCTTCCGCTCCGAGCTGCGCCTGATGGCGGGCCGCCGCCGCAATCAGGCCGGGCTGGTGGTGCTGGCCATCGTTCCGGTGATCATGGCGATCGCGGTGAAGATGTCCTCGCCGGACGAGGGCCATGGCCCCGACTTCCTCGGCTCGATCACCTCCAACGGGTTGTTCGTGCCCTTGGCCGCGCTCAGCGTGGAGATCGCGATGTTCCTGCCGCTCGCCGTCGCCATGGTGAGCGGCGATGCCATCGCGGGGGAGGCGAACATCGGCACCCTGCGCTATCTGCTCACCGTTCCGGTGGGGCGGGCTCGACTGCTCGCGGTCAAGTACGCCTCGCTGTGCGTGGGGGCATTGTGGGCGGTGCTGACAGTGGCCGTTCCGGGCGCCGCGGTGGGGATCGCCATCTTCGGCGCCGGGCCCATGACCACCCTGTCCGGCAGTCAGATCGGCACCGGGGCAGCGGTGTGGCGGCTGACCCTGGTGTGCCTCTACCTCGCCGCGGGACTGGCCGGGCTGGCCGCGGTGGGCCTGTTCATCTCCACTCTCACCGAGCAGCCGATCGCTGCCGCCATCGCCCTGATGATCTTCACCATTCTGTCCTGGATCCTGGACGCCGTGCCCCAATTGGCGTGGCTGCACCCGTGGCTGATCGTGCACGAGTGGCTCTCCTTCGCCGACGTGCTGCGTGACCCGATCGCCTGGGACGCGATGCAGCGCGGCCTGTGGGTGGACGCCGTCTACGCCGGTGTGTTCTGGCTCGCCGCCTGGGCCCGGTTCGCCGGCAAGGACGTCACCAGCTGAGGTGGCGCGCGCACCGCCAGCTCGTGCACTGCCAGCGCGCGCTCGGTGGCGCCCCGTCCCGGCCAGGTCGTGCCTCGACGATGGAGATCACGTTGAAGGAAATCGGTTGCTATCACAGCCGTTTTCACGCATCGTGATCTCCATCGTCGCCTGACCGCCAGCCGCACTGCGCGCCGAAGAGGACATGACCGCCTGGGTGGGTTCCGCACAGGTGTCGGCGCCCTCGGTGGGGAGGGTACCCGCGACACAAGGAGAGCCTCGCGTGGTCGATCACGGTGCACCTGCTGATCACGCTGTCCCTGCGCTGACCTCGCTCGGCTGGGACAGCCGGGTGGAAGCCGGCTTGGCCAGGCTCGCGGACGGCGCGCTCACTGGCCGTGTCGTGCGCGTCGAGCGGGGCGAGTGTGTGCTGGCGCTCGCCGATGGCGACCATGCGGCTCGTTCCACGGCCGCGGTGGCGGTCGGCGACTGGGTCGGTGCCCGCTGGCGAGGGAGCGACCTGCTGGTGGAGGCTGTCGCGCCCCGCTGGTCCCAGCTGACCCGCCGCGATCCGGAGGGTATGACCCAGATCCTGGCCGCGAACATCGACCTCGTGTTCATCGCGGCGCCCGCAGACCGGGTGTCGGCTGCGCGGGTCGAGCGGGAGACCGTCGTGGCCTGGGACAGCGGCGCCCAGCCCGTGGTGCTCCTCACGAAACTGGATCTGGCCGATGCGGGGCTGGTCGCGCAGCTGCGCACGCGACTGGTCGGCGTGGACATCATCGCCACGAGCACGGTCACCGGTGAGGGCATGGATCAGGTCGCGCAGGCGCTGCTCCCGTGCCGGACGGCGGTGCTCCTGGGTCCCTCGGGCGCCGGCAAGTCGTCTCTGGTGAACTGGCTGCTGGGCGAGGAGCGGCTGGCCGTGGCAGATGTTCGCCACGGCGACCGGCGTGGCCGCCACACGACCAGCGTTCGGAGACTTCTGGCTGTCCCTACCGGCGGTGTCGTCATCGACACCCCTGGCCTGCGCAGCCTCGCGCTGTCCGGTGGGGAGGGTCTCGCCGCCACGTTCGCCGACGTCGAGGCCCTCGCAGCCGGGTGCCGGTTTGCCGACTGCCGGCACGAACTGGAGCCGGACTGTGCGGTCACCGCCGCAGTGGACGCGGGGGCGCTCGACGGCCGTCGGATGGCCAGCTACCACAAGCTCCGGCGGGAGCTGGATTTCCAGGAGCGGCGGGGCGACCCGATCGCCCGCGGCGAGGCCGAACGGCTCCTGAGGATCCGGTCGAAAGCGGCGCGACGGCTGTACCGCGACCGCGCAGAGCGGCAGTAGCGAATCAGGAGCTGAGCGGCACCACGATGGCTGCGCGCGGCACCGCGTCGTCCGAGATCGCGGCGTCACCGCGGACCACGTAGACGTCGATCGAGAGCCGCCCCGGCTCGGTGCGTACCATCAGGAAGTTCTTCCAGAACGGCGGTTCGTCGCTGTCGAAGACCTCGGACGCCTTCGCCTGGATCGGCCCCTGCGGTTTGTCCGTGGACGGGAAGACGATCTTCGCCCTGCGCTGCCGGGTGATGGGCAGCTGCGGCGCGGTCCGCGGGTCGATCCGCCAGGCCAGGAACCGACGGGCCTCCTCGGGGGTGAGCAACTCCTCGTGATCGCGGTGCGCCTGGCGGTCGATCAGCAGCGTGTAGGCGCTCAGGTAGGTCAGGTGCATCAGCACCAGACCGACCACGATCAGCAGCACGATCACCACCGCCGCGACGGCCGACCGCACGATCCAGCCGTAGCGCAGGTCGAGCAGCCAGATCGCTGCCCCGAGCCCGAGCACAGCGGTCGCGGTGAGGGGCCGGTAACTGGACAGGCCCCGGTCGCGTCGGCGCAGGGCGTCGATCACGAAGATCATCAGGACGACGGTGACCATGGTCAGTTGCGTGCCGAGCTGCACCCGGTAGGTGGCCGACAGTGATGCGCCACCGAGCCAGCGGGCGGAGGCGAGCTGACTCACGGCGAGCAGGCCGGCGCCGACAGCAAGCACGGCCACGCCCGTCAGCGGCTCGGCGGTGGTCCGCCGGGTGAGCCAGGAACGGGCCAGGACCAGCGCCGCGATCAGCGCGGTTCCTCCCTGCACCACCATGGCGATACGGGCGCCGAGGGCCCAGTTCTCCCGGCCCGCTTCCACCTGCACGCCGATCAGCAGGGCCACGGCCACCCCGATCGCCGGCGGCCCGATGTGGCCCAGCTCGCCCCAGCGCGCGGCCGAGCGCTCTCCCGAGGTCGCGCAGACCGCACGCAATCCCAGCACCGCGATCAGCCCTCCGGAGGCGATCGCCAGCGGGAAGGCCAACGCACCGCACACCACCGCCCAGGGCAGGGTGGGCGCCTCGGGGTAGAGCACGTAGGTCGCACAGATCAGTGCGGCCACGGCCTGCACCGCCATGCCCACGGGCAACGCCCAGCGCAACCACACCGACCCTCCGGGCACGGCCGGACGCACCCAGACGTAACTGACCACGCCGAGCAGGCCCACCCCCAGAACCACCGCCAGCGGGACCAGCCACAGACCGGACGACGGCAGCCCGGCCACCGTCGGGGGCAGCGAGGCGCCGGCCAGCGCCAACCGGCCCAGGCCCACCGCGGCCGCGGCCGCTGCCGCCCAGACCACGTAGAACAGCACCATGGTGTCTCGTTCGAGGCGTTCCTGCAGCCAGGCCGGGTCACGCCACCACCCCGTGCGGCGCATCAGCCAGGCCACCAGGGCACCGCCCAGGGTGAGTGCTGCCCACCCGGCGAGGTGGCGGCGTCCGTGCGTCGGATCGAGCCAGGTCACCGCGAACGCCGCCACCACCCCGGCCAGACCGGCGGCGCCAACCAGCAGGGCGCGGTAGGCCTCGACCGGGAACCCGGGGCGGCGCAGCCATTCACTCGGCATCACCGAGCGGCCGGTCACGCCGAGGGCCAGGACCGCGGCCGACCAGCTGAGGCGTGCGCCGGCGTGACCGCCGCCCGGGCCGTCCCACAGCAGATCCGCCGTCACACCCGCGCCCACGCCGAGCAGGAACGCGATCAGCACCCGCTCGATCCGCCAGACCTTCGGCAGCAACAGGCTGGCGAAGTGGCGCAGCGAGTCCACCGGGGTGGGGATCATCGTCTCCGGCAGTGCGCTGACCCGTTCCGATGACCTCGTGGCCGCCGGAGGGGTCTGCGCCGCGGGGGTCTCCAGTGAGGGCGGTCCGCCGCGCCGCGCGTTCTGGGCCTCGACTCGCTCGGCCTCGGGCGCCGCCTGCTCACGCATCGCCTGCTCACGCATCTTCTGCACCACCCGGACCGGGTGGGTGGCACTCATGTAAGCGCCGCCGCCGCCGGAGACAAGGTGGTGCACGACGCGCACCCCGCCACCGGTGCCGCGGGTGCCGTCGTCCGGCACCCGGTAGTGCTGGAAGTTGTGGATGTCGCCGCCGATCACCGCCACGTACCCGAGCGCAGGGTCGGCGACGATCTCGTTCACGGAGCGGTAGCCGGTGCGCTCGCCGCGCCACGACGGGTCGGGCTCGCTGATCGCGCACTGGTGCCATTCGGCGTTGACCAGCAACGGGTTTCCGGTGAGCAGAAGCTTCGGCCCCGGGCGCCGGGAGACCTGGTCGAGCCAGTACCCCTGGTGGGCGTCGATCGCCGAGTCGCCCCCGCCCAGCCCGACGCCGGTGTCGATCGCGACCACCAGCAGGTCGCGCATCTGGATCGCGAAGTACGAACCGGGCTGGCCCGTGGGGTCGCCGCGCAAGGCGCGCAGCTCGGGCAGATCGAGCGGGGCGGTGTGCGGCTCGCCGGGGGCGCCACGCCAGAGCGGTTGCCTGCGGAACACGTCCGGACGGCGCAGTAGCATCCGGCGGATTCCTTCGACCCATTGAGCCCCGGCGGATCCGGCCCGCTCCGGCCAGCCCAGCTGAGCCCGATCCAACCCCGCCGTGCCGCAGAAGTGCTGCATGAAGCCGCTCAGCCCGTCGTGCCAGTCGTGGTTGCCGGGGATCGCATACAGGTCAAGGTGTTCCAGTCGAGAGGGGTTCGTTCCCGGCGCCGGGTCCTCCGGCGGGGTGGGGCCATAGGGCAGATAGAGACCGTGCACGTAGTCGTTCACGTCCCCCGAGGGGTAGATCACGTCGCTGCAGATGACGCCGAAGGCGGGCTGGTCGCGCTCGACCACCCGGCGAAGCACCGGCGCCACGATGTACTGGGAGCGGTCCTGCTCACCGGTGTCGCCGAGCAGTACGAACGACTCCGCGGCCCGCCGCTCGACGATGCGCAGCGGCGGAGCGGGCACGACCTGGTCGGCCCAGTAGGAGCGCAGCTGCGGGATCAGCGTGGCCGACTGGCCGATCAACAGCTGGTTGATCGAGGAGATCAACGGGCGCAGGGTGACCCAGGACAGGCTCACCCACTTGGGGTTCTGTCTGCGGGCGAGCAGCGCGTCGGCTGCCGCCAGGCCTTCCCCCGCCGGCCTCGCGCTCATCGTGGCGTCACCCGGTCAGCCTAGAGGGCGGATCCGACGGGCACGCTTGCGTCAAGGATTCGAATATGCGAACCTGCGCAAGTTGGCAATCCAAAGGGGAGAGGGCAGTCGTGCAGGTCCCGCTCTACGAGGCCAAGGCCGAGCTGTTCCGCACCCTCGGACACCCGGTGCGGATCCGGGTGCTGGAACTGCTCAGCGAGCGCGACCATGCCGTGCACGAACTGCGTGAGCTGATCGAGGTGGAGCAGACCGGACTGTCCCAGCACCTCGCCGTCCTGCGCCGCACCGGGCTGGTGCGCCAGCGGCGCGTCGGCGGGGAGGTGGTCTATTCCGTTCTCGCACCGCACACCCGTGACCTCTTGCTGTCTGCTCGCCTCGTCCTTCGCCAGGTGCTCAGCGACAACCAGGAACTCACCGCCGCCCTCGACCCGCCGGACGACGCCCCGTGAATCCGTGGCGACTGGCCCGGCTGATCCGGGCCGCCGGGAGGGTGGCCGAAGAGGCGCCGCCGGCGCCCGACGGCATTTTGGCGGCAGCGCCGAGCCTGCGCGGCAGCGTGCAGGTGCGCCATGTCGATGCAGGCTCCTGCAACGGCTGCGAGATCGAGGTGGGCGCGGCCTTCGGCCCGGTGTACGACGCCGAGCGGTACGGCGCCCGTCTGGTCGCCTCACCCCGCCATGCGGACGTCGTGCTGGTCACCGGAGTGGTCACCCACAACATGCGTGAGCCGTTGCGTCGCACCGTGGAAGCCACTCCACGACCGCACCTGGTGCTGGCCGTGGGCGACTGCGCCCTCACCTGCGGCGCGTTCGCCGGGGGCCACGGCGTGGCCGGGGCCGTCGCGGACGTCGTGCCGGTGGACCTGGACGTGCCCGGGTGCCCCCCGGAGCCCGATCTGATCGTGGCCGCCCTGCGCAGGGTGACCGGTCGATGAGCGGTGTCGCCACCGGCCTGACGGCGCAGCTCGTGCTGGCGGGGCTGGGCGTGGCCGCGGCGCTGACCGCGCCGGCGCACCGCCGCAACCAGGCGGCGGGAGGCCTGGCCGGGCTGCTCGGTCTGGCCGGAGCCTGGACCGGCGCACAGGCCCTCGGCGGAGCGACCGGGAGGCTGAGCCTGCCGCTGGTGGCTCTGGCGGACGCCCAGGTACAGGCGCTCTCCCTGGCCCCGGACCGGCTCGGTGGGCTGTTCGTCGTGATCGCCGGGGTGGTCGGGGCGCTGACGGCGCTCTTCGGCATCGGCTATGCGCACGGTGCCGCCGGGTCGCGGACCGCTTGGAGCGCCTTCGTGCTCTTCCTGCTCGGCATGCAACTGGTCCCGGCGGCGGGCGACGTGGTGGCGTTCCTGCTGGCCTGGGAACTGATGGCGGCGGCCTCGACGGTGCTGGTCCTGTGCGAGCACGCGAGCCGCCCGGGCGTCCGCTCGGCCGGTCTGCGCTACGCCGTGATGACCCATCTCAGCTTCCTCGGCGTGCTGGCCGGACTGAGTGTGCTCGCCTCGGCCGCGGGAGGCACCGGCTTCGACCAGATCGCCCGGAGCGGCCTCTCGCCGCGCGCCGCGGGCCTGGCCTTCGTGCTACTGACCCTCGGCTTCGCCACCAAGGCAGGGCTGGTGCCCCTGCATGTCTGGCTGCCCCGCGCCCACCCGCAGGCCCCCGGCCACGTCTCGGCCGCGATGAGCGCCGCCATGGTGAAACTGGGCGTCTACGGCGTGCTGCTCACCGTGACCCGGCTGCTGCCGGACGGTGCGCGCTGGTGGGGTCTGCTGCTGCTGGCGCTTGCCCTGCCCTCGGCCTTGTACGGGATCTTGCAGGCATCGGTGGCGAGCGACCTGAAGCGACTGCTGGCCTACTCGACCACCGAGAACGTCGGCCTGATCCTCAGCGCCGCAGCGATCTCGATGCTGGCTCGCCACGCCGGGGCCACCGAGGTGGCCGAGGTCGCCCTGATCGCCTCGCTGATGCTGGCGATCAGTCATGCCGCGTTCAAGACGGTGCTGTTCCTGGGCGCCGGAGCGATCGTGCACGCCACGGGTGAGCGCGACCTGGACCGACTCGGCGGGCTAGGGGTCGGCATGCCGGTGACGGCGGCCTGCTTCGGCATCGCCTCCCTCGGCGCAGCAGCGCTGCCGATCAGTTCGGGGTTCGCGGCCGAGTGGGTGTTCCTGCAGGCTCTGATCCACGGCAACCTCGCGCAGGGCCGGCTGTTCGCCGCTCTGCTGCCCGCCACCATCGCCGTGGTCGCCCTGACCGCCGGGCTGGCCCTGCTCACCTTCGTCAAGGCGTACGGCATCGCCTTCCTCGCCCGGCCGCGCAGTCTCGGCGCCGAGGCGGCGCACGAGGTGAGCCGATCGATGCGCGCGGCGATGCTGCTCGGCGCGGGCGCCGTCCTGGGGCTGGGCCTGCTTCCCGGCGTGGTCGCCCGGGCCGCGGCGGGTGCCCTCGGCACGACTCAGGCGGTGCAGACCGGGGACGTCGGCGTTCGGCTGACCGGCCTTTCCGCGGTGCTCGACCCGGCGGCACTGACCGGTCTCGGACTGGCCCTGACCGCTCCAGTGGTGCTCACCTCCTGGCAGCTCTCCCGTCGCCGTCCGCGGCGCGCGGTGGATCTGCCCTGGGGCTGCGGGGGAGTCCGGGTGGACCCACGGATGCAGTACACCGCCACCTCATTTGCCGAGCCGTTGGTCCGGGTCTTCGACGACGCGCTGCAGCCCTCCCGTGATCTGCACGTCACCCACGCCGAGGAGTCGCGCTACCTGGTGGAGGGCGTGCGGTTCAGCCAGAGCATGACCGACCTGGTGGAGCAGCGGGTGTACCGCCCGGCGATCGTCGCGCTCGACCGGGTGAGCGACGCCGCCCGCGCGGTGCACAACGGCAGCATCCACCGGTATCTGGGCTTCTCCTTCGCGGCCCTGGTCGTCGTGATGCTGGCGGTGTCGCGGTGAACGTGACCTTCGCGGCCTCGATCTCGGTGGCTCTGCAGTGCCTGGCAGTGCTCGCCGGCGCGCCACTGCTGGTCGGGGTGATGCGCCAGGTGCGCGCCCGGCTGGAGGGCAGGGCGGGAGCCGGCATCGGCCAGCCGTGGCGTGACCTGGCCAAGCTGGCGGACAAAGAGCCCCTGCAGGCGAAGGGCGTGCGCCTCGCCGGGCTGCTGCCCCTGGTGATGATGAGCACCAGCCTCCTGCTGGTGGCGCTGATCCCGCTGCTCACCACGCTCACCCTGCCGCTGGTGCCGGACGATCTGTTCGTCGTGGTCTCGGTCCTGCTGCTCGGCACAGTGACCATGGCCCTGGTCGGTCTGGACTCCGGCTCCGCCTTCGGCGGCATGGGATCGAGCCGGCACATGACCATCGCCGCGCTGGTGGAGCCGACTGTGCTGGTCGCCGTGTATGCGCTGTCGATCCCGGTCGGCACCTCAACCCTGTCCGCGATCGTCCAGGCCCGCCTCGACGCCCCGGCCAGTGTGGTCTCCCCGGTCAGCCTGCTCGCGCTGGTCGCCCTGATCCTCGTCGTGATCGCCGAGACCGGCCGGCTGCCCGTGGACAACCCCGCCACCCATCTCGAGCTGACCATGGTGCACGAGGCCATGATCCTGGAGAGCTCCGGCCGGGATCTGCTCTGGCTGGAGTACGCGTCCTGGCTGCGGCTCGCCGCCCTACTGGGCCTGGTGGTCAACCTCGCCACACCCTGGGGGATCGCGGCCCAGCTCGACCCAGGTGCGCTGCTGATCGCCGTGTTCGCGCTGACCGTCAAGGTGGCCGGGGCCGGCGTGCTGATCGCGATCGTCGAGGTGTTCCTGGCCAAGCTGCGCCTGTTCCGGGTACCCGAGCTGCTGGCCGGGTCCTTCGTGCTGGCCTTCCTCGCCGTCACCGCGTCCTACCTGGTGGCCTGAGATGAGCGTGTTCTCGGCATCCGGCCTGACGCAGGGGGTCTCCCTGACCACCGGCCTACTGCTGCTCACCGCGGTGTTCGAGCTGTGGCGGCGCTCGCTGTCCGGCTCGATCGTGCTGCTGGCGGTCCAGGGCGCCGCGCTGGCCGGTCTGGTGGCGACCCTGGGGCTGATCGAGTCCGACGGCGAACTGCTGGTCGTGGCGGTGCTGGTGCTGGTGGTCAAGGCGGTCCTGATCCCGTGGATCCTGACCCGGGCCGCCGCCGCGACCGGCGCCGTCCAGGAGACGGCGCCCCGGATCAACCCCACGTCAGGAATGCTGCTGGCCGCCGGGCTGACCACGGTGGCCTACCTGGTCGGTCAACCCCTGATCGGAGCCGAGCCGACGCAGCCCGGGGCCGCCGTGCCGGTCGGGCTGGCCCTGGTGCTGATCGGTTTCCTGATCCTGATCTCCCGCCGGCAGGCCATCTCCCAACTGGTCGGGTTCGTGGTCCTGGACAACGGCATCGCCACAGTGGCGTTCCTGATCGTCGGCGGGGTGCCGCTGGTGGTCGAGCTCGGCGTGATGCTCGACGTGCTGCTGGTGGTGCTGATCCTGCGGGTGCTGGCCGGCCGCCTCCTGCAGGCCTTCGGGGCCACAGATCTGGACGACCTGAGGGAGCTGCGCGACTGATGAGCCCCGCCACCGTCCTGATCTGGATCTGCCTGGTGATCCCCGGGCTGGTCGCCGCAGCGGCCGCCGGCCGCCGGCGGGCGTCCTGGACCCCGTACGCCCCGGTCGCCGTGTCGGCGGTGGCGCTGCTCTGCGGGCTCGGCCTGGTCGTCGCGGTGCACCGCAGCGGCGCCGAGAGCACTGCAGCCGGTCTGCTTCGGGTCGATGCGCTGAGCGCCTTCCTGCTGGCGGTGGTCGGCGGCGTGGCGCTGAACGCGACCTGGTCGGGCCTGGAACCCCGCTCGGCACGGGTCGGGCCGGACGGCTGGCTGGCCGGGCTGCTCTGCCTGTTCGTGGCCGCGATGAGCGTGGCCCTGCTCGCCGACAACCTGGGTGTGATGTGGGTGGCGGTGGAGGGAACCACGATCACCACCGCGTTCCTGGTCGGCTACCGCGGCGGACGGCGGGCGGTCGAGGCGGCGTGGAAGTACGTCGTCCTCGGCTCGGTGGGGGTGGCCGTCGCCTTCCTGGGCATCGTGCTGCTCTTCGCCGCCAGCGGGTCCGGGGGAGAGGCCACGCTGTCGTGGGCGGCGCTGACCGCCGACCCGGGACGGCTCGACCCCGATCTGACCCGGGTAGGGGCGGCGCTGGCTGCGCTCGGGCTGGCCACCAAGGCGGGTCTCGCTCCGATGCACACCTGGCTGCCGGATGCCCACAGTCAGGCGCCTGCACCGGTCTCCGGCCTGATGTCCGGCGTGCTGCTATCGGTGGCCTTCTACGGGATCCTGCGGGTGCAGGCGATCAGCGACGCCGTCCTCGGCCCCGGGGTGATGCGCGGGCTGCTGATCGCGGCCGGGCTCGCCTCGCTGCTGGTCTCGGCGGCGTTGATCCTGACCCAGCGCGACTACAAGCGGCTGCTCGCCTACTCCAGCATCGAGCACATGGGCGTGCTCGCCCTGGGGGCCGCGGTGTCCGGCCCGATCGCGATCGGCGCGGTGCTGCTGCACATCCTCGGGCACGGGCTGGCCAAGTCGACCTTGTTCGTGCTCGCCGGGCGCCTGCTGCGGGCTGAGCGCTCCAGCACGATCAGCGACATCCGCGGGCTGCTGGTGCGGAGGCCGTCGATCGCGGTGCCCTGGTTGTTCGGCATGGCCGCCCTGCTGGGCCTGCCGCCGTCCGGGCTGTTCTTCACCGAGGTGGCGATCATCGTGGCCGGGTTCGACCGGGGGCTGGGCTGGGTGATGGTGGCTGCCCTGGGACTGCTCCTGCTGGCCTTCACCGGGCTGGCCCGACACACCCTGGCGATGACCCTGAACGGGCCTGGGGCGGAGGCGCCTGCGCCCGGCCGGCTGCCGGAGGAGGCGGGTGGAGCGATGATCCCGGTGGTGCTGTCCCTGGTCCTGGTGGCCGGGATCGGGTTCGCTGCCTGGCCACTGCGCGGCGTGTTGGCCGACGCCGTCACCGCGTTGGGGGTGAGCCCATGACCACCGAGGTGCGTCGGGTCGAGAGGGACCGCCTGGTCGGGGAGACCACAGCCCTGCTGGACGCAGGGTGGCGGCTCGCCCTGGTCGCGGCCCACCAGGACCCCGACGGGTTCCGGGTGGTCTACGCCTTCCTGCGCCCGGGGCAGGAGCCGCTCGAGCTGTGGGTGCCCGTGCCGGCGGGGGACGCCTGGATACCCACATTGTCCGCGGTGTCCTATCCCGGTGGCAGGTTCGAGCGGGAGATCCGCGACCTGTACGGCATCCACCCGAACGGGCACCCGCTGCCGCGCCGGATGGTCCGGCACGGTCACTGGCCGACCGGCTACTACCCGATGCTCGCCGCCGATGCCCCTCCGTTCGCGCCGGACGTCGGCTCCTACCCCTTCATGCAGGTGCAGGGTGACGGCGTCTACGAGATCCCTGTCGGGCCGGTGCACGCCGGGCTGATCGAGCCCGGCCACTTCCGGTTCTCCGTGGTCGGGGAGACCATTCTGCGGATGAAGGCCCGGCTGTGGTTCGTGCACCGAGGGGTGGAGAAGCTCTTCGAGGGCCGCCCGGCGGCAGAGGGCATCGCGCTGGCCGAGCGGGTCAGTGGAGACACCGCTGTCGGGCACGGCCTGGCCTTCGCGATGGCCGTGGAGCAGGCCGGCGGCACCGTGGTTCCGGCCGCCGGCCGGGCCCGCCGGGCCGTGCTGCTCGAGTTGGAACGGCTCTACAACCATGTGAACGATCTCGGCGCAATCGTCAACGACGTGGGCCACGGCATCCTGCACGCCCATACCCAGCGTCTGCGCGAAGACCTGTTGCGGCACAACAAGCACGTCACCGGTCATCGGTTGTTGCGCGGGGGTGTGCGGCTCGGCGGGGCGAGCCTGGCCGCCGAGCCCGATCTCGACCTCCTGCGCCGGGTCGCCCGGGAGACCGCGGAGATCGTGGAGATCGCCCTGGGCAATCACGTGGTGGCCGACCGACTCACCGGGACCGCCGTGCTGGACGGCGATCAGGCACGGGCGCTGGGCACGCTCGGCTACGTCGCCCGGGCCTCCGGGGTGGGTATCGACGCCCGGGCGGACCATCCGTTCGTCGAGCCCGCCGAGGCCTTCGCGCCTGTCGTGCGGAAGAGCGGGGACGTCGCAGCGCGCTTCGGCGTCCGGGCCGAGGAGGTGGCGGTCTCGACCGATCTGGTGGCCCGGTACCTGGCGCTGGCCCGCGGTGCGGCGCCGGCAGAGGCACCGGCGGAGGCGGAACCGCCCGGGGGGCCTGGGCATGGGTTGGGCGTGGTGGAGGCCTGGCGGGGAACGCTCTGCCACCGGGTCGAGCTCGCCGGCGACGGCACACTTCGCCGGGTCAAGATCGTCGATCCGTCCTTCTTCAACTGGCCCGCGCTGCCGATCGCCCTGGCCGACACGATCGTTCCGGACTTCCCCCTGGCCAACAAGAGCTTCAACCAGTCCTACGCGGGCAACGACCTCTGAGCGAACCGACCGGCTACAGCACGGCCCTCCCGGTGCCGATACCTGAAGGTGGCCATGAGATCGCCGTCAGATCGCTGTTTTCCCCCACTCGGTGAGGGAAGAGCGCGATCTGACGGCGATCTTCCGAGGGGGCGCGGGCGGGCTCGATCCCGCTGGGTCGCCGCTCTGGCGGTTGCGCTGCTCGGAGGCACCCTGCTCGTGGCCCCGGCCGCCCAGGCGGCCCCCTCGGTCTGCACCTCGATCTCCGCCGGTGCGGTGCGTGGGCTGCTCACGCGGCCGGCCCGGGTCACCTTGGCCCTGTCCACCCGGTACGGCTCGACCCTGGTCACCGTGACCCACTGCGTCCGGATGCGGGACGGCCGCTACCGCCAGGCCTGGCAGCGGCCGGGCCGGATCGGGTACCGCGGCTTGGCTGCGTCCGGGGCCAAGCGGGAGGGCGACGGACGGACGCCGTCCGGCGTGTTCGCCCTCGGCAGCGGCTTCGGGGCGGCCGACCCGGGAAGCGCCACAGGCTACCGGCGGCTGCGCCAGGCCTCGTGCTGGGGCTCGACGGTGGGAACCCACCGCTACAACACCTACTTCGAGGGCCGCTGCGGTCCCGCGGACGAGCCGATGTACGGCTACGTCCGCGGTGCCTACCGGCAGGGCATGGTGATCGAGTACAACACCCGTCTGGTCCGCCAGGGCCACGGCTCGGCGATCTTCCTGCACGTGGGAACGGGCCGGGCCACCGCAGGCTGTGTCTCCATCGCCCACTCCACGGTGGTGCAGCTGCTGCGGGTGACCCGGCCCGGCGACGTGATCGTGCTCGGCGTCCGCCGCACGCTGATCGACAGCTGACGCCGGATGCCGGCGCACGCTCAGAGGTCGCGGCACATCCCCTTGAGCACAAGGTCGTGTAGCTGACGATGCCGAGGATCTGCTCGCCCTGAACCACTGGTGCCCGAGACAGGCCGAACTTGTCGAACAAACGGCGCGCAGTAGTGGATGTCCATCTGTGGGTCGACCGCGACCACGGGATTGGACATGATCTCGTAGATGTCCACGCGCTCGGGGGCGCGGTTGCGGGCGAGCACCTGACGGGCGATGTCGGACAGCAGCACGATGCCGTGCCGGGCGGTCCTGTGACCGCACGGGGAGTGCCTGGCCGACCTGCACACGCCACCCCTTCCCCACACGCCCTCCACCCCACCGGTACCTGGCGGGTACCTGGAGGATGTCGGGCGGCGGGAGGCAGGGCTACGGAGGCAGGACCCTCGGCGGCGGAACGGTCGTGCCGGTCAGCCGTGGGTCAGCGGTCCGGTCACCACCAGGACAAGCGGATCGAGGCGAGCACCCCGGCGTGGTCGGAGGCCCACAGTGGCGCCTTCGCCTGGAACGGCGTCGCACCGACCACATTCGCACCGACGGGGTACGCCCCGTTCTTGGCCAGCACCAGGTCGATCCGGGTGGTCAGCGGCGTGGTCGGATCGCTCAGCGTCTCGTTGAAGCAGCAGGTCAGGCCCGGGTCCGAGCCACGGGTCGACCACGCGTCGCGGAAACTTCGGGTCAGCGACGCGTAGCTGGTGGTGGTCGAACCGTCTGCTGCGGAGTTGAAGTCTCCGGTGGAGATCACCCGGCCCCGGCTGCGCGCCGGGCCTGCCAGGAACTCGGCGGCCTGCGCCTGCTGGACGGTCGGGAAGGACTCGGTCTCCAGGTGGGTGTTCACGAACCGGAAGGGCAGTCCGCGGTAGCTGGCCTCGATCGAGGCCCACCCGCGCTTGAACGAGATCGGGGCCGCGCCGGGCACCGGGGGGGTGAACTCCTGCTGGGCGGCGTACAGCCCGCTCTTCGCACCCCACCAGGACAGGTACGGCGTGTCCTCGTTCACCAGCACGACGTCGCGGTCCTTCAACGTCGCCAAGCAGGCGCCCACCGGCATCGTCGGGTCGCAGGGGGCGACCAGCGGCACGGGGCCGATGTTCGCGTTGTCCGACACCGAGGCGACGGCGTAGTTCAGCCCGCGAGCGGAGAGCGCGCTCTGCAGGATGGCCAGGAAGTCCTGAGTGGGCGGCACTCCCGGGCCGGAGGTCTCCCAGATCGTGACCTCCTGCAGCCCGACCAGGTCGGGGTCGCCGAGTCGGATCTCCTCGGCGATCGCCTCCGCACGCGCCGGGAAGTCGGTGAACCGGGCCGTTCCGTAGATGGTCGCCACCGCGCCCAGGAAGCTCGGCGTGTCTCCGGCCAGGAGAGCCGGGGTGAGGTCGGCGCCCAGGTAGAGGTTGCGAGTCATCACCTTCAGCTCGGGTGAGCCGCGGTGGTTGGCCTCTGCCGCGCCGGGGACCACCATCCCCAGGCCCAGGGCAAGCACAACGGCGCTGCCTGCACGGAGTAGAGAGGATCGGAAGACGGAGCGCATCAGTGGTGCCCCTTTCACGGCCTGACCTGCACGGCGGGAACGGGCTCACCCTGGACCTGTTCTCACGCTCGGTCAACTAGAACCGCTCAACGGCGGACGATTGTTACCGGCAGTGATCGTCTCTACGCTGAGGACTACCACCATCGGCCGCCTGCCGACAGGGTGAGTTGTGTTCAGAGGGCGTCGGTGACCAAAACCTTGATCGGCTCTACCACGCCCACCGTCGCCGCGAAGTTGGCCAGCCGCGTGCACAGGGTCCGGGTGATCTGTTCGCCGCGGCGCACCAGGACCTGGCCCCCGGTGGTAAACACGTCGACCTCCAGCACCATGCCCGTCCGTAGCTCGGCCACGGTAACCTCGCGGTGAACACCCCGTGGTTCGAGCGTCGCCACAGCTCCCCGGATCGCCTCGACCAACGTCTGGGGATAACCGCATCGGCCTCCGAGGTCACGCAGGGTGTCATTCAGGGCGTGGCCGGCATCGTGATGGCGGAGGAAGTGGCCCACCGCTTCCAGTATCACCGACGCCAGTTCGGCCGTAGCCCCGGCCGGCAGCATGGCCTACGCGAGCATCGTTCAGAAGCACGGCGGTCGGCTTCAGGTCGAGTCGGCACCAGGTCACGGTTCGACCTTCACGATCATCCTTCCGCTCACCGTGGCCGAGCTTCAGGCGGGTCGCAGACGCAGCCCCTGCATGCCGCCGTCCACCGCCAGCGAGGTGCCGGTGGTCGAGCCCGCCCCCGGGCCGGCGAGGTAGACGATCGCCTCGGCCACCTCCGCGGCAGAGACCAGGCGCCCCTGAGGCTGCCGCGCCTCGAGCGCGGCCCGCTCGGCGTCCGGGTCGTCCGCCGCCTCCAGCAGCCGGCCGATCCAGGGTGTGTCGGCGGTGCCGGGGTTGACGCAGTTCACCCGGATCCCCTCACGCAGGTGGTCGGCGGCCATCGCCAGCGTGAGCGAGAGCACCGCACCCTTGGTCGCGCTGTACAGCGCGCGCTGGGGCAGGCCGGCGGTGGCGGCCACGGAAGAGGTGTTCACGATCGCCGCCCGAGTCGAGGCGCGCAGGTGGGGCAACACGGCCCGGGTGACCCGCACCAGGCCGAACACGTTCACATCGAACACGTGCCGCCACTGGGCGTCGTCGTTGTCCTCCACGCTGCCCTGGGCGCCGATGCCGCTGTTGTTGATCAGCACGTCGAGACCACCCAGCCCGCGGACGGCGTCGTCGACCGCGGCACGCACCGCAGCGTCGTCGGTGACGTCGGCACGCACCCACAACAGCTCGACGTCCTCCGGCGGGGGCTGAATGTCGAGGCAGGCGACCCTGGCGCCGGCGGAGGCGAAACGCAGCGCTGTCGCCAGGCCGATGCCCGAGGAGCCTCCCGTGATCAGGACCTTCAGTGGCTCAGCGGTCGACACGATTCCTCCAGGTCAGTGGGATTCACGGGAGACCTGGTCGCCGCTCGAGCCGACCAGGAAGTCGAGGTCCGCGCCGGTGTCCGCCTGCTGCACGTGATCGACGTAGAGGCGCTGCCACCCGCGGCGCGGAGCGGCGTAGGCACCGACGAGTGAGGCAGGAGGCGTTCGGCCCGCCAGTTCGCCGGGGGAGAGCTCGGCGTTCAGGGCCCGCCCCGGCACGTCGAGCACGACGACGTCACCGGTCATGATCCTCCCCAGCGGCCCGCCGTCGGCCGCCTCCGGCGCCACGTGCAGGACGACCGTGCCGTAGGCAGTGCCGCTCATCCGCCCGTCACAGACCCGCACCATGTCCCGGACGCCGCGCCGCAGCAGCTTCTCCGGAAGGGGCATGTTCGCCACCTCGGGCATGCCCGGGTACCCCTTCGGCCCGCAGCCGCGCAGCACCAGCACCGAGCTCTCCTCGACGTCCAGGCCGGGGTCGTCGATCCGATGGTGCATCTCCTCGATGCTGTCGAACACCACCGCCCGGCCACGGTGGTGGAGCAGGTCGGGGGAGGCGGCGGCCGGCTTGATCACCGCGCCGCGCGGAGCGAGGTTGCCGTACAGCACGGCGATCCCGGCGTCGGACTGCAGCGGGTGCGTGCGGTCGCGGATCACCTCGTGGTCCCAGATCCGGGCCTCGGTGAGGTGGTCGACCAGGGGCCGCCCGGTGACGGTCAGCGCGGCGGGATCGAGCAGGTCCTCGACCTCGCGCAGCACGGCGAGCAACCCCCCGGCCCGGTGCAGGTCGTCCATCAGGAACCGCCCGGCCGGCAACAGGTCCAGCAGCAGCGGGACGCCGCCGCCGGTGCGGTCGAAGTCGTCCAGGGTCAGCTGGACGCCCGCCCGACCGGCGATCGCCAGCAGGTGCATCACGGCGTTGGTCGAACCTCCGGTGGCCGCCACGGCCACGATCGCGTTCAGGAAGGACCCTCGGCTCAAGATCGTCGACGGACGACGCTGCGCGGTGACCAGGTCGACGGCGAGCCGGCCGGCCGCGTGAGCGCCCTCGAGCAGCCGGGAGTCCGGGGCCGGCGTGCCGGCAGTGCCGGGAAGGGTGAAGCCCAGTGCCTCGGCCACGACCGCCATGGTGGAGGCGGTGCCCATGGTGTTGCAGTGCCCCCGGCTGCGGATCATCGCCGACTCCGACCGCATGAACTCCTCCTGCGACAGGGCGCCGGCTCGCACCTCCTCGCTGAGCCGCCAGACGTCGGTGCCGCACCCCAGGGGCTCGCCCCGGAGGGTGCCGGTGAGCATCGGGCCGCCGGGCACTACCAGCGCCGGCAGGTCGACCGAGGCGGCAGCCATCAGCAGCGATGGGATGGTCTTGTCGCACCCGCCGAGGAGCACCACGCCGTCGATCGGGTTGGCCCGGATCATCTCCTCGGTGGCCATCGCGGCCAGGTTGCGCCAGAGCATCGCCGTGGGCCGCACCTGGGTCTCGCCGAGGGAGACCACCGGCAGGTTCAGCGGCACGCCGCCGTTCTCCCAGACGCCCTGGGCCACGCTGCCGGCGACCTCGTTCAGGTGGGCGTTGCACGGGGTCAGATCGGAGGCGGTGTTGGCGATCGCGATGTGCGGGCGGCCGTCGAACGCGCCGGCCGGTAGGCCGCGGCGCATCCAGGCCCGGTGGATGTAGGCGTTGCGGTCGGTGCCGCCGTACCACTGTGCGCTGCGCTGCGACGCCATCGGCCTCGCCTTCCGGCTGGTGCGTTTCCCACGGGTGGAACGGCGGCATAGCATTCCGCACGTGCTTGAGCCTAGCCGCGCCGCAACCGGGCTCGAGCTCTCCGGCCCGCCGGCGAGAGCCCGGTGAGGCACTACCTCGCCCGAGCCGCGTCGGCGGAGGCGTTCGGTCTCGGCGAGGGCCCGGTCTGGGACGCCCCCCGGGAACGTGTGCTCTGGGTCGACGTCAACGCCGGGATGGTTCTGCAGGGCCGGTTCGACGGCCGGGACGTCGCCGTGACCCGGCGGGACCACCTCGACCGCAGCGTCGGTGCCGTGGTCGTCGCTGCTGACGGTCGGCTGCTCGTGGCGGGTCGGCGGCGTCTGCTCACGGTCGACCCTGAGGGCGCCGTCCACCTCGGTCCCGAGATCATTCCGAGCGCGACCCGGAGCCGACTGAATGACGGAGGCTGCGACCCGGGCGGTCGGTTCCTGGTCGGCAGCATGGCGCTGGACGATCGCACTGGCACAGACCTGCTCGTGCGGCTCGAGCCCGACGGGAGCCTGACCACCCTGGACGGCGATCTCACTCTGTCGAACGGTCTGGGCTGGTCACCGGACGGGCTCACCTTCTACAGCGTGGACAGCGTTCCCGGCATCCTGTGGTCGCGCAGCTACCGAGCGGACGGCGTCTGCGGGTCGCGTCGGGTCTTCTGCCGGTTCGGCGACGGGACGCCGGACGGCCTCTGCCTGGACCGCGCCGGCAACCTGTGGATCGCGGTCTGGGGCCGCGGAGAGGTCCGCTGCCTGACGCCGTCCGGTGAACACGTGGCCACGGTGAGCGTGCCCGCGCCGCACACGAGCAGCGTCGCCTTCATCGGCCCGGGCCTGGACACCCTGCTGATCACCACTGCCCGAGAGCAGCTGGACGCCGCGCAGCTCGCCGACCATCCGATCTCCGGGCACCTGTTCGTGGCCGACGTCGAGACCACTGGGCTGCCTGTGCCCGCCTGGTCCGGACCCTTCTGATCCGTCAACCCTGGAGCCACCGTGTACCTGATGCGCATCGGTGCGATCGGCGCCGAGAAGCCGATCGTGCGGATCGACGACGAGACCTACGTCGACGTGGCCGACCTGGTCGCCGACTTCGACGAGGTGTTCTTCGCCGACGGCGTGGATCGGCTCAGACCGGTTGTCGCCGAACGGGTCTCCCGCGGCGAAGTGAAGAGGTTCGCCGGTGAGCGGATCGGCGCACCGATCGCCCGGCCGCACCAGATCCTGTGCATCGGTCTGAACTACAGCGACCACGCCGCCGAGACGGGCCAGGCCGTGCCGGCAGAGCCGATCGTCTTCACCAAGGCGCCCAACACGCTGATCGGGCCGGATGATGACGTCCGGATTCCGCGCGGCTCGACCAAGACCGACTGGGAGGTCGAGCTCGGGATCGTGATCGGCACCCGATGCAGCTACCTGCCCGATCTGGAATCGGCCGCCGCCGCCATCGCCGGGTATGTGCTGGTGAACGACGTCAGCGAACGCGCCTTCCAGATGGAGCGTGGCGGGCAGTGGGTCAAGGGCAAGTCGGCCGAGACCTTCAACCCGGCCGGCCCGTGGCTGGCGACCCCCGAGGAGATCGAGGACGTCGCGAACCTGGGCATGTGGCTGGACGTGAACGGGGAGCGTCGCCAGCGCGGATCGACCTCGACCATGCTGTTCGCGCCGGACGTGATCGTGGCCTACCTGAGCCAGTTCATGGTGCTCGAGCCCGGCGATCTGATCAACACCGGCACGCCGCCCGGGGTGGGGATGGGGATGAAGCCCCCAGTCTTCCTGCAGCCGGGGGACGAGATGACCCTGGGCGTCGAGGGGCTGGGCACCCAACGGCAGCGGGTGCTCGCTCCCCGATGAGCGCATCCACGATGCGGGCGTTCGTGCTCACCGGGCCGCAGTCCTCGGCCGTACTCGACGTGCCGCGACCGACCCCGGGGCCGGGTGAGGTCGTCGTCGACGTGGAGCGGGTCGGCGTCTGCGGCACCGATGTGGAGTTCTTCACCGGCGAGATGGCCTACCTGCACTCCGGTCAGGCCGCCTACCCGATGCGCCTCGGGCACGAGTGGTGCGGGCGGGTCAGCGCCGTCGGGGCAGGCGTGGACCCGGCGTGGGTCGGGCGGCACACCACCGGAGACACCATGCTGGGCTGCGGCACCTGTCGCCGGTGCCGGGCAGGATTGGGGCACGTGTGCGCCGACCGGTTCGAGATCGGCATCCGCGGGGGCTTCCCGGGGGCGCTGGCCGAGCAACTGGCGGTGCCGGTGTCTGCCCTGCACCCGCTGCCTGACTCCGTCGACCCGGTCGCCGGGGCCATGGTCGAGCCCGGGGGCAACGCGCTGCGTTCGGTCCTGGCTGCCGCATTGAGCCCCGGCGACCGGTTGCTGGTTCTCGGGCCGGGCACGATCGGGCTGCTGGTCTCCCTCTTCGCGCAGGCCCAGGGCGTCGAGGTGCACCTGGTCGGCCGGTCCGAGCGCTCGCGCACCTTCGCCGCCGGTCTCGGCGGATTCTCCGTGTGGACCCTGGACACCCTGCCCGAGCTCGCCCTCGACGCAGTGATCGACTGCTCGAACGATGCCGGGCTGCCGGCCCGCGCTCTGGACCTGGTGGAGCCGGGCAAACGAGTGGTCTATGTCGGGTTGGCCGGGTCGCCGAGCACCATCGACACCCGCACTCTGGCGCTGAAGGACGTCACTGCCGTTGGCGTGCTGGGTGCCTCCCCAGGTCTTGCCGGCACCATCGAACGGTATGCCTCCGGCGCCGTGGATCCACGCCCTCTCGTCGCCGCCACGGTCGGACTCGAGCAGGTGAACGCCGTCCTGCGCGGGGACCGGCCGACCGGCGCAGGGCAGGGCCCGAAGCTGCACGTCGACCCTCGCATGTAGATCCCGGATCGCTACGGCCCTCGACCGGGGAGGCCCGTCGCGGTTGCCGCCCTGACGATGGCCGGGGTCGTCAAGCTAGGCTCGATCAGGTGGACACGGTCAACTCTCAGAGCGCCCAGAGCGACCCGGTGAACGGCTCCGAGCCCGACCCCATGGACGTGCTGACCTCGTTGCGAGGCAGCATCGACAACCTCGACGCCGCGATCGTCCATCTGCTCGCCGAACGGTTCAAATGCACCCAGAAGGTGGGGGCGCTGAAGGCGGCGCACGGGATGCCCCCGTCGGACCTGGAGCGGGAGGCGCAGCAGATCGAACGGCTGCACCGCCTCGCCCGCGACGCCGGGCTGGACCCGGTCTTCGCCGAACGCTTCCTGAACTTCGTCATCGACGAGGTCATCCGCCATCACCGCGCCCTGGCCGAAGGCGCGGGCTGACCCGCGGTGAGCGTGGTCATCACGGTGGCTCCCACCGGGCCGATCGCCACCACGGCGGACAACCCCGGCCTTCCCACCCAGCCCGAGCAGATCGCCGCCGCCGTCGAGCGGGCCCACGGGCTCGGAGCGGCGGTGGCGCACCTGCACCTGAGGGACGAGAACGAGCGCCCCACCGCCGATCTCGGCATCGCCCGGCACACGATGGACCTCATCGCCGAACGCTGCCCCATCCTGATCCAGCTCTCCACCGGGGTCGGCCTGTCGGTGCCCTTCGAGGAACGCGAACGACTGGTCGAGCTGCGCCCGCGGATGGCCACCCTCAACCCGTGCAGCATGAGCTTCGGGGCGGGGGAGTTCCGCAACCCGCCGGACGGCGTGCGCCGCCTGGCCGCCCGGATGCGCGAGCTCGAGGTCAAGCCGGAGCTCGAGATCTACGACACCGGACACCTGGACGCCTGCCTGCGGCTGCGCGACGAGGGCCTGCTGGCCGAGCCGCTGCAGTTCTCGATCGTGCTCGGCGTGGCCGGCGGCGCAGCCGCGACGGCGGACAACCTGTTCACCCTGGTCCGGCGTCTCCCACCTGGGGCGATCTGGCAGATCATCGCCATCGGCCGGGCCAACCTCGACCTCACCGCGATCGGGCTCGCCCTGGGCGGCAATGCCCGGGCCGGCATGGAGGACACGCTCTACCTGCGCAAGGGGGAGCTGACCACGGGGAACGACCCCTTGGTGGCTCGCGCCGTCCGCCTGGCCCGTGACCTGGACCGCTCGATCGCCTCGGTGGCCGAGACCGAGGCTCTGCTTCATCTGCCGCCCCGCTGAGTCGTCAGCCCGGCAGTGTTCTGCCGATCCACGTGATCACGTCGTGGAACACCCCGTCGCGGTTGGTCTCGTTGAACACCTCGTGCCGGGCCTGCGGGTAGACCGTCAGGGACACGTTCGTCAGGCCGGCGCCCTGGTGCCGCACGACGAGGGCGTGGACCAGGGCCAGCTGCCCGTTCACGGGGTCGAGCTCGCCGACCGCGATGTACACCCCTCATCGAGTCACAGCCGGGGGTCCTCAGGGGTGCTCCCGGGTCCCCTCCACCTGACCGACCGTTCACCGCGCCGTAGATTGGGTCGATGATCTCGGCAGCGCAGTCACCGGTGACCGTGTGGGTTCGGCACGAGGACCGCTCCACCGAGCGGCGCGCTCCGATCGTGCCGGACGACGCAGCCCGGCTCGTGGGCCAAGGCATCGAGGTGGTGGTCGAGGAGTCGAGCCACCGGGCGTTCGACGCCGCCGACTACGCGGCAGCCGGATGCCGGCTCGCGCCGTCCGGCAGTTGGGTCGAGGCACCGGCCGAGACGTACGTGATCGGGATGAAGGAACTCCCCGAGACACCCACAGCGCTGCGGCACCGGCACATCTACTTCGGGCACGCCTACAAGGGCCAGTCCGGTGCCCGGGGGCTGCTGTCCCGGTTCGTCGCCGGCGGCGGTGCGCTGCTCGACCTGGAGTACCTGGTCGACGAGACCGGACGCCGTCTGGCCGCCTTCGGCTACTGGGCCGGCTACGTCGGTGCCGCGCTCGCCGTCCTGCACGCCCGCGGCGTCCTGCCGATCCCGCTCGAGCCGACCGACCGACCTGCCCTGGACGCGCTGCTCGGCGCTGCGCCGTCCGTCGGGGCAGCGCCGCCGCGGGCGATCGTGATCGGCGCGCTGGGTCGCTCGGGACGAGGGGCCGGCGACGCGCTCGGCGTCGCGGGTGTGCCGGTCACCCGGTGGGACGTCGCCGAGACGCGCGCGTTGGACCGGGCACGGCTGCTCGAGCACGACCTGCTGGTCAACACCGTGCTGGCGAGGAGCCCGGTGCCGCCGTTCGTGCGCCCCGAGGACCTCGACGACCCCACTCGCCGGCTCGGCCTGATCTGCGACGTCAGCTGCGACGTCACCTCCGCGCTGAACGTGCTGCCGATCTATGACACCGTGACCACTTGGACGGCGCCCGTTCGCCGGCTGCGTGAGGCCCCGCGGCTGGATCTGATCGCCATCGACAACCTGCCCTCCCTGGTGCCGCGGGAGGCCAGTACCGACTTCTCCGCCCAGCTGACCCGGCAGCTGGCCCTCCTCGGCGACCCCGATGGCCCGTGGCAGCGCTGCCACGACACCTTCACCGCCGTTGTGGCGGGAGATCGCGAGAATCCCTGAACCGGACCTGTCGATCCAGGTGGGGGCCTGCGTCATCAGGGGGAGGCACCGCCCGAGACGACCGAGGAGACCCCGATGGACTACATGATCCTGATCCACAGCGACGAGACCGCCGTGCCCGAGCGTGGGAGCGCACAGTTCGAGCGGATGATGGCCGGCCGGATGGCCTACAACCAGTCGTGATCGACGGCGGTCACTGGATCTCGGCCGCCAACGTGCAGGGCGTTGCCAGCTCCCGGTCCGTGAACGTGATGTCCGCGCGGGTCTGCGCATTCGTCACGAGCAGCGCGACGGCGAAGGATGCGAGCAGGGAGAGCACGATTGCGAAGGGGATCAGCCGGTCGGGCAGGGCGCACCCGACGCCGGGCGGGCGTGCGGACGCCCGAGGGTCGGGGCGGCAGGCGACATCTGACCTCGCTTGGAAGGTCGATCGACACACCTCGACGGCGGGGCGGAGCCGAACATCCAGGCGCTAGGTTGACCACTGGTTCTGCACGTGTGCTTGATGGTAGGCAGCGAATATGACACACAGCACACGCTCTGGGCTGCCGGTCGACTGTGCGTCGGCAATCATGGGCCGCTGGAGTCCGCGCGCGGGGGCGCGAGCCTATCCATTGCCTGGGCGAACGCCCGGGCCCTAAGCCGCTGGGTCCCGGACAGGGCGAGCGACGTGAATCACGCGCCGCAGACCTGCTGCCAACGGTCACAGCGCGTTTCAATGGGTCACCGGCCCACCGCCGTCAAGGCCCGACCGTCGCCGAGCAAAGGGGCTCGCCATGTTGTGGAAATGGAAGCTGGCGCGCAGTGCCGAGGACGTCCGGCATCTGCTGAACGGGGACACCAAGCACGACCACCCGGTTCCCGACGCCCGCCTCTGCATGACGTGGCGCGGCGACCACCCCAAGTTCTGGGTGTTCGCCACCAAGGCCGCCAGGCGGCCGGAACAGCACGACGGTCTGGGCGGCTGGGGCTGGAAGAAGGCCACGCAGGCGGACGACGTAATGGACTTCCTCAACGGCGAAGGGCCCTACCCGACACCGGTGCGGCACATGCAGATCGCTGCCACTTGGGTGGGCGACCACCACGAGTTCTACGTGTTCTACCGCGACCCGGCATCCGGCCAGGAGCCGCCGCCGGCGACCGGCGGATGGGGCTGGAAGCTCGCCACCACGGCGGACGACGCGCTGCAGTTCCTCAACGGCGGAGGACTCTACGAGCACCCGGTGACGGCAGCGCGGATCGCCACCGCCCATCGTGATCACCACGACGAGCACTTCATCTTCTATCAGCGCTCCACGGAGATGGACCCGATCGAGGACTGGCGCTGGCAGTCCGTGGCCACAGAGGACGAGGTGCTTGGCGCCGTCGATGCCAAGGGCGGGCCGCCGTGGGACTTCCAGGTCGCGGCTCCCTCCGCCGATCTGGGCAGCTTCCAGGTGTTCACCCACCCGGCGGACCAGGTGGTCGATCTCACGGCGGCCACCGGGGCCGAGGTGTCCGGCAACTGACCTGGTGCACCGTCGGCTCCGTTCGCGCGGAGCTGCACGCTCGTAGACTCGGCCGGTGACCTCTTCGACGGCCTCCTCGACCGACGTCGCCGAGACCGAGGCTCTGCGCGCGCTGCGGCGGGTGTTCGGCTACGACGCCTTCCGCGGCGACCAGCAGGCGATCATCGAGCACGTCTGCAGCGGGCGAGACGCCCTCGTCCTGATGCCGACCGGCGGCGGCAAGTCGCTCTGCTACCAGATCCCCGCTCTGGTGCGCGAGGGCGTCGGCGTCGTCATCTCGCCGTTGATCGCGCTCATGCAGGACCAGGTGGACGCCTTGACCGCGCTCGGCGTGCGGGCGGGCTTCCTCAACTCCACGCAGGACCTCGAGGAGCGCCGGGCCGTGGAGCGGACGTTCGTGGCCGGCGAACTCGATCTGCTCTACCTCGCCCCGGAGGGCCTGCGTGCACCCTCGACGATGCGCATACTCGAGCGCGGGAAGATCGCCCTCTTCGCCATCGACGAGGCGCACTGTGTCGCGCAGTGGGGCCATGACTTCCGGCCCGACTACCTGATGCTGTCTGTGCTGCACGAGCGCTGGCCCGGTGTGCCGCGGATCGCGTTGACCGCGACGGCCACCGCCGCGACCCACGCCGAGATCGCCGAACGGCTGGACCTGATCGGCGCCCGCCACTTCGTGGCCAGCTTCGACCGGCCCAACATCTGCTACCGGATCGCCCCGAAGCAGGAGCCACGCAAGCAGCTGCTCGACCTGCTGCGTACCGAGCACCCTGCAGATGCCGGGATCGTCTACTGCCTCTCCCGCGCCTCGGTGGAGACCACTTCCGCCTTTCTGGTGGCCAACAGCATTCCGGCGCTGCCCTACCACGCCGGGCTCGACGCCTCGACCCGGGCGGCGAACCAGTCCCGGTTCCTGCGCGAGGACGGTCTGATCATGGTGGCCACCATCGCGTTCGGGATGGGGATCGACAAGCCTGACGTGCGCTTCGTGGCCCACCTCGACCTGCCCAAGTCGATCGAGGGGTACTACCAGGAGACGGGCCGCGCCGGGCGTGACGGGCTGCCCGCCACCGCCTGGCTGGCCTACGGACTGCAGGACGTCGTGCAGCAGCGCAAGATGATCGACGGTTCCGCCGGTGGCCTGGCCCGCCGCCGAGTGCTCGCGGCCCATCTCGACGCCATGCTCGCGTTCTGCGAGACGGTCGCGTGCCGCCGGGTGAATCTGCTCGCCTACTTCGGACAACAGAGCGACCCCTGCGGCAACTGCGACACCTGCCTGAACCCTCCGCAGGCCTGGGACGGCACGGTGCCCGCCCAGAAGCTGCTCTCGACCGTGTACCGGCTGTATCGCGAGCGCAACCAGAAGTTCGGGGCCGGGCAGTCGATCGACATCCTGCTCGGGAAGAAGACCGACAAAGTCGTTCAGTACCAGCACGATGCGCTCACCGTGTTCGGCATCGGCACCGACCTGAAGGACGGCGAGTGGAGGGCCGTCGTCCGCCAACTGCTCGCCCAGGGCCTGCTTGCCGTCGAGGGTGACTACGGCACACTCACCCTGACCGAAGCGAGCGGCGACGTGCTGGGCGGGCGGCGCCAGGTGATGATGCGCCGTGAACCCGAGCGGACGGCGTCCACCCGGCGAGGCCGGACCGCGAAGGCCGGCTCCGCGTCCGCCGCGGAGTTGCCTGCCCAGGCCCAGCCGGTGTTCGACCGGCTGCGCGCCTGGCGAGCGGTGACCGCCAAGGAGGCAGGCGTCCCGGCTTATGTGATCTTCCACGACGCGACCCTGCGCCAGATCGCGGCCCAGTCCCCGGGGAGCCTGAACGAGCTCGCCACGATCAGCGGAGTCGGCGAGGCCAAACTGGCCAAGTACGGCCCGCAGATCCTCGACACCCTCACCACCCTTCTCGAGTAGGCCCTACCCCGCCAGATCGCCGTCTGTCATCGGTTTCCACCCAGTACCTGGGGGCAGACCCATGACTAGCTGTGATCTTGGTCGACCACGGAACGCCCTGGATCGTGATCTCCTTCGACGTGTGGCGCTGACTGGCTTGACCGACCCGTGGATACCGAGTATTAATGCCTCTAGTAGGATAGATACTCGGTATATACGTCATCGGTCAGGGTGGGGGTGAGTGCGTGTCGGTCCGGCAGGGGCTGCTGGTGCTGCTCACCGAGCGGCCGATGTACGGGGCTCAACTGCGTGCGGAGTTCGAAGGCCGTACGGCGGGGACCTGGCCAGTGAACGTCGGCCAGATCTACACGACGCTCGGTCGGCTGGAGCGGGACGGTCTGGTCCAGGGCCTGGGCGAGGACGCCGGGGGCCGCATCATCTACCGGCTCACCGAGGCCGGGCGCGCCGAGGCGGAGGCCTGGTGGACGGCGCCGGTGAACCGGGAGGGGAATCACCGGAGCGAGCTGGCCACCAAGCTTGCTCTCGCGGTCACGGCCCCGGGGGTGGATGTGCACCGCTTCGTCCAGGTGCAGCGCACTGCGACGCTGCACCAGCTTCAGGAGCTCACCCGCCAGAAGCACCTGTCGGTCGTCGGAGCCACGGGGGGGTCCGGCGACCGACGGGTCTGACGGTGCATCCGGTCAGCCCGCCGGCGCTCTGGTCCCGGCCTTGATCCTGGATCACCTGCTGTTCGCCGCCGAGGCCGAGGTCCGCTGGCTGGACCGCGTGGAGACTCGGCTGGCGAACGCCGCCCGAGAACGTGATCATGCGCTGCTCACCGAGGACTCCCATCCCGGGTCGAGTCCTTCACCGACCGCTGGAGGAGTGGCCGCGATGAACGGCGATGTCGTCGTCGAGCTCGACCAGGTCAGCCGGGTGCACGGCACCGGCGCCGCTGCGGTACAGGCCCTGAGCGGGGTCAGCGTGCAGGTGCGCGCGGGGGAGCTGGAGGCGGTGATGGGCCCCAGCGGGTCGGGCAAGTCCACGCTGCTCAACCTGGCGGGCGCGCTCGACGCCCCGACCAGGGGCCGGGTGATGATCGAGGGGCGGGACACCGCGACCCTCAGCCCGGATCAGCTCGCGGCGCTGCGCCGGCGCCGGATCGGCTTCGTCTTCCAGGACCTCAACCTGATCCCCTCGCTCACGGCGGCCGAGAACGTGGCGCTGCCCCTGGAGCTGGACGGCGACGGCGCGCGCCGGGCCCGGTCGCGCGCCCTGGCCGCGCTGGAGGTGACCGGTGCGGCAGAACTGGCCGATCGCTACCCCGACCAGATGTCCGGCGGCCAGAAGCAGCGGGTGGCGATCGCCCGAGCGCTGGTCGGCGAGCGCAGGTTCGTCCTTGCCGACGAGCCCACCGGAGCGCTGGACTCCCAGACCGGCGAAGAGGTGCTCCGGGTCCTTCGTGAACGCTGCGATGCCGGCATGGCCGGGCTGATGGTCAGCCACGAGCCGCGGCATGCCGCGTGGGCCGACCGGGTCCTGCTTCTGCGCGACGGCGCGCTGGTCGACTCCACCGACGACGGTCCGGCCGGATCGCGGCTCGCGGAGCGCCCCGGAGGTGCTGCGCGATGACGCTGGCCCCGGCCCCGCTCCCGCCGTCTGGCCCCCCCGCCGCCGCTCAGGACGGCCGACCTGCCCGGTGCACAGGCCGCCGTGTCCGGAGCGCTGCCGGGCGCGACCAGCACCACGGTGTCCACGCTGTGGTCGGGCAGGCCCGATCTGGAGATCAGGCAGGCACCGGACGCCGTCCTGATCTCCACCTGCCCAGCCGAACGCGCGCTGACGATCGGCTACGACGCCTCCGGCGTCACCAACGAGTGCCGCCTTCTCAGCGGCCGCGAGGGCGCGGCGGTGATTCCGCTGGAGGAGATCACCCGTCGACTGTCCCTCACCGCGGCCGATGCGAACCGGGTCGGCACGGGTGCCCTGGTGCTGTCTGACCCGTCCCTGGCGGATGTTGAGCGGTTGACCCTCCTGCTCGCCACGCCACCGGATCCGCAGGCCTCTCGGACCGGGCTGACCGCCGTGCGCTCCGCCACGCTACCGGTGGTCCACGTGCCCGCCGCGCGACTGCGTGACGGCAGCCTTCCGGCCGGGTTCGCTGCTGTGCTCGCCGACTCTGCCGTCGCCGATCTAGGCTTCCGCACCCGGCCGGAGGCATTGCTGGTCCGAGACCCGCAGGGACAGATCCCCGCGGAGGCCGAAGCCGCTGTGGCGGAACGGCTGCCGGTGCCGATGGTGGTCGAGCGAGGGGCCCACGACCCGCGGTTCGATCGCCTGATGATGATCTTCTATGCCGTGACCGGGCTGTTGTTGGTGATCGTCACCCTGATCGCTACCGCGCTCACAGTGACCGAGCAAAGGGCGGATGCCGCGACCCTGGCGGCCGTAGGGGCCACCCCATGGACCCGGCGAGCCTGGGCAGCTGCGCAGGCAGGTCTGATCGGCGCGGTGGGCGCTGTACTGGGGGTAGCGGTCGGGCTGGCGCCTGGAGTGGCGCTGGCCCATGAACTCACGGTCGGCTCCTTCGGGCCACCGGGCAACGGTGGCGCGGTGATCCAGGTCCCCTGGCTGCCGCTGCTCGGCGTCGCCCTCGCGGTGTCGGCACTTGCGGCGCTGCTGGCCGGCGTCGCCGTGCGGCGTCTTCCGCCCCTCACCCGGCGCCTCGACTGAGAGGTGCCGAGAAGATCTTGACGGGCCTACGCTGGGAAGTGGTGCTGGCCCCGCCCCGGCGCCGCACCTGACAGGGGGCTGATGTGGACCTCACCGTAGCGGTGTACATCTTCTTCGCGGCGTTGTTGATCGTGCCGGCACTGCTCTGCATCCCGTTCGGACGCAGCGCTCGTTCCGTGCTCGATCGGCTTCGGCCGACAACACCAGCCATCCGCTGGCGCGACTGAATCCACCTGGCCCGGGCGGCTAGCGAAGCCGCGGGGTGAGCTCGGCCGCAGCGACGCCGTCCAGGCCGGTCTCCTCGATCCGTGCAGCGAGCGCTCGGGCCCAGGCGGCGAGCGCGGCGACCGGCACCCCGACCGGCATGTCATCGGCGTCGACGAGCCCGCCGGCAGCGCGCCGGAGCAGGAGCACGGCGCCGACACGATTGCCTCGTTGCACGTGAGTGATGCCGACGGCCAGCTGGGCCAGTCCGCGCCACACCTCACGTTCACTCTGGGGGGCTGCCTTCCACCGGCTCTCCAACACCTCGTGCGCCTGGAAGGCCAACCCCGCGTCGAGCAGGCCCTGTGCCGTCTTGAGCGTCTCCTGCGACGTCAACGACAGATCGTCGGGAATCGGGGAGACTCCCGGTGAACCGGGCGCCAACGGCCGTCCCAGCTCGTCGCGGGGGCGCGCATTGCGAGGGCGCCCTGAGGCGTCCCGATCCCTTGCCGCCTCAGACGTCACTCTGCCAGTCTCTCGCGCCGGACGGCTCCTGCCACCGGTCGCCGTCACGGGACGATCGACCCATGGGCCCCTGATGCGGCCCTATTAGCCTGGCGAGGCCTGTAGTCGACGGCTCTTGTCCGTTGCCGCCGTTCACCTCGACTTCGGATGGGCCAGCCTCATGACCGCTCAGATGACACGCCAGCAGCCCCGATTCCCCGGCCTCCCCAGTGTCATCAACGGCAATGGCGCTCTCGCCCATGTGATGACCCACGTCTGCGGCGGGGTGATCGGTTACCCGATCACCCCCTCGACGGAGATCTCCGAGCTCTACGAGGCGGCCAGGGCCCAAGGCAGCGTGAACGTCTGGGGAAAGCACCCGTTCTTCTTCGAGCCCGAGGGTGAGCACTCGGCGCAGAGTGGCGCGCTCGGGGCAGCCCTGACCGGAGGTCAGTTCATCTCGAACGCCTCCTCCAGCCAGGGCATCCTCTACGCGATGGAGTCGCACTACGTCACCGTCGGGAAGAAGATCGGCGGCTTCGTTCTGCACGTGGCGGCCCGGGTCGTCTCCAAGCACTCCCTGAACGTGATGGCCGGGCACGACGACGTCTATGCCCTGCTCTCCTCCGGCTACACGATCCTCTTCGGTGCCAACCCGCAGGAGGCGGCCGACCTGGCGGCGATCGCCTACCGCACCTCGGCGATATCGCTGATCCCGGTGGCCAACGCCATGGACGGCTTCGCCACCAGCCACATGCTCAGCGAAGCGCTGATGCCCGAGCCGGAACTGCTGCGTGAGTACCTCGGCGATCCGGCCGGCCGGATCGCGGCCCCGACGTTGGCCCAGGAGCTGCTCTTCGGCGCCAAGGGCCGGGTGTTCCAGCTGAACGCCTACCTCGACCGGCACCGCGACGACTTCGACGCCCCTGACCTGGCCGCGCTGAAGACCTGGCTGGCGGCGCACGCCGAGCAGGTCGAGTCGGACAACGCCGGCGACCTGATCGCCGAGACGACGATCTGGGTGCCGCAGGACATGCACGCCCAGTGGCGCCGGCAGTGGGTCAACGCCTTCGAGAAGGGCACCCGCCAGCTGGTTCCAGCCCTGGTCGACGTCAACAACCCCGGGCTGACCGGCCCGGTGCAGAACCAGCCCGACTTCCAAGCGGGTTCGGTGGACCACCGGACCCACTTCGCCAGCGCGGTGCCGGCCCTGGTCCGCCAGGCGATGGCGGACTACTCCGAGCTCACCGGCCGGTCCTACGCACCGGTGCACACCTATGACTGCGAGGACGCCGACTACGTGATGGTCGGTCTCGGCTCGGTCTGCGACGACGTCCGCGCCGTCCTGCCCCACCTTCGCAGCCTCGGCCTGAAGGTCGGCCTGGTCGCGATCAAGCTGCTGCAACCGTTCCCGGAGGGCGAGCTGGTCGCTGCGCTGAGCGGGGCGAAGGCTGTCACCGTGCTCGAGCGCTCGGACCAGACGGCACTCACCTCGCTGGTCACCGCGGCCCTGTTCAAGGCGCGCGAGAACGCCCAGGCCAGCCGGCACCCCGGGATCCCGGCGCTCGAGGCGCTGCCGGTGCTCACCACGGCGATCTTCGGACTGGGCGGCCACGACCTGCAGCCGCGGCACCTCGTGGCGGCGGTCAAGAACATGGCCAAAGGCTCGCCCGCTCCGCTGATCTACCTCGGCTCGCAGTTCTTCGACTCCGCCAACGGCCGGGTAGGCGAGGTGCAGGAACGGTTGCGCGCGGCCTACCCCGAGACCGAATTGATGGCGCTGGAGACCGAGGCCAACCCGGCGCTGCTGCCCGCCTCGGCGATGCGGATCCGGTTCCACTCGGTGGGCGGCTACGGCACCATCGCCACCGGCAAGCTGCTCACCGACATCCTGGCCGGCGTCCTCGGCATGCACTCGAAGTCGGCGCCCAAGTACGGCTCGGAGAAGAGCGGTGCGCCCACCAACTACTACATCACCCTCAGCCCCGAACCAGTGCTGATCACCAACGCCGAGCTCGAAGAGGTCGAGGTGGTCATCTCGCCCGACCACAAGGCCTTCATCCACACCAACCCGCTGCGCGGTCTTGTCGAGGCCGGCACCTTCATCCTGCAGTCCAACCTGCCGGACGAAGAGGTCTGGCGCGAGCTGCCCGCCTACGCCCGGCGGACCATCCGGGAGAAGAAGATCCGGCTCGCCGTGGTCGACGCGTTCAGTGTGGCCAAGCGGCACGCCCCCACCTCCGACCTCGAGACCCGGATGATGGGCATCGCGTTCATCGGCGCCGTGGCCGCGCACGTCGACCGGGTCTCCGCGGGAGCCTCCGAGGAGGCGATCCTGGCCAAGGTGCACGCCCAGATCGTGAAGAAGTTCGCCCGCAAGGGCGAGGCCGTGGTCGAGGGCAACATGTCGGTGATCCGCGACGGCATCGAGGCCACCCACCTGCTCGACTACGACGCCGAGGCCTTCCGGGCCATCGATGCCCAGCCGGCCGGTCGCGCGGTGTTCTCCCGGGCAGGGCTGTCCGCCGCCATGTGCCCGAGCTCCACGGCCACGGCCACCAGCGGGCTGTTCGACCCGGCCTACTACGAGGACGTCGCCGCCCGCCCGTTCCGGGAGGGCACGATCGGCGAGGCACCGGTGCTTCCGGGCATCGGCCTGTTCATGCCCGCCGGCACGGCCGCCGGCAAGGACAAGGGGCTCTTCCGCCGCACCGTGCCGGCGATCGACGCCTCGCTGTGCACCGGGTGCATGGAGTGCGCACTGGTCTGCCCGGACGCAGCCATCCCCAACACAGTGCACGAGATCCACGACCTGCTGCTGGCCGGGATCACGGCGATCGAGGCCACCGAGCCGCAGCGGGACGCCCTGCGCGCCCAGGTCTACGGCCTGGCCGAGCGGGTGCGGCAGGCCTACCGCTCCGGCACCGGTGCGGACCGGCCCTTCCACGAGATCGTGGCCGAGGCGGCCGGGGTGCTCAAGTGCGGACCGGTGTTCTCGCGCAACATCGACAAGCTGGTGGCGGTGCTGGCGACGTACCCGGTGGCCCACACCCGGCCGTTCTTCGACGCGGCGGAGAAGACCGCCCCGGGTACCGGCGGCCTGTTCGCCGCCACCCTCGACCCGTGGAAGTGCACCGGCTGCCTGGAGTGCGTGGAGGTGTGCGGCCCTGGGGCGCTGAGCCCGCTGGAGCAGGACAACGACGTGCTGTCGCAGCTGCAGGACCGTTTCGCCTTCATGACCACCCTGCCGAACACCCCGGCCCGGTTCTTCGAGGGCTCGACCACGGCGGACGGCGACATCAAGCGTCTCCTGCTCGACCGCTCCAACTACTACGCCACCACGGGCGGCCACGGCGGATGCCGCGGCTGCGGCGAGGTGACCGCGCTCCGACTGGTGATGTCGCTGAGCCATGCCCTGGGCACCACCCGACGCCGGTCGCACCTGCGCGAGCTCGACACCCTCCTCGATCGCCTGCACGCCAAGCTGGACGCGTTGAACGGCGGCGATCCCGTACGGCGGGACCGGATCGCCGGGATCATCACGACCTTGGAGAAGCGGCTGTACCTGTACGAGGACGGCCCGACCGGCAACGGCCCCTCCTCCACTGTGATCGCCAACTCCACCGGCTGCTCGAGCGTCTACGCCTCGACCATGCCGTTCAACTCCTACATCGACCCCTGGGTGAACAGTCTGTTCCAGGACGCCCAGCCCCTGGCCAAGGGGATCTTCGAAGGCATCTCGGCCCAGGTCGCCTCCGACGTCCGCGCGCTGCGCCTGGCCCAGCTGGAACTCGACGACGCCTACGACCCGGCCACGCAGGAGCTCGGGCTGCGCATGCTCTCCTGGGCGGAGTTCACGCCCGAGGAGATCGGGCTGCTGCCCACCGTGCTGACCGTCGGCGGTGACGGTGCCAACTACGACATCGGCTTCGGCGCCATGTCCCGGGTGCTCGCCAGCGACACCCCGATCAAGGTCATAGTGCTGAACTCCGGGGTCTACTCCAACACCGGTGGCCAGGCCTCGACGTCCAGCTTCACCGGGCAGGACTCCGACCTGTCCCGATTCGGCGCGGCGTCCGACGGCAAGCATGAGGGCCGCAAGGAACTGGGCCTGCTCGCCTCCTTCCACCCGCACGTGTACGTCTGCTCCACCAGCACCGCGTTCCAGGGCCACTTCCTGAAGGGCACGCTGGAGATGCTCAACTACACCTCCGGCCCTGCGGTGATGGACGTCTACACCCCGTGCGGCTCGGAGCACGGCATCCCCGAGGCCGCCTCGAACGCGCGGGCGCGCCTGGCTGTGGAGAGCCGCATGAACCCGCTGTTCGTGCATGACCCGCGCCGCGGCGACAGCCTGCACGACTGGTTCACCGTCGAGGGCAATCCAGACCCGGACAAGGACTGGACCACGACCACCCTGCAGTACCGGGATGACGCGGGCACGTTGCAGCTGATGACGACGCCGCTCACCCCGGCCGAGTTCGCCCTCGGCGAGGTGCGGTTCAAGAAGCAGTTCCGGCTCCTCGACCCCGAGCACGAGGCGGACGCTGTCCCGATCGACGCCTACGTCGACCTGCCCACCGCCCAGCGCGCCGGCCACCTGCCCTTCGTCTACGCCACTGACGAGGAACGGCATCTGACCAAGGTGGTCTGCTCCGCTTCCATCGTCGCCCTGGTGGAGGAACGGCGACGCAACTGGCACACGCTGCAATACCTTTCGGGCCAGCACGAGAATCTGCTCTCCTCGATGCACCGCACCGACCTGCAGGCGCTGCAGGCCCGCTACGACGAGGCGATGGCTCAGCGGGAGAGCTCGCTCGACGACATCGCGCGGGCGATGACCGAGCTGGCGGCGTCAAGTACGGCCCCGGCTGGCCTGGGTGGGGGAGTGCCGCTCAGGCCGGCCGGCGGCTTCACCGGCGCCCCGGCGGCCAGTTCGTCGTCGGCGGCGTCCGCACCGGCCGGATCGGCGGTAGGGACACTCACCGGGCCGATCCATCTGGACCCGGCCGACCAGGCGCTGTGCAACGACTGCGGTACCTGCTACCAGGAGTTGCCGCAGTTCTTCGAGAAGGCCACGGTGATCATCGACGGTGAGGCACGGACCGTCGCCCGGATGATCCCCGGAGCGGCAGAGAGCGTCGAGGTCACCCCGGAGCTGCGCAAGCGGATCGATCGGGTGAAGGCGACCTGCGACGCGGAGATCCTCCGATGAGCCCCGGGCCCGACCCGACACCTGAGGCGACCCCGGAGGACCTGCACCGCTACCTCACGGCACGGGACACGCTGGAGAGCAGCCGGGCGCAGGTCGAGGTGCTGGAGCACTCCGAGCCGGTGGAGTCCTTCAACCGCCAGCTGGGTCTGCTCAAGCGCCGCCTGATCAGCGAGCCGCGGGCCTTCCGGGAGATGTTCATCTCCGACGGCATGCAGGCGGTGGCCTGGGAGTTCCGACAGCCCGAGCTGAGCGCTCCGTTCGTGCAGACCCTATGGGCCACGCTGCAGCGCGGCGACGACGCCGCCAAGCTCCTGATGCGGTTCATCTGGAGCCTGCCACTGGGCAAGAAGCGCACCTTCATCCGCGGGATCGACGCGCACCTCTCGCAGCGCTACCCGATGTTCGACGGCCTCTCGAAGGACTGGCCGGCGGGCAACAGCATCCCCCCCTACGTGCGCGATGCGGAGAGCCGCTCGCACGACTTCGGGCTGGTCAACCAGGGCTACCTGGGATACATGAACCTCGGCTACACCGCCTCGGACGTCGACCTGTTCGTCTGGCTGGAGGCGTTGCGGGACAAGCAGTGCGAGGAGAAGCCGTGTGAGATCGGCATCTTCCTGGCCGGCAAGCGGGAGCCGAAGGGCGGCTGTCCGGTGAAGATCCACATCCCACAGGTGCTGGAACTGGTCGGCACCGGTCACTTCCGCCAGGCGATGGAGCTGATCGAGTCCTGTAACCCCCTGCCCGACGTCACCGGGCGGGTGTGCCCCCAGGAGATGCAGTGCCAGGGCGTGTGCATCCAGAACAGGATGCCGATCGCCATCGGTCAGCTCGAGTGGTTCCTGCCCGAACGTGAGAAGCTTCGCCACCCGGACGGCGCAGCGAAACGCTTCGCCGGCATCCCCGACCCGTGGCAGGTCGCGGCCAAGCCGCCGATCGCCATCGTGGGTTCCGGACCGTCGGGGCTGATCAATGCGTATCTACTGGCGGCCGAGGGCTTCCCGGTCACGGTGTTCGAGGCCTTCCACGCCCTGGGCGGGGTGCTGCGCTACGGCATCCCCGAGTTCCGCCTGCCCAATGACCTGATCGACGACGTGGTCTCCAAGATCAAGCTGCTGGGCGGGAAGTTCGTCGCGAACTTCGTGGTCGGCAAGACGGCCACGCTCGAGGAGCTTCGCGAGGCCGGGTTCTGCCGGATCTTCGTCGGTACCGGCGCAGGCCTCCCGCGGTTCATGAACGTGCCGGGTGAGCACCTGCTCAACGTGATGTCCGCCAACGAGTTCCTCACCCGGGTCAACCTCATGCAGGGGTTGCGCGCCGACTACGAGACCCCGCTGCCCGACATCGAGGGCAAGGAGGTGCTCGTCATCGGCGGCGGCAACACCGCCATGGACGCCGCTCGGACGGCGCGCCGGCTGGGCGGGAACGTGACGATCGTCTACCGGCGCACCCAGAAGGAGATGCCCGCCCGCGTCGAGGAGCTGCACCACGCCCTCGAGGAGGGCATCGCCCTGAAGGTGCTCCGCTCTCCGTGTGAGTTCCTCGGCGATCAGAAGACCAACTTCGTCACGGCCGCACAGCTCGAGGTGATGGAACTGGGTGAGCCGGATGCCTCCGGACGCCGCAGCCCTGTTGCGACCGGGCAGCAGGAGACCATGCGCGCCGACCTGGTGATCATGGCCCTGGGAAATGCCGCCAACCCGATCATCAAGGACTCCGAGCCGCGCCTGCACACCTCGAAGTGGGGCACCATCGATCTCGATCACACGGGATCGCAGGAGACCACTCTGCCCGGCGTCTACACCGGAGGAGACGCGGCGCGCGGGGGCTCCACCGCCATCAACGCCGCCGGTGACGGCCAGGCGGCCGCCCGCGAGATCATCGGTGCGATCGACCTCGAACCGGAAGCGATCCGGGACCTGGTCGACCGGGCCCGGGCCTACTCCGAGCTCGGATCCACCGCGCAGACGATTCTGGCCAAGGCCGATCTGAGCGAGGGGATCGAGGAGTTCACCGTCCATTCGCCGCTGATCGCGCACGCCGCCCAGGCCGGGCAGTTCGTGCGCGTGCTGCCGTGGGCGCAGGGCGAGCTCATTCCGCTCACTCTGGCCGACTGGGACGTCGAGGCGGGCACCATCTGTCTGGTGGTGCAAGGTGTGGGCACCAGCAGCATCGAGATCAACCAGATGTCGGTGGGTGACGCGTTCGCAGGCATCGCGGGACCACTCGGGCGGCCAAGTGACATCCACCGTCACCCGGACGACGCCACTGTGGTGTTCACCGCGGGGGGCTTGGGCCTGCCGCCGGTGTATCCGATTCTGCGCGAGCACCTTCGGACCGGGAATCACGTGACCCTGATCGCCGGCTTCCGCAGCGGCGACCTGATGTTCTGGACCGCCGAGGACGAGCGGGTGGGGCGGCTGCAGGCCGAGTACGCCGACCGGCTCGATGTCGTCTACACCACCAACGACGGCAGCTTCGGCGTCCCCGGATTCGTGACCGGGCCGCTGGAGGAGATGCTGGACGCCAACAGGCGCGGCGAGGGCCGAACCGTGGCAGAGGTGGTCACCATCGGGCCACCGCTGATGATGCGGGCGGTCAGCGACCTCAGCCGTCGCTACGAGGTGCCGTGTGTCGCCAGCCTGAACTCGATCATGGTGGACGCCACCGGCATGTGTGGGGCCTGCATGGTGCCGGTGGTGATCGACGGGAAGATGGTGCGCAAGCACGCCTGCATCGACGGCCCGGAGATCGATTCCCACATCATCGACTGGGACAAGTTCCTGCCCCGCTTCGGCCAGTTCCGCTCCCAGGAACAGGCGAGTCGCGCCAGCCACAACCTCACCTGATCACCCCTGACCGCCGCCCGCTCGCCGTCCGCGCGCTGATGATCACCGTTTGTCAGGTGTTCGCCTCCAGGTGCTAGGGGGAAACCCATGACACACGGCGTTCATGGCCAGTCGTCACCGGCGTTCAGGCGCATGGCGAGCAGGACGTCGAGGGCGATGGACTCGCCGTCGCGGGCGCCGGCGCCGACCTGGAGCGGGGGATCGGCCGGCCGAAGGGTCACCCCGCGCAGCCGCCCGATCAGGCTCGGCGGGCAGGAGAGCACGTAGTAGACGCCCTTGAGGTCGACGCCGATCGAACCGTCCCGGGTGAGGTACCACCCGGTCAGGCCGGTGCGATAGGTCCCTTTGCGGTCACCTGACCGGGCCGCCAGCGGCGTGGCGGTCAGCCCCCGGCGACGGGCCTCGGCCGCGAAGGTCCTGACCATCTCCTGGGCCTGGACCGTCTCGACCGCGCGGATCCTGGCTGCCCGGGCGGCGAGCTCGGCCGCCACGTCGCGACGACGCGAACTCCACTCCGAGGCCTCATCCACAACTCCCATTGTGGACGCAAACCCCGAGCGGCCGGGCTGCCCGCGGTCATCCAGCCATGCCCACGTTCATGCGGGGCGCCGCGGCACAGTCGGTACAGCGATGTGCCGGTGGTGCAGCGTGGCCATCAACCACATCACGATCATCGCCACCATGACGACGAGCAGGCCCGTCTCACTCGCGGTCAGCAGCATCTGGACGCCGGCAGCGGCGGCGATCACGCCGATGGCCGAGGTGACGGCCAGGTAGATCTTGTCTCCGTGCAGGAGCTGACCGAAGGTGGGCACGACGGCCCACGCCGAGGCCAGGAACCCGAGCGCAAGGACTCCGATGCCGGTCGCCCTGATGCCGTCCATGCCGAACGGCGCCCAACCCAACGCCCACAAGGCATACAGGAGAGCGGCGGCAGCGACCAACGCCGTGGCGACCCAGTCACGTTTCGACAGGCGCATGACTCCTCCTCACCACCAGCCCGCGCGGCGTCCCAACCGCCGCGTCAGGCATATCCAGCCTGCGCCGTCCAGCCGCCGGCGTTCGGGGGCCTTCGGCCCGATGCGGAGCCATCACTGAGGGAGTAGTCCAGAAGTGATGGTGCGGCAACGCATCAGAGCGACAGGGGTGGCGATATGGCTGAGCTCAACGAGCGTGGCCGAACGGTCTTCGATCCGTCTGGCTCCGACCAGGAAGCCTCGCCGGGAACGGCGACCGAGCGGGAATGGGCGCGGGGACGCGTCGAGAGGAAGGCGAAATTCCGGGCTGATCTCGTGGCCTACATCGTGATCAACACGTTCCTGGTCGGCGTGTGGGCAGTGAACGACTCAGGCTCGTTCTGGCCGGGATGGGTGCTGTCGATCTGGGGTGTCCTGTTGCTGCTGGACGCCTGGAGCGCCTTCGGGCGGCGGTCCCTGACCGAGGCCGACATCGACCGGGAGCTGCACCGCAGCCGGTGACGTCGCCGGGTCGGCGACGGTGACCAGGTCCGCTCAGGCGTGGCGCACGGTGCCACGCTCGGACTTCTTCACCTGGTAGAGCGAGGAGTCTGCGGCTTCGAGCAGGTCGTCGATGGCGTGTGCCGTTCCGGCAGCCAGGCCGATGCTCACCGACACGGTCAGGTCGTCGGCGATTTCGGTCCACGACGCCTTGGCGATCCGGTCCAGCAGGTTCTGTGCGCGACCTGCGGCGACAGGCAGGTCGACGGCGTCGAGCAGCACCAGGAACTCGTCGCCGCCGAGCCGGGCGACCAGGTCGGTGGCCCGGGCGCCCTCGGCGAGCACATCGGCGAGCCGGCGGAGCACGTGATCACCGACGGTGTGTCCGTGCACGTCGTTCACGGTCTTGAAGTGGTCGACATCGACCATCAGCACGGCGATCGGGTGGCCCTCGTCGACGTTGCGCAGCCGTTCGAGGTAGCGGGAGTAGGCGTGCCGGTTCGCCAGGCCGGTGAGCTGATCGACGTAGGCGTGCTGGGTGAGTCGGTGGTGTTCCAGCACGATCCGGGCCCCTTCGATACGTGCCCGGGCTGAGCCGACCATCCCCAGGCGGGCCTCCCACCGCTCACGAGCCTGTTCGCCGGCATACCTCAGTGCGGCATCGTGAACGGGAGGCTGTCGCGCGCACAGGTGCAGAGCCAGGAAGCGAGCGCTCGACATGTAGCCGCCCAGACCGGTCAGCGCCTGCCCGGCGAAGGCGGCACTGGCGCCGTGGTCCCCCGCGTCATGGGCCCAGATGGCCTCAGCCAGCCGTACACAGGCCAGCGAGGCGACCCAGCTGAGAGGCTCCACCCGGGCCTGAATCACCTCGAGCGGGACCGGCCGCGGCGCTCCGGCGATCGCCGCCAGCAGATGGTCGATGGCGGCGATCTCCTCGACCCACTCCCGCGGCAGCCCCGCCACCTCCATGGATAGAGCGAGCCCTCTGCGGGCGACGTCGGCGGCGGCTTCACGCTCCCCGACCTCGAACAGTCCGCAGGCCCAGCTCAGGAGCGCCTCCCGCCGGTTGTACGGGATCAGGCGCCGGGCGGTTCGTTGGGTGCGGTCCAGGGGAGGAGGCAGGTCGTCCTCCAGCAGCCGGGCGGCCACCTCGTACATCTCCTCCTCCAGCTCCCACAGACCCCTGACGTGGTAGGCGAGGCCGCAGGCGACATAGGCGGTCGGCGCGTCCACACCCGAGCCGGGGCCTTGCTCGAGCAGCGCCACGGCGCGGGCCAGATCGCTCTCCACCGACTCGGTCACGGCGTAGTCCGCCGAGGCAAAGGCATGTTCGGCCTGGGTCGCCAGGGCGAGGGCCAGGAGCACCGAGTCGCCCGCCTGATCGGCAGTCACCAGAAGCTGTGCAATCTCGTCGGAGCAGTCCAGGCCCGCCCGCTGGATCTGCGCGAAGAGCGCGTAGTGGAGCAGGAAGACGATGTCCCACCAGCCGCGCTCCTGTGCGTCGGCGAGCAGCTGGTCCAGGTTCTCCGAGCCCGGGGACGCCTGCAGTGCCTCGATCAGCTCGTACGTCTGTGCGCGCGCAGCAGCGCGTTCGACGTCAGCTCTGCTGCCGTCGGCGCCGGCCACCGAAGCAGTCTCCACCTTTCGCCTGTCGACACACCAGAGGCCCATCTGAACCGCCCGGAACCGGATCGACCGGCGCAAGGCAGGGCCGGGGTGCTTCGCGTTCGCACCGGCGACTGCCGCATTCTGTACACGGTGGAGGACGACGGGCGCGTGGTGCTGGCGTCGCACCCGGCCACCGGCGTGAGATCCACCGCTGACCCCCAGGCGCTGCCAGCACCCTTCCCGTCAGGCGAGGTGCTCGCGGACGAGGGCGTCGAGCCGGCGCCACGCGGGGGAGGCTGCGACGACGGCGCCCTGGATCAGCCCCGGGATCTCCGAGCCTGTCGCCTGGCCGGGCAGATCGCCTGCTCCGTAGCGACGGCGCGTCGCCTCGACGATGCGCCCGGCGAGGTCGTCGATCGCCGGGTCCAACGGGTCGAGATCGTGAGCACGGTCGTAGTCGAGGTAGAGCTGACCGGCATCGGGATCGGCCAGGGTCTGGGTCTGGTCCTCGAGCAGCTCGCCGGCGAGGTCGGGGTGGGTGGCGAACGCCAGGATCCACAGGTCGCTCTCCATGGCGATCCATCGCTCGCTGAGCCCGATCTCGCGCAACCGGGAGAGGAACCGGCCCACCGCTGCGGGTAGTTGGCGGCTGTGGCCCGAGGTGAGTTCCCGCAGACGTCGCTGCGTCTGCTGCAGAGCGCTGATGCGAGCGGTCACCGCGTCGTCGATCTCGGTCAGGGCGCCCTGGAACTCCTCCTTCGAGGCCGTCCGCAACTGCCGGATCCGGGCCAGCGGCACCCCGGCGTCGGCCAGTGTTCGGATCTTGACCAGCTCGACGGCGTCCTGAGCGGTGTAGCGCCGGTACCCGGAGCCGTCGCGGTCGGGCTCGGGGAGCAACCCCTTGGCGTGGTAAACCCGGATCGTCTTGGTGGACACGCCCACCGAGCGGGCGAGCTGACCGATAGTGATCATGGCCCATCCATTCTCAACGTCGTTGCGGTCCGGCAGGTTCTCCCGTCCCCACGGCGGCCGTAACGCCGGTCACGTCCTTGGCTACTATCCAGCCAGAGGTACCTGGCCTCGAGTTCTCGGGTGCGGCATCCGCAGCCTGCAGGAGGAGGAGCGGTTCCATGCGTCTGGCGGGTCGGTGGCGGATCGTGGACATGGAGTTGTGGGACGCAGAGGCCATCGACCTGGTGGGTCCGGGGTTCATCGAGTTCGACCGGTGCCGGACCGGACGATTCCGGTTCATTGCGGCGGAAGGTCTCCTGGACTGCCGTGAGGTGGTCCGGGACGGGCAACCCGGCGTGGAGTTCACCTGGGAGGGTAGCGACGACGGCGACCCGGTCACCGGACGTGGCTGGGCGGTCCTGAACAGCGACGACGCCCTCGACGGACGGATCTTCTTTCACCTCGGAGACGACTCCGGCTTCCAGGCCACACGAGCCGAGCCGACACGTCGGGCCACCTGACGCCGGGTAGCGTGTCGGCGTGGAGCGGATGAACCGGGAGCAGTTCTACGCCGTGACGACCGGTCTCGACGAAGCCCGATTGCGCAAGGTGCTCTGGACGCTGTACTGGCGCTCGGCCGCCCCGGTACGCCAACGCATCGAAGCCGAACTCGCTCCGGAGCCGACCAAGGCCCACGTCCGTGCAGCCGGCGCCGAGGTCGATCCCGCGGAGGTGGTCGGTCGAGTGCAGGCGTTCGTCGCGCTGGCCAAGGGCGGCTCCTACCTGGCCGGTGACCGCCGGGTCAGCCCCAAGGAACGCACCCGTTGGCGGTTCACCTTCCGGCGCCTGGTCCTCGACGCCCGCCAGGCACTCCAGGCCGACGACATCCGCCCTGGAGTCGCTGCGGTCTCCGCCATGATCGACCTGGCCTGCGAGGTCCGTGACTACGACTACTTCCGCTCCGATGACCCGGTCGAGGCGGCCGGAATGGTGGTGTCCGACGAGGTCGGAGTGCTGTGGCAACGCATGCTCCAGGTCAACGGCTTCCCGGCCTTCGCCGCCGACGCCGCCGGGCAGTTCCTGCGGTGGGAGGAGCCCTACGGGTGGACCCGGCGGGGATTCGGGAGGGTCAGCGAGAAGGAGACCAGCCTGACCGACGTGCTGGCAGGAATGCTGCCTGTTCCCGACGCCTGGACCACCTTCACCGCCTCCTACCTGGCCGCGCTGGACCAGCCCTCCGGCACACGGTCACGTTCGGCGTCCTCACGCTCGAGGGTCCACCTGCGGGCAGACCGAGCGCGGGCCATGGCCGACTGGCATGCCCTGCTGCTGGACCGGTTCGCCGGCACCGATGAAGAAGCGATGCTGGACCGCATCGCCGCCAGCCCGGGCCTGGGCGGACCCGAGCTGACCTTCTTCCGGGCACAGCTCGCTCACCACCGTGGCGACGGCGATTCTGCCCGCAGTCTGGTCGTCGACGCGCTCGAGAAGCTTCCCGGCCACAACGCCTTCCTCCGTCTCGCCCAGGATCTGGAGGCCCCGCTACCGCAACGGGCCAGGCAGATCGCCGGGCAACGGTCACCGATGAGCCCCTGAGCCACCGCCGCGACGCTCATGATCATGCTTCATCGTTGCGCGCTTGACCTTGCCCTAAGGGCAGGGTTGCATCATGGCGTCATGACCGAGACACGCCATGACCGCGAGACCCTGCGGGCGCTGGCCGACGAGGGGAACGAGAAGGCCCTCGATCGGTTGGCCGATCTCGCGGACTCCCGTGACGACCTCGCCGAACTGAGCGATCTGCTGGACGAGGGGTGCCTGCACGCCGGGCACCTGCTCACCCGGCGGGCAGTGGCCGCCGGCGACCTGCTCGAGCTGCAACGGCTCTCGGACGCCGGTTGCGACCGCGCCGGCGCCGAGCTCGACCGGCTCCTCTCCGCGCCCGCGGGCCCCGGCGGAGCCTGAGCACACTCGCCCGTCGTCACAGGTCAGGTCGTCAGCGGTCTCCCGTAGCCGCCCGGTCGATAGAGACCCTCGACGCTGACCAGGATGACCTCGTCATCCTGGTCAGCAGCCTGGAGCAGGTCAGCGGTGAACCCGCCGCCTCCGTAGCAGGCGAGTCGGGCACCGGCCGCGCCGAGCCGGCCCCGGGTGGTGAGCAGGTCGCGGATGTGCCATAACTCCAGTTGGGGGTATCCATCTAACCGGCCTGGCCTGAGGCGGTGGATCAACCTCGTTCTGGCGCGCATTACCCAAGATCCGTCGGGGAGCTGCAGGCCTGGTTCCGTACGGACGACGACTGCCTGGACTACCTGGAGTGGCTGCGCTGGCCAGACGGGTTCGTCTGTCCGCGCTGCGGTCACGGCGGTGGCTGGCGGATGTACGACGCTCGGTTCAAGTGCGCTGGCTGCGGGGTCTGCACCTCGGTGACCGCGGGTACGATCTTCGATCGGACCCGGACGCCGTTGACGGTGTGGTTCACCGCCTGCTGGCTGTTCGCCAGCGGCAAGGACGGAATCTCGGCGCTGAGCCTGCAGCGGACGCTGGAAATCGGCTCCTATCAGACCGCGTGGGCGATGCTGCACCGCTTGCGGTCGGTGCTGGTGCGACCGGGCCGGGAGCGGCTGAGCGGGACGGTGGAGGTGGACGAGACCTTCATCGGCGGTGAGGAGCCGGGGCTGCGTGGCGGGCGGCAGCGAGGCAAGAAGGTCCTCACCTGCATCGCCGTGGAGGTCAGCGAGCCCAAAGGGGGTTTGGCCGGTGCCGGATGGCGCCGATCGAGGACGCCTCCGCATCCTCGCTGCACGCGTTCGTCACCGATCACGTGGAGCCCGGCTCCACGGTGATCACCGACGGGTGGTCGGGGTACTTCGGCCTGGACCGGCTCGGCTACGTCCACGATCGGCGCAGCCAGGGCGCCGCCCGCGCTCGGGGTGAGGATCCCGGTGAGTTGCTGCCCGCGGTGCACCGGGTCGCCTCGCTCATCAAGCGGTGGCTCCTCGGTACCCACCAGGGGTCGACCGACGCCGATCACCTACCCGCCTACATGAACGAGTTCGTGTTCCGGTTCAACCGCCGCACCTCCCGCAGTCGCGGCATGGTCTTCTACCGGGTGCTGCAACTCGCCGCCGACCCGTCGCGGGAAGCCGCCCAGCCTGGAACGACCCCGAGCGGATCGCCCCTGGCGCAGAGCTGACCTGCGATAGGCCGGTTAGATGGATACCCCCAAACTCCAGTTATGGCGGGACCTGGTTGACGGGGCCGATGGTGAGCATGATGAGTGCCAGCGCGGCTTGCGCGGAGTGGGACCCGTTCAGTTGAGCGACGAAGACGGTAGCGGATGGACAACGATCGCGGTCGACCGCGGCAGCCACGCCTGGTCGGCTACGCAACGACTGACTCAACACGAGGCGGCAGTCAGCGCCGTCAACGTCCGGTAGGGGTTGCACGCGGACACCTGACCGTATGGGTTGACCGATCGGCGCCGACATCAGCGGCCGCATGATCACGCCAAGCGCCAGGAGATGAGCTGCCACGTCCCTGCCACCAGCCCAATGAGAATGGCGGCAACCAGGGCGCGTCGTACGGAGGGACTTAGACCCCTCCAACGTCGGCGCGCAGCCCGGGCGACCTCATCCACCTGTTCGTTGGCGGTCCTGGCCCAGGCGTATCTACGACCCAGCAACCGCAGGCCCGCGAGGATCATCGGGAGGCCGACCTCGGGCAGGGGGACCAGCAGCAGAGCTCCGGCGCCGATGAGAATGAACCCCGCCGATAGGGCGAGAACGACCCGCATGGCATCCTCTCGCGACTGTCGACTCCGCGCACCCCACGGCCCCATCTGACCAGAGGAGCTCACGCTTCTGGCATCGCCGGCTCCGGAATCGCAGCGCGATCGAAGCGCGCGCCATGCGAGAGTGGCAGGCGACGGAGCAAGGTCTCCAAGCCGCTACCCGCAGCTGACGAGGCGTACCCGGATCGGGTGCGCGGTCGTCGGCAACACCTACCGCCATCCCGCAGTGGTGGCGAAGATGGCGGTCACGGTCGACCACTTGTCCGGCGGTCGGCTGGAGTTCGGCAGGGCGCAGAACGAGCACGCCATGTTCGGGCCTGGAGCTCGGCACGAGGAACGACCGCGCCGACCGGCTGGAGGAGAGCGTCCAGATCATCCGGTCGTTGTGGACGCAACGCGTGCCACCTTTGAGGGCAAGCATTACCGGCTGCAGGACGCCGTCGCCGAGCCGAAGCCGGTACAGCAGCCCCACCCGCCGATCTGGATCGGCGGTTGCCTGCGCGTGGTCGACCTCGGGACCGGGTTCCGGAGGGCGTTGTTCGGCTGCACCGTGCAGCGCAGCTTCACCGACGAGCAGTCCACCGTCAGCGAGAACGTCGAGCCGTTCGTCGTCCTGTCCGCGGACGGGCACTGGATGATCGTGGACGGCCCGTCGGTCGCGGTGGACACCCTGACCGTCCGGTGACGGCTGATGCCGGCCGGCATCCAACACCAGCACCCCGCGTTCTACCCACTCGACGCCACCCGGCTCTGGGGAAGATCAAGAACGGCACCACCCAGACCTACGTAGCCCTGGTATGCGACCCGCCCCCTGCCCGCTCCGAGAAGACACCCGAACCCACTGTCGGCACCCTGTGGTGAACGACAGGCCCCTCGACCCGTCCAAGGCCCACCCTGGGCAGACCGAACCTTCACCCCGGCGCCCACGCGGTACCCGGTGAGGAACCAGGCCGCCGCACACCAAGGCGACCGCTTCCACATTGACAATTCCGGACCGGGCGCCTCCGCGTCCTGCGGCAACCCCCCACCGGCCACATCCGCACCGCCGCGTCGCTCGGAGGCGTTGCCGCGATCAACGCGGCATGATGTCGCGCGGCACGGACGGCGATAGGGCCCTGCGCTCCGTGCACACGGCAGTTCAGTGGCCGGCGTGCGGCGAATCGGTCATCACGATCGTTGTCCACTGCGGGGTGTGCCACCATCGATGGATGGCCCTTGGAGCCGACCTCTCCATCCCGCCCCCCGCGCCGGACAATTCTCGACCGGGCGAGCCAGTAGTAGGTCAACGCGGCATAGCGGATGGCCGCGCTCAACGCGGCATGAGCGTATGGCCGCAGAGCGGCAGATGCGGACGTTAGTCGGAGGCACGTTCCGGGTCAGCGCCCGGACACGCGACGGGCCCTACGCGAACTACATGGCACCATCGGCCGAAAAGTCGGCGCAGGCGGATGCCGCAATGCCTGCAATACACCTCCGCGGTCACCGCCCCAGTGTGCCGGGACCAAGTCCCGCACCAAACGGACAGCGGCACGAGAGTGCGTTCGAGCGGTCAATGACGGTGACACTTCGCAGGCAGATCCGCATGCTTCCCCTGGTGGTGGAACGTGACGGCGCTGGATTGCGTCAGACCAGCGTGAAGCTCGGTCGACTCGCGATCGCCCTCGCCGGCATCGTGTCCATCGCGGCGTGCGCGTCACCCCCGCAACGGCTGCCCACTCCGCCGCCGACGTCGACCACGGCGACCGTCATCGGGAACCTGATGGGACGCGGAGGCCCAGCGCCAGGAACCCAGACGGCCCCCGTGTCGGGCACTGTGACCGTGACTCGCGCCGAGGACGGCCACGTCGTCTCCACCGTCCGAGTGGGCACCAACGGGTCGTTCCTGCTCAAGCTCGCACCAGGCGCCTATCGGCTCAGGGCGGATTGCCAATCCACCGCCATTGCACCGACTGCCATCTCCGCCGGGACCACGACGAACGTCGTCCTCTGGTGCGCGATGGCATGACCACCGTAGTCATGGTGCGAAGGCAGCTCGCGATGCGTCTCACGCGCATTGCCGCGCCGCTCGCGGCATGAGCGTATTGGCCGCACCGCGGAATGAGCACAGGGGTGATTCTCCTGCCGCGGACACCTCGCGGATGCGTGACCGCCCGCGACTCGCCAGATCCTCTCGCTCGTCCAGGAGGCACCTTGAGAACCGTTAGTGGTCTTCACAGGTGGTGCTCACCCCGGACCTGACAGGGTCGTGAAGACTTGCCACGGCGATGACAGCGGGCACGGCCATGATGAGGGTTGTGCACGCCGCCGCTACGACGACCTTCGAACTTGTGCTCCGAGTCGTTCGGAGCGTTCTCATCACGGGAATCGCCGATAGCAGAGCAGCGAATAGCAGCGACGGCACCAAGAACCGTGCCGTGTACAGCCGAGTGAACGTCTGCCCGCAGAGTGGCGTGGCGTACAAATCAGCAATGACCGTCACCAAGCCGGCCACGAGCGCAAGAGGGACAGACCGACCCACCTGACGGAAGTAGCCCGCCGCTGGTTCACCTTCCGAGTTCCAATGCCCCACGGCGTCACGGTAGGGCTTGATGCCACCCAAGGTGGCAACAAGGCGCCTTGTCGTCGGCATAGAGCCCTGAGACAGCGAGCTCGGGGCCGCCCGGATCGCGGCAAGAGCGGACGTCAACGTTGTCCTGCCGCGCTACCGCTGGGCCGACAGGGTCGGCTCAGCCTTGCCCCGAAGACGTCCAAGTTGGCCGACGAGACCTCGTCGTGAATTCCAACCAGCGAACAACGGCAGTCCTATTCCTCGATCCTTCACGGCGGTTGGTGAGTTCATGATCAGTCACGCTCGGGCTTGATGATCATGCTGGGTGGGGTTGGTGGCGTAGCGGAGGGTCCGATGCCGCTCGGTGGGCGCCGGTTCCACGGGCCGGTCGGGGTTCCTGGGGTGGTCGGGACGGTGGGGTCGTGGTCAGGCGGGGTGCAGGGCGTGGATCCGGGTCCAGGCGGTGGCCAGGTCGTGGGCCCAGGCCCAGCCGGGTGGGATCTTCAGGATCCGGTGGCGGGCGTGGGTGGCCAGGCGGGCGGGGGCGGCCAGCAGCCGGAAGCGTAGGGTCTTGGGTTCAGCGAGGGCGAGGTCGTCGTCCAGGGCGATGAGTTTGAGCCAGGCGAGCAGGTTGACGGCGAGGGCGACCAGTTGCAGCCAGGCGGCGTTGCGGTGGTAGTCCTTGGACGGGAGCCGTTGCGCGCCACACGCTTTGGTGTGCTTGATGTCGTCCTCGACGTGGGCTTGGGTGCGGTGACGGGCATCGAGGAACTGGGTCTGCCCGGTGGTCGTGTTGGTGGCGAACGCGCCGTGCCGCCAGGCCGCGTCCTGACCGAGTTCGCCCTGTTCCCCGGGCGCTCGTGGGGTGCGTCGGGCGAAGATCCGCAGGTCGGTCGGCCACGTCTCGAGGAGGTCCACGTCGCCCTGGCCGTCGGCGACGGCGTGGCGCAACAGGGCGGTCAGGTCCGCGACCTGCGCGTTCGGGGTGCCGTCGGGGGCGGCGTCGGCCGTGCCGTCGGCGCGCAGCGCGGTGGTCCAGTCGCTCTCGCGGAGTTGGTCGATCGCGGTCATGGTGCGGGCATCGACGGGCCACCCGATCGAGTACTCCACCCGCCGGCCCCGGGCCCCGTAGCTGCCGTCACGGCGGCGGGCAGTGTTCAACCTCGTCAGGTGATTCACCAGGTCGTGGGAGGCACCAGCACCGTCGACGGTGACCAACAGGTCGCTGCGCCACTGGGCCGGGATCTGGGTGATCGCGGCGTCCAGGACGGCGACGTGGTCGGCGGCGGTGAACGATCCGGCCGAGCCGGGCCGCAGCATCATCGCCAGGTTGTCCCCCACGTTGGAACACCACGCGGTCAGGGAGAGTCGGCCCGGGGCGCGGTGACGACGTTGCCGTCATCCCGTTTCCCCGGGCCGCTCACCGAACCCGCCGTGCGCCTCTCGACGCAACGGGCTCTCCACGGTCACTGCCGTTGCGGGTCGGTCCAGGGGTTGGGGATCGCTGCGCCTCGGTAGCGGTAGCGAGTGATGCCTACTTTCTCGAGGTTGAACAGTTCGATCCCGTCAGCGCTGATCGGTTTCCACCGACCGTGGTGGTCGGTCAGGTGCCGGCGCAGGGCGGTCCACCGCCAGCGGTGCCGTGTCTTGAGCCAACGCACGAGCCTCCACCAGAGGAGCCGTTGGAGGTGTTTGAAGGTGTGCGTGGCCACGGCATGCCGGAAGTAGTTCGCCCATCCGCGCAGGATCTGGTTCAGCCGAGTCAGCGTCGCCCCCAGGTCGGCCAGGGACGTCCTGTGTGTCAGGGCACGGATCTTGGACTTCAGCGCCTTGACGGGCCGGTCGGCGATGAAGGTGTAGACGTACCACTTGTTCGTCCCCGCCTTGCGCTTCCACTGGATGTGGAAGCCGAGGAAGTCGAACCCGTCACTGAAATGACGCACCGAGGTCTTGGCTGGGGACAGCCGTAACCCAATCGGGGCGAGCACCTCCGCGACGTCCTCGCGCAGGGCGTGCGCGTCGCTCTCAGTGCCGTGCACGAGGATGACGAAGTCGTCGGCGTAGCGGACGATCCGCCAGTTCGGCAGGCCCTTCATGCGGCGATACGAGCGGCGCATCGAGGTGGACATGGCCCCGCCGGGGCGCCAGGGCGCGTGTACGTGCTCATCGAGCGCGCTCAACGCGATGTTCGCCAACAGCGGGGACAAGATCCCCCCTATGAGCAGTGCTGGGTTATGCGCAGCGTTCGCTCGTCGTGCCTGGTGAGAGGGCTGGGCGAGGGCTGACCGCTGCGCATAACCCTGGCGTGGGTCCTGGGTTCAGAGGTTGGCGAGCCAGTTGAGCAGTCCGGGATCTTGGTTCCATTCGGGTAGGTCGTCGGTGACGACGTCGGTGTAGGCGGCTTCGAGGGCTTTGCGTTTGGCCTCGGTCGAGGCGCGCGCGTAGATCTCGGTGGTGGACAGCTCGACGTGCCCGAGGAGGTCGCGGATGTAGGGCAACGGGACGCCTGCCTCGTAGAGGTGCATGGCCTTGCTATGACGCAGGGTGTGCGGGCTGAGGTCGGCGTTGGCGAGCGTCGGATCGCCGGTCTTGGTCTGGTACTTGCTGAGGATCCAGGCGATCCCGCCGCGGCTGAGCTTGCCTCGGTGCTGGTTGAAGAACAGCGGGTGGTCGTCGTGGCCGGGCCTGTCGAGGCCGTGTTCGGCGAGGTAGGCGCGCAGGAGCGTCAGCCGTGTTGCCGGTGAGCGGGACGTGGCGGGTCTTTCGGCCTTTGCCGGTCAGGGCGGCCAGCGCGGGCGGCTCGAGGCGGATGTCGCGGACGGTGAGGTCGGCGAGTTCCTGGACCCTGGCTGCGGTGTCGTAGAGGGTGGCGAGCAGGGTCGCGTCGCGGCGGCCCTGCCGGGTGGATCGGTCGGGCTGGGCGAGCAGGCGGCGGGTCTGCTCGACGGTCAGGTGGTTGACGCGCCGGCCGGGGCTGCTCGCTTGGCGGGGATGGCGAGGATGTCCTGGCAGCAGGCCATCCGGGTGGGGTCTTGGGACTGCATCCACCGGTAGAACGAGCTGATCGCGGCCAGGCGCTGGTTGCGGGTCGAGGCGCTGTTGTGCCTGCTGGCCTGCAGCCAGTCCAGGAAGGCGGTGATGGCGGCGGCGTCGATGCGGTCGAGGGTGAGTTTGTCCGGCGGGATGGATCGCTCGTCGCGGAAGAAGACGATCAGGAGCTTGAACGTGTCCCGGTAGGACGCGATCGTGTTGCGGTGAGCAGCCGCGCAGCCCGGCCAGGTGCGCGGTGAGGAAGCGGTGCAGGAAGACCGCGAAGTCAGTCGCCATGGCATGGCCCGGCCGTGACGGGCGGGACGACGTCACCGAGAGCATGCTGGACCCGGGCGGTGATGTGGGGGTAGGACTCGGCGGTCAGCCGCAGGTAGTAGGCGGTGTCGGCGATCGAGGAATGACCCAGGTAGGTCTGCAGGACCGGCAGCAGCGCGCCGACGTCCTGGCCGCGGGCGAACCACGACCGCAGGTTGTTGACCGCGAACGTATGGCGGAGGTCGTGAACGCGGGGGCCGTGGCCTCGACCGCCGTGGGAGATGCGGGCCTGCCACAGGAACCGGCGGAAGTTCTTGTCGACGTTCCCGAGCGTCAGCGGCTGCCCGGTGCTGCCGGGGAAGAACCAGTCCCCGCCGCGTGCGCCCGGCGACGCTGGGCGTGGTAGTCGGCGAGCCTGGCGCGGAGCGGCTCGCTGACGGGCACCTGCCGGTCCTTGCCGCCCTTGCGCGTCACGGATGTGCAGGAGGCCGGTCGTCGAGGTCGACGTCGTCGACGCGCAGCAGGCGGGCCTCGGAGGCGCGCAGGCCGCAGGCGTAGATCGTGCGGAACAGCACCGGCATGACCAGGTGCCGCAACGGGACCTGCGAGTCGTAGTGGCAGCGGTCGGTCTGGGCGAACAGGGCCGCCAGTCCGGCGTCGGTGTAGATGTGCGGGACGTAGCGGGCGGGCCTGGGCAGCGCCCCGGCGGGCAGGACGTAAGCCGGCACGCCCCGGCGGCCTAGCCAGCGGGCCAGCTCCCGGACCGGCGCGACCAGGCCCTGCAGGGTCGCCGGCCTGACCCCACGCCGCCGGGCGGCCGCGATCCACGCCTCGACCGAGGCCTGGGTGGGCGCGTCCAGCCCGGGGAACTCGGCTGCGGCAGAAGGCGGCGAACCGGGCCAGCACCCGCTCCTCGGCGACGTATTTGAAGCCGACGGCGCGTTTCTCCGTGACCAGGGCCGTGATCGCCTCGGTCAGCGTGATCCGCGAGGAGCTCATCGTGACGCCTCCCGCGCCTGGCGCGTCCGGGTCAAGGGCACAGTTGGCCAGCAGGCCCAGGGACGATTTCAGATACACGCCGGTCGACGGCGACCGACTGGTGGCCGAGGATGTCGGCGATCTGCTCGACCGGCGTGCCGTCCTCCATCAACCGGGTCGCCAGCGAATGCCGCAGCGAGTGCATGCCGTGGCGGCGTTGCTCACCGACCGCGACGTGCGCCACCCGGGCGTGCTTGACCAGGATCTGATGCAGATGATCCTGGTCGGAGAACGGCTCCGATCGGGGCGGTGTGCCGCACGAACACCTGGGGGCAGTCACAGGCCGGCCGCCCAGCGCGGATGTAGTCGATCACCGCCCAGCCGACCTCCTTCAGCAGCGGCAACGCCACGCGGTGACCGGTCTTGGCCTGGATCACGCTCAGCCGGTTGCCCGGCCAGTCGAAGTCGGCGAACTCCAGTCGCTTGACGTCGATGCCGCGCAGCCCGAGCCTGGCGACCAGCAGGATGATCGCGTAGTCCCGTTTCCCGCACGGGTTGCCCCGGTCGACCGCCTCCAGGATCCGGGCCACCTCGCCCGGGTCCCACACCGAGGGGATCCGGGTCTGCTTGCTCGAGCGCACCGCCGGGACCGCATCCAGGACGGCGGCGTCGACCAGGCCGTCGGCGGAGGCGAACCTGAGGAAGGAGCGCACCGCACACAGCTTCTGCTCGACCGTCTTGACCTGGTACCCGCTCAGCGTGGCGACGAACGCCCCGACCACGTCGGCGTCGAGGCGGGCCAGCCCGCCACGGGTCCCCCGCGAACGCGACGAACTCCCCGGCCAGCGTCCCGTAGGCCCGTACCGTCGAAACGGCTCGCTCGTCGGATCGCAGCCACTCCTGGAACCGGACGATCACCTCGGCGTCGCTCCCGGTGACCTTGTCCACAGACCGGCAGTACCGGCGCAGCACCGCCCCGTGGACCGCGTAATCGCCCAACATCGCCGCGACCCGGAACAGATACACCTCAGTCGGTTTGAGCGTGCCCGCGCGCTCCTTGTCGAAGAAGCCGCCGCACGCCTCGTCGACCCACGCCATCGCCACGTCCAGGGAGAACTCCTCCACGCCACGGTCGGCGAAGAACCTCCCCAGCCGGCGCCAGCAGCCCCGGTACCAGACCATCGTCGAGTCCTTGTAGCCCAGGCGCACCATCTCCGCGTCCAGGCCCGACACCAGCGCAGACAAAGCGACCATCACGATCGACCTCCGATCATGCGGGCCCGGCACCATGCCGGCCCACATGATCAGGATCTTCGGCGCATTATGCGCAGCGGGCGGACCTCGCCCACCCTCTCACCAGGCACGATGAGCGAACGCTGCGCATAACCCAGCACTGCTCATAGGGTTGCGGGGTCCCGGTCTGGGTGTCCCTCTCCTGGCCGAGTTCGGTGAGGATCCCAGCCTTGAGGAACGCCTTGACCAGGGACAGGACACGTCTGTCACCGACCCGTCGACGCACCCGGTCCATCAGGACCGTGTGGTCGATGGTGTCGAAACATGCCTCGATGTCCGCGTCCAGCACCCACCGGTATCCCCGGGTGCCGAACAGGTGGATCTCGGCGATCGCGTCATGAGCCCGCCGCCGGGGCCGGAACCCATAAGAGACCGGAACGAAGTCGGCCTCGAAGATCGGTTCCAGCACCAGCTTCAGTGCCGCCTGCACGACCCGGTCGGAGACGGTCGGGATGCCCAGCCTGCGCATCTTCCCACCGCCACCGGGCTTGGGGATCATTCGTTCGCGCACCGGCATCGGCCGGAAAGTTCCGGTCTTGACCTGCGCCCGTAGATCATCCAGGAAAGCCTGGACGCCAGCGTCCTCCACGTCGGAGACCCTGCGGCCGTCGACGCCAGGGGACCTGGCCCCGGTGTTGCCCGCGACCCGTTGCCACGCCACGATCAGTGTGGCCGGGTCGTGCACGAGGTTGAACAGGTCGTCGAAACGACCGCCTGGATCGGCCGTCGCCCAACGGTGCAACTTGGTCTGCATCTCCAATACCCGCGAGAACGGCCCGAGCGCACGCTCGTCCCGCTCGGGTGGAGCGTCGGTATTCACCGGCGCATCTTTCGGCATTGCAGCCTCCGTACTACTCGTGACCGCTGCCGCCCTTCGCCCTGTGACCGGCTTTCCCGGACTCCGACTACTACGGCGGCTCCGCCCCGTCCCGACCCGATCGGCCGACGGTGGGCCCAGCCCTCGAATACCGCACTGGGCGCACGGAGCCAGGGCATGGACCGGGACGGTTCCCGTGTTCACTGCGATTCGCTCGACGAAGGAGGAGCCCGACTTTGTCCCTGCGGCCTCGCCACGACTACCCCGCAGCACTTCACCGTGGCCTCCGGCCGAACCACCCATGGATCAGCCCGGAGTTCCCCGACCACCGCTCCCGCCTGGCAAGCAGGCCGATGATCAGGTGCGCGCCGCTCCCGACCCACATCCGCCAGGTTCAGGGCCAGTACGGTCTTGAGGGACTTTGAGACGCCGGTTCCTCGCGTACTCCTCTCCGTCACACTTGCCGGACCCGCACCGTCTGGCAGTGCCAGCACGCCCCGGCGTTGTCAGGACTGCTCCCACCCTCCCCGGCACCTCCCGGATCAGGCTGTCCTCAGCTTCACCGCCCTGCTGCGACAGGACGGCGGCGGCGGTCTCTCACCTCCGCTCGAATCGACAGCGCCTCACGGCGCACCGGGTGGAACCCGTACCCCTTGAAGTTAGGCTCGGCGCCGTCCTTACCGGAGGCCGCGTGGATCACCGTGGCGTCCAGGCGGACCACTGTCACCGTCCGACCCGCCCGCCCACCAGCATCGGGACCGCCCTGGCCGGGATCGGTCGGTGGGCGACGCAACTCGGTCCCCGCGGCCCGGACCGCGGGCAACCCTCCATGCCGGTCGGTAATCGCTGCCCACGCCCGCGCCCGGGCCTGAGCGAACGCCCGCGCCAGACGACGGCCCGGTAACCCGTTGCCACCCAACCGGTCTGCCAGCTCATCCAGCCCGCGCAGCACCGTCGAGTCCGACGCACCACCACCGGGCCCGAAGATCTCCACCTGCCGGGTCAACGCCTCCACATCACTCAACCCGGACGCCCCGGCAGTCAACGCGCACGCGGCATCGACCAGCAACCGGCCCCGGTGGCGCACCGGGACGAACCCAGCCCGGGCCACCACCTGCGCGAGGTCGGCGCTCAGACCGAGCCGGTCGGCCAACAGCCGCGGCAGCACCACCCCCGCGTGCGCGACCGTCCCCGGACCGCCGACCTCGACCCGCAACCGATCCGACCACCCCAGCGAGCCACCAGCCCCCGCCGCCACCCGCCCAGTACGCTGCACCACGAAGGTGCTCCTTTCGATGGACCCGATACCAGTCTTAGCAACTCGTATCGTTCCAGGTCAGGAGCACCTTTCTACGTCCCGGCACGCACCAGAACCATGATCAAATCAGCCGCCGTGAATACCCCAGGTTTGGGACCTACGCCTCTGCCTGGTCGTGGAGCGACGGAGAAGCCTTGAATTGGAGGCGGGATCCTCCGTGTCCCGGGATCGGGAGCCGTAGCAGGCAGTCTGACGGTCATAGGACCCCCGTGGCTGAGTCGTCGGTTGGAGGTTGATCATGGCCAGGATTGAAGGCGAGACCAACCTGAATGACACGGCCGGTGACGGGGTAGAGGTCTCTGCTTCGCGGGTGCCGATGTGGGCCAGACCCCATGTCGTGTTCCTGCTCATCGCGTACGTGTTCTCCTGGGCGTTGTGGATCGCCGGCTGGATTGTCGCGGACGTGACCGATGCCGGTGACCTGCTGTTCAACCAGGACTTCGTGTGGCGGGTCGGCTTCGTCCACGATGTTCCGACCGCTCTCCTGATCGCCACCGCGATCGCGTTCCCTGCCGTCTACGGGCCGATGATCGGCGGCATTGTCGCCTCGCGCATGGACCCGGTTATCGCGAGGGGCAGCCTGCGGCGGCGGGTGACCGACGTCCGTGTCGGTGGCCGTGAGTACGCGCTCGTCCTCGCGGTCCTGCTCGGCGTGACACTGCCCTCCTTGGTCATCGCGGTTGCCACCGGGACCCGGTCGGCTGACGCCCCCTCGTGGGGGCAGTTAGTCGGCTTCCTGCTCGCCTTCTTCACGCTGCAGCTCGTGACGTCCGGGACAGAAGAGATTGGCTGGCGCGGGTACCTGACCGAGAAGCTGCTACCCGGACGGGGGTTCTGGGACACCGGGTGGCTGGTCGGGGTCGTTTGGGCGGTCTGGCACCTGCCCGCCGCTACGATGATCTTCATGCAGCAGGGCATGGTGCACTATCAGATCGCGGGCTCGCTCGTGGGCTTCGCCATGGGAATCATCGCGATGGCGATCCTGCAGGCGTGGTTCTACGAGAGAACCCGCAGCGTATTCCTGAACATCTTCATCCACGCCGCGTTCAACACCCTGCCCCTGACCTTGGTGCTGCTGTGGGAGGGGTCGCCCGCGGCCGTGCTTACGAGCCTGCTGCTATGGGCCGTCGTGATCTACATCCAGGACCGAAGTCAGCGCACAGCCAGGGCCACGGCAGCCTGACTCGACGGGGGCGACCGTTGACCGGGGGTGCTTAGCGTGAGTGTGCTGACGTGGCTGGCGCGCTCGGAGTCCGGGACCGGCCCGAACAAGAGAGGTAGCCACCCTCGTGTTGAGTGATCCGCACATCGGCTGCCGACCGCTTCGCGGCATGAGCGTAAGGCCGCTCCGCGGCAATAGAGCGCGTGTTCGAGGCACGGGGGCACAGGGCAACACCCAGATCCATGCTTGCGTCTGGGCGCAGGATCAAGACCGGGAAGGGGGTAACCCTGAGAAGGGCCCGGGCTTCAGGTGACCGCCTTCAGTGGTGAAGCCGTCAAGAGACACAGATGCGCTCCCCACAACCGCGCCCGTGAAGTCGAGAAGCCCGTTGCGAAGAGAAGCACCAGAAAAGCTTATGGTGCCACTCTCGAAGCGCGTTCCCGTGAACCAGACTCTGGCGCCGTCAATGACGACATTGTTGAAGTGGAACGTTTCATCGCAGAATCGCGCACCGTGAAACGTCATGTTTCCACCGGTCAGGTGCATACCCGTGAGATCGCCGCCATGGAAGGTTGCCCCCTCGAACCGAAAGTTGTATCCGCGCCACGACACGGTCGAGAAGCCGTCGCGGAGATGGTCTCGGATCACTCGGATCAGGTTACGCCGAACTGCGCGTTCCGCGTTACGCAACTGGTCGGAGGTCGTGCCCTCCGGTTCCGGTAGTTGTAAGTAGGAGGTGAGGACGTTGATACACATTTGCCGCTGGTCGGGCCACGCGTCCGCTAAGGCGGCAATTGCATAGACACCGGCGAGGCGGACCGCAGCATCAGCGTGTCCCAACTGGTCGGAGGCCTTGCTGAAGCGATTGAGCAAGTGATCTGCGTCAGCACGAAGAGCATCAGATTCGGACAACCTCTGCTTGCGGTAGGCGTACACGCCCGTGAGCACGGCCCCAACGATCCCCGCGAGGGCAATCGAGACCTTCAGGACGTTCAACGTCCGCGAGGAGCTGGCCGTCCCCGCAGGTACTAGTTGATCGACGAGGATGTAGATCCCGCCTAGCAGCACGACAGCGGCAAGCACGGCGAGAGCCCCAGCGATCTGCACCCGCAAGAGCCGAGGCGCGAACACCCCTCGCGTCCCGGCACGCTCCTTCGTCACTGTCCCATCCTGTCAGCACGAGGCCTGGCGGCCGACCAGAGAAGAGGCATCACGCGTCGCCAGACAAGCTCGGTGTTCGAGGGGTCACCCTGCCTCGGTGGTTACCGCTCCCGCGTGCTTGGCGCCCCGACCGTGAGGCGACAGCCGCCCGCGGATCGCGGCTACTTGTTTACTGGTGTTACGGCGTCGCCAGCGAACGCTACGCGGCAGATAGCGGTCGCTTCGAGCTGTCCCTTGTTGATCGCAGTGCCGGCCGGGACAGCACGCACGGCACGCGCCGTCAGCCCGCGCCGGGCACCGCATGGGCACCGCGCCGCGCTCATTCACACGCTTCATCCAAAGAGTGTCGAGTCACGAGCGGATTGCCACGCGGTCGGCGGCAGATGGCGATATTCGAGGTACTCAAACGAGTCTTCGCCCGATGGCGCGACCAGTGGCGGCTCGTTCTGCATGCCCGCGTACTGCCCATGAGGTGTAACCCCGCACGGTCGGCGAGGGGGAGCGTGTCGTGAGGCTCAATGGATCTCGACCACATCTACGCTTGCGAATCTCGGGTGCTGGCAGTCGACGAGGGAGACCGGGGTGGGCTCTCAGGCAGCGACGTGGGTTCTGGGCGCGCTCGGCCTCGCTGCTCTCTTGGTCTTCGTTCCGGCCCTGTGGTGCTGGACTAGGTCATTCGGCACCTTCATCCACGAGTCGGGCCATGCCCTAGCGGCCCTGGCAACCGGCAGGACCGTGGCCTTGTTTGAGGTCAAGCGGGGTGGGGGTGGCAGTACGTACGACCAGGGCGAAGGGTGGTTCGGCGACACAGCCACCGCTCTGGCCGGGTACGCGGCCCCCTCCGCGGTGGGACTGGCGCTCATCGCCGCGCTGCACCAGGGAGTCGCCCCCCGCACCGTTCTGCTCGTCGTCCTCGCCGTGCCCGTCGTGATGCTCCTGTTCGCCCGCACGGGTTTCACCGTCGTGGTGATCGTGACCGTGCTCACGCTTCTGGCCGTGTTGCTCCACCACGCTGGGCCAGTGTCCCAAGCTGCCGCGATCGTCGTCGCCGCCGCCGTCCTCCTGCTGCACGGGCTGCGCACCAGCCTGTTGCTCGTCCGGATCGAGGGCGGCGGGACCGACGTCAAGCAACTAACCGCCCTCACCGGCCTGCCGGCTGGTGTCTGGGTAGCCGCCTACATCGCCTTTGCGACCTACTCGATCTACCTGGCTGGCCGATGGCTTCTCACCCAACCCATTCCATCTCTCGGCTAATCTGACAGCTGCGCACCGTCTGTGTCTCGCGGAGTCCGATCAAGAACGGCTTTCGCCGCGAGGTCAACCGCCTCCCGGCCATGCCCCGTGGCAACGCAAGACCGCGCGGATCGCGGCAGAAGCGTACGGTTCCGTCAGGAGCGTAGGCACTGCTCAATGCGGTCGGCCAGCACCGGGACCGGGAGCTGTCCGTCCAGTTCGAGAGCCGCGGTCCGAAGGATCATGGGTTCGATCTCGGCGACGTACCTCGTGATGTCCGCTTGCTGTTCGGCCGTCTTGCCGTACGGGTTGTTGGTCCGCACGCGGACCCGCTCGAGCAGCACCTCCAGGGGAACGCGGAGGTAGATCACGTGCTCGAACCTGTCGTAGAAGAGACCCTGGTTCTGCGCCGTCCCGCCGACGGCGATGGTGGCGTACTCGGCGAGCAGCGAGCTCATCCGAGGCTCGTCCCACAGAGCGTCGGCCAGCTCCCAGCCGCCGTAGTCGGTGTCCACCGTCTGGTAGCCGCGGCGGGCCAGGGCAGCGAGCAGGGTGCTCTTCCCCGCGCCCGACATCCCCGTCAGCAGTACTCGTGCCACACCGGGACCCTATGCGGCATACGAGCGGGCCATCCGTACAACTTGATGTCATCGCTGCGCGGATCGCACAGCGTCACCCAGCCCATCCACTCGTGATCTCGCGGCCAGCGGCATGAGCGTCTTGGCCGCAGAGCGGCATGAGCGTGTGGCCGCAGAGCGGCAGTTGCGGATGTTGTTGTGCGTGTGCCTCCGGGCAGCACGGAGGGCTCTGGCGAGCCATCCGTGGTGCTCACCAGCGGCCAACCGGCCCGGTGAGTCCCGCGACGCCTGAACAGCAACCGAAACAGTGACAGGGGACGCGCGTGTGCGCAGCGGCGTGTTCTGGCCAGGATCGGTGGGTGGCGTGCCTGGAGCACTCCCGGGCCTGGGAGGATCAGGAGATGGCATCGCGGGAGCCCGTGTCGTGGGCGCCTGGGTTATGGCTGCTGTCGGACGTCCACCCCGCAGGATGGGTCGAAGCAGCACTCGCCGGATCTGCGTACGCGACGGTGGCTGCCATGGTGCCGCCGGTCTTCGCCGCCTACGCACGGGTACTGCCGCCCACCTACGCCGACGACGGCGGCGGACGTCACCGATGGTCCGAGATCGCGGCGAGTCGAGGTGTGGTCCTGACTGAGGCGACATGCTTCGACGCCCTCGTGGCCGGCTCCGGCCGCTGGGGCCGACCCTGCGACGGCGGGGTGGACGCGCGCGAGACGCAGCTCCTCACCGACGTCCTCTCCTCCTTCACCGCCACCCCGGACGAGGCGTACTTCTGCCTGTGGGACGGCTTCGGCCTGGACGAGACGCAGGCTTGGTGGAACCGGCCGGTGCGCGTCCGTACCCCCCACCGCGCGTATCACCTGCTCACCGGCCCGGTGGCCGCCGCGTCCGTGCTTCCGACACCGCTCCCATGGCGATGCGCCAGCCTGTGGTGGCCCGCGGATCGGGAATGGCTTGTTGCCACAGAGATCGACGGTTACCTCACCTACGTCGGTGCCAGCCAGGCCGCGATCGAGGCCGTGCTCGCCCACCCCGCCCTCGACGCAGTCCCCGCACGCCCCGAGACACCGCTCGACCCGAGTTACGGCTGACTTCTGCCGCGACCGATGCAGACACAACGTGCCAGCGGCCGTCCCGCGCGCCGCGGTTGCGGTCCGCTTCCGTAGACGGCCCATAGGCGCTCCGCCGCCAGAGGGGCCATCCATCCTCCCAGCCAGCCCGGAACACGACGTGGGCCATCCAGGGCCGGGACACGAGCCTCGCTTGCCATTACCGACGTCTGGCAGCGACCGACCCGTACGTGAACGGATCACCTACGACACCAGCGGATCGCGGCTACTTGTTTACTGGTGTTACGGCGTCGGCCCGGCCAGGCTGGTGTCGAGGTGCCCGGCAGGTCGCTCTCTTTCGCGGCTGCCCACCCCGGATTGATCGTGGGTGTGGCTCACAACTGGACTGCGCTCTGCCGGGCACCGCCGCGAGGCGTGGCTCGAGAGGGGTATGCCCAACGCTCGAAGTAGCAGTGCCCGTCCTCGCAACCATGTAGGTGTGGGTCGAGGGACGAGGAGCAGAGCTGATGGGACGGATGATCATCGGGGTGGATCCGCACAAGGCCTCGGTCACGATCGAGGTGGTCGACCAGCACGGCGCCCTCGCGGCGACGGGCCGGTTCCCCACCGCCCGCGGCGGCTACCAGGCGTTGATCCGGTTCGTGCGGCAGTGGCCGCACCGGATCTGGGCGGTCGAGGGCACCGGCGGCGCCGGTCGTCCGCTCGCTCAGCGGCTGGTCCGCGACGGGGAACGGGTACTCGACGTGCCCGCGAAGCTGGCCGCCCGGGTGCGGGTCTTCGACACCGGGCAGGGCCGCAAGACCGACGAGACCGATGCCCACTCGATAGCTGCTGTCGCGGTGCACACCCGCGGCCTGCGCGAGCTGTCTTGCGATGATGAGGACCTGGAAGTGATGCGGCTGCTGGCCGGCCGCCGGGACGAGCTGGCCCACTTGCGGGTGCAGATCGTCAACGGCGGCTGCTGACCGAGCTGATCCCCGGCGGCGCGAACAAGCGGGACCTGTCCTCCGCGCAGGCCCGCCGGATGCTGGCCGGGGTCCGGCCACGGGATCCGGCCGGCGCCACCCGCCGGCGTCTGGCGGTGGACCAGGTCGGGGACCTGGAAGCGGTCGACGCCAAGCTGAAGGCCCTCAAGGCCGAACTACGGATCGCGGTCCGCCGCAACGGGTCCACGCTGATGGACCGTACGGGATCGGCCCCGCGGGCGCGGCCCGGCTGCTGGTCGACGTCGCCACCGTGGCCCGGTTCCCGTCCAAGAACCACTTCGCGTCCTGGAACGGCACCGCACCCCTGGACGCCTCCTCCGGGGAACAGGTCCGCCACCGCCTCTCCCGGGCCGGGGACCGGCGGATCAACCATGTCCTGCATGTGATGGCGATCGTCCAGCTGCGCCACGACACCCCCGGGCGGGCCTACTACCGGCGCAAGCTCGCCGCCGGGAAGACCCCGATGGAAGCCCTGCGCGCCCTGAAACGCCGCCTGTCCGACGTCGTCTACCGGCAACTGGTCGCCGACGCCCGCAACACGCAGCAGCCGGATCCGGCTCTCCAGCCGGCCGAGACCGCCGACACGACGCAGGCCGGGCAAGCGGGTCCGGGAGGACACCCGGGGGCGAGGACCGACTCCAGCGCGGACGACCTTGCCACCCCGATGGCCGTCTCTTCGGACAAGTCACTTCCCGGACCCGCCACCACCAACGCTACCCCCGACCACCCGGCGACCGACCTCCCCGCGGTCCTCCTCATGCGCCGCGCGTTGGCGGGGGCAGGCTCCGGCCTGCCCTTGATCGCGCCTGCCAGGGCCCGCAGAGGCTCCGGAGTCCAGGGCGCGGTGCCGGGCCCGGCGCGGCCGCGACGGGACCGGACCGCGTCGCCATCGGCGACCGCTTCAGCGGCCCTTGACGCCGGAGGGGCGGGTCCGTACGCGCGCGGCGCTGGTGACCCAACGCGCAGCGGCCCAACAAGGACTGGGGCGGCGAAGCCGCCGCCGATCAAGGCCCTGAAGCCAGCCACCAGCTCAGTGCAGGCCGGCAAACCTGCCCCATCAACCCCTTGACATAGAGGGGTGCCAGATCCGGTTGTTCCAGCGGACTGGGGGGTCGCCTCGCCCTCGGAGCACGGCGTGCCCAAGATCGGGGAGAGTGGGCGTCTCCGCCACGGCTCGTCCAGCCCGGCGACTACGTCGGCGTTGGCCGTGGGCGTCTCGGCGCGTCGTTCGTCGCTGCCCGAGGTCTGCGGCGAAGACCGCGTGCGGTGAGGACATCGACAGCGACCGCGAGAGCGATCCCGACCATGTTGGCGACGAGGTCGACCGGGTCGACCACGTTGGCCATCACGCCGAAGCCGTCGAAGATCTCGAACGCCTCGACCGCGACGAGCGCCGCGAGTGCGGCGAGAAGCCGGGGACGCTGGAACCGCGCGGTGGTGTTGATCGCAGCGAAGTAGAGCGCGAACGATACGGCGACGTTGCCCGCGTAGGACTGGACGGCCACCTCGCCAGGGCCGTGGTAGGCGGGTTTGAGGACCAGGATGGCCGCGCCCAGCAGCGCGAGGACGACGTTGCGCACCTTCATCGGTGAGTCCATCGCCTGCTCGCTGCTGACCGGATCCCGTGAACTGTTGTGCTGCCTGAGGCAGCCGCCGTGCCCATCGTCTCGCGTAGCGCGGCCCGCCGCTGCTTATCGCGGCTGGAGGCGTCGTGCGTCTGGGTCCGGTCTGCGGGCGGCGTCTGCCTACCAGCAGGAGTGACCCGGCGGGGCTCGCAGGGTAGGACCGCCGACGCCTCGACTACATCGCCGCCCAGTTCGACCAGGTCTTCGAATGCGCGGTCCCCACCGCCAACGCCCGACTCTCGGGACGATCACCGCGCTCGTAGCGGCATGGTCGGGCGATCCTAGTCGCCCTCAGTGCGGCAAGAGCGGGCGAGCGCAGCCGCCCACCGTGCGGCAGGTGAGCGCAGGGCGGTCGGCGCGCCGGTCACGCGTCGGTGAGGATCCGGTCGAGCGTGCGTCGGCCGATGGCGCTCATCGAGGGGTTCGACTCGCGGTAGTACCAGACCAGCCCGACCGCCTGTTCCAACGCCCAGGCGGTCCCTCGTGCCCAGTCCAGGTTGCTGCTGCCCAGCTCGCTCCGGATGATCTCGCGTGGCCCGGCGTCCTGAAGGTGCCAGGTGCAGACCAGATCCAAGGCAGGGTCGGCGGGGCCGAACCCCCCGGCGTCCAGGACGCCGACCAGCCTGCCCCCGCTGACGAGCACGTTGCCGGGCATCAGGTCTCCATGCGACAACACATCGGGGCCAGGAGGGGGAAGATCCCGCAGAGTGTTCCAGAGGCGTCGCAGTCCAGGTACGTCGATCAGGCCCTCGCCGTTGCGCAGGCAGGTCTGCACCCATGGGTCGTGCTCGCGCAGGCTGCCGCCTCGTCCGGTGCCGTTGAACCGCCGGCCCCGGGTGTCGGCCGAGCGCAGAGCCAGGATCAGGGCGGCGAGGTCGTGTGCGAAGTCGGTGGACCGGGCCGGGTCCTGGACCAGGGCTGTGTCGCCCGGCAGCCAGGTGTGCACCGCCCAGGGCAGCGGATACCCGTGACCCGGCTCGCCGATCGCGACCGGGGACGGGGTGGGGACCGGGCTGTGCGTCGCGAACTCACCGATCGCGCGATGCTCGGACTCCAGCCAGGTCCGTGCCTCGACCGGGTCCTGCGCCCTCAGCGGGAACCGCGCGGCGTGGGCGCCCCCGATCAGGAAGATGGCGTTGACCGTGCCGGTCGAGCGCAAGGGTCGCACGGGCGCGGCGGCCCACCGCGGGAACTGATCGCGCACAAGTTGCCGCACCACCTCGACAGAGACCTCGAGCTGATCGGCATGCATCGCCACGACAGGACCGTCCCCTGCCCGCCCAGCGACGTCAACAGGATTGCGGCATCAGAGACCCTGAGCCGCAGTCCGATCGCGCGACCAGCGGCAAGAGCGTGCGTTTCGTGGCTGCCTTCGTGACTCGCTGTCCGTCCTCGCACCGTTCTACTGCCGGGTCAGACCTCGGGGGTTGTAGGGGGACTTGGCGCGGGCCTCGTGGAGCGCGGTGCCCCACCAGGCGAGCTCGTCGAGCATCACCTTGACGGCGCCGCCGGTGCCCTCGGCGTCGCGCGGCAGGCCGTCCTCACCGAACGCCGTCCAGTAGAACGGGAAGGCCACGCCGTCGCGGATGGTGACGGCGTGCATCTCGGCGAAGACCTGTCGCAGCTGCTCGACGGCGCGCAGGCCGCCGCTCTGGGCGCCGTAGGAGACGAAACCGACCGGCTTGGCCTGCCACTCGGTGAAGTGCCAGTCGATGAGCGACTTCAGGGAGGCCGGGAAGCTGTGGTTGTACTCGGGGGTCACCACGACGAACGCGTCGGCCCCGGCCAACTTCGCGGAGAGCGGGAGCATCCCGGCCGGGCGCAGCTCCTCGGTGGCCATGGCGGGCGGCGTCGCCGGCAGGACGAGCGGCAGCTCCGTCTGGGCGAGGTCGACGACCTCGACGTCGAAGTCGCTGTGCTGCTCGGCCAGTCCGGCGAACCAGGTCGTCACGACCTCACCGAACCGCCCCTCTCGGACGCTGCCGAGGATCACGGTGAGCTTCAGAAGGTTGGTCGACATGCTGTGATGCTCCTTCGATGAGGCTGATCAGGCTTGGTCAGGGGATGAAGGGGTGTCACGGTCGGTCAGGGCTGGTCAAGGTTGTTCGGCCGGCCAAGGACACTGCGTCGAGCCGGGCCAGTTCGCCGTCGGTGAGCGTGATGCCCGCCGCGGCGACGTTCTCCTCGAGGTGGTCCAGGCGCCTGGTGCCGGGGATCGGTGTGACGGGGATCCCCCACACCCCCGCCCTGTGGTGGACCCAGGCCAGCGCGATCTGGCCGGGGCGCACTGCGTGGCTGGCCGCGATGTCGCGCAGTACGCCGGGCAGCTCCTCCCTGCCCGGGAAGGTCCGGGCGAGCTGCGCCGACCGGTCGTCCCGGGCGCTGAGCAGACCACGCCCGTTCGGTGAGAACGGCACCACGCCGACCCCGAGTTCGACGCAGACCGGCACCATCGCCTCGATCCGGCGGGCGCCCAGCGACCACTCCGACTGCACCGCGCAGACGGGGTGCACGGCGTGGGCACGGCGCAGTTCCTCGCCGCTGACCTCGCTCAGTCCGATGTGCCGCACCTTGCCCTCGGCGACCAGGTCGCCCATGGCGCCGATGGTCTCCTCCAACGCCACGTTCACCTGCGGCCGGGCGAGGTAGTACAGGTCGATGACGCCGGTGCCGAGCCGCTCGAGGCTGGCCTCGCAGGACGCCCGTACGAAGGGGGGCGTCGCCGCGCACCGACCAGCTGTCACCGGGGCCGAAGACCACACCGAACCTGGTGCACAGCACGACCTCGTCGCGGCGGCGGCGGATGGCCCGTCCGACCATCTCCTCGTTGCGGCCTCGGCCGCACATGTCGGAGGTGTCGATCATCGTGGCGCCGAGGTCCAGCGCGCGATTGATGACGGCGGCGGCCTCGGAAGGTCCGGTGAGTGTGGCCGGTTCGGTCATCCGCATGCAGCCGAGTCCCTGCACCGGGACCACGAGGCCGGTGCCGCCCATGGGCGTGGTCGGTAGTCTCGTACGCATCGGGGTCACCCCTTGTTCGTCACGGCGGCCTCGGCGGACCGCGCCGCGGTGCGGACGGGTGTCGCCGACGAGTCCGTGGATCACCAGGCGGGACAGCATCGGACAGGAGGCGGCCAGAAAGCCGGTGACCACCCACTGCTGGGCGCCTCCGCGGTAGACCAGGCCGGCCGCGATACGCGGGAGCGCGACGCTAATGCCGGACAAGGCCATCGGAACCATCAGCTACAGCCGAGACAACGGACCCCAAGGTCAGCGCGGCCCCGACGCCGCCCCCGGAATCCGGAGGGGACTCGGCTCCAGACGCCACCTCTGCGTGGTCGAGCCTCTGCGATGCGCTCATGAGAGTAAAGTATAACGTGCATTGCACTATGTAAAACTGTCGTTGTAATCGGCGAGGAGGTGCCCCCATGGCCAGTGCAGACAGCGGGCAGAATAGGCTCCGCCGGGGGTTCCCGGAGAAGCGGCAGGCCATCCTGGCGGCCTCCCGGAAGGTCTTCGGCCGGGTCGGCTACCAGGGCGCGAGCATCGACATGATCGCCACCGAGGCCTGTGTTTCGACGCGCACGATCTACAACCACTTCGAGAACAAGGAACAGCTCTTCTCCACCGTGCTAATCGAGAGCTCGGAGCAGGTGGCCGCCGCCCACGAGGCGATGATCGAGCGCCACCTCGGCGACATGTCGAGCGCGGCCGACCTAGAGGCCCGCCTGGTGGGCCTCGCCAAGGACTGGGTGCGGCCGCGCCCGGAGTTCACCGACCACTTCGCGATCGTCGCCCGGATCAACGCCGAAGGCGAGAACTTCCAGGCCGACCTCCACGACGCCTGGCAGAAGGCCGGCCCCCTGCGCGTGCAACGCACCCTCGCCGCCCGCATAGCCCGGCTCGCCGAGCGCGGCCTGCTGCACGTACGGGACTCCGAACTTGCCGCGCAGCACTTCGTAGTACTCGTGACCAACACCTGGGGCCGGGACCGGGCCGGCGTGGACGCGCTGTCCGACGCCGAGACGCACGACATCGCCGCGGCCGGCGTCCACGCCTTCCTGTACGGCTATCTGCCCCGCGGCACCCACTGACGGCTCAGTGACCGCGCGATCCCGCCATCGGGGTCGCCGCTCCCGCGCAGGGCCGTGCCTATGCCTCGGCAGGGCTACCCGGCGCGAGCTGGTGGGTCACCGGCCCAGCCGTCGACAACGCCGAGGCCAACGAGGTCGACACCTTCTTCACCGACCACGGCCTGTGGGACGCCATCGGCTCACCATCCCCGCGCGGTCCGCAGCCGTGACACGACTTGCGGGAGGACGGGGCTGCAAACAGAAGGGTTGCGGATGGACGGAAGACATGCACGGAGGGCGCCAACCTTCGGCGTCACCGCGGCAGAAGCGGGCGGTCTTCCAGACAAGATCGTCTCGGGTGTTCGCGTGCACTGCTACGGCATGTTCGCCTGCTCGTCGGCGTCCGGCACCGTCAGCACGATCAGCGGACTGTGCTGCAGCATCTCCGCCACGTCGGTACGACCCCAACGTCGGGCTGCGGCTTCGATGAACGGACGCCGCTCGGCCGGGTCGCTGACCACCCGTGCGGTCGCGGGGATGTCCGCCGAGAGGGACTGCTTCAGATGGACGACAACGCGCGGGTCGGCCGTGATGTTGTAGATCCAGTCACGCGTGCGCTCCACCCGGGGCATGCCGCTGATGAACAGCCGCCCGTCGTCCGCGTGAAGGAAGATCTCGATCCTGCGCGGCCGGCCGGTCCGGCGACCAGTCGTGGTCAAGTCGATCACCTGGCTGTGATGAAGCGCTGTCTGGGTGTTCTCGTCCACGTGCCCTCCTGCAGTGCGGCCTACCCTCGGGTCAGCCGGTGGCGGTTGCGTCACCACCTCCAAGCCGTCCGGGCTGAAGGATCATCCCGAAGCTATGCCGACCTCACCCCGACGTGCACGACCGGCGGCACGAGCGGAAGATCATCCGACCTGCCCCGGAGTTCTTGAAGGGTTGGAGGTGAGGCTCGATGCCCTGGCCAACGTTCCTGGGGCCGGCTCGCGCAGTCATCAATCCATCGCTCTCCGCCTTGCTGGACGCATGGGTTCATTTGCCGTAGTCATCCACACGCGTCGTCGAAGCGGATGCACGTACCGAACCGGGCCACGCAGGCAGCCGCGACCCGCGCAGGCTTCACAGGCCCTTACCGACTGCTTCCGTGGAGCCTGACCTCGCGCTCGGGCGCTGTGGGCCTGCACGGCGTACTTGACGCCGTCGTTTGCCCCCAGCACAGTCCTCGCATGGATCCAGCGCCCGCAGGGCTTCGCCTTCGTATCCCCCACGCCGTCCCCGGCGACGGGCCGGCTGGCCGCGTCCGGTTCGTCAGCGCGGCGGGCGAGATGGGCAAGCCTGCCCTCAACGAGAAGGTCGAGCGCATCGCCCTGATGCGCAAGCAGCTCGTCCGGGTGCTGGACGAGGCAGGCGGGGCCGTCGGGCCGTGGGTGCCCGACCTGATGCCGGAGCAGAAGCTCACCGGGCTGCGCGACATGCTGCTGCAGCGCGCCTTTGACGGGCGGATGCTGCGCGCCCACCGCCAGGGGATGATCTCGTTCTACATGCAGGCCCTCGGCGAGGAGGCGATCGCCTGCGCGCAGCAGCGTGCCCTGCGGCCGGGCGACATGCATTTCCCGACCTATCGCCAGCAAGGCTTGTTGATCGCGGCCGGTTACCCGCTGGCGACGATGATGAACCAGATCCTCTCCAACGAGCTCGACCCCCTCAAGGGTCGCCAGTTGCCTGTGCTGTACTCCTCGAAGGCACACGGATTCTTCTCGATCTCAGGAAACCTGGCCACCCAGTACATCCAGGCTGTCGGCTGGGCCATGGCGTCGGCACTCCGGGGTGGCACGGAGATCGCCTCGGCATGGATCGGCGAGGGCTCCTCCGCCGAGTCCGACTTCCACGCCGCGCTGGTCTTCGCCTCCACCTATCAGGCGCCGGTCATCCTCAATCTGGTGAACAACCATTGGGCGATCTCCACTCCGGAGGACTTCGCCCGGGGTGCGTCGGCCACTTTCGCCGACCGGGGCTACGGGTTCAGCATCCCCGCCCTGCGGGTGGACGGGAACGACTACCTCGCCGTCTACGCCGCCTCGCAGTGGGCCGCCGAGCGGGCGCGGACCAATCTCGGACCCACACTGATCGAGTGGGTCACCCTGCGGATCGGCGCGCACTCCACCTCCGACGACCCCTCGGTCTACCGGTCCGCCGACGAGGCAGCCCAGTCACCGCTCGGCGACCCGATCGACCGGCTCAAGCAGCACGTGATCGCGATCGGCGCGTGGGACGACGAGCGCCACGCCGCGCTGGTCGCCGATCTGGAAGCGGAGGTCGAGGCGACCTTCACGCAGTCCGCGGCCCGCGGATCGGCCAAGAGCGGCCACGTCGGTGATCCTCGCTCGATGTTCGACGACGTCTACGCCGAACTCCCCCGGCACCTGCGCGAGCAGCGGGCACAGGTGGGCTGACATGCCGAGCATGACGATGATCGAGGCGATCCGCGACGCTCACGCCGTCGCGATGGAACGCGACGACCGCGTGGTCGTGTTCGGTGAGGACGTCGGCTTCTTCGGAGGCGTGTTCCGCTGTACCCAGGGCCTGCAACAGCGGTTCGGACCGCATCGCTGCTTCGACACACCGATCAGTGAGGCCGGCATCGTCGGGGCGGCGGTCGGCATGGCGGCCTACGGCCTACGGCCGTGCGTGGAGATCCAGTTCGCCGACTACATGTATCCGGCCTACGACCAGATCGTGTCCGAGGCGGCTCGGCTGCGCCATCGCTCGGCCGGCGACTTCACCGCCCCCCTGGTGATCCGCATGCCCACCGGCGGCGGCATCTACGGCGGGCAGACTCACTCGCAGAGCCCTGAGGCTCTGTTCACCCACGTCGCGGGGTTGACCACGGTCGTCGTCTCCAACCCCCACGACGCCAAGGGGCTCCTCCTTGCGTCGATCGAGGACGAAGACCCGGTGATCTTCCTGGAGCCCAAACGGCTGTACAACGGACCGTTCGACGGGCACCACGACCAACCGCTGGTGCCCTGGTCGCAGCACCCGCTCGGCGAGGTACCCGAGGGGCACTACACGATCCCCCTCGGCACAGCGCGGATCCACCGGCCGGGCGACGAGCTGACCGTGCTCACCTACGGCACCCTCGTCCACGTCGCCCAAGCGGCAGCGGAGGAGACCGGCGTCGACGCCGAGATCGTGGACCTGCGCACGCTCGTCCCGCTCGACATCGAGACTGTGGTCGCGTCGGTGACCAAGACCGGCCGATGCCTGGCCGTCCACGAAGCCACCCTGACGTCGGGGTTCGGTGGCGAGCTCAGCGCGCTGGTGCAGGAGCGCTGTTTCCATCACCTCGAGGCGCCCGTCACCCGGGTCTGCGGGTGGGACACCCCCTACCCCCACGCTCACGAATGGTCGTACTTCCCGGGGCCGGAACGCGTCGGGCGGGCGATGCGCGAGGTGTTGGCCGCATGACCAGTTTCGAGGTCAGGCTTCCGGACGTCGGCGAGGGGGTCGCCGAGGCCGAACTGCTCAGCTGGTCGGTCGGCGTCGGCGACCAGGTCACCCCGGCGTCCGCATTGGCCGACGTGATGACCGACAAGGCGACCGTCGAGATCGCCTGCCCCGTCACCGGCACGGTCGTCGCCCTGCACGGCGAGCTCGGGGACCGACTCGCCGTCGGCAGCCGGTTGGTCACGGTCGAGCTCGACGACGGTGCGTCGACGACCAACAGCCCGCCCACCAGCGCGGCGGCCGAGCTGCCGGGCGCGACCGAGGTGTCGGGCCCGGCCGAGCTCCCGGACCCGGCGGCGCTCCTGGGCGCCTCCGGCCGGCCAGACGCTGAACCGGCCATGATGCCAGGCGGAGCCAGCCGTTGCGCAACGGCCGCACCCGCCGTCCGAGCCCGAGCCCGACAGCTCGGCCTCGACCTCGCGGACGTGCTCGGCACCGGGCCGGACGGTCGGGTCACCCACACTGACCTCGACCGGCACCTGCTCAGCGGGCGGCAATCCGCCGTCGGGTCAGTGGGTACCGGCGAGCCGAACCGCCAACCGGTGCGGGGTCTGCGCCGGCGGATCGCCGAACGGCTTACGGTTGCCTGGCGGGAGATCCCGCACATCACGTATGTCGACGAGGTGGATGCGACCGAGCTGGAGGCACTGCGGTCCACCCTGAACGCACGTGACTCGGCGATGCGCCTGACGCTGCTGCCGTTCGTCCTCCGGGCCGTGGTCATCGCCTGTACCGAGCATCCGCGGGTCAACGCCCGCTTCGACGCCGCGGCCGACACGCTGGAGGTGTTCGACGCCGTCCACGTCGGCATCGCCACCCAGACCGATGACGGACTCATGGTGCCCGTCGTCCGGGATGCGCAACGACGAGGCATCGACGAACTGGGTGCCGAGATCAACAGGGTGTCCTCGGCAGCGCGAGCCGGGCGGGCGAGCGGGTCCGAACTCAGCGGTTCGACGATCACGGTCACCTCGCTCGGCGCCCTGGGCGGGTTGGTGACCACGCCGATCATCAACCACCCCGAAGTGGCGATCGTCGGCGTCAACCGGCTGCAGACCCGCCCGCAGTGGCGGGCCGGGCACGGATTCGAGCCCCGACAGATGATGAACCTCTCCTCCAGCTTCGACCACCGGATCGTTGACGGCTGGGACGCCGCGGTCTTCGTCCAGCGGATCAGGCAACTGCTGGAACACCCGGCACTGCTGTACGCCTGGCGGTGACCTACGACCGCCGGCGGCGTCCGCCGCGTCCGGCGACGTCGCAGCCGAACGCGCTGCCGTGCGCACGTGGCTGGCGCAGATCCAGTCCAGGCTCGCAGTGCCCTCTTCTCTGCCAGGTAGCAGGGATGACGGCAATTGCCTTGGCTACGCCGCGTCCCGCGCGGCCGCACTCGTCGCGGCAATTGCGGGCGGCGGCGAGCGTCGCAAGCGCGGCAGCGGCGCAACTTCCGCGCAGCGGGGCACGTGTGCGTGCTCGGGCAAGAGCGCGTACCGGAGTCCGTCCTCGGTGATCATCGCGGTTGCCGTTGAGAGTACCGATGGGGCAGGCTCGCAGCGTGAGCCACCTGGGCAGCGACCCGTCCGTGACTCTGGTCGTCATCTCCGGGCTTCCGGCCGTCGGCAAGACGACGATCGCCAGCCGGCTTGCACAACAGATCCGTGCCGCGCACGTACGCATCGACACGATCGAGCAGGCGGTCATCGAGGCGACACCATTGGTCCAGCCGCTCGGTCCGGTCGGTTACGTCGTCGGCTATGCCGTGGCGGCCGACCAGCTACGCAACTGCGTGTCCGTGGTGGCCGACTCGGTCAACCCGCTCGCGGTGACCAGATCGGCCTGGCGTGAGGTCGGTGCCCGTCACGCGGACCGGACGGTCGAGGTGGAGGTCATCTGTTCCGATCCGGACGAGCACCGTCGCCGGGCCGAGACGCGGACCTCGTCCATCCCTGGCCTGGTCCTGCCGACCTGGCCACAGATCCTCGATCGCGAGTACGAACCGTGGGATCGCCTGCCATTGATCGTCGACACGGCCAACGCCGACCTCGATGCCTGCGTCACGACCCTTCGTCGACGTGCCGATCTGTGACCGGGCAACGCGCACCTCGGGGCAATTGAGTGCGTTTGTGACCACGGTCGTCTGCTCGCGCCTCGGGCGAGGCGTCGTGATGATGGAGCCATGCCGATCGATCCAGTCGACTACTTCGACCTGAGCATGGACGAGCTGCGCCACGTCGCTCGCCACGCGGTCGTCAGCGCGAACAAGTTCTCACCGACTTTGACCAGGAGTACACAGACGGCCCCGCGCCGCCATCGAAACAACCTGGACCTTCGTCACGGCGGCAAGCGCACGAAGTTGCAGTGGGTCACAGCGCTGGACGCGCGCAGGGCTGCCCGAGAGGCAAACGCCGACACAGCCATACATGTTGCGCATGGTGCCGGTGACGCGGCGGCGGCCTACCTGCACCCGATGGCGAGGGCGAGCCAGTGGCATTCTCCACGCGGCTGCGCACGCCGCGCGCACTACCGAATTGGTTGCCGGTGACCCGGGCCTGGCCCTCGGGCAGGTGGAGCTGGCGGCCAAGCGGGCGACGCCGGCACTTGTCGACATGCTTCGCCGGTATCCGCCTGCTCCGGCTGACAAGAGCCTGAGTAGCTCGGTATGCAGCGGCCGCTCGATTGCCGGCGGGAGCAAGCTGGCCGACCTGCATCAGCAGGGGGCTGCGGTATTGACGAGCATTCCCGGGGGGAGAACCATCGCAGTGGCCGCTGCGGCGTTCTGGTCACCGAGGATCGGCATGCGACCGAAGCGGCTTGGAGGAGGTTATGACAACAGCACAGGGTTCCCTGGACCTCCTCGACGACCCCGTCGCACAGCGGCTCCTCACGTCAACACTGCCCGCACGCTTCGCCTACGTGTGGAACGACGGCACGCCCCGCGTCATCCCGATCGGTTTCCACTGGAACGGGCACGAGCTCGTCCTGGGGACCCCGCCGGACGCCCCCAAAGCTCAGGCTCTTCGCGACGGAGCTCCCGTCGCCCTGACCATCGACAGCGACAGCCCACCATGGAAGGTGCTCCTCGTCCGTGGCACCGTCGCGCTCGACGTGGTCGACGGGATCGCGCCCGAGTATGCCGCCATGTCCAGGCGAGTCATGGGCGAGGAGGGCGGCGAGGCCTGGCTCAACCAACTCGCACCCATGTGCCCGCAGATGCTGCGGATCCGCATCACCCCGACCTGGGTGGGCATCCTCGATTTCGAGAGCCGCTTCCCCAGCGCTCTCGAGCGAGCCATGGAAGGGATGTCGGGCAGCGGCACTGTCTGACGACGGCACATCAAGAGCCGCCACGCCTGGTCACGCTCCGTTCGTTCCGGACGAGTCGCTGGCTCACGGTCCGGAGCCCCGCGGCGATCCAGGGTCACCACCACAGAAACGGCGCCGCATCGACACGGGACCAGTCGATCTCAGCGGCGCCCTCCATCTGCTTCACTCACGCGCATGACCGGTAACGCTTACCTGTGCTACGCGGCGTGAGCGTATTGGCCGCGCGGATCGCGGCATCTCCGGATGTTGCTCCGGGCAGCGTTTGCTTGCGACACCAGATGCCTCTGACGGAGGCTCAGGTGTCGGACGCCTCGTAGTGGCCCGGTGGTTGGTGGCCGGGATCGGACTGTGGCTGCCCCTGTCGTACTCGACGAGCTCACGCCCTTCGATGACGCGTCTGATCTGGCGGGCGCTGTCGTCGAACCGGCGAAGACCCGAACCGGATGCTCTGCAGCATGCGGACCAGCATGCCCCAGGATCAAGGGCTAGGGTGTCCGCGACGGAATCGTTGGGAACCGTCACCCTCCTGATCCGTAGTTCACCGCTACGCGTTGGTCAGCCAGAACCCTCGGGATGGTCTTCCAGGTGGCGCGGGTGTCCGACCTGCCGCTCGACCTGGTCTTCCAGTACGAGGCGCCCTCGCACGACGCGCCTCGGGAACCCCCTCCGCCTCGACCGGCTGAACCGCAGCAGACCCCCCTTGGGAGGCGACCTTCATGACGACCACGCAGCGTTCGGCTCGGCTGACCGCCCTGGCCTACCTCGGACTCGCCATCTCGGGCATCGTCGGCTTCCTCCTGATCCGATCGCAGCTCTACGTGCCCGACGACGCCACCCGGACCGCCGCCAACCTCGTGGCGCATGAGGGGCTAGCCCGCCTCGGCGTCGCTGCGGACCTCGTCACGGTGCTCACCCAGGCGCTGGCGGCGGTGGGGTTCTTCCTCGTCTTCCGGCGTGTCAACCCCGTAGGCGCGGCTTCGATCACGGCGTTCGGGCTGGTGAACTCCGTTGTCATACTCCTGGCCACTGCGTTCTCGGCGACAGCGCTCCAGGTGGCCGTTCGTGGCGGGCCGACGTCGGCGAGTGATGCCCTCATGCTGTACGACGTCAACGCTGCCACCTGGAATGCGGGAGGCCTGTTCTTCGGGCTGTGGCTGATTCCGATGGGATGGCTCACCCTGCGCTCCGGCTCCATGCCCCGTGCGCTCGGGTGGATCCTGGTCGTCGGGGGAGTCGGCTACGTCCTGAGCGCTTTCGTGAGCTTCCTCGCGCCCGGTGCCTCCGGCCTCGCCGGCGTGCTGCCGCTGCCCGCCACCCTCGGGGAGGTCTGGATGATCGGCTATCTGCTGATCAAGGGGATGCCGGACGGGCCCCCGATGCCCGGACGACGAGATCCCGCGGGCGCGGTGGCGTGAGTGGCGATGTCACGAGCGCAGCGCTCGGCGCATGAGAGTGCGAAGCGGGTGTCGCTCCCGAGGCTGCGGCCCGAGGATGGTGGCATGTTCATCGACATCGTCGACGAGGCGGCCGCAACGGGGCAGGTGGCGGAGTACTACGGGCAACAGCGTGAGGCGTGGGGTTTCCTGCCCAACTACGCGCTGGCCTTCAGCCCTCGGCCGGACGTAGCCCAGGCTTGGAACCTGCTCAACTCCACGATCCGCCAGGGCATGGACCGACGCCGCTTCGAACTGGTCACCATCGCGGCAGCCCGCGCCCTGCGTTCGACCTACTGCACGGCGGCCCACGCAAAGTTCCTGCGCGACATCTGCCAGGACGAAGAGTCCCTGCACCGGATCGCCCGCACACCCGACGGCGCAGACCTCGAGCCCCAAGACCGTGCCGTCTACCGGTTCGCCACCAAAGTGGCCACCGACGCCTCATCGGTAGAGCAGACGGACGTTGACCAGCTCCGAGCGGTGGGCTTGTCTGATGCAGAGATCGCAGACGTGGTGTATGCCGCCGCGGCCCGTGCCTTCTTCACCCGGGTCCTCGACGGCCTCGGCGCCCAACTCGACCCATCGACCGCGCAAACCTTCGACCAGCAGCTGCTTGCCTCGATGATCGTGGGCCGACCGGTCGCAGAGACGTAAGCTCGCAACCCTGCTCACCGGACCGTCGAGCCAGCAACTCGCCGGGGTGCGGCATCCCATCGCGCGATAAGCACGCTCGGCGGCATTATGCGGTTGATCGGTGTCGCAGAGCCGCGACCGACCCGCCAACACCGCAGCCCCACCACGAAGCGTCACGGGTTGAGCTATCGACCGCAGTCGGTCATCGCGGCAGATCCGCACGGCCGCGTCGCCAGCGAACGCTACGCGGCATAGCGGACGGTTACTCTCGGTCGGTCGCCGCCGCATCGCCCCTGCACGAGCCGCTGGTTCACCGCTTTCCTGAGATGTCGCCGTTCGACGTCAGCGATCGCACTGCCCTGTCTCCTTCCAGTCCGCCCCCGCGGCGAAGCGGGGTGAAGTCGTGTTGACCGTTGTGGCGGCGTTGGAGGTTGATGAACGAATCCGGGACACCGTGTACCTGCCTGCTTGTGACCCCCGTCGCTGCCCTTGCTCCCGACGCGGACGACACTGGAGATGTCGTCGCCGAGGTCACTGCAGATGTGGTCCCCAGGTCACTGGAGGGTGGTGGGCGCAATGACGCAGAAGGCCAAGATCAGCCCAGGGCAATCGGCTGTCGGTGTCGCACTGGCAGTTGGCGCCGGGATTGGCATCGTCATCGGGGTCATCATGGGAGGTGGGGCGGGCATCGCCATCGGCGCTGCCATCGGTGCCGGCATCGGCGTCGTGGTGGGAGCCGTTTGGGACGGGTCCCGCTTGGGGCGATGACCGATCGCGACATCACCGCGGCATGATCACCACACCAGGACTGTCCAGGAAACCGGGTCAGGCTCCGCCTTGTCTCTTGGGCTGGGCTGTTGTGCTGCGCGCGGGTCTTCGGCTGACGGGAGGAGGTGCTTCATGGCGAACGGGCCTGGGTGGGCAGCGTTGACCACGTGGGTCGTGGTGAACGTCGTCAACCTTGCCCAGACGGTGGGGTTCGCCTCCCGACGAACCCACGGCATGGCCGTCAACCACGTCGCCGGCTACCTGATCGCAGGACTGGCCGTCCCGGCCACCGCAGCCCTCGTGGGGTATGCCCGCGCCAGCAGCCCGTGGTGGATCGGACCGGCGGTGTTCGACGGATTCGTGGCGCTCATGCTCGTCGTGGACTACCTGCGACCGGTCCAGTTCCGGAACCCACGCAGGCCGATCATCCTCGTTCCCTACCTGCTGCTCTTCTTCGGCGGCATCTTCCTGATGGGCATCTCGATGTACGAGGTGAACCGCAGCCTGTGGCTGGTCACGGTAGCCACGAGCACATTGCTGATCAGCAGCATGGTGTGGGCCATGCGCCAAGGAACGGCGTGAGAACCGACCCACCCGTGGCGTTGACACAACGCCCGAACCGGTCGACATCCGCCGGCGGGGTCGCACGCTTCTCGGCGCTATCGACGGCAGATGCGTGCGTTCGGCGTGGCGAGCAGCTGTCGAGGGAAGAGGTGCTCGACTGTCGATGGCGGGTGTCTCGGCGTGTCGAGGGCGAGTGCGGGCGTGTGGCCTGGGGATGGTGGTTGCCGGCGGGGCGGCGATGGCTTGCGGGGTGCCACCGACCCCGCGGGGCCGGCTGCGCTCGGTGCGGTTTGTCGCCGGGAGGGTCACCCCCGGGATGTCACGCGTTGGTCACGCATCAGCCCGCAGTGGGGGCAACTCGTCCGCGAGTTCGGGTAGGTCGAGGATCTCCAGGAGGTCGCGGAAGTCCGTGATCGTGTGGTCGGGTACACAGTCCCGGTACACCTTGGTTCCCTGATCGGAGTCGAACAGCACGGTTTTCATCCCGATCTCCCGCGCCCCGAAGACGTCGCGATGCATGTCGTTGCCGATGTACAGGGCGTTCTCGGCCGACACCCCCATCCGGTCCAGTGCGAGCTGGAAGAGGCGCCGGTCGGGTTTGCGGTACCCATGATCCCCGGACACCACGATCGGGTCGAAGTAGTCGAGCAGGCCGACCTTGTGCAATTCGCCGCGCGCGTAGGCGCTCTGCGCATCGGTGACCACGGCCAGGGCGAAGTCCTCACGCAGGATGTCGAGCACCTCACGCACATGCGGGAACAGGCTCAGCCGGTGTCGGGAGATGCCGCGGGACATCTCGGCCAGGAACAACGGCATCTGCTCGAGTTTCTCCACGGGCAGAGCGCGGGTGTAGTCCGTCAGGTGCGCGTCGATGATGGTGCGCCAGATACCGACGGCATCGAACTCCGGATGCTCCTGCGGACTTGCCCGCTGCTGCTCCTTCATGATCCGGAAGTAGAGGTCCTTCACCTCGTGGCGGCGCAGGTCGATGCCCTGATAAGTGAAGAAGTGCGCCGCCGCCCGGAAGATCTGGTCCATGCCGTCCTCGGTCAGGATCCGGACCAGGGTGCCGTTCACGTCGAAGGCGACCGCTCGAATATCCATGTGCGCTCCCGGCACTCCTTGCTCGACACGGCAGATGCGAAGCCGTCGATGTCCTCCTCGCTCCTCCAGATGGGGCGGTCGTCCTGGTGAACCCGGCCTGTCGGATCAGCCGCGATCGCAAGGATACGGGTGCCCGGGCCGGTCGGCGGCCCTGGCCCTGTCACACCCGTCCCCTCCGGTATCAGAGATGAACCGAGCGCCTCTTGTGAGTGCAAGGAGCGGAAACACCACAGGCCCGGGGGGGTTGTGGTGCCGCCGAGGGGGAGAACGTGAGTGAGATGCGACACAAGGACAAGGCACGCGGGACGGGATTCGGGACGTTCGGGCGCGGTGTGCCGCGCCGTGCGTTGGTGCTGGCCCCGCGAGCCGGCACGGGGGGCGTTCCCGATGAACGGTAAGTACGTCGGGTATGTCGCCGGTCATGACCCGCTGCACGCCTTCCTGCGCGGGATCCTCCGCGAGCGCCTGGGCGTGCGCGAGTCACGGCCCGCGTTCCGGGTCTTCCGGCTGTGCGGCAGCAACGAGGTCTACGCCTACGAGGAGAAGCACAGCGGAACCAAGCTCATCTGCAAGTTCTACGGCCCAAAGTACGGAGCCAACCGCGACAAGGCCGCCTGGAGGGCCCGTCAGGAATACGACGGGCTGGAGACGCTGAGGCGGTTCGACCTGGTCGGGTCCCCGCATCATGTGATCCGCCCGCTGGGCTACAGCCGCGAGATCAACGGTGTGCTGGCGATCGAGTACTACGCCGGCGAGGAGTTCAGCCACGCGATCACGCGGGCGACCCAGCACGGCGACGACGCGCACCTGTACTGGCGGCTGACGGCGCTGGCCTACTTCCTCGCAACGCTGCACAACCGGACCGCCAACGGGGCGGTCGTCGACTTCGACCCCGACTGCCGCTACTTCGACACCCTGCTCGCCAGCCTCCACCGGTCCCACCGCATCGGGCAGTGCGACATCGACGAGCTCTCCTGGCTGCGCGAGCGCTGGCGGGAACGGCCGCGGATGTGGCAGGACCGCCAGGTCTGGCTGCACGGCGACGCCACCCCGGCGAACTTCCTGTTCGGTCACGGGCTGGACGTCGCGGCCATCGACCTCGAACGCATCAAGCGCGGGGACCGGATGTTCGACGTCGGGCGGGTCGCCGGGGAGCTGCAGCACGCGTTCATGAGCGCCGTCGGCGACCGGCATCGCGCCGAGCCGTTCATCGGACACTTCCTGTGGGAGTACAGCTGCCACTTCCCCGACCGCTGGCAGACCTTCGAGTCGATCACCGCACGGGTGCCCTACTACATGGCGTTGAACCTGCTGCGAGTCGCGCGCAACAACTACATCGGCCCGGACTACGGCGGCCGGCTCGTGGGCCAGGCCAAGAAGATGCTCCGAGCCGCGTAAGACTCATGCGACGGCCAGGAACTGGCAGTACACCGCAGCCACGTCTTCGGGATCAGGACACGTCGCAGGTGGGTAGCAGCCGCAGCTGTCCGCATGCCGGCCATGCCTGGGAACGCTTACCCACGACCCCCGACCGAGCAATGGCCCACAGGAGTAGGCGCCCGACATCATGCGACGGCGAAACGCTCAGCCGCGCGTCCGCGCCCAGGTACGAGCCGGCCGTGATCACGTCCCGCTCGCTGAGCGTGACCTCGCACGGCCACACTTGGTGAGGAAGTGCCGCGAGCGGACCATCACGTGCTGCCCGGTCCTGCGATCGTCCACTCGGGGCGACTGGGTTCCTGGCAGGATCCTCCGGGTGACTACCAGTGCTGGAGGTCCCTCGGCGCAGGGCGGGCAGCCGGTGATCTCCGGTGCGGACCATCGGGTGCCGGCGACGGCCAGACCCGCGTTCGAGCACGTCGCGACGATCGCCGACGGCTTCTGCCGAGAGCACCTCAACGACGAGTACGCACAGCTGAGCATCAAGCTCACGGCCAAGCTGGCCCGCAAGAGGCCCTCGCCGCTGCTGCGCGGCGACCGGCGGATCTGGGCATCGGCCGTGATCTACGCCCTCGGCCGGGTCAACTTCCTGTCCGACCCCTCGCAGACCCCGCACCTGCCGACCGAGCACCTCGCCCGCCTGCTCGAGGTCAAGCAGACGGGCCGTAGCCCGACGAAAGCCCAGCATCCGACTCTCGGCAGAGTCGCGCTCACAGCCCGTGGCGCTGCGTGCGGGGCGGGATCAGCCGGTTTCGTCGGCCACGGCCTCCTCGCCCCCTGCCCACATGACTCAGCGTGTGGTCGGCGCAGGCTACGGCGTCACGGTCGTCGGCCACCCCAGCCCCATGCCCCTGACCCGTCGACCGCCTGCCCGCGATGCGCGTCGGCGCGGCGTCCCGCACCGCGCCCCTGAGTGACCGCGTGAGGATTGCCGACGCCGGTCAGGGATTGTTCAGGGTGCGGCCAGGGACGGCGCCTGATCCGCCGCAGGTGTGCGGTGACGACAGTGGAGTCATGACAACCACCGAGACCCCCGCCCTCCCCGCCACCGTCACCACCGGGTCCGACGAGCAGCCGTCCTGGGGCACCGCCCCCGCCACCGCCCCGACCGGCACCGGCACCGGCCACACCGCCGACCCCTCCGGCACGACCTTCACCCCGCCATCGGAGCCATCGCAGCCGTCGCGGCCGGTGACCCCGCCCGCCGCGCGGTCCTTCGACACGATCCGCCGCTCCGGCGTGACCCGCCCCGACCGGGGCTGCGGCCGCATGGTCGCCGGCGTCGCGGCCGGCCTGGCCCGCCGCTGGGACCTCGACCCGATCGTCGTCCGCGTCGCGTTCATCCTGCTGACGTTCCTCGGCGGTCTCGGGGCCTCCCTGTACGGCCTGGGCTGGCTCTTCCTGCCCCACCCCGACGGCCGCATCCACGCCCAGCAACTCCTCACCGGCCGCATCACCGCCGGGTTCGTCGGCGCCCTGCTGGCAACCCTCGCGGTCACCGACGGCGTCGCCCCGCTGATCGTCGCCGCAGTCGTGATAACGATCATCGTCCTGCTCGCCCGCGACCGCCACGCCCACACCACCACCGGCAATATCACGGTGGGCACCCACTGACGCCAACCCACCCGACCACGTGCACGAGGCAGGACCCACGAGGCATCCGGTCGCACCAGGCCTCACCGCAGGGCGCGAGAGCACCACGCTCTCGCGCCCTGCACCGTTGCCGAACAGCGGCCCTGCCTCACCCTGCAGAACCCACCTCGACAAGAGCGGGCATCAGCTACAGCCGAACCGGCCAGGACCGCTACTCGCCGTGACCAAGAAGCGTGACACTCGCGACCAAACAGCCTGCTGGAGCGCCAACGTGATCCACCCTGCCAGCGCCATACCGGTGAGATTGACCAGGAGTTGGAGCGAGCTGCCCCAGATCTCGTGGCCCACACCAAACGCTGTCCCTAGTGCGACGTTTCCGGCAGCTGGCACCGTGGTCACGGAGATGAAGACACCGGACAGACCTCCGACCCTGGCAGACGTTAGCGACAGGACGCCGGCGGCCGCGGCGATGACCGCGACGATGAAGGACCACTTGTCGGGCGTGTAAACAAAGGCTGTGTCCGGCCGCTCGGCTGTCACATCTTCGAGCGTTACCCAGCCCAGGGCCCGGCCGATCAGGGCAGCGGCAGTCGTGGCGACGATCGCAACCGCGAAGCCGAGGACGAGCGTTCGCGCTGCCAGGTTCAGCAGCGACCTCCGCCGGCGCACGAGAGCGACGCCGAGTGCCGCCACCGCGCCGAACTCAGGACCGAGCACCATGGCCCCGATGACCAGGATCTGGGAGTCGAGGACGATCGCGATACCGGCGATCAGCGTGGCCAGGGTCATGAAGCTCATGTAGGTCCAGTTGAGCTCGGACTCCTCGTAGGCGCGCTGGGTGACGTCAGTCCACACCACGGCGTCCGCGCTCGCGCCCGGGGCGATCCGTTCCGCGTCGTATCCCGACCGCGAGATCCACGCACGCACCGGTTCGATGTGGAGACTGCCCTCCCGCGGCACACCCAGCTCACGAAGCCGGTCGACGAGATCGTTGGCTGCCTCCCTTGCGATGTCGGCTTGTACGACGTCACCGGCTGGCCGTAGGGACGCGCCGCGCATCACCGACAGACTGCTCACCGCAGGATCGGCACTCAGCGCGACCAAGACGTCATCGGTCAGCGAAAAAAGGTAGAACCATCCGCATCTGCAACATCTGCACAGTCTGACGCCATCGAAGCGGGCAACGCCGCGCACAGGGACTGATCTTGATCTTTAGCCTCGGGGGCCTGCGACCTGGTCTGTCATGGTTGAGTTGCAGCGTGTCGTAGTGGCATGGGGCGACCTTCGGAAGATCGTGTTCTCGCTGAAGACACATGATCCGAGCCGAAGGTCGCGATGGACAGCCTGCCGCAGGACGTCGATGGGATCGAGTCGGTCGAGGTGTTGTGCCGGTTCCGGCGAGAGGTCTACACGTGCCTGGACGCCCGGGCGGATGCGTTGTTCGGGCTGGCGGATGCGGTGTTGTGCGCGGCGGGGCCGGTGCGGTCGTTGCCGGAGTTGTCGCGGAGCCGGAGCATCGTCGCGGACACGGCGGTCTGTATGACGGGTTGAACGCCGGACGGATCGAGTTCGCTCGGGTCCGTCGTGGCCTGGACGGGCTGCCGCTGCCGCGGGTTGGGGGGCGGATCGAGCTCGGGGTGGACGTCACGCCGTGGCTGCGCCCGGACGCCGAGACCAGCCCGGACCGGTTGTTCTGCCATGTGCATGGGCGGGCCAAGGGCACCAGCCAGATGATCCCGGGCTGGCCGTACTCGATCGTGGCCGCGTTGGAGACCGGGCGGACCAGCTGGACCGCGGTGCTGGACGCGGTTCGGCTCGGCCCGAACGACGATGCCACCGCGGTCACCGCCGCTCAGCTGCGGGAGGTGGTCGAAGGGCTGATCCACGCCGGGCAGTAGATCTCGGGAGATCCACCGATCGAGATCGTGATGGACTCCGGCTACGACCGCACCCTGCTGGCGTTCGTCCTGGCCGACCTACCGGTTGTGGTGACCGGCCGGCTGCGGTCGACCGCGTCATGATCGGCCCGATCCCGGCCCGCCGACCCTACTCGCGGCACGAGCGGCCGCTAAGAGTCCTCAGCGCGGCGGGTGTGGATGGGCGCTACTGCACAAACGTGAAGCCGTACTTGTCCGCCACGCCCGCCATGGCCGCGATCTCGGCCGGATCGAGGGGCGGCCCGACGACCCCTCGGCGCCCGGGCTTACCGAGTTCGGGAAACATGCCGTCCATCCCGGCCGGTGAATACATGAACAGCATCGTCGCCGGGCCCTCGCCGACGTTGCTGTAGCTATGGACGACGTCCCGCGGGACGTAGATCGTCGCCCCCGGCTCAGCCTGGTAGTCCCGGCCGTCCACGGTGAAGACCATCCGACCCTCGAGCAGGTAGAACGTCTCCTCCTCCCGGTGGTGACAGTGCGGAGGCGGACCCGCCTCGGGCAGCACCAGCGCCTCGAGCAGCGTGAAGACACCGCCGGTAGCAATGCCGGACAGCAGCGTCGTGTACGTATCGCCGACGAGGAACACACTCTCGCCCTCACCAGCGGGCACATAGACGGACTGACCTGGTGCACTCATGGACCGCCTCCAAGATCGGATCTCTTGACGGCAGGCTAGCGAAGACACCCCAGGTCGCGTGAGGGCAGAACCACGACGTCCTCACCCAGAACCATCGTCAGGCCCGGCGAGTGGTGGCGCCGATCCGGTGTTGGGGCGTTGGAGGGTGCACCAGCAGAAGCGTATGGCCGCGCTACTCGCGGCTACTTGTTTCATTGGGGCAGGACGGTGCCTGGCAGGGTGTCGTCCAGGCGCCCGGTCCGTTGCTCCACTTGCGGCTGCCCACGCTTGTCGTGTGGCTCTCACATGGCCTGCGCGGGCCGGGCGTCGCTCTACCTGAGCGGGAGTGGCTCGAGAGGGGTTTGACCAGCTCGAAGTAGCGGTGCCCTCCTCGCTCTCAACCGGTTGGCGGCGAGGGACGGGAGGCCCCAAGTGACTGCTCGGGACACGAGCGTGGTGGTGATCGGGATGGATCCGCACAAGCGGTCGGTCACGATCGAGGTGATGGCGCCCGATGAGACCATCCTGGGCGGTGGCCGGTTCACCACGGACGTCGAGGGCTTCCGGGCGATGCGCGAGTACGTCGCCCAGTGGAAGAAGCGGGTGTGGGCGATCGAGGGCTGCGCCGGGATCGGCGGGCACGTCGCCGAGCGGCTGACCAAGGCCGGTGAAGATGTCGTGGACGTCCCACCGAAGTTGTCCGCCAGGGCGCGGGTGTTCATCTCCGGGCAGGGCCGCAAGACCGACGCCACCGACGCGCACTCCGTCGCCCTTGTCGGGGTGCGGATGGCCGGGCTGCGGGCGTTCGTCAACAACGAGCAGCTCGCCCTGATGCGGGTCCTGGTCGACCGGCGCCGGTCGCTGGGTGAGGACCACACCCGGATGGTCTCCCAGCTGCATCAGCTACTCCTGCAGCTGATCCCTGGCGGGGCGAAGAAGTCCTTGTCCGCGGCCCAGGCCAAGGTGCTGCTCGCCGGCGTGCGTCCCGGGACGAGCTCGGAAAGACCCGACGGCGGGTCGCTGCGGAACTGATCGCCGACCTGGAACGCATCTACGCCCGCTCCAAGGCCGCCGACAAGGAACTCGCCGCCCTCGTGCGCGCGACCGGCACGTCGTTGATGGACCTGCATGGCATCGGTCCCTCCGGCGCGGCGCGGTTGCTGGTCGAGGTCGGCGACATCACCCGGTTCCCGTCCAAGGCGCACTTCGCGTCCTGGAACGGCACCGCACCCCTGGACGCCTCCTCCGGGGACAACGTCCACCACCGGTTGTCGCGCAAGGGGAACCGTCAGATCAACCGGGTGCTGCACATCATGGCCACCGTCCAGCTGCGCAACCCGACCGACGGACGCGCCTACTTCGACAAGCGCGTCGGTGAGGGCAAGACGTCGATGGAGAGCATGCGCGCGCTCAAACGGCGTCTGTCGGACGTGGTCTACCGGACCATGCTCAACGACTCGCTCGAAGCCATGACCGCCAACGACTCGGACGGATGGAGACGGGCCCGGGAGGACACACGGGGGCGGCTACTGGCTCCAGCGCGACCGACTCACACCCCAACGCCGGCACTTCGGAGAAGTCACTTCCCGGACCCGCCACCAGGCACTCTACGACCCGCAGAAAGGTCTCGTCAGCGGCCCTCTTGACCTAGAGGGGTGCCATTTCCGGATGTTCGAGAATCCTTGGCACGGCCTACGGTGGTCCTGTGATCACAGCGGGCGTTGACCTGGCGACGGAGCCAGCCAAGACGGCCACGGCGACCATCACGTGGACAGCGGGACGGGCCGTGGTCTCGTCACTTCTGCTGGGCGCTGATGATGACGACATCCTCAACTCGATCTCCGGCGTGGACGTCCTGGGCATTGACTGCCCCTTGGGCTGGCCGGACGATTTCGTGGCATTTCTGCAGGCTCATCACAGCGGGCATGTTGTCGCCCCTGCTGACGTGGCCGGCAGGGACTGGCGTCAACGGCTGGCCAACCGGGCAACCGATCGGCAGGTGCGCGCCGCCTGCGGCTTGAAGCCGCTCAGCGTGGCCGCGGACCGTATCGCCTTGACCGCCATGCGAGCGGCAGGAATCCTTGCTCGCCTGAACGACGAAGGTCGTCCCGTCGACCGATCCGGTGGCGGTGTCGTGGTCGAGGTCTACCCCGCCGCCTCTCTCAAGATCTGGCAGCTGCCGCACCAGGGCTACAAGCGTGCCGAGAACGAACGGGTGCGCGAGCATGTGATCGGATCGCTCCTGACAGCAGCGCCGTGGTTGGATCTCGGCAGCCACACCGACCTCTGCGTCCAATCCGATGACGCATTCGACGCCGTCATCGCAGCACTGACCGCCCGCGCACACGCGCTCAAGCAGACCACGACCCCAGCCGCAGGTCTTCAGCATGAGCAGGCCAAGCGCGAAGGATGGATCGTCCTCCCGACCAGGCCACTCTCGACGCTCATTCAGGCGCCACCGCGGTAGAGGGGATGAAGCCGATCACGCTGGCGCCTCCTGCTGCCCCAGCGCACTCGGAGCGGCAGATCCGCGCGACGGATGCCGCCGGCGCTTCGCGCGGGCGGCCGGCTACCGTAGCCAGCCGGGCTCAGCCGGCCAGCGAGCCGCCGAAGATCTGCCAGGCAAGGGCCGTCTTGGCCACCAGGCTGAGCACGAGGTAGACCTTCTCGCCGAACGCGTAGTCGGCCCATCGCCCGACGCGGCGGTACTGCAGCCATTGGTTGAGCGCGAAGCTCATGAAGAAGACGAACAGGGACGTGACGATCCCGTAGACGAACCCCGGCACCTCGTTCGTGGAGCTGCTGCCGGCGCCGACCAGGTTCACGACGATCGCGAGCCAGGGGGCCGCACCGGCTATGCAGCCGAACCAGAACGGCAGCATCGTTGTCCTGGACCGGCCCGGCGGGTTCATCAGTTCCTGGAGCCAGCCGAAAAGGATCATGGCGACATTGGCCCCGATGATCGCGATCACCTCGGTGATCCCGGTCAGCCCGTTGTAGAAGCCGATCAGCAGCACCATGATCGTCGCACTGAGGGAGTACTCCATCCACCGAAAGCGGTTGAGCCCTGCCCGTAGGTCGGCCTCGTAGCGGCCACGGAACACCGTCGCCGTGAGCAGGTGGTCGAGCGCCGCCAACGCCAGGAACACCGCGATGGCGACGCCGACGCGGACCTCGAACAGCGCCTCGGGCGCCGGGGCTGCAGTGCCCGGAGGACCCTGGGGGTACTGCGAGGTCACTGTGATCGCGAAGCCGTTGGCCAAGGCCAGCACGACCACTACCTGAAGGCCGTGGAGCAGGGTAAGGGCGAGGTTCCATCGCCGGAGTCTGGACAGGCTGGACTCGTTGACGCCGGTGGCTTCCATGCAGGCTCCTTGGTGTGCCGGGCGGGTTCGGTCGCCGAGTGGGTCAGGTCCTGGCCAGCCTGTGCCACGCGATGCGGTCCACCGAACGGTATGGCAACACGATGGCGGCGGGTCAGTCCGTCGATGGTCAGGGAGGTCTACACGCCGGCCGTTTTCTGTGGACGCTCGACCAGGCCTGCCCCCGTGTCCGGGGAGCGGGCCCGGTCGATGCGGCGCGGGTGGGTCAGAGCTTGCTGACGTCCACGTCGGCGGGCACGAGCACCTTGTCGATCACGTGGATAACGCCGTTGGAGGCCGCGACGTCGGTCGAGGTCACGCTGGCCTCGTTGACCTTCACCCCGCCGTCGGTCGCGATGGTGATCTCGCCTCCCTCGACGGTCTTGACCTTGCCAGGCTTCACATCGGCGGCCATGACCTTGGCCGGGACGACATGGTAGGTCAGGATCTTGGTCAGCGTCGCCTTGTTGGCCGGCAGCAGCAACTTGTCGAGCAGACCCGCCGGCAGTGCCGCGAACGCCTCATTGGTCGGCGCGAAGACGGTGAATGGTCCGGCTCCGTTGAGGGTGTCGACCAGCCCGGCGGCCTTCACCGCGGCCACCAGGGTGGAGAAGTCAGGATTGGCCGCCGCGACCTCGACGATCGTGCCCGCAGCAGCAGGCGTCGACGACGCAGCAGACGTGGAGGCGGCGGTCGACGGCGAGGCCGCCGCGGGCGTACTCGACGTCGCGGTGGTCGACGAGGAACTGCAGGCCGTAAGGGCCAGGGCTGCCACAGCGGCAGCAGCCGCGGCCGCGATTCGGTGGTGGCGCATGAGGTTCTCCTTCCGCGTCGCCCGACTTGGGCGTGCACAGAGGAGTTCTCATCGCACCCCCTCGTTGGATGCGCGGCCCGGGATCACAATCGCGTTACAAGGCCGTGACCCCGGTCACGGCAGAATGTCGTACCTCGTGACGTAGGCAGACCACGTGGCTCATCCAACACACTCACATCGGCATGATCCTGAGGATCACCCGCATATCTTCGACGTCCGGACATCGGCATGTCCGGAAGGATCCGACCCTCGGCCTGTGCGGACGGATCCGCACCTCGGCGTGTGCGGAAACAAGCGACCTCCGGCAGAACACAAGGGCGGACGGACACGTTTGCCGGTGCGGAGGTCAGCTCGATCAGATGGCATGGTCGGCCTCACGCTCGGGTACCTGGGCTCGGTCGGCTGGTCCGTGGGGCTCTGCGGCGTCGGCCTACGGTCCGGGGACTGACACCCGCCCGCGCCGCGATCTGGCGCAGGGACATCCCGCGCGCGGTGAGTCGCCGGATGGCTTCGTCGCGCTCGTTGGGCCGCAGCCGGACACGGTCACTGGTCATGGCCCGTTCCACGGCGATCTCGTCGACGTCGTCCACGACTGAGCCAAGCCCAGCGTCCGAAGATCCCGCACCCGGAGTGCCGGCGTCGATGTCGTCCCATGCCAGCGGAGGACGCCAGCCACGCGCCGTGGCGTAGCGGCGCGCGGCGTCCGATGCCCGGCGCTCGGCGCTCGGCGCTCGGCGGTCGTGCGGGTCGGGGGGAGGGCCAGTTCCAGCCTCGCGTAGGCGCGGGTGACGGCGTGGGCGGTCCCGGCCCTCACCGGTCGCCCGCCCAGTGACTGGTGCAGCGTCTCGGTGGACCGACCGGTGGCGGCAGCGAGGTGGCGGACGCTCCAACCCGCGCCGATGAGGGCTTGCAGACGCCTGCGGGTGCCGACCACATCCACGCGCGCACCCATGGCGAGCTGACCCGGCCGCACGGCGAGGATCCGTGCCGCGGTCTGCGGGCGGATCCGTCGCACCGGGCGTCCCCCCGGGTAGCCATAGATGAGGTGCCGAATGGTGCCGCTGCCGACGCGGGCGACGGCGGCGATGCGGTTGACGCCCGTCCCGCCGGCGCGCAGCACCCTCGTGTGGGCGCGGGCGGGAGCCGCGTCGACGAACGGCGCCCACGTGCCGTACGCGATGGCTCGAGTGCGTTCCCGTGCACGGTGACGGTTGGCCTGCCTGCACCGCGAGCAGCGGCAATGGTCCCGGGACGAACTCCGTCCGGCACCCATGCCCGGCACCGACGTCGGCAGTGCGAGGGTCGTGCGGCAGTGACGGGTCGTTCATGCGGGGAGCTCCTGCCCTGTCCGGCAAAGGGGTGCTTCGCGCGGAACAGGTGCCCGTCGGTCCCCGATTGTGGGCAGCTGCCGGACGGCTGCGGGTGTCCACCTTGGGCCAGGTCGACAGCGCCTGCAGGGAGTAAGTGCTGGCGGTCCGAGGGAGGCAGTCGATGAGTCAGGAGCCCGTGCACGAGGTCGTTCCGCCGCGGCTGCTGTCGGTCCCAGAGCTCGCGGAGTTTCTCGGCGTCTCCCCGGCCTGGGTCCGCAAGCAGATCCTGGGTCGGGCGATCCCCTTCACCAAGTTGGGCCGCAACGTCCGGTTCACCCCAGCCCAGGTCCGCCAGATCCTGGACCAGGGCGCGATTCCCGTGGCGGTGGCGCCGCGCCCGCGGACGACACGGCGCATGCGTCTACGAGGCGGCCCGGCTGGTGCCCTGGCCGCCGTCCCGGGCCGCCTGGGTGTCCCCGGCGGATGACGGCACCCAATACGAGGGTGTGCTGTCGCGCATTGCGGCGACCATCGCGGGATCGGGACACCGGCCGCGAAACCACACGACGGCGGTGTGGCGCAGCATGTGCGGGCCTCGGGCCGGGCCGTGTGCAGGTCCGGGAGCTCGCTGAGCTCACAGGGGTTGTCCGGGCGCAGCTTCAGCCGGCGCCGACCGTGGCTGAGGATCGAGGACAGCAGGCCGTGCCGGTTGCGGGTGCTCTCTTCGGTGCCGCCCCGGCCTCGAGCTGCCCGTCGATCCAGGCCGCGACGTCCTGCTCGTCGACGTCCTCGAACCTCAGGTGGCCGAAGAACTCCTCCAGATGGGCGACATAGCAACGTCGGTCCCGGTGCAGGGTGTACGGCTTGAGCTTGCCGCGCCTGACCCGCCGCTCCTGCTGCGCGAAGTAGCCCAACTCACCGGTCGCCACCTCCGCGACTGTGGGCCTCAGGGGCGGGGCTGGCGTAGGCGGCGGAAGAGGCTCGATGGGCCACCCCTCGCCGCGGACCCACCCCTCGGGCCACCGGTTTCCCGCCGCCTCGACCGCCGTTCGGAACGGCCGCCAACCTGACGTTGGTGAAGCTCTCGCTCTGGTAGCGACGATCCATGCGCCATTTGATCTGCACGATGACACTGCCGTCGGTCCGCGTGCGGTGCACCCATTGGGCCATCGCCAGCCTCCGTCCTGCGCGGGGCGGTGATCGTCCGGGCAAGGGTGCGGCATACCTGCGGCACGCGCCCCGCCGTTCCCGGTCTGACTCACTCACCGTGGTCGTTGTCGACGTCCCGCGGCAGAGGCTGATCACGATGATCCCCAGAATGATCCCAATGGACCAAACGAGGAACGGCCTCTGCAGCGTTTCCGCAGGTCAGAGGCCGTTTCCGGAGAGTGTCCGAGGGGGGACTTGAACCCCCATGCCCCTAAGGGCACTAGCACCTCAAGCTAGCGCGTCTGCCAATTCCGCCACCCGGACAGGGTGTCCTGACGGCCACCGACGAGGCGGCCTCAGGCGCAGATGAGATTAGCACGCAGGCCAGGGGGTCCCCGAACCACTTCGGCGGCTAGCGTGGGCCGATCGACCGGCGATCGCGAAGGAGGCTCCGATGAGCCAGCCAGCCCCTCTTTCGGCCGAGGACGAGGTGGTCGAGCTCTGCCGCGAGCTGATCCGGATCGACACCTCCAACTACGGCGACAACACCGGCCCGGGGGAGCGCAAGGCCGCCGAACTGGTCGCCGAACGCCTCGCCGAGGTGGGCCTCACCCCGACGATCATCGAGTCCGCGCCCAGCCGCGCCAACGTCGTCACCCGCCTGGAGGGAGCCGACCCCAGCCGGCCGGCGCTGCTGCTGCACGGCCATCTGGACGTCGTCCCCGCCCAGGCCGCGGACTGGCAGGTCGACCCGTTCTCGGCCGAGGTGCGCGACGACTGCATCTGGGGCCGCGGGGCCGTGGACATGAAGGACATGGACGCGATGATCCTGGCCACGGTGCGCGAGTACGCCCGCACCGGCACCAAGCCGCCACGCGACCTGGTGATCGCCTTCCCGGCCGACGAGGAGGCCGGCGGAGAGTACGGCGCCGGGTACCTGATCAAGCACCACCGGGACCTCTTCGAAGGCGCCTCCGAGGCGGTCAGCGAGGTCGGCGGGTTCTCGGTCGAGCTGGCCGGACGGCGCGCGTACCTGCTGCAGACGGCGGAGAAGGGCATCGCGTGGCTGCGCCTGGTCGCTCACGGACGGGCCGGGCACGGCTCGCTGATCAACGAGGACAACGCGGTCACCCGGCTGGCCGGCGCCGTGTCCCGGATCGGGAGTCATCCGTGGCCGATCGAGGTCACGCCGACGGTGCGCGCTTTCCTGAGCGGCGTCGAGGAGATCACCGGGACGAACCTGCCCAGCACGGATGACCCCCAGGCCCTGCTCGCCGCCCTCGGCACCGCGGCCCAGTGGGTGGGTGCCACGCTGCAGCACACGGCCAACCCCACCGTGCTGCAGGCCGGGTACAAGCAGAACGTGATTCCGGGGGAGGCGACCGCGTTGCTGGACTGCCGCTTCCTGCCCGGCAGCCGGCTCGAGGACCTGATGGCCACCATCCGCGAGCTGGCCGGGGACGGCGTGGAGGTGCAGACGGTCAAGGACGCCATCTCCCTCGAGGTGCCGTTCGAGGGCGCCCTGGTCGAGGCGATGACCGCGGCGCTGTACGCGGAGGATCCGGGCTGCGCCGTCCTGCCGTACTGCTTGTCCGGCGGCACCGACAACAAGAGCTTCGCCGAGCTGGGCATCACTGGCTACGGCTTCGCCCCGCTGCGGCTACCCGGCGATCTGAACTTCTCCGGCATGTTCCACGGCATCGACGAGCGGGTGCCGCTGGACGCCCTCCGCTTCGGCGCCCGCGTCCTGCGCCGCTTCATCGACCTCTCCTAGAGAAACCCGCTCATGCTCCGCGGGGGTACACGAATCGGGCTCTGAAGGCCCCCAAACATGTACCCCCGCGGAGCATGAGCAGGTTTGGCAGGGGCTAGATGCGGTCGCGCATCGAGGTGACGATGGCCATGTACTGGCTGCGCTCGAACGAGGCCGGGTCAGCCACCGAGGCGGCGCTCATGCTGCCGCGCAACTGGTCGACGCTCTCGTAGTCATTGGCGGCCAACCACTCCCGCAGCTCGGTCAGCATGTGCCCCAGGTGCTCGGGACCGTGGTGCAGCACCGCCGCGGTGGTGCACGCGACGTCCGCGCCGACCAGCAGCGCCTTGATCGCGTCCGCCCCGGTGTGCACGCCGGTGGTGGCGGCCAGGCCGGCGTCGGGCAGCTGCGCACGCAGGATCCCCAGCCAGCGCAACGGAAGGCGCAGATCGGCCGAGGAAGACAGGTCCACCTTCGACACGACGTCCAGCGTGGCCAGATCGATGTCGGGGGCGTAGAACCGGTTGAACAACACCAGCCCGTCGGCCCCACGGTCGACCGCGGCCGCGGCGAAGTGCGACAACGAGGAGTAGAACGGCGAGAGCTTCACCGCCAGCGGCACCGAGATCGAGGCCTTCACCTCGCCGATCACGTCCAACGCCCGGGCCTCGACGTCGGCGGCCGACTCGGCCGGGTCCGCCGCCACGGCGTACAGGTTCAGCTCGATGGCGTCGGCACCGGCGTCGACCATCAGGCCGGCGTAGCGCTCCCACGACCCCGGATAGGTCGCGTTCAGGCTGGCGATCACGGGGATCGACAGCGCAGCCTTGGCCTGCTCGAGCAGCTTCAGGTGGCGTCCGGGGCCGAGGTCGGGCAGGTCGATCTCCGGCAGCACCCCGCCGGCGAACTCGGCGAAGTCCTCCCCGGCGTCGATCATGTCCGACAGGTGCAGCTCCTCGGCAATTACCTCCTCCTCGAACAGCGAGGGCAGCACCACCGCCGCAGCACCGGCCGCCTCGAGCCGGCGCAGGGTGTCCACCCGGCTGGTCAGCGGCCCCGCCGAGGCGATGATCGGCCCAGTCAGCGGCAGCCCCAGGTAGCGGGTGGCCAGCGTCGGCGCGGTCATGACCGGTCTCCTTCCGCAGCGGCGCCGGTATCGGCATCAGTCACGGAATCGGCGTGGGTGACTGCCTCGTCGGGCAGTGCCCGCTCCACTGCAGCCATCTGGGAGTAGTAGTGCCAGCGCTCGTCGACGTCGGCCTGGGCCAGCGCCGCCAGCTTCTCCGCCCGCGCCGGGTTCGCCCGGGTCAGCATCGAGAACCGGGTCTCGGCCATCATGAAGTCCTTCACGCGGGTGGTCGGCGTCTTGCTGTCCAGGTGCAGCGGCGCGCCGGTACCGCCGGGGCGGAACCGGTACAGCGGCCAGTATCCGCTGGACACTGCCTCCTCCTGGTGGGTCATCGAGGTCGACATCTCGATCCCGTGCGCGATGCAGGTGCTGTAGGCGATCAGGATCGACGGACCGTCCCAGGCCTGCGCCTCGAGCATCGCCCGCACCGTCTGCTGCTGGTTCGCCCCGATCGCCAACTGCGCGACATACACGTTGCCGTAAGCCTGGGCGATCATGCCCAGATCCTTCTTCGGCCCCGACTTGCCGGACGCCGCGAACTTGGCTGCCGCGCCCCGCGGCGTCGCCTTGGAGGCCTGGCCGCCGGTGTTGGAGTAGACCTCCGTGTCCAGCACCAGCACGTTGACGTTGCGCCCGCTGCCCAGCACATGGTCGAGGCCGCCATAGCCGATGTCGTAGGCCCAGCCGTCACCGCCGATGATCCAGACCGCCTTGTCCACCAGCTCGTCGGCCAGGCTGAGCAGGGCCGCCCTCGGCGCCGAGTCGGGGAGCACCCCGAGCGCGGTCCTGAGGGCCAGCACCCGCTCGCGCTGCGCCTCGATGCCCCCCTCGGTGGCCTGGTCGGCGGTGAGGATCGACTCCACCAGCTCGACGTCCAGCTCGCTGCGCATCGCATCGAGATAGCGCCGGGCCTCGGCGTTCTGGTTCTCCCAGGCGAGACGCATACCCAGGCCGAACTCGGCGTTGTCCTCGAACAGCGAGTTCGACCACGCCGGCCCCCGCCCGGCCGCGTTGGAGGTGTACGGGGCGGTGGGCAGGTTGCCGCCGAAGATCGAGGAGCATCCGGTTGCGTTGGCGATGATCATGCGGTCGCCGAACAGCTGGGTCAGCGTCTTCAAGTAGGGCGTCTCACCGCATCCCGAGCAGGCCAGGGAGAACTCGAACAGCGGCTGCAGCTGGGCGACCCCCTTGACCTGGTCATGGCGGACGGCGTCGCGCGCCACCTCGGGGATGCCCAGGAAGAAGTCGTAGTTCTCCCGCTCCACGTCGCGGTGCGCCCGGGCCGGCTCCATGTTGATCGACTTGTGTTTGACCTCGGTCTTGCTGCGGGCCGGGCAGATGTCCACGCAGATGCCGCACCCGGTGCAGTCGTCCGGGGCCACCTGCACGATCAGCCTGTGCTCCTTCAACGCCCGGTCGTTGTACTTCTTCGACTGCAGCGTCGCCGGCGCGCCGTCCAGGTCGCTCTGCGGGCAGATCTTGATCCGGATCGCGCTGTGCGGGCAGACGATCGCGCACTTGCCGCAGTCGATGCAGATGCTCGGGTCCCAGATGGGGATCTCCTCGGCGATCGCTCGCTTCTCCCAGGTCGAGGTGCCGGTCGGCCAGGTGCCGTCCACCGGGAGCGCGCTGACCGGCAGCAGGTCGCCCTGACCGGCCAGCATCGCGGCGGTCACCTTGCGTACGAAGTCGGGGGCGGCGTCCGGCAGCGGCGGCATCCGGTGCAGGGTGCTGTTCGCCGTGGCCGGCACCTCCAGGCGCACCAGCGAGGCGATCGCGGCGTCGACGGCGGCGAAGTTCCGCTCGACGACGGTGCGCCCACGTTTGCCGTAGGTGGACTCCACCGCCTTCTTGATCTTGTCGATCGCCTCGTCCTGGCGCACCACGCCCGAGAGGTAGAAGAAGCAGGGCTGCATCACGGTGTTGATCCGCTGGCCCAGACCGGCCGCGTGAGCAACAGCGCCCGCGTCGATCACCCAGGTGGTCAGGCTCTTCTCGATGATCTGCGCCTGCACCTCGACCGGCAGCCGCCTCCAGGTCTGCTCGGCGGGGTAGGGGGAGTTGATCAGCACGGTGGCACCGGGCTTGGCGATGTCGATGGTCTGCATCGAGCGCATCACGTCGAAGTGGTGGACGGCCACGAAATCGGCGTCCTGCACCAGATAGGTGGATCTGATGGGCGACGCGCCGAAGCGCAGATGGGAGACCGTCACCGCGCCGGACTTGCGCGAGTCGTAGACGAAGTAGCCCTGCGCGTGCATCTCCGGCTCACCCGCGATGATCTTCACCGAGTTCTTGCTCGCGCCGACCGTGCCGTCCGACCCGAGCCCGTAGAACACCGCGCTCAGGGCGTCGGTCGGCACCCGGAAGCTCGCGTCCACAGCCAGCGAAAGGTGCGTGACGTCGTCCACGATGCCGACCGTGAACCGGCGCTTGGGCGCGGGAGCGAGTAGCTCGTCGAACACTGCCTTGGCCATCGCCGGGGTGAACTCCTTGCTGGAGAGCCCGTATCGACCCCCGATCACCCGCGGTGACCGGCCACCGGGGCGGTCGGCGTCGGCGAGCGCGGTGAGCACGTCAGCGTGCAGCGGCTCGGCCGGTGCGCCCGGCTCCTTGGTCCGGTCCAGGACGGCGATGGCGCTCACCGAGGCGGGCAGTGCTGCCAGCAACTGCTCGGCCGGGAACGGGCGGTAGAGGCGGATCGTGATCAGGCCCACCCTCTCGCCGCGCCGGTTCAGCTCCTCGACGGTCTCGGTGAGTGCCCCCACGGCCGAACCCATCACGACCACGACGCGGTCGGCGTCCGGCGCACCGGTGTAGTCGACCAGCCGGTACGCGCGCCCGGTGCGCGCGGCCAGCTCGTCGAAGGCCTCCTGCACGATCGCCGGCACGGCGTCGTGGAACCGATTGCAGGCCTCGCGGGACTGGAAGAAGGTGTCCGGGTTCTCCGCCGACCCGCGCAGCACGGGCGCGTCCGGGGTCAGCCCCCGGGCCCTGTGGGCCAGCACGTCCTCCTCGCGGATCAGCGCACGCAGGTCGGCGTCGGTGAGCAGGTCGATGGTGTCGACCTCGTGCGAGGTGCGGAAGCCGTCGAAGAAGTGCAGGAACGGCACCCGCGAGCGAAGGGTCGCCGCGTGGGCGATCAGGGCGAAGTCCTGGGCCTCCTGCACGCTGGAGGCGCACAGCATGGCCCAGCCGGTCATCCGCGCCGACATCACGTCGGAGTGGTCGCCGAAGATGCTCAGCGCGTGGGTGGCCAGGGTGCGCGCCGCCACGTGGATCACCGCCGGGGTCAGCTCGCCGGCGATCTTGTACATGTTGGGCAGCATCAGCAGCAGCCCCTGCGAGGCCGTGAACGTGGTGCCCAGCACGCCCTTGGTGACGATGCCGTGCAGCGCCCCGGCCGCGCCGGCCTCGGACTGCATCTCCACGATCTCGGGCACGCAGCCCCACAGGTTGGTGCGGCGGACGGCGCTCCAGGCGTCGGCCAGCTCCCCCATGGGGGAGGAGGGGGTGATCGGGTAGATCGCCGCGACCTCGCTCAGCGCATGAGCGACACGTGCGGCCGCCTCGTTCCCGTCCACGGTGGCCCTGCTGCCCACGGCGTGCCCTTCGCTCGAACGGTGCGGCCGAGATGGCCGCACCCCGTCTTACCCCGGTGCCCGTGGCTTCGCCAGTAGCCCTTCCGCCCGGTCCGCCCAGGCCGACACCTGCCGAGGTTCGACGTCATCGGCGCATATCAGGCAGTCCGGACGACACGGATGATCCTCCTGCGCAGCCACACCCGGCGCGTTCCGCCGACATACAGCCGTACCCGAGCGACCTCCCAGTGCCCCTGCTCGGCCAGATCGGCGAGCGTCCGCTGCGCCTGCGCGCGCGTGACCAGGCGTGCAAGCGTGATCATGCGGTACTCGAACTCCCCGCTGCCGGCAGGTAGGTCCTCGGGCAGCGGGTGCACTGGGAAAAGGGCGGGCTGCGTCATCACGCCAATGTCACCACGAACCGCTACGGTCGTGCCATGACGACGGATCCGCGCGCCGCACTCGACCGCCTCGTGGCGGCCCTCGAGGCACACCTTCAGGCCGCGAGCCGACGACAGGGCGAAGCCGATCCCGCGGTGGTCTCGGCGTATCAGACCCTGGCCGACGCCTTCGAGACCTACGACGAGTCGCTCTACACCGCCTACGACGAGGTCACCCCGTTCGTCCTCTACGACGACGCCGAGGATGCCGACGACCTCGAGGACGACGACGCAGAGGACGACGAGGACGACGACCTCGACGATGACGAGGGTGATGACGACGACCTCGAGGAGATCGAAGAGATCGATCTCGAGGACGCCGACGCCCGCTGAGGCGTGCCCTCAGAGGGCGGAGACCTCGTCCAGCGCCGCCCGGATCTCCTTCGGAAGGCCGACGTCCTCGCTGGTCAGGGACGCCCTGAGCTGCGCCGCCGTCCGGGCGCCGAGGAGGATCGAGGCCACCCCCGGACGATCGCGCGCCCAGGCCAGCGCCACCTCCAGCGGTGCACAACCCAGCCCCTCCGCAGCCGTCGCCACGGCGTCCACCACCCGGCGTGAGTGCGCATCCAGGTAGGCGCCGACGAACCCTGACAGGTGCGGCGACGCGGCGCGCGAATCGGCGGGGGTCCCGTTGCGGTACTTGCCGGTGAGCACCCCGCGGCCCAGCGGTGACCAGGCCAGCAGTCCCACGCCCAGGGCACCGGCCGCCGGCACGAGCTCGCGCTCGGGCTCGCGCTGCACGAGGGAGTACTCCACCTGCGCGGCGACCAGCTCGACCGGACTGCCGGCGCCGAGGCCGCCGAGACGGCCGAGGGTGGCGGCGTGCGCGGTCTGCCAGCCGGTGTAGTTGGACACCCCGACGTAGCGCGCCTTGCCGGAGGCCACAGCGGAACCCAGCGTGGCCAGGGTCTCCTCGACCGGAACACCGTCGTTCCAGCCGCGCACCAGCCACAGATCCACGTGATCGGTGCCGAGGCGGCGCAGCGAGCCCTCCAAGTCGGCCAGCATGGCCCGTCGGGACGGGTCGGTCCGTGGGGTGCCACCGATCCGGGACGCGCCGGCTTTGGTGCACAGCACCACCTCGTCGCGGGAGACGACCTGGCCCAGCAGGGAGCCGATCAGCGACTCGGCGGCGCCGTCGCCGTAGGAGGCCGCGGTGTCCAGCAGGGTGCCGCCGGCCTCGACGAAGGTGACCAGCTGATCGGCCGCCTCGTGCTCGTCGGTGTCCCGACCCCAGGTCAGCGAGCCGAGGCCGAGTCGGGAGACCCGGAGCCCGCTGCGACCGACTGCGCGCTCTTCCACGGCCCGCAACCTACGGCATCACCCACTACGGCATCACCCGCTCCGGCATCACCCGCCCGGGCGGGATGGATAGGCTCGCCGATGTGAAGCTCGGACTGAACCTTGGCTATTGGGGCGCGGGCAACGACGCCGACAATCTGGCACTGGCGCGTGAGGCCGACCGGTTGGGCTACGCCGTCTGCTGGGCCGCCGAGGCCTACGGGTCCGACGCGCCGACCGTGCTGGCCTGGGTGGCGGCACAGACGACGCAGATCGACATCGGTGCCGCCGTGATGCAGATCCCGGCGCGCAGCCCGGCGATGACCGCCATGACCGCCGCCACCCTGGACGTTCTGTCCGGCGGCCGGTTCCGGCTCGGGCTGGGGGTCAGTGGGCCGCAGGTCTCCGAGGGCTGGCACGGCGTCCGCTTCGACAAGCCGCTGGGCCGCACCCGTGAGTACGTCGAGATCGTCCGGATGGCGCTGCGCCGCGACCGGGTGGCCTACGACGGGGAGCACTTCACGCTGCCGCTGCCCGACGGGCCCGGCAAGGCCTTGCAGCTGACCGTGCACCCGGTCCGCGAGACGATCCCGATCTACCTGGCCGCGGTCGGCCCGAAGAACCTGGAACTGGCCGGTGAGATCGCCGACGGCTGGCTGGGCATCTTCTTCTCCCCGGAGCACGCCGCGGTCTCCCTGGACCCCATCCGCCGGGCGCGGGCCGCCGCCGGCAAGGGCACGCCCGGCCCGGACGGCGACCCGATGGCCGGGTTCGACGTCGTGCCCACGGTGCCGGTGAGCCTCGGGCCGGACGTCGCCGCGGCCGCCGACCTGCTGCGCGGCTACACCGCGCTCTACGTCGGCGGGATGGGCAGCCGGACCCAGAACTTCTACAACGCGCTGGTCCGCCGGATGGGCTACGAGGGCGTGGCACAGACCGTGCAGGACCTCTACCTCGACCGCAAGCCACGCGAGGCAGCGGCGGCGATCCCGGTCGAGCTGATCGACGCCACCTCCCTGCTCGGCGACCGGATGCGGATCGCCGATCGGATCCGCGCCTACGCTGACGCCGGGGTCACCACGTTGACCGTCAGCCCCACCGCCACGTCCCTGGAGGAACGCCTGAACACGCTGCGCACCGTCGTCGAGGCCACCGAGGCGGCTGGGCTCGCCCCATGAGCGAGACGCTCGGCTACTTCGACGCCGTCATCCTGGGCATCGTGGAGGGGCTCACCGAGTTCCTGCCCGTCTCCAGCACCGGCCACCTGACCATCGCCGAGAAGGCGCTCGGCCTGCCGGTGGACTCACCGGCGGTGACCGCGTTCACCGCGATCATCCAGTTCGGCGCCATCGTCGCGACGTTCCTCTACTTCTGGCACGACATCGCCCGGCTCGCCGTCGCCTGGGCACGCGGCATCGGCTCACCCGCCGCACGCACCAGTAGGGACTACCGGTTCGCCTGGTACGTGCTCGCCGGATCGGCGCCCATCGTCGTCGCCGCACTGGCAGCCCGGGATCTGGTCACCGGGCCGCTGCGCAGCCTCTGGGTGGTCGCGGCCGCCCTGATCTTGTGGAGCGCGGTGATGTACATCGCCGAGAGGCGCAGCCGGCAGACGATCGACGAGGGCGACCTCACCCTGCGTCAGGTGGTGATCATCGGTCTGGTGCAGTGCGTGTCACTGGTGCCCGGCGTATCCCGCTCCGGCGCGACGATCAGCGCCGGTCTGCTGCAGGACATCAACCGGGTCACCGCGACCCGGCTCTCGTTCTTCCTGGCCATCCCTGCGCTGACCGGAGCCGGTCTGTACGAGCTGAAGGACATCGATGCCAGCGTGGTCGGCTGGGGCCCACTGGCTGTGGGCACCGTGGTGAGCTTCGTGGTGGCCTACGCCTCGATCGCCTGGCTGCTGCAGTTCGTGGCGAAGCATCCGATCACCCTGTTCATCGGCTACCGGGTGGCGCTCGGCCTTGTGCTCATCGGACTGCTCGGTACGAAGGTGCTCGGCGCCACCTGAGGACGAGCGGGGCCTCTCGCCGTGAGCGGGTTAAGGTCGGCGCGTGCCCACGCTGCTGCTCGTACGCCACGGCCGCACGCAGGCCAATGCCACCGGGATCCTGGCCGGGTGGACGCCCGGAATCGGCCTGGACGACGTAGGCCGTGAGCAGGTGCATCGGCTAGGTGCCCGGGTGGCTCCGGTGCCGCTGGTCGCCGTGGTGGCCAGCCCGCTGCAGCGCTGCCAGGAGACCGCGGGCGCTCTGCTCGCCGCCGACGGGCCGCACACCGCCAGTCGGCCACCGGTGCAGACCGACGAACGGCTGGGGGAGTGTCGCTACGGCGACTGGACCGGGCGGCCGATGAAGGAGCTGGTCAAGGAGCCGCTGTGGCGCGTCGTCCAGGCCCACCCCTCGGCGGTGACCTTCCCCGGCCCCGGGGGGGAGCCGATGAGCACCATGGCCTCCCGCGCCGTCCTGGCCATCCGTGAGCACGACGCCGCGCTGTCGGCGGCGCACGGCGAGGACGTCGTGTGGGCCGCCGTCTCCCACGGAGATGTGATCAAGGCGGTATTGGCCGATGCGCTCGGGATGCACCTGGACTCCTTCCAGCGGATCATGGTCGACCCGGCCTCGGTGTCGGTGATCCGATACACCGCACTGCGCCCGTTCGTCGTCCGGATGAACGATAGCTCCGGCGACCTGTCCACCCTGATCCCAGCGAAGCGCCGCGGCGGCCGCCGGCGCAGCCGGGCCGCGTCCTCGGACGCGGTTGTCGGTGGCGAGACGGGCGCCGGGCCTAACGAATAGGGTCAGGGACATGCCCCGCCAGCTCTTCGACTACGACCCGCCCGAGCGCTTCGTCGCCGGCACGGTGGGGGAGCCGGGCGCGCGCACGTTCTTCCTCCAGGCCCGGTCCGGGCTCCGGATCACCAGTGTGGTTTTGGAGAAGGCTCAGGTGACGATCCTGGCCGAGCGGGTCGACGAGCTGCTCGACGAGGTGGTGCGGCGCAGCGGCGGCAACGCCCCGGTGCCCGCCCTGGCCCCCACGGACACCGAGGACAACGACCCGTTGGAGACCCCGATCGAGGAGGAGTTCCGGGTCGGCGCCATGAGCCTGGCCTGGGAGGTCGAACAGCAGCGCGTGATCATCGAGTGTTTCTCCGAGGGTCTGACCCCTGAGATCGACGACGAGGACGACGACGACGCGGCCGCCGAGATCGCCGCCGCCTCCGAGACACCGGCCGGCGCAGACGAGGACGCCGAGGAGGAGGACGGCGCCGTGCTCCGGGTCAGCATCACCGGCGCCGCGGCCCGGGCCTTCGCCAAGCGCGCCCTGGCCGTGGTCGCGGCCGGGCGGCCACCGTGCCCGTTCTGCGCCGGCCCGCTGGACCCCGGCGGGCACATCTGCCCGCGGGCCAACGGCTACCGCCGCTGACCCGGCGCCGGCCGGCCGCACACACCCATGGACGACGACGCCACGATCGACCTGTTGGTCCGTGGTGAGCTGGAGCTGATCGGGCGGCTGGTCGATGCCAGCAACGCCACCCTGCTCGCCGCGCTCACCCTGGACGGGGTCACCCGGCGTTGCGTCTACAAGCCCGTCGTCGGCGAGCGCCCGCTGTGGGACTACCCGGTCCGCACGCTGGCCCGCCGTGAGGTGGCCGCATACCGGGTCTCTGCCGCCGCCGGCTGGCACGTGGTGCCGCCGACGGTGCTGCGGGACGGTCCGCACGGGATGGGCAGTGTGCAGGCATGGGTGGAGGACGGCGACGCCGGGGGAGGCGTGATCGACGTGGTCGCCGTCGACTCCGTGCCGCCGGGGTGGTTGCGGGTGCTCGAGGCCGAGGGATACGACGGCTCCCGGGTGGCTCTCGCCCACGCCGACGACGCGCAGCTGCGGGCCATGGCGATCTTCGACATCGTGGTCGACAACGCCGACCGCAAAGGCGGGCATGTGCTCTGCGAGACCGACGGCACCCTGCGCGGGGTCGACCACGGGCTGACCTTCAACGTCGACGACAAGCTTCGCACCGTGCTGTGGGGCTGGGGCGGGCAACGGCTGGACGCCGAGGAGCTGGCCCGGCTGGAAGGGCTCGCCGGGCTGATCGACGGAGCCCTCGGGGCCGAGCTGGCCGACCTGCTCGAGGTGGCCGAGGTCGAGCGCACCCGGGATCGCCTCGACCAGTTGCGTACCCGCGCCCGCTTCCCGCGCCCGGGGGGACGACGTCCGGCGATCCCCTGGCCGGCCTTCTAGGTCCGCCGATGGCGGATACCCTCGTCGGGTGACTCGCTGGCCCGCCCCGCCGATCCCTCGTCTGCCCGGACACGGCCTTCCCGTGCGCCTGTGGGACACCTCCCGTGACACCCTGGCCCCGCCCACCAGCGGCCCCACCGCCCGTATGTACGTCTGTGGGATCACCCCCTACGACGCCACTCACCTCGGGCACGCAGCGACCTATGTCGGGTTCGACCTGCTGAACCGGGCCTGGCGCGACCGCGGGCACCAGGTGCGCTACGTGCAGAACGTCACCGATGTCGACGACCCGCTGCTGGAGCGGGCCGAGGCGACCGGGGTCGACTGGCACCAGCTGGCCACCGAGCAGACGCAGCTGTTCGCCGAGGACATGGCGGCGCTGGCGGTCATCCCGCCCGAGGTCTACCTCGGGGTGATCGACACCCTGCCGCTGGTGGTCGACGCCGTGGAGCGACTCCTCGAGTCGGGACACGCTTACACGGTGCCCGGCAGCGACGGCGAGCCGGACGGCGACGTCTACTTCGCCGTGCGCACCGACCCGCGGTTCGGCAGCGTCGCCCACCTCGACGAGGCCACCATGGCAACGGTGTTCGCCGAGCGGGGCGGTGACCCGGGCCGGCCCGGCAAGAAGGATCCGCTCGACGCCCTGCTGTGGCGGGTGGAGCGCCCCGGTGAGCCGGAGTGGCATGGCGCGAGCCTGGGCCGGGGGCGCCCCGGCTGGCACATCGAGTGCACCACCATCGCCCTGGAGCACCTCGGCATGTCCTTCGACGTGCAGGGCGGCGGGTCGGACCTGGCGTTCCCGCACCACGAGATGGGCGCCTCGCACGCACATGCGCTGACCGGCGGCTGGCCGTACGCGCAGGTCTACGCGCACGCCGGGATGGTCGGCTACGAGGGCCGCAAGATGAGCAAGTCCCGCGGCAATCTGGTGCTGGTCTCCCGGCTGCGCGCCGACGGGGTGGAGCCTGCGGCGATCCGCCTGGCCCTGCTGGCCCACCACTACCGCCACGACTGGGAGTGGACCGGTCAGGACCTCGCCGCGGCTGTCGTCCGCCTGGACCGCTGGCGCACGGCGATGACCCGCGACTGCGGGCCGGAGGCGCTGGTGGTGCTGGACGCCGTCCGCGAACGGCTGGCCGAGGACCTCGACGCGCCCGGCGCGCTGGCGGCCGTGGACGCCTGGGTGGCCCGGGCGCTCGAGGGTGCGGACGACGTGCCCCAGGCGCCCGCCCTGATCGCCAAGACGGTCGACGCACTGCTCGGCGTGCAGGTGGTCTGAGGCACAGATCGGGAGGACCGACGCCCCTGTCCGCCGGGGCGCGGCGGGTGTGTGCTGGAGGAGCACCACCAGCGACGAGGAGGTCGCCATGCTCACCACCACGACTTGGTCGGTCGACATCCAGATCTTCGAGGGCGACGACGACACGTCAGCCCGCGCCACCCTGATCTCGGGGCACGGCTCCGACCGCCGCCGCACCGTGACCGGCACCGGCCGGGCCCACCGCAAGGAGAGCGACGCCGCGATCGCCGAGATCGGCGCCGAGATCGCCACCTCACGCGCTCTGCGCGACCTGGCTGCACGCCTGCTCGACGTCGCCTCGGAGGACATCGGGGCGGTCGAGCAGAAGGAGGTTCACCTCACCCGGTGAGGTGAACGCGGTCAGCCTCTGCCGGGCTCGTCCCCGCGGCGGCGCAGGTAACGCTCGAACTCACGGGCGATCGCCTCGCCGCTGGCTTCGGGGAGGTCGGCCGTGTCCTTGGCGTCTTCGAGCTGGCGCACGTAGGCCCCGATCTCGCCGTCCTCCTCGGCCAGCTCGTCGACGCCGTGCTCCCAGGCGCGGGCGTCCTCGGGCAGGTCGCCGAGGGGCACGGTCAGGTCTAGGGTCTCCTCGACCCGACGCAGCAGGGCCAGAGTGGCCTTCGGCGACGGTGGCTGCCCCACGTAGTGCGGCACGGCGGCCCACAGGGCCAGGCCGGCCAGACCGATCGCCGAGGCCCCTTCCTGCAGCACGCCGACGATGCCGGTCGACCCCTCGTAGGGGGAGGCCTCGACCCCGAGCCGTTCCTGTAGCCCCTCGTCCTCGCTGGTGCCAGTGACCGGGATCGGCCGGGTGTGCGGCACATCGGCGAGCAGCGCCGCCAGCGTGATCAAGGTCGTCACGCCGAGCTCTTCGGCGATGCCGAGCAGTTCGGCCACGAAGGCGCGCCAGCGCATGGACGGTTCGATGCCGCGTACCAGCACGACGTCACGCTCAGCCCCCGGCGGGGTGGCGATGTAGACCCGGGTGGTGGGCCAGGTCAGCCGGCGACGGCCGTCCTCGATGCTCACCACCGGCCGGTTCACCTGGAAGTCGTGATAGGCCTCGGGGTCGAACTCGGTGAGTGGACTGGCCTGCCACACGTGCTGCAGATGAGCGACCGCACCGCTGGCCGCTTCACCGGCATCGTTCCAGCCCTCGAAGGCGGCGAGCATCACGGGGTCACGCAGCGTGGGCAGTGACGACCCGTCCTGCAGCTCGCTCAACTCCGACTCCTCCCACCGGTCACCGGCCCATCCCACCAGCCTACGGCTCACCCTAGGCCCAGCCCGGGCGGGTCGCCGCGCGCGCCTAGACTGGGCACACGATGAGCCCCAGTACCCCCTCCCTGCGCCAGGCGCTGACCGAACGCGTCGTGGTCGCCGACGGCGCCATGGGCACCATGCTGCAGGCGGCCGATCCGTCCCTGGACGACTTCCAGGGGTACGAAGGCTGCAACGAGATCCTCAATGTGACCCGGCCGGACGTCGTCCGGGAAGTGCACGAGGCCTACTTCGAGGTCGGTGTCGACTGTGTCGAGACCAACACGTTCGGGGCGAACCTCGGCAATCTCGGCGAGTACGACATCGCCGACCGGATCGGGGAGCTGGCCCTGGCAGGGGCGCGGGTGGCCCGCGAGGCCGCCGACGCCTACTCCACCCCCGAGCGGCCCCGATGGGTGCTCGGCTCGATCGGGCCCGGCACCAAGCTGCCTTCCCTCGGCCACGCTCCGTTCGCGGTCCTGCGCGATGCGTACCAGACCTCCTGCGTCGGGCTGATCGACGGCGGCGTGGACGCCCTGCTGGTGGAGACCTCACAGGACCTGCTGCAGGCCAAGTCGGCCGTGATCGGCGCCCAGCGGGCTCTGGCCGCGACCGGCGCCGACCTGCCGATCCTGGTTCAGGTCACGGTGGAGACCACAGGCACGATGCTGGTCGGCAGCGAGATCGGGGCGGCGCTGACCGCTCTGGAGGCCCTGGGGATCGACGCGATCGGCCTGAACTGCGCCACCGGGCCGACCGAGATGAGCGAGCACCTGCGCCATCTGGCCCGGCACTCCCGGGTGGCGGTGACCTGCATGCCGAACGCGGGGCTGCCCCAGTTGACCCGTGACGGCGCCTACTACCCGCTGACCCCCGCGCAGCTGGCCGACGCGCACGACGCGTTCACCCGCGACTTCGGGCTCTGTCTGGTCGGCGGGTGCTGCGGCACCACCCCCGAGCACCTGCGCCAGGTGGTGGAGCGGGTGGGTGGCCGCCCGGTGGCGCCGCGCCGTCCCCACCCCGAACCCGGGGTGGCGAGCATCTACCAGCACGTGCCGTTCCGCCAGGACACCGCCTACCTGTCGATCGGCGAACGCACGAATGCCAATGGTTCCAAGGCGTTCCGCGAGGCGATGCTGGCCGAACGGTGGGACGAGTGCGTGGCAATCGCGCGCAACCAGACCCGGGACGGCGCGCACCTGCTCGACGTCTGCATCGACTACGTCGGCCGTGACGGCGTCGCCGACGTGAAGGCCGTGGTGAGCCGGCTGGCCACCGCATCGACGCTGCCGCTGGTGCTGGACTCGACCGAACCAGCCGTGCTGGAGGCCGGGCTGGAACTGGTCGGCGGGCGTTCCGTGATCAACTCGGTGAACTTCGAGGACGGCGACGGTGAGCACAGTCGGTTCGCCCGGATCATGCCGCTGGTGCGCGAGCACGGCGCCGCCGTCGTCGCGCTGACCATCGACGAGACCGGCCAGGCGCGCACCGTGGAGCACAAGGTGGCCGTGGCGAGCCGCCTGATCGACACCCTGACCCGGAACTGGGGGATGCGGGTAGAGGACATCCTGATGGACTGCCTCACCTTCCCGATCGCCACCGGTCAGGAGGAGACTCGCGGCGACGGTGCCGCCACGATCGAGGCGATCCGGCAGATCAAGGCCGCCTACCCTGGGGTGCAGACCACGCTGGGTGTGTCGAACATCTCTTTCGGGCTCAACCCGGCGGCGCGGGTGGTGCTCAACTCGGTCTTCCTGCACGAGGCGGTCAAAGCCGGGCTCGACTCGGCGATCGTGCACGCCGCGCGGATCCTGCCCATGTCGCGCATCCCCGAGGAGCAACGCCAGGTCGCCCTCGACCTGGTCTACGACCGCCGCAGCTACGACGATTCCGGGGCGCTGACCTACGACCCGCTGGCCCGCTTCCTCGACCTGTTCGAAGGCGTGGACGCCGCGGCGATCCGCGCCGACCGGGCCGCCGAGCTGATGGCGCTGCCCCTGGGGGAGCGGCTGGCCCGGCGGATCATCGACGGTGAGGCAAAGGGTCTGCCCGCCGACCTGGACCAGGCGCTCGGTGAGGGCCGGGCGGCGCTGGACATCATCAACGACCACCTGCTGGACGGCATGCGCACCGTCGGCGAGCTGTTCGGCCGCGGTGAGATGCAGCTGCCGTTCGTGCTGGGCTCGGCCGAGGTGATGAAGACCGCAGTGGCCCACCTGGAGCCGCACATCCCGGCGGACGACGCCGGCGAGGGCAAGGGCACGATCGTGCTGGCCACGGTCAAGGGCGATGTGCACGACATCGGCAAGAACCTGGTGGACATCATCCTGTCCAACAACGGCTACACCGTGGTCAACATCGGGATCAAGCAGCCGATCTCGGAGATCCTGCGCGCGGCTGACGAGAACGACGCCGACGTGATCGGGATGTCGGGGCTGCTGGTGAAGTCGACCGTGGTGATGAAGGAGAACCTCGAGGAGATCAACAGCCGCGGCAACGCCGCCCGCTGGCCGATCATCCTCGGGGGTGCTGCGCTCACCCGCGCCTACGTGGAGAACGACCTGGCCGAGCTGTACGCCGGTGAGGTCCGCTACGCGCGCGACGCGTTCGAGGGCCTGCGGCTGATGGACGCGCTGGTCGCGGTCAAGCGAGGGGTACCTGGAGCGGCCCTGCCCGAACTGCGACCGCGGCGGGTGCGGGCGGCGGCTGGGATGCGCGGCGAGGACGCGCCGTCCGCCGGAAACGACGACACCACCCGCTCGGACGTCGCGCGGGGGCTGGCCGTGCCGACCCCGCCGTACTGGGGCGAGCGGATCGTCAAGGGGATCGCACTGGCCGAGTACGCGGCCTATCTGGACGAGCGGGCCACCTTCGTCGGCCAGTGGGGCCTGAAGGGCTCCCGCGGGGGCCAGGGGCCCAGCTACGAGGAATTGGTGGAGACCGAGGGGCGGCCCAGGCTGCGGATGTGGCTGGACCGGGTGGCAACCGACGGACTGCTCGAGGCGGCCGTGGTCTCCGGGTACTATCCGTGCGTCTCCGAGGGCAACGATCTGGTGGTGCTGCACCACGATGCCTCCGCCGCGGAGGCCGGGGTGGAGGTGGGCAGCGAGAGGGCCCGGTTCAGCTTCCCGAGGCAGCGCCGCGACCGACGGCTGTGTCTGGCCGACTTCTTCCGGTCCCGGGAGGAGGCCGTGGAACTCGGCGGTCCCGACGTGGTCGCCTTCCACCTGGTGACGATGGGCTCACGGGTGGCCGAAGCAACGGCAGAGCTGTTCGCCGCCAACGCTTATCGCGACTATCTGGAGCTGCACGGGCTCTCGGTGCAACTGACCGAGGCACTCGCCGAGTACTGGCACGCGCGGGTGCGCGCCGAGCTCGGGTACGCAGGTGAGGACGACGCCGAGCTGGGCGGAATCCTGCGCCAGGGATACCGCGGGTCGCGCTACTCCTTCGGCTACCCGGCCTGCCCCGACCTCGAGGACAGGGCGACCCTGGTCGCCCTGCTCCGCCCGGAACGGATCGGGGTGAAGCTGTCGGAGGAGTTGCAGCTGCATCCGGAGCAGTCCACCGACGCGATGGTCGTGCACCATCCCGAGGCCAAGTACTTCAACGCGACATGAGCGATCGCCTCCCCGCAGCTGTGCTGTGGGACATGGACGGCACGCTCGTCGACACCGAGCCGTACTGGATCGCCTGCGAAACGGCGCTGGTCACCGGCTACGGCGGCATCTGGACCACCGCGGACGCCCATGCCATGGTGGGCAACGCGCTGCACACCTCCGCCGCCTACCTGCACGACCACGGCGGGGTGCCGTTGTCGTCCGAGGAGATCATCGAACACCTGCTGGACGGGGTCTCGGTCCAGGTGAAGGCGCACGTGCCGTGGCGACCGGGGGCGGTGGAGCTGCTGCACGGCCTGGTCGACCTGGATGTGCCCACCGCCCTGGTCACCATGTCGTTCCGCCGGCTCTCCGACATCGTCGTCGAGGCCTTGCCCCCGGGCAGCTTTCCCGTGCAGGTGACCGGAGACCAGGTGAGCAGAGGCAAGCCGCACCCGGACCCTTACCTGCTCGCTGCCGAGCGACTGGGCGTCGAGCCGGGGGACTGCGTGGCGATCGAGGACAGCCCCGCGGGGATCGCCTCGGCCCAGGCGGCCGGGGTGCCGGTGATCGGGGTGGAGCACCTGGTGCAGCTGCGCCCGCACACCTCCGGCCCGGTCCTGCACACCCTCGAGGGTGTCTCGCCCTACGACCTGCTCCCGATCCTGGCCCAGACCCCGGCCTGACCCTGCCCTGACTGCGGCACTTGCGCATCCGCGAGGTTCCACCTCTAGACAACTGGCCAGCCGCCAGTGCACACGGTGACCCGAGGTCACAACCGGCTCCCCGCCGAGGCCCAGCGCGGCTACTCGGTGGCGATCGCCTGGAGCACATTGAGCCGGACGGCGCGGATCGCCGGGATCACGGCCGCGAGCACCCCGACTGCCGACGCCGCCACCAGCATGCCGGCCAGCCCTGCCCACGGGATGGACAGGATGTCCAGGCCCTGGGTGCGCAGCCCGCGCTGCAGAGCAATCCCAAGGCCCAGCCCCAGGGCCGCCCCGAGCACCGCGCCGAACACCGCGGTAGCCACCGACTCGATGGTGATCATGCCGGCGAGCTGCCGTCGCTGCAGGCCCACCGCCCGTAGAAGGCCGATCTCGCGGGTCCGCTCGACGATGGACAGGGCCAGCGTGTTCACAATGCCGAGCACCGCCACCACGACGCTGAACAGCAGCAGCACGTAGAGCAGGTTGAGCAGGGTGTCGACCTGGCTGGCCGAGGAGTCGACGAACTCCTCGCCGTCCTGCACCGAGACCACCAGATACGGCTTGACCAGGGAGACCAGCGACGTGCGCAGCGCGGTCAGATCGGCACCGGGCGTGGCCTTGACGTAGACGCCGAAGTCACCACGGGCACTCGCCGGAACCGCCTCCTCGTACAGTGACCGGCTGATCATCACGTCGTTGCCGAACGCCTTGAGATCGGTGTGAACGCCGCCGATCGTGTAGGACGCCGGCGGCAGGGTGCCGATGGACAGGGAGACCTTCTGCCCCAGCGCCCAGGAGTTCTTCTTCGCGCCGGCCTCACTGACCAGGATCTGGCCCCGATCGAGCGCGGTCAGGTCGCCCGAGCGCATGCTCAGCGTGAAGTTGTCGGCGAAGGGCTGGGCGTCGGCCGCCACGGCGAACAGGTCCTTCTTGCCGGACCGCACCGGGACCGCGCTGGTGGCGGCCACGGACTGCACCTGCGGCAACGCCGCCGCCGCGGTGGCCACCGAGGCCGGGACCAGGGTCTGCCCGCCGCCCCCGGTCAGGACATAGGTGGCGGTGAACTCACCCTGCACAATGTCGGCCACGCTGGCCTTGACGCTCTGCGCGATCACCGACAATCCGGTGATCAACGCCAACCCGATCATCAGCGCGCTGGCGGTGAGCGCCGTCCGCCGGGGCAGTCGCAGGGAGTTCTCCCGGGCCAGACGGCCGACGACGCCGCCGAAGGTCGCGAACGGCCAGGCGATCAAGCGCACCACCGGGCGGGTGGACAGCGGGGCCGCCACCAGAGCCCCCAGCACGGCCAGGCCTGCACCGACACCGGCCAGGGGCCAGGTCACCTCGGTCCGGGTGACCGCATAGCCGAGACCGGCAACCCCGGCGACGAGCATCGATGCGCCGATGGCCCCACGCAGCCGCAGCCCCTTGGGCGCGATCACCATGTCGTCACGCATCGCCGCGACCGGGGCGATCCGCGAGGCCCGCCGGGCCGGCACGGCCGCTGCGAGCAGGGTGACCACGGTTCCGACCAGCACACTCCACCCGATGGTCGCTGCGCCGACCGGGAGATCGTTGCCGATGTCGGCACCCACGAAGGAGCGGATCCCGGCTTGAGCGCCGGCCGCGATCAACAGCCCGAGCCCGATGCCCAAACCCGAGCCGAGCACCCCGATCACCGCCGCCTCGCCGAGCACCATCCACAGCACCTGACCGCGGGAGGCGCCGACGGCCCGGAGCATGGCCAGCTCCCGGGTGCGTTGCCCGAGCAGCATCGAGAAGGTGTTGAAGATGATGAACGCCCCGACGAACAGGGCCACGCCGGCGAAGACCAGCAGGAACGTGGTGAAGAAGCCCAGCCCGGTCTTCAGGCTCTTCTGAGCCTCAGCGTCCAGGGTGGTCGCCGTGACCGCCTCAGCCGTCGTCGGGAGCACCGGGGCCACCTTGGACCTCAATTGCTCCTCGCTGACCCCGTCGGCGGTGAGCGAGAACCCGTTCACCTTGCCGTCGGGCGCGAAGGCCGAGCGGGCGCTCACCTCGTCGAGCAGGACTGCGGTGGCACCGAAGAGCGTGCCGAACACGACCTCCCCGGTGATCGTGACCGGGCGCACCTGGTCGCCGATCATCGCCTGGGTGCGGTCACCGATCTTCAGCCCCGACTTCTTCAGGGTGGACTGCTCGACCGCGATCTCACCCGGCCCAGTCGGGCCGCGACCGGCGCTGAGGGTGAACGCCGGGTCGTCGGCGCGGAAGGCGAAGCCGAAACCGGGCGCCCCACCGTTGCGCACCGGGGTGCCGTCCTTGCCGGCGATCACTGCCGTGCCCTGGATGTCGGCGGACACCCGGGCGACGCCGTCAACCCCGGAGAGGGTCTTCTCCAGCGTCAGCGGCAGCGCCGCGCGACCGGTTCCGCCCTGCCCGTCACCACCGCTGGCCGACTCGACCCCCCGGACCTGGACGTCGACACCCTTGAGCGCCTGGCTGAACAACGAGTTCAAGGCGTTGTCGATGCTGTCGCGCAACACGAAGGTGCCGGCGACGAAGGAGACTCCGAGCATCACCGCGAACGCGGTGAGCAGGAAGCGGAGGAAGTGGCCGCGCACACCGGCCAGCGTCAGTCGCAGCATGGTCAGCTCCGCCGCACGGTCGCGTCGAGGCCGCGCATACGGGCCAGCACGCTGTCGGCGGTCGGCTCACGCAACTCGTCCACGATCCGGCCGTCGTCCAGGAACAGGACCCGGTCGGCGTAGGCCGCCGCGGACGGCTCGTGGGTGACCATCACCACGCTCTGACCGAACTCGTCCACCGAGCGCCGCAGGAAGCCGAGGATCTCGGCGCTGGCGCGGGAGTCCAGGTTGCCGGTGGGCTCGTCGGCGAACACGATCGCCGGCCGGCTGACCAGGGCGCGGGCACAGGCCACCCGCTGCTGCTGCCCGCCGGAGAGCTGACTGGGCCGGTGGGTCAACCGGTCACGCAGCCCCACGGTGTCGATCACGGTGTCGAACCACACCTGGTCGACCGGGGTGCCGGCGATGTCCAGCGGAAGGGTGATGTTCTCCTTCGCCGACAGCGTGGGCACCAGGTTGAACGACTGGAAGACGAAGCCGAGCCGGTCCCGGCGCAGCCGGGTCAGGTCCTTGTCCTTGAGCCCGAGCAGCTCGACGCCGTCGACCACGATCCGCCCCGCGGTGGGGGAGTCCAGCGCCGCCATGCAGTGCATCAGGGTCGACTTGCCCGACCCCGACGGCCCCATGATCGCGGTCAGCCGGCCTCGCTCGAAGCTGACCGACACGTCGTCCAACGCCGTGACCTGAGCCTCGCCCGAGCCGTAGACCTTGCTCAGCCCCTCGGCGAAGGCGATCGCTCCGGCCAGCTCCTGCTGGTCGGCGACCGGCGCGCCCATTGCGGCGTGACTGCCCACGTGAACCCTCCCTCGTCTCCGCGCGGCGCTGTGCCACCCGGACGGGCCGAGTTTGGCAGCCCGGCACTTGCCCCAGCATCAGGGCTCAACCCTGACTGCCCCGATCAGGGTTCCCCTAGGCCGAGGCTGTCACTCCTCGTCCAGCCCTGGCGCGCGCAACGCCGACGCCGCTGCGCCGGTGACCAGAACCGCCGCGTCGGCCGGCAGGGGCGGTGGCGTGCCGCCCCACGCCGGACACAGCGCGCGGTGGTCGCACCAGTCGCAGAGCCGCCCGGGTGAGGCCCGCCAGTCGCCGCTGGTCGCGGCGCGCTCGATCGCCGCCCACAGCGCCCGCACCTTGCGCTCTGTGGCCAGCAGATCGGCCTCGTCGGGCGCGTAGCGCAGTATCTCGCCGCTGCCCAGATAGACCAGCTGCAGCAGCGCGGGCACCGAACCCCGCAACCGCCACAGCACCAGCGCGTAGAACTTCATCTGGAACAGGGCCTTGGCCTCGTAGGCCTCCCTGGGGGCACGCCCGGTCTTGTAGTCGACCACCCGCATCCGCCCGTCGGGAGCGACGTCGAGCCGGTCGACATACCCGCGCAGGACCAAACCGTCCTCGATCGCCGTCTCTACGTAGAGCTCGCGATCGGCCGGCTCCAGCCGGGTCGGATCCTCCAGCTCGAACCACCGCCCGAGCAGGTCCTCTGCCCCGGTCAGCCACTCGGCCACCTTCGACGGCTCGCCGTCGAAGAGGGTGGCCAGCTCTGGGGTTTCGGACCGGACCCGATCCCATTGCGGCGCAACGAGTTCACGCGCGGCGTCGAGGGTGCGCTCGGCGGCCGGCAGGTCGAACAGGCGCTCCAGGACGGCGTGCACCACCGTGCCGCGGACAGCCGCCGGGCTGGGGACCTGCGGCAGCCGGTCGACCACCCGGAACCGGTACAGCAACGGGCACTGCATGAAGTCGGCCGCGCGAGAGGGCGATAGTGCCCGCGCGGGGGGGTGCGCAGCCGAGGCTGCCGACCTGTCCGGGTCGGTGGCGGTGGGAGGGGCCGTGGTCATGGCGAGAACTCTAGGCAGGCCCACCGACAACCGGCCGCGTAGAGTCGAGTCGTGGCCACCGGTACCGACCGCCAACGCGGCATCAGACTCGGCTCGGTGCTCGGGGCGCCAGTCCTGCTGATGCCTTCCTGGTTCCTGATCGCCGTCCTGATCACCCTGTCCTACGCCCCGGCGGTGCAGACCCGCCTGCCCGAGGCCGGTGTGGCCACCTTCGTGACCGCCTTCCTGGCTGCGCTGCTCCTGCTCGGGTCGGTGTTCCTGCACGAGCTCGCGCACGCGATCGCCGCGCGCGCCGTCGGCAGCGCGCCGTCCCACATCGTGCTCGACCTGTGGGGCGGGCACACCGCCTTCGACGCCGAGATGGTCAGCCCCGGGAAGAGCGCCCTGGTCAGCCTGGTCGGCCCGGGCACGAACGCAGCGATCGCCGCGCTCGGGTGGCTGATGCTCCCGGCCGTGCCGCCCAACGGCATCGCCGAGCTGCTGCTGCTCGGGGTGATCTACTCCAACGGATTCGTCGCAGTGTTCAACGCCCTGCCTGGCCTGCCGCTGGACGGCGGACGGGCCCTGGAGGCACTGATCTGGAAGGTCACCGGAGACCGGGGCACCGGAACCCTGGCCGCCGGCTGGGTGGGTCGGGCCGTGGCGCTCGGGCTCGTCCTGTGGACCCTCGTTCGCCCCCTGGCCCTCGGCCGCACTCCCGGCATCACCACCACGGTCTGGGTTCTCGTGGTCGCCTGGATGCTCTGGCAGGGCGCCACCGGGGCACTGTCGGTCGCCCGGTGGCGGCGCCGCGCCCCCTCGGTGACCGTCCAGGCGCTCACCCGGCCGGCGATCGGGGTGCCTGCCGGGGCAGGGCTGGCCGAGGCTCTCTCCCGGGCCGCGGCGGCCGGTGCCGAAGCGGTGGTCCTGGTCGGCGCGGACGGCGCCCCGCTCGCCGTCCTGGACGCTGCCGCCATCGCCGCCGTACCCGCCGGCCGGCTGGAGCCGACCCCCGCGCAGGCGGTCGCCAGAGTGCTGCCCGCCGACGCGACGGTGCCGCAGGACCTGGCCGGCGAGCAGCTGATCATCCACCTGCAGAGCTGCGGGCACCACGAGTTCGTGGTCCTCGACGGGGCCGGCACCGTAGCCGGCCTGCTGCTGGCGCAGGACGTCGCCGCGTCGTTGGCGGGCAAACGCGGCTGAGCCAGTGTCCGGCGGGCCGGTACCGGCCGATTAGACTCCCCGGCCATGACCTCCACTGAGCCGACCGGCGCTGAGGGTCGGCGGGGGCCGTTGCGAGCCGGGGACCGGGTGCAGCTGACCGACCCCAAGGGCCGGCTGCACACCATCACGCTCAGCCCAGGCGGCCAGTTCCACACCCACCGCGGGCTGTTCCGGCACGAGGAGCTGATCGGCCGGCCCGAGGGCTGGGTGGTCCGCAACACCGCCGGGATCGACTACCTGGCGCTGCGCCCGCTGCTCGCCGACTACGTGCTCTCCATGCCGCGCGGTGCCGCGGTGGTCTACCCCAAGGACGCCGGCCAGGTGGTCGCCATGGGCGACATCTTCCCGGGCGCCCGGGTGGTCGAGGCCGGGGTCGGTTCCGGGGCGCTGACCATGTCCCTGCTGCGCGCCGTCGGCGACCACGGCAGGCTGTACTCCTTCGAGCGCCGGGACGAGTTCGCCCAGATCGCCCGGGCCAACGTGGAGGCGTTCTTCGGCGCGCCACACCCCGCCTGGACCCTGACGGTCGCCGACCTGGTCGAGGGCCTGACCGGCCCGGACGCCGAGACCGCGCCGGCGAGCATCGACCGCGTCGTGCTGGACATGCTCGCTCCGTGGGAGTGCCTTGACGCCGTGGCCCAGGTGCTACTGCCCGGAGGCGTGCTGATCGCCTATGTGGCCACCGCGACCCAGCTCTCGCGGGTGGCCGAGGCCCTGCGCACCGACGGCCGCTACACGGAACCGGCCGCCTGGGAGTCCATAGTGCGTGGCTGGCACCTGGAGGGCCTGGCCGTCCGCCCCCAGCACCGCATGGTCGGCCACACCGGGTTCCTGATCACCAGCCGCCGGCTCGCAGATGGGGTCGAGGCCCCGGTGCGGCGGCGCCGTCCGGCCGGCACCACGCGGGAGGCGAGCGAGGAGACCGAAGCCGCCTGGCAGGAGTGGACCGGCAACGGCGACGGCGAGTGGAGCCCGGCCGACCTGGGCGAGCGCCCGGTCTCGGACAAGAAGGTGAGGCGGACGGCGCGCGCCGTCCGGCCCGCCCCGGACGAGCCGGCCGAAGACGTCGATGTCGATGGCGATGGTGGCCCGGCCCACAGCTGAACGCTCTGGCTGTTCCCACCCACCCCGGGTTATGGTCATGTGCCCTCGGGGACCGGCGGACGAACGATCGAGAACGAACTCGACGTTCGCCCGCCTTGTCATGAGGCGCCCTGTGCCGCAGCGGGGTTAGGGTCGAACTGCTCGACGAGCAGTGACGGGAGGGCCACCATGAGCGGGAACGACGCACCGCGCGACGCAGGATCCGAGCACGGGCCGGAGCAGGTGGCCCGGTTGCAGAGCCAGGTCTCGCAGCTCGCGACGCAGAACGACCGCCTCGCCTCGACGCTGCGGGACGCGCGCGACCAGATCATCGCCCTGAAGTCCGAGGTGGACCGCCTGGGCCAGCCGCCGAACACCTTCGGCGTCGTGCTCAGCACTGCACCGGGCGAGGACGACGAGGCCGGGGGCACGGTCGAGATCTTCACCTCGGGCCGCAAGATGCGGGTCGGGCTGAGTCCCTCGGTGGGCGCCGAGTCCCTCCGCCCGGGCCAGGAGGTCATGCTCAACGAGGCCTTCAACGTGGTCGCCGCGCGGGACTTCGACCGGGTCGGCGAGATCGTGATCCTCAAGGAGGTGCTGGACGATGATCGCGCCCTGGTCGTCGCCCACGCCGACGAGGAGCGGGTGGTCTACCTGGCCGGACCGCTGATCGGGGCCAAGCTGCGGGTGGGCGATGCGTTCACCATGGAGACTCGGTCCGGCTTCATCTTCGAGATGGTCCCGCGGGCCGAGGTGGAGGAGCTGGTCCTCGAAGAGGTGCCGGACATCGAGTACGAGGACATCGGCGGGCTGGCGGCCCAGATCGAGCAGATCCGCGACGCCGTCGAGCTGCCCTTCCTGCACCCCGACCTGTTCCGTGAGCACGGGCTGAAGCCGCCGAAGGGGATCCTGCTCTACGGCCCGCCCGGCTGCGGCAAAACGTTGATCGCCAAGGCGGTCGCCAACTCCCTGGCCAAGAAGGCGGCCGAGGCACTCGGGCTGAAGGAGGCGAAGAGCTACTTCCTCAACGTCAAGGGCCCCGAGCTGCTGAACAAGTACGTGGGGGAGACCGAGCGGCACATCCGGCTGATCTTCGCCCGGGCCCGGGAGAAGGCCTCCGAGGGCACTCCCGTGGTGGTCTTCTTCGACGAGATGGACTCGCTGTTCCGCACCCGTGGGTCTGGCGTGAGCAGCGACGTGGAGACCACGATCGTGCCGCAGCTGCTCAGCGAGATCGACGGGGTGGAACGGCTGGAGAACGTGATCGTGATCGGTGCCTCCAACCGGGAGGACATGATCGACCCGGCCATCCTGCGCCCCGGTCGGCTCGACGTGAAGATCAAGATTCAGCGGCCGGACGCCGAAGCGGCCACCGACATCTTCGGCAAGTACCTGACCGAGGGCCTGCCCCTGCACGCCGACGACCTGGCCGCGAACGACGGCTCGCCCAGGGCCACGGTCGAGGCGATGATCCAGCGCACCGTGGAGCGGATGTACACCGAGACCGACGAGAACCAGTTCCTCGAGGTCACCTACGCCAACGGGGACAAGGAGATCCTGTACTTCAAGGACTTCAACTCGGGGGCGATGGTGCAGAACATCGTCGACCGGGCGAAGAAGATGGCGATCAAGGACCTGCTGGACACCGGACAACGGGGGATCCGGCTGGACCACCTGCTGGCCGCCTGCGTGGACGAGTTCAAGGAGAACGAGGACCTGCCCAACACCACCAACCCCGACGACTGGGCGCGGATCTCGGGCAAGAAGGGCGAGCGGATCGTCTACATCCGCACGATCATCCAGGGCAAGCAGGGCACCGAGCCCGGCCGCACCATCGACACCGTCGCCAACACCGGCCAATACCTCTGATCCCCCCAACCTGCTCATGCTCCGCGGGAGTACATGTTCGAGGCCCGTTCGAGGCCTAAACGTGTACCCCTGCCGAGCATGAGCGTGGTTTGAGAGGGCCGTAGAAGGCTATGATCTGGCGGATGCGGTTGTCCCGATCGAACTGCACGTAGTCCACTCCGACGACCGAGTGTCCGAAGTCCCGGCCCAGGATGCGGATGCGCTCCGTGGACCGGAGCCGCCAGGAGAACCGGGCGACGTCGTGGTGGATGTCTGGAGCGCTGGACAGCTCGAAGGTCGCGCCCGGGAACATGGCCGGGAAATCGAGGATGAGTCTCGTCAACCCCTCGATCCCCCGGACCGTGTCGGTGAAGGGGTTGACGTGCCTGCTGTGCGCCGTCCAACAGCGTTCCAGGTCGGCCCGGATCGCGTCCTCCTCAAGGAGGGACCAGGCCCGCTCGTAGACAGCAATGGCTTCGAGCCGCTGGGCTCTCACCTGTTCCTCGTCGTGCACGAGCTGGGTGTGTGGATTCACGATCATGGGGCAGATGCTTCCGTCCGGTCGCCGAGCGACCCATGGATGCTGCGCCGAGGACGGCGCCAGCCCTGTCACCAACACACGGGGTGCTCCCGGTGCCTCCGACACTACGCCTGATCGACCTGCTACAGCGTAGACCTACACTGCTTGACAGGAGCGTGCGGACAGCGTTGAGTGGAGGAACGCTGCAGCAGTGCGGCCAGAGAGGGCGACCAGGCCCTGCTCGCCTCCGCCCGGACCCGCGGGGCCCACCGGGACTCACTCCCGGGAGTACGTGGAGGTACGGCAAGCGACAGCGGCAGCGCCACCCATTGAACGACGCACCCGTCGCCCTCGGTCAGGGGCCACGACGCGAGTGCTTCCGTTCCACCTCGACACTTCGGAGGACATCGTGATCGTTCTGGGAATCATCCTCATCATCGTGGGTCTCGTGGCCAAGATCGCGATTCTGCAGACCCTCGGGCTCATCCTGGCGGTCGTCGGAGTGGTGCTGTTCGCGATGGGCAGCATGGGCCGCGCCGTCGGCGGACGGCGACACTACTGGTGACCCGTTCACGCGGTCTCTCCCGTCCCAGCCGCCACGGCGATACCCGCAACCTCCGCGCCGGGAGCGTCCCGTCATGAGCACACCTGCCGAATCGGACGATCGACGGGAAGCGCACAACGCATCGGTCGACGAACAGGTGGCCGATGCCGGCGGCTGCGCCCAGGTGCATCTGGCGAGCGGGCGCATCTGCACCCTCGAACACGCTCATCCGAGCTCGTGCTCCTTCGCCTGAGCGCAGGCGAGGTCCTGGATCGCCCGGCGACGGGCTAGGGACCCGCGACGTGCGGAAGGTCCCAGTCGGGCGGGAAGGCCGGCGGATCCGGGAGCGGACTGGCGGCACGGTGTAGCGACCGTCGAAAGGGGGCAGTCTGGCTTCGGCGAGGGCGAACAGGTGTTCGCCGGGGTAGGTGCCCACCGCCGTCCGCCGCCGCACCTGGGGTGACTCGAGGTTGCCGTACCACCCCTGGAAGGCACCGTCGTCGTCGAAGAACGACCACAGCGACCACCCGGTGGGCTCGGCAGGCACGTGCATCGAGATGCCATGGCCCACCAGTGGCCGACCCGGCGCCGCCGAGGGTAGGTGCCGCGCTGCTCCAGCGGAGCCTGGCGCAGGTCCCGCCGTCGGCCAGCTCGCTCATCACCGTCGGCGAGCGGTGCGCGATCCACAGGCGCAACCCGTCGGGGCCGTCCTCGACCACGGTGCCCACCCGGGCGAACCCGGTACGCCCCGCACGGTCAGGGCACCCTCGATGCTCACCTCCTCGGCCAGCTCCCGGCGCGTAGCGTCGTCCGGGCTCTCCCCGGCCAGCACCACCCCGCCGCAGGCCGCGTCGTGTGCCCCCCGGCCAGAGGTCCTTGCCCTCGGCCCGCCGGTGCACCAGCACCCGCCCGTCAGGCGTCGCACCAGCACCCCGGATGCCGCGTGCCGGCAGGTTCTCCGCCCGGACCTGCCGGGGGGCGGCGCCGACACCCGCCCCCACGACGTCATCGGGGTGGTAGAGGGCGACCGTCTCGGTGCCGCTCACCGCGGCGCGTCGACAGGCCGGACGGCGTGCCCCCGCGCCAGGCGAGCGGCGACGAGCCGCCAGCCGAGCAGGAACAGGGCCACGAACGTGGACGCGACCAGCACGAACGACGGCTGGACGCCGCCGCCGGTGAGATGGCGCAGGGTCATGCCCAGGGCCACTGTTGCGACCGCCACCACGGCACCCGCGGGCAGCCCGGCCGGGGCGAGCCGCCGGCCGAGCACCACGAGCCAGCCGACGCCGGCCCCGGTCAGGAACGGCCAGGCGGTGGCCAGGGTGCCCAGGATCACCGAACCGGAGTCATGGGCCCGGCGCCCGAACAGGACGAAGACGAGGACGGCGACCAGGTCGGCCGCCAGCGCGCGCGGAGCAGCTCTCACCCAGCCAGTCTCGCACCGGGTGAGTGCCACCACAGGTGAGTGTCACCACCGCCTCGTAGGGTGAGGGCATGGCCGCGCAGCGCATCATGGGGATCGAGACCGAGTACGGCGTCTCGGCCGTCGGGGACCCCACGGCCAACGCGATGTTGCTCTCCAGCCAGGTGGTCAACGCCTACGCCGCCCCCCAGGGCAGCCGCGCCGGTCGGGCCCGCTGGGACTACGAGGACGAGGCCCCGCTGCGCGACGCCCGCGGCTGGGAGTTCCCCCGGGAGGCCGCCGATCCGAGCCAGCTCACCGACGCACCGGACGATCCGGCCCTGGCCAATGTGATCCTGTCGAACGGGGCGCGCCTCTACGTCGACCACGCCCACCCCGAGTACTCCTCCCCGGAGGTGACCAATGCCCGCGACGCCGTGATCTGGGACAAGGCGGGGGAGGCGGTGATGCTCGAGGCGGCCCGCCGGATCGCGGCCAACCCCGGGCTGGGCACGGTGAACCTGTACAAGAACAACACCGACAACAAGGGCGCCTCCTACGGCACGCACGAGAACTACCTGATGCGCCGGGAGACCCCGTTCGCCGACATCGTGCGCCACCTCACCCCGTTCTTCGTCTCCCGGCAGGTGATCGCGGGCGCGGGCCGGGTCGGCCGCGGCCAGGACGGCACGGGCGTCGGCTTCCAGGTGAGCCAGCGGGCCGACTTCTTCGAGGTCGAGGTCGGCCTGGAGACCACCCTCAAGCGCCCGATCATCAACACCCGGGACGAGCCGCACGCCAGCGCCGACCGGTTCCGCAGGCTGCACGTGATCATCGGCGATGCCAACCTGTGCGAGGTGGCCGGCTATCTCAAGATGGGCACCACGGCGCTGGTGCTGGAGCTGATCGAGGAGAAGGCGTTCACCCGCGACCTGTCCGTCGACCGCCCGGTGTCCAGCCTGCACGCGGTCTCGCATGACCCGGCCCTGCGGACCCTGCTGCGCCTGCGCGACGGCAGCACCGCGACCGCAGTACAGCTGCAGTGGCTGTACCTGGAGCAGGTGTCCTCCTACGTCAACGACCGCTTCGGGCAGGACGCCGAGCCGGTCACCCGTGATCTGCTGCGCCGCTGGGAGAGCGTGCTGACCCGGCTGGAGAGCGACCCGTTGAGCTGCTCCCGCGAGCTGGACTGGGTGGCGAAACTGCGTGTGCTGGAAGGGTTCCGCGACCGCGAGCAGCTGCCCTGGGACGCCACGCGGCTGCAGTTGATCGACCTGCAGTGGTCCGACGTGCGCCCTGAGAAGGGCCTGTACCACCGGCTGGCCCAGCGCGGGCAGGTCGAGCGGCTCGTCACCGACGCGGAGATCGCCGCAGCGGTGGGCACCCCGCCGGAGGACACCCGCGCCTACTTCCGGGGCCGCTGCCTGTCCAAATACGGCGAGCACGTCGCGGCCGCCTCCTGGGACTCGGTGATCTTCGATGTGCCCGGCCGGGGGGCGCTGCAGCGGGTGCCCACCCTGGATCCGCACCGCGGCACCCGCGAGCACGTCGGCGGTCTGTTGGACCGCTGCTCCACCGCGGCGGACCTGCTGGACGCCCTTGCCACCTAGGATCGAGACAGGAATCCCGGAGCAGCACGGGCTCGAGGAGGACCAGCATGGCCGGACAGGAACAGAAGGCGCCCCGAGGGCGCGGCGACGAGCCGGACGACGCGCCGCCGCCACCACCACCGCAGGCGCAGGTCAAGGACGACGACGTCGACGCGATCCTGGACGAGATCGACGACGTCCTGGAGACCAACGCCGAGGAGTTCGTCAAGGGATTCGTGCAGAAGGGCGGCCAGTAACCCACCGATGAGCGACCACTACGACGGTGCCGACGGGAGGCTGCCCGCGGCGTTCACGACTCCCGGGTCGTCCTCCTTCACCGAGTTCCTGGCCACCCATGCCGCCGATCTGCTTCCCGGAGGGCGTCCGCTGCCGCCGGGGGCCACGCCAGAGGTTCCGCACGCGACCACCATCGTCGCGCTGACCTTCGACGGTGGCGTGGTGATGGCCGGCGACCGTCGGGCGACCATGGGCAACCTGATCGCACACCGGGAGATGGAGAAGGTCTACCCGGCCGACGAGTACTCCTGCGTCGGGATCGCCGGCACCGCCGGGGTCGCGGTGGAGATGGTCCGTCTGTTCCAGGTGGAGCTCGAGCACTACGAGAAGATCGAGGGCGCCCTGCTCTCTCTGGACGGCAAGGCCAACCGCCTGGCCACGATGATCCGGGGCAATCTCGGGATGGCGATGCAGGGCCTGGCCGTGGTGCCGCTGTTCGCCGGCTACGACATCGACCGCGGTGCCGGGCGGATCTTCTCCTACGACATCACCGGTGGCCGCTACGAGGAGCGTGAGCACCACAGCGTCGGCTCGGGCTCGCTGTTCGCCCGCGGCACGCTGAAGAAGGGCTGGCGGGCCGACCTGAACGCCGCCGGCGCCGTCCGGGTGGCACTGGAGGCCCTGATCGACGCCGCCGAGGACGACTCGGCGACCGGCGGCCCAGACGAACGGCGCCGGATCTACCCCGTGGTCGCCACGGTGACCGACGCGGGCTACCAGCGGGTGCCCGACGACGAACTCGCGGCCGTCGTGGCCGATCTGCTGGCCCAGCGAGGAGGGAACGCGCCGTCATGAGCATGCCGCCCTACTACGCCTCGCCCGAACAGATCATGAAGGACCGGGCGGACTACGCCCGGCGCAACATCGCCCGAGGCCGCCCCGTGGTCGTGGTCTGCTTCGACGGCGGGATCGCGTTCGTGGCCGAGAACCCCTCGCGGTCGCTGCACAAGATCAGTGAGATCTACGACCGGATCGCGTTCGCCGCGGTGGGCAAGTACAACGAGTTCGAGAACCTGCGGGTGGCCGGCGTGCGCTACGCCGACCTGCGGGGGTACTCCTACGACCGGGCCGACGTCACCGCGCGTGGTCTGGCCAACGCCTACGCGCAGACCCTCGGCGCGGTGTTCACCACCGAGCCCAAGCCGCTCGAGGTCGAGATCGCGGTCGCCGAGGTGGGGCTCACCCCCGCCGGTGACCAGATCTTCCGGCTCACCTACGACGGCTCGGTCGGCGACGAGGGCCCCTTCGTGGCGATGGGCGGTCAGGCCGAGCAGATCACCGCCGGGCTGACCGAATCCTGGCGGGAGGGGCTCACCCTGGCCGAGGTGCTCACCCTGGCCGTCTCGCTGCTGGCCAAGGACCCGGCCGGCGGCGCCGATCGGGTGCTCGGCCCGGCCCAGCTCGAGGTGGCGATCCTGGACCGCCAGCGTCTCCGGCGCGCCTTCCGGCGTCTGGCCGGCCCGCTGCTGGAGCGGCTGCTCACCCCCGGTGACCCGACCACCGATGCCCCGCCCACCGACGACCCGCGCCCGGGGCTTCACGACACACTCACCGGGGACGCCTCCGGCGACGACACGCCGCGGCCGCCGCAGACCAGCACAGAACCGGCGCCGGAGTAAGGCCTCCGCCCGGTATCGGTTGTCGGACAACGCACCTAGAGTGGGGCGCATGGACCGCCGGATCTTCGGGATCGAGACCGAGTTCGGGGTGACCTGTGCCTTCGAGGGGCAGCGCAAGCTGTCCCCGGACGAGGTGGCCCGATACCTGTTCCGCAAGGTGGTGTCCTGGGGCCGGTCCAGCAACGTCTTCCTGCGCAACGGCGCCCGGCTCTATCTGGACGTCGGGTCGCACCCGGAGTACGCCACGCCGGAGTGCGACGACGTGCGCCAACTCGTGGTGCACGACCGCGCCGGCGAGCGGATCCTCGAGGGCCTGCTGGTCGACGCCGAGCGCCGCCTACACGAGGAGGGCATCGCCGGCGAGGTGTTCCTGTTCAAGAACAACACCGACTCGGCCGGCAACTCCTACGGCTGCCACGAGAACTACCTGGTCAGCCGGCACGGCGAGTTCGGCCGGCTGTCGGACGTGCTGATCCCGTTCCTGGTCACCCGGCAGCTGGTGGTCGGCGCCGGCAAGGTGCTGCAGACCCCGCGCGGGGCAGTGTTCTGCCTGTCCCAGCGGGCCGACCACATCTGGGAGGGGGTCTCCAGCGCCACCACCCGGTCCCGCCCCATCATCAACACCCGCGACGAACCCCATGCGGACGCCGAGAAGTACCGCCGGCTGCACGTGATCGTCGGCGACTCGAACATGTCCGAGACCACCACCATGCTCAAAGTGGGCGCCACCGACCTGGTGCTGCGCATGATCGAGGCCGGTGTGGTGCTGCGCGACCACACGCTGGAGAACCCGATCCGGGCCATCCGCGAGGTCAGCCACGACCTGACCGGCAGGCGCCGAGTGCGGCTGGCCAACGGCCGCGACGCGAGTGCCCTCGAGATCCAGCAGGAGTATCTGGATCGGGCGAAGGACTTCGTCGACACCCACGGCCTGCACACCGATGTGATCAAGCGGGTGCTCGACCTGTGGGAGCGCGGGCTGCGCGCGGTGGACACCGGCGACCTCAGCCTGGTCGACCGTGAGATCGACTGGGCGATCAAGCACCGCCTGGTCGAGCGCTACCGCGCCCGGCACGACCTGCCGCTCTCCTCGGCGCGGGTCGCTCGACTCGATCTGGCCTACCACGACATCCACCGCGACCGCGGCCTGCACTATCTGATGGTCAAGCGGGGGCTCGCCGAGCGGGTCACCTCCGACATCGAGGTGTTCGAGGCCACCGCGGTGCCTCCGCAGACCACCCGGGCCAAGCTGCGCGGAGACTTCGTGCGCCGCGCCCAGGAGCGCCGTCGTGATTTCACAGTGGACTGGGTCCACCTCAAGCTGAACGACCAGGCCCAGCGCACGGTGCTGTGCAAGGACCCGTTCCGCTCGGTCGACGAGCGCGTGGAGCGGCTCATCCAGAGCATGTGAATCCCCTATGGTGGGTCCTCGTGTCTGCTCGTTCTCTGGTCGCCGCCCTCGCTGCGGGAGCTGTCGCCGTCACCGTCACGCTGACCGGCTGCAGCACTCCGAGCAGTTCGGTCGACCCGACCGGCGGCGTAACGGTCACCGACCTGACCACGGTTCTGGTGAGCGGCGGGCCCAAAGCGAAGCCGTCGGTCAGGGTGCCCGTCCCGCTGTCTGTGACCAAGATCGAACGCACCGTGGTGACCAGCGGCACAGGGGCGAAGGCAGCCCTCGGCCAGCGGGTGACCATCGAGTACGTGGGGGTCAACGGCACCGACGGCAAGGAGTTCGACACCTCCTACGGCCAGCGCCCGACCAGCTTCGTGCTCGACCCCAAGAACAACCTGCCCGGTCTGGTCTCCGGACTGGTCGGCACCCCCACCGGTTCCCGAATCATGCTGGCCATCCCGCCGGAGCAGGGGTACGGCCTCAAGGGCCTGCCCGCCGCCGGCGTCGGCCCGACCGACACACTGGTGCTGGTGGTCGACCTGCTGGCGGTCAAGGACGTTCTGGCCCGGGCCACCGGTCCCGCTGTGGCCGCCAAGGCCGGTCTGCCCACGGTGAAGCTGAACGCCGAGGGTGCCCCCACGATCACCCTTCCCCGGGGGAACCCGCCGACAGCGCTGGTGGTGCAACCGCTGATCGTCGGCAAGGGCGCCAAGGTGACCCGCGGGCAACAGATCACCGTGCACTACACGGGGGTGTTCTGGCCCGGGGGCAAGCAGTTCGACTCCTCCTGGGGCCGCTCACCGTCCTCGTTCGAGATCGGCAACGGCAAGGTGATCTCGGGGTGGGACCGCGGGCTGGTCGGCCAGAACGTGGGCAGCCAGATCCTGCTGGTGATCCCGCCCGACGACGGCTACGGCGCCGAGGGCCGCACCGAGTTGGGGATCAAGGGCACCGACACCCTGACCTTCGTGGTGGACATCCTGGACGCCGCCTGAGACCTGAGTCACTTCGAGCCACATCCGAGCCATACCCGAGGAGAGAGCATGAGCGAAAACCTGAGCGGGCGGGACAAGCCCGAGATCGACTTCCCGGAGGGCGAACCGCCTGTAGAGCTGCAGATCCTGGACGAGATCGAGGGCACTGGCCCGGCAGCTCTGGCCGGCCAGACGGTCAGCGCGCACTACGTGGGCGTGGCCTTCTCCAGCGGCGAGGAGTTCGACGCCTCCTGGAACCGTGGCCGCCCGCTCGACTTCCGCCTCGGCGTCGGCCAGGTCATCCCGGGCTGGGACCAGGGCATCGCCGGGATGAAGGTCGGCGGACGCCGCCGCCTGGTCATCCCGCCGCATCTGGCCTACGGCACCCGGGGCGCCGGCGGTGCGATCGGCCCGAACGAGACGCTGATCTTCGTGGTCGACCTGGTCGACGCCCGCTAGTCGGCGCCCGGTCAGCCGAGAAGCGCCGCGGCGTGCCGGCCCGCCGCCGCGGCGGCGAGGAACGCCGCCCGGTCGCCGTCCAGGCCCCGGCCCATGGTCGACAGCGGCACCGGGCTGGTCGCCAGGGCCTCACCCAGCCCGTGCACGTCCACCTCGATGAGTCGGTGCCGCCCGTGTGGAGCCCCGAGCTCTGCCGCCTGGTCACGCACCTGTGCGCCCAGGACGGCGAGGTCACCCTCGAACACCGGCAGCACGACGTCCGCCGGGGCCAGGGCGACCCGGCCGAGCGCGGTCAGGCTGTGGTGGGAGAGGCCGCGGTGACGTTCCCGCCCGTCCGCCCCGGAGACCCGCAGCGCGGCCACCGGGCGCCCGCGCAGGGCCGCCACGGCGTTCACCGCCTCACCGGTGGAGACGCCCGTGAATCCCCACCGGGTGCCGGTGCCGGCCACCCCCGGCCCTGGCGCCACGACCACCACATCGGCGCTCAGCACCAGATGGGCGGCGAGCAGCCCCGTGTGCAGACTGACCGCCTCCAGGTCGCCGCCGAAGGCCTGGCCCACGGTGATCGACCCGGCCAGCCAGCCCGACGCACGCAACCCGGCCAGGGAGCGGGAGAACCAGGCCGGCAGCGCCGCGCCGTCCGTCATCACATAACCGACCCGCAGGTCGGCGCGCTCGGCGCGCACCCCGGCGATCACCGCGGGCAGCGCCGAGTGCAGGTCGGCGATCACCACCGGCAGGCCGTGCAGGTCGTCGGCCTCGCGCAGCAGGTCGTGGTGCGACGAGGCCTGTTCGTCGACCGCGAGCACCATCACCTGCAGTGGCGTGTAGCGGGCCTTGACCACGTGCCCGGGGCCGAGGGCAACCGCCTCGGGAAGCCGATGGGGGATGGCCACCACGAAGGCGTACCCGCCGGTGCCCAGCCCCGCCTCGGCCGCGGTGGTGTTCAGCAGCACCAGATCACCGGGCTGCGGCGTGCCGACCAGGGCCGGGTAGGCCAGGGCACGGGCCGAGGTCCAGGACCGGGTGGCGTCGTCCAGCACGTCGACGGTGCAGTCCACCGCACCGTCCCAGGAGGCGATCACCGCGGTGACCCGGCCCTCGCGCCAGAGGATCACGTGACCTCCACCTCCCGACCGGTACGGCCCACCTCGGGTAGCGTCGCTGCCGATGCCGCCGTCGAACCGTACCGAACGCCTGCTCAACCTCGTCATCGCCCTGGTGTCGACCACCCGGTGGCTGACGAAGGAGCAGATCCGTCACGCCGTGCCGCAGTACGAGGGCTGCGAGAGCAGTGAGGCGTTCGACCGGATGTTCGAGCGCGACAAGGAGGACCTGCGCGAGCTCGGCGTGCCGCTGGTCACCGGCACCCAGGACGCCTGGTTCGACGACGAGATCGGCTACCGGATCGATCGTGCCGCCTACGCGCTGCCCGCGGTCGACCTGACCCCGAGCGAGCTGGCTGTACTCGGGCTGGCCAGCCGGGTCTGGCAGCAGGCGAGCCTGGCCGGCCCCGCGGCCCGGGCCATGGTCAAGCTGAAGGCGTTGGGCGTGCAGACCGACGACGACTCCTTGGTCGGGGTCGAGCCGCGGGTGCGGGCCGCCGAGCCCGCGTTCGAGCCGCTCTACGCCGCCACCCGCGACCGTGCGCCGGTCTCCTTCCGTTACCGCAGGCCCGGCGACGACGACGCCGCCGAGCGCCGGGTCGAGCCGTGGGCGCTGACCGCCCGCGGCGGCTGGTGGTACCTGGTCGGCCAGGACCGTGGCCGCGGGGCGCCGCGGGCGTTCCGGCTCTCCCGAATCGAGGGCCGGATCCGCCGGATCGGCGCCGCCGGCAGCGTGACCCCGCCCGCCGACCTCGACCCTGGCGCGATGATCCGCCCCGCCCGCGCCGAGACCGACCTGCGGACGGCCCGGGTCCGGCTGCGCGCCGAGCGCGGCACCGCGCTGCGCCTGCGCGACGGCGCGACGATCACCCCGGGGGAAGGCTGGGACACCCTGGAGCTGCCCATCGGGGAGGTCCGCCAGCTCGCCGAGCAGCTTGCCGGGTTCGGCCCCGACGTCGTGGTCGAGGCGCCCGAGGACCTGCGCCAGGCCGTGGTGGCGCGGCTGCAGGGCGCCCTCGCGACGAGCAGGCGGTGAGGTGATGATCCGGTGGTGAGCCTGGGCGCGACGGCGCGGCTGTCCCGGTTGCTGGCCATGGTGCCCTGGCTGCTGGCCCGGCAGGGCGTTCCGCTGGCCGAGGCTGCGGCGCACTTCGACATCACCGAGGAGGAGCTGGTCGCCGACCTCGAGCTGCTCTTCGTCTGCGGCACGCCCGGACATCTGCCCGACGACCTGATCGAGGCCGACTGGGAGTCGGGCCTGGTCTATCTGCGCAACGCCGACGCGATCGCCCGGCCGTTGCGGCTGGGCATCGACGAGGCGGTGGCGCTGCTGGTCGGGCTGCGCACCCTGGCCGAGGTTCCCGGCCTGCACGACCGGGACGCTGTGGAGTCGGCGATGGCGAAGCTGTCCACCGCCGCCGGCGATGCCGCGGCCGCTGCCGGCACGCTGTCGGTGGACCTGTCCCGCGGCGCGAGCGCGCCCACCCTGAGCGCCGTCCGCGACGCCGTCCTCCGGCATCGCCGGTTGGACCTGCGCTATCTGGTGCCTAGCCGGGACGAGACCACGCAGCGCCTGGTCGACCCGATCCGGGTGCTCAATGTCGGCGACCAGTGGTACCTGGAGGGTTGGTGCCACCGGGCCGAGGGCGTGCGCCGGTTCCGCCTCGACCGCGTGGTCGAGGTGAGTGTGCTCGACCAGGACGGCACACCGCCGCCGGACGCGGTCAGCCGCGACCTGCAGGAGGGGCTGTTCGTCGCCTCCCCGGACGACCTGTTGGTCACCGTCGAGCTGGACGCGTCGGCGCGCTGGGTGGCCGAGTACTACCCGGTGGAGCAGGTGCTGGAACTGCCCGACGGCGCCTTGCAGGTACGTCTGCGCACCGCCTCTGCGGACTGGTTGCCACGCCTGGCGCTGCGCCTGGGCGGGCAGATGCGAGTGCTTGCCCCGGCCGAGGTGGCCGAGCGCGTGGCCGAGCTGGCCGAAGCGGCGCTCTCCGCCTACTGAGGCACCTCTGAGCCCCTGATCAGGCACTTCCCGAGGCGCCTACTGACCGAGGCTGGTCATCCTCCGTTCCGCTGATTCTCGCTCAGGTCGCTCAGGGCATCGTGTCGCGCGGTCGAGGGTGCATTGACGGCTGCCACGATGACACCGTTGTTAACCGAAGGTACTCAAGTGACTACAGTCCGTTACCGCCGGTTTTGGAGCACCGTACGCCCATAGAGGCGGGTTGGAGGCACTGGATCTATGACGACCATCAAGGCGTCGTGCCCGAGCTGTGGTGACGTCGAGCTCACCCCTCCTCAGGTCCGATTGGTCGTCTGTTCGGTCAGAGCGTGGTCGTACTACGCCTTCACCTGTGGCTCCTGCCTGGACGAGGTGCGCAAGCCGGCCGGCCGGGACGTGGTCGCACTGCTGGTCTCCGGCGGCGTGCTCGCCGAGCCGTGGACGGTGCCGGCTGAGGCCCTCGAGGAGCACACCGGACCAACCCTCTGCTACGACGACGTGCTCGACTTCGCGCTCTGGCTGGACCACGCCGACCTGGTGGCCGCGGCCGCCGCGGGCGGGCACCCGCCGCTGGGTCAGATCATGAGCACGGAGCCCGAGACCGCCGCCTGACGCTAGCCTGCGTTCATGGCGTGGTGGGGATGGCTCCTGGTCTTCGTGGCGTTGTTCGCCCTGTCCGTCCTCGTCCTCTTCGCGCTGGTCCGCTCCCTGTGGCGCAAGGCGATGGCCCTGATGGAGGAACTCGGCACCGCCGCCGAACAGCTCGACCAGGTCACCGCCCACCTCGAACGCGTGGAGCAGACCACGCCGCCCGCCGAGCCCCCGGCAGTCTTCGCCAGCCCCACCCGCCTGCGCCAACAACGCCACCAACACCGCTAGAAACCTGCTCATGCTCCGCAGGGGTACCTGCCAAGCTGCACAAAGCGGACCTCAAATGTTCACCCACGGAGCATGGGCAGGGTGGTGCTGGGCCCCGCCCGGGGCGCTCGAGGTCGGCGGGGACGTAGCATGGCCCGAACGTCCGATCCGAGAGGACCAACCTCATGCTCGGCAGGCTCTTCGATTCCCCGGCACAACTACTGATCATCGTGCTGATCCTGGTGCTGCTGTTCGGCGCCAAGCGACTGCCCGACGCCGCTCGTGGGCTGGGCCGTTCCCTGCGCATCCTCAAGTCCGAGGTGAAGGACATGAAGGACGAGGACGCCGAGCGCGCAGCGGGCAGCACGGCGGCGGTCGAGGGCCGGGTCCTGCCCAGCGCCCCGGCGGCCGAGGCGCCCCCCGTGACGCCCACGGCGTCCGACGCGGCCCCGTCCGACCAGCGTCGCGACGTCTGACCCGCCGCCCGTGGCTGTGACGACGCCGCGGCGCGCACGCAAGGACCCCGACGGCAGGATGCCGCTGCGGGCGCACCTGACCGAGTTGCGCAACCGGTTGCTCAAATCCGGACTGGCCATCGGGCTGGGGGCCGTCGCGGGCTGGTACGCCTATGGCTGGGTCTTCCGCGCCGTGCAGGAACCGCTGAAGCAGATCGCCAAGGACAGCGGCATCACGGCGAACATCAACTACAGCAACGTGATGCAGGCCTTCAACCTGCACGTCCAGATCTCGGTGTATCTCGGTCTGGTGCTGGCCAGCCCGGTCTGGCTCTACCAGCTGTGGGCCTTCGTCGTGCCGGGCCTGACCCGCAGGGAGAAGCGGCACGCCATGGCGTTCGCCGCGGTCGGCGCGCCGCTGTTCCTGGGCGGCATCTGGGTCGGCTGGCTGGTGGTGCCCAACGCGGTCGGCTTCTTCACCGAGTTCGCCGAACCGGGCACCTCGGTGCTGCCCGACGCCGGGCAGTACCTGGCCTTCGTCACCCGGTTGCTGCTGGTCTTCGGCATCGCCTTCCTGCTGCCGCTGTTCCTGGTCGCCCTGAACCTCGCCGGCCTGGTCAGCGGGCGCACCCTGGCCAAGGGGTGGCGGATCGCGGTGTTCACCGTGTTCCTGTTCGCGGCCATCGCCTCACCCACCCCGGACGCCGGCTCGATGCTCGCCCTGGCCCTGCCGATGTGTGCGCTCTACGCGATGGCGGTCGGCGTCGCTCTCCTGGTCGATCGGCGCCGGGCCAGACGCGGCGGCGCCTTCGGCAACCTGGACGACGACGAGGCGAGCGAGATAGTGGCGCCGGCCCCGCTGGACGACCGCTACGACGATGCCACCTGAACCACCCGTCGCCCTCGCCGTCAATCCCACCTCCGGTAGCGGCCGCGGCGCACAGGCGGGCGCGCTGGCCGCGGAGATGCTCGCGGCCTCCGGCTTCCCGGTTCTGACTCTGCAGGCCCACGACGCGGCGGGGCTGCGGGCCGCGGCAGCCGACGCGATCGCCCGGGGCGTCCGGGCGCTGATCGTGGTCGGTGGCGACGGCATGGTCAATCTCGGCGTCAACCAGGTGGCCGGCACCGGGGTGCCTCTGGGCATCGTGGCCGCCGGCACCGGCAACGACAACGCCCGCGAGCTCGGCCTGCCGGTGAACTCCACGGACGATGCAGTTCTGGCCGCGATCCAGGCGCTCCAGCACGGCATCACCCGCCCGGTGGATGCGGTCCGTTGGACCACCGCGGAGGCCGGCGGCTGGTACCTCGGCGTCCTCGGCGCCGGCTTCGACGCGATCGTCAACGAGCGGGCCAACCGCTGGCGCCGGCTGCGCGGGCATTTCCGCTACGACCTGGCCCTCCTGCGTGAGCTTCCGGTGTTCACCCCCCGCCGCTACACCCTCGAGTTGGACGGCGTCACGCAGGAGACCAGCGCCGTCCTGGTCGCCGTCGGCAACGGCCCCGCCTACGGCGGCGGGATGCAGATCTGCGCCGGGGCGGAGATGGACGACGGACTGCTCGACGTGGTGATCGCGGGCCCGATGAGTCGGCTGGCGCTGATCCGGCTCTATCCGAAGGTCTACCGCGGCGCGCACCTGCAGCACCCGGCGGTCAGCGTCACCCGGGCCCGCACCGTCCGGATCACCTCGCCCGGCATCGTCGCCTACGGCGACGGCGAACGATTCGCCCCGCTGCCAATGACCTGCGAACTGGCATCCGGCGCGCTGCACGTGCTGACCCCGGCGCCCCCGGCCCCCGGAGTGGCCTGGTGACCGGCTCGGCGCTGGAGGAGTTCGCCCACGGTTACAACTTCGCCTTCGACCCCTTCCAGGTGAGCGCGTGCGAGGCCCTCGCCGCGGGCAAGGGTGTGCTGGTCGCCGCACCGACCGGCTCGGGCAAGACCGTGGTCGGCGAGTTCGCCGTCCACCTGGCGCTGACCGGCGGGCGCAAGGCGTTCTACACCACGCCGATCAAGGCGCTGTCCAACCAGAAGTACACCGACCTGGTCGCCCGGCACGGCGCCGACAAGGTCGGCCTTCTCACCGGTGACACCACGGTGAACGGCGAGGCCCCGGTGGTGGTGATGACCACCGAGGTGCTGCGCAACATGCTCTACGCCGACTCGCCGACCCTGGCCGGCCTCGGCTACGTGGTGATGGACGAGGTGCACTACCTCGCCGACCGGTTCCGCGGCCCGGTCTGGGAAGAAGTGATCATCCATCTGCCGGACGACGTGCAGATCGCCTCGCTGTCGGCCACGGTCAGCAACGCGGAGGAGTTCGGCGCCTGGCTGGACACCCTGCGCGGTGACACCGAGGTGGTGGTCTGGGAGCACCGCCCGGTGCCGCTGTGGCAGCACGTGCTGCTCGGCAACCAGGTGATCGACCTGTTCTCCGAGAGTGGCACTCTGGTGAATCCCATTCTGCGGCAACGCTTCCGCGACGACGCGCGTTCGCCGCGCACCGGCGGAAGGGGCCGGCGCGGCGGCCCGCCGGCGCGCGGGCAGCGGCCTCCGGCACGGCCTGAGGTGATCACCATCCTGGACCGGGCCGGGCTGTTGCCGGCGATCACCTTCGTGTTCAGCCGGGCCGGCTGCGAGGCGGCGGTGACCCAGTGCCTGGCCGCCGGCGTCCGCCTGACCAGCTCGGCCGAGCGGGCCGAGATCGCCGCCATCGTTGCCGAGCGCTGCCAGGTGATCCCCGAGGCCGACCGCGCCGTGCTCGGCTTCTGGACCTGGCGGGAGGCCCTTGAACGGGGCGTGGCCGCCCACCACGCGGGCATGCTGCCGGCGTTCAAGGAGGTGGTGGAGGAACTGTTCACCAAGGGCCTGGTGAAGGCGGTGTTCGCCACCGAGACCCTGGCCCTGGGCATCAACATGCCGGCGCGCACGGTGGTGTTGGAGAAGCTGGTCAAGTGGAACGGGCAGACCCACGCCGACGTCACCCCGGCCGAGTACACCCAGCTGACCGGCCGGGCCGGTCGGCGGGGCATCGACATCGACGGCCATGCGGTGGTGCTCTGGCAGGGCGGACTCGATCCGCAGGCCCTGGCCGGTCTGGCCTCCACCCGCACCTACCCGTTGCGCTCCAGCTTCCGGCCCACCTACAACATGGCGGTCAACCTGGTCGCCCAGGTCGGGCGGCAGCGGGCCCGGGAAATCTTGGAGACCTCCTTCGCCCAGTTCCAGGCCGACCAGGGCGTGGTCGGCCTGGCCCGCCAGGCCCGGCGCCAGGAGGAGGCGCTCGCCGGGTACTCCACGGCGATGACCTGCCACCTGGGCGACTTCGCCGAGTACATGCGGTTGCGCCGCCAGATCGGCGAACGCGAGTCGGAGACCTCCCGCTCGGTCTCGGCCGGACGCCGGCTGCAGGCGATCGCCTCGCTGGAGCAGTTGCGCCGCGGTGACGTGATCCGGGTCGGCGCGGGGCGTCGCTCGGGGTTCGCCGTGGTGGTGGACAACCCGTCCAGTGGCGACGCCGACGGCCCCCGGCCCACGGTGCTCACCGAGGGACGCCAGCTGCGCCGGATCTCCCTGGCCGACGTGCCGAATGGGGTGGCGGCACTGGGCCGGCTCCGCATCCCGAAGACGTTCGACGGGCGCAGCCCGGTCGCCCGGCGCGACCTGGCCTCGAGCCTGCGCACCATGGTGCCGACCGTCGACCTGCCGCCCAACCACCGGGGCCGCGCTGCGGGCGCGGGCGGTGAGGACGGCGAACTGGCCCGGCTGCGCACCGTCTTGCGGGCCCACCCCTGCCACGGCTGCGCCGAACGCGAGGACCATGCCCGCTGGGCCGAGCGCTATCACCGGCTGCGCAAGGAGACCGACCAGCTGACCCGGCGGATCGAGGGCCGCACGAACACCATCGCCCGGGTGTTCGACCGGGTGTGCGACCTCCTCACCGAACGCGGCTACCTGGTGACGGCGGCGGGCGGCTCGACGGAGATGTCGGTCACCGAGGACGGGTTGCGGCTGCGGCGGATCTACACCGAGTCCGACCTGCTGGTGGCCGAGTGTCTGCGCGCCGGCGCCTGGTCCGGGCTGGACGCCGCAGGGCTGGCGGCGTGCGTCAGCGCCGTGGTCTACGAGTCGCGCCGGGACGACGGCGGGGTGCATCCGCGGCTTCCAGCCGGCGCCGTCCGCGGGGCGTTGGGCGAGACGGTGCGGATCTGGTCGGAGCTGACGGACGCCGAGGCCGAGCACCGGCTGGAGCCCACCCGCGAGGTCGACCTCGGCCTGGCATGGGCGATGCACCGATGGGCGAGCGGCCGCGATCTCGACGTAGTGCTCGGCGACGGGCAGTCCGGGGACCTGGCCGCGGGCGACTTCGTCCGCTGGTGCAAGCAGGTGATCGACCTGCTCGGCCAGATCCACGCCGCGGCCGGCGAGGCCGGCGACGAGGCCCTGCGCAAGGTCGCCGGCGACGCGGTGAACGCCGTCCGCCGGGGTGTCGTCGCCTACGCCGCCCCCGCCTGAATCACGTCCGGCGGTGGGGTGCAGGAGCGCATGCACCACGAGTTCGCGGAGCCGGATGTTTCCCCATCCGCGAACCTCCGATTCGCGAGGACTGGGTGGTTGGCGTCACGCTCAGCAGTCGAACACTGACCAGCAGATGTCATTGCGCAATCGCTGGTCGTCGAGGACGAGTTCACGGATCGCCTCGGGGAGCTGGTCGCGCTGCCACCGGCATTCGAGCCGTCCTGCGCTCTCACCCTGTCCGTCCGGCGCCGCAGCACGTACCGCCTTGATGGCGTAGGCGGCCGCACCGAGCTCGTGTGCGGCGACGTGGGCGACGACCCCCGCCTGGCCGGCGGCATAAGCAGCATGGCGTGCTGCCCCGCTCAGGTCTCGGGCCGCGGCCATTGCGTGGCCGCCTGCCGCGCGGGCCTGCGACATCGTGATCTCACCCCGCGCCCAGACGCGGGCCTGCTCGATCGCCCGACGCGGGCGCGGGTCCTGCGGGCGCACCGACTCGTACAGGTCGAGGACATGCTCCGCGCACGCCGCTGCCCATTGGGCGAGCAGGCGGTGATCCGCATCGGACAGCGATCCGCCGCGGCGGATCGCCACGAACCGAGGATCGCGCTCCTTCGGCAGAATCACCTGACTCCTCGGAGATTGTGTGCGGTCGAAGTGGTGGTATCTCCCGCGTTCGACCGCACAGAAACCGCTGACTCACCGTCAGCGGGTGGAGAGGGCGGCCACGACGCGGGCGACGGGGGAGTCCAGGCCCCAGTGCTGGGCGAACGCGATCAGCGCCTCGTGGTCGGGCGGGGTGAGCGGCAGGGCGTCGTCCGGCACCGGCAGGTCGGCGTCGCGCACCACACCCACCACGGTCATCGCCACATCGAGGTAGTCGCTCGCCTCGCCGAGCCGGCGCCGCACCGCGGGGGACAGGTCACTGCCCGGGTCGAGCGCCGCGGCCCGCACCCGTTCCAGGTCGCCGTACCGGGCCACCAGCGACGCCGCGGTCTTCTCCCCGATCCCGGGCACCCCCGGCAGGCCGTCGCTCGGGTCGCCGCGCAGCGCCGCCATCGCCGCATAGCCCAGCCCCGAGCCGATGCCGTACCGGCCGAGCAGATACCCCTGGTCCACCGTCTCCAGGTTGCGCACCCCCTTACCGGTGTAGAGCACCCGCACCCCGGCGGCGTCGTCCACCAGCTGGAACAGGTCGCGGTCACCGGTGACGATGTCGACGTCGCCGCCCGGGCCGCCCGAGCGCTGGCGCGTCACCTCCCGCGTGGCCAGGGTGCCGATCACGTCGTCCGCCTCCAGGCCCGCGCCGCCCAGCCGGGCGATGCCCAGCGCGGAGAGCGCCTCGACGATGATCGGCACCTGCACCTCCAGGCCCGGCGGGGTCTCCTCGGCGCCCGGGCCCGCCCCGGCCGAGGGCGGGGCCAGCCGGTGCGCCTTGTACGAGGGGATGGCCGCCACCCGGAAGGCCGGGCGCCAGTCGTCGTCCCAGCAGGCGACCACCCGGTCCGGACGCCGCCGGGTGATCAGCGTGGAGACCATGTCGAGAAAGCCTCGCACGGCGTTCACCGGGGTGCCGTCCGGGGCAAGGATCATCTCCTTGACCCCGAAGAAGGCACGGAAGTACAAGGAGGCGGAGTCCAGAAGCATCAGTCGCTCGCTCATTGCAGGAGCGTAGTGTTCGGCGTGTGGAGGACATCGACCGGCAGATCGTGGAGCTGCTGTCCCAGGACGGGCGGATGAGCTTCACGCACCTCGGCCAGGCCACCGGGCTGTCCACCTCCGCCGTGCACCAGCGCGTGCGCCGGCTCGAGCAGCGCGGAGTGATCTGCGGGTACACCGCGGTGATCAACCCCGAGGCGGTCGGCCTTCCGCTGACCGCCTTCGTTTCGGTCACCCCGCTCGACCCCGCCGCGCCGGACGACGTGCCCGATCTGCTGGCCCCGCTGCCCGAGATCGAGGCCTGCCACTCGGTGGCCGGCGACGAGAACTACATCCTCAAGGTGCGGGTGGCCACCCCCGGCACGCTCGAGGGCCTACTGGCCCGGATCCGCGCTGCCGCCGGGGTCTCCACCCGGACCACGATCGTGCTGTCCACCCCCTACGAGGCCCGGCCACTGCTCACCGCGGCCCCCGCGGCACCGTCGGAGCCCTCGGCGGACGCAGGCGCCGGCTGAATCGTCGCGGCGGGCTCAAGGCCGGCCCCCGGTGCGACGACGTCCACCGGTATGGAGCACCAGGCCCACCCGACCACCCGGCGCGCCCTGCGCGAGCAGCGCGAACAGCGCCACGCGGCGGCGTCCGGGCGGGTCCGGCCCCGGCGTCGTCACCGCGGCACCTTCCGCCGGCGCTCCTACCCGATGATCACCATCGTGGTCTCCCTCGCCGCGGCTGCCAGCACCTATGCCTACCGGACGGCGATGCTCGCCACCCCGAACACCATCGACACCGCGAGCGTGCTGCACCACACCCTGGTGGTGACCCTGCTCGCCGTCGCCGTTCTGGCTCAGGGCGCACAGCTGCGCGCTGCTGGCCGACCCGGGACGGCCGCGCTGCTTCCTTGGCTGGTGGTCGGTATGCCGCTGGTGGTCGAGGGGGTCTCCGCGGTGCGGATCTGGATGGACGGCGCCCCTGGCGCCCCGGCGAACCTCTGGCTGCTCGAATCGCCCCACCACGCCCTGGTCGGTGTGGGGGCCCTGCTCGCCGCCGACGGCGTGCGATCCACCTGGACCCCGTTCGCGCTCGGATTCGGCGTCACCGCGCTGGCAGGCACCGGTGCCGCGGCGGTGCTGCAGCCCGAGCTGGTGGAGGCGCTCGCGGGGTGGGAGACGCCGCTGATCCGCACGGTCGTGGTCGGCATGACCATCTGCGCCGCCCTGGTCGCCTCCTCGCACCTGCCCACCGGCACCCGCTGGATCCGGGCGATGAGCTGCGCCGTCCCCGCGATCATGCTCGCCCTGCTACCCACCGTGCTCACCTCCCCCGGGGCACTGGCGCCGACCCAGCGCTGGACGATCGTGATCTACCCCCTGGGATGCCTCGCCGCAGCCTGCCTGGGTGTGCTCCTGGTGGGATCCGGAGAGGCCGTCGAGCGGCTGCGCAGCCGCGCTCTCACCGCCTGACCGGACGATGCCGGACCGGGCTCGCCCAGCATTGCCGTAGTGCAATCACTACGTTCAGTGATTGCCTTCCTCAGGTCTTGAGGGTTTCTTTGCCCAGTTTTCGGGGAACTAGGGGCTCTGAATCCCTTTTATGAGCCCTGGCGACGATTCGCCCCGGTGGTGGAGGGGTCCACGGCACCGGCCCGTGAGGAGATGAGGAACCGTGCGTATCGGTCTGATTGCCAGCCCGTGGATAGCCGTCCCGCCACCCCGCTACGGCGGCAGCGAGGCCGTCATCGACAACCTGGCTCGCGGCCTGCAGCTGGCCGGTCACGACGTGGAACTGTTCACCGTCGGCACCTCGACCTGCCCGGTGAACCGCTCGTGGCTGTACCGGGAACCGGTCGAGCCGATCGGCGACTCGATCTACGAGAGCGTGCACGTGGAGTCCGCCTACCGGGCACTGGCCCACGTCGACGTGATCCACGACCACACCCACGTCGGCCCGCTGCTCGGCAGTTCGGCAGCGCCACCCGGGGTTCCGGTGGTCACCACCATGCACGGGCCGTTCGATGCCAAGTCCCGTCAGATGTACTCGCGCCTTCCCGGACGGGCGCACCTGATCTGCATCTCGCACCCGCAGCGGGCCAGCGCGCCGGAGATCCCGGTGGCCGCGGTGATCCCGCACGGCATCGACACCATGCGCTTCCTGCCCGGACCGGGAGGCGGTGGCTACCTGGCCTTCGTCGGCCGGATGAACCCGGACAAGGGCGTGCACCTGGCGATCGAGGTGGCCCGCAGGGCCGCACTACCCCTGGTGATCATGGTCAAGATGCGGGAGGCACTGGAGAGGGCCTACTTCGCCGATGTCGTCCAGCCCATGCTCGGCGAGGACGTGACCGTGCTGTTCGAGCCGGACGAGGACGTGCGGGTCGACCTGGTCGGCCGGGCAGAGGCCCTGATCAACCCGATCGGCTGGCCCGAGCCCTTCGGCCTGGTGATGGCCGAGGCGCTCGCCTGCGGCACCCCGGTGCTGGCTCGCCCGCACGGCGCCGCACAGGAGATCGTCGAGCACGGGCACACCGGCTTCCTGCACGACGAGGTCGAGGACCTGGCCGCCGCGGTGGGCAGGCTGTCCCTGCTCGACCGGACGGCGTGCCGCGAGGCCGCCGAGCGCCGGTTCAGCATGTTCCGGATGGTCGAGGACCACATCCGCCTCTACCGCCGACTGATCGACCAGGCCAGCGTGCCGCAGCTCACCGAGCGGCGCGTCGTGGGCTCGGTCCGGCACCGAGTTGCACGATGAGCCCGTCCGGGGCCTGAGTCACCGAACAGTTGCCGTCGGCGTCCACGGTCAGCGACAGCTGGCCGTCGCCGACGTGCAACTGCTCGATCCTCAGCGGTAGCAGCTCGGCCGGCAGTACCGGAGCCAGAGCCAGCCGCCCGTGCGGCAGGTCCGGCTCCAGCCGCAGCAGGGTCCGCAGCAGGTGCAGCGGGGTGGCCGCGGCCCAGGCCTGCGGCGAGCAGGACGTCGGGTAGGCCACCGGTCCGGAGAACCGGGTGCGGTCGAAGCCACAGAACAGCTCCGGCAGACGACCGCCGAAGTACTCCGCGGCGTCGAGCAGGCCCAGCGCCACCCGCTGGGCCTGCTCGACGAAGCCGTAGCGCATCAACCCGGCCACCGCGATCGCGCTGTCGTGCGGCCAGACCGAGCCGTTGTGGTACGACATCGGGTTGTAGGCCCCCATCGAGGAGGCCAGGGTGCGCAGGCCCCACCCGGTGAACATCTGCGCAGAGACCAGGTGCTCGGCCACCGCCGCCGCCCGGGTGTCCTCGACGATCCCGGTCCACAGACAGTGCCCCAGGTTCGAGGTGAGCGCGTCGACCGGGCGCTTCTCGCCGTCCAGCGCGATCGCAAACCAGCCCTGCTCGGGCAGCCAGAACGCGTCGTTGAAGGCAGCCCGCAGCTTGCCGGCGCGCTCGGACCAGGCGTGAGCGGTCGGCTCGTCGCCGAACGCCGACGCCAGCCGGGAGCGCGCAACGAATGCGGCGTAGGTGTACCCCTGCACCTCGGCGAGCGCGATCGGCGCCTCGGCGAGCCGACCGCTGGCGAAGTTGACCCCGTCCCAGGAGTCCTTCCAGCCCTGGTTCGCCAGGCCCCGATCGGTGGCCCGGCGGTACTCCACGAAGCCGTCGCCGTCCCGGTCGCCGTCGGTCAGGATCCACTCCAGCGCCCGGTCGACGTGTGGCATCAGGGCGCCGATCTCCTCGGCGGAGGCTCCCCAGCGCCAGGCCTGCTCGACCAGCATCACGAACAGCGACGTGGCGTCGGCCGTGCCGTAGTAGAGCTCGCCGCCGCCCAGGGCGAGCTCGGTGGCCAGCCCCGAGCGCCGCTCGTGCATGATCCGGCCCGGCTGTTCCTCGGTCATCGGGTTGTCGGTGCGGCCCTGGTAGGAGGCCAGCGTCTGCAGGGTGCCCACGGCCAGTCCGCGATCGATCGGCAGCGCCATCCACGCCGAGAGCAACGAGTCCCGGCCGAACAATGACATGAACCAGGGCGCGCCCGCGGCCACCGCGACCCGGTCGGGGTGATCGGGTTCGAAGATCCGCAGGACGCCGAGATCCTCCTGGCTGCGCTTCACCGTGGCCAGGAAGCCCGGCCGGGCCCCGCTGAGGGACGGCGCCTGCGCCCGCCAGGCACTCAACTGCTGCTCGGGCCCGCTCGCACCCAGTGGCTCACCGCACAGGTGCCGCCCGGCGATCGCGGCGTCGTCCACGCTCGCCTGCACCTGCAGGCAGGCCTCCCAGCGGCCGCGGGCGGGGATCACCGCATGGAAGGTGAGCACGCCGGGGGAGTATTCCGGCGCCGGGTCGGCGGTCACCCTGACCCCGCGGGAGCGGCCCATCCAGCGGTACTCGGCCTGGTAGCCGTCGGTGCAGTGCGCGCTCACCCGGCCGGTGGCCTTTCCGACCCGGTTCTCCTTGACCTCGAACAGGTCGGCGAAATCGGCGTCGACCAGCACGGTCACGGTGCAGCCGACCGCCTCACCGGCCAGGTTCTCCAGAACCAGGTCCTCGCGCATGCCGTCACCCACGTGGCGGTGGCGGCTCACCAACACGGTGCTGTCGGCCCGGCCGGGCCGCGGCGGGGTGCGGCAGACGAACAGCGCCGAGAACGGGTCCGGCTGCTCCACCATCAGCGGCTGCAACGGATGTCCGTCGACCCTGACCTCCCAGCGGGACAGGATCCGGGTGTCCCGGAAGAACAGCCCGTGCACCGCCGGCGGGCAGAGGTCGCCACTGCCCGCCCCGATGCAGAACGTCGACCCCTGAACCAACGTGATCTCGCCGCCGCCGCCGACCGCGGGTGGTTCCCCGTCGAACGTCCACTGCGCCGTCATCGCTGCCCCCTCGCGGACCGAAGGGACCGATCATCCCGAAAGGGACGACGTCGCGCTACGGGATCACGCCGAGCGTGTGCGAGACGGCGCTCTCCTGGGCCTGTGCGGCCAGGCGGCTGGTCGCCGCCCGGGTGGTCGCGGCCGCCTCCGCGACGGCGAGGTCGGCGTTCGCCTGCCACCACTCCCGGCCCTGCGCGGGCAGCGTGTCGATCGGGTCGTAGTAGGGGTAGGTGCGGGTGAGTGCCTCGGCGTCCTCGGCCTCGATCGAGGTGCGGTAGTTCTTGGTCCACTGCGAGATGCCGCGGACGGCGTCGTAGGAGTGCGCCTGGTGCACCCAGCGCTTGCCCACGAACGGCACGTCGCAGACGATCCGCGGCGTGGCGAACCCGGGCAGATAGCCCATGATCCCGTGCTGGAGTCGCTGCGCCTCGGCCAGACTGACCCGCCAGTGCTCGCTGAACGGGATCGTGTCGCACATGTAGAAGTAGTACGGCGTGATCATGGCGCCGTCCTGCAGCGCGAAGCACAGGTCGAGCAGCTGGTTCACATCGGCGTTGACCCCGCGCATCAGCACGCCCTGGTTGCGCACATCGCGCACCCCCGCCTCGAGCATGGCCATGGTGGCCTCGGCGACCAACGGGGTGACCGAGGCGGCGGTGTTCACGTGGGTGTGCACGGCCAGGTTGACGCCGCGCTCGCGCGCCGTGCGCGCCACCCGGGCCATGCCCTCGACCACCTCCGGCTGCAGCCAGTGCTGGGGCAGACCCATCAGGGCCTTCGTGGCCAGGCGGACGTCGCGGATGTTGTCGATCTCGAGCAGGCGCATCACGAACGCCTCGAGGTTCTTCCACGGCATGTTCGCGACGTCGCCGCCGGAGACCACCACGTCGCGCACCTCGGGGGATCGACGCAGGTAGTCCATCATCGCCTCCAGCCGGTCCACCGGCTTGAGCTCGAACTTCAGCTTGGAGACCACCGGGGTGGAGTTGCCGACCAGGTCCATCCGGGTGCAGTGCCCGCAGTACTGCGGGCAGGTGGGCAGCAGCTCGGCCAGCACCTTGGTGGGGTAGCGGTGGGTCAACCCCTCGGCCACCCACATGTCGTGCTCGTGCAGGGAGTCGCGTGAGGCGAAGGGGTGGCTGGCCCACGCCGCGTGCCGGTCGGAGAACACCGGCAGCATGTAGCGGCGCACCGGGTCGGCGTAGAGGGCGGCGGTGAACGCCGGCCCGCCGGCCGGCATCGCCGCGCCGGTGGAGGGCACCATCGTGTTCATCATCTGGGGCGGCACCAGCATCGACATGGTGGCCCGCTCGGTCTGGTCGCGCTCGAGGTCGGCGTAGAAGTCGGGGTCGACCAGGTCGCCGAGGACGGCGCGCAACTGGGACACGTTCTTCACGCAGTGGGCGCGCTGCCACTGGGCGCTGCGCCATTCCTCAGCGGTGACCTCACGCCAGCCCGGGAAGCGGGTCCAGTCCGGCTCGACGAGTTCGGAACGGCGGTAGAGGTAAGGCTGGTGGCGCTCGGCCAGGGCCGTGGTGGCGGCCGCAGGGGACACGACGGTGTGGGTCATGCAACCCGACTGTACGGGAGAATCTTCTGTAGTTCGAGGTTGACACAGTAGGATTTAGTGCATGAGTGCGCCCATGGAGAAGAACCACGCGGAGAAGCCCACGTCGCCGGTCGGTCTGCATCGCGTGGTGGAGCCCGGGGGAGTGCTGCCGCAGGCGGCCTGGCGCCTCGACACCTCGCCCGCCGTCCGCAACGACGAGGTGCGGGTGCGGGTCGAGCGGCTGAACCTCGACGCCGCCAGCTTCCGCCAGCTCTGGGACCGGCACGGCGGCGACGGCGAGGCGCTGCGCGCCGAGGTGGCGCAGATCATCGCTACTCGCGGCAAGATGCACAACCCGGTCACCGGGTCCGGCGGCATGCTCGTCGGAACGGTCGAGCAGGTCGGCCCGGACAGCCGGCTTGGCCTCGCCGTCGGCGACCGGATCGCCACCCTGGTCTCGCTCACCCTGACCCCGCTCGCGTTGACCGACGGCCTGGCGCAGTGGGACGGGCGCAGCGAGCAGGTGCCCTGCGACGGGCACGCCATCCTGTTCGGCCGCTCGATCGCCGCCCATCTGCCCGAGGACCTGCCGGCCGAACTCGCCCTGGCCGTGATGGACGTCTGCGGTGCCCCGGCGCTGACCCACCGCGTGGTGGCGCGCTACGTGGCGCAAGGCCGGCCCCCAGTGGTCGCGGTGATCGGCGGGGCCGGCAAGAGCGGGTCGCTGGCCCTGGCCGCCGCCCGGCGGGCGGGCGCTGCGCGGACCATCGGCGTGGTGCCCGTGCCGGGGGAGCGCGAGGTGCTCGAGCAGGCCGGGCTGGCCGACGTGGTGGCCCTGGCCGACGCGCGCGACCCGGTGGCCCTGGCCGAGGCGGTGACCGCCGCCGGCGGGCCGGCAGACGTCACCGTGGTCTGCGTGGACGTGCCCGGCTGCGAACACGGCGCCATCCTGGCCACCGCCGACCTGGGCACGGTGGTGTTCTTCTCGATGGCCACGTCGTTCGCGACCGCGGCCCTGGGCGCCGAGGGTCTGGCGGCCGACGTCCAGCTGATGATCGGCAATGGGTACGCGGCGGGGCACGCCGACTTCGCCCTCGAGGTGCTGCGCAACTCACCGGGCGCCCGAGCCCTGTTCGAGGCCCGCCTGGCCACCCATGCCGGAGCCACCCACCCCCCACGCTGAACCCCGCTCATGCTCCGCGGGGGTACACGCGTAAACGCTTGCAGGCGCCGAAACGTGTATCCCCGCGGAGCATGAGCAGGTTTGTTCAGGCGTCGTCGGCGTCGGGCGGGGGTTCGTTGAAGGCGTGCGCCAGGGGCTGCGGGCTCATCGCGGCGATCCGCTCCATCACCAGTTCGGTGATCTCGCGCCGGGCACGGCCGCCACCACCCGTGGTGGCGATCCACGGCGCGGGGTCGACCGGCTCGCCGAAGTGCACCTGCACCGGGTGGGGCCGCGGCAACCGGGCCCCTACCGGTTGCACCCGATCGGTGCCGATCAGCGCCACCGGAACCACGGGGGCGCCGGACTCCATCGCCAGCCAGCCCACCCCGGCCCGGCCCTGGTAGAGCCGCCCGTCACGCGACCGGGTGCCCTCGGGGTAGATGCCGAAGGCACTGCCCGACTTCAGCACGTCCATCGCCAGGCGCAGCGACGCCATCGCATCGCGTTGGCTCTCCCGATTGACCGGCACAGCGTCCACCGCCTTGAAGAACAGCGCCACCGCGCGCCCGCGCAGACCGGTTCCCTCGAAGTAGTCGGCCTTGGCCAGGAAGCGCACCCGGCGCGGCACCGCTAGCGGGATCACCACGCTGTCGATGAAGCTGAGATGGTTGCTGGCAATGATCACCGCGCCCTCAGTGGGGACGTTCTCGACGCCGGTGATCTTCGGCCGCCAGAACAGACGGAACACGAAACCGACCAACCACCGGGCCAGCGTGTATCCCACGGCGCCCTACCCTAGGGGATCGCCCCCCCGCACGAGCCGGTCCACAATTCCCCGCAGGGCGCGCGAGCTCACGCACCGAACCGACAAGAACGCCGCATCAGGGAGCTCATGCGACACTTCTTACGGCGCTGGCTGTCTTGAGCAGGAGTATTTCCGTAGACTGGCCGGATGAGCAGAAGGCCACAGCCGTCGCAGGCCACCGGTTCACCGATCGCGCTGAATAGGGCCACCGTACGTCGCGCCCGCACCCTGGCCCGGCGCGCCGGCGCACCCGTCGTCAGACTCGCCACGACGCACACCACCGTGTCGGTGGAGCGGGCGACGCTGCGCCTGGCCGGCCTGGCCGGGGCCGACGCCGAACGCGTGCCCTGGGTCAACCACCTGGCGGACGCCGTGCGCGGCCAGGTGGGCCTCGGCCACGGCCTCGCGCTGCCGGTCTGGGACGCCCTGGCCCGTGGCGAGGCCGAGGACCTGCTCACCCTGGCCCAGAAGGCCTCCGCCGGGTCGGTCACCTTCCGCCTCCCGCAGGGCCGGGACGGCGCGCGGGCAGCTCGTGCCTCCCGCGCGGCCATCGCCCGCGGGATCCGCCGGATCGACATCGCCCGGCAGCAGCGCGAGCGCCTGATCACCCGCCTCGGCGACCCGCCCCGCCGCCCGTGGATCTACCTGATCGTGGCCACCGGAGACATCTACGAGGACATCCCCCAGGCCCAAGCGGCGGCCCGGGCCGGGGCCGACGTGATCGCCGTGATCCGCTCCACCGGGCAGAGCCTGCTCGACTACGTTCCCGAGGGCGCCACCCGCGAGGGCTACGCCGGCACCTACGCCACCCAGGAGAACTTCCGGCTGATGCGGGCGGCGCTCGACGAGGTCGGCCGCGAACTCGGCCGCTACGTGCGGCTGACCAACTACGCCTCCGGGCTGTGCATGCCGGAGATCGCCGCCCTGGCCGGGCTCGAGCGCCTGGACATGATGCTCAACGACTCGATGTACGGGATCCTCTTCCGCGACATCAACCCGGTGCGTACCTTCGTCGACCAGCGGTTCAGCCGCCAGATCCACGCCCGCGCCGGGATCATCATCAACACCGGTGAGGACAACTACCTGACCACCGCGGACGCCGTGGAGGCGGCCCACACGGTGACGGTGAGCCAGCTGCTCAACGAGTACTTCGCCAAGGAGGCCGGCCTGGCTGACTGGCAGCTCGGCCTCGGCCACGCTTTCGAGATCGACCCGACGGTGCCGGAGTCCTTCCGCCTCGAACTGGCCCATGCGCTGCTCGCCCGCACCCTGTTCCCGGACGCGCCGCTGAAGTGGATGCCGCCGACCAAGCACATGACCGGCGACGTCTTCCGCGGCTACCTGCTCGACGGCTTCTTCAACCTGGCCGGGCTGCTCACCGGCCAGGGCATCCTGCTGGTTGGCATGATGACCGAGGCCGTGGTCACTCCGTGGCTGTCCGACCGCGACCTGGCCCTGCAGAACGTGCGCTACGTGATGGACGCCTGCGCCGGCCTGGCCGAGGACTTCCACCCGCCTGCCGACGGGTTCATCGCCCGCCGGGCCGCCACCGTGCTGGACGAAGCGGTCGGCCTGCTGGAACAGATCGGTGAGCACGGCCTGCTGGAGGCGATCGGCACCGGGACCTTCGGCCTGATGCGCCGCCCCGCCGATCGTGGCAAGGGCCTGGACGGCGTCGAGCGCCGAGAGAGCGGCTACCTGAACCCGGCGATCGACCTGCTCGAGGAAGGTGCCACCCGATGAGTGCGACGACGCGGAACCTGGTGCGCCCGTACGGCGACACCACCGGCGACGGCATGGTGCAGGTGTCCTTCACCCTGCCGGTGCCCGCCGGCAAGCGGGCCGAGGGCGCCGCCCAGGCCTTGGCCAGGAGCATGGGGATCGACCCCGCGATGGTGGTGCACGCCAGGGCGATGGGGGAGGGATTCACCTTCTTCGTGGTGTACGGGCGGGTGAACCACCTGGTGGACGTCGAGGCCGTCCAGGTCATGGAACGCGAGTACCCGTTGCTGAGCGCCAAGGAGACCAATGCGGCGATCCGGTCCCGGCTGCGCCGCAAGCTGGTCGTGGTCGGCGCCTGCATCGGCACCGACGCCCACACCGTCGGCATCGACGCGATCCTGAACATCAAGGGTTTCGCCGGGGAGAAGGGCCTGGAGTACCACCGGGAGATCTCCGTGGTGAACCTCGGCGCCCAGGTCCTGATCCCCGACCTGGTGGAACAGGCCCAGCAGGCCAGGGCGGACGCCGTCCTGGTCTCCCAGGTGGTCACCCAGCGGGACGCGCACCTGCACAACACCCGCGCGATGTCGGCCGCCTTCCGCGAGGCCTACCCCGCTGGACGCCGTCCGCTGCTGGTGGTCGGCGGGCCGCGGTTCGACGAGAGCGCCGCCGCCGAACTCGGCGTGGACCGGGTGTTCGGCAAGGGCACCACCCCGGCGGAGGTCGCCTCGTACCTGGTGCATGCCCTGCTGCCCGCCCCGAGGACCGCCTCGCCACGAGCCACGACCAGGAGAAGCGCATGATCCTCGCCGACGATTCGCGGCTGGGCCTGACCGTGACCCACCGCCGCTACGTGCCGTACAGCCATGCCCACTACGCGGGCGACCTGGTCGACGGCGCCTACAGCCTGGCCTGCTTCGGCGACGTGGCCACCGAGGTGTGCATCCGCACGGACGGCGACGAGGGTCTGTTCGCCGGCTACTCCGACGTGCGCTTCCTGGCCCCGGTCCGGGCCGGTGACGTGCTGGAGATCTCGGCACGCGTCGTCCGGGTCGGGCGGCGCAGCCGGGAGCTGGAGCTGACCGCGACCGTGGTCTGCCGGGGCTGCCCGGACAAGGGCGCCAGCGCCGCGGAGGTGCTCGACCCACCCCTGGTGGCGACCACCGCTCGGGGCACGGTCGTTGTGCCGTCCTGAGCCGGGACGACAACCGGGACGACACGCCGACCGATGCCGAAATCCCTGGCGAGCCGGGCACCCGAAGGGGCCCCACTGACCTGCAAGGATCCGTATCTGTGCAGGTCAGAGGCCATTTGACACCCCGGCCGGATCGGCTAGGTTCGTCTGTGGCCGTCCACCCACGCGATGGCCGCCAACGGTTCGAGATGACCGCGGTGACGGGCCAGGGGACGGGTAGCCACGACTCCGAGGCCAGGCCCCGCCGTCGCGACCTCTCTCGATCCGGCGGCCCGGTGGACATGGACCGGGCCCGCGCGCCCCGTAGACAACGAGGCCGCCCTCGCACCCGACGAGGTCGGCTTTGGACCGAAGAGCGCAGCGGGCCCGGTCGACCTCTTCCGCAGACTACGCTTTCCCGGTGAGCGCTTCCCTGACCGACGCCGCCGCGCCGTCCCCGCGGAGCGCCCCCGAGCCCTCCCCGGTTCTCACCTCGCCTGCCGGCCCACGCGCCCTGCACCCGCTGCTCGCCGCAGCCCTGGCCCTGGCGGCCGGGCTCGCGATCTGGCTCGCCTTCCCGGGGCACGGCCTGTGGCCACTCGCCTCGGTGGGAGTGGGCCTGCTCGCCCTCGCGGTCCGCGGTCAGGGCACCCGCAGGGCCGGCTGGCTGGGCCTGCTGGCCGGGATGGCCTCGTTCGTGCCGCTTCTGGCCTGGTCGGGGATCTACGTCGGCAAGCTGCCCTGGTTCGCGCTGGCCACGCTGGAGTCGCTCTACGTCGCGCTGATGGCGGCGTTGATGCCGGGGGTGTGGCGGCTGGCCGGCACCCGTGGGGCGCCGCTCATGGTTCCGGCCGGCATCGGCGGCCTCTGGGTGGCCCAGGAGGCCGTGCGCGGACGTGTCCCCTTCGGTGGTTTCCCCTGGGCACGGATCGCGTTCTCCCAGTCCGACAGCCCGCTGCTCTCACTGGCCTCTCTCGGCGGCGCGCCGGCAGTGACTGCCGCCGTTGCCGTCCTCGGCGGGTGTCTGGCCGTCGCGGTCACCCACCTTCCCCGGCCCGGGCGCGCCACCGCCGCCAGCCTGCTGCTCGGAGTGGTGGTGCTGGTCGGCGCAGCCGCGCTGCCCCGCCCGAGCGTCGGCGACCGCACGGTGCAGATCGCCGCGGTGCAGGGCAACGTGCCCAAGCCGGGGCTGGACTTCAACGCCGAGCGCCGCGCCGTCCTGGACAACCACGCGCGGGCCACGCACGCGTTGGCCCGGCAGGTCAGCGAGGGCGGCGCCACCGCACCCGCCTTGGTGGTCTGGCCGGAGAACTCCAGCGACATCGACCCGACCCGCAACCAGGACGCCGCCGACGTGATCCAGTCGGCGACGGACGCGATCGGGGTGCCGGTCGTGGTCGGCTCGGTCCTGGCCGAACCCGTCGACCACCTCTCCAACGCCTCGATCGTGTGGGGGCCGAGCGAGGGCCCTGCGCCCGGGCCGGGCGTGCGCTACATCAAGCGACACCCGGCGCCGTTCGCCGAGTACATCCCCTACCGCAGCTTCTTCCGCCACTTCAGCGACAAGGTCGACCTGGTTCGGCACGACTTCGTGGCCGGCACCGGCAGCGGCGCCATCGACGCGGCCGGAATCCGGCTCGGCGACATCATCTGCTTCGAGGTCGCCTACGACGACCACGTGCGCGAGACGGTCCGCTCCGGCGGCCAACTGCTGGTGGTGCAGACCAACAACGCCACCTTCGGCTTCAGCGACGAGAGCATCCAGCAACTGGCCATGTCCCGGCTGCGCGCGGTCGAAGCCGGCCGCGCCGTGGTGCACATCTCGACCGTCGGCGTGAGCGCCATGATCAGCCCGGACGGCGCGGTGATGCAGCGCTCGGGTCACTTCACCGCCGAGGTGCTGCAGGCGGCGATGCCGCTGCGGACGGCGCAGACCGTGGCCACCCGGGCCGGCGTCTGGCCCGAGACAGCGCTGGCGGGAGCAGGGGTTCTGATCGCGATGACCGGGCTGGTCCGGCGGCGGAGGGGACAGTGATGACGACGTCACCGGGTCGGGTCCTGGTGATCATTCCGACCTACAACGAGCGGCAGAACCTGCCGCTGATCGTCAGGCGGGTTCGGGCGAGCGTGCCGGACGCGCACATCCTGGTCGCCGATGACAACAGCCCGGACGACACCGGCGTACTGGCCGATGCGATGGCCGCGGCCGATGATCACCTGCAGGTACTGCACCGCCCGGGCAAACAGGGCATCGGCGCGGCCTACCTGGACGGGTTCCGCTGGGGGACCGAGCACGGTTTCGACGTGCTGGTCGAGATGGACGCCGACGGCTCGCATCAGCCCGAGCAGCTGCCGTTGATGCTGGAGCGGGTCGCCGCCGGGGCGGACCTGGCGATCGGGTCCCGCTGGGTGCCCGGCGGGTCGGTGGTGAACTGGCCGCGCAGCCGGTCGGTGCTCTCCAAGGGCGGCAACCTCTACACCCGCCTAGCGCTGGGGATTCCGGTCAGAGACGCCACGGCCGGCTACCGGGCGTTCCGGCGTGAGGCGCTGGAGAAGATGCAGCTCGCCGACGTGGAGTCCCAGGGCTACTGCTTCCAGGTCGACCTCACCTGGCGCGCCGTGCAGGCCGGGTTGAGGATCGACGAGGTTCCGATCACCTTCGTCGAGCGGGCCCATGGCACCAGCAAGATGAGCAGGGCGATCGTGCTCGAGGCGCTGTGGCGGGTGACCCAGTGGGGAGCGCGCCGTCGGCTGTCCCGGCTCACCGGTGGACGGATCAGATCGTCATGAAGCCTTCGCGCGCATCCCGCATCCTGCTGGCCAGCCTGTACGCCTTGCCGGTCGCCGAGCTGGCGGTCCTGATCATGCTGGGACGCCGGATCGGGGCCTTGCCGGTCCTCCTCCTGGTGCTGACCTCGACCGTGGCCGGCGTCAGTGTGCTGCGCCGCGCCGGAACCGGGGCGGTGCGCGACCTTGCCGCCGCCCGCGCCCGAATGGCGGGTGAGGCCCCGACAATCGACGCACAGGGTCGCCCGATCGACCCGAGATGGGGACCGATCGACCCGGGCACCCCGCAGCGTTCGCCGGGCGACCGGCTACTGCTCGCGCTCGCGGGCCTGATGCTCGTCGTTCCGGGCCTGATCGGTTCGGCGCTCGGCGTCGTCCTGCTGCTGCCCGGAGTGCGCCCCCTGGTCCGCGCGGGCGCCCGGCGCCTCGCCGGGCGACGCGGATGGGTGGACCAGCCCGCTCAGGTACGGGTGATCTCCGTCGAGGAGATCACCCCAGAGCGGGCCGACCCGGAGGGTTGAGCCTCAGGCGCTGCGGCGTTGGGTCGCCGAGCCGCGACGTCTCGAGGTCAGGGCCCCGCTGCGCAGCAGCGCGAGCCGCTCCTCCAGCAGTACCTCGAGCTCGGCAGTGGTCCGCCGCTCCATCAACATGTCCCAGTGGGTACGCGGGGGCTTGGTGGGCTTGGCGTCGGGGGTCTCGGTGTTCTCCCGCAGCGCGGGGGTGCCGCAGCGGCATTCCCACAGGGCGGGGATGTCGGCCTCGAGCGACATCGGCACCACGACGGTGTGCCCGTTGGGACAGTGGTAGGTGATCTCCTGACGGGCCGCGGGTCGGACCCCGGCCTCGCTCTCGAGACTCTGGGCACCCAAGCGGGTGCCCCGCATGCTTCGATCGCTCATCGCAGCCATCCTTCGGGCGCCTTCGTCGGTGGTTACCACGTGGTAACGCAGGTCACCCGCCAGGTGTTCCGGATTCGTCCGATGTTCTTTGCGACGCAGGCCTGGTCGACAAGCCTCACACCACAGCGGGCAGGGGGTTGCCCGCCTCGGTGATGCCCTTGCGGATGTCCACCCGCGAGAGCAGCAGGCCGCCCACGAGGAAGAAGACGACCAGGGCGAGGATGGCGTTGCGGTAGGAGTCCGTGACTTGGAACACCAGCCCGAACAACAGGGTTCCGAACCAGCTCGTGCCGCGCTCGGCCGCCTGGTAGAGGCTGAAGTACTCGGCCTCACGGCCGCGGGGGATGAGCTGGCTGAACAGGGACCGGGACAGCGCCTGGCTGCCGCCGAGCACGATGCCGATCAGCACCGCCAGAGCGAGGAACATCGCAAAGGCCTTCTCCGGGATCAGGAACCCGAGCCCGACCACGACGCACCACAGCACCAGGCTGGACAGGATCGACCGCCAGGCCCCGATCCGCCCGGCCAGCTTGCCGAAGGCGAGGGCGCCACCGATGGCCACGAACTGCACCACCAGAATGGTCATGATCAACTGGTCGGAATCGAACCCGAGCTCCTCCTGGCCGAAGATGCTGGACGCCGCGATCACGGTCTGGATGCCGTCGTTGTAGAGCAGATAGGCGAGCAGGAAGAGCAGGGTCTGCGGGTATCCGCGCAAGTGGGCGATGGTGTCGCGCAACTGGCCGAACGATTGCCGGAGCAACGAGCCCTGAGCCGCTGCCGCACCCTCCGGCTGGACGGACGGGGGCCGGTCGCGCAGGCCGAGGAAGGGGATCAGGGTGAACACGGCCCACCACAGGCCGGCACTGAACAGGCTGATGCGCACCGTGGCCTCGGTGGACAGTCCCAGGGAGGAGTGCGCCGAGACCAGGCCGAGGTTGAGGGCCAGCAGCAGGCCGCCCCCGAGGTAGCCCAGGGCCCAGCCCCGGCTGGACACGCGGTCCCGCTCATCGGCGGTGGAGATGTCGACCAGGATCGCGTCGTAGGCGACCAGGGACGAGCCCAGGCTGAGGGCGGCGATCATCTGCAGGCCCACGCCCAGCTGCCAGTTGGTGCCGGTGACCAGGACCATCAGGGCCGCGGCAAGGGCCCCGAGCCAGGCGAAGCCCGCCATCAGGGTGCGCTTGCGCCCGGTGCGGTCCAGAACGGCGCCGACCACCGGCAGCACGAGGGCGGAGAGCATGGTCGCCGCGGTGACCGTGTAGAGGGCGAGCGAGCCCGGACTGACCGGGATCCCGAGCACGCTCAGGTCGGTGCCACAGGTGGCGTCACTGGGCAGATCCGGGCAGGCCGCGCGCTTGGCGACGACGGTCAGGTAGGGGCCGAAGAGGACTGTCGCCGTTGTGGTGACGTAGGCGGAGTTGGCCCAGTCGTACCAGTACCAGGCGCGCTGCTCGCGACGGCGGGCCGCGCCGTCCGTGACTGTTGCCTCGTCGGGTGTGGCGCTGCTCGGCGTCCCCATCGACCCCTCCTGGCGGGTTCGGGCCCGGGCAATGGTTCGGGCACTGACGATTATGGTCCGCACATCATGGCGGTCGACGTGGGGTGTGCGCTGGTCAGCCTCCGAATTCCCAGTGCCATGCCTCCGGCTTGCTCCCGGTCGGCTCGGCCCAGGACGGGTGGAACCAGCCGAAGCCGGGTGCCTGCAGCTGCATCCAGCGGTGCTCGGCGGTGCCGAAGGACTGGATGCCACCGCACAGGTCGACGGCAGTGCCCCAGCCGTGGTTGCTGGTGCCCGGGGCGGCGGCGAGATCGGGTTTCGCGGCCTTGACCGCCACCTGCTCGGCGTAGGAGCGGTAGGAGTCGGTGACGCACAGCGGCCGGCCGAACTCCTCGGCATAGGCGGTGGCCAGCTTGTCGAAGGTGAACGCCGCGTCGGCACGCAGGTAATGGCCCACCGCCCCCCAGAGCGGGCACAGCGCGTCGATCGGGATCTCGCCGTTGGCGTACAGCAACATGTCGCCGCCGGTGCAGGAACCCACGGCGCCGGTGATCCGGTTGTCGCCCGTGCGGCCGCGCTGGCCGGCAACGATCGCCCGGGCTGCGGCCAGTTGCCTGGCCTGACGTTCGGCCTCCGCTGCGGCGTCGATGGTGGCCTTCAGCTGGGAGCGCAGCCGGTTGAGGGTCAGTTGCTGGGCCTTGACCGCATCGTCCCGCGCGATCTTGGCTGCTTGGGCGGCGAGCAGCGTCTGCTCGCTCGCGCTCGCAGCCACGTCGGCGGCGCGCTCTGCGGCCTGCTGGGCGGCGACCGCCTGCTCGAAGCTGGCCACCGCCTTGCCGCGGCTGTCACCCGCGATGGTGAGCCAGCGCTGGGAGTGGCTCACATCGTCCGTCGGTGCGCCGGCGAAGAGAGCGGTGAGGGTGGGATCGGAGCCCAGCCCACTGCCCCGGTAGTACGCCTGCCGCGCCCACTGGCCGAGCTCGGCCCGACGGGCGGTGAGGGCGGTCTCGGTCGCGGCCAGGCTGATCTGGCGGTGGGTGTGTTCGGCGCGGGCCACCTGTTGGGACTGCAGAGCGCTGCTGTAGGCCTCCAGCGCCACCGAAGCGGCCCGGGCGGACGCCGCCAGTTCGGCCTCAGCCGCGCGTATGACCTCGGTCTGCGCGGTGACCGCCGCCTGAAGATCGTTCGGCGGGGGGGTGGGGGTGGGGTCGGCGGACGCCGGACCAGCCGTGAACGCCAGGCCAGCGACGGTCAGCACCGCGGCGAGCAGGCCTGACCGACGGCGCGGGCCTCCTGCGACCCGTTGACCGTCCATGGTGTTGGCTACGGCAGATCGGGTCAGGGCCTGGAGCCGCCGATCGGGCGTCACTGCGAGTCGTAGCGGGTCAGAGCCAGTCGACCTCACCGGTCGTCAGGTCGTAGATCGCCCCGACGACCTTGAGGGTGCGCTTGGAGACCGCTTCGCCGATCACATGGTCCTGTTTCAGCGCCTCGACGATCCGCTCGACGTTGACGCTGATCGCCACCTCGACCAGCTTCTCCTCCTCGGCGCCGATCTCCTCGGCCTCCACGACAGCAGGCTTGATGGCGGTGACGAGGTCGTCGATGGCGGTCCCGCTGGGCTTGGCCTTGGTCTCGATCGCCTCGATGGTCGCCTTCACGGCTCCGCACTCGGAGTGCCCGAGCACCACCAGCAGGGGAGTGGTCAGGTGTTCCACGCCGTACTGGATCGACCCGAGCACAGCCTGGTCGAGGACTTGACCGGCCGAGCGGACCACGAACAGATCACCCAGGCCCTGGTCGAACAGCACCTCGGGCGGCACCCGGGAGTCGGCGCAGGAGAGGACGGCGGCGAACGGGTGCTGCCCGGCGGCCACCACCTGACGGCGGACCAGCGTCTGGTCCGGTCGCATCGGCTGGCCGGCGAGGTAGCGCAGGTTGCCGGCCTCGAGCATCTCGCGCGCCATCTTGGAGGTCACCTCGACGGCGTCGTTGCGATCGGGGAGCGAGGCCACCCCTGAGGTGTACTTGATCCCCCCGGCGCCCAGCGCAGCGCCGAGGACACCGCCGCCGAGCAGGAACAGCGCCTCCCGGCGGTCGGGCAGGTACTCCTCGACCCCGCCGAGCGCCGACTTCCCCTTGCCGCTCTTGCCGCCCTTACCCTTGGCGGACGCCGGGCTCTCGTCGTCGCCACTGCGCTGTTCGGGCACGACGGACTGCCCGGCCTCCGTCGACGGGGTCATGTCCAGGCCCTCCAGATCGCAACGGGTGTTCCTCCAAAGCGGTCGGCCTGTCGATGCCCTGCCTGTAGCCCAGGCGTGTCACTCACCGTCACAGGGAGTGGTCAGCCGGGGGAGTGGCGGGGGTAGGCGTGGACGACGGCGGTGGTCAGCCGAGGGATCTCCTGGGTCAGCCGGAGCTCTGCCTGGTGGGCAAGGTCATGGGCGTCCTGCAACGAGGTGCGCCCATCCACGTCGAGTTCGGCGTCCGCGTGGATCTGGTGACCGATCCAGCGCATCCGGACCCGCGGCACGGCCAGCACGCCGGGGATCTCCTGCAGCGTGCGCTCGGCCGCCTCGACCAGGTCCGGGTCGACGGCGTCCATCAGCCGGCGGAAGACGTCCCGGGCGGCACTGCGCAGGACGGCGAGGATGGCCACCGTGATCACCAGCCCGATGATCGGGTCGGCGAGGGGCCATCCGGCCCAGACTCCCGCGGCGCCGACCAGCACCGCCAGCGAGGTCAGGCCGTCGGTCCGCGCATGCAGGCCGTCGGCGACCAGGGCGGCCGAGCCGATCCTGCGCCCGATCCGGATCCGGTAGAGCGCCACCGCCTCGTTGCCCAGGAAGCCGATCAGCCCGGCCGCGGCCACCCAGCCGAGGTGGTCGACCGGAGCCGGCTCGATCAGGCGGCGGACTGCGTGGTAGCCGGCCACCACCGCAGACAGCGCGATCATCAGGACCACGAACAGTCCGGCCAGGTCCTCGGCCCGCCCGTACCCGTAGGTGTAGCGGCGGGTGGGCGGGCGACGTCCGAGGATGAAGGCCACCCACAGGGGCAGGGCGGTCAGGGCATCGGAGAAGTTGTGGATGGTGTCGGCCAGCAGCGCGACGGACCCGGAGACGGCCACCACGCCGAGCTGGGCCAGTGCCGTGACCGCCAGTCCGACCAGGCTGATCTTGACCGCCCGGATACCGTCGGCGCTGGACTCCGCGGCCGCGTCGATGGAATCGGCCGCGTCGTGCGAATGGGGTCTGATCAGGTGGACCAGACGCTGACGGAGTGATCTGTGGTCATCGTGGGTGTGCGCGTCGGCGTGTTCGTGTTCGGACGATGGGTGTAGGTGCGCCTGGCGCGACTGGTCCATCCGCGATTGTCTCCCAGTGTTTGGCGACTGCGCGTCATGCAGAACGCGTCGCGGGCAACGCGTTCTGCATGACGGACTCATCGGCACCCAACGCCGATAATGCACATTATGTCAATTAGACACTGAACGGCCCCCGCTCGCGCCTGTATGCCGACTCCTGGGGCTCCCCCCACCGGACCGGGCGATCGTCGGCTGTTGGCGACCTTGCACGTCACGGGAGTCGCGACGTTCAACACTCACCAGGCGTGACGAAAAGGGTCACGGGACCCTGCTCACAGTGCGTCGTCCGCCATGTCCGATACAGCCGGCGCGATCCGCACGGCCTCCTCGGCAGGGGTTCCGTGTGGCGCCGGCACCACCGCGTCAGTCATCTATCAGAAGGGCTTCCCGCTGAGTCGTGGCGGGTTCGTACACGCAGACGGTGTCGAACCCGCCACGACTCCCCGGTGATCGAGCGCTACTCCCCCGCGAAGGACAGGCCGAGCTCGGCCAGAGCAGGACGCAGACGTTCTATCGCCGACGGCCCGAACCCGTGCAGTGCCAACAGATCTGCGGCTGCCACGCCGTCCAGGCTCTCCAGCGTGGGGTAGCCCGCCGCGGCGAGCGCCCGGCTGGCCGGAGCACCGATTCGGGGCAAGGGAGTGCCGGACGGCGGCGCCTCGCGCTCGCGTGGCGGCCCAGCGGCGTCCACCACCGCGATCCCTCTCGGCGACAGGCGATAGCCGACGTCGAGGGACTCGGTCAGGCCGAGTTCCTTCAGCTTGCGGACGTCACGCTTGAAGCTCGGCGTGTCACGTCCGAACGCTGCAGCCAGGTCGGGGGCACGTACACCTGGAGAGGCGTCGATCGCGGCCAGGGTGGCCATCGTCCACGCTCCGATGGAGGACGCCCGATCGAGCCGGTCCAGCCGCCGCTGGATCTCGGTGATCTCCTCGGCCGTCGGCATCGTGCGGCGAAGACCGGCTCGAGGGTCCTCGCCGGCGAACCGCAGCCCGACGCGGTAGACGGGTTTGTCCACCTTCGCGTCGAGGAGTCGCCGCAGGTCGGCCAGCGTCCTCTCCCCCGCACGCCGCGCCTCGGCCCCCGTGATCCGGCTCGGCGCCACCTGCTCGACCGAGGTCACCTCGATCACCCCGATCCCGGTGCGCATCCGGGTGCCCACCACCACCCGCGGCCGGTCCCAGCGGCGGAAGGCAAGGTCGACGTCGCCGCGAACGATGGCGGCCAGCGTGGCCGGGCGGATCATCACGGTTCCCTCAACTCTTCCCCGAAACGCTCTGTGGATCGACAGATCTCAGCAGGTCGGTCAGCGCGCCGTCCAGCCCGGGGTGGGCAAGGGGCATCCCCTCGGCGAGCAATCGGCCCGGCCCGGCACGACATCCGGTCAGCGCCAGCGCAGGGCACAGCACCTGACGGAAATGCCCCGGGGCGGACGGCCCGGGATCAGCCCGAGCACCAGGGCGCAGCCGACGATGATGACGCCGCCGCCCACCAACTGCACCAACGACAGCCGCTCGCCCAGCACGAGCGCTCCGACGATCACCGCGATCACGGTGACCAGGAACTCCACGCTGATCGCGATCGTCGCGCCCACCTCGGCCACGAGGCGGAAGTACAGCACGTAGGCCAAGGCGCTGCACGCCGCCGCCAGCGCCACCAGGTACAGCAGATCGACCAGCCGTGGGCGGCCGGGCACCGGCACCGCGACCAGCAGCGGCAGGGCGATCACTCCCCCGGCGAGGAACGCACCGATGGTCTGCTCCCACGAACCGATCTGCTGCAGGTGCTTGCGCGCGTAGTTGCTCCCATAGGCCGCCGACACCGATCCGAACAGCGAGAAGGCGCACCCCAGAAGGAAATCCGCCGTGACCGGCACCACGGGGAACCCCACCAGGAGCACCACGCCGACCAGGCCGAGCAGCAGGCCGATCCGGCCCGGTGCGGTGATGTGCTCGATCCCCCAGGCCTGCCCGATCAGCATCGAGAACAGCGGGATGGTGCCGACGAAGATGGCGGCCATCGCGGTTCCGATCCGCGGCGTGGCGCTGGACAGGCCGATCAGGTTGCCCGCCACGGTGGAGGCTCCGACCACGGCCAGGGGCTGCCAGCGGCCGAAGGTCAGGTGCCGGCGCGTGAGCCTGGCCAGCACGATCAGTACGGCGCTGGCGATCAGCGCCCGGAAGGCCACGGCACCGATCCAGCCGAACGCCTGCACCACTTTCAGGACCAGCACGAACGACAGTCCCCAGATCACGGCCAGGGCGAGGTAGTCGATGACCTGTCGGCGATGCACCTGCGGAGGATAGTGGAGACGATGGCCACGCACCCCTATCTCGACTGGGACGGTCCGCTCGCCTTCGCGCATCGCGGGGGTGCGAGCGACGTCCCGGAGAACACGCTGCCCGCCTTCGCGCACGCGGTGGATCTCGGCTACCGGTACGTGGAGACCGACGTCCACGTCACCGCCGACGGGGCCCTGGTGGCCTTCCACGACGAGGACCTGCGGCGCACCTGCGGACGCCCGGGGCTGATCAGCGAACTGCCCTGGAGCGAGGTCAGCACGGCACTGGTCGGCGGCCGGGCACCCATCCCGTTGCTGGAGGATCTGCTCGGCACCTGGCCCGAGCTGCGGGTCAACATCGACTGCAAGGCGGACGGCGCGGTGGACGCACTCGTGGCCACGCTGCGCCGGTGCAACGCGCTCGACCGGGTCGGGGTGGGGGCCTTCAGCGATCGCCGGCTGCGCCGGATCCGGGGTCTCCTGGGACCCGGGCTGTGTACCAGCCTCGGCCCTCGGGGCGTGGCCACCCTCGTCTACGGCCGGCCGCACCGCCCGGTCGCGCTGGCCGCACAAGTGCCGGTGAAGCAGGGCCGGTTGACCATCGTCAGCCCTCGGGTAGTGGCCAAGGCACATGCGCTGGGGCTCCAGGTGCACGTGTGGACGATCGACGACGCCTCCGAGATGAACCGCCTGCTCGACCTGGGCGTCGACGGCCTGATGACGGATCGTCCCGCCGTGCTGAAGCAGGTGCTCACCGACCGCGGCCTCTGGCGCTAGGCGCGGGGCATCCTGATGGAGAACACACCGCGGTGAACCTGGTGTTGGATGCCCACCGGACGGACCCCGCCCGGGCGCCAGGTGGCCCGGAGCTTTCCTCCGAACTCACCCATGAAGCCACCTCCGCGGTACGAACACGCACTCCCTGCTGGCATCCACGCCCGAGGGACAGGGCGTCAGCCCGCCGGTGACCTGGGCAATCGCCCCCACCGGGCTCGCCGGGCGCAGCCAGATCCGCGTCAGTGCGACGAGGGCGGCGAGGGCGGCGAGGAGTGCGAATGGCGGACAGGTAAGCGGATCCCCGTTCTCCGCCCGGAAGTCGTTCAGCGGCAACCCGTTCGCCACCTGCTGGGTCGCCCCCAAGTAGACGTGCAGATCGGCAAAGCGATCAGTTGGCGGTCTGATCAGGATCAGGGCGCAGGTGGCCGCCGCCAGGACCAGGAAGCCGAAGCGCCACCATCGTGCGGCGCCTGAGGAGAAAAGGCCCCGCTCCTGCGCGGACGGCGTCGTCGTGATCGACACGACGCCTCCCTTTGCACCGGCTGAGCGCCCCGCCTCGCCGAGGCCGTGGAGGGTCTGACACCGTCTGCGTGTACGAACCCGCCACAACCCGGCCGTGGAGGGCTGGTCTAGCATCGCAAGATGCAGGTCACCTCGCTCGGGCTGGGCACCGATCTGATGATGCTCCGCCTGGGCGGCAGCATCATCGAGGACGGCGGCGACCACCTCGTGGTCCGTACCCCGGACAACCCGAACTACTGGTGGGGCAACTTCCTGGCGCTGGCGGAGCCGCCACCGGCTGACGATGCGGCGGGCTGGTTGCACACCTTCGCCGAGCACTTCCCGCAGGCCCGCCACCGCACCTTCGCGATCGACCGCGCGGGACCCGTCAAGGAGTGGATCGACCCCTGGCGCGCCCTCGGCCTGGTCTATGACGCCGGCACGGCACTCGTCGCCTCGGCGCTGCACGAGCCGCCTCGCCCGAACCACGACGCCACCTACCGCCCGCTGCACACCGACGCGGACTGGGATGCGTTGGTGGAGCTGAGATGCGCCAACAACGAGGACCTGGAGCCGAACTCCTACCGCACCTTCACCGTCGACTCGGTGCGCGGGGTCCGCCGGCTGGTCGAGGCTGGTCACGGGCAGTGGTTCGGCGCCTTCCTCGGCAGCGATCTGGTCTCGACTATGGGGCTGTTCACCGACGGCTCGGGTGTGGCCCGCTACCAGGCGGTGGACACCCACCCCGCCGCACGTCGGCGCGGACTGGCTGGAACTCTTGCCCATAATGTGGGGTTATGGGGGTTGCGTGAACTCGGCGCGCGTCAGCTGGTCATCCTGGCCGACACCCACGCCGAAGCGATCAAGGTCTACCGCTCGATCGGGTTCACCGACGCCGAACCGGCGCACCAACTCGAACAGGCCCCACCGGGCGAACGGGTCCCTCCCAGGTCGTAGACAGCGGCAGCCCCTCTGGGGGCATCAGGGGTAGCGCCCGGACCAGGTTCGCCTGCACGCGCCGTTCCGTCATACCTGGCCGACAACCGGGCTGCTCTGGCTCGGTGAAGGCTCGGCCCGACGGAACGCACCATGGACACCTGTAGCGTTAGTGACTAACATTCACTCCGTGACGGCTCGCCTCGACCGCACCCGTGCCCGTTTGCGGAACGCCGCCCTCGACCTCTTCCTGGCCCAGGGATACGACGCGACCACGGTCGACCAGATCGCAGCGGCGGCCGGAGTGTCGCAGATGACCTTCTTCCGACACTTCCCGACCAAGGAGTCGGCCCTGATGGACGACCCCTACGACCCTGTGATCGGCGAACTGGTCGCCGCACAACCCAAGGAACTCGGCGGCGTCGAGCGAACCCGGCGGGGGCTCCTGCTCGCGTGGGAGCAGGTGGCCGATGCGGCCGAGGCCCCTACCCGGTCGTCCATCCGGCTGATCGCCAACCACGACCGGCTCCGGGGCGGATTCTGGGCCAATATGCGGGCTACCGAAACCGTGCTCGTCGATGCCCTCGTCTCGACCGGGACCCCCCGCGCCGAAGCCCTTGTCGCGGCCGGGGCATGCCTGGGGGCCTTGACCACCGTACTGCTGGACTGGGCAGTGGACGACGCTGACGCCGACCTCGGGCCCCGCATCGTCGCCGCCCTCGATCTCCTGGCCACCTCATGAGCACCTCCGAGCTGAGACCTCTTGTCATACAAGGCCTCTTCCGAGCCTTCGGACATGAGCAGGTCGTCGTGGACTTCGACCTGGAGTTGCTCCCCGGCCAGATCCACGCCCTGGTCGGGCTGAACGGCGCTGGCAAGTCCACCCTGATGAAGCTGATCCTGGGCATGCTCCGGCCGGACGCCGGCCGAGCCGCCGTGTTCGGGGTGCCCGCCCACACGGCGGGCTCGACGGTGTGGGCACTGGTCGGGCACCTGATCGAGGCTCCCTTCGCCTATCCGGAGTTGACCGTCGCCGAGAACCTGCACAGCGCGGCGCGCATGCACCGGGTACCACGGCAGCGAGCGCATGCGGCCGCGGACTCGGCCATCCACGGCATGGCCCTCGATCACTGGCGCAACCGCCTGGCCCGAGAACTCTCCATGGGCAACCGGCAGCGGCTCGGCCTGGCCGCCGCCCTGGTGCATGACCCGGCGCTCATCGTCCTGGACGAGCCGACGAACGCGCTCGACCCCGTCGGGGTGGTCGATCTTCGCGAGATCCTGCGTACCCGAGCCCATCGGGACGGGGCCGCGATCCTTGTCTCCAGCCACCATCTGGACGAAGTCGCGCGCATCGCCGACCGGATCACCGTGATGCACGGCGGCCGTATCGTCGGCACGCTGCCACCCGGTCGAGCCCGCCTGGAACAGGCCTTCTTCGATCTCGTCCTCACCGCGCAACGGAGCCCGGCATGAGCGGCGTCCTCGCGGTCGAGGCACTCAAGCTTCGCCGCGCCGCCGTCGTCCGGGTGACTGCCGTCGTCCTGGCCCTGGGCTGTCCGCTTCTCGCCGCCATGATGTGCACGGCTGCCAGAGGCGATAGCCAGTTCGGTGTGAAGGCGGCCGCACTCATCACTCGTCCGGGATGGCCGGGCTACCTCGACGTGGTGGGGCAGGTCCTGACCGTCGCCGTGCTGCTCGGTGGTGGCGTGGTGACCAGTTGGGTCTTCGGGCGCGAGTTCGTGCAGAGCACAGTGACCGGCCTGTTCGCCACGGCCACACCGCGGTGGCAGGTCGCCGCAGCCAAGCTGTCCGTGGTCGTGGGCGCCCTGGTCGGTATCTGCGTCGCGGCCGTGGCATCGGCGATCGTCCTCGGCCCGCTCGCCGGCCTGCCCCGACCCGATGCATCCGCCTGGCCTGCCGCGGGCCGGGTACTGACAGGCGCCCTGCTCATGGCGCTGCTGACCACTCCCCTGGCCTGGGTGGCCAGCATGCGCCGCGGCTACCTTCCGGCCATCGGTGCTCTTCTCGGGTTGGTCGTGGTGACCCAGATCGTCACCGCAGCCGGTGCCGGCGGCTGGTTCCCCTACGCGACACCCTCGCTGTGGCTCGGCATGGGTGGCCCGGACGCGGCCTCGGCCATCACCACAACCCAGCTCGCCGCGACCCTCCCGGTGGCCGTCGCCGGGGCGGCGGCCACGATCTGGTGGTGGTGGCGCGCCGAACTCGTCTGACCAGTGGTCAGACGACCTGTTGCGCTGCAGCGCGCATGACGTCGAGGACCTCGTCCTGTTCGGGCGTCGTGTCACGGCCGGCAGCGGCAGTGGCGCCCTTGGCTCCCGCGATCAGCGGCAGGTCGGGCTCCCCGTCCGCAGCCACCTTGGCCATCGCCCAGCGCGAGAAGACCCGGGCGCCGACCGTCTGCCCCTGGAGCAGTTGAACATCGTCGTGTCGGGGGTCGTCGGCGATCCGCGAGAACAGGCCGCGGACGGCGGACTCCTCCCCCTCGAGCGTCTGCACGAAGCCGTGCTCCGTGAGCAGCAGTGCCCCGGTGATGTCCTTCCGCTTGTTGTTGGAGCGGGCCTGGGTGAAGATCTTCCCCAGCTCGACCCTGCGGTCGTTGTCGGGCAGAAGACTGTGGCTGCGATACATCAATCGGAAGATGAGGCTCGGCGTCGAATCCGACATGGTCTGCTCTCCCGCTGCTCGAGCGCCGGCCGGGCAGTCAGGGCCGCCCGGTGACCTGTGGTGGACTAGCGGAATCATCGCGGAGCGCGCAGGTGACCCCCGTCTCACTATGTGACAAGGTCCTGGTCACGGGCCGATGGGGCGGCAATCCGGCGGTCCGGTTGATCCGCTGCTGTCTCCGGTGAGGCGTCGAGCTGGTTCAGGGCGTTGCGGGCCACCACCTGCTGCTCGGTGACCGTGCGCTCGGAGCGCCCCCGCCCGAGGAAACTGACCGCCCAGTGCAACAACGTGGTCACCCGGTGCTTGAACCCGATGATGTACACGAGATGCACGGCCAGCCACATCAGCCAGGCGCCGAAGCCACTCAGCCGCAGCCGGCCGATGCTGGCCACCGCACTGAACCGCGAGATCGTCGCCATGCTGCCCTTGTCGTGGTACTCGAACGCTGCGGCGTCCGGCGCCCCGGCCAACCGACGCCGGATCTGCGCGGCCGCGTACCGAGCGCCCTGGATGGCGACCTGCGCCACCCCCGGGTAGCCCTTGAGTGAGGCCATGTCACCGACCACGAACACCTCGGGGTGCCCGGGCAGGGTCAGATCGTCGCGGACGGCGATCCGCCCGGCGCCGTCGAGTGCCGCCCCGCTCTGCTCGGCGAGCTGCCGGCCCAGGCTTGACGCCTGCACCCCGGCGGCCCACACCTTGGTCACGCTCTCGATCCGTCGCCGCCGTCCCTCGCCGTCCTGCACCTCGATGCCCTCGGCGTCCATGCCGACCACGGTGGCGCCCAACTGCACCTCTACGCCGATCTGTTCCAGCCGGCGGCGGGCCTTCTCGCCCAACCGATCCCCGAATGAGGGCAGCACCTGCGCAGCGGCGTCGAGCAGGATGATCCGGGCCGTGGTCGGGTCGATCCTGCGGAAGTCGCGGCGCAGGGTGCGCCGGGAGAGCTCGGTGATCTGCCCGGCCATCTCCACGCCAGTGGGGCCCGCCCCGACCACGACGAAGGTGAGCGCGCGCTCGACCTCCTCGGCGCTGGTCGCCAGCTCGGCCCACTCGAAGGCGCCGAAGATCCGCCCGCGCAGCTCGAGGGCGTCGTCGATGCTCTTCATGCCCGGGGCGAACTCCGCGAAGTCGTCGTGCCCGAAGTAGGACTGCCCGGCGCCCGCGGCCACCAGCAGCGAGTCGTACTCGGTGACCGTGTCCCGGCCGAGCACCTGCGAGGTGACCGTGCGCGCCTCCAGGTCGATCGCGGTGACGTCGCCCAGCAGCACGGTCGCGTTCTTCTGCCGCGCCAGCACCTCCCGCGTGCTCGGCGCGATCTCCCCCTCGGAGAGGATGCCGGTGGCCACCTGGTAGAGCAGCGGCTGGAACAGATGGTGCGTCGTCCGCGCGATCAGGGTCACCGCGACGTCGGCGCGTTTGAGGGCCTGAGCGCTGAACAACCCCCCGAAGCCCGATCCGATGATCACGACCCGGTGACGACCTGTGCTCTGCTCTGCCTGCCACTGCCTTGCCTGCCGTTGATCGGCCACGACGTATCACTCCCTCGCGGGCGACAACCGGTACCCGTGCTCAGGTATGCCTAACCTACGACCTGCTGACGCGTGACCTCGCTTACTCCATACTCACCGCGTGAGCACCATCCTTGCCGTCGACCAGGGCACCTCGGGCACGAAGGCCGTCGTTGTCGATTCCGAGCACGGAACGCTCGCCGTCGCCGAGCAGCCGGTGCGGCCTGCCTACTTCGACGGCGGCGGCGTCGAGGTCGACCCGGCCGAGCTGCTCGCCTCGGTGCTCGAGGCGGGACGACGCGCCGTCGCCGCCGCGGCCCGGCCGATCGACGCCGTGGCCCTGGCCAACCAGGGCGAGACCGTGCTGGCCTGGGACCGCGGCTCCGGCGAGCCGCTCTCCCCCGCGATCGTCTGGCAGGACCGGCGCGCCGAGGAGGTGTGCACCGACCGTGCGGATGCCCGCGAGTGGGTGGCGGCCCGCACCGGGCTCGTGCTCGACCCCTACTTCAGCGCCCCGAAGATGGCCTGGCTGCGCCGCCACCGCACCACCGCCGGCGTGGTGACGACGAGCGACACTTGGCTGCTGCACCAGCTCACCGGCGAGTTCGTCACCGACGTGACCACCGCCAGCCGCTCGCTGCTGCTCGATCTGGACGCCGTGTGCTGGGACGGCGAGCTGCTCGACCTGTTCGGGCTCACCGGAGAGGCGATGCCCCGGCTCGTGGACTGCGACGAGATCGTCGGCAGCACAGCGGTTTTCGGGGGTGAGATCCCGGTAGGCGGGCTGATCGTCGACCAGCAGGCGGCACTGCTGGCCGAGGGGTGCCTGACCCCGGGCACGACGAAGTGCACCTACGGGACCGGGGCCTTCCTGCTCGCCAACACCGGTGCGGCGGCCGTCCGGTCCAGCGCCGGGCTGACCACGTCGGTGGCCTGGCGGGCCCTCGGCGAGATGCCCTACTGCGTCGACGGGCAGGTCTACACCGCGGCCTCCGCCGTCCGCTGGGCGATCGATCTCGGGCTGATCTCCTCCCCCGACGACCTCGACACCGTGGCAGCGGCGGACGCCGAGGGCGTGCTCTGCGTGCCCGCCCTGGCCGGGCTGGCCGCCCCCTGGTGGCGCCCGGACGCCGCCGCCTCACTGACCGGGATGACCCTGTCCACCGGCCCCGGACAGGTGGTGCTCGCCGTCCTGCAGGGCATCGCGGCCCAGGTGGCCGAGCTCGCCACCCTGGTGGCGACCGACCTGGGCGCCCCGCTGACCCGGCTGCGGGTCGACGGCGGGCTGACCCGGTGCCGCACCCTGATGCAGGCCCAGGCCGACCTGTGCCAACTCCCGGTCGAGGTGTATCCGTCGGCGCATGCCACCCCACTCGGCGCTGCGGCCCTGGCCCGGCTCGCGATCGAACCCGGGCTGGCCCTGGCGGACGCCGCGCCGGCCTGGGCGCCGTCCGCCGTCTACGAACCGCGTTGGTCGCCCGACGAGGCCGGGGACTTCCTGCACCGCTGGCGCCGCGCGCTGGAAGCTACGCTCGCCGCGGGCGTCGCACGATGAGCGTGTTCGACGTGGTGGTGATCGGGGGTGGGCTGGTCGGCTCGGCGATCGCCCGCGACCTCGCCGGGCACTCCGACGCCCCGGGTGGTGAGCCGCTGTCGGTGGCCCTGGTCGAGGCCCGCGACGACATCTGCGAGGGCACCAGCAAGGCCAACACCGCCATCCTGCACACCGGGTTCGACGCCACCCCGGGCACGCTCGAAGCGCGCCTGGTGCGGCGGGGGCACGAGCTACTCTCGGCCTACGCGCAGGCGACCGGCATCGCGGTGGAGCGCACCGGGGCCCTGCTCGTCGCCTGGACCGACGAGGAGCTGGGCGCGCTGCCGGGCCTGCAGCGCAAGGCGATCGCGAACGGCTACCCGCACTGCGCGCTGGTCGACGCGGCCGAGGTGTACCGGCAGGTCCCCGCGCTCGGCGAGGGTGCGCTCGGTGGGCTCACCGTGCCCGACGAGTCGATCATCTGCAGCTGGACGACGAATCTCGCCCTGGCCACCGAGGCGCACCAGCGCGGCGCCCGGGTGCTGTTGAACCATGCGGTGACCGGGGTGTCGGTGGGCTGCGAGGTCACCACGCTGGCCACCGCCGGGGGGCCGGTGCACGGGAGCTGGGTGGTGAACGCCGCCGGGCTGAGTGCCGACCTGATCGACCGGATGATCGGCCACGAACGGTTCACGGTCACTCCCCGGCGCGGGGAGCTGATCGTCTTCGACAAGCTGGCCCGCCCCTTGGCCGACCGGATCGTGCTGCCGGTGCCCAGTTCGAGGGGCAAGGGCGTGCTGGTCTCCCCCACCGTCTACGGCAACGTGATGCTCGGGCCGACGGCGGAGGACCTCACCGACCGGGAGGCGTCGGGTACGACCAACGAGGGCCTGGACTCGTTGCTGGACAAGGGATCTCGGATCATGCCCCGGCTGCTCGCCGAGGAGGTGACCGCCACCTACGCGGGGTTGCGGGCGGCGGTCGACCACCCGGACTACCTGATCGCGGTCGATCCCGGGCAGCGCTACCTGCTGGCCGGTGGTATCCGCTCGACCGGGCTGACGGCGTCGATGGCGATCGCCGAGCACGTTGTGGGGCTGCTCGCCGAGGCCGGGCTTGCCCTGGCGCCCCGCGCCGAACTGCCCGGCCCGCCGCAGATGCCGCAGCTCGGCGAGGCCGGCCGACGGCCCTATCAGGACGCCGCGCTGATCGCTGCCGACCCGGCCTACGGGCGGATTGTCTGCTTCTGCGAACGGGTCACGGCCGGGGAGCTCCGCGATGCGTTCGCCACGCCGCTTCCACCGCACACACTCGCCGGGCTGCGACGGCGGAGCCGGGCGATGAACGGGCGCTGCCAGGGCTTCTTCTGCGGCGCCGAGCTCGAGGCCCGGCTGGACGCGCACCGGGTGCTCTTGTGACCGATCCTGGTCCAGTGGCCCCCGAGGTGCTCGTGATCGGGGCCGGGCCGGCCGGGCTGAGCGCGGCGGCCGAGCTGGCCCGGCGCGGCGTCGACGTGCTGGTGCTCGATCGGGAGCGCCAGCCCGGCGGCATTCCCCGTCACAGCCACCACACCGGGTACGGGGTGCGTGACCTGCGCCGGGTGCTGACCGGCCCGAACTACGCCGGCCGTCTGACCGACCGGGCCGCGCAGGCCGGGGCTCGGATCGTCACCGAGTCGATGGTGACCGGGTGGGCCGGCGGGCACACGGTCGAGGTGACCAGCCCACTGGGGCGGACGACGCTATCGGCGCGGGCCATCGTCCTGGCCACCGGTGCCCGGGAGCGCCCGCGGGCGGCGCGACGGATCGCCGGCGACCGGCCGGCCGGGGTGCTCACCACCGGGCAGCTGCAGAACCTGGTTCACCTGCGCGGGGCGCGGGCCGGTGGGTCGATCGGGGAACGGGCAGTGGTGGTGGGCGCCGAGCTGGTCAGCTGGTCGGCCGTGCTCACCCTGCGCAAGGCCGGCTGCCGGACGGCGCTGTTGACCTCGCAGTACCCGCAGGCCGAGGCGTACGGCGCGTTCACCGTGCCCGGCCGGCTGGTGCTCGGGGTGCCGGTGGCCACCCGAGCCCGGGTGTCCCGGATCATTGGCCACGACCGGGTAGAGGCGGTGGAGATCGAGCACCTCGACACTGGAACCCGGCGCCGGATCGCCTGCGACACAGTGGTTCTCACCGGCGATTGGATCCCCGACCACGAGCTGGCCCGGCTCGGCGGGCTCGATCTGGATCCGGCCACCCTCGGGCCCGTGGTCGACGCGGGGCTGCGTACCAGCCGGCAGGGCGTGTTCGCGGCCGGCAACCTGGTGCACCCGGTCGACACCGCGGACGTCGCGGCGCTGGACGGCGTCCATGTCGCTGCTCAGGTGCAGGACTGGTTGGCGAGCGGGCGCGGTTCGGGGGTGGACGGTTCGGGGGTGGACGGCGTCCGGCTGGTGGCCGAGGCCCCCCTGCGCTGGGTGACGCCGGGTCTGCTGCGCCCGGACGACCCGGCGCCCCCGCGGGGGCGGCTGCTGGCCTGGACCGACGAGCTGGTGCATCGGCCACGGGTGCAGGTGCGCCAGGGCGGGCGGGTGGTCGGCCGAGTGCGGCCGCGGTGGCCCGCGGCGCCGGGTCGCGTGTTCCGGGTGCCATCCACGATCCTGGACGGCGTCGATCGGCGCGGCGAGGCTGCCCACCTCGAGCTGGGCTGACTCGCAGTCGACACGTAGCCGCCCTGTCGCGTCGTCCGCTCCGTGCGGCACAATGGCGGGATGACGACGGACCTGAGGACTTCCTGGTGGCCGCCCGCGTAGGGCGTCCCCCGACCTCATCTGTTCTCGTCGGCCGCCCGCAACGGGCGGCCTTCTCGCGTTCCGAGCACGCCGATCGTCGTGGGTGACCTCCCGTCCTTCACCCGACCAGGAGACCCACGATGACCACTCGCATCTTCACCGGACTCAAGCCCACCGGGCAGTTGCAGCTCGGCAACTACCTGGGCGCCATCCGCCCGCTGCTCGACCTCGTCGCCGATCCGGGCAACGCTCCGCTCGTCTGCGTCGTCGATCTGCACGCGCTGACCGTCGAACACGACCCCGCGCAGCTGCGCGCGCTCACCCTGGAGCTGGCCGCGACGCTGCTGGCCTGCGGCCTCGACGCCCGCGCCCGGCTGTTCGTGCAGTCCACGGTGCCGGCGCACACCGAGCTCTGCTACCTGCTGGAGAGCACCGCCGCCTACGGCGAGATGACCCGGATGGTGCAGTTCAAGGAGAAGCGCCGGCGGCAGGAGTCGCCGCGGTTGTCGCTGCTCACCTACCCGGCACTGATGGCCGCGGACATCCTGGTGCACCGCACGGACGTGGTGCCGGTGGGCGACGACCAGCGCCAACATCTCGAACTCGCCACTACTCTGGCCCGGCGGTTCAACGCCCGTTACGGCGACGCGCTCACGGTGCCGCGCGGGGTCACCCGGGTGGAGGCCGCCCGGATCAAGGACTTTCGCGATCCCACGAGCAAGATGGGCAAGACCGGGTCCGACGGAGCCGGGGTGATCTTCCTGCTGGACGACGCCGACACCATCGCCGCCAAGGTCCGGCGCGCGGTCACCGACCACGACCCGGTGCTGGAGTACGACCCTGTGGCCCGGCCGGGAGTGGCGAACCTGGCGGTGGTGCTCGGCGCCCTCACCGGCGTCGAGCCGGCTCAGTCGCTGACCGGGCTGCACGGGTCCGCCGCACTCAAACAGGCGGTGGCCGAGGTCCTCGTGGACACCCTGGCGCCGATCCAGGGGCGGTTCCGCGAACTCACCGAAGACCCCGCCGAGATCCTCGGCGTGCTGCGCGCGGGGCGTGATGCGGTGACGGCCGGAGCATCGGACACGGTTGCCACGGCGCGGGAGGCGATGGGCCTCGTGTCGGTCACCTGAGCTCTTCACCTTAACTCCCGCGCGGAGAAGGAGTGACCAGAGCGACATGAAACCGATTCTCTGACAACGTTTTCCACGGGTCTTCACTCGAGCTGACTGTCGGTGGTCGCGGCTAGCGTTCACCTCATGGAACCCGACCAGGACACCGCGGACGACGCCGGACACGGCGTCGTCCCGCAGCCTGTTGTGGTCAAGACCCTGGCCCGGATCGGGAACGACGTGGCCCTTCTGCAGTCGGCGCCCACGTTGTGCCTGTCCGATGCCGAACTACGAACGGCCGTGGAGCAGACCGCCCGGATGCGCGCCCGGTTGGAGGCCGGCTATCTGCACCTCCTCGCCTCTCTCGACAGCCGGCCGGATGGGGTTCCCGGGGCCGCGACCGGATCGGCCGGGGCCACGTTCCTGGTGCACGCGGTCACCATGTCGCCCGGCCAAGCCCACCTGGATGTGAAGGTCGCCCATGCGCTCGATGCCGACGGCGCCGGCATCACCCCGGAGAATGCGGCGATGGCCGACCTCCGCGGCACCGGCCTACCCTGCGTCGGTGCAGCACTGGCGGCCGGGGAGATCTCTCGCGCTCATGCCAATGTCGCCTACCGGTGCCTGGACAGGATCCCTCAGCACCTCCTGACCGACGTCGGAGAGGACGGCCTGAGCGGGGCCGCGCGGGTCGATGAGTTCCTGGCCGACCACTCGAGACGGCTCGCGCCCACCACCACCCGCGGGCTGGCCAAGCAGCTTCTCGCCCTGCTCGACCCCGATGGCAGCGACCGGTACGACCCCGATGCGTTCACCCGCCGCCGGCTCTGCTACGGCGCCGACAGCACCGGCATGCTCACCGGCGATTTCGCCCTCGACCCGGCCGCCGCTGCCACGTTCCGGGCCGCGCTCGAGGCCTACACGAAGCGGCAGTTCGGCTCCCTGAGCGGAGCCGGCGGCGAGCCCGATGGGATCACCCCGGACGGGCAGCCGACGCTGCCGCTGCGCGACGAGCGAACTCCTGCCCAGCGCAGGGCTGACGCACTGCACCAGCTCTGCCTCGACGCCATCCACGGCACCCCCGGCCGAACCTTGAGGGACGACGGGGTCGAGCAGAGGAGCGAGCACCGCGGGCCCCACCACCCAGGTGAACGTCGTCGCGACGCTCGGACAGCTCGCCGCCGCCCGGGCAGCGCAACCCGACGCGCTGGATGCCGACGTACTGTCCGGTCCGCTCGACCCAGGAACCTTCGGCCGGCTGTTGTGCGACGCCGTGCTGTACCCGACCCTGCTCGACCAGCACGGTGCGGTGCTGGTCCCTGGGCGCGACCTCCGCTTCGTCACCGCGGCGCAGAGCCGCGCGTTGATCGCTCGTGATCGCGGATGCATCGTGCCTGGGTGCAAGGCGCCGCCGTCACGCTGTCAGGCCCACCATGTGGTCTGGTGGCGCAACAACGGCCGGACCGACATCGGCAGTCTGGCGTTGCTCTGCGACCGTCACCACAGCGCTGTGCACGCCGGGCACTGGACGCTGCAGATGATCGACGGGGTGCCGTGGGTGATTCCACCCGCCTGGCTCGACCCGAGCGGTGTCCCCCGCCGAAATACCGTGGCCGAGGCCGAACATCGCGCGCGGACGCTCGCGCAGCGGCTCCGCAACCCCCAACTGACCCTCGACCTGCCCGACGGCCAACCACACAGCGGGAAGGTGGCGGCGCTACTCCACCGGCTCCGGGCCTCGTTCTCACCGATCAGGGTGACACGCTCGACAGTGGTCCTGACCGGCAGCCGCGGGGCGACGTGCTGTTCGGCCGCCTGCAGCTCCTCCACCGGATGCCGGGTGCCGATGGTCAGGTGCGGAGTCACGCCTCACCGCACCACGAGGTGCAGCTGAACCGGGCCCCGAACGGCACGTGGTCGGCGAACAGGTCGCGGAGCCGGGCAAGTACCGCGTGATCGATCAGGGCCGCCGGCATGAAGGGTAAGAGCACCGTGACGTGGGCCGGAACCCCGCTTGCTGCAGAGGAGTCGAGGCGGAGGCGATGGGCCAGCGGGGGCTCAGCGCAGAAGGTGCGCACACGCCACGGTCAGGAAGACACAGGAGTCGGCGAAGGCCAGCTCAGCGCCGGTGCGTGCCCGGACGACGTATCGGTCCTCATAGCCGAGACTGCCGACGAAGCCGAGCCGCTCATACAGCCGCCGAGCCCCGTCGTTGGTGGGTTCGACGCCCAGCCCGATCCGGTCGAACCCCCGATCGACGGCCAGGCGCGCGAGACGGCGGATCACCGCTGTGCCGATCCCCTTGCCCTGCACCGAGTCGACGACGTCCAGGCCGTTGATCTCAGGGACCCCCGGGAAACACGTCTGCACCGACTCGGCGGCGCACCCGGCCAGCTTCAGCTCGGCGCGCGCCACGACGGCGCCGTCCAGCCAACCCAGCACGAAGATGCTCTCCCCCGCGGCCTGTCGACGCAGCCGATCCACCTGGCTGACCGAACCCGGCCAGACCACGAGAAGCTCGCCCACATCCACCTCGCGCGCCGGGCGGATGACCAGCCCGGCCAGGTCTGCACTCCGCGCGTCGTCCACCACAGACCGATTCAAGCGCATGCGGTGCGGTCAGGCGCGCTGTTCTCGGCTGAGCACGAACAGGAAGGGATGGGCCGAGCCGCGCAGGTCCATCGCGCCGAGCACCGTTGCAGCGTCGACCCGGCGGAAGGCGTCGTGGATCGGCAAGGCGTCGTAGCACATCGTCGCGGTGACGACGCCGCGGTAGGAGGTCATCCGCAGCCTGGCGCGGGGCCGGCGCGTGGTCAGCAACCCCCGAACGGCACGGAACGCCGGCGCGGCGGCAGGCAGGTGCGCCAACGGGGGGTGGCTCACGAGGAGACCCATCGGCACCCAGCGCGGGTCGATCGCGAACAGTCGCCCGCCACGAGCGGTGAAGAGGAGCGGGTGCGCGGCGTCCACGCTGTCGAAACGCTTTCCGTACCAGCCGAACCGCTCGAGCAGGCCGTCCAGCGGGTGCCCCGTGGGGAGCTCACGTCCGCGCCAGCTGCCGAGCATCTCCTCACACGTCACCACCGGCAGTCCGTCGTAGTACTCCAGGGCCGCTGCACGGTCCGGCCGGAGGCGCAGACCCTCGAGGGCGCTCGCATCCCCACCGATCACGGCGACCCCTGCTCGCCGGAACCGTCCATGGCTCGGGCGTACACGGCTTCCGCACCTGAGACGTCGACGTCGACCAGCGGGGTCGACACCTTGCCGTCGTCGAGCAGTTCGCGCAGATTGGCCAGGCACAGGTGATAGCCGGCAGCTGTCCTGTAGGCGGCTTCGTGCTCGCCGTCCTCCAGCCAGGTGGTGAGTACGAGCAGGGTCCCCTCGCCGTCCGGCGCGAGGTCGAACCGAACGACGTCGCCGCCCCAGGTGAACTCGAGCACTGCGGGCGGGTCGTAGACCCGCAGCTGACCCGGCAGCACCGGTTCGGTGATGCCGTACTTCTCGACGTGTGCCGGCCAGAACACGAGCTCGATCGACGCGCGCGGCCGCCGCTCTCCGACGAGATCGCACGGGAACCACTGAGCCAGGTGCTCGGACTCGGTGATCGCCCGCCAGACCTTCTCTGGCGCATGCCGCAGCGTCCGCTCGAACCGCAGACCGAGCCGATCTCCCTCCCGCAGCACCGTTCCCAGCAGGTCTGTCTCCGACATCATCACTCCTCCATCGTGTCGAGGTGGTGCTCGAGAGCGTCGAGCCGATCGGCCCAGGCCTGCCGGAACGGCTCGAGCCAAGCGTCCACATCGCGCAGCGCATCCGGCCGGAGCCGGTACACGCGGCGTTGGGCGTCGGCCCGGACGTCGACCAGCCCCGCCGTCCTCAGGACCCGCAGGTGCTTGGACACACTCGGCTGAGCCAGCCCGACCACGGCGACCAGGTCACCGACCGGTCGAGGGCCGTGGCGCAGCTCCTCGAGCAGGTGGCGCCGATGTGGGTCCGCGAGGACCTCGAAGGTCGTGGTCACGATGAAATATTCTCCTACAGGAATATTCTTGTCAAGGCATGAACTAGAAGGCGCACCCCACCCAACCCGGTCATGCTCCGCTGAGGTACATTCCGGGGGCGTTATGTGGTGATATGCCAACTTTCGGATCTACCCCTGCGGAGCATCAGCAGGTTGGGGGTCAGGGGCGGGTGGGGATGAGGACAGAAAGGCAGGTGACGCAGCCTTCGAGTTTCTCGAACTCGGTGATGTCGACCACCACGGGGTCGAAGCCCAGGTCGTCCAGCCAGGCCACCGTCTGTGGCGCCGACGCCGCGATCAGCGCGGTCGATCCGCCCAGGGGCACCACGTGGGCGCCGGCCACCTCGGGCGGCACCCGCAGGCCGGGCAGCGGCGCGGCGTCGATCAGCGACGGCACGCCGAGCAACGACCCGTCGGGCAGCGCGGTCACCGCCGACTTCAGGTGCAGCACTTCGCGCAGTTCGACCACCACCACCGATCGCCCCAGCGGCGCGAGTAGCGCCCGAAGCTGGCGGACGCCGTCCCCGTTGGTGCGCCCGCCGCGGCCGACGTAGACGGTGTTGCCCACCTGCAGCACGTCGCCACCGTCCAGGGTGCCGGGCTCGCTGACCCGCGCCACCCGCAGCCCGAGTGCCGACACGGCAGCCTCGGTGCCCGCCACCTCGCCGCGCCGCTGGAGCGCGCCGGGGTGGGTCAGCACGGCCAGATCGTCGACCACCACCACCGTGTCCTCGATGAACACCGCATCCGGGTGGTCGTCCGCCGCCTCGACCTCCACCGTGCGCCAGCCGGCCGCCTGCAGCGCTGCGACATACCTCGCGTGTTGGGCCACGGCAAGCTCGACGTCGACCGGGCTGCGGTCGATGTGCGTGACCAGCCCCTCCGCGAGTAGCGGCCCCGGCGGGCGTACCAGCGCCACACCCCGACTCACCAGGGGGTGGACGACGCCGGTCACAGCGCGATCACCAGGAGGAGGTCGCCACCCTCGACCTGCTGCACCGCCCCGAGCGCCAGCCGCTGCACGGTGCCGGCGATCGGCGCGGTGATCGAGGCCTCCATCTTCATCGCCTCGATGGTCGCCACCGGCTGCCCGGCGGCCACCTCGTCGCCCGCCGCCACCGACAGGGACACCACCCCGGCGAACGGCGCGGCGACGTGTCCGCGCTGGGCGGCGTCCGCCCGTTCGGCGGCCGCTACCTGCACGGTGATCGAGCGGTCGCGCACCCGCACCGGGCGCAGCTGGCCGTTCAGGGTGCACATCACCCGGCGAATGCCGCGTTCGTCGGCGTCGCCGATCGAGTCCAACGCGGCGATGATCCGCCGTCCTCGCTCGAGCTCGATCACGTGCTCCTCGCCCGGTCGCAGACCGAAGAGGTAGTCGACGGTGTCGAGCACCGAGACGTCGCCATAGGTCTCCCGCACCTGCTGCAGGTCACGCGTCGGGCCGGGGAACAGCAGGCGGTTCAAGGCGTCTCGCCGCACGGCCGAGTCACCGCCGAGCGTCGTGCGGTCGTCCTCGGTCAGCGCAACCGCCGGACGGGACGGCGCACGGCCCTCCAGCGCACGGCTGCGGAACGGCTCCGGCCAGCCGCCGGGCGGGTCACCCAGCTCGCCGCGCAGGAACCCGATCACCGAGTCGGGGATGTCGTAGCTCTGCGGGTTCTCGGCGAACTCGCCCGGGTCGACCCCGGCCGCCACCAGGTGCAGGGCCAGGTCGCCGACCACCTTCGAGGACGGCGTCACCTTGACCAGGCGGCCCAGCATCCGGTCGGCCGCGGCGTACATCGCCTCGACCTGCTCGAACTTCTCCCCCACCCCGAGCGCGATCGCCTGCTGGCGCAGGTTGGACAGCTGCCCGCCGGGGATCTCGTGGTCGTAGACCCGACCGGTCGGCGCCGGCAGCCCGGATTCGAACGGCGCGTAGAGGCGGCGCACCACCTCCCAGTACGGCTCCAGGTCCTGAACGGCGCGCAGGTCGAGCCCGGTGTCCCGCTCAGTGTGGGCGAGCGCGGCGACCAGGGCCGACATTGGCGGCTGGCTGGTGGTGCCTGCCATCGCGGCGCTGGCCACGTCGACCGCGTCCACGCCGGCCTCGACCGCGGCCAGCAGGGTGGCGAGTTGCCCGCCCGCAGTGTCGTGGGTGTGCAGGTGCACCGGCAGGTCGAACCGCTCGCGCAGTGCGCGGACCAGCCGGATGGCCGCCGTCGGGCGGAGCAGCCCGGCCATGTCCTTGATCGCCAGCACGTGCGCGCCGGCGTCCACGATCTTTTCGGCCAGGTGCAGGTAGTAGTCCAGGGTGTAGAGGTTCTCGGCCGGGTCGGCGAGGTTGCCGGTGTAGCAGAGCGCGACCTCGGCCACGGATGAGGTCCGATCGCGCACCGCGGCGATGGCCGGGCGCATCTGCTCGACGTCGTTCAGCGCGTCGAAGATCCGGAAGATGTCGATGCCGGTCGAGGCGGCCTCCTCGACGAAGGCGTCGGTCACCTCGCTCGGGTAGGGCGTGTAACCCACCGTGTTCCGCCCGCGCAGCAGCATCTGCAGGCACAGGTCGGGCATCGCCTCGCGCAGCGCGGCCAGCCGGTCCCAGGGGTCCTCGCCGAGGAAGCGCAGCGCCACGTCGTAGGTGGCCCCGCCCCAGCATTCCACGCTGAGCAGCTGCGGCGTGGCCAGGCCCACGTGCGGCGCCACCGCGACCAGGTCGCGGGTACGCAGCCGGGTGGCCAGCAGCGACTGGTGCGCATCACGCATGGTCGTGTCGGTCACCGCCACCGGGCCGTGCGCGCGCAGCCGGGCGGCGAACTGCTCCGGGCCGGAGGCACACAGTGCCGCGCGCCACGCAGTCCCCCCGGTGCCGACCCCCGGGCCCGGCGTCACGCCGTCCAGCGCGGGTAGCTTGGCGGACGGCGGCACGGTGACCTTCGCCGTCCCGTACGGCCGGTTGACGGTGACGTCGGCCAGCCAGGTGAGCAGCTTGGTGGCCCGGTCGCCGCCGGGGCGCACCCGCAGCAGGTGCGGCCGCTCGTCGATGAAGGAGGTGGCCACCCCTCCGGCCTGGAACGCGGGCTCGGCCAGCACGGCCTGCAGGAACGGGATGTTCGTACTCACGCCGCGGACCCGGAACTCGGCCAGCGCCCGTTGCGCCCGGCGCACGGCGGTAGGGAAGTCGTGGCCGCGGCAGGTCAGTTTGACCAGCAGCGAGTCGAAGTGCGGACTGATCGAGGCGCCCGCGTGCACGGTGCCGCCGTCCAGCCGCACCCCCGACCCGCCGGGCGAACGGTAGGTGTTGACCATGCCGGTGTCGGGCCGGAAGCCGTTGGCCGGGTCCTCGGTGGTGATCCGGCACTGCAGGGCGGCGCCGTGCACGGCGATCCGGTCCTGGACCAGCCCGAGGTCGGCCAGGGTCTCCCCCGCTGCGATCCGCATCTGGGCCTGCACCAGGTCGACGTCGGTGACCTCCTCGGTGACCGTGTGCTCGACCTGGATCCGCGGGTTCATCTCGATGAACACGTGCCGGCCGGCGTTGTCCCCAGCGGTGTCCACCAGGAACTCGACCGTGCCGGCGTTGACGTAGCCGACCTCCCGGGCGAAGGCGATGGCGTCCTGGCAGAGCCGGTCGCGCAGCGCCGGGTCGAGGTTGGGCGCCGGGGCGATCTCGACCACCTTCTGGTGACGGCGCTGCACCGAGCAGTCCCGCTCGTACAGGTGCACCACGTCACCACCGGCGTCAGCGAGCACCTGCACCTCGATGTGCCGCGGCCGGATCACCGCCTGCTCGAGGAACATGGTCGAGTCGCCGAAGGCGCCCTCGGCCTCCCGCATCGCGATCGAGAGGGCGTCGGGCAGATCGCCCCGGGTCTCCACCCGACGCATGCCCCGTCCGCCACCGCCGGCGACCGCCTTGGCGAAGATCGGGAACCCGACCCCCTCGGCTGAGGCGATCAGCTCGTCGACGTCGCGCGAGGGAGCACTGGAGGCCAGCACAGGCACCCCGGCGGCCCGGGCGGCAGCCACGGCGCGCACCTTGTTGCCGGTCATGGTCAGCACGTCGGCGCCGGGGCCGACGAACGCGATCCCGGCCTCGGCGCAGGCGGCGGCCAGGTCGGGGTTCTCCGACAGGAAGCCGTACCCCGGATAGACCGCGTCGGCGCCCGATTCGCGGGCCACCCGGATGATCTCCTCCACGTCGAGGTAGGCCCGGACCGGGTGCCCCCGCTCGCCGATCAGATAGGACTCCTCCGCCTTGATCCGGTGGACGGCGTTGCGGTCCTCCCAGGGGAAGACGGCGACAGTTCGGGCGCCGAGCTCATAGGCGGCGCGGAAGGCACGGACGGCGATCTCGCCGCGGTTGGCCACCAGGATCGTCGAGAACACCCTCCTACGGTATCGGGGAAGTGGGACCTGGGTCCTGACCTGTCCGCACCGTGGGCGGGGCTGTGTGGCGCCCCTCAGAGCTCCCGGCGGTGGCGCAGCGCGAGCCGCTGGGACTGGAACACCAGTCCCACCAGGTGTTCGGCGTCCACCGGGGCGATGTCCAGGAACCGGACCCGGGCCGCGAGCGGCTGGGCGGCGACCACGGCCACCACGACCGGCACCACCACCCCGGCCGGCATCTGCAGTTCGAGGTAGAGCCGCGCGCCCGGCGCCAGCGGGGGAGCCTCGCCCCAGCGGACGGCCAGTCCTCCCCCACTCATACTCACCGTGCGACCCTGCATCTGCTCGTCGAGGTCCTCCTCCGGCGCCGCCGAACCGCCCAGTGGACCGGCGCTCAGCACGGCGCCCCGCACCGGCAGGTCGACCGGGGCGCGGGTGTGCGCGCGGCGCTGCACCAGGTGCTCGGGCGCTGCGTCGATGGCGCACAGGAACAGCCCGTGCCGCTGGACGACGAGCTCCGCCTCCACCTCCACCAGCCCGAGCGGGCCGGGCACCTCGAGCCGCCCTCGGCCGGCACCGTGCACGTCGGCGAGCACCGGCAACGTCCAGTCCCCGGCGAGGTCCGCCCCGGCCAGGGCGCGGGCAGAGACGGCGCGGCGTGGCGAGCGCAGCACCAGCCGATCACCTGCCTGCACCGTGACCATGCCTAGGCTCCCGCCGTCGTCCGCGTGGTCGCAGGCCCTCCCCCGGTCGCCCGCCCAGCTCACCCCTGTCGAACACCCCGTCGGCCGTCCGTTCGGCGAGTGAAGAGGTTCGCCCGAAACGACCCGATGTGCGCAATGTCATGGCCTGATGTCATGAATGCACTACGGAATGTCGTGAAGTCCTATGCCTGAGTGTGACTGAAACTTCACACTCTGGTCATGGGCGGAAGCAGTCTCGAACCGAGCGGTGCTGAGCGCTTCGTCGGCCCGCAGGAGTTGTTCTTCTCCACCACCGACCGGCGCGGAGTGATCAAGACCGCTCCGCGGTCGGCTACTCCCGGGTCTGAGCCGGCGCCGCCCCGCCACCGTCGGCGACGTCCAGGGCGTGCAGCCCGCGGATCACGAACTCCTGGCGCCGCAGCGGTTCGGCCGCAAGGACCACCCCGGGCAGCCGGCGGCGCAGCGCCTGCAGCATCGCCTGCACCTCGACCCGGGCCAGCGGGGCGCCCAGGCAGAAGTGGATGCCGGCGCCGAACCCCAGGTGTGGGTTCGGCGTCCGAGTGACGTCGAAGGAGTCCGGGGCGGCGAACACCGCCGGATCGCGGTGGGCGGCCCCGAGCAGCGCGGCGATCTTCGCCCCGGCCGGGATCGGTTGCCCGGCCACCTCGACGTCGCGGGTCGCCGTCCGCTCGAACAGCTGCAGCGAGGAGTCGTAGCGCACCATCTCCTCGACGGCGCCTGGCACCACCTGCGGATCGCTCACCACAGCGGCCCACTGCGCCGGGTGGCGCAGCAGGGCCAGCATGCCGTTGCCGATCACGTTCACCGTCGCCTCGTGCCCGGCCATCAGCAGCAGCACGCAGGTGCCGACCACCTCGTCCTCGTTGAGCCGGCGCGCCGCGCCGTCCGCGCGCTCGTCGGTGCTGTCGTCCGTGGCCGCGACCAGGTCGCTGACCAGGTCATTCTCCCGGGGCGCCCGGCGGCGCTCGGCGACCAGGTCGCGCAGGTAGGCGACGAAGGCCGCCGACGCCTCCTCGGCCGCCTGTTGGGAGGGGGCGTCGAGGTCGTACTCGTACATCTTCACGATCGCGTTCGACCACGGCCGCAGCAGGCGGCGGTCGGACTGCGGCACCCCGAGCAGTTCGGCGATCACCTCCACCGGCAGCGGCTCGGCGACCGCAGCCAACAGATCGACACTCGTCTCGCCGTCCACCAGCTGGGCGGTCAGATCGGCGACCAACCGGTCGGCGAGGTCACCGATCCAGGGCCGCATCCGCTCCACATGGCCGCGTCCGAAGGCGCCGGCGACCAGGCGCCGCAACCGGGTGTGGGTCGGCGGCTCGCTTTCCAAGATCGAGTTCTGGTGCAGCAGGTTGAACGCCGGGAACGCCTCGGCCGGCTCCCGGTCCCGCCAGATCCGGCCCAGGCCACGGTCGCGCAGAACGGCATCGCAGGCGGCGTGGCCGACCGCGATGTACAGGCCCAGACCGGGGTGCCAGTGCACCGGACCCTCGTGGCGCAGCACCGCGAACGTCGGGTAGGGATCGGCGAGGAAACCGGGATCGGCCGGGTCGAAGGGCGCAACAGTGCTCACGCAGGGAAAGATACGGGCCATGGCTCGAACGATCGCGACCACCACCACTGTCGACCTCGCCGGACTGCTCGAATTCGTGCGGCCCCGGCATGACGTCGTCCTGATCACCCGGCGGGCGGACGGTGGGGTGCAGTCCTCCCCGGTCACCGCAGGGGTGGACGATGCCGGCCGGATCGTGATCTCGACCTATCCGGAACGGGCCAAGGCCGCCAACGCCCGCCGCGACCCGTCCGTGAGCGTTCTCGTGCTCTCGGACGACTTCGGCGGCGCCTGGGTGCAGGTGGACGGCCAGGCCGAGGTGCTCGACCTGCCCGACTCCGTCGAGCCGCTGGTGGAGTACTTCCGGTGCATCTCCGGCGAGCACCCCGACTGGGCCGAGTACCGTGCGGCGATGGTCGCCCAGGGCAAATCGCTGATCCGGGTCACCCCCACGCGCTGGGGCCCGATCGCCACCGGCGGCTTCCCGGCCCGCCTCGCCCAGCCCTAGCGCACGAACCCCTCCGAGGTCAGGATCGCGACCGTTTCGATCGTGCATCACGGCTGAAACGGTCACGAGCATGGAGTGCCGTGACTCAGGCAGGCACCTGGGGAAGCTCGGCCAGGGAGGCGGCAAACCGGGCGTCGTCCGGCTTCTCGTCGACCATCCTGCCGTTCAGGAAGGCGTCGTAGGCGGCCAGGTCGAAGTGGCCGTGCCCGCTCAGCGCGACCACGATCACCCGCTCCTCGCCTGCAGCGGTCGCGGCGTTGGCCTCGCGGACCGCGGCGGCGAGCGCGTGCGACGACTCCGGCGCCGGCACGATCCCCTCGGAGCGGGCGAACTGGACGGCGGCCTCGAAGCATTCGGTCTGCGGCACCGCGAGCGCCTCGAGCAGGCCGAGTTCGTGCACGTGTGAGAGCAGCGGCGACATGCCGTGGTAGCGCAGACCACCGGCGTGGATCGGGTCCGGCACGAAACCGTGTCCCAGCGTGTGCATCTTCATCAGTGGGGTCATGCCCGCGGTGTCGCCGAAGTCATAGGCGTAGGTGCCCCTGGTCAGCGTCGGGCAGGACTCGGGCTCCACGGCGCGGATCAACGGGCCGTCACCACCGGCCAGCTTCTCGCGCAGGAACGGGAAGGCCAGCCCGGCGAAGTTCGACCCACCGCCGGTGCAACCGATGATCACGTCGGCCTTCTCATCGATCTTGGCGAGCTGGAGCAGCGTCTCCTCACCGATGATCGTCTGGTGCAGCAGCACGTGGTTCAGCACGCTGCCCAGGGCGTACTTCACGGTCTCGTGCTGCGCAGCGACCTCGACCGCCTCACTGATCGCGATCCCCAGCGAGCCGGGGTGGTCCGGCCGGCCGGCCATGATCGCCTTGCCGGCCTCGGTGAGCGGCGAGGGCGAGCGGTGCACGGTGGCGCCGAAGGTCTCGATCATCATCCGCCGGTAAGGCTTCTGGTCGAAGCTGGCGCCGACCTGCCACACCTCGCACTCCAGGCCGAACAACGTGCAGGCGAACGCGAGCGCGGTGCCCCACTGACCGGCGCCCGTCTCGGTGGTGAGCTTCGTCGTCCCCGCCTTGGCGTTGTAGTACGCCTGCGGGACGGCAGTGTTCGGCTTGTGCGAGCCGGCTGGGGACACGCCCTCGTACTTGTAGTAGATCCGGGCCGGGGTGCCGAGCGCCTTCTCCAGCCGGTGCGCCCGGAACAGCGGCGAGGGCCGCCAGAGCTTGTAGACGTCCTGCACCTCATCGGGGATGTCGACGTAGCGCTCGGTGGTCACCTCTTGCATGATCAGTTCCATCGGGAACAGCGGCGCGAAGTCCTCCGGACCTGCCGGCTGCAGTGTGCCGGGGTGCAGGGCCGGCGGCGGTGGGCTGGGCAGGTCCGGCACGATGTTGTACCACCGGGTGGGCATCTCGGACTCGTCGAGCACCACCTTGTGACGCAGCACCTCAGTCACCGCATTCTCCTTCGCCTACGGACGATTTCCGACGCGGCAAGGCTAGGGCACGGCGGGGGGCTGCCGCCGAGAGTCGGCCAACCAATCGAATCGGCCGCCGGGCAGCGCCCCGACAACATCTCGATCGGTGCTCGGGTTCGAGCGCTCCGCACGCCGCGGGAGAAGTCATGACCAGGACCGTTCCCCGGGGCGCGATGGCGCAACCCCAGTCAGGCTCAGGGCAGGGGCCAGGTGTGCACCGGCTCGTTGGAGTGCATTCCCTCGCAGTACAGCTCAAGCATCTGCCCGAGCGCCGCCTCCCGGGTGGCGCCGCGCCGCTCGAACCGGTGCACGGCCTCGACCTGCCAGCTCGCCCCGTTCCGCCGGGTGATGCAGCGGCGCTCGATCACGCCGAGGTAGCGGGTAGCGGCGTCGTGCGAGACCCCCCACCGGGCAAGGCCGTCGTAGGCCATCGGCAGCAGCCGGCGCAGCACCAGCTCGTCGATGGTGACGTCGCCGATGCCGGGCCAGTACACGGTGGCGTCCATGCCGCGCCGGGCACACTCGGTGAAGTTCTCCTCGGCAGTGGGGAAGGTCAGGTGCGACCAGACCGGCCGCTCCTCCTCGGTGAGTACCCGCAGCAGGCCGTAGTAGAACGCCCCGTTCGCCAGGATGTCGATCACGGTCGGCCCGGCCGGCAGCACGCGGTTCTCCACCCGTACGTGCGGGTGGCCGTCCACCACGTCGTAGACCGGGCGGTTCCAGCGGTAGATCGTGCCGTTGTGCAGGCGCAGCTCCTGCAGCTTCGGGGCCCTCCCGGCGTCCAGCTCGGCTCCGGGGTCCTCCTCGGTGACCTCGGGCAGCAGCGCCGGGAAGTAGCGCACGTTCTCCTCGAACAGATCGAAGATCGAGGTGATCCAGCGCTCGCCGAACCACACCCGGGGTCGCACGCCCTGGTTCTTCAACTCCAGCGGGCGGGTGTCGGTGGACTGCGCGAACAGTTCGATCCGGGTCTCCCGCCACAGTTCCCGGCCGAGGAAGAACGGCGAGTTGGCGCCGAGGGCCAGCTGCGCGCCGGCGATCACCTGGGCGGCGTTCCAGGTCGGGGCGAACTGCTGCGGGTCGACCTGCAGGTGCAGCTGCACGCTGGTGCAGGCCGACTCGGGGGCCAGGCTCGGCGAGAAGGTGTCCAGGCGCTCCACGCCGTGGATGTCGAGGTGGATGTCCTCGCCCCGCGCGGCCAGGATCGAGTCGTTCAGTGCCGCGTAGCGGGCCGAGGGGCTCATCCAGTTGCTGCCCTGCAGGTGCTCGAGCATCAGGGTGGGCAGAATGCCGATCTGCACGATGTGCGCGCCATGGCGGTTCGCCTTGGCCTCGGCCTCGTTCAGCGAGGCGCGCAGGTCGGTCTCCAGCAGCGGGTAGGCGTCCCCGACCAGCGAGCGCGGCGGCACGTTCAGCTCGATGTTGTAGGCGCCCAGCTCGGTCTGGAAGGCCGGATCGGCGATCTCCTCCAGCACCGCCATGTTGCCCAGGTGCGGCTGGTAGTCGGCGTCCACGAGATTCAGCTCGACCTCGAGCCCGGTCAGCGGCTTCTCCGCGTCGAACGTCGAGGAACCGAGCATGCGTTCGAACACGTCCAGACAGAGCCGGACCTTCTCCCGATAGCGCAGCCGCTGCTCCCGGGTGTAAACGGTCTCACTCACCTCGTCGCCCACGCCCCCACGGAAGCACATCCACGACCCCCCGGGAAGGTGTCTTTCCTGCAGACCACTCGGGGTGGGGCCGACGAACTGTCGGTGGTCCTCCCTAGAGTCGCCAGAGTGAGGATCCTGCACACCTCGGACTGGCACCTGGGGCGAGCGTTCCACCGCGTGGGCATGCTGGAGGCCCAGTCGGTGTTCGTCGACCACCTGGTCGATGCGGTGCGCGCCGAGTCGGTCGACATCGTCCTGGTCTCCGGAGACGTCTACGACCGCGCGCTGCCCGGGGTCGATGTCGTGTCCCTGCTCGACGAGGCGCTCTCCCGCCTGGTCGATGCCGGCGCCGCGGTGATCCTCACCGGAGGAAACCACGACTCGGCGCGGCGGCTGGGCTTCGGCTCCCGGCTGCTGGAGGCCGCGACGGTGCACATCCGGGCCGACGCCACCCGGGCTGGGGAGCCGGTGCTGCTCCGCGACCGATACGGCGAGGTGGCGATCTACCCGTTGCCCTACCTCGAGCCGGTGGTCGCCGCCCCTGTGCTCGCAGCCGAGCCGACGCATATCGGCGTCCTGGCGGCGGCGATGGACGCCGTCCGCGCCGATCTGGCCCGGCGACCCCGGGCCCGGCGGTCGGTCGTCGCCGCGCACGCGTTCGTGGTCGGCGGCGAGGTCAGTGACAGTGAGCGCGACATCAGCGTCGGCGGGGTGGCGGCGGTCCCCTCGGCGCTGTTCGACGGCGTCGACTACGTCGCGCTGGGCCACCTGCACCGGCGTCAGGACCTGTCGCCGTCGATTCGCTACAGCGGGTCTCCGCTGGCGTACTCCTTCTCCGAGCACACGCACGTCAAGGGCAGCTACCTGGTCACCCTCGGCGCCGACGGGCTGGAGTCGGTCGAACCCGTCGAGGCACCGGTCCCCCGGCCGCTGGCCCTGATCCGCGGTGAGCTGGCGGAGGTGCTCGCCCGGGCGAGCCTGGCCACGGTGGAGCAGGCCTGGTGCCAGGTCACGTTGACCGACCCGCAGCGGCCGGCTCATGCGATGGAACGGCTGCGCACCCGCTTCCCGCACACGCTCGAACTCCGCTTCGAGCCGCAGGGGGCGGGCGCGACCTCCGAGCAGTCGTACACGCTGCGCATGGCCGGGCGCACCGACGTAGAGGTCTGCGGAGACTTCCTGCAGCATGTGCGCGGTCGGGGGCCGTCCGAGCTCGAACTGGGCTGGCTGCGCGAGGCCGTCACCGAGAACCGGCTGATCGAACTGGAGGCCTCCGGGGTGGCCGCGTTGCGCGCCGACACGCGCGAGCAGAGGCGGGCCCTGCCGGCGGACGACGTGGCCCGCGGCGACACGCAGGCAGAACTCGACCTCGGGGAGGTCGGGTGAGGATCCACCGGCTGGAGGTCGCGGCGTTCGGTCCCTTCCGCGAGCGGCAGGTGGTCGACGTGGACGCTCTCGCCGACGCCGGGCTGTTCCTGCTGCACGGCTCCACCGGCGCCGGCAAGACCAGCGTGCTCGACGCCGTCTGCTTCGCGCTCTACGGCCGGGTGCCGGGCGCGCGCGCCGGGGTGGCCCGACTGCGCAGTGACTATGCGGAGGGCATGGAGGCCCCAGAGGTGGTGTGCGAGTTCTCGGTCGGCCGGCGCCGGTTCGAGGTCACCCGTTCCCCCGCCTGGGATCGCCCCAAGAAGCGCGGCAACGGCACCACCCTGGCCCAGGCCCGCGTGCTGCTGCGCGAGCAGGCCGAGGGCGAATGGGTGGTGCGCTCCACCCGGATCGACGAGGCGGCACACCTGCTCGACGAGGTGCTCGGCATGGGCCCGGACCAGTTCACCAAGCTGGTGCTGCTGCCGCAAGGTGAGTTCGCGGAGTTCCTGCGGGCGGACAACGAGTCGCGGCGGGTGCTGCTGGAGAAGCTGTTCGGCACAGACCGGTTCGCCGCCGTCCAGGCCTGGCTGCGCGAGCAGAGGGCGAGGCTGCGCGCCGAGGTCGACTCCGTCGAGCGCGCGACCCACACCCTGCTGGCCAGGGCCGACCAGGCCGCCACGGCGGCCCTGCAGGCCGGTCACCCCACCTGGCCGGCGGACGGCGAACCGGCCGAACCGATGGACCGGTTGGGACTGCTCGAGGCCGCCGTCGAGCACACCCGGATCGAAGCGATCGCCCAGCAGATGGACGCCTACGCCCGCCGGGAACGGGCCGAGATGGTGCACGACCAGGCGCAGGCGATGGCCCAGCTGGCGGGCGAGTTCGAGGTGCTGGTCTCCCGCCAGGAGAGCCTGGACCAGGGCCTGGCCGCGGTCGAGGCCGGCCGGGAGCGGTTGCGCCGGGCCGTCCAGGCGCGGGCCCTGGCGCCGCTGGTGCCTACGGTGCGCGAGGCCCAGACCCGTCACGGCGCGGCCGTCGCCGCCCTGGCCGGGGCCGAGGCCGGGCTGCCCGCGGGCCTGCCGCCGGAGGCCGGCGTGCTCGCCGCAGAGGAGTCCCGGCTGCGCGACCTACTGGCCCGGTTGGCCGAACTCGATGCCGAGGCGACCGAACGCGACCGGCTGGAGGCCGCCGGCACGGCGCTGGCTGGTGCCGCGGGCACGGCGCAGGCCGCCCTGCTGCAGACCCGTTCGCGCGCGGTCCAGGCCGCGGCACGTACCGAGGAGCACACCGCGGCCGCGGCGCAGGCCGCCGGGCGGGCCGCGGGCCTGGAGGCCGACCGCTCGGTGCTCCGGCTGGCCGAACAGGTGAGCGCTGCCGTCCTCGGCCGTGAGCGGCTCCGTCCGCAGCTGGAATCCATTGTGGCCGAACATGTCTCGATGGGTGAATGGTCCAACACCACCAAGGCGAACTACCTCGACCTGCGCGAGCGCCGGCTTGACGCGATCGCCTCCGAGCTCGCCGCAACCCTCCAGGACGGCACGCCGTGCCGGGTCTGCGGCAGCACCGCCCACCCGGCCCTGGCACCGCGCCGGCCCGGCGACGTCGATGCCGCCCAGGAGGAGGCCGCCCGGGTGGCCGCCGACGAGGCAGCGGCGGCCGTGAGCACGCTGGCCGCACAGCGGGCCCGGATCGAGGCCGAGCTGGCGGCAGCGACCGCGACGGCGGGCGGTGCCCAGCCAGCCGAGGCCGCAGCCGCACTCGCCGCTGCTCAAGACCGGGTCACCGAGGCCACCCGGGCAGCCGAGGAACACGTCCAGCACCAGGAGGCCGCGCAGGCCGCCAGGGCCGAGCTTGCCGAGGCTCTGCTGCGGGCGGAGGCGGCGGAGGCCGAGCTGGCCCGGGTGCGGCAGGCACGGGCGTCGAGTGCGGCCCGCCTGGAGGCCCTGCGGGAGCGGCTGACCGGGGCGTGCGAGGGGCAGGCCGATCTCGAGGCTCAGCGCAGCCGGGCCGCCCAGTCGCTGCGCGTCGTCCGCAGGGTGCTCGCTGCCCGCGAACAGGTGCGTGCCGCGGCCGATCATCTGGAGCACGTCGCGGCGGCGGCCACCCGCGCCGCGGCGGAAGGCGGCTTCGACTCCCTCGAGCAGGCGATGGCCGCGGCGATGCCCGAGGAGCAGGTCACCGCGCTCGAGCGGGCCACGATCGACTACCAGGTCGAGCACGAGTCGGTGTACGAGCAACTGGCCGACGAGCGGTTCACCGCCCTGCACGCGGGCAGCGCGGCGGTGCTCGACCTGGCCGGTCAGCGGGCGCTGGCCGACGACGTCGAGCATGCCCAGATGCGCCAGCAGGAGGCCGTCCGGCGGGTCGCCCTGTGCGAGAACGCCGCCGCGGCGTTGAGCACCATCGCTCTGACGTTGGCCCGGCACCTTGCCGAGAGCGCGCCGGTGCTCGAGCGGTCCCTGGCGATCGAGGATCTGTCCCGCTGTGCCGATGGCACCGGCGGAGAGAACACCAAGCGGATGTCGCTGTCGGCCTTCGTGCTCGCCGCACGGCTCGAGCAGGTGGCCGCCGCGGCGACCGCGCGACTGGGCCAGATGTCCTCGGGCCGCTACGCCCTGGTGCACTCCGACGAGGCCGAACGCGGGCGGGGCCGGACAGGGCTGTCCCTCGAGGTTGTCGACGCCTGGACCGGGTCGCGGCGGGAGACCTCGTCGCTGTCCGGCGGCGAGTCGTTCTACACCTCGCTGGCGCTGGCGCTGGGACTGGCCGATGTGGTGGCCGCCGAGGCCGGCGGGGTGCGGATCGACACCCTGTTCATCGACGAGGGCTTCGGCTCACTCGACGAGGAGACCCTCGACGAGGTGATGGACGTGCTGGACAGCCTGCGCAGTGGCGGCCGCGCCGTCGGCGTGGTGAGTCATCTCGCCGAACTGCGCCAGCGCATCGCCGTCCGCCTCGAGGTGGCCAAGACCCCCCAGGGCTCCACCCTGCGCACCCACGCCTCCTGACAACCTGCTCATGCTCCGCGGGTGGACATGTCTGCGGCTCGAATCGGGCTGAAACATGTACCCCTGCGGAGCATGGGCAGGGTTCGCGGTGGTGAGGGTCAGTCGGCGAAGGCCTCGGGCGGGGGGCAGGAGCAGACCAGGTGACGGTCGCCGTAGGCCCCGTCGATCCGGCGCACCGGCGGCCAGTACTTGGTCGCCGGGTTCTGCCCACCCGGGAACACCGCTTCCTCACGCGAGTACGGGTGCGACCACTCCCCGACCACCGACGCGGCCGTGTGCGGGGCGTTGTGCAGTGGGTTGTCCTGGGCCGGCCACTCGCCGGCCTCGACGCGGTCCGCCTCCCGCCGGATCGCAATCATGGCGTCGCAGAACCGGTCCAGCTCGACCAGGTCCTCGCTCTCGGTCGGCTCCACCATCAACGTGCCCGCCACCGGGAACGACATCGTCGGCGCGTGGAACCCGTAGTCGATCAGGCGTTTCGCGACGTCGTCCACGCTCACCCCGGTCTCCTTGGTGAGCGGGCGCAGGTCGAGGATGCACTCATGGGCGACCAGCCCGTCCCTTCCGGAGTAGAGCACCGGGTAGTGCTCGCGCAGCCGGGCCGCCACGTAGTTGGCGTTCAGGATCGCCGTGGCGGTGGCCTCGGCCAGGCCGTCCGGGCCCATCAGCCGGATGTAGGCCCAGGAGATCGGCAGGATGCCGGCCGAGCCGAACGGGGCGGCCGACACGGGCCCGACTCCCCGGCGCGCACCGCCGCCGAACCGTCGAGGTCGGCGTCCATCGGGTGGCCGGGCAGGTAGGGCGCCAGGTGCGCCCGGACGCCGACCGGCCCCACCCCGGGGCCGCCGCCGCCGTGCGGGATGCAGAAGGTCTTGTGCAGGTTGAGGTGCGAGACGTCGGCCCCGAACCGGCCCGGGCGGGACAACCCGACCAAGGCGTTCAGGTTCGCTCCGTCGACATAGACCTGACCCCCCGCGTCGTGCACGAGCGCGCACAGTTCGGTCACCGTCTCCTCGAACACTCCGTGCGTCGAGGGGTAGGTGATCATGACGGCGGCCAGCTGCGGCCCGTGCTCGGCGATCTTGGCGCGCAGGTCCGCCAGATCGACGTTGCCCGAGTCGTCACAGGCCACGACCACGACCCGCATGCCGGCCAGCACCGCACTGGCGGCGTTCGTGCCGTGAGCACTGGAGGGGATCAGGCACACCTCGCGGCCGGCGTCGCCCCGGTCCAGGTGGTAGCCGCGGATCGCCAGCAGGCCGGCCAGCTCCCCCTGCGACCCGGCGTTCGGCTGCACGCTGACCGCGTCGTAGCCGGTGATCTCGGCCAGCCAACCCTCGAGCTGGGCCACGAGTTCACGCGTACCGGCGGCGTGCTCGGCCGGGGCGAACGGGTGCAGGCCCGCGAACTCCGGCCAAGTCACCGGCTCCAGCTCCGTGGTGGCGTTGAGTTTCATCGTGCACGAGCCGAGCGGGATCATGCCCCGGTCGAGCGCATAGTCGGCGTCGGAGAGGCGGCGCAGGTAGCGCAGCATCGCGGTCTCGCTGTGGTGGGCGCCGAACACAGGGTGGGTCAGGTAGTCACTGGTTCGACGCAGACCGGCCGGGATCGACTCCGGCAGCCCTTCGCGCGCCGCCGCGCCGGCCGGCGCATCGGCCGGGGCACCGAGCCCGAACGCCTTGGCAACCACGGCGAGATGCACCGAGGTCGTGGTCTCGTCGCACGAGATGCCGACGTGGTCGGCGTCCGCCCGGTGCAGCAGCACTCCGCCCTGACGGGCGGCGGCCACCACCTCGGCGGCGCGCCCGGGCACCCGGGCCAGCACGGTGTCGAAGAAGTGGGGGTGGACGACGTCGACGCCGCCGGCCCGCAGCGCCTCGGCGAGGCGGGCGGCCTGGCCGGCGACCCGGTTAGCGATCGCCCGCAGCCCGGTCGGCCCGTGATAGACGGCGTACATCGAGGCCATCACCGCGAGCAGCACCTGCGCGGTGCAGATGTTGCTGGTCGCCTTCTCCCGCCGGATGTGCTGCTCCCGGGTCTGCAGGGCCAACCGGTACGCCGGCGCCCCGGCCGCGTCCTTGGACACCCCGACCAACCGGCCCGGCATCGACCGCTCCAGCCCGGGGCGCACCGCCATGTACCCGGCGTGCGGACCGCCGTAGCCCAACGGGACCCCGAACCGCTGGCTGGTGCCGACCACCACGTCGGCGCCCAGCTCGCCGGGCGGTGTGAGCACGGTCAGCGCGAGCAGGTCGGCCGCGACGCAGACCAACGCGCCCCGGGCGTGCGCGGCCTCGATCAGCGGTGCGAGATCACGCACCGCACCGCCGGTGCCGGGGTACTGCACCAGCACACCGAATGCGGCCTGTGCCCCGGCCGAGGCGAGGGCGGCGTCCAGGACGGCGCCCACGGCGTCCGCATCGGCCTGCGCCCCGGCGGCGAACAGGGCGGCGTCGAGCACGGACAGTCGCTGCGGCTCGGCCCGGGTCGCCAGTACTGCGCGGGACTGCGGCAGCACGTCCACGTCGACCAGCAGGACGGCGTCGCCGCCGGCGGCCTGTGGCGCTCGGTTCGCCCGGCGCATCAGGGTCATCGCCTCGGCCGCTGCGGTGCCCTCGTCGAGCAGGGAGGCGTTGGCGATCGACAGCCCGGTCAGATCCGAGACCATGGTCTGGAAGTTGAGCAACGCCTCCAGCCGGCCCTGGGAGATCTCGGGCTGGTAGGGGGTGTAAGCGGTGTACCAGGCGGGGCTCTCCAGCACGTTGCGCAGGATGACGCCGGGAGTGTGCGTGCCGTAGTACCCGAGCCCGATCATGGGCACCGCGACCGTGTTCCGCGCGGCCAGGGCACGCAGCTCGGCGAGCACCTCGGGCTCGGAGGCCGCCGCAGGGAGCGCGGGCGCCGCCTCGGCCCGGATCGCCGGCGGCATCGCCGCGTCGATCAGTCCCGCCAGCGACGGCTGCCCGATCGCGGCGAGCATTGCGGCGACCTGGTCGGGCCGCGGCCCGATGTGCCGGTCGGCGAACCGGGTCGCGGCGTGGGTCTGGCCGTCGGCTGGGGCGACCGATGGAGCAACGGGCGGGACTACGGGCGGGACGGATCCGGTCATCGAGGCTCCATGCAGGTCGAGGTGGCGCGGCACATGCGGCCGCCTGCCTCCCCCTCTGTCGGCCTGGGCCTCCAGAGTCGCCTGCCCGCGCAGTCCTGGCGCCTGAGAGGTTCCGGGGAGTTTGCCCCTTCGGCGCCCCGTGACCGGGGCTCTCCCACGCGGGTTCGTCAGCGTGGCCGAGGCTACAGTGCGCCCGCGCCGAGTCGCTACACGTCCTCGCTCCGTCGGGCGCTACCGTCGGGGTCGTGATGGTACTCAGCGTGTGCAGCCTCAAAGGAGGCGTCGGCAAGACCTCGGTCGTGCTCGGGCTGGCTTCGGCCGCCCTGGCCCGGGGGGTGGAGACCCTCGTCATCGACCTCGACCCGCAAGCCGACGCGACGGTCGGGCTCGACGTCGCGGACGACGGGGCGCACAGCGTCGCGGATGTGCTGCGCCACCCCCGCCGTCAACCGATCGCCGAGCTGTCGGTGCCCAGCGGCTGGGCCGACGGCGCCTCCGGCCTGCTCGACGTCGTGGCCGGGTCGGGCGATGCCGCCACCATGGACGGTCCCCCGGGCAGCGAACGCTCGCTGACCCGGGTGCAACGGGCCCTGGCCGGCGCACAGGGCTACCGGCTGGTGCTGCTGGACTGCCCGCCGTCCTTCGGTTCGCTGACCCGCAACGCGCTGGTGGCCAGCGACCGCGCCCTGGTGGTGACCGAGCCGGCGCTGTTCTCAGTGACCGCCGCCGACCGGGCGCTGCGCGCCATCGACAGCCTGCGCCGCAGTTCGGCCCTTCAGCTGCAGCCGCTGGGCGTCGTGGTCAACCGGTTCCGCGACCGCTCGCCCGAGCACCGCTACCGGGTGACCGAGCTGGCCGAGATGTTCGGTCCGCTGGTGCTCTCCCCCGCGATCGCCGAGCGCAGCGCGCTGCAGCAGGCCCAGGGAGCCAGTCAGCCGATCCACCGCTGGCCCGGTCCGGCGGCCAAGGACCTCGCCGATGCCTTCGACCACCACCTGGCCCGCGTCCTGCGCGCCCGGGGCCGCCTCCCCAAGCGCGCCCGCACAGCCTGAAGCCCCACCCCCAAATCTGCTCATGCTCCCCAGGGGTACATGTGCAAGCGTTTTCTCGACGCTGAACATGGTCACCCGCGGAGCATGAGCAGGACGGGGACGGGTTAGGCGGTGCGGTGGCGGCGGCGGGTGGCCAGCTCGTCCTGCGGGTCCTCGGCCGGCGGCTCGTCGGGGCGCTCGCTGGGCAGATCGCTGAGGCTGCCCTCGATCTCGCGCCACACCCTGCCCACGGCGATGCCGAACACGCCCTGGCCTCCCTGCACCAGGTCGAACACCTCGTCGGCCGAGGTGCACTCGTACACACTCGCGCCGTCACTCATCAGCGTGAGCTGGGCCAGGTCCTCCACCCCGCGCTCACGCAGGTGACCCACCGCCACCCGGATCTGATGCAGCGACACTCCGGTGTCCAGCAGTCGCTTGACCACCTTAAGCACCAGGATGTCGCGGAAGCCGTACAGCCGCTGCGTGCCCGAGCCGCTCGCCGTCCGTACGCTCGGCTCGACCAGCCCGGTGCGGGCCCAGTAGTCGAGCTGGCGGTAGGTGATCCCGGCGACACGGCAGGCGATCGGTCCGCGGTAGCCAGCCTGGTCGTCCAGGTCCGGCAGGTCGTCGTCGAACAAGAGTCCCTGGGTCTCCGGAGGTAGCGGCTTGGGCGTCGGGCGCGTGCTCACGTCATGGGTGCCGCTCAACGCCGACCTCCTGTCCGAGCCCTCCCGGGACGACCCGGCTCTTGCGTGCCGCCGGACCCGATCTCACCCTCTACCCGAGGTTGAGACTATGGCATCGGCAGTACACCGGTGGAACTACACGGAGGACGTTTCCTTCTCGAACGGTAGGCCCCCCCATCGCCCGGGTCAACGAGCCCACCCCCTCGGCGACGGCGTGTCGCCCCGGCGTGCCGCGCCGAGCACCGCCTCAATCGGCGACCGGGCCGTTCTCGCCGAAATCCTCGGGCGAGATCTGATCGAGGAACTCGCGGAACTTCTCCACCTCGTCCTCGTCCTCGTCCGGCACGGCCACCCCGCCGGCCTCGAGGACCTCGTCGGCGCCCAGGATCCGCGACCCGGTCCGCAGCGCCAGCGCGATCGCGTCCGAGGACCGGGAATCCACGATCAGCCCCCCGTCGAATACCAGTTGGGCGTGGAAGACGTTATCCTTGATCGCGACGATCCGGACCTCCTGCAGGGTGCGGCCGAGCGCCGTGATCACGTCCTTGAGCAGGTCGTGGGTCAGCGGCCGCGGGGGCACCACGCCGTTCTGGGCGAAGGCGATCGCACTTGCTTCGGGACCGGCGACCCAGATCGGCAGGTATCGGTCGCCGCCGCGTTCACGCAGCAGAACGATCGGGTTGTTGGAAGGCATCTCCACCCTGACCCCGACCACATCCAGCTCGCGCACATGGTCACCGTACCTCGCCCCGGCCGGGGCCGCGATGGGCGGATCGTCCATGATCGCGGCCGGTTATGGACGCTCCCCCAGTAACTGGGGGAACACCCCCTGACAATTAGCGATCACCGTCCGGCGCTGACCACCTCCAGACGCCCCGACCCGCGGTCACGACCAGTGGCGAGACTTCATGATCGGCGACTCTCATGCCCTTCAACCAGTCGGTGGGGGCAGACGAATGACAGTCGGCGATCACGGGGGTGGAGATCGCGGGGGGTGGAGAAGGGGGAGAGAGGCGGCGGGGTCAGGTGGGGTGGCGTTCCAGGGCGGTCTTCAGGAGGGCGGCGTGCAGGCGGACGGCGAGCGAGGCCACCTCGCGCGCGACCTCCTCCGCCTGGCCGGCGGCCTGACCGCCTCGCTGCTGACGCAGCGGCGCCACCACCTGCTCGACCAGGCCGGCCTCGCGGTCTGCCGTGGTGCGGAACGGGCGCAGGTGACGCGGCTCGATGCCGAACGAGGCCAGCTCACGCGCCGTCCGGGTGATGGTGACCGCCTCACCGTCGTAGGTGCCGGTGGAGGGGTCAGGGGTGACCAGCCCGAAGGCCTCCAGCGCCGACAGCAGCTCCTGCCCGGCCTGGGCCGAGGAGAGCAGCTCGGCGCGGGTCAGGCTGACCTCTCGGGTGGTCGCGAAACGGCCGGAGGAGTCGGGTGGACCGTCGGCCACCAGCCGCGGCCCCCGGGGCGGCTGCGGAGCCCCGCCGGGCAGCACGGTGGACTCCCGGCCGCGGTCGACCGCGTCCAGGTGCTCGCGGATCACCCGCAGCGGCAGGTAGTGATCACGCTGCACCGACAGCACGAACCGCAGCCGGTCCACGTCGGCGTGCGAGAAACGCCGGTACCCGGACGGCGCGCGCTCGGGATCGATCAGTCCCTGGTCCTCGAGGAAACGGATCTTCGAGATCGTGACCTCGGGGAACTCCGGCCGCAGCTGGGCGAGCACCTCCCCGATGCTCATCGAGGCCCGTGCCGCGCCGCGCCGTCCTAGTGCAGGCTCGGGCACGACCAGATCACCACCCCGTGCCGGCTCCGCCGTCCCGCGGGCTCGGGTAGAAGACCAACCGGTACTTGCCGATCTGAACCTCGTCGCCGGAACGCAGCACGGCCTCGTCGATCCGGTCGCGCTGCACGTAGGTGCCGTTCAGGCTGCCCACGTCGCGGACCACGAAGTGCTTGTCGCGGCGCAGAAACTCCGCGTGCTTGCGGGAGACCGTGACGTCGTCCAGGAAGATATCGCTCTCCGGACGCCGGCCGGCCGTGGTCCGCTCGGCGTCGAGCAGGAACCGGGCCCCGGTGTTCGGCCCTCGTTGCACCACCAGCAGAGCCGATCCGGCGGGCAGTGCATCGACCGCCGCCTGATCGGCGGGGGCCAGCCCTCCCTCGACCACATCGGGGGCGTCCGCCGCCGGCACGGCGTTGAAGGACATCGTCGTCTCCGGCCCGATCGGCAGATCGCGCTCGTCCGACCCTTCGGGCGGAACCGTCATGACACCCTCCTGGGGCCTGGGTAGGACCTCGTCCGTGGTGGACGAGCCGCAAGCCTAACCCTGAAGAGCAGGTCGAGACAGCCCCGGGGTGGCTCAGCCGAGCTGGGCGGCGTACTCGTCGGCGGTCATCAGCCCGTCCAGGGCCTCGGGACCGCTCACCTCGACCTCGAACATCCAGCCGCCGCCGTACGGGTCGCTGTTCACCAGCTCCGGCGCGCTGTCCAGCCCGGAGTTGACCTCCGCCACCGGGCCGGAGACCGGCGACAGCACGGCGCTCACGCTCTTGGTGGACTCGATCTCACCGCACTCGGTGCCCGCGGTCACCGTCGCTCCGACCGCAGGCAGCGACACGAAGACGATGTCGCCGAGCGCGTCCTGGGCGTAGGCGGTGATCCCGACGCGGACCCGGGCGCCGTCCACCCGGACCCACTCGTGGTCGCTGGTGTAGCGCAGGTCCTGCGGGTATTCGAACTCCGCCATGTCGGTCTCTCCTCTGAGGATTCGGGGGATGTGGTCGGGTGGATCACGGTAGGTCAGGGGGTGGGGGCCGGAGTGGCCGGGCGGGCGTACTGCGGCGTGCGGGGCGTGGGACGGGCGACCACCTCGACGGTGGACATCTCCTGAACCACGCCCTTGGCCTGGCGAGCGCTCAGGCCCTCGAGGATGCCACCAGGGATGGCCAGCGCGCGGTTCAAAGACGATCCGTCTCCGATCGCCAGCACCCTGTAGGGCGGGGAGACCAGCGTGCCGTCGACCCGGATGCCGCCGCCGTCGGCGTCGTCGACGAAGGCGGTCTCGGCCACCACTCGCACGGTGCCCACCTGGATCGCCTCGGCCCCGGCGCCGCGCAGCTCCTGCACGGCGTCGAGCAGCATGGCCGCCGAGACCGCGCGCTCGGGGTCGGTGACCTCGAGCCGGATCCCCTCGCCGGTCGCCGGAACGGTGCCGGCGAGCACCCGGTATACCTCGAGCTGCCCGACCGCCATCTCCTCGGCGATCTTGGCCTTGTCGGTGCCGTTCTGCAGCTCGGCGAGCTGGGCCTCCAGGCGGCGGGCCTCCAGCTCCCGTTCGGTGGAAGTAGTCGTTGCCTGCTGCAGCAGGCCGATCAGGTCGCTCTGGCGCAGCGTGCCGAGCGAATCGGTCTGCGTCTGGCGCATCTGGGCCACGAGGGCGAAGCCGAGGACGGCGCAAAGCACCCCGGCCAGGATCTGGGCCCGCGTCACCGCGGGGCGCAGGGCGCGCAGCAGCCGGTGCCGGCCGGGACGAGGAGCGTCAGCGGCTGCGTGACCGCGCGAGGTCTCGGGCATCGGTCAGGCCTTGAACAGGTGGCGACGGATGGCGGCCGCGTTGGAGAAGATCCTGATGCCCAGCACGACGACGACGCCCGTCGCCAGCTGCGATCCCACCCCCAACTGGTCGCCGAGATAGACCATCAGCGCCGCGACCACGATGTTGGACAGGAACGACACGGTGAACACCCGGTCGTCGAAGATGCCGTCCAGGACGGCGCGCAGACCCCCGAACACGGCGTCCAGGGCCGCCACGACGGCGATCGGCAAGTACGGCTGCATCCAGATCGGGACCGTGGGCTCCAGCAGCAGACCGGCCACGATCCCGACCACCAGACCGAACAGGGCGATCACGGGCGGGCCTCCTCGGATGGATCGGCGGTCCCCGAACCGGACATGGCGTGCGCGTGGGTCAGCTTGAAGGTATCGGCTGCCCCCGGCAGGAGCATCGACACACGGGCCGTGATGGCCGAGCGGATCCCGTCCCCGCGCAGGATGTCCAGATAGGCCCCGGTCATGCCCGACACGAAGCCGACCTGCAGCGCGTCGGAGTCGCCGATCGCCTGCACCCGGTAGGGCGGCGAGAGCGGCTGCAGGTCGACCAGCACCGCCTCACCCGCCACCCGGATCGCCGACAGCGCGGTGAGGCGGACACCGTTGACCGCGATCGCCTCGGCCCCGGCGGCCCACAGTCCGTTGACGATCACCTGCAGGTCGTGATCGAGCACTCGGCCCCGCCGGGCCTGATCGGCATCGGCGGCGTCCGGCACGCGTGCGCCCGGGGCGTCGTCCAGAGTGACCTCGATCCCGGGACCGGCGACGGCGAACTCCCCGGTCAGCCGACCCAGCGTGCCCACCTCGTCGGCCAGGGCCTCGGCACCGGAGCCGGCCAGCGCCTGCCCGCGAGCGGCGTCGATCTGCTGGCGCACCCGGTCGTTGGACAGCCGGGTGGCCTCCGCCTGATCGGTGCGCCGCTGGATCTCGGTCTCCAGGGCGCGGCGGGCACCGACCGCCCCGCTGACCGGCTGGCGCAGCTCCACCACCGACCATGTGGTCACCAGACCGCACACCACGGCGATCAGGGCGGTCAGCATCCGGTGGGTGTGGCTGCGTCCGTGACCGCGGGCCCTGCGCTCGGCGGCCTGGATGTAGCCCGCGTCCAGCGGCCGGTCCATCACCTCGCTGAGCAGCGTCATCGATGCGTCGAGCCGACGGCGTGGCGCGTCGGTGCTCACGGCCCGTCGTCCTCGGCGCCGGCCCGGTAGAGCTGGATCACCTGGCGCACGTACAACCAGGCCGCCCACCAGTACAGGACGACCCCCCACCAGGCGAAGGCCCAGCCGACCGGTCGGGCCACCAGGGCGGCGCCGTCACTCGCCTCGGCGAGCAGCAGCAGCGGGAAGGCGTAGAGCAGGCAGAAGGTGGCCGCCTTGCCGAGCAGGTGAACCGGGAGCGGCCCGTATCCGATTCGGGCCAGCACCGGCACCGTGAACGCAAGCAGGACGTCGCGCGCCACCAGCAGCGCGACCAGCCACCACGGGATCACCTCACGCCAGGCCAGGCCGATCAGCGTGGACAGGATGTACAGCCGATCGGCGGCCGGGTCGAGCAGCTGGCCGAGGCGGGAGATCTGCTGCCAGCGGCGGGCCAGGAAACCGTCGAGGTAGTCGGTCAGGCCGCTGATCACCAGGACGATGATCGCTGCGCCGTCGCGTCGGGTGATGAGCAGCCAGAAGAAGACCGGGACCAGGAGCAGGCGCAGCAGGCTGAGCGCGTTCGGGATGTTCACCACCCGATCGCTGATCCGCTCCTCGATGGTCACGGGGTCAGCGTACGAGACACCCAGCCGCACGCCGTCGAGTACGTGGCCGGGTTCAGCACGCCGTCTCGCGGGTCAGGGCCAGATCGCCCAGCGCCGCCCGCAGCTCGCCCAGGATCCGGTTGAGCAACCGGGAGACCTGCATCTGGGTGACCCCGATCTCGGTGCCGATCTGCGACTGCGACCAGCCCCGGAAGAACCGCAGCTCCACGATCAACCGGTCCCGGTGGGCCAGGGCGCGCAGCGCCGGGGCGAGGGCCACCCGGGCCTCGACCGCCTCCAGGCTCTCCGCCTCGGCCACCATCGACTCCACGAGCCGCAGCGGCGCGCCGTCACCCTCGCCCTGATCGAGAGAGGCGGCCTGGAAGGACCCCTGGGCGGCGATCGCGTCGGCGACCAGTTCGGCGTCCAGGCCCAGGTGCTCGGCGACCTCGCTCGGGCGCGGGGAACGGCCCAGGCGCTGCCCCAGCTCTCCACGCGCCTGCGCGAGCGTGCCCTGCAACTCCTGGATCCGCCGCGGCGGGCGGACCATCCAGCCGTGGTCGCGGAAGTGCCGCCGCACCTCCCCGCGGATGGTGGGCATGGCGTAGCTCAGGAAGTCGCTGTCCCGGCGGACGTCGAACCGTCGGGCCGACTTCACCAGACCCAGGTAGGCCACCTGGTTCAGATCCTCCAGCGCCAGCCCGCGGTTGCGGTACTGAGCGGCCACCGACCGCGCCACCTGCAGGTTGAGTGCGACCGCGCGGTTCTGCAGCCGCACCGCCTCGCCGGGCTCGGCGGTACTGGCCTGGCGCAGCAGCCGCAACGTCACCTGACGCCGGTGGTCGCGGCTGCACGGCTCGTCGAGCGGCAGCTCGATCGTGTCGTTCATGATCGTGCCCCCTCCAGCTGACGCGCAGAGTTGGTAAGGCAACCCTAAGCTCATGCGCTTAGGCGGATCAAGGGACTTCCTGGGACACGCCGGTCAACGGCAGAAACGCAACCGGTACATCGTGGCGGCGACCCCGGACGGCCCGGAGACGCTGACGTCGATCTCGGCCGGGGCCGCGGGCAGCCTCAGAGCGGTCGCTCCGTCGGTCCCCGAGCAGGTGACCTCCACGATGTCCGCGTCGAGCACCAGCCGGAGCCGACCCCCCGACGAGTGCAGCGGCAGGCTCAACGCCTCCCCCGCGCCGGACGCTGTGATGCGCAGCAGGTCCTGCCCGTCGACACGCAGCGTGACCTCGAGCAGAGCCGCCCCGCCGTCGACGTCGGTCAGCCGCACCACCACCGGCCCCGTCGCCGGCGGGTGGTCCAGTTCCAGGTCGAGAGCACCGTCGCGCGCGTCGAAGCGCGCCGGCTCCGGCCCCAGCGGCGTCGCCGGCCCGCGGTAGGCATTCAGGTCGGGGTGCATGGTGGCGGTGAGCCGATCGCCGTCCAGGGAGAGCAGCAGCGGCAGACCGAGCGCTCCGGCCCAGCCGGAGGCCTCCTGGTCGGGGCGCTCGCGCAGCCACGACATCACACAGCGGCGCCCCTCGGCGTCGGTGAAGGAGGTGGTCGCATAGGCGCACGGGGCGTGGCTGAACGACCCCCACGCGCGCGGTGAGAAGGCGAGCCCGTTGTAGCTGCCGACGGCGTACCGCACGTCGAGCAGGGAGTTCTCGTCCCAGACCGAGATCAGCAGCACCCAGGAACCGTCGAGCGGGAACAGCTGCGGGCATTCCCAGACCGCGCCGGTGTACAAGGCCTCGCTCCCCCGGCGCGCGCCGGTGCCGCTGAGGGCCAGGCCGTCGTAGACCCAGTGCCGCAGATCGGTCGAGGAGTACTGCGCCACGGCGCCGCCGACGCCGCGGATCCCGGTGCCCAGCACCACTTTCCAGGCCGCGCCGTCCCGCCAGGGGGCCGGGTCTCGGAAGGCGCGGCTGTCCAGACCGGGCGGCGGACCGTCGATCACGGCGCCGACCGGGTCTTTGTGCCAGGCAGCAAAGTCCGGTGTCGGGTGGGCCAGGCGCACCGTGCCGCGGTCCAGGTCCGGGTGGTTGACCGCGGTGTACAGGATCGTCGCGGTGTCGCCGTGGACGGCGATCCCCCCGGACCAGCACCCGTCGTCCTCGCCGTCGGGGGCCAGCACGTCGCCGTGATCGTGCCAGGTGACCAGGTCGGCGGACGACGCGTGCCCCCAGTGCACCCCGGCCGCCCACACCACGTCGTCCGGATTGTGTTGGTAGAACAGGTGGTAGCGCCCACCGAGGTGAGCGATGGCGTGCGGGTCGTTCATCCATCCCGACGAGGCGGTGAAGTGCACTGCCGGACGACGTCGCGGTTCAGCGGTCACGGGACCACGACAGCCCTTCCCTGCAGAGGCTCCGACGGGGCGGGCCACCGGTGCACCGAGCGCCAAGGGGTCATCGGCCCCGACGCCGTCGATGACCACCTCCGCGCTCCGCCCACCGGTCAGCCCCACGGCCATATCACGCACAGCAACCTATGGCGACCGCGCCGACGGCGACAAGACCCCAGAACGGACTGGCCGCGCGACGCTTCGTTGCGCCGCGCGGCCAGTCGCCCCCGGGATCGGCCCCGGGTCAGCGCAGGGTCAGCGCAGGGTCAGCGCATCGGCCCCAGCGACCCGTAGTAGGAACCCAGGGCGCCGCGGAAGTCGACGTCCTCGGTGTGGGTCTCATCGAGTTCCGGTGAGGCCTTGATCTGGTCCTTGGTCAGGTCCACCCAGACCTTGCGGCCGGGCTCGTCGACCTCGGTCACCAGCCCGGCGGGGATCACGACCTTTCGGCCGAAGATCCACTTTCCGGTGTCGACCACCAGATGCGCGACGTCCACCGCGTTGGTCGCGGCGTCCACCGTGCCGATGCTGCCGTCTTTGGCCTCGACCTCGTAGTCGACCAGGTCGAGCGCTGCCGGGCTCATCGCCGCCGGGTAGTTCCACAGTTCGTGCTCCATGTCGTTTCTCCCTTCTCGGTGTGTGCCGGCTCCTCGGTGTGTGCCGGAGCAGAGACCGCTACCCGGGTCGCCGGCTCCCAAACATGGCGGCAGCGATGATTAGACCTCGTTCGTCCGGGTAGTGAATCCCCGCCTGACCGACACCGGTCGGCACTGAGAACCGGCCGCGCCGTGGGGCGCGAGGACCGGTCCGGACGAAGGAGACACCATGCTGGGCTTCATCATCATGCTGATCGTCGTGGGTGCGATCGCCGGCTTCCTGGCCCGGTTGGTGGTTCCCGGTCGCGACCCCCTGGGCGTGCTCGGAACCATCCTGCTGGGCATCGTCGGCTCGTTCGTCGGCGGGTTCCTCGGCTACCTGCTGCTCGGGTCGGACACCGCCGATGGCGCACTGCAGCCCTCGGGCATCATCGGCTCGATCGTCGGCGCCGTCATCGCGCTGCTGGTCTACCGGGCGGTCAACCGCAGCGGGTCGCGCGTCTGACCCCACCTCACCTCGTGCCGGGCGGCGCCGAGTGGGCGAGACTGGCCCCGAAGCGGTCGGGATGAGCGAGGTGGAGCATGCGCGGGATATGGCGGGACGGTGCGGTGGCCACGGCCGCCGTGCTGCTCTTCGCCGGCGTCTTCGCGCTGCGCTCGGGCGATCCCGATCCGGGCCAGGCGCTCTCGGTGCTCTACACCCTCCCGATCTGCCTGGTCGGCGCGCGCTGGGGCCTGCTCTCGGGCCTGGGCGCCGCCGTCCTGGCAGTCATCCTCACCGCCGTCTGGGCCTGGCAGTGGCAGGTGGAGCTCACCGCCGTCGGCCAGGGTGCGCGAATCACCCTGTTCCTGGCCACCGGGCTGGCGGTGGGTCTGCTCGCCGACCGCTCGACCCGGGCCGGCCAGGCCGCGCAGCGGCTGCTGGCCCTGAACAGCGAGGCGAGGCATCAGGAGGAACGGGGGCGGGCCGTGCAGCGACTGACCGCGCGGCTCTCCCGCGCGGCCACCACCCAGGACGTCGCCCGCGCCTACACCGAGGAGGGTCTGGTCGTGCTGGGTGCCACCCAGGGCGGGGTGTACCTGCTGGGCGAGGACGACTGCCTGCGGCTGCTGGCGGTGGCCCGGCCGCTGGAGGACGCGACGGACTGGACCTCGGTCCCGCTCGCCGCCCGCACCCCTCCCTCGGACGCCGCCCGCACCGGTGCGCCGAACTACCAGCGCACCGTCGCCGAGATCGAGGCCGCCTATCCGCCGCTGGCGGCGACCCGGAGCATCTCCGGCGACCAGGCCTGGGCCGCGGCACCGATGCGAGGCACCCGGGGCACGCTGGGCGCGATCGCCGCCGCCTACAGCGCACCACATCCGTTCGCGCCGACCGACCGCGAGCTGATCGCCACCGTCGCCGAGCGTGTGGCCGAAGCCGTCGAGCGGGCCCTGCTGCTCGAGGTGGCCACCGCACAACGCGCCCGGGCCGAGGCTGCCGAACTGCGCGCCTCGCTGCTGGCCGACGTCGGAGCGGTGCTGACGGCGAGCACCCACCCGGCCGACTCCATGCAGCGGCTGACCGACCTGCTGGTGCCCCGGTTCGCCGACCAGGTCCGGATCGACCGGACCGAGGAGGACCCGCGCACCCCCCGGCGGGTGCACCTCGCCCGCACCTGCCACGGTGACGCCGATTCCGTTGTGGCCGAAGATGATTCGCCGCTACGGAGGACCGTCCCGCTGACCGCACGGCGGTCCGTGATCGGCTACCTCGTGCTGGAGCGGTTCGCCCCCCGGCCCCCGTTCGAGCCGAACGACGTGCTGCTGATCTCGCTGATCGCCGGCCGCACGGCACTCGCTCTGGACAGCGCCCAGCTCTACGAGCGTCAGCGCGACGTCGCCACGACGCTCCAGCACGCGCTGCTGCCCGGTGACCTGCCACAGATCCCCGGGGTGACGGCGTCCGCCCGGTACTTCCCCGGTAGCGCCACCCTCGACGTGGGCGGGGACTGGTACGACGTGCTGCACCTGCCGGGGCGCCGGGTGGGCATCGTGCTGGGCGACGTGGTCGGCCGGGGGGTGGCCGCGGCGGCCGCGATGGGCCAGCTGCGCAGCGCCGTCGCCGCGCTGGCTCCTCACTCGGCCGACCCTGCCGAGGTGCTGCAGCGGCTCGACGCCTTCGCCGCCTCGGTGCCCGGCGCGATTCTGGCCACCCTGGTCTACCTCGACTACGACCCGGGCACCGGCGTGCTGCGCTACTCCTCGGCCGGACACCCTCCGGCCATGCTGCTCGATCAGGCGGGCGTGGTGCACCGCCTGGACCAGGCCCGCGGGGTTCCCCTCGCAGCACGCCGCGACGGGGGCACCCGGCCGCTGGCCGAGCTGCGGGTCGACCCCCCGACCCTCCTGATCTGCTACTCGGACGGTCTGATCGAGCGTCGCGGGCGGATCATCGACGAGAGTATCGACGAACTGGTCGCCCAGGTGGCCAGCCTGCACGGCCTGCACGAGGCCGAGCTGAGCGACGCCCTGTTGTCAGCGCTGGCGGGCGACCCGCCGTTCCGCGACGACATCGCCCTGCTGATCGCCACCCTGGGCACGGCGACGTTGCCGCGCTTCCATCGGAAGCTGTCGGCCGATCCGCGCGAGCTGTCCACCCTGCGGGCGCAGCTGCGCCAGTGGGCGGCCAGGGCCGGCCTGGACGAGGCCTGCACCGCCGATCTGCTGCTGGCCACCGGCGAGGCGTGCGCGAACGCGGTGGAGCACGCCTTCGCCGGCATCGAGGCCGGCATCGACGGCGGCGTCGGCGTCGGCGTCGGCGGCAGGATCGACGTGGAGATCCAGCTGACGGCCGACGGCGGGGTCGACGTATGTGTGCGCGACACCGGGCGCTGGCGCGAGAGCGGGCGGGGCACTCCCGGTCGTGGTCGCGGCCTGGGGCTGATCGGGGCGGTGTCCGAGCACCTCGTGGTCACCCGTGGCGACCACGGCACCAGCCTGGACCTGCGGCTGGCGGCACACCGGTGACCGGATCGACCACCGGAGGGACGCCCGAGGCGGCTGCTGAGGCGGTCGCCACGACGCTGGCCGCGACCGTGGACCGGCTGCGTGACGAGCTCGACGGGCTGCGCCAGGCCATGCGCAGCCGCGCCCTGATCGAGCAGGCCAAGGGCATGTTGATGGAGCGCTACGGCTGCACCCCGGAGGACGCCTTCACCCGGCTGACCACCCTGTCGCAGCACGCCAACATCAAACTCGCCGACGTGGCCTCGGCCCTGGTGGCCACCTCGGCCCGACCCGACGCCCCACCGACACCACCCGCGCCCAGCCCAGCCGCACCGGCTGCAGCGAGCCCGCGGGCCGTGGAGGCCGCCGTCCGTCGTTCTTCCCTGGACCGCTGGCCGCGTGAGGCCGGCGGCGACTCCTCCTTCGCCAGCCAGGTCCGAGCCCGGGCGCGGCGGGCCCGGATCCGTTCGGACCTGCTGAGCGCGCGCAGCGCCGACGAGGTGATCGCCGCCGTGACCACGGCCTTGGCGGAGTCGCCGCCGAGCGCCGTCGCCCTGGCCGGGGTCGACGTCAGCGGCGCCCTGGTGCTGCTGGGCAGCTCGGGCATCGCCCCCGGCGTCGCCGCCCGGTGGCAGCGGGTTCCGGTGGATGTGCCGCTGCCGGTCTGCCTGGCCGCGCGCACCGGTGAGTCCCGGTGGTGGCAGGACGACGACCCGGCCCGCTCGGCCATGCTCGGTCTCGGCCTGCCCGAGCCCTGGCGGACGGCGGCGATCCTGCCGCTGCCGCACGACGGCGGGCACCGCGGCGTCCTGGCGCTGACCTGGCCCGCGGACGGCGACACCCTCGGCCCCCAGGACCGGCGCGACGTCGAGGGGCTGGCCCGAGCCGTGGCAGCCACCCTGCCCCGGCTGGCCGCCGGTGCCACCTCCATCCGCACCCGCGGCGCCGTCCGGCCTGCCGAGCGATCCGATCCGGTGCTGGCTCTGCTCGATCTGCTGTGGCAGCCGATCCTGTTGTGCGACATGGTGATCGGACGCGACCGGACGGTCGAGGACCTGGTGCTGCGCCACCTCAACCCGGCGGCGTCCCGCGGCGCCCATCCGCGGGACCTGATCGGGCGACGGCTGATCGAGCTCTTCCCCGACACCCTCGTCAGTGGGTTGTTCGGGGCGTGCCTTCAGGTCTGGGAGACCGGGGCCCAGGTGGACCTGGCCGGCCATGTATCCCGGCTGACCGATGGCCCCGCCGGCGAACCGGCCGACGTGCGACTGACCCGCTACCGCGACGGCGTGCTGATCACCTGGCAGAACCGGCCAGATCCGAACGGCGACCCAGACGAGGCGATCGCATGACCCCCGATCAGGTGACCCCGGCACCTGCCCCGCGCTGGAGTGCCCGGGCCATGCTGCCCGGCGATGACGCGGCACCCCGCGCCGCGCGCCGACTGGTCTCCACGCTGCTGCTCACCTGGGGGTATCGCAGCCAGGTCGAACTGGTCGAACTCCTCACCAGCGAATTGGTCAGCAACGCGGTCGGCCGCACGGATCCGGGGGAGGTGCTGGAGCTCGAACTGTGGGCGGACGAGGTTCAGATCAGGGTCGCGATCGCCGACAGCGCGGCCGAGCCCCCGCCGAACCCAGGAACCGATGACGCGGCGTTCCGGCTGGTCGAACGGATCGCTGACGACTGGGGCGTCGAGGACTACGTGTTCGGCTACCGGGTGTGGGCGGTGGTCGCCGCCGCAGCTCAGCCGGCTGAGGCCTCCCGGGTCATCGGCAGCACCTGATCCATGCCGGCCAGGGCGAGGATCCGCGCGGCCACGCTGCCCGGCCCGGCCTGGATCTGCAGTCGGGTCGGCCCTCCGCCGAGGTCCTGGTGCAGGCGGTCCAGCCCGGCGATCCCGGCGCTGTCGAGGAACGACAGGCGGGAGAGATTGACCGTCAGCGTGCCGGCGCCCGACGACGCACCGACGAGGCGGCGGTAGATGTCGTCCGCGTTCGAGATGTCGACCTCACCGAGCACAGTGGCCACCACCTGGCCCTCGGACTGCTCGATCTCTACGGTCGCGAGGTCGTCGTGCTCTTCCCTCGGATCGGACACAGATGACCCCCGGTGGCGATCGACAGGGCGGAGCGGGCTGGCCTACATCGTCATGGGACAGGTGCTGGGTCAGCGTACTGCCCGGCCCGGGAGGCATTCTCACCCATATCCCAGCGCGACCGCGACCGCAGGATCTGCGGTTGCGGACTGCGCGGATGACACCTAACGTCGTTTCAGGAGCCGCGATTGCTCCGTTTCGTCCGCCTGGGCGCTCCAGAAGCAGGGTGCCAGGCGTTCCCGGGATTCCGCCCGTTCAAGCACCGACGTCGGCCTGACCCGACGGTGCTGCGGCCGGTCCTCCCGTTGGTTCTCCATATGAGGAGAGCACCGCTGTGTCGACCACCCATCTCACCCTGGCCCCGCCCCTGACCCGTTCCGCCGACCCCACACGCACTGAGAGTTCAGACAGCTCCGAGATCATCACACGCAGTGACGAGCAGTTGTTCGCGCTGATGGCTTCCGGCGGCCCGGCCGATCGCCAGCAGGCGCGGGCGGCGCTGATCGAACGGCACTGGCGCTACGCCCAGAGCCTGGGCCGGCGTTTCCGCAACCGCGGGGAACCGGTCGAGGACCTGTGCCAGGTCGCGGCGATCGGCCTGATCAAGGCCATCGACGGGTTCGACCCCGCCCATGGGGCGAGCTTCATCAGCTACGCCACGCCGACCGTGACCGGTGAGCTGCGCCGGCACTTCCGGGACAAGGGCTGGAACGTCCGGGTGCCGCGACGGCTGCAGGAGATGCGCGCCGATCTGCGCTCGGCCGCCGAGCGGCTCACCCAGGAATTGGGGCGAGAGCCGACCGCAGCCGAACTGGCTGCCGACCTCGGCACCACCGAGGACGACGTCCGGCAGGGGATCTCGGCGGGAATGGCCTATGCGGCCACCTCGCTGCAGGGTCCGTTGGCCCGGGAGACCGGCGCCACGCTCGCCGATCGGCTCGCCGAGGAGGAGCCGGGGTACGAGCAGGTGGAGACCTGCGAGGTGCTGCGGGACCTGTTGCCGCTGTTGCCGTCCCGGGAGCGGCACATCGTTGGTCTGCGGTTCTACCACGAGCTCACCCAGTCCCAGATCGCGGCCGAACTCGGGATCTCGCAGATGCATGTCTCGCGGTTGATCAGTCAGTCGCTGGACACCCTGCGCACTCAATTGACAACCGACGAGGAGCTGCTCCCCACCGGCTGACCCCCAGAAACCTGCTCATGCTCCGCGTGGGTACACGCATCGGGCTCCTCCAGCCCGCAAACGTGTACCCCTGCGGAGCATGAGCAGGTTTCGCGTGGGCCCACCTTGCTATCGCCTATCATTTTAGTAGACGATATGGCCGATGTTCGCCCGTGCGATCGTGCCATCGACCCGCGCACCGATCGCAGACGACCCGGCCCCGGAGGTTCACCCCATGTCAGACAGCCCGCGCATCGCCAACGACGTCACCGAGCTGGTCGGCAACACACCGCTGGTCCGGCTCAACCGGCTGGGGGCGGACGTCGGCGCTGACATCGTGGCCAAGCTGGAGTTCTACAACCCCGCGCACAGCGTGAAGGACCGCATCGGGGTGGCGATGATCGATGCCGCGCAGCAGGCCGGGCTGATCGGTCCGGACACCGTCGTGGTGGAGCCCACCAGCGGGAACACCGGCATTGCCCTGGCCATGGTCTGCGCCGCTCGGGGGATCCCGATCGTGCTCACGATGCCGGAGACGATGAGCCGCGAACGCCGGCAGATCCTGCGCGCCTATGGCGCGGAGCTGATCCTCACCCCCGGCCCGGAGGGCATGGCCGGCGCTATCGCCAGAGCCGAGGATCTGGCCAAATCCGATCCGAAGTACTTCATCCCGCAGCAGTTCGCCAACCCCGCCAACCCCGAGATCCACCGGCGGACGACGGCCGAGGAGATCTGGCGGGACACGGCGGGCGGTGTCGACATCGTGGTCGCCGGCATCGGCACCGGCGGCACGATCACCGGCGTCGGCCAGGTTCTCAAGGAGCGCAAGCCGTCGGTCAAGATCGTCGCGGTCGAGCCCGCCGCCTCGCCGGTGTTGTCGGGAGGGGCCAAGGGGCCGCACCCCATCCAGGGCATCGGGGCCGGCTTCGTACCGGAGGTCCTCGACACCACGATCTACGACGAGATCGTCCAGGTGGCGAGCGACGATGCCTTCGCCACCGCCCGGCGTTCGGCGGTCGAGGAGGGTGTGCTGGTCGGCATCTCCTCGGGCGCGGCCCTGTGGGCCGCGCTGCAGGTCGGGGCTCGCCCCGAGAACGCAGGCAAGCTGATCGTCGTGGTCATCCCGTCGTTCGGGGAGCGGTACCTCAGCACCGCGTTGTTCGCCGACCTCGCCGACTGACGCCTCCTGCCGAGTCTTCCAGCAGCTGCCGACCGCAGGGCTGCCCTTCCAGTTCGACAGCTGGCCCCTCCTCTCTGGTTCGCCGTGGTCTGGTTCACCCAGCGATCGCCGGCCGAGCAGGTCGGCACGTTCAGTCTGGCCAGGCAGGACCCGATCGCGCTGCCGCAGCCTGACTCCGACACCGTACGAGCGGGGTAGTTCCAGGGCCGGTTCGGGTCAGCGAGGACGTTTCGCACTGGCCCCGGGGGCGACTGCGCCACCAGACTCGTGGTGCTCCGGCGACATCTCAGGCGGCGGGACTGCTCCCCCAAGGAGATGGCTGACGTGGACCCCGATCTGCTGCACGATGAGCCCTTCGCTGCGCTGCGCGAGACCCACACCAGTGTGGTGATCCTCCTCGGGGACCGTGCGTACAAGGTCAAGAAGCCGGTGCGGCTGCCGTTCGTCGACCTGTCCACCCGCGAGCTGCGTCGGCACAACTGCGACGAGGAGGTGCGGCTCAACCGTCGTCTGGCCCCGGACGTCTACCTCGGAGTACACGAGTTGCCGCCTGACCAGATCGAGGAGAGGATCCCCGGCCCGGGCGAACCCGTGGTGGTGATGCGGCGGATGCCCCAGCGGCGGCGGCTCTCCGGGCTCCTCGCCCACGGCGGCGCCGCCGAGAACTGCGTGCGCGCGGTGGCCCGGCAGGTGGCCGCGATGCATGCCGCCGAGGACCCGGTGCACGGCTACGGGCTGGTGGCGACCATGGGGGCACTGTGGGACGAGGGCCATGAGCAGATGCGCGCCTTCGCCGGCAGCATCGTCGACGCCGCGCTTCTCGACCAGGTGCACGCCACCGCCGTGGAGTACCTGCGAGGCCGCCACCGCCTGCTCGATCAGCGCGAGCTGGCCGGCCTCGTGCGCGACGGTCACGGGGACCTGCTCACCGACGACATCTTCTGCCTGGACGACGGGCCGCGGATCCTGGACTGCCTGGAGTTCGACCGCCGGCTGCGTCGGGGGGACGTGCTCGTCGACCTGGCCTTCCTGGCAATGGACCTGGAACTGCACGGCGCTCCCGAGCTGGCCCGCCTGCTCGTCGACCGCTACCGGCAGCTGGACGCCGAGACCCACCCACGCACCCTCGAGCACCACTACATCGCCTACCGCGCGTTCGTGCGGTCGAAGGTCGAGTGTCTGCGGCACCAGCAGGGCGAGCCGGACGCCGCCTCCCGGGCCCGGACTCTGCTCGCCCTCACCGATCGACACCTGCAGCACGGCCGGGTGCATCTGGTCCTCGTCGGCGGATTGCCGGGAGCCGGCAAATCGACTGTCGCCGAAGCGATCACCGGGACGGACCAGACCCGGGACTGGTCGGTGATCTCCTCCGACGTGGTGCGCAAGGAGCTCGCCGGGCTCGATCCGTTGACCCCCTCCCCCGCCGCCTACGGGCAGGGCATCTACCACCCCGAGCACACCGGGGCAACCTATGCCGAGCTCCTGCGCCGGGCGGCGATCGCCGTCAGCGCCGGCGTCAGCGTCGTGCTCGACGCATCCTGGACTGACCCGGCTGTCCGGGCCCGAGCCCGGGAGTGCGCAACGGCGCACGCCGCGGCGATCACCGAACTGCGCTGCGAGGCACCGGAGGAGGTGTGCCTGACCCGGCTCGCCGCGCGCCAGGGCCCGCAGGTCTCCGACGCCGATCCGGGCATTCACCGGGCGATGGCCGCCATGACCTCCGCCTGGCCGGAGGCGGTCGCCGTGCAGACCCACCCCGCAGGTCGCTGGTCGCCGGCGGAGGTGTTGAGCGGCCTGGACGCGCGCTGACGCCGACACCGCACCCCAACACCCCGAAGATCACCCCGAGATCGCAGGTAGTGGTTCGCGACGACGCCTTCAGCTCACCCGCATCGATGTGAGCTCCTCCACGACGAGATCGACCAGCAACCCCGGATCGGGCACCAGGCCTGCGTCGGTGCCGAACCCGATGGTGACTGCGCCGTTGTAGCTGAGGACCGTCGCGGTCATCGGGTTGTCACCCGAGCAGGGGGCGAAACCGACCACCTGCGTCACCGGGGCGCCCGCGAAGGTCATCGGCACCTGGGGTCCCGGCACGTTGGTAAGCACCCCGACGGCCTTGTTGGCGAAGAAGTTCGTCACGAAGAACGCCACCTGTCGGGGAGTCAGGGAGACCAGGCGCTGCAGCCCGAAGGTGAGTATCGCCTCGTCGGAATGCTTGATCCGATCCATCGAGGCCCGCATCTGCTGCAGCGTGGTGACCTGATCGGCACTGCCCAGGGGCATCGGCAGCCAGACCAGGGCGAAGTGGTTGCCCAGCTCGGCCGGCAGGTTGTCGGCGAACGGCACCAGGTTGACCGGAACCATCCAGAGCACCTCCTCGGCCTCACTGCCGTGCGCAGCCAGGTACCGGCGCAGGCCCGCGGCCATGGCGGTCAGGATGACGTCGTTGACCGTCGCCCCATGGGCCCGACCGACGGCCTTGATCCCCTCCAACGGCACCGGCCGCGACCAGGCCATCGCCTTGGCGGTGCCGGGCTTCCCGGTCCAGACGGTCCGGGGACTCCCCCCGAAGATCAGGGTGGCCACCGCGGAGACGTCGTTGGCCACCCGGTGGTCGCCCGTGCCGAGCGACTCGAAGGCATCCACCCACCGGCCCGGGCGTCGGACCAGGTCCAGGCCCAGCTCCACCCCGTGCACCCCGGCGAGGGCCAGCCCGATCGTTGCACCGACGGTTGACCCGAGCGCCCTGGCCACGAGGCCGGGCTCCTTCTCCACGGGGCGTGCGGCGACGTCCGGCACCTCCTCGCCGTGGTCGGCCAGCAGGCTGAGCATGACCTGGGTCAGCCGAATGCCGTCGGCGATGGCGTGGTGGAAGCGGGCCACGACGGCCGCGCCCTCGGATCCGTCGTCGAGCCGGAGCGGGTGGACCAGGAACGCCTCCCACAGCGGCCGACCCTTGTCGAGGGCGACCGCGCGCCGCTCCCCCACGAACCGCTGCAGGGCGGCCATGTCCTGGCCCTCGCCGAGCGCGGCCCGGCGCACGTGCCCGGCGATGTCGAACCCCGAGTCGTCCTGCCAGGCCCACCCCAGACCATGCCGAACCGCGCGCCGGCCCAGCACCGGGAAGCGGTCCACCGCCGTGGCGAAGACCGACCGGACGGCGTCCAGCTCCGGCACCTCGGCGAGCACCAGGGCGCTGTCCACCACCATCAGGTTGTTCGGCCGGTCCATGGTCAGCCAGAGTGCGTCCTGTGCGCCCATAGGCGTGGTGCCAGTCATCAACGCCACCTGCCGTCCACCTGTTCAGTGAGGGTCGAAGGTGTCGATCGCCTCGAGGCGGTCGCGGACGACGCGGCGCAGGACCTTGCCTACCTGCGACCGCGGCAGTTCCTCGACGATCACCACCCGGCGGGGGACCTTGTAGCCGGTCAGCCGGTCCCGCGCGTGAGCGCGGACCTGTTCGGGGTCGACGGTCATGCCCGCCGTGGGCAGGACGACCGCCACGATCTCCTCACCGGTGTCGCCACTCCCGCGCACGCCGATCACGGCCACCTCGTCGACCTCGGCGAGCTCGCGCACCACCTCCTCCACCTCGGAGGGGTAGACGTTGAACCCGCCGGTGATGATCAGCTCCTTGATCCGGTCGACGATGCGCACGAAGCCCTCGTCGTCCGCCACCACGATGTCGCCGGTGCGCAGCCAGCCACCGGGCAGCAGGACCGACGCGGTCTCCTCGGGCCGGTTCCAGTACCCGGCGAACACCTGCGGCCCGCGGATCAGGAGCTCACCGGCCTGACCGGGCGAGACGTCCTGCAGGGTGTCGTCGGGGTCGACGATCCGAATCCAGGTGGAGGGGAAGGGCACACCGACCGTTCCCGGCCGACGACTCGGCGCCGCCGGATTGCCCAGGGAGACGGGCGAGGTCTCGGTCATCCCGTACCCCTCCACGAGCAGGCCTCCGGAGACCGACTCCCACTGCTCCACGACTGCGGGGGGAAGGGCCATGGCGCCGGAGATCGCGTAGCGGATGGAGGTGAGATCGATGCCGCGCTCCCGGGCTGCGGCGGCCACCCGTTCGTAGATCGGCGGCACCGCCGGCAAGAAGGTGGGCGGACGGCGCCGGATCGCGGCGAGCATCTGCTCGAGATCGAACCGGGGCAGCAGCACCAGGGTGGCGCCGATGCTGATCGCGAACGTGAGGCACAGGGTCAAGCCGTAGGCATGGAAGAGCGGAAGCACCGCGTAGACCGTCTCCTCGCCGTCCTTCAGCCCCGGCATCCAGGCCCGCCCCTGTTGAGCATTCGCCCGCAGGTTGCGATGCGTCAGGATCGCGCCCTTCGGGGTGCCGGTGGTGCCGCCGGTGTACTGCAGCAGCGCCACGTCGCCGGCATCGGGGTGCGGGTACGCCTCCTCGAGCGGCGCGGCCGAGGCGGCGAAATCCTCCCAGCCCAGCACGCCAGGTGGCAGCGGGCCGGTCATGCCGGCACGGGTCGCCCGCGCCTTGGGCACCGGTAGGCGCAGTGCGAGACGCATCCGCCAGGGCAGCGCCCGGGGAAGGGCGACCGCGAGCACGGTCTGGACGGCTGTCGTCGCGCGCAGGCTGTCGATCAGCGGCGCGGTCTTGTCCCAGCAGATCACGATGGTGGCGCCGCAGTCGGCGAGCTGATGCTGCAGCTCGCTCGCGGTGTACAACGGGTTGTGCTCCACCACGACGGCTCCGAGGCGGAGCACCGCGTAGAAGGCCACCACGTGCTGCGGGCAGTTCGGCAGCACCAGGGCCACCCGGTCGCCGGCCTGCACCCCCCGGGCCCGCAACGCCCCCGCGGCGCGGGCGACCTGGTCGGCCAATTGGGTATAGCTCGTGGTGGCCCCGAAGAAGTCGAGGGCGACCCGGCTGCCGTACCGGGCGGCACTCACCTCGAGCATCTGCGCCAGGGTCTCGGCGGACTCCACCACGTCCGCCGGAACCCCGGGGGCGTAACTGGTCAGCCAGGGGCGTGTTCCAAGACCCGCGAGGCCCTCAGCGTCGTGCGACCTGTCGACGTGCTCCGTGTCCATGAGGCCTCCTGCCCCGAGTCTGCTCCCCCAGGGCGCGAAATGACCCCGCCGTGAGTCCTGAGCGGCGGGCATGCGGTGAGCGGTCGCCACCGGATCCGGGACTTTCCGGCCCGTCCGCACGGTTGTCGCAGTCGTGAACACTGGTTCCGATCCGTCCACCGCTTTACTCGACGCCCCCGCCGGCGATCGGAGGCCCACCGTCGACGTCCTCGCTGCGCTGACCCCCTTCGACCGCTGCGACAGCCCTGGCTGCACGTCCCAGGCCTACGTGCGTGCGCGGCTGAGGAGCGGCCTCGAACTCGTTTTCTGCGGACACCACGGGCACGACCTCACGCCTGCCCTGGCCGGCGACGGCGCGCTGATCCGCGACGACAGCCATCTGTTGGTCGAGGATCGCCTCCGCGACTGAAGCGGTTCGCGGTCACCGGTCGATGGAGTTACGTCCGGCTGCAGAGCGGCCGAGCTGCCCCAGACCCGGTAGCGCCTGATGCGTGTGAGGGCGTGCCGTGACGACGAGGGGTCGGCTCAGAACCGGTGGCGCGGCGGACGACCGCATCGCACGAGACGCCCGGGTGCGTACACTGATCGCCGCCGAACCCCTTCCCTCCGGTGTCGAGCCGGCGGCCGTGAGCGGTTGGCTGCTCAGGCTCTGCGCCGCGAGCGTGCGTGCGGTGCCCACATCGGGTGCCGTGGTCACCGTGGAGACCGGGGACGGCGTGCGGGCCGTGGCCGCGGCGTCCGACCGGATGTACGGCGTCCTCGACGAGATGCAGTCCACCGTGGGCGAAGGCCCGTCGGTGCAGGCGTTCGCCACGCGCCGGCCGGTGTTGGGCGCCGATCTGTCGGACCGGACGGGACTCGGCTGGCCCGCTTTCTCCATGTCCGCCCACGCCGTGGGGGTCGAGGCGGCGTTCGCCTTCCCGCTGCAGATCGTGACCACCCGTACCGCGGAACTGGTGGACGTCGCGGCGGTCGGACTGTTGCTTGCGGATGCCCAGGGCCGGCTGCAGTTCATGGCCGCCTCGGACGAGCAGACGAAGCTGCTGGAGCTGTTCCAGGTGCAACATGACGAGGGCCCCTGCCTGGACGCGTACGTCTCCCGCGCCCCGGTGGTCGTGGCCGACCTGCGTCTGTCCGCCGACCGCTGGCCCTCTTCGCGCCACGAGCGAGCGCCGTGGGTTTCCGGTCCGTGCATGCCATCCCGATGAGGCTGCGCTCGCAGGTGATCGGAGCCTTGAACCTGTTCGGCACCGAGCCCGGTGGCCTCGAAGGCGACGACCTGCGCGTCGTCCAGGCGCTCGGGGACATCGCCACGATCGGCCTTCTTCAGGAGCGTGCGATCCACCGCGGCGAGCTCCTCACCGAGCAGCTGCAGCGGGCCCTGAACAGCCGGATCGTCATCGAGCAGGCCAAGGGCCCTGGCCAGGATCCACGGCGTCGACGTCGACCGCGCCTTCGATCTGCTGCGCGGGTACGCGCGCAACCACAACCGCAAGCTGGTGGACCTGGCTCAGACCGTGCTCACCGACCCGGACGCCGTGCCCGGCCTCACCCGTCGCTGAGCAGCGCCCCGGTGCGCGGGGACAGGCGTGCAGGGTCACGAACCCGGCCAGCGCCGAGATCAGCAGCACCTCGTCCGCTGCCGTGCTCACCGCTGTGACGATCCCCTTGCCGACGCTCACGGATGTTCTGAGAGTTGAGCCGGAACGCTGAGCATCTCGGGGGTCACCTCGGACGACGCCGAATCGATGCGGCCGAGGGGTTCGGCCCTCCCGGTGGATGCGGGGACCTGGTCGGTGCCGTTGACCCGGTCGAAGAAGCGGAGCAGCTCGACGGGGAACGGCATGACCAGGGTGCTGTTCTTCTCAGCGGCGACGTCCACCACGGTCTGCAGCAGCCGCAGCTGGAGCGCGCCCGGGGTGTCACCCATCACCCGCGCCGCCTGGGCGAGCTTGGTGGAGGCCTGGAACTCTCCGTCAGCGGCGATGACGCGGGCGCGGCGTTCACGCTCGGCCTCGGCCTGGCGGGACATCGACCGCTTCATCCCCTCGGGCAGCGCGACATCCTTCACCTCGACCCGCTCGATGTGCAGGCCCCACGGCTCTTCGGTCGGGGCGTCGATGACCGCCTTCAGCTCGGCATTCACGCTCTCGCGATCGGAGAGCAGCGTGTCGAGGTCGACGCCGCCGATCACCGAGCGCAGGGATGTCTGAGACACCTGGGAGACGGCCATCGGGTAGTCCCGCACGTTGATGATCGCCTTCACCGGGTCGATGACCCGGTAGTAGACCACGGCGTCGACGGTCAGCGTGACGTTGTCGCGGGTGATCGCGCCCTGGGCGGGGATCCCCATCACGACGGTCTGCAGCGAGACCTTGATCAGCCGGTCGGCGATCGGCACGATCAGTTGCAGCCCGGGGCCCCGTTGGTGAGGTTGCAGGCGGCCGAATCGCAGCACGATGCCCCGCTCGTACTGTTGGACCATCCGCACGCTCGAGGCCAGGAGCCACAGAGCGATGATGACGAGAATTCCGAGAGCGATCAGTGGGTTCATGGCATGTCCTTGGCCTTGTCACTGGGAGAGTCCGCACGATACGGACGTCGGTCACCAGGGTCTCGAGCGCCACCTGCCAGACTACGCGCCCTGCCCGCACCCGCGGCCCGTGACGTCTGTCCTCGCGCAGCGCACCGGCGGGGGCCCGGCTACGGTGCGGACATGTCCACCTCCTCAGGAACGACTCCCGGCACTCCCCCGCGGTCGAGCTCCTCGGACGTCGACTCGGTCGAGCGGTTCATCGCCGCCCCCGCCGAGAAGATCTTCGATCTGCTTGCTGATCCGTCACGCCACCACGACATCGACGGCTCCGGCACGGTGCAGGAGACGCCCGAAGGCTCACGCCGGCTGGGCCTGGGCGACCGGTTCGGCATGGCGATGAGGATGGGCTTCGGGTATTCGATGGTCAGTGAGATCGTGGAGTTCGAGGAGAACCGGCGGATCGCCTGGCAATCGCGGTCGCCGCTGGGTTTCCTCGGGCCGTTCGTCGGGGGCCGCATCTGGCGCTACGAGTTGGAGGCGCGCGAGGGCGGGACCCTGGTGCGCGAGAGCTGGGACATCACCCAGGAGCGGGTCAAGGCGCTGGTGCGCCCCTTGCGCGGCCAGACCCGGAGCAACATGGCCAGGACCCTGGAACGCATCGAGCAGGTCGTCGGTGACACGCGTCCCCGCGGGGACGTCTGAGCACGACAACCCTGCTCAGCCGGACACCACTTTGCCGTTCCGTACCGTGACGAAGGCCTCCAGCCGAATGGTGAGGATGATGCGCACGTCCGCATCGGTGATCGGGTTGTCCTTGCCGTAGCGCGCCTGCAGAGAGCGGTAGAACGACGCCTGAGCGTCGTCGTCCTCGATGCCCTCGAGCCGGCCCCGGACCTCGAGGAAGCGGTAGGGGTCGTCCGGGTCGGCGATCGACAGCGCGACCCGCGGCTCGTTGGCGAGGTTGGCGGACTTCTGCCGGTCTTCGTGTGCGTCAGCTTCAGCCGCGCGCCGTCCCAGGCGAACCACATCACGCTGCTCTGCGGCGCACCGTCCGGCCGCACGGTCGCCAGGTGAGCGAAGAACGGCCGCTCCAGCTCGTTGGTCGCCATGCGAGGTGCCTTCCTGAAGAGTGTCCCCGCGGGGACCGTGGAATCTCACGATCCGGACGGGGTCGGTCGGCCTCAGCCGCTGACCCATCCAAGTGTCGCCCCGGCGCTCAGGTCGTCGAGAAGGTGACCTCCGCTGTGGGGGTAACGCTGCCCGTGCGGCCCGGCGCCGCCGCCCAACTCCAGTACATGTTGGTGTAGGCGATCGACTGCTCCGGGGTCACCGGGAAGCCCCACTGGCGCATGTCCTCGGTGGTGTGCGCATCGGAGACCAACGTCGCGTCGTAGCCGCGGACCAGGGCGCCATGCAGGGTCGACCGGATACACGCCTCGGTCTGTGCGCCGGTGACCACCAGCCGGCCGACTCCGCGTTCGGCGAGCCGCTGTTCCAGGTCGGTGGCCTCGAAGGAATCCCCGTACTCCTTGTGCACCAGGGGTTCGCAGTCGAGACGCTGCAGCTCAGGCACGTACTGCCAGTTCTCGGAGCCCGCCGGCAGCTCGTCGCTGGAGTGCTGCACCCAGACCACCGGCACGCCCTCGGCGCGTGCCTTGTCCACCAGCGTCTGGATGTTGGCGATCACCCGGTCGCGCTCGTGCGCGCCTCCGACGACGCCGTTCTGCACGTCGACGACGACCAGGGCGGTCTGCGGGCGGTTCTCCAGGGACGTCATGTCTACCTCCGTGTCGTGCGGGACAGTGCCCGCACAGCGTAGAGCGGAGCACCGACATCAGTGCCGTGTCAGCGAGGACGGCGAGCGGCCCGCCTCCCGCGCGGGCGTCGTTCTGCTCGTGGCCGCGTTCGTCGCGCTCCAGGCCACGAACAACGCCGCGGTTTCGGTGATGAGTCTGTTCGTCACCCGCACCCTGGGGCTGGAGATCCCCGCCCTGATGGTGATCGGACGCCTACCGGACTCCAGGTGCTCAACGCCTGGTTCTTCGGCGTTGTCGCGGGGGTCGGCCTGACCCTGTTCCAGAGCGTGATCCCCCGGCCCGGGCTGGCGTCAGGCCTCTTCGTGAACACCCGCCGGCTCGGCGCCGTCGCCTCAGGACCGATCATCGGGGTCGGGTCGGCCGCGCCACTGGGGTACCGCGGGGTCTTCGCCTCCTGCGCCGTGTTGACAGTGCTCGCGCTGACCGTGGCCGGTCTCAGCGACCCACGCAGAACCCCCTGAACGCCCTCGATCCCGGGCTCGGAGCCACGGCGCCAGGCCGCCACGGACCGTGAAGATCAACCCTCTCTCAAGGCGGCGTCATCTCTATGTCGTCACTCTTGGCGACGGGACACAGGTGCCCATACGTTCACGTACACGCCCAACCGGGCGTATTCGGCTGAACTCTCGGGGAGCCTCAGTTGCACGAGCCTCGGTCCTTCTTCGACGACGAGCGTCCTGGCTTCGAGACCGGTTCCGACAGTGACCCTTTCGATGCGCTGCTGACACCGCAGGGGTCCCCTGCACCCGAGTTAGTCACCGCCACGGCGAGCGCCGGTCGGCGAGTGTCCCGCGAGTCCGCCGTCGGTGAGGCGCCCAGCGGACGGCGCGCCGAGCGAGCGGCTGAACGTGCCACCTCGCGCCGGTCACTCACCGGAGCGGCGATGAGCACCGCGCTCTTCGGTGCCGCGAGCCTGGCGGCCGGCTGGAAGACCGGGCTGCTGGACTCCTTGCTCGGCCCCGGAGCCAGCGCGGGTGACTCCTTCCGCCGCCCGGGGCAGACCGCATTGGACTCCTTCGGCTCCAACGACGTCGCCTACGCCCGTCAGGTCGGCACGATCCCCAAGGGCTCCATCATCCTCGACCCCGAGACGGGCATGCCGCTCGACGGGATCGAGCTGGCCCACTTCGAGTCGGGCCGTCGGCGCGGCAGGGGCTTCAAGCACGGCAGCCGCCGCAAGCGCCGCCGCCACCACGGGCGCGGCCGACCGACGACCAAGCCGCCGCAGCCGACCGCGTGGCCCAGCCCGACGCCGAGCGCCACGGCGTCACCGAAGCCGTCGGCCAGCCCGAGTGCCTCGGCGAGCACCTCCCCCAGCCCGAGCACATCCCCCAGTGCCTCGGCCAGTGCCAGTCCGTCGGCCAGCGCCAGCCCCTCGGCCAGTGCGAGTGCCTCGGCGAGCCCCAGCGCCTCGGCCAGCCCGAGCACGTCGCCGAGCGCATCCGCGTCGTCGGGCCCGAGCACGTCACCCAGCGCAAGCGCCTCGCCGAGCGCATCGACGAGCCCTACCTCCTCCCCCAGCTCGTCGGCCAGCGCGACCCCGTCGGCGAGTGCCTCGGCCAGTGCTAGTGCCTCGGCCAGTGCCAGCGCGTCGGCGAGCCCCAGCCCGAGCGCCAGCACGCCGATCCCCCCGGTGCCCACCACCACGGCGACGGAACTGGTACTGAACCGCGCGACCTACGGGGCCACGCCCCAGCTGCGGGCGGAGATCCAGCGGGTCGGGGCCACGGCCTGGCTGAACCAGCAGCTGGCCCCGGCCGCGATCGTCGACCCGGAGGGCGCGGCCGTCGCCGCGCAGTATCCGACCCTGAGCATGTCGATGGCCGCCCTGCAGGCGGAGTTCGACGCGAGCAACCCCAAGCAGCTCTCCCCCACGCAGGATCTGCAGGCCGCCCATCTCGGGCGAGCCTTCTGGAGCCGGCGTCAGCTGTTCGAGGTCATGGTCGACTTCTGGTCGAACCACCTCAACGTGCCCGTTCAGACCGACGACGCCGCGGCCTCCCGCGCAGACTACGACCGCACGGTGATCCGGCAGTTCGCCCTCGGCCGGTTCGAGGACATGCTGGTCGCCTCGGCCAACCACCCGGCGATGCTCAGCTACCTCGACCTGGCCAACTCCACCGGGTCGAGCCCCAACGAGAACTACGCCCGTGAGCTGCTCGAGCTGCACACGGTCGGGGTGGACGGCGGCTACACCGAGGCCGACATCAAGGAGGCTGCCAAGCTCCTGTCGGGTCTGCGGATGGACTACAAGACCAAGACGGTCGCGTTCGTCCCCGCCCGGCACTACGTGGGCGCCGTCAAGATCATGGGGTTCAGCCACCCGAACGGCGTTGCCGCCGAAGGGGCCACGGCGGCGCGGGAGTTCTACGAGTACCTCGCCTTCCACCCCAGCACAGCGAAGTACTTGGCCACCAAGCTCGCCCGCAGATTCGTCAGCGACACCCCGCCGGCGGCTCTGGTCTCCCAGCTCGCGAACGTCTATCTGGCCAACGACACCGAGATGGTGCCGGTTCTGAAGGCGCTGTTCGCCTCGTCGGAGTTCGCGGTGAGCGCGGGACAGAAGACCCGCCGTCCGATGGAACACCTGATCGCGGTGGGCCGGTCGATCGGGCTGTTGCCCAGCTCCGACCCGAAGACCCTCCGCGAGCTCATCTGGTCGCTCACCGCGGCGGGCCACTTCCCGCTGTCCTGCCCCACCCCAGACGGATTCTCGGACATGGGCGCCGACTGGCAGTCCGCCGGCCAGGCCATCGCGCAGTACTCCAACGCCAGAAGCATGCTGAACGGTTGGTGGCCGAAGGGCTTCGGCTACCCGAAGCCCTCGTCCCTGCTGACCACCCCGGCCACGGCGACCACCCCCGCCGCCATCGGCGAGCAGGTGTGCGCCCGGCTCTTCGGGCGTGCCCCGAAGGCGAACGAGAGCACCGCGGTGGCGACGCTCCTGTCCGGCAAGGACCTGCCGAGGACCTTCACCCCGGGCGAGACCCAGGACAACGCCACCAAGGCCGTCGTGGCTCTGCTCATGCACGCCAGCGCGTTCCTGACCCGATGACGGCCTGCCGACCCCCGTGTGGCGCTCCCACTGAACCGGAGAGATCATGACCTCGACCATCCCCACCCGGGCCCACGGCTCTGCCGACGAGGAGGCCTGCGGCTGCAAGGAAGGACGGCGCCTGGAGCTGTCCCGCCGCGGCATCCTCAAGATGGTCGGCGGGGGCGCCCTGGCCACCGCCACCCTGGGCGATGCTCAGCTCGCCTTCGGGGCGACCGCGGGTACCAAGGGCAATGTGCTGATCACGATCGTTCTCGGTGGCGGCATGGACGGCTTGTCCGCTGTCGTTCCGCTCGGTGATCCCGAGTATGCGCGCAATCGCCCCGACATCGCCGTCCCTGCTTCCCTTGCCCGCAAGGTCGACTCCATGTTCGGGCTCCACCCGGCCCTCGGCCCTCTGTATCCACTGTGGGATGCCGGCAAGTTCGGCGCCGTCCAGGCCGTGGGACAGACGTCGCCCTCCCGTTCGCACTTCACGGCCATGGACGAGCTCGAGCGCGCGGCGCCCGGCTCGTCAGTGCACACCGGCTGGGCGAACCGCATGATCGGGCTGCTGCCCGAGACCGGCACGTTCGAGGCGGTGGCCCTCGGCAACGCCGAGATCCCCGGCCATCTGCGGGGGTCGAACCCCTCGCTTGCGGCGGGCCGGTTGGACGATGTCAACCTCCAGGTCGACTGGTTCACCCCGCTTCCGTTGTGGCAGCAGGCGTTCACCCAGCTGCACACCGGTGAGCGGCCCGAGGCGTCCGTTCCGATGAGGAGTGCCTTGGCCGCGGCGGCGACAGTGGGGGCCATCCCGCCGTCCACTGCCACGGGCTACCCCAACAACTCCTGGGGCACGGCACTGAAGGACGTCGCACGGATGGTCAAGAGCGACGTCGGTCTGCGCGTGGCGAGCGTGCCCTATGGCGGCTGGGACCACCACGAGAACTTCGGCGCGCCGAACAGCACCGGCGGCACGTTCGCCGGGCGCCTGTCCGGGCTTGCACAGGGCCTTGCCGCCTTCGCGGCCGACTTGGGGCCGGACTTCGACCGGGTGACGATCCTGACGCTCACCGAGTTCGGCCGGCCGCTGAAGCAGAACGGCAGCGGCGGCCTAGACCACGGCCACGGCTTCTCGGTGCTGCTTCTCGGCGGCGGCGTCAACGGTGGCAAGGTGCACGGCCGGTGGCCTGGCCTGGCCGCCGCCAACCTCGACCGGCAGCAAGACCTGGCCGTCACCACCGACTACCGGGCGATCGTCAACGAGATACTGGTCGGCCGGATGGGTGTCTCCGCCGGGTCGCCCGTCTTCCCCGGTTACACCCCCACCCCGGTAGGCGCCATCCGCGCAGGCTGACCCCGCCGTCGCGGGCTCCTTGATCGCTGATTGTCATTGGTCCTCCCCCACCCGCAGGTTGGAAACCAATGACAGTCGCCGATCATGGCGTCGGCGGGCGAGGGGGTGGGGTGGGGCCGCCGATCCAGTCGGCGGCCCGGCGGGACTCCTCCCCGGTCATGGCCGTGGTCGTTGAAGACCAAAGGTTTCCGGCTCCCCCTGAGGCGGCGTCGAGGGCACGCAGCTCGCGTACCAGAGCGGTGACCGCCCGCGCGTCGTCCTCCGTGGACAACGGGCCCAGCGGCGGCGGTGTCTGCACATCCGCACCGATCGCCTCCGCCAGCAGCACGCTCTCCCAGCTCAGGGAACCGATCGAGTGGCGTCCGGCGATCCTCGCCTGAAGCTCGGTCAGACGGCTGGTCGGCTGGGCCAGATCGAAGCCGACGACCAGGTACACCGCCCGTTCGTAGGTCGGCCGGCCCGTGTACATGCCGAGTCGGTGCTCGATGGCGTCCACGAGGCCTGCCCAAGTCATCTCCACAGCTGGAGTCTCGCACTCATCACCGCCCGAGCCACGATCGAGCGACGCTAGCCCCGGGGGATCTCCCAGGACACCGTGCCCCTCCAGGCGGGCAGGCGCGGCTCCCTCAGGCCCAGTGCACAGAAATGGAGGGTCAGACCCTCACCGGAGCGAACGTGCTGCGGTCGCGGAGACACTGCTCCCGGGCTCGGATTGAAGACCCAGATGCCCGCGTTGTTCTCCCGCGCGCGGCGTACCTGTTGCATCCGGCGATCGGCAGCCACGAAGAGCGTTTCCCCAGGGTCCGGGAACAGCTCGACATGCTCGTCGGCGAAGGGCAACGGGACGGCGTCGAAGACCCGGTCGGCGCCGTCCGCGCAATGGGCCCGCACCACCTCACGCCGACAGCCCGGGCACTGCCCGTAGCGATGATTCATCCGCCGGGGCTGCGTCCGCTGATCGACGAGCCACCCCACGGTCACCGCCACGACCGGCAACGCGGTCAGCAGGATCAACCCGCTCCATGACAACACCTTTCCAGGCTGGGGGCTCCTGGGAGGAATCTGCGCCAGACCCGCGTGGGACCCGCCCGATATCGTCCGCTCGAGCGATGTCCCCCGCCGGACGTTCGACCGACCGAGCAACCGCCTCGCGGTGGGTCACGCCGGGTCCAGCGCCGCCATCCTGGTCCGGGCGAGATCGAGGTTCCTGCGGTAGGCGGGATTGCCAGGGTCCGACTGGATCAACGCTTCGCCGATTTCGACGGCGCGCTGGTACCCGGCCGCAGCCTGGGCGGTCCACCCCTGTTCGGCGTCCAGCTCCGCGAGCCCGGTGAGGGCCACCGCCAGGTCGTACTGGAAGGCGGGGTTGCCGGGATCCAGCGTGACCCGTTGAGCCAAGGCGTCGATGGCCTGGCGGTAACCGGACGCCGCCAGGGCCACCAGGCCACCTGCCCGGTCGCTACCCGCCTGCCGCTGGTACTCGGCCGCCAACTCGCGCTGATGCTCCGGATCGGTGGTGTCCACCTCGGCGCGGGCCTCGAACAGGGACGGTTCGGCGGGTGGCTCGAGAGGCGCCGCAGACGCCTTCCGGCCGCGCGCCCTGCGGCGGTACAGCAGCACCACCCCGAGCCCGGCGCTCAGCAGCACGGCGCCCGCGGCGACCACGATCACACCCGGTGCGGCGCCGGCCTGCCCACCGTCTACGTTCTGGCCTCCGGACGACGGCGCGGCCCCGGGGGATGCGGACGGCGTCGCCGACAGAGCCGGTGCGGACGACAGACTCGGTGCGGAGGACAGGTCGACCTCGACCGTGGTCGCACCGCCTGCCCCCTCGACCAGCAGCGTCACCGCGGACGTGCCGGCCGGTGGCTGTTCGAAGGTGACCGTGTAGCGCCGCCGTAACCCCTCGGCCACCGCCTCGAACGCCTCGAGTGATCGCTCGGGCGCCGCCCTGACCGCCACGCCGCCGGTGGCCGTCGCGACCCCCGGCCAGGAGGCGTCGTCCGCGCTCGTGGTGACCACGGCGAGGATCGCGCCCGCCGCCTGGAGACGCTCGGCCACGGCAGCCGCAGTTTCGCCGTCCGCCGAGGTGGCCGTGCTGTAGAGCACGATCACCGGTGGCACATCGGCAGGGATGGCGAGTTCGCGCAGGGCGAGGGTGAGCGCCTCGGAGGTGGCCCGCTGCCCCGCGCTGCGCAGGGAACTGGTGGCCAACAGGGCGTCGGAGATCCCGACCGTGGAGCCCGCCGCGACCTCGGGAGGACTACGGTCGGCGATCACCGCGGTCCGGGCACTCGAGGGCAACTGCAGCAGGAAGCCCGCAGCCCCGGACAGGCCCCCACCACGCAGGGCAGGGGCGCCCTCCGCCGAGGCGTCGAGCACGAGCGCGAGCGCCGTCCGGTCGGACAGCACCGGCACGACGACGGTGGGCAGCTCCTGACCCCCCGCGAGCACCTTCACCCCCGCCGGTCGCGCCGACGCCGTCGGCACGGCGAGGACCAGGGAGACCGCGCGATCGGAGACCGACCGGACGGCTTGCACCTCGAGGCCCTGGCCCGGGGTGGTGGTGGCCAACGCCGGCGGGGCAAGGGGCAGGCTCACCGCGCACACCACGGCCAGGAGCGTTCTCAGCCTCATCGGCGATCAGCCCGGAACCGCGGTGACCAGGATGTTGTCCCGGTAGTGGCTGGTCGCGGAGTCGAAGACTCCCCCGCAGGTCATCAGCAGCAGCGAGGGCTGCAGCGTTGGCGCGTAGACCTGCTGCGCCGGGAAGTGGTCCTTGGCCACTTGGCGGCGCGAGGTGACCCGGAAGGTCACGCTGGTGCCGTCCTCACGATCTACGCGGATGGCGGCGCCCATCCGCAGCCGGGGCAGGTCGACGAACACCGCCGGTCCCGAACGCGAGTCGATGTGGCCGACGATCACGGCCTGCCCGCTCTGGCCGGGACGCGGTCCTCCCTGGTACCAGCCGGCGACGTCCCACTCCTTGGGGGCTGCGATCCAGCCCTCTGCCGTCAGCCCGAGGCGGATGAGGGAGGTGTCGACGCCCGCCTCGGGGATGCGCAGCCGCACCGGCAGGGCGACGCCGTCGTAGCGGCGCACCGAGGTGAATGTCGGCACGCCGGACGGCGTGGCGGACGGCCGCGGGGCAGCAGCGCTCAGTACGGGCGCGGCTGAGGACGGCGTGGCCCGCTCCGAGGCCTCGGCACCGGCGCACCCGCTGAGACCGGCCACCATCAGCGCGGCTGCACCGGCGCGGGCAGCGATCATCCGCGCCTCACCAACTCCCGGCGGCCCTCGCGATGCCGCCGGCACCGGTGTGTGACCCGCCGTGCGGCAGCCGTGCCGCCACGGTGGCGCCGACCCCGTCGGCCAGCTGCCCGGAGAGGGCGAACATGGCGCCCTGGACCTGTTCGCTGAGGGTGTACGCCTGCTCGAACGACCCGGCCGCGTAAGCGTCCATCCCGGCGAGCAGCCTGGTGTCGTGGTCGGCGAGGGCCTGCACCAGGGCGGGTGAGGTCAGCCGGTTTGCGGTGGCGGAGGCCAGGAAGTCGGCGAGCGACTGCTGGAAGGAGGCCAGGGCAGTCTTCGCGCGTGCCTGGCCTGCGGTGTCGCGTTGCACGGCGGCCGTGTTGTAGGCGGCCAACTGGTCGATCTGATCGGCCCACAGCCTCTCGAACTGCTGCGCGGCCGGTTTGCCGAAGAGGGCGTCCACCGCCGCGGTCAGGTCGAGGGTGTTGGCGTTGAGCGCATCGCCCATGGCGGCGAAGTCGACCGGGTTGCCGGCCGCTGAACGGGTCAGCGCGGTGACGAGGGCCGCGTGCTCGCCGAGCAGCCGGGTCAGCTCCGAACGCAGCCGCACCGAGGGGGTGTCCAGGGGGGTGGTCGCCGCGGGGGACATCAGCGCGCGGGCCAGGGTCACCCCGAAGTCGTAGCTGTGCGAGGAGGACTCGCGGTATCCCTGGGCCGCGGTGGCGTAGCGGCCCGCGGCGTAGGCGTCGGCGTTCGCCAGCAGATGCTCGGCATGATCGTGGACGGCGCTCTGCGCGGCCTGCCGGTCGAGGCGCTCCTGCGACTGCGCGACGAAGTAGTCGGCGAGCTCGACCTCGTACTCCACCGACTCCTCGCGCGCGTGCTCACGCACAGCCGCATCTTTGATCGAGTGGCCACGGGCGTAGTCGAACAGGGCCAGGATGTGCTCGGCCCACATCTCCTCGAACTGCTCCTTGGCCGGCGCGTCGAGGAAGGGTTGGAGCACGCCTGCCATGGCCTGGGTGTTCTGCCCGAGCGCGGCGTTCGCTGCCTGGGCGAGGTCGGCGTCACCGCGGATCCGGGCCCGCATCATGTCGTCGGCGAGCACCGAGTGCTGACCCATCAGCGCCGCCAACTGCAATGCCGGGTCGGCAGGTGTCGCCGCCGACGCCGGCGTCCCGGCCGCGGGGTCGGCACCGATTCCGGCTGCCGAGCTCGCGCCGGCGCTGACGCTCGGGCCGGCACTGATGCTCGAGCCGGCGGCGAGCGAGCCGCTGCTCGGCGAGGGGGCGGACGACGACGGGGTCGAGGCTGAGCAGGCGGCCAGGCCCGCCACACACAGCGCGGCGCCGAACGCCACGACGGCTCGTGGGGCAAGGGCAATTCGCATCGACACATCGTGACACGTCACTTCACACACCAACACAAACGGCGTCACGGCACCCGAACGGGCTACGCAGCGTGAGCACGCCGCCCTGTCGGTGCGCGATGCGGAGGATGCCCGGCTCCGGGGAGTCAACCCCGGAACCTAGACTCGCCCGCATGGGGTGCCAGATCGCGGACGGGCTGGTTGCCGGTGCACACGATGCGCTCGCGATCCACCGTCACCACGGGCTGACGGTGCCGCACCGTCGGATGTTCCCCGGCGCCTATCTCTGGGACACCGCCGTGATCACCAAGGGCCTCGCGGTGGACGACGCCCCCCGCGCGGCGCAGGAGATCGTGACCTTCCTGACGGCTCAATGGACCTCCGGGATGCTTCCGAACGAGGCCCACTTCCACGGCCGGACGTTCCGGCGGCACCTGCACGGGCGGCACCCGCAGGCCCCGGAGCCGGTCACCACCAGCGGCATCACCCAGCCCCCGCTGATCCTGCGATCGGCGCTCGTCGTGGGTCGTCACCTGGACCCCGACGACCGCGCCGCCTTCTATTCCCAGGTCTTCCCGGGGCTGCGACGCCTGTGCCGCTGGGCCGTCGACGAGCGGGTGGGCACCAGGGGCCTGGCCGTGGTGATCCATCCGTACGAGACGGGGATGGACAACCGCCTCGACCTCGCCGAGGCGATGTCCGTCCACTGGCTGAAGGACGACGGGCTCGGCGCCCGGTTCCGGCGCCGGGTCGGCGGAGCCGTGATCGATGGTGCCCGGCGGGTCGTCGGCGACGTCCGCGAGGTCTCGGCGGATCAGCGCTCCAGCACCCGCGACGTCCTCGCGGCCTATCGGCAGACGCGACACATCCGCCGCCTCGGGTACCGCCTGCCCGCGGTGGAGGCCAGCGGGGTCGGGCTGCTGGTGGAGGACGTCGGCTTCAACGCGGTCCTGGTGGACGCCTTCACCTGCCTGCAGGAGATGGCCGACGACCTGCCACGGGGTGAGCGCCAGGAACCGGCGATCGACGCGGACCTGACCGTGGCGATGAGCTCGGTCGCCGAGCACCTGGAGGACCTGTGGTTCGAGGACCCGGCGGGCACCTCCAGCGGCTACTACAGCCGTGACTACCGCACGGGCGCACCGCTGCTCCGGCCCACTGTCGCCGGCCTCCTCCCCCTGCTGTCGACCCGTGACGGCGCCCGGCGCGGACGCCTGGTCGATGCCCTGGTCGACCCGGCGAGGTTCTGGAGCCGGGTCCCGGTTCCCAGCGCACCGCTGGACTCCGAGGGGTTCCTACCCACCCGGTATTGGCGCGGGCCGAGCTGGCCGTTCCCGGTGGACATCCTCGAGACCGGCCTCGAGCTGCACGGATACCGGGACGTCGCCCGGGAGCTGCGCCAGGCCTACCTGCGCCGTCCGCACGCCGCCGCGCACGCGGAGTACGACAACCCCCTGACCGGCGAACCGCTGGGGGCCAAGCCGTTCTCCCCCACTGCGGCGCTCACCCTCCGGTTCGCTCACCGCGAGGGCCTGTAGCCCTCCTCAGCCAGCTGGGCCTCGGCGGACCGACGCTCGAGGAATGCCTTGAGCGTGGCCAGATCTGACGCCACCAGTGCGGCGTCCCGGGCGAGATCGTCGTCCGTCATGCCCGGAAGCCGTCTCACGGAGAACACCACCTCGCAGATGCTCACGGGGCTCGACGCCGCCGAGCGGGCGCGGCGCCTGGATGCGCTGCGCTCGAGCACCGCCGCCCATCGAGGTCCCGGTGGTGTCACGTACAGCTCGGCGACCTGGACGATCCTGGCCCGGCGGAGGTAGACGTCGCCTCATGCAGGGCGCGCAGGAGTCCCGTCAGTCCGGTGCTGAGCGCCTTCCGCTCGGCGGCGGTCATGCCCTCGAGCACGGGCAACTGGCGGGCGTGCATGGCGCGTCCCAGCTCGCGGTGCAGGCGCCGACCCGCGGCAGTGATGGACAGCTGCACGATGCGCCGGTTGGAGGGATGACGCTCGCGCACCACCAGACCCCGATCCTCCAGCCCCGCCACCAGGCGGCTGACCGTGCTCTTGTCCAGCCGCAGCCGCGCCGCAAGCTCCTGCTGGGCCAGAGCACCGCCGTCCAGCTCGTGCAGGGTGAAGAGCTCCGACAGGGACACCTGACCCTCGACCCCAGCCGTGGCGACCTGCAGGAACCCGATCGAGCGGACCAGCTCGAGCAGCTGCCCGTGCAGCTCCTCACCGGTCACCGGGCCTCCTCCAGAGTTGTGCTCTACAACTGTCATGCGTACGGTGGGCGCAACAGTTGCATCATACAACCGTGGAGCCTGACATGCGGATCTCCCTGCCGGGACACCGGCACCACCCGCACGATCCCGCAGATGGGCATCGGCACGGCCATGGCGTCCATTCCTTCGAGGGCAGGGCGGAGGGCTACGACCGAATGGCCCGGCGCCTGTTGCGCCGTCCGTACCGACGCATCGCCGCGGACGCCGTGGCCCAGTTGCCGTTGAATGCGACGGTGCTCGACGTGGGCACCGGCCCGGGACACCTGCTGGTCGAGATGGCGCGGATGCGTGGCGATCTACGCCTCACCGGGGTCGACCTCGCCGCCGACATGATCGCGGCGGCGCACCGGAATCTGGCCGAGTTCGGCGAGCGCGCGGACGCCGTCGTCGCCGGCGCGGCTGACCTGCCGTTCGAGGACGGCACCTTCGACCTGATCGTCTCCACCCTCAGCGTGCACCATTGGGAGGATCCCGCCGCCGGCGGCCGGGAGCTGGCCAGGGTACGGCGCACCGGAGGCCAGATCCGCATCTACGACGTGCGCTCGGCCCCGTTCGCCGGGCTGCGCGGCGGGGTCATCGGACCGGCGGGTACGCCTGACCTGGAACGGTTCCCGATCAGCCCGCTGCCCTACCCCGCACTGCGCCGGCTGGTGCTCTAAGACTGGCATGCTCAGGGGATGCAGAGCGTGTACGAGGCTGCCGGCGGCGACGAGGGTCTGCTGCGCCTGGCCCATGCCTGGCATTCCCGGGTGATGGACGACGAGGTGGTCGCCCATGCGTTCAGCCACGGGTTCCACCCGCTGCACAGGGAGCGGCTGGCCGCCTACTGGGCCGAGGCGCTCGGTGGACCGGCCGGCTTCTCGACCACCTACGGCGACGAGAGTTCCGTGGTGCGGATGCACAGTGGCAATGGCGTGCACGAGGAGATGGACCAGCGAGCCATCGCCTGTTTCGACCTCGCGCTGGCCGACGTGGGATTGACCACACCCGAGCCACTGCGGCAGACGCTGCACGACTACTTCGCCTGGGCCACCACGACGACCATGGCCCTCTACCACGAGTCGGCGGACGACGTCCCCGACGGACTGGGCATTCCCCGGTGGTCGTGGGACGGCCTGCTGAGCGGTGGTTAGGGTTCAGGTGTGACGTCTTCTTCAGGTCCGGGGTCCCTCAGCGGACGAACCATCGCCATGATCACCTCGCTCACCGTCCTCGCCCTCGTCGTGCTGGCGGGCACCCTGCTGCGCGACCGATGGCGGTCCACCTCCGAGACTCCCGCTGCGCCGTCGTCCACGCCCGCGTCGCCGTCCCAGAAGGAGTCGCCCTCCCCATCGGAGACAGCGCGCGCGTCGGACTCTTGCGCGTCCGAGCAGAAGGGGCCACTGCGGCGGGACACGGAGTTCACCGCGAACGACGGGGCCAAGACGCTGGTCCGCTACAGCATCAGCCTGCCCGAGGACTACTACTCGGCCTGCAAGGACTACCCCGTGCTTTACGCGCTGCACGGCAAGGACCAGGACAACGTCGGTTTCCTGGACAAGGCGCTGTCCATGCGCAAGGCCATGGCCGCAGGCGTACTGGACCAGGCGATCATCGTCACTCCGGACAGCTACGCCACCGGCCGCTGGGAGAACCGCGAGACGGGCCCCGCCGAGGACAACTTCATCACGCAGCTCATCCCCTACATCGAGCAGAACTACCGGGTCAAGGACGGCCCTTCGTACCGGCTGCTGGTCGGGTTCTCGATGGGTGGGCACGGGGCGATGCGCTTCGGCCTGAAGTACCCGGACATGTTCGCGGCGGTCTGGTCCGTGGACGGCGCTATGGCTGACACCGAGCTCTACCTGCCCTTCGTCGAGGGGAAGACCAGCGCGGACTTCCACATCATCAGCGTCGGCGGGCAGCTCAACGGCGCCCGCGTCCAGGGCCTCATCGATGCCCTCAAGGGGCGAGGCATCGACATCCCGTACGTCTATCAGGACCGCGAGCACGAGTTCGAGGCCTTCGTCGAGGAGGACGAGACGGCAGGCTGGGTCGCGATGAAGTTCCTGCAGGACAACCTCGGCCGCGCCACCTGACGGCCAAGTGCCCTGGCGCGCTGAGCTCGATGGGCATATGCCTGAGTCATGAGTGATGTGAGATCGGCCTGGAAGGACACCGGCGAGCGGTTCGCTGCCCTCGGCGGATCGCTGAAGGCGCACTATGACGAGCAGCATGACGTGGACGACGAGAAGACCAAGCAGGAGCTCGGTGAGGCAGCCAAACGCTTCGCCGGCGCCCTTCAGGACGCCGTCGAGGCCCTGGGCGCCGCGGCCAAGGACCCTGCGGTCAAGGACGACGTCCGCAAGGTGGGCACGTCGTTGGCGGGTGCCCTGAGCGCGACCTTCGCCGGCGTGTCGGAGGATCTGCGCCGGATGGCGGAGCGGGCGAAGGCAGACGAACCCGACACGGAGGAACCCCCCGCCGCTGAGGAGCCCGCAGCCGGAACGGCGCAGGAGGACACACCGCCGAAGGTCGAACCCTGGGGCACCCCGTAGCGGTCGGTCAGCGCTCCTGGACGCTGAGAAGTTCCTCGACGCTGTCGAGAGTGTGCCGACTCAGCTGGTCCTCGATACGGGCGAGGTCGCCGTCGAGGATGGCCCTCACCAGACCCTGATGGAGATCGTGTGCCCGTTGCGGGTCGGCGTGGGTGGCCTGGTCCTGAGCGAGGACGATGGTGGTGAGCGCCTCGGTGATCGGCCAGAGCCTGAGCAGCATCGTGTTCTGGGAGGCGACCCACAGCCCGTGATGAAAGCTCACGTGAGCTTCGTGCTGGACGAGCGGATCGGGGTCGAACGTGAGGTTCCGGAACCGGTCCCAGACGTCGTGGACGATCTGCAGCCGGTGCCCGGTGGTGTCGTCCAGGATCTCGCGGATGGCGATCAGGTCCAGGGGAACCCTGGTCCGGGCAATGTCGCGCAGGGCGACGGTATCAAGACAGGTGACGCTGAACCCGCGATAGGGCTCCTGAACCAGCAACCCGTCCTGGACGAGCAGGTTCAGGGCCTCGCGCAAGGTCGGCCGACTGACGCCGAGCTCGGCGGCCAGCCGGACCTCACGGAGCTTCTCCCCCGGCTTCAGCGTGCCCAGGACGACGGCCCGCCGGATGTGCGTGACGACGGTCTCGCGCTGTGGGGTCACAGGAGCACCCCGCGACGGCGGCTCGACCGGGGCAGGCGGCTCGGCCGGTGCGCTCGCGACATCCACGGCGGCCATTCTCCCAGGGGTGGGTCACGGTGGGCCCGGGGTATGCGGCCGGGCCCACCGTGACGTTCACGGGATCCTCGTCGAGAGCACTCAGCCGACGGGCTGGGCTGCGACGAAGGTCTCCTTACCACCCTTCATCTGCAGGATGGTCATATCGATGGCGCTGGTGTCACCGGTCTTCGGGTCGATCTTGATCTCCTTGCCGATGACGGACTTGTCAGCCGGGATGATGATTCCCTCGCCGCTGAAGACCGCGTCGTTGACGCTCTTGCGGGTGCCGTCCGACTTCTCGATCGCCGCCAGGATGACCTGGACCGCCGCCACGCCGTACAGGGCGTAGCTGGTCGACGGCTCGGCGCCGTACTTGGCCTTGTAGTCGTCGAGCAGCTTCTTGCCCGCGCCACCTCCGGCCAACAGCTGGTCGGTCGACAGGCCGGCGAAGGACAGGTACATGCCCTCGCCCTGCGCCATCTTCTGCAGCTCCGGGTACCCGCTGAAGCCGTCCGGCGCCATCAGCGTGGTCTGGGTGTTGTCACCCATCACCGAGACCTTGTCCTTGACCAGCTGACCGCCGTTGTTGTCGTAGATCCCGGCCAGGTAGATCATGTCCGGCGCGGTGGCCTTGATCTTGGTGAACAGGGCCGCATAGCTGGTCTGCTTGGCGTCCCACGGCTCGTTGGCGATCACGGTCATGCCGACCTTCTTCGCCTCAGCCTCGAAGGCCTTGCCGACGCCCTGACCGTAGGTCTGGTTGTCGTTGAGGATGTAGACCTTCTTCACACTCAGCTTCTGGGCCGCGAACTGCGCCGCCGCCGCACCCTGGTAGTCGTCGGTCGAGATGACGCGGGCGTAGTTGGGCTTGCCGGTGGGCTTGTACTTCTCCGGCTCTCCCGGGTCCCAGGTCTTGGTCAGACCAGGGTTGGTGTTGGCGTGCGAGACCATCAGCATCGGCCCACTGGGGTCCTGGTTCAGCACCGGCGTGATGATCTTCGCGCAGCCGGAGTTGTAGGTGCCCATCACGGCGACCTCGTCGACGTTCGCCACGTGGTCGGTCGCGTTCTTGGCACACGTCGCGTCGTCCCACGCGCCCTTGGCCGCCGTCGAGTCGTCATAGGGCTTGAACTCGATCGTGTACTTGCCGGCCTTGTTCCCGACCTGCTCCAGGTACAGCTTGATCGCGTTGTTCGTCGCGTCCGAAGCGTCCTTCGACGCACCCTGCAGCGGCAGGTCGCTGGAGATGACGAGCGTCTTGCCGCCACCCCCGTCGCCCCCGCCGGTGTCGGCCGAGCCGCCACCGCACGCCGCCAGTGCCACTGAGGAGAGCACCAGCGCCGCGCCCATCCTGACCGATGTCATCATCGCTTCCCTTCAAGGGACCGGGCCGTGCCGAGTTCGGGTGAACCCGACACTGTTGACCGACAATCGGTTGACCATAGCTGCGGCGGGGCATAGTGTCACGGCGATTGTATGACAATTTCGGTCACGATTCGCGCTCGATTCCGACAGCGATCCCTGGCCACGCCACCGGCGAGCAGGCAACGGCCAGCGGGGCATTGGGGAGGCGCACGATGCACATCGTGGTCATCGGCGGCGGGGTCATCGGCCTGACCACGGCCTATCACCTGGCCCGCGAAGGTGCCGAGGTCACGGTGCTCGATGCCCGCCGCACCGGACTGGGGGCCTCGGCGATCAACGCCGGTTGGTTCGTGCCTGCCGAGGCGATGCCGGTCCCGGGCCCGAAAGTCGTCGCCCAGACGATCCGGTGGATGCTCCAGCGGGACAGCCCGGTCTACATCCGCCCCTCCCTGGACCCGCGTTTCGTCTCCTTCATGCTGCGGATGTGGCGGCACTGCAACGATCGCGACCAGCGGGCGGGATTCCTGGCGCACCTGCGGCTTGCGCTGAACACCGCTCAGGTTCTCGACGAGTACCGCGCCGACGGCATGAACTACGAGATGCACGCCGAGGGCCTACTGATGGCCTTCACCCAGAAGGAGAACGTCGATCACCACGTGCGCAATCTCGACCTGGTCCGCGAGCACGACCTCGACCCCCAGGTCCTGCTCGGGGACGACGTCCGGGCCCACGAGCCGCTGCTCACCGACCAGGTGTACGGCGGAATCTTCTTCCCCACCGAGCGCCATCTCGACCCACGGGCGTTCGTCGAGGCGCTGCACACCCGGCTGATCGAACTGGGTGCCCAGATAGTCGAGAACGCCGCCGTCCAAGGGATCGAGGCCCGCGAGTCCTCGGGACGGCGCACGGTCACCGCTGTCCGCACCCACTCCGGACCGGTCGCAGGCGACGCGTTCGTCCTCGCCGCTGGGGCCTGGACAGGTGAGCTGTCAGCCCTCTTCGGACGTCGGCTGCCGGTCCGCCCGGGCAAGGGCTACAGCGTCGACGTCGAACCGTTGCCGCTGCGCAGCGCGACCAACCTGTCCGACGTCAAGGTCGCTCTGACCCCGTTCACCGACCGGCTGCGCCTGGCCGGGACGATGGAGTTCGCGGGTCTCGACGAGGACGTGAACGACGTCCGGGTCGCCGCGATCCTGCGTGGACCGACGTCTTACCTCCGCGGCTGGCAGCCGCCGACCGGACCGCTGCGCCCGCAGGCCGGGATGCGTCCGATGACCCCTGACGGCCTGCCCGCGATCGGCGTCCACCCGGGCCTGGACAACGCCTACGTGAGCACCGGCCACGGCATGCTCGGCGTCACCCTCGCTGCCGGCAGCGCCCTGGCGCTCACCGATCTCGTCCTGCGCGGCGTCCAGCGCCCCGAGCTCCTCCCCTTCGACCCCTCCCGCTTCTGAGCCCGTTCACCGTCTGATCATTCCTCTGAAAGGACTTGGCCCCGTGAGCAATCGCCGTACCGCAAACCTGCACGGCATCATCGCCGCCGTCCCCACTCCGTTCACCCCGGACGGCTCCGCCATCGACGAGGACACCCTGCGCGCCCAGGCCGACCGACTGGTCACCGCAGGCCTGCACGGGATCGTCGCGACCGGCTCGACCGGTGAGTTCGCCACCCTGACCCCGGCCGAGTACCGGCGCGCGATGGCCGTCTGGGTCGAGGCCATCGACCACCGGATCCCGGTGGTCGCCGGCGTCGGCGCGCTGGCCACGGCCGAGGCCGTTTCGTTGGCCCAGCACGCCGAGGCCGTCGGCGCCGACGCCATCATGCTGCTGCCGCCCTTCTACGGCGGGATGGGCTGGGACAGCCTCGTCACCTTCCTGACTGCCGTCGCGGAGTCGATCACCATCCCGATCGTGTACTACAACATTCCCTCGCACACCGGCACGCAGCTGTCCGCGCAGCAGCTCGCCCAGCTCGGCGACATCCCCGGCCTGGACTACCTGAAGGACACCTCGGGGGACGCCGTATCGCTCGCCGAGCTGCTCGTTGTCCACACCGATCGGATCACTGCCTTCAACGGTTGGGACACGCTGACCTTCTTCGGGATCGCCTCCGGGGCCAAGGGTTCAGTGTGGGGTGCCGCGAGCATCGTGCCCGAGCTCGCCGTCCAGCTCTGGGACACCCTGACCGTCAAGGGTGACCTGGCCGCCGCGCGCGAGCAGTGGAAGCACCTGTGGGCGATCAGCGACTTCCTCGAGTCGGTCGACTACGCCGCCGGCATCAAGGCAGGGCTCGATATCGTCGGGCACCCCGCCGGCCCCACCCGGGCCCCGCTCCTTCCGTTGACGGCCGAGCAGACGGCGCGCTTCACCGGCATTCTCACCGCGGCCGGCCAGGTGCCCCGGGGGTGAACGCACTGCGCGTGAGCACCGTCGAGGTGCACGCCGAGGGGGAACCCGGACGCGTCGTCCTGGACGCCGCCCACCTGGTCGAGGGCGACACGATGGCCGAACGGTTCGTCTTCTGCCGAGATCACCTGCAGCCGCTGCGCGAGCTGCTGTTGCACGAACCACGGGGCTACCCCGCCCTGTGTGCGGTGCTGCTGCTGCCGCCGGTCACCCCCGGCGCCGACTTCGGGGTCGTCGTCCTGGAACAGGGGGGCTTCACCCCGATGTCGGGCAGCAACACGATGTGCGCCGTCGCCGGCGCCGTCGACGCCGGCATCCTCACCCCGACCGGACCCACGCTCGACGTCACTATCGACACCGCCGTCGGCACCGTCCGCGCACAGGCCCGGATCGAGGACGGCCGCGTCGCAGCGGTCACGGTCGCCAATGTGCCGTCGTTCGTCGTCGGGCTCGACCTCCCGCTCGAGGTGCCGCAGCTCGGCACGGTTCCGGTCGACGTCGTCTTCGGGGGCCAGTTCTTCGTCCAGGCGAAGGCTTCCGACTGCGGCGTGGACCTCGACGCCACTCGGGGCCGCGACCTCGCCCGCGCCGGTGCCCTGGTCAAGATGGCTGCGCGAGAACAGGTTCCGGTCACGCATCCGGTCAACCCGGACGTCCGCGAGATCACCCTGGTCATGCTCCACTCCGGCCCGCGCACTCCCGGTATCGACTCCCGCAACACCGTCGTGCTCACTCGGGAGCCACTCCTGCCGGAGGATCCCGCCACCTGGACCGGGATTCTCGACCGCTCCCCCTGCGGCACCGGGACGTGTGCCCGGATGGCGGCCCTGCACGCCCGCGGCGACCTCGCCATCGACGAGGAGTTCCGACACCGCAGCATCATCGACAGCCTGTTCCTCGGCCGCCTGGTGGGCACGACAGACGTCGGTGGGCGCCCGGCGGTCCTGCCGACCGTCACCGGTCGCACCTGGGTCACCGGCCGGGCCAGCTGGCAGCTCCACCCCAGCGACCCCTACCCCACCGGATACACGCTCCCCGACATCTGGCCACCCGGGTCCGCACCCACGGCGACGTCCTGACCGGGTCGAGGGTTTCAGAGCGCGGCCAGGATCTCCATGACGCTGACCTCGGACTCGGTGATCGGTCGGCAGAGGGAGGCCGCCTCCCTCAGGTGGCGGACGGAGCCGTCGGCGGCGCATTCGTCGAGCATCCCGGCCAGGGTCGTCCACAGCGTCGCGGACGTCGCCATGGCGTCACGCGCCTTCAGGATGCCTTGGGTACGCGAGGGAACCAGGCCCGCGGCCTCGGCGGTCACCTCCCCGGTGATCGTGTAGGCGCGAGCCTTCGCAGACATCGGACCGCCTGCGTGACGCGCCGACTCGAGAGCCGACCGGGACACCCGTTGGATGGTGCCCTGTTGGACGGTGTCGACGACCTCGACCTGGTCGTCGATCAGGCGCGTGGCGGCGACGTTCAGGTGCTCCATCAATCGTTGCCAGGCCTTGGCCACCGATGAGTTCTGGATGTCCAGGCAGGTGAGCCCGAGGTGACGACAGTCGGACTGGGTCAGGGCGAAGGGCTTGCTCCGCCCGCCGACGAAGCCCAGCGGCATGCTCGACAGGTTGAGGAGGATGAAACCGAAGGCCTCACCCTGTTCCTTCTGTCATGCCAGACGCGTCGTATACCGCCGCGTTTGGCAGCCCGAAAGTGGGTCATGGTGGCCGGCAGGAGGAGCAGGAGTCGGAGCAGTGCCGTCGGAAGGAGCAGTGCGACCAGCAGGGCCAGGGTCACCGTGAGATCGGGCGCCCACAGCCACGAGCTGACCCAGCCATAGCCGATCACGGATGGCGTCGCGAGGAGCAGGAGGCAGGCTCCGGCGCGCACACTCAGCCCGAGCGCGGCCCTCAACCGCTGCTGGGGAAGCTGACGCCGTCGGGTGGCGGTGACGGCTCGCGACAGGCCCCATCCGGCTGCGCCGACCAGAGCCAGTGCGATCAGATCGAAGACCAGATAGAAGCGGTCTGTCGACGGACCGACGTCCACGGGTTCGCCGAGCATCGCGTCGACCACGTTGCGGGAGATCCGGTCCGGGGCGGCCGGGCTCGCCGGCACGGGCAGTTCATGGCTGAGGTTCATCAAGGTCGCCACGGCCAGGCCACGACCGGGCACGACCGTGATCATGGCGCTGGAGTCCGGGGTGTTGCCCGGGTGGAACACGACCGGCTCGCGCCAGGGGCCCCCGACGAACCAACCCATCGCATAACGGGCCGGGGCTGCGCCGGCCCAGGAGCCGAGATGCGCAGTTGGCCCTGGGGCGGTCATGGTGCGCAGCCCGTCGGCCGACACGATCCGGGCGCCGTCGTCGTTCAGCCCACCGCGCAGGTACATGCGCAGGTAGCGCCCCAGATCGGTGGCGGTGCTGACCAGGTACCCGGCGGCGAGCAGCCCCGGCCGGTGGGTGGGTCCGTTCGCGATCGTGGCGCCGAACCACAGCCGGTGGCCGGGACTGGCATCCGTGACGTCACGGCCGCCGCTCCGCTGACCGGTGGCGGGGCCGGTGGTACTTCCCGTCATGCCGAGCGGGGTGAAGATCCGCCGTTCCACGTGATCGGCGTACGTGGTACCGGCGGCCCGTTCCACGACGAGACCGGCCAGGACGTAGTTCGCGTTGGAGTAGTGCCACTCCCGGCCGGGGGCGCCGGCCAGCGGGGTGTCGCGCAGTTCACGGACGGCGTCCAGGGCGGTGCCGTCCTGCGCACTCTTCAGGACCGGGCCGCCGGCGGTCTCGGGCAGACCGCTGGTCTGCTGCAGGATCTGCCGCACCGTGATCGCGTCGGCTGCTCCGGGGGACGGCAGTTCCAGTTCCGGTACATATCGGCGCACCGGCGCGTCGAGCTCGACCCGTCCGTCGTCGACCAGTTGCATCACCGCCAGTGCGGTGAAGCTCTTCGACGTGGACCCGATGACGAAGGGGGTGTCCGCGCTCACGGTGCGGCCGTCACCGGTGTTGCCGAGCCCTCCGACAAGCGCGTCACCGGCTCGGTCGACCACGGCGAAGCTCGCCCCCGGCACCCCGACGGAGTGCAGCTGACCGGAGAGGACCTCTACGGCGCGCTGGACATCGCTGCGATCCACCGCCTGCGCGGGACTGCCGCCGAGGCCGAGCAGTACGAGCGACGTCATCACGGTCACCAGCACGTGCATCCGAGGGCTCCTTGTGTCGTGGTTCGTTATCATGAGGAGATCCGGCGTGATCGTCTGCCGGGTGTCGCGGCCAGGACCCCGGCCAGCGCGAGCATCCCCAGCGTGAGGAGGGCCGGCGGGAGCACCGCTGCAACGAGCCCGCCGGCCAGGTCCTCCCCCACGGCGAGCCTGACCGCTGCGGGTGCGGAGGTGTCGGCCGTCGCCGTCACCGTGTAGTTGCCGGCGGACGGAGCCGTGAAGTACAGGACGGCGATACCGAGGCGACCAGCCTCGCCGTCGACGTCGTACTGCAGGAACCCGGGGTAGGGGTGGGTCGCTACCGGGTCGCCGTTCGAGGCGTGCACGGTGACCCCGCCGGTGCGTGCGGTGCCCGCGGCGGGTGCCTCGACGTAGACCACGGCCTGCTCACCCTCGGCGAGCTCGACCACCAACGAACCCGGCACCATGGCATGCGGGAAGTCCGCGGGGCGATGCGTCAGGCCCAGCACGTTCAGGGCGGCCCACACGGTGCCGGCGATGAGTCCGGCGACAGCGACGACCGCGGCCACCATCCACCAGGACGCCGACCGGACGGAGCGGCCGGGGCCGGGGCCGGCCGTGGGGTGGAGGGTGCCGGCCATCATGACGTCCGACCAGCGGATGCGGCCGTCTGGGTGAGCACGGTCTGCGTCATCACGCGGTGGAACAGTCCCGGTTGCTCGAACAACGGGCGGTGTCCGGAGGTGTCGAACTCGATCCACTGCTTGGACGGTGCCTGCAGGGCCGCGAACCACTGCCTGGCCGGCTCGGCCCGGCCGCCGGCCTCGTGCCTGCCCTGGAGGAGGTAGACAGGCACGTCCAGCCGCGTCGCGTCGCGACGGAGATCGACGTCCTGCAGTTGCGGGTACATGAGCGCGAATGTGTCGAGCAGCCCGCGGACCACGTTGACCGTGCCCAGCAGGCCGTACTCGCCGGCGGGCAGGCTCTCCACCATCTGGCCCGCACCCTCGGCGTTCACGCTGTGGTCGTAGGGGTAGACGTCCTGCTCATGGCCGAGCAGCGCGGGGTAGTCGAGCAGGACCTCGTAGGGCGGCGGGCCGACCGCCGTCAGCTCCTCCACCACGTCGACCCGGCCGGTGCGCTGCGCCCAGGCGAGGGTGTCGCGGTAGAAGAGTTGGTCGGTCTCCCGCGGGCTGACCATCTGGCCCACACCGACGAAGGCGCGGAAGAGCTCTGGGCGTTCCTGCACCGCGCGCACGCCGAGGATGGTTCCCCAGGACTGGCCCACCAGAAGGACCTGGTCGGTGCCGAACCGGTCCCGCAGGTACTCGGTCACCCCGAGGACGTCGTCCACCGCCTCGGTCAGCGTGAGGGTCGACGTCGGATCCAGCTGGTCGTAGGAGGTGCCGGTACCGCGCTGGTCGAGGGTCACCACGACGAAGTCCTGCTCGAGCGCCTGACCGTGGGTCCCCATGGCGCCGAACTCGCTGCCGCCAGGCCCTCCCGCGAGGAAAAGGATCACCGGGTTCCTGACGTCGATGCCGCGGATCATCATCGACAGGTCGTGGTCGCCGACGTGTGCGCGGGTCAGCTCGGCAACGCTGCCGGGCAGGGGCTTTCCGTCGGTGCCGACAATCGGGTCGGTGGCCGCCGGGCGAACCAGGAGGACTCCGAGGAGAACCAGAGCGGCCGCCAGCAGGGCGGCCATACCCCGGCGGGCGTACCGGCCGACGACGGTCAGCCGGCCCGATGGGCCGGGCACGCGGCCCGTCAGGTGCCGGGCTGCCGAGGCACCGAGCGTTGCTCCGAGGACCATGGGCGCCAGCGTGACGAGGCCGTGGAAACCTCGGCCGGACACGGCTGCAGCCCATCCGTAGATGCCGCGGAGCTGCAGGGCGTCCACGGTCGGGCCGACGGCTCGCCACCGTGCGGCCTCGAACACTCCGACGAACACCACGGGAGCCGCGATCATCGCCCACCGCGAGCGCATCAGCAGCCCGGCCAGCGCGCCGACCACCAGACCGACCGCCATGGTGGTGAGCGCGGCGACGGTGGTGACCGGCCCACGGGGGGTCCACCAGGAGGCGCCCAGCCCGAACACCGCGATCATGACGACGGTGACGACCTGACCGCGCCACCGTCCGGCGAGAGTGGGGGTTTCATAGGTCGACATGTCGCGTCCTTGCTCGTGAGGTCAGCTACACGTCCAGCCTGCGCTTGCCGCTGCGGTGGCGCGTCGGGCCGCAGACGCGAACCCACTACAGCTGTGGACGGATCCAGGTGTCCCAGGGTCGGGCGGAAGACGTACTCGACGAGGGACGGAAGGCGCCTGGCGCACGCCGGACTCGGGCGTACGGTCGCTGAGTGACCTCTGTACGGCACCGGCTGTGGGCCTCTGCGCGGGCATACCCCACCGTGTTGGACGCGATCATCGCCACGGCGCTCCTCGCCGCGGCGCTGGTCAGTCTCACCGGCGATCTGGACCCGGCCCCCGGCGACCGGTCGGCGGAGCCACTGGTGTATCTGCTGGTCGCCATCGGCATCGCCCCCTACTACTTCCGGCGCCGTGCTCCGCTCACCGTGCTCGTCACCGCCTCGATCCCCGTGGTCATCCTGATCCACCTCGGCATCACCCCGGGCGTGCTCGGAGCGGGGCTCTTCCTGGCCTGCTACACGGTGGCGGCCTGGTCCGCACGGCCACCGATTATCGCCGCCGGGGTGTACATCGCGGCCCTGCTCCTGCACATCGCCACGACCGAGCCCGACAGCCTGCGGCCGGTCCAGCTCGTCGAGAACCTGGTGCTGTTCGCCACCGCCTTCACGCTGGGCCACACCGCCCAGCTCCGGCGGGAGGCGGCTGCCGCGGCCGAGGAGCGGTCGGCCCTGGCCGAGGAGTACGAGGCGGAGCGCGCTCGACAAGCCCTCACTGACCAGCGGCTGGCGATCGCCCGTGAACTGCACGACCTGGTGGCCCACTCCCTGGGAGTGATCGCCGTCCAGGCAGGTGTCGGGGCTCATGTCATCGACACGCAACCACAGGAGGCCAAGTCGGCCCTCGACGCGATTGCCCGCACCAGCAGAGAGGCCTTGGGCGAGGTGCGAGGTCTCCTCGGGGTACTGCGCAGCTCCGACGACGAGGTGAGTCACGAACCGGCCAGTGGGCTGGCGGACGTCGACACCCTGGTGAAACGGACGACGGCAGCGGGGGTGCGCGTCTCGGTCCAGGTGGAGGGCGAACCGGTAGCCCTGTCCCCCGGCGTGGACCTGGCTGCCTACCGCGTGATCCAGGAGGCACTGACGAACGTGCTTCGCCATGCCGGCGACGCCCGGGCCGTTGTCCGCCTGTCCTACCGGCCGCAGCAACTCGGCATCTCGATCACCGACGACGGACGCGGCCGGACGCCGGCGACGTCCGGCAGTCGGCAGGGCCTGCTCGGAATGCGCGAGCGGGTCAGCGCCTGGGGCGGCACCCTGGAATGCGGACCTCGGACCGGCGGCGGATTCCGGGTCGACGCGGTGATCCCGCTGGCAGGTCAGGCATGATCCGCGTCGCGGTCGTCGACGACCATGCCCTGGTGCGGGCCGGCTTCACGGTCCTGCTGCGCTCCGACCCGGGCATCGAGGTCGTCGGCGAGGGCAGCACCGGGACGGCTGCCGTGTCACTGGCTCGCACCATGCGTCCCGACGTCATGCTCCTGGATATCCGGATGCCGGACATGGACGGGATCGAGGCGGCCAGGCGCATCACGACCGATCCACGGACGGCCTCGACCCGAGTGCTGATCCTGACGACCTTCGACATGGACGAGTACGTGTACGGTGCACTCCGCGCCGGCGCAGCCGGGTTCCTACTCAAAGACACTGCGCCGCAAGACTTGCTGACTGCGGTGCGGGTGATCGCTCGGGGCGAGGCCCTGCTCGCCCCCTCGACCACCCGACGGCTGATCGAGGAGTTCGTCCGCCGGGTGCCGCCCGAGGACCGTGCCGGCGCGGCCGACCTCGCCCAGCTGACCCAGCGGGAGACCGAGGTGCTCCTCGAGGTGGCGCACGGCAGGTCGAACGCCGAGATCGCCGAGCACCTCTGCATGAGCTATGCCACGGCCAAGACCCATGTGAGCCGGCTGCTGACCAAGCTGGACGCCCGTGACCGGGCCCAGCTTGTCGCCATCGCCTACGAGTCCGGGCTGATCAGCCTCGGCGAGAACTGATCCCTCAAGGGCATTCAGGCCGGCTCGGGTTCAGATGAGAACGACCACGTCGCTCTCGACGATCTCGCCCCGACCGTCGGGGCTGGGCCCGATCAACGCCCGGTATGTGCCGGGGGCCGCCTCGCTGGTCCAGACCAACGCTTGCTCTGCGGCAACAATGTCGTGGGCGACCACGACCCAGGAGCCGTCGTGGTGCTGGCGCTCCAGGGTCACGTCGTAGACGTCGGTCAGCGGCTCGCCGGACTCGCCCTCCGCGGGCGCCGCCGCCCAGTTCAGGAAGAGCACGCCGTTCATTCCGAGGAGGACAACGTTCGTGGCGACGGGTTCCGCCGGGGACGGAGCGGTTGTCGGTGTCGGCAAGGCAGACGGCGTACGGCTCGGGCCAGTGGTGGGGCTGGGGCTGTCGGTAGGGCTCGGGGCCGGGCTCGGAGTCGGGGCAGGACTTGCAGTCGGGCTCGGATTCGGACTCGGACTGAGGCTCGGGCCGAGCGTCGGCGTCGGCGTCGGCGTCGGCGAGGCCGGCGCACTGACGGGCGAGGCTGCCGGCGATGCGGCGGGTCGGGAATCGCCGTCGGCGAGCGCGGACGTCGGGGTGTCCCCGTAGGCCGCCGCCAGGGACAGGACGGTGTCGGCGTAGGCCTCTGAGTGGTTGTACCGCAGAACGGCGGCCCGCCGGTCGGCGGCGTCCGCCAGGTCGAGGCCCGACGCGCACAGGTAGCTGCCCGCGGTGAGCGCGGCATCGTTGATGTTGTGGGGATCGGGCGCATGGCCCGAGGTGGCGGAGACCCTGTAGGCCGCCCAGGTGGCCGGCAGGAACTGCATCGGGCCGACGGCGCGGTCGTAGCCGGGGTCACCATCGGAGCGCCCGCGATCGGTGTCCAGCACGACCGCGGTGCCGGGGGCGGAGCCGTCCAGGCGGATGCCGATGATGGCAGGGCGGACGACGCCGTCCGACCCGATGCTCGCTCCCCCGTACCGCCCGTGGCCGGACTCCACCCTGCCGATGCCGGCGAGGAGGGTCCAGGAGAGACGGCAGGAGGGGGTCGTCTCAGCCAGGGTGGCCTCCGCTGTGCGGTAGGCGGTCAGCGCGGCGACCGGAATGCCGCGAGCGGACAGCGCTCCGGCCTCGCCTGAATGTGCGGTCGGCAACGCCGCCCGACCCACCTCGGAGGAGACGGAGGCGCCTGACGTCGAGGTCGCCGTGGCGGACGGCGAGTGGGCGGCGCCGGAGGATGGCACCGCTGCCAGGGCCCGGTTGATACCGTCCAGGACCACTTGGGCGATCGGTGCAGACCCACCACCTGCAGCGCCACCCACCGGGGGGCTCGGGGCCGGGGCAGCGGCCGCCGCAGTGACCAGGGAAGAAGCGGTGACCGCAACGAGCGCGATGACCCCCGAGACAGGCCACGGCCGAGAACGCCACCGTGAGCGGCTGCTCATGAAGGCCCCTCCCCCCGGAGACAGGTCCTGGGGCTGCCGTCGACCGCCGAACCGGCGCCTGGATTCCCTCACCAGGGAACACCGGCAGCGGCTCGCCCGCCAGTGCAATCCGGCACGGATACCCCGGCTCCTCCCGCTGGAGGATCGCGAGGCGGTGCGCCCGCTTCGCGAGTGGTCGATCCAGCCCCGTTGTCGTTCACGCAACGGGGCGAAAGTGACCACTCGGCGAGCGGCCTAAGGGCGGCGAATGGTCATGCTGCCCGAGGCGAGCTGACCCACCATGTAGCTCACGGCGTCGTCCATCTTGGCGTGCCAGGCCCGTACCGCCGACGGTTCGTCGCGTGCGGCGATCAACTGGAGCAGGTCGGTGTCGTCGCGGATCATCTGCGGGATGGAGTACGTGTAGCGGACTCCCATCACCGCCGTGAAAAGGCTGATCTGGGCGGACAGGTCGATGAACATGCGCGGAATGCGGCGCATCCCGGTGCAGATGGCCAGTGCGTCCTGGAATCGGATGTCGGCCTGGCCGCTGGCCCAGGCGTCGCCGGTCTCCCCCGCAGCGACGAGGTCGGCGAGGGCCTGCTCGACCGGGGCCAGCGCTGTGGGCGCCGATTGCGCCGCGCGACGCACGAGTAGCGCGCCAAGAACCCGGCGGACGGCGTAGGTCTCGACGACATCGGTCACCTGGGGCGCGGGCACCCGTGCCCCGCGGCGCGGCTCGAGGTCGACCAGACCGCTGGAGGCCAATGTGAGCAGGGCCTCGCGTACGTGCCCTCGCGACGCGTGCACCGACCGGGACAGCGACGACTCGGTGACCCGATCACCGGCCGTGAGGCGGCCCGCAGTGATGCGTTCCATGATCGTGGCGAGGACCGCGTCCGCCACCACCTGCCCGCTCGCGCGGGGCTCGCCGCCCGCCGCCACCAACGGCCGAACGGGGCGGAGCAGGTCGTCGTCGGCGTCGTGCCATTCGAACGCTGCCTGGCCCTCACTCTCGCCGTGGCCCCCGTGCGCCCACGCGATCAACCGTTGTTGGAGCGCGGCCAGGCGCGGCTGCGGCGTCGCGGTGCATCGGCGCACGAGTAGCTCGAGGAGCCCCTGCCACGTGTGGTCCGACCGCAGGTGCAGATACTCGACCCCCGGTGACGGCGGCACAGGGTTCAGCGGGCGCCGTGAGAGCACGTACAGCGGGGTGTGGGCACCCAGGCGACGGCGCACGGTCTCGACGAGCTGGAGCGGTGGGTCGACCGGAGTGGTCTGGCGGTCTGCCGACCCGGCCAGGAGGTCTGCAGCCAGCAGTACCTGGAGCGGTGGACGGCGGGGTGAGCGCATGAACGGCGTCGTACGCCCCAGAGGAACCGGGGCGTCGTGCGCGGCGAGCACGAGGAGGCTGTTCGAGGCGTCGACGCGGGCGGCGACCAGGGACAGCCCTCCAGACGGCAGGGCGCCGGCCAGCTGCACCGCACCGGTCTCGAAGGCGACCCGCCAGGCACGCACGACCGCGCTCTGGCTCTGCCCGGTCACCTGCGCGACCGTGTGGGAGGTCCACTTCAGCGTCGTCATCAGCAGCGGCGCGACCAGGATGCTGCGCGCCGAGTCGTCACCGTGAGTCGCTGGGCGGCCCGCTCGTGGGAGGTCGACCAGGCCGTCGGCACCGCGTTCGGCGTAGCGGAGGAACCACTTCGCCGCGGTCTGGCGGGAGACGACCGGGCCGGGTGCCGGCCGCCGGATCGCTCCCGAGGTTGCGGTGCCGGATCTGCGGCGATTCTCGGCCAGAACGATCAGGGCACGCCGCGCGACGTCGGACTCCAACCCTGCGCAGGCGAGCCGCTTCAGCCGGCGGACCTGCTGCGGTGACAACGCAGTCTCATGGTCTCCCCGCACCCGATGAGGGTAAGGCACTTATGCATCAGCGACTGGCCATAGTCACAGATTCTGAGTGACCTCTCGCGCTGAGGGCGTATGCCCTGCACCGTGAGTAGAGAGCGCTGCCGTCCTGACAGTATGTGAGACCGAGGAGGCCCTCGTGACGACGGACCCGCTGCTGACACCCTTCGAGCTCAAGGGCCTGACTCTGCGCAACCGGATTGTCAGCACTTCCCATGAGCCGGCCTACAGCGAGGACGGTCTGCCCAAGGACCGCTACCGGGCCTATCACGTGGAGAAGGCCAAAGGTGGAGTCGGCCTGACGATGATCGGCGGCAGCGCCGTGGTCAGCCGGGACAGTGCGCCCGCCTTCGGCAACCTGCAGGTGTGGAAGGACGAGTCCGTGCCCTGGCTGCGCCGGCTGGCCGACGAGGTGCACCAGCACGGCGCCGCGGTCATGATCCAACTGACCCACCTCGGCCACCGCACGAGCAACTACACCCATGAATGGCTGCCGGCGGTCTCGGCGAGCGCGAGCCGCGAGCCGGCCCATCGCGCCTACGCCAAAGCCGCTGAGCCCTGGGATCTCGAGCGGATCAAGGAGGACTTCGTCCGCGCGGCGCAGGCCTGTCAGGAGGCCGGCCTCGACGGCGTCGAGCTCATGCTCTACGGGCACTTCCTCGACGCGTTCTGGACGCCGTACTGGAACCGGCGCGAGGACGAGTACGGCGGCTCCTACGACAATCGGATGCGCTACCCGCTCGAAGTGATCCGCGCCGTCCGGGCGGCGGTCCGTGACGACTTCCTGGTGGGCGCACGGGTCAGTTTCGACGAGGAGCGGGAGCCGGGCGTCGGCCTCGAGGAGTCGCTGCGCATCGGCCGCGACATCACCTCGGCCGGAATTGATTTCATCAGTCTGGTCAAGGGTTCCATCGAGAGCGACACCGCGCTCGCCCGCATGATTCCGCCGATGGGGACACCGGCCTCGCCCCACCTGGAGTTCGCCGGAAGGGTCAAGCGCGAGCTCTCTGTACCCGTCATGCACGCAGCCCGCATCGCGGACGTCGCGACCGCCCGGTACGCGATCGAGGCGGGGCTGCTCGACCTCGTCGGCATGACCCGGGCCCTGCTCGCCGACCCCTACCTGCCGCTCAAGGCGGCATCCGGCCGCGAGGACCAGATCCGCCCGTGCGTCGGCGCGAACATGTGCATCGACAGCATCTACACGAGTGGTGCCGCCTTCTGCATCCACAACCCCTCGAGCGGCCGTGAGCTCGAATTGCCCCACCAGGTCCCGCCGTCCGACGTCGTGCGCCAGGTGGCGGTGGTCGGCGGCGGCCCCGCCGGCCTCGAGGCCGCCCGCGTGCTCGGTGAGCGCGGCCACGACGTGACCCTGTTCGAGGCGAACTCCCGGCTCGGCGGCCAGCTTGCTCTGGCCTCCCTGTCGCCGCGGCGGCGCGACCTGCAGGGCATCGTCGACTGGCGGGCGCAGGAACTGGAGCGCCTCGGCGTCAAGGTGCGGCTGAACACCTATGTCGAGGCCGACAGCCTGGCCGAGGGCGGCTACGACGTCGTCATCGTCGCCACCGGGGGCCTGCCCGACCGGCCCGACATCCCCGGTGCTCAGCTCCTCGTCGACGGCTGGGACGTGATCTCCGGGGCCACGCACGTCACCGGGCGAGTTCTGGTCTATGACGACCACGGCGGTAACCAGGCCCTCGACGTCGCGGAGACCCTTCTGCGCTCAGGTGCCGACGTCGAGATCGTCACCCCGGAACGGACCGTCTCCCCCGACGTCGGCGGACTCGTCGGGGCGGGCTACTTCATCGCCCTGGCCGACGGCGGCGTACGGCAGACCGTGCTGCGCCGGCTCCTGGCGGTGGAGCGCACCCCGGACGGGCTGCTGGCCACCCTCGGAGCCGAAGGCGCGGAGCGCACCGAGACGCGCCTCGTCGACGCCGTCGTCATCGAGGCCGGCACGTTCCCGGTCACCGACCTCTACGACGAGTTGCTGTCCGGCTCGAGCAACCACGGCGAGGTCCGCCTCGAGGACCTCCTCGCGCTCCGGCCGCAGACCGCCGTCCGCAACCCGGGCGGCAGCTTCCAGCTCTTCCGCATCGGCGATTCGGTGGCCGGCCGCAACGTCCATGCCGCCATGCTCGACGCCGGCCGCCTGGCGCGCGCCGTCTGAGCGACCCGAGAACGCCGCACAGGACGTATGCCTCTGGTCGGTCGACGCGGCTGCGAGGAGCGTCGACGTGGGGGCGATCACCGGACGTCGGAGGTGTGCCGTGGTGAGACTCCTCATGCGCGTGCCGCTCGTGGTGGTCACTGTGCTGGCGCTGGTGGGGTCAGCATGGCCTGTCACCTCCGCGGTTGCGTCGCAGGACGCGGCGGCTCATGCAGGCCATCCCGCCGACTTGGTGGTCAACGGCGGCTTCGAGCGGGCCGCGGACGCCACGGCCGCGGCTCCCCTCGGCTGGACCACGAGTTCCTGGCAGCCGACTGCGGAGTTCTCCTGGTCTGGCTCGGTGGCTCACCGGGGGAGGCACAGCGTCCGCATCGATGCACCGCAGCCCGACGACGCCTTCTGGTCACAGACCGTCCCTGTGCAGCCGCATAGCCTCTACCGGCTGTCCGGATGGATCAGGACGGCGGGTGTCGCGCACACCACCGAGCCCGTGGACGCCGGCGCCAACCTCAGCTTCGCCGGCACGTGGGACCACTCACCGGGCGTCTTCGGCACGACCCGTTGGACCATGGCCTGGGTCACGGTCAACTCGGGAGACCGCACCGAGCTGACCGTCGCGGCGCGGCTGGGCTATTGGGCCGGCACCACCAGCGGGACGGCATGGTTCGACGACCTGCGACTGGAGCGCCTGTTGCCGGTGGTGCCGGCACCCAGCTGGCGCATCCTCGGGGTGGTCTACCGGAACCTGGACTTCTCCTTCCCCGCATCGGATGGGACGACGCACCACGTGGTCGCCCACCTGACGCGGGACGAGCAGCGCCGCGCGGCTCGCGCGGCCAGGGCCTTCTTCAACACCGATGTTCCCGCCCTCGACAGCGGCTTCATGAAGCCCCAGGTGACGGTTCGGTTCCCGACCCGGCCGCTGACCCAACTCGACCCCCAGGGCGAGGGCTGGTGGCCGTCACCGGCGAACACCGCCGCTGAGCGCGATCCCACGTTCGATGCCGTCCTCGTCATCTGGCCGGCTACCGGCACTAACGTCGCGACCGGCCAACCGGAGTGGATCGGCAGCGCAGCCGGGCTCACCCCGGACATGGGCACCGGGCAGCCGTACGTCACGATGATCCTCGATGCGGCCATCAACTACGGACACCGCAACGTGTTCAAGCACGAGTTCGGCCACGCCGTCCTGTCCTACTTCGGCGCCCTCGGGGTCACCCCCACACCGGGCGTGGACAACCACGCCTTGCCCGGAGAGTACGTGCACTGCGGCACCGGCGCCGCCTACGTGTGGGTGGACGAGACACTGGAGGACCCGATCCCCAGCTCCATCTACAGCAACGCATCCGGGTTCACCCACGACTACTACTCGGGTACCACCGCCGTGGCGGCCGACCCGGGTCACTGCCTCGGCATCGACCGGCAGGCGTGGCGGTACGGCAGCCCGCGCCGGATGTCCGGCGTCTCCCGAGCGGGGTCTGGCCCGCGGTGAGGCCCGAGGGCACGCCGGCGTCCCCGCTGGCCGGCCCGCGGAGGGACTCCGCCCACGTAGATGCCAAGGCCGCCTTGACGTCGACAGGCCGTGCATCTGCTCACCACACCGGTCGGTCGGTTTCTGCCAGCGCATTGAACGCCAGGTCCAGTTCCGGGAGAGTCGGCCGGTCGGCCGGGTCGGGCTCCAGACAGCCGTCCAGGGCGTGGGACAACGCGCGAGGCACCCGGCGCAAGCTCGCCACCCGAGGGGCACGAGAGGACAGCTGACGGTATTTGGTCGGCCGTCCGCACGTCCGACAGTTCCCGGCTGCGACCGACGCCGAGGAGCCAGGCGATTCAGCCTCGAAGGGACAGACGCCTGTGGCGGCCTCGAAGATCGTCACACCGAGGCCCCAGACATCGGTGGCGTGGGTGACCTCTCCTCCCACCCCCTGTTCGGGGGACAGGTAGTCGCGGGTCCCCAGACCTGCCGATACTCGACCTGGCGGCTGAGCAAGGCTCAGGTCGATCAGCCGGGCGCGCCCGCCGCCGACAATGACGTTGCCGGGTTTGATGTCCAGATGCAGGACGCCGCCGACGGCGTGCAGGTAGCGCAGCGCCGATGTCAGCTGGGCCCCGAGATAGGCGATGTCCCCAGGCGGGAAACGGGTTCTCGCTTCGATCATCCGCCGCAGAGTCGAGCCGGTCAGCGTCTCCATGACCACCAGGGCACGCGGTCGGCGACGCACCTCGTAGCCACGCACAAGATGTGGATGATCCAGTCGGGTGAGGAGCTCACCCTCCTGGATCAGTCGAGCACGGTTGTCCTTGCCCGAGCGATGCGGAAGGACCGACTTGATCACGCACCGCGAGTGTCGGGTCTCGCTCCAGGCGTCGTAGGTGACGAAATCCCGGCCACTCTGCAATGGGGCCAACACCCGGTAGCCGGGAGCGATGCGCCGCCCGTAGTCGTCCGGCAGGTCCCGACCGGACACGTCGGCCTGCGTCATGACTCTTCCTCGACCGACTCGTCGCCGCCACGCCACCACCAGGCGGGCGACGCGTCCAGGCCCGGCGGGGAGCCGGGCTCAGCGTCCAGTCTGGGGGTGTGCTCGCGGAAGAGGCTCTGGTACAACCCTTCTCGATGCACCAGCTCCTGGTGCGTTCCGCGTTGAACTACCAAGCCCTGGTCCATCACCAGGATCAGGTCGGCGTCGGTGACCGCCGTCAGGTTGTGGGTAATGATGATAGTGGTGCGCCCCTGCATCAATCGCCGCAACGGGACCCTCATGCGTGCCGCGGCCCCCGCGTCGAGCCCGGTCGTCGGCTCATCGAGCAGCAGCACCCGCCCACGGCGCAGCATTGCGCGGGCGAAGGCCACCCGCTGACGTTCGCCACCGGACAGACGACGCCCCCGCTGACCCACGCGACTCTGCAGACCGCCTGGCAGATGAGCAATGACGGTGTCGACGTCACAGGCGGCGGTCGCCTCACGAAGGTCCTCGACCGTCGCGTCGGGCCTTCCCCAGAGCAGGTTCTCCTCGAGCGTTCCGTCGAAGACCAGCGTCTCCTGCATGACCACGCTCACGTTGTCGCGCAGATCCACGAGCGACACCTGGCGCAGGTCATGCCCGTCCAGGAGCACCTGCCCACCTGTGGGGTCGTAGTAGCGCAGCAGCAGCTTTCCGAGGGTGGACTTGCCGGCCCCGCTGCTGCCCACGATCGCGACGGTCTGACCCGGCCTGGCCTCGAAACTGATCCCGTCCACGGCGTCGACCGGCTGACCCGGATAGCGGAAGGAGACGTTGCGGAACTCGACCACGCCCTCGGCCCGCGGCAGTGGCATCGGCGATGGCGATTCCTGCACCGCGGGCTCGGCGTCGAGCAGTTCGACGATGCGCTCGGCGCTCGCTGAGGCGGAGGCCCAGGAACTCCCCAGCCGGCCAACCCCGCGCAGTGGACTGTAGAGCTGGCCGAAATAGGCCATGAAGACCAACATCTCGCCCAGAGTGATCTGGTTGCGGCTGAGTTGCCAGGTGCCGAACCCGATGACCAGCAGGAGACCCACGAGCTCGACCAGGTGGCCGATCGGGGAGATGACCCCGCGAATCCGGGTGGAGCGCAGTTGAGCGGCCATGACGGCGAGGTTGTGCTCGACGAATCGATCCACCTCGCTGTCCTGACGGTTGTAGGCGCGGACCAGGGCGGTGTTGCCGAGGCCCTCCTCGGCCGCGCCGCTGAGTGCGCCGGTGTAACGACGGCTCTCCCGCGAGGCCTCCTTGAGCCGCCGGGACAACACTCGGGCGATCGCCCAGAAGATCGGCGCGACCACGACGGCGAGCAGGGCCAGGCGCCAGGAGACATACACCAGGGCCGCGCCGTAGATCCCGATCCGGACCACATAGGAGATCACCCTGGTGATCCCGGACAGGACCACCGATTCGATCGCCGCGACATCGCCGGTCAAACGGCTCAGCACGTCGCCGAGTTGACGGCGTTCGAAGAAGTCCAGGGAGAGCGTGTGCAGATGCCGGTACAGCTGGGTGCGCAGATCCGTGAGGAACCGCTCTCCGATCCACACGGACAGATAGCGGTCACCGAACGACACCACCCCGACAGCGACCGTGATCCCCGCGTAGGCAGCGGCGACCGGGGGGAAGGCGTGGAAATCGCGCGGCGTCAACACGTCGTCGACCAGGATCTTGAACAACCAGATCGCTCCGGCCTCCAACGCGGGGGTCACCACCACGAAGATCAGGGAGAACGCGAGCCACCAACGGTAGGGCTGGGCGTAGGGCAGGAAACGCCGGAACATCTCCCGGACGCCGACGACCGGTGCCTCCGGGGCCGCCGTGGACGTGGCCGAGCCAGCCGTCCAGCGGCCCGGCACAGGCCGGACCGCTGGACGGGCGACTCCTATGGAACCGGCCACTGTGTGGGATCAGCAGTGACGCGAGCCCGACTTCTTCGACTTCTTCGACTTCTTCGACTTCTTCGTGGACTTGCCGGAGCCCGAGCCTGAGCCCCAGCCTCCGCCGCCGCCGCACGCCGGAACTACTCCGCAGAGGTACTTGCTGCTCATTGCCACCCTCACTCGTCGTCGGGACTGCCGTTGATCGGCATCCCAGTAGTGCGACCGGATCAGGCGAGAAATACATCGGCGTTCTGAGAACTTCTCGGAAGTTCTCAGAACCTCGTTTCCCGCACGGGACGAACGACTATCGTGCTTGACTCGAGCCAGGGCAGGGCGCCGGGGAACTGGACGTCGACCGGGTCGCCGGACGGAGGGGGACATGGCAGGAGCCTCTCAGGAGGCGCACCTCGTCTCGCCGCGAACTCCTGCCGACGGCATCACCGTCCCCGCGGCGTCGCGGCTCGTCCTGCGTTGTCGTGAGGGAGACCAGGGCGCCTGGGCGGAGTTGGTGACTCGCTACGAACGACTCGTCTACGGCGTCGCGACCCGCGAGGGCCTGACCGCGGACGACGCGGCCGATGTCACGCAGACGGTCTTCGAGTCGCTCTTCACGTCCCTGCACAGGCTGCGGGACGACGAGCGCCTGTCGTCATGGCTCTACGCAGTGGCACGCCGGCAGGCGTGGCGGGTCCGCACTCGCCGTCGGCTGGAGCAGTCGGCCCAGAGCATGACGGAGGACGGCGAACCCTGGTTGCCCCAGACCGCGGCGGACCCGGCGGAGGACCTGGACCGTTCACTGAGCCTGCATGAGGCCCTCCAGGAGCTCGGCGAGCCGTGCCGCAGCCTGCTCATCGCGCTGTACTTCGACCCGACCGGACCGTCCTATGCCGAAGTTGCGGTGACACTCGGTCGACCCCTGGGCAGCATCGGGCCCTCGCGAGCACGCTGCCTGCAACACCTGCGCACCGTGATGCGCGAGGGAGGTTGGCGATGAACGAGACTCACCCCGCGTCGACGCCGACGCCGTCCGTCGGGGAGCTGACGGACTGGCTGGAGGGCCGGCTCGACGATCCCGCCCGGGAAGGCGTGGTGCAGGCGGCGGTCGCCTCGGACCCGGCGACGGCAGAGCTCGTGGCGTGGCTGAGACGATTTCTGGGCGACGCCGCCCGACTGCCGCTGGTCACTCCCCCGCCGCTGCTCAGCCAACGACTGAGGGCGCTCGCGACCTCGCGGGCGGCCGGGGCCCGTGAGGTCGTGCGGGTGGTGGCACAGCGCACGGGCGACAGCCGCCGGCACGTCCTCCCGGCCGGAGTCCGCGGAAGCGGAGGACTGGCCAGTACTCGTTATCAACTGACGTTCGCAGCGCCTCAAGCGGCGGTGGTGGTCGATGTCATGTTCGACGGGTTCGACCCCGAGGCGGTGGAGACCGTCACGTTGCGAGGTCAGGTGATTGCCGCTCCAGGCGTTCCGCCCGTGTTCGTTGCTCGTGCCGAAAGCCCCTCGGGCAACACGTCGACGACCAGTAGCGACGGGCAGGGGTCGTTCAGGCTCGGGCTGGTACCGGTGGACGCGATGGCGCTGGTCGTCTCCAACGACGAGCTCGAGATCCGGATGACCCTGGATCTACCCGCCGGCCCACGATGACCGGTCCCTCGGTGGTGCACAGGCTGCTCTCCGCTCCTGAAGCGGCGATCACCGTGCTACGGGACGAGGGCGCCCTCGACAGTGACGGCTTGGACGCCCTGCTCGCCGACATCTCCCGGTTGGCGGCGTCAGACCCTCGATCTGCGCTGGTCCTGCTCGAGCTCGTGCCAGATCTCGCAGGTGCGGCGGACGCACCGGCTGCCGTGCCCGCAGCAACCTACCTGCGGGCGCGAATGACCCTGGACGCAGGGGAACCGCGAGCCGCACTTCACCTGATCGAGACCGCCCACACCGAGTACCTGCGTTTGGGGATGGATCTTCCAGCCCTACGCACCGGGCTCGGCCGCATGCACGTCCTGGACGATCTGGGCCGCCACACCGACGCAGTGAACGTCGGCGAGGACCTCCTGGCCGTCGCGCAGACCCTGCCCGGGAGTCCCGAGCTCGACATCCTGCACGCGTCAGTCCAGGGCAACATCGGGGCAGCGCTGGGCTACCTCGGTCGGCACCAGGAGGCGTTGGCCGCCTATCGCCGGTCGGAGGCCACCTGGCGCTCCTTCGGTCGTCTGGAGGAGGCGGCGGCCGCTCTGGCGAATCAGGGCGTCGAACTCACGGCACTGGGCCGACCGGGGGCCGCCATCGACTGCCTGGACGCCGCCGCGGCAGTGTTCGACGCGGCGCATGACCGCGCGTGGTACGCCAAGTGCCTCGGCCATCGCGGGGAGGCACTCACGGCCGCCGGGTGGCTCACCGATGCCTTGGCTGACTACGAGAAGGCACGGTCCATCCTGGACGAGCTCGACGCCCGGACCGAGGCCTGGCGCCTGGCCACTTCCACCGCTTCGGCCCTCCTGGGCCTCGGGCTGACCGATGAGGCCATCACCGTCATCGATGCCACCGTGCCGGGGCTGCGTGAGGCCGACCTGCAGCACGACCTCGCCGCAGCATTGTCGCTCAGAGGCGTGGCCTGCGCCCGGTCAGGCCTGGTGCCGGCCGCGCGCGGAGCCCTGACCGAAGCGGTGCGACTCTTCCGCAGCGTCGCCGACACCCCGGGCCTGGCGCGAGCGTTGCTCGAGTTGTCCACCCTCGTCGAGGACACCGAAGCACGGCGCTGCGTGGGCGAGGCCGCCGACCTGCTTCCGGAAGGTCATTGGCCGGGCATCGCCTGCCTGGTGGCTCTGCGCAGGGCCGAGCTTGATGCCGACGACGCCCCGGGCGCCGAGGAGGCATTGCGCGAGGCGTCAGCCCGGGCAGACGAGCTGGCCCTTCCTCACCTGCGCCAGGTCGTGAGCCTGCGACTGGGCACCCGGCTGCTGCGCTTGGGTGACATCGACGGTGGCATCGAACATCTCACCCATGCCCTTGCCGAGGTCGAGCAGATCGGCTCGCGTATCCATGACGACGGACTGCGCGCGACGTACCTGGCGAGCCGGAACGGGGCCCAGGACGCACTGATCGCGGCGCTGCTCCGTCGAGGTGGCGACGAGGACGTCAACCGGGCATGCGCCCTGGCGGACCGCGCCAAGGGCAGAACTCTGATCGACGTCATGACCGGGACCATCGCTCGCCCCCCGACAGTCGAGAGCGACGGTGAAGCAGCTCGCCTCACCGGGGAGCTTCAGGCGGCCTACTCGGCATTGTTCGCCGCCGACGCCGGCGCCTACCCGACCCTGCGGGCAACGGTGGCGGAACTGGAGAGGCTCATCTCGGTGCGGCAGGCGTTGTCCGCCGTGCCCCAGCGGGCGGGCAGACACAAGCAGGCCGGTCCCGATCCCCTCGCTGGCATCCCCGTGCTGGCATACCACCTCATCGGTGAGGACCTGGTCGCCTTCGTCACCGTCGGTGGCCGGCTCGAGGTGCGCACACAGGTGTCGTTGCGCGCACCGCTGATGGATCTCCTGGACGACCTCGACGCTCATCTGGGTGCACACGCCATCGGAGCACTCGAGCAGTTCCCCGCTGCGCGAGCCGACGCCTGCCGGCGAGTGCTGCAGGACCTGTACCTCGCCGTGTTCGCTCCCATCGCCCCCCTGCTCAGGTCGCGTGACGCAGCTCCGACCCCGCTGGTGATCGTGCCTCACGGCCCGTTGCACCGGGTGCCCTTCCATGCCTTGCATGACGGCTGGGGCTATCTGCTGCGCGACTGGATCATCACAGTGAGCCCGAGCGTCGAGGTAGCGCGGGTCTCCGCAGGACGCCCGTCGCGCCGTCGACCGGCGCTCGTGGTCGGAGTCGCAGACGAGGCCACCCCGATGGTGGAGGCGGAAGCCCGGGGAATCAGCGCCGAGCTGGCGGGAGCCGAGCTGTTGATCGGGCCGGAGGCCACGTTCGACCGCGTCCGGGCCGGCGCCGGTGAGGCAGGAGTAGTTCATCTGGCCTGTCATGGGCTGTTCCGAGCCGAGAACGTGGCCTTCACCTCCTTCCGCCTCGCCGACCGATGGGTTCGTGCCGCCGATGTGGCGCGTTTCGACGTCCCGGGGGCCACGCTCGTGCTCAGCGCCTGCGAGAGCGGCCGGGTCGGGCGGATGCCGGGCGATGAGGCGGCAGGCCTCGCGCGGGGCTTCCTGGTCGCCGGTGCGCGATGCGTGGTGCTGAGCCAGTGGCTGGCCCATGATCGGGGCACCGCAGAGCTGATGCTCACCTTTCACCGCCACCTTGCGGCTGGGGCCGACCCGGCCGCTGCCCTGCGCCTGGCACAGCTGGCAGCCCTCGAGACGTACCCCCACCCGTTCCACTGGGCGCCTTTTATCGCGGTGGGCGCCCCCGCGACCTTGGAGGACTCCTGATGCGACCCGGTAGCCGCGTCCGATTGCTCGCCAGCACCATGTGCCTGGGCCTGGCGGTGGTCGGCACAGCCGTCGGCTCGGCCCAGGCGATCACCGCCCCCAGCGAACCGTCCGACGTGACCACGCAGTCGGCGACTGCCGGCACCGTCGGACAGCTCGTGGTGAAGGTGGCGGACAGCGTCGACATCGACACGCTCAACCGCCGCTTCGGGTTCTCCACCCGATCCACGCTGCTGGCCTCACACGGTGTCTACCTCGTCGACGTCCCGCTCGCGAAACCCGCCGCTGACGCCAAGCAGCAGACGAAGAACTGGAACGAGCAGGTGAAGCGGCTCGTCTCCACACTCGCGAAGGATCCCTCCATCGCCTACGCGGAGGCCAACACCGAAGCCGACATCGCTGAGGGTGAGCGCTTCCACTACTGGCCGTCGGGGGGGGCGAGGTGCACCAGCTCGGATTCCGGCAACTATCGCGGCCAGCCCGCGGCCCTGCGGCTCGGCCTGGCCAAGGTCCACGACCGGGCGCGTGGTGCGGGCCGCGTCATCGCTGTGCTGGATACCGGCATCGACGACCGACACCCCGCCCTGGCCGGACGGATCGCCGCAGGAGGATACGACTACGTCGACGATGACCGGACGCCGTCCGAAGGCCGGGTGGGCCTCGACGCCGATGCCGACGGGTACGCCGATGAGGGGTACGGCCATGGCACGTTCGTCTCCGGCATCGCGGCCCTCGTGGCCCCGGATGCGCGCATCCTGCCCCTGCGAGTCCTGGACGCCGAAGGTCGTGGAAACGTCTTCGTGGTGGCCGAGGCGATCTACGACGCCGTGGACGCGGGAGCCGACGTGATCAACTTGAGCTTCGGCACCGCCGACAAGCTGAAGTCCGCCGTGCTGCAGGACGCGGTGCGTGCCGCCGAGAAGGGCGGTGCCGTGGTGGTGGGCTCGGCAGGCAACGACGGCTCGCAGGACGCTCACTACCCCGCAGCCATGGCGGGGGTGATCTCGGTCGCGGCACAGGCGGAGAACGCGACGGCCCTGGCCACCTTCTCGGCTCGGGGCGCGTGGGTGGACATCGCCGCGCCCGGCGAGCACGTCGTGAGCACCCTGCCCTGTGGTTATGGGTCCTGGAGCGGCACGTCCATGGCGGCTCCATTCGTCTCGGGTATGGCCGCCCTGCTGCTGGAACTACGGCCCGGGGCGAAGCCCTCCGCGGTGGCGAAGGCCATCCAGGACGGAAGCGACAAGGTACGCGGCCTGCAGGTGCACGGAGGTTCGATGAATCTGAGCCGGGCTCTCGACCGGGTCCGCTGACCCTGCTCCGTCCGGGCGGTCGCCTGCACCCGGACGAGCACGCACACGACCATTCGGGCGTCAGGCAGCATCATCGTGCCCTGGTGCGTTCATGCCTGGTTGGGGCGTTAATGCGTGCGAATGCCACTGAATTTCTGGGCGGCCTCTCACTCGTATACAGCACGGGCCACGGCCACTCGCCCGGCCCTCGCATCCCCGACCAGTGGGGCTCGATGATGGAAGGGCCGGGCGTCCGTTCCCGGATCGGTGGTCAGCAGGAGGCACAGATGCGCAGGTCATTCAGTCGCTGGGGCACGAGGACCGGAGTCCTGGCCTGTGCATTGTCGATCATCGGTGGGGCGACTCTGGGCGCCCCTGCGTCGGCCGCCGGCTACGACCCGGTTGGCGACGTCAACTCGATGGCGAACACGACGGCCTATCTCGGCGCGGGGGCCTGGTGGAACGCCGGTTACACCGGACGAGGGATCGACGTCGCAGTGATCGACACCGGTGTCAGCCCCGTCCCAGGCCTCGACGGTGCTGACAAGGTGATCAACGGGCCGGACCTCTCCTTCGAGTCGCAGAACCCCGAGCAGACCTACCTGGACACCAACGGACATGGCACTTTCATGGCCGGCCTGATCGCCGGTCGAGACTCGACCCTGAGCGCGCCCTTTGCGAGCGCTCCTGCAGCGGCGTATCGCGGTATCGCCCCCGACGCCAGGATCATCAACATGAAGGTGGGCGTCGCCGACGGCGGTGTGGACGTCACCCAGGTGATCGCGGCTGTCGACTGGGTGGTTCAGCACAAGAACGACAACGGCTTGAACATACGAGTGATCAGCCTCTCCTACGGGACCAACTCAACCCAGAAGTACGACGTGGATCCCCTCTCGTACGCAGTGGAGCAGGCGTGGCGCAAGGGGATCGTCGTCGTCGCCGCGGCCGGCAACGCAGGCTTCCAGAAGGGTGGCGGCGCCCCAGGGGTCGCCAGCCCGTCGTACAACCCATACGTGATCGCTGTGGCAGGCACCGACTCCCTGGGGACCTCGACCCAGACTGACGACGTCATCGGCACCTACTCCTCAAGTGGCTGCGGCGCCACGTGTCGGAATCCGGACTTCGGCGCGCCCGGCGCGCACCTTCAAGGCCTACGTGTGCCCGGCTCGTACCTCGATCAGAATCATCCAGAGGGCATCATCGACTCCCGGTACTTCCGTGGCAGCGGGACCTCCCAGGCCACAGCCGTCACCGCCGGAGCCGTCGCCCTCATCCTGCAGAAGTATCCGGGCCTGACCCCGGATACGGTGAAGAACTTCATCAAGTCCAACGCCCTGAAGCTCACGAACAAGGCCGGCAAGACCGAACCCCAGGCACAGGGCAACGGGGAGATCCGACTCGCATCGCTCCTCGCCAAGTCGCCTGCGACAACGACTCAGAAGTTCACCTCCGGCAAGGGCACCGGATCGCTCGATCTGGCTCGTGGAACGGATCGTCTGACGGCGGACGGCGTGGTCCTAACCGGCGAGCAGGACATCTTCGGCCATGCGTTCGACGCCTCCGCCGTTGCCGCAGCCACCGCCGCCGGCACGAGTTGGTCCGACGGGGATTGGAACGGCAACAGCTGGTCGGGCAGCTCCTGGACAGGGAAGTCGTGGGCCGGCAAGGCCTGGGCAGGCAAGTCCTGGGCCGGCAAGGCCTGGGCCGGAGGTACCTGGTCATCGAACACCTGGGCAGGTGGCACTTGGTCGGGCGCGTCCTGGGCGGGGAACAGCTGGTCCGGGAGCAGCTGGACCGGCGGCACCTGGGCTACCGGCAGCTGGTCGTGACCGGCAGTCGGTGGCCCGGTGGTGACAACTCGATGATGACGCTGCGGTGAGGCTCAATGTCCTTTGCGGCCGCGCCGATATCCGACTGACGGATCCGCCCGTCATCTAGGACGCCGCGTCCTGGCCGTGATTCGGGACGCCGGTCGGGGTCGGCAGGGAGGGGCCATGACACGAGTGTCCGCGTTCGCTCCTCGAGCCGGGGTGCTGGGACTCGTCGTCTGCATGGTCACCGGGTCCGTGCTGCTGTGGGTGGTCCAGATCGGGGCCGTCCGAATGCCCATCACGACGCCCTCGCTGCCGTGGTGGACCTTGTTGCCGCTGTTCTTGGTGGCCGAACTGGTAGTGGTCCGCATTCAGATCCGCCGCGAGGAGGAGACGATCTCACTCAGCGAGATCCCCCTGGTCCTTGCGCTCTTCCTGGCATCGCCCGCCGACATGCTCGTGGCGAGCACACTCGGCGCCGGGCTTGTGTACGTCGTGCATCGACGGCAGCCCCCGGCCAAGGCGCTGTTCAACGTGTCCCTTCGGGTTTTCGGGGTGAGCGCCGCCATTGCGTTGATGCATCTGATCGCCGGAACCGAGTCGGCGGGTCCTCGGGTGTGGGCTGCGGCGATCGTGGCGGTGTCTGTGGCAGGTGCCGCAGACGGACTACTCGTCCTCGCGGTCGTGGCGCTGCATGACGGGACGGTGCGACCACATGACATCGTGACCGAGGTGGTGCGGTATCCGCCCATCTCGGCCCTCGTAGGATCGGTGGGCGTGCTCGCCGTCGTCGCGCTGAACGCTGATGCCAGGACAGGGCCCCTGCTCCTGATCAGCGCGGTGGCGATGTTCCTGGGGTACCGGGCACACGCCCTGCTCAATCACCAGCATGTGAGCCTCGCTCGGCTCTACCACGTCAGCCGGTCGATCATGGATAGACATCACACCGACGAGATCATCGCCGAAACCCTGGTCTGCGCGCGAGACCTGCTGCGTGCGGCGGCTGCGGAGATCGTTCTGGCACCAGAGCGCGGGACCGCAGCGCACTGGCGCTGGGCCCTGCCCACGGACAGCGCCCTGCCACGCGTGGAGGCGATCCCCCGCAATCACTCAGCGGTTTGGGATGAAGTGTTCGACGGCGCCACCTCCATCGTGATGCCCAGGGGCGCCACAACTCCCCGCGCAGCCGAGCGGCTGGCGGCGCTGGGCTATGGCGAGGCCATCGTCGTCCTCCTGCAGGACGAGTCCGGCCCTCTCGGCACGCTCCTGGTCGGTGACCGTCGGGGTGAATCCCGGACCTTCGCCCTCGACGACGTGCCGGCGTTGGAGACCGTGGCCAACCAGGCGGCGCTCGCGTTGGCCAACGCTCGCTTGGTTGAGGAGTTGCGCCACCAAGCCACCCATGACGTTCTCACCGGGCTGGCAAATCGCGCCGCGTTCCGCAAGGATCTTGATCGGGCCGTCGAAGGCGTCCGGCAGGACACCGATGCGGGAGCGGCGGTCTTGTTGTTGGACCTGAACGGCTTCAAAGCGATCAATGACGTGCTGGGCCATCACGTGGGCGACGCCGTGCTCACCCATGTCGCCCTCGCATTGACGGGAGCCGTCGGCGATCCGTCGACGGTGGCCCGGCTCGGTGGCGACGAGTTCGCCGTGCTCCTTCCTCGCGCTGATGCGCACCGGATCGCCGAGATCGCTCAGGGCGTGGCGGAACGCATCCACGAGGCCCTGGACAATCCTGTGCTGATCGAGGGCAGAGAGGTTCGACCCAGAGCATCGATCGGCATCGCCATTGCCCCGGATCACGCTCTCGACCCGACAGCTCTCATGCGCGCCGCCGACGCTGCGATGTACGTCGCCAAGTCCACGAGGAGTACGCAGGGCAGGAGCATAGCTGCCTCTCCCTCGCCGATACGTGACAGCGAGCATCCGTCGCGACCTCGGAGTCAGGTGTGAGCGGTCGTCATGCACAGGGGCGTCCCCTTGCGCTGCGTCCCGCTGCTCGACGGGAGCCCAGGCGTCGCGGTTGGTGAACAGGATCCGCTTGCCGAACAGGCGTCGTTCCAGGCGACGGCGGGCGGTGGTGTCGGTGCGCCAGGTCAGGCGCAGGTCGGCGGGCTGCTCACCGGTCAGGGTGACGGTGATGACGTCGGCGATCCAGCGGGGTTTGAGGATCGCGGCGATCTCGGTCTCGACCGCGATCCGGATGTGGCGGGTCCGGCCCCGGGCCAGCTTCGCGGCCAACGCGCGTAGCCGGGGGGTCGACCGGTGTGTACTGCGATCGCGGGACCGCGAGGAGGTCCGCGTGGTCGCTCGGTGGCAGCGACCCGACGAACCCGAGCCCGGCGGCCTCGACCACGCCATGGTTGTCGGCCGAGTTCTGCCCGGCGTCGTAGACCGGCCACTGGCTGACCGAACCGCCTTGGCAGTGCTCCACCGCCGTGACGCCGTATGGACCTCATTCCCACCGGAACAGCCTGAGCGCGAGGGCCCCGCAGCCGAACAGTACCCCGGTGACGATTCCCAGCTCGGCGAGGTTCAGACCGAAGCCCAGCCAAGGATCCTGAAGCGCCACGATCACGTGCTTGAGCGGCGTGAAGTCGGCGATGCGGGTCAAGGCAGTCGGCAGCACCTCTGGCGGCGGGCCGGCGCCGGCGATCATCATCATCAGGAACCACAACAGGATCCCGGCGCCCTGGGCAGCACGCGCGGTCGGCATCACGGCACCCAACAGGATCCCGAAGGCTGCGAACGCCATGGCACTGACGACGAAGGCGACGAACACCCCTGTGGGGGACGTCGGAGATCCCACGTCGTAGGTGAGGCCAGCCAGGCCAAGGACCAGTGCGCTGCCCACCACGCAGGCCACCAGGGTCACCACCAGCTGGGCGCCGAGAACGCACCACAGCGGCATCGACGAGGCCCGAAACCGCCGCAGGACGCCACGTTCCCGATAGCCCGCCAGGTGGACGGGCAGCCCGATCAGACCCATCGAGGCGATCACCAGCCCGACATACGCCGGAACGTAGTAGGTCATCGGCCCGACCCCGCGAAACGTGCTGTCGTCGGGGGTGTTGCCGAACACGCCCCCCAGTACATAGAGCACGAGAATCGGCAGTGCAAGGGTGAAGATCACTGTCAGGGGTTCACGGGCGAAGAGCTTCAGCTCCAGCCACGTGGTCTCCGCCAGCGTGCGCATGGTCGTCGTCCTCCCGTCGCTCGTCGTCTCCGGTCAGGGCGAGGTAGACCTCTTCGAGTGAGGGCTGTACGACCTGGAGGTCGGTGGGTTCGATGCCGCGCTCGATCAATGCGTGCCCCACACGAGCGACCACAGTTCCCTCGCCGGCAATCGAGACCACGCCCCCGCTACAATTCAGCGCTCGAACACCCGGTATCTCGGCGAGCCAACCCACGTCGTACGCGGTCGGCGAAAGGGGCGCGGCTGCAGGTAGCGGCGGCGGTAGCGGCGGCGGTAGCGGCGGCGGTAGCGGCGGCGGTGCCGAGTGTGAAGGTCAGCCGGGTCCCGCCCGCATGGGCGGCGATGAGCGCGCGCGGGGTGTCGATGGCGATCACTCGGCAGGGTCGCCTGACGATGGCGACCCGGTCGCACAGCCGCTCCGCCTCATCCATGAAGTGGGTGACCAGGACGACAGTGGTCCCCCGCTCCCGGACAGCCTGGATCAGGCCCCAGGTCTCGCGCCGGGCGGCTGGATCCAGACCGGTGGTCATCTCGTCCAGGAACACCACCCGCGGGTCGCACACCAGCGCCAGCGCGATGAACAGGCGCTGGCGCTGGCCCCCGGACAGGCTGGCGAAGGAAGCGCTCCGCTTCTCGGTCAATCCCCACTGATCGATGAGCTGCGACCAGTCGACTGAGCGCCGGGTCAGCGATGCGAAGAGTCGCAAGGCCTCCCAGACCTTGATCCGGTCGGGGAGCGCCGATTCCTGCAGCTGACTGCCGATCCGCTGCTGCAACTCCCGCCGTTGCGTCTGCGGGTCCAGGCCGAGAATCCGAATGCTTCCGGAATCGGGGCGCCGCAACCCTTGTAGGCACTCCACGGCGGTTGTCTTCCCAGACCCGTTCGGACCCAGCAGCCCGAAGATCTCACCGTCACCTACCTCGAACGAGAGATCATCGACGGCCAGAAGGGACCCGTAGGACTTGCGCAGCCCGAGGACTCTGATCGCCGTCCCGGCGCCGTCTCCCGATCCAGCACCAGCAGGCACGGCGCGACCCCTAACCCAATCGGGTCTCGGCGCGCGCGAGGTCACCTGTGCCTCGCGGGCCGCTCCCCGCCGGGGCCGAGGTGTCCAGGCGGTGCTCACGTCGCAGTGGCAAGCTCGGCAGGATCCCGGTGACGATGAGGACCCGACGCCCGACCATCTCGCCCCTCCATTCCCCGACTGCCAGTCTGGATCGCTGGCCGGACGACAGCCTCAGGCCTAGGTCCCGCACCACGCAAGACACGGCAGCTCGGGATCACGACACGCGATCGGTCCACGTCATGGGAACGGCTCGCGAGCGTGCAACCAGGGGTTCACCAAGATCACTACCAGTCCGCGGGTGGACCTACTCGAGCGCGCCGATCGCCACCTCTGCGCCGTGGACTTCGGAGTGGGTGACGAGGGGTCGAGCGGCAGCGCCGATCCGCCGATCGGGGGAACCGACGCTCCCGGCTTGTCTCTTTGTGGCCGGTGGCCGATACCCAGTGGGTAGCTCAGTGTGCGGCCCTCCGGTCGCCCGCATGTACCAGAAGAGGAGTTCGGCTCATGCGACGGGCCCACCGTGAAGTCGGCCATCGGTGGTCGGCGGGTGGCGGCCAGGCCTCCGTCGGAAGGGCCTGGGCCATCGGCGCGTCGATCGGCGTCCTGGGGTTCGGTCTCTCGCTGGTGAGTCCGTGGCCGGATGTGGCGCTCGTCCGTGACCTGGTCCTCTACAACGGGGTCTACCTGATGGCGGCTGGTGCCGCCGCGCAGCGCGCTCGAGTCGATCGAGCCGCCAGGGTGGCGTGGGCGTGCACGGCCGTGGCGCTGTCGTTCACCGTGGCTGCGAACGTGTACTACTCCACGGTCCTTGCTGCCATGGACGAGGCGCCGTACCCTTCCCTGGCCGATGCGGGGTACCTGTTGTTCTTCCCGCTCGTTTACGTCTGCCTGGTCCTGCTGCTGCGCCAACGCATCGCGCAATGGCACCCGAGCCTGTGGCTGGACGGACTGATCGCGGCGCTCGCGGTGGCGGCTGTGGCGACCGCAGCGGTCCTGGTGCGCGTCCTCGACCTGTCCGGCGATCGGCTGGCAGTTGCCCTGACAAATCTCGCATACCCCTCTGGCGACCTGCTGCTGCTCAGTGTGCTCGCCGGAGGAGCGGTGCTCCTGGAGGGGCGCATCGACCGGCAATGGACCCTGCTGGGCGCCGGGCTGGCGTTCATCGCCGTCGCCGACGGGGCCTTCGCGGTGCTGGACTCGGCGGGGGTCTACACCGAAGGCACTGCGCTGGACCTACTGTGGCTGATCGGCGCTTGCCTCATCGCTTGGGCGGCGGTGACCGACCAGGCGATACCTGCGGTATCCACGCCTTCCGCTGCGGACAGTGTCACCAACGGCTCGGGGTGGGCACTACTCAGCGTGCCGGCCGCAGGCACTCTGTGCGCCCTGGTCCTGCTCGCGCCCCTGCAGGCCTGGTCGGTCCCCGCGTCAGCGCGCTGGCTCGCCCTGGCAACCCTCGGAGCCGTCACGGCGCGGACCATGCTCACCTACCGCGAAGTCTGGGCACTTACCGAGGCGCGCCGCCAGGCCACCACCGATGAGCTGACCGGGCTGGCCAACCGGCGCGGCTTCACCGACTCCGCCGGCCGACTCCTGGCCGAACGGTACGGCCCGGGCCAGGAGCCGAGGCACCCCGGGGATGCGCTGCTCCTGCTGGACCTCGACGAGTTCAAGGAGGTCAACGACAGCCTCGGCCACGCCGCCGGCGACGAATTGCTCAAGGCCGTGGCCACCCGGCTGCAGGAGTGCTGTCGCTCCCCTGAGGATGTGCTGGCCAGACTGGGCGGGGACGAGTTCGCGCTCCTGCTCCCGGGGGCCGACGGTCCTACCGCGCAGGGCGTCGCCAAACGCATCCGCACCGAACTCGGCGGCCACTTCGTGATCGATGAGGTCAGGGTTCACATCGATGCCAGCATCGGGATCTCCCTGGCCCCGGTTCACGGCGAGGGGCTGCCGCTGTTGCTGCGCCGGGCGGACATCGCGATGTACCGGGCCAAGGCGCGCGGTGGCGGACAGGCGACGTACGACCCGGCACTGCGTGATCCGGACGGTGAGGACCGGCTGCAGCGGATCGCCGCCCTGCGCCTCGCCCTGGAGTCCGAGCAGATGGTGATGCACTACCAGCCGAAGGTGGACATCGCCTCGGGTCGCGTGAGGGGAGTCGAAGCCCTCGTACGCTGGATGAGCCCTGAACGCGGGTTGGTCTACCCCGACGACTTCCTTCCGCTGGCCGAGAGCGCTGGACTGATGCCGGCCTTGACCGCCGTGGCTCTCGACCTCGCGCTCGCCCAGGTCGCGGCCTGGAACCACGACGGCCTTCAGCTCAGCGTCGCCGTCAACCTGCCCAGCGCGGCCATCGTCGACGCCTTCCTCCCCGAACGCATCGCCACTCTGTTGGAGCGACACGGAGTTCCCGCCGTTCAGTTGCACCTCGAGATCACCGAGGACGCGCTCCTGGACGACCGAGTGAGGGCCCGCACCGTACTCGCCCGCCTACGCAGCCTGGGGGTGCGCATCGCCATCGACGACTACGGCAGCGGATATTCGTGTCTGGCCTACCTGCGCGAACTGCCGGTCGACGAGCTCAAGCTCGATCGCTCGTTCGTGTTGCCGATGGCCCATGACGCGCGCGCAGCCGCCATCGTCCGCTCCACCGTGGAACTGGCCCATTCCCTGGGAATGAGCATCGTCGCTGAAGGCGTCGAGGACCACTCAGCGGCCACCGAGCTCGCCAGCTACGGCTGCGACGCGGCGCAGGGCTACTACTACACGCACGCACTTCCCGCCACAGAACTCGCTTCCTGGCTAGGCCACATCAACGAGCCGACGACGGACCCCGAACCCACCCCTACTCACGCCGCTACTCACGCCGCCGGCCTCTGAGCGGCTGCGAGAGAGCAGGCCCGGCGGGCGCCGGGACTGAATGGTCCCGGCTGTCCAGGTTGCGCAGGCGGGAGCGCTCCCCGGCAGCTGAGCTGTTCGAGGCTGCGCTGGGCCACCATCGGCACGCGTCGCGGCCCTGCGACCAGGCCCGGATCCACTTGGGCTGTGGCGAGTTCCTCCGCCGCACCAACCGCCGTGTCGACGCCGCCCTCACCTGAGAGCGGCCTTGGACACTTTCACCGACGTGGGCGCTCAGCCGATGATCGACCGAGCCGGCCAGGAGCTACAGGCTTCCGGGGAGACCGCCCGCAAGCGTGACCCGTCGGCTCCGCTTCACCTGACGCCCATGGAAGCCACGATCCCCAGCGCGTCAGGACCGGCCTGTCGAACAAGGACGTCGCCGCTCAGGTGCTGGGTCTCCCCGGCGGACGGTCGCCTTCCACCTGCGCAACGTCTTCGCCAAGGTGGGAGTCAGCTCCCGCGGCGAGCTGGCCCGCCTCGGCTTCAGGTTCTGACGCGCAGGCTATCGAAGCCGAACGACACCTCCTGGACGCCTTCTGCGAGTGGCCTCACGGGGTAGGCGCTGAGCGGCGGCCGGCCCGAGCCGCGAAGTCGTCCAGAGCCGACAGGACCTCTGGGCTGCGCCAGATCCGATCTCGACTGCGGGCCGTTGTCTCCCGCACGAGCCCTGCCGCCGCCAACGGGGCGATCAGGCGATAGACGTTGTTCGGATGAATCCCCAGCTCCCTGGCCACCAGCGCTGCGCTCACGACCGGTTGGCGCAGAAACAGATCGGCCACCTTCCAGGTTCCTGACCCCCGCCGCGCCCGCACGACGTCCTGCCATCCCTCACGGATGTCCGTGAGGTCCGCCACCAGTCGACGGCCGTTGGCGACGGCCTCGAAGGAGGCGGCCGTCAACCGACGGATGATGGGCTCGAGATCACCCTGCCGATACCGGGTCAGCGCGTCGAAGTAGGCGTCGACGTCCGTCAGGAGCCCCGCCGAGACCGGAACGGTCACCGACCGTGTCAGCCCCTTGGCCCGGAGCAGGGCATGGATCAGCGCGCGCCCCGTCCGCCCATTGCCGTCCGGGAAGGGGTGGATGGTCTCGAACTGCGCATGCGCGAGGGCCACGTGGGTGAGCACCGGCAGGTCGTCGCGCGCCATGAAGTCGACCAGATCGGCGACGTCGTTCTCGACCCGCGACGGGTGCGGTGGAACGAAGTCGGCTTCATGGGGCCCCAGGCGACCCCGTCCTATCCAGACCTGCTCCTGGCGCCACCGGCCCGCCATCGTCGGTGCGTGGGACTCCATCAGGGCGGCATGCATCTCCAGCACGGCGTCCTTGTCGAGGCGATCGGCGAGCTCTACCGCTGCGCGCATGGCTCGGGTGTTGGCCACAATCCGGCCGGCGTTGCCTGCGTGGTCGGGCACCAATTCAGCCTCCGCGATCGCGCGCGCCGAGGCAGTGAGGTTCTCGATCTGCGAGGACGCCGCCGACTCCGAGCGCAGCAGGATCGCCGAGAACGGGGCGAGATCCCGCCCGAGCTCCGCGTCGAACCTGGCGATCTCGGTCGAGGCGTCGTCGGCCTCGGCCGCTACCTCGGACGCGATCGTCGGGCGTGCGGCGGCGATGTGCGGCACGACGGCTGCTCGATAGGGCCCGCGCTGGCGTGCCCGCTCCCGCCGAGAACCCAGTCCGGCGTCGTAGGTGCTCTCCCAAGGCCACGTCTCATATGTCACTGCAGCCCAGCCGGAGCCTCCCGCCATGGAGCCGGGTGATGCCACCATTCCTCCTTACTATCACTTAGAGGGTAAGTGATAGTAACACCTCGACCACGCGTCGTCGGGCAACGAGGCCGCACTCCTCGATGCGACGGGCTGCTGACGAGGCTCTGCGACATCGACCTCCCCCCTGATCTCGGTGACCCGCGTCGGCCCCGGCCGGGTGCAGGACACCGCCACCACGACACCGACTGGGGACTGACATGACCACCACCGCAACGCGAGGCGCCACCCAGCGCGTAGCGCCGTCGCCGGCGCCGTCTTTCCCCGTCGTCAAGCGCGTCAACGAGTCCCTGGCGCTCGGCTTCGTCGTGTCGCGCATGGTCGAGGCTGCCATCATCATGACCGGCGTCGTCGCTCTGCTCGCGGTCGTCACCCTGCGCCAGGACTTCGCGGGATCGGCCGCCGCCGACGTCTCCGCACTGACCACGGGCAGAACTCCGCAGTCAGCCGAGCAGCTCTCCGGGCAGGTAGGTGTGCTCGGTGCCGGAGCTGTGAGTGGGCGCGGGCGGGCGCCACGGGTGGGCTTCCAGTTCAGCGAGTCGTTCCCGGCAGTGCCCGAGTGCCCTGGCCGCCCGTGACCGCCACTCGTGGGGCTGTTCTTCCTGCTCGTCGCCCTCGCTGCGAGGCCGGGAGATCAGGCCGGACAGCAGCGCCGCCATGGAGGTGTAGCGCGCGTGAAGACCGTTCTCGGTGGTGCTGAGGGCATCTCGGTCAAGATCTGAACCGAGGCCCGACGGGGGGCCTGCACCGCCCGTCTGGGCGTCCTTCGCCAGGCTGGAGGCCAGTTGGATGTCCTCGTTCACCCAGCGGCTCCACGGCGGTTCGAGCCCCTGTGACACGCTAGAGGCGGCGCCTACGGTCAAGAGCAGCGCGTCCAGCTGCAAGTCGAGGCAGAGCCTCAGAACGTGCAAGTCACTGCCGTCCAGCATGATCCCGCCGGTGACGGGGGGCTCCGGAGAGGGAATGGCTTCCTCACGGTTGATCGATAGCATGGGGCTCCTCGACGATTTGAGCATCGGATCCGCGAAAGCGGCGAGTCGCCGCTGCGGCTCCCCCGATCGATTCGAGGGCCGGCCAGAGGCCGGAAGGTTCACTCACTTGAGACTCTACGGTCGGAATTGGCCCGATGGTTCGGATCGACCATCCCGATTTGTCCGTTTGCCTGTCGGCCCGGTCGCTCCCGGGTGCCGTTCACCCTGTGGACGACGTGCCTAACGACGTCCCCTGTCGACACAACGACGTCGCGCTTGACATGCCCGCCACGTCAGCGGAGATCACGACGAGAGCGCAAGATATGGTCGGGTTCCCGAACAACCATCTGATGGCCTGCCGGAGAAGGAACCGCGAACGCTCGGAGCCGAACGACACCTGCTGGACTCCCCATCCCCCTTGCAGCGAGCGTTGGGGACGGGCCGTTCAGTGGAGGCTTCGGCACGCTCCAGGCCATTCGGCCATCGAGGGCGCTGTTTCCACCGCCCTACTGTCCTGATCTACCGCGACGTCCACGAGCATGCGCACGGATGGCGCGGGTCCAGCCGTCAGCTGACGAGATCCGGCAACCACCCCGAAACCCACGAGAGGACGACCGCCCGACGAACACCACAATGATCGCACCGGGCGTCCGGAGGATCTGTTCGGCGGTCTTCGTCCAGGTCAGGGGGCGTTCCTGGCGAACACCCTTGCCCACCCGCGCTGTCGCGAGGTCGCTTTCGGCGAGGGCATTCCCTACGAGCACCTGATCACTGCAGCGGAGACACATCCGGCTGGTCAGGCGTTCCCTGATCCCCTCCGCTCAATCGGAGGGCGTGCGCCAGGGTCCCGCCGCGAACAAGTCGTTCCGCGCCGGTCAGCACCTCGAGGCTGATCGAGACCGCTTCGGAGGGCGCGACGAGGACGAGGCATTTGCCGCGACGGCGGGCCGCGTGCTCGGCGATGAGCAGCGCCCGAGCGCCGCTCTCATGGCAAGAGGTCACCCCGCCCGCTTCCACCAGGACCGCCAGTTCGGGCGCGTAAAGGGCGTCGAGGAGTACCTCGCACAAACGATTTGCCCCGACAAGATCCACTTCTCCGAGCAGGGTCACGGCGAGCACGGGGCCCGCCACGCCATCGATTCGACGGACGTCGATGAGCAAGGATGGTCCCCTGGCATGCTGCGTGTTGATCGCCTCTTCGTGACATTGGGCGCTACCCGCGGCAGGACGGTCCCGACAGCGCCTCAGGTTGCCGTCGCAGACGGTGCATCTCCTTCAGCGCCCGTCCGCATAACCCTGACAGCCACCAGGATAGGCGCGACACCCCGGTGCGACGGTCGGACCATAGGCCCAAACGGGACATTGTTTCCTCAAGATTGCGACAGGACCGTCGTCCTGATCGGGCAGGCGTCACGGCCGCCGACCGCGAGCCAGGACCACCCAGGTCGCCGACCCTTGCGTTACCTTGATCACAAAATGCCACCGGGGTACTCACGTCGTCGGGCGGGCAGGTCTGGCCCATGAGGTGACCTTGGCTCAACCCTGGTCATGGCGACGTCGATGCAGTGAGGAGGACGTCTCAGGAAGAGGTTACTCTAGTGCGCCGTGGCGCCAGAGCGGTCGGCGGGGTTCCGTCGTGGTGGGCAGCAGCAGGTACCGCTGCGCGCTGTCAAAGCGCTACGTGGCTGTTGGCCTGGGTGGGCCTTGTGGGCTGTGCCGCGTACACCTGGTCGACGTTCGCCATCGACCGCGAGGGCCGGGGGTCCAGCACCTTCTGGGATGGCTACGTCTACTGCGCGGTCAACACGGTCGCCCTGGTGTTGATGGGTATTCGCGCCTGGAAGAGCCCCGAGCAGAGGAGCCTGTGGGCACTCGTCCTCGCCGGAGGTAGTTCTGGTTCAGGCGATCACGTCGGCACCGAAGGCGGTGTTCGTCGCGCCGAGTGCTGAGGCGCCTTCTGGTGCGTGGCTGTTGCCGCGCGGTCGGCACGCTCCCGGGTGATGGCCGCCCATGGACTCCACCGGAACCACGTGGGCAGAGCGGACGCCATGCGGCGCGGTCCGGCGACCTCGATCCGTCCCGCCTCGACGGCCTCGGACCAGCGCTGGTAACCCTGGAAGATGTCGGCGAAGGCCGCCGTCGTGGCGCTGACGACGACGTCCGACTCGAAGCCCGGATGCTGCAGACACACGGAGGCCTCGCCATGGTCGAGGACCAGCCAGATCGTCTGCGGATCCGGGGCTGTGTGCCGGAACTCGATGACGGTGCGCTGGGGCGGGAAACGCGACGGGTCCACCCGGCGATGCATCCACCACATCAGCGTCGTCGGAGGCACGTCGTGCGGGCGCAGGTCGTCGAAGAGCCACTCGACCGCCCAGCGGCCCAGGCTGTCGACGACACGCTCCAGGTCCCGCCCGGCCGGAGTGAGGTGGTACTCGCTGCCCCGGCCCGTCGGCGACGGACACGTTTCGAGGACGCCCCTCTTCTCGAGGTGCCGCAGCCGCTGCACGAGCAGGGACCGCGAGATCCCCGGCATCCCCCTCGCGATGTCGTTGAACCGGGTGTTCCCCAGGACGAGCTCCCGAATGATGAGCGGGTTCCATCGGTCGGCGATGACCTCGCTCGCCATCGCCACGGGGCAGTAGCTGCCGTAGTCGGGCATATCTCATCGTCGCAGTGTGCCTGGGTCCCTGGTAGTTCAAAATCTGTACCAGGCAGGTCACGATTGTGGACTGGATGCGGCTCGACGCCGGGCTGACGCTCGACACATGACCACAACGATTCCGCTCCGCACCGAGAGCGCACACTCCAACGACCACTCCACCACCGGCTCGCTCATCGCGCGCGCGGCGGCCATCAGCCCACGGCTCGCCGAGCACGCCGCTCGCCACGACGTCGACGGCACCTTCGTCACCGAGGCCTACGAGGCCCTCCGCGACGCCGGCCTGCTCAAGGCCGCCGTTCCCATCGAGCTCGGCGGCGACGGTGCCACCATCACCGAGCTCACCGGCCTCCAGCGGGAGCTCGCCCACCACTGCGGCGCGACCGCGCTCGCCAGCTCCATGCACCAGCACGTCGTCGCCTTCACCGCCTGGCGATACCGCCGGGGCCTTCCCGGCGCCGAGGCGACCCTCCGCAAGGTCGCCGAGGACGGGCTGCTGCTCGTCTCGACAGGCGGAGGCGACTTCACCCATCCGCGCGGCGAGGCCGTCCGGGCCGAGGGCGGCTACCGCGTCTCCGGCCGCAAGCGGTTCGCCAGCCAGTCCCCGCACGGGTCGGTCATGTCAACCATGTTCGCCTTCGACGACCCCGAGCAGGGCCGCCGGGTGCTCAACGTGGCGGTCCCCCTGTCGGCGGAGGGCGTGACGATCATAGACACCTGGGACACCCTCGGCATGCGCGGCACCGCAAGCCACGACATCCTCCTCGAGGAGGTGTTCGTCCCTGAGGAGAAGGTGCTCGCGAACCGGCCGTACGGCGTGGTCGACCCGCCGCTGCAGGTCATTGCGAGCGTCGCCTTCCCGATCATCTCGGGTGCCTACCTCGGCGTCGCCGAGGCCGCATACGCCGCGGCGGTCACGACCGCCGCTCCCCGAGCCGACGACCCCCTGCTGCAGCGCGCGATCGGCCTCATGCGGCACAAGCTGCAGGTGGCGGAGTGGACGCTGGACGGTGCGCTCACGCTCATCGGCGACGATCCGGCGCCCTCCCACGACCGGTTCCTCGCGGCAATGACCGCAAAGGCCGAGGTCGCGAGGGCGGGAGTCGAGGTCTGCGACCTGGCGATGGATGTGGCAGGTGGGCAGGCCTTCTTCAAGGGGTCGGTGATCGAGCGCGCCTACCGGGACATCCGCGCCTCGAAGTTCCACCCGCTCACGCCGGAGGCCACGTTCCTCGAGTCGGGGCGGCACGCGCTCGGGGTGCCCGGTCTGCTCCAGTAGAAGGTGGAGAACGCCATGCAGAACGCATCAACCGTGGAACCGCTGCACCTGCGTGCCTGCCTGTCGCGCTTCGTCACCGGGGTCGTGGTCGTGAGCTACCGCGCCGAGGGCGAGCTGCGCGGGCTGACCGTGAACTCGTTCACGTCCGTCTCCCTCGAACCGCCACTGGTTCTGGTCTCCGTGGCCCGCTCGGCGCGGGCCACGGGTCACCTCGGCCGCGTGCCGTTCAGCGTCAACGTGCTCGGCGCCCCTCAGCTCGACGTCGCGCGGCACTTCGCCGGCCGCCCGCGAGACCCTGTGGAGGTTACGTGGCAGTCGACTGGCGACGACTTGGCACCCACCCTCGCGGGTGCGCTCGCGACGTTCCGGTGCCGACCGTGGCAGTCCTACGACGGCGGTGACCACCGGCTGCACCTCGGACACGTCATGGAGGCGGAGGTGCACAACGACGGCGAGCCGCTGCTCTTCGACCGTGGCCGGTTCTCCGACGTCGGCGTCGGCGCCGGCGTCGGAGTGGGTCCGCCGGCGTGCGGGCCGCCTGAGCGTCGGGCAGGCAACGTAGGTCCTAGCGGACCTTGGATCCCGACGGCCGCCTGGTGGACGGCGCCGAACGGGTGGCGGCCTCGGGCGGGTCGGCGCCGTCCGGGTACCAGCCCGCGTTGGCCACGGCGGGCCGCGATTGGGGGATGAGCATTGCCGCCACGCTCGTGATCTCCGCTGCGACCACTGCCGTGATGGCCCGGCCGAGTCAACCGCCGATCAATGCGTCGCAGCCGCGGTGGCTGCCGGTGGTGGCAATGCGGATGAGGCGCGGCTCGGTGGAGTCGGCCTCGACCGAGCCCCGAGATGGGAAAGCTGTTGGCTACCACGAGGACACATGGTTCTTCCGGCGGCGCGGGCAGGCCACACGGCCGTGCCGGTGAGGTGGGAGCTGGTGAGGAGTCAGAACGGGTCGGCCAGGGTGGCCAGGTACTGCTTGGCCAACGCGTAGGAGACGGTGTAGTCGTACCTGCCGACAACTTGCCGCGCCACTGGTTGAGCTTCTCGCTGGCAGTCAGGCAGCGGCGAACGGTTCCTTGTCAGGGGGCGCAATCAGGGCGAGGATCTGTTCTGGGAGGCCGTCATGGGTGATGTCGCCATCCGCTGTGAGCAGCTGGTCAAGCGGTACGGTCGGGACCGCGGCGTGAACGGACTCGACCTCGAGGTGCGGCCCGGAGAGGTATACGGCTTCGTCGGCCCCAACGGGGCCGGCAAGACCACCACCATCCGAATGATCATGAACTTGCTACAGCCGACGAGCGGCCGGATCGAGGTTCTCGGGCTCGACCCGAACCGGGACGGGGTGGACCTGCGACGACGCATCGGATACCTGCCCGGCGATTTCGTCGTCAACGGTCGACAGAACGGCGCCGAGCTGCTGAGCTTCCTGGGCCATCTACGTGGCGGGGTCCCGGCCGCCAGGGTCAACGCCCTGGCGGAACGGCTCGGCGTCGACCTGCGCCGCCGGATTCGCAGCCTGTCCAAGGGCAATCGGCAGAAGCTGGGTGTGATCCAGGCATTCATGCACTCCCCCGAGCTCCTCGTGCTGGACGAGCCCACGAACAGCCTGGACCCGTTGCTGCAGCGGGAGTTCGTCGACATGGCGCGCGAGGCGGCCGCAGCCGGGCAGACCGTCTTCATGTCCTCCCACGTGCTCAGTGAGGTACAGCGCGCATCGGACAGAGTCGGCTTCATCCGCGAGGGTCAAATGGTCGCCATCGAGCCCGTGGAGCGGTTGCGTGAGCGCGCCGTGCGACGGGTGGAGATCCAGTTCGCCGATCCCGTGGTCGCCCAGGAGTTCGCGGGGCTGCCCGGCGTCAGCGACGTCGAGGTCGACGACGGCGTCCTACGGTGCCGGTTGCACGGGAGGGCCGACGCGCTGGTCAAGACCGCAGCGCGGCACCACGCGCTGACCCTGCTCTCGGAGGAGCCCGACCTTGAGGAGATCTTCCTCACCTACTACCACGGACCCTCCACGCAGGAGGGAGCGAATCATGCCTCGTGACGACACGCTGCCCGTACCGGGCGCGCCGGATCTGGTCACCCGGACCGTGACCGCGAAGACCCTCTGGGATGGACGGCGCGCCGTGCTGGGGTGGGCGGTGTCGATCGCCGGCGTCGGCGCGATGTACGGCGCCTTCTGGCCGACGATCGACACCCCGGAGATGCAGCAGGCGATGCGCAGTTACCCGAAGGCGTTGCTCGAGGCCATGAGCTACACCGACATGACCACCGCCTCCGGCTACATCGGCAGCGCGGTGCACGGCCTGCTCGGCGCGGCGCTGATGGCGGTGCTGGCCATCCAGCAGGGTTCGCGCGCGATCGCCGGCGAGGAGGAGGATGGTTCCCTCGACCTGCTGCTCGCGCACCCGATCAGCCGCGCCAGGCTCGCGCTGGAGCGCTTCGGTGCCCTCGCGGTCACCGTGGCGATCGCGGTTACGCTGCTCTGGGTGGCCCTGGTCGCCATCAGCGGACCGGCGCGGCTCGACGACATCTCCGTGGCTGGGTTCGCGGCGGCCAGTGTGCAGCTTGCCCTGTTCGGGCTGACTCTTGGATCGGTGGCGTTCGCGGTCGGAGCGGCGACCGGGCGGCGGGCCACGGCTATGGCGGTCGCCTCGACGGTCGCCGTGCTCGGATACCTCGCGAACGGCGTCTTCCCCCAGTTCGAACCGTTGCGCTGGACCCGTGACGTCAGCCCGTGGAACTGGTTGCTCGGCGGGGCTCCGCTGCGCAACGGGCTCCAACTCGCCGACTGCGGCCTCCTGCTGGCGACCACGATGGTGTTCGTGTCCCTAGGCACCTGGGCCTTCACGCGACGGGACATCGGGGTGTGACAGTCGTACGACCCCGGCGAGCCTGCCCGACACCCAGCACGCCTCCAGCAGCGGGCTCAGCCGATGGCGGGAGTTGGATCAGCCAAGCTCGACGCTGACCTCGTCCGACGTGAAGAACGGCTCGAGCTGAGCCCGCAGCAGCCGCTCCAGATCACCGGACTCGCGCAGAACGCCCACGGCCGTGGGAGCGAGGCGGCCCAGTTCGGCAACGAGGTCCTCATGGGTCAGGTCGAGCTCGTCGAGCAACTCCGTGGGGGAACAGCCGCCGAAGCGGTCGAAGAAGCCATCGATGATCACCTCGGCAAGGTGCGCCGCCTGCTCGGTCGCGAGAGTCACGATCGCCAGGTCATGGAGCGCGTCGGCCACGTCGACGATCTGCTCCTTCGTCGCATGGTCGCTCAGACTGACCCTCTCCTCCTGGGCGAGCAGAACCCAGGCCTGCAGTACCGCCTCGCGGGTCATGGGGTCGCGCAGTGTTTCGATGACGATCCGGTTGAGCCGGCGCACGGCGAAGGCACCGCCCCTGTCCATGGTGTCCCCGATCAACCCCTCGAGCTGCCTGTCCGCCGCGCCCATCACCCTCGAGGCTGCGCTGGTGCCGAACGACATCAGCGAGCCCAGCCCGGGCACCTTCTGGGCCACCGCCTTGTTGGCCTGCAGCACCTCGCCCACGATGCGGCTCATGAAGCGCGACGCCGTGGTTCCCACCAAGGGGACGTCGGCGAGTCCCTCCCCGAGCCGCTCGAGCACCGGGTGCAGGTTCAACACGCTGTCGAGCAGCGCCTCGACCTGGTCGTGGTCGACGAACTCCCCGAGCGCGTACCCCTCGGCGGGGCCGTCGTACACCACCGTGGTGGCCAGCTCGACGATGCCGCTGACGGCGGCGCTGGGGGGCACGGTGCCCAGAGCCCGGACCACGATCGCCTTGACCGCTTCCCGATCAACGAGGTCCTCGATCTGGTGACTGCCCCCAGCCGCCAGCAGGTCCTCGGCGAACCCTGCGATGGTCGACGCCAGCTTGTCCCCGGTAAGCCGCTCGAGGTGGTAGGCGACCTGCGCGTCGAGCAGCCGCTGGGCCAGGGACTCCGCTCGCGACCGGGACTGGGGCACGTGGCCACGTTACGGGACCGGATCGGGCCTCGGCCCAGGCGCGTGGCGGAGCGGCAACCCCTTCAGCTCATCTGCGACCCGGCCGAACCTCTCGACCGAAAGCCACCGTCGTGAGCTCCGTCAGGTCGCACCAGCGCGTGCAACCAGGCGGTCACGAGCGGGGCGATCACCGACGCGGAGTAGATCGTCTGGTGCGTGGCCCCCGGGACGATCGCGACCCGCACGGTATACCCGCGCCGGTGGAGGGCCTGCACCACGTCCCAGTCCCCGATTGGGTCGGGTCGTTGGCGGCGCCGCGAATTGTGGTGCGGTACTAGGCCCGACCAGCGTGACCACAACGAGGTCGACCTCGTCGACGACGGCCGTGCTCGAGCCCGGCGACGTCGTCGGAGGCTTCTAGCTCTGGTAGCGAGACCGTCCCTGACGCTCACCAGCCCCGTCCTTAAGCCGGCACATGCTCGCCTCGAAGGCCGAGGACGACGACCCGGACGGCGGCCTCGATGGCCGCGGCGCGCTGTTGTTCGGGTTGCGGACGCAGGCACAGGCCGAACAGCAGGACGAGCAGGACGACGGCGGCGTGGGCCGGGTCGAGGTCGGCCCGGACCCGGCCCAGGTCACGTTCCGCCGAGAGATAGGCCACCAGCAAGGCCGGCGGGCCGGTCACCGAGTCGGCGTCGGCGACACCGGCGAGCAGGGCGCCCGCCGGCTGCTGCACCTGGGGGTCGGTGAGCAGGGCCAGCTCCAGGGGCAGCAGGTCCTCGCGCAACTCGGCCAGCTTCAGCAGGGCCCAGGTGAGGTTGCCCGCGACGGTGGCCTGCCCCACGCGTCCGGGCAGGTCGGCGAGCCGGTCCAGCACGTGGGCGTCGCCGTCCAGGACGGCACCGACCAGCAGGGCGCGCTTGTCCGGGAAGTGCCGGTAGATGGTCGCCTCGGTGACGCCGGCCGCGTGGGCGATGGCGCGGGTGCTGGCGTGGGCGTAGCCGATGTCCCTCACCACCCGGCGCGTCGCGTCGAGCAGCCGGGCTCGGGTCGCCTCGCCGCGGGCGGTCATCGGGTGCTCCGCCTCAGTCCGTGACGTCGCGGCGGACGAGCACCACCACGGCGCCGCCGAGGCTCGCCGCGACGAGCGCGGCCCCAACGCCGGCAGCCTGCGCGTACGTCAGGCTCGCGTTGCCGCCCTGGGCGATCGCCGTCAGGACGCTTCCGGGCAGCCATGCGGCGCCGCCCTCGAACGCCGCGGCCACAACGGACTCCACCACGAGCACCCAGCCCGCTCCGATCGAAATGGCCACGGCCGACGAGCGCAGCAGGGCGGCCAGCGTCAGGCCGAGCACGCCCCAGACCAGGCTGGCGAGCAGCGCGTTGCCGTAGGCCTGCAGGATCGTGACGGACAGGTCGTCCGTGCGCCACGCCTGCGGGTCGATCCCGGCGGCCTGGGCGACGGCCGGCGCCACGCCCACGTTCACCATCACCGCGAGCGCGGTCGCGACGGCCGTGACGGTCGTCAGGGCCGCGACCTTGCCGAGCAGCAGCGGCCAGCGTCGCGGCTGTGCGACGACCAGTAGCCGGATCAGCCCGCTGCTGTAGTCGGTGGCGGTGACGATGGCCCAGAACGCCAGCGTCACCACCCCGAACATGCTCGCGGCGGCCGACAGCCCGGCGACGAGCCCGTCCGGCCCGGCCAGCGTGGCCTCGTCGGGGAAGGCGACGCCCGGTCCCGCGGCCGGCGCCTGCCCGGCGCCGAAGGAGAACATCACCACGTTGATCAGCACGGCGAACACGGCGACCAGGCCGAACCAGCCGAGCAGGAGCCGGGGCCGCAGCAGGCGGACGAGCTCGCTGCGGGTCGCGGCCAACATCAGGCCACCGCCCGTCCGGCCGACGCACGCCCGTCGCTCAGCTCCCCGTCGGTCCGGCCCGTCATCGCCAGGAAGACCTGCTCCAGGGAGTCCTGCACGACGAGCAGCCGGCTCAGCGTGATCCCCACCGCGGCCGCCGCACGGTTGAGGTCCGCCGCGCTGCCCGCCTCCGCGACCACCCGGACGAGCCCGTCCACCAGGCTCGCCGACCACCCCGCCCGCTCCAGCGTCGCGACCAGCGCGGGATGGTCGGACTCGTGCTCGGCCCGCAGGTCCACGTGCACCCGGGTGCGCGCCAGCAGGTCACCGATGGGACCGGAGAACATGAGCTCCCCGAACCGGATCACGATGAGCCAATCGCACGCCGCCTCGATCTCGGCCATCAGGTGCGAGGAGACCACCACGGTACGGCCCTGGTTCCCCAGGTCGCGCAGCAGGCGGCGGATCTCCACGATGCCGGCGGGGTCCAGGCCGTTCGTCGGCTCGTCCAGGATCAGCAGCTCCGGGTCCGGCAACAGGGCCGCGGCAATGCCGAGCCGCTGCTTCATCCCCAACGAGAACCGACGCACGGGCTCCGCCTCGCGGCCGGTCAGCCCGACCACTGCCAGCACCTCCCCCACCCGAGCCGCCTGCAGCCCGCGCAGGCGAGCCAGCGACAGCAGGTTCGCCCGGGCGGACAGCGCGGGCACGAACGCCGGCGCCTCCACCAGCGCCCCCACCCGGCTCGCGTACCGGGCAGGCTGCCCGATCGACGCACCCAGCACCGAGGCCGCCCCCGACGTGGGCCGCACCAGCCCCAGGAGCATCCGGATCAGCGTGGACTTGCCCGAACCGTTCGGCCCCATCAGGCCGATCACCCCGCCCGCCGGCAGCTGCAGGTCCAGCCGGTCGACGGCCACGGTGGACCCGAACCGACGGGTCAGGCCGGATGTGCTGACCACGATCTCGGGGAGGTCACTAGAAGTAAACACTCACTCACCTTAGCCGATCCCATCCAACGCAGCCCCAGAAGTTCTCGGCGCAGCAACGACCGGCCGGGACCAGCCGTGCTCCGTGGCCCCCGCTGCGGTCTACCACTCTCGCGCTCGGCGCCGGGTGTCGAGCCGATCGGGGAATGGGTGGTGTGGCCGCGGGGCAATCATCCAACGGTCATTGGACGGCCTCCGACGCGGTCAGCCCACCCCGGCCGCCGGCGCATGTGCAGCAGATTCGTTCGGACCATGCTCGCTGGTCCGGGAACGCTGGCTGCTGGAGGGCGACAGCGTCGCGCCGGCCCCGACCGTCTGCGCGACCACCTGCCTCGGCTATTCACATGGCCACCGAATGGGCTATCCGAATCACGGCAGTAGATTCTATGGGTTCTCGTTGCGCCAGGGGTGGTGGATCGGCTGGGCTGCAAGGCTTTCCGGCCAGACCCGCACTCTCGGGGCAAGCGTTGTGACGGGGTGGGGTTTGGGGACCTTGATCAGCTGCTGCAGCGTGGTCGGTGCGGTGGCCACAGCGCCCTCCAGGAGCCGGAAGAAGAGCATGCCCCGGGCACGGGCGTGCCGGCGATTGAACCGGAAGGTGAACTCGTCGAGGTATGCCGGTAGATGCTCGGCGGAGATCCCGGATTGGTGGGTGCCGGCGAGCCACCGCTTGAGCAGGCTCGCTACCCGGTGCACACCGGGGAGCACCTCGTGGGCAGGCAGCCCCGAGCGCTTGATGTTGAACGGCTTGTGCCCGAACGTATCCGCGACCGCGAGCAGGTAGGAGCTCAGGGCATCGCTGACCACCATCGAACCCGGCGCGATGGTGGCGTGCAGGAACACCCCCAGATGCTCGCCGTCGACCTTGTCCAGGACCGCCAGCCGGCACCGTCCGAACCCACGGGACTTGACCTCCACGGCCACCGCAACGCCAGTCTTACCCGGCGAGCCGCGACCCCGCTTGCCGCCCGTCTTGACCCCACCGATGAAGGTCTCGTCGACCTCGACATCCCCCGAGAGCAGGTCGGTTGACGTACGGCCCATCGCAGTACGCAGCTTGTGGCACATCGCCCACGCCGTCTCGTACGAACCCAACCCGAGCAGTGGCTGCAACGACGCCGCGCTGACCCCGTTCTTCGTGACAGCCATCAACCACGCTGCCTCGAACCACACCGTCAACGGAGTCCTGGTGTCCTGGTGTCCTGGAAGACAGTCCCGGCCAGGACCCGCACCCGCCGCCGGAACCCACCGCAAAACCACCCCCCGGCAGGCAAGCGCCACCCCTTCAGCGCCCCGCAATGCGGGCAGCAGAAGCCGTCCGGCCACCGCAGCCAGTCCAGATAGTCCAAGCACGCCGCATCGTCGGGGAACCACGAACGCACCGCGGCCAAGTTGCCGGGGTAGTGCGTCCCAGCCACCGGCGAGCGCAAGACCATGCGGTCAGTCCACTGCCGTGATTCGGATAGCCCATTTGAATCGCGGCCGACGCGAACTGACATTCCAACGGGCCCAAGGTGTTTCGATCATTTTCGCGGATTCCGCCGCGTACTGCGATCTTGCCGGGCACCCGTTCTGTCTCGCGTTCGGCGACCTCCCCCATCGCCGAACGCCCCAGATCAGGTTCGGGCAAGCGATGCCCGCGGTGCGGTGGCTGTGCGGGGAGCCGCAGCGAGCTGGCGACGAACGTGATGGCGGGTGTCGCCGCCTGGGTGCGGCGGTGTAGTCGCATGCCACGCTGGTTGTGATGGAGTCCAGGTGCTCAGGGAAGGAGAACGGCGGTGACGGGTCACCCGCATGCCCGTCCCGACGACCCATCGCCTGGCCACCCTGGCGGACGCGCACGGATCCCCATGGATGAGCTGGCTGCACGCCGCGGCGTGCGACCGGTCATGCGACTGGAGGACATGGCTGTGGATGGCCTGTTCGACACCGACGAGGACCTGGCCGCCCTGCAGGCATGAGTGCGCGCCTGGCGACAGTCCGACACCGCGTGAGCCTGCCGACAGCGGCCACCCTCCCGCGGGGGAGGGTGGCCTTGGACCGCTCCTTGAGGGTGGGTGGGTCTTCGGCCGGGGTCCAGTCGGCGGTCGGCTACCGGCGGCGCCGGACCGTGCGTCGGGCCGCCGGGGCCTGCGGACCGGCCGGGTTGCCGAGGGCCAGCGTGACGACGAGCAGGTTGGCGCCCACCAGGAGCAGCTCGCCGTCCGTGGCCAGCCGCATGTACTGGATCGCGGCGGGGCCGGCCGGGTCGTAGAGCCCGGACACGTTCTGCGAGAGCACGACCGTGCCGCTGATCGGGTCGTAGCCGTTCACCACACCCGCCGACGCGGCGTACAGCAGCCCGTTGACCAGCAGCAGGCTGGTCGGCGTCGTCGCCGGCGTGTTCATCTCGGCGTGGAAGACCTGCTCGTGGGTGTCGTCGTCGTACCCGTAGATGCTCCCGCCGCTGGCCGCGCAGTAGACCACCGCGCCGTCTGTGGCGAGCTGGGTCTCGATGGTGGCGACGGTGTTCAGCGTGGACCGCCACCGCACCGCACCGGTCTGCGGGTCGAAGGCGGTGACGACGTTGCCGACAGAGGCGTAGACCAGCCCGTCCTGGCACAGCACGTTGGTTCGTGCCGGGACCGGCACGGCCGCCACCAGGACCTGGTTGGGCCACGATCCGTAGTTCAGCAGCGTCGTCGGATTGAGCAGCACCACCGACCCGGCGCATCCCGCCAGGAGCCGGTCGCCGTCGGAGTCGATCAGCGTCTCGGCGCTGGCCCAGCCGAGGCCCCGGGACTGCTCCGTGCCGTCGTTCGGGTTGACCCGGTAGACCCACCCGTTGTGCCCGACGTAGGGCCAGGCGCGGTCGGCCGGGTCCTCGGCGGAGGCCACCTCGTCCTGGATCTCGACCATGATCGGGTTCACGGCGTAGGTCGATCCTGACCCGCCGAGCTTGGCGTACCACGTGGTGTAGGACAGCGCCGCGGTGGAGATGGCCGGTAGGTAACCGTCAATCCCGCAGTAGACGCGGCCGTGGTCCCCGGCCAACCGGACGTCGCTGTAGTCGTAACCGTCGGCGTGCAGGTTGTGGTAGCCCTCGGGCTCGGCCCCGGTGGCCTTGACGAGTCGGTACAGGTAGCCGGGCGTGGTGGCGTACACCGACTCACCAGCGACCAGGACGCTGACGTTGCGCCCGAGGCCGTTGTCCCAGGCCGGCCAGGACGACAGCCGCTGACGCCAGACCTCGCTCGCCGCGGGCCGGCCGGCGGTGTCCTGGGAGACCCGGTTGATTCTCGGAGACAGGCCCCAGGCGACCGCGGTGCGCAGGTAGCCGAAGATGTCGTTCTTGCACTGCTGCTCCAGGCCGCGGGCCCAGTCCGCCACCGGAGCCAGCGCGGCGTCCGCGGTCGAGGACACCCGGGTCGGCAGCTGGTCGAGCAGGCTCTGCTGGGTGAAGGTCGTCGCGCCGTTCTCGATCAGGTCCTCGATCGCCTGTTGCGATCGCAGCACGGCCTTCTGGGTGGCGTCGGCACCGGCTGCGCCGTTGAGCAGGGTGTCGTCTCCCCACAGCTGGAAGGCGTTCGGCTGGGCGGTCGAGGCCACGTAGACGGAGGAGTGGTTGAAATGGTCGTGGACCAGCCCGGACGCCAGCTGGGCGGCCATGCTGCCGAGGAATGCCAGGTAGTTCTGGTACGTCGCGTCACTCGCCCCGGTCAGGCCGGCGGCGGCCAAGCGCTGGGCGTAGGTGGGGTACTCCTCCACGGTCTGCGGATCGGTGGAGGCCAGCACTTGAGTCAGGTCGTACAGCGGCGTCCCGGCCAGCCCCGGTTGTGCGGCGGTCGTGAACGCCTTGATCGCATCCCAGTTGTCGACCGGGACGACAGTGCCGCTCACCCACTCGATGAACCACTGCATGACCAGGGTCTTGTTCACCAGGTGGCCGGCGGCGAATGAGTCCTGCAGGAAGTGGTCGGCGTAGCCCGCGTACTGCCAGGCGAGCTGGGTGTTCCGGGCGGCGTTCGGCGGGTCGTCGTGCGCGGCCTGGGCGTACTGGCGGGCGAGGGTGTTGAAGGCTTGGAACCGCCGCCAGGTGAACGGCGCGAAGTGGCAGGCGTTGCGCGCGAGCACCGCCTCGTAGTGGTCGGAGCCGAGGACGCCGAGCGCGCGGGTCAGCGGTTCGACGCCCACGGTCTCCCGCCACGCGTAGACCTGGGAGGAGATCCGGGCCAGGTACGGCGAGACCACGGCGCCGCGGAAGGATGTCGGCACGGACAGCGCGCTGAGCAGCCGGTCGACCGCGTTGTAGCCCTCCTGGCGCAGGGTCTGCAGGATCGGCAGCAGTGTGGCCGCCGGCAACTCCATGATCGATGTCGGGTTGGCGAAGAAGTCGGGCAGCGCGTTGAGCTCGCCGTAGGTGACCACCAGGCCGCTGATCGGCATGGTGATCACGCGGACGGTGGGCAGCTTGTCCTCGATCTGTTGGGCGGTGACCGAGGCCGGGTCCTGCGCCCAGATGCTCAGCAGGTCCTTCCAGGACTGCAGCAGCGTCGCCCGGTCGGGGCTTCCGGTCGCCAGCTTTGCGAGGGTGCCGGGCGGGGCGTCGCCGAGCAGCCGATGCTCCCACGAGCCGTGCCGCTGGACCACCGTCGCCTCCGCGCCCGCCGTCCGACCCGGACGCCGGCGCGGCACCTCGGCCGCCCGCTCGCCGCGGACGACGCGGACGGCGTCCCGCTCGGCGGCCGCCTCCCAGCGCCGGTACCCCCCGGCGGAGCTGCCGGGACCGACGACGCCGCGCCGCTGCTGCAGCACGTGCGCCACCTCGTGGGCGATCACCCGCAAGCCGGACGGCGACCGCGGCGGCGGCGCGTCACCGGCCAGGACGACGGTGTCGCCGTGGGCGAAAGCATCGGTGCCCAGCAGCCGGCAGAGCCGGTCGGCCGCGGCCCCGACGTGGACGGCAACCGTGGTGAGGTCCTCGCCGAAGCCCGCCTCCAGGCGGGCCGAGAGGTCCGCTCCGACAACGGCTACCAGCGGGACGGGGACGGTTCCGGGCAGCCGCGCCGGGCCACGGCCGGCGTCGTGACGGGCTGCGCGGGGGTCGGGCAGGGCGGCCATATCCATGACGGACTCCTCGCAAGCGTGGTGCTGCAGGCTCCCGAGGACCGCAGCGTAGATGTCAACGGAGAGTGCCGACAAGAGTCCGCGGACCGCCGGCGTCGGCACCCGCACCCACCCACCGGACGTCGGCACATCGATGCGCGGCAGGCGGAGCCCCGTCGGGCCGAGCCGACGTGACCCCGGGCACGTGGGCGAACGGAACAGGAGGTTCCCCGGATCGGTCAGGGTCTGGCGCCGGATGATGATGACGGCGTTGGCCAGCAGGGGAGCCTGACCAAGATCGGACCGCCAGCGGTGCCTCCGGCGACCCACGGTCGGTTCTCCGCGAACTCCGCGGCCAGGGCACGGCGGCGCGGGCCGTCGCGGCCCGCTCGCCGAGGGCGATCCGGAACTGGCGCACGTTCTCGACGGCCGGAGATGCACATGGTCAAGGCCATGATCGCTATGGCCCACAGCCTCGAGCTGACCGTCATCGCCGAAGGCATCGAGACCGAGCACCAACGCGACTACCTCACTCGGCTCGGTTGCCAGCAAGGTCAGGGCTACCTCTTCGGCCGCCCCATGCCCGCAGACGAGCTGGCCGTCCTGACAGCCGGAGCGACACCGACGGCGCCCGTCACACCGTCCGTGCCGCGGCAGGCGTCACCGAAGCCGACACGCCTCTCGACAGGCCATCGCTGGCAGGCTGTCCGCCGGAGATCATCCCTTCACGTAGGCGAGCTTCTCGGCGACGCGGCCGTCGCGGACGCTGAAGAGGTCCACGCCGCGGACGTGGCCCCGGTGGCCGGCGTGGTCGGTCCAGTCGTAGCGCCAGCGGACGACGGCGCGATCGCCGGTGACGATCATCTCCTCGGTGGTGAACGTTCCCTGGGCGGCGCTGTGGAAGACGGCAGCGAAGGCAGCCAAGACGTCGTCGCGCCCTACGTGCCGCTCACCGTCTGGCGGTGTGGTGCCGTCGAAGACGCAGTCATCGGTGATCAGTGGGGCGACCCGGTCGGTGCTGCGGCTGTTGAATGCGTCGTTGAACGCGGTGATGACCTCGCTCGTCGTGGTGTGCGGCGTCGGCGTCGACGGGGCCGTCCCGTCAGTCGTGGTGTGCTGAGTCATCGGATCCTCCCGAAGGCGGCGAGTAGGCGGGTGAGGTCGTCGGGGTTGTCGGGCAGCGCGGGTCGCGGCCCGATGGCCCCGGCCGCACGGTAGGCGTCCTCGTGCCGACCGAACCAGGCGAGAACGGCGGTGACGAGTGTCGGCGGTGGCGGGTCGTCACGGTGCAGGGCGGTGGTGAGGTCCCAGGCGTGCACGACGTGGTCCGCGGCGAGTTGCATGAGGTACTCGGCGGCAGGGGTGTCGCCGAAGGACAGATGGACCGTGCGGTCGGCGGCGCCGGGCTGCCGGGCGACAGCGAGGGCTGACTCGACGGCGACGGACGTCGCTGCGGCCGGGTCGGGTGCCAGCGGGTCGGCAGGGAGCTGGGCGCCGGCGTCGGCGAGGCTGAGTCCGGCCAGGAGGCCGGACGCCCACAGGTCCTCTTCGACGACGTGCCGCACCAGGTCCCGGACCGTCCACGCCTCGCACGGGGTGGGTGCCGTCCAGTCGGCGGCACCCACCCGAGCGACCCCGGCGCCGAATGCCTCCGCGGCGAGGCCGTACAGGGCGATCGAGTCGAGGGCCATGGCTGCCTACCTCGCGTAGCTACTGGCGCCGTACCAGTCGACGACGACGACCGGGTCGCTGCCCACGACCCAGGCGTCGTGGCCCGACGGCAGGGAGGTCACCTGGCCGGGCACGGCGTCGAACTCGGTGCCGTCCGCGGTGCGGATCCGCAGGGTGCCGGACACGTGGTACTGGAAGTGCGGTGCCTCGCAGAGCTCGGTGCCGGCGACCGGCTTGACGTGCTCGGACCAGCGCCAACCCGGTTCGAGCACGAGGCGACCGATCTCGCTTCCCCCGATCGAGACGAGTTCCAGCCGGCCCTGCGGGAAGGTGCGGACGTCGTCCGGCACGGCGAAATCCTTCTGCTCGGTCTGCTGGTTCATCGGGCGGGCGACGGCGTGGACGGTGTGGTCGGTCGTGGACATGGTTCCTCCTGAGGTGTGGCCGCGTGGTTCGCGACGTGGAACGGACGCTAGGAGCAGGCGGTGGCAGTTCGATTGCGGGCCGCTGCAATCACCCGCGCAGGCGGCACAATCAGAACGTGACCCGCGATCGACTCGAGGTGCGTCTGCTCGGTCGCTTCGCTGTCCTGCGCAACGGCGTGGAGATCCCCTCCACAGCGTTCGGCGGCAGGAAGGCCCGGCGACTGCTACGTCTGCTGGCGCTCGAGCGAGGGGGGTTGGCCTCTCACGATCGCCTGGCGGACGGGCTGTGGGGTGACCTGCCGCCCGCGGACCCGGCCGGCAACCTGAGTGTGCTGGTGACGCGGGCCCGGTCCGCGCTCGGTGATCCCTCGTCGATCGTGTCAGCTGCCGGTGGGTATCGACTGGTCGCTGAGTACGTGATCGATGTCGACGAGGCCGGTGAGGCGGTCGATCGGGCACGGGCGCTCCTGCCCACAGACCCGGCCGCCGCCCTGACAGGGTTCCGCACCGCGTTGGCGTGCTGGTCCGGCGACCTGCTGGCGGAGGACGCCGACGAACCGTGGGCGCAGGTGCACCGCACCACCTGGCTGCGGCGGCGCCAGGAGGCCCTGGAGGATGCAGCCGCCGCGGCCGTCGACACGCATGAACCGACCCTCGCACTGGAGTGGGCCGAGGCAGCGATGGCCGCCGACCCGTTCCGCGAACGCGGGCATCTCACCGCCGCCCGGGCGCTCGCCGCGACGGGCGCGACGGCGGCGGCCCTCGAGCTGCTCTCCCAGTTCACCCGACGGCTCGCCGACGAGCTCGGCCTCGATCCCTCCCCCGCGGTGGATGCCCTTCGTCTGGACCTGCTCTCCGCCGCGACGCCCCGCCGCCCGGAAGCGGTCAGCCCTTTCAGCGGACCGGTGCTTCCATTCCTGGGCCGCCGGGACGTGATCACCACCCTCGGGACCGGGACGGCGATCGGTCCGAACGGCCGCGCGGGAGTCGTTGTGCTGCGTGGAGATCCAGGAGCCGGAAAGTCCCGGCTGCTCGCCGAGTGGATGCCTACCGTGGCCTCGACCACCGTGGTCCGGGCGTTCCTGCCGAACCGAGCCGATGCGCTCGCCGTCGCCCGTCAGCTGTTCGAGGCGTTACTCACCCGAGACCCCAGGCGGCGCTCGACCGTCACGGGACCGGCAGCGGACGCCGTCGCCACCGTTCTGCTCCAGGCTGGCCCCCAGGACCTGCCGCAGTTCGACTCCGAGACCCTCCTGGCCCTGCTGACCGACGCCGCGGTGACGCTGGTGCGTGCCGCAGGGTGCCCCACCATCGTGATCGACGACCTGCAGTGGGCCGATCGGACGAGCCTGCGTCTGGTGGAGTCCGTCCTGGCTCAGCTCGACGAGGTGCCGTGCGTCGTCGCCGTGCGTGCAGCGGAGAGCCCGGCAGCCAGCGCGTCGGCGTCGTTTCTCGCGGCGCTCGGCTCTCGGCGTCGGGTCGACCACGTGGATTTGCCGCCGTTGACAGCCGAGGACCTCGGCACGGCTCTGGCCACCGACTTGGCCCCCGCGGTGGTCGAGGCCTCGGGCGGCAACGCGTTCGCGGTGGTGGACCTCCTACGCGGGCTGCTCGACGCGGGACTCGCCGTCGTCGGGCCGGACGGCTGGGCCCTGGCATCCCGAGCGCATGCGCTCGAGGAGGCGCGCCGGACGCTGCAGACCATGGCGACCGAGGGGCGGCGCCGGGCCCTGCGCACGACGGTGAGTCGACTCGACGCGGATGAGCGTGACCTGTTGGTCGTCCTGTCGCTTCTCGCGCGGCCGGTCCCGGTGGCGACCCTGGCCGCGTGCCTGACAATCTCGCCGCCGGACACTCTGAGACGTCTGGCCTCCCTGGACGCAGCCGATCTGGTCCGCCGCACCGGGGCGGGCTGGGCGACGTCGCACGACGTGATCCGCGAGACGGTCGCTCTCGACCTGCCCGAGGCCGAAGGGGCGCTCGCGCACTTGCGCATCGCCACCGCGCTCGACGACACCGACGCGGATCCGGCCGAGGTCGGCCATCACCTCGCTGACGCCGGTGACGGGGACGCAGCCGCGGCACGCTTCGTCGAGGCCGCCGAGCGCCTGCTCGAGGGCGCCGCCGACACCGAGGCGGAACAGCTGATCGACAATGGCCTCACGTCTGCGCACAGCCGACACCTGCGACGACGTCTGCTCGCCCTGCGCTCCCGGCTGCACGCTCGGCGCGGGAATCACGGTCAGGCTGACGCCGACCTGGCGGCCGCCCTCGACGGGTGCCCGACGGGCCCGCTGCGTGCGGCTCTGCTCACCGACCAGGCCATGCTGCACCTCGGGTCTGACGACGTGCGCAGGGCGGCCACTCTCGTAGAGCTGGCCCTGGTCGAATCGGCCGGTGACGATCTGGTTCAGGCGCGAGCCCTGGAGGTCGCATCGGTCGTCGCCATGAATCTGGACCGCCACGACGAGGCCACCGAGCGCGCCGAGCAGGCACGCATGCTGTACGTGGCCGCGGGCGACGGTGCTGGCGCGGCCCGGGTCCTCGACGCTCGAGCGATGGCGGTCTTCCTCAATGGTCGCCTCAGCGACGCCATGCCACAGTTCCGCCAGGCGGCCGACCTGTTCACCGTCTCCGGTGCCCTGGTGCGAACGGTCACCCCCCGCTCGACCCTCGGCCATGCACTCGTCTTCGCCGACCGGGCTGCCGAAGGTCTGATCGAGACCGAGGCGGCCCTCGACCTGGCGCGCGCTCTGGGCCATCGCGAAGGCCAGAGCTATGCGCTCTGGCACACCGCCGAGGCCCATGCCGCACTCGGCCACCACGAACGGGCCATTGCCGCGGCGGAGGAGGCATTGGACATCGCCCGAGCCCTCGGACATCGCGGCTGGACCGCTACCGCCTGGCGCGCCACCGGGATCGCACACCAGGTGGCCGGTCGCCTCGACACGGCTGAACACTCCTTCCGGCAATCCCTGAGCACATCGGACGGCTTCTCGCTGTTCACATCCTGGGCGGCCGCACGACTGGCCCTGGTTCTCCTTGCCCGGCAACGGATCACGGATGCGGAGCCGTACGTGACTCTCGCCAATGCAGAGGGCCCGGGCCTGGCCCGGTACGAGGCCGACCTTGCCGCCGTCGAACTCGCCGCAGCAACCGACGACGCCCATCGACACACCCTCGCGCGCAACGCGCTCCGGCGCTGCCGGACGGGCGGCCACCTCGCTCACACGGCCCGCCTGGTGGACCTGGCCGAACACAGCGCCACACCCTGAACCGACGCCGGCACCGATCGGCACCACCGCCCCGACGGCGTGGTAACCGATCGAGGCCGAGCGGGTCCCGCAGATGCGCGCACTTGCCTGGCGACGCGTCCCGTTCGCGTGGATGATGAGGCGTGGATGCGCTCGCGGACTGGCCGGTCGCTGCCCGGCTGGATCGCGGTGTCCGGCTGCACCGAGCCAGGGTGGGCGTGGCCGATCGCCCGGAGGGGTACCGGGAGTTCTGCTGCCCGCCCTGGTTTTCACAGGATCCCGGCTACGCGGGGCCGGTGCTCACCGAGATCGTCGACCTGCACTGGGGGGAGGATCCGGACGGCGCGGGCGGCGCTCGGATCTGTGGTCGGCGTCGGTCGCGGCGCTTCGGGCTCGGCGACCTGGACCAGGCTCCGGGCGGCAGACTGGGAGGGAGTCAGCGCCGTCATGCGGCAAGAGTCTCGCCCCGGCAAGACACGAGCGGAGCACTTGCCGACGCTCGTCGTAGCGGCGCAAGCAGCGAGCCGTCAACCGCCTCCCGAGAGACCCCACGAGCCCTATTCCCCCATCGACGGTCGTCGCGGACACGACAACGGCATGGCGTGATCGTGAACCAGTCTGGGCTCATGCCATGCGCGGACATCATCTGGCCCCACGACCAGACCGGCGAAACCAGATCTGGTTCATGAATGAAACACCACATGATCCGCCGAGCCAACGTCCTGGACGAAGACGGCCAACCCGACCTGATCGGCCCACCCTTCAGGATGTCGGCGTCGCGATCGCCGTGTGGACGAGGGCCGACACCTCTCAGGCCCCGGTTCTTCAGCCCGGTGCGCCACCGGCGATCATGTTTCAGGTGCGTTGATGTCGGCGCCGCCGTCCAGGAGCGCGTCGACGGCGTCGAAGTCATTGCTGCTGGCGACCGTGCAGACCAGACCGTTGCACTGTTCGCACCAGGGCCAGCGGACAGCGCGAGCCACGCACACCGCCGGCAGTTCCGGGTCGCTCGCTGCTCCGACGTGGACGAGCGAGGCGTAGGGCAGACAGTCGAATCAGGCCAGCGCGGGGCGGCCCTTGCGCGCTGGGTACGCGGATGACAGGACGCCGGCTGCCTTGCTCGGGTTGGGCGCGATGGTCGCGGCGGGGAACAGCGAGAGCATTTCAGTCGGAAGGTGTGGGTGCCGCCGGTCTTCGGCCAGGGCACGACGTCGACGGTGACCATCCCCGGATCGGTCGGTCCAGTCCGTGGGATGCCCGAACCTGTGAGCGTCCAGGCGCCGGCTCCACGGTGTGATCGATTCCGCCGATCGGATCGTCAGGCGGTCGCGGCGATCAGCGCGATGAGCGGCGGAAGGCTTGATGCGATGGTGCCGATCACGCTGCCGCCGCGGGGTCTCCAGTATCCGAGTGCGTCGGCGAGGCCCATGGCGAGGCTGGCGAGCAGCATGTACCAGACCGAGGTCACGACGACGGCCGTGCCGACAGGTTGATCGCCCGTGCGCAGGATGATGAGTCCTACGATCGTGCCGATGCCGGCGAGCAGGTTTCGGAAGCCGACGACGAAGGCCCACATCCGTACGTCTGCGATGTTGTCGGCTTCGACGTGCAGGAATGCCTGTGCGGCAGGGCGGTTGAAGAAGAACAGCTCCAGGGGAGCCACGGCGATCAGGATGACCGCACTGACCAGGGCCGCAAGCTGGGCCACACCGTTCACGGCGCTCCTCCTTCCCTACGACGCCGGTGTGGCGTGCGCGCCAGCGAGCGCGACGCCGTGGCGCTTGGTCACGGTGAGGATCGCTGCCATCGAGTCCTCGACCGGTCGGTCCAGGGGAACGGAGCTGGAGAAGTCGGCGAAGAACCGCCCGGCGCCGTCGCCGGAGGTGATCGCCAGGAACCGGGCGGACTCGCCGACGACTTCGAAGGTGCTCGGTGTCCCGGCCGGGAAGACGACCAGGCCGCCGGGCTCCACGTCGTACGACGTGCCGTCGACCGACGCGGTGATCCGGCCGTGGAGCAGGAAGAGGACGCCGGTCCACGGCGAGACGTGCGGGGGCGCCATCGGCGCGGCGGGCGCAAGCACCTCGAAGACCTCGAAGGCCCCGGCGGCGTCATGGATGGCGGCCTTCGCGATGTGGTCGCCGTCGATCATGGGGTAGTGCTGGCCTTCTCCGGGTGGGACGTGGATGGTGCTCATGGCTCCTCCTCCGACTTGGGGATGCCAGGAGTCTCCGTCCGCGGAGCGGCAGTGGTACGAGTAGTGCGCTACTCGACCCCGAGGACGTCCGCCAGCGCGGTGCGCTCGGAGACACCGAGCTTGAGGCCTGCGCGGTAGAGGTGCCCCTCGACGGTGCGCACCGACACGGTCAGCCGCTCGGCGATGTCCTTGTTCGACAGCCCCCGGGCGGCCAGCGTGACGATTTCGCGCTCGCGGGCGCTCAGCGGCAGCGGGCGGACGGCGATCGCCAGGGCCGGGGTGTGGGCGCCGGACCGGCCGGCGAGTTTCTCGGCGAGGGCCGCGGCCGACAGGGCCGACCCCTGACGCCCCTGGTGACGGTGGATGTCGGCGGCCTGGGCCGCCGCGTCGCCGGCGGCCACGAGATCGCCGAGCCGGGCCCAGGCGTCGGCGGCCTCGACCAGCGCCTCGCCGTCCTCGTCCGCCCAGGCCCGCGCATGCGCGCGGGCCACCTCGGCGCGAGGGCTGAGTTCGGCGAGTGCCGTGAGGTGGGGCAGCGCCGCAGTCGCGGCGCCGAATTGAATCGCGGTCTGCCAGGCGAGCACTTCGTAGGCGGGGGCGCCGGTCTCGCGGGCGAGGTCGGCCGCGGCGACGGCGTGGCCGAGTGCCTCGGTGATCGACCCTTCAGCGGCCGCTCCCCACGCCCGGGCAAGGAGGTCGTCGGGCGCGTGGAGCCGGTAGGCCGGGTGCCGCCCGGCCACGATACCCACCAGGAGGGGGGCGGCCTGGGCCGACTGTCCGGCCTGGCCCAGGGTCGTCGCCAGCAGCGTGCGGCAGCGGAACCGGAACTCGTGTCCGGAGTCCGCCAGACCCGCCCACGCTTCGCGCAGCAGGAGCAGCGCGTCGCGGACCCGGCCTCCGGCGAGGGCGGCGTGCCCGGCGACGACCAGCCCCATCAGCCGGGCCGGGCCCGGAAGGTCGGCCGACGCGGCCTGCATCCTGCGGGCTTGGTCGTCACCTCGGTCCGGTCTCCCGGCGAGGCGGTGCCCGAGCGTCTGCCAGTCCGCGAGCCCGAACCCGGGAATTGCCGTGGGCACCCTGTCAGCGGTGAGCCCGCCCACCACCGCGGCCTCCTCGAGCAGCCCGAGGTCCCCGGTGACGGCGGCCGCCGCCGACACCGCGTTGGCGACCAGGATGCGAGCCAGATCGTCAGGCAGCTCCTCGCGCAACACCTGCGGACCGCGGGCGAGGACGGAGGCGAGCTCACCGACCGAGGCGGCCAGAGCGAGGGACATCGCGGCGACGTGGAACGGGAGCGCGCCGGTGGCTTCGGCTGCGGCCAGCGCCTGGCGAGCCTGGTCAGGCCGAGCCATCGTCCACAACAGGTTGCCGGTGCGGTGCAGCTGCACCAGCGCGCACGTCCCGGGATCCGGTGCGCTCCCGGCGAGGTCCGCGAGGATCGCCTCGGCCTCCTCGCCGCGGCTGAGCCAGGACAGCGCTGCGGCGTGCACCAGCCGGGCGACCGGGTCGCCGGTGGCAGCGGCCGCGCGAGCCAGCCGCTCGGCCAGCGGCAGGTCGTACATCCGCGTCGCAGCCTGCGCAGCCTGCAGGAACAGCGCGGGGTCCGGGGCCAGGTCGGAGTCGAGGGTGAGCACTGCCCTAGGGATCGGGTCCGGCGCCGCAGCCAGAGTCCGTGCCACCAGACCACGCAGTCGACGCGCGCGCAGGGTGCCCATAGCGGCGCGGCGGACCTCCCCGTACAGCGGGTGCGCCAGCCGGGCGACCAACCCGTCGATCCGCACCAGACCCCGCTTCTCGGCCTCCTCAAGGGCCTCGGGCGACGTCAACGCGGAGAGCGTCGCGACCGCCACCGGCTCCGCCAACGCGACCAGGTCCACGACGTCCTGCACCGGCGCTGCGAGGCCACCGATCTCCTGCCCCAGGAGACCGGCCAGCTCCGGGGAGAGTCTCGGCGCGCTGATCCACCGCCAGATCCCGGACGCTGGTGTGAACCGGCCTGCCGACACCTCCCCAGTCAGCAGATGCCGCAGGAACAGCGGGCTGCCCTGGGTCAACGTCCACAACCGGTGCGCGGAGACCGACTCCACCGGACCGCCGAGCACCCGGGCGACCAGGCCGGCGGTCTTGGCGACGTCGAGCGGGACCAGATCCAAGCGCGGGAGATTGTCGTCCTTCCACAGAGACGTCACCGGGTCGGGGACCGGCTCCCCGGTCCGCAGGGTGACCAGGACTGGGGCCAGCCGCCGCACCACCACCCGGTGCAGCACGATCGCGGAGTGCTCGTCGAGCAGGTGCGCGTCATCGACGGCCAGCACCAACGACTGCTGCCGGGCCAGCTGGTCCAACGCCCGACCGATGGTCTCGGCCGCGTCGCCGGGCGGGACATCCAGCAGGCCCGCGAACGCACCCAGGGGCAACGGGCGAGCAGCCGTGCTCCCGTAGGCCCAGACAACGGTCGCCGCTCTGCCCCTGGGGGCCGCCAGCGCCTCCCGGGCGAGCCGGGTCTTGCCCACCCCGGCTGGACCCGCCACGACGATCCCCGCAGCACCGGGCCGGATCGCCGCCGCGACCGCGCGCAGCTCCTCGTCCCGGCCGGTGAGCGGCCACGACCGCTCCATCGCATCAGGCTAGCGACCCTGATCCGCCAACCGCACCACTCGCAGCCCTCAGACCGGTTCACGCGAGGGCCGAAACTGGATTGCTCCGCCACACGATGAGGTCGTCATGGCCACGCCCCCGCCACGCATCACCCGTTCCGTCGACGCCTCAGCCCGCTCGCCGCCGCTCCCGCGCTTCTCTCGCGTCGCCGTCCTTCGGCCGTCGACGGGGCGTTGGGTAGGCTGCCGGCGTGATCCCGCCAGATCGAGCCGGTTTCGAGAGCGCGACGGCGGAAACCCCTGATACCGGCCGTCTGCGGCGGATCGTGGTGATCGTCGCTGGCTTGAACGCCACCTACTTCGTCGTGGAGTTCCTGGTCGCGCTGACGGCTGGATCCGTCGCTCTCCTGGCCGACAGCGTCGACTTCCTCGAGGACACGTCGGTCAATCTGCTGGTCGTCGTGGCGTTGAGCTGGCCACTGGTCCGGCGTGCCGTGATGGGCAAGATCATGGCGTTACTCATCCTCGGGCCTGCGGTCCTAGCTGCGAAGGAGGCTGTCGGACGCTTTGCTGAGCCGATCGCTCCGCACGTCCTGCCGCTGGTCCTGGCCTCGGTCGGGGCGATCGCGATCAACGGCACGAGCGCGTGGCTGCTCACCAGCGTGCGCAACCACGGCGGATCCCTGAGCCGTGCGGCGTTCCTGTCCGCCCGCAACGATGTCGTCGTCAACATGGCCATCATCGTCATGGGCGCCGTCACGGTGTGGACCGGTTCGGGTTGGCCGGATCTGATTCTCGGATGCCTGATCATCCTGTTGGCGCTGCGCGCTGCGTACGAGGTCTGGGAAGTCAGTGAGGAGGAACGCCTTGCCGCAAAGGCGTTGTCCGGCGGACGGATCGACTGACCGAGCCGTCGCTCACCGAGAGGCTCCCGCTCTGGGCCTTGTCTGCATATGCGCTCGGGATGGATACCTGGGACCACGCCGATTGAATCGCGGCTAGCGCGAAATGACATTGCAACGGAGGCCCAAGGACGTTCCGATCATGGCCGCGGATTTCGGGGCGTGCCGCGGGCACGTTGGGCGTCAAGCTTCCTTCGCCCGGAATCCCGTGAGGAGCTGCCGAGGAACAAGCATCTGACCCGCCACGTCGCGGGTGTGCAGATGTGCGTCAAAGCACGGACGTCGAGCCGCCGCAGCGCGCTGATGGGCGGTGGGCTACCAGTAGGGGTCGGTGATGTCACGGAGCGCGGTCAGCGCCTGTCGGAGTTGGTCCATGCGCGCGGCGCCGAGGTGGGCCCGCCACTCGGCCTCGATGCGGTCTTCCTCCGTGCGTGCTATCGGCAGGGCGGCCTCGGCGCGGTGGGTCATGCGCACCAGGCGCGCCCGGCCGTCGGTAGGGTCTGGCACCCGCTCGACGTAGCCGGCCCGCTCCAGCTTGTCGACCAGCGCCGTGGCCGTCTGCTTCGCGATCTGGGCACGCTCGGCCAGCACGCTCAGCCGCGTCCCCTCGGTGTCGATGCCCATCATGAGCCGACTCTGCGCGATGGTCACGTCGTCGAAGCCGGCGTCATGCACGGCGCGGAAGATCCGGTCCGCGGCAGCACGGCTGGCGATGAACATCAGCAAGCTGGTCGGCAGGTCCCGGCTCATCAAACCCCTATACATAGTCCCATAGACGAACTATATTAGTTCGACTATGGGACTAGCTTAGCGGCCAGAGGAGGCCACATGGCTGCAACATCTGAGGCGAGCGTCATCGACTTCTGGTTCGACCCGGTGTGTCCGTACTCCTGGACGGCATCGCGTTGGCTGCACGAGGTCGGACACCACAGGCCGCTGCGTGTGCGTCACCACGTCATGAGCCTGTACTTGCTCAACGAGCACCGCACTGACGTCTCGGCTGCCTACCGAGACGTCGTGGAGAGTTCTCGCGGTCCCGCGCGGGTCGCGACCGCGGCGGCGACGAGGTACGGCGAACTGGTCCTCGAGGGCTTCTACACGGCCTTCGGGGAGCTCGTCTTCGACCAGTGGCGTCACCCCAGCAGCGAGGAGTTGCACGCGGCGATCCGCGCGGCCCTCCCCCGGGCCGGCCTCCCCGGTGACCTCGAGGACGCCATGGACTCGGAGGAGTTCGACCCGGCGATGCGCCTCAGTCACGAGGCGGGCACCGCCCTTGTGGGAGGCGAGGTGGGCACACCGATCACGCAGATCGACGGCGCCGCAATCTACGGCCCTGTCCTCAATGCGATCCCGCGCGGCGAGGACGCCGTCCGGGTCTTCGACGGCGCGCGGCTGCTCGCCGGCTACCCGGAGTTCTTCGAGCTCAAGCGAACCCGGACACGCCCACCGGTCTTCACCTAACGGAGGACACGATGACCACGATGACCCGCGCCGAGATCGACGCCGCATGGGCCGGGATCGATGACCAGCGCACCCGCACCGCCGACCTGCTCGAGCAGCTCACAGCGGAGCAGTGGGACCACCCCTCACTGTGTCAGGGCTGGACAGTTCGGCACGTCGCCGCCCACCTGACCCTGCAACAGCAACGCCTCGGTGACGTCGCAGCCTTCATCGCCCACAACCCCCGGATGCTGCGCAGCCTGACGCTGAACGCGACGATCCACGACTCCGCGGTGCTGCAAGCCCGGACGCTGTCCACCCAGGAGATCATCGCCCGGATCAGGGCCATGATCGGCTCACGGCGACACAACGCCTTCGTCACCCCACTGGAAGCGCTGACCGACATCCTGGTCCACGGCCAAGACATCGCCATTCCGCTCAGCCTGGACCTCACCATGCAACCCGCCCCAAGTGCCCTCGCAGCCACCCGCCGCTGGGACACCCGCGGCACCCGCCTGTCCAAAGTCTTCCGACGGCTGCCCATCGACCGCTACCGACTCACCGCCACCGACACCGACTGGACCCGCGGGCAGGGACCCGAGATCACCGGCCCCATCGGAGCGCTCCTACTCCTGATCACCGGCCGCACTGCCGCACTCGAACAGCTCACCGGCGACGGCGCCAACGCCCTGCGCTCGACTGCTTCCAGAGCCAATTAATCGGCTCCACCGAATCGAGGACGTAGTCGGCATCTGAAGAGCCGGACAGGGCCTCCAGGTTCGCCCCGCCGAGATCCCGTCACCGCCGGAGGGTGGCATCGATGAGATTCCTTGCGGTTGTCCGTTTCCGTGCGCGTGAAGTCGAAGGCACGCCGCTTCCGCGTAGCCGGCATCCCCGCCCAAGACGCGGCCAGAGCTGCGCAATAGACCGGCGGCGGGGAAGGCATTTGGTGGTGCATGGTGCGGGCATCACCCGTGCTGAGATCTACGTACACCCCCTCGCGCGGCACCTCCGAACGACCGAGCCCTGCCGGCCAAATCCTGGCCACAGGTGAATGTCCTGACCACAGGGACGCACTGATGGCGGCCGTCCCGGCCGCCATCAGTGCCGTCATGCAAGGGCGTCGGTCACTGCCACCTGACACCTTGGGTCTGACTCGGGCCACCCGAGCCGCAGATCGTCGAGACGCGTGTCCCGCTGCATTCGACGGTCGTCGCCGCAGAGGCGCTCGGTGCGGCACCGATCGTGCCCAAAGTCACCGCCACGGCTGCGGCGGCAAGCCACCGCCATCCAGACCAGGAGCGATTCGACGGGAAACGTGACATGCGACCTCCAGCCAGACCGGCGACCTTCGTCACCGCGATGAACACGAAGCGTGAAGCTCCGTTACCTGAAGTTAGATCGACGAGTTGTGCGCACACCACACCGAGCGACCCGCGCCACCCGCATGGAGGACCTGAACACCCCCTTGGGACCAGGGTGTCGACCGAATGAGTGAACACTCTGGTCGCGCCGATACCGCAAGGGCGCGAGTCACCCCGGCAGGGGGCGTCGGGCTGCCGATCGAAGTGATCCGCATCCGCCACTCACCTCGGACCTGTCGCTCAGGTCGCTGATCGGACCTGCGCTCAGGCTGCCGTTTGAGCCAGTCGATGTTCAGGTCATCAGGTCGCGCTGGGTTCTGGCCCTGATGGCAGGGTGCGTGGTGCTGGCCCCTGGCCGGGGGACGTCTGGTCGTGCCGACGCGACCACACCGGCGGCCGCCGAGCCTGCCTCGATCACGATCCTCACGCCGTCCGCGAAGGCAACGGTGTCGGACACCGTGCCCGTGCGGCTTCAGGTAAGCGGGGTCGCTTCCGGCGCACTGGTAACGGTCCGCCTCACCTACGCGGTGCTGATGACCCGCCCTGCGCTTGCCGGCTTGCGGCGCTTCCTGCGAGATGACCTTCGCGGTGGACAGCCTCTCCCGCCCGCAGAAACCTGGGTGGACGAGGGCGGCCAGATCCCCGACGTTCCAGCACTGCTCGGCGCATCGACCGCTGGGGCGAACACTTGGATCGGCGTGACGGTGGACGGCCACGGGCCGACGGTGTCGGCCCCGACGGTGGGCAGCGCCCTGACCGGCGACACTGGTCCCTGAGCAGGAGGTGATGACTGCGTGAACGATGCCAGCGACGATGGCCGGTTCGTCGCCGCGGCGCTGCCCCACATTCTGGCTGCGGGTAACCGTGAGGACCTCGAGCAGCTGCTGGACGAGGACGTCTACTGGCGCGGCGAGGACGATGTTGAGTGCCGAGGCCGTGCCAGGGTCGGCGAGTACTACGCCGAGATCACCGCCCACGGCGTACTCGCCGTCGAGGACATCCAGGACGGAGCCGACGTCACCGATGCCTTCAGCCACTCCGACAGACTCAATGACTCCGACCAGCAGCCACACACGCTGCTGCAGGTCACTGTCACGATGATCCCGCACGCACCGGGTGGCCGGCCCCAGCGTCGCTGCCTGGCGCTGACGATCCAGGACGGCTTGATCCGCCAGATCGTGCAGACCGTCCCCCCGACACGCATCGACGTCCTGCACATCGACGACTGCCCCCATCACGAGGAACTGCTTCCGCGGCTACGCCGGCTGCTGGCCGACCACGACATCGACGCAGATCTCGCCACCACCCCCGTCACCAGCGACGACGACGCCCAACGAAAGAAGTTCCTCGGGTCCCCAAGCGTGCGCGTCAACGGACGCGACGTCGACCCGACCGCGGTCGACCGCACCGACTTCGGTCTGCAATGCCGGCTCTACCGTGCCCCTGACAACACCGTCTCGGGCGCGCCGACCGACCACATGATCCTGGACGCCCTGATCGACACCTCGCCCGCTGGCACCGCCGTCCGGGCCATCCATGCCGGTGACCTGGCCACCCTGCGCAGACTCCTGGACCCCGATCCAGACCTCGCCGTCCTCCCCCTCGCCCACCTGGGCGGACGCACCTTGCTCCACGTCGCCACCGACTGGCCAGGACACTTCCCGAACGTCGCCGACACCATCGCGCTGCTCATCGCCGCCGGAGCCGACCCCAACACCCCTGGACCCGGCCCGCACCCCGAGACCGCTCTGCACTGGGCCGCCAGCAGCGACGACATCGAAGCTATCGACGCCCTCCTGGACGGCGGCGCCGACATCAACGCACCCGGCGCCGTGATCGCCGGCGGAACCCCGATGGCGGACGCCACCGCCTTCGGTCAATGGGCCGCAGCCCGCCGGCTCCTGGAGCGCGGCGCCCGCACCACCCTCTGGGAAGCCGCAACCCTGGGCCTACTTCCCCACGTCCAACGGACCCTCGAACAGGAGGCGCCCACCAGTGACGACGTCACCGGCGCGTTCTGGGGCGCCTGCCACGGCGGTCAAGCCGCCACGGCCGCTGTACTGCTCACCGCCGGAGCCGACATCAACTGGATCGGCTGGGACGACCTGACTCCGCTGGATGCCGCCCACCGCACCGACGCCCCCCGAACCCTTCATCACCTGGCTCCGCGACCACGGCGCAACCACGGCAGCCCGCCAACCGACTGACTGACCACCCAGCCGCATCTGGCCCAACACCGGCTAGGTCGCTCTACCGCGGCAGTGCGACAGCGCGACAAGCGATGTTCGTTCATTGAGTAAGCGCGGCTGGATTGAACCAACGACCCCTTATCCAATGAGCCCACGCCCAGTCGATGATCTTCGTGCCCGCCTGGGCGTGTCTACTGATCATGCCTGCGAGCTGTGCAATCACGCCCGAAAGGCGGGTGCGTAGCCGACGACCCGGCGACCGCGGACGGCACATGGACAGCACATGATCTTCATACCCTGGAGGGGTATCACTGTTGATCATGCCTCTGACCTGCGGTTATATGGTCGGGACGGCGGGATTCGAACCCACGACCCCTTGACCCCTTGACCCCCAGAAGCCCGCCGAACAAGCCCCTGACCTGCGAGAACACCCTCGCGGACGCCCCTTGTGCGGCACTCTATCCGCCACTGGCAGACAGTGTCAGACAAGGGGTCGACGTGGGCTGAAGATCAGCCCACGCACTTTCCGAAGATCAACCCACGATCCACTCCCCCACTTGCCACAAGGATTGGGCGCAAGTTAACTTGCGAAGGGTGCTGTAGCAGCCGATCATTGCCCATCAGCCCTCAAGCACGGACTCAACGAGGAGGAGATCCTCCACGCCTACCGCAACCCGCTGCGCATGTGGGACCTCGGCGACGGATTCACCATGATGATCGGCCCCAACGCCGCCGCCATCATCCTCGAGGTCGGATACATCGACGGCGACACCGCCGTCGTCATCGTCCACGCCATGCGCGCCCGAGAGAAATACCTCAGGTGATGACCATGCCCCGATCCGTCGAAGAAATCCTGCAGCACGCCGACGACCTCGCCACCCGCTTCGAGAACTACGAACCCGACCCCGCCGACGAACTCGACCCCAGCGCCGTCACCCTCCTCCGCAACGCCGTCCACGAACGCTCCCAAGCCGAACGACACCTCCTCGACGCCGTCCGCGCCGCCCGCCACGCCGGCATGTCCTGGACCGCCATCGGCACCCTCGTCGGCACCACCGGCGAAGCAGCCCGCCAGAAATACACCGACCGCGTGGCCTGATCTATCACCCCGCGGTACGCCGTACGGCAGTCATCCCATCGTTCGAGTGACGGTTCCGACGAGGTCGACGACCGTGCGAACGACGCTGCGCGCGCAGTCCGGCCGGGCGATCAGGCCCTCCTCGACGCGGCCCTCATCGTCATCGCGCTGAGCCGTCCCGACTGGGCGCAGCACCTGCTCACAGCGAGATGAGTCCGGAGGCCGACCACCACAGCCTCCTCACAAGATCCAGCACCAGTTGCGTCAGGGCCGCGTGACGTCGGTTGCGTCGAGGACGCCAGTACGACGACGCGCAGCGGCGTGCCGGATCCGTGTCGCTGCGTCCCGTTGAACGGCGCAGGAAGGCGGTCAACTCTGTCACCGGCGTAGCCGCTCAGCCAAGAGAGCCAGGACCCGGTCGAGAGCGACCCGGGTCGGATGCCCCGGCTCGTCAACCAGAGAGACCGTCAGCACCGCATGCGCCGACGGCGCGATGCCGGCCGCGTTGCCCGGCGAGGAGTCGATCTCGATCCCTTCGAACGACGTGCCGAGCTTCGCACGCAGGGTCTGGAAGCGTTCCGGCGGGCACCCGCGGTCGTTGGTGAACCGGAGCCCGAGCACGCGCAGGTCATCGTTGGCTCGGGCCGTGATCATGGACAGGTCCTCGGCGTCCAGGCCCAGGGCTGCGCGGCGACGATGTCCGATCGGCGCGGGCAAGACCGGCTGACTCATGACTGACGCGATAACTGACGGCTCCAGAGCTGCCGCGAGCGCGAAACCTCCCGTGAAGCACATCCCGACCACGCCGACCCCGGGCCCGCCGCACTCACGGAATGCCGACGCAGCCAGTGCCCGCAACCACCCGACGACAGGACTCGTGCGGTCGGCCAGCTTCGTGAACTCCCGGGCCACGCAGACCCGCAGCATCGATCGCACGACCTCGCGGCCCGTCGCCGGGATTGCGGGCCTCCCGAACAGCGACGGCAGATACACGGTGTACCCCGCGGCAATGAGCCGACAGGCGAAATCGATGACACCCGGATGCAGGCCAGGGATCTCATGCAGCACCAGGACCGCCGGCCCCGAACCACCCCGGAAGACCTCATACGTGCGCCGGTCGTGCGTGAAGTGGAAGGCCTCGAACTCCGGGCCGATCTGCCTGCTCAGGTCCATATCCGATGCTCCCGTCCACAGTTCGCCCAGCATCGTCGCTGCAACCCCCCACCGCAATGGCGAGCCAAAGCGTCCACCTCGCGCACCCGAGGGCAAGTCGGGGGCCGCGCAGCGCCAACACCACATGCCCGCAACGCTCACCCTCCGCGGCATAGCGGGTGTTCGTGCTTCTCTTGCGGATTCCGGGCTGCCGTCTCGTGTGGGTGCTACTGCAGTTCAGGCACGATGACAGTGGAGGTCATTAGCTCGAAGGTGGTGGAGTCCAGCGTGGCGTCGTCGGTGGCGATGGTGGAGGCGACGACGACCAGTCGTAGGTCGGGTACGACTTCGATGATCTGGCCGCCGAACCCGATGGCCGCATAGGCGGGGTGCTCGCCTGCCGAGGTGATCCACCATTGGTAGCCGTACTGGTGGCCGTACTGGCTGGCCGCTCCTGTGTCGGTCGCGACCTTGCCGCTGGTGGCCTGGGCGACCCAGTCGGCCGGAACGACCCGCTTGCCCTGCCAGGTGCCGCCGTCGAGGAACAGGTTGCCCAGCTTGACCGAGTCCACGGCGGTCAGCTTGAGACAGCAGAAGCCGGCGTTGATGCCCTGCGGGTCCACCGGCCACGCGAACCTGGCTTGGTCGTACGCGCGTCGCCCCGCGTCGGTGAACGGCGGTTGGGCAGCGGGTCTGGTCTGGATGCCCAGAGGGTCGAACAGCTTGTCGCGGGCATAGTCGAGCAACGGTTGCCCGGTGGCTTCCACCAGGATCGCCGCCAGCAGATGTGAGCCACCGCTGGCATAGGCGAAGTCGTGCCCGGGCGGTTGAACGGTGCCTTTGAGGAGGATGCTGCGCACCCAGTCGGCCCCGTCCACCGAGGGGTCGCGGTTGCCGGACTGGTCGCCCGGAAGCCCGGCGGTCATCGTCAGTAGCTGACCCAAGGTGATCGACGCGGTCTCCGGTTTCATGACGCCGACGTACCCGGGGAGCATCTGACGGAGGGTCTGGTCCAGTCCCTTGAGGCGGCCTTCTGACAGCGCGATACCCACCAGGGTGGACACGACGCTCTTGGTCACCGAGTAGACATCCGCGGTTTCCGAGGCGCTACTTCCTCGGTAGTAGCGCTCCACGACCGGCTGTCCGCCGACGGTCACCAGGACTGCCCTGACGTTGCCCTTCCCCGGGGCGTAACTACGTTCGAAGAACGTATCCACGGCTTCGGTCAGTCGTTCAGCGTTCGGCGCGGACGGCGACCGGGCAGGTGTCGCGGCGGTCGTCAAGCTTGCCACCGTAGGGGAAGAACGTCCCCCGCGCCCGGAACGGAAATCTGCGCATCCGGTAAGCACACCTGCAGCCAACAGTGCAGCCGTGACGACGGCGGACGTAACTCGACGACGAGAACCGCCGCCTGCCGGTGCGGGCATCCGCCACCGCCGTCCCCAGACTGAAGGCAAGCCGCCCATGACCCTCGGCCTGCAGGCTCGCCCGTGCGCGTCTTCCACCACCACGGTCTTCTCCACGCTACTCCAAGGCTCAAGAAGCTGACCAGGACCGCCGTACGCAGTAGCCGCACGTTGCACCGCAGCCCTCGGACTGACACCCGCCGCCCGCCCAGCCACGAGCGGTCAGGAATGCGCCTTCCGACAGCGACAAGAGCCGATACTCAGCGGAGGTGCAGGAGCGGACGACGCCCGGCCAAGATCTCCAACACACTCTCGGATCAGGCGAAACCCGGGGGCAGCGGCAGCTCGCGCTCCAGTCCACACCGACGGCACTTGCGGTAGAAGCCGCCAGCAGGAACTTCGGAATGTGTGCGCTGAAACCTGTGCAGTCCGATTCGACACAACACCGACACGGTGTCTCCTCTGTCGAGGTCTTGTCTCAGGCCATCGTAGGGCGGGCCGCTCAGGGGGCGCGGCGGGCCGGTGCGGCGGCGCCGCCGAACGCGGCGGACTCGCCATGATCGGGGCGAGCGTAGCCGCCCTCAGCGGCACGAGCGTGAAGGCCGCGCTCAGCGCGGCATGACCGGATGTTGCCTCGAGCATTGAACCCCTGGTCGGTGAGCGAGCTGGGCCAGGCGGGTGGCTCGGAGCACGGACTCGGATCTCAGGGGCGAAGTCTGACGCCTGTTCGATTTCCGACGTGATCGCCGCATGGTGCAGCGGCAACCCGGACAAGGTGGGCACGTACGGGTCCAGAGCGTCCGACCCCCGTTCTACGCTGCGGGCATGAACCGCATCGACCGGTTGTACGCGTTGGTGGAGGAACTGCGGGCGGCGGGCCCCAGGGGCCGTACCGCCCGTCAGCTGGCCGAGCATTTCGAGGTCAGTGTCCGCACCATCGAGCGTGATCTGAGTGCGATGGGGCAGGCCGGCGTCCCGCTCGCGACCAGGATGGGGCGGACGGGGGGCTACTCGCTCGACCGTTCGATGAGTCTGCCGCCGCTCAACTTCACCCCGGCGGAGGCGGCGGCCGTCGCCGTGGCGTTGAGCCGTAGTCCGCACGTGTTGTTCGCGCGTGATGCGCGTAGCGCGTTGCAGAAGATCGTCGCGGCGATGCCCGAACGCGCATTGGAGGAGGCCCGCGCGACGGCTGAGAAAGTGAGGCTGCTGGTACAGCCGGTGCCGGACCTGGACGCCGAGGTCGCCGAGGCTGTGTGGCGGGCGGTGCGGGACAACCATGTGCTGCGGATCTGCTACTTCGACGTAGGAGGTGTCGAGACCGAGCGTGAGGTTGAGCCGCAGCACGTCGTGGTCGGCCCGTACGGCTCCTACCTGACTGCCTACTGCCACCTGAGAGGCGAGGACCGGGTGTTCCGGATGGATCGGATCATCCGGGTCGAGCGGGTACCGACGGCGCCGCGCCCTCACCGTGCCCGCACCGAGCCGGCTGTCGACGGGCATGAGACGAAGCTGCCGGAGTCGGCGCTGCGCCCGGAGGACTGCTTGCCGAACACCAACACAGGGCTGTCGCGAACGCCCAGCACGATGAGTTCTGCCCGTCAGACTGGCGGGCGTTCCGAACTCACGAGGAGACACCCATGACCAGCCCCGCCCCCGGCGCCCTGGCCTGGTTCGAGGTCGCGACCGACGACCCGGACGGCGCCCAGCGGTTCTACGGCAGCCTGTTCGACTGGAGCTTCGACGCCGACGGCCCGGCCGCCGCCGGCGGCATGGACTACCGCAACATCAAGGCCTCGGGCGCCGACGGACCGATGGGAGGCCTCTTCGGCACCGACGGTCGGGTGCCGGGCCATGCCGTGTTCTACATCTTCGTCGCCGACGTCGAGGCGATCTGCGCCGACGCGGAACAACTCGGCGGCTCGGTGATCAGCAAGCACCTGGATCCCGGGCCCGGCGCTCCGAAGTTCGCCTACCTGCGCGACCCGTCCGGCAACCAGTTCGGCGTCTTCAGCCCGCCGGCGGCCTGATGTCACCTCGCCTGAAGGGCACGTCCCCGTCGGAATCCTCCGGCGGGGACGCCGCCCGCGACCTCTACGACGAGGTCACCGACGACCTGCTCTACGACCCCGCCATCGGCCGGGCCACGATGATGGGCTACCCCTGCGTGCGGCTGGCGGGCCAGTTTCTGGCCTCCTACGACGACAAGGCCCGCCGCCTGGTCGTGAAGCTGCCTCGCGACCGGGTCCGTGAGCTCATCGAGGACGGCGACGGCGACCCGTTCGCCCCTGCCGGCAAGGTCTTCCGTGAATGGGTCGCGATCACCGTGATCGACCGAAACCTGTGGCAGTCGGTGCTCGCCGAATCCGTCGACTTCGCCCGGGAGTCGCTCAGCGACCACCAGTGAGCGGGCTGGCGCCCGGCCTGTCTCGCAGCGAGGTGGTCAGCGGTCGGAGGGCTGCAGAAGGCTCACCCGGTTGCCCTCGGTGTCGGTGAAGGAGACGTAGTGGCCGATGCCGGGGATCTCGACCGGTTCTCCGAGCACGGTCGGCGTCGGCGTCGGCGTCGGTGACGCTGCGCGTCGCCGCATCGATCTCCCCGACCGCGATCACGACCGACGGATGCTGGGGCCCTTGCGGGCTTCGCGGGGTAAGGGATCTGGGACGTTCGCCGGACCTAGCCGGCTAGGGTCCGACCAGAGTGTCGGCCATGGTGGCGGCGAGCCATTGCTCGTACCTGTCCATGGTCCAGCCGCACCGACGCAGCATGCGGTCGGCCAGTTCTGGCGCGGTCAGCGCCCACAGCACGTCCGCGGCCTCGGTCTGGGTCAGTCCGTCGCGCAGGGTGAACCGGGTGGCGAGGTGGTGCGCCATGCCGGCGGTACCCGATCGGCGCTCGCCCTCGATCGTGGCGAGGAACGCGCGTAGGTCCGGGTCACGGCCCGGCCCCTCGACGATCACCGCGACGATGATCGGTCCAGCCCGGTCCAGCATGGTCCGACCGAGCCTGGCGTAGCGGGCCAGCATCGTTCGGGCGTCCGGTGCGTCGAGGATGTCCTCGAACGCGGGGCGTCCCCCCACCGGCACCGGCTCGTCATCGCCGGCCAGTGCCACGTCGTAGACCGCCCTGAGCAGCGCAGCCTTGCCACCGATGGTGTTGTAGACGGTCTGCGGGCTGACCCGAGCTCGCTGCGCGATCGCACCGATCGTGGTGTCGTAGTAGCCCCGGCGCAAGATCAGCTCGCGGGCCGCGCGCAGGATCCGCTGCCGGGTAACCCGGACCTGGTCCCCGCGGGCGGCACCGGCGGCAGGCGCCGCCCGCGGCGAGGGCTTCACCACCTCTTCAGAGTGGCACCGGCTCGGGCGCGGGCAGAACCCCGACCTGCCACAACACGCCGAGCTCGTCGCGCACACCCCAGTGCTCGACCAGCAGTCCGCTCTCGGCACGGTACATGTGCATGGTGCTCATGGCGTACGGCCTGCCGGTCGCCTCGAAACCGAGGTGAGCGGTGTTGTGCACGCCGTGCACGGTGACTCGGGCAGCGACCATGTCGCCGTCGGCGACGATCTCGTGGAGCTCGTACCGGATCTGGAGCGTGTCCTTCAGGAACCGCATGATCTCCAGATAGCCCGTGCGCCCTTGCGGCGCCCAGGGCGGGGCCCCGTGGTCCACGAAGTCCTCGCTCACCAGTGTCCCGATCCGGTCGATGTCGCCGGCGTGGAACGCGTCCATGACCTCGCTGGCGAGCCGTTGGGCGGTGTTCATCGCTACCTCCCTTTCCACGACCGGACCCTCGCCGGATTCGCTGGAACGAGGTTCCAACACCGCTCAGACGGCAGGCAACAATCATGGAAAGGGTGGCCAGCGCATTCCAACAACGCACACCGCGAGAGCCCTCGCGTCTCGCGTCCACGTCGCTGCGTGGCAGACCCGAATCGCTCCGCAGCACGCGACCTGCCACCACCGGGTAGGCGGCCGATGTCATCTCGATGGCAGGGGCTACCCCTGGGCTACTCCCAGGGGTAGCTGCGGCAGACCCCGGGGCGCAGATGCCCGCACGGTCGGCGACGGCGCGGATGTACGCGACCGCGGCGTGCGCGGCGTAGCGCCAGAAGTCGCTCTGCCACCAGGCGACCTCGTCCAGCAGGTCCACCTCGACGCCGCCGTGCTGCGCCGCGACGGCCAGGACGGCGAACAGGAGCTTGCGCTGGTCGCACTCGGTAACGGGCAGAGCTCATCATCACGGCCATGTCGGCGGCAGGAGCGGATGGCCGCGCTACTCGCGGCAATGGCGGGCGCCTTCTCCAGGGTCGAGGGGCCGGGTCGCGGGGTCGACAAATGCGTTAGTGACGGCTAACGTGTCTGTGGTGATCGACCCGTTGACTGCTGCCGCCGAGCCGACCAGGCGGCGGATCTTGCAGCTGCTGGCGGTCCGGCCGAGGTCGGTCGGCGAGGTCGCCGCCGAGTTCGTGGTGACCCGTTCGGCGATCTCTCAGCATCTGCTGGTGCTGGCCGATGCCGGGCTGGTCGAGGCCGAGAAGGTGGGCCGGGAACGGATCTACCGGGTTCTGCCGAGCGGGTTGGGCAGGTTGCAGGCCGAGATCGACACATTCTGGACTAGCGAGCTGGACCAGCTGGTCACTGATGCATACAACGCGAGGAGACGCTCATGAGTGTGACCAAGACGGCTGTACTGCCCGTCACCCCCGACGAGGCGTTCGCGCTGATCACCCAACCGGAGCGGTTGCGCCGCTGGCAGGCCGTCACTGCGGTGGTCGACCTGCGCGCGGGTGGCTCTTACAGGTGGACGATCACCCCGGGCCACGTAGCCACCGGCACCTTCCGCGAGGTGGAGCCCGGTCGCCGGATCGTGTTCGGCTGGGGCTGGGACGGCGACGCCGCCCTGCCCGGCGATGTGTCCACGGTGACCGTGACGGTGGCGCCGGTCGAGGGTGGTTCGCTGGTGACACTGGTGCACGAGGGCCTGGACGAGGTGCAAGCCAAGGCGCACGCGGAGGGTTGGGATCACTACCTCGAGCGGCTGGCGCGGCTGGCCGCCACCGGTGATGCCGGACCCGACGAGTGGGCCTTCGCCCCGCGGGACCTGACCCCGATCGTTGCCGCCGAGGCTGCGCTGGCGGTGCTGCAGCCGATCCTGCGGAACCTGACCGCCGCGGACCGGCCCAAACCGACCCCATGCACCGAGTTCACCTGCCACGCCCTCGCCGAGCACCTGATGGGGTCGCTGACCCAGCTGGGCGCGATGGCCGGCGCCACCGTGGCCAACCCCGAGACCGGGTCGCTGGAGAACAAGGTCTCGGTGATGGCCGGCCAGACCATCGACGCCTGGCGCACGGTCGACCTCGACGCGACCGTGCCCGGCCCTGGCGGCACACCGATGCCGGCGGCGATCCTGGCCGGTGTTCTGCCGCTCGAGCTGACCCTGCACGGCTGGGACCTGGCCCAAGGCAGCGGCCAGCGGCTACACATCTCCGAGGAGCTGGTCGGCTACCTGCACGGCCTAGCCGAGCAGATCGTGCCCGGCGGCCGCGGCTCCTCCTTCGCCGACGAGGTCACCCCCGGCGACGGCGCCTCCCCCATCGACCGGCTCGCGGCCTTCGCCGGGCGGACCCCGATCGCCGCATAGCCCACGAACCACCCCTCACCACCCGACGCACCCCCGAGGCGGATAGCCCGCCCGGTGCCAACCACAGCAGAAGGAAGACCAGATCATGACCAAGTACGTGTTCATCTACCACGCGCCGATCACCCCCGCGCAGGCCGCGCCGCCCACCCCGGAGCAGATGGCAGCGGTCATGGGCCAATGGAACGCCTGGGCCGAGCGAGTCGGCGAACGGATGGTCGACTTCGGTACACCCCTGGCCGACGGTATCCGAGTCACCCCCGACGCCACCTCGCCCAGCACCCGCCAGGTCGCCGGCTACAGCATCATCGAGGCCGACGACCTCGCCGCCGCCCTCGACCTGGCCCAGGCCCACCCCCACCTGAACATGCCCGGCGGCTGCGAGATCGAAGTCCACCAGGCGAAGGCCATCCCCGGCATGTGAACACACGCCCTGCCGGCCACCCCGGTCACAGGCGAGAACCCAGGAACAGGATGGACTGTCCACCGGCCCCTGCCCACCGTCAGGGTTGGGTAACACCGACCCAACGTCTGAGCGGCCGGTCGAACCGTGCGGGAGGCGAAGGCAGGCGGCCGCGCCCTAGTCGACCGTCGTCTGGTTGCCGGCTTCCACCGGAACGAACCTGCTGAAAGAGGCCCGTCGCCTTGGTTCCGGAGCGCTGCAACAGCAGATGCTGTCTGCGGCGGACGGCGAGGTGACTACCCTGACCGGGTGGCGCGGTTCGAGGATGGCTGGGACGTTGTCGGCCCGGTGCAGGCCGAGGTCTTCCTGGTGTGGCGACACGAGAACGGGGTGAAGCTGACCGGACCGTGTGGTGCCGACGCCTGGTACCTGCAGCTGGCCGAGGCCGACCACCCGGTGGAGGTCGTCGACCGGACCGTCGCCGACGTGGTCGGGCCGCCTCGACTGGTGCACTCGACCTCCTGGCGCCGCGAGCGGGGCGGGGTAGTGCTGACGTTCCTGGTCGTGATCGACCCGGGGCAGGTGGGTGAGATGGCGAGCGTCCCGATCATGCGGTCGGACCTGGCCAGGTCCCAGGCCCGCGCCGCTCCTGCCGTGATCGCAGGGACTCAGGTGCTCGAGCACGCCCTGCGCCATCTGGCCTGGCTGGCCGGGGACGACCCGGTGGTCGCCGGTGAGCTCGACCCTCAGTGGCGGCAGATCCTGGCCGGCTATGCCCCAGAACCTTTCCGCGCCCTCGGCTGACAGGAGCACGCGATGGACCAGGAGACACCCGACGGCGTGAACGAGCTGCGGCTGCGGTGCGCCTGCGGCTGGCAGGCCCGCGGCACGCAAGAGCAGTTGATCACCGACGCGGTCGAGCACGGACGACGCCTGCACAACATGGAACCAACCCCCGAGCAGGTTCTGGCGATGATCACCCCGGACTGACGCCCGGAGTGGGCGGCGCAGCGCAACAACGCCCATTCGGGGCGCGCAGGTGGCGATCAGCGACGCGATCAGGGTGTAACACGATCACGACCCACCCGATGACCCGACGCATCCATTCCACCAGCACCCGCGGCCACGGGTGGCCGAATTGCGCCTCGGCGACGGGAGCGCACGGCCGCGTCGCCAGCGAACGCTACGCGGCAATAGCGGACGCTATGCGGCAGAAGCGTATGACCGGTCGGTGTTGGCCCCCAGCGAGGCAACGGAACGGTTCTCGCCCGGACACCAAGGCCAGGTTTGCCGGGATCACCCGCGGAATAGCGAACGCAGGAAAGAGCGTCTCACAGCGGGTTGCGGACGAGAGGGGACCAGATGGCTCGGCGGGACCAGATAGCTCGCCGGGTCCTCCGCCGGCCCGAACGCGTCACCCTCCGGCTGCGGCCCGGGTGGTCCGGTCGCCCGGATCCGCTCCCGCTGCTCCTGATACCAAGGCGTGTCCCGCGCGTCGGGACGGCGCAGCAACTGCAGGAGCGGGAGCAACGCCGCCCGCTGGTGTGGCGTGACCAGGATGCCGGCACCGGCAACCAGGTCGCACAGGGTCTCACCGAGACGGGGGCGGTTACGGAGATCCACCAGGACGTTGAGGTGGTGCCACGCCTTGGCCAGATCGTGCGGTGCCCGAATCAAGTCGATCAGATGCACAAACATGGTGCGGCGCAGACCGGAGTTCCGCAGGACGTAGGCAGACGTTCGTGCCGAACCCTGGGTTGAGCTGGGCAAACGTCGGCCAGTGTGGTGGGGGTCGTGTTACTACAGGCGCCGGGTTGCCGCCGGGTGCGGTGGGCGGACCGGGTCAGTCGTGGTCCGGCTCGGTGCCCTGGGGCTGGCTGGTGGGGGTGAAGTCGAAGAAGCGCGGCGGTTCGGGCAGGTCGAGCGCGGCCAGGATGGCGTGTTGGCCGGGGGTGGTCGGCAGCGTTGGGCGACGCGGCCGTCGGCGGTGGCGAGGGTGACCAGGTGCATCCGGTCCAGTTCGTGGCGGGCGTTGCGCCAGGTGTCGGCGGTGGTGGTCTCGACGACCCGGATCAGCAGCAGGGCCAGCCAGCAGAGTTGGACGTGGGCGCGGATGCGGTCCTCGCGGTGGTGGTAGACCGGGCGCAGTCCCGAGGGAGCTCTTCATGTCGCGCCAGCCGCGTTCGACGGCGAGCAGCTGCTTGTAGGCGGCGGCCAGGTCCTCGGGGGTCAGGGTCGAGGTCGGAGGTGCGCAGCAGCCACTTGCCGTCCAGGTGCGCCTCCGCGTTGGGCGGCGGCGTGGTCGATGCGCAGCAGCCCGGTCGGTGGTGCGGCGCAGGTAGCGGCGCAGCCCCGGCTTGGCCTTCAGGGTGCCGACCAGCTCGTCGCGGCGCCGCGTGGTCCAGGTGTCGGAGCCGTCGATCAGCTGCTCGAGGTGGGCGATCAGAGTTGGCTCGCACGGCGGCGTCGCGGTCGGCTTGTTCGGGGTTGTGGCACACCACGAACCGCTCCGCCCGGGCCCCGCCGTCGCCGTCGCCCTGACCGCCGGGCGCGACGTGGACCTCCTTGACCCGCAGGTTCCCCGCGACGGTGCTGGTAGCGGCCGGGCCGGGCCAGCGCGGCGGCGGCCTCGGGTTGGTGTGGCGCAGCTTCTCGGCGTGGATGTAGTGCCCGCCGCCGCGGGTCAGGTAGGCCCGGTTGGCGGCCGAGGCGAACCCGCGGTCGGCGACCCACACCATCCGGTGCAGGTTCCAGCCGGCCAGGTCGTCCTTGACCTGCCGGATGATCGTCGTGTCGCCGGCTCGTCGCCGGGGAAGGTCCAGCACCGCACCGGGATCCCGTCGCGGGTGACCGCCATCGCGATCACCACCTGCGGCAGATCGTCGCGGTGGTCCTTGGAGTGCCCGAACACCCGCGCCCCGGCCTCGGCCGGGACGCTCACCTGGTCGTCGTCCGGCTCCTGCCGGAGAGCGTCGGCCAGCTCGTCGGGGACGTCGACCTCCCAGTACGTGCAGGTGGTGTCCACGAACACGATGTCCACGTCCAGGTTCAGCAGGTGCGCGACCGAGCCGAACACGCCCGCCGCGATCTCGTCCAACGCGTCCAGCAGGAAGTCCATCGCCCGGTAGGCGGCGTCGTCGCTGAACCCGGGCACGCCCTCGAGGAACGCGACCCGCTCGGCCACCCACCGGGTGCGCGGCCAGCTTCTGACCCGGGTTCCAGGGCCCGCTGCGCGACCAGCGCGAAGATCACCCGCTCGGCCGCCGCCGGCGTCGATCTTCCGGGTCGGCGGCCACCGCGGCGGATCGCGGCACCGATCCCGAGGCGGTCCCACAGCCGGTCCAGCACCCAGGCCCCGCCCATCCGCCGCGAGTCCAGGACCTCGATCTGCCCACCGGTCGTGCCCCGGCCGCGGCGACCGCCGCCTGCGTCCGCGGGTCGAGGAACCGGGAGATCGAGGCCACCAGCCGGGCCAGGCGCGGCCCGGTCCACGGTCTCGGCCCGCCCGAAGTTGTGGATCACCTTCGCGGTCGGGGCGCCCGGTGTCCGGGTGGCGTTCGTTGTGCGCCAGCTGCAGGTAGGACACCGTCGAGCCGTCCCGGTTCCGGCCGCCGCGTCTCCCGCAGGTACATGCCTACATCGAATCACAATCCACGTTTCAGCACAACACTTTCTGCTCAACCGCGTGTGCCTACACGCTTTCTGACTTCCGGACACCCGCCAACGCTCTGGGCTGCACGGATTCTGCCGCGAGATCGCGCACGTGCCTACCTTCTGCGGAACTCCGGGTAGACGGCAGGGGCGTCCGCGCCCTGTCCCTGGTCGCAGCGACCGCACCCCGACCTCCACCTTGGTGTTCCGCTGTGCCTACATACTCACGAAGGCCGCGGTAGGAGGTCGATGGATGTGAGTGCACCCGATGGTGTGATGACCTCGGCGCAGGCGGCCGCAGCGATCGGGTGCAGTACCCGCACCCTGGCCCGGCTGGTCGCCGAGCGCCGGATCGGGTGCGTGCGGTGGGGCGCTGGGCGGCGGCGTCCGCGGGTCGGGTTCACCGCCCGGCATATCCAGGAGTACCTGACTTCCTGCCAGGTCTTCGCCGAACTACCCGCCGACCACCGCCGCGACCGGGTCGGCGCACGGCTCGAACGACGCATCGCCCGCGACCCGCACGCCTGACCCGGCCACCCGCTGTCGTCTACCGAGCCTGCTCGCGGCGTCCCAGGCTCTCGATCGGGCTGACGTCGCCCTGCAGGGCGTGGCGCATCCAGGCCTCGGCGACCTGCGGCCCCGCGGAGTGAATGTAGAGGTCGGTCGTCGTCGTGCTGGCGTGTCCCATCAGCAGGGCGATCTCCTTCGACGGCGTCCCCGCAGCGGCCATCCGAGTCCCGAAGGTGTGACGGAGGTCGTGGAACGTCGGCTTCGGCGCCGCCAGCCCGGCCTGCTTGATCACCCGGTCCCAGGCGTGACGGAAGTTGTGATAGTCCACCGGCGTACCGACCCGGGAGGGGAACAGCAGCCCGTTCGGCCCGATCCGGCGGCTGTCAATGTGCTCGGCCAGCGCCTTGGCCAGCCGGTCGGTCATCCACACCGTCCGGTACCGCTTGCCCTTGGGGTACTCCCGCGGCTGGAAGTCCGGCCGGGCCAACACGTCCGCCACGGTGAGCCGCTGCCGTAGCGGGTTGACCCGGTGGCGATGCAGGCCGAACACCTCGGCCCACCGCAATCCGGCATCCACCGCCACCAACGTCGGCACGAGCAGGCCGTGCTCGCCAGCGGCGGCGAACAGCGCGGTCTCCTCGGCGTGCTCGATCACCCGGAACGGGGTCTCGGGGATCTTCGGCAACCGCACCCCCGCGGAGGGGTCGAGGCTGGCGTAGCCCATCCGCCGCGCCTCGGCATACACCGACCGGACCTGCTTCAACCGGCCCAGCACCGTCCGCGGCGCCGGCCGGGCCCTCCCCCGGGCCCGGCTCATGTCCGCCACCCAGGCCACCACGTCGGCGTAGGTGACGGCGGTCAGCGCCCACTCCCCCCAGCGCTCCAGCGCCGGCTGCAGGCTCGAGCGATAGCTCGAGATCGTGTCCGGCTCCACCGTCCGGGTCGACAGGTAGATCTCGACGAACTGCGCGAACGTGAACTCCGCCGGCTTCCCCGGCGCCGGCTCGGCAGGACGACGGGCGGCAAGCTCGGCCTCGCGCATCTGCAGGTCGGCCCAGTACAACGCCTGGCCCTCGGTGTTGAAGGTTTGGCTGACCCGGCGCCCTCGACGGTGGCGATCCCCCGCCACCGTCCACTGGGCAGGGGTTCGGTCCTCGCAACGGCCACAACGCACTCCCTCCCACGGCTGACGTACGCCGCGGACGCGACCAACATGGCGGGTCGATCGCGAGGGAGAATGCAGGTTTACAAGATCAGCCCATAGCCCACGTTCAGCCCATGATCTTCATACCCTGGAGGGGTATACCTGTTGATCATGCCTCTGACCTGCGGTTTTATGGTCGGGACGGCGGGATTCGAACCCACGACCCCTTGACCCCCAGTCAAGTGCGCTACCAAGCTGCGCTACGTCCCGGTCGTGCCCACCGTGCGTGGCGGGCCTGTTGATGCTAGCGCATCCGAGGTGGACGCCCGGCGCGGGTCGGTCGGGGCTGGGCCGTGCGGCACGAGGGTGACTGCCCCGCTCGCAATCCCTTCAGGATCGGCTACCGCGCGACGACAGGTAGACGTGGCCTCCGACAACCCGGTGACCAGCACCCGCCGTCCACGACGGACGGCACAGCTGACGTCGCGTGCGCGCTCCCTGGTCACCTTGGCGTTGCTGCTCGCCCTGGCGGCCGGCGCCGGCTGGTCCACGCTGACCCTGAAGCACTCCGGCGAGGACCTGTTCGAGGCCCAGAGCGACCTCCAGGAGGCCGCCACCCTGCTGCGTGAGCTGGACAGCTGGGAGTGGCGGGCGATCAGCGGCGCTCATCCCCCGGCGCAGGTGCAGGTCGAGGTCCACCGCATCGTGGACGCGATCCACTACCTGCTCGAGGACGCCGCCGTGGAAGGCTGGTCCCGGCAGGCCGCCGACAGCCTGGCCCAGCGGGTCATCGCCTACCACGAGGCGGTGGACCACGAGCTGGATCTGCTCGCCGCCGGCGAGCGGGTCGCCGCCGCCGAGTACGACGAGGCCCAGGTGGATCCGCGCTTCGAGACCGCCCTGGAGCTGATCTCGCAGCAGACCGAGGAGTTGAGCGCCCGGGCGAAGCAGCGCCGGGTCTACGGTGACGCCGGCATCCTGCTCACCATCCTGGGGTCGCTGGGGCTCGGCGCCGTCGTGCTGACCCGCCGCCTGCGCACCGACGTCCGCCATCGCACGGAGCAGCGGATCGGCGCACGCTACCGGGCCCTGGTCGACCAGTCCTCGGACCTGGTCATGGTCACCGATGCCGCCGGGCAACTGACCTACCTGAGCCCCTCGGCCGAGCGTTTCATCACCCACGAGCTGGGGCTGCCCGGCTGTCCCTCCCTGGCCGAGTTGGTCCATCCGCAGGATCTCGGCGCAGCCCGGGCCACGGTGATCGCCGCCTGCGGCGCCACCACCGCCACCCTGGTCACCGCCCGGCTCGGCCACGGCGACACCTGGCGCCACTTCGAGCTGCTGGTGCGGGATCTGAGCGAGGACCCCTACGTGGGCGGCGTCGTGATCACCGGTCACGACATCACCGAACGCCAGGCCCTGCAACACGAACTGACCCACCAGGCCGTGCACGACGCCCTCACCGGCCTGCCCAACCGGGTGCTGCTCGCCGAGCGGTTCACCCACGCCCTGGCCGCCTCACCCCAGGGCGGCGCCGGTCTGCTGCTGATCGATCTCGACCGGTTCAAGGAGATCAACGACACCCTGGGCCACCAGATGGGCGACGCCCTGCTCACCCGGATCGGCCCTCGCCTGGACTCGGCGGTGGAGGCCAGTCACACCGTGGCCCGCCTCGGCGGCGACGAGTTCGCCGTCCTGCTGCCCACGGTCTTCTCGCTCGACTGCGCGATCACCGTGGCCGAGACCATCCGGGCAGCTCTGGCCGAGGTCTTCGTCGTCGACGAGGTCGAACTACAGGTGGAGGCGAGCATCGGCGTGGTGGTCTCCGGTCTGCACGGCGACGACGCGCCCACCCTGCTCCAACGGGCGGACGTCGCCATGTATGTCGCCAAGGCCCGCGGGATCGGGGTGTTCGCCTACGACCCGGAGGCCGACGACCACCACCCGGACCAGCTGGCCCTGCTCGGCGACCTGCGCCGGGCCCTGGTCAGCGACGAACTGGTGCTGTACTTCCAGCCCCAGGTCTCGCTCAGCAGCCGCGAGGTGTGCGGCGCCGAGGCCCTGGTGCGCTGGAACCACCCCGAGCAGGGCCTGCTGGCGCCGGACGAATTCATCCCCCTCGCGGAGCACACCGGTCTGATCGGGCCGCTCACCTACCACGTGCTCGACCTGGCCCTGGGCCAGGCGCGGCGCTGGCTGGACGCTGGTCAGCCGATCCGGGTCTCGGTGAACCTCTCTTCACGCAACCTGCTCGACGACATGCTCGACACCCGGGTGGCCGACCTGCTGCGCCGGCACGCCGTCCCCGCCGACCTGCTGCTGCTCGAGGTGACCGAGTCGGCCATCATGAGCGAGCCGGTGCGCGCCGCCGAAGTGCTGCACCGGTTGCACGCCCTGGGGATCGCGATCTCGATCGACGACTTCGGGGCCGGCTACACCAGCCTGGGCCAGCTCAACCACCTCCCGCTGCACGAGCTCAAGGTCGATCGCTCGTTCGTGATGACCATGACCGAGAACCGCAGCAACGACATGATCGTGCGCAGCGTGGTCGACCTGGGGCACAACCTGGGCCTGAGCACGGTCGCCGAGGGCGTCGAGACCGCCGAGGCGCTGACCGCACTGACCGGGTACGGCTGCGACGTCGTGCAGGGATACCACCTGTCCCGCCCGCTGCCGATCGCCGAGTTCGACCGCTGGCGGGCCGCCCTGACCAGCAGCCCACTGGCCCTCCCGTTGCTGCCCGCGCAGCGCCGTCCACCGTCCGAGGTCACCCCCGCGGACGTCGGCTAACGGCGGCGCTTCTCCCGCGGACGCACCGAGACCTCGATCGGGGTGCCCTCGAACCCGAACGCCTCACGCAGCTTTCGCTCGACGAACCGGCGGTACCCGGCCTCGATGAACCCGGTGGTGAACAGCACGAACCGAGGCGGCCGGGTCGCTGCCTGGGTGCCGAACAGGATCCGCGGCTGCTTGCCTCCGCGCAGCGGATGCGGGTGTGCCGCAACGATCTCCGCGAGCAGCGCGTTCAGCCGCGAGGTCGGGATCCGCTGTTCCCAGGAGGCCAGTGACGTCTCCAGGGCGCGCTGCAGCCGGTCCACGTGCCAGCGGGTCTTGGCCGAGACGTTGATCCGCGGAGCCCACTGCACCTGCACCAGGTCACGCTCGAACTCGCGCTCCAGGTAGCGGCGGCGCTCCTCGTCGACCAGGTCCCACTTGTTGTACGCGAGCACCAGGGCGCGGCCGGAGTCGACCACCATCTGCACGACCCGGGTGTCCTGCTCGGTCAGCGGCTCGGAGGAGTCGAGCAGCACCACGGCCACCTCGGCCTTCTCCAGGGCCGCCCGGGTGCGCAGCGAGGCGTAGAAGTCGGCGCCGTGGCTCTGATGCACCTTGCGCCGGATACCGGCGGTGTCGACCAGCCGCCACGGGGTGCCGCCGATCTCCACCACCTCGTCCACCGGGTCACGGGTGGTTCCGGCGACGGAGTCGACCACCACCCGCTCCGACCCGGCCAGGGCGTTCAGCAGGCTCGACTTGCCGACGTTGGGCCGGCCCAGCAGGGCCACTCGGCGCAGTCCCGACTGCGGGTCGGGCCCCACCTCGGAGACCTCGGGCAGCGCGGCCAGCACGGCGTCCAGCAGGTCACCGCTGCCGCGGCCGTGCACCGCGGACACCGGGAACGGCTCCCCCAGCCCCAGGCTCCACAGCGTGGCCGCGTCGGCCTCGCCGCGGGCGTCGTCCACCTTGTTCGCGGCCAGCACTACCGGCTTGCCGGAGCGGCGCAGCAGCTTGACCACGGCCTCGTCGGTGTCGGTGGCCCCCACCGTGGCGTCCACCACGAACAGCACGGCGTCGGCGAGTTCGACCGCGATCTCGGCCTGTTCGGCGACCCTGGCGGCCATCCCCCGCACGTCGCGCTCCCAGCCGCCGGTGTCGACCACCATGAACTGGCGACCGGCCCAGTCGGCCTCGTAGCCGACCCGGTCCCGGGTGACCCCCGGCACGTCCTCGACCACGGCCTCCCGCCGGCCGAGGATCCGGTTGACCAGGGTCGACTTGCCGACGTTCGGCCGGCCCACCACGGCCAGCACCGGCAGCGGGCCGGTCGCGCCGTCGCCCGCGCCGCCCTCGCCGTCGATGGCCAGGAGGGCACGGTCCTCCTCGGAGAGCTCGTACTCGTCCAGCCCGGCCAGCAGGGTCCGGGCGACATCCGGTTCGGTCATGCCGGCACGCTCCCCTTGACCGAGGCCCGGCAGACGGCCAGGACGGCCTCCACGGTCTCCTCGAAGTCCAACCCCGATGAATCGATCTCGACCACGCCGTCGGCCGCCACGTGAAAGGTGGACACGGTCGCGTCGTCCGCATCGCGGCGCACCACCACGTCGTGCATCGCCTCCAGCGCGGCCGCGTCGGCGTGCCCGTGCACCTCGCGGGCCCGCCGTTCCAGGCGCGCCTGCTCGCTCGCGGTCAGCAGGATCCGCACCTGGGCCTCGGGGGCCACCACGGTGGTGATGTCACGGCCCTCGGCCACGATGCCGCCGTCATGGCGGGCGGCGTCGATGATCGCCCGCTGCCGTCGGCGCAGCTCGGCGCGCACCTCGAGGTTGGTCGCCACGGTGCTGACCGCGGCGGAGATACGCTGCTCGCGGATCGCCGCGGTGACGTCGACGCCGCCGGCCAGGGTGCGCTGGGCCTGAGCATCGGTGGAGACGTCGAGGTCCAGCTCACGGACGTGGGCGGCCACGGCGTCGGTGTCGACCAGGTCCAGCCCCGCGTCCAGGGCCGACCAGCAGGCGGCGCGGTACATGGCGCCGGTGTCGAGGTAGTGCAGGCCGAGCCGACTGGCCACCTCTCGCGAGACGCTGGACTTGCCCGAACCGGACGGGCCGTCGATGGCCACGACGATGGGCACGTGCGACCTCCGGGACTCTGGGTACGCTGTCTGCTTCGCTCAGCTTCGCTCGGTGTCGATCAGCGCAGGGGAAGCGCCAGCCTAGCTGGTCGGCGCCTCACACTCCTCCTCGGCCCTGGTGCGCCGACACTCCGGCGGCGCAGGATGAGCCCATGCAGAAGCTGGTCAACGGCCCCGCCGACGTCGTCGCGGACGCCCTGCGGGGGTTCGCCGCCGCGCACACCGACCGGATCAGGGTGGACCACGAGCAGCGGGTGGTGTTCCGTCGGCAGCCGGCCCGCCCGGGCAAGGTCGGTCTGGTCTCCGGCGGGGGGTCGGGCCACGAGCCGCTGCACGCCGGTTTCGTCGGCGTCGGCATGCTGGACGCCGCGTGCGCGGGTGAGATCTTCACCTCACCGGTCCCCGATCAGATCCTGGCCGCGACCTGCGGGGTCGACGGCGGAGCCGGGGTCCTGCACATCGTGAAGAACTACACCGGCGACGTGATGAACTTCGAGATGGCCGCCGAACTGGCCGCCGCCGACGGCCTCGAGGTGGCCTCGGTCCTGGTCGACGACGACGTCGCGGTGCAGGACTCGCTCTACACCGCCGGACGGCGCGGCGTCGGGGTGACCGTGCTGCTGGAGAAGATCGTCGGCGCGGCCGCCGAGGAGGGGCTGCCGCTGGCCGAGCTGGCCGCGCTCGCGCAGCGGGTGGACGCCGCCGGGCGCAGCATGGGCATGGCCCTCACCTCGTGCACCGTGCCGGCGGTCGGGCACCCGACCTTCACCCTGGGCGAGAACGAGATGGAGCTCGGGATCGGCATCCACGGCGAGCCGGGCCGGGCCCGGGTGCCGCTGGGCTCGGCCCGCCAGATCGCCGAGCAGCTGCTGACACCGATCTTTCAGGACCTGCCGCACGCGCGCGGGGACGGTGTGATCGTCATGGTCAACGGCATGGGCGGTACCCCGCTGATCGAGCTCTACCTGATGTACGCGGAGGTGGCCGCGATCCTGGCCGGCGCCGGTCTGAGCGTCGCGCGCTGCCTGGTCGGCAACTACATCACCTCACTCGAGATGGCCGGCTGCTCGGTCACCCTGCTGCGCGCGGACGACGAGCTGGTGCGTTGGTGGGACGCCCCGGTCGACACCGCCGGACTGCGCTGGGGCCGGTGATGGCCGAGGTGGCTGCGGGGACGGTCGGGGTGGCGGCGGTGGAGGCCTGGCTGCGGGCCGCGGCGGCCGCCGTCCACGACGCGGCGCCGTACCTGACCGAGCTGGACGCCGCGATCGGGGACGCCGACCACGGGATCAACCTGGACCGCGGGATGAGCGCCGTGGTCGCCGCCTTGGACGCCGCCGACACCGGCGGCGGGTTCGCCGACGTCGAGACGCTGGCGAAGAAGGTGGGGATGACCCTGGTCAGCACGGTCGGCGGCGCCAGCGGCCCGCTCTACGGCACGTTCTTCCTGCGCTTCGCCGCCGCCGTCCCCGGGGCCGTGGAACTCACCGCTGAGCAACTCGGAGCGGCCTGGCGGGCGGGGTTCGGCGGCGTGCTCGCCCGCGGCAAGGCCGAGCCGGGTGACAAGACCATGGTCGATGCCTGGGCCCCGGCATGCACCGCCTACGAGGAGGCCGTGGCCGGCGGGGCGCGGCTGGGCTGGGCCCTGGCCGCCATGGCGACCGCTGCCGCCGCGGGGCGCGATGTCACGGAAGTCCTGCTGGCCCGCAAGGGGCGGGCCAGCTACCTAGGCGAGCGCAGCATGGGGCACATCGATCCGGGGGCGGCGTCGACGGCGCTGCTGCTCGCGGCGGCTGTCGGGACGCTGGCCGGGGATCCCGCGGAGCCCAGGTGATCGGCATCGTGGTGGTCTCGCACAGCCGGGCGCTGGCCGTGGCCGCCGTGGAGCTGGCCGGTCAGATGGTCGCGGCCGAGGCGCGCCCGACGATCGCGATCGCCGCCGGGATCGGCCCGGCAGCATCCGGCGGGTCGGGCGGGTTCGGGACGGACGCCGCGGCGGTGGCGGAGGCGATCCTCGCCGCGGACTCCCCCGACGGCGTCCTGGTGCTGCTCGATCTCGGCTCCGCGGTGCTCAGCGCCGAGCTCGCCTGCGAGCTGCTCGACCCGGACGTCGCGGCGCGGGTGAGGATCTCGGGCGCACCGCTGGTGGAGGGTCTGGTGATCGCGGTGGTGCTGGCTGCCACCGGGGCAGCGCTGCCGGATGTGGCCGCCCAGGCCGAGCGGGCGTTGGAGGCCAAGAGGGCCCACCTGTCGGCCACTCCACGCGGCGGACCTAGCGGCGAGACCTGACTGCGGGCCTGAGGCGGCGGCCCAGCCGCGCCATCCAGTACCCGGACGACGCCGCCCCGGCCAGGCTGACGCCCCCGGTGAGCACGCACGCGACGCCGAGCGTGGTCAGTGCGGCCAGGGCGCTGACCAGGAACGGTCCTGCCGTGTTGCCGACGTCGCCACACAATCGCCAGGCACCCCGGAAGTGGGCCCTGCCCTGCACCGGTGCGCTGTCGACGGCCAGCACCGTCGGCCCGAACGCCGACACGGCCACGACCGCGGCCGGAACTCCCCCGCAGGCATCAGGCGACGATGTTCCAGCCGTGCGCGGTCAGCGACTGCTCCAGGTGGTCGCGGGCGGAGGGCAGCACGGACAACTCCAGCAGGCCGACGGCGCGGCCCGGAACATGTTCCAGCGCAAGCTCTTCGATGTTGACGCCGAACTCGCCGACGTCGGCGAACAGCCGGCCCAACGAGCCGGGCTCGTCCGGGATCGCCACCGTGATCACCGCATACGTCGTCGGCCGTGCACCGTGCTTGCCGGGCAACCGGTCCCGACCCGCGTTGCCCGCCGCGACCGCCCGGGCGATGTCGGCCCGGGCACCGCGCGCCGGCGCTCCCGGAGCCTCGACGGCGAGCGCCTCGAGCGCCGCCAGCACACCGTCCAGGTCGTTGCGCAGCGCGTGCAGCACCGCGGCCACGGGGCCGGCGTTGGCGGAGAGGATCTGCGCCCACAAGCTCGGGTCACTGCTCGCGATCCGGGTGACATCGCGCAGGCCCTGCCCGGCGATCGCCACCGCGTCCTCGGTCGCGCTGGCCAGTCGCCCGGCCACCAGCGAGGCCATCACCTGAGGCACGTGCGAGACCAGCGCCACCGCATCGTCGTGCTCGCGCGGGTCGAGGCTCACCACCGCGGCGCCGAGCCGGACCGCCAGATCGCGGACGACGTCAAGTCTGTCGGCGTCGTTCTTCGGCGTCGCACAGATCACCCACGGCCGGCCCAGGAACAGGTCGCCGCGGGCGGCGACGGCGCCCGAGCGTTCCCGCCCGGCCATTGGGTGCCCGCCGACGTAGCGGGACACGTCTCCGCCGCCGGCCGCGACGGCGTCCAGCACCCCGGCCTTGACGCTGGCCACATCCGTGACGGTCGCCCGCGGGTGGCGGGCCAGTTCGGCCAGCACCACTTCGGCGGTGACGTCGGGCGGGCAGGCGACGACGACGACATCGGGTTCGACCGCGCCGGTGTCGATCTCGCCGGCGCCCAGGTCGCGGGCCAGTGCCAGCGCCGTCGGCGAGGGGTCGGCGAGAACGACCCGCATCCCGGCCGCACGCAGGCCCAGCGCGATGCTGGTGCCGAGCAGACCGGTACCGACCACGCGCACCGTGTTCACACCCTCAAGCCTAGCGGGGCACGTCGCAGGCCCTGCCGCGCAATCCGCTCCACGCAGCAACCTGCTGTTCACCCGCCAATCCGCTACCCACCGCAACCAGGTGGGGCGCGCCGTCACCAGCGCTGGGTTGACCCTTCGAAAACCGACGTTCGCGGATCCGCCAATGACCTGATCCGCGAAGTTCCACCGGAAGAGAAGTCGATCGCCCACAGCGACATACCGTCACCATTCCTCACCTGGCGTTTGCGCCGTCCTCGCCGTGGTCATCGCACCGGCATCTGGTCTGACCGCCCAGACCGAGGACCCTGTCGTCCGGGGCCTGGAGACGCAACTACAGGCTGGCGCCCCGCTGCCGGCCGCCTACGCCGTCCTGGACGGCGACCGGACCACTTTCGGCGTTACTGCAACGTCGGGTTCGCTGTCCTCGCCCGAACCCTCGAGGTCGCCGCCGGCCGCACCTATCACACACACCGACGCCTGGAGCTGATGCGCGCCATGCATCGAGGTGTGGTCGCGTCCCGGACTAGGAGGGCACCGCTCTCGCGTCCCAGCGTCGGCCCTACATCTCCACCGAGGACATCAGCGACCCGAGCTCGGCCCCGCCGATCACCCGGGTGCGGCCTGAACGCAGATCGCCGAGCCGGATCGGGCCGACCTGGGTACGCACCAGCTGCAGCACCGGGTGGCCGGCCTCCTCGAGCAGGCGGCGCACGATCCGGTTGCGGCCGTCGTGCAGCACGACCTCGATCAGGGCCTTGCCGGGGCGGGCATCGACCACCCGGAACGAGTCGACCTGCGCCGGCCCGTCGTCCAGCTCGATGCCGGCCAGCAGCCGCCGTCCGAGATCGCGCGGCACCGGGCCGGCGATCTCGGCCAGGTAGACCTTGGGCACCTCGTAGCGGGGGTGCGCCAGCCGGTTGGCCAACTCACCGTCGTTGGTCAACAGGATCAGGCCCTCGGTGTCGATGTCGAGCCGCCCGACGTGGAACAGCCGCTCCTCGCGCCCGACCACCAGGTCACCCACCGTGGGCCGGCCCTGCGGGTCGCTCATCGCCGACAGCACGCCGAGCGGCTTGTTCAGCGCCAGGGTGACCAGGGTCTCGTCGAGTTGCACCCGCAGCCCGTCGACGTGGATCGCCGCACGGCGCGGATCCACCCGCACCCCCAGCTCGGTGACCAGCTGCCCGTCCACCTGCACCCGGCCGGCGGCGATCAGCTCCTCGCACGCGCGACGTGAGCCGAGCCCCGCCTGGGCGAGCACCTTCTGCAGGCGCACGCCGTCCGGATCGTGCACGTCCTTCGGCGGAGGCGGCGACACAACGGGCTTGGTCTTGCGTGGCGCGCGTTGCGGAGCGCGCTGCGCACCGCGCTGGGGGGCGGCGCCTCGGCGCCGATCTGGGGGGGTCATGCTGTGCCTCCGACACCGAGTTCGTCGAGCGCGTCCACCTCAGGCAGGAAGGGCGCCAGGGCGGGCAGTTCCTCGAGTGAAGCCAGCCCGATCCGCTGCAGGAAATAGTTGGTCGTGCGGTAGAGCACGGCACCGGTCTCGCCGTCGTGACCGGCCTCCTCGACCAGCCCGCGGCTGAGCAGAGTGCGCATCACGGCGTCCACGTTCACCCCACGGACGGCGCCCACACGAGCCCGGCTGACCGGCTGCCGGTAGGCGACGATGGCCAGCGTCTCCAGGGCGGCCTGGGTGAGCTTGGCGGTCTGGCCGTCGAGCATGAAACGCTCGACGACTCCGGCGTACTCGCTGCGACTGAAGAAGCGCCAGCCCCCGGCCACCTGGCGCAGTTCGAACCCGCGCCCAGCCGTGTCGTAGTCGGCGGCCAGATCGGCCAGCAGCACCCCGACGGTGTCCGTGGTCAGGCCCAGCGCCGACGCCAGCGCGACCTCGCTGACCGGTTCGTCCACCACCATCAGCACGGCCTCGACGGCCCCACGCCCACCCGACGGCAGCACATCAAGATCCAACCCAACCTGCTCATGCTCCGCGGGGGTACCTGTTTCGGGGCCCTGGACCGCCGATTCGTGTTCACCTGCGGAGTATGACGAGGTTTCAGCCGTCGGTGGGGTCATCGGTGCCGTCCTGGTAGTCGTCGAAGTCGCGCTCGAGATCGATGTCGCCCTCATCGCTGCCGGTCCACCGGATGGTCAGCTCGCCCAGCGCCGCGGCCTGGTCGAAGGCCACCACGCCCTCGCGGAACAACTCCAGCAGGGCCAGGAAGCGGGCCACCACCACCATGGTGCTCCCCGCGTCCGCAATGAGGGTGCGGAAACTGGTCGAGGGGTGGCGGCGCAGCCGGTCGACGATCAGCGCCGCCTGCTCCCGCACGCTGACCGCGGGCGCGTGCAGATGCTCCAGGCCCACTATCGGCGTGGCCTTGGGCTGGAGGGCCCGGGCGGCGATCATCGCCAGCTGCTCCGGGGTGATGCCGAGCACCAGCTCGGGCAACAGCTGCGCGAACTGCGGCTCGATCCCGGCCGAGCGAGGGATGCGCAGCGCCTCGTCGGCCATCCGCTGCGACAGCGTCGCCGCGACGTCCTTGAACGCCCGGTACTGCAGCAGCCGGGCGAAGAGCAGGTCCCGGGCCTCGAGCAGGGCCAGGTCCTCGTCGTCCTCGACCTCGGCCGCGGGCAGCAGCCGGGCCGCCTTCAGGTCGAGCAGGGTCGCCGCGACCAGCAGGAACTCGCTGGTCTCGCCCAGGTCCCAGTCGGAGCCGCGCTGGCGGATCCAGCCCAGGAACTCGTCCGTCACCTGGGACAGGGCGATCTCGGTGACGTCCAGCTTGCGCTTGGAGATCAGCCCCAGCAGCAGGTCGAACGGGCCCTCGTAGTTGTCCAGGTGGACCTCGAAGGACGCCGGGCGCCCCGGCAGCACGCCTCCCGGCGTGTGCGGTGCTTCCTCGGTGGTGGTCTCCCCGGGTGCGGTCACGCTAGGCGGCGTCACCGCGGGCGATCAGCTCACGGGCCAGCAGGCGGTAGGCGTAGGCGCCGGCGTGCGAGGCCGCGTAGGTGGTGATCGGCTCGGCGGCGACCGAGGCGTCGGGGAACTTGACGGTGCGCCCGATCACGGTGTGAAAGACCTGGTCGCCGAACGCCTCGACCACCCGGGCCACCACCTCGCGGCTGTGCAGGGTGCGCGGGTCGTACATGGTCGCCAGGATGCCGTCGATCTCCAGGCCCGGGTTGAGCCGGTCTTTGACCTTCTCGATCGTCTCCACCAGCAGCGCGACGCCGCGCAGCGCGAAGAACTCGCACTCCAGCGGGATCACCACGCCGTGCGCTGCGGTGAGCGCGTTCACGGTGAGCAGGCCCAACGAGGGCTGGCAGTCGATCAGGATCACGTCGTAGTCGTCGATCACCGGGCGCAGCACGCGGGAGAGCACCTGCTCGCGGGCGACCTCACCCACCAACTGCACCTCGGCCGCGGACAGGTCGATGTTGGCCGGCAACAGGTCGATGTTCGGCACGTTCGAGGGCCGGATCACCTCACGCACCTCGGTGCGCCGGTCCATCAGCAGGCTGTAGACGGTTTTGTCCAGCTCGTGCGGGTTGATCCCCAGCCCGACCGACAGGGCCCCCTGCGGGTCGAAGTCGACCAGCAGCGTGCGCCGTCCGTACTCGGCCAGTGCCGCACCCAGGTTGATCGTGGACGTGGTCTTGCCGACCCCGCCCTTCTGGTTGCACATGGCGATGATCCGCGCCGGGCCGTGGCCGATCAGCGACGGCGGCTCGGGGAACTTGGGCATCGGGCGCCCGGTCGGGCCGATTCCGCCGGCAGCGAGGCCGTCGAGACCGTCCGCGACGTCGAGGACCACAGAGAGCCCGTCCTGCGTCTGGTTGATCACGACCTGTCCATTCTCCCCCGGAAACCGAGGTGCCTCGCGGGTGCCCGGACGGCGCCGGGTGCGGATATCACAATCCTCCCCCGTGCCAGGCTCGGACATCGCGAGGTTAACCGGCGCGTCGCTGACCGCTCAAGCACAAGATCCACATGCGTCACATCAGACCCACCCGTCACTTGCGTAACACGAATTCAGGCCAGGGCCCGGGGGTGGGCGGAGGCGTAGACCTCGCGCAGGGTGTCGGCGGTCACCTGGGTGTAGATCTGGGTCGTGGCCACCGAGGCGTGACCGAGCAGTTCCTGCACCACCCGGACGTCGGCGCCGCCCTCGAGCAGGTGGGTCGCGAACGAGTGGCGCAGGGTGTGCGGGGAGACCGCCGACACCAGCCCGGCCCGCGCCGCCGCGGCCTGCAGCACCGTCCACACGCTCTGCCGGGAGAGCCGCCCGCCGCGCAGGTTCAGGAACACCGCCGGCGTGCCCCGCCCGCGCCGGGCCAGGTCGGGCCGCACCCGCACCCGGTAGGCCTCCAGCGCGGCGACGGCGTAGCTGCCCACCGGCACGATCCGTTCCTTGGAGCCCTTGCCCCGAAGCCGCACCAGCCCGTCGGCGAGGTCGAGGTCGTCGACGTCCAGCCCGACCGCCTCGCTGATCCGCGCGCCGCTGCCGTAGAGCAGTTCGAGCACTGCCCGGTCGCGGATGGTGCTCGGCGTTCCGCCGACCGACGCCGAGTCCAGCAGCCGCTCGACGTCCTCCAGCGCGATCGCCTTCGGCAGCCGGCGCGGCGCGGGGGGCGGGCGGACGTCGCCCGCCGGGTCCGTGGCCACGGTCCCCTCCAGCACCAGGAACTTGTGCAGACCGCGGACGGCGACCACGGCCCGGGCGGCGGACGTCGCGGTGAGCACGGCCCCGCCGTCCGACCCGGTTCTGATCGCCACCAGGAAGGCGCTGACGTGCTCCTCACGCACCTGGTCGGGCGCGGTGATGCCGAAGCCGTCGAGGTGGGCGAGATAGCGGTCGAGGTCGCGCCGGTAGGCGGCGAGGGTGTTCGTGGCCAGGCCGCGCTCCACACCGAGGTGCTCAAGGTACCCCCGGACGGCGCGGCGCACCGGCGAAGGCGGGCCGGGGTCCGCGCCGGGACGTCCCGGGGCGGTCGGCAGGACGATCTCCTCGATGCTCATCGCAGCCGAAGTCTGACATGCCGGGCGTCACGAGAAACGCCAGGGACGGGGCCGACTCGATCGCGTCCACCGGCCTGAGACAAGGGGTCTGCGGTTGCCGGCGCACGAGGCGCCGGACTAACCTCTTAGCTAAGGAGGTGATCGTCGTGACCGAATCGTCCGACGGATACAACATCCACGACGCGAAGACTCAGCTGTCCCGGCTCATCGAACGAGTGGAGCGCGGCGAGGAGATCACCATCAACCGCGCCGGAACACCGGTGGCCAAACTCGTCCCGCTGCCCCGGAGCGTCAGGCGCCGCGGCCGCGGGAGTCTCCGCGGCCAGATCACCTTCTCCCCCGATTGGGACTCCACTGCCGTGAACGAGGCTATCGCTGACGACTTCGCGTCAGACACATGAGATTCCTGCTCGACACGCACGTCCTCCTGTGGTGGCTGGCCGACGACGAGGCGCTCGCGCCGGACGTCAAGGAGCTCATCGACACCGAGACCGATGTGTTCATCAGTGCGGCGTCGGTCTGGGAGATCGCGATCAAGCAGGCTCTGGGCAAGCTCACCGCGACCTCGGACGTGTACAGCGCGCTGGACCGATCCGGCCTCAACGAGCTGCCGATCCGGTCGCGCCACGCGGTGGAGGCAGGAGGCCTGCCTCCACTGCACCGCGACCCCTTCGACCGCATGCTCGTGGCCCAGGCCCGCTGCGAGGACCTGATGCTCCTGACCCGCGACGCACAGCTCCTGCGCTACGACGTCGTAGCGCGTCCGGTCTGAACCACGGTCACTACGGAGGCCACGGAGGGATCAACAGCCGCCGCTCAGCGCAGTGATCACCCCCAGATCGTACCTCAGGCGGGCGAGGCTCCGAGAACGGGGTGCTCCGGCCAGGGTGCGTCGGCGGGGCGCAGCGTCGTCCAGCCCGCGTCCCGGGCGGCGCACGCGCCGAGGATGCCGACCACCGCGCCAGGGTTGTGCAGCTCGCCGGTCAGCACGGCCTGGCGCGCCTCGTCCAGCGGCACCCAGCGCAGCGGCATGTCGATCTCCTCGGCCGTGCGGGTGTGCCGCAGTTCCTCGGGCACCGCCGACAGGTCGCGGGCGAGGTAGCAGCGCAACGCCTCGTTCATGCCGCCAGGTGAGTTGAACCAGTCGATCAACACGTCCCACCGCGCGGCCTGCAGGTCCGCCTCCTCGGCCAGCTCACGCTGAGCGGCCACCACCGGCGGCTCGCCGTCGACGTCGAGCAGTCCGGCCGGCAGCTCCCACAACGCCATCCGCACCGGGTGGCGGTACTGGCGCAGCAACAGCACCCGCTCCTGCTCGTCCAGCGCCAGAATGCAGACCGCACCCGGGTGGCGCAGGTACTCGCGACGCACCACGCCGCCCTCGCCCAGGTCGAAGGTGTCCCGGACGACGTCCCAGACCATGCCGCGGTGGATCAGGTCGTGACCGTGCACGGGCAGCTCGACGGCGACGTCGCGCAGCGGCACGTCGTCCGCCGTCACAGCTGCGCGGTGAGGTCGACCTCGACGTCGAGCAGTCGCCCGGCCGACTGGCGGTCCAGAGCGGCACCGATCAGCCCGACGAACAACGGGTGCGCCCGGTCGGGCCGGGAGCGGAACTCCGGGTGCGCCTGGGTGGCCACGTAGTAGGGGTGGACGTCGCGCGGCAACTCCACGAACTCGACCAGTTCACGGTCCGGGGACTCCCCCGAGATCACCAGCCCGGCCTCCACCAGCCGGGCCCGGTAGGAGTTGTTCACCTCGTACCGGTGCCGGTGCCGCTCGGTGACCCGGTTCGCGCCGTAGGCCTCGGCCACGATCGAACCCTCCACCAGCACCGCCGGGTAGGCACCCAGACGCATCGTGCCGCCGAGGTCGCCGCCGCCGGCCACGATCTCCTTCTGCTCCTCCATGGTGGCGATCACCGGGTGCGGGGCATCAGGGTCGAACTCGCTGCTGCTCGCCCCCTCCAGGCCCGCCCGGTTCCGGGCGTACTCGATCACCATGCACTGCAGGCCCAGACACAGCCCCAGCGTGGGGATCTCGTTCTCCCGGGCCCAGCGCAGCGCACCGAGCTTTCCTTCGATGCCGCGCACGCCGAATCCGCCAGGCACACACACCGCGTCCACGCCGTCCAGCATCCGGCGCGCGCCCTCGGGGGTCTCGCAGGTGTCCGAGGCGATCCAGCGGATCGCCACTTTCGCGTCCCGGTCGAACCCGCCGGCACGCAGCGCCTCGGTGACCGACAGGTAGGCGTCGGGCAGGTCCACGTACTTGCCGACCAGGGCCACCTCGATCCGGTGGGCGGGGCGATGCACCCGGCGCAGCAGCTCGTCCCAGGCGCGCCAGTCGACGTCGCGGAACGCCAGCCCGAGCCGCCGCACGACGTAGGCGTCCAGGCCCTCCCGGTGCAGCACCTTGGGGATGTCGTAGATGCTCGGCGCGTCGACCGCGGCGACCACGGCCTCGGCGTCCACGTCGCACATCAGCGCGATCTTGCGCTTGACCCCCAGCGGGATGTCCCGGTCGGCGCGGCAGACTATGGCGTCGGGCTGGATGCCGATGCTGCGCAGCGCGGCCACCGAGTGTTGGGTCGGCTTGGTCTTCAGCTCCCCGCTCGGCGCCAGGTAGGGCACCAGAGAGACGTGCACGAAGAACACGTTGTCCCGGCCCAGGTCGTGGCGCACCTGGCGGGCCGCCTCCAGGAACGGCAGCGACTCGATGTCGCCGACCGTGCCACCGACCTCGGTGATGATCACGTGCGGGGCGCCCTCGGCCCCCACGTGGGTGGCCTGGGCCCGCATCCGGGCCTTGATCTCGTTGGTGATGTGCGGGATCACCTGCACCGTGTCGCCCAGATACTCCCCGCGCCGCTCCTTGGCGATCACCGTCGAGTAGACCTGCCCGGTGGTCACGTTGGCCGAGCCGTCGAGCTCGACGTCGAGGAACCGCTCGTAGTGCCCGATGTCCAGGTCGGTCTCGGTGCCGTCGTCGGTGACAAAGACCTCACCGTGCTGGAACGGGTTCATCGTGCCGGGGTCGACGTTGATGTACGGATCGAGCTTCTGCAGCACCACCCGGAGCCCGCGCCCGCGCAGGAGATGACCGAGGCTTGAGGCAGTCAGTCCCTTGCCCAGGGACGACGCTACGCCGCCGGTGACGAAGATGTGCTTGGTCGGTCCCGCCGAGGGGTCAGATATCCGCTGCGCCACGGGGTTCGAGGCTATCAGCCTTCAGACCCCGGTAGACGGCGATCACCTGTTCCAGCGCGTCGGCGTCAGTGCTTAGGCCGACGGCGCGGCTCCGCGCCCGCTCCCCGAGCGCCGCGCGGCGCTCGGGATCGCCGGCCAGACTCCGGACGGCGGCGGCCAGTGCCACAGCGTCCTGGGCCGGCACCAGCACGGCAGCATCACCGGCCACCTCGCCGGTACCGCCCGCGTCGGTGGCTACGATCGCCGCCCCCGCGGCCAGGGCCTCCTGCACGATCAGGGGCTGCCCCTCCCAACGGCTGGGCACCACCACGATGTCGGCTGCGGCCAGCAGCTCGGCGATGTCGTCGCGCCGCCCGAGCAGGCGCACCGGCAGGGCGCGGGCGGCGATGTCACGCTCCAGTTCGCCCTGCAGCGGGCCGTCCCCGGCCACCACGGCCCGGATCGGCAGGTCGGTCAGCTGGGCGACGGCCTCCATCAGCGTCGGCAGCCCCTTTTGCTCGGCCAGCCGGGCCACCGTGACCAGCAGCACCTCGCCCTCGGCGACCCCCAGACCCGCCTGGACGGCGCCGCGGTCGATCCTGGCGGACGCCGCGGCCCGAGGCGGGGCGGGCACCAGGGCCCGTTGCACGGAGGTGGCGCCGAGGTCGCGCATCCGTGTGCCGAGATCGGCCGAGACCACCAGCACCTGCGCAGCCCGGCGGGCCACGATCCGTTCCAGCCCCCGGTAGATGACGGCGGTCGGGCCGGAGGCGACCAGTGCGTTGTGCAGGGTGACCACGACGGGGGTGGCTCTGCCGGTGCAGGCCAGCACGGCCAGGGCACCGGCCCGCAGCCCGTGCGCATGCAGCACCGCGGCCTGATCGGCAAGCGCCCGCAACCGCCGGATCGTGGCCAGGTCGTGCAGTGGGTGTGGGCGCTCGCCGATCGGGACCGGCGCCGCCCGCACGCCGTCCACGCCGGTCAGCGCGAAGGTGCCCAGCGTGGTCTCGGGCGCCGCCACGGTCACGGCGACGCCGCGCCCGGCCAGCCCCTCGGCCAGCGACCGCACATGCCGGCCGATGCCACCGCCGCTGCTGCCCAGCACCAGCAGCACCGGGCCCGGCCCCCGGCCCGCTCCAGGCTCGGCCACCGTGCCGGCCGCCGCGCCCACGGAGTCGAGCCGCACCGCCCTACGGTCGAACACCAGCACCGGGACGGCGAACACCGCCAGCGCAGCCACCGCGGCCGCCACCGCCGCCCCGAGGGCTCCCCCCAGCGAACCGGACGGCGCCGCATTGACCAGGCTGCGCGCCACGAACCAGCCGACGCCGCCGGCCAGCACGGACGCCGGCAGCGCGACCGCGGCGGTCCGGGCCAGACCGGCCAGCGCCGTCCGCCCGGCCGCCCGGCGCACAGCGACCAGCAGGGCCACCGCACCGGCAAGCATGCCCACGCTGCCGGCTCCGGACAGGGCGACCACGGCGTGCTCCCCGCGGGTCAGGGCCACCGCGATCGGGGCGGCCAGGATCGCGCTGCCCCAACCGACAGCGGTGGCCACGGCGGCGGCCCGGCTCGCCTCGAGCGCGAACAGCACCCGGCCGCCGTAGGTGAGCAGGGCCAGCCCGGCCACGCCGGGCGCGGCGGCGAGCAGCGCGGCGCCCATGCCGGTGACGGACCCCTGGTCCAGGGCGGCGAACAGCGCCGCCACGCCGGGCGCGGTGGCCGCCAGGAGAGCGGTGCCGGTCGCCCCGGCCACCAGCACGGCCCGGGCGTAGCGTGCGGTCGGCGCGGCGAAGCCCTCTCCCTGCCCGGCGCGCGCCACCAGCCGAGGGAACACCGCGGTGACCAGCGGCACCACCAGCACCGCGTGTGGCAGCAGCGCCACCGCCTGGGTGTAGCCGTAGACCAGATAGGCCCCGACCAGGCCACGGCGGTTGGCCAGCAGCATCACCACCAGCAGGAACAGCTGCTGGGCCACGACGGCGGCCACCCCGGACGCGGTCAGCCGGAGCACCCGCCGGGCCACGCCGTCCGGGAAGCCGAGCTGTGGCCGCAGCCGGAGGCCGGCCCGGCCCGCCGGGATCAGCAGCGGCAGCGTGAGCACCACCACCCCGGCCGTGGTGCCCCAGGCCAGCCACGCGAACGCCGGCGCCGGCAGGCTCGCGCCGGTCACCTCACCACCGCGGCCGCCGACCGCCGCGCCGTAGCCGAGGTAGGCGACGATCACTACCAGGCTGGACAGCAGCGGAGCCACCGCCGGGCCGGCGAACCGGTGCCGGGCCTGCAGCACGCCGGTGAGCACCACCCCGACCCCGTAGAGCAGCACCTGCGGCGCGAACACCACGAGCATCCGGGCCGCCATCGTGTGCTGCCCGGCGCAGTCCTCGGCCCCGATCACGGCGCGGGCCAGCGGCCCGGCGAACACGGCCAGGCCGAGGCTCACCGGGGTCAGTACGAGCAGGGTCCAGGTGAGCAGTGCCGAGGCCACCCGGTCCGCACCCGGGCCGGTGAAGCCGCGCAGCACCGGGATCACCGCCGCCGCCAGCGCGCCGCCGGCCATCACCTCGAACAGCAGGTTCGGCACCAGGTTCACGCTGGCGTAGGCGTTGCCGACGCAGGTCGCGCCCACCGTTCCGGACAGGGCCAGCCAGCGGCCGAACCCGGTGATCCTGGCCACGACGGTCAGCACCGAGATCAGCGCCGCCGAGGCGAGGACCCCGCCCACGGCTCGTCTGGTCACCGCCGGGTCACCGTCTGGTCACCGTGGACGGCGTCCGAGCCCGTCGAGCTCGCGCAGAACGGGAGTCGACTCGATCACCGTGGTGAAGCTGACCTTCTCGCTGGCCAGGATCAGCCCGGTCACCGCGACCAGCAGACCGAGCCGCACCGGCCGCGGGGCCTGGGCCACCGCAGCCGTGCCGAGCAGTGCGCCGAGCGCGTTCGCGCCGCAGTCGCCGAGCATTGCCCGCTCACCGAGGTCCTCGGGCAGCAGCGCCGCCGCCGGCCCCACGGTCGCCGCCACCAGCGTGCCGGCCGGGCCGGACGCCGCCAGCGCGGGGGCGTGCAGCAGCACCACCTTCAGCGCCCGGCCAGGGCGCAGGTCGAACAGGTTGGCCAGGTTCGCGGCGCCCGCCACCAGCAGCCCGGAGGTGATCACGTCGAGGAGCCCGGGCCGTTCTGCCGCATCGCCCCGACGCGGTAGCGCGAGCGCCCCGGCGGCCAGGCCGGTGGCCCCGATCCCGGCGATCTTTACCAGCCCGGTGGTCAGCTCTCCGCGGCGCAGCGCCCCGAGATGACCGCGAAACCCCTTGGCAGAGCCGCGTTCCCCGAGATCGTCGAGGAGGCCGAACGATCCCGCGCCCAGCACGGCGACGGCGCCCGCCGCCCGGACCCGACCGGGCAGCCCCGGGGCGATCGCGATCGCTCCCGCGGCAGCCAGCGTCGCCGCCGGGCCCTCGAGCAGGCTGATCGGCTCACCCCGGTGATTGGTGCGGGTCCAGCGGCCGGCGCCGCCGGGCGGGGTCGTGCTGAGCCGCTGCCACAGCAACCGTCCGGCTCCGGCACCCACCGCCGCCGTGACCAGGCGGGTGAGGCCGGCCGCGACGACGGTCACGACGCCGAACCGGGCGCTACGGCCTGAGCCTGCGCCACCGCCACCGGGAACGCGCCGGAGGCACCCTTGCCGAAGCCGTAGGCTCCCGCCGTCCCGGTGCCCTGTTCCCGCAGCGCCAGCACCACAGTCAGGTCGCCCATCGGGCTGCCCCCGGTGTCGACGGTCGAGACCTGGCGGGCGGTGGCGTTGTCCCCGCGGACGACAGCCAGCACCCCGCCCGAGGTCGCTGCGGACGCCGGCCCGAGCATCACCGCGCCGTCGCTGGCCGAGTCCAGGGTGATCGCGAGATCGGCCCAGGCCGGCGAGCGATCGGCGGACGGCGTCGGGGTCGGCGTCGGGGCACCGGACAGCGCCTGGTCGACGCCCGGAGCGAGCAGCACCACCTGGCTGGCCCGCCGGTTCAGATCTCCATGCGTGGAGAGCATTCCCTTCTTGGCCAAAGCCTCGAGGACCTGACGACCGACCGGGTCGGGCCGGCTCACCTCGAGCGGGTTGAGCGTGACCACGGTGCGGGCGAGCAGGGCGGCGAGCACCGCATCCGGCGTTCCCACGTCCGGGGCGGCCACGGCCGCCTTCGCCAGCACGGTCGGGGTGCGCGAGGCGGACGGCGTGGGCGCGGACGACGCTGCCGTGGTGAGCACGCTGCCCCATTTCTGGGCCAGTTCACGCCGGTCGGCGGCCTTCTCCGGAGCGACCCAGGCCGCCTTCAGGTCCACCCGGCCGGTGACCACGGCGCCGGCAGCCTCCAGGGCCCGGGTGAGCGGGTCGATCGCGTCGCCGTCGGAGTCGGGCATGGTGACCAGCACCACGGTGCGCCCGGGAAGCCGGTTGGCCACCATCGCCGGGACGAGTTGGTTGGTGAAGGCGTCGCGGTTCTTCACCCCGGCCTCGGCCACGGTCAGCGCCGAGCGCAGGGCGTTCTTCTCGGTCCGCAGCTGTTCCACCGAGCTGTTCAGAGAGTCGGCGATCTCCCCCCGCAACGGCCCGGCGCCCAGGACCACGCCGACGGCCAGGGCGAGGAAGACCGAGACCAGCGAAACCAGGTGGTATCGAAAGTCGATCATGCGATCCAGTCTGTCCGGGACAGCGCCTCCGGCGGCGCGTCGGTGACGAAGGAGGCGAGGAAGGACCACAGGTCGTCCAGCCGGGCGCCCAGCAACGAGAACAGCGTCTGGCCACCCGGTGTGGCGGCCAGCGCCACCCCCAGGGCGAGCAGGCCGGCCAGCAGCAGCACGGTCAGCTGGCCGTTGCTGATCCGCTGCCGGTAGAGCCGGGAGACGCCCTTGGCGTCCACCAGCTTGCCGCCGACCCGCAGCCGGGTCAGCCAGGTGCTGGCCATCCCCGAGCGGCCCTTGTCCAGGAACTCGACCAGCGTGTTGTGGGTGCCCACGGCCACGATCACCGAGGCGCCCTTGTCGTCGGCGAGCAGCATGGCGACGTCCTCGCTGGTGCCGGTCGCCGGGAAGACCACCGGCTCGACGCCCAGCCCGCGCACCCGGTCCAGCCCCGGGGCACGGCCGTCCCGGTAGGCGTGCACCACGATCTCGGCGCCACAGGTCAGTGCCCGGTCGGTCACGGAGTCCATGTCACCGACCACCAGGTCCGGGCGGTACCCGGCCTCCAGGATCGCGTCGGCGCCGCCGTCCACCCCGATCAGCACCGGGCGGTTCTCCCGGATGTAGGGGCGCAGCGCGGCCAGGTCCTCCTTGTAGTGGTAGCCGCGTACCACCATCAGCGCCGGGCGGCCGTCGATCCGGGTGCGGATGTCGGGCACCCCGACCCGGTCCAGCAGCAGGCCCCGCTCACGCTGCAGGTAGTCCATCGTGTTGACCACGAACGACTCCAGCTGCACCGCCAGCCCGGCCCGCGCCTCCTCCATCGCCGAGGCCACGCTGGTCTCGTCCTGCACCAGGCCCTTCGCCACCACCCGGTCGTCGACGTACACCGCGCCCTCGTGGATGCGCACCTGGTCACCCTCGCGGACGGCGTCCATCACGTCGGCGCCGACGTCGTCGACGAGCAGGATCCCCGCGGCCAGCAACGCTTCCGGGCCGATGTTGGGATAGCGGCCGGAGATGCTCGGCGAGGCGTTCACCACCGCCGCCGGCCGGCAGCCGACCAGGGCGTCGGCGGAGACCTTGTCGATGTCGGTGTGGTTGATCACGGCGATGTCGCCGGGGTTCAGGCGTTTGGTGAGGTCCTTGGTGCGCCTGTCCACCCGGGCCGGGCCGCACACACCCGGGCCGGACTGCGGCCCCGGAGTCCTGCGTGCCAGCGGCATCCTCACCCCACGATCGTGCCACGTTCTGTGCGTGCGGTGCCCAGCAGCTCCTCGGCGTGAGCCTGGGCACTGCCGGAATCAGCCATCCCGCCCAGCATCCGGGCCAGCTCGCGCACCCGCGCGGTGTCGTCGAGGGTGGTCACACCGCTCTCGGTGATCTCGCCGTCACTGGCCTTGGTCACCAGCAGGTGCCGGTCGGCGTAGGCGGCCACCTGGGGAAGGTGGGTGACCACCAGCACCTGCGCGGTGCGGGCGAGGCGGGCCAGGCGGCGCCCGATGCCGAGCGCGGCCTGGCCGCCCACCCCGGAGTCCACCTCGTCGAAGACGAAGGTCGGCACCGGGTCGGCGGCGGCCAGCACCACCTCCAGCCCGAGCATCACCCGGGAGAGCTCACCGCCGGAGGCCCCCTTGGCCAGCGGCCGGGGCGGGGCACCGGCGTGCGGCGCGAGCAGCAACTCGACCTCGTCGACGCCGTCCGGCCCGGCGGCCAGCGGCTGCGCGCCCTGGCCGAGGTCGACGAGCAGCCCATCGTCGTCTGCGCGCTGGTTCAGCTCGACCAGCAGCCGCGCATGCGGCATGGCGAGCTCGGTCAGTTCGGCGCTGACCGCCTCGGCGAGTTCCGCGGCGGCGGCCCGGCGGGCCAGGCTGAGCCGCGCGGCGTCCGCGGCCAGGTCGACGCGCAACCGCTCCCGCTCGGCGCGCAGCGCGGTTGAGCGGTCCTCGTCGCCATCCAGTTCGAGCAGCCGCAGCCCTGCGCCGCGAACCCACTCGAGCACGGCGTCGACGCTGTCCCCGTAGCCGCGGGCCAGCCCGGTCAGCGCCGCGCGCCGCTCCTCGACCCGGGCCAGGCGCACCGGGTCGGACTCGACCTCCTGGGTGTAGGAGGCGCAGTCGGCGGCGACGTCGCTGAGCAGCATCGAGACCTCGCTCAGCCGGTCGGCCAGTGCGGCCAGCCGGGGATCGTGGTCGCGGACGAGGTCCAGCGCCTGGCGGGCCCGGGTCACCTGCATCAGTGCGTCCGCCTCGCCGGGCGGGGCGTCGTCGTCGCCGGTCAGCGCCGCCTGGGCGGCCAGCGCCGCCGTCCGCAGCTCCTCGGCGTGGGCCAGTCGCTGGGCCTCGATCCGCAGCTCGTCGTCCTCTCCGGGCTGGGGGTCGAGACGCTCCACCTCGGCCAGGCCGAGGCGCAGCAACTCAGCCTCCTGCGAACGCTCCCGGGCCCGGGTGACGATCTGCTCGAGCTCGGCGTCCACCACCCGTAGCCGATGCCAGTGCTCGCGGTAGGAGGCCAGCAACTTCGCCGCCCCGGGGCCGGCGTACCGGTCCAGGGCCTGGCGCTGGCGCGTGGTGGAGCGCAGCCGCAGCTGCTCGCTCTGCCCGTGCACGGCCACTAGGTCCTCGGCGAGCTCGGCCAGAAGGGCCACCGGCGCCGACCGACCGCCGACGTGGCTGCGGCTGCGCCCCTCGGCGCTGACCGTGCGGGACAGGATCAGTTCGACGGCGCCAAGCTCGGCCAGCTCGTCCAGCTCGGCGCCGGCCTCCCGGGCCCGCTCGGCGACCCGGCCGGCCGGGTCGACGGCGAGGCGCCCCTCGACCAGCGCGCTGCTCTGCCCGCTGCGGACGGCGCCCGGGTCGGACCGCCCACCGAGCAGCAGGCCGAGCCCGGTCACCACCATGGTCTTGCCGGCGCCGGTCTCCCCGGTCACGACGGTGAGCCCGGGACCCAGCTCCAGCACGGCGTCGCGGATCACCCCAAGCCCGCGCAGTCTCATCTCCAGCAGCACGGGGACAGCGTAGGCGCCTCGGACCGTCCAGGGGTCGAACTGGTGTCCGAATGGCCGAGGTCTTGCTGCGCCCTACTGCGGATCGTGATGGGCCCTGCCCCGCCAGCCGCGCACCGGCAGCTGGAACTTGGCCACCAAACGGTCTGTGAACGGCGGCCGGGCCAGCCGGGCCAGCCGCACCGGCAGTGCGGAGCGGCGCACCTCCACCCGGGCGCCCGTCGGGAGATCGATGCTGCGCCGTCCGTCGCACCAGAGCACGGCACTGCCCGGGGAGATGATCTCGACGGCAGGCACCGACGTGGGGGCGACCACGAGCGGCCGGGCGAACAGGGCGTGCGCGCTGATCGGCACCAGCAGCAGCGCCTCCACCTCCGGCCAGACTACCGGTCCCCCGGCGGAGAAGGCGTAGGCGGTGGAGCCGGTCGGCGTCGCCAGCACCACGCCGTCGCACCCGAACTCGGTCACCGGGCGTCCGTCGACCTCGAGCACGACCTCGATCATGCGTTCCCGGTCGGCCTTCTCGACGCTCGCCTCGTTCACCGCCCAGGTGCGCCCCAGCACCTCCTCGCCCAGGGTGACCTCGACGTCGAGGGTCATCCGTTCCTCGACTTCGTAGCGGCGCTCGGCGATCCGCAGCACCGTCTCCTGCAGGTCGTCCCGCTCGGCCTCGGCCAGGAATCCGACGTGCCCGAGGTTGACGCCGAGCAGGGGTACCTCGCTGCCGCGCACCACGTCGGCCGCGCGCAGGATGGTGCCGTCGCCGCCGAGCACCACCACCAGTTCGGCACCGTCCAGCGGATGGGCGTGGTCGGCCACCTCGATCAGAGCGCGGGTCTGCGCGCCCAGGGCGGAGGCCTCGGTCGGCGGCAGCACCGGGCGCAGCCCGGCCCGGTCGAGCAGGATGACCAGTTCCTCGGCCGCCCGTACCGCCGCCTGGCGCCCGGTGTGGGCCAGCACCAGCACGCGCCGAGGTGGTTCATGGTTCGGGGTCCCGTCCGGGCTCACTGAGGTCCTTCCTCGACGGCGCGCTGCAGTGCGTTCTCCTCCAGCGCGGGCGCACCGGCCCGCAGCCACAGGAAGTACTCGACGTTGCCACTCGGCCCGGGTAATGGGCTCGCGCAGACCCCACGGGCACCCAGCCCCTCGGCCGCCGCAGCAGTGGCGATGTCCCGGACGGCGCCGGCGCGCAGCCGCGGATCGCGGACGACTCCGCCGGGGCCGAGCCGCTCCCGGCCCACCTCGAACTGAGGCTTGACCATCAGCACCAGGTCGGCGGCGGCGGCGCTGACCGCGGCCAGGGGGCCCAGGACCAGGCGCAGCGAGATGAAGGAGAGGTCCCCCACCACCAGTTCGGGGCGGTAGGGCAGTGCCTCGGCGGTGAGCTCGCGCACGTTGGTCCGGTCCAGCACGGTGACCCGCTCGTCCTGGCGCACGCTCCAGGCCAGCTGCCCGTACCCGACGTCGACCGCCACCACGTGCGCCGCGCCACGACGCAGCAGCACGTCGGTGAAGCCGCCGGTGCTCGCGCCGGCGTCGAGGCAGTGCCGCCCAGGCACTGCCAACCCGTTGGCTACGAACGCATCCAGGGCTCCGGCCAGCTTGTGGCCGCCGCGGCTGACGTAGTCGGGCTCGCCGGGCAGGTCACGCACCAGGATGGCCGCGGCAGGGTCCACCTGGGTCGCCGCCTTGGTCGCCTCCTGGCCCGCCAGCAGCACCCGGCCGGCCGCGAGCAGCTCCCCGGCATGGGCGCGGGAACGGGCCAGACCGCGCCGCACCAACTCGGCGTCAAGACGACGCCGGGGCGCCATGGGTCAACCCTCGACGTCGGCGAGCCGGTCCTGCAGGGTGCGGTGCACCGCTTCGATCACGGGCAGCTGGTCCTCCAGCGAGATAGCCGAGGCGAGCGCGAGCTCACGCAGCGCCTCGTCCAGCCCGGGGTCCCCGGTGGCCGGAGCCTGCGCCAGGGCAGTGTCGCCCAGGTCGCCGTCCCCGTCGTCATGCTGGCCGTCCTGGTCGTCGTGACCGTCCTCGATGCTCATCCCCTGCTCCTTCCGGCTGCCCGGGCCACGCTATCGCGCCCAGGTCGCCGTGGCCGGGAACCGGTCGAGCGCCTCGAGCAACTCCCGGGTAGTCACCGCCCCTGAGGTCCGATCGGTCCAGGCCCAGGAGGCCGTGCAGGCGGCGCGCAGCAGGTCCATCGGGTCCTGCCCGGCCGCGGGCACCCGCACGATCGCGCCGTCCGCCCCGGAGGTCACCTCGGAGATCACCTCGACCTGGGCGCCGCGGCAGGCGGCCGCGGTCGTCTCCCCCGAGGTCACGCTCACCTCGGGGTGGGTCTCCAGCAGCCCGAACAGGTCGACCGACAGGTAGGTCGGGCGGCGGTCGGCTGCGGCGTGCAGCAGGTCGTTCACCCCGCTCACCCCGGTCATCACGGCCAGCGACGGCATCCCGGCGGCCACGGCGCCCTGGATGTCGGTGTCCAACCGGTCGCCCACGACCAGCGGCGCCTGCGCACCGTAGCGGCGCACGGCGTCCAGGAACGGTGCGGGCTGGGGCTTGCCGGCGACGGCGTCCGGCCCCCTGCCGGCAGCGCGGGCAACGATCTCCACCAGCGAGCCGTTGCCGGGGGCCGGCCCGAAGGGAGTGGGCACGGTCAGGTCGAGATTCGTTGCCACCCAGTACAACCCGGCCCGGGCGGCGCGAGTGCCCTCGGCGAGCAGCCGCCAGGTGAGATCCGGGCTGAAGCCCTGGACAACGGCCACCGGGTCCTCGTCCATGCTGCCGACCGGCACCAGCCCGACCTCGGTCAGCGCCACCTCCAGGCCGGCGCCACCGATCAGCAGAACCCGCGATCCCGGCGGCAGCTTGTCGGCGAGCAGCGCCGCCCCCACCTGCGCCGAGGTGAGCACGTCGTTGACCTCCGCCGGTACCGCCAGACTGCGCAGGTGCTCGGCCACCACCTCGGGCGGGCGGCTGGCGTTGTTGGTCAGGAAGCAGCAGCGCAGACCGGCGGCGCCTGCCTGCGCGACGGCGGACGCGGCGCCCGGCACGGCGTCCGGACCGACGTAGACCACACCGTCCAGGTCGAGGATCGCGAGGTCGTACAGCGCGGCCAGTGGCTGCTCGGTCGAATGCAGTCCGCTGCCCGAAACCCCTTGCTGCACAGTGGACTCCCGGTGGCTCGCGGTCATTCCTCGGGCTCCCCCAGGTCGGCGTCGCCATGCTCAGGCTCGCTCAGGTCGCCGTTGCCGTGCTCGGGCCTGACCTCCTCGGCGACGCCGAGTTGGAGGTCTCCGAGGTCGACCCCCTCGAGGTCGCCCATGTCCACGATCTCGTCGTGCTCGTCCTGGTCCTCACCGTCGATCACCCCGGCCCGCTCCAACCAGGCGGCCGCCTCCTCGTCCCTGCCGACGGCAGCCAGCGCGTTCGCGTAGGCGACCCGCAGCCGAGACACCCAGTCCTCCGCCGCCGACGACTCGAGTTCGGGCACCTGTAGGGCCAGGACCGCAGCATCGTGCTGGCCCAGATCTGCCCGAGCACCCGAGGCCACGATCAGCAGCTCCACCCGCTCCGGGGTGGCCAACCGTCCGGCCTCGGCCGAGGCCGCCAGGGCAAGAGCCCGCTCCGGACGGCCGAGTCCGCGCTCGCAGTCGGCCATGATCGGCAGATGGTCCGAGGATCCGGTGAGCCGGCGCAGGGTTCGCAGCTCTGCCAGAGCCTGCGCGTAGCGCCCGATGCGGTAGGCCGCCAACCCCGTCGCTTCGCGGACGGCGCCGATTCGGGCCCCGCGGGCCCGCGCAGCCAGGGCATGTTCCCAGGCAGCCTCAGGATCGTCGTCGAGCAACCGGCCGGCCATCACCAGATGACGGGCCACGGCCTTGGAGCCATAGGCACCGAGGCTGCTCAGCTCGGCCCGGATGTCCCGGTCGAGCTCCTTGCCGGTGATCTCCTCAGGAACCTCCGGGCCGTCCGGGATCCTCGGCCGGTCCGGCCGATCTCCCCGGTCCGGCCGATCTCCCCGGTCCGGCCGCGCCGCCCGATCCCCACGCTCCGGGCCGTCCGCCCGCGGAGCCCACGGCCGTCCGCCGTCGCGCTGCGGTCGATCGCCCGACGGACGCCCTTGCCCTCGCGGACCAGCCGATCCCGTTCCAGCAGAACGGAAACCACCGCTTCGTGGAGCTCCGCCCGATCGCTGCGGCCCACCCGATCCAGGTGCCCCAGTCGACCGCGGAGCGCCACCCGAGCGGGGGGCGCCACCCGAGCGCGGTGCACCACCGGAGCGCGGTGCACCACCCGAGCGCGGCGGTTCATCGGATCGTTGACCCCCGGACGAGGCGGGTCCACCATCACCACGCTGCGGGCGATCCGCGCGGTAGCCACCCTCGGAGCGCTGCGACCGATTGGTCCTCGGAGTTCGGTCCGAGGTCGGCGGCCTGTTCGACCCGGCGCCACCCGCCGGCCGTCCCGTAGCGCCGCGAGCGTCCGAGCTCCGAGCCTCTGATCCGGCTCCCCCTGCCCGATCCGAGCGATCCGGACGACCGTCGCCCGTCCTCGAACCACCACCACGACCACCGGCTCCGCCCGACCCAGCGAATCCGGAACGACCCTGACCGGCAGACCGCGCTCTGCCACCGGAAGCGTCACCGGACCGCTCGGGCCCAGCAGACCAGCCGGCGCTGCCAGAGCGACGAGGGCCCTCGGTCCGCCCAGAAGCCTCAGGACGGCCAGAACGATCCGAGTTGTCAGTCGGGCCCGACCAGCGACCGCGCCCAGGCGCCCCACCAGAAGCAGGTTCACCCGACGAACCGCCGCGACCGCTTCCCGCAGCAGAGCTGCCAGGCCGCTCAGACCAGTTCGACCGTGCCGCACCACCCGGACGGGGTCCTCCATCAGTGCTCGCCGGCCCTCCGGACCGGGTGCCCCCACCGAAACGAGGTTCCCCACCTGAACTCGCAGGCCCGGCGGAACGAGGACCTCCGCCAGCACGAGGGGCGCCGCCAGAACTTGAGGCACCTCCAGCGCGCGGAGACCCACCCCAGCGGGAGGGACCCGAGGGACGGGAGGCCCCTCCGGAGCGGGGGGCCGATCCCCCACGTCGTGCCCGGCGGTCACCTCTGCCCTGCGAGTCGTTCTCGGCCATTGCTGTCCCCTTCCGTGATGACAAAACAACGATGGCGGTCACCCACACGGGGTGACCGCCATCGTGAAAGATGTCCGGCGGCGTCCTACTCTCCCACCCAGTCCCCCGGGCAGTACCATCGGCGCAGACGGGCTTAGCTTCCGGGTTCGGAATGGAGCCGGGCGTTTCCCCGTCGCTATGGCCGCCGAAACACTATGGAGATGTCGTCGGTAAACCGACCGCACCTCGGGAACCGCACAGTGGACGCGTAGCAAATCTGTTAGACAAGTTATCGGCTTATTAGTACCGGTCAGCTTCATGCGTCTTATGTCCGCACTTCCACATCCGGCCTATCAACCCAGTAGTCTAGCTGGGAGCCTCTCGGGGTAAACCCCATGGAAACCTCATCTTGAAGCGAGCTTCCCGCTTAGATGCCTTCAGCGGTTATCCCTTCCGAACGTAGCTAATCAGCGATGCTCCTGGCGGAACAACTGACACACCAGAGGTTCGTCCGTCCCGGTCCTCTCGTACTAAGGACAGCCCTTCTCAAGTTTCCTGCGCGCGCAGCGGATAGGGACCGAACTGTCTCACGACGTTCTAAACCCAGCTCGCGTACCGCTTTAATGGGCGAACAGCCCAACCCTTGGGACCGACTCCAGCCCCAGGATGCGACGAGCCGACATCGAGGTGCCAAACCATGCCGTCGATATGGACTCTTGGGCAAGATCAGCCTGTTATCCCCGGGGTACCTTTTATCCGTTGAGCGACCGCGTTTCCACTTACCACGGCCGGATCACTAGTCCCGACTTTCGTCCCTGCTCGACATGTCTGTCTCACAGTCAAGCTCCCTTGTGCACTTACACTCGACACCTGATTGCCAACCAGGCTGAGGGAACCTTTGGGCGCCTCCGTTACATTTTGGGAGGCAACCGCCCCAGTTAAACTACCCACCAGGCACTGTCCCTGATCCGGATCACGGACCGAAGTTAGACATCCAGAACGACCAGAGTGGTATTTCAACGTTGACTCCACCGGAACTGGCGTCCCGATTTCACAGTCTCCCACCTATCCTACACAAGCCGTTCCGAACACCAATACCAAGCTGTAGTAAAGGTCCCGGGGTCTTTCCGTCCTGCTGCGCGTAACGAGCATCTTTACTCGTAGTGCAATTTCGCCGAGTTCGCGGTTGAGACAGCGGAGAAGTCGTTACGCCATTCGTGCAGGTCGGAACTTACCCGACAAGGAATTTCGCTACCTTAGGATGGTTATAGTTACCACCGCCGTTTACTGGCGCTTAAGTTCTGAGCTTTGCCGTGAGGCTAACCCGTCCCCTTAACGTTCCAGCACCGGGCAGGCGTCAGTCCGTATACATCGTCTTGCGACTTAGCACGGACCTGTGTTTTTAGTAAACAGTCGCTTCTCCCTGGTCTCTGCGGCCTTCAAGGGCTAGCCGGCTAGCGGCTTCACCCCTCAGGCCCCCCTTCTCCCGAAGTTACGGGGGCATTTTGCCGAGTTCCTTAACCACGATTCGCTCGATCGCCTTGGTATTCTCTACCTGACCACCTGAGTCGGTTTGGGGTACGGGCGGCTCGAACCTCGCTAGAGGCTTTTCTTGGCAGCATAGGATCACCCTGCTTCCCGCATTCGCGGTCACTATCAGGTCTCAGGCTATATGAGGTGCGGATTTGCCTACACCTCGCCCTACACCCTTAGACGTGGACTACCATCGCCACGCGGTGGCTACCTTCCTGCGTCACCCCATCGCTTATCTAATACCGGTTCGGGTCACGCGCTCCGCTCAGCCGGCCCGAAGGCTAGCCGAGTTTCATGCGTTTAGCATCGCCGGGTTCGATATGGGCGGTTCTTTGCCGGTACGGGAATATCAACCCGTTGTCCATCGACTACGCCTGTCGGCCTCGCCTTAGGTCCCGACTTACCCAGGGCGGATTAGCCTGGCCCTGGAACCCTTGGTCATTCGGCGGACGGGTTTCTCACCCGTCATTCGCTACTCATGCCTGCATTCTCACTCGTGTGGCGTCCACGGCTGGGTCACCCCGCCGCTTCACTCGCCACACGACGCTCCCCTACCCATCCACACGCCTGGATCCGAAGACCTGGCTATTGCGTGAATGACACAGCTTCGGCGGTGTGCTTGAGCCCCGCTACATTGTCGGCGCGGAATCACTTGACCAGTGAGCTATTACGCACTCTTTAAAGGGTGGCTGCTTCTAAGCCAACCTCCTGGTTGTCTGTGCAACTCCACATCCTTTCCCACTTAGCACACGCTTTGGGGCCTTAGCTGGTGTTCTGGGCTGTTTCCCTCTCGACTACGAAGCTTATCCCCCGCAGTCTCACTGCCACGTTCTAACTTACCGGCATTCGGAGTTTGGCTGACGTCAGTAACCTTGTAGGGCCCATTGGCCATCCAGTAGCTCTACCTCCGGCAAGAAACACGTGACGCTGCACCTAAATGCATTTCGGGGAGAACCAGCTATCACGGAGTTTGATTGGCCTTTCACCCCTACCCACAGCTCATCCCCCAGGTTTTCAACCCTGGTGGGTTCGGTCCTCCACGCGGTCTTACCCGCGCTTCAACCTGGCCATGGGTAGATCACTCCGCTTCGGGTCTAGAGCATGCGACTGAATCGCCCTATTCGGACTCGCTTTCGCTACGGCTTCCCCACACGGGTTAACCTCGCCACATACCACTAACTCGCAGGCTCATTCTTCAAAAGGCACGCCGTCACCCCGCAAGGAGGCTCCGACGGATTGTAGGCACGCGGTTTCAGGTACTATTTCACTCCCCTCCCGGGGTACTTTTCACCTTTCCCTCACGGTACTTGTCCGCTATCGGTCACCAGGGAGTATTTAGGCTTAGGGGGTGGTCCCCCCAGATTCGCACGGGATTTCTCGGGCCCCGTGCTACTTGGGAACACGCTCGGGAGTTCACGCCATTTCGTCTACGGGGGTAACACCCTCTATGCCGGGACTTTCAAGACCCTTCGACTATGACGCGAATTTTTGACTCCCTGCTCGAACGGCAGTTCAAACTGAACGGTCCCACGACCCCGATCGCGCAACGCCTGCCGGCTATCACGCGCGATCGGTTTAGCCTCTTCCGCTTTCGCTCGCCACTACTCACGGAATCGCGGTTGCTTTCTCTTCCTGAGGGTACTGAGATGTTTCACTTCCCCTCGTTCCCTCCACATGCCCTATGTGTTCAGGCATGGGTGACTGGGATTGCGCCCAGCCGGGTTTCCCCATTCGGAAATCCTCGAATCACAGCTCGGTTGCCAGCTCCTCGAGGCTTATCGCAGGCTCCTACGTCCTTCTTCGGCTCCTGGTGCCAAGGCATCCACCGTGTGCCCTTAAAAACTTGACCACAGATATAAGATGCTCGCGTCCACTGTGCAGTTCTCAAGCTACGGGCGGTAACCTGGCCCCGTGCTCGGCGCCTGCTCACCTCATGGTGAGTGGTTCGTCCGAAGGCCGGTCCGCACTCGCCGGCCAGATCAGCCGGCGGCAGAGGTGAAAGGACTGTCGCCCGTTCCCTCAGGACCCAACAGCGCGCCAAGCGACCGGTTCACCATCTGGAGAGGTTCCGATTCGCCGAAGCGAACGTACTGACTCGTGATCGTGATCCGATCGCCAACTAGTCGATGTTCCACCCTTGAGCAACCACCTCGGGACGTACGCCCGAGCAGTGGTTTCTGGACATTCCGAAGAATGCCAAGTGCTCCTTAGAAAGGAGGTGATCCAGCCGCACCTTCCGGTACGGCTACCTTGTTACGACTTCGTCCCAATCGCCAGTCCCACCTTCGACGGCTCCCTCCACAAGGGTTGGGCCACCGGCTTCGGGTGTTACCGACTTTCGTGACGTGACGGGCGGTGTGTACAAGGCCCGGGAACGTATTCACCGCAGCGTTGCTGATCTGCGATTACTAGCGACTCCGACTTCACGGGGTCGAGTTGCAGACCCCGATCCGAACTGAGACCAGCTTTTTGGGATTCGCTCCACCTTACGGTCTCGCAGCCCTTTGTACTGGCCATTGTAGCATGCGTGAAGCCCAAGACATAAGGGGCATGATGATTTGACGTCATCCCCACCTTCCTCCGAGTTGACCCCGGCAGTCTCCTATGAGTCCCCACCATTACGTGCTGGCAACATAGAACGAGGGTTGCGCTCGTTGCGGGACTTAACCCAACATCTCACGACACGAGCTGACGACAACCATGCACCACCTGTGAACGGCCCTTACGGACCCGACATCTCTGCCGGATTACCGTTCATGTCAAGCCTTGGTAAGGTTCTTCGCGTTGCATCGAATTAATCCGCATGCTCCGCCGCTTGTGCGGGCCCCCGTCAATTCCTTTGAGTTTTAGCCTTGCGGCCGTACTCCCCAGGCGGGGCGCTTAATGCGTTTGCTGCGGCACGGAACTCGTGGAAAGAGCCCCACACCTAGCGCCCAACGTTTACGGCATGGACTACCAGGGTATCTAATCCTGTTCGCTCCCCATGCTTTCGCTCCTCAGCGTCAGTTACGGCCCAGAGACCCGCCTTCGCCACCGGTGTTCCTCCTGATATCTGCGCATTTCACCGCTACACCAGGAATTCCAGTCTCCCCTACCGCACTCTAGTCTGCCCGTACCCACTGCAGGCCCGGGGTTAAGCCCCGAGTTTTCACAGCAGACGCGACAAACCGCCTACGAGCTCTTTACGCCCAATAATTCCGGACAACGCTTGCACCCTACGTATTACCGCGGCTGCTGGCACGTAGTTAGCCGGTGCTTCTTCTGCAGGTACCGTCACTTTCGCTTCTTCCCTGCTGAAAGAGGTTTACAACCCGAAGGCCTTCGTCCCTCACGCGGCGTCGCTGCGTCAGGCTTTCGCCCATTGCGCAATATTCCCCACTGCTGCCTCCCGTAGGAGTCTGGGCCGTGTCTCAGTCCCAGTGTGGCCGGTCGCCCTCTCAGGCCGGCTACCCGTCGTCGCCTTGGTGGGCCGTTACCCCGCCAACAAGCTGATAGGCCGCGAGCCCATCCCTAACCGATAAATCTTTCCAGACACATCGGATGCCCGAGTGTCTCGTATCCGGTATTAGCTCCGGTTTCCCGGAGTTATCCCAGAGTTAGGGGCAGGTTGCTCACGTGTTACTCACCCGTTCGCCACTGATCCCCCTCCGAAGAGGGTTCACCGTTCGACTTGCATGTGTTAAGCACGCCGCCAGCGTTCGTCCTGAGCCAGGATCAAACTCTCCGTTGATGTTTTTCTCGACGCCATGCCGAAGCATGTCACCGACATCTCGAAGTTGGTCCCGAAGGACCGTGATCTGGCTGAGCAGATGAACTCTAGCTCATCTATCTCTACCAAAGGAATCGTTCACGAGTTAAGATCAAGGGACCCGAAGGACCCCTCGACGCCACCTCGTGACGAGGTTGTTTGGCATCGACTTTTGGCACGCTGTTGAGTTCTCAAGGAGCGGACGCGCACCGAGCGAGACCTTTCGGTCTGTTTTCGGGGCAACCCTTCTAACTTAGACTCTCCGCGCCCGCCCGGTCAAATCCGCTGAGCGGAAGATCATCTGGGCTCGGAAGGCCGGTCCATGCCAACTCGACGCTCACCGAAGCGAGCGGCGTATTGTTCTGGGAGTCGCAGTTCCGGGACCGGCCACCGTGGGTGTCCGTTGCTCCCTGCTCTCTGCAACGAGTTGAACATTACGTAGCCGCGATCGCAGAGTCAAATCGGCCCCTTGTTGTACGTCTGACCTGCAGTTATTCCGGAACGTAGGCGTGGTCACTGTCAGTAACCCCTTAGTGGATCATGATTTCCCGCCCTCAACCGCGACTACCGCCAGCGACTTCCGCCCGCGTCGCAGCAGTCCCCACCGGCTGTGCAGCAGGTCCCCGGCTCCCAGGAGTGCGTCGTCCGCCTCGACCTTGACGTTGTTCACGTAGGCGCCACCGTCGCTGATCGCTCGGCGCGCGGCCGACTTGCTGGCCACCAGGCCCGTCTGGACGAACAGATCCACCACGCTGTGCTCCCCCATCGGCACGGTGACCCCGGGAAGTTCCCGCACGGCGTCGCCCAGGGTGCGCTCGTCGAGCCCGGTCAGCTCCCCCCGGCCGAACAGGGCCCTGCTGGCCTGTTCGACCCGTGTGGTCGCCTCCGCCCCGTGCACCAGGGTGGTCACGTCCTGCGCCAGGGCTCGCTGCGCAGCCCGCTCATGTGGTCGCTCCTGCGTGGCCTGCTCCAGTTCGGCGATCTCCTCCCGGGAGCGGAAGGTGAACACCTTCAGGTAGGTGCCCACGGTGGCGTCCTCCGCGTTCAGCCAGAACTGGTAGAAGGCGTAGGGGCTGGTCATCGCGGCGTCCAGCCAGACGGTGCCGGTCTCGGTCTTGCCGAACTTCACGCCGTCCGCCTTGGTGATCAACGGGGTCGCGAGGGCGTGCACCGAGACCCCCTCGGCCCGATGGATCAGGTCGGTGCCGGCGGTGAGGTTGCCCCACTGGTCGGAGCCGCCGATCTGCAGAGCACAGCCGTGGCGGCGGTACAGCTCGAGGAAGTCCATTCCCTGCAGGATCTGGTAGCTGAACTCGGTGTAGCTGATCCCGGCGTCGGAGTTGAGCCGGGCGCTCACGGCCTCCTTGGCGAGCATCCGGTTGACCCGGAAGTGCTTGCCCACCTCGCGCAGGAAGTCGATCGCCGACAACGGCGCCGTCCAGTCGAGGTTGTTCACCATCCGCGCGGCGGTCGGCCCCTCGAAGTCGAGCAGCGGCTCGATCTGACGGCGGATCCGGCCTACCCACTCCTCCACCACGTCGCGCTCGTTGAGGCGGCGCTCGGCAGTGGGCTTCGGGTCACCGATCAGCCCCGTGGCGCCGCCGACCAGCGCCAGCGGGCGGTGCCCGGCGAGCTGCAGCCGGCGCAAGGTGAGGATCTGCACCAGGTTGCCGATGTGCAGACTGGGCGCCGTGGGGTCGAAGCCGCAGTAGTAGGTGACCGGCCCGGCCGCGAGCGTCTCACGCAGGGCGGTCTCATCGGTGGACAGCGCCACGAGTCCTCGCCACTGCAGCTCGTCGAAGGCCTGAGCCAGCTGGATCTCGGTCACGGGGGCAACGTTCCTCTCTACGGCCTGGTCGACGCACGTGGTTTGCCCGGGCGGTAGGCAGACACGGTCCGTTCACCGTGCAGCCAGAAACGCCAGGGGAACGTCCCGGCGTCTCCGCCGGGACCGGAGACCCCCACCCGGGGACCGGTGCGCAGCACATCCTGCCGGATCGGCTCCGTCGCCAGCTCGAGCCGGCACCCTGCGCGCGGCGCACACAGATCGATGCCGTTGTGGGCGCCGTCCAGGGCCAGGGCTGCGGTCAGCCGGGCGGGGCCGCGGGCCAGATCGGCGTCGCGCCGCGCAGCAGGGCGGCGGACGCGGGCCAGGGCCAGCCCCTCGACCACCTCGCCCGCCCGCAGCAGCACCGCGCCGGCGGCGCCGTCCGGTCCGCAGACCACGTTCGCGCACCAATGCATGCCGTAGGTGAAGTAGACGTAGAGGTGGCCGGGCGGGCCGAACATCACCGCGGTGCGCGGGGTGCGGCCCCGGTAAGCGTGCGAACCCGGGTCGTCGCCAGCGTGGTAGGCCTCGACCTCCGTGAGCCGGACGGCGACCGGTCCGTCCGGGCTGTCGGCCCGGAGCACCGCACCCAGCAGCCGGGGGGCGACGTCGAGCGGGGTGGCACCGAGCTCGACCCGCAGCAGGCTCACGGTGTCGAGCCTGGCACAATCCGCACCGTGAAGGTCGGAGTGCAGCTGCCGGAAGTCGAGTACGAGCTCTCGTTCGCTGAGCTGGCCGCGATGGCCCGGCTGTCCGAGGAGGCCGGGTTCGACTCGATCTGGCTGGGCGATCACCTGCTGTACGACCTGCCCGACGGCCCGCGCGGCCCGTGGGAGGTGTGGACGTCACTGGCGGCCCTCGCCGCGGTGACCGCACGGGTCGAGCTCGGACCCCTGGTCGCTTCGACCAGCTTCCATGCCCCGGCGATGCTGGCGAAGATGGCAGCGACAGTGGACGCCATCTCTGGCGGGAGGCTGATCCTCGGGCTCGGCGCAGGCTGGAACCAGCGCGAGTACACCGCGTTCGGCTTCCCCTATGACTACCGCGTCAGCCGGTTCGCCGAGGCGTTCACCATCATCCGCACGCTGCTCGCCGACGGGGCGATCGACCTGCACGGGAAGTACTACCAGGTCACCGATGCCGTGCTGCACCCGCGCTCACCGCGACCGGGTGGACCGCCGCTGATGGTCGGCTCGGTCGGTGAGCGAATGCAGGCGATCACCCTGCCGCACGTGGCTGCGTGGAACGTCTGGTGGAGCGACTACGGCAACACCGCTGCGGGGTTCGCGCAGCGGAAAGCCGTTGTGGACCAACGGATAGCAGCACTCGGGCGAGCCGGCCAGGTGCAGGCGACGTGCGCCGTCCTGGTGCAGTTGCCGGACGGTCGCGGACGCACGATGGGCGACTACCCCGGTGATCAGGTGCAGGCGCTGCGGGGGCCGGCGGACGAGCTGGCCGAGCAACTGCGGGGATTCGCCGCCGCGGGCGCGGACCACGTGCAGCTGGTGCTCGACCCGATCGTGCCGGCGAGCATCGAGACCCTCGCCGAGGTGGTGTCGCTCCTGCGCAGCAGGCCTGCGTAGGGTGCGCTCCCGTGGACGCTCGGATCGTGGACGCGGACCGGCACGGCAGGACCCATCGGCTCAAGCTGGGCGACCAGACGCTGCGGGTTTGGGCGTCGTCTTGCGCGACTTCGGTGCGCTGGTCACCGGCGGCAGCATGAGCCGTTGGAGGCTCAGATGAGCTCGAGGTGGTGCGGATCGTCGACATCGCCGGCCTGGACAAGCAGGCGGACGCCGGCACGCACGTCGCCTCGACCGCACAGCGCTCACCATGCTCATGCTCCGCAGGGGTCCACTTGAAAGCGTCTACATGGCCCCGGGCAGGTACCCCCGCGGAGCCTGAGCGGGTTTGTTAGCGGCGGGCTACGGGGGTGGCGGGGCGGGAAGCCCAGCCACGCAGGGCGGCGAGGCGGCCGGTCAGGCGTTCGCGCTGTTCGGTGACCCGCACCGGGGCGGTGCCACCGTAGGCATCGCGGGAGGCCAGGGAGCCGGTGACGTCGAGCACCTCGCGGACGGCGGGCGACAGGTGCGTCGAGATGGCTGCCAGGGTGGCGTCGTCCAGCTCGTGCAACTCGATCCCCCGCTGCTCGCAGGCCCGCACGCAGGCCCCGGCGATCTCGTGCGCCTCGCGGAACGCCACCCCCTGGCGGACCAGCCATTCGGCGATGTCGGTGGCCAGGGAGAAGCCGGCCGGGGCCAGCTCGGCGAGTCGGGCGATGTCGAACCGCAGGGTGGCGACCATGCCGGTGAACGCGGGCATCAGCAGCTGAAGCTGGGTCAGGGAGTCGATCACCGGCTCCTTGTCCTCCTGCAGGTCCCGGTTGTAGGCCAGCGGCAGCGCCTTCAGCGTGGTCATCAGCCCGGCCAGGTTGCCGATCAGCCGCCCCGCCTTGCCCCGGGCGAGCTCGGCGACGTCCGGGTTCTTCTTCTGCGGCATGATCGAGGACCCGGTGGCGTAGGCGTCGTCCAGGGCCACGAAGCCGAACTCGGCGGTCGACCAGATCACCACCTCCTCGGCCAGCCGGGAGATGTCCACCCCCAGCATGGCCAGCACGAACGCCAGTTCCGCGACCACGTCCCGGGAGGCGGTGCCGTCCATCGAGTTGTCGCTCGCGTGGGAGAAGCCGAGCTCACGCGCCACGGCCTTCGGGTCCAGCCCGAGCGAGGACCCGGCCAGGGCTCCCCCTCCGTAGGGGGACTCGTCGGCCCGCCGGTCCCAGTCGACCAGCCGCTCGACGTCGCGGGCCAGGGCGTGGGCGTGGGCCTGCAGGTGATGGGCCAGCAGCACCGGCTGGGCGTGCTGGAAGTGGGTGCGCCCGGGCATCGGCGCCTCGGGATGCGCGTCGGCCTGGGCGAGCAGGGCCTCGGCCAGGTCGAGCGTGGCCGTGGCCACCGCGCGGGCCTGGTCACGCAGGTACATCCGGTACAGGGTGGCCACCTGGTCATTGCGGGAACGTCCCGCCCGCAGCCGCCCGCCCAGGTCAGCGCCGACTCGCTCGATCAGCCCGCGTTCCAGCGCGGTGTGCACGTCCTCGTCGGCCGGGGACGGCGTGAAGGCCCCGGAGACCACATCCGCCTCGAGCGCATCCAGGCCGGCGATCATCGCGGTCAGGTCGTCGTCGGCGAGCAGCCCGGCGCCGCGCAGCACCCGGGCGTGGGCCCGGGAACCGGCCAGGTCGTACCGGGCCAGCACCCAGTCGAAATGCGTCGAGGCGGACAGCGCCGCCATCGCCTCCGCCGGCCCGCTGTCGAACCGTCCCCCCCACAGCTTCACGGTCTCCTGCGCCGGCAGGGTCGGGGCCTGGGTCACGTCTCCTCCTGGTCGTGCTCGAACGATGGCTGGTCAGGCCTCGGGGACGACGTCGCTGTCGGCCTGACCGGTTCGGGCCAGCTCGAGGAAGCGCGTCGCGACCGCGTCGCCCCCCAACGGTTCGCGAGTCACCACCAAGATGGTGTCATCTCCGGCGATGGTTCCGAGCACGGCAGGCAGATGCGAGTTGTCGATCGCCGAGGCGAGGAACTGCGCCGCACCGGGCGGGGTGCGCAGTACCACCAGGTTGGCCGAGGCCTCGGCGGTCACCAGCACCTCCTCACAGAGCCGGGCCAGCCGGGCGTCGAGCACCTCCTGATGCACCCCCGCGAACGGCGTCCGGTCACCGCCCTCCCCGGGCACCGCGTAGACCAGGCCGCCGTCGGGGTAGCGCACCTTGACCGCGCCCAGCTCGACCAGGTCACGCGACAGGGTGGCCTGGGTGGCGACCACCCCGTGCGCCGCGAGCAGTTCGGCCAGCTCGACCTGGGAACGCACCGGGTGCCGGTGCAGCAGGTCGACGATCCTGCGGTGCCGGGCCGTCTTGGTCGCCGTGCTGCGGCCGAAAGAGCTTACTGTGGAAGGGGTCTCGAGGGCCATCAGGACTCCTCGCCGAGGCTCGCCGAAGCGCCCGAATGGGCCAGCAGCCAGACCAGCAGCGCCTTCTGCGCGTGCAGGCGGTTCTCCGCCTCGTCCCACACCGCGGATGCGGGGCCGTCGATCACCGCCGCGGCGATCTCCTGGCCGCGGTAGGCGGGCAGGCAGTGCAGCACGATCGCGTTCCGCGCCGCGCGGGCCAGCGCCGCCTCGTCGAGGATGTACGGCGCGAACACCCGGGCGCGCTCGTCGGCCTGCTCCTCCTGTCCCATCGAGACCCACGTGTCGGTGGCCAGCACGTCGGCACCGGTCACGGCCTCCCCCGGGTCGTGGGTGACGGCGACCGACCCCCCGGTCCTGCCCGCCAGCCGCGCAGCCGCCTCGACCACGTCGGTGTCCGGCAGGTAGCCGGGCGGTGCGGCCACCCGCACGTGCATGCCCGCGTTGGCCCCGCCGAGCAGGTAGGAGTGGGCCATATTGTTCCCGCCGTCACCCAGGTAGGCCAGAGTCACCCCGTGCAGACGCCCGTGCCGTTCTCGGACGGTCTGCAGGTCAGCCAGGATCTGGCAGGGGTGGAAGGTGTCGGTCAGCGCGTTCACCACCGGAACCCGGCTGGCCGAGGCCATCGCCTCGACCCGCTCCTGGCCGTGAGTGCGCCAGACGATCGCCTCGCACTGCCGGTCGAGCACCCGTGCGGTGTCCTCGATCGATTCCCCGCGCCCCATCTGGCTGGTCTGGCCGTCGAGTACCAGCGGGTACCCGCCGAGCTCGCTGATCCCGACGCTGAACGAAAGCCGGGTGCGGGTGGAGGCCTTGTCGAACAGCACCGCGACGCTGCGCGGGCCGGCCAGCGGGCGGGCACCGAACCGGTCGCGTTTGAGCGCGTCGGCGAGATCGAGCACCTCCACGAGCTCGTCCGGGCTCAGGTCGTCGTCGCGCAGGAAGTGCCGCGGGCCGGCGGCAGTGGTGGACATCTCAGATCCCTTCTGCAGTCGCGAGTGTGGCGTCGAGCGCCGGGGCCAGGGCCTGCAGGAAGCCGTCGGCCTGCTCGGCGGTGAGGATCAGCGGCGGCGCAAGCCGCAGCGCGTCCGGGGTGACCGGATTCACGATCACGCCGCGCTCCAACAGCGCCGCGGCGACGGCCCCGGCGACCGGAGCGGTGAGCTGGACGGCGATCAGAAGTCCCTCGCCACGGGTGCTCTCGACCAGCGTGTGGCCGAGCTCACCCACTCCGCGCCGAATCCGGGAACCCACCTCGAAGGCGTTGTGCAGCAGACCTTCCCGCTCGATCACGTGCAGGGTGGCCAGCGCGGCCGCCGCAGCGACCGGGTTGCCGCCGAAGGTGGTGCCGTGCTGGCCCGGACCGAGCAACGACGCCGCCTCGCCCAGGGCGATCAGGGCGCCGATCGGCACACCGCCGCCGAGCCCCTTGGCCAGGGTGACGGCGTCCGGGTGGACGTCGTCGCTGCCGTCGCCGAGCACGAGGGGGTTCTGGTGGGCGAACCAGGAACCGGTGCGCCCGATGCCGGTCTGCACCTCGTCCAGGATCAGCAGCGCGCCCGCTTCGGCGGTGATCGAGCGGGCGGCGGCCAGGTAGCCGGCCGGTGGCATGCGCACCCCGGCCTCGCCCTGCACCGGTTCGAGAACCACCGCGGCGACGTCCGGCGTCACCGCTCGCCGCAGCGCCTCGACGTCCCCGAACGGCACGTGGACGACGCCGGGAGAGAGCGGCTCGAACGGCTCCCGGTAGGCGCTCTTGTGGGTCAGCGCCAGCGCGCCCATGCTGCGCCCGTGGAAGGCGCCCTCGGCGGCCACCAGGCCCGTGCGCTCCCCCGGCGGGGCCAGCCGGCGGGACAGCTTGACCGCCGCCTCGACCGCCTCGGTGCCGGAGTTGGTGAAGAAGACCCGTGACCCCTCGGGGGCGTGCAGCAATTCCAGCAGTCGCTCGGCGAGGGTCACCTGAGGAGGCGTGGCGAAGAAGTTCGACACGTGGCCCAGGGTGGACAGCTGCTCGGTGACCGCCGAGAGGAGCATCGGGTGGGCGTGCCCCAGGGCGTTGACCGCGATGCCTGCGAGCAGATCCAGGTACTGGTTGCCGTCGGCGTCCCAGACGTGGCAGCCCTGCCCGCGGACCAGCACCCGCAGTGGGGTGCCGAAGGTGTTCATCACCGCGGTGCCGTAGCGGCGGGTCCAGGCTGCACTGACCGGCCCGACGGTCGAGGTGGACGTGGACGGGGCGGTCATGGGTGCACCATCGTTCCGACTCCTTCGGGGGTGAACACCTCGAGCAGCACGCTGTGCGCCACCCGTCCGTCGATCACGCTGGCCCCCGGCACACCGCCGCGGACGGCGCGCAGACAGGCCTCCATCTTGGGCACCATGCCCGACTGCAGACTGGGCAGCAGCGGCTCCAGCTCAGCGGCGGTGATCTCCGAGAGCAACGATTCGGGGTCGGGCCAGCGGGCGTAGAGACCCTCGACGTCGGTCAGCACGACCAGCTTCTTGGCCTGCAAGGCGATCGCCAGTGCCGCCGCCGCGGTGTCGGCGTTGACGTTGAGCACCTGGCCGTCCTCGTCCGGGGCTACCGTGGAGACCACGGGGATCCGGCCGGCCTCGATCAGGTCCAGCACGGCCGCCGGGTCGACGCCTACCACGTCGCCGACCAGGCCGACATCGACCTCGGCCCCGTCGACGACGGCGGAGCGGCGCTCGGCGGTGAACAGCCCGGCGTCCTCCCCGGACAGCCCCACCCCACGCCCGCCGTTACCGTTGACCAGCCCCACCAGTTCGCGGCCGACCTGCCCGACGAGAACCATCCGGACGACGTCCATCGCCTCCGGGGTGGTCACCCGCAGCCCACCGCGGAACTCGCTGTGGATGCCGAGCCGGCTGAGCATGGACGAGATCTGCGGGCCTCCCCCGTGCACCACCACCGGCTTCAGCCCGGCGGCCCGCAGAAAGACCATGTCCTGGGCGAAGGCCAGCTTCAGTTCGTCGTCCACCATGGCGTTACCGCCGTACTTCACGACGACGATCGCCCCGGCGAAGCGCTGCAGCCAGGGCAGCGCCTCGATCAGCACATGCGCCTTGTCCTGGGCGGTCAGAGACGTCAAGGGGCTCATGAGGAGTACGCGCTGTTCTCGTGGACGTAGTCGTGGGTGAGGTCGTTGGTCCAGACCGTGGCCGAGGCCTCGCCGGCGTGCAGATCCACGACGACGTGCACCTCGCGCGTGCTCAGGTCGACCCCCGCGCGATCCTCGCCGACCCCGCAGGCCCGGCAGACCTGGACGCCGTTGATGCTCACGTCGAGGGTCAGCGGGTCGAACGTGGCCCGCGTGGTGCCGACGGCGGCGAGCACCCGGCCCCAATTCGGGTCGTTGCCGAACACGGCAGCCTTGAACAGATTGCTGCGAGCGACGGCCCTGGCCACCTCGACCGCTTCGTCCTCGGACGCCGCGTGCACCACCTCGATCGCGATGTCGTGGGCGGCGCCCTCGGCGTCCGCGATCAGAGCGCGGGCCAGGTCGGCGCAGACGGCGCGCAGCACCTCGGTGAACTCCGACCCCCCGGGCCGCACCCGGCTGGCGCCGCCCGCCATCAGCAGAACCGTGTCGTTGGTGGACATGCAGCCGTCGGAGTCGATCCGGTCGAAGGTGGTGCGGGTGGCCTCACGCAGCGCCGCCGAGGCCGCGGCGTCGTCGACGTCAGCGTCGGTGGTGATCACGACCAGCATGGTGGCCAGCGCCGGGGCGAGCATGCCGGCGCCCTTGGCCATGCCGCCGACTGTCCAGGTGCCGGCCTCGGAGGTGACCGTCCGGGTAGCGGTCTTGGGCACCGTGTCGGTGGTCATGATGGCCAGCGCCGCGGCGCTCCCACCGGTGTGGCCCAGGCCCACCACGGCGGCGTCCACCCCGGCCAGCACGGCCGGCATCGGCAGCCGCTCACCGATCAGGCCGGTGGAGCAGACCACCACGTCGCCGGGGGCGATCCCGAGCCGGGCTGCCACGTGCTCGGCAGTGTGGTGGGTATCGGCGAAACCCTCGGGGCCGGTGCAGGCGTTGGCCCCACCGGAGTTCAGCACCACGGCATCCACCCGGGAGTCGGCGAGCACCTGGCGGGACCAGACCACGGGGGCCGCCTCGACCCGGTTGGCGGTGAACACCGCCGCAGCCACGTACCGGGGTCCGTCACTGACCACCAGAGCGAGATCCTGCGTCCCGGTGGACTTCAGGCCGGCCGCCACGCCGGCTGCCCGGAAGCCGGCGGCTGAGGTGACACTCATTCGTCGTCCCCCCGGCCCGGGTAGACCGCGGCCGCGGGCTCGACCACCTCGTAGCCCGCCGCCCGCCAGACCGCGGCCGCGGTCGGCACGCTCGCGGCGTCGAGCAGCACCCAGTCGGTGTCGTAGGTGGAGACGGTGAGAACCGGGATGCCGGCGTCGGCCAGCGGCCGCAGGAGCGTCACCAGGATGCCGACCAGGGCGAACTCGAGCACCTGGTCGACCACCACCGCCACGAACGGGCCCTGCACCGGGCCGGGCAGGTCGTCGGGCAGAGAGGTGGTCGGGCAGATCACGCTGGTCTCGCCGACGGTGCGGGTGATGCTGCTCAGCGGTTCGCCGGTAGCCCACACGGGGTCGGGGACGTCGGGTTCCAGGCGGACCAGCGCAACCGACTGCGCGTGAACCAAGAGCCGCATGGCTCTCCCTTCGGGGTGCGGCGAACCGCGGGTCGTGGATCAGGGCGCCAACCCGGACAGGGGAAGACCCATGGTCTCGGGCAGGTGGAGCGCGAGGTTGGCGGATTGGATCGCCCCTCCGGCAGTGCCTTTGGTCAGGTTGTCGATCGCCGCGGTGACCACCACCCGCCGGGTGCGCGGGTCGAGGGCCACCTGGAGCTGAGCGGTGTTCGCTCCCAGGGTGTCCGCGGTGCGCGGCCACCGGCCCTGGGCGAGCACGGTGACGAACGGCTCCTCGGCGTAGGCCTTCTGCCAGACCGCACGCACGATCTCGGAGTCGACGGCGCCCGCCCCAGGGGCGAGGCGGGCCGTGCAGGTGGCCAGGATGCCGCGGGGCATCGGCGCCAGCGTCGGGGTGAACGACACCTGCACCTGCTCCCCGGCAGCAAGGCCCAGGTTCTGCTCCATCTCCGGGGTGTGCCGGTGCATGCCGCCCACCCCGTAGGGGGACATGGAGCCCATGACCTCGCTGCCGAGCAGGTTGGGCCGCACTGCCTTTCCGGCGCCCGAAGTACCGGAGGCGGCGACCACGACGACGTCCGGCTCGAGCAGTCCGGCGGCGAACCCGGGGGCCAGCGCGAGACTCACCGCGGTCGGGTAGCAGCCCGGCACAGCGATCCGGCGGGCGCCGCGCAGCTGGTCACGCTGGCGGCTGCCGTCGACCATGACCAGTTCGGGCAGCCCGTAGGGCCACGACCCCGCGTGGGTGCCGCCGTAGAACTCGGCCCAGGCCGAGGCGTCCATCAGCCGGTGATCGGCCCCGCAGTCGACGACGATGGTGTCGGCGGACAGCTGGGCCGCGATCTCGGCGCTGGCCCCGTGCGGCAAGGCCAGGAAGACCACGTCATGCCCGGCCAGGGTCTGCGCCGTGGTGGGCTCGATCATGCGGTCGGCGAGGGCCGGCAGATGGGGCTGATGCTCCCCGAGCGGCGTACCGGCACTGGTCGAGGCGGTCACCGCGCCGATCTCCATGCCGGGATGTCCCAGGAGCAGCCGGAGCAGCTCACCGCCCGCATACCCGCTCGCCCCCGCTACCGCTACCCGCACTGACATGACGCATGAGCATACAGAGGAGTGCATGACCATGCACCCATTCGGCGGGGTTGCGTCACCCGGTCAGGCGCGCAGGACGGCTCCGCATCCAGCAGACGCCGAGGTCACCGCGGCGTCACGCACCGCGGCGGTCTCGGCGGCGGTCAGGGTGCGGTCGTTGGCTCGCATCCGCAGGGCGAAGGCCAGCGACTTCCTGCCCTCGCCGACCTGTGGGCCCACGTAGACGTCGAACAGCCGCACCGACTCCAGCAGGTCACCGCCGCCGGTCCGCAGCGCGGCCTCGACCCGGCCGGCCGGCACGTCGGCGTCGACCACCAGGGCGACGTCCTCCTTGGCCACCGGGAAGGTCGATACCGCGGCGGCCCGGACGATCCGGTCCGAGGCGGCGATCAGTACGTCCAGATCGACCTCGGCCACGCAGGTGCGCGGCGGCAGCCCCATCGCGGCGACCACTGCCGGGTGCAGCTCGCCCGCATGACCGACCAGCACGCCGTCCAGGCTGATCCGGGCGCAGCGCCCCGGGTGCCACGGCGCGTGCACGTCGGCCACCACCTGGGGGTCGAGCCCCAGGGTGCGGGCGATCAGCAGGGCCGCCTCCACGGCGTCGGTCCAGTCGGCCTCGCGGCCCGGGCCTGCCCACCCGGGAAGCACCCGCTTGCCGGTCAGGGCCAGCGCCACCCGCCGCGGCTGGGCGGGGACGGCGCTGCGCAGGGCGTCCAGCTCGGCGTCGCTGGGGCGCTGGGCCAGGGGCAGTCGCGGGGCGATGCTGCCCTGCGCATCGGGCCGGGTGACCAGCCCGAGCTCGAACAGCCCGATGTCGGTGCTGCCCCGGGACACGTTGCGGCGCAACGCTTCCAGCAGGGTGGCCAGCAACGAGGTGCGCATCTCCGGCTGCTCGTCGGAGAGCGGGTTGGCCAGCCTCACGGCGGTGCGGCGCGGGTCCGCGGCGTCCAGCCCGAAGGTGTCGTGCACGGATGGCGAGGTGAACGGGTAGGTGAGCACCTCGACCAGACCGTGCTCGGCCAGAGCACGGGCCACCGAGCGGCGGGCCCGCTGGCCGTGCGTGAGACCCCGCCCCGGCGGGGCGATCGGCAGCACCGACGGGATGGCGTCGTAGCCGCGCAGCCGGGCGACCTCCTCGACCAGGTCGACGCCGGCCCGCAGGTCGGGACGCCAGCTCGGCGGGTGGACGGTCAGGGTGGTGTCGGCTCCGGGGCCGGCGGCCGCCCCGATCCGGCAGCCGATGGTCTCCAGGCACTCCACGACGTCGGCCACGGAGTAGTCGACGCCCACGATGCGGGTGGGCAGACCCGCGTCGATCACGATCGGGGCCACCGGGATGCGCTGGTCGGCGTCGGTGACCGCGTCGGCCGCACCGCCGCCGTGCTCGACCAGCAGCCGGACGGCCAGTTCAGCGGCGGCGGCGGCCACCTCGTGGTCGACGCCGCGCTCGAACCGCTTGCTCGCCTCGGTGGACAGTTTGTGCCTGCGGGCGCTGCGGGCGATCGTGATCGGGTCGAAGTGGGCGGCCTCGATCAGCAGGTCGGTGGTGGTCCCGCTCACCTCGCTGCTGGCCCCGCCCATCACCCCGGCCAGGGCAAGCACCCGCTCGCCGCCGGTGTCGGTGATCAGCAGGTCCTCGGCGTGCAGCGCGCGGTCGACGTCGTCCAGGGTGCGCAGCCGCTCCCCCGCCCGGGCCCGGCGGACCACGATCGGTGCCGTGAGTCTGTGCAGGTCGAAGGCGTGCAGGGGCTGGCCGAGGGCCAGCATCACGTAGTTGGTGACGTCGACGGCCAGGGAGATCGAGCGCATCCCGGCCTGCTCCAGCCGGCGCTGCATCCAGCCCGGCGTAGGTGCCGAGGAATCGACGCCGCGCACGATCCGGGCCACGTAGCGGTCGCAGCCCGCCTGGCCGCGCACCGGGGCGTCGTCCGCCAACCGGATCGCGAACCCGTCCTGGCCGGGCGTGGGCAGGTCGAGCCGGGCGGGGTCGGTGAAGACGGCGCCCGTGCTGTGCCCGTACTCGCGGGCGACCCCGCGCACGCTCAGGGCGTAGCCGCGGTCGGGGGTGACGTTGACCTCGACGGTCTCCTCGGCCAGCCCGAGCAGCGCGATCGCGTCGGAGCCGATCGGGGCGTCGCCCAGGCCCAGCTCGGTCAACCGGATGATGCCGTCGTGGTCCTCGCCCAGGCCGAGCTCGCGCGCCGAGCAGATCATGCCGTCGGAGACGTGGCCGTAGGTCTTGCGCGCGGTGATCTCGAATCCGCCGGGAAGCACGGCGCCGGGCAGGACGACCACCACGGCGTCGCCGGCCAGGAAGTTGTGCGCGCCGCAGACGATGCCGCGGGGCAGGCGCGCGCCGTCCGGGCCCTCGAGGTTGTGCTCGCCGACGTCGACGCTGCACCAGCGGATCGTCTTGCCGTTCTTCTGCGGCTCGTCGGCAAAGTCGAGCACCCGGCCGACCACGAGCGGGCCGCTGACGCCGCCGCCGTGGATGCCTTCCTCCTCGAGCCCGACGGTCACCAGCGCGGCCGCGACGTCGGCACCGGTGGTGCCGGGGGGCAGCGCGACGTACTCGCCCAGCCAGGGCAGTGGAACCCGCATCAGACACCCATCCCGTAGTGCAGGCTGAACCGGACGTCGCCCTCGACCATGTCGCGCATGTCCTCGATCCCGTGCCGGAACATGAGGGTGCGCTCCAGCCCCATGCCGAAGGCGAACCCCGTGTAGCGGTCGGGGTCGACGCCGCAGGCGAGCAGGACGTTGGGGTTGACCATGCCGCAGCCGCCCCACTCGATCCAGCCGGTGCCCCCGCAGGTACGGCAGGCGGCGTCCTTGCCGGAGCAGACGAAGCAGCCCAGGTCGAACTCCGCCGAGGGCTCGGTGAAGGGGAAGAACGAGGGGCGCCACCGGGTGACGGCGTCCGGGCCGAACATGGACCGGGCGAAGTGGTCGAGGGTGCCGCGCAGATTGGCCATGGTCAGGCCCTCGTCGACAGCGAGGCCCTCGACCTGGTGGAAGACCGGGGTGTGCGTGGCATCGAGCTCGTCGGTGCGGAAGGTCTTGCCGGGTACGCAGACGTACACCGGCAGCTCGCGCTCGAGCAGCGAGCGGGCCTGCACCGGTGAGGTGTGGGTGCGCAGCACCAGTCCCGAAGCGGGCGGGTCGATGAAGAAGGTGTCCTGCATCTGGCGCGCAGGGTGGTCGGGGTCGAAGTTGAGCGCATCGAAGTTGAACCACTCGGCCTCGACCTCCGGGCCCTCGGCCACCTCCCAGCCCATGGCCACGAACACGTCGGCGATCCGCTCGGAGATCGCCTCGATCGGATGCCGGGCACCGCGGGGCGTGCGCTCGACCGGCAGGGTGACGTCGACCGCCTCCTCGACCAGCACCCGGGCGTCACGCTCGGCCTCGAGCACCACCTGGCGGGCGGCCAGGGCCTGGTTCACCCGCGCACGGGCGGTGCCGATGCGCTGGCCGGCGTCCTTGCGGGCGGCGGGCGGCAGAGCGCCGATCTCGCGGTTGGCCAGGGCGAGCGGGCTGCGGTCGCCGGCCACGGCCAGGCGCACCTGCTTGAGCGCGTGGAGGTCGGTGGCGGCGTCGATGGCGGCGAGCGCGGCGTCGACCTGAGCGGCCAGTTCGGCCTCGCTCAGCACGGCCACCTCCACCGGGTCGAAGTTCTTGTTGGGAGCAGACATGTCCATCCAGGGTCGATGCGAACGCTTGCGAGTCTCCCAGATCGTGGGCAGGGCTCGTGCACGGGTTTCCCGCGGCACGCCGCCGGTGCCCGGTCACGAGTGGTGAGTTCTGGGGTCACCACACCGGCGTGTCCCACCAGACCTCACCACTCTCCCCTGTGGCGGTGCGGTTCAGACCACGGAGCGGTCGGTACTGCCGGGCCAGGTGATCAGCTGCCAGCCGTCGCCGTCCGCGGTCATCTCGGCCGGGACGCAGTTGGGCAGGAACCGTTGCCGGGCAAGGTCGTTCGGGGTGTTGTCGGCCAGGCGGGGCAACACCAGGGACATCACTCCCCCGTGGCTGATCACCGCGACGGTCTCGCCGCGGAACTCGTCGGCGATGCCGGCGAGCGCGGCCTCGTAGCGGCGGACGACGTCCAGCCCGGTCTCGGCGCCGGGGCAGCCCGCCGTGAGGTCGCCGTCCAGCCAGGCGTCGAAGACGGCCTGCGGCCGGGGGTCTCGGTAGGGCACTCCGGCCAGGTGGCCGACGGAGAACTCCTGCAGCCCCTCGACCACGCGGACGGGCGCGCCGAGTCGTTCGGCCATGATGGTGCCGGTCGCGACGGCCCGGGTCATGGTGCTGGTGAACACCGTGGCCACCCGGCGCAAGCGCAGCCCGTCGGCCAGTTCGGCGGCCTGGACGGTGCCCTTGTCGGTCAGCCGGCCACCCTCGTCGGTCAGCACGCCGGGCACCGGGTAGGTCGCGTCGCCGTGGCGCGCGACGAGCAGGGTCACCGGGCACTGTAAATCGGACACGGCAGAAATCTACGTGCCGACGAACTCGTATGCCGGGTCGGGGTGCGCGCGCCTAGCCTGGTCGGTATGGCTGCGCCTCCCCCTCCCACCCGGCGGTTCGAGCTCAGCGCGCCCGCCGTGTCCCTGCGGGCGAGCTGGCTCGAGGCCGCCGCAGAGTTCACCGCGCTGGGCGAGTTCCAGCACGGCTCGGGGCTCACCCCGGACGGCGAAGCGCCCCGCGTCGGCGGCTCGGCCTGGCGCCCGGCCGAGCTGGCCGACCCGGTGCGCTTCGCCGCGTTCGTCGCCCACTTACGCAGCCTGACCCGAGAGGATGTCCGCCCGCTCGGCCTGGTGCCGGACACCAAACTGTGGATCACCTCGGCCGAGACCTATCTCGGCGCGGTGTCGCTGCGGCACGAACTGAACGACTTCCTGCTGTCCACGGGCGGGCACATCGGCTACAGCGTGCGCCCCTCGGCCCGGCGTCGGGGCCTGGCCACTGCTGCACTACGGGAATCCCTCAGGCTAGCCCGCGACCTGGGGCTGGCCCAGGTACTGGTGACCTGCGTGGAGGACAACGTTGCTTCGCGGCGCACCATTGAGCGAGCCGGCGGTGAGCTGGAGGACGTCCGCAACGGCATGCGCCGCTACTGGATCACCCTCTGAGAAACCTGCTCATGCTCCGTGGGGGTACATGAATTGGCCTCGGCGAGGCCCTGAACGTGTACACCCACGGAGCATGAGCAGGTTCAGCGGTGGGCGCGGGCGGTGGCGTAGAGGCAGACGGTGGCCGCGGTGGCCAGGTTGAGGCTCTCGGCGCGGCCGTGCACGGGTACCCGCACCACGGCATCCGCCAGGGCCCGCTCCTCCTCGTACAGGCCCCAGGCCTCGTTGCCAAAGACCCAGGCCACGGGGCCCCCAAGGCGACCGTCGGCGCCCTCGTCCTGCAGGTCGTCGAGGTCGAGCTCACCAGTGCCGTCCGCGGCCAGGATCGCGAGCCCGGCGGTACGCATTCCTGCAACGGCTTCGGCCAGACCCACGCCGGCCACCACGGGCAGGTGGAACAGGCTGCCGGCGGTGGCGCGCACGCACTTGGGGTTGTGCACGTCGACGCTGGAGTCGGTGAGGATCACCGCGTCGGCGCCGGCGGCGTCCGCGGCCCGGATCACCGTGCCGGCGTTGCCGGGGTCGCGCACCCGGGCCAGGACGGCGACCAGGCGCGGCCGGGCCGCGAGCACCTGCTGCAGCGGAACGTCGACGAGGCTGCAGACGGCGATCAGCCCCTGCGGGTGCACGGTGTCGCTCATCGCCGCCAGCACCGCCTCGTCCACCACCTGGGCGGACAGCCCGGCGGTGGCCGCGGACTCGGCGATGTCACGGTGCCGGTCCAGCGCCTGAGCCGTGACGTACAGCGCGCGCACCACCGGCGCTTGGGCATGCGCCGTCACCGCCTCGCGGACCGCCTGCGGCCCCTCGGCCGCGAACTCGCCCGAACGCAGACGTGCCGAGCGCCCGGCCAGGCGACGCACCGCCTTCACCCGGTCGGACCGGGTGCTGGTCGGCGCGTCGCCCACCGGGCGCTGCGGGGTGGTGCGGGTCAGGCGGCGCTCGCCTTCGCGGTGGGCTCGGCCGGCAGAGCCGCCTTCGCCACCACGACCAGGGCGGTGAAGGCCGCCGCGTCGTTCACCGCGAGCTCGGCCAGCATGCGCCGGTCGACCTCGACCCCTGCGGCCTTGAGGCCCTGGATGAACCGGTTGTAGGTCATGCCGTTGGCCCGGGCAGCTGCATTGACCCGCTGGATCCAGAGCCGGCGGAAGTCACCCTTGCGGGCCCGGCGGTCACGGTAGGCGTAACCGAGGGAGTGGGTGACCTGCTCCTTGGCCTTGCGGTACAGCCGCGAGCGCTGCCCGCGGTAGCCGCTGGCCAGTTCGAGGGTCTCCCGGCGCTTCTTCTGGGCGTTTACCGCCCGCTTGACGCGTGCCATGTGGTGTCTCCTTTCAGCGACCGAGGAGCCGCTTGATCGCCTTGGTGTCGGTGGCCGACACCTCGACGTCCTGCGCGAGCCGGCGGGTGCGGGTGGTGGACTTGCCCTCGAGCAGATGGCGGCGGTTGGCCTGCTCGCGCATCAGCTTGCCGGCACCGGTGACCCGGAACCGCTTCTTCGCACCACTGTGCGTCTTCATCTTCGGCATGACAGCCGTCTCTCCTCGTCGTACTGGTTGCGGGTCGGTGGGCGGGAAAACCTAACCCGCTGTGGCCTCGTCGATCTGAGCGGTCGGCTCGGGCACGGACATGGCGTCCTCACCCTCGTCGCGCCGGCGGCGTCCCTCGGGACGGTCTGCCCGAGCTTCAGCCTTCGCCTCGGCCTTCTTCTTGTGTGGACCGATCACCATGATCATGTTGCGGCCGTCACGCATCGGCATCGACTCGACGTAGCCGTACTCGGCCACGTCGGCCGCCATGCGCTGCAGGAGACGCTCGCCCATCTCGGGGCGGGACTGCTCACGACCACGGAACATGATCATGACCTTGACCTTGTCGCCGGCCTTGAGGAACCGCTCGACATGGCCCTTCTTGGTGCCGTAGTCGTGCGGGTCGATCTTCAGCCGGAGACGGATCTCCTTGAGCACGGTGTGCGTCTGGTTGCGGCGCGCTTCACGGGCCTTCATGTCGGCTTCGTACTTGTACTTGCCGAAGTCCATGAGTTTGCAGACCGGGGGCCGCGCCTGCGGGGCGACCTCGACCAGGTCGAGGTCCGATTCGGCGGCCAGGGTCAGCGCCTGCTCGATGCGCACGATGCCGACCTGCTCCCCGTTGGGGCCGACCAGCCGCACCTCGGGGACGCGGATGCGGTCGTTGATCCGGGGCTCGCTGATGTGCTGCTCCTTCACTGCCGTCGGGTTCACCGCCGACAACAGGAAAGGCTCCCCGTCGCGAGCGCGCCGGGAAGCCTCTGAGTCGGCCCTGGACGAACGACGCCATACGACATCGCACCGTTCCACCGCATGCGGTGGACCCAGGACCGGAACCCGCCGCCGTACCTCTGCGAGGCCGCCAGCAGGTGGGAGAGTTCTCCACTTTGCGCACCGAGCCACAGGGACCCGGTCGGTCAATTGTTGAGACTACCAGCCGTGTCCCGCCTGCCCCAATTCCGGCGCCGCCCGGCCGCCGTGCGGCGAGCCACTCTTCGCACTCTGTGTGGACACTTCTCGGGCCGTGTGGACAGTTCTCACTCGCGGCGGGCGAGCGGAGCATGGCCGGTCGTGGGTCAGGTGGCGTCGTCCACAGGGAATCCGGCGCGGCGGAAGGCATCGGCGATCGCGCCCGAGGGCGGGGGGGCGGACGACGGGCGTGGGCCTCGGGGCCGCTCCCCCTGCCGCGCGCCACCGCCACTGCGGCGCGGCTGACCGGACGAAGGATTCTCTCCCGGGCGCGGCTGATCACCGGATCGGGCCTGAGCAGTGGAGCGCGGCTGACCACCGGGCCGGGGCTTGCCCGCCGAGGGCTTCCCGCCCCGGGGCTCACCGGTGGACGACGCCGGCACCACATGGTCGTCGTCCAGGCGCAGGGTGAGCCCGATCCGCGAGCGGGCGACGTCCACCGTCATCACCTTGACCCGCACCACGTCGCCGGACTTGACCACGTCGCGGGGATCCTTGACGAAGGTGTGCGACAGCGCCGAGACGTGCACCAGCCCGTCCTGGTGCACCCCGACGTCGACGAAGGCGCCGAACGCCGCCACGTTGGTGACCACGCCCTCGAGCACCATGCCCGGGCGCAGGTCGGCCACGGTCTGCACGCCGTCGGCGAAGGTGGCCGTGCGGAAGGCGGGGCGGGGGTCCCGGCCGGGCTTCTCCAGCTCGGTGAGGATGTCGGTGACCGTGGGCAGGCCGAACCGCTCGTCGACGAACTCCCCCGGGCGCACCTGGCGCAGCAACGCGCCGTTCCCGACCAGCCCCGCCACGTCTCCCCCGGCCACCGACGCCGCGATGGCCCGCACCAGCGGGTAGGCCTCGGGGTGCACGCTGGAGACGTCGAGCGGGTCCTCCCCGTCGCGGATCCGCAGGAAGCCGGCGCACTGCTCGAACGCCTTCGGCCCCAGCCGGGGCACGTCCTGCAGCGCCCGCCGGGACCGGAACGGGCCGTGCGTGTCGCGGTGCTCGACGATCAGCGCGGCCAGGGACTCGCTCACCCCGGATACCCTGCGCAGCAACGGGATCGAGGCGGTGTTGACGTCGACCCCGACCGCGTTCACAGCGTCCTCGACGACGGCGTCGAGGGAGTGCGAGAGCCGCCCCTCGGCGATGTCGTGCTGGTACTGGCCGACCCCGATCGACTTCGGGTCGATCTTGACCAGCTCCGACAGCGGGTCCTGCAGGCGGCGGGCGATCGAGACCGCGCCACGCAGCGACACGTCGAGCTCGGGCAGCTCGGCCGAGGCGTAGGCGGACGCCGAGTACACCGACGCGCCCGCCTCGCTGACCATCACCCGGGTCAGCGGCAGCTGCGGATGCCGGGCGATCAGTTCGGCGGCCAGCTTGTCGGTCTCCCGGGAGGCGGTGCCGTTGCCGATCGCGATCAATTCCACCCCGAACCGGGCGCACAGTGCCGCCAGCTCCGCGATCGCCACGTCCCACTTGCGGTGCGGGGGGTGCGGGAAGACCGTGTGCGTGGCGATGACCTTGCCGGTGGCATCGACCACCGCCACCTTGACGCCGGTGCGCAGGCCGGGGTCCAGACCCATGGTGGCCCGGGTGCCGGCCGGGGCGGCGAGCAGCAGGTCCTTCAGGTTGGAGGCGAACACCCGCACCGCCTCGTCCTCGGCCACCTGGCGCAGCCGGCCGCGCAGGTCCAGGTCGAGCCGCACCATCATCCGGGTGCGCCAGGCCCAGCGCACGGTGTCGGCCAGCCAGCGGTCGCCCGGGCGGCCCTGGTCACGGATGCCGAAGGCGGTGGCGATCCGGCGCTCGAACCGGCTGGGGACCACCGGCTGACCGGCGGCCGGCGGCGCGGCGGGCTCCTCGGCGTCCGGCACGATCTCCAGGGCGAGCACGTCCTCCTTCTCGCCGCGGAACATGGCCAGGATCCGGTGCGAGGGCAGCGAGGTGAGCGCCTCGGACTTGTCGAAGTAGTCGGCGAACTTCGCCCCCACCGACTCCTTGCCCTCCCGCACGCTGGAGACCAGCCGGCCGCGTGACCACACCTCCTCACGCAGCGCGCCGACCAGGTCGGCGTGCTCGGAGAAGCGCTCGACCAGGATCGAGCGGGCGCCGTCCAGGGCGGCGGCGACGTCGGCCACACCCCTCTCGGCGTCGACGTAGGCGGCGGCGACCACCGCCGGGTCATGAGCGGGGTGGGTGATCAACGATTCGACCAGCGGCTCCAGCCCCGCCTCGCGGGCGATCTGGGCCTTGGTGCGCCGGCGCGGCTTGTAGGGCAGGTAGACGTCCTCCAGGCGCGCCTTGGTCTGGGCGCCGAGGATCTGCTCGGACAGCTCCGGGGTCATCAGGCCCTGCTGCTGCACCGACTCGTAGACCGCGGTGCGGCGCTGCTCGAGCTCGCGCAGATAGGTCAACCGCTCCTCGAGCAGGCGCAGCTGGGCGTCGTCCAGGCCCTCGGTGACCTCCTTGCGGTACCGGGCGATGAACGGCACGGTGGCGCCGCCGTCCAGCAGGGCGATCGCGGCGTCGACCTGCCTCTCCCGCGCGTCGAGGTCCTCGGCGATCCGTCGTGCGATCGAGACGGCCACCCCATCGTCGGCCTGGGTGTTCACCGGTCTGTGCCTCCTTGGTTACGCCTGGTCGGCCAGGATAGTGACGCCGGGCGGCGCCGCGGTCAGCCGAGGCTGGTCGTGGCCCCGGGAGTCAGGGCGATCAGCCGGGTACCGGGCGAGTGCTCGGCGAGGTCCCGGGCGAAGGTCTCCAGCGGCCGGTGCATCCAGCTGAGCGACGTGAGGTGGAACCCCGCCGGGTGGAAGGTGCCGAAGTGGATCGGCAGCACCGCGCGGACGCCGGCCAGCGCGCACGCCTGGGCCGCCTCGTGCGGGCCCATGTGGCCCGGCGAGAGCCGGGGCCCCCAGCCGCCGATGGGGATCAGGGCCAGGTCGATCTCGGCACCGGCACGCGCCGGCAGGTCCTGCATCTCCTCGAACACGCTCGTGTCGCCGGCGAACCAGATCACCCCGGCGGCGCCGCGCACCAGATGACCGTGCGCGTCGTTCGGGCGGTGCGGCATCGGCCGGTTGTGGTGGTCGGCGCGCACGAGCGCGACCTCCACCTCCCCACCGCCCGGCCGCCCCTGGTCCGCCCCCCGCACGGTTTGCCACCCCTGCGCGGGCAGTCCCTCGCCGTGCACGCCGATCCGGCGCAGCCAGCCCGCATTGGCCGCGCTGGCCAGCACCTGGGGTGCGTCGGCCAGGTGCAGCGAGGCAGGTTCGGCGTGATCGTGGTGCAGATGCGAGACGAGCACCGCGTCGGCGCCCTGCCAGGTCTCCTCGACCGGCAGCGGGCTGTTCCGCCGCAGCAGCCCGGAATGGTTGCGCAGCAACGGATCCGTGACCAAGCGGACGCCGTCCACGTCGAGCACGACACTGGCGTGGCCGATCCAGGTGAGCGTGATCACGGCACGCCCCCGCCGTCCGGCGCGTTGAGCCCGGCGCGCCAGCGCAGCAGCTGCTCGTGCACCGTCCAGCCGCCGACCATCAGACGGTCGCCGCCGACCGGCTCCAGCAGGTCCTCGCCGATCGGCCAGGCGGCCGGATGGACCAGCAGCGCCTCGTTCTGCTCACCGCCGAGCCCACCGTGCGAGCCGACCAGGGACTCGAAGGCGTGCACCTGGCCGTCGGGCTGCACGGAGGAGATCAGCACCAGGTCTCCGCAGGTCTCCAGCGACGTGAGCCGTCGCAGGTCGGCCGCGGCCCGTGCCGGATAGTGCGCCAGCGGATCGGTGCCCTCGACGGCGCCGGTCTCCAGGTGGTGGGCGCCGGCCGGCCCGAGCACGAACCCACCGCCGGACGCCGTCCGCGCCGCCACCAGCCCGATTCCGGGGGTGAGCAGCAACCCGGCGACCAGGCCCGGCCAGCGGGCTTCGATCTCCTCCAGATGCAGCCGCTCACGGGCCTGGGGGAACCAGACCATGCCCAGGTTCCCCGAACCGATCACGGCGAGATCAGGAAGCGCCACGGACGCCGCGTGGCGTGGCGGGCGCGGGGGACGATCCGGGCCGATCAGCAACCGGTCCTGGCGGGCCCGGCCGGCCACCACGGAGGCGATCAGAGTGTTCAGCGGCCCCCATTCCTCGCCCGCCTCGGCCTGCACCACGGCGAGTGCGTCCTCACGCATCAGGCGGCGGACGGCGTCGGGCAGGGTGCGCCCGCTGACCTGTTCGAAGGTGGGGCCCAGGGACTGCCCGTGGTCGGAGACCACGACCAGCTCGTAGGCGGTGTCGACCATGCGGGCCACCTGCTGCAATCGGCCGAGAACCGCGTCCAGACCCTCCAGGGCACGCAGGGACTCCGGCCGCAGCGGCCCGGCGTGGTGGGCGATCTCGTCGTAGTCGACCATGTCGACGTAGATCACCGGCGCGCCCCGGGTCATCTGCTCGACGACCAGGGTGAGGTTCATCCGCCGCAGCAGCACGTTGCTGATCCCCCGGGCCAGCACGAAGGCGGCCCGGCGGCGCACCCGTGGGGCGACCCCGCGCACCCGCTGCCGGCGCGCCTGGTGCAGTTCCTTGACCACCTCGCCCAGGGAGAGCAGCACGGACGCCGGAACCAGACTGAGGCTGGCGAAGAACGGCACGAAGGCACTGCCCGAGCCCAGCCCCCGGGCCTGGGCAGCCTTGCTCATCACCAGCAGGGCGTCGTCCGCCTCACCGGAGAACATGGTGGACACGGCCACACCACCGTTGCGCAGCAGCCCCCGGCCGTGCGGCAGCCGCTGCTCGACGACGGCTGCGTCGGCCGGCCGGTTGGTCACCAGCAGCCGGCCGAGCTCGCGGTCCCACCAGCGGAAGGCAGGGATCTGATCGCGGTCGCCGTGCATGATGCCGGCCATCGCCGCGGGCGTGGTGCAGGGCGCGGGCACCCACCAGGTGGCCATCCGGTGGCTGCCCTCGTCGAGCCAGCGGGCGAGGTTGGGGGCCAGCCCGGCGGCCAGGCAGGTGCGCAGCACTCCGGGTGAGACGCCGTCCAGCTGGACGACGAGCAGCCCGCGTCGGGAGGACTGCCCGCGATCACCGGAAGGGTCGGGTGGACGTCGTCTCACGCCTCGCGCACCGCCGCGGCGCAACGCGTGCCCGACCACGTAGGAGGTGTCGGAGGACCCGAGCACCCAACGGGTGGCCGCCAAGACGCCAGCGGCGATCAGCAGCACCGCCACGCTGTCCCGCCAGCCCGCGCTGGACAGGCCGGGGGTGAGGCGCAGGGCGGCCACGACCAGCAGCACCTGGAAGCCGAACCCGAGCAGCAGGGCGAGCATGACGCTGCCGAACGCCGCCAGCCGGCGCAGCACCGGCTGGGCCAGGGCGTCCAGCACGGTCACCGCCGCAAGGGCCCCGGCCAGCGGACCCAGATGACCGGCCTCGACGCCGTCGATCGCTGCTACGCCCAGCCCGACGGCCGCAGTGGTGGTGAGTAACGACCAGGACAGGGCCGCCAGATCGCGCAGCCAGGAGATCGGCATGGACGCCGTCGCGGTGACCGGCGCCGACCACGCCCGCTGCCCACGGGCCGTCCGCTGCTCGCCCACGTGGCGAGTCTGGCACGTTCAGCCACCCACACCGATGTGCTGTCGGCATCACCGGTGTGCGTTATGGGGCGGTATCCGGAGTCACTAGCCGTCGGCTGCGGCGACGGCGCGGACCTCGATCGACTCCGCCCGCTCGGCGATCAGGGGAGTGTCGCCGATCCGCTCGCGCACGCCGGCCAGCACCCTGGCGAGCGCGGTGTCGTCCAAGCCCGGTTCGAGGGTCACTATCACCCGCAGTTCGGCCCGCTCCCCAGGCTCGCAAGCCACCCCGCACACCTCGGGGAACGGGCGCAGAGCGTCGATGAGCGCGGCTACCACCTCGGGATCGGTGGCCGCCGGCATCCAGACCCGCCCCTGCGCCAGCGCCCAGACCGCAGGACGCCGGACGACGAATGCGGACGGCGAGGCCAGGTCGAGCACGAGCACGTCGCAGCCCTCGTCGACGGCGGCCAGCGCGGCCCGGGTGGCCTCGACCGGCACCGGGCGGGCCGCCGGATCCCAGTCGGCCAGGGTGTCCAGGCCGGAGAAGATTGGCAGCGCCCGGCGCTCGTCGGGGCCGGCTAGCAGCGGCAGGCTCATCTCGGCGCCGGCATCGCCCCGCACGTGGTCGGGCAACGGGTGCCCCTGGCCGACCTCGGCCACGACCGGGACCAGTACCCGGACGCCGGCCAGTACGGCGATCAGCTCCGCCTCGGCGATCCGTCCCTGCGCGTGCGCGGCCAGTGCCTCGGCCAGCGCCGGATCGGCGGACCCGTCGTCCTCGGCGAACGGCTGAGGGCTCAGCGAGCGCCCCGCCCAGGGGACCCCGAAGGTGTCGGTCGTGTTCTCGGCGCGCACGTCGTTCCCGGCCCCCAGGCTCACGGTCGGCCGGCGACGTCGAGCGCTTCGGCCAGGGTGAACGCCTGCGCGTAGAGGGCCTTGCCGACGATGGCGCCCTCCACGCCCTCGGGCACCAGGGTGCGCAGGGTCACCAGATCGTCGAGGGTGGCGATGCCGCCGCTGGCCACCACCGGCCGGTCGGTGCGGGTGCACACCTCGCGCAGCAGTTCGACGTTGGGGCCGCGCAGGGTGCCGTCCTTGGTGACATCGGTGACCACGTAGCGGGCGCAGCCGTCGGCCTCCAGACGGGCCAGGGTCTCCCACAGGTCGCCGCCCTCGCGGGTCCAGCCCCGCGCGGCCAAGGTGGTGCCGCGCACGTCGAGCCCGACCGCGACCCGGTCGCCGTAGCGGTCGATCGCGGTCCGGGTCCACTCCGGGTCCTCCAGGGCCGCGGTCCCGAGATTGACCCGGGCGCACCCGGTGGCCATCGCGGCGGCCAGGCTCTCGTCGTCCCGGATCCCGCCGCTCAACTCGACCGCCACGTCGAGCGCGCCCACCACGGAGGCGAGCAGGTCACGGTTCGAGCCGCGGCCGAACGCGGCATCGAGGTCGACCAGGTGGATCCACTCCGCGCCGGCCGACTGCCAGGCCAGCGCCGCCTCCAGCGGGTCGCCGTAGGAGGTCTCGCTGCCCGCCTCGCCCTGGACCAGCCGCACGGCCTGGCCTCCGGCCACGTCCACGGCGGGCAGCAGTTCGAGTCGTGCGCTCACGGGTCTCCTCGGGTCAACGGGGTCGACTGGGGTCACTGGGGTTCCTCTGCGGCGGCGTCACGGTCGGCCTGCATCTCGTCGTAGATGTCGCCGCGGCGGCTCCACAGGAAGTACACGGTGATCAGGGCCACCAGCACGGCGACCGTGCCCACCCGCCACCACAGGGTCATCCAGACGAAGCCGGCGATCAGTGCCAGGGCCGCGATGCTGCCCAGAGACGTGGCCAGCTTCGGCCGCCGGCGGCGATAGCTCGTCGTCCGGCGGGTGGTGGTGGTGCGCCGGCGGGTCGTTGTCCGGCGGCGGGTGCTGGTGCGTCTACGGGTCGCCACAACACCGAACGCTAGCCGCCCGAAACCTGCTCATGCAGGTTTCGCTAGAGGGAGCGGACCCAGTTCTCGAGCAGGGTGGCGCCGGCGTCGCCGGACTTCTCGGGGTGGAACTGGGTGGCCGCCAGCGCACCGTTCTCCACCGCGGCCACGAAGGGCACGCCATGCTCAGCCCAGGTCACCGACGGTGCAGCCAGCCGGCTCGCATCGGCCGGGCGCTCGCCCAGTTCCCAGCGCTGCACGGCGTAGGAGTGCACGAAGTAGAACCTCTCGTCCTGCACGCCGGCGAACAGCACCGTGTCCGCCGGGGGCTGCACCGTGTTCCACCCCATGTGTGGAACCACTTGCGCGGGAAGGCGTTCCACGGTCCCCGGCCACTCCCCCAGCCCGGCGACGTCCGGCCCGTGCCGGTGCGATGGCTCGGTGGAGCCGTCGAACATCACTTGCAGTCCGACGCAGATGCCGAGCACCGGACGCCCCCCGGACAGCCGCCGGTCGACGATCTGATCACCGCGGACGGCGCGCAGGCCGTGCGCGACGGCGGCGAAGGCACCGACGCCGGGCACCACCAGGCCGTCGCAGGACTCGGCGGCCGCCCGGTCGGCGGTCAGCTGCACCGTGGCCCCGACCCGCTCCAGTGCGCGGACGGCGGAGCGGACGTTGCCCGAGCCGTAGTCCAGGACGACGACCGTCGCCGTCACAGGGCGCCCTTCGTGCTGGGCACGCCGAGGACCCGCGGGTCCGGCTCGATGGCGGCGCGCAGGGCCCGGGCGACGGCCTTGAACTGGGCCTCCACGATGTGGTGCGGATCACGCCCGGCCAGCACCCGTACGTGCAGGGCGATCCCCGCGGTCAGGGCGAGGGTCTCGAAGACGTGCCGGGTCAACGACCCGACGAAGCTGCCGCCGATCAGCACGTACTGCTGACCCTCCGGCTCGCCGGTGTGCACGCAGTAGGGCCGCCCGGAGACGTCGACCACGGCCTGCACCAGGGCCTCGTCCAGCGGCACCAGCGCGTCCCCGAACCGGCGGATGCCTGTCTTGTCGCCCAGTGCCTCACGCACCGCCTGACCGAGCACGATCGCGACGTCCTCCACCGTGTGGTGGGCGTCGACCTCGACGTCACCGCTCGCGGCCACGGTCAGGTCGAGCAGGGCGTGCTTGGCCAGGCTGGTCAGCATGTGGTCGTAGAAACCCACCCCGGTGGACACCGCTGCCCGTCCGGTGCCGTCGAGGTCGAGCTCGACGCTGACCTTGGACTCGGCGGTGGCCCGCTCGACGCGGGCACGGCGCCCGGCTGCTCGAGCGCCCGGTTCGGCTGTCACTGGCTCTCCTTGGTGCTCTCGGCCAGCGCGTCGAGGAACGCGCCGGTCTCGGACTCGGTGCCTGCGGTCACGCGTAGATGATGCGCGATGCCGACGTCGCGGATCAGGACGCCACGCTGCAGCAGCGCCTGCCAGGTCGCCTTCTCGTCGCCCAGCCCGCCGAAGAGCACGAAGTTGGCGTCACTGCGTACCGGGCTGAGGCCCAGCGTGGGCAGGGTGGCGACGATCCGGTCGCGTTGGAGCTTGATCGCCTCGACGGTCGAGAGCAGGACGGCGGAGTGCGCCAGCGCGGCGCGGGCTGCCGCCTGGGTCAGCGACGAGAGGTGGTAGGGCAGCCGGACCAGGCGGAAGGTGTCGCAGACCGCCGGATCGGCGGCCAGGTAGCCGAGCCGGGCGCCGGCCAGCGCGAACGCCTTGCTCATCGTGCGGGTGACCACCAGCCGCTGGTGCCCGGGCAGCAGGGTGAGGGCGCTCGGCGTGCCGGGCCGGGCGAACTCGGCGTAGGCCTCGTCGACCACCACCAAGCCGCGCGCCACCTCGAGCACGGCGGCGACGACGTCCAGGGACAACGCCGTGCCGGTCGGGTTGTTCGGCGAGACCAGGAACACCAGGTCGGGGTCATGGGCGCGGACCTGGGCCACGGCGGAGTCGACACTCAGGTCGAACTGCGCACCCGCACCCGGCACGGCGCCGAGGCCGCGCAGGCCGTCGACCCAGGCCGTCGCCTGGACGTGCGCGATCAGCGGGTGCATGGAGTAGGCCGGGGTGAACCCGAGCGCGGTGCGACCGGGGCCGCCGAAGGCCTGGAACAGGTGCTGCAGCACCTCGTTGCTGCCGTTGCCGGCCCAGATCTGCGCGGCGGTGACCCCCAGGCCCGAGCAGCCGGTCAGGTAGCCGGCCAGGTCGGTGCGCAGCGCGGTGAACTCCCGGTCCGGGTACCGGTTCAGCCCGGCCGCCTCGGCCTGCACGGCGGCGACGATCGCCTCCGCCACGTCGTCGGGCAGCGGGTAGCTGTTCTCGTTGGTGTTCAGCCGGACCGGCACGTCGAGCTGCGGCGCGCCATAGGGAACGCCGCCGCGCAGCTCCTCGCGGATCGGCAGGTCGTCCGGACCGAGCCGTGCGCTCACGCGCCGGCTCCCGTCGTCCGCACCCGGATCGCCTGCCCGTGGGCCGGCAGGTCCTCGGCCGCGGACAGGGCGAACACATGCTCGGCGACGCCCTCCAGCGCCGTCCTGTCGTAGTCGATCACCTGCACCCCGCGCAGGAAGGCGTACACGGACAGCCCGCTGGAGTAGCGGGAGGCGCCGCCGGTGGGCAGCACGTGGTTCGAGCCCGCACAGTAGTCGCCGAGGCTGACCGGGGCCCAGGGCCCGACGAAGACGGCTCCCGCATTGCGCACCCGCTCGGCGCGCGCCGCGGCGTCCCGGGTCTGGATCTCCAGGTGCTCGGCTCCGTAGGCGTCCACCACCTCCAGGCCGGCGTCGAGGTCGTCGACCAGCACGATCGCCGACTGCTCACCGCCCAGCGCCGTTCGCACCCGTTCGACGTGCTTGGTGGCCGCGACCTGCCGCTCCAGCTCGGCCTGGACCGCCTCCGCCAGTGCCGGGGAATCGGTGACCAGCACCGAGGCCGCCAGGGGGTCGTGCTCGGCCTGGCTGATCAGGTCCGCCGCCACGTGCGCCGGATCCGCGCTGTCGTCGGCCAGCACGGCGATCTCGGTCGGCCCGGCCTCGGAGTCGATGCCGATCACCCCCTGCAGCAGCCGCTTGGCGGCGACGACGTAGATGTTGCCGGGGCCGGTGACCACGTCGACCGGGGCGCAGACCAGCGCGCCGGCGCCGTCGCGGGCGCCGTGGGCGAACATGGCGATCGCCTGGGCCCCGCCCACGGCGTAGACCTCCTCGACACCGAGCAGTGCGCAGGCGGCCAGGATGGTCGGGTGTGGCAGCCCCTCGAAGCCCCGGGGGTTGTCGCGCTGCGCGGGGCTGGTCACGGCGATCTGCCCGACGCCGGCCTCCTGCGCCGGCACCACGTTCATCACCACGCTGCTCGGGTAGACCGCCAGGCCGCCGGGCACGTAGAGCCCGACCCGGCCGACCGGCAGCCAGCGGTGGGTGACGCTGCCCCCGGGCACCACCTGGGTGCGGTGCCCGGTCGGGAGCTGGGCGGCGTGGACGGTACGGGCCCGCTCGATCGACGTCTCCAGCGCAGTGCGCACCGCGGGGTCCAGGACGGCCAGGGCACGCTGCAGCGCCTCAGGCGGGACGGCGATCCCGGCGGGGCGGACGCCGTCGAACCGCTCGGTCAGATCGAGCAGCGCCTCGACCCCCCGCACCCGCACGTCCTCGCAGATCGGGCGAACGACGTCCAGGGCATGGCTGACGTCGAATGCGGCACGGGGCACCACGCCCCCCAGCTCGCGCGCTCGCAGGGCCTGGCCGCGCAGATCGATTCGCCGGATCACAGCTCGAGTGTAGGCAACCCCCACCGTGCATGAGCAGATTTTGTATTGCTTATTGTACTGATACGGACTAGGCTGGGGTCATGATCGGCGACCTGACTTCGCCCCCCGCAACCCCCCGTCGTGTGGACCGGTTCGCCACTCAGTGGCAGCTTCGTGCGGCGGGCAGACGATGATCACCGTCGACCACGCCTCGCAGGTCCCCCCGTACGAACAGATCCGGTTGTCGGTGGCCGGCCAGATCCACTCCGGGCAGCTTCCCCCGGGGACCCGGCTGCCGACGGTACGACAGCTCGCCACCGATCTGGCCCTCGCGCCGAACACCGTGGCGCGGGCCTACCGCGAACTTGAGGCTGCAGGCCTGGTGGCCACGGCAGGTCGTCGGGGCACCGTGGTCGCCGCCACCGGCGACGCCGCTCAGCAGGAGGCCGCGCGTGCCGCGGCGGCCTTCGCCGACGTCGCGCGCAGGCTCGGCCTGGACCGCGCACAGGCCCTGTCCCTGGCCCGCGCCGCGATCGAGGCGGCACAGCCGGGATGAGCCACGCAGCACGCAGGCGCGCGGTCGAATAGCCTGGCAGGCGTGCCGGTACACCTTCCACTGTTCCCGCTCGGGACCGTCCTGGTCCCGGGGCTGGTGCTGCCGCTACACATCTTCGAGGAGCGCTACCGAGTCCTGGTCGAGGCGCTGCTCGCGTTGCCGGACAGCGCCGTCCGCCAGTTCGGGGTGATCTCGATCCGGGCCGGGGCCGAGGCCGGGAAGGCGCGCCCCGAGGTGTACGAGATCGGATGCACGGCCGAGCTGCGCGAAGTGACGCCCTACTCGGACGGGCGGTTCGACATCGTCACGGTCGGCGAGACCCGGTTCCGCCTGGTCGGCATCGACGAGGAGGCGGGCACCCCCTACTTGACCGGGCTGGTCGAGTTCCTCCCCGAACCGGACGGCGTTCAGGACGTGGAGGCGTTGCGCCGCAACGTGGTCGGCCAATTCGCCGACTACCGGCGACGGCTGCGGGTGGAGGTCACCGAACTGCCCGAGGACGCGCGCGTGGTCTCCTACCTGGTGGCCGCAGCGATGGTGCTCGATCTGCGCGAGCGGCAGGACCTCCTCGAGCAGCCCACGACCGCCCTGCGACTGCGCGCCGAGGCCGATCTGCTGCGCCGTGAGCGGGCGCTGGTCGGGGCCTTCGACGCCCTGCCCGCGGTCGACCTCTCCCGCACCGCGACCAGCCCGAACTGAGCAGGAGCCGGTCTCCATGGCCAAGCAGAGCGCCGCCACGCCGGCGATCGCCGTCCTGCTTCGCGCCGGGATGGCCCATACGTTGCACAGCTACGACCACGACGCCACCGCTCACACCCGCGGCCTGCCCTATGGGCTGGAGGCGGCCGCTGCCCTAGGCAAGGAACCTGCCCAGGTGTTCAAGACTTTGCTGGCCGAGGTTGACGGCGTGCTGACCGTGGCGGTGCTGCCGGTGTCCCTCCAACTCGACCTGAAGGCGTTGGCCGGCGCCCTGGGCGGCAAGCGGGCGTTGATGGCCGAACCGGCTCTGGCCGAGCGCGCCACCGGCTACGTGGTCGGTGGGATCAGCCCGCTGGGGCAACGCCGCCGGCTGACCACCGTGCTGGACAGCTCCGCCGAGGGCCTGGCCACCGTGCTGGTCAGCGCCGGTCGGCGCGGGCTGGACGTGGAACTGGCCCCGCAGGATCTGCTCGCCGCCACGGGTGGCCGGCTGGCGAGGATCGCCGCTCAGCGGCCCCAGGCCAGCGTGCGGTAGGCCTGCGCCGTCTCGGGCTGGAACCGTGTGGGCAGGAACTGGAACTGGTCCTGCAGATTGAAGTGGATCTCGTAGAGCAGCTTGCCGGGTGCCGGGCGCTTCGGGTCACCGGCGTGCCGGCGGAACCACTGGTTCATCTGACGCACGTACTCCGGTGCCTCGCCACCCTTGCCGAGGTCCTGGGGATCACCGTTGTTGCTCCATTCGCTCACCGCGAACGGCACACCGTGCGCCGCGGCGATCTCCCGGTGCAGATCCAGGCCGTACGGCATGTTGGCCTGCATGGCCGTCAGCTTGCGCTGGAACGCCACCGCCGTTGTGACCACCAGGTAGCTGTTGTAGGTGTCGACGGAGTAGACATCGACCACCGGCCGGCCCTTCGCGTCCTTGCCCGGCCACACCTTGGCGATGTCGATGCCGATCTGGCCGCTGGTGCCGTCGTTCAGGCAGAGCACAAGCTTGGCCTTGGGCAGGTAGGTGTACCGCAGGTTCGAGTAGCGGACGAACGCTGCGACGAAGGCCGCCTCCTCGCCGCCCTTGACGTGCCAGGGCATGTCCAGCAGGTTCAACTCATGGGCGAAGCGGATGTACAGGTTCGCCGGGTCGCGGGAGCCCCAGCAGGTCTTCATCCGGGCGAAACTGCGCTTCCACCGCGCGTCGTAGGCCCCTTGAGCGGCGGCCGCCCAGCTCTCACCCTTGGTCCGGTCGATCGCCCCGACGGCGAGGTCCAGCGGCTTGTTCCAGGTGGCCCAGGTGCCTCCGGGACAGATGGATATCAGGCTGACCTGCTCGGCGTTGCCGTTGTCCCAGGTGCCACCGAACTGCACGGGCTGGTTGTTGCGCCAGCGGCCGAAGCTGCCGTCGGCGGCCTTGGCACTGGCGGAGCCCGACAGCCAGGTGCCACCCTTGGCGGCTGTCCGCGGCGGCTTCGGGAGCACCGACTTGGAGATCCGGGTGCCACCGGCCCCGGCTCCGACGTAGGTTGGGGCGTCCCCGGAACAGCCGGACAGGGCAGTCATCAGCGCCATCGCGGTCGCTGCCACCGCGAGCGAGCGCGCGCGCCGGCCCGGCAACCGCAGGGGTCCTGGCAAGAACACTCACCCCCTGGTCAACACCCTGGACTACCGAGCGTCGCACGGGCGTCCCGCCGCACCAAGTCAGCAGCCGAAGTCTTGACCCTCGCATAACGCTGGGACTAGGACTGCGCACTCGCGACGGCAGGCCCCGAGGCGTCCACGGTGAACCGGTGCGTGTGGATCGCGTAGTACTGCCAGACCCGGGTCGACGTCACGCCCTGGACCGCCCGGATCCGGTCGTTGACCACGCCGAGCAACTCCTCTGGGGTGCGGCACACCACCTCGGCCAGGAGGTCGTGCTCCCCCGAGGTGAGCACGAGGTAGATCACGTTCTCGATCTCCCCCAGCGCGTCGGCCACGCGCCGCACGTCGCCCTGGGTGTTCACCGCGACCATCGCCTGCACCGGGTAGCCGAGCGAGGCCGGGTCGCTGACCCCCACCACCTGCAGAACCCCGAGATCGATCAGCCGCTGCACCCGGAGCCGGACCGCCGGTGCGGAGAGCTCCACCTGGGGGGCGAGCGCCGCGTAGGAGGCACGTCCGTCGGAGGCCAGGAGTGCGAGCAGCCGGCGGTCCACGTCGTCGAGGCACTCCGGAGCCCCCGGGTGCGCCTGACGGGTCATCCCTCCCTCTCGTGGTGCTGGCCGCCGAGCAGAGCCTGGACCGCCTCGCGGAAGAGCCGGGTGTGCAGGTCGACGTCCTCGATGCTGGTCTGGGCACACATCAGGGCCATGTTGTGGAACGGCGTGATCAGTACCCCCCGGTTGATCATGAACAGGTGCAGGTACTCGTCCAGCTCATCGTCAGCCGCCGCGGCCGAGGCGGTCCCGTTGCGGGGGGCGGGCGAGGCGAAGCGATATTCAGCCCGGGCGCCCAGCTGGCTGATCGACCAGGGCAGTCCGCCAGCCTCCAGGACAGCGCGGACGCCGTCGGTGAACCGCGTGGCCAGGTCGATCATGTGCTCGAAGGCCCCAGCGGTCAGCACATGCTCGAGAGTGGCCCGCATGGCGGCGATGCTCAGGGCGTTGCCGGCCAGCGTGCCGCCGACGCCGCCGACGTCGACCAGATCGGCCTCGGGGTGGGCACCGATCCGGCGGGCCACCTCCTCCGTGATGCCGTAGGCGCCGGACGGGATGCCACCGCCGATGCTCTTGCCGATCACCAGGACGTCGGGCTGCAACTGCCAGGCCGCGGTGGCACCGCCCGGTCCGGCCGAGAAGGTGTGCGTCTCATCGATCATGAGCAAGGCACCCGTGTCGTCGCAGGCTTGGCGCACCTGAGCCAGGTACCCCTCCTCGGGCAGCACGATGCCGATGTTGGTGAGCGCGGGCTCCATCAGCACGGCGGCCACGTCACCGTGGGCCAGTTCGCGGCGCAACGCCTCGACGTCGTTGAACTCCACCACCCGGGTGGTGGCCTCCAGCGGGACCGGCGCCCCGACGTTGCCCGGGCGGGCGACCGCGCGGCCGTCCGGGCCCGGCACCGCGAAGATCTCGTCCACCGAGCCGTGGTAGCAGTAGGAGAAGACCAGGATCTTGGGACGACCGGTGGCCAGGCGGGCCAGCCGGATCGCCCACCGGTTGGCGTCGGTGGCGGTGAGCGTGAACGACCACAGCGGCACCCCGAACCTGCGGGACAGCTCCGCGCCGACCCACTCGGCGTCCGCCGTCGGCAGCATGGTGGTGATCCCGCCCAGGTCCCTGAGGCGGTGGGTGACCGCCTCGACGGTGGCCTGGGGACTGTGCCCGGCCATCGCCCCGGTGTCGCCGAGGGCGAAGTCGACGTAGGTGTGCCCGTCGACGTCGCTCACCCGGTTGCCAGTGGCCCGGGCGAGGTAGAGCGGGAAGCCGCCGCTCCATTTGTTCATCCAGGTCATGGGCACCCGCCCGAAGAGGTGATCGGCGGTCTCGAACAGCTCGCGGGAGCGAGGATGCGCCGCGGCGTAGGCGGCCCGTTCGGCGGCGATGAGCGCGCTCAAGCCCTCGCGGTCGATGACGGCGGAGGGGGCGGAGGCAGCTGACATGCGATTCATGCTAGATCGTTTCAACGGGGCTGGGTAAGGACTTGGCGTTCGATCAGGTCGCTGGTTTCTCACCTGACAAGCGTTTCGCTCGTCGGCGCTAGTTAGGCCGCTCGGAACAGCAGCCTGGAGATCGTCATCGCTGCCACCCAGAACGCCGTGGACGCCGGCCAGACGAGCAGGTTCCCGCTGGCGGCCGGCAGGGGTCCGCCGAGCAACCAGGACAGCCCCACGGCGAGCACTGAGGCGACCAGGGACATGGCCACGACCACTCCGAGCCGCAGCGCGGGCGTGACCCCGGGACGGCGCAGCAGGACGATCGCAGTGATCAGCCCGGCGACGGTGGCGAGCAGGAAGAACGAGGCGTCGCCGGCCACCTCGGTCTCGCCCTGGTCGCTGATCGCCCGGGCGACCGGCAGCGCCAGCCGCCAGGTCAGGCCGAGCAGGGCCCCGCCCGACAACACCCACAGCAGGGGGGTGCGCACCGGATGCCCCGGCCGCGGGGAGACGCTCACCCCGGCTGCGGAGACCCCCGAGAGCGACATGGCCCCACCCTAGACCGGGCCCCGGATCGTCGGGGCAGACGGACAGGGTGGGGCCGGTCGGCGACGCCGTGGTGGGGGCGCAGCGGCTACTTCGTGGTCAGCCGCAGGGTGAAGCTGGAGCCGGTGTCGCCGTCACGCGAGGCCGAGAAGCCGAACGACTGCAGCGGCGCCATGTTCGCCCGGTCCTCCTCGGACATGCTCGTGCCGAAGGCTTTCACCGCTCTGGCGATGTCGACGTAGGCGACGGCCGAGGCCTTGCCCGCCTCGGGAACCGCGTCGGTGAACGCAGCCGCCGAGCTCAGCGTGCCCTCCCCCTCGAGGCCGGGGACGGCGGTGCCGAAGTTCAGCACATAGCCGCCGGGGATCGCGGTGGGGGCGAGCTCGGTGCCCATCTGATCCGTGGTGAAGGCGGTGAGCCGGTCGAGCGCACCCTGCAGGTCGGGGTCGGCGCTCCTCACCTTCAGGCCGACGCTCGGCTCGGCCTCGTCACCGGCCACGACCAGGGAGAACTGCTCCCCGAAGAGGGTCTTGAGGTCGCCGGGCAGCTTCAGCCCGGTCTGGGCCTCCAGCTCGGCCGAGGTCGCCTTCTCGCCGGCGACTCCCGAATCGTTGAGCTGGTCGAGGATCGGCTGCCATTGCGCCGCCAACTGCTCACCGAGGCCACCGACGCTGAACGTGCCGATGACCTCGGCCGGAGCCGAGACCTCGACTGTGCTCGATCCGGCGAACGGCATCGCCGCCTGGGTGAGATCGCGGAAGGAACCGACCAGCTCCAACGCCGCACCGTCGAAGCGGAGCGTGGTGGCGCCGTGGCCCTTCATGCCGGGCATGCCTGCCAGCGACGCCGCACCCGAGGAGAAGGTGTCGCCGGAGGCGTTCAGCGCGTCGCTCATCGTGGCCAGGCCGGCGTAGTCCACCCAGACGTTGGCGATGCCCTCGCCCCCGAGCGCCTGCATGTCGGCGCTGTAGACCGGGGCGTCCGAGATCGGGGAGTCCTTGGCCGAGGCCAGCGCGGCGTCGGCCTGAGCCTGGGTCTCGGTGACCAGGACCCACTCGCCCTCACCGGCGATGCCGGCCTTCTTCCCCTCGGCACCATCGAGCTTGGCCAGCGACGCCTTGGCCTTCGCCTGGTCGGTCACCTGCAGCGCGACGACCACGGTCGGGTCCTTCGCGCCCGCCTCCGGCTCGAGCACGGCCACACCGGCACGCTTGCCCAGCCACTGCTGGACCTCGCTCCAGGCCGGGGCTGTCGGCTCGTCCTTGGCGATCTGCTCGTACACCCACTTGCGCGGGTCCTTGTCCGCGGCGTCCCAGTCCAGGTCCTTGCTCCGGGGGAACTTGCGGGCGAACTGGATCGCCCCCGCCTTCTGCGACACGGAGGGGTCGAGGTCGACCGTGAGGACCGCGACGGCGTTCGCCGGCAGCATCGCGTCAGCCCGGTCACCGGTGCCGCCGACCAGCCCGTACGCGAAGTACCCCCCGGCGCCCAGGGTGGCCACGCCGACTACTGCTGCCACTGCGGCGACCGTGCCCTTGCGGCGCGGGCGCCGAGCCTCCGGCAGGTAGGTGCCGCCGAGCACCTCTGCCTGCCCGACCGGGTACCGGGCCGGCCCCGGGTACTGCGGGGCAGCCGGGTACTGGGCCTGCCCCGGGTACTGCGGGGCAGCCGGGTACTGCGGGGCAGCCGGGTACTGCGGGGCAGCCGGGTACTGGGGCTGGTTCGGGTACTGCGGAGGATTGGGGTACTGCCCGGCGTTCGGATACTGGCCGCCCGGATAGGGCTGATTCGGATCGGTCGACATCTCATTCCCTCGAGTAGTAACGGACCATCGGCACGGTTCGGCCATCACCGCCCAAACCACCACCGAGGGCACATCCTGGCATCCGTGGCTCACCGGCACCGGCTTTCGCCCATTCGGTATCGGCATCTCCAGGAACAACGTGAAGAACCTCCACGCCGCCGGCACATAGAGCCGGTTCAGAGCGTGGCTCCGAGTGCGTTCAGAGCAGGCACTGCGGCCCGAGCAGCGCCTTCAGGTCTCCGAACAACGCCGGCGACGGAGTCACCCTCAGCCCGTCGTCCAGGCGCATCAGCGTCGCCTTGCCGGTGCGGATGAGCTTGAGATGCACCTCGGTGGGGCCGGGATGCGTCGCCAGGACGTCCTTGAGCCGCTCCACCACTGGAGGCGTGCACCGGGTGAGCGCCATCGAGACCACGACGGGCCCGTGCTCTCCCTGGTCGAGGTCAGGCAGGCGTAACTCCTGAGCGAACACGGTCGGCACGTCGTCACGCCGATTGAGCCGGCCTTTGACCACCACCACCAGGTCCTCGGCGAGGACGTGGGAGACCGTCTGGTAGCTCTGCGGGAAGAAGAGGACCTCGATCGCGCCGTCCAGGTCCTCGACAGTGGCGATCGCCCAGGGGTTTCCATTCTTGGTCATCTTGCGCTGCAGCGAGCTGATCATTCCAGCGATGGTGACCGGAGCGCCGTCCGGACGGTTCTCGTCGGCGTTGATCACCGAGATCGAGCAGTCGGCCTCACGGGACAGGATGTGCTCGAGCCCGAACAGCGGGTGGTCGGACACGTACAGCCCGAGCATCTCCCGCTCGCTGGCGAGCAGGGTCTGCTTGTCCCACTCCCCCTCGGGCACCGGCGGGACGACGGACAGCGTCGGGCCGTCAGCGTCCAGGCCGCCGAACAGGGAGAACTGCCCCACGGCCTCCTGCCGCTTGTCGCTGACCACAGCCTCGACCGCCGTCTCGTGCACGGCCACCAGGCCACGCCTCGGCTGGCCGAGGGAGTCGAAGGCACCGCCCTTGATCAGCGACTCGATCGTGCGCTTGTTGCAGACGACGATCGGCACCTTGCGCAGGAAGTCCTCGAAGGAGGAGTAGGCGCCCTGCTCCCGGCGGGCGGCCACGATGGCGTCGACGACGTTCGCCCCGACGTTGCGGATGGCGGTCAGCCCGAACCGGATGTCCTCCCCCACAGGGGTGAAGTCGGCGGCGGAGGAGTTCACATCCGGCGGGAGCACCTTGATGCCCATCCGGCGGCACTCGTTGAGGTACAGCGCGGACTTGTCCTTGTCGTCGCGCACGCTGGTCAGCAGCGCGGCCATGTACTCGGCGGGGAAGTTGGCCTTCAGATAGCCGGTCCAGTAGGAGACCAGCCCGTAGCCGGCGGTGTGGGCCTTGTTGAAGGCGTAGTCGGAGAACGGGACCAGGATGTCCCACAGCGTCTTGATCGCCTCGTCGGAGTAGCCGTTGGCCTTCATGCCCTCGCTGAAGCCGACGTACTCGGCATCGAGCACCGAGCGCTTCTTCTTGCCCATCGCCCGGCGGAGCAGGTCGGCCTTGCCCAGGCTGTACCCGGCCACCTTCTGGGCGATCGCCATCACCTGTTCCTGATAGACGATCAGGCCGTAGGTGGAGTCGAGGATCTCGGACAGGGACTCTGCCAGCTCCGGATGGATCGGGGTGTTCGGCTGCTGCCCGTTCTTGCGCAGCGCGTAGTTGGTGTGCGAGTTCGCACCCATCGGGCCGGGCCGGTAGAGCGCCAGCACGGCGGAGATATCCTCGAAGTGGTCCGGGCGCATCATCCGCAGCAGCGAGCGCATCGGCCCGCCGTCGAGCTGGAACACCCCGAGGGTGTCCCCCGCGGCGAGCAACTCGTAGGTGGCCTTGTCGTCAAGGGTGAGCGAGAGCTGGTCCAGATCGACCGCCGGCTTGCCGTTGGCGATCACGTTCTTCAGCGCGTCGTCGATCACGGTGAGGTTGCGCAGGCCGAGGAAGTCCATCTTCAGCAGGCCGAGCGTCTCGCAGGTCGGGTAGTCGAACTGCGTGATGATCGCGCCGTCCTGCTCGCGACGCATGATCGGCACGTGCTCGATCAGCGGCTCGCTGGACATGATCACACCGGCGGCGTGCACCCCCGCCTGGCGCTTGAGGTTCTCCAGCCCGCGGGCGGTCTCGACCACCTTGGCGACGTCGGCATCGGAGGAGTGCAGCTGGCGGAACTCCTCCGCCTCCGAGTACCGCGGGTGGGCGGAGTCGAAGATCCCCGAGAGCGGGATGTCCTTGCCCATCACCGCCTGCGGCATCGCCTTGGTCAGCCTGTCGCCCATCGAGTACGGGTACCCCAGCACCCGGGAGGCGTCCTTCAGCGCCTGCTTTGCCTTGATCGTGCCGTAGGTGACGATCTGAGCGACCCGCTCCTCGCCGTAGCGCTCGGTCACGTAGCGAATGACCTCGCCGCGTCGACGTTCGTCGAAATCGACGTCGACGTCGGGCATGGAGACCCGCTCGGGGTTGAGGAAGCGCTCGAAGATCAGCCCGTGCTGCAGCGGGTCGAGGTCGGTGATGCCGGTCGCATAAGCGGCCAGGGACCCGGCTGCCGAGCCTCGGCCAGGACCGACCCGGATGCCCTGCTCCTTGGCCCAGTTGATGAAGTCGGCCACCACCAGGAAGTACCCCGGGAAGCCCATCTGGCAGATGACGTCGACCTCGAAGTCGGCCTGCTTGCGCACGTCCGCCGGGATGCCTCCCGGGTAGCGGCGGTGCAGACCGCGCTCGACCTCCTTGACGAACCAGGAGTGCTCGCTCTCCCCCTCCGGCACAGGGAAGCGCGGCATCAGGTTGCTGCCCTCGGTGAAGTTCGCCTCGCACCGCTCGGCGATCAGCAGTGTGTTGTCGCACGCCTCGGGCAGGTCGCGCCAGAGGTGGCGCATCTCGGCCGGGGACTTCAGGTAGAAGTCGTCGGCCTCGAACTTGAACCGTTTCGGGTCGGCCAGGGTCGAGCCCGACTGCACGCACAGTAGGACGGCGTGCGCCTGCGCGTCCTCAGCGCGGGTGTAGTGCAGGTCGTTGCTGGCCATCAGCGGCAGGCCGAGGTCCTTGGCCAGGCGGAGCAGGTCGGTGCGTACCCGTTTCTCCACCGGCAGGTCGTGGTCCATCAGCTCGCAGTAGTAGTTCTCCGCGCCGAAGATGTCGCGCAGCTCGGCCGCGGCCTCCCGGGCGGCGTCGTACTGGCCCAGGCGCAGGCGGGTCTGCACCTCACCACCGGGGCAGCCGGTGGTGGCGATCAGACCTTCGCCGTAGGTGTTGAGCAGTTCGCGGTCCATGCGGGGCTTGTAGAAGTGCCCCTCCAGGCTCGCCAACGACGACATCCGAAACAGGTTGTGCATGCCTGCCGTGGTGCGGGCGAGCAGCGTGAGGTGTGTGTAGGCGCCGCCGCCGGAGACGTCGTCCTGCCCGGCCTCGCCCCAGCGCACCCGGGTGCGGTCGAACCGGCTGGTGCCGGGCGTGAGGTAGGCCTCGACCCCGATGATCGGCTTGACCCCGTACTTCTTGGCCTTCTTCCAGAACTCGTAGGCCCCGTAGAGGAAGCCGTGGTCGGTGGTGGCGAGGGCGGGCATGCCCATCCGCTCGGCCTCGGCGAAGAGATCGTCGATCTTGGCCGCGCCGTCGAGCATCGAGTACTCGGTGTGCACGTGCAGGTGCACGAACGAGTCGTTGCTCGACGGACCCGACGACATGCGTGTGTTCTCCCTCACCCGGGCAGGGAACAGCTCGGCCTCGCGCCGTTGACCCGGGGAAGCCGCTGTCTTCAAGAACACCGTTGGTGCTGCGAAGGGCGGGTGGTCGACGTGCGGGGCCAAGTCTAGGTCGGCCCACCGACATGCCGGTCACGACACGAGCGGCGCGCAGGCCCCAGGGCGTGTCGTTCCGTGCCCGGGAGGGTGCCGGGGCAGGTGCCGAGCGGTGCCGGGCACGCCAAGTCACTGATCACGCACTAGCATCGCCACGAGCCCGTTCTGCGGGAGGGTGCCGGCATCTTGGAGGTTGGCCATGGGACTGTTCGACATGGTCCGCGGCGAGTTCATCGACATCATCGAGTGGCTGGACGACTCGCGGGACACGATCGTGTGGCGGTTCCCCCGGCACGACAACGAGATCAAGATGGGCGCCCAGCTGGTCGTGCGGGACTCGCAGACCGCGGTGTTCGTGAACGAGGGTCAGATCGCCGACGTCTTCACCCCGGGCACGCACACGCTGGAGACGAAGAACCTGCCCATCCTGACCACCCTCAAGGGCTGGAAGTACGGCTTCGAGTCGCCGTTCAAGGCCGAGGTGTACTTCATCAACACCCGCCAGTTCACCGACCTCAAGTGGGGCACCCAGAACCCGGTGATCGTGCGGGACCCGGAGTTCGGCATGGTGCGCCTGCGCGCTTTCGGCGCCTACTCGGTGCGCGTGACCGACGGCGGCAAGCTGCTCAAGGAGCTGGCGGGCACCGACCAGCAGTTCCGCACCGAAGAGGTCTCCGACTACCTGCGCCAGATGATCGTCGGCAAGCTGGGCACCGCGCTGGCCACGGCCGGGGTGTCGATGCTCGACCTGTCGGCGCAGCAGCAGGTGATCGGGCAGCGGATCGCCGGCATCCTCTCCGAGGACCTGGCCAACGTCGGGATCACCATCCCCACCTTCATCATCGAGAACATCTCGGTGCCGCCGGAGGTCGAGGCCGCGCTGGACAAGCGCACCCAGATGGGCGTGGTCGGGGACCTGGACCAGTACACGAAGTTCCAGACCGCCGAGGCGATCGAGGACGCCGCCAAGAACCCTGGTGGCGGCGGTGCCGAGGGCATCGGGATGGGCGTAGGTATCGCTGTCGGGCAGCGGATGGCCGAGCAGCTGCGCGGCACACCGGCGCCAGCTCCGGCTGCTGCACCTGCCCCTGCTGCCGCCGTTCCCCCGCCGATGCCGGTGACCCAGTGGTTCCTCGGTGTGGACGGCCAGCAGCACGGGCCGTTCGAGGGGCCGCAGCTGCCCGAGAAGGTGACCGCCGGCATGCTCACCCCGGAGACGCTGGTCTGGACCGCCGGCATGGAGCAGTGGCAGCCGGCCAAGGAGATCGCTGCGCTGGCGCCCGTGCTCTCGATCGCACCGCCGCCCCTGCCCCCGGCCGCACCCGCTGGGGTCGCACCCGCTCCGACGGCCGAGGCCGCGCCGGCTCCGGAGGCCGCGGACCCGCTGACCCCGCGCCAGGATCCGCCCCTCTGACGCCGGAACGACGAGGGTGAGCGAGGGCGGCTCCGCGCCGGTGGGTGTGCGCACGTTCCCATGTGTGAACTGTGGCGCCCGGCTCGAGTACTCGGCCGGGGCCGGGGCACTGAAGTGCCCCTACTGCGGTGTCGAGCAGGACGTGGTCAAGGTCGACGAGGTGATCGACGAGCACGACTTCATCTCGTGGCAGTCCTCGCCGATCAAGCCCACCGGGCGCCTGGCAGCGCATGTGCTGACCTGCCCCAAGTGCGCGGCCCAGCTGGAGACCGAGGACCTGTCCACCCTGTGCCAGTTCTGCGGCACGCCGATCGTGGCGGACGTGAACCCGAGCGAGCAGATCGTGCCCGAGGGGATCGTGCCGTTCACGGTCGACCGCCGAGGTGCTCAGGACGCCGTCCGCGGGTGGGTGGGGTCGCGAATGTTCGCGCCGAACAGGTTGAAGAAGGTCAGCACCACCGAAACGCTCAAGGGCACCTACCTGCCGCACTGGACCTTCGACGCCTCGACCCAGACCCACTATTCGGGGCTGCGCGGTGAGCACTACTTCGAGACCGAGCACTACACGGTCATGGTCGACGGCCGGCCGCAGAGCCAGACCCGCACGGTGATGAAAACCCGATGGTGGCCGGCCTCGGGCCGCGTCGCCCGGGGGTTCGACGACGTGGTGGTGGTGGCCACCAGCCGGCTGGCACCGGAACAGATCGCACAGCTGGCGCCCTGGGCCCTGTCGAACGCCACCCCGTACCAGCCCGACTACCTCTCCGGGTACCAGACGCTGCGCTACGACGTGCAGCCCGATCAGGGGCTGGAGGCGGCCAAGCAGCAGATGCGCACGGTGATCCTCGACGACTGCCGGGCCGACATCGGCGGCGACGAACAGCAGGTGCACTCGATGGACACCCGCTACGGGGACCTGCTGTTCAAGCTGATGCTGCTCCCGGTCTGGGTGGCCGCCTACCTGTACGGCGGCAAGTCCTACCAGGTGTTCGTGAACGCCTACACCGGCCAGGTGATCGGTGACCGCCCGTACAGCATTCCCAAGATCGCCGCTGCAGTGGTGGCCGGCCTGATCGTGGTCGGGGTGCTGGTCTACCTGTTCAGCCAGCAGCAAGGCAGCAGTGGGGCCTTCACCGGGGCACCGCCGGGCTGGTAGGCCCCACGTGGGCACCCGGGGTCCGCGCGACGCCGCTCAGACGGCCCGGAGCCGTTCCAGGGCCGCGGCGAGGTCGGCCGGGTAGGCGCTGGTGAACTCCACCTGCTCACCGGTGCCGGGATGCCCGAAGGCCAGGCGGACGGCGTGCAACCACTGCCGCTCCAGGCCGAGCCTGCGGGCCAGTGACGGGTCCGCGCCGTAGGTCAGGTCACCCACGCACGGGTGGTGCAGCGCCGAGAAGTGCACCCTGATCTGGTGGGTGCGCCCTGTCTCCAGGTGCACTTCGGCCAGGGACGCCGCTGGAAAGGCCTCGATCACCTCGTAGTGGGTCACGCTTTCCTTGCCGCCGGCGACCACGGCCCAGCGGTAGTCCTGTACCGGGTGCCGCCCGATCGGCGCGTCGATGGTGCCGGTCAGCGGATCGGGGTGGCCTTGGACCACCGCGTGATAGTTCTTCTCCACCGTGCGCTCCCGGAAGGCCTGCTTGAGCCGGGAGTAAGCAATCTCGCTCTTGGCCACCACCATCAACCCGCTGGTGCCCACGTCGAGGCGGTGGACGACCCCCTGACGTTCCGCCGCCCCGGAGGTGGCGATCCGATAGCCGGTCGCGGCTAGCGCCCCGACCACGGTGGGGCCTGACCAGCCGGGGCTGGGATGCGCGGCCACGCCGACCGGCTTGTCGATCACCACGATGTCGTCGTCGTCGTGCACGATCAGTAGTCCCTCGACCGCCTCGGGAACCACCTCCGGGCCCGTCCGGGGGTCGGGCAGGTCGACCTCGAGCCAGGCCTGGGCGATCAGCCGATCGGATTTCGAGGCCACCCGCCCGTCCAGGGTGATCGCGCCCGTCGCGGCGAGCTCGGCCGCCGCGGTCCGGGAGAGGCCGAGTAGACGGGCAAGCCCGGCGTCCACCCGTTCCCCGGCCAACCCGTCCGGAACCGGCAGCGCACGGCGCTCACCCATGCCGCCCCTCCAGCGGGACCTCGCGCACGGCCAGCAGGGCGATCAGACACGCCGCGGTCACGATGGCGGTGTCGGCCACGTTGAAGACCTGGAACGCCGTCAACGGAAACTGCCGGAACTCGACGAAGTCGACCACGTGGCCCCGGGCGAACCCCGGCTCACGCAGCAGCCGATCCGTCAGGTTGCCCAGCGCCCCACCGAGCAGCAGACCCAGCGCCAGTGCCCAGGCCAGACTGCCGATCCGGCGCGACGTCCTGATGATCACGACCACCACGGCACTGGCGATCAGGGTGAACAGCCAGGTCGTACCGGTACTCAGGGAGAAGGCGGCCCCGGGATTGCGCACCAGGTGCAGTTGCAGCCAGCCCTCGATCACCCAGACCGGCTCGGCCTCGCTGAGACGCGCCACGACCACGGACTTGGTGGTCTGGTCCAGCACCAGCACGGTCACGGCGAGGACGGCGAGCAGGACGATCAGGCGGGACCGGGAGTGCCGGGCGATGGCGGTGAGGTCGGGTGGGGAATCCATGGTGGGACCAGCCTGCCATGCCACCAGGGGTGGTCGAGGACCACTCAGACTAGCGGCGCTCCTGCTGCTGCTTGCAGGACACGCACAGCGTGGCCCGCGGGAACGCCTGCAGCCGCAGTTTGCCCACCGGGTGACCGCAGGACTCGCAGACGCCGTAACTGCCGTCGTCGATCCGGTCCAGGGCATGGCGGGTCTGGAACAGGGCCTGGCGAGTGTTCGCCAACAGGGTCATGCCCTGTTCGCGCTCGAACGCCTTGGAGCCGGAGTCGGCCTGGTCGTCCCCGGCACCGTCACCGCTGTCCCGCAGCACGTCCGCGATGTTGCTCTCGATGGTGGCCAGATCGCTCTCCAGCCGGCTCATCTCGGTCTCGAGCTCGGTGCGCACCTCGGCGAGTTCGCTGGTCGTCCACGGTGATTCGTCCTCGCGGACAGCCAGGTGCGAGGCCGGCGCTGCAGCGGTGACAGCCTTCTTGGCGGGGGCCTTCTTGGCGGGGGCCTTCCTGGCGGGGGCCTTCCTGGCGGGGGCCTTCCTGGCGGGGGCCTTCCTGGCGGGGCCCTGACCGCCGGAGCCTTCTTCGCCGCAGCCGTGACCACTGGAGCCTTCTTCGCCGGGGTGGCCTTCTTCGCCGGGGTGGCCTTCTTCGCCAGGGTGGCCTTCTTCGCCAGGGTGGCCTTCTTCGCCGGGGTGGCCTTCTTCGCCGGGGCGGCCTTCTTCGCCGCAGTAGCCTTCGTCACCGGAACCGCCTTCGTCACCGGTACGGACTGTGCGGCCGAGGGGCTCGCCGCCGTCTTCCTGCCCGTCGAGGCGACCGTGGAACGCACCGCCGATACGGCTCGCCGGGCAGCACCGGCCAGCGTCCTGCGCTCTGCCATCGGATCCTCCTCGACCCGCGCCGCGGGTATCGACGGTCACGGAAGAATAGGCGCGAACAGCTCGGTCCTCAATGCACCACGCCACGTGAGAAGAGACCCGATCATCCTGGCCCTGACGCCTCGCGCAACTCGGGGATCATCGTCCTTGTCCGCACAGGACAGCCAGCCGAGTCCTCAGCGCCGCCTCGTCCCCCTCGATCGCCACGATCTTCGTCCGGCTGCGCGGCCCTGAGACCAGGCTCACTGCCCTCCTGCGGACGGCGAACGCCTCGGCCAACGCCTCGAGCGCAGCCTCCGTGGCCACGCCGTCCACCGCCCGGGCCGTCACTGCGACCCGGAGTGCGCCGTCCAGGTCTCCGCCCACCTGGACCCGGGGGGCACCCGGCCTGACCCGGATCGTCACCCTCACCGGCCCGTCTCCCAGGCGGGGCTGCTGCCGGGCACACGCAGGGAAGGCGACGAGTCGACCTCGCTCTCCCGCTCGAGGTCGCTCATCGCCGTCCTGCATCGCCTGGTGTTCTTGGACTAGCTCCGGTCACCGAACGGGAAGCTCTGCGCCGGCTCGGGCGTCTGCTCGCTCGTGTAGGTGCCCCGGCTCGGCAGCGGCCCGTTGTACGCAGGCGCCCCACCGTTTCCGGCAGCCGGCGGGAGGGTGGCCTGCGGGCCGCGGTTCGGCACCACAGCCGCCTTCTGCTCCAGCTCGCGCAGCTGCCCCTCCAGGTAGGACTTGAGACGGCTGCGGTACTCACGCTCGAAGGCGCGCAGCTCGTCGATCTTGCGCTCCAGCAGTGACCGCTCCTGCTCCAGCGAGCCGAGGGTCTGACGCTGCTTCTCCTCGGCCTCGCGGACGAGACGCTGCGCGTGTTCACGCGCCTCGTTCACGATCCGGTCACGCTGCTGCTCGCCGTTGCGCACGTATTCGTCGTGCAGCTTCTGCGCCAGCGCGAGCATGCCTGCGGCCGCCTCTGGGCCCTGGCCCTGAGCAGCTGCCTCGAGCTGGGCCGCCGGGCGCATCGGCTCGGAGACCAGCGCCGGCTGAGGCACCGGGACAGGCATCGGTGCGGGGGCAGGTGGCGGAGGCATGACGGCGGCGGCAATGGTGGCCGGCGCCTCGGGCTCGGGCATGCTCTCGCGGGCCACGGAGGCCCGGGACAGCTCGCCTACGCGGCGCTCGCAGGAGCCGAGCTTGTTGCGGAGGTCTTCGTTCTCCTCGTTGAGGCGGCGAAGCTCGTTCACCACTTCATCGAGAAAGTCGTCGACCTCGTCTTGGTCGTATCCTTCTCGAAACTTGGTCGCCTGAAAGCGCTTGTTGACAACATCTTCGGGGGTCAGAGCCATGTGGTCACCTCGCGGGAGAGACTCGGGCGGTGCGGCATCGCCGTGTCACCGTATCGGATGGCACCGGCAGAGAACGAACTCCGTGGCCAGCCGCTCGTAGATGACGCACGGTGAGTGGACGAACGCAGATCGTACATCTCCTGTCACCCAGGCAACACGTTCATCAGAACGAGCACCAGTACGAACAGCACGGTGAACGCCAGATCCACCTGCACCGAGCCTAGCCGCAGCGGCGGGATGACGCGGCGGAGGGCCTTCAGCGGCGGGTCGGTGACCGTGTAGATGCCCTCGGCCACCACCAGGACCGGCCCTGCCGGGCGCCAGTCGCGGGCGAAGACCTGGATCCAGTCCAGAACCATGCGGCCGATCAGCGTCAGCAGGAACAGGAAGACGACCAGCCGGGGCAGGCCGATGACCAAGTCCACAGGGAGATCCGTTCGGAGGGGGTGAGGTGACTCTCACATCTTGCGTGATCGCCAGCCGGAGCGCGAATCAGTGCCGGCCGGACCGGAAAAACGGGCCGCGCCTCCGGGACGGGTCAGCTCTGGTTGAAGAAGGTGCGCTCAGGCACCTTGACCTTCTCTGCCGGAGCGACTTCGACGTTCGCCGGGGACAGCAGGAAGACCTTGCTGGTCACCCGCTCGATGGCGCCGTGCAGGCCGAACACGAGGCCGGCGGCGAAGTCGACCAGGCGCTTGGCGTCGGCGTCGTCCATGTCGCCCAGATTCATGATCACGGGCGTTCCCGACCGGAAGGCCTCGCCGATGGTCTTGGCCTCGTTGTAGGTGCGCGGGTGGATGGTAGAGATGCGGTGCAGGTCCTGCTTGGCCGGCATCGATGAGACCACCCGGCCTCGCGTGATCGGAGTCACGGGCGCGCGGGGGGCGTTGTCGACGTGATCGAGCTCACGTCGTGGCTCCCGCTTCTCGGAGCTGCCCTGGCGAGCCGACTCGGGCTCGAACTCGTCCTCGTGGTCGCCTGGGAAGTCGTCGTCGACGTCGTAGGCGTCGTAGCGCTCCTCGTCCTCGGCCAATCCGAGGTAGACCATGGTCTTGCGCAATGCGCCGCCCATCGCTACTCCCTGCATCTGACTTGACGTCCCCGTCACCGCGGTGCACCGCTGCGGCCACCCTGAGTTGCGACGTTACCCGAGGGGTGGGCGCACACCGAGGACCGCCGTACCGACACGCAGGTGTGTCGCGCCCGCGCCGACGGCCGCCTCGAGGTCCCCGCTCATGCCCGCGGACACGATCACCGCGCCCGGGTGGGCACCCTGCAGGGCGGCGCTCAGAGCCGGCAGCAGAGCGAAGGCAGCCACCGGGTCGATGTCGAGCGGCGCGACGGCCATCAGGCCACGCAGGTCGAGGCTGTCGGTGGCGGCGATCGCATCCGCCAGCCAGGCGATGTCGCCGATACCGACCCCGCCACGCCCGGGATCGCCGTCCAGGCTGACCTGGATCAGACAGCCGAGGCGGCGACCGGCCGCCTCCGCCCCCCGGTTCAGCGGTGCGACCAGCCCGACCCGGTCGACCGAGTGCACGAGGTCGGCGTAGGCGGCCACGTGGCGTGCCTTGTTGGACTGCAGCCGCCCGATGAAGTGCCAGGTGAGCTGTCCGCCGATGGTGGCGGCCAGGTCCGCGTGCTTGGCCGCGGCCTCCTGGTCGCGGCTCTCCCCCACGTCGCGCACGCCGAGCTTGGCCAGCAGGGCGATGTCGGAGGCCGGATGGGTCTTCGTCACCACGACCAGCCGGACCTCGCCCCGCTCACGCCCGCAGGCCTGGCAGGCCGCCATGATGCGGTGCTCGACGCGAGCCAGCGAGGTGGCCAACTGCTCGAGCCGAGCCGGCCCGGCAGCGGGAAGAACCTGCTCGGTCATGGCAGGAGTCGTACCACGCCGGCGAATCGCCCGGTGGGCGAGCCGCGCCGGTAGGAGAAGGACTGCGGATCCTCGATGGTGCAGCCACCGATGCTCTGCACCTGGGCGACGCCGGACGCCCGCAACACATCCTGACAGCCGGCACGCAGATCGAGCGCGGGCGTGCCCCGGGACGTGGTCGCGAACACGGCCTCGATCTGCGCTGCCGCGTCGGCGCGCATCGCCTCGGGGACCTCGTAGCAGCACGGCCCGGCGGCCGGGCCGAGCGCGACCCGGACCTGCTCGATGCGTGCCCCTTGGCAGACCATCTGGCCCAGGATCTGCTGGAGCACCCCGGCGAGCAGCCCGACCCGCCCGGCGTGGGCCACCCCGACCACTCGCGCCTGCGGATCGGCGAGCAGGACCGGGACGCAGTCGGCCACCAGGACGCCGAGCGCCAGACCCGCGTCGATAGTCGCCAGGGCGTCGCAGCCGTCGGCCTCGGCGACGTCCTGGCGCAACGGGTCGGCGGGCATGCGGTCGGTGGCCGTGATCGCCAGCGCGCGCACGCCGTGTACCTGACGCCCGAAGATCACCGGAGCACCGAGCTCGGCCGCCAACGCAGTGCGGTTGGCGGCCACCGCTTCGGCGGTATCACCCACGTGCAGGGCCAGGTCGAGCCCGTCGTAGGGCGGGCGGGACATCCCGCCGTCGCGACGGGTGAAACCTGCCCGGATTCCCGGGCCCAGGTCGACCTCGAGCAGACGCACGCCTACTTGAGGAAGTCGGGCACGTCGAGGTCGTCGTCCAGCACCACGGGGCGGGCCGGGGTGCGGACGGGTCGCTCGACCCGTTCGGCGGAGACATCGACCGACCGCGGGGCCTCGGTGGCAGAACCGTTGGAATAGCCGGTTGCGCCGCCAGGGGCGGACGCCGGTGCCGCGGCCACAGGGGCGGGCTCCGGAGCAGGGGCTGGGGCTTGAGGCGCGGGGGCCGGAGTCGCCGGGGCAGCGGTGGGCAGGATCGGCGAGGAGTGCACCGGCTCGGCCACCGTCGGTGCGCCCACCGGGCGCTCGGTGTAGTACTGACCGCCGTAGGAACGCTCCAGCGGCTCGGCGTCCAGCGGCTGAGGCCGGGCGGAGGCGCCGGACGACTGCGAAACCGGTTGCGGCGTCTGGCGATCCGGCTGGGACGGCGCCGAGCCCGAGGTCGACGAGGAGGCGTAGCCGTTGCCGGCCGGGGCGCCCACCGACCGGCCGGAGACCTGCCCCAGCGCACGGTCGTCGCGGCGGCGAACAGGTGCACCGCCGTCGAACCCGGCGGCGATGACGGTCACCCGCACCTCGTCACCGAGGGCGTCGTCGATCACCGCACCGAAGATGATGTTGGCCTCGGGGTGGGCCGCCTCCTGCACCAGGCGGGCCGCTTCGTTGATCTCGAACAGCCCGAGGTCGGAGCCACCCTGGATCGAGAGCAGGACGCCGTGGGCGCCGTCCACGCTGGCCTCGAGCAGCGGCGAGGAGATCGCGGTCTCGGCGGCCTGGATGGCCCTGTCCTCGCCGCGGGCCGAGCCGATGCCCATCAGGGCGCTGCCGGCGCCCTGCATGACCGACTTGACGTCGGCGAAGTCGAGGTTGATCAGACCTGGGGTGGTGATCAGGTCGGTGATGCCCTGGACGCCGGAGAGCAGGACCTGGTCGGCCGAGCGGAACGCGTCGAGCACGCTCACGCTGCGGTCGCTGATCGACAGCAGCCGGTCGTTGGGGATGGTGATCAGGGTGTCGACCTCTTCGCGCAGCGAGGTGATGCCCGAATCGGCCTGGGTCGCGCGGCGGCGGCCCTCGAAGGTGAACGGACGGGTGACAACACCGATGGTCAGCGCGCCGAGAGAGCGCGCGATCCTGGCCACGACGGGGGCTCCGCCGGTGCCGGTGCCGCCGCCCTCGCCCGCGGTGACGAAGACCATGTCGGCCCCCTTGAGGACCTCCTCGATCTCCTCGCCGTGGTCCTCGGCGGCCTTGCGGCCCACCTCGGGGTCGGCGCCGGCGCCGAGCCCACGAGTGAGCTCACGACCGACGTCGAGCTTGACGTCGGCGTCGCTCATCAGCAGGGCCTGGGCATCAGTGTTGATCGCGATGAACTCGACGCCCTTGAGCCCGACCTCGATCATGCGATTGACGGCGTTCACGCCGCCCCCGCCGATGCCGACGACCTTGATCACGGCAAGGTAGTTCTGAGGTGCTGCCACGTCGGGTGCCTCTCGCTCGCAGATCGTGGAACCCGTGGTCCCCCGTCAAACCCTCACCCTCAGGTAGAGGGTTATAGTTATGTCAACCTCGTCCTGGTCAGTGACCGTACGGGGGGCCCTAGGCCGATTCAACGACCGCGCCTGGCGTGTTGCTTTCGGTCTGCCGGCGCACGCATTCCGCCGTCACGCCATGAGTTGGCGCGCAGGCATCGGCTACGGGGAATGACCTCCCCCGCTTCCCACGGCCGCGCTTCCCGCTCCCCTCTGCCCCTTCCGCTTCCCGCTTCCCGCTTCCCGCTTCCCGCTTCCCGCTTCCCGCTTCCCGCTTCCCGCTTCCCGCTTCGACGATGGAGATCACGTTGAAGCAGAACGGCTGCCATCACAGCCACCTCCTCGCATCGTGATCTCCATCGTCGATCGGTGGCCGACGCCGGGGCCCTTCGACCGCGGGCCGTTCCAGACCGCATGGTCGTGCGCCGTGAGCTCCTCGAACAGGTGACTCGTCCGCACCGAGTGGCCTCACGCCCATCCCGCGCGGGCACGGCGTGACGTTGCGTCCGCACGACGGGCACGGCGTGACGTTGCGCCCGTCTTTGGGGGCGGGTCAGGTGAGGGTGAGGGGGTCGCGGAGGGTGCGGGTGGCGACGGCGGGAGCGCTGGGGGCGCTGACGTCGTACGTGGCGGCCATGGGGCTGGCGGCCACAGCGGCGGTCAGCGCTGCCAGCTTCACCTCGGCGCGGGTCGCGTCGCCCCAGGTCACCTTGGCGCCGTTGCCCACGGAGAACCAGACCCCGTCCGGGGAGGTGGCGCCGATCTCCCGCAGTTGCGCCTGCAGTGCCCGGGGCAGGTGAGCCTGGACCTCGAGCGCGGCGACCAGCGCGGCGGGCCCTGCCCGACCGACGTTCACATCCAAGTAGGGCAGGTCGCCCGGGCGTTTGGACACCGACTCGACCTCGACCCCGTCCCGGTCCACCAACCGGAAGCCGCTGCCCCCCGACGGCGCCGGTACCACCGCCACCGCCACCCGCTCGTGCACCGCGACCACCACGGTGGCCGGCCAGCGCCGGCTCACCTCGACCTCGCGCACCAGCGGCAGGGCGGCCACCCGGCGGCCCACGGCCTGTGGATCGAGCAGCACCATCGGCCGGCCCACCTCGGCGTCCACCACCTGGTGCACGGAGGCGTCAGGAACCCGGTCGAGACCTTCGATGCGCACCTGCTCCACCACCAGCCAGGGCGAGAACAGCGCCAACCAGCCCAACCCGACCGCCAGCAGCACCGCAGCCACCGCAGAGGCCGCGCGGCGCCGGCGACGCGACCGCACCTTGGCCGCGAACCGCTCGGCCGTGCCGGAGGAGGCGGCCCGCCGCGGCGGGGCGGTCGCCGTCGCGCCGCGGCCGGCCCAGATCATCGCGGCACCTGGGTCGCGAGCGCCTCCAGCACGCGGGGGCCGAGGCCGGTGACGTCACCCGCCCCCATGGTCAGCACCAGGTCGCCCGGGCGAAGCCGGGACAGCAGCACTCGCTCGGCGTCGTCCAGGGTCGGCGCGAAGGTGACCTGCTCGGCCGGCAGCGGCACGGCCCGGGACACCAATTCCCCGGTCACACCGGGCTCGGGGTCCTCCCGTGCGGCGTAGACGTCGAGCACCACGACCTCGTCGGCCAGTCCCAGCGCCCGGCCGAACTCGGCGGCGAAGATCCGGGTCCGGCTGAACAGGTGCGGCTGGAACACCACGACCACCCGGCCGGACGTGACACTGCGGGCGGCCCGCAGCGCGGCTGCCACCTCGGTCGGGTGATGCGAGTAGTCGTCGCGGACCTGGACCCCGGCGGCCTCACCCTTGAGCTCGAAGCGGCGCCGGGTGCCGCCGAATCCGGCCAGCCCCTCGGCCAGGCATGCGGCGTCCACCCCGAGCCAGGCACCCGCCGTCCACGCCGCCGCGGCGTTGGCCGCGTTGTGCCGGCCGGGAACCCGCAGGACCACCGGCACCTCCCGGGCGGCGAAGGCCAGGCCGGGCCGCGGCTGGAAGGTGACCGCCACCCCGCCGTCCGCCGGGGCGAGGGCGACCAGGCGGACGTCGACCCCTGCCCGCTGCCCGTAGGTGATCACCGTGAGATCATCGCCCCGGCGCTGGCGGGCCCGCTGGGCCACCCTGGCCGCGCCGACGTCGTCCACGCAGACCACCAGCGCCCCGCCAGGCACGATCCGATCGGTGAACGCGACGAAGGCGTCCTCGACCGCCTCGGCGGTGCCGTAGTGGTCGAGGTGATCGGCCTCCACGTTGGTGATGATCGCCACGATGGGGGTGTAGCGCAGGAAGGAGGCGTCGGACTCGTCCGCCTCGGCGACGAATACGTCGCCGCTGCCCTCGTGGGCGCTGGCCACTTCCCGTGAGCCCTCGGTGAGTTCCCCGCCGATCGCGAACGAGGGATCCGCGCCGCAGTGCCCGAGCGCGACGGTGAGCATGGACGTGGTGGTGGTCTTGCCGTGGGTCCCGGCCACGGCCACCGCGCGCCGTCCCGCCATCAGGGAGGCCAGCACCTGGGAGCGGTGCAGGATCCGCAACCCCCGCTCCCGGGCCAGGGCCAGCTCGGGATTGGACGCCCGGATCGCGGTGGAGACGACCGCCGTGTCGGCGCCGGCCAGGTTCTCTGCTCGGTGACCCACGTGCGCCAGGGCGCCCAGCGCGCGCAGGTCGGCCAGCACGGGGCTGTCCTTGGCGTCGCTGCCGGAGACCATGACGCCGCGGGCGAGCAGCATCCGGGCCAGGCCGGACATGCCGACCCCGCCCATGCCGATGAAGTGCACCGCGCCGAGATCACGCACCGGCACCGGTTCCTCGCGCTGCTGATCGGTCATCAGATCGTCTCCTCGTCGACGGGACGGGGCCGCTGCGTCGCTGCGAGCTCGACCAGGTCGGCCAGCCGTTCGTCGCCGTCGCGAATCCCGAAGGCCTGGGCAGCGGCGGCCATCGCCGCGAGCGCGGCGCGGTCGGCGAGCAACGGCACCAACTCCTGGCGCACCCACTCCGGGGTACAGGAGGAGTCAGCCACCAGCAGCCCTCCCCCGGCGTCGACCACCGGCTGGGCGTTCAGCCGCTGCTCGCCGTTGCCCACCGGCAGCGGCACGTAGGCGGCGGGTAGGCCGATCGCGGTGATCTCGCTCACCGTGCCGGCCCCGGCCCGGCAGAGCACCAGGTCGGCGACCGCGAAGGCAAGGTCCATCCGGTCCAGGTACTCGGCGACGACGTAGCGCCGGTCTCCGGGGACGCCGGCGTGCCGGGACGCCTCGGGCAGGTCGACCCGCTTGCCCCGCCCGGACAGGTGCAGCACCTGGATGCCGGCGGCGAGCAGGTCGGGTGCGGCGGAGGCCAGCGTCTCGTTCAGCCGTTGGGCGCCCAGGGATCCGCCGGTGACCAGCAGCGTGGGCCGGTCCGGGGACAGGTCGAAGGCGGCCAGTCCCGCCGCCCGAAGCCGTGCCCGGTCCAGGGTGGTGATTTGACGGCGCAGCGGCATCCCCATCACCTGGGCGCCCCGCAGCGGGGTGCCGGGGAACGCGCAGGCCACATGCGGGGTGAACCGGGCTCCCACGCGGTTGGCCAGCCCGGGCCGGGAGTTCGCCTCGTGCACCACGATCGGCACCCCGAGCCGGCGGGCGGCGATGTAGGCGGGGGCGGAGACGTAGCCACCGAAGCCGACCACGACATCCGCGTGGCTCTGCGTGATCGCGGCCGCGGCGGCCAGGTTGGCCGCCCGCAGCCGCACCGGCAGTCGGCCCAGGTCGGCGGTGGGACGGCGCGGCATCGGCACCCGGGGGATGAACGCCAATGGGTAGCCGGCCTCGGGCACCAAGCGCGCCTCCAGACCCTCGGCGGTGCCCAGCACCGTGATCCGCACCCCTGGATCTCGGCGACGCAGGCAGTCGGCCAGGGCCAGCAGCGGCGCCACGTGGCCGGCCGTGCCGCCGCCGGCGAGCAGCACGGACAGGCTCACCGTCGCCTGCTGCTCTGCCGCACGCGGCCGGCGGCCCGGCCCGCGGCCCGCCGGGGCAGCACCGCGAAGGACCGCTGGACCATCTTCGGCCGCGCGGCCAGCGCCTCGGGGGCCCCGGGCACCTGGCGGGCGAAGCCCAGCACCATGCCGAGGGCGACCAGGGTCATCACCAGGGCCGATCCTCCGCTGGAGACCAGGGGCAGCGGCAGCCCGATCACCGGCAGCAGCCCGATCACGGTGCCGATGTTGATGATCGCCTGGCCGAGCACCCAGGCCAGGACTCCCCCTGTGGCGATGGTGACGAACAGGTCCTCGCTGGCGATGGCGAGCCGGAACAGGCCGACCCCGAGCGCGGCGAAGAGCACCAGGACGGCGAGTGTGCCGGCCAGCCCGAGCTCCTCACCGATGGTGGCGAAGATGTAGTCGTTGTGCGCCTCCGGCAACCACAGCCACTTCTCCCGGCCCGCCCCCAGACCGACCCCCCACCAGCCGCCGGTGGCTAGCCCCCACAGGCCGTGGGTGGGCTGCCAGCAGCTCCCGGTCGGGTCGCAGGTGCCGCTGCCCGACCAGGCGCCCAACCGCTGCATCCGGTTGGGGCTGGTCATCACCGCCATCGCGACCAGGCCCCCGATCACCCCACCGCCGACGACGAACACCCGCAGCGGCGCGCCGGCGGTGAACAGCAGACCGGCGGTGATGCCGATGAGCACCAGCGAGGTGCCCAGGTCGTGACCGAGCATCACCAGGCCGATCAGCAGCACCGCACCGGGCACTACCGGCACCAGCACGTGCGAGATCCGGCTGAGCAGGGTGTGCTTGCGGGAGAGCACCGCGGCGGCCCAGACCACCAGCGCCAGCTTCGCCGCCTCCGAGGGCTGCAGGGTGACCGGCCCGATGGCGATCCAGTTCTTGTTCCCGTTCACCGCGTTGCCGATCGCGGCCACGGCAAGCAGGGACACCGCGGAGACGGCCAGCGCCGGCCAGGCCAGGCGCTTCCAGACGACGATCGGTGTCCGGGAGGCGACCCAGGCCAGGGGCAGGCCGATCGCAGCGAAGATCGCCTGCTTGGAGAAGATCGCATAGGAGCTCTCCGCCGGCCCGCGCAGGGCGAAGATGTTGGAGCTGGAGAGCACCATCACCAGCCCGATCGCCACCAGGGCGATCACCGAGCCGAGCACCAGGTAGTAGGCCGCCAATGGCGACTCCAGCCGGGCCAGCCACACGCTGCCCCGGCCCGCGCCGCGCGCCGAGGTGCGGGAGCCCGCCGGCACGGATCCGGCGACCACGGCTCAGCCGTCCTGTTCCGCGGCCGCGCCGGCCTGGCCGGTCTGGCCGGTCGAGCCGCCGACCCGGCGCCGCACGGCGTCGGCGAACACCTCGCCCCGGTGGGCGTAGGAGACGAACTGGTCCATCGAGGCGCAGGCCGGCGCGAGCAGCACGACGTCACCGGGGCCCGCCAGCGCGGCGGCTCGGTCGACGACCGCTTCCATGAGACGCACCGGATCAGTGTCATCGAGGTCCACCTCGACCACCACGACCTGCGGCGCGTGTCGCGCCAGCGCCTGGGCGATCAGGGCGCGATCGGCGCCGATCAGCACCGCCGCCTTCAGCCGCGAGGCGTGCGAGGCCACCAGATCGTCGAACTCCGCGCCCTTGGCCAGCCCGCCGGCCACCCAGACCACCGACTCGAACGCCCGCAGCGCGGCGTCCGCGGCGTGGGCGTTGGTCGCCTTGGAGTCGTCGATCCAGACCACACCGGCCGCCTCGGCCACCCGGGCGATCCGGTGCGCGTCCGGGGTGAAGGTGCGCAGACCGTTGCGGACGGCGACCGGCGGCACGCCGTAGGCGCGGGCCAGCCCCGCCGCGGCCAGGGCGTTCGCCACCGAGTGCGGGGCCAGTGTGCCCCCCGAGGCGAGCCGGACGTCGTCCACCGTGCCCAGCTCGGCGGCACTGGTGCGCCGCTCGGCGACGAAGGCCCGGTCACACAGGATGTCGTCGACCACGCCGAGCATCGAGACCGCCGGCACGCCGAGGGTGAACCCCACCGCCCGGCAGCCCTCGATCACCTCGGCGTCGCGGACCAGTTGCTCGGTGCGCGGGTCGGCCACGTTGTAGATGCAGGCGACTTCGGTGTTGGCGTACACCCGGCCCTTGTCGGCGGCGTAGGCCTCCAGCGACCCGTGCCAGTCGAGGTGGTCGGGGGCCACATTCAGGCACGCGCTGGCCAGTGGCTGCAGCGAGTGCGACCAGTGCAGCTGGAAGCTGGACAGTTCGACCGCGATCACGTCGTAGGGCTGCGGGTGCAGCACCGCCTCCAGGATCGGGGTGCCGACGTTGCCGGCAGCGGTGGCCCGCAGCCCAGCGGCGCCCAGCATCGAGGCGAGCATCTTCACCGTGGTGGTCTTGCCGTTGGTGCCGGTCAGGGTCAGCCACGGCGCCGCACCCTGCGCCCGGCGCATCCGCCAGGCCAGCTCGACCTCGCCCCAGACGGTGACACCGCCGGCCGCCGCGGCGGCCAGCAGGGGCTGATCGGGGCGCCATCCGGGTGAGGTGATCACCAGGTCGGGAGCCGTGGCGGCGTCGGTGACGGCGGCGGACGACGTGCTGCCGGGGCCCAATCGCACGACGGCCCCGAGGGTGTCCAGCACCTGGGCCCGGGCCCGCTCGCCGTCGCCGTCGCGCTCGTCCACCACCAGAACCCGGGCGCCACGCTCGACCAGAGCGTCGGCCGCGGCGAACCCGCTCACGCCGATCCCGGCCACGACCACGTTCAGCCCGGCCCAGTCCGCCCCGGCGTGGGTCAGCCCGTCCAGTGAGCGCGCGCTCACTGGGTGCCCACCACCCACTCCGCGTAGAACACGCCCAGGCCGAGGCCGCAGAACAGGCCGGCGATGATCCAGAACCGGATCACGATGGTGACCTCGTTCCAGCCGGCCAGCTCGAAGTGGTGCTGGAGCGGGGCCATCCGGAACACCCGTTTCCGGGTCATCTTGAAGTAGCCGACCTGGATCACGACCGAGAGCAGGATCAGCACGAACAGCCCGCCGAGGATCACCAGCAGCAGTTCGGTGCGGGTCAGGATGGCCAGCCCGGCGAGCGCCCCACCGAGCGCCAGCGAGCCGGTGTCGCCCATGAAGAGCTTGGCCGGGGAGGCGTTCCACCACAGGAATCCGAAGGTGGCCCCGAGCAGGCAGGCGGCGACCACTGCCAGGTCGAGCGGGTCGCGCACCGGGTAGCACTGTGTGCTGATCGTGCGCTCGCAGGACTGGTTGGACTGCCAGGTGCCGATCAGCAGGTAGGACCCGGCGACGGCCACCGTCGCGCCGCTGGCCAGGCCGTCCAGACCGTCGGTCAGGTTCACCCCGTTGCTGGTGCCGGCGATCATGATCAGGGCCCAGCCGACGAACAGGACCAGCCCGACCGCGGGCCCGGCGAAGGCCAGGTCGATCGGCAGGTCCCGGATGAAGGAGATCTTGGTCGAGGCGGGAGTGAGCTTCTCGCCGTAGTCCTGGGTCAGGGCGACCACGGCGAACACGATCGCGACCAGGGACTGCCCGAGCAGCTTCGGCCCGGGCCGCAGGCCCAGGCTGCGCTGCTTGGAGATCTTGATGTAGTCGTCCAGCCAGCCGACGAACCCCAGCCCGACCATCAGGAAGAGCACCAGCAGCCCGGACAGGGTCGGCGTCCACATGGTGAACAGGTGGGCGATACCGTACCCGAGGAGCACCGCCGCGATGATCACAGCTCCGCCCATGGTCGGGGTGCCGCGCTTGGTGTGGTGCGAGGTCGGCCCGTCGTCGCGGATGAACTGGCCGTAGCCCTTCCTGACCAGGAACCGGATGAACAACGGGGTGCCGAAGAGCGAGCACACCATGGCGACCGCGGCCGCGATGACCACTGCCTTCACGACCCGACCTCCCGAGGCCCGCCTGCCGCGGCGAGTCCGCTCGCGCCAGCGTCATCCTGCCCCGCCGAGCCCTCCGGGAGCGGGATAACCGCCCGTCCCGGCGATTCCTTGTGCTGATCGCCCGATTCGCACGCCGGGTGGCCGGCGAGCAGCCGGGCCGCCAACCGGTCCAGCCCGATCGCCCGCGAGGCCTTGACCAGCACCACGTCGCCGGGGCGTAGCCGGTCGTTCAGCAGTGCCTCGGCCGCGGCGACATCCGTGACCGCGAGCGCGCCGTCCGGCCCCAGCGCTCCGGCGCCGTCGCCGAAGGCGCGGGCGCCGAGGCCGACCGCGAGCAGCCGGTGGATGCCGAGCTGCACGGCGAGCCGGCCGAGCCGGGCATGCTCGGCCGGGGAGTCCGGCCCGAGCTCGAGCATCTCTCCCAGCACCGCCCAGCTTCGGCCCTGCGCGCCGGTCATCGCGGCCAGGGCTGCCAGGGCAGCGGCGACCGAGTCGGGGTTGGCGTTGTAGGCGTCGTCGACGACGGTCACCCCGTCGGCGCGTCGGTGCACCCTCATCCGTCCGGCGCTGCCGGCCGGGGCGGCCGAGAGGCGTCGCGCCACCAGCGGCAGGTCCATCCCGAGACTGAGCGCCACCGCAGCCGCGGCCAGCGCGTTGGCGACGTGGTGACGCCCGTGCAGCTGCAGGTTCACCCGTGCTGCGCCGTCCGCGGCCTGCAGGGTGAAGGAGGGCCTGGCCTCGCCGTCCAGGGCGATGTCGACTGCCCTGAGGTCGGCGGTGCCGTCGGCGCCGGCACTGGTGCGCAGCACGCGGGCCGTGGTGCGGGGGGCCATCGCGGCCACCGCGGGATCGTCGGCGTTCAGCACGGCAAGGCCGTCGGCGGGCAGGGCCTCGACCAGTTCACCCTTGGTCGCGGCGGTGACCTCCCGGCTGCCGAACACCCCGGCGTGGGCGGCACCGACGTTCAGCACCACACCGATCTGCGGCGCCACGATGTCGCACAGGTAGGTGATGTTGCCCGGCTCGCGGGCCCCCATCTCACTGACCAGGAACCGGGTCTGCTCGTCGCAGCCGAGCGCGGTCAGCGGCACTCCGATCTCGTTGTTGAACGAGTTGCGCGGAGCCACGGTGGGGCCGGCCCCGGCCAGCACCTCGGCGAGCAGGTCCTTGGTGCTGGTCTTGCCGCTGGACCCGGTGACCGCGATCACGGTCAGCTCGGGCAGCCGGTCACGGACGGTGCGGGCGAGCCGGCCGAGCGCGGCCTGCGGGTCGGCGACCACCACCGTGGGCACTGCGGCGCCGTCCGGTCCGATGATCTCCCGCCCGGCCAGGACGGCGACCGCACCGGCCAGAACGGCACGCGCCGCGTAGTCGTGGCCGTCGACCCGCTCCCCGGGCAGGGCCACGAACAGCGAGCCCGGTCCCGCGTCACGGGAATCGATCACGACGTCGCCCCCGACCACGGCGTCGGGCGAGGCGCCCCCGGCGAGGCGCCCTCCGGTGGCCTGGGCCACCTCCTCCAGGCGCAACCTGATCACGAGGAGCTCCTCCGCTCGGCCAGCGCCGCGCCCAGCACCGCACGGTCGTCGAAGGGATGCACCGTGCCGGCCACGTCCTGGCCCTGCTCATGGCCCTTGCCGGCGACGAGCACCACGCCGGCGCCGTCGCTGGACCAGGCGCGGGCCAGGCCCTCGGCGATGGCCGCGCGCCGGCCGGCGACCTCGATCACCTGAGCACCGCTGGTCCGGGCGGCCTCCCGGGCGCCGGTGAGCACCGCGGCCCGGATGGCGGCCGGATCCTCCGAGCGCGGGTTGTCGTCCGTGACCACCACGACGTCGGCGACGGCCGCCGCGGCCGCACCCATCATCGGACGCTTGTCACGATCCCGGTCACCACCGGCGCCGAGCACCACGACGAGCGGTTTCGCGTTCTGCCGCAACGCATTCAGCGCGGCGGACACGGCGTGGGGGCTGTGCGCGTAGTCGACCACCGCCAGCGGCTCCCCGGGGCGGCGGTCCGGGTCGTCGGTGCCGACCCGCTCCATCCGCCCGGGCACCGACCCGGCCCCCGCGAGGGCGATCGCCGCGGCCCGGGCCCCGAACCCGGCCTCGACCAGCATGGCCAGGGCGAGCACCCCATTGGCCACGTTGAAGTCCCCCGGCAGCGGAAGCGACAAGGACAACGGGTCACCGGCCGGGGTGCGCAGCACGACCACGGTGACGCCGTCGCGCACGGTGGTGGCGGTGACCTGCCAGTCGGCGGGGGTGCTGGTGGCGGGGGTGGTGGCGGGCCTCGAGGCGACGGTGACCAGCGGCACGTCGCCGTCCGCCAGCCGCTCGGCGAGCCGGAGGCCCCACACGTCGTCCACGCACACCACGGCCCGGTGGGCGAAGGGCGGGGTGAACAGCACCGCCTTGGCCTCGAAGTACTCCTCCATCGAGTGGTGGTAGTCGAGATGGTCCTGGGAGAGGTTGGTGAACCCGGCCACGTCGACGGTCAACCCGTCCACCCGGTGCTGGGCCAGGGCGTGGCTGGAGATCTCCATCGAGCAGACGTCCACCCGGTGCTCGACCATCACCGCGAACAGGGCGTGCAGGTCGGGCGCCTCCGGCGTGGTGCCGGTGGAGGGGACGGCCTCGGCGCCCACCCGCACCTCGATCGTGCCGACCAGTCCGGTGCGCCGGCCGAGCCGGCGTAGCGCGCCATCCAGAAGGAAGGTGGTGGTGGTCTTGCCGTTGGTGCCGGTCACCCCCAGGGTGAGCAGTCGTTCGGCCGGGCGGCCGTAGAGCCACGCGGCGAGCGCGCCGAGCCGCGCCCGCGGTTCCTCGACGACGATCACCGGCAGCCCGGTGCCGGAGGCGCGATCAGCTCCGGCGGGGTCGGTCAGCACCGCCACGGCTCCCGCCGCGCGGGCGTCCTCGGCGTAGTCGGCGCCGTGCGCACGCTGGCCGGGCAGCGCGGCGTACAGGTCGCCCGGGTGCACGGTGCGCGAGCTGAGGCTGACCCCGCTCACCATCACCTCGGAGGGATCACCGGCCGTGGGGGCATGGATCGCTCCCTGGACCTGGTCGGCGACCTCGGGCAGGCGCCGTGCGGGCAGGTGTGACGGGCGTGGTCCGCCGGGAATCGGCACGGGGCGAGGCTACCCGTCACTGCCAGGTGGACGGGATCTCGGGGCTCTTCGTCGTGCTCGGCGGCACTTTGCGGTGGGCGAGGGCGTAGGTCATCAGCTCGCTGAACACTGGGGCAGCCACCTCCCCGCCGTAGTGGCCCTTCACCGGGTCCTGCAGGATCACCGCGATCACCAGGGCCGGGGCCTCGGCCGGGGCCATCCCGATGAAGCTGGCCGTGTACCCGCTGTATCCGCCCTTGACCGCGCGCTGAGCGGTACCGGTCTTGCCGGCCACGCGGTAACCCGGCACAGCGGCCTTCACCGCGGTACCGCCCTCGACCACGACGCCTTCCATCATCTGCCGCACCGTCCGGGCGGTCGCGGCGCTGACCACCTGGACCGGGGCCCCGGCCGGAGTGGCGTGGTAGGTGCCGTCGGCCGCGGTGTAGCCGGAGACCACCGACGGCGGGACCCGCAGCCCGTCGTTGGCGATGGTGGCGAACACCTGGGCCGCCTGCAGGGTGTTCAGGGACAGTCCCTGGCCGAACAGCACCGTGTAGCGCTGCGATCCGTTCCAGGTGCTCGCCGGGGCCAGGATGCCGGGCGACTCGGGCAGACCGACCCCAGTGGCGGCACCGAGCCCGAACTGGCGCATGTAGCGCTCCATCGTGGCGGCGGGCACCTTCTCCCCGAGCATGATCGTGCCGATGTTGCTCGACTTCGCCATCACCCCGGCGGCAGTGAGCTGCTCGACCCCATGCTCCTCGGCGTCCCGGAAGCTGCGGTCGGCCCGCTTCAGCCGGTTGGGGATGGTCAGCTCGGTGAGCGGCTGGGCGACCCCTTCCTCCAGGGCCGCGGCAATGGTGATCACCTTGGAGGTCGACCCGGGCTCGAAGACGTCGAGCAGCGCCTTGTTGCCCCGGGCCGACTCGGGCGCCTTGTTCGGGGCGTTCGGGTCGAAGGTCGGGCAGGTGGCCAGGGCCAGCACCTGGCCGGTCGTGGGATCCATCACGGCGATGGAGCCGGACTCGGCCTGGACCGCCACGACCTTCGTGCACAGCAACTGCTGCGCCTTCCACTGCAGGTCCCGGTCGATGGTCAGTCGTACGCTGCCGCCGTCGCGGGGTTCGACCTGGCTGATCGCCCCGGTGGGGATGCGGGTGCCGTCGGCACCCTGCTCGTAGGTGATGGAGCCGGCCACGCCGGACAGGATGGAGCCGAACTTCCCCTCGACCCCGCCGTAGGCCGTGCCGTCCGCCGCCACGAAGCCGAGCACGTTGGCCGCCAGGTCGCCGTTGCGGTAGACCCGGCGACTCGCCTGGGGTGCATCCAGCGCCGGGACGCCCAGGCGCATCACCGCGCGGGCCACCTCGGGCTCGACGTTGCGCGCCAGATAGGAGCCCCGGGAGGAACCGGTGAGCTTCTCGGTGACCGCGGGGACGGTCATCTGCAAGAGCGGGGCCAGGTCGGCGGCAGCACCCGGCAGGCCGCCCTTCTTGTACGTCTGGACCAGCGTCTGGTCGATCCGCAGGTCGCGGCGGTCGACGGTCTCGGCCAGCACCGCGCCTCCGGCGTCGGTGATGGCCCCGCGCCGGGCAGGCAGGTCGACCCGCACCTGGCGCTTGTCCAGCGCGGCGCTGGCCAGGGCCGAGGCGTCCAGCCCCTGCAGCTGCACCAGCCGGCCGGCGAACATGCTGAGCACGAACAGCATGAGCACCAGTCCGACGGTCATCCGGCGGTGCGGATCGGCAGGGGGGCGCGGGGGCCGCGGTGGGCGGCGGGCCTGGGGGGGGCGAGGAGGGCTGGGCGGAGCAGGCGAGCGCTTCTGCGGAGCAGCGGCACGCTTCTGCGGAGCGGCACGCTTCGGCGGCGTGCGCGGCTGCGCGGTGCGCTTCGGCGGCGTGCGCTGCGCAGGGGTGCCCGGTGCGCGCCGGGGCGCACGCGGCGTCACCTCGCGGTCCATCCGCTCCCCCTTCAGCGCGCGGGCGACGGCTTAGCCGCGGGCAGCTTGGTCACCGGCTTCGTGGTCGCGCTCTTCACCGCGGTCGACTTGGGCGTCCTGGTCGTCTGCGTGCCGGGTGAAGCAGCTACGGAAGCAATGGGTTTGGCTCCCGCAGACGGCTTGGGCGCGGGGTTGACCGACGGGTTCACGGACGGCGCCACGGAGGGCTTGGCGACCGGCGGGGCAGCCCGCACCGCGGCGGCGGCCGCAGCCTTGGGCGTCCCCAGCACCGCGCCGTCACTGCCGCGAATCATCGCCACGTTCGGCGCCGGCACCATGCCCAGGGCCCGTGCCCGCGCAGCCAGGGCCTGCGGCGCCTGCTCCGCGGCGATCTGCTCCTCCAGCGCCTGACGCTGCTCGGCCAGTTCCGTGGTGGTGCGGCGGAGCGCACCCATCTCGTAGGCGCCCCGGCCCAGGCTCACTGTCAGCATGAGCAGGCCGACCAGCCCGATCCCCAGCAGGGCGATGCAGGCCGCGACCAGTGAGGCCCGCGAGCGCAGGTGCTCGGGGGCGGAGACGATCCTCAACCCGGGGCGGGGCGCGGGCGGCGGCCGGCCGATCGCGGTGCGCGCAGTGGTGCGCGCCGTCCGGACTGCTCCTGCGGTGCTCATGCGGCATTCCCCCTCGGGGCCACCCGGTGGGCGTGGCGGATGCGTTCGGCCGCCCGTAGGCGCACCGATGCGGCACGCGGGTTGCGGGCCACCTCGTCGTCGTCCGCGGTCTCGGCGCCACGGGTGAGCAGGCGCAGGGTCGGTGCGTGCTCGGGCAGTTCCACTGGAAGCCCCGGTGGGGTGGTGCTGCGCGCGCCGTGGGCCAACACCTGCTTGACGATCCGGTCCTCGAGCGAGTGATACGCCATGACGGCGATCCGCCCACCCACGGCAAGGGCGGTGACGGCGGCCGGCACGGTGCGCTCGAGCACCTCGAGTTCCCCGTTCACCTCGATCCGCAAGGCCTGGAAGGTGCGCTTGGCGGGGTTGCCGCCGGTGCGCCGGGTGGCCGCGGGGATACAAGCCCGGACCAGGTCGACCAGTCGGGCGCTGGTGGTGAACGGCTGGATCGCCCGCTCGCGGACGACGGCCTCGGCGATCCGGCGGGCGAACCGCTCCTCGCCGTACTCGCGCAGGATTCGGGTCAGGTCGGCGACCGCGTAGGTGTTCAGCACCTCCGCCGCGCTCAATGGGGCGCCGGGGTCCATCCGCATGTCGAGCGGGGTGTCGACGGCGTAGGCGAAGCCGCGCTGAACGTCGTCCAGCTGCAGGGACGAGACGCCGAGGTCGAGCAGCACGCCCTGGACCTCGGCGAACCCGAGCCGGGTCAGCACCTCGGGCAGTTCGTCGTAGACCGCGTGCACCAGGTGCACCCGGTCGGCGTGCGCGGCCAGTCGGCCGGCGGCCAGGGCCAACGCCTGCGGGTCGCGATCGATGCCGATCAGGACGGCGTGCGGACACCGTTCGAGCAGGGCTTCGCTGTGCCCGCCCATGCCCACAGTGGCGTCCACGACGACGCTGCCCGGGCGTTCGAGGGCCGGGGCGAGCAGGGCGACGCAACGCTCCAGCAGGACCGGGACATGCCGGTCCTGCGCGGGCGCACCGTTCGCCGTCATCTCGACCCTCTCGACCCTTCGACCTACCTGACCGTGCTCCTGGCGGCTCCTGATGCCCGTCGCGGTGACGCGACGTGGAGCGGCGGTCAGGTCTCCATCCGCACCGACCGAGCGGCCTGACACCGGGGAAGGTGCATCAGGACACCCCGGGCGGCTGGAGACCTCACCGCCGCTGACGTGACTGGGACGCTGTACTGCTTCAGAAGATGCCGGGGATGACCTCCTCTGCCTGCTCGGCGAACGCGCTCTCCTGCTCGCTCAGGTAGGACTCCCACTTGCCGGCGTCCCAGATCTCGACCCGCTCGCCGGCGCCGATCACGGCGCATTCATGGTCGAGCCCGGCGTAGGTGCGCAGCGTGACGGGAAGCGTGATCCGGCCCTGCCGATCGAGGACCTCGTCACTGGCGCCGGACAGGAACACGCGCAGGTAGTCCCGCGCCTGCTTGCTGGTGACCGGGGCCTGACGCAGCTGGCCCGCGATGCGTTGGAACTCGGCGACGGGGAAGACGTAGAGGCAGTGCTCCTGCCCCCGGGTCACCACCACGCCGTCCTCCAGTTGCTCGCGAAACTTCGCCGGCAGGATCAGCCGGCCCTTGTCATCCATGCGGGGGGTATGGGTGCCCAGGAACACGCCCCCACCTCCGACCCCTGCCCGTCCAGATGCCCCCACTCTACTCCACTTCCCTCCACCGTCAACGGTGAATTCTGCGTGCACCGCTGGGCCGAAGACCTGATTCCGCAGGTCAGCGACTCGACGGCGGGGTGGGGGAGATCGAGCGGCCTAGCCGGTCGACAGCCTGACGAGTTCGGCTCCGCGTGAACGATTACTGGACAAAACGGGCGCTAGGGCGCGGCTACACGCCGTCGGGACAGCATGGTGGGGCGAAGTGGGGGCCTCGGGGAGTGGCTCTCGATCATCTGGTGGTGCCCACCAGCGACGGCCGGGACCCGTTCGAGCGGCGCCGTCCGCGTTTACCTGATGTGATCGCAGACGAAGGACTGCGCGGCAACGCACCCACCCCCGGCGAGCACGGCGTGACGCTGCGCTCGCAGGACGGGCACTGCGTGACGTTGTGCCCATCGGGGGTGGGGCCTGAGAGACTGGCGGTTCGCAGGTGTCGCGGAGGGGTCCGCGGCCGAAGGAGGACATGGTGACCACGACCAGCCCGCCGATGTCGATGGACGGCTTGCTGCATGCCACGGGCATGATCCGCCAGGCCGTCGAGCGGGTGATCGACGGCAAGCCGGACGTCGTCCGCCTCGCCGTGACGGTCCTGATCGCCGAGGGCCACCTCCTGCTCGAAGACGTGCCCGGGGTGGGCAAGACCATGCTGGCCAAGTCCTTGGCCCGCTCGATCGGATGCTCGGTGCGCCGGATCCAGTTCACCCCCGACCTGCTGCCCAGCGACATCACCGGGGTCAGCGTGTTCAACCAGGAGCGCGGCGACTTCGAGTTCAAGCCCGGCGCGGTGTTCTCCAACGTGGTCGTCGGCGACGAGATCAACCGGGCCAGCCCGAAGACCCAGTCCGCACTGCTGGAGTGCATGGAGGAGCGGCACGTCACGGTCGACGGCACCACCTATCGGCTGCAGCCGCCGTTCATCGTGATCGCCACCCAGAACCCGATCGAGATGGAGGGCACCTACCCGCTGCCGGAGGCCCAGCGGGACCGGTTCATGGCCCGGCTGTCGATGGGCTACCCCTCCGGCGCCGCCGAGCTGGAGATGCTCGACCGGCACGGCGAGCACGACCCGCTGTCCACGCTGGCGCCGGTGTGCGACGCGGAGACCATCCGCCAGCTGATCGCGGCCACCCGCGGCGTCTACGCCGCCGACCCGGTGAAGGAGTACGTGGTGTCCCTGGTGCGGGCCACCCGCAGCTCCTCCGATCTGCGCCTGGGCGCCTCCCCCCGCTCGGCCCTGCACCTGCTGCGCGCCGCCAAGGCGCACGCGCTGCTCGAGGGCCGCAACCACGTGCTCCCCGACGACGTGCAGACCCTGGTGCACCCTGTGCTGGCCCACCGGCTGCTGCCCAGCGCCGACGCGGCAATCAACCAGCGCACTCCCGAGGAGGCATTGAGCCTGCTGCTGAGCCAGGTCCCCGTTCCCCGGTCGAGGGCCGGCGCCTGATGCTGGGGCTGCGGCTGCCGTCGAGGGACAACGATCGGCCTCCCGGGTGGCTACGCGCCTCGCTGAGCGGCCTGACCACCCGTGGCCGCTCGTTCCTCGCCGCCGGGGTCGCCGCCGGAGTCTGTGCGTTCGCCCTCGGCCAGCGTGACCTGCTGCGGGTCGGCGTTCTGCTGATCACCCTGCCGCTGGGCGCCGCCCTGATGGTGGGCCGGGCCCAGTTCCGTCTCTCCCTGGTCCGCACGATCACCCCGCCCCGGGTCGTGGCCGGCACGGTGGCCCGGGTGCGGCTCGAGCTGGAGAACCTCACCCGGCTGGTCACCCAGGTGCTGCTGGCCGAAGACCGGGTGCCCTACACGCTGGGCCCCTCACCGCGGTTCGTGCTGGCCAGGCTTCCGGGCGGACGGCGTGCCGCGGTCACCTACGCCCTGCGCCCGCAGCTGCGCGGGCGCTACGACGTCGGGCCATTGCGGCTGCAGCTGTCGGACCCGTTCGGGCTGTGCGAGGTGACCCGGGCATTCACCGCCACCGACCCGCTGATCGTGGTTCCGCAGACCTGGCCGCTCGTCGGGGCACCGACTGGCGGCCAATGGGGTGGCAGCGGGGAGGCGGTGCACGGCACGGCAGCGGCCAGTGGCGAGCACGACATCGCCACTCGCGAGTACCGCTACGGCGACGACCTGCGCCGGGTGCACTGGCGCTCCACCGCCCGGCGCGGTGAGCTGATGGTTCGCCGCGACGAGCAGCCGCGTCAGATGCGGGCAACCGTGATCCTGGACTCCCGGCGCGAGGCCCACCGCGGTGAGGGGCCGGCGTCCAGCTACGAGTGGGCGGTCTCGGCGGCGGCCTCGGCGGCCGTGCACCTGTCCGGGCTGCGCTACGCCGTCCGGCTGCTGATCGACGACTCCCCCGCCGCCTGGACCTCTCCGTCCGGCACCTCGGGCATCGGCGCGCTGCTGGACCGGCTCGCCATGGCCCGGCTCGAGGACGGGACCGGCCTGTCCGCGGCGACCGCCGCGCTGCAACGCTCGCAGGGAGACGGACTCGTGGTGGCAGTGCTCGGCGACGTCGACGACGACGTGGCCAAGGCGCTGGCCGGCGGACGCCGTCCGGGCACCAGCGCGCTCGCGCTGCTGCTGCGGATCCCGCAGTGGACCCTGCTGCCCCCCGCCGTGGCCGAGGAGATGGACGCCCAGCGGCAACGGACGGCCGCCATCCTGCGCACCGCCGGCTGGGCGGTCACCGATGTCGGCCCACAGGACTCCGTGCCACCGGCCTGGCAGCGTGCCATCGCCTCCACCGACGGCCTCGCGGCCACGGCAGCAGCCCCCGCCTCGGCCGCCGGAGCCGGGCGATGATCAACTCCGTGCAGGTGCGCCTGTCCCTCGCGGCGGTGATCGCCACGCTGCTCTCGGCGCTCAGCCTGCGGCCCCTGTTCGCCGACCTCGGCTGGGTGGTGCCGGTCCTCACGGTCACCGCCGTCACCGCACTGACCGGAGTCGGTCTGCGCCAGATCACCACCATGTGGCCCCTGGTCGCCCTGGCGCAGGTGGCGCTGATCACCGTGACCATCACCACCCTGTTCGCCCGCGAGGAGTCCTACCTGGGGCTGATCCCGAGCCCTCGCGCGCTCAGCCGGCTGGGCGAGCTGCTGACCGAGGGGACGACCACCATTCGCGAGTCGGGCGCCCCGGTGCCGGTCGGACCCGGGATCGTGCTCCTGGCCACGGTCGGCATCGCCCTGATCGCCTTCGCCGTCGATCTGATCGCCGCGTCCCTGGAGCGCCCGGCCGTGGCCGGGCTGCCCCTACTCGCCGTCTACTGCGTGCCGGCCGCGGTGTTGCCGCAGGGGGTGCGCTGGCCGTACTTCGTTCTGGCCGCGGTCGGTTTCCTCGGCCTGGTGGCGGTGGACTCGGTGGACCGGATCCGGGCCTGGGGGCGCATCCTGGGCAGCGGTCCCGAAGGAAGCAGGGCCTCGCTGGGCGGGCCGCTCAGCGGAGGCCGGCGAGTGGCCACGGTGTCCCTGGCGGTGGCGGTCCTGCTGCCGCTGATCACCCCGGGGGTCGGCGAGCAACTGCTGACCAACGGCAACGGCGACGGCGAGGGCCGCGGCCGCGGTCAGATCAGCGTGGTCAACCCGATTCTCACCCTGCGCCGCAACCTGTCCTCGCGCAGCACGGCTCCGGTGATCACCTACACCACCACCATGGAGACCCCGGACCCGCTGCGGATCGCCACCGACGACACCTTCGACGGAGAGCGCTGGGCGCCGTCCACCGGCCCGATCAGCCGCAAGCAGAAGGTGCAGGAGGGGCTGCCACAGGCGCCCGGGCTGGGCACCGGAGTGACCGTCCAGGATCACCAGACCAAGATCAAGATCTTCGAACTGAAGGAAACCTACCTGCCGCTGCCCTACCCGACGACGCAGGTACTGATCGAGGGCAACTGGCTCTATGAGAGCACCTCGCTGAACGTGGTCGGCGACGGGCAGACCACCGAGCGGACCGAGTACACCGCACTGCACCGCGAAGTCCTGCCCACCCCCGAACAGCTGGCCGCCGCCGCCCCTCCGCCGGACGACGTGGTCACCACCTACACCCGACTTCCGGCCAAGCTCGACCCTCGGATCCGCCAGATCGCGGCCCAGGTGGCCGGCAAAGACTCCGACTCCGACTACGACCAGGCGCTGAGGCTGCAGGACTACTTCCGCTCCTCCGGTGAGTTCACCTATGACGAGAAGGCCTCCGGCGCAGCCGCGGACGACAGTGGCAAGGACGCCGTCCTGGCCTTCCTGATCGGCAAACGGGGCTACTGCGTACAGTTCGCGTCCACGATGGCCGTGATGGCCCGCACGTTGGGCATCCCGTCGCGGGTGGCGGTGGGCTTCCTGCCCGGGGTCAGAGGCGCCACCGGCGAGTACACGATCAGCCTGCAGGACGCCCACGCCTGGCCCGAGCTGTACTTCGAGGGCACCGGATGGGTGCGGTTCGAGCCCACGCCGGCCACCCGGGTGCCCTCCGTGCCCGGATACGCCCGCACCGGCGCGGAGCCGGAGGCACCGGCGCCGGCCAGCCCGGGCGCCTCGGCGAGCGCTTCCGCCTCGGCAGGCGCGGGAGCAGAGCCCACCCGGCGCGCTGCCCCGGAGGAGTCCACCACGGCCGAGGCCGCATCCGCTCCGTTCTGGCAGTCCATCCCTTGGCGGCGGCTCGGCGGGCTGGCCGGACTACTGCTGTTCGCCGCGGCACCGGCCATCGCCGCCTGGCTGAGCCGGCGCCGGCGCTGGTCCGGCGCGCACAGCCCGGAGGCGGTGGCGGCAGCCGGCTGGGACGACCTGCGGGACCGACTCGGCGATCTCGGCGTCGCCTGGGCTCGTTCCTGGACCCCGCGCGCGGTGCTGAGCCGGTTGTCCGCCGAGCATCACCTGGACCGCGAGCAGCGGGAGGCGCTGACCCGGCTTACCACGGGAGTGGAGAACGCCTGGTACGCCCCGCCCGAGGACGCCGGGACACACGACCTCGATCAGATCCGCACGCAGACCCGGGCGGACAGCGACCTCGTGGTGGGCGCGGTGGCGACGGGGCTGGACGCCCGATCGCGCCGGCGGGCGCGCCTGTTCCCACGCTCGGGCCTTGCCGTGCTGACCGGGCAACGCCGCCGCGCCGCCGCAGGCCTCTCACTCAGGTCACGCACCGCCCAGCAGGAGGAGGCCGACCAGTCGACCCCTCAACTCACCGTCCCCACCCGGCGTCACTGACTACTCGGCTCATGCTCCGCGAACCAGCCGGAATGACGGCCCCGCGGAGCATGAGCCACCGGTGAGTGGCGGGGTGCCGGCAGGGCGGTGGTGGGGAGGGTCAGTTCTGGCCGCGACGGCGTTCCCAGCGGTCTTCCATGCGCTGCATGAACGACCCCTTGGCGGGCTTGGCCTGGCGGCTGCCGGCGGCGGCCGGGCGCACGGTGCCGCCGGGGGTCACCACGCCGGTGGGGCCCGGACGGCGGCGCCCGGAGAAGGCATAGGCCGTGCCGGCCAGCATGCCGAGGAAGCCGAGGACGCCGATCAGGACGTTCCCGTTGGCCACGCCCAGCACCAGAACGACCAGGCCGGCCACGATCGCGGCGATCCCGAGCGCCATCCGGGGCAGCGACCCGGAGCGCCGGGCAGCCCCCCGCATGGCCGAGGCGAATTTCGGGTCCTCGGCGTACAGGGCGCGCTCCATCTGCTCGAGCAGACGCTGCTCGTTGTCAGAGAGCGGCACGACGACCTCCCAGGGGCACTACACACGACGAACACCAGGATAAGTCGGCGCGGGCCCGCGCGAAACCCGGACTCGCGCTCTGTCGGTCGAACCGGCGCTCAACTTGACCGGGAAAAGGGCTCACAAGGCATCGTCGGGGGCCTTTGTCCCGTTATGGCGGGATCGACCAGAGTCGCCGGGCGGACGGCGCCGGCGCCGAATCGGGCGTCGGCCCGGTCCACCGCCTGCTCGGCCTCGCGCCATCCGCGCTCGCGTTCGTCGAACGCGAGCTGATGATGCCCCTCGGCAGCCTCGGCCAGACCCTCCACCCGGACCCCGACCAGACGCAACCGTGCCCGGTCCAGCCCCAGCGCGTCGTACAAGGAGCTCACGGTTGCGTAGATCACCCTGGCCACGTCGGTGCGTTCGGGCAGGGTGCGCGAGCGGGTGATGGTGGCGAAGTCAGCGAAGCGCACCTTGAGCACCACCGTGCGTCCGATCATGTCCGCCGCACGCAGCCGGGCAGCCACCCGCTCGGAGAGCCGCAGCAGTTCGCGCAGCACCACCTGCGGGTCGTCCACGTCGCGGCCGAAGGTCTCTTCGGCACCGACGCTCTTCTCCACCTGCTCGGGCACCACACTGCGCGGATCGCGGCCCCAGGCCAGCTCGTGCAGGTGGGCGCCCGAGGAGCCCAGGGCCCGTTCCAGGGTGGCGACCGGGGTGTGCGCGAGGTCGGCCACGGTGTGCAGGCCGAGCCGGGTCAGGGCCTCCTCGGTCCGATCCCCGACCCCCCACAGCGCGCCGACCGGCAACCGGTGCAGGAAGGCCACCGTCTGCACGGCCGGCACCACCAGCATGCCGTCGGGCTTGGCCCGCCCGGAGGCCAGCTTGGCGACGAACTTCGTCGAGGCGACGCCGACCGAGCACGAGATCCGCTGCTCGTCGGCGACCCGGTCCCGGATCAATTGGCCGATCTTGGCCGGCGGGCCCAGCCGGCGCAGCGCCCCGGAGACATCCAGGAAGGCCTCGTCCATGCTGAGCGGCTCGACGATCGGCGTGATGGTCCGGAAGATCTCCATCACACCGTGTGATACCTGGCTGTACCGGGCATGGTCGGGTTCGATCACGATGCCTTGGGGGCAGAGCCGCCGGGCCCGGCTCATCGGCATGGCCGAATGGATCCCCAGCCGGCGGGCCTCGTACGTGGCCGACAGCACCACACTGCGACCGCCCCCGCCGACGATCACCGGCTGGCCACGCAGCTGCGGACGGTCGATCAGCTCCACCGAGGCGTAGAAGGCGTCCATGTCGACGTGCAGCACTGTGCAGCCGGTGTCGTCACCGCCCAGGCCGTCGTCCTGACAGCGGGTGTGGTCGAGCTGGCGCCGGCTCACGCCCGCCCCCGGTCAGGAGGCCGCGTGCCCGGCCGGGCCGACCTGGGCCAACACGTGCAGCTGGGCCGCGATCGCGGAGAGCTCGGGCAGGCCGGCGTGGTTGCCGGCTGCACGTTCCAGGTCGAGCAGAGCCTGCGCGGCGTCCGGATCGCCGTCCACCAGCGCACCGGGAAGCAGGTCGGCGAACAGGCGGACCCCGTGCACCCCACGGATCTGCAGCTCGCCCGCTCCTTCGAGCAGGGCGAGGACGCCGGCCCGGTCGAAGCGCCGCGGCACCGGATCGTTGTCCGCGCTGCGTCCCTGCGGGTCGTCGAGCAACCGGCGGGCGTCCTGGAACCGACCGGCCAGGGCCTTGGCCAGCACGGCCCCGAGCCGCTGCAGCACCAGCAGGCTGAGCAGGCCGTCCTCGCGCAACGTTGCCACTGCGTCGGCCACGGCCGCGGCCGGATCGTCGGTGTACTCCAGCACACCGTGACAGAGCACCAGGTCGGCGCTGCCGGGACCGACCAGGTCGACCAGCGCGCCGGCATCACCCTGCAGAGGCCGGACGCGTTCGGCCACCCCGGCGTCGGCGGCGCGGCGCTGGAGTGCGGCCAGAGCGTCCGGGCTGGGGTCGACCACGGTGATCCGGTGGCCGAGGCCGGCCAGCGGCACCGCGAACCCGCCGGTGCCTCCTCCCACGTCGACCACATCGAGGGGCCGGTCGAGGGCGGCGGCCCGCTCCACCACCAGGACATCGAGCAGGTCCCAGACCACGGCGGTGCGGACGGCGGAACGCGGGTCGGTGCGCAGGCTCCAGCGACGGGAGCGGAGGGGATCATCGGGCACGAGGCCAACCCTAGAGTGCTCACCGGCCGGCTCACTGCTGCACGCACCGCTCACTCACCGCCCGCTGCTTCCGGGGCTGGAATGCCACAGCTTGCGGGTCGGTGCCATCGGAGCCTCGGGGACGTCCTCCCCGGCCGCCATCCGCCGGGTGTCGCGGGTGTCGCCGCCCGGTGGCAGCAGGTCGGCGTAGGGCGATTGGACGTACCCGCTGGCATGCACCAGGACCCGGCGCAGGTGCATCGCTCCCCCGCCCATCCCCCCGGCCCGCTCCCGGTCCCCCACCGGCAGGCCGGTCGCAGCAGCCGCGGCCGCTGCCACCTCGGCCTCCTGTTCGGGGGTACGCACGAAGCCGCCGCCGAACGCCGCGACCGGTGGCCGGTCCGGCACGGCGGAGGCAGACCGGTGCACGATCACGTTCTCGGCGCCGGCCATCACCCGCTCCACCGCAGCCAGACCGCCCTCGGTCCAGGCGTCCCAGAGTAGGGGCAGCTCCCAGGCACCGGTCGCCCGCAGGGACACCCCGCGCGGACCGGTCCGGCGCAGCACCCCGCGCACCACCAGCAACCAGGAGTGGAAGACTGTGGCCGCAAACGGGCCCTGGGCGTCCTCGAAGAAGGTGGCGTCGACCGGCCCGGTGGCATCGTCCAGGGTGAGGAAGACCACCCGCCGGCCCGACCGCACCGGTGGGGTCTGGGTGGCCACCTTGACCCCGGCGACCAGCAGTTCGCGTCGGCTGCGCCGGCCCAGCAGGTCGCGGGAGCGGGTGACGGAGAGCTCCTCCAGCAACGGGAGGTAGAAGTCCAGCACATGCCGGCTCACATCCAGGCCGAGGATCTCCAGCTCGGCCCGGGTCCGTTCGGCCCCGGTCATCTCCGGCAGACCGGTGGGCATCGTCTCGTTCGGGGCGTCGTCCAGATCGAGGCTGAGCTGGACGCAGTGGTCGGCGACGGCGGCGACCGGCTGCGGCGCCCGGGACTGCCCGGCTGCAGCGTCCCGCACCGGGTCGGGCCGCCGGTCGAGCGGACGCGGCGTGGCCTGCGTCCCGGATCCGCCGGACCTGCCAGGCCTGCTGGACCTGCCGGACCTGCCGGACCTGCTGGGGCGAGCCGTGGTGGCCCGGGTCCAACGCTCGAGCTCGGCCAGTTGCAGCAGCAGGTCACGCCGGGTCACCCGGTCACGCCGGCGCACCGGTAGCGCAGTCTCCAGGCCGTAGATGGAGTCGAACGCCCCGGCCAGCACCAGCCGCTCCGCCACTGGCCGGCTGACCCCGGCGCGATGCCAGAAGTCGGCCAGGGTCCGGTACGGCCGGGCGGCCACGATCCGGGCCACCTCGGCCTCGGCGATGCCCTTGACCTCGGCCAGGGACAGCCGGATCCCGTAGCCCCGACCGTCCGGCAGGTCCGGCCCGGGGTGCGGCAGTTCGCCGGCGTCGTCCACCCGCTCCACCCGGTAGGTGGCCTCGGAGGCGTTGACGTCCAGCCCGAGAACGGTGATCCCGAGGTTGCGGGCGTCGTCCAGGATCAGGCGTTTGGGGTACATCCCGGGGTCGTGGGTGAGCACGGCGGCCAGGAAGGCCGCCGGATGGTGGGCCTTCAACCAGGCCGACTGATAGGTGGGAAGGGCGAACGCGGCGGCATGGGCCCGGCAGAACCCGAACGAGGCGAAGGCCTCCAGCACCTGCCAGATCCGCTCCACCGATGCCTCGTCGTAGCCGAGGGAGCGGGCCCGGGGCCCGAACCAGGCCTTGACCTCGGCCTGACCGTCGCGTGAGCCCATCGCCCGGCGGACCTCGTCGGCCTCGGCCAGGGTGGCCCCGGTGGTGACGGCGACGATCTGCAGCACCTGCTCGTGGAAGACCACCACGCCGCTGGTGTCGCGCAGAGCGTCCTCCAGGGTGGGGTGCAGGTACTCGACCTCCTCCCATCCCTGCCGGGCACGCAGGAAGGGGTTGATCATGTCGGACTTCACCGGCCCGGGCCGGAACAGGGAGATGTCGATCACCAGATCGGTGAACGTCTCCGGGCCGAACCGGCCGATCAGCTCACGTTGCCCGGGCGACTCGATCTGGAAGCAGCCCAGGGTGTGCGCGGTGCGGATCATCCGGAAGGTGGTCTCGTCGTCCAGCGGGACGGCGTCCAGCTCCACCCGCTGCCCGTCCACCCGCTCGATCTCGGTGATGGTGTAGGCCATCGCCGACTGCATCCGGATGCCCAGCACATCGAGTTTGAGCAGGCCGAGGTCCTCGACGTCGTCCTTGTCGAACTGGCTCATCGGCAGCCCCTCCCAACTGGCCTCGACCGGGGTGCGCCTCAGCAGGCCGGCGTCGGAGAGCAGCACCCCGCACGGGTGCAGGGCCACGTGCCGGGGCAGCCCGTCGAGCCGTTCGACCAGGTCGTAGAGCAGATCGAGCCGGGGGGTGTCGAGCCCCCGCGCCCGCAGCTCGGGCAGTTCGACCAGGGCGTCGCGCACGTCCCGGGCGCGGATGTGCGGGAACGCCGAGGCGATGGCGGAGATCTCCTCCGGCGGCATGCTCAGGGCGGCTCCGACGTCCCGGATCGCGTGCCGCACCCGGTAGGTGTCCATCATCGACACGCAGGTCACCCGCTCGGCGCCGAAGCGGTCCAGGATCTCGGCGTACACCTCGCCCCGGCGGGCGGACTCGACGTCGATGTCGATGTCGGGCAGCTGGGCGCGCAACGGCGACAGGAACCGCTCCATCAGCAGGTGATGACGGATCGGATCGACCCCGGAGATGCCCACCAGGTGGTTGACCAGGCTGCCGGCACCCGATCCGCGCGCCGCCACCCGCACCCCGATCCCCCGGATGTCGTCGCAGACGAGGCCCACGGTGAGGAAGTACGCGGCATAGCCGAGGGTGGCGATCGTGGCCAGCTCGGCCTCGAGCCGTCCCCCCACCTGCCGCAGCAGGGCCTCGCCTGCCCCGGGATAGCAGCGGGAGATCCCCGCCTCGCACTTCTTGTGCAGAACGGCCAGGGGGTCCTCGGCCGGCCCCAGCCCGAGCAGATGCTGCTCGGGGAAGTGCACCGACCCGATGCCCAGGTCGGCCTGCGGGTCGAGCCGGCACCGCCGGGCCAGGGCCTCGGTGTCGGCGAGCAGCCGGGCGCCGCCGTCGCCCTCGCCCGCGGCCTCGGACACCCGGGCGGCGATCACGGCCATCTGTTCGGGCGGGGCCAGGTGACCCTGGGCGCTGGTCCGGTCGAGGTGACGGACGTCGAGCGGCACCAGCCGCCGGGCGGCGTCCAGCACGTCGACGGTCACCGCGCCGTCGGGGGTGGCGTGCCGGACGGCGTTGGTCAGGACTGCCGGCACCCCTGCCGCACGCGCCAGGGCCAGCATCCGGACGGCGTGGCCGAGGCTGGCCGTGGTACCCGGCGGGCCGTCGTGGCAGACCACCTCGACGGCCAGCGCGTCCGCGGGCAGGGCGGCCCGCCAGCGCTCCAGGACCGTGCGCGCCAGGTCGGGTCGGCGAGCCAGCACTGCCCGGCCCACCTCGGAGGACGGCCCGAGCAGGACGCCGAGCGCCGGCACGTGGTGGTCGTCGAGGACGGCATGACCGGCGACCAGATCGAGCGAGGCGACCGGGGTCCCGCGCTCTCCGCGCAGATGCGTGGCCGATACGAGTCGGCACAACCGGCCCCAGCCCTCGCTGGGCAGCCGCCCGTGCACCAGGTCCTCCCCCAGTGCGAGCACGGTCACCCGTGGCCGGCGCGGGTCGACCCGGGCACCGCCCCGCGCAGGGCTGCGCCGGGCGGGACGGGCCCGCTGGGCCGGTGCAGAGGGGTCGGCCCAGCTCGGCAGACCGCGCACCAACCCACTCGGCTCCACCGCCAGGTCCACCCCGATCAGCGGGGCCAGGCCGGACCGGCGGCATTCCTGGGCGAACTTCACCGCGCCGTACAGGCCGTCCCGGTCGGTCAGGGCAAGGGCCTGCATTCCCTGGTCGGCGGCCAGCGCGACCAGGGCCGCGGGAGGAGACGCCCCGTAGCGCAGGGAGTACCCGGATGCCACGTGCAGATGAGTGAAGGGGACCATGACGCGACCGATGCGCTCGATACGGACGGTTCGCTCAGGTGCAGGACGGGAGGGCTTCGGGCAGCACCGGGTGCTGCGGTAAGCCGAGGATCGCCTCGACGGCGTGCTGGAACGACTCGGCGTCTCGCAGCAGGTCGTCGGCCTCCCGGACCGTGACGGCATGTGCCCGGCCGGACTCGATGGCCGCCCGCCGCCCTGCAGTGGCGGCGAAGAACGAGGCCCATTCGGTCAGTTCGGGAGCCACCCGCGGCAGCAGGTCCCACACGCTGCGCGGGCCACTGCGGCTGCCTCGCCCACGGACCGCGAGCACCGCGGCCGCCGCCCGGAGAGCAGCGAGGTGAGCAGCGACGTAGCGCTCCCCCGCGCTACGGGCCGCGCACGCCTGCAGCAGACCCGCCGAGGAGCGATCGATGAGCGTCAGCGCGGCGCTGGAGACCGGTGCCGTGACATCGGCATAGGTGTGGCTGCCGGGCCTGCTCAAGGTGGTCGCCGTCATGTCGGGTCCTTTCGTGGTGAGGTCGATCTCGTCCGGGTCGTTTTGGTCGTTCTGGTCGTTCTGGTCGTTCGCGTGGTTCGGGTCCTTCGGCACGTCGGGGACTGGCATGATCGGTCAGTCCGCGACGCGCAACAGACGCCATCCCCCGATGTCAGGGCGGGCGCAGGTGTCGTGGCAGAGGTCGTAGACACCGCCCGGCCCCCCCGCCCCGATCCGGCCGGCTTCGACCCGCCAGACCTCGTACTCCTCACCGAGCTCGGTGTTCCACAGCCGCTGCTCGGGAACCCCACCCGCGTGCAGGGGCTGCCCCACAGCCCCGACCCACCAGGCCCGGCGTTCCTGCCAGTGCCCGAGCACCTCCCGGACCACGTAACGGTTGCCCCGCCACCGGAAGGCCGTCGGCCGCACATCCTCCACACCGACATGGACCACCTCGGCGAACCGTCGGACCATCGCTGCCTCCCCTTGCTCACGGACCCGTTGGCGACGAGCCGGACGACGTACGGTTGCGCCCCGAGGGGAAGCAGGGCGTACTGCCGATCACCCCGAGCCCCGGGTGGAGCGCTTCCCCACGCTCCGCCGGGACCCGTCAGGTGACCGGGCTCGTGCCGGGGCGGGGTCGAGTCGCCCCGGCACGAGCCCGATTCGACACGTGACTCGAACACGTGTTCGAACAGTTCGACTGTACACCGTGTCCGTCCGGTGTCAACGGGACCGAACGGCGGAGTTCCGGGTGCCCCAGAACGCCCCCACGGACGGGCACACTGACCTCTTCGATCCAGTACAAGTGTCACTAGGCGAGTTGTAAAGTTACGTTTGTTGTGCAAAATCGTAAGTATAGGAGTCAGCTGATGACGGTTGGTGCAGACCTGTCGGGCTGGCCCGCGCTCGGTCGCGAGCTACGCCCCTGGGAGTCCCCGTGGGCCGGCGGCGTCGAGACCGACCCGATCGAGGTCAGTGTCGTGCCCCCGATCGCTGCCCGGCCACTGCCCACCGGCGGCTCCCCCGTGCTCACCGCGGCGACCGAGGCGGTCCGGGTGCTGGATGAGACGGCCACCGTCGACCTCACCGCCCTGGCCGGAGCGCTGCTGCGCTCGGAGTCCGTGGCGTCGTCCAAGATCGAGCACCTGGACGCCAGCCAGCGCGACCTGGGGCTGGCCATGCTGCGCGGCGTGCCGGTGCACACCGCCGCGGCACACGTGGCGGCCAACGTGCGGGCGATGACCGCTGCGGTGTCCGGCCACCAGGGTGCCCTGCCCTACCACGTGGTCGATCTGCTGCATGTACACCGCCTGCTGATGGAGGCCGACCCCTACGAGGGCGGATGGGCCGGGCGACTGCGCACCATGCAGAACTGGGTCGGCGGAGGCGAGATCTCCCCCCACGGGGCTCTGTTCGTCCCCCCGGCCCCCGAACGGGTCCCCGGCCTGGTCGAGGACCTGATCCGGTTCTGCAACCGCACCGACATCGATCCGATCGCCCAGGCCGCAGTGGCCCACGCCCAGTTCGAGACCATCCACCCCTTCACCGACGGCAACGGCCGTACCGGCCGGGCCCTGGTGCACGTCGTGCTGCGCCGCCGGGGCCTGACCCGGCGCACCGTCGTCCCCGTGTCCACCGTGCTGCTGGCGGACGTCGAGGGCTACTTCGCCGGGCTCAACGACTACCGGGCCGGTCGGCTCGAGCCGTGGCTGTCCCGCTTCGCCGCAGCCACCTCTCAGGCCGCCTCGGCCGGGCTGCGCCTGGCCACCGACCTGGCAGCGCTGCGCGAGCAGTGGCGCAGCGCCGTGGCCGCCCGCCGGGGATCGGCGGCGGCCGGTCTGCTGGAGTCCCTCCTGCGCCAGCCGGTGGTCGACATCGACACCCTGCGCTCCCTGACCTCAGGGGTGGCGGACAAGAACATCTACGCGGCGATCGGCCGCCTGGAGACCGCCGGCGTGCTCACCGAGCTGTCCGGAGCCGGGCGCAACCGGGTCTGGGCAGCGCTGGGCGTGCTGGAGCTGCTCGAACGGCTGGAAGCCCAGCTCGGGCGCCGGGACCATGACCTGCGCCGGATCACCGCCCGGGCGGGCGCACCCCTGAGTCCTCGACCCTGATCCCGAGCTCCCCGGCCAGGGCGGTGGCGATCTCGATCAGCTGGCCGTGGTCGATCACCGCACCCCGCAGCCGGTCCCAGCCGCGCGCGATCCCCAGCGTGCAGGTGCGCAGATCGACGTCCTCCAGCACGGCCTGGGTGAGGTCGACCCGCTCGAGCGTGCACCGTTCGAACCGCACCCCACTCAGCCGGGCCCCGGCCAGGTCGACGTCGCGCAGTACGCAGTCGACCAGGCGCACCTCACCCCAGTTCACCCCGCGCAGGTTCACCCCGTCGAGCACGCAGCCCTCGAGGTGGACCCGGGTGAACGAGGCCCCCAGCAGCTCGCAGCCGGCCAGGGACGACTCGCCGACGCGCACCCCGACCCAACGGCTGCGCGCCAGTTGACCGCCGACGAAACGCACCGACCCGAGTCGGCAATCCCGCCAGGTCGAGCGCTCCAGCTCCGGAGTGGCCAGGGTGACGGCCTGCAACTCGGTGTCGATCACCCGGATTCCCGGGGCGTCCACCCCGGTGAGGGTGATCCCGTGCAGGCGGGCACCGTCCACCTCGCCGTCCGGGTCCCAACGGGGGGTGGCGGGCGAGGATTCGACCACGGTGGACACCTCGATGATCGACTACAGGATGTGTGTGCCCCTCGAGCGTAGGGCGATCCACCGCGCACGCTCTCCCCCGGTCGTCTAGGTTCGACCCCAGCCGCCGCGACCACGCGCCCGGCCCGCAGACCGAGAGGAAGCCCGAGCCATGGGGCTGTTCGACCAGATCAAGGACGCATTCACCACCGACGACGACGAGAACGCCGCCAAGGCCAAGGAGCTAGCCGACAAGGCGCAGGCCGCCGCCGACGAGGCGAAGGCCACGGCGGACGAGGCCAAGAAGTCCGCCGACGAATGGGCGGCGAAGGCATCCGGCGTGGACGCCGACGCCGAGACCAAGCGCGAGGCCGACGCGGCCTCTGCCCGGGCTACCGAACTCGCCCTGGAGACCCAGAAGCAGCTGGACGACGCCGTCGCAGCCAAGGCCAGTGCGGAGGCCGCCGCAATCGCCGCCGCTGCCGCCTCGTCGGCGCATGCTGCCCACGTCGCCCACGTCGCGCACACCCAGCAGGCCGCCCCGGCCGCGCCCAAGCCCACCGCGCCGCAGCTGCGCACCCACAAGGTGGTCAGCGGCGACACACTCAGCGAGATCGGCCAGAAGTTCGGCGTCGACTGGCGAGACATCGCCAAGCTGAACAACATCGCCAACCCCGACCTGATCCACCCCGGCCAGGTCTTCAAGATCCCGAACAACTGACCCCGCGCCCCCTGAAGGGGCCGGCCCACCGACCATCGCGGGCCGGCCCCTTCGGCGTGCACCAGGGGCCGTGCTGGACAGGCTCGCCTACGCTTCGCTGTCATGGCCGCTCCCGACGAGACCACCGACCCCGTCCTGGATCACCCGGCGGTGAGCCGGGTCCGTGCGACGCTGGCCGAGGCCGGGGTGGACGGCGCGGTGGTGGTGCTCGACGAGCACGCACGCACCGCGGCCGCCGCTGCGGCCCAGCTCGGCGTCGAGGTGGCTCAGATCGCCAACTCCCTCGTCTTCGCCGTGCCGGACGACGCAGCGCCGGGCGGGCGCCGTCCGCTGCTCGTGCTCACCTCCGGCGCACACCGGGTGGACACGGCCAAGGTGGCCGCCGGGATCGGCGCGCCCCGCCTGGACCGCGCCGACGCCGACTTCGTGCGGGAGCAGACCGGGTTCGTGATCGGCGGGGTGGCTCCCGTGGGCCACACCCAACCGCTGCAGACCCTGATCGACCGTGCGCTGGCCGATCACCGCCAGGTGTGGGCCGCCGCCGGGCACGCCCGCACCGTCTTCCCCACCGACTACGACGAGCTGGTGCGGATCACCGGCGGCACCCCGGTCGAGGTGGCGTGAGGCCCCTCACTCTGCTCACCGGGGCGCCGTCCGACGTCGCCGACGGACTGTCCTTCACCCGCCTCGGACGGCCGCCGGGCAGCGCTCCCACCGTGCTTCTGGTGCACGGTGTCGGGGCGGCGCGCCTGGTCTGGGCCCCGGTGCTGACCGGCTTGGCCGAGCACTACGACGTGCTGGTGGTCGATCTGCCCGGGCACGGCGACTCGGCGCCCCTGGCCGCCGGAGAGAACCCGGGATGCGCTGCCGTCGCCCGTCGCCTGATCCGGGCCTGCGCCGAACTGGGCGTCGTCCGCCCGCATGTGGTCGGCAACTCCCTCGGTGGCTGGATCGGTCTGGAGATGGCCGCGGACGGCGGCGCCGCCAGCCTGGTCGCGCTGGCTCCCGCGGGACTGCGGATCTGCCCGGTGCCGCCCAGCCCGATCCTTCGGATCAACCGGATGCTGGCCCGGCGCACCGTCCGGCTCGCCGACATCGCCCTGGGGCACCCCACGATGCGCCGGGCGGTGTTCGCCACCGGCAGCGCCGACCCGGTCGCGCTGGACCCCGACCTGGCCCGAGGCATGGTCGCCGCCCTGGCCTCGTGCACGGCCTACGAGGTGATGCTGGCCACCACGGCTCACGCCCGGTTCGAGCGCAAGCACCAGGTGAGGGTCCCCACCACCGTGGTCTTCGGCGATCGGGACTGGATCCTGCCGACACCCAACCAGCGCCGTGAGCTGGCACCGGACCACTGCCGCTGGCTGGTCATCCCCCGGTGCGGGCACGCCCCGATGTGGGATGCCCCCGAGCAGACCCTGCAACTGGTCGCCGAGACCGTGCGCGAGGCGGAAGGGAACGATGTCTGATGGAGGTCCTGCCGTGGATCTTCAGCAGCGGCTGGGCGAGCGGGCTGAACGGCTACGCCGTGGTGCTGTTGCTCGGGCTGTTCGGCCGCTTCGGCGGGGCCGACGACATCCCGCCGGCGCTGATGCGCACCGACGTGCTGATCGCCGCCGCGGTGCTCACCGCGATCGACCTGGTCGCCGATAAGATCCCCTACCTCGACACCACCTGGGACAGCGTGCACACGGTGATCCGGCCGGGGATCGCCGCCGCCATCGGCGCGCTGATGGCGGGTCAGGCGGGCACCCTGAGCGAGGCCGCCGGCGCCGGGATCGCCGCCCTGACCGCGCTGGCCAGCCACTCGGTGAAGGCAGGGCTGCGGGCCGCCGTGAACACCTCCCCCGAGCCGGTCAGCAACCTTGCCGTCAGCACGGCCGAGGATCTCGCCGTGGCCGGGGTGGTGATCCTGGGCATCCAGCACCCGTGGGCCGCCGCCGGGATCGCGGGCACCCTGCTGCTGATCGGCCTGGTCGCGGTGGCGCTGCTGATCCAGCGGATCCGCCGCTTCCGCCGCCTGCGCCGGGAACGCCGCGAAGGTCGCGCAACCCCCGCCTAGACTCCGGCATGTGAAGGGCAGGGTGAATGCGAGCGCCGCCGGGTGCGCCGTGGCTGCCGTGCTGGTGCAGATCGCCCACCCGTTGCTGACCGGCGACGCGCTGAGGGCGGCCACCCTGCTCGCCGTCGTCCTGTTCGCCCTCGCCGTGCTGGCGCACAGCGCCACCGGCTACGGTCCTCGCGGCCCGATCGCGCTGCTGGTCGGCGCCGGTGGCCTCGGCCTGCTGGTCGAGGCGGTCGGGGTGCGCACCGGGATCCCGTTCGGCGCCTACGGCTACACCGGTGCGCTGCGCCCGCAACTGCTCGGGGTGCCCGCCGTGGTGCCGCTGGCCTGGCTGATGATGACCTACCCGTGCCTGCTGCTCGCACGGCGGCTCGCCCCGGCGCCGTCCGTGTGGTGGCTGCGGGTGGCGCTGGGCGGGTGGACCCTCGCCGCCTGGGATCTGTTCCTGGACCCGCAGATGGTCGCCGCCGGGTACTGGGTGTGGCGCTCGCCGGACCCGCACCTGCCGGGGGTGCCGCAGATCCCACTGACGAACTACGCCGGCTGGCTGGTGGTCTCGCTGGTGATCGTGGCCGTGACCGACCGGCTGCTGCCGCAGGACCCACGGCCGGAGGACGCCGCTCAGCCGGTCCCGCACGCCGTGCCGGCGGCGCTGCTGGCCTGGACCTGGCTCGGCTCCACACTGGCCAACCTGGCCTTCTTCGACCGGCCCTGGGTAGCCGTCTACGGCGGACTGGCGATGGCTCTGACCGTCGCGCCCTACCTGCTGACGGCGCGCCAGCGCTCCGGCCTGTCCCGCCCGACCGGTCAGGCCGGCCAGACGTCGAAGCGGCCGGCGGAGCAGGTCCGGTGAGTACCTGGCGGCAGGTGACCCGGGCCGGCAGCGCCCTGGCCGTGGCCGGCACCGTGCACGCCGCGCTGAACCTGCGCCGGTTGCGCCACCTCGACCCGGCCCCACCCCCGACCGCCGAGCGGGTCAGCGTGCTGCTACCCGCGCGCGACGAGGCCGGCCAGATCGGGCCTGCGCTGGCGGCGCTGCGGGCCCAGCGCGGGGTCGGGAACCTGGAGATCCTGGTGCTGGACGACGGTTCGAGCGACGCCACGGTGGCGCAGGCCCGCTCCGCCGCCGCCGGCGACCCACGGGTGCACCTGCTGACCGGGGCAGAGCTGCCGCCCGGATGGCTGGGCAAGCCGCACGCCTGCCACCAGTTGGCCGCCGCCGCGACCGGGTCGGTGCTGGTGTTCCTGGACGCCGACGTGCGCCTCGCGCCGTCCGCCCTGGCCGCCGGGGTGGCCGAGCTGCGCCGCCGTGATCTCGCCCTGGTCAGTGCCTGGCCGGCCCAGCTGGCGGGCAGCCCGGCCGAGCGCCTGGTGCAGCCGCTGCAGCAGTGGTCCTGGGCGACCACGCTGCCGCTGGGGCTGGCCGACGCGCTGCAGTGGTCCTCGATGACCGCCGCGAACGGGCAGTTCCTGGTCGTCGATGCCGGGGCGTACCGACACTGCGGCGGACATGCCGCGATCCGGGCCGAGGTACTCGACGACATCGCGCTGGCCCGGGCGGTCAAGCAGGGCGGGGGCAGGGCGAGTCTCGTCGACGCCTCCGAACTCGCCCGCTGCCGGATGTACCGGGACTGGCCGGAGGTGCGCGAGGGCTACGCCAAGTCGCTGTGGTCGGCCTTCGGCTCGCCGGCCGGGGCCGCGGGGGTGCTCGGCTGGCTGACCCTGGCCTACCTAGTGCCGCCGGCCGCCGCGCTCCGCGGCTCCCGGATGGGGTGGGCCGGGTACGGCGCGGCCGTCGCTGGGCGCTACCTGGTGGCCCGGCGCACGGGCGGCCGGCAGCTGCCCGATGCGCTCGCGCACCCCGCCTCGGTGGGCGTGTTCGGCTACCTGGCGGGGCTTTCCTGGTGGCGTCGCCAGCGAGGTGGACTCGCCTGGAAGGGCCGCGCGGTGGTGCCTGTCGGTGTCGAAGGGCACGATGTCTGACCATGGCCCGCATCGTTGTGATCGGAGCTGGGCTCGGCGGCCTGTCAGTCGCCGTCCGGCTCGCTGCTCGAGGACACCAGGTCGTGGTGTGTGAGCAGTCCGACCGGGTGGGCGGCAAGCTGGGCTGGTTCAGCCGCGACGGGTTCTCCTTCGACACCGGGCCGCACCTGCTGACCCTGCCCGCCGTCTACCGGGATCTCTTCGCCAGTACCGGCTCCCCCCTGGACGACGTCCTCGACCTGCAGCCGGTCGACCCGGCCTGCCACTACCGCTTCCCCGACGGCCTCGAGCTGGACATGCCCAACGTGTCCCGTTCGCAGATCGCCGCCGCGTGGGACGCCGCGCTCGGCGACGGGGCCGGCGCCGACTGGGCCTCCTTCATGGAACGTGCCGCGCGGATCTGGGACGCCACCCGCGGGCCGTTCCTGGAACAGGCCCAGGAGGGGCCGCTGGCCCTGGCCCACCAGGCCCGACGGATGGCCGATCTGCGCACCATCGCGCCGTGGCGGTCGCTGCGCGGACTGGGCCGGCAGTACCTGCGCCACCCACACCAGCGGATGGTGCTGGACCGCTACGCGACCTATGCCGGCTCCGACCCGCGGCGGGCCCCCGCCGCGCTGGCCACCGCAGCCTTCATCGAGCAGTCCTTCGGGGCCTGGTACATCACCGGAGGGCTGCGCGGCCTGGTCGACGCCCTCGCCGAGCGTGCGGCCGAGCGCGGCGTGCAGGTGCGTACCGGGGCCGACGTCGTCCAGGTGGGGCTGGACCACGCGGGCCGGGCGCGCGGGGTGCGCCTCGGCGACGGAGAACGCCTGGAGGCCGACCTGGTGGTGGCCAACACCGACGCCACACACCTGTACCGCGACCTGGTCGCCGGCCCCGATGCCGAGACCGGGCGGACGGCGCTGCGGCGCGTGACGCCGTCCTTGTCGGGGTTCGTGATGCTGCTCGCCCTGCGCGGGCGCACGCCGGGACTGCGCCACCACACGGTGCTCTTCCCCGCCGACTACGACGACGAGTTCGACTCGGTGTTCGGCACCGGGCCGCATCGGCTCACCGGGCCGCGAGCCGCGCCCGATCCGGCGGTCTACATCAGCGCCCCGGACGACGCCACGCTGCGCCCGGACGAGGACAGCGAGGGCTGGTTCGTGCTGGTCAATGCGCCACGGCACGTGGCCACCGGTGCCGAGGACCCGGCGGCCAGCCGCCTGCTCGGCCGGCCACGCGGAATCGACTGGGCGGTCAGCGGGCTCGCCGACTCCTATGCCGATCGGATCCTCGCGGTGATGGCCTCGCGCGGGCTCGACGTGCGCGACCGTCTGCTCTGGCGCGAGATCCGTACTCCGGCCGACATCGAGTGGCGCACCCGCAGCGTGGGCGGGTCGATCTACGGCACCAGCAGCAACACCACCCGGGCGGCGTTCCTGCGCCCGGCCAACCGATCGCCGGTGCCTGGCCTGTTCCTGGTCGGCGGCTCCAGCCATCCCGGCGGCGGCATCCCCCTGGTCGGCCTCTCGGCCGCCATCGTCGCCGACCTCATCGGCCCCGCCTGAACCCGCTCATGCTCCGCAGGGGTACATGAATCGGCGCTCGCCGACCCCGAATCGTGTACCCCCGCGGAGCATGAGCACGGTGTGGGTCAGGTGATCGAGGCGGCGTAGATGGTTGCGATGGAGGCGTCCAGGGCGGCGTCGAACTCGGTCTCGCTCAGCTGGGCGGTCAACCCCTCGGTCAGCGCCCGCGAGAAGCTGGCGACCACCCCGTGGTTGCGCGCGAGCAGGGCATCGGCGTCGGCCCGGGTGTAGCCACCGGACAGGGCCACCACCCGAAGCACCCCCGGGTGCTTGACCAGGTCGGCGTAGAAGTCGTCCTGGTCGGGCAGGGTCAGCTTGAGCATGATGTGCTGGTCGTCGCCGAGCCGGTCGATCTCGGTCATCAGCTCGCGCAGCAACAGGTCCTCGGCGGCCCGCTTGCTCGGGCTGTGGATGTCGATCTCGGGCTCGATGATGGGCACCAGACCCGTCGCCAGGATCTGCCGTCCGACCTCGAACTGCTGACCCACCACGGCCGCCACGCCCACGGGATCGGCCACCGCGATCACCGACCGCATCTTGGTGCCGAACACGCCGTGACCGATCGCACGGGTCAACAGCGCGTCGAGGTCAGGCATCGGCTTCATCAGCTGCACGCCGTCGGCCAGCGGGGCCAGGCCCTTGTCCACCTTCACGAACGGCACGACGTGCTTGTCCTGCCACAGGTACTCGGCGGAGCCCTTGCCCTCGATCATCCGGTCCATCGTCATCTCGAACAGGATCGCGCCCAGGATCCGCTCCCCGGTGAACGCCGGGCTGGTCACGATCCGGCTGCGCATCTCGTGGATGCGGTCGTACATCTCGGCCTCGCCGGAGTAGCCCGACTCCTCGATCCCGTACAGCCGCAAGGCTTTCGGCGTACTTCCGCCGCTCTGGTCCAGCGCAGCGATGAACCCCCGCGCGTTCTTGATCTTGTCGAACTGCTCCTCGTTCACAGCGACTCCTCGTCGTGCCTCTTTTCCCGTACCTCCTACCCAACTACGAGAAGCCGCCCCTCGCCAGAGCACCAAGGCACAATCGATCACGCTCCGCGGGGGTACACGTTTGTGCGCTCACCGACCCTAAACCGTGTACCCCGGCGGAGCATGAGCGGGGTTTACTCGGTTGAAGATGGCGGCCGAGCAGGGGAGGGTGGGGACACCGCCATCACCTCGTGAAGGGACGCCCACGTGCGCCTGCTGCGCGATCTGTGGGCCACATCGCCGCGCCGAACCGCTGCCGTGGTCCTGCTCGTCGTGCTCTGGGCCGCCGGTCAAGCAGCCTCGGCGGCGCTGGCCGGCCCGGTGCTGGTGCACCGCTCGGTCACCATGCTCGTGCTGCTCGCCGCCACGCTGGTGCTCTCCGTCGCCTCCGAACTGACCGTCGGCCTGATCGCGGCCCGGCTGACCGCCGACTGGACGGCCGATGTGCGCAGCCGGCTGTGCCGGGTCGCCTTCGGTCAGGACCTGCCGACCCTCGACGCCACCCCGGTCGGTGAGCTGCTCGACCGGATCGACGGTGACGTCTACCAGGTCGGCTCCGAGCTGCGCGGCGCGGGAGTGCGGATCGCGCAGTCGGGCAGCCTGGCCGTGCTGTCGATCGCCACCGGGTTCGTCGTGTGGTGGCCGGCCGGGCTGTCCATGCTGGTGATGACGGTCGCGCTCGGCGTCGGTCTGCGCCGGAGGATCGGCGCCATCGGCACCGCTCGGATGGCCGAGGAGGAGGCCTGGTCGGACCTGGCCGCGGTGATGGAGGAATCCGTTCACGGCCAGGACGACGTGCGCACCACGCTGGCCCGTCCGTACGTGCTTGCCGGTTACGCCCGGCGCTCCCGAGAGGTGCTCTCCCGCGGACGGCGGGTGTGGACCATGGCGGCCCAGGTCACCACGGTCGGCTCCGTGGTGACCCGGATCGGGATCGCCGGGCTGGTGGCCGGCGGCGCCTGGGGCCTGGCCACCGACCGGATCGACGGTGCCCGGCTGACCTCGGTGTGGCTGCTCGCCGTCGCCTACGGCGCCACCGTCGAGCACATCTCACGCATGATCCCCGAGTTGCAGTACGCCCTGGGCGCCTGGGGCCGGGTGCAGCTGCTCGCCGCCTCCCCGCAGGAGCCCAGCGGCGGCACCGCCCCGGCGGACGGCGACCTCGTGGTGCGCGGACTGACCTTCCGCTACCCGCTGCGCGAGTCCGACACCCGCCACCGTGCGGCGCTGAGCGACGTCCGCCTGACCTTCGCCCGGGGCCGCTCCTACGCCCTGATCGGGCGCAGCGGGTCGGGCAAGTCGACCTTGGCCAAGGCGCTCGCCCGCGCCGTCGAGCTGCCTCGCGGCACGGTCTTCCTCGGCGGCACGGACCTGCTCGACCTCGACCTCGAGGCCTTACGGCGGTGGATCGCCGTGGTGCCGCAACGCACCGACGTGATCGCCGGAACCCTCGGCGAGAACATCGCCCTGTTCGAACCCGGCCTGAGCGCGGCCGTCGGCCCCGCGCTGAGCGAGCTCGGCCTGGACGACTGGGTCGCCACTCTGCCCGACGGACTGGAGACCCGCCTGGGTGACGGCGCCCATGTGCTCTCGGCCGGCCAGGAGCAGCTGATCGCCTTCGCTCGGATCCTGGTCCGCGACCCCCAGGTGGTGATCCTGGACGAGGCGACGGCCCGGCTGGATCCGCAGACCGAGGCACAGGTGCAGCGCGCCACGGAACGGCTGCTGCAGGGCCGGATCGGCATCGTCATCGCGCACCGGCTGACCTCCGTGCAGCGCTGCGACGAGGTGGTCGTGCTGGCGGACGGCGTGGTCGTGGAGGCCGGCCCCCTGCAGGCCTCGGAGCGGTTCGCCACCCTGCTTGCCGCGAGCCTGGCCCGCACGGACACCCCGGCCCTGGTCGGCTCCGGCGCGGGCGGCCGGGGCGACTCCACCGACTCCGCCGACTCCGCCGACTCCGCCGACTCCGTGACGTTCTGGCAACCGGACGACGCGAGCGCGCCGTCCAGGTCGTCGTCCGTACCCGTGCCGCCCGTCGTGGTGCCGGCGACGGGACTGGTGCCGGCACCGCGCAAGGCGGACCCGCCCCCGCTGCCGGAGCCCCCGCCCACCCGCACCCTGCGCGAGATCGCCCGGCTGGCCACGAACGACCCCCGCTACGGGCTGGGCTCGGTCGCGGTGTTCCTGCTGATGGTGCTGTTCGGGCTCGACGGGGCGGTGCTTCCCGCGCTGTGGGCGGGGCTGGTCGGCAACCCGGACGACGTGCTGTGGCCGGCCGTCGGGATCGTCGCCGGTCTGGTGCTCACCGCGCCGCTGCCCTACTTCACCGGCCGCTGGTTCCCCGAGTGGTGGGTGCGCCAGATGCTGCGGATCGGGCTGCGCCTCGTGCACGGGCAGACCGGCCCACGCCGGGTCAGCGGTCACACCCCGGCCGAGGTGGTCGCCCAGGGCGGGGACACCGAGCGGGTGGTGATGCTGGCCGACAACGTGATCGACCAGGTCATCTGCCTGTTCCTGCTGATCTCGATGACCCTGGTGTCGGGCAGCATCGTGCCCGCCCTGTTCTTCGCCGGCACGATGGCCGTCTCGGCCGCCGCCGCCAGCGGGTTCGGCAGGTACCTGGAGCGGGCTGCCCAGCACACGGTCGCTGCCCGGGCGGCGTTCGCCACCGCCCTGGTGTCCTCGCTGTCCGCGGCCCGCACGGTGAAGCTGGCCGGCGCCACCCACGGCGTGCTGGCCCATCTGACCCGGCTCGACCGCGACCGCAGCGACCGTCAACGCCGCGAGATCGCGATCCAGGTCTGGGCCCGCTCCACGCCGTCGATGGTCAGCGGACTGCTGCCGATCGCGGTCTGGGTGCTCTACCTGCTCGGGCACCTGAGTGCCGCGGCCACCCTCGTCGCCGTCGCCACCCTCGCCTCGGCGCGCTGGTTCGCCTGGACCACGGCCTCACTGGTCTCCCAGCTGCCCTCGGCCCGGGTGTGGACCCGGCGCACGGTCTCCATGTGCGGGGTGGCCGCGTACTCGGCACCCGTTGCCGGAGTGGACATCTCCACGGGTTCGGCACCGGCGCCGGCGCCCGCGCCGCGACGGTCGCTGCGCCGGCTGGACCTGGCCGGGTTCAGCGCGGTGCACGAGGACGGCACTGTCGGCGTCCACGGGGTGGACCTGAGCGTGCACCGGGGCGAGCTGGTGCTCGTCCTGGGCCCGGTGGGGTCGGGCAAGTCCTCGCTGCTGCGGGCGCTGGCCGGGATCGTGCACCACACCGGAGAACTGCGCTGGAACGGCGAACCGGTGACCGAACCCGAGGAGTTCCTGCGCCCGAACCAGGTGGGCTACGTGGCGCAGTTGCCCCGGGTGCTCTCGGGCACGGTGGCCGACAACATCCGTCTCGGGCACGAGGTCGACCCGGCGGGGGCGGTCTCCACCGCCCAGCTCGACCACGACCTGGCCAGGGCCGGCGGCGGGCTCGGGCTGGTGATCGGGCACAAGGGAACCCGGCTGTCCGGCGGGCAGTTGCAGCGGCTGGCCCTGGCCCGCGCGCTCGCCCCACGCACCGAACTGCTGGTCGCGGACGACGTCTCCTCGGCGCTGGACGTGACCACCGAGCTCGATCTGTGGCGCGCCCTGCGTGGGCGCGGCGTCACGGTGATCGGGTCGACGTCGAAGCGGGCGGCGCTGGTGCAGGCCGACCGGGTGCTGGTGCTGATCGCGGGCGCTCCGGCGGACCAGGGCACCTGGGCCGAGCTGGAGGACCGCTGGGGCCACCTCGCCGGCTGACAGTATGTGCCGATGGCTGCCTACATCTCGCACACGACCGTCGATTGCGCCGACGCCTACGCCCTCTCGGTGTGGTGGTGCCGGCTGCTCGGCTATGCCGAGGACCCTCAGGATCCCAACCTGCCGGGGCACGAGGAGTGCATGATCTACTCCCCGGACCGCGCGCATCAGCTGTTGTTCATCGAGGTCCCCGACGTCAAGCAGGTCAAGAACCGGATCCACTTCGACCTGCGCCCGAGCGAGGGCACCCGCGACCAGGAGCTGGTGCGCCTGCTCGGCCTGGGCGCACGCCAGGTCGCCGACCTGCGCCGCCCGGACGGCACCGGCTGGGTCGTGCTGGCCGACCCGGAGGGCAACGAGTTCTGCATCCTGCGCAGTGAGGCCGAGGTGGCCCAGGGCCCGAGTCTAGGCTGACGGCGTGGCGATCCCCGACTTCATCCTGGCCCTGCGGCACAAGATCGGAACCGATCCGCTCTGGCTCAGCGGGGTGAGCGCGGTGGTGTGCCGGGAGGACCAGATCCTGCTGGTCCGCCGGGCCGACAGCGGCGCCTGGACCCCGGTGACCGGCATCATCGACCCGGGCGAGCAGCCGGCCGACGCCGCGGTCCGCGAGGTGCGCGAGGAGACCGACGTGGACGCGGTCCCCGAGCGGCTGGTGCTGGTGCACGTCACCGAACCGGTGGTCTACGCCAACGGTGACCAGGCGTGCTATCTCGACCTGGTGTTCCGGTTGCGCTGGGTCTCCGGCACCCCTCACCCCGCCGACGGGGAGAACACCGACGCCCGCTGGTTCGCGGTGGACGAGCTGCCGCCGATGCGTCCCGACATGACCGCTCGGATCACGGCCGCCCTGGGCGACGCACCCGCGGCCCGGTTCCACCACGGCGTCGCAACTACCTGGTACGCCCGCCCCGAGTCCCGCAGCTACCGCGGCCCTTGCGTACCGGATGAGGTCCTGGCCTTCCACCAGGATCTGCCCGGCTACTTCCCCACCCCACTGGTCGACCTGCCCGCGCTGGCCAGCGAGCTCGAGGTGGATCGGCTGCTGGTCAAGGACGAGTCCTCTCGCCTCGGCCTACCGGCGTTCAAGGCGCTGGGCGCCTCATGGGCGATCCACCGGGCGCTGGCCGCTCGCAAGCACGGCGGGCCGGCTCTGCTGGTCACCGCGACCGACGGCAACCACGGCCGGGCGGTGGCCCGGGAGGCCCGCCGGCTCGGTCACCGGGCCGCGATCGTGGTTCCCCGCGGGGTGCACCCGAGCGCCGTCCAGGCCATCGCCGACGAGGGCGCCGCGGTGACCGAGATCGACGGCGACTACGACCAGGCCGTCGCCGCGGCGTCCGCCCTGGCCGATCGCGAGCCCGGCGCGCTGCTGATCCAGGACACCGCCTGGCCCGGCTACGAGACGGTCCCCGGGTGGATCGTCGAGGGCTACTCCACCCTGACCCGCGAGGTGGACGACCAGCTCGCCGCGGCCGGCCTCGGCCCGGCGAGCCTGGTCGTGGTGCCGGTCGGGGTGGGATCGCTCGCGCACGCCGTGGTCACCCACTACCGGAGCCGCCCGGACGGCGTCTCGCCCGCGCTGCTCTCGGTGGAGCCGGACACCGCGGCCGGCGTCCTGGCCAGCCTGCTCGCCGGCCGGCTGGTATCGGTGGACACCAACCGGACGATCATGGCGGGGCTGAACTGCGGAACGCCGTCCAGCCTCGCCTGGCCGTACCTGCAGGCCGGGTTGGACGCGGCGATCTGCGTGCCGGACGCCGAGAGCGCGACGGCCGCGGCAGACCTGGCCTCACTCGGCGTTCCCGCCGGCCCGTGCGGTGCCGCCTCCCTGGCCGGCGCCCGCGCCGCGTTGACCGGGGCCGGGGCGGACCAGCGGCGTGAGGCCCTCGGCGTGGGCGGGGACAGCGTCGTCGTCCTGCTCAGCACCGAGGGCGCCGAGGCCAACCCCTCCACCTGATCACTGCTCGACCAGACTGTGGGGTAAGCAAGTGCGTATCCGTGTACAGAGACTCACGGATACGCCTCGGTCCGGATCCGCCCGCCGAGATCGGAACGGTGACGCTTCGAGTCGGGGACTTGTTGCGCAGCAACGCATGCGACAGGGCTCTCCCGGTACGCCCATTGCCGTCCGGGAAGGGTGGATGGTCTCGAGCCGGGCATCCAGCATGTACCCCACCACCGACGACCGGGACGACCGCCCGGCCGCCGATGGAGCCCATCGCGAGATCGTCAGGAACTCACCGGGCTGATCTGAAGGGTCCCGTTGGGTTGCACCGTGGCCGAGCGCCGCCTGGCGAGGTAGGCGATCTCGGGGTGAACGCCATGCCGCCGATGCCACGTGCGGCCCCCCCACCCGTCATCGGACCAGCCGAGACCACCCGAGCGTTCGCTCCCTCGGGGGTGGGGCGGGGACCGCCCGAACACCGTCACGACCTGTTTGTCACCTGGGCCGTAGCATCGGCTCAATCTTCCGGTCGAGGCGGCCGGTCTCCTGGGGAAGACCGAGACTTCCAGCGCCGTTGCGCTGGCGAATGACTAACTGGTTCAACCCACCGAAGGGAGGGCGTGTGGAGCCAAGGAACGGCGCGGTGTCGGTAGGGCAGGCAGCTGCTCGCCTAGGGGTCGCAGCGTCGACTCTGCGCACCTGGGAACGCCGCTACGGCGTTGTCCCGAGCGGTCGTAGCGCCGGCGGTCATCGCCGCTACTCGCAAGCCGATCTGGTCGTCCTGGACCGCCTGCACCAGCTCACACTGGCGGGAGAGACTCCGGCGCGCGCGGCATTGATCGCGCTGCGCGAGGCCACCCGAAGTGGTTCAGCCGATGTCGGCGCCTCGGGTGAGCCTTCGGCGGATGGGAGCGCAGCAACCGCGGACGCGGGCTCGTCCTCGATGGGTACTGTGATCCGTGGCAGCAGCGGCCCCGGAGGTCGGGTTCTGGCTGTGCCGGGGGCCAACCCTCGGGTGCGCGGCCTGGCGAGGGCCGCCGGACGCCTAGACGTGGACGCGGCCGTCGCGATCATCGAGAGCGCGTTGGGCGAGAACGGCGTCGCCGCCACATACAACGAACTTATTCGGCCCGTGCTGGTTGCCGCCGGTGAGGCGTGGGCCAGGACGGGTTCGGGCGTCGAGATCGAGCATCTGTTCAGCGAGGCCACGATCGAAGCCCTGCGCAGCCATCGAGGCACGTTGCGCGCTCGTGAGGGGTCTCTGCCCCCCGGCCCGCCGGTGCTGCTGGCCTGCGCTCCCCGCGACCACCACGTGATCCCGCTGCACGTTCTGGCCGCTGCACTGGCGGAGCGGTCGGTACCCTCGCGCACCCTCGGATCACGGGTACCGCCCGCCGCGCTCGCCGCGGCCGTAGTACGCACGAGAGCCCGGGCGGTCTTCATCTGGGCGCAGGTGGCGGCGCCGGGCCTGGATGAGGCGCTCGCGGCGGTCCCGGTCCGTCGGCCCGCCGCGAGGGTCGTGGTCGGCGGGCCGGGGTGGGCCGGGGTGCCGCTGCCAGCAGGTGTCCGTAGCGCCGAGTCACTGGGAGCGGCGCTGGAGATGCTGGCCTGAACTAGCTGGGAAGAAGTGACGTGCTCACCACGAATAAACTTGTTCAACTTGCGTAGACTAGACCGTGCTGTTCCCCTGAGCGAGCGGTCGACCACTGGCCGAGCCGCCTTGCGCGGGGCCTCGCCGGGCAAGGCGTCCGGCGAGCTTCACATAGATTCGATCGCGCGGCCCTCGGCTGCCGGGATCTCCCTTCGTTCTTCGTTCGCGCCTGATGTCTCGCCAACACCGTGTTCCAGAGGAGCAGCCATGAACAGCACAGCCGGCGCACAAGTCGCCACGGGCGTCACCGAGGAGCGCCTCGCCGGTCTCCGCCGGTGGAATCTGGGCCTCACGCTGTTGCACATCGTCCAGGCGGTGGTAGTGGTACTGCTCGCCGGCACGTTCGCCATCACCGTCACCTCGTCGTTCCCCGAGGGACCTCCGGGGACCGCTGCGCCAGCCCCCGACGCACTCTTCGACGTGCCGATCGGATGGGCCGTCGCCACCTTCCTGGCACTGGCCGCGCTGGACCATGTGCTGACGGCGACCGCGTTCCGCAGCACCTACGAGCGCGACCTGAAGCGAGGAATAAACCGTTATCGGTGGGTCGAGTACTCCCTCAGCGCGACGCTGATGATTATCCTGATCAGCTTCTACTCGGGCGTTACCAGCATCAACGTCGTCATCGCCATCGCTGGAGCCAACGTGGCGATGATCTTGTTCGGTTGGCTCCAGGAACTGATGAACCCACCGGGACGGAGCTCGACCACCATGCTCCCCTTCTGGTTCGGCACCCTCGTCGGCCTCGCACCTTGGGCCTCGATCGCGTTCAACATCATCGGGTCCCAGACGGTCCCCGGCTTCGTGTACGGCATCGTCATCGCCCAGGCGGCCTTCTTCTTCAGCTTCGGACTGAACCAGTGGCTGCAGTACCGCGGGATCGGCAAGTGGACCGACTACGCCTACGGCGAGAAGATCTACCTCGTACTCAGTCTCGTGGCCAAGTCCGTGCTCGCGTGGCAGATCTTCGGCGGCTCATTGGCTGGGTGAGGCCGAAGGCAGTGGTCGCCAGTGGACCGGATCAGAGTTCGATGCGGGCACTGGTTCCGTGCGGCGCTGAGCTCCCTGCCAACGGATGATGATCGGATATGTCTGTGCTCGGCCGAGTCCGCCGGCCAGGCCGCATCCGACGCCGTCACCTCGGTCATCCGGCGTTACCGCCGGCCACCTGCCTGCAGCAGGCTTTCTGAGCTGAGGGACGACCATGACCGACGTCGCTGTCAGAACAGGGCGAGCTGGCCGGCCGTCACCGGCACCGGGCGCCACCGGGAGACGGCGCGCCACCGGTGCTCGAACACCACGGTGCGCATGCCCTCGTCGCCCTCGCGCGTAGTGCCGTCGGTCGCGAACCAGGGCGGCATCGGTTCGCCGACCAGGGCCCAGAGCGATGGCCCGAGCCGGATGTCCCGGGCGCGCAGCGCCGCACGCAGACGCTCGCCGTCCAGGGGCACCCGCACCGAGGCCAGCTCAGGCAGCTCAAGGCCGGCGTCCATCGTCATCAGATCGAGATTGCGCACCAGGTTCGCCCGCGACACCGCGTCGGTCAACCGGGCCGCGGCGCCCACGCCGATCACCTCCTCGACCCGTGCACACTGCCCGGTGTCGAGCGCGGCGAGGACCGCGTGCAGATCGCCGAAGACCCCGAGCAGCCGGGCGGCCGTGATCGCCCCGATCCCCGACGCGCCGGGCAGGTTGTCCGAGACGTCACCGCGCAGGGCCGCGAAGTCGCGGTACTGCCCGGGGCGCACACCGCACACCTCGGGCAGCGACGCGGCGGTGACCACCGGTGAGCCGGCCACCCCGCCCCCGCGCAGCCACAGCACCGAGGTCACCTCGTCGAGCAGGGCGAAGGAGTCCCGGTCGCTCGTCATCAGCACCGACCGCCAGCCGCCCCTGCGGGCCAGCGCCGCCGCCGAGGCCAGCACGTCGTCCGCCTCGGCCCCTTCGGCCACCACCACCGGCACGCCGGCTGCCGCCAGCAGGCCGGGGGCCTGCTCGATCTGCCCGAGCAGGTCGGCTGTCTTCTCCGGGCGGTGCGCCTTGTAGCCGGGATAGGCCAGCTTGCGCCGCAGGGTGGTGCGCGAGTCGAACCCGACCAGGACGCCGTCCGGGCGTATCCGGGCCGCCGCACCGGCGATGAAGGTGACCAGACCGCGCAACGCCCAGACCGCTCCCCCCTCGGAATCGCGGTGCTCGCTGTCGCCCATCGCGTGGTAGGCCCGGTGCACCAGCGAGTCGCCGTCCACGGCGAGTAGCAGCGGCACTTCGGGCATGCCTCCAGCATGCACCCCGCCACCGACGTCCGGCAGTCCCGGTCATGCCAGACGCGTCGCCGGCAACGCGTCTGGCATGACGCAGGGCATCACGGGCGGTGGCGTCGGGCGAGGAGCAGGCCGGCGAGGAGGGCGCCGAGGCTGCCCAGAGCTTCGTCGCCCAGCGTGTCGCTGTACGCCGTCCCGAGCTCGGTGCCGTGCCGGATGAACGTGTACCACTCCCCCAGTTCCCAGGCGATGGCCAGCAGCGCACCGACCCCGGTGACCAGCGCCACGACGGCCCAGCGCTGGGTGATCCGGCCAGTGATCAACAGCCCGATGCCCCCGCAGAGCAGGGCCCAGTTCACGAAGTGGTTCGCGTCGTCCCACCACCAGACCCGGTCGTACAGGTCCAGCGTGTTGCCGGTGACGTCGATCAGGAACGGGGCCATCACCAGCGCAAAGGCAGCCCACGGCACCGCCGCGGACCGGCGTCCCCGGGTCAGCCACCACCACCACAGGGGAATCGCCAGCATCATCACCGGGTAGGCGATCAGTCGCGCCCCGAACGCCTTGCCCTCGAACTGCTCCAGTCCGGGGACGAGTGCAGCCACCGCGAGTTGACCGACCGTGGCGACGAACACCGTCGTCGCAGCCCAGCGTCCTTTGTCCATCCGCAGAGCATGACCGGCCATCGAGCGGGCGGGACACGGCGGGTGATCGCTACTTCGACCGTATGCCGACGTCCGCGCTCATCGACGGACCCCGGGATCTACCGCCGGGGTTCACCCATCCCCACGCCTCGGAGGAGGCGCGCCGGATCGCCGAACAGGGAATGATCCTCCGGGCCCAGGTCGGCTCCGGCGTGCACGGCACCTCGAACAGCGCCCAGGACGATCGGGATGAGATGGGCATCTGCCTCGAGCCGCCGCGCTTCGTGACGGGTATCGCCAGGGTGCCGAACGGCATCCGGGGTGAAGGGTCGAGCGTGCCGTTCGAGCAGCACGAGCGGCACGAGCGGCACGAGCGGCACACGGCGTGGGACCGCCCGGGTGGGATCGAGAACCGTTCCGGAGCAGGCGATCTCGACGTCATCGTCTACTCGGCGCGCAAATGGGCCCGGTTGGCCCTCGCCGGCAACCCGACCGTGCTGCTGGTGCTCTTCGTGCCTGACCCCGACGTGGTGCTTCGCGACGCCTGCGGGTCCGAACTGGTCGACAACGCCGATCGCTTCGTCTCCCGGCAGGTCGCTGGCCGCTTCCTGGGCTACCTGCAGGCACAGAAGGCCGCGATGACAGGCGCGTCGGGCGCACACACCAATCGCCCCGAACTGGTGGCACTGCACGGCTACGACACCAAGTACGCCATGCACGCGCTGCGGCTCGGGCTCCAAGGGGTCGAACTGCTCTCCACCGGGCGGATCACGCTTCCGATCCCCCAGCCGGAGCGCGAGTACCTGCGCTCGATCCGCCGTGGCGAGGTGCCGCTGGCCGAGGCGGTGGCCGAGGTCGCGCGGCCGAGCGCCGGCTGCAGGGGCTGCGCGAGAGCGCGCGGGTGCCCGCCGAGCCCGACCGCGACTGGGTGGACGGATGGCTGCATCGAAGCCACAGCGCGTACTGGGACACCCTCGGCGCGGTCATGCCGAACGCGTCACTGGGCATGAATCCGACATGACGGACACCGTGATCGCGACTGGGGCACAGCCAGGTAACGACTGGGTATCCATCGGCGCCGGATTGTTGTGATCTCCGCGGCTCATTCCTAGAGTAAGCGACAGCGCTGTCTGACAGCGCTGTCGACAAAGGTCCCGGAGAGGAGGCGGCGTTGATTGTTCTCGGCGCGAACCTGACCACCGACCGCACCCTCTACCTCGATCGACTCGTCCCCGGCCACGTCATCCGGCCCTCTCGTGCCCTGGCCACCGCTGGCGGCAAGGCAGTCAACGTCTGCCGCGCCGCCACCGCCCACGGCGTCCGGCCACGCCTGGTCGCCAACCTCCCGGGCCGGATGGGCGCCGTGGTCGGCGACCTGCTCGACGCGGAGGGACACGACGTCCGCCGGGTCCCTACCAGCGGCGAGATCCGCAGCGCGATCGTGATCCTCGAGACCGATCTGCGCACCACCGTGCTCAACGAGCCCGGCCCGCCGCTGACCCCGGCCGACCGTGCCGACCTGCTCGACGCCTTCGAGGCCGAGTGCCCGGGGCACGCCGTCGCGGTGGTGAGCGGCAGCCTTCCCCCCGGCCCCGGATCCGCCGGCCTGTATGCCGAGGTGGTCACCCGCGCGCACCGGCAGGGCCTGCAGGTCGTGCTGGACGCCGCCCGCGAGGACCTGCTCGCCGCGCTGCCGGCCGGCCCCGACGTGGTGACCCCGAACCTGTCCGAGGCGCTCGCCGTGATCACTGGGCGACCGGCCGCCGAGAGCGTGGAGGCCGGCGGCCCCGACCTGCGCGCCACCGCGATCGAGGCCGCCCAGGAACTGCGCGCCCGCGGCGCGCAGTCAGCCCTAGTCACCGTGGGCCGGCACGGCGTGGCCGGTGCCGGCGCCAAAGGCACCTTCTGGATCGACGCGCCGGCCGTGCGGCAGGTGAACCCGATCGGCGCCGGCGACTCCTTCGCCGCGGGGCTCGGGGTGGGTCTCGAGCGCGGGCTAGCGCTGCGCGAGGCCACCGCCCTCGCCACAGCCACCGGCGCGGCCTCGGTGGTCACCGATCTCGCCGGGCGGGTCGACGTCGCGCTGATGAACCAGTTGCTGTCCACCCTGGTCGACGGGGGGTCGCGATGACTCCCCCCTCCAGGCCCACCCTGGCCGATGTCGCCCGCCGCGCCGGCGTGAGCCTGAAGACCGCCTCCCGGGCGATGAACGGCGAGTACGGGGTGGCCGAGGCCACCGCGGCCCGGGTGCTCGAAGCGGCACGGGCCCTCGGCTTCCGGCCCAATCAGCTCGCGCGCTCGTTGGCGGCGGGCGGTGCCAGCGCCGCCGTCGGGCTGGTCATCTCCAGCGTGTCCGACCCCTTCATCGCCGCACTGGTGGGTGCGGTCGAGGGGGTGCTCGCCCCGCGAGACCTCCAGCTGATCACCGCCAGCCACCATGACGATCCCGACCGACAGCGCCGGATCGTGCGCACCCTGGTCGAACGCCGGGTGGATGCGCTGATCATGATCGCCGCCCCGGGCGACGCCGGGTACCTGCAGCGGGAGATCGATCACGGACTGGTCGTGGTGGCCCTCGACCGCCCCTTGGAGGGCGTGCAGGTCGACACCGTCGTGGTGGACAACCAGGCAGGATCCGCCAAGGCCGTGGACGTGCTGGTCGGCCGCGGTCACCAGCGGATCGCCCTGCTCGGCAACGACGAGCGGCTGTGGACGCTGCAACGGCGCTACGACGGCTATTGCGCCGGGCTCGCTGCGCGCGGGTTGGCCTTCGACCCGGCGCTGGTCGAGCTGAACTGCGACGACCCGTCCGCCGCCGAGCGTGTGGTGGCCGAACTGCTGGCCCTGCCCGACCCGCCCACGGCCCTCTTCGCCGCCCAGCACATGGCCGGCCGCGGCACGATCCGCGCGATGCGCCGAGCCGGCGTCCACCTCGATCTGGCCGTCTTCGACGAGATGGTCGACACCGACCTGCTCATCGCTCCTCCGATCATCGTCGTCGCCTCGGGCCCGGACCGGCTCGGCGCCCTGGGCGCGACCATGGCCATGGAGCGACTCGACGGGCTGTCCGAACCGCCGCGTTCAGTCGTGCTCGAGCCACTGTTCGACGAACCCGCGGTGGTGACGCGATGACCCATCTCATCGGACTTGACGTGGGAACGACCCGAATCAAGGCGGTCGCCTTCGACCTGCAGGGTTGCAGCCTGGCCACCGCTGAACGGCCCACCCCGTGGCAGCGCAGCCCGGCCGGGGTGGAGATGGCTCCCGACGATCTGACCGAGATCGTGAGATCCGTTGTCGCCCAGGCCTGTTCCGGGCTGACGACGGTGGCCGGGATCGGCGTCACCGGGATGGGCGAGGCCGGGGTGCTGACCGCCGACGGCCACACCCCGCTCGCCCCGATCCGGGCCTGGCACGACGGGCGGGGTGATGTCGAGGCGATTCGCCGCTCGATCGGCGCCGAGGCGTTCCAGAGCCGCACCGGCATGAGACTCGACCCCCAGCCCTCGCTGCCCAAGATCTTGCAGCTGCGCGTCGACCATCCGGCCGCGGCTGCGGCGACCCGGTTCTGGTCGGTGCCCGAGTGGGCCGCCCGCGTGCTCGGCGGCGACCCCGGCAGCGAGCTCTCCCTGGCCAGCCGGACCGGCCTGCTCGACGTCACCACTGCTGCCGCCTGGCCCGCCGCGGTCGAACTGCTCGGCGCCGACCTGCTCGGCCGGCCCGAACCGGCGGGCACGCCGTCCGGCCAGGCCGGACCGCTGGACGGCGCGCCCCAGGTCGGCGGCGCCGTGCTGGCGGTCGGCGGGCACGACCACCAGTGCGCGGCACTGGCGGCCGGCGGCGCCCGGCACGGCACCCTGTTCGACTCTCTGGGCACCGCCGAGGCGTTGCTGCGCTTCACCGCCGACGACATCGATCCTGCGGTGATCGGCACGCTCGCCGCCGCCGGGGTCACCGTCGGGCGGACCGTGGTGGCCGGGCAGTTCTGCGTGCTGGCCGGCCTGCGCACCGGCATCGCCCTGGAGCAGCTCGCCGCCTCCCTCGGTGCGCCCACCCGTGAGCAGCGCCGCGCCCTGGCCACGAATCCCGACTGGGCTGCGGGAGTGGCCCAGCTGGTCGCCGCCGCCCAGTCGATGATCGACCGGGTCCGTTCGGCTGTCGGCGAGCACACCGCCGTTCTCGCCGCTGGTGGCTGGTTCAACGACCCGGTGGTCCTGGCGGCCAAGCGTCGCCAGCTTCCCGGACTGGTCACCACCTCGATCGCCGAGGCCGGCGCCGCCGGCGCGGCCTACCTGGCCGGTGTCGCCGCCGGCCTGCTACCACCCCCCGAGACGCTCGACGGCCCACCGTGGCCGGACCCGACCCCGACCAGAGAGGCACTCTTATGACCGGCACCACCCTTGACGCCATCGCCGACCAGCACGGCAAGTTCGCCGTCCTGGCCATGGACCAGCGCGCCACGCTGCGCCGGATGCTCACCGCCGCAGGCCAGCCGGCCAGCGACGAGGACATGCGCGCCTTCAAGGTCGACGTGATCGGGGCCCTGTCCCCGCTGTCCTCCGGCGTGCTCACCGACACCGAGTACGGCGTAGGCCCGGTGCGCGAGTCGGGCGCCCTGGCCGAGGGCGTCGGGCTGCTGATCGCGGCCGAGCCGGCCGAGAAGCAGAAGGCGGAGGGCGAGTACCTGACCGCCACCGACCCCGAGCGCGACGCCGCCTGGGTCAAGGCCAACACCGGCGACGCGATGAAGTTCCTCGTCTACTGGAACCCTGACCGCGTGCCGGCCGAGGGCGGCGTGGACCTGGCCCAGATCACGCTCGACGTGGTCTCCGGCATCGTGGCCGACTGCGCCGCCGCCGGGATCCCCAGCGTGATCGAGCCCCTGGTCTCCTTCGCCCCCGGCGTCGAGCTGACCACGAGCGAGAAGGAGGCCTCCGTCGTCCGCTCGGCCACTCGGCTGGCGACCTGCGGCATGTCCCTGCTCAAGCTGGAGTGGCCCGGTGACGCCGCCGCCTGCGCGACGATCAGCAAGAACCTCGGCTCGATGCCGTGGGCGCTGCTGTCGGCCGGGGTGGCCTACGAGCAGTTCGTGGAGCGCACCATCATCGCCCTGGACAACGGCGCCAGCGGCTTCATCGCCGGCCGCGCCATCTGGGGCGAGGCGGTCACCATGGTCGGCGAGGAGCGTCGCACCTGGTTGGCCGAGGTCGCCGTCCCGCGCCTGCGTGGTCTGACCGCACTCCTGGCCGACCACGGCCGGGGCTGGCAGGAGGCGACAGCATGACCGCGGAGGCGCCGCGGATTCCGGCGCTCGAGGCACGTCATGTGGTCAAGTCCTTCGGCACGGTGCGCGCTCTGCGTGGGGTCTCGTTCCAGGCCTACCCCGGTGAGGTCACCGCGTTGGTCGGTGACAACGGGGCGGGCAAGTCGACCCTGATCAAGGTGCTCTCCGGGGTCTACGCGCAGGATGAGGGCACGGTCCTGGTGGACGGCAACGAGGTGCAGATCTCCAGCCCACAGGCGGCCTCGCGGCTCGGCATCGAGACCGTCTACCAGGACTTGGCTCTAGCGCCCGATCTGGACGCCGCGGCGAACGTCTTCCTGGGCCGTGAGCTGCGCCGGTTCAAGGTGCTGCACGACCAGGGCGAGATGCGTCGGCGCACGGCGACGAGCTTCGCCGAGCTCGGCGTCGGGATGGTGCAGGACCTGCGGGTGCCGGTGGCCTCCTTCTCCGGCGGGCAGCGTCAGTCGGTGGCGATCGCCCGGGCCGCGATGTGGGCCGAGCACGTGATCATCATGGACGAGCCCACCGCGGCACTCGGAGTGATCCAGACCGCCAAGGTGCTGGAGCTGATCCACAGCGTGCGCGAGCGCGGCCTGGCCGTGGTGTTCATCTCGCACAACCTGCCCCAGGTGATCGAGGTCGCCGACCGGATCGAGGTGATGCGCCTGGGCACCCGGGTGGCACGGTTCCGGCGCGGCGAGGTCGAAGTGGAACGCCTGATCGCCTCGATCTCCGGGGCGTTCAGCAACGAGGCGACCGAGGGGGCCCGCAATGAGTGACCCGACCGACAAGCTCCTCGAGAAGGAGGTCGCGGCCGATGCCGTGACGGAGCCCACCCCGTCCCGACTGCGGGCCCTGGCCACCACTCCGATCATGATCACGACGTTGTTCCTGCTGGTGCTGATCGCCGCGTTCTCCATCCTGGCCCCGGGCAAGTTCGGTACGACGTCCAACCTGACCCTGCTGGCCCAGAACGTGGCCATCCTGACCGTGGTCAGCATCGGCACCACGTTCGTGATCGCCACTGCCGGGATCGACCTGTCGATCCCGAGCGGGATCATCCTGGGCGAGGTGTTCGCGGCACAGATGCTGTCCAAGATCTCGGTGTCGGGCGGCGGGACGGCGCTCGACGTCCCGTCCGAGGAGACCAAGGCCACCTACATCCTGGCCGCTCTGGCAGCTGCCCTGGTCGGCGGGCTCCTGATCGGGGCGATCAACGGCGTCCTGGTCGGCTACATGCGGATCCCGCCGATGCTGGCCACCCTGGGCACCCTCGGCGCCGGGCTGGGCGTTGCCCTGCTGCTGCGCAAGGGCGTCAACGTTGCCACCTACGCCCTGAACCCGGTCACCAACGGACACGTCATCCCTGGGGTGACCAACCTGGTGGTGATCGCCCTGGTGGTGGTGGTGATCGGTTACGTGGGCCTGCACTACTCGGTGTTCGGCCGGCACACCCTGGCGATCGGCTCCAGTGAGGAGGCGGCCCGTCGGGTCGGTCTGAAGGTGGAACGTCACCTGCTCAAGGTCTACATCGTCGGTGGCGTGGCCAACGGGTTCGCAGGATTCCTCTCCCTGGCCTACTTCTCCACCACCTCGGTCGGCGGGCACACCACCGACAACCTGCAGGCGATCACCGCGGTCGCCCTGGGCGGAACCAGTCTGTTCGGCGGCGTGGCCACCATCCTCGGCACGCTGATCGGCGTCTGGATCCCTGCAGTGCTGCAGAACGGCTTCATCATCATCGGCGTCAACCCCTATTGGCAGATGGTCGCCGTCGGCGTGGTCCTGATCCTCGCCGTCTGGATCGACCAACTGCGACGCCGCTCCCAGAACCGGCGCTGAGCGCCCGCTCCCCGGAAGTAACCAACCCAGAGAAGGAGTACCAGTGAAGACCAACCGGCTCATCGGCGCGTCGGCATTGGCCATCGGCGCACTCGCGCTGACTGCCTGTGGCTCGTCGAGCGAAACCACCCCGGCGGCCTCCTCGGCGGCTGCAGGTGGAGCCTCGTCGGCTGCCGCCGGCGGTAGTGGCAAGAAGATCACCCTCATGGTGGGCGTCAAGGGCGACCCGTTCTACGTCTCCATGGAGTGCGGCGCCAAGGAGGCGGCGGCCAAGGCCGGCGCCACCCTGGACGTGCAGGGCCCGGACAAGTTCGACGCCACCCTGCAGAACCCGATGCTGGACGCCGTGTCCTCGGCGAAGCCGGACGCCCTGCTCGTCGCCCCGAACGACGTCAAGGCGTCCGCGGTGCCGCTGAAGCGGATCCAGGACGGCGGGGCCAAGGTCGTGCTCGTCGACACCGTGGTGGACGACGCCACGATCGGCGTCAGCCGGATCGCGACCGACAACTCTCTGGGTGGGGAGAAGGCGGCCGAGGCGCTGAACACCCTGGGTGTCGCCAAGGGCGCCAAGGTGCTCGTCATCTCGACCGACCCGGGCGTGTCCAGCGTCGACCTGCGGGTGGCGGGCTTCAAGAAGAAGGCCGCCGAACTGGGCTACGTGCTCGTCTCGGACACCCAGTACTCGCACAACCAGGCCTCTGAGGGTGCCAAGGTGGTCTCGGCCGCGCTGGCCAAGGACGCCGACCTCGCGGGTGTGTTCGCGACCAACCTGTTCACCGCGCAGGGCGTGGCGACCGGTGTGAAGCAGGCCGGCAAGTCCTCCACGGTCAAGGTCGTCGGCTTCGACGCCGGCCCCGACCAGATCAAGCAGCTGGAGGCCGGGGACGTGCAGGCCCTGGTCGCCCAGAAGCCGTACGACATCGGTGTGCAGGGCGTCGAGCAGGCCATCGCCTCGCTCTCCGGTGGCTCGGTCACCGCGAAGATCGAGACCGAGTCCCTGGTCGTGACGAAGGCCAACATGGCCGAGCCGGACGTCGCGAAGTACATCTACAAGGCGAGCTGCTGACCCAGCCGAACAGGTCCTGACCCCGCCCCCTCCGGGGCGGGGTCAGGACCGCACCACCCTGGGCGAAACCTGCTCATGCTCCGCAGGGGTACACGTTTGGGCGTCACGGAGGCCCAGAACGTGTACCCCAGCGGAGCATGAGCAGGTTTAGGGTCGGGGCATGGCAGCGCTGGCCACCACGATCACCGTGCTCGGGGCGGTCGCCCTGTTCGAGCCGGTGAACGGCTACCAGGTGCGACGGGAGCTGTTGAGCTGGCAGATGGATCAGTGGGCGCAGATCAAGCCCGGCTCGATCTACTCGATGCTGAGCACGCTGACCCGCGACGGCTATGTGGTGCGGCACGACATCGTGGACGACGGGCGCGAGGTCGCCGTCTACACCACCAGCCCTGCCGGCCAGACCCGGTTGCGGCAGTTGCTCTGTCAGGCCCTGAGCCAGGTGGAACCCTTGTCGCCGTTGCCGTTCCACGTGGCGGTGATGCTCGACTCGCTGCTCCCCCGGGCCGACGTCGTGACCTGCTTGACCCGGCGGTTGGAGGCGCTGCGCCTGCTGTCGCGCGACCTGCAGCTCAAGCTGGACGTGATGCGGCAGGACAACACCAGCCCGCCCCATGTGCACGACGTGGTCGACCTCAGCCTCCGTCTGGTGTCCACGGACGAGGCCTGGCTGGTCGAGCACCTGGCCCGGTTGCAGGGCGGCGAGTTCTCCTTCGCCGGCGAGTCCCCTTCCTGGTTGCCGGCGGACGACGACCCCGGCTGGCAGATGACGGCCGAGCGCGAACACTATCGGCGGCTGCTGAACGGCTGACCTCACGTCGTCTGCGCGGCGGCCTGCGCGACGTCCGCGCGACGTCCACCGGAATGCGTGCTACGGTCGCCACTGCTTGTTCAAGTTTGAATATACAGTCCACGGAAAGGGGCGCGCGTTGATCACTGCTCGTGCACTCGTGCAGACGTTCCACACCCGCCAGGGCCGACAGAAGGTCGCCGTCGAGGCGGTGAAGGGGGTGGACATCGACGTCGCCGAGGGCGAGATCGTCTCCTTCCTCGGCCCGAACGGCGCCGGCAAGACCACCACCCTACGGATGCTCACCACCCTGCTGCGGCCGACATCCGGATCGGCCACCGTGGCGGGGCACGACGTGATCGCCGACCCGGTCGGCGTCCGGCGCAGCATCGGCTACGTCTCCCAGTCCGGCTCGACCAGCTCCGTGGCCCGGGCCGGTGAGGAGGTGATCGACCACGGCATGCTCTACGGCATCGACCGCACCCAGGCCGAGAGACGCGGCCGCGAGCTGTTCGAGCAACTCGCCCTCGACGGGTTGTGGGAACGGCAGCCGAAATCGATGTCCGGTGGGCAGAGGCGCCGGCTCGACATCGCGATGGGCCTGGTGCACGACCCGAAGCTGATCTTCCTCGACGAACCCACCACCGGGCTGGACCCCCAGGCCCGGATCAATCTGTGGCAGCACATCGCCGACCTGCGCGACCGCCTCGGCGCCACCATCTTCCTGACCACGCACTACCTCGACGAGGCCGATGCGCTGAGCGACCGGGTGATCGTGATCGACAACGGTCGGATCATCGCGGCGGACACCCCCGACCGACTCAAGGAGCAGGTCTCCGGCGACCTGGTCGACCTCGAGCTCGCGGACGTCGAGCAGGTGCCCCTGGCGGCCAAGCAGCTCGACGCGCACGGCAGCGTGGAGACCGACGGACGGCATGTGCGCACCCGGCTACCGCGCGCCGGCGCGATGGTCCCAGCTCTGCTGCGCGACCTGGAGGCGGAGGGCATTGCCCTGTCGCACATCGAGATCCGCCGTCCGACCCTGGACGACGTCTTCCTCACCCTGACTGGTCGTTCCCTGCGAGAGGGGGCCTGAGCCGGATGCGGTTCCTGCGAGAGTCCTTCATCGTCTTCCGCCGCCAGTTGCGGATGAACCTGCGCAACCCTGCTTGGGTGATCATCGGCCTGACCCAGCCGGTGCTCTACCTGCTGCTGTTCGGGCCGCTGCTCAAACCGATGACCGCCCAGTTCGGAGCCCAGAACGCCTACACCTTCTTCGTGCCCGGCCTGCTGGTGCAGCTCGGGGTGTTCGGCGCCTTCTTCGCCGGGTTCGGCCTGATCGCCGAATGGCGCGAGGGCGTGGTCGAGGCCGAACGGGTCACCCCGGCCAGCCGGACGGCGCTGCTGGTGGGTCGGCTGGCTCGTGACCTGTTGCAGATCCTGGCCCAGGCGATCGTGCTGTGTGCCCTCGGCTACGTGATGGGTATGCGGGCCTCGGCCACCGGGCTGGTGATCGGCGTACTGCTCACGGTGCTGCTCGGCGCAGCCTGCTCGGCGGCGTCCTACGCGGTGGCGCTGACCACCAAGAGCGAGGACGTGATGGCGCCGATCCTCAACTCGGTGCTGCTGCCGGTGCTGCTGCTGTCGGGCATCCTGCTGCCGATGACCCTGGGGCCGAAGTGGCTGCAGTCGGTCAGCGACTACATGCCGATCAAGCACGTGGTGGACGGCGTCCGCGCCTCCTTCGCCGGCGATCTCGCGTCGTCGACGGTGCTGTGGGGCTCGGTCTGGGCGGTGCTGCTGACCGCAGTGGCGGTCTACTGGGGCACCACCACCTTCCGCAAGGAGAACGCCTAGAACGCCCCCTCGAGGCCTGCTCATGCTCCGCGTGGGTACATGTTTCGGCGTCCGAGAGGCCCCGAAAGTGTACCCACGCGGAGCATGGGCAGGTTTCAGCGCAGGGCGCGGTGGGTGGCGCGGGCGAGTTGAGCGAGACCGACGGCGCCGAGGGTGGCCCAAGCCGCCGCGCCTGCGCTCGCCCAGAGGCTCGCGTGGTCGGGCTGGGCGAGGCCGGCCAGCAGGAACATGGCGGTGAGGATCACCCGGGTGGGCTTCTCGGCCACCGAGATCACCCCCACCTCGGCCATACCGAGCTGACCGGCCCGGGCCCGCAGGTACTCGTGCAGCCAGGCCACCCCGCCGGCCACCACGCACACCCACCCCGGCGCCCCGGCCAGCCACAGCGCCGCGACGAACGCCGCCTCGGCCAGCCGGTCCCCCACCGCGTCGAGCACGGCCCCCCACCGAGTGGTCCGCCCCGAGAGCACGGCCACCGCGCCGTCCAGACCGTCCAGCAGGCCGGAGGCCACTACCAGCAGCACCGAGAGCGCCACCCAGCCACCGCCGACCGCGGCCCCCACGGTGGCCCCTAGTGCTGCCGCCAGAGCCAGCGCGGTCACCAGGTTCGGCCCGAAACCCTTGCGCACCAAGGGAGACGCCAGCGCGTGGACGACGCCGAGCCAGATGCCGATCACCCCACCGGTCGGGGAATCGCCGTGCCCGGAGGACCACGCGCGCAGGTACTCCTCGCGGGTCAGCACGAGCGCCCGGCCGGCCCGCCGCCGACGCCCACGACGACGACGCCGGCCCCGACGCTCAGGCGAGCGCCCACTGCACGGCCAGCGTGACCTCGACCCCGACCGAGCCCGGCTGCACCCCGACCTCCACCGCGTCCATGGCGCGGCGCTTGCCCATCATCATCGGCATCACCGGCCCCGGCGAGAATCCGGACTGCTCGGTGATCTCGCCGACCGTGCCCAGCGCCCGCCCTGCCAGGGAGGCCAACTGCTCGGCCCGCGCCACCGCGTCCGCCCAGGCCGCGACCCGGGCCCGCTCGCGCAGCGGCGTGTCGTCGTCCACCTCGAAACTCACCCCGTCGAGCCGGACGTCGTCACCCCCCGCCGCGAGCGCCTCGCCGAGCACCCGCCCGGCGGCCGCCAGCTCACGCAGGCTGATCGCCAACTGGTGCTCGCTGCGGTAGCCGACGGTCTTCGGGCCCTGCTGCTCGGTCCAGACCTGCTCGGCGGTGATCGCCAACGCCGCGGTGCTGGCATCGGCGGCGGCCACCCCGGCCGCGCTCAGCGCCGCCCGGATCGCGCTCACCGACTGCTCGGACGCCGCCAGCGCCGTGGCCACGCTCGGCCGCAGCGCCGTGGCGGCCAGCCGCACCCGCATCACGTCGGGTGCGGCGCTCGCACTCCCCGTCCCGGTCACGCTGATCATCGCGCCGCTCACCTCGTCAGAGTGCCTAGGGCGGCGAACACGTCGAGCGTCGCCGTGGACCGGTTCAGGGTGTAGAAGTGCAGCCCCGGTGCGCCGCCGTCGAGCAGGGCGGCGGACAGCTCGGTGGCCAGTTCGACCCCCACCCGGCGCACCGCGGCCGGGTCCTCACGCACCGCGTCCAGCCGGGCGAGCACGCCGTCCGGCATCGGGGTGCCCGAGAGCTCGGCGAACCGGCGCACCTGGCCGATGTTCGTCACCGGCATGATCCCCGGGATCACCGGGATGGTGCAGCCGAGCCGGTCCAGGCGCTCCCGGAGCCGGAAATAGGCGGCCGGGTCGAAGAAGAACTGGGTGACCGCGAAATCGGCGCCGGCGTCGGCCTTCGCGGCCAGCACCCGGGCGTCCTGGTCCAGGTCGGGGCTCTCCGGGTGCCCGTCCGGGAAGGCTGCCACGCCGACCGTGAACGCCCCGAGCTCGCGGATCAGCCGGACCAGGTCCTCGGCGTGGTCCAGCCCCTCCGGGTGCGCGGTCCACGGCTCGCCGGGCCCGCCGGGCGGGTCGCCGCGCAACGCCATCACGGTGCGCACCCCGGCGTCGGCGTAGGCGCCGATCACCTGGCGCAGCTCAGCCCGTGAGGCGCCGACGCAGGTCAGGTGGGCGACCGGAGTAAGGGTCGTGGTCTCGGCGATCGCCGCGGTGACCCGGGTAGTCCGGTCTCGGGTGGAGCCGCCGGCGCCGTAGGTGACCGAGACGAACGTGGGCGCCAGCGGCTCCAGCCGCCGGATCGCCTGCCACAGCACGGCTTCCCCGGCGTCGTCCTTCGGCGGGAAGAACTCCACCGAGAACGTGCGGTCGCCGGAGGCCAGCCGTTGCGCCAGCGTGAGCGTGGATCGGTCGCCGGTCGCCATCTCTCCAGGGTAGGCCTAGGCTCGGCGTGTGCCGACCAGCCCCTTCGACGTCGAGGACCTCCGGGTGCGAGTGCACAAGGTGCTCGAGGACTTCCTCGCCCGCCAGCTAGCCCTGCTCGAGGCCGTCTCCCCCGACTGCACCTCGATGGTGGAGTACGTCGGCGACCTGATGCGCGGCGGAAAGCGGCTGCGCCCGGCGTTCTGCTACTGGGGCTGGCGCGGTGCCGGCGGCGCCGGCGAGGGCACCCGCGGCGAGGCGATCGTGCACGCGGCCACCGCGCTGGAGTTCTTCCAGGCCGCGGCGCTGATCCACGACGACGTGATGGACGACTCCGACACCCGCCGCGGCATGCCCGCCGTGCACCGACGGTTCGCCACCCTGCACCGCGGCTCCGGCTGGACCGGGGACGGCGAACGGTTCGGCCTGGCCGGTGCGGTGCTCGCCGGCGACCTGTGCCTGGTCTGGTGCGACGAGCTGTTCACCGGCAGCGGTCTGCCGCCGGCGTCCCTGGCTGCCGGTCGGCGTGTCTTCGACCAGATGCGCACCGAACTGATGGGCGGGCAGTACCTGGACATGCTCGAGCAGGCAGTCGGTGCCCAGCGCACCCACGGAGCCACCGAGCGCGCCCGCCAGGTGATCCGCTACAAGAGCGCCAAGTACACGATCGAGCAGCCGCTGCTGATCGGCGGCGCGCTGGCCGGGGCGGACGACGCCCTGCTGGCCGGGTACTCCGCGTTCGGCCTGCCGCTCGGTGAGGCCTTCCAACTGCGCGACGACGTGCTCGGGGTGTTCGGCGACCCGGCGACCACCGGCAAGCCCGCCGGCGACGACCTGCGTGAGGGCAAGCGCACGGTGCTGATCGCCCAGGCACTCGAGCAGGCCACCCCGGCCCAGGCCCAGGAGGTGCGCCGGCTGCTCGGTGACCCCGGCCTGGACGGGCACGGCGTGGACACCCTGCGCGAGATCCTGATCGAGACCGGCGCCCTGGACGCCGTCGAGACCCTGGTCGACGACCTGGTCGCCACCGCCCGGGCGGCGCTGGCCGGTCTGGGCGTTGCCGAGGATGCCCGGGCCGTGCTCGACGGCCTGGTCGACGCCGCCACCGCGCGGGTCAGCTGAGGACGGACGATGGCCTTGCTCCGAGGTAAGAGTGTGACCGGCCCGACCGACCATGTGGTGGTGGTCGGCGCCGGGCTGGCCGGGCTGTCGGCCGCGATGCGGCTGGCCGGGGCCGGCCGGAGGGTGACCGTGCTGGAACGCGAGCCGGTGCCGGGCGGCCGGGCCGGCCTCGTGGTCGCCGGGGCGCCCGGCGGTGGGGAGTACCGGTTCGACAACGGGCCCACCGTGCTGACCATGCCCGACCTGATCGAGGACTGCTTCGACGCCCTCGGCGAGAACATGTCGGACTGGCTGGACCTGCGCCCGCTCGACCCGGCCTACCGGGCGACCTTCGCCGACGGCTCCCGGATGGACGTGCACGCCGACACCGACGCCATGCGGGAGGAGATCTCCCGGGTCTGCGGCCCCGAGGAGGCCGCCGGCTTCGAGCGCTTCGTCGGCGTCGTCTCGAAGATGTACCGCTACGAGATGCGCGATTTCATCGACCGGGTGATCGACTCCCCCCTGGACCTGGTCTCGATGAACCTGGCCCGGCTGGTCGGCATCGGCGGGTTCCGCCGGCTGGCCCCGTTCGTGGCCCGCTACCTCAAGGACGAGCGCCTCCAGCGGCTGTACTCCTTCCAGGCCATGTACGCGGGGGTCTCGCCGTATGAGGCGCTGGCAATCTACGCGGTGATCTCCTACATGGACGCCGTAGCCGGGGTCTACACCCTGGCCGGCGGCATGCACGCCCTGCCCCGGGCGATGGCGGACGCCGCGGCCAAGCACGGCGTGGAGTTCCGCTACGGCACCACGGTCACCGCCGTCGAGCACAGCGGCGGTCGGGCGAGCGCCGTCCGCACCGCCGACGGCGAGCAGATCGCCGCCGACGTGGTGGTGCTCAACCCCGATCTGCCGGTCGCCTACCGCGACCTGCTCGGGCACACTCCGCGCACCGTGAAGCGACTGACCTACTCCCCCTCCTGCTACCTGCTGCTGGCCGGGTCCACCGCCCACTACGACCAGCTGGCCCATCACAACATCCACTTCGGAGCGGCCTGGCGCGAGGTGTTCGAGGAGCTGTCCTCGGGCCGCTTGATGACAGATCCCTCGATCCTGGTCTCCAACCCCACCCACTCCGACCCGGCGCTGGCTCCGGCGGGCAGGCAGATCTACTACGTCCTGGCCCCCACCCCGAACACCCGGGCCCCGATCGACTGGGCCACGGTCGGGCCGGCCTACCGCGAGCACGTGCTGGGCACCCTGGAGAAGCGCGGGTACCCCGGCCTGGCGGACTCGATCGAGGTCGAGCACGTGACCACCCCGGCAGACTGGGAGGCCCGCGGCATGGAGGCCGGGGCGCCCTTCGCCTCCGCACACACCTTCACCCAGACCGGTCCGTTCCGCCCGCACAACCGGTGGGGCGAGAACGTGGTGTTCACCGGCTCGGGAACCCAACCGGGGGTCGGTGTGCCGATGGTGCTGATCTCCGGACGGCTGGCCGCCGAGCGGATCCTCGGCCCGGACCCGGGCTACCACTCCCGTGCCTGGCGCTAGTTCCGGCAGGATGGCCCGGTGAGCTCACGCGTCCTGACCGCAGCGGGGATCGACGATCCCGATCTGCGCTCCGCCTACGAGACCTGCCGGCGGCTGAACCAGGAGTACGGCCGCACCTACTACCTGTCCACGCTGCTGCTTCCCCCGGGCAAGCGGCCGTATGTCTGGGCCCTGTACGGGTTCGCGCGCCAGGCCGACGAATTCGTCGACTCGCTGACCGCCCCGGACCCCCAGCAGCTGCTCGACTGGGGCCAGAACTTCCTGGACTCCCTGAACTCCGGCAACGACCGGCCAGCCGATCCGGTGGCCCGGGCGATGGCGCACACGATGCGGCAGTGGACCATTCCGCGGGCGCATGTCGAGGCGTTCCTGGAGTCGATGCAGATGGACATCACGGTCAGCGGGTACCCGACGTACGCCGATCTCGAGCAGTACATGTACGGGTCGGCGGCGGTGATCGGCCTGCAGATGCTGCCCATCCTGGAGCCGATGGCTCCCGAGGCCGGTGCCCGCGCCCGCGCCCTGGGTGAGGCGTTCCAGATGACCAACTTCATCCGGGACGTCGGCGAGGACCTGCAGCGCGGGCGGGTGTATCTGCCCCAGGAGGACCTCGACGTGTTCGGGGTGACCCGCGAGATCCTGGCCGCCGGCGTGGTCACCGCCCCTGTCCGGGCGCTGCTGAAGTTCGAGATCGAGCGGACCCGGGCCCTGTACGCCTTCGCCGAACCGGGCATCGCGATGCTGCACCCGACCAGCCGGGACTGCCTGCGCACGGCCTTCGTGCTCTACCAGGCGATCCTGGACGAGGTCGAGACGGCGCACTACCAGGTGCTCAGCCGGCGGGTGAGCGTGCCGGTCCGCCGTCGGATGCAGGTCGCCGGTCCGGCCTGGTGGCGGGCCAGTGCCACCCGCCGGGAGCAGCAGCGCTGGCACGCGGCCTGACCCGGCCCCACGCATCTGCCCCGCTCCGGGGTTGACCCGACGCAGGTATGACCCACTACCCTCAGCGGTATGACTCGCAAGCGGACCTTCAGCCTGCCGGACGACGTGTCCGCTCTGCTCGACCAGGTGGCCGGCGGCAACGCCTCGGCCTATGTGGCGGACGCCGTCCGGGCCAGGATCGATCGGGACGTCGCCGCCCAGCGGATCCGGCAGGCCTACGGCGAGCCCGACCCCGTCGCCTACGCCCACTGGGTGCAGCGGCTCACCCGGCCCGATGTGGAGCTGGAGCAGCCGATCCCGTGATCGGCGGCCGGGTGCTCGACGCGACGGCCATCACCGACATCGCGATCGGGCGCAGCATCTACGCGGCCGCCTTCCTGGCCGCGGCCAACGACCTGGGCATTGCCTTGGCGCTGCCGGCCGCCGCCCTGCACGAGGCCTGGGCCCGGGCCGGCGAGGCCGACTACCCCTTCGTCGACCTGCTGCTGGCGTTGCCGCTGAGCGTCGTCGAGCCCCTGGACGGCGAGGCCGCCGCCCGGTCGGGAACCGCCGCGAGCGCGGGACTGCAGCGAAACCCGTTGGCTTGGAACGCCTCCGCAGCGCACGCCGCCCTGATCTCGCGCAAGCGCGGCTGGCCGGTGCTCACCGCCGACCCGGCGGCGCTGCAGGCGATCGACCCCGACCTGGCCATCGACCTGCTGCCCGGCGAGTGATCGCCGGACGGTTCAGAAGGCCAGGGCCTGGGCCCGTCTGCGGATCTCGGTCTTGTGCCCCGCCCGCAGGGCCTCCAGCGGAGACCCGGAGAGGGTGTCGTCCGGGCTGAGCAGCCAGCGCAGCGACTCCTCGGTGGCGAAGCCCGCATCCACCAGCACGTTCAGCGTGCCGGGCATCTCCTCCATCACGGCGTTGTCGCGCAGCATCGCGGCGGGAATGCCCCACCCTCCGCGCTCCCCGTGCCGGACGGCGATCAGGTATCGGTCCTGGATCAGCCGGCGCACCCGGGTCACATCGACGCCGAGCCGCTCGGCGACGTCCGGCAGGGTCAGCCACTCGGTGACCAGTTCGTCGAGGTCGTCCACCACACAAGCATGACCGATCCCGGGCCCCTGATACGAGTGGTGACTTCTCGGGCGACCCGCTCGGCGTGTCGCATCCGAATCTCACCACTCTGCGTGGCCACGGACGCCCGGGCGATCCGGAGTCAGGAGCGCAGCACCCCACCATTCCAACCCTCCCAAGATCGTCGTCAGATCCCGGTTCTCCCCCGGTAGGTGAGGGAGAACTGCGATCTGACGACGATCACCGGACTCGAAGGACGCGGCAGGACCGGGCGCCGCGAGGGCCTTCGAGAGCTCGCCACTCTGTGTTGCGACTGGAGCCGCCTCCGGTCGCCCTGCATCACGCTGCGTCGTGTCGCCTCCCCCGATTCAGGGCAACTCTGCGATAGCGTCCCAACGACCACAGAAGTGGTCACTAGTCACACATGTCACTTTGGCCCCACCCGCAGGACCAGGTCCGGTCGACTTCCCCCGACCGGGCTGCCACCGATCGGCTGCACGGCGGCCGAGGAACGCAGTGGAGGACGCTCCGTGAGCGACGCCAGCAGGACGCCCGAGGCGCCCGCTACCCGGCCGGCACGCCATGCCACCAGCCCCGACGACGTGTTCACGACGCTGGCCCGCCGGGTCAAGCTGCCCACCGTGCCCGACGCGGGCGCCCCCCAGGTGCTGCGGGCGGCGAGCGTGCCCCTGGTCGCCGCGGCCCTGGTGGCCGCCGGGACCGGCGCGGCGAGCGCAACCACCACGACCTCCGCGCCCTCCACCGGCTCCGCGCCGGGGTCGCGGAGCCAGGCCTCGCCCCGGGTCGCCCATGCCCAGGTGACCTACACGGTCAAGGAGGGCGACACGGTTGCCGCCATCTCCGCCCGCGCCGGAGTCGCGGTGCGCACCATCCTCGAGGCCAATCACCTGCCCGCGAGCGGCCTGATTCGCCCCGGCCAGAGACTGGTCCTGCCCGGAGTGAAGGCTCCGGCGGCAGCACCGGCCAAGGCCGCACCAGCGAAGGGCAGGACCGCTCCGGCCAAGGCCACGGCCGCCCCGAAACCGGCCACCCGGCCCGCGCCGAAACCCGCAGCGGTCGTGGTGCACGTGGTCAAGCCCGGTGACACGGTGAGCGCCATCTCCGCCCGGTACAGGATCTCGATCGCGGCGATCCTGCAGGCGAACCAGTTGGGCGTGCAGGGCCTGATCCACCCCGGCCAGAAGCTTCGGCTGCCCGGGGTCAAGCCGGCCGCTGCTGCTGCGAAGCCGGCCGCCCCGGCCACACATCCCTACACGGTCAAAGCCGGTGACACGCTGAACGACATCTGCGCCAAGGAGAAGGTCAGCCTGACCGCGGTGATCAGCCTGAACAAGATCGCGAATGCGGGGCTGATCCACCCCGGGCAGCGGCTCCTGCTCCCCGGCGCACCGAAGTCGTCGGTACCGAACACCTTCCTGGGCCGGCGCTACCCCGACGCCGTGGCGCAGGCCGCCGCGCTGAACCGGGCCACCCTGGCCAAGCGTGATCTGCCCACCCGTGCCCAGATGAAGAACCTGGTCGCCGACACCGCCCGCTCGATGGGGGTGGATCCGTCGTTGGCGCTGGCCATCGCCTGGCAGGAGTCCGGGTTCAACCCGCGGGTGGTCTCCCCCGCCAACGCCATCGGCACCATGCAGGTGATTCCCGGCACGGGCAGGTGGGCCTCCGACCTGGTCGGGCGCAAGCTGGACCTGCTGGTGCCCAGGGACAACGCCACCGCCGGGGTCGCCGTCCTGGCCGCCCTGCTCGCCCAGGCCGAGGAGGACCAGGCCATCGCGGGGTACTACCAGGGGCTCGGATCGGTGCGGTCGCGCGGCATGTACGAGGACACCAAGTCCTACGTGGCCAGCGTCAAGGCCCACCGCGCCCGCTTCGCCAAGGAGCTCGCAGGGGGCTGACCCACAACCCGCCGGAGACGGGCAGCTGCACGGGAACACCGTGCAACGCGGCCGCGAAACGTACACTCCCGGGTGTGGACACCACAGTTCGGGACCCCTTGGTCGGGCGCCTGCTCGACGGGCGCTACCAGGTGGAGTCCCGGATCGCCCGCGGAGGCATGGCCACGGTCTACCAGGCGGTCGACCGCCGGCTTGATCGTCTGGTCGCCCTGAAGGTGATGCATCCGCACCTGGCCGACGACGCCGAGTTCGTCGCCCGGTTCGTGCGCGAGGCTCGTTCCGCCGCCCGCCTGTCCCACCCGAACGTGGTCCAGGTGTTCGACCAGGGAGCCGACCAGACCGGCGACGCCGGCGACGTGCTCTATCTGGCGATGGAGCTGCTGCCGGGGCGCACCCTGCGCGACGTGATCGCCGAGCGAGGCGCGTTGACCCCACGTGAGGCGCTGACCATCACCGAAGGCGTGCTCGACGCCCTCGGTGCGGCGCACCGGGCGGGCATCGTACACCGCGACATTAAGCCCGAGAACGTGATCCTCACCGACGAGGGCCGGGTCAAGGTGGCCGACTTCGGCCTGGCCAAGGCGGTCACCGGCGGGCCCACCCAGACCGGCGCCCTGATCGGCACCGTGGCCTACCTGGCGCCGGAGATCGTCTCGCGCGGCATCGCCGATGCCCGCAGCGACGTCTACGCCGCCGGGATCATGCTCTTCGAGATGCTCACCGGCCGCCAGCCCTTCTCGGGCGAGGTACCGATGCAGGTGGCCTACCGGCACGTGCACGAGGACGTGCCCAAGCCGTCCACCCTGGTGCCCGTCCTGCCCACGGAACTGGACGACGTGGTGCTGGCCGCAGTGGCCCGTGACCCCGATGAACGCCCAGCCGACGCCGCGAACTGGCTGCCCGTCGTCCGCCGGGTGCACGCCGAGCTCACCGACGAGGTGCTGGACGCCCGCCCGGACGTCACTCCGCTGCCTGCGGTGGACGACGCCACGGAGGAGGGCGGGGACCGCACCGAGGTGGTCAGCCGATCCTCCGCCGGGCACCGGGCGACCAATCACACCCAGACCCTGCCGCAGCTGCGCGGGCTGCGGACCCTGCGCGAGCGCAGCAAGCGGGAGGCCCGGGAGAACACGGGCGACTCCCGGCTGCCGGCGGTCCCCCACGCCGCCGAGGACGTCGAACTGGGTGATCTGGCCCAGCAGCGGCGCCGCCGCGGGCTGATCGGCCTGGCCATCGTGCTCTCGATCACCGCGGTACTCAGTCTGGGCGGCTGGTGGATCGTGGCCGGGCCAGGTGCCTTCACCTCGACGCCGGCCCTGGCCAACCTCACCGAGAACGAGGCGAAGGCACGCCTGGTCAAGGACGGACTGACCGCGAAGACCGAGAAGGGCGAGTACAGCGAGACGATCGCCAAGGGTCTGGTGGTCCGCACCGACCCGGCGTCCGGAGACCGGGTGCGCAAGAAGGGGGCGGTGCGCCTCTATCTCTCGCTGGGAACCGCCATCCGCACGGTGCCCAAACTGGTCGGCAAGTCCCGGGGGGATGCCACGGACGCGCTCCAGGCGGTGGGGCTGAAGGTCGGCACGCTCACGGAGGGGTATCACGACACGATCGCCAAGGGGAAGGTGATCTCGACCAGCCCCGGTTCCGGCAACAAGCTCAAGGCCGGCGCGAACGTCTCGCTGACGATCAGCCAGGGCCCGCAACCGGTCGACGTGCCAGACCTGACCGGGCGCACCGTCGACGAGGCCAGGACCGAGCTCACCAACGCCGGCCTGAAGGTGGCGGTGACCGAGGAGTACGTCGAGGGCGTCGAACCCGGCCGGGTGATCCGTCATGACCCCTCCGGCGGCAGCAGCGTGCCCCGAGGCACCGAGGTGAACCTGGTGGTCGCTCAGGCCACCGAGGTCGCGGTTCCCGACGTGATCAACAAGTCGTTCGACGAGGCCGAGCAGATCCTGGAGCAACAGGGCTTCACTGTGAAACGGGAGGACGCCCTCGGCGGCTTCCTGAACACCGTGCGCGCCCAGCGGCCCGATCCGGGCACTGTGCTCCCCCGCGGCAGCGAAGTGCTCGTGATCGTGGTCTGATCCGCACGAAGGGGCCTGATCCGCACGAAGATCACCCCCAGATCGACGGTCTCCCTCACCCAGTGGGGAGAACTGCGATCTGCCGCCGATCATGGCGAGGCGGAGGCGCAGGGACGTGAGCGGCTCACTCCTGGTAGGAGTAGCGCTGCTCCTGCCAGGGGTCGCCGTGGACGTGGTAGCCGCGTTCCTCCCAGAAGCCGCGCCGGGGCTCGCGCAGATACTCCAGCCCGCGCAGCCACTTCGGGCCCTTCCAGGCGTACAGGTGCGGCAGCACCAGGCGCAGCGGGAAGCCGCGCTCGGGGGTGAGCGGCTCGCCGTCCAGATGGGTGGCCAGCACGGTCTGCGGATCGGCCAGGTCCTCCAGGCGCACCGTCGCCGAGTAGCCGTACTCGGCCCAGGTCATCACGTGCGTGACGTCGTCCGCCGGAGGAACCGCCGCCAGCAGGGTGGAACCGAGCACGCCACCCCAGCGGTTGGCGCGGTTCGTCCATTTCTTGACGCAGTGCATGTCGGCCACCACCTCGCCGCGGGCCAGCGCGGCCAGGTCCTGCGGGTCGAGGTGGTGCTCGACGCCGTCCGCGGTGGCTCCGTTGACCACCAGCCGCCAGGTGTCCGGGCGATACTTCGGAACCGGCCCGTAGTGGGTGACCGGCATGTCCTCGGCGAGCCTTTGCCCGGGGGGCAGCCCGGGTTCGGACTGCGGTCCAGCGTCGGTCACAGATGCCATCCTTGCACTTCGCGAGGACCGCTCAGGACAGCGTCGTTGCTCAGCGCTCGGTCAGCCCCTCGGCCACCAGGAAGGCCATCTCCAGGGCCTGCTGGTGATTGAGCCGCGGGTCGCACAGCGTCTCGTAGCGGCTGGACAGGTGATCCTCGTCGATGTGCTCGGCCCCGCCGAGGCATTCGGTGACGTCGTCCCCGGTCAGCTCGATGTGCATCCCTCCGGGGATGGTGCCCAGCGCGTTGTGCACCTCGAAGAAGCCTCGCACCTCGTTCATCACGTCGTCGAACCGGCGTGTCTTGTAGCCCGACGCCGCCTCGAACGTGTTGCCGTGCATGGGGTCACAGACCCACAGCACATGCGACCCGACCTCGCCCACGCCCTCGATCAGCCCGGGCAGCACGTCGCGGATCCGGGAGGCGCCCATCCGGGTGATGAAGGTCAGCCGGCCCGGCTCACGCTCGGGGTCGAGCCGCTCGGCGAGCTCCATGGCCTGGGCCGGGGTGGTGGTCGGGCCCAGCTTGACCCCGATCGGATTGCGCACCTTGGAAAGCAGATCGACGTGCGCGCCGTCCAGTTGGCGGGTCCGCTCCCCGATCCAGACGAAGTGGGCCGACACGTTGTACGGAGCGCCCGTCCGGGAGTCGATCCGGGTGAGCGGGCGCTCGTAGTCCAGCAGCAGCGCCTCGTGGCTGGAGTAGAAGTCCACGGTCCGCAGGGCGTCGAAGTCGCCCCCGCAGGCGGCCATGAACCGCATCGCCCGGTCGATGTCGCGGGCCATGTCCTCGTAGCGGGCGTTGGCCTGGTTGGCGACGAAGCCGCGGTTCCACTCGTGCACGTGCCGCAGATCGGCGAAACCGCCCTTGGTGAAGGCCCGGATCAGATTCAGGGTCGCACTCGCCGTGTGGTAGGCCCGCAGCAGCCGCTTCGGGTCCGGGGTGCGGTGGGCCAGGTCGAAGGAGTAGTCGTTCACCGAGTCGCCGCGGTAGGCGGGCAGCTCGACGTCGCCCCGGGTCTCGGTCGGCTTGCTGCGCGGCTTGGCGTACTGGCCGGCCATCCGGCCGACCTTGACCACCGGCATGCTCGCCCCGTAGGTGAGCACCACCGCCATCTGCAGCATCGTCTTGATCTTGTTGCGGATCCGGTCGGCCGTGGCCTCGGCGAAGGTCTCGGCGCAGTCCCCGCCCTGCAGGAGGAACGCCTCACCACGGGCGCAGGCGGCCAGGCTGGCTTTTAGCTCGTCGCACTCGCCGGCGAACACCAGCGGAGGGTAGGCGCTGAGCTCGGCCGCGACCTCGGCCAGAGCGACCGGGTCGGGCCACTCCGGCTGCTGCGCGGCCGGCAGGTCACGCCAGCTGTCCAGGCTCGCCAGCAGGGCTGCCTCGGTCGGCTGGGCGGTCGGGGTGCTCAGGTGCTGCAGGCTGGTACTCACCGGGCAAGCGTAGGTGAAACCGGGCTCCGGCCCGGTCCTCGAGGCCGCCACAGCCCCTGCGACTGCTGGTCGTAGGGGGCGATCACCACGCCCATCCGTTCATAGTCGGCCGGGAAGCGCCGCCCCACCACCGCCGTCGCACCATCGGTGAGCGCGTCGTCCTGCCCCTCGGGCACCAGCAGCCAGGCCCGGTTCCACACCGCCGGATCCTCCTGGCGCAGCGCGTAGGCGGCCGAGCCGGCCGGGTCGGGCCAGCCGGGGAAGGCCGGCAGCAGCACGGACGGCGCCCGGCCGTCGAGCACGACCACCGAGGCGGGGTGCCAGGTGAGGTCGAGCATCGGCGTCCCGGGCGCGAAGCCGCCCCGCGCCGCGGCCGCCCGTAGCCCGTCCACCCACTGCGCGGTCTGCGGGTCGACCAGCACCGCCGGCGCGCCCGCGGCGATGGCGCGGGGCAGCACCTGGACCGGCAACGGTGCGATCCGGTACGGAGCGACCGCTCGGGTGGTCGGCACCAGGATCGCCCCGAGCAGGACCGCCCCGCAGGCCAGGGATCCGAGCGCGACCGGGCTGCCGGCGTCCGGAAGAGTGCTCACCCCGATCGCCGCTGCGGCCAGCAGCACCGGGAATCCGCCGTGCAACTGGGTCGCGTACTCGACGTTGGTGCCCAGTGGGTACGCCGCGCCCATCGCCAGCAGGGCCGCGCAGGCCAGCGCTGCGGTGCCCCGGCGGGCGGGGCGCTCGCGCCCCCGGTCCGAGTGGGCAGGCGTCGGCCAGATCCAGATCAGGACGGCGACCAGCAGCGCCGCCTCGGCAGCCATCACCAGTGGGGAGATGGACATGCCCAGGCCGGGCACACCGCCTGGATAGGTGCGCAGGACCAGCACCAGGGTCACCCACCAGACCACGCCGTGCACTCCCCCCAACCAGGCACCGCGGTGCCGGACGCCGGGCAGCAGGGTCAGCGCGAGCGCGGCCAGCACCGGCAGCAGCAGCAGCGGCAGGTAGCTCCAGGGCCGGTCCACGAGTTCGTTGCGCAGCCCCAGCCTGGCGCTGGCCACGGCCACGCCGGGCGCGTAGTGGCCCGGGTCGACCACCGAGAGCATGCCGCTGACCCGGCGGTAGGTGGCCAGCGTGAACGACGGCGAGTGCACCAGCGTGGAGTGCATCAGGGCGAGCAGGCCGCCGCAGACCGCGGCCGAGGCCACGGCCGCGGCCAGCCCGCGCAGCACCGCCCGACGACGCCCGGCGGTGGCGGCGTGCACGGCGGCGGCAAGCAGCAGGACCATGACCGCCCCGACTGCCGTAGTGGCCTTCCCGATGGCGGTGACGAAGGAGCCGGTGGCCACCAGCGCGCCGGTCAGCACGGCGCGACGGCCCGGCCCGGCCAGGGTGAGCACCTCCAGCAGCCCCGCCGCGAGCACCATCAGCCCCAGAGCGGCGAACCAGTTGTAGCTCGGGGTGCGCACGAACACGGTGTAGTAGCACAGCGCCGCCGCGACGCAGCCCGGTGGCCAGAGGGTGCACAGCCAGACCGGCCAGGCCCGCCCGCCCAGCCACTCACCGGCTCGGCGGACGGCGCCGGCGAGGAGCAGAGCGGCCGCCATCAGCAACAGTGCGGCCAGGATCCGCAATCGGCCCAGGTCACCGCCGACCAGTCGCAGCAAGGGCCCCGAGTACCAGCCGAAGACACCGTTGAAGGCCTTGTCCCCCGCCCACGGCTGGGCCGCCATCAGGTAGTGGCTCTCGTCCATCGCGTCCAGCCCGCGATCGGCCCCGTCGAGCACGGCATGCAGGATCGGCAGGTTCGCCAGCCAGGCCGCCGCGGCGGTGACGGCCACCAGCGGGGTGGGCAGGCGCTCGAACACCTAGGCGCTGCGCCCGACCTGAGCCGGGCCTCCTTCCGCGTCGTCCTGGCCTGCGTCGTCCTGGCCTGCGTCGTCCTGGCCCGCGTCGTCCTGGCCCGCGTCGTCCTGCCCGGCTCCCTCGGCCTCAGCGGGGGCGTGGGATGAGGCGGCGCCGTCGGTGGCGGCCCTGACCCGCTCGGAGGCAGCGGCGGCCACCGCGCTGGCCGCCGCGACGGCGGCGGCCACCGGGCGGGGCTTGGTGCGCTTGGCCGAGGCAAGACGTTCCTTCATGGTCGCCGCATAGACGTCGACGTATTCCTGGCCGGACAGCTCCATCAGCGAGTACATGATCTCGTCGGTGATGGAGCGGAGGACGAACCGGTCGCCCTCCATGCCCTCGTAGCGGGAGAAGTCCAGCGGTTCGCCGAGCACGATGCCGACCCGGCCCAGGTGCGGGATCGTGCGGCCGATCGGCTGCACCTTGTCAGTGCCGATCATCGCCACCGGGATCACCGGGACCTTGCCCTCGAGTGCCATCCGGGCCACCCCGGTCTTGCCCCGGTAGAGCCGGCCGTCCAGGGACCGGGTGCCCTCGGGGTAGATGCCGAGCAGGTCTCCGCGGCGCAGCACCTTCAACCCCGTGTTCAGGGCAGCCTCGGAGGCCTTGCCTCCCGAGCGGTCCACCGGGAGCTGACCGACCAGCGTGAAGAACGCGGCCGTGGCCCGGCCCTTGACCCCGTGGCCGGTGAAGTAGTCCGCCTTGGCCAGGAAGGTGACCCGACGCTTGACCACCAGCGGCAGGAAGATCGAGTCGGAGAACGACAGGTGGTTGCTGGCCAGGATCGCCCCGCCCTCGACAGGCACGTTCTCCTCGCCCTTGACCCAGGGGCGGAACAGGGTGAACAGGATCGGGCCGAGGATGATGCGCTTGAGCAACCAGTAGAACACCGCGCCCACCTCCCCACGCTCCCGACCCTCGGTGAGGCAACTGTAGAGACTTCTGGGCTGCCGGTGAGCCGCGCTCCGGTCCGTGCTCGCTCCGGCATCCCCTCGCGCAGATGTGGGCACGCGTGTCACGATGGCGACACCGGCACCTGGGTGCCGGCCGACGCGTGCGAGGAGGCCGACGTGGCGGTGCTGCCAGGAGCCGAGCCGTTCCATCACGAAGGCGGTCCTGTCGGCGTCCTGCTCTGCCACGGATTCACCGGCAGCCCGCAGAGCCTGAGGCCCTGGGCGCACCGGCTGGCCGAGGCCGGCTACTCGGTGAGCCTGCCCCTCCTGCCCGGCCATGGCACCACCTGGCAGGACATGAACCGCAGCCGGTGGCCCGAGTGGTACGCGACCGTCGACGTCGCCCTGTCCCAGCTCCGCGGCCGGTGCGAGACCGTGGTGGTGGCCGGGCTGTCGATGGGCGGTGCACTGGCCCTGCGTCTGGCCGAACAGCGTGGCGCGGACGTCGCCGGCCTGGTTCTGGTCAACCCTGCGGTCAGGATTGAGGACCCCCGGCTGCGGGTGCTGCCGCTGCTCAGGTTCCTGTTGCCCTCGCTGCCGGCGATCGGCGGCGACATCAAGAAACCCGGGGTGACCGAGCTGGCCTACGAGCGGACGCCGCTGCAGGCCCTGCACTCGATGGTGGCGATGTACGCCGACATCGCCGAGGCCCTGCCCTCGGTCCGTCAGCCAGTGCTGCTCTTCCGCTCGCCGGAGGACCACGTGGTGCCCGGCACGAGCAGCCAGCTGATTCTCGACACGGTGAGTTCGGTCGACGTCACCGAGGTGCTCTGCGAGGACAGTTACCACGTGGCCACCCTCGACAACGATGCCGAGCGGATCTTCGAGGGCAGCCTGGCGTTCATCGACCGGCTGGCCAAACCTGCCACGAGTGCGCGATGACGGCCGGCGACGCCGAGCACGACGACCTCGAGCACGGCCAGGATCTCGGGGTCGAGCCGGACCGCGGCATCGACCCCGACCTGGACTACGACGCGGCCTTCGCCGCGCTGGTGGCCCAGTTCTCGGCCCCGGACATCGAGCTCCCGCGGTCACCGCGGTCGCCGATCCGGCCGGCCGAGCAAGAGGCCACGCCTGCGCGCGAGGCGGCCGCAGAACGGCTCTACCCGGCCGAGCTGGACGAGCACTTCGAGCCGCCGGATCCGCCGCCGATCCCGCGCGGCGATCTGTACTCACGGCTGGCCTGGGCCGGAGTGATCGGTGGGCCGCTGTTCCTGCTGATCGCGGCCATCGTCGGCGGGGACCTGCCGTCGATGCTGATCGTGACGGCCCTGGTCGCGTTCGTGGCCGGCTTCGTCACCCTGGTGGCCCGGATGCCGGGTGAGCGGTCGGACGACGAGGACGACGGCGCCGTCGTCTGACCCCGCCGCTCCGCCCCCGCCCCCGCGCCCCCTCGCCTCGCCTCGCCGCGCCTCGCCCCTGCGCCTCGCCGCCGCGGCCCCGCCCGGTTCATCCGCCGCACCCTCCTGGGCGCCGGTGTGCATTCTCGGGTGGTATTCGGCGGTGATTCCGCCCGAAAGTGCGCAACGGGGAGCCGGGAGGGACGGCGAGCCGGGAGGGAGGGAGGCCGGGAGGGAGGCGCCCGCAGGTGAACGACCAAATCCCCCTACTCCGAACGCCTCCGGCGAGCAGGATGGTAGGGGGTGAAAGCCATGTTCAAGCCACGCTTGTTCTCGCCTCGGGGATCGCGCTTCGCTCTGATCGTGGCGGTGGTGACGGCCTTGGTCGCCTGTTCGGGCGGTACCGCCACCAGCTCCGGCACCTCGGCCGCCGGCTCGTCGAAGCCCGTCGCCTCCTCTGCCGCCTCGACTGCCGCCTCGTCCGCACCGCTGTGGAGCGAGCCGAGCGACGCAGGGCTGCCGGCGGCAACGGTCAGCCAGTTGCAGGCGGCTCTGAAGGCCTACGTCACCGCACATTCACTGACCGGCCTGGCGGCCGCCGTGGTCACGTCGAAGGGCTCCTGGGCCGGGGCCACCGGCGTCGACGGCCTGGGCACCGCGATCCAGCCCACCTCGGCCTTCGCCATCGCCAGCACCACGAAGACGTTCACGGCTGCCGAGATCCTGCTGCTGTCCAGCCAGGGGAAGATCGACCTCGATGCCCCGGTGACGACGTACGTGAGCCTGCCGTTCGAGACGAACGGGGCGACCGTCCGCCAGTTGGCAACGATGAAGAGCGGCTTCCCCGAAGCGCCCTGGCCGGCGATCATGGCCGAGGTCGCCAAGGATCCGAACCGGGAGTGGACCGCTGCAGAGGTCGTGGCGAAGGCGGCCGACCAGCCGCGGCTCGGCACGCTCGGCGGCCCGGCGAAGTACAACGGGGTCAACTACTACGTGCTCGGCCTGGTGATCGAGAAGGTGACGGGCCGATCGCTGGCCGCGGCGCTGCGTGAGGATCTGTTGGCCCCCGCGAAGCTCGACCGGATCTGGATGCAGCCCGGTGACAGGCCGCAACCACCGCTGGCCTTCCCCGTGGACGACGCGGTCAACAAGATCGTCGCGCCTGCGAGCGGCTTCCTGCCCTCGCCCGGGGCGGCCTCCACCGGCCAGGGAGGCGCCGGCATCGCTGCCGATGCCCCGAGCCTGGCCCGTTGGGGCTACCTGCTCTACGGCGGTCACGTGATCGGCTCCGACCTGGTGACGGTGATGGAGACCGCGGATCCCAGCGGTGAGTTCCGCTACGGCTTCGGCACCATGAACCTGGTCGACGGTGGAACGACGATCGTCGGTCACGCCGGCAACTTCATCCAGTACACGTCGATCATGCTGGTCTGGCCGGGCACGGCCACGTCGATCGCCGTCCTGGTGCCGCAGACGGGAGGCGCCGAGAACGACGCCCGGGGAGATCTCGCCTTCGAGCTGTACTCACTGCTGCAGTCAGCCGGCAGCTGATCGGCTCTCCCGGCGCGCCAGGACGGCGAGCACCGGCAGGTGATCGCTCGCCCGGTGCACCGCGGCGTGGTCCACACCGCCGTCGCCGTACTCGAGGACGTCCAGGTCGTCACCGACCAGAACCGCGTCGATCCGGCCACTCGGCCGGCGGGCGGGGAAGGTCGGTGCCGCCCCGGGTGAGGGATCCCGGGCCAGATCGGTGAACACCTGCCAGGACGGCGACCCGGCCGGCTCGTTGAAATCGCCTGCCACGACAGCTCTCCCGGCGCCGGGCAGCAGGCCGTCCATGGCCGCGCGGACCGACCGGGCATGGTCGAGACGCTGCTCGGGCGTGAGCGGCAGGTGCACACAGGCCAGCGCCAGCGTCGTCCCGGACATCGACACCTCGGCCAGCACCGCCCCGCGCGTGCGGGCATACCAGCGGGGCACCGGCAGCCGCACCGCCCGGGCGGCCCGCACGTCCACGCCCGGGGCGACCAGCAGCGCCGTCCCGCCGCTGCCCCGGCCGCCGGTGACGTGGTTCAGCCCGCAGCCGCGGGCCAGGGCGGCGATCCGCATCCGGGAGCCGGGCCGACGCGGCGCCTCCTGCAGGCAGAGCACGTCGGGGGCCAGATCACGCAGCACCGCAGACACCGCGAGCGGGTCCCCGGAGAGATCACGGATGTTCCAGGAGACCAGCCGCATGTGCAGGGGCCGATCAGCCGACGCGGGCCAGGTCGGCGGCACCGACCAGACCTGCCTCGGGCCCCAGTGCGGCCTTGATGATCCGCGGTTCGGGCCGGAAGCCACGACCGGTGAGGACCCTGCGGAAGGAGTCCCGCGCGGGCCGCAGCAGTAGTTCACCGGCGTCGGAGACCCCGCCACCGATCACGAACATGCCGGGGTCCAGGGCCGCGGCCAGGTTGGCCAGGCCGATCCCGAGCCAGCGGCCGACCTCCTCGAACAGCTCGATCGCCAGCGGGTCGCCGTCCCGCGCCGCCTCGGTGATCACCGGACCGACCAGGGCGTCGACGTCTCCCCCGACCCGCTGCAGCAGCGGCACCGTCACCGGGGAGGAGGCGCGGGCCAGCTCGCGGGCCTCGCGGCCGAGCACGTTGCCGGAGGCGTACTGCTCCAGGCAGCCACGGTTGCCGCACTCGCAGCGCTGCCCGTCCGGCACCACGATCATGTGCCCGAACTCGCCGGCCATCCCGTGCTTGCCGCGCTGCACCTGCCCGTCGATGACGATCCCGCCGCCGATGCCGGTGCCCAGCGTCACGCAGACCAGCCGGGTCTCGCCCCGGCCGGCGCCGAACCGCCACTCGGCCCAGGCCGCGGCGTTCGCGTCGTTCTCGACCACCACGGGCAGCTCCACCGCTGCCGCGACCGCATCGCGCAGCGGCTCGTTGCGCCAGGCCAGGTGAGGGGCGAAGAGCACCCGCGAGCGTTCGGCGTCCACGAAGCCCGCGGCGCCGATGCCGACCGCCCCGATCGGGTGGCTCGCCCGCAGCTCCGTGACCACCTCGACGATGGTGTCCTCGACCGCCTGCGGGTCACGTGACGGGGTGAGCCGGCGCGCCCGCGCCAGCACCTTGCCCTGCGAGTCGACCACGCCGGCCGCCACCTTGGTGCCGCCGATGTCGACGCCGACCGTCAGGACGTCCCGCAGCGGGCTCACGGGTGCCGCGCCAGGTCTGCGGCACCGACCAGGCCTGCGCCATTGCCCAGCTCGGCCGCCACGATCGCCAGATGCGGCCGGTAGGCCGCAGCCGAGAGCGTGGCCTCGTAGGCCTCGCGGGCCGGGCCGAGCAACAGGTCACCGGCCTCGCTCACACCGCCTCCGATCACCACCACCGCAGGGTCGAGCACACTGGCCAGATCGGCGATGCCCTCCCCCAGCCACCGACCCAGAACAGCCAGCAGACCCTGGGCCGCGGGATCGCCCTCCGCAGCAGCCCGGGTCACCATCCGCCCCCCGATCGCCTCGGCGTCTCCGTGGGCGAGTTCGAGCAACCGCGCAGCCGCGCCGGGATCGGTCCTGGCCAGCGCCCTCGCCTCACGGACCAGGGCCCGGCCCGAGGAGTACTGCTCCCAGCAGCCGTGGTTGCCGCATCCGCAGAGCAGCCCGCCCGGCACCATCCGGGTGTGGCCGAGTTCCGCGGCCGCGCCGAAGGCACCGCGGAACAACCGCCCGCCGAGCACGATCCCGCCGCCCAGCCCGGTGCCGACGGTGATCATCACCACGTCGTCCGCCCCGCGGCCGCCGCCGAACCGGTGCTCTCCCCAGGCGGCCGCGTTCGCGTCGTTCTCCACCACCACCGGCAGCCCCGTGCAGGCGCCGACCACCTGCCGCAGCGGCCGGTCGGCCATCGGCAGGTTCGGCGCGAAGCGCAGCACCGACCGTGACTGATCCACGAACCCGGCCACGGCCAGGCCGACTGCCGACACCTCGTGCCTGGCAGCGAGCTGGGCCACGGCGTCACAGATCCCGGCCTCGACGGCCGCGGCGGTGGAGGCGGGAGTCTGCACGCGCACCTGGTCGAGGACCTGGCCCGCGCGGTCGACCACCCCTGCCGCGATCTTGGTGCCGCCGACATCGACACCGATCGTCAGTTCCACGTCCGTCCTCTCACGCGATCTCGATCCGCTCCGCCGTCTGCTCCGGCTCGCCACGGCGCTCCGGTTCGGCCGGAGGCGCCGCCTGCGCCGCCGGCTGGGTGAGCAACTCTCTCGCCGCCAGGGCCAGCTCGGACATCGCCGTGGCCAGATGTTCGACCACCTCGGGCCGCACCTGGCGCACCACCTCGAGCAGCTGGCAGACCGGACAGGCCCGGCAGGCAGGGCCGGTGTGCTCGGCCGCGACCTGGGTGGCCTCGAGGGATTCACGCAGCGACTGGACCAGCTTGGCCGCCTCTTCGGCGAGCGCCTCGGCCGACTCGCGGGGGGTCTGGGCCATCAGGACCGCCACACGGCGGGGTCGGGCTCGAACCGGACCCGCAGCACGGCGCCGTCCAGCCGGGCGCCGATCACCCGGCAGCGGCGCAGCCCGCTGCGCAGGGTGAGCACCCGCCGGTCCCGGCCCAGCCGGATCACCAGGTCGTCGCCGAGCCGATGCAGGTCCAACTCCTCCCGCCGGGCCAGCGGCAGGCTCAGCGCCAGCTCGAACTCCTCACCCTGGCGGCTGATCGCCGGAGCACCGCCCACGGCCGAGGGCCCGACCGGGTCGAGCAGCCCGGCCGGGTCCTGCAGGAGCGCCCCGAGTTCCTCCAGCGCCGGCAGCGCCTCGGCCCCGGCCGGCTCAGTGTCCAGGTGCGGCAGGGTCACCACCGGCACCACACCGGCCAGCTCCGTCAGCTCCGCCAGCTCGGAGGGCTCGGAGGGGTCGGCGCCGGCCGGGCGGACGCCGTTGACCAGCACGGCGTCGACCACCATGCCGTACAGCGCCAGCCGGGATACGGCGCGCCGTGCGTGCGCGAGCCCGACCGCGCCGGGCGCGGCGACCAGGCGGACCGAGGTGGACGGCGCCGACAGCAGCTCGCGGACCCCGGCCAACTCGGCAGCGAGCCGGTCGGCCCCGGCCACCAGCGGGTCGGCGGGCAGGCTCATGGCGCGCTGCACCCGGCGCCCGACCCCGAGCATCCGCTCCAGGTAGTGGTCCAGGGCCTCGGGCAGGGCCAGCAGGCGCAGCGCGGTGCGCGTGGGGCCCAGGTCGCAGATCACCAGGTCCCACGGCCCCTGCACCACGGCATCGCGCACGGCCAGCAGCGCCGAGACCTCCTCGGCCCCGGGCAGCACGCCGATGAGGTCGGCGGGCACCGGGTCGACGCCGGCCTGGTCCAACACCGCGCGCAACGCGCCCAGGGCCGCCTCCGCCGCGAACGCGGGTGTGCTCTGGACGGTCAGCGCGCTCTCCGCCGCCGCGTCCTCAGTCAGCACCTCGGCCAGGGCGCCGTCGTCGTCCACGCCCAGCAGCAGCGTCTTGATCCCGCACCGGGCAGCGTGAACCGCGCCGGCCGCGGCCAGCGTGGTGGTCCCGGCACCCCCCTTGCCGGTGAACAGGAGCAGGCGCAACGGCTATCCCTCGACCCGTTTCTTGAGCTCGGTCAGGGCCGTGTCGATGATCGTCTTCTCGGCCTTGCGACGGAGCATGCCCAGCATGGGCATCCGGACCTCGACGGCGAGCTGATAGGTAACCTCGGTGCCGCCCTTGGTGGCGCGCAGCCGATAGGCACCGTCCATGGCCTTGAGGATGGTCGCCTCGACCAGGGTCCAGGTGACGGCACCGGTGCCGTCCTCCGCGACGTCCCAGTCGTAGGCCAGCGTGTAGGTGTCCTTGAGCGCCCCGGCGTCGAGGGTGAACCGGACCTGGTCGGCCCACCCGCCGTCGTCCTCGGTGAGCACATCGGCGCTGCGCACGGCTCCGGTCCACTCCGGGTAGGCCTCGAAGTCGGCGATCACATCGAGCACCTGCGCCGGCTGGGCCGCGACGACGATGCTCGATTCGGTGCGGTCGGCCATGGGCATGCCTCTCTGACGCGCTGCCGGCCCGGGCACAGACCCGGCTGTGCGCAGGCTACCCGGACGCTGCCGCACGTGCGTGGTCCGGCATGATCCTGGTCATGGGTGTGCCCGAGGACACGAACGACCTGAGCCGCTGGACGGCGCGGCCCCGCCCCGGGCGGATCCCGCTCACCGGCCGCTGGTGCCGGCTGGAGCCGATCGGCCCACAGCACGTGACCGACCTGTTCGCGACGTCGACGTCCGGCTCGCCCCAGGAGGTGGCCGCCCGGTTCCGGTACCTGAGGGAGGAAGCCCCGGGTTCGCCGTCCGCACTCGCGGACTGGGTGGAGGAGGTGTCGGCGATCGAGGACCCGCTGTTCTTCGCGGTGCTGGATGCCGCATCCGGGCGGTGCGCGGGGCGACAGGCACTGATGCGCACCGACCCCGCCCACGGGGTGACCGAGATCGGGTCGATCCTGTGGGGTCCGCCGATCTCCCGCACCCGGGTCGCCACCGAGGCGCTGTACCTGTTCGCGGAGTACGTCTTCGACGTGCTCGGCTACCGGCGGCTGGAGTGGAAGTGCGACGCCCGCAACACGCCGTCACGGCGGGCCGCGCAGCGCTTCGGCTTCGCCTACGAGGGCCTGTTCCGCCGCCACATGGTGATCAAGGGCGACAGCCGGGACACGGCGTGGTTCGCCATCGTGGACGAGGACTGGCCGGGGCTGCGGGCGCGCTACCAGGCCTGGCTCGCCCCGGAGAACTTCGACCCGCACGGCGGGCAACGCACTCGACTGGCCTGACGCTCAGAGCAGGTGGCCCGCGATCCACATCAGCAGCAGCAGGACCAGGCCGCCGGCCACCACTCCCCCGGCCGCCAGCACTGCCTGCCGGCCGATCGCCCTGGCACCGTTCGGCCCGCGCAGTGAACCCGGCAGCGAGCTGCCGGACTCCGTTGCCGCCAACCGGCTCACCAAGTCCTCGACCACCTCCTCCGGCAGGTGACCACCGGTCAGCCCAGGGACCGCATGCGCAAGAACAGCGGGAAGATCGGGAGCCGCGGGAACCGAGGCGGGAGCCGGGCTCGGCTCCCGGAGCGAGTCGTGGCACAACGCGCACCAATCGGCGTCCGGGGCGTTCCGGGCACCGCAGGAGGGACAGCGAGCACTCACAGCCCTCGATCGGCTCCTGCGGCGCTCTCCTTGAGACCGACGGCCTGGATCGGCGGTCCGGGTTCCTGGTTAGGTGCAGGTATCCGTGGCCACAGCCCACCCGAGGAGCCGCGCGTGCGCGAGATCAGCGTCCCGGCCGTCGTCGATCCGGATCCGTCCGGCAACCTGACCGATCTGGTCCTGGCCAACGTCGATCGCGCCCCGGACGCTGTCGCGTTCAGCAGCCGGGCCGCGCAGCACTGGATCGACGTGACCAATGCCGAGTTCGCGAGTCAGGTGATCGCACTGGCCAAGGGGCTTGTCGCCTCCGGCGTGGGTCAGGGCGACCGGGTCGCCCTGATGTCGAAGACGCGGTACGAGTGGACCCTGGCCGACTTCGCGATCTGGTTCGCCGGCGGCGTCACCGTTCCGGTCTACGAGACCTCCTCAGCCGAACAGGTCGCCTGGATCCTGCGGGACTCGGCCGCCGTCGCCGCCGTGGTCGAGACCGTGGCGCACACGGTCACCGTCGGCCAGGTGCGCGAACGGCTACCCGACCTGCGGCACGTGTGGTGCCTGGACGACGGGGCCGTCGCCGAGCTGGGGACCGACGGCGCCGCCGTGGCCGACGCCGAGCTGGAGGCCCGCCGGTCCCGGCTGGACGGCGCCAGCCTGGCCACGATCATCTACACCTCGGGCACCACCGGCCGGCCGAAAGGGTGCGAGCTGACCCACGCGAACTTCCTGGAGCTTGCCCGCAACACGCGTGAGCACCTGGCCGAGGTGGTGCTGGCTGAGGGAGCCAGCACTCTGCTGTTCCTGCCCCTGGCGCACGTGTTCGCCCGATTGATCCAGGTCCTCGCGGTCGCCTCGGGGGTGCGGATCGGGCACACCAGCGACATGAAGAACCTGGTGACCGAGCTCGGCGAGTTCCGGCCCACGTTCGTGCTCGCCGTCCCCCGCGTTTTCGAGAAGATCGTCAATTCGGCAGAGGCCAAGGCCGAGGCGGCCGGCAAGGGCCGGGTCTTCCTCGCCGCGGCGGACGCCGCCGTCGACTGGAGCCGCGCCCTGGACGCCGGGCGGATCGGGCTGCCGCTGCGGCTGCGGCACGCCATGTTCGAGCGGCTCGTCTACCAGCGGATCCGGCACAGCCTGGGCGGCCAGGTCGCCTACGCCGTGTCCGGCGGAGCGCCGCTCGGGGAGCGCCTGGGCCATTTCTTCCGTGGGATCGGGGTTCCGGTCCTGGAGGGGTGGGGGCTGACCGAGACCACCGCACCGGCCACCGTGAACACCCCGGAGGAGCTCCGGGTCGGGTCGGTCGGTCGTCCGTTGCCCGGGGTCTGCGTGCGGGTGGCCGAGGACGGGGAACTGCTCGTGCACGGAATCAATGTGATGCACGGTTACCACCGCAATCCCGTGGCGACCGACGCCGTCCTGGTGGACGGCTGGCTGCACACCGGGGACCTGGGTCACATCGACGTGGACGGGTACGTGCAGATCACCGGGCGGAAGAAGGAGATCATCGTCACGGCAGCGGGCAAGAACGTGGCTCCGACCGTGCTGGAGGACCGGCTGCGCGCCCATCCCCTGGTCTCGCAGTGCATGGTTGTCGGCGACCAGCGCCCGTTCGTGGCCGCACTGGTCACCCTCGACGCCGAGATGCTTCCGGCCTGGCTAGCCCACCACGGGAAGCCGGACCTGGACGTCCCTGCCGCGGCGCGGGACCCGCTGGTCACGGCGGAGGTGCAGCGCGCCGTCGATCATGCCAACGACATCGTCAGCGCAGCCGAGTCGATCCGCCGGTTCAGCATCCTCGATGTCGATTTCACCGAGTCCGCCGGTCAGCTGACCCCCAAGCTGAGCCTGCGCCGCGACGTGCTGGCCAAGGAGTTCGCCGGCCCGATCGAGGACCTGTATGCCTAGGCGTCGGCCCAGGGACAGCGGGACCCCGGGGCGGCATCAGTGCAATGATTCGGTCCGAGACGTTCGGCATTCCACCCGGCGGGGTGTTGCGCGTCCGCCGCCCAGGAGTCGAGGATCGGGCGTAGTCAGCGGGGGCCGAGGAGATGGCCGTGACCGCGCAGCGCGTCTCCGGGAAGGGGTAGTGACCCGTGGCACGTCTGCTCGTCGTCTCCCGGTCGATGGCGCTGGCAATGCGACTCGCCGATGTGCACGAGGTGATCGAGCACCCGGTGGAGGCGATCGATCAGGTCGCGCCGGGTCCCGACGTGGATGTGGTCGTGCTCGACGTCGGCGAACCCGCCGCCGCGATCTACGCCCTCGACCGGCTGCGGGCGACCGGTGACACTACGCCGGTGCTCATCGTCTCCGGCTATCAGCCTGCCTGGGCCGGCCTGGTGGCGGTCGACCTGCCCGACGTCGTGGTGGTGCCGCTGCCGATCACCCGAGCCGCCCTGCTGGACGGCGTCTCCGATCTCGCAGCCACCCGGTCGCGTCCTGAGGTGGTGGTCCTGCCGACCGAGCCTGCCACCCCACGGCCGACCTTCCCCGAACTGGCCTTCCCCGACTGGGACGCCCGCTCCCCCGAGCCGGTGCCTGCAGCACCAGCGCAGGTGGATCTGCCGGAGGAGCAGGAACAGACCGCCGCCGGGTGGATGGCTCCGTTCGCCGCTCCGGCGGGGCGCGACGAACCGGCCGCGTGGGCGATGCGCCCGGCTCCGACCTCTCCCGTGATCGATGTCGAGGACACCGGTCTGGACGACGCCGCCGTGGGCGAGGGCCAGGACGTCGCAGACGCGTCCACCTCGAACTCCTCGCCGCCGCTGCCCACCCTGGACGGCGGCCTGGGCTGGGAGCGGCTGATCTCCCCGGCCCGACAGGCGTGGGCCGAACCGTCTGCCGGGCCGGCGCAAAGCGTGGAATCGATCGCGCAGGAGCAGGTGTCCCAGCCCATCGCGGAACCGGTCGCCGCAGCGACACCCGTTCCGGTGGTTGAGCAGGTGGGGGAACCGGTGGCGGACACCTCGGTGTTCACCCCGGCTGCCGTCGAGACACCGGGCGCCTTCACGGCTCCCGAGCAGGCCGACGCGCCGGCCGGGCACCGCCGTCGCGGAGGAGGTGCGCTGTGGAGCCCGCCGTGGCTCCGTCGTCCTCATCAGCGCACCCCGGCCCTGCCCGAGCGACCGGAACAGGACACGGACCGAGCCGCGGAACCCGCCGCCGTGACCCCGGACATGGTGCTGCAGCCCTCACCCTGGCTCGGGGCCGAGCCGGACCTCGTGACCGAGGTGGATGTCGAGGCGCGGCCCGCAGTGCCTCAGCCGCCTCCGCTTCCCCTGCCGCAGCAGGGCCCGCCGCAGCTGCCGTCGCCCCTACCCCCGCCGTTGCCCGCGCCGCCCCTGCCTCTCGCGGTGGCTCGCACTCTGTTCGAACCGCCGCCGCTGTCGCCACCGACGCCGCCGTCGGTCGCGGCTGCCGTGCCGGTGCCGGTGATCCAGCCGCCGCCGCTGCCGACCCGGTTGGTGCGGGAATCCTCCGTGGCCCCTGTCGACGAGCCCCCAGTCGACAACGAGCCCGTCGCCGATGAGCCCGTCGCCGATGAGCCCGTCGATGAGACTCCGGCAGTGGACGAGGCCCCCACCCTGGCCCGTCGGGATTCCTCTGCCCCGGCGATGAGCCTGGGCGCTGTGGACACCCGTTCGCTGATCCTCCCCTTCACCCCTCCGCGGGAGGAGCCGGCCTCGGCACTCGAGAACGGCTGGGCCGGACAGAACTTCGACTGGTGGAGCGGGCTCGCCGGTGGCCTGTTCTCGCCGGCAACCGCTGCGCCGGCGCCTGAGAGCGACCAACCCGCGCCCGTCGTGGACGAACCCGTTGCCGACGAACCCGTTGCCGACGAACCCGTTGCCGACGAACCGGCTGCCGACGAGGCGGAATCCGGCCTCGACGATGTGATCCGCGACGAACCGGAACCCCCGATCGCGGATGAGGCGTCGGATGACTTCTCCCCCGCCCACGAACCCGCCGACGTCCCGTCGGCCCCAGCCGAGATGCCCGTTGCCGAGGTGCCCGTCGGCGAGGACGTGTCCGACGAGAGCACCGCCGAGGCGCCGCGCTGGGATGAGTCCGGCTGGGAGCCCCTCCCGGCGGGCGACACCGTGGACGCCCCCGAGCAGGCCGAACAGGCCGAGCAGGCGACCGAGGAACGCACACCGGAGCCGCCGTCCCTGCCGGAGTCGATCACTGCGCCCGAGCCGCCGGCCCTTCCCGAGCCCCCGGCCCTGCTCCAGCTTCCTGCCCTCCCCGAGCCCCAGGCCCCGCTGCGCCCGCCCCCCCTCCCCGAGCCGATCACCCACCACGATCGGCAGGCCGAGCCCGTCGCGGCTGTGGAGCCCGACTCCCCTGGATCGGCTGCCACGGCCTTGATCCCGCTGGTGACCGGATTGACCGAGCGGATCGGCGACCTCTTCGGCGTCGCCGACACCGCGCAGGCCCTCGCCGACGAGATCGTCGAGCGGGCCGACGCCGGCGCCGCCGCCGTCCTCGTGCCCGATGGTGGGGTCTGGCGGGTCAGCGGTGGGGTGGGCCTACGGCCGCTGGAGCGCCGCCTCGTGCTCGACGGCAGCCACTGGCTGGTCTCCGAGATCGCCATCGGCGGCCGGGCACTGTTGGTTGAGGACACCGACGTGGTGCGGAGCAAGCTTGCCGGTGCACCCCTGGCCGCCTGGCGTCACCTGCTAGCCGTCCCGATCCCCGAGGTGCGCGCCGCCGTCGTCCTGGCCCGCGGCTACGAAGCCGGTCCGTTCAGCGAACGTGACCTCGGGGCCGTCGTGGAACCGGTGCGCGAAGGGGCCGTCCTGCTGCAGTCAGCCCTGCAGACCCGGCACCTGGCACGCCTGCTCGCACCACTGCGTGAAGTCGATCCGTCGCACTGAGTATTCAACTCTGGCCCGTTCGGGGTCTCGGGTGTGGCAGATTACCCACGTGCGCGCAATTGGCCGACGCTGGGACACCAGGTACTGGGCTCTCCTCGCCCGTGCCCTGGCGATCGCGCTCGGCGCCGGTCTGACCGCACTGCACGGAGAGCCGTTCGCGGCTCTGTTGATCGCCGTCCTGCTCACCCTGGTCGCAGCGATCGGGTGTGCCCGGCGCCCCCGCGCGGCCCCCGACTGGTGGCTTCCGGTCACTGAGACCCTGGCCGCATCGCTCGTCGTCGGCGCCCTCGCGCCGTCCGGGGCAGCGTTCGTGCCCTACCTGCTGCTGCCGGTGATCTGCGCCGGGGTGAACCACGGGATCCGCGCCGCGCTCACCGCCTTCGCGATCGCCGCAGTGGTGCTGGGCGCCACGACGCTGCTGGTGCCGCCGTCCGGCGTCCGACCGGCCACCACACCACTGACCCACCCGCTGTACTGGCTGCCTCTGCTGGGTGCGGCCGCCCTGGTCTCGGGATGGGCCCAGCGGATGGCGCGAGTGGAACGACCACTGGTCGAACCCGCCTACGCCGACGCCCACCGGCTGCTCTCCGAACTCAACCTGGTTGCCCGCCAGCTCAGTCTCGGACTCGACCCGCACACCCTGGCGATGGCCCTGGTCGAGGAACTGCAGGGCATCGCCGAGGGGGCCCGGGCCACCGTGCTGGTGCGTTCAGCCGCGGGGCGGTTCGTGCCCGTGGTCGGCGACTCCCCCAACCCGCTGACCGAGTCGGTCGTGCTCGACGCCTGGGTGGCGGCCGACCTGGTGCGTCGAGGTCGCAGCGGGGTCACCGTGCTGGCGCTGCCCGTGCTGATGGGCGAGCGCGTGGTCGGCGTCGTCGTCCTCGCCGACACCACCGGGGCCCGCTCGCTGGACGACGAGTCGGTGCAGGCGTGCCGGGCCGCGATCGCCCAGGCCGGCCCCCGCCTGGCCTCGGCGCTGCTCTTCGACGACGTGCGCCGGCTGGCCACGGTGGACGAGCGGCACCGGCTGGCGCGCGAGATCCACGACGGGATCGCCCAGGACATGGCCTCGGTCGGCTATCAGATCGACGACATCGCCAGCGACGCGCCCGATGCGGTCGCCGACCGGTTGCACTCGCTGCGCGAGCACCTGACCACCCTGGTCACCGAGCTGCGACTGAGCATCTTCGACCTGCGGGCAGGCGTGGACGAGACGATCGGCCTGGCCCGGACCCTGGGCGACTACGTGCAGCGAGTGGGCAAGCAGTCCGGATTCATCGTGCACGTCTCCACCGACGAGTCACCGCACCGGCTCCCCCTGGCCACCGAGGTCGAACTGCTGCGGATCGTGCAGGAGGCGGTGACCAACGTGCGTCGGCACGCCGGGGCGAGCAACCTCTGGCTCACCGTGGCGGTCGATCCCCCCCGGGCCCACGTGGTGGTCGCGGACGACGGTCGCGGGCTCTCCGCACCTCGCCCCGACAGCATGGGCATCACCGGGATGAAGGAACGCGCGACCCGGATCGGGGCGAACCTGTCGGTGCGCAACCGCACCGAGGCACGCGGAACCGTCGTCGAGATCCTGCTGGAACCCAACCCGACGTCTCTTCGCAGCAGTACGTCGATCACAGATTCGAGAGGTAGTGAGGTCATGGCAGACTCGCCGGGCGGTACGGGATCCACGGGATCCCGTCACCCAGGAGGCACATCGTGACGAGCGTGCAGGATCAGATCACCGTGCTCCTCGTCGACGACCACCAGCTGATCCGCGAGGGTCTGCGGCGAGCCTTCGACCGGGCCGGCGACGTCGAGGTGGTCGGCGAGGCCGCCACCGTCGCCGAGGCCGTGGACGCTCTGCACCGGCTCAGCCCGGATGTTCTGGTCACCGATGTGCGGCTGCCGGACGGCGACGGGATCGCCCTCGCCGAGAAGGCGCGCAAGTCCACCCCTGCCCTGGGCGTGGTGGTGCTGACCATGTACGCCGGTGACGACAAGCTGTTCGCCGCCCTCGACGCCGGGGCCTCGGCCTTTGTGGGCAAGGACGCCCCAGCCGAGGAAGTGGTCGCAGCCGCCAGGCATGCGGCGGCCAACCCGCGCGCCTTCACCGCCCGCGACCTGGCCGATGCCATGCAGCGCCGGATGAACGCCCCCGCCGGGCCCAAACTGTCCCCCCGCGAACGCGAGGTGCTGGACCTGCTGGTGGACGGGCTGGCGATCTCCCAGATCGCCCGCCGGCTCTACATCAGCGAATCGACCGCCAAGACCCACGTCGCGAACATCTACGAGAAACTCGGTGCCGGTAACCGGGCCCAGGCCGTGATGGCTGCAGTACGGCTGGGACTGGTCAAAGGCCAGAGCGAATAGGACTGCCCTCGTGATCGGATCCCTCCTCCGAACGCTGGCCCGCCCGTCACAGGACCGTGGCGCCTCTGCGGTCGAGTACGGGCTGATGGTGGCCGCGATCGCCGCGGTCGTGATCGGTGTCGTGATCGGGCTGAGCACCCTGGTCGTGGCCTCGTTACCCTGACCGGGTGCTCGAGCGACGCGGTGCTCCCCTGGCGGCCTGCGCCGTCGTCGCCGGAATGGGCGTCGCGACCTACAGCGTGGTGCGCTACCGGCCCGCCATCGTGCTCGCGTACACGGTGCTGGCGGTGCTGCTCGCCGCTGTGCTGGCCACCCGACCACTCTGGGCGCACCGCGCGGGAGCCGGGTGGTCCGTGGAGGCCGGGGGCACCCGCCGGGTCGTCCTGGACCGCTGGACGCCCGCCGTCGGCCTGATCGCCGCGGCGGCGGCGACCTGGGCCGTGCCCACCTTCACCTACCTCACCCCGGCGGACGCCGCCCGAGTGCGCCTGGTCCTCGTACTCGCGACGATCGGCGCCGCCGTCCTGGTCCTCCTGCCGTGGCGCCACGGCGGGGACGCCGCCCTGGCGGTGGCACTGGCCGGGTATCTGGCCGCCTCCGCCCTGCTGATCCTGGGCGACCCGGCTCCGGCGATCGACGTCTGGTACACCCTGCAGGGCGCCGCGGACTCCCTCGGCGAGGGTCGCAACATCTATCGCGACGTGTGGGCGGGCCCGCCCGGGGTGATGGCCGCGTTCACCTACCTGCCCTGGACGGCGCTGCTGCTCGCTCCGGCGCGGTGGCTCACCGGGGACGTCCGGGTGGGCCTGGTGGTGCTGACGATCCTGGCTGCGCTGGCGGTGCGTGCCCTGGCCGGCCGGGCCGGCACGGGAGCCGAGCCGGCACGGGTCACGGCCGGGGTGGCGGCGCTGATACTTCTGCTGCCCGGAACGGCCACCCAGGTCGAACAGGCCTGGACCGAGCCGATGCTGTTCGCCTGCCTGGCCGGGGCCGCCCTCGCCCTGACCCGGCGGCGCTACACCGCCGCCGTCGTCCTGCTGGCCGTGGGCCTGGCCTGCAAGCAGCACTTGGCCCTGGTGCTGCCCCTGCTCGCCGCCTGGCCCCGATTCGGGGTGCGGCGCACGGTGATCACGGCCCTGACCGCGGGAGTCGCCGTGGCACCCTGGCTGATCGCCGACCCTCGAGCCATGATCGACGACACGGTGCTGCTGCTGGTCCGCTACCCCCCGATGCGCTTCGCGGACAGCCTCTACCTGCTCGCGATCAACGAGACCGGCTGGACCCCGCCGTTCTGGCTCACCGGGGCGATCACCGTGCTCACCGTGGCCGCCGTGTGCCTCGTGATCCGTCGGCGCGACCCGGCTCCGGCCGAACTGCTCGGGTGGGCCGCACTGGTGCTACTGGTGGCGAATCTGGTCAACAAGCAGGCGTTCTACAACCAGTACTGGCTGGCGGGAGCACTCGTGCTGCTCGCCCTGGCGGCCGCGGCCGGCCCCGGGGGAACTGCCTGGTCTCAGCGGCCTCAGACCCGCACCGCGGAGATGAGCTGACCCAGGCGGGCAGGGGCCACTCGGATCACGTCCCCGGTGTGCGGCGCGTGGATCATCAGACCCTTGCCCAGGTACATGCCCATGTGGTTGTAGCCGTTGAAGAACAGCAGGTCCCCCGGCAGCAGGGACGAGGCGGAGACCCTGGTGCCGCGGCGGGCCTGCATCGCGGCGTTGTGCGGCAGGGACACCCCCGCCTTAGCCCAGGCAGCCAGGGTCAGCCCACTGCAGTCGAAGCTGCCCGGGCCATCGCCACCCCACCGGTACGGCTTGCCGAGTTGGGCGCAGGCGTGGTCGATCGCGGTCTGGGCGCGGGCGTTGGGAGCGGCGACACCGACGTCCTTGCAGTCGAGCATGCCGTTGGCCGGCACCGCGATGCCCAGCTTCTCGAGGGCGTCACGGTCCAGGGTCCGGCTGACCCGGGTGATCGCCGCACGCTGGGTGCCGTCCAGGCGGGACAGCAGTTGCCGGGACTGGGAGAGCTTGGCCTCGACCTGCTTCTTCAAGGTGGCCAGCGCGGCGGTCTCGGTGGTGAGCTGCTTGCGCTGCGCGGCGAGCTCAGCCTGATCGTCGGCGAGGTGCTTCTGCGCGGCGACCAGGGCTGCCACGGCCTCGGCCTGGCGATCACTCAAGGTGGAGCGCAGCCCGGTGGCAGCGAGCATGGTCTGCGGGTCGTCGTCCAGGAAGATGCTCAGGGCCTGCAGATCGCCGGCCTTGTAGGTCTCGGCGGCGAGGCGGCCCAGGGCTGCCCGGGCCTCGTCCACCCGCTTCTGCTGCTGCTTCACCCGCGCGGTGGAGGCCTGCAGCAGAACGCTGACGCTCTTCAGCTTCTCGCGCGTGGCGTTGTACTTCTCGGTCGCTTCCTCGGCCTGTTCCTGCAGGGCCTCGACCTGCTTGCGCACCGTTTCGAGGTCCGGAGCGGGCGCGGCCGACGCACCGATGACGCCAGCGGCGAGAGCGAGAACGGCGATGATCACCGCTGCCATCCCCCGCCGCGCAGCCCTGTGCAGGACCGTGCCGGGCGTGCCATCCCCGTGAGGGTGCAGGGACACTGGGCCATCGCTCCGTTCGTCGAACAGGCCCCCCGGCAACCGCGCCGCGAGCGGTCATCGTGACCACGTCGTGACATCTTCGCCGCGACCTTAGCCGTTCGGCTGAGGCCCGCAAAGACGACTGCGGGAGATGTGACGGACGGTACCCACAAAACATCCCGGTCTGCAGGGGTCTGCTAGCCGGTTGCGTGTCTCTTGAGATTGTCATCACGCTGCGTTGAGCTTCCGGGGACGAGACGCAGCGGCGGGACCAGCCCCGACTCGGCCAGGACGGCGATCGCCGCGCGTTCCTCGCCGTCCAGTTCCAGCCCCAGTTCGGCGGGCGGCCCGAGCAGGACCGTCACTACGCAGCCGCCGCACGCCGGCCCCCGCACCTGACAGGTGTCGCAATCGATGAGCACCGCAGTTCCTCCGTTCCCTCGTCCCGGGAGCTGTTCTCCCCGTCGCCCAGAACGCTAGGTGGAGCCACCGACAACGACCTCGGCGCGAGCCGCCCCGACGCGGTCAGCCGCGACCGAGCAATCGGAGCAGAGCCAGGGAATCGACCGCCCGGGCCCCTGCCCGGCGTACGCCGGAGGCCACCTCGCCGTCGCTGCTCACCACCACCAGCGGACGCCCGGACGGCTCGGCCCGGACGAGGCGTCGGATCAGCTCGTCCGCCTGGGTCCCGGCCGCCGAGAACATCACCCGGACCCCGCGGAACAGGCTCGCCCCGCTGACCCCGGCCGAGACGGCCTCGGGCTCACCGGAATCGAAGCAGCAGGTGACCTCGGCACCGGTGCGTGTGGCCAGCGCGGCGAGCGCCTCGACCAGCCGGCGCCTCTGCTCGACCAGCGGCAGCGCCGGATACCCCGACTTGGTCACGTTGTAGCCGTCCACCACCAGGTGGGTCTGAGGCACGGTCAGCAGGTCGGCGAGCAGCCCGGGGTCATCGGCCGAGCGGCCCCGCACCGCGCCCTGCGCCACCCCGGGTCCGGGTCCGGCCCCCGCGGACGCCGTGCCGTCGAGGCCCGCGACCAGGTCGGCGGGGCGCAGCTCCACCGGCGGCAGGGCGAGTTCGCGGCGCAGGCCGCCCGCGGCGTCCACCACCGCGTCCAGCAGCAGGCGGACCCGGGCATCGTCCAGCGATCGGCTGGCCCGGGCCGCCTGGCGCAACGCGTCGGCACGTTCCTCGGCCTCCGCCAGCCGCTCCTGGGCATCCCGTGACCGCCCGGCGGCCTCCTGCACTGCCTGGACCGCACGCAGCCGTTCCTCCGCCGCCTCGGCCTGCGCGGCACGCGCCTCGGCCCGCGCCCGGTCCGCGTCCGAGCGGTGCCGGCGCAGCTCGCGGCGCACCGCAGCGATCTCCTGCTGGAGCGCCTGGACCTCACGCTCGCGGGCGTCGAGCTCGACGCTCAGCCGATCGAGCTCGGCCCGCCCGGTGCTGGTCTCAGCCTGGGCCAGGGTGTGGGCCAGTTCCTGCTCGCGCAGCACCTGGCGCTGCGTGAGCAGGTCCCGGGCGCGCTGTCCCGCCGCCACCCACTCGGGAGGCCGCAGCAGGTACAGGCCGACCAGCACGTCGCCCGGATCGGCGACTTCGTTCACCCGGCCGTCCGCGATCTCCTCGGCCAGTTCGGGGTGCTCGGCCCGCCAGGCCGCGCCGACCTGGTGCCGGAAGGCGATCTCACGCTCCAGAGCCGCGGCGAGCGGGACGGCCCCGGCCCGGGCCCGGCGCGGGGGCGCGAAGGCCCGCACCCGGACCAACGCGGCAGGGATGTCGGCCTGGGGCATCTCGCCGAGCACCGTGGCGGCCAGGGCGAGCACCGCCCGCTGGGCGCCCTCGGGAAGCTCCGGGCGGTCAGTCTCCGCCGGCATCGACGACCTCGGCGCTGTCGGTGCGTGGCACCAGCTCGATCCGGTCATCGCGATCGCACCAGCGGCAGCGCACCTGCTCCACCGTGTCCTCGAGCACCCGGCGTTCCTCGACCCTGGGTACCCCGGCCAGGTCCAGGTGCACGTACTCGACCACTCGGGAACTGCGGGTGACGTCGAACCGGGTCAGATTCCCGCAGGCACCGCAGCGCCAGCGGGTGGTCGGGTCGGGCAGCGCAACAGACACATGGCGAGCCTAGCCGGGGACTGTCGGACCCTCGTCCTACGGTCGTCGGTATGAGCACATCGCCGGCCACCTCGGTCCAGATCACCCTGGAAGATCTGGGCACCCCGCTGAGCGAGGTGACCTTCGTGGTGGTCGACCTGGAGACCACCGGCGGCAGCCCGCAGGACGCCCAGATCACCGAGATCGGCGCGGTCAAGGTCCGAGCCGGGCAGGTGCTCGGGGAGTTCCAGACCCTGGTCAATCCCGGCGCCCCGATCCCGGCGTTCATCTCGGTGCTGACCGGGATCACCGATCGGATGGTCGCCACCGCCCCGCCCCTCGGGGCGGCGCTGACGGCCTTCCTCGAGTTCGCCCGCGGGGCGGTCCTGGTCGCGCACAACGCCGGTTTCGACATGTCCTTCCTGCGCGCCGCCTGTGCCACCACCGGGCGTGCCTGGCCCGTGCCCACAGTGATCGACACGGTCGGGCTGGCCCGGGCGGTGGTCACCCGTGACGAGGCCCGCAACCACAAGCTGGCCACTCTGGCCCGCCTGTTCCGTTCCCCGGTCACCCCCGACCACCGCGCGCTGACCGACGCCCGGGCCACGGTCGATGTGCTGCACGCTCTGCTCGAGCGGATAGGCCCGCTCGGGGTGACCAGCCTGGAGGAGCTGGCCGGCTACAGCTCCCGGGTGCCGGAGAGCACCCGGCGCAAGCGCCACCTCGCGGCCGATCTCCCACATGCTCCAGGGGTCTACGTCTTCGCCGACAGCAGGGGCCGCCCGCTCTACGTCGGCACCTCGGGCGACCTGAAGTCCCGAGTGCGCACCTACTTCACCGCCACCGAACGCCGCACCCGGATGGGTGAGATGGTCGCCATCGCCGAATCGGTCACGGCGGTGGTCTGCGCGACGGCGCTGGAGGCCAGGGTGCGCGAGTTGCGCCTGATCGCCGAGCACAACCCGCCCTACAACCGCCGCTCGCGGTTCCCCGAGCGCGCGCCCTGGGTCAAGCTCACCGTCGAGCCCTTCCCGCGGCTGTCCGTCGTCCGTGCCGTGCTGCCGGACGGCGCCACCTACCTCGGGCCGTTCGGCTCCCGGCGTCAGGCGGAACTGGCCGTGGCCGGATTGCACGAGGCGATCCCCTTGCGCCAGTGCACCTCCCGGCTCCCCCGCCGCCCCTCGGCCACGGCCCGGGCCTGCATGCTGGCCGAGATCGGCCGCTGCGGCGCGCCCTGTGTCGGCGGCCAGGATGTGGAGTCCTACCGGCTGGTGGCCGAGTCCGCACGAACCGCTCTGACCCGCGACGCCGGCGCCGTGGTCTCGGCCCTGCTCGACCGGGCGGGTGCGCTGGCCGCGCAGGACCGGTTCGAGGAGGCCGCCCGGCACCGGGACCGGTTGCTCGCCGTAGTGCGGGCCGCGGCACGCACACAGCGTCTGGCACCGCTGGCCGCCATCCGGGAACTGGTGGCCGCCAAGGACACCGAGGCCGGCTGGGAGCTGGTCCTGGTCCGCCACGGGCGCCTGGCCGGCGCCGCGATCAGCCCGCCACAGGCCGACCCCTGGCCCTCGATCAGGGCGCTGCTCAGCACCGGCGAGCAGGTCTGCACGCCACCGCCGGCCCCGCTGCCAGCGGCCCACCCGGAGGAGACCGAGCAGGTGCTGCGCTGGCTGGAGCAGCCCGGGGTGCGTCTGGTCGAGCTGGACGGCGAGTGGAGCTGTCCGAGCCGGGGTGCGGCCGGGGAGCTCGCCCGGCTGGCCCCCGCGCTACGCTCCGACCGACCCGACCTCACGACCAGGGAGAGCGCATGATCACCGCGATCGTGCTGGTGCACACCGACATCACCCGGATCCCCGAGGCGGCTGCCGAGATCGCGGCGCTGGACGGGGTGAGTGAGGTCTACTCCGTGACCGGCGACGTCGACCTGGTGGCCGTTGTCCGGGTGGCCGAGCACGACCAGCTCGCCGCGGTGATCGCGGATCGGTTGAGCAAGGTCGAGGGCGTCACCCGAACCCAGACCTACCTGGCCTTCCGCGCCTACTCCACGCACGACCTGGAGGCCGCGTTCTCCCTCGGCCTGGACGGCGAGTAGCCCCCGCGTTCAGCCGGCGCTGGCGCTCACCCAGCGCTCGAGGACCTCGCCCGCACGGCCGCTGTCGACGGCCTGCGAGACCTCCTTGAGGGCGGGTCGGAGCACCGTGACCAGATCACCCCGGCCGGCGCCGTCCGCGGCGACCACCGCCGCTGCGGCGTTCAGCAGTACCGCGTCCCGGATCGGCCCAGGCTCGCCCGCGAGCACTGAACGGACCACGGCGGCGTTGTGCGCCGGATCCCCACCGACCAGGGCCGACAGGTCGATCGCCGGCAGTCCGAGCTCGGTGGCCTCCAGGCGCTGCTCACGCACCGCGCCGTCCGCGACCACCCAGACCTGTGAGGGCGAGGCGGTGGACAGCTCGTCCAGCCCGTCCTCGCCACGGAAGACCAGCGCCGAGACCCCTCGCCCGGCCAGCACTCCGGCGACGATCGGCGCCATCCGCAGGTCGGCCACCCCCACTGCCGCCGCCGAGGGCTGCGCCGGATTGGTCAGCGGGCCGAGGAAGTTGAACGCCGTGGCAACCCCCAGCTCGCGGCGCACCGTGGCGGCGTGACGCATCGCCGGATGGAACACCTGGGCGAAGCAGAAGGTGATACCGACCTCGGTGGCCAGTTCGGCCACCCGGGTCGGCGGGAGGTCCAGACGGACCCCGAGCGCCTCCAGCACGTCGGCCGCACCCGAGGCCGACGAGGCCGCCCGGTTCCCGTGCTTGACCACCCGCCGCCCGGTGCCGGCCACCACCAGGGCAGCCATGGTGGAGATGTTGACGGTGTGACGTCGGTCACCTCCGGTACCGACGACGTCGACGCACGGGCCCGGCACCTCGATCCGGACGGCGTGGCTCAGCATGGCCTGCACCAGCCCCGTCAGCTCCTCCACGCTCTCCCCCTTGGCGCGCAGGGCGACCAGGAATCCGGCCAGCTGCACGTCGGTCGCCTCGGCGGACATCATCCGGTCCATCGCCCAGGCCGACTCGTCGCGGGACAGGTGCTCACCCGCGAGCAGGGTCGAGATCAGATGCGGCCAGGTGGGCGCACCCGTGGTGGCTCCCTGCCTCAACGGGCATCCCCGACGACCTGGCGGGCCAGCTCACCCACGGCGGAAGCCACAGCAGCCGGGTCGAGCGGATGCGGCACCACCTGGTCGGCGCGCGACCAGGTGGCGAGCCACGCATCCTGGGCCCGGCCGGTCAGCACCAGCACCGGAGGACACTGGTAGATCTCGTCCTTGAGCTGCTTGCACAGTCCCATCCCGCCGGCCGGGGTCGCCTCGCCGTCCAGCACGATCAGGTCGAGTCCCCCGGCGTCGACGTTCTCGAGCACCGCGGCGGCGGTCGCGCATTCGGTCCAGGCGATCAGCGGCAGGTCGGCGGCGGCACGACGGCCTACGGCGAGCCGGACCGCGCTGCGGGTACCCGCATCGTCGCTGTAGAGCAGCACCGACAACGTGGACGGCGCTGCCTGCCCGCTCGCGGACGTCGAGTTCATCGTGCGATCTCCGTAGCTTCGGGGACCCGGCACCGGGGGTGGAACGAGCCGGGATAGGGGTGCGCTCGAATGCTACTCATCTCGCCGACCGGTGAAGCATGTGACCGGCCGCGGGCGTCCTACGGCCGGACCGCCTCGGGCAATTCACCCGTCATCGGGCGCCGGCGGAGAACCGTTCGGCGCAGGTCGAAGCCGATGTGAGCAACTTCGGCACGCCCGGCAGCCATCCCCCTTCGGCTTAGAGCTCCGATAGGGCAATAATGACGCCGTGGCGACTGCATCCCTCGTAGACAAGGCACCCGGGCATGTCACGGTCAATCGACCGAACATGGTCCAGGTCGGAACCATCGTCTGGCTGGCCAGCGAGCTGATGTTCTTCGCGGGGCTCTTCGCGATGTACTTCACGCTCCGAGCCGTCCGACCCGAAGTCTGGGCGGCCGACACGGCCCTGCTGAATATCCCGTTCTCCACCGCCAACACCATCAACCTGGTGCTGAGTTCGGTCTGGTGCCAGATGGGGGTGTTCGCGGCCGAGCGTTACCAACCGTCGGCGCGTGGTCCCTGGTACACACCCTGGACCCGTGAGCACGGCTGGAAGAACTGGGGCATGCGGGAGTGGTACACGCTCACCTACATCGCCGGCGCCATCTTCGTCGCCGGCCAGGTGTACGAGTACGCCAACCTCGTCCACGAGGGGCTGACCCTCGGTGCGAACGCGTACAGCTCGGTGTTCTACATGACCACCGGCTTCCACGGCCTGCACGTCACCGGCGGTCTGATCGCCTTCCTGCTGATCATCGGCCGCAGCTTCCTGACCCGTCGCTACGGGCACGCCGAGGCCAGCGCCGCCATCGTCACGTCGTACTACTGGCACTTCGTCGACGTGGTCTGGATCGGCCTGTTCCTCGTCATCTACGTCCTGCAGTAGGCACAACTCCACCGGCCTGACACGCCCAGGCCGACTCGCTGACCGTTCGGATTGCCCGCTCGACCAGGAGAGACACCGTGACCGCACTCGCAGCCCGGCGGCGACACCCGTTGGCGACGGCAGCACTGGTGATGATCGGACTGTTCATCATCGGTCTGCTGTACGCCGCCGCCACCCCCGGGCGGGCCAATGCCGCAGCCGCGGCGGCGGACGACGCCGCCGCCGGCAAGTTGCTGTTCCTGACCAACTGCGCCACCTGCCACGGCGCGGACGCCGAGGGGCGGCGCAACGCTCCGTCCCTGGTCGGCGTGGGTGCCGCCGCAGTCGACTTCCAGGTGGCCACCGGGCGGATGCCGATGGCCGCGAACGGCCCGCAGGCGCCCAAGGTGAAGGCCGTCCGGTACAGCCCGGAGGAGATCAAGCAGATGGCCGCGTACGTGGCCTCGCTCGGTCCCGGCCCCTCGATCCCCTCCGCCGAGGAGCTCGACCCGGCCAAGGGCGACGTCTCCGAGGGCAAGCTCATCTTCCGGACCAACTGCTCGGTGTGCCACGGCGCCACCGGAGCGGGTGGTGCGCTCACCCGCGGCAAGTACGCACCGAACCTCGGTGGGGTCACCCCGGAACACATCTACGCGGCGATGGTCACCGGCCCGCAGCAGATGCCGGTGTTCACCGACAAGACCATCTCGATGGAGAACAAGCGAGACATCATCGCCTACCTGAAATCAGTCGAGGAGACACCGTCCGCCGGCGGTCTGGCCCTGGGTTCACTGGGACCGGTCACCGAGGGCCTGGTCGGTTGGGTGCTCGGCCTCGGACTGCTGATCGGATGCGCCGTGTGGTTGGGAGCGAAAGCCTCGTGAGTGAAACCCAGAACCTCCCGCAGCCCCAGGGCAGTACGGGGGCAGGTGTCGCGGTGCCCGACCGGTTCGACAACCCCGGCCTGCCGCCGCACCGGCACCGGACGACCGACGTCGACCCGGCCGCCGCCAAGCGCGCCGAGTTCCAGGTGGCCGTGCTGTTCGGCGTTTCCGCGCTGGGCACCCTGATCACACTGATCGCCTACTTCGCCATCCCGTACGACGCGTCCCTGCCCTACCAGGAGTACCTGGGCAAGGTCCAGCTCTCCAACCTGTTCGTCGGGCTGGGCATGTTCCTCGCCCTGTTCGGCATCGGTGCCGGAGCGGTGCACTGGGCCAAGACCCTGATGCCCGACGACGAGCACATCGAGGAGCGGCACGAACTGCGCGGCTCCGACGAGGACCGCGCTGCCGCGGTCGGCATCATCGACCAGGGCGCCGAGGAGTCGGGCATCGGCCGCCGGCCGCTGATCCGCAACTCCCTGATCGGCGCGATGGCGCTGGCCCCGCTGCCTGCGGTGGTGCTCTTCCGCGACCTCGGGCCGCTGCCCGGTTCCAAGCTCTCGGAGACCATCTGGAAGGCCGGGGACGCTCTGGTCCGCGACCCGGAGGGCGGCAAGCTCAAGGCCTCCGACCTGGTCAACGGCACCCTGGTGCACGTGCAGCCCGAAGGCATCGACGAGACCGAGCACCCGCTCGACGAGCGGGCCAAGGCCGCTGTCATCCTGATCCGGCTCGATCCGGCCGACCTCGACCCGGCCTCGCTGCCCGGTTCGTACAACGGGATCGTGGCCTACTCCAAGATCTGTACGCACATGGGCTGCCCGGTGGCCCTGTACGAGCAGCAGACCCACCATCTGCTCTGCCCGTGCCACCAGTCGACCTTCGACGTGTTGCAGAACTGCAAGGTCATCTTCGGTCCGGCGAAGCGGCCTCTGCCGCAGCTGCCGATCGAGGTGGACGCTGAGGGTTACCTGATCGCCAAGGGTGGATTCAACGAGGCCGCAGGCCCGAGCTTCTGGGAGCGCGGATGAGCACCGATACCAGCACGGCGAAACTCGGCAACTGGGCCGACGAGCGGCTGGGCGCCAGCAAGGGCGTCAAGTTCCTCGCTCGCAAGATCTTCCCCGACCACTGGTCGTTCATGCTGGGTGAGGTGGCGCTCTACAGCTTCATCATCCTGCTGCTGACCGGCACCTTCCTCTCCTTCTTCTTCGTGCCCAGTGCCGCGCCGACCACCTACGACGGTGTCTACGCCCCGCTGGTGAACCAGCACGTCTCCGAGGCCTACGCCTCCACCCTGCGGCTGTCCTTCGACATCCGTGGTGGCCTGCTGATGCGGCAGATCCACCACTGGGCGGCGCTGATCTTCGTCGCGGCGATGACGGTGCACATGTTCCGGGTGTTCTTCACCGGGGCGTTCCGCAAGCCGCGCGAGCTGAACTGGGTGATCGGCAGCATCCTGCTGCTGCTGGGCATCATCGAAGGCTTCGCCGGCTACTCCCTCCCCGACGACCTGCTCTCGGGCACCGGCCTGCGGATCGCCTCCAGCATCGTGCTGGCGATCCCGGTGGTCGGCTCCTACCTGAGCTTCTTCATGTTCGGCGGCGAGTTCCCCGGCGAGGCGCTGATCCCGCGGCTGTACACGGTTCACGTGCTGCTGCTGCCGGCGATCTTCCTGGCCCTGATCGGCGCTCACCTGGTGATGCTGGTCATCCAGAAGCACACCCAGTACCCAGGCCCGGGCCGCACCAACAGCAACGTGGTGGGCTTCCCGCTCTACCCGATCTACGTGGCTAAGGCCGGCGGCTTCTTCTTCATCGTCTTCGGTATCACCACGCTGATCTCGGCGCTGGTCACGATCAACCCGGTCTGGTTGTTCGGCGGGTACGACCCCTCCCCCGTCGGTGCCGGAACCCAGCCCGACTGGTACATGGGCTTCCTGGACGGCGCCGTCCGGCTCACGCCCGGCTGGCCGGAGTTCGAGATCGGCGGGTTCACGCTCTCGATGAACATCCTGATCCCGGCCCTGATCGTGCCCGGCCTGATGACCGTGCCGATGATCCTTTACCCCTGGATCGAGCAGTGGGCCACCGGCGACCGCCGCGAGCACCACCTGCTCGACCGACCCCGCAACGCCCCGACCCGCACCGGGCTCGGAGCGATGGCGATCACGTTCTATCTGCTGCTCTGGCTCGGCGGCGGCAACGACATCATGGCCAAGCTGTTGCAGCTGTCGATCAACGACATCACGCTCACGCTGAGAGTCCTGGTCATCATCCTTCCGCCGCTGGTCTACTGGCTGGTCAAGCGCACCTGCCTCGGCCTGCAGCGCAAGGACCGCGAGAAGGTGCTGCACGGCCGGGAGACCGGCACGATCGTGCGCACCGAGAACGGTGAGTACTTCGAGGTGCACGAGGCTCTCGACGAGTACAGCCGGTGGGAGCTGGTGCAGCACGAGACCAACACCCCGCTGGCGGAGCTTCCGGCGGAGGACGAGAACGGCGTCCGGCGCCCGGGAGGCTCCTCCGGCTGGCGTCGCAAGCTGTCCGGCTTCTACTTCGAGGATCGAGTGGCACCGGTGACCCCGGCCGAACTGGCTGCGGCACACCACGATCACCATGACCACGAGGCGATCGCCTCCGAGTCCGACTCGCCGGCGATCGGCAGCAGCACGCACTAGGAGGCACTACGAACGCCCACGAAGGGGGCGCTTCGGATCCGGTCAACGGGATCCGAAGCGCCCCTTCTCCGTTCCCCTCCAGCTGGCCGCTGAGGAAGGAAGCGCGTCCGCGCAACGCCGCTCAGAACGGCCAGGGGCCTGATCATCGTGGACGGGGACACCCTGCGCTACTCCCGCCGAACGGCCGCTCAGCGGCCGTGTGCGCGCCTCAGACGCCCGCGGCGTAGTCCTCGAAGGACTTGTTCCACTCGGTGTATCCGTTGGCCCATTCCAGGGATCTCGGGCTCCCGGTGTAGACGACCAGGTCGCCGACCTGACTGTTGTCGTAGAGCCAGCGCGCATTGGCGGTGCTCATGCCGGTGCACCCGTGGCTGACGTTCGCCCGGCCCTGCGAGCCCACCGACCATGGTGCGGCGTGCAGGAACTCGCCGCTGTAGGTCAACCGCAGCGCCCAGTTCACCAGCAGGTTGTAGTAGTCGGGGTCGTTCTTGTCGGTGCCCAGCGTGGAGGCGTCCATACGCACCTGGGACTCGCGGCTCATCACGACCTTGATGCCGTTGCGGGTGCGGAAGCCGGCCTTGCCGGTGGTCACCGGGATCGTCTTCACCACGGCACCGTCCCGCTCGACGGTGAGCCTGTGCTTGGCCACGTCGACGGTCATGATCTGCGACCGGCCGACGCTGAACGTACTGGTGACTGTGCGCTTGCCCCAGACGCCGCTGGCCAGCTCGACCTTCGAGGTCGCCGCCGTGACCAGCACCTTGGTTCCGGTGGGCCAGTACTCCTTGGGCCGCCAGTGCACCTCGGTCGAGGAGAACCAGCGCCAGGCCCCCTGCGCCTCGGGGGTGCTCTTCACGGTCAGCGCCGACACTGCTGCCTGCTTGTTCTTCACCGGCGAGGAAAAGACCACGATCACCGGCATCCCCACCCCGACCGTCCAGTCGTCCCCCGGGATGATCGTGGTGGAGGCGAATCGCGAGACCTTCATCGTGGAGAAGGTGGAGCTCTTGCTGAGGACGGCACCGCTCGCGTCGGTGGCCCTGGCCGTCACCGTGTACCGCGTCCCAGCTGCCAGAGCCCCGGTCACCCGCCAGGTGCCGGTGCTGTCGATCTCGCCGTCCAGCTTCTTGCCCTGGGTATCGGAGACCGTCACCGTGTCCAGGGTGCCCCCGACGATGCTCACCGTCACCGGTCGGTCCGGACGCACATTGCTGCTGCCGCCTGCCGGAGCGAAGCTCATCAGCGCGGAGGACACCGGGGTCGCAGCCGGCGAGGACGGGGCCGGGACGGCGGCCACACCTGCTGCTCCTGCGGTGCCCGAGGGGGTCGCCGTCGGTGAGCCGGCAGAAGCCGCCTGGCAGCCCCCCAGCACCAGCCCGGTCAACATGGCGACGACGGGCAGGAAAGCCTTCTTGCGCACTACTGCGTCTCCCCTGACTCGGTCCGGTTCTGGACGTCGCATCTCTTACCCACACGACGCGCAACCGGCCATCAAGGTTGCATCAAGACTGCGTCGCGCAGACTTAAGCCTACGCGACGCAGTCCTTCGACGAGGCCAAGGTGACACCTCGGCGTGTAGTGCTCAGTGCGCGAACTCGCCCCGGTGGTACTCGAACACCCAGCCGACCAGCGCGAGCAGTGCGACGGGCAGACCGATGAAGAACAGCCACCAGCCCGCCGCAAGCCCGGCGAAGACGAGCGCGGCACCCAAGCCCAGCGCCATCGGCCACCACGAGTACGGCGGGAACTGGCCGTACTCGCCGGCGCCCTGGGCGATCTCGCCCAGGCGGTCGTCCTCGGGAAGTTCGTCGATGTGCCCGGCGGTGTACCGCAGGTACGCAGCGATCATCAACGCCATGAGCGAGGTGAGGAACAGTGCCAGGAAGCCGATCGGCTCCTTCCACTTCGTCATCACACCGTAGGCGACCCCTACCGGGATGTAGAACAGCCCCAGCAAGAAGAAGAGTCGGGTCGCTACCTTCATGAACGGCCACCTTCTCGCTCGGTGCGGTCGGGTGCTTCAACGTCCGCCGGGCCGTAGATCCCGGTCAGAATGCTGTCGTCTGGTGGGGTCACTGCAGCGGCAGCGGCCTCAGGGTGGTGCAGGTCGAAGGCTGGGCGCTCGCTGCGGATCCGGGGAAGGCTGTGGAAGTTGTGCCGCGGCGGCGGGCACGACGTCGCCCACTCGAGCGACGAACCGTAGCCCCAGGGGTCGTCCACCATCACCCGCGGCGCGCTGGTCATCGTCGTGTAGATGTTCCAGATGAACGGCAGGAAGCTGATCGCCAGGATCGCGGCGCCGAGAGTGGAGATCTGGTTGTAGAGGGTGAACCCGTCCTCGGGCAGGTAGTCGGCGTACCGGCGGGGCATGCCCTCCACGCCGACCCAGTGCTGGACCAGGAAGGTGATGTGGAAGCCGAAGAAGGTGAGCCAGAAGTGCCACTTGCCGAGGGTCTCCCCGAGCATCCGCCCGGTCATCTTCGGCCACCAGAAGTAGAAGCCCGCGTACATCGCGAACACGACGGTGCCGAAGACCGTGTAGTGGAAGTGGGCGACGATGAAGTAGGTGTCACTGACGTGGAAGTCCACCGGTGGAGCGGCCAGCATGATGCCCGTGAGGCCACCGAACAGGAAGGTGGTCAGGAAGCCGAGCGTCCACAGCATGGGTGTCTCGAAGGTGATCGAGCCTCGCCACATCGTGCCGATCCAGTTGAAGAACTTCACCCCGGTGGGCACACCGATCAGCATGGTCATGAACGCGAAGAACGGCAGGTTGACCTGACCGGTCACATACATGTGGTGCGCCCAGACCGCCATCGAAAGAGCGGCGATCGCGATCGTGGCGAAGACCAGACCCTTGTAACCGAAGATCGGCTTACGGCTGAAGGCGGGGATGATCTCCGAGGCGATGCCGAAGAACGGCAGGGCCAGCACATACACCTCAGGGTGGCCGAAGAACCAGAAAAGGTGTTGCCACAGCACCGGCCCCCCGTTCTCCGGTTGGAACAGTTGCGTGCCGAATCTTCGGTCCGCACCCAAGCCCAGGAGCGCAGCGGCCAGCGGCGGGAAGACCATCAGAACCAGCACACTGGTGATCAGGATGTTCCAGGTGAAGATCGGCATCCGGAACATGGTCATGCCGGGTGCGCGCATGCATACGATCGTGGTGATGAAGTTGACCGCACCGAGGATCGTTCCGAACCCACCGAGCGCCAGCCCGAAGATGCCGAGGTCAGGCCCGATTCCCGGCGAGTAGGTGGCATTCGACAGGGGGGGGTAGAGGAACCAGCCGAACCCCGCTGGGCCTTTCGGCACCAGGAAGCTCGACGCCGCCACGAGACCACCGAACAGGAAGAACCAGTAGGCCAGCATGTTCAGCCGCGGGAACGCCACGTCGGGCGAACCGATCTGCAGCGGCATGATCGCATTGGCCCACCCGCTGAACGCCGGGGTGGCGAACAGCAGCAGCATGATCAGGCCGTGCATGGTGAAGAACTGGTTGTACTGCTCCTTGCTCTGCAACACCTGCATGCCGGGCGTGAACAGCTCGGCCCGCATGAAGAGCGCCAGCACCCCGCCGACGGCGAAGAAGAACATCGCGGTGGCGAGGTAGAGGTTGCCGATCACCTTGTGGTCGGTGGTGGTCATCCAGCGCACGACCATGGTGCCCTTGCCCGGCCGCGCCGGCACGAGCGTCGTCGTCGGTTCAGCGATCGCCGTCATCAGTTGCTCCCGGTCACAGGCTCGAGGGTCTGCGTGCTGAAGGGGACCGCGCCTCGCCCGGGCCGGGTCTTCGCCGCGCCGAGGTTGGTGTCCAACGTGCCGACCTTGCCGTCAGCCTTGAGCTGGGCCATGTGCGCGTCGTACTCGGCCTGCGGAACCACCTTCACGTTGAACAACATCTCGGAGTGGTACTCGCCGCACAGCTCGGTGCACTTGCCCCTGAAGTCGCCGACCTTCTGCGGCACGACCTGGAACTTGTTGGTCACCCCGGGAATCGCATCCAGCTTGTAGAGCATGGCCGGGATCCAGAACGAGTGCAGCACGTCACGCGCCTGAAGGGTGAACTCGACCCGCTTGTTCACCGGCAGGTAGAGCGTCGGGGCCTGCTTCTCGACCCCGGTCTCGCCCTCGAGGCCCAACTCGGTCTGCAGGCCGACCTCGTAGACATTGGAATCGAGGTAGTTGAAGTCCCACGACCACTGCTTGCCTACCACATTGATATGCACGTCGGCCGGTTTGGAGGTGTCGGCGATGTCTGACTGGTACTGCGCGGTGTAGAAGAACAGCACACCGATCATCATCAGCGGGATCACCGTGTACATGATCTCCAGTGGGATGTGATAGCGAATCTGTTCGGGCAGGCCGGTGTCGTCGCGTCGACGCCGGTAGACCACAAGGCACCACAGGATCAAGCCCCAGACAAGGACGCCGACCACCATCGCCGCGATCCACGAGCCGACCCAGAGATCAGTGATCCTGCCGGTCTGGTTCGTCATGTCGCGGGCGCCCGGGAGCCACAGCTCACCGGGCTGGTTGGTCGAACATCCCGCCAGAACGATCAGGAGCGGGAACAGGAGCAGCGCCAGTCTGCGACTGGAGCCGCGTCGGGCGCGGCTTTCCTTGTGCGGGAACAACGTCGGCCTTTCCACGGAAGCTGGGCCCGGCAGACCCCTGGAGTCACTACCGGGTACATGGTCCCTGCGAGGAGCACAGTACCGCCTGGATCCTCAGCCGCGGAGATGCCCCTAGCCGGAAACCCGACGTGGCGCGCCGCACAGCCCAGCGGTGGCGCCGAGCGGTCATTCCCAGGCCGGCGCCGGCGCCGGAATCGCCTCGGCAAGGAGGTTCAAGTAGGCCTTTCGTGAGATCTCCACCACACCGAGACCGGCCAGGTGTGGCGTAGACCACTGCACGTCGAACAGGCGGCGAGGGTCGCCGTCCGCCCGCAGCCGCTCGACCAGAGCGACAAGCGCAGCCTTCGAGGCATCCCGGTCGGCATGGAACATCGACTCCCCGGCGAAGAGCCCGCCGATCGACACCCCGTACACCCCACCGACCAGGCGACCGCCTCGCCGGCACTCGATCGAATGGGCCCAGCCCAGATCGAACAGGCGACGGTACGCCTGCGCCACCTCGTCAGTGATCCACGCCCCGGACCGGGACGGATCGGCACACCCACGGACGACGCCGTCGAAGTCCTGGTCGACGGTGACCTCGAACCTGCGGCAGGCCGCGCGCAGCGACCGGGACACGTGCAGCCCGGGCAGGGGCAGCACACCGCGCGGATCGGGTGACCACCAGCCGATCGGCGCGCCGCCGTGCTCCCCCAGACCCATCGGAAACAGTCCCGCGCGATAGGCGGCCAGCAGCGTGCCCGGGGCTAGATCGGCCCCGACGGCGACCAGGTCCTCCCCCGCGGCTGCCGCCGCGACGGCCTCGAGGAACCGGTAGCCGCTCGGGGCCGGCTCGTGCGCACGCATGGACGCCCCCGCCGGCCGTGCTCAGCCGCGCAATGCGCCCAGGTGGGCGGAGATCTCGTCTGCCGCCACCTGGCCGTAGGCGTCGGCGAAGCGCTCCAGGGCGAGCCCGCGGCGCAACACGTACTCCTGCGTCCCGACGGTCTCGATCACGTGCGTGGCCAGCAGGCAACCGACCTGGGCACAACGCTCCAGCGACAGTCCCCAGGCCAGCGCAGAGAGGAACCCGGCCCGGAAGGCGTCACCCACCCCAGTCGGGTCGGCGATGTGCTGCGCAGGCACCACCCCGACAGTGATCGTCTCCCGCCCCGGTGCCTCGATCGCCACGCCGTCCTTGCCGTGGGTGGTGATCCGGACGCCGACCCGGGCGGCCACCTCGTCCGCCTCCCAGCCGGTCTTGTTGTGGATCAGGGCCGCCTCGTAGTCATTGGTGAACAGATAGGCCGCGCCCTCGATCAGGTCACGCACCATCGGCCCGTCCGACCAGGCCAGCTGCTGCGAGGGGTCGGCAGCGAACGGCAGGCCGCGCTGACGGCACTCCCTGGTGTGCCGCAGCATCGCCTGCGGGTCGTTGGGGCTGACCATCACCAGGTCGATCGGGGTCGCCGCATGCAGAGGTCCCAGCTCGATCTCCCGGGCCTCGCTCATCGCCCCCGCATAGAAGGAGGCGATCTGGGCCTGGTCGGTGTCGGTGGTGCAGACGAAGCGCGCGGTGTGCAGCAGTTCGCTGGTGTGGATCGCCGAGCAGTCCACGCCGTGCCGCTCCAGCCAGGAGCGGTAGTCGACGAAGTCCTCGCCGACGGACCCCACCAGCAACGGGTGCAGGCCCAGACTGGCCAGGCCGAAGGCGATGTTCGCCGCCACCCCGCCCCGGCGGATCTGCAGGTTGTCGACCAGGAACGACAGCGCCACCCGGTCCAGCCGCTCGGCGATCAGGCTGTCGCCGAAGCGGCCCCCGAACGACATCAGATGGTCGGTGGCGATGGATCCGGTGACAGCGATACGCACGGCGCGCACCCTACCCGGCGGCGCCCACGCTCAGCACGCGCCCGCCGGGCCAGGGGTCACCGCACCGAGGTCAGCAGAAACTGTCGCCACAGGCGCAGCTGGCCTGGGCGCTGGGGTTGTCGATGGTGAAGCCTTGCTTCTGCAGCGTCTCCACGTAGTCGATCGAGGCGCCGACCAGCTTGTCGCTGCTGAACTCGTCGACCACGAGCTCGACCCCGTCGAAGTCGCGGACCCGGTCGCCGTCCATCAACTGGTCGTCGAAGGTGAGCTGGTAGGACAGGCCGCGGCACCCACCCGGGGCCACCTCGACCCGCAGCCGCAGGTCCTCCCGGCCCTCCTTGAGGCGCAGGGACTTGGCCATCTCCACTGCAGCGGGGGTGAGCAGAACCTTGTGCGCGAACTCGGCCGCCTGCTCAGCGGTCTGTGCGTCGCTGGAGTCGGTCTGGGCTTCGACAGTCATCTGCATCTCTTTCGTGGCTGGGTGGACGGCGTCTGCCCTGGGGACAGCGGCGGCGACGGCGGGTTCATTCCCGGCTCACTCAGGATAACTGCCGGATCCGGCTCGTCCAGGCGACCAGGTGCGGGCCACCCGTTGTGCGCGCTCGGCCAAGGTGGCGTACGGGTCGGTCAGGGCGGCCGCGATCTGCTTCGGTGTGCGGGCCACCGGGTACGCCGACTCCACGCCGATCACCTGTGCCTCGCGGCGTCCGACCAGCACCTGCCCGGCCACCACGACCACCGGGGTCCCGGTGACCAGGCCGGCCGCGGCCACCCCGGCGACCACCTTGCCGCGCAGCGACTGCCAGTCGAAGCGGCCCTCCCCGGTGACCACCAGATCGGCTGCGGCCACCCGCGCGGCGAAACCGACGGCGTCCAGCACCGCCTGCACCCCCGAGATCCGGCGCGCCCCGAGCAGGAGCAGGGCGAACCCGAGCCCGCCGGCCGCCCCGGCGCCCGGTTCGGCGCCGGGCTTGCCCGGCAGCTCCAGCGCCCGGGTGGCCGCGGCCGCGAAGTCGCCCAGGCACCGCTCCAGCTCCTGGGCCTGCTCGGCGGTGGCCCCCTTCTGCGCGGCGAAACCGGCGCTGGCCCCGTGGAAGCCGAGCAGAGGGGAGTCGACATCGCTGGCCAGCACCAGCTCGACGTCCGCCCACGCGGCCCGCAGCCCCGGCAGCCAGGCCAGCTCGGCGGCTTCCGCCCCCCGCAGCGCCGCGCCCCCCGAGCGCCACTGCGCCCCCGTCGCCGCACTCGCGCCATCCAGCCCGGCCATCGCTGCGAGCAGGCCGGCCCCGGCGTCGTTGGTGGCCGAACCGCCCAGCCCGACCACGATCCGGGTGGCGCCCAGGTCGCGGGCGCACAGCACCAGTTCACCCACGCCGGCTGTGGTGGTCACCTGTGGGTCACGCCGGTGCTCCGGAACCAGGTGCAGACCGCAGGCCTGAGCGCTTTCCAGGTACGCGGTGGTCCCGGTGATCAGGAACGCCGCCGGGACGGGCTCGCCGAGCGGGCCGGTCACTGTGGCCGCGACCAGCTGCCCGCCGAGCACGGAATGCAGCACGTCCACGAATCCGGGGCCGCCGTCCGAGAGCGGGCAGAGCGCGATCTCGTCGTGCGGGGACTGCCGGGCCCAGCCCTCCGCGATCGCCGCCGCCGCCTGCGCGGCGGTGAGGGTGCCGGTGAAGCAGTCGGGGGCGACCAGGACGCGCATCTGCCCAGCCTGACATGCGGGCGTCGACCGGTCGGCGGATCAAGCCTTGCCCTGCCCACGCCGAAAGACGTAGCAGTGGCCTGCGTCCCCGTCACCGCGGGCCCACCTGGGAGGTCGGCGATGGAGTTCGCGCTGCGGCCCGGCATGCGCCTGATGCGCCGGCTCGGGGTGGCGGGGAAGTTCGGTCTGATCGCCGTCCTGCTCCTGCTTCCGATGTGCACCAGCATGGCGGCCTCCTTCCGCGAGTCCACCGGCCAGATCTCCTTCGCCGACCGCGAGCGGGACGGGCTGCAGTACGTCAAGCCCCTGGTCAACCTGGTGATCGAGCTGGCCCAGAGCCGCAACCTCGCTGAGCACGGCCACGACCCGGGCGACACCTGGATCAGCCTGGTCCGCGAGCTGGACGACGTCACCGCGATCTACGGCGACGAGCTCGCGGTGCGCGGCGACTGGACCCAGCTGCGTTCCCAGGTGCAGAGCGTCTACGCCGCGGACACCCCACCCGCCGAGGTGGCCCGCAAGGCCGAGCTGACTGCCCGCAAGGTGCAACAGCTGATCAAGAAGGTGGCCGACTCCTCCAACCTGGTGCTCGACCCGCAACTGGACAGCCACTACCTGGTGATGATGCTGGTCGACCGGCTCCCCCGCCTGGTGCTGGCTGCCGCCGACGCGCAGACGCTGCGCTCGGGCGAGCCGGACGCGGTCGCCGATCCGCTGGCGCTGCAAGTCACCTCGAAGGACTTCGCGGACGCCGCGCGCCAGCTCTCGATGGACCTCACCACCGCGGTGACCGCCACCACCTGGCGCGGTCTGCGCCAGCAGGTGGGTACCGAGGCGTGGGCGCTGAGCACGGCAGTGTCGCAGTACTCGGCCGCCCTCGCCGCCGCCGCCGACCCTTCGGCGAAGGTCACCCCGCCGACGAGTGCCGACACGCTGACTCTGTCGACCTCTGCCGCCGCGTTGGCCGTGGTGCTGACCGGGGCCACCGACCAGTTGCTGGCCCAGCGCCAGGACCAGCTGATGCGCGACCGGACCCAGCCGCTGCTGCTCACTCTGCTCACCATGGGGATCGTGTTCTACCTGCTGACCGCCCTGTTCCGGGCCACCACACGGGATGTCCGTGCGGTCCTGGAGGACATCAGCACGGTGACCAACGGCGCGGTCAACCAGACCACCGCGCTGACCGGGTCCGACGAGTTCGCCCAGATGAGCAAGGCGGTGATCTACGCGAGGGACCGGTTGACCGCCCTGGTCGGGGCGCTGAAGTATCAGGCCACCCACGACGAGCTGACCGCGCTGGCCAACCGGACCCTGTTCACCGACAAGGTGGAGGAGGCCCTGGCAGCCCCCGGCGGCGCGACGATCGCCGTCCTGCTGATCGACCTCGACGGGTTCAAGGACGTCAACGACAGCTTCGGGCACGACCTGGGCGACCGGTTGCTCCGGATGGTCGGGGCCCGGATCCACCGCAGCGTGCCTCGGCGCAGCGTCGTCGCCCGGCTGGGCAGCGACGAGTTCGCCGTCCTGGTCGCCGACCCGCGGTACACCGGCGCCCCCCAGGACCTGGTGGGCCGGCTCGAGGAGGCGCTCAATCAGCCGGTCGACCTGGACGGACGGCGGATGCGGGTGCAGGCCGGGATCGGCTTCGCGCTGGCCGAGGCCGGCAGCCAGTGCACCGCACTCGAGCTGATCCGCAACGCCGACGTCGCCCTGAGCTACGCCAAGGACCGGGGCAAGGGGCACAGCACCGCGTTCGAGCCGCGGATGCACGACAGCACGAAGGAGCGGACCGAGCTGTCGGCCGGGCTCGTAGCGGCGATCGACCGGGACGAGATGCGGGTGGTCTACCAGCCGATCGTGGACCTGCAGTCCGGCACCCTCTACGGGGTCGAGGCACTGCTGCGCTGGGAGCACCCCACCCGTGGACCGATCTCCCCAGCGGTCTTCGTGCCGCTGGCCGAGGCCACCGGGTTGATCACTCCGATCGGGCGGTGGGTGCTGCAACAGGCCTGCGAGCAGCTGGCCGGTTGGCAGCGCGACTTCCCCGACGGCTACCCGCTGGCCATGGAGGTCAACCTGGCCACCGAGCAGCTGGCGGACGCGAACCTGGTCGCCGACGTGCTCTCCACCATCCAGTCCACCGGGATCGACGCCACCGCTCTGGTGCTGGAGATCACCGAGTCGGCGTTGGTGCGCGACATCGACACCGCGTTGCGCCGGCTCGGGCAGCTGTCCGCGCTCGGGCTCAAGATCGCCCTGGACGACTTCGGCACCGGGTACTCCTCGCTCAGCTACCTGCGCCGGCTGCCGGCCACCATCCTCAAGATCGACAAGTCGTTCGTCGGCGACGACACGGTGGAGGGGCGCGCGCTCCTGAGCAGCATCGTCGAGCTCGGGGTCGGTCAGGGGATGCAGATCATCGCCGAGGGCATCGAGTTCCCGAACCAGGCCGAGCAGATGCGGGTCTGCGGGTGCCACCTCGGCCAGGGCCACCTGTGGGCCCCCGCGATGAGCGCCGAACAGATCACCGAGATCATGCGCCGCGGCGGCCGGATGGCTCCCGTCCCTCTGCAACGCACCCCCACCAAACCTGCTCATGCTCCGCAGGGGTACACGCCCGAGCGCCCGTAAACGCTTCCACATGTACCCCCGCGGAGCATGAGCAGGTTTAGGCGAGGGCCGCTAGGAGGAGGGTCTCGGCCACGCACGCACGGGCGAACTCGTCCAGGTGCAGGGACTCGTTGGCGCCGTGCGCCCGGGTGTCCGGGTCCTCGACCCCGGTGACCAGCACCACGGCGTCCGGGTAGACCTGCTGCAGCGCGGCGATGAACGGGATCGAGCCGCCGACACCCATGTTCACCGGCTTCGTGCCCCACGCCTCGGCCAGCGCCCAGCGGGCGATGTCGACCACCGGGCCCTCGCTGGGCGCGCCCCAGGCCCGGCCGACCTCGCCGACCCGCACCTTCACCTGCGCGCCCCAGGGCACGTTGCGCCGCAGGTGCGCCGCGAGCGCCTCGAACGCCTCCTGCCCGTCCTGCCCGGGGGCGATCCGCAGCGAGAACTTGGCCCGGGCCACCGGCTGCAGCGTGTTGGACGACGCCGCGATCGACGGCACGTCCACGCCGATCACGGTCAGCGCCGGGCGCGTCCACAACCGGGAGGTGAGCCGGCCGGTGCCGATCAGCTCCACCCCGTCCAGCACGCCGGCGTCGGCGCGCAGCATCTCCTCCGGATAGGCGAGGTCGTCGGCCTCCCCCGCCAGAAGCCCCGGCACGGCCACGGTGCCGGCGTCGTCCCACAGGGTGTTCAGCAGCCGGATCAACACGGTGACGGCGTCCGGCACGGCTCCGCCGAACATGCCCGAGTGCAGCGCATGGTCGAGCGTTGCGACCTCGACCACCCCGTCGACCAGGCCGCGCAGGCTGGTGGTCAGAGCCGGCTCACCGATCCGCCAGTTGCCCGAGTCGGCGACCACGATCACGTCAGCGGCCAGCCGGTCACGGTGCGCGGCAAGGAAGTCCTCGAAGGTGGGCGAACCGATCTCCTCCTCGCCCTCGACGAAGACCGTCACCCCGACGCCGAGCGCCTCGCCCAGCGCACGCAGGGCCGCCACGTGCACGCAGATCCCCGCCTTGTCGTCGGCGGCACCGCGGGCGTACAGGCGGCCGTCCCGCTCGGTGGGATCGAACGGCGCGCTCACCCACCCCTGTGGGTCCCCGGGCGGCTGGACGTCGTGGTGGGCATAGAGCAGCACGGTGCGTGATCCGGGCGGGCCGGGGCGGTGGGCGACCACCGCCGGGGCACCTGGCTGACCGGTGCCGGGCACCGGAACCCGCAGGATGTCGACCTGACTCATCCCGGCCCGCCGCAGCAGCTCGGCCACCGCCTCGGCGCTGGCCTCCAGCGGAGCCGGGTCGAAGGCCGGGGCAGACACGCTGGGAATCCTGACCAGACGTGCCAGATCGGCACGGACCCCGGGCATAACCGCGGTGACGCGTTCGGTCAGAGCAGTGACATCGACAGCTGCTGCAGGCATAGCTGCAACCTAACGCCAGGTGCGCCCGTAGGCTGGGAAGCGTGTTCGGACGAGGCAAGACCCAGCAGACCGCCCAGGAGCGCTCGGCCTCCTCCCCGGCGGAGGTCAAGACCGGCGGCAAGGGCCGCCCGACGCCGACCCGCCGTGAGGCCGAGCAGCGCAATCGGCACCCGATCGTGGCCAGTTCGGCGCTGCCTGCGAACGCCACCAAGGCGGAGAAGAAGGCCGCCCGCGCGGCGCGGCGGGCCGCCGCCGATGCCGAGCGGCTCCAGCAGCGCCAAGCCATGCTCACCGGCGACGAGGCCCATCTGCCCGCCCGTGACCGGGGGCCTGCCCGGCGGTGGGCACGCGACTACGTGGACGCCCGGCGCAGCGTCGGCGAGTTCTTCCTGCCGATGGCCCTGCTCGTGCTCGGCATGAGCGTGGTGCCCAACCGGGTGATGCAGCTCGCCTCGATGGTGGTGCTCTACTCGGTGATGCTCGCCGTGATCGTCGACAGCGTGTTCCTGCGGCGCAGGCTCAAGCGGGAGCTCGAGGCGCGCTTCGGGGACAAGGCCCACGGTGCCGCCGGCTACGGCATGATCCGCGCCCTGCAGTACCGCCGGTTCCGCCTGCCCCGCGCCCAGGTCGCCCGGGGCGCCTACCCGCGCTGACCCGAGGGCCTACTCGGCGGGTCGCAGGCTCATCGGGCCGTAGACGACGTCGCCGTCGCGCAGCAGACTGACTGCCTCCACGCCTGCCGCGTGCAGGTCGTGCCAGCTCTCGCCCACCCACGACTCGGCATCGGCCTGGCTGGGGAAAGGGGTCTCGGACAGCTCCGGACCGCTCATCGTCGTCCCGTCGAGGTTCTCGTACCGCCAGGTCCACGCGTTCATGTGCCCATGCTGCCACCCGCAGCGCGTCCCCGGCGTCCGGGCTATGGTCGCATCCGTGTTCGTGGTCACCGAGACCGCCGGCCTCGAGGTCGGCGGCACCCTGCGCCTGTCCGGCCTGAGCGTGATCATGGCGGACGGCGCGACCCGGCACCCCGCGCCCGGGGAGACCCTCGAGAGCGACGCCGTCCGGGTGCTCGCCCTACCCGGTGAGGACGGCGCCACCGCGGCCCTGGTCGCCGGGTCCCGCGGGCGGGCCCTGCTCTGGGCCCCGGCGGGCCCCGGCGGACCGCACCGCCTGGCCGCGGAGGCACGCGCCGCCCTGGCCGGCGCGGGTCTGGCCGGTGCGGTGCTCGACCTGCGCACTTCCGAGGGCACCGAACACGGGATCGACCCCACCGCCCTGGCCCACGAGGTGGCCCGGTTGCGCCGGGCAGACGCCCTCGCCCACGGTGCCGACCTGGTCGCCCTCGCCCCCGGACCGGCCGACCTCAGCGGCGCAAGGCGACGCCGGCTCGTCCGCCGTCTGTCCGGCTGGCAGGTGCGTCTGGCCGACCCCGGCGCCAGACTCGCCGCGGCCGGCCACCCCTGGCCCGAACCTCCGCGGCGCACCCTGGTGCTCGGTGCCGCGTCCTCGGGCAAGTCCGCGCACGCCGAGGACCTGCTGGCCGCCGAGCCCGGGGTGATCTACCTGGCGACGGGGGCCCGTCCCGACGGCTCGGACCCCGAGTGGGCCGGGCGGGTCGCCCGGCACCGTGAGCGCCGCCCCGAGGGCTGGTCGACAGTCGAGGACGACGACGCCACGCTGCGTCGCCTGCTCACCACACCAGGCCCACCCGTGCTGCTGGATTCCCTGGGCGGTTGGGCCAGGGCGGCGCTGGCCCGCTGCGGTGGCTGGGACGACGCCCCGGGCTGGGCCGACCGCTGGGCCGCCGAGGCCGACGCCTTCGTCGCGGCCTGGCGCACCGCCGCACGGCGGGTGGTCGCGGTCGGTGAGGAGACCGGGTGGGGCGTCGTGCCGGAGACCGCCTCCGGACGGTTGTTCCGCGACGCACTGGGAGCCCTCACGCAGCGCCTGGCGGAGGACGCCGACCAGGCCGTGCTGGTCGTGGCCGGTCGGGTGCTCGACCTCGACGAGGAGACGCGATGAGCGATACCGCCTACGACCTGGATCTGTTGGGTCGCAGCGTGTCCGAGCCCGACCTCAACGCCCACGCCGCGGCCCGCGACCGGTTGGAGCAGGCAGGGCTGGACGCCTCGATGGGGCGCCTGGCCGACCTGGCCGCCTGGTGGGCCGGCGTCAGCGGCAGCCCGACCCCGGCCCCGCCCTCGCGCACCCTCGCGGTCCTGGACGCCGGCGACACCCCACTACCGCCCGGCCTGAGCATCGCCCAGGCGATCTCCTGGGGCGTCGCGGCGGCCGACCGGGCGGCCGACTCCGGCGTCGACCTGCTGTTGCTGGCGGTGGACGACGACCGCCGAGCGCACCTGACCTGTGCCGACCTGCTCGACCTCGACCCGGTCGAGGCCAGTGGCTGGCCGCTGCCGCAGGGCCTGGAGGACGAGGCCTGGATGGACGCCGTCATCGAGTTGCGCGACGGGTTGCGAGGCACCCGGGGAACCCGCGGCGACCTGCCGGTGCTGATGGAGGCGGTGGGCAGCCCCGCGCTGGCCGCGGCGACGGCCCTCGCCGTCCAGGCCGCCGTGCGGCGCACCCCGATCCTGCTCGACGGCGAGGGGGCGCTCGCCGTCGCCCTGCTGGCCCGGCGGACCACCTTCGTGGCCACCCAGTGGTGGCAACTGGCGCATGTGCGCGCCTCGACGCTCAGCTCCGCCGTGGTGTCGACCATCCAGCTGGAACCGCTGCTCTCGCTCGGGCTGCGCGTCCAGGACGGCACCGGCGCCCGCCTCGGTCTGGCCGTCCTGACCGAGGCCGCGGCGCTGCTCGCCGGGCCGGCCGAGGACCCCGACGCATGAGGACCGATGCGTGAGGACCGACGCGTGACCTCGATCCGAGACCTCGATGTGTGACGCCGTCCGAGTCGCCGCCGGCACCCTGACCCGGTGGCCGGTGCCCGCCCCCACCCGAGTCGATCGGCAGGTGGCCCGGGGCGCCATGCTCCTGGCTCCGTGGGTCGGTGTGGCGCTCGGCACGGTGGTCGCTGCAGCAGCCTGGCTCGCGGCGTGGGCCGGCCTGTCGGTCTCCGTGGTGGCGGTGCTGGCGGTGGCGGCGTGGGCCTACGCCTCCCGCGGGCTACACCTGGACGGCCTGGCCGACACCGCCGACGGCCTGGGCTCCGGGGGCGGCGCCGAGCGGGCGCTCGAGGTGATGCGGCGCAGCGACATCGGCCCGTTCGGGGTGAGCACGGTGGTCCTGGTGCTCGCGGTGCAGGCGAGCGCCCTGACCCAAGTCTTCACGGCCTGGGGGCCGACACCGGTGATCGCCGCCCTGGCCGCCTCCCGGCTCGCCCTACCGCTGCTCTGCCGTCACGGCGTGCCCGCAGCGCGGCCGGACGGCCTGGGGGCGGCGATGGCCGGCTCCGTGCCGACGCCGGTGGCCGCGCTGGATCTGGTGCTCACCCTCGGTTTCACCACCGCCGTGCTGTCGGTGGCCGGGGCCCCCTGGTGGGCGGGCTCGGCGATGACCCTGGCCGCGGCGGCGGCCGCAGCCGGTACAGCCCGTGTCGCCGCCAGGCGCTTCGGCGGCGTCACCGGAGACGTGCTCGGTGCCGGCGCGGAACTGGCGCTGGCCGCGGCGCTCCTGGTGCTGGCGGCCGTGTCCGGATGGGTCTGACCCGCGGCCGGTTCACGGGACGCCGGTCAGCTCTGGCGGGTCTGCACCTGCACGAACGGCGGCGCGACCACCCGGCAGGCCAGGGCCCGGCCGCGGACGTCGACCGTCACCTCGGCACCCAGCTCCACAGAGGAGTCGATCAGGGCGAGGGCGATGCCCTGACCGAGGGTGGGCGAGAAGGTGCCGGACGTCGTCCGCCCGAGCACGGCTCCGTCGGCGGCGACCACGTTCATCTCCGCCCGCGGGATGCCCTTGCCCAGGGCGAGCAGGCCGCGAGCGATCCGGGCCGGGCCGCGCCCTCGCTCGGCCTGCAAGACGTCGCGGCCCCAGAACTCCGGCTTGCGCCAGCCCACCGCCCAGCCGACCTTGGCCTGCACCGGGGTGATCTCCAGCGAGAGCTCGTGCCCATGCAGCGGGTAGCCCATCTCGGTCCGCAGCGTGTCCCGGGCGCCCAACCCGGCCGGCAGTCCGTCATGGGCGCGCACCTGCTCGAGCAGGGCATCCCACAGCGCCGGTGCGGCCTGCGCGGCCGGCAGCAGCTCGTAGCCGCGCTCGCCGGTGTAGCCGGTGCGGCAGACCACGACCGGGTGGCCCTGCCAGGTGGCGTCCGCGAAGCGCATGTAGTCGTGACCAGTCGGCAGGCCGAGTGCGTCCAGCACCTCGTCACTGAGCGGGCCCTGCACGGCGAGGACCGCCACGTCGTGGTGACGGTCGGCCAGGGTGACCCCTTCCGGGGCCTGCGCGGCCATCCGCCGGGTGACCTCGGCGGCGTTGGCGGCATTGGGCACCAGCAGCACATCGTCGTCGGCGCGCAGGTAGACGATCAGGTCGTCCACCACCCCGCCGGTGGCCTCGTCGCAGCACAGGGTGTACTGCGCCTGACCGGGCCCGATCCGCTCCAGGGCATTGGTCAGGCAACGGTCGACGAAGGCCGCCGCGCCCGGACCGCGCACGTCCACCTTGCCCAGGTGGGACACGTCGAACAGGCCCACCCGCTCGCGCACTGCCTGGTGCTCGCGCAGCACTCCCCCATCGGCGTACTCGATCGGCATCTCCCAGCCGCCGAAGTCGGCGGTCTTGGCACCGAGCGCCACGTGCCGGTCGAAGAGGGCGGTGCGCTTCAGCTCCGGCGGATCGGCCGGCGCGGTGGAGGCGGAGGCATCGGTCATGTGGCGCAACCTACTCGCCCGGGTGCCCCACCTCCACAGCTTCCGCGGCCGCTCTGGCTAGAGTCCGGCACGTGGCAACCCTGACCCTCTCCGCCAAGGGCCCCGCGACCGTGCCCGCCGACGTCGTCGTGGTCGCCGTCGCCTCTGGGCCCGACGGCCCACGACTGCTCGGCGACGCCCTGCCTGCCACTCTGCGCCGGCGGCTGCGTCCCGCGCTGCGCCCGCTCGGGGTCACCGGAGCGGCGGACGACGTGCACCGGGTCACCACGGACGGCAGCCTCTCGGCCCCGATCATCGTGCTGACCGGCGTCGGTCCGCTGACCGGGACACGGAGCCGTCCCACCCCCGAGGCTCTGCGCCGGGCGGCCGGTGCGGCCACCCGCTCGCTGGCCGGCACCCCGACCGTCGCGCTCGCCCTGCCCACTCCGGACGACGCCCACCTGGCCGCCGTCGCCGAGGGCGCCCTGCTCGGCGCCTACGGCTACACCCGCTACCGGACGGCGACCGGCGGGACGGCGACAACGGCCGCGGCGAAGCAGCCCGTGCGCAGGGTGGTGGTGCTCACCGATCAGGCCCGCAGCCGGGCCACCCGCGCCGTGGCCAAGCGCGCGCAGATCCTCGCCGACGCCGTGGCGGCCACCCGTGACCTGGTGAACACCCCGCCGTCGGACCTGTACCCGCAGGTCTTCGCCGAGCAGGCCGTCACCTCCGCCGAGGGTCTGCCGATCACCGTCACCGTGCTCGACGAGAAGCGGCTCGCCCGCGGCGGATACGGCGGCCTGATCGGCGTGGGCAAGGGCTCGAGCCGCCCGCCCCGCCTGGTCACCCTCGACTACTCACCGGCCGGCGCGACGGCGCACCTGGCGCTGGTGGGCAAGGGGATCACCTTCGACACCGGTGGCATCTCGTTGAAGCCACCGGCCGGCATGGAGGCGATGAAGAGCGACATGGCCGGCGCCGCGGCGGTGCTGCAGACAGTGCTGACGGTGGCCAGGCTCGGGCTCGCGGTACGGGTCACCGGGTGGCTGGCACTGGCCGAGAACATGCCCTCAGGCACGGCCCAGCGCCCCTCCGACGTGATCACGGTGCGCGGCGGGCGCACCGTCGAGGTGCTCAACACCGACGCCGAGGGCCGGCTGGTGCTGGCCGACGCCCTGGTCGAGGCCAGCGCGGGCGACCCCGATCTGATCGTGGACGTCGCCACCCTCACCGGGGCGCAGCGGGTGGCCCTGGGCAACCGGGTCTCGGCGATCATGGCCAACGACGACGCCCTGCGCACCCGGCTGCACTCCCTGTCGGAGGTGGCCGGCGAGCAGTTCTGGCCGATGCCGCTGCCCCCCGAGCTGCGCCCGAGCATGGACTCGGCCGTCGCCGACATCGCCAACATGGGCGAATCGGCCGGCTCGATGCTGGTGGCTGGGGTGTTCCTGTCCGAGTTCGTGGGTACCAGGAAGGGTGGCGACTCGCCGATCCCGTGGGCGCACCTGGACATCGCCACCCCGGCGTTCAACACCGGCACCCCCTACGGCTACACCCCGGTCGGCGGAACTGGGGTGTCGGTCCGCACTCTGCTCACTCTGGTCGAGGACATCGCCGCGCACGGCGCAGGCTACGGCACGGCGAACGGCACGGGGTGACCGGCGGGGCCGGTGATGACAGGATAGTGATAGGCCTGATCGACGCACGCACGACGCCTGATCGACGCGATGAGACGCGAGGAGCGCCCCTGTGACTGACACTGCCGACGGTTCGGTCTTCGACCTGGTGATCCTGGGCGGTGGCAGTGGCGGATACGCCGCAGCCCTCCGCGGCGCGGAACTGGGTCTGAGCGTGGCACTGGTCGAGCGGGACAAACTGGGCGGCACCTGCCTGCACCGCGGCTGCATCCCGACCAAGGCACTGCTGCACGCCGCAGAGGTGGCCGACGTCGCCCGCGAGGGCTCGCACGTCGGGGTCAACACCACCCTCGAGTCGATCGACATGGGCAAGGTCAACGCCTACAAGGACGGCGTGATCGCGCGGCTCTACAAGGGCCTGCAGGGGCTGGTCAAGGACAAGGCGATCACCTACGTCGAGGCCGAGGGCCGCCTCGTCGCACCCAACGTCGTCGAGGCGGGCGGACGGCGGCTGACCGGTCGCCACGTGGTCCTGGCCACCGGCTCCTATGCGCGGTCGCTGCCCGGGCTGGAGATCGCCGGTCGGGTGATGACCAGTGACCAGGCGCTCACCCTGGACGTGATCCCGCAGCGGGTGATCGTGCTCGGCGGCGGCGTGATCGGCGTCGAGTTCGCCAGCGTCTGGCGCTCCTTCGGCTCCGAGGTGACCATCGTCGAGGCGCTGCCGCGGCTGGTCCCGGCCGAGGACCAGGCCTGCTCCAAGGCGCTGGAGCGTGCCTTCCGGAAGCGGAAGATCAACTTCAAGACGGGGGTGCGCTTCTCCGGCGTCACCCAGGACGACAACGGCGTGGTGGTCTCCCTGGAGACGGGAGAGACGATCGAGGCCGACCTGCTGCTGGTCGCCGTCGGCCGCGGGCCGAACGCGACCGGGTTCGGCTTCGAGGAGAACGGCGTCGCGATGGACCGCGGCTTCGTGCTCACCGACGAGCGGCTGAAGACCAACGTGCCGGGCGTCTACGCGGTCGGCGACATCGTGCCCGGCCTGCAGCTGGCGCACCGCGGCTTCCAGCAGGGGATCTTCGTCGCCGAGGACGTCGCCGGGCTGGCGCCGGCGCCGATCGTGGAGTCCGGCATCCCGCGGGTGACCTACTGCGAGCCGGAGATCGCCTCGGTCGGGCTGACCGAGTCCCAGGCCAAGGAGAAGTACGGGGCTGACGCCGTCCACAAGTACGAGTACAACCTCGGTGGCAACGGCAAGAGCCAGATCCTCGGCACGGCGGGCTTCGTGAAGCTGGTCAGCGTGAAGGACGGGCCGGTGGTCGGCGTCCACATGGTCGGCGCACGGATCGGCGAGCAGGTCGGCGAGGCCCAGCTGATCGTCAACTGGGAGGCCTTCCCCGACGAGGTGGCACAACTGGTGCACGCCCATCCCACCCAGAACGAGGCCCTGGGCGAGGCGCACCTCGCCCTGGCCGGCAAACCCCTGCACGCGCACGCCTGACCGACTCCCGAAGGCCCGAACCTCCACGAAGGAGAGCACCAAGCGATGTCCGACTCCGTGCAGATGCCGGCCCTGGGTGAGAGCGTCACCGAGGGTACCGTGACGCGTTGGCTCAAGCAGGTCGGCGAACGGGTGGAGGTCGACGAGCCGCTGCTCGAGGTCTCCACCGACAAGGTCGACACCGAGATCCCCTCGCCGGTGGCAGGCGTGATCGAGCAGATCCTGGTCGCCGAGGACGAGACCGTCGCGGTGGGCACCCAACTGGCGGTGATCGGCAGCGGCGAGAGCGGTTCCGCCCCAGCCGCAGCCCCGGCGGCCCAGCCCGAGCCGGCCCCGGCGCCCGAACCCGTTGCGGCGGCTGAGCCTGAGCCCGCTGCACGCGAGCCCGAACCCGCCCCGGCGCCGGAACCTGCCGCCGCGGCGAGCACAGGTGGCAGCCGAGTCCAGATGCCCGCGCTCGGCGAGAGCGTCACCGAAGGCACGGTCACCCGCTGGCTGAAGTCCGAGGGTGACATGGTCGAGATCGACGAGCCGCTGCTCGAGGTCTCCACAGACAAGGTCGACACCGAGATCCCCTCGCCGGTGGCCGGTGTGCTCACCTCGATCCTGGTCAGCGAGGACCAGACCGTGCCGGTCGGTGCTGACCTGGCCGTGATCGGCGGTTCTGCCGCCGCTCCGGCACCGGCACCTGCTGCCCCCACCCCAGTCGCTGCGCCCGCCCCGCCCGCTGCCGCTCCGGCACCCGCCGCTGCACCCCCTCCGGTGCCTGCTCCCGCTCCTGCTCCTGCTCCTGCTCCCGCTCCTGCTCCCGCTCCTGCTCCCGCTCCGGCTCCCGCTCCGGCACCCGCCTCGGTCACCTCGCACCTGGGTGCCGACGTGTCTGCCTACGTCACTCCCCTGGTCCGCCGAATGGCCAGCGACCGCGGGATCGACCTGGACTCGGTCACCGGAACCGGCGTCGGCGGGCGCGTGCGCAAGCAGGACGTGCTCGACGCCGTTGCCGCCAAGGATGCTGCGGCAGCCGCTGCGGCCACTCCCGCCCCCGCCCCGTCGTCCGCACCGACAGCCGCCCGGCCGCCGGCGAGCCTGTCCGCGCTGCGCGGCAAGACGGTCAAGATGTCCCGGCTGCGCAAGGTGATCGCTCAGCGGATGGTCGAGTCGCTTCAGGTCTCGGCGCAGCTGACCACGGTGGTCGAGGTCGACGTCACCCGGATCGCGCGCCTGCGTGACCGGGCGAAGGCCGACTTCGCCGCCCGCGAGGGCGTGAAGCTGTCGTTCTTGCCGTTCTTCGCCCTGGCCGCGGTCGAGGGGCTGAAGCAGTACCCCGTGCTCAACGCCAGCATCAACGGTGATGAGGTCGTCTACTACGACGAGGAGAACCTCGGCGTCGCAGTGGACACCGACCGGGGCCTACTGGTGCCGGTGATCCGCGGCGCCGGTGGCATGAACATCGCCGGCATCGCCCGCAAGATCGCCGACCTGGCCGACCGCACCCGGAACAACAAGATTCTTCCCGACGAGCTCGGCGGCGGCACGTTCACGCTGACCAACACCGGCAGCCGGGGAGCACTGTTCGACACCCCGATCATCAACCAGCCGCAGACCGGCATCCTCGGCACGGGTGCCGTGGTGCGCCGTCCGGTCGTGGTCAAGGATGCGGACGGCGAGACGCTGGCCATCCGCTCCATGTGCTACCTCGCGCTCTCCTACGACCACCGGATCGTGGACGGCGCGGACGCCGCCCGCTTCCTGGTGACGATGAAGGACCGTCTCGAGGAAGGCGCCTTCGAGGCCGACCTGGGGCTCTGACCCTCGAACATTGCCAAGGAAGGGCGTACCTCGCGACGGCGCCCTTCTTCGCTCGGGTGACGTGACCGCGAGAACACCTGCCAGGGACCACGGTCCTGGGTCCACGGATCATCATTGCGCAATAGGCTGACGCATCAGCTACCCGGGAGGATCCATGGCACCACGCACCGACCGCCCCCGCCGCCTCACCCTGGTGGGCGCCGCTGCCGGCCTGATCACCGCAGCATCGTCACTCGTGGCGCTCACACCCGCATCGGCCGCCACCACGGTCGTCGATCTGGGACTGCTCCCGGGCGGGACCTACGCCAGCGCCCGAGCCATCAACACCACCGGCGGCATCGTCGGCATGGTCACCGACAGCACCGGGGCGTTCAAACAGGCCCGGTTCGCCGGTGGGGTGGCGACGCTGCTGGCGTCTTCCTGCTGCGCGTCGTCCCTGGCCGCGCCCCTGGCACTCAACGACAGCGGCGAAGCAGTGGGCTGGGGCCGGGTCTACGGCTCGCTCAGCGACCCGGCGTACTGGAACGCCGCCGGGGTGACCGTCGCGCTCCAGCCCATGCCCGGCAGCAGCGCCACCGGCCTGCGGGCCTACGACATCAACAACTCCGGGGTCATCGTCGGCAGCGACGTCAAGGCCGGCACCGCACCCGAGTACCACGGGGTGGTCTGGAACCGTGGCACGTTCGTGCGCGATCTCGGCTTCCTCGGCCAGGCCGCCCCGGGGCTGGCGAACGCCACCTTCGCCCAGGGCGTCAACGACGCCGGCGACATCGTCGGCGAGGCCGTGGTGGGGATGGACCGACACGCCTTCCTGTGGCGGGGCGGGGTCTTCACCGATCTCGGACTGGGCTCGGCGCTCGACCTCAACTCCGCCGGCCTGGTCGTCGGCTACGCGCCGGGGCTCGTCCCGGCCACCTGGACCGGCACCGTCCGCAAGAACCTGCCCGCCCTGGGCGGCGGCACCACGGCGTACGGCCACACCGTGACCGACCTCAACAACGCCGGCGACATCGTCGGCTATGCGCCCCAGCCCTCCGGTCCCCTCCGGGACACGGCGGTGCTCTGGCGCGGTGGCACGGCGATCGATCTGGGTCGCTACCCCGGCGGCACGGTGAGCCGGGCCTTCGGCATCAACGACGCCGGTCAGATCGTCGGCGAGGGGAACCTCGTCGACGGCGGACCGATGCACGCCCTGATGTGGACCGTCGGCGGTGCGGCCTCGACCAACACCACCCCGACCGCGACGGCGGCGGCGACCACCACCACCCGGATTCGGGTCGGCGGCAGCGTCACCGTGCAGGGCACCTTCACCGACCCGGACAACGGGCCGTGGAACTACACCTACACGTGGGGCAACGGGTCCACCACGGGCACCGCGCAGTCCCCCGGTAGCATCACGCAGAGCCGGACCTTCACCAAGGCCGGCACGTACAAGGTGACCTTCTCGGTCACCGATGCCAAGGGTGCCAAGGCGACGAGCACGTCGATCACCGTCCGGGTGAGCTGATCACACCCAGCCGGCGAGCCGCCGCCCCGACTGGGTGAGGTGGCATGCAGATCGCCGGCCGGGAGGTCACCATCACCCACCCCGGCAAGATCGTGTTCCCGGCGCTCGGGCTGACCAAGCTCGACCTGGTGCGCTACTACCTCGGCGTCGCCGAGGGAGCGCTGCGTGGAGTGGCGGATCGGCCGATGATCCTCAAGCGATATGTGAAGGGGATCTCCGAGGAGGCCTTCTTCCAGAAGCGGGCGCCCGAGAAGCGCCCCGACTGGGTGCAGGTGACCCGGCTCACCTACGCGCGGGGCACGTTCGCCGACGAGGTCGTGGTGAGCGACGCCGCGAGCCTGGCCTGGGTGGTCAACCTGGGTTGCGTCGACCTCAACCCGCACCCGGTCCGCGCCGGCGACCTGGACCGGCCCGATGAGCTGCGGATCGACCTCGATCCGGTGCCCGGCGTGGAGTGGGCGCAGATCGTGGACGTCGCGCTCGTCGTCCGGGAGGTGCTCGCCGACCACGGGCTGACCGGGTGGCCGAAGACCTCCGGGTCACGGGGGTTCCACATCTATGCCCGGATCGACCCGGAGTGGGCCTACCCCCAGTTCCGTCTTGCCGCGCAGACCGTGGCCCGTGAGGTCGAGCTGCGGGCGCCGGAACTGGCCACCAGCCGGTGGTGGAAGGAGGAGCGGCACGGCGTCTTCGTCGACTTCAACCAGAACGCCAAGGACCGCACCGTCGCCTCGGCGTACTCGGTGCGAGCCACCGTCGACGCCCGGGTGTCCACGCCTCTGGCCTGGCCCGAGGTGGCCGACTGCCGGCCCGAGATGTTCACTCCCCGCACGGTTCTGGAGCGGTTCGCCCAGATCGGCGACCCGTGGGCCGGGATGGACACCGCCGGCGGATCGCTGGAGCCGCTGCTGGCTCGCGCGGCCGAGCTCGGCCCGGCCGAGAAACCGCCGCCGGGTTCGGACGGGTCGGGCCGGCGCGCCCCACAGGTACCGCTCATCGAGATTGCCCGGGCCAGGACCAAGGCAGAGGCCATGACCGGCTTCGAGGCGTGGAAGGGCCGCCACCCGGACATTGCCATTCAGCTCGCGCCGGCCGACGTTCTCGTGGACGGTATGCGTGGACGCAGTTCGCTCTGGTATCGGATCCGGGTGAACCTGCAGCACGTGCCCGAGGGTGAGCGCCCCGCACAGGAACCGCTCGAGGTCGACTACAACCCCTGGGAGGGGTGGACATGGTGAAGGTCGCGATCACCGGCTCGTCGGGGTTGATCGGTACCGCACTGGTCACCCGACTGCAGGCCTCCGGGCACGAGGTGCTGCGACTGGTCCGCCGCGCCCCGAGGTTCGCCGGCGAGGTGCGCTGGGATCCGGAGACGGGTGACCTGGACCCCAAGCTCCTGGCCGGAGTGGACGCGGTGGTGAACCTGGCCGGCGCAGGAGTGGGCGACAAGCGCTGGAGCGATTCCTACAAGCAGACCATCCTGACCTCGCGGGTGGACAGCACGCGCACCCTGGTCACCGCGATGCTCGCCATGGACACGCCGCCGCGGGTGCTGGTGTCCGGCTCGGCGCAGGGCTTCTACGGAGACCGCGGCGACGAGGAGCTCACCGAGGCCTCCCCCGGCGGTGACGGCTTCCTGGCCGACGTGGTGCGGGCCTGGGAGGCCGAGGCCGTCCGCGCGGCCGACGGCGGGGTCCGGGTGGCGCTGGCACGGACGGGACTGGTGATGGCCCCGGACGGCGGTGCGTTCGGCAAGCTGCTGCCCCTGATCAAGCTGGGGCTGGGCGGCCCGCTGGGCAACGGCCGGCAGTGGTGGTCGTGGATCACGATGACCGACCAGGTGGCCGCGCTCGAACACCTGATCCGTACCGACGTCTCCGGGCCGGTCAACCTGTGCGCCCCGCAGCCGGCCCGCAACCGTGAGGTGGTGGCCGCCCTCGGCCGGGCATTCGGCCGGCCGACCCTGCTGCCGGCCCCCGGCTTCGCGCTGCGCATCGCGGTCGGGGAGTTCTCCTCCGAGATCCTCGCCAGCACCCGGATGGCGCCAGACGTGCTGGCGCGCAGCGGATTCGGCTTCCGCCACCCCGACCTGGACGGCGCCGCCCGCTGGCTCGCCGAACGCCGCTGACGCCCCTCATCACCGTCTGTCATGGGTCTTCCCCCAGCGAGTGAGGAAGACCCATGACAATCAGCGATCTCATGAGGCTTCGGCGGTGTGGACCCGCCAGCCAGCCGGGGTCCTCTGCAGGGTGAGCTCGATCTGGAGCGGGGGGGCCGCAGCCACCGCGGCGACCAGCCGGCCCTGCCGGTCGACCTGACGATGGGCCGAGGCGGTGACCTCCGCCCCAACGCGCATCGCTGGTGTGCCCGCCTGCAGCAGCCGCACCTCGCCGACCGTGACGACCAGCCCGCGCAGGCTGAGCCCGGCGGCCGTCAGACGCTGCACCACCGCGACATCGGCGGACATCGCCGGTGAGCCCGGCACGTCCACCTGGCCCAGGGCGGTGACCGAGCCGGCGGCAAGGGCACGCGCCCGAGCCTGGGCCAGCCCCGTTACCAGCGCGACAAGGTCCGGCTCCGGCACCTCCAGTCCCGCTGGTCGCGGTGCGATGGCCAGCGAGGTGGCCGGTGACGCGGTCGGCGAGGTGGCCGGTGACGCGGCGAGCCCGGTCGAGGTGGCGCCGCCGGCTCGGATCGCGAACCCTCCGGCACCGGCGACAGCCAGGCCCGCCGCCAGTCCCACCGCCACCTTCCACGCCCGGGCAGGACGACGCCGCGCAGGCCCCAGCGCGGCGTCCGCAACCGGCACCGGCCGCACCCGCCGGGTCGGCGTGGGGCGCGAGACGGGGGTTCTGGGGCCGTCCACAGCATCCCGGGCCGGGGCGAGCTCGACCGGCCGCGGCGGGCAGGCCTGCCAGGCGCCGTGCGCCACCCGGGTCGGGCTCGGCCGCTCGACCGCCGCAGTTGCACAGCAGGTCCGGGCCAGGTCGAGCAGCGCCTGGGTGGTGGCGTCCGGGTGGGGTTGTGCTGCACCGCCGGTCACGGGGGCGGTCGATCCGGTGAGGCAGAACCTGATCAGGGCACCCAGCGCCCAGACGTCGCCCGCCCGCCCAGGGCCACTGCGCGGGTCGGCCCAGCCCGGGGTGCCGCCCGCCCCGGGCTCGCCCGACGCCAGGCCGGCGGCGATACCAAGGTCGGCCAGCATGGGCCGGCCCTGCGCGGTGAAGAGCACGTTTCCTGCACTCACGTCGCCGTGCACGATTCCGACGTCGTGCAGCGCGGTCAGCGCCCGGGCGACCGCGATCACCACCGTGGTCACCTCCGCCGGTCGCAGGCGGCCCCGGGCGGCGATCACGTCGGCAAGGCTGCCCCCGGCCGCGTCGTCCAGAACCAGGGCGAGACCTCCACCGGGCAGCGGTACCCGGGCGCGCAGCCGCACCACGTGGTCGTGTCGCACCCGTTCGAGCAGGTCGGCCTCGCCGGCCAGGCGGGCACCCTCGCCGTCCACCCCGACGTGGGCGAGCTTCAGCGCGACCCGACCGCCATCGGTCAGTTCCTCGGCCAGCCAGACCTGGGCGTGGGCGCCGACGCCGAGCCGGCGCAGTACCCGGTACCCAGGCACCTCGGGCAGGCCGGGAGCATCCGGGAAGTCATCGGGGAGGTCATCGGGGAAGTGCTTGTCCATGCCACCAGCCTGCCAAGGACCGCCGACACCGCGCCGAAGTTATCCACAGGGGTGAAGGCAGTGGGCGGGCACCGGTAGCGTCCTGGCATGCCCACGCCGAGCACGCTGCCGACCCGAGCCGATGTCGTGATCATCGGCGCCGGCCTGGCCGGCCTGGCCTGTGCCCTGCGGCTGGGCAGTGCCGGAACCCAGGTGGTCGTGCTCGAGCGCGAGCAGCGGGCCGGAGGCCGGGTCGGCACCGACGTCGTCGACGGATTCCGCTGCGACCGGGGGTTCCAGCTGCTCAACCCCGCCTACCCCGAGGCACGCCGGGTGCTCGACCTGGACACCCTTGCCCTGCAACCCCTCCCGGCCACCATGGAGGTGGTCACCGATGGCGGCCCGGTGCTCCTCGGCGACCCGCGGCATACCCCGCCGGCGCTGTTGCCGGGCCTGGTCTGGACCGGCCTGACCCGTCTCGGCGGCCTGGGCGAGAAGGCCGCCTTCTCCCGCTGGGCGCTGGCCTGCGCCCGGCGCGCCCCGGCCGATCTGCTCAGCGCGCCCGACGAGGAATGGGGCGCCGCGCTGACCCGGTCGGGCATCGACGGGCCGCTGCGCCACTCCGTCCTGGAGCCGTTCCTGGCCGGGGTGCTGGGGGAGGACGGGGGCGCGACGTCGCGCCGGTTCGTCGAGTTGCTGATCCGCTCGTTCGTACGTGGTCGACCCAGCGTGCCCTGGCAGGGGATGCAGGCGATCCCCGACCAGCTCGCCGCTGCGCTGCCGGACGGCGTCCTGCACCTCGCCGTGGGCGTGGACGCCGTGGCGCCCCCGGTCGGCGGGAGGCGTGCCGTCCGCACCGCGGGCGGCACGATCGAGGCCCGCGCCGTCGTGGTGGCCACCGATCCTGCCGCTGCGGGGGCGTTCACCGGGCTGGCAGTACCCGACGTGCGCCCGCTCACCACGTACTGGCACACCAGTGACGAGCCGCTCTCGGCGTTCGGCGCCGCGCCCGGTGCCCTGCGGCTGGACGGTGAGCGACGCGGCCCGGTAGTCAACACGGTGCCGATCAGCGTGACCGCGCGGGCCTACTCCCCCGACCGGCGCACCCTGATCGCCACCACGATGCTCGGTCTGCCGTCGGCGCAGGTGAGCGAGGCGACGTCCGAGCCGGGCATCCGGCGCGAACTGGCGCGGCTCTACCGACTCCCCACCACGCGCTGGCAACTGGTGACGGTGCACGCCATCCCGCACGCCCTGACCGCGATGCCTCCCACGCTCGACGTCCGGCGGGCGGTGGCGCTCGGCGACGGGCTGTTCGTGGCCGGCGACCACCGTGACTCCGCCTCCGCCCAGGGAGCGCTGGTCTCGGGGCGGCGGGCCGCAGACGCCGTCCTGGAGTCGCTGGGGATGCCCGTGCCGCCGCGCCCCGCGATGGACGCCCTGCTCGGCACCCGCCGTCCGAACGCCGCCTTGACCACCCTGAAACCCCTGGGAGAGAACTGATGCCGGCCGATGCACCGACCATCCTGGCCACTTCGGGCGGCATGCGGATGAACGAGGAGGGCCGGCGACGGCTCGACTTCGCTCCTCTGGTGCACCACGCGGTGGAACTCTCCGGAGTGCACGGCCGGGCCCCGCGGGTGTGCATGCTGGGCACGGCGAGCGGTGACCAGCGCTGGTTTGCCGCCGAGCTCGACGAGGCCGGCCGCGGCGCCGGGTTCGAGCTCACTCACCTGCACCTGTTCGGCATGCCGAGCATCGCCGACGTCACCGGACACCTGCTCGCCCAGGACGTGGTCTGGGTCGGCGGCGGGTCGGTGGCCAACCTGCTCGCGGTGTGGCGGGTGCACGGGCTGGACGAGATCTTCCACCAGGTCTGGCAGGCTGGAGTGGTGCTCGGCGGTGTCAGCGCCGGGTCGATCTGCTGGCACGTCGGCGGGGTGACCGACTCCTTCGGCCCGACGCTGCGCCCGGTGACGGACGGGTTGGCGCTGCTGCCCTACGGAAACGGCGTGCACTACGACTCCGAGGAGCAGCGCCGTCCGGCGATCCATGCCCTGGTCGCCGACGGCACCCTGCCGCGGACGTACTGCACGGATGACGGCGTCGGACTGGTGTATCGCGGCACCGAGATGGTCGAGGCGGTCACCGAGCTGCCCGGCAAGGGCGCCTACCTGGTCGAACGCGACGACGACGCCTGCCTGTCCACCGAGGAACGCCTCCCGGTGCGTCAGCTGCCCACCTGACCCCCACCCCTGCTCATGCTCCGCACGGGTACATGTCCAGGACCCGATTCAGCCGAATTCGTGGTACCCCTGCGGAGCATGAGCAGGTTGGTAGGGTCCCTGACACTGTCGGCGCCGGAGGAGGGGGTCCTGAGCCTCGGGGTCCCTGGCGTCGAGCACTACGAGGAGATCGGCCGCGGCGGAAGCGCCGTGGTCTACCGCGCCTGGCAGCCGGAGTTCGGCCGCTGGGTGGCGATCAAGATCTTCCCGCCGGATCTGGACCCGCACCGTCTCGAACGGGAGCGGCTCACCGTCGGCAGGGTGTCGGACCACCCCGGGATCGCCCCGGTCTTCGGCGGCGGGGTGACCACCGACGGCCGGCCCTACCTGGTGATGGGCTACATGGAGGGCGGCAGCCTCGGTGAACGGGTGTCCGCCCGCGGCCCTCTGCCGGTGCCCGAGGTGGTGGCCTTCGGGACGGCGATGGCCTCCGCCCTGCAGGTGGCCCACGACCACGGCATCTGGCACCGCGATCTCAAGCCGACCAACATCCTCTACGACCGCTTCGACACACCACGGCTGGCCGACTTCGGCATCGCCCACCTGGACGACGACGGCTTCCGCACCGGCGTCGGCATGATCTCGGGTACCGCTGCCTACATGGCCCCGGAACTGCTGATGGGGCAACCGTTCACAGCCGCGGCCGACGTGTTTTCGCTGGGCGCGACCCTGTTCTACGCCCTGCACGCCCGGGACCTGTTCACGCCGCGGCCCGAGGAGGCGCACCAGGCCTTCGTGATGCGGCGCCCGCGCGAACCCGAGCCGCCCTACGTGGTCCCGCACGTGCCGGCGTGGTTGCGCCAGGTGCTGCTCTCCGCGACCGACCCCGATCCGACCCGGCGGATCCCGACTGCTGCGGCACTCGCGGCGGCGCTGGGTTCCGGCGGTGTCGACGGATGGGCCGGTGGATGGGCTGCCGGCGGTGCCGTCTCCGAACCGGCGGCCGGCGCAGCGCACCCCTGGCCTCCGGCGCCGTACGCCCCGCGCTGGTCCTCGCCCTGGTCGCCGGTGGCGGCCTCTGGCTGACCCGGCAGACGGACGCCGCAGCAGGAGTGGTGACCCAACCGTCCCCCTCTGCCCCGGTCGGCACACGGGCCACGGACCGCTCGGCGGCCTCGCAGGCGGGCACGGCGAGCCCGTCCTTCCCGGCGACCGCGCCCGGTAATGGCGCGACCACCGCCCCGGATGCCCCGCCGGTGTGGGCGGTGTTCCTGCGAGCGGTCGAGGCCTACCGGCAGACCATCGGCGGCAAGGACCCGCTCGCGGTGGAGATGACGTTCCATCTGACCACCATCGAGGGCCTTGCCGTCTCCGGCTCCGCCACGCTGCCCCAGCCGGCCAACCCTGCGCTGTCCGACCGGTACTCCTACCGCGACGGCGAGGTCGGGCCGCCGGAGGCGGTGCCGGCCGGCGCCCAGTCCTCGCGGGCCGAGCAATGGCGCTTCTCCGAGGTGGCCTGGGCACGGATGGGTGCGAGCTGCGCAGCACGGAGCAGATCTGCCGCGCCTCGATGGCCGCGGCCAAGGTGCCCGACGAGGAGAAGGTCACCGGGGACAAGGCCGGTATCAGTCACGTGATCGTGGAGCGGGACACCGTGTTCCACGACGGCGCGGTCGTGGTCCGGGTCTACTTCGACGGCGGCGCGCGCTGGAGCGGCGGCTACGTTCCCTTCACCGGCGCCGGCAAGCTGCTCACCAAGCGCTACTGCGCGGTCGACTGACCTGCCCGACCTGCACGACCTCGATCACGCGGCGCTCGGCGGCGCTGCGACGGGCGGCATCCAACACGGCCAGCACATGGACGGCGTCCCGCGGGTCGACCGGCATCGCCGCCTGGCGCGTGGCGGCGTCCGCAGTAGTCAGCGCGGCAAGCACCGCCGGGTAGAAGTCGCCGTGCCCGCCGGGCGAGGTCGGCACGGGACGGCGCTCCTGGTCGCAGACCAGCCAGCCGGTGCAACCCGGAGCGTCGTCGAAGCCGAACACGTGCGCCTCTGTCTCGAACGCGGTCACCACATAGGTGGCGCGGGAGCCGAGCACCCGGGTGCGCGGCCCCGGCGCCCCGGCGACCGAGCTCGCCGTCAGATGACTGCGCACGCCGCCCGCGTGCTCGACCGCCAGGAAGGCCTCGTCCTCGGCAGGCGTCGTCCAGGCCGAGAGCTCGGCGTAGACCGAACGCACCGGGCCGAACAGCGCCACCGCCGAGTCGACCAGGTGCGGCCCGAGGTCGAGCAGGATCCCGCCACCCTGACTGGGCGGGGCGTTCTCCCGCCAGCGGTCCTTCGGCACCGGACGCCAGCGCTCCCACCGCCGCTCGAACCGGTGCACCCGGCCCAGATCCCCTGCCTCACCTGCGGCGAGAAGCGTTGCCAGAGTGAGGTTCTCGGCGTCCCAGCGCCGGTTCTGGAACACCGTCAACGCCACCTGCGCGGACGCCGCGGCGTCGACCACGCGGGCCGCCCCGGCGGCGTCTACCGCCAAGGGTTTGTCGACCACCACCGGCACCCCTGCGGCGATGCAGGCCAGCGCGCCGGCCACGTGGGCCCCGCTCGGCGAGGCCAGCACGGCCAGGTCGATCCCGCCGGGAGCGAGCGCGTCATCCAGGGTCGGCACCACCGCGACGCCGGGCAGGTCGGCGCGGGCCTGCGCCGTCCGCTCGGGGTCGGCGGTGACCACGACGGACGGCGCGCTGCCCGCCGCCGCGAGCAGCGGCGCGTGGATGCCTCGCCCGGCCGAGCCGTAACCGACCAGCAGGACCCGGGTCATCTGCGCCCCACCGGCCTGGTCAGGAGTCGCTCCGGGCGAGCTTGCTCGGCCACCAGATGGCGCGGCCGATGTCGTGCGACAGGGCGGGCACCAGCAACGAGCGCACGATGAGCGTGTCCAGCAGTACGCCGAAGGCCACGATGAACGCGAGTTGGACCAGGAAGATCAGGGGCAGCACGCCCAGCGCGGCGAACGTCGCGGCGAGCACCACCCCGGCACTGGTGATCACTCCCCCGGTGACCGCGAGCCCGGTCAGGATCCCTCGTCGGGTGCCCTGTGCGATCGACTCCTCGCGCACCCGGGTCATCAGGAAGATCGAGTAGTCGATGCCCAGGGCGACCAGGAAGACGAAGCCGTACAAGGTCACCGTCGGGTCTGACCCGGGGAAGTCGAACACGTGGTTGAACACGATCGCCGAGGCGCCGAGAGTGGCCGCGAACGACAGCACGTTAGCGAAGATGATCAGCACCGGGGCGAGCAGCGCCCGTAACAGCAGGGCCAGCACCAGGAAGATCACCAACAGGATCACCGGAATGATCAGGTTGCGGTCCGCCTCGGAGATGTCCAGGACGTCGAGGTTGGTCGAGGTATCACCTCCGACCAACGCCTGAGGACTCACGGCGTCCAGGCCAGAACGCAGCCGACGCACCGTCTCGTACGCCTCCTGCGAGTCGGCCGGGTCGGCGAGGGTCACCTGGAGCTGGACCAGACCGTCCACCTGCTTGGGCGGGGCGGCCGGGTTCGGCGGCGCGCCGGCCGGGGTGTCGACCGTCCAGATCGTGGAGGCCACACCCTCGGTCGCCGTCGCGGTGGCCCGCAGTGCCTCAGCCTGCGCCGCAGGACCGACGACGAGGGCCGGGCTGACCGAGCCACCTGGGAAGTGCCGGGTCAACGCCTTGTCGCCGGTCACGGACTCCACCTCGGTGAGGAAGGTCTCGTCCTGGGAGATGCCGTCGGCCTTCAGGGTGGGCAGGAAGGCGGCCAAGGCCAGCAGCCCGATGGTGGTCAGCACCCAGACCGAGCGCGGGCGGGAGCCCACGAGTCGCGCCACCCGGGCCCAGATCCCCGTGGTCTCGGGGCCTTCGGTGCCCACGTGCGGGACCCCCGGCCAGAACACCCACCGACCGTGTTCGCCCGGGGAGTTGCGCCCCGGCAGCACCAGCAGTGCCGGCAGGAAGGTCAGGGCCGACAGCATCGCGGCGGCGATCCCGATCGCGCCGACCGGCCCGAGGCCCTTGGTCGGGCCGAGATCGCTGAGCAGCAGGCACAACAGGCCGAGGATCACCGTGACTCCCGACGCCACGATCGGCTCGGCCGCCCGCTTCCAGGCCAGCCACATCGCCTCGTAGCGGTCGTCGTGGCGGCGCAACTCCTCCCGGTAGCGAGCGACCAGCAGCAGCGCGTAGTCGGTGGCCGCGCCGATCACCAGGATCGACAGGATGCCCTGGGCCTGTCCGTCGAGCGTGATCACCTCGTTCTTGGCCATGACGTAGACGACGACGCTGGCCAGGGTCAGCGCGAACAACGCCGAACCCAGCACGAAGAACGGCACCACGGGGCTTCGGTAGACGATGAGCAGGATGACCAGGACGGTGAGCAGCGCGACCCCGAGCAGGATGCCGTCGATGCCGCCGAACGCCTTGACCAGGTCGGCGATGGTGCCGGCGGGACCTGCGACGTAGACCTTGGCGCCGTTGGTGGCCAGCGTGTCGTCGACCTCGCGGATCGCCTCGATCGATCGCTGGATCGGGCTCTCGCCGTCCGCCAGCGTGGCGCCGAGGCCCTTGAGGTCGAAGTTCACCAGCGCCAGCGCGGCCTTGCCGTCCTGGGAGGGCAGCACCGCGACCGGGCCGGGGGCCAGGAAGTCGCCGACCCTGACCGAGGGGTTGCCCGCGACCGGCACCTCAAGGTCGGGGATCCTGCCGGCGAAGTCGGCCGCGGCGGCCAACTGCTGCGGGGTCAATCGCGTGTCACTCTCGACCAGCAGAAAGGCTGGGAACGTCTGTGAGGCGGAGAACTTCTTCTGCAGCTCGGCGGCCCGGAAGGACTCTGCGTCGGCCGGCAGGAACGAGGAGGTGTCGTTCTTCTGCACCTGCGCGAGCTTGCCCGAGTACGGCCCGCCGATCCCGGCGATGGCCAGCCAGATCAGCACCAGCGCAGCGCCGAAGACCCAGCGGTACCGGCGGATCCAGCTCTGACGCTGCGGCAGGTCGGCGTCCGGGTCCCCTCCGGAGGTACCGGTCGGCGCCAGGTAGCTGTGCAGTTCGCCCGGGCCGGACTCCTTGCCCCCGTCGGACGGCGGAGGGTCGGTACGACGGTCGGTGCTCACAGATCACTCCGAGTGCTCGAGAGAGATGTCGAATCAGTCAGCATGCTGAACGTTGCGCCTGACACTACCGTGTGTTCGTGGAGCCGCACACGCACGACCGGGCCGAGGACATGGAGTCCTGGGCGACCGGGCGACTGCTGTCCAGCGCGGCGCGCCTGGTCGAACACGACTGGAACCAGCATCTGTCCACGTGGGACCTCAACCACGCCAGCCTCGGCGTGCTGCACGTGCTGATCGGCGGGCCGATGACTCAGCGCGAACTGGCGCTCGCCGTGCAGGTGGAGGACCAGACGATGAGCCGCATCGTCGAGCGGCTCGAACGGTCCGGCTACGTCGAGCGGCACCGCGACCGGTCCGACCGCCGCCGCCTGTTGGTTTCCTCGACCGTGCAGGGCCGGGCCACCTGCCGCCTGGCCACCAACCACCACAAAGCCGAGGAGTACTTCTCTGCCGTGTCCGATCTGCCCGGGTTCCGCGAGGGGCTGCTGGCCATCATCCGCGCCCGGTCCGAGCACCGCTGGGGCGACGTAGTCTGAGTCGATGAGTGATCTGGCGTTCGAGGTGATCGGGATCGGCGTGGACCGCGTCGACTACCAGCAGGCCTGGGACCTGCAGCGCGCGGTGCACGCCAAGGTGGTCTCCGGAGAGGCGCCGGACACCGTGCTGCTGCTCGAACACCCGCCGGTCTACACCGCCGGCAAGCGGACCGAGCCGCACGAGCGCCCCGTCGACGGCACCCCGGTGATCGACGTCGACCGCGGCGGCAAGATCACCTGGCACGGGCCGGGACAGCTGGTCGGCTATCCGATCGTGCGGCTGGACGACCCAGTGGACGTCGTGGCGTACGTGCGGAGGCTGGAGACGGCCATGATCGGCATCTGCGCCGACCTGGGCGTGACCGCTGGGGTGGTGCCCGGTCGCACCGGCGTCTGGATCGCCGCCGACCAGGCGACCGGCCGGCGAGAACGCAAGATCGCCGCGATCGGCATCCGGGTGGCCCAGGGCGTGACCATGCACGGCTTCGCGATCAACTGCAACCCGGACATGTCCTGGTTCACGCGGATCGTCCCCTGCGGCATCGCCGACGCCGACGTGACCAGTCTGTCCGCCGAACTGGGTCGAGACGTCACCGTCGACGAAGTCATCCCCCTGGCCCAGACCCACCTCCGCCACTCCCTCCCCCCAGGAACACCCCCCCTCGTGGGCACAACGTCACGCGATGCCCGTCTGGCGGGTGCAGCGTCACGCCGTGCCCTCGGCGGATGAGCGCAACTCCACTCAGTCCCCCACCGGCCGTCACTCGACGCGAGCATGTAGCCGAGCGGCACGGCCCCGCCCGGCAACGCTCGAAGTGGATCATGTCGCACGTCGGCGCCACTCCAGGCAGTGACGACGTGAGCAGAACTGAGCGGCTTCACGCTCATACTCGGTTGGCACGGCGTGACGTCGCACCCACCAGACGGGCACAACGTCACGCCGTGCCCGAAAGGGGTGGGGTGGGGGGAGGCGCGTAGGCTGGGAGTTCGTGTATGAGCGGAGGGAAGCGTGTCGGTGACGCCAGATGGGCGGCGGCTGTTGCGGATCGAGGCGCGCAACGCCGAGACCCCGATCGAGCGCAAGCCGGAGTGGATCCGGATCACGGCGAAGATGGGTCCGCAGTACCACGACCTGCAGGAGCTGGTAAAGCGCGAGGGCCTGCACACCGTGTGCCAGGAGGCTGGCTGCCCCAACATCTTCGAGTGCTGGGAAGACCGTGAGGCCACCTTCCTGATCGGCGGCAGCGCGTGCACACGGCGCTGCGACTTCTGCCAGATCGACACCGGCAGGCCCGAGCCCCTCGACCGCGACGAGCCGCGCCGGGTAGCCACCAGCATCAAGACCATGGACCTGCGCTACGCCACGATCACCGGCGTCGCCCGTGACGACCTGCCCGACGAGGGCGCGTGGCTCTACGCCGAGACCGTGCGCGCCGTCCACGACATCAGCCCGGGCACCGGCGTGGAGATCCTCACCCCCGACTTCTCGGGTAATCCCGAGTTCCTCGGCCAGGTTTTCGACGCCGCCCCAGAGGTCTTCGCCCACAACCTGGAGACCGTGCCCCGGGTGTTCCGCCAGGTCCGCCCGGCCTTCAGCTACGAGCGTTCCCTCGACGTGATCACCCAGGCCCGGCAGGCCCGCATGGTCACCAAGTCCAACCTGATCCTGGGCTTGGGCGAGACCCGCGAGGAGATCTCCGAGGCGCTGCGCGATCTGCACGAGGCGGGCTGTGACCTGATCACGATCACCCAGTACCTGCGCCCGAGCACCCGCCACCACCCCGTTCAGCGCTGGGTGCACCCCGACGAGTTCGTCGAACTGCGCGAGGAGGCCGAGCAGATCGGCTTCGCCGGAGTCATGTCCGGCCCGCTGGTCCGCTCCTCCTACCGGGCCGGACGGCTGTGGGCCCAGGCGAAGGAGCGCCGGGACAACCCGCGAGGCCTATCCTGAGCACCATGGCGCGCTTCTTCTCCCGGGGCTCGAACGACAAGCCCGCACAGCCCAAGAAACAGGGCAAGGTCGCTCAACTGCTGGCCATCTTCAAGATGACCCGCGCGGTCGACAGAGCCCTCGTCTGGTGGATGCTGCTGTCCTTCGCCGGCACCGTGCTGATCGGCGTCCTGCTCGGGTTCCTGGTGGCCGGGCCGATCTACGTCGGTGTGCTGTTCGCCCCGTTGGGCTTCATGCTCGCCCTGATCGTGATGGCGCGCCGCGCCGAGAAGGCGGCCTTCGCCCAGATCGCCGGCCAACCCGGGGCCACCGCCGCCGCCCTGCAGAACCTGCGCCGGGGCTGGAACGTCGAGGAGAAGCCGGTCGCAGTCGATCCGCGCACGCAGGACATGGTCTTCCGTGCCGTGGGGCGCCCTGGCGTCGTCCTGGTCACCGAAGGGCCGCTGCCCCGGGTCGCCAAGCTCGCCGACCAGCAGGCCAAGCACGTCAAGCGGGTGCTCGGCGACGGCGTCCCGGTGATCGTGCTCAACGCTGGAGACGGCGAGGGCCAGGTACCCCTGCTCAAGATCAGCCGCGTGCTCACTCGCAAGCGCCCTTCCCTGACGAAGCACCAGGTCAGCGAGGTGTCCAAGCGGCTGCGGGCGCTCGGCGGGGTGAAGATGCCGGTGCCCAAGGGCATCGACCCCACCCGGATGCGCCCCGACCGCCGGGCCATGCGCGGCCGCTGACCCACAGGAACGCCGACATCCCGGCGCACACGTTCAGCGGCGGGCGGCGATCGTCCCGGCCGCGCGGTCGTGCAGTCCGCGCTGGTCGCGGTCCCAAATCAGCGGCGGGACCGCCAGGCAGAGAAGCAGCGAGCGCACCAGTGCTCGGATCGGCCCTGGCAGCGCGCCGTCCACGGTCAATACCTGCACCCCGACCACCCGGTGCCCGAACGTGAATCCGGCGGTCCCCACCAGCACCACGTTCATGGTCAGCAGCGCGGCCAGAGGCGCCATCCCACCCCAGCCCAGCGGGCGCATCAGCCCGTATCCCAGCAGCAGCGCGATGGCCCAGTCGATGGCCAGACCGCCCAGTCGCCGCCCGAACCCCGCGACCGATCCCGGCCCGTCCGCAGGGCGGCCCAGGCGGCTGCCGGGGTAGGTGCCGTCCTCAGCCCCGCCATCCGACCGAGACGACGCGCCCGGTCCCAACAGCCAGTCACCCAGTTCTCGACGTTCGACCACACCCCCACCCTAGGATCGTGACCGGGACGACACGCGTCGTCCGCGTACGTAACACCACAGAAACAGACGGGACACCCTCGGGAAACCGCCGGTGCCTAGCGTCGTGCCAGATCAGGGGCAGTTCGACGGCGTCTGCCCCACGCTCGACTGTCCGCTGCCCACTGGAGGTTGGTTTGTTCAGCAACGCCGACGAGGTCCTGAAGTTCATCGCGGACGAGGACGTGAAGTTCGTCGACGTCCGGTTCTGTGACCTTCCGGGCGTCATGCAGCACTTCAACGTGCCGGCCAAGAGTCTCGACGAGGCGTTCTTCACCGACGGCCAGATGTTCGACGGATCCTCGATCCGCGGCTTCCAGGCGATCAACGAGTCGGACATGAAGCTCATCCCCGACCTCCACACCGCGGTCATCGACCCGTTCCGCGCCGAGAAGACGCTGAACGTCAACTTCAGCATCGTCGACCCGTACACCGACGAGCCGTACAGCCGCGACCCGCGCCAGATCGTGCGCAAGGCCGAGGCGTACCTGAAGTCGACCGGGATCGCCGACACCGCGTTCTTCGCGCCCGAGGCCGAGTTCTACATCTTCGACGACGTGCGGTTCGAGACGAAGCAGAACGAGGGCTACTACCACATCGACTCGATCGAGGGCGCCTGGAACACCGGCCGGGTCGAGGAGGGCGGCAACCGCGGCTACAAGACCCGCTACAAGGGCGGGTACTTCCCCGTGCCGCCGGTCGACCACTACGCCGACCTGCGCGACCAGATGAGCCTGGCTCTGGCCAATGTCGGGCTCCAGGTCGAGCGGGCCCACCATGAGGTGGGCACCGCTGGTCAGGCCGAGATCAACTACCGGTTCGACTCGCTGGCCAAGGCCGCCGACCAGGTGATGCTGTTCAAGTACATCATCAAGAACGTGGCCTGGGAGGCCGGCAAGACGGTCACCTTCATGCCCAAGCCGCTCTTCGGCGACAACGGGTCCGGTATGCACGTGCACCAGTCGCTGTGGAAGGACGGCGTGCCGCTGTTCTACGACGAGCGTGGGTACGGCGGCCTGTCCGACATGGCCCGCTGGTACATCGGCGGCCTGCTGCACCACGCGCCGTCCTTGCTCGCCTTCACCAACCCGACGGTGAACAGCTACCACCGCCTGGTGCCCGGCTACGAGGCTCCGGTCAACCTGGTCTACTCGGCGCGCAACCGCTCGGCCTGCGTACGGATCCCGGTCACCGGGTCCAACCCGAAGGCGAAGCGGATCGAGTTCCGGGTGCCCGACCCCTCCTGCAACCCCTACCTGGCCTTCTCGGCGATGCTGCTGGCCGGCCTGGACGGGATCAAGAACCGGATCGAGCCGCCGGCCCCGGTCGACAAGGACCTCTACGAACTGCCGCCCGAGGAGCACGCCTCGATCGCGCAGGTCCCCGCCTCGCTGCCCGAGGTGCTGAACGCGCTGGAGGCCGACCACTCCTACCTGACCGACAGCGGCGTGTTCACCGAAGACCTGATCGAGACCTGGATCGACATCAAGCGCACGCTCGAGGTCGACCCGATCCGGCTGCGCCCGCACCCGCACGAGTTCGAGCTGTACTACGACATCTGATGGTCATCGGGCGGCTGACCGACGCTCTGTCGGCCGGGCCCCCTTTCGTGCTCGGCTCCGAGGACGGGACAGTCCAGGGGTCTGTCTTCGAGTTCGGTAAGGGGCCCGGGATGACCGTCTACGTCGGGATCGATGGGCACGTGCACGAGGTCGCAGGTGGCGGTGGTCGATGACGTTGCCGGGGTGGAGCCGATCCTGTCGCTGATCGGTGATCTTCCGTCGGCCCCTCCGGTGGCGTTCGAGGCCGTCTCCGACACAGCCGCGCCATGACCAGGCAGGAGTCCGTGGTCAACGAGCGGATCGTCGACCAGTCCTCGAGGCGTGGTGGCCTCCCGTGAAGGTTCTTGACGGGAGGCCACCAGTTCCCGTCGCGGCGCACTGGTATTGCCGTGTGTTCCGGTGAGCCGGGCAGCGCAGACCCCGAACGGTGACCAACGGCTCACTTCAAGGATGGGGGGCCGCGCGTAGCGTCGTCGACGAGGGAGCGTGCGATGTCGCCACCGGTCACGCCAGTACCCCGGTCTCCCGCCCAGCCATGCTGGACTCGAACCGACCGTTACGGCCCACCTGCTCGCGCACCGATCCGCTCTCGCGAAGGCGCTTCTCGGAGCAGGAGGGTCGGACGATGAGATCGTTACGCAACCTTGGAATGCTGGCCGTGGCCGGGGTGCTGGCTGTGATGGCCGCGGTGCCGGCGGTGGCGACCACGACGTACCACGAGTCGTACTCGTTCACGGGGGTCATGGCGCAGGCTGACTGGTTCAGCGAGCAGGAGGTGCCGCTCGGGACGCCGCAGGCCGTGGCCGTCATGGGCGCGGATGCGCAGTCGATGCTGCGGGTGGCCGGCCAGAAGCCGGTGCGGATGGCGCAGCCGGCCGTGGTCGCGATGGGCATGATGACCACCGAGGGTCCGCAGGAGTTGTGGTGCATCTCCCAGACCGACTACACCTTCACGTACACCTCCGCTCTGGACGCCGCGACGCTCGACATGCAGTGCACGGCCGAGGTGTACGTGGTCGACCCGGAGACCGGGGAGGAGGTCTCCACAGGCGAGACGATCCCGCTCACCGCGACGGCCACGTGGACCGGTGATGGCCCGCTGGCGTACTCGAAGTACCACGCCCGGGACGCTGGCACGGGCGTCTGGAGGATGGAGCGGACCCGCTCGCAGGTGCGTCCGGCTGTGGCCTACCTGACGGTGACGGGCCCGACGGGCGCGATCTTGTTCGACGGCCAGATGGGTTACGGCGAGATCGCCAACGTCACTGGAGGCACGCTGTACCACGAAGGCTGACAACCTCCCTGAGCGGACAGAGAGCCCGCGATGACGTGACTCGTCGGCCAGCCCATCGGTGGACACGTCACGCATGACCATCCTGGGTCCCCCGGGCGACCTCAGCCATCGGCGGCGAGCAGCCGGTGAAGTGCCATCGTCAGGGCCGCCACGAATCTCCGGGGTCCGGTCCGGCACCAGGTCCAGGGAGAGGTAGGGATTGAGGTCCTCCAGTTCGACCAGCAGCAGTTCCCCGCCGGGAGCGCGGCAGGCGTCGACCCGCTGGACGCCGTGGTCGATGTCGTTCCAGTCGACGAACCGTCGTGCGAAGGCCAGGTCCGCCGCCGTGGGCTCGTACCACTCCAGGGCCTAGCGCTGGTCGGGCGCGGGGCGCGGAGAGCGCGTACTGGAACGCACGGTCGACGACGTAGAACGAGACCTCGTAGGCGAACTCGATCCGGGGCTGCACCAGGAGGCTCCCGTCCTGGGTCAGGCCCTCCACCTCGGCCCGGGTGAGGAAGGCCGGCCCGACGGAGTCCGCGCCGGCCTTGGGCTTGACCACGTAGGTGTCCACCACGGGCAGCCGGCCCAGGTCCTCCTGGCGGTCGACGGTGGGGATCACCGGGAAGCCGGCCGCGAAGAGATCCAGCAGGTACTGCTTGCCGGCCATGTCGCTCTACGACAGGGCCTCGCCGATCCTCGCCAGGTCCTGTGCACAGGGAAAGCACCTGGTGCGGGCCGTGCTGACCCTTGCCCGGGAGGGCAAGGGCACCCCGACGTTCCTGGTCGTCACCCTCGACGACGTCGTGGTCACCTCGGTGTTCGACGCCGGCGAGCAGGCCGGGGTCACCGAGAGCGTGACCCTGGCCTGCAGGGGCATCGGCTTCGCCTACCACCCGCAGGACGCCAAGGGAGTGCCCGGCGCCCCGGTCACCGCCGAGTGGAACCCGAAGACGGGAAAGATCACCTGAGTCGAGAGACGTCACGTCGTGGTCACTGGCCTGACCGGGGTGGAAGACGGCAGGGTAGGTGCGTGACCACACCTCTCGTCAGCACCCTGCCCGCCTGGCGCGCGCTCGCCGCGCACGCCGACGCCGTCCGCGACACCCACCTGCGCGACCTGTTCGCGAGCGACCCCGGCCGCGCCGACAGGTTCGGCCTCGACGTCGCCGGGCTGCACATCGATTACGCCAAGCACCGGGTCACCGCCGAGACCCTGGACCTCCTGGTCGCCCTCGCCGAGGCGGTCGACCTGCGCGGAGCGACGGAACGCATGTTCACCGGCGCGAAGATCAACGTCACCGAGGACCGCGCCGTCCTGCACACCGCCCTGCGTGCGGCCGCCGACGCCGAGGTCGAGGTGGACGGCGCGAACGTCGTCCCGGGGGTGCACGAGGTGCTGGCCCGGATGGCGACCTTCGCCGACGAGGTCCGTGCCGGGCAGTGGAAGGGCCACACCGGCAAGGCGATCCGCACCGTGGTGAACATCGGCATCGGCGGGTCGGACCTGGGCCCGGCGATGGCCACCTTCGCACTGCGGCCCTACGCCCAGAACGGCCTCGACGTGCGGTTCGTCTCCAACGTCGACGGCGACGACATGGCCGAGAAGACCGCCGGCCTGGACGCCGAGACCACCCTGTTCATCGTGGCGAGCAAGACCTTCACCACCCAGGAGACGATGACCAACGCGGCCACCGCGCGCAGCTGGCTGCTCGACCGCCTAGGGCCCCCCGAGGCGGTGGCGAAGCACTTCGTTGCGGTCTCCACCGCCGCCGCAGAAGTGGAGGCCTTCGGCATCGACACCACCAACATGTTCGGCTTCTGGGACTGGGTCGGCGGGCGCTACTCGATGGACTCCGCGGTCGGCCTGTCCGTGATGATCGCCATCGGCCCCAACGGCTTCGGCGAGATGCTGGCCGGGTTCCGGGCGATCGACGAGCACTTCCGCACCGCGCCCTACCGCGAGAACGCGCCCGCGCTCATGGGCCTGCTGGGCATCTGGTACGACAACTTCCTCGGTGCCGACACCCACGTCGTGCTGCCCTACACCCAGTACCTCGATCAGTTCGCCGACTACTTGCAGCAGCTCGACATGGAGAGCAACGGCAAGTCGGTCACGATCGACGGCACCCGGGTCGACTACGCCACAGGCCCCGTGGTCTGGGGTACCCCGGGCACTAACGGCCAGCACGCCTACTACCAGCTGCTGCACCAGGGCACCCGGCTGATCCCTGCGGACTTCATCGGTTTCGCCCACCCCGGACATGAGGTCGGCGAGCACCACGACCTGTTGATGGCCAACTTCTTCGCCCAGACCGAGGCGCTGGCCTTCGGCAAGTCCGCCGAGGAGGTGGCCGCCGAAGGAGCAACCGGAGCCCTGGTGGCGCACAAGACCTTCGAGGGCAACCGGCCGACCACGACGATCCTGGGCGAGAAGCTGACCCCGTTCGCCCTGGGCTCACTGATCGCGCTCTACGAGCACAAGGTGTTCACCCAGGGCATCGTGTGGGGGATCAACTCCTTCGACCAGTGGGGCGTGCAACTGGGCAAGGTGTTGGCCGGCCGGATCGCCCCCGAGCTGACCGCGTCGGCTGCGCCTGAGCTGGCTCACGACTCCTCGACCAACGCCCTGATCCGCCGCTACCGCGCGTTGCGAGGCCGCTCCTGACCTCTGTCCGGGGGTTGATCGCGTCGGGGTCGGGGTCGGGGTCGGGGTCGGGTCGGGTCGGGGGCCGGGTGGGTCAGGCGGGGCGGACGGCGAAGTCGCGGAAGCGGACGTCGAAGCCCTGGCCCTTCGGCGAGGCCGCCATCGGGCCCACCGAGACCGGCAACGCCGGTGGCAGGAACGCCATCCGGTGCATCGCCCACGCACCGGCGTCCGTCGAGAGGCCGTCCAGGCAGTACTCGACGGTCAGCGCGTCCCCGCTCCGGCTCAGCCGCAGGCCGAGCCACTCCGGTGCGGCGCCCAGCGGGGTGACGCTCCAGTCCGAGACCGCGTGGGTGACCACCGCACCCACGGTCGCGCCGCCGTCGACGAACTCGATGCCGCACTTGACCCAGCGCTCGGCGTCCATCCGCACCATCAGCCCGGCCTGGTCGAACTGGTCGCGGAACTCACCGTGCAGGGCCACTTCGGCGACGAACTCCCCCGGCACTCGCACGCCGAGGTGGTGCCCGCTGTCGCGGATGAAACCGTAGTGCGTGTGGCGCCAGAAGTCAGTGTCCGGGTCGGTGGTCAGCAACAGTTCGTCACCCGAACGCCGCCACCGGCGAGGTTCGTTCAGCCACAACGGATCGAGGTCGGACAGACTGGAGGGCATGCGTCCAGTCTGATCCCTCCGGCTGACTTCAGGTAGCTCATCCGTAGAAGACGCGTTCGACGACCGCCCGCGCCCGCCGCGTGGTCCGCTGGTAGTCCTCGTCGAGCTGGGCCGCCGATCCCGGCGGGTACCCGACGATCCGGGCCACGCCCTCCAGCTCCATCCGCTTGGTCGGCAGCGCGTCCGAGGACCTGCCCCGCCAGAGCACCGTGGCGTTGCGCACCCGGGAGGCCAGCCGCCAGGCCGCCAACAGCTCGGCGCCGTCCTCGGCCGAGAGCAGCCCCGCCTCGGTCGCCGCGACCAGCCCGGCCACCGTGGACGGCGTGCGCAGCGCCGGCACCCGCCCCGCGTGCTGCAGTTGCAGCAGTTGCAGCGTCCACTCCACGTCGGAGAGGCCCCCGCGGCCCAGCTTGAGGTGGCGGTGCGGGTCGGCCCCTCGTGGCAGCCGCTCGGCCTCCACCCTGGCCTTGATCCGGCGGATCTCACGGACCGCGCTCTCGTCCAGGCCCTCGGCCGGCCACCGCAGCGGGTCGATCAAGGCGAGGAAGCGTTCGGCCAGCTCGGCGTCCCCGGCCACCGGGATCGCCCGGGTCAGCGCCTGCGACTCCCAGGTCAGCGACCAGCGCTCGTAGTAGCGCGCGTAGGAGTCCAGGGTGCGCACCAGCGGTCCGTTGCGGCCCTCGGGGCGCAGGTCGGCGTCCACCTCCAGCGCCGGGTCGGGCCCCGGCGCGCCGAGCAGGCGGCGCAGCTCACCGGCCACCGTCATCGCCGCGTCGTGCGCCGCCCGCTCGTCGGCGCCCTCGACCGGGTCGTGCACGAACAGCACGTCGGCGTCGCTGCCGTAGCCGAGCTCACCGCCGCCGAGCCGGCCCATTCCGACCACCAGCATCCGGGTCGGCAGCACCCCGCCGTGCTGTCGGGCCACCTGCTCGGACGCCGCGCGCAGCACGCCGTCCAGCGTCGCCACCGCCACGTCGGACAGCGCCCGACCGACCTGATCGAGGGAGAGCCGCCCGGCGATGTCGCCGATCGCGGTGCGCAGGATCTCCCGGCGGCGGACGGCGCGGGCGGCACCCGCGGCGGCGTGCGCGTCGTCGGGGTACCGGTCGACCGCCCGGTTCACCGCAGCCACGGACTCCTCCCGCGAGCGCGGGGCCAGCTCAGCGTCCTCGCCGAACATGGTGACCGCTTCCGGCCCGCGCTGCAGCAGCTGAGCGACCAGCTGGCTGGCTGCCAGCACCCGGGCCATCCGTTCGGCCGCCGCCCCGGAGTCGCGCAGCATCTTCAGGTACCAGTGGGTGGTGCCCAGGTCGTCGCTGACCCGGCGGAAGGCGAGGAGTCCGGCGTCCGGGTCGGCGCCGTCCGCGAACCAGCCGAGCATCACCGGCAGCAGCTGGCGCTGGATGGCGGCTCGGCGGCTGACCCCCGCGGTCAGCGCCGCCAGGTGGCGCATCGCGCCTTCCGGGTCGCGGTAGCCGAGGGCGGCCAGCCGGGCGTTCGCCGCCTCGGGGGTCAGCCGCACCTCATCGGTGGTGAGCCGGGCGGCCGCGGCGAGCAGTGGGCGGTAGAACAGCTTCTCGTGCAGCCGGCGCACCTCGAGGGCGTGCCGGCGCCACAGGTCCTCCAGCTCCTCTGCCGGCGAGCGTCGCATGCCGAAGGAGCGCCCGATCCAACGCAGGTCGTCTCGCCCGTCCGGCACCACGTGGGTGCGCAACAGGCGGTGCAGCTGGATCCGGTGCTCAAGCGTGCGCAGGAACCGGTAGGCCCGGTCGAGCTCGGCGGCGTCGTCGCGGCCGACGTAGCCGTACGCGCTCAGCGCCTCCAGGCCCTCCAGGGTGTTGCCGGTGCGCAACCTCGGGTCGATCCGGCCGTGCACCAGCTGCAGCAGCTGCACGCTGAACTCGACGTCCCGCAGTCCACCCGGCCCGAGCTTGAGCTGGCGTGCGGCCTCCCGGGCGGGCACATGCTGCTCCACCCGCCGGCGCATGGCCTGCACGTCCTCGACGAAGTTCTCCCGCTCGGCGGCGCGCCACACCATCGGTGCGATGGCGTCCAGATAGGCCCGGCCCAGCTCGCGGTCACCGGCCACCACCCGCGCCTTGAGCAGGGCCTGGAACTCCCAGGTCTGCGCCCAGCGCTCGTAGTAGCTCACATGACTGCGCAGGGTCCGTGCCAGCGGGCCGGCCTTGCCCTCCGGCCGCAGCGCGGCGTCCACCGGCCAGAGCGTGCCCTCGGCGGTGGAGGCCGAGCAGGCCCGGGCCAGCGCCGCCGCCAGTTTGGCGCCGGTGGCCAGGGCCGCCGTCTCGTCGCCACCATCGACCGGCTCGACCACGTAGATCACGTCGACGTCGCTGACATAGTTCAGTTCCCGGCCGCCGCACTTGCCCATGCCGATCACCGCGATCCGGCACGGCGCGGCCTTCTTCGGCAGCTCGGAACGGGCGATCGCCAGCGCCGCTTCCAACGCCGCCGAGGCCAGGTCGGCCAGGTCCCGGGCCACCGACGGCAGGTCCTGCACCGGGTCGGCGGACACCAGGTCGCGGCCGGCGATCGAGAGCAGTCGACGCCGGTAGGCCACCCGCAGTGCGTCAGTGGCCGCGGCGACCGGCAGTGAGGCGACCGGCGCCGGCGCCGTCGGATCGGCGCCGACCGCCGTCAGCAGCGCGGCGTCCACCGCGCCCAGACCGTCATCGGTGAGCACGGTCCAGTGCTCGGGATGGCGGATCAGGTGGTCGCCGAGCGCGGCCGAGGCGCCCAGGACGGCGAGCAGCCGCGAACGCGCCGGGCCGCCTGCCCGCAGCATGGCCAACAGGCGGGCCGGCTTGGCATCGACGTGGGCCTCGCGACGCCCGTTGAGCTCCTCCAGGATCCGGACCAGAGCGAGCAGGGCCCGGTCGGGGTCGGGGGCCTCCCCCAGCGCGCTGAGGACACCGTCGTCGAACAGATCCTCCAGCGGGTCGACCAGGCCGGCGATCGCGGGATCGGCAAGCAGGGTGGCCGCGCGTTCGGGATCGCCGAAGCCGAGCCGGGCCAGGCGGGCGCCGGGGGTGCTGGAGCGTTCCCTGCTTATCGCCACCTCGCGCAGCCCTTCATCGCGCGGCGAGAACCTGGGCGAAGGCCGCGGCGTGCACCTCCGCCAGGGCGACCAGGTGCGGCTCCGCACCGGCCATCTCGGCGGTGAGCTCGTCGGGATGCAGACCCTCGGTGCGGATCGCGCCGTGCCCGTCGTCCATCCAGTCGCGCCAGTCCACCGCGGTGACCTCGGGGTGGTACTGCAGCCCCCACGCCGCCTCACCGATCCGGAACGCCTGGAGCGGGTACCGCGGTGCAGTGACCAGGAGCGCCGCGCCGGCAGGCAGCCGGGTGATCGCGTCCTGGTGCCAGTGCGGCACGGCGAAGCCATCGCCGAGCCGGGCCGTGACCGGGCCGAGCAACGGATCCCCGGCCGCCGCCCCGGTGACCGTGACCTCGACCAGGCCGACCTCCAGCCCCGCCTCGCCCCGGCCGACCTCGCCGCCAGTGGCCATGGCGAGCAGCTGGGCGCCAAGGCAGATGCCCAGGGTCGGCAGCGACCGCTCGACCGCGTGCGCCATCAGCCGCCGGGTGGCGGGAAGCCACGGCGCGGCATCGTCCTCCCAGGCAGCCATCGACCCGCCAAGGACGACCAGCCCGTCGTAGTCCGACAAGTCCTGCGGCAGACCCTGGCCCTGATCGGGGCGGCGCTCGTCGAGTCGGGACCCGCCGAGGTCTCCCAACCGACCGAGGCCCGCGTACGACTCGTGGACGACGATCAGAAGGTGTGGGCTCACAACACAGGAAGGTAGCGGTCCAGCTCGAAGGCGGTGATCTGATGCCGGTAGTCCCACCACTCCTGGCGCTTGTTGCGCAGGAAGAAGTCGAACAGCCCCTCGCCGAGGGTCTCCGCGACCAGTTCGGAGTCCTGCATGATCTCGATCGCCGCCTCGAGGTTGCTCGGCAGCGGTTTGATGCCCAGGGCCCGGCGCTCGGAGTCGGTCAGCGCCCACACGTCGTCCTCGGCGCCGTCGGGGAGCTCGTAGCCCTCCTCGATGCCCTTCAGCCCGGCGGCCAGGATCACGGCGTAGGCCAGGTAGGGGTTGCAGGCCGAGTCCAGCGAGCGGTACTCGATCCGGGTGGAGTTGGGCTTGCCCGGCTTGTACATCGGCACCCGGATCAGGGCGGAGCGGTTGTTATGGCCCCAGCAGACGTAGGCCGGCGCCTCACCGCCGCCCCAGAGCCGCTTGTAGGAGTTCACCCACTGGTTGGTCACCGCGGTGATCTCGGCGGCGTGGGTGATCAGGCCGGCGATGAAGTGCCGGGCCACCGCGCTCAGCTGGTACTCGGCGCCGGCCTCGTGGAAGGCGTTGCGGTCGCCCTCGAACAGCGACAGATGCGTGTGCATGCCCGAGCCGGGGTGGTCGGCGAACGGCCGCGGCATGAACGTGGCGTAGATACCCTGCTCGAGCGCGACCTCCTTGATCACCGTACGGAAGGTCATGATGTTGTCGGCGGTGCTCAGCGCGTCGGCGTAGCGCAGGTCGATCTCGTTCTGCCCGGGGCCGCCCTCGTGGTGGCTGAACTCCACCGAGATGCCCATCGACTCCAGCAGGCCGATCGCGGCGCGCCGGAAGTCGTGCGTGGTGCCGCGGGCGACGTGGTCGAAGTAGCCGGCCTGGTCGACCGGCTCCGGGGCGCGCCCGCGCACGGGCTCGTCCTTGAGCAGGTAGAACTCGATCTCGGGGTGGGTGTAGAAGGTCAGCCCGTGACCGGCGGCCTTCTCCAGCGCACGCTTGAGCACGTGCCGGGGGTCGGCCAGGGTCGGCTCGCCGTCCGGGGTGAGGATGTCGCAGAACATGCGGCCGGTGCCCTGGTGATCACCGCGCCAGGGCAGCACCGAGAAGGTCGACGGGTCGGGTCTGACCAGCATGTCCGCCTCGTAGACCCGGGCCAGGCCCTGGATCGCCGAGCCGTCGAAACCGATGCCCTCGGCGAAGGCGCCCTCCAGCTCGGCGGGCGCCACGGCGACCGACTTGAGCGAGCCCAGCACGTCGGTGAACCACAGCCGCACGAACCGGATGTCGCGCTCCTCCAGGGTGCGGAGCACGAACTCCTGCTGTCTGTCCACGGTCACTCCCAGCTCGCCCGTCGCCGTTGCCGGACCCAGGCTAGTCGGCCCATGTGACAGCGCCGTGTCAGGACGCGACGTCCGGCCCGGCGCTGTCCCTGATCAGCGGCTGCTCAGCGGCTGCGGCGTGATCCACTGCGGGCGCCGGCCGAGAACGCCGCCGCACCGTTGGGCCGGCGCCGGGCGCCGCGCGGCGCTGCCGCCGGGCGGCCCGACCCGGCGGCAGGCGCGCCGCCGGGAGCCCGCCGCGGACGGTTCGACAGGCGCTGCTCGGGGACCGCGGTGACGAAGCCGCCGGTGAGCAACCGCTCACCCGGGGCGAGCTCGCGCAGCAACGGGTGGCTCGAGGTGACCCGGGTGGTGGTCGCGGAGACGCCCGCCCGGCGGGTCAGGTCGCGCACCTCGCGCACCTGCGCATCCGTCATCAGCGTGATCACGGTGCCGCTGGCGCCGGCGCGGGCGGTCCGGCCGGAGCGGTGCAGGTAGGCCTTGGCCTCCCCCGGCGGGTCGGCGTGCACGACCAGGCCCACGTCGTCGACGTGGATGCCGCGGGCGGCGATGTCGGTGGCCACCAGGGTGCGGGCAGCGCCGGAGTGGAAGGCCTCCATCGTGCGGGTGCGTGCCCCCTGACTGAGGTCGCCGTGCAGCTCGACGGCGGGCACGCCCGAGGCATTGAGCTGCTTGGCCAGACGCTTGGCGCGGTGCTTGGTGCGAGTGAAGATCACCGTGCGGCCGGGGGCCGCTGCCAGGTCGACCAGCACCGGCAGGTGCGCCTCCTGGCTGACATGCAGCACGTGGTGGCTCATGGTCGAGATCGGCGAGGTGGCCGAATCGGCCTGGTGGGTCACCGGCTTGTGCAGGTAGGCCTTCACCAGCACGTCGACGGCCGCGTCGAGAGTGGCCGAGAACAGCATCCGCTGGCCGCTGTCGGGGGTCAGGTCGAGGATCCGGCGCACGCCGGGCAAGAAGCCCAGGTCGGACATGTGGTCGGCCTCGTCGATCACGGTCACCTCGACCGCATCCAGGCGCAGGTGCCGCTGGCGCAGCAGGTCCTCCAGGCGCCCGGGGCAGGCGACCAGGATGTCGACGCCGGCCCGCAGCGCATTCACCTGGGGCTGCTGACGGATGCCGCCGAAGATGGTGCGCGAGGTGAGCCCCAGCGGCTTGGCCAGCGGGGCCATCGCCGCCTCGATCTGCACGGCCAGCTCACGGGTGGGGGCCAGGATCAGCGCCCGCGGCAGGTGCGGACGGCGCGGGGCGCCGCTGGCAGCGAGGCGGGCGAGCAGCGGGAGCACGAAGGCGTAGGTCTTGCCGGAGCCGGTGCGGCCACGGCCCAGCACGTCCCGGCCGGCCAGGGAATCCGGCAGTGTGACTGCCTGGATCGGGGTCGGGACGGTGATCTGCTGGCCGGCGAGGACGTCGGCCAGTACTGCGGGCACGCCAAGGGCGCGGAAGGTGGTGTCTGACATGGTGAAGGGGTGACTCCGATGAACAATCGACCGCGACGGTCGATAGCGGGGCGTTCTGCCCGGCGCGACTCTCTACTGGGTCGCGGCGCAAGGGCTTCGACGGTGCGAGAAGTGGGCCCGAGGCAGAACTGGGCGGGCCCGCTGTGGTCCAGGGTATCGGACAACGTTCGACAACCTCGCATCGGCCGGTCGGACAGCCGCCTTTAGAGTGGCTGCGTACCACCACCGCCCGCCGAGCGAGGACGACAGAGGCCATGACCACGAACCAGCCCGAGTACGGCGCCCCCACCCCGCAACTGTCTCCCGCAGAGGAGCGACAGTGGGGCACGCTCTCGCACGTGGTGCCGCTCGGAGCCATGCTGCTCAGCGCCGGCACCCTGGGATTCGTCGCCTCACTCGTGATCTATCTGCTGTACAAGGATCGGGGCGCGTTCGTGCGCCGGAATGCGGCGAACTCGCTCAACGTGCAGATCATCACCGGGATCGGCCTGATCATCTCGGTGCCGCTGATGTTCGTCCTGATCGGGTTCCTCACCTACGCCGCGGTGCTGCTGTTCGCCGGCATCCTGCACGTCGTCGGTGCGGTGAAGGCCAGCAACGGCGAGACCTGGAACCCGCCGCTGACGCCGCGGTTCGTCTCCTAGGCTCGCTGGCATGACTCAGCTGCGCCTGGCCCTGGCCCAGGTGAACCCGACCGTCGGCGACCTGGCCGGCAACGCCGCCCTGGTCCGGCGCTGGGCCCGTACGGCCGCCGACGCCGGCGCCCACCTGGCCGCCTTCCCCGAGATGGTGCTCACCGGGTATCCGGTAGAGGACCTCGCCCTGCGCACCTCCTTCGTCGATGCCAGCCGGCACGCGCTGGAGGCGCTCGCCGCGGACCTGGCCGCCGACGGGCTGGGCGACCTGCCGGTAGTGGTGGGCTACCTCGACCGGGTGGACCGCGACGGCGACGGGCACGGTGACAACGTGGCGCCCGCCGTCCGGGTCGGGGTGCCCAAGGGCGAGCCGCAGAACTGCGCCGCGGTGCTGGTGGGCGGTGAGGTGGTCGCCCGCTACGCCAAGCACCACCTGCCCAACTACGGCGTCTTCGACGAGTTCCGGATCTTCGTGCCCGGGCGCGACCTGACCGTGGTGCGCGTGCGCGGCGTCGACGTCGCGATCGCCATCTGTGAGGACCTGTGGCAGGAGGGCGGCCCGGTCGCACTGACCCGCGCCGCGGGCGCCGAGCTGCTGCTGGTGCTGAACGGCTCGCCCTACGAGCGCGAGAAGGACGACGTCCGCCGGGAACTGGTCACTCGCCGCGCCGCCCAGGCAGGCTGTGCGCTCGCGTACGTGAACATGGTCGGCGGGCAGGACGACCTGGTCTTCGACGGGGACTCGATCGTGGTCTCCGCGGCGGGTGAGGTGCGGGCCCGGGCGCCACAGTTCGACGAGGCCCTGCTCGTGGTCGACCTCGACCTTCCGGTCGACGCCCGGCACACGGCGCCACCCGAGGTGGACGGCGTGCGGCACGTGACGATCACTCACGAGCCGGTTCCGGCCTACTCCCCCGAAGTCACGCTGCAGGCTCCGGCGACGATCGCCGAGGAGCGCGACGGCGAGGCCGAGGTGTACCGCGCGCTGGTGGTCGGGCTGCGGGACTACGTGCGCAAGAACGGGTTCCGCTCGGTCGTCGTCGCCGTGTCGGGTGGGATCGACTCGGCCCTGGTGGCCGCCATCGCCTGCGACGCCGTCGGCGCCGAGAACGTGGTCGGGGTCTCGATGCCCTCGGTCTACTCCAGTGACCACTCCAAGGACGACGCCGCCGACCTGGCCAAGCGGACCGGCCTGGACTATCGGGTGGTGCCGATCGCGCCCATGGTGCAGGCCTTCCTGGACGCCGTGGCCCTGAGCGGGATCGCCGAGGAGAACCTGCAGGCCCGGGTGCGCGGCGTCGTCCTGATGGGCCTGTCGAACCAGGAGGGGCACCTCGCGCTGACGACGGGCAACAAGTCCGAGCTGTCGGTCGGGTACTCCACCATCTACGGCGACTCGGTCGGCGGCTACAACCCGGTCAAGGACGTGCCCAAGACACTGCTGTGGGCGTTGTCTCGCTGGCGCAACGCCGAGGCGGAGCGGCTCGGCGAAACCCCGCCGATCCCGGAGCGCTCGATCAGCAAGCCGCCGTCGGCGGAGCTGCGCCCGGGCCAGACCGATCAGGATTCGCTGCCGCCGTACGAGGAACTCGACCCGTTGCTGGAGCGGTATGTCGAGGGCGCGCACGGACGGTCGGAGCTGCTCGCCGACGGCTTCGCCGCGGCCATGATCGACGGAGTGGTCACCATGGTCGACCGGGCGGAGTGGAAGCGACGCCAGTCGGCCCCCGGCCCGAAGATCTCCCCGGTGGCCTTCGGGCGGGACCGGCGGCTGCCGATCACCTCCCGGTGGCGCGAGGACCGCTCGTAGCCGCAGCCGCGGCTCACCCGCCGAGGAAGGCCTCCACCAGGGGAGCCACCCTCTCGGGACGGCCACGGCGGTCGGCGTTCCCGGTCACCTCGTGGCCGACGCCGGGCAGCTCCACCCGCTCGACGGCCGACAGCACCCGCTCCAGCGCGTCCAGGGCCTGGCGGAGGTAGTCGGGGCTCCTCGCCCCACCGAGCAGGAGCACTCGGGCCCTCACGTCCTGGAAGAGGTCCAGCCGCCCCGAGGTGGCGGCCACCAGCGCGAAGTCCTGGCGCAGCGTGGGCGCGAGGTCCCGCATGGTTACGTAGCCGTCACGAGGTCGCGCGGCGAGGCGACGCTGCTCGTGTCCCGCGCCCCAGGCCGTGAGCCGGGTCAGTAGCCCGCGTGGGAGCCGGCGCATCGCCGCAGGCCCCATCTCGGCACCGAGCATGCCGGTCACCAGCGCCGCGTCGAGGTCGCCGTCCTCGATCTCCCGCGCGACCCTGGCGACCAGGGCGGCGGCCCGGTCCAGGTCGCGCAGCAGCGGCGGTTCGAAGAGCACCGCTCGCTCGACGGTCGGGACGGCCAGCAACGTGTGCAGCCACACCAGGGCGCCCGAGCTGACCCCCATCACGAGTCGAGCCCCGGTCGCAGACAGGACCGCTGCCATGTCCTCGACATCCTGCGCCGTGCGATAGGGCGGCTGGTACGCGCCGCTCCGGCCGCGGCCACGACGATCGGGAAGGTGGACCGTATAGCGTCCGCTGAGCGCCCGCGCCAGCTCGAGGTGGCTGTGGGACCACTCCATCGCGCCGTGCAGCAGGACCAACCCGGGGCGAGCACCGGTGGCCACCGACTGGAAGCCGATCATGGTGCCGTCGCCCGATGCGACGTGGTGCGCAGTGATGTCCGGGGGGATCATCGAGTCACCTCCGAGTCAGGGCGCAGATCGCCGTCCTCCCGATGTCCCGTCCAGGCGTTCCGCCAGCCGGTCGCCGGGTCCGCGAGGCGACGGTGGAGCCGGCGGAAGAACTCGGTCTCCGCCGCCAGGACCTCGAGGCGGTACTCCTCCTCCACCAGGTACAGATCGTGGACGCCGACACCGCGTGCCTCGGCGATGACGGCGTCGATCTCGTGGCGCTGAGCGTCCAGGCCGCGCAGTCGTCGGTCCAGCTGGGCGAGGACGTCGTCGGGCGTCAGCGCGCCCAGGAGCGACAGCGCCGTCACGATCTGCGGGAACTCGTGCCGGGGCCGGGCGAGCAGATCCCGCAGCCAGCTGCCCAGCTCCTCCCGGCCCGCATCGGTCAGCGCATAGACGGTTCGCTCGGGCCTCCCGCCGTGCCTTCCCGACTCCACGGGCCGGATCAGCTCCTCCCGGGCGAGCTGCGCGAAGACCATGTACAGCGACCCGTGCCGGTACTTGATGCTGCGGGCATCGCCGTTGCTCTTCAGGGTGCGTCCGAGCTCGTACGGGTGCATCGGGCGCTGCGTCAGATAGGCCAGCACCGCCAGTGCCAACGGATTGGCGACCCGGCGACCGTCGTCCGCCATGTTCACGCCCCTCTCCACCGATTAGTCGATGTCGACTAATCATGTTCGATCAAGAGTGCCACACCAAGCCCCGGCGTGCGACCGCGATCACGCCTACGGATGCGGCCCCAGGCGACAAGCCGTGACAATGTGACGAGGCTGCCGCGGCGACGGGTCGCGGGGCACGCGGCCTTGAGCGCATCCCCGGCGTCGGAGGAACCATGAACGACCAGAGCGAGCAGCCGAATCCCTACGGCGGGCGCGTCGTCGTCCCTGACGCCTCGGCCCCAGGAGCCGTGCCGCCACCCCGGCGGGTCCGGATCCACCACCTGCGCGAGATGAAGCAGCGCGGCGAGCGGTTCGCCATGCTCACCGCCTACGACCAGTACGCGGCGGCGGTGTTCGAGCAGGCCGGCATCCCGGTGCTGCTGGTCGGCGACTCGGCCGCGAACAATGTCTACGGCTACGAGACCACGGTGCCGATCACCGTCGACGAGATGATCCCGCTGGTGCGCGCGGTCACCCGCAGCGCCCGGCACTGCCTGGTCGTCGCAGACCTTCCCTTCGGCTCCTACCAGGCAGGCCCCGACCAGGCGCTGGCCACCTCGATGCGGATGATGAAAGAGGGCCTGGCGCACGCGGTCAAGCTCGAGGGCGGACGGCGCGTCGCGCCGAGCGTGGAGGCGATCGTCGGCGCCGGGATCCCGGTGATGTGCCACATCGGGTTCACCCCGCAGTCCGAGCACGGGCTCGGCGGCTACCGGGTGCAGGGCCGCGGCGAGGAGGCCGTCGAGGAGATGGTGGCCGGGGCACTGGCGCTGCAGGAGGCCGGGGCGTTCGCGATCGTGCTGGAGATGGTGCCCGTGGCTGCGGCATCGGCGGTGACCAAGGCTCTCGAGATCCCCACGATCGGCATCGGCGCCGGCCCCGAGTGCGACGCGCAGGTGCTGGTCTGGCAGGACATGATGGGCCTTCGAACCGGCAAGGCACCGCGCTTCGTCAAGCGGTACGCCGACCTGCACACGGTGATGCTCGATGCCGCGAAGGCCTACGCGGACGACGTGCGCGGCGGAACCTTCCCGGCCGCCGAGCACTCCTTCGAGAGCTGACCCGACCGCGGATATCGCGGTGACAGGCTTTCTTCGCTGGTGCCAGGCTGGCCCGTTGTGGACCTGACCCCGTGGCGCGGATCGCGCGACTTCCGGCTGCTCGTGCTGGCCGGCACGGTGTTCTACCTCGGCGGCATGGTCACCTACGTGGCGCTGCCGTATCAGCTGTACCAGCAGACCGGGTCCAATCTCGCGGTGGGGCTGATGGGCGCGGTCGAACTGGTGCCCTTGGTGCTGTTCGGCCTGTACGGCGGGGCGGTGGCCGACCACTACGACCGACGACGGGTACTCGTGGCCACCGGCGTGGTCCAGGTACTGCTCACGGCGGGGCTGCTCGGCAACGCCCTGCTCGACCGGCCGCGAGTGTGGGTGTTGTATGTCCTCGGGGCCGGGCTCTCCGCTGCACAGTCCCTGCAGCGGCCGAGCCGGGAGGCCCTGCTCCCTCGCGTGGTCAGGCATGACGAATTGCCCGCGGCGGTCGCGTTGTCCTCGTTCGGCATCCAGGTCGGGCTGCTGGCCGGGCCGGCGATCGGCGGGCTGCTGGTCGCCCACGCCGGGCTGGGCTGGGCCTACGGCGTGGACGTCGCCGGGCTGGTGATCGCCACCGCGCTGTTCGCCGCGCTGCGCCCGGTACGGATCACCGACGACACCGAGCCGCCCAGCCTGTCCCGGATCGCGGAGGGGCTGCGCTACGCCACCGGTCGCCCGGTGCTGATGGGCACCTACGTGGTCGACATCGTGGCGATGTTCATGGCGATGCCCGAGGTGATCTATCCCGCCTTCGCCTCCACGGTGCTGCACCGACCCGACCTGCTCGGCCTGCTCTACACCGCCGGCACGGTGGGCAGTCTGCTCGCCACGGCGACCAGCGGGTGGACCCGGCGGGTGCACCACCAGGGCCGTGCGGTGATCCTGGCCGCGGCGGCCTGGGGTGCGTGCGTGGCGGCGGCCGGCGCGGCGCCCAGCGTGTGGCTGGTGCTGGCCGCACTGGTGCTCGCGGGAGCCTGCGACATGACCAGCGGCCTGTTCCGGGCGACGATCTGGAACCAGACCATCCCGGACGGGATGCGCGGCCGCTTGGCCGGGATCGAGATGCTGTCGTACTCGATCGGCCCGCTCGGCGGCCAGGTGCGGGCAGGCCTGATGGCCGACGCGTTCGGCGTGCGGCGGGCCATCGTGGGAGGTGGGCTGCTCTGCGTCGGCGGGGTCGGCGCGGCCGCCGCATCACTGCCCGCGATGTGGCACTACGACGCCCGGACCGACGAGCACGCCGTCCGCGAGCGTGACCTTCGCGCCGCCCGCGGCGCCCAGGGGTGAGCCGTCAGGCGTCGTCGTCCGCGCTGGAGCCCTCGTTCCAGCGCCGGTCCTCGTCGTCCCACTTCTCGGTGCGCTCGCGGGCGGTCTGCAGGGCCCGCGCGGCCTCGTCGAAGGTCGGGTAGGGGCCCATCAGCACCTCACCCCGGGACCTGTTCGCCTCGGTCTCCACCTGGCCGGTAGCGGTGTTATACCAGTACTGGGGCTGCTCCATGCGGGCAGAGTAGGTGACCTCACCCGATGCCGCCAGACCTGGCGTTGACCTGCAGAAACGTCTCCGGGAGTTCCGCCGCGCGGGCTCGCCCTGTCAACGGCATGTCGAGCGCCGCCTGCTACGTCAACCATGGACTGCGGGTGACGGATGCAGGAGTGGTTGGCCGCGCTGGCCTTGGCATTTGCCCCCGTCGCGCTCATCCTGGGCTCGGTCCACCTGTTCACGATGCGGCGACGACGCGCGGTCGCCAACACAGGGACTCTCAGCTGTGACGCCGCCCTACGCTGATGAGCGCCCCTTACCCGGTCTGAGCACAAGGAGGTCGACTCACGGTCGGCCACGACCGGATCAGCTTCGTTCTGCGCTCTGGGACGACCATCGACCTGACCCACGTGGGATTGCGGTTGACACGGGTCCGGCTCGCCGACGAGGTCGAGACCGGTGACGTGTACCTGAACCGGATGTTCCTCTTCGAGGACGGCAACGGCAGCCCAGTGGCGCTGGCCGTGAGCGATGAGGACGGTTCCCTGCTGCACAGTCTCGTGACGCAGCGCACGTCACCGGCATGCTGCGGCCAGGTCACGGTGACGGCCGGGCGGCCTCGGCCGTGGCGCACCTGGCCGGCGGTCGTGACGATCCTGATGGCAGTGCCGCTCGCCGTCCTGGCCGGACTGCTGCTGACCGGCACGACAGTCCCGGCGCGGATCGTGCCGGGGGACGAGGGCTGCACGCTGGTCTGGTCCGATCCCTATCAGGGCATCGAACGCCGCCAGGAGTCCGGCTGCTTCGGTGGCCTGACGCACACGAAGGTGGTGACCCCGGCGCGGGGGTTGCCGGACCTGCCGCTCCACATCCAGAACCTGGGCTTCGCGGGAGTGGTCCTGGGCCTCGGGCTGCTCCTGGCTCTGATGGCGGTGCCCTGGCGTACCTGGTCGTGGCGACATGAGGACACGCTGCGGGCAGCAGGGCTTCCGATCCGCGCTCCGACAATGCCTGCGCCCTCTGCTGGGCCTGCTACCCACCGCGTCCGTGGGAACCGGGCGATCTCACCTGGAGCGCGATCTCCGCCTGGGCGACCAGCGACCGCATGGTGCGCTGCGCTCCACGCGTCGGTGACCGTCTGCGCCGCAGTCGAAGGCAATGGCGCGCGATCGCGGTCCTGCTGATCCCGGCCGTCCTGCTCCTCGCCGGTTGGCCCGCCCTCACCGGGGCGGCGACCGAGCTGCTGCCGACCCGTCGCGCCGAAGCCACCGTGACCTCAGTGATCACTGACTACCCCTGGGAACTCGAAGAGGTCCGGATAAGTTCACCACCGAGGCCGGCGAGGACGTCGTTACGCAGGCCACCGGCAGGAACGGCGTCCTTCGCGACATTGCTCATGCTGACTCTCGGCGGGATGGGGCTCGCGTTGCGCGGCTGGCTCCGCACACGCCGAGCAGCACGGCGGGCACGTCGGTCGGGGCCGGCTGCCACAGTGCGCCACGCCCTCGTCGTCACCGATACCGGGCAACTTCGGGCATTCTCTTCGCCGACGGCCCAACCCATGACGCCGGACGGCCCCCGATCGCGCAGCTCGATCTCGTCCCGGCAGCGGCAGCCGACCTACCTCCGGTGGGCACCGGCGTGGTCCATGGGGAACGGGTGCCCGGCGGGTCCGTAGTCTACGCGGTGGCCGGGCGCGACCTCGTGGCCACCGATCCGCGGCCGATCGTCACCGACCAGGACCGGCGGGGTGCAGTGGACTACCTGAACGCCGAAGCCGAGATCCTCCAAGCGTTGTGGTGATCGCCGGCAGTGAGCTGTCGCCACGACGCCCCCCGACCGCGGCCTAGAATCCCCGGCATGACCGCTGCTACCGGCGCCCCCCGTCCCCCGCTCACGCCGGGGGCGATCAGCCCGCGCCGTCCGGTCCCGGCCGCGATCCGCCGTCCGCCGTATGTCGACCAGCAACGCGCCGAGCGCTTCACCGGATCCGAGATCAAGGATGCCGAGACCATCGCGGCCATGCGCGTGGCGGGCAGAATCGCCGCGCAGGCGATGGCCGTGGCCGCGGCACACATCACTCCGGGCGTCACCACCGACGAGCTCGACCGGATCGGGCACGAGTTCCTGCTCGACCACGGCGCGTACCCCTCCACCCTCGGCTACCCCGGCAACGGCACCGCGCCGCCGTACCCGAAGTCGTTGTGCACCAGCGTGAACGAGGTCATCTGCCACGGCATCCCCGATTCCACGGTGCTCCGCGACGGGGACATCGTGAACATCGACATCACCGCCTACCTCGTGGTCGACGGCCTTGGCGTGCACGGGGACACCGACGCCACCTACCTGGTCGGCGAGGTCGACGAGGAGTCCCGCCTCCTGGTCGAGCGCACCCACGAGGCGATGATGCGCGGCGTCAAGGCGGTCATGCCCGGGCGTCAGATCAACGTGATCGGCAAGGTGATCGAGTCCTACGCGAAGCGCTTCGGCTACGGCGTGGTGCGTGACTTCACCGGCCACGGCATCGGCACGGCGTTCCACTCCGGCCTGGTGATCCCGCACTACGACTCGGCGCCGATGTTCGACACCCTGATCGAGCCCGGGATGACGTTCACCGTCGAGCCGATGCTCACCCTGGGCACCCACGACTGGGAGTCCTGGGACGACGGCTGGACCATCCTGACCAAGGACCGCAGACGCACCGCCCAGTTCGAGCACACGCTGCTGGTCACCGACGCCGGGGCCGAGATCCTCACCCTGCCCTGAACCAGCGGTGAACGGCCCCTGACCAGCCGGTGTACGGCAGGAGGAGAAGCCTCCCACGCGCGGTCCCTATCGCTACCGCCCGCGACCCAGCACAATACGGCGCGTGAAGAAGGCCTCGCCGTGGATCCACCTGGGTCGCTGGGCCGTGGGTCTGTCCCTGCTCTCAGCGACGATCGTGATCAGCGGGGGCTCGGCGGTCTGGCGGCTCGAGCGGGATGCCTCGGGGGCCAATCTCAAACACTGGGGCGACTGCCTGTGGTGGGCGACAGCGACGCTCACCACGGTCGGCTATGGCGAGCACTTCCCGGTGACCCTCGGCGGCCGGCTGGTCGCGGTCTCGATCATGGTCTTCGGCGTGGCCATCATCGGTGCGGTGGCTGCCATGGTGGCCTTCGGCTTCGGCCATCGCTTCGCCCAGCGGATCGAGGAGGCCGTCCGCCACGTCGAGAGCCAGCAGACCAGCGAGCTCGAGATGCTCACCGCAGCATCCCGGGCCAGCGCCCCGACCGCCGTCGCCGCCGCGGCCGGTCTGCAGGAGTTGATGGTCACCGTGCCTGACGCCGACTGCGCCGCCTCCCTGACCTGGCTGTTGGCCAGGCTGGGCTGGCACCCCTCGGCGGACGACGACGGGTTGGGCTGGGCACAGGGCGGCACCCGGCTGCGGCTTGCCGTCCGCCCCTGGACGACGCCGGTCGGCGTGCAGGGTCGGCTCACCTTCGGCGCCGGCAAGCACGACCGGATGGTGCGGATCGCCCGGGAGGCGCTGCGACACGGCTTCCACCGGATGGAGCCGCGGCCCGCCGCGGTGCGGGCCCTCGGATCGTCGGCTGCCGAGCCCGCGCCGAGGCCGTCCGGCGATCGGGTGGTGCTGCGCACGGCGTCCGGGTTCGAGGTCGCTCTGGTGGTGTCCTAAGTCACCGGTCGTCTCATAGGGTTGCCCGGGGCGACGGAGGGAGTGCCGCATGGCGACCACGACAGTGGCTGCGCTGCGCCGGGTGAGCAGCGGCGTGGGTTTCGGGATCGACATCGGCGGGTCCGGGATCAAGGGCGCGCCGGTCGACCTGGGGCGCGGCGAGTTCCGCGCCGAGCGACTGCGGATCCCCACCCCCCAGCCCTCCACGCCGGAGGCCGTCGCCGCGGTGGTGCAGGACATCCTGACCCCGTTCGGAAGCGGCTCGGGGACCCTGCCGATCGGGGTCACCTTCCCGGCCGTGATCCAGCACGGTGTGGCGCGCTCCGCGGCGAACGTGGACAAGTCCTGGATCGGCACCGACGTCGACGCTCTGCTGACCGAGCGGCTGGGACGGCCGGTCGCCGTGATCAACGATGCGGACGCCGCCGGGCTGGCCGAGAGCCGCTACGGGGCGGCCAAGGGCGTCAACGGCGTCGTGTTCATGGCCACCCTGGGTACAGGCATCGGCAGCGCGCTGATCGTGGACGGTCAGGTGGTTCCCAACACCGAGTTCGGCCACATCGAAGTGGGCGGCAAGGACGCGGAGAGCCGCGCCGCGGACAGCGCCCGTGAGCGGGAGGATCTGTCCTGGGAGCAGTGGGCCAAGCGGCTGCAGCGCTACTTCACCACGATCGAGAACCTGCTCTGGCCCGACCTGATCGTGGTGGGCGGCGGCGTGAGCAAGAAGTCGGCGAAGTACCTGCCGCTGCTGAACCTGCGCACGCCGATCGTGCCGGCCACCCTGCTCAACGACGGCGGCATCATCGGCGCGGCGCTGCACGCCGCCGAGCACGCCTGAGTCGCGGCGGCCGCCTTCTGCGGCGCGGTGAATCAGTCGAAGTAGCGGTCGATGTCGTCGGCCTCGCTGAGCGCGGCGCTGCTGGTGGCGACGTTCTGCAGGTAGGCCAGTGCCCCCTCGCGGCCCAGGGCCGCGGTGGAGACCGAGGACGCGATCGAGGCGAGCGCCGTGACGAAGGCCAACCGGGCGTGGTCGCTCTCCACGGCCTCGCTCAGCACCACGTGCATCGCCTCGGCGTCGCCGAGCATCTGGAACCGCACGAAGGCGGCTGCCCGCTGGTTGGCCTTGGCCGCGAGGCGCCGCTCGAGGGTCGACATGGTGGTCTGCTCCTTGGGGTGCGCCAGACCCCCACAGCAACAGAGGCCCCCTCGGCGCGCAAGCGAGTCGGCCCGGGGCCACCCGCCCGGCGCAACACCTCGACACTCACGGTTACGTCAATCACTGACGGTCCCAGACTGGCTACAGAGGGGGTTGAGATCAGATCGTGACGTCTCTTTTGGCCTCATACACAGGGAAATTCTGCGACATCGGGCGTTAGGGCGTACTTTGATCCTAACGGCCTCGCGCGACTTCCCCCCGTAGTCGCGCGAGGTCGCCCATCGTTTGTTCTACGCAGCGTCACCGTGCGAGGCGGACCAGCCATCTCTGTGAGCGCCCCAGCGGGCATCAAGGATCGCCAGCAGAGACTCGGCGAGCGCGGCCGCCGAGACAGCCCCGCGAGCTGAGCGGGAAGACACGTGTGTGGCGATCGTTGTGAACCGCGCGGTCCGCATCGCTGATGGCGTCGCGGACCGCCACGACATCGAAGCCGCGTCGATAGGCATGACGCGCCCCCGATCGCCGCGCGACGGGTTTCGCCGGACGACATTTGACTGTGGTCACGGTGCGCCCCGATGAATCGTGCTGTGCGCAGGTGATACCGGGTCAGATCACCATCTCGGTAACGCGGAGTAATGATCATGCGCGACGTCACGTGTGGTTTTGATTACGCTGCGTCGATCGGGTGATTGAGCGTCATCACTCTTCACCTGAGCGTGAAGCCCTGCGTTTCATGGTGCCGAGGGCGATCAGATGTGACGCCCCTCGCTCGTCAAACCGATTGTCCTGGAGGGCATGATGCTCGCTCGTATCGCCAAGATCCGTCGTGACGACACCGGTGCGACTGCCGTGGAGTACGGCCTGATGGTGTCGTTGATCGCTGTTGTGATCATCGGCGCGGTGACCTTGATCGGCACCAGCCTCAACGGCATCTTCACCACGGTCGCCGGGTCCCTGTGACCGATGCCGGGTGCCGCCGCAGGGCGGCGGCACCCGGCCAGACCCCCGCACACGATGCTCCACTTCCGACGAGATCGAGGTGATCCGGATGCGTGCACCACGGCAGCTCGCACGGCGACAGAGCACAGGGGCTACGGCCGTCGAGTACGCGCTCATGGTGTCGTTCATCGCCGTCGTGATCGTGGGGGCGGTGACCGCCGTCGGGCTGACGGTCCAGGGCCTGTTCCCCCTGCCGGGTGCGCTGTGAGCGGGAATGCCGCCCGTGAGGGCGGCGCGGCGGCGGTGGAGATGGCGATCGTGTTGCCACTGTTGTTGCTCCTGGTGTTCGGGATCATTGATTTCGGGCGGATGCTGAATGTGCAGTTGACGGTGTCTGCGGCGGCGCGCGAGGGGGCGCGCTGGGCGGCGTTGGGGCAGGCCAACCCGGCCGGGCGGGTGTCGACTGCTGCGTCAGGGGTGGCGGTGTCGACGTCGGTAGCAGGGTGTCCGGCGACACCGGCGGTGGGGCAGAACGCGACGGTGACGGTGACGTCGACGTACACGATGTTGACCCCGATCAGTGCCGTGAGTGGGTTGTTCGGCGGGTCCATCCCAGGGTCGGTCGCTTTGACCGGGTGGGGGGTCATGCGATGTGGGGGCTGAGCACGGTCCGCGCGCGGCGCCAGGATGACCGAGGTGCCGCAGCGACGCTGGTCGCGGTGCTGGCGGCCGGTGGCGTGATGTTGGGGATGGCGGCGCTGAGCGTGGATGTCGGGCAGTTGTATGCCGAGCGGCGTCAGGTGCAGAACGGGGCGGATGCGGCGGCGTTGGCGGTGGCGGTGACGTGTGCGACATCGGCGGCGTGTGACACGAGCACCGGCGGTCAGGCGCAGTCGATGGCGAACGCCAACGCCAACGACGGCTCGACGGCGGTGCTGTCGGTGTGCGGGTCGGGCAGCACGTCCCTGGCGGGATGCGCCGGCTCCGTGGGGCCGACTCTTACGCAGTGTCCTGCCCCGCCGTCGGGGGTGCAGGGCTGGGTCCAGGTGCGCACGGGCACCTCCAGCGCCGGTGGTGGCACTTTGTTGCCGCCCTCGTTCGCGCAGGCGTTGGCGGGCAACTCAGGATATGCCGGGACTCAGGTCCTCTCCTGCGCGCAGGCGGCGTGGGGCGGACCGTCGACGATCCTCAACGCCCTGCCGGTGACCTTGTCCGCCTGCGAATGGAACGCCGCCACAGCGAACGGGACATCCTATGCGCCGGCCCCGCCCTACCCGCCGTACCCGGCGCGTGAGGTGGCGTTGAAGCTGCACAGCACCAATGAGCGGGGCGGCTGCCCGAGCTCGGGCGGTGCCTATGCGGACCTGCCGGGTGGGTTCGGCTGGCTCGCAGCGGGCGCGGGGTGCGCGTTGACGATCTCTCCCAGCGGCACGCTGCCGGCCGACCCCGGGGTCGGCGCGTCCTCCCCCTGCGCCGACTCCCTCGCCAGCAGGGTCGGCACCCTTCTCTTCCTGCCGGTCTACGACCAGGCGTCGGGCATGGGTGCGGGCGGGACGTATCGGATCGTCGGTCTGGCGGCGTTCTACCTGAGCGGATACAACCTGCCCGGGGCGCACCCGAACAAGGTCTCCTCCCCTGCCGGCGGCGACCTGTGCAGCGGTTCGGACAAATGCATCTACGGCTGGTTCACGCAGGCGCTCGTTCCCCCACCGGCCGAACTCGGCTCCACTCCCGGCATGGGCGCGAAGGTCGTCGCCCTGACGGGCTGACCGCGTCCAGTCCACCGACACGACTCCCTCATCACCACCCCACAGCCCGATCCCACCGACGTCCTGGAAGGCAGTCATGACCCGACGCATCCTCGCGGCTATCGTCGCGATGCTCATCGCTCTGGGCGGCGCGCTGGCCGTGATGAGCTACGCGCGCGCCGCGGACCAGCGCGCCCTGGCCGGTCAGGAGGCGGTCCGTGCCTATGTCGCCGAGAAGGAGGTCCCGGCCGGGACCACGGCGGACAAGGCGGTCGAGAACAAGCTCATCGTGCAGAAGCTCATTGCCCGGACAGCCGTTCCGGACGGAGTGCTCACGAGCATCGACGGGGGTTACGGCCAGCTCGTCGCCACCTCGGTCATCCAGCCCGGTGAACTCGTCCTGCGCACCCGATTCGCAGCCCGCGGAACGACGGCGGGCACCCTGCTCGTGCCCGAAGGCAAGTTCGCCGTGTCCGTCGCGCTCGAGGATCCCGACCACGTGGGCTCGTTCGTCACCGTCGGCTCGAAGGTCGCCGTCTTCGACACCTTTAACGTCCAGGAGACCGACAAGGCGGACACCACCCCCGCCGGCGACCACCTGCAGGATCGGCACGAGTTCAGCCGCGCCACCCGCCTGCTGCTCCCTTCGGTCGAGGTGCTCGCCGTCGGCACAACGACGACCACGAGCAGGACCTCCGTCGGCCCCGAGAGCTCCTCAGCCGGTGGGACAGCGGTGTCGACGCAGACCACGACCGCGTTGTTCACCCTGGCCGTCACCCAGGACCAGGCCGAACACCTGGTCCACGGAGCCCAGACCGGCACCCTGACCTTTGCCCTGATCGGCTCCGGCGCGTCGGCGACAGCCGGCAAGGGCGTGGACGACCGTCGCCTGTTCGGGGTGGTCAAGTGACCCTCATCGTCGAACCGGACGAGCAGTTCGCGGCCACGCTGGCCTTCGCCCTCGGCGAGGACGTGCGCCGGGTGGACGGTCTCGCCGCCGTGGCGCACGACCTCGACGAGCACTCGGAGGAGCTGCTCGTCGTGGTGGGCCCGGAGGTCGACCTTGCGAAGGCCACCGAGCTGGCCACCACCTGGCAGGTGGAACGGCCGTACGTCGGCATGGTGCTCCTGCGGCGCCGGATCGACGTCCAGGTGCTCGGGCAGGCGCTGAGAGCCGGAGTGCGGGAGGTCGTCGGCCCTGAGGACCTCGGCGCCGTGGTCGCCGCGGCCCGCCGATCGGTCGAGCTGTCCCGTCGCCGACGGATCGCCGAACGGGTCGGCGCCGGCCATGAGGGTGGAGGCGCCCGTGTGGTCACGGTGTTCTCGGCCAAAGGCGGCTGCGGCAAGACGACGGTCGCGACCAACCTCGCCGCGGCAATCGCCGGCGACGGCGGCACCCGCGTCTGCATCATCGACCTCGACCTCGAGTTCGGCGACGTCGCGATCGCCCTGCAGCTCGTGCCCGAACGCACCATCAGCGACCTGCTGCCGATGGCCGGATCCATGGACGAGCACGGGGTGCGGCAGGTGATCACCTCCGCCCTCCCGGGCGTGGACGCCGTGCTCGCCCCGACCGCTCCCGGTCAGAGCGCTCGCACGGAGCCCGCGGTCGTCACCGAGCTCGTCGCCGTCCTGCGCACCATGTACGACGTCATCGTCATCGACACTCCGCCGGCGATCACCGAGCACGTTCTGGCGGCGTTCGACGTCAGCGACAGCTTGGTCCTCCTCGCGACACTGGACGTGCCCGCCCTGAAGAACCTCAAGGTCTCCATCGATACCCTCGACCAGTTGGGCTACCCCAGCCAGGCTCGCCTCATCGTGCTCAACCGGGCGGACGCCAAGGTGGGTCTGGACCGGGACGACGTCGAGGGCACCGTCGGGGCGCCGGTCGCCGTCCAGATCCCCTCGAGCGGTGACGTACCGGCAGCGGTCAACCGCGGCCGTCTCATCGTGCGAGAGCATCCCGGCCACGAGGTGAGCCGGGCAATCGTCCAGCTGGCCGCTCTCCTGGGCGGCCCCGAGAACCCCGAACCCGTCGGAGCCGGGCGCTCCGGCCTACGAGGGCTACTGCGACGGGGTGGTGGGCGATGAACCTCGGAGACCGTCTGGACGCCGCCCGACGGCCGGTGGCCGACGTTGCCCGCAGCGAGCTCGGCCGACCCGTCCTGGGCCGGGGCGAGGTGAAGGTGCGGGTGCACCAGGCGCTGATCGATCAGTTGGGTCCGAAGTTGTATGACCCGCAGTTGGGCGCTCAGGAGTTGGAGCAGCGGGTCCGGGTGAATGTGCAGTACGTGTTGGAGGCGGAGGAGACGCCTCTGTCGGTGACGGATCGGGCGCGGTTGGCCCAGGAGGTCGTCGATGAGGTGTTGGGGCATGGTCCCATCGAGCCGTTCCTGCGGGATCCGTCGGTGACGGAGATCATGGTGAACGGTCCGGACCGGGTCTTCGTGGAGCGGGCGGGTCTGTTGCAGTCGGTCGACGTCCGCTTCCTGGACGAGACGCATCTGCGGCGCACGATCGACAAGATCGTGGCTCGGGTGGGTCGTCGGATCGATGAGAGTTCACCGATGGTGGATGCGCGGTTGCCCGACGGGAGCCGCGTGAACGCAGTGGTCGCGCCGGTCGCGTTGGACGGTTCAGTGTTGACGGTGCGCAAGTTCGCCGTGGACCCGTTCTCGGTGGCGGATCTGATCGGGTTCGGCACGTTGACGCCGGCAGTGGCGGAGTTCTTGCGGTTGTGCGTGAACGGCCGGCTCAACCTGCTGGTCAGTGGCGGCACCGGGAGCGGGAAGACGACGACGTTGAACGTGATGTCGGGGTTCATCCCGCCGGGTGAGCGGATCGTGACGATCGAGGATGCGGCGGAGCTGCAGTTGCGTCAGCCGCATGTGGTGCGGATGGAGTCCCGTCCGGACAATGCCGAAGGGCGCGGAGAGGTGACGATCCGGGATCTGGTGCGCAATGCGTTGCGGATGCGTCCGGACCGGATCGTGGTCGGTGAGGTCCGTGACGGGGCAGCGTTGGACATGTTGCAGGCGATGAACACCGGTCACGAGGGCTCGATCACCACCGTGCACGCGAATTCTCCGCGGGATGCGTTGTCCCGCTTGGAGACGATGGTGCTGATGGCGGGGGTCGACCTGCCGGTGCGGGCGATCCGGGAGCAGGTCTCCAGTGCCCTGGACCTGGTGGTGCATCAGACCCGGTTGCGCGACGGCTCGCGACGGATCGTGAGTGTATCCGAGGTCCTCGGCATGGAGGGCGACGTCATCGTCATGCAGGACGTGTTCACCTTCGACTGGAACGCCGGACAGGACGCCGACGGTCGGTTCATGGGGGTCCTGCAGTCCTGCGGGCTCCGCCCGCGGTTCACGGACAAGCTCGCCGACGTCGGCGTCCGCATGCCCGTCGAGCTGTTCGCCCAGTCAGGCCCGAGACGATGAGACCGGGGAGGACCCGGGCGTGGAGGCGCTCCCTCGGCGCCCTCGCCCTGGCCACGCTGGTCGCCCTGGGCGGCGGACCGGCGGCGGCCTCGGCCGACGACCAGGTCGAGGCTTTCCTCAGCGTGCCGGCCACGGAGGCGCGCACCGTGACCGTGACCCGCGCCCCCCTCCGCTCGGGCAGCGAGGTGCAGCTCACCCTGCAACTGCTCGGCGTTGCCGGCCGGGGCGCGGACCCGACGGTCCTCGTGACCGACGAGCAGGGCAGCCTCCCGGCACGCGCCTGGATCAGCGGTGGTGGGGCCCAGGCGCCGGCCCGCACTGCAGTCCTGCTGATGGATGCCAGTGGATCGATGGCGGGGACCGGGATCACCGGTGCCCGGCAGGCGGCCCAGGTCTATGCCGGTGCGGTCGGTCGGGACGTCCGGGTGGGATTGGTGGCGTTCGCCGACCGGTCGCGGGTGCTCACCCCGCCGACGACGGACCGGACGGCTCTGCTGCGGGG
>CAWHEL010000005.1:0-1138245 GCA_963828555.1 uncultured Actinomycetota bacterium
CGCCCGACTCCGATGATACGCCAACGCCCATTGCCTCCGGCGCGATCGGGCTGTGCCTGGTGGACTGCCTGTGGGACGGGATTGGCGAGCGTGATGAGCCGCGTTCGCGGGAACGCAGCGAAATACCGGGCGGCGCGCTCGGTTTGCACGACCATCCGGTCGGCTTTCGGATACGTGAGCCGGCGCAGCGCGGTGCCGACACGGCCGATGGCGTGGTGGTGCGGATCGATGCGCTCGCTGACGATGACGGGTAGCCCAAGCCCCCGGGTCGCCAGCAGGACCATGACGTTGGTCAGGTCGATGAACGAGATGACGACGTCGGGTTTCGTCGCGATCACGGCGCGACGGATATTACGCACCCAGCCGATGACCCGGCCCACGCGGCCGAGACCTTCGCCCTCGGCCACGCGCCCCAATGGCAGCACGCGCACGCGTTCGTCGAGCGGGAAGAACGATTGATCGGCCGAAGTCTCGAACGTGATCAGCGTCGCCTGATGGCCTTGACCGACGAAGTGCGCCAGCAGCTGTGCCATCACCCGCTGCGCGCCGCCCGGCTCCATCGAGTAGATGACACAGGCGATGTGCAGGCGTGGGGGAAGGCGTGCCGGTGGGTGGGTTGCAGGAAGAGGCGCGATCACGACGGCGTCTCGCCGACATAAATCAGTCCATCGCGCCTGATTTGCCTCGTGGTCAACAAGGACACGAGCTTTCCGCGCCAATTGAGCCACGCCACCATTTCGACGCTGCGCGTCCGAAATCCCGCACGCTCGATGCGTTCGCGCAGGCTGTCGCGTGTCCAAGTACGCAGGTGCTGCCATTTGTGAAAAATGGAACCGCAATCCGGGCACATGACCTTGGACGCGTCGTAGTCCTCCTCGTTCGGAGTCGTAAAGAATACCCTTCCGCCCGGCTTCAATAGCCGCTTGCATTCCACCAGCATTCCGTCGAGTTCAGCATCGCTAAGATGCTCGATGACTTCAGTGGCATAGACCACGTCGAATTGGCTTGCAGGCAATGGCCCAGGCAACGACGTCATGAGGGTGGCTGACTTGAAATGGGCGGCACTGCGGAAGCGCTTCGCGACCGCGTCGACGTAGGTATCAGAGAAGTCGCAGGCATGGATCTCTTGGTTGCTTTTCAGGTGCGGCATCAACGCGGCGATAACGTCGCCCTGTCCGCAACTGAAATCAAGAATGCGAGCATCGGCGGCCGGCGCGATGGCAGTCATGAATTTTCGCGCGACCATCGGGCCGGCAATGTAGCCAAAGAATGCCGAGCGGAACTGTGGCCGGGAGCCATAGTAGTCCCAGATACGCTTCGACTTCTCGGGTGTCCAGGCGATCTCGTGCGGCTCGAATGACATCGTGTCAGGGCTCCCTGCAATGGCTCGGCGGTTGTCGGGTCATGCCCTCGATCCTGGCCGCATTGACCAGAGGTTACGGAGATCCAAGGGGCTTATGGCGCCAAAAATAAAGGGCAGACTTGCGATCGCCAACGCGGCCACAGCCTTTAATGCCAGCCCTTGCCAACTGATGCCGATCCCGTAGGTGATGCCGACGATGCCTATCGCAGCCGACCACATGAGTCCATGTCGTCCCCAGGGGTACCCAACAGGCATGAGCCGCTCCGAGGTGCGTTGCAACAGCAGAGCATGGTCAGAAAGGCCGCGCCCATCGCTGCGATAAGGCCATAGGCACCAAACCGTTAGGTCAGCGCGAAGCTGACGACCAAAAAAACGGTGGCAACGGCGGCGCCGATACGGGCGTAGGCGCGCATTTCCTGTTTGGCTTGCAGTCCTTGCGAGAAGGCTTGTGCGAAACAATACAAACTGGAGGCAAGACCAGCGGCGGCACGAAATGGTAGGCTTGGCGGAATGCCGGACCGACGAGCACTGAAAAAATCTCCTGGGCGAACAAGGCGAGCCCGGAGCGCCCAGCATCAATCCGGAAGAATAGAGCCGAAAGACCTGCCGTTGCGTCGCGGCAAGGGCTGCATCGGTATGACGGTTGAGAACATAGGGCGTCCAGGCGCCGACGAAGCTATTGGACAGGCGACGAGAACGGCCACCAGTCCCGTGGCGACCGCAAACATGCCCGCTTCATCGACATGACCGCCTCGCAACAGAAAGAAACCACCCGTGTTCGTCGCGAGCAAAATCGCAAGCTGCCAAGGCAACATCCGCACGGCAATCTTCATGGCGTCCCGCATGATATGCCAATCGAAGCGGCCCATGAGATCATGGCGCAAGGCCCAAGCATAAATTGTTGTCGTCACAGCCCTGTGATCGACATCGCCAAATAGAGCGCCGCAAGGCCCAATCTGGCGCCGATCAACAGATAGAGCAGTAAGCCAAGCTGGAGCACCGCTGCCGAGATCTGCACGCCGGCGACGAGCCCCGGCCGCTCGCGCAATCGTCCTATACTGGCCAAACACAAACTCACCCCGACCGCGAACGAACCAAGCGCGGCAAGTGCGATCGGAGGGGCGACGGTCGAAGTGGCAGGCCCTCCGCACAAGTCCGGCTTTGACCACAGCAAGACAACTGCGTGCGCGACCATCGAGACGAAAACAATCGCCCCTATGATCGTCGTGGCGACCGCACGGCGATGAGGTTGGTCCGTGCGGTCGCTGAAAAGGGCGGGCAAGGCCTGAGCTAAACTGAATCCGAACAGCAGATTGACGAGCGCCGTCACATTGGTGATCAGAAGCATGACGCCGTATTCGGACGGTGACAGCAGCCGCGTCATTACTGGAACCGACACCAATGTCGCGGCCATCTCTACGAGCGTGACCACGACATAGGCCGTCGATGCGTGAACGACGGACCGGGCCGTCATGCCGTGAATGTGCCGCTGGTAGGAATTCCGCCCCTGTCAGCCGTCGAATTCCCCTTGATCAGAAAACCGCCACCACTGGATAGGGCAATCATCCGCTCTGACCGATTGGCAAGGCATTCATTGACGGCCCGCGTCGCGCCTGGGCATGTCGTGAAGCCATAATCGTCGCAGACAATGATGCCGCCATCATTCATGCGTTCGTAAAAGAATTGCAGACTATCGCGCGTTGGGGCGTAGAGATCGACATCGATGTGCACGAATGCGAAGCGCCGGTCGGCAATGTCCTGGAATCGCTCGGGTATCCACCCTTTGTGGATGGAGTAATTTGAAAACGCGCCAAGGTTCCGTTGAACAATTTCTTCGCCACGAGCCATGTCTCCTTGCTTCCAGAAACCACCGTCGAGCTTTTCGGGGTTTGACATGCCGGCGAAGGAATCGAAGATGTGATGATGTCTCTCCACGAGCTTATTTTCAGCGTTCGCCTCGCAAATAAGACGTGACCCGGCGCCCTCGTATGCACCGCATTCCGCAGTATCACCTGGCACAGCCTCGACAAGCCGCAGGAGTTCTCTCACCATCCAGCGGCGCTCGGCGTTCATGCCATCCGCTTCGCCGAATTCAGCGAGGTATGCATTGAATTTCTGATCGTGCAGCCAATCCATCTGTGGCCACTTGAAGCGATATTGCGGGCAAATGATCCGGCCGAGCTTCATCAGTAACCGAAATCGGAAATCGACCGCTGCCATCGCCGGCATCCTCCGCTCGCGCGCTGCGCGGCACGTAGTCTCGATCGCACTGAGGAGCCCAGCGGACCTGACAAGCCGATCGAGGCCGCGACCGGCATCCGTGCCGTACATAGACAACACGCTGTTCATGCACAAGCGCGCTTTTGCTGCTGGTCCCGCGACTTGACGATGGGCTATAAGGCGCGGCGATGGACGCCTGTGGTGACCAAACTCGCGCAGGCGACATGGAGACATGATGGATGCCCCAAACTGACCACGGAAAAGAGACCGACCTCAAGCGCGTCGAGACACATTTCGATTTCGGCAAGAACTGGTCGTCTTATTCCGAACTGATCGGGCAACCACAGATCGACGAAGCAAAGAAAGGTCTGTTGAAGCTGTTGACCGCCGACGAATTGCGCGAAAAGTCGTTTCTCGACATCGGCTGCGGCTCTGGCCTGCATGCGCTGGCGGCGGCCCAACTCGGCGTTTCACGTATCCAGGCGTTCGACATCGATCCCGACAGCGTCGCGACCACCAAGGCCGTCTTGACCCGGCACGCGGTATCCGTGCCTTGGCAGGCCGAGCAGGTCAGCGTGTTCGACCTCGATCCCCAACGCCATGGCCGTTTCGACGTCGTCTATTCCTGGGGCGTGCTGCACCATACCGGCGACATGAACGTCGCCATCGAGAAGGCGGCGGGCCTGGTCGCGCCGGGTGGTCTGTTGGTGCTTGCTCTCTACCGGCGGACGCGCCTTGATCGGTACTGGGTGCGCGAAAAGCGCTGGTATGCCAGTGCCGCGCCGTACAAGCAGAAGCTGGCTCGGGGTGCCTACAAGGTCTACATGCGCACCTTGTATCGCCTGCGCGGCAATGATTTCAGCACCTATGTGGCGACCTACAAATCATCGCGCGGCATGGACTTCGATCATGACGTCCATGATTGGCTAGGCGGCTATCCCTATGAAAGCATTCTGGCGTCCGAGCTGGGCCCGATGCTCGAGGCGCTCGGCTTCGCGCCCGTTCGCGTGTTCGCTGGCGAGATGACGCGGGGGCTGCTCGGTTCGGGCTGCGATGAGTATGTCTACCGGCGGACGCCATGAGTACGCGAATGACGTAGCACAAATACGCACCCATTCATCCCGGCAGGTTCACTGAACCCGTGGCAACACCCGAACCTAAACGAAAGTCATTGAAGTGATTGGAGCGGGCAAAGGGATTCGAACCCTCGACCCCGACCTTGGCAAGGTCGTGCTCTACCCCTGAGCTACACCCGCATCCGTGGGTACAGGACGGCCAGGGCCGTCCCAAGACCGGTGTCATTAAAGGATCATGGCAGGCTTGGCAAGGCCCCCGTTCATCCCAGTCCAATTGGTCGCGCTGGAACTCGGGCAATTTGCAGTGCTAAGGTGCTCACGATAAATCCTGCTCGGCCATTCCACCGGAGAGACGCATGAACCGCTCGACGCTCGCCAGAACCGCCTTCGTGGCGTCCGTCCTTGCAATCTTGACGATGCCGGCCATTGCCCATGCCAAGGTCTGCAAGGACGAAGTCACCGCCAAATCGCGTTCGGCGGGGCAATATTCCGATGCCGACCGTCAATCGCGCGCCCGCAGCGGCGCCATGGCAAACTGGCGTGACCGGGCGCGCGCGAACTACGGCATCGCCTACCGGTTCTGGTCGCGCGCCGAAGACAAATCGATCATCTGCACCTCGACGAAAGCCGCCGGAACATGCGTCGCCAAGGCGCGTCCCTGCCGGTTGCTGTGAGGCTACCGGAAATGACCCTCGTTATTTGATCGCCGGCATCACGTCCTTGGCAAAGCCTTCGACACGGTCGAGAGCCTGGTTGAGATCGTCGCCCTCGAAGTTGACGACGAGGTGCCGGACGCCCTGGGCCTTGAAGCCCAGTGCGTCGGCGATGATCTCCTGGGCCGAACCGGTGAAGGCCACCCTACGGCCATCGCGATGGTGAAAGGCCTTGCCGAGGCTGGCGCCGGGCGCGAACACGGCGATGTCGATGGAATTGGGATCGCGCCCCGCCTGCCCGGCATGCGCACGCACGTCGGCCAGCGCCTTGGCGAACGCCGGCAGCGTATCGAGCGGTTCACTTGGATTGCGCAGTGTGGGATACCAGCCGTCGCCCAATCGGCCGGCGCGCCGGCGGGCCGCCGCGCCTTCGCCGCCAACCCAGATCGGCAGACCCGGCTGCTGTGTGGGTTTTGGTTCGAAAACGACCCCTTTGGGGATGCGGGCGTACATGCCGCCCAATTCAGGCGCGGCGTCCTTCCACAGCGTCCGAAAGGCGGCGATGTAGTCGTTCGTCGCCGTGCCACGCTTGTCGTAGGGCGGCGCGCCGAGCGCGGCCATCTCCTCGGCGAGCCAACCCGTGCCGACCCCGACGGTGACGCGGCCTTTCGACAGGATATCCGCGGTCGCCAGCACTTTCGCCGCCAGAATGGCCGGCCGGTGCGGCACCACCATCACCGAGGTCAACAGACGGATGCGGCTGGTGACGGCGGCCGCGTAGGTCAGGCACGTCAGCTGCTCCAGGCAGAAACCCGACCCGCTGACGGGATGGGCGCCGCTGGCGCTGTAGGGATAGGTCGAATCCGATGTTCGCGTGAACACGATATGATCGCTAAAGCCCAGATAGGCATAACCGAGCCGGTCGGCCCTTTGCGCCAGCGCCGACAAGCCTTCGGGCGTCGCCGCCGCGCCGCGCGTTCCCAGATGCAAACCCAGATCCATGATTGGCTCTCCTCACGCAAACGAAATGATCTGGCGGACGGCGGCGACATCCGCCAGCCGATCGAAGCCTTCGTTGATCTCGTCGAGCTTCAGAATGCCGCTCTTCAGGCGATCGATCGGCAACCTGCCATCCTGATAGAGGCCGATGAAGATAGGGAATGTCGCGGGCCGGCACACAAGATCCCATGTAGCTGCCGCGGATCGATTTTTCGTCGCCGACCATGGCTGAATGATTGCAAGTGAAGGTGGCCGTTGCCGGCGGTAGACCCGCGCTGACGACTTCGCCGCCGCGGACGAGCAAGCGGTAGGCCAGTTCCATCGCCTTGATCGAACCCGCCATCTCGAAGGCGTAGTCGACGCCGCCGCTGGTCGCCGCCAGGATCTTGTCGGCGCAGTCGGGATCCGCCGCGTTGTAGGTCTCATGAGCGCCAAGCTGGCGGGCGAGCCCTAGCTTCTCGTCGGAGAGATCGACGGCGATGATACGGCCCGCGCCCGCGACCTTGGCGCCCAGCATGCAGCTCAAACCCACGCCGCCAAGGCCGACCACGGCCACGACGTCGCCGGGGCGCACGCCCGCCGTATTGACCGCGGCGCCGACGCCCGTCTGGACGGCGCACCCAAACATCGCTGCATCGACCAAAGGAACGCTTGGATCGATCTTGACCAGCGACGAGCGCGCGACGACGGCATATTCGGCAAAGCACGAGATGCCAGAATAATGCGCGATCGGCTTGCCGTCCTTGAAGAGCCGTTGGCCGCCGGTGAGCAGGGCGCCCTTGGCGCGCAGCTCGGGCCAGGTCATGCAGACGTTGGGACGGCCGCGGACGCAATTGCGGCAAGTGCCACAGCTGGGCACGAAAACAAAAACGACGTGATCGCCGGTCTTGAGATCCGCGATGCCTTTGCCGACCGCTGAAACGATGCCGGCGCCTTCGTGTCCGGGTATGGTCGGCAGGCTGCGTGGCCGGCTATTGTCGATGCTGGAGAGATCGGAATGGCATAAGCCCGCGCCCATCACCTTGACAAGAACTTCACCTTCGCCGGGGTCGTGTAGTTCGACGGTTTCGATCCGTAGAGGCTGGCTGGCCTTGTAAGGGCGGGGCAGGCCTTGCTGGTAAAGAACGGCGGCTTGCATTTTCATCACGTCGAACCTCACTGAGCGCGCCCACGCAGGCGCCGTGTTTGATAAAGAGGCTACGACGTATTGCAGATGTCACCAATGCGCCATGTGCGGGTGAACCGTCCAGCCTTGTGAACCGCGGCTCCAACCAAGCCACCTGCCGCAGCCGGCAATGGCCACCCATTCGTTCATTTCGAATTGTCAGCGCGCATTCCGATAGGCTCGAACCGAAAACAGCGTCTTCAGGATGATGTAGAGATCGAACGAAAGCGACCAATTATCGATGTAATAGAGATCGCACTTTACTCGAGCTCGCATCTTGGCGTCCGTATCGGTCTCACCGCGAACCCGTTGACTTGCGCCCAGCCGGTAATGCCTGGCTTGACGTTGTGGCGGCGGGCGTAGCGGGCGATCTTGAGCTCATATTCGCGATTGTGGATGATGGCGTGGGGGCGTGGACCAACGATCGACATCTCGCCGCGCAGCACGTTGAGCAACTGGGGGAGTTCATCGAGGTTTAACCGCCGCAACCACTGCCCCGAGCGCGTGAGGCGCTTGTCGTTGCGTTTGACTTGCACCACTTCGTTGCCGTCCTCGGTCGTCGTCATTGACCGGAACTTGATGATCTCGAACTGTTCCTGATTGAAGCCATAGCGCTTCTGGCGGAAGAACACCTTGCCCGGCGAGTTCAGCTTGATGATCGCCGCCAGGATCACGAAAACGGGTGACAGCAGCACTAGCGCGACCAAGGCCAAGGACGTATCCATGGCTCGCTTCATGAAGATCTGGCTGGTTGCGAGCGCGGGACGCGCAAGCTCCAATCCAGAGATTGGACCGGTACGGCTGATTTCGACATCCGCGAAGCAGCACGGGTGACGCTGCCCGCAAGGGCGGGTGACGCTGCCCGCAACGGCGGCCCAAGCACCGGCTCCCCTTCAGGTCGAGAGCGTTCCGGCTGTTTCGACCTGGTGGCTGTCCCCGCGCTGGGTCGCGCTCATCAGCTTCGTGCTGCTCATGGGCGCCGTCAGCGCCCTCGTCTGGCCAGCAGATCGGGCGAAGGCTGACCGGCAGCGTCGCCGGCAGGCCATGGCGGCCTACGGTCCCGTGGCCACGCCGGGGGGCGGTGGGACCCAAGACGACTCCACGGCGGTGTCCTCGGCCACAGCCGGCGTGCTGCAGGTGTCCGAGCGCATGATCCTCGCGGGCGGGACCCGGAGCGCGATCGCCCTGCGGCTCGACCGTGCCGGGGTGAATTTGCTGCCGCAGGAATGGGTCGTCCTGCGCACCAGCCTGATCGTGATCGCGGCGGCCGCCGGCTTTCTCGTGCTGCATCCGCGCTGGCTCGGCCTGGCCGTCGGCGCGGTCGTGGGCTGGATCGCCACCGAAGTCTGGTTGCGATGGCGCCAGTCCCGTCGGTGCCTGGCCTTCGCCGGCCAGCTCGCCGACACCCTGCAGGTCGTCGCGAGCAGCCTTCGCAGCGGGTTCTCCCTGCAGCAGGCCCTGGCCGCCGCGCAGGAGAACAACCTCCAGCCGATGTCCGCCGAGCTCGGCCGTGCGCTCGCGGCGGCCCGGATCGGCGTGGCGCTCGAGGACGAGCTCGACCTGATCGCCGACCGCATGCGCAGTGAGGACTGGCGGATGGCGGTGATGGCCATCCGCATCCAGCGAACGGTCGGCGGCAACCTCGCCGAGGTGCTCTCGACGACGTCCCGCACCCTGCGCGAGCGGGCTGCGGTCACCCGCCAGGTGCGCGCGCTGTCGGCCGAGGGACGACTGTCGGCCTACGTGCTCCTGGCGATGCCTGTGCTCGTCGGACTCTTCCTGTTGGCCGTGCGCCGGGCTTACCTGGAGCCCCTCTGGACCACGCTTCCCGGGCTGGTGATGCTCGCCCTGGGCGCGGTCGGCATGGTCGTCGGCTCGATCTGGACGTTCCGGGTAGCGAAGGTGGAGGTCTGACATGTCGCTGGCCCTCGTCGCGCCGGCGCTGCTGGTGGCGCTCGGCCTTGCCTCATCCGTCGTGATCCTGGTCCTGCCACGACCCCAGGCGACGGGTGTCTCGCGCTCCCTGGAACTCATCCGCGGTGGGCAGGTTCCGACGGAGGTCGGCGCATACGGGCGGCGCCCGGTCTCGCACTGGCTCGGCCGACCTCTGCTGGCCGGTCTGGCCCGGTTGGGCCGGCGGATCACTCCGGTGGGCACGCCGCAACGGTTGCGGCGTCGGCTCGATCTGGCCGGCAACGCCGGTCCGTGGACGACGGAGACCCTGCTGGCCAGCAAGTCCGCGTCGACGATCGCGCTGGGCGGGACCGGGCTGCTGTTCTGGCTGTTCGCCCGCACGGGCCTGGCACTGCTGATGTTCGTGGCGTTGTCGGCGCTCGGGTACTGGCTGACCGACCTGCTGCTGTACAACGCCGGCCAGAAGCGCCAACAGCTCATGCGCAGGATGGCCCCGGACGCCCTGGACATGCTCACCGTCTGCGTCGAGGCAGGGTTAGGCCTGGACGCCGGTCTGGCTCAGGTGGTCGAGAAGACCACGGGACCGCTGGGCGCCGAGTTCTCCCGAGTGCTCCGGGAGATCCAGCTCGGACGGCCACGCGCAGCCGCCTTCGGTGATCTCGCCATGCGCACCGACGTCGAGGAGCTGAAGACCTTCGTCGCTGCCCTCGTCCAGGCCGAGCGGCTCGGCGTGCCGATGGCCGGGGTGCTGCGCGAGCAGGCCGGCGAGTTGCGGGTGCGTCGGCGGCAGCGCGCCGAGGAGAGGGCGCAGAAGATCCCTGTGAAGATCATCTTCCCGGTACTGTTCTGCATCTTCCCGGTCTTCTTCCTCATCGTCATCGGGCCCGGAGCCATTCGGATCGCCCAGGTCTTCAGTAATGGTTGACACCTGTTCGGTGAGTGCATCCGGTCCGGCCGGGACCGTCGACCCCGGTCGCGTGGTGGTCGTCGTTCTCTTCGTGCTGTCCATGCTGTCCGCGGCTGGGCGCGGCTGGCTGGCGGTGTCCTCGGCCTCACCCGGGTTCCAGACGGTCGCCGAGATCGCCTCGAGCCTGCTCACTATTGCCTTTTGTGCCCTGGTGGTCGGGGCCTACCTGCGCCGCGGCCCAGCCACCGGCACAGACCGCACGGTCGCGGTCTGGCTGGCCGCTCCCCTGGCGACCTGTCTGCCCTTCGTCATCCCGGCACTTCCCACGTCAGTCGGCGGCACCACCCGGTCCGCGATCGCCTTCACCATGATCCTGATCGGCACCACCTGGTCTGTCTGGGCCGTCCGGCACCTGTCGACCTGCCTCAGCGTCGTCCCCCAGGCCCGAGCCCTGGTCGACACCGGCCCCTACCGGATCGTCCGTCATCCCCTGTACCTCGGCGAAATCATCGCTGTCACGGGCTTCGCAGTCCGCGCAGGACACCCCAGCCACGCCCTCGTCGTCCTCACCCTCATCGCCCTGCAGGCCTATCGCGCCCACCGCGAAGAGGCCCTCCTGGCAACCCACGTCCCCGGCTACCCCGCCTACATGACCCACACCTGGCGCATCATCCCCGGCATCCTCTGATTCCTCACATAAGCGTGTCCGGGCGAGTGGGCCTGCCGCGGGGTTGATCAACGGCGTGACCTGCGCGCCAAACCTGCGCAGCCACCATCCCTCCTGATCGACGCCGGCCACGCCGACCTCGCCGCCCCGATCCCCTGGAGGAACGGGCGCACCCTGGCACTTCAGATTCCCACCCAGGTGATCAAGCCGGAGACCTTACCTGACCAGGAATCGAGGTTAGGCGGACGAGCCGGACTGTAAGCCGGTTCCTGTACCCGCCGGTTGCCCGGCGGGCGGCGACCATCCATCTACGAACGCCGTTGCCGGCGCCCTCCAGCGGCCTACCCGGAAGCTCGGGCGGGCCGCCCTCGAACGCTTCCTGTCTGACCTTGCTCCAGGTGGGGTTTACCTAGCCACACCGGTCACCCGGCGTGCTGGTGGTCTCTTACACCACCGTTTCACCCTTACCCCCGACCGGCCGAAGCCTGCCGAAGGCGGTCTGTTTTCTGTGGCACTGTCCCGCGGGTCGCCCCGGGTGGGTGTTACCCACCACCTTGCCCTGTGGAGTCCGGACTTTCCTCGGCAGGTGCGAACACCTGACGCGGCCGCCCGTCCGGCTCGTCCGCAGGCCCAGCTTAGCGGCGTCCGGCGTCCTCGATCGCGAACCTGACGCCACCCTGCTCGACGTCCACCTCGTCCAGCCGTACCCGCACGGCTTGACCGACCCGGACCTGACCGGCCGCCGAGGCCACCACCGCGGGGTCGAGCAGCTGCACCTTGACCCCTGAACGGTTCTCGTCGATCACCACGGCGTCGAATGTCTCCCCCACCCGATGCGCCAGCACGGCGGCCTCGACCACGTCCGTGCACCGTCGTTCCAGCTGCCCGGCGAGGTCGTCGGACATCGCCATGATCTTGGGTAGCTCGGGCAGCGCCGCGAGCACCCACTCCGACACCTCCTTGCCACCCACCAGCGCGTGGCAGGTGAGCAGGCCGAACCGGTCGACCAGGCGTCGCAGCGGGGCCGTGACATGGGCGTAGGGCGCGGCGACGGCGGCGTGGGTCGTCACTTCGGGCAACGGGGCGCCCGGCGCCGGGTCGAGCGGGCTGTACCCGGCTCCGCGGAACAGCGCCCCCGCCTCGTGCATCAGCGCCAGCTCACGCGGCACGTCCCGGCGCATACCGCGCAGCAGGTCGCCGTACGGCATCTCCTGCGGCCAGCGGACGCCGAGCGCACCGGCCTGCCGGCGGAACCGCTCGAGCGCTCGGGCGTCGGGCGCCGGCAGCGTGCGCAGGATCCCCGCCCGGCCCGTGAGCATGATCTGGGCCGCGGCCATGCCGGTCATCAGCGACAGCTGGGCGTTCCAGTCCTCGGCCGGCAGCAGGGGCCGCAGACTCAGCGCGTACCGGCCGTCGGCGGCGTCGATCTGCTGCTCGGGCAGGGGCAGGCTGGCCCCGCCGCGGGCCCGCTCCTGCTCCTGCCGGGCCAGACCGATCTCGCGCAGCAGTACCGCCTGGCCCGCCACCAGATCCTCGGGATCGGCGCCGGGGCCGGGATGCGCATCGGCCGCGGCCTGAACCGTGGCGTAGTCGAGCCGCCGGCGGCTCCGCACCAGTGCCCGGACCAGCTGCACCGCGGTCACCTCGCCCGAGGCGAGCAGGTCGAACCGCCAGACGAAGGCCGGCCGGTCCTGACCCTCGAGCAGGCTGGCGGCGTCCTCACTGAGAACCGGCGGGTGCAACGGTGTGCGCTCGTCCGGGGCGTAGAGGGTCTGGCCACGCCCCCGCGCCTCGCGGTCCACCGGGGAGCCGGGCAGCACGAACGCCGGCACGTCGGCGATCGCGTAGTCGACGTGATAGCCGCCCGCCGAGCCGTCGAGCCGGCTCAGGTGGAGGGCCTGGTCGAGGTCGGTCGAGCCAGGTGGGTCGACCGTGACGAACGGGATCTCCCGGAGGTCGGCGTCCACCTGGGCCTCCGCACGGCCCGACGACGCAGCCTCGGCCGCGGCCGCCAGCACCTCGGCCGGGAAATGCGCCGGCACCTGCAAGCTGGTGCGAATCCGTGCGAACCGGGCCCGTAGCGCCGCGACCGACGCCTCGTCCCGGCCGGTGACATGAACGCTGCGCCGAACCATGGGCGCTCACCCTACGCGCCGCGGTGCGGCCTGGGCCCCGGAGCGACCGTACGCTGACTGGTCGTGTCCAGTGGATCGCGAAGCCAGCCGTGCTGATCATGCTGCCGCCGTCGGAAGGCAAGGCGCCTCCACCCCGCCGTGGCCGGGTGGTCGACCTTGCCGCGTTGTCCTTCCCCGAACTCACCAGCCGACGCCGCGAGATGCTCGACGCCCTCGCCACGGTCAGTGCCCGGGACGACGCCCTCGCCGTCCTCGGAGCGGGTGCCTCACTCGCCGAGGAGGTACGGCGCAACACGCACCTGGACGACGTGCCGGTCCGCGCGGCGTCCGCGCTGTACACCGGGGTGCTCTACGCGGCTCTGGACTGGCCCGGCCTCTCTGTCGGCGCCAAGCGACGAGCCGCCTCCCGGGTGATCACGATCTCGGCGCTGTGGGGCGCGTTGCGCCCGGCGGACGCGGTGCCGCCGTACCGGTTGTCGATGAACGTGCGCATGCCCGGCATCGGGGCGCTCAACACCTGGTGGCGCGCCCACCTGACACCGGTCCTGGACGCCGCGTCCGCCGACGCCGGGGTGATCCTCGACTGCCGGTCCGAGACCTACGCCAAGGTCTGGACGCCGCGAGGTGAGACCGCGGAACGCACTGCTGCGGTACGGGTCTGGCGGGACGGTTCGGACGGACGCACCGTGGTCAGCCACCTGGCGAAGCACACCCGGGGCCTCATCGCCCGCGACCTGCTGATGCACGGGGTCGAGGCGCGGACGGTGCCCGAACTGGCCGCGGCGCTCGGTGAGCGCTGGGACGTGGAGCCGGTGGCACCCTCCCGCCCGGGTCGCCCCTGGACGCTGGACGTGCTCACCCACTGAATCACGCCTGATCTCGACGCGACTCACGGCTAACTTCCGCACGTCGGCATCGTGACCCGTTCCACACGAACCCGTTCTGCTGCAACCGGTTACATGACGTCTGGGGCGGGCTGGACTGTCGGTGGTGGCCTCTAGCGTGGTCTGCATGACGCCGCAGGACTTCCCTTCTGCACCCGAGCCGGGTGCTGGGTTCGCCGCGTCCTCGCTTCCCGCGACCCTGGACCGGATCGGGGTCGACCTGTCCGCGGTGGCGTGCGCGCCGACGCTGACGTTGTCCGACGGGGAGCTGCGGCAGGCGCTGGCCCGGGCCGCGGGGCTGCTCGCCCAGACCCAGGCCGCCTACCTGCACCTGGTCGCCGCCCTGGACACCCGCCCCGACGCCGTCCCCGGCGCCGCCACCGGCAAGACCGCCGCCACCTTCCTGATCCACGCCACCCACCGCGACCCCGGCGCCGCTGCCCGCGACGTGGCTGCCGCCCGCCACCTGGACCCCACCGGCGCCGGCGTCGGGGTGCCCGATGCCCGCGACACCCCTATGCACAAGAACGCACTGCCCGAACTCGGCGCGGCCCTGAGACGGGCAGAGATCAGCCGTGAACACGTCGAGGTCATCCTCGCCGCCCTGCCCGGCCTGCCCACGACGGTCCTGGACCACGTCGACGAGGACGGCATCCGCGGCCTCGACCGGATCGATGCGTTCCTGACCGACCACGCCACCCGCCACCCCCCGGCCGCCCTACGCCGGATCACCCGCCACCTGCAGGCCGTCCTGAACCCCGACGGCCGCGACCCCGGCACCCACGAACGCCGCGCCCTGAACATGTCCACCGACACCCACGGCATGCTGATCGGCCGGTTCGCCCTCGACCCCGCCGCCGGCACCCTGCTCCGCAACGTCATCCACGCCCTCGCCGCCCCCCGCCCCACCACCCCCGCCGGGACCGACCCCGACGGGCAACCGACGCTGCCCCTGCGCGACGAACGCACCCCCGAACAGCGCCGCGCCGACGCCCTGACCCACCTCGCCCGCCTCGCCCTCGGCCACCGACCCACCCCCCAGCAGCACCCCGACCCCGACGAGACCCAGGCCGAGCCCCAGGCCGAGCCCCAGGACAAGACCCAGGACGCTGCCGAGGACGCTGCAGACCGGGGCCAGGCGGGCGGGGCGGCGTTCTACCGCACCCCACCGGCCCGCACCGGCATCCACATCTCCCTGATCGCCACCCTCGACCAGGCAGCCGCCGCCCTGACCGAGCACCCGCACGCCGGCGCCGGCCTTGCCACCGATCTCGGCCCCGGCGGCGGACCCCTCCACCCCACCACCCTGACCCACCTGCTCTGCCAAGCCCTGATCCACCCCACCCTGCTCGACGGCCACGGCGCCGTCCTGGCCCACGGCCGCGGCGTCCGCCTGGCCACCCCCGCCCAACGCCGCGCCGTCTTCGCCCGCGACCGCGGCTGCGTCATCCCCGGCTGCACCGCACCACCGCAGTGGTGCGACATCCACCACCTCACCCCCTGGGCCGTGGGCGGCCTCACCGACGTCAACGCCATGATCGCCGCCTGCGACCCCCACCACGACGCCCTGCACGCCGGCACCTGGACCATCACCATGATCAATGACGTGCCGTACGTCGTCGCCCCGTCCTGACTCGACCCCACCCGGACCCCCCGCCGCAACACCCTCCACCACGACGAAACCACCACCATCCCCCTCGCCCACCAACTCACCCTCCACCTCCACCCACCGGCACGCGGGCACAGCCCGAACCCGATCCCCCACCCGAGGAGGAGAGCCCGCCCTGACCTCGGCCCGCCGGGCGCGCCGACCCGGCCGACCAGGTGGCCGGGTCGCGCGAATACCGTGTGGGGCATGGATCCCGAGGAGTTCCGCACCGCCGGCCACGCCCTGATCGACTGGATCGCCGATCATCGGCTCCGGGTCCCCGAGCTGCCGGTGATGTCGATGGTCGCTCCCGGCGAGGTCGCAGCCGGCCTGAGCGCCCACGCCCCCGACCGGCCCGACCCGTTCGAGGAGGTACTGACCGACCTGGAGCGCGTCGTCGTGCCCGGAATCACCCAGACCCAGAGCCCGCACTTCTACGGCTGGTTCCCCTCCAACGCCTCGCTCGCCTCGGTGCTCGGCGACATCGCCTCCTCAGGCCTCGGCGCGCTCGGCATCACCTGGCAGTCGGCGCCCGCGCTGACCGAGGTGGAGCAGGTGGTCACCGAGTGGCTGCGGGCCGAGACCGGGCTCAGCGCGGAGTGGCACGGCGCGATCCACGACACCGCCTCCTCCGCCTGCCTGGTCGCCCTGCTCGCCGCCCGCGAGCGGGCCACCGACTACAGCGAGGCGCGCGGGGGGCTGCAGGCCGAGGCCGCGCCGCTGGTGGTCTACACCTCCCCCCACGCGCACTCCTCGGTGGCCAAGGCCGCGCTGCTGGCCGGGTTCGGCCAGGACAACCTGCGCCAGGTCGAGGTGGACCCCGTCACCTACGCGATGCGGCCCGAGGCCCTGGCCGCGGCGATGGTGGACGACATCGCCGCGGGACGCCGTCCGGCTGCGGTGGTCGCCGCGGTCGGCACCACGGGCACCACCGCCGTGGACCCGGTGGCGGAGATCGTCGAGATCGCCCGACGACACGGTGGGGAGCATGGCGTCTGGGTGCACGTCGATGCGGCGATGGCTGGGTCGGCCATGCTGCTGCCCGAGTGCCGGCCGATGTTCGACGGCGTCGACGGTGCCGATTCCCTGTCCTGGAACCCGCACAAGTGGATGGGCACGATCCTGGACTGCTCCCTGCTCTACGTGCGCGACGTCGAGCACCTGGTCAGGGTCATGTCCACCAACCCCTCGTACCTTCGTTCGGCAGTGGACGGCGAGGTGGTGCAGTACCGCGACTGGGGCATCCCGCTCGGGCGGCGCTTCCGCGCCCTCAAGCTGTGGTTCCACCTCCGCCTGGACGGGCTGGACGCGATTCGCGCCCGGCTGCGCCGCGACCTGGCGAATGCGCAGTGGCTGGCCAGTCAGGTCGCCGCCGAACCGAACTGGCGGGTACTGGCCCCGGTCACGCTGCAGACCGTCTGCATACGGCACGAACCTCCCGACCTGACGGGAGAGGACGACACGAGCCGAGAGGCGCTGGACAAGCACACTCTGACCTGGGTCGACGCGGTCAACGCCTCCGGCAGGGCCTTCGTCACGCCGTCCCTGCTGGACGGTCGCTGGATGGTACGGATCTCGATCGGGGCCGAGCCGACCGAGCGCGACAACGTGGCCGAGTTGTGGGATCTGATCCACCTCGCTTCTCAATAGTCAAACTAGAGATTGCGATCTAGAAAGATTGGGTTTAACTTCTCCCCATGACCACTGAAGAGATCCTGCGCCGAGTCGCGGCCGGCGAGCTCACCCCAGACGAAGCACTCCCCCTGCTCGACGCGGTGAAGGACGCCGGCGAGGAACCCGAGCCGGCTCCGGCCGCGAGCCCGGCCTGGGGCACCCCTGACGCCGCCGTCGCCGAGGGCACCACGGCGGTGCGGGTCAACGCCTCCTACCGCGCGGTCGACATCGTCGCCGACGCCACCGTGACCCAGATCGCCGTCTCCGGTCAGCACACCGTGCGCCGCGAGGGCACCGTGCTGGTGGTGGAGAGCCAGGACACACCGTTCAGCCAGGACGGCGAGAAGGGGGCGAGCTTCACCTTCGCCGACCTGCCTCGCGGCCTGGCCTGGGCCAAGTCGTGGAAGGACCAGCGGCTGGTGGTCCGGGTCAACCCCGAACTGCCGGTCGAGCTCGACGCCGCGGGCGCCAGCGTCAAGGTGAGCGGCCTCGAGGCCGGGGCCAAGCTGCGCCTGATCGCCTCGGCGCTCAAGCTCGAGCGGATGCGCGGCCCACTGGACATCGACGCCCTGACCTCCTCCGTCAAGGGCCTCGCCTCGCCCACCGGTGTCTCCCGGATCAGTTGCGAGTCCTCCTCGGTCAAGCTGCTGCTCGGCGACGGCAGCGACGTGCGCATCCGGGCCCGCAACCGGATGGGCAAAGTGGTGCTGCCCACCGCGGTCTCCAAGGGCGGCCTGGTCGACCCGGATGTCGCCGAGGCCACTATCGGCGCCGGGCGCGGCGAGCTCACCGTGGACGCCGTGATGAGCTCGGTCATCCTGACCACCGACGGCGACATCCCCGCCCACTACGGCGCTCACCACGGAGGTGCAGCATGAGCGAGCACTACACCGCCCCACGCGACTGCCCGGTCTGCAGCGAGCAACTGCATGTCACCCGGCTCGGTTGCAGCGAGTGCGGCACCGCGCTCACCGGCGCCTTCCGGGCCTGCGAGTTCTGCAGTCTGGCGAACGGCGACCGCGAGCTGCTCCGGGTCTTCCTCACCTCGCGCGGCAACATGCGTGAGGTGGAACGCCACCTCGGGGTCAGCTACCCCACCGCTCGGGCCCGGTTCGACGACCTGGTGCGTCGTCTTGGCTACCAGCCGGCCCCGGCCGAGCCGGACGTCGAGGCTGCGAGGGATCGTTCCGCCGACCCGCGGCTCGCCGCCCTGCAGGCCCTGGCCAAGGGCGAACTCGACCTCGACTCGGCTCGCGCACGCATCGACGGAGCCGATCACTAGCTGCTGAGATGGGGGCATGGAGCTGCTCCCCGGCGTGCGCGCCCACACCACCACGACCGACCGCCTCACGATGCACTGGCTGGAGTACGGCCCCGAGGACGGCGTCCCGGTCGTGCTGGTGCAGGGCAACCTGAGCACCGGGCGGTTCTACGAGCACGTGATGGCGCCCCTGTCGCAGGGGGCGGCCGAGCACCGCCCGGACGGCTCGCGCCCGCTGCGCCTGATCGCCCCGGACATGCGTGGCTTCGGGCGCACCGAGAAACTCCCCGTCGACGCCACCCGCGGCCTGCGCGACTGGTCGGACGACGTGCACGGGCTGCTCCTCGCGCTCGGCGTCCGCGAGCCGGTGCACCTGGTCGGCTGGTCGGCCGGTGGGCTCGCGATCAGTCACTACGCCATGGAGCACGGCCGGCTGCCCGACGGCAGAGGGTCCGTGGCCTCGTTGACCTACATCTGTCCGGTGTCGCCCTACGGCTACGGCGGGGTGCACCGCAATGGCGAGCCCTGCCAGCCCGACTTCGCCGGGGCGGGCGCGGCCGGCGCCAACCCCGAACTGGTGCAACGGCTGCGGGACGGCGACAGCTCCGCCGAGTCCCCGTTCAGCATCCGGAACGTGATCAATGGGCTGTACTGGCGCACCGGCTTCCGTCTGCCCGCCGAGCGTGAGGACCTGCTGGTCGAGGAGATCCTGATGACCAGCATCGGCGAGGGCACCTACCCGGGCGATGCCGCGACGTCCGCGAACTGGCCCGGCTTCGCTCCGGGCACCACCGGCATGCTCAACGCGCTGTCGCCCAAGTACGCCGACTGGTCCGGCATCGTCGACCTCGACCCCAAGCCGCCCATCCTGTGGACCCAGGGCAGCGCCGACCTGATCGTGTCCGACCACGCGGCCCTCGAGCTCGGCGCTCTGGGCGCCGCGGGGGTGATCCCGGGCTGGCCCGGGGCCGAGGTCTACCCGCCGCAGCCGATGGTCACCCAGATCCGCGACGTGCTCACCCGCTACGCCGAGGCCGGCGGCACGGTGCAGATGGAGATGTTCGAGGGCTCGGGCCACGGCCCGCTGTACGACGCCGCGGACCGCTGGTGCGAGGTGACCGGGAGCTTCATCGCCCAGGCCGTCCGGTGAGCGAGGGCCTGGACGGCTGCAGCCCGATCACCGCCGTCGCATCGGACGGTGCCCGGATCAGCGCCTGCGCCCACGGCGGCCATCTGCTGAGCTGGCAGCCGGCCGCCAGTGGTCGCGGCACTGGGCCCGCAAGCCCGGGCCAGCAGCTGCTCTGGCTCAGCCCGCTGGCCCGGTGCGGCCCCGGCGAGGCGATCCGGGGCGGCGTCCCGGTGATTCCCGCAGTTCGCCGCCCGGGGACCGTTGCCCAAGCACGGGCTGGCCCGCGACCGCGTGTGGGTGCTGACCACCCCGCCCGACGACGACGCGCCGCTGGGGCCTGAGCAGAGGTCCACCGCAGCCGTGCTCGAGGCCAGCCTGACCGACGACGCGGCCACCCGCGCGATCTGGCCCCACCCGTTCGAACTCAGCCTGCGGATGACAGCCGCCGGCGCCCGCCTGGACCTGCGGCTGCAGGTCGCGAACACCGGGCAGGAGACGTTCACGTTCACCGCCGCCCTGCACGCCTATCTGGCGGCCGAGCCGGGCGCGACGCTGCGGGGGCTGGACGCATCCTCCGCCGAGGACAACGCCGCCGGCCTGGCCCAGCTGACTCTGCCCGCGGGTCCGTTACCCGCCACCGCCGAACGCGACCTGGCCGTGAGGAACCTGCCGGGCGAGGTGCAGCTGGTGGGCGCGAGCGGGACGACCACCCTGCGGCGCAACGGATTCGCCGATCTGGTGGTGTGGAATCCAGGGCCCGGCCATGCCCTCGCCGACATGCCCTCCGGCCCGGCCGACTTCGTCTGTCTGGAGCCCGCGCAGCTCGCGCCCGTCACGGTCGTTCCCGGACAGACCTGGACGGCGTCGGCGACCTTCGAGCGCGACGTACCGAGCGACCAGACCGAGGAGCGCCGGTGAGCTCCGGAGCCGGTCCCGAGATCGACCGCGCCGCCTGGTGGGGGGTGGCCTTCTTCGTCGGGATGGGCCTCGCGCTCCTCGCTGTCGGCTCCCCCGCGCTGGGCTGGGTGAGCATCGGGGTGGGGCTGGCGAGCCTCGCCGCACTGCTCGCCGTCCGGGCCGGCTGGAACCCGTCGCAGCGGTTGGTGGCGCGCGCGACCGGCGCAGACCTGGGTGCGGACCTCGCGCCGGTGCACCGTGACCGGCCGCAACAGCCGTTCCCGGCGCTGTCGCGTGAGGGCGAGGCCGAGGTCGATCGCCTGGTCTCGGTCCTCAGCCGGGCCGAGGTCCTCTCGCCAGACACCCCCGACCCGAGGTTCCTCTACCCGGCGGTGGCCGATCGCGGTGAACCCGTCACGGTCAACGACATCCTGAGATGCCTGGGCGAGGTGGACTATTGGCACCCGGAGGTCGACGCGCGCCGCTATGCGGCCAACCTCGCCGAGCACGACAACCACGTCGAGCAGTGGGAGGACTACCTGGCGGATCAGATCGCCGATGTGGCCGCCCTTGCGGGCGGGACCGTACCGGTCGTGATCGACCGGATCCATCAGGAGTTCGTCGGCGGGGACTCCACCGTCGTGCGCAACCGGCTCGACCTCACGGTGGGCGGGCGCCCGCTGCACCTGGACTACCTCGGCGTCAGCAAGTACCTGAGCACGGTGCTGCACGTCGAGCTCGCCCGCGCCCTGCGCGCTGCGGGCGCTCCGCGGCGGATCGCCTGGCTGGTCGAGGACGACACGCTGCTCACCGGACTGCCCGACCAGGATCTCGACCGGCTCAACGCCGACCTCGGGCTGCCTCCCGCCGATCCCCGGGGCTGGGGCGGCTGGACCTGGGTGGACGAGTGCCAGCCCGAGGCCCTGGGCGAGAGGGACGCGACGAGCCAGACGGGCGGGGCCGAGGGCTGAGGCTCCGGGGTCAGCGCGCGAGCGCCTGCTCGAGGTCCTCGAGCAGGTCCTCGACGTTCTCCAGTCCGACCGAGATCCGCACCACGCCGTCGGTGATCCCGGCGTCCTGGCGGGCCTGAGCGCTGAGCCGACGATGCGTCGTCGTCGCCGGATGCGTGGCCAGGGACTTGGCGTCGCCGAGGTTGTTCGACAGGTCGACCACCCGCAGCGCGTCCACGAAGCCGAACGCCCCGGCCTTGCCGCCGTCCACCTCGAAGGTGACCACGGTGCCGCCGGCGCTCATCTGCCGCTTCGCCAGGTCGTGCTGGGGGTGGGACTCCAGGAACGGGTAGCGCACGCTGTTGACCCTCGGGTGCGCCTCGAGGAATCGGGCGATCCGTTCCGCCGCAACGCATTGCGCGTCGACCCTCAGGCGCATCGTCTCCAGGCCCTTGAGCAGCACCCAGGCGTTGAACGGGCTCATCGACGGCCCGGTGTGCCGCATCAGGGTCTGCACCCCGCCGTCGATGTAGTCCTTCGGGCCGAGGATCGCCCCGCCCAGCACCCGGCCCTGGCCGTCGATGTGCTTGGTCGCCGAGTACACGACGATGTCGGCGCCGAGCTCGAGCGGGCGCTGCAGGAGCGGGGTGGCGAACACGTTGTCCACCACCACCTTCGCCCCCGCGGCGTGGGCCAGCTGGCAGACCGCGGCCACGTCGACGAGGTCCTGCATCGGGTTCGACGGCGACTCGAAGAACACCGCCTGGGCGGGGTTGGCCAGAGCCCGCTCCCACTGGGCCAGGTCGTCGCCATCGACGAAGTCGCAGTGGATCCCCCACCGGGGCAGCAACTCGTCGAGGATCACGAAGCAGGACCCGAACAGCGCCCGGGCGGCCACCACCCGGTCCCCCGCGTTCAGGAAGGCCATCAGCGAGGTGAACACCGCCGACATGCCGGTGGCGGTGGCGAAGCAGGCCGGGGCCCCCTCGAGCAGGCGCAGCCGCTCCTCGAACACCGCGACCGTCGGGTTGCCGTAGCGGGAGTACATATAGTGATCGACCTCGCCGGCGAAGGCCGCCTCGGCCTGCGCCGCGTCGTCGTACACGTAGCCCTGGGTCAGGAAGATCGCCTCGGACGTCTCGGCGTGGTTCGACCGGTGCAGCCCCCCGCGGACGGCGATCGTCTCCGGTCGCCAGCCCGCGGCGGCCGCCCGGTTCTCGCCTGTGGTCACGACTGGCGCCAGGGCAGCCCGCTCGCCTTCCAGCCGCCCGCCCCGCGGTGTCCGGCGCCGTCCAACTGACCCTCGAAACCCTCGGAGATGTTGTAGGCGCGGGCGTACCCGGCGGCGGTGGCGGCGGTGGCGGCGGCCACCGAGCGCACCCCGGAGCGGCACAGGAAGGCGACCGGGCGCTCGGGCGTGACCCCGGCCTCGGCGAGCTGATCGAGGAAGGCCGGGTTCACCGCACCGTCCGGGAAGCGCACCCACTCGACCCGGATGACCTCGCGCCCGAGCCCGGCCAGGTCCGGCAGCCCGACGTAGACCCACTCCGCCGCCGTCCGCACGTCGACCAGCACCGCGCCCGGCTCGTCGGTCAGCAGTTGGTAGGTCTCGGTGGGACTCAGGTCGCCTGCGTAGTTCATTCGGTTGCCTCCGCTGGGTCGAGGTGTTCAGGGTGCATGCTCCCAGACCAGGCAGCCAACACGGTGCTCGGGGCCTTACCGTGGTGGCAGTCGCCGGCACCCCGGCCCGCCGCTTCGAGGAGCCTCCGCCATGACCGACACCCTGGATCGCGACCTGTCCGCCGCGCCGACGGCCTCCGCCGGCGTCGAGCAGCAGCGCCGCCTGGTCACCGCCATCCCCGGCCCGGCCTCGCAGCGGATCCACGCGCGCAAGGTATCCGCGGTGGCGGCCGGCGTGGGCACTATGCTGCCGATCTACATCGAGCGCGCCGGCGGCGGCATCCTGGTCGACGTCGACGGCAACCAGCTGATCGACTTCGGATCGGGCATTGCCGTCACCAACGTCGGGCACGCCGCCCCCGAGGTCGCAGCCGCGGTCGCAGCGCAGGCCGCCGAACTCACCCACACCTGTTTCATGGTCACGCCGTACGAGCAGTACGTGCAGGTCTGCGAGGCGCTGAACCGGCTCACCCCGGGCGACCACGACAAGCGCTCGGCGCTGTTCAGCTCCGGGGCCGAGGCCGTCGAGAACGCTGTGAAGATCGCCCGCCGGTTCACCGGCCGGGATGCGGTCGTCGTGTTCGACCACGCCTACCACGGCCGCACCAACCTGACGATGGCGATGACCGCCAAGAACATGCCCTACAAGGACGGCTTCGGCCCGTTCGCCTCCGAGGTCTACCGGGTGCCGATGTCCTACCCGTTCCGCGAGCCGGCCCCGATCAGTGGGGCGGACGCCGCTGCGCGGGCGATCTCGGCGATCGACAAGCAGGTGGGCGTGAACCGCACCGCCGCCGTCGTGATCGAGCCGATCCAGGGCGAGGGCGGCTTCGTGGTTCCGGCCGAGGGCTTCCTGCCCGCGATCGCGGCCTGGTGCAAGGAGAACGGCGTGCTGTTCATCGCCGACGAGATCCAGACTGGCTTCGCCCGCACCGGCGCGGTGTTCGCCTGCGAGCACGAGGGGATCGTGCCCGACCTGATCACCACCGCCAAGGGCATCGCCGGCGGCCTGCCGCTGGCCGCCGTGACCGGGCGGGCCGACATCATGGACGCCGTGCACGGCGGTGGCCTGGGCGGCACCTACGGCGGCAACCCGGTGGCTTGCGCCGCCGCGCTGGCCTCGATCGAGATCATGGAGACCCGGGACCTGCCTGCGGCGGCGCAGCGGATCGAGGCCGCCATGCTGCCCCGGCTACGGGCACTGGCCGAGGCCCACCCGAGCATCGGAGACGTGCGCGGCCGCGGCGCCATGCTGGCGATCGAGATCGTCCGGCCCGGCACCACCGAGCCGGACGCCGCCGAGGCCGCGCGGATCAGCTCCGCCTGCCACCAGGCCGGTCTGGTCACGCTGACCTGTGGCACCTACGGCAACGTGCTGCGCTTCCTGCCCACCCTGGTGATGGCCGACCACCTGCTCGCCGAGGGCCTCGACATCCTCACCGAAGCCGTCGCCGCCGGCTAGCCCGGAACCTGCTCATGCTCCGCGGGGGTACATGAAACGGGCCTTCAGAAACCCCAAACGTGTACCCCCGCGGAGCATGAGCAGGTGTGGAGGTGGGGTCAGAGGCCGGAGTCGGCGGTGCGGACGAGGATGCGGCCGCACTCCTGGCAGCGGATCACCGCGTCCTCGGCAGCGGTGCGCAGGGTGCCCAGATCAGTGTTGTTGATCTCCAGCCGACAACCCTCGCACCGACGCTGGTGCAGCCGCGCGGCGCCGACGCCTCCGCTGCTCTCCCGGATCCGTTCGTAGAGGGCGAGCAGGGCCGCCGGCACACCGCCCGCGGCATTCGCACGCTCACGGCGTTCACTCTCGGCCTCGGCCGCCAGGGACGCCAGCGCGGCGTCGCGGCGCGCGGTGATCTCGGCAGTCTCCGCCTCGATCTGCTCGCCCTCGGCGCGCACGCGGTCGAGCTCGCCCTGGGCCTCCTCCATCCGCTCCATCACCTCGAGCTGCTCGTCCTCGAGCACCGACTGCCGCTGAGCCAGGGAGGCCACTTCGTGCTGCAGGGCCTGCAGGTCCTTCGCACTGCCCTGACCGGAGTCCATGCGCACCTGGTCGCGCGCGGCCCGCTGGCGCACCAGGTCGACGTCCGCCTCGGCTTTGGTCAGTTCGCGCTCGAGGTCGGCCACCACGGTGCGTGCGGCCACCAGCTGGTCGGCGTTACGCCGGGCCTTCTCGGCGCAGGCGGCCAGTTCCGCGTGCTCGGGCAGCGTGCGCTCGCGATGAGCGATCTGCGCAAGGCGGGTGTCGTGCCCCTGGACGTCGAGCAAACGCCACTGGTCCTGTACCGCTGCCGTCACCACGAGGTCACCCTAGCCCCGGCCGGACGCCGTGCACACGCCCAGCGCACACTCAGCGGACGACGCCGCCCGGGCTGGGCACCCGGAATGTCCACGGGTCGGTGCTCCGGGCCGAGACGTGCACTTCGATCGGGGTCCCGGCTGCCTCCAAGTGGCCCTCCAGCCGGTTGGCCACCCCGGCCAGCCAGGGCCACTCGCTCGACCAGTGCGCGACGTCCACCAGGTACGGCGGGTTCTCCCCGACGTCCTCCCGGGCCTCGCTGGTCGGGTGGTGCCGCAGGTCGGCAGTGACGTACGCGTCCACCCCGGACGCGCGCGCGGCGCCGAGCAGCGAGTCGCCGGCGCCGCCGCAGACGGCCACCCGCTCGATCATCGCGGTCGGCTCACCGGCCACCCGCACCCCTTGGGCGGTGGCCGGCAGCGCCTCGGCCACCAGCAGCGTGAACTCCCGCAAGGTGGTCGGCGCCGCCAGCCGGCCCACCCGGCCGATGCCCCGGGTGCCCGACCAGGAGGCCAGCTCGTACAGGTCGAAAGCGACCTGCTCGTACGGGTGAGCCTGCTGCAGCGCGGCGATCACGGACCGCCGGGCGACCCGAGGCAGCACCATCTCGACCCGGTGCTCGGCGACGTCCTCCCGCCGTCCGGGATGGCCGATCGCCGGACGGCGCCCCATGCCGGGCACGAAGGTGCCGGTGCCCGCCGAGACGAAGGCGCAGCGGGCGTAGTCGCCGATGTCACCGGCTCCCGCCTTGGCCATCGCGTCGACCACCTGGTCGACGTGCCCCTGCGGAACGAAGGTGACCACCTTGTCGACCGGGTCCGGCGCATCGGCCGAGAGCGGGCGCAGGTCGCGCAGCCCCAGCACTCGGGCGAGCGCGTCGGAGACCCCGGGGGCGGCGGCGTCGGCGTTGGTGTGCGCGGTGTAGAGCGCGCAGTCCGAACGGACCAGCCGGTGCACCAGCCGCCCCTTGGCGGTGGTCGCTGCCACGCTGTGCACTGGGCGAAGCAGCAACGGGTGGTGGGTGATCACGAGGTCCGCGTGCCAGTCCAGTGCCTCATCCACGACGGAGGCCACCGGGTCGACCGCGAGGAGCACCCGGCGCACCGGGGCCTGCGGATCACCACAGACCAGCCCCACCCGGTCCCAGTCGCGGGCCCAGGAGGGGTCGTAGAGGCGCTCGAGGACGGCAATGACCTCGGCGAGGACTGGGGGGCGAGATTCGGTCACGGACCGCACATTAGTGCTCACTCGACTCCCCGACGGTCATTTGCTCAACTCAAAGCAACTAAACGATTACTGTCCGCCACTTGCTGGGTGGACTGATAACTGAGGGTAGCTGACTTGGCACAGATCATCCGAACCGCCGAGGCCCACACTCCCCCGTCCGTCCTACCTCGAGGCCCTCCACCCACGCCCAGCCACGCCACCGTCGGCGGCCGCACCCGCCCGGGTGGGCGGACGGCGCAACGGGCAGCCGCGGCATCCGTTGCCCCCGCAGCACCTGCGGACGATCGCTGGTGGGCCCGGCCGGACTCGAACCGACGACACCCGCGGTGTAAGCGCGGCGCTCTACCAGCTGAGCTACAGGCCCCGACTGCAGAAGACCATCCTCGCCCCTACAGGGCGTCGATCGCCTCCTGATACGCACCGAGCGGGCGTGCCTCACCGGGCCCGTTCACCACGCACCAGCGCAGCACACCCTCACGGTCAATCAGGAACGTACCCCGTTCCGCCCGCCCGGCGGCCTCGGCGAACACGCCATAGGCCTGCGCCACCGCCCCGTGCGGCCAGAAGTCGGCGAGCAACGGGAAGTCGTAGCCCTCCTTCTCGGCGTAGGCGCGCAGGGAGAACATCGGGTCACACGAGACGGCGATCACTTGGACTCCACCATCGACGAACATCTCCAGATGGTCCCGGATCTCGGACAGCTCACCGGTACAGATGCCCGAGAACGCGAATGGGTAGAACACCAGAGCCACGGCGCTCTGCCCGCGGAAGTCGGACAGCTTCACCCTCTGGCCGTGCTGGTCGGACAGCTCGAAATCGGGCGCGACGGCGCCCACCTCGACGGTCATCTGGGTCCTCTCGCGACCGAACGTGTCGGCGGCACAACGATGGGGACGGCGGGCGGATCCGGGCAGCCGATGGTCAGCGTCTTCCGCTGCGCGGGGTGGCCAATCTGGTCCCGGTCCAATCCGGCCCGGCACTGATCGTGCTCGTCGCGTGCAGGCCGGCAGTCGGTGCCGCCTCTTCTATCTCGGACGGCTCGACGTGGCTGTCGCGCCCTGACTTGGGCGTGAACAGCCAGATCACCCCGCCGTCGACCAGGTTGGGCAGGCTGTCCACCAGCGCATCCACCAGGTCGCCGTCACCGTCACGCCACCAGTAGATGGCCGCATCGAACACCTCCTGGGCATCCTCATCGGCCAGCTCGTTGCCGGTGCGATCCTCGATTGATGTTCGGAGCTCATGGTCGACGTCCTCGTCGTAGCCGAACTCCTGAACGACCTGTCCGGGTTTGAAACCCAGCCGGCCGGCCATCGGCTGGTCCGCCGCGGACTCCGCGGTCGCGCCCACTCCCTTGCCTCCTTGATGTCGCGTGGCAGACTCGACGCCTGCCGCATATGCGCATTGCTGCGCTCCGCGAGGCTAGTGCACTGCACCGCGGGGCAGATGCGCAACAGGTGACCACGGTGAGTCGGCGGGGATCCCCGATGCAAACCTTCTCAGCGGACACGCAGGCAACGTGCACCCCGGCGGCGGAGCCGCCAGGATGGACACAGTCGCCAACCGTCGCTCCACCACCCGTCCACCCGCCGACGAAAGGACGCTGACGTGCCGCACAAGCAGGGCCCGATCCTCAATGGGCTGCCCAGCCACCTGCCGGACATCGACCCCGAGGAGACCAGCGAGTGGCTGGCCTCCCTCGACTCGGCGGTCGACGACCGCGGGCGTGAGCGCGCCCGTTACCTGATGCTGGCCCTGCTCCAGCACGCGCGGGAGCGCGGCGTCGGGGTGCCCAGCCTCTCCCAGACCGACTACATCAACACCATCCCGCCCGAGCGTGAGCCGTGGTTCCCCGGCGACGAGGACGCCGAGCGCGCCTACCGTCGTTGGATCCGCTGGAACGCCGCGGTGATGGTGCACCGGGCCCAGCGCCCGGGGATCGGTGTCGGCGGGCACATCTCCACCTACGCCTCCTCGGCCACCCTGTACGAGGTCGGCTTCAACCACTTCTTCCGGGGCAAGGACCACCCTGGCGGCGGTGACCAGGTCTTCATCCAGGGCCACGCCTCCCCCGGCGTCTACGCCCGCGCCTTCCTCGAGGGGCGCCTGTCCGCCGACCAGCTCGACGGGTTCCGCCAGGAGCACTCGCACCCCAGCGGCGGGCTGCCTTCCTACCCGCACCCGCGGCTGGCGCCGGCCTTCTGGGAGTTCCCGACCGTGTCCATGGGGCTGGGCCCGATCAATGCGATCTACCAGGCGCAGTTCAACAAGTACCTGCACGGCCGCGGCATCAAGGACACCTCGCAGCAGCGGGTCTGGGCCTTCCTGGGCGACGGCGAGATGGACGAGCCGGAGAGCCGCGGCGCCCTGCAGCTGGCCGCCTACGAGGAGCTCGACAACCTGACCTTCGTGGTCAACTGCAACCTGCAGCGCCTGGACGGCCCGGTGCGGGGCAACGGCAAGATCATCCAGGAGCTGGAGGCGTTCTTCCGCGGCGCCGGCTGGAACGTGATCAAGGTGATCTGGGGCCGGGAGTGGGACCCGCTGCTGGCCGCGGACCGGGACCAGGCGCTGGTCAACGTGATGAACCGCACACGCGACGGCGACTACCAGACCTTCCGGGCCGAGGACGGCGCCTACATCCGGGAGAACTTCTTCGGCCGCGACCCGCGCACCCGCAAGCTGGTCGAGAAGATGACCGACGACGAGATCTGGGGCCTGCGCCGGGGCGGTCACGACTACCGCAAGGTGTATGCGGCCTACAACGGAGCCACCGAGCACACCGGTCAGCCGACGGTGATCCTTGCCAAGACGGTCAAGGGTTGGGCCCTGGGGCCGAGCTTCGCCGGGCGCAACGCGACCCATCAGATGAAGAAGTTCACTCTGGCCGACCTGACCATGTTGCGCGACCGGCTGCGGATCCCGATCAGCGATGAGCAGCTGCAGGCCGACCCCTACCTGCCGCCGTACTACAACCCGGGCGAGGGTGACGCGGTGATCCGGCACCTGCGCGACGTCCGGCGCCGCCTCGGCGGCCCACTGCCCGAACGCAGGTCGAACGCCCCGGCCCTGAAACTCCCCGAGGACAGCGCCTACGAGGTGGTCCGCCGGGGGTCGGGCAAGCAGGCCGTGGCGACCACCATGGCCTTCGTCCGGCTATTGCGGGACCTGATGCGGGACAAGGAGTTCGGTGCCCGCGTCGTGCCGATCATCCCGGACGAGGCGCGCACCTTCGGGATGGACTCGTTCTTCCCGACCGTGAAGATCTACAACCCGCACGGCCAGCAGTACACCTCGGTGGACCGCCAGCTGATGCTCGCCTACAAGGAGGCGACGTCGGGCCAGATCCTGCACCTGGGGATCAACGAGGCCGGATCCGCGGCGGCGTTCACGGCGGCGGGCTCCTCGTACGCCACCCATGGCGAGCCCATGGTGCCGATCTACATCTTCTATTCGATGTTCGGCTTCCAGCGCACCGGGGACGCCCTGTGGGCGGCCGCCGACCAGATGGCCCGCGGCTTCGTGATCGGGGCCACCGCCGGGCGGACGACGCTCACCGGAGAGGGCCTGCAGCACGCCGACGGGCACTCGCCCCTGCTCGCCGCGACCAACCCGGCCGCCGTGATCTACGACCCGGCCTACGGCTTCGAGGTCGGCCACATCGTGCGGGACGGCCTGCGCCGGATGTACGGCGAGTCACCGGAGAACGTCTTCTACTACATGACCGTCTACAACGAGCCCTACCCGCAGCCCGCAGAACCGGAGGGGCTGGACGTCGAGGGGCTGCTGCGCGGCATCTACCTGCTCGCCCCGGCCGCCGAGCCCGAGGGTAGGCCACGGGTCCAGTTGCTCGCCTCCGGGGTGGCCGTGCCCTGGGCATTGGAGGCTCAGCAGCTGCTCGCCCAGGACTGGGGGGTGGCGGCCGACGTGTGGAGCGTCACCAGCTGGGCCGAGCTTCGGCGCGACGGATTGCACTGCGACGAGCAGGCCTTCCTGCACCCCGAGAACGAGTCTCCGGTGCCGTTCGTCACCCGGCGCCTGGCCAGCGCCCCGGGCCCGGTGGTCGCGGTCACCGACTACATGCGCCAAGTGCCAGACCAGATCCAGCAGTGGGTGCCGCAGGAGTTCGTCTCCCTCGGCACCGACGGGTTCGGGTTCTCCGACACCCGTGCGGCGGCACGGCGGTTCTTCACCGTCGACGGGCCCTCGATCGCCGCACGCGCGCTCGGCCAGCTCGCCCATCGCGGCGACGTGGCGGCGAGCGCACCGGCCGAGGCGATCGAGCGCTACCGGCTGCTCGACGTGTCGGCCGGCACCACGGGCACCACCGGAGGCGATGCCTGACCCCTCAGGTGGTGCGGCGTGCCTGGCGCAGGTCCCGAAGATCGATCAGAGGCATTCCGCCGGCCGGGGTCCGTGGGGGCAGCGCCGCCTCCGCGGCCTCGATCAGCGGGCTCAGCTCGTCGCGGATCGCCTCGGCCTGGGCGGTGTCCGGATGGGTGAGCAGGGCGGCCAGATGTCGCCGTGCGTCCCCGATCCGGCCTGCCTCGATGGAGGCCTCGACCAGGTGGCGGCCCACCGAGAGGGCGTGCTCGCGCGGGCGCCAGTGCCCCACGCCGAGGTTCACCGCGTCTCCGGGCATCCGCTCGTCGCGCAGCATGCCGAGCGCCGTGGCCAGCCCCAGCCCGTCCGGATCACGATCGGCCGCCGTTCCCAGACGACGCAGCGCCGCCTCCCGGTCGTCGTGCAGGGACAACCGGCCGAGCTCCACCAGCGGGTACCAGGCCCTGGCCGAATGGGCGAGCTCCTCGGCGAGGGACCAGGCGGCGTCGTCCGCCTCGCGCTGCGGATCGCCCTCGGTGTCCTCCATCTGCCGCTCAGCGGCACGCTGACGCACGATCATGGCCAGCCGGTGGAACGCGGCGACGTCGTTCGGGTCCTCCCGCAGGGTGGCCCACAGGGCGGCCTCGTCGGCGTCGTCCGCGGCCGAGACCAGCGAGGCGGCGGACGGCGCCCGCCGGCCGGGCGTGCCGGCCTCCGGTTGGTCCTCGGGTTCCTGGTGCACCGGCGGGTTCGAGCCCCCGGCCAGCCGCCTGCGTACTCTGTCTACAACGCCCATAACGCCCCAATCAACCCCAGGTGCTTCTCCCCGACACTAGCTCGCCCCACCGACAACCGGCGAGCGGCAGGCGGTCCGAATGGGCCGTTGGTGACATGCACAACGCCCGTTGGATGAACAACGGCCTGCAGATACTTGCGCGAGTGGAGATGGACACGGTGGGGTGTGCACATGGCACACGACAAGGCGAAGCGCGCGGCGGCCGAGGCCCCCACAGCACCGGCCCCCCTGGAGACCGCCCCGGAGGAGGAGAAGGTCAAGGCCACGGCCAAGCCGTCCCGCCTCTCCCGCGATAAGTACGAGGCCGAGCTGCTCCGGCTCCAGGGCGAGCTCGTCCACGTGCAGGAATGGGTCAAGGCGACCAAGCAGCGGGTTGTCGTGGTCTTCGAGGGTCGAGACGCCGCCGGCAAGGGCAGCACCATCAAGCGGGTCACCGAGTTCCTCAACCCCCGCGTCGCGCGGATCGTCGCGCTGCCGATGCCGACCGAGCGGGAGAAGTCGCAGTGGTACTTCCAGAAGTACATCGAGCATCTGCCGGCCGCCGGCGAGATCGTGCTGTTCGACCGCTCCTGGTACAACCGGTCCGGCGTCGAGCGGGTGATGGGCTTCTGCACCCCCGAGGAGTACCGCCGCTTCCTGCACCAGTGCCCCACCTTCGAGCGGATGCTCGTCGAGGACGGCTTCCTGCTGCGCAAGTACTGGTTCTCGGTCAGCGACGAGGAGCAGGAGCGCCGGTTCCAGTCCCGGGTCCGGGACCCGCTGCGGCGCTGGAAGTTCTCTCCCAACGACCTGCTCACCCGCGACCGCTGGGTCGACTTCTCCCGGGCCAAGGACGAGATGTTCGTGCACACCGACATCCCCGAGGCGCCCTGGTACGTGATCGAGGCCGACATCAAGCGGCACGCCCGCCTGAACATGATCGCCCACCTGCTGTCGACGTTGCCCTACGAGCACGTGCAGGCCCCGGCCTTCGCGCTACCCCCGCGCCCCCCGGCGAAGGACTACGAGCGTCCGCCGCGTGAACTGTTCCACCAGGTGCCCGACCACGCCAACGCGTTGCTGGAGCAGACCTTCGAGAAATCCTTGCGCAAGGCCCGTCACTGAGCGAGCGCCCTACGGGGACCCGCGCAGACCGGGGCGGCGACCCGACCCTGCAGCGGCTGGAACGCGGTATCGGCGCGCTCGCCACCGCCGCTGTGCAGCGGATGGAGCAGCGCCTGGACTGGTACCGGGCGCTCAGCCCGCAGGACCGGTCCTGGGTGGGGCTGATCGCCCAGGCCGGGATCGCCGCGTTCGTCAGCTGGTACCGCCGGCCGAGCGACCCGGTGCAGCTCACGGCGGACGTGTTCGGGGCCGCGCCGCGTGAGCTCACCCGGTCGATCTCCCTGCAGCAGACGCTCGATCTGCTGCGCACCGTGGTCGACGTGGTCGAGGAGCGGGCCAGTCTGCACGCCGCCCCCGGCGCCCAGCAGGCGGTCCGCGAGTCGGTGCTGCGGTTCTCCCGCGAGGTCGCCTTCGCCGCCGCGCACATCTACGCCCGGGCCGCAGAGGAACGCGGCGCCTGGGACGCCCGGCTGGAGGCGCTGGTGGTCGACGCGCTGGTGCGCGCGGAGCCGGACGACGCGTTGCACTCGCGCGCGGCGGCGCTGGGCTGGGCCGAGGCTGACCGGGTGGCAGTGATGGTCGGCCACGCCCCCGACGGCTCGGTGGACGACGTTGTGGCCGACGTGCGCCGGCAGGCCCAGCGACTGGGCGCCGATGCCCTGGTCGGCGTGCAGGGTGAGCGGATCATCGTCGTCCTGGGCCGCTCGGAGGACCCGTTGGTGGTGGCGCCGGACGTCGCCGCGCACCTGGGCCCGGGGCCGGTGGTGACCGGGCCGGTGGTGCCCACCCTCGGTGACGCGGCCCGGTCGGCCCGCGCCGCGATCGCCGGGATGGTGGCCGCCCGGGCCCGGCCGGATGCACCACGGCCGGTGGCCGCCGACGACCTGCTGCCGGAGCGGCTGCTGGCCGGCGACAACTCTGCCCGGGCCGACCTGGTCGAGCGTGGCTACCGACCGCTGGCCGGGGCCTCGTCGTCCGCCCTGCTGGAGACCACCCAGACCTACCTGACCCTGGGCTCCTCGATCGAGGCCACCGCACGGCACCTGTTCGTGCACGCGAACACGGTGCGGTACCGGCTGCGCCGGGCCGGCGAGGTGACCGGCTGGGACCCCACGGACCCCCGCGACGCCTACGTCCTGCGGACCGCCATCGCCGCAGGCCTGCTGGCGGACGGCGTTTTGTAGGAAACCTCTAAGTCTTAGGTCCTAGGTTCGTCGGCGAAAGCGTCTCCATCCTGTGCCGGACGAGGCAGTCTTGTCCTCGTGCTCGCCATCACCTGCCCCGGTCAGGGTGCTCAGTCCCCAGGCTTCCTACAGCCCTGGCTCGGCGTTCCGGGCGTCGCCGATCGGCTCAGCTGGCTTTCGGCGGTCTCCGGTGTCGACCTGCTGACCCACGGCACCACCTCGGACGCCGACACCATCCGCGACACCGCGATCGCCCAGCCGCTGATCGTGGCCGCCGCGTTGGCGATCGCCCCGGCGATCCTGGACAGCACGCCGTCCCAGGTCGTCGTGGCAGGTCACTCGGTCGGAGAGTTCGCCGCCGCGGCGCTGGCCGGGGTGCTCAGCCCCGAGCAGGCGATCGTTCTCGTCCGCGAGCGCGGCCGGGCGATGGCTGCGGCCAGCGCCGTGACCCCGACCGGCATGAGCGCCGTGGTGGGCGGTGCGCCCGAGGAGGTCGCCGACGCGCTCACCCGGCACGGGCTGACGCCCGCCAACGTGAACAGTTCCGGCCAGGTGGTCGCCGCCGGCACGCTGGAGCAGCTCGCCGCCCTCGCCGCCGATCCGCCGGCCCGGGCCAGGGTGATCCCACTCCAGGTCGCCGGCGCCTTCCACACCCACCACATGGCACCGGCGGTCGAGGTGCTGGCCGACCTGGCCGCTGCAGTCACCCCCGCAGCACCGGCGGCCGTCGTGCTGTCCAACGCGGACGGCGCCTCGGTCACCTCCGGCGCGCAGGTGCTCGCACGGCTGGTCAGCCAGATCAGCAACCCGGTGCGCTGGGATTTGTGCACCGCCACCATGACCGGGCTCGGGGTGACGGCGATGATCGAGCTCCCCCCGGCCGGCACCCTGACCGGGTTGGCCAAGCGGGCCATGCCCGGGGTGGAACTGCTCGCCCTGCGCTCCCCCGACGACCTCGAGGCCGCCCGCGACCTGGTCGCCCGGCACGCCGGCAGCTCGGCCGCCGCCGGAGCCGGCGCGTGACCCCGCGGCTGAACGTGAGCACCGGGGCGCCGCACGCCCGGCTGATGTCGGTCGGCGCCTACCGCCCCGAGCGCGTGGTCACGAACGCCGAGATCTGCGAGCGGATCGACTCCTCCGACGCATGGATCCGCGAGCGCTCCGGGATCATCTCGCGGCGCTTCGCCGCCCCCGGCGAGACGGTGACCGACATGGCCGAGCAAGCCTCTCGGATCGCCATCGAACGGGCCGGACTGTCCAGCAGCGACATCGACGCCGTCCTGGTGGCCACGATCAGCCACCCCTACCAGACGCCCTCCTCGGCGACCCTTCTGGCCCATCGGATCGGCGCCGCACCGGCTGCGGCGCTGGACATCTCGGCGGCCTGCGCGGGGTTCAGTTACGGCCTGGCCCTCGCCTCGGACATGGTGCGCGGCGGCTCGGCCCGGCACGTGCTGGTGGTCGGCGTGGAGAAACTGTCCGACTTCACCGACCCGGAGGACCGCGGCTCGGCGTTCATCTTCGCCGACGGAGCCGGTGCCGTCGTGGTCGGCCCGAGCCAGACCCCGGCCATCGGCCCGACCGTGTGGGGCTCGGACGGGTCCCAGTGGGACGCCATCGTGAACAAGTCCTCCTGGATCGCCTACCGCGACTCCGACCACGAGGAATGGCCCTGGCTGACCATGGCCGGCCACGCGGTCTTCCGCTGGGCGGTCTGGCAGATGTCGCCGGTGGCCCAGAAGGCGCTCGACGCGGCGGGGATCACCGCGGCCGACCTGGACTCGTTCATCCCGCACCAGGCGAACGTGCGGATCATCGACGCCATGGTCAAGCAGCTGCAGATGCCCGAGCATGTGGCGGTGGCCCGCGACATCACCCACAGTGGCAACACCTCGGCCGCATCGATCCCGCTGGCCATGGATCGCATGCTCACCGAGGGCGAGGCGCACTCCGGCGGCCTGGCCCTGCTGATCGGTTTCGGCGCCGGGTTGGCCTACGCCAGCCAGGTCGTCGAACTACCCTGACCCAACCACCCAGAGAAACCGAAGGAGCAACCCCGAATGGCACTGAGCGAGCAGGAGATCCTCACCGGTCTTGCCGAGCTGATCAGCACCGAGATGGAGATCCCCGCCGACACCATCACGCCGGCGCAGAGCCTCAGCGAGGACCTGAAGATCGACTCCCTGTCGATGATCACGATCGTCTACAACGCCGAGGAGAAGTTCGGCGTCGCGATCCCGGACGACGAGGCGAACAAGCTCGTCACCGTCCAGGACGCAGTGGACTACATCACCTCGCACCAGTCCTGACCCGAGGCCGGGGTCCGGCGCTCGTCCGGACCCCGGCCCCGTCAGCCCCTCGCGAGACGTCCGATGCACCGAGAACCGAGGAGTTCCCGCAATGACCACCGGCACACCGCGACGGGTCGTCATCACCGGCCTGGGCGCCACCACCCCGCTGGGCGGCGACGTCGCCAGCACCTGGACCGCGGCCCTGGCCGGTACCAACGGTGCCCGGACGCTGGAGGCGGGCTGGGTGGCCGAGTTCGACCTCCCGGTGACCTTCGCGGCATCGTTGGCGGTCCCGACCACTGACGTGCTCACCCGCGGGCAGGCCCAGCGGCTCGACCCCTCGGGCCAGATGGCCATGGTCGCCTCGCGCGAGGCCTGGGCCGACGCCGGCATCGGCGAGATGGATGGCGACCGGCTCGGGGTGGTGATCGCCTCCGGGATCGGCGGCGTGTGGACCCTGCTCTCCTCCTACGACACCCTGCGCGAGAAGGGGCCCCGACGAGTCTTCCCGCTCACGGTGCCGATGCTGATGCCGAACGGCCCGGCCGCGGCGGTCAGCCTCGAGCTCGGTGCCCGGGCGGGCGTGCACACCCCGGTCTCCGCCTGCGCCTCCGGCGCAGAGTCGGTGTCCTACGGCATGGACATGATCCGCAACGGCCGGGCCGACGTCGTCGTCGCCGGCGGCACCGAGGCGGCCATCCACCCGCTGCCGATCGCCGGGTTCGCCGCGATGCAGGCACTCTCCACCCGCAACGACGACCCGGCGGTGGCCTCGCGGCCCTACGACACCGGCCGCGACGGCTTCGTGATGGGCGAGGGCGCCGCAGTGCTGGTGCTGGAGTCCGAGGAGCACGCCCGCGCCCGTGGCGCGACGATCTACGCGGAGGTGGTCTCCGCGGGACTCACCTCGGACGCCCATCACATCGCTGCGCCGGACCCCGACGGCAGTGGGGCCGCGCGGGCCATGCGCGCCGCGCTCGAGGCTGCGGACGTGTCGCCCAGCGACATCTGCCACCTCAACGCCCACGCCACCTCCACCCCGGCGGGCGACGTGGCCGAGGCGAACGCCATCCGCGCCGCGCTGGGTGACGCCACCGACGCGGTGGCGGTCTCGGCGACCAAGTCGATGACCGGGCACCTGCTCGGTGCGGCCGGTGCGCTGGAGAGCGTGTTCACCGTGCTCGCCCTGCGGAACCGGCTGGCTCCGCCCACCACCAACGTCGACGACCTCGACCCGCAGGTGCAGCTGGACGTCGTTCGCAAGGAGCCGCGCCCCCTCGGCGACGGCCAGCTGGTGGGGCTGAACAACTCCTTCGGGTTCGGCGGGCACAACGTGGCGCTGGTCTTCCGCACGGTCTGACCCGCGGTGACGGGGCACCGGCAGACATCGGCGCGCTCCCGGCCACCCGGGCCGGGAGCGCGCTGTCGTTCGTGGTCTCAGCCGACTCTCAGCCGACTCGGTGCAGCCAGCGCACTGGAGCACCCTCGCCGGCGTAGCGGAAGGGCTCCAGCTCGTCGTCCCAGGCCCGACCGAGGGCCAGGTCGAGCTCGGCCAGCATGGCGCCGGGTTCGTCGGCGCTCATCGCGTTGCGCACCCGATCCTCAGGCACCAGGACGTTGCCGTGGGTGTCGGTGACGGCATGGAAGATGCCTAGCTCCGGGGTGTGGCTCCAGCGGCCGCCGTCGACGCCGGCGCTGGGCTCCTCGGTCACCTCGTAGCGCAGGTGGGCCCACCCGCGCAGGGCTGAGGTGAGCTTGGCCCCCGTACCCGGGGGGGCCTGCCAGGACAGCTCGGTGCGCAGCATGCCCGAGGCGGCCGGCTGAGCGATCCAGTCCAGCGACAGGCGCACGCCGAGAACGCCACCCGCTGCCCACTCGACATGCGGGCACAAAGCGCGCGGCGCGGAATGCACGAACAAAACGCCGCGCGTGCTCACACCAGCCATCAGGGCCTCCTTTGCCGACCGAGGTGCGTCTTCCCCAACGACCTCGACGGGCGTGTGACAGGCCCGGATACTCCGGTGTTCATCGTGCTGTGCCAGCGGTGCGGCGGCTTGCCGTGGCCCATTGTGCACCACCGATCACGTGGGCACCACATCCTCACTCCGACGGTGGACAGCACGGGCACCATCATCACCCGCCCGGGGGGTACGGAGGGGGGTACGGCACGCCGATGAAACACCAGGAGTTTCTGCGCCCGCCGCCGTCACCGGCCGGGCCGGGGTCAGAAAGGGGCAGCTTCGTGCAGAACGCCGACGCCACGGAATCCGTGGATGCCGCCTACGACAATGAGGTCGTGTCGCAGGTGATCCGCCCGGCCGCCATCGTGCCCGAGGAGGCGGCCAGTGCGATCCTGGTCGAGCTGTCCCTGAACAGCGTGACCTCAGGCGGGCTGTGGCTGGGTGAGCCGAGCCGGTGGAAGAGGTATGACAGCCCCTGGCGCAGTGCCTCCGATGCCGGCCACTCGGAGCTGATCGGCAGCATCCAGGTGGCCTACGGGACTCCGACCAAGTACGAGATCACGATCTACCGGGTGACCATCACCCGCCGCGGCCAGGAGCTCGGCTGGACGGTGGATTCACTGTCCAACGAGGCCCTCGGATTCGGCGACCTGACCCTCGAACAATGCCCCAAGGCCTCCCTCGCCCCGCCTCCGAGGCCGTTCCGCTTCTGAGCCCGCGCGCCTGGCCGTAAGGTCTGCGCAGAGCGTCGTCGTCGACGGCATTTCTGCGATCAGCGCGTCTCGGGAGGTTGGGGCATGGCCAGCAGGGTTCAGGGTGTGGTGGCACGGGCCAAGGGTGCACCGGTGACCGTGGAGACGGTGATCGTGCCCGACCCCGGGCCTGGCGAGGTCACAGTGACCGTGCAGGCCTGCGGTGTCTGCCACACCGACCTGCACTACCGCGAGGGGGCCATCTCCGAGGACTTCCCCTTCCTGCTCGGCCACGAAGCCGCCGGCATCGTCGACGCCGTCGGCCCGGGGGTCATCGCTGTGGCCGTCGGCGACTACGTGGTGCTGAACTGGCGGGCCGTCTGCGGGCAGTGCCGGGCCTGCCTGCGCGGGCGCCCCTGGTACTGCTTCAACACCCACAACGCCACCCAGCGGATGACCCTGGAGGACGGTACCGAGCTCTCCCCCGCCCTGGGCATCGGCGCGTTCATCGAGAAGACCCTGGTCGCCGCCGGCCAGTGCACCCAGGTCGACCCCAGCGCACCGGCCCAGGTGGCCGGGCTGCTCGGCTGCGGCGTGATGGCCGGCCTGGGTGCCGCCGTCAACACCGGCAACGTCGGGCGCGACGACACCGTGGCCGTGATCGGCTGCGGCGGCGTGGGTGACGCAGCGATCGCCGGCGCCCGCCTGGCCGGAGCGCGCACGATCATCGCCGTGGACGTCGACGACCGGAAGCTGGAGTGGGCCAAGGACTTCGGCGCCACCCACACCGTGAACTCGCGCAGCACCGACCCGGTCGAGGCGATCCGGGCGCTGACCGGCGGGCACGGGGCTGACGTCGTGATCGACGCGGTCGGCCGCCCGGAGACCTACCAGCAGGCCTTCTACGCCCGCGACCTGGCCGGCACCGTGGTGCTGGTCGGCGTGCCCTCCCCCGACATGCGCCTGGACCTGCCGCTGCTCGACGTATTCGGCCGCGGTGGTTCGCTGAAGTCGTCGTGGTACGGGGACTGCCTGCCCTCCCGCGACTTCCCGACCCTGGTCGACCTGCACCTGCAGGGCCGGTTGCCGCTGGAGCGCTTCGTCTCGGAGACGATCGGGCTGGGCGACGTCGAGGCCGCGTTCACCAAGATGCATCACGGCGACGTCCTGCGGTCTGTGGTCGTGCTGTGAGCCCGTCCACGGCCCGGATCGAACAGTTGGTCACCTCAGGGGTGTTCTCCCTGGACGGTCAGGACTTCGACGTCGACAACAACGTGTGGCTGGTCGGTGACGACCACGAGGTGATCGTGGTCGACGCCGCCCACGACGCACCGGCCATCCTGGCCGCGATCGGCGGGCGCCGACTGGTCGCCGTGGTCTCCACGCACGGGCACAACGACCACATCAATGCCGCCGGCGCAGTGGCCGACGCGAAAGACGCGCCGATCCTGCTCCACCCGGACGACCGGATGCTGTGGGACGTGGTGCATGCCGAGCGCACGCCGCAGCCGCTGGCCGACGGTCAGGTGATCACGGTGGCTGGGCTGGAGCTGCACGTGCTGCACACCCCGGGGCACTCCCCCGGCGCGGTCTGCCTGCACGCCCCCGCCGTCGGCGTCCTGTTCTCCGGGGACACCCTGTTCCACGGAGGTCCCGGCGCGACCGGGCGCTCGTTCAGCAGCTTCCCGGTGATCCTGGACTCGATCCGAACCCGATTGCTCGCGCTGGACGGTGCCACCCGGGTGCTGCCCGGGCACGGCGACGAGACCACGATCGCCGCCGAGGCCGGCGACTACGACGCCTGGGTAACCCGCGGCCACTGACCCTGGATCAGTCCAGCCGTTGCTGGTAGATCACCACGGAGGCCGGCCGCAGACGATGTGCGGTGGCGATCTCCTGCCGGATGGCGGCCGGCGTCGGGGTGGTGTTCCGGAACCGTGCGGCGTAGACCATCACGTGGATCCGGGTCTTCGGCGCATACTTCTTGATCTTGGCGTACTGCTCGGCCATCAGGCCCTCGCCGCTCGCGGTATACGGCCAGATGATCTCGGGCGCCTCGTGCTGGATGGACCAGTAGGTGGCCCGTCCGCCGAGGAGGTCGCGCAGGTACATCACCGGGATCACGCGCAGCGGACGGCCGGCGAAGCGGGTCAGGATCCCGTTCCAGCGCGTGATGGTGCCCGGGGAGAACACCGGGCACGGGGTCGTGGCGCGCTTGGTGGAGGAGTAGGCATAGTCGTCCATCGCCACCGCGGTCAGGTTCGGGTGACGCCGGGCCAGGCGGCCGAGCTCGACCATCCAGGTGTCATAGCGCCCGCCGAAGGGCTTGAGCAGGTTGGAGGAACAGGGCTGCACCACACTGGACGTCGTCGCCGGCGGCGTGAGGGTGACCGTCACCTTGATCCCCCGGGCACGGGCGGCGACCAGGAACGCCGGCAGCGAGGCCCAGTCCCGCTCTGCGTGGTACCCGGCCTTGGGGTAGATCAGGTAGGAGTAGGTGTGCGAACCTCGAGCCCTGATCGCGTCCAGGGTGCGTGCGGCGTCGACGGTGCCGTCGGCCGAGCGCAGCGGCGCCGCGTAGTGCGTCTGCATCGTGGAACGGGGGACGGTCACGGCGACTCTCGAGGCGGTCTCCGCCCCTGTGGAGAGTGCCCCGGACGCCGACCCGGGCGCGACGCCGCCGGGAGCAGCCGCACCCACGGACACGCCCCTGGCGGTGGCGCCGCTGCCGGGCCTGGTGATGCCAGACTCGGCCTGCGCGGGGATCACACTCGCAGCGGCGCAGGTCACGGCCAGGCCCAGGGTCGCGGTCCACCGGACGTGCCGAACGGGCGGTGCGACATGCCTCCCCATGGAGTTCCTCCCCCACACGGGCTGCTGGCCGGTCGAACGATCCCGCGTGCTATCACTTCTCCTCGTCACTGATCGGAGGTCGATTGAGCACCGGAAGCACACGGATTCCTGGGTGAGCGCACTACGCTGAACGCGGCCTGGGGGCGGTAGCTCAGCCGGTTAGAGCAGCGGACTCATAATCCGTCGGTCGTGGGTTCGAGCCCCACCCGCCCCACTGCAGGCATGATCTGCGCATGAGCCTCTACGGGGTGACGATCACGCTCATCGATGCGGCGTTGGGCCTGGCCACCCGGCGCAGCCACCGGGGCGTCGAGCACATCCCCGCCGAGGGCCCGGTGATCGTGGTCTCCAACCACCTCTCGATCAGCGATCCCCTGGTCCTCGGGTGCACCCTGCGCCGGGCCGGACGACGGGCGACGTTCATGGCCATGGCCGAGGCCTTCCGCTGGCCGGTCGTCGGCGCCTTCCTGCGCCGCACCGGTCAGATCCCCGTCGTCCGCGGCTCGGCGAGCGCCGCCGAGGCGATGGCGCCGGCCCTGCAGGCACTGGCGAACGGCCGCGTGGTGGCGCTCTACCCCGAGGGCAGGGTGACCACCGAGGCCGACTACCGGCCCCTGATGCAGGCGCGCACCGGGGCCGTCCGGCTCGCCCTGACCGCCGGCTGCCCGGTGGTCCCGGTGGCGCAGTGGGGTGCTCATCGCCTGGTCGACCGGGCGCATCAGTCCTCGCTGACCCGGCCACTGCGCTGGCTCGGGCGGCTGCGCCCCGGCCGGGTGCCTCGCCGTCCGACGGTGGCGGTGCTCGTCGGAACCCCGATCACCCCGCAGCAGCTCAGAGCGGCGGCCGGGCCGGACGGCGGCGACCTGCGCGCGGCGACCGACCTGGTGATGGCGCAGATCCGTCGCCAGCTTGCCGAGATCGCCGGACCGGATCTGCCCGATCTCCTCCCTGGAGCGTGATTGTGGCCCGAGTGTGCCGCACTCCCTTCGCCGGTCAGGGGGAGCCGGGGCGGACAGCGTTCAGGGCGTTGCTCCAGGGCGGTGATGAACAGATCGACGTGCTCGCGCTCCCACACCAGGGGCGGGCGCACCTTCAGTACCTCGCCGCGCCGGCCGGTGGTGCCGACCAGCACCCCGCGCTCCTTCAGCCCCTCCTTCACCTGGATGGCCACCGGCCGCGACCCCAGGTCGATCCCGGCGATCAGGCCGGCCCCGCGGATCTCCCCGATCATCGGGTGGTTCGGGCGCAGGCCGGCGACCCGCGCCCGCAGCTCCTCGCCCAGCGCGACAGCGTGGGCCGGGATCGCGCCGTCCTCGAGCAGGTCGAGCACCGCCAGGCTCGCCGCGGCGGCCACCGGGTTGCCGGCGAAGGTGGAGAAGAACTCGTACCTGCTCGCCAGCACGTCGGCGATCTCGCGCCGGGTCAGCGCGGCGGCGATCGGGTAGCCGGCGCCCATCGGCTTGCCCAGGGTCACCACATCGGGCGTGATTCCCTGCTGGGCGAACCACCACAGCCTCGGCCCGGTCCGCCCGAAGCCGATCTGCACCTCATCGGCGACGTACAGCGCCCCAGCCGCGTGGGCGCCGTCGACCAGCGCGGCCAGGTACTCGGTCGGCACCGTGCGCACGCCCTCGCTGGTGAACATCGTGTCGGCCATGACCATCGCCGGGTGGAATCCGCTGTCGCGCAATTCCGTTCCCGCCGCAGCGATCCGGGCCAGGCCCTCGGCGCGGGTCAGCAGGGACGGCTCCTGCACCGGGCCGTCGAAGGTGGCCACCCCGACCGGCCGGTACCCGGGCGGCCACTCGTTGGAGGACAGGTCGGCGAGCTGGCGGGAGGAGCCGTGATAGGCGTTCGACCCCACGATCGCACCCGGCCGGCCGCCCGGGGTGGTGGCCTCCCGGTGGTACTCCACCGCCAGGCGCCAGGCCAGCTCGTTCGCCTCGGTCCCCGAAGTGGTGAACAGGCAGGTGTCCAGCCCCGACCCGGGCGGCATCGAGGCCACCAGCCGCTCGGCGAGCGCGATCACGTTCGGGTGCAGGTAGCGGCTGTGGGTGTGCAGCACCGCCGCCTGCCGGGTGATCGCCTGAACGACACTGGGGTGGCTGTGCCCGACCACAGCCACGTTGTTGTAGCCGTCGAGGTAGCGCCGGCCGTCGCGGGCGAACAGCCAGGGGCCCTCACCACGCACGATGTCGAGCGGCTCGGCGTAGAACAGCGGTGAAAGGGCACCCGCCTGGACCGCGCGCCGCCGGGCCAGCAGGTTCTCGGCACCTGCGCCGGTGAGGCCGGGTGCGCCCAGGCCTGTCAGCCGCCGCACTCGCTCGCGCAGCGCGGTGGGGTCCAGGGCGGTCAGGATGGCCAGCACCCGGGCCGCCGAGGTGTCGTACTGGGTGATGTAGCCGGCATTGCCCGGGTGCGCCGGCGCCCGGGTAGCCGAGACGGCCAGGGTCAGGGCGAGCCGGGCGATCACCAGCTCCCCCAGCACGTCGGCCTCGCCGGGCAGCAGCGGCCGGTGCCGCTGGTAGCCGCGCAGCACCCCGGCCGCCAGCGTCCACAGATCAGTGGTCTGCGCGGGCGCGGTGTTGCGCAGCACCGAGGTCAGCGTCGCGGCGAGGTCGCAGACCACCGCCGTGTGGTGCAGGTCGCCGAGGTCGACGATCCCGCTCAGCTGCCCGGTGTCATCAGTCAGCACGTTGGTCAGGGTCACGTCGCCGTGCTGCACGCCGCCCGGCAGCGCCGCCGTCGCCACGAGCGCGGGGGCCACCCGATCGGCCACCTCCTGCAGCGAGCCGCAGAGGACGTCCCCCGGCACCCGGGCGATCACCTCTCCGAGGCGGCGCACATCCCAGTCGAGAGCGCGGCCCGCTGCGGGGTGGAAGAAGCCCTGCAGCGCCAGACACGTGCGAGCTGCCGCCGCCCCTACCGCTTCGGCGAGCGTGACGTCGACCGGCCGGCCCTCGGCGGGCCGGCCGGGCAGCAGTGTGATCAATCGCGCGACGTGGTCCTGGCCCTGCTCGTCGGTGATCGTCATGGTGCTCGCGCCGCCGCGGGCCGGCACCAGCCGTGGCACGGGCAGCGCCGGGTCGACCTGGGCGAGGTGAGCCAGCGCCGCCAGCTCCATCTCGATCACGGCCGGGTCCTCGCGCCGGTTGCTGATCTTGAACACCAGACCCCGGGTGCCGTCGGTGACCAGCAGGTTCTGGTCACGCTCGCTTGGCAACGGTGACGCCTGCGGGTCGGTCAGCCCGTAGGCCGAGCGCAGCAGCGCGAGCACGGTGGCGTCGGCCAGGCACGGCGCAGCTGCCTGGAACACGGTCTCGGTCGACGAGGACGAGGGCTGCGTCACCCCGCAATCCTCACACCAGCCCGCTCTCGCCGTGGTCACGGCCCTTGTCGGAGCCGTCTCACTCCCCCGAATTCACCAGAACCTGCCCTGCAGGCCGGTTTGCGCGCACGAGGTGGGGGTTCTGGTGAATTGGGGGGAGCATCACCGGTCGACGGCACCCACGTCTGCGGACGCCGACACGGGCTCGGGCAGGCGCAGCAGCAGATTGGGGTCGGGCGACAGGCTCGCCCACACCGCCAGCTCGCTCCGCGGTGCCACCCCGGGCACGTCCAGGCCCAGGCCGACCAGGTCGGAGAACAGCTGTAGGTGCAGATGCGGTACCCAGCCGCCGTTCTCGCTCCGGTCCCCCACCGTGGCGAACGCGGCTCCGGCCGCCACCGGGGCACCGGGTCGAAGACCGTCGAGGCTGGTGCGGGACAGGTGCCCGTACAGGGTGAAGAACGACCCGCCGTCCGGCATCGCGTGCCGCAGGATGATCACCGGCCCGTAGTCGAGCGGAGCGTCGTTGTCGCCGCAGGCCTCCACCACCCCGTCCAGCGGGGCGTGGATCGGGTGGCCGGCCGGCACGCACAGGTCCACCCCCAGGTGCACGGTGCGCCGTTCGCCGTCGGCGGTGGCGAACGCCTCGGAGGTGTAGATCGCCCGGTCCTCGAGGTAACGCCCGATCAGCACCCGGTCGTCGCCCGCCTCGATCTGCGGCTCCGCGCCGCTCCAGTCCATGATCGCGTAGGGCAGGTCGGTCAGCGGCCGGCCGAGCACCGGGGCCGGGTGGGCCGAGGCGATGGCGGCGCGCACGGCTGCCGCCCGAGGGCAGGCCTCCTCACCCACCGCGGCGCGCAGTCGGCACAGGGCCAGGTGGTCGTCCAGCCCGGCCAGCCGCTGCAGCGCCGACCACACCGCAGGTCGGCTGGAGAGGAGGTAGTCGTTCTCCGGGTGGGCGGCGTGCTGCCAGGCCCCCATCGCCAGACTCACCGCGAGCCGGGTGCGCAGCAGGGGCAGGAGCAGGGCCAGCTCGACCGGGCTCAGCGGAGCCACCGCGTGGTAGCCGGCCACCAACGGCAGCAGTCCGCGCACCGGATCAGCACCGGCGGGCACCTCGGCCATGGCATAGGCACCGGCAATGGCCAGACCACAGATCCGCGGCGCCCGGCACAGGTCGCCGAAGTCGATCAGACCGCGCACCGCGCCGTCCTGGTCGAGCACGATGTTCGCGTCGTTCGCGTCGTTGTGGATCACCTGGCTGGGCAGGGCCGACAGCACCGGCTCGGCCTGCTGAACGAACGCCTCCAGCACCGATCGCGCCCTCTGCCGCATCGCCGGGTCGTCCAGCAGGTCGACCAGGTCGAGTGTCTCGGCGGCCTGCATCAGGTTCCAGCGCAGTGCCCGGCCGGCGTGCGGATGCTCGACGATGGCCAGGGCGGCGTCCACCCGGGCCACCAGCGCACCGAGGTCGGCGAACGCCGCCGGGCCGGGGGCGCCGGCCCGCCAGGTCTGCCCCGGCATCCAGGTCAGCGCCCGGGCCAGCCGTGGACCGTCCGGAGTCTGGATCGTCGCCACGGCCTCACCGTCGAGCGCCGGCAACACCGCCGGCACCCGCCCGGTCAGCTCGGGCGAGCCGGCGAGGTGTTGCAGCGCAACGGTTTCCAGACTGATCTCGTCGGCGTCGGCGAGCGCGTGCAGCTTGAGCACGGCCACCGGCGTGCCCTGCCGGTCGAGCAGCGCGGCGTTCGAGGTCCGCTCGGCCGGCAGCGCGCGAACCTGCCCGGTCAGCCCGAACCGCGCCGCGACCTCTGCCCACACGTCGGGCTCAGCGGCCACGGGCGACGGCCCGCACCGCCGCCGCCACGGCCGGCACCACGGCGGGGTCGAACACACTCGGCACGATGAAGCTCGGGTTGAGCTGGTCGTCCTGCACCACACCGGCGATCGCGGTCGCCGCGGCCACCATCATGTCGTCGGAGATGTGGTGTGCCCCGGCGTCCAGCAGCCCGCGGAAGAAGCCCGGGAAGGCCAGCACGTTGTTGATCTGGTTCGGGAAGTCGCTGCGCCCGGTGCCCACCACCATGGCGTGCTCGGCGGCGGCCATCGGGTCGACCTCGGGGTCGGGGTTGGCCAGCGCGAGCACGATCGCCCGGTCGGCCATCCGCGCGATGTCGTTGCCGGTCAGAAGGTTCGGCGCGGACACCCCGATGAAGACATCGGCCCCGGTCAGGGCCTCCGGCAGCGAGCCGGTGAAGTCGCCGGTGTTGGTGTTCTGCGCGATCCAGGTCTTGAACGCGTCGAGGTCGTCCCGGGTGTCGTGCACCGCCCCGCTGGAGTCGAAGGCCACGACGTCGGTGGCGCCGCGGGAGAGCAGCAGCCGGATGATCGCCTGCCCGGCCGCCCCGGCCCCGGAGACCACGATCCGGACGTCGGCCAGCTCCTTGTCGACCACCCGCAGCCCGTTGATCAGTGCCGCCAGCACGACGATCGCGGTGCCGTGCTGGTCGTCGTGGAACACCGGAATGTCGAGCAGCTCGCGCAGCCGGGCCTCGATCTCGAAGCAGCGCGGTGCGGCGATGTCCTCCAGGTTGATCCCGCCGTAGACCGGGGCGATGGCCTTGACGATGGCCACGATCTCGTCGCTGTCCTGGGTGTCCAGGCACACCGGCCAGGCGTCGACGTCGGCGAACCGCTTGAACAGGGCCGCCTTCCCCTCCATCACCGGCAGCGCCGCGGCCGGGCCGAGGTTGCCCAGGCCGAGCACGGCCGAGCCGTCGGTGACCACCGCCACCGTGTTGCGCTTGATGGTCAACCGGCGGGCGTCGTCCGGGTTGGCGGCGATCGCCTGACAGATCCGGGCCACACCGGGGGTGTAGGCGCGGGAGAGGTCGTCGCGGTGGCGCAGCTCGACCTTGGGCACCACCTCGAGCTTGCCACCGAGGTGCATCAGGAAGGTGCGGTCGGAGACTTTGCGCACCTCGAACCCGTCGAGGTCGGTGACCGCGTCGGTGATCGCATCGGCGTGCGGGCCGTCCGAGGTGTTCACCGAGACGTCGATGACGATCCAGTCGTAGTGCGACTCGACCACGTCGAGCGCGGTCACGACTCCCCCGGCCTTGCCGATCGCCGTGGTCAGATCACCGGTGGCGTGCGGGGTGATCGGGGACTGCACCCGCAGCGTGATCGAGTAGCCGGGGCTGGGGGACGCCATCGTCGCCTCCGTTTGCGAGCAGGGGTGAGAAGAGGCCACCCTAACCACTTCGCTGGAGGGGCTCCCGCACTTGGACTCGAACCAAGAACCTGCCGGTTAACAGCCGGCTGCTCTGCCAATTGAGCTATGCGGGATCGACGAGGCAGAACTCTACCAAGCATCGGCAGGTGGTCCGACCCGGTTAACCCGCGGCGAGGTTCGCGCTCAGCTCGGCGCTCAGCCGGTCCACCTCGGCCAGCGGGACCAACTGATCCTCCGGCACGTCGAGGTACATGAAGCACCCCGGGCCCTTCGCCTCGGCCGGCTGGTCGGGCATCCGGGGAACCAGGTGAAGGTGCAGGTGGGAGTACCCCTCGGCCTCGGAGAACTGCATCAGGTAGGTCTTGGTGGCACCCAGGCAGTCCTTCAGCGCGGCGGTCAGGTCGTGCACCAGCGGTCCCAGCTCCACGCACGCCTGCACGGACAGCTCGTCGAAGGAGAGCGTGTGCTGGAGCGGCACGATGATCAGCCACCCCGGCAGCGAGCTGTTGAAGGCGTGTCCCACCCGCCAGTGCGAGGTGGTCACGATCCGCTCGCGCTGCGGCGCCTGCTCGCCCCGCGCGCTCTCGGTGCAGCTGAAGCACCCCGCGGACGACTCCTGCTGATCAGTCATGTCGGCTCCCCCACAACGGCTCGGCGAATTCGATGGACGTCGGTGCGGCGCCCATGCCGGCCTCGTCCGCCAGCTGCGCCTGGGCGGAGGCCAGGGCCTCGGCCAGCTGTGGATCTCCGGCGCGCACCCCCGGGGGCAGGTTGACCTGGGTGCTGAGGGCCCCGTCCACATCCTTGCGCAGGGCCACCATCGCGCTGCGCCGCCCGGGCAGGGCCACCTCACGGGTGGCCACCACCGAGGACCGCCACCGCTCGTGGGCCACTTCGGGCAGGTAGGAGTCCTCGGGCAGCTCCAGCCCGGTCGCCTGCCGGCCGCCCACCCACCACACCGCCAGCGTGCGCGATCCGGCGTCCCAGGCCAGGTGATCGACCTCCACCCACGGACGACGGATCCGCTTGCCGAAGGGGGTGAGCAGGCGCAGGCCGGCCGGGGTCGCCACGGCATACCCGTCTCCGACCAGCGGGGACCAGGCCAGGACCCGCTCCCCGCCCACGATCCCCAGCGCCTCGGCGGCGTCGGCGGGCAGGTCCGGACGGCGCCGGGGAATCAACCTCATCGGGCCAGCCTAGGAGCCGCCGGTGATGCGCTCGCGCAGCACCCGTCGTCGTGCCTCGGCGGCGAGCAGCTCCGCGAAGGCCTCCTCGGCCCCGGAATCGTTCGGCTGCAGCCGCTGCACCCGGCTGCGCAGGGTGCTGATCGCTCGGCTGACGTCGACCTCGGCCACCCGCAGGACGACGTCCGTCGCGTAGCGGGCGATCGCCTCCTCGCCGTCGGCCGGCATCGGGGCGACCACCATCTCGGTGACCAGCGAGCGCACCGCTTCGGGTGCCTCGTCCCGCACCCGCTCCACCCAGGCCTGCACGGTCATCGAGGCCGCCGCGGCCAGCCCGCCGGCCGAACGCACCGCAAGGTGTACCGCCCGATGTGCTGGAACCTCGAATGCGCTGTCCCCCAGGGCATCTGCGTCGTCCGCGGGCACGAGGTGCGGCAGCTGGAGCATGCACTCCAGCGCCCCCCGCTCGACGCGGGCCACCGGGTCGCGAGGATCCGGCCCGCGCCGAGTGTACTCAGCTGAGGGTCCCGAGGACCCGCCCCGGCCGTCCCCCCGACCCCCTGCTCGCCCGTCCCCGCGGGCGGCGGCACGACCGGCACGGTTCACCGCCGCGGCCACCGGTTCCACCTCCATGCCCAGCCAGCCGGCCAGCCGGCGGGCGTACTCCGGGCGCAGCGAGGCGTCACGGATCCTGGACACCAGCGGCGCGGCGTGTCGCAGCGCCGCCACCCGGCCCTCGGCCGTGTCCAGGTCGAACTGGGTCAGGCTGGAGCGGATCGCGAACTGGAACAGCGGCTCCCGCCGGGCCAGGAGGTCGCGCACGGCCTCGTCCCCGCGCTTCTGGCGCAGGTCGCACGGATCCATGCCGTCCGCGGCGACCGCGATATAGGTCTGGGCGACGAAGCGCTGCTCGTCCTCGAAGGCGCGCAGGGCCGCCTTCTGTCCCGCGGCATCGCCGTCGAAGGTGAACACCACCTGGCCGCCGATCTGGCCGCCCTGCCCCAGCGAGCGGTCGTCGCCCAGCAGCCGGCGCACGATCCGGATGTGATCGGCCCCGAACGCCGTCCCGCAGGTGGCCACGGCGGTCGCCACCCCGGCCAGGTGACAGGCCATCACGTCGGTGTACCCCTCGACCACCACCACCTGGCGGTCCCGGGCGATCGCGCGCTTGGCCAGGTCCACCCCGTAGAGCACCTGCGACTTCTTGTAGATCGCGGTCTCGGGCGTGTTCAGGTACTTGGCTTCGATCCGGTCGTCGTCGAACAACCGACGGGCCCCGAACCCGACCACGTCTCCGGCCACTTCGCGGATCGGCCACAGCAGCCGGCCCCGGAAGCGATCGTAGAGGCCGCGCTGCCCCCGGCCGGCCAGGCCCGAGGCGACGAGTTCCTCCTCGGTGAAGCCCTTGCCGCGCAGAAAGCGCAGGATCGCCTCGCCCGAGCGGGGCGCAAACCCCACCCCGAAATGCTCGGCGGCCGCCCGGTCGAACCCCCGTTCAGCCAGGAAGGACCGGCCTGCCATCGCGTCCGGTGACGTCGAGAGCTGCTCGGAGTAGTACTGCGCGGCGACCCGGTGCGCCTCCACCAGCCGCTGCCGCTGCCCGGCGCCCTCGCGCCGCGCCGTCGAGGCCCGGCCGTCGTCGTCCTCGTAGTGCAGTTCGTAGCCGAGCCTCGCGGCCAGCCGCTCCACGGCTTCGGCGAAGGCCAGGTGATCGACCTTCTGGGTGAAGGCAATCACGTCGCCGCCCTCGTCGCAGCCGAAGCAGTGCCACACCCCGATCTGGGGGCGCACGTTGAACGAGGGGGTCTTCTCGTCGTGGAAGGGGCACAGGCCCTTCATCGAGCCGATGCCGGCCGAACGCAGCGTAACGTGCTCACCGATCACGTCCTCGATCCGCGACTGCTCACGGACGTGCTCGACGTCCTCGCGGCGGATCCTCACGAGCGGAGTCTAGGTCGCCCGCCACACCCCGTCGGGACGTTCTGCCCCGGCTGTGGACGACGTCACCGCCGTCATGATGGATTAGCGGCTGCCGACCGACGGCACCAGGCGGAGGTGAGCTCGGATGAGCGCGCACGAGATCGTGTTCCACCCCCCGATCCACGGCGGGATCGTGGTCGGTCACGACGCCTCGGCACCGTCCGACCGGGCCCTGCGCTGGGGGGTTCGCGAGGCCTCGGTGCACAAGAGTGTGCTGCACGTGGTGCGGGCCTGGTCTCTGACCACCTCCGCGCGACTGGTGAAGGCGCCCTTCGGGGTGGTGCCCAGCTTCGACGAGTGCGCCGAGGCCGTCCTGCAGGAGACCACCCGGGCGGTGGAGCAGGCGATCACCCAGGCCGGCGACCCGGCCTTGGAGGTGCACGTGCACGTGGTGCACGCGGACCCTGGCGACGCGCTGGTCGCGGCCTCGCAGGCCGCCGAGGTGGTGATCGTGGGCCATCACGGCGCCGGCAGCCGCCTGGAAGCCGCGCTGGGGTCGGTGGCCGAGCATGTGCTCCGCCACGCACAGTCGCCGGTGGCCGTGCTCCGCGCCCGATGACCGACACTCAAGGTTGTGCTCAGATCCCTGCGGAACCGGAGCTGGTGCGTCACACTCGCTGATGTGACTTTCGCCCCAGAGGTGCGGCCGGTCTGGCTGCTAGACGTCGACGGTGTACTGAACGCCGCGCGCCCAGGGTGGGGCGAGGTGCCCGGCCAGGGCAAGGCCTTCGTCGGTGGCACCTGCTATCGGCTGCGCTGGGCGCCGCCGCTGACCCGCCGGATCGCGGCCCTGCACCACAGCGGCGCGGTCGAGATCCGCTGGGCGACCACCTGGGTCGACCACATCACCCAGGTGGAGCGCCTGCTGCACCTGCCTCAGCTGCCCACGGCGTTCCTCGGCCTCGACCCCGACGAGATCGACCCGAGCGAGGTCAAGGTGCGCGCCGCACTGGACGTGGTGGAGCGGGAGCGCCGTCCGCTGATCTGGACCGACGACGACGCGATCCCCGGCGACGGGCCGCTGCTCGACCGGCTCCAGGCGGCCGGGGTGCCGGTGCTGCTGCTCGCCCCGGGATCGCGCACCGGGCTGCAGCCGGACGACCTGATCGTGATCGAGGACTTCCTGGCCGAGCTCACCGCTATGGCCAGCTGAGCCAGGCACTTCTCGCCCCGCTGCTCCTGCGGTTCACCCGGTCAGTTCGGCGTGCCAGTGCACGGCGCTGGCGTCGGTGAGCGAGGCGATCTGGTCGAGCACGACCCGGGTGTGGGAATCGTCCGAGGTGGCGGCGTGCCAGTCGGCGGCGAAGGCCGGCTCGAGCACGGACGGCGAGGCCTGGAGCACCGCCTGGTAGAGCTCGGCGAGCACCTCGCGTTGGCGCACGTAGAGCGGCTGGCGGGCGGCCGTCGTCATCACGTAGACCGCGGCCACGCCCTTCAGCGCGGTGATCTCGCACAGGGTCTCCCGGGGCACCACGACGTCGGCGGCGTACCGGGTCAGCCGCCCGTCGCCGAAGGCCTGCCGAGTGGCCCGCTCGACGTCGCGGGCGAACCGGCCGATCAGCTGACTGGTCATGTTCTTCAGCGCGGCCAACGACCGGCGGCTGCCGTCCATCTGGCTGACCCAGGCCGGCATCGCGCGCAGGCGCCCCAACGCCGCGGCCACCTCGTCGGCGTCGGCGTCGGCCAGGTACCACTGGCGTACCTGCTCCGCGACCCGGGCCACGGCCTCTGGACGGGCGAGATCGGCCGGATCGAGATGTCCGCCGACCACGGCGTCCTCGACGTCGTGCACGCTGTAGGCGATGTCGTCGGCCAGGTCCATCACCTGCGCCTCGACGCAGCGCCGGTGCCGGCCGGCGTCACCGCGCAACCAGGCGAACGCCGGGGCGTCGTCGGCGTAGGCCCCGAACTTGGGCGTGGGCGTCCCGTGCTGCCCGAGCGGGCCCTCGCCGCGCGTCCAGGGGTACTTGGTGCAGGCGTCCAGGCTGGCCCGGGTCAGGTTCAGTCCGGCGCTGACGCCGGTGGCCGCGTCGATCACCTTGGGCTCGAGCCGGGTCAGCACCCGCAGGGTCTGCGCGTTGCCCTCGAACCCGCCGACATCGACCGCGAGCTCGTCCAGGGCCTGCTCGCCGTTGTGGCCGAACGGCGGGTGGCCGAGGTCGTGCGACAGGCAGGCGGTGTCGACCACGTCGGGATCGCAGCCCAGGGCGAGGCCGAGCTCACGGCCGACCTGGGCCACCTCCAGGCTGTGCGTGAGCCGGTTGCGCACGAAGTCGTCGGTCTCCGGGCCGACCACCTGGGTCTTGGCCGCCAGCCGGCGCAGCGCCGAGGAGTGGACGACGCGGGCCCGGTCCCGGGCGAAGGCACCCCGGCGCGGGTCCTTCGGCTCCTCGCGGACCCAGCGCTCGACGTCCGCCGCGGTGTAGTCGTTCGGCTCAGCCACCGGACACCGACAGCTCTGCCGCGCGGATCGTGGCCTGGGCCAGCGGGTCGAGGTCGCGGGAGTCCAGCCAGCCCTCGGGCAGCGTGACGTGACGGGCGGCCCGGGTGCGGCCACGCGGGCCGTCGGCGGGGGCGCCGGGGTGGGGCTGCGCGCCGTCCAGGCCGGCGGCGATCTCGTCGAAGGTGGCGAGGTCCTCCAGCAGGGCCAGCCGGTCCCGCGCCTCGTGGCCGACGTGGTACCCCTTGAGATACCAGGCGATGTGCTTGCGGATGTCGCGGCAGGCGCGCCAGGCAGCGTCGTCCGGGTAGAGCGGGGTGTAGTGCTCTGCGAGCAGCTCGATGTGACGGCGCAGGGTGGCCAGCACGGTGGCCAGGGTGGGCTCGCTGCGCTGGGGGCGGCCGGCGAACGCGGCGGCGAGGTCGGCGAACAGCCACGGCCGGCCCAGGCAGCCACGGCCCACCACGACGCCGTCGCAGCCGGTCTGGGCGACCATGGCCAGGGCATCCTCGGCCGACCAGATGTCGCCATTGCCGAGCACCGGGATGGTGGTGACGGCCTCCTTGAGCCGGGCGATCGCGCTCCAGTCGGCGCTGGGGGCGTAGTACTGGGCGGCGGTGCGGGCGTGCAGGGCCACCGCGGCGACGCCCTCGGCCTCGGCGATCCGGCCTGCCTCCAGGTAGGTGAGATGGTCGGTGTCGATGCCCATCCGCATCTTGACCGTGACCGGTACTCCGGCGGGGTCGGCGATGCGGACGGCCTGGGCGATGATCGCGGTGAACAGGCCGAGCTTCCAGGGCAGGGCCGAGCCACCGCCCTTGCGGGTCACCTTGGGCACAGGGCAGCCGAAGTTGAGGTCGATGTGGTCGGCCCGGTCCTCCTCGACCAGCAGCCGCACGGCGGCGGCGACGGTGCCCGGGTCGACGCCGTAGAGCTGCACCGAGCGGGGCGATTCGTCCGCGTCGTGGGCGATCAGGCGCATCGACTCGACGTTGCGCTCCAGCAGGGCACGCGAGGTGACCATCTCGCTGACGAACAGCCCGAGCCCTCCGGCATTGCCTACGCCGCGGGCCATCTCCTCGCGGCAGAGCCGCCGGTAGGCCTGGTTGGTGATCCCCGCCATCGGCGCCAGCACCACCGGCGTGCCGATGCGGAACGGCCCGATCACCAGCCCCGACGTCGCGCTCACGCCCGCCATTCTGCCCCGCCCCGCGCTGCTCAGGGGCAGATCGTCACGCCGGGCTCCCGATCGCGCCGATGTCGGCCCAGGCTCGGGTAAGGGCGTCGCCGAACACCTCGAGCGGCTGCGCGCCGGAGACGCCGTAGGTCCGGTTGAGCACGAAGAACGGCACCCCGGTGGCGCCGAACTCCCGCGCCTGAGCCTGATCCGCAGCCACCTCCGCCCGGAACACGTCTCCGTGGAGGGCCGCCTCGGCCTGCGCCGCCCCGAGCCCGGCCTCAACGCCCAGCCGGACGAGGGTCTGCGGGTCGCTGACGTTCTCGCGCTCGCAGAAGTAGCCCTGCAGGAGCCGCTCCTTGACGCTGCCCTGCAAGGCCGTCCCTCCCTGGGCGGCAGCCGCGTGGAGCACCCGGTGAGCGTCCTCGGTGTTCCCGCCACGGGCGTGCTCCAGGTCGTAGGTCAGGCCTTCACCCGCGGCGACCTCGCTCACCTGCTGCAGCATCTGCAGGCCTGCCGCACGCCCGCCGCCGTACTTCGCACCGAGGTGCTCGGCCAGGTCCCGCGGCGCGGCACCGGGGTCGAACGGGGCCGCGTGCGGATCGAGCTGGAAGGACCGCCAGCGGATCTCGACCGCGTCGGCGTGCGGGAACCCCGCGAGCGCACGTTCGAACCGGCGCTTGCCGATGTAGCACCAGGGGCAGACCACATCGGACCAGATCTCGACGTACAACGCCTCGGTCGGTGGGGTCTGGCTCGTCGTCCCGCTCGTCCTGCTAGTCCTGTTGGCCGTCACGACGCCACTCAACTCCCGGAGGCGCCCTCTGATTCCCCGCGCGCCTGCGCCAGGGCCGTCACTGCGGCGTGCGGGTCCGGCACGGTGACGGTCACGGTCCGGCCGCTCGTCAGGGTGAGCTTCAGCGTCGGTCCGGGCCGGACGGTGCAGCAGGTGCGGCGAGGGGTCCACCAGAACCCGAAGGCGACGGCCCACCAGGGCAGGTCGATCACCTCGATCCTGCGCAGGTCGCCGACCCGGTAGGTGACCCGCGGCCAGCCGAGCACCCCCCACCGGACGGCGACCCCGTTCGGGCCCACCGCCGTCCGCACGCTCGTCGCCGTGAGGACCTCGAGCAGCACCCCGACCACGATGAGTCCCAACACCGCGGCGTCCTGCGTCCGGACAGCACCGGGGTCGGCGCGGGACACCAGGACGAGCGGCACCAGGAGCACCGAGGACAGGGCGACCATCAGCCAGTTGGTGACCCGCCCCGTGTAGACGGCGTGCGGTCCCGGACGGGCGTGGGTGGACATGGTCATGTCAGCTCCTCGATGAGTCGGATCAGGTCGGTGCGGCCGAGGCCGTGGGCGCGCGCGAGGCTGACCAGCGCCTGTGCGGCCTCGGCGACCGGTGCAGGGCCGAGCAGGGCGGGGGCACCGGCCGTGACGCGGGCCCCCCGCCCGCGGCGGAACTCGAGCACGCCGTCGTCCCGCAGTTGCCGGTAGGCCGCCAGCACGGTGTTGCGATCGACGGACAGGCTCTCACCGAGCTCACCTGCGGGCGGCAACTGCTCACCCGGAGCCAACTCGCCCTCGGCCACCCCGCGCCGGACGCAGCCGGCGATCTGTTGCGCCAGTCCCTGCGCCGATCCGTGGTCGATCATCCATCGCATAATGCTAGTTTCATTAGCACTATACGAGATGTCAAGAGCCCTTTGGGGTTCACGCCACGGGTCGGGATACTGCGGTCATGAGTCTGCTGCGCAGTGCGTACGCTCCGGAGCCGCGAACGCTGGTCGACGTCTTCCGGGACACGGTGGCGGGCTTCGGCGACAAGCCCGCGATCGACAACGGCGCCACGGTCATGACGTACGAGGAGTTCGCCGAGGCAGCGCAGGACGTGGCGGACGGGCTGGCGGAGATCGGGGTCGGGCGCGGCGACCGGGTGGGCGTCCGGGTCTCCTCCGGCACCACCGACCTCTATGTGGCGATCATGGGGATCCTGCTGGCCGGCGCGGCCTACGTACCGGTCGACTACGACGACCCCGACGAGCGAGCCCGCACGGTGTTCACGGAGTCCGGCGTCGCGGCGACGATCGGCGACGACCTCACGATCACCCCCCGACGGCTCGACGCCGCTCTGCGGGAACCCGACCCGAGCCTGGACGACGACGCCTGGGTGATCTTCACCTCCGGCTCCACCGGAACCCCCAAGGGCGTCGCGGTCACCCATCGCAATGCCGCCGCCTTCGTGGACGCCGAGGCCCGGCTGTTCCTGCAGAAGGCTCCGATCGGCCCGGCGGACCGGGTGATGGCCGGGCTGTCGGTGGCCTTCGACGCCTCCTGCGAGGAGATGTGGCTCGCATGGCGCTACGGCGCCGCCCTGATCCCGGCACCCCGCTCGCTGGTGCGCAGCGGCATGGACCTCGGCCCCTGGCTGGTCGCCAACGACATCACCGTGGTCTCCACCGTGCCCACCCTGGTGGCGCTCTGGCCCGCCGACGCCCTGGCCGAAGTGCGGCTGCTGATCCTCGGCGGCGAGGCCTGCCCGCCCGAGCTGGCCGCCCGCCTGGCCACCCCGGGCCGCGAGGTGTGGAACACCTACGGCCCCACCGAGGCCACCGTCGTCGCCTGCGCCGCCCGGCTCACCGGCGAGCCGCCGGTGCGGATCGGTCTGCCGCTGGACGGCTGGGACCTGGCCGTGGTCGACACCGACGGCCTCCACGTCGCTGCCGGAGAGGTCGGCGAGCTGGTGATCGGCGGCGTCGGCCTGGCCCGCTATCTCGACCCGGCCAAGGATGCAGAGAAGTACGCCCCGCTGCCCACCCTCGGCTGGGACCGGGCCTATCGCAGTGGCGATCTGGTGCGCTACGACGGTGAGGGCCTGCTGTTCATGGGCCGGGCCGACGACCAGGTCAAGGTCGGCGGCCGGCGGATCGAGCTGGGCGAGATCGACAGCGCCCTGCTCGCCCTGCCCGGCGTCGGCGGCGCCGCGGCCGCGGTGCGACGCACCGGCTCCGGCAACGCCATCCTGATCGGCTACATCGCCCCCGACCCGCGCTCCGACACCCCGTTCGACGCGGCGGCGAGCCTGGAGATCCTGCGCCGCGACCTGCCCGCCGCCCTGGTGCCGCGGCTTGCCGTGGTCGACGATCTGCCCACCCGCACCTCGGGGAAGATCGACCGGGATGCCCTGCCCTGGCCGCTGGCCGGTGCGGACGACGCCGGGCCCGAGCTCGACCTGCCCGGCACCCAGGCACGCGTCCGTGACCTGTGGGCGGAGGTGCTCGGGGCCCGGGTGTCCAGCGCGAAGGACGACTTCTTCGACCTCGGCGGCGGCAGCCTGACCGCCGCGCAGATGGTCTCCCGGCTACGCACCACGCACCCCGAGATCACCGTCGCCGACATCTACGACCACCCGACGCTGACCGCGCTCGCCCGGCACCTGGACGACATGACCGCGCCCACCTCCCGGCTGAACAAGGACGTTGCGCCGGTGCCGCTCAAGACCCAGGTCGGGCAGGTGCTCGCCACCTGGCCGCTGCGCACGTTGAGCGGCCTGCGCTGGCTCACCTGGGTGGCCGCCGGCGCCAATCTCGCCGCCGCGCTGCCGACCGGGCCGCCCTGGGTGCCCACCGTCTCCTGGTGGTGGGTGGCGCTGGGCTGGGCGGTGCTGATCCTCCCGCCCGGCCGGATGGTCGCCGGCGCACTGGGCGCTCGGCTGATCCTGGCCGGCATCGGCCCCGGCTCCTACCCGCGAGGCGGCCGGGTGCATCTGCGGATGTGGCTGGCCGAGCGACTCCTCGACGAGCTGGGCACCGCGAACCTGTCCGGTGCCGTGCTGATGCGGTGGTACGCAAGACTTCTCGGCGCGACCATCGAGAAGGACGTGGACCTGCACACCATTCCCCCGGTGACCGGCCTGCTGCACCTGGGCGCCGGATGCGCGATCGAGCCGGAGGTCGATCTGACCGGCTACTGGGTCGACGGCGGCCGACTGCAGATCGGCGCGGTGCACGTCGGCCCCCGGGCCCGGGTCGGCGCCCGCAGCACGCTGGCCCCCGGTGCCCACGTCGGAGCGGCCGCCGAGATCGCTCCCGGATCGGCCGTGTTCGGCATCGTGCCGGACGGCGAGTACTGGTCGGGTGCCCCGGCCCAACGGATCGGCCCGGCCCGCGGCCCCTTCCACGACACCCGGCCCGACAACCGGCCGCGATGGCTCGTGGCCTATGCCGCGTCGTCGGTGGTGGTGGCGCTGCTGCCGATCCTGGCTGTGGTGGCCGGCGCAGCCGTGGCCTGGCCCGCCCTGCGCAGCACGGCCACCCGCGCGGACGCCGTCCGCACCGCCCTGATCTGGCTGCCCCTGGGCACCGTGGTCGCCGTGCTGGTGCTCACCGTGAGCGTCTGGCTGGCCGTGCGGCTGCTGGCGATCGGCCTGGTGCCGGGCGGCCACCCGGTGCAGGGTCGCGTGGCCTGGCAGGCGTGGTCGACCGTGCGGGTCCTCGACGAGGCCCGCACCTGGCTGTTCCCGCTGTACTCCAGCACCCTCACCCCCACCTGGCTGCGCGCCCTGGGGGCGCGGATCGGCCCGGACGTCGAAGCCTCGACGGTGCTGCTGATCCCCAGGCTCACCTCGGTGGCCGAGGGCGCGTTCCTGGCCGACGACACCCTGATCGGCGGCTACGAACTGGGCGGCGGCTGGCTGCGGGTGGAGCCGGTCACGGTGGGCAAGCATGCCTTCGTCGGCAACTCCGGCATGGCCGCCCCCGGCCGCAAGGTGCCCAAACGCGGGCTGGTCGCCGTGCTCTCGGCCGCGCCGCACCGCAGCGCGGCCAAGGCCGGCACGTCCTGGATCGGCAGCCCGCCGGCGCTGCTGCGGCGCACCGCCGCCCGCACCGACCAGAGCCGCACCTACCACCCGGCGCAACGGATGAGGGTGGCCCGGGCGGCGGTCGAGCTGTGCCGGGTCGTGCCGCTGATGCTGCACGTGGCCCTCCTGGTGGCAGTGATCGCCGTCCTGCTCGCTCTGGCCGAGCGCGCCGGGTGGTGGGCGGCGGCGCTGGCGAGCGGTGTGGTGCTGATGGCCGCCGGCGCCGTGGCGGCGGGGCTGGCCACGGCGGCCAAGTGGCTGCTCGTCGGACGCGTCACCCGCCGCGACCACCCCCTGTGGAGCAGCTTCGTCTGGCGCAACGAGCTGGCCGACACCTTCGTCGAGGTGCTCGCCGCTCCCTGGTTCGCCCGTGCGGCCACCGGTACGCCGGTGCTCAACGTCTGGTTGCGCACCATGGGCGCCACCATCGGGCGCGGCGTCTGGTGCGAGACGTACTGGCTGCCCGAGGCCGACCTGATCGACCTGCGCGACGGTGTGACGGTGAACCGGGGCTGCGTGGTGCAGACCCATCTGTTCCACGACCGGGTGCTGAGCATGGACACGGTCAGCATGAGGGCCGGCTCGACCCTCGGCCCGAACGGGGTGATCCTGCCGGCAGCCACGATCGGCCGGCACGCCACGGTCGGCCCGGTCTCCCTGGTCATGCGCGGGGAGTCCGTGCCGGACAAGACCCGTTGGATCGGCAACCCGATCGGCCCCTGGAGCGAGGGCTGAGGCCCCGGACGGCGATCCGGACCCTCCGTGGGGTCAAGCGGGGGCGGCGGGCTGCCGACCCTGCAGGAACAGACCGGGCCTTCCCGCCCGGCCCGCCGCTGTTGACGAAGGAGTCACCGTGAAGAGGATCGCCGTTGCCGGAGCCGCCGCCGCTGCCGCCGCCGGGATCGCCGCCTGGCGCCGTTCCCGCAACTCCCGGATCGCCCGGGAGCTCTCCACCGCCGTCTGAGCGGGTTCGGCGCGCCGCAGCGGGGCCTCGGGGGCGCCGCGGGGGGCTCGGGGGCGGCGCCGCCCCGCCGGATCGGCGACCCGATCGAGCCCTGGTCGGATAGCGTCTAGGACGCTATGACTACCGACGTCGCCACGTTGCTGGACACCGCCGCCCAGCTTCGCTCCTCGCTCGCCGCGCTCCGGCTGGACCCGGCGCTTCCCGGGGCGCCCCCGGCCGCTGCCGACGCCGCGGCCATGGTGCGCGAGCTCGACGACCACGTGCTCCCGCGACTGGGCAACCTGGAGGCGCCGGCGCTGGTGGTGATCGGCGGCTCGACCGGGTCGGGCAAGTCCCTGCTCGCCAACAGCGTGCTCGGTGCCGACGTCTCCCGGCCCGGCTATCTGCGCCCGACCACCATGGCCCCGGTACTGGTGCACGATCCGGACGACGCCGCCTGGTTCCAGGCCGGGCACGTGCTGCCGAACCTGGCCCGGGTACTGGAGGGCGACGCGCACGGACACCGTGAGCTCAAGCTGGTCCCCAGCACGGCGGTGCCGGACGGCGTGGCGCTGCTGGACAGCCCCGACATCGACTCTGTCTCGGTCGAGAACCGCGCCCTGGCCGCCGACCTGCTGGCAGCCGCCGACCTGTGGATCTTCGTGACCACGGCGGCCCGGTACGCCGACGCGGTTCCCTGGGACTTCCTGCGGGCGGCTCAACGCCGCGGGACCCCGCTGATCATCGTGCTGAACCGGGTGCCACCCGAGGGGGCGACCGCGCTGACCGAGCACCTGAGTCACATGCTGGCCGAGGAGGGCCTGCCGGACACGCCAGTCCTGGCCGTCGCCGAGCAGCCCCTGGCCGACGGCCGGCTGCCCGCCGGTTCGGTGGCCCCGATCCGTGAGTGGCTCGACCGGCTCGGCGCCGACCGGGATGCCCGCGCCGCGGCGATCCGGCGCTCGCTGCAGGGGTCGCTGAGCGACCTGGGCAGGCGCACCGGCGCCGTCGCCGAGGCCATCGATCGCCAGGTCGAGGTCACCGCCGCCCTGCTCGGCGACGTCGATGCGGCCTATGCCGACGCGCTGACCACCGTGCGCCGCGACATCGATCAGGGCTCCTTGCTGCGCGGCGAGGTGCTCTCCCGCTGGGAGGAGCTGCTCGGCACCGGTGAGCTGTTCCGGCAGCTGCGCAGCGGATTGAGCCGGCTGCGCGACCAGGTGGCCGGCATGTTCACCGGCCGGCGCCGCGCCCACGCCGAGTTCACCGAGGCGGTCGAGCACGTCGTCCAGACCCTGATCCGCACGCATGGCGACGCCGCGGCGGCCGATGTGGCCTCCCGCTGGCGCTCCCGGCCGGGCGGCGATCGTCTCCTCGCCGGGGACGCCGCCGGAACCCTGAGCCGGTCCTCGGCCCAGCTCGATGCCCGAGCCGCGGCCGCCGTCCGTGGCTGGCAGGGCGAGCTGCTCGAACTGGTGCGCAACGTCGGCGGTGACCGCAAGTCGACCGCGCGGGTGCTCTCCCTCGGGGTCAACGGGGTGGCCGCCGTGGTGATGATGGTGGTCTTCGCGCACACCGGCGGGGTCACCGGCGCCGAGGTGGCGGTCGCCGGGGGCGCAAGCGCCGTGGGCCACACCCTGCTCGAGGCACTGCTCGGCGACCAGGCGATCCGCAGCCTGGCCGCGCAGGCGCGCGACGCGCTGGACTCCCGGGTCGCCGCGGTCTACCACGACGAGGCCGAGCGGTACCGGGCGGCGGTGGCCTCCCTGGGCATCGATGCCGCGGCCCCGGCCCGGTTGCGCGCTCTGGCCCAGGCCCTGGCCCGAGGAGTCGTCCCCACGTCAGCCCCCGGAGGCGAGGCATGAGCCGGCGCACCGCCCCCGAGAGCTCACCCACCTACGAGGTGGACCAGCTGCGCCTGCGGCTACGCGCCCTGCGCGACATCTCCGCCCTGGGCGAGGGCCGTCTGGACGAGTCCGTGCTGACCCGGATCCGCACCACCACAGCGACCGCCGCCGAGCGGCTCGGCCATGGCACGAGTCACACTGTGGTGGCCCTGGCCGGTGCCACCGGCAGCGGCAAGTCCTCGTTGTTCAACGCAATCACCGGCACCGAATGGGCCACCACGGGCATCCGCCGGCCGACCACCTCGACCCCGCTGGCCGCCGTCTACGGCGACGGCGCCGAGCAGCTGCTGGACTGGCTGGAGATCCCGAACCGGCAGCGGCACGACGCCGGTGAGCTGGCTGGGCTGGTGCTGCTCGACCTGCCCGACCACGACTCCAAGGTGAGCGCGCACCGCGCCGAGGTCGACCGGCTGGTCAAGGTGGTCGACGTGTTCTGCTGGGTGGTCGACCCGCAGAAGTACGCCGACGCCGCGCTGCATGAGGGGTACCTGCGCCAGTTCGGCGGCCACGGCGCGGTGACCATGGTGCTGCTCAACCAGATCGACCGGCTGGACGCCGAGGCCCGGGCCGGCACCGTGGCCCACCTCGGGCGGCTACTGGTCGAGGACGGGCTGAGCGACGTCCGGGTGATCCCGGTGTCGGCGGTGACGGGGGACGGTGTCGACGCGCTGCGCCGCGAACTGACCGCCCGGGTCGCCGAGCGGCGCGCGATCGTCACCCGGATCGACGCCGACATCGATTGGCTGGCAACGGATCTCACCTCGTCCCTGGCCGGGCTGGCGGACCGGGTGGTGAGCGAGGAGTCCCGCCGGCAGGTGATCGTCGCGGCGGCCGAGGCCGCCGGCGGCGCGCAGATCGAGGCCGCCGTCGCGGCGTCCTACCGGCACCGCGGTGCACTCGCCGTCGGCTGGCCGGTGCTGCGCTGGATCCGCAGAGCCAGGCCCGACCCACTGGCTCGTCTCGGCCTGGGCACCCGGCGACCCGCGGACGGGACGGTCGAGACCTCCGGTCTGCGGGACGGCGTGGCCGTGCGACGCACCGCGATCACCGCCAACCCACTGGCGGTGGCCCGGCTCGACGAGGCGCTGCGACACCTGTCCCAGGATGTCGGCCGCGGCCTGCCCGAGACGGCCCGGCTGCGGCTGGAGTCGGTGGTCACGGACACCCGCGACGACCTGCCGGACGCGCTGGACGAGGCTGCCGGGCTCAGTGACCTGCACCTCCATCCGCCCCGCTGGTGGCGGGTGGCCGGCGCGGTGCAGTATGCGGCCTCGGCAGCCCTCGCGGCCGGGCTGATCTGGCTGCTGGTGCTGTGGGGGCTGGTCTGGTTCCGCTTCCCCGAGCCGCCCACCCCCACCTGGCGTGACTTCCCGCTGCCCAGCCTGCTCGCGGTCGGCGGCGCGGCCATCGGCGCGCTGATCGCAGTGCTCGGCCGCCGGCTCACCGCCGTCGGCGCGCGGCGACGCGGCCGGGCGGCGCACGAGTCGCTGGGCGAGCACGTCGCCTCGGTGATCGATGAGGACGTCGTGCTCAGCGTGAACAGCGAACTCGGCTACCTCAGCGAACTACGCCGCGCCCTGGCCCGCCTGTGAGCCAGCGGGAGTACGTCCCCGGGCACGGGGACCTCGGCTACGCCGTCCGGCACTATGACCTCGAGCTGGACTACAAGATCCCGACCAACCATCTGGCCGGGACCGCAACCTTGACCGTGCGGGCGCTGAAACCGTTGCGCGAGCTGGCCGTGGATCTGGTCGGGCTGCATGTGGGCAAGGTCAGCGTCGACGGCAGGCAGCCCGCCCGCTTCGCCCACCGCGGCGCCAGGCTCGTCGTCCGGCTGCGCGAGGAGCGGCCCGCCGGGGCCGAGCTCACGCTGCGGATCACCTACTCCGGCAAGCCGAGGCCCGCTCCCGGCGCGCACGGTGCGGCCGGCTGGGAGGAACTGACCGACGGCGTCCTGGTCGGCTCACAGCCCTATGGCGCGCCGTCCTGGTTCCCCTGCAACGACCGGGCCGACGACAAAGCGAGCTACCGGCTGACCCTGACCACAGCCACCGCCTATCACGTGGTCGGCAACGGCACCCTGGCCGGGCGCCGGGTCAAGGGCGGAGCGACGACCTGGACCTACGACCTGCCCGAGCCGACGTCGAGCTACCTGGTGAGTGTGCAGATCGGCCGCTACACGGTGACCGACCTGGGCCCGGTGAAGGCCGCAGGCACGACGGTGGGCGTGCAGATCGTGCACCCGCCACGGCTGAAGCTGGGCCCCGGAACAGCCTTCGCGCGCCAGGGCGCCATGCTGACCACTTTCGCCGACCTGTTCGGGCCGTATCCGTTCGCCGGCTATCGGGCAGTGATCACCGACGACCCGTTGGAGATCCCGCTCGAGGCCCAGGGACTGTCCAGCTTCGGCGCCAACCATGTGGTGGCGGGCTGGGAGAACGAGCGGCTGGTGGCGCACGAACTGGCCCACCAGTGGTTCGGCAACAGCCTGACCGCCGCACACTGGCGCGACATCTGGCTGCACGAGGGCTTCGCCTGCTACAGCGAGTGGCTGTGGTCGCAGGCCTCCGGCGGCCCGAGCGCCGACAAGCACGCCCGCGCCCACCACGCACGCCTGGCCAAGCTGCCCCAGGACCTCGTGCTGGCCGACCCCGGGCCGGCCCTGATGTTCGACGACCGGGTCTACAAGCGCGGCGCGCTCACCCTGCACGTGCTGCGGAACCTGTTGGGCGACAAGGTGTTCTTCAGCATGCTCCAAGCCTGGACGGCGGCCCGCGCACACGGCCTGGTGGACACCGACGCCTTCCTCGCCCACGCGCAGAGCTTCACCGACGCCCCCGTCGCCGAGCGCCTGGAGAAGTGGCTGCACGCCCGCAAGCTCCCCGCCCTGCCCGGCTGAGTGCGATCAGCTCCGGCGGCGGAGGCGCTGCGGGGCCGATGACGGCGACGGCGGCCTGGTGACCCGGACCCACGTCGATGTCTTCCAGCCAGACCGGGTCACGGGGAGCCTCGACATCATGCCAGCCCAGGACTGCGGCGAGTTCTCCCGGCGCGCTCACCCGGAGGCGGCGGGGGTCGAGGCGCAGCCCCACGCCGAGGGCCTTGAGCACGGCCTCCTTGCGCACCCACACCCGGGTGCGTTCCCAGGAGGTGCCGGCGCTCTCGCCCGGGTGCAGCGCCACGTCGTCGAAACCGGGGAAGGCCGCGGCCCCGGAGACCTCGACGTCCACCCCGACCGGCCCGGCGTCGCTGATCGCGACCAGCACCAAGCCGGGGGCCCGGCTCAGGCTCACCCACAACCCGGACGGCGCCACCAGCGCCCCGTGATCGGAGGCACCGCACTGCGCGCAGGCGTGCCGCAGGTCGACCAGGTCAGGGCCGGTCCCGAGCCACAGCGCCAGTTCGTGCCGTACCGCGACCTGGGCGAACGCTCGATCGGCCCCGTCGGGGGCGTCGAGCGCGCGGACCCTCAGCGCGCCCAGCGGCTCAGCAGCCCAGCAGGCGGCTACCCAGCCAGGCCGAGACCTGTTCCAGCGCAACCCGTTCCTGTTTCATCGAGTCACGCTCGCGGATGGTCACCGCCTGGTCCTCGAGCGTGTCGAAGTCGACGGTGATGCAGAACGGGGTGCCGATCTCGTCCTGACGGCGGTAGCGGCGTCCGATCGCCTGGGCGTCGTCGAAGTCGACGTTCCAGTTCTGGCGCAGCTCGGCGGCCAGGTCACGGGCCTTCGGCGAGAGCGCCTCGTTACGCGACAGCGGCAGCACCGCCGCCTTGACCGGGGCCAGCCGGTGGTCCAGCCGCAGCACGATCCGCTTGTCCACCCCACCCTTGGTGTTGGGCGCCTCGTCCTCGTCGTACGCCTCGATCAAGAACGCCATCAGGGACCGGGTGACCCCGGCCGCGGGCTCGATCACGTAGGGGATCCAGCGCTCGCCCTTGGCCTGGTCGAAGTAGGACAGGTCGACCCCGGAGACCTCGCCGTGGGTCCGCAGGTCGAAATCGGTGCGGTTGGCGATGCCCTCCAGCTCGCCCCACTGCGACCCGGCGAAGCCGAAGCTGTACTCGATGTCGACGGTCCGCTTGGAGTAGTGGGAGAGCTTCTCCTTGGGGTGCTCGAACAGGCGCAGGTGATCGGGCTCGATGCCCAGGCCGATGTACCAGCGCATCCGCTCGGCGATCCAGTACTCGTGCCACTCCTCGTCTGTGCCGGGCTCGACGAAGAACTCCATCTCCATCTGCTCGAACTCGCGGGTGCGGAAGATGAAATTGCCCGGGGTGATCTCGTTGCGGAAGGACTTGCCGATCTGACCGATGCCGAACGGCGGCTTGCGCCGGGCGCTCTGCTCGACGTTCTTGAAGTTGACGAAGATGCCTTGGGCGGTCTCCGGGCGCAGGTAGTGCAGCCCCGACTCGTCCTCGGTCGGGCCGAGGTAGGTCTTCAGCAGGCCGTTGAACATCTTCGGCTCGGTCCAGGCACCCTTGGTCCCGCAGTTCGGGCACGGGATCTCCGCCATGGCGGTGGCGGGGCGGCCCTTGCGCTCGGCGTACTCCTCCTCCAGGTGGTCGGCCCGGTAGCGGCGGTGGCAGGACTGGCACTCGACCAGCGGGTCGACGAAGGCCTCGACGTGACCGGAGGCCACCCACACCTGGCGGGGCAGGATGATCGAGGAGTCCAGCCCGACGATGTCGTCGCGGCCGGTCACCATGGTGCGCCACCACTGGCGCTTGACGTTCTCCTTCAGCTCCACGCCGAGCGGCCCGTAGTCCCAGGCGGATCGCGTACCGCCGTAGATCTCCCCGCAGGGGAAGACGAACCCCCGGCGCTTGGCCAGGTTGACGACGGCGTCGAGGCGGGCTTCGGAGGACGGCTTGGCGGCCACGGAAGGAGCTCCATCCGGCTGGGTGTCGGCGGGTCGAGAACGGACGGATCGCGAACTGCGGCGATCAGCGTCCCAGGCTACCGTCGTCGGCCGACCGGTCCGATTCGGTGGTCACCAGACCGGCATCGGGTGTCCAGGTGATCAGGTCCTCGTAGGCGCTGGGCTCGTCGATCGCCCGGTACATCAGCGGGACGGCGTGCAGCTTCACCTCGTGCGCCGACAACGCCCGACGGTAGTCGCCGACGCTGCGCCAGGTGGTGGTCAGCGTCCACAGCTGCGGATCGTCGACCGCGCGGCCCAGGTGGCCGCCGGTGCAGCCCGGGCGGGCGCTGAGCGTCTGCAGCGCCGTCCGGCCGAGGTCGTGGAAGGAAGCCGCGTCGTCCAGCGGCACGGAGTAGCGGGTCACGACGAGCACGCGGCCACCGTAGCGCTGAAGTTGACAGCATCGACCCGCGAGTTGAGAATGATTCTCATGATGATGCGCACGCGAGCGGGTGTGGCTCTGACCGTTGTGGCGGGTCTCGCCCTGGCCGCCTGCGGGAGCATCGCTGACTCCACCGGGTCTGCCACCCCCTCTGGCGCAGTACTGACCGTGGTGGCGAGCTTCTACCCGTTGCAGTACGCCACCGAACGGGTGCTGGGCGCGCGCGGCAGGGTCACCAACCTGACCCCGCCCGGCGCCGAGCCACACGACCTCGAGCTCACCCCCAAGGACGTCGCAGCACTCGCCGATGCTCCTCTGGTGGTCTATCTGTCCGGATTCCAGCCTGCGGTGGACGCTGCGATAGACGCCGAGGCCAAGGACGCCGCGCTGGACGTCGCCACCCCTGCCAGGCTCACTCTGAAGGGTGCCGACGAGGGCGGCACAGTCGGCCGCGACCCACACTTCTGGCTCGACCCGACCCGGCTGGCCGACGTCGCCGACGCCATCGCCGGCCGGCTGGGCACCGCCGAGCCCGCAGGCGCGGCCACCTTCACCGCCAACGCCGCTGCGCTGCGAACAGAGCTGACCGCCCTGGACGGCGAGCTGAAGACCGGCCTGGCCACCTGCGCCAGCACCGATGTGGTCACCAGCCACGAAGCCTTCGGCTATTTGGCCGAGCGCTACCGCCTCACGCAGTTGGGCATCGCCGGGCTCTCCCCCGAGACCGAGCCGGACGCCGGCACCCTGGCGAAGGTCACCGACTTCGTCCGGGCGAACGAGGTCACCACCATCTACTACGAGACCCTGGTCAGCCCGGACGTGGCCACCACCGTCGCCCGGAGCACGGGAGCCACCACTGCCGTGCTCGATCCGCTGGAGGGCATCAGTGACTCCTCCGCGGCGCGCGACTACTTTGGCGTCATGAGGGCCAATCTGGCGACGCTGCGCGCGGGCCAGCGGTGCGGGTAGAGCCCGCCGGGTCGCCCCCGGTGATCGAGCTGCGCGGAACCTCCATCGGTTACGGCGAGCGCCCGGTGGTGCGCGACATCGACCTGCACCTGCACCGCGGCGAGGTGGTGGCTCTGGTCGGGCCGAACGGGTCCGGCAAGACGACCGTGGTGCGCGGCATCCTCGGCCTGGCCCGGATCATGGCCGGCCAGGTGCTGCTGTTCGGCACTCCGGCCGCCGACGTCGGCGACCGGTGGCGGGTCGGCTACGTGCCGCAGCGGCACACCGTGGTCGGCGCCATTCCGTCCACCGTGGCCGAGGTGGTCGGCTCGGGTCGGCTGCCCCGCAAGCGCCTGTTCAGCCGCACCACGGCCGCGGACCGGGCCGCCGCCGCCGAGGCGCTCGAGCTGGTCGGGCTGAGCGAACGACGCGACGCCCCGGTCTCGACCCTGTCCGGAGGCCAGCAGCGGCGAGTCCTGATCGCCCGGGCGCTGGCGTCCGAGCCCGAGGTTCTGATCATGGACGAGCCGACGGCGGGAGTGGACGCCGAGAACCAGGCCCGCCTCGGGCTCACCCTGGAACGCCTTGTCGCCCATGGGTTGACGCTGCTCGTGGTGACCCACGACATTTCCCCGCTGCGGGCGGTGCTGACCCGTGCCGTGGTGGTCGAGGACGGCAGGATCACCCGCGACCTACCGGCCGCCACCGCGTTCGGCCCAGCCTTCGGCGCCGACCTCGGTGCCGGCCCTGACGCCCACCACACAACTCCCGCCCCGGGCTGGCTCGGCGGCTTCGGACTGCGGGGTTGAGATGGACCTGTTCCGGTACGACTTCATGCTGCGAGCACTGCTCGCCTCGTTCATGGTCGGCCTGACCGCTCCGATGGTCGGCATCTACCTGGTGCAGCGCCGGCTCGCCCTGATCGGTGACGGCATCGGACACGTCGCGCTGAGCGGGGTCGCCCTGGGGTTCCTCACCGGCACCGCCCCGGTCGGCACGGCGCTGATCTGTGCGGTGCTCGGAGCCGCGGCGATCGAGGTCATCCGGGCCCAGGGTCGGGCCAGTGCCGACGTCGCCCTGGCGGTGATGTTCTACGGCGGCATTGCCGGGGGCGTGGTGCTGATCGGCCTGTCCTCACAGGGAACCCCGGCCAACCTGAGCTCCTATCTGTTCGGGGCGATCACCACCACCACGCCGACGGACCTGATGGTCTTCGCGGTGCTGTCGGCCGCGGTGATGGTGGTCGCCGTCGGTCTGGCCCCGCGACTGTTCGCGGTGAGCAATGACGAGGAGTACGCCCGGGCCACCGGCATGAACGTGCTCGGTCTGAATCTGCTGCTGGCCACCCTCACTGCGGCGACGGTCGTGATCTCGATGCGGGTGGTCGGCCTGCTGCTGATCAGCGCGCTGATGATCCTGCCCAATGCGGTCGCCCAGGTGACCGCCACCAGCTTTCGGGGCAGCCTGCTCACCGCCCTGGCCGTCGGGGTCGGCGTCAGCGTGGCCGGCACCTCGGCGTCCTACTACCTCGACACCCCGTCAGGCGGGACCATCGTGCTGCTGGCGATCATCGTGTTCGGCCTGGCCGCCACGCTGGCGGCAGGTCTGCGCGCCCTGCACGCCGGCCGGGCCCACGACCACGAGGACCACCGGCACGAGCACGGTCCGGACTGCGGGCACCCGGCGATCGACCACGGCGACCACGTCGACTACGAGCACGACGGCCACCGGCACGCCGCTCACGGAGCCCACTATGACGACCACTAAGCGGCTGCAGACCCGCCAGCGCTCGGCGGTCTGGGCCGCGCTGGAGGGCGCCGCCGACTTCACCAGCGCCCAGCAGTTGCACGCCCGGCTGCGCGAGAGCGGGGACGGCGTCGGGCTGGCCACCGTTTACCGCACCCTGCAGGCCCTCGCCGAGGACGGCGCGCTCGACGTCGTCCGCAGCGGCGACGGTGAGGTGCTCTACCGCCGGTGCAGCACCGGCCATCATCACCATCTGACCTGCCGCAGCTGCCGGCGCACGGTGGAGGTGGACTCGGCGGCGGTCGAGCGCTGGGCGCACGCCGTGGCCGAGCAGCACGGCTTCGCCGACGTCGAGCACGTGGTCGAGGTGTTCGGCACCTGCCTGGAGTGCGCCGACGCCGAGGATGGCCCGCGCGGCTCGGTGCGCGGCTAGGTGGTGGTGGCGTCCACGGCGCCGCCGTAGCGGCGGTCCCGGGAGGCGTACTCGGCGACGGCCTCCCACAGGGTGCGCCGGTCGACGTCCGGCCAGAGCACGTTCATGAAGACCAGTTCGGCGTAGGCCGCCTGCCAGAGCATGAAGTTGGAGGTGCGCTGCTCGCCCGAGGTGCGTAGGAACATGTCGACGTCCGGTAGGTCGGGCTCGTCGAGGAAGCGGGCCACGGTGCGCTCGTCCACCCGGCTCGGGTCGAGTCGGCCGGCGGCGACCTCGAGCGCGATCGCGCGTGCGGCGTCCGCGATTTCGGCCCGGCCGCCGTAGTTCACGCACATGGTCAGGGTGAGCACGTCGTTGTGCCGGGTCAGCTCCTCGGCGGCCTCCAGCTCGGTGATCACGCTGCGCCACAGTCGCGGACGGCGGCCGGCCCAGCGCACCCGGACCCCCCAGGAGTGCATGGTGTCGCGGCGGCGGCGGATCACGTCCCGGTTGAAGCCCATCAGGAACCGGACCTCTTCGGGGGACCGGCGCCAGTTCTCGGTGGAGAAGGCGTAGGCGGAGATGTGCTTCACCCCGATCTCGATCCCCCCGGCGATCACATCGAGCAGGGCCGCCTCCCCCATCGCATGTCCCTCGGTGCGGGGCAGACCCCGGGCATTGGCCCAGCGGCCGTTGCCGTCCATCACCACCGCCACGTGGGCGGGCACGAACTCGGCCGGGATGGCCGGCGGGCGGGCCCCCGAGGGGTGTGCGGGCGGCGGGACCGGGGCCGGGCGGGCGGCCGCGGAAGGCTGGGCGCGACGTCTCACCTGCTCAGCGTTCCACGTACCGTCCCCGACCCGCGCCTCCGGCTACTTCTTCATCGGGTAAACGGGCAGCACCGGCCGGCCCGCGGTGGCGTTCATCACCCCGGCGAACGAGGTGTACCAGGCGAGGGCGGCGGTCACGATGCCGAGCCAGCCACCGACGTGGGTGGCCGTGACCGACTCGGCCAGGTCGCCGACGGTCAACGCGGTCAGCGCGAGGGTGAGCACCCCGAAGGTGATCACCAGTGCGCCGGTGGTCTTGAGCGAGGTGATGAACATGTAGGCGGTGAAGATCGTCCAGCTGAGCAGGAACAGGCCCACGGCGTGGTTGATGTCCGCCTTCTCCGCGCCCTTCATCGCCTCGAGGTGGGTGCTCAGGTACCAGAACGACATCCAGAACGCACCATAGGAGCAGAACGCGATGCCGCCGAAGGCGTTTCCCTTGGCGTACTCCACGACGCCGGCGATCACCTGCACGACGCCGCCGTAGAACAGGGCGAGCCCGAAGACAACGGGCTTGACGGTGGCCGGGAGCAGTCCGGCGTTGAAGCAGGACAACACGAACGTGGTCAAGGCGAAGCAGGCCAGCCCCAGCGGGCCGGGGTCGGCGATCCGAGCGGTGAACGGAACCTGTTCTGCAGCAGGCAAAGACGAGACAACGGTTGGAGTATCCGAAGGGGCAAGCACAGACGTAGTCATGGTGGAACCTTCCATCAGTGGCAATGTCCTACCCTCCGAGCCTCCCCGCAGAGCCCAGCCGACGGAACGGGCATAACGGGGCAAGGTCGCTCAGCGGTCGGCACTCCGCCACGAACTCACGGCGGACGGCATGTGACCCAGGTCAGCGGTCGACCGACCGGGACGAGCGGCAGGCGCTCATGGGGCCGCCGTCCATCATCGTGACCGATTCGGTCGTGCAGAGCGGGTGAATCGGTCACGATCACGCCAGGGTTGCGGACGCGTTCAGCGCTCGACGAGGCGCAACGAACGGACCTGGCGCTCCAGATGCCACTGCAGGTAGGCGGCGGTGATCCCGCTGGCCTCCCGCCGCTGCCGCGGGTCGCTGGCGTCGGCGTGTCCCCAGTCGCCGCTCAGCAGCGCGGCGAGCAGTTCCAGGGTGAGCGGGTGCGGAGCCGTGGCCACCGAGGGGCGGCATTGAGGGCACACCGAACCGCCGGTGGCCATCGCGAAGGCGCGGTGCGGGCCGGTCGCGCCGCACCGGGCACAGTCGGTGAACGAGGGCGCCCACCCCGACACGGCCAGCGCGCGGAGCAGGAAGGCATCCAGGATCAGGCCGGGCTCGTGCTCGCCCTCGGCCAGGCTGCGCAGACCTCCGGCCAGCAGCAGGAAGAGCTGCAGGGCCGGGTCCTGGTCGGTCTCGGTGAGCCGCTCCGCGGTCTCCAGCATCGCCGTCCCCGCCGTGTAGCGGCCGTAGTCACCGGCGATGCCCAGCCCGTAGGCCCCGATCGTTTCGGCCTGGGTGACGATGTCGAGCGATCGGCCCTCGTAGAACTGCACATCGACCAGCATGAACGGCTCGACCCGCCCGCCCAGACGAGAACTGGTCTTGCGCACGCCCTTGGCCACCGCGCGGACCCGGCCGTGCTCCCTGGTCAGGAACGTGACAATGCGGTCGGCCTCGCCCAGTTTCTGGGTCCGGAGGACGACCGCATCGTCACGATAGAGCGGCACCCGCCCATTGTCTCCCGCCGACGCCGCTGCGACGGCCCGCAACGCCCACGGGTCGGGACGAGGTGGCGCTGGGGCTCAGTCGCCCCCGGGCACCGAGTCGTACCAGTCGTCGCCGACTCCGCCGCCCCCAGCGCCGCCGCAGCCACCGAGCGCAGCGAGGTCAGGCCGTGGCCGGGCGCCCGATCGAGCGGTTGACGGCCGACACGATGGCCTTGAGCGAAGCACGCACGATGTTCGGGTCGATCCCGACACCCCAGAGCACCCGCTCGCCCACGGCGCACTCCACGAAGGCCGCCGCGGTGGCGTCCCCACCAGCACTCATCGCGTGCTCGGTGTAGTCGAGCACCCGCGCATCGATGCCCAACTGGCCGACCACCTTCACGAACGCGGCGATCGGGCCGTTGCCGTCGCCCTCCAGGTGCACCAGCTGATCGCCGTCCGGCCGGGTGCGGTCCTCGACGTCCACGGCGAGGAGGTCGCGGCCGTCGTCCGCGCTGGTCACCCGCATGCCGCGCACCCGGAAGCGGCCCCACGGGTCGACGTCCGAGGGCAGGTACTCGTCGGCGAAGGTCTCCCACATCTGGGCTGGGGAGACCTCGCCGCCGGCGTCGTCGGTGTGCTGCTGGATCACCTGGCTGAACTCGATCTGCAGCCGGCGCGGCAGGTCGAGGTTGTACTCGTGCTTCATCAGATAGGCGACGCCGCCCTTGCCGGACTGGCTGTTCACCCGGATCACGGCCTCGTAACTGCGCCCGACGTCCTTGGGGTCGATCGGCAGGTAGGGCACCGCCCAGACCATGTCCTGCAGGCCCTTCCCGGCGGCGTCGGCGTCGCGCTGCAGGGTCTCGAAGCCCTTCTTGATCGCGTCCTGGTGGGAGCCGGAGAAGGCGGTGTAGACCAGGTCACCGCCGTAGGGGTGACGCTCGGGCACCTTCAGCTGGTTGCAGTACTCCACGGTGCGCCGGATCTCGTCGATGTCGCTGAAATCGATCATCGGGTCGACGCCCTGGCTGAACAGGTTCAGCCCCAAGGTGACCAGGCAGACGTTGCCGGTGCGCTCGCCGTTGCCGAACAGGCAGCCCTCGATCCGGTCGGCGCCGGCCATGAAGCCCAGCTCGGCCGCCGCGACCGCAGTGCCCCGGTCGTTGTGCGGGTGCAGCGAGAGCATCACGTTCTCGCGGTGGGCCAGATGGCGGTGCATCCATTCGATCGAGTCGGCATAGACGTTGGGCGTGGCCATCTCCACTGTGGCCGGCAGGTTGATGATCACCTTGCGGTCCGGGGCCGGCTCGAACACGTCCAGGACGGCGTTGCTCACCCGGGCGGCGAACTCCAGTTCGGTGCCGGTGTAGGACTCGGGCGAGTACTCGAAGGACACCTTCGTGCCCTCGGAGACCGCCTGGTCGCCCAGCTTCATGCACAGCCGCGCACCCTCAGTGGCGATGTCGACGATGCCGTCCATGTCCATGCCGAAGACGACCCGGCGCTGCAGCACCGACGTCGAGTTGTACAGGTGCACGATGGCCTGCTTGGCACCCCGGATGGACTCGTAGGTGCGCTCGATCAGGTGGTCCCGGGCCTGGGTGAGCACCTGGATCACCACGTCGTCCGGGATGACGTCATCCTCGATCAGTTGCCGGACGAAGTCGAAGTCGGTCTGGCTGGCTGAGGGAAAGCCGACCTCGATCTCCTTGTAACCCATGCGCACCAGCAGTTCGAACATGCGCCGCTTGCGCTCGGGGCTCATCGGGTCGATCAGGGCCTGGTTGCCGTCACGCAGGTCGACGGCGCACCACTGGGGTACGCGGGTGATGGTCTTGGTGGGCCAGGTGCGGTCGGGCAGGTCGACCTGGATCTGCTGCTGGAACGGCAGGTACCGGTGGATCGGCATGCCGGATGGTTTCTGGACGTTGTTCACGCTCGCCTCACGGGGGTCTCAGGGGTGCTTGGGCCACAGGATTGAGCCGGCACACACGAATCTCCCGCGACGAGGGGTCCGGCCTAGAGGGCCCCGCCGCGGCGACGAAGCAGGAGCTGCCCGAAGCGCACCCGCCAACGGTACCCCAAACCGGCTCATGCTCCGCAGGTGAACATGTAGTCGCCCGAATTGTCCCCCTTCTGATCCCCGGCGATGTTCATCTGCGGAGCATGAGCACGGTTGGGGTGGGGAGGCGGCACAGTGGGGGGATGGTTGATGCCGCGTCGCCCGACTGGGACGGACTGCGCCGGATGCTGCTGGGCGACTACCGGCCGGTGGCCCGGGTGGTGCTGCCGGAGACCGTGGTGGAGACCCCCGCCGTCCCGATGATCGACGCGCACAACCACCTCGGCCGCTGGCTCAGCGAGGGCTGGATGACCCCGCGGGTCCACGACCTGCTCGAACTGATGGACACCTGCGGCGTGGAGCGGGTCGTCAACCTGGACGGCCGGTGGGGCGACGAGCTGAGCGCCAACATCGCCCGTTACGACGACGCCCACCCCGGGCGGTTCACCACCTTCTGCCAGCTCGACTGGGCACGACTCGCCCAGGCCGATCCGCTGCCGGGCCTGATCGCCCAGCTGGAGGACTCCCACCGGCGCGGAGCCCGCGGCGTGAAGGTGTGGAAGGACCTCGGCCTGGAGCACCGCGACGCCTCCGGCGCGCTGGTGCTGCCCGACCATCCGGTGGTGATCGGGGTGCTGCGTCGGGCAGGCGAGCTGGGCCTGCCGGTGCTGATCCACACCGCCGACCCGGTGGCCTTCTTCGACCCTCTCGACGCCACCAACGAGCGGCTGGACGAGCTCAGCCGATCCCCGGACTGGTGGTTCGGTGACCGCTGCCGGTATCCCTCGTTCGAGGACCTCATGACGGCGCTGGACCGCCTGCTCGAGGCGGCCGGGGCGACCACCGTGATCGGCGCCCACGTCGGCTGCCACGCCGAGGACCTGGACGCCGTCTCGGCGATGCTCACCCGCCGGCCCAACTTCCACGTCGACCTGGGCGGTCGGATCGGTGAGCTCGGGCGTCAGCCCCGGGCCTCCGCCGCCTTCGTGGCCCGCCACCCCGACCGGGTGCTGTTCGGCAGTGATGCCTTCCCGATCGACCCCCAGACCCTGCGCACCGCCTATCGGTTCCTGGAGACCGACGACGAGCACTTCGCCTACTGCCCCGGCGAACCGATCCCGCCCCAGGGCCGCTGGGCCGTCTCCGGCGCCGCCCTCCCCCGCGAGCATCTGACGCAGATCTACCGCGGCAACGCCGTCCGGCTCGGGCTGTGACGGCGTGAACCGGGTGCGAGCGGGGTATGCCCTGGGCGGGGTTGCCACCGGGTCGTTCGGCACCGTCCCCGGCCTGATGCTGCTGCCCTACCTGACCGAGCGGCTCGGCGTGCCGGCGGCCGTCGCCGGGATCATCGTGTTCGCCCCCAAGGCCTGGGACGTCGTGCTGAACCCGATCGCGGGCCGGATCAGCGACCACAGCCGCTCGCCGCAGGGGCCGCGCCGACCGTTCCTGCTGCGCGCGGGGCTCACCCTGGCAGTGGCGTTCGCGCTGCTGTTCGCCGGGCCGGCCACGCCGCGGGCCCTCGCCGCCGGCTGGGTCGCCGTCCTCTTCCTTGCCTGCGCGACGGCGTATGCCTTCTTCCAGGTGCCCTACGTGGCGATGCCGGCCGAGATCACCGACGACCCCGCCGAACGCACCCGGCTGATGACCTGGCGGGTCGCCGTCCTGGCCCTGGCGATCCTGGTCAGCGGCGGACTGGCGCCGATGATCCGCAACGGGATCGGGCCCGAGCGCGGCTATGCCGCGATGGGCGCCTTTGTCGCCGTCCTGATCGCGCTCGGCAGCCTCGGCGCCTGGTGGGGCACCGCGACGGCGCCCATCCACCGGGTCGAGGCCGCCGCGGGCAGCCTGCGCAGCCAGGTGGCGCTGGTGGCCGCCGACCGCGACTACCGGGCGCTGCTCCTCACCTTCGTGGTCCAGGCGCTGGGCATCGGGTCGATGCTCGCCGGCGTCGACTACGTGGCCCGCCAGGTGCTGCGGGACGACGGCGCGGGCTCGCTGCTGTTCGTCTGCTTCGTCGCCCCGGCCATCGTCTGCACCCCGCTGTGGGAGCGCCTCGGCGCACGGGTCGGGAAGAAGCGCGGCTACCTCGTCGCGACGGTGCTGCTCGGCGGGGCCGCGCTGGGCCTCACTGCGGCACGCATCCTGCCCGCCGCGCTGGTCTTCGCGCTGGCGGCCGTGGTAGGCATCGGCTACGCCGGCGCGCAGCTGTTCCCGCTGGCGATGCTGCCGGACGTCGCCGCGGCCGACGCCGCACGCACCGGCGCGAACCGGGTCGGCGTGTTCACCGGGGTCTGGACCGCCGGCGAGACCCTCGGGATGGCTCTCGGGCCGGGTGTCTACGGGCTGGTGCTGGCCCTCGGTGGCTACGTCTCCTCGACGGATTCGGCTGCAGCCCAACCGGAATCGGCGCTGACCGCGATCACCCTCGGCTTCTCTCTGTTGCCCGGGCTGCTCGTGCTGTGCTCACTCACGCTGCTGCGGGACTACCGCCTGGAACCTGTCCCCGCCCCGTCTCCCCAGGAGGCACCGCCGTCATGACTCTCAGCGCCGACGAGGTCCGCACCCGGCTGGCCGCCCTGCGTGCGCACGACCTGCCCGTGCACGGCGGCCGGACCCTCGCCTACGTCTACGACTCCGGCCTGCCCGAGGTGGACGCCGTCGCAGCCGAGGCGCTCGCCGCCTTCGGCGGCACCAACGGCCTTGACCCGACGGCCTTCCCCTCCCTGGCGGCGATGGAGCGCGAGGTGGTCGGCTTCACCGCCGGACTGTTGGACGCGCCGGAGGGCTTCGCCGGAACGGTCACCTCCGGCGGCACCGAGTCCTGTCTGCTGGCCGTGCTGGCAGCGCGCGAGGCCCACCCCGAGATCGCCCGGCCTCAGGTCGTGGCACCGACCACCGTGCACGCGGCCTTCCACAAGGCGGCCCATCTGTTCGGGCTCGACCTGGTCCAGGTGGACGTCGACCCGGTCACCTTTCGTGCCGACCCGGCGGCGATGGCGGCCGCACTCACCGAGCGGACTGTGCTGGTCGTCGTGAGCGCACCGTCCTATGCGCACGGCGTGGTGGACCCGGTCACCGCGATCGCGGCCTCGGCGGCCGAACGCGGCATCCGCTGCCACGTGGACGCCTGCATCGGCGGTTACGTGCTGCCCTTCCTGCGCGAGGCCGAGCCGGCGACGCCTGAGTGGAACTTCGCCGTGCCCGGAGTGACCAGCGTCTCCGCCGACCTGCACAAGTACGGGTACGCACCCAAGGGCGTCTCAGTCCTGGTGCACCGCTCGATGTCGTTGCGGCACAACCAGTTCTGGGCGACGGCGGACTGGCCGGGCTATGGCGTGGTGAACGCGACCCTGCAGTCGACGAAGTCCGGCGGGCCGCTCGCGGCGGCCTGGGCCACTGTCGCGATGATCGGCGCGGGGGGCTATGCGGCGTTGGCCACCACCGCACGCCGCGCGGCCCTCGAGCTCGCCGGTGCGGCACCGCGGATCCCCGGGGTTCGGCTGCTTGCCCCGCCAGACTCCACGCTGGTCGCCCTGGCCACGGACGAGAGCTGCGAGGTCTACACGGTGTGCGACGAGCTGCTGGTCCGCGGCTGGTTCGCCCAGCCGCAGCTGCCCTTCCGCGACGGCGTGGCCTCCCTGCACCTGAGCCTGAGCGCGGCCACGGAGGCGCACCTGCCCGCATTCCTGGCCGCGCTGGGTGAGGCGGTGTCAGCGGCGCAGGCCGCCGGCCCGGTCGGCGTCGACCCGGGAGTCGTGGCTCTCCTGGGCGCCCTCGACCCGTCGGGGCTGGACGACGCGACGATGGCGACGCTGCTGGCGGCAGCGGGGTTGGCCGGTGCGGAGGGCGGCATGGCGTTGCCGCAGCGGATGGCGCCGGTTCAGGCACTGCTCGCCGCCTGCCCCGGCGACCTACGGGAGGCGCTGCTGATCGCCGTGGTCGAGCGGCTCTCCGCATAGCTGGTCACCCTGATTGCGCGAGTGGCGGATTCCCGCGACAGCACCCGCCGCCTCAGCCAGGATCGGCCCATGGCGCTGCTCGCTCACGACGTCCTGGTGCTCGGCGACATCAACCCCGACCTGGTGCTCACCGGCGATGTGGTGCCGCGGTTCGGCCAGGCCGAGCAACTGCTGACCGGCGCCGACCTGCTGATCGGCGGGTCGGGGGCGATCACCGCGCACGGCCTGGCCCGGCTCGGGCTCGACGTCGCGCTGGTGGCCGAGGTGGGTGACGACGCCTTCGGCCGCCTCATGCTCGAGCGGCTCGAGGCCGCCGGAGTGGGCACCGCCCTGGTCCGGCGCACGGCCGAGCGGGCCACCGGGCTGTCGGTGGTGCTCTCGGCCGCCGAGAGCCGCAGCACCCTGACCTACCTCGGGGCCATCGACGCCGACCCGCCACCCTGGAACCGGGTCGAGGACCTGCCGCGGGCCCGGCACCTGCACGTCACCTCCTACTACCTGCAGCGCCGTCTCGCCGCGATCCTGCCGCGCTTCCTGCGCCTCGCCCGCAGCTCCGGAATGACGATCAGCCTGGACACCAACCTCGACCCGGACGGCGCGTTCGCCGACATCGGCGGGCTGCTCGCGCTGGTCGACCTGACGTTCCCGAACGCCACCGAAGCCCTGGGCATGGCCGCGGCCGTCGGGAGGCCGACCGCCGAACTGGTCGAAGCGGGCACAGCGCTGGCCGCCTGCGGGCCCACGGTGGTGGTCAAGAACGGTGCCGACGGTGCCCTCCTGGTGCGCCCCGACGGCAGCGTGCTGCAGGTGGACGGCCGCGCGATCACCGCGGTGGACACCACCGGCGCCGGCGACACCTTCGCCGCCGCCTTCCTCGCGGCCCGGCTGCGCGGCCACCCCGATGCGACGGCGATGGCCTGGGCCGACACCGCCGGCCGCCTGGCCACCCAGGCCCTCGGCGGCACCGCCGCCCAGCCCACCCTCCCCACCCTCCTCGCCGCCCTCCCCTGACCGACCGCGTGAGGGGGTGCCAAACGAGGGCTATAGCCCGCGTTTGGCACCCTCGTACCGGTCGATCATCGCCGTTCGGGCCACCTGGCGGGTGAGTTGAGCATGGGCGCGGGCGATCTGCGCCATGAACCGCTCGGGGGCCAGACGAAGGCCGATCACCGGCACCCTGAGCACCCGGGCGTCGCCCAGCACCACCTCGTTCTGGCGCAGCGCGTCGTCCACCGGGTTGAGCGCCGCCGCGTGGTGACCGCCGTCGATCTCCACCACGAGTCCGATCCCCTGCCAGACCACGTCGAGGTAGACCCTCCCGCCGGGCAGGATGCGCACCACCTGCCGCGTGGGCTCCGGGATGCCCCACCGGCGGCAGAGGACGGCGAAGTCGAGCTCACCGAGCGAATGCGCACCGTCGCAAAGGTCGGAGATCACCGCGTCCAGGAGTGTTCGGCGAGTGCTGCGCTGCGTGTCGCCCCAGGCGGTGAGCAGCCGAGCGGGAGGCACCAGCCGTTGTTGCACGACCAGGCAGAGCACGAGCACCGCCGCCCGGTCGGTGCGCGCCCATTGAGCAGCGCGCAGGGCGGCGTACTCAGGTCGGGCGCGAGGGACACCGGCGGTGAGGGTCGGGCCGAGGTCGGCACGTCGACGCACCCGGACCCCGCTGACGCTGTGCCACCGATTGTTCCTCGGGACGGCGACGTCGATCGCATCGGGCTCGAACCCACGCAGGCCCGAGGCGATCAGCGCGCCGACGCCGTCCAGCACCGCACCGGATCCGCTCTCCCAGACCGCCTGCCAGAGCAGGCCCACTCCCTGCGGTCGGCTGCTCCCGATGACCACGGTGTGCCGGCCGGCGGCGCTCCACCTGCCGGCCTCCACCTGCGAACGCACATGGTCCCGGCTGATGCCTCGCGCACGCAGGTCCCGACGATGGGCCACCCCACCGTGCAGAGCGGCCAGGTGGGAGGCGACGGCCGCCTGGCGTTCACGCCGTGCCCGAGCGGCGCCCGCGGTCGCAGGCTCGTCACCTGCCCTCCAAGGGGTCGCCGTCCCCGATGTCTGCACGCACCCACGATGCCGAACACCTCGCGGTGCGCGCGGAATCGCCTGTGGATAACTGGTTAGGGGGTGCCAGACGCGGGCCATAGCCCTCGTTTGGCACCCCCTTGGCGGGGAGCCTGGGTGCGCACCAGAGCAGGAGATCAGAAGCCGAGTTTGCGGAGTTGGCGGGGGTCGCGCTGCCAGTCCTTGGCCACCTTGACCCGCAGGTCCAGGTGCACCCGCTGGCCGAGCAGTGCCTCGATCTCGCGCCGCGCCTGGATTCCCACCTCGCGCAGCCGCGACCCTCCGCGGCCGATCACGATCCCCTTCTGGCTGTCCCGCTCGACGTAGACGAAGACCCGCAGATCCAGCAACGGGTCGTCCTCACGCCGCCCGGCCCTTGGCTCCATGTCCTCCACCACCACGGCCAGGCTGTGCGGCAGCTCGTCGCGCACCCCTTCGAGCGCGGCCTCACGGACCAGTTCGGCGATCATCACTCGTTCCGGCTCGTCGGTCAGTTCGCCGTCCGGGTACATCGGCGGGCCGGCCGGCAGGTGACCGAACAGCAGGTCCGCCAGCAGATCCACCTGGTAGCCGTCCACCGCGGACACCGGGATCACGTCGTCCGCCGAGAGCAGCTGCGAGGCGGCGATCAACTGGGGCGGCAGATCGGCGCGCGCGACCCGGTCGGTCTTGGTCACGATCACCACCACCGGCGGACGACGCCGCCCGTCCTTGGCCAGTTCCTCGAGTTCTCGGGCGATGAACCGGTCACCGGCACCGACCGGCTCGTCGGCCGGGATGCACAGGCCGATCACATCCACCTCGAGCAAGGTGGTGCGCACCAGGTCGTTCAGGCGCTCGCCGAGCAGGGTGCGCGGGCGATGCACACCGGGGGTGTCCACCAGCACCAGCTGCGCGTCCGGCCGGTGCACGATGCCGCGGATCGCGTGCCGGGTGGTCTGCGGCCGGCTGGAGGTGATCGCGACCTTCTCCCCCACCAGCGCATTGGTCAGGGTGGACTTGCCCGCGTTGGGCCGTCCGACCAGGCAGGCGAACCCGCTCCGGTAAGGCGTCGGCGGCCCGCTCATGTCCGCTCCACGATCACCGTGGCCAGCCGGTGGCGGCGGCCCTCGAACTGGTCCGCGGTGAGCCGCAGCGCACCGACCACCGCCGACGCATTGGCGATCGGGACCCGGCCCAGTGCCTTGGCCAGCAGTCCCCCGACGGTGTCCACGTCGTCGTCCTCCAGTTCGAGCTCGAACAGGTCGCCCATGTCCTCGATGTTCAGCCGGGCGCTGACCCGGAACCGACCGTGGCTCAGCTTCTCGACATCGGTCTCGTCGGGGTCGTACTCGTCGGAGATCTCTCCGACGATCTCCTCGACCAGGTCCTCGAGGGTGACCAGGCCCGCCGTCCCCCCGTACTCGTCGACCACGATTGCCACGTGAGGCACCTCCTGCTGCATCTCGCGCAGCAGGTCGTCGGCCGGTTTGCTGTCGGGCACGAAGTAGGCCGGCCGCAACAGGTCACCCACGGTCAGGCGGGCCAGTGAGGCCTGGTCCTCGTGCATGCGCCGGGCGACGTCCTTCAGGTAGAGCACTCCGAGCATGTCGTCCAGGTCCTCGCCCACCACCGGGACCCGGGAGAACCCGGAGCGCAGCAGCAGCGCCATGGCGTGGTGCAGGGTCGCCGTCGTCGGCACCGACACCAGGTCCGTCCGCGGAACCATCACCTCTCGGGTCAGTGTGTCGCCGAGCTCGAACACCGACTGGATCATCTCCCGCTCGTCGGCCTCGATCAGCTGGCTCTCCTCGGCCATGTCGACCAGCTCACGCAGCTCGGCCTCGGAGGCGAACGGGCCGTCGCGGTAACCCTTGCCCGGGGTGATCGCGTTGCCGACCAGCACCAGCAGTCGCGCGAACGGGCCCAGGACGCGGGTCAGCATGAGCATCGCGGGCGCGGCGACCAACCCGACGGCCTCCGCGTGCTGGCGGCCGTAGGTGCGCGGGCCGACTCCGACCACGACGAACACCGCGGCGGTGGTCAACGCCACGGCCACCAGGGCGCCCTGCCACCAGACCGGCAACCAGGACAGGCAGGCGAGGGTCAGGCAGACAGCGGCACCCATGTCGCACAGCACCCGTAGGAACGTCGCCACCAGCAGCGTCGGAGCAGGGTCGCGGACGACGGAGAGCAGTGCCGAACCGCCGCGCCGCTGCTCGGCCGCCAACTCCTGGGCCCGGCCACGGGACATGCGTGAACACGCCGCCTCGGAGGCAGCCAGCACCCCGGCGATGCCCACCAGGACCAGAGCGAGCACCACGAGCCGGCCGCTCGGCAGGTTCACCCACGCCCCCGGGTCGAGAGGTAGGTCAGCAGCAGACGCCGCTGCAGGGCGAACATCTCCGCCTCCTCGGCCGGCTCGGCGTGGTCGTAGCCGAGCAGATGCAGGATGCCGTGGGTGGTCAGCAGCAGCAGCTCCTCATGCGTGGAATGACCCGCGGCCTCCGCCTGGCGTGCCGCCACCTGCGGGCAGAGCACCACGTCACCGAGCAGGCCGGCCACCGGTTCCTCGCCGTCGCGCCCGGGCCGCAGTTCGTCCATCGGGAAGGACAGCACGTCGGTCGGTCCGGGCTCGTCCATCCACTGCTCGTGCAGCGCGCTCATCGCGCCCTCGTCGACCAGGACGACGGACAGCTCTGCCTGCGGGTGCACCTGCAGATCACTCAGCACGTGCCGGGCGAGGGCGACGATCTCGAGCTCGTCTACAGGCACGCCACTCTCGTTGTTGACCTCGATGCTCATCGGCGTGAGCGCCGGTGCGGAGCGGCCTGCGCCTCGTCCCACCGGCCGTAGGCGTCGACGATCTCGCTGACCAGCCGGTGCCGCACCACATCGGCACTGGTCAGCAGGTGGAAGCGCACGTCGTCGATCCCTTCCAGGATCTCCCGGACGACGCGCAGCCCGGACATGGTCCCCGAGGGCAGATCGACCTGGGTCACGTCGCCGGTGACCACCATCTTGGAACCGAAGCCGAGCCGGGTGAGGAACATCTTCATCTGCTCCGCCGAGGTGTTCTGCGCCTCGTCCAGGATGATGAACGCGTCGTTCAGAGTGTTGTGCGTGACCAGGAAGTCGTCGGTGACATACAACGAGTCCGCGGCCCCTACGGCGATGCAGACGCACTCGGCGTCACCCGCCGGCTCGATGCTGTCGATGAACCGCATCGGCCGGCCGGCACCATCCGTGTCGTAGGCCGCTCGCTTGCGGGTGAGACGGAACGGAGCCACGCCCTCAGGCAGCCGAACATCGATCACATGGGCATCGTGGCGATATGCCACCGGCCTGTCGGGAGTCCCCCCTGGCTGGCGCCCCTGGGCGGGACGAGTGCGGCAATAGGTCACGCCGCCCAGCGAGCGGGCCAGGAAGACGACGTCGTCCCGCAACTGATCGGAGCACGTCGTGTACTGCACTCGGCAGGTGCGCCCACGCTGGCGAACCGGCCCGCCGTCCGTGTCGAGCAGACCCTGGAGGACTGCCAGCCGCACCTCTGGGCTGTTGTGGAGATACGCCGGCGGAACGAACTTGGTATGGGACCGGGTGCCGGCCAAGCCGATCTCCCGGAGCGCAACCGTGACCGGGTTGGCCACGATCACCCCGCCTCGCCCACCGTTGATGTTTCGGAGCACGTAGTCGACGCCGCCCTTGTGGCGCAGTTCAATCCCCGGCAGCGCCGCCTCGAGGGCCTCAGCCAGCTCAGGATCGGCCGTGGCGAAGCTCGGCGTGCTGGAGGTCGTCAGGCAGCCGTCGCCCAACAGGAGACCCAGCGCGTAGGGATCAATCGGCACCGACCGAGAGGGAAAGCTGACGGGCGCTACCAGAGGCAGCTCGAACCTCCGGTAGTGGGCCCGTCGAAGGTCACCGATCATCTCCCGCGTCTCGAGCACCCGGCCGGGCTTGCCCCTCCGGGTGTCGTCACGGGTGGCCACGAGCCACAGGTGCTCGGCGCAGGCGAGCGTGGAGGCGCCGTCCTGTGTGGCGACCCGGAAGACCTCCTTGCGCCCCTGCGGATACACGCCCAGGACCGGTGTCGGATCGCCGTTCGAGCCGATGACAAGGTCACCGACCTGCAGTTCACCGATCGGCCGGAAGCCCTCTGGAGTCAGCACCGGCGTGTCAATCGGCTGGGCACGGCCGCGCATGTAGGCCAGGGGCGCGACCTCGATCGTGCCGGCGGCCATCAGGCGCGGGATCGACTCGGGGTCGACCATGTCGTGCAGCGCGTCGTAGAGCGGGCGCAGGTAGGGGTCGATCTTCTCGGTGAGGGTGCCGGGCAGGAAGCCGAGCCGCTCACCGGCCTCGACCGCGGGGCGGGTCAGGATGATCCGGTTGACCTGCTTGGCCTGCAGCGCCTGCACCGCCTTGGCCATCGCCAGGTAGGTCTTGCCGGTTCCTGCCGGGCCGATGCCGAACACCACGGTGTGCTCGTCGATCGCGTCCACGTAGCGCTTCTGGTTGAGCGTCTTGGGCCGGATCGTGCGCCCGCGCGAGGACAGCACGTTCAGGGTGAGCACGTCGGCCGGGCGCTCACTGGTCTGCTGGCGCAACATGCCGAGCGAACGCTCCACGGCGTCCGTGGTGAGGGTCTGCCCGGCGGCGACCACGGCGATCAACTCGTCGACCAGGCGCTCGACCAACGCCACGTCGCCGTGCCTGCCGGTCAGCGTGATCTCGTTCCCGCGCACATGGATGTCGGTGTGCGGGAAGGCCCGCTCGAGGCAGGTCAGGATCTCGTCCCGGGCGCCCAGCAGCGAGACCATGGGCACCTGCGGGGGGACGACGATGCGATGGACGGCGCTGGGCTCGGTCGGTTCAGTCATGGGCAAGCCACATGCTATCCGTTGGGCTCACCCCGGGGGCCAGCTGAACGAGCGACCGGCCAGCACGTGGGCATGCACGTGGAACACGCTCTGACCCACCGAGGCGCCGGTGTTGAACACCAGTCGGTACTGCCCGGCGTGGCCCTCGTCGCCGGCGACCAGGTCGGCGACGGCCACCACCTCGGCCAGGCCGGCCGGGTCGGCGGCGGCCAGCGCGGTTACGTTCTCATGGTGCTCCCGGGAGATCACCAGTACGTGTGTCGGGGCCTTCGGGTCGATGTCGCGGAAGGCGACCACCCGCTCCCCCGCGTGCACCACCTGGGCCGGGATCCGGCCGTCCACGATCCGGCAGAACGGACACTCGCTGCGCTCAGCCATGGCACGAACCCTAGGCCACACAGGTTCTAGGGTGGCCTGGCGTCAACCGGGTGTCGCCGGCCGACGTCGTTGTGGTGTGACCGTGCTGACTGTGGGGGAGAACTGGGTGGGCGGCCGCTCGTCCGACGTTCAGGACGCCAGCATGCCCCGGGACGCCGACGAAGCGATCGCCGTCTTGTACGCCGCACACTGGAACGGGCTGGTCCGCCTGGCCACTCTGCTCACCCGGGACGCCTCGGTGGCCGAGGAGATCGTGCAGGATGCATTCGTCGCCCTGCACCGTCGCTGGTCGACCCTCGCCGAACGTCACGCCGCCCACGCCTACCTGCGCACCAGCGTGGTCAACGGCGCCCGCTCGGCGTTGCGCCACCGCGGCGTCGAGGAACGTCACCGTCAACCGGGTGCACCCGACCCGGCCGGGCCCGAGGAGCTGGCCGTCCGGGCCAGCGAGGACGCGCGCGTGATCGCTGCGCTGCACACGCTGTCCCGCCGGCAGCAGGAGGTACTGGTGCTGCGCTACTACGCTGATCTGTCCGAGCAGGACATCGCCCACACCCTGGGCATGAGCCGGGGCGCGGTGAAGAGCCATGCCCATCGCGGCCTGGCCGCGCTGCGCCAGGCCCTCGCCGCCCCGGGGGGAGGTCAGCGATGATCCCCGAGGAGCTCGACCCGATCGAGGCCCGCCTGCGCCGGGCCCTGGCGCAGGAAGCGGTGTCGGTACGGCCCTCGACCGACGGCCTGGCCCGCATCCGGGCGGCGATCGAGGCCGACCATGCCCCGGTGCCTTCCCGGTGGTCACGGCTCTGGGTGCCCCTGGCCGCGGCCGCCGCCGTGCTGGCCTTCGCGGTCCTCACCCCCACGCTCCTGCAGCAGAACCGCACCGCCCCGGCCCAGGTCGCCCAGGACTCGCAGAGCCCGCCGCCCGCGGTCGTGGAGCCGTTGCCGGTGTACTTCGTCGCCGAGCAGCAGGGCCGGTGGGCGATCGTGCGCGAGTTCCAGCCCACCACGCTCACCGACCCTCGGCAGCGGCTCGAGGCGGCGCTGCGGCTGGCCGTGTCCGGGCGGGCCGACGACGCCGACTACACCAGCGTCTGGCGCTACGAGCACCTCACCTCGGCACTGCCCGGGGCGCTCACCGATGCGGTCAGGGCCGAACAGAGCAGCACCACGGTGTCGGTCACCCTCGCCTCTGAGCTGCTCGGGACGACGGCGAACACCCCCTCGCTGGCCCGGCTCGCCATGCAGCAACTCGTCTGGACGGCGACCGCCACCATCCAGGAGATGCTGCCGGTGCAGGTGGTCGCCGCCTCCCCCGAGGCCCAGCTGTTCGGCACCCTGCCCCTGCAGAGCGCCTTCTCCCGGTCTCTGGCGGACGGTGACCCGCGGGCGCCGGTCTGGATCAGCTCGCTGGTCGACGGGCAGGCGGTGAAGGTGGGGACGGCGAAGGTCACCGGTGACGCCGCCAACGGCACCCCGGTGCGCTGGACGCTGCGCCGCACCGACGGCGACACCGAGACCGAGGTCGCCACAGGGCTCGCCACAGCGGCCTCCGACGGCACCGCGACAGCCGCCGGCGATCGCTCGGAATGGCACATCGAGCTGCCGCTGGCCCAACCGGGCTCCCACATCCTCGAGGTGACCGTCGGCACCTGGACCGACACCAAGGCCCTCCAGGCCGTCGCCTGATCCACCCTCCCCCGCCGCCCCCGCCCGTCACGACGCCGTGATCACCGCTTCTCATGAGTTGTCCCCCACGCAGCGGGGGAAACCACTGAGAAACGGTGATACCTGCGTGGTGGGTGGGGTGGTGGTGGGTGGGTGGGGAGGGGACGAGTGGGTGGTCAGGTCCAGCGGCCGGCGCGGACCGACAGGACGGCCAGGGCGGCTGCGCCTGCGGAGGAGGTACGCAGCACGTGCGGGCCGAGGCGCACCGTGACCGCGCCGGCCGCCGTCAGCATCGCCAGCTCGGACGGCGCGATCCCACCCTCCGGGCCGACGATCACCAGCACCTGGCTCATCGGCACCGGAAGCACCAGCCGAGCCAGGGCGACCGGCGCATCGCCGTCCAGCACCAGGGCCAGGCCACCGCCGGCGACACACTCAGCGACCCTGCGTGAGAGGACTGCCGTGGTCACCGCCTCGGCCACGTCGGGCAGACGCACCCGACGCGACTGCTTCGCCGCCGCGCGGACCGTGGCCACCCACTTGGCCCGGGCGCGCCGCCCGCGTTCGCCCGACCAGATCACCACGCTGCGCTCGGCCTGCCAGGGGGCCACCTCGTCGACGCCGAGCTCGGTCGCGGTCTCCACCGCCAGCTCGTCCCGCCCACCCTTGGCCAGCGCCTGCACCAGCACCATCCGCACGGCGGGATCGGGCACCCGCTCCACGACCTCGGCCACCAGGTCGAGCACCCCGGGCCGGACGGCGCGCACCACGCACCGGGCGACCCCGCCGGCGCCGTCCGCCAGGTCGACCCGCTCCCCCGGCTGGGTGCGTCGCACGGTGGCGGCGTGGCGGCCCTCGTCGCCGTCCAGCACCAGGTCGGCGCCCGCGAGCACGCCCGCGAGGGAGGTATCGACCAGGTACAGCGGCGCGGTCACCGCCCCGAGAACCGGTCGCGCAGCTTGGAGAACACTCCCTGCTGGGCCGCGGTCAGCCGCCCGGTCGGGCGCTCCTCGCCGCGCCGGGCAGCCAGCTCGCGCAGCAGCCGCTCCTGCTCCTCGTCGAGGCGGGTAGGCGTGAGCACCGAGAGGTGCACGATGAGATCGCCACGGCCGCTGCCGCGCAGGTGGGTCACGCCGAGGCCGCGCAACGTGCTCACCTCCCCGGACTGGGTGCCGGCCTTGACCTCGATGCTCTCCGGGCCGTCGAAGGTGTCCAGTTCGATCGAGGTGCCCAGCGCCGCTGCGGTCATCGGCAGCTCAATCGTGCAGTGGATGTCGTCGCCGCGCCGAGTGAACGTGGGGTGCGGGCGCTCGAGCACCTCGACGTACAGGTCGCCCTGCGGGCCGCCACCGGGGCCGACCTCTCCCTGACCGGTGTGCTGGATCCGGGTCCCGGTGTCCACGCCGGCCGGGATCTTGATCTTCAATGTGCGGCGGGTGCGTACCCGGCCCTCACCCGAGCACTCCAGGCAGGGCGAGGGGATCACGGTGCCGAAGCCGTGGCAGACGGCGCAGACCTGCTGCGTCATCACCTGGCCGAGGAAGGAGCGAGCGACCCGCTGGATCTGGCCGCGGCCCCTGCAGACCGCACAGGTGGACGGCTGGGTGCCGGGCTGGCAGCAGGTTCCCTCGCAGGAGGGGCAGACCACAGCGGTGTCGACCTGCAGTTCGCGCTCGCCGCCGAACACGGCGTCGGCAAGGTCGATCTCGACCCGCACCAGCGCGTCCTGACCGCGGCGCTGCCGCGGCGCCGGCCCACGGGCCCCGCCGGCGGCGGCGCCGAAGAACGTCTCGAAGATGTCGCTGAACCCGAACCCGGGCCCGAACCCGCCGCCGCTCGCCGAGGGGTCGCCACCCATGTCGTACATCTGGCGACGCTCCGGGTTGGACAGCACGTCGTAGGCTCGGCTGACCTCCTTGAACTGGTCCTCGGCGTCCGCCCCGGAGTTGACGTCCGGGTGCAGCTGACGGGCCAGCTTGCGGTAGGCCTTCTTGATCTCCTCGGGCGTGGCGTCACGGGCAACGCCGAGGATCTCGTAGTAGTCGCTCACCGAACTCCGATGCGTCATTGGGCACTCACTGGGCAAGGATCCTGGATACGTAGCGCGCCACCGCACGGACGGCGGCGATGGTGGTCGGGTAGTCCATCCGGGTCGGGCCGAGCACGCCGAGCCGGGCGACCACCTCTCCCCGGGAACCGTAACCGCTGGCCACCACCGCGGTCTCGGCGAGCCCCTCATGAGCGGTCTCCCGCCCGATCCGCACCCCGACGTCACCGCTGGTGTCGGCCATCTCCGAGAGCAGGCGTAGCAGCACCACCTGCTCCTCCAGCGCCTCCAGCACCGGGGAGATGGTGCCGCCGAAATCGGTGCCGGCCCGGGCCAGGTTCGCGGTGCCGGCGAGCACGATCCGCTCTTCGCGGTCGGCGGCGAGGCAGTCCTCGAGCGCATCGAGGACGGTGCGCACCAGCGGGGCGTCGGCAGGCGGGAACGACTCGGGCAGGGTGGCGACGGCGGCGGCTACCTGGGCCAGACGACGACCGGCGGCGGAGGCGTTGATCCGTGCCCGCAGCTCGCCGAGCAGGGTCTCGGTGGGGTCGAAGGCCAGCTCGACGACGCGCTGTTCGACCCGGCCGGTGTCGGTGATCAGCACCAGCAGCAGCCGGCGCCCACCGAGCGGCACCAGTTCGACGTGGCGCACGGTGGAGCGGCTGAGCGAGGGGTACTGCACTACGGCGACCTGGTGGGTCAGCTGGGCGAGCAGCCGCACGGTGCGGTCCACCACGTCGTCGAGGTCCACGGCGCCGTCCAGCAGGGTTTGAATCGCCTTCTTCTCCGCGCTGCTCAGCGGCTTGATCCCGCTCAACCGGTCGACGAACAGGCGGTAGCCCTTGTCGGTGGGCACCCTCCCGGCGCTGGTGTGCGGCTGGGCGATGTAGCCCTCCTCCTCCAGCGCGGCCATGTCGTTGCGGATGGTCGCCGGGGACACCCCGAGGCTGTGCCGCTCGACCAGCGCCCGCGAGCCGACCGGTTCGCGGGTGTGCACGTAGTCCTCCACGATGGCGCGCAGCACGGCGAGTCGGCGATCCTCACTCATCGGCACACCTCCTACGTCGCCCGCTGTGGCACCTGACGGCACGGCATCTCGGGTACTGGCACTCGCGTCGAGCGAGTGCCAGTCTACGTCGGGTGGGAGCCCAGGACGTGGCGGCAGAGCCAGGACTCGTGGTCGAAGACGTGGAGACCGGCTGGTGCGGGGCGGTGATCCGCACCGAGAAGAGCGGCGGCATGCACCTGGTCGTGCTCGAGGACCGGCGCGGGCGTACCCGCTCCTTCCCGCTCGGACACGGCTTCTGGATCGACGGGCAGCCGGTGCATCTGGTGGCCCCGGTAGCCGCCGGCCCGGAACGGCCGGCCCGGACGGCGAGCGGCTCGCGCGCCGTCCACGGCCAGCGGGCCCGCACGGCGCGGGCCTCGCGGGTCCTGGTCGAGGGCCGCCACGACGCCGAGCTGGTGGAGAAGGTCTGGGGCGACGACCTGCGGGTCGAGGGTGTCGTGGTCGAGATGCTGGACGGCGTGGACGACCTGGCCGCCGCCGTACGCGACCTGGAGCCCGGGCCGGGGCGGCGGCTGGGCATCCTGGTGGACCACCTGGTCGCCGGGTCGAAGGAGTGGCACGAGGCGAGCGCGGTGGCGGCCCTGCCCCGCCTGGGCGCTCACGTGCTGGTGGTCGGTCACCCCTACATCGACATCTGGCAGGCGGTGCGCCCGGAACGGCTCGGTCTGGCCGCCTGGCCGGTGGTGCCACGCGGCACGTCGTGGAAGCACGGGGTGCTCGACGCGCTGGGCTGGCCGCACGCCGACCAGCGCGACGTGGCCCTGGGCTGGAAGCGGATCCTGGGCACCGTGCGCAGTTACACCGACCTGGAGCCGGAGCTGCTCGGCCGGGTCGAGCAGCTCATCGACTTCGTCACATCGGACGATCGGGACAACTGAGGCCCTACCGATCCGCACCTCCGCGCTGGGACCCTGTCGGCCATGGCCCGCCTCACCGCCGGAGGGGAGCTGCCATGGTGCGGATCGAATGCCGCTGGGCCGTCTGCTCGCACGTGTTCGCCGTGCTGGGCCCACTGGCCGTTCTGCTCACCGACAAGCGCCGCTCGCAGTTCGCCCGCGAGCACGCCGTCGAGGCCCTGATCTTCGAGGTCTCGATGCTGGCGTACGCGCTCGGCGTGGTGGTGTTGGCGTTCGTCTCCCTCGGCCTGCTGATGACCCCGGCGTTCCTGGCCCTGCTGGCCCTGTTCGCGCACGACGTGGTGGCCTCGACCCTGGGCGCCCGGCACGCCGCGCGCGGCGAGGCCTACCACTACCCGTTCACCTTCCGCCTGCTGCACGCCGTCACCCCACCGGTCAGGCTTCGGCCTTGAGCGTCCGGGCCATCAGGGCCGCCGCCGCCTCACGGGCCGAGACCCCTTGGTAGAGAACGTCGAACACGGCCTCGCTGATCGGCATGTCGACCTCGTGCCGACGGGCCAGGGCCATCGTGCTGCGGGCGTTGTGCACGCCCTCGGCCACCTGGCCCAGCTCGGCCACCACATCCTCCAGGGCCCGGCCCTGCCCGAGGGCCCGCCCGACCCGGTAGTTGCGGGAGAGCTCGCTGGAACAGGTCAGCATCAGGTCACCCATGCCGGCCAGGCCGGTCAGGGTGACCGGCTGGGCGCCCATGCACACCGCGAGCCGGGTGATCTCGACCAGCCCGCGGGTGATCAGGGCGGCCCGGGCGTTGGCCCCGTAGCCGAGCCCGTCGCACATGCCCGAGGCGATCGCGACCACGTTCTTCACGCAGCCGGCGACCTCGATCCCGACCACGTCGTCGGTGGTGTAGAGCCGGAAGGTCGGCACATGGAAGGCCTCCTGGACCGCGCGCCGGGCCGCCTCGTCGACCCCGGCCACGGTGACCGCGGTCGGCATGCCGCGCGCCACCTCGACCGCGAACGACGGACCGGACAGGAAGGTCAGCCGGGGGTGCGCCTGCTCCGGCAGCACCTCGCGCAGCACCTCGCTCATGGTCGCCAGGGTGTCCACCTCGATCCCCTTGGCCGCGCAGCAGACCAGGGCGGTCTCGCTCAGGTGGGGGCGGAGCTGCTCGGCGACCAGCCGGGTCACGTGCGAGGGCACCACCAGGACGACGAGCTCGGCGCCGCGCATCGCCTCGGCCAGATCGGCGGAGGCGGTGAGCGTGGGCGGCAGGTCGACATCCGGCAGGTAGCGGGAGTTGCGCCCGGTGGCCACGATGTCCTCGACGACAGCCGTGTCGATGTCCCACACGGTGACCGGCCAGCCCTTGGACGCCAGCACCGCCCCCAGCGCGGTACCCCAGGAACCTGCGCCCACCACTGCACACCGCATCGTCCGCGCCCTCTCTGCCCGTGTGTCTGCCCTCACCGTACGGCCCCGACGGGGCGGGTCGGGAAAGCCGGAGTGAGGCGCACTGACTGCTGCCGATGACTGCCCCGAAATCGTCAGAACCTCCTCCGCGGAGCACGGTGGGCGTCGCAGAGGTGGGTTCTGACGATTTCGGGGCGCCCATCGACCCGTCGTGGCAGGCGGCGCGCGGTCAGGGTGCGCTCAGGGGCGGATCAGGGATCACCACCGATGTGCTGCCTGCCGAGTCAGGGCGACAGTGGAGCCATGAACGAGACCTCCTCCCCCAGCAGCCCGACCACCTCCACCTACGGCACCCCGCCCTCCGCCCCGCTACTCCCCTCCGCCTCCTCCGGCATGTCGGCGGAGACCGAGCGCGGCTGGGCCGTGGGCGCTCACCTGTCCAGCTTCGTTGCCGCCTGGCTGGCCCTCGGCTTCATGGGCCCGCTGGTCATCCTGCTGACCGGGGGCACATCGTCCCCGTTCGTGCGCCGGCACGCGGTGGAGGCGCTCAACTTCAACCTCTCCGTGCTCCTGTACGCCGCCGTCTCCGCCCTGCTGATGCTCGTGCTGATCGGCTTCGTGCTGCTGCCGATCGTCGGCCTGGTCTACCTGGTCGCCACGATCCTGGGCGCGATGGCCGCCTCGCGCGGTGAGGACTACCGCTACCCGGTCACCATCCGGTTCATCCGCTGACGACCCCGGCGCCGGCGCCGAACAGACCGGTTCAGGCCGGCAGCATGGCGCGGACGACGGCATCGGCCAGCAGACGCCCGCGCCGGGTCAGCACGACCCGGCCTCGGCGCAGCGCAACCTCGCCGTCCAGCAGCCCGTCGGCGATCAGGGCGGCGACGGCCGCCCGCCCCGACTCGCCCAGAGCCACCAGGGGCAGCCCCTGCGCCAGCCGCACACCGAGCAGCACCCGCTCGGTGTGCCGCTGCGCGTCGTCGAGCACTTCACGGCCGGCCGCCGGGGACCGGCCGGCGGCCAGACGCTGCGCGTAGGCGCGGGGGTGGCGCACGTTCCACCAGCGGACCCCACCGATGTGGGAGTGCGCGCCGGGGCCGATCCCCCACCAGTCGTCACCGTTCCAGTAGCCCAGGTTGTGCCGGCAGACATCGGCCGGGGTCCGGGCCCAGTTGCTCACCTCGTACCAGGCGAACCCGGCACGGGTCAGTCGTTCGTCGGCGGTCTCATAGGCAGCGGCCAGCACGTCGTCGTCCGGAGCCGGGAGTTCTCCTCGAGCCACCCGGGCGGCGAGCTTCGTACCCTGCTCGACGACCAACGCATACGCAGAGACGTGGTCGACGCCGCAGGCCAGCGCGTCGTCCAGGCTGCGCTGCCAATCACGCGGCGACTCCCCCGGCGTGCCGTAGATCAGATCCAGGCTGACCTTCAGCCCGGCCTCGCGGGCCCAGGCGACCGCCTGCGGCACCCGGCCGGGGTCGTGCGTGCGGTCGAGCGCGGCCAGCACGTGCGGCACCGCGGACTGCATGCCGAAGGAGACCCTGGTGAACCCCGCCCCGGCGAGGGCGTGCAGGCTCTGGGCGCTGACCGAGTCGGGGTTGGCCTCGGTGGTCACCTCGGCGTCCATGCTCAGCCCGAACGTGTCCCGGACGGCGCCGAGCATCCGGGCCAGGTCACCTGGGGGAAGCAGGGTCGGCGTGCCGCCCCCGACGAACACGGTCGACGCCGCCCGGCCGGCGGCGGCGGAACAGAGCCCGGCGGAGTCCAGAACCGTTGCGGCGAGGGCGATCTCACGGATCGCGGTGTCGGCGTAGGCGTCCTGATCGGCGCCGCCGCCGAGCTCGGCCGCGGTGTAGGTGTTGAAGTCGCAGTAGCCGCAGCGCCGGGCGCAGAACGGTACGTGCAGGTAGACGCCGAACGCGCGCTGGTCTGCGCCGTGCAGCACGGACGGCGGCAGCGCGCCGTCCGCAGGGGGTTCCTCGCCGTCCGGCAGGGCGCTGGGCATGCGGGCGGGGCTCAGCCGGCGAAGACAGAACCGACGGTGATGCCGGTGCCGGGCCGGTGCACGATCTCCAGCTCGTCACCAGCGACCACAGGCCCCTCGGCGATGACGCGCAGGTAGGCGCCGACGGCGCCGCGCTCGGTGAACCTGCGTACCCACTGCTCCTCGCCCATCCGGCGCTGGAAGGTGCCGCACGGCGTCCGCGGGTCGGTCACCTCGACAATGAGTCCGCCGGTGCCGATTCGCCACTGCTCGCCGATCTCGGCATTGGTGACGTCGACTCCCGTGGTGCGCAGGTTCTCGCCGAACAGGCCCGGAGAGATCTCGCGGCCGAGTTCGAGCGCCCACCACGCGGCGTCCTCGTCGGCATAGGCGTAGAGCGCCTTGTCTCGGCCGCCGTGGTGGCGGGTGTCCTTCTGCACGTCACCGGTCAGGCCGAGAGGCCCGGCGTGCACCGCGCCGTCCACCGCACGCTTGTCGATCGCGGTGAGCTTGTCCGGGTTGGAGAACTCCGGGCGTAGCTCGTGCACGATGCAGACGGCCGTCACCCGCGCGGTCGGGCCCCGGCCCGGGCCGGCGGCGTCGCTCACTTCTTCTTCTCGGCGGTGGCGTCTGCGGCCTCGCTGGAGAGCGCGGCGATGAAGGCTTCCTGTGGCACCTCGACCCGGCCGACCATCTTCATCCGCTTCTTGCCCTCCTTCTGCTTCTCCAGCAGCTTGCGCTTGCGGGTGATGTCACCGCCGTAGCATTTCGCCAGCACGTCCTTGCGGATCGCGCGCACGTTCTCCCGGGCGATCACCCGGGCGCCGATCGCGGCCTGGATCGGCACCTCGAACTGCTGCCGCGGGATCAGCGCCTTGAGCTTGCCGGCCATCGCCACGCCGTAGCTGTAGGCCTTGTCCCGGTGCACGATCGCGCTGAACGCGTCGACCGTCTCCCCCTGCAGCAGGATGTCGACCTTGACCAGGTCGGCCGCCAGCTCGCCGTCCGCCTCGTAGTCGAGGCTGGCGTAGCCGCGGGTGCGCGACTTCAGCTGGTCGAAGAAGTCGAAGACGATCTCGGCCAGGGGCAGCTGGTAGCGCAGCTCGACCCGCTCGGTGGACAGGTAGTCCATGCCGAGCAGGCTGCCGCGGCGCTGCTGGCACAGCTCCATGATCGCGCCGATGAACTCGGTGGGCGCCAGGATCGTCGACCGCACCATCGGTTCGCGGACCTCGGCCACCTTGCCGCCGGGATACTCTGAGGGGTTGGTGACGATCAGCTCGCGACCGTCGTCCAGGGTGACCTCGTAGACCACGTTCGGCGCCGTCGAGATCAGGTCGAGGTTGAACTCGCGCTCCAACCGCTCGCGGACGATCTCCAGGTGCAGCAGGCCGAGGAAGCCGCAGCGGAAGCCGAACCCCAGCGCCGCGGAGGTCTCGGGCTCGTAGACCAGAGCGGCGTCGTTGAGCTTGAGCTTGTCCAGCGCCTCGCGCAGCTCGGGGTACTGCGACCCGTCGATCGGGTAGAGGCCGGAGAAGACCATCGGCTTGGGGTCGCGATAGCCGCCGAGCGCCTGCGTGGCCTGCCGGTACGCGCCGGTGACGGTGTCGCCGACCTTCGACTGGCGCACGTCCTTGACCCCGGTGATCAAGTAGCCGACCTCACCGACGCCCAAGCCCTTGGAGGGCACCGGCTCGGGTGAGATCACCCCGATCTCGAGCAGTTCGTGGGTGGCGCGGGTCGACATCATCACGATCTTCTCGCGCGGGGAGAGCTGACCGTCGATCACCCGGACGTAGGTGACCACACCGCGGTAGGTGTCGTAGACCGAGTCGAAGATCATCGCTCGGGCGGGGGCGGCGGGGTCGCCGCTGGGGGCGGGGATCTGGCGCACGATCTGCTCGAGCAGCGGCTCGACGCCCTCGCCGGTCTTGCCGCTGACCCGCAGGCAGTCCTCAGGCTCACAGCCGATCAGGCCGGCCAGTTCCTGGGCGCACTGCTCGGGCATCGCCGCCGGCAGGTCGATCTTGTTCAGGACCGGGATGATGGCCAGGTCGTTCTCCATCGCCAGGTACAGATTGGCCAGGGTCTGCGCCTCGATCCCCTGCGCGGCGTCCACCAACAGCACCGCACCCTCGCAGGCGGCCAGCGAGCGGGAGACCTCGTAGGTGAAGTCGACGTGGCCGGGCGTGTCGATCATGTTCAGGGCGTACGTCACGCCCTCGGACTCCCAGGGCATGCGCACGGCCTGGGACTTGATGGTGATGCCGCGCTCGCGCTCGATGTCCATCCGGTCGAGGTACTGCTCACGCATCAGGCGCGGGTCGACCACGCCGGTGATCTGCAGCATCCGGTCGGCCAGGGTGGACTTGCCGTGGTCGATGTGGGCGATGATGCAGAAGTTCCGGATCTTCTCCGGAGGGGTCTCGGACGGCGCGAGCGCCGTTCGGGCCATCGGTGACAAGAGGGAACCTCACAAGTCTCGGGTCCGCCCATCGTCCCACGCCCCCAACCTGCCCATGCTCCGCAGGGGTACACGCGACACCGTTGTCACGAGTCGCTCTGAGTTCACCTGCGGAGCATGGGCAGGGTTGGCGGGTGTCCTTGTCGCCGGGCCGGCGCGGCTGTGGCAGGTCGCAGCGCCCTGTACCTGCACGGAGTGCTCGACCGCCCGCCACCGCTGGTGCACGTCGCCGTCCCGGCCGAACGTCGTCCGACGCCTCGTTCCGGGCTCGTGCTCACCCGGCGCCATCGCCTCGCCGGACTGGTCCAGCCCACGGGCAGGCCCGCGCGCCTTCTGGTCCTGGCCGCCGCTCTCGATGTCGCCGCCGAGGCGACCAGGGCGGATGACGCTGCGGCCGTGGTTCTGACTGCACTGCAGCGACGCTGCACCACGCCCGACCGGCTCGTGGCGGCTTTGGCAGCACGCCCCGACACCCGTGGCGTGCACTGCTGAGCGAGGTGTTGTCAGACGCCGTGAGCGGCGTTCACCGTCTGCTCGAGCGCACCTATCTGATCAGGGTCGAGCGCGCGCACGGGCTCCCCCGAGGCGAGCGCAATGTGGCCGATCGGGAGGCCGACGCCGCCGGCCGCGACCGAGGGCGGCGCTATCGCGACGGGGTCTACCGCGGCCCCAACTGCTCCGCCTCGACAACGTGATCGTGACCGGTTCGACCGCGCATCATGGCTCAACTCGTCACGATCATGATCCGGCCGGCTGAGGAGCCGACGAGAGCGGGACCCGGCGAGAGTAGTAGTGGGCACCACTAGATGGTGACCCGATCGTGACCTTGTGGTGAGGGCACGTGTATTGACAGGCAAGGTCACCGATGAGTGACTTGCCCCCAGTTTGCTTCTCGAGGCCTCGGCCCACGCGAGTGAGTCGAACGGAAGGTGGCCAGGCAATGATCCGACGCCGCGACTACGACCAGATCCGACGGACCTCCAGCCCGCTCCAGCTCGACCTCATCGAGGCCTTCGCCGCCGGAAAGGTCGACCGCCGCAGCTTCGTGCGCCTGGGCCTGGCTCTCGGCATGACTACAGCCACCCTGGCCGCCTGCGGCGGCGCCAACGACATCGCCCAGTCCACCGGCAGCGCCACTCAGGCGACCGGCGTGGGTGTCGGCGGCGCATCGGCTGGTGCGGTCAAGCAGGGCGGCACGATGAAGATCGCCAGCATCGCGCCGTCCAGCCCGCTGGACTCGGTCAAGATGGTTGACCTCGCCGCCTACGGCCTGATCGCCCAGTGCTACGAGTTCCTCGTCTACACCGGCGGCGACCTGCAGCTCAAACCCGGCTTGGCAGAGTCGTGGACGCCGAACGCCGACGGCTCGGTGTGGACGTTCAAGATCCGCCAGAACGTGAAGTGGCAGGACGGCAGCCCGTTCACCACCGACGACGTGGTCTCCACCATGGAGCGCCTGGTCAAGGCCGGGAACTCGGCCCTCAAGGGCGTGATCGAGGCCGGCTCGGCGAAGGCCACCGACGCCTCCACTGTCGTGTTCACCCTGACCGGCCCGAACGGCAACTTCCCCTACCTCGTCTCGACCGACAACGCCCAGGCCTCGATCGTCCCCAAGGCCCTGCCGGACGGCACCACCCTGGACAAGAAGCCGAACGGCACCGGGCCGTGGAAGCTGACCAAGTTCGACGCCAAGGTGGGGGCCACTTTCGTGCGCAACGACGCCTGGTGGGGCGGCAAGACCCCGTTGGACAGCGTCGAATGGGTCTTCTTCCAGGACCTGCAGCCCCAGGTGGTGGCCCTGCAGTCCGGCCAGGTCGACGCGATCGTGCAGTTCTCGGTCACCGGCGGCGAGGGTCTGCTGAACAACTCCAACCTCAATATCATCGCGTTGAAGGCCTCCACCCACCGCGAGGTGTGGATGCGCACGGACACCGGGGCGTTCAAGGACCCCAAGGTCCGTGAGGCACTGGCCTGGACCCTGGACCGCGACGCCATGGTCCAGTCCTTGTTCAAGGGCCAGGCAGACGCCGGCAGCGACACCGTGATCGCCCCGGTCTACCCCTACGCCGACCCCTCGCTGCCGGCCCGCAAGAAGGACATCGCCAAGGCCAAGTCGCTGCTCTCGGCGGCCGGGGTCACCACCCTCACCGCCACCCTGCACGCGGTGAAGCTGCAGGAGGTGCCCGACCTCGCCGTCCTGATCAAGGGCGGCGCAGCCGAGGCGGGGATCACGCTGAACGTGGCGGTCGAGGACACCGGCAGCTTCTACGGCAAGTCCTGGTGCCCAGAGTCTCCGGCCAGCCCGCCCTGCTCGGGCGCCGCCGACATCGGCATCGTCGACTACGGCCACCGCGGCACCCCGGACGTCTTCCTCAACGCGGCGCTGTCCAGCGGCGGGGTGTGGAACTCCTCGCAGTACGCGTCCAAGGAGTTCGACGCGGCGTTCAAGGCCTTCCAGGCCTCGATCGGCGTGGATGCCCAGAAGACGTCAGCCCGGGCGATCAGCGACATCCTGCAGCGCGACACCCCGATCGTGGTGCCGTACTTCTACCAGTACCTCGCCGCCCACTCGAAGAAGTTCTCCGGCATGGCCACCACTGCACTCGGCCAGGTCGACTTCACCAAGGCGGGAATGGTCTGAGTCACCCGTCGATGGTGGGCGGACGGCGTCCGCCCACCTTCGACGACCAGGCACCAGCCGTCGAGATGGGGGTGAGTACATGCTGGTCTACGTCCTACGACGCATGGCGCTCGCGGTGGTCACGCTGCTACTCCTGTCGTTGATCGTGTTCGCGATCGCCAACGTGCTGCCCCAGAACGTGGGCCGCGCGATCCTCGGTCCGTTCGCCTCGGTCGAGGCCGTGGCCGAGCTGAACCGCCAGCTGGGAACCGACAAACCCCTTCCCGTGCAGTACTTCCGGCTGCTGCGGGGGATCGTCACCTTCGACTTCGGCACCTCCTACCAGAGTGGTCAGCCGGTGCGGGAGCTGATCGGCACCACGCTGGCCAACTCCTCCAAACTGGCCGTGCTCGCACTCAGCCTGACCGTGCCGCTGGGAGTGATCGGCGGCGTGTTCGCGGCCCTGCGCAAGGGCCGGTTCGCCGACCGGCTGATCGTCACCCTCGGACTGGCCGGCTCGGCGATCCCCGAGTTCGTCACCAGCACCTTCCTGATCTTCCTGCTTGGACTCAAGCTCAACGTGCTGCCCGTGCTGGCCACCTGGCCGCAGGGCGCCGGCCTCGGGACCCAGGCCTACTACCTGCTGATGCCGGCCCTGTCGCTGGTGCTGGTGTACTTCGGCTACATCGCCCGGATGGCGCGGGCGGGCACGATCACCGCCCTCGAGGCCGACTACACCCGCACGGCGACCATGAAGGGCATGTCGACGTCCGCCGTGCTGCGCCGGCACGTGCTGCGCAACGCCCTGCTGCCCACCATCTCGGTGATCGCCACCCAGACCGGCTACCTGTTCGGCGGCCTGCTCGCCGTCGAGCTGATCTTCAACGTGAACGGGGTGGGCCGCCTGCTGGTCACCGCCGCCAAGGCCAAGGACCTGCCTGTGCTGTCGGCCGGGGTGCTGGTGATCGGCGTCATCTACATGATCGCGACGCTGTTCGCCGACCTGCTGATCTCCTGGCTCAACCCGCGTATCCGCCTGGGGGCACAATGACCGGCCGACCTGCGCAACCCGCCCCCGGGTCCGGGCCCGACCCGGTCGAGAGCGGGCCGAAGCCACTGCACAGCGGCCTGAACGCTCCCGACCTGCCCGAGTTCACCCATGGGCTGGTCGACAGCGCTCTGGACGAGCAGATCACCGTGCCTGCCGGCCCGGCCATGTCGGCATCCGCGGTCGCGCTGACCGCCCGCAAGACCGCCCGGCGGGAGACCGCACGGCTGTTGCTGCGCCGTCCGGAGTTCGTGATCGGCAACATCATCATCCTGTTCTGGATCGTGTGCGCGATCGGTGGTGACGCCGTCGCGCCCAAGGACGCCTTCACCGGTGATCCGTTCGCCACCCACGCCGCCCCCAACGCCACCTACTGGTTCGGCACCGACCGGTTGGGCCGCGACGTGCTCTCCCGTGTGATCATCGGTGCCCGGGACGTGCTTCTGGTGGCGCCGATCTCCGCGGTGATCGGCGTGGCCGTGGGCACCCTGCTCGGCCTGGTGATGGGGTACTTCCGCGGACCGACCGACGACATCCTGAGCCGTGTCGTGGAGGCCTTCCTCTCCCTGCCGGTGGCCGTCGTCGGCCTGCTCGCCCTGGTCGTGCTGGGCCCCTCGAAGCTCACCGTGATCGCGGTGGTCGGGCTGCTGTTCGCCCCGATCGTGGCCCGCACCGTGCGTGCCGCAGTGATGGCCGAGCGCGAGCTCGACTACGTGCAGGCTGCCCGACTGCAGGGCGAGTCGCCCGTCTACATCATGCTGCGCGAGATCCTGCCGAACGTGACCGGCCCGATCATCGTCGAGCTGACTGTGCGGATCGGATACGCGATCTTCACCATCGCGACCCTGTCCTTCCTCGGGGTCGGCATCCAGCCGCCCTCGCCCGACTGGGGTCTGATGATCTCCGAGGAGTACTCGCAGATCATCAACGGCTACTGGTGGCCGGTGGTCTTCCCGTCGCTGGCCATCGCCAGCCTGGTGGTGGCGGTCAACCTGGTCGCCGACTCGCTGCAGGGGGTGCTGTCCCGATGAACGGGCGGACGACGCACGACGCGCCCGCGAGCGAGACGCCGGCGCTGCTGGTCGAGGACCTGCAGGTCGACTTCCTGGTCCGTGGCGTCCCCCGCCGGGTGTTGCGCGGGGTGTCCTTCTCGGTGGCGCCCGGGGAGTCCTACGGCCTGGTCGGGGAGTCCGGGTGCGGCAAGTCGACCACCGCCTACGCGGCGCTCGGCCTGCTCGCCGACAACGGCCGGGTGGCCGGGGGCCGGGCCTCGATCGCCGGGCAGGACGTGACCGTCATGTCGGCGTCCGCCCTGCAGCAGGTGCGGATGAGCGACGTCTCGATGGTCTACCAGGATCCGGGCGCCGCGCTGAACCCGACGCTGCGGATCGGCACTCAGGTGGCCGAGGCGTTCACAGTGCTCGGCGTGAGCAAGACCGAGGCCAAGGACCGGGCGATCGAGGCGTTGCGACGGGTGCGCATCTCCGACCCGCGCGGGGTGATGGACCGTTACCCGCATCAGCTGTCCGGTGGCATGCAGCAGCGGGTGGTGATCGCGATGGCGCTGGCCAACGATCCCGCACTGCTGGTGCTCGACGAGCCGACCACCGGCCTGGACGCCACCGTTGAGGCCGAGGTGCTCGACCTGGTGGAGTCGCTGCGCGTGGACACCGGGGCGGCCGTGTTGCTCATCGCGCACAACCTGGGCGTCATCCGGCGGATCTGCGACCGGGTCGGGGTGATGTACGCCGGCCAGGTGGTCGAGCAGGGATCGGCCGGTGAGGTCTTCGACTCCCCCAACCACCCCTACACGGTGGGCCTGCTGCGCTGCCTGCCCCGGCACGGCGCCCGCAAGCGCGACCACCGGCTGGAGACCATTCCCGGCTTCCTGCCCCAGATCGGCGAGGACCTGCCGGCCTGCGTGTTCGTCGACCGCTGCCGCCTCGCCACCGACGTCTGCCGCACCCAGGCCCCGGCCGTGGTCGAGGTCGGCACCGGGTCGCCCCGCTTCGCCCGCTGCCACCACATCGACCGGATCGGCGAACTAACCCCACCGGCGGCTGCCGCGGAGAGTGCCGACGACGCGGACGGCGTCCGCGTGCCGGAGACGATCCTGCAGCTGCACGACGTGGACGTGACGTTCAAGCAGCATCGCAAGGAGATCCGGGCGCTGGTCGGGATCGAGCTGGACCTGCGCGCCGGGGAGACGCTGGGCCTGGTCGGCGAGTCCGGGTCGGGCAAGACCACCCTGGCCAAGGCGATCCTCGGCATCCAGCCGGCCGACCACGGCGGCCGGGTGGCGCTGGACGGCGGGGTGCTGGAGGGGTCGACCCGGCGCCGTCCGCAGTCCGCCCGACGCGCAATCCAGATCATCTTCCAGAACCCCGACTCGGCGCTGAACCGAGGACATTCGGTGCGCGCCATCCTGTCCCGGGCGCTGGCCAAGCTGGCCGGTATCACCGGGGAGGCCGCCGACGATCGCCTCGAGGAGTTGATCACTCAGGTGCGGCTCACCCCGCGCCACCTCGACCTCAAGCCGCGACAGCTCTCCGGCGGCCTCAAGCAACGCGTGGCGATCGGCCGGGCCTTCGCCGGCGGTCCGCGGATCGTGGTCTGCGACGAGCCGACCAGCGCGCTCGACGTCTCGGTGCAGGCCGCGATCCTCAACCTCCTGGCCGACCTGCAGCGGGACGAGCACTCCAGCTACGTCTTCATCTCCCACGACCTGGGCGTCGTCCGCTACCTGTCGGACCGGATCGCGGTGCTCTACCTCGGCCGACTGATGGAGGTGGGCCCGGCCGAGCAGGTCTTCGCCGGGCCGCACCACCCCTACACCGAGGCGTTGCTCTCGGCGATGCCCAGCGTGGACGGCGCCCCGGAGAGCCGGATCAGACTGGACGGGGAGATCCCGAGCGCCGCCGACCCGCCGTCGGGATGCGTGTTCCACACCCGGTGCCCTCGCCGGCTGGAAGGGCTCTGCGAGGTGACCACGCCGCCGCTGGTCGAGGTCGAGCCCGGTCATAGGATGGCGTGCCACATTCCCATCGAGGAGTTGCGGCGCCTGCAGGCCCCCGCTCCCGCTGCGGCCTCGTAGAGCGCCCGGAGGAGCCCGCAGTGCCCGTCACGGCCGCATCGCGCGAGAACCAGTCGGTCCGCAAGGCGGCCGCGCTGCTGCGGGCCGCGGCGGAGTCCGGGGCCGGGGCGACGGTCTCGGCGCTGGCCCGGTCGGCCGATCTGCCCCGGGCGACGGCACTGCGCATGATCGAGTCCCTGGTGGCCGAGCGGCTGCTCGCCCGCCTGCCCGACGACCGGATCGTGATCGGACCGGGCCTGCATGCCCTGACCCGGACGACGAACCTGATCGAGCTGCTGATCGACGTCGCCGCGGGAGTGCTCGAGGACCTCGCCGCGTCGGTCCAGGAGTCGGTGACCCTGACCGTGGCGATGCCCGACGGTTCGCTCTCCCTGGTCCGCCAGGTCGACGGCCCGCACATGATCGGGCTGACCAACTGGGTGGGACGGCCGTTCGCCCTGCACACGTCCAGCAGCGGCAAACTCGCCCTCGCCCACGCCGATCCCGCACGACTGGAGGCGTTTCTGCGCGCGCCGTTGGAGAAGGCGGCCTCGCGGACGATCACCGACCCGCAGGCCCTGCGGGTCGAGCTGGAGCGCATCCGCGAGGCCGGCTGGTCGCAGATCGAGGACGAGATCGAGGACGGACTCGCCGCGATGTCGGTCGGCATCGTGGTGGACGGCGCGATGCTCGGCAGCGTCAACATCTCCGGGCCCAGCGCGCGGCTGACCGCCGCCGCGCGCGTGGCCGCCCTGCCCCGGCTGCGGGCGGCCTGCGCCACCGTGGAGGCCCGCCTCGCCTGAGCGCTGTCCTCCCCCACCGCTCACTCCCGCCGCCCGCCGCACTCCACATGATCACCGCCACATCGCAGTTCTCCCCACCCATTGGGTGGAAAGCGCGATCTGACGCCGATCACCGCGTGGGTGCGGGGGTGCGTGGGTGCGTGTGATCGCCGGGTGGGTGTGCGCGGGCGACGCCTCAGTCGCCGAGTTCGGTGCGGCGGCGGGCGACGAAGTTGTGCAGCGCGGCCTGCACCGCAGGGTCCAGCGGCGGCGGGGTGTACCCCTCGATCGCCGTCCGCCAGATCTCCCCTGCCCGGGTTGCGGCGTCCCGGGCGCCCTTGCTCTGCCAGCGCTCGAAGTTCTCCGTCGAGGAGAGCAGCGGCCGGTAGAAGCAGGTCCGGAACCGGGTCATGGTGTGCTCGGCGCCGAGGAAATGACCGCCGTGCCGCACCTCGTCGTGCGCCTCGAAGGCCAGCGCGTCCTCGTCCACCATCAGCTCGGTGAACTGCTCGCGCAGCACCCGCAACGCCTCGACGTCGACCACGAGCTTGTCGGGCGAGGAGACCAGGCCCGACTCCAGCCAGCCGGCGGCCTGCACCACGAGGTTGGCCCCGGCCAGGAACGCGGCCTTGAGCGTGTTGAACGACTCGTAGGCCGCCTGCGCGTCGACGGTCTGGCTGGCGGTGAGCCCTCCCCCGCCGGCCCGCCACGGCAGGTGGTACCGCCGCGCGATCTGGCCGGAGGCGTAGAGGCCCTGGGCCGATTCGGGCCCGCCGAAGCTCGGCGACCCCGACTGCATGTCGATGGTGGACAGGAACGAGCCCATCACCGCGGGGGTGCCGGGCCGCACCAGCTGGATCAAGGCGATCCCGGCCAACGCCTCCGCGGTCTGCTGGGCCAGTGCCGCGACGACACTCACCGGAGCCATCGCGCCCATCAGCAGGAACGGGGTGACCACCACGGCCTGCCCGGCAGCGGCGTAGACCAGCAGGGCCTCGAGCATCCGGTCGTCATAGCGCAACGGGGAGTTGACGTTGACGATCGTCATCACCGACGCCGTGGGGCGCCCGTCGGCGTCCGGCGGCGCGGCGATCGGAGTGCCGGGAAAGAGCAGTTCGGTCATCGCCACGCAGTCCTGCGCGTTCGCGGTCGACAACGCTGAGCCGAACACGGGTTTGTCGGTGTAGGTCAGCGCGGCCAGCATCATGTCCAGGTGCCGGGAGTCCAGCGGCCGGTCGTTGGCCTCGATCACCGGCATCGTGCACATGTCGAGCTGCGGGAACTGCTGCACCAGCTTGGCCATCAGCTCGTAGTCGGCCAGGGTGCCGTCGCGCCGCTCGTCGCCGACGCGGAAGAACGGCGGGCCGGACACGGCGGCGAAGACCATGTGGTCACCGCCGAGAATCAGCGAGTGCTCGGGATTGCGCGCCCGCAGATGGAACTCGCGCGGCGTCCTGGCCACCTGGTCGAGCACGAACTGCGGGTCGAGATGGACGACGTTGCCCTCCACCCGCTGCCCGGCCTCGCGGAACAGGGCGAGGGCGTCGTCGTGCAGGAACTCGATGCCGATCTCGCTCACGATCCGTTGCCAGCCGCGCTCGATCGTCTCCAGCCCTGCGGGAGAAAGGATCTCGTAGCGCGGCATTACGTTGCGGAACATTGGAACATGCTCACTATGTGGCGACCACTAGTCAATATGTGGGCACCCTCGGTTCCACAGCTCTACGCCTGCCGCCCGCGCGCCCCTCCCCCGCACCGAGAGTCGAGTACCCGTTCCTTCGACGGCGATTTGGGAGCACTTACTCGACTCTCGGTGCGGGTGCGGGGTGCGCTAGAGGGCGGCGCGGAGGAGGGCCTCGACGTCGGCCTGGGTGGGGGTGCGGGGACTGTTCAAGGTCACCGCATCCTCGACGGCGCCGCGGGCCACGCCGGGTACGGTGACGCCGGTCAGGCCCAGCTCGCGCAGCGGTCGGCGGACGCCGATGGCGGCAGCCAGCTCGGTCACCGCCACGATCGGGTCGCCGCAGCCCATCGCCACCGCTGCGGCGGCGTAGGCGGGGCCGGCGTCGTCCGCGCAGAAACGCATCACCTCGGGCATCACCGCGGCCAGGGCCACGCCGTGCACGGTGTGGAACTCATTGGTCAGCGCATGCGCAATGCCGTGCGCCAGTCCCAGCCCGGACAGGGTCAGCGCCCGCCCGGCCAGGTGCGCGCCGAGCAGCAACTGGGCCCGTGCCTCCAGGTCTGCGCCGTCCTCGACGGCGACCGGCAGCCAGCGGCTCACCATCGCCACCGCCTGAGTGGCGTAGGCCGCCGACAGCGGCGTGGCCCCACGCGAGGCCAGCGACTCGATGCCGTGCACCAGCGCATCGAATCCGGTGGCGGCGGTGGCAGCGGGAGGCAGGCCGAGGGTCAGTTCGGGATCCAGCACGGCCACCGCCGGGCGCACCGAGGCGTGCCCGACATAGATCTTGCAGCGCGCACGGACGTCCTCGATCACGCCGAATCCGTTGGTCTCCGCACCGGTGCCCGCGGTGGTCGGCACCGCGACCACCGGCAGGCCGGCCCCCGGCGGCTCCTGCCGGTAGTCGAAGTCGGCAGCCGCACCGGGGTTGGTGGCGAGCAGCGCGATCCCCTTGGCGGAGTCCAGCGCCGACCCGCCGCCCACGGCCACCACCGCCACAGCCTCGCCGCCGCGCCCACCGGAACCGGCAGCGCAGAAGGCGCGCACCTGCTCCCCCGCGGCGTCCAGGTCGGCGGTGCTCGGGTTGGGCCGGACCCCGTCGAACACCTCGTGCTCGAGCCCGGCCGCACCGAGCACCGCCAGCACGCGATCGAGCACCCCGGCGGCGCGCAGCCCCGGGTCGGTCACCACGAAGGCGCGCGAGCGGCCGAGGGACGTGACGGCGTCCGGCAGCCGATCGAGGGCTCCGACGCCGAACTCGACCCGGACGCCGGGCTCGACCGACAGCGACCGCCCGGCCAGCGCCGGGTCGAGCAGCGTCATGACAGATCCACCCAGGTCGTCTTGAGCCCGCTGTAGCCGTCGAGGGCGTGCAGCGAACGGTCCCTGCCTGCGCCGGAATCCTTGAACCCGCCGAACGGGGTGATCACGTCGGCGGCGTCGAAGGTGTTCACCCAGACCGTGCCGGCCCGTAGTGCCCGGGCCACCCGGTGTGCGGTCGACACGTCGCGGGTCCACACCGCGGCGGCCAGCCCGTAGCCCGAGGCGTTGGCCAGCCGCACCCCCTCCTCGACGCCGGAGAAGCGGATCGTGGCCAGCACTGGGCCGAAGATCTCCTCCTGGGCCACCCGGCTCGCGTTGTCGACGCCGTCCAGCACCGTGGGCGCCACGTAGACCCCCTCGGCGAGCACGGCGTTGTCCGCCAAGGCCTCCCGGCCTCCGGTCAGGGTCACCGCACCCTCGGCGTCCGCGAGATCGAGGTAGCCCTCGACCCGCTCCCGCTGCGCGACGTCGACCAGGGTGCCGATCTGGGTGGCCGGGTCGAGCGGATCGCCCAGGCGCAGGCTCTCGGTGACTGCGACCACCCGGGCGACCAGGTCGTCGTGGATCGCGGCGTCGACCAGGAGGCGGGACCCCGCGTTGCAGGTCTGCCCGGCGTTGTAGAAGATCCCCCAGGCGATGGCGGACGCCGCGGCGTCCAGATCGCCAGCGTCGGCCAGCACCAGCTGGGGTGACTTCCCACCCAACTCCAGCGAGACCTGCTTGCCGTTGCTCTGCCCGGCCGCGACCTGGAGCAGGCGGCCCACCGCGGTCGACCCGGTGAACGCGATCCTGTCCACGTCGTGGTGGCGGGCGAGCGCGTCTCCGGCCACCTCGCCCAGCCCGGGCACCACGTTCAGCACGCCGTCCGGCAGGCCCGCCCGGGTGGCCAGTTCGGCCAGCAGCAGCGCCGAAAGGCTCGACTGCTCGGCCGGCTTGAGCACCACCGAGTTGCCCATCGCCAGCGCGGGCCCGAGCTTCCAGGCGGTGATGATCAGCGGATAGTTCCAGGGCACGATCGCGCCGACCACCCCGAGCGGCTCCCGGGTGACCAGAGCCAGGGCCCGGCGCGGGGCCGGCGCCACCTCGTCGTAGAGCTTATCCACCGCCTCGCCGTACCACTGCAGGCAGTTCGCCGCTCCCGGCACGTCCACGGCCAGGCAGTCCCGGATCGGCTTGCCGACGTCGAGCGACTCCAGCAGGGCCAGTTCCTCGGCGTGCTCGCGCACCAGCTCGGCCCAGCGCAGCAGCACCCGCTTGCGCACCCGGGGGTCGGCCTGCGACCAGACGCCCGCCTCGAACGCCGCCCGCGCCACACGGACGGCGTCGTCGACGTCCTCCGCCTGCCCGGCGCTCACCTGGGCCAGCAGGCCGCCGTCGCGGGGCGTGCGCGCCTCGAGCACGGCGCCCGAGCGGGCGGGGCGGAAGGCGCCGGCGATGAAGAGCTCGCGGCGCGGAGTGAGCGCCGCCGCCCGCGCCTCCCAGTGCGCCTGCGTCAGCTGCGCCGTCATCGGGCCTCCCCCATCGCGTAGCGGGTCAACGCCTCGGCGTCGATCACGGCGCCGAGCCCCGGCAGCAGCGGCACCACCAGGTCGCCCCGGGCGTCGATCTCCAGCGGCTCGGCCAGGAAGAAGTCACGCCGCCGCGGCGTCCAGCCCGGCGGGTCGAAGGGCACCTCCAGGAACGGCCCGGCGCCGACGCCGGCGGCGACGTGCAGGTTGGCCAACAGACCGAGACCGTTGGTCCAGGTGTGCGGGGTGAACCAGCGATGCCGCAGCTGGGCCAGCTCGGCCACCAGCCGGGCCCGGTGCAGACCCACGGCGAGGACGACGTCCGGCTGGTAGACGTCGAACGCGTCGGCCTCGATCAACGCCACCAACTCGGGAAGCGAACGCACCATCTCGCCGCCGGCGATCCGGATGCCGGTGGCCTGGCGCACCAGGCGCACGCCGTCGAGGTCCCCCTGGGGCAGCGGCTCCTCCAACCAGAGCACGTCGAGCTCGGCGAGGCGGGCGGCGAGGCGGCGGACCGAGGCCAGATCGAGGGCTGGCTCGATGTCCCCGCTCATCCGCCACATCTGGTTCAGGTCGACCATCAGCGCGACGTCCGGGCCCACCGCCGCGCGGGTGGCGGCCACCGCGGCCACTCCCTCCTCGATCCGGTCGCGGGCGATCCGGATCTTCATCGCCCGGAACCCGCACTGCTCGGCGGCCACTGCCGCCTCGGCCCGGGCGGCAGGCGGTTTCAGCTCCCCGAAGGAGGCGTAGGCAGGCAGCCGGTCGGTGCTGCCGCCGAACAGCGTCGCCACCGGGAGCCCGGCCACCTGGCCGATCACGTCCCACAGGGCGGCCTCCAGCGGCCAGTACCGCCCGGCGTGGAAGGTGATCGTCTCCAGGGTCTTCACGTGCCGGGTGATCTGCAGCGGGTCGCGGCCGAGGAAGAGGTCCTGGAAGGCCTCGAAGCCGTCCATGGTGTCGCCCGAGCCCCAGCCGGTGACACCCTCGTCGGTGGTCACCTCCACCAGACAGGCGTCGAACCGCCTGCGCGGCACGGGGTCCCAGGCGGCGTGGAAGGCCGGGTCGAGCGGCAGCCGGAGCCGGTGCAGGGTGATTGCGGTGATCTTCATGCGCGGGGTCGCCGGCCGGCCGGGTCGTGCGGGCTGTCCTCGATCACGTCGGCGGGCGTCCGCACCCCGACCACGTGCACCTCCAGGGCGGTCCCCGGTGCGGTGTGGTCGACGTCGAGGTAGGCCAGGGCCAGGCTGCGGCCCACACTGTGCCCGTAGCCGCCGGAGGTGACGAATCCGACCCGGCGCGCGCCGTCCCAGACCGGTTCGAACGGCCCGGCGTCGGCGGCTCGCGGGCCCTCACCGGAGGCGACTTCCAGGGTGACCAGGCGCTGGTCCGGGCCGGCGTCGCGTTCGCGCAGGGCGGCGTCCCGGCCGACGAACAGGGCCGCCTTGTCGAAGGCGACGAAGCGGTCGAGCCCGCTCATCCCCGGGGTGTAGGCCCAGGTGAACTCCTTCGACCAGATGCCGTACGACTTCTCCAGGCGCAGCGAGTTGACCGCCGAGTATCCGAGATCGACCACCGGAACCCCTTGGGCGGCAAGCTCTCTGCCCGCTTCACGAAGGGTGCGGTACAGACTGCGCAGCTCGGTCGCGGGCACGTTCAGCTCATAGCCCAGCTCTCCGGACACCGACAGCCGCCCGGTCCGGGCTCGGACCAGCCCGACGTCGATCGTCGCCGCCCGCATCCAGCGCAGCCCGCCGGCCGAGACGTCGTCCGCTGTCACCATGGCCAGCAGGTCGCGAGCGCGCGGGCCGGACAGCGACACCCCGGCGACGTCGTCCGCGATGTCGCGCACCCTCACACCCGACCCCGGCAGTTGGGCGGCGAACCACCTCAGGTGCCACTCGCGCAGGTAGTACGAGCCCATCAGCCAGAACTCGTCCTCGCTCCAGCAGGTCACGGTGAGGTCGCCGAGCAGGCGGCCCGAGGGGCTGAGCATCGGCGCCAGCCGCACCTGCCCCGGGGTCGGGACGGCCGAGGCCAGCAGCACGTCGAGCCACGCCCGCGCCCCCGGCCCGGTGACCTCGTAGCGGGAGAACGCCGTGGTGTCGAGCAGCCCGACCCCCTCACGGGTGGCCTGCACCTCGGCGCCCACCAGGTCGAAGGCGTTGCTGCGTCGCAGGGTCGGCATCTCGACGAAACCCGGGTCGGACGGCGCGAAGTACAGCGGCGTCTCCAGACCCCAGGAGACGCCCCACCGGGCGCCGGCGGCGTCGAGGTCTGCGTGCAGCGCGGAGACCTTCAGCGGCCGACCGGCGGGCAGTTGCTCATTCGGGTAGGTCATCACGAACCGGCGCTGGTAGAACTGCCTGGTGGTGGCCTGCAGGTAGCCCCGGCCGGCGGCGTAGGCACCGTAGCGGGCCACGTCCATGCCGAAGACGTCGCGGCCGGGCTCGCCGTGCACCATCCACTCCGCCAGGGCCAGCCCGACGCCGCCCCCCTGGCTGAACCCGGCCATCACCCCGCACGCCGTCCAGTAGCCGGCCAGACCGCGGACCGGGCCGACCAGCGGGTTGCCGTCGGGAGTGAAGGTGAACGCGCCGTTCACCCACTTCCTGATCCCGGCGCCGTCCAGGCAGGGGTAGCGCGCGAACCCCACGGCCAGTTCAGGCGCGATCCGGTCGATGTCCTCGGGAATCAGCTCGATGCCGTAGTCCCATGGCACCCCGTCGGTGTTCCAGTGCCTGGGGGCCAGCTCGTAGACCCCGAGCAGCAGACCGTTGCCCTCCTGGCGGGCATAGGTGTAGCCCTCCAGATCCATCATCATCGGCAGCTCGCGGGCCAGCGCAGCCACCTCGGGCAGGGAGTCGGTGACCAGGTAGTGGTGCTCCATCGGGGTCACCGGCAGGTCGACGCCGGCCATCCGGCCCACCTGCTTGGCCCACAGCCCGGCGGCGTTGACCACGTGGTCGCAGGTGATCGTGCCCTGCTCGGTGACCACGCTCCAGCCGCCGCCGCGCGCGGCCGAGCGCTGATGCAGGTCGAGCACCCGGTTGTGCAACACGATCTGGGCTCCGCGCTGTTTCGCCGCCGCAGCATAGGCGTAGGTGGTGCCGGAGGCGTCGAGGTGGCCCTCGATCTCGTCGAACATGCCGCCGTGGACGCCGCTGAGGTCGATCACCGGGCAGAGCGCCTCGATCTCCTCCGGCGTGATCAGCCGCACGGTCTCGATGCCCACCGTCTGATAGATCGCCCACTGCGACCGCAGCCACTCCCACCGTTCGGCTGATCCGGCAATGCTCACCCCGCCGGGCAGGTGCAGCCCGCACGACCGCCCGGTCTCGGCCTCCAGCTCGGAATACAGGTTGATCGTGTAGGCCTGCAGCGCAGCGACATTGGGGTCGGCGTTCAGGGCGTGGAAGCCGGCCGCGGCGTGCCAGGTGGACCCGGCGGTCAGCTCCGAGCGCTCGATCAGCGCGACGTCGGTCCAGCCGAGTTTCGCCAGGTGGTAAAGCACACTGACCCCGACGACGCCGCCGCCGATCACGACGGCCCGGTAGTGAGTCTCGATAAGGTGCTCCTCGGCTCGGCGCGGCTAACCCATGACGGTGAAGCTGCTGTCGGCGTGCACAGTGCGCCGGCGGCTGAAGGTGGCCAGATCGATGAGGTGCCCGGTGCGGGGCAGGGCGAACTGCACCGGGTCGACGTCGTGGTCGGCGCCGTTCTCACTGGCCTCGATGATCGCCCGCAGGTAGTCACCCACGGCAGGGGCGTTCTTGAACTGGTTGCCGCTGGTGCCGATCGCCACGTAGAAGCCGGGAAGCACCGTCCGGTCGTAGATCGGAATCCAGTCGTCGGCGACGTCATAGACCGCACCGATGCCGCGTGGGGTGTTCGGCACGGTCAGCTCGGGCAGCCGGCGCGCGGCGCGGTAGAGCTGGGCCCGGTAGAGCTCGGCGGTGGGTCCGGTCTCGTAGTCTTCGGGGTCAGCCAGCCAGTGCAAGGGGTCGCAGGCGGGTTCGGCGCCGCCGATCAGCAGCTCGCCGCTCGGCGTCCCGCGGAAGTAGGTGCCCAGGTCGAGGTCGGCGACCAGCGGGCCGGGAACACTGTCGGGTGGACTGCCGTGGTAGCCGGGCGGGCCGGGCACGGTGTGCACCTCCGCACGCATCGGCCGGGTGCTCACCCCGAAGTCGGTGCCGACGCCGGCCAGGGCGTTGACCGCACCGGAGGCCGGCCCGGCGACATTGACCACGACCGGCGTGTCGATCCGAGCGCCGTCGGCGAGCTCGACCCCGCTCACCCGGCCTCCACTGATGGTGACCCCGGTGAGAGTCGCTCTGAAGACGAACCGGACGCCGAGCCGGCGGGCGGCGGTGGCCAGGTTGTGCGCGGCGTAGGCCGGGTCGTCGACGAAGCCGCCGTCGGGGGTCCAGTAGCCGCCGATCTCGCCGTCCGGATCGGCCCAGAACTCTTCGCTGTCAACAGGTTTGGGCGGGTAGTGCCGCGCCGGGTCGAGCTGCGGGACATGGTTGCGCACCTCGGCGGCGCCCCAGAGCTCGTAGGGCACGCCGACCCGGTCGAACAGGGCCAGCACCTTGCCCGGGTCGTGCGTCGGGGAGTCCAGGCAGAGTGCGCCGGTGCGGATGAACCGGGCCAGCCCGCCGTCCTCGTCCCGCCCGCCGAGGAACTCCTCCCACTGCTCCCAGGCGTGGTGAGCCTCCCAGGCGGTGGCCACGCCGGCGAAGGTGGAGTAGTTGAACCTGATGATCGCCGAGGAGGAGCTGGTGGAGCCCATGCCCGGGGCGCCGGCCCGCTCGACCACGAGGACCGAGTGCCCGGCCCGGGCCAGCGCATACGCGACCGAGCAGCCGATCACGCCTGCCCCGACCACGACGGCGTCCGCAGTGCTGTTGCTCATCGCCCCTCCCGTCGTTGACGTGCCGCCCGGCCCTAGCGGCCCGCCACCGCTTTCTACCAGCCGACACCCCGCCCGACCAGAGCTGCTTGGTCGACATCCGGTCACCAAGTTCCACAATCCGGTCACCCCCAAACCTGCTCATGCTCCGCGGGGGTACATCTGACAACGCTGTCACGACGCCGAACGTGTACACCGGCGGAGCATGAGCACGGTTCGGCGGGAGGAGTTAGGTGGGCAGGGTGCCGCGGAGGAGGCTGGTGCCGCTATGGGTGGGGTTGCCGTCCAGGGGCTCGGCGGAGACGTCGACGATCGGATACTCGTCGAGGTCCACGCCGGCGGGGATGTCGAACTCACCGCCGGCGGCGGGCAGGATGCCGAGCGGGATCATCTTCTTGACCCCGCGGTCGATCAGCCAGACCTCGTAGAAGCCAGTGGTCGTGCTCAACCGGCTCACGTCGACCCGGAGCCGGCGCCCCTGGGCGGTGCTCACCACCGACGCCTGCCCCTGCGCCCCGGGGTCGGCGGGCAGTGCTGCCAGCGCCACCTGGGCGATCACCTGGGCCCGGCGGCCCCGGCGTCTCTGACGTCGTCGCGCAGCAGGGCCGAGCCGGCCACCCCGCCGGCCAGCCCGACCGTCAGCGCCGACGCCGCGACTGCGGGCAACACCCAGCGCGGACGACGCGACTCGGCTCGCGCGCGGGGCCGCAGCCGAGTGGGCTGCGGCGAAGCGCGGCTGCGCCGGCCCGGGCTGGTCGTGGACGGAGTCACCGACACGCCGGTCGCCTCGGCGATCTGGGCCCATACCCGCGGCGGCGGCGTCACCGGCGGGCCGTCGGGGAGCGGCACCCGCACAGTGGCGACGAGTCCGCCGAGCGAGGTCACCTCGTCCCGGCAGCCGGTCGCACCCGGCCAGGTGTGCAGCATCCGATGCCGAGGGCTGCTCACCCAGCGCCACGAGGGCGAGCACCTCGTCGTCACAGTGCTGCATCGTCCACCTCCAATCGGTCGCGCAGCCGGCTCAGGGTCCGCCGGATGTGGCTCTTGACCGTGCCGAGCGGCAGCCCGGTGGTCTCAGCGATCTGTTCGTGGGTCAGGTCGTGGAAGAACGCCAGCTCCATGATCCCCCGTTGGGGCTGCCCGATCCGGCGCAGTTCCGCCATCAGCACCACACGATCGTCGGCCTGGCGATCGGCGGGCGGTACCCGCTGCGGCTGGCCGGCGATCACCATCGCGGCCTGGCGGGCGCGGTCCTCGCGGCGCCGCCGGGCGAAGGCATCAGCGATCCGATGCCGGCAGATCCCGACCAGCCAGGCCGGCAGCGGGCCACGGTCGGCGGCGAAGCCGGATCGGTTGGTCCAGGCCGAGACGAACACCTGCTGGGTGACGTCCTCGGCGTCCGGACCGGGGCCGAGCGCCCGGCACGCCAGGCCGTGCACCAGCCCGCCCCAGCGTTCATACGCCCAGGCCAGGGCCTGTTCATCGCCCGCGGCGAACCTCGAACCGACCTCCTCGGTCGTCCGGCTCTGCCACGCGGACCTCCGCCGCTGGCCGACGTCGATGACGACGCGTCGCCGGAGTCCACGCTAGCGAAAGTCTGCTCCTGTGCGTAGGCGACCGGACGGCGAGCGGCAGTCATCTCAGCCGCCCGCGGGGTCGGTTCGGCGACGACCACCACGTTGTCGCGGTAGCTGGACAGCTCTCCACGAAGGGCCCGCCGCAGGTGATCAGGACCAGCCGAGGCGGGCCGTCCCGAGCGAACAGCCGCTCGACCGGCAGCCGCTTCTTGACGATGGTCTCTTTGGCGATCACCCGGTAGCCGACCGACTGGCCGTCGGCGAGCTCCACCTCGATCCGATCGCCCGGGCCGAGCTCGCGGACCCGGTACATCGCCCCGCGGCCCTGGCCCGCGCCGTCCACATGCCCGGCGAGCACCGCGGCACCGGCACGCGTCCCCGGGTCGGGGGCCGAACCGGTACCAGCCGACCTGCGCGACATCGTCCGGGATGGCCATCGCGGCCGAACCGTCGGGGCGGACGCCGACCGCCACCACTGCGGCGTCCACACCCAGCCCGGGATCACCAGCCGGCCTGGGCCGGGCGCCGACGCAGCTGCCGGAGCGGTGGCCGGGCGAGCCGCAATCGTCGTCGGGCCGGGCGTCCTTGGCCGGGTGCCGACGGGTCGGCTGTCGCCGGGCCGGACGCGACGGGCCGGCGTCGACGGCCTGGCGACGGCGACCACACCCGGGCCGGCGGAGGCTGCCGGCCGGGTCGACCCACCACAGCGCCGGAGCGCCCACGGCCAGCAGCGAGGCAGGTCGACGGCGACGAGGAACCAGCGTCGCGTCGTCATGACTCGCTCCTGTCCTGGCCGTGGGCGAACCCGCGCTGATCAGTGCTGCATGAACTGGTGATCAGTGCCGGATGCTCAGGCGCCGCGCCTCGGCCCGCGCGGCGGTGAACCGGCGGGTGGCCAGGGCCATCCCGGCCAGGCCGGCCAGGCTCAGCGCGGCCAGCGGCAACGGCAGGCTGTCGTCGACCAGGCCGCCGGTGCCCGAGGGAACCCCGCTGGGTGCGTTGTGCAGGCCGGAGATGGTCTGCACGGCCAGGGCGAGGTTGCTGTCGGCGGCCGAGCCCCAGGCGTAGACGATCGTGTTGGTGCCCTCGGCCAGGTTCAGGTCGGCCGGGCCGATCGCCACGGTGGAGGTGCCGGCCAGGACGACGTCGGCGGCGATCGTGCCGGCGTCCAGGTCGGCCTTGACCTCCTTGGGGTTGGTCAACGCCGCTGAACGCGGCCGTGCCGTTGGCCCGCACGTCGACGGCCGGCGCCGCGGCGGTGTGCCGCACGGTGATCCGGGCCTTGCCGGGCGCCGTCCTGGCGGTGTCGTTCACGAACGGGGTGAGGACGGGCTTGCCGTCGGCGTCCAGGTGGGCGACGACGGTGAGGTTGGCGCCAGCCGGGGACCGCGACGCCCTTGGCCTCGATCGCCGGGGTGCCGGTGGGGCCCTGCCCCTCGGGGAAGACCGCGAGGTCGTAGTTGCCGGCCGGCAGCTTGACCGGGTCGGTCAGCGTGCCGGGCTTGAACGCGGTGAGCAGCTTGTCCCCGTTGGCGTAGACGTCGACGGTCAGCCCGGGGACGCCGTGCAGGATCGAGACGTCCGAGGTGCCGGTCGCGGCCACCGAAGGGGCGGCCAGCAGCCAGCCCCAGCCCGGTGGCGAGCGCCAGGGCCAGCGTGCCGGAGGCGAGTGGGCGGGAGATGCGCATCTGTTTCTCCAAGATGGATGGGGAGTCGTTGCCCCCATTTCCGCCGTACCCCCGCCCGCGGATGCACCTCGCCCGAACATCTCCCGGGCTACTGGAGGCGGGTCACCTGGACCGTCACGAACAGCTCCGAGCCGGCGGCGCCGGCGTAGACGCCTTTGAGCGGCGGCACGTCGGTGTAGTCGCGGCCGGTGGCCACCAGCACATGGTCGTGATGCACCGGACCGGCATGGGTGGGGTCGTAGGCGAACCAGTCCCCCGCCCACCACTCCACCCAGGCGTGGCTCTCGGCCTCGACCATCTCGCCCACCGGGGCGTCGGGCCTGGGGTGCAGGTAGCCCGACACATACCGGGCCGGCAGGCCGATCGAGCGCAACGCCCCCAGGGTCAGGTGCGCGAAGTCCTGGCACACGCCCTTGCCGGAGGCCCATACCTCGGCCGCCGGGGTACGCACCGAGGTGACCCCGCCCTCGTAGGTCAGCGGAGCGATCAGCGCGTCACAGACGGCATGCGCGGCCTCGTGCGGCGGCAAGTCCCCCACAGCCTCGCGGGCCAGGGAGACGACCTCCTCCGGCGGCTCCGTCATCGGGGTCTGGATCAGCAGCTCGTGATACCGATCGCGGACGTCGTCGCTGCGCACCAGGTCCCAGCCCGCTGTCGACTCCTGCTCCGGCCGCCCGAACACCTCGACCGTGGACGAACTGACCACGGTCATCTCGGCATGCCCGGCGAGCACGTCGAACGCGGTCACCTGGGTGCCCCAGTAGTCGGTGAACCGGTGCTGCCAGGTCACCGGGTCGACCGTGATCGTCTCGTCCAGCAGCGCCTGCCGCGGCGTGGTCAGCGGCGTCATCCGGGCCTCGTTGTACGACGCGGTCACGGGAGTGTCGTAGCGGTACCCGGTGGTGTGCACGATCAGCAGCCGGCGGATGCTCACGACACCTCACCCACCCAGCGCGTGGTGGCCGCCCGAGGGAAGTAGCGCCTGGCCACCGCGTCGCTGGCCGCGGAGATGGCCTGCTGCACCTTCTCCATCTCCTCGGGCAGATCGTCGACCACCTCGGCCAGCGAGCGGTACTCCAGGCTGGTCCGGGTGCGCCCGAGCAGGCGACGCCCGGTATCGGCGACCCCGACCCGCTCCAACGGGGGCGCCAGCTCCTCCAGACACTCCTCGGCCTGCATCAACGCGTGCAGCACCGAGCGCGGGAACAGCCGGTCCAGCAGCAGGAACTCGGCGGCACGCTCGTCCGAGGCCACCCCGCGGTAGGTGCGCAGGTAGCTCTGGTAGGCGCCGCAGGAGCGAAGCAGCGTCGTCCAGGACGGACCCGCCGTGGAGATGGTGGACGTCGCGACCAGCCGGGCCGTCATGTCGGCCCGCTCCAGGCTGCGCCCGAGTACCAGGAAGCGCCAGGTGTCGTCCCGGCTCATCGTCTCGTCGGCGATGCCGGCCACCAGCGCGGCCCGTTCGCGCACCCAGGAGAAGAAATCGTGCGCCGTGGTGGCCCGGCGGCGCACCCGGTCGATCCCGATCCAGGTGGTGTTCAGCGCCTGCCACATGTCGGTCGAGACGGTCTCCCGGGCCCGCCGGGCGTTCTCCCGCGCCGCCCCGAGCGACCCGACGATCGCGCTCGGGTAGGTGGCATCGAAGGCCAGACGATCGAGGACGACGACGCGGTCCACATGCTCATCCTCCGCCGGCTCCAGCCCCATCACCGCGAGCAGCGCCCGGCAGGCGTCCGACTCGGGCGTCTGCGGGTCCTCCAGCAGCATCTGCAGGTGGACGTCGAGGATCCGGGCAGTGTCGTCGGCGCGCTCCACATAGCGCCCAATCCAGAACAGCGACTCCGCGATCCGGCTCAGCATGGCTCGCCACCGTCCTCGACCTCGCCCGACGCCGGCGCCTGTTGCTGTTGCTGCTGTTGCTGGTGCAGGCCGTTGCCGTCGTCGTCCGGCCCCAGGTCGGGGTGCGGCAGGGACAGGTACCGGGCGGGCATCCGCAACCGCTGCGCCGAGACCAGCGTGCGCGCACCGGAGAGCACCCAGGTGTCCTTGGAGCCTCCGCCCTGGCTGGAGTTCACCACCAACTGCCCCTCGGGCAGCGCAACCCGGGTCAGCCCTCCGGGAAGAACCCAGACGTCTCGTCCGTCGTTGACCGCGAAAGGGCGCAGGTCGACGTGCCGGGGCCGCAGGCGCCCGTCGATCAGGGTCGGCACCGTCGACAGCTGCACCACCGGCTGGGCGATCCAGCCGCGCGGGTCGTGCAGGATCTGCGCGCGCACCTCCGCCAGGCGGTCCGCCGTGGCCGCAGGGCCGATCACGAGTCCCTTGCCGCCGGCGCCGTCCACCGGCTTGAGCACGAGTTCCTCGAGCCGATCGATCACCTGGGCCAGGTGATCCGGCTCGTCCAGCCGGTAGGTGGACACGTTTCCCAGGATCGGCTCCTCGCCGAGGAAGAACCGGCACAACTCCGGCACGTAGCTGTAGATCAGCTTGTCGTCGGCGACGCCGTTGCCGATCGCGTTGGCGATGGTCACGTTCCCGGCACGGGCCGCGTTCACCAGCCCGGGGCAGCCCAACTGGGAGTCGGCGCGGAACTGCACCGGGTCGAGGAACTCGTCGTCCACCCGCCGGTAGATCACGTCGACCTGGCGCTCGCCGTCGGTGGTGCGCATCATCACCCGGCCGCCGGAGCAGAACAGGTCGCGGCCCTCGACCAGTTCCACCCCCATCGTGCGGGCGAGCAGGGTGTGCTCGAAGTAGGCGCTGTTGTAGATGCCCGGCGTGAGCACGACCACGGTCGGCTCGCTCCCCGAACCGCGCGGAGCGGCGGCGCGCAGGGCGGCCAGCAGCTGGTGCGGGTACTCGTCGACCGGGCGGATCCGGTGGGTGGCGAAAGACTCCGGGAACACCGTCGTCATCGCCTGCCGGTTGGACATCACATAGCTGACCCCGGAGGGAACGCGCACGTTGTCCTCGAGCACCCGGAAGCCGCCCTGCTCGTCGCGGATCAGGTCGATCCCGGCGACGTGGATGCGTACCCCGTTGGCGGGCTTCAGGCCCGCGGCGACCCGGTGGAAGCCCGAGGCCGAGGCGATCACCCGCCAAGGAACGATCTTGGCCTTGACCGCCTCACGCGGGCCGTAGATGTCGGCGAGGAACGCCTCCAGCACCCGAACCCGTTGCTTCACACCGGCTTCGACGGTCTCCCACTCCTCGGGCGAGATCACCCGGGGCACCACGTCGAGCGGGAACGGCCGCTCCTCGCCGGCGAAGTCGAAGGTGACGCCCTGGTCGAGGAAGGTGCGCGCCAGGGCGTCCGCACGCTGCACCAGTTCGGCACCCTTCAGGGCACGCAGGGTGGCGTGAACAGCACGATAGGGACGCCGCGGGCGCTCGGCGTCGGCGAGCATCTCGTCCCACGCGGAACCGCAGCGATAACCCTCGAAGAGCTCCGCCATAGCCGCACGCTAACGCGGCCATGTGTCACCGGCGTTACGACGTTCACCTACGCTTCGCCGATATGAACGGAACTGGGGGGATCGGCCGACAGCTGCTGCGACTCGCCGCTCGGGTCAGTCGGCGCGTCGACGAGCGCGCTGGCACCGGCGCGCAGGTCGCCTACCATCCCCAGGCGGACGGCGAACCTGACCCCGGCGAGGTCGTCTGGGCGTGGGTGCCCTACGAGGACGACCCCTCCCGGGGCAAGGACCGCCCGGTGCTGGTGATCGGTCTGGACGGCGACCGGGTCACCGCGCTGATGCTCACCAGCAAGGATCACGACCGGGACGCCGCCGACGAGGCGCGGCACGGCCGGCGCTGGATGGACATCGGCAGCGGCGGCTGGGACCGCCACGGACGCCCCAGCGAGGTCCGCCTCGACCGCCTCCTGCACCTGGACGCCGCCACGATCCGCCGGGAGGGCGCCGCCCTCGACCGGGGACTGTTCGACGAGGTGATCCGCGCGCTGTGACGACCCCCGGCTGACGGCTGGTAGTCTGTGCAGCCGGTACGCGCCCCGTGCGCGACACATTCTCCGCTTATCACCAGAGAGACGACACGTGGCGAACATCAAGTCCCAGATCAAGCGCAACACCACCAACGAGAAGCGCCGGCTGCGCAACAAGGCGGTCAAGTCCGAGCTGAAGACGGTCGTCCGCCAGTTCCGCGACGCCGCCGCCGCCGGCGATGCAGCCGCTGCCGGCACCGCGCTCGCCATGGCCAGCCGCAAGCTCGACAAGGCTGTCAGCAAGGGCGTCATCCACGGCAACCAGGCCGCCAACCGCAAGTCGGCCATGGCCAAGAAAGCTGCAGCGCTCTGAAATCTCTGCCGGATCCGTCCCCGGCACCGCACCACAGCGCCACCGAACGCCACCGGGCCCGGTGGCGTTCGGTGTTTGCCTGGTCGCCGGGCTCGGTGGTTGTGACCCGGTGTTGTGGGCCGGTCATGCGAGCGTCATACCTGCCTCATCGGGCTTGACCTGGGGTGGTAGCCATGACGGATCATGGGATCTCCCCTGTCGAGCTCGAAGGAGCGAAAGCCCGCATGCGCCTGACGCGCCGGCCCACCCCTGCTCTGCCTGCAGCGGCGCTCCTGGCGCTGACGCTCGGCTCCGTAGCGGGGTGCTCGGGCGCCCAGCCGGTGTCCATGGCGGGAGCAGCGTCGGCCGCCGGGCCCTCCGCTGGGCTGCCGGCTGTGCCGTCGGGTGAGCCGACCCGCGGGCCGCAGGCATCGCCCACTCCCAGCACCACCCGGGCTCAGGCCCGGGCGGGCACCAAGCGGTCCGCGATCCGCACCCTCACCCCACAGGCCCTCACAGCGCCGAAGGTGACCCCTTTGCCCGCGTCTGCGACACATGCACCAGCCGGCGGTGCGAACGGCCCCGGCGCGGCGAGGACGGCCGCCAGCGCCCCCGGCGGCAAGGCGGGCACGGCCGGTGAGGAGAGCGAGGTGCTCCGGCTGACCAATCTCGAGCGGGCCAAAGTGGGTTGTCCGGCGCTGACCCGCAGCGCGGTCCTGACCACGGTCGCCCGGGCGCACAGCACGGACATGGCGGTCCGGAGCTACTTCACCCACAACAGCCTCGACGGGCGGACACCGTTCCAGCGGATGACCACCGCCGGGTACCGCTATCGGGACGCGGCCGAGAACATCGCCGCAGGTCAGCCGTCCGCGGCGGACGTGGTGCGGGACTGGATGCTCAGCCCCGGGCACCGGGAGAACATCGAGGACTGCGGCCTGCGCGAGATCGGCGTCGGGCTCCACATCTCCGGGGCGAGCACCTACACGTACTACTGGACGCAGGACTTCGCCACCCCACGCTGAGCCCGGGGACCGAAGGTCAGCTGCGCCGGGCGTTGGCGATGGTCATGACGGCGCGCTCCACGGCGTAGACGGGGTCACGCCCGCCGCCCTTCACCGCGGTGTCCGCCTCGGCGAGCGCGATCACCGCGACGGCAAGGCCGTCGTCGGTCCAGCCGTTCAGGTCGCGCCGGGCCCGATCGACCTGCCAGGGCGCCATGCCCAGGGCCGAGGCCAGGTCCGCCGAACGGCCGCGCCCCGAGGCGGAGACCTTTGCCATCGCCCGCACCTTGGCAGCAATGGCGGCCACCAGCGGCACCGGGTCCGCCCCGGTGGCCAGGGCGTGGCGCAGCAGGGACAGGGCCTGGTCGGCGCGGCCGGCCAGGGTGGCGTCTGCGACCCGGAACCCGGTCACCTCGACCCGGCCACCGAACCACTGCTCGACCACGTCGACCTCGATCCGGCCCTCGTCGCCGTCGCCGGGCGCGTCCACGGACAACTGGTGGCACGCTGCCGCCAGCTCGCGCAGGTTGCTGCCGACGGCATCGACCAGGGCCCGGACCGCCTGCGGCGAGACGCGGCGTCCCAGCCGGCGGAACTCGGCAGCCGCGAACTCGACCTTCTCCTCATCCTTGGTGATCGGCAGGCAGGCCGCCTCGGGCGCCCCGGCCTTGCGGGCGGCGTCCAGCAGGGGTTTGGCCCGGTTGCCGCCGGCATGGCGCAGCACCAGCCAGGCTCCGTCGGCCGGCGCCTTCAGGTAGGCCGTGGCATCGATCACGAAGGCATCGTTGGCGCTCTCGATCCCGGAGGCGACGATCAGACTGCCGCCGCCGAACAACGACGGGCTCGAGAGCTGCTCCAGCCGGCCGGCCTCATAGGTGGGCGCCTCGACCCGCTCCACAGTGACGTCGGGGTCGAGGGCACGGACGGCGGCGGTGACCGTGAGCACGGCGCGTTCGGCGAGCAGGTCCTCACCGCCGGTGACCAGGACGACGGGGGCAGGCGTCAGCTCGGACGGCGCCACCGTGTGCGCCGCCCGGGTGGTGCTCCGGCTACGACCTGCCACCGAACAGCTTCTTCAGCCAGGCGATCAGGCTGGACAGGAACAGCGCCAAGGGTTTGACCTCGGCCGCCTTGATCTCCTGGCGCTCCTCCACCGTCGTGGCGGCCAGCTTGCCCTCACAGCACTGCACGAACTCGCCGATCAGACGGTTCGACATCTCGGTGATCAGGCCGCCTCGGCCGAACTGCGCCGCAGCCCCGGTCAGGGTCACGTCGGCGTCCACGGAGACCATGGTGCCCGTGGTGCCCTGCGCGGCCAACGCATAGGTCACCTTGACCGCGCCGCGGCTCTTGCCGCGCCGGTCCTCGCCCTTGCCGTCGATCAGGCCGGAGTGGGTGGCCGGGTCGGGAGTGACCTTCGCCGATCCGTCGAAGGTGGCCGACATCGGGCCCAGCTTGACCGCGACCCGGCCGGTGTAGCTGCCGTCGCCGTTGTCGGAGATCAGCTCGGCGCCCGGCAGGCACTGGGCGACCTCGGGAATGTCCTGGAAGAAGTCCCACACGACCTGCACCGGCCGGTGGACCTCGAACTCCTGGGTGATCTTCATGGTGTCCTTTGGCAAGGGTTCGCGGGTGGTCTGGCACGAGTGGGTCGCGGCGCAGCAGTACACCACATGCCCGGCACGGCGTCACTCCCGAGCCAAGGGGTCGCCCCGCGCTCGGGTCACGGTCAGAGGTGAGGCCCACCCGGCCTGGGGGGCAGGGCCGGCGTGCAGGGCCACCAGGTGGTCCCGATCCGTGCGGTAGACGGCGATCTGTTCCTGCGCGAGCAGGTCCAGGGCGGAGCGGGCCGGGTGGCCGTAGTCGTTGCCTGCACCGACGCCGATCAGGCCCACGCGTGGCGCCAGCCGGCGGTACAGGCCTGCGTCCTGCTTGGCCGACCCGTGATGTGCGACCTTGACCACGTCGACCGGTGGTTCGTTCCGGGCCGCGAGCCGTCCGGAGAGTCGGCGCTGCCCCTCCACCTCGAGGTCGCCCAAGGCAGCCAGGCGCAGTTGTCCGCCCTCCGGGGTGCCCAGATCGATCAGCACCACCAGGCTGGCCTCGTTGACCACGCTGCCGTCGGCCGACTCGTCCAGGTCCGCCGACGTCCGGCGGCTGGGCGCGGCCCAGACGCCGCGCTGCGACAAGGCCTGCGAACCGGCCGCCGCAGACGTGTCCGGTGGCAGCACGGTCCAGCGCACCCGCCAGCCGTCGGCGCCGGCCTCCCCACGCGTCTCCTGGGTGAGCACCTCGGGGTGCACCTCCGCGTCCGCGGCCCAACCCTGTACCGCAGACACGTTCGCCTGCGGATGGGCGAGTGGGCCGAGCAGCACCGGGCCCAGCTCCCGACCGCGCAGGGCACCAGGCAGGCCGAGCACGTGGTCGGCATGGAAGTGGCTGAGCACGACCAGGTCCAGCCGCTGCACCCCCAGCCCGCTCAGGCAGCGGTCGACCGCGTCCGGCTCGGGCCCGACGTCGATCAGCACCCCGCTGTGGGTACCGGTTCGCAGGACCAGGGCATCGCCCTGGCCCACATCGCACATCGCCACCGTCCACGCCGACGGCGGCCCCGGCCCGGGCCGCCGCCAGAGCAGCGACCCGAGCAGCAGCCCGACCACCAGCACCCCGGCCACTACCGCCGTGCGCATTCGGCCTCGCGCCGCACGGACGGCTCTGAGCCGCTCGGCAGGGTTTCCGGCCCCTGGACGCCCCGCAGGACGCCGCTCGCGGGGGGCGGGCGCGATCCGCAAGGAGAGGGCAACCACCACGGCGGTCCCCCCGGCGAGCAGCAGCGCACCGGGCAGGCCCGGCCGCCAGGGCAGCACCGCGCCGGGCACCCGCGCGCCTGCCGCGGCGACCTCGGTGATCCACCAGGTGGCCAGGGTGCCCAGGGCTGCCACGGCATGCGCCGCCCAGGGCCAGACCAGGGACAACACCGCAGCCAGGACCCCGAGCACCGTGGCGGGCAGTACGGCAGGCTCGGCGAGCAGGTTCGCCGGCACAGCCACCGTGCTGACGGTGGGATCGAGCAGCACCGTGATCGGTGCGCAGGCCGCCTGCGCCGCTGCCGGTACCGCGAGTGCCAGGGCCAGCGGCCGCGGCAGGAGTCGTTCCAGCCGCCGCGCCCACGGCGGGGCGAGTAGGACCAGGCCGCCCGTGGCGGCGGTGGACAGGGCGAATCCGGGGCTGCGCCCCAGCCAGGGATCGATGACCAGTAGCACGACCACGGAGGCTCCCAGGGCCGGCAGCCCGCGACCGCGTCGACTGCCGATCAACCCGGCCAGGGCGACGCAGCCCATGACGGCGGCGCGAAGCACACTGGGCTCCGGGCGGGCCAGGACGACGAAGCCGGCCAGACCGACCACCGCCGCGACCACCCGGCCACGCAGCCCGAGCCCGCTCAGCGCCGCGAGGGCGAGCACGCTGCCGACCACGATCGCCACGTTGGCCCCGCTGACCGCGGTCAGGTGGGTCAGGCCGCTGGCCCGCAGATCGGCCTCCACCTCAGGAGAGAGCGTCGAGGTGTCACCCAGCACCAGCGAGGGAAGAAGCCCAGCCGGATGCTCCGGCAGCCCCTGCACCGCCTCACGCAGACCGGCACGCACATGCGCCGCGGCCCGCCACCACCAGGCCGGCTCCTCGATCGTCTGAGGCGGACCGAGCGCCTTGAAGAGGGCCACCACGTCCTCACCCGGCTCGGCCGGGCCCAACCTGCCGTCTGCGCGGATCAGGCTGCCCACCGGCGTCGAGGACCAGGCGACACCTCCGATCACGAGAACCGGGACGTCGACCCGCCGACGTTCGCCACGGGCCGCCGCCGTCTCGAGCGACAGTCGCAGCACCACTCGGGTGTCCCCGCCGCCCCAGCGCCCCGGTGTGATCGGACGCGGGTCGCTGGCGACCCGCCCGGTGACCTCGACCACGGCCCGCTGACCGGTCCAGGCCGGGAACGGACCGGCTGCACGCAGCGCCAGGGTCACTCCGGCCGCGCTGAGCACAGCGATCAGACAGGCCAGCACGAGGAGCAGCTGGGCACGCAGTTCCGTTCGGCGGCCGGAGGGCGGCGCCCACAGCGCGACCCCGAGAGTGAGGGCCAGGCACCCGACCGCCGCGGCACCTGCGGCGGGAGCACGTGCACCGGTGACCCATCCTGCGCCCGTCCAGCAGACCAGGGCCACCGGGAGTAGTCGTAGGTCCGGCGCCGGGGCGGGCCCGGAAGGCGGGATCACACCCTGACCAGGGGGCGCAGACGCTCGAGCATCTTCGCTCCGATCCCGTCGACCTCACCCAATTCCTCGACCCGGGTGAAGCGTTGATGCTCACGGCGCCAGGCGATGATCCGGGCAGCGGTCACCGGGCCCACGCCGGGCAACTCGTCGAGTTGAGCCTCGGTGGCCGTGTTCAGGTCGACCGGCTGCGCGGGTCCGGCGCCGCCCGCTCCTGACCCCGCGGCGGTCCCGGTGCCGGCTCCTCCCTCCGCAGGTAGCGGGTCGCCGGCACCGGGCACCATGAGTTGCTCGCCGTCGGCCAGGAAGCGGGCCAGGTTGATCCGCTGCAGCGCCGCCCCGGACGTCACTCCCCCGGCCGCTGCCACCGCATCGGCCACCCGCGCACCGGCAGCCAAGGTGACCAGGCCCGGTCGACGCACCCGACCGACGACATGCACCACCACGCCTGGGCCGGTGACCGTTGGGCCCGTCGCCACGGCCATCGGCGCTCGGGCCGAGGCCGAGCCCGAGGTCGAGGCCGAAGCCGCCGGCCCGGCTGCGCGGGAGAGCCCGCCCCCCGGCTGCCCCTGTGCCGCGCTGCGTTCCACCCCGGCCGAGCGCAGCGGCACCGCGGGAACGGTGTCGGCGGCGCCCGCGTCGCTGAGCACTCCCCGACCGACCAGGGCCACCACCACGGCGGCCGCGGCGGCCATCGCAGACAGCCCTACCCGACGCGGCATCCGCCGCGCGGGCAGCCGATGTGCAGGCCCGGTGCCGAGCTCGGCAGACTCACGATCGTCGTCCGGCTCCTCGGGATGCACGGGCACCCACCCAGGGCGGACGACCGACGCGAGCCGAGCGAACGAGTCTGCCGTCATGTCCGGCGACACTAGGGAGGCGACGAGGCCGGCGCTCATGCCGGACGCCCTCCTGTGGACAGTGCGGCGTCCTTGCCGCCCTGTGGACGCAATGACGTCGGCGTTGCGCGCGGACCACCCGTCACACGGCCGATGACGCCTCTCGGGAAAAGTAACCTGTTTCACAGACATCTATTGCGCTGCAATGCTTTTCAAGCGCTCTGTGCCAGGACCGACTGTCGGTGGTCGCAGGTAGCGTCGTCGGCATGGATCAGGAGCAGACCCCGCCCCCGGACGGCGCCGCCGTCGGGTCGAGTGCTGCGCCGCTGCCGGAGACACTGGCTCTCCTCGCACGTATGGGCACGGACGTCGCCGTGCTGCAAGGTGTCTCGACGATGTCGCTGTCAGATGACGAGCACGGCCAAGCCCTGACCGAGGTGTTCCGGATGCGTGCCCGGCTCGAGGCTGCCTACCTACACTTGTTGCGCACCTTCGACGCCCGCTCCGACGCAGTGCCGGGCGCCGCCGGGGGCACCACCGGGGCGACCCACCTGATCCACACCTGCCACCTCGAACCCTTCCAGGCCCGCCGAGACGTGAAGGCCGCCCACGCCGTCGACCAGGACGGCGCCGGGGCTACCCCGGGTGTCGCCGACACCGCGTCATCGACCAGCACCGGCCTGCCCCGCGTCGGAGCCGCCCTCGCCGCCGGCACCACCTCCCGCGCCCACCTGGATGCCGCCCTGGGTTGCGCGAGCAGGATTCCCGCGCACCTGCTGAACGACGTCGATGAGGACGGCTGGTCCGGCGCCGCCCAGGTCGACACCTATCTCGCCGAACAGGCGAAGGTGCTGTCCGCCCGCGACGTCGCCCGGCTGGGCGAACAGCTCCTGGCCCTGCTCGACCCCGACGGGCAGGACAGCTTCGACCCCGACGCCCACACTCGCCGCGAACTGACCTTTCACAACGATGCCACCGGCATGCTCGTCGGCCGGTTCGCCCTCGACCCCGCGTCCGGGTCGCTGCTGCGCGCCGCCATCAACGCCCTGGTCAAGAACGGCATGAGTCAACCCGATCCCGGCGAGGGCCCCGACGGCCAGCCCCTGCTGCCGCTTCCGGACGACCGCAATCCCACTCAACGCCGCGCCGACGCCCTGGCCGATCTCGCCCGCGCCTACCTGCACGGCAGCGACAGCGCCAACGGCAGCGACACGGGCTGTGGCGCAGGAAGCCGCGACGACCAGGGCGTGGGCCGCGGCAAGGTCGGGCTCAGCCGTCCACCGAGCACCCATGTGCACGTCTGGGCGACCGCCGCGCAGATCGCCGCGGCCCGCGCCGCCCAGCCCTACGCCCTGGACGCCCAGGGCAACCCCATCGCGCCCCCCGGGGCCGCCTTCCAGCGCCCGGGCTGCGGCCTGCCCGGCCCCGTCGCGCCCGGCCTGGCCACCGACCTCATCACGGGCGAGGTGATCGACCCCGGGACGTTCTCCCGGTTCCTCTGCGACGCCGTCCTCGACCCCACCCTGTTCGACGAGAACGGCGCGATCCTCGCTCAAGGCATCACCACCCGCCTGGCCACCGCCGCCCAGCGACGCGCGCTGATCGCTCGTGACCGCGGCTGCATCGTGCCCGGCTGCACCGCACCCGTCACCTGGTGCGACGCTCACCACGTGATCTGGTGGCGCCACGGCGGCTCGACCGACATCGGCAACCTGGCGCTGCTGTGCGCCCGCCACCACACGGCCGTGCACGCCGGACACTGGCAGATCCAGATGATCGACGGCATCCCCTGGGCCGTCCCACCCAGAGCCCTGGACCCCACCCGAACACCACGCCGAAATACGTTGTGGCGCAGGGAACACGAGGCGCGCCAACTCGGGCAACACCTGCGCGATCGACAGCTTCGACTCGACCTGCCCGAGACCCCACCGGACAGCGATCCCGCGCCCGGCGGGTAGCTCCACGGTGCCCCGGTGCCCCGGTGCCCTGGGCGCTGGGCGCTGGGCCCCTGGGCCCCTGGGCCCCTGGGCCCTACTGTCGTGGGTGACCCGAACGGGATCCGGGCCGGGGATAGGGTCGCTGCATGAATCTGCGGACCCTTGCCCTACCCCTGAGCGTCGTCGTGCTGGTCTCCCTAGGCCTCGCCGGCTGCTCGGGCGGCAGCGTTGAGGTCGCCGAGCCGACGAGCCAGGCCGCCGCATCGGCCGCATCGGCGGCAGCGGCGGCAGCGGCGGCAGCGCCTGCCTCCGAAGCAGCGACGGTCACCCTGCCGGCCAAGCACCAGTGGGTTGCGGCCAAGAAGGCCAGGGTCCAGTTCGCCGTCCCCTCGGCATGGCAGGTCGTCGACGCCGACCAGGTCGCGGCCGGCGTCGACTCGATCAACGGCGACACCAAGAAGGCGTTCACCGCCATCGCCGAGGCGCAGGGGATGACCGTCGACGTGTTCTTCAAGCAGGTCTTCCAGCAGATGGACCTGTACGCCGCCTCCCCCACCAAGGCGAACGACCTCTACGACAACGTCAACGTCACCCGGCCCCAGGTCCCCTCGATGCCCACGAAGAGCGCCGTCGCGAAGGACCTGGAACCGCTCGGCGGAAAGGTCGTCTCAGGTGCGACAATCACGACCCCTGCCGGTGAGGGGACGCGGGTGGCGTACACGTTCCCGGTGGCTGGCCGGGCACTGAACGCGGAGATGATCTTCGTGGACAACGGCAGCGACATCGTGCAGATCACCGTGACGGCCGGGTCCGCCGCAGCCGCGAAGGCCCTGACTGACACCGTGGTGTCGACGGTGTCCCAGATCTAGCTGGTACCGAACCGGTCTCCGGCCGGGGCGATCACGACACCGATCATCCCGGGGCCCACGTGAGCCCCGACCACGGCGCCGACCTCGCCGACAAAGACCTCGCGCGCCGCAGACATCCGCTCGCGGAGCCGGGCGGCCAGCTCCGCCGCTCGCTCGGGCGCGGCGAGGTGCTGCACCCCGACGTCCACTGCCCGGTCCGCCGCCTCGGCCAACACGATCTCCTCCAGCCGGGCCAACGCCTTCGACGCCGTACGCACCCGCTCCAGCGGCTCGATCCGTCCGTCCACCAGATGCAGCAACGGCTTTACCGCGAGCGCCGACCCGAGCAGCGCCGACGCCGCACCGATCCGCCCCCCGCGACGCAGGTACTCCAGGGTGTCGACGTAGAGCCAGGTCATGGAGGCGTACCCGCACCGCGCCGCGGCCCGGGCCGCCTCCTCGGCGTCCGCCCCACCGGCGACGGCGTCCGCGGCCGCCAGCGTGGCGAAACCCAGGCCGAGCCCGAGCGTGCGGGAATCCACCACGTGCACGATCACGCCGTCCGCCGCCACCTCGCGTGCGGCGACGCGTGCGGCGTCCGCCGTGCCGGACAGCTCACCGGACAGGTGCACCGAGACGATCTGCGCTCCCCCGGCGCCGAGCTCGCGATAGGTCTGGGCGAAGGTCGCCGGCGCCGGGCGTGACGTGGTGACCGACTGCCCGGCCACCAGCGCGTGCGCAACCTCGGCGCTGGTCACCTCGACCCCCTCGGCCAGCGAGCGACCCCCGATCGCCACCTGCAGCGGCACCACGACCAGCCCACGCTTATCCGCCAGCCCCTCAGGCAGGTAGGAGGTCGAGTCGGTGACCACCGCCACGCCGGCCGGCACGTCTGGCTCCTCAGCCGGGGACGACGTTGACCAGCTTGGGTTCACGCACCACCACGGTACGAATCCCCTTGCCGTCCAAGGCCTTCTGCACCGCCGGGCTGGCCAGGGCCAGTTCCCGCAACTCCTCGGCGGTGATCCCCGGCGGCACCTCCAGCCGGTCGCGCACCTTGCCGGCCACCTGCACCACGCAGGTCACCGTCTGCTCGACCAGCAGCGCCTCCTCCACCGCGGGCCAGCCGGTCAGGGCCACGCAGGGCTCATGGCCCAGCCGGGACCACATGTCCTCGGCCACGTACGGCGAGAACAGGGACAGCATGATCGCGACTGCCTCGGTCGCCTCGCGCACCGCGGGATCAGCTGCGCCGCAACCACTGTCGATCGCCTTGCGGACGGCGTTGACCAGCTCCATCACCCGCGCCACGGCCACGTTGAACCGGAAGCCCTCGATCAGGTCGGCCACGTCGCGCAGCGTCCGATGAGTCAGCGCGCGCAGGGTCGGGTTCCCGCCGGCGACGTCCACCCCGGCCGGACTGGTCACGTCACCAGCCAGCCGCCAGGCTCGGGCCAGGAAGCGGGCCGAGCCGGCCGGCGACACATCGGCCCAGTCGATGTCGTCCTCGGGCGGACCGGCGAAGACCAGAGTCAGCCGGACGGCGTCCACCCCGTGCTCGTCCAACTGGTCGGACAGCCGCACCAGGTTGCCCCGCGACTTGCTCATCGCCGAGCCGTTCATGACGACCATGCCCTGGTTCAGCAGCGCCGAGAAGGGCTCGACGAAGTCCACCATTCCCATGTCGTGCAGCACCTTGGTGAAGAACCGGGCGTACAGCAGGTGCAGGATGGCGTGCGTGACCCCGCCGACATACTGCTCGACCGGCAGCCACGTCCTGACGTCCTCGACGTCGAACGGCACGTCGTCGCGGCCCGGGGAGGCGTAGCGCAGGAAGTACCAGGAGGAGTCGACGAAGGTGTCCATCGTGTCGGTGTCCCGCAGCGCTGGGCCGCCGCACTGGGGGCAGGCCACGTTGACCCAGTCCCCCGCCCCGCCCAGCGGCGAGGTGCCCTTCGGCTTCAGGTCCAGCCCCGCGGCCGGAGGCAGTTCGACCGGCAGCTGCTCGTCGGGCACCCGCACCTCGCCGCAGGTGTCGCAGTGCACGATCGGGATCGGGGTGCCCCAGTACCGCTGGCGGGAGATCAGCCAGTCGCGCAGCCGGTAATTGGTGGTCGCCGCGCCCAGCCCCTTGGCCGCCAGGGTATCGATGACGGCCGCGATCGCCTCGGCCTTGCGCAGACCGTCCAGTGGGCCGGAGTTGACCATCGCGCCGTCGCCGCCGGTGGCCACCCAGCTCGTGCCCGGGTCGGGCAGCGCGACGCCATCGGCGTCACGCACGTCGACGACCACCCGGACCGACAGGTCGAAGGTGCGGGCGAAGTCCAGGTCGCGCTGGTCGTGCGCGGGCACCGCCATGATCGCGCCGTGGCCGTAGTCGGCCAGCACGTAGTCGGCCGCGTAGATGGGAATCCGCTCGCCGTTCACCGGATTCACCGCGTACCGGCCCAGGAACACCCCGGTCTTCGGCCGGTCGGTGGCCAGCCGCTCGATCTCGCTGCTGCGCCGCACCTGAGCCAGGTAGCCCTCGAAAGCGGTGCGCACGTCGTCCGCCGCAGCACCGGCCAGCTCGGCGGCCAGGTCGGAGTCGGGGGCGACGACGAAGAAGGTGGCACCGAACAGGGTGTCCGGCCGAGTGGTGTAGACGGTGACCGGCTCGTCGCGACCCTCGATCGCGAACACCACGTCAGCGCCGGTGGACCTCCCGATCCAGTTTCGCTGCATGGTCAGCACCTTGTCCGGCCAGGTGCCCTGCAACTGCTGCATATCCTCCAGCAGCCGGTCGGCGTAGTCGGTGATCTTCAGGTACCACTGGGTCAGCTTCTTCTTGGTGACCGGGGAGTCGCAGCGCTCGCACAGACCGTCGACCACCTGCTCGTTGGCCAGCACGGTCTGGTCGGTCGGGCACCAGTTCACCAGGCTCGGACGACGGTAGGCCAGGCCGCGCTCGTGCATCCGGTTGAACAGCCACTGGTTCCAGCGGTAGTACTCCGGGTCGCAGGTGCGCAGGATGCGGTCCCAGTCGAAGGAGCAGGCGTAGCGGCGCATCGAGGCCAGCTGCTGGGCGATGTTGTCGTAGGTCCATGCGCGCGGATCCATCCCGCGTTTGATCGCGGCGTTCTCTGCGGGCAGGCCGAACGCGTCCCAGCCGATCGGGTGCATCACGTTGTAGCCGCGCTGCACCCAGTACCGGGCGACGACGTCACCCAGCGCATAGGCCTCGGCATGACCCATGTGCAGGTCGCCGGAGGGGTAGGGGAACATGTCCAGCACGTACTTGCGCGGCCGCGGGTCCTCGGGCCGTCCGCTGCGGAACGGCAGCAGCTCGTCCCACACGGGCAGCCAGCGGTCCTGGATCGCGGCGGCGTCGTAGCGGTTCTCGTCAGCCGCGGCGTCCACGGTGATATCGGTCTGGGTCATCGTCTCGCTGTCCTTCAGGTCTCGGTCCCGGGCTAGAACACATGACGGGGCGCCGCACTGAGCTGCTCGGCTCAGCGCGGCCCGATAAGGACCAGCGCCGCATTTCTCACCCGCTCAGGTTATCGGAACGCCTCGGCTGCCCCGAACCGGTTACTCAGCGCACGAGCAGGAAGGCCGCAACGACCAGGCCCACCGCGACCAGCACGACCCGGAAGGCCCACCGGCCCAGCCGAGGCCCGACCACAGCGACAGCCCCGGCCAGCAGGGCACCGGCCACCATCGCCACCGTCGGGAAGCCGACCCCGCCGACGACGAGCAGGCACCCGGCCGCCCCGGTCACGGCGAGCGCGCACACCCGCAGCGAAGCCACCGGCCCGATCCGTTGCGGCAGTCCGCGCACCCCGGTCGCAGCGTCCGCCTCGGAGTCGCCCACGGTGTTCGCGAAGTGCGCCGCCACGCCGAGCAACGCCGCGGCACCGCTCACCCCCGCCGGCGGCCAGCCGACCACCACCGAGGGCAGCAGCCCGAAGGACAGGGCGTAGGGCAGCGGTGAGCCGAGCGTCGATTTCGCTCCGAGGTTGTAGGCCCAGGCCGACGCGACGGCGATCAGGTGCACCACCCCGGGCCGGACGCCGAGCGCCAGCGACGCGGGTACGCACGCGATCGCCGCGGCTCCAGCCGAGATCGCGACCAGGCGGGCAGGGACCAGGCCGCGCGGTACCGGTTTGTCGGTTCGACCGGCGTCGACGTCGCGTCGGGCGTCGATCGCGTCGTTGCTCCAGCCGATCGACAGCTGACCGAGCAGGACGGCGGCCCCCACCAGCGCGACCCGGTCGACGCGCAGATCATTGGCCAGCGCCCACGCAGCGGCGAAGGCGGTGACCGCCAGGCACGGCAGAGGATGGCAGGCGAGCAGCAGGCCACGGATCGGGGACCCGCCGCGTGTGCTCACCCGCGAAGGCTAGGCCCTGCCGCCTTCGGTCCCTGCGGCCCGGCCAACCGGTCCTGGCTCTGCCGACGCAGCGAACGGCGCATCTCCATGTCCTGCTCGCCCTTGGCCAGCAGTGCACTCAGGTTGCCCTCGTCCCAGGGCACCAGGGTGGCCGAGCCGATACTGACCCGGCCGCTCCACACCTCGATCGGTACCGGGGGGTGGGTGACCAGCCGGGCCCGGACCCGGCGTTCGAGCTCCAGCGGGGAGGTGCCGGTACCCGGGCCGACCACGACGAACTCGTCGCCGGTCCAGCGGGCCACCACATCGGTGCCGCGCACGCACGCCTGGACGATCTCGGCCACCTCGCGCAGCACGGCGTCGCCGCCGGCCAGGCCCGCCGCCTCGTTGACCGTGCGCATGCCGTCGACGTCGATGTAGAGGCAGTGCACGGCCTGACCGCTGCGTCGGGCATGTTCGATCATCGGAGCGGCGACCAGTTCGATCCCGGCTCGGTTGGCCAGCCCGGTCAGCGGGTCACGGACCGAGAGCTCCTCGGCCCGCTCCCGGGCGTGATCGAGACCGGCCGACTGCGCCGTGAGCATCGACCGCACCGCGTACGCGACGCCGGCGGCCGCCGCCACAGCCCCGATGGCGTAGAGCCACTGCCCGGCCGGACCTGCCTGCCCTGACTGACCGGTCTGCAGATCGTGGACCACGGTGTACCCCGTGGCTGCAGCCCATCCGGCGAGGGTGACCGCGACGACGGCGAGCAGTTCCCGCGCCGAGAGCAGCAGAGCTGCCACGAGCATGCCGACGCCGGCGTCGAGGCCGGAGAACGGCTGCCCGGTGGCCACCGCCCGGCCCGCGGTGACCAGGCCTGCGGTGGCCAGGATCACGCCGAGTGCGAGCGGTCCGCGAGCCCGGGCGAACAGCACCGGCGCGCTGAGCACGACCGCTGCCACCAGGTCGATCAGCACGGTGGCGACCAGGCGGGCGCCGGTGAACGCCAACGGTGCCACCGCCGCGTGCACGCCCGCCCAGACCGCCAGTGCGGCCAGCACCTGGGCCGCCAGCACCTGGGCCGTCGGCACAGTCGGCCCGGCGGGTGAGACGTCGACGGCGTCGCCCTGAGGCTCCGCTGTGGTCGGCCGATCAGAGCGCCTGCGCGCGAACCCGGTCACCTCATGGTTCTCGGCGCCTGGCCCGAAGTTCTTGACCCGGAGCCGCGTGGCCCAGAAGCTCTGAGTAAACCTGACGCATACCGGAGGTGGCCACGCCGTGAACCGCCGCCTGCGGCGTCGTCTGGCGGTCGAGTACGAACTCGACAGCCCCGGGCGGCGCAGCCTGTCTCAGACCCTGCCCACGCTCGCCCCCGGCATCGGGGTGCTCCGGCACTACCCGCGCCGCTGGCTGCGCGCCGACGTGTTCGCCGGAGTGGCGGTGGCAGCCTACCTGGTGCCGCAGGTGATGGCCTACGCAGCGATCGTGAACGTGCCACCGGTGGCCGGCCTGTGGACGGCGCTCGCGGCGTGCCTGGTCTATGCCGCCCTGGGTGGGTCGCGGGTGCTCTCGGTCGGGCCGGAGTCCACGGTCGCTCTGCTCGCCGGCGCCACGGTCGCGCCGATGGCCCACGGCGACGCCGCCCGCGCCGCGACGCTCACCTCGGCGCTGTGCCTGGTCGTGGCCGGCTGGTGCCTGATCGCCCGGGTGGCCCGGTTGGGCGTGATCGCCGACCTGCTCTCCCAGCCGCTCCTGGTGGGCTACCTCGCCGGCGGCGCCGTGCTGATGGTGGTCGGCCAACTCGGCCGGGTGACCGGCACCTCGGTGGACGGCGAATCGATCGTGGACCAGATCCGCTCCTTCCTCTCCGTGGCAGCGAAGACCCACGGAGCCACGCTCGCGGTGGCGGCGGGCACGCTGACCCTGCTCCTGCTGGTCATCTGGCTGCGCCCCAACTGGCCGGGACCGCTGATCGCCGTGGTCGCCGCCACCGCGGCCAGCGCGGCGTTCGGCCTGGCCGATCGGGGGGTCAAGGCCGTCGGCGAGATCCCCTCCGGGCTGCCCGGCCTGCATCTGCCCCTGATCAGCCTGGACGACCTGAAGTCGTTGGCCGTGGCCGGCCTCGGCGTGGCCGTCGTCGCCTACAGCGACAACACTCTGATCGGACGGGCGTTCCGCCCCTCCCCCGACCCGGGGAGCACGGAAACGGCCTCCACCGACGTCGATCCGCAGCAGGAACTGGTGGCTCTCGGCGGGGTGCATCTCGCATCAGGGTTGTTCGGCGGCTTCCCGGTCTCCTCCTCGGGCTCGCGGACCGCGCTGGCGATCGCGGCCGGCGCGCGCAGCCAGATGTACTCCCTGGTCGCCGCCGCGTGCATCGTGGCCGTGCTGTTCGTGGCCGGCCCGCTGCTCTCGCAGCTGCCGGCGGCGGCGTTGGGGGCGGTGGTGCTCTATGCGGCGAGCAAGCTCGTCTCCTGGCACGACATCGTTCGGCTGGCCCGGTTCCGCACCACCGAACTGGTGCTGGCGATCATCGCCTGCCTGGGCACGGTCGTGTTCGGGATCCTGGCCGGCGTCGGTGTGGCTATCGCGCTGAGTGTGATGGAGATGACCCAGCGACTGGCCCGGCCGCACGAGGGCGTGCTGGGCCGCGTGCCGGGGCTGGCCGGGATGCACGACGTGGACGACTACCCCGACGCGACCACGCTTCCCGGGCTGCTCGTCTACCGCTACGACGCGCCGCTGTTCTTCGCCAATGTCGGCGATCTGCGGCGGCGCGCCCTGCTCGCGGTCGACGTGGAGAACCAGGCCGATCCGAGCCACCCGGTACGCTGGTTCATCCTCAACGTCGAGGCCAACGTGGAGATCGACATCACGGCCGCCGACGGTCTGCGCTCCCTGCACGGCGACCTGGCCGAACGCCATGTCCGGCTGGGGCTGGCCAGGGTCAAGCGCGACCTGCGACATCCGCTGGAACGTGCCGGCCTCGTCGTCCTGATCGGCGAGGACATGCTCTTCCCCACCCTGCCGGTGGCCGAGGAGGCCTACCTGACCTGGGCGGCAGAGAACCCGCCACCGGAGGAGTCACCGAGCGGGCCCGAGGAGCCGGCCGAGGCCTAGAACTGGAACTGGCCGGTCAGCTGCCGCAGCTCCGCGGCCATCCGGGCCAGCTCGTCGGTGGCCTGCAGGGACTGGGCGACCGCGGAACTGGTCGCGTCGGCAGCGTCGGCGACGTCCTGGACGTCGAGGGTCACCTGCTGCGAGCCGCCGGCCGCCTCCTGCACGGACCGGAAGATCTCGGCGGTGGTGGCCGTCTGCTCCTCCACCGCACCGGCGATCGTCGTCTGCAGGGAGCTGATCGTTCCCACCGTTCCGGTGATCTGGGCGATCGCCACCACCGCGTGCTGGGTGTCGGTCTGGATGGCCTCCACCCGGGAGGAGATGTCGCTGGTGGCGACGGCCGTCTGCTGGGCGAGCTCCTTGACCTCGTTGGCCACCACGGCGAATCCCTTGCCGGCCTCGCCGGCCCGGGCCGCCTCGATGGTGGCGTTCAGCGCGAGCAGGTTGGTCTGCTCGGCGATCGCGTTGATCAGGGCGATCACCTTGCCGATCTCCCGCGAGGAGTCCCCGAGCTCGGCCACGGTCTCCTGGATGGCTTCCGCCTCGGTGGCGGCGGCACCCGCGGTGGAGGCGGCCTGTGCTGCGTTGTCGGCGATCTCCCGGATCGACGCGCTCATCTCCTCGGCTGCGCCGGCCACGTTCGACACGCTGGAGGTGACCTCGGTGGAGGTCGCCGCCATCACCGAGGCCTTCGCCGAGGAGTCACGGGCCGAGGAAGAGATCTGGGTCGTGGTGGCGGAGAGTTCCTCGCTCGAGGCGGCCACGGCGTCCGCCGTCGCGCTGACCGAGGCGACCACGGTCTTCAGCGAGTCCGCCGCGGCGTCGAGGTCGGCGGCCACCCGGCCGATCTCGTCCCGGCTGTGCACCCCGCTGCGGACCGTCAGGTCGCTGCGGGACAGCGCCTGCGCCACAGCTGCGGTACGGCTGAGTGCCTGGGTGATCTGACGCGCCAGCAGCAGCGCGACGACGCCGGCGGCGAGCAGACCGGCGACCAGCAGGCCGATCACCAGCAGCCGCGAACTGCGGTAGGAGTCCATGGCGCTTTCCACCCGGCCGGCCGCCTGCTTCTTCTCCGCCTCGGACGAAGCGACCGTGGCCTCGATGGCCGCCTTGCTCATCGGAACGGTCTTGACCCGCTCCAGCTCGAACTCGCGGAGCTTGCCCGCCTCGACCAGCGGGACCAGCGTGGCGTCACGGTAGGTCACGTACTTGGCCCAGGCCTCCTCGAAAGCCTTGAAGGCTGCGGGATCTGCCGCATGCGGCCGGTATTCGGCCGACAGCTCGGCCACCTTGCCGGTGCCCTCGGCCATGGTGGCCTTGGCCGCGCTGCGGGCGGCGTCGTCAGTGGCACTGGCGGTCAGCATCAGGCCGAGCCGTGCCTCGTACATGTTGGTCTCGATGTCGCCGAGCATCACCGAGGGCAGCAGGTTGTCCTGGTAGATCCACTCGGTGGTGTCCGCCGTCGACCCCAGCCGGGTCAGCCCGAGGATCGCCGCCGAACCGGCCGCCAGCGCCGTCACCAGCGCGACGAGGAGGATCTTGGCCAGGATCGGCAGGTCACTCACCCGCAGCCGCCCGCTCCCGGATCGGATGCTGCCCACGCCCACGCCACCGGACATTCGTGCCATCTCCTCGGTCGTTCAGGGCCTGACAGTCTGCCGCGGCCGCCCCTGCCACTCAGCTATCGACGCGGGACGTCCGGCCTTGAGCACCGGCAGGTAGGCTCACCGCGCACCGCCCGACCGCTGCACGAGAGGCTGTGATCATGGCGAGTCCGGTATCCCCCACGGCGAGCACGACGGCGCCCGCGACACTCGGCACCGCCGAGCACATCGGCCTGGCCGACCAGTACGCGGCGCACAACTACCACCCGCTGCCGGTGGTGCTCAGCCACGGCGAGGGCGCCTGGGTGACCGACGTCGAGGGGCGCCGTTACCTGGACTGCCTCGCCGGGTACTCCGCGCTCAACTTCGGCCATGGCCACCCACGCCTGCTGGCCCGCGCCCACGCGCAGCTCGACCGGATCACCCTGACCAGCCGGGCGTTCCACAACGACCAGCTCGGCCCGTTCGTGCGTGACCTGGCCGCCCTCACCGGCAAGGACATGATCCTTCCGATGAACACCGGCGCCGAGGCGGTCGAGACCGCGATCAAGGTGGCCCGGCGGTGGGGCCAGGAGGTGCACAAGGCCGACCCGGAACGGGCCAACATCATCGTGATGGCGCACGGCTTCCACGGCCGAACCACCACGATCATCAGCTTCACCACCGACGAGGAGGCCAGGCGCGGGTACGGCCCCTACACCCCGGGGTTCCGGATCGTGCCCTACGGCGACACCCAGGCGGTGGCCGCGGCGATCGACGACGACACCGTGGCTGTGCTGCTGGAGCCGATCCAGGGCGAGCGGGGCGTCGTCCTGCCGCCACCCGGGTTCCTGCGGACGGTCCGCGAACTGTGCACGGCGCGCGGCATCCTGATGCTGGCCGACGAGATCCAGTCAGGCCTGGCCCGGACCGGGGCGACGTTCGCCTGCGACCTGGAGGACGTCGTGCCGGACGTCTACATCATGGGCAAGGCGCTGGGCGGTGGCCTGATGCCGGTCTCGGCGATCGCCGCGGACCGCGAGGTGCTCGAGGTGATCACCCCCGGGTCGCACGGGTCGACCTTCGGCGGTAACCCGTTGGCTGCGGCGATCGGGCACGAAGTCGTCGCCATGCTCAGCACGGGGGAGTTCCAGGCGCACGCCCGCGACTTCGGCGCCCTGCTCGCGGATGGTCTGGCCTCCCTGCCCCAGGACAAGATCCTCGCCGTCCGCTGCCGTGGCCTGTGGGCCGGGATCGACATCGACCCGGGCTTCATGACCGGACGCCGGCTGTGCGAGCGCCTGCTGGAGCGTGGCGTGCTGGCCAAGGACGCGCACGGCTCCACGATCCGGCTGGCACCGCCGCTGGTGGTCACCGTCGCGGAGATCACCCAACTCGTCGACACGATCCAGGACGCGATCACGATCTAGCAGACCGGCCAGAGCCCGTTGCGACCAGGGGTCGCCCAGGTCCGGAACCGCGAAGGGTCAGCGTGTTCCTGCCGGTGCTGCTCGGGTCGTGCGCATCACTCCTGAAGTCGCTGCGTGCCGAGGCATTCGAGGCCACACTGCGACCGAGGGTCCGCCGTGCAGTGGTGCACGCCGAGCGGTTCCCGGACGACTGACCGGGACCATCCGCCCAACCTCGCGAAGTTAGGTAAGGCTAGCCTTGTGGGGATGATGCGCCTGCGGCGGGCACATCACCCGGGAGGACGACGTGAGCGAGCAGGCCGGCGACGGCGAGGGCGACGGGACGCGGCTGAGCGCCCTCGTCCGCGGAGCCCGAGCCCGGGTGACCGGGATCGATCCGGCCACCCCGCTGCCGGTCGCCCGCCGGCTGCGCGACCTCGGGTTTCGGGCGGACACGCTGGTGAACTGCCTGCGGCGGGCGCCCCTGGGCAGCCCGACCATTTACCGGGTGGGCGAGTCCGATGTCTGCCTGCGGCGCACCGAGGCTCAGCACGTCACCGTGAAGGTCGAGCAGTGAGGTTCAGCTCGGGCCATCACCACGGCGAGTCTCCCCACGGCGGTGGGCAACGGCTTGCTCCGAGGAGCGCCGGGATCGCCCTGATCGGGTGCCCGAACGCAGGCAAGTCCAGCGTGTTCAACCACCTCACCGGCATGCGGGCGCGCACGGCCAACTACCCGGGGGTGACCGTCACCTGGTCCCTGGGCCAGGTGGGCACCGAGGAGGACGCCGTGCGTGTGGCGGACCTGCCCGGTACCTATGGTTTGACGCCGGTCAGCCCGGACGAGGAGATCGTCGCCGACCACCTGGCCGGGCGTCTGGAGGGCATGCCACCCCCCGACGCCCTACTGGTGGTGCTGGACGTGACGACGCTGCGCCGCTCGTTGTCCCTGGTCGCCCAGAGCCTGGCCACCGGCAAGCCGTGCGCCGTGGCGCTGACCATGATGGACGAGCTCCGCGCCCGCGGTGGTCAGATCGACGTCGACGCACTGTCGGTGGCCCTCGGCGTCCCCGTGCACGAGGTGGTCGGTCATCGCGGTCGCGGCATCGACGCGCTGCGCGAGAGCGTGCTGTCCTGGACGCACTGGCCGGTGGCCGTGATCGCACCACCGGTGGAGGATCCGGCGGAGCTCGACGGCTGGATCGCCTCCGTGGCCGAGGCTGCGGCCTACCGACCGGCCGCGGCCTCCGAGCTCACCCGCGGAATCGACCGCGTCCTGCTGCACCCGCTCTGGGGGGTTCTGGCCTTCCTCGGCGTGATGTTCTTGTTCTTCCAGACGATCTTCACCGCGGCGACCCCGCTGATGGACCTGATCGAGGCCGGCTTCGGGCGCCTGGCGGACCTGGCCGAGGCGCACATCGCCAACCCCACCCTGGCCGACTTCGTGTCCACAGCGCTGATCGGCGGGGTCGGCGGGGTGCTGATCTTCCTGCCACAGATCATGCTGCTGTTCTTCATGATCTCCCTTCTGGAAGGGGTGGGCTACCTCTCCCGGGCGGCGTTCCTGATGGACCGGGTGATGGCCATGAGCGGGCTGGACGGGCGGGCGTTCGTGGCCATGCTGTCCTCCGTGGCCTGCGCCATCCCCGGCATCATGTCCACCCGCACGATGCCCTCCTCGCGCGACCGCATCGCCACCATGCTCTCCGCCCCGCTGATGACCTGTTCCGCCCGGCTGCCGGTCTACCTGCTCCTGGTCTCGCTGCTGGTGCCCCATCACGCCCAGTGGGGGCCCTTCGGCCTGCAGGGCCTGGCCCTGTTTCTGCTCTACCTCGCCGGCGGCCTGTCCACGCTGGCGGCCGCCTCCCTGTTCAAGAGCACATTCCTGCGTCACGGCGGGCTGCCGTTCTACCTGGAACTGCCGCCCTACCGCATGCCGTCGGTGCGCACGGTGGCGCTGTCGATCTGGTCGGCCGCATCGACCTTCCTGCGCAAGGTGGCCACGATCATCCTGGTCGCCAGCGCGGTGCTGTGGGCGCTGATGAGCTTCCCCACCCGCCATACCGAGACCCTGGGCATGGCGCCGGAGGCGGCGTCGGCCTATGTGCTCGAGCACAGCTACGCCGCGGGGGTGGGCCGGGCGGTGGAACCCGTCTTCGCCCCGCTCGGGTTCGAGTGGCGGATCAACGTCGGGCTGGTCGGCGCGATGGCCGCGCGTGAGGTGTTCGTGGCCACCCTGGGCCAGGTGGTCGCAGCCGAGAACACCGAGGATCCGCAGGAGGCGTTGCGGGAACTGACCTACACCGACGGCCCCCGTGCCGGCGAGCGGGTGTTCACCCCGCCGACCATCGTCGCCCTCCTGACCTTCTTCGTCTACGCGATGCAGTGCATCTCGACCCTGGCCGTGATGCGCCGGGAGTCCAACTCCTGGCGCTGGCCCGCGCTCGCCTTCGCCTACATGTCCGCGCTCGCCTGGATCATGGCCTTCGGTGCCCGCCTGGTCACGATCGCGCTCACCTGATGACCCTCCTCGACCCGGCTCCCGGCCCGGGCCCGGTGCCGATCGCGCTGCATCCCGAGCGCACCGACGACGAGCGCACCCTGCGCTGGTGGGTGCGACATACCCTGGACCCCGCACCTGGCCGGCCGCCGCCCGAACCGCTCGATGCGCTCATCGCCGATGGTGTGCTGGCCGGGGTGATCATCGACCTCGACCGGGTCGACACCACGCTCGCGCCGGGCCGCTCCTGGAGTCAGGACGGCGCCGTCGTGCGCGCGGCCGTCCAGGACGCCGTCCGCCGACACGACGAGTGGCTGGACGCCGCGAGCCAGGCGGAGCGCGATGCGGTGCTGGCCCGGGTCGCCCGAGAGGTGGCCGAGGCGGTGGTGGCACCCGTCGCCACGGCGCACGGCGGCCGGATCGAGGTGCTGCGTGCACAGGACGGAGTCGTGCTGGTGCAGCTCGCCGGCGCCTGCCACGGCTGCCCGGCGGCGGCGTCCACCCTGCACCAACGACTGGAACACGAACTGCGCCAACGCCTCCCCTGGCTCCAGTCCGTCCACGCGGCCACCCCCCACTGACCCCCAAACCTGCTCAGCCGCTGACCCGTTCGCCGCACCGCCCGATGCCGCACGGTCATGCCACGTACGCTGGCCGGGCGCACCACAGGGCGGGTCCAACGGGAGGTTCGCGTGGACGGATCTCTGCCAGCAGACCTGCAGCGCGCTCGGGCAGTCGCCGAACTGCTCGCCGCGCGGCGCCCCGCCCACACGCTTGCCGGAGCGATGTACACCGACCCCGATGTGTTCGCCCAGGATCTTGCACACGTGTGGCATCGCGAATGGGTCTTCGCCGGGCACGAGGGCGAGCTCGCCGAGACCGGCGCCTACCTCACCCTGACCGTCGGCGACTACCCGATCGTGGTGGTGCGTGGTGCGGACGGCGAACTGCGCGCCCTGCACAACGTCTGCCGCCACCGCGGCTCGCGGCTGTGCGACGCCGCGACCGGCAATACCCGACGCAAGATCGTGTGCCCCTACCACCAGTGGGTCTACGAGCTCGACGGCACCCTGGCCCGGGCCCGGGCCATGCCCGAGGACTTCGATCCGGCCGGGCATGCGCTGGGCACCGCGCACTGCGCCACCGTCGGCGGCCTGGTCTTCGTCTGCGTCGCCGAGGATCCGCCGAGCCTGGAGCCGCTGCGCGCACTGGCCGAGCCCTACCTGGCCCCCTTCGACCTGAGTAACGCTCGGGTCGCCCATTCCTCGACCATCGTCGAGCACGGCAACTGGAAGCTGGTGATGGAGAACAACCGGGAGTGCTACCACTGCCGGCTCTCCCACCCGCAGCTCTGCCGCACCTTCCCCGAGGCGCCGCTGCACTCCGGGGGCGGGTCGGCCGAGGAGATCCGGGCCACCTCCGAACTGGTCGAGCGGTGCGAGGCCCTCGGGCTGCCGAGCCGGTTCGCGATCTCGGAGGACCACCAGTGCCGGGTGATGCGGATGGCCCTGCTGGACGACGCCTGGTCGATGACGCTGGACGGCTCCCCTGCCGTCTCACGCCGGTTCGCGGACCTTCCCGAGGGCAACCTCGGCGACGTGCTGCTCTATCACTACCCCTCGACCTGGTGCCACTTCATGGGCGACCACGCGCTCACCTTCCGGATGCTTCCGCTGTCGCCGACCTCGACCCAGCTGCGCACCACCTGGCTGGTGCCCGCCGACGCGACCGAGGGCGTCGACTACGACCCGACCCGGCTGACCGAGGTCTGGCTGACCACCAACGCCCAGGACACCGCCCTGGTCGAACGCACTCAGCTCGGGGTGTCCTCCCCGGCCTACCGCCCGGGCCCCTACTCCCAGGTCGAGGAGGAGGGCGTCATCCAGTTCATCGACTGGTACGCGCGCATCCTCGGCGGACGGCTGGCCTCAGCCCTCGGAGAGCCGTGACCGGCCCCGCCCGCCCCGCCGCCGCGGTGGCGATGAACCAGGGCGTGATCGCCACGTGGACCTCTCGGCGCTGCCGGCGGGAGTGCCACCGGCCCGCCGCGCGACGAGGATGACGACTACCAGATGTCAGAACACGTGACGCGTTGTCGAACAAGGACAAAATTGCGGGTCATCGACCCGTCCTGCGGCCGGTCAAGGGTCGGTGACCCGAACGGCCGAGCCTTCGTCGACCTCGCCCTAGCGCGGGCGATCCCCCCTGTGGTTCAGTAGCGCGATTGTTCGGCAGCGAAGGAGCGAGCGTGGGCGATCCGCCGCAGGCCGGTGAGGGTGCGGTGCACCTCGACGCCGTCACCAAGTCCTACGGCTCGGTCGTCGCGGTCGACAATCTGTCGGTCAGCGTCGAGGCCGGCGAGTTCCTCTCCCTGCTCGGCCCCTCGGGCTGTGGGAAGACGACCACCCTGCGCATGCTGGCCGGGTTCGAACACCCTGACGCCGGCCGGATCCAGATCTCCGGCCGCGACATCGCCGGGGTTCCCGCCTACAAGCGCCCGGTGAACACCGTCTTCCAGTCCTACTCCCTGTTCCCGCACATGTCCGTCGCACAGAACGTCGCCTACGGCCTTCAGCAGAAGCGGGTGCCGAAATCCGAAGTGGGCCAACGCGTCGGGGAGGCCCTCGACATGGTGCAGATGCGCGCCTACGCCGAACGCCGGCCCAACCAGCTCTCCGGTGGGCAGCAGCAGCGCATCGCCCTGGCCCGCGCCCTGGTCAACCGACCCGCCGTCCTGCTCCTCGACGAGCCGCTGGGCGCGCTCGACCGGCAGTTGCGCGAGCAGATGCAGCTCGAACTCAAGCTGCTGCAGTCACGACTCGGCATCACCTTCATCTTCGTCACCCACGACCAGAGCGAAGCGCTGGCGATGAGCGACCGGATCGCCATCATGCGGCACGGCCGGATCGAGCAGCTGGCCGACGCGACCACGATCTACGAGAACCCCTCCTCCGCCTACGTGGCCGGTTTCGTCGGCCAGCAGAACTTCCTGCGGGGAGTCGCCTCCGGCGAGCCGGGGCAGCTGGACACGCCGTCCGGCCCCCTCCGCTCGACCCGGGCCGCGCCGCCCCTGGCCAAGGGCGCCACGGCCGTGGCCGCCGTCCGCCCCGAATCGGTGGACATCGAGGTGGCCGCCGCCACGGCCGACCCGGCGGAGAACTCGGTCACCGGCACCCTGATCGGGATCTCCCACCTGGGCGAGACGATCCAGTTCGTCGTGCAGGTCACACCCGACCTCGCCGTCCTGGCCCGGCGGCCCACGCCGCAGGCCCCGCACATCGCTCCTGGCAAACGGGTCCGTGCCTTCTGGCCCGCCGAACGAGTGCTGCTGTTCGCCGACGACCCGACGACTGTGGAGTGATCATGACTGACACCACGCGCATCCTGGCCGGCACCAAGGCCGCTCGAGCGATCACCCGGGAGCTGAACCGTCGGAACTTCCTCGCGCTGGCCGCCGCCGGAGCGACCGGAGTGCTCACCGGCTGCTCGAGCGGCGGCAGCGGCTCGTCCGCTGCATCGACCGGGGCGAGCCCTGCCGCCTCGGGAGGCGCCCTCGAGGACGCGTTGAGCATCTACACCTGGGGCGAGTACGACTCCCCCGACGTGATCAAGGCGTTCACCACCGACAAGGGACCCAAGATCACCCTCGACTCGTACAGCTCGAACGAGGAGATGATTTCCAAGCTCGTGGCGGCCAAGGGCACCGGCGGCTACGACATCGTCGTGCCCACCGGCACCTACATCCCGCAGATGGTCCAGAACGGGTTGCTGCAGAGGATCAACCGCGATCTGCTGCCCAACCTCAAGCATATGGACCCGAAGTTCCTCGGCCAGGCCTGGGACCCCACCAACGACTACTCGGTCTGCAAGGCCTGGGGCACCTCCGGGTTCGTCTACGACACAGGAGTGGTCAAGCGGGAGCTGAAGACCTGGGCCGACTTCCTCGACTGCGCGCAGAAGGAGGCCAGCGGCAAGACCTCCCTGCTGGACGACCCCGCTGAGCTCACCTCGGCCTACTTCTGGGCCAACGGCATCGACTGGAACACCACGGACGCCGCGCAGCTGGACGCCGCGGAGGCGTTCATGCTCGACAAGATCGCTCCGCACGTGGCCGCCTTCGACTCCTACCCGGGCGGTGGTGCCATCCCCCAGGGCACCCACGTGCTGATGCACGCCTGGAACGGCGATGCCCGGATCGGCATCTCCGAGAGCAAGACCCCGGAGCGGTGGAAGTGGGTGCTCGGGTCGCCCACCACCGAGCTCTGGATGGACAACTGGACGGTCGTGGCCGGGGCGCCTCACCCCGAGGCGGCTCATGCCTGGATCAACTACACGATGGACCCGGCCAACCAGCTCAAGCAGGTCGACTACATCGGCTATCACACCGGCGCCCTGGGCATCGAGGCCGCCGCGGAGAAGGCCGGGCTGAAACGGCTGGACATGGTCTTCTTCACCCCCGAGCAGCTGGCGACGATGAAGAACGGCGAGATCACCTCGGCCCAGCAGCGCCACGTCGACATCTGGAACAAGGTCAAGGCGAAGGCCGCTGCCGGTGGCTAGACCGATCGGCGCGGCGGGCCCGCGACGTGCACGCCTGGCCGGGCAGCTGCTGGCCTGGCCGGCGGGGTTCTGGCTGATCGCCTTCTTCGTGGCGCCGGTGGGCCTGGTGGCCTGGTACAGCTTCGGTTACAAGCCGGGCATCTTCGGCACCCACGCCAACGACGTGCTCTCGCTGGACCGCTACCGCGAGGCACTGTCGCCGACGTTCTTCGCCACGTTCCGGAACACGTTGTGGGTCGGCGGGTTCGGCACCCTGATCTGTCTGATGGTCGCCCTGCCCGCGGCGTACTGGATGGCGGTGAAGGCCCGTCCCGAGCGGCGCGGCTGGCTGCTCGCCGCCGTGATGATCCCGTTCTGGACGAACTTCCTGGTCCGCACCATCGGCTGGCAGGTGATCCTCGCCCCCGAGGGCTGGCTCTCCCGGCTGCTGCGCGGCATCGGGATTACCGACACGCCGTTGGACATCCTCTACACCCGTACCGCAGTGCTGATCGGCGTGGTCTACAACTATCTGCCGCTGATGATCCTGCCGCTGTTCGTCGCCTTCGACCGGGTGAGCGAGGGGCTGCGCGAGGCCAGCCAGGACCTCGGTGCCAGCCCGGTGCGCACCTTCGTCCGGGTGACCATCCCGTTGGCCCGCCCCGGCATCATCGCAGGATCGCTGCTGGTGTTCATCCCGTTGATGGGCGACTACATCACCGCCACCGTGCTCGGAGGGGCCAGGGGCAACATGGCCGGGCAACTGGTCGCCGCACAGTTCCAGACCGCCCAGAACTGGGCCCTCGGGTCTGCCATGGCCGTCATCCTGATGCTGACCATCCTGGCCAGCGTCGCCGTGGTCGCCGCCGCCGTGTGGGCGCTCGGCTGGCCCGGCCGGCACCGCCACCGGGTGGTCATCCCCCCGCAGGTCGCCTCGTGAGCGGCGCGCCGTCCGCCCCTGCCCGGCGACGGAGGTCGCTCGGCGACCGCCTGCTGCAGCTGTGGGGCGTCGGCGTATTCGCCTTCCTGTTCGCCCCGATCGCCGTGGTGGTCGTGCACTCGTTCAACACCGGCCGGCTGATGGCACAGTGGTCCGGCTTCGGGGTCGAGGCGTACCAGGCGATGCTGGACAAGCCGGCGATCCCCGCCGCGGTATGGGTGAGCGTGCGATCCGGGCTGATCGCCGCATTGGTGGCGACTGCGCTGGGCACGCTGGCCGGGATCGCGCTGGCCCGGTTCGGTGGCCGCTGGTCGCCGCCCTTCGTGCTGCTGCTGATCGTGCTGTCGGTGACCCCCGAGATCGTGGACGCCGTGGCGTTGCTGCCCTGGATGGTCTTCCTCGGCCAGGACGCCGGGATCGCCCCGCTCAACGACGGCATCGTGCGCCTGGTGATCGGGCACTCCTTGTTCGCCACGGCGGTGGTGACGTTCCTGGTCCGCGCCCGGCTGACCGGTGTGGAGGCGAACCTGGAGGAGGCCTCGGCCGATCTCTACGCCCCGCCGCTGCGCACCTTCCGCAGGATCACCCTGCCCCTGGTGATGCCGGCGGTGCTGGCCGGCGCGCTGCTCTCGTTCACCCTCAGCCTCGACAACACAGTCATCTCGGCCTTCGTGCAGGTCTCCGGGGCCACGCCATGGCCGGTGTTCGTGCTCAGCGCGCTGCGGTCGGGGCTGCGGCCGGAGATCGCCGCCGTCTCCACCGTGATGATGCTCTTCACCCTGGTGGCCCTGTCCCTGGCCGCCCTCGTCCTGCGCCGCGCCGGGGACTCCGCCACCGACATCGCTCGCAACATGTCGGGCGTCTGACCTCCGTCTGAGCTAGGAGCTGTGATGACCCACGCAGACCTGATCTTCACCGGCGGCCCGGTGTTCACCGCGGACGCCGCCCGGAGCTGGGCCACCGGAACGGCCGTGCGCGGCGGCCAGATCATCGCCGTCGGGGCACGCCGACGTGCTCGACCTGCGCGGACCGGGCACCGAGGTGATCGACCTGAACGGGGCGGATGCTCGTGCCCGGATTCACCGACGCCCATGTGCACCCGGTGTGGGGCGGGCTGACCATGCTGCAGTGCGACCTGGCCGAGTACGCCACGGCTCCCGAGTACCTCGACGCCATCGCCGGCTTCGTCGCCGAGCGCCCCGACCAGGAATGGGTGCGGGGCAGCGGCTGGCAGATGTCGGCCTTCCCCGGTGGCACGCCGCGGGCCGAGGATCTGGACCGGGTCACCGGCAGCCGGCCGGCCTTCCTGGCCAACCGGGACGGGCACGGCGCCTGGGCCAACTCGGCGGCTCTGGACCGGGCCGGGATCGACCGCGACACCCCGGACCCCGCCGACGGGCGGATCGAGCGCGACCCGACGGCACGCCCACCGGCACCCTGCACGAGGGCGCAATGGCGTTGGTCAGCCGGCTGCTGCCGGCGGTCTCAGCGGAGGAGATGGTGCAGGCGCTGCACCTGGGTCAGGCCTATCTGCACTCCTTCGGCGTGGTCGGGTGGCAGGACGCGATCGTCGGGGCCTACGGCGACTACGGCGACCCCGGGCCGATCTACGCCCAGGCAGCTGCGGACGGCGTGCTCACCGGTCGGGTGGTCGGCGCCCTGTGGTGGGACCGCTCGCGCGGGGTGGAGCAGATCCCCGAGCTGCTCGAACGCCGGGAAGCCTTGAGCGGGAACGGCTTCCGGGCGACCAGCGTGAAGATCATGCAGGACGGCGTGGCCGAGAACTACACCGCGGCGATGCTCGAGCCCTACCTGGACTGCCATGGCCACCGCACGGACAACTCGGGGATCTCCTTCGTTCCGCCCGAGGTGCTGGCGCAGGCGGTGCCGCAGCTCGACGCCGCAGGGTTCCAGGTGCACTTCCACGCCATCGGTGACCGGGCGGTGCGCGAGGCGCTCGACGCGATCGAGGCTGCGGTCACCGCCAACGGACGACGCGACAGCCGACACCACATCGCCCACTTGCAGGTCGTGCACCCCGAGGACGTTCGCCGGTTCCGGGCCCTGGGCGTGGCGGCGAACATGCAGTCGCTGTGGGCCGCGCTCGAGCCGCAGATGGTCGACCTCACCCTGCCCTTCCTCGGCCCCCCGCGGGACGCCTGGCAGTACCCGTGGGGCGACCTGCAGCGGGCCGGCACGACGCTGGTGTCCGGCTCGGACTGGTCGGTGAGCACGCCCAACCCGATGTCCGCGATCCATGTCGCGGTCAACCGCCGGTCGGCGCCCGGGTACGCCGAGGGCGAGTACGAGGCGTTCCTACCCGAACAGCGGCTCGACCTCGGCTCGGCGTTGGCCGCCTACACGGCCGGGTCGGCCTGGGTGAACCGCCAGGACGACGCCGGCACCATCGCGGTCGGCCGTCTGGCCGACGTCGTGGTGCTCGATCGCGACCCCTTCGCCGCGCCGGCCGAGGAGATCGGTCTCACCACGGTCGAGGCCACCTACGTCGGGGGCCGCCAGGTCTACGCCCGCTGATCGAGCCGCGGTGGTGGAACTCACCCGGTTCCCACCGGAAAGATCCCTACGATCCCGTGGATCGCTGGGCCCGGTGGCCCGCCGAGCGTAGATTGACCAATGAACGACGCATTCCACGAGGCGGTGGAGGTCGGTGACCGCAGGTGGCCGACGTGTTACCCCAGACCCGGTAGCGCATGAAGATCTTGTGCATGGGAAACGGGCGTCATGACCATCTCTCCCCTACGGCCGTCCCTGACCGGGCCACCCGAGCGGTTCTGCTTCCGCGGCCCGCAGCCGCGCGTGTCCCGGATGCTCACCCTGGCCGGGGTCTCCGACAGCCTGCCCACCCTGACCGACACCTTCACCGACACGAACACACCAGACAGGGTCCCCATGATCGAGCTCCTGACCTCCCGCCGTCGCCCGTCGAGGCGTTCTCACGCCGTGAACTCCGCTGCCGGGCTGGGCAGTTTCGTGGGCCTGCTGACCGTGAGCGGGACCCTGGTGGAGGCCAACCGGACGACGCACCAGACGGGCTTCCTGCGGGGCAGCAAGGCCACCGGCTTCCCCTTCTGGGAGTCCTCGTGGTGGTCCTGGAGCTCGATCGTCCAGGCACGTCTGAAGGACGCGATCGATCTCGCCGCCGCCGGTGAGGTGGTGCGCTACGACGAGACGCTCCTCTCGGAGGAGGGTCATCTGCTCACCGTCGACCTCGCCATGGTGCCCCTGCTGCGCAAGGGCACGGTCACCGCGGTGATCGTCTCGATCAGCGACCTGGCCGGCACGCGCTTCTGACCTACTCCATGCCGTGCGGCGGGCCCTTCGCCCGCACGCGACGACAGACGCGGGCCTCCCAGGGCCGCAGGGAGAGCCGATGCTGGGAGGGCTCCGGGGCCGGGGCGTTGGTCAGCAGCACCTTCGCGCGTTCCCAGGCGGCGGCGTCCGGGATCTGATCGGCCACCGCCGTCCGGCCGGACACGTTGGCCAGCACCAGCAGTTCGACGTCGCCGAGGCGTCGGGTGAAGGCGTAGATCTGCTCGTGATCGGGCAGCAGCATGGTGAAGTCGCCGTGTGCCACGGCAGGCTCGTTGTGCCGCAACGCGATCAGGGCCCGGTAGTGGTGCCAGACCGAGTCCGGGTCGGCGACAGCCGCGGCGGCGTTGATCTCGGTGTGGTTCGGGTTCACCGGGATCCAGGGCTCACCCGTGGTGAAACCGGCGTGCGCCGAGGCGTTCCACTGCATGGGAGTGCGGGCGTTGTCGCGACTCATGGCGCGCAGCGCCGGCAGTACCTGCTCCGGGCTCCGCCCCGCGTCGACCGCCTCGGCGTAGTGGTTGACCGACTCGATGTCGCGGAAGTCCTCGATGCCGGCGAACGGGGCGTTGGTCATGCCCAGTTCCTCGCCCTGGTAGACGTAGGGGGTTCCACGGTGCAGGTGCAGCAGGGTTCCCAGCAGATTGGCCGACCGCACCCGGTGCACCCCGTCGTCACCGAACCGGGAGACCGCGCGCGGCTGGTCGTGGTTGTTCCAGTACAGGCTGTTCCAGCCGGTCTCGGCCAGGCCCGTCTGCCACCGGCCCAGGGAGGCCTTGAGGTCCCTCAGCCGCAGCGGGTGCACATCCCACTTGGTCGTCCCCTTGGTCGAGCGCGACGTGCTCGAACTGGAAGACCATGTCGACCTCCCGGCGGGCCGGGTCGGTGTAGAGCCGGGCCTGTTCGACGGTGGATCCGGGCATCTCCCCCACGGTGAGGAACTGCCCGGGCCGGCCGGCGAAGACCTCGCGGTGCATCTCCTGCAGGAATTCGTGGATCCGCGGCCCGTTCAGGGAGAACGCGCTGCCGTCACCCCATCCCCCGCTGGCGGTGGTGGGCCCGTCGGGCAGGGCGGGGTCCTTGGAAATCATGTTGATGACGTCCATCCGGAAGCCGTCCACGCCGCGGTCCAGCCACCACCGCATCATTGCGTAGACCGCCTGGCGGACCTGCGGGTTCTCCCAGTTCAGGTCGGGCTGCTTGCGGGAGAACAGATGCAGGTAGTACTCCCCCGTCGCCTCGTCGAACTGCCACGCCGAGCCGCTGAAGGCCGCGCCCCAGTTGGTCGGTTCCGCCCCGGGGGTTCCGGGGGCCATGCCGGCGCGGGCCGGCCGCCACCAGTACCAGTCGCGTTTCGGGTTGTCGGCCGACGAGCGTGACTCGACGAACCAGGGGTGCTCGTCGCTGGTGTGGTTGACGACGAGGTCCATCACCAGCTTCATTCCGCGCCCGTGCACGGCGGCCAGCAGTTCGTCGAAGTCGGCCAGGGTGCCGAAGACCGGCTCGATGTCCTGGTAGTCGCTGATGTCGTACCCCGCGTCGTCCTGCGGCGAGGGGTAGACCGGCGACAGCCAGATCACGTCGACGCCGAGGTCGCCCAAGTAGCCGACCCGCGCGGTGATGCCGGGCAGGTCGCCGATGCCGTCGCCGTCGGAGTCGGCGAAGCTGCGCGGGTAGATCTGGTAGACCGCTGCCGAGGTCCACCACGGGTGGGCGTCGGAGGCGCCGTCCGTCGTCGGTCCCTGCATCGTCCCGCTTCTCCCCATGCCGTCAGAGTAGGGCGTGGCGCAGAACCTCGATCCGCCGGGCCCAGATGCGTTGGGTGAGAGCGGCGTCCGGCGCGAAGACCTCTGAGGCGTGGTAACTGCCCGGGTTCACGTGCAGCTCGGTGGGCACCCCAGCCTGCATCAGCCGGGCGGCGAAGGCGATGTCCTCGTCCCGGAACAGGTCGACCGTGCCGACGTCGATGTAGGTGGGCGGCAGGCCGGACAGGTCCTGCGCGCGCGCAGGCGCGGCGTACTGGTCCGCCTCGGCCCCGCCGAGGTACCAGGCCCAGGCCTCGAGGTTGCCCGAGCGGTCCCAGATGCCGATGTCGGTGATCTCGTGGCTGGACGCGGACTCGTTCCGGTCGTCGATCATCGGGTAGATCGGCATCTGGAAGGCCAGCGAGGGGAACCCGCGGTCGCGCGCCAGCAGCGCTGTGCCCAGGGCGAGCCCACCGCCGGCGCTGCCGCCGTAGACGGCGAGCCGCGCCGGGTCGATCCCGAGCTCGGCAGTGTTGCGCGCCATCCAGACCAGGCCGGCGTAGCAGTCCTCGACCGGGGCCGGGTGGGGATGCTCGGGCGCGAGGCGGTACTCCACCGAGACCACCACCGCCCCGACGGCGTCACAGATCATGGTGGCGACGGGGTCTTCGCCCTCGATGTCGCCCAGCACCATGCCGCCGCCGTGGATGAAATAGATGCCCGGGCGCGCGCCGTCCGCCGCGGCCACCGGCCGGTAGATCCGGACCATGACCTCGGGTGCGCCGTCCGGGCCGGGAACGGCGCGGTCCTCGGAGGTGACGTTCGGGTTCGGCGGCACCTCGATCGTGGCCAGCACAGCGGTGACCGTGGCCCGGCGGGCGACGATGTCGGGGATGGCGTTGAAGCCGCCTGGCAGCGCCTCGAGCAGCGCGTCGAGCGGAATACGCGACTCAGGATCGATCAACTCGCGACGGGACATGGACCCTCCAGGGTGGACGCCGAACGGGCGTCCGCATCCTCCCAGAACCTGCTCATGCTCCGTGGGGGTACATGAATCGGCGTCTTCGAGGCCGCTTTCGTGTACCCCCGCGGAGCATAAGCAGGTTGGGGCGGGGAGGAGGGCGGAGACGCCGGCCGGGAGCTGCTCGCTCAGCCTGCTCAGCTCCTGGCGCTGGCCTGCGCTGATCCCGATGTTCATCTCGTGCATGGTCGCGGTCTGCTCCTCGACCGCGCTGGCGCTCCGCCACCGCGCCACGACTGCAGACCATCGGCTCTGTCGCCCGGTCGTGGGCGGTGATGGGCTGAGGGCATCGCCCACCGAAGTGAGGTGAGGTGGGTGCCAGGCCTCGTCGAGCACCCTCCGGTCGCGGTGGCGGCTCGGACCCCGCGCAGCCGGACGGCCTACGCCGACAACCTGAAGGTCGTCCTGGTGATCGGCGTGATCATCGCGCACGTGACCATGGCCTGGACCGGGATGTCCACCTGGGTCTTCGACGAACCGCCGATCCGCGAGCCGCTGCTCAGCCTGCTCAGCGCGACCGAGGTGATCGGGGGCATGTTCGGCATGGCACTGTTCTTCGTCATCGCCGGCATGTTCACGCCGTCCTCATTGGCGCGCAAGGGGTTGCGTCGGTTCCTGACCGATCGAACGGTGCGGCTGGGCATCCCGATGGCGTTCTTCATGATCGTGTTGAGTCCGATCGTCGAGTACGCGGATCCGGAGAACGCCGGCTGGACCCAGGGCTTCTGGCGCTTCGCTGTCGAGGTCTGGAGCGAGATCGTCCCCGGACCGACCTGGTTCCTCGGCGTGCTGCTCGCCCTCTCGGCGGCCTATGCACTGATTCGCACCGTTCGCCCCTCGGCGGCCGTCGCCTCATCGCCGGTGCGGGCGTCCTGCCTGGTGCTCGCCGGCGGCATCGTGTGCGTCGCGTCGTACCTGGTACGGATCGAGGCACCGATCGGCGTGGAGTACTGGCACCTCAACCTCGCGCAGGCACCTGCCTGGGTGGTCGGGTTCACGCTGGGGGTGCTCGGCGGGGAGCACGGGTGGTTCGAGCATCTCTCCCCGGCCATGACGCGCGGTCTGTTCCGTGCGGCCTGGGCGGCCGTCGCCGGCACCGCGGTGTTCGTCGGCGCGGCGAGCGCCACAGGGGCGGACATCAACCTCTTCTTCGGCGGCGGTGCCTGGCAGTCCTTCGTCGTCACGGCGTTCGAGGGGGTGCTCGCGATCTCGATGTCGCTGTGGCTGATCGACGTCTTCCGTCGCCGGGTGAACCACCAGGGCCGGCTGGGCAGGGCCCTGGGCCGGGCCGCGTTCGCGGCGTTCGTCGTCCATCAGGTGGTGCTGGTGGAACTGGTGCTGGTCACCCACAATGTGGCCTGGCCCCCGGAGGCCGAGTACCTGTTCGTCGGCGTGCTCGGTGTCGCGGGGTCGTTCGCCGTCGGTGCGCTCGTGGTGCGCCTGCCCGGCATCTCCCGCGCGATGTGAGACGCCGGCCGGGTGTATCGAATCCGGGCGTCAGTGCTCCTTGCTGGGGAAGGCACTGAGGGAGGGCCGGCCGATGCAGGAGACCCGGGGTGACATCACGGCGGTGGCGCGAGCACTGCGCTGCGACGCCGTGTGGCTCCTGGCCGACACTCCGCCCAGGCGGCTGAGGATGCGGCGCGTCTGGCCGTCCCCCTCGGAGGATTCCGCGCCGGCTCAAGGCCCCTGGCCGGCCTTCCTGAGCACTGCCTCCGCACACCGGCCGGCGCTCATGCCCCCAGTTCACCCCGCGGCCCGCAGCGAGTGGATGGGAATCCTCCTGGACCGCACTGATTCCGGCTCGCATGCGTTGGCGTTCGCCTCCTCCACTGGGTTCGACGCCACGGATGCGGCGATCGCCGACATGGTGCTTCCGGTCCTGATCACCGTTGCCGCGCAATGGGAACCGGCCCACGTGGCACCGGTGCTCACCCCTCGGGAGAACCACATCCTGCTCCTGGTGGCGGACGGTCTGACGGCGGAGGCGGTCGCCCGGCGGTGCGGCATCAGCCGACGCACGGTCCACAAGCACCTCGAGCAGATGTATCGCAAGATCGGCTGCAACGACCGGGTGACGGCGGTCAGGTACGCGACTCGTCTGGGTCTGTTGCATCCGTAGCGGCGGCCAGGACGGCGCTGACCACCAGATCTGCCAGACGCCGGGACAGGGCGTCGTCCGCCGTCGTGGCGGTCGGCGGGTGCACGATGCGGACGACGTCGCTCATCGGCTCACTCCCCCGGTCCTGGTCCTGGCCACGAACTCCAGCACGCGCCCGCTGCCGGGCACGACGAACTCGCCGAGCTCGCGGACCAGGCCAGCGTCGAGCTGGAGCTGATCGACAGCCTGACGGGTGTCCACGGTGCGGGCGAGACCCTTCACGTCCGACAGGGCGCCGGCCCGCGGCAACGGGCCGATCGGCTGCCCGGTCGCCGGATCGAGCTGCAGCACCGTGGCCGCCCTGCCCTGCTCAGGCACCGCCGCCCCGCGCAACGCGCGCAGCCACCCCGCCTCGACCTCGAACACCTTCAGCTGCGCGCCGGGCCGGTGCTCGAGGATGAACTCGACGGCCCGCTCGAACGAGCCGACGTTGAGGTTGAGGTCCTTGCCGTCGGTGCCGATCGAGACGTTCCCGTCGCCGCCGATCCGGATGAACTCACGACTGCGGGCCGCCCCGGTCCCGCCCTCCACTCGGAACACCACCGGGTTGCCCGACCGGCTGGTGAACACCAGGCGATGCAGGGCATCACTCTCCGGCGGGGTCAGTCCCCGATGGGCCGGCAGCCGGATCCACGCCTGCGGCCGGCCGCCGGTTCCCGCCTCCAGAGCTGCGAACTCCCGATCCAGATAGGCCTCGATCTCATCGTCGGCGCCCAGCCCGGGCCGGGGCACCCCGGTCGGTGGCGGGCGAGGATCTACCCCGCCGGCCAGGCTGCGGCTCAGGGCTTCCCGTTCTGCAGCCTGGGTCTCCAGCTCGGCGGCACGGGCCAGCAACGCATCGGCCCGCCGGGCGTTGTCGGCGCTGCGGGCGACGGCATCCTCGAGCAGACGTTCCGCCTGTCGTCGTAGATTGGCCGCCTCGACCCGGGTCGCGGACGCCCCGATGCGCAACGCGGCCTGCCACTGCTCCTCCCAGACCTGCGCCGCGCCCGCCCCGGCCACGGCGGGACGCGCCACGAGGTCGGCCTCCTGCAGCAGCGTCAGGATGCCCCGCTGCTGATCCGGGGTGTACTTGGCGATCCTGGCGAGGAAGGCCGCCATGTCCGAGGACGTGCCGAAGGTGCCGGTCATCAGCCTCCGGGCGGCCGCGTCGTCCAGGCTGTTGAGCACCTCCATCAGGTAGACCGCCTGCTGCGGGTTGCCGGCGAAGGTGGCCGCCAGCCGTCGCGCCGCCTCACTGTTCGCGGGCTGCTCGGCCGCCTGCAGGAACTTGCCCAACCCGGCCGACGCCTCGGCGGTGAAGGTGGCACCGGAGATCTCCAGCACCCGCCGGGCCACGAAGTTCGGCGCCCAGGTGTCGAGCAGATCGATGATCTTGGCCCGGAAGGCTGCCGCCAGGTCGGCGACCGCCTCGGCGGAGGCAAGGGTGCTCATCGTGCGCCGCAGGGTGGCCAGCGCCTCGGTGGAGGCGGACACGAACTGGTTGACCGAGAAGCCCTCCCGGCGGATCGCCGCGACCAATTCGGCGACCCCCGCAGTGGCGCGCGTCGCCACCGCCCGGAACAGCGGGGCCACGGTGAACTCGGCCAGCGCTCCGAGCGCCGCACCGTGGGTCATGGCGCGCACGTAGTCGGTGATGGCGTGGAAGCGTCCGTCGCGGACGATCACGTCGACCAGGTCGCGGGCGAACAGCTGCAGTCCGGCGGTCACTCCCCCACCGACCACGCCCCGGACTAGCTTCTCCAGGACGACGCCGGTCCACACCCGGCGCAGGCTGGCCGCGCCGATCGCCCGGCCGATGGGGGCTGCGGCAAGCGTGCCGGCGCGGAAGCCCAGCGCCATCAGGTATCCCTCGACGCCGGCCATCAGGAAGCCTTCCAGGGTCAGTTTGGCGTCGAAGAAGATCACTCTGACGATGTAGATCAGTTCGCTGATCGCGATCGAGGTGAGCACGGCGGCAGTGCCGCCGGCGACCTCCACCAGGGCAGCGATCAGGCCCACCTCCCAGGCCACCAGGACCACTCCGACGACCGTGATCGCGATCCCCATCGCCTGGTAGAACTCACCGGCCCGGCCGAGCCGCCAGTAGATGAGGCGGGCCTCGAAGTCGTCGGCCGACTCGGTGACCGAGCCGCTGACCGCCGTCCATTCGGTGGTGCCCTCGACGCGTTCGACGAACTCGAAGGTGACGTCCCACGATGGGAGCAGGTATCGGTCCCGGCGGGTGACCGAGGTGACCCGGATGCTTCGCTGCACGGTACGGGTCTCGAAGTCGTCGTCGCTGATCCCCGCTTTCTGCGCAGCGCGGGCGAGCGCCTCGCGCAGGAAGTCGTCCGGGCTCAGGTCACCGGCGATCCGGCCGGTGGCGAGGTCGGCGACCAGCTCGGGGCGGACCTGCTCCAGGCCCTGCCGGAGGCGGGTCGCCGCGGCGTCCTTGATGGTCTTGACGTCCCGCTCGGTCAGATAGACCGACCGCACGTCGCCGAGCACGTTGCGCCCCGGCACGCCGATGGACACCCGGGCGTCGGGATCACGGTCGAGGTCCAGGCCCCCGAGTGTGGTCGCGTCCACCGTCTCCCGGTAGGTGTTCTCCCGCACCGCGAGGGCCCGCTCCTGCAGCCGGGTGCGCAGGCGCTCCGCCCGCGCGTGCGTGTGATAGCGCGTGCCGGCGCACAGCAGCATCAGTCGCATCTGCAGGGTGACCCACCCGGTCGCCTCGACGGTGTCGAACAGGCGGTCCAGGTCCCCGCTCGCGTCCAGGTCGATCAGGACGTACTCGAACAGCGTTCCGCCCGGCGGGCGGGTGGCGTCCACGTCGCCGCCGGACGACGTGGACGGCAGGGCGTCCAGCGCCCGGTACTTCCACTGCCGGTCGCCCGGGTCGCCGGCGAGGAGAACCCGCAGCCGGGCGGCCAGCTCACGCCCCTTCGGACGCTGCATCGCCGCCCCCCGGGTCTCGGCGTCCGCGGGCACGTGGGCGACCGTGAGCACCTGGAACGTGCCCGGCGTGACGCGTGGCCCCGCGGCAGGGTTCTTGCTGTCCCGCCCCGGACGCAGCTCCGCGAGGGAGTGCTCGAAGGCAAGCGCGACGTCGGCCACCACGTGCGGTGCGTCCACCGCGTCGGAGTCGAACAGCCGGACGGCGGGCACCGAGTCCGCCGGCGCGGGATCCGGTCCGGCCTGGGTGTAGGCCTGCTCGGCGAGCAGCCTGACTGCTGCCTCGGAACTGTTGGCCCGCACCCGCATCGGCAGCAGATCCACCCGGATCCCTCGGCTGCCGGCTTCGTCCAGGTAGGCCTGCCACGGCAGCGAGAAGAGGGACTCGAAGTCGGCGGTGTCGACGAACACCGTCGCGTCGGCCAGGCGCAGCTCGCGGGTGGTCAGCCCGCCCAGGTCGAGCTGTGACGCCGGGGTGATCGCGGGCAGGGTCATGAACGAGAAGAGCATGCGGGCCCCGTGCAGCAGCTCCGTCGCCTCTCCGGAGCCGAGGACCCGTCGGGCGTTGCGCTTGACCATCGACGGCAGCTTGTTCACCTGGCCGCCGGCGTCGCCGAGGGCCAGTACCTGACGGTGACCCTCGAACGGGCTGGCCGTGTGTGCCAGCAGCTGCCCAGGGCCCAGGTGATGCAGTTCGGCCGCCCTGGCGTACACGGCCTCGCCGAGCTCGCCCAGGGTGGTGGTCACGTGCGTCTCGACCAGCCATACGGTGACGTGGCGGCGGTCCGCGGCGAGGTCGTCGTAGAGCACCCGCCGAGCCCGCCACCGGCCGCGATCGGGGCCGCCGATCATCGCTGCGAGGTCCAGGTAGGTGGAGACGGTCATGGATGTCGTCATCGCCCGCAGCACCCGCCAGTCCCGGCCCGGGACCATCACCCGTTTGAGCGGGACGGCCACGGGCCGGCCGGCGTGGTCGTAGGAGGGGATCGCGTAGCCGTCCGGCGTGTCCCGGGCCGGGTCGTAGGCCTCCCGCGCGGGCTCCAGATCGAGCGGAGGGCCGCTCGCCCCGGGCCCCTGGTCACCCCGTTCCCGGGGCATCCACTGCGGGTCGCCCTGATCGGCCCGCCGCCGGGCCAGGACCTGTTCGGCCTGCGCCACCCGGGCCGCGACCTGGCGCCGCACGGCGCGGGCGAGTTCGGCCACGGTGTCGTCGTCGGGCAGGCCGTACACCCGAACGGTGATCGGCACATGGCAGTGGATGACGGGCACGACGGGTCCCTGCCGCCGGTTACCGGGCGATCGACAGCACGCGCAGGCCGCCGAGCACGGTGCCGCGGCGGTCGCGTTGCACGATGTCGAAGGCCTGCACCGAGCCTGGCTGGTCGGAGCGCTCCAGGCGCAGGACAGCGGGCCTGGAGTCACCGTCCACGCCGAACACCAGGCGGCCCTCACCCCAGTCCTCTCCGCGACCCGCGGCCCGGAACCCGGTGGTCCGCTCTGCTCGCCGGGTGGCCCGCGCCAGGTCCTGCAGGGCGGCGCTGCCCAGTCCCTCCAGCTCGATGGATCCCCGGATCGCCTTGCGCGAGAACGACAACGGCACCTTGGGTCGCCCCGGTCGCCCGGTCAGTGCCAGGCCCACCCAGGACAGGTCGCGAGCCAGGGCGATGTTCCCCCGGGAACGCATCAGCCACCGCTCACCCGCGCCCAGGGCCAGGGCCGCCGGCAGCTGGTGGAAGTCCAGCGCGGCGACCTCGCCCTGAGGCGCCGCGGCGACGTCGAAGTGGAAGGCTCGCAGCTGCTGGGCTGCCAGCAGGGTGATGTTGCGCTGGCCCTGGTGCGGGTCACCGGCGACGTTGAACGGCGTGGTGTCGTTGAGCACCCCTCCGTCGTTCTCCGCATAGGCGTTCGCCACCATGCACAGGTGACCGCTGCCGTTGACGGTGTTCGCCAGTTCGGTCGAGGTCGGCGTCCACGCGATCGGCCCCTGCACGGGGTCCTGGATCCTGCAGGTCACCACGTGCGGGTCGAGCGCGGACGACGAGCCCGACCCCGGGGTGATGGTGTTCGCGAACCCGCTCAACCGGCGGATGGCGTTGTTCGGGTTGAACAGGCCGACGAACGGATTCAACACGTAGGCATCGACGTTCACCGCTTCCACCGGTGCCTGGCCGGCATTCGACACCCGGACCCGGATCAGCGTCTGGTTGCCCACGTTCGTCTCGGTCTGGGATGGCCCGCCGTCCAACCACATGCTGGCGTTGTTCCACAGCGGCGTGGTGCCGGTGTAGGGCCGGGTCCCGGTGTCGCTGGCTCCGGCATTGCCGAAATCGATCTTGATGAACAGGCTGGACATGCGGTCCTCCGCGGGTGGGGCCGAGCGTGGTGTCGGCGGGTGGTCAGGCGAGGTAGGTGATCCGGAACCCCGACAGCGCGACCGTGTCGGCGGTCGAGGCGTTGTCCAGGGTGGCCAGGACGAAGTAGCGGAAGATCGTGGTGTCCACGGTGGTCATCGCCGCGTCGACGGCGACCGAGGTGTCGAACGGTGCGCCCTGGTCGCCGGTGACCCGGGCCAGCCGGTCGGCCGGGCTGGGTGCCCCGAGCAGCCGCGCACGCATCAGACTGATCCGCAGCAGGCCGGCCCCGCTGTTCACCCCGGAGGCGCGGAAGGTGGTCAGCCGCACCCCGTTCGGGATCACGGCCGGCGCGATGCCGGACAACGCGATCTGCGGGGCGGGCCGTACCGCATAGCCGGAGGCATCCAGCGACCACGGCGCAGAGCTGGTGGTCGGGGAGAGCATCGGCGGCAGCGTGAGCACGTGCTCGACCGCCGCCGGGCCCTCGCCGAGGGTGTCCAGGACGCCGTCGATCTCGGTGACGACGCCGGCCAGGTTCTGCAGGTCGCTCTCCAGGGCGGCGAAGCGGGCGTTGAACCCGTTCGGCCCGCCGGCCTGCACCCGGTCACGGTTGTCGACCCAGGGTGTGTGCTTGAAGGTCGGGGTGAAGCTGACGTCAGCCATCGTCTGTCGTCCTCCTTCTCGAGGCGGCCGCTGCCCGGTGCAGCCGGAACGCCGGGTAGGTGAAGCTGGGGTCGATCCCGTCGGGGGTGTCGGCCAGTTCGACGACCGCGGAGCGGATCGCCTCGGTCCGCACTTCCACGCCCACGGGATGCAGCGTCTTCAGCGCATTCATCAACAGGTAGTAGTCGTCGCGGGAGATCCGGGCGGCGGCCAGTTCCGGCCGGAGCCGGACGGTGACGGCGTAGGGCCCTGCGGCGTCCACGTCGCGCAGGGTGGCCTGCACCCAGGCCTGCCCGGGCGCGGCGCCGACCACCGTGGCGTCGGGGTCGGCCGTCGAGGTCAGCACGACCCCGGTCTCCTCGGGCACCGTCGCCACCACCTGGCCGCTCGACCAGCCGAGCCGCGTCCTCGCCGACACCTCGCCGGGGGATGGCGACACGGTCAGGGTGATCATGGCGCCGACCTCGACCTCCGCCGGACCGCTGATCCCCACCGGGTCGGAGGCGGGCTCGGCGACGACGACCGTGGCGCCGGTGCGGGCGACGTAGCCGAACCCCGCCAGGTGCGCCTCGACGGCGAGCTCCCCGATCGCCAGCTGCGTGTGTCCGATCACCAGGCGGCGCCCACGGGACTCCAGAGCGGTCGGCGGCGCCGCGGGCTGATAGGCGGAGACCAGCCTGATCCGCCCCGGCACGCCACCCGCCTGGAGCCGGTCGGCCAGGGCGATCAGCCGGCGGGCGCAGCCGCGCTGCATGCGACGGGTGTCGGGTCCCGCCGCGACGTCGATCCGCGGGTCGTTCACCAAGGCCAGGAAGGCCGGGTCGAAGTCCTGCTCGGCGGGACCGAGCCCGGTCAGGTCGACTCCGAGGGTTCCGTCGGCGGCGATCGAGGCGCCTGAGGGCAGCGGGGCGGGAACGATCCGGACCACCCCGGACACGGTCATCACCCGTCCTGCGCGGGCGATGTCGGCGGTCAGCGCCAGTGCACCAGGTGCCACGGCGGTGAGGGCGGCTGTGGTCGGGGTCGGCGTCGCCACGGCGAGGGTGCCGCGCCCGGCCCAGGCCGGAATCATCTGGTGACGCACCTCGGCATCGACCGGCAGGGTCGGCGGGGTGTACGTCGGCGACGGCTGCGCCAGGGTGATCGTCGCGGTGTCGCCCACGGTCATCATGGGCAGTTCACCGGCCAGCAGCTGGCCCCCCGACCCGGCGGGGCCGACCAGCATGGGCGTTCCCGGGCGGCACGCGGCATACACGGTGCGGCCGTCGCGATGCTCGACCAGGTCGAACCCGGCGCGGTGCGCCAGCGCCGCCAGCCGGGCCGGTCCGAGCGCCGTCAGGCGGAGCAGGACCGCCCGACCGTCCGCCCGGCTGTCTGCGGCCGCGGGGTCGAAACCGCTTGTCACCACGAGCATTCCGGCCAGTCCCTGGGCGGCCACCAGGCCTGCGAGCCGGTCCAGCGCCGCGGCCGGCAGGGGCTGCATCACGTGGGGGTCCGGGGCGGGCAGGGCGGGATCGCGCCCCGGTTCGGGCCCGGGGGGCAGATAGGTGACCTGCGGATGGGCGTGCCGGCCGAGCAAGGCAGGGTCGAGGCCGGCCTCGCGCGGCCACAGGTCGGCCTCGGACACCCCGCGACGGCCGTCGGAGGCGATGCTGTCCCGGACCTCGACGGTCCTGGGCCACACCCGCACCAGCCGGCGACCGGCGGCCGTGGCCCCGTCGGCGTCGTCCACGACGAACGGCTCGGCCACACCGTCGATCTCGGGGACCAGCGCGTTGAGCACGTCCTGCAGCCCGCGAGGCGTCGGCAGCACCCAGCGCCGGAACAGACCGAGCCGGCGCCGGTACTGCTCGTCGGCCTCGCCGAGCATCGGGTGGAAGCCGGCGCGGGCGACGCCGCTTACCCGCACCTCGTCGACCGCACCGCGGAAGTCGCCGGCCCCCGGGCCGATGACCAGGTCGCCGGCGCCGGCGATCGCGCCCAGCACGGTGGCGTCGGCCGTGGCGACCAGGGTCCCGTTCACGTGCAGAGCCCAGGTCGAGCCCGTGGGCCCGCGGGTGAGCGTCGCGGCGACATGGCTGAACCGGTCGGTCGGCAGGTTGACCGCGCTGGCTGCCACCACGCTGGTCGCGCCGTCGGCGATCGAGGCCCGGACCGCCCTCGGCACACCGAGCCCGATGTCGCCGACCTCGATCGACCATCCGGGCCCGGCAGCGGCACCCAGGGCGAGCACGGCCCCCAGCGCCGAGCCGGGAGCAGGCCGGAGGAAGCACTCCACAGTGAGCGCCCCGACGGCGGGCAGGTCGAGATCGGGGTGGCCGGCCACGGTGATCGATCCCGGGCCGACGAAGGCCGCGGCGCCGTCATAGCGGCCGGGACCGCCGAGCACCACCGCGCCCGCGGGGCCGGCGAGCGCTCCGTGGTGCGGCGTCCGGCCGGGGAAGGCCGCGGCGGAGTCGCGCACCGCGGGGGCGGCACCGGGAACGTCGTCCAGGTGGTAGAGCACGATCGTGCCGGCGTCGACCGAGCAGGGCGTCGGCGGGAACCGGGGCACACCGAGATCGGCGCCGAGCAGGTCGAGCCCGCTGCCGGTGGCGGTCTGCACGGATCGCTGGTGGCGGATCAGGTCCCGCTGACGGGACAGGCAGTCCCGTTCGGCCCCGATCACCCACAGCAGTCGCGCCGTCGTACCGAGCAGGGCGGCCAGCGACCAGCGGCCGAGCACCGGTACCGGCGTGGGTGCGCCGTTCACCTCCTCGCGGACGGCGATCACCCGGGTCTGCGCGGTCGCACCGGCCGGCAGCGGCACGGCGAAGGAGTCGCCGGCGTCGATCCGCGCGCCGGGCGGCACCGGCACCGGAACCACGACGTCCGCACCGAAACCCGGGTCGGCGAAGACGACGCTCACCTCGGCGCCCGAGGGCGCGGGCTCCACCGCGTACAGCACGTAGGTGACCTCGGGCGTCCGGTCGAACCGGGCCTGGTGCTCGCGGAAGTCATAACCGGCCACCCGCAGCTCGTCGGGGGATGCTCCCGGCTGCATCGTCGGCCAGAGCTGGTCGGCTCCCGGGGCGAACGGCACGGTGAGCCGGCCGGCCATGGCGGCCAGCGCCGGTGGAGGACTGCTGGTGGGCGCGGTCACGGGGTCACCACGTCGAGGTCGAGCAGGCTGGAGTCCGGCCGGAACATGGCCAGTTCGGTCGGCCCCATCTGCAGGTTCTCACCGACCGCCGCCTCGACCGGCCGGCTCTGGAACGCGACGCTGCCCAGGGTCACCCGGCCGAAGCCGGCCGGGCCACGTCGCAGGTGCAGACCCTGCACGTCGACCACCCCGGGCTCGTCGGTGAAGGCGCGCATCACCTGGGACGACAGCACGTCGCTGCCGAGTCGCAGCGACGCCGTCGCCGCGGAGATCCGATCGACGATGCGGGCCAGCACGGCCGCCTGGTCGTAGCCGGGCTCGACCACGACCCGGGCGCGCACTCCGATGTCGATGTGGTCGGCCTCGAGGATGTTCGGATGGATGCCGGGGGGCCGGACCCGGTCGACGGCCTCGCGCACCCGGTCGACCACCCCGGGGACCGCGCCGGTGGTCTGCCACGGCCACCGGTACTCGTGCGCCACGACGATGTCGAAGCGGTAGGCCTGCCCGATCCGGCGCTCGCCGGAGAACAGCCGGTCGCTGAAGTCGAAGATCCCGAAGTAGGACTGGCTGACGTCCACCCCGCCCAGGGGATCCGAGATCATCACGTCCACCACGCCGTCCACCGCCAGCACGGTCTGGCGGACGGCGTCGACGGTCCACAGGGCGCGCGAGATGCCCAGCAGGCGCCCCCGGTAGGCGTCGGAGGGCTCACCGAGGCCGCCGCCCTGGCACGGCTGGGCATTGGTCACGCTCACGGTGGCCGGGGCGATGTCGGCGAAGTGGACGGCCAGCTGGGCCGGGTCGATCGCGGTCAGGTCGCCGGCCGGGACATTGCCGACGCTGCCCCGGGTCAGGCAGCGCACCGGCACGTCGACGCTGGGCACCGTCGTGCTCAGCGTGACCACGCCGTCGGTGGTGAAGGCCAGGCCGGGCACGGTGGTCGAGAGCACGACGGTGGCGTCGCCCACGGTGTACCTCCGCCCCGGGACGCCGCCGCTCAGGGTGAGCGTGACCGTGCCGGCGGCGAAGGTCTGCAGCCGTTCGACCCCGACGTCCTCGCCCAGCAGGTCCAGACCCGCGCCGTCCGCGGTGGAGATGAACCCGGCGTAGTACCCGTCCTCCAGCCGCTTCCAGATCTCCGCGTCCTCCTGCACGCTCACCTCGAGGATCTTGCGCAGGGCGGAGGTACTGGTCAGGTCGACGTCCGGCCCGAAGGCCGCTCGGGCACGGGCGAACACCTCGCCCAGCAGGATGTCGATCCCCTTGACCACGAACCCGTCGCCGGTCACACCGAAGTCAGTCATCTCGCCTCACACCCTCACGTCGGCCAGCAGCGTGATCGCGCCCAGGCCGGGGCCCGCAGTGGCCATGCTGGCCGCGGCCGCCAGCGCGGCGGCGCCGATCGCCGAGCCGGCGGCAGGGTCCACCGGCACCGGCTGGATGGTGATCTCGGCCAGGGACACCCTGCGGTCGGTCGCCTGCCGCGCTCCGGCGGTCTGCGGGTACGCCGCGAGGTACGCCGGGTCGTCGTCGAACAGCACCTGGTCCACCGCGACCACCCGCGGGTCACCGGCCAGGGTGCGGATCAGGTTGAGCCTGAGCACCTCCTTGACCAGCGACCGCGGCAGGCCGGCGGTGAACGCCTCGGTCGCGTCCAGGCCGTACCCGGTGTTCAGCCGATCGTCCGCCCACGGCGTCGAGATCCTCAGCAGCAGAGCCTGTTCCAGGTTGGCCCGGCCGGCGACCTCGACCAGTCTCCCGGCGTCCAGGACCAGGTCGCCGTCCTGGATCAGCAGACCCCGGCCGTACGCAAGGGCCTCGCGCACCAGCGCCGGGTCCGCGCCCCCGGTCATCGGGTCACCAGCACGGTCTGGCCGGCGTCGGAGACGTTCCAGGTGCCGGGCGCCGGAGCCAGGCCGTCGGTCAGGCCGCGCGCCTGGGCGGTGAGCACCGGGGTGCCCGCTACCCCCAGCACGGCGCTCGTGCCGGAGATCACCGAGGTGACCGCGGTGCACGGCTTGGTGGACGTGGAGGCTGGCGTGGCGCACCCGCTGATGGCCGCTCCGGGCAGATCGGTGGAGAGCAGCACCGGGTCCGCCGCTGCGGTCAGCCGGGTCTGCGTCGTGCGCAGGGTGAGCCGCCCGCCGTGCGCGCACATCAGGGTGGACGCCGTGGTCAGTACCGCGAAGGTGGGGCCGGCCATCACGACACCGCCACCTTCGAACCGTCGAGCCTGAGTGAGACGCTGCCGTTGCCGACCACAATCGGCTGGTTCTTGGTCGTGATCGACAGGGCGCCCTGGACGTCGATAGTGATCGTGGTGCCGCTGCTGTGCTCGATCACGATCGTGTCGTCCTCGGGCACCGCCGGGCGGGTGCCGACCTCCGGCAGCTTCGAGGCCCCGACCAGGATGTGCAGCCCGCGGGCCTGGATCACCCGGGCGCCCCGGGCGTCGGTGAGGTCGTTGACTCCCTTGCCGGTGGGCCTGCCCTCACCGCCCAGACCGGTGGGCAGCGCCAGCCAGTAGTCGCCGGGCTCATTCGGCGGCGGGGTGGAGGCCGGGGTGCTCGGCCACAACCAGCCGGCCACGATCGCATCATTGGTCAGGGAGCGGTTGTGCACCAGCAGTGCCCGCATGCCGGGGTAGACCGGGGTGATCAGCCCCACCTTGTCGAAGGCGAACGGCGCCGCGACCGGCTTGGCGCTCAGGGAGTCCCCGGCCAGCACCTCGGCGTCCATGCTCGGGGCCTGCACCCCCTTCGCGGGCGCCTGGGCGTACTGCATGGTGACTCGGTGGCCAGGGCTCGCGCTGCCCGCGGTGTACGCCGTCACCTGACCGACGTCGACCACGGGGTTGGCCACCCTGGCCGCCTGGATCACCTTATTCCACTCGTCGACGACGGCGGCGGCGCCGGTGGCGGATGCGGCGCGCACGCCGGGGCCGAGATCGGCGAGCGAGGCCTCGCAGACGTACCCGCTCTTGGTCGAGTACTTGTGCGTGAGCTTGGTGATCCGCAGTGGTTTGGCGGGCACGTCGTCCAGCCCGGTCACCTTGACCATCTGCCCCACCCGCAGCCCGGGGTGGCCGAGCACCGTCAGCTCGAGCCCGGCAACGACCTTGGCGGCAGACCCGGGTGAGGCGGTCGGGGCGGTCGGTGCGGTCGGTGCGGTCGGTGCGGTCGGCACGTCGGCGTCGGGCTGCTTCTCCTTCTGGCCGGCACCGAGCTTGGCGATGTTGACCCCGCCGACGAAGTCGATCGGTGCCGTGGCCGAGCCGACGGCCGCGCCGAGGGCGACGGCGCCGTCCCCCACCAGGAGCGGCTTGCCCGCCTTCTCCGCCAACTGGGCCAGGGCACTGAGCACGGATCCGTCGCGCAGGGTGAAGTCCTTGACCGGGCCCCCCAGCGAGGAGCCGGCAGTCAGGCTCGTGTCCGGGACACCGGCGACCAGCTGCTTCACCACGTCGTCCAGCAGGCCGTCGCCAGGGATGGTCGCGGCCGCTCGCCGGTGGAGCAGGGCGTGGCCCGTCTGCTCCAGCCCGAGGAGCTCCACCGTCGGGCGGCCGTCCTCGGCCACCGACCGCTTGACCTCCTCGACCCGGCCCCGCATCACCGGGTGATTGCCGAAGACCTGGGTGGGGTGGTCGAAGTAGCCCAGGGCGATGGTGATGTCGAGGCCGCCGTCACCGTGTGCCGAGGTGAGCAGCGCGGCGTCCTTGGCCGGCAGGTTGTAGACCGTGACGGTGAACCGGTCCGCGGTGCCCCCCTCGGACATGGTCAGCGTGGCGTCGACGTCGACGACGAGGCCCAGGCTGTAGACGTTGTTGCTCAGGGTCAGCGGCAGCCCGAAGCCGAAGGCCGAGGCCACCGCCGCCAGGGCTCCCCCGGAGGACCCGGTGTGCTTGCTCACCGTGATCTTGTGCCAGATCATGAAGCTGCTCATGCCGACGCCACCCTCGCCTTCAGCACCGAACCGAACCCGCCGGCCCCATTGAGGTTCCCGATGGCGATCAGCACGGTGTCGACGATCAGGCGCAGGTCGCCGGCGCTGTAGACCAGGCCGGGCAGGAGGCGGCGACGCAGGATCGTGGCCTCGGCATCCGGGTCCAGCCGGTGGATCGCCGCGACCAGCAGTCCCCGAGGCGCCGCGAAGGGGTCGCCGTCCCCGACCAGGTCGATCGTCGCGCGCAGGTCGGCGGGATGGCGGGGCAGTTCCTGCTCGGCCACATTGACGTGGAACTCGAACCGGTAGGTCCGACCGGCCATGCCCAGCAGGAAGGACTGTGGGAAGCCCTCGTCCGCCTCCACCGGCAGGGACCGGAACGATGCCAGGTCGGGCTCTGCGGCGACAGGTCGCGCGGTGGCCATGGGTGCCTCCTCTCGGCCGGGGTCAGGGAACGGGGACACGGGTGACTGGGTTGGGCGGCGGAACCGACGGCATCGCCGCGGTGGCGATGGCGAGGGCGATGTCCAGTCCTTCACCGATCAGGACCGACAGAGACGAGCGCGGCACGTGGGTCAGGGTCAGGCTGACGTCGAGGGCCTCCCGCCGGGTGACCCCGTGGGTGAAGGTGAGTGCCGTGATCTGCATGTCGGTGCTCACCGTCATGCCGGCAACCACCGGGATGCCGGCGAGGGCCAGCGCGGGCGCGGCGGCCGCAGCCGTCGCCCGGGTGGCCAGGGCCAGCGTCTCCAGGGCCTTCTTCATCAGCAGCCGGGACTGCCCGAGCAGGACAGCCTCGATCTTGATCGTCTTCTCGGTCGGCGCCACCGCCTGGGAGAACCGGCTGCCGACCACCCGCTCGATCTTGTAGCCGTCGGAGAGCACCAGGCTCTGCACGTTGAAGAGCGGCACTGGTCCGACGAGAACGGGCGGATTGCCGGCGAGGACGCTCATTGCCGGCTCGCCAGTTCACGGCGCAGCTCCTCGAAGACCCGGGCCACGAGGGCGTCGGCCAGCTCGGGGTCAGCGGCACCGACGACCTCGATCTCGACCGGGAACCAGTAGTGCACCTCCTCGACCTCCGAGGCGGGCTCCTGTCCGCCCTCGTCCGGTCCGGGCGATGGCGACGGCGCGATGCGTGCCGCGCCGGCCGCCTCGGGCAGGACGTACTCCCCCTCGTGCACCAGCGCGATGCCGGTCCGCTCGATCCGTCCCGCGGTGTCCAGTAGGGGCAGATCCTCGATCGAGGCGTCGTCGTCGTACCGGCCGGACATGATCAGACCTCGATGCTCACGCCGAGCGCCATGCAGTTGAACGTCGCCTGCGGCACCCCGTCGATGGTGATGTTGCTGGGGCTGGTCGAGGTGACGATGCAGCGCTGGAACTTCAGGGACTTGAACGACCAGTCAGTGCCCTCCTTCTCGGCCACCGCGATCGAGAACTCCCGCGCGGTGAGCGCGAGCTCGGTCAGGTCGGCGACCGCGGTGGCGACCGCGGGCACCGTCATCACGAAGGTGATCGTCATCGGCTGCCGGATGACCCCGACGTTGTCCGCCTCCAGGCTGTGCAGCACGGTGTGCCCCACGCTGAAGGTCGGATTGAAGGTGGAGATGGGGGTGATGGTCGTGTCACCGAGCTTGACTTCCAGCCGGGTGTTCCAATCGGCCATGGCGCTGACTCCTATTCGAATCTGAGCGTGACGGCGACCCGATGGATCGCGCCGGCGTAGTCGACGGCGACCAGGACCTCGACGACGCGCTGGGACTGGGCATCGTTGACCTGCTGCAGTTCCGCGGCGCTCAGCGACGCGGGCGGCCGGTCGAGCAGGGTCAGGATCGGGATCACGATGTCGAAGCCCTCGATCACCCCTTGGCGGATGAGCGGATCGAGCACGGCCTCCAACTGAGCACCCAGGGCGCGCAGACCCGAGCGGCTGACCCGGACGTTGCCGACCGACCTGACCAACTGGGCCTTGAGCAGGAAGGAGACGTTGTCGATCGTGCGCACGACGTCGATGTACTTCTTGCCGCCCGGGTCGCCGGTGTACCCCTCACCGAGGTAGTTGCCCTGGCCGGGGATGAGGGCCGGGTCGACCAACCAGTTCACGCCCAGGCCCGCTGGACCGCTGGCGAACGTCTCGGACCCGTTGAGCTGATCGATCTCCGCCGCGGTGAACGGGGCGCTGTCGACGGCCACCTTCTTCAGCAGCATCGAGATGTGCGGCTCGTAGCCGGCGACGGTGCCCGCGACGGCGGCCGCGACGTCCTCATCACTCTTGTGCGCGATGTAGACCATGCGCTCGGAGGCAAGGGCCCCGCCGACGATGGTCGGATCGGTAGCACCCTTCTCCAGCATGGCGATTCCGATCCGTTCCTTGCCGTCGCCGCCGGTGGCTGAGACTGCGGCGACGTGTTCGGCCAGCAGCCGGACGGCGCCGTTGGCTGCCGCGGCGGCCGTGTCGAGGGGGGCGTTGGCCAGGGCCACGAGCTGGACGTCGCGCGTGCCCAGGAGGTCGAGCCCGGCGCGCCAGTCGGGCGCCGCGGAGTCGACACGCACTCCGGTGACCTGGGTCGGCCCGGGCGACTGGGCGAAGGCCAGAGAGATCGCGTCTCCCAGGTCGCCGGGGGCCCGGCGACGGGCTTCACCGGGGTCGGTGAAGACGGCCGCTGCGCCGACGGCGAGCAGGTCCGCGGGTGGGGTCGCAGGCGGGGTCACCCGGCCGACGATCGCCACGTTGCCGAAAGCGCGCACGGCGGGGGCGAACAGGTCGGCGACGGGCTTGACCCGGATGTAGCGCACGGTCATCGTCAGGTCCAATCTCGGGTGGTGGCCGGGCGCGTGGGCCCGTGGTATTTGCGTTGCAGTCGGTCGCGCAGCGCCTCCCGGCCCTCGCGTTCGCGGATCGGGGCCGGCGGCGCCGGCGCCGGGGCCGGCGTAGGGTCTGCCGGTTCGGGCGGTGGGGTGCGGCGGCGGGCGGGCTGACGGGGCATCGTCGGTCCTCCTTCGGGTGCGTCGGGACACGGGGGCGTCGGGGGGTGCAGGTCGGGGGGTGAACCCCTGCGGATCAGGGCGGGTTCACGAACAGCGGCAACACTTTGGTGCGCGCGTAGAGCGCGTCGACGGCGGCCGGACTCGGCTGGTTCGGTCCCAGTGCCGACGCCGGGAAGACGACGGCCACGGCGAACGGCGCACTCGCCGTGCCGAGCACTGGATCCGGGGATCCAGGCGTCCCCTGGGCTCCCGCGAGCCGCAGCAGATGCGCCGCCCGCAGCCCTGCGGTGAGATCGAGCGAGTCCATCAGGATGACGGCCAGCTCGATCCTGATGCTGTGCAGATGGGCCGGGTCGGCCGGGTCGAAGGGCGGAGGCGGTCGCAGGCGCACCTCGGCGAGGATGTACTCGGCCGATTCGCGGAGCTGCTCGACCGTCGTGATCCGATGTGCCGCAAGGTAGGCCGGCAGATCGAGATAGCGGAACCGGGAGGCGAAGTCGTCGAGGCTGGTGATGTCCTCGATCGCCTTGGTGACGGCCGACTGCACCCCCCCGGAGTCGGTGGCGATCACCGCGTGCAGATCCACCGAGGCGATCAGATCCGCCCAGGGCCCCACGCCGCTGCGGGTGAGATCCGCCCGCAGGTCGTTGACCACGTATCCGGGCTGGGTGGTGACGATGCTCCCGACGATGCGGTCCCGCCCCGCCACGAGCAGCGCAGGGGTGGTCGATGCCACCGTGACGTCCGTGACCGAGTGCAGCGCGGCACCCTCACCGGTGTACACCGAGGCGATCAGTCGCTCGAGATGCGGGTAGGGCGCCGGGCCGGGCCCCTCGAGCAGGGTGGTCAGCGCCGCGCCCTCGTGCAGCTGCAGCAATGCCTGGTCGATGAATCCCACTGCTGCAACCCCCTTCGCGGACGGCGGACCCCGGTCCCCTCACGATGGGTCAGGGCGGGCGGTGACCGACATACGCACTATGCGAAGGCCGTGCGCCGTATCAGGCTCGCCGGAGCGTGCTCGCGGCTGCGGCCACGGGGCGGGTCGGGCTCAGGTCGTGGCCGCCCGGTGCCGATGCTTTCGCGTGCCCACGCCTCTCACCCGCCGAACGCTGCTCGGCGGGCTGCTGGGCGGCGCGGCCACCCTCGGCCTGGAGGGTTTTCGGGCCGGCCCCGCCCACGCAGGCGCTCACGTGCCCGCCGAGGCAGGTACTCCGCGGACCGTCACGACCGTCACGCGCAGGCTGCTCGGCCGCTCCGGCAAGGGACGCCCGATCTGGGTGCACGAGCTCGGGGCGGCCGACGCTGCGGCCACCGTGCTGGTCGTGGGCAGCATGCACGGCAACGAACGAGCAGGCATCCCGATCGCCCGGCTGCTGGTCACCCGCGAGCCCGGGCCCGGCGTCCGCCTGGTCGTGGTGCCCACGATGAACCCGGACGGCGATGTTCTCGGACGCCGGCAGAACGCCCGCGGGGTCGACCTCAACCGCAACTTCCCCGGCGGGGCGCACCGGGGCCGCAGGGGCGACGTCCACTACTCCGGGCCACGGGACCTCTCCGAGGTCGAGGCCCGGCTGATGCACGGCCTAGTGACCGCCGGGCGGCTGGACGCCGTGCTGGTCTACCACCAGCAGATGAACCTGGTCGACCACTGCGGCGGCTCCCTTGCGCTGGCCCGGGCGTATGCGGCCCAGACCGGGATGGGGGCCGTGCGCCTGCCCCGCTACCCCGGCTCGATGGCGACCTGGCTGCACCAGCACCTGCCCTCGTGCACGATTCTCACCGTCGAGCTGCCGGCCCGGGTCGACGCCGCACAGCGCCGGCGGCACGCCCGCGCCGTCCACGCGCTCGCGGCACGTGCCGCGGCCAAGGTCGCCTGATCCACCACCTCACGGCTCCGACCGGCCACGCCCCGCCGGGATCATCTGACCCACCACGTCGCGGCCATCGACGATGGAGATCACGTTGCATGAGAATGGCTGCTATCACAGCCGTTTCCACGCATCGTGATCTCCATCGTCGACGGTGGCAAGGCCTGGGGCGCAGTCACTCGTCACCCGAGCGCGGGGGCATCACCTTCTTCTCCAGATCGGCCCACGTGGTGCTCCACTGGATCAACGGTTCCAGCACCTGTTCCATCACCGCGAGCTGTTGGTCGAAGGCCGCCAATTGGGCCTGCATGGCCTCGATGCTGCGGCGCTGGGACGCGATGGCGCCGGACATCGCCGCGAGCTGGGCGGCGGTGAGCGCACCCGGCCGCGGGATGGACGGCATCGTCGGCAGGGCGGGCAGGGCGGGCAGCGACGTCATGCCGGGCACCATGGCCGCCAGCCCGCTCAGGCCGGTCAGCTTCTCCGTCATCCCGAGCAGTGCCCCGATCAGGTCGTTCACCGACCCGGGGGTGCCACCCGCGGTCGGCTCGTCGTCTGCTGCCATCGGTTCCTCCTCGAGGCCCGCGCCGCGGCCGGCGGCACACGCGCACTCTACGAGCCGGCGACTCGGACTGGCCGATCCAGCCACACCGTGCTCTCCCCCGGCAGCATCCCCTCGCAGATCGGGCTGCTGCTCAGGAGGATCCCGCCGGGCGGCAACGGCCGCGGGCGGGCGGAGAAGTTGACCAGGCACTCCCACCCATCGGCCCGGGCGAAGTGGATGGCCTCCTCGTCCCCGGCGTCGAGCCAGATGACCGAGGAGTCGTCGAGGTTCAGCCGGCGACGCAGCGCCAGCGCCTGCCGGTACAGGGTGAGCGAACTGCCCGGGGCGCCGTCCTGCCCGTCGACGGCGTACTCGGCGAACCAGGCCGGTTGGGGCAGCCAGGCGCCGTCCTCGCCGAAGCCGAACGAGCTGCCCGCCCGGGTCCAGGGCAGTGGCACCCGGCAGCCGTCCCGTCCTTTGAGCTGATGGCCGGTGCGCTCCCACACCGGGTCGCGCAGCTGGTCCTCGCGCAGGTCGGCGACCTCGAGCAGGCCCAGCTCCTCCCCCTGGTAGAGGTAGGCCGACCCGGGCAGGGCCAGCATCATCAGCGTCGCAGCCCTGGCCCGGCGGCGGGCCGTCTGCGGATCCACCACCGGGCGGGTGCCGTTGCTGAGCAGCCAGCCATCCGGGTCGACGCCCGGGGGCAAGGCGTATCGCGAGGGATGCCGGGGCACATCGTGGCTGGACAGCACCCAGGTCAGTCCGCTTCCGACCGCGCGGTGCTCGCTGAGCGAGCGGCGGATGACCTGGCGGAACTGGTCCCGGCCCCACTCGGCCTTCAGCAGGGAGAAGTCGAAGACCTGACCGAGCTCACTGGGCCGGCCGTAGAGGTAGGTGCGCCGGTTGGTCGGGTACCAGGTCTCGGCCACGGCCATCCTGGCGGGGCGGTACTGGTCGAAGACCGCCCGCCAACTCCGGTAGATCTCGTGCACCTCCTCCCGGTCGTAGAGCGGATCGCTGCCGTCCAGCGGCAGTCCCCGGTCGAGCGAGGGCTGGCTGCGCAAGGGGTGGGACAGGTCCTTGGCCAGCGCGTGGGCGACGTCGATCCGGAACCCGTCGACGTCCAGATCGGCCCAGAACCGCAGGGTGTCCAGGAAGTACCGGCGGACCTCCTCGTGGTCCCAGTTGAGGTCGGGCTGCTCCCGGGCGAACAGGTGGCAGTACCACTGCCCGTCGTCGACCCGCTCCCAGGCGCTGCCGCCGAAGTGCGAGCGCCAGTCACTCGGCGGCAGCGCGCCGTCCGGCCCCGCCCCGTCGCGGAAGATGTACCGATCACGCTCCGGTGAGCCACGACCGGCGGCCAGCGCCTGGCGGAACCAGGGGTGCTGCTCGGAGGTGTGGTTGGGCACGATGTCGATCAGGATCTTCAGCCCGAGGCGGTGCGCGTCCCGGGTCAGCCCGACGAAGTCCTCCAGCGTTCCCAGGCACGGGTCGACGGCACGGTGGTCGCTGATGTCGTAGCCGCCGTCGGCCAGCGGAGAAGGGTAGAACGGGCTGAGCCACAACGCATCCACGCCGAGGTCGGCGAGGTAGGGCAGGCGGCTGCGCACGCCCGGGAGATCCCCGACCCCGTCGGCGTTCGCATCGGCGAAGCTGCGGGGATAGATCTGGTAGACGACGGCGCTGCGCCACCACTCGTGGCCGCCGTCAGCAGCGATGGGCACGCGTCGTCAGCCCTTCACCGCTCCGGCCAGCATGGCGCGCACGAAGTACCGCTGGAAGATCACGAACACCAGGATGGTCGGCGCCATGATCATGAGAGCGCCCGCGTTGAGCAGGACGACGTCGGTCGAGTGCGCGCCGACGAACCCTTGCAGGGCACCGGCCATGGTGCGCTTGGTCGGGTCGTCGATCAGCACGATGGCGAGCAGGAACTGGTTCCAGGTGCTGAGGAACATCAGCACGCCGAGCGAGGCCAGCGCCGGGATGGACAGCGGCAACTGGATGTGCCGGAATGCTTTCCAATTGCCTGCTCCGTCGATCATGGAGGCCTCGGTGATGTCGGCCGGCACGGACTGGAAGTGCGTGCGCATCCAGAACACGGCGAAGGGCATGTTCAGGCCGATCAGCGGCAGGATCAGTCCCAGGTGGGTGTTGAGCAGGCCGAGCGACTGCATCTGGTAGTAGAGCGGCACGACGACGACCTCGAAGGGCAGGGTCAGCCCGAGCAGGAGGAGCAGGAAGAACGCGTTCCCGAACGGGATCTGCAGCTGGGCGATCGCATACCCGGCCATGGCCGAGATCAGCATCGCGATCGGCACCACCCCCAGCACCAGAATGGCGCTGGACTGCAGCAGGGTGACGATGTTGGCGACGTTCCAGGCATCCACGAAGTTGTGCCACTGCGGGTGCAGCGGGATCGAGATGCCGGCCGGCGCGGTGCCCTGCACCTGCAGGGCCGCCGAGAACATGGACAGCAACGGGAAGACCGAGAACAGCGCCGCGGCGGTGAGCAGCAGGGTCTTTGGCGCAGTGTCACGCAGGCGGACGAGCACGGAATCACCTCTCGCGGAAGAAGCGCTGCAGGGGCAGGATGATGATCAACACCAGGATGCTGAGCACGATCGCCAGCGCCGAGGACTGCCCGACCCTGTGCTGGGTGAACGCCAACTGGTAGACCTGCACGCCGGGCACCGTCGTGGCGTAGCCGGGCCCGCCCTGGGTGGACATGAAGACGACGTCGAAACTGGCCAGTGCCGCGATGATCGTGATGGTGATGCAGACCCCGATCTCCTGGCGCAGGCCGGGCAGGGTGATGGCGAAGAACTGCTGCACCCGGTTCGCGCCGTCGAGCATCGCCGCCTCATAGATGCTGCCGTCGATCTTGCCGATCCCGGCCAGCAGGAGGAGGGTGCACAGGCCGGTTGCGAGCCAGGTGCCGATCACGCCCACCGCCGGCAGTGCCCAGGTGAAGTCACCCAGCCAGGCCCGCTGGAACGACCCCAGCCCGACGGCGGACAGCAGCTGGTTGACCGCACCGTTGGGTGAGTACATCCAGGTCCAGGCGATCGCTGAGGCGGCGCCCGGGATGATCTGCGGCAGGAACATCAGGGTGCGGGCGACCCCGCCACCGAACTGGGACTTGATCTCACGCACGATCGAGGAGACGACCAGTGCGAGCAGCACCGGGAGGAAGCTGAAGAAGATGATCAGGATGAAGGCGTGCAGGATAGAGGCGACCAGCTGGGGCTCGCTGAACACCCGGGTGTAATTCTTCAGCCCCACTGGGGTCGCCACGCCGATGCCGTCCCAGTCGTAGACCGAGTACTGGAGCGCGGTGACGATCGGGTAGAGCTCGAACACCGCGAACATCACCAGGGCGGGCAGCGCGAACAGCCAGCCGGCCCAGGCGGAGCGTTTGCGCAGGGCGGGGCCGCCGAGGCCCCCGAGCCAGCGCCGCACGCGGCGCTGGCTCGGGGCGGCGGCATCTCGGGCGATATCCGCCGGAGCGAGCATGCCGTCGACGGTGCTCATCGGCCCAGCTCGTCCTCGTACTTGGCCTGGACGTTGGCGACGAACTGCTCGGGCGTGGTCTTGCCGCCCAGCAGCAGCTGGGCCTCGGGGTTCCACGCCTGGTTGGCGATGCCGGCGGTCGCGTTCTGCACGAACGGGACCTGGCCGTTGGCCGCGGAGACGGCCTTGAACGCGGCGACCACGTCGGTCAGCACAGAGCCCGGCTTGATCGTCGGTGCCGCCTGGTCATCGGTTCCGCTGGGCATGAACCCGTTGTCGATCGCGATCTGGCGCGCCTCGTCGCTGGACAGGAAGTTCAGGAACAGCGCCGCGGCGTCCTTCTTGGTCGACCTCGCCGGGATGCCGAACGAGGTGGCCGCATCGGACATCGCCGCGATCTGACCCCCGGCCGTGACCGATGGCATCGGCATGAAGCCGACCTTGCCGGGCATGGTCTTGTCCAGGTTGGCTGCATCCCAGTTCCCCCAGGGGTAGAACACCCCCTTGTCGGCGGCGAACAGCGCGTCGGCGGCGTTCGCGTCCAGACCGTTGACGCCCTCGGGGAGGAAGCCCGCGGCGTTCCAGCCGGCCACCTGCTTTGCGGCGGCGACGGCTTCAGGGGTGTTGACGGTCGCACCGGGGGCGTTGAACACCCATGCGGCGACCTTGGCTGGCCCCGCCGCAGAGTTGAGCGTCAGCTGGAACGGGAAGACCCCACCACCCTCCTTGTTGGCCACCACCATGCCGGTCAGGCCGGCGGCCTTCGCCTTGGCCATCAGCGCGGTCAGTTCCTCGGTCGAGGCCGGCGGCGTGGTCATGCCGATCTGGGTGGCCAGGGCCTTGTTGTAGTACAGGCCGGTCATCGTGAAGCCACTCGGCTTGGCGTACAGCGCGCCGGAGCCGGCGACACCGTTCTCGGCCCGGAACTGTGACAGCTGCGAGGGCGGCAGCTTGTCCCACCCGTAGGCGGTGGCATAGCCGTCCAGGTTGGAGAGCAGGTTGTTCTTGACCCCGGAGGCCACCGAGATGACCCGGATGAGGTCCGGGGGCGTGGCGGAGGCCAACTGGCGCGGCTGGTTCTGCGTGGTCACGTTGTCCGGGTCGTAGGTGGGCTTGACCGTGACCGTCGGGTACTTCTTGGTGAAGGCGGCGATCAGCGCGTCGTCCATGTTCTTCAGACCTTGGCCGTCGTACAGGGTCAGCTCCACTGGACTGGTGGGCACCGCGGTGCTCACTGCGCTCGGCGCCGCCCCGGCGGAGGTCTCGGCACTCGAGGAGGAGCCGGGGGCTCCACACGCCGTCAGGGCGAACGCTGCCGCGGCCGCCCCACCGACTCCCAGGACGCTCGTGAGTCGTGATCTGTTCTGGCGGAAAAGCATCGATCCTCCTGCACCGGTGACGTGGGACTCCGCGCCGACGTGGGCACCCAGGCGGTGGCCGACCCGACGGGAGAACAGAACTGGAATCGCTTCCAGTGGTCAATGGTGGTGTTACATGCTGACTCTGTCAAGACTCTGGAACCCGTTTCTGTGATAACGGTTTGGACTCCGGGAAGGCCTTCCATCCCCGTACACTGACGAGGTGGCACCCGACGACAAGAAGGTCACGCTCGCCGATGTCGCCCGGCTCGCCGGCGTCGGGGTCGGCACGGCCTCCCGGGCGCTGTCCGGTTCACCGAACGTGGCCGCAGCCACCCGAGACCGGGTGCTCGAGGTGGCCAACGGTCTGCACTACGTCGTGTCACCGGACGCCGCCAGCCTGGCCCGCGGCCGGACCGGGCGGGTCGCCGTGGTGGTGCCACACCTGTCCCGGTGGTTCTTCGGCGCCGTCGCGGAGGGGATCCTCGCCGAGCTGCGGGCAGCCCAGCTCGACGTCCTGCTCTACGCGGTCGGTGACCTGCACGACCGGCACGACTTCTTCGAACGGCTGCCGGCCCGACGCAAGGTCGACGCCGTGATCGTCGTGGCCTTCCCGGTGGAGGAGTCCGAGCGGCGCCGGCTCGAACTGATGGGTGTGCAGATCGTGGCCGCGGGCGGGCAGTCGGCGGCATATCCCTACGTGCGGATCGACGACTACGCGGCGGGCCGGCAGGCGATGGACCATCTGATCTTCCTCGGGCACCGCCGGATCGCCATGCTCGAGGCCAAGGACCCGGACCAGCCGACCCTCGAACCACCCCGTTCCCGGGCCTACTACGCCGCGCTGGAGGACCACCGGATCCGGGTCGATCCCGAACTCGTGGTGACCAGCGACTGGGGCGGCGAGCAGGGCGCGCAGAGCATGGCCCGGCTGATCAGCCGGGCGGAGCCGCCGACCGCGGTGTTCGCCCACTCCGACGAGGTCGCCCTGGGCGCGATGCGCACGATCCGCCGGGCGGGGCTCAGCGTGCCCCGCGACATCTCGATCGTGGGCATCGACGACCACCCCCTCGCCGCGCTCAGCGACCTGACCACCGTGCGCCAGCCCACCCGTGAGCAGGGCGTCCGCGCCGCGCAGATGCTGATCGGGCTGCTCGCCGGCGAGAAGGATGTCGATCAGTCGATCACCCTGGAGACCGAGCTGGTGGTGCGGGCCAGCACCGCTCCCCCGGCCCGCTGACGACCCGGCGCCACCGGTCCGCCGCTGCGGCTGGGCCCGTTGCCGGGGGAGGGCTCCGGGGCGCAAGAACTCGGCACGATCACCGTGGTGAAGCTGTCGGCGCTCCCGGCGGCGCAGAACCTTCTCGTGGTCGCCATCCGCTACGACCGACAGGTCGCCCTCGCCCGCGACGCCATCTTCGTCACCACCGTACCGTCCGCCCCGGCGATCTTCCTGCTGGCCGCGCTGCTGGCCTGAGCGGACACGCCACCCGGGGCGTCGCCGACCGGCCGATCCACCAACGTCTCGCGGACGGTGCTCAGACCACGGTTGATCAGTTGCTTGACCGCGCCCTCGGAGATCTCCATCCGTCCAGCGATCGCCGCGATCGGAAGATCGTGCGCCAGCCGCAGGGTGACGGCGGTGCGCTGGGTGGTGCACAGCGTCCCCACGGCGCGCCAGGCCCGTGTCGCCTCCGATCGGAGGACGACGTTCCCCTCGACGTCGGCAGTCGCGTCCTGGACGTCGGCGACGGCCGCGAGAGAGACGGTCGGACGACGCGCACGGACATGGTCGACCACGGCGTTGCGGGCGATCCGGTGCAGCCAGCCCCAGAACGGCGCCCGTGAGGGCAGATAGCCCCCGATCGCCCGGTAGGCCTTGACGAAGACCTCGGCGGTGACGTCCTCGGCGTCCCAGGGATCGCGCAACCGGTGGTGGACGGTTCGATAGACCTGGGCGGAGTAGCGCGCATACAGCACCCCGAAGGCTTCGGCGTCCTCGCGTGCGCGCTCGGCGAGCTCGCTGTCGTCGGCCGTGGCGAGGTCGGCTGACGGCGGCCTCGGCTGCGGTGGCCCGTGAGCGGGAAGTGCTGTCACCGGCATGCCACCCCGTTCAGGGCGAACCCCGACGGCTTGGGCATCGTCCCGGAGCTCGTGGCGACGAAGCCGATCGTGACACTGCCACCGGCCGGGATGACCCGGCTGGGGTCGGTGTCGATGGCCTGCCCCCCGAAGGCGTCCACACTCACCGCCGCGTTCCAGCCGTTGCTCAGCAAGGGCATGGATTCGGGGGTGGTGCGGGGGAAGGTCCAGCGCAGGGCCCACCCGCGGACGGCGGAACGACCGGTATTGACGATCGTCAGGACCGTGGTGACCCGGCCCTGCGAGCGGGCCGCCACGGCCTGCCGCACACGGCAGGACTCGACCCCGGACGCGCTCGCGGCGGCCGCCGCGGCCGTGCCAGACCGGTTGGCGAGATCGTCGGCGACGGGCACCTGCTCGGCACGCCGCAGCGAGACCGACGTCGCCACCAGCACACCCACGGCGAGGGTCACACGCAGCAGCCATGGCGCTCCCGAGCGCGAGGGGCGCAACAGGGGAGGACGGACGTCCGCGGTGGCGACCGCCGGTTGGACGGGCCGCGGCAGCTCGGGGCTGCGCTGCAGAACCTGGGTGATGTTCGGCTCCGGAACCGGCCTCCGGACGAGGTCGGGACGTGGCAGGAGCTCGAGCTGCGTGCCGGGCTGCGGGAGCTCCGGCAGCGCCGGGGCCGTTTCATAGTGCGAGGACGCTTCGTCGCGCTGGATCTCTTCGTCGCGCTGGATCTCTTCGTCGAGCTGGGTCGTCTCGTCCGCGTGGGTCTCCTGCCAGACCAGGAGGGGGTACTGCGGCGGGTAGGGACGCAGACTGTCGTGGTGCTGCCAGTGGGAGAAGGTGGACCGAGCGGGCATACCTGGCTCCAGAGCGAGGGTGGGGCGGCCGGTCACCGGTCCGGGCTGGGCGACGAACAAAGTGACCTGTGGAGGCGACCGTGGACGCCGATTCCTTCCTTATGAGTAGATAGTCACCCCGCAGAATCAAGGCGAGCGCAAGCCCGGGCTATGTTCCGGGGAAACCCAGACGGCTTCTGATGCTCTGTGCTAAGCAGCCTGATCGTCGGATCACCGGTCGAGCGTCGCGTCATGCACGACCGGACTCACCCGGGGCAGGCCGCCCCGGCGCAGCACGGAGCGCCACGGCGCCGCTGGGCACAGTTCGTGCCGTGCCCCCGCCGAGTCACCATGAAGTACGTTGCCCGACCCCCCGAGGTGACGCCCGGACAGGTCAGCAACCTGCTAACGGAGGGTCAAGTGGCTCCGCAGCAGCCGCTGCCGCGGGCGTCAGCCGGAGGGCAGATCGAGCGTGTGCGCGCTGCGGAGCACCTTTGTCGCCAGATACCGCGCGTTGGCCCCGGACAGGTGGACGCCGGTAGGGATGCGCTCGGTGATCTCGACCCCCAGCCGGGTGAGTTGCTCGGCCTTGTCGGGGTTGTTGCTCAGCAGTGCCGTCCGGGTGACTCCGAGCGCCCCCAGCATCTGCGCGGCGACGGTGTAGTCACGCTCGTCCTCGCCCCGCCCGAGCTCCAGGTTCGCCTGGTAGGTGTCGAGCCCACGGTCCTGCAACGCGTAGGCGTCGAGCTTGCCGTACAGCCCGATCCCACGGCCCTCCTGGCGCAGATAGAGCAGGAACCCTCCGGCGTCGCAGATGCGTTCGACCGCCTCGCGAAGCTGCGGACCGCAATCACAGCGCAGGCTTCCGAAGACGTCGCCGGTGAGGCACTCACTGTGCGGACGGACCAACGGGGCGGGCCCGCCCCGGGCAGAGCGTCTCAGCGACAGCTCCCAGTCGCCCATCGCCAGCGTGATGTGCTCCTTGCCGTCCACGAGCCCATGGAAGGTGAAGACCGTGGCCACGGCGCTGTAGCCGTCAGTGAAACGCAGCGGCACGCTCACCCGCCGCCGGACGGTCGCCGCCGGAACCGCCCCCCGGGGGACTGCGGTGAGCGGCATCCGGGGTACGGGGCCGATGGGCACGACGTCAGCCATGCAGTCTCCTCGAGGTGGCGCGGGTGCAGCCTGTTCGACGATCACAACATCTGGACCGGAATACCCCATTCCTTGCAGAGTCACGCCCCCGGCTACGCTTCACCGTCGTGTCGGCACGGAGGAGGCGGCTGTGGAAGCTCCGCGGCCCTATGTGCTGCTCAGTTGCGCCACCTCGATCGACGGCTGCCTGGATGACGCCTCCCCGAACCGGTTGATTCTGTCCAACGAGGCGGACCTCGACCGGGTGGACGCCACCCGGGCCGCGAGCGACGCAATCCTGGTCGGGGCGGGCACCGTCCGCCGGGACGACCCCCGCCTGTTGGTGCGTGATCAGGCCCGGCGACGGGCGCGGGAGGAACGCGGCCTGCCCCCCTCCCCGGTCAAGGTGACGGTCACCCGTCGCGGTGCACTCGACCCCACCGCCGCGTTCTTCGCCGCCGGAAACGGGGAGAAGATCGTCTACTGCGAGAGCAGAACCCTCGCTGCGGCCCGGGCCCGGCTGGGCGCCGTCGCCACGGTGTGTGACGCCGGTGCTCCGCTGGACCTGCGCCGGGTGCTCTGCGACCTGTCCGCACGCGGGGTGGGCAGGCTGATGGTGGAAGGCGGCGAGAGCGTCATCGCACACTTCCTGGCGGCGGGCCTGGCCGACGAGTTGCACCTCGTGATCGCTCCGTTCTTCGTCGGTGAGCCTGGGGCTGCACGGCTGATCAGCCACGGCCGGTTCCCGCACGATCAGGCCGCGCGGGCCGTGCTGGCCGAGGTCCGGCGGCTGGGTGACGTCGTGCTACTGCAGTACGCCCTCTCCGACCGCTTCCGGTCGTCGTGAAGCGAGTACCACCCTCCGGGTGATCAGCACCGCGGCGCCGGGCAGACTGGCCGCAGCCGCGCACAGTCCATAGGTCACCGCAACGGTGAGCCCCTGCGACGCGTTCAGGCCCGCGCTGCCGAACGCCCACACCAGAGCGCCTTCACGTGGCCCCCAACCGCCGATGTTGAACGGCAGGGACATCGCCAGCAGAGCCAGCACCAGCAACGGCGTCAGGCTGAGCAGCGGCGCGGTGGAGCCTGCGGCGCGGGCCGCGATCAGGAACGTGGTCAGATGCCCGGCGAGCACCACGGCCGAGGCCAGCAGGATGCTCGCCCAGCGCCCGCCCAGGAGCAGCCGCGCGGCGATCGCGCCGGCGGTCGCCACCGCGGCCACCACCGTCCAGAGAGCGGCCGGATGACCTGATCGGATCGGTGACGCCGGCCCGGTCGGGTCCATGGCCAGCACGCCGAGCGCGGTCACCACGAGCACCACCTGCCCAGCGCCCCGCTCGAGCACCACGGCCTTGGCCGCCTGCGGCACGTCACCGACGGCCCGCCCGTGCCGCACCGCGCGATGCGCGTCGCCGAGCACGCCACCCGGCAGGACGGCGTTGACGAACAGGGACCCGTAGTACTCGGCGACCGCGCCACCGAGGGGGATCCGGAACCCCAGGCCCTTGGCGACCAGCATCCACCTCCAGGCGCTGAACAGCGTGGTCAGCGCCCCCAGGCCGAGCACCCAGACCAGGGTCGCGCCGTCGAGCACGCGCACCGCCGCAAGCACAGGCTCGCTGCCGAAGCGCCACCCGAGGAGCCCGAGGATGCCCGCGCCTCCCGCGACCCTGCCGACCCGCCAGAGCCGCCGGAAGCGTGCAGGCGATGCATCGTCACCGACCGGCCTCATGCCCAGTGATACGCGCGGACGGGGCGGAACGGTTCGGTCACCTGCCGAACGATGCGCCGGGCGGCAGGGCCAGGAGGTCTTCGTGATGCACCACCACCCTCAGACGGCCCGCCGCGGCGTCGGTCGAGCGCCGGCCCAGGTACCCACTCACCGGCAAGTCTGGCTGCTGCTCGGCCGCTGCGCTCACCCAGCCCTGGAGCCACCAGTCGATCAGTGATGTCTCCTCCGGTCCCAGCCGCCATGGACTGGGGCGTACCCGGACCTGCGCCCCGTGCTGCGCGAACGCGTCAACTGCCGCGGCGACGGCGTCAGGGCCGAGCAGACGGCGGCCCGCCACCACCCTTCGCTGATGCCGGTTGAAGGCGGCGGCGATCTCGCCGTCCAACGGATCCTCGGGCCGGAGTTCGACCCGGCCGGCCACCGACAGCGTGAACAGGGCCGGGCAGCCCGCGCCCGTGCAGGCCGCCGCGAGCCGACCGAGCTCCTCGCGGGTGAGCAGGTCCAGAAGGGCGGACGTCGTAACCAGCCCTGCACCCGCCAACTGCTGCGACGTCAGTGTGCCCACGTCGCCGAGTCGAGCCTCGACGCCCTCGATCCCGCGCACCGCCAGGGCCAGCAGCGCGGGGTCGCGGTCGTGCAGCACCCAGTGCTGCGGCCCGGGAAGGCGCGGAGCAAGCCACCGGCGCATCGATCCGGTGCCGCAACCCAGGTCGTGCACGACGACACCGGAGCCACCCGCCGGCCGGGCTGCCACGTCAGCGGCCAGTGCAACGGCCACCTCGGCGGCCAGCTCGGTGCTCCGGGCCAGGGCGTCGGCGGGCTCTCGAAGGCGCAGCCACTCAGCGCTGAATCCCGGTCGGGCGCTCATCGGCCGTCTCCTGCCTGTGTGAGGACGGCGTGCAGCCGAGCTGCCGTGCCTTCCCACCCCGGCAGCGTGCTCCGCCTTTCCCGCGCCGCCCGGCGCAGACGATCGCGCAGTGCGGAATCGGTGAGCCATCCACGTAACGCCGACGCGAGCTCCCGCGGATCGCCGGGTGCCACGAGCACACCTGGGCGGGTTCCGTCGGGGGCGCTGCCGAGCGCCTCGGGCACGCCGCCCACGGCCGTGGCCACGACCGGCGTCCCACCCGCGAGCGCCTCGGTGACCACCATGCCGAACGTCTCGGCGTGCGAGGGCAGCACCAGGACGTCGGCCGCGTGGTACTCGGCAGCCAGGTCGTCCCCGATGCGGGGGCCGAGCAGGCTCACCCGCTCGGCAAGGCCGTGACCCTCGACCGCCCGGCGCACCCGGTCCACGAAGCCGGGGTCCCGCTCCAGCATGCCTACACAGGAACATCTCCAGGCCAGCTCCGCGATCCCGGCCAGCGCCTCGACGAGCACGTCCTGCCCCTTGCGAGGGGTGATCGCTCCGACGCAGAGCAGGCGCCCACCCGCCTTGGTGCCCTCAGCCGGGCGGGCGCCGTCCACCCCGGGCGCCGCCACGTGAACCCGACCTGGCGACAGCCCGTGATGGTCCACCAGTCGTCGCGCCGCCACGGTCCCGGTGGCGACGACGGCCCTGGCGGCCCGCAGGGTCCGCCGCTCCCGCCCGTCGAGCTCAGCGGCCTCCCCGGGCGCCAGCCCGGTCTCCTCGGCGAGCGGCAGGTGCACCAGGACCACGACTCTCAGCCGATCCGCCTGCGGCACCACGACCTCGGGCGCCGCGCAGGCGACCAGCCCGTCCAGCAGCACGACGCCGCCGTCCGGGATGCTGCCCAGGGCGCGGTCCAGGCGTGCCAGGTCGGCGGTCCCCGGCCAGGGCCAGCGCCCGACCGCGCTGATCTCCCGCACCCGGGCGCCGCGGTCGGCCAGGCCCTGACACACCTTGCGGTCGTAGGTGTTTCCTCCGCTCGGGCACCTCGGGTCGTCCACGCCGTCGGGCAGCACCACGTGGAGCTCGCTCGAGGTGATCACGCCCACGCACCCCTCACAGCGGGCGGTCGTAGCTCGCCCAGGCGACGTGGGACTCGTGCAGGGTGATCGTGATCCGCGCCAGGTCCGCACCGGCCGAGCCGAAGGGGCCGAGCCGGGCACGGTCGGCGAGCCGGTCGGCGATGGCGCGGGCAAGCACCTCGGTCGTCGTGTTCACTCCGGCGAAGGACGGGTCGTCGTCGAGATTGCGATAGGTGAGCTCCCCCAGCACCTCACCGAGCTGTGCGGCGGCCCAGCCGATGTCGACCACGATGCCGTCGTCGTCGAGCTGCGGACGGTGGAAGGTGGCATCGACGACGAACGTGGCGCCGTGCAGCCGCTGGGCGGGGCCGAACACCTCGCCAGTGAAGCTGTGGGCGATCATCATGTGGTCGCGGACGGTCACGCTGAACATCTGTCAACTCCTCGCGCTGGGATAGGCGACCCGATGACACAGCGCCGGCAGAGAGCCGTCGGCCAACCGGGACATCACGTCGGGCAGTTCGCGGAACGTGCACTCGCCGCTGATCAGGGCGTCGAACGCGGGGTCGGCCAACAGCTCCAGGGCCAGGGCGAGCCGGTCGGTGGTCGTGTGTCGGCCCCGGCGGGCCGGCGACACCGCGCCGACCTGGCTGGCGCGCAGCACCAGGCGGCGGGAGTGGAATGACTCCCCCAGCGGCACACCCACCTGGCGATCGCCGTACCAGCTCAGCTCCAGGACGGTGGCCTCGAAGGCCGCCAACTCGAGCGCCCGGGTCAGCCCCGCCGTGCTGGCGCTCGCGTGCACGACGAGATCGCACTCCTCCTGGGCCGCTTCTGGGAGGGCGAAGTCGACGCCGAGACCGCGCGCCACCTCCTGGCGTGCTGGATCGACGTCGACCAATTGCACGCGGGTGCCCGGGATCCTGGCCAGGAGGGCCGCGACGGAGCAGCCGACCATGCCCGCCCCGACGACCGCGATCCGGTCGCCGATCAGCGGTTCGGCGTCCCACACCGCGTTCACCGCGGTCTCGACCGTTCCGGCCAGGATCGCCCGGCCCGGCGGCACCGCGGGCGGAACCGGGACGACGGCCGAGGCCGGCACCACATACCTCGTCTGGTGCGGGTACAGGCAGAAGACGGTGCGCCCGACGAGGTCGGCCGGGCCCTCCTCGACGATCCCGACGTTGAGGTAGCCGTACTTCACGGGGCCGGGGAAGTCGCCCTCCTGGAAGGGTGCCCGCATGGCGTCGTACTGGCTGCGGGGAACCCCGCCGCGATGGACCACGCTCTCGGTGCCCCGGCTGATGCCGGAGTACACGGTGCGCACCTGCACGTCCTTCGGGCCCGGCGGCCCGGGCTCGGCCGGCCGGATCTCTCCACACCCGGGCGCGCGCAGCCAGAAGGCCTCTGCACGTTCGGCCATCGGGGTCCTCGGTGTGCGCTCGGGGCGCGACCAGAACCGAATGGCCGCAGCCTACGTATGGTGGACCGACAATCGCGACGAACGGGGAGTGGACACCGGCCATGCTAACGCGGGGCGTCGAGAGCGCCAGGGCACGTGCCGCCACGTCGGTGGACGGGCCCGCCGTCGGCCTGGCCTGCCAACTCGTGCTGCTCGGATGCCTCTCCTGGGCGCCGGGCCTGCGCGCCGCGGGGTGGCTCACCGGTGCGGGCTTCGGCGTGGTCGTCGCTGCGTCGCTGCGCCACGGGCTGCGCGGTTCGGGCCAGCCATCGCTGGGGCCCGCGAACCGGGTCACCCTCGCCCGGAGCGTGCTGGTGGGCGCCGTCGCGGCGTTGGCTGCGGACTCGCTCACCGGCGACGTGCCGGTGACTCTCCTGGTCACTGTGGCAGGAGTCGCCCTGCTGCTCGACGCGGTCGACGGTCGCGTCGCGCGCCAGACCCGCACCTCCTCACCGCTGGGTGCCCGCTTCGACATGGAGGTGGATGCGTTCCTGATCCTGGTGCTGTGCGTTGCCCTGGCCCGCCCGATCGGCCTCTGGGTGCTGGCCATCGGCGCCATGCGCTACCTCTTCGTCGTCGCCGGCCGGATGCTGCCCTGGCTCAACGCCCCTCTCCCGCCTCGCTTCTCGCGCAAAGTGGTGGCCGCCGTCCAGGGTGTCGTCCTGGTGGTGGTGGTCGCCGAGGTGCTGCCCACCTGGCTGGCGATCACCGTGCTGCTCACGGCACTCACGCTGTTGTGCTGGTCGTTCGGCCGGGACACGCTCTGGCTTGCCCGGTCCCGTCGGGCGCCTGCGACCGACCTGCAGCAGCATCACCTCAGGTAGGCCGGGGTCGCCCGTCCGCGACGGGCGGACGGCTCGGACGACCGCGCGGATCATGAACGCTGCGCCCACGAACGCGGCGGCCAGGAACAGACTCGTCCAGAGGCCGCGGCTGCCCGACGGGTGCGGCACCGCCGCGGCAGGCGCCGCCGCCGCGGCCCCCGGCTGCTGCCCGGCGCTCTGGCCGTCGTGGCCGCCATGGGCACCCGTCGTGGAACCGGGTGCCGGAGCCGCCAGCGGCACGACCGTGCCCTCGCCCGACCATCGGGTGACCCTGCCGTCCGAGGTGGTCTGGGTGACGGTGAACGGCAGGCGGTCGACCTGGGGAAGCGGTCCCATCTCCAGGTACAGCGTCTCGACCGGCGGCGGTGGCGGTGCATCGGCGGCCCGGGTCCAGATCACCGACGCGGTGGCCGTGGTCAGGCCGGTGCCGTGGATGCCCGGCAGCGGCTCGGTGACCGTGCGGGTGATGATCTTAGGGGCCCAGTCCGGCACCGTCATCGGATAGACCTCCGCGATGGGTGCCTCGGGCGGCAGGTCCACCCGCACGGTGGTGGTGGACGCACCCGGACGGTCGTTCTCCACGGCGATGGTCACCCGGGTCGCGCCACCCTGCACGGCGTCCTCCGCCGTGATCGTGACGTCTGCGCTCGCTGCCGAGCCGGCCCCGAGCACGGAGCCGAGGCCGAGCACCGCGGCCAGGCCGAGTGGGCGGAGGACGGACGAGGTCGTGGTCATGGGCGAACCCTTCGCTGGACGTCGGGGTCATCGGGGCGCGCTGAAGGCGCTGACGAAGCGGTCCCGGAAGGCGCTCATCGGCCAGACCGGTGCCTGGGGGCCGGGTTTGAGCCCGTCCTGCCAGCCCCAGCCGGAGATCTGGTCCAGGACGGCGGGGTCGTGGGCGACGATCGTGATCGGTACGTCGGGGACGGCGCCGTCGCCGGCGACGATCGGCATCGGCTGATGGTCCCCGAGCACGACCAGCACCAGATCGTCGCCGCCGTAGGTCTGCACGTAGGAGATCAGGCTGTCCATCGAGTAGGCGATCGACCGCGCGTACTCCGAACGGACCCGGGCGCTGTCCTTCCACACCTCGGCCCGGCCCGGCGCTGCCGCCTGGATCGGGCCGAAGACGGTGCCGTCGCCGAGCCGGTCCCAGCCGATCAGCGTCGGGATGGGCGCCCACGGGTGATGGCTGGACACCAGCGGGATCTCGGCCATGACCGGCCCGCGATCGGCGGTGGCCCGCTCGAGCCGCTGGAAAGCCGCCAAGGTGTACTGGTCCGGCATCGGCGCCCAGGTGAACTTCGGGCCGCGGTAGCCGAGCTGGCGGGAGTCGTAGACCCGGTCGAAGTCGTAGAAGGCTCCCTCCGGCCAGTCCCTGGTGACGCCCGGCATGATGCCCACGGTGCGCCAGCCGGCGCGCTGGAAGGCGCCGTTCAGGGTGAGCCGCTCGGTGGCGAGGAGCTGTCCGTACCGGCGCGAGGTGTCGGTCCACGCACCGGACAGCAGCGTGGCGTGCGCCAGCCAGCTCCCCCCGCCGAGCACCGGCGAGGCCAGGAAGGCGCTGCGGGAGCCGTATCCGGCCGCCTGCAGCCGCCGGCCCCCGGCGTCGAGCACCGGGCCGACCTGCTGCGCCAGCACCGGATCCTCGATCGCGACCCGCCCGTAGCTCTCGACGAAGGCGACGACGACGTCCTTGCCGCGCAGGCCGCTCAGCAGCCGGTCCGTCGGCGTGGCACGGACGGCGTCCACGGACAGATCGGCGGCGAACCGGCGTTGACTGCTCCGCTCCAGGCGCACCTGACGCGCGTGGTCCCGCACGACGCTGACGGCGGACGCCGCCGCGACCGGTTCCCGCGGCGCGGTGCGCACGTCGAGGGCGAAGCACCCGATCCACACCACCGAGGCGGCCGCGAGGAGGCGGAACGACGCGCGGCGGTGCCGCAGCACCAGTCGGGACGACCGGCTGACCGAACGGATCAGAAGCATCCCGACCGCGGCGGCCGCGGTCGTGACGCCGACCACGGCGAGGATCGCCCCGAGCCGCCCGGCCGAGGCGACGACGGACTCCAGGGCGGGCCGGACCAGGCTCCCGTCGTTCAGCAGGTCCACCGGTCTGGACAGGACCGCCAGGAACCCCATGTCGAGGACCTTGACGAGGGTCAGCAGGGCCAGCCCGATGCCGGCGAGGACGATCGCCGGCCGGCGCGCCCTTGCCGGCGCCAGCAGCAGGAGGAGGACCGCCACCGGCGCCTCCACGGGGAGGCGCAGGAACGCCGCGGGTCCGAGCTCGCCGATCCTGTTCGGCGCCAGCAGCACGATCACCACGAGCAGGCAGGCCAGGACGTCGAGCGCCCAGCCCGAGTCGTCCCGTCTGTGCAGCACGTCGGCGCCCTCCCTCCGGTGGGTCAGCATTCCCGCGGGACTGATCAGACCACCTCGAAATGCTCGCTGTGCTGATTGTGGTCCGGAACGCCCAGGCGCGTCAGAGCACCCCTCGTCTCCTGCGACATCGCCGCCGGCCCGCAGATGAACACGTGCGGATCGACCAGGGCGAACTCCGTGAGCACCTCCTCCAGCAGCGCCTCGTCGATCCGCCCCGAGGTGCCCGTCCACAACCGCGAGGGCTGGGAGACGACCTCCACGACGTCGAGGTCGAGCACCTGACCGAGCCGCTCGAGTTCGGCGCGGAACAGCAACTCGCTCTGGTGCCGGGCAACCATCACCAGGCAGTGCTGGCGGGTGTCCCGGCGGGAGGCATGCGCGCGCAGGATGCTCATCATGGGTGTGATCCCCACGCCGGCGGCGATCAGCAGCAGGCACGGGGCGCCGATGTGGTCGTCGCTGAACGATCCGTAGGGGCCGTCGACGTAGACCGTTCGCCCCGGTCTGACACCGGTCAGGCAGGTCGTGAAGTCGCCGGTCCTGCGGACGGTGAACTCCAGCTCCCAGGGGTTGTCCAGGCCCGAGGCGATCGTGAACGGATGCGCCTGCAGCGGGCCGAAGGGGCTGTCCAGGCGCAGCCATGCCACCTGTCCCGGGCGGTAGGACAGGCATCGCCGGCTGCGCCCGGCAGGTCGTAGCACGACGGTGCTCACCGAGCGCGTCTCCGCCCGGACCTCCTTCACCACATAGGCATTGCGCAACGAGGCGAGCGGGCGGCGGATCCACCGGTTGATCAGCACCGCCCCCACACAGACCAGGATCACCAACAGGACGGTGCGTTGAGCCGCGTTGCGCATCAGGTGGTTCAGCCAGAACACGTGCAGGAAGGAGCCGACCAGGGCCGCCATCGCCAGCATGCAGTGGACCCAGCGCCAGATCTCGTACCGGGTCTTCAGCGTGCGGCGGCGCAGTGACAGGTAGCAGAGCAGGGCTATCGCCACCAGGGCGATCAGCCCGGCACGGGCCCGAGCGGGCGCGGTCAGGGGATCGAGCAGGGCCAGGCTCGCCGGGCGGTCCGCCACCACCAGCACGACGTGGACGGCGACCAGCAACGCCGTGATCAGTCCGAGCCAGCGGTGCGAACGCAGCACCTGCTCGATTCCGAAGGCCTCGGTCAGCGAACGCACCCGTGACGGCAGGACCATGGTGGCCACCAGGGTGGACAGGCCGAGGAGGCCGGTGGTCATGCTGAGCTCGATCACGATGCCGCCGCTGCTCCACGGTCGTAACTGCTCACCGGCCTCAGCGGCCACAGCCAGGGGGACGAGGACCAGCGCGACGAAGGTCGCCCCCCAGAGCAGCCGCAGCAGTCTGACTCTCAGCCGGTGCGCTCGCAGCTCCAGCGGGGGCTGCTGCCTGGTCCGGCGGACGACCAGACGCCGCTGCACGGGGGTCCCGGCCGGCGGTGTGGCTGCCGGGGAGGGCAGCTGCCGCGGCATCGCCGACAGGTGGGGCATGGGGTCTCGCATGTCCTGGCGTCTCCCTGAGCGTCGCGCGCCGATCGGTGGGCCGTCCTCGCCGGTCAGCGAACGACGATCCGCACCACATCGAACGCGGGGATCTGGTTGGCGCGCTGCATCATCGGCGTCCGGTGGGAGCCGTCGCCGGCCCACACGGCGCACTGGGCGAGCCCTCGGGGCAGGCCGGTGACCCTGACCGTCACCGTGTCCGGCGTGCGGCCGCCCGCGCCGTCCTCGGTCGCCGCGAAGAACGCGGGTACCGGTGCGGGATCCGGAGCCGTACGCCGGCTGCCGAGCATGCGGCAGGCGGTGTGGAAGTGCCCTCTCACCAGGCCGTCGGCCGTCAGGAACGAGCTCTCCTTGTAGTAGCCGCCCTTGCCGGCCGCGAGGAAGCGATCGCGCACGAGGTTGCGGGTGCTGACCCGCAGGTCGAAGGGGCGGTTGGCGCGCACGGCCTGGGGAGCGGAGGCGATGATCAACGAGGGGTTGTCGTCGGCCCCGGCGACCTCGCCGAACTCGGTGCCGACGCATCGGCCGCCGTTCTGGAAGCCGTCGTGCGCCGGCAGCTCACTTCCTTCGCAACTGTCTCCGAGGAAGTCCGCGGCCGGTGCGGTGGCACCGTCGGCGGGCTGCTGGCCGACCGGCGACTCGGTCGACGTGGGGTTCACGACCGAGGACGACGGCACGGGGGACGCCGCCCCGGTCCCCGTGCCGGGTTCCGGCTCCGCACTGCTCGTCGGGCTCGGAGACGTCTCGGCGCTGGGGCCGGCGGTGGCATCACCTGCGCTCGGCGACACCTGGCCGCCCTGCGAGACCCGGGCGCTGGGATCGCCGTCCGCCGCATCGGAGGCCAGCGGCTGGAGCAGGACGGTGGCGCCGACGCTCACGAGGCCGGCCACCAGCCAGACGCCACGGCGGTCACGGGTGGTGCCAGGGCGCTGAGGGTGCGTGTACTGGTTCATCGAGAGGCCTTTCGGATCAGGGCCGGACAGCGGGGTTGTCCCGCAGGCGGCGGCTGGGGTGGACGGTTACCGGCGAGGAGGGGAGTGCAGCGGGAAGGGCCGACAGGCGTTCGTGCGGTGCAGCTCGTGGGGATCGGCGGTAGGCCCTGCGCGCCGACCGGGACCGGCGACGGGCCAGGTATCGCAGGATCCGTTGCAGCAGGAGGAGGCCCGCGACGACGGCGATGATCCCGGGGTAGGAGGTGGAGACCTGCACGAGCGTGGCGGCGGCGCCGGACACGTTTGTGCGCACGGACTCGCTGACGGCGGTGGGCGTCGGTACCGGAGCGGGCGGCAGGTTGGCGTACTCGACCAGGCCGGTGCTCTCCAGCAGGTTCAGATGGGTCAGGACGAAGCCGTTCGCGCTGGTGGCGAACAGACGGACGGTGGTGTTGCGGGTCGCCGCGCGCACCGTGGCGATGACCGGGAAGACCTTCCCGTGCGCGGCGCGCAGTCGATCGATGAAGACCCGGTCGAACTGCTCACCCGAGGCCTCGCGCATCTCCTCGAGCCAATGCTCCTGGTCTGCGTTCGGCTGGTCCGGCAGCGTGACCCCCAACTGCTTGGCGGTCTGGACCACCAGCGTGTCCAGCTCGCGGTGCTGGGAGCTGATCATCGTTCCGATCTCCCGGACCCGCGGGCTCACCCCCTTGCGGGCGGCCAGGCTGCCGGCGGGCATCTCCCAGAGGCCGGCCAGCCGGACCTTCACCAGGAGGTCGCGGTCGGAGTCCGTCAGCGGCTCCCCCGCCGGCACGTCGGTCGACGGGCCGGCGGCTACTGCGGAGTGGCCCGCCTTCCCCGTGTCGTGCGCGGAGGCAGCCCGCGCAGGGTTCGGATCGACCAGCACCAGGCAGCCGATCGTCAGAACCACGACCAGCGCCCGGACCACGACAACCACGACACCGGCCATCGAGAGCGGGCCCGCATCGGCGGTGACCCCGGCTCTCGCTCGACTCTGGCGCATGACTGAAGAACGTAGGGATGCCTTTGCTCAGAAAGCAATCAAATCCCGCTGGCAGATTGGCATTTAGGCATTCCTTAACTTCCTGACACAAGTCCCCATATCGCCCGGCCGAATGCGTGAGCTGTTTCTGGACGGAATCCGGACCGACGACGTGGTCGGCGGTCCGCCCAGGCTGCTCGAGAGTTGTACACCCGCCCCGAAGCCCCTGGTGGAGTCAGAGCGTAACCATCGGGCCCGAGCCACGTACTTACCGGTACAGCCGGGTGGTCGAGTGCGTGAACATCTTGCAGCAGTGCAGAAAGGATCACTACTCGAGCATATCCGAACTGGAGAAGCGGGCGACGGGCGTGGCCTTCCACGGAGTGCCACGCCCGTCGCCCAGTCCGACTCCCGTCGGATCCAGCGATGCCGGCGCCTTCAGGACGACGGGACTCACGCCGACCCGCAGATGAACTCGGACATCAACCTGGAATGAGATGGACACAGCCGGCCATCTGGCAAGAGAATGCGTCAGAAGCTCCGACAAATTCGTGTGCTTGATGTTCTATTAACATTCTGGTGCGCTTTCATTTCCGCCCCCGGCAGAGGGTCAGCGGTAGACGTACAGTCGTTCACCGAGGGACAGCTGCGACCACAGCCGGTTCATGGCCGGGATCGTCACCCGCACGCATCCGTGACTAGCCGCGTACGTGGGTACTGAGGTGTACCCGTGCAGGGCGTAGCCCCGGTAGAAGTAGTTGGGCCGCCAGAGCATGCCGAGCGGGCTGCGGTGCCAGCCGTCGATGCGCCGGGTGATCGAGAACGCGCCGGTGACCGTCGGGGTGGCCGGCTTGCCCGGCGAGGCGTCGAGAATGCGCGTGACCACACCGGCCTGGGTCACATACACCACACGCAGAGCCAGGTTCACCTCGACCGCAGCCGCGTTGCTGCGGTAGCGCGGGGTGGGCACCACCGGCCGGGCGAGCCGGTTCCAGGTGATCGGGCCGACCGTGCCGTCGACGCCGATCCGCTGCACCTTCTGGAACGCGATCACCCCGTGCAGGGTGCTGTCGCCGAAGAGGCCGTCGACGCCGCCCACGTCGTAGTGCAGGGCGGCGAGCCGTCGCTGCAGGTAGACGACGTGGGTGCCGCGCGCCCCCTGACGCAGAGTCGGCCGAGCGGTGGTGGCGGTCGCCGTCGTGACGTCGACCGCGTCGCGAGCGCCTGCGGCCATCGCCGACGCCGGCGGTGACACCACCGAGATGGCCATGGCGAGAACGAGGATCGCCAAGCCTCCCAGGACACGCCGGATCCGGTGCCGCTCAGGGATGGGGAGGCCGTCGGAACACATGCTGCTCATCGCCCCGGTTGACGCAGGTGTCTACTCCTCCACCGTAGGCCCGGCGCCGAGCCTGCTCCCAGAGCCCGATGTCCCGAGGGCCTACCCAGAGGACGAGGCCACGACGTCGCTACCGTCCGACCGGAGGGGTAGGACGGGGCGTCGTGCCCAAGGCCGGGACGGGTGCGGGTCAGTGCTTCGGGCCAACGTCTCAGAGCGGTGCGAACACGTCGATCGGGTTGCCGTCGGGGTCGCGGAGGACGGCGTACCGCTGCCCCCAGAACGCGTCCCAGGGCGCCAGCTCGCCGTGCGCACCGGCGGCGGTCAGCTCGGCGTACGCCGCATCGACGCCGGCCGGGGACTCGGCCTGGAACGCCAGTGCCACCCGGTGCCCGCCGGTGGGTGGCTCCCAGGACGGGTTCATCGACCTCGCGGTCTCCTCGAGGTCCCAGGCCAGCAGCAGGCCACCCAGCGGCACCTCGACGTGCCGCTCGGCGTCGGCCTCGGCCGGGATGTCGAGACCGAGCAGCCGGTAGAAGGCCAGCGAGGCGGCCATGTCGGCGACGACAAGCTCGATGACCGCGGGAGTGAGCTTCATGACCTCGACGGTAGGGCCGGGTGTCACGTGCCGTCTTGCACGGATCGGACGCGTTCGGCGCGCAGCACGGTCGGGGTGACACCGGCGAGCGCCCGCAGGTCGCGGGTCAGGTGCGCCTGGTCCGCATACCCGGCGCACGCGGCTGCCGCAGCCCACGAACCTCGCCAGTCGCTCGCGGCCACCGCACGCTGCATCCGCAGCACCCTGGCGAGGTGCTGAGGTCCGTACCCGAACGCGGCGCGGGTCCGCCGCTGCACCTGCCGCGGGCTCCACCCGAGCAGCCCGGCCGCTCCGGCGACGTCCTGCCCCGCGTCCAGCAGCGCGAGCAACCGGTCACCGAACGGGTCGACCTCGGCTCGGGCCGCCCATTTCCCCAGGGCCGGTGCCGCACGGCCGGCAACGCGCTCGGTGAACGCCCTCGCCCGACGATCACCCCACAGGTCCGCGAGCCAGGCGGTACGTCCGGTCAGCCGGTCGGCCGGGATCCCCAGCAGCGCCGGACCCCGCCCACCGTGCAAACGAACCCCGACAACCGGCCCGCGAGCACCGGTGAGCACCCGGGCGGTCGGATCCGGCCCGGCGACCAGCAGGCGGTCGCCGTCCCAGACCAGGTCGAGGCAGCCGTCGGGCAGGATCCGCTGATCGCCCGTGCCACCGGACGAGGTCCACACCTCGACGCCCCGGGCGACGCGGCGCTCGGCGTACCCCATGCCGTCAACCTAGATGACACCTCCGACGGCCACTCGAAACGGCATCTGCCTGCAGGATGGACCTGGGATGCTGCGATCCGGTGCAACCAGGCCCACGCCGAAGGACCTGTCATGACTCGCCATCCGGGTGGAGGTCGACCGTGAGCAGCCCTTCCGCGACGAACTCCTGCGCCGCCTCCGCTTCGACAACCCGTCCACGGCAGCGCTCGACGACCTGCGGATCCGGTTCACCAGCTCGAGACAGGGCGAGGTCCTCATCGTCGCGCCCGAGAACGACCTCGCCGCAGCCGTGCGGAGCCTGGGCGAGGACTCCCGCGACGCGCTGTGGCCGGACGCGACCGTCGACGCCGCCGGCTTCAACCTCCTACTCGTCCACCTCGAGGAGATCCTCGCGACCCGACGGGTCACCGCCCCGCTGATCGTCACGCGCACAGGACTGACCTGGCCCGACGCGGACGAGTAGCCGCCCCAGGGTCACTTCGTGCTCGACCCTGAGCCCGTCTTGGTCGGCTGATTCTTGGCCACAGCCTTCGTGGACGAGACCTTCTTGGCCGGAGCCTTCTTGACCTGCGCCTGCTTGGTCCCCTTCTTGGTCACCACCTTCTGAGCGGATGCCTTCTGAGCCGCCTTCTGAGCCACTCGGACCGCAGACACGCTGTGGGCTGTCGCCTTGGCGGCCTTCTTCACCGGACCTACGAATGCCCCGCGGCGCCACAGCAGGACGGTCTGCCCGTCACGACGGATGTCGAACAGCGCCATCGCCTCGACCAGGCCACTCAGCTTGCGGTAGCCGTAGCTGCGCGCGTCGAGCGAGGCCTGGTTGCCGATCTGGGAACCGACGCCGACAGGTTCGCCCACCCCTCGTCACCGCCAGCCGCGTCCCGGCAGAGCTGATGATCCGCACGACCCGGCCTTCGGTCGCGTCACGGTTGGGCGCGACGAGCCTTCTTCGTTGCTCGCGCGCAGCGGATGAGGAAGGCCGGGGTGGGTGGGATCCAACCGGCCTGGATCGCCATGCCCTGATCGTCGCGAACCGCCCAGTGCTCGATCACGCGGCCGTCGCGGATGCGCTGGAAGTGGGCCTGCCGGACGCTGACGGTCCTACCCGTCGGCACGAAGGCGCGCTCGACCGTCGCGTCCGGGGTCCAGACGACGAAGGTGCCGGTGTGCCGGCCCGACAGCATGCCGAAGGTGACGACCAGGTCTCCCTCGGCGATGCTCTGTTCGGTCGTCCAGGCGAGGTCGGAGAACGCTGCACGCAGCCACTCGCCGGTCGCGTGGAAAGCCTGGGGACCTCGGCCACGCGTGGCGGGTGGCTCTGCGGCCGCCTCGCGATTGGTTGCGTCTGAGTGGACTGTGGCGGTGAGGTCGGCGAGCGTGCCGCCGAGAGTGGCGTGGATCGCGGCCTCGGCCACCGCGACGATGTCGTCGCGGCTCATCGTGTCCGTCATGGTCGTCGCTTTCGATACAGTGGACTGGAATAGAAGTACAGTAGGCTGTATTGAACGTGTTCGCAAGTCACTTCCGTAGGAGCCCTCACGTGCCGTACGACAACCGCCAGCGCCAAGAAGCGGCCCGCACGACCCGAGCACGCATCCTCGAGACAGCCAGGGCGTCCTTCCTGCGCCAAGGATTCGGCGCCACAACCATCCGACAGGTAGCCGACGGGGCGGGGGTCTCCCAGGAGACGATCTACAAGACCTTCGGCGGCAAGGCGGCACTGCTCAAGGCCGTCTACGACGTCTCGCTGGCCGGCGACGAAGACGCCATCCCGCTGGCCGCACGACCCGAGGGCATTGCCGTCCGCGACGCCGCCAGTCCTGCCGCCGCAGCGTCGGCCTACGCCGAACTGGCCCAGCTCATCTCGAGCCGGATCGATCCGCTGCTGCGGGTGCTCCTCGGCTCGCGGGACACCGACAAGGCTCTGGCCGAGTTCGCTCGGACGACCGAACAGGAACGACACGTCGGCAGCACGTTCTACGTTCGGCAGTGGGAACAGGCCGGCTGGCTCCGCGACGACATCACGACCGAACAGGCTGTCGACTCCGTGTGGGCACTCAACTCACCACAGCCGCGCTGGCTCCTCCTGGACCATGGCTGGAGCGAGGAGCAGTTCACGCAGTGGCTCGCCGACCTCATCTGCCACGCAATCTTTCGCCCACACGGCCACATCCACGACGGACAGACCATCGACCACGACCGCACGCCGTCCACCCGCACCGGGTCGAGCAGGCCGACACGCAGCAAGAGATCAAACTAGGTGCGGCTGTGCGGTCGAAAGCGCTGAGGCTGAAGGTCACTCGGCCTCAGGCCTCGGGTCAGCGGCGCTGACCTCGGCGTTCGCAGCAAAACCCCTGCTCGCGGAGGGCAAGGGATTCGAACCCCTGAGGACGGGTTGGGTAGCGCCCTAGCGGTTTTCAAGGCAGCGATGCATACAGTCGTTGACCTGCCGCGATGTCGGGCCGTGAAGCCTCCGGACCACAGGTGGACCAACGGCCCTCACAGGCTCCGGCTCGGCCACCGGGCCTCGCCAGTCTCAGTCTCTCAGGGCGGCTGCAGTCTCGGCGAGCCCGTCGCGCTCGAGGTGGTCGAGGACGTCGCCGGGGCTGCCGGGTGGGTTGCGCCAGGAGTCGGCGATCCGGGTGACCGCGGCGTAGACGAGGTCCCGGTCGAGGTCGATCTGGGCCCGGACGAACGCGTCGGGGCTCAGTGCTTCGACGTCCCACTGGCGCAGGGCGTTGTCGGGGAAGTCGCGGAGGTTGTTCGTGACGATCAGCTGGGCGCGCGAGCGGATGGCGGCGGCCAGGACGTGCCGGTCGTCGGGGTCGGCAGTTCGAGGGCTTCGACGAGGGGCTGGTAGCCGACGACGAGGACGTCCCGGATGGCGCCGCCCATGAGGTCTCGGGTGCGCGCGAGTCTGGCGGGGTCGAGGTCGGGGCGGTTCTCGGTGAGGTTGTCGAAGACCTCGTCGAGGATCGTGTCGGTCCACTTCGCTTGCACGAGGCCGGCTTGGGCGATCCGGATCAGCAGGTCTCGTGTGGTGCTCGGGTAGAGCACGGAGGCGTCGTAGACGGCGACGAAGGCCATGCGGGTGATTCTGCCGTGCCGGGCTGTCGCTCGAGTCCGATCAGGTCACCGGGACCCGCCGCCTGTCAGACCAGGTCCATGTCCTGGTTCAGGGCGGTGAGTTCGTCGGCGACCTGCCGGCGGCGCTGGTCGTCGGCGCGGATGAAGGCCATCAGGGACTCGGCACGGATCCGGCGGTGCTTGCCGACCAGCCGGTAGTCGATCTCGCCGGCGTTGAGCAGCCCGATGAGGAACGGGCGGGACACGTTGAGCAGGTCCGCGGCCTGCTGGGTGGTCAGCTCGGCGTTGGCCGGGACGACCGAGACGCCCTGGCCGTTCGCCATGTGGGCCAGGACCCGCGCGAGCAGCTCGAGGGCGCCGCGTGGCAGGGAGAGGACCTCGTCGCCGTCCGCGTCGTCCACCCGCAGGCGGACGACCTGGGAGTCCGGGTGACTGGTCAGGAAGTCCCGGACGTGAGGCAGCGCCGCCACAGCAGCGGTGACGTCCTCCGCCGCCGGCCGGACCGGTTCCAGTGCTCGCGTGCTCATCGCCCCTCCGCTCATATCGTCGGGTGACAACCGAATTATCTGTAGTAGTCGCAGTAAACGCAAGCGGTCTCCCGGCGCATCCACCAGGCGGCGCTGTGCCGGCGTCAGGTGCTCGCCGGCGCGGTCCAGGGGACCAGTGCGGTCCCGCCTGGGACGTAGAGCGGGTGCCGGGGTTCACCGGACCGCGTCGTTCCCAGGCACATCGGGTTGGTCAGGAGCGGACCGACCTGGCTCGATCGGCTGTGCGGGCGTCCGTGGAACCCCCAGGCGACGATGGTCCTGGACACCGTCTGCGGGTTGACCGGCTATCACCGTGACTACGCCCGCCGGGCCCTGAGGTCGGGGGCTTGTCAAGTTCTGTGTGTAGGAGTCGCTCGGTTGGTGTGTTAGCGGGTCGGGTTGATGCGGCCGGGGTAGGCGATGTCGAGGGCGTTGATGGCGGTCTGGCGAACTGCCGCTGGACGCACGGTGGTCCCGGCCCGAACCTGGGGGGATGTCGGAATCCCGCTATTGCGTAGTGGGGGCGGGCGCCGCCGGTCTGGCCGCCCTCCAGGTGCTCATCGGCCAGGATCTGATCGTGGACTGCTTCGAACAGACGGACCGGGTCGGCGGGCACTGGCACACGGACTACGAGTGTCTGCACCTGATCACCTCGCGCGACGTCTCGGGGTTCGAGGGCTACCCGATGCCGGCCGACTTCCCGGTCTATCCGAGCCGCACCCAGATGCGCGACTACATCGAGTCGTTCGCCGATGCCTTCGACCTGCGCCGGCACGTCACCTTCAACACCGAGGTGACCCGGATCGAGCCGGAGGGGCCGGCCGGCGCCGGAGGGTGGTGGGTGGAGACCTCCGACGGGCGCCGCACCCGCTACGACGGCGTGCTGGTCGCCAACGGGCATCTGTGGGACCCGAACCTGCCCGAGCTCGCCTCCTCCTTCACCGGCACCTCGCTGCACTCCTCCCAGTACCGGCACCCGGACGACGTCGTGGGCGAGCGGGTGCTCGTCGTGGGCGCGGGCAACTCCGGCTGCGACCTCGCCGTGGACACCGCCACCGCCCGGCTGTCGACGGCGATCTCGGTCCGGCGTGGGCAGGTGTTCATGCCGAAGGCGATCTTCGGACGCCCCCGCGCGGAGCTGACCTGGTTGACCCGGCTGCCTCCCCGGCTGCAGGAGCGCCTCACCCGCGCCCTGGTCCGGGTCGTCGTGGGTGCCCCCGAGGTGTATCGCGGCCTGCCCGAACCGGTCACCCGCAACCTCAACGACCAGCCGCCGGTGGTCAACAACCTGCTGCTCTACTGGATCCAGCACGGTCGGATCGAGGTGGTACCCGCCGTTCGGTCGATCGAGGGCAGTGTGGTGACGTTCGACGACGGCGCCTCACGGGAGTTCGACACCATCCTGTGGGCCACCGGCTTCCGCACGACGTTGCCCTTCCTCGACCCCGGTCTGCTGCGCTGGGCGGACGATGTGCCGCTGCGGGTGGCGGGGTTGACGGTTCCGGTGGGCCTGCAGCGGCTCTACTTCATCGGCCTGGCCGCTCCACGCGGTCCCCAGCTACCGGTGTACTCGGCCCAGGTCCGGCTGGTGGCGCGGATGCTGCGGCTCGCTGAGTCCGGCCGGGCGCTCAACGGAGCCTTCGATACCCAGACCCCGGACAACCGCATCGACATCGTGCGCGGGGTGTGGACCAAGCAGATGGAGGACACCTCACGCATCGTCGAGACCCTCGAGAAGGCGAGCTGACGTGCCCGGACGACTGGATGGCAAGGTCGCCCTGATCAGCGGCGGCGCACGGGGTCAGGGGGCGGCACATGCCCGCCGCCTGGCCGGGGAGGGCGCCCGGGTGATCACCGGGGACGTGCTGGACGCCGAGGGCGAGGCCGGCGCGTCCGCGCTGGGGGCAGAGGGGCTCGACGTGCAGTACCGCCACCTCGACGTGACCTCGCCGCAGGACTGGCAGGACGCGGTCGCCGCCGCCGTCGACCGGCACGGCGGGCTGGACGTGCTGGTGAACAACGCCGGGATCATCCACGTGAATCCGCTTCTGCAGGAACGGATCGAGGACTGGAACGCCCTGCTGGCGGTGAACGTCACCGGCGTGCTGCTGGGCATGCAGGCCGCCATCCCTGCCCTGCGTGCGCGCGGCGGCGGGTCGATCGTCAACATCTCCTCGGTCTTCGGGCTGGCGGGCGCGAGCGGCTACATCGCCTACTGCGCCAGCAAGGCCGCCGTCGTCATGATGACGAAGACCGCCGCCCTTGAGCACGCGGCCGACAACATCCGGGTCAACTCGATCTGTCCTGGCGGGGTGCGCACGGCGATGAACGAGAAGGAGGAGGGGGGCGGGGTGGTGCCGTTCACCCCGATGGGCCGCCGCGCCGACGTCCGGGAGATCACCGGGACCGTGCTCTTCCTGGCCTCCGACGACGCCACGTTCGTCACCGGTACCGAACTCGTGGTGGACGGCGGATACCTGGCGCGCTGAGCCCACGCCGAGGACCGGCGCCGTCAGCGTATGACGAGTCCGCCGCTGATCACCAGCGTCTCCCCCGTCAGATAGGAGCCAGGCGTGCGAGCCAGGGTGAAAACCCAGTCGGCGATCTCGTCGGTGCTGGCCGCCCGCCCCAGGGGCACGGCCTTGACCGCCTCCTCGAGCCGCCCGCCGGCGATGGTCCCCGGGGTGGCCACCCAGCCGGGGGCCACCGCGTTGACGCAGATGCCGTCGTCCGCCAGCTCGATCGCCAGTGACCGGGTGATCGAGACCACCGCCGCCTTGGACGCGCTGTAGATCAGCTGGCCGCAGGAGACCGCGAAGGCGTCGATCGAGGCGAAGTTGACCACGGCGCCGCCGCGACCGTGGGCCCTGATCAAGGGCACGGCGGCGGCGGTCAGATTCAGCGTGCCGAGCAGGTTGACGTCGAAGATCCGCCGGTAGGTCTCCTCGGTGTAGTCCTCCAGGGTGGTGGTCGGGTAGATGCCCGCGGCGTTCACCACCGCCGCGATCGCACCCGGACCCCGGCTGTCGGCCAACGCCGCCTCCACCGCTGCCCGGTCGCAGAGGTCGACGGTGACGGGGATCATCCGGTCCCCCAGGGCCTCCCGCGCCTGGCCCAGACCGGCCGCAGCGAGATCGAGGGCCAGCACCCGCCAGCCCTCGGCGACGAATCGGGCCGCGACGGCGTATCCCATGCCGCTGGCTGCGCCGCTGACGACGGCGATGTCCGGTTCAGGGTTGGTCATGCCGCGACTATGCGGCTCTGGCCGGCCGCTGTACAGAGCCGCTTTGCGGGGCGGTCTCTAGGCAAGACCCATGGCCGGACGGCGGAGCCGCCGCCCGGGAAGCGCGTGACTCCCTGATCGCGCCGACGGCCGCGGCAGTGGCCTTCTCGCGGTGCGGGCGGCGGCACAACCCTGCCCTTCGGCGTCCGCTGCGACACCGTCGGGGGCCCTCGCACACCTGGCGGGCCCGGCTCTGGTCTACGGACGGCGGTCGGGGCGACTGGGACGTTTGATCGTGGGAGGGTTGGTCCGTGGGGCCAAGGTCGGCGGCGATCGTCAGCGGTCGGAATGGGCCGCCGAGCCTGCTTGCGGTGGACGCCCGGCGGTGGGTGTTGCACAAGCAGCACCTGGTCCGCGCCGGCCAGCGCGCCGGTGTGGCGGCGGTCGCGAGCGATCTGATCGGCCTGCACGCCACCGACCCGCTGACGCCGTACCTGTCGCTGCTTGCGCGCATCCCCGGCTTCGAAGCCGGACTGCTCGACCACGAGCTCTACGAGACCCACGGCGTCGTGCGCATACCGGCGATGCGCAACACCCTGTTCCTGGTGGCACGACCACAGGTGGCGACGGTGATCGCGGCGACGAGGTCCGCCGGCGTGCGCACCTCATGGCAGTACTTCGCCGGCCGCCTGAGCCGCGAGCAATACCAGCAGGCGGCCCCGCAGATCCTCGCCGCGCTCCGCGGCCACGAGGCCACGGTGCGCGAGCTCAAGCGCTCGCTGGACCTCGACTGCGACGTGTCGGCCACGGTCAAGCTGCTCTGCGACGAGGCCGTCCTCGTTCGCGCCCACCCCGCGGGTGGCCCACGCGCAGCACAGCATGCCTACGCGCTGATGAGCCAGTGGCTGCCCGACCTCGACCTGGCCGCGGCAGGCGAAGAAGGCGAGGCGCTCGCCCGGCTCGTAGCCGCATACGTGCAGGCCTACGGCCCGGTCGGGGAGGCCGACATCGCCTGGTGGACCGGATCCCCGAGACGCGGTGTCCGCGCGGCGATCGCCGCCCTCGGCGGCGCGCTGGCGACGGTCACAGTCGAGGGCAGTGACAGCGAGATGCTGATGCAGCGCGACGACCTGGCCGCGCTACGCGGTGCGGCAGCCATGGAGCCCGCCGGGCTGGTCCTGTTGCCCGAGCTGGATCCGTACACGCAGGGTTACGCCCACCGCGGTCGCTATCTCGACGCCGGGCACGCTCCGTGGGTGCTCGACCGCAAGGGCAACGTCACCTCCACTGTGCTCCTCGATGGCCGCGTTGTGGGCGTCTGGGACCTGACCGAGCGACCCGCCGCCGAGATTCGCCTGCACCTGCTCGCCCCGCTGGACAAGGGTCAGCGAGACGCGCTGAACGCACTCGCCGAGCGGACGGCGCGCTTCGTCCTCGGCACCCCAGCCCCCGCAGTCGAGTACCGGACGATGATCCCCCTCACGGAGCGCGCCGGCTGGGTGCGATCGCCGCTCGAGGGCGCCTCCGACGCCCGGCCCCTGCCGTCATGAAGCCGTCTTCTCGAAGCACCGGCCCTGCGTGACGGGTCGGCAGCTGGCATCATGCGGACAAGCCCGCCGGCGGCTGGGCCGTCGTCGCAGCCGCCGAGGCCGTCCGCAGCGGCCTCACCCTCGGCCCCAGTTGGGCGCTCGGGCCTGGGGCTGGACGCCAGCCCCTCGTGGACCCGTGAACGTATGCGCCCTCTGGGGCGTGGGCGTGGTGGCCGCGGTCGCTGTCGTTCGTCCCGCGTTCGGGAGGTTGTCGTGATCGTCATCCGGTCTCAGGTTTCCCTCCGCGACGTCACCGGCCGGGAGATCACCGAGTTCCTGCTCGACTGCACCGACGAGGCCTATCGGGCCTGGTGGCCAGGTACTCACCTGCGCATGCACATGCTGCGTCCGGGACCGGGCTCTGACCATGTCGGTGACTGGATGGTGATGGACGAGTTCATCGGCCGTCGGCGTGCCCGGATGAGCGGTGAGGTTGTCGCCGCCGTGCCCGGGCAGATGATCACCTGGCAGTTGCGTGCCGGTGTCCGTCTGCCGGTCCGGCTCACCCTGGAGTTGACCGGGACTGCGGACGGGGTCGAGGTCCGCCACACGATCACCGGCGGCTGGGGTGGGCTCGGGCGGCTGGCCGACCCCCTCTTCCGGCTGTACTTCACCCCCGGGTTCGCCGCCGCAATGGACGCGCACATGCACACCGAGTTCCCGCTGTTGCGTGACCGGATCCGCACGCCGTGACCCGCATAGGCCGCCCACCGGGACCAGTTGGGGGGGTAGCGTGATCCGGCGGCCGCATACTTGCGGCCCGGTGACGCCGATGAGGATCCAGGACGGTGTAGCGATGAGTGGTGAGAACCCCGTGGTGCACTTCGAGATGCCGTACGAGGACGAGGCACGGCTGACCCGGTTCTATCAGCAGGCGTTCGGCTGGGGCATGCAATCGACCGGCCCGCAGATGGGCGACTACATCACCGCCCAGACCGCCCCCACCGACGAGAACCGGATGGTCACCTCCCCGGGGACGATCAACGGCGGGTTCTACCCGCGCAGCCCGGACGGGCCTCAGCACCCGTCGGTGGTGATCGCCGTCGGAGACATCGGTGCGGCGATGCACAACGTCACCGACGCGGGCGGGACCGTGCTCGGAGAACCAGTCGAGATCCCCGGCATCGGCCGATACGCATCGTTCACCGACACCGAGGGCAACCGGGTGAGCCTGCTGCAGCCCCCCAACCGCTGACCGTAGGTGCCCGTCTGCTACTACTGGTCGTTGAGGGACTTACGGGCGAAGTCGACGGCTTCTGCGAGGACCGCGCGCCACAGGTCTGGGTCAGGACTGGGGATCGAGACCCACTCGCGGAAGACCTTGCCGGCCGGGGCGAACGGGTCGCCGTCGCCGTCCTCGATGAGCTCGCGGACTCGGTCACGGGGCAGTTTCACGACCAGACAGTGGGTCCTGTCGTCGTAGGAGGCCAGGAATCGGCCGGCCAGCCGCACGCAGGGGTAGCCCATCATCGTGGCCCGGCCGACCGCGGGGTCGTAGAGCAGGTCGTCGGTGACCTCGACGTAGAGGTCGCGGGCGGCGTCCCCGCCGGAGGGATCCGACGGGGACGTGCCCTTCGCGCGAGGCGACATCAGGCCGCCGGCGGGCTGAAGACGCCGAACTGGTTGCCGGACGGGTCGCGCAGGTAGGCGAACCTCGGCGCGCCGGGCCCGGGATCCAGGTGCTTGCTGATCACCTTGCCGCCGAGCTGCTCCGCGTCGGCGCAGGTGGCCTCGACGTCGGCGACCAGGATGTAGAACACGGCATGGCCCGGCACCCGACCGGCAGTGCCGAAGATGCCTCCCATCGGTCCGTCGACGCCCGAGGCCTTGATGTTGCGGTAGTCCATGCCGCCGGCGGCGGCCGGGCCGTCGGCGTCGAAGCTCCAGTCGAACAGGCTGCCGTAGAACCGCTGGGCGCCGTCCGGGTCGTCGGTCGCGACCTCGAACCAGGCCAAGGTTCCGGGAGCGGGGCTGGTCATGGGTGTCTCCTCGTGAGTTCGGAACGCCCGCCAGGACGACGAGCAGAACTCAGCGTGCCGGGCGTTCGCGACAGCCCTGTGTCGGAGTTCGGCAGACAATCCTCCGGGCGCAGCGCCGACGCCGGCAGCCTCGTCTGATGCCCGTCGACCACCGGCTCCAGCGGGACGCGGCGCGCGCGCGGTCCGGTCGGTACCCGCTCGACCCGGATGATCCGATCCATCCGGAACACCCGATCGTCGCCTCGCAGATGGCAGTAAGCCGTCAGGTACGAGCCGTTCGGGCCGACCACGACGTGCTGCGGCTCGACGCCCCGCTCGGTCTCGATCCCTCCGACGTCGGTGTAACAGATCCGTAGCACGTGGTTGTCGCGCACGGCCCGCCAGACGGCCTCGGCGACCTCAGTGTCCAGATCCGGCACCGGCTGCACGAGAAGCCTCACCTTCTCCGCCGTGGCACGGGCCTCCTCCAGCGCCCGTTCGGGCATCGCAGCGACGATCTTCTGCAAGGCGCTGCGCGCATCCCGCGCGAAGAGCACGTGCGGACTACGGCTCAACGCCACGGCGACGGCCGCCGCCTCCGCCGGCGTGAAGTTGAGCGGCGGCAGGCTCATCGAACGATCAAGCGAGTAGCCCCCCGTCCGCCCCGTCCTGGTGACCAGCGGCACGCCGGCCTGGCCCAGCGCGCTCAGATCACGCTCGATGGTGCGCACGCTGACCTCGAACAGCCCGGCCAGTCGACGGGCGGTACGGCCCCTGGGGCCCGCCGCCCGCAGCTCCTCCACCAGCGCGTACAGCCGGTCGATGCGATTCATCACCGCAGCGTAGAAGCGGGGTCCGACAGGACTCGACCCTGTGGGGGCTTCGGCAGGGTCATTCGACGATGCGATTGGCGAGCTCGAGCATCGCGAGCGGGTCGAGGACATCGATCCGGCCCGCCGCAATCGCACGTAGTTGCGCTAACGCATGGATTGCCAGACCCGCGGTCCGCTGCAGCCAAACAGACCGTTCTGCCCTTTGACAGCACCGGCCTATGCGTCAGGGCGTGAGGCCGACGAACATCGTGTCGTGCAAGGTGGCGACGTGGCCGTGGGCCACGTTGACGGCCCGGACGGCATCCCGTGCGGCGATGGCGTCGACGAGGTCTCGGTGCTCGCAGTTGGATGCTCGCAGGTAGTCCATAGGGTAGGGAAGGTAGTAGCGGTAGAGCTCGCGCAGGACGACGCCGTACTGGGCGGCAGCGGTGGGGAGGGCGGTCGCATCCGCAACCGCGCGGTGGAAGTGCTCGTCGGCCGTGTGGAACTCGGCCCAGGTGGAGGCCCGGTCCATCACCCGCACCAGCCGCCGCAGCGCGGCGAGTTGGGCCCTGGTGGCGGATCGGGCGGCCAGGTGCGCCACTCCGCACTCAAGGAGCAGCCGCTGGTCGATGAGATCGTGGACCTCAGTGGTGGCGCTACGGTAGGCGTCCGCCTCAGTGACCGTGCCGAGCGTCGGGTTTGCGGCCACGAGTGTGCCGCCGTTGCGGCCGCGGCGACGCTCGAGGACGCCGTCGTGCGCGAGTGCGGTGAGCGCGCGCCGGACAGTGATCTCGCTGACGTCCATCGCCCCGGCGATCTCGGTCGGCGGCGGCAAGCGCTCGCCCGGGCTGAGCAGCCGCAGGTCGACGGCCATGGCAATCCTGGCGCGCACCGTGTCGATGGCGGTCAGGCGGCGGATACCAACGAGCGCCGAAGCGCTCAGTCGCTGCCCTGCATCACCGATCTCGATGGCGTCCGGGGTCGGGGTCGTGGGCATGCATCCATGCTAGCCGTGAAGGGCTAAAAGAAATCATTGCGATCACTCTTGTATAAGAGCTCATTTTGGTCTATTTTCGCGTCCAACGGCAAACAGACTGCGCGCGAAGGAGGCACTGATGTCGCGAGCCCTGCCGATAGCGCTCGTCCAGGCGGCTCCGTACTCACTCGACGCGTCATTTGATGGGTTCGCCAGCGACGTCGCCGACTTGCTCGATGCCTTCCCACAGACCCGTCTCGCCGTCTACCCGGAGCTGCACTTGCACGGAGCCGATGAGGATCCGCGGACGAAGAACGACCGCCTCGACGCATCGGCTGAACCACTGGACGGTCCACGCTGCCGGGCGCTCGGCGAGCTTGCGGGTGACCTCGGGGTGTGGCTCGTCCCGGGCAGCGTGTGCGAGCGGGGTACCGACGGGCTGCTCTACAACACCGCCGTAGTGTTCTCCCCCGGCGGCGAGCTTGTAGCGTCCTACCGGAAGATCTTCCCCTGGCGCCCCTACGAGCCCTATCAGCCGGGTGATCGCTTCGTGGTCCTCGACATCCCCGGCCACGGTCGACTTGGCCTGTCGATCTGCTACGACGCCTGGTTTCCTGAGGTGACACGACACCTGGCTTGGCTCGGCGCCGAGGTGGTCCTCAACCTGGTCAAGACAACCACGGCCGATCGCGCACAGGAGCTCGTGCTCGCGCGGGCGAACGCCATCGTCAACCAGGTGTTCGTCGTCAGCGTGAACTGCGCCGGACCTGTCGGGATGGGGCAGAGCCTCGTCGTCGATCCGGAAGGTGCGGTGCGGGTAAGCGCATCGAGCGAGAACCCGGTGGTGCTGACCGACGTCCTTGATCTCGACCATGTCGTGCGGGCCCGCACCTACGGCACGGCTGGGCTCAACCGGATGTGGGACCAGTTCGAGGACGGCGACGCCCCGCTCAAGCTCCCGCTCTACCAAGGCCGAATCGACCCCGAGCTCTGGCACATCCAGAGCGACGACCACCGTTAGTCCCATCCCGACCTAGGAGCCCTCCATGGCACAAGCCAGCCCCACGTTGGTCCGGACGCTGGGACTGCGGTCCGTCGTCCTGTTCGGCCTCGCCTACATGACTCCGATCATCGTCCTGGGCATCTTCGGCATCATCGCGGAGGTCACCGGCGGGGCCACACCGTCGGCCTACCTCCTCGCCCTCGTTGCCATGCTGTTCACGGCGTTCAGCTACGGCCGGATGGCCGGGGCGTTCCCGGTCGCCGGGTCGGCCTACACGTATGTGCGCAAGTGCCTGGACGCGCGCACCGGCTTCCTGGTCGGCTGGGCGGTGCTGCTCGACTACTTCTTCCTGCCGATGGTGATCTGGCTGTTCGGCGCGGTCTATCTGCAGGCGAAGTTCCCGGGCGTTCCGTTCTGGGTGTGGGTGATCGCGTTCATCGTGACGACATCCGCGCTGAATGTGCTCGGCGTCCAGACGGCGGCGAAGGTCAACTTCTTCCTTATGGCATTCCAGGTCCTCGTCATCGTGCTCTTCGTCGGGCTGTCCCTCGCCCACGCGTTCCGTGCTGGCGGCGCCACCGCCCTGGTCACCACACACCCGTTCGTGAACAGCACCACGACCTGGGCTGGGATCTCCGCGGGCGCAGCTATCGCGGCATATTCCTTCCTCGGCTTCGACGCGGTCACGACGCTCACCGAGGAGACCATCGATCCGCGTCGAACGATCCCCCGAGCCATCATGCTCACGGCCCTGATCGGCGGCGGCATCTTCGTCGTCGTCGCCTACACCACCCAGCTCGTCCACCCCGGCGGCGAGTTCACCGATTCGGCATCTGCTGCGTTCGACATCGCCCAGGAGATCGGCGGGGACATATTCGGCTCGATCTTCCTTGCCGGCCTGGTGATGGCGCAGTACGCGTCCGGCCTGGCAGCACAGGCAAGCGTCTCGCGTCTGCTCTTCGCGATGGGCCGCGACAACGTGCTACCCAGGAAGTTCTTCGGCTTCGTCCACCCGAAGTACCACACCCCCATCCTCAATCTGATTCTCAGCGGCCTGGTCGGGATGCTGGCGCTCTGGTTCGACCCGGCCACGTCGACGTCGTTCATCAACTTCGGCGCCTTCACCGCCTTCACGTTTGTCAACCTGTCCGTGATCGGCTTCTTCCTGCGTGAACGGCGCAAGGGGACGTCGCACAACCCGTGGGCCTACGTCGTCGCGCCGGCCTTCGGTGCTGTCATCGACCTGTGGCTGCTCACTCAGCTGGACCGCAACGCCATCACGCTCGGTCTAGGGTGGCTCGCATTGGGTGTCCTCTACCTGGGCGTGATGACCAAAGGATTCCGCAACTCTCCGCCGGAGATGGAGTTCACCGAGGACGTCGAGATCGCCCTACCGGTTCACGGCGGCTGAGTCCCGAACCCCCGAGGCACGCAAGGGGCTGAGCGTGAGCGAATCCTTCACTGGGTTGACCCACATCGCGACCTGCGACCTCGGGGGCGTCTGCCAAGGCCGAGCAGTGCCCAACACCGACTCGACGCGACGCGATGGAGCCGCGAGGGCACGGGATGGGTTCCTGCGTCGATCGCGATGAGCCCGTTGGGGCACATCCTCGAGGAGAACGCGTTCGCCGACATCGGAGACCTACGTCTCGTCCCCGACCTCACCACGCGGTGCGAACTCCCAGCAATCGGGATCAAGCCGGCCGAGTCCAACCGTGAATCGATGCTTCGCATCTGCCCCTATCTTGAGTGCCTCTGGGAGATTCGTTGTCGGTTGTCGCGGCGCTACGATCCGGGAGATGGGCGCGCCTGAGGTCGGAGCGCAACGGCGCACTGCGTCCGACTCGTTGGTCGAGCAGCTTGCAGCCTCGGTGGATCCCGTCGTCGCCTACAAGGCGCGCCTGCTGACCGGGTTGGAGCCCGGCTCGGCGACGGCCCAATCGATGCGGGAGCGCATCCCCGGCTCCCCGATGGCCCGGGCGTTGCTGCGGGTCTTCGAGCAGGACGCCAAGACGCTGCACCACGCCTACCGCAAGTGGCAGGGCCCGCACTGGACGCTGACCTGTCTGGCGATGATCGACTACCCGGCGGGCGACGAGCGGCTACGACCGCTGGTGCGTCGGGTCCACGACTGGCTGTTCTCGAAACACTTCCTCGAGCCGCCTCTCACGTCCATCTTCCCTGGGCAGGGGGACCGGGTCCGGCATTGCGCGTCCATGGACGGCAACGCGATCTGGTACTCGGTCCGCCTCGGGCTGGAGGAGGACCGCACCCGCGATGCGGTGGACCGGCTGATCGGCTGGCAGTGGCCCGACGGCGGCTGGAACTGCGACAAGCGTCCCGAGGCCACCCACTCGTCGTTCCAGGAGTCCCTGATCCCGGCGCGCGGGCTGTGGGCGTACGGGCGCGCCCACGACTACGCGCCGGCTCTCCAGGCGGCCCAGCGGGTGGCGGACCTGATGCTGCCGCGGCGCCTGCTGTGGCATCGCTCCGATGGCAGCCTGATCGTGCCTGACTGGGCCGGCAAGCCCGGCCCGGACCGGATCCACTACCCGATCCAGTTCTTCGACGTGCTGTTCGCGCTGCAGGTGATGGCCGACCTCGGGCGCCTGGGTGACCCGCGCTGCTCCGACTCGCTGGGGCTGCTGGAATCCAAGCGGCTGCCCGGCGGCGGCTTCCCGCTCGAGGCGCCGAACACGGTCACCGCCGATCATGTGGTCAGCCGCGGCAGTTACGCCGACTGGGGACCCTCGGGCCTGCGGCGCTGCAATCCCCTGGTGACCCTCGCCGCGCTCGCCGTGCTCCGCGCCCAGACCGGAGGGTCACCAAGCCGGCCTTGAGCGCTACGTGGTTCGGAGTGGCTGACGGCGCTGTGCGGGGGTGCCGACGGTCTTGCGTTCGTGCCGCGAGGCGAGCCAGATGGCTGTCGCCATGAGTGCCAGGACGTCGATGAAGCCGAGGATGGCCGCCCACGGCATCGTGATCTCGCCGCCCTCCAGGTTGTTGTAGAAGGACCCCATCGGGATGAGCAGCGGCCAGAGCACGACCAGGTTGCGGACGGTGGCGTAGGCGATGGCGTAGACCAGGCCGAACGCTGCTCGCCGTCGTCCTGCTCGCCTGCCTCGGGGTGGCCACGAGCAAGGGCCGGCTGGAAGGCGGTGCCGGTCGCGGACGGGCTAGAGGCCGAGCATGAAGGCGTTGCGGACGGCGTCGTTGACTGCGTGCGCGAGCGCAGGACCTGCGAGGTTGCGGGTACGTCGCCACGCCAGCGACAGCGGGACGCCGAGCAGGACGTGCACGACGACGAGCACTCCCGCCTGGAGGGGGAACGGGAGCGAGAGGGCGTTCGAGACGGGCAGGTGCCACAGGCCCCAGAGCGCGGACACGTAGACGGCGGACACCAGACCGCGGCTCTCGCCGTCGTGATGCACGTGGGCGTCCAGTGCTCCCCGGAACGAGACCTCCTCGAGCAGGAAGGTGGCAGGGAAGTAGAGCGCCGCGTACTGGGCGATGGTCGTCACGACGGCCAGGGCGGAGATCGGTGTGCCCGTCGCGAGGTGCATAGTGCCGTAGACCGCTGCGAAACCGGTGGAGCCCACAGCCATCGGCAGGGCGGCCGCGCGGAGCGCGCTACGCACCGAGCCGACGCGCAGCGCGAACGCCGCCCAGACGGCGCCGGCGGTCGCCGCGATGTACCAGCCCACGCCGGCCCAGTCGCCGGATCCCACCGCGTTCACCGCGAAGTAGATGGGGACGATGGCCAGCACGGCGGCGAGGCCGATTCCGGGACCGTCGAGGGCGAAGCGGGTCGTGCCGGCCGCGAACAGCTCGCGGAGGGGACGCCGACGGACGAGAACCTGGAAGCCGATCGTGAGAGGGATCCCCAGAAGCAGGTAGCCGTTGCTGCTGATCGGCAGCAGGTAGCCCGCCGCCATCCACACGGCGACAAAGGCGATCGCCTCCGCGGCGCGGCGCCGTTGTGAGGTGTCGGGCCGTTCCGTGACGGCGCGAGCCGTGGTTGTCGTCCGAGCGATGGGCACTGTCATTGTCTTCTCCTGGACCTGAGAACGGCCGGCGGCGACCGGGTCGGGGTGCTCAGACGGTGATGACGACCTTGCCTCGGGCCTTGCCGGCCACGAGGTGCCGGACCGCGTCCGCCGTGGAGCTCAGGTCGAAGGGCCGGTCCGTGAACGAGGCGAGCCTGCCGTCCACGGCGTGCACTGCGAGGCGCTCCAGGCCCGAGAAGTGCTCCTTGTTCATCACCATCGTCAGCCGCTGGGAGACGAAGGGGTTGAGCAGCATTGCGTGCAGCTGACGGCCCATGCCGGGGCTCCAGGTGGCGCCGTTCTCGCCTCCGACGATGGCGAGCGTCCCGGTGCGTGTGAGTGCGCGTCGCAGGCGCGCGATCGGCGTCATTCCTCCGATGTCGAGCACGACGTCGAACGTGCGTGAGCCGTCGGCGAAGTCCTCGTGCGCGTAGTCGATGACGTCCGCCGCGCCGAGATCCCTGACGAGCTGCGCCTTGGCGGCGCTCGCGACCCCGGTGACGGTCGCGCCCAACGCGACGGCGAGCTGCACGGCGTAGGTCCCGACGCCACCGGAGGCGCCGACGACGAGGACCGACTGACCCGCACCGACGCCGGCGGCGTCTACCGCGCGCAGCGCCGTGAGGCCCGAGACCGGCATTGCCGCGGCCTGGGTGAACGTGAGGATCGACGGCTTGTGGGCGAGCTTGTCCTCGCGGGCGACGGCGTACTGCGCGAAGGAGCCCCGCGCGATGCCGAAGACCTCCTCGCCGACGGCGAAACGCGTGACGTCGGAACCGATCGCCACGACAGTGCCCGCCACGTCCTGGCCGGGCACACGGTTCTTGGGCCTGCGGACGCCGACGGCGGCACGCACCAGGTAGGGCTCCCCCGTCATCAGGTGCACGTCGCCTCGGCTGATGCCGGCCGCGTGCACGCGCAGCAGCACCTCACCGGCAGCGGCCGTGGGCTGGTCGATGTCGCGGAGCTGCAGCACGTCGGCCGAGCCGTAGGTCTCCTGGACGATCGCCTTCATCGTGGTGGTCATGTCGCTCTCCTCCTCGGGATGGGTCGGCGCCTCGTGGCGCGAGATCAACACTGGCCCGCAGGCTCACCTGGTCGCGCCGGTGAAATCGCCGGGTTGGTAACGAGTACGTGCCCTGGACCTCGATGTGCCCTGGACGTCGACGTGCCCGGTACGCCGCCGAGGGCGCACCGGGCACGTGACGAGCAGCTGACTTACGTGGACAGCGGCGTACCGGTCCGGACCGACGAGACGACCTCGCGGATGGCCGTGATCGTCGACGCGGCCGCGGTCTGGTCCGCGACGAGCATCTCGTGCGTGGCGCCGTCGACGATGCGGTGCGCCGAGTTGGTCGACAGCCGAGCCAGCTTGTCCTGGTTCGCGAACCAGCTCTCGGCGCTCCCGCTGCCCGCGGTGAGGACGACCAGCGGGGTGTCACCGAGGCTGCGCAGCTCGGCCGCCTCCTGCATCGAGGTGCTCCCCTGCGCGAACTCGTCGATCGTTGATCGCAGCGTGGCGGGCGTCGAGATGCTGGCCCGCACCTCCTCGCGCGCCGGGGAGGGCAGCTCGCTGTAGGAGGTCAGGCTGTACAGCCGGCCGAGGCCGACGCGCGACCCGACCGAGACGAGCGCCGAGGCGCGTACCAGGAGGTCGTTGCGGCCGGCGGGCGCGTCCGCACGGGGTGCCGGCGACGTGGGCGCGGTGGAGTCGATGAGCACCATGCCTGCGACGTCGGCCGGGTAGTGGGCGGCGTAGGCGAGCACGTAGAGCGCGCCGAAGGAGTGGCCGGCCAGCACATAGGGGCCGGGGACGTGAGCGTTGTGCAGCAGGGTGTGCAGGTCGTCCGCGACGCGGGCGCCGTCCTGGGGGGTGTCGACCGGGTCGCTCCAGCCGCGGCCGGGGCGGTCGTAGACACACACACGGGTGTCGCGGGCCACAGCGGGCGCGATCCATGCCATGGTCGAGGCCATGTCGCCCGCACCCGGCTGAAGGATAACGGTTGGGCTGCCGGTGCCGCTGCAGCGCAGGTGCATCCGGCGCCCGTCGACGTCGATCAGCTGGCCGGGCATCGGGTAGTGGCTCGCGTCGTAGGCCTCGAGGACCGTCTCGACCCCGCCTCCGACGGAGGCCAGGGCGAGGACGGCGAGGACTGGGTAGAGCAGAGCGCGTGCGCTCGTGGAGTGCAGGCGGCGGCGTGCGCGGACGATCGTGACGGTGGTCAGCGCCAGCAGCGCCGGTGGCCACACCCACGTGAGCACCTGCTGGGCCGCGGAGCCGAAGGCGATCAGTAGCAGGCCGCCCAGTCCCAGGAACAGGGCCGGCGCTGCGGCCCAGCGTTGGGGCTGATCGGTGAAGCGGACCGAGAGCACGGTGAGCATGGCCCAGCCGATCGCGAAGCCACACAGGATCGCCCCGGTCGCGCCGGTCTCGTCTGCGGGGATGAACGGAGCGAAGACGAGAAGCACGCCGGCACCCAGGCCGGTGGCCAACGAACCGGCCACGATCCGGCCGAGGTGCCCTCCCGGGCCGACCGGGGCCTCGTGCGCGGACCCCAGCGGTACGGCGGTGTGCGGGGAATGGCGGACTGACGGGTTCATGGCTCCTGCTCTCCGTGATGTCGGGTTGAGTTCCTGGGGCTGAGATGACGTCGTTCAGGGGCGCAGCTCGTAGCCGGCGGTCTTCACCGCTACGGCGACGTCGACCCGGTCGACGGGCGTCTCGGAGGTGACGGTGACGGTGCCGGTGCGTGTGTCGATGTGGACCTCGACGACGCCTGGCAGCCGGCCGATCTGGTCGGCGACGGCGTCGTGGCATCGCAGGCAGGTCATGCCGTCGACGTGGAAGGTGGTCGCGCCGACGAAGGTGCGAGGCGTGTCGTTGAGCACGAGGGGTCTCCCGGTCGCTGGGCGGTGGTTCCTGACCCCTTGACCTTGCGGCGTCGCCCCGCCTGGTCGCGCCGGTGATTTCGCCGGGGTTGCCCCCGATCCGGCTACGCTCGCCGCGTGCTCGCGGGTCGAGATGATGAGCGCGTCGCGGTTCGGGGGCTGCTGGACCAGGCGCGCCACTCACGCGGGTCCGCGCTCGTTCTGCACGGGCTGCCGGGCGTCGGTAAGTCCACGTTGCTCGCGGCCGCCGCCGCCGAGGCCGAGGCCGACGGGTTCACCGTGGTGCGGACCTCGGGGATCGAGTCGGAGTCGCCGCTCGCGTTCGCGGCCTTCCAGCGCCTGGTGCGCCCTGTCCTGCGCCTCGCGGAACGACTGCCCGCGCCACAGGCGCGTTCGTTGCGCCGGGCGTTCGGTGAGGACGACGGCGAGGTCGACCGGTTCCTTGTCTTCCTCGCCGCGTTGAGCCTGCTGGCGGAGGCGGCGGAAGAGGCACCGGTACTGGCTGTCGTCGATGACGCCCACTGGCTGGACGACGCCTCCGCCGCCGCTCTGCTCTTCGTGGCACGCCGCCTGCAGGCCGAGCGGATAGCCCTGCTGTTCGCCGCTCGCGACGGCGACGTCCGACGCTTCGACGCCGGTGAGCTGACGAACCTCACCCTCGGCGAGCTCGACGCGACCGACGCCGGCGTTCTGCTCTCCGCGCTCGCGGGAGTCCCTGTTCCAGGCGACGTGCTCGACCGGCTGGTGACCAGCACCGGAGGCAACCCACTCGCCCTCGTCGAGCTCGCGAACGCGCTCCCGACCGGTCAGCTCAGCGGACAGGACCCCCTCCCGGTCCACCTGCCGTTGACCGAGGGGGTGGAGCGTGCCTTCCTCGACCGGGTCAGACGCCTCCCCTCGGGCGCGCAGTCGTTCCTGCTGGTCGCAGCAGCCGACGACTCCGGTCGGGCCGCGATTGTGCGGCAGGCAGCGCTCGCCCTCGACGCCTCACCCGAGGACGTCAGCGCTGCCGAGGACTCCGGCCTCGTCAGTGTCGTCGACGGCGTCGTGACCCTGCGCCACCCGTTGGTGCGCTCCGCGGTCTACAGCGCAGCGACGGCCGGCCGACGCAGGGCAACCCACCGGGCGCTCGCAGATGCCTTGGGCGGCGCCGGGGACCTCGAGCGCCGGGCCTGGCACCGGGCCGCAGCGGTCGAGGAGCCCGACGAGTCCGTCGTCGCCGACCTCGACCAGGTCGCCGAGCGTGCCGGCCAGCGCGGCGGACACGAAGCCGCCTCGGCCGCGTGGGAACGTGCCGCCGAGCTCACGGTTGCCGCAGGACCGCGCGCGTCCCGGTTGTTGTCCGCTGCCGGTTCCGCGTGGGCGGTTGCGCAACCAGGCCGTGCCCGCGCTCTGGCAGAGGCCGCCCGAGCGGCCGCCGACAGCGTCGTGGTGCGAGCCGACGTCGATGGGCTCCGCGCCCGGATCGAGTGGAACATCGGGTCGGGGCCGGTGGGGCACCGGATCCTGCTGCAGGCCGCTCGTGACGTCGCCGGGGTGGACGTCACCCGGGCCACGGTGATGGCACGGATGGCGGCCGCCGCCGCCACCTTCGGCGCCGACTCGGGCATCGACATCGACCCGACCGAGTTCGTCGGCGACCCGGACTCCATGCCGCCGGGCGCAGCGCGCTCGTCGGCCCTGCTCCTGTCCGGCTTCGCCCACATCGCCCGCGGAAACCTGCGTGACGCGGCAGCGGAGTTCCGGCTGGCCTTCGCCGAGGACGCGACCGGCGGGGACATCGACCTCGTGCCGAACCTCGGGCTCGCCGCGCTGTACATCGGCGACGACGACGTCGCACTCCGCGAGTACGGCCGGTTCGTGGCTCGCGCGCGGGATGCGGGGGCACCGGTCACCATCCTGTACGGGCTCGCCCGCCGCGCCGCGGCGGAGATCAGCACCGGCGACTGGCGCACCGCTGCCGCCGGCACGGCGGAGGCGCTGGACCTTGCGCGCGGAACCGGACAGGACCCACTGGGCAGCCTGCCGCTGGCGTGGCTCACCCTGCTGGCCGCGCTGCGCGGCGACCAGAGCGAGTTCGACCGCTGTCTCACCGAGTCCGACCGACCTACCCGGGGCCGAGACGTCGGGCTGACCAGCGTCGTCAGCCGCGACGTGATGCTCTGGGCCCGGGGCGTCGCCGCAGCCGACACGCCGGACGCCGCCCTGCACCACCTCGCGCAGATCACCCACGCGATGGTGAGGGACATGTCGGCGCTGGACCGCCTCGAGGCGGCCGCACGCGCCGGTCGAGCCGATCTGGTGGGCGAGTGGGCGGACGAGCTCGCGACCCAGGCCGATCTCATCGGGGCACCCTGGGCGATGGCATCCGCCGCTCATGCGCGCGCCCTGCTGGCCGACGGATCCGAGGCGCAGACGTTGTTCGAGCGCGCCCTCGACGCGCACGCACGCTCACCGCGTCGGGTCGACCAGGCCCGGACAGAGCTGGCCTTCGGTGAGTTCCTCCGGCGCTCGCGTCGTCGGGTCGACGCGCGCGAACACCTCCGCGCCGCACTGGACACCTTCGAGGACGTCGGCGCCGCACGCTGGGCCACGCGGGCGCGACACGAGCTCCGGGCGTCGGGCGAGACCTCCCGCAGACGGGACGCCACCGCTCCCGTCGACCTCACGCCCCAAGAACGACACGTCGCCGAGCTGGTGCGGCAGGGCCTGAGCAACCGCGACGCTGCTGCTCAGTTGTTCCTGTCCCCTCGGACGATCGACTTCCACCTGCGCAACGTGTTCACCAAGCTCGGAGTGTCCTCGCGCGCGGAACTCGCTGCGCTCGACCTGTCGGGTGTTCACACCGTCGAATGACGACGAGATCCGGGGACGACCTGCAGACCCAAAAGACCAGAGACTGGTCCCGATCACCTCGGAACCAGCCTCTGATGCGATGAAGGAGCTGAGGGTGGGGCCTCACTCCGCGTGACTCTCCGGCTGATGCTGGAGGTACTCAACGTCAATCGACGAAGGAGGCCCGAGATGGAAGCGTATGCCGGTCAGCAGAACCCATCCGGCTTGGCGGGCCCGTCAAGGTTCACCGCCGGCACATGACCGAACTCGGTCTCGACTTGCGCCTCGAGCGATGGCCTCTCGCCACCCCTTACTCCAGTGATCTCGATCTGATGGAGATCTCCACTCGCGTTCAGCCCGACGATGCCGCACTCATACCGCCAGCTCTCGGGGTGACCATCCGGCGCAAGGGAATCGAGCCAGACGCCTGGCCGGTTAGCCACAGCCTGTGCCGAGTCAGATTAGAGCGCTACCGTTCCGGCATGGAGCTGATCGAGCTGCAGCCGGTGGACGGGGTGGACATCACCACGGTGGTCGACAACTCCTCGGACGTGCTGATGCCCGACGAAGGCCTGGTCCGCAGATGGGGTCCGGTCGGGACCGCCGGCCACATCCCGGTGGTCCCGACCGAGCTCGCCGAGGGTGGCAAGACGGTCGACTTCCTGCGCGCCGAGCACGGCTTCTCCGCGCTGATCGAGGTGCAGGTCGCCGACCGGCGCCGACGGGTGCTGTTCGACGCGGGGATCACCCCGGACGGACTGATCGGCAACCTCGACCGGCTGGCGATCTCCCCCGACACCTTCGAGGCCGTCGTCCTCAGCCACGGCCACTTCGACCACGTGATGGGCCTGGACGGGCTGGCCCGCCGGCTAGGGCCGCGCAACCTGCCCCTGCTGCTGCACCCCGAGTTCTGGACACGCCGCCGGATCGTGACACCCGGTGGCGGAGCGTGGGAGCTGCCGATGCCCAGCCGGGCCGGCATCGAGGGCGCCGGCTTCGCCATCATCGAGGACCGCCAACCGTCATTCCTGCTGGACGGCGTGCTGCTGGTCACCGGCGAGGTCGACCGCACCACCGACTTCGAGACCGGGATGCCCATCCACCAAGCCTGGCGGGACGGCGACTGGCAGCCCGACCCACTCATCCACGACGACCAGGCCGTCGTGCTCCACCTGCGCGACAAGGGCCTGGTCGTCCTGACCGGGTGCGGGCACTCCGGCATCGTCAACATCGTGCGGCACGCCAAGCGACTGACCGGCGTCGACCAGGTCCACGCGGTGCTCGGCGGCTTCCACCTCACCGGCGGCATCTTCGAGAAGATCATCCCCCAGACCGTCGCCGCCCTGGCCGCCGAGGACCCCCGCGTCCTCGTGCCGGCCCACTGCACCGGGTGGAAAGCCCAGCACGCCCTCGCGGCAGGACTGCCGGACGCCTTCAGACCCAACTCCGTCGGCAGCCGCTTCGAGCTCTAGACCCCCGGCTGCCAGGGCCGGACACTGGGACGACGCCCTGTCCTCCAAAGCCGCTGTCTCGCCGACTGGATCGCTGCAGGGACGCCCGTGGGGCCTTGGCTACGTGCCGGGGATGGAGTACAACGGGCGGTCATGGAAGCGTTGCCGACGGTGCGCCACCTTCGGGGCACGGTGTTGCCCGAGGGCACAGTGCGCGATGTGTTCGTGGTCGATGGACGGATCACCTTCACCGAGCCGTCCGATGCCGTCACCGTCGCGGACGGCGGGTACCTCACCCCTGGCCTGGTCGACGCGCACGCCCACCTGTCGCTGCACAGCCCAGCTGGGGATGACGCCGACCCCGCCCTGAGGGTACGGGCCAGCGCTCGTGCCCAACTGGACGCCGGCGTGCTCGCGATCCGCGAGCCGGGCTCCCCGGACTACGAGTCGCAGCGGATCGGCCCGGCCGAGGGCCTGCCGCGGACAGTGACGGCAGGGCACCTGCTGGCTCGGACCGGGCGCTACTTCCCCGGTCTGGGGCGTGAGCTGGAACCTGAGCAGCTGCCCGAGGTAGCCGAGGAGGAGGCTCGGAGCAGCCGCGCCTGGGTCAAGGTGATCGCCGACTTCGTCGCTCCCGGTGGTGCGATCACCGCGGCGTTCCCGGCGGATGTGCTGGCGGAGACTGCCCGGCGGGTCCATGCCGTCGGCGCCAAGATCGCTGCGCATGCGGGCGATCCGGACGTGATCTCGGCCTGTATCGAAGCGGGGTTCGACTCGATCGAGCACGCCACCGGGATGCGCACGGACCAGATCGACGCAGCCCTGGTAGCGGGCACAGCCATCGTCCCGACGCTGATCATCCGGGACGGCGTGCTCGGCGCGGTGCGGGGTTTCGGCGGCGACGACGCCACGGTGCAGGCGATGGCCGCCGTCCTGGACGGTCAGGGGGCCGTGGTCCGTGAGGCCGCCGAACGCGGCGTCACCGTTCTGGCCGGGACGGACGCCGGGATGGTGCCGCACGGGCTGGTGGCCACCGAGATCGGGCTGCTGCTGTCCGCCGGGCTGACGCCCGAGCAGGCTTTGGGCGCGGGGTCGTGGCTGGCCCGCGCCTATCTCGGACTGCCTGGGATCAGCGAGGGCGCCCCGGCCGACCTCGTGGTCTTCCCCGACGACCCGCGCGAGGACGTCGATGCCCTGCGACACCCTAGCCTGATCCTGCTCGACGGAGTCCGCCATCGATGACGGCGACCTGATCGATGACGGCGGCCTCGCCGTCGGCCACGATGGCCGCATCGACCTGTTCCTGGAGCACCTACCGAGACCCGTATGGATCGGCTCTGGCCGGCCAGCCGGGTTCTCCCGTCAGCCAGGGCGGCGTCCCCGCGCGGCGATCAGGCCTGCAGCGTCCGACGCGGCGAGGTGGAGCAGTTTAGGCTCACCCTCGTGGCTGCTCGAGTCGGTCTGGCGGGCGTGGTCGCGGCCTTGTCGGTGACGAGCGACCTGACCCGCGGCACCCATCCGGGCGAGGCTATGAGGGCCTGCCTGCTGGCGACGGAGCTCGCCCGCCGGTCCGGCCTGGATCCCGGGCGGCAGAGCGAGGTGTTCTACGCCGGGCTGATGCGGTTCGCCGGGTGCACGGCGACCTCCCACGAGGCGTCCGCGCTGCTCGGTGGGGACGATGTCGCGGTGCGGTTCGGCGGCGATCGCATCGACGCGAGCCGCCCGGTCGAGGCGGTGCGCTTCCTCGCAGGCCTCGGTCACGGCACTGCACGGCTGGGAGTCCTGGCCCGCACGCCAGTGGTGGGTCGGATTGTCAGCGCGTCGGCGCGGGCCGACTGCGAGGTGGGTGCGGACCTCACCCGCAGGTTGCGCCTTCCCGAGGCGGTCCGCGCAGCGGTCCTGTCCGCGTTCGAGCGCTTCGACGGTCTGGGAGCGCCAGCCGGGTTGGCAGGCGACGAGGTCCCGGAGGCGTCCAGGTTCGCCGCGGCGGCTTACGCGGCCGTGATCTTCGACGGCGACGGCGGCGCGGACCTGGCCGCCGCGAAGGTGGCCGCGTGGTCCGGTCGCGCCCTGGACCCGACGATCGCCGCGGTCTTCCTGGACTCGCCCCAGGAGTTGCTGCGGCTGTCGGACCCGGAGGATCTGTGGCAGGCGGTGGTCGACGCCGAACCCGCACCACGACGCTACTTCCGCGACGAGGATCACCTCGACGAGGTCCTGGCCGGGTTCGGCGACGTGGCCGACCTCAAGGCCCCGTGGTTCCAGGGCCACTCACGTGGCGTCGCGAACCTGGCGCGCGCCGCTTCATCGCAGTTGTCCGGGAGCACCCCGTACCGGGTGTATCGCGCGGGCCTGCTCCACGACCTTGGACGGGTTGCCGTACCTGCCGGTGTCTGGGAACAGCCCGGGCCACTGCGGCGGCAGGAGTGGGAGCTCGTGCGCCTGCACCCCTACCACTCCGGGCGCATCCTGGCCCGATCACCCGTCCTGGCGCCGCTCGGGCTGGTCGTCAGCCGCCATCACGAACGGGTCGACGGGTCGGGCTACCCCGCGGCCGTTCGCGGCACCGACCTCGATGTCGACGCGCGACTGCTGGCTGCTGCCGATGTCTGGCAGGCGTTGGGTGAGGACCGCCCACACCGACCGGCGCTGAACGACACCGACAGGACTCGCGTCATCTCTGGGGCGGCTCTCGACCGTGACGCCGTCCGCGCCGTCCTGCGGGCGGCGGGCGCGCCCCGCGCCTCGTTCCCGCCGCTGCCGGTCGCCCTGACCGAACGCGAACTCGAGGTCCTGCGGCTCCTCGTCGCCGGGCAGACCAAGCGCCAGATCGCCGCCACCCTGTTCGTCTCGCACTCCACGGTCCACACCCACACCGTGCACATCTACACGAAGTGCGAGGTCACCACCCGGGCCGGGTTGGCGATGTTCGCCATGAGGCACGGCCTCCTCGGCCCGAGTTCCTGACCGGGAACCCCCATATCGATCGAACGATCGACGCGGGCATCGATGCGCAGTTCCTACCGTGATGCTCCATCAGATCATTCGCCCGCGACCCAGGAGACCGCCATGACCGCCACCACCTCTCCCCAGGCCACCGACACCGTTCGCGCCGGCTTCGACGCCGTCGCCGCGAAAGACCTGGCCGCGTTCGCGGCCGTCTTCCACCCTGACGCGACGTGGAACCACCGCAACGACGACCGGCTCGGCGGCATCCATGCCGGCGTCGACGCGATCCTCGCCTTCCTGCGCGACTCGATCCAGCTCACCCAGGGAACGCTCAGCGCCATCCCGCACGTCTTCATGCCCGACGAGTCAGGACATGTCGCCGTCCTCACCCAGGTCAGCGGCACCCGACCCGACGGGCGGACCTTCGACGACACCCAGGTCGTGCTGTTCACCCTCGACGGCGACCGGATCCGCAGCGTCGACCAGTTCATCGGCAACCCGGCCGCCGTCACTGCCTTCTGGGCCTGAGCCGGACGGCCAGAAGGCAGACCAGGGCTACCGTCGCGCCCACTGAGGCTAGCTGCGGCCCACGCTGGGAGCCCGGGCACGGGCCGACCGTCTGGGATCAGGAGGTCAGGATCTGGTGGGTGGCGGCGGTGTCCTCGGTGCCGCGGTAGAAGCAGACCTTGCTGTCGCGGAAGCGCCACCAGTGGTGCAGGTCCATGGTCGCGCTCTTGCCGGTGGCCTTGGACTTGATGGCGAACCGGATCACGGCCATCACGTCGGTGTCGCTCGACGTGAACGCCTGCGGGCTGAACTCCAGGACCTCCACGCTCTCGGCAAGTGCGGCGAAGAAGGAAGGGAGTTCGGCCTTGCCGTGGCGGACGCCGTGCCACGGCGCGGTGGTGGAGTCCGGCTCGGAGGCCCAGTCCACGTCGTCGGTGACGTTGTCCAGGATGGTCGGCAGGTCGCCCTGACCGAAGGCCTGGTAGATGGTCTGTACGGTGGTGATCTTGGTGTCCATGGTTGCCCGCTTCCGGTTCGGGGACCCGAGCTGAGTCCGTCGCAGCTGATCGTGGCGCTGTGGCGGACGTTCCCGCGTCCTGGAAACCATGTAGTCGGACCACCACGTGAGCCAAGCGCGCCGAGCCCGGGAGCGTGCGGGCCCGGCCGTCGCGTTGAGTGCCGGCGGTTCAGGACCGGGCGGCCGGGCCGCTGCGGTGCGCCCAAGCTGCGGCCTCAGCTCTGGTCCGGGTTCCAAGCTTGAGGAAGATGTTCGCGACGTGGCGTTCCACGGTGTGCACGCTCAGGTGAAGGGCTGCGGCGATCTCCTTGTTCGTTCGCCCGGCGGCCAGCTGGGCCAGGACGTCGCGCTCCCGGACGCTGAGCGGGCCGGTCGCCGGGGTCCCGGGCAGGTCGTGCAGCGGGTGACCCCAAGCTGCGGCGCCCCAGCGGGAGTGCAGGTCCTGGGCCTGCAGGGCGTAGCGCCGCGCCGCCGGGGCGTCACCGAGCAGGTGCGCGCCTCGTGCCAGGCACCAGGCCGCCGCACCCCAGCCGACCGGGACGCCTTGGATGAGGTTGCGCTCGGGGTAGGGCGATAGGTGCGGCAGCAGCAGCCGGACTCGGTCGGCGTCCTGCAGAATGACGCACGTCTCGACCAGGATGGCGGCGCTGGCCAGGAACAAGGCGTCCCTGGGCAGCGCGGCGAGGTCGGACGCGGTCAGCCGGTCGATCAGCCGGCGCGCGTCGTCCGGCCGCCCCGTCTCCGCGTGGAGCAGCGCGAGATTGCAGCTCAGGGTGGGCAGCCCGGGGTAGCGCGCGATCAGGTCACGCAGCGTCGGCTCGAGCAGGTCGAGCCGTCCCTCTCGACGGTGGATCGGGAACGCCGCCGCGAACGCGTAGGTGTCCGCCGCCGGCTGGCGTAGCAGGCGGCCCAGGTGTCGGCCCTGGACGGCGAGGTCGGCGGCGTCGTCGTGTCCGTGGAAGCCCGCGAGCAGGCCTCGCCAGACCAGCGACCACCAGCGCTGCAGGGGGTCTCGGGTGACGGCTGCGATCCCCTCGGCCGCGGCGACCGCGTCCCGGACACCGGCAAGATCCCCAGCCTGGAACCGGTCCGGAATGAGCCACTGGTAGGCGCGAAACCGCAGGCTGAGATCCCCGAGCTGCTCCGCCAGGGACAGTGCCTCCTGACCGACGGCCAGCCGGCCATCCAGGTCGTCGGGGCCGCGCAAGGTGAACACGCGGGCGACGAACGCCTCGGCCAGAGCGGCCGGGTCCGAGTTCTGCCGGGCCAGCGTCTCGGCGCTCTGGCTGAGCCGGCGCGCGGCCGTGGTGCCCCCGGGGAGCCAGTACGTCGCGATCGCCTGCCGCGCCTGCAGTCTGATCCGGTCGAGGGCCCGGAGATCTGTCAGTCGCAACACCGCATCCAGGAGGGCCAGCAGCCCGGCGTCAGGGCCGATCTCGGCCACGGTCTCGCCGACCGCCAGCACCGACTCGGCGGCCAGAGCCGAGTCAGGGCAAGCCAGCGCCCAGGCGGCGACCGACTCGAAGGCGTCCCGGGCCGCGGCGACCTGCCCGTGGCGCAGCTCGGCGCGCCCCAACGCCATCCTGACCCGGCACCGTTGCGCCTCGTCGACCCCGGCCGGGACTGCCACGTCGAGGGCGGCCCGCCACCAGGTCGCGGCGTCACCCCACGCCATCCGCCGGTCGGCGTCGCGGGCCGCGTCGCCGGTGGCCTGCCACACCACGTCCGCGGGCACCCACCCGATCGCGCTCACTGCATGCCCGGCGAGGTCGCTCGGCTCCACCATCCCCGTGAACGGAAGCACCGCCAGTGCCCGCGCGTGCAGCCGCATCCGCTGCCCGGCCTCGAGGTCGGCGACGACGACCTCCCGGGTCAGGTCGTGCACGAACCGGAACGGACCCAGGGCGCCGTCCACCGCCGGGACCAGCAGCTGGGCCCGGAGCGCCGGGGCCAGGTCGGCGGCTGCGCGGGCAGGGGAGATCTCCAGCATCGCCGCCAGTACCGGGACGTCGATGTCGCGACCCAGGACGGCCGCCGCTCCCAGCACGGTGCGGGACAATTCCGGCAGCTGTGCGACGCGCTCCCGAATGACGTCGCGGACGGCAGAGGGCACCTGTCTGACGCCCGACTGCTGCAGCCGGACAACCTCTCGGACGAAGAACGGGTTGCCGCCGGTACGCGACACCACCAGGTCGGCATCGGCTTCCGCCAACCCCTCGGCGGCCATCCAGGTCTCGACCTCCTCCCGAGACAGCCCCCCGAGATCGATCCGGACACCGTCCCGGGAACGACCGAGCTCACCCAGTTCGGACAACAGTTCGCCGGGGCCAGCGGAGTCGCGGGCGGTCACCACGAATCCGGCCCGGGCCGGCAGCAACTGGGCGACCAGGAACCGCAGCAGGTCCAAGGACGCCTCGTCCGCGGCGTGCACATCGTCCAGCACCACGAGCAGCGGTGCCCCCTCCGCGCGCCGACGCAGCGCCTCGGTCACCCGCTCGAAGACCGCGAACCGCGACTCGGCCCCGGAGACCAACCGTTCCCAGGAGCCTGCCCCCAATACCGTCAGCGCGAGTTTCCAGGGCCAGAACGGAGGAGCCCCTGCGGTCTCGCGACAACGGCCCCACCCGACCGCGCAGCCACGCCCTGCAGCGACCCCTGCCGCATGCTCGGCCAGCTCGGTCTTCCCGATCCCCGGCTCACCGACGATCACGACCACGCCGCCGCGCCCGGCCTGCACTCGATCGACGAGCCGATCGATCACGCGACACTCCCGGGCCCGGCCCAGCAGGCCCACCTCCTCGACCACGGACCGAGTCTGCCCCCTTACCTGGCGCTCGCGACGAAGAACTCACCGCGAGGCCCGGACCCGACCTTCTCCAGTCAGCCCAACGATGCGCCCTTCCAACGAAGTACGACCGAGTGAACCGTCTCGCCCAGGCGGTGACCACAGGTCCCCCGGGTCCATGCCTCGTCTCGGCTTCAGCCGGGTCAGTCGGGCGTGCTCAGCGCAGCCTCCGCCGCCGGACCGGTTCGGGTTGGTGCTGCTGACGTCGCGCCGAAGCGGGTCAGTCCGGCCCCGATCAGCAGGCAGACGGGGCAGACGCCCTCGATGCCGGCCAACGTCTGGGTCGTGCGCGCGGGATGGTCCTCATCCGTGCCGCCGGCGACGATCCGTGCGGTCCCGGTCGCCAGTGCGGCCCTGATCGGCGCGCCAAAGGTCAGTCCGAGGAGCAGGTGCCCTTGCAGGAACACGGTGCTCCCCGCGACGAGTGCAGGCAGGGCCCGCCGGTAGGGCAACCGCACGGATCCCGCCGAGAGGACCGTGACCGTTCGCAGGCCAGGCGTCGCCCGGCCCACGACCAGGGCCAGCGTTCCGCGGCGCTCGACCAATCGCAGACCCTGGCTCGTCGCTGGGCGGTCAGCCCGATCCGTGACCCGAACCGGCCCACCATCGCCGAGCCCGGCCCGCGGGAGGCGACGAGCGGTGCGGTGGTCCCCACGACGGCGACCAGTTCGAGGGCGAGGACGGCGAGCCACCACGGGAGGGCACCGCCGGAGACGGCGGCGCCGATCCCGAGCATCAGCAGGTCAGCGGGAACTGGGACCGGTACCCCGGCCTCGCAGCCGAGCAGCAACAGGACGGCGACCGGCAGCCCGAGGTGAGCGCCCACGCCGAGCCCGGGGTGGGTTGCCAGCGCCGGGACGGGCACGGATGAGGCCGACATCGTCGGTCACCCGGCCGCGTGCGGGCCGACGACGTCCAGCAGCCGCGCGTAGGACCGCACCAGCAGCCGACGCTCCTCAGCCACACGCGGGTCCTCCGGCCGGCAGCCGTCGGCCACCCACGCGTCCGACACCCGCATCGCCAAGGCCCGGTCCTGGGCCGGTTCGAGCATGTCCTGGACCGGACGTTGGTACACGTAGGCGTACAGGTCCGCGAGCGCCGTGACCAGGGCGGTCTCGTCGGCGTCGGTGCGTTCGCGCTGCAGCACCCGGTGCTCGTGCCACCAGTCCACCTCGAGGCGGGCCGCCTCGACGGGGTCGATCGTCAGCGCGTGGGAGCGCGCGACCAGGGCGTAGAACCGGCGCATGAACTCCCGGGCCCGGTCCGGGTCGTTGTCCGGGTAGGGCGCCCAGACCTGGTTCGCCCGCAGCACCGACCAGGCACCCCGCAGGGTCGCGATGCGGCCCGTGCCGAAACCCACCCTGACCATGCCGACCGCCGACCGCAGCACCAGCAGCCAGTCCCGTCGGTAGTAGCCCACCCAGGCATCGCACTCGTGAGCGCCCAGCCGGACGGGGTCGAACGTCCATGGGCCGGCCGTCGGATCGGCTGCGGTCGAGCGCATGGTGCCTCCTTCGTCGGGACGCGCAGTCGCGCGTCGTCGGTGGACAAGCGGTTCCGTGGGTGGAGTTCAGATCGCCGCCCACACTCGTCATCCGTCACCGCAACCCGTGCCGTATCACCGGTCATCAGCTGTCGATCTGCCGACTCGTACCCGGAGTGACGATGGAGTCCAGCCCGCGACACCAGACCGGCGTCCTCGCGCCTGCACCATCGAGGGACGCCGACGCGTCGGCGCCCGTGCCCGATAACCCGGCCGCCGGCGTGCACGCCGTCCTGGACCGGATGCGACCCGTGCTGGACCGCCTCGAACGGGCCGGCGACCCGCGCTTCGCCTTCCTGGCCACCTACGCCCGAACGACCGCCGCGGTCGGCGAGGCCATCGGCGCGGCCCGGTTCGAGGATCCGCAGTGGGTGGACCGCTGGGACGTCGCATTCGCCCAGCTGTACCTGGACGCCCTCGCCGCCTTCGAGGCCGATCCCGCGACCGCGCCCCGGCCGTGGCGGGCCGCGCTGGGCGCCGATCCCGCGCTGAGCCCGCTGCAGTTGGTACTGCTGGGCATGAACGCGCACATCAACTACGACCTTCCGCAGGCGCTCCTCGCGGTGATCACTGACGACGAGTTCGTCGACCGCGCGCTGATGGCGCGTCGGCGCCGCGACCACGAGCGCATCGACGCCCTCCTGGCCTCCCGGGTGGCCGCGGAGGATGCGCTGCTCAAGGGCGCCGAGCAGGCGCGAGGGCAGCGCGCACGGTCGCTGATCGACCGTGCCCTGACCCCGCTGAACCGGCGCGCCACCGGCCGGTTCCTCGCCGAGTCACGGCGCAAGGTCTGGCAAAACACGGCTGTACTGCAAGCCGCCCGGGCACGCGGCCCGCGCCCCTACCGCGCGTCGCTCGCCGAACTCGAGCTCCTCACCGCAGCGAAGATCCACGATCTGCTCGCGCCCGGGCAGGTCCTGGTCAGGCTGGCCGCCGGAGGTTTCGGCGTCCTGCTCCCCCCGCCCTGACCGACGCCCCGACCGCTCGCTCGGCACGCTCGTCAACCCCATCAACGCGCACCGATCCATCAACCCTCATCGACTTTGGGAGTAGCTATGCGCTCGCACCTTCACCGTCAACCGATCCGCACCTCCGGCGACGCGTCGCGCGGCCCGACCAGCCGCGCCGTCGTTCTCGGCGCCAGCCTGGCCGGGCTGCTGTCCGCCCGGGTCCTGGCCGATCATGTCGACGAGGTCGTCGTCGTCGACCGCGACGACTTGGACGCCGACCTCGACGCCCCGCGACGCGGCGTCCCGCAAGGCAAGCACACCCACGGCCTGCTGGTCCGCGGCGTCGAGGCGATCGAGACGATCCTGCCCGACTTCACCCGCGAGCTGGTCGCTCGCGGCGCCATCCAGGCCGACGCCCTGAGCCGCTCGCGATGGCTGATGGGCGGCAACCTGCTCACCCGTAGGCCCTCCGGCCTGGTCGGGCTGCTCGCCTCGCGCACCCTGGTCGAGTCCCAGATCCGCCGGCAGGTCCGTCAGGTGCCCGGAGTGCGGCTGCTCGGGCAGCACGACATCGAGGGCCTGCTGGCCACCCCCGATCGCCGTCGAGTGACAGGCATCCGGATCACGCCGCGCCCCGACCCGGCCTGCCCCTCCGACCCCTCCGACCGTGCGTCCTTCGCTGCTCCAGAGACGGTCGAGCTGCTCGCGGACATCGTGGTCGACGCCACCGGCCGCGGGTCCCGGGCCCCGGTCTGGTTCCGCGAGCTCGGCTACGCCGCGCCGCCCGAGGTTGAGGTGGATGCCCAGGTCGTCTACATGACCCGGCAGTTCGAGGCCCGCCCCGGGGTCCTGGACGACCTGGATGCCGACATCGTCGGCACCCGTCCCCCGTCGGGGCGCGCCGGAGTTGCCCTGCGCCAGGAGAGCGGCCGATGGACCGTCACCCTGGCCGGCCAGCGCGGCGAGCAACCCCCGCCCGACCTGGACGGCTACCTGGCCTTCGCGCAGTCACTGCCCACCGATGGGATCGCGCGGATCGTCGCCGGCTGCACACCGGTCGGGGAGGCGATCTCCTACCGCTACCCGAGCAGCCGCTGGCGCCGCTGGGACCGGCTGATGACCCGCCCCCAGGGCCTGATCATGATCGGCGACGCCGTCTGCTCGTTCAACCCGATCTACGGGCAGGGCATGAGCTCGGCCGCCCACCAGGCGCTGCGACTGCGGGAACTGCTGGACGACGGGACGGCCGACCTGGCCGGCCGCACCGCCAAGGCCTTCGCCACGGTCGCGTCCACCCCGTGGACGCTGGCGACCGGCGCCGACCGGCGGTTCCCCGGAATGCCCGCGAAACCGCTGCCCGAGCGCATCCTGGACCGCTACCTGGACCGGTTGCTGGAGGTCGCGACGGCCGATCACGAGGTCACGGTCGCGTTCGGGCGGGTCCTCAACCTGATGGCTGCTCCGCCCAGCCTGCTCGCACCCGGGATCGCCTGGCGGGTGCTGGGCCCGTCGTCCACCACGATCGTCCGCCAGGCCCGAGGCGAGCGAGCCGCCCGTGCGGGCCTGACCAGCGGCCCGGCGAGCCTGGCCCGGGCCGCGTTGCCGGCCGGATGACTCGGCGCGGGTCGACCGTTGTGGTCACGGTGATCCGGTCGTACGGTCGTCCTCGTGGAGGGCAGCGACGCGTTGCTCGTCGCGCGGCTGGCCGCCGGCGACGATCACGCCTTGGCCGAGGTCTACGACACGCTCGCCTCGACGGTCTTCCGGGTTGCCCTGCGGGTGACCGGCGAGGCGAGCGCAGCCCAGGACGTCGTGCAGGACGTCTTCGTGCAGCTGTGGACCCACCCCGAACGCTACGACCCTGCCCTGGCCAGGCTGCGAACATTTCTCGTCGTGCTGACCCGCAGCCGCGCGATGGACCAGATGCGTAGTGAGTTTCGGCGGGTGGCCCGCCAGCAGCGCCTCCATCAGCTGACCCCGCAGCCGGACGCCGCCTCACCCGGCGAGGAGGTCGCTGCAGCCGACGCCGCCCGGCTCGTGCAGGACGCCGTCAGGCTGCTGCCTCCCGACCAGCGTCGCGTGATCGAGCTGGCCTACTTCGACGGCCTGTCATATCGCGAGGTGGCCCTGGCCACCGGCATCCCCGAAGGAACCGCCAAGTCGCGGATCCGTGCGGCAATGGCCACCCTGGAAAAGGTCCTCGACCGCCAACTCCTGGAGTCCACGTGAGCACCCCCGCCGAATCGGACGCACTGCCCGTCGGGCTGCGCGAGCGCGTGGTGACCGCCGCCCTGCTGGCCCGGGTCCCCGGCCGAGCCACGCCGCCGGCCGAGGACATCCCTGCCGTCGAAGGGCTGCGCCGATCCGTGGACGCCCTGGGCGAACTACTCGCCTCACTCAGCGAGGCTCAGTGGCACACTCCCGCTCTTCGGGGCCTGGACGTCCAGGGACTGATCGGCCATCTGATCGGCGTGGAGGACGACGTCTATCGAGCGTTGTCAGGCGATGACGGCGTAGCAGTCGCCGACCATGTCGCCTCGACCCAGACCATCGCCGACGTCCAGCACGGGCGCCCCGGCGACGCCACCCGCCAGGACTGGGTGGCCGCCACGAGGGGCACCCTCGCCCTACTCGCTGCCGTCGACCCTGAGCAGCCCGTCGCCGTCCACGGACTCCGGCTGACGGCCCAATCACTCTGCATCGTGCGGACATTCGAGGTGTGGACCCACGACAACGACATCCGCCACGCACTCGGACAGCCCCGGACCGACCCGGACGCCTCGACGCTGACCCTGATGACGCAGTTCGCCACCGGAGTCCTCCCCCGAGCCGCAGCACTGAGGCAACTGCCCGCACCGGTGGCTTTGCGTCTGGTGCTCACCGGCCCGGGCGGGGGAACCTGGCAGCTCCGGTTGGGCGCCAACCCGCAGCCCCCCGTCGACGTGGGGGTCGTCACCGGCGCCGTCGCCTTCTGCCGGCTGGTCGCCAACCGTCTGACGCCGCAGGACCTGGCCCACCACGTCACCGGCGACCCAGCGATCGCCACGGCGATCCTGCACGCCGCGACCACCCTCGCCCTCGACTGATCTTTACGGCCGATCCGTCAAAGTCAACGGGCAGGACTGCACCGCTAGCTCCCAGCGGGGTGGCGAGCAGCGTCGCGACCGCCATCACCGCCCGAGCCTCAGCCTTGCTGCACGACCGCGAAGTCCTGCTCATCGAGATCGCCACCAACCTTCGACACGCCGGCGCCCCCTACCAAGCCGACCGCAACGGGCACCTGGCCACCGCCCCGCGCTAACCTCCGCGCCAGGTCACCGACCCCGCTCCGATCCCGCAGGGTGTCTCCGTCACCAGCAGTGTGTGGCCAGTCGAGCTCTCCTCACGGGCGCCGACCCAGAGCGATCTACGACCAGCGCCTGCCGTAGGTCGGCGCTGCGCCGGCCGGTGCCGTTGGGCCTGTCATGGTCTTGGATTGACGGGCCGCGCGTGGCACGATCGCTGGCAGCGCCCCGACAGGAGGATCCGTCATGAGTCTTGCGTCTGCCGCGGTGACGACCATCCTTCCGACATCTGCGCCGGCCGCGGCGCGAGCCTTCTACGGCGAGGTCCTCGGTCTGGCATACCGAGGTCTGGACGCCGACGGGAAGCTGCTGTTCGCGCTGGCTGGCGGTTCGACGCTGGCCATGATCGAGAAGCCTCCGGGATCTCAGGCCGACCACACCGCGATCAGTTTCGAGGTCGCCGACATCGGCGCAGCAATCACCGAGCTGCAGGCGCGCGGTGTGGGCTTCGACGACTACGACCTTCCCGGCTTGAAGACCGTCGACCACGTCTGCGTCCTCGGCGCCGAGAAGGCCGCCTGGTTCAAAGACCCGGACGGCAACATCCTCTGCCTCCACGAGCCTCTCCCCCACTAGCCGACGTCGGAGCCCACCCCCGGAGAGGGGTCTTTCGGCGAGCGAGGGCCCGCGCCGGGGCCAAGGCCCTGATGCGACGACTCGTACCGCTGAGTGACGCGAGATTGCACGCACACTGGTCTGCCGCGCGCACGGGCAGTCTCCGGATGGGCGACGATGGGATCACGGTCCTGCCGGGGTGGCCAGGGTGGCGATGAGGTCGGCGACCGTTTCCGGGCAGCTCAGCGCGGGGCTGTGTCCGCAGGGCCAACCCGCCACAGGCCACCTGGGACGGGCGACCCGGGCTCGGCGCGGCGCAGGTCGACAACGGGAGCCCGGCCCGGCCGGACCATGGCGCCGAGCGGTCTGGGCTCACCCTGCGATGGGAGTGCCGTCCGTGCCTAGCGCCATCCGGCGCTTGCCTTTGCGATCCCTCACTGACGGATCCATCAGTAGACGTTCCACCGACCGGACTCATGGGTTTGCTGTGCTCCCGAGGTAGCGAAGAAGATCTGGGACGGGCACGACCACCCGTCGGCCGAGTCGCAGCAATCGGACTGGGAATGCCTGGTTCTTGGCGAGCTCGTAGGCGAGGGTTCGGCCGATGCCGATGATCTCGGCCGCGGTTTCGAGGTCGGTGGTCAGGCCGAGTGCTCGTACGTCGTCAGGGGTCCAGGCGCGGCGCTGATTCGGACCAGCCGGCGACCGCCCGCCGGTTCGGTCAGTGCCCGGCATGGCGTGCCCTCGCTGTCCCGAGCAGGAGGATGACGCGGTGCCGCAGCGTCACTGACGCGGGTGCCTCGGACTGACCGCCGCCTGCGGCCTCCATGTCGTGAACGCAGACCACGTCCTGGAGCACCGGTAGTCCGGCGGCGATCGCGGCGGCGAGCATCGTTCCGGTCCACGTGATGCCGAAAGCGAGGGCTGGGGTCGGGTCGAGCAGCACGGCCACGTGTCCCATCGGCGCCAGTAGCCCGTCTACCCCCGCGAACACCTCGCCGGCTGTGGAGGGCCATGAGTGGTCGCCCGGGCGGGGCCAGCGGAGCACCGCGAGATCGGCGGGTCGGCCCGGCGGGGCCACGAGCGTGTTCAGGTCGACGGCCAGGTGGTGGCGGCCAAGTGCGAGGGCAGCCGCTCGCAGGGTGGGGTCGTCGTCGAGATCGACGACGGTCCCGCCCGCGGCGGTGGTCATGCGTATGAGGTTGTCCGCGGCGCGCTGACCGAGCGCGAGTCCACCGTTGGTCGCCTCCGCAGGCGGCTCGGCCTGGTGCTGTTCTGTGGGTGGCGTGTCGGGCCCGGGCTGGTGTGGGTGGTGGTCGGTCATGGCGTTCGGGTTCTGTTGGTGACGTCGTGTTCACGGCTACCCATGGCTCCGGTTCCTCGTCGTCCGCGGGCGTACGGCTAACGCACCCGACCAACCAGCGCCAACAGGACCAGTCGTGAACCACCGGGCCGGTGTCGGGTTGGGCAACCGGTTGGAGGGACGTGAGCCCATGGACGGGCGTCGGCGGTACGAGCCGACTCCGTCTGAAGGAGCCCGTCATGACACACCCAGAGCACGCTCTCGAGACAGCCCGATCCACGGCACCTTCGCGGGAATGGCCGGCAAGCCCGTTGGACGCTGCGCAACGGGCATTCGAGCTACTCACCATTCTCCCGGAACCGCTGGCCTTCGACGGCCGCCAGGTCAGCGGCCTGCCCGATCACCCGATCGCGGTCGACCGGCTGCGGCGGCTGCTGATCGATGACGCGACTCCCCGCATGGTCCGGGACGCGGCGTGGCGCGAAATCGTGGTCCTGGCCCGCGGTGGCGACCCCGCGTGGGTAGTGACAGCGGTCGGGTTGGCGATCCCGGGGCTTCGTCGCCGGGCGGGTCGCCTGGCGTTCGGCTGGCACGGCGAGACCGCCGACCTGGACGCCGAACTGCTGGCCGGGTTCCTCGATCGGCTGTTCACGATCGACCTCGACGGAGCGAACATCTGCTCCCGGTTGATCGACGCCGGCGCCCGCGCCGTTCGCCGCGCCCGCAACAGCGCGCAGGACAACGACGTCATCCGGGTCCAGGAGGCGTGGGGGCCACCTCCACGGCCCTGGGGTCACCCGGACTGGGTCCTGACTCGAGCCCTGACAGCGGCAGTGATCGACCCCGAGGAATGCCTGCTCATCTCCGCCACCCGCCTGGATGACGTCCCCCTTCGGGTGGTCGCCGAACGACTCGGCGTCTCGGTCGAACTCGCCGCGTCGTGGCGCCGCGACGGCGAAGGCCGCCTGGTCGCAGCGATCCGGGCCGGCGATCTGGACTGGGTGGCCCTGTCCCCCGCCGGCTGACTCAGTTGGCCAACCGTTGGCCCGCGGGCACTTCGACGTCCTCCGGTTGGGTGCCGTTGCCGGGCCGTGGGTGGGCGGAACCAGGTGTGTGCCCCTGGCTCTGGGATGCCACCGCGGAGCGGACGACGGCAGTCGAGTCGGTGACCGTGTTCACGCCTCGGAAACTCCGAACCCGCTCACGTGCCTCGAAGGGAGGAACGGGTTCTGCTCGACCACCGCCCATGCCCGCGCTGGCATCCCCCACACCCGACACCCGGATTCTGCGAGCTCGACGAGGAGGTGACGTCCCGATGCACACGACAGCGGTCATGACGCTCGCGGCGGCCGCGGACCTACCCACCGTGATCAACAATGCGACAGGGTGGCTGGTCGGAATCCTCGCCGCGCTGGCCACCTTCTTCCTCACCCTGGGCGGACTGCGCTACATGGCCGCCGACGGCAACCCCTCCGAGGTCGAGCGTGCCAAGAGCGCTCTGCGGTCGGCGGCCATCGGTTACGGGTTGGCGATCCTGGCGCCGGTGGTGCTCACCGTTCTGAAGCAGATCCTGGGGGTCTGATGATGGGCTGGTTGTTCGATCAGGCCACCGCCTGGCTGCTGGGCTTCACCCGGGACACCCTGAACCAGACCTGGGCCTTGCTGGTCGCCACCTTGTTCCACCTGCCTGACGTCACCGGCCTGCCTCAGGTCGCCGCCGTCTCGGGCAGGTCGCTGGCGATCGTGAACACCAGCTTCGTCGTCGTAATCATGGTCGTTGGGGTCGTCGTGATGACTCGCGACACCGTCCAGTCCAGGTACGGTCTCGCCGAGTTGGCACCCCGAATGGTGATCGGGCTGGTCGCGGCGAACTTCGCGCCAACGATCTGCCAGGCCATCACCACCACGGCGAACGCGCTCGTCGAAGCGCTGACCGGGCAGGGCATCGCCTCCGAACGCTCCCTGGCTGCGCTGCTGCGCGTGGTGACCGGCGCCTTGACGAACCCGACCTCCGCGCTGCTGGTCACGCTGATCAGGCTGACCATCGACGTCTTGCTGGCGCTGCTGCTGGTCGGTTGGATCGCCCGGTTCGTCGCGCTCATCGTCGCCGTCGGCGTCGCCCCCGCTGCGCTGGCCTGCCATGCCCTGCCCTGGACCGAACCCGTCGCCCAGGCCTGGTGGCGCACCATGGGCGCCCTGTCGATCACCGTGGTCCTACAGGCCGTGGCGTTGAACACCAGCCTGGCGATCTTCCTCGACCCGGCCGCGAACCTGCCCAGCTACGGCCTGCCGTCGGACCCTACCGGGTTGCTCAACCTGTTCATCGTCGCCGTTCTGCTGTACGCCACGGTCCGGATCCCCGCCCTGGTGCGGCGCCAACTCACCCCGGGTGCCCGCCCGAACCTGGCAGGCACCATCCTCCGCTTCGTCGTCGTCCAGCAGCTCACCCGCGGTCTCGGCACCGGACTGCGCACCGCCTTCGGCGCCGGGCGGCTCACCAGGATGCGGCCCCCAGGACCGGGCCGCGGCCCCGGCGGGATCGGCGGACCAACCCCTCGCAATGGCGGTGCCCCGGCCGACCACCACACGGCGGCGCGCCCGGGCGGCGCCAAGCACCGGGACCAGGTCGAAGTCCAGTCCGCCCACATCCAGGTACGGGCACGGGCCGCGCACCCGGGCTCCCGAGGTCCGCCACTCCCCCGACAACCGCTGCTCCCTCACCATCCGCTGCTCCCGTCACGTCCACGACGCCTGTCACCACGGCCAGCCCCCGGTCTACGGCAGGGACGTCGACCCGCGAGCGCAGGCCAGAACTTTCCCGACCACCCGCGATCTACCGGGCGGTATCTCCACCGGTGATCTCGTCGCCGCCTATGCGTCCAGTCCCTTGGGCAGCCCCGCGCCGGCCGGTGCCTGCCACACCTGTTCGTTCATCAACTGGGAGGAGGCGCGATGAACCGCGTCGTCGATGAGTTGCCCGTGCAGGCCCGGATCCCGGCCGATCTGGATGCCCCTGACCGGGTCATGCTCGGGTTGACCACCCGGCAGGTCGCCGTCCTCGCCGTCGCGGTGGTTCCGATCTACCTCGCTTGGCAGCTCCTCGCCGGCCGCGTGCCGGTTCCGGTCCTGGTCGGACCGGCCGCCACCTGCAGATCCTGCTCTGGATCCCCGGCACTGTCCCCGCCGCACCGATCGCGGCCGCCGTCACCGCGGCCTGGCCCGGCGCCACTACCCGCATCGACACCGCCACGACACCCCTGCCCAGCAGCGCCACCAGCGGCAGTCGAAAAGGCCCTCGCGGTCAACGGTCGCCACGAGTGACCGGCGGGGCCCTCGTCCCCGCCCGGGCGCACTGCTACCCGATCGCCACCGACCACCAGAGCGACCCGAAGCGCGCCCTGCTCGGCGCCGCATCCCACCTGCGAGGCACCGAGGCCGCCTGCGTCCAGGTCCTCGCCAGACCCGCAACCCCCCGCCAGGTCGCCCGCCTCCGCGCCTCCGCGGCCGCCGTCGCCAGCGGATGCGGCACGAGTCGCGGCCTTCCCGAAGGTGCTGCCAGGTTGCTCGCCGGCGCCCTGACGGGTCTGCTCAGCCACCACTCCCGAACTGCCACCACTGCCGGACGGACCACCGCAGCCGACCCCATGCAGCGTCACGACAACACGGAGGTCCTGGCCAAGGCCGGCGGTCCACACTGGGAGATCGCCCTGCGGTACGCCGTCGCCCACACCGCTGCTTCAGCCGGCGGAACCACGTCGGCACCGGACAACCCACTGCGACGCCGACAGAGCCAGCCCGACACGATCACCCGACGCCTGATCACGCTCGCCCACGCAATCGCCTCCGCGCACGCGGTCTACTCGGGCAGCAACAAGTTCCGGGCTCTGGCGATGGTTCACCCAGCCCGTCTGCTCGCCGACCGGCGACTGCACCAAGGGTTCCTCGTCGCTGCTGCCGAGCTCACCGCGCTCGCCGCTCTTCCAACCGACCTTGCCGTGCCTGGGCTCGAGCGGGCCCGGGCGAAGACCGTCCCCGCACCCATCGGTGTGCCGACCGGTGGCCGCGGCACGAAGGTCCTCGGTCGGGCGGCCGTCGGCGGCCACGCTGTCGCCCTGCCCGTCGCCGATGCCCGCCATCACCTACACGTCCTCGGCTCGACCGGCGTCGGCAAGTCCACCCTGCTCGCGCACCTGGTCCTCGACGACATCCGCGCCGGCCGAGGCGTCGTCCTCATCGACCCCAAGGGAGACCTCGCGCTCGACGTCCAAGCCCGCATCCCCGACCATGCGCTCGAGCGGCTCGTGGTCATCGACCCCGATCAGCCCACCAAGAGCGCCACTCTCAACCCGCTCGAACTACGGCCCGGCGGCGACGAGGACCTCATCGTCGACAACATCGTCTCGATCTTCGCGGCGATCTTTCAGCGCCACTGGGGACCCCGCATCGACGACGTCATGCGGGTTGCCTGCCTGACCGTGATGCGTCATCCCGACCCCACGCTGCTCACGGTGACGCCGCTGTTGAACAACAAGCAGTTCCGTGCCCCGTTCACCGTCGACCTGACCGACCCCGAAGGCCTCAAAGGCTTCTGGGAATGGTTCGAAGCCACGCCGCCCGCGCTGCGGGCCCAGGTCACCGGCCCCGTCCTGGCCCGGCTCCGGGCCTTCCTGTTGCGCGACTTCGTCCGCGCCACCATCGGGCCACCACGATCCAGCGTCGACATGACCCGCATCCTCGACCGCGGCGGCATCCTCATCGCGCGCCTGCCCAAGGGCCAACTCGGGGAAGACACTTCCCGGCTGCTCGGCTCCATGATCTTCGCGTCGGTCTGGCAGGCCGCCACCGCCCGAACCCGACAGCCGGAGCCTGGCCGCCGGGACGCCACCGTCGTCATCGACGAAGCCCACAACATCCTCAACCTCGCCGGCTCCGTCAACGACATGCTCGCCGAAGCCCGCGGCTACCATCTCTCGCTCGTCCTGGCCCATCAGCACCTCGCCCAGCTCCCCCGCGATACCCAGCTGGCGATCTCCGCGAACGCCCGCAACAAGATCTACTTCACCTGCTCGCCCGAAGATGCCCACGCCCTCGCGCGGCACACCCTGCCCGAACTCGACGAACATGACCTCGCCCACCTCGACGCCTACACCGCCGCCACCCGGCTCGTCACCAACGGCCGGGAGAACCCCGCATTCACGCTCCGCACGAACGAGCTTCAGCCAGCTCAACGCACAGCTGCGGACACCTCCCGTCCCACCCCGATGCGGCTCGCGCCTGCGAAGGTGTCGGACAGTTGACCGGAGTCCCCGCGGCAACGCAGGCACGATGCGGACCGATATCGCCAACTGATTGAGAACGCCGCCAATATTGACCGACTGGGTCAGTTATGAAACAGTCACATCGTGCCTCGTCGGATACCGCCGGACCGGTTCGCCGCTGTGGTCGCGGCGTCTGCACAGGTCTTCGTGGCGCACGGGTTTCAGAGGGCGCAGGTGCAGGACGTCGCGGATGTCCTCGGGGTCAGCAAGGGCGCGCTGTACGGGTACGCGACCGGCAAGCTCGCGCTCTTCTCTGCGGCGTTGAGGTACGCCGACGGGGTCGAGCCGCTGCCGGACCGGTCGATGCTGCCGGTCGCACCAGCGCTGCCCGGCGACCTCGCAGTGGTCGTCCGGGGCCGGCTCGCCGCGCAGCTCCCGGACCTCGAGCTGACGGCGGCACTGCTGCGAGACGAACCACCAGACGGCGTCACGGGGCCGCAGGAGCTCACCGCGGTGGTAGCCGACCTGTACCGGCGGCTGTCCGCGAACCGGTTCGCGATCAAGCTGGTCGATCGATGCGCGCCGGAGTTCTCCGAGCTGCGGCAGGTCTGGTTCGAGGACGGCCGCTCCCTGCAGATGGGGGCGATGGCCGACTATCTGCGTCGGCGCGGCGACAGCGGCCACCTGGTCGTCCCCGGGGTGATCGAACTGGTGGCCCGCACCGTCGTGGAGCTGTGTGTGCTGTGGGCGGTACACCGGCACTGGGACCCCGCCGGCACCCCGGTCGGCCTGCCCGCCGGCCGGGAAGACTTCGACGACGACGAGGTGGTCGACATGCTCACCCAGCTCCTGGCCCGCGGGACGGCGCCCGCGCCGTCTGTCGCTACCAAGACCGGTGGGCGACGGTGACGGCGGCGGGAACGCAAGTCGCGCACCCGGTGTTCGCGGCGCTCTACCCCCGGATGGCCCGCGGCATCGAGGCCGGTCCTGTCGGCGCGGAACGTCGGGCGCTGCTGGCGTCCGCCAGGGGCGTGGTCGTCGACCTCGGGTCGGGGGTGGGGCTGAACCTGCCGCACCTCGGCCCGGCCGTGACCGCCGTCCACGCGATCGAGCCCGACCCGCACATGGCCCGCCGGCTCACCCCGAACCTGCCACCGGGCGCGGTCGTGCACCAGATGGGGGCCGAGACGCTGCCGTTGGACGACGCCAGCGTAGACACGGTCCTGGCGACGCTGACCCTGTGCACCGTCCGGGACCCGGACGCCGTCGTCGGGGAGATCCGCCGGGTCCTGCGGCCGGGGGGTCAGGTCCTCGTCCTGGAGCACGTGCGGTCCCTCGACCCGGCCCTGGCCGCCTGGCAGCAGCGGCTGCGGGTGCCGTGGCGCTGGTTCGGCGCCGGCTGCAACCCGACCCGGGACACGGCCGCCACGTTCACCGCAGCAGGCTTCGACACCGGCGGGCTGCGACGGATCGACGTTCCCGGGCTGCCGGTGACCCGGGAGTGGGTCACCGGCACCTTGTGGGCGCCATGAGCCGCGCCTGACGTGACTCAGCGAGCAGCGACGGCACGGGCGACAGCGGCGGCCACCGTGAGCGCTGCGCCAGCGCCGTTGGTGTCGCCCTTCTCGAAGTCGTCGCCGGCGACGGCCATCGAGTTGGTGACGTGGGCGATGCAGACCACGTCGCGATCGCGGGCGGCGGCGTAGGCGTACAGGGCTGCGGCCTCCATCTCAACACAGATTGCACCGGCGTCGACGGCCACGGCGATCGCTGCCTCGGTCTCGCGGTAAGGCGCGTCGGTCGTCCACGATGAGCCGCTGAACAGTGTGCCGCGTGGGGTGGTGAGGGGTGCGAGTGCTGCGGCGAGGTGGCCGGAGAGGTCGGCCCAGGTGCTCGGTGGTTGGTAGTGCAGGCTCGTTCCTTCGTCGCGCAGGGCGCGGTCGATGAGGACGAAGTACGGCGGGTCAGCCAGTGGCGCGAGCTGGCCGGCGGAGGTGATGCTGACGACGAGGGTCGCTCCGCTGACGGCGAGCTGCTCGGCGACGAGGACCGCGAACGGGGCTCCGACCGCGCAACCGACGACGCCCAGACGCAAGTGGTCGACTTCGGTGATCCACATCTGGGTGTGGTAGCAGGCCCAGCCCGGCTCGAGGCGACCGCGCCCGGTCTCTGCGAGATGGCGGACGACGTCACCGTCAGGGTCGAGGAGGCAGACGTCCGGGACGGGCCGGTCCGATAGCTGCTTCTGCCGGCGCGCCTCGCGCAGCAGGTTCTCCGGCCGGAAGACCGACGGCTCGGCGTACGCCTTGCCTTGGAGCAATGGTGGTGCGCCACCGGTCGACGCGAGCTTCACGGTCAGGGCTCCTCTCGGCCAACACATGTCGCCAGTCCAGGTGCGTGTCTGCTGACCGGCGGTCAGGCCGATTGCGATGCGGGTTCGCGGTGCAGGGTCTCGTACATCCTGGCGGCGACGAGCAGGCCGGAGGCGGCGGTGAGTGCTGCGACGGTCCAGATGGCCGGGCGGATGCCCCAGGCGTCGGCGACGAGGCCGGAGAGCAGGGCGCCGACGGCGAACCCGCCGTCGCGCCAGAGCCGGTAGATCCCGACCGAGCGGGCCCGCCAGGTCGGGTGGGCGACGTCGCCGATCGCGGCGAGCAGGGTCGGGTAGACCATCGCGGTCCCGGCGCCAAGGGCGACCGCGGCACCGGCCCAGGCCGCGAACGACGTGGCGAGGGCGAACCCGGCCAGGGCTGCGGCCTGCAGGAGCATCCCAGCGACGATGAGCGGCTTGCGTCCGACCCGGTCCGACAGGGCACCGGTGACGAGCTGGCCGACGCCCCAGACCGCCGGGTAGAGCGCGGCCAGGACGCCGATCCGGGCCACCGACAGGCCGGCCGCGGCGAACAGCAGCGGGAACAGGCCCCACATCTGCCAGTCAGGCTCGCCACTCGATTCGAGTGGCGTGCCTGTGACCTGCAGTGATCCGGTGGAGCTGAGGGGATTCGAACCCCTGACCCCCTCCATGCCATGGAGGTGCGCTACCAACTGCGCTACAGCCCCGTGAAACCTCGGCGAGTCTACCCCGGGCGACGCCGTTGCCTCCAATCGGATCACGGCGCGCCGCGATCCGATCGCGCGGATGCATCTGCCCGGGCCTGATCCACCGAGTCGGGTTACGGTCGGTCGACCAGGACGACGGACCCGGAGGCCTACGTGGACACGGACAGTGCCACCGATGCCGTCCGCGAGGTCGCCGATCACCCGGTGGTCGAACGTGGCGCCCGGCTTGGATACGCCGCGAGTGGCGTCGTCCACCTGCTCATCGCCTGGCTCGGCGTGCAGCTGGTCACCGGCACCGGCGCCGCGAACGCCGACCAGTCCGGTGCGCTGGCCCTGTTGGCCGGCTCCGCCGGGGGCACGGCGCTGCTCGGAGCCATGACCGCCGGCTTCGCCCTGCTGGGCCTGTGGCACGCGACCGAGGCCCTGCTGCGCAAGCAGACCGGCACGCGCCTGAAGGCGGCCGGGAAGTTCCTCCTCTACGCCGCGCTGGCCTGGAGCGCTGCCGCCTTCCTGCGCGGGGCAGGCACCTCCAGCGAGCAGCAGTCGGTCGACGTCACCGCCCGTCTGATGGAACAGCCCTGGGGCCGGGCCCTGGTCGCCCTGGTCGGGCTGGCCGTCGTCGGGGGCGGCGCCTATCACGTGGTCACGGGCTGGCGGCGGGGCTTCCTGAAGGATCTGAGCGAGCATCCGGGCCCCTGGGCCGTCCGGGCGGGCCGGTTCGGCTACATCGCCAAGGGCATCGCGCTGGCCCTGGTGGGGATGCTGTTCCTCACCGCTGCCGTCACCCAGCGGGCGAGCGAGGCGACCGGTCTGGACGGCGCGCTGCACCGGCTGCTGCAGCTGCCCTACGGCAGCATCCTGCTCGCGGTGGTGGTGGCGGGCTTCGCCGCGTTCGGCGTCTACTGCTTTGCCCGAGCCCGCTACGCCAAGGTCTGACCCGAGCCGACGGCGTTCAGGAGGTCGTTCGCCGGACTCCTCGCGGACGCTTCTTGTACGCGAGGCGAATGCCTTCGGCAAGGTTCTTGACGTCCACTCCCCTAGCAGCAAGGCGCTCGGCGCTCTCTGCCTGGAGCGCTCGCAGCCGTTCCGCTCGCGCCAAAGTCCCCATCACGGTCCGATTGTGTTTCAGCCGCCTACGCCAACTGCAACCGTGAGGGTATTAACCGAGGGGAGTCCCCGGAGCGCTGACGTTGTAGGCGGTCAGGATCCAGGCGGCGCGGCGCACGTCCAGCTGAGCCCAGTGGGCATTGCCTAAGCCGTCTAGCGACCGGTAGATGGCCAGGTCACGCTCCCCACCGGGCCGGCCGATCAGCCCGAGCAGCCGCAGCATCCCGCCGCGCATCGAGGCACCGTGTGAGACCACGACCAGCACCCCGCCGTCCATCGCCTCGGCATACCGGCGGACGCCGCCCTCGAACCGCACCCAGCACTGGCCCAGCGACTCCCCACCGCCGATCACCAGGTCCTCCCCCGCCATCCAGCGGGAGAACTCCTCCGGGTGCCGCTCCTCGATCTCCGAGCGCAGCAGGCCCTGCCAGGTGCCGCCGTCTCGCTCACGCAGATCGGGGTCGGTGTCCAGGTCCACCCCGAGCGCCTTGACCAGCGGCTCGGCCGTCTGCCGGGCCCGGATCAGGTCCGAGGCGACCACCCGCACCTGACCGTCGCGGGCCTGACCCGCCAGCAGTCCGCTGAGGTACTCCCCCGCCGCTGCGGCCTGCGTGTGCCCCAGGGCGTCGAGTTCGACGTCCAGATGCCCCTGGAAGCGACCCTCGGCGTTCGACGCCGTCCGGCCGTGCCGCAGCAGGATCAGCCGCTGCGCGCTCACTGGCTCGGGTTGCGCGGCATCTCGGGCAGCTCCAACGGCGGACAGTCGCGCCAGAGCCGCTCCAGCGTGTAGTACTGCCGCTCGTCGGTGTGCTGCACGTGCACCACGAGGTCGCCGAAGTCGAGAAGCACCCAGCGCCCCTCACGCTCGCCCTCGCGGCGGATCGGCTTGGCGCCCAGCCCGAGCAGCCGCTCCTCGATCGCGTCGACGATGGCGCGCACCTGGCGGTCGTTCGGTGCCGAGGCGAGTAGGAAGACGTCGGTGATCACCAACTGCTCGCTGACGTCGAGGGCGACGATGTCGGTGGCGAGCTTGTCGTTGGCCGCGATCGCGGCGGCGATCGCCAGCTCACGGGCGCGGTCGGTGGCAGTCACAACCGCCAGCCTCTCACGACGTCGCGGCGGAGGACTGCGCGTCGAGCGCCACGCCCCCGCCGCCGTACAGGTCGTACTTGGCGATGTACTGCACCACGCCGTCCGGCACCAGGTACCAGACCGGCTCGCCCCGGCCCACCCGGCCGCGGCAGTCGGTCGAGGAGATCGCCATCGCCGGCACCTCGGTCAGGCTGACCCGATCGGCCGGCAGCCCGGCGTCGTCCAGCACGTGCCCGGGCCGGGTCACCCCGACGAAGTGGGCGAGATCGAACAGCTCCCCGACGTCCTTCCAGGACAGGATCTGCGCCAACGCATCTGCCCCGGTGATGAAGAACAACTCCGCGCCGGGCCGCTGCACATGGAGATCACGCAGGGTGTCGATCGTGTAGGTGGGCCCGGGGCGCTCGATGTCGACCCGGCTGACCGTGAACCGCGGGTTCGACGCGGTCGCGATCACAGTCATCAGGTACCGGTGCTCGGCCTCGCTGACCTTCTCGTCGCTCTTCTGCCACGGCCGCCCGGTAGGCACGAAGACAACCTCATCCAGGTGGAACTCGGCTGCCGCCTCACTCGCCGCGACGAGGTGGCCGTGGTGAATCGGGTCGAACGTGCCGCCCATCACACCGAGCCGCAGGGGTCCGGCGGATCGGGTGGAGGGACTCACTGGCTAGTGGCTGCCCGTTCCGTGCCCGGCCGCACCGGGACGCGAGCCCACGGTCTCGGGCGCCTGCCGGTGGGCGAAGTTACGGAAGGTGTACGTCACGGCGAGCAGGGCCACGAAGACCACCACAGCGATGATCCCGAACCACAGCGCCGGAATCGGCAGCTCGACAGCGGTCTCGGTCTCGGCCAGCAGGTTCATGACTCCTCGATCCTCTCCGGGGCGGGTTAGGCTGCCCGCACGGCGCAGCGATCAGTCTCGCACGCGGAGGCCGTCGCCTGCGATAACACTCGCTTGTGATGCCAGCGGAGGACGACACACCACATGGACGCGGCTACCCCGGCCGAGCCGGTCGACCTGAGCGTCGTCGTGCCGATGTACGACGAGGAGGCCGTCCTGCCTCTCTTCTCCGCCCGGCTTCGCCCGGTGCTGGACGCCCTGGTCGCCGACGGCATCGCCCGCTCCTACGAGGTGCTCGCGGTGGACGACGGCAGCAGCGACACGACACCCGTGCTGCTGGCCAAGGAACGACGGAACTGGCCGCAGCTGCGCGTGGTGCGGCTGCGGGCCAACGCCGGGCATCAGGCGGCCCTGTCGGCCGGGCTGGCCCGCTGCCGCGGCGCCTGGGTCGCCTCCCTGGACGCCGACCTGCAGGACCCGCCCGAGGTGCTGCGCGAGATGCTCGAGCGGGCCAAGGAACACGGCGTGGACGTCGTCTACGGGGTGCGGAGCGACCGCAGCACGGACTCGGCGTTCAAGCGGACGTCAGCGCGCGCCTACTACCGCCTGATGCGCGCTCTGGTGGGCACCCACATCGCCTCGGACGCCGGGGACTTCCGCCTGATCAGCCGGGCCACAGTGGACGCCGTGAACAGCCTGCCCGAGCACAACCGGGTGCTGAGGCTGGTGATCCCGGCACTGGGCTTCCCCTCGGCCTCCGTCGGGTACCGGCGCGAGGCACGCGCGGCGGGGAGCACCCACTACCCACTCTCACGCATGATCCGCCTCTCGATCGACTCCCTGACCGGATTCACGATCGCGCCACTGCGGGTGGCCACCTGGGCCGGCCTGGGCGGTGCCGTGCTGACCGCATCGATGTTCGCCTACGCGCTGCTGGCCTGGATCACCGGTCGCACCGTGCCCGGCTGGACCTCGACCTTCGTCGCAGTGGCCGGGGTGGGCGCCGTCCAGCTGCTGTGCGTGGGCATCCTCGGTGAGTACGTGGGCCGCCTCTACACCCAGATGCAGGGCCGCCCGTCCTACTTCGTCGCCCACGACAGCCTGGACAACGACCTCACCGACTAACCTCCCCCTGCCCCCATCCGCGAGTGGTCGATTTCGCCCCGTTCTGCGCTCTCGAACGGGGCGAAATTGACCACTCGGATCAGTAGGCCCCCGATTCCCGCAGGGAGATCAACGCCGCACGCAGATCACGGTCTCTGTGGTAGCCGCGTTCGTGGATCAGGCGCACTGCCTCGGCTGCCGTTCGCCAATCGTCATCGGTCGCCTCGATCGACAAGGCACGAAGATCGTCAGCGTCGATCGGGCGCAGACGGTCGTCACGAGCGAGCAACTTGGTGGCGATCAGATGGCCGACCGAGGCGACCGGGAGGCGAAGCCCGGGGGTCACGTCGAGCTCCTCAGCCCCACTCACGATCTCCGGTTCGATGCCGCTAGAGGCGAACAGGAGATCACTGACCAACCCGCCGTCCGCGTCGTTGACCAGCCGCACGGTGGCCAGCCGTCCGGTGAACTCCTGCTCCACCAAGGCAGTGACCCGGTAACCGCCACCGCTCAGAGTCTGAATCAGGCGCTCGGCCTCGGAGTCGTCCGCCACCGTGACAGCCAGATCGCTGTCACGAGTCATCCGCGGCTCGGCACGAACCGAGATGGCCAGCCCGCCGACCAGTGCGAACCCGAACCCCGCTGTCCGGACGTGGGATGCGACACGAGCAAGAGCGATTTCGAGCGCGGTCATGCGCCCAGCCGACGTGCCCTGCCCGGGGCATCGCCTGATGGCGCACCCGGGCGGTCTGCCCACCATCGGCGGACCGCGTCGGCGACCTCCTCGTCACTGGCATCGGGGTGGCGGCGCCGGTGGCGGGCCGCGACCATGAGCGCACCGCTCTCGGCGAGTTCGCAGGCCAAGGCCAACCCGGTCGGTCCAGACATGCCCCCATCGTAGGCAGCCGACCCCGCAGGCGCCCCCGCGGCACACATCCTCCGTGCAGACCCGCGAGTGGTCGATTTCGCCCCGTTCTGCGCTCTCGAACGGGGCGAAATCGACCAGTCGAGGCGGTGGCGGGGGTGGGTGAGCCTGCGTGACCGTGGTTGGGGTCAGAAGCGGCGGGCCTTGACCAGGATGGAGACGCCGGGCAGGGAGCCGACGGGCAGGCGACGCTCCGCGGCCACCACGGCACCGAGCGCGCGGTTCATCCAGCCGGGCGGGTCGTCCAGGTCGCTGCCATCGTTGCTACCGAACCGCCGGCGCAGAGCCACCGCGGGGCGCAGCAGCACCATCCAGCTGCGCACCTCCTCCAGCACGAAGCCGGCGCCGGTCAGCAGATCGGTCAGCTCGTGCCGCGTGTAGCGGCGCACATGCCCGACCGCCACGTCGTGCGCCGACCACAGTCGCATGTCCACCGGCACCGCCACCAGGAACGTGCCGCCCGGGCGCAGCGCGTCGAAGACACCCACGGCGGCGGCCTTGTCGTCCTCGAGGTGTTCCAGCACGTCGAAGGCCACCACCAGATCGAGGCTGGACGGCGCCAGCGGCAGTGCGGTCGCGTCGCCCCGCAGCACCGGGATCCCCCGCTCGTGGCACACCTGCGCACCCTCTGCGCCGTACTCGAGCGCCGCTGCCCGCCAGCCCAGCGCACGCAGCACCCGGGTGTTGCCGCCGCCGGCCGCACCGACGTCCAGCGCGTCGCCCGGGGTCAGGCCGGCCACGGCGTGCTTGATCAGCGTCCGCCGCTCCCGGTACCACCAGTGCCGGTCCTCCAGCTCGACGAGCTTGCGGACCTCGGTGCCCTCCAACGCAGTGCGCTCCTTCAGGGTCGGATGTGTCCGTCGCCCACCACGACCCACTTGGTCGAGGTCAGCTCCGCGAGGCCCATCGGACCACGAGCGTGCAGCTTCTGGGTGGAAATCCCGATCTCTGCCCCCAGACCGAACTCGGCGCCGTCGGTGAAGGCGGTCGAGGCGTTCACCGCGACCACCGCCGAGTCGACCTCGGCCACGAACGCGTCGGCGGCGCGCAGGTCGGTGGTCACGATCGCCTCGGTGTGGCCGGAGGAGTACTTGCGGATGTGCGCGATGGCCGCATCCAGCGAGTCCACCACGGCCACGGCGAGGTCGCTGTCCAGATACTCGGTCGCCCAGTCCTCCTCGGTCGCCTCCGTGGTCGTCACCCCCACGCTCGCCGCGAGGACGGCGCTCAGCCGGTCGACGTGCAGCCGCACCCCACGCTCGGCGAGCTCCGGCAGCACCTGGGGCAGGAACCAGCGGGCCACGTCACGGTGCACCAGCAGGGTCTCGGCGGCGTTGCAGACACTGGTCCGGCGGGTCTTGGCATTGATCGTGATCGCCACCGCCTGGTCCAGATCGGCCGCGGCGTCCACGTAGACGTGGCAGTTGCCGGTGCCGGTCTCGATCACCGGGACCTTGGCGTTCTCCACCACCGAGGCGATCAGCCCGGCGCCACCGCGGGGCACCAGCACGTCGACCAGCCCGCGCGCCTGCATCAGGTGGGTGACGCCGTCGCGGCCGTGGGCGTCGATCGTGCTCACCGCGTCGGCCGGCAGGCCCACCCGCTCCAGGGCTCCCCGGATCTGTTCCACCAGAACGGCATTCGTCGACGCCGCCGCCGAGCCGCCGCGCAGCACGGCCGCGTTCCCGCTCTTCAGGGCGAGCGCCGCGGCGTCCACAGTGACGTTCGGGCGGGCCTCGTAGACGATGCCCAGCACCCCCAGCGGCACCCGCAACTGACGCAGCCGCAGGCCGTTCGGCAGCGTCGAGCCGCGCACCACCTCACCGACCGGGTCGGGCAGCGAGGCGACGTGACGCACAGCGGCGGCGATCGCGGAGATCCGCGCCTCGTCCAGCCGCAGCCGGTCGGCCAGCCCCTCGGTCAGGCCCTCGCGGCGTCCGCGATCGAGGTCCTCGGCATTGGCCGCGATGATCGCTTCGGTCGCCGCCTCGAGCGCGTCGGCTATGGCCCGCAGCGCGGCGTCCTTGCGGGCCCGCGGAGCGCCGGCGAGCACCCTGGCCGCCTCGCGGGCACGGCGGCAGGTCTGCAGAACGGCGTCCTTGACGTCGCCGGGGGCCGGTTCGAGCCGGGTGACCTGGGCGGGGACGTCGGTGTTCGCGATCGTCATGCCCACCAGGGTAAGTCAGCCGTGGCCCAGGACGGCATTCCTACAGGTCGCTGCCCTCCATGGGCCGGATCTCGCCGAGCTCGCCGACCTGGGCGCGCACCGGGTCGACCACGCGACGGCGGGCCGTATCACGGTCGACCACCTCGAGGCCGACCACCTTCCAGTCCGGCAGCCGGGCGGTCGTCTGGTGCTCGTCCCACAGCTTCAGGGCCTGGGCCACGGCACCCTCGACATCCACCGACTCGTCCCAGTAGCGCACCTCGGCGCGGCTGCTGGCGTAGGCGGCCGAGACCAGGAAAGGCTGTTCCTCGCTGAGCCGTTCCAGACCCTCGCGGACCGAGTCCGCCGTGGTCCGCTCGCCGCTGACCGTGATCGTGACGAACCACAACGCCGGTTCCTCACGGTGCGCGGGTCGCTTACGGCGCGTGGACGGGCCGATCGTGATTCCGCGCAACGGGGTCAGCGTTGCGAGCGGCTGGTCGTCACCGGTTGTCACACCCTCAGTCCAGCAGGTGTTCCGGCCCCGCGTCACGTCTTTGGCGCAGTTCCGGCCACCAGCACGAGATCATCGCGATGCACCACTTCGCGCTCGTAGCCCGCTCCCAGCTCTCTGGCCAGGTCACGCGTTGATCGGCCGAGCAGGGCAGGCAGCTCCGCGGCGTCGAAATTCACCAGGCCCCGGGCGACCACCACTCCGGCCGGATCGGTCAGATCGACCGGATCTCCGGCACTGAACCGCCCCTCGACCCGCACCACACCGGCCGGCAGCAGCGACATCCGGCGAGTGACCACCGCAGCGACGGCCCCGTCGTCGAGCACCAGCCGGCCCGAGGACTGCGCCGCGTGGGCCAGCCACAACAACCGGCTGGCCGGGCGCCGCGGGGCGCGGGCGGCGAACCAGGTGCCGATGTTCTCCCCCGCCAGCCCCGGCCCGGCCAGGTCGGCGGAAGTGAGCAGGGTGGGGATGCCGGCCGTGGTGGCGATCCTGGCCGCCTCCACCTTGGTCACCATGCCACCCAGACCCACCCCGGCCGCGCCGGTCTTTCCGATGGTCAGCCCGGCCAGGTCCTGCGGACCGCGCACCAGGGGCACCCTGGCCGTGCCCGGGCGCGACGGAGGGCCGTCGTAGAGGGCGTCGACGTCGGAGAGGAGCACCAGGGCGTCGGCCTGCACCAGATGGGCCACCAAGGCCGCCAGCCGGTCGTTGTCCCCGAATTTGATCTCGTGCGTGGCCACCGTGTCGTTCTCGTTGACCACCGGCACCACGCCCATGGCCAGCAGCTTGTCCAGGGTGCGCCGGGCGTTCGTGTAGTGGCTGCGCCGCACCACGTCGTCCGCCGTCAGCAGCACCTGACCCACGCGCAGCCCGCGCCGGGCGAAGGTCTCGGTGTAGGCGGCGGCGAGCAGCACCTGGCCCACGCTGGCGGCGGCCTGCTGGGTGGCCAGATCACGCGGACGGCGCAACAGGCCGAGCGGGCCGAGGCCGGCCGCGATGGCGCCCGAGGAGACCAGGACGACGTCGCTGCCCGCCATCCGGCGCGCGGCCAGGACCTCGACCAGGGCGTCGAGCCGGGCCGGGTCCAGGCCGCCCTCACGGGTGGTCAGCGATGACGACCCGACCTTGACCACCACCCGGGCCGCCTCGGCGAGCCGGCGCCTGGTCATTCCCGGTCCGCCTCGCCCACGGCCTCACCGACGTCGACGGGGTCGGTCCAGACCCCGGCGGCCCGTTCCTGGGCCAGCTCGGCGCGGGCCTCGGTGCGGGCCGAGCGCCGCGCGGCGTAGCGCTCACGGCGCTCGTCGCGGGTGGGCCGGGCACCGGGGTCGAGCCGGTTGTCCTCGCCGCGACGTCCGGCGATCACCCCCGAGGTGGTGATCACCGTCGGCTCCCAGTCGAAGACCACGCCAGAGACGTCGTCGCCGACGACGACCTCGTCGCCGGCCAGGGCTCCGGCGTCGTAGAGGGCGTCCTCCACGCCGAGCCGGGCCAGCCGGTCGGCCAGGTACCCGACGGCCTCGTCGTTGCTGAAGTCGGTTTGGCGCACCCAGCGCTCCGGCTTCTCCCCACGCACCCGGTAGCGGGCGCCGTCCGGCGTCTGCTCGGCGGTGACGGTGAAGCCGACGTCGTTGACCGCCTTGGGCCGCAACACGATCCGGGTCGGTGCGGCCGGCGGGGCCTGCACCCGGGCGGCCGCGACCAGCCGTGCCATGGCGAAGGTCAGTTCACGCAGCCCCTCGTGGGTGGCCGAGGAGACCAGGTAGACCTCGAGTCCCCGGGCACGCAGGTCGGGCACCACCAGCTCGGCCAGCTCGCGGGCCTCGGGCACGTCGACCTTGTGCAGCACCACGATCCGCGGACGCTGCGCCAGCGGCAGGGTGCCGGCGTCGACCTGGTAGGCGGCCAGTTCGGCCTCGATCACGTCGAGGTCGCTGAGCGGGTCCCGGCCCTGCTCCAGGGTGGCGCAGTCGAGCACGTGCACCAGCGCGGTGCACCGCTCCACGTGGCGCAGGAACTCCAGGCCCAGGCCGCGGCCCTCGCTCGCGCCCTCGATCAGGCCGGGCACGTCGGCCACGGTGAACCGCACGCCGTCGGCGTCCACCACGCCGAGGTTGGGCACCAGGGTGGTGAACGGGTAGTCGGCGATCTTCGGTCGCGCGGCGGACAGCGCCGCGACCAGGCTCGACTTGCCTGCGCTCGGGAAGCCGACCAGCGCGACGTCCGCCACGGTCTTCAGCTCGAGCACGACCTCGCCGGTCTGCCCCGGCACGCCGAGCAGGGCGAACCCGGGGGCGCGGCGGCGCTGGGAGGCCAGCGCGGCGTTGCCCAGGCCTCCCCGGCCCCCGGCGGCGGCCACGTAGGTGGCGCCGGCGCCGAGCAGGTCGGCCAGGATCGCGCCGTCCTTGCTCTTCACCACCGTGCCGTCGGGCACGCGGAGCACCAGGTCGCCGCCCTGGGCGCCGTTGCGGTTGCTGCCCTGCCCGCCCTTGCCGGAGGTGGCCTTGCGGTGCGGGGAGTGGTGGTAGTCGAGCAGCGTGGTCACGTTCGGGTCGACGACCAGGACGACGTCGCCACCGTCGCCGCCGTTGCCCCCGTCCGGCCCGCCGAGCGGCTTGAACTTCTCCCGATGGATGGAGGCGCAGCCGTTGCCGCCGTCCCCAGCCGTGACGTACAGCACGACACGATCGACGAACGTGGTCATCAGGTGCGCTCCAGAGCCAGACAGACGTGAAGGGCCGACCGGTCAACCGGCCCGCCCTTCACTGGGATTTCGTGCAGCCGGCGGAGGTCACTCCGCCGGAACGACGTTGATGACCCGACGACCGCGCCGGGTTCCGAACTCGACCGCGCCCGCCGCCGTGGCGAACAGGGTGTCGTCGCCACCGCGGCCGACGTTGTCGCCCGGGTGGAAGTGGGTGCCGCGCTGACGGACCAGGATCTCGCCCGCGCCGACCACCTGGCCGCCGAACCGCTTGACGCCCAGACGCTGCGCGTTGGAGTCACGGCCGTTGCGCGAGGAACTGGCGCCCTTCTTGTGTGCCATGGCTACGTGCCCTGCTTTCTCTTCCGGCTGTCCGTCGGGCGGTCAGGAGATGCTGGTGACCTTGATCCGGGTGAGCTGCGCGCGGTGTCCCTGGCGCTTGCGGTATCCGGTCTTGTTCTTGAACTTCATGATGGTGATCTTCGGGCCCTTGGCGGGCTCGACGATCTCGGCGGTCACGCTCACCGCGGAGAGGGACTTGACGTCGCTGGTCACCGTGGTGCCGTCGACCAGCAGCAGCGGGGTGAGCTGCACGGTCGACCCCGTCTTGCCGGGCAGCTTGTCTACGTTGAGAACGTCGCCGACGGCAACCTTCTCCTGCCGGCCACCGGCGCGGACGATCGCGTACACCTGGGACTCTCTCTCTGTGATCGGGCGGGGCCGGCACACAGCCGTTCCCGGAGGCTGCGCGACGGAAAGCTCGCGCACACCGCCCGACAGCCTACGGACGGCGTGGCAGCAGGGTCAAACCGGCGATCAACTCCCCGGCACCAGCACCGGGCCCACGCCCGGGATGCGCTTGGCCACCGCCTCGGCCCGCAGGGCGGCCACCGCCTCGGGGGCACTCTCGCCTGTCGCGGTCATCCGGGCGGCGATCAGCCCGGCGACCATCGGGGTGGCGAAGGAGGTGCCGCTCCAGCGGCCCATACCGGTGAAGACGCGCTGCTGGCCCCTGTTCGGGGGTTCGTTGCAGACGAACATGCCCTGGGGGAAGGCGTTCACCAGGTCCTCGCCGGGGGCGTAGACGCTCACCCAGCAGCCGTAGTTGCTGAACCAGGCGCGCCGGGTCCAACTGCGGTCGAGCGCGCCGACCGAGGTCACCCAGGGGTAGGCGGCCGGCCAGAACCGGTCCCGGGTGGAGTCGTTGCCCGCGGCGGCGACCAGCACGACGTCCGAGGAGCCGCGCAGCAGCGGCTCGAGCACGTCGATGCCCAGCGGCGGGATGTCGCTGCGGGTGTAGGTGCCGAAGGAGAGCGAGATGATGTCGGGCCCGTCGGAGAGCGCCTGCACGATGTCGGAGGCGAGTTCGGACTCGTACGTCGCCCCGCCGTGCACCGGCGTGAAGGTGTGCAGCACGGCCACCTCGGCGGCGGGCGCCATGGTGCGCACGACCCCCGCGCTGAAGGTGCCGTGGCCGGCGTAGTGCCGGATGGTCTCGTTCGGGGTAGGGGTATAGGTGTCCTCGGCGTCGCCGGTGACCCCTGTGAGCCAGTCATAGCTCTGGTCGGCGCCCTTGAACAGGCCGCTGTCCAGGATCTTCACCAGCACGCCCTCGCCGGCGCAGCTGTCGACGGCGGGTTCGGGGTAGGGCCGGGACGGGCTGTGCACCGGCTCGGGTTCGGTGGCCGGGCAGGTGCCACTTGCCGGCACCACGTAGAAGACGTGGTCCGGGGTGGCCACGCCCCGACCGAGCTCGCGGTCCACCCGCTCGCACGCCGCCTCCACCGACAGGCCGTCCTCGGAGAAGGCATACAGGGTGAGGCCCCTGATGTTGCTGGCGCGGTTGCCGACCGGGCGGCCGCCGAGGACGCCCTGGACCCGGGCGATGTCCTCGTCCCGCACCATGACATGGCCGCCACGCGCGATGTACTCCAACCCGACCTCGGCCCAGTTCGGCGGCCACGCAACCGCTCCCGGCAACCCGCCCTCGCCGACGATGAGCTGTACTTGGGATTCGAGTACCGGGTTTCGGCTGGATTCGCCTTGAATGGCCACACTGACTCCCAACGTCGACAAGCGCACTCTATGGGTGAGTTGTCTAGCATTGGACACGGATTCGTGTCACCCGGCTATGTGCGGCGGGAGCCAGCGTGCACAGAGCAAGCCGCCAGGACCCGAGAGCGCTGACAGACGACCTCTTGGCGCTGGCCCTGTCACGCCCGGCGGAGGCCCTCGACCGGTCGGAGCAGGTGCTCGCCGCCTACCCCACTTCTTACCAGGCCTCGATCGCCTGCCAGGCCGCTGGCATTGTGCTCCGTGATCGCGGCGACCTCCCCGGTGCCCTCCGCCGACTCCGACGCGGCCTGGCCTTCGCCCAAGCCAGCCGTGACGCTGAGCGCGAGGCGGACGTGCGGGCAACGCTGGGGACGGCGCTGGCCTGGAGCGGGCAGACTCGGGCAGGGCTGCGCGAGATCAATCGGTCCGTCCGTGGCGCGCGTGGCGCCGCAGCTGGGCGGATCCTGCTTCGCCGCGCAGCAGTCCATATCGTCGTCGGCGATTTCGAGGCTGCGCTCGCAGACCTCAGTTCCGCGCTGCCGCGGCTGCGCAAGGACGAGGACAGGATGTGGTTCGCCCGGACGCTGACGAAACGCGCCGAGGTCAATCTGGCTCTGGGGGCCGTGCTCCGCTCCACGGCAGACTTCGATCGCGCCGAGATCCTCTTTCGGGAGGCCGATCAAGCGTTCGAATACGCAATGGCAAGACACAATCGCGGCCTCGCCGCAATGGCACGCGGCGATCTTCCCGGTGCCCTGCGCTTCCTGCACGAGGCCGGCCAGCGCTACCGCCAGGTCGGTGCCATCCACCCGGACCTGGCCAGCGATCGCAGCACCGCTCTGCTGGCTGCGGGGCTGGCCCAGGACGCCTTCGATGAGGCTGACACGGCCTACCAGTCCTCCAAGGCCAGCACCGGGGCCGCCTACAAACGAGCGGAGTTGCTCTACGCCTCATCACTCGCGGCAGTCGTACTACAGGACCTGGCGTCGGCGATCGATCGGGCGGCACGCGCCAAGCGGCTGTTCCGAGCGCAGGGGCGGACGCTGTGGGCAGCGCGCAGTGAGCTCACCCTGATCCAGGCTGAGCTCGCGTACGGGCGGCAGTCGGGTGCGCTGCTGCAGCGCGCGATGCGCGTGGTGGACCAGCTGAATCAGCTCGACCCGGATCAGGCGCACCGAGGGCACCTCATCGCCGGACGCGTCGCCCTGGCACTGGGTCGCCGGCCCGAGGCGGAGCACCATCTGGGCCAGGCGGCGCGCAGCCGGCGACGGCCCGCACCCGTGACCCGCAGCCAGGGGTGGCTCGCACAGGCACTGCGGGCGGAGGCCCTGGGTGACTCCCGGGCGACCCTGGCGGCCTGCCGGGCTGGGCTGGCGGCCCTCGACGAGCATCTGGTCACCCTGGGCAGCACCGAGTTGCGGGCCCAGGCGACCGCGCACGGTGCCGAGCTGACCCGGATCGCCCTGCGGCAGACTCTCAAGGGCGGGAACGCGTGGCGGCTGCTCGCCGCGAGCGAACGGTGGCGTGCCGCAGCGCTGGCAACCCGGACCCTGGGCCGTGGCGACACGGAGGTGGCCCAGGCCCTGACCTCGCTCCGGATGGTCGAACGCCGACTGGAGGCCAACCGAGCCGAGGCGCTGCCGATCGCCGCGCTGGCCCGAGAGCACCGGCGCCTGGAGCGCAGGATCCGCGACCTGTCCCTGCAGTCTGCAACCCAGGCGCCCCGCCGCTCCACGACCCTCGACGCTGCCACGATCCGCGAAGGCCTCGGTGCGACGCGGCTGGTCGAACTGGTGGAGATCGAGGGCAGGCTGCACGCCCTCACCGTGATCGACGGCCGCATCCGGCAGCACGCCCTCGGCGCCTTGCCGCTGAACGACCTGGAGCACGCGCGTTTCCTGCTCCGCCGGACGGCGCAACGCCCGCCACGGTGGAGCATCGAGGGTCAGGTGAACGGTCTCGGGGCGGCTCTCGAATCGGCGCTGCTCGGCCCGGCGGCGCGGGATCTGCAGGGTGAGGAGCCGATCGTCGTGGTTCCCCCGGGAAGTCTGCAGGCGATCCCCTGGGCCATGCTGCCCACGCTTCGTCATCGCCCGGTCTCGGTCGCGCCGTCCGCGCTGACCTTCCTGCGTGCCCGGGCTGCTGTGCCCGCCGAACCCGGCCGGGTCACCTTCGTGATCGGCCCGGGACTGGACGCCGCCGCTACCGAGGTGCAGCAGATCGCCGGCGGCTACACCGATCCGACGGTGCTCGGCGGCCCCGATGCGGGCACGGAGCAGACGCTGACCGCACTCGACGGCTCCTGGCTGGCGCACATCGCCGCCCACGGCAGGCTGCGGGTCGACAACCCACTGTTCTCCTCCTTGCTGCTCGACGATGGGCCGCTGACCGTGCACGACCTGGAGCGTCTGGCCCGGCCGCCGTCGCGGATCGTCTTGCCCTGCTGCGATTCCGGGGTCGGCGTGCCCGCGGGAAGCGACGAGTTGCTAGGGCTGGTCAGCAGTCTGCTGTCGATGGGCACCAGCGGCGTGGTGGCCAGCATCGTGCCGATCAACGACACCGCCACCGCGGCGCTCATGGTCGCTTTCCACGAGTCGCTGCGCAGCGGTGCCACCATGCCCGAGGCGCTGCTGGCCGCCCGCGAGAAGACCGCCTCCGACGCGCTCGGCGTCGCCACCGGCCTGTCCTTCACCGCATTCGGAACCTAGCCAGTCCCTCGACAACGGGACTTCGCGGATGCGCCAATGACCGCATCCGCGAAGTGCCGCCGAAAGGGAACCGGCCACGCTCGGCTGGTGGCGAGGAGACTCAGCTTGTGGCAGGGCTCAGCCGGTGGCGACGGCCACTTGCTCGGCGGCGTTGCCGCGGCCGCGGCGACGGCCGCCGGAGGAGCCGCCGCTGCGGCCACCACCCCCGCCGCCGCTGCCCCCACCGCTGGTGCCACCGCCGTTGCCGCCGTCCTGCTGGCGCTTCTCGACCGGCTCGTCGTGCAGGATCAGGCCCCGCCCGCCGCAGTGCTCACAGGTCTCGCTGAACACCTCGAGCAGCCCCTGGCCCACCCGCTTGCGGGTCATCTGGACCAGGCCGAGCGAGGTCACCTCGGCCACCTGATGCTTGGTACGGTCACGCCCCAGGCACTCCAGCAGCCGGCGAAGAACCAGCTCCCGGTTGGCCTCCAGCACCATGTCGATGAAGTCGACCACGATGATCCCGCCGATGTCGCGCAGCCGCAGCTGGCGCACGATCTCCTCGGCGGCCTCGAGGTTGTTCTTGGTCACGGTCTCTTCGAGGTTGCCGCCGGCCCCGGTGAACTTGCCGGTGTTGACGTCGACCACGGTCATCGCCTCGGTGCGGTCGATCACCAGCGAGCCGCCCGAGGGCAGCCACACCTTGCGGTCCAGCGCCTTGGCCAGCTGCTCGTCGACCCGGTGCGCCGCGAACACGTCGCCACCTTCGGCGGCGTCCCACTTCTGCATCCGGTCGACCAGGTCGGGCGCCACGTGGCCGATGTAGGCGTGCAGCACGTCCCACGCCTCGTCACCGGAGACCACGAGCTTGCCGATGTCCTCGTTGAAGATGTCGCGCACCACGCGGATCGCCAGGTCGGGCTCGCCGTAGAGCAGAGCCGGGGCGTTGACCGCCTTGGCCTTGGCCGAGATGTCCTCCCACTGCGCGCCGAGCCGGGCCACGTCGCGGGCCAGCTCCTCCTCCGAGGCACCCTCGGCCGCCGTGCGCACGATCACGCCGGCGCCCTCGGGCACCACCTCGCGCAGGATCTTCTTCAGCCGGTTGCGCTCGATGTCGGGCAGCTTGCGCGAGATGCCGGTCATCGAACCGTCCGGCACGTAGACCAGGTAGCGCCCGGGCAGCGAGATCTGGCTGGTCAACCGGGCACCCTTGTGCCCGATCGGGTCCTTGCTGACCTGCACCAGCACCGACTCGCCGGACTTCAGGGCGTGCTCGATCCGCTTCGGCTGACCGTCCAGGCCGGCCGCGTCCCAGTTCACCTCACCGGCGTACAGGACGGCGTTGCGCCCCTTGCCGACGTCGACGAACGCCGCTTCCATGCTGGGCAGCACGTTCTGCACCCGGCCCAGGTAGACGTTGCCGACCATCGAGGTCTGGGTGCGCCGGGCCACGTAATGCTCGACCAGCACGCCGTCCTCGAGCACGCCGATCTGGGTGCGGCCCTCCATCTCGCGGACCACCATCACCCGGTCGACGCTCTCCCGGCGGGCCAGGAACTCGGCCTCGGTGATCACCGGACGACGGCGGCCGGCCTCGCGGCCCTCGCGCCGGCGCTGCTTCTTGGCCTCCAGGCGGGTGGATCCGCGCAGCCCGGTGACGTCGCCACCGCTCGCGCCGCCACCGCCGCGGCGGCTCTCCCGCACCCGGACCACGGTGTTCGGCGGGTCGTCCTCACCGGATCCGTCGCCGCCGCCTGAGCCCCGACGCCGACGCCGACGCCGACGGCGGCTGCCGCTGCCGTCCTCGTCGTCCTCGGTGCCACCTTCGGCGTCCTCGGGACCAGTGGCGGGCGCCTCGGCACCGGGAGTCGCGGTGCCGTCGGAGGCTGGGGCCGCCGGAGCCTCGCCGCCCTCGGCGTCCTCGCCGTCCTCACGGGTGCGGCCACGACGGCCCCGCCCGCCCCGGCGCCTACGCCGGCGCGGGCCGGAGTCGTCGTCCTCGACCTCGGCGTCCTCGGGACCGGTGGTCGGATCCTCGACGACGGCCTCAGGCTCGGCTGCGGTCTCCGCGGGTGCCACGACGGCCGGCCCGGCCGGACGGCTGGCGGCTCGGCGACGGCGGACCGGCTCGGTCACCGGCTCGGGCGCCTGGAACAGCGGCATGACCAGGGCGGGCGCCGCCGGAGCGGCCTCCGCCCCGGCCTCGGCCTGCGCCTCGTCGTCCTCGACGAGCTCGGTGACCGTCGGCTCCTCGGCGGGCACGGGTGCGGCGGCGGGGGCCGTCTTCTTGGCCGCGGTCTTGCGGGCACGGCGCTTCGGTGCGGCAGCGGCCTCGGGGGTGGCCTCGGCGACTGCCGGCTCGGCGGCAGTCACGGTCACCTCGGTCGCCGCTGCAGTCTCGGCCTGCGGAGGAGTCTTGCGCCGAGAGGCGCGCTTGCGGGGGGTCTTGGCCTCGGCCGGAGCGGGCTCGGCCGGGACCGGCGGCGTCTCGGCCACGTGCTGGGGTGGTCCGGCGGGGCGCGAGGCGGCCCGGCGACGCGGTCGCGTCGTGGGCGCGGTCGGCTCAGCCGAAGGTGTCACATCGTTGTCGAGCGGCACGGGTACTCCCGTTCAACCCCGGGTCCCGGTCACACCGTCCGGCACCGCGCGGGGCGGTTGTCCTGTTCGTCTCACCGGGTTCGGTGCGACGGAAGCATCTGCGTTACGAGGCCCGGTCGGCGACCAGAGGATCAGCCACCGCGCCGCTGGTGGGGTCGAGCGGTCCCTGCGCCAGCCGCGTCATCCGGGGTGGAGACGGGGGCACGAGGAGGGCCTGCGACCTGAGGGCGGCGAGGACATCGTCGGGGCGAACGGCGGGTGTGGTGTGCCGGACGACCACTCGCAGTATCGCACAATGACCCGGGTCGACTTGAGCGACACCCTCTGTGGTGTTGCCCAGTAGCCCGGCCTGCAGCACTGCCTCGCGGGCGTCGAAGGTGCGGATCCCCGCCTTCGTCATCCGGCTGACCTCGACCCGCTCGGCCGCCAGGAACGTCTCCACCGCCGCAGCGGCGGTGACCGGGGCCACTCCCGGGAGCTCGATCTGCCAGACCGAGGCCTGCAGCCGCTCCACCAGGTTGGGGGTGCGGGCCTCGACCACCTCGACCACGTCCAGCCCGGCCGGCAGCGCGCCGTCCAGCGCCTTCTGCAGCGCCGCCGGGTCGACCCGCTCGGCCAGCCCGAGCTCGAGGTACTCGGCCTCGCTCGCCGCACCGGTAGGGGCGGCATTGGCGTAGGAGATCTTGGGGTGCGGGTTGAACCCCGCCGAGTAGGCCAGCGGCGCCGCGATCCGGCGCAGGGCCCGCTCCAGCGCCCGCTGGAAGTCACGGTGGCTGGTGAACCGCAGCCGCCCCCGCTTGGCGTAGCGCACCCGCACCCGCTGGATCACCGGGGGTGGTGGAGGCCCTTCGGGCATGCGTGCCATGGTCGACAACCCTACGCACCGCGCGGGCCGGGCTCAGACGATCGGCGAGGCGATCACGATGTAGTTGTCCCGGTAGCGGTGCTTGCTGCGGTCGAACGGCCCGCCACAGGTGATCACCACGAGCCGGTGCGGGGTGGTGCCCTGGGCGAAGAACTCGTCGTCGGTGGCCAGGCTCTGCTGGTTGACCTGAGCGGTGCGGGTGACTCGATACCGCAGCCGGTTCTTGCCCGCCTGCAGTTCGATCACCGCCCCTGGCTTGAGCCACTTCAGTTCGGCCAGCACGCCCAGACCGTACTCGGCGGAGTCGACGTGCCCGGCGATCACCATGCTGCCGAACGGATCACCGGCCCGCGCTCCCCCGTTCCACACCCCCACCACATCCGGCTGCGCGGGGATCTCCAGGCTGCCGTCCGACGCCACGGCCGAGGGCAGAACCGGCGCTCGGGAGCCGCTGGGCATCAGCAGTCGGGTGGGCACGAAGGTGGTGCGCTGCCCGGCCGCTGCAGTGGCCCGACGAGCCACCGGGACCCCAGCGGCAGCGCTCGAGCGAGGGCGAGCGGAGGGAGTGGCCGGCGGTGCCTCGGGCTCAGCCGACAGTTCGGGCTCCTCCAGGGCGGGCGCCACGGCGACGACCGGTTGCACCGGGCCTGACGAATCTGCCGGCGTGGTGGGCCCGGCAACGAGCGCCACGCCGGTCGCCGCCATGGTCAGTCCGTAGGCACCCAGGCCGGCCAGGACGGTGCCGACCCACCGGCTCACCGGGAGTGCCGGCTGCCGATCACCGGGCTGGTCGCGGACGCCGTCCGGCTGAGCACGGTGACCCCGGCGAAGGCGAGCAGGCTGGCGATGAGGGCCCAGACCGCGAGCGAGGGGCCACCTCCGACGAAGGAGTCGGCGGCCTGGCCGCCGTTCCCGGTGGACACCTTGGTCGGGCGCTGCGAGCCGACGACGCCCACCGCGATCTCCTGCACCACGGCATCGCTGCTGTCGGCGGTGGAGTCGCCGATCAGGAAGACCCGGGTCAGCGTGCCGGCGTCGAGGTTGAGCTGTACCGGGCTGAGCAGCGCCGTGCCGCTGGTAGCCGTGGGCACCACGTCGAGCGAGGACGTCTTGGCGGGCAGTTCCAGGGTCAGCGACTCACCGCTGGCCACATTGCGGAAGAGCGGGGTGCCGTCCACTCGGATGTCGACCGCGGGGGCGACGGCGACGTGGGAGACGACCAGTCGGGTCTTGCCGGGGGCGATCCCGCTCAGGTCGTTGGGGAAGACGGTGACCACGGCGCTGCGCGAGGCGTCGGCGGTGCGGTGCGCCACGACGTCCGTGCTGGTGCCGGCCTTGACCGTGAACATCGCGCTCACCACGGTCTTGTCCCCCTCTTTGAAGGTGACCACGTGGCTGCCGGGGGTCAACCGCAGAGGACCGACCACGGCCTTGGGGGCCGAGGCGGGCGCCACGTTGTTGTCGTCGACCAGGACGTCTGCCGTCGTGCCGGCGATGCCGTGCACGATGTAGACGTCGGCCGTGCTCGACGCCGCCGAGGCCATGCCCGGCAGACCGAGTAGGGACGCCGTCGCCGCCAGCACCGTCGCCAGCACACTCAACAGGCCGCGAGCCCTGCGAGCCCCCATCGAAACCTCCGCCGTGTCGTGCCCCGAGATACGTGTCGCGCCGTGAACGCCCATTGCTCTTGAACTACATGTCGTGCTGTGAGTGCCTGTACTTCAGTCGATCCTTGCCGCGTCCTGAACGCCTGTCGCGTACCCGAGCGCGTCAACTTTGTCACGCCTGTCACATTCTGTAAGCCACTTCCGGAGGTGCTGGCCCTACGGCTGCTCTCCGTGAGCACACTGTAGGGGCGCGATGCCTGCGAACGGGGGATGCTTCGCCGATCTGTCACCAATGTTCTCGCCGATGTGGCACCTGAGGCCCGATTGGCACGGTGTGTGACCGAGATCCGGATAATGTGTGCCGTAGCACTCTTGTCGTCGTCAGCGATGGCGTGGGTGACACCTGGGTGGCGGGAGGTTCACCATGACGGAGCGGGACCCCGCTTCGGCGAACGGCGGCGCTGCGGACTCGACGTCCGCTGAGCCGACGATCACCTCTGGCATGCCTGAGGAACCAGTCGCCGTCGCCCCCACCATCTCGGCCAGCTCACCCGGCCTGCGATCACGCCAGGGACGGCGCAACGCCCCGGTGGCCGTCCGCCCCGTGCGCGCTCCGATCTCGGGCCTGCGCCAGAAGTTCGAGAGCACGGCCGCCCTGCGCGAATCGCTCGATGCCAAGGAGGCCGAGGCCCAGGATCTGCGCGCCTCGATCGAACAGCTCCGCCAGGAACTAGACGTCGAGCGCACCGCGCCGGCGGCCGGCAGCGGCGGGATGGGTGGTGGTGTCGGCGTCACCCCCAGGACCGATGCCTTCGCCGAGGGCGAGACCACCCGCCGCCGTCCGTGGTGGGTGCTCATGATCGGCGCCGCCGCGCTTGCCCTGCTGCTGCTCCTGGTGGCCTCGCAGTTCGGGGCCGGAACGCCGGATGACACCGCGGCGACTCCCGGCGTGTCGGCCCAGCAGCCGCCCGTCGCGCCGTCCGGTGCCGCTCCGTCCCTACCGGCACCCTCCGGGGTCGCGCCGTCCGCCGCCAAGGCCACGAAGATGGCCTGGCCCGGCGGCGCGGTGCTCACCCCGCCCGACCTGCCGACCACCGGCCCGGGGCTCGACGCGCCCGGCGCCCACGTCACCTTCGCCCTCGACGACGACGGCCGTTCGATCGACAGCTATGAGCAGGTCAGGCGGGAGGCGCCGAGCTCGGCGCCGCTGTACCTGTCTGTTCCCTCACTGCCGCGCACCCCGCAACCGGGCGTGGCGAACCTCCAGGTCGAGCTGGACGGCGTCCTGACGCCCGCCACGCCGAACCCGGACGGCGGCTGGATCGTCACTCCGGCGAACAACACCCCGTTCACCACCGCGGTGGTCCGGTACAAGCTGACCTCGGCCACCCTGGTCTCCCGGCCGGGGCGTGGCGACTCGATCGTGGTCGCGCTGAGCGGGCGGGCCGCCCAGGCGATCACACTGCACACCACTGACAAGCGCGTCATCCAGCTGAGCTGTCAGCTCCCCGGTGCTGGCGAGGCGATCAGCCCCGCCTGCCAGCAGGTATCCGGCACAGAGCGCAGCGCGACCATCAGCTCGGACTTGCGTCCCGCGGTGAGCCTGACCGTCAACCTGCCGCAGTAGCCCAGTCGACTACTTGCGGCGGGCCAGCTGAATCACGGTGCCCAGCTGTGGGCACACGCCGCAGTCGAAGCACGGAGTCCAGCGGCAGTCCTCCACCTCGACGGCGTCGTCCTGGCCCACGGCGTCCTGCCAGTCCTCCCAGAGCCAGTCCTTGTCCAGCCCCGAGTCCAGGTGGTCCCAGGGCAGCACCTCAGTGATGTCACGCTCCCGGGTGGTGAACCAATCGACGTCCACCCCGGTGCCGTCCAGGCCCTTGGCCGCGGCGGCCATCCAGCGGTCGAACCTGAAGTGCTCACTCCAGCCGTCGAAGCGCGCGCCGTCCGCCCAGACCTGGCGGATCACCGCGGCGATCCGCCGGTCCCCGCGCGAGAGCAGGCCCTCGACGATGCCCGGCTTGCCGTCGTGGTAGCGGAACCCGATGGCGCGGGCGTAGTTGCGATCGCTGCGGACGGCGTCGCGCAGCTTGGCCAGGCGGGCGTCGGTGCTCTCGTGGTCGAGTTGGGCAGCCCACTGGAACGGGGTGTGCGGCTTGGGGATGAAGCCGCCGATGCTCACCGTGCACCGGATGTCACGCTTGCCGCTGACCTCCCGGCCGGTGGCGATCACCCGCTTGGCCAGCTCGGCGATCTGCAGCACGTCCTCGTCGGTCTCGGTGGGCAGGCCGCACATGAAGTAGAGCTTTACCTGCCGCCAGCCGGCCGAGTAGGCGGCGGCGACAGTGCGCACCAGGTCGTCCTCGGTGACCATCTTGTTGATCACCTTGCGGATCCGTTCGCTGCCCCCCTCAGGCGCGAAGGTCAGGCCCGAGCGCCGGCCGTTGCGGGACAGCTCGTTGGCCAGGTCGATGTTGAAGGCGTCCACCCGGGTACTCGGCAGTGACAGCCCGGTGTTGGTGCCCTCGTAGTGATCTGCCAGACCCTTGGTGAGCCCGGCGATCTCGGAGTGGTCGGCGCTCGACAGGCTGAGCAGACCCACCTCCTCAAAACCTGTTGCCGCCAGACCGGTGTCGACCATCGCCCGGATGCCGGCCGTGCTCCGCTCACGCACCGGTCGGGTGATCATTCCGGCCTGGCAGAACCGGCAGCCCCGGGTGCAGCCGCGGAAGATCTCCACGCTCATCCGCTCGTGCACGCTCTCGGCCAGCGGCACCAGCGGCTGCTTGGGGTAGGGCCACTCGTCGAGGTTCATCAGGGTGTGCTTGGCGACCCGCCACGGCACGCCCGGGCGGTTCGGGGCGATCCGGCGGATCCGACCGTCCGGGAGGTAGTCGACGTCGTAGAACTGCGGCACGTAGACCGATCCGGTGCGGGCCAGTCGATCGAGCAGCTCGATCCGCCCCCCCGGGCGGCCGGCCGTCTTCCACTCCCGCACGATGTCGCTGATCGCCAGCACGGCCTGCTCGCCGTCACCGAGCACGGCGGCGTCGATGAACTCGGCGATCGGCTCCGGGTTGAAGGCGGCGTGGCCGCCGGCCAGCACGATCGGGTGGCTCTCGTCGCGATCCGTTGCAGTGAAAGGGATTCCGGCGAGGTCGAGGGCGGTGAGCAGATTCGTGTAGCCAAGCTCGGTGGAGAAGGACACCCCGAACACGTCGAAGGCGCCGACCGGGCGGTGGCCGTCGACGGTGAACTGCGGCACCCCGTGCTCGCGCATGAGCGTCTCGAGCTCGGGCCACACCGAGTAGGTGCGCTCGGCGAGCACGTCGGGGCGCTCGTTGAGCACCTCGTAAAGGATCATGAGGCCCTGGTTGGGCACGCCGACCTCGTAGGCGTCCGGGTACATCAGGGCCCAGCGCACGGTCGCGTCGCCGGCCACGTCCCAGTCCTTGACCGTGCTGTTCAGCTCACCGCCGACGTATTGGATCGGCTTGCCCACCAGGGGCAGCAGGGGCTCCAGCCGGTCGAACACGCTCTGCACGGACATAAGGAAACCCTAACCCGCCCGCCGCCCGCTCCCACCCGCCGCCCGCCTCAGCAAGATCACCGACAGATCGCACTCCTCCCCCACCTACTGGGGGAAGACTGCGATCTCCCGACGATCACCCGCTGGGGTGGGCGGGTTATCTGGGGTGGGCAGTCAGGGGAGGCCGGGGAACCAGAGGGAGATCTCGCGGGCGGCCGACTCGGGCGAATCCGAACCGTGCACCAGGTTCTCGGTCGAGCCGTTGCCCCAGTCACGCCCGAGGTCGCCGCGGATAGTGCCCGGTACGGCCATGGTCGCGTCCGTGGTGCCCATCATCGTGCGCCAGGCCTCGACCACCCGCTGCCCCTCGACCACGGCCGCCACCACGGGGCCGGAGGTCATGAAGGCCAGCAGGTCCGGGTAGAACGGTTTGGCCACGTGCTCGGCGTAGTGCTGATCGAGAACGGCGCGCTCGGGCACGCGCAGGTCCATGGCGACGATCCGGTAGCCCTTGCTCTCGATCCGGCGCAGCACCTCCCCCACGTAGCCGCGGGCGACGCCATCGGGCTTGACCAGGACGAGAGTGCGGTCGATCGACATGTCCGAATCCTATCGATCACCGATCGACCGGCGGGGTGAGAACCCTCGTGTGTTCCTCAACAAACGCCACCCCCTGCCGATGCAGATGCCGATGGCCAGACTCAGCCGGAGATGGAACGCCGTGCTCGACGACCCCGCGCCGCCGGGGCCCGGCGTCCATCGCCTGGTGCCCCTGGCTCCGGCCGTCCTCGGGGCCACGATGGCCTTCCTCGCCCTGGGCCGACTGGCCGCCGACCAGGGCAGCGCGGGAGTGACGCTGGCCGTCGCCACCGGCACCGCCGGCGCCGCCCTTGTGCTGTGCAGCCTGATCTGGCGTCGGCACGACCTGGGCAGCACCGCGCTGCACGCGGTCCTGGCCGGGTGCGTGCTGCTCGGCGCGGCCGACACCGTCGCCTACACCCAGTCCACCGCGCGGCCCGACCGCGCCGCGGAACTGATCCTCCTGGCCGCCGGATGCGGGCTGCTGCTCATACCGGGCGCCTGGTACCTGGGCGCGCTGAGCGCGGTGCTTGCGGCGTGGATCAGCCTCGCCTGGGCCGGCGGACCGGCCCAGGGGCTGTACCTGCTAGGCGCGGCCGTCTCCCTCGGCCTGTCCCACGGCGTCCGCCAGGCCCGTTTGACCTCGCTACGCGAATCGGCCGAGGAGCTGCAGCGGGCCTCCGCCCGCCAGCCTGCCCCGATCGCTTCGACCCCACCGACGGCTCACGGCACCGGCCACACGATCCGACTCGACCCCCGAACCGGGTTGCCCGACCAGGGCGGGGTGCTGCTGGTCGGCGAGCACCTGCACGCCATCGCCCGGCGGGAGAAGAGCGCGATCGGCTGCGCCATCGTCGAGATCGGCGGCTATCAGGAGGTGCAGGCGACCTGGGGCCAGGCCGCGGCCGACGCCCTGGTCCGGCACCTGGCCACAGTGCTGAGCGGTGCTGTCCGGCAGACCGATGTGGTGGGCCGCTGGGCCCCCGACCAGTTCGCCGTCGTGGCCCACGGCCAGGGCGCCAGCACCGAAATCCTCACCCGGCGAATCGCCCAGACCCTGGAGCAGGACTGCCCGCTGGATGCCACCCAGTGGCCGCGCGTGCTGCGCCTGGGCCACGCCCTGCGCGAGCCGTGGGAGGAGGAAGGCCTACGTGCCACCCTCGACGTCGCTGCCGCCGGCATAGGCGGCCCGCTCCTGCTCGACCTTGGTCCCCACCCAGAGCGCGACGAACCAGAGCAGGGCGAACAGGGCCCCGACGGCGTACATCGACCGCACCCAGTAGCCGGTAGCGATCACCGCCACCTGCAGCAGGCTGCCGAGCAGATACCCGGCGCGTAGCCGGAGCAGGCCGGCCACCACGAGACAGGCCAGGGCCAGCCCGCCGTGCAGCGCGAGCGCACGACCGACGCCGAGATCGCTCAGGTCTTTGGCGACCAGACCGGCGAAGAAGACCGCGAACGACTCCAGGGTGAGCATGGCCGCGGCCATCGTGCGGCGGGGCGAGCGCATCAGGTCTTCTTCCGGGACGCAGCGTCCCGCGCAGCGGCAATCGCGTCGGCGCGATCGGCGGCCCGGGCGGCCACCCGGTCGGCGAGCGGGGTGTCGGCCCGGTCGGCGCCGAGCAGCACCCGCACCTCGGCCACCAGCGGGATCGACCCGGTGACCAGCACCCCGGCCCCCGGCCGGTGATCGGCCTCGGCCAGTTCCACGGCCCGGTCGAGCGCCACGTCGAGCCGCTCCACCACGTGCACCACATCCTCGCCGAACACCTCTGCCGCGATCGCGCCGAGCTCGTCCGGATCCATCGCCCGGGGCGAGGAGGATCGCGTGATCACCACCTCGTCCAGCACCTGCTGCAGCGTGTCGAGGATGCCCATCGCGTCCTTGTCTGCCATCACCCCGATCACCCCCACGAGCCGCGACATCGCGAAGGACTCCTCCAGCGCCACGGCCAGCACCGCTGCCCCGGCGGGGTTGTGCGCGGCGTCGACCAGAATCGTCGGGCTGCGCCGCACCACTTCCAGCCGGCCCGGCGAATCGGAGCCGGCGAACGCCTCGCGCACCACGTCGGCGTCGAGCTGACCCGGCGCCACCCCGAGGAAGGCCTCGACGGCGACCAGGGCGCAGGCTGCGTTCTGCGCCTGGTGGGCGCCGTGCAGCGGCAGGAACACCTCGTCGTAGTCGCCGCCGAGCCCCCGCAGGGTGAGCAGCTGGCCGCCGACGGCGACTTCGCGGACGGCGACGTCGAAGTCGATCCCCTCCCGTACCACGGTGGCCCCGACCTCGACCGCCCGGGCCATGATCACCTCATACGCCTCCGGCGACTGCTCGGCCAGGACGACGACCGCCCCCGGCTCGATGATCCCCGCCTTCTCGGCGGCGATCGTGGCCACGTCGTGGCCGAGGAACCGCTGGTGGTCGACCGCGATCGGGGTGATCACGGCGACCTCGGCATGAACCACGTTGGTCGCGTCCCACGAACCGCCCATGCCGACCTCGACCACCGCGACGTCGACCGGGGCGTCGGCGAAGGCGGCGTAGCCCATCGCCACCAGCACCTCGAAGAAGGTCAGCGGCACCGCGCCGTCGCGGGCCGAGGTGGCGTCCACCAGGTCCAGGTAGGGCCGCACCTCGTCGTAGACCTCGACGAACCGCTCCGCCGACAGGGGAACGCCGTCCAGACTGATCCGTTCCCGCACGTCGGTCAGGTGCGGGCTGACGAACCGGCCCGTGCGCAACCCGTGCGCCCGCAGCAGGGCCTCGATCATGCGGGTGGTAGAGGTCTTGCCGTTGGTCCCGGTGAGGTGGATCGTGCGGAAGGCGTTCTGGGGGTCGCCGAGCAGTTCGGTCACCGAGGTGATCCGCTCCAGGCCGGGCACCAGGTCATGCTCGGGCGCCCGGCCCAGGATCTCCCGGTAGACCTCGCCGATCCGCTCCCCCGGCTGCTCGCTCACGTCGGCGACACCGTGATCTGCACCAGCGACGCTCCGGCGAGCTCGTCGTAGGAGACCCCGGCCCGGGCCTCGGTCTCCGCCTCGACCACCACCTCGACGGCGAGCGTCTCCGACCGGATCAGCTCCTCGTGTGCCGAGACCGCGTCGGGGACCTCGGTGCTCGGGGTGGTCAGGGTGAGCACGATCCGATCGCCCACCGCCAGACCGGCGTCGCGCCGGGCCTGCTGCACGGCGCGGACCAGGTCGCGGGCCAGGCCCTCCCGGGCCGCCTCCGCGGTGACCGCGGTGTCTAGCACCAGGAAACCGCCGCCGGCGAGCACGGCCACCGCCACTCCAGGAGCCCCGTCACCGGAGTAATCCCCTTGCGATACAACGGTTTCCAGGCTGTACTCACCCTCGGCGAGGGCCACTCCGCCGCAGACCAGAGTGCCGTCGTCCGCCTGCTGCCAGTCACCGGACTTGCTGGCCCGGATCACGTCCTGCACCGCCTTGCCCAGGCGCGGGCCGGCCGCCCGGGCATTCACGGTCAGCCGCTGGGTGATCCCGACCTCGTGCGCCTCGGGATCGTCCAGGCCGACCAGGCGCACCGACCGCACGTTCACCTCGTCGGCGATGATCGAGGCGAACGGCTGCAGCGCCGACGGATCCGCGGTCACCACGGTGAGCAGCGGCAGCGGCAGGCGCACCCGCAGCGCGGCCGCCTTGCGCAGCCCGAGCGCGGCCGAGGCCACGTCCCGCGCGGTGTCCATCGCCTCCACCAGCGCGGCGTCCGCGGGCAGCGCGTCGGCGCCGGAGACGGCCGGCCAGTCGGTCAGGTGCACGCTGCGCCCGCCGGTCAGCCCACGCCAGATCTCCTCGCTGATCAACGGCAGCAGCGGGGCCGCGAGGCGGGTGAGCACCTCGAGCGCGGTGCAAAGGGTGTCGAAGGCGTCGCGCGCGTCCTGCGTGATGCCCTCGGTGGCCCAGAACCGCTCCCGGGAACGGCGGACGTACCAGTTGGTCAGCGCGTCCAGGTGGTCGCGCAGGCTCTGCGCGGCACCGGCCAGGTCGTAGGCGTCCAGCTGCGCGGTCATGGTGACCACCAGCTCCTGGGTCTTGGCCAGCAGGTACCGGTCCAGCACGTCGGTCGAGGCCGTCCCGGCGGTGCGCCGCTGCGCCCGGTACCCGCCGTCCGCCGGGTCGCCACAGGTGTTGGCATACAGCGCGAAGAAGTACCAGACGTTCCACAGCGGCAGCATCACCTGCCGGACGCCGTCGCGGATGCCCCGCTCGGTGACCACCAGGTTGCCGCCACGCAGCACCGGGGAGGACATCAGGAACCAGCGCATCGCGTCGGCGCCGTCGCGGTCGAAGACCTCGCGCACGTCGGGGTAGTTGCGCAGGCTCTTGCTCATCTTGCGGCTGTCGTCGCCGAGCAGGATGCCGTGGCTGACGCAGGCCGAGAACGCCGGCCGGTCGAACAGCGCGGTGGCCAGCACGTGCATCGTGTAGAACCAGCCGCGGGTCTGCCCGATGTACTCCACGATGAAGTCGCCCGGGTAGTGGTTCTCGAACCACTCGGCGTTCTCGAACGGGTAGTGCACCTGGGCGAACGGCATCGAGCCGGACTCGAACCAGCAGTCCAGCACCTCGGGCACCCGGCGCATGGTCGAGGCGCCCGTGGGGTCGTCCGGGTTGGGCCGGGTCAGGTCGTCGACGTAGGGCCGGTGCAGGTCGGTGACCTCGACCCCGAAGTCGCGCTGCAGCTCGGCCAGCGACCCGTAGACGTCGGTGCGCGGGTAGCGAGGGTCGTCACTGACCCAGACCGGGATCGGCGAGCCCCAGTAGCGGTTGCGGCTGATCGACCAGTCGCGGGCGTTGGCCAGCCACTTGCCGAACGAGCCCTCCTTGATGTGGTCGGGCACCCACTGGATCTGCTGGTTCAGCTCGACCATGCGGTCGCGGAAGGTGCTCACCGCGACGAACCAGCTGGAGACCGCCTTGTAGATCAACGGATTGTCGCAGCGCCAGCAGTGCGGGTAGGGGTGCTCGTAGGACTCGTGCCGCACCAGGGTTCCGGCCGCCTTCAGGTCGGCGACGATCCGCGGGTTGGCCTCGAACACCTGCTGCCCGGCGTAGTCGGGCACCTCGGGGGTGAACCGGCCCTGGCCGTCCACTGGGACCACCGGCTCGATGCCGGCCTCGTCGCAGGCGAGCTTGTCCTCCTCACCGAAGGCCGGTGCCATGTGCACGATGCCGGTGCCCTCGTCGGTGGTGACGAAGTCTCCGCCGAGCACCTGGTGGGCGTTCGCGCGGCCGGCGAAGTAGCCGAACGGCGGCGTGTAGGTAGCGCCGACCAGGTCGGACCCCTTCAGCTGCGCCACCACCGTCGCCTCGCCGAGCTCCCGGGCGAAGTGACTCACCCGGGCCGCGGCGAGCACGTACCGCTCCCCCGCGTGAGCGCTTCCCTCGGCCGGGGTGACCACCACGTAGTCCAGATCCGGGTGCACCGCCATGGCCAGGTTGCTCGGCAGGGTCCACGGCGTCGTCGTCCAGATCAGCGCCTTGGCGCCGGACGCCGGGCCGCTGGTCAGTTCCATCGCGACGGTCACCGCCGGGTCCTGGCGCTGGCGGTAGACGTCGTCCATGCGGGTCTCGGTGTTGCTCAGCGGGGTCTCGCACCGCCAGCAGTAAGCCAGCACCCGGAAGCCCTCGTAGACCAAGCCCTTGTCCCACAAGGACTTGAACGCCCACATGACGCTCTCCATGTAGTCCAGGTCGAGGGTCTTGTAGTCGTTCTCGAAGTCGACCCAGCGGGCCTGGCGGTGAACGTAGTCCTCCCAGTCCTTGGTGTAGGCCAGCACCGAGGTGCGGCAGACGTCGTTGAACCGGCCGATGCCCATCTGCTCGATCTCGGCCTTGTGCACGATGCCGAGCTGCTTCTCCGCCTCCACCTCGGCGGGCAGCCCGTGGCAGTCCCAGCCGAAGCGGCGCTCCACCCGGTGCCCGCGCATGGTCTGGTAGCGCGGCACCACGTCCTTGACGTAGCCGGTGAGCAGGTGGCCGTAGTGCGGCAGGCCGTTGGCGAACGGCGGGCCGTCGTAGAAGACGAACTCGTTGGCGCCGGTCGCGCCGTCCGCGCCGTCGGCCGGCCGTGCGGCCACGCTGGCCTCGAAGGTGCCGTCGCTGCTCCAGTAGCGCAGGATCCGTTCCTCGATCTCCGGGAAGGCCGGGGTGGGCACGACCTGCGGATAGCGCGTCTGGCTCTGGTGGTCCTCGGGCACGGTCCGGGCTCCTCGCTGCCTCGCCTGTGACGGCGAGGACGACGCCACCGGAGTTCTCCGGGGCACCGCGGTACCACCTCGCTTGCGCACCACTCACGCGATGCGCCACTCCACATCGGCTGTGACGGGCCGGACCCGTCCGGTTCTACTGGGGGCCCGGGGTCGGCCTGCGGCCCGCGTGCCCTGTTCTTCCGGAGGCTCGCCGGTGATGGCCGGGTCGAAGCCTGTGCGCACCATGCTAACTGCTCCGGCACGGGCACGGCGCGCGCGTTTCGCCGCCACTACGGGTCAACGACGACGGCGCGAGCTACCCTCGGTCCGTGGCCTGGCAGCACGCTGCGGCATCGTCCGCCCGCCCCGGACGCTATCGGTCGCTCAAGTTGCTACTCTTCGTAGTCATATCATCACTCTTCGCTTTGTATTGCGTCGGATCGGCGGCCGCCGCGACGGCGCCGCCAGCCGGGTACGACGTCGTCGTCACCCTGACCCAGAACCTCCAGGGCAAGCCCGGCACCACGGTGTGGTCCATCGTCTCCTGGCGGAATGCCGGACCGGACCAGGCGCCCCGGTTGAGGATCACCTACACCCCGCCGCTGGGCACCGAGATCCCCGGCTCCGGCCTGCCCACCGGCTGGACCAAGACCGGGCGCAGCGTGACCCGGGTGACCACCGCGGTGCTCCCGCCAGGCCGGCAGAACAACGCCTCCATCCCGCTGCGGATCCCGGCCAAGGCCGTCCCCGGGACATTGTTGGTCGGCGGCGAGGCCACCGGCCGAGGGCTCACCGGCCAGGATCGCGCGCCGGCCAACAACACGGCCTACAACCGCGTCCTGGTGCTCGCGGCCGTTCCCTCGCCCACCCCGTCGCCGACCCCGACGGTCACGCGGACGCCGACCCCGACCCCCACGAAGTCGCCGGCGCCGAAGCCGACCGTGAGGCCGACGGTCACCACGGCCGCCACCGGTGCGCCCACCGCCCGCACCACGCAGGCCCGGGTGAACGCCGAGCCCAGCCTGAGTGCCAGCACCTATCTGGTGGCGGCGCCCAGCCCCAGCTCGGTGGAAGTCTCGATCACCCCCCAAGTGATCCAGGTAACCGACGCCTCGCCCGACGGGTCGTCGGTCGAACTGCTGCCGCTGTTGGGGGCACTGACCTGCTTCACCGCCGCAGCGCTCGGCGGGGTCGCCTTCAAGCGCCGTCAGGCAGCCGCGCAGGCCCACGACGCCGAGGTCCGCTCACTGCACGAGATCTACTGAATCCACCGTGCGGCAACGCCTTTGGCCCCTGTACGCAGGCGGCTTCCTCGGGCCGTTCGGCGGCGCCATGGTCACCACGATGCTGCCCGAACTGGCCGGCGGACTGCACACCTCACTGGCCACCGCCGCCTCGTCGCTGACCGTCTACCTGATCCCCTTCGCCGCGATCATGCTGGTCTCGGGGACGCTGGCCGAGCACTGGGGCCGGGCCCGCACCATCCGGCTGGCCTACCTGGTCTACGCCCTGGCGTCGCTGGCCTGCGCGCTGGCTCCGGGCGCCTCCACCTTCCTCGCAGCCCGGGCGGTGCAGGGCGCCGCGAACGCCTTCACCACCCCACTGCTGGTCGCGGTGATCTCGGACGTAGTGCCGCCGGCCGGCCTGGGCCGGGCGTTGGGCCGGTTCGGCGGCTGGCAGGCGGCGGGCCAGGCGTTCGCTCCACTGGTCGGCGGGCTGGCGGCAGCCCTGGACTACCGGTTCGCCTTCCTCGCAGCCGCCGCGGCGGCGGTGCTGCTCGGCATCGTCACGTCGGCCGAGTCCCACGAGGTCCACGCCGACCACCGGGCGGCCCCGGCGTCCGAGTCACCGTGGCAGCGCTGGCGTTCGCTGCGCAATCGCCCGCTCGCCCTGGCCTGCGCGGTGGCCTTCGGGCTGTACCTGGCCAGCAGCGGCCTGAACATCCTGGCCGCGCTGCTCGCGCACGACCGGCTCGGCCTGGGGCCTGACCAGCGCGGTCTGGTGATCGCGGCATTCGGCGTGGCCGGCCTGCTCACCGGAGCCCGGCTCGGCCGCGTCGCCGACCGGATCGGGCTGCGCCGGTTCGGCGTCATCGCCGCCACCCTGCTGGCGACCACCATCGCTCTGGCCGGCCTGGCCACCACGGTGCTCGCGGCGGTCGTCGCGATGGCCGTGGCGGGGGCGGCGTCCACCGCGGGGCGGCTGACCAGCACCTCGCTCGCGGTGACCAGCACGCCGGGCAACCGGGCCGGGGCCACGTCGGTGGCCCTGGCCTGGCAGTTCCTGGGCTCGGCGCTGGCCCCGGTGGCCTTCCTGCCGCTCTACCGCCACCACGTCGAGGCGTCGTTCCTGCTCGCCGGAGCCGGTGCCGCCGCAGCCGCCCTCCTCCTCGCCCTCCCCGTCAAAACCCTGCTCATGCTCCGCCGGTGAACATTTCCGAGGACACGACAACGCTGTCAGATGTTCACCCGCGGAGCATGAGCAGGGTTGGGGTCGGGGCTACAGGGCCTCGAGGGAGGCGGTGAGGCGGGCGACATCGGCCTCGCCGCGGACGGCGCGTTCGCGGATCGCCGCCACCACAGGCTCGGGCGCCTTGGCCAGGAACTGCGCGTTGGCCAGCTTGGCCTGTGCCTGAGCCAAGTCCTTGACCGCCGCCGCCAGATCCCGGTCCAGCCGCTTGCGCTCAGCCGCGACGTCGATCGCCCCGTGCAGGTCGAGTTCGATCCGCGCGCCGCCGACGGTCAGCGTCGAGGAGGTGTCGAACTCGGCCCCGGCCGGGGTCAGCATGGCCAGGGCGCGGATCTCCGCCTCGTGCGCCGCCAACGCCGGCGGCAGCCCGCCAACCCGGGCCGGCACCCGCTTGCCCGGCGGAAGCCCCTGGTCGGAGCGGAACCGGCGCACCTCGGTGACCAACTCCTGCAGGGCCGCGATCTCGCTCTCGGCCACCGCATCGGCCCGGGCAGACTCCGGCACGGGCCACGGCGCGACCACCAGGGACTCGCCGCCGGCCAGCTCGGTCCACAGCGCCTCGGTGACGAACGGCGTCACCGGGTGCAACAGGCGTAGCACAGTGTCCAGCACCTCGCCGAGCACCCGCCGGGTGACGTCCGCCGCGGCCCCGCCCTCCTTGAACGGCAGCTTCGACAGCTCCAGGTACCAGTCGCAGACCTCGTCCCACACGAAGTGGTAGAGCACATCGGAGAGCTTCGCGAACTGGAAGTCGTCGTAGGCGGCGTCCGCCTGCGCGGTCACCGCGGCCAGCCGGGAGAGGATCCAACGGTCCACCACCGACTGCTCGGAGACTTGCGGCAGCGGGCCGGAGACCGTCGCCCCGTTGAGCAGCGCGAACCGGGTCGCGTTCCAGAGCTTGGTGCAGAAATTGCGGCTGCCGGCGACCCACTCCTCACCGATCGGCACGTCGGTGCCCGGGTTGGCGCCGCGGGCCAGGGTGAACCGCAGCGCGTCGGCGCCGTAGGCGTCCATCCAGTCCAGCGGGTCGACCACGTTCCCCTTGGACTTGCTCATCTTGCGGCCGTGCTGGTCACGCACCAGACCGGTCAGCGCAATGGTGTGGAACGGCGCCACGCCGTCCATCGCGTACAGGCCGAACATCATCATCCGGGCGACCCAGAAGAAGATGATGTCGTAACCGGTGAGCAGCACATCGGTCGGGTAGAACCGGCGCAGATCGGCGGTCTGCTCGGGCCAGCCCAGGGTCGAGAACGGCCACAGCGCACTGGAGAACCAGGTGTCCAGCACGTCGTTGTCCTGGGTCCAGCCCTCGGGAGCCACGTCGTCCGGGCCCAGACACATCTGCTCGCCCTCGGGCGAGTAGTAGACCGGGATCCGGTGCCCCCACCAGAGCTGCCGCGAGATGCACCAGTCGTGCATGTTGTCGACCCAGTCGAAGTACCGCGGCGCCATCGTGGTGGGGTGGATCGCCACCCGGCCGTCGCGGACGGCGTCCCCGGCGGCCCGCGCCAGCGGGCCGACCTTGACGAACCACTGCAGGCTCAGTCGTGGCTCGACCACGGTCTGGCAGCGCTGACAATGGCCCACGGCGTGCAGGTAGGGCCGCTTCTCGGCGACGATCCGGCCCTCCTCGCGCAGGGCGGCGACCACGGCCGGGCGGGCCTCGAACCGGTCCAGACCCTGGAAAGGGCCTGGCGTCGTGACGAGGCCGCGCTCGTCCAGCATGGTGATCGAGGGCAGCCCGTGCCGCTGGCCGATCTCGAAGTCGTTCGGGTCGTGGGCCGGCGTCACCTTCACCGCCCCGGTGCCGAACGCCGGGTCCACATGTGCATCAGCCACGATCGGGATTCGCCGGTCGGTCAGCGGCAGGGACACCTCGGTGCCGATCAGGTGGGCGTACCGCGCGTCGTCCGGGTGGACGGCGACCGCGGTGTCACCGAGCATCGTCTCGGCCCGGGTGGTCGCCACCACGACCGAGGCCTCGCCCTCGCCATAGCGGATCGAGACCAGTTCGCCGTCGTCGTCGGAGTGCTCGACCTCGATGTCGCTCAGCGCAGTCTGGCAGCGCGGGCACCAGTTGATGATGCGCTCGGCCCGGTAGATCAGTTCGTCGTCGTAGAGCCGCTTGAAGATCGTCTGGACGGCGCGGCTGAGCCCGGCGTCCATGGTGAAGCGCTCGCGACTCCAATCCACCCCGTCGCCGAGCCGGCGCATCTGGCCGAGGATCCTTCCCCCGTACTCGTGCTTCCACTCCCAGACCTTGGCCACGAACTCCTCGCGGGAGTAGTCGTGCTTGCTCTTTCCCTCGGTCTCGGCCAGCTGACGCTCGACCAGGGTCTGCGTGGCGATCCCGGCATGGTCCATGCCCGGCAGCCACAGCACCTCGTACCCCTGCATCCGCCGGCGCCGGGTCAGCGCGTCCATCAGCGCGTGCTGGAAGGCGTGGCCCAGGTGCAGGCTGCCGGTGACGTTCGGCGGCGGGATCACGATGCAATAGGCCGGCTTGTCACTGCTCTCGTCGGCGGTGAAGTAGCCCCGTTCCACCCAGCGCTCGTACAGCGGCCCCTCTACCTGTGCCGGCGCGTAGGTCGACGGCAGCGTGGTGGCGGAGCGCGCGGGCGCGGAGGTGGTGTCGGACATGCCCGTGATTCTACGGACCGCCGGTGGCTCCTCCTGCGCCGCCGTGCCACGGTGACACCGCCCAGTGACAGGTACGGGTGATCGTGCGTGTGGCTACTTTCTGCTAACAGGCACTACGCATTGCAATTGGGGTCGCTTCTGTGTGAGTCTCCGCTCATGACCCAGACAGCTCCCTCTCTGTCTCATTCCTCGCCGAGCCTTGCGACAGCTCTGGACGACGGCTGGGAACTTGCCATCGCCCTGCACATCGACCCTGAGACCGCGGACGAGCTCTGGCCTCTGTACCTGAGCTCCTTCGACGTCCTGCGGATCCAGGCTGCTCAGCGCCACGTGATGACACGCACAGAGTTCGACGATCTGATGCAGGACGACCGCATAGACAAGATCGTCATCCGTGATCGTCGGGATCGGGCCATCGCCAGCCTGAGCATCATGACCAACCGCTTCGACGCCGTCCCGCTGGTCTCCGGGGCGTACTTTCGCGAGCGTTGGCCCGAGCACTACGACAGTGGACGAGTCTGGTACGTCGGCTTCGTCGCGGTCAGGCCCGAGTATCAGCGGACCAGGGCGATGGGCGTGATCATCCAGCACGTCGTTGCCCAGGGAGGGCGTGAGGGCGGCGTGTTCGCCGTCGACATCTGCGAGTACAACGAGGAGACGCACCGGCTTCCCGCCGCCATCGCCCGCCTCGGCCGGGCGTTCAATCCCGGGGTCACGCAGATACGTCTCGACGCTCAGGTGTACTGGGCCTACGAGGTGCCGGGAGCATAGGCGCGGCAGGCGCGGGGGCCTGGCCGAGGTGGGCGAGGCTGAAGTCAGCACCGCTCACGGCCTTTCCCCATAGCCATCCCTGGCCCCGGTCCACACCGAGGTCGCGCAGCAATGCGTACTGCTCCTCGGTCTCCACCCCTTCAGCGGTGACCCCCAGGCCGAGTGACTCCGACATGGCGACGATGGCCCTGGCGATGATCTCGTCATGCTGATGCACGCCGAGATCCCGGACGAAAGCCCGGTCGATCTTGACTCCGGTCACCGGTAGACGGCTGAGATAGCTGAGCGAGGAGTACCCGGTGCCGAAGTCGTCGACGGAGACCTGCACACCGAGGTCCCGCAGCCGATGCAGCATGTCCAGCGCCCGGTCGGCATCGGCCATCAACGCCGACTCGGTGAGTTCGATGGTCAAGCAGCGCGCGGGGATGTCGAGCTGGTCAAGCGCCTGGGAGACCGTCTCGATCAGTCCCTCCCCGGCCAGCTGACGGGCCGAGATGTTCACCGAGATGGAGAACCGGTCGTCGACCAGGCCGAGCGAGCGCCAGCACGCAAGCTGCTTCATGGACTGGCAGAGCACCCACTCCCCGAGTTCGTTGATCAGCCCCGTTTCCTCGGCGATCGAGATGAACTCCGGCGGGGCGACGGCGCCACGCACCGGGTGATCCCACCGGACGAGTGCCTCGGCGCCCAGAATGCTCTGGTCCGCCATGCACGTCAGGGGCTGGTAGGCCACCCACAGTTGACCCTCCTTGAGGGCGATGCGCAGAGCCAACTCGGTCTCCACCCGGGTACGGATGGAGTCGCGCATCTCTGGGTCGAACACCGTCCACCGGTTCCGCCCAGCCTCCTTGGAGCGGTACATCGCCATGTCCGCGTCCCGCAGCAGCGCTTCCAGACTCGGCTGATCCGTACGGATCACCACACCGATCGAGGCCGTGGTGACCAGTTCGAGTCCGGGAAGCCGGATCGGCTCGGCCAACGTCTCCTGAAGACGAGCGGCCATGGCCAGCGCATTCGGCTCATCTCCCTCGCCGACCAGGACGAACTCGTCCCCGCTGATCCTGGCCACCAGACTGCTCCGCCCGGACAACGACTGCAGCCGGCTGGCCACCTGCTTGAGCAGCAGGTCACCCGTCTCGTGCCCCCAATGGTCGTTGACCAGCTTGAAGCCGTCCAGGTCGAGGTAGAGCAGCCAGGCAGTACCGCCACGCTGTTGGCCCGCAAGCCGGGCATTGACCGTCGTCGCCAGCAACGCCCGGTTGGGCAGACCGGTCAAGGCGTCATGCGTCGCCTCGTGCAGCCACACTGCCTGGGTCTCGGCCAGGCGTCGCACTGCGGTGACCGCGCGGGCCACGAGGGCCACGGTGAGCAGGCCGCTGAGCACGATGGCCACACGTCGGCCGGTGTCGACCTCCCGCGTCGCGAGCAGGACGAGGAAGGGGGCCAGCAGCGCGGGCACGATCAGGCTCAGCCGGAGCAGCGACCAGGGTTGGACCGGCTGCGGCACGATCGAGGAGAACCGGGCCATGCTCGGGTGCAGCGCAGCGGCGCCCAACGCGACGAAACCGAGCAGAAAGGGCAAGTCCATGATCGCCGAGCCGACCAGCTGTCCACGGGTGCCGATGACCGCGTAGCCCAAGTCTCCGACGAACAGCATGGCTCCGGACATGGCGATCAACCGGAAGCTGCCGAGCCGTACCGCGGTGGAGAAGGCCAGGTTGACGATGATGAACATCGTGAGGACATCGATCACGGGATAGATGCCCGCCAGCCAGGAGATGACGGCCGGCCGGCCGGTGATCGCCGCCGCGGGCAGAGCCAGGTACTGAACGGCCGGGGCTGCCATCCCGAGGGAGACGATCAGGCCGTCGATGACGGCATTGCGGTCGAGGCCTCCCGTGCTGCGTAGAAGGAGCACGAGTCCGGCGATCATCGCTGTGTAGCCGGTGAGCGTGAGCACGTCTCCGGTCAGCACAAGGATGCCCGTCTGCTGCGCCGCCCACGGCCTGGCCATCACGCCGAGCAGGAACATGAGAGTGGACGCGGTCAGCAGCCTCCAGGGCCGCGGCTGGGACGAGGAGTTGATCCGCGGGCCGACCACCAGCGCAGCCATGGTTCCCAGGCCGACCAGGAGGGAGGCGCCATCGGCCAGAGGGCTGTCGGGCATCAGTGCGTAGAGCAGCCCCAGCAGCGCCCCGAGGACACCGAACCCGCGCGCCAACCCGCCCGGCCTTACCACCGAGCCTCCCCTGCACATCGCGTTGAGGTAGCCGAAACCCGTACCTGTGTGATCGGCCCGTTCGCGGGCCAACCTGAGCGATTGCCGGTCGTCAGACGCGAGCGGACCGGGCAGCCCACTGGGCGAGCCATTCGGTGAGTCGCGCGGCCGGCATCGGCCGAGTGAAGTGGTGGCCCTGCAGCACGTCATAACCGAGGGCAACCAGTTCCTGGGCCGTCTCCTCGTTCTCGACGCCCTCGGCCACCGTGCGCAGGCCGAGGCCGTGCGCCATCTGGTTCGTGGTGGTGATGATCATGTGGCTGCGCGGGTCCTCCAGCAGCGCGGCCACGAAGGACCGGTCGATCTTCAGTTCCTGGATCGGAAGCTCACGCAGGTAGGCCAGCGAGGAGAACCCCGTGCCGTAGTCGTCGATCGAGACCTGCAGCCCATGCCGCCGGATGTCCTGGATCACCTCGCGCGCCCGGGCGGGCTCGGCGATGAAGGAGTCCTCGGTGACCTCGACGATGATCGATTCCGGGGCCAGCCCGGCGGACGCCGCCTCGTCGAAGAGCCGGCCGAGGGCCAGGTGAGGGAAAGGCCATCTGAGCCTGTCCGCTGCGGTGCATCACCCCGGTCGCCGCGGTCCAGAGCAGCAATCCGGCGGCCAGCCAGAGCAGTGCCGGACGCCGGACATGGGAACGGGCGAAGGTCCCTCGCACCCCGTGGGCGTGGGGCTGAACCGTCTGGGACGGCCTCTGGTCTCCCTGCACCCCATCACATCGGCAGGAAGCCGTGATCACCTGATCCCTCGGCCTGCCTCCTTCGGCAGGCGCGACGGTCAGCTCGGCTCGCGCGCCACCAGGTGCTGGGCCGCCTGGGCGCGCGGCCGGACCACGAGCAGATCGATGTTGACGTGGTGAGGGAGGTTCAGCGTCCACGCCACGCACTCGGCGACATCGGCGGCGCTGAGCGGCTCGCGCACCCCGGCGTAGATCGACTCTGCCTTCGCCGCGTCACCGCGGGCCCGCTTGACCGAGAACTCCTCGGTCTTGACCATGCCGGGCGCGATCTCGATCACCCGGATCGGCTCACCGACCAGTTCCAGACGCAGGGTGCGGGCGATGGCGCCTTCGGCGTGCTTGGCAGCGCTGTAGCCGGCCCCGCCCGGATAGGTGATCAGCGCAGCGGTCGAGGTCATGAACAGGACGTCGCCACGTCCGCCGGCGCGCAGCGCCGGCAGCAGGGCCTGGGTCAGCCGCAGTGCCCCGAGCGTGTTCACCTCGAACATCGCCCGCCAGTCGTCCACCCCACCGGCCTCGACCGTCTCGAACCCGATCGCTCCCCCGGCATTGTTGACCAGCGCGTGGCAGACCCCGTCGACCGCAGCCGCCTCGGCGATCCGCGCCACGTCGTCCGCCTGCGTGACGTCGGCGACGCACACGTCGCACCCGGTCTCCGCCGCCAGCGCCTCGAGCCTGTCGGCCCGCCGCGCCACCGCCAGCAGCGACCACCCACCGGCACACAGTGCCCGCACCGTAGCCGCCCCGATCCCACTACTGGCCCCCGTGACCACAGCCCGCAACGAAGTCGACGTCATGCCGAGCAGCCTAACCAGCCCCCGCGGGGCTCGATCCGGCCAGCGGAAAGGCCCTCCAGCCACAGCGCCCCCGTCGCGGGCACCGAGTGGTCAATAACGCACCATCCTGGGCGCAGAAACGGGCCCGAATCGACCACTCACCACGCTCGCCTGCTCGGCCAAGGGTCGCGAGCAGACCAGATCAGATCAGGCCGACTTCTCCCGCGGCGCCCGAGGCTTGCGCGAGGGAGCCTCACGCGGCACCAGCGTCGGGTTCACGTTCTCCAGCACGACCTCGCGGCTCACCACCACCCGCGCCACGTCGTCCCGGCTAGGCACGTCGAACATGACCGGAAGCAGCACTTCTTCCATGATCGCGCGCAGGCCACGGGCCCCGGTGCCGCGCAGGATGGCCTGGTCGGCCACGGCCTGCAGTGCATCGTCGCTGAACTCGAGCTCGACCCCGTCGATCTCGAACATCCGCTGGTACTGCTTGACCAGCGCGTTCTTCGGCGCGGTCAGGATGGAGACCAGCGCCTCCCGGTCGAGGTGGGTGACCGTGGTGATCACTGGGAGTCGGCCGATGAACTCGGGGATCAGCCCGAACTTGAGTAGGTCCTCCGGCATGACCTCGGCGTAGGCGTCGATCTCCTCGCGCCGGGCGTGCAGCTGGGCCCCGAAACCGATGCCGCGCTTGCCGACTCGGTTCTGGATGATCTGCTCCAGGCCAGCGAATGCGCCACCCACGATGAACAGCACGTTGGTGGTGTCGATCTGGATGAACTCCTGGTGCGGATGCTTGCGGCCACCCTGTGGCGGCACACTCGCGGTGGTGCCTTCCAGAATCTTCAGCAGCGCCTGTTGCACGCCTTCGCCGGAGACATCGCGGGTGATCGACGGGTTCTCGCTCTTGCGAGCGATCTTGTCGACCTCGTCGATGTAGATGATGCCGGTCTCAGCCTTCTTGACGTCGTAGTCGGCTGCCTGGATCAGCTTGAGCAGGATGTTCTCGACATCCTCGCCGACGTAGCCGGCCTCGGTCAGCGCCGTGGCGTCGGCGATGGCGAACGGCACGTTCAGCATCTTGGCCAGGGTCTGGGCGAGATAGGTCTTGCCACAGCCGGTGGGCCCGATCAGCAGGATGTTCGACTTCGCGATCTCAATCGGGTCCTCACCGCGACGGGAGGGTTCACCGGCCTGGATCCGCTTGTAGTGGTTGTAGACGGCGACGGCAAGGGACTTCTTCGCCGGCTCCTGCCCGACCACGTACTGCTCGAGGAACTCGAAGATCTCCTTCGGCTTCGGCAGCTCGACCAGGCCCAGTTCACTGGCCTCGGCGAGTTCCTCCTCGATGATCTCGTTGCAGAGGTCGATGCACTCGTCGCAGATGTACACGCCAGGGCCGGCGATCAACTTCTTCACCTGCTTCTGGCTCTTTCCGCAGAACGAGCACTTCAGCAGGTCGCCACCGTCACCGATGCGTGCCACGAGGTGTCCTTCCTCACTGCCGGGTATACCCATTGAACGCCACCCGGGGCCTGATGTCAGCGGATATGCCGCTCGGGCCCGAGGTGTTTCAGCCGGGCGGCCTTACTCAGGATGGGCGATCTTGCGGCTTTCCAGCACCTGGTCGACCAGCCCGTACTCGACGGCCTGTGCGGCGGTGAGGATCTTGTCGCGTTCGATGTCGACGCGCACCTGCTCGACGCTGCGGTTGGAGTGCTTGGCCAGGATCTCCTCCAGCCACTCCCGCATCCGCTGCACCTCGTTGGCCTGGATCTCGATGTCCGAGGCCTGGCCGTAGTCACTGCCGGCCAGGGCCGGCTGGTGGATCATGACCCGGGCGTTCGGCAGGGCCAGGCGCTTGCCCTTGGTGCCTGCCGCCAACAGCACCGCCGCCGCCGAGGCCGCCTGCCCGAGGCAGGTGGTCTGGATGTCGGGCTTGATGTACTGCATGGTGTCGTAGATCGCGGTCAGCGCGGTGAACGAGCCGCCCGGAGAGTTGATGTACATCATGATGTCGCGGTCCGGATCGGCCGACTCCAGCACGATCAACTGGGCCATGATGTCGTCCGCCGAGGTGTCGTCGACCGGGGCGCCGAGAAAGATGATCCGGTCCTCGAACAGTTTGTTGTAGGGGTCCTGGCGCTTGAGCCCGTAGGCCGTGCGCTCCTCGAACTGCGGGACGATGTAGCGACCCGTGGGGTTCATCTGCACTGCTCCTCGGCTCAGGTGTGGTCTGTTCACGGGGCGGCTCAGGCGTCGGCGTCGGCGTCGGCGCCGGTGCCGCCGCCACCGCTGACCTGGCCCGCGGCGTGCACGACGTGGTCGACGATCCCGTACTCCTTGGCCTGCTCGGCGGTGAACCACCGGTCCCGGTCGGAGTCGCGCTCGATGGTCTCGGTCGTCTGCCCGGTCTGCCCGGCGATCAGCTCGGCCATCTGCCGCTTCATGTGCAGGATCAGATCCTTCTGGATCATGATGTCGCTGGCCGTGCCGCCCATGCCGCCGGAGGGCTGGTGCATCATCACCCGGGCGTGGGGCAGGGCGTAGCGCTTGCCCTTCGCTCCGGAGGACAGCAGGAACTGGCCCATCGACGCAGCCAGGCCCATGGCCACGGTGGCCACGTCGTTCGGCACGTACTGCATGGTGTCGTAGATCGCCATGCCGGCCGTGACCGAACCGCCCGGGGAGTTGATGTAGAGGTAGATGTCCTTGACCGGGTCCTCGGCGGTCAGCAGCAGCATCTGCGCGCAGATCGCGTTCGCGTTCTCGTCAGCCACCGCCGAACCCAGGAAGATGATCCGGTCCTTGAGCAGCCGGTTGTAGATGTGCTCGTCGAGGCCGAACCCCGGCTGCGGGCTGCGGGCGCTCGGGGACTGGATCGAAGCGATCCCGTGGCCCGGCACGATCAGGTCGCTCACGAGAGGCGCTCCCCGGTGCTCGTTGGGACGGACGGCGGAACACCGTCCGGTTATGCCGACACTAACGCCAGCAACGGCAGCGAATGCTCCCGGCCCGAGCGTTGTTCGCTCACGGCGCACCAGGGCCGGGAGTGCCCAGAAGGCCTCAGGCCTTGGCCGCCGGCTCGTCCGGCACGAAGCCGCCCACGCTGCTCAGTGAGACTGCGGCCGGGTCGGCGGTACCCACAACGACGGACGTCGCACCCTCGCCGTCCGCGTCGGCCTCGATCTCGATCAGTTCCTCGTCGTCGAGTTCGTCGAGCTCCTCGTCCTCGTCCTCGTCCTCGACGACGAACAGGGCCTCGAGGTCGACGACGTTGCCCGAGGCGTCGGTGACCGTGGTCTTGGACAGGACGACGGCGAGCGCCTTGCGCCGAGCCACCTCACCGACCATGGACGGCACCTGGCCTGCCTCGTCGACGGCCTTGGCGAAGCTGTTCGGGTCCATGCCGTACTGCTGCGACATCTGCACCAGGTACTCGATCAGCTCGCGCTGGCCGACCGAGACCTGCTCGGCCTCGGCGACAGCGTCCAGCAGCAGCTGCGCGCGGAAGCCCTTACGGGCCTCCTCCTCGACCTCTGCGCGGTGCTCGTCGTCCTCGAGCCTGCCCTCGCCGTCGAGGTGACGGTGCACCTCGTCGGCGATGACGCCGTCCGGAACGGGGATCTCGACCGAGTCGAGCAGCTGCTCGACCAGACGCTCGCGGGCCTGCAGGCCCTGCTCGAACCTCTTGGCCTCGGCGGCCTGGCCGCGCAGGTCCTCACGCAGCTCGTCGAGTGTGTCGAACTCCGAGGCCAGCTGGGCGAAGTCGTCGTCCAGCTCGGGAAGCTGGCGCTCCTTGACCGCTTGCAGAGTGACCGTGACGTGGGCGGTCTCGCCGGCCCGGTCGCCACCGGCCAGCGGCGCGTCGAACGTGGTGGTCTCGGCCGCGGAGAGGCCGGTCAGGGCTTCGTCCATGCCTTCGAGCATGGTGCCTGTGCCGATCTGGTAGGAGATGCCCTTGACCGCGTCGACCTCCTCGTCGCCAACGGCGGCCGCCAGGTCGAGGGTGACGAAGTCGCCGTCCACGGCGGCGCGATCGACCGGGAGCAGGGTGCCGAAGCGCTCGCGGAGGTTCTCCACCCGGGTGTCGACGTCCTCGTCGGTGACCTCGACGTCGTCCACGGTGACCGAGAGCGTGTTCAGATCGGGAAGCGTGATCTCGGGACGCACGTCGACCTCGACGGTGAACTTCAGGTCGCCGGTGGTGCCCTCAGGCACGTCGGTCACCTCGACCTGGGGCTGGCCGAGCGGGCGGACCTCGCTCTCCTCCACCGCCTGGGCGTAGAAGTGCGGCAACGCGTTGTTGACGGCCTCTTCCATGACCGCGCCGCGACCGACCCGCTGGTCGATGATTCGCGGAGGCACCTTGCCCTTGCGGAACCCGGGGATCGTGACCTGGGCGGAGATCGTCTTGTAGGCGGCCTCCACGCTGGGCGCGAGCTCCTCGTAGGGGACCTCGACGGTCAGCTTGACCCGGGTCGGGTTCAGGGTCTCGACGGCGCTCTTCACTACGAATCTCTCCTGCGGGACGGGTTCGGCGGGCGTGGAGCGGCTAGGTGCCTCGAATACAGAGGTGCCTCGAAACGGTCATCGTAGCCGCCTGCGAGGCGCCCGCCGTCCGGCCGTCTTCACACTCCCCCGACCGCTCCCCCGGCGCGTTCGCGCAACGCCGCGGCCCGCCGCCCGCCGCCCGCCGCCCGCCTCCCGCCGCCCGCCTCCCGCCTCCCGCCTCCCGCCTCCCGCCTCCCGCGACGATGGAGATCACGTTGAAGAGACGTGGTCGCCATCGCAGCCGCTTCCTCGCATCGTGATCTCCATCGTCGCCACCCTGAGCGGCGCATCACCGAGAGTCGGGTAACCGGGGCCATCAGCCCCGGATAGGGCCGGTTGGTCGACTCTCGGCGCCTGGCCGGGACAGCTGGATGTGAAACCGGTGGCCTTCCGCGACCCAACTGGAAGTGAGAGCCGCGAAGTCCCGGGTCGCACGGTGTGATGGCACGAGCGCACAAGTCATGCTCGGCCTGCACGGGGTGGCCTGTTGCTGACCGCGATTCGCCCTGACAAGAGCCGCGGCGTCGAGGCCACACGGATCGTTGGGCACGCCGGTCGGGCGATGCTCACGGTCTGGGCATCCCGGCGGCGGTTCCGGACTACCTCTGGCAGCGTCGCCCATGGCTGCCGTCCGAGGCGGCAGATGATCAGCTCGGCGGGTTGGACCAGGCGATCGACGTCGGCCAGACATCGGAACAGCTGCACGCGGACGCTCGGGTTGGCCACGCAGCGCATATCAGCTGGTCGGGGTAGCCGGATTTGAACCGGCGGCCTTCCGCTCCCAAAGCGGACGCGCTACCAATCTGCGCCATACCCCGTCGCACCCACCCGGGGCGCGGCACTAGGCTACGCGCTCAGAGCTGGTTCATCGCCAGGGTTATCCCGGGGCAGTGGACCTCTCGCGGGTGTAGCTCAATGGTAGAGCTCCAGCCTTCCAAGCTGGTCATGCGGGTTCGATTCCCGTCACCCGCTCCACGACATCAGTGCAGCTCAGAGCACATGTGGTGATTGCTCACCGCAGGCTCGCCAGGCCCCGGAAACGTGTCACAAGGTCCCTCGTGGTCCCTAAGCCTGCTGAACGATCGCGGCTGGTGACCGTCTTCTGCCCTGGAGCGGCACACCCTCCGCCTGGGAGGTGTCATGGCCAGAGCCCGCAAGCCCAAGGTCAACCGGGACGAGTGGGGTTCGGTCACCCGGCTGCCGGACGGCGCCTGGCGGCTGCGGTACCAGGGCCCGGACGGCAAGCGCCGCGACGGCGGCCGCTACCGGAACCGGCTCGAGGCCGAGGATGGCCGGGCCCGGCTGCGGGCCTCGATCCTGGGTGGCACCTGAGGCACCTTGAGCACACGTCACCACAAATCGGACGCCACCCGACTACGCCGAAGCCCTGGATCTCTCTGCCCATCGAGATTCGATAGATTGATATCGCAGATCGATGGAAAGATGGGCCATGGGAAAGCTGACAGTGCGTGCGCTACGCGCCGTGCTCGTGGTGGTGCTCGCCGGCACCGTGTTCGTCCAGGCCTTGATGCTGTGGGCGTTGGCCACCGACCCGGAGGACGGGTCGCTCCCGCTGACCCCGCTGCGCGTGATCACGATCCTGGGCATGGTGTCGGTGCAGGTCGCCCTGGTCTGCGTATGGCGCTTGGTGACGATGGTGCGACGCGGAACCGTGTTCTCCCACGCCGCCTTCCGGTACGTGGACGGCGTGATCGGCGCGATCGTGGCGGCTGCCCTCGTGTGGTTCGCGGTCACGGTCCTCAACGCGCCGGGCCAGCGGGCCGACCCGGGCGTCACGGTCATCATGGGCGGGATCGGCGTGGCCATCCTCGGGGTCGCGCTCATCGTGCTCGTGCTGCGGATGCTGCTCGCCCAGGCCGTCGCGCGCGACGTCGAAGCGGCGCAGATGCAGGCCGAGTTGGACGAGGTGATCTGATGCCGATCGCCGTCGATATCGACGTGATGCTGGCCAGGCGGAAGATGTCCGTGGGCGAACTCGCGGACCGCGTAGGGATCACGCCCGCCAACCTGGCGGTACTCAAGAACGGCCGCGCCAGGGCGGTGCGCTTCGCGACGCTCGCCGCCCTCTGCGAGGTACTCAAGTGCCAGCCGGGCGACCTGCTGCGCTGGGAGGCCGAGGACGCCACGGGCGGAGGACGTGCCCCGGGGCGGGCGTGAAGGCGCCTGTCCCACCGGCCCGTGACGCGGCACGTGGACCGCATGGACGTGAACCGCACCAACACTCATCCGTTGATCATTTTGCGGCTCGGTGCTGCCCGGCTCGCGCCCCCCGCGCGGCCATACGCTCGTGCCGCGTGGGGCGGACCTGCGTTGTTCTGCTCGAGATGTACACCGGCGCGGCGGTGGAGGTTGGCGGCCTACGATTCGGCGGTGGGTTCGTCGTTGACTGTTCGCCCGGCTCGGGTCGAGGACGTCGCCCAGATCGCACGCGTGAATGTGCGGTGCTGGCAGGAGACGTATCGGGGACTCATGTCGGACGGGGTACTCGACGACCCGGGCTTCCCCGCTGCTCGAGAGCGGTTCTGGACCGCTGCGTTGACCGACGAGCGCTATCGCGGGAACCGCTTGGCTGTCGCCGAGCGGGACGCTGAGTTGGTCGGGATCGCCATGTCAGGGCCGCCCTTGGACGTCGGGGCGGCGTGGACCGGGCAGCTGTACGTGCTCTACGTGTACTCAGCCGACCACGGCACGGGTGCAGGGCTGGCACTGCTGGACGCGGTCCTCGATCCGCAGGAGTCGGCGGCGCTGTGGGTGGCCGACCCGAACCCGCGCGCGCAAGCGTTCTACCGCAAGCACGGCTTCGTTGCCGACGGGGCGGCCCAGGTCGAGGACGGGGTGCGGGAGATCCGCATGGTCCGCGGCATGTCACAGTAGATAATCCAACTCGCCGGCGCAGCGTGCCTGCTCGCGGCTCCACGACCGCCAGCGTAGTTCGGCCTCGAACGTGACCCCGGAAGCGCCACGCATCTGGCCCCTGGTCGTGCGGGACGCACGAAAATGCCGCCGGTCGCGAGTCGTGGGGCATGCCACGTGGCCGGTGCGGATGGCTGGGTGTCCCTCGGTTCAGAGCGTCGGGACGCCGATGATGTATTGGTAGTTGCCGGTGCCGACCGTGCGGTCCAGGGTGGCGATCACGTGGCGGGCGTTGTCGTGCGGGCCGGCGATGTACCAGGGTGTGCCGTCGCGGCCGAATCGGATCGGGCACGGGCCGGGCGCTGGGCCGAGGAACGGCTCGACCTCGAGGAACTCCTCATGAGGTTCGAACCCCAGGGACGCAGCGTAGGCCAAGGCACCGTGGACGAGGTGCTGGGCCAGTTCCAGCGGTGCGGACCGGGGCAGGTCGGGGAATCCGCCGAAGAAGCGGCGGGAACGGTCGCGGACGGCGCTGGAACTGACGGTCAGCGGGCCGAGGGTGTTCTTCACCCCGAGGCAGTAGACGTCCACGAGGAATCCGCACAGGGTGACCCGGCTGGACCGGTCGGCGCGGGCCACCATGACCGCGGCCAGGCCACCGGTGGTCGGGTCGTCGGCGCCCTGCGGGTCGCTGGCTGCCCACTCCGGTGCGTCGTCCAGGCCCAGGCCGGCGCTCCAGCCCGGACTGATCCAGCAGCCGACCAGCTCGCGGGCGGCGGGTTCGGGCAGCGGCCGGTCGGGGACCGGTGTTCGCTGTGAGCCTGCCACCTGGCGCAGTAGGGGCTGCACCTGGGCCTTCGTCAGGCCGAGTTCGCGGGCCACCTGCGCGGCGGTCAGCCCGCCCCGCCGCAGTTCCTGCACGCGGGACAGCAGTTCCCGAGAACTCATCAGCCCATCCTGCTCTGTCGACTCCGGTCCGCAGGCCGCTCGCCGTCAATCATCGGCCGTCGCCGGATCACCGATCTCGACAGGGGCCAGAACACCGGGGATGAGGCCGCGGCGGGCGCACTCGGCCTGGATCGGCAGCGGCAAGGCGCGGGCGTCGTAGATCAGGCCATTGATGGAGACGAGCCAGGCCGTCGGGTGGGAGGCCAGCCGGGAGGGCAGGCAGAACTCGACGTCGGTGTAGTCCAGGCCGAGCAGGTCCAGCACCGTGCGGCCCTTGGCGGCCATCGTGGCCTGCTTGACCTCAAGCAGGCGGGCGAGTTGCTCGGTCGGCAGGTGAGGGGTCTGGGATGGGTCGGACAGGAAGTTGACCCGACCGAGGGCGTAGATCACGGCCGAGGCCCAGATCCGCCGGTCGCCGCGCAACAGCGGCGAAGGCCTCTTGCGGGCCAGCTTCGCCGTCAACATCACGCTCAGCTGCGCGTACTCGTCGTTGAGGTACTCCCGGCAGAAGGCGTGGGCGACCGTCGCGACGTTCTCGAAGGCGGGTCTGGCCGCCACCGGCACCCGGTGGTCCACACCGGAGATCACCGGCAGCCGTCCTGCGTTGACGGACCTTCAGCACTGGCACTCACGCGGACGATCCTGCCAGGAACGCAGTCGCCTCGAGCGAACAATCGCAGGACCGGGCGGCACGTCATGGTCCGCTCGCCGCACTGCCTCAGACACGTGGCCGCACGAGGCCACGCTCGGTGAGTAGGACGTGATCACAGCCGGGGCTTGTCTGGACGCGGTGCCAACTGCCGGGCCTTTCGCCGTCGGACGGGGCCGGCCCGCCAGCCGGGCGAGCCTGGGTGACGTGAACAGCCGCCAGCCGTGAAGTACCGCGGGATGGCCGGTAACGTCAGGAGGCATCGATCGGGTACCGGGAGCCAAGATGATCGACTTGAGTGCGGTGGACCTCGAAGAGCTGGCGATGGCGCTGGCGGACCAGGACGGCTACGAGCATCACTGGCTCATCGACCCGGACAGCGGCCGGATCTCGCTGTGGACCGAGGACGGCGGGATCGATGGGGAACATCCGGTCGATCTGGACGAGGTGGATCTGATCGGTATCCATCCGCTCCCGTCGTACGTGTGGTACCAGGACATGGCCGACTTCGCCGACGGGATTAGCGACGAGCGCGCAGGACGCCGATTCGCCCGGGCGATCCGGGGGAAGGGAGCATTCCGGCGGTTCAAGGACGAGCTCAACGAGGAATACCCGGAACTGCTGCCGGCCTGGTACGCCTTCCGCGACGCCCGCGCCGAGCGCCGCGCCCTGGAATGGCTCGTCGACAACGACATCATCGACGAGACACAAGCCCAGAAGCACCTCTCCGCGCATCCGGAACCCGACCTACCGTAAGCCCTCGACCTGTCGGACAGCCGCCCGCGCCAGGATCAGCCGATGGGTTCGATTCCCGTCACCCGCTCCACGACATCAGTGCAGGTCAGGGAGCACGTAGTGGTCGATGTCCGCCCTGTCGCACACCGCGGCCAGCGTGTCAGCAGGGTCTACAGCAGCGTCGTCAGGGGCACGTCCGGTCCGACCAGCTCGATGCCCAGCTCCAGCTCGCGACGCATGTCATCGACCGTGTCGTCGTGCCCCAGAACCTCGGGCACGTCGTTGCTGAGCTCCAGCTGCTCGAGCATGTCGTAAGCCTCGCCCAGTGTCTCCGCACCCAGAGCGTGCGCCCAGCGCAACGTGCTCCGGGCGCTCGCCGAGGGGTCGAACTCCTCATCCCACAGATCGCTCACGAGCGCAGCCAACCAGAGGCGAGGCGAGATCCTGCTGACTGCTGATACTGCACGGGGATCTCCAGCGCGAACCGGTCGCACAACGCCCGGACGTCAGCGCGGTCGGTGGCGTCACCGGGATACGTGTCGTGAAAGCTGACCGCCCACTCTGCTGCGACACAATCGACCGCCCTGCCGCCCAGCTCGCCTCGGCCGGTCAGGGATCCCGCGGGGTAGGCGCTCCCCGCTTCCGCAGGGCCGAGCACCCCGTTGCCGTCGGCGTCGAACACGATCACATGCAGGGTCGACCACGGCGCCGACGGGTGTGCCAGGAGGAAGTTCCACGCCGTGGCGCCCACCTCACGGAGTCTCGCGAACCCGTTCCCCTGCAATGAATGCACCAACGCCTCACGGTGTCGATCCTCCACCGCACGGTCCAGGTCACCGCGCTCGCGGGTCTGAGCCCCGAGCAACGCGTCCACGCCCCAGCCGCCATCGACCCAGACCCGCACCCGACGGCAGCGGCCGTGTCGAGGACACCCAGCGCATCGGCCAGAGTCGTGCATGCGCCGGAGGGGGTGCTGGTGGCCACGAAGGCAGTATCCGCCCGATCGGGGCGCTCGACCCATGACGGTGTTCATGACTCGATGAAAGCACTCCACACCCCATCGGCTCGGCTCGGCTCGACCTCGAGCCGGCGCGCAGACCTCCCGGCAGGGGCAGACTCATCTCCGTGAGATGTCGGAACCGGCTTCGCGACAGCCGGCACACGCACCTGCGCTCACCATCGAGGAGGCCTGGGTGACCAAGGACGCCACCGACCCCAGTGACGCGGAACTGACCCGGCGGATCGTCGACGTTGCGGCGGAGCTGTTCGCAGAGAAGGGCTACGGCGGCACACGGCTGCCCATGGTGGCCGAGCGTGCCGACCTCAGCACCCGCACCGTCAAGCGGCTCACCGGCGGGCGCGCCGAGCTCTTCGCTCAGGTGATGGCCGAGAAGCTGACCTCGCTCGCCGCCGAGCGGCTGGCCGCCGCGGCCGCCGACCCGGACGCCGAACCCCCGCTGGCCGTGCTGCTCGAGGCCGCCGCGGAGATCTTCGCAGCCCCGGAACGGAACTGGAACGTGCTCGAGCTCGAGGCGCTCACCCGCGCGCACACCGACGGCGAGATACGCACCCTGGAGGCGGAGCGCCTTCGCCGCCGGTGGGCGAACATGGCCACCGTCACCCGGCAGGCCCGCCTCGCCGGCGGGATCGACCACGAGGTGCACGACGACGCCTTCGTGCACTTCGCGCTGGCCCTCTCGGTCGGGCTGGCCATGGTCGCTCCGGTCGTCGACCGGCCGCCGAGACAGGACCGCTGGAACGCCCTGATGGCGCGGATCGGCTCCGGCATCGCTCCGGACGACCTGCTGCTGAGCGCCGATCAGGGTGCCCGGACGCCGTGGCGCCTCCGCCTGGACCTGCCCGACCGTCCCGGTGCGATGGCCCGACTGATCCGGGTGCTCGACACCGTGCAGGCCCGCGTGACGTCCCTCTCCACGCTGGCCGCGGACGACGACACCCGCACGATCGATCTGGTCGTCACCATGCCGGGCGTGGTCGACGGAGAGTCGCTGCTCGCTGCAGGCATGGCCGCCGGGGGCAACTGCTCGGTCACCTCTGCCTCGGCGGACGACGACCTCGACCTGCCGACCCGGCTCCTGGACGCCGCCGCAGGCCTGATCACCGACCCCGGGCCGACACCGAGCGCAGCCGAGACGCTGCTGCGCGCAGACCAGGCCGACCTCACCCCGGCGACCGAGGGCCCGGACGACGCCGCTGACGTGTTGCGACTGCAGTGGACCCCCGAGACCCACCTCGTGCTGCAGCGCCCGTGGGCACCCTTCACGCGCACCGAGACGACCCGGGCCTCAGCCCTGCTCCGCCTGGCCGCCGTCGCCGCCGATGCTCGAGGTGACCGCGAGGCGCTCGGCTGGTCCGCACCGATCGCCGGCGGCGGCACAATCCGGATCCGGCTGGCCCGCCCCGAGGACACCGAGGCCGTCGCCGCCATGCACGCGCGCTGCTCCGAGGAGACCCTCTACCGGCGCTACCTGACCGGGGTGAGCGAGTGGCACGAGCTCACCCTGCGCCGCCTCACCGGCGGACACCGCGGCGCGACCCTTGTGGTCGTGAGCGAGGAAGGCATCGTCGTGGGCCTCGGGCACGCCTTCCCCGACGCGCCGGTGGAGGGGGAAGGCCGCGCGGCAGACCTCGCGGTGCTCGTCGAGGACGCCTACCAGGGCCGCGGCATCGGCACCGCGCTGACCCGGCTGATGCTCGAGCTGGCACCGCGTCTCGGCTTCGAGGCGGTGGTGGGCACGGTCCTCGCCCAGAACGCCAGGATGCTGCGGGTGCTCGAGGCGACCGGGTTGGCCTGGACCCGCAGCACCGAGGAGGGCGTGGTCACCCTGCGGGCCCCGCTGCCACGGGCGGACGACGCGCCACCTCGATGATGCTGCTCTCGTTCGCCTCGCCCAGGCCCCGCGCGAGCAGCTCGTCCAGCCCTCTCAGCGCGGCCGATCCGAACGGCACCGGCAGGCCCAGAGCGTCGGCCAGGCCGACCCCGTAGGCGGTGTCCTTGCGGCGCAGCGCCCCGGAGAAGACGACGTTCGCCTCGTGCCCGCCGTCGGCCATCCGCCGGCTGTTGCGCACCACCTGCGGGCTGGCCGCCTGGCCCGACGCGATGGCCCGCGCCACCTGATCGAGGTCGAGCCCGGCGCGCTCGGCCATCGCCATCCCCTCTGCCGCCCCAGCGATCTGCACCGCGCCCATCAGGTTGACGATCAGCTTGTACGCCGTGCCGGCTCCGGCCGGCCCGAAGTGCAGCACCTCGTCGGACAGCGGCTCCAGCAACGGCCGGGCCGCCTCGAGATCGGCCGCCTCGCCACCGGCCAGCAGGGTGAGCCGCCCGGCCGCGGCCGCATCGGGCAGGCCGGTCACCGGGCAGTCCAGGTAGCGCAGTCCGCGCGCTGTGAGGGCGTCCGCCAGTTCCAGGACCCAGCCGTGCGACAACGTCGAGCACTCGACGGCGAGCGCGCCCGGGGCCAGGTCGGCCGCGAGCACGCCGCTCGGCCCCAGCCAGACCTCCCGTGAGGCCTGGTCGTCGGCGAGCATCGAGAACACCGCGGCAGCGCCCTGCGCCGCCTCCCGCGGGATGGCGGCACCCCGGGCCCCGGCCGCGATCAGGGCAGCGGCCCGCTCCGGCGTGCGGTTGTAGACGACCAGGTCGTGGCCGGCTTCGAGCAGCCGGGCAGCCATCCCCCGGCCCATCCGGCCCAGGCCGGCGAAGGCGATGTGTGACATCGCGTCAATCTAGACGCCGGCCAGCCGGGGACGGCGCGGCCAGGGAGACAACGATTCAAGCTGCGCGGCCAGTGACAGCAGCAGGGCCTCACCGCCGGGCGGGGCGACCAGCTGGACGCCGATCGGCAGGCCGTTCGAGTGCATCGCCACCGGCACCGTCGCAGCCGGGTACTGGGCGAAGTTCCACACCCCGGGGAAGGGCGCCCATCGCGCGTTGGCCCAGAAATTCGACCGCCACGAGCGTTCCCGCCAGCTCACCGCCGGGGGCGCCGTGGTGGTGGTCACCGGGGTGAGCAGCACGTCGTTCACAGCGAAGAACTCGGCCACCCGTTGCTTCCACCGCTCGCGGTCGCTCTCCCGCACCCTGCCAAGGCGTTCGAGCGTGCGCCCGATCTGCGCATGCCGACGCTGCCGCGGTTCGAGCCGGGCATCCTCCAGCGCGGCGGTCTCGTCGGCGGTGGAGGCGGTGTACCAGGCGACGATCGCCGCCGCGGCGGCCTGCGAGTACGGCGGGTCGGCCCGCACGATGTCGTGACCGGCCCGGCGGAGCACAGCGGCAGCGCCGATCACCGCCTTCGCGATCTCCGGATCGAGGCGCACCCCGGCGAGCGGCACGGTGATCGACCCGGCGATGGTCAGCCGCGCGGGCGCCGGCGCGACCTCGGCCAGCCCCGGCTTCCCGGCCATCACCGAGAGCAGCAGCGCGGCGTCGGCCACCGTCGTCGTCAGAGGGCCGTTCTCGGACAGCCCCCGCCACGAGGACACGCCTACGGCAGAGGGCACCACCCCGACCCCCGGCTTGATCCCGACCAGCCCGCACGCGGAGGCCGGGATCCGGATCGATCCCAGGCCGTCGTTGCCGTGCGCGGCAGGCACCATCGCCGCCGCGACGGCCGCCGCGCTCCCTCCCGACGAGCCCCCCGCCGTCCGCTCGAGGTCCCACGGATTGCGGGCCACGCCGTCCGCATCGTCGCTGGTGGCCCACACGCCCAGCTCCGGCATCCTGGTGATCCCGACCACCACGGCACCGGCGGCGCGTAGCCGGCGCACCACCTCATGGTCGTCGGCCGCCGGGGCGGGGTCGGTGGCAGTGGATCCGTGCCGGGTCGGCTCACCGGCGACCGGGATGTTGTCCTTGATCGCGATCGGCACCCCGGCCAGCGGCAGCGCGGTGAGATCACCCCGGGCGCCCAGAGCCTCAGCCTGCGCGACGGCCCGCTCAGCAAGCACCCGGACGAACGCTCCGACCTGCGGCTCCAGGTGGGCGATCTGCTCCAGATGCTCGCGAACCACCTGTGCCGGCGTCACCTCACCAGCCTGTACCGCCGTCACGATCTCCGACGCCGTCCGCCCGACCCACACGCCCATACCGTCCTCCTCAGAAGCCCGCTTGCAGCCCGTGCGCCGATCGTCGCAGGTCGCCCGGACCCGGAGGCGAAAGTCGAGGAACCGCCCCCATCCGAGCCACGAGGGGACGGGCGCTCGACTCTCGGCGACCCCGATCGGCGAGGCGCTTCGCGCGAGCACGGCCCGTACGCTCGGTTGATGGCGGGGTTGCACGACATCACGATCCTCGACGCGGCGGACGTCGCCCGTCTGGTCGGCCACCTCGACCTCGTCGAGGCACTCGCCGCCGCGCACCGGGAGCCGGCGGCTCTGACCGAGCGCATCGTGTACGGCCCGCTCGGCGGTGCCGAACGGTTCCTGGCTCTGGCCGCCTGGCAGCCGGGTGAGGCGATCGCCACCAAGCTCGTCACTGTCTTCCCCGACAACCCCCGCCGGCGCAGACTGTCCGCCGTCCAGGCAGTGGTGCTGCTCTTCGACGGCCACACCGGTGAGCCGCTGGCGTTGATCGACGGTACCGAGCTCACCTACCGGAAGACCGCCGCCGACAGTGCGCTCGGGTCGCGGTTCTGCTCACGCGCCGACGCGCGCACCATGCTCATGGTCGGCGCCGGCGGACTTGCGCCGCACCTGATCGCCGCACACCGCGCCGTCCGGCCCTCGATCGAGCGGGTGCTGATCTGGAACCGCTCCCCCGCTGCGGCCGAGGCCCTGGTGGGGGCGGGACTCGCCGACGAGCGGGTCGACGACCTCGACCGCGCGGTCGGGAGGGCGGACATCATCTGCACGGCCACCATGGCGCAGCATCCACTGATCCGCGGCGACAGGCTGCGCCCGGGAACGCATCTGGACTGCGTGGGCGCCTACCTGCCCGACCACCGCGAGGTGGACGACGAGGTCGTCCGCCGCGCCAAGATCTTCCTCGACGACCGGACGGCGCCGCTGAGCGAGGGGGGCGACCTGGTGATCCCGATCGCGTCAGGCGTGATCACCCCGGACGCGGTGGTGGCCGACCTGTACCAACTCTGCCGCGGCGACCACCCGGGCCGCACCGGCACCGATCAGATCACCCTGTTCGAGAACGGCGGCGGCGGGCACCTTGATCTGATGGTCGCCCAGTACCTGTGGAGGGTCCACCATGGTTGACCCCGGTGCGCACGTGCGCAGCGCTCTGGACGGGCCTCACGCTGTAGCGGCGCCGGCCGATCCGGCTCCGCGCGGCTGGGTCTTGCCGATGTGCTGGTCGGCGGTGAACTCACGGATCAGCGCCGCGAAGCGCTCCGGCTCGTCCAGGTGCGGGAAGTGTCCACCCTTCTCGAACACCTCGAGCCGTGCGTCGGGGATCAGCTGGACCGCCTCGACCGCGTGACTCTTCGGGATCATGCGGTCCCGACCGCCCCAGACCACCAGGGTGGGCACCGAGATTTGGGGAAGGATCTCCTTGGCCGACAACCGCTGCCCCTCCGGGCCGACCACCGCACGGATGGTGGCCAGGAACGCCCGCCGGTGTTCGGCGTCCCCGAGGGACTCGAAGCCGTGCCAGGCCTGGGCGACGTCCGGGCCGCCCTTGACACCGACCAGCTGCAGCCCGCGGCTGAGCACGTTGCCCTGCCGGCGGGCCCAGCGGTTGGCGATCACCGGGAGGATCAGTTCCGAACCGGGCAACGTGGGCGCGCGCAGGAGCAGGCTGACCTCGCGGCCCAAGCCTCCGCTGGCGACCAGCACCAGTGCGTTCACCTTCTCCGGGAACAGATAGGAGAACTGCAGCGCGATGCCGCCGCCGAGGGAGTGCCCGATCATCGTCACCTTGTCGAACCCGCTCGCGTTGACCAGGTCGCGGACGGCGGCGGCGTGGGCTCCCAGGGAGTAGTCACCGCGGTGCTTGGACGACGCTCCGTGCCCGAACAGGTCGGGCACCACCACGGTGTACTCGGTGGCCAGCTCCGCAGCCAGGTCGACCCACACCTCGTGCGTGCCCAGCACTCCATGCAGGAACACCAGCGGCGGGCCGGTACCGCCCCGCTTGAAGTGCATCTCGTGGCCGTTGACGAGGCAGGTCGCCGACGGCAGGTCGGTGGTGGGCATACGCGCACGTTACTTGCCGGTAACGTTTACCGGCAGGGCACAAGGGCCCCTGAACCCGGGTGGGTCAACCGGCGCTGTTCACCAGGGACTCCAGCCGAGGTTCCACCCCAGGAGCGCGCGGTTGCCGTGGTAGTCCCCGAGCACGCTGACCGTGGCGGTCTCCAACGGGAAGACCTCGCCGTGAGCCAGGTCCAGGCCGAGCCAGGTCAGCGCCAGAGCACGAAGGGCGTGACCGTGGCCGAAGCAGATCACCCGCTCGCCGCCGCCCGCCTGCACGGCCTCCACCAGCCGGCCTAGCCGCCGCCGCACCTGGTCCGGGGTCTCTCCACCGGGGGTGGCCCCGGTCCAGATCGTCCAGCCCGGGTCCTGGGCGCGGATCTCCGCTGCGGTCAGTCCCTCGTAGCTGCCGTAGGCCCACTCGGCGAGGTCCTCGGTGATCTCCAGGCGAGTGGGGTCGAACCCGGCCAGTTCTGCGGTGTGCCGGGCACGCAGCCGCGGGCTGCAGAGCACCCGGCCGAACTGCTCGGTGTTCAGCCGCCCACGCAGGGCCTGCGCCTGGACCACGCCGGTCTCGGTCAGGTCGAGGTCGGTCACCGAGGTGTGCCGGCGCTCCCGGCTCCAGGCTGTCTCACCGTGGCGCACCAGGTACAGCTGAGTCATCCGCGCCGGCCCACCAGGCCCGCGATCGCCAGCGGGTACCCACCCACCCCGAAGCCGACCACGATCCCGGCCGCCACCGCCGAGACGTAGGAGTGATGGCGGAAGTCCTCGCGGGCGTGCACGTTGGAGATGTGGCACTCGACCACCGGCAGCCCGCTGCCGGCGATCGCATCGCGCAGAGCGACGGAGGTGTGCGTCCAGGCGCCCGGGTTGATCACCGCGCCGAGCACCTCACCGGCGGTGTGGCGGCGTCCGCCGTCGTGCACCCACTCGAGCAGCTCACCCTCGTGGTTGGTCTGGCGGAACTCGACCGTCACCCCCAGCCGCTGGGCCTCGGCCTGGCAGAGTGCCTCGACGTCGGCCAGCGTTGCCGAGCCGTACGTCCCGGGCTCGCGCGTGCCGAGCAGATTCAGGTTGGCCCCGTTGAACACCAGCACAGTCGGTTCTGTGGTCACGCCGGGCATTGTGCCTCACTAGGCTCATCCACCGTGACCACGCCCATCTGGGGGCCGAACTGGCTCGCCGCTGCCGAGCGCCCTGCCCGCCTGCGCGACGTCCCGTTCGCCGACCTCCCCGCCGACCTGCGTCTGCTGCTGGTCTCCGAAGGCCCCCTGGCCTACGCCCTGGAGGCCTACCAGCTGGGGGCCATCGTCGCCGACGTCGAGGGCCATGAGCAGATGCTGCTGGACGCCGATCACGCCCGCTGGCTGCGTGCGCGCCCGAACGACCGGGCGCTGAGCCGGCGGACCGCGTTGCGCGAGGCCTCCACCGGCCGGCTCATCGTGCACGCGGACTCCGTGCTGCTGCTCGATCGGCTCCCGGCGTCGTTCCTGGAGATCCTCGCCGCGGAGCCGACCGGGCTCGGCGGTGCGTTCGCCCGGCTCGAGCTGGAGACCCGGCGGGAACTGCTCTGGTTCGGGCGGACGCCGCTGCGTGGAGTACGCCCTGGCGATCAGGCCCTGGCCGGGGGCTCCGGGGTCTCCCGCAGCTACCGGCTGATCGTGGAGGGGACCCCGGTCTGCTTCATCGAGGAGACCTTTCCGGACACCGTCGTGCAGGGCCGGCTCACCCGCGGGTGATCAGCACCAGGGCGCGGTCATCGTCCGCCGCTGCCCGGACCCCGTCCACGATCCGGTCGGCCGAACCGGCCAGCCCCTGTCCGACCGCACGTTCGGCCGCGCCCACCAGGCGGTCGATGCCCTGGGCGATGTCGCCGCCGCGGCGCTCGACCAGCCCGTCGGTGTAGAGCAGCAGCGCGTCGCCGCGCTCCAGCACACCGGAGTGCGGGCTGAAGTCGGGCCGGGTGACCACCCCGAGCAGCGGGCCCTGCACGGCGTCCGCCACCAGCCACCTGCCGGCCCCGCTGCGATAGTGCGCCGCCGGCGGGTGCCCGGCCCCGCGCACCTCGAATGCGCCGGTCACCTGGTCCACGGCGAGGTGGATGGCCGTGGCGAACCCCTCGGACCACCGCTGTCGCAGCAGGTACCGGTTGGCCTCCACCAGGAACTCCTCCCGCGGCAGCGCCCCGAGCAGCCCTCCGAACGCACCGCTGAGAAGCAGGGAACGGGTACCCGCCGCCTGGCCCTTGCCGGAGACGTCGACCAGCACGATCTCCAGCCAGCGCTCGTCGGCCGAGGTGGAGGCGACCAGGAAGTCGCCCGAGAAGCTGTCGCCGTAGGCCGAGCGCAGCACCGTGTCCACCTGCCACCCCGGCGCCAACGGGGGGATCGTGGCCTGGGCCAGCAGCCGCTCGCGCAGGTCGACCAGCATCGAGTTGCCGAGCGACCCCTGGACACCGACCCGTTCTCGACCGCTGGCGTAGCCCAGCACGAGCACCCCGGTCATCGCCAGGGTGACCAGCACCCCGGGCTGCGGCGCGTCGGCCTGGCGCAGGGCGAGCGCGCTCGCCAGGGCCAGCGCCAGCACGCCGTAGTAGGCGACCAGGTAGCGCAGGCGAAGGAAGAACCCCCCGAGCATGGTCCAGACGACCACGGCGGCGGCGACGAACCAGCCGGGCCAGAGCACCGCGCCGATCGTGTAGCCCGCGGCGACCAGCGTGAGCAGGCCCAGCAGCACCGGCTGCGAAGTGGCCCATCGGCGCCCCCGCGCAGTCCGGCGTAACAGCACCGTGACCCGGCCCCGGCCGGTCCCGCTCTCCACGGGCACCGACCTTATCCGCGACCTGCGACGTCTCGGGTGCCGCCCGGGGCTCAGCCCTCGCCGGACAGCGTTCCCGGGCCCGACGGCGGAGCCGCGCCGGGAGGCAGCGCCGGAAGCAGACCGTCCCGCTGATAGGCGGTGAGCATGTCGATCCGGCGCTGGTGGCGGGGGTCGTGACTGAACGGCTCGGCGAGGTAGGCGTCCACGAACGACGTGGCGTCGTCCTGCTCGTGCATCCGCGCCCCGACGGCCACCACGTTGGCGTCGTTGTGCTGGCGGGCCAGCCGGGCGGTCTGCACGCTCCAGGCCAGTGCCGCGCGGACGCCGTCCACCTTGTTGGCCGCGATCTGCTCGCCGTTGCCCGACCCGCCGATCACCACGCCGAGGCTGCCCGGGTCCTCGGTGACCGCGACCGCGGCACGCAGGCAGAACGGCGGATAGTCGTCCTGCGGGTCGAGGGCCCACGGCCCGTGGTCGACGACCTCGAAGCCACGCCCGGTCAGGTGCGTGACCAGGTGCTGCTTGAAGTCGTATCCGGCGTGATCGGAACCCAGGTGAACGCGCACAGCCGTGATTCTGGCAGCTCTCAGTCGAAGATCGGGTCCTGGGTCCGACTGCGCTTGAGTTCGTAGAACCCGGGCACCGAGGCCACCGCCACCGAGCCGTCCCACAGCCGGGCGGCCATCTCCCCGCGCGGGGTCGGGGTGACCACCGGCCCGAAGAACGCGACGCCGTTCACGGCCACCACCGGGGTTCCCACGTCATCGCCGACCAGAGCCACTGCCTCAGCGGTTCCGGCGCGCAGCAGCTGATCCAGGCCGGGATCGCCGGCGGCGGCGATCAGTGCGGGCGGCAGGCCGACCTCGGCCAGAGACTCGGCGAAGACCTCGTTCCAGTCCTCGCGCCGCCCCGGGTGGAAGCGGGTGCCCATCGCCGTGTAGAGCGGCAGCAGCACCTCTTCCCCCTTCAGCTGCTGGGCCGCGGCGAGGATGCGCACCGGCCCCCAGCCCTTGACCATCAGCGCCTGGTAGTCCTCCGACAGGTCGCGCCCCTCGTTGAGCACGGACAGGCTCATCACGTGCCAACGCACGTCAACCGGGCGCACCACAGTGACCTCGAGCATCCAGCGCGACGTCATCCACGCCCACGGGCACAACGGGTCGAACCAGAAGTCGGCGACATCTCGCTGGCTCATCGAAGGGCTCCTCTCGACTGCTGTCCCCGGGCCGAGAACGCAAGCGGTCAGCATGCCACTTCCTCGGCCGTGCGCCCCACACCGCGACGCTGCGCCCTGTGGATGGCAGGATGCGCAGCGTGCCTGGGATCAACCTCACTCGTGACGAGGCGGCCGCACGCGCCGCCATGCTGTCGGTGTCCACCTATGACATCGCCCTCGACCTGACCGGGAGCGAGACCTTCCGATCCCGCACCACGGTCCGGTTCACCTGCAGCCGGCCCGGCGCCGACACCTTCATCGACCTGATCGCACCGACGGTGCTCGAGGTGGTGCTCAACGGGCGATCCCTCGACCTGGCCGCAGTGGTCAGCGAGGGCCGGATCGCGCTGCCCGGCCTGGCCGCGGAGAATGACCTGACCGTGGTCGCCGACTGCGCCTACATGAACACCGGCGAGGGTCTGCACCGGTTCGTCGATCCGGTCGACAAGGAGGTCTACCTCTACTCCCAGTTCGAGGTGGCCGACGCACGGCGGGTCTTCGCCTGCTACGACCAGCCCGACCTCAAAGGAACGTTCACCTGGACCGTGACCGCCCCGGGGCACTGGCAGTTGCTCTCGGTGTCCCCCACCCCGGTCCCCGAGCCCCACGGTGACGGCACCGGCGTGTGGCGGTTCGAGACCACGCAGCGGATGTCGACGTACGTCACCGCGATCGTCGCCGGGCCCTACCAAGGCGTCCGGCAGGAGCTCGCCGTGCGTGACGGGCGCACGATCGGCCTGGGCGTCTTCTGCCGCGCCTCCCTGGCCGAGTACCTGGACGCCGACGCGATCCTCGACGTCACCCGGGCCGGCTTCGCGCACTACGAGGAGCTGTTCGACACCGATTATCCGTTCGCCAAGTACGACCAGGTCTTCGTGCCCGAGTTCAACGCCGGGGCGATGGAGAACGCCGGGTGCGTGACCATCTACGAGGACTACGTCTTCCGCTCCAAGGTGCCCGAGGCGGCCGTCGAGCGCCGGGCCCTGACCATCCTGCACGAACTGGCGCACATGTGGTTCGGCGACCTGGTCACCATGCGCTGGTGGGACGACCTGTGGCTGAACGAGTCCTTCGCCGAGTACGCCAGCACCCGGTGCCAGGCCGAGACCACGCCCTGGCACAGTGCCTGGACGACGTTCCTGGCCGCGGAGAAGGCCTGGGCCTACCGCCAGGACCAGCTGAGCTCGACCCACCCGATCGTGGCCGAGATCCGCGACCTGGCCGACGTCGAGGTGAACTTCGACGGGATCACCTATGCCAAGGGCGCCTCGGTGCTCAAGCAGCTGGTGCACTGGGTGGGCCAGGACGCCTTCGACGAGGGCCTGCGCGCCTACTTCCGCCGGCACGCGTGGGGCAACACCACCCTGGCCGACCTGCTCGCGGAGCTGACGGCCACCAGCGGGCGCGACCTGCGCGACTGGTCGGCCCAGTGGCTGCAACAGGCCGGGGTGACCACGATGCGCCCGGAGATCGCCGTCGACGCGGACGGCGTGATCACCGCTGCCGCCGTGCTGCAGGAGGCGCCGTCCTCGCACCCGTTCCTGCGCGCGCACCGGGTCGCCATCGGCGGCTACGACCTGACCGGCGGGAACGAGGCCGGCAACGGGGATGGCGGCGAGGCGTTGCGGCGAAGCTGGCGGATCGAGCTCAACGTGGACGGCGAGTGCACCAAGGTCGCGGAACTCGTGGGCCGACGTCGTCCGGACCTGTTGCTGCTGAACGACGACGACCTCGCCTACACCAAGATCCGGCTGGACGACGCCTCGATGGCGACCGCGGTGGCCGGCCTGGCCCAGTTCGAGGATTCGTTGCCGGCCACCCTCGTCTGGGGCGCCGCGTGGGACATGACCCGCGACGGAGAGCTCGGCCCGCGCACCTTCATCGACCTGGTGCTGCGCCACCTGATGTCGGTGACCGACCCGAGCGTGCAGCAGAACCTGCTGCACCAGCTCACGGCCGCGCTCGGCGTCTACCTGGCGCCGCAGCACCGGGACGCCACCCGTGACGACGCCTCAGGCCGGCTGCTGGAGCTGTTGCGCCGGGCAGCGCCGGGCAGCGACGCCCAGTTGCTGCTGGCCAGGGCGTTCGCCGGCCAGGCCCGGCTCGCGCCGCATCTGGACGCCGTGGCCGGGCTGCTCGACGGGACAGCACCGATCACCGGTCTGGCGATCGACACCGAGATGCGCTGGACGCTGCTGTCCAGCCTGGTCGCCGCGGGGCGGGCCGGCGAGGTCGACATCGAGGCAGAGCAGGACCGCGACGACACGGCGGCCGGCCGGCTGCGCGCGGTCAGCGCGCGGGCCAGCATCCCCACCCCGCAGGCCAAGCGCGAGGCGTGGGCGAGTGTGATGGCCACCGACGAGTTGCCGAACGCCGTCCAGGCGGCGGTGATCCGTGGCTTCGTCCGGGTGCACGAGACGGCGCTGCTCGAGCCCTACGTGGAGCCGTACTTCGCTGCGCTGGAACAGGTCTGGTCGGAGCGGACCAGCGAGATGGCCTCCCAGATCGTGGAGGGCCTGTTCCCCTCGCAGCTGGCCAGCCCCGAGCTGGTGGCCAGAACACAGGCCTGGCTGGACACGATCTCCCCCGAGCCCTCCCTGGCCCGCCTGGTCGCCGAGGGACTGGACGGCCTCGTCCGCGCCCTCCGCGTCCAAACCCGCGACGCCGCAGACCCCACCTGAACCCCCTCCCCTCCCCCACCCCCCCTCCCGTCCCCTCCCACCGCCAAAGATTTGTGTGCGGTCGAACATGGTCTAGTAGCGCCACATCCACCGCACCGAATCGGTTATCCACAGGGGTCAAGCGGCAAGGGGGCAGGGCGGGGCGGGGTTTGGGTGTGTGGGAACTGAAGTTGCAGGGTCAGGGCAGCTGGCTGCGCTGCCGTCGAGTGCACGCCGGGGCCGTCCGCGCGAACAGGCGCAGCCTTCCGCGGCGTCCCTACAGCGGCCATCACGCGCTCAGCCGTCGATGCGGGCGGCTGGGCGGAGATTCCGGGCGGAGCAAGGCACGGCGCTGGCAGCCCTTCACGGAGGAGTCGCACATCGTGCCGATCTCCGTGCTACAGGCATCGGGCCCGGGGCCATCCGTGGCGAGGTCGCGGCCGGACGCTGGATACCGGCCGGACGGCACACCGTCGTCATCGGTCCCGGTCCGGTGTCGGGGCTGGGACTGCTCTGGCGAGCCGTGTGGGAGAGCGGCTCCGGTGCGGTGCTGGACGGAGTCGCAGCCCTCGTCGCCTCCGGCCTGGCCGGATTCACCCCACAGATGATCGACGTCTCGGTGCCGGCGGGAACGCACCCACGCTCGATCGAGGGTGTGCGGGTGCGCCGTTGCCGCCGGCTTGCCCCTGCCCTGCCGACCGGTCTTCCGCGAGTGCGCCCCGAGTGGGCGACGATCCACGCGGCGCAATGGGCATGCAGCGACCGCCAGGCAGCTCTGCTGGTGTGCCTGCCGGTGCAGCAACGCCTGGTGCTGCCCGGCCGGCTTCTCGCGGTGTGGCGGTCAGTGCGCTACAGCCCTCGCCGTGAACTGCTCGACCAGGTGCTCCGCGACGTCTGCGACGGCGCCCAGTCGCTGGGGGAACTCGACTTCGCCCGGCTGTGCCGCGAGTACGGGTTGCCAGAGCCGTCCCGCCAGGTCGTGCGTACCGGCCCAGGCGGTCGGATCTACCTCGATGTCGAGTGGGAGGACATCGGCCTGGTGATCGAGATCGACGGCGGACATCACGCCCGCGCGCTGAACCCGGTGGACGATGCCCTGCGCCAGAACGAGGTCACCCTCGACCGCCGCCTGGTGCTGCGCATCCCAGTCCTCGGTCTGCGCCTCGCCCCACAGGCCTTCATGCGCCAGGTCGCCCAGGCCCACCGCCAGGCCTCCGCCGGCGCCGTCTGATCATTCACGATTCTGTGCGGTGAATGTGGCTCTTATGGGCCATCTTCGACCGCACACAATCATGGAGGAGGCGCGGAGGGGCTCTTAGCGGCCGTTGACGGTGCGGGCGAGGGAGGCAGAGCGGACGGAGGCCATGACGTCCTCCAGCAGCACCGGGCGACCCACGCCGTCGGCCAGGGGTAGCCGCCAGTTGGGGTACTCGTCGGAGGTGCCCGGCTGGTTCATGGTGCGCCGGTCTCCCACCGCGTCGGACAGGGCGACCCCGAGCAGCTTCGCGGGGGTCCAGGTGAGGAACCGGTACAGCGCCTCTACCCGTTCGCGCTCGCTGGACTGCTCGCCGAGCAGCCCCAGCTCCCGCAGTTGGGCGAGCACGGCGGCCCGGTCGGCCTCGTCCACCCGGATCTCCTCGGCCACGTCTCGGGTGAGCAGACCCAACCGGTCGCGCAGCTCGATGTGCTCCCCGGCCAGGTACCCGGCCGTGGGCGGCAGATCGTGGGTCGTGACCGTGGCCAGGCACAGCTCGCGCCAGGCCTGCGGCGGCAGCGGACGCCCCTGCTGGTCGCGCTCGAACCACAGGATCGAGGTGCCCAGCAGCCCCCGCTCGCGCAGGTAGTCGCGGGCCCACGGCTCCACGGTGCCCAGGTCCTCACCGACCACGAACGCGCCGGCCCGGTGTGCCTCGAGCGCCAGGATGCCGATCAGCGCCTCGTGGTCGTAGCGCACATAGGTGCCCTGCGCGGCGCCGGCCTCGCGCGGGATCCACCACAGCCGGAACAGGCCGATGATGTGGTCGATCCGCAGGCCGCCGGCATGACGCAGCACCGTGCGCAGCATGTCGCGGTAGGGGGCGTAGCCGAGCTGAGCGAGCCGGTCCGGCCGCCACGGCGGCTGGCTCCAGTCCTGGCCCTGCTGGTTGAACGCATCGGCCGGGGCCCCGACGGTGACGTCACCGGCGAGCACGTCGGCGAGTGCCCAGGCGTCGGCGCCGTCCGGGTGCACCCCGACCGCGAGGTCGTGCACGATGCCCAGCCCCATGCCGGCCTCGCGGGCCAGCCGCTGCGCGGCGGCGAGCTGCTCGTCCAGGCACCACTGAAGCCACATGTAGAACTGCACCCGCTCGGCCAGCTCCTCGCGCAGCTGGCCGACGGCGCGTGAGCGCGCGTCGAGGGCATGCGCGGGCCAGGTGGCCATCGGCAGGCCATAACGCTCGGCCAGGGCGCACCAGGTGGCGAAGTCGAGCAGCCCCTCGCCCTCGCGATCGCAGAACGCCTCGAAGGAGGCCTGACGCGCCCGCGAGCGCGGCTGGGCGAAGACGGTCTCCAGTGCGGCGCGCTTGGCCTCCCAGACACCGTCGCGGTCGAGCTCTCCCGGGTCGATGTTCAGGCCGCGCATCGCCTCGGCCTGCCACTCGATCAGCGCGCGGTCGGTCGAGGGCATGTAGGCGACCTCGCGGATGTCCTCGACCCGCAGGTAGATCGGGTTCACGAAGCGCCGCGTGGTGGGCAGGTACGGCGAGGGCTCCATCGGGGCGATCGGCTCGGCTGCGTGAATGGGGTTGAGCAGTACGAAGTCGGCGCCGTGATCGCGTGCGCTCCAGGTGGCCAGCTCAGTCAGGTCCGAGAGGTCGCCGAGTCCCCAGGAGTACTGCGAGCGCACCGAGTAGAGCTGGGTCATGAAGCCCCAGGCGCGCTTGTCGGCCATGGCCTTGGGCAGATCGACCCGCTGCGGGGTGACCACCAGCGGGCGGTCGTCCTCACCCCCGGGGAACCGGGCCTGCAGCCTGTGCCAGCCGAGTGGCAGGTCGGCCGGGATGGTGAAGGTCGCCTCCCCCACGAGCCGGCCCTCGATCATCTTCGGGTCGACCCAGCGCTCTTCCTGGGCCAGCACGATCTCACTCGTGCCGTCCTCGAGGGCGACCCGCACCTCGACCTCGCTGCCGTGGTCGACGTGGACGGCGACCCGGCTGCGGGCGCGCTCGCGCACCACCAGGACGTCGGGCAACACCTGGCGCCAGGGTCGCTCGCGCACCAGTACCAGGGAGCGGGCGATCGCAGCCTCGGAGGACGCGTCGACATCGAGCGCGGCGAGCACCGCGAGGATGGTCGAGCGGGGCACGGTCGTGTGGCGGCCCTGCCAGTCCCAGAACTCGGTGGCCACGCCGTAGGCCTGGGCCAGTTCCACCAGGGAGGGGAAGAGGCTCTCCTCGCTCTCGGTGCGGACGGCGGCACGCTTGGCCGCGGCCCGCTCGCCCTGCCCAGAGCGCGGCTGCTCGGCCTGAGCCGGGCGCGACTGAGCCGCCGCTGGGGCTGCATGAGCGGGCGCAGCGTGGGCGGGCGCCGGAGCCTTCGCCGGAGCGGCGGGGGCCGCCGGGGCAGCGGGCGCCGGAGCCTTCGCCGGAGCGGCGGGGGCCGCCGGAGCCTTCGCCGGGGCCGGGGTCTTCGCCGGGGCCGCGGGGACGGCGGGGGTCTTCGCCGGAGCCGCCGGAGCCACCGGGGCCTTGACCGGGGCCTGCGGCGGCCGGGGTGCATCCACGGCAGGCCGGAGCTCAGGCTGCTCCGGGCGGGCAGCCTGGTGTTCGGAGCCCCGCGCTGGGCGAGGCTTCTGAGCAGGCTGCACCGGTTCAGGGGTCACCGGGGCACCCCTCGGGTCGGGTTCGGGCGAGACGTGGGTCGCATTGGCGTCACTCACGCTTGGGCATCCTGCCAGACCGCGGGCGATACGCGGACTTCTGCGAGCGCGTCTCGCCGGGACGACTGCCTCACGCGGTGAACAAGTGCTGTCCGACGAACTCGCCGTCAGCGACCCCCGGCGGCACGGCGAACAGCGCCGATCCGGTGTGCTTGATGTACTCCATCATCAGGTCGTCCCTGGACAACCGGGTCTGCACCGGTACGTACTGGGTCCGCGGGTCGCGCATGAACGCGACGAAGAACAGCCCGGCGTCCAGCCGGCCGAGCGCGTCGCTGCCGTCGGTGAAGTTGTAGCCGCGGCGCAGCATGCGGTGGCCGCTGTTGGAGTCGGGGTGGGCGAGCCGCACGTGCGACACCTGGGGGATCAATGGCGCGCCGTCCCCGCCTGCCGCGGCGAAGTCCGGCTTGGTGAACTCGTCGCCGCCGGACAGTGGTGCCCCCTCTGGCCGATCCCGGCCCATGATCGCCTCCTGTTCGCGCAGCGAGGTGCGGTCCCAGGTCTCGATGTTCATGCTGATCCTGCGGGCCACCAGGTAGGAGCCGCCGGCCAGCCAGGCCGCCCGCGGATCGTCGTCCGCGCCGACCCACAGGTGCTGCCGCGTAGCCTCGGCCTCTTCCGCCTTGAGGTTCGCGGTGCCGTCCTTGAAGCCGAACAGATTGCGCGGCGTCGTCTGCGCGGTCGAAGTGGACGACGTACGCCCATACCCCAGTTGCGCCCAGCGCAGCGCCGCAGTCCCGAAGGCGATCCGGGAGAGGTTGCGGACGGCGTGCACCGCCACCTGCGGATCGTCGGCGCAGGCCTGCACGCACAGGTCCCCGTCACTGCGCCGGGGGTCGAGTGCATCGGCCGGGAAATGTGGCAAACGGCTCAACGCCGCCGGCCGACGGCCGGCCAGGCCGAACCGGTCCTTGCCGTCGGCGTCGGCGAAGAGGCCCGGGCCGAACCCGATCGTGATCGTCAGCCGGGAGGCGGGCAGATCGGCCGCTTCCCCGGTGTCCAGCGGAGGTGCCTCGTAGGAAACGGCGCCACCAGAGGAGACCGGCCGGCCCTGGGTCAGGTCGGCCGCCGCGGCGGTCCATGCCCGCAGCAGCGCCACGACGTCCTCGCGGGAGTCGGTCGTGACGTCGAAGGCCGCGAAGTGCAGCCGGTCCTGGGCCGGGGTGAGGATTCCCGCCTGGCGCTCCCCGTGGAAGGGCAACGCTGCCGGCCCCGGGTAGGAGGCGTCGGTGGGCTCCGCAGGGGCGTGGCCCGCCGCGGCCGTGCCGCCGGCGACCCCCGCCGCGGCGAAGGCACCGCCCGCCGCTCCGAGGAAGTGCCGGCGGCTGAGGCGGCCGGTCTCGCGCGACCCGGGCACGTCAGATCACCGCGGCCGTGATCTTCGACACCGGTTCGCTGAGAGCGTTGACGGCGTCGGACAGCGCCTTGACCTCCGCCGTGTCCAGAGTGGTGTACAGCACGAACCCCTCGCCCGAGCGATGCGTGTCCAGCAGCGCCTGCAACGCGGCGAAGCGCTCCTTGACCTGCGTGTCGAGGGCGGCATCGCGCGTCTTCAGCAACGGGCTCAGACCCTCCCAGGCGACCCGGGCGCCGTCCACGTTGGCCTGGAAGTCCCATAGGTCGGTGTGACTCCAGGCCTCTTCCTCGCCGGAGACCTTGCCGGTGGCCACCTCATCGAGCAGTCCCTTGGCGCCATTGCCGATCTGGTCGGCGGTGAAGGTCATGGTCCGGGTGCGGTCGAAAAGCGCGGCGGTATCGGCGACCAGCAGTTCGGCCATCGCTGTGCGCTGTGCGGGGGTGAAGGCGGTGTAGCCGGAGGCCTGCGGCCACAGGTCCTTCTCCATCACGTGCCACCCGGTCCAGGCCTGGCCCGGCTCGAGGTCGGCCTCGCGCGCGTCCATCCGCGGGTCGAGGTCGCCGAACGACTCAGCCACGGTCTCGATCCGTTCCCAGTGCACCCGCGCCACCGGATACAGCGCGCGGGCCTCGTCGTCGCGGCCGTCCGTGTAGGCGGCGACGAACTCCTCGGTCTTGGCGACCAGCTGCTCCGTCTGATCCTTCACGTAGGCGCCGTACAGGGTGTTCGCCTGGGCCACCAGGTCCGCGTCGGCCCCCACGGGCGTCAGGTCGGCACCCGAGTCCGCGATGTTGAAGACGGCCTGGATCCCTGCGCCCTTCATCCCCGGCTTGCAGGCGGTGTAGTAGGTGCCGGGGGCCGCCTTGAGCACGAGGTCCCGGGTGAGGCCCGGGCCGATGTTCTCGACCTCACCGACGATGCGCAGCTTGTCCTCGGCGAGTAGATAGAACTCGGTGACCTTGCTCCCCTCGTTCGCCACCGTGAACCTCAGGCTGCCCGAGGGCGCCTCGACCGCCGAGAGGCGGCAGGCGTCGTCGGTGGAGGTCACCGAGAGCGCGCCCGGCGCGGCGCTCGCGTCCTCGGCTCCGGTGGAGGCATTGCTGGTGCATCCCACCAGGGCGAACGCCGTCGCCGCGGCGGCGACAGCAATGGGCACGGCGCAGGGACGTCGACGACCGGTCACGCGGAGACTCCTGGGGTCGTGGCAGCGGCGGTGTCGTGCGCCGGGGCCCGGGTGGGGGTGGCGCGCATCCGACGGATGAACACCGGCAGAACGATGACGATGTAGGCGGTCCAGGCCGTGGCCTCGAGCACCGTGGTGGCCGGGGAGAAGTTGAGGACCCCCTTCAGCACGGTGGCCAGAACCGTCGAGGGCTCCAGGACGTCGCTGATGTCGAACGCCAGGGTGTTCAGCCCGGGCAGCACTCGGGCTTCCTGCAGGTCGTGCACGCCGTACGACAGCACGCCGGCGGCGACCACGATCAGGAAGCCGCCGGTCCAGGCGAAGAACCGGGAGAGGTTCAGCCGCAGCGCCCCGCGGTAGACCAGCCAGCCGACCGCCACCGCAGTGATCAGGCCGAGCAGTGCGCCGACCAGCGGCACGGAGGTCGATTCGGTGCGGCTCGACGCCGCCCGCGTGGCGGCCCAGAGGAACAGCGCCGTCTCCAGACCCTCACGGCCGACGGCCAGCATCGCCACCAGCACCAGGCTGCGCCGGCCCGCCGTTGCGGCGACGTCGACCCGACCTGCCAGCTCCCGGGACATTCCCCGGGCGGCGGTGGCCATCCAGAGCACCATCCAGGTCACGAAGCCGACCGCGACGATGGACAGGCCGCCGCCGATGATCTCCTGTGCCTGGAAGGTCAGCCCCCGGGGGCCGAAGGTGAGCAGGGCCCCGAACCCGAGTGAGAGACCCACCGCGATGCCGACACCGGCCCAGATAGCCGGCAGCAGCCCGCTCCGGCCGGTGCGCACCAGATGGGCGACCAGGATGACCACGACCAGAGACGCCTCGAGCCCCTCACGCAGTCCCACCAGATAGTTGGCGAGCACCTCGCGGACCTCCATAGTTAGGTAAGCCTTACCTATGTTGACGGCCCATTTCAGCGGATCCCGGTCTGCGCTGGCAAGTCGTTCCTCCGTCTGGATCGGGTGAGCCTCATCTCCTCGCACGGTACGAGCGGCCTACCCTGACCGGTGTGACCTACCCCTTGGCCCCCCGCTCCGACCTGGTCGAGACCCTGCACGGACAGCCGGTCGCCGACCCCTACCGCTGGCTCGAGGACGCCTCCTCGGAGGAGACCCGTGCCTGGTCACAGGCCCAGGACCAGCTCTACGCCGAGCAGATGGCCACCTGGCCCGGGCAGGATCGCGCCGGGACCCGGATCGGTGAGCTGCTCGCCTCCGGCATGATCGGCGTCCCGATCTGGCGTGGCGAGCGCCGCTTCCAGATGCGCCGCGAACCCGACCAGGAGCACGCCGTCCTGCTGGTCGCCGAACCCGGGCCGAACGGCGTCCGCACCGAGCGCGTGCTGATCGACCCGATGGCGATCGACGCCAGCGGGCTGACCACCCTCGACACCTGGCAGCCGAGCAAGGAGGGCGACCTGATCGCCTACCAGGTCTCCACCGGCGGCACCGAGGAGAGCGTGCTGCGGGTGATCGAGGTGGCCACAGGCGCCGAGGTGGACGGGCCGATCGACCGGGCCCGCTACTCCCCCGTGGCCTTCCTGCCGGGCGGGCACGCCTACTACTACGTGCGCCGGCTGGCACCCGAAGGCCTGCCCGAGGCCGAGCAGCAGCTCCACCGCCGGGTCTACCTGCATCGCCTGGGCGCCGACCCGGCCACCGACGTCGAGATCTTCGGCGCCGGGCAGGACATCCGCAGCTACTACGGGGTCAGCGTCTCCCGGGAGGGACGCTGGCTCACCGTCTCCGCCGCCACCGGCACCGCCCCGCGCAACGACCTCTGGATCGCCGACCTGGCCGCCGAGGCCGGCAACGGCGCGGTGCTCGAACACCCCGACCTGCACGCGGTCACCGTCGGGCTGGACGCGCAGACCGATGTCTCCGTGGGCCGGGACGGTCGGTTGTACGTCACCACCGACCTCGACGCACCGCGCCGGCGCGTGGCGGTCACCGACCCGCTCGACCCCGGCCCGGAGACCTGGCGCGACCTGCTGGTCGAGGGCGGTCCGGACGGCGACGCGGTGCTTGAGGACGCCGCGATCGTGGACGGTGGTGAGCTCGCCGCTCCGCTACTGCTCGCCTCGTGGACCCGGCACGCCGTCTCCGAACTCACTGTGCACGACCTGGCCACCGGGGCGCAGTTGCCCGGCGAGCGGGGCCGGGTCTCCCTGCCCGGGCTGGGCAGCCTCGGCGGGCTGGTCGAGCGACCCGAGGGCGGCCCTGTGGTCTGGTTCGGCTACACCGACCACACCATGCCGCAGCACATCTACAGCTACGACGGCCGGACCGGCGAGACCGCGCTGTTCGCCTCCCCGCCCGGCGTCGTCCCCACGGTGGAGGTGACCACCCGCCAGGTGGCCTGCAGCTCGGCCGACGGCACGACCGTGCGCATGTTCGTGATCACCCGCGACGACACGGGTGCGACGCCCGGTCCGCGGCCGACCATCCTCTACGGCTACGGCGGATTCGGGGTCTCGCTCACCCCGGCCTACTCGGCGAGCATCCTGGCCTGGGTGGAGGCCGGCGGCGTCTATGTGATCACCAACCTGCGCGGGGGCAGCGAGGAGGGCGAGGCCTGGCACCGGGACGGCATGCTGGCGCACAAGCATCACGTCTACGAGGACTTCGAGGCCGCTGCGCAGTGGCTGCTCGACCGCGGCGTCACCACCCGCGAGCAGCTGTGCATCAGCGGCGGCTCCAACGGCGGGCTGCTGGTCGGCGCCGCGCTCACCCGCCGTCCTGACCTCTACCGGGCGGTGGTCTGCTCGGCGCCGCTGCTCGACATGGTGCGCTACGAGCTGTTCGGCCTCGGCGTGACCTGGAACGTGGAGTACGGCTCGGCCACCGTCGCGGAGGAGTTCGGCTGGCTGCTGAGCTACTCCCCCTACCACCACGTGCACCCCGGAACCCCCTACCCGGCAACCCTGTTCACCGTGTTCGAGGGCGACACCCGGGTCGACACCCTGCACGCCCGCAAGCTGTGCGCGGCCTTGCAGCACGCCACGTCCGGTGATGCACCGATCCTGCTGCGCTGCGAGAAGGACGTGGGCCACGGCGCCCGCTCGGTGTCGCGCAGCATCGCCCTGTCCGCCGAGACGATGGCGTTCGCGGCGCACCAGACCGGGCTGGACCTGGGGTGAGCGTGCCGAGCTGGGCGGAGCCGCTGTTCGGCCCGCCGCTGAAGATCGTGGCGATCCTGCTGATCGGGATCTTCGCCCGGTACCTGCTGCATCGCCTGATCGACCGCGTGGCCGAAGGGATCGCCTCGGGCACTGCCGGGCTGGCCAAGCTTGACGATCGCGGCCCGGCCTCCACCGCGCGCCTGGTCGCTGCCCCGCTGCTGTCTGAGCGGCGCGAGCAGCGGGCCCGCACCACCGCCTCGGTGCTGAAGAGTGTGGCCACGGCCGTGATCACGGCCGTGGTGCTGCTCACCCTGCTCGACGTGCTGTACATCCCGGTCGCCCCGCTCCTAGCCGGCGCGAGCATCGTCGGGGTGGCCGCCGGATTCGGGGCCCAGTCCCTGGTCAAGGACGTGATCAGCGGCCTGTTCATGATGGTCGAGGACCAGTACGGCGTGGGTGACGTGGTCGACCTGGGTGGCGCCTCCGGCGTGGTGGAGGCGGTCGGACTGCGGGTGACCCGGCTGCGCGGCTCGGACGGCACGATCTGGTACGTGCGCAACGGCGAGATCCTGCGTGTGGCCAACCGCTCCCAGGGCTGGGCGCGGGCCCTGCTCGATGTCGCGATCGCCCACCAGCACGACGTCGCCCGGGCCGAGCAGGTGCTGCGTGACGCTGCCGCCGAGTTGCGCCAGGACGTGCAGTTCGGCCCGCTGCTGCTGGACGAGCCGGAACTCTGGGTCGAGCAGGTGACGGCGGACGGCGTGGTGCTGCGCCTCGTGGTCAAGACCGAGCCGCTGCGACAGTGGGACGTCGCCCGTGAGCTGCGCCGCCGGGTGATGGACCAGCTCGGGGCCGAGGAGATCGCGGTGGCCCCGGTGACCGGTGCCACCGCCCCCGGCCCCCCGGCCTAGGCAACGTTTTACCGCCGCACCGCCCGCCCTCCCTCCGCCGCCCTCCCGCCGCCGCCCGCCACCCGCCGGCTACCCCCGTTGATCGTCGTGAGATCGCACTCTTCCCCCAGTTGGTGGGTAGAGAGTGCGATCTGGCGGTGATCTTGGCGAGGTGGGTTCGACGGTGCCGGGTCCGCCGCTGGGAGACGATCCCTCACACTGGAGCGGTGACCCAGACACCACCCGAGGACACCGACGCCCGGAGTTTCTACGAACAGATCGGCGGGCATGAGACCTTCGTGCGGTTGGTCGACCGGTTCTATCAGGGCGTGTCCGAGGACACGCTGCTACGTCCGATGTACCCGGGCGAGGACCTCGAGCCGGCCAAGGAACGGCTCCGGATGTTCCTCGAGCAGTACTGGGGCGGCCCTACGACGTACAGTGAGCAGCGCGGTCACCCTCGGCTACGGATGCGACACGCATCGTTTCCGGTCGGGCCGATCGCCCGGGACCACTGGTTGGCGCACATGAAAGCGGCGGTCGAGGAACTGCGACTGGCTCCACGTCACGCGGCGACTCTGTGGGACTACCTGGAACGCGCGGCGATCAGCCTGGTGAACCAACGGGAGGACACGCCGCACTGACCGAGGGAGGCGGCGTGGAACGGCAGCAGGAACGGCAGGGGTCGGAACGGCTGTCGGGGGCGCACGTTCTGGACGTCGTGGTGGGCACGATTCACCGCGACGGGTGTCACGTGGTGGCGGTGCGCGGTGAGCTGGATCTCTACACCGGCCCGCCGGTGCGCCGAGTGTTCGAGGAGATCGCCACCGAGGAGCCCGGCGCCTGTGTGATCGTCGACCTGGAGCAGCTGACCTTCCTGGACTCCTCCGGCCTGGGCGTGCTGATCAGCGGCCTGCGCCGGATGCGCGCCGGGGGTGGCGGGGTGGCCCTGGCCGGCTGTCAGGGTGCGGTGGCCGAGGTGCTCACCATCACCGGCCTGCACCACACCTTCCCGATCTTCACCAGCGTGGACGACGCGGTGACCACGAAGGGACGGCGTTCCTGAGCATGGGCCTCCGGAGCCTCAGCGCCCCGGCCCGCGATGGCGCCAGGTGATCGGCGCGTCGCGCCAGGTCTCCAGCCGCGCCCGTTGGGTCTCGCTCATCCGCCGCGGCCGGTGCCCGGCCAGGTCATAGAGCACCAGTGTGGTCTCCGCCCGCGCGTAGACCACGGAGCCGTCCTCCTCGGCCACCTCGTAGCCGAGGTCGAAACTGGCCACCGCCAGCTGGGTCACCCACAGGTCGATCGCCACCGGCTCCGTCCGGTAGACCAGCGGGCGCAGATACTCGATCCGCTGCCCCGAGACCAGCAGCCCGGTGTCCACCAGCGAGCCACCCTCGTCGCTGCCGGCAGCGGCGAAGGCCACCACCCGGGCGTCCTCGATCAGGCGCAGGAACTGCACGTTGTTCACGTGCCCGTAGGCGTCCATGTCGGACCAGCGCAACGGCGTCATCACCCGGTGTCGACTCACGCCGCACATCATGCCGGGCCGGGCCTGCACCTCCTGCGCGCGCACCACCGCCGCGGGCTCGCCACCGATCGCCCACTCGGCCGGCGGCACCCGCACCACCCGGGCCGGACGCCGTCGCCTGCCACCCCGAGCACCTCGACCACGACGTCGGTCAGGGCGCGCAGCGCGGCCTGGGCCCGCTCCACCGGGCTGCCCTGCTGGAGCGGGCGGATGGACCTCGACCGGGTCAGCGCCGCCGTCTACACCGCCCCCGGCCTGTCCCGCACGCTGCGCGCAGAGCCCCGGAGACCCGAGCTCCTGCGCCCGGCACGAGGGCCCGGGCGGCCGGCAGCAGCCCGCGTACCGTGAGGCGTATGGACCTTCCCGGGCTCGATCTACCGGCCGTCACCACATGGCTGGACACCGCCGCCCCCGGCCTGCTCGCCGGGCCACCGCGGGCCACCCTGATCGCCGGCGGCCGCTCCAACCTGACCTACCTGCTCGACGACGGAAGGCGGCGCCTGGTGCTGCGTCGTCCACCGTTGGGCCATGTGCTGGCCACGGCGCACGACATGAGCCGCGAGTACCGGGTGATCTCGGCGCTCGCCGGCGGCGCCGTCCCGGTGCCCGAACCGCTGGCCGCGTGCCTCGACGCGGGAGTGACCGGGGCGCCGTTCTATCTGATGGCCTTCGTGGACGGGGCGATCCTGCGCCACCGGGACGACCTGGCCGGGCTGGACGACAGCGCCCGGCAGCACGTCGCCCGGGCGATGATGGAGGTGCTGGCCCGGCTGCACGCCGTCGACGTGGACGCCGCCGGGCTGGCCGACTTCGGCCGCGCAGAGGGATTCATGGCGCGCCAGGTGCGGCGCTGGTCGGCTCAGTTGGAGGCCTCGCTCAGCCGCGACCTGCCCGGCATCGAGACCCTGCGCGATGCCCTGGCGTCCTCGGTGCCGCAGCCGGCCGCCGGTTGCGGGCGCAGCGTGGTACACGGCGACTTCCGGCTGGACAACCTGGTGGTGGCACCGCCCGGGGCGCCGGATGCGCTCGCGGTGCGCGCCGTCCTGGACTGGGAGATGGCCACGGTCGGCGATCCGCTGGCTGACCTCGGCCTGTTGCTCGCCTATTGGGACGGCCTGGGCCGGATCGACAATCCGGTAGTGAATGCGGTCGGCCCGAAGGCCGGCTTCCCCGACGGCGCCACCCTGTCCGACTGGTACGCCACTGCCGCCGCGGCCGACGGCGGGCCGGAAGTCGACTTGAGCCCGCTGCCCTGGTACGTCTCGTTCGGCTACTTCAAGATTGCGGTGATCCTGGAGGGGATCCACTTCCGGTTCGCGCAGGGTCATACCGTGGGCGCCGGATTCGACCGGATCGGTGAGGTTGTGCCGACTTTGGTCGACCACGGACGGGCTAGTTTGGCACGCTCCGAATACCTCTGAGATCACTGTGTAACGGATCGGTGGCCTGACGCGAATGAACGGTTGGGCCGAGAGAACACCACACGGGGGTCACGGGACGGGGGGCGGACCGGGGCCAGAGGGGGCTGGTGAACGTCGGTGGAGGGGAGGGGTCTCTGCCGCCGTTCCCGCCCCCTGCCCCGTGGACCACCCCTTCGACGGGCGACAGCCGGCTCAATCGAGTGCCCACGTGGCTCACCCGGGCGGCACCGCTGTGATCCGTCCGACGCTCTCCCCCGCACCCAGCGCGCGCAGTCCCTCGGGGACCTGGCCGAACGGCACCTGAGCCGAGAGCAACGGACGCACCGCGCCGGCTCCGACCAACCGCGACAGGTCCTCATGGCAGCGCTTCACCAGGTCTGGCGCCTTCGACCGGTAGAGCCCCCAGTGCAGACCGAGGATCGAGTAGTTCTTCACCAGCGCGTGGTTGAGCGCCGGGGTCGGGATCTGGCCGCTGGCGAAGCCGACCACCACGATCCGCCCCTCGAAGGCAATCAGCTTCGTCGAGGCCTCGTAGGCGGCGCCGCCCACCGGATCGAACACCACGTCGACGCCGCGCTCGCCCACCACCTGGCGCACCGCATCGACCACATCCTGACTACTGCGGTCGACCACCGCCGCGCAGCCGAGCCGGCGCGCGACGTCCGCCTTGCGGGGATCGCCGACCACGCCGATCACCCGGGCCCCGGCCGCCTTAGCCAGCTGCACCGCGGCGCTCCCGACACCTCCCGCGGCGGCGTGCACCAGCACGTTCTCGCCCACGTGCAGGCCGGCCCGGCGGTAGAGGCCGAACCAGGCCGTCTGGTAGGCGATGTGCAGGGCCGAGGCATGGGCGTCGTCCAGGCCGGGCGGTGCCGGGTAGACGTCGGAGGCCTGGGCCACGGCGTAGCGGGCGAGCGCCCCGTGCGGCAGGGCCACCGTGCCGATCACGCGCTCACCGACCGTGTGCGGCGAGATGCCCGGCCCAACCGCGACCACGAGACCGCACATCTCCAGCCCGGGCGTGAACGGCAGCGGGGGACGTTCTTGATAGTGGCCACGGGTCAGAAGTACGTCGGCGAAGTTGAGCCCACTCGACCAGACCTCGATCAGGACCTGCCCAGGGCCGGGCTCGGGCACGGCAAGCTCGACCTGACGCAGCACGTCGGTCGGCTCGCCGAGCTTCGTCACCTGCCACGCCTGCATGGACGTCGCGATGCTGCTCATTCTGCGGACAACCCTCCAGTCAGCCCACTCGTCAGCATGCTGCCCCCGTCCAGCACCAGAGTCTGCCCGGTGACCCACGCAGCATCCCCGGAAGCCAGGAACGCTACCGCTGCTGCGACGTCTGCCGGGTCTCCGAGCCGACCGAGTGGGTAACCGGTCAGGATCTGCGCCTCGCGGCCCTCATAGAGCATGCTCGCGAACGCCGTCCTGACCACGGCCGGGGCCACCGCGTTGACCCGCACCGCCGGCGCGAGCTCGAGGGCGAGCTGCGCGGTGGCGTGGATCAAGGCGGCTTTGCTCGCCCCGTAGGCCCCGATCGGCGGCGCTGGGGCCAGCCCGGCGACCGAGGCGACGTTCACCACTGCCGCACCCGGACGACGCCCGAGCCCGGCCGCGAGCGCGTCGCCGGTCCACGCGATGGCCGCGCCCACGTTCACCGCGAAGGTCTTGGCCAGAGCGGCCTCGGGGGTGGAGGTCAGCGGCCCGGCCACCGGGTTGATCCCGGTGTTGTTGACCAGAACGTCGAGGCCGCCGAAGGTCTCCACCGCAGCCGTGAGGGCTGCGTGACGATGGTCGGCGTCGTCCGCCCTGCCGGGCACGGCCACGGCGTGCTCGGGCCCGCCGAGGACGGCGACGGCCTCGGCCAGCGCCTCTGCCCCGCGGGCAGTGATCACGACCTGGGCGCCCTCGGCGACCAGACGGACTGCGATGGCCAGCCCGATGCCGCGACTGGCACCGGTGACCAGCGCGACCTTGCCCTCGAACCGCTTCCCTGGCGCGTGCTCAAGCCCGGTCACAGGCCGAGGTCCCGGCCGATGAGCTCCTTCATGATCTCGTTCGATCCGGCCCAGATCTTGGTCACCCGGGCGTCGCGCCAGGCCCGAGCCACCCGGTACTCGTTCATGAACCCGTAGCCGCCGTGCAGCTGGACGCACTCGTCGAGCACGTCGTTCTGCACTTGCGCCGTCCACCACTTGGCCTTCGCGGCCTCGACCGCGGTCAGCTCACCGGCGACGTGCGCCATCACGCACTGGTCCACGAAGGCCTGCGCCACCTCGACCGCGGTCACCAGCTCGGCGATCTTGAACTTGTTGTGCTGGAACGTGCCGATCGGCTGCCCGAATGCCTTGCGCTCCTTGGCGTAGGCGATGGTCTCGGTGAGGATCGTCGCCACGTGAGCGATGTTGCACACCGCGGCGCCGATGCGTTCCTGCGGTAGCCGCTCCATCATGTGGATGAAGCCGCGGTCCTGCTGGCCGATCAGGTTCTCGGCCGGCATTCGCACGGTGTCGAAGAACAGCTCGGCGGTGTCGGACTCGTCCTGCCCCACCTTGTCCAGCTTACGGCCGCGACTGAACCCCGCCATCCCGGTCTCGACGGCGAACAGCGAGATGCCCTTGGCGCCCTTGCTCGGGTCGGTGCGCGCCGCGACGATCACCAGGTCTGCGCTGTAGCCGTTGGTGATGAACGTCTTGGAACCGTTCAGCACCCAGGTGTCGCCGTCGCGGACGGCGGTGGTCTTCAGCGCCGCCAGGTCGGAGCCGCCGCTCGGCTCGGTCATCCCCATCGCGGTGACGATCTCGCCACTGCAGAAGCCGGGCAACCAGCGCTGCTTCTGCTCGGGGGTGGTCAGCTCCACCAGGTAGGGGGCGTTAACGTCGCTGTGGATGCCCATGCATGAGCTGAACGCGGCCGAGACCGCGGACAGTTCCTCGGCCCACACCGCGGTGAACCGGTAGTCGTCGCCGACCCCGCCACCGCCGTACTCCTCGGGCACCTGCAGGCCGAGGAAGCCCTGCTTGCCGGCCTCCAGCCAGATCTCGCGCGGTATGGCCTTGGCCTCGAGGAACTCCTCGTGCCGCGGCCGCACGTTACGGTCGAGGAACTCGCGCACCGAGGCCCGCAACGCCTCGTGCTCGTCGGTGAAGATGGTGCGCCTCACGCCGGCCTCCCCGGGATCGGGACTGATGGGCGAATTCTCGCACCGCCCCCCGACAGCGGATGATGATGCGGGCCACGTCATCGGATGTCTGGCCCGTCACAACCTCGAGGAGCACACGTGACCGCGCAGTCCGACCGGGCCTCCGCCGACGACAACACCCCGGCGGGCACGCTCGAGCACCTGCTGCACATCCTCGACCTGCGTTCGGCGCCGGAGCTGGGCGAGGACACCTTCGTCGGGGTGAGCCAGCGCCAGCCGTGGCGGCGGGTCTACGGCGGCCAAGTACTGGCTCAGGCGCTGGTGGCCGCTCAGCGCACGGTCGACCCGGTCGGCACCGAGCGCCCAGTGCACTCGATGCACGCCTACTTCCTGCGCGCCGGCGACGACACCGAACCGATCACGTTCTCGGTGGAACGGCTGCGCGACGGGCACTCGTTCACGGCCCGCCGGGTGCACGCCCTGCAGCACGGGCGGGCGATCCTGACCCTGGCCGCCTCGTTCCAGGCCCCGGCCTCCGGGCTGGAGCACGCCGAGCCGATGCCGCAGGGGGTGCCGCAGCCGCAGACCCTGCCCACGCTGGCCGAGCGCTACGCGCATCTGACCGGGGACGCCCCACGGCGCTGGTTGCGCGAGCGGCCGATGGACCTGCGCCACGTCACCCCGCCCTCGTACGTGGTGCCCGCTCCGGACCCTCAGCCCCGGCTGCAGGTGTGGATGCGCACCTGGGGGCCGATCCCCACTGAGCTGGACACCCCTGCACTGCACGCCACGGTGCTGGCCTATGCCAGCGACTACTCGATGCTCGAACCGATCCTGCGCCTGCACGGGCACACGTTCTCCGAACCCGGGATCAAGATGGCCAGCCTGGATCACGCGATGTGGTTCCACCGCCCCGCGCGGGCGGACGCCTGGCTGCTGAACGACCTGGCCAGCCCGTCGGCCCAGGGCGCCCGTGGCCTCGGCACGGCCCGCATCTACGCCGCCGATGGCCGACTGGTCGCCTCAGTAGCCCAAGAAGGCATGATCCGCCTCCCCTGAACCTGCTCATGCTCCGCAGGGGTACACGTTTGCGGCTCTGACAACGCTGTCCGATGTACACCCGCGGAGCATGAGCGGGTTCAGTCGCGGGTGAGTTTGCGGTAAGTGACGCGGTGGGGGCGGGCGGCGTCCTGGCCGAGGCGGGCCACCTTGTTCTCCTCGTAGCTGGCGAAGTTCCCCTCGAACCAGTACCACTTGGCCGGGTCCTCGTCGTCGCCCTCGTAGGCCAGGATGTGCGTGGCCACCCGGTCCAGGAACCACCGGTCGTGGGAGATCACCACGGCGCACCCGGGGAACTCGAGCAGGGCGTTCTCCAGCGAACCCAGGGTCTCGACGTCGAGGTCGTTGGTCGGCTCGTCGAGCATCAGCAGGTTGCCGCCGATCTTGAGCGTCATGGCCAGGTTCAGCCGGTTGCGCTCACCGCCGGAGAGCACTCCGGCCGGCTTCTGCTGATCCGGGCCCTTGAACCCGAACGCCGAGATGTAGGCACGAGAAGGCATTTCGACGTTGCCGACCTTGATGTGGTCGAGCCCGTCGGAGACCACCTCCCAGACCGACTTCTTCGGATCGAGCCCGGCACGGCTCTGGTCGACGTAGGCGATCTTGATCGTCTCGCCGAGCTTCAGGTTGCCGCCGTCAAGTGGCTCCAGCCCGACGATGGTCTTGAACAGAGTCGTCTTGCCCACCCCGTTCGGGCCGATCACACCGACGATGCCGTTGCGGGGCAACGAGAACGACAGGTTCTCGATCAGCCGGCGGTCGCCGAAGCCCTTGCTCAGCTTCTCTGCCTCGATCACCTGCGTGCCCAGACGCGGGCCCGGCGGGATCTGGATCTCGTCGAAGTCGAGCTTGCGGGTGCGCTCGGCCTCGGATGCCATCTCCTCGTAGCGGGCCAGACGCGACTTCGACTTCGTCTGGCGGCCCTTGGCGTTCTGCCGCACCCAGGCCAGCTCCTCGGCCAGGCGCTTGGCGAGCTTGACGTCCTTGCGGCCCTGCACCTGCAGGCGCTCCTGCTTCTTCTCCAGGTAGGTGGAGTAATTGCCCTCGTAAGGGTAGAGCCGGCCGCGGTCGACCTCAGCGATCCACTGCGCGACGTTGTCCAGGAAGTACCGGTCGTGGGTGATCGCGATCACCGCGCCGTGATAGGCGGCCAGGTGCTGCTCCAGCCACTGCACGCTCTCGGCGTCCAGGTGGTTGGTCGGTTCGTCGAGCAGCAGCAGGTCGGGCTTGCTCAGCAGCAGCTTGCACAACGCGACCCGGCGGCGCTCTCCCCCGGAGAGAACCGTCACGTCAGCGTCCGGCGGGGGGCAGCGCAACGCGTCCATCGCCTGCTCGAGCTGGGCGTCGAGGTCCCAGGCGTCGGCGTGGTCGATGTCCTCCTGCAGCTTGCCCATCTCGGTCATCAGCTCGTCGGAGTAGTCGACCGCCATCTTCTCGGCGATCTCGTTGAACCGGTCGAGCTTGACCTTGATCTCGCCGAGGCCCTCCTCGACGTTGCCGAGCACGGTCTTGTCCTCGCTCAGCGAGGGCTCCTGCTGCAAGATGCCCACCGTGTAGCCGGGCGAGAGCCGCGCCTCGCCGTTGGAGGGCTGGTCCAGCCCCGCCATGATCCTGAGGATGGTCGACTTGCCCGCCCCGTTGGGCCCGACCATGCCGATCTTGGCGGAGGGGTAGAACGACATCGAGACGTCGTCCAGGATGACCTTGTCACCGAGCGCCTTGCGCGCCTTCGTCATGGTGTAGATGAATTCCGCCATACATCCGAGCCTAACGTCAGCCCGGCACTGCCCCCGGACGCCGCCCAGCACGAGGCACTCCACGCGCACCCGGCGCCGCCACCAGGCGCCGCGTCGCTCTCAAGATCGTCGCGAGATCGAGGTTGTCCCCCACCAAACCGGGGAAATCCGCGATCTGGCGGCGATCATGGACGCGGCGGCGCGGCGGGGACAGCGCGGGGGGACGGCGCGGGCGGGCGACCGCGGAGGGTCAGGAGAGCAGGAGGCGCTCGAGGCGGCGCATGGCGCCGATCCCCCCGACCACGCCCAGCACGCTCAAGTAGGCCACGTGAACGAGCAGGCCCCAGCCCAGCTCCCCCAGCATCAGCGACCGCTCCAGCGCGACACCGTGGTAGAGCGGCGTCGCCTGCACCACCCAGCGCATCGAGGCCGGATAGGTCGCAAGCGGGAAGAAGGTGGCCGAGAACAGGAACATGGGCTGGATCGCCAGCGTGATGTAGTCGAAGTCCAGGAACGAGCGCATGAACGTGGTCGCGAACATGCCGATCGCCGAGAAGGCCAGCGCGATGAACACCGCCGCCGGCAGGGCGGCGAGCGCCCACCACGACCGCACCGCTCCGGCCAGCGCCGCGACCAGCAGGAAGGCCGTCGCGTACAGCCCGCCGCGGATCAGCGACCACGCGATCTCGCCGACCGCCACCTCGCGCGGCCCCACCGGTGTGGCCAGCATCGCGTCGTAGGTCTTGGCGTACCTCAGCTTGAAGAACACGTTGTAGGTGCTGTCGAACACCGCGCCATTCATGGCGGACGACGCCAGCAGCGCCGGGGCGATGAATGCCGCATACGGCACCCGCGCGCCCCCCTCCGTGGTGACCTCGTGCACCAGCGCCCCCAGGCCCAGCCCCAGCGAGAACAGGTAGAGCACCGGCTCGGCGAAGCCGGTGGCCAGCGCCACCCACATCCGCCGGTAGGCGACCACGTTGCGCTCGACCACGGCGGCGGCCAGCCCGAGCGCGATCACGGGACCAACCGCCGGGTGAAGGTGCGCCGTGCCACCAGCGCGCCGCCGCCGATGAAGAGCACCAGGACGGCGAGGTGCCCCACCGCGGCACCGACCCCGATGCTCACGGTCGCCGCGCCCCGGCAGAGCTCCACGCCGTGCCACAGCGGCGTCAGCCAGGCCACCGGTTGCAGCCAGACCGGCAGCGAGCTGATGGGGAAGAAGGTGCCCGAGAACAGCATCAGCGGGGTGATCACCAGCCGGAACAGCAGGGTGATGCCTACGTCGTCGTCCTGGGTCGAGGTGAACGCGAAGATCGGCACGGCGAAGGCCAGCCCGGTCAGCACCCCCACCGGAACGCACAGCCACGCCCACCAGGACCCGAAGCCGCCGAGCAGCCCGGCCACCAGCACGAAGATTGCCGAGGCGGTGAACAGGTGGAGGGCCACCACGAGCAGGTGCCCGAACAGCACGTCGCCGACGCCGAGGGGGGTGGCCAGCATCGCGTGGTACATCCGGTTCCACTTGATGTAGCTCATCACCTGGTAGGTCGACTCCCCCATCGCCGTCCACATCGCCTGGGTGGCGACGATCGCCGGCACGAGGAACTGCAGATAGGGCACCCCGCCGACGCCGCCCGAGTTGGCATCGACCAGCGACCCCAGCCCGAACCCCATCGAGGCCAGGAACAGCAGAGGGGAGAGGAACCGGCCGAACAGACTGCCGCGCCACATGCGCCGATAGACCACCAGGAAGTACTCCACCACCGCGGTGAGGCGCTCGACCCAGCTCATCACTCGACCAGGGTCCGACCGGTCAGATGCAGGAACACATCCTCCAGGCTCGATCGGCGCACGAGCGAGGACATCGGGCGGACGCCGCGTGCGTGCACCTGGGCCAGGGCCGCCTCGCCGTCGTCCGCGTAGACCAGCAGCCGGTCGGGCAGCGGGTCGATCCGCTCACCCACCCCGGCCAGCCGCCCGGCCACGCCGGCCGCACCCGCGTCATCCAGGTCGAACCGTAACTCCAGGACCTCGCGCGTGCAGTGCTCGGTGATCAGCTCCCGCGGTGAGCCCTCCGCGGCGATCCGGCCGCCGTCCATCACCACCAACCGGTCGCACAACTGCTCGGCCTCGTCCATGTAGTGCGTGGTGACGATCAGCGTGATGCCCTGCCGCTTGAGCCGGAACAGCCTGTCCCACAGCACATGCCGGGCCTGCGGGTCAAGCCCGGTGGTCGGCTCGTCGAGCAGTAGCAGCTCCGGGTCGCTGACCAGCGATCGGGCAATGGTCAGCCGGCGCTTCATGCCACCCGAGAGCGGCTCCACCTTGTCGTCACGGCGCTCGGTGAGCTGGGCGAACTCGAGCAGGTCGGCGGCTCTGGCCTTGGCCTCGCGCCGGCTCAGGCCGAAGTAGCGCCCGTAGATCCACAGGTTCTCCTCGACGGTGAGCTCACCGTCGAGCACGTCCTGCTGGGGACAGACCCCGAGCCGGGCCCGGATCTGCCGGCCGTGGGTCGCCGGGTCGAGCCCGAACACGCGCAGCTCTCCCGAGGTCACCGGCGAGACACAGCCGATCATGCGCATGGTCGAGGACTTGCCCGCGCCGTTGGGCCCGAGGAAGCCGAAGGCCTCCCCGGCACGCACCTGAACATCGATGCCGTCGACCGCAGTGAAGTCACCGAAGGTCTTCCTCAGCCCTCGGGCGCTGACCAGCACGGAGTCGTCCATCCGGGCAGGCTATCGAGGCCCACCGACAGCGCAGACGCCCGCCCACTGCCGATCCACCGTGCGGGAATCCTGGGCCAACATGGGCAAATGGCCGATGCCGCTCGGCTAGCGTCACCCACGCACCACGACCACGCGTCTAGCAGACGAAGGACGACGATGACCACGCTGCCCGAGATCCTCACCGACCCCGCCCGCCGTCCGCAGGCGGTCGAGACCCTGGCCGGCGTCGTCAAGGCGGAGGTGGCCAGCAAGTCGGGCCTGAGCGGCATCGCCCTGAAGACGGCCTACAAGGCGGTCAGCACGATCAGCCCCGACCTGGTCCTCCGCGCGGTCGACTACATGCTTCCCGACTTCGCCGAGCAGCTCGACCCGTTCTGGTCGGCCCGCGCCGGCCAGCCGTTCGGCAGCTACCTGAGCTCGCGCGGCGACGAGGCGGCCGAGGCGTTGCTGGTGGTCACCGACAGGCGGGCGGCCAAGCCCGACCACGCCGCCATCGCCAAGATCTACAACGGGGTGCGGTCCAGGGCCAAGTCCCACGTGGCGGAGTCGCTGCCCCGGCTGGGCACCGCGATCGAGTCGCTGGCGCGCTGACCCGCTCGACGCCGGTAACGTTTTCTTTGTGACGTCCACCGCCGCTGACCTTCACCCTGCCTCCACGACCACCCGTCCCGGCCCCTGGTGGCGTGACGCCGTCACGTATCAGGTATACATCCGCAGCTTCGCGGACGGCGACGGCGACGGAATGGGTGACATCGCCGGGATCCGCTCCCGGTTGCCCTACCTGGTCGCGCTCGGGGTCGATGCCCTGTGGGTCAACCCGTGGTACCCCTCGCCCCAGGCCGACGCCGGCTACGACGTGGCCGACTACCGCGACATCGAACCCACCTTCGGCACGCTGGAGCAGGCCGAGGCCCTGATCACCGAGGCGCACGCGCTGGGCCTGCGGGTGCTGCTCGACATCGTGCCCAACCACACCAGCGACGAACACCCCTGGTTCACCGAGGCCCTCGCGGCCGACGCCGGATCGCGCGAACGTGAGCGATACCTGTTCCGGCCCGGTACGGGCCCGGACGGCGCGCTGCCGCCGAACGACTGGAAGGCCGTCTTCGGCGGCCCGGCCTGGACCCGGGTGACGGAGCCGGACGGCACCGCCGGGCAGTGGTACCTGCACCTGTTCGACCCCAGGCAGCCGGACCTGAACTGGGACAACCCGATGGTGCGCAACGAGTTCCGGGACATTCTGAGGTTCTGGTTCGACCGCGGCGCCGACGGGTTCCGGATCGACGTGGCCCACGGACTGGTCAAGGACCCCGCGCTGCCCAACCTGGGCCGCGACGACCCCCGGGGCCAGAACCCACCGCAGCTGCTCGATGCGACCTCGCGCACCGACCACCCGCACTGGGACCGCACCGAGGTGCATGAGATCTACCGCGACTGGCGCGCCCTGGCCGAGTCCTACGACCCGCCGAAGGTCTTCGTCGCCGAGGCCTGGGTGTCCTCACCCGACCGCCTGGCAAACTACCTGCGGCCCGGCGAGCTGCACACTGCCTTCGACTTCGACTTCGTCATGGCGCCGTGGAACGCGCGGTCACTGCGCGAGACCGCGACCTCGAGCCTGGTCGCGCACGACTCGGTCGGGGCACCGGTGATGTGGGTGCTGTCGAACCACGACATCACCCGGCACACCACCCGGCTCGGCCGTCCCGACGCGGCGAACGTCAAGAATCCGTTGCACGGCCATGAGCACGGCGCGCCCGACCTGGCTCTAGGCCGACGGCGGGCCAAGGCGGCGCTGCTGCTCGAGCTGGCGTTGCCGGGCGGGGTCTACCTGTACCAGGGCGAGGAGCTCGGGCTGGAGGAGGTCGAGGACCTGCCGGCCGAGCTGCTCCAGGACCCGACCTGGGAACGCTCGAACCACACCGAGCGCGGCCGGGACGGGTGTCGGGTCCCCCTGCCGTGGAAGGCCTCCGGCCCCTCGCTCGGTTTCGGCGTCGCACCGGGGTGGCTGCCCCAGCCCGCGGCCTGGGCCGGGCCGACGGGGCTGTCGGTGCAGGCTCAGGACGGCGACCCCGCCTCGATGCTGGCCTTCTACCGCACCGCGTTGCACCTGCGCCGCGACCTGACCGCGCTGGGTGCGGGCGACGCGACCTCCCTGACCTGGCTCGACCTGGGCAGTGGCGTGGTGGCCTTCCGGCGCGAGCCTGGCTTCGTCTGCGTGGTGAACACCGGCACCGGTCCGGTCGCGCTGCCTGACGGCGAACTGCTGCTGTCCAGCGGGCCACTGGCCGAGGGTCAGCTTCCGCCGGACACCTCGGCCTGGCTCTCCGTCGGCTGAGGCTGCCGCTGGCCCACGACGGCGCCGATCACGATCACGGCTGGTGCACGGACCCCTTCGCGGGCAGCGGTCTGTGCGATCTGCGCCAGCGAAGCCGTGACCACCCGCTGGCCGGGGAGCGAGCCGTCCTGCACCACGGCCACCGGGGTGGCTCCCGCACGTCCGTGGGCGAGCAGGACGGCGGCGATCTCCGGCAGCCGCTCGACGCCCATCAGCACCAGCAGGGTGCCGCGCAGCCGGGCCAGCGCGGTCCAGTCGACCAGGCTGTTCGGATCGCCCGGGGCCAGGTGACCGGAGACGATCACCGCCTCGTGGGCGAGCCCGCGATGAGTCAGCGGGATGCCGGCCAGCGCCGGTACCGACAGCGCGCTGGTCACCCCGGGCACCATCACGACCGCGACGCCCGCCTGCACGCACGCCTCCACCTCCTCGCTGCCGCGGCCGAACACGTACGGGTCACCACCCTTGAGCCGGACGACGAATGCACCGGACCGTGCCCGATCCACCATCAGTTCGTTGATCCGCTGTTGGGCCATCGCCCGGCCACGAGGCAGCTTCGCGGCGTCGATCACCTCGACCTCCGGCCCGAGGTCGGCCAGCAGTGCCTGCGGAGCGAGCCGGTCGGCGATCACGACGTCCGCCTCGGCGAGCAGCCTGCGGCCCCGGACGGTGATCAGCTCGGGATCCCCGGGACCACCGCCGACGATGGCCACCCCGGGAGTGCGGCGCCGGGCGCGGGACTCCAGCCGCCCCTCGCGAAGCGCATCCAGCACACCGTCGCGGACGGCGGCCGCGCGCCCCGGGTCTCCCCCACCGAGCACGCCCACCTGGATCGGCCCGTGCGCACCGCTGGCCGGGGTGACCGCGCTGCCGGCGGCACCGGCGTCGCCCCGCACACAGAACACGCCCCGCTGGGTGGCCTCCTCGACGACCTGCGCGTTGACCTCAGGGTCGTCGGTCAAGGCGAGGGCGTACCAGGCTCCGTTGAGATCTCCGCTGCGGTATTCCCTTCTCTCCCAAAGGATGTCACCGCTGGCGAACAGCCCTTCCACCGTCGGGGTGAGCTGCGGGGCGACCACCCGAACCTCGGCACCGGAGGCGAGCACGGCAGGCAGCCGCCGTTGGGCGAGGGCTCCCCCGCCGACCACGACCACCCGGCGGCCGGCCAGGTCGAGCCCGGCCAGGTAGTGCCGCCGCCGTTGCGGCGCAGGACCGGACGTCACTGGGACACCCCGGCGTCGCCGAAGGTGGCCATCTCCCGCAGCACCCGGGCCGCGGACTGCACGATCGGCAGGGCGAGCACCGCGCCGGTGCCCTCCCCGAGGCGGAGGTCGAGCTCGACCAGCGGGCGCAGCCCGAGCCGCTCCAGCGCCACGGCGTGGCCCGGTTCGACCGACCGATGCCCCGCGATGCAGGCGGCCACCACGTCGGGGGCCAGTGCCTGGGCGGCCAGCGCCGCAGATCCGGCGATCACGCCGTCCAGGATCACCGGCACCCTGGCGGCCGCAGCCCCGAGGACGAACCCGGCGATCGCCGCATGCTCCAGCCCACCGAGAGCCGCGAGCACCGCGACCGGGTCGTGCTCGACGGTGGTCACCACGCAGCGATGCCGCTCCAGCCCGGCCCGCACCACCTCGACCTTGTGCCTCCAGGTGGTGTCGTCGATGCCAGTGCCGCGGCCGGTGACCTCGGCCGGGTCGGCTCCGGTGAAGGCCGCGATCAGCGCTGCTGACGCCGTCGTGTTGGCGATCCCCATGTCACCGGTGAGCAGGCATCCGGCGCCCGCCTCGGCGAGGTCCGTGGCCAGCCGCGCCCCGACGAGCAGGGCCTGCTGTGCCTCGGCCGGGCTCATCGCGGCCTCGATGGTGAGGTCGCGGGTGCCGCGGCGCACCCGCCGGTCCAGCAGCCGACCACCAGGCAGGTCCGCGGCGACGCCGACATCGACCACCACCACGTGCGCGCCGACCTGCGCGGCCAGCACGTTCACCGCGGCGCCACCGGCGAGGAAGTTGCCCACCATCTGGGCGGTGACCTCCTGCGGCCAGGGGGAGACCCTTTGGGCGTGCACGCCATGATCGGCGGCGAAGACGGCGACGGTGGCCGGCTCCGGCATCGGCGGCGGACACTGCCCAGCCAGCCCGGCGAGCTGGACGGACACGTCCTCGAGCACGCCCAGTGCTCCCGGCGGCTTGGTCAGCTGGGCCTGCCGCGCCCGGGCGGCCGCGACAGCCTCGTCATCCAGCGGGGCGACCCGGCCCAGGACCTGCACCAGTTCGGTCACCAAGTCAGTCATGGACGTGTCTCCTTCTCCCGTGCAGAGCTGACCATCCGGCCAGGCCGGACACCGACATCACCGCGGCGAGCCCCCCGGCCGCACGGATCAACTGCACCGCGCGGCGGACATCCTCCACCTCGACCGCCCGACCGCCGGCCCCGAGTTCGGGCCGCCGCTCCAGGCGCCCCTGGTAGCGATTCGGCCCGCCGAGCACGACGCCGAGCGCGCCGGCAGAGGCCGCCTCCGGGTGGCCCGCGTTGGGACTCGGATGCCGTCGCCGGTCGCGGCGCAATGCCGCGAACGCAGCGGACGGCGAACCACCCGCCACCGGGGCGCACAGACTGAGCAGCACTCCGCTGAGCCGGGCCGGCACGAGGTTGAGCGCGTCATCCAACCGGGCCGAGGCCCACCCGAACCGCAGGTAGTGCGGCGAACGGTAGCCGACCATCGCGTCGAGGGTGTTCGCCGCCCGGTAGCCGAGCAGCCCGGGGACTCCGGCTACCGCGCCCCACATAAGCGGCGCCACCACGGCGTCGGAGGCGTTCTCGGCCAGCGACTCCACAGCGGCACGCGCCAGCTCACGCGCATCCATCTGCCCGGCATCGCGCGCGCACAGGTGCGACAACCGGGCCCGGGCACCCCCGTCGCCGTCCAGGTCACCGGCCTCCAACAGGCACACCATTGTCTCGCCCTCGCGGGCCAGGCTGGTGCCGCCGAGCACCGCCCAGGTGGCCAGGGCGGTGATCAGGGTGCGCCCGAGGGCAGACCGGGCAGTGCCACCACGCGTCGCCCGCTCGCCGAGCACGCCCAGCCCTGCAGCGCCACCGACACAGATCGCGGTGAACACGGCTCCCCGAGCCCGGTCGTCGGCGTACACACGGCGCTCCAGCACCGCCGCCGCCTGGCCGAAACCGGCCACCGGATGCCCTCGGCGCGGGTCGGCCAGCACTGCGTCGGCCAGCACGCCGAGACCCAGACCGAGCGCCCGGGACGGTGCGCCCGAGGCACCGGCGGTGAGGCGTCGCATTCGGCAAATCCTGCCTCACCGCCGGCGTCGCTCGTGCACCGGTCTCAGCGGGCGGCGCCGACCTCCTGTCGGTCGAGGGGGTCCAGAGGCTCCAGATCGTCGCCGTAGGGGTCCTCGTCGTCCTCCGAGGGGTCGAGCAGGGCGGACAGATCGACGTTCATCGCGGCGCGCTCCACCGACTCGGCCAGCTCGTCCACCTCACGCTGGCCGGGCACCCGGAGCGGCTCGGACCAGTTCACCTTGTGGAAGTCGACCGTGCCATAGGTGAGGTCGACACCCACGGCGTCGGCCTCGATCTCGACGCGGGAGCGCTTCTGCCCCTCGGTATTGGTCCATTCGGGGCTGACCAGTTTGCCGCTCACGATGACCTTCTGGCCCACCTTCAGGCTGGTGGCGACGTTTCGGCCCAGGCTCCGCCAGCAGTTGACCGAGACCCAGGTGGTCCGGCCGTTCACCCAGCCCCTGGTGCGCTGGTCGTAGCGGCGCGGGGTGGAGGCCAGCCGGAAGCCGGTGACCGTGGTCTCGCCGTTGATCAGCCGGCTCTCCGGGGCTGTCGCGACGATGCCGCACAGGGACACGTAGTTGCCGTTCATCGGTTTCTCCTCTCGTCCCCGGTCGGTGCCGGGACGGGAGTCAGCCTGGCCACAACCGCCGGGTCGCGCGCGCCATCGACGACCGCCTGTGGACAATGGGGCGCCGGCCCCAGGATGTGGACGGAACGACGCGGTTCAGAGAGCGCGGTTCAGTGCCTCACGCACCGTGCGGTGATCGGTGAGCACCTCGGCGATGGGCGCCACGACGTGCGACCAGGCGACGTCCTGCACCGACTCGCGCATCGCCGCGGCCACCGCCATCCGACGCCGCTTCGCGCCCGCGTTCACGGCCTGGCCGACGATCAGCGACGTCAACCCGCCGCCCAGCAACCCGCCCGCGAGCAGCACCGTGGGCAGCGGCGCAAACCCGAGGAACGGCGTGTCCACGTGCACCTGCAGGAAGGCCAGGACCCCGACGACAGCGAGCCAGGCGAACCCGGCCACCGCAGCGACCGCGAGCAGCAGCTGCACGGCCTTGACCGCCTGCCACCACCCGGGCGGGCGCAGCGTCAGATCCACCTTCGCCACGGTCTCGTCCAGCGCCTCGGAGAGGTCGGCCTCGGGGCGGGTGGCCACTGCCCGCACGCTGTCGGCCCAGGGCCGGGGCAGCATCTCGGTCACCCCGGTGATCACCTGGCGCACCGACAGCTCCACCCGGGACTTCTGCGACGGCGTCGCCTCCGGCACAGAAGGCTGGGTCAATTCACGTAGCTCACCCTCGGTGCCCATGCTCAGCCGCAGCTTGCGCAAGGGATCCGGCCTCAGCCGACGCCACCATTGGGCGAAGGGCCAGCCCATGGCCTGCCCCGCCTGGCGACGGTAGTCGGTGGTGACCGCGTCGAGCACCGCTGGCACCCCGGCCGCCTGGGCCAGCGCGCCGACCAGGTCGTCGGCCCCGCGCAGGTCCTTGGCCTCGGGCTCGTTCTCGGCGACCGAGTCGAGCAGCCGGCGGGCGGCGCGGTCAAGGTCGGCCGCCGAGCGGGCGGCGACCGCACCCTGGACGTCGACCACCTCGGCCAGCAGGCGGCGCAGGTCCTCCACGCCTCGGCCGGTGACTGCGGAGGTGACCAGCAGTCGCACCGAGTCCAGTCCGTCGGCGTCCAGCAACCGGCGCAGGTCGGTGCGGCAGGTCTCGGCCTCGGCGGGTGCGAGCTTGTCGATCTGGTTCAGGACCACGATCATCACGCCGTCGTGGTTGGCCAGTCGCTTGAGATAGCCGTGGTGCAGCGCCTCGTCGGCGTACTTCTGCGGGTCGACCACCCACACCATCAGGTCGACCAGCTCGACCAGCCGGTCCACCTCGAGCCGGTGGGCCACCTGGGTCGAGTCGTGGTCGGGCATGTCCAGCAGCACCAGCCCGTGCAGCTCTGACTCGTGGTCGGCGTCCAGCACGGTCTCCCGGCGGGTCCGGTGCCGGCGAGGCACCTCCAGCCAGTCCAGCAGCGGGTCGGCGGTGTCCTCGCCCCAGACGCAGGCCATCGCCCGGCCGGTGGTCGGCCGCCGCACCCCGATCTCGGCCAGTTCCATGCCCGCCAGGGCGTTGAACAAGGTGGACTTGCCACTGCCGGTCGCACCGACCAGCGCCACGATGGTGTAGTGCGGGCCCAGCCGCAGCCGCTCACCGGTGCGGTCGATCACGGCCCGCGCATAGGTGGAGGCCTTCGGGTCTAGCCGGTCACCGCCCACGGCGAGGGCCCGCTCCAGGCCCTCCGCGCGGGTGGCCAGGTCCGGGCCCGCGGTAGTGCGTCCAGGCACCCTCACCTCAGCGAGCCTCCTCGACGGCACTGGCCAGTGCTCTCAGCATCTCTCCGCGCCCGTCCCGTACCTCGGCGCGGTCGAGCAGGCCCTCGATCCGGGCCCGCTCGCCGTCCAGAATCGCATGGCAACGGGCGATCAGGTCGGCCCGGGACCTCGCGGTCAGAGTGCGCACGGCCTGATCGCCGAAGACGGCATCCAGCACCCGCTGGGCGATCGTCGCGGTGGCAGCCGCGGCTCCGACCTCGGCATCGGCCGCGCCGGCCGTGTGGTTGAAAACGGTGAGCATCAGGATCAGCGCGGCGGCGTTCACGCCCAGCGCCGTGGCCCGGGCTCCGCCCCGGCGGGAGGCGGCCTCCTCGCGCACCAGCTCCAGCACGCCGGCCTGCCAGTCGCCGATGGTTCGGGCCAGCCGGGCATCGAAGTCCGGCGCTAGCCGCTGCTCGATGATCGAGCCGCCACCCGCGGCGTCCAGCAGGGCGGGTCCCTCCGGCCGCGCCCGCCAGCGCTGCACGGCCTCGTCAGCCGCACGCTGCGCCGCCGAACGCACGAGGGCCGCGATGCCCGTCCGAACCGACTCGTCGAGTGCCGCCGTCGGCAACGGCTGTCCCTTCCCTGCGGCGCCGATCCGCTCGCGCAGCGTGGTGACCGTGGCATCCAGGCTGCGGAAGAGATCACCGGTGCCGACGAACTCGTGCCACCGTGCGAGCACCTCCCCACGCATCATCGTTCCGTCGCACAGCCGCTCCTCCAACTGGTCGGAGGCGGCGGAGTACACGGCGTCCAGCTCGTCGCGCAGCGCCTCGTCGGCACTGACCTGCTCGTCGGCCGACGTGGCGATCAGGGGGATCCGATCACGCAGGCTGTCCAGGGCGCCGACCAGGGTGCGCCGGATCACCACGTCCCGGCTGCGGGCGTCGCGGGCCAACCGGGTCAGCCAGGCGATCATCGGCTGCACGGCCTCCTTGGGCAGGAAACCCTCCGGCGAGCGGGTGGTCTCCGGGATGGTGAACAACGGGGACGTCGCCAGCCCGCGGTCGCGCAGCAGCGTGGCCAGGTGCGTGCGCACCTCCTGCATCGCTTTCGGCGGCACCCGGTCGAGCACCACGGCGACCGAGACGCCGCGCTCGACGGCCTGACGCAGCATCTCCCAGGGCACCGCGTCGGCATACCGGGCCGCGGTGGTGACGAAGAGCCAGAGGTCGGCGGCCGCCAGCAGTTGCATGGCCAGCTCACGGTTGGTCTCGACCAGGGAGTCGATGTCGGGCGCATCGACGATGGCGATGCCGGGCGGCATCCCCTCGTGCGGCACGAGGCGCAGGGCCGTCGCCCGGGGAGCGTCGACGTCGATCGGCTGGGCCGGCTCGGGCGCCTCGGAGGTGACCCGGGCCAGTCCGGGCAGGATCCGCTGGGAGAGGAACGCTCCGGAGTCGTAGGGATGGTGCACCAGCACCGGGGAGCGGGTGGTCGGCCGCAGGACGCCGGACCGGGTCACCTCGCGCCGGACCAGCGAGTTGACCAAGGTCGACTTGCCCGCCCCGGTCGAGCCGCCGACGACGGCCAGCACCGGCGCGTCCATCCGGCGCAACCGGGGCAGCAGGTAGTCGTCGAGCTGGGCGATCAGGGTGTCGCGCTCCTTGCGACCCAGCTCCACCCCAGGCACGACGAGCGGCAGCCGGAGGGCGCCCAGCTCGATCCGCAGCAGCTCAGAGGCCTCGAGCAGGTCCAGCGGCTCCTCGTCGTCCGCGGGCAGGATGATCGAGGATTCGGGCTCGATCGGCTCCGTGGGATCGGCAACGGCGGGTGCCCCCGGCGCAAGGCCGGAGTCGGGTTCCTGCGCACGCGGGGACTGCGGGACGGCAGCGCCGACCTTCTGCTCCACTGCCCTACCCCTCCATCCCGTAGCGCTTCGCGCGCTCAGACTGCCCTGAGCAGCACATCTTGCCAAAACGACGAGCCCGCCAGACCCTACGCCCCCATCCGGTCGCCAGGCGGGCGCGATCATCGTTGACCGACCATTCGGCGGCCGAGGGCGCGGTCCGGCTAACCTGGCTCCTGCACCGCCGAGGCCGTCCGGGACGGCTTCGCTGGGGCCCGTAGCTCAATGGACAGAGCATCCGGTTTCTACCCGGCTGGTTGGGGGTTCGAGTCCCTCCGGGCCTGCCCACCCGCCCCGCCCTGCTCAGCGGCCACCCCACAGTTCGCGGTAGGCGGCTGCGGACTTCGGGTTCTGGCCCTCCTTGAGCGCGCTGCCGATGTAGGCGTCGGGCTCGTTGAAGTAGTTCTCGAACACCAGGACGTCGCGGTTCGCCGTGAAGAACGCGAACATCTTGCGTATGAAGAACGGGTTGTCGCCGGCTCCCTGAACCGAGTGGAGGCCCCATTCGGGGGCCGAGAAACCGATCTTGTGAGCGCGCGCGAAGTCGGCGGCGTCGGCCAGGCCGACACCGTTCTGCGGCCGCACCGCCGCGTCGAACTCCGCGTCGGTGCGAGCAACCAGGGAGTAGAAGTCGTAGTGGTCCATCGAGATGCCGTCGACGACGTCCGCGCCCGGGAAGAGCACGTTGAGCACGTCGGCGCGCCCCGAGGTGCCGGTCAGCGGCTGCGCGGAGACGGACAGGTCGAACCAGAAGGTCAGCCTCGGCGCCTCGGCCCGCATCACCGAGACCACCCGGCGGAACGCCGCCTTGTACTCGACTGCCGTGTCGGCATTCGCGCTGTGGGCGTACCAGGTGCCGTTGGCCTCCAGGCCTACTCGCACCGCGCTGTCACCGAAGCCGTTGTCCCGCAACTGACGGGCGATGGTGCGGAACACCTCGTCCTTGGAGCCCGAGGTGACGTCGCCCCACTGGCCCTTGCGGTCGATCGGCAGCAGCGGCAGACCGTAGGCGAGGCGGCCCGAGAAGCCCTTGAACATGGTCACGCTGGAGGCGCTGTCGGCCATCTGCGCCCAGGTGTCGTACTCGGGGTAGGTGGTGGCGAAGTCCATCGGGCGCCCCCGCCAGGTGCCGGCGGCGTTGGCGGCCGCGGCGTCCATCTGACCGCCCTGCCACCAACCGCTCTGCCAGGCCAGACCCGATCGGGGGGTGCCGTACATCTGCATCCCCTGTCGGCCGGCGGCCGCTGCGGCGGCCGACTTCGTCGCCGCGGGGGGGCGTGCCGCCCTGGCCGCGGCTGAGGGGACGCCGGAGCTGCGGACGGTGACCTTGCCGGACGGCGTGCCCGGCAGCCGTCCTGGCGCCACGCTGGGCAAGGGCGCCGATCGCGTGCCCGCCTCGGGCTCGGAGGCGGTCGAGGATTGCGCGGTGAGCAGGGTGACCACGCCATCGGCGCCACCGACGTTGTAGAGCGCTACCGCTCCCGCCGCGACGATCGCGCTGGACACAGCTACCCAGACCGGCCACGTGGGACGGCGGGCGGACCCGCGCCGTCGCTCTCCGCGCGAGACGGGGCCCGGCGATGACCGACCCCGGTCCCCGGCGCCTCGCGGCGCCGTCCGCTGCGACGACTCGGCCTGCGACCTGCGCGTCACCAGGCTGCCAGAGGTGGCGGGGGCAGTGGCCGGGGGCGCCGTCGGGGGCACCACTTGCCTGGCCCGCGCAGCGCGGCGGGTCATCGGCTGCGCGGCGGCGTCCAGATCGATCATCCGGACGTCGGACCGCGGCGGGGACAGCGGGGACAGCGGGGACGGGGGCTGCGGAGGGGCGGCTCCCATCATCGCCTCGAAACTCGGCTCCTCCCGGCGGCTGCGGCGCGAGGGGGCCGGATGCTGACCGAGCGGCTCGGATCCGTAGCCCTGAGCGGAGTGGTCCGGGGCCCGGTACTCCTGGGGCAGCGGCAGCCCGGAAGGGGTCGCCCAGGCCTGGTACTCGGGTACGGCCCCGGTGTTCTGCGGGATCTGCTCAGCGCGCCCCTGCTCGGCAGCGCGACGCTCTCGCCTGGTCTGCTCGGATCGGGGGCGGGCGGGGCCGCTCGCCTGCATGGTTTCACCGTAGGAGGGCTGTCCGGGGCCTGACAGCCCTGTCCCACAAGGGGTACTCGCCTTGACGAATTCTTAACGTTCACCTAACGGTCAACGGCCCGGGGTCAAGAACACCCGGCGTAGCCCCGACATCGCGGTCAGCATCACGTACTCGTGCTCGCGCGCGTTCGGCGCCGCAGCCCCCCGGATCATCCGCTCACGCAGGAAGGCCAGCTCGCTGCCGAGGTCCTGGAACTCGCGCATCGCCCGCTCGGCCAGCGCCCCCCCCGAGCCGCGTGCCCACTGCCTGGCCTGCTTGCGCGCCGCCAACGACCCGAGCATTCCTACCTCACCGGCGGTCAACCAGCCGGTGGTGCCGTAGACGGACAGGTTGCGCTCGATCAACCGGCCCTCGCGGCGACGGGCCAGGACAGCCATCACGCCGAAGAGCACGAACACCGGCATCTGGAACAGCACGTATCCGGCGAGCAGACCGTTCAGGCCCGAGGACGCCGACAGGTTCCACGCCCCGTGCAGCAGAACCGCGACGGCGAAGCCCAGCACCGGGGCTCCGAGCCTGACCAGCAGGTTGTGGCTGCGGGAGGCGAGACCCAACCCGATCCCTGTGGCACAGGTGAACAACGGGTGTGCGAACGGGGAGACGACACACCGCAGCACGAACACGACCACCGTGACCCCACTGCCCTCGGACAGGGTGCGACCCAGGTAGAGGATGTTCTCCACGAAGGCGAACCCGATCCCGGCCAGCCCCGCGTAGACGATGCCGTCGACGATGCCGTCGAACTCCCGGCGGCGCAGCAGCAGGATCAGCAGCACCGCGAGGCCCTTGAACGACTCCTCGCTCAGCGGAGCGACCAGTACCGCGCCCAGATTGGGGTCACCGCCGGTGTCCTTGATCGCCGTCACCGACGCAGTGTTGATCACCAGGGCGGCGAAGGTGGCCACCCCGGCTCCCCAGGCGAAGGCGAACGCGAGCAGGTGGGCCGGCTCGGCCTCGTAGCGGTCCAGCCACAGGAACGTGGCGATCACCGGGAAGGTCGGGATGGCGGCCAGCACCAGGCCGGTGACCAGACCGGCGAACCCCGTCTCGGCGGAGATAGCGGCAATGCTGAGCAGGCCGCAGCCGAGAGTCAGCACGATGACGGCGGCGCGGACGAGCGTGGAGCGGGCCCGTGACGCGCGAGGTTGCCCCACCGGCGGCACACCGGGCGGTTGATAGGGAGAGCCGCCGAACGGCTGCGGTGTCGTCATGGCCATCGCAGGTGAGGCTAGCCGCTGAGGCGCCGTAGAGTGACCGCCGTGGCAAACGGGAGCGGTGAGCGGTCCACCGAGCGGTCCCAGGACCGAATCGTGTGGATCGACTGCGAGATGACCGGGCTGGACCTGGTGACAGACGCCTTGATCGAGGTCGCCGTCCTGGTCACCGATTCGGAGCTGACGGTGCTGGGCGAGGGTGTCGACGTCGTCATCCGCCCTCCGCAGGAGGCGGTCGAGCAGATGCTCGACGTCGTGCGGCAGATGCACACGACCTCAGGGCTGCTCGACGTGCTGGACGCGGGGATCACCCTGGAGGCGGCTCAGGACGCTGTTATGCAGTACGTGCGGACCTATGTGCCCGAGCCCCGCAAGGCGCCGCTGGCGGGCAATTCGGTCTCCACCGACCGGTCCTTCCTGGCCCGAGACATGGCCGCGCTGGACGCCCACCTGCACTACCGGCTGATCGACGTCTCCTCGATCAAGGAACTCGCCCGGCGATGGTACCCGCGGGTCTACTTCGCCTCCCCGGAGAAGAACGGCGGTCATCGAGCACTGGCGGACATCCGGGACAGCATCAACGAGCTGAAGTACTACCGCGAGGCGCTGTTCGTTCCGCAGCCCGGGCCGGACAGCGAGACGGCGCGCGCGGTGGCGGCCAAATACCGTGGCGCGCCGGTCTGATCGGTTTGGGTATGCTGCCGTCGCGGCAGTAGCCGCTCCTGGTGGGTGTAGCTCAGCTGGTAGAGCATCTGGTTGTGGTCCAGAGGGTCGCGGGTTCAAGTCCCGTCACTCACCCCAGGCATGAACAGCACCGCCGCCCCGGTCAGGGGACAAGCAGCTCGGCAGTCAGCCTCAACTTGCCCATGTCCTCGGCTGTCGCGTCGCGCCCGAAGGGCGCCAACTCCCTGGCGAGCTCGATGCCGAAGCCACCTACCAGCATCTGCCGGAACTGGCTGGCCTCGTGGTCAGGGGCGCGTTCGAGCAGGTCCGAGACTGCGCACAGGCCGATCGCGATGCTGCGAGTGTCAACGGCAAACTCCTCCAGCAGCTCCTCCGAGTTCACCTCGAGGCTGTCCAGCACCTCGCTGCCCAGCCTACCGGGCTCGGTTCGGGCCGCCGCAGCAAGGCAGCGGGTCAGCGCCTGGCGCTCCAGCGCATTGACATGTCCCGCACGGCCGACCAACGAGCTGAAGAGCCAGAACGGAGCGAACTGGAGAAACCCTTTGCTCCGTCGATGTGAAGTCCGCCAAGGAGAGTAGCCCACGACCGTCCATCGCCGACCTCCAGCCCTGCACATGGTGCCTACTCGATCATAGTGAGCGCCCATTTCGCCGCGGGCAACCCCTGCCTGCCCGCCGCCGCGCGGGGGTTCGACACCTGCTGTTCACCCCGCTCCACCGGTGAAGGGTGTAGGAACTGTCTGACGAGAACAAACCCACCCGTGGCACACGGTGACCGATTCCTCCAGCCGGCCTAGACCTTGGTCCTACCGAGTGGCCCGGATGACCGGGGAGGGTTGTCGATACCGGCCGGTTCGTGGCCGCATTTGTCAAAGGGGTGTGCGTTTGATGCCGAAGTTCGTCTACGACTTTGCCGAGGGCAACCGCGATCTGAAGGACCTGCTCGGAGGCAAGGGCGCGAACCTGGCCGAGATGACCAACCTCGGACTGCCGGTCCCGCCCGGATTCACGATCAGCACCGAAGCGTGCACCCACTGGCTGCGTCACAACGAGGAGCCGGAGGGGCTGGAGCACGAGATCGCCGAGCATCTGGCCCGGATGGAGAAGGAGTCCGGACGCGCCCTCGGTCAGCACGACGACCCGTTGCTGCTCTCCGTCCGCTCCGGGGCCAAGTTCTCCATGCCCGGCATGATGGAGACCGTCCTCAACGTCGGTCTGAACGACCAGAGTGTCAAGGGCCTGGTCGAGCACTCAGGCGACCCTCGCTTCGCCTGGGACTCCTACCGCCGCCTGCTGCAGATGTTCGGCAAGACCGTGCTCGGTATCGAGGCCGAGGCGTTCGACTCCAAGCTCGAGGCCGCCAAGGCCGCCAAGGGCACCACCAGCGACCTCGGCCTGGACGCCGCGGACCTGCAGACCCTGGTCGAGACGTTCAAGGACGTCATCCTCGCCGAGACCGGCATGCCCTTCCCGCAGGAGCCGATCGAGCAGCTGCGGGAAGCTGTGCGCGCCGTGTTCCGGTCCTGGAACACCGACCGCGCCCAGCTCTACCGCCGCCAGGAGAAGATCTCCAACGACCTGGGCACCGCGGTCAACGTGATGGCCATGGTGTTCGGCAACCTCGGTGAGAACTCCGGCACCGGCGTCGCCTTCACCCGTGACCCGGCCACCGGTAAGCGCGGCTCCTACGGCGACTACCTGTCCAAGGCCCAGGGGGAGGACGTGGTCTCCGGCATCCGGAACACGCTGAGCCTGGACGACTTCGCCAAGCTCGACCGCAAGTCGCACCGCGAGCTGATCCAGATCATGGAGACGCTTGAGAACCACTACCAGGACTTGTGCGACATCGAGTTCACGGTCGAGCGCGGCAAGCTGTGGATGCTGCAGACCCGGATCGGCAAGCGGACGGCGGCCGCCGCCTTCCGGATCGCGGTCCAGCTGGTCGACGAAGACATGATCGACATGGACACGGCGATCACCCGTGTCACCGGTGAACAACTGGCCAAGCTGATGTTCCCCCAGTTCGACCCCAAGGCACCACGGATCGCGCTGGCCAGGGGCATGGCGGCCAGCCCCGGAGCAGCCGTCGGCAAGGCGGCCTTCGACAGCGCCACTGCTGTCGAATGGGCCGCTGCGGGTGAAGAGGTGATTCTGGTCCGCCGGGAGACCAACCCGGACGACCTCGGCGGCATGGTCGCCTCGCGAGGCATCCTGACCAGCCGTGGCGGCAAAACCTCGCACGCCGCCGTCGTCGCCCGCGGCATGGGCCGCACCTGCGTCGTCGGTGTCGAGGCGCTGCGGGTCGACCCGAAGCACCACGAGGTGACCACGCCCGACGGGCAGCGGTTCTCCGAGGGCGACGTGATCTCGATCGACGGCTCCACCGGTGAGGTGTTCCTGGGCGCGGTACCGGTCACCCCCTCCCCCGTGGCGCAGGTTCTGCGCGGTGAGGACGTGAAGGTCGACACCGACGAGGAGCGCGAGCTGCTCGAGGCGGTCAGCCGAATGATGGTCCACGCCGACCGCCACCGCCGTCTCGGCGTGCGGGCCAACGCCGACACCCCGGAGGACGCCGTGCGCTCCCGCGGCTTCGGCGCCGGTGGGATCGGGCTGTGCCGCACCGAGCACATGTTCCTCGGCCCGCGCCGCCAGATCGTGGAACGTCTGATCCTGGCCCGCACTCCCGAGGAGCAGAAGGCCGCGCTGGACGAGCTGCTGCCCCTGCAGCGCGAGGACTTCGTCGGCATTCTCGAGGCGATGGACGGACTGCCGGTCGTGATCCGGCTGCTCGACCCGCCGCTGCACGAGTTCCTGCCCGACTACACCGGTCTGTCGGTCAAGGTCGCGCTGGCTGAGGCCAGCGGTACGCGTGACGCCGAAGCGGAGGACCTGCTGCGCCAGGTGCAGCGGCTGCACGAGCAGAACCCGATGCTCGGCACCCGCGGCGTACGGCTCGGGATCGTGGTGCCGCATCTGTTCCAGCTGCAGGTCCAGGCGATCGCCGAGGCATCGGCGCGACTGCGCAAGGCCGGCAAGGACCCGAAGCCGGAGATCATGGTTCCGTTGATCGCCACAGTCGAGGAACTGGTGCTGGTCCGGCACGAGTCGGAGAAGACACTGCTCCGGGTGGAAGCGGAAACCGGTGTGAGCCAGCACATCCCGATCGGCACCATGATCGAGCTGCCACGTGCCGCGATGACGGCGGGCCGGATCGCCGAGGAGGCTGAGTTCTTCTCCTTCGGCACCAACGACCTGACCCAGACGGTGTGGGGCTTCAGCCGGGACGACGTCGAGGCCGCCTTCTTCCCGCAGTACATGGAGGCAGGGATCTTCGGGATCAGCCCGTTCGAGTCGATCGACACCGCGGGTGTCGGCCGCATGGTCTCCATCGCCGCCTGGGAGGGCAAGGAGGCCAAGCCCGAGCTGATGATCGGGGTCTGCGGCGAGCACGGCGGAGACCCGGATTCGATCCACTTCTTCAACTCGATCGGCCTGGACTACGTCTCCTGCTCGCCGTTCCGGGTGCCCGTGGCCCGGCTCGAGGCCGCCCGGGCCTCGATCATGGCCGGCCAGGGAATCGTCAGCGACACCCGCTGAGGCTCTTCGTCGGGCTCGGGCCGCTCAGGCCTCGAGCCCGACGACCAGGCACGCATGGTCGGAGGCCCACAATCCGCACGAGGTGCGGTCATCCTTGTGAGCACCCACCAGGTCGGCCTGCCGCACGGCCAGGCTGGGGTCGGTGAACACGACGTCGATCCGCTGGTCCAGGGTCGAGGTCGGATTGCGCAGGTCGGCGGCCTGGCCGCTGGTGTGCCCACCGCAGGGATCGGCCGGATGGACAGCCGCCCACGCATCGACCAGTCCGGAGTCGGCCAGCACCTCGTACGCGTCGCCGTCCACCTCCCGCGCGGCGTCCGGCATTCTCTCGATGACCGGCCGGCAGCCCGGCGGACGGCAGTTGATGTCGCCAAGCACCACCGTCGCTGCCCGGCTTCCCGCAGCGCCGATGGCCTCGGTCACCAATTGGGTGGCCTGCGCCGTCCGCACTGCGGCGTCGAAGGCCTCGAAATGGGCATTGACCACGCGCAGGTCGGCCCGGCCCACGCGGACGTCGACCGCACACCACCCGCGGACCACCTCGACCGGGTGGCCGATCACTGTCGAGGCCATCGCCGCATCGAAGCGGCCGCCGAAGGTCTCCCCCTCGATGATGGCCGGGTCGTCGCGCACCAGGATCGCGTTGCGGTCCTGCATCTCGACGACCTGCCCGGTGATCGAGGCCAGTGTCGAGGAGAGGTCGCCACTGGCGAACCCCGACGACTGCGCGACCACCCGATAGGGCGTGCCCTGAACAGCCAAGGCCTGGACGAACAGGGCAAGCAGATCGTGCGTGCGCACGCTCTCGGTGGTGCCGGCCCGCCACAGGGCGGCTTCCTGCACAGCGATCACGTCCGGCAGGTGGCGCAGCAGCAGCGCTGCCGCGGTGGACATCCGCTTGACCGGGCGGGAGGCCTCCACCGCAGACCACATGGTGGCGGCGCAGCGAGCGAGAGACTCGCCCCCCTCGGCGGCGAACAGAGGGGTCAGGTCCGCACCGAGGTAGAGGTTGTAGGTCGCCACAGTGATCCCGGTGGGGCGCATGGCTGCAGCCTAGGGCGGGCCGGTTGCCCTGCCCAGGGTCTTGGCGCGGCCTCGTGAATGGATTTCGTCGTCGGGCCGCTGCGCTGGTAGCCTCGTCGAGCGCTAGCGCCGTTAGCTCAACTGGCAGAGCAGCTGACTCTTAATCAGCGGGTTGGGGGTTCAAGTCCCTCACGGCGCACCACCGGTGACCTGCGGCTCCGCCGCAGGCCGTTTTACATTGCGGCCGGATTCGGCGTCGCGGACCCCGTGTGATAGCCGACTGCTAACCGGCTCGCATCGGACGACTCGTCAGGCGCCCTGGGGACGATTCCGGCAACGGCCTCGGCGGCCGCGTGTGCCACCGCGGGCAGGACGCCGGACCGCCGGGGCGGTTAAGTCGGCGGCATTTCCGTGCGTTGCGCATCAAGTGTTGGAGTCTGAATCATTGGTTTGCCATAGGCGGTCGATCGGCATGATGTGGATGCGGTCGCTGTGCGTGTAGGTGCGTTGTCCGGTGGTGAGGACGATGCCGGCGCGGAATCGGATTCCCGGCGACCGCCTCCCGGATCCCGATGTCGTCCAGGTCGATCACCTCGACACCATGCTCCTGGGCAAGGATCCGCAGCACCGTCGACTTGCCCACCGATCGCGGCCCGTGCAGCGCGATCACCGGCTCCTCCGCCACCAGACGCGCCAGCAACCCGCTCACCCGCCTCGCGAGCAGCCCGGACTCTTCGATCATGACGCCAAGCCACCAGATGCGAACCCTCGAACTACTCAAACATGAGCACTCAAACCACCCAACTCTGAACCGTGCTGTGACACCCACGTGAACCCACTCAATTCGGCACGATGGCGGGACCCCAGCAGCGCCTAGCTGATCGCGCGGCGGCGGGCTAACCTCGATTCCCGGTCAGGTAGTTGAGTTGAGGTGTCCTACGTGATCATCTGGGTGGGAATCGGAAGGGTAGGGTGTCGGCTTTGACGGGGCACCGCGGGCATCTTCATCGTCGCCATGATCGCGTTGTCAGCCGCCCTCACCGCGTACGAATCCGTCCGGCGGCTCCAGGATCCCCGTCCGCTGACCCATGTCGGCGTCGTCCTCACCGCCGGGCTGATCGGCTTCGCCGGCAACGAACCGGTGGCCGTCTACCGGATCCGGGTGGGGCGCGCGATCGGGTCGGCGGCCCTGGTGGCGGACCGATGGCACGCCCGAGCCGACGGGCTGACCTCTCTGGCGGTGGTCGAGATCGGTGTGGTCGTGGACCCTGGCCTCAGCGTCGTCGAAGGTCATGAGATCGCGGTGGGCGCCAATCACCGCCTGCTGCTCGACATCCCGAGGCGGCTGGAGGCCACCGTCCACGTCAGCCCCGACGGCAGGGACCATCACGAGAGCGTCGACCACCATCACTGAGGGTCCCGGACGATGACTACGTCGGAGCGATCGACGCCTGCGTACGTCGCGGCGCCGTCCCGCAGGCCACGGGCCACGGTTGCGGTGCTGCATGCCTGGTGGGGGCTGACCGAGGTCGTGACGGGTGTCTGTGACGACCTCGCCGAGCAGGGGTACGTGGCGGTCGCGCCCGATCTCTACGCGGGCGTGGTGGCGACGACGCCCGAGCAGGCCGCGGCGCTGCGGGCCCGGAAACACTCGACACCGATGTGGCGGCAGATCGTGACTGCGATCGAGCAGGCCCGATCGGACCACGGCGCCGAGGCGGTCGGCCAGGTCGGGTTCTCGATGGGCGGGCACTGGGCGTTGTGGCTGGCCAAGCAGTCCCGGCCCGAGATCCCGGCCATCGCCGCCACCACGGTCTTCTACGCCACCCGAGCGGGTGATTTCTCGGCCAGCCGATCAGCCTTCCAGTTCCATCTGGCCGAACTGGACCCCTTCGTCACGGCAAGCGGCATCGCCCGGCAGGAGCACCAGTTGCGTGCGGCGGGTCGCCCCGCCGAGTTCCACCACTATCCGGGTACGGGTCACTGGTTCTACGAATGGGACCGGCCGGACGCCTACGAGCCGCACGCGGCGCGCCTGGCGTGGCAAAGAACACTCGACTTCCTCGACCGGCATCTGCCCAGCTGAGCGGTGCGCTCCATCGCGAAACCCACCGCGGAGGGACGTTGACGGCTTTCAGACCCAGCCGTCGACCGCCGGCCGGATCAGGGTGCGCCCGTGCCTTCGCGGCCGTAGGCACCGAGAGATGGCCCGCGCGTGCCGGGACAGAGCGGGTGAGGGGACAGGTGGCCACCCTCATGACGATCAGGTGCGCAGGGCAGCCAGTAGGAACCCGAGCATGAGGCTTGCGGTGGTCGACGACATGCTCGTGCGCATGTGTCCCCAGTCGGGGTAGATGTGCGCTCTGCCGTCCTGCACCCTGGCGGCGGTCTGCTCGAACAGCTCGCGCGAATAGAACTGGTCCTTGCCTCCGCCGATGACCAGGGTGGGTGCGGTGATCCGGTGCAGCTAATCACCGACGTCGAAGGTGTCCTCGGCGTCGAGGGTCACCAGCAGGTCTGTCGGGTCCTGCGGGACCATCGACCGCGTGATCACCCGGGCCAGGGGGCGCGCCGGGCGCTGCAACAGAGTCGGCAGCATCGCGGTCATCACCTGCGCCCACCCGCCAGCACCATCCCCGGCCCTGGTCAACCGCGCCAGCTCCTGCTGCAGCTGCCGGCCGCGTGGTCCGAGCCGGTAGGCCGCCGCCACTACGACCAAGGTCCGGACCAGCTCGGGCCGGTCCACGGCCAGCTGCAAGGCCACGGATCCGCCGGTGCTGGTGCCTGTCAGGAACACCGGCTCACCGAACTCGTGCTCCTGGCGGCGGCCAGGTGCCCGGCGATATCCGACATGGACTCCCCCGGGCGCAGACCCTGCTTCCGGCTGACCGCGTACACACGGAAGTCGCCGCTCTGAGGGGCCGCACTGGACAGCGCTGCCTGGCGCATCAGCCCAGTAGGCACCTCATGCCTCGGCGTCAGGCCCTCCACCTTGACCAGCAGCGGACCATCGCCGACCGCCAGATACGGGATCCCGCCACTCAGCACCCCGGTCGACACACGTCGCATCTCACACCGTCCTCTGTCTTGCTCGACGTCTATCGCCCACGAAACAGACGGCATCAGAACCGTGCCGCTTCACTGTGGCGAGGCGTCGTTGTCAGACCCATTGTCGCGCTGGTTCGGGCCGGTGGGGCGGCCCGGCTGGGAGGCCGCGAGGGTCTGCGCGACGTGATAGTGCGCCGTGTCAGCGGCAGTGGCCTGGTCGAGCAGGTCGTCGGCGAGGTCGAGACCGGCACGCAGGATCTGCTGCAGCTGGGCGATGCAGTGGGCGCTTGTGTCCTCGGCCTGGGCGTAGGCCGCGTCGAGGTGCTGGCGGGCCGCCTGGATGGCGGCCGGATCACCGACGCGCCGGGCGCGGGTCAGCCGGCCGCGGGCGGCACGAACCCTTCGCCAGGCCCGCGCCAGGATCTGCGTCAGCTCGACCCGGCGAGCGTCGGTGACAGTGCCCTCCGCGTCAGCGATCGCGGCAAGGTCGTCGAACCGGGCCTGTGCGGCGTCCGCGACGTCCTGTAGCCGGTCGACCTCCGGCGACAGGACCCGCCACGGCTGGCTGTCCCGACCGGCAGCACTCATACCCCGAATCCTAGATCACGCTGGCGGACGCCGAACTGACCGAGACGCGTCACGCTCGCTCTGAGCCGACCGGGATCAGGTAATAGGCGACCTCACCTGGCGACAGGGCGAGGGCGGTGGCGACGGCGTCATCATCGAATGCCCCGATCGTCACGGCGCCGAGCCCCAACCCGACCACCTGCAGGCAGAGGTTCTGCGCCGCATGACCTGCTTCGAGGGCAACGTACCGGGTGGCCCGGGCCCCGTACATGTCGGCAGTGCGGGCCGTGACCCCCGTGATCACGAAGGTAGTGGAGGCCTGCCTGACGACATCGCCGTTCGGGGTGGCTTCCGCGAGCGCCGCCAAGGCGAGCGTCGAGGGCCACTGCTCGGCGAGATGTTCAGCCGGCAGGTAGTGCAGCACCTCACCCGTGGTGACTGCATACAGCTCCAAGGGGTAGAGCGCTCCCGCGGAAGGAGCCGTTCTGCGGTCCCCGGAATGAGTGATGCCTTGGGCGGCCCACATCAGCTGACCCACCTGGGCCAGGTCGAGCGATTGCGGGCCGAACGAACGGATGGAGCGGCGGTGTGCCAGCGCATCGTGAAGCGAGGTCGTGCCGCCCTTGTGAGGCGCGGGCAGTGGGACGATGCTCGCCGCGACACGGGTTGGCGCACCGTGTCCCGGAGCGCCCGAACGAGCGCATCCTGAGAGTATGGCCACGGTGAGAAGCCAGAATCGGCGGCGGCTCGGGGCGGTCCAGGAGGGCGGGGTCATACCCGATGCTGCGTCTCCTGGGTCCCATGGGCCGGGGACCATGGCCCCGCACATGCGGCTGCCGACGGAGTTGGGTCGCAACGTGTCCGGGAGCAGGTCAGAGTTTGTAGCCGATGGCTCGCAGCATGTCCCGGCGACTCGCGGCGTCCTCGGAGGACTCGACGCCCAGCGGAGGCGCGCCGTCCACCACCCCGACGATGCCCCGGCCCTGGCCGGTCTGGGCCACCAGGACCGCAACCGGGTTGGCGGTCGCGCAGAACACCGTGCACACCTCGGGAACCGCCTTGATCGGGTTCAGCACGTTGACCGGGTAACCCTCGCGCAGGAACACCACGAAGATGTGGCCGGCGCCGATCGCCTGCGCCGCCCCGACGGCGAGGGTGACTAACTCCTCGTCATTGCCCGATCGGCGGATCAGCCGTGGGCCCGAGGCCTCGCAGAACGCGAGCCCGAAGCGCAGGTGCGGGCTGACACCCACGAGGGCCTCATGCAGGTCCTCTACGGTCTTGATGAAGTGGGCCTGACCGACGATGACGTTCATGTCGTCGGGCTTGTCGAGGGCGACCACGTCGATGGTGACGCTGGTGAGACTTGGCTCCGACACCGCTGCTCGTCCTCCTTCATCGCAGACCAGGCCACAGCGCAGACCAAGGGCCTGGGCCGAACCGCGCCCCCAACCTAACCTGGAACTGGCGCCCGTGGCGCGTCTGCGCTCTGCGCCGTGGGTGGGTGGCGATGCGCGGCGGCGAGGTGACGTCAGTGTCCAGCGACCTTCGATTCGATGACCCGAACACCGTCTCGGCCCGGTACTGGCATGCCCTGCCGGACGGGCGGCTCCAGTGCGACGTGTGCCCGCGCGCCTGCCGGCTGCACGAAGGCCAGCGTGGGCTGTGCTTCGTACGGGGCAGGATCGGCGACCGGATCGTGCTGACGACCTACGGGCGCTCCAGCGGGTTCTGCGTCGACCCGATCGAGAAGAAGCCGCTTTACCACTTCCTGCCCGGCACCGCGGTGCTGTCGTTCGGGACCGCCGGCTGCAACCTCGCCTGCCGGTTCTGCCAGAACTGGGACATCTCCACATCGCGCGAGACGGACTCGCTGACGGACGCCGCGTCACCGGCCGATCTCGCCGCCGCGGCCGAGCGGTTCGGCTGTCACAGCATCGCGTTCACCTACAACGACCCGGTCATCTTCCTCGAGTACGCCATGGATGTCGCCGACGCCTGCCGAGAGCAGGGCGTCCGCAGCGTCGCGGTCTCGGCCGGGTACATGTGCGATGAGGCCCGCCGGGACATGTACACGCACATCGACGCGGCGAACATCGACCTGAAGGCGTTCACGCCGCGGTTCTACGAGAAGGTGGCCCTCGGGCGGCTGGAACCCGTGCTCGACACCCTGCGCTACCTACGGCATGAGACCGACGTCTGGCTGGAGATCACGACCCTGCTGATACCCGGGCACAACGACAGCACGGCCGAGATCGACCAGCTGACCCGTTGGGTCGCCGAGGAATTGGGGCCTGATGTACCGGTGCACTTCACCGCCTTCCACCCCAGCCACAAGATGCTCGACGTCCCCCCGACACCGCCGGCCACGCTGACCGCGGCCCGGGACATCGGGCTGGGCAACGGCCTGCGTTTCGTCTACACCGGCAATGTGTACGACCCCGGGGGCTCGACCACGTTGTGCCCCGGGTGCGGACGAGCCGTGATCCGGCGCGACGGCTACCGGATCGTGCACTACGGCCTGGACGACGCCGGGCGGTGCCGGGCCTGCGCAACCCAACTGCCCGGCCGGTTCTCAGGACCGGTAGGAACCTGGGGTCCGCGGTGCATGCCCGTGCGGATGCCCCGAGCGGCACAGCCGTGAGCACGCGGCCACCGGCCGTCGCCGGTCTGTTCTACCCTCGCGGTCGGGCCCAGCTTGCCGCCACCATCGACGGGTTGCTCGGAGCGGCGCGGCGCGACGCAGCCCCCGGCGTAGCCTCCGCGGGTGCGAACGGCGCTGCCCTGCGCGCGCTCGTCGTCCCCCATGCCGGCTACATCTACAGCGGCCCGGTGGCGGCCAGCGGTTTCGCCGTCCTCGCCGCTTGCCGGCGCGAGATCTCCAGGGTGATCCTGCTGGGTCCGTCGCACTACGTGCCGCTGCACGGCATGGCCTGCTCCGCTGCCGCCCGCTGGTCGACGCCGCTGGGGGATCTCGACGTGGAGCGAGTTCCCAGCCTGCCAGCCGACGATCGTCCCCACGCGTCCGAGCACGCCTTGGAGGTACAGCTGCCGTTCCTGCAACGGGTGTTGCCCGGCCGGTTCACGATCGTGCCCATCGCGGTCGGACTGATCGAACCGGCTGAGGTCGCCGACCTGCTCGATGAGCTGCAGAACACCCTGCCCGGGCTGGTCGTCGTCAGCACCGATCTGAGCCACTACCACGACGCCACCACCGCAGACCGGCGTGATCGCAGCACCGCGGCCGCCGTCCTCGCCTGTGACGTGGAAGCGATCGGCGTGGACGACGCCTGCGGGGTGTGGGCGCTGCGCGGCCTGCTCGAGCACGCCCGTCGTCACCGCCGCACCGTGCGACAACTCGATCTGCGCAACTCGGCGGACACGGCCGGGGACCCGACACGCGTCGTCGGATACGGATGCTTCGCCGTGACGGCGAAGGTCGGGCGGTGAGGCTGGGTGAAGCTCGTGACCGACCTGTACGAGGTGTCGGTGGCGCCAGGCTACCTGCAGCGCGGCATGACCGAGCCGGCGACCTTCAGCCTGTTCGTGCGCACTGCCCCCGCACCGGGGCTTCCTGGTCGCTGCCGGATTGCAGGACGCCCTGGAGCGGCTGACCGACTTCGAGGTTCACCCGGCGAGACGTCACCGAACTGGCGGGGCTGGATCCACTGCGCGGAGTCCTTCTTACGACCGCTGCCCGGCCTGCGCTTCACCGGAGACGTCCTGGCGGTGCCCGAGGGCAGGGTGGTGTCCGCCGACGAGCCACTGCTCGGGTCACCGCCCCGCTGCCGCAGGCGCAGCCTGCCGAGAGTATGGTGCTGAACGCGCTCACCTATCAGAGCCCATCTGCATCAAGGCCACGCGCTGCGCCTGGCCGCTCAGGGGCACACTGTGATCGACTTTGCGACGGCCATCGCGGGGTTCGCGGCCACCCTTGCAGCTCAAGTCGACGCTTGTCTGGGCCGATCCGCCCGCAGCGGGCAACGTCGGGGTACCAGTCCGATCCGCCACGACTCGAGCCGATCCGTTGGCCAGACGGTCTCATTCGACGACGCGCAGTGTGGCGGGGATGTCGGTGTGCCGGAACCGGCCCACCGTCAGCAGCGGCGCGGCGGCAACGCAGACACCGCCGAGCAGCAGAGCGGCGAGCACCGTGCCGGCCGACAGCGTGGCGGTGACGGCGATCTCGGGCATGACGTCCGGGATCGTGGTGGCGGTCATCCAGGTGAGCACTCCGTAGCCGCCGACGATCCCCAGGGCGGTTCCCACGACGCCGAGCAGCGCGGTCTCCACCACAGTCATGCCCAGCACGGTGCGCACCGGAAGGCCGAAGGCGAACATCGTGGCGTGCTCGCGGGCGCGTTCATCCGTTCCGATGCTCGCGGTGTTGAACGCGATGAGCAGTGCCAGCAGCAGGGTGACCGCGGCGGCCACCCGCAGGATGCCGAAGAACTCATCGAGGCTGGCCCGCATCCCCGCCACCGTGGTGCGACCGGCCTCGGCCGCAGACACGTAGGGTCTGGCCAGCAGGACCCGGCGCAGGTCGTCGGTTCCCGTGCCGGCAGCCGGGACGATAGTGAGCAGGTTGGTCCGCCCCGGCAGGCCGAAGATCTGGGCCGTGCCCGGGTCGAGGTAGGCCAGGGCCCGCATCGGGTTGGGGTGCAGGCCTACCACGGTCAACGGCGTGCTGGTCGACCGCTGCCCCTGGGCGCTCGCCTGCGGGTGGGTGAGGACGATGGTGTCCCCGAGCTTCACGCCCAGGTCGGCGGCGGCCTTGCGGGCCAGGACGATGCCCCCCGTGGCGACGCCGGCCGTGATGGACGGCGTCCAGGGGGCGTCCGCGGGCAGCGTCTCGGTGATCAACTCCACCGACGTAGAGCCGCTGGAGGCCAGTGCGGGGATGAGCAGTCCCGCGGACACCGCCCGCACCTGCGGCAGGGATCGTACGGCGGCCACCTCGGGCCCGTCGTCCGGCGGGAACCCGCGCAACGAGACGGTGACCCGATCATCGGCGGTACGCAGCAACTCGCCCTCGGAGGCGTCGAGAGTCGCCGTGAAGGTGTCCAGGAAGCCCACCGTGGTGACCAAGGTCGTGATTGCCGCCGCGATGCCCAGCGCGGTCAGCAGCGAGCGCCGCGGGGTCCGGAACAGGTTGCGCAACGGGACCTGGTGGTAGCTGCGGCCCGGCAACGGCAGACGACGCAGCAGCCGGGCGCCCGAGCCGTGCCGGGCGGCCAGGTGACCGACCCGGATCGCCTCGACCGGCTGAAGGCGCACCGCTCGCCAGACTGGCCAGCCGACGGCTGCGAACGGAAGCGCGAATCCCAGCACCGCTGCCTGCGCAAAGGTGCCGGGCTGGAAGGGCGTGAGCCAGATCGGCAGTGGGATCAGGTCGGTGAACACTCCGCGCAGCCACAGCCCGAGGACCCAGCCCACCGCGATGCCGAGAGCGGCACCGATCAGCGCCACCTGGGCGCCGAAGAGCAGCGGGCGCACCGCGAGGGCGGGGCTGGGCACTCCCAGTGCCATGCCGATCCCGACCTCGCGGCGCTGGGCCTCGACGACCCTCGTGGTCAGATTCAGGGCGGCGAAAGCGGCCCCCGCCAGCACCAGCAGTGCCACGATGCGCCACAGCTGCTCATCGCCAGCGATGTCGTCGTAGAGCACGCGGTAGGCATCGATGTCGCCGGTGGTCGTCACCTCGGCGCTCACCTGCGGACGCAGCTGCGACAGCGCCTGGCGCAGCTCCTGCTGCAGCACGGCGCACAGGGCGGGGTCGTGCACGGTGAGGACGGCGTCGTTGACCCGGCCCGCCGAGCCGGTCAGCTGTTGCACCGTGTGCAACGTCGCGAAGACGACGCTGTACGACTTCTGACTCAGGAACGGGAGGGTGCCCTGGCCACCGGAGACCAGGAAGTACTCCGGGGACTGGCCGAGCCCCACGTACTGGGCCCGAAGCCCACCGGACAGGGTGAGCTCGCCCTGAGCAGGCAGCTGGTTCGACATGGCGAACGACGTCTCGAGCACAACGGCCTTCGTGCCGTCGTCGGCCCCAGTCAGCGCCCGACCCGCCGAGCGAGACACTTCGTCGACGCCCTCCCCAGGCCCGGTCGCGGTGCCGACGAGCTCCCCGCTGGCAAGGACCGCCGGCGCCACCGCCACCTGCGTGGGCACAATGAGCCGCTCCCGCACGCCCCTTACCGCCTCATGGTGGGGCAGCCGGGCCACGAGATCGGCCAAGGTACCCTCCGCCACAGAGGTTCCCGGCGTCAGGCGGACCCTCAGATCATGGGTGTGCAGGAGGGTGAAGCTGGCGTCGTTGGACTGCCGGCGCCACTCGCTCGTGCTCAACAGCGCCGCATAGGTGCCGGTGCCCAGCGCGATCACCAAAGCGATCGTCGCCACGAGCAGCCAGCGGCGCCGCAGGTCCCGCCACGACCACCTCAGCCACAACGCGCTCACCATCCGCCTCCCCGCTACCAGCGCAGCTGATCGATGGCCGTCCGGCCGCCCTTGGGTGGGCCGTCGGAGACGATGTGGCCGCTGGACAGCTCGATCACCCGGTCGGCGACCCGGGAGATCTCCCGGTTGTGCGTCACCACGAGCACCGTCTTCCCCGCTTCGGCCTGGACTTGCAGCAGCTCCAGGATCGCCACCCCGGTGCGGAAGTCCAGCTCGCCCGTCGGCTCGTCGGCCAGCAGGATCGGGTTGTCCGTGGCCAGCGCGCGGGCGATGGCGACGCGCTGCTGCTCACCACCGGACAGCTGGTGCGGGAAGTGATCGGCGCGGCCTGCCAGCCCCACCCCCTCCAGGGTGCGCATCGCCGCCTCCTGCGGCCGGTCGCTACCGGCGACGTCGGCGCCGAACTGGACGTTCTCAGCCGCGGTCAGGCCGGGGAACAGGTTGAAGCTCTGGAAGATGAAACTCACCGTCCGCCGCCGGATCCGGGTTCGTTCCGCCCGCGACGCCGACGTCAGATCGATCCCGGCCAGCCGAACGGTGCCCGCAGTCGGGGCGTCCAGGGCGCCGATCAGGTTGAGCATCGTCGTCTTCCCCGACCCGCTGGCACCCAGGACAACGAGGAACGCAGCCTCGTCCACGTGCAGGTTGATTCCGTCGAGGGCCTTCACCGTGCCGCCGCCGACCTCGAACCAGCGGCACACTTCGTCCAGATCGACGCGCGTGCCCTCCGAACCCACACGGGCATCCACACTCACGGCGGCCGGGTGCTCAACAGCCATCCCCGCCCTCCCCTCCAGATCACTTCACGCGGTGCGGCGGCACCACGTCGGGTCGCCGGATGCTGGGATCCGGCTCCCGCGTCGGATCGCTGAAGAAGATCTCCCGGGTCACCTGCCGGCTCGCCGCCGTGTGCCCTGATCCACGAGGCGATAGCCGTGTAGGCAGGCTCCATCGCCTCGTAGGGGCGGCCGTCCTCGAGCCGGCGGGTCCGGGCGACCGGCGGGCCGGCGACCTCACTGGCGGCCAGAGGCGACGTGGTCACCACAACGGCCGTGGGCTGAGGCGAGACGGCCTCGGCGGGGATGTCGTAGATTCTCACCGTTGCCACGCTTGCTTCGCCACGGCATCCGCCGGAAGGGGCTTTCGTCGTTCGTCGGCGGCTCATCAGGATGCACGGGGGCTCACCGGAGCCTCACGACGTGTCTGCGGGCTACCCGACCGAAACCACTTGGGGATCTGCATGGTCTCCTCCTGGTGCGGGGGGCCGGGGTCGGTAGGGGCCTGGGCCAGCCCCTGTTCGAGGCGTCCTAGGACGAACAGCCATGCGGTCTGCATGAACTGCGCCTGCTCGGGTGTGTCCAGGATCTGGTGCACGGTGACGCGGCAGCCTTCGGGGAGCTCGTCTCGCCGCCTCGGGCGGGTCCGGATGGCAGTGGCCACCCGGCCGGACACCCTCGACCTGGTCGAGTTCGCCGCCGCGGTGATCGAGCCCGGCTCCACGGTGCGCACCGACGGAGCCCGCATCCTGAAGCGGCTTCCCGCGCTGGGCTACATCCACGAGCCGGTCGACGCCTACAGCTCCGAGGACCAGGCCAGCGTCCTGCCCGGAGTGCACCTGGTCGCCTCGCTGCTCAAGCGCTGGTTCATCGGCACCCTGCACAATCGGGTCGGGGTCCAGCAGCTGCCCTACTACCTCGACGAGTACACGTTCCGCTTCAACCGGCGCAGCTCCAAGAGCCGAGGCCTGTTGTTCTACCGGCTCCTGCAGCAAGCTGTCGGTACCGACCCGCGTCCGCTGTCGACGCTCTTGAAACCTCACCAACAGCCCATACCGGACTGTTCTTAAGCGGATATGCAGAACACGAGTTCCTCCGCGGCCTCACCGACGACGACCAACAGCAGCTGAACACACTGCTGCAGAAGCTCCTCGCCCGTCACGACGATCACGCTTCGTGATGGCCCCGATGCAGTCATCGCGACAGATGAGGGCGCTCGGTGCACTTGGTCGAACGCGGCGGTGTGACCTGGCGCGCATCGCCGCCCCGAGGCATCCTGGTCCCCTTCCCGAACCACTGAACGGCGGGGGCGCGGGGAGAATTTGGGACTTCGGAACCTGGAGATCGGCAACGCAACGACGAGACTCAAGATATGACTACGCATTCGAGCACTCATCACGACGTGCGGGGGCGGCCAGAGTCTCGCGTCGGCCGGTGGGCGGTCAGGCTCGCAGGTTTCTGCGTCGCGGGCGTCGTCCTGGTCGTGCTTGCCTTCGCGCTCAACGTCGTCGAACCAGCCAAGAGCTACACCGACAGCTGGGCACAGCTCGTGTGGGGCCTGGGCATCTGGGCGTGCGGGATCGGCGCGGTCATCACCGGCGTCGTCGCAATCCTGCGGCACCACGAGCGCTCCTGGATGGTCAGGCTGGCCACCGTTCTCGGACTTCTTCCCCTTGCCCTGCTGTTGTCGGAGATCGCAACGGGCAACTTCTGACCTCGCCCGCGAGCCCCACGAAAGAGGGATCCGTGTGGCCACGACGCACGCGGGACCGCTCAGCCCCTGACCCGCCGCGTTCCACGCTGCCCGAGGCCACGATTCGCACGGCATAGCGGCCACGCTATGCCGTGCTGTCGGCGGCAGATCCAGTTGTTCATGGGGTTGCTCTGAGGTTGTTGTTCAGGGTTGGCTGAGTGGCGTGACGCGCAGTCGTGCGGCGATCTCCTCAGCGGTCAGGCTGCCGGCGGCTACATCCATGGTGAGGTGGAATGCTTCGTCGTCGGACAGGGTCAGGTCCCAGCCGTTGATGCGCAGGAATACAGCGGTGGCCAGCAGCGCGAGCCGCTTGTTTCCGTCGACGAGGGCGTGGTTGGAGCAGACCGAGTGCATCAGCGCCGCGGCCTTGTCGGTGATCGAGGCGTAGGCCTCCTGGCCCATGAACCCTGACTGGGGGCGGTGTGCCGCCGAGTCCAGCAGGCCGATGTCACGCACCGGCCCCACATCCAAGGCCCGGGCCAGGTCGAGCAGGTCCTCCAGCATCAGGTACTCCACCGGCCGATCCGCAGTGCTCACGCCTCGCCCAGGCGCTGCAGCACGCTGCCCCAGCGGACCTGCATCTCCACGCTCGCCTCACGCACCCGCCCGGTGTGCTCGACCTCCCACGCCGCCCGCCGGATAGCCCGCAGGACGGCTTCGTGCATGGAGACGCCCTGCGCCCGCGCCAGCGACTGCAGCAGCGCCGCGTCGTGTTCGTCCAACCTCAGATTCATCGCCACACACTCACGGTACCACTCTGGTACCAGTTGGGCGAAGTAGGGCGCTGCTGGCGTCCTGGTGGACGTGCCAGCCGCGTCGAGTTCTCGGGGGTTCTTAGGTGCCCGACGCCATGTAGGCGGCCAGGATGTAGTCCGGGTGGCGGTCCAGGGCTTGGCGGGGGCGGTCGTAGCGCATGGTCGTGCGGGGTCGGCGTGGCGGGCGGCGATCTGCACGTCCTACTGCCCGACGTTTGACCTGGCCCGGCGTCTGCCGGGTTGAGGAGCTAGGTTCGCCGCATGCCCAGCGACGTCGCCCTCAAGGCGATGAACATGATCCATCGAGCCATACTCAAGATCAGCGGCGGGCGTGTCGGGTATCGGACTGCCGGGATGCCGGTGGTGCAGCTGACGACGATCGGCCGCACGTCCGGTCAGCCCCGCACGGTGATGCTCACCTCGCCGGCGCGCGTCGGGGAGGCCCTCGTGGTCGTGGCCTCGCGCGGCGGTGACGACCGGCATCCGGCCTGGTTCCTCAATCTCGAGAGCGACCCTCACGTTCAGGTGGCCGTGCAGGGTGGCCCCAGCCAGCCGATGCTGGCTCGGGTGGCCACACCGCAGGAGCGCGACGAACTGTGGCCCCAGATCGCCGCAGAACACACGCACTACGCCGGGTACCAGACCAAGACCACCAGGGTCATCCCACTGGTCCTGCTCGAACCGCAACAGTGACACCCGCCCAGCCGTGGTCTCACACGTTCTGAAGCCGGGTAGGACCCGCCCGCCGATCCGTTGGCCCACAATGCCTGGGTGCCCCTCACCATCGACCCCCGCAGTGCGGCCTCGGATCCCGGGAACCTGAAGCTGAGTCTCGCCCGGCTGAAGAGGCTCGAGCCTGACCTCTTCCTTCCTTGGCGGGAGCGAGGCCTCCTCCAGCGGCGATTGGCGATCCTTGGGGTGCGAGAGCAACTCCGACTGGGCGACAGCCGCGCGGCCCTGGTGATCAGTGTGCGACCGTTGCGAGTGGCCGCCTACACCGACGAGTTCGACTGCTCTGTCGTCGTCGAGCTGCCCGCGCATGTCGCGGCAGACCTGGAACTGTCGGTCGGCACTCGCTTGCTCGCTGTACACACCTACGCGTCCTCAGGCCCCTGCGCTGCCGATCTCGTGCCCGGCCCGGGCCACACTCAACGCCAGCTGAACGTCTTTCCTCTTGTGGCGGAGTTCCTGGTCACAGACCCGAGCGCTACGGCCATCCGCAAACAGGCGATCTCCGAGCAGGAGTGGATCCGGGCCTCAGCCGCGGCAGACGAGTACCTCCGTCACACCAGGGGGCGTTGTCGAGACGGGCGACCGACTCGCTCCGGAATCCCGGTGACGTTCTGAGCGCCTGACAAGGAGCCTCGATCCGCGACCCTGAGCGAGGGCGCTGGCCACCCTCGCAGTCACTGACGGCGCCGCCCCATGATCGTCGCCGCAGGCGTGGTGACGCTCACCGTCCTGCTCACCCGCAACCGCCACGCCCACACCACCACCGGCACCACCGCGGTGGCGACCCACTGACCCCGACCCACTCAGCACCCGTAGGAAGCAGGAGCCACAGGCGTCCGGTCGCACCGGGCCTCAGTGTCCGAGGCCTCGGGCACGATGCCACGCCGCTCGTGACGGGCCGTGTGTCGGCGGTCAGATCGGTCGAGCCGGTAGTGCAACCGGAGAACGGGAGCCCGATCGAGGCGCAGTTCGTGATCGGTGCGCAGGATGCCGCGGTGATCGCGGTAGACGTGGAAGCGTTCGTGGATCGGCACCCGTGCGGCGTCGTCGCGTCGACCCGGACCCTGTACGACCACGTAGGTGCCGTCGGCCCCGAACGCGCCCGGCCGGGAGGACAGCACCAAGGACCTGTCGGGTCGTACGCTCGGGGTGAGGAAGACCTTGACGTTGCCGGACTCGAGCGGGAAGGCGACGTGGACCGATGGCTGGTCCGTGCCTGGCAGGCTCCGCGCCGAGTAGCAGCCGCTGTAGACCACGGCCCCCGTCGGTGCCAGCGTGCGCAGCCAGCCTGCGGCACGATGCTCGCCGTCCGGGCCGAGCAGGTGAACGATCTGCGAGTCCATGCCGTGCGCGGTCTCCAGCGGCCGGGTCGGTATGGCCAGTTGCTGCACCCGACGCCCGAAGAGCCGCCCGATCAGATCGCCTGTGGGCCGGAAGGGGGCTGACCACTGCGTCCAGACCTCCATCCGCCAGGACGCCGTGTGTTCGTAGAAGCGACGGATCACAGGGTCGAGGTCGGCGGCGCGGAAGCCGGGACCGTCGAGCACGGCCATGGTCGGCAGCAGCCCGCCGGCGGTGACGTCCTGGATCAGCGTGCCTCCAATCCGAGCGGCCTCTGCCGCCATCCACGCCGAGCCGACTGGTCCGGGACCGCAGGTCGGTGCGTGCAACCACTGCTCCGTGGCGTGAAGGTCCACCGGACGCCCCACCAACCGCCACCAGGCCGGCGTGGCGGAGTCGAGCGAGCGGCCCAGCACCGGATGGATCATGCGGGAATCATGCCCCGACGCCAGAACACCGACGATGCGACCGCACCTGCGGACATCGGCACGACCGGGTCCTCTCTGCGGAGCTATGTGTAGTGGTACCGGGCCTGAAGGATGACGAGGTCGTCGCCGTCGACGAGGTAGACCAATCGGTGTTCTTCGGTGATTCGGCGGGACCAGGTGCCGGCGAGGAGGTGGCGCAGCGGTTCGGGTTTGCCGATGCCGGCGGTGGGGTCGCGCAGGGCGTCCTCGATGAGCCGGTTGATCCGTTTGAGGATGGCGCGGTCGGTGGTGAGCCAGGAGGAGTAGTCCTCCCATCCGTTGGGGGTGAAGACGAGTCTCACTCGGCGAGCTCGTGGGCCTCGCGCTGGCCGGTCATGGCCTGGTGCAGGCTTTCGATCAGTCGTCGCGCGTTCGCGGGGGCGCGCAGGAGGTGCGCGGTCTCCTCGAGGGCGTCGTAGTCGGCCCGGGACATCAGGACGGCGTCGCCGTGCTTGGAGGTGATCTCCACGGGCGTGCGGTCGTCGTTGACCCGTTGGATGAGCGGGAACAGGTTCTTGCGTGCCTCGCTGGCGGTGATCGCCATGGCTACACCTCCGAATGCATAGTACAAGAAACGGTACCACTCTACTCGGGAGGCGGCCAGCGCCCCGAGCCCGCGCCTCCAGCCCCGGCTCGACCGGCCCGCCCCTTGGGAGATGTCGCGCTGCGTCCTCCTTCGCTGTGCGACAGGCTGATCCGATGATTGGTCGCTTGGAGAAGACGGTAATCGACTGTCCGGACCCGCGTGTTCTGGGATCCTTCTACGCGCAGGTGCTCGGGATGGAGGTGCTCGAGGACGACGCCGCTTGGGTGGTTATCGGCCGCGCGCCCGGCTGGCGCGAGGTCGCATTCCAGCGGGCGCCGGGCGCGCCCCCACCGACCTGGCCCGATCCTGGCATGCCGCAGCAGGCGCACCTCGATGTCCGGGTGTCAGACGTTGACGCCGCCGAGCGAGCCGTGCTGGCCCTCGGAGCGGCGCGGGTCGGCCCAGCGGATGATGGCCGCGGATTCCGGGTCTTCCGCGATCCTGCAGGGCACCCGTTCTGTCTGGTGTTCGGCGGGGTCCCCCTCGCCGATCGACCACAGTTCAGATCGCCCGAGGCATGAGCGAACGGCGCCGCACCCTGCCGTCCCGGCTCAACGCAGACGAGCGAGATCCCTTCGGATGTAGCGCAGGTGCGCCCACTCCTCCTCGAGGATGACGCGGATGCAGTCACCGACGGTGGGGCGCCAGTCGAAGCCCCACGGGTCCTCGCGTTCTTCCGCGAGCAGCTCCGGGGTGACTGTGTCCAGGAAGTCGGTCACCATCTGCTGTCGTTCGGCACGCACGTCGAGGATCTCCTCGTACGGCGGCGGGTCCACGCGGAAGATCGACGTGTCGAAGCCCATCTCGTCGGCGCCGGTGAAGATCTGGCCGATCTCGTGGAACGGTTGCTGCACCCGAAGGATCCCACCGCGGAGCCAGGTGTCGGTCGCCAGGACGAGGTGCCGCAGCGTCTGGGCCAACGACCACTCGTCCTCGACGTGGGCGTCCACCAGGTCCGCCGGGGTTGTCGCCACCGTCGTCTGCCACTCCGACCGCACGGCGACCCAGGCCTCGCGCAGGCCCTCGGGTGTCTGCGCGTTCCGCAGTCCGCGGCCCGGGAACTGGCGGTCGAGCTCGGCCTCCACGAGCGGCACCACGTCGACCCCGTTGACGAAGAGGCTGCCGAGGGCCAGGTCGTGGCTGTCGATGTCGAGTCCGTCCACGTCGACGCTGCGCATCATCACCCCGCTGACATCGGAGAACCGCAGGACGGCGCCCTTGAAGCTCGCCTTGACGAAGGTCGCGCCCTCGAACTCACTCGAGCCGGAGTAGGTCGTCATCTCCGCATCATCACCGCTTTCGGTGGCAGTGCCACCCCGGAGGACCGCGGGCGTTGACGGGCGAGCGCACATCGGCACGGTCGTGTTCGGCGACGCGCCACTCGCGGCGGTTCCACATCGAGGTCCATGTGGCGCCCGAGGTGGCCGAGCAACGGATCGCCGCCGCCGTCGCCGCGGGTGGGACCGTCGACGTGTCCGCTACGAGGCAGGATTGAAACGCCCACTCGGTTGACCGGGCCCAACACGGATAAGGTGCCGCATGGCTACCGAGTCGTCGTTCACCATCGCGCCTCTCAGCCCCGAGACCTGGTCCGCCTTCGATGCGCTGGTGCAGCGGCACAACGGCATCTTCGGAGGCTGCTGGTGCATCTGGTTCCACCCTGACGGGCCCGAGCGCGGCCAGGGCGCCGAGGCCAACCGAGCGCTGAAGCGGGCCTACGTCGAGCAGGGCAGGGCACACGCCGCACTGGTGATGGAGGGCGACGAGGCCATCGCGTGGGCCGAGTACGGCACCCCGGTCGAGTTGCCCACCCTCCACCACCGCAAGGAGTACGACGCCACCAAGACCGCGGACCCCGACTACCGAATCACCTGCGTCTTCGTCGACAAGCGCCATCGGCGACGAGGCGTGACGGAGCTGGCGATTGCCGGTGCGCTGGACCTGATTGCGCTGGCCGGCGGCGGGCGGGTCGAGAGCTATCCCCACGACCTGACCGACCAGACCAAGAAGATGTCGTCGTCGTTCCTCTACAACGGCACCCGTCGACTCTACGAGCGGCTCGGCTTCACCTACGACCGGCCCAAAGGGCTGAAGAACTGCGTCATGGTGAAGACGGTCGATCCTGCATGAGGCCGGTCACTACCAACCGTGGCCAACCTTGAAGCTCCACTCGGACGAAGGCGCGACGCCGTGCGGCGTACGCCAGGACGTGCGCCAGGATCTGGGCCGCCTCAAGCAATGGCGTGGGATCGCCACCCGCTACGACCAGTACGCCCTCACCTTCGAAGGCGGCGTAATCCTCGCCGCGATGGTGATCACCTCACGGGTCCACCTTGAAGAGAGGCAGGCCGTAGGTGAGATGACGAACGAGGAAGTCGGCGGATCGATCCGCGATGGGGTCGGGGTCGACGCCGAAGAACACGTGGCCGGCCTCCTTCGATCCACTCGACCTCGCAGGTAGCACCCACTGCCTGCAGTGCCTCACACATCAGTGCGCTCTGCTGCGGCGGGAGGAGGTCGTCCTCGAGGCCGTGCACCAGCAGGAGCGGCGCTGGCGCTTCGCCGCTGAGGCGGTATTCCACCAGAGCCACAGCGACGCCTCGCTCGATCAGGGCCCGACAGGCCGGCCCGGTGACCGTTCCGTGGAGCCGGGAGCCGAAGAGAAAGGCGTCGCAGCGACGCGCTGGCCGCCGCCTCCGCTCCAGCGGAAGACCCCTCGGGAAGCCGGATCTCAGAGCTGCAGGATCGCGGATTCGACGGCCGCGTCACACGGCCGCGTCACACGGTGCTCACCAGCCGGGGTGACAGGCCGGCTGTCTCGTAGGCCGCGTCGATGATCTGCATGTTCGCCACGGCGTCCTCCGCGTCGAGCGGCAGCGGCGCACCGTGCCGGACCGCGGCGGCGAACGCCTCGAGCTGGTAGGTGTACGAGGAACGCAGGCCGAGTGACTCGGTCCGCGTCTCACCCCCGGTGGTGACGGTGAGCTGATCGTTCAGATGCGGCAGCACGAAGCTGGGAGCGACGATCTCGCCGTCGCTGCCGACGATGCGGAGGCTCATCTCCACGTCCCCGTGGGCCATGTGGCAGCGCGCGGAACCGGTGGCCCCGTCGGGGAAGACGAGATCGGCGTCCAGCCATTCGTCGACCTCCGACCGCCCAGCGCGCGTGCCTGCCCGCGCGGAGACGACCTTCGGTGGGCCGCCGAGGAATGCCCCGAGCATCCGCTGCGCGTGCAGGCTGTAGCAGCCGAGATCCATCACGGCACCGCCGGCCAGGGCCAGGGACCACCGGGGATCGTCGTCCGGTGGCGCCGGGATGGCCACCATCGTGTCCACGTGCTGGATCCGTCCCAACGCTCCGGCCTGCACCAGGTCGATCACGCGTTGCATGACCGGGTGGAACAGGTAGTGGAAGCCTTCCATGAACGTCGTCCCGGCTGCCGACACCTCCCGCGCGACGGCGCCGGCCTCCACTGCGTTGCTGGCGGAAGGCTTCTCACTGAGCACGTGCTTGCCCGCCCGCAGCGCCCGGATGTTCCAGTGCGCGTGCAGGCCGTTGGGCAACGGGTTGTAGACGACGTCGATCTCCGGATCGTTCACGAGCTGGTCATAGGTCTCCACGATTCGCTCAACCCCGTGCTCCGCGGCGAACGCCCCCGCGCGGCGCGGATCGCGTGCCGCGACGGCAACGAGCCGGTGCCCGGTCGCCGCAGCCGGGCTGACGATCGCCAGAGGGGCGATCCTCGCTGCACCGAGAATGCCGATCCGAAGTGGTTCTGCAGATGTGGTCACGTGTGGTGCCCTCCTCAGGCCTGGCGACGTGGCGGCTGGCAGATCGAACAGTCTGGAATGGGCCAGGGTCTGCTGCAGTCTCCGCAGGACCGTGAGTGACTCCTCGTCGGACATCCCAGAGGTGATCGACCATTCCAGCCCGGACCCGACGACGTCGCTGGCGAACACCAGCTCGACCGCCAGGAGCACCTGTCGCCATTCCTCGGGAGCCAGAGCCTCACCGGCGCCGGCACGCGCTCACTCATGCGACCACTGTGCCAGCGCGGGCGTCTCCACTGCTCACGGGATCGCTACGCTGACCCACGCCTCAGATGAGAGAGAACGCTCAGGACGGAAGGGCTCCCATGAGCAGGACACACGCCGAGCAGTGGACCATCGGCCGCAGCGAGCGTCCCGACCCCGCCCTGGTGGCCGCCTTCGCCGAGCTGCCCACCACCCAGATCGCGGACGCCGGCGCGGCGGTGGGGGTGATCGGCCCGGGCATCGGCTGGGTCGCGGGCGGCCACGAGTTCTGCGGCACGGCGTCGACGCTGTGGACCAAGCCCGGCGACATCCTGTTCGTCCTCAAGTCGCCCGACGTGATCGCCCCCGGAGACGTGCTGGTGATCGACGGCGGCGGCCGGCTGGACGCCGCGCTGATCGGCGACATCGTCGGCGCCGCGATCCAGCGCAACGGCGCGGTCGGGCTGGTGGTGGACGGCGCCGTCCGCGACGTCGCCGGGCTGGAGGACCTGGGCCTGGCCACGTTCGCCCGCGGCACGCATCCGGCTACGGGGTCGAACGAGGGCCCTGGTGCCCTGAACGTCACGGTGCAGTGCGGCGGGGTGGTCGTGCAGCCGGGCGACATCGTGCGCGCCGACCGCAGCGGTCTACTCGTCATCCCGCGAGCGCAGGCGGAGACGGTACTCCGGCTCAGCCAGGAGGTCGCGACGCGGGAGGCGCACTGGCTCGAGGAGCTGGCCGCCGGCACGCCGCTGCCCGAGGCCCTCGGCATCGACGCGAAGATCGCGGCCGCCCGGCCAGGGGCCGACGCATGACCGTTCGCCTCGCCGACCGGATGGCTGGGGTGAAGCCGTCCGCGATCCGCGAACTGCTCCGCCTCGGCGACGATCCGTCGATCATCTCCTTCGGTGGCGGCTACCCCGACCCGGCACTGTTCCCGATGGACGACCTCGCGACCGTGTTCGCCGAGCTGCTCACGCCACAGCACGCCACTGCGCTGCAGTACACCGCCTCGATCGGCCTGCCGCGGCTGCGCGAGCAGATCGCCGCCCGGCTCACCCGGGACGGGATGGCTTGCGGCGCAGACGATCTGCTGGTGCTGCAGGGTGGCCAGCAAGGGCTGGACCTGGTTGCCAAATTGCTCCTCGACCCGGGCGATCAGGTGGTGGTCGAGAATCCGACCTTCCTCGGGGCACTGATCGCGTTCAACCCGTGCCAGCCGAGCTACCTCACGGTGCCGATCGACGACGACGGTATGGACACCGAGGCGCTGGAGGCGGTGCTCATCGCCAACCCCGGCGTGAAGTTCATCTACACCGTGCCCGAGTTCCAGAACCCGGCCGGGGTCACCATGTCACTGCCACGACGTCATCACCTGATCGAGCTGGCCGGCCGGTTCGACGTCGTCGTCCTCGAGGACACGCCGTACCGCTCCCTGCGCTACGAGGGCGCCGACCTGCCCACGCTGAAGAGCCTGGACACCGACGGCCGGGTCATCCACCTGGGCAGCTTCTCGAAGATCCTCGCCCCGGGCATGCGGCTCGGCTGGGTGCTGGCCGAGCCCCGGCTGCTCTCCGGGCTGGCGCTGCTCAAGCTGGCCGCGGACACCCAGTGCAGCACCCTGAACATGGCCGCCACCGCCGCTTACCTCGACCGCTTCGACATCGACGCGCACATCGAGATCCTGCGTGATGCCTACCGGCGCAAGCGGGATCTCGCCCTGGAGACCATCGCCCGATGCTTCCCGGACACGATCCGGCACACCCGGGCGCAGGGTGGGCTGTTCACCTGGCTCACCTTCCCCGAGGGCTTCGACGCCGCGGCCTTCATGCGCGACCGGGCGCTTCCCGAGGCGAAGGTCGCCTATGTGCCCGGCGGCACCTTCTTCGCCGTTCACGAGCAGCCGAACCACGCCCGGCTCAGCTTCTCGGCGCTGAGCGAGGACAACCTGGTGGTGGGCCTGGAGCGCCTGGGCACACTGCTGCACCACGACCTGGCCTGACCTCGACCTCGGCAGAGCCGGGGCCGGGCCGGATCGCTACCCTCGGCGAGTGGTCTCCCCTGCCGTCTCCCGCCGAGCCGCCCTGGTCGCCGGCGCCCACTGGGTGCTCGCGTCGTCCGGGCTGACCGTGTCCACCTCCACCCTGAGCGTCGACGGGCAGCGGCTGGATCACGAGATCCGGCTCACGCCGAGCCTGTTGGGTCAAGCAGCGTCCATCCCGACTGCCCGGTTCCGCAGGTCGCCTGCCGGCGGCCAGCCCGGGACGGCCCAGTGGACGGCGTTCTGCACCGGCGACGAGTGGCGCCGCACCCTGCCCGCACCGATCGCCGAACAGGTCTCCGCGGCAACAGGTTTCGACGTTCTGCTCTACCTCGACGCCGACGGCCGACCGACCAAGCGGATCGACGCCGTGCGCCCGAACAACATGGAGATCACCATCGAGACGACCTGGGAGGACTGGGGCGTCGGAGCGAGGATCCCGACCGGCCCCTCCGGCGGCCTGTCGGCCTGACTGCTCGCGAGGTCTCCGTGTCCGCGACGACGGATGGCTCGGTGTTCGACCGCCTACGCTGGCGCGATGCGGCCTCTCCGGTACTCCATCAACGTCACCCTCGACGGGTGCTGCGACCACCGCGCGATACCCGCGGACGAGGAGCTGCACCACCACGCGAGGGAGAACCTCGCCCGGGCCGACGCGCTGCTCCTCCGCCGGCCTCCTAGGGCACTCCGCGACGACTCCGAGTAGGTCCGGGGAGCACCGCTCGCGCGACGATGGAGATCACGTTGGAGGAAAACGGTTGCTATCACAGCCGTTTCCTCGCATCGTGATCTCCATCGTCGGCTGGGCTGCCGCCCTGGGGATGGGCGCCGGCCCAGGTGACTAGCCGGCGTCGGCCTGCCGCAGCGCCTCGATGACGCTGGACAGATGGGCGCGGGCAGCGGCCTCGGCGGCCGCCGGGTCGCGCCGGGCGATCCCGTCGATGATGGCCAGGTGCTCCCCCAGAGACACCTGAGGCCGGCCGGGGCGCAGCGACAGGCGGAACTGGTGACGCACCAACTGGGCGTTCAGGCGATCGAGCACCGCGTCGGCCACAGGCTGGTTCGCGATCACCCGCACTCGCCGGTGGAGCTCCCGATTGCGCTCGGAATAGGTGAGCGGCTCGCCGTCCGCCACGGCCTCCTGCATCTGGGCACCCAGGGCCCGGAGCGACTCGATGTCGTCATCGGTGGCCCGCTCCGCGGCCCTCGCGGCGCACAGCCCCTCCAGGACCATCCGGCACTCGGTGATCGCCACGGCCTCCTCCAGCGACACCACGCGAACCCGAGCACCACGGTTGGGAATGCGCTCCACCAGCCCCTCGGCGGTGAGGTCGATCAGCGCCGCCCGCAGGCTCGCCCTGGTGACGCCGTAGAAGGCAGCCAGGTCCCCCTCGATCAGACGCTGCCCAGGAGCAAGATCACCACGGGTCAGCGCCTCGCGCAGGGCGGCCGCCGCGACCTGGGTACCGGCAGCGCCTTCGTGCGGCCTGCGGGACACGAGCACCTCCTCGGCGAACGGTGGCGCCACCCTATGAGCTTCACCCGCGGCCCTGACGTCGAGCCGTCATGAACAGGTATCTGCCACATTGTCAGCAGAATTGTATACAATCCTGAGGACACGTTCGACGGAGGGGGTACAGATGCGCGCGAGCACCGGCGTCCGCTGCGCTCTCATGCGCGGGGGCACCTCCAAAGGGGCTCTGTTCCTGGCCGGTGACCTTCCCTCCGACGAAGCCGAGCGGGACGCTCTCCTGCTGCGCATCATGGGCAGCCCCGACCCCCGCCAGATCGACGGCCTCGGCGGCGCCCACCCCCTCACCAGCAAGGTCGGCATCGTCTCCCGGAGCGAACGGCCGGGCGTCGACGTCGACTACCTCTTCCTCCAGGTCGTCGTCGACCAGGCGGTCGTGTCCACCTCCCAGACCTGCGGGAACATCCTGGCGGCCGTCGGGCCGTTCGCCCTCGAGCGCGGCCTGGTGCCCGCCGGGCCGGAGACGACTGCGATCCGGGTCCATCTGGTGAACTCCGGGTCGGCGGCCTCGGTGCGGGTGCAGACCCCCGGCGGCGTGGTCAGCTACGACGGCGACACCGAGGTCACCGGCGTGCCGGGAACCGGCGCACCGGTGGAGATCGAGGTCGAGCCGTCGGCCTCGCCGCTGCTGCCCACGGGTCGCGCGGTCGACGTGCTCGAGGGGATCGAGATGACCTGCATCGACAACGGCATGCCCTCAGCCCTGGTCCGGGCCCGCGACCTCGGCCTCACCGGAGCTGAGACACCTGCCGAGCTGGAGGCGGACGAGCGCCTCTGCCGGCGGATCGCGCAGATCCGGGCCGGCGCCGCGCAGGCGATGGGGATCGGCCCCGATCTGGCCGCCCTCACCACGCCGAAGATCGTGCTGCTCTCCCCGCCCCGGCACGGTGGCAGCGTCTCGACCCGCAGCTTCATCCCCCTGCGCGTGCACCAGGCCATCGGCGTGCTGGGTGCGGCATCGGTGGCTGCCGCCGTCCGCCTGCCGGGCACCGTGGCCCAGGGTCTGTCCCACTCCCCCGTCCCCCGCGAGGCGATCCGGATCGAGCATCCCACCGGCTTCCTCGACCTCGGAGTGACGACGGCTCCGGGCGACAGCTCGTCGATCACGTCCACCACCATCATCCGCACGGCTCGCATGATCATGGACGGCACGGTCCACCCGGGCCCCGCCCAGCACGCCCCGGCCTGAACGCCGGTCCACCGACCAGGAAAGGACGTCATGGCCACGATCGTGGGAGGCATCGGCGCGTCGCACTCGCCGACGATCGGCTTCGCCCTGGACACGCACAAGCAGAACGACCCGGCCTGGGCGCCGATCTTCGAGGGCTTCGCCGCCGTCCGGGAATGGGTCGAGCGCCAGGACATCCACGTCCTGTTCATGATCTACAACGATCACATCACCTCCTTCTTCTTCGACCACTACTCGGCCTTCGCGCTGGGCGTCGACGAGGCCTACTCGCCGGCCGACGAAGGCGGCGGCCCGCGCGAGGTCCCACCGGTCGCGGGCCACGTCGGGCTCGCCCGGCACGTGGCCGCCGCGCTGGTCGCCGACGAGTTCGACATGTCGTTCTTCCAGGGCAAGCCGCTCGACCACGGGTGCCTCTCCCCGCTGTCCATGCTCGGCCGCGAGGACCAGCCCTGGCCGGGGCGGATCGTGCCCCTGCAGGTGGGCGTGCTGCAACTGCCGATCCCCAGCGCGCGTCGCTGCTACAAGCTGGGCCGCTCACTGCGGAAGGCGATCCAGAGCTACCCGGACGACGCCCTGCGGGTCGCCGTCGTCGCCACCGGTGGCCTGTCGCACCAGGTGCACGGTGAGCGCGCCGGCTTCATCAACGAGGCGTGGGACCAGGAGTTCCTCGACCTGATCGAGGCCGACCCGCAGCGACTGGTGGACCTGCGCCTGGCCGAGTACGCCACCCTCGGCGGTATGGAGGGAGCCGAGGTGATCATGTGGCTGATCATGCGCGGCGCCCTCTCCGACGAGGTGCGCAGGGTCCACCGGCACACCTACGCCCCCTCGGTCACCGACATCGCCACCGCGATCTGGGAGGACCTCGGCGAACCACCCGACCCGGCGGAGCTCGAGGCGTACCGCGCGCACCTCGGCTACGAGCTGGCCGGGGCGGAGGCACTGCCGGGCACCTATCCGTTCACCCTGGAACGCAGCCTGAACTCCTTCCGGCTCAACGACTTCCTGCACCGGCTCACCGTGCCCGAGCACCGTCGGCGCTTCGTGGACGACTTCGACGCGCTGGCCGAGGAGTACCGGCTCACCGCGGAGGAGCGCGAGCTGATCCGGGAGCGGAGGTGGATCGAGATGATCCGGCGCGGGGTGAGCTTCTTCGTGCTCGAGAAGATGGCCGCCGTGATCGGGGTGTCCAATCCGCAGGTCTACGCGAGCATGCGCGGCGAGAGCCTCGAGGAGTTCCAGAAGACCCGCAAGGTCGCACTGCAGTACTCGGTGGCCGGCGGCTCGACGTCCGCGGAGCTCGACGCACACCGACCGGCCCCGGGGCCGGGGAACAGACCGTAGAGAACGCCGAGCCGGAGGAGTCGCACGTGCCACTCGTCGTCCGCAACACCCCTCGAGCCGACCTGGGCGTGGTGGACGCCCTGGGCGGGTGCGGGGTCTCCACCGTCCACGAGGCGCAGGGTCGACGCGGCCTGCTGCACCACCGGTTGCGGCCGATCTACGCGGGGGCGGCGCTCTGCGGCACCGCGCTGACCTGCACGGTGGCCCCCGGCGACAACTGGACCCTGCATGTCGCCGTGGAGCAGGCCCGGCCGGGCGATGTCCTGGTGGTCACCCCGACGAGTCCGTGCACCGACGGCTACCTGGGCGACCTGCTGGCCGAGAGCCTGCGCGCCCACGGGGTGCGCGGCGTCGTGATCGACGCCGGGGTCCGCGACGTGCGCACGCTCACCGGGATGGCCTTTCCGGTCTGGTCGGCGGCGATCTGCGCCCAGGGCACGGTCAAGGCGACCCCGGGAGACTGCCAGGTGCCGATCGTCATCGCCGGTGCCCTGGTGCACCCCGGAGACGTGATCGTGGCGGACGACGACGGCGTCGTCTGCGTGCCACGCAATCAGGCCGGGGCCGTGCTCGACCAGGCCCGGGCACGCACGGCGAACGAGACCGGCAAGCGCGCACGCCTGGCCGCCGGTGAGCTCGGCCTGGACCTGTACGGGATGCGCGACGCGCTGCACGCGAAAGGCCTGCGGTACACCGACTGGGACGAGGTGGGCAGGGCATGACACGGATCGCACTGATCGGGCTGGGCGAGGTCGGCCGGATCTTCGCCGAGGACCTCGGCCCGCACCACGAGCTGACCGCCTGGGACACGGCCTTCGCCGAGGAGACCTCCACCGCCTCGCGCAACGCGACGGAACTGGGCCTGAACCCCGCTCCGGACGCCGTCGCGGCGGTCGGCGGGGCAGCCATGATCGTCAGCGCCGTCACGGCCGGCTCCTGCGTGCGGGCCGCCACCGCGGCCGCGCCGGGGTTGAGCGCGGGAAGCTGGTTCTTCGACCTCAACTCCGCCTCCCCCGGTCACAAGCGGGAGGCCGCCGAAATCGTCGAGGCCGTCGGCGCCCGCTATGTGGAGGCGGCGCTGATGTCTCCGATCGGGCCCCGGCGGCTCGCGTCGCCGTTCCTGCTCGGGGGCCTGCACGCCGAGGAGTTCACTTGCGCGGCAGCGGGTTTCGGACTGGGCGACGTCACCGCCGTCTCCGAGGACGTGGGTCGCGCGGCAGCGACCAAGTTGTGCCGATCGGTGGTGGTCAAGGGACTGGAGGCCCTGCTCACCGAGTCTCTGCTGACCGCGCGGCGGCTCGGCGTCGAACGCGACGTGCTGGACTCCCTGCCCAACATCCTGCCGCCGGCGGACTGGGAAGCGGTGGCGGGCTACTTCATCTCCCGCTCGCTGGAGCACGGCACCCGCAGGGCCGAAGAGATGGCCGAGGCCGCGGCGACGGTCGCCGAGGCCGGGCTGGAGCCGGTGATGGCGCGGGCCACCGTCACCCGCCAGCACTGGGCCGCCCAGTACCCCACCGCCCGGCACGCCGGGTCCACCGTCGCCGTCCTGGACGCCGTCCTGCGGGAGGTCTTCCCGTGATCATCGACTGTCACGGCCACTACACGACCGCCCCGGCGGCGCACCCCGCCTGGCGGGAGGACCAGGTGCAGGCCCACCTGGCGGGTCAGCCCGCGCCTGCGTACCCGGCGATCGGTGACGACCAGCTCCGCGAGAGCATCGAGACCAACCAGCTGCGGCTGCTGCGCGAGCGCGGGGTGGACCTGACCCTCTTCTCGCCGCGGGCCTCGGCGATGGGCCACCACCAGGGCGACCTCGCCGTCGGGACCGCGTGGGCCCAGGCGTGCAACGACCTCGTCGCCCGGGTGGTCGGGCTGTTCCCGGAATCGTTCGCCGGGGTCTGCCAGGTGCCCCAGGTCGCCGGGGAGCCGTTGACCGCAGCGGTGGCTGAGCTGCGCCGGTGCGTCGGCATAGGCTTCGTCGGGCTGAACCTGAACCCCGACCCGAGCGGCGGCCGGTGGAGCTCTCCCCCGCTGACCGACCCGTACTGGTACCCGATGTACGAGGCCATGGTGGACCTCGACGTGCCCGCGATGATCCACGTGTCGGCCAGCTGCACGCCGGTCTTCCACGCCACCGGGGCGCACTACCTCAACGCGGACACCACCGCCTTCATGCAGCTGCTGCAGGGAAACCTGTTCGCCGCGTTCCCCACCCTGCGGCTGGTGATCCCGCACGGGGGTGGCGCGGTTCCCTACCACTGGGGTCGCTACCGCGGGCTGGCGGACATGCTCGGCAGGCCGCCGCTGGCCGAGCACCTGATGCGCAACGTCTTCTTCGACACCTGCGTCTACCACCAGCCCGGGATCGACCTGCTGTTCGCGGTGATCGGGCTGGACAACATCCTGTTCGGCTCGGAGATGGTCGGCGCCGTCCGCGGCGTCGACCCCACCACGGGCCACAACTTCGACGACACCCTGCGCTACGTCGAGGCACTCGGACTCGATCCCGTGGATCTGGACCGGGTCTGCTCCGCCAACGCGCGACGCGTCTACCCCCGGCTGCGCGTCTGACCAGGACCAGAACCGCGGTGATCGGCGTCACATCGCTTTCTTCCCTCAGCTCCTGGGGCAGAAGAGCGATCTGTCGATGATCTTGGCGGCCTGAGTAGCGTCTGGTGTCAGGCGGGGAGGCCGTTCGCCCGGGCGATCGCCGCGTAGACCCCGGCGCTGGGCTTGGGCGTGCGCACGAAGGTCTCCCGGTCCACCGAGTGCAGGCCCAACTGGTGCCCGTACCCGAAGATCCACTCGAAGTTGTCCATCAGCGTCCAGTGGCAGTACCCGAGCACCGGCACCCCGTCCTGCGCGACGTCGAGCAGCGCCGCCAGGGACGGCTCGATGAAGGCCGCCCGCAGGGTGTCGTCGTCGGTGCCCATGCCGTGCTCGGTGACCAGCACCGGCACGCCGGTCGCCTCATAGGCGTACCGCACGGCACCGGCCAGTGAGGCCGGCTCAATGCCCGATCCCATCTGGTTGCGCGGCACCTCCGGCGGCGCCGGCACCGCTCCGGCGCCGTCGTAGTAGACCCGCTCGTAGTTCTGCACGCCGATGAAGTCGTCCTCCCGCGCCAGTTCGAGCCACCGCCCGTACACCTCGTCCCGCTTGCGGTCGCGCACCGAGGCGTCGTCCCCGACGACCAGGTCGTCGACGATGGCCAGGCTCAGGCCGACCGGCAGCTCCGGCCGGTGGGCCTTGATCGCCCCCTTCGCGGCGCGGTGCCCCGCGGTCTGGCCGGCCGCCATCGCGTCCATCTCCTCGGGCAGCATGACGTTGGAGAGCCGGTAGCGCTGGACGCCGGCCGCCTCACCCGCTGCTGCCAGGGTCGCCCGCTCCAGCTCGCGGACGACGTCCGGCAGGTCGATCCAGGTCAGCAGACGGGCGAGGTTCGGCTCGTTCATGGTGACCGCGTAGGCGATCCGGTCGCCGAAGGCGGCCATCACCTTGTCGCAGTACCGCCCGAACAGGTCTGGTGACTCCGGGGCGAGCCAGGCGCCGCGCATAGCGAACCAGTGCGGCGAGGTGAAGTGATTGAACGTGACCACCGGCGCCAGACCCAGCTCCAGACAGCGGTCGACGATCGCCTCGTAGTGACCCAGCGCTTCCTGCGAGAACTCCCCCTCTGCCGGTTCGACCCGGGCCCACTCGACCGAGAACCGGTAGGCGGCCATGCCCAGGCCGGCCGCGAGCGCGACGTCCTCGTGCCACAGCTCGTAGCCGTTGCACGCCCGGCCCGACGGCTCACGGAACACCGTCGGCGTCACATGCTCGGCGAACCAGGTGTCGCTGGAGGAGTTGTCGCCCTCGTTCTGGTGCCCGGCCGAGGCCACGCCCCAGAGGAAACCGTCCGGGAAGGTTCGGGTGCTCATGGCTCTCCTTGGGGCTCAGCGGGTGAGGAAGTCGGCGATGCCCGCCAGCGAACGCAGCGCCGCGGGCAGGCCGGGGATGTTGAGATGGCCGTGCGGCACGCCGGCCACCAGGTCGACGTCGACCGAGACCCCGGCGGCCCGGAGCTGCTCGACGACGAACCGCTCCCCCGAGGGCCGCAGGTCGTCGTACTCGCACAGGACGACCAGGGTGCGCGGCAGGCCGGCCGGCTCGCCCAGCCCGGGGAAGGCGTAGGCGACGTCGGAGGCGTTCTCGCCCAAGAAGTTCCGGTTGATCTCGGACGTCGACTCCGGCGAGAACCGCAGCACGGAGGGCAGCGCCGCCATCCGCTCGTCGTGCGCGGGCGAACCCGGCGGCACCGGATCGTGCAGCACCGGGTAGCCGAGCACCAGGGCCGCCACGCCCACGCCCTCGTCGCGCAGCCGTTGGCCCACCCCGGCGGCCAGGTTCCCGCCGGCGCTGGCCCCGCCGAGCGCCCACGGTGCGCCCGCGGGCAGCAGGCCGGATGCCCCGGACGCCCAGCCGAAGGCGGCATGCACGTCGTCGTGCGGCACCGGGAAGTGAACCCCGCCCACGCACAGCCGGTAGTCGACCGAGACCACGGTGAGACCGCTGCGGGCCACGATCTCCCGGCTCACGACGTCCGACTCGGGCTCGTCGAGCCCGCCGAAGATGAAGGCAACCCGTGCACCCAGACCAGGCCGCCGACGCCGACCGATCCGTCGGCGGGCTGATACACCCGCACCGGGACGGGTCCGTGCGGGCCGGGAGCCACCGTGTCGGTGACCACCGCGGCCGGTGCGGTGTATCCCTCGGCCGGAGCGTGGAAGGCCATGAACCGGGCCATCTCCTGCGGTGTGGGCCGGGCGCCGCCGGCGAGCGGCGGCACGCCGTCGAGCAGGTGCAGCCGGGAGGCGAGAAGGGGCTCGAATGCTGTCACGGGTGGTCTCCCATCGTCGGTGCCGGGACAGGCCCGGCTGAGCGCAGCAGCAGTGGACGCAGGGCGAGGCTGAGCAGGGCGGCGGTGCCCATCACCACCACCAGCGACCACGGAGAGCCGGCCAGGCCCGCCAGCGGCGAGGCGAGGGCGCCGACGGTGAACTGACTGATCCCCATCACCCCGGACGCCGAGCCCGCGAGGCCGGGCGCCTCCTGCATGCCGAGCGCCGTGCCGGTGGGCATCACCAGGCCCAGGCTGGCGACCGCGATGAACAGCCCGGCCAGGGCGGCCGGCAGGCTGGTCAGCGCGACGCCGATTCCGAGCACGGCGACACCGGCAAGCGTGGTCGACTGGCCGATCAGCAGCAGTCGGCCCGGGCCCACCCTGGCGACCAGGTGCCGGGTCACGTTGGACATCAGGAAGATGCCCACCGAGTTGGCGGCGAAGTCGAGGCTGTACTGCTGCGGGGACAGCCCGAAGACGTTCTGCAGCACGAAGGACGACGCCCCGATGTAGGCGAACAGCACCCCGCCGACGGCGGCCATCACGGCCACGTACGCCAGGAACCACCGTCGCACCAGCACCGAGCGCAGGCCGTCCAGCACCGACCCCAACTGCGCCGGACGACGCCGCGCCGGCGGCAGCGTTTCCGGCAGCACCCGCCAGCCGAACGCGGCCAGCGCCAGCGCGAGCACGGCGAGCAGGGCGAACATGCCGCGCCAGGACATCACCTGGGCGAGCAGGCCGCCGGCCACCGGAGCCACCACCGGAGCGATGGCGGTCACCGCGCCGAGGGTGGCGTAGGCGCGGGCCGCGGTGACCCCGGGGTAGACGTCGGCCACGATGGCCCGGGCGACCACGATGCACGCGGCGGTGGACAGGCCGGCCAGCACCCGGACCACGATCAGCACAGTGACATCGGGGGCAACCGCGCTGAGCAGGTGGGTGACGGCGTAGGCCAGGGCGCCGAACAGCAGCGGCCCGCGCCGGCCGACCGCGTCGCTGAGCGGCCCGAACAGGATCTGCCCCGCGGCGATCCCGATCAGCACCGCCGAGACCGTCCCCGCCGCGGCGGCGTCGCTGGTGCCGAGATCAGCGCCGAGCCGCGGCAGCACCGGCAGGTAGACGTCGGTGGTGAGCACCACCAGCGAGGTGAACGCCGCGAGCAGGGCGACCAGATGCCGCGGCGCGAACGGCGCGGACGGCGTGTGCGGCGCGGGCTCGGAGCTCACCCGCCCACCGCGTCTGCCGTGCCGCTGGAGCGGTCGAGGATCTCCACCAGGTTCCCCTCGGAGTCGGCGACGAACGCCATCCGCACTCCCGGCTCCGGGGAGGGCCGCGGCGACATCACCGGCCGGGCGCCGAGGGCGAGCACCCGGTCGTACGTCGCGTCGACGTCGTGCACGTCGAACGCGAGGTGCCCCGGTCGCCCAGGTGCACGCCGACGCCCCGCCGTTCCTGCTGATCCACGGTGACGCCGATCGGCTGGTGCCGGCGCGGCAGGGTGACCGGCTGCACCGGGCCCTGCTGGCGGTGGGCGCGCGCTCGACCCTGGACCTGGCGGCAGGCTACGACCACATGTTCCCGGGCATGCCCGACGCCGAGCTGGAGGCTCTCGTGGACCGCACCGCCGCGTTCCTGCTGGCCCACGCCGGCGGCCCGGGCCAGGTGACGGCATGAACGTGCATCCGTTGCACGTCCTCGTGCTCGGGGGCGGGATCGCCGGCCTGGCAACGGCTCTGCGAGTCGTGCAGCGCCCGGACGGCCCGCAGGTGACCCTGGTCGAGGCCACCGGGCGGCTGGGCGGAAAGCTGCTCACCGAGCGGATCAACGGCTTCGTGGTCGACACCGGCACCGAACTGCTCGCCACGGGCAAGCCGCACGCCGCGCGACTGGCCGCCGAGCTGGGCATCGATCTGACCGCGGCTGCGGCCGGCGCCCCGGGTGCCGTAGTGGTCAGGGGCCGGCTGCGCACCATGCCAGAAGGCATCGACAGCTTCATCCCGCGCCAGGTGGCCCCGCTGGCGACCACGCGGCTGTTCTCCCCCGCCGGCAAGGTCCGGATGGCACTGGAGGGCCTGCTGCCGGCCTGATGTCGCCCGAGGGCGGGATGGGTGAGATCGCCGACGCCCTGGTCGCCCGGCTGGCCCGGATGCAGAGGGTGCAGCTGCACACCGCGACCCGGCTCACCGGGCTGCGCGCCGTGGAGCGCGGCTACCAGGCCACGCTCACCTCAGATGCCGGCGCCGTCGAGACGATCACGGTCGAGGCCGTGGTGCTGGCGGTGCCGACCAGCGCCGGCGCCGACGTGCTGGACCTGCTCGGCGCGCAGGGTCCGGCGACGATGCTGCGGGACATGCCGTGCGACTCGGTCGCGACGGTCTCCCTGGGCTACCGGCAGCAGGGGCTGCCCGACCTGGACCGGCTGCTGCCCGCCCACGGCTACCTGCTGGCCGAGCCGGACCGGGGCCGGTGCGTGCCGTCACCCGCTCGTCGGCCAGGTTCCCCGGTCGCGCGCCGCAGGGGCACGAGCTGTTCCGGATCGCCCTCCGTCCCGAGGAGACCAGCACCGAGGCGACGCTGGTCGATCTGGCCCGGGCGGAGCTGCGGCGCACCCTGGGCATCGAGGCCGCTCCCGTGCTCGAGCATGTGCAGCGCTGGACCGGGGTGATGCCGCAGTACCAGGTGGGTCATCTGGACCGGGTCGCCGAGGTCGAACGGGCGCTGACGGCCCATCCCGGCATCCTGCTCGCCGGCAGCGGCACCCACGGCCTGGGCATCCCCGACTGCGTCGCCTCGGCCGAACGCGCCGTCGCCGCCCTCGAGGCCTGAGCCTCGCTGCTGCGGCATCGTCCCCGTGGCGCGCTCATGCATCGACGATGGAGATCACGTTGAAGGAAATCGGCTGCTATCACAGCCGTTTCTACGCATCGTGATCTCCATCGTCGACCTGAGGGAGCGAGCGGCCGGGGACCGGGTGACCCGCCGGCGCTAAGGTGCTCACGTCGACCGATAGGCCGTGCGGCCATCACCGGAGGTGCACGATGACGCCCGACGACATCCTGGCCAGAGCAGGTGATCAGCTCGGCGTCCGCCGCGTGTTCGGTGAACCTGTGGAGCACGACGGGGTCCTCGTGATCCCGGTGGCCGTCGCCATCGGGGGCGGAGGCGGTGGATCCGGCCCCGACGACCAGGGCAGCGGCGCGGGGTTCGGCGGCATCGTGCGCGGCATCGGCGTCTACGCGATCCGCGGCGGCGAGGTCCGCTTCTTCCCCGCCTGGGACGCGGTCGCCCTGTCCGCCCTCGCCCTGCTCCTCGTCCGCACCCTCTCGCGTGCGTTGAGGCGCGGCCGTCGGCGCTGAGCGCCGCACCGGTCATGCTCCGGCGAGTTCTGCCATCGCGGATTCGATGCCCTCGCTGAGCACGTTCAGATCGGGCACCCGGTCGGCCTCCCCGGTGACGCCGAAGCTGACCCGGCCGTCGTAGGAGACAATCCCGATCGTGATCCTCAGCGACAGCGCCAACGGGATGTAGGGGAACATCTCCAGCATCCGATGCCCCAGCAAGTACATCGGGATCTGCGGGCCGGGCACGTTCGTGGTCACGGTGCTGATCGATCGTTGGGGCATCCGGGCGGCCAGCCGCGCCGCCAGGGAGAACATCGTGGGTGGGAAGAGCTCGGCTGCCTCCAGCATGGACTCCACGCCCAGGGCCATGCCGCGGCCCTTGAGACCCGACAGCTGGGCGGTCACCGCGGTGAGCCGTTCTACTGGGTCGGCGATACCGACCGGCAGATCGGCGAACACCGCGGACACCTGGTTGCCCAGCGTCGCGGGCTGGGTCGGCCGTCGGACGGACACAGGCACCATGGTGCGGATCGTCCGACCGGCAACGGGCTCACCTCGTGATTGCAGGAGCATCCGGAACCCACCGGTGATCGCTGCCAGGAACACGTCGTTGACCGTGCCACCGAAGGTGTTCTTGATCCGCTTGACGTCGGCCAGGTCCGCGCGGGCCCACTGCCAGCTCCGGTGCGGGCCGATCGGGCCGTCCAGCACCGTCTCCAGCCGAGCGGCCTTGCCCCCCATCTCGGCCAGGCCCAGGAGCTGCATGGCAGCTTCACGGACGGCCCGGGTCGGTTGTGCCACCACGCCCACCAGGGCGCGGACCTGGTCCACCGGGCTGCGCACTGCGTCCGTCAGAGCGTTCACCACCAACTGCCCGCGGGACGGCTCGGCCGCAGCCTGCCAGGACGATGCCGTCGGACGGCGGGCCCGGCGCCGCGGATCGAGCAGCACGCCCATGATGTCGGTGCCCGAGACGCCGTCCATCATCGCGTGGTGGGCCTTGTTGAGCAGCGCCCACCGGTTCCCGGACAGTCCCTCCACCAGCCACATCTCCCACAGCGGCCGCTGCGGATCCAACGGCTGGGACATCAGCCGCCCGGCGAGCGTCCGCAGGAGCGCGTCACCGCCCGGGGCGGGCAGGGCTGTGTGCCGCACATGGTGCTCGACCCGGAAGTGCGGGTCGTCGACCCACACCGGGCGACCCAGCTCGAGCGGCACCCGGCGGAACCGCTGGCGGTACCGGGGGACCCCGTCGAGCCTGGCCGCCACGACGGAGCACAGGTCCTCGTAGGCCGGGACCGGGCCTTCGAAGATCAGCGCGGAGCCGATGTGGAGCTGCTGGGAGGCGCGCTCGAGGTGGAGGAACCACGCGTCGAGGGGGCTCATCCGGTCCACACCCCCACTCTGTCAGGGCGTCGGGCCCGGGGGCAGGGGCTGACCGTTCTGATCGGAGGCGGCGCTCGCGGCGACCTCGCCGTCGGTGGCGAGCCAGCCCAGGATCGCCTCGACCGTCCAGTCCGGCACCTCGAGCTGAGGGACATGCCCCACGTCGGGGGCGATGTGGAAGCGCCACAACGGGTTTGCCGCTGCGGCGGCACGTGCGGAGGCGAGGGAGACCAACCGGTCCTTCTCCCCCTGCAGGAGCAGGACGGGCACGTGGATCTCGCGCATCTTGGCCTCGTAGCTCCAGTGCCGGGCCAGGACCCTGATCACGCTGCGCGCCGCGGTGAGGAATTCGCCGTCCACCCCGGAGAAAGTCCGCCGTTCTCGGGTCAGCTCCACGGAGGCCGCCACGATGTCGGCCGGCACCCGTGACGGGTCGACGCAACACAACCGCAGCACCTCCGCCACTGCCTCCTCGGGCGAGCGGCGGTGTCGGCGTCCGGCCAGTAACGCCCTCCCGATTCCGGGGGCCGCATAGGCCAGGAAACTCGCGGCCACCACCGGATCCGGGCGTGCCAGCCGAAGCTGCGGCAGCGCCGGATCGACTAGGACCAGCCCTGCCACGGTCTGGGGATGGGCGTGCGCGGTCAGGATGGAAACCATCGCGCCCATCGAGTTGCCGACCAGGATGACGGGCGAACCGGCGACCTCGGTGACGAACCGATGCAGCAGTCGCTCGTCGGCGGCCACGGAGGTGGAGCGGCCATGGGCCCGGGTGCGACCGTGCCCGGGCAGGTCGATCGCCCAGACCCGGCAGTTCTGGGTGAGCCGGGGGGCCACTGCTGCCCAGTTCAGGTGCGATCCGCCCAGGCCGTGGACGCAGACCAGCGCCGGACCTCCGGCCGGGCCGCCGTGGTCGATGAAGTGGGTGGGGCCGTCCAGGTCGACCCATCGGGACCCGGTGCGCCCGTGGGGGTGCGGTGGCGACGGCCGGGACGGCACAGGGGCTCCCAGTGGTGGTTGCGGTTCCTCCCAGCCTACGTCCGGGCTCTCCCGGCGGGGCGGGACGGAACGAGGGCGTTTGCGCCCTGTTCCTCCGGCTGACCCGGGGCTACGGTCAAAGCAGGTCGATCGATCCAGCCTCGGAGAGGCGCAATGCAGCAGTACAGCGTGCCGGCGATCTACGTGCCGAGCCCCGAATCGAACATGACAGACGCACTGTTCGACAACGCCGCCCGCTGGCCGGACCATGTGGCCTTCGGACGGCGCGTGAACGGCGACTGGCTCCCGGTGACCTGCCGGGAGTTCGCCGATCAGGTCGCCGCTGTGGCCGCCGGGTTGATCGCCTGGGGCCTGGAACCCGGCGACCGGGTCGGGCTGTTCTCACCGACCCGCTTCGAGTGGATGATCTGCGACTTCGCCATCTGGACCGCCGGGGGCGTGACGGTGCCGATCTACGAGACCTCCTCCACCGAGCAGGTGGAGTGGGAACTGGGCAACTCCGGTGCTGTCGCCGCCTTCGTCGAGTCCGAGAGCCACGCCGCGACGGTCGCCGAGGCCCGGCCCCGGCTGGGCGCCCTCCGGGAGGTCTGGACCATCGGGACCGGCGGTCTGGACACGCTCACCGACCTCGGCCGCGAGGTTCCCGCCGACGCGGTGACCGCACGCCGCCGGGCGGTCACCGCGGCGTCCCTGGCCACCATCGTCTACACCTCCGGGACCACCGGCCGGCCCAAGGGCTGCGCCATCACCCATGCCAACCTGCTGTCCGAGGTGGGCAATGTCATCGCCGCGCCCGGGGTCGCCGAACACGTGCTGAACGAGACCAGATCGACCCTGCTCTTCCTGCCCCTGGCCCACATCCTGGCCCGCATGATCCAGCTCTCGGTGGTGGCGACCCGGGTACGGCTGGGGCACACCGGCGATCTGAAGAACCTGCCGCCGCAGCTGGCGGAGTTCCGCCCCACCTCGGTGCTCTCGGTCCCGCGGGTGTTCGAGAAGATCTACAACACCGCCCAGCACACGGCAGGGGCCGAGGGCCACGCCCGGATCTTCGCCCGGGCCGACGCCACCGCACTGGCCTACAGCCGGTCGCTCGACACCGGCGGCCCTGGGTTCCGGCTACGCCTGCGTCATGCCCTGTTCGATCGGTTGGTGTACACCAAGTTGCGCGCCGCCATGGGCGGGCGGGTCGAGTACGCCGTCAGTGGCGGAGCACCCTTGGGCGCCCGGCTGGGCCACTTCTTCCGAGGGATCGGCGTCAATGTCCTGGAGGGCTACGGGCTCACCGAGACCTGCGCCGGCACCACCCTCAATCTGCCGGGAGCACAGCGGATCGGTTCGGTCGGGCGCCCTCTGCCCGGATGCTCCTTGCGGATCGCTCCGGACGGCGAGGTACTGATCAAGGGAGGCCAAGTCTTCGCCGGCTACTGGAACGACGAGATCTCGACCCGGGAGGTCTTCGACGCCGATGGGTGGTTCCACAGCGGGGACCTCGGCGAGATCGACGATGACGGCTTCCTCACGATCACCGGCCGCAAGAAAGACCTGATCGTCACCTCCTCCGGCAAGAACGTGGCGCCGGCGGTGCTGGAGGACCGATTGCGGGCGCACTGGCTGGTCAGTCACTGCATCGTCGTCGGCGATGCCCGCCCCTACATCAGTGCCCTGGTCACGATCGACGCCGACGTGTTCGAGCAGTGGAAGCGGGACCTGGGCAAGCCCGAAACGGCCAGCGTCGCAGACCTGCGCGAGGACGCCGACCTGCTGGCCACCGTCAAGGAAGCGGTGGACGACGCGAACAAGGCGGTGTCGGCAGCCGAATCGATCAAGAGGTTCCGGGTACTGGCCACCGATTTCAGCGTGGAGGGCGGGCAACTCACACCCACACTGAAGGTAAGGCGCACCGTGGTGTTCGACGCCTTCGCCGGGGAGCTGGAGGCCTTGTACCGCCGCGAGGCGTGATCACGGCCGAGCACGGTGTGTCACGGCGGGGAGCCCTGACTGTGGCCTGGCGGCGGCGTTGTCTGCGGGAATGACCTCGGCGGCATGCGCGGGTGGCGAGCAGGCGGACGGCGGCGCGGCCTCCGGCGGCGCGCTGAACAACATCGGCGACACCACGGTCAAGACCGCCGTCGCCGAGGCCGGCGGCGACCCGAGCAAGGTGACGTTCGTCGAGATGCCGTTCCCCGACATGCCGGCGCACCTGGCAGCAGGCACCATCGACGCCGCGTGGGAGGCCGAGCTGTGAAGCCGAGCCCGTTGCTGGCGGCGAACATCTCGCTGATCACCATCAGGATGATCCCGATCGACAGCGCCTGGCTCATGCCGGTCATGATCTGCGGGCTCGCCGCGGGCAGCACCAGGACACGCATCCTGGCCGGGCCACGCAGCCCGTGAGCCCGACAGACATCGGCCATCACCGGGGTCGACCGCCCGGACCCCCGCCGCTGCCCTCTCTGGCAACCCACCACACGACGACGAGGACGATCGGCAGGGCCGTGATGGTGACGACGCTCCGGGGCAGTGCCCGGCGACCCTAGCGGTCTCTGGTGGCGCAGCGTGGCCCCGTGTGCTTGCCTTGTGGCGTCGGTAGCTGGAGGATCACATCGAGTGATCACGGCCATGGCATCCCCGTGAAACCAGGTGGAATGGACTCGGCGACACACGACTCCGGTGACCTCGTCACCCTGGGCCCGCCCCGCGCGAGTGAGGTCGCCCTCCTCGACCGATCCGGCGTGATCGTCGCGGTGAACGCCGCCTGGGAGGAGTTCTGCCTGGCCAACGGGGGCACCCTGCGAACGGCGGGGGTCGGATGCTCCTACCTGGACGCCTGCGCCGCCGCAGGCGAGGATCCCGCGGCCCGACAGGTCGAGGCGGCGATCAGGGCAGCCCTGCGCGGTGAGTTGCCGGGGCCGGTCACCGTCGAGGTGCCGTGCCACGCTCCGGATGAATCCCGTTGGTTCGACGTGCTGGTCTCCTCTCGGTACGACGACGACGGGCTCTGCCTGGGCGCCACCGTCGTCCTGGTGCCGAGGCAGGACCGTTCGATCCGGGCCGACCAGCCGTTCGCGATCGACGCAGACTCGGAGCTGGTCGGGGCTGCAGCGGCCTTCGGCCGCTTTGCCCTGGCCTCGTCAGGCGTCAGGGCAACCGTCGAACGCGCCGTCGACGTCGTCGCGGCCGCGCTCGGTGTACCGGTGGCCGCCGTCCTGCAGGTGCTCGGGCCCGGCCGGGTGGCAGTGCTGCACAGTGTCGGGCCCGTGATCCGTGACTCCGGGGGTGGCATCGACGCCGCCAAACCCTCTCTCTCGGTGAGTGTTCCAGTATCAGGCCGGCCGTGGGGCCGACTGGTGGTCTCCCATCTGCAGCCACGTCGGTTCCGTGGTCAGGACGTCGATTTCCTGGTCGCCGTCGCCCATACGCTGGGCGCCGCTCTCCACCGCGAGCGCACCGATGCCGCCCACGCGGCGATGGCGGCACTCAGCCGCTATGCGCTGCAGCGCCCGGACAGCGCCGCGATGATCGAGCGCGCCGTGGACGTCGCCACGCACGTGCTGGACGCCCCGATGGGGGCGCTGGCCCGCCTGTCGCCCGAGCCGGGCCGGCTGGAGCTGGTGCAGGTCCATGGACCGTTGGGACTCCTTCCCGGCGAGTCCTACATCGTCGATCCAGAGCTGGCGCGGGCCCTCACCTGCCCCGATCCGCTCGCGGTGGAGGACTGGCGCACCGAGAGCCGGTTCCCCCTGCCTACGGCGGCGTCGGCAGCGCGGGCGGCGTCCAGTCTCGGCGTCCGGGTGCTCGTCGAGGGACAGCCGTGGGGTCGCCTCGCCGTCCTCGATCACCGGCCCCGGGCGTTCTCCGCGGCCGAGGCCGCTCTCCTCGAGGAGGTCGCGGCCCTGCTCTCGGCCGTCCTGGACCGTGAGCACGCACAGGGCCGTCTGTACCAGGTGACCGCCGCCCTGCAACGTGCCCTGCTCCCGGCGGAACTGCCCGTCGTGCAGGGAATCGAGGCCACCGCCAGGTATGCGACCGCCACCGGCGCGGAGATCGGCGGCGACTGGTACGACGTCATCCGGCTGCCCCGGGGCCACGTCGGCCTGATCGTGGGTGACGTGGAGGGGCACGACGGGGAGGCCGCCGCACTGATGGGTCAGGTCCGCGCACTGATCCGCGCCTATGCGCACGACGGGCACACCCCGGCAGAGGTGATGGCGCACACCAACCGCTACCTGATGCGGCATGCCCAACGCTTCGTCACCTGCTTCTACGGCGAGCTCGACCCAGCCACGCGGGTGGTGAGGCATGTCGCCGCCGGTCATCCGGCGCCGCTCATCCTCTCCGCTGACGGGCGGACCCAGCCGCTGCCGAGCACCCAGAGCCTGGCTCTGGGCATCTCCCCCACGGCCGAGTTCGTCGAACGGGCCGCGGCGCTCCCCGCGGGTGGCTCGCTTCTGCTGGTAACCGACGGCCTCGTCGCGACCTTCGAGGAGGGAGTCGGCGATCCCGGCGCCGAGGCCTTCGCCGCCACTGCCCGCCGCCACGCCGCAGCGAGCCTCGACGACCTCGCCGACGCCCTGACCGCCCCTGCCCTGGCGGTGCATCCACCCCGCGACGACGCCACCCTCCTCGCCGTCCGACTGACCGCCCCCTGACCACCACGCCAGGATCTGCCCGAGATCACCCCCAGATCGCTGTTCTCCCCCACCAACTGGGGGAAGACCGCGATCTCGCGGCGATCATGGGCGGGTGGGCGCGGCTGGGGTCGCGTTCTATGGCGCGGCGGGTGGGGAGGTCGAGGCGCGGACGACCAGTTCGGTGGCGAGCTCGACATGGTAAGAGTCGATCTTCTCGCCGGAGGTCAGGCGTGAGGCGGTGCGGACGGCGACCCGGCCCATCTCCCGCAGCGGCTGGCGCACCGTGGTCAGCGGCGGGGACGCCATCGAGGCGAGCTGGGTGTCGTCGAAGCCGACGATGCTCAGGTTCTCCGGGACCCGCAGCCCGCGCACCCGGGCGGCCTCGATCACCCCGAGCGCCAACTCGTCCGAGCCGGCGAACACAGCCGTCGGTGGCTGAGCCAGATCGAGCACCACTGCGCCCAGGGCCATGCCGTCGGGAAACTCGAACCGGCCCGAGCGCACATACCCCTTGGGCACCAGCAGCCCGGCGGCCTCCATCGCCGCGCGGTAGCCGTGCATCCGCGCCTGATTGCAGGCCGCCGTCGAGGGGCCGCCGACATAGGCGATCCGCCGGTGCCCCAATGAGAGCAGATGCTGGGTGGCGGCCAGGCCTCCGGCGAAGTTGGTCGAACCGATGCTGGCCACCCGGGCGCGAGGCAGGTTCAGTGGATCGATCACCACCAGATGCAGCCGCTCCCGGGCCAGCGCGGTCAGATGGGCCGTGGTCAGCTCGCTGGTGACGGCGATCACCGCGCGTCGACCGGCGGCGGCCAGCCCGCGCGCCCAGACCGTGGGCCGTGGCGCCTGAATCGATTGCTGCCCACCGGATCTGACGCTGACAACCACCGCGATGCCATCAATCGCACCGGCGTCGAGCACCCCCTGCACGATCTCGGTCGAATACGCGTGCAGGTCACCGTCGAATGTCACCTCCATCACCGGGCGACCCTCGCCCTCGACTCGGCGCGGCGAGGCGGCCACGTAGTCGTGCTGCTGCAGAAAGGTCTGCACCAGCGCCCTGGTCGAGGGTGAGACGTCGCTGCGCCCGTTGAGCACCTTGGAGACCGTCGCCACCGACACCCCGGCCGAGGCGGCGACCGTTGCCAGGGTCGCACGCCTGGGTTTGACACCCATGACGTCCACGCCCCTACCCGGCCTGGTCCACGTCACGCGGGGTCACGTCGACCGGGGTGAGCAGCACGCGATCGTGACCGACCGGGCGCACCGCGCCGGTGAGCCGCACGATGCCTCGACAGGGCAGATCGGCGGCCGAGGTACCCACCATCACCTCGACGTCACCCGGCTCGACGATCCGCTGCAGGTCGCACCCGGTGAACGCCGTCCGATCGGTGTGCACCGTGAACTGGACGTCGGCGGCGGCGCCGGCCTCCAGATGGACCCGGGCGAACCCCACCAGCTGCCTGACCGGTCGGGTCACTTGGGCGATCACGTCGTGCAGGTAGAGCTGCACCACCTCGTCACCCGCCCGGGCGCCAGTGTTGCGCAGGGTCACCGACACGGTGAACTCGCCGTCCGTGGGCACCTCGTCGGCGCTGATCTGCAGCCCCGAGACGGCGAACGTGGTGTACGAGGAGCCGTAGCCGAACGGGTACAGCGGGGTCGGGTCCACGCTGCTGATGCCCTGGTCGTCAGCGCCCAGCGGCGGCTGCAGGTAGGTCCCTGGCTGCCCGCCCGGACGCCGCGGGATCTGCACTGGCAGCTTGCCTCCGGGCTGAACACGACCGGAGAGTACCCCGGCGATCGCGGAGCCGCCCTCTTCTCCGGGCATGAACGCCTGAACGAGGGATGCCGCAGAATCGGCCAGCTCGCCGAGGGCGTACGGGCGCCCGGAGACGACCACCACGACCACCGGCGTTCCGGTGGCGATCAGGGCCGCCAGCAGCTCGGCCTGCACCCCCGGCAGCCGCAGGTCGTCGGCGTCGCAGCCCTCGCCCGAGGTGCCCTGACCGAACAGCCCGGCGAGGTCGCCGACGAACGCGAGGCACACGTCGGCCTCCGCCGCGGCCGCCACGGCGGCGGCGATCCCGGCGCGGTCCTCCCCACGCACCGCGCAGCCGGGCTCGTGCACGAACTCGACGTCGGGCAGCTCGGCGCGCAGGGCCTCCAGCACACTGGGCACCTCCACGCCTAGCCCGAACCCGGGGTGGCGGGGCAGCACATGGTTGGGAAAGGCGTAGCAGCCCATGAAGGTACGCGGGTCGCCCGCGCAGGGCCCCACCACGGCGACCCGGCGCAGCGCCGGGCGGTCCGCGCCGGCCAGCGGCAGCGCCGTCCCGGCCTCGAGCAGGACGACGGACCGCTCGGCCATCTCCCGGGCCAGGGCGCGGTTGGCGGGCGAGTCCAGATCGACGTCGGCGGCGCCGGCCACCGAGGCCTCAGGGGTCCAGCCCGGGTCGAGCAGGCCGAGGTCCACCTTCTGGGTGAGCGAGCGGCGGACGGCCTGGTCCAGCACGGACTCGGCCAGCTCGCCCCGGTGCACCCGCTCCACCAGGTGCTGGGCGAAGCCCAGCGTGTCGGGCAGCTCGACGTCGATGCCCGCGGTCAGGGCCAGGACGCCGGCGTCCTCGGTGGTGGCGGCGACCCGGTGCATGGTGGCCAGGAAGGGGATCGCCCAGTAGTCGGAGACCACGGTGCCGGTGAATCCCCACTCGCCGCGGAGCAGCTCGGTCAGCAGCCAGTGGTCGGCGCCGGCCGGCACGCCGTCGACGTCGGAGTAGGAGTTCATCACCGAGCGGGCGCCGCCGACGGCGATGGCGGTCTCGAAGGTGGGCAGGATCATGTCCATCAGCTCGCGCCGCCCCATCGGCACCGGGCCGTGGTTGCGGGCCGCGCGCGAGGCCGAGTAGCCGGCGAAGTGCTTCAGGGTGGCGATCACCCCGGCGCTCTCCAGGCCGTGCACGTACGCGGAGCCGAGCACCGACACCAGGTAGGGGTCCTCGCCCATCGTCTCCTCGACCCGGCCCCAGCGATAGTCGCGCACCACGTCGAGCACCGGCGACAGCCCCTGGTGGACCCCGAGGGCGTGCATGTCGCGCCCGATCGAGGCAGCCATCCGCTCGACCAGATCGGGATCGAAGGTGGCGCCCCAGGCGATCGCCGCCGGATAGACGGTCGCGCCGTAGGCGGTGAACCCGGTCAGGCACTCCTCGTGCACCAGCGCGGGGATGCCGAGCCGGGACCGCTCGAGCACGACATGGTGCAACCGGACCACCTCGGCGGCCCCCTGATCGACGGTGACCGGAACGCTGCCGAACACCCGGGTCAGCTGACCCAACCCGTGCCGGCTCGCCTCCTCCAGCGGGATCGTCCCGGAGGCTGCGAACACGTCCTGCATCGGCGCGACGTTCAGGGCCAGCTCGGGATCCGGAGTGGGCGCCTGGACCGCCTGCGGCTCGGCGGGGTCGGCGTCCTGCATGTCGTTGCCGACCCACCTGCTGCCGAGCTGACCGACCTTCTCCTCCAGCGTCATCGCCGCCAGCAGCGCCTCGACCCGCTCAGCGGTCGGCAGGGCCGGGTCGAGCCAGGGGCGGCTCGCCGAGTCGGTGATCGGAGTCGGGTCCACAGTGGTCATCTGCTGCTCCTCATTGAGCGCCACGCATGTGCTTTTCGAAAGTTTTCGAACCCGCGATTGGTCGGGTCGTAGGACCTCAGTCACCCGCAAACGCTCTCAGGATTGTTCCCAGACCGTTGCCACCGGTGCCCTTCACTGTCTCGGAATGAAGCCGTGACTTCAAGAGGCTTGACACGGTCATCGCCGAAATCCTACGTTGACACAAGCGGTCACTGTCGAAACATTTCGCAAATTGGGCCCGCCGCGGACCGACCGCGGCTCTGGAGTACGGAGATCAGCGTGGATCCCAGGACGACCTCTCGCAGAAACTTCCTCGGCCTCGCCGCCGGAGTCCCGATCGTCGGAGGCGCGCTGGCCGCCTGCGGCACCTCGGGCCCCAGCTCGACGAGCACCAGCGCAGCCTCGGCCGGCGGCGCCGCCCCCGCCGCCGGTGGTGGCGCCAGCTACTGGACCCTCACCGGTCAGCCGCAGGAGGCGATCCGCAAGGCCACGGTCGAGCGGTTCAACGCGGCCAACCCGGACTCGAAGCTCACCCTCACGATGTTCCAGAACGACGCCTACAAGCAGAAGATCAAGACCGCACTCGGCGCCGGCCAGGCGCCCACCATCCTGTGGGGCTGGGGCGGCGGCGGCCTGAAGAGCTGGGTGGACGCGGGCCAGGTCGAGGACCTGACCACCTGGTTCGGCGAGAACGCCGCAGTCAAGGACAAGATCTTCCCGGCGGCGTTCGGCGCGGCCACGGTGAACGACAAGATCTACGCGATGCCGGGCGAGACCGTCACCCCGATCGTCCTGTACTGGAACAAGAAGGTCTTCGAGAAGGTCGGTGTTCAGCCCCCTCAGTCGTGGGGCGACATCCTTGCCCTCGTCCCGAAGCTCAACGCCGCGGGCGTGGCGCCGTTCTCCCTCGGCGGTCAGTCCCGCTGGACCAACATGATGTGGCTGGAGTTCCTCTTCGACCGGATCAGCGGCCCCGAGGTCTTCCAGGCCGCCTTCGACGGCGAAAAGGACGCCTGGAGCAACCCGGCGGCGATCCAGGCCCTGACCGAGATGCAGAAGCTGATCAAGGCGAACGGCTTCGTCAAGGGCTTCTCCTCGATCACCGCCGACTCCAACGCCGACCAGGCCCTGCTCTACAGCGGCAAGGCCGCGATGATGCTGCACGGCGCGTGGACCTACGGATCGATGAAGACCGCCGGCGGCGACTTCGTCACCGGGGGGCACCTCGGCTACATGAACTTCCCCGGGGTGGACGGCGGCAAGGGCGACCCGAGCAACTCGGTCGGCAACCCCGGCCAGTACTACTCGATCTCCGCCAAGGCCACCGACTCCGAGAAGGAGACGGCGAAGAAGTTCTTCAAGGACGCGATCCTGGACGCCGAGGAGCAGAAGGCCTGGATCGGCTCGGGCAACATCCCGATCGTCAAGGGCTCGGACAGCCTGATCACCGGGGACGACGCGGACTGGCTCAAGTTCCAGTACAAGATCGCGAGTGAGGCCAAGAGCTTCGTCCAGTCCTGGGACCAGGCGCTCAGCCCCACCGCGGCCGAGGTGCTGCTGGACAACATCGCCAAGCTGTTCCAGCTGTCGATCAGCCCGGAACAGTTCGCCACCGCCCTGAACGCGACCATCGGCAAATGACCGCCCTCGCTCCGCCCGTCGTTAAGGGCGCCAAACAATCCGTCTATACCGGCGGGCGGAGCGGGTCGCTCGCGTGGCTGGTCATCCCGGCACTGGCGTTCTTCGTCGTGTTCGGCATCATTCCGCTGTTCGGCGTGCTGTACCTGTCGTTCACCCGCTGGAACGGCATCTCCACCGACATCCAGCTGGACGGGCTGAACGCCTGGCGGTCCGTGCTGTCGGACCCGCAGTTGTTGCACTCGCTGTTCGTGACCTTCGAGATCATGATCCTCTCGTGGCTAGTGCAGACCCCGGCGAGCCTGTTGCTGGGCACCTTCCTGGCCGGCCACCAGCGCTACCGCGGATTCCTGGCGGTGCTCTACTTCATCCCGCTGCTGCTGTCCTCAGCGGCGATCGCCATCACCTGGAAGGCCCTGCTCGACCCGAACTTCGGGCTGGGCGCCGGGCTCGGGCTGCCGTTCCTGCAGCAGGACTGGCTCGGCAAGGACACCCTTGCCATCGCGGTGGTCATCTTCATCGTGTCCTGGCAGTTCGTGCCGTTCCACTCCCTGATCTACCAAGGCGGCGTCCGGCAGATCCCCCGCTCGATCTACGAGGCGGCGGAGATCGACGGCGCCGGGCGGATGCGGCAGTTCTTCTCGATCACGCTCCCCCAGCTCAAGTACACGATCATCACGTCCTCCACCCTGATGGTGGTCGGGTCGCTGACCTTCTTCGACCTGATCTTCGTGCTCACCGCAGGCGGTCCCGGCGATGCGACCCGGGTGCTCGCGCTCGACATGTACAAGCGCGGGTTCATGGCCAACCTGATGGGCCCGGCGAGCGTCATCGCCGTGATCCTGGTCTTCGTCGGCCTCGCGATCGCGCTGCTGCTGCGCCGGCTCGGTGGGACCGACCAGTCCGACAGCATGCTGGAAGGTGCCTGACATGGCCACGTCGACACCGGTCCGCACCGTGCACACCGGGACGAGCACGACCGCCAAGATCCTTCGGCTGAACTGGGTCGGTGGCATCGCCGGGTGGGTGTGGCTGGTGATCGGGATGCTGCCGATCTACTGGATCGTCATCTCCAGCTTCAAGAGCCAGAGCAACTTCTTCGCCACCAACCCGCTCGCCCCACCCGACGAATGGTCGCTCGAGGCCTACCGGCTGGTGATCGAGAGCGACTTCGTCCGCTACTTCGGCAACAGCCTCGCGGTGACGGTCGGCGCCATCGTGCCGGCGGTGCTGATCTCGTTCATGGCCGCGTTCGCGATCGTCCGCGGCGGCAACGGGTGGTTCCTGAAGCTGTCCAACTCGATCTTCCTGCTGGGGCTGGCGATCCCGCTGCAGGCGGTGATCATCCCCGTCTACCTGATCATCATCCGGCTAAAGCTCTACGACACCCTGACCGCGATGATCCTGCCCTCGATCGCGTTCGCGATCCCGCTGTCGGTGCTGGTGCTGTCGAACTTCATCCGCGACGTCCCCCGTGAGCTGTTCGAGTCGATGCGCCTGGACGGCTGCAGCGAATGGGCCACCATGTGGCGCCTCGCGTTCCCGCTGACCCGGCCGGCCCTGGTCACGGTGACGATCTACAACGCGCTCGGGGTGTGGAACAACTTCCTGCTGCCGCTGATCCTGACCCAGAACCCCGATCGCCGCACCCTGCCGCTCGCGCTGTGGACCTTCCAGGGGCAGTACGGCGTGAACGTCCCGGCCGTGCTCGCCTCCGTCGTCCTGACCACGTTGCCGATCCTGATCTTCTACGCGGTCGGACGCCGCCAGCTGCTCTCCGGCCTCACCGCCGGGTTCAGCAAGTAGCCGCCGCCAGGTCGGCGAAGACCTCCCGCAGCCGCGGGTAGATCTGACGCTGGACGGCGAACAGTCGGTCGTAGTGCCCTGTGGCCTCGGCGCGGGGCACCACGACGTCACCCAGATCGGCCATGGCCTGCGCGACCGGGGCGACCGGCCCCGGCTCGACGGCCCCGGACCAACCAAGCACGGCCGCGCCCCGGGCGCTGATCTCGGTGCCCTCGCACCGCTGGATCGGCCGGCCGGTGACGTCGGCGACGATCTGCGCCCACAGCGCGCTGCGGCTGCCCCCGCCCATCGCCCGCAGCGAGGACACCCGGGTGCCGGTGACCGCCTCCAGCCCGTCCAGGTGCAGGCGCAGCTCGAAGGCGACCCCCTCCAGCAGGGAGCGATAGAGATGGGCGCGGGTGTGATTGCCGCCCCAGCCGAGGACGACGCCGCGGGCGTGGGCGTCCCAGTGCGGCGTCTGCGCGGCGTTCCAGTACGGAACCGTGAGCAGGCCGTCGGCGCCGGCCGGCACGGCTGCGGCCGCCCGGTCGAGGGCAGGGTCGGGGGCACCGGCGAGCGCCGGGTCACCGAACTCCCGGCGGAACCACGAGGCCAGGTAGGCGGCGGCGTTGAGCACGGTCTCCAGCACGAACGTGCCGGGCGGCGCGCCGACCAGGGTGCGGAAGGCGCGGCTGGTCAAGTACTGCGCCGAGGGCGTGCCCATCACCATCGAGGTGCCCAGGTTCAGGTAGGCCACCCCAGGTTCGGTGGCGCCCGCCCCGAGACCGGCGGCCTGCCCGTCACCGATGCCGGCGACCAGAGGAACAGGCCCGGGCAGACCGATCCTCCGCGCGACGTCCACACTCAGGGCACCGATCACCTGCCCCGGCGGCACCAGGTGGGGCATCTGGGCGCCGCGGACCCCGGCGAGGTCCATCAGCTCGCCGGACCAATCCCCCGCGCGCAGGTCGAGCAGCCCGAGGGAGTCGGCCGAGCCGGTACTGGTCGCCCACCGCCCGGTGAGCCGCTGGGTGAGGAAGCCGTGCACCTCGGCGATCTGTCGTGCCCCACGCAGCATCTCCGGCTCGTGCCGGGCCAGCCAGGCCAGTTTGTAGATGGCCGGCGTGGTGTCCGGCGGCTTGCCGGACAGCGCCAGCACCCGGTCGGTGCCGAGCTCGGCGATCTCGGCGGAGGCCCGGCTGTCCAGCCAGAGGATGGCCGGGCGCAGCGGCCGCCCCTCGGGGTCGAGGCAGACGAACGACTCCCGTTGGTGGGTGACGCAGATCGCGCGGACCCGGCTGGGGTACTCGAGGGCGCCGACGGCGTCGGTGAGCGCGGCCATGGTCGCCGTCCACCACTGCTCGGCGTCCTGCTCGTGCCGGCCCGGTGCCGGTTGGCCGAGGGCGAGCGGAGACGAGGCGGAGGCGACGGCCTGCCCCGCCCGGTCGACGGCGACGGCCTTGGCTGCCGTCGTCGAGCAGTCGACCGCGAGAACCAGAGCGCCGGCGGCGGGCTCCGATCCGGTCACGACGCCGCGCCGTCCGCGCCGGCCGTGCCGGGCTCGACGATCACCTTGAGGCCCTCGCGGGCCTGGGCCACCTGGAAGGCGGCATCGATCTCGGTCAGCGCGAAGGTGTGGGAGACGAGATCACGCACGTTCACCCGCCCCTGCGCCACCAGGGCGGTCGAACGCGGGTAGACCTCCTTCATCCGCCGCACCATCACCAGGGTCAGCCCTTTGCGGCGGGCCACCGAGGCGGTGAAGGTCGTGCTGTCCTCTTCCGGGATCCCGGCCAGCACGACCCGGGCGCCCGGCATGGCGGCCTCGATCGAAAGCTCGACGGCGGCGTCGGCACCACTGGCCTCGTAGACCACGTCGACGCCGCGGCCGCCGGTCGCCTCGTGCACGGCGGCGGCGAAGGCCGTCGGGTCCGCGGGCAGCACGGCGTCGGCGCCGAACCGCAGCGCAGCCTCGGCCCGGTGCGGCAGCGGATCGACGGCTAGCACCTGGGTGGCCCCGGCCCCCCGGGCGAGCTGGGTCAGGCACAGGCCGATCGGACCGCAGCCGATCACGGCCACCGTGGAGGCAGCCCGCTGGTGGCCGAGGTCATGGGCGTGCACCGCGACACCGAGCGGCTCCAGCATCGCCCCGTCGGCGTCGCTCAGGGCATCCGGCAGCGAGTGCAGCAGGTGGTCGGGCCAGGCCAGGTACTGGCGTAGCGCGCCGTCGGTGCGGCCGTGGCCGCAGAAGCCGACGGTGGGGCAGAGGTTGCGGTGCCCGGCCAGACACAGCTCGCAGTGACCGCAGGGGATGGCCGGGTCGATCGCCACCCGCTCGCCGTCCCGCGGGCCGCCGACGATCACCCCGGCGGCCTCGTGACCGATCACCAGTGGTCGGGTCAACCGGGCGTCGCCGATGCCGCCCTCGGCGTACCAGTGCAGGTCCGATCCGCAGATCCCGGTGGCCGTCACCCGGACCAACTGTTCCCCAGGGGCGGGCTCGGGCATCGACTCCACCACGGCCCTGATGTCCTTGGCTCCGAACAAACGCGCGGCGAGCATCTCGCCCTCAGTGGTCACGCCCCCGATTATCCGCCCTTCGGCGCGCGGTCGAGCGGGATTCCACCGCCCACCCATCGACGATGGAGATCACGATGCGTGGAAACGGCTGTGATGGCAGCCATTCTCATGCAACGTGATCTCCATCGCCGCAGGATCCGGCCCGAGGGCTACTGTCGACGGTATGTGCTTCTCCGCCACGGCCGATCTCGTGGGCGGCGTCATTCTCGCCACGATCGGTCTGGACGCTGCCCGGCACGTGCACAAGCGACGGGACCATCTGGCGCTCGCGGCGCTTCCGCTGCTGCTGGCCGCCCATCAGATCGACGAGGCGTTCGTCTGGTGGGGCCTGCAGGGGCACGTCCCCGCCGCCGTCGGTCGGGTGGCCTTGTGGATCTACCTGTTGTTCGCTTTCGTCGTGCTGCCGACGTATGTGCCGCTGTCGGTGCTCGCGCTGGAGGCACCGGGCCGGCGCCGGACGGTGATCCTCGGCTTCGTCGTGCTGGGAGTCGTGGTCTCCACAGTCTTCCTGGTGGCCATGCTCGACGGCCCGGTCACCGCCGAACTGCGTCCTCATCACTTGGCCTACTCCGTCGGACTCCCCTCGGCCTTCGTGGTCGTCGCCGGGTACCTCGCAGCGACCTGCGGCTCCCTGCTGGCCTCCGGCTACCACCGACTCGCTCTCTACGGCATCGTCAACCTGCTCGCGGTCGCACTGCTGGCCCGCCTCGCCATCGACGGCTTCGCCTCCCTATGGTGCGCCTGGGCAGCTGTCACCTCGGCGGCCATCGCGCTGATCTTGCGTCGTGGTGGCCGCGAGCTGCGGGTGGCCGCCGCCCTGGCCTGATCACGCCTGCACCACTCCCCCGGTGAGCCAGGACGTCAGTCCTCCGCCGGCCCACAGACCACGTTCCATTGTGGAGGTATGGAGGTCGACCCGATCGGCCTGGAATCACGAGCCCTCGCTCGCCAACCGGGGACGATCGCACGACGTCCTGGGTATGGAAGCATCAGAGCAGGCGGAGGCGACGACCATGGACCCCAATGACGCGGGGCTGTCCGTGATGAGCAGGGGGCAGTTCGACCACGAGCCGGGCCACAGGTCCCGTTGGGTCACGCCGGTGGTGTCTGTCGCCGTCCTGGTGGTGGCCGCGCTGGCAGCGACGTTCGTCTGGCTGCGCACCGGTGACGATGCCGGTCCGTCGGCCACACCCAGCGTCGTTCCACCGACCGTAGCGTCGGCGTCCACCGCGCCGACCACCCCCGCGCAGCCGTCCCCGACCGTCGTCCCGTCGCCGAGTGCGACCGCGGTCGGCGCGGCGATCTCCGTGCCGGTCTACTACGTGGCGGACGTCGAGGGCGGCCCCCGGCTGTACCGGGAGTTCCACCGGGTGCCCGCCCTTGCCGGAGGGAAGGCGGTCACCGCGCTGACCGAGATGTTCCGCGACAACGCCGCAGACGAGGACTACGCCTCGATGTGGCCGGCCGCCACCCGCGTGCTGTCGGTGACGATCTCCGCGACCACGGCGACCGTCGACCTGTCCGGCTTCGTCGCGCTAGGCGCCTCGTTCGAGGGTGCCGCGGTGCAGCAGCTCGTCTACACCGTCACCGCGGCCGAGCCGACGGTCACCCAGGTGTTGCTGCTGGTGAACGGCGAGACGCCGCCGTCCGGGCACAGCGACTGGTCGGCGCCGATCGCGCGGGCCAACCCGTTCGACGTGCTGGCCTACGCGTGGATCCTCAGCCCGGCACAGGGCGCCGTCGTGTCCTCGCCGGTGCAGGTCCGGGTGTACGGCACCGGCTGGGAGGGCAATGTGCCGCTGAAGGTGTTCCAGGGTGAGACCGAGGTCGCCTCGACCTTCGTCACCACCATGATGGGCGGTTTCGCCGAGGCGCGCACGACCATAACCCTACCCGCCGGCAGCTACGAGCTGCGGGCCTACAACGACAGTGGCCTGGACAGCAGCCTGCGGCTGTGGGACACCAAGTCCTTCACCGTCAAGTAGCGGCGGCATCCGGGTAGGCGACCACCTCGGTGGCCTTGGCGCTGAGCCAGACCTGCTGCCCCGCATGCAGTTCCAGCTCGGCGACGGCCGCCGGGGTGACATCGACCAGTGCATCGGGGTGGCCCTCGACGGCCACCCGTACCCGGTCGGTGAGCAGTTCGAGCCCGGCCACCCGGCCGGTCCACACGTTGCGCGCCGACCCGGGATCGGGCCGGTGGGTGTGCACCGAGATCGCCGTCGGCGACACGGCCACCAGCATCCGGATCTCGGTCAGCGGGTACACCCTGGCGTCACCGTCGTCGGGCAGGTGCCCGGCCGCGTACAGGGTGCCCCCCTGGTCGAGGTCGATCCGCCGGGTGGCCCGATCGGTGATCGCCCCGGGGTAGAGGTTGAGCCCGACCAGCCGGGCGACGTACTCCGTGGCCGGACGGCGCGCCACAGCCGCCGGCGTCCCCTCCTGCACCGAGCGGCCGCCTTCGAGCACCAGGATCCGGTCGGCCAGCACCATCGCCTCCAGCGGATCATGGGTGACCAGGATGGTCGGCCCGGCGAATGCGAACAGATAGCGCCGTAGTTCGCCGCGGATCTCCAGCCGGGTGCGGGCGTCCAGCGCCGCCAGCGGTTCGTCGAGCAGCAGCAGCCGCGGCTCACTGGCCAGCGCCCGGGCCAGGGCCACCCGCTGGGCCTGCCCGCCGGAGAGCTCGCCCGGCCGGCGCCCGGCCAGGTCGGCCAGGCCGAGGCGCGTCAGCACGCCCTCCGCCTGTCGCCGTGCCTCCCGACGGGCGGCGCCGCGGGCAAGCGGTGAGAAGGCGACGTTGTCCCGCACGCTCAGGTGCGGGAACAGCCGATAGTCCTGGAAGACCAGACCGACGGCGCGGTCGACCGCGGGGACGAAGACCTCGTGATCGGCGTCGTCCCAGATGGTGTCACCGACGGCGACCCGGCCTGCGGAGCACCGCAGCAACCCGGCCAGGGTACGCAGCAGCGTCGACTTGCCCGAACCGTTCGGGCCGAGAACGGCGAGGATCTCCCCCGGCTCGACGTCCACCCGGACGTCGAGCTGGAACGCCCCGCGGCGCAGCGACACCTCGGCCCGCAGCGACCCGGTCACAGACCGGCCCCCGGGCGGATCCACCGGTCACGCAGCAGCGCCAGCACGGCCACGGACACCACGAGCAGCACCAGGCTGAGCGCGACCGCCGACTCCGGGTCGGTCTCGAAGGCGCGGTAGACGGCCAGCGGCATGGTCTGGGTGACCCCGGGCAGATTCCCCGCGAAGGTGATCGTGGCGCCGAACTCGCCCAGCGCCCGGGCCCAGCACAGCACGCTGCCCGCCGCCAGGCTGGGCGACACCAGCGGTAGGGTCACCCGCCGGAAGGTGGCGAAGGGCCTCGAGCCGAGCGTGGCGGCGGCCTCCTCCAGGCCACGATCGGACGAGCGCAGGGCTCCCTCCACGGTCACCACGAGGAACGGCATGGCCACGAACGCCTCGGCCACCACCACGGCGAGGGTGCTGAACGGCACCGTGATGCCGAACCAGAGGTCGAAGTAACGACCGAGGATGCCCCGCCGCCCGAAGGCCAGCAGCAGCGCCACGCCACCCACCACAGGCGGCAGCACCAGCGGCAGGGTGACCAGGGCACGCAGCAGGGTCAGACCGCGGAACCGCGCCCGGGCGAGCACCCAGGCCAGGGGCACCCCGAGCACCAGAGAGATCGCCGTGGCCGCGGTGGCGGTGACCAGCGAGAGGCGCAGGGCCTGCACGGCCTGCGTCTCGACCAGGAGCCGGGGGAGCTCCGGCCAGGGCGCCTTGATCAGCAGCCCGGCCAACGGGGCGAGGAGGAACAGTGCGGCCGCTCCCGCGGGCACGGCGAGCGGCCAGGGCGGTGCCCCCGGTGGCGCCTCGTTGTCCTGACGGGCGGCCATCTGCCCTCAGGGCTGCCGGAAGCCGGCCGCGGTGAGCACGCCTACGCCGTCAGCGGACAGCACGTGATCGACGAAAGCCGTTGCCAGCGCTGGGTTCTTCGACGTGGTGAGGGCCGCGATCGGGTAGCTGGTGGAGGCGTTGACGTCGGCCGGGATGTCGATCCCGGTGACCTTTCCCTTCGCCGCCAGCACATCGGTCACGTAGACCACACCCGCATCCACCTCGCCCAGCTCGACCTTGGTCAGGGTCGACTTCACATCCGCCTCCTGGGTCACCGGTGTGACCGTCAGCGTGGCGTTGGCGAAGACCTTGGCCGCCCCCGAGCCGCAGGGCACCGCGACCTGACACACCGCCACCTTCACCCCGGGGGTGGCCAGGTCGGCGAGCGCATCGATGTGGGCGGGATTGCTCAGCGGTACAGCGATCTGCATCACGTTCTGGGCGAACGTCTTCGGGCTCTGGGCGGCCTTGGCGGCGACCACGCCGTCCATCGTCTTCGACGAGGCGGAGGCGAACACGTCGGCCGGGGCACCCTGGGTGATCTGGGTGGCCAGGGCCGAGCTGGCACCGAAGTTGAACGTGATCGTGGTGCCGGGGTGGGACTTCTCGAACTGGGCTCCGAGCGTCTCGAAGGCCTCGGATAGGGACGCCGCCGCGAACACCGTGATCGCGTCGGGCGGCGAGCCGGAGCCACACCCCGCGAGCAGGGTGGACGCCAGCGCCAACCCTGCCAGCACAGCAGGGGCAGGACGACGCATGGTCAGCTCTCCGGGATCTCGACGACGACGTTGGTGGACTTCACGCTGGCCACGGCGAGGACCCCCGGCACCAGGCCGAGCTCGTCGGCGGCCTCACGACTCATCAGGGACACGACCCGGAACGGCCCGGCCTGGATCTCCACCTGCGCCATCACCGTGTCCTTGATGACGTTGGTGACCAGGCCCGTGAAGTGGTTGCGGGCCGACTGCGCGACGGTGCGCCGGTGGCGCCCCGGGTTCGCCGCCGCGAGCTCCTCGGCGAAGGTGGCCAGCACCGCGCCGTCCACCACCCGGCGGCCGGAGCCGTCGGTGGCGGTGGCCAGCCGCCCGGAATCGGCCCAGCGGCGCACCGTGTCGTCACTGACCCCGAGCAGCTCGGCAGCCTCCCGGAAACGGAACATGGGCATCCGCACACTATAACCGCATCTGCGCACTCCGAATGCTTATTGGCCCTCGAAAACGGAGAAGTCTTCCCCAAGTGCCCGCAGTCGCGAATCACTGAACTACCTCGGCGAACGACTCGGTGCATCCCGGAGGCGGGTCGCACTCGGCCTCTCGCCGTGAGCAGAGCATCACGAAGGGGCACAATCGGCGACAGCGACGCGCGGTGGGCGTGACGGCAGGAAGGCGGTACACGATGCGGCTCGGATCGTTCAACGTGGAGAACCTGTTCGAGCGGCCCAAGGCGCTCAACCTGGACAGCTGGGCCGAGGGGCGGCCGATCCTCGGCGCCCACGCCCGGCTGAACGAGCTGATCCAGAACGACCCGTACAGCGAGGCCGACAAGGCCGAGATGCTCACCCTGCTCGACCAGCTCGGCCTGCTCCGCTCTGACACGGCCCGCTACGTGCGGCTGCGCAAGATCCGCGGGGCCTTCCTGCGCCGTACGAAGACCGGAGAGGTCAGCGTGGTGGCCACCGGGCGCACCAGCTGGATCGGCTGGGTCGAGCTGATCACCGAGCCGATCACGCAACGCGCGATGGAACACACCGCCATGGTGATCCGCGATGTCGGTGCCGACGTCCTGGCCGTGGTCGAGGCCGAGTCCCGCCCGCTCCTGGCCACCTTCACGCGCACCCTGCTCGACCGGGTGGGCGGCACCCCGTACGCCCAGGTGATGCTGATCGACGGCAACGACGACCGGGGCATCGACGTCGGCCTGCTCACCCGGTCCGGCTACCCCATCCTCGACATCCGCAGCCACATCTTCGACGTTGACGCGACCGGGCCGGTGTTCTCCCGCGACTGCGCCGAGTACCACCTGGGCACACCCGAGGGCGAGCGGATCGTCGTCCTGGTGAACCACCTGAAGTCCAAGGGGTACGGCTCCCCCGGCGACGTCATCGGCGCGAAGCGACGCCGCCGCCAGAGCGAGCGCATCGCTGCCATCTACGCCGGTCTGCGCGCCGAGGGCCACACCCACGTCGCGGTCGTCGGAGACCTGAACGACGACCCGTCGAGCTCGGCGCTGGCCCCGTTGCTGCAGACCGACCTGCGCGACATCTCCACCCACGAGGCCTTCGACCCCGGCACCCGCAAGGGCACCTTCGGCAGCGAGAACGAGACCGGGAAGATCGACTACGTGCTGCTCTCCCCGGCCCTGTTCACCCGGGCCCGCGGCGGTGCAGTGTTCCGCAAGGGCGTCTACCGGGGCCCGCGCACCAAGAACCCATGGGAGATCTACCCGACCCTGACCAGCGAGGTCGACGCGGCGTCCGACCACGCCGCCATCTACGCCGACATCGACCTGTAGCCGGAGGAGGCGGTCCGGTCCGAGGACTGCAGCCAGGCCCGCAGTTCGTGCCGCGGCAGCGGGGGGCAGATGTGGAATCCCTGCCCGATGTCGCAGCCGATGCCACGTAGCCAGCCGAGCGCCTCCTCGTCTCGACGCCCTCACCCACGATCGGCAGCTTCAGCGCATGAGCCAACTGCTGCAGGCCGCGGATGCCGCGCTGTACGCGGCCAAGCTGGCCGGCCGCGACCGTGTGGTCGCCGCCTGAGCGCACCGGCGCCGTGCGGGTCCACCAACACTGATCAGCGCTGGTAGACCCTCACGTAGTCGACGTCGTAGCTGGCCGGGAACTGGGTCGCCGAGGTCGGTGACCCTGGCCACCCGCCGCCGATCGCCAGGTTCAGCCGCAGGTAGAACGGCTTGTTGAACGCCTGGTCCAGCCACGGCGTGGTCGCCGTCGTCCGCGTATAGGTCAGCACACCGTCGATGTACCAACGGATCACGCCCGGCTCCCACTCACTGGCGTACACGTGGTACCCCGCCGACGGCAGCCCGTTCGGCACCGTCACCGTGGCCGGCTGCTGCTTGTGGGTGCCCGAGTAGTCGTACCAGATCGTCTGGTGCACCTTCGTGGACTCAATGCCCGAGGAGTCGCTGCCGATCGCCTCGAGCACGTCCAGCTCGCCGGTGCCGCCGGCCGTGGGCCGCAGCCAGAACGCCGGCCACAGGCCCTTGGTCGTTCCCGCGGCCGTGGGCAGCTTGGCCCGCACCTCGAACCGGCCGTAGGTCCAGTCGGCCTTGCCCTTGGTGGTCATGTGCGCCGAGGTGTAGGTACGCCCGCCCGGGAAGCGGGAGTCCGAGGATCCGCACATCACCGGCGTCGACTCGCGCCGGGCCACCATGTGCAGCACCCCGCCGGAGACGTTCAGGTTCTCCGGGCGGTTCATCAGGCAGGCCAGTTCGTTGTTGCCGTCGCCGTAGGTGGAGTGGTCCTCGATCTTCCAGCGCGAGGCGTCGACGGTGCTGCCCTCGAACTCGTCGGCCCACACCGCGCGCCAGCCCGCGGGAGCCGCCACCTTGGTGGCCGAGGTTGCCGTCGAGCTCGACGATGCTGCGGCGGCACTGCTCGAACTGCTCGAACTGCTCGAACTGCTCGCCCGACTCGGGGTCGGCTCGGGCGCGGCGGCGCCGTCCGGCACCGCGGTGACGGAGCCGGTGGGCGACGGCCCGGCGTCGGGCCGAGGGGCCACGAGCGACGAGGCACCCGTGGCGTGCTCCGGGGCACCGGCGAACCGGCCGGCCGGGGTCGTGGCCCCGCCGGGAGCGTTCAGCCGGACGTCGTCCACATCGACCCCGGCGCCGCGCGGCAACTGGTGGGCGACCACATTGAGGTCGAGCGAGGCCCCGGTCGTCGTGGCCACGTAGTTGAGCCGGAGCCGGTGCCAGGCCGTGTCGCGCAACGTCTCGGTGGCGAGCTTCTGGCCGCGGTACTGGCTGCCGCTGTACTCCATCACCCGCAGGCTTACCCGCAGCCCCGGCTGAGTGGCCCGAACCCAGACCTGGGCGCGGTAGGAGGCGCCCGCCACGGTCGAGGGCACCGAGTTGACCGCGTCGTTCATCGCAATGGTCCAGGTCGGGGCGACCGTCTGGGTGATCCGAGCCCCGGTACCCGAGCGACCCGGCACCTGCTGCAGCCGGGCCCCGGCGTTGACGCCCCACCCGGCAAGGCTGCCGTCGAGGGAGGAGTTGGACACCACGTTCTCGGCACCCGCCGCGCCTCCGGTCGCCACCATCACGCCGGAACCGGCAATCACCACCAGGGCGGCGCCTCCCCAGCGCGCGCTCCAGCGCCGACGCCGCTGACGGACAGCAGCCGACCGCGATGCCCGCGCCCGCTTGGCGCGGGAGCTGCGGTCGAGCGGTGCCAGCAGGTCGGTGATCTCGGCGGTCTCGGACGCCGAATGACGACCCATGGTGAACAGCTCCCGTTTCTGTACTGGTCCATCGAACCGTTCCAGTACAGACGGGCGAGTGTTAACCCCGAGATATCCATGGCTTATGTCGGGCTGTCACTCGTTCGGAGCAATCCGTGACCCTCGCCAGCCCCGAACACCCAGGTGAACGCGGCCATCACCGACCACCTGCCCCCTGTGGTGAGTTCTCGTGGAGACACACCCCGCGCGTCGGCCCGCGAACTCACCACACCACGCCCCCCGGTGACCCAGCCGGAACCGGGCGGGGGCACCGGGCGGGGGCGGCGGGAGGAAGCCCCAGGGAATTCGCCTTCAGAGCAGCATCAACGGGACATCCCAGACCCCCCAGCACTACGATCGGACCGCCATCTGCAGCGCCTCGAGGACGGGTAGGTACAGCCGGTATGGACCAGCGGCCAGCCGACCGCGACCCCACCGATCCGAGGGACGGCGCGACCGTCACCCAGGCCGTGGCCCGGTTGTACGAGGCCGTCAACGGCGTACTCCTGCCCGCGGACGTGCCCGGCATGGCCCACCTGCGCGCCGAACGCGAACGGGCCGTGCGCCTTTTGGAGAGCTACGCCCTTCCCCGGATGGTCGAGCAGGCCGCTCCCCTGGTGGTCGTGATCGGTGGCCCGACCGGCGCCGGCAAGTCCACCCTCACGAACTCCCTGATCGGTGCGCCGGTGAGCCAGAGCGGTGTGCTGAGGCCCACCACCCGCGAACCGGTGCTGGTCTACAACCCGGTCGACGGCCCGGCCCTGCACACTCTGGGCCTGGTCCGGGCCCGGGAGGAGGCCGCGACCGCCGACGCCTCGCGGTGGGTGCAGCTGCGCGCCGTCCCGCATGCCGACATCGTGCCTGGCCTGGCCGTGATCGACTCCCCTGACCTGGATTCACGGGTCGAGAGCAACCGTGCCCTGGCCGGCCAACTGCTCGCCGTGGCCGACCTGTGGATGTTCGTCACCACCGGCACCGACTACGCCGATGCCCTGTCCTGGGACCTGCTCGGGGTGGCCGCCCAGCGCCAGGTGGCGGTCGCTGTCGTGCTCAACCGGCTGCGGCAGCGGGAAAGTCTCGAGGTACGCACCCACTTCGCCACCCTGCTCACCGGAGCCGGACTGGCACATGCCCACGTGTTCACGCTGCCCGAGGTGAACCTGGTCGACGGCCGGGTCCCGGTCCAGTTCGTGCTGTCCATGCAGAAGTGGCTCGAGCGTCAGGCACGCCGGGGCCCGAAGCGGGACGAGCAGATCGGCCGGGCGTTCGACGGCACCGTCGACCAGGCCGTGGCGGCCGTGCAGTCGCTGGCGGACGCCGCCGCCGACCAGGTGGTCGCGGCCCGCCGGCTCCGGGTCGACCTGGAGTCGATCTTCAGTCGGGCCCGGGAGGAGATCCGTGGCCGCTGCACCGACGCCTCGCTGGTCACCGACGAGCTGGTCTCCGCCTGGCGGGCGACCGAGGGCGTTCCACACGCCGGCGCCCCGGCCCATGCCCAGGCGACGGCCACCGGCCCGGGTCTGTTCCGGCGGCGGACCCGCCCGACAGCGCCGAGCGGTGATCCGCACCTCACCGTCAGCGAGGCACTCCGGTCCTCGACGGCGGCCCTCATGTGCGAGCAGGTCGGCCAGGCCCTGTTCCGGGTCGCCGAGCGGTGGCACGCCAACCCGTCGACGACGCCGGCCCAGATCGACCACGTCGCCACCCTTCCCGCCGACTTCGGCGCGCGGGTGGACCGGGCCACGCGGGGCTGGATCAGCGCGGTCCATCAGCGGGTGCATCCCGGTGAAGGGCCGACCGACTCAGTCGTCGACCCGGTCACCCTGGCCGTGGCGACCCTGGCCGTCGAGGGACGGCCAGGGCGGGTGGGCGAGATCGCGCCGGACGCCGCCGCGCGGGTCGCCTCGATCCGGGACGTGGTGGAGCGACGGCTGGCCGCCGTACCCAGTCAGGCGGGCTCGGCCACAGCTCTGGCCCGGGACGCCTGGCTCGACCTGGTGAGCGCGCTGAACACGGTGATGATCCAGGACGAGGCGCGCCTGTCCGACCTGCTGGACGGCGCCCACCTCTCCCCCGAGGTGGGCGAGACCCTGCGCGAGGCGGCCGACGGGGTGGCCCAGGCGAGAGCCCGGATGGAGGCCGCCCGCGCGGGGTGACCCCGCCGGCGCCGTGCGCCGGGCATGCTGTCGCTCTGATGGTCCGACAAGGAGCAGGCATGGCCACCGTCATCGGGATCGACGACTTCGTCGCCGAGGAGTGGTACCCGGGGTTCCGCCCCGGGTACGGGCATGCACCCTGGGTGGTCGATCCGGCCGACACCTTCCGCCCCCGCGACGTGGAGACGTTCTGGTTCCTGGACTTCCACTGGCCGCGCGGGGTGACCCCGATGGGCTGGATCTGGAACGAGGACGGCTACAACTGGGGCACCCAACTGGCGGCCGAGTCGCTGCCGTTGCCGCGTGGCCGCGGCATCACCAGCCGGGTGGCCGGAACCCACATCTACGCCTCGGCGATCCCGGTGACCGACCCCCGGGAGATCGCTGCCCGCACGAAACGGCTCGACCAGGCGCTACCGGCCTTCCTGCGCGACTTCGAGCCGATCTGGGCCGCCCGCCGAGAGGAGATCGAGGACGCCTGGCAGTACTTCCGGTCCGTGGACCTGTCGCTGCTCTCGCTGAGCGAATTGGGTGAGTATCTGGTCGCCGCACGGCAGTTCCACAAGCGCGCCTTCGAGATCCACTTCGAGGTGATGTACCCGCTGCTGACCAATTTCGTGACGTTCTACCGGCAGTGTGTGCAGTTCGGCCTGGAGCCAGGCCGGATCGGTCAGTTCCTGCAGGGCTACGACACGAAGATCCTGCAGACCGACCGCGCCCTGTGGGAGCTGACCGCCTCGGCCCGCCGGCGCGGCCTGCAGGGGGTGTTCGCGGCGCATGAGGCCGGCACCGTGCGTGACGCGCTGGCCGCCCACGGCGGCCCGGCCGGTGAGTGGCTGCACGAGTTCGAGGACTTCTTGCAGACCTATGGCTGGCGCACCGAGGGTTCGGCGGACATCGCCCTGCCCAGCTGGGTGGAGGACCCGACGTCACCGCTGGGCACGATCAAGACCTTCCTGCAGAAGGAGCAGCCGCACGACTTCGCGACCGCCGCCGCGGCAGCGGTCGCCGAGCGGGAGGAGGCGATCGACACCGCCCGGGGAATGCTGACCCGCCGTGAGCTGGCGGTCTTCGACGCCGGGCTGACGGCGTGCACGGCGGCCAACTTCTCCTGGTGGCAGGACGAGCACAATCACTACATCGACCTTCGGGTGGCGCTGCCGATGCGCTGGGCCTGCCAGGCGATCGCCGAACGGGTCGGCGCCGACCGCAGTGACGACGTCCTGTTCCTGTTCTGGCCCGAGACGATGGACCTGGTGGCGGGCCGTTCCGGCTTCGCGGCACAGCGCTCACTGATCGAGGCCCGGCGGCAGTTCTTCGAGCACTGGGGCGGGCGACGGGCACAGATGCCGAAGATGCTCGGCACCATCCCGGACGCCGTGGAGGACCCGATCCTGATCGAGATCTTCGGGATCGACCCGCACTACCTGGCCACGCTGGAGCGGGCCGCTGCCGCCGCGGCCGGGGGCGAGCCGCTGCCCGAGGTGCGCATCCTGCGCGGAGTTCCGGCGGCGAAGGGCCAGGCCCGCGGTGTCGCCCGGGTGCTCGCGCACGCAGACGAGTTGCACCGGATCCAGCCCGGGGAGGTCCTGGTCTGTGAGTCCACCTCGCCCAACTGGACGCCGGCCTTCGCCAAGATCGCAGCCTGCGTCTGCGACGGGGGCGGCACCCTGTCGCACGCCGCCATCGTCGGGCGCGAGTACGGGGTGCCCACCGTGACAGCGCTCGGCGTGGCCACCGTCGAGATCAGGGACGGCGACGAGGTCGACGTCGACGGCAGCACGGGCACGGTCACCGTCTATCGGAGGGTCGATGCCTGACCTCGTGATCTGGACCGACCAGCTGGACCCGGCCCGGGCCGAACAGGTCGCCGGGGCGAAGATGGGCCGGCTCGCCGCACTGGCCCGGGCTGGGCTGCGAGTGCCCGACGGGTTCACGGTCACGGTGCAGGCGTGGCGCGAGCAGTTCTCCGAACCCGTTCTGGCACAAGAGATGAACAGGCTCGCGGCGAACCCGGGCGCCACCCGCGCCCTGATCGCGCAGACGCTGATCACCGCCGGAGTGGCGGAGGCGATCACGGCGGCCTATGCCGACCTGAGCCTGCGCCGGCTGGAGGTCAACGTGCCGACGGCGGTGCGCAGCTCGGCGGTCGACGAGGACGGCGCACGGGCCAGCTACGCCGGCATGCTCGACTCCTACCTCGGCGTCTGCGGCACGGGCCGCGTGCTCGACGCGGTGCGGCGCTGCTGGGCGAGTGCCTTCGCTGTCCGGGCCGTGACCTATCGGGACCGGCACGACGACGGGACGGCCGCGCTGTCGACGGCGCCGACGATGCCGTCACCGATGGCGGTGGGCGTGCTCGACCTGGTGCCCGCCCGCGCGTCGGGGGTGGCCTTCTCGGCGCACCCGGTCACCGGCTCCCCCGACCGCGGGGTGATCGAAGCCAGCTGGGGCTGGGGCGAGGTGTTGGTGCAGGGGCTGGTGACTCCCGACCATGTCGAGGTGGACACCGAGGAGGGGCGGATCCTGCGCTACGACATCGCGGCCAAGACGGTCGTCTCGGCCTTCGATCACGCCGCAGGCCGGGTGGTGGCGGTGCCGATGCCGGCCGACCTGGTGCACCGCCGGGTGCTGGACGAGGAGGAGATCGGCGCGGTGCTCGACGCCGTCCGCCGGATCGAGGCCCTCTACCGCCACCCGGTCGACGTCGAGTGGGTGCTGCCACGGGACCGGAGGCCGGGTGATCGGGTGGTTGTGGTGCAGGCCCGCCCGATCACCGTGAACCGGTGAGCAACCGGGCACCCCGGTCGCGCGTAGACAGGTCGTGACAGCCATCGCACAGGGGGAGGACTCGTTCGAGGCGTTCTACGCGGCCAACGCCGCGCGCCTGGCGGGTCAGCTGTACTTCGTCGCTGGGGGTGCGGATGAGGCGGGCGACTGCGTGCAGGAAGCGTTCGCCCGCGCCTGGTCGCACTCGACGACGCTGAGCCGACCGGGGGTGGACCCGATCGGCTGGGTCTACACCACCGCATACCGGATCGCGATCAGCCGTTGGCGACGACGGCAGAGCCAGCGTCGTGCCGTCGCTCGGCTCGGGCCGCCGGGCACCTCGGCCCCGCCCTCGGCCGATGTGATCGCCGTCCGCGATGCACTGGCGAACCTGCCGCAGGCGCAGCGGGCGACTCTCGTCCTGCACTACTACGAGGGCCTGCGGGTGGAGGAGATCTCGACGGTGCTCGGCATCTTGGTCAGCGGCGTGAAGAGCAGGCTGGCTCGGGGCCGCGCCGCACTGGAACCCCTTGTCACCGAACAGGATGAGTCGCACACCGACCGTTGGGGGGCACGGCCATGACTGATCGACTGAGTGAACTGCTGGAGCGGGCGCACACTGATCTCGGGGCTCCTGCCCTGCCGCCGGTGGCCGCCGTCAAGCGCCGCGGCGACACCCTTCGCCTGCGCCGGCGGGTGGCCGCCGGGGTGGCCGGCGCCCTCACCGTGGCGTCGGTGGTGACCGCGGCCGCGCTGCTGCGCCCCACCGGACTCGCCACCGACCTGCCGGCGATCCGGCCCTCGGCAGACCCCAGCCCGTCCCGAGTGGCGGGGTGCTCTGCGGACGGTCTGCTGCTGCCCGAGGACCTCGGCCCACCCATGACCTGGCAACGGACTGCGGTGGACGGGGACTCTGGTGACGGCATCGTCGAAGTCGGCGTCCCGACGTGCCGATCCCGTTCCGAGAGTCCGGTCGAGATGATCCCGGCCTCCGGCCAGATGGCGCAATACCGGGGTCGGACCACCGAGGGGGCCGCCTGGACCGCCACCGAGCGCCTCGGCACGCTCACCCCCACCATCGCGGCCGAACTGGCCGCGAAGCTGAAGGAGCTGTCGGCCTGCGGATCTCCCCGACTGGTGCCGCGCTGGCGACCGCGGAGCACCTGGTGATTCTCGGGTTCGCGACCGAGGCAGGTGCCCCGGAAGTCGTTGAGGCTTACTACCTCTCCGGAACCCGGATCATCACCATCCTGGCCTTGGCCGCCGATCCGCAGCAGCCGCCGATGGATTCCTGACGAGCTCAGACCTGGCCACCCTGGGCAAGCTCACTCCGACCACGGCGTCGCCAGACCTCGACGCCAGCACGGGTCTGATCGCCGTCCCGCTCTGCGCCTCTATGGCGTCGACACCGCTGGCAGGAACATGGCGCACCCGGTCCTTCACCGATGCGACTGCTGGGGGCACCGCACTCCAGGAGATGGTTGCGGTCCTCGACCCCACCGGCGTCGAGGCGGCCCCGGCCGCCTTCCGGGCGCTGGCCCGCTGTGCCACCCTCGACCTCGACAGCGGCACGATGACCCGGGTTCACGACGAGGAGACCGTGCTGATCTTCGTCGGGAGCGCTCCAACCGCCGACGAGCGCGCCCGCGCCCTGCTCTGGGCGCTGTCGGGCGACACGTTGATCACGCTGAACATCCAGATCGCCACACCGGGCACGACGAGGCTGTCGCGGGAGCAGATCAGCCGGCTGGCCGTCATCGGGCGCACCGCCCTCAAGCGCGCAGCCGACCGCACACCTTGAACCGCCGCACTCACACCGCCTTGCCCACATCGTCGACGATGGAGATCGCGGTGGAGGAAAACGGCTGCTATCACAGCCGTTTCCTCGCATCGTGATCTCCATCGTCGCAAGCGCTGGGCACCGACTCGGCGCGTGGGCGGGATCAGGGCGTGAGCGGGGTCAGGGCGCGACCGGGGGCGGCGGGATCAGCGGGAGCCAGGCCAGGACGTCGCGGATGGCGGCGTCCCAGTAGCTCCACTCGTGGGCGCCGGGGCCGAAGCCGGTCGTGACGTCGGCGCCTCGCTCCACGGCAGCAGCGGCGAACCGGCGGCTGTCCTCGATCAGCTCGTCCTCGGTGCCGCAGCAGACGTAGAGCCGGGGCAGCGCAGCGGCGTCCGCCTGGTCGAGCAGGTGAAACAGGTCGCTGTCGGTGCCGGTGATCCGCCGGTCCCCGAAGACCAGCCGCATCAGCTCCTCGTGCTCCCCCTCCTCGCGCAGGCGGTGGACGTCGAGCGCACCGGACATTCCGGCCACGGCAGCGAACTGCTCCGGCCGGCGCAGTGCCCAGCGCAGCGCTCCGTAGCCACCCATGGAGAGCCCGGCGACGAAGGTGTCCTCGCGGCGGGTGGAGACGTTGAAGAACCCGTTGACGATCTGCGGCAGTTCGTCGGCAAGGAAGGTCCAGAACCGGCCTCCGTGGGCCTGGTCGGTGTAGAAGCTGCGGTGCACCTGCGGCATCACCACCGCCAGGCCCAGGTCCTCTGCGTAGCGCTCGATCGAGGTGCGCCGCATCCACATCGAGTCGTCGTCGCTGAGCCCGTGCAGCAGGTAGAGCACCGGCGGCGGCCCCTGCCGCTCGGCGGTGCTGGTGCCGATCCGCGCCGTCGTCACCTGTGGCAGCACCACGGTCATCGACGTGCCGAGTTCGAGCGTGTCGGAGAAGAAGTCACACCGGATCAGAGCCATGGACGGCCACCTCCGCACGACACCCTGCCACGCCACGACCCCGGCCCGCCCCGGCGAACAGAACGACTCCACCTTCACAGGAAGCGGACAGCAGGCTCCACGAGACCGGTCAGGCCCACCTGGCTGGATAGGCGTTGTTCAACAACCCGTCTATCGGAGATCATCGTGTCCACCGCAATCCTGTTCCTGGCCAACGCCGTTGCCATCAGCATCCTGGTGTTCGGCCTGTACGTGCCCCGCCACCGGCGCCGGGACCTGGTTGCGGCCTACCTCGGGGTGAACGTCGGGGTGATGGCCGTGGCCTACGTGCTCGCCGGCGGCTCCATCGCGGCCGGTCTGGGCCTGGGCCTGTTCGGCGTGCTCTCCATCATCCGGCTGCGCTCCGACGAACTCGCCCAGCACGAGGTCGCCTACTACTTCTCGGCGCTGGCCCTGGGTCTGCTGGGCGGGCTGTCCACGGCTCCGCCCGCGCCGACCATCGGGCTGATGGCCCTGATCGTCGCCACCCTGTTCGTCGGCGACCACCCCCGCCTGCTGGGCGCCTACCGGCGACGGCTACTGGTGCTCGACGCCGCCCACCTCGACGAGACCGAGCTGCGTGCCCACCTGGCCGAGAGCCTGAACGCCGACATCCACGGCGTCTCGGTGACCAAGCTCGACCTGGTCAACGACACAACCTGGGTCGAGGTGCGCTACGCCGTCCGGCCACCCGCACCCGGGGCGCACCAGGTGCGCCGCGAGCCGGCCGGCCACGAGCTCGAGCGGGCGCAATCATGATCGCCACCGACGCCCTCGCCCCGATCTCGCTCGAGGGGCTCGTCGACCGCGCCGCCCTGCAACGCCGGGTCGACCGCAAGTACGTGCTCCCGCTCGCCGACGCACAACTGCTGCTCGAGCTGCTGCCGCCCACCACGCGGGTGCTGGAGATCGACGGACGACGCGACTTCGGCTACGCCTCAGTCTATTTCGACACCCCGGGCTACGACAGCTACCTGATGGCCGCCCGCTCGCGCCGGCGCCGGTTCAAGGTGCGCACCCGCGCCTACCTCGACACCGGGTCGACGTGGCTCGAGGTGAAGACCCGCCAGGGCCGGTTCACGGTCAAGGACCGGATCGCCCACCCCGCTGCCGAGCAGCTCGACCGGGACGGCGTGGCCTACGTGGGCTCGACGCTGGAGGGGGCGCGGGTAGCCGGGATCGATCCCGCGGTGCTGCGGCCCACGCTACACACCGGCTACCACCGGATCACCCTGCACCTGCCCGACACGGACAGCCGGGTCACCGTCGACACCCGCCTCCGCTTCGACACAGCGCGGGGGTGGGACGGCGGCCGCAACCTGACCCTGCCCCGCCTGGCGATCGTGGAGACCAAGACCACCTCCACCCCCTGCTCGGTCGACCGGATCCTCTGGTCGATCGGCCACCGGCCCACCCGAGTGTCCAAGTACGCCACCGGGCTGGCCGCCCTGCACCCCGAACTCCCGCACACCAAATGGCGGCGCCTCGTCCGTCAGCTCACCACCGACACCTCCAGGAGAACGTGATGAAGCGTCGACTCGCCCAGACCGCGAGCGCACTCGCCCTCACCCTCGCCCTGGCCGCCTGCGGCACTGCGGTGGCCTCCACCGACACCACCTCGACCGGCTCCGGCACCTCCTCGACCGGCACCACGTCCACCAGCGCCGTCCAGGCCGCACTGGCCGGCAACACCGAGAGCCACGCCGAGGCGGACGACGCCACCGACGATGCCGCCGACGCAGTCGCGGTGACCCTGAACGGCGCCGGCGCCACGTCGTCCGGCGGCGGGGCGAGCATCGACGGTTCCACGGTGACCATCACCGCGCCCGGAACGTACGTGCTCTCCGGCACGGTCGCCGGCCAGGTCGTGGTGAACAGCAGCGCCGAGGGCAAGGTGCGCCTGGTGCTGGACGACGCGAGCATCACCTCCTCGACCGGCTCGGCGGTGAACGTGGTCGCGGCCGACGAGGTGGTGGTCGTGCTCGCCGACGGCTCCGCGAACTCCCTCACCGACGCGAGCACCGACACCCCGAACGCCACGCTGTACTCGATGGCCGATCTGACCATCGCCGGCACCGGCGCGCTCAGCGTCACCGGGAACGCCAACGACGGCATCGCCAGCAAGGACGGCCTGGTGATCCAGTCCGGCACGATCACCGTCACGGCGGTCGACGACGGCATCCGGGGCAAGGACTATCTGATCGTCGAGGGCGGCACCGTGGCGGTCACCGCCGGCGGCGACGCCCTGAAGTCGGACAACACGGACGACGACACCGTCGGCTACATCGCCCTGCTCGGCGGCACCGTCACCCTCGACGCCGGTGACGACGCGGCGCACGCCGAGAACGACCTGGTCGTCGGCGAAGCCACTGTCACGGTCACGAAGTCCGTCGAAGGCCTCGAGGCGGCGCACCTGACCGTGGCCGGCGGCTCGGTGTCGGTCACTGCCAGCGACGACGCCTTCAACGCCAGCTCCGACGCCGGTGCGGGCAGCATGACCGTCGCCGGCGGCACCGTCACCGTCGACAGTGGCGGCGACGGGCTCGACGTCAACGGCGGGGCGCTGACGATGACCGGCGGCACGGTGGTCGTGGCCGGCCCGACCCGGAACAACAACGGCGGGCTGGACGTCGACGGCGGCACCACGATCATCGGCGGCACGCTGCTGGTCGCCGGGTCGGCCGGCATGGCGATGGCGCCGACCACCGACTCTGCCCAGGCGTGGGTCTCGGTCACGCTGCCCTCGACCGTGCCTGCGGGCAGCGTGGTGCAGATCGTCTCCGGGGACACCGTGGTGGCCTCCTACCCCACCACCAAGGACACCGGATCGGTGGTGCTCTCCAGTGCGGCGATCGAGTCCGGGGCGAGCTACGACGTCTACGTCGGCGGCACGGCGTCCGGCATCACGGTCGCGGGTCTGAGCACCGGCGGCAGCGTGGACGGCGCCTCGAAGGTCACCACGGTGACCGCCGGTGAGCACACCGGCGGTCACGGCGGCGGTCCCGGCGGCGGCCAGGTCGGTCCCCCGGCCTGACCCGACACCCGCAGCGACGACCCTGGGGGCTTGATGCCCCGGGGTCGTTTCTGTTGCCCGACAACCGTTTTGTCCGCTCAGGCTGATAGCGCACGGACAGAATCCTCCGTGGCTGAGCTCAGTTGCGCTGCGTAGACATGACCCATGACTCCTCCACCCTCGCCGCAGCGCGCGGCGCAGAAGCCATCCCTGTCCCGGCGCAGCCTGCTGGCCGGTGGACTCTCCTTGCTGGTCGCAGCGGGCGGCTCGAGCGCCTGGGCGCTCGACCGCTTCGTGGTCGACCACGTCGAGATCACCGACGTCGCGGCCTACGAGAGCAGCCAGGGGGTCACCGCGACCGCCGCGTCGACCGTCTCGGCCACCGTGACCGGGACCAGCTATACGAGCGACACGGCGTCGCTGACCATCCGCACGCTCACCTCGGGCAGCAGGCAGGACACGATCACCGCCTACCTCGCCGATCTCCAGCTGACCGAGGCCACCGCCCTGCGATCGGCGTTCGCGCAGAACAGGTTCGGCACCAACATCATCGAGAACCCCTCGACGATCGCGCAGGGCGTCGGCGCGGTGTTCGCCGTCAACGGCGACTACTACGGTTTCCGCGACACCGGCATCATCATCCGCAACGGCGTGATCTACCGCGACTCCAGTGCCCGGCAGGGCCTGGCGTTCTACCGCGACGGCACCGTGAAGCTCTACGACGAGACCGCCACCACGGCGAAACAGTTTGTCGCGGAGGGCGTCTGGAACACCCTGTCGTTCGGCCCGGGGCTGGTCGAAAACAGCGCCGTGCTGAGCGGGATCGACGACGTGGAGGTCGACACCAACGTCGGCAATCACTCGATCCAGGGGCAGCAGCCACGGACCGGGCTCGGCCTGGTGGGGCCCGACCACTACCTGGTGATCGTGGTCGACGGCCGCAGCCCCGGCTACAGCCGCGGCGTCACCATGACCGAGTTCGCCCAGATGTTCGCCGACGCCGGCGCCTCGGTGGCCTACAACCTCGACGGCGGCGGCTCCTCGACCATGTACTTCAACGGGTCCCTGGTGAACAACCCACTCGGCAAGGGGCAAGAGCGCGGCACCAGCGACATCCTCTACCTGGCCGGCTGAGGGCGGCCGTGATGAACACTGTGATCCTGATCCCCGCCTACCAGCCCGACCACCGCCTGATCGACCTGGTCGCCGCGATCGTGGCGGCCGGCCGCGGCCTGGCCATCGTGCTCGTTGACGACGGCAGCGGCCCCGCCTACGCCCCGGTGTTCGCGCGGGCCGAGGCTATGGGTGCGCTGGTGCTGCGGCATGCGGTCAACCGGGGCAAGGGTGCGGCGCTGAAGACCGGGTTCGCCCACATCGCCGCCGACCATCCCAGCGCCGACGTGGTCTGCGCCGACTGCGACGGGCAGCACCGGCCGGCCGACATCCTGAAAGTCGCCGGGCGCCTGACCCACTCCGCCGCAGTGTTGGTGCTCGGCGCGCGCGCGTTTGCCGGCGGGGTGCCGTTGCGCAGCCGGATCGGCAACGGTGTCACCCGAGGTGTGTTCCTGCTCGCCACGGGCCGGCACCTGAGCGACACCCAGACCGGGCTGCGCGGCTACCCGGCATCGATGCTGGCCTGGCTGCGCGGGGTGCGCGGCGAGCGCTTCGAGTACGAGCTCGAGCTGCTGCTGCAGGCGGTGCCGGCCGGCTACGCCGTCGAGGAGGTGGAGATCGAGACCGTCTACCTGGAGGGCAACGCCTCCTCGCACTTCCGCCCGGTGGCCGACTCGCTGCGGGTCTACCGGCCGCTGCTGGCCTTCGGGGCGTCCTCGCTCGGCGCCTTCCTCACCGACACGATCGGGCTGTTCGTGCTGATGGCCCTGACCGGCAACCTGCTCGCCTCGGTGGTCGGCGCCCGGGTGGTCAGTGCTGGGGTGAACTACTTGACCAACCAGCGGTTCGTCTTCTCCCGCACGACGCCGTCCGCCCGGCCCGGGGGTCTGCCGCCCGCTACGCCGCCCTCGTGGCAAGCGTGCTGCTGGCCAACTATTCGCTGATGCACCTACTTGTCCAGCGGCTGTCCGCGCCGCTGGCCGTGGCCAAGGTCGTCACCGAGCTGAGCCTGTTCCTGCTCAGCTACCACGCCCAGCGCAGGCTGGTCTTCGCCCCGCAGGCCCCCCGGCCCACCCTCGCCCCCCGAGTGGTCGATTCCGCCCCATCGCGCTCCCTGGAACGGGGCGAAATCGACCACTCGAGCGGGCTCCGAGCTCAGGAGCCGCGGGCGACGTCGGCCACGGCGGCGATGATGCCGTCGTAACCCGTGCAGCGGCAGAGGTTCCCGGACAGGGCGATCCGGATCTCGTCGTCCGACGGGCGGGGGTTGGCGGACAGCAGAGCGGTCGCCGAGACCAGCATGCCCGGCGTGCAGAAGCCGCACTGGACGGCGCCGCGACGCAGGAACGCCTCCTGCAGCGCGCTCAGCCGCGCAGCGTCCGCCGGGTCGCCGAGCCCCTCCACCGTGGTGACCTGCGCGCCGTCCGCCTGCACCGCCAGGTAGGAGCAGGAGTTGGTCGGTCGGCCGTCCATCAGCACCATGCAGGCGCCGCACTCGGAGTCGTCGCAGCCCTCCTTCACCCCGGTCAGCCCGACCTGGTCGCGCACGATGCGCAGCAGGCTGGCGTGCGGGTCGACGTCCAGCGGGTAGCTGTCGCCGTTGACCACCAGGGTGATCGGAACACTCATCGCTGCACACTCCAGTCGCTTGCCGGGACGGCGACCGTTCCGGCTCCGTTCCTCGCCCGGGCCACCGCGGCCGTCACCGCACGCCGGGTCACCACTGCTGCCATGGCCCGGCGGTAGTCGGCCGAGGCACGCACATCGGAGATCGGCCGGGCCGCACGCGCCGCCGCGTCGCCCGCAGCCCGAACCGCGGCGTCCAGCCCTTCGCCCGTGGCGGGCGCGCCCACCAGCGCCGCGTCCGCCTCGGCCACACGGTGAATCACGGGGGCCAGCGCCGTGATGGCCACTGCAGCCGAGTGCACGTGCGTCCCATCCGACGACAGCTGCACCCAGGCCCCGGCCCCGACGACGGCGATCTCCATCTGCCGGCGGTACTGCAGCCGGACATAGGCGCTGGACGCCGCGCCGAAGGCAGGATCGACCGGCGGGATCTCGACCGCCACGAGCAGCTCGTCCGCGGCAGCCGACGTCTGCCCGGGACCGGTCCACAGCTCGGACAGGCCCTCGTTGCGCGTGCCCGATGGACCGGTCAGTACGACATATGCGCCGTGGCAGAGCAGCGGCGCCCCGGTGTCCATGGCCGGGGAGGAGTTCATCACGTTGCCGCCGAGGGTGCCGTTGGCCCGGGTGGCGTGCGAGCCGACGATCGCCGAGGCGTCGAGCAGCCCGGGCAGCCGGTCGGCCAGCAGCGGCGAGGCGAGGATGGCCGCATGGGTGACCAGCGCGCCGATCCGCACCCCGCCGCCCTCGGTCTCAGTGATCGCGGTCAACTCGGCGATCCGATGGATGCCGACCAGCGACTCCGGCAGCGGCGCCTTCCCGTGCCGGGCGCCGACCACCAGGTCGGTGCCGCCCGCGATCGGACGGGCGCCGGCGGCCATCGCCGCCACGGCGGCGGCGATGTCGCGGGCCTCGACGTAGGTGCTCACCGGGTCTCCTCCTGCGCACTGTCGACCGCACTGCCGATGGCGGTGCTCCAGACCCGTTCCGGGGTCATCGGCAACTGGTTCACATGCCGGCCGATCACCTTGGCGATGGCGTTGGCGATCGCGCCGGGCGTCGGCACGCTCGGCGGCTCACCGACCCCCTTCGAGCCCTTGGGCCCGGCACCGGGGGTGTCGATCTCGATCCACCGGATGGAGATCGGCGGGCCGTCGCTGGCGGTCTGCAGTTTGTAGTCCAGCAGTCCCGGGTTGCGCTGGCGGCCGTCGGCGTCGAACCAGGTGGCCTCGGACAACGCCTGCCCGATGCCCATCAACACCCCGCCGTAGACCTGCCCGTCGGCGCCGATCTTGTTCAGGATCACCCCGGAGTCGTGCGCGGCGGCGAACTCCATCACCCGCACGACGCCGGTCTCGGCGTCCACCTTGACCCGGGCCGCGTGCGTGATCAGCTGCGGGGCGAGGAAGGACTCCATGCCCAGGCGCCCGGCACACGAGGCGGCGTCCACCTCGGGCTGCTCGGGCAACGGCCCGGATCCCTTGCCCAGCAACGGGGTTCCGCTGCCGGCCAGGTCGGCGACGCTGACCGCGACGTCGGGCGAGCCGACCGCGCGGACCAGGCCGTCGACCAGCTCCAGGTCGGCGGCGTCGATCTCGAGCTGCTCGGCGGCCAGGTTCAGCAGCTGCACCCGCACCTCCTGCGCCGCCTCGACCACCGCCCGCCCGTTGTTGAACGTGGTCTGCGACCCCGAGGCGCCCATGTCCCACGGCCCGGCGTCGGTGTCCTGGTAGAGGATCGAGAAGTCCTCCGGGCGCATGCCGAGCTCGCCCGCCGCCAGGATCGGCAGGGCCATCACCGCGCCACTGCCGCACTCCTGAGCACCGGTGACGATGGTGCCGGTGCCGTCGCCGTTGAGCTTGACGTAGGCACCGGACGGGGAGGCCATGCTCGGCCACCAGCCGCAGGCGAAGCCGATCGCTTCGTCCGGCGGAAGCTCACCGCGCAGGTAGGCGTCGTAGCCGATCATCTCCAGCGCGGCGTCCAGGGTCTCCTTCATGCCGACCCGGTCGTAGACCTGGCCGGTCGGGCCGTGCGCGCCCTGCTCGATCAGGCTGCGCCGGCGCAGCTCGGCCGGGTCCATCTCCAGGGCGGCGGCCAGTTCGTCCATGTGTTGCTCGACGGCCCAGCACGCCTGCGGTGCCGTTGGTGCCCGGATGGAGCTGGATGGCTGGTTGGTCGAATAGGTCAGCAGCGCCTCGACGTTCACCGTCTCGATCACATACGGGCCGCAGGCGTGCATCGCGGCCATCTGGGCGAAGAAGCCGCCCTCGCCGCAGTAGGCGCCCTTGTCGAGGATCAGCCGGCCGCGCCGGGCGAGGAGGCGGCCGTCCTTCGTGGCGCCGGTCTCCAGCTCGATCACCATGCCCTCGCGGCGGTGGTCGGGGGCCAGGAACTCCTCCTTGCGGGAGAAGACCAGCTTGACCGGACGACGCGCGGCCCGGGCCAGCGCGGCGACGTGCCCCTCGAAGTGGAAGTCGCACTTGGAGCCGAAGCCCCCGCCCAGCAGCGGCACGATCACCCGCACGTTGGTCTGCGGGATGCCCAGGGTGTGCGCGATGCCGTCGCGGGCCGCGAACGGTACCTGGGTGGAGGTCCAGACGGTGACCTTGTCCCCGCTCCACTGGGCGAGCACTGCGCGCGGTTCGATCGGCGCCCCCTGCGAGGCGTCTGCGACGTAGCGACCCCGGACGACGACGTCGGCGCCGGTCATGGCCGCGTCCGCATCGCCCTTGACGATGGTGGACCGGCCGAGCACGTTGCCGTCGCGCCCGAGGCTGCTGCTGGCGGAGTAGGACTGCCAGTCCGCGTGCACCAGGGGCGACCCGGGTGCAGTGTTCGCGACGTAGTCGGGCAACGGCTCGAGTACGTCATAGGTGACCTGGACCGCCGCGGCCGCGGCCCGGGCGATCTCCGGGGTGCGAGCGGCGACGGCGGCGATCACCTCGCCCTCCCAGCGCACCCGGTCCTTGGCGAAGAGCAGGCGGTCCTGCACCATGCCGCCGTACAGCGTCTCCGGCACGTCGGCGTGGGTGATCACCGCGAACACCCCGGGGACGGCGCGGGCCGCCGAGGTGTCGATGCTCAGGATGCGGGCGTGCGGGTGGTCGGCGTAGCGGAAGGCCGCATGGGCCTGCCCGGTCAGAGTCAGGTCGGCCGTGTAGCGGCCCACCCCGGTGACCTTCTCCTTGCCGTCCGGACGGACGAACACGCTGGTCGCACTCATGTCTGCCACCTCTGCCTCGCGGGACTCCGCAGTCTGCCATCCGCTACGCGCCGCCCCGCGCAAGGATCACCGTCCACGTCGGCCCCAACTCAGACCGTCCAGGATCGTGACCGATTCGACCGCGAATCACGGATCAACTCGTCACGATCACGTGCCCACGCACTCGGCCTGGCGCCCGTTGGCTCCGCTATGTAGCCTTTGTGCAGACTTGAGCCAGCTGGGGGAACCGTGCTGCTGCGTCGCGTTCCGCTCATCCTCGCCGCCCTCGCCCTGGCCGCCCTCACGCTCGCCGTCCTCACCGGTGGGGCGCAGCCGGCCGGTGCGGCTCCCGGCTCCCCCGGCGCGGCGTCCACCTGGGCCCCGGCGGAGAAGTCCTTCCTCGGCACCTCGCGCACGACCGCGAGCCGGGTCTACTTCACCGGCCACCGCGGCATCATCTCCGAGGTCTTCTACCCGGTGGCCGACACGGTGAACACGGTCGACCTGCAGTTCCTGGTCGGCGACACCGCCAAGACCTACGTCGACGAGGAGAAGCTGCAGAACTTCAGCGTCACCCTGCCGAACCCGAAGTCGATGCGCTGGAACGCCACCACCTCGAACGCCGGTCATGGCTGGAGCATCTCCAAGAACGTGTTCACCGACCCCGGCCGCAACACCCTGATCGCCCGGGTCACCTTCACCGCCACCGGCGGCAAGACCCTGAACGACTTCAACCTCTATCTGCTGCACAACCCGGCGATGGACAACTCCGGCGCCGGAGACACCTCGCAGACCCTGGTCTCCGGCGGCCGCACGATGCTGGTCTCGGCCCAGGGCACCCGCGCCTCCGCGCTGGCGGTGACCCGGCCCTGGAAGACCTCGGGCGGCGCAGCCATGGTCTCCAGCGGGTTCGTGGGCGGCTCCGACGGATACACCGACCTGCTCGGCGGAGCCGCGGACAAGACGATGACCTGGAACTACGACACGGCGGGCGCGGGCAACCCCGGCAACACCGCTCAGATGGGCTGGGTCGACCTGCCCACCACCGGAACCTCGGTCAGCTTCGACGTCGCACTCGGCTTCGGTGCCACCACGGCGGCGGCCGCCGACACGGCCAACGCCACCCTAGGCTCCAACCTGGCCACGCTGGCCTCCACCTACGACAGTGGCTGGGTCGGCTACGCGAACGGGCTGAGCACCCAGGGCGGCACCGCGGACAACCAGTACTACCTGGCCGCGATGTCGCTGAAGTCGATCCAGGACAAGAGCAACGGGGCGATGATCGCCGGAATGGGCACGCCCTGGGGTGAGACCAGCGGCGACGCAAACAACGGCGGCTACCACCTGGTCTGGTCGCGCGACCTTTTCAAGTTCGCCAACGCCCTGCTCACCGCCGGCGACGTGACCACCGCGAACGAGGTCACCGGCTACCTGTTCAACGTCATGCGGCAGACCACCGACTGCGGGGCGGCCGAGTACAACGCGCCCGGCTGCGCCCAGGGCTACACCCGGGTCGGCCGGTTCCCGCAGAACTCCTGGGTCAGCGGCTGGCAGTACTGGCAGGGCACCCAGCTCGACGAGCAGGCGATGCCGATCATCCTGGCCTGGCGCACCTACTCACTCGGCAACGCCTCGGTGAAGGCGTCGGTGAACGCCCTCTGGCCGAAGATCAAGACCACCGCCGACTACCTGCTCCCCACCGGCCCCTGGACCCACCAGGAGCGCTGGGAGGAGCAGTCGGGCTACTCGCCGTCCACGATCGCGGCCGAGATCGCCGGCCTGGTGGCCGCGTCCGAGTTCGCCCGGCTCAACGGTGACACCGCCTCGGCCGCCGCCTACCTGGCCGCCGCCGACCGGTTCCAGCAGCGGATCGAGCGGTGGACGTTCACCACCACCGGTCCCTGGGGCGACGGCAGGTACTACGTGCGGATCAACCCGGCCGGCAGGGGCAACGCCGGCGTGGGCCCGCAGCAGTACAACCCGAGCTTCGGCCCGGACACTGCCGCGACCATCCAGGACAAGAACGGCGGCGGCGCCCGCGATCAGCGCCGCGTGGTCGACGGCGGCTTCCTCGAACTGGTGCGGATGGGCGTGAAGCGCGCCGACGATCCGTCGATCCTGGCCACGATCGGCGAGTACGACGCGCTGCTCAAGCAGACCATCCCCGGCAAGGGCGACGCCTGGTTCCGCTACAACTACGACGGCTACGGCGAGAAGAACGACGGCAGCAACTTCGACGGCACCGGGCGTGGCCGGCTGTGGCCGATCTTCACCGCCGAGCGCGGCATGTACGAGATCGCCCGGACCGGGGTCGGCACCAACGGCGCCGGCTACCGGACGGCGGTGAAGAACTTCTCCAGCGCGACCGGGGTGATCCCCGAGCAGGTCTGGAACACCAGCGCCACCCTGAGCGGGGACTGGGTGACCACCACTCCCGCCGGCGCCACCCCCGGCACCCCGACCCGCTCGATGGCACCGCTCAGCTGGGCGATGGGCGAGTACATCAGCCTGCTCGCCTCGATCCAGGCGAACGCGATCGTCGACATCCTGCCCGCGGTGTGTGACCGCTACCACGTCTGCACGCCGGCTCCACCTGCTGGCCAGGTGGCCGCCGCATTCAACGCCACCGCCACCACGGTGGTCGGGCAGCAGCTGTACGTGACCGGCAACCAAGCCGCACTCGGCAACTGGAACACCGGCCTGGCCGTGCCGCTGGACCCCGGCGCCTACCCGGTGTGGAAGAACACGGTCGCCCTGCCCGCGTCGACATCGGTCCAGTACAAGTACTTCCGCAAGAACGACGACGGCAGCATCACCTGGGAGAACCTGCCCGGCGGCGGCAACCGCGCGTTCACCACCCCGGCCGTGGGCACGAGCACCCGCACCGACACCGTGACCTGGTAGCCCCGCCCCGCTCTCGGTCATGCCGGACGCGTTGCCGGCAGCGCGTCTGGCATGACGCCGAGGATCAGAGGGTGGGCGGAACCCTGGTCCGAGGGGCCTCTGTGACGCTTGACTGGGCACGCGAGCGCCATCATTCTTGCTGGTGACTGTTTCGTATCGTGATATTCGTAGCGCATAGCGCAACGCGCGGCGCAGGGATGAAGGGCATCGTCCATGAGCGCACTGCCGAGCCGGGCTCGCGTCGTCGTCATCGGGTCCGGGATCGTCGGCAACAGCGTGGCTTACCACCTCGCCCGCCTCGGCTGGCGCGACCTGGTGCAGATCGACAAAGGCCCGCTGCCGAACCCCGGCGGCTCCACCGGCCACGCCAGCAACTTCATCTTCCCGGTGGACCACTCCCGGGAGATGACCGACCTCACCCGGGACAGTGTCCGCCAGTACACCGAGCTCGGGGTGTTCACCACCTCCGGCGGCTACGAGGTCGCCCGCTCCCCCGAGCGGATGCAGGAGCTCACCCGCCGGATCACCTCGGCCATCTGCTGGGACGTCGAGGCCGAGCTGCACACTCCCGCGCAGGTACAGCAGAAGGTGCCCTTCCTGGACCCCAGCGTGATCGTCGGCGGCTTCTGGTCGCCGACCGTCGGTGTGGTCGAGTCGGTGCGCGCGGGCACGATCATGCGCGACCGCGCCGTCGAGCTGGGCGCCCTGACCACCGTCGCCAACGTCGAGGTGTCCGGCATCGACGTCGAGGGCGGCACGGTCACCCGGGTGCGCACCACCGGCGGGGACATCGAGTGCGAGGCGATCGTGGTGGCCTGCGGGGTGTGGAGCCCCAAGATCGCCACGATGGCCGGGGTGCACATCCCCCTGACGCCCGCCGTCCACCAGATGATCTCGGTCGGCCCGGTGCCCGAGCTGGCCGCGATCCCGGGGGAGATCTCCTTCCCGATCGTGCGCGACATGGACACCTTCTGCTATGAGCGCCAGCACGGCTCCGACATGGAGGTCGGCTCCTACGCGCACCGGCCGATCCTGATGCGCGCGCAGGACATCCCCTCGATCGAGCAGTCGGCCCTGTCCCCCACCGAGCTGCCATTCACCTCCGACGACTTCGACCCGCAGCTGGAGCAGGCGCTCGAGCTGATGCCCGACATCCTGGGCAACCCCGACGTCGGAATCCGCTACGCCATCAACGGTCTGCTCTCCCTGACTCCTGACGGCTACCCGGTGCTGGGCGAGTCCCCCGAGGTGAAGGGTCTCTGGTCGGCCGCCGCCGTCTGGGTCAAGGAAGGCCCCGGCGTCGGCCGCATGGTCGCCGAGTGGATGGTCGAGGGCGAGAGCGAGATCGACGGGCACCACTCCGACATCGCCCGCTTCTACCCGCACCAGCGCACCGAGCACCACATCCGGGCGCGCACGTCCGAGGCGTTCAACAAGACCTACGGCATCGTGCACCCGAGCGAGCAGTGGGCGAGCAACCGCGACGTCCGCCTGTCGCCGATGAACGCCGCGCAGAAGGAGCTCGGCGCCTCCTTCTTCGAGACCGCCGGCTGGGAGCGCCCGTTCTGGTACGCCTCGAACGAAGGTCTGCTGGCCGAGTACGGCGATGCGGTGATGCCGCGCACCGCCGAGTGGGACTCCCGCTGGTGGTCGCCGATCATCAACGCCGAGCACCTGGCCATGCGCGACCGGGCCGGCGTGGTGGACCTGACCGCGTTCTCGCTGTTCGACGTGATCGGGCCGAAGGCGCTGGACGGCGTGCAGCGGCTCTGCGTGCAGAACGTGGACGTCAAGCTCGGCCGCGTGGTCTACACCCCGGTGCTCAGTGCTCGGGGCGGGTTCAAGGCCGACCTGACCGTGATGCGCTTGGGCGAGAACCACTTCCGGGTGGTCACCGGCGGCGCGCACGGCAACCTGGACCGCAAGTGGTTCGCCGACCACCTGCCCGAGGGCGCCTATGTCAGCGACCAGACCTCGGCGTTCACCACCATCGGGCTGTGGGGCCCGAAGGCCCGGGACATCCTCGGCGCGCTCAGCGACGACGACATCTCGCACACCGGGTTCCCGTTCTCCAGCTGCCGGGTGATCGAGGCCGGCGGGCTCGGCGTCCTCGCCTCGCGGATCTCCTACGTCGGCGAGCTGGGCTGGGAGCTGTACGTGCCGATGGAGAGCGGCGCCCGGCTGTGGCGCTCGCTGCTCGAGGCCGGCGCTCCGCACGGCGCAGTGCCGGTGGGCATCGGCGTCTACGGCACCACCGGGCGGATGGAGAAGGGCTACCGCGCCTACGGCACCGAGCTCGACGCCGAGCACACGGTGGTCGAGGCCGGCATGACCCGGCCCAAGGTCAAGGACGTCGACTTCATCGGGCGTGAGGCCTACCTGCGCCAGCGGGAGGAGGGGCCGGCGGCGATCATGTGCACGCTCACCGTCGACGACCACACCAGCAGAGGTGGCGAGAAGCGCTACATGCTCGGCGGAGAGCCCATCCTCACCCCGGACGGCGCTCCCCTGGTCGACGCCCACGGGCGCCGCTCGTACGTGACCAGCGCCGGTTCGGGCCCAAGTGTCGGAAAGCACCTTCTGATGAGTTACCTGCCACCGGCCCAGGCGGTAGAAGGGACCAAGCTCGCCGTGCAGTACCTCGGCGAGCGGTACCCGGTGACCGTCGCGGTGGCCGGGTCGACACCGCTGTTCGACCCCGAGAACTCCCGCATCCGAGCCTGAAGGGGTTGGGGTTCCATGCCCAACGTTCTGGTCTGCATCAAGCGCGTGCCCGGCTCGAGCGGCGAGGTGCTGCTCAGCGCCGACGGCATGTCGGTGGACGCCCGCCACGTCGGGCACACCCTCAGCCCGCACGAGGAGTGCGCGATCGAGGCCGCCGTCCAGCTGGTGAGCGAGCACGACGGCGCGGCCACGGTGCTCACCCTCGGCCCGGACGGCGCCCTGGAGCAGTTGCGTGAGGCGCTCGCCGTCGGGATCACCTCGGCGGTGCACCTGCGCACCCCCGACCAGGGCGAGCCGGACTCAGCCGACGCCTACGGACCGGCGGACGTCGCCTCGGCCATCGCCGAGGTGGTTCGCCGCCGGGCGGGCACGCCGGACGCGGTGGACGTGGTGATGCTCGGCAACGACGCGGCCGACACCGGCGACTTCCAGGTCGGCGTCCGGCTGGCCTACCTGCTCGGGGTGCCTGTGGTGACCGGGGTGCGCAGCCTCTCCCTGACCGACGGCGTGGTCACCGCGGTCGGCGACGGCCCGGGCGGCTCCGAGGAGTTCGAGGTTCCGCTGCCCTGCGTGCTGGCGCTCAAGGAGGGTGAGATCACCCCCCGGTATCCCTCGATCCCCGGGCGGCTGAAGGCCAAGCGGGCGCCGGTCGAGGTGGTGGACGCGCCGGCGCCGGTGCAGGGGACCGCCCGGCGCACCCTGGTGCTGCCGCCGGAGCAGCCCAGCGTGGTCCAGGTGCTCGGCACCGGGGCCGACCCCGCGGCGGACGCCGCAGCCGTGGTGGACGTGCTGCACACGATCGGAGTGGTGTCGCGATGACCGCCGACGCAGGAGCCGTCGTCCTGGTGCTGGTCGAGGCCGAGCCGGACGAGATGTCCACCCTGTCGCTGGAGGCGCTGACCTTCGCGCGCCAGTTCGGTGGAGCGGTGCACGCGCTGGTGATCGGCGATGTGCCGGCCGGTGGCGTCGACGAGCTCGGGGCACACGGCGCCTCGGTGCTGCACCAGGCCCAGGACGCCCGGCTGGGCGCCTACACCGCCGCCGGCTGGGCCGCGTGCGTGGTGGACGCCGTCCGGCTGCACGCGCCGTCGGTGGTGCTGGCGCCGGCCAGCCCTCGGGGCAACGAGGTGATCGCGCACGTCGCTGCCCGGCTGGACCTGCGGATGGCGGCGAATGTCGTCGACGTGGTCTCTGCCGCCCTGGAGGGGCCTGAGACCTCGGACGCCCACCTGGTGGTGCACCGCCAGGTGATGGGCGGAGCGACGCTCGAGGAGCTCGACCTGGTCGGCTCCCCCGCCCTGTTCACCATGGCCGGGCACGCCGTGGAGCACTCCGCTGTGGATGCGCCGGCGCCGGTGGAGGTCGCGGTGTTCGCCCCCACCTCACTGACCCACGCCGACCTGATCGCCCAGGTCAGGCGCACGGTGCCGGTGGCTACCTCCGGCAAGGACCTGACCCGGGCCCGGGTGGTGGTCGGCGGCGGGCGCGGTGTGGGCGGGGCCGACGGCTTCGGCGAGCTGATCACGCTAGCCGAGCGGCTCGGCGGGGCGCTCGGGGTGTCCCGGGTGGTGACCAGCCTCGGCTGGCGCCCGCACCACGAGCAGGTGGGCCAGACCGGCAGCCGGATCACCCCTGACGTGTATCTCGCCTGCGGGATCAGTGGGGCGATCCAGCACTGGGCGGGGTGCTCCAGCGCCAAGACGATCATCGCGGTGAACACCGACGCCGAGGCCCCGATGGTGACCAAGGCCCACTATGCAGTGATCGCCGACCTGCACGACGTCGTCCCCGCCATCACCGCCGAACTCGACGCCCGCCACCCCCACTGACCCAGAACCTGCTCATGCTCCGCGCATGTACACCTTTGCGGCTCCGTTTGCTCTGAAACAGGTGCACCCGCGGAGCATGACGCGATTGGGAATCAGTTGGTAGCGTGTTCCCTATGGAAGCGACCGTTGATTCTGTTGGTCGGATCGTGCTGCCCAAGCAGCTGCGCGAACGCATGGGCCTGGTCGCGGGCTCCACGGTGGACATCTCCGTCTACGGCGACGGCCTGCATATCGCCCCAGTCGGGCGGACCGCCCGACTGGTGGAGCAGGATGGCGTGCTGGTCGCCGTCTCCGACACTCCGGTCACCGACGAGGACGTCTTCGGCCTCATCGACTCCCTTCGCCACTCGTGACGCCGTCGACAGCCTGGCTCGCCGACACCAGCGTGGCCGTGCCGGCCGTCCTCGCTTCGCACACCGCTCACCGGGACGTGCGCCGCGGCATCGGCGAGCGGGTGGTCGTCCTCGCCGCGCACAGCGCGATGGAGACCTACGCCGTCCTCACCCGGCTACCGGGGGACGCCCGGCTGACCCCCACCGATGCAGCCGTTCTCATCGAACGCCGCTTCGGCGCGAGCGTGGTTCCGAGCGCTACCCGCGTTCAGGCCATGCCGACCGAACTCGCGGCCCTGGGCATCGCCGGCGGCGCGACCTATGACGCACTGATCGCGATCACTGCCGCGGAGGCTGGACTACGCCTGGTGACCCGGGACACCCGAGCCGCCTCCACCTACTCCCGCCTGAATGTCCCCCACGACTATCTGCTCTGAAGCCCGCTCAAGCTCCGCGGGGGTACATCGTTCGGGTCGATGGTGACCTCAAACGTGTACTCCCGCGGAGCATGACGCGGTGGGGTGGTCTCAGCCGGCGAGCCAGGCCTTGACCTTGTCGGGGTTCTCCTCGACCCACTTCTTGCCGGCGTCGGCGGCCGACAGCTTGTCCACGGTGATGTACTTCGCCACCAGGTTCTGGTCGTCGTTGGTCCAGGTGAAGTTCTTCACCAGGGCCGCCGCCGGGCTGCCCGAGCCCATGAACTTCGCACTCGCGATCTTGTTCAGCTCGTACGGCGGGTAGTCGCAGGCGACCTTGGCCGCATCGGCGTCACAGCCCTCGCTGTACTTGGGCAGGTTGACCTTGACCAGTTTGACCTCCGACAGGAACCACTGCGGCTCGTAGAAGTAGCCGAGCAGCGGCTTCTGCTGCTTCTCCGCCTGGCGGAACGCCGTGATGAGGGCGGTCTCCGAGCCGGAGTACACCACCTTGTAGTCGAGGTTCAGGTTCTTCACCAGCGCTTCGTCGTTCGTCACGAACGCCCGGTCGCCGTCGAGCACCTGCCCCTTGCCGCCCGACTCGGTGGTCTTGAACACGTCGGCGTACTTGTTCAGGTTGTTCCAGTCGGTGATGTCCGGGTACTTCGTGGCCATCCACGGCGGTACGTACCAGCCGATGATTCCCTTGTTGCCGGTCAGCCCGGCATCGACGGCGACCTTCTTCTCGTCGATGTACTTGGTGACCAGATCCGCGTGGCCCCAGTTCTCCAGGACGACGTCGACCTCACCCGACTCGAAGCCCTGCCAGGCCACCTCTTCCTTGAGGTCCTTCTTGACCACCTTGCACTTCAGGTCGCGTTCGGCCACATAGCCGACGACGGCGGCGTTGGCCTCGTAACCGACCCAGTTGTTGATCGCGATGTTGAAGGTGCCGCATTCCTTGCCGCCCGCTGCGCCCGAGGCGGCGCTGCCCGCCGCCGAGGCAGCCGAGGTGGCCGTCTCACCGACCTTGGCTCCGCCACATCCGCTGAGCACCAGTGCCACTGCGGCACCGCTGACCAGCGCGCTCGCGCGAGCCGTTCTGAGTCCAAGCACGTGATCCGACCTCCTTGATGACGACGTTCCTCTATCGCCCGGGTCGCCCGCTGCGGCGCGCGGCCGCCTGGGTGATCCGGTCGAGCATGATGCCGAGCAGCACGATGGCCAGGCCCGCAGCGAGACCCTTGCCGAACAGCTCGCGCTGGGTGAAGCCGCCCACGACGTCGTTGCCGAGGGCACCGCCGCCGACCAGGCCGCCCATGACCACCATGGACAGAACGAAGATCAGCCCCTGATTGGTGGCCAGGGTCAGCGCCGAGGTGGACATCGGCAACTGCACCTTGCGCACGACTTGCCCTGTCGTCGATCCGGCGGCCAGGGCCGCTTCGACCGTGGTCGCGGAGACGTTGCGGATGCCGTCCGCGCAGATCTTGATGGCCACGGGAGCGGCGTAGACCACCGCCGCCACAATGGCGCTGAACCGCCCCGGAGCGAACAGCGCCACCACCGGCACCATGTACACGAAGGGCGGCATGACCTGGGCCCCATCCAGGATTGGCCGGATGAAGGCATCCGCCCGGGAGCTGCGTCCCATCGCGACCCCGACGATCACGCCCAGGATCATCACGATCAAGGTGGCGACCAGCGTGGAGCCCAAGGTGATCATGCTGTCCTGCCACAGCCCGGTCCACACGATCAGAGCCAGACAGACCGCCGAGGGGATCAGCGCGCTCCAGCGCCCCAGGATCCAGGCCAGGGCCAGGATGGCGGCCGAGGTGAGCCACCAGGGGGAGGTCTCCAGCAAGGCCTGCAGCGGATCGATGATTCCCCGGGTGACCCCGGTCATCAGGCCTTCGCTCAACACCGGGAAGGTGTCCTGCACCCAGGTGGTCGCGCTGTCTGCGCCCTTGCGGATGTGGCGGCCGACGTCCCAGGTGCTGCCGGCGGTGAAGGGGAACTCGGCGTAGGCCTGGTAGGTGCGCGAGAGCCAGACGGCGACCAGGGTCGCCACCGCGGCCAGCCCCACCAACGGACGGCGCCAGCGCAGCGCGAGTGTGCCGGTCGCGTTGCGTGGAGCCCGGGTTTGGCTGCCCCCCTCGCTGCGGGTGGCCATCGCCGTACTCGTACGGTCGAGAATGATCGCCAGGACGACCAGGGCCAGACCGGCGTTGAACGCCGTACCCACGTCGACGCTCTGCAGGGCCTTGATCACGTTCTTGCCCAGCCCGGGGCCGTCGATCAAGGCAGCGATGGTGACCATCGACAGCGCCGCCATGATGGTCTGGTTGATGCCCAGCACGATGGTGCGCCGCGACATGGGCAGCAGAACGTGGGTGAGCGTCTGCCCCGCAGTCGAACCGAGGGACTGCGAAGCCTCGACCGTCGCCCGGTTCACCGAGCGGATTCCGTGCGCCGTCAACCGGATCACCGGCGGGGCGGCGAAGATCAGCGTGGTGATCGCCGCCGCGGCCAACCCGATCCCGAAGAACAGGGCCAGAGGCGCCAGGTAGACGAACGGCGGCATCGTCTGCATGAAGTCCAGCACCGGAGTGGCCAAGCGGTTCGCCCGATCACTGAGCCCGGTCAGGATCCCCAGGGGGATCCCGATCAGCAGCGCCACGAGCACCGCGGTGGCGGTCACCGCGAGGGATTCCATGGACGGCGTCCACAGGCCCTGCAGCCCCAGGAAGACCAGACCGAGCGCGGTCAGCAGAGCCACTCGGAGGTTACCCAGCCAGCCGGCGACGAATGTGAGCACCGCCGTGACCCCGAGCCAGCCCAGCCGCGGGACCTCGGCGCCCTCGGGCGGAACCGCCACCATCTCCAGGAAGAACCGGGTGAGCCCGTCCAGCACCACCCGGATCTCGTTGAAGACATAGATGAAGATCGGTGAGGAGTTCCGGTTGTCGTCCACCCAGTCGCGAGCGGTGTTCAGGCTGTGGTGCAGCGAGGTGAGGTCGCTGGGGGCCAGTGGCAGGGTGTTCCTGCCCCTCAGCACCGCCCAGGCGACGATCCAGACCAGCAGGACGGCAAGCACGGAGACCTGAGTGGTCGGCAGGCGTCCCCGACGCGCAGCGGCGGTCGGCTGCAGCGCCTCCGGCCGGCGCGGAGGGGTCGACGGCGCCTCGACGACGCTCATCCGGCCGACCCCGCAGTGCCACCGGCCGCGGCGTTGGCGATGGTCTCGGTGGAGGAGATCACCCCGAAGATCTCCTCGTCACCCACCATGCCGATCAGGTCCTCGTCAGCGTCCATGATCCGCGCCGGTTTGCGCGCGGCCAGGACGGCGCGCACCGCCTCGTGCACCAGCACGTCCTGGCTCAGCACCGGCCCGTCCATCGGGTCGTTGGGGCGCGGCGGACGCATGATCCAGCGCAGGGTGAGCACGTGCGAGCGGTTGACGTCCTGCACGAAGTCGCGCACGTAGTCGTCGGCTGGGGCGCCGACGAGCTCGTCGCCGGTGCCCACCTGGATCTGCGCGCCGTCCCGCATGATCATTATCCGGTCACCGAGCTTGAGCGCCTCGGACAGGTCGTGAGTGATGAAGACCATCGTCTTGCCGACCTCGCGGTGCAGCCGGATGACCTCGTTCTGCATGTCCCGGCGGATCAGCGGGTCCAGCGCCGAGAACGGCTCGTCGAAGAACAGCACATCCGGGTCGACGGCGAGCGCGCGGGCCAGTCCGACCCGCTGTTGCATGCCGCCGGAGAGCTGGTCGGGGTAGGAGGTCTCGTACCCGCTCAGACCCACCAGTTCGATGACCTCCATCGCCCGCTTGGTGCGCTCGGTCCTGGACATGCCGCGGATCTCCAGGCCGTAGGCGACGTTCTCCACCACCTTGCGGTGCGGCAAGAGCCCGAAGTGCTGGAAGACCATGGAGAACTTGTTGCGGCGCAGATCGCGCAGCCGTTTGGGGTCGGCCTTCATGATGTCTTCGCCCTCGAAGACCATCTGGCCGGAGGTGGGTTCGATCAGCCGGGTCAGGCAGCGCAGCAGGGTCGACTTGCCCGAGCCGGACAGGCCCATCACCACGAACACCTCGCCCGGGGCGACGTCGAAGGCCACGTCACGGACGGCGGCCGTGCAGCCGGTGCGGTCGATCAACTCCCTGCGGGACAAGGCGGCAAGGTCGGGGGTGACCGGCACCTTGGCGGCGCCGGGACCGAACACCTTCCACAGGTCGCGGACGCTGATCACTGCTCGGGCGTCGCCTGCCTGTGGATCGCTCACGCCGCCGGCCTCCCTCGATGAATGGACGGATCACCCTCACTTGTGTGCCACTTTGTGTTGCGCATTGCGCATTACATTGTTCAGCGGGCAACAGAATCGATGCTCATTGGGACTGCCGTCAAGGTCTAGCATGAAGCCGCAGCCGCATCGTTAAGTTCCGGGGAAGCCTCAGCCGCCGGCCACCTCGTGCCACCCGAGGCGGTGGGAGATCTCCCGCGCGGCCTCGACCACGTGCGCGGCCACCTCCGGAGTGCGCCCGGCGGTCAGCCGGAACGTGGGACCGGAGGCACTCAACGACGCGAGCACCGCGCCGTCCGCGCCCCGGATCGGGGCGGCGATCGCGGTCAGCCCCTCCTCCAACTCGTCGACGGCGAGCGCCCAGCCCCGGCGGCGCACGTCGTCCAGTTCTGCGGCCAGGGCCTGCTCGTCGACGACGGTGCGCGCGGTGTAGCGGCGCAGCGCCCTGGTCACCTCGGCCAGCAGCACCGGCGAGGAGAAGGCGAGCAGGACCTTGCCGTTGGACGTCGCGTGCAACGGGATCCGCTGACCGGCCCAGTTGCGCAGTGCCAGCGCCGACGGCCCGGAGACCTGGTCCAGGTAGAGCGCCTCCAGACCGGACAGGACGGTGACATTGACCGTCTCACCCACGGTCTGGGCCAGCCGGACGGCGACCGGGCGACTCTCCTGCACCAGGTCCAGACGCACCGTGGTCGCCCCGGCCAGGCGCAGCACGCCCACCCCGAGACGGAACTTCCCCCGGTCGGAGACCTGTTCCACCAGGTCGTGCGCCTCCAGCGTGGCCACCAGCCGAAAGGCCGTGGACTTGTGCACCTGCAGGTCGTTGGCGATCTCGGTGACGCCCAGCTCGCCGTGCCGGGCCAGGAGCGTGAGCACGCTCAGGGCGCGGTCGACCGACTGGACCAGCCCCGTGTTGCTCATGGCGCAAGAGTATGCGCGGTACGCACCGGCGCCGGATAGCCCCCTATCCGGTCACCGAGCTGTGCTGCATGACGCTCACCAGGGCGCCGGTGGGGTCGGCGACCTGGGCCAACCGGCCGTACGGGGTGTCCTGGGCAGGGCTGATCACACTGCCGCCGAGCGCGACCGCCGTCACCAGCGCCGCGTCGGCGTCGACCACCCCGAGGTAGGCCTGCCACATCGAGGGCACCTGCTCGGGCAGCAGACCGGCGGCGTCCATGATCCCTGCTTTGGCCTCCTCCCCCGCCCCGAGGGTGGTGTAGCGGAACTCCTCGGTGTCGCTCAGGGTGGCGGTCTGCCAGCCGAACGCCTTCTGGTAGAAGGCGACTGAGGCGGGGTAGTTCTTGGAGAGGGTCTCGAACCACATCGGCGCGCCGTGCTCGCCGACCACCTCGAAGCCGGCGAAGCCGCCCGGCTGCCAGCCGCCGATGGCCGCGCCGGCCGGGTCGAGGGCGAACATCATGGTCCCGCGCGGTCCGACCGCCATCGGCGGCACGATCACCTGTCCGCCGGCGGCGGTCACCGCAGCCGCCGACGCCTCGGCGTCCTCGACCATCAGGTAGACCGACCACACCTCCGGCATCGACGGAGTGTGCCGGGGCATGGCGCCGGCCACTGCACGACCGTTCAGGTAGATCATGCGGTACGCGCCGAAGCCCGCTTCTGAGTCCGCCGACGGCTCCTCGAAGGTCCAGCCGAACACCCCGGAGTAGAAGACCTCCGCCTTCGCCATGTCGCGCGTGCTCAGGTCGATCCAGCAGGGGTTTCCCGGAGCGTGTCCCAGGACTTCAGGCATGGCGGACCGATCCTCACGGTGCGGGGCGCCTTGTCCGAGCTCGCGGCGCCGGGGTGGGGCGAGGCTAGCTCAGTCGCCCAGCTCCGCGCGGCGACGCGTCACGTAGGCCTCGAGCTCGGCCCGGACCGTCTCGTCCAGCGGAGGCTGTTCGTACTCGGCCAGCCTCTTGCGCCACACGTCGCCGGCGCGGGCCGCCGCGTCCTTGGCGCCGCCGCGCATCCAGCGGTCGTAGTTGTCCGAGGAGGACAGGAACGGCCGGTAGAAGCAGGTGCGGAACCGCTCCATGGTGTGCTCGGCGCCGAGGAAGTGCCCACCGTGCCCCACCTCCGAGTGCGCCCCGAAGGCGAGGGTCTCCTCGGAGAATTCGATCGGGGTGAACTCGTGCTGCAGCACCTCGAGAATCTGCATGTCGATCACGAACTTCTCGTAGCAGGCGATCAGACCACCGTCGAGCCAGCCCGCGGAGTGCATCACCCAGTTGATGCCGGCCAGGAAGGTCGGCAGCATCGTCATCAGGCCCTCGTAGGCGGCCTGGGCGTCGGGCATCTGGGACGACGTGAGCCCGCCGCCCGAGCGCACCGGCAGCCCGAACCGGCGGGCGATCTGACCGGTGCAGAGCAGGCCCATCGCCGACTCGGGGGTGCCGAACTGCGGTGAGCCGGACTGCATGTCGATGTTGGACAGGAACGACCCGAAGATCACCGGGCAACCGGGGCGGATCAGCTGGGACAGCGCGATCCCGGTCAGCGCCTCGGCCATCTGCTGGGCCAGCGTGGCCGGGATGGAGACCGGTGACATCGCCCCCATCAGCAGGAAGGGGGTGATCACGACGGCCTGGTTGGCGGCGCTGTACTCGAACTGGGCGTCGAGCATCCGGTCGTCCCAGCGCAGCGGGGAGTTGCAGTTGATCAACGAGATGGTCGCCGGGGTCGCTTCGATCGAGGCCCGTCCGGCCTCGCGGCCCTGGCCTGCACCGAACAGGATCTCGGTCATCGCGATCGTGTCCCGGGCATTCTCACCCGAGACCACGTTGCCCATGTAGATCTTGTCGGTCAGGGTCTGCAGGGCGTAGAGCATGTCCAGGTGGCGGCTGTCGAGCGGGGCGTCGTTCGGCTCGCAGATCACCCCGCCGGCGCTGTCCAGCGCGGTGAAGGACTGCGCCAGGCGGGTGAAGTTGCGGAAGTCCTCCATCGTGGCGTCGCGGCGCACGTCGCCCTCGCGCACGAACGGCGGGCCGTAGACGCCGCTGAACACCATCGCGTCGCCACCGATGTGCACGCTGTTGGCGGGGTTGCGGGCCTGGACGTCGAACTCGCGCGGCGCCTTGGCCACCTGCTCGAGCAGGAAGTCGGGATCGAAGAACACGTTCTCCCCCTCGACCTTCTGCCCGGCCGCCCGGAACAGGTCCAGCGCGCGCTCGGAGAGGAACTCGACCCCGATCTCCGACACCAGCCGCCGCCACCCGGTGTCGAGCACCGCCATCGACTCCTCGGAGAGGATCTCGTAGCGCGGCATGGTGTTCCGGAACATGGGACCTCCAGATACGGGCGGCGGCTGATCGGCGCATGTCGTGATCCCTTGACCCTTGGCGAGCGCTGATCCTACGCTTTCGCCGTGAAACACGGGTTCCACGATATGGAACAGTCCGGGACGGGCAGTCAGTCCGTCGACCGGGCTGCTGCGCTGCTCGACCTCGTGGTCTCCTCCCCCGCGCCGCGCACCTTCACCTCGCTGGTCGAGGAGCTCGGCCTGGCCAAGTCGACCACCTCCCGGCTGCTGCACGCACTGGAGCGCAACCGTCTGGTCCAACGCGACCGCAGCGGCTCCTTCCGGGCCGGCGCGATGTTCGCGGTCTACGCTGCCCGGCAGAGCGCCGTCGGAGATCTCGCGGACCTGGCCGAACTGACCCAGCCCGCCCTGGACCGGCTGGCCGAGCTGACCGGGGAGACGGCGAACTTCGCGGTCGCCCGCGGTGACGGCGTGGTGCCGGTCGCCCAGGCCGACGGCCGGTTCCTGCTCGGGGCGGCGAACTGGGTCGGCATCGAGGTGCCGCCGCACTGCTCGGCCCTGGGCAAGATCTTCTTCGCCCACGACCGGCTCGCCCTGCCGGACGGCCCGCTCGAGGCGCGCACGCCGTCCACGCTGGTCACGGCCGCGGCCCTGTCGCGCGAGTTCGCCGAGATCCGCCGCCGCGGCTGGGCCGTCGCCTGGGAGGAGCTCGAGGTCGGGCTCGTCGCCGTGGCCGGCGCCGTCCGCGGCCCGGACGGCGCCGTGATCGGCGCGCTGTCCGTCTCCGGCCCCACGGCCCGGATTCCCCGTGATCGCCTGGCCTCGCTCGGAAAGCTCGTCGCCGAGCAGGCGGCTGCGGTGTCCACCATGCTCGGGTTCTCGCGAAAGGTAGGTGCAGCATGACCGATCTGACACCGGCAGATCTGTTGAAGGCCCTCTACGACCAGACCCTCGTCGGGAACAAGCCGCGCGTGCTCGAGCTGACCCAACAGGGTCTGGCCAACGGCATGTCGCCGGACTCGCTGCTGTTCGAGGCCCTCATCCCCTCGCTCGAGGAGGTCGGTGCCCGCTTCGAACGTGGCGACTTCTTCGTGCCCGAGATGCTCATCGCCGGCAAGGCGATGAGCGGTGCGCTCGACGTGCTGCGCCCGCTGCTCGCCGACACCGGGGCGGAGACCGTCGGCACCTTCGTGATGGGCACGGTCAAGGGCGATGTGCACGACATCGGCAAGAACCTGGTCAACATCATGCTCGAGGGCGCGGGCTTCCACGTGATCGATCTCGGCGTGCAGGTGGCGCCGGAGAAGTTCATCGCCGCGATCGAGGAGCACAAGCCCGACGTGGTCGGCATGTCCGCCTTCCTCACCACGACGATGCCGATGTTCAAGGCCAACATGAACGCGCTGGAGAAGGCCGGCCTGCGCGAGCAGGTGATCGTCATGGTCGGTGGGGCCCCGGTCACCCAGGAGTACGCGGACGCCGTCGGCGCCGACGGGTACGCCGCGGACGCCGCGACCGCCGTCCGACGCGCCAAGGAACTGATCGAACAGCGCCGCGCCGCCGTCGCCGTCTGATCCCCTCGCCCTGTGCGACTGAACGTGTCCTCGATCACCGTCATCTGAGAAGGGGTTTGCATGCACACCGTGCTTCGCTCGGCCGGCCGCGAGATCGTGATCGGGCCCGACCAGCCGTTCTGCATCATCGGCGAACGGATCAATCCGACCGGGCGGCCCAAGTTCCAGGCCGAGCTGCGCGAGGGCGATCTGCACCGAGTGGTCGAGGACGTGCATGCCCAGGTCGCCGGTGGGGCGATGATGCTGGACGTCAACATGGGCGTGCCGCTGGCCGACGAGGCGGCGCTGCTCTCGGAGGCGGTGAAGCTGATCCAGTCGCTGACCGATCTGCCGCTGTGCATCGACTCCTCGGTGGTCGAGGCGCTGGACGCCGGGCTGGCCGCCTACCAGGGCAAGGCGCTGGTGAACTCGGTGACCGGGGAGGCGGAACGCCTGGAGGCGATCCTGCCGCTGGTGAAGAAGTACGGAGCGGCGGTGATCGCGCTGCCCAACGAGGAGGACGAGATCCCCGAGGACCCGGCCAAGCGGTTGGAGATCACGCGCAAGATCGTCGAGGTGGCGACGAAGGAGTACGGCATCCCGATCGAGGACATCGTGATCGACCCGCTGGCGATGCCGGTGGGCGCCAACCACGAGTACGGCAAGTGGACCATGCAGGCGATCTCCCTGATCCGCGACGAGTTGGACCTGAACATGACGGTCGGGGCCGGCAACGTCTCCTTCGGCATGCCGGGCCGGCACGCCCTGGGCGCTGCCTTCCTGCCGATGGCGATGCACTCCGGCCTGACCAGCGCGATCATGGACGCGCGCACCCCGCAGATGGTCGAGGCGATCAAGGCGGCCGATATGATGATGGGCAATGACGAGTGGGGGGCGAGCTGGATCGCGGCCTTCCGGGCCAAGCAGAAGGCGGCCGAAGCCGCAGCAGCTGCCGCGGCGCAGGGGTGAGCGAGACGGCGGACGCTGCGCGCGAGCGGTACCTGCGCGAGGGACTGCTGGGCGAGCACCCCGCAGCGCCCGTTCCTGCCGTCCCGGAGGCCACCGAGCCGAGTCGGGTGCGGATCAGCTACCTGGTCGCCAAGGACGGTGTCGAGGCCGCGGACGCCGCGCCGCGCGAGGTGCGGGTGCCCGGCGGGGTGACCGTGTTCGACGCCGCGAGCTGGAACGGGATCGCGATCGACTCCACCTGCGGCGGGCACGGCACGTGCCGCAAGTGCAAAGTGCGCGTGGTCGGTGCCGAGGTGCCGGTCAGCCGGCTCGACCCGAGAGCGTTCTCCCCTGATCAACTGCGTCAGGGCTGGCGGCTGGCCTGCCTGGCCACGGCGCAGCACGACATCACAGTCGAGGTGCCCCCGCTGCTGACCCGGCCCAAGGCGGCCACCGTCGGGGTGGGGCGGCAGGTGATCCTGCGCCCCGCCGTCCAGAAGCGGTACGTGGAGCTGACCGAGCCGACGCTGGCCGACCAGCGCACCGATCTGCAGCGGCTGTTCGACGCGATCGACGACCTCGAGCTGCGGGCCGACCTGTACGCCGTGCGCCGGCTGGGGAAGGTACTGCGCGAGAACGACTTCAAGGTCACCGCGGTGGTGGTGGACGAGGTGCTGATCGACGTCGAGGGCGGCGACACCTCGTCCGTGCGGTACGGGATCGCCATGGACCTGGGCACCACCACGGTGGTTGCGACCCTGCTGGACCTGTCGACCGGCACGCCGTCCGCCGTCCGCTCGATGCTGAACAAGCAGCAGCCGTTCGGCGGCGACGTGATCAGCCGGATCAGCGCGACCATGCTCGACCCCGACGCACTCGGCAGGCTGCGGGAGGCGGCGCAGTCGACCCTGGCTGAGCTGGCGGCCGAGGTGTGCGCCGAAGCGGGCGTCGCGCCGTCCCAGGTGTACGAGGTGGCGTTGGCCGGCAACGCGACCATGACCCATCTGGTGCTCGGCATCGATCCCGAGCCGCTCGGGGTGGCGCCGTTCGTCATGTCCAGCAAGGACTTCCCCGAGCTGCTGGCTGCCGAGCTGGGGTTGACGGTGCACCCGCGGGCGCGGGCGTATCTGTTCCCCTCCCTGGGGGCCTACGTGGGGGGCGACATCGTGGCCGGCATGCTGGCCGCGGGGATGGACCGGGACAAGAGGCTGCGGCTGTTCATCGATGTGGGGACCAACTGCGAGATCGTGCTCGGCGACTCCTCGAGGCTTCTCTCGACCGCCGCGCCGGCCGGGCCCGCCTTCGAAGGCGCCTCGATCCGGTGCGGCATGCGGGCGGCGGACGGCGCGATCGAGGTCGTGAAGATCAGCGCGGACGGCGTGGCGCTGCAGGTGATCGGCGACGTCGAGCCGGTCGGGCTGTGTGGGTCGGGGCTGGTCGACGCGGTGGCCGAGCTGGTTGCCGTAGGCCTGCTGGACGCCTCCGGGCGGCTGCTCGACGCCGCTGGTGCTCGGGAGCGCGTGCCCGGGCTGGCCGACCGGCTGGTCGAGCTGGACGGCGGGGAGCGGGTGTTCGTGCTGCACTGGGGCGGCGAGTCCGGTGAGGCCGGCGAGGGCGGTGAGGCCGGCGACCTGGAGCACGCCGTGTACCTGTCGCAGCGTGACGTGCGCGAGCTTCAGTTCGCCAAGGCGGCGATCGCCACCGGGTGGCAACTGCTGCTGGAGGAGTTCGGCGCGCAGGTGGCCGACGTGCAGCAGGTGCTGCTGGCGGGGTCATTCGGCTCCTATCTCTCGGCGGCCAGCGCGGTGCGGATCGGGCTGGTGCCCAAGGTGCCCGTGCTGCGGATCGTCAGCGCCGGGAACGTGGCCGGCGAGGGCGCGAAGATGGCGCTGCTGTCGGTGCGTGAGCGTGAGGGCGCGCGCACCCTGCTGGAGGAGGTGCGCTACGTCGAGCTCTCCGACCGGACCGACTTCAACGACCTCTTCGTCGAGCAACTCGCCTTCCCCGGGTAGGCCGGGAGGGCTCGAGGCACCCGGTCCACCCGGTCCACCCGGTCCACCCGGTCCACCCGGTCCACCCGGTCCACCCGGTCCACCCGGTCCACCCGGTCCACCCCGGCTGGCCGTGATCGCGTGTGGGGCGATCGCTCAGCCAGTGGCACGGATCTGCGCCGAGCGGGGGTGGCCGGTTGAGGTTCACCCGTTGCCGCCGCTCCTGCACAACCGCCCGGAGCGCATTGCCGATGCCGTGGTGGTGGTCGTCGGAGACCTACGCCCGGTGGAGATGGACCCGGCGCGGCACCCGCGGATCGCGGTGGCGTACGCCGACTGCGGCACCTACGGGGCGCTGGACGAGGTCTGTGCCCGGCTCGGCCTTGCCCGCCTGCGCGGTGGGCACTGCTACGACGTCTTCGCCGGGCCGGAGGTCATCGCCCGGCTGCTCGCCGAGGAGCCGGGTACCTATCTGCTCACCGACTTCCTGGCCGCGTCGTTCCGGCGCAGCGTCGTGGTGGAGCTGGGGCTGGACCGGTTCCCAGAGCTGCGTGAGGACTACTTCCGCCACTACACGCGTGTCGTGTGGCTGGCGCAGCAGCCGACGCCCGAGCTGCGTCAGGCGGCGCAGGACGCTGCGCGGGTGCTGGGTCTGCCGCTGCAGGTGATCCCCACCGGAGAGCACCGGCTCGAGGCAGAGCTGGCGCTGCTGCTCGAGATCGAGTGAGGCCGATCGAGGCCACGTCAGACAGCTGAAGCCGACCAGGCCATAGGGCTGCGAGCGGGGCGGGCACCGAGGCACGCGCTCGGGGCGGCGGATCGCTCCGCCGCCCCAATCTCGCGTCGATGGGCTGGGTGTCAAGCGCGGTTCGGATACTCACCTCCATCGCTCTCGGTGATAACTCGCCTACTTAGAGTGCACTTCTGGGGTTGCCGACGTCAATGGGCTTCACTCGCCAGATGTAGCGCTCCGCCTGTCTCCTCGGTCACCACAGAGTGAATCCCCGGGGCGGCGAAGATCACGGGGGTTCACCGGGATCGTGGGGAACACCGACGTCGGGTACGTCGAGGTCAAGGGTGAGTTGGGTGTCGCGAAGCTGTTGGCTGAGGGCCCGGGCCTGCTGATAGGCGCTGGGCACGGCATTGCGTCGGGGAGTGCGGGCGGGGTCGGCCCAACGCGGGGGGATCAGCCAGGGCACGCCGTCGATGATCTGGATCTGCCAGATCCCGGCGTGCACGGCGGCGTGATGGCGGGGGCATAGGAGAACCAGATTGGTGATGTCAGTTCTTCCGCCGGTGCGCCACCAGATGACGTGGTGGGCGTCGCAGCGCGACGGCGGTAGGCCGCAGCCCGGGGCGACACAGCCCTGGTCGCGAGCGGTCAGCGCGCGGAGTTGGGCAGGGGTGGCGAAGCGTCGGGTGCGGCCGTGGGCCAGCACCGCGCCGTTGTCGTCCAGCGTGATGCCGGTCAGAACGGCGGTGCACAGATACACGGCCAGGGTGGAGGCTTCGATCGGGCTGCCGGAACTGATGTCGACCGCCAGGCCGGTCGCCACGGGCCCAGTCCTGGCACCGCCGTCGTGGCTGTGCGCGGCGCGGTGGCCGCATTGACCGCTGCGGCGCTGTCGGCGGTTCGGGCCGCCCAGGCTGCCCGGGCTGCCCTGACCCGCCTCTCCGGCGCCTGGGCGGTGAGGCCCGTAGGGGTCCTGGCCGCCGCCACTGGCCGGGCGGGGCTGATGGAACGCGGCGCCGGGCTCGCCGGAGCATGGTGCGGATGCGTCGGGCATGGTGGAGGGCGGGCGAAGCGGGGTGCCGTCGGGGCCCAGCGGTGCGGGTTGGGCGGCGAGGGCGTCGGCGAGCTGTCCGGGCGTGGCGACCACAACCACCTGCGCGCCCGCCGCCGACCCGCTCACGCCGCGGAGCGCGTCATGGCAGAGCTGGTCCAGGGCGTCGGCACGGCGTTGCCCTGCCGACCGCTCGTCCCGTAGCGGCAGCGTCTCCTGCTGCTCGCCCGCACCCTGGCCATCACCCTGGCCATCACCCTGGCCGTCGGCGCCCTCGGGGGTGAGGCTGGCGGAAGGGCCGAGGCGTTGGGTCTTCACGATCGCCTCGATCACTGCCCGGAACCTGGCCCCGGCGGCCGGGTCGAGCGCGAACGAACCGCTGATCATCCCGGTGGGGTCGGTGCCCATCGACAGGTAGCGGCGCTCATAGGTGTCCTTGGCGTAGGTGTCGTCCTGGGGCAGCAGCGCCGCGAGGAGGTGCTTGGCGATCCTGGACAGGACCTCCGGTGAGACCGTGCGGGCGTGCTCGGTCAGGAACGCATCCACCCGGGCAGCGCCGGACAGACCGTCCTCGGCGACCGTCGTCAGGTACCGATCGGGCAGTCTGCTCAGACACCGAACCGCAACCTGGGCATGGCCCAGAGTCACCTCACCCGCAGCGAGGGCACCGCCCATCCGGGGCAGACCCGGACCGGCCGGGTCCGCGTCCCGCCCGGTCCGCGGGCTGATCCCGCCCCCGTCGACGTCCAGCGCGTGGGCGAGGCGGACCTCCCGCGCAGCCTGCCCCGGGGAGACCTTCATCCGGTGGATCAGGAACGTCGCCCCGCCCTTGCCCACCGAGGCTCCCGGTACAGCCTCGTCCCGGGTATCCAGGCTCGCCAGCAGGTGTAGGTACCCCGCATCCAACCGGGACCGGGCCTCCGCGACGGCGGCGACCGCCTCCCGCAGCTCCTGCGCGGACAACACACTCGTCGGCGCAGACTGCAGCAGTCCCGCGCCCCGGACGATCAGCTCCAGCCCGGCCAACGCATCCGGACACGGCGACGCGCCGTCCGGGATCGGGGTCTGCTCGGGCTCCATGACACCCACGCTAGCTGCGACCACCGACAATCAACCCCCGGAATCCACCCTGGAAGTCGTTCTCCTACAACGACTTTTGAGGTCAATCTCACTCCATCGCGATGTCACAGCACTCGATGCAAGGACACCCGGGACAATCGCTCACAACGAATGCACCAAAGCAACTCTCCATCACCGCGCCGGCAGCAGCAGTCCCGGAGGCAGCCGAGTGGCGCCGTCCCCCACCGCTGAATTGATCTGAACCTGGGTGAGGAACAACGCTTCTCGCAGGTCGGCGCCACGCAGATCGGCGCCCCGCAGGTCCGCCCCCAGCAGGTCGGCCCGACGCAGATCGGTGCCACGCAGATCGGCGCCGATCAGGTAGGCCCCGCGCAGACAGGCACCGGACAGATCCTTCCCGGCGAGCCCGGCGCCGATCAGATCGGCACCGCTGTGGTCGGCCCCGACCGACCCGCCGGTGCCGCGTACCGACTCACTCACCGCACGCAACAAGGGAGTCACCTCACTGCGCCAGGCCGCCACCTCGAGGGCGAGCAGTGTCTCCGGATCAGACCAGGTGAGAGCCTCGATGCGTTGTTGCAGAACGGAAACAGCCTCGTGCAGAGACCTCGCCTCCACCCGGCCGGAGGCGTCGGCCAGATACCAGAGCATCTCGTGCAGCTGGCGCATCACCGGGAAGGCAGCGAAGGCCGCTGAAGCCACCGGTTCGCCGTCCCGCCAGGACTGACCCGCGAACGTGACCTGGCTGGTCTGCTGCCCCGCACCGAAGCAGTCGTAGACCGTGCACCCGACATAGCCGCGCTCACGCAGCGACGGATGTATCCCACATCGTGAGTCCGCCGCGAGATGGCGGCACGCCGTCCCGGCCGGTTTGGACTCGGCGAAGTCCGTCGACGCGGCGAAAGCCGGCGCGACGCAACACAACCCGGTGCAGCCGGAGCAGTCTGCCCGCAGGTGCTCGCGATCGCTGTCCACACGCTGAGCCTACGGCCGCAGCATGCGGTGGTAGCGCCGCTCCGGCACCTCGATGCCGCCGAGCTCCTCGTACCGGCGCGCGCCGTCGGGACGCCAGCCGAGGTGCTCGTAGAAGCCCTGCGCGCGCTCGTTGCCGTCGATCACCCACAACCGGGCGGACGCGAACCCCGCCTCCCGCAGGCCCCGTTCAGCGGCGACCATCAGTGTCGTGCCCGCCCCGCTTCGCCATCGATCCGGCCACACGTAGATGGCGTACACCTCCCCGAGCCGCTCCTCGCCATCGTCGCCACGATGCGGGCCGAAGGCGGCGAACCCGATCACCCCTCCGGCGCTGTCGAGAGCGATGGTGACCGTGGACGACCCGGCGGCCAGCACCTGCCGCCACAGCTGCGCACGCTGCCCGACATCGAGGGCGTCGAGGTGGGCCTGGGGCACGGTCCCGCGGTAGGCCGCCCGCCAGGTCGCGACATGCACCTCGGCAATGGCCTCGGCATCCTCGGCCCGAGCCACGCGCAGTTCCATGGAACGATCTTCCCCTGCCCACCGGTCCGGCGGAGCACCTGCGCGTGGGATCCTCATCGAGATCCACGGGAGGTGGCAGCACGGATGTCGGACTCATTGGTCGGCGCGCGCGGCATGGTGACCACGTCGATCCCGGTCGGCGGGCTCGGCGAGGTGCGGCTGGCCTTCGGGCGTGGCAGCGACACCTACGGTGCCTACAGCGCCAACCGCGGTGTGCCCATCCCTTCCGGGACGCCGGTGACCGTGGTCGAGGTCTACCCACCCCGCACCGTGGTTGTCAGTGCCGACCAGTAGCGTCGGGCTGCGGAACCAGCGACCCGCCGCGGCACGTTGCATGATCATTCGACCCTCGGGGGTCGACGGTCGACGAATGGAGTTGGAACGTTCATGGAGATCCCGTTTCTGCTGACCCTGCTCGTCTCCGTCGTGGCGGCGTTGGCCGTCGCTGTCGGGCTGTTCAAGAGCATGTGGCGGGTCGCGGAGCCGAACCAGGCATTGATCATCTCTGGGTCGAAGGAGAAGGGCGCCGGCCTCGGCTTCCGCGTGGTGACCGGCGGCGGCACGTTCATGGTCCCCGGTGTTCAGGTGCTGCGCCGGATGTCGCTGGACATCAACGAGGCCCCACTGCACGTGGAGTGCGTTACCAAGCAGGGGATCCAGGTCGGCGTCCGTGGCGTCGTGATCTTCAAGGTCGGGGACGACGAGGCGTCCATCTCCAACGCCGCGCGCCTCTTCCTCGACCAGCAGGACACCATGGTGGACAAGATCGTCAATGTGTTCGAGGGGCACCTGCGCTCGATCATCGGCTCGCTGACCATGGAGGAACTGGTCCGCGAACGCGAGCGACTGACCCAGGAGACCCGTGCTGCAGCCGGCATCGAGGCCGAGAAGCTCGGCCTGGTGATCGACAGCCTGCAGATCAAGGACCTGGTCGACCCCACCGGCTACATCGCCAACCTCTCCCGGCCGCACGCGGCCGAGGTGCAGAAGCAGGCCCGGATCGCCGAGGCCACCGCCAACCAGCAGGCCACCGAGGCCGAGGCGCAGGCCCAGGCCCGGCAGGCCGAGGCGGTGCGCGCCTCCAAGATCGCCCAGGCGCAGTACCAGGCCGAGGTCGACACCGTGGCCTCCAAGGCCCAGATGTCCGGCCCGCTCGCCGCCGCCGCAGCGCGGCAGGAGGTTGTGGTGCAGGAGACCGAGGTGGCCAAGCTCGAGGCAGCCCGGCGTGAGCAGCAGCTCGAGGCCGAGGTGCGCCGCCCGGCCGACGCCGCGCGGTACAAGCTCGAGCAGGAGGCGATGGCCCTGCGCAACTCCTCGATCGCGGCGGCCGAGGCCCGCAAGGCCAGTGTGATCGCCGACGCCGAGGCCGAGGCGGAGAAGGCGCGGCTCACCGGCGAGGCCGAGAAGACCCGCAGGACGGCACTGGCCGACGCCGAGGCGATCGAGGGTGCCCGGCGGGGCGACGCCGAGAAGGCCCGACGCGTGGCCGAGGCCGACGCCGTACGGGCCGAGGGCGATGCGCAGGCGGCCGCGATCCAGGCCGTCGGCGAGGCGGAGGCGACCGCCATCAAGGCCAAGGGCTTCGCGGACGCCGAGTCGATCGAACGCCGCGCCCAGGCCCTGGCGACGAACTCAGAGGCCGTGGTGCTGCAGGAGATCGCAGAGAACTACCCGGCCATCGTGGCCAACGCCGCCAAGGCCTTCGAGAACGTGGGCAGCATGCAGGTGCTGAACGGCGCCGAGGGCGTGACTGAGATGGTCACCTCGGTGATCGGCCAGGGCCTGGCCGGGCTGAACGTGGTCAAGGGCATGCTCGACAAGCCGGCCGCGCCGACCGCAGTGGCCACCTCGGTCAAGGGCTCGCCTGCCCCGGCGGTCGCCGTCGCCCGTACGCCGAAGGACGCCGACTCAGCCTGACCCAGGGTGGTCCCCGGCACGATCGCACATGCCCCTCGGGAATCACCCCCGGGTGACCCCGGGCGTGATCGCCGCGATCTGGCCGTGATCTTGATGGGGTGAAGGGCCGTCAGAGGTCGGCGAGCAGACGTTGGCGCCAGGCCTCGGTCTCGGCGACCTGGTTGAAGGTGAACAGGTGCAGCCCGGTGACGACGTACGACTCGTCGCCGACCTCGCGGGCCACCGCGGCGATCAGGCGTTCCGGCGAGTACCCAGGGGTGGCCAGCCGCGCGAACCAGGAGGCGTGCTTGGTCAGGAACCGGGTCGACTCACCGACCCCCACCTTGCTCGCCATGGTGAGCAGTTTGGTCTTGTCCACCGGCCCGGCCACGCCTATCTTGATCGGCAGCTCGATCCCCCGCCGGCGGACCCGCTTCACCCACGACGAGATCATCTTCGGGTCGAAGCAGAGGTTGCTGATCACCGCCGTAGCAAGAGCCCGCTTGTCCCACATTGCCTGCACGGTGACGTCGTCGTCGATCGTGGGGTGGCTCTCCGGGTACCCGGTGATCTCCACCCGGGGAATCGGGTTGCCCATCCGGGACAGGGCCTGCAGCGCCGGCAGCGAGGCGTCCCAGGCGCCGGCGGGCGGGTCGGCGTCCCCGGCCGGAACGAAGATCTCGGTGATCCCGGCGGCCTTCAGCCGTTCCACCACCTCAGCCAGGTGCTGCTCGTCACGCAGCAGCCGGGCCGCCACATGCGGCACCACCTGATAGCCGTGCTTGGCGAAGCGCTCGGCCAGATCAAGGGTCGGCTCCAGCCCCTTCACCGGTGACGCGGTCACAGTCATCGTCACGTCGATCGGGACCGAGGCGATCACCTTCTCCTCTATCGAGGCGGTCGGGATCACCTCGTAGCGCACCGCGGTCAGCAGCCGCCGCTGTGCCTCCCGGTTCCCGCCGGGCAGTACCCGCCTCACTCCTACTCCTGACCGGACGGCACGTGCCGGTAGAAGGGAATCCGTTCCGGAGCAAGGGGTTGCGTACCCAGGATCAGGTCGGCTGCCTTCTCCGCCAGCATCATCACCGGTGCGTAGATGTTGCCGTTGGTCACGTACGGCATGACCGAGGCATCCACCACGCGCAGCCCCTCCACCTCGTGCACCCCCATGGTCAGCGGGTCGGTGACCGCGTCCTCGCCGATGCCCATCTTGGCCGTGCAGGAGGGGTGCAGTGCGGTCTCGGCGTCGTGGCCGACCCACTCCAGGATCTCGGCGTCGGTCTCCACCCCGGGCCCAGGCGAGATCTCTCCGCCGTTGAACGGCGCGAGCGCGGGCTGGCGCATGATCTCCCGGGTGACCCGGACCGTCTCCACCCACTCCCGCCGGTCCTGGTCGGTGGAGAGGTAGTTGAACCGCAACTCGGGCTTGACCGAGGCGTCGGCGCTGCTGATCCGCACTGTTCCCCGGGCATCGGAGTACATCGGGCCCACGTGCACCTGGTACCCGTGCCCCCCGGGCGGGGAGGACCCGTCGTAGCGGATGGCGATCGGCAGGAAGTGGAACATCAGGTTCGGGTAGGCGACCTCGTCGTTGCTGCGCACGAACCCGCCGCCCTCGAAGTGGTTCGTCGCCCCCGGCCCGGTCCTCCCGAACAGCCACTGCGCGCCCACGATCGGCTTGTAGCGGTGCTTCAGATACGGCTGCATCGACACCGGCTGAGTGGAGGTGTGCTGGATGTAGACCTCGAGGTGGTCCTGCAGGTTCGCGCCGACCCCCGGGCGGTGCGCGACGACCCCGATCCCCAGCGACCTCAGGTGGTCGGAGTCGCCCACCCCGGACAGCTGCAGCAGCTGCGGGGTGTTGATCGCCCCGCCGCACAGGATCACCTCACCGGCGTCGATCCGCTCCAGCCCGCGCCGCAGCAGACCGAGCGGACCGGCTGTCACCAGCTCGACGCCGATCGCGCGCCGGCCGCTGAACAGCACCCGGGTGACGTACGCGCTGGTGCGCACGGTCAGGTTCGGCCGCTTCTCCACCGGGTGGAGGTATGCCTTGGACGCCGACAGCCGCCGTCCGCGGTAAACGTTGCGGTCGAAGGCGGCGAACCCTTCCTGGCGGTAGCCGTTCACGTCCTCGGTCAACGGGTGGCCCGCCTGCTGGGTGGCGGCGAAGAAGGCACCGAACAGTGGGTTGCTCGCCGGGCCACGCTCGAGCACCAGCGGCCCGGAGTGCCCGTGCCACGGGTCGCCGGGCGCTGCGGCGAGGCAGTTCTCCATCCGCTTGAAGTAGGGCAGGCAGTGCGCGAAGTCCCAGCTCTCCATGCCCGGGTCGGCGCCCCAGCGCTCGAAGTCCATCGGGTTGCCGCGCTGGAAGATCATGCCGTTGATGCTGCTGGACCCGCCGAGGAGCTTGCCGCGGGCGTGGTAGATCCGCCGGCCGTGCATGTGCGGCTCAGGCTCGGAGGTGTACTTCCAGTCGTAGAACCGGCTGCCGATCGGGTAGGTCAGCGCCGCCGGCATGTTGATGAACACGTCGAACGCGTAGTCCCGCCGCCCGGCCTCGAGCACGAGCACGCTCCTCGTGCCGTCCGCGCTCAACCGGTTCGCCAGGGCGGATCCCGCAGACCCGCCGCCGACGATGACGTAGTCGAAACGCTGTGTTGCCATAGCCACCTCGCCGTCCGCCTCCGCTCGGCGGAATGGTAGCGGCAGGCGGAACACGTTGCATATAGGGCAACGATCGTCAGGCCGCTGACCTGGCACAGTAGAGCCCTCGGGGTAGTGCAGAGGAGGACGGGAATGACCGCGCGGCGGCAGCCGGGCCCAGCGAAACCCCGCCGGTTCAGTGCCGGCATCGTGCTCTTCCGGCGTCCCGCGGGTGGCGAGGGCGGCGGGCAGGGCAGCGGGCAGGGCAGCGGGCAGACCCAGGTCTTGTTGGGTCACATGGGTGGCCCGCTCTGGCGGCGCCGCGACGTCGGAGCCTGGAGCATCCCCAAAGGGGGTTACGAGCCGGAGGAGAACGCCTTCGAGGCCGCCCGGCGCGAATACGTGGAGGAGGTCGGCCATCCTCTCCCCGACGGTCCGTTCCTGCCGCTGGGCGACGTGGTCCAGGCGAACAACAAACTGGTCAGTGCCTGGGCGGTCGAGGGCGACCTCGATCCGGCCGACGCGGTGAGCAACACCTTCGAGGTGGAGTGGCCGCCCCGTTCAGGACGGTTGCAGACCTTCCCCGAGTTCGACCGGGTGGCCTGGTTCGACCTGAACGAGGCCAGGGCACGGATCGTGGCCGCGCAGGCCGCGTTCATGGACCGGCTGCGCGACCACCTCGGCTGAGCAACGGACAGCCGAGCAGCCGGCCCGAACCCATCGCGCCGGCTACCGCATCCAGGCCCGCACCGGCTCCGCAGAGGCCGCCGTCCACGCCGCGGTGAAGGCCTGCTCGGTGCTGTCCCCACGGGCCTGCTCGAGGGCGTGCAGACGGCCGTAGGTGAAGGTGGGCTCCCCGGCCTCCTCCGCCTCGGCGGCGATGGCCAGGATGACGTCCCGCGCGACCACCGAGTCCTGGTGGTCGCCGAGCGAGCTCTGGATCTCCGACATCGCGTCGGCGTACTTCTTGGCCGGGGTGCCGAAGGACGCCGTGAGCGCCTCCCCGGCGTAGCGGGCCCGCTTGGCGGACTTGCGGATCTCGTGCAGCACGGTGTCGCGCTGCTGCTGGGTCGGTACCTGGTCATCGGCGCCGCCCAGCGCCTCGTGAAGCGTGCGGATCCGCTTCCAGGTGCGCCAGGCAAGGGACAGCAGCTCCTCCACCGGCAGTGCCGCGGCGTGCTCCGCCAGCGGAGGCGTGCTGACCAGGGCGTCGAGCGCGTCGAGCAGGGCGTAGTAGCGCTCCGAGGTCAGCTGGGCCACCCCGTGCTTGTGCGCCTCGCGGTAGCGGGCCGACATGGTGGACCGGATCCGGCGGACCACCGGCCCACGACGCAGGTCCACGGGCTCGGCGGTGACCTGGGCGAGCAGGTGATCGCGCACCACCTCGACGTCGCGGGCCATGCCCAGCTCGACCCCGAGCCACTGCAGCTCGACCCGGATCGGGTCGGTCACGGCGCGGTCGAACAGCGGCCGGAACGTGGCCAGCGCGCTACGCAGCCGACGCGAGGCCACCCGCATCTGGTGCACCGCGTCGTCGGCGTCGGCGCGTACCAACGGGTCGTTGGCCTGCAGGTGCGCCACCTCGCCCGCGAGGTAGGCGAGAACCACGCCGACCGCACTGGCCGGCCCGTACTGGGTGGGCGGACCGACCGGGTGCATCGGCTCCTCGGAAAGACGGCCCTTCAGGGCCTGGGCCAGCTTGGAGGCGCTGGGGCTCGGCCGGGCACCGGCATCGCGCAGACGTGGTGCCAGCGCCACCAGCAGCGACTTGTCCCCCGCACGCAGCTCGACCTCCATCTCGTGCCAGGTGGAGGCGTCCCGCACGGTTCCGCCGGCCTCGAACGACGCAGCGTCCACAGCATCGAGCATCACCTCGGCCAGCACCTCGCCGGCCTCATCACGCAGGGAGGTCAGGGTGCGGGTAGTGGCCAGCCTGGCGATCGGGACCAGGGCGTGGCCCCGCGCGTACACGGCAACCGCCCGTTGCAGCGCGGCCGGCGCCGCCGAGGCGGAGCGGCCCAGGTCGTGGTGCAGTTCGTCGCGATCACCGCCGGGCAGCGGCCGCTTGAGGTGCCAGCCGGCGTCGTCGCCACCCGTGCGGCGGCGCAGCACCCACTTGTGGGTCAGCAGGCGAAGGTCCGCGGTGTCGAAGTAGGTGGCCTCGAGCTGGTGGACGACGGGCTCGTCGACCGAGACCACGCCAGGCAATTCACCAAGATCAGGAAGAACGAATCCGGCAGGAAGATCGAACTTCTGCTCGATCTCGACGCTGCGCTCCAGTGCATCCTTGCTTGCTGACCGCTTTGCCTTGGATTTTGCCATGGCCTCAGTATCGGGCTTCGGCATGCGAACCTGTCGAGGTGTCAACGCAAAAGAACTTGCGCGACCCGGTCGAGGATCTGCGCCGGATCGCCTTCCTGCTCGAGCGCGGCCTCGAGTCCAGCTACCGGGTAAAGGCCTTCCGTACCGCAGCAGCCGCGCTCGCCGCCCTCCCTGAGGACGATGTGGCGTTGCTCGCACGCTCGGGAGCCCTGCGGGAGGTGAAGGGGATCGGCGAGCGCACGGCGTCCGTCGTCGAGCAGTCGGTGGACGGCGCCGAGCCGGACTACCTGGGCGAGGTGACCGCGCGGTGCGGTGGTCGGCTGGCCGACGGCGGGGACGACCTGCGGTCCGTGCTGCGCGGCGATCTGCACACCCACTCGGACTGGTCGGACGGCGGCTCGCCGATCGCGGAGATGGCCCGGACGGCGCGCCACCTGGGGCATGAGTACACCGCGCTGACCGACCACTCGCCGCGGCTGAAGGTGGCGAACGGGCTGACGGTGGAGCGGCTGGAGCGTCAGCTCGAGGTGGTGGCCGAGCTGGCTGCGGAGCTGGCCCCGTTCCGGCTGCTGACCGGGATCGAGGTGGACATCCTCACCGACGGCCGACTCGACCAGCAGGACCGGCTGCTCGACCGGCTGGACCTCGTGGTCGCCAGCGTGCACTCGGAATTGAAGATGCCGAGCGAGGCGATGACCCGCCGGATGATCACGGCGATCCGGGATCCGCACACCGACGTGCTCGGGCACTGCACCGGCCGGTACGTGCTGGACCGGCGCTACGGCCCGAGCTCCGTGCGCAGCGCCACCCGCAGCGGCAAGGCGCGACCGCCGTCCACCTTCGACGCTGCTGCGGTGTTCGCCGCCTGCGCCCAGGCGGGGGTGGCCGTGGAGATCAACGCCCGGCCGGAGCGCCTCGACCCGCCGATGGCCCTGCTGCGCAAGGCCGTGGCGGAGGGCTGCCTGTTCTCGATCGACACCGACGCGCACGCGCCCGGGCAGCTGGACTGGCAGCTGATCGGCTGCGACCGGGCGATCTCCGCCGGCGTGCCCGCCGCCTCGATCGTGAACACCTGGCCCCTGGCCGACCTGCTGACCTGGACCGACGACCACGCCCACCGCCCGGCCTGACCCGCACCCCCCTGGGCTGCGGGTCAGGCCTCAGGCGGCCAGGCGTTCGGCCTCGGCCACGATCCGAGCCGCCGCTGGATGCCCCTGCAGCGCCGACCAGCCGTGCACGATCCGCACCAGGGCCGCGGCCTGGTGGAAGGTGAGCGAGCGGGCCAGCTCCGCGGCGCCCTCGGGACGGGCCCGCAGGTAGGCCGCGGTGAACACCCCGCCGGGATGCCAGGTGGGCTCCAGCCCGGCCAGCACCCGGGTGGCGAAGTCCCAGGCCGCCCAGTAGGCGACGTCCCGCGCGGGTGAGGCCAGGCGCATCCGGTCGACGTCGATCAATCGCGGGCCGTCCGGAGTGATCACCAGGTTGCGGGGCGAGAAGTCCCCGTGAGTGACCACCGGCTCGGTCTCGACGGGGAGGCGGCCGGCCAGGCGATCCACCACGCCGGCGACCCGTGCCGCCAGCGGCGGATCGGTGCGCTCGAGGTCGGCCACCTTGCGCAGCAAGGAGCGCACCACTCCCCGGGCCGACCGCGGGCGCCACCCCTGCGCCGCGGTGCCGTGCAGACGAGCGAGCAGCAGCGCCGCTGCCGGCCCGAGGGCGTCGTCCGCCGGCACCCCGCGCACGGAGCCGAGCGGACCCTCGAGATGCTCCATCACCACCAGCCCGGCCGCTGGAGCCAGGGCCACCGGCCGCGGCACGCCCGGCTCCCCCACCGCGCCGGACCGACCCAACGGCCCCAGTGGACCGGCCCAGATCCGTTGCAGCGCGACGAAAGCCTCCCCGGCGGCCGCCCCGTGGTACTTGACCACTACCGGCGCCCCGGCGAGCCGGCCGGCGAACACCGGCCGGTCGGCGTGCCGGTCGCTCAGCACCGTGACCTCGCGGACGGCGACGCCCGCGGCACGCAGTCCGCGGGCCACCGCCCGGGCGGTGACAGGGGCCCGCAGCTCGCCCAGCCCCCCTGGCTTCTGCGGCGCTGGCGGCTTCAGCGGTGCCGGCGGCGTCGCAGGCTCGGGGCGGCTCATGACACTCGCTCCCCGAGCAGTGCGATCACGGCGGCGGCCCGGTCTGCACGACCGTGCCGGGTCTGCGCGAGCCCGGCCAGGCGGACCAGGGCCAGGCGCTCCCAGGCGGCCAGGTCGCCGGAGACCGCGCCGTACCCCTCGCGGAACCCGGCGATCGCCGCTGTCGTCGCGGCCTCGGGCCGGTCCCCGAACGCGGCGTCCCGGCGCAGGTGGGCGAGCATGTTGCCGACGTCCAGGGTGGGCGGGGCGAGGGCGAGGTCGTCCAGGTCGATCCAGCGCACTCCGTCAGCGGTGAGCACGATCTGGCGCGGGTGGCAGTCCCGGTGGGCCACCGCGACCGGCTCGGCAGCCAGGTGCGCGGTCTGCTCGACGATGCCCTCTACCAGGGTGGAGGTCACCGGTGCCGGGCGGTCGCGCAGCAGCGTCACCTCCTGCTGCCAGGTCCAGCTGCGGTCCAGCTCGGCCCGGCTGGCGTGCAGGGCCGCCAGGGCGGCACCGACCAGGGGCGCGGCGGCGACGAAGCGATCGTCGTCCACGGTGTCGAAGACCTCCCCCGGCACGTACTCGACCAGGCTCACGTGCCCGCCGGAATCGGCTCCGAGCGGACGGGGCACCAGGGCCCCGGCGCTCGGGCAGGCGGCCAGGCGCCGCAGCCGCCGGTCGTTGCCGCGGCCCCGGGGCCGGGCGAAGACCTTGAGCACCGCCGGGCCGGACGGGGTGTCGACCAGCGTGGCCACCCGCCGTCCGGGCAGGTGGCGCAGCACCTGACGCACCTCGGCCGTCGGGCAGAGCTCCTGCGCGCCGTCCGCCCAGGGCCTCAGCGCGGCGTCGTGGTGCACCGGGTGGTCAGCGGGCCAGCGCATGTCCGCCCACCTCCGTCGCGGCGGCCAGGATCGCCGTGGCCCGGCGTTCCCAGGAGTGCTCGGCCAGGGTCCACTGCCGGGCCACCGCCGCGCGACCGCGCTGGTGGCTCCAGTCCAGGACGGCGAGGTCGATCGCCTGGGCCAGCCCGGCGACGTCCCCGGGCTCGACCAGCAGCCCGGCGCACGCGTCGGCGAGCACGGACCGCACCTGGCCGACGTTGCTGGCCACCACCGGCACGCCCGCGGCGAGGTACTCGTAGAGCTTGAGCGGGGAGAAGGCGAACCCCTCCCGGGAGGGGTACGGCGCCAGCGCGAGGTCGAGGCCGGCGAGCAGAATGGGCACCCGGTCGTGGGCGACGTGGCCGAGCCAGTGCACCCGGTCGGCCACCCCGCGAGCCTGCGCCCGGGCGGTCAGTGCGGCACGCAGGTCGCCGTCGCCGGCCACCACCAGCTCGACCGGCTGGGCGGTCTCGGCCAGCGCGTCGATCGCCACGTCGAGGCCGTGCCAGCCGCGCAGGGCTCCGACGAAGCCGGCCAGCATCGCCTCGGTCGGCAGGCCGAAGGCGGCCCGCGCCGCCGCCCGCCAGGGCAGGGTGCGGAAGGCGCCCGCGGCCACACCGTTCGGCACCGTGACCGTGGGGTGACGCCCCACCAGCGCCCGCACCTCCTCGGCCCACTCGTGGCTCACGGCGACCCGCAGGTCCGCTGCGGCCAGGGCCTCGTGCTCACGGCGAGCGGCCAGCTCGGTGTGGTGCAGGCCCCGCCAGGCCGCCTCCTCCCGGGTGAGCAACGCGTTGATCTCGAGCACGTGCCGCGCACCGGTGCGCCGGGCCAGCCGGAGCCCGGCGGTGCCGAACAGGGCCAGCCGCTCGTAGACCAGATCGGGGGCGAAGTCGTCGAGCACGGGCCCGGCCACCTCCACCAGGTGCTCGGTGAAGGCCAGCTTGCGTCGCTCGCGCTCGACCCCGGTGGAACGGCCCGGGTGGGCCAGCAACAGGCTCCGGATGCCCTCCGGCGCAGGGCCGTGACCGGCTACCCCGCACAGCAGCACCTCGTGGCCGAGCGCGGCGAAGGCCTGGCTGATCGCCGTCAGGTGCATCGAGGCACCCTTGTCGCCCGGCACCCGGACTCCGAGATCACTGCACACCACGGCGATCCTCATCGCGGCCTCCTGAGAAGGGCGTCGGGGCGCGCGGCGTCGAACACCGCGAGCAGGCCGGCGGTCGCGGCCGCCGGTCCGTAGCGCTCGGCGACCAGGCGGCGGCCGGCCTCGCCGAGCCGCCGGGCCAGAGCCGGGTCGTCCAGCACGCGGATCAGCGCGGCGGCCAGTGCCTGTGGGTCCTCCGGAGGCACGAGCAGACCGGTGACGCCGTCGCGGACCAGCTCACCCACCCCGACCACGTCGGTGGCGATCAGCGGCAGCCCGTGCCCGGCCGCCTCGACCAATGAGGTGGGCATGCCGTCCCGGTCGCCCGAGGCGGCCACCCGACACGGGAGCACCGCCACGGCCGCCCTGCGGTAGGCCGCGGCCACCTCGTCGTAGGGCAGCGCCCCGTTGAAGGTGACCTTGCCGCCCACGCCCAGCTGCCGGGCCATGGCCAGGTAGTCGGCCGCCCGCTCGCCGTCGCCGATCAGCTCCAGGCGGGCGTGCGGGCGCTCGGGGCTGAGCCGGGCGAAGGCGGTCAGCAGGACGTCGATGCCCTTCTTGTCCACCATCCGGGCCACGCACAGGATCGGCCCGGTGGGCTCCGGCCCGGCGTCCTCGGCGATCGCCACCCCGTTGGCCACCTGGGCCACCGGCATGCCGGGAAGCACCTGTTCCAGGTGGGCCACGTTGTACTCCGACACGGTCACCACCGCGGCGGCTCCGGCGACGCGCTCCGCCAGCAGCGGGGCGTTGTCGGCGTGGAAGACGTCCTTGGCGTGGGCGGTCACCGTGAAGGGAAGCCCGGCCAGCGCTGCGGCGTCGCGCGCCACCTCGGCCGCGGCCGTGGCGAAGTGCGCGTGCAGGTGGTCGGCGCCCTCGTCGCGCGCCCGGGCGGCGACCAGACCGGCCTGCACGAACCGGCGCCAGGTGCCGGTACGCCGGGCGGCTGCGGCCCGGCGCCACCACGTGAGCGGACGGCGGGCCGCCAGCCGGGCATGCACGCCGAACACGCCGGGCTCGCGCACGGCGGGGCGACGCGGCAGGTACCGGACGACACTACGCACCCCCGCGACATCCGGCGGCATCGGGGCGTCCTCGGGCGGCAGCAGGGCGTCGATCGCCACCGTGACCCCGGCGGCCTCCAGGCCGAGCAGCTCGCGGACGACGAAGGTCTCGCTGGTCCGCGGATACCGCTTCAGCACGTAGTGCACCCGCAGCCGCGGAGTGGTCGTGACCTCAGCGATCGGGGCGCTACGGGTGGTCAGCGCGTCCACGGCGCACCGTCCTTCTCGGTCGCGATCATGCCCGCACCGGCGGAGAGCCTGCGGTACAGGCCGTCGGCGAGGATGAGTTCGGAGTGCGTCCCCTGTTGGACCACCCGGCCCTGATCGAGGACGACGATCCGGTCGGCCCGGCGGACCGTGGACAGCCGGTGGGCGATCACCAGCGTGGACCGGCCCGAGGGCAGGTTCGCCAGGGCCGCGACGATCAGTTCCTCCGAGGAGGTGTCCAGGGCGCTGGTCGGCTCGTCCAGGATCAGGATCGGGGCGTCGCGCAGGATGGCCCGGGCGATCGCCACCCGCTGCCGCTGACCACCGGACAGATCGATGCCGCGCTCACCGAGCCGGGTGTCCAGCCCGTCAGGCATCCGGGAGGTGAACTCGTCGACGAGAGCCAGCCGCGCCGCGCGCTCCAGCTCGGCCTGCGAGGCGCCCGGCCGACCGAGGGCGATGTTCTCCCGGATCGTGCCGGAGAGCAGCACGCAGTCCTGCAGCACGAACGAGATCTGGGCGCGCAGCGAGGCCGAGCGCAGCGCACGGACGTCGATGCCGTCCAGCTCCACCGCCCCCACCTGAGGGTCGACCAGCCGGGCGATCAAAGAGGCGACGGTGGACTTGCCCGCCCCGGTGGGGCCGACCAGGGCCACGGTCTCCCCGGGCCGGACGTGCAGGTCGAGGTTGCTGAGCACCGGCTCGCGGCCGTAGGAGAACCCGACCGAGCGCAGCCGGACGTCGCCGCGCAGGCTGGGTGCGTCCACCGCGCCCGGCAGGTCGCGCACCTCGGACCGCTCGTCCAGCACGTCCATCACCCGCTCCGCCGAGGCGACTCCCTTGGCGAAGGTCGCGCTCACCTTGGACAGCGCCTTGACCGGCTTGTAGAGCGAACTGAGGTAGGACATGAACACCAGCAGCACGCCGAGGGTCATCCGGCCGTCGAGCACCCGGTTGGCCCCGAACCACAGCGCCACCCCTGCGGAGAGGGCCGAGGTGGTGTCCACGATCGGGCTGAACCGCGCCTGCAGCCGGACCGCCTCCAGGCCCGCCTTCAGGCTCGACCCGGTCAGGGCGTCCAGGCGCGCCGACTGGTGCTCCTCCAGGGTGAAGGCCTGGATCAGGTGGATGGCGCCCAGGCCCTCGGTGGTGGCCGCGGCGACGGCGCCGTCGGCCTTGCGGGCCCGTCGTGCTGCCGCCTTCAAGGCCACCGTCGAGCGATGGACGGCGAACACCATCACCGGCACGACGATCAGCGCGAGCAGGGTGAACTGGGGGTCCAGGGCGAGCATCACCGAGAACATCCCGATCACCAGCAGCACGTTGGGCAGCAGCACGGCGAGGCTGGACACGACCAGGTCCTGGGCGCGGTCGACGTCGCTGGTCACCCGGGAGGTGAGGTCGCCCACCTGATGGTTGCCGTGATAGCGCAGCGGAAGACGTTGCAGGTGGGCGAAGACCGCTCCTCGGACGTCTGCCGCCACCTGCAGCCCGCTGGAGGACAGCAGCCGGGTGGAGCCGTAGTCGAACAGCGCCGCCAGCAGGGTCAGGTAGAGCAGCAGCCCGACCGCGATCAGCAGGGCCCGGCCCGGATCGGCCAGCGGGGTCTGCGGAGCCTGGGGGACCAGGATCCGGTCGACGATCAGGCTCATCGGCCACGGCAGGGCCAGACTCACCAGCACCTCGGCCAGGGCGAGCAGCGCGCCCAGGATCAGGGCCCGGCGGAACGGTCGCAGGAAGGGGCGCAGCCGGATCAGAGCCCGGGTCACGACACACGCACCCGTCGGGTGGCGAGCGCGTGCACGGCGCGGGCGGCCCGATCGGCACCGTCCAGCCGCAGGCCCGCGTCCTGGACGGCGTGGGTGCCCCCCGGGTCGCGACGCTGCGCGGAGCGGTCCAGCAGCCAGGCCACCTCGTCGGGGTCGGCGCCCTCGTCGACCACGTCGGCCAGCCCGAAGGCGGCCAGCCGCGAGGCCCGGATCGCCTGCTCACGGCGCGGGCTGCGCCGGGGCACCAGGATCGGCCGCAGGCCGCACGCCAACGCCTCGACGGTGGAGTTGTACCCGGCCATCTGCAGCGCGGCGCCGGCCCCGACGAGCAGGTCGACGCAGGTGGGCCGGCCCTTCTCGATCCGCACCCGGTCGCCGGCGGCGGCCTCGGGCAGGTCGGCGGCGTAGGGCCCGGCGATGATCACGCCGCGCCACCCCGGGCGGGCGTCGAGCACCTGGCGGCCGAGGTCGAAGACCTGTTCGCCGTCACCACCGCCGCCGGCGCTGACCACCAGCAGTCGCTCGTCGCGACCTGCGCAGTCCGCGGGGGTGACCCGGGGGCCGACCCACCCGGTGTAGACCGGCTCCATCGGGAGCCCGTACTCGGCCTGGTGGTCGCACAGCGCCTGGTCGCCGTAGACCAGCAGGGAGTCGAACCGATCGGCCACTCCGTCCCAGCCGGCGCCGGCCAGCTCGGCCCGGATCCGGGTCGGCTCGTCGAGCACGTCACGCAGGCCGAGGACCAGCGCTGCGCCGTCGTCCTTGGCCCGGTCCAGACCGGCCTGCAGCTCCCCGGCCAGACCGTAGGGGTGCCGGTCGACGACCACGGCGTCCGGCCGGATGGCCGCGATCACCTGGTCGATGGTCCGCGAACGGGCGGCGATGGCCTCCTCGAACGACATCCCGGGGTGGCGGTAGGAGCCGTCCCCTCCCTTGATCAGGGGTGGCACTGCGACCACGCGGATCCGGGGGTCGCCCAGCCACCGGGGGCGGACGGCGACCCCGGTCACGATGGTGATCGCGGCGGTGGGGTCGAGGTTCAGCAGGGCGTGGGCGATCTGCGTGTTGCGGCGCAGGTGGCCCAGGCCGAAGCCGTCATGGGAGCTGAACAGGTAGTGGCGCATGCCTGAACGGTCCGATACGGGCGGTACCAGTCAGTAGTGAGACCTTGGTACTAGAACCCTGACGCATCAGGTACTAGTCGCACCGTCCCAGACCCGGTCAGCGGGAGGCGAGCCGAAGCGGCAGACCGCCGTGCGGGCGCAGCGTGACCAGCGCCTCGACCCGCGGTTCACCGGCCCGGACGGCGACCACGCGACGTCCGCGCAGCAGGCCGGCCAGCACCAGAACACCTTCCACCAGAGCCACATCGCGCCCGATGCACAGCCGCGGACCGACGCCGAACGGCAGGTACTCACCGCTCGGTCTGCTGCGGGGTGTGCGAGGGCCGGCGTCGAGGAACCGGGCCGGGTCGAAGCGCAGCGGGTCGGGCCAGGAGGCCTCCCGACGGTGCAGCAGCCACGGGCTGAGCAGGATCAACGTCCCCGCGGGGACGTCGACGCCGAGCAGCACGTCGTCGGCCACGGCGCGGCGGGAGATCACCCAGGCCGGCGGGTAGAGCCTCAGCGCCTCGTCGAGCACCGCCCGGGTGAGGGGCAGGGCCGGCAGGTCCTCCCAGCCGGGCAGCCGCGCCCGGGGACCGGCGCCCAGCACGGCGTCGAGCTCCGCGCCGAGGCGTTCCTGGACCGGTGGATGAGCGGCCAGCAGGTGCAGGGTCCAGGTCAGCGCCGCGGCGACCGTCTCGTGTCCGGCGATGACCAGGGTGACCAGTTCGTCGCGCACCGCCCGATGATCGATCTCGCCGGCGTCGGCGGCGCGCAGCAGCAGGGCGAGCACGTCCTCGCCGCCCTGCAGCCCCCGCGCCCGGCGGCGGGCCACGATGTCGGCGCTCGCGGCGTCCAGCACGGCGGTGCTGCGGCGCAGACGGCGTACGGTGCGCCAGTCCAGGCGTTCGGGCAGCGGCGAGGAGGACCGGGCGATCACCGCCCGCAGCGCGTCGTCCACCGCGGCGACCAGCTGATCGCCGGTGGCCGCGAGGTCGTCGTCGAACAGGGTGGTGCCGACCACATCGAGCATCGCGCGGAGGATCGCCGCCTCGGCGTCCAGCACCTGGCCGGGAGCGTGGACCCAGCCCGCGCGCAGGCGTTCGGCAGCCTGCTGCGCGGCGCCGACGACTCCGGGCAGCGCGGTGTGCCGGAAGGCGGGCTGGGCGATCCGCCGCCGTTGCCGCCACTGCGGGCCGTCGGCGGTGAGCAGCCCGGTCCCGGTGACCAGGGAGAGGGCTCCGTACTGGATGGTCTGCTTGGAGTAGCCGGCGTGGTTGTCCGCCAGCACGCGTCGGGCGCCGTCGGGGTGGTCGACCAGCAGCACCGGGGTGCGCGGCATCGGGAAGGTGACCAGTTCGCCGTGCCGGGCCACGCACTGTTCGAGGAAGGCCAGCGGATCGCGTCGGATCCCGGGCACCGCGCGGATCATGTCCACGGCGATGGGGCCGTCGACGTCGAGGGGGCTGTAGCGGTTCACGGAGCGTCGCGTTGAGCGGATGCCGGCTCAGAGGTACAGGCCGGTCTGGCCGTCCTCGACCCGGGGCGCGGCGACGGCGTGGATGTCGCGCTCGCGCAGCAGTACGTACTGGGTGCCGCCGAGTTCGACCTCGGCCCGCTCCTCGGGGTCGTAGAGCACCCGGTCACCCACCTGGATCTGGCGCACGTGCTGCCCGATCGCCACCACCGCAGCCCAGGCCAGCCGCTTGCCCACCGCGGCGGTGGCCGGAATCACGATGCCGGCCGAGGAGCGTCGCTCGCCGCCCTCGCCGTCGCTGGACACCAGCACCCTGTCGTTGAGCATCCGGATCGGCAGCCGATCGGAGGTCTTGGCAAGGGCAGACGCGGTCACGCCCGAAACCGTACCCCGCGCCGCACCCCACCCGAACCGTGCTCGGGTCGGCGCGTTCAGCGGCGACGGGAGCGGCGACGACGCAGGAGGGCGACGATGGCGAGGACGGCGACAACAGCGGCGGCGACGGCGGCGACGCGCTCGGTGCGCAGCTCGCCGCTCTCGGTGCGGGTTGCGGCGGCGAAGCGCTGCTTGGCATCGACCACGGAGCGCTGGGCGATCGCCTTGGGTTGCGTCCGCTGCACCAGCTCGTCGATCGTCTGGGCCAGATGGCTTCGGCGCTCGTCGATCGCCGCCTCGATCTCAGCCGGGGTCGCCGGCAGGTCGCGGCGCTTCTGCCCGTCACCGCTCTGGTTGCTCACCAGCCCCACCTCCCAGCCATCACCGTAGGCCACAGCGCCGCCCCCGGGCACCCAGCCCGGCCGTAGAGTGCAGGCGTGCCTCAACTCACTGTGGGATCACCCGCCCCTGACTTCAGCCTCACCGCCGCGGACGGCTCGACCGTCACCCTGTCGGGCCTGCGGGGCCGCCATGTGATCGTCTACTTCTACCCGGCCGCGATGACGCCCGGCTGTACCAAGCAGGCGTGCGACTTCCGGGACAGCCTGGGCTCGCTGGCGGCCGCCGGCTACGCGGTCCTGGGCGTCTCCCCCGACGCTCCGGCCAGACTGGCCACCTTCGTCGACCGCGACCAGATCACCTTCCCGCTGCTCTCCGACCCGGACAAGGTCGTGATGCGGGCCTGGGGCGCGTGGGGCGAGAAGTCGCTGTACGGCAAGAAGGTCACCGGCGTGATCCGCTCGACCGTGGTGGTCGACCCGGACGGTGTCGTTGAGATCGCCCGCTACAACGTCAAGGCCACGGGGCACGTGGCCTCCCTGCGCAAGGCCCTCGACGTCTGAACCCTCTACCCTGGATTCGCCCGTCCCGGACGGGCACGCGGGAGTGGTGTAACTGGCAGCCACGCAGGATTTAGGTTCCTGTGCCTTCGGGCATGCGGGTTCGAGTCCCGCCTCCCGCACGACGCTGCCGCGATAGGTGAACATGAGGCGGACGGTCTTCAGCTGCGGCGCGTTCGACGTGCTCGACGTGCTCGACGTGCGAAGTCGTCACGTGCTCACCACCGGTGTAACGATCTCCCCAAGGACACGGACCACCCCGGCTTTCGAGGTCGTCATGACGATCCGGGCCAGGACCATCGACGGGAACGCCACATCGGCCAGGACGTCGTACGCGTCGAGAGCTGCGGCCCCGAGGTAGGGGACGCAGCTCTCGAGTTGATGGTCTCCCCTGACGAGGACTACCCCCCGTCTGGGGATCGTGGCCTGCTCAGGCCGGTGCCCACTCAGCCACCTCCTTGATCTCCACGTCAGCAGGCATGGGTGTAGAAGTCGAGGGCAGGAATCGCGATGGCACCAGCGTTGAGGGGCACCCGCGCGCGGAGGCACCGTCCCTTGACCGCATAAGCGTCATCAACTGCGTTCTTGAAGTCCGAGTACTTGCTGGCGACCACAATCCCACAGGCGACCTTGGCGAGTGCGTTGGGGATCAGGCCGCACGTGCTCCCGGCGGCTACGGCCACACCACTGTCGCGAATGCGGTTGCGGATGGTCACTGTCTCGGTTCTGGTGAACTTCACGTACACCACAGGCACCACTCCGAAGAACCCGGTCTTGAAGATCGTGGGGTCGGCCACGACCGGGTACTGCGCGCCCGTGGTGTCGACATTCTGGATGAGGGTCGCACCGGCTACCTCGTAGTGCGTCGGCAGCGCCTTGCCCGAGGCGTCCTTGGCCCACGGTGGTGCGATGACCGCGCTGACCGAGGCGCCGGCGGGCGTCATCCGAGTGACCAGCAGGGCACCGTCCGCTGCCTTCTCGATGCTCCCGCCATTGAGCGAGAGGTCGAAACTGACCTCGTCCGCTCCCTCTTTCGTCAGAACGGCGACGACGGAGACGCGATCCTGCGCCGTGGCCGACAGGGTCGTGACCGGCTGACCGTGAACCCTGGCCGGCGCCACGGTCACACTGCCAGCCCTCACGGGCGTCGACACCTCGCGCACGCCGGCGCCGAGGGCCGCCTCGGCGACCTTCAGCGCCACAGTCATGTCGTCACGGACCTGCACTGTCGATCCGCTTCCGCCGGCCGCCGGGGCCGTAAGGCTCGCGGCGGATGTCGAGAAGCTCGTCACAAGTGCTGTCGCAGCACAGGCCACGATGCCTAAGCGGCGAATTCCTATCACGTGCACCTCCGGGTGATTGTCGATCTCGAGCGGGTATCGGGCTGCGGCTCGCTCGGGATCTGCAGTGACGAGTGGCGAGCCACGGCCACGGCCAGGACGCTAGGTCGCACGTGTCGACACCGGCAATGGAACCGCCCCCGGATTGCCGACACCCGCAACAACGTTGTGCTGGAGCGAGATCTGACCCAGATCTTGCGAGGCAGGCTCACGGGCAGGGCTCCGCGCCGGCACGTGAGGTGGAGGCTGATCGGCACAGTCAGGGGCTCCAACAGGGCGCCCTCGCAGGGTGTCGGCGACGCCGGGCGGGTCGATCTGGTGGGTTGGCAAAGGTGTTCGCACACCGCGTCGCTCGACCGACAGGCGCCGGCGAGTGAGCAGTGTCGACACACAATCCGGAGCGCCTGGGCGTTTGGTCGTAGGCGCCAGGGACCCGTTGCACGGCGCGGGCTGGCCGCCCGAAGGGTGTCTGCGGCGGATTGCAGATCTCGGCAAAGGCAACTCCCGGGGGAGAGTGTGAGCCTTGCTACGCGCTGCGGGCATGCGTTCTACTGACGGGCCAGCGGGAAGTCTGAACGACGTGGGGGAGGTGGGAGTGTGGCCGGTGCCGCGGCATCCACGCTCCGGGTAGGTCAGGCGATGCCGATCTTGACCAGGTGGGGCTTGTCCGCCGACGCGGACCTGGTCTTCCGCGCGTTGCTGCTGGACGGGCCGGAGTCGGTGCCTTCGGTGAGCGGCAGTCTAGGCATCAGTCGCCGGCGGGCCGCGGCGGCAGTGGAGGAACTGCACGGCACCCACCTGGTCTCTGCGAACAGGGCGAAGCCAGGTGGAGAGGTGGGCTGGGCTCCCTGTACGCCCCAGCATGCGGTGGCGGTGCTAAGGCGCCGCCAGTTCGTCTGCTTCGACCGGTGGGAGCAGATGCGCCGATATGTGGCGCTGACAACGAGTCTCGATCTGCCTACGCGCCTGCAGGCATCGGCGAGCGCAGTCCGTCACCTGCCGACAGCACAGGTCCGGGACCGGATCGCCGAACTGGTCTCTGTGGAGTCCGACGAGCACCTGGCTATGCAACCTGAGCAGGAGTTCACCGCTGCGGCGGCTGCCGCGGCCTTGCCGCTGGACAAGGCGCTGCTCGGGCGGGGCGTCCGGATGCGGATCGTGGGCCGGCCGACCGCGGACGGAGACCGGTCCTGCGCTGCGGCAGAGGCTCTGTCGGAGCTGGGCGGAGACTATCGGGAGAGCGAGGACGTTCCGGTCAAGCTGATGGTCTTCGACCGGCACGTCGCGCTGCTCGCGGCTGGGCCAAGAGCCGAGCACGGAGCCCTCGAGATCGTCGACCCGGCGCTCGTGGACAGGGTCGTGGCGCTGTTCACCCGAAGCTGGTGCGGAGCGCAGGATCCCCGGGCGAAAGGTGTCCCACAGATCATGTTGACAGGACGTGAACAGGCGATCATTCAGGCGCTTGCCGAGGGACTCACCGACGCGCAAGTAGCCACCCGGATCAACGTCAGCCCTCGCACCGTTGGCTACGCGCTGCGCGCACTGATGGATCAGCTGCACGTAGACAACCGCTTTCAGCTCGGCCTTGTCCTCGGCGCCGCAGCGGCCGCATCCATACCCGACGGCCCCGAAGGCCGTGAGGGGCTAGCTCCTCGTGAGGAGAGCACACTCTGATGATCAAGCCCTTTCTCCGCTATGTCGGCGCACTCCTGGCCGCAGGTGCGCTGGCCTTCGGTGTGGTCAACCAGGCCTGGGGGGTGTCGTCCGCTGAGAATCGTCAGCACGCTCCATCCCGCCTTGGTCCTGTCACCCACCCCAAGTGCGGATCCTGCTGGTGACGCGTTGACGGGTCGCTGCGGCCAAGCTGTACGAGACCGCCATCCACCCGCATACTCAGACGAAAGAGCAGGTCACAGGCCCCGCAGACATCCAAGATCAGCAGAGGTGTCTCGACTCAGGCTGGGCAGTCGACCCGGTTCCTGGCCCTGGGGCTGGGCTGTGGTCCACCGCTCCCTGGGAACACGCTGGTCACGCTGGCGCGTCGACTCCGGGTGCAGCACTGGCCGCCGCCCTGACCTCCTGCGGCTCGATGTGGGTCTGGGCGTCGCACTCCGGCAGGGCCTGCGCGATCGCCCGCTCCACCTCGTCCGCCAGGGCGTGACCACGCTCCACGCTCCACGCCCCCGGTACCAGCACGGTGAGCACGACGAAGCGGTGCCGGCCCGAGGCGCGGGTGCGCAGGTCGGCGAAGCCGACATCCTCGCAGCGGTAGCGCTCGAGCACGGCGTCGATCTCGGCCAGGTCCTCCTGCGGCAGCGCGGCGTCGAGCAAGGAGGTGACCGATTGCGAGACCAGCCGATAGCCGGTGATCAGGATGTTCAGACCCACCGCCGCCGCCACGATCGGGTCGAGCCGGTCCCAGCCGGTGACGGCGACCAGGAACACGCCGACGATCACGCCGACCGAGGTCCAGACGTCGGTGAGCAGATGCCGACCGTCGGCGGCCAGCGCCGCCGACCGGTGCTCGCGCCCGGTGCGGATCAGCAGGACGCCGACGACGCCGTTGATCACCGAGGCGACCGCCGAGATGGCCAGGCCGATGCCCACGCTCTCCAGCGGCCTCGGGTGCAGGAACCGCTCGACCGCGGTGAGCAGGATGACCGCCGCCGCAACGAAGATCATCAATCCTTCGACGCCGGCCGAGAAGTACTCAGCCTTGCCATGCCCGTAGTGGTGATTGGCGTCGGCCGGGCGGGCCGCCACCCGCAGTGCGGTGAGCGCGACCACCGCGGCGACCAGGTTCACCCCCGACTCGGCGGCGTCGGAGAGCAGGCCGACCGAGCCGGTGATCATGTAGGCGCCCGACTTGAGGGCGATGGTCAGCAAGGCCGCCACGATCGACAGCCAGGCGAACCGGGCCAGGTTCACCCGGCCGACGGCCCTGGACGCGTCAGGACTCACTGCACGGTCACCTCGATGCTGTGCCATCCGGTCGCGCCGTCCGGGTCGACCGGCGCCCTCTCCCCCGTCTGCACCAGACCGGCGGCGTCTGTGGCGCGCACCTTCAGCTCGTGTCGGCCGGGGGCGGCGGACCAGGCGAACGCCCACTGCCGCCAGGTGTCCGCCCCGGCTGCTGCACCCAGCCGCGCGGGCTGCCACGGCCCGCCGTCCACACTCACCTCGACACCGCGGACGCCGACCCCGGGCGCCCAGGCCACCCCGCCGACGGCCACCTCTCCGGCGCGCAGCTTCGCGTTGTAGCGCGGCACGTCGATCCGCGAGGATAGCTTGATCGGGCCACGGTCGGACCAGCCGCGGGTGGTCCAGTAGGCCGTGTCCGCATCGAACCGGGTCACCTTCAGCTCGGTCACCCACTTGGTGGCCGAGACGAACCCGTACAGGCCCGGCACCACCATCCGCACCGGGAACCCCTGCCGGGCGGGCAGCGGCCCGCCGTTCATGCCGACGGCGAACAGCGCGTCCCGGTCGTCGGTCAGCGCCTCCAGCGGCGTGGACGCCGTCCACCCGTCGTGGCTGCGGGAGAGCACCATGTCGGCCTCGGGGCGCACCCCGGCCTCGCGCAGCAGCGGGGCGATCCGGGTGCCGAGCCAGGCCGCGTTGCCGATCAGATCACCGCCGACATCGTTGGACACGCAGCACAGGGTGATGTCGCGTTCGATCATCTCCCGCCGGAGCAGGCTCGCGTAGTCCAGGGTGATCTCGCGCTCGACCAGCCCGTGGATGCGCAGCCGCCAGGCCGCGGCGTCGATCCGTGGGAGCCCCTTGGTGGTGTCGATCTGGAAGAACTCCTCGGCGGGAACCCGGAACGGCACCACGCCGTCCACCCCGACGTCGACGCCGGATGGCAGCGAGGCGGGCGAGACCGGTTGCGGCAGAGGCGGAGCCGAACCGGCCGCCCCGCCGCCGACGCCGGACCCACCCGCCCCGGACGACGATGCCCCGGTGCCGCGGGAGGTCCACCAGGTGCCGCCGAGGATCGCGGCGCCGGCAGCTGCACCCACGCCGGCCGTGAGCACGGCGCGGCGGCTGGGGCGCGACGACTCGGTCATCGGCCGACGAGGATCTCGCGCAGGTGGGGCACCATCGCCCGGAAGGCCCGCCCGCGGTGGCTGATCGCGTCCTTCTCGGCCGGCGTCAGCTGCGCGGCGGTACGCAGGTCCCCCTCCGGAACGAAGATCGGATCGTAGCCGAACCCGTTCTCGCCCAGAGGTTTTGCGGTCAGCACCCCGTCGAGGCGGCCCTCCACGACCTGCTCGGTGCCGTTGGGCAGCGCGAGCGCGGCGGCGCAGGCGAAGTGGGCGGTGCGGTGCTGCACCGGCACGTCACCGAGCTGGGCGAGCAGCAACTGGAGGTTCGCCGCGTCGTCTCCGTGCCCTCCCGACCACCGGGCGCTGAACACCCCTGGTGCCCCGCCGAGCACGTCGACGCAGAGGCCGGAGTCGTCGGCGACCGCCGCCAGCCCGGTCTCCCGCGCCACGGCGTGCGCCTTGAGCAGGGCGTTCTCGGCGAAGGTGACCCCGGTCTCGGCCACGTCCGCCACCTCGGGGAAGGCGCCGAGGTCGAGCACCTCGGCCTCCAGACCGGCGTCGGCGAGGATGCGGCGCAGCTCGGCCACCTTGTGCGCGTTGCGGGTGGCCAGCACCACCCGGGCCGCGCTCATGCGCTCTCCAGCGCCGCGTTCTGCAGCGCGGCCAGATCGGCGCAGCCGCCGACGGCGAGGTCGAGCAGGGCGTCGAGCTCGGCCCGGTCGAACGGGGCGCCCTCCGCTGTGCCCTGCACCTCGACGAAGGCCCCGGTGCCGGTGACCACCACGTTCATGTCGGTCTCGGCCCGCACGTCCTCCTCGTAGCAGAGGTCGAGCACCGGGACGCCGCCCACGACGCCGACGCTGACCGCGGCCACCGAGGTGGTCAGCGGCTGCGCGGACGCCGGGATGATCTTCTTGGTCTTGGCCCAGGCGATCGCGTCGGCCAGGGCCACGTAGGCGCCGGTGATCGCGGCGGTGCGGGTGCCGCCGTCCGCCTGCAGCACGTCGCAGTCGAGCACGATCGTGGTCTCACCCAGCGCCTTGGTGTCGATCACCGCGCGCAGCGAGCGCCCGATCAGTCGGGAGATCTCGTGCGTGCGGCCGCCGATCCTGCCCCGCACCGACTCCCGGTCGCTGCGGGTGTTCGTCGAGCGGGGCAGCATCGCGTACTCCGCGGTGACCCAGCCCTGCCCGGAGCCGCGGCGCCAGCGGGGCACCCCGTCGGTCAGGCTGGCCGCGCAGAGCACCCGGGTGCGGCCGAACTCGATCAGCACGCTGCCCTCGGCGTGGTCGAGCCAGTTACGGGTGATGCTGATCTCGCGGAGCTGATCGACGGCGCGGCCGTCCGCGCGGGCGCCGGGTGCGCTGGGGGTGTTGGCCATCCCCCGAGCCTACGGGAGGTCGAGCGTCACGCCGGGGCGGGCGATGTCGACCGGGCCCGGGTAGACCTCGCGGGCCTCGGCGGCCACCACGTCGGGATCGGTCCAGACCGGCTGGTGGGTGAGCATCAGCGCGCGGGCGCCGGCCGCCGCTGCCGCCTCACCGGCCCGTCTGCCGGTCAGGTGGATGCCGCGCTCATGGTCCCGACCCTCGACGAAGGAGGCCTCGGCGAGCAGCAGGTCGGCATCCCGGGACAGCTCGACCAGGGCGTCGCAGGCATCGGTGTCGCCGCTGTAGGCGAGCACCGCTCCCCCGGCCTCCACCCGGAGCCCGTACGCCAGGATCGGATGCTCGACCCGTAGCGGCGTGATCGTGAACGGGCCGATCTCCACCTGCACTCGCTCGGCCAGCTCACGCACGTCGTAGGCCTGGGCCAGCGATCCCGATTCGTGCTCGCCGTAGGCGCCCTCCAGCCGGTCCATGGTGCCGGTGGGCCCGTAGACCGGCAGCCGCCGCGCCCTCGGCCCGGCCGGGTCGTAGCGGTAGACCACGTAGAGCCCGGTCAGGTCCAGGCAGTGATCCGAGTGCAGGTGGCTCAGCACCACGGCGTCCAGGTCGGCCAGGGCAAGGTAGGACTGCAGCGGGCCCATCGCCCCGTTGCCGAAGTCGAGGGTGATCCGCCAGGTGCGCCCGGCGGCGTCGTCCGCCTCGAGCAGGTAACAGGAGGCCGCCGACCTCGGCGCCGGGAACGACCCGGCACACCCGACGATGGTCAGCCTCACGCGAAGACCCCGACCTGTTCCACCGCACCCACCTCCGGACCGAGGAACCGCCGGGCCAGCCGCGCGAACGGCTCGGGATCGCCGGTGGCCAGGAACCGATGCACCGGGGGCGGCGCCTCGACATCGCGAGTCAACCCCTCGGCGACCAGGGTGCGATAGACGTCCTTGGCGGTCTCTTCGGCGCTGGAGACCAATGTCACGTCGTTGCCCATCACGTAGGCGATGGCACCGGTCAGCAGCGGGTAGTGGGTGCAGCCCAGCACGAGGGTGTCCACGCCCGCCTCTCGCACCGGGTCCAGGTAGTCGTGGGCGACCTCGAGCAGTTCCGAGCCGCTGGTCACCCCGTTCTCCACGAACTCCACGAATCGCGGGCAGGCCCGGGAGGTCAGCTGCAGGTGGGTGGCAGCGGCGAACGCGTCGTCGTAGGCACGACTGGTGACCGTCGCCCGGGTGCCGATCACCCCGACCGCGCCGTTGCGGGTGGCCGCCACCGCCCGGCGCACCGCGGGGGCGATCACCTCCACCACCGGCACCCGGTAGCGCTCTCGGGCATCCCGCAGGGTGGCTGCGCTGGCCGAGTTGCAGGCGATCACCAGCATCTTCACGCCGACCTCGACCAGGTGGTCCATCACCTCGAGCGCGTGGGCGCGGACCTGGGCGATCGGCTTGGGCCCGTACGGGCCGTTCGCGGTGTCGCCGACGTAGAGCACCGGCTCGTGCGGCAACTGGTCGAGCACCGAGCGCACGACGGTGAGCCCGCCGACCCCGGAATCCAGGATGCCGATCGGGGCGTCGCCGCCGTCGCGCGGCACGGCGCTGTCCTGCTCCACGACGCAGGAGCGTAACGCGCCGTCCGCCTCGGATCTGCACGGCTCAGATCCGCCCACCGGTCACGCTTTCGCTCGACAGGCGGTGCGCCAGGTAGACCGGCAGCACCGAGACCAGCACCAGGGACGCCGCCACCACGTTGACCACCGGCGCCTGATTCGGCCGGAACAGGTTCTGGAAGATCCACAACGGCAGGGTCTGGATGCCTGGCCCGGCCGTGAACGTGGTGACGATGATCTCGTCGAAGGACAGCCCGAACGCCAGCAGTGCCCCGGCGAACAGGCTGCTGCGCAGCGTCGGGAAGGTGACCCGCAGCCAGGTCACCGAGCGCGTAGCACCCAGGTCCATCGAGGCCTCCTCGATGTTCCCGGCCAGCCGGCGCAGTCGGGCGGTGGCGTTGTTGAACACCACCACGATGCAGAACGTGGCGTGCCCCACCACCAGGGTGAGCATGGTCAGCCCGCCGAAGAAGGAGGTGAACACACTGTTCAGGGCGATCCCGGTGACGATGCCGGGCAGCGCGATCGGCAGTACCAGGAACAGCGACACCGCATCACGCCCGAAGAAGTCGTAGCGGGCCACGGCCATCGAGGCCAGCGTGCCGAGCACCACGGCGATCAACGTGGCCAGCGCGGCGACCTGCACCGAGGTCCAGGTCGCCTGGCGCACCCCGGGATTGGCCACTGCAGCACTCCACCAGCGGGTGGTCAGGGCGGGAGGCGGCCAGGAGAAGGTCGGGCTGGCGTTGACCGAGTTCACCAGGACGACGAACAACGGCACGTAGACGAAGCTGAGTCCGCCTGCCATGGCCACCCCCAGCCCCCAGCGCGCCGTCCGGGACAGCCTCATGGCTGCTCCCCACTCACAGTTGCTCCAGGGCGCCGGTGCGCCGGGCGGCCAGCAGGTAGCCGACCATCACCAGCACCGGCAGCGTGGCCACCGCGGCGGCGAACGGCAGATCGGCTGAGAAGTTCTGATAGACGATGTTGCCCAGCATCTGCCGGGTGCCGCCGACCAACTGGACGGTGATGTAGTCGCCCAGGCTGAGCGAGAACGTGAAGATCGAACCCGCGACCATGGACGGCGCGAGCAGCGGCAGGACGACGGTGCGCAGGGTGCGCCCGGGCCGGGCGCCCAGGTCGGCCGAGGCATCCAGCACCGAGGGCCGCAGCGTGGTCAGCCCGGTGTAGAGCGGCAGCACCATGTACGGCAGCCACAGGTAGGTGAGCACCAGCACCACTGCGCCCAGCCCGTACCCGCCGGTGCCGGCCAGGATCGAGCGCCAGGCGTAGACCTTGACCAGGTAGGACGCCCACAGCGGGGTGAGCACCAGCGCCAGCAGCACCGGCTGCCACTGAGGCGTGGCCACCGTGGCCATGAACAGCGCCATCGGCAGCCCGATCACCACGCAGAGAGCGGTCACCGCCAGCGCCACCACCACGGTGCGCGCCGCGGCCCCCAGATAGGCGGGTTCACTGAGCAGGTCACGGAAGTTCTGCAGCGTCGGCGTGCGCACCAGGAGACCGGTGAAACCGTCGGTCTGCCAGAACGCGGTCAGGAACAGCAGCCCCAACGGTGCCAGATAGACCGCGATCAGCCAGGTCAGGGGTGCGGCCAGCAGCAGCGCCAGCCGCGCCCCGACGTGGCGATGCAGCCACGCGGCGACCTTCATCCGGGTACCCGTCGGTTCATCGCGCTCAGGCCCGCAGCGCCGACCATGCCTTGACCCACTCGTCGTAGCCGATGCACTTGGCGTCGGTCCGCCCGTCGAGGCAGGTCTCGGTCGGCGTGGTCCAGTACCAGACGTCCTTCCAGTAGTCGGTCTCCTCAGCGTGGTACTCCGTGCAGTGGTTCTTGTTCGTGGTCAGCGCGCACGACTTGGCGTTGGCCGGGGCCTCGCCGAAGTACTCGGCCACCTGGGCGTTCACCGCCGGCGAGGCGATGTGGTCGAGCCACTTGTAGGCGCAGTTCAGGTTCTTCGTGTCCTTCTTGATCATCCAGGTGTCGGACCAGCCGGTGGTGCCCTCCTTGGGCTTCACCGCGCCCACCTTCTCGCCGCCGGCGTTGGCCAGGTTCGCCGTGATCTGCCAGCCTTGCGACTCCAGCACCGTGCCGGAGGCCAGCGCGGTGCCCTGCTTGGTGATGTCGGCCCAGTACTCGGCGACCATCGTCTTCTGCTGCTTCAACAACTCGATCGCGGCGTCGAACTGCTTCTGGTCCAACGCGTACGGGTTCTTGATGCCCAGGTCGGGCTGGGTCGCCATCAAGTACACCGCGGCGTCCGCGATGTAGATGCCGTCGTCGTAGGGGCTGATCTTGCCCTTGGCCGGGCTGGCCGGGTCGAACATGTTCTTCCACGAGTCCGGCGGGGTCGGGTAGGAGGCCTTGGTGTACAGCAGCAGGTTGGCGCCGCGCCCGTGCGGCACGCCGTAGTTGGTGCTGCCCACGCTGTTCCAGGGCTGGTTCTTCAGGCCCTCGATGATGTCCGCGTAGTTGGGCACCAGGGAGGTGTTCACCGGCTGCACCACGCCGCCGTAGACCAGGCGCAGCGAGGCGTCGCCGGAGGCGGAGATCACGTCGTAGTCACCGCTCTTGAACAGCGTCACCGCCTCGCTGGAGGCGGGGAAGGTCTTCACGTTGACCTGGCACCCGGTGGCCTTCTCGAACGGGGTGACCCAGTCGACCTTGGGGTCGGTCGACCCGTCCTCGGCGTAGCCGGGCCAGGCGAGCACGTTGAGCGCGCCCTCCCCGGCCCCGACCGGTCCGGCGAAGGTCGTCCCGCCCGGTGCGGCGGCGCTACCCCCTGCCGAGGCCGCGCCGGAGGACGTGCCGCCATCGCTGGAGCCTCCCCCGCAGCCGGCGAGCAGGAGCGCGGCGGCGCCGGCTCCCGCGAGCCAGCCCGTCAGATGACCCGTGCGCGTGGACGTAGGCATCAGTGGTTCCCCTTTCCGTCGTCGACCGCGAACTCGTGCTCGCGGCGCCAGGTGAGCAGGACGCGTCGGCCGCGGTAGGCCATCACGTCCATCGATGAGGTCTCCAGGTTCTGCTGCAGGGCGACCAGGTGCCCCCCGGCGGCGAGGTCGACCACGAAGCGGGTGCCCGATCCTACGTAGACCACGTCCCGCACAGTGCCGTGGGCCCCGTGCGAGCCGGGCGGAACGGGCGCGTCGTCGTCCAGCACCCGGATCTTCTCGGGGCGGATGCTGTAGAGCCCGCTGTGCCCGAGCACCTCGCGCGCGGCGTCCGGGAGGAGCAGGTTGGAGGTGCCCACGAACGACGCGACGAAGGCGGTCGCCGGGCGTTCGTAGACCTCGGCCGGGGTACCCACCTGCTCGATCCGACCGTGGTCGAAGACCACGATCCGGTCGGACATGGTCAGCGCCTCCTCCTGGTCATGGGTGACGAAGACGAACGTGATCCCCACGCTGCGCTGGATCGCCTTCAGCTCCACCTGCATCTGCTCCCGCAGCTTGAGGTCGAGGGCGCCGAGCGGCTCGTCGAGCAGCAGCACCGTGGGCCGGTTCACCAGGGCCCGGGCCAGCGCCACCCGCTGCCGCTGCCCGCCGGACAGCTCGACCGGCGAGCGCCTCTCGTACCCCTCCAGGCGGACGCCGACCAGCGCCTCGAGCGCGCGCTCGCGGGCCTGGGCGGCGGGCACCTTCTTCACCCGTAACCCGTACTCGACATTGCGCAGCACGTTCAGGTGAGGGAACAGGGCGTAGTCCTGGAAGACGGTGTTCACGTCCCGCTCGAACGGCGCGAGCGCTGTGACGTCGCGCCCGCGCAGCAGCACCTGCCCGGCAGTCGGCTGCTCGAACCCGGCGATCATGCGCAGCACGGTGGTCTTGCCCGAGCCGGAGGGGCCGAGCAGGGTGACGAACTCGCCGTCGGCGATGTCGAGGTCGATACCGTCCACGGCCACCGTGGCGGTGCCGTGCCGCCGGCTGCCGAACTCCTTGCGCAGCCCGCGCAGGGCGACTGCGCTCTGCTCCGTCACGCGCACGCTCCCTCGGCCAGGTGGTCTGCCGCAAGGTACACGGGTCGCAGCCCACGGCAAGGGAACAGTTCGGTTACGACGCCCCGCCGCTGCTCAACTGCGAGCGTTCCCCCGGTCAGCGGACGGCGGCGACCAGGGCATCCTGCCACCAGGTGAGCGCCTCGTAGATCGAGGCCAGGCCGAGCCAGGCCTGTTCGTGCTCCGGCACCTCGGTGTCCTCAGCCCGGCGGGAGGCGAGCTGCAGGTGCAGGTGCAGCGCCTCAGCGTCCTCGTCGGTGTGCAGGCCGACCCGCTCGGCGACCACCAGCCGGACGTCGTTCATGCCCTTGAGCAGGGCCGTCGCCTCGTCGCGGTCGAGCACCACCGGGTCGTCGCGGCGCAGGGCCGCCGCCGCCAGGGTCAGCGCCGCCTGCTTGGTCTCGCGTAGGCCGTGCTCGGTCAGCCTGCGGTAGCTCTGGGCCAGTTCGGGGTCGTCGCGGTTGCCGTCGGGCAGCAGGCGGGCCACCGCCGGGTCGCTCGGCGGCGCCACGGCGAGCGCCGCCTCGAGCTGCGCCCACTCGTCACCGGGATGGGGGCGGGGGTCGGTGGTGGTTTCGCCGGGTGATTCGGCGTCCGGGTCGAGCAGGCCGGCGACGTCGTGCAGGAGGGAGGCCAGCAGGGCCCGCTCGGCGGGGTCGAGGTTGACCGTGACCCGGCCGTGCTTGCCCTTGAACGGGCGGGGTGCGCGGCCGAAGGAGCCCATCAGGAGTCCTTCTGGAAGGTGGCCCACAGGCCGTACTCGTGCATCGCCGTGGTGTCGCGCTCCATCTCCTCGCGGGTGCCGTGGGACACCACGGCTTTGCCCTTGGTGTGCACGTCCATCATCAGCTTGGTGGCCTTGGACTTGGAGTACCCGAAGTAGCTCTGGAACACGTGGGACACGTAGGACATCAGGTTCACCGGGTCGTTCCAGACGATGGTCACCCAGGGGACGTCGAGAGCAACCGATTCGACGGTGACCGGCTGCTCGACCTCGACGGGGGCCACAGACACGGCCTCCACTGTAGAGCCGCCCGCCCTTCCAGCCAGACCACGTACCGTCATGCTGACAAGATCGCGCCGAGATCGACGTTTCCACCCACTTCCTGGGGGGAAACGTCGATCTCACGCCGATCACACCTGCGCGGCGTCAGCACATGTTGACGAATCCGCGAACGTCAGCATATGCTGACGGTCATGACGACCCCCGCAGACCTGGTGGTGAACCTGGACAGCGCCGACCCCGCCGTCGGCCTGCGCGCCGTCGCGGCGCTCGGGCGACTGCTCGAACAGATCGAGACGCTCCAGGTGGACAACGCCCGCAGCCGCGGCTGGTCCTGGCAGGACATCGCCGTGGCGCTGGGCGTCACCAAGCAGACCGTGCACCGCAAGCACAGCCGACGGAGTTGATCACCGTGTTCGAACGCTTCACCCACGACGCCCGAGAGTCGGTCGTCGCCGCCCGGCCGCGCTCGGGGTGGGGCCGGCAACCCTGCGCACCGACCTGGAGTCCGGGCTGCGCCGTTCGGCGTGACCCTCTCGGCCTGGGCCCACCGGGCGGGAACCGCCCGGAGCACTAGGTTGGGCCGGGTGAGGAGCACATCGACGGCGCTGCTGACCGACCGCTACGAGCTCACGATGATCGAGGCAGCGCTACGCAGCGGGGCCGCCCATCGTCGGTGCGTGTTCGAGGTGTTCGCCCGCCGACTGCCGGACGGGCGCCGCTACGGCGTGGTCGGCGGCCCCGGCCGACTACTGGAGGCGATCGCCAGCTTCCGGTTCACCGACGCCGACCTGGCCGCTCTGCAGCGTGACCAGGTGGTCGACGAACCAACTCTGCGCTGGCTGGCTGGCTACGCCTTCACCGGCGACGTCTGGGGCTACGGCGAGGGCGAGACGTTCTTCCCGGGCTCGCCGCTGCTGGTGGTCGAAGCCGGCTTCGCCGAGGGCGTGGTGCTGGAGACCCTCGCCCTGTCGATCCTGAACCACGACAGTGCGATCGCCGCAGCGGCCAGCCGGATGACCGTCGCCGCCCACGGCCGGCCCTGCCTGGAGATGGGGTCGCGGCGCACCCATGAGGAGGCCGCCGTGGCCGCCGCCCGGGCCGCCGTGATCGCCGGCTTCGCCGGCACCAGCAACCTCGAGGCCGGACGACGCTACGGCCTTCACACCATCGGTACCGCCGCGCACGCGTTCACCTTGGTGCACGACGACGAGCGGGCCGCCTTTGCCGCCCAGGTGGCCAGCCTCGGCCCGGAGACCACGCTGCTGGTCGACACCTACGACGTCGAGCAGGGCGTGCGGACGGCGGTCGAGGTCGCCGGGCCCTCGCTCGGCGCCGTCCGGCTCGATTCGGGCGACCTGCTCGAGCAGGCCTACGCCGTTCGCGCCCAACTGGACGCCCTCGGCGCACGGAACACGAAGATCGTGGTGACCAGCGACCTGGACGAGTTCGCGATCGCGGCACTGGCCGCCGCCCCGGTCGATTCCTACGGGGTCGGCACGTCCCTGGTCACCGGTTCGGGAGCCCCGACCGCCGGGCTGGTCTACAAGCTGGTCGCCCGTGAGGCGGCCGACGGTGTCCTGGTCGCGGTGGCCAAGAAGAGCCTGGAGAAGACCAGCATCGGCGGGCGGAAGTGGGCGCTGCGCCGGCGCTCGCACGGCGTCGCCCAGGCCGAGGTGATCGGCATCGGGCACGTGCCCGCAGACGACGGCGACGACCGGGCACTGCTGCGGCAGCTCGTCTCCCGCGGTGAGACCGTGGGCGCCGAGCCGCTGGAGACCGCCCGAGAACGGCACGCGGCATCCCTGGCGGAACTCCCTGCCACCGCCCGCCAGCTCTCCCGCGGGGAGCCGGTGATCCCTACGGTGATGGAGAGGTCTACTTCGGCCCGGGAGGACTGATGAGCGCTCGTGCCCTGATCATCGTCGACGTCCAGAACGACTTCTGCGAAGGCGGGTCCCTGGCGGTGGCCGGCGGCGCCCGGGTCGCCGAAGCGATCGCCGCCTATCTGGCCGCCCGGCGCGACTCCTACGCCGCGGTCGCCGGCACCCGGGACTGGCATGTCGACCCCGGTGCCCACTTCGCCGAGGACCCCGACTTCGTCGACACCTGGCCGGTGCACTGCGTCTCCGGCTCGGCCGGAGCGCAGAGCCACCCCGCGCTCGGCCCGGTGATCGACGGCGGGCTGGTCGACGCCTGGTTCGCCAAGGGCGAGCACGCCGCCGCCTACTCCGGCTTCGAGGGAGCGACGATCACGGCGGACGGCGCACAGGTCGGTCTGGGCGCCTGGCTGCGCGACCGGGGGGTGAGCGAGGTCGACGTGGTCGGGATCGCCACCGACCACTGTGTGCGGGCCACCGCCGTGGACGCCGCCGGCGAGGGATTCGCCACCCGGGTGCTGCTGGACATGACCGCGGGGGTGGCCCCGGCGACCACGAGCGCCGCCCTGGAGTCACTGGCCGAGGCCGGCGTCGAACTGCTGGGCGAGCCCCTGGTGCTCGGCTGAGGGCCGGCGGCGTGAACGAGGTGGGAGGGCGCCGATGGACGAGGGTCGTGGGGCTGGGCGCGCTGGTCCTGACCGCGGCGGCCTGCCAGTCACCGCCGGTCGATGCCAACGCCCCCGACCTGGTGCAGGTCACCTCGGCACCGGCCAGCCCGTCGTCCATGGGCACCCCCTCCGGCTCACCGAGCCCGACCGTGACCCCGAGCTCCTCGGTGGGCACGCCGTCCGCCGGCAGCCCGAGCCGCAGCGCCGCGCGGGCGAGCACGACCCGAGGCACGGGCCGCACGCCGAAACCCGCCTCAACCGCGAAGACCGCCGCCGGGACGGGGGGGCGGGGCGGCGGCGGTGTGGTCGGTGCGCTGGGCGCGATCGGCCTGCGACTGTTCCCGGCGTCCAACCCCTGGAACACCCGGGTGGACGCCGCCGCGGTCGACCCGGCGTCCGCCGCGCTGATCGCCTCGATCGGGTCCTCGGGGCACCTGCACCCGGACTTCGGGGCCGACCTCGGCGAGGGCGAGTCCTTCGGCATCCCCTACATCGTGGTGCCGGGAAACCAGAGGAAGGTGCCGGTCAGCTTCGACTACGCCGACGAGAGCGACCCCGGCCCGTACCCGATCCCGCCGAACGCCCCGGTCGAGGGTGGGCCGAACGCGGACGGCGACCGGCACGTGCTGGTGCTCGACAAGGACAACCGCAGGCTCTACGAGCTGTTCGACGCCCACCCGGTGGCCGGCGGCGGCTGGCACGCGGGCAGCGGCGCCGTGTTCGACCTGACCTCCAACACGCTGCGCCCGGCGGGCTGGACCAGCGCGGACGCCGCCGGACTGCCCGTGCTGCCCGGGCTGGTGCGCTACGACGAGGTGGCTTCGGGGACGATCGACCACGCGCTGCGGTTCACGGTGGCCAGGACCCGCAAGGGCTACATCGCACCCGCCCGACACTTCGCGAGCAGCAGCACCAGTGCCTCGCTGCCGCCGATGGGCATGCGGGTGCGGCTGAAGGCCTCGTTGGACATCTCCGGGTACCCGGCGCAGGCTCGGGTGGTGCTGCAGGCACTGAAGACCTACGGCATGATCCTCGCCGACAACGGCAGCAACTGGTTCATCTCCGGCACGCCCGACCGGCGCTGGAACGACGACGCCGTGAACACCCTGAAGCAGGTGCCCGGCAGCGCCTTCGAGGTGGTCCGGATGGGCCCGGTCACCACCGGCTGACCCTGCTTGCCCCTGGCCGCTCAGGTGAAGTCGCCGGCGGCGCGCCGCAGGTCGGTGAGCACGTCGACCAGCCGGTCCACGCCGTCCGCACCCAGCCCCGGCGCCTCGAAAACGGCTGCGTTCAGATCGGCCGTCGCGGCCAGGGCGAGCGAGCGGCCCGCGGGGGTGATCTCGGCCAGGGTGGCCCGCCGGTCGCTGGGGTGCGGCACCCGTTCGATCAGCCCCTGGGCCACCAGCCGGTCGACCACGTTGGTCACGCTCGCCGGGTGCACCTGCAACCGCTCCCCCAACCGGGACAGCGGCAGCGCCCCGGCGCGGCTGAACGAGAGCAGCATCAGCACCTCGTACCGGGCGAAGGTCAGCCGGTGCGGGCGCAGCACCTCCTGCACGCGGGCCAGCACGATCTGCTGGGCCCGCATCAGCGAGGTGACGGCGGCCATGCCCGGAGCCGCGTCCGACCAGCCTGCCTTCTCCCAGTGCCCGCGCGCCTCGACCACCGGGTCGAACGGCAGCGGCCGATGGTTCACCACGGGCTGCTCACCACTTCCGGGTCAGACGTTGCGGCGGTACTGGCCGCCGACCTCGAAGAAGGCCTCGGTGATCTGCCCCAGTGAACACACCTGCACGGTATCCATCAGCTCGGCGAACGTGTTGCCACCCGAGGCCGCCACCTGCTTGAGCCGGTCCAGCGCCGCCGGCGCCGCCGAGGCGTGCCGGGAATGGAAGTCCTCCAGCCGCGTGAGCTGGGACTTCTTCTCCTCCTCGGTACCCCGAGCCAGGGCCAGCGTCCCGGAGGGCGACCTCGCCACGCCGTCCATCTCGGGGGCGAGGAAGGTGTTCACGCCCACGATCGGCAGGCTGCCGTCGTGCTTGCGCTGCTCGTAGAGCATCGACTCGTCCTGGATCCGGCCGCGCTGGTAACCGCTCTCCATCGCGCCGAGCACCCCGCCGCGCTCACTGATCCGCTCGAACTCGACCAGCACCGCCTCCTCGACCAGGTCGGTCAGCTCGCTCACCACGTACGAGCCCTGCAGGGCGTTCTCGCACCCGGCCAGCCCCCACTCCGCATCGATGATCATCTGAATGGCCAGGGCGCGGCGCACCGAGTGCTCGCTCGGCGTGGTCACCGCCTCGTCATAGGCGTTGGTGTGCAACGAGTTCGCGTTGTCGTAGATCGCACACAGGGCCTGCAGGGTGGTCCGGATGTCGTTGAAGTCCATCTCCTGCGCGTGCAACGACCGGCCCGAGGTCTGCACGTGGTACTTCAGCTTCTGCGACCGCTCCGAGGCGCCGTAGTGCTCCTTCATCGCCACCGCCCAGATCCGCCTGGCCACCCGGCCGAGGACCGTGTACTCGGCGTCCATGCCGTTGCTGAAGAAGAACGACATGTTCGGGGCGAAGTCGTCGATCGCCATCCCCCGAGCCAGATAGGCCTCGATGTAGGTGAACCCGTTGGCCAGGGTGAATGCCAGCTGCGAGATGGGGTTCGCTCCCGCCTCGGCGATGTGATACCCGCTGACCGAGACCGAGTAGAAGTTGCGGATCTCGTTGGCCACGAAGAACTCCTGCACGTCCCCCATGCAGCGCAGGGCGAACTCGGTGGAGAAGATGCAGGTGTTCTGGCCCTGGTCCTCCTTGAGGATGTCGGCCTGCACGGTGCCCCGCACGCTCGACAGCGTCGCCGCGCGCAACTGCGCCAGCTCGGCGTCGTCCGGCTCCCGACCGTACTGCGCGGCGAACCCCTCCGCCCGGGCCTGCACCGCTGCCACGAAGAACATGGCCAGGATCGCCGGCGCCGGGCCGTTGATGGTCATCGAGACCGAGGTGGTGGGCGCGCACAGGTCGAAACCGCGGAACAGCTCCCGCATGTCCTCGACCGTGGCGATGGACACCCCCGAGGTGCCGACCTTGCCGTAGATGTCCGGTCGCGGCGCCGGGTCGCGCCCGTAGAGGGTGACCGAGTCGAACGCCGTGGAGAGCCTGGTCGCCGCCCGGCCGGCCGAGAGCAGGTGGAAGCGACGGTTGGTGCGGAAGGCGTCGCCCTCGCCGGCGAACATCCGGGTCGGTGCCTCAGCGTCGCGCTTGAGCGGGAACACCCCGGCGGTGAACGGGTAGGCGCCGGGCAGGTTCTCGCTGCGCCAGAAGGTGACCAGCTCGCCGTCGTCCTGGGTGCGCGGCAGGGCGACCCTCGGCAGCGAGGAACCCGACAACGTCTCCCGGCGCAACGGGGTGCGTACCTGCGACCCACGCACGGTGTAGACCAGCTCCGCACCGCGGTAGGCCTCGACCAGCGTCGGCCAGCCGGCCAGCGCCGCGCGCGTCTCGTCGTCCAGCTCCGCCTCCGCCGCGGCGGCCAGGGTCTCCAGCGCGGCGCTGGGCTCGCCCGCTTGATCGAGCGCGGCCACAGCAGTGCCCAGGTGCTGACGTCGGCGAGCGGCGTCGGCGAGGGCGTCGGTGCGCACGTGGTGCGTGCGGACGACGCCGGCCACCTCGGCCAGGTAGCGCACCCGGGCCGGTGGCACCACGGTCGCCAATCCGGTGGAGACCCTGCCCGCCACCGCGGGCAGCACCGGGTCGAACTCGGTCATTCCCTTGGCCCACAAGGCATCCCGCAGGAACTGGTACAGCGCGGTCACCCCGTCGTCGCCGAATCGAGCCGCACTGGTGCCGAAGACCGGCATGTCACGCCAGTCCGCGCCGAAGGCCTCCCGGTTGCGCACCAGCTGCCGCGCCACGTCGCGGCGGGCGTCCTCGCCGCCGGCGGTGAGCTGGCGCTCCACCTTGTTCACCGCCACCGCATCGGCGACGTCCAGCATGTCGATCTTCTCCAGCTGGGTGGCCGCACCGAACTCCGGGGTCATCACGTACAGCGAGACGTCGGCCAGGTCGGCGATCGCCGCGTCGCCCTGGCCGATCCCGGGTGTCTCCACGATCACCAGGTCGAACCCGGCCCGGCAGGCCGCGATCACGTCGGCCAGGTGGTCGGGCAGCTCGGTGCGCGCACCCCGGGTGGCGAGGGAGCGGAAGAACGTGCGCCCGGAGGCCAGGGAGTTCATCCGAATCCGGTCCCCGAGCAGCGCCCCGCCTCCGCGGCGACGGGTCGGGTCGACTGCCAGGACGGCGATCCTCAGCGTGTCCAGCGCATCCAGGCGCAGCCGGCGGAGGAGCTCGTCGGTCAGTGAGCTCTTGCCCGACCCGCCGGTGCCGGTGACCCCGAGCACCGGGACCCCCGACCGCGCCGCGGCGTCCTGGACGGCCGCCAGCAGGCGCGACTCCGCGCGGCCCGCCTCGATCTGGGTGATCGCCCGGGCCAGCGCACCCTCCTGGCCGGCCAGGACCGCGGCGACCTCGGGTGAACCGGGCCCGCCGTCACCGATCAGATCGACGTCACACTCGGCCACGATCTCGTTGATCATGCCCGGCAGACCCAGCGTCTGCCCATCCTGCGGGGAGAAGATGCGCACCCCAAGCCCGGCCAGTCCGGCGATCTCCTCGGACACGATCACCCCGCCGCCGCCGCCGTAGACCCGCACGTGCCCGGCGCCGCGCTCACGCAACGAGTCGACCAGGTAACCGAAGTACTCGACATGCCCGCCCTGGTAGGAGCTGACCGCGATCGCCTGCACGTCCTCCTGGATGGCGGCGTCGACCACATCGAGCACGGACCGGTCGTGTCCGAGGTGGATCACCTCGCACCCTTGCGCCTGCATGATCCGACGCATCACATTGATCGCCGCGTCGTGGCCGTCGAACAGGCTGGCTGCGGTGACGATCCGCACCGGGTGGGTCGGCACGTGCAGAGTCATCGGACACCTCGAGCTCGGCGAAATTACTATGAAGTCAAAATATATGATCGACTGGGTAGGGTCGACCCCCATGAGTGGGGTTTCGTCGGCCGGCCTGCCCGATACGACCGTCGAGGACGGCACCAGCCCGGTCGTGATCGAGCTTCTCGAGGCGCTGTGGGACGATGCCGGCCCCTTGGCCGCCCACCGCGCTCACCGCAGCGCCTGGTACGCGGACCTGCTCAGGACGCTCCTGGTGCCCGCCGCGACCATCGACGAGGTTGTAGCCGGCCTGGACCCCGCCGACCACGCCCGCCCGGTCCTGCTGACCGCGGGCAACGACCCAGCAGTGCCCGCCGAGGTGGCCCGGCAGCAGGTGCGGGCCGCCCGGGACCTGCTCGCCGAGGACGACCGGGTGGAGGTGGTCGGGGTGCGCCTCGCGGTGCCGATCGGCCCCCGGGCGGAGGCCACCCACCACCTGCTGCACGCGCTCGACTTCAGCGTGCCGGCCTGGATCGAGGTGGCTCCGCTCTCGGGGTGGCAGGACGTGCTGCGGGTGATCGCCGCCGACGGCGCCGAGAACCTCACCCTGCTGCTGGACGGCGCCCCGGCCGAGGTAGCGGCCGCCCTGCTGCACACCGCCGTCGAGGAGGAACTGGGTTTCCGGCTCGGCGGCGCAGCCGTGCCGGCGGTGACGGTGACGGCAGGCGCCGGCTACGGATACGGCTGGCTGAACGTGCTGTGCGCCGTCCGCGCCGCCCTGGACGGCGCCGGGGCTGAGGCGCTGACCGAGATCCTGCGCACCACGCGGGCGGCGCCGATCACCACCGCCCTGCGCCGGTTGAGCGCGGCGGACGCAGCAGCCACCCGGGCACTCCTGGCGGCCGTCGAGATCGCAGACGTCGCCGCGGCCGCGGGTGAGCTGGAACGGCTCGGCCTGCTCACCCGTGACTGATCGGCGGTCAGCGCGAGCGGACCACGATGGTCTTGGGCAGCTTGTCGTGCAGGCACTGCTTGCGCCCGTCCCACAGGCACCACAAGGAGTCGAGCAGGCTGTAGAGGCCCCCGACATTGGGGATCAGGCCGGGCACATCGGTGGTCGCCCAGCGCATCGCCGCCTGCGCCCACGACGGGTTGCCGTCGCCGTCGACCGGCTTGACCCTGATTCCCAGGAGGGACTTGCCCAGGGTGGCACCGCGCAGCGCGATCAGCACGATGTGGTAGGCGGCGCCGACCACCGCAGCCACGATCGTGAGCCTCAGGATCGCCCCGGCGACGGCGCCGTCGGTCAGCAGCCCCGTGGGGTCGGGGGCCGCGCTGCCGTCGGTGGGGAGCGACTCGATGTACTCGGTGAAGGCATCGATCACCTGACGCAGGAACGGGAACCCGAGGATCGTCGAGACGATGCCGGTCAGGATGCCGTCGATGATCCGGGCGAACAGCCGCGCCCACCGGCTGGCCAGGTTGTCGGTGCCGTTGGGGTAGGCGTACGGCGTCGCGTAGGCCCCCCCGCCCTGCGGGTACTGGGGGTACGCGGGGTAGCCACCGGGCGGCGGCGCGGGCTGGCCGCCCGGCGCGGCACCGTAGGGGGTGCCGGCGGCATACTCGGGCGGGGCGACCGGAGAACCGCCGGGTGCGCCGTAAGGCGAGGCGGGCTGCTGTCCATAGGGCAAGCCGGGCTGCTGGCCGTACGGCGTCGCCGGCTGCTGGCCGTACGGCGTCGCCGGCTGCTCGTAGGGCGAGGCTGCAGGCGGCGCGGGGGCCGCAGGTTCGCCCGGTGAACCCCAGGCGGGCTCGGACGGCGCGCCCCACGACTGCGCCGCCGGGGCCTGCTGCTCGGGCTGCCCGTAGGACGGGGCCGCGCTCGGGGCGGAGTAGCCGCCGGACTGTCCGTAGTCGGAGTCACCGACCAGGGCGGAGGGGGCCTCGGGCGCGGCCGGGGCCGCAGGGGCCGGGGCACCGAGGTCGCCGATCGGGCGCGTGACCGGGCTCCAAGCGCCGCCGTCCCACCAGCGCTCGTAGCCGGGCAGCGTGGCGTCGGGGTACCAGCCAGGGGGCTGCGAGGAAGTCATGGCACAAGAGTGCACCATCCCAGCGATCTCTCCGAGAAAACGCGGCACCGGCGCACCGGGATCGGCTCGGCGGCTACCGAACGCAGGCGATCCGATTCATCCCGTGACGACCCGGTTCCGGCCGGCTCGCTTGGCCTCGTACAGGGCAGCGTCCGCCCGGTGCAGCACGGCGGACATCTCTCCGGCCGGGCCGCAGGCCACCCCGGCGCTCAGAGTCAGCGCCAGCCCCTCGACGATGCTGCGCCAGTCGTGCGCCTCGACCCGGCGGCGCACCCGGGAGGCCGCCTCGGCACCGAGCTCGCCCGACCCGGCCGGCAGCGCGATCAGGAACTCCTCGCCACCCCAGCGGGCGACCCGGTCCACCGAGCGCACGGAGGCGCTGAGCACGGCAGCCACCTCCCGCAGCGCCGCATCGCCGGCCGCGTGACCGAACCGGTCGTTCACGTCCTTGAAGTGGTCGATGTCGATCATCACGAGGCAGACCGGCTCGGACGGCGCCATCGCGGCACAGAACCGCTCCACCCCGCGCCGGTTCTCCAGCCCGGTCAGCGGATCCTGCTCCGCCGTGCGGATCAGGTCCTGCTCGCGGGCCTCCAGATCGCGACGGCGGCCCTCGGCGCCGGCCCGGCCCCAGACCTGGTCCATGAAGCCGCCGATCTGGCGCTGGTGACGCACCCAGACCTGTTCGGCGAGGGAGCGCATGTCGGCCAGGGCGCCCGCCACGTCGCCGGCCTGCTCCAGGACCATGGCGCGCAGCCGCAGGGCCTGAATATGGTCGGCGAGGTCCCGGTCGTCGTCCAGCGCGGCGAGGGCGCCGTCCAGCTCGGTGAGCGCCTGCTCAGGGTGGTCGAGCAGGTGCAGACAGCGGCCCCGGCCCAGCTGCAGGGCGACCAGCTCCCGGCGCGCCGCGGCCCGCCCGGCCAGGTGGAAGCCGGCCGCCGCCCCGGCGGCGAGTTCGAGCAGGGACCAGGCATCCTCGGCGTGTCCCCGCTCGCACAGCACGTCGGCCAGCAGACGAGGGCCGGTGACCGCACGCACCTCCTGCGGTTCGGCGTAGGCCATCAGGCGACGCGCGACGTGCTCGGCCCGATCCAGCAACGCTGCCCGGCACTCGACAGGGCCCAGCTCTCGGGCCCGGACCAGGGCGACCTCGGCGAGCAGGCTCGCCGCCGCCGTCCAGCGCCTGGGCTGGCCCGCCGGAGTGAGCTCGCTGACGGCGATCTCCGCGAAGCGCAACGCCCGCTCGTAGTCGAAGAACTCGCAGCACAGCTGACCGAGTGTGTAGGCCATCCGCGACTCGACCAGGGGATCCGCCGCATCGGCGGGCAGCGACTCGAACGCGACCAGCCCGCGGACGGCGAGATCGAGCGCCTCGGACACCTCGTCACTGCGCAGGGCAGCGATCGCGGCAGCCGTGTAGCCGGTGGCCGCCTGAGCGGTCTCGCCCAGCTGGTCGCAAACGACGGCACAGGCGCGCAGCAACCGCGCCCGGTCGAAGTCGCCGGCCAGGGCGAGCAGGGTCTCGGCGTCGTCGAGCCAGATCCGCGCGGTCGCCGGGTCGCTCTCGTCGGGCATCGTCGCGAGCAGCGTCTCCACCCGCGCGATGGAGCGTTCGAGCAGGTCAAGGCGTAGATGTCGCCCTTGCACCACCCGAAGGGCAGGAGCACCCTCGGGGGCCGCCACCCCTGACGCAGCCCGGTTCATGCACTCAGAGTGCCACGCAGGTCGCTCTGAGTGCCCAATTCGCCACGAACTTTCTTGTCGGAGCGTTGTGGACGATGTGCGCTAAGTAGCCCTTCCCGGTGTCATATCCCCTCGTTGGGGGATATTCCGGGACACTCCTTCTTGATCGTCGTCTGTCATGGGTCTACCCCCGGCACGTGGGGAGAACAGCCATGCCAGACGGCGATCATGAAGCTGCGAGGTCGAAGACCTTGCCGGGATTGAGGATCCCCGCCGGGTCGAGGGCCCGTTTGAGGTCCCGGTGCACGCGCAGCGAGACCTCGCCGATCTCACGGGCCAGCCACTCCCGCTTGAGCACACCGACCCCGTGCTCACCCGTGATCGTGCCGCCGAGGGCGAGACCGAGGTCCATCACCTCGCCGTAGGAGGCACGAGCGTGGGCGGTGGCCTCCGGGTCGGCGGCGTCGAAGACCACCGTCGGGTGCATGTTGCCGTCGCCGGCGTGACCCAGCACCCCGATCACCAGGCCGTGGGCGGCGGCGATCCGCTCCACGCCCTCGAACAGATCCCCCAGCCGGGTGCGGGGTACACACACGTCGTCGATCAGGGTGGTGCCGAGAGCATCCAGCGCCACCAGCACGCTGCGTCGGGCGGCCATCAGCAGGTCGGCCTCGGCCGGGTCGTCGGCGACCATCACCTCGCCGCGGTGTGCGGCAGCGACCTCGCCCAGCGCCGCGATCTCGGCCCGGCCCGCGTCACCGCCCAGATCGGACTGCCACAGCAGCAGGGCCGCGCAGTCCTCCGGCAGATCGGCCCTCAGGTAGTCACTCGCCGCCCGCAGCGTCGTGGAGTCCATGATCTCCAGCAGGCTGGGCACCAGGCCTGCCGCCACGACGGCGGCGACGGTGTCGGCGGCATCGCGCGCCGAGCCGAACAGCGCCGCCGCCGTGTGCGGGCGCTGAGCCGCCGGCCGCAGCGCCAGAGTCGCCTCGGTGATCACCCCGAGAGTGCCCTCGCTGCCCACGAACAGCCGGGTCAGGTCGTAGCCGGCCACCCCCTTGACGGTGCGCCGCCCGGTGCGCATCACCTCGCCCGAGGCGAGCACCACCTCCAGGCCCAGCACGTAGTCGGAGGTGACCCCGTACTTCACGCAACACAGGCCGCCCGAGTTGGTGGCGATGTTGCCCCCGATCGAGCAGAACTCCCAGCTCGAGGGGTCCGGTGGGTAGAACAGCCCGTACTGCTCGACGTGCCGGGAGAGGTCGGCGTTGAAGATGCCCGGCTGGGTGACCACCAACCGGTTGCCCGGATCGACCTCGAGCACCGACGTCATCTTCTCGGTGCTCACCACCAGGCCACCCTCGATCGCGTTCGCCGCACCCGACAGGCCGCTACGTGCGCCCTGGGGCACCACCGGCAGGCCGAAGCGGGTGGCCACGGCCAAGGCCTGCTGCACATGCGCGGTCTCCCGGGCCAGGACGACGGCGAGCGGCATCCCGGCCGGGCAGAACATCGCCCGGTCGGTGCGGTAGCTCTGCAGCAGATCCGGATCGGTGACCAGGGCATGATCGGGCAGTCCCGCCGCCAACGCGCGCAGCACCTCGCTCCGGACGTCGTCGCATTCGCCCACTCGATCGCCCATCGCGACAGCGTAATCACCCGGCCGGCTCAAGCCCCGGCCGGCGACGGCCGACATGATCCCGACACCACTTGCTCGGACCCGTCAGGGAGGGTCGCCATGGTCGCTGCCACCGCAGTGGCCTCCGCGCGGGAAGACCGCCGGCGGCTGCGACGTCCGCGGCTGCGCCCACCTGAGACCCTCGCCTGCGTCGGTGCCGCGATGGCCGCCTTCTGGCCGGGCACGGTGCTCTCCTCGACCCATCTGGTCATGGTCAGCGCGTGCCTGGTGCCGCTCGGGGTCCGCACCCTGCTCCGACTCGAGGACGTCGCCGGCATCCCGGCCCCGGCTGAGGCCGCCGCCGCGGCCACCCGCGCCACCGAGGCCTACCGCGCCTGTTACGAGCACGCCCGCTCCGGGCTGGCCCTGCTCGACCTGGTGACCCTGCCCGGCACCGGGACCGACGCCGTGATCACCCACGCCAACCGCGCCCTGGCCGAGATCGCCGGGGCCGGCCCGGCCGGCGCGGCCGATCTGATCGGCGTCACGCTGGGCACCCTGCTGGACGACGACCCCGTGCGCGCGGCCGTGCGCCGCCTGGCCGGCGGCGAGCTGAGCGACTGGACCGGCGAGGTCGCGCTCAGGGACCCCGACGCCTCCGGTGTCCAGCTGCACCTGGTGCTGCTGCCCGGGGTGGAGCAGAACCGGGCCCGGCTGAGCCTGACGGCCACCCGCCTCGACCGCCCGGCCCGGACGGTCACCCCACCGGCACCCGCCGGCACCGGGTCGACCCCCGAGCAGCGCCCCGAGCCCTTCCCCCTGGCCGGCTGACACCCCCACCATCACCCCCACCCCGCCCCGCTCCGTGATCGTTGTCTGTCATGGGGTTTCACCCCACCGGGTGGGGACGATTCCATGACAGACGGCGATCACGCGGGCCGGCCAGGCGCGCGGGGATCATGCGCCGGCCAGGCGTGCTTGGTCGCCGGGGGGCGACGGTGGTTGGGTGCAGCACGTGACCCAGCTCTCACTGGAGGCCGATGCCTCCGCAGACCTGCCCGACCCCCGCGACCCCCTCGGCCTGGCCGCGGACGCTCCCCTGCTCGCCGCCTGGCTGGCCGCCGATCAGCGGGTGCGCGACGGCGTCCTGGCTCCGTTCGTGGTGCCCGGGCACAAGCAGCGCACCGACCTGGTCGGCGACGTGGTGCGGGGCGACCTACCGCTGTACGGCGCTCTGGCGCCGATCAAGGCGGCCCACGATCTGCTGGACGACGCCGAGCAGCGCGCCGCGGCCCACTTCGGCGCCGACTGGTGCCGGTTCTCGGTCGGTGGATCCACCCATGGCAACCAGACCCTTGCCCTGGCCGCCGGCCGGCCCGGACAGAAGATCATCGTGGCGCGCACCCTGCACCGCTCGCTGCTGCTCGGGCTGATGCTGGCCGGTCTGGTACCGGTCTGGGTGCGGCCGCGGCTGCACCCGGCCACCGGCCTGCCGCTCGGCATAGAGGCGAGCGCCGTCACCGCCGCCCTGGCCGCGCACCCCGACGCGTGTGCCGTCCTGCTCACCGACCCCTCCTACGTCGGCACCTGCGGTGACATCCCCGCGCTGGCCGACGCCGCGCACTCCGCCGGCGTACCGCTGCTGATCGACGCCGCCTGGGGCGCTCACTTCGGCAGCCACCCCGCGCTGCCCCCGCACCCGCTCGCGGCCGGCGCCGACGCCGTGGTGACCAGCGCCCACAAGGCGCTCCCCGCGGCCAATCAGGCGGCGTTCGTGGTGGCACGGACCACCCGCAGCGGCGGCCTGCTCGACCCGGACCGGCTGGAGCGGGCCTTCGACGTCGGCCACACCACCTCCCCCTCGGGATCGATCCTGGCCAGCCTGGACGCCGCCCGGGCGCTGCTCGCCGGGCACGGGCGCGACCTGGCGGCCCAGCTGTTGGCGCTGGTCGCCGACGCCCGGCGACGGCTGGTGGAGGTGCCGGGCCTGGGCGTGCTCGATCCGCTCACGCTGGCCCGGTTGGACCCGACCAAGCTGGTGCTGCTGCTGGCCGGCACCGGGGCCCACGGCCACGCCGTCGAGGCTGACCTGGTCGCCGCGGGGCTGCCGGTGGAGATGGCCGACCGGGACACGCTGGTGGCCATGGTCACCCTGGCGGACGACGAGAGCACCGTGACACGTCTGGTCGACGCGGTGATCGTCGCCGTGGAGCGGCACCGCGGCCAGGCCCGCGCGGCGGTCACCCATGCCGCCTGGACGGTCGAGGCCGACCAGGTGCTCTCGCCCCGGGAGGCGTTCTTCGCCGACCACGAGAGCGTGGCCTGGGCGCAGGCGGCGGGCCGGGTCTGCGCCGAGGTGATCGCGCCCTACCCGCCCGGGGTGCCGGTGCTGGCCCCCGGCGAGCGGATCACCGCCGGGGCACTGGACGCCCTCGCCGAGGTCAAGGCCGAGGGCGGACGGATCGCCTACGCCGCCGACCCCACGCTGGCCACGGTGCAGGTGGTCCGGGAGGGGCAATTCCCGGTGCCGTGACGTCTCCGCGCACGGGTGCGAGATAGTGGAGCGACAGGTTGCGTCGTCGTTCGGAGGAAAGCTCGTGTCCACTACTCGGTCGAGCGACCGGATCGGTGTGATCGGGGCCGGCATCGTCGGTCTCGCCGTGGCTCGTCGGCTCACCCAGCTGATGCCCGGAGCCGAGGTGACCGTGCTGGACAAGGAGAACCGGGTCGCCGCCCACCAGACCGGTCACAACAGCGGCGTGGTGCACGCCGGCCTCTACTACGCCCCGGGCTCGCTGAAGGCGACCCTGTGCCGGCGCGGCATGGCGCTGCTCAAGGAGTACTGCGCCGAGAAGGACCTGCCCTACACCGAGTGCGGCAAGCTCGTGGTCGCCGTCGACGACACCGAGCGCGCCGCGCTGGACCGGATCCGCCAGCGGGCGACCGAGAACGGCGTCACCGGGCTGATCTCGGTGGACGCCGCGGGCATCCGCGAGCTGGAGCCGCACGCGGCCGGGGTCGAGGCGCTGCACTCCCCGCACACGGCGATCACCGATTTCGTGGCGATCACCCAGGCCTACGCGGACGACGTGGTCAAGGCCGGCGGCACGGTGCGCCTGAGCACCCCGGTCACCCGGATCGTGCAGCGGGCCGGCGTGGTGGACGTGCACACCCCGCGGGAGCTGTTCACCTTCGACCGGCTGGTGATCTGCGCCGGGCTGCAGTCCGACGTCGTGGCCCGGTGGGCTGGGGACGACGCGGAGCCGGCGATCGTGCCCTTCCGCGGCGAGTACTACACCCTCACCCCGGAGAGCACACCGCTGGTGAACGGGCTGATCTACCCCGTGCCCGACCCCAACTACCCCTTCCTCGGGGTGCACTTCACCAAGCGGGTGGACGGGCGGGTCGACGTCGGCCCGAACGCCGTGCTCGCCCTGGCCCGTGAGGGGTACGAGCGAAAAAGCCTGTCCCTGGGCGAGCTCAAGGACACCCTGGCCTGGCCGGGCTTTCGCACGCTGGCCCGCAAGCACTGGCGGATGGGCGTGGAGGAGATGGCCGGCTCCGCCTCGCGCAAGCTCTACATGGCCCGGGCCCGCAAGTACGTTCCCGAGGTCGGGCCGGACGACGTGGTGCCGGCGCCGGCCGGGGTGCGCGCCCAGGCGGTGGACCGGGACGGGTCGCTGGTCGACGACTTCCGGATCAACCACCTCGGCGCGGTCACCGCGGTGCGCAACGCGCCCTCCCCCGCGGCGACGTCCTCGCTGGCGATCGCCGAGTACGTCGGCGACCAGGTGCTGGAGCACATCCGGTCGAGGTCGACCTGATCATGCCCGAGACCCCGATCACCGTGGTGGGCGAGCGCTTTCCCACCGATCCGATCGCGCGCCGGCCTGCGGTGCACGAGTTCGGACCGGCCCGGACGCTGCACCTGGGCGACTACCTGGGGCCGGTGCGAGGGTTGCGTGCCCTGGCCGCCGACCCGGGGGTGGAGCTCACCGTGGTGATCGGCGGCGAGGCTGCCGAGGCCGCGCACCTGGCCGCGGCGCTGGTGGCCTGCGGGCTGGGCTCGGTCTCCTTCCAGCGTGCCGGCGGGCCGATCCGCGCCCACGACGTGGTCGAGATCGCCTCCGGTCCGGTGATCTACGACCTGCGCGAGCCGCGGGTGCCGATGGGCTCCGCACCCGGGGACGGGCGCGGCGTCGTCCGGCTTCTGGACGGGCCACTGCTGGTGGCCGCGGCGATCCGCAAGGCGAACACCGACCTCGACCCGCTGCTCGGCTACGACCCGCAGCTGCGCCCCGGAGTGGCCAACCTGGCGGGCATCCTCGGGGCGCTCACCGACCGCACCCCGATCGCCGCCCTGTACGGGCTGCACGGGGCGGGCCAGCTCAAGCGGGCGGTCACCGAGATCCTGATCGAGACCCTGCGCCCCGTCCGCGAGCTCTACCGCGACCTGGCCGCCGACCCCGAAACCCTGCACCGCCTCGTCCGCCCCGCCTGAACCCACTCACGCCGAAACCTGCTCATGCTCCGCGGGGGTACATGTTTGGGCCTCTGACAACGCTGTCTGATGTACCCCCGCGGAGCATGAGCGGGTTCTCGCGGGCTTCTAGCGGCGGCCGACGAACCAGTTGCGGATGGTCGCGATCCGCGCCGTCAGTTCCTCGGCGCTGGCCTTGGCCACCTCGGGGCCGCCGCAGCTGCGGCGCACGTCGGCATGCACCACGCCGTGTGGCGCCCCGGTGCGCCTGGCCCATGCCCCGACCAGGGTATGCAGCTCCTTGCGCAGTGCCGTGACCTCGCGGTGGGTGGCCACTTCGACCACCGTCGCACCCCGCTTCTGACCGGACAGCTGACGGGCCTGGCGCTGGCGCAGGGCGGAGGTGACCTCCTCCGGCTCGAGCAGACCGGGCAGCTCCAGGAAACCCTGCTCGTGCTCGCTCCCGACCTCGGCCGCGGTGCCGAACTCCTGGGAGTCGAACAGCACCCGGTCGAACGTAGCCTGCGCCTCCAGCGCCTCGAACGCCTTGCCCTCCAACGCGTCCGACGCCTTCTCGGCCCGGTTGGCCGCGGCCAGCTCGGCCTCCTCCGGCGACCACTCGCCGTCCCGCGAGGGGACGTCGAGGGCGTGGTCGCGCTCGACCTCGAGCTCGCCGGCCAGACCGAGTAGCACCGGCACGCTGGGCAGGAAGATCGACGCCGTCTCGCCGCGCCGCCGGGCCCGCACGAAGCGGCCGACGGCCTGGGCGAAGAACAGCGGGGTGGACGTCGACGTCGCGTAGACCCCGACCGCGAGCCGGGGCACGTCCACCCCTTCGGAGACCATCCGGACGGCGACCATCCAGCGCGCGTCGGAGGTGGTGAACTCCTCGATCCGCTGCGAGGACGTCGCGTCGTCGGAGACCACCACCACCGGCTTCTCACCGCTGATCTCCGACAGCAGTGCGGCATAGTCGCGGGCCGTGGTCTGGTCGGTGGCGATCACCAGGCCCCCGGCGTCCGGCACCGTGCGGCGCACCTGGGTCAGCCGTTGGTCGGCCGCGGCCAGCACCGCGGGGATCCACTGCCCGGTCGGGTCCAGCGCCGTGCGCCAGGCATGGGCGGTCACGTCGCGGGTGAGCGGCTCACCCAGGCGCGCGCTCAGCTCGTCCCCCGCCCGGGTGCGCCAGCGCATCTCGCCCGAGTAGGACAGGAAGATCACCGGGCGGACGACGCCGTCGCTCAGCGCCTCCGCGTAGCCGTAGCTGTGGTCGGCCCGCGAGCGACGCACCCCGGCGGCGTCCTCGCTGTAGGTGACGAACGGGATCGGGGAGGTGTCGGAGCGGAAGGGCGTGCCGGTCAGGGCCAGCCGCCGGGTGGCCGGCTCGAAGGCCTCCCGGATGGCGTCCCCCCAGGACAGCGCATCCCCGCCGTGGTGGATCTCGTCCAGGATCACCAGGGTGCGGGCGGCCTCGGTACGGGCCCGGTGCAAGGCCGGTCGGGTGGCGATCTGGGCGTAGGTGACAGCGACCCCGTCGTAGGACCGGGCGTGCGCGCCCTGATTGTTCCGGAAGGTCGGGTCGAGCCGGATCCCCACCCGGTGCGCGGCGTCGGCCCACTGGCTCTTCAGGTGCTCGGTCGGGCAGACCACGGTGATCCGTTGCACCACACCGCGTTCCAGCAGGTCACAGGCGACCTGCAGGGCGAAGGTGGTCTTTCCGGCACCCGGGGTGGCCACCGCGAGGAAGTCCTGCGGCCCGGCCTCGCGATAGGCGGCCAGAGCGCGTTCCTGCCAGGCCCGCAACTTGGCCGCCGTGCCCCAGGAGGCACGGGCGGGGAATGCGGGTGAGAGGTGTCCCGTACTGCGCTGCTGCCCACGGACACTCACGAGCAATGGACCCTAGCCAAGCTCGCGGAACGACTCACCGAGCCGTCGCCGGTGCGGGCGAGCCGACGCCCGATGTGCTATTCCGCTGAACGCCGGACGACATCCCCACGGCAGACGGCGGGCGACGTGGTGACGTGGGACGACGGTGGGTTTCCGCACCACGAGCACGCTGTGGACCGAGTCCCTGTTCCGCGAGCGCGGCGTCCGGGCGATCCTCGGTGCGCACGTGGAGCGGGTCGAGCCGGGTGTGGTGCACTACGAGCAGCTCGACGGCACCCGTTACGAGCTGGCCTTCGACTTCGCAATGCTGCTGCCGCCGTTCCGGGGGCCGATCTGGTCGCCTACGACCGCACCGGGGCCGAGATCACCGAGAAGGTGTTCGCGCCGAGCGGGTTCATGAAGGTGGACGCCGACTACACCGCCAAGGGCTACGACGACTGGCGGGCCGATGACTGGCCGAACACCTACGAGAGCCCGGCCTGCCCGGGGGTGTTCGCGGTGGGCATCGCCTTCGCGCCACCGCACCAGATCTCCCGGCCGCGCAAGAGTCCGAACGGCACCATGGTCGCGCCGTCCCCGCCCCGCACCGGCATGCCTTCGGGCGTGATGGGCAAGACGGTGGCGCTGACCATCGTCGAGCGCATCACCAAGGGCGCCACGGCACACACGCACGAGGCCTCGATGGCCGACATGGGTGCTGCCTGCGTGGCCTCGGCCGGCACGGGGCTGCGGAACCGATCGGCCGCGGCGATGACCATGTACCCGGTGGTGCCCGACTACCAGAAGTACCCCGGGCACCGCCGCAGCCTCGACGACACCATCGGCGAGATCGGCCTGGCCGGTCACTGGCTCAAGCTGATGCTCCACTACCTGTTCATCTACAAGGCCAAGGCCCGCCCGGGCTGGCACTTCATTCCGGAGTGATCGATGACCCTTCCCACGCCCTCACCGGCACCCTCGCCGACCCCCCGGGACGACGCCGCCCTGCTGGAGTCGGACCGCGCCATCGCCGCCGCCCCACTCCCGACCGACCGCACGCCCAAGGCCCGCAAGAACCTGCTGATCCAGACCGGCCGGTTCCTCATCCTGAACGCCCGGATCATGCGCATGGTGCTCAAGGGCAACCACTGAGCCCACGGGCGGCCGGGCCCGGCTACGCTCGTCCTCTCCAGCCGCCGATTCCAAGGAGTTCGTGATGGGTTTCCTCGACAAGGCCAAGGACCTCGCCGCCGAGCACGCCGACAAGGTGGAGGCGGCGGTCGACAAGGCCGCTGACCTGGTCGACGACAAGACCGGCGGGAAGTTCACCGGCCAGGTCGACCAGGCCCAGGAGTTCGTGAAGGACAAGCTTCAGGAGAACTGACCTCGTCGCCGCGCGGGCGCCTGATCCGAGCCCCGGCCACCGCCGACAACAGGCCGATCACCCCGAGCACCAGCCAGATCAGCATGTACACACCGGTGTCGTCGCCCGCGGGGTCGTGACCCGCGGCGAACACGGCACCGGCGATGCCTATCCCGAGCACGCCGCCCAGGGAGTCGCCGATCTGCATGGCCGAGGCGTTGCGCCCCTGTTCCTCAGGAGCCGACAGACGCAGCAGCAGAACGCTCGAGCAGGCCATCGACAACCCCATGCCCAGACCGGCGACGGCCCAGAAGGCGGCCGCCAAAGGCACCGGCACGGCCGCCGCCGGGGCCGCGGTCAGGGCGAGGACGCCCACCCCGAGCGTTACCCCGCCGATCCTGACCAGCGTGGTGCGCTCGAGCCGCAGCCCAGGGCGCCCCTGGGCCCACGAACCGGCGAACCACCCGACAGCGCCGGCGGTCAGCACCAGGCCCGACGGGCCCGGAGCCAGTCCTCGCTGCTCGACCAGCATCAGCGGCACGAACACCTCGGCGCCGAAGAACGATGCGGTGATCATCGTGCGGAACACCACCAGCGCGGGCAGCCCCCGCCGCACCCGGAACACGCCGGCGGGCAGCAGCCCCGGCAGCACGGCCAGCACCAGCACCGCACCGGCGCCGGCCACCACGGGTCCGGGCAGCCGACCGGCGCCGTGCAGACCCCATTGCAGCGCAGCCGCCGCCCCGGCCAGCACGCTGCCGCGCACCACCAGCGTTCGCGCGCTCGCGGCGTCCGCCGGGGATTCGCCGGGGCGCAGGGCGCGCAGGCGGGCGCTCAGCACCGGGATCGGCAGGGCCACCAACGGCGGCACGGCCAGGAAGACCGCCCGCCAGGAGACCTGGGTGGCCAGGAAGCCGGCGATCGGCGGGCCGATCAGGCTCGGCAGCACCCAGCTCGCCGAGATCACTCCGAACACCCGCGGCTGCAGCGGCGGCGGGTAGGCGCCGGCCACCAGCACGTAGAGCGAGACCATCTCCAGGCCGGCGCCCAGCCCGGAGATCGCCCGCCCGGCGAGCAGGACGGCGAAGCTCCCCGCCAGACCGCACAGCAGCAGACCGGCGGCGAAGGTGGCCAGACCGAGCAGCATCGGCCCGGCCGGCCCGTGCCGGTCGTTCCACCCGCCGGCCAGCACGATGCCGGCCAGCGAGGTGGTCATGAACAGGGAGAAGGCCAACCCGTAGTCGCGCACCCCGCCCAGGGCCTGCGCGGCGACCGGCATCGCCGTGACCACGGCATAGGCCTCGAAGGCCACCAGGAGAACGACGGCGACGATCGCCGTCGTGGTGGTGCGGTACCCCGCGGACCAGAGGGAGCCGGCCGGCGCGTCAGTCGCCAGAGCCGCCCGACCCTCCGGAACCCCCCGAGCCGGACCCGTCGCCGCCGTCATTGGGCTTGCGCAGGCCGTCGAAGACCTCCTTGCACACCGGACAGACCGGGAACTTCTTCGGGTCGCGCCCCGGCACCCAGACCTTGCCGCACAGGGCGATCACCGGGATGCCGGTCACCGCGGACTCGACGATCTTCTCCTTGCGCACGTAGTGCGCGAAGCGTTCGTGGTCGCCCGGCTCGACCGGCTGATCGACCAGCTCACGGTCCAGCAGCGCGGTCCCGCCCACATCGGGCGAGGACAGTGGCGACGACAGCGGCGCGGGGTCGGGAGGCATCGTGCTCATGGACGCCGAGTCTAGGTCAGTTCCAGGCCGGGTCCTCGGGGTAGGTGGAGAGGAAGGCGAGCTCGCCCCGCTGACGGCGCAGGACGGCGCACCACAGGCCGCCGGGGGTGTCGCTGAACGCGTCCCGGGCCTCGGCGTCCACCACATACCAGGCACCCTCGGCGATCTCGTCCTCGAGCTGCCCGGCGCCCCAGCCGGAGTGCCCGGCGAAGATCCGCAGACCGGCCACTCCCCCGGCAACGATCTGCGGCGGGGTGTCCAGGTCGACCAGGCCGAGCGAGCCCAGGATCCGGCGGACGCCGACCGGCTCGTCGTCGTCCCCGGGCACCGCGACCACGCCGAGGGCTCCGTCCAGCCCGACCGGCCCGCCCTGGAACAGGCGGCCCGGAGCGGTCAGGTAGGGCTGCCAGGCGGGCAGCACGGTGGCGACGTCGACCTCGAGCGGCCGATTGACCACGATGCCCATCGCGCCCTCGTCGTTGTGATCCAGCATCAGCACCACGGTGCGGCGGAAGTTGGGGTCGTCCAGGCGCGGCGTGGCCACCAACAGCCGGCCGGTGAGCGCCTCCAGCTCACTCATGCCGGCTCCTGCGCCGGAACGGGCGGAACGGGCCAGCGGTGCAGCGCCAGGTAGGCCAGGCCGACGCCGATCGCATCGGCGAGGGCGTCCCACACGTCGCCCGAACGACGGGCCAGGAACAGGTACTGGGCGAGCTCGCTGACCCCGGCGTTCGCCAGCAGCGCCACCACCATCGGGCGGACGGCGACGCCCGCCCACGCCCCTGCGTAGAGCACCATGGCGAACAGGGCCATGTGCACCAGCTTGTCGGTGCCGAACACCGGCGAGGGCAGCGCGCCCGTCTCGGGCGTGTACAGCGCGACCAGATGCACCGCCAGCACGACGCCGAAGACCCCCCTCCGAACCATGCGTCGAGCCTATCCCCGCCGCGGGCGACGTAGGGTCAGGAGCGACCACGCACTGCCGGGGCGATCACCGACTCGGTGAGCGAGGCCATCACGGTGACGTCGACGCCATGGTCAGTGTCGTCGTCGTAGGCCACGTCCACCGCGGTGACCACAACCAGTCCCAGATTCGGCACCACCTCGACCAGCTGGCCTCCGTAGCCGAGGGCGGCGAAGGCCGGATCGTCTGCGGCGGAACGGATCCACCACCCGAAGCCGTACCCCCGCACCGGCCCTGGTCCCCGGACCGGCAGGGCGCTCTGATTGCTGGTGGCCTGGCGGATCCAGTCGGCGGGAAGAACCCGGCGGCCCTGCCACAGCCCGTGGTCGAGATACACCTGTCCGAGCTTCGCCAGGTCCATCGGGCGCAGTTTGAGCCAGCGGTGGCCGACCGCGTGACCCTGCGGGTCGACCGGCCAGGCGAAGTCGGCTCGGCGGTAGCCGTCGAGCCGATCGACGTCCAGGACCGAGGTGTAGGCCGGATCGGTGGGGATTCCCAACGGCTCGAACAGGCGGGTGCGGGCGTACTGCAGCACAGGCTCACCCGTGGCCCGTTCGAGGATTGCCGAGACCAGGTGGGCGCCGTCGTCGGAGTAGACGAACCGCCGGCCGGGTGCAGTGTCGGCCGAGGCCACGATGTCGCGGACCCAGTCGGGTGAGCGCTCGAAGCCCGAACGCACCCGGCGCAGCCGCTGGCTGAATCCGGCGCTCATGGTGAGGATCTGACGCAGGGTCACCCGAGCGACCTGTGGGGACATCGAGGAGGCGTACTGCGGCAACAGGACCGCCAGCCGGTCGTCAAGGTCGAGTCTGCCCTCCCCCACCGCGATCCCGACCAGGGTCGACACGACGCTCGCGGTCACGGACTGGACGTCGTGAGCGTCCTCGGGTGAGGCGCCGTAGTACTTCTCGAACACGACCCGTCCGTCGACCGTCACCACGACGGCACGCAACCCCGAGTAGTCCACACCGATCTCAGGGCCCAACTCCAGCTGCTCGGAGATGCCGCGATCGATCAGCGCCGAGGCGTCGAAGGTGGTGACGACGTCCGCGTCCGGCGCATCCGCCGCCCCGACCGGTGGACCAGTCGAGCAGCCCGGCAGCAGCCCGGCGGCACAGGCGACGACGAGGAGTCCCGCTCCTCGCACGCGCAGCGTCCGGCCGCCGACAGGCACCCTCCTACTGTCACCCCGCCCTGCTCGGCACGCCACCCTGAGCGCCGTCCGACACCGACGAACGAGGGGCCACCGAGTATCGGCGGCCCCTCGGTGATCCTGGCTCAGGACGCCGCGCCGACCCAGGCCGGCGACCCGGCAGGAAGGGCCGCCGGCGTCGATGCGTCCGAGGGCGCGAGCGCGCGCTCGTCGAAGCCCTTCACGATCAGCCATCCGGCCAGGAAGAGTTCGTTGAGGGAGATCGGGACCACCAGCAGTGCCGCCAGACCGAGCTCGGTCACGTCGGTGTTCATGAGGTTGGCGATCGCCAGCAGCACCACGCCGACCAGCCCCCAGACGGCGATGAACCGAGGGACCAGCCGGGTGCGGTAGAGCAGCACGTACAGCAGAACGGCTCCGACCAGGAAGGGCACGACGTCCAGGGACACCGCCCACGTGCTCTGCCCGACGGCGAGCGCCTGGGCGACCTGGTACGGGCCCTCGCTCGGTGAGCCGGCCGCCACGTACTCCTCGCTCAGAGTGATCAAGGACGCGGTGGCGATACCGGCGACCAGATACGCGGTGGCGCCCAGCACGCGCATGGCCACGTACCCGTGTGCCAGCGCCTCGCCCCCGCGCCGGAGGTAGGGAAGCAGCACGACGGCGAAGCCGACGGTGGCCGCGACGTCGCCGAACTCCAGCACGACGCCGGCGATCAGCTGCCTGCTCTCGGTGTGGATGACCGCGAGATCGTGACCGACGTCGCGCATCGGCGCGAGGAGCGATGCACCGACCAGGAAGGCAGCCCAACTGATCAGGTACAGGATTCCTGCGGCGCGTGCCGCAGCCCTGGGGGAACGACTCTGGGCGGCCGCGTAGGGTTCCGCCGTCTGCCTGGACATCTGGACTCTCCTCCACATCGATGGCACTCGGGTGGCCGCTGCCGCAGTCCCCACCATCACTGTGAGCGGCGCCGGTGTGCTCGTGGTGTGCGCGTGGTGTGTGCGAGGGTCGCTCGTAGCCGACCCGTCGGGAGCAGTGCCGTGGTGCAGATCCGTGTGTTCGGGGGCGTCACCGCCGCCACCGACCGTGGCGAGCCGCTGGCCGTGGGCCCGGCCAAGTCCCAGACGGTGCTCGCCGCCCTGGCGCTGTCGGCCGGATCCGCGGTCCCGGTGACGCGCCTGGTGGACCTCGTGTGGGGTGAGCAGCCACCGCCGACGGCCCTGAAGGCCCTGCAGTGGCATGTGGCGAGGCTGCGCAGGAACCTGGGCCCGGAGGCGATTCTCCGCGTGGGCGCGGCCTACCGGCTCGCCGTGCCGCCGGAGGCGGTCGACGTCGTGCGCTTCCAGCGCCGTCTCGCCGCAGGCGACGTCGGCGCGGCACTGCGGGAATGGACGGGCCCTCCCCTGGCCGGACTCACCGCCCCCGGCCTCTGCGCCACGGTGGACGGACTGACCGAGCAGTGGCTGGCAGCCGTCGAGGTCGACCTCGAACGACGCCTGGAGATCGATCCGCAGGAGGTCATCGGGCCGCTGACCGAACTGCGTGCCCGCTACCCGTTCCGTGAAGGGCTGTCGGCGCTACTGATGACGGCCCTGTACCGGGTGGGGCGGCAGGCCGACGCGCTCGCCGCCTACCAGTGGGCCCGCCGCGAGCTGGACGGGGAGCTCGGCGTGGCACCCGGGCCACGCCTGCTCGAGCTGGAGCGGCTGATCCTCGCCCAGGACGAGCGCCTGGGGTCGCCACGGCCGGGGACGGCGCAGCCTGTGCTGCCACCCACCGGGACCGTCACGTTCGGCGTCGTCGAGGTGGCCGAAGGCCGCAGGGGCAATCTGCCTCGACGGACGGGACGCCTCATCGGTCGCGACGAGGATGTCGCCGCCGTCGCCGACGGCCTTGCCCGGGCGCCGGTGCTGACGCTGGTGGGCACCGGTGGGATCGGCAAGACGCGGCTGGCACTGGCGGCTGCCCAGGTCGTGGCAGTGAGACGCGGCTGTGCTGCCTGGGTGGTGGAGTTGGCGGAGATCGCCGACGACGACGAGGTGGCCCGGGCGGTGGCCGACGTCCTGGGAGTCGTCGAGCGTCCGGGCCGGACCCTGACCCAGTCGATCGTCACCGTTCTGCAGTCACGTCCGGCGGTGCTCGTCGTGGACAACTGCGAACACGTCATCGCCGGTGCGGCCCGGCTCGTCCAGACCGTCGCGGAGGGCTGCCCCACCGTCCCGGTGCTCGCCACCTCGAGGGAGGGTCTCGGTATCCGTGACGAGCAGCTCTTCACGGTGCATCCGCTGGATCCCGCCGGAGCGGGCTCCGAGCTCTTCGTGGAGCGGGCGCGGGCGGTGGACCGGACCTTCGATCCGCAGCTGCACCGAGGAGACATCGAGGAGATCTGCCGTCGCCTGGACGGAATCCCGCTGGCCATCGAGCTCGCCGCCGCTCGCACGATCAGCCTGGCGCCGGCCGACATCGTGTCCCGGCTGGACGACCAGCTCCACCTGCTGACCGGCGGACGGCGCACCGCCGCCGAGCGCCACCGCACCCTGCGGGCCACCGTCCAGTGGTCCTACGCCCTGCTCACGCCGCAGCAGCAGGCGATGCTGGAGCGACTGTCGATCTTCAGTGGATCGTTCGATCTGGCGGCGGCCGCGGCCGTGGCCGCCGAGGACACCGGATCTGCCGCAGTGACCGATCTCGCGGTGGCCGATCTCCTGGGTGGGCTGGTCGAGCGATCATTGCTCGTCACGGAATCCGGCCCTTTCCACCGCCGCTTCCGGCTGCTGGAGACCGTGCGCCAGTTCGCGGCCGAGCAGTTGCGAGCGCACGGCCAGGCCGAGCGCACGGCGGCGGGCCACGCCCGGTGGTGCACTGCCGAGATCACCCACATCCGCCGGCTCCTCAGCGGTCCAGACGAGATCGAGGCCGTCGCTCGCCTCGGTGAGCTCTGGCCCAACCTGCGGGGCGCCGTCGACTCGGTCTGTGCAGCCGGCGACTGGGAGTCGGCACTGGCCCTGGTGGGGCCGATCGGCACCGAGGTCGCGCTGCGAGGCCGGCACGAGATCGGGGACTGGTGCGAGCAGATCCTCGCCCTGATCCCGCGCGAGGAGGTGGCGCAGCGCGCCGTCTGCCTGCTGTGGGCAGCCGAGCGCTACTCCCAGAACGGTGACGAGGCCGCCTACGAGCGACTCGTCCAGCAGCACGGGGAGCCGGACCATCCACTGGCCCGCTACGCGCGTGCCTACGTGACCAAGGACGGAGCCGCTCTGCGGCACTGCCTCCCGGAAGCCTCGGCCCGGTTGCGGCAGGACGGGGAGTCGGATCTCGCCGCGTTCCTCGACGTCATGTCGGCCGGAGCGCTGCTGGGGATGGGGCGCTTCGCCGACGTCGACGCCTCCGTCTCGGCTCTGGCTGATCACTGCCGGGCTTTCGGGCCACCGTCCCTGCTGCACATGGCGCTGCAGACGCTCGGGTACTCGGCCTCGTTCCAGGGGAGATCCGAGACCGCCGGGCACTTCTTCGACGAGTCGACCCAGGTCGCCCTTCCCGACCGCACGCTCTCGGCCAACAAGGCCATCGAGGCACGCGCCGCCTTCCGACACGGTCGGCGGAGGCAGGCCTTCCAGATCCTGCGCGACTACATCGACGGGCTGCTCGAGCTGGACAACCTGGTGGCGGCCAGCGTGGTGGGCATCGACTTCGTCACCATGGTGGTCTCTGCCGGCCGGTTAGCCGAGGCTGCACGCGTGCTCCGGTTCCTCGAGGGAACCACCGAGTTCGGTGCCGTCGCGTCCCGGACCATGGCCGCCGAGGCTGTCGTTGCGTTGGCCGAGGCTGGTTACGCTTCGGGCTCGTCGTCAGCGCCCGATTTGGACGATCGCCAGGCGCTGGAGTACATGCGATCCGTGCTCGACGAGCTCGGCTGACACCGGGACGGCGCCGGCGCCCGACACGTCGACTCTAGGCAAGCTCGACCTGCGTCACGACATCGAGGCCCCAGAACGTCGATGCTCGCCAGCGCAGCGTGACGTCGATGTTGCGGGCGTACGCGTCGCGGAGAAGGTCGACGATCAACTGTTCGTCCAGCGTCATCGGTGAGTACATCGGAACGTGCAGGACAGTGGACCTGCCGGTGTCGAACGTGGCGGTGAAGAACGGCACGGTGTTGATCCGGGTGAGCCCGACCTGTTGCGGCGCACGCGGTCCGGCGGCGAACTCCAGGTCGACCGCCGTCTGTTGTTCCCAGGCGTAGAGCGCTCGGGTCGGGTCGATCGGCACCAGATCGGTGTCGCCGGGCCAGCTCGGCGAGCTGGCTTCCGCGCGGTCGACCACAGCCCACAGTTCGAAGTGCAGATGCGACTCGGCCGGTTCGGCAGATACCGCCGCGAAGGGCACGCCCTTCTGGACGAAGTCTCCGACGGCGACGCTGACATCGGTGACGTGGTTGTACTTGGTGACGAATCCGAGGCCCGGCTGATGATGATCGATGGTGACGTTGCCGCGTGTTCCGGCCGGGTCGGTCTCGACGTCGACCACCCGCCCGCTGTACGCCGCGAACACGCAGTCCCCGACGGCGGCAGCAAGATCGACTGCCTCGTGGATCTGGTTGGCGAAGTGCACGTCGACGCCGGTCGGGTTGCGCGGGTCATCAGCCGGAATGACCTGCCTGGTGGCACACGGCGGCGGCCCAGCCAGCGGCTTCGGCCGCAGCGATCCGAACCGGCCGTTCTCGTGCCGGAACGACAGTGGCAGGTCCAACGGCGGAACGAACTGCCAGGACTGGTGCGTCACCGGGATGAGGGCCACGTCGTGCACCGTATCGGACGTTTGTGGACGAAGGCGGCGCCCGCGACGACGGTTATCGACCGGATCCGGCACGGCAACTCCATCCGCTCGATCCAGGTCGCCTGCCCCACAGGTCGTCTCGTTGATCACCCAGGCGACGCGCTGACCTCACCCTGGTGATCGGCGGGGTCTCGCGGTGGCGGGGTGAGGGTTCGGTGCGCGGAGGCCAGGTGCCGTCCCAGGCGGTCCAGCTCGGTGTGCACGTGCTCGACGAAGGGTCCCTGCATCCGATAGCCCGACTCGGCGTGCCCGCGCACGGGTTGCCGTGCGTCCCCGCGCGGGTACCAGGGCGCCGGAGGGTCGGGCAGGTAGCGCTCGTGCGGCGAGCCGTCGACCGCGACGAGGTCGAGCGGCAGCCCTCCGATCGGGTCGGTGTCGCGCCAGAAGTTGCGCCATCCCGGAGCGGGCGGCGCCCCGGGCTCCCCGGTCGGGTCGTCGTCCGCGAGCAGCCGGCGCAGGTCCGCGATGAGCGCATCGTCGATGTACGCGGGGAAGTTGCGCGCGTAGAGCCGGGTCAGCGGGCACCCGTAGGTGATCAGGGCGAGCCGGTGCCCGATCGCCACCTCGCCGACCTGCGGCGTACGACTGAGGTACCCGGCCAGGGCGGCGGTGGTGAGGATCGACCCTTGGCTGTGACCGAGGAGTAGGACGGCCCCCCGGGTGTCCTCACCGTCGCCGGCGAACAGCCGTTCCAGACGCCCCTGCAACTCGGGCACCGCCCGCTCGGCGTAGGACGGCGGCGCGAGCGGATGGAACGATCGCGGCCAGAACGTGGCCACGTCCCAAGCAGTGGCAGCCATCCGGCGCACCCCCGGCTTGGTCAGCGCCTGGCGCAGCACGAACACCGCCGCCACCGGCAGCGCCGTCAGGAGCCAGAGCGAGATGCCTTCCCATGGCGGCACGCGAGCCATCTCGGGGATCACCACGTGACCGTCCGGCCAGTCGCCCGAGGCGGCCGCTCGCAGCCACAGCACGACATACACGGCGATCACCGGGACGGCGAGTGCGCCGGCCGTCCAGACCACCCAGTCCGCCGCGGCGAGCATCCGCCGTGGCCGGCGCAGGGCACGGCGGAGCCCGCTCTGCGTCACCGGGTTCGGCCAGCCGTCGGCCCAACCGGACGGCAGCCGGCGTGACGGGCCCCAGGCGCCCACCAGCCGGTCGAACGCGGGATCCTGGGCCAGCGGTCCGCGCGCCGAGCGCCAGGCCGACAGCCCCGCGACCAGAACCACCACCAGGAGCGCCGGGAAGAGCACGATGGCGTACAGCGGATACCGCTGGCCGATCACCATGTCCGGCCGGGCGGCGGCCGGGGCGGAGCCGTCGATCGCCACCGCCGTCGACCCGAGCCGCTGCGCGAGCCACAACGTGGTGCCGGCCTGCACCGTGAGCAGCAGCACCGAGCCCACCGTGACCACCGCGAAGGGGGTGAAGGCCCGCCGCAGGAGAGCGGCCCGGTGCCGGTGCCGGCCCAGCTGCCCCGCGATTCCCGACAGCAGCAGCCAGGCGCCGGCGACGACGAGCAGCCCGTTGACGACGTTGAGCACCTGGCCGAGTCCGGGCAGGGTCTGTGGCCGCTCCGCCGGGGTGATCACTCGCGTGGGCCAGACCGAGGCCACCATCGCGCCGATCAGCAGGAGCAGGCTCCAGGCGACGAGGAGGCGCCGGGGCAGGGCCTCCCGGTAGCGGGTGACGCCGGTGAGCAGGGCACAGCCGGCCAGGCCGGCCGCCCCCAGCCAGACCAGTGCCGTGGCCCACCCGGCCGTGGTCAGCACGGAGGCGCTGCGCGCGAGCACCACGGCGACGCAGGTGAACCCGGTCGCGACATGCACCTCGGCGAGCATCGACGCGTAGGCCTGCCCGCGCCAGAACCCGGGGTGGGTCAGGCCCACGGCGGCCGGAGAGTCCACGGAGCCGTCGTCGGCGGCGTCCCAGCCCTCGTAGGCCTTGCGCGAGCGGAAGGTGACCGCCAGCAGCAGCACGACGACCACGACCGGAGCCAGGGCGCCCAGCAGTACGCGGTGCTGCACCGCCGACATCGGCTGCCCGGCGCCGATCAGCCACCAGGACTGCGCGGCGCACCGCCCCGACCGGCCGAGCTCGGAACCGCCGGCGCACTGGTAGGCGACCAGGTCCGTGGCCACCGTGACGCTGCCGAGCACGTAGAGCGCGGTGACGCAGAGACCGGCCAGGCGCACCGCGCCGCGGAAGCCCGCCCTGCCCTTCACCGGAGCCATCCACCCGGCCAGGTTCACCAGCGCGAACGGCAGGGCCAGCAGCCACAACGCACCGGCGAAGCCGCGCCCGTTCAGTCCGCCCCAGGAGTACGCCTCGGCCCGGTGCGTGGCGGCACCGGCGTCCTGACGGCGTCGCCAGAAGCCGGCCACCTGGTCGCCGCTGACCTGGATCGGGTCGACCACGTCGAGCATCTCCGTCGGCGGCGTGCCGCCGACGCCATGCACCCGCAACTCGGTGACCCCGCCGAGCGGCACCGGCGGCCACTGCAGCTCCGCGGTCGCCGCGTCCAGGCTCGGCGCCTCGCGAGCGGGCGTCTGGTCGATCGGAACGGTTATCGCGTCCATCGCGCGGTTCCCTTCAGCAGCGGCCCGTCGGGTAGTCAGAGCCGGCGGCCGGGTGCCGTGATACGCCCTGCCGGCCGCTGGTGCTCGACCCTGAGCGACATAGACCTGGTAGCCGGCTCTCCCCGGTGATCGCCGCGAGATCGACGTCTGCACCCGCCACGTGGGTGGAAACGTCGATCTGACGCCGATCACGAAGAGGGTGGCGAAGGGGCGCGGGCGGGCGCCGAGGGTCAGACGACGGGAGCCCCGGCCGCGAGGCGCGGTCGGGGCTCCGTCCAGCAGTGCTTCGGTGGAGGTGGCGGGAATCGAACCCGCGTCCGCCGGCGGTGAGCCAGTACTTCTCCGGGCGCAGCCTGCTGTGGCCTTTCTCAGCCCCGGCGATCCCACAGGCGGGTCGCCGAGCCGGGCTCAGTCACTGTTTGTGTCGCATCAGCTCCGTGACCGGGCTTTCAGCCAGTGGCCTTCTAGCGACGCCAGATCCCGGGGCGAAGGCGTCCTCGGGCTGACGGCGTCACACTCGCTTAGGCAGCGAGGGTGTACGCGGACTGCGACTTGTTGGCAGTTATTGATTTGCGACGAGGTTTACGAGATCACGTCACCTTCTCGGCCCGCTTCTCCTGGGTCGTCGAACGACGTCGAAGCCTGTCACCCCCTGGTCCTGCAATCAGCTGGAGATCCCAGCCTACAAGCGTAACGCCGTCCGCGGCACCTCTGTTCCCCCGGACGGCGGGTCACACGGCCAGGGCCCGGTTCGCCACCCGGGCGATGGCCTCGATTCGCCGGATCCCAGTGGTCATGCTCGGGTTGCGGTCGGACAGGACCACCACCGCGTAGTGCCGGGTGGCGGTGCGGATGTCGGCGATGCTGTTGATCCGCCACCCGGCCGTGCGCCGGGGCAGCCACCCGTTCTTGACGGCGATGGTGGCCCCCGCAGGAGCCCCGGCTGTCGCCCCCCAGCGCTGGCTCGAGGTGACGGCGCGCATGAGCCCCAGGACGTAGCCGCGTTGAGCGGACCCGAGCAGTGGCCCGTCGCTGAGCTGGCGGAGGAGCCGAACCTGGTCGGTGGCGCGGATCTGGGTCAGCCCCCAGGCGCCCGTGGGCGAGACCCGGGTGGTGGTCATGCCCGCAGCGGAGAGGAACCGGGTCAGCCCGGCCCCCCGGCCGATGATCGACCACAGCCTCGAGGTGGCGTCGTTGTCGCTGGTCACGATGGCGCGGCGGGCGAGGGTGCGCTCGGTGGCGGTCAGGCTGCGGCCCTGCGTCTGCCGCTGCCAGACGAGCGTGGCGACGACACTGACCTTGATCACGCTCGCCGAGTCGAACCCGCGGGTGGGCCACCAGGTGCAGGTGATCCCCGTCCGCCAGTCGTACACAGACACGGACACGCGGGCCGCCGTGGCCGCCACCACGGGTGTGACCCTGGCCTCCAGGGTCCGGGCGAGCTGGTCCGCGGCGCCGGTCAAGATCCCGGTGCAATGGGTGGTCGACGTCGCGACGCCGGCAGCCGCGGGGATCGCCGTGAACCCTCCGGCGAGAAGCGCAAGAATCGCAGCGGCGGCCGGGGCCGCCCCTAGGCGGCGGTTCATCCCTCCACGGTCCCGCTGAGCGGGGCCTCCGGACCGGGACCCTTGGCGTCCGATCACCGCCGTCGGCGCGGGATGGGGCCTGGATCGTGACGGGAAGTAGCCCGAACGGGTGATCGAGGCGGCCCGATTGCTGGTCGACAGTCACACAGTGAGCACTGGAACCCCCGAGGAGCGGACCTGCGTGGAGCAGACGCTGCGGAACTCGGGCGCGTTCGTCCCGGCACCACGCGTCGGCCGCGCCCCCGCAGAACATCCCAAGGAACTCGGCGACGTCTTCGCGGCGATCACCGACCTGGTCGACGACGACGGATCGGTCAACGCCCGCCTGCTGCTGGACGCCGCCCAGCGGCTGACCGGGCTCGCCCTGTGGTGCTGGGACCTGCGCACGGGCCAGCTCACCTGGTCGGACGAGATGTTCGCGCTGCTCGGCCTGAACCCGGGCCCCCAGCCGACGATCACGCAGTGGCAGCGACTGCTGCACCCCGAGGACCGGGTGGAGCTCGGCGATACCGATCTGGCGGCGATCGACGCCGGCGAAGGTTGGCACCTGGTCTTCCGTGCCATCCCTCCGGACGGCGCCCTGCGCTACCTGCACGCCTGGTGCGAAGTGGTTCGGGATGAGGACGGCACCCCGAGCGTGGTGATCGGCGCCACGATGGACGTCACCGAACAGGAACAGACCCTGGCCGCGCTGCGCGCGAACCGGGAGGAGTTCCGGCTCGCCTTCGACGAGGCCCCGCATGGCATGGCCATGCTCGAACTGATCTCCCCCGACCCCGATGACCCCCCGGTCACCGCCGAGAGCATCGCCGACCGCCACGAGCATCCCCCACGGGTGAGCGTGGTCAGGATCAACCGGGCCATGGCCACACTCGTCGGGCTGGATTCGCCCGAGCTGGTCGATCGTACGGGCGCAGAGTTCGTACACCCCGAGGACCGCTACCGGCTGTGGACCGCGCTGATGCGCAGCCTGGACCCCGGATCCGGCGTGCAGGCCGACGAGGTGCGGGTGATCCGAGCCGACGGCACCCTGCGTCACGTCTGGGTGCACGCCGCTTCGGCCGGCAAGCGCGACGAGACCGCGACCCGGGTGCTGCTGCACGTCATCGACATCACCGCATTGCGGATGACCGAGGCCGAACTGCAGCGGCTCGCCCTGACCGATGCGGTGACTGGCCTGGACAACCGCATGGCCCTGGAGATCAAGACCCAGACCTCGCTACGTGATGTCGGGCCCGGCCGTGGCCTGGGCATGATCCTGCTCGACCTGGATCGCTTCAAGACCGTCAACGATTCCCTCGGCCACGTCGCCGGGGACGCCCTGCTGGTCGAGGTGGCCAGCCGGGTGCGTAGTGCCGTGCCGCACAGCGCCACGGTGGCCCGCCTCGGTGGCGACGAGTTCGCCGTCCTGATCCATCCCTGCCCCTCGCCGCAGGCGCTCGCCGACCAGGCCGACATGGTGCGCCTGCGCCTGTGCCGCCCGTACGCCCTGCCCGGCACCTCCTCGCTCACCAACACCGCAAGCTTCGGGGTGACCTGGTGCGACGACCCCTCGCACCGGATGGAGGACCTCTATCGCGAGGCGGACCTGGCGCTGTACGAGGCCAAGGACAACGGCCGCAACGCGGTCGCCCAGTTCGATGACGCGTTGCGCTCTCGGGCGGACTCGCGGATCGAACGGGAACGGCGACTGAGGACGGCGCTGGGCCACGACGGAGCGCGGATCCACCTGCAGCCGGTGGTCGACCTGGCCACGGGTGCCGTCGTCAGCGCCGAGGCCCTGGCCCGGATGGAGCACCCGAGCCTGGGCCTGATGATGCCGGCGGACTTCATCGAGATCGCCGAGGACACCGGTCTGGTGGTGGAGATCGACTGCCGGATCACCGAGCTGGCCGTCGCCGCCCTGGGCACCCCCGGCGGCGGCCCGGCGCCGCAGATCGCGGTCAACGTCTCCCCGCGCACCCTCGACCACCCCGAGTACCGCACCCGGCTGCTCAGCGCGCTGCGCCGACACGACGTGGACCCCTCACGGCTGCTGATCGAGGTCACCGAGACCAGTCTGCTCGACAGCTCGGGCCACCGTGCCGACGAGCTTAGGGTGCTGCAGAGCCTCGGGTTCCAGGTCGGCATCGACGACTTCGGCACCGGGTACTCCGCGCTGGCCTACCTGGACAGCTTCGACCTGGACTTCCTGAAGATCGACCGTTCGTTCGTCTCCCGGCTGGGCACCGGCAGGCGCCCCGACGCCGTGGTGTCGGCCATCGTCTCCCTGGCCCATGCCCACGGGATGGCCGTCACCGCCGAGGGCGTGGAGACGCAGGTGCAGGCAGATCTGTTGCACGCCATGGGATGTGACCGCGCACAGGGCTGGCTGTTCGGCCGCCCGGCCCCGATCTGAGCACGCCTCAGCGGTGCTTGTGGGCCTGCACCGCGCGCTCGGTCTCCCGCCGGTCCTGGCGCTCCTTGAGCGAGTGCCGCTTGTCGTACTCCCGCTTGCCCTTGCCCACCCCGAGCTCGACCTTGGCCCGGCCGTCGGAGAAGTACAGCTGGAGCGGGATCAGGGCCTGCCCCTTCTCGGCCAGGGTCGAGGCCAGCTTGTCGATCTCGTGCCGGTGCATCAGCAGTTTGCGCCGCCGCCGCGGGGCGTGGTTGTTCCAGGTGCCCTGGGAGTACTCGGGGATGTGCACGTTCTCGAGATAGGCCTCACCGGCATGGATGGTGACGAACCCGTCGGTCAGCGAGGCCCGGCCGGCGCGCAGCGCCTTGACCTCGGTGCCGGTGAGCACCAGCCCGGCCTCGATCGTGGACTCGATCGCATAGTCGTGACGGGCCTTGCGATTGGAGGCGACGACGGTGCGCGAGGAATCCTTGGCCATCGGGACAGTGTAGGCAGCTAGAGCCAGCGCATCGGGTTGACGTACTCGCCGTTGGCGAGGGTCTCGAAGTGCAGGTGGCACCCGGTGGAGAGCCCCGTCGTCCCGGAGTAGCCGATCAACTGCCCCTGCGAGAGCGACCCACCGTGCCGGGAGATCCGGGACAAGTGGTTGTAGGTGGTGGCCAGTCCGACTCCGCGGACGTAGCCGTGGTCGATCACCACGCGGTTGCCGTACCCGCCGGCCCAGCCCGCCGAGATCACCTCACCGTCGGCGGCTGCGTAGACCGGGGTACCGCAGGCAGCGGCGAAGTCCGTGCCGGTGTGCAGCCGCGAGATGTGCAGGATGGGGTGATACCGCATGCCGTAGCCCGAGCTGATCGGTGCCGACACCGGGTGGGCGAGGAACCCCCCGGAGGACGTCGGGGGCGCCGCGTTGCGGCCCTGCTGCCGGGCCTTGCGCCGGGCGGCCTCCGCCGCGGCTCTGGCCCGCGCCGCCAGAATCGCCTTCAGCTTCGCCTGCTCGGCACTGAGCGCGTCCAGCCGCTGCTTCTCGGTCTCGATCTTGCCCTTGATGGTGGTCACCGCGGCTTGTTGCTGGCCGACCAGCCCGGTCACCTCGGCCTCGGCTGTGGCGGCGGCGCGCTGCGCCGCGGCACGCTGGGCGACCACGATGGCAGACTGACGCTTCAGCTCCTCGATCTGGGTCCGGACGGCGGCCAGCCGGGTGCTGCGGGCCCGCATCTCCGCCTGCTGCACGCTGAGCCGGTCGATGGCGCCGTTCTGCGCCCGCAGCGCCGCCCCGGCGTAGGAGAGCCGCGCGGTGAGCTGTTCCGGGCTCTCGGACTGGAGCACGATCGAAAGCGCGGTCACCTCGCTGCCGGTGTAGGTCTGCCGGGCGATCTGACCGAGCACCCGACGGGTGTCCTGCTCAGCGGCGCCCTGGGCGGCGAGATCACGTTCGGCCTTCTTCTCCTCCGCCTCGGCGAAGGAGAGCTGCCCGCTCAGCTTCTGGTCCAGGGCCGTGGCGTCTGCCAGCTGCTGCTGCGCGGTGGCTAGGGTCGACCGGGCCACGACCAGTCGTCCTTCGGTCTGCTTGAGCGCCACGGCGGCCTCGACGAAGTCCGCGTTGGCCCCCTCGAGAGTCTCCCGCAGCTCGGCGATCTGCTCGTCGAGGTCCTTCTTCCGGTCGTTCACCGAGTCGGCGCTGGCGCTCGGCAGCACCAGCACTGCGGGGGTTCCCAGGAACAGTCCTGCGGCGGTCAGGACGACGAGCAGGCGTCGTCCTCGCGCAGAGTGCGTCGAACGCCGCATGGCCACTCCCCTCCACCTGCCGTCACTCCACGGCAAGCCTCAACCTCGACTGGAGGTCGAGACACCTACACCTTGAGGTACCGGCGCAGGGAGAGGAAGGACGACACGCCAGCGATGAGCATGCCGATCGCAAAGATCCACGGAGCGACCACCAGGGCATCCCGCCAACTCACCCAATCATTGATGACGGTGAGCTGATCCGCGAGCCAACCCTGGATCGCCAGCTGGGTGAACAGGACCAGGATCAACGAGGCGATCAGCGCACCTGCCATGGCCGCGATCAGGCTCTCCAGAACGAACGGCAGCTGGATCACCAGGTTCGAGGCCCCGACCAGGCGCATGATCGCGGTCTCCCGACGCCGGGTGAAGGCGGTCAGCCGGATCGTGGTGGCCACCAGCAGCACGCTGGACAGCAGGGTGATGGCCGCCAGCGCCCAGGCCGACCACTTCAGCCCGCCGAGCAACGCGAACAGCTTGTCCAGCACCCGGTTCTGATCCTCGACCGCGTCCACCCCCGGGCGGTCCCGGAACATCTGCGAGACCACCGCGTACTCCTGCGGGTTCTTCAGCTTCACCCGGAACGACTCGGGCATCTGGTCCGCCGTGAGGTTCTGCGAGAGCACGCTGTCCTTGTACTCCTCGGTGAACCGCTGGTAGGCCTCCTGCTTGGACTCGTAGAAGACCTGGTCGATGTAGGGCGCCAGTTGGGCGGAGGCGAGGTCCGTGCGGATCTGGTCGCGCTGGGCCTGGGTCACCTCACCGTTGGCGCAGGTCGCCTTCTCGGAGTCCTTGGGGCACAGGAAGATCGAGACCTGGACCCGGTCGTCCCAGTACCGCTTCATCAGGCCGACCTGCTTCTGGGTCAGCACACCGACCCCGAGCAGCAGCAGCGACACCGCGGTGACCAGGATCAGGGAGACGGTCATGGTGATGTTGCGGCGCAGCCCGATGCCGATCTCGCTCAGGATGAACTGGAATCTCATCGGGTGTACCCGTAGACGCCGCGGTCCTGGTCGCGCACCAGTTTCCCGTCCTCCAACTCACAGACCCGTTTGCGCATCTGGTCGACGATCTCGTCGTCGTGGGTGGCCATCACGATCGTGGTGCCGGTCCGGTTGATCCGGTCGAGCAGCCGCATGATGCCCACGCTTGTGGTGGGGTCGAGGTTCCCGGTGGGCTCGTCGGCGAGCAGGATGGCCGGCCGGTTGACGAAGGCCCGGGCGATGGCGACCCGCTGCTGCTCACCGCCGGACAGCTCGTGGGGGAAGCGCTGCTCCTTGCCACCCAGACCGACCAGGTCGAGCACCTCCGGCACGGTGTGCGCAATCGCGTGCCGCGGCTTGCCGATCACCTGCAGGGCGAACGCGACGTTCTCGAACACGGTCTTGTTCGGCAGCAGCCGGAAGTCCTGGAACACGACGCCGATCTGGCGGCGCAGCGCGGGGACCTTCCAGCTGGCCAGCCGGGCGACGTCCTTGCCGGCCACGTGCACCAGACCCTTGGTCGCCCGCTCCTCACGCAGGACCAGGCGCAGGAAGGTCGACTTGCCCGACCCGGACGAACCGACCAGGAAGACGAACTCGCCCTTGGCCACCTCGAGGTTGACGTCGTCCAGCGCGGCCCGCGGGTGAGCGTCGGTGCTGCTCGGGCCCCGGGCTCCGCCCCGTGCCACCCGCGAACCGGGCCGCGACCCGTCGTAGATCTTGGTGACGTGTTCGAAACGGATCACTGGTCGGACGTCCTCGGCGGGTCGGGGCTGCTGGGCGGAAGGTCGTCGCTGTGGCAGGGCACAGCGATGTCCTCGAGTCTAAGCACGCCCGGCGGCCCGGCCCGAACACGCCGCGCGCTGTCCGGCGGAAAACCCGTTGCTCGCGCTGCCCCGGCCCAGCAGGCTGGGCAGTCGGTACATCCGCGCGCACGTCGGCTCCGGCTGGGGCCGGGAAGGAGGGCCAGATGACCGTCACGGAGTTCCTCCTGCCCGCATCTGCCCGACACCCCCACCCTGGAGCCAGAGTTGGAACAGCCCGAGCTGTCGGGCGCCGCGAGACGCCGGCGCCCCCGCTTCGATGACGAGGACGACGCCCTCCCGCTGAGGAAGCGGTCCTTCCCGCCACACCCCGCCCCACCCGAACTCGACAGCGCAGAGCCCTTCGTGGAACCGGACTACTCCACCTGGGGCGACGCCATGCACGGCCCGGACCCGTTGCCCGCGTGGGTGATCACCGCGCTGGGCGCGGTGGACACCGAGCTCGGCGTGCTCAAGACGGGCAAGGAGGCCGACGTCCACCTGGTCGAACGCACCGACGAGGCGGCCGGTAACACGGTGGTGATGGCCGCCAAGCGCTACCGCAGCGCGGAGCACCGCCTGTTCCATCGCGACGCCGGCTATCTCGAGGGCCGTCGGGTGCGCCGCTCCCGGGAGACCCGGGCGATGGCCCGACGCACCGATTTCGGCCGCGACCTGATCGCCGGGCAGTGGGCGATGGCCGAGTTCGCGGCCCTGGCCCAGCTGTGGCAGCTGACCCGGGACACCGATCACCGCCCGCTGGTCCCCTATCCGGTCCAGGTCCGCGGGCGCGAGCTGATGCTCGAGTTCATCGGCGAGGACGACGGCTCGGCCTCACCGCGGCTCGCCCAGGTTCGGGCGGACGGCGAGCACCTGGTCGCCCTGTGGCACCAGATGCTGGGCGCGCTCGGCACGCTCGCCGTGAACGGGCTGGCGCACGGAGACCTGTCGCCGTACAACGTGCTGGTGCAGCGCGGCCGGTTGGTGCTGATCGATCTGCCGCAGATCGTGGACGTGGTGGCCAATCCTCAGGGTGCGGAGTTCCTCGCCCGGGACGTGGCGAACGTGGCGCGCTGGTTCCTAGGCCGCGGTCTGCCACCCGAGCTGTGCGACGTCGACCGCCTGGTCACCGAGCTGCTCGCCGACGCCGGGCTGCACGTCTGAGCCCGGAGGCTCAGCCGCCGAGCAGGCCGCCCAGCCCTCCGCCACCGCTGGGCTGGGCCGGCAACGGCTGCCCCTCGCTGGGCTGCACCACGACGAACCCCTGGCCATGAAAGGCGTACTGGAAGGCCTCGCCGGACCCACCGCGCAGCATCGATCGCATGTTCATGCTGTTCACCACCTGCGGCTGCAGGCCGGCCGACCAGGCGACCGCAGCGTCGACGTCCACATAGGTGGGCTGCCGCGAGCAGTCCAGGATCATCGGCGGGCCGTCGGAGGTGATCGCCACCACGCCCTGGCCCTGGATCAGGGTGTTGAACATGCCGCCGGCCATCATCCCGGCGCCCTGCACCCGGTGCACGTCCCAGCCCAGAGTGGCATCGAAGGCCAGCAGGCTGGTGCCGTTGACGCTGATCCCGTCACCCTCGAGCATGATGAAGAACACGTGCTGGGCGCGGCGGGCGAAGAACACCTCACCCTGCCCGGCCACCCGCATCAGCGGGGTGTCCTCGCTGGTCAGCGCGCGGCGAAGGAACTTGCCCACGCTGCCCGAGCCCTCGTGCTGGAAGGTGATCTGGCCCTGGTAGGCCACCATGGCCCCCTTCACCGCCAGCGCGTCCGCGCCCAGGGTGACCTTGACCATCCGGTCGCTCTGCCGGATCCACCGCTCCCCCGAGGTCACCTCGGCATTGGCGGCATTGAAGATCTCGCTGCGCATCAGGCTCCCTCACTCGTTCGGCGCCACCGGATCCCCGACTCCAGGAACGCGTCGATGTCCCCGTCGAAGACGGCGCTCGGGTTTCCCGTCTCGTACTCGGTCCGCAAGTCCTTGACCATCTGGTAGGGGTGCAGCACATAGGAACGCATCTGGTTGCCCCAGCTCGAGCCGCCGTCACCTTTGAGCGAGTCCAGCTCGGCCTGACGTTCCTGACGAGCCCGTTCCAGCAGCTTGGCCTGGAGCACCCGCATCGCCGCAGCCTTGTTCTGCAGCTGCGACTTCTCGTTCTGACAGGTCACCACCACCCCGGTCGGAAGGTGGGTGAGCCGCACCGCGGAGTCGGTGGTGTTGACGCTCTGCCCACCCGGCCCGGAGGAACGGTAGACGTCGACCCGGATGTCGTTCTCCGGGATCTCGATGTGGTCGGTCTCGGCCACCACCGGCAGCACCTCGACCCCGGCGAAGGAGGTCTGGCGCCGCCCCTGGTTGTCGAACGGGCTGATCCGCACCAGCCGGTGGGTGCCCTGCTCGACCGACAGGGTGCCGTAGGCATAGGGAGCGCCGACCTTGAAGGTGGCCGATTTGATTCCCGCCTCCTCGGCGTAGGAGGTGTCGTAGACCTCGGTGGAGTAGCCGTGCCGCTCCGCCCAGCGCAGGTACATCCGCATCAGCATCTCGGCGAAGTCGGCGGCGTCCACCCCACCCGCCTCCGACCGGATGGTGACCAGGGCGTCCCGGGAGTCGTACTCCCCTGACAGCAGCGTGCGCACCTCCAGCTCGCCGAGGGCCTTGGTCACCTCGGCCAGTTCGACCTCCGCCTCGGCGAGGGTGTCCGCGTCGTTCTCGCCCTCCGCGAGCTCGACCAGCACCTCGAGGTCGTCCAGCCGGCTGGTCATCCGGGTCATCCGGTCGAGCTCGGCCTGCAGGTGGGACAGCGAACTGGTCACCGCCTGGCCCCGCTCGGGGTCATCCCACAGGTCGGGCGCGGAGGCGGCGGCGGACAGCTCGGCGATGCGGGTGCGCATGCCCTCGAGATCGCTGACCTCCAGGATCGAGGAGAGGGTCTGACGGAGCTCACGCAGGCGGACCGGAAAGTCGACAGGCACAGCGCAACCGTACCTGCGCTCAGGCGGCGCCGAGCCAGGCCGGCAGCTCGCGGTAGCCCTGGTCGCGCAATACCTGCGCGAGCCGGGCGTTGGCCGGGGCGTACAGGTGCTCCAACCGCGTCCGGACCCGGTCCGACTGCCGGGGCACCCGGGTGCGGGTCACCCGGCGCACCAGATCGAATCCGAGCTCGGCCGGACGGCGCAACGCCTCACTGGGGTGGGCCAGCGAGGGCCAGTGACGGCGCGGCGCGCCGTCCGACCCGAATCTCTGCAGCCAGGCCGGTTCGTGAGCCGCGGCGCCGCGGCCGGCCGCCCGCTGGGTGGACAAGGTCACCGAGGGATCCAGCTCCAGCCAGTCGAGCAGTGCGTCCAGGGTGGGCCGGGGCTTTCGCTCGAAGTCCTCGGCGAAGACCACCCGGGCCCGGGGGCCGAAGGCCTCCAGCCACCGCGGCAGGTGATCGGCGTACATGCCTGCCGAGAGGGCCCGGAAGTAGCGGTTGCCCTCGAACCGGTCGGCGTCGTTGGCCCGTAGGGCGAGGCTGCGCTCGACATAGGCCTCGTAGGACATCACGTGCGGCAAGCGGCCCCGCTCGAGCTTGTCCCGGTAGCTCGCCCAGAGCCGCTCCACCGGATCGCGCAGCAGCAGCAGCACGCGCAGACCGGGCAGGTCGGCGGCCACGGAGTCGACCAGCGTCTGGCCCCCGTCAAAGTAGACCGGCGACCGCTCCAGCCGGTAGGCCTGACCGGTCCAGGTGGCGAAACGCCGGTCGTAGTCGGCCAGGGTGGCCTGCACCGGCTGGTCGAAGCGCAACGGGCTGTAGTGGTCGACCCGCTTGACCACCGGCAGCTTGACCTCGGGATGCCGAGCCAGGGCCCGGGACAGGCCGCTGACCCCGGCGTGGGTGACTCCCGCGATCAGCAGATTGGGCAGCAGATACCCGGCGGACGCCGGGGCCGATGCCGGGCCCCGGGCTGAGGCCGGCGCCGGGATGGGCGCAGCCACGACCGCCGGTAGGTCGGCAAGCGGCAGTACGGTGATGCTGAGGTCGGCCGGAGAGCGCACGGACATCCTTGTCCTAGCGCCCTTACCGGCACGGGCGGAGGGTATTGCGGGCGTCATCGTCGAGTCCTGTCCGCGACACGGAATCCCACACCCCCGGGCCTGCTCGCCCGCGCCGCTCACTCTGGCCATCGGTCCGCTGATACTCAGCGATAGGTAATGGATACGGATCGTAGCTACGCTGGCGTGGCTGTCCAGGGTGTTCTGCCCGGTTTTCACCCCTGGATCGGCAATATCCCCCAAACCGGTGAGCCCGGGACTCGGCGGTTCGACCCGGGTCGTCCGATTGGTCGATCTTCAGCCGACTCGGGCCGACCTGTCCCTCCGCCGTGGTGCCGGCACGCGGGCGAGCGGATGGCCGGCGGTGGCCAGCCAGGCGCTCAGCTCGCCGATCGGCATCGGCCGCGCGATGTGGAACCCCTGCGCCAGGTCGCCGCCCAGGTCCCGCAGCACGGTGAGCCCGGCGTCCCGCTCGACGCCTTCACCTGTAGCGGCACAGTTCGAGCTGGGTGTGGACATCGGCGCTGTCGATCCGCCGCGCATCGCGTCTGAGGTGAAGCCAAAGGCCCACCATCCGCCCGGCCGGGCTGCCGGATGCCATAGTGTGAGGGTCGGCGCCGTCGAGGCCTTCGTCGTCGTCAACGCTCGCCGAAGCCCACCACGCCCAGGGCCCGGCGCACGCACTCTTCGGGAGAGTCGTCGCCCCCGTGGGCGGCCCACCACTCCAGCGCCGTCAGGGCAGCCATCCACACCGCCGCGGACGTCGCCGCCGGCTCGAGCTCGCCGGGCTCTGCGCCCGTCCGGTCGGCGATGAAGGCAGCCAGCACCTCGAGCACGGGGCGAGCGGCCAGCTCGAGGTGGGAGTGCAGGATCGGCTCATGAGCGATCAGGCGCAGCCGCTGGGCGGCGAGCTCCGGATCACCGTAGGGGAAGGTGAGCGAGGCGAGCAGGGCGTCCGCCACGGCAGCGCGCCAGTGTCGGTCCGCCGGTGCAGTCGCCAGGCAGGCGACGACGGCGTGGGTCGAGGGTTCGAGGCCCTGCCAGATGATCACCGCCTTGCTGTCGAAGTAGCGGAACAGCGTGCGCCGGCTGACTCCGGCGGCCGCTGCGATCTCCTCCATCGACGTCTCGGCGTAGCCCCGGTCGGCGAACATCCTCAGCGCCTGACGGGCGATGCCCTCCGCCGACGTGGCGGGGGGACGGCCTCGGCCACCGCCTCGGCCACCGCCTCGGGGAGGCTTGTCATCGGAGGCCATGCCGAATATTTTCGTCACTGGGTGCCACAAATGGCAACGTCCCACGTGGAGGTAGATCAGCATGTCCGCTGTTCAGTTCACCCCTGGTCGTTTCGCGGGCAGGACGGCGATCGTGACCGGTGCCGGGTCCGGGATCGGCCGCGCAACCGCGGTCCGCCTGGCCCATGAGGGGGCGCGGGTGGTCGCTGCCGACATCTCTGCGCCTCGGCTGGATGAGCTCGTCGCAGCCTTCCCCGACCTCGCCCTGGTGCCCGTTGCCGGCGACATCGTCGACGAGGCCGGAGTGCAGGCGATCGTCGCCGCGGCCGGCGGCACGGTCGACGCCCTGGCCAATGTGGCCGGCATCATGGACTCCTTCCTGCCCCCGGCCGAGGTCGACGACGCCACCTGGCAGCGGGTGTTCGACGTCAATGTCAACGCCGTCATGCGACTGACCCGGGCGGTCCTGCCGCTGATGATCGAGGCCGGTTCCGGGGCGATCGTCAACGTGTCGTCCGAGGCGAGCCTGCGCGCCTCTGCCTCCGGCGTCGCCTACGCCTCCTCGAAGCACGCCGTGAACGGCTTCACCAAGAGTGTGGCTGTCTTCTACAAGGGCAAGGGAATCCGGTGCAACGCGGTCGCGCCGGGCGCGGTGATCACCAACATCGATGCCCCGTTCGGGTCGGAGTACGCCATGTCGGTGCTCGGCCCGATCATGCACACCACCATCCCCGCCCCGGCCCAGGCCGAGGAACTGGCCGCCACCATCACCTACCTGCTCAGCGACGACGCCAGCAACATGAACGGCGCGATCGTGCCCTGCGACGGCGGCTGGTCGGCCATCTAGCCTTCCGGCTGCGGGACCGTGCGGGCCACGGCGAACGCGGTGACCTCGACGGGGACTGTGGTGTCCGCGCCGGCCACAGCCTGCGGCAGCAACGGCAGTGCGACCCGGGCCGAGAGCGTGACCTGGGCCGTGCGGCCGTCGGGGGTGCCGGTCGGCTCCACCACCGCCAGGAGCGCGAAGCGATCGCCCTCGGGACTGCGCTCGAGGTAGGCCCAGGCGCGGGCCTGCACCTGCGCGGCGTCCAACGGCAGCCCCGGCGTGTCGAGAGCCGCCTCGCCGGCGTAGAACCTGGCCAGGTCGAGGGAGTTCGCGGCGTCCAGTGCGGCGGCGTCGGCCAAGCCCTGCAACCGGTGCCTGGCCAGGTGCACCCTGGCGACCGAGCCGACCACGCCGACCAGGGCCAGGGTGATCAGGGCGAACGCCAGCACCAGCAGGAGGGCCTGCCCGCCGTCCTGGTGCCGCGCGGGTCGGCTCACGGCGCCTCCCGGAAGTCGTCGACCAGGGCGACGTGGCTCGCACCGACCCGGATGCCCTCCACCTCGAGCCGCACCCGCACCGTGACCGCGGCGCGAGGGGTCAGGCAGGGCTGGGCGGAGCACTCCACCGACACCGCGCCGCCGGGCCCGCCGGCGTCGCCGAGCGGGGGCGCGAAGCCCTGGTCGCGCAAGGCGACGCCCACCGCGGTCAGCGCACGCCGGCCTGCCTCGGACTCATCGGGGGCCGCTGTGAAGGCCCGAGCTGCCGAACGGGCAGCTGTGTCGACGGCGTACGCGGCCGCCTGCAGCCGGCCGATCAGAAGCACCAGCTGGACCAGGATGACCATCAGCAGTATGCCGAGACCGACGAACTCGACCATGGCGCTACCGGTCTCCGCGCGGCCCTGCACCGAGGTCTGGCCGGCAGACCTCGCGCTCACGGCCCGTTTCCCGCAGAGACGACCGACCCCTCGACCACCGCGTGTCCCTCCACGACCATCAACCGCCCGGCGCCGAGCAGCCCGACCACCGGCATCGGCGCACGCACCCGCACCACGGCGGTGTCCACACCGTCCACGACCTGTCGCCCGGCCGACACATCACCGGCATAGTCGGGGCTCAGATCTGCAGTGATCAACTCCTGGGTGCGGCGCACCCCCGAGGGCCCGGCGCCTCCAGCCAGGGCCGCCACTCGCGCGCCTTCGGCGGCACAATCCACCAGGGTGGCCCGCACATGGACCACCAGAGCGAGTTGCACCACCACGACGAAGAGCAGCGTGATCAACGGTGCCACCAGCACGAACTCCACCACCGCCGACCCCTGGTCATCGCCCCTGCGCCGCACCTCAGCCGCCCATCACCGAGGTGATCGCGTGGTCGAACACCGCGGCCAGACGACCCCGGGCCACCATCCACAGAGCCATCACCAAACCGGCCGTCATCACAGTGACGAACACGTACCCATTCACATCGCCTCGGTCCCCACGCGCCCGACTGCGCGCGAGGCCGCGGGCAAACACTCTGTGCATCGCCACGAACACGTCTCCTCCTCGAGTTCAGACCCGCACATCGAGCATGGTCAGCACAGGGAACAGGGCGAACAGCACGGTAAGTGGCAGCACCAGGAAGACCACCGGGACCATCATCAGCACCTCGCGACGTCCGCCGGACTCCATCAGCCGGCGTCGGGAGGACTCCCGCACGTCGTGCGCCTGTGCCCGCAGCACCTCACCCAGCGGCGTGCCCCGCTCCACCGCCACCGCCAGACCGTCGACGAACCGGGCCACCGCGGGCAGATCGCTGCGCCGGGCCATGCTCTCCAGGGCCGGCACCAGGCCGGACCCGGAGTGGGCCTGGGCCAGTACCCGGCGCAGCTCCTCGGCCAGAGCGCCCTGACAGACGCCGGCGACCCGGGCCAGCGCGCCAGTGGCGCCCTCCCCGGCGCCGACCGACAGCGCCAGCAGCTCGGCCACGGTGGGCAGTTCGGCGAGGACCCGTTCCTCGCGGCGGCGGATGGCCGCTGCGAGCCACTGCTCGCGGCCCAGTACTCCGGCTGCCGCACCCAGGACCACCAGCAGGACCGACACGGGCACCGGCAGCACGGCATAGGTGAGGGCACCGGTCAGCGCTCCGCCGGCCGCCCCGGCCGCCCCCCAGAGGAGTTGCTCGACCCGAAACTGCTCGACGCTCTGCCCGCCCCCAGCGCATTCCAGCCGACGCGGCAGAGTGCCCGGACCTCCCCGCAGGTACCCCAGCACGAGCGCCGCGCGGGTCAGCCGGCCGGCGGAGGACGACGGTGCCAGCAACCGCGACGAGGCGGCCTTCGGACGCAGATACGGGGCGAGCCGCTGCTCGAGCGCCGGCCGGCGCAGCGGCGGCAACCGGCTCACCACGAGCGCCAGCCCGAGGCCGAACACCAGTCCCACAACCATCGACTCACCCTCCGCACCCGCAGACGTCCCACGGCACCGGTAGGTGGCGTGGGCGGGGCAGCGACGGTGTCGATGCCCCTACCTGGAGAAAGTGCGGATCAGCTCGCCCGTGTGACACCGCGCGGGCGACGGATCTCCCGCCGATGCAGCATCGCCAGGTCGACCAGCGCGACGGCGCTCAGCACGACGCCCCACCAGAGGTGACCGGCCCAAGCCAGCGCCGCCCCGGCCAGAACGAAGATCGCGCCCTTGGCCAGGAGCAGAGGCACCCCGCCGAGCCGGCGGCCAGCGGTCGGCGCCAACCAGAGCGCCCACACCACGGCGACCGGGCCCGGGGCCACGACGGCGGCCACGATGCGCCACACCGTAGAGGTACCCAGCGTCCACCCGGCGACGGCGAGGGCGGCCAGCATGGCCAGTTCGCAGACGAAGGCGAGCACCTCCCAGAACCCGATGTCCTGGGCATGGTGCTGGGGTGTCGGCCGCTCCGCCATGGCAGTAATTGTTGCCCAACCGGGCCCCGTCGGCCCCGGTCACAACAGCTACGGCACGGTGTCGACCGATGGGGCCCTATGACCGCTGAGCGGGGATGGGAATCGCCATCCGACAGGAGACGCCCCTCGGCGGACCTCTCCCTGTCCGGCCGGCTGCTGCCCTACCTCTGGCTGATCGTCGGGATCGACCTCGTCATGGCGGGTGCCGCCGGTGTTGACGGCGGGCGTTGGTTCCTGCTCGGCCCTGGCCTGGCCTGTCTCGCGGTCACCGCCGGCATCTGGCGGGTGGACTGGAGCCGGATGCCGACCGGATTCGTGCGCAGCCTGCCGATCGCCGGCGTCGTTCTGCTGATGGTTGTCGGAGCAGGAGCCCCTCACGCAGACCGGGCCCTGCAGACGGCGGAGAGGGCGCGGGGCGAAGCATCCGCCGCCGAGCTGGCCGAACGCACCCGACTTCAGCAGCAGGTTGCCGAGCAGACCGCTGGACTGGCCGAATCCTCTGCCGAGGTGCGGCTGCAGACCACCTCGGTCGCCGTGGCCGCCGAGCAGATGGCGCAGGCACTGGCCCAGCTGACCCGTACGGCCCAGGTTGCCGACTCGATCACCAGCGGGGTCGCAGCCAAGGCTACTGAAGCCTCGGTACAGGCCCAGGTCGCCTCCGCGGTGGACGGGGTGAGCGAGATCACCAGCAGCAGGGGCGATCTGTCGGCGCACAACGGCGCTCTGTCGAGGGCCATCGAGGAGCAGTCCTCCACGGTGGCGCAGGTCTCTGAGAGCGTGCACCAGACCGCCGACGAGGGCGGCGCCATGGCCGACGGCATTCAGACCCTGGAGACCCTCTCCCCCGTGGGCTGACCGAGCACCCGGCGCTCCTGGGGCAAACGCCCGATCCGCAGCATCACCCGGTACGCCGCCACGCTGATCACGGCGCCGGCGGCGAGCACCAGCCCGCCGGCCGACGAACGGTAGGCCTGAAGGGACTCCGGGCGGGTACAGAGCATCGCCAGCACCAACCACGGAGCACCTACCGCGAGCCGCGCCGCAGTCACGGTCCAGCTCTGCCGTGCCGCCAGCTCCGAGCGGGTGCGAAGATCCTCCCTCAGGAAGGCCGACAGACCGCGCAACACCTGCCCGAGGTCGCACCCGCCCACCTCCCGCGCGATCCGCAGCGCGACGCAGATCCGGTCCGCCACCGGGTCGGCGACGCGGTCGGCGAAGCCGTCCAGCGCCTCACCGAACCGGCCCGTGACCGACACCTCGGCGGCGAAGGCCGCGAAGTGCGGCCGCAGGGGCAGCGGACCGCGCTCGACAAGCTGCGACATCGCCTCGGGCAATGACAGACCGGCCCGGATCGCCGAGGTGAGGTTGTCCACCACATCCGGCCACAGCTCACGCAGCTCCTCCCGACGCCGCCGGGCCCGGGCACGCACGAGTCCGGGCGGCGCGGCGCCGCCCAGGACGGCGAACAGTACGGCCACGGGCGGCGTCCGGGTGATCGAGAGCGCGGCGAGCCAGCCGGACGCCGCCAGGAGCAGGCTCATGCCGAGAACCATCAGAGGGTGAACCCCGGACAGGCCGGCCTGGGCGATAGCCTGCCGGACCTGAGCCAGCAGGCCGGCCGGCCGGGCGGCCCGGGCAGGGGATGCCGCCGGGCGGGCCCAACAGGCCGTCCAGATCGCGAAGACCCCGCAACCCAGCAGGAGGCCGACCACGGTGCCCATCACGCCGCCAGGAGCGCGGCGAGGTCGTACCCCATGCGGGCGAACCGGTCTGCGTGCGGCGGGTGGCCGCCGGCGCGGACCAGTGCCTCGCCCTGCCGTCTGAACACGTCGGTGACCTCGATCGCCCCGGCCTCGGTGCGCCCCGGCACGGCGACGATCTCGCGGACACGTCGCCGACCGTCGCCGTCCAGCCCGATCTGCACCACCAGGTCGACGCTCGCCGCCACCGTCGGCACCACGAAGGCGGTGCCGATGTTCTCCCCGGCGAGCAGCGGCAGGGTGCACATCTTGGTGATCGCCTCCCGCGCCGAGTTGGCGTGCAGGGTGCACATACCCGGCACCCCGCTGTTCAGCGCGATCAACAGGTCGAGACTCTCGGCCTGGCGCACCTCGCCGACCACGAGGCGGTCGGGCCGCATCCGCAGTGCCTCGGTGACCAGCCGGCGCAGGCTCACCGCACCGGTCCCCGCCAACCCCGGCTGGCGGCACTGCAGGCCCACGACGTCGCGCAGTGGGAGGTCGAGCTCGAACACCTCCTCACAGGTGATCACGCGCTCCCGGGGCGGGATCGCCGCAGCGAGGCAGTTCAACAGCGTGGTCTTGCCTGCCTGGGTGCCCCCGGAGACCAGGATGTTGAGGCCCGCAGCGACCGAGGCGTGCAGAAATGCAGCTGCCTGTGACGTGAGCGTTCCCATATTCTTCAGATCATTCAGATCACGGGCCCGGACGACGAATTTTCGAATGTTCACGGCCCAATGCCGACGAGTGATATCGGGGATCACCACGTGTAATCGCGAACCGTCGGGAAGGCTGGCGTCCACGAAGGGACTGGACAGGTCCACCCGGCGCCCCGAGTGGGCCAGCATGCGCTCGACCAGGTCGCGCAGCTCGCCGTCCGTCAGCAGGGTCGTCGTCAGCTCGGCGACGCCGTTTCGGGCCACGAAGACCTTGCCGGGCTCATTGATCCAGATCTCCTCCACCGTCGGGTCGTCCAGGAACGTTTGCAGCACACCGAATCCCGTGAGCTGGGCGAACACCGACCGGGCCGGATCGGTGTCGTCGGCCAGGGGTGGAGCGGCTCCGGAGGTGACCCGGTCGGCATAGTCGGCGAGGACGTCGTCCACCAGCCGCCGGACGGCGTCGGCCTCGTGGATCGGGTCGAGGGCATGCCGCCGGGCGATTTCCCGGACCTCCGCTGTCACAATGTCCACTGATTCCATACCCATACTCTCATCGCATTCATGATGAATCGCTCTGTCGGGCGCACGATAGAGGGTGTCCGCGACATTCACCAGAGCCAGCCCGTGGTCACGTTCCGATCAGAATCACCACGTGGGTCGAGTAACCAACCCCTCGGCGCGGCGAGAGTCGAGTAACCGCGCCCGAACGCCCGGCCAGACGTCGGTTGCTCGACTCTCGCCGACGGCTCGCCACTCGCGCGAACGCGGGCCCCGGTGCTCGGCCGGCAGGGCTCCGGCGTGGAGAGGTTGCGCTGAGCACCTGGACATGTACCGTGCGTAATGGCTCGGGGAGGCCCGTGCACAGACATTTAGGGAGAACACCTTTGGCACCGCTGGTCAGCCGTGATCTGGACTCGACGCCCGCCCTCTTCCCCGGGTCCATGCCCGCGCCGGAGATCGGCGCCCCCGCCGTGATCGTGCCGGTCGAGGGCACGGAGCCGGTGGCCGGCGAGGTGACCCTGTGGTCGCCCGGCGGAGGCGGCATCGTGGTCACCAGCCGGGTCCGGGTCGGGGTCGGCGCGGTCGGTGCCCTCAGCGGTGAGCGGGTGTGGGTGCGGATGCGCGCGCCGGAGGCGATGGTCGTCGTCCAGGCGGTGGCCCAGCCGGTGGCCGGCCTGCGCGACGAGCTCGAACTCACCGGGGTGACCGGCCTGGCCGTCGAGGTGCGCCGCGCCGCGGTCCGCGCCCGGCTGACCCGCCCCATCCTGCTGCTGCACGAGGGCACGCCCTCGCGCGGCACCGAGACCCTCGACCTGTCCTCCACCGGGTGCCGGGTGCGCCTGCCCGCCGATCAGGTGCTCGCCCCCGGCGACCGGCTGCAGGCCGTGGTCACCGACACCAACGGCGCCACCATGTGCGTACGCAGCGAAGTGATCCGGGTGGACGTCGAGCGCGACGAGGCAGCTCTTCGCTTCATCGACATCGGCGACACCGACCGCGACCGGATCGACCGGGACGTCCTGGTCTGGCACGCCCAGCGGGCCCGGATCTGACCCGACCGGGTGTCCTCACGGTCTAGTCCGTCGGGCCGATGAGTTCCAGCTCTCCGACGTGGGTCACCTGGACCACGGCGGCGCCGGCCTCGTCGCTGGCGTCCAGGTCGATCACGGCGCTGATCCCCCAGTCGTGGTCACCGTCGGGGTCGTCGAAGATCTGGCGCACCAGCCAGCGTCGTCCGTCCTCACGGACGACGAGCAGGTGCGGCCCGCGGGCGTCCGAGCCGGTGCCCAGATCTTCGTGCGCGGCGTCGTAGGTGTCCATCGCGTCCGCCCAGGCGTCGCCGCCCCAGCCCGATCCGGCGTCCAACTCGTCCAGGTCGGACCATCGGCCGAGCGCCGCCAGCTCCACCCGACGGAACATGGCATTGCGCACCAGCACCCGGAACGCCCGGGCGTTGGCGGTGACCGGCGGCGGCTCGTCGGTGCGCCCCCGTGAGTGCAGCCCGGTCTCCTCAGCAGCCCCGGAGCGCTCGGGGTCCACCAGCGCCTGCCACTCCTCCAGCAGGCTCGAGTCGGTCTGGCGCACCAACTCGCCCAGCCACTCGGTGATGTCTGTCAGTTCCTCGGTCCGAGCGGCCTCGGGCACGGTCTGCCGCAACGCCTTGTAGGCGTCGGCGAGGTAGCGCAGCACCGACCCCTCGGACCGGGCCAGCTGGTAGAAGCGCACATACTCGCTGAACGACATTGCCCGCTCGTACATGTCGCGCACCACCGACTTGGGCGACACCTCGTAGTCGGCCACCCACGGGTGACCGCCGCGGTAGATCTCGTACACCGCGTTCAGCAGCTCGGCCAGTGGCTGGGGGTAGGTCACCGACTCGAGCAGCTCCATCCGCTCCTCGTACTCGATGCCCTCGGCCTTCATCTGCGCCACGGCCTCGCCGCGCGCCAGATGCCGCTGCGCCATCAGAACCTGACGCGGGTTCTCCATCGTCGACTCGATCACCGAGACCGCGTCCACGGCGTACGTCGGCGAGAGCGGATCGAGCACCTCCAGCGCCGCGAGGGCGAACGGCGACAGCGGCTGGTTGAGCGCGAAGTCGGCCTGCAGGTCCACGGTCAGCCGCACTCGCCGCCCCTCGGCGTCCGGCTCGTCGAGCCGCTCGACCACCCCGGCGGCGAGCAGCGCCCGGTAGATCGCCACTGTGGCCAGCACGTGCTTGCGCTGAGCCGGCCGCGGCTCGTGATTGTCCTCCAGCAGATGCCGGGCGGCGGCGACCGGGTCACCGGGGCGGGCCAACAGATTGAGCACCATCGCATGCGAGACCGCGAACGACGACACCAACGTCTCCGGAGGCGCCGCGACCAGCCGTTCGAACGTTGCGCGGGTCCAGGAGACGGTACCCGGCTCCGGCTTCTTGCGCACGATCCGCTTCTTCTTGCGCTCGTCGTCGCCGGCCCGGGCCAGCAGCCGCTCGTTCTCCACCTCGTGGTCGGGGGCCTGCACCACAACCGTGCCCGCGGTGTCGTACCCGGCCCTCCCGGCCCGACCCGAGATCTGGTGGAACTCCCGCGCCGACAACTGCCGCATCCGGCGTCCGTCGTACTTGGTCAGCCCGGTGAGCAGCACGGTGCGGATCGGCACGTTGATGCCCACGCCGAGGGTGTCGGTGCCGCAGATCACCTTCAACAGGCCGGCCTGGGCCAACTGCTCGACCAGGCGCCGGTAGCGGGGCAGCATGCCGGCGTGGTGCACGCCGATGCCGTGCCGGATCAAACGGTTCAGCGTGTGCCCGAACCCGGCCGCGAACCGGAACCCGGCGATCATGCGGCCGATCTCGTCCCGGGTGGCCCGGCTGGCGACGGTGATGCTGGTCAGCGCCTGCGCCCGTTCCAGTGCGGCCGCCTGGGTGAAGTGGACGACGTACACCGGCGCCCGGTCCGTGCTCAGCAGCTCTTCGATCGTCTCGTGCACCGGGGTGGTCGCGTAGTCGAAGTGCAGCGGGACGGGCCGCTCCCCCGAGGCCACCACCGCGGTCAACCGCTCGGTGCGCCGGGTCAGATCCTCGGTGAACCGGCTGACGTCGCCCAGGGTCGCCGACATCAGCAGGAACTGCGCCTGCGGCAGCTCGACGATCGGCACCTGCCAGGCCCAGCCGCGGTCGGGGTCGGCATAGAAGTGGAACTCGTCCATCACCACGGTGGCCACGTCCAGGCGCGGGCCCTCGCGCAGTGCCTGGTTGGCCAGCACCTCCGCGGTGCAGCAGATGATCGGCGCATCGGCGTTCACCGCAGCGTCGCCGGTGAGCATGCCGACGTACTCGGCGCCGAAGGTGTCGCACAGCGCGAAGAACTTCTCCGACACCAGGGCCTTGATCGGCGCGGTGTAGATCGACCGCCGCCCGGCCGCCATCGCGGCGAAGTGGGCTCCCGCGGCCACCAGGCTCTTGCCGGAGCCGGTCGGCGTCGCCAGGATCACGTTGGCCCCGGTGACGATCTCGATCAGCGCCTCCTCCTGCGCGGGGTAGAGGGGCAGGCCGCGCTCGCCCGCCCAGCCCGCGAAGGCGGCGAACACCGCATCGGGGTCGGACTGCGGCAGTAGTGCGGTCAGCGTCGGCGTGGGGCTCACCCGGCCATCCTCCCGCGTCCGGCGCAGCCGAGCCGACCACGCGGTTGTCCACAGGCGGACGTCGGCGCGCAGCGCGATGTCGGCGGTGCGGCCCAGACTGGCCCCGTGCAACTCCAGCTGATCGCCGGGCCCGGCGCCGGACGGCGGATCGCGCTGCCCGCGCCCGGCGCCGGGGAGTCCCGCTGGGTCGTCGGCCGGGACCCTGGGTGCGACGTCGTGCTCGAGGACCCCGACATCTCCCGCAGGCACCTGGAGATCGACCTGCTCCGCCGCACGGTGCGCGATCTGGGCTCGACCAACGGAGCCAGGATCGACGGCTCCGGCGTCGGGCAGGCGGTGCCGGTGGGCGATCGGCCCGTGCCCTGGCCGGACGGCGCACCGCTCGTGCTCGGTTCGTGCCGGCTGGCGCTGCGCGATCCGCAGACAGGTCCTCGAGCGGCGGTGCATGCGGACGGCGCGGGGCACCTGCTGGTGAATCGCGCGCCGAGGCTGAGCCCGGTGGCCGAGGTGACCACCGTGGACTACCCCTCCTGGCCCACGCCCCAGGTTCCGGCCCGAATGCCGTGGGCGATGGCCCTGCTCCCCCTGTTGGTGGCAGTGCCCATGGCTCTGATCTGGCATCAGCCGACGTTCTTGCTGTTCGCCGTCCTCTCGCCGTTGGCGGCCCTCACCCAGTACCTGCTCGACCGGCGCTCCCGTGCGGCACAGCATGCCGCCGCCCTGGCGGGCCACGCCCGTGGCTGCGCCGAGCTCGACCAGCAGGTGGCCGGACACGTTGCCGCCCAGTCGCTTCGGCACCATCTCGACTTGCCGGACCTGGCGCAGCTGACTGGTGACATCGCCGTCGCCGCCCGGCCGGGTGGGCGGCTGTGGGAGCGAGGCAGGGGTGAGGGTCACCTGCGTGTGCGGCTGGGGCTGGCCACACTGCCGGCCGAGGTAAGCGTGCGCCGCGACGGGCGCAGCACGCACCCCTCGCTGCCGTCGGTGCCACTGAGCCTCGATCTCGCTACGGCTCGGGTGATCGGCCTGTGCGGCCCCGACGAGGCCCGAGATGCTTTGGCGCGCAGCATGATCGGGCAGATCGCGGTGTGGTGCTCGCCCCGCGAGGTGCACGTGAACGTGGTCGATCCCGGCCCGACCGGATACACGCACGACTGGCACTGGGTCACCGGGCTGCCCCACGCCGGCCCGGCCGCTGCGGGCGCAGTCACCGTCGCCCTGGTGGACCACGCGGACGTCCAACGTCTGCGGCCCGAGGTAGCGGCCCTGCTCGGCGCCGACGACACCGTGGCTCTCTGCCTCGCCCCGAGCCGCGAACAGCTGCCGCACGAGTGCGCCGCAGTGATCACGCTGGGCGTGGACGGTGTTGCGGCGCAAGGAGTTCTGCAACGCTCCGGCCAGGCTCAGGTGCCCTTCGCGGCGGACCTGCCCGAGGCCGGCTGGGCGCTCGAACTCGCCGCGGCGCTGACCGACCTGCGCGACGCGACGCCGCACACCGGTGGCGCCGCCCTGCCTGACGCCGTCCACCTGCTCGACCTGGTGCCGACGGATCCGGCCCGGATCGCCCGCGGCTGGCTCGAGGGCGGCGACCCCGCGCGCCTCGCCGCGACGCTCGGCGTGACGGCCGTCGGTCCGTGGACGGTGGACCTGGCCGGCGACGGCCCGCACGTGCTGGTGGCGGGCACCACCGGGGCCGGCAAGTCCGAGCTGCTGACCACCATGGTGGCCGCGCTGGCCACGGCCCATCCTCCGGAGCGGCTTGCCTTCCTGCTCGTCGACTACAAGGGCGGGACGGCGTTCGCTCACCTGGCCGATCTTCCGCACGTCACCGGGGTGATCACCGATCTGGACCCGGCGCTGGCCCGACGGGCGCTCACCTCGCTGCGGGCGGAGCTGCGCCGCCGGGAGCGTCTGCTCGCCGAGACCCCCGGCACCAGCACGCCGCGGCTGGTGATCGTGGTGGACGAGTTCCGGGTGCTGGCCGAGGAACAGCCCGAACTGCTGGCCGGGCTGGTGCGGGTGGCCACGGTCGGGCGCGGTCTCGGCGTGCACCTGGTGCTGGCCACCCAGCGCCCGGCGGGCGTGGTCTCGGCCGACATCAAGGCCAATACGAACCTGCGGATCGCCCTGCGACTGCGCGACCGCAGTGACTCCGACGACGTCGTCGAGGCCCCTGACGCGGCCCGGATCCCGAGCCGGCGGGTGGGGCGGGCCGTGCTCCGCCGCGCCGGCGACGACCTGGTGACCGTACAGGTGGCGCACCTGCCCGCCGACGATCGGGCGCGGTGGCTGGGTTCGGTCCAGGCGGCGGCGCAGCTGATCGGCGCGCGCACCCCACCCGCACCCTGGTTGCCGCCGCTGCCGGACCAGCTGAGCAGTGCGGGACTGACGCTGGACCTGGCTCCCGTCGGCGACCCTGCGGTCGGGGCGGTCCTACTGCCGTATGCGCTGGCCGATCTTCCCGAGCAGCAACGGCGCGCCGTCCTGGCCTGGGACCTGACCGGTGATGGTCATCTCGCCGTGGCCGGCGGGCCGGGCTCGGGCCGCAGCACCGTGCTGCACACGCTCGCCGCCGCCGCCGGGCGCCTCGGAGGTGTGCAGGTGCACGTCATCGACGCCGGGGGCGACCTCGCCGATCTGGCCGATGCGGCCCGCCATCCCCACGTCGGCACCGTGGTGGCGGCCTCCGACGTGGAGCGATGCGCCCGGTTGGTGGCGGCGCTCACCGAGGAGGCGCACCGACGCCGTGCGGCCGTCAGGTCGGATCGGACGATCGACGCCGCAGGGCCGCCGCCCGTGCTGCTACTGGTGGACGGTTGGGAGTCGGTGACCGACCTGTGGTCGCGCTGCGATCACGGGCGGGTCCTGGAGGACCTGCTCCGGCTCGGCCGGGACGGCCTCTCCGCCGGGGTGCGGTTCGCCGTCGCCGGGGGCCGTTCCCTGCTCGGCGGCACTGCCGCCGCCGGCTTCTCCACCCGGCTGCTACTGCCCAGCGCCGACCCTCACCTCGCCCTGCTCGCAGGCGTGCCACCGGCCCGGCAGCCCCGACACTGGCCACCGGGCCGGGTGCTGCGGACGGGACGGGGCAGCGACCTGGTCGAGGCCCAGGTGGTCCTCTTCGACGGCGACGGCGACGGCGACGGCGACGGGCGGCCGACCGGTCCAGGTGCAGCCGACCCCTCACCCCCTCCGCTGCGGCTCCTCCCGTTGCCGGACCGGGTCGAGCTGGCCGCGCTGTGGGAGGAGGTGTCCCGGGCCAACCCCCCGGCCGGGGTCGCCGTGATCGGGGTCGGTGGGGATCAGGCCCGACCGGTCGGCCTGACGGTGAACGGATCTCCCGGAGCGCTGGTGTGCGGGCCGGCAGGATCGGGGCGGTCCGCCGCCCTGAGCGTGTTGGCCGCCGCGCTGCACCGGATCGGCCGGCCGGTGCAGCTCGTGACACCCGGCCATCTCGAATGGGAGCAGGCTCCCGGGGTCGTCCTGGTCCCCGGCCGGGGCGACCTCCCACCCCTGGACCCTGCAGCGGTGCTGCTGCTCGACACCGGCTGGCCGGGTGTGCCCGGGCTGGAGGAGCTCGCCCTGCGGCACCTCTCCTCCGGCGAGGGGCTGCGGGTCGTCGCTGCAGCCGGCGCGGCCGACGTCGTCGTGGCCTATCGAGGCTTGCTCGCTGAGCTGAGGGGGCTGCGCACCGGGGTGCTGATCGGCCCCCGCGGGGCGGGGGACGGCGACGCGTTGGGCGTGCGGGCGGCCTCCGCCCACGCCCCGCCGGGGCGTGGGCTGCTGGTGGAGCGGGGCCGCGCCCTGCCGATCCAGGTGGCGCGGCCGCCACGCGCACCGTCGATGATTGGCCGTTCTGGCCCTCCGTGAGCGACAATGCACTCTCGGTGTAACGCTCCGCGCCCTTGCTGCGATCATCCGATCGGAGGACAGCGCAGCGGTACGAACGGGGAAGGGCTGATCGATGACGACGATGGCCACTCACGGGGGGACCACGACGTTGGCCGACACTGTGGATCTCCGAGTGCCGGCGGACCCGGCCTACTTGGCCGTGATCCGCACCGCGACGGCCGGCCTGGCCGCTCGTCTCAATCTCACCCTCGACGAGATCGAGGACATGCGGATCGCCGTCGACGAGGCCTGTGTGCTGCTGCTCTCCGATTCCCCCGAACCAGGCGACGGGCTCCACGCCGCCTTCACGATCACGCCGACCGCACTCGACGTGCAGGTGACCGGTCCGGCCCGGGTTCTGCCCGAGGGCGGCAACTTTGCCTGGTCGGTGCTCGAGGCACTCGTCGGCCGCGTCGAGACCGGAACCACGCCGGCCGGCAGTTGGATCCGGCTGACCCACATCGGCGGACGGCGGGCTTAGGACATCGGGTCCGACGAGCCCATCCGGATCACACCGACCACGGCCCCCACGCACAAAGCCAGCAGCCCAACGCCCACCGGCCAACGGGTGGGCAGCGCCGGCACTGCCACGGAGGCCTGCAGGGCCTGCCACACCACGACCGGCGTCCGCGGCCAGCGCCGTCCGGCGGCCAGCGCGCGGGCGAACACGACCAGGGTGATCGCCAGCCCGGCGCAGAACACTGCCATCACCACTCCGGCGAGGCGCTCGGTGGCCGGAGCGATCACACTCTCCACCGCCAGATAGACGCCATACGCACCGACCACGACGGCCTCGGCCACGACGGCGAGCGCCGCGAGCCCGCCCGTCGGGGTGCCGCCCGGGGGTGCCGCTTGAGAACGCGCAGCAGACATCCGGTCAGCATCCCACCCGCAACGGGCGTCCGTGGCACCCAGCAAGACACTCTGGGTAATACCCCCACTACCGACGGAACACACCAAACCACTCAGATCGGTACATGCAGTTGCGCAGAGTGACAGCCAATGTGACTTAACCGTCACGTGGCGTGCAAGGAGCCCATCGTCCGAAAGGATGATGCGAGCCTGACCAGCGGCTATTACCGTTAGTAGGGAACTGAACACAGGTGACCTTGGGTAACAGATAACGGTTTCATAGGGTTCTGTTGATACGCGAATCCCTTGTGAAGCCGGGCACAAGAGTGTGAGGCTGTGCGTTATCGAAACCAGGGGCAGAAGGTCCCGCCCTCTGGAATCATCACATCCCTCACCTGAACGACGGAATGCTCCCGTTGCATCGTTCGTTCAGACCACGGTTACCGAACGACCCACGACAGCCCCCGATGGGGGCGGAGGAGAGAACCACCTCATGGACTGGCGCCATCGTGCAGCGTGCCTCGATGAGGACCCCGAGCTGTTCTTCCCGATCGGGAACACGGGTCCTGCATTGCTGCAGATCGACGAAGCGAAGGCGGTGTGCCGACGCTGCGACACGCTCGACACTTGTCTGCGCTGGGCCCTCGATACGGGCCAGGATGCCGGCGTGTGGGGCGGTCTGTCTGAAGACGAACGCCGCGCACTCAAGCGGCGCAACGCTCGGGCTCGTCGCGCGGGTTGACACCGCGTTTCCTGCTTCCCACCGCCCGGTAACGCTCACTGCAACAACAGATCTCACAACGCAATCGCCCCGGACCTGCCGCTCGGCAGTCACCCGGGGCGATTGCTGCTCCGGCCACCCGGTCCGGGGGAGCGCCCGCGCAGCGTGACGTCGACCACCACCTCGGTTCCGCCGGTGTGCGGGCTGTGCCAGGTGATCTTCCCCTGCATGTCCCCGCCGATCAGGGCCTGCACGATCTGAGTGCCCAGGCCGTCCCGGCCGGGCCGGAATCCCTCGGGCAGACCGCATCCGTCGTCGCGCACCACCGTGCGCAGCGCGGTCCCCTCGCGCAGTGCAGTGATTGTCACCACGCCGCCCTCAGCCGCCAGCCCGTGTTCCACGGCGTTGGTCACCAGTTCGGTCAGCACCAGGGCCAGCGGCGTGGCGCTCGCCGCGTCCAGTTCGCCGAAGGCGCCCTCGCGGCGCACCTGGATCCCGGTCCGGGTGCCGGCCAGCTCGACCGCGAGCGCGATCGTCCGGTCCACCACCTGATCGAAGTCCACGGACTCGCCCAGTCCCGTGGACAGGGTCTCGTGCACCATGGCGATCGTCGCCACCCGGCGCATCGCCTCGGTGAGCGCGGCCTTGCCGTCCTCGGACGTGATCCGGCGCGCCTGCAGGCGCAGCAGCGCCGCCACCGTCTGCAGGTTGTTCTTCACCCGGTGGTGCACCTCGCGGATCGTCGCGTCCTTGCTCAGCAGTTCGCGTTCGCGTCGGCGCAGCTCAGAGACGTCGCGCAGCAGCACCATCGCCGCCGTCCGCTCACCGGCCAGGGTGAGTGGGATCGCCCGCATCGACAGCGCCGCGCCCCGTGCCTCGATGTCGCTGCGCCACGGTGCCCGACCGGACAGCACCAGCGGCAGGGACTCGTCGACCGGGCCGCTGCTGTCCAGCAGGGGGGTGACCACCTCGGCCAGCGACCGGTCGACCAGGTCGCCCACGTAGCCGAACCGGTGCAGCGCCGACATGGCGTTCGGACTCGCGTAGGAGATGCGGCCCTCGACGTCGAGCCGGATCAGACCGTCGCCCACCCGCGGGGCGCCTCGGCGCGGCCCGGTCGGGGCGCCCAGGGAGGGGAAGTCCCCGGTGGACATCATGCGGACCAGATCGTCGGCGCACTGCAGATAGGTCAGCTCGAGCCGACTGGGGGTTCGCGCCGCAGCCAGGTTGGTGTGCCGGGCCAGCACCCCGAGCGCCCGGCCACGACAGACCACGGGAGCCGCCTCCTGCCGCACCGGAACCTCGTCGTGCCAGTGCGGCAACCGGTCACGGCACGGACGGCGCAGGTCCCAGGCCTGCTGTACCAGCGCGTTCGCCGTCCGCGAGGTGACCCGGCCGACCAGATCGTCGTGGAAGGAGGTGGGGCCAGTGCTCGGGCGACACTGGGCCACCGCGAGCCACCCGTCCTGAGCGGTGGAGGGGACCCAGAGCACCAGGTCGGCGAAGGACAGGTCGGAGAGCAGCTGCCAGTCCCCGACCAGCAGGTGCAGCCACTCGATGTCGAGCGGGGTGAAGTCGCCGGCCCGGGTGAGCAGGTCGCTGAGCGTGGGCACGACGCAATCAGATCACTGTCAGACCGTGCTGCGGACGACGCCACGCAAGGTGCGCAGGGCCACCGACAACGAGGCGAGATCGCCCTTCTCCAACCGCCGCACCTCCTCGAGCGTCTGGGTGGCCCGGGCCACCGCGGCGCTGTTGGCCCGCTCCCAGGCCTCGATCCGGTCCGTGGGCTGCATCGGGGTGTTCGGGGACGCAGTCACCACGGCGACGGTCAGCGCCTCCAGCGCCGAGTACAGGTCGTAGCGCAAAGCCGCCCGGGCCAACGCCTGCCACCGGTCTCCCCGGCCCAGCTCACTGATCCGGGTCAGCATCGCGTCGACCGCGTACCGCTCCGACAACGTGGTGTAGATGGGCGCCACCTCGGCCGGCTCGGAGTTCACCTGGGCCGAGATCTCGGTGATGTCGAGCAGCTGGAACTCGTTGAGCAGAGAGGCTCCACGCAGAGCCATCGGCTCGGGGATCCCCATCCGGACGAAGGCCGCGGCCTCGTCGTGCAGCTGCTTGTACTCCGCACCGACGGCGAGCTCGGGCATCTGCGGGCCCAGTGCGGCCACCACTGGGGCGAACCGTGCGATCTCGGCACCGACCTCGATCGTGCCGGGTCGCGCCTGCAGGAACCATCGAACCGCGCGGTCCAGCAACCGCCGGAAGGCCAGGTACAGCGCGGTCTGGGCGTCGGTGGAGATCTGATTGTCCAGCGCCTCCACCTCGGCCACGAACTCGCGCAGCCCGAACACCTCTCGGCACACCGTGTAGGCGCGGGCCACCTGTTGCGGTGAGGCTCCGGTCTCCTCGCTGGCCCGGAAGGCGAAGGTGATCCCGCCCCGGTTCACCATCTCGTTCACCAGGCAAGTGGTGATCAGCTCACGGCGCAGCGGGTGCTCCCCGAGCACGTCGCCGTAACGGGAGACCAGCTGCGGTGGGAAGTAGTCGCGCAGGGTACCGGCGAACCAGGCGTCGTCGGGCAGGTCGGAGGCGACCACGTCCTCGGTCAGAGTGATCTTCGCGTAGGCGACCAGCACCGAGAACTCCGGTGAGGTCAGACCCAGCGACTGGTCGTCACGCTCCGCCACGGCGACGTCGTCGGGCAGGAACTCCAGCGCGCGGTCGAGCAGGCCGCGGGCCTCCAGGGACCGCATGAACCGCTGGTGAACCCGCAGCATGCCGTGCGACTGCTTGCGTGCGTTGCCCAGCAGCACGTTCTGCTCGTAGTTGTCTCGCAGCACCATCCGGCCCACGTCGTCCGTCATCTCGGCGAGCAGCTGGTTGCGCTGCTTGCCGGTCAGGTCGCCTGCAGCCACGATCCGGTCCAGAAGGATCTTGATGTTCACCTCGTGGTCGGAGCAGTCCACGCCCGCGGAGTTGTCGATCGCGTCGGTGTTGATCCGCACCCCGTGCGCCGCGGCCTCCACCCGGCCGAGCTGGGTGAATCCGAGGTTGCCGCCCTCACCGACCACCCGGCACTGCAGCTCCCGACCGTTGACCCGGATGGAGTCGTTGGCCTTGTCGCCCACCTCTGAGTGGCTCTCGCCCGCGCTCTTCACGTAGGTGCCGATGCCGCCGTTCCAGAGCAGGTCGACAGGCGCCCGCAGGATGGCGCTGATCAGCACGGCGGGGGTCAACGAGGTCGTCCCCGCGGGCAGGCCCAGCCGGTTCGCCACCGGCGAGGTGATCGCGATCGACTTGGCTGATCGCGGGTAGACCCCGCCCCCCTCGGAGATCAGGGTCGGGTCATAGTCCGCCCAGGACGACCGGGGCAACGCGAACAGCCGCTGCCGCTCGGCAAGCGAGGCGGCGGCGTCCGGGTCGGGGTCGAGAAAGACGTGCCGGTGGTCGACGGCGGCGAGCAGGCGGAGGTGCGGGGAGAGCAGCATGCCGTTGCCGAACACGTCGCCACTCATGTCACCGATGCCGACCACGGTGAAGTCCTCGGCCTGCACGTCCCGGCCCAGTTCGCGGAAATGCCGTTTGACGCTCTCCCAGGCGCCCTTGGCGGTGATCCCCATCGCCTTGTGGTCGTAGCCGACCGAACCACCGGAGGCGAAGGCGTCCCCGAGCCAGAACCCGTAGTCCTTGGCCAAGGCGTTGGCGATGTCGGAGAAGGTGGCCGTTCCCTTGTCCGCGGCCACGACCAGGTAGGTGTCGTCCTCGTCGTGCCGGACCACCCGGGGTGGGGCCACGACCACCTCGGTCAGCGCGCCGCCGTCCCCGTGGGTGATCGACAGGTTGTCGGTCAGATCGAGCAGGCCGCTGATGAAGGTGCGGTAGCAGCCGATCCCCTGGGTCAGCCAGCCCTCGCGGTCCACCGCGGGGTCGGGCAGTTTCTTGCCCACGAACCCGCCCTTGGCCCCGGTCGGCACGATCACCGCGTTCTTTACCATCTGGGCCTTCACCAGACCGAGCACCTCGGTGCGGAAGTCTTCCGGGCGATCGCTCCAGCGCAGCCCGCCTCGGGCCACCTTGCCGAAGCGTAGGTGGACCCCCTCGACCAGCGGGGAGTAGACGAAGATCTCGAACGCCGGGCGCGGCGCGGGCAGGTCCGGCACCGCGGTGGGGTCCATCTTGAACGAGACGTAGTCCTTGGGCCTGCCCTGCGCGTCGACCTGATAGGCGTTGGTGCGCAGGGTGGCCTGGATCAGCCCGAGCAGTGCGCGCAGGATCCGGTCGTGGTCCAGGCTCGCGACAGCGTCCAGCTGTTCGCGCGCCTTGGCGGCCAGGGCCTCGTCCGCAGCCCGGCGGGCCTGGCCGGCCGCAGCGGCGCCGCCGAACGCCTCCGGGTCGAACCGGACGGCGAACAGTTCGAGCAGGGTCCTGGTGATCGGCACGTTGAACCGCAGGCAGCGCTCGATGTAGTCCTGGCTGAACGTCGTCCCGGTCTGGCGCAGGTACTTCGCATAGGCGCGCAGGACCACGACCTGGCGCCAGGTCAGCCCGGCCAGCAGCACCAGACGGTCGAACCCGTCGCTCTCCGCGTGCCCGGCCCAGGCCGCCGAGAAGGCCTCGCAGAACTGGTCCCGGGCCAGGTCGGGATCGGGCACGTCCTCGCCGTAGCGCAGGCCGAAGTCGTAGACGTAGGCGTGCAGGCCGTCGGCGCGGATCGAGGGCGTACGGGCGCTCGTCGACGACCTCCACACCCAGGTTGGACAGATAGGGCAGCACCTCGGTCAGCGACAGTGGGGCCAGCCGGTAGAGCTTGAACCGGCGTTCGTCGGGCGCCGCGCCCACCGGCTCGTAGAGGTTCATCGCGATGGCGCGCTCGGTGGCGCCGCCGCCGCCGCGATCGGCGGCCACGGCCAGGTCCTCGACCCGGCGCAGGTCGGCCACGGCGACCCGAGCGGCGAAGTCCTCCTTGTAGGCCTCCGGGAAGGCCCGCCCCCAGGACCGGTGCAGAGCGGCAGCCTCCTCCTCCCCCGCCTCGACCGCGAGCGCCTCCCCCAGGTCCTCGTCCCAGGCCCGGGTGGCCTCGACCAGCTGCGCCTCCAGCTCCTCCCGGTCGACCTCCGGCTGCGGCAGGGCAGGGTCCACCCGCAGCACGAAGTGCAATCGGGCGAGGGCGGACTCGCTGACCCGGGCGGTGTAGTCCAGGGAGGTGGCCTGGAAGGCCCGCTCCAGGACGTCGGCGATCTTGAGCCGGACCGAGGTGGTGTACCGGTCACGGGGCAGGTAGACCAGGCAGGAGACGTAGCGGCCATAAGCGTCATAGCGCAGGAACAGGCGCGTCCGCCGGCGCTGCTGCATGTCCATCACGGCCCGCGAGATGGTGGTGAGGTCCTCGATCGAGATGTCGAACAGCTCGTCGCGCGGGTAGGTCTCCATGATCTGCACCAGGTCCTTGCCCGAGTGGCTCTCCTCGGAGAAGCCGGTGCGGGCGAGGACCTCGGCCACCTTGCGATTCACCAGCGGGATCCGGCGGACACTGTCGGTGTAGGCGCTGGAGGCGAACAGCCCGAGGAAGCGCCGCTCACCGATCACCTCGCCGGCGGCGTCGAAGGTCTTCACCCCGATGTAGTCCAGATAGACCGAGCGGTGCACGGTGGCCCGGGAGTTGGCCTTGGTCACCACGAGCAGGGTCTTCTCCCGCGCCTTGGCTCGGGCCTTGGCGTTCAGCCGGTCGTAGCTCGAGCTCGCGGTCTGGTCGTACCGCAGGATGCCCAGACCGGTGCCGGTCTCGGCCACCAGGGCGTCGTGTCCGTCCCGCTCGGCGAGGCGGTACTCGCGGTAGCCGAGGAAGGTGAAGTTGCCCTCGGCCAGCCAGGCCAGCAACCGCCGCGCCTCGGCGACCTCCTTGAGGTCGATGCCCGCCGGCGGGGAGTCCAGGATCTGCTGCCCGATCTCGACGACCCTGGCCTGCATCATGGGCCAGTCCTCGACCGCCACCCGGACGTCGTCCAGCACCCGGCTGAGCCCGGCGGTGATCTCCTGCAGGCGGGCCGGCACGGTCTGCCGGTCGATCTCGACGTGGATCCAGGACTCGACCAGGCTGTCGTGCGGGCGGTCCCCGGTGCGCCAGGCCCCGACGCCGAGGTCCATCACCTCGTGCAGCTCACCGGTCACCGCGCGACGGACCACCATCAGCGGGTGCACGATCAGGTGGATGCCGCAGCCCAGGCGGTTCAGCTCGCTGATCACCGAGTCGACCAGGAAGGGCATGTCGTCGGTGACGATCTCGATCACCGTGTGCCCGGTCGACCAGGCGTGCTGCTCGACGGTCGGGGTGAACGTACGCACGTTTGCGGTGCCCTGCGGCCGGACGGCCGCGATCTGGCGGTGGGACAGCGCTGCCCCGGCCAGATCGACCGAGTCCCGGGCGCGCATCTCCTCCACCGGCATGTGGCGGTAGTAGCGGGTCAGAAAGTTCTGCAGCTCGAGGAGTTCCTCGCGCGAGCCCTGCCGCTCACCCGCCTCGGCAGCACGAACGACGATGGAGACCCGCTCGTCCTCGAGCATCCGGTCAGCCTGGGCAGTCATGGGTGTTCCGCCTCCTGCATGCGCGCGCCATTGCGCGCCCGACGACGCCTCGACTGTACCCATGGCGAGGTCCGGGAACAGGGTTTGGCCACCTGCGACGCCCCGGCGGCGGGGCCGCGGCTAGAGTCGCCGCCATGCGCCTGACCGCCGAGATCCGCTATCCGGGCACACTCCCCGTCGCCGTGTTCGCGATGCTGACCGACCGGGGGTTCCAGGAGCGCAAGTGCGCCGCGACCGGCTCGCTGGCCTACGAGGTGGACCTCGAGGTCTTCGAGGACGGCGCCGCCAGCATCACCACGCATCGCACGCTGCCCAGCGACCAGGTGCCCGAGTTCTTCCGGCGCTTCGTCGGCGGCACGGTGCGGGTGGTGGAGCGCAACGACTGGCAGGCCGCCGACGACGCGGGCATCCGGGCGGGCACGGTCGTGGTCGAGATCGCCGGCGCCCCGGTGCAGCTCACCGGCGACCTGCGCCTGGTCACCGGGGAGGACGGAACGGTGCACGAGGTCGACGGGGACCTCAAGGCCTCGGTGCCGCTGATCGGCGGCAAGATCGAGAAGGCGGTCGAGCCGGCGATCCGGGCCGCGATCCGGGTCGAGGAGCGCACCGGCCGGGCCTGGCTGGCGGGCGAGGAGCTGTAAGCCCGCGCCCCGCCCGGGCGCGGCCCGAGTTCGGCCTGCGCCCGGCTCAGGTAGGTGCGCTCCGCTGGTATTTCCGCGCCGTTGCGCGACTCTGAACCTCTCGACAGCAACGACGCGAGTGCAGGTGGAGAGGCAGGTGCGCCGACATGGCGAAGCGACGTGAGGACCCCGGCCCGGACCGGGTGTGCATCGACCGGGTCCTCCCCCGGGAGTTGTTCCGGCCCCAGCTCACCTCGCCCGCGCGCGGCGGCCGGGTGCGTGCGGTGGCCCCGATCGGTAAGACCTGGATGAACGGCAGCGTGCTGCACGTGCGTTTCCTGGGCGGCACGCCGTCCCAGAAGGCCCAGGTCCACGAGGAGGCCGGGTGGTGGACGGACGTGGCGAACCTGCATTTCGTCTTCGACGACTCCCCTCAGGCGGAGATCCGGATCGCCTTCGACGCGGGCGACGGCGCGTGGTCCTACGTGGGCACCGATGCCCGGGGCATCCCGCAGAGCGAGCCCACGATGAACCTCGGTTTCATGGACAGCGGCACCACGGCCCATGAGTTCGGCCACGCGATCGGGCTGGCCCACGAGCACCAGAACCCGGCCGGCGGGATCGTGTGGAACGAGCCGGTGGTGATCGCGAGGCTGGCCGGAGCACCCAACTTCTGGGACGAGGCGACGGTCCGGCACAACGTGCTGAACAAGTACCGCTTCGACCAGGTCAAGGGGACGGCGTTCGACCCCGCCTCGATCATGCTCTACTTCTTCCCCGCCTCGTGGACCCTGAACGGGGTCGGCACCGAGGCCAACGAGGTGCTGTCGACGGTGGACAAATCCTTCATCGCCGGCGCCGAGATGTACCCGCCGACCGGCCCGGTGGTGGGTGACGCCGTCCCGCTCGTCGTCAACGCACGGACCCGGACCACCGCCTCGATCGGGGCGTTCGGCGAGGAGGATCTGTTCACCTTCACCGTCGACGCCGAGGGCCGCCACGTGATCGACACCCGGGGGCCGACGAACGTGGTGATGAAGCTGTTCGGCCCGGACTCCCCGACCGCGCTGGTCGCCGAGGACGACGACTCCGGGTACGCCGCCAACGCCCGGATCGCCCGGAGTCTGACGGCCGGTCGGTACTGGGCGCAGATCCGCCACGCCGACCCTGCCGGGGGAACCGGCACCTACTCCATGCGCGTCCGCCGCGTCTGACCCCTCTCACCTGCACCCGCCGATGTAGGCAAGGCGGCGGGCGACCCGGTGGAGATGTTCGGCCACCGCCCCCGGTGCGTGAAGGTGGTGCAGATGGCCGCCCTGGAGGACTTCCACCGGCCAGCCCAGCTCGCGGGCGCGGGCGATCTCCTCGGCATACGTCTCACCGAACGCAAGATAGGCACACGCGTGATCGGACCATCCGCGGGGTGCCTCCACCTCATGGGCGAAGTACCGCACAGGGAGTCGCGGCGGCTCGGCCTCGACCAGCCGGCGTACGGCCGGGCTCGGGAAGAGAGGCGCCACATCCTCCTCGTCCCACCAGCCGGTCCATGGGGGAAGCAGCCCGTCAGCATCGGCCAAGCGGTTCAGGTGCTCACGGAGGCTCGTCGGGGCAAGGGGAGCCGGCCCCTCGGGAGGCGGCAGCGCGGCGTCCATGAACACGATTCCCGTCGCGCCGACGCCGGCAGCGACGGCCGGGGCGTAGAGGCCGGCGTTGCTGTGCGGCACCAGGATCGGCCGGCTGAAAGCGGCCGCCGCTTCCGCGAAGGCCTCCATCACCCCGTCGGGATGATCGATGTCCGCCGGCAGTGTCGCGACCACCACCTGATGCCCCAGCGCAACGAGCGCCGCGGCCAGCGGCTGCATCGACGCCGGGCCCACCAGCGGGCTAGGCAACAGCACCACGCCACTCAGCACGAGGCCCACCTCTCACACCCGCTCATGCGGTTCGGGGTCAGGACATGTGGGGGTAGGTGTGGGTCTTGGGAGGGGCGAAGGTCTCCTTGATGGAGCGGGTGGAGGTCCAGCGGAGCAGGTTCTGCGCGGCACCGGCCTTGTCGTTGGTGCCCGAGGCCCGTGCGCCGCCGAAGGGCTGCTGGCCGACGACGGCCCCCGTCGGCTTGTCATTGATGTAGAAGTTGCCGGCCGCGAAGCGCAGCGTCTCGGTCGCCGCGGCGATCGCCTGCCGGTCCTGGGCGATGATCGCCCCGGTCAGCGCGTAGTCGGCCACCGACTCCATCTGGCGCAGCATCCGGTCGTACTGCGCGTCCGGGTAGACGTGCACGGCCAGGATCGGCCCGAAGTACTCGGTGCTGAGCATCTCGTCGGTCGGGTCAGAGACCTCAGCCACCGTCGGCCGCACGAACCAGCCCTCGGAGTCGTCGTAGGTCCCGCCGGCGATGACCTTGATGCCGGACGTCGCGTGCGCGCGGTCGATCGGCCTTGGCGTGATCGGCGAACGCCTTGTCGTCGATCACGGCACCCATGAAGTTGCTCAGATCGGTCACCGGCCCCATCGACAGCCCGTCCACGGTCGAGGCCAGCTCGTCGCGCAGTCGTCTCCAGAGCGACCGCGGTACGTACGCCCGTGAGGCTGCCGAGCATTTCTGGCCCTGGTACTCGAAGGCTCCCCGCACCAGCGCCGTCCGCAGCACGTCGAGGTCGGCCGAGGGGTGGGCGACGACGAAGTCCTTGCCCCCGGTCTCCCCCACCAGGCGCGGGTAGGTGCGGTAGCGGTCCAGGTTCTGCGCCACGGTGCGCCACAGCAGACGGAAGGTGGGGGTCGAGCCGGTGAAGTGGATCCCGGCCAGGTCCGGGTGCGACAGGGCGACCTCGGAGACCGCACGCCCGTCCCCGGTGATCAGATTGATCACCCCGGGCGGCAGCCCGGCGGCCTCCAGGATCGCCATCGTGAAATGCGCCGCGAACATCTGGGTGTGCGCGGGCTTCCAGAGCACGACGTTGCCCATCATCGCCGGCGCGGTGGGTAGGTTGCCGCCGATGGCCGTGAAGTTGAACGGGGTGATCGCGTACACGAAACCCTCGAGCGGCCGTGAGTCGGTGCGGTTCCACACGCCCTTGCTGTTCGCCATCGGCTGCTCGGCCAGCACCTGCTGGGCGAAGTGCACATTGAACCGCCAGAAGTCGATCAGCTCGCACGCGGCGTCGATCTCGGCCTGGTAGACGGTCTTGCTCTGGCCGAGCATGGTGGCCGCGTTCAGCACCGAGCGCCACGGACCGCTCAGCAGTTCGGCGGCCTTGAGGAAGACCGCCGCCCGGTCGTCGAAGGTGAGCGCCCGCCACCCCGGCGCCGCGGCGCGGGCGGCGGCGATGGCGTCGGCCGCATCGTTCTGGGTGGCCATCTTCATGGTGCCCAGCACCTGCCGGTGCGCGTGCGGCTGCACCACGTTCACCCGGCGCCCGCGTCCCATCCGGTGCTCCCCGCCGATCACCATCGGCAGGTCGATCCGGGTCGAGGCCAGGTCCTTCAGCGTGGCCTCGATCGTGGCGCGCTCGGGTGATCCCGGGGCGTAGTCGAGCACCGGCTCATTGATCGGGACCGGTACGCGGGTGGCGGCGTCCATTGCCTGCTCCTTCTGGGGCGGCTCAGTGCGCTGACTGAGGCTGAGGCTGGGTGGCCGCAGACTATCCGCCCGGCGAATGCCCAGCGTTCGCTCGCCGGCTCATCCATGATCGCCGTCTGTCATGGGGTTCCCCCATCGCCTTCACACCCCCATCGCCTGGGGGCATTCCCATGACAGACAGACGCTGATCAAGCACGGGCACGGGCGGGGGCGGGGGCGGGCGGAGGCGCCGCGGTCTCGGTGAGGCCGATCCGGGCGTGCAGACGGCGCAACGGGGCCGGGGCCCACCAGTTGTACCTGCCCATCAGCCGCATCAGCGCGGGCACCAGCACCCCACGGACCAGGGTCGCGTCGAGCACGATCGCCAGCCCGGTTCCTAGCCCGAACATCTGGATGAAGCTGACCCGGCTGGAGACGAAGGCGAACATGGTGATCGCCAGCAGGGCCGCCGCGGTGGTGACGATCCGGCCCGTGCGCTCCAGCCCCGCGGCGACCGCGGTCGCGGTGTCCGCCCCGGCGTCGTGGTACTCCTTGATCCGGCCGAGCAGGAAGACCTCGTAGTCCATCGACAGCCCGAACGCCACACAGAACATCAGCAGCGGCATGGTGATGTTCAACGGCATCGGGGTGAACCCGAGCAGCCCGGCGAGGTGGCCGTCCTGGAAGATCCAGACCATCGTGCCGAGCACCCCGACGATGGTGAAGGCGTTGACCGCCAAGGCTTTCAGCGGCAGCACCACCGACCCGGTGAACAGGAACAGCAGCCCGAAGGTGGTCAGCCCGATCAGCCCGGCGGCCAGCGGCAGCCGGTCGGCGATCGAGGCCTTCACATCGACCAGCTCGGCCGAGGGACCCCCGACCAGTACCGGCCCGGCGCCGTCCACCGCGATCGCCCGCGACGCCCGCACCAACTCCTCCGCCGGCGCCCCGTAGAGATCGACGGACGGCGCCGCCCGCACCACCGCGCCCTGGATCTCCACCCGGGCCACTGCGGGCAGGGCCGCGAGCCGCTCGGCGTAGGCCGTCACCGCAGCGGGGGTGGCCTGCGGCAGGACGGCGAACAGCGCGCCGCCGCCGGCCCCGGCGAAGTCCTCGCGCATCACGTCGCCGACCTGACGGGCCTGGGAGACCTCGGCCGGGATCACCCGGTCATCCGGCACCGCGAACCGGACGCCGAGGAACGGCGCGCCGAGGGTGAGCAGGATGGCGAGCACCGGTGCCGCGGCGAGCACCGGACGTCGCATCACGAACCGCGCCAACGTGTTCCAGAACCCGCGCCGCGTGGCGTGGGCGGCTGCCGGCTCGACCGGTCGACGGCCCCGTCGCCGCAGCCGGAGCGCATCGACCCGCGGGCCGAGCACGGTGAGCAGCGCCGGCAGGGTGACCACCGAGGCGAGCGCAGCGATGGACACGACCGCCATGCCGGCGTAGGCGAACGAACGCAGGAAGTACAGCGGGAAGACCAGCAGCGCCGCCAGGGCGACCGCGATCGTGGCCGCCGAGAACACCACCGTGCGCCCGGCGGTGGCCATGGTCACCGCCACCGCGCTGCGGACGTCGCGCCCCGCGGCCAGTTCCTCGCGATAGCGGCTGACCACCAGCAGGGAGTAGTCGATGCCGAGCCCCAGCCCGAGGGCCGTGGTCAGGTTGAGCGCGAAGATGCTCACTGAGGTCGCCTCGGCGATCAGGGACAGGGCGGCGAAGGTGGCGGCGATGGCGATCCCGCCCACCAACAGCGGCAGCAGGCCGGAGACCACCGATCCGAAGGCGACGATCAGCAGGATCAGGGTGAGCGGGACGGCGATCGCCTCGGCCCGGGCCAGGTCGGTGGTGACCTGGCCGGTGATGTCGAGGTTGGCCTGGCCGAAGCCACCCGTCTGGATCCGGGCCACCAGGTCACTGGTGGTGTAGTCGCTCTCCAGGTCGGCAGCCCGCTCCATCACCGCGTCCTCGTCCCCCTCGACGTGCGCCACGACGAGGGCTTTGCGGCCATCGGCGCTGCGCAGACCGGCAGCGGGGGCGGGCGCCGTCCAGTAGGAGCCGAGTACCTCGACCCCGGGCTCGGCGTCCAGCCGGCCGGCGGCCGAGCGGCCGGCCGCGGCGACCTTCGCGTCGTCCACGCTCGCCGCGCCCGGACCGCCCGCTGCGGTGACCAGCAGCACCAGGTTGGCCGGGCGCTGCCCGAAGGTCTGCTCCGCCATCACCCGGGCCCGGGCCGACTCGGCGGCCGGATCCTCGAACCCGCCGCCGCGCAGCTTGCCCACCGCACCCGCCCCGAGCACGGACGCGGCGAGAACACCGATGGCCGACAGCGCCAGCAACCATCGCGCCTGGCCGATCACGACGCGTGCGAACCGACCACCGGGTTCTGAGAACATCTTAAACATGAGAGAACGATGTTCTCTTCAGCAATGCTTGTCAAGAACATCGTTCACTTTCGTGGGTGACATTGACTGTTTGTGCTCATGCCGGTGGCTAGAGTGCTCCTCGTGGAGCTCTCTGCCGCACCGCTCAGCCGTCGCCAGCGGCTGCGTGACGCCACCACGGAAGAGATCAAGCAGGTCGCGCGTGACCTGATGGCCCGCGAGGGCACTTCGTCGCTGAACCTGCGGGCCATCGCGCGCACGATGGGAATCACGCCGTCCGCGCTGTACCGCTACTTCCCCAGCCGGGACGCCATCCTGACCGCCTTGATCACCGACGCCTACGACGCGGTCGGCGACTGCGTCGAGGACGCGATCGCCACGGCGCCGGTGGACCGGACCTCGACCGCGATCCTGGCCGGTGTGCACGCCTTCCGCCGCTGGGCACTGGACCATCCGCAGGAGTTCTCGCTGATCTACGGCGGCCCGGTGCCCGGATACGAGGCACCGCCGGAGGAAACCCTCCCCGCGGCCATGCGCACAGGCACGGCGATGTTCGCACTGCTGGCCCGGGCGATCGACCAGGGCCTGATGGTGGTGCCCACCGACGAGACCGTGCCCGAGCCCCTGCGCTCGGCGTTGAGCGAGTTCACCAAGGCGGGCTTCACGCTGCCTCCGGCCGCGGTCGCGCTGGGGCTGCAGTTCTGGGTGATCCTGCTGGGCGTGCTGTCTGCCGAGGCGTTCTGCCACGTGCCAGACGTGCTGATCCTGCACGGAACCGCGTTCTTCGACTTCACCCTGCGCCAGGCCCTGGTCGCGATGGGCCTGGACCGCGAGGCCGTTGCCGCCGGGGTCTCCCCCGACGCCTGACTAGATCAGATCAGATCAGGTCGACGAGTTCGGTTGCGTCGAACCAGAGCAACTCATGCGAGCGCGCCTCGTCCAGCATGAACGCCGCGTCGTCGTCCCCGTCGTCGGCCGCCGGCAGCGCGGCGATCGCCGCCGCCACCGCCGAGCGGACCGCGGGCGCGTCCTCGTCGATGTGCACGCTCACCACCGCGCTCAGCGGCACCGTGCAGACCAGCCGCACACTCGACCGGGCGAGCGCCGCGTCGCCGGGATTCGGGGACACGCACGACTCCTCGACATCGGCGGCGACCACGACCCGGCAGTTCTCGTACCGCGCCTCGGCCGCAAGCTCACCGGCAAGCAGGCGCAGCGAGGCGTCCGCCGCCTCACTCATCGCGGCGTACTCGAGCTCCTCGGTGTCACCCTCGACGTACCACTCACGGATCGCCGGGGTGACAGCGTGGGCGGCGTACCCGGATTCGAAACGGCCCGCGACGTACGCAGTGGCCAGCGTGCCCAGCGTCGCGGGCAGATAGACCCGTCTCACCCTGCCTCCGTACTCGATCAGTGCGCGGTTCTGCCCGGACCATCCTGATCCACGCCCGGCTGCACCTTACGGTCCGACACGGCTTCCGTCAGCCGGACCAGCGGCTCCGGGTCGACCAGCGCCTCGGTCGAGGTGCGCAACGCGGTCTCCAGCACCAGCCGCCTCCGCTCGACCGCCATCAGGTTGGCGCCGATCGCCTCCAGGTCCTCCGGCCCCGGCCCGATCACGGTCACCTCGCTTCCCCGGTCGTGCACCTTGATCACCTCGTGCAGGCAGCGCCGGGTCACCCTGGCCCGCCAACTGCGCTCGGCCCTGGTGCGCCAGTGCGCGGGGTGGTCGGTCGCGAAGGAGACCATCGGCGCCAGCACGAACACGTGGTCCAGCCCCAGCCCGGCCAGCAGGTCGATGTTCGTCGCCGACCAGGCCCCGCCGTCCACGTAGCGACGCCCGCCGATGGTCACCGGCGCATACCATCCGGGGATGGAGCAGGACGCGGTGACCGCGTCGGCCAGATCGGCCGCCGGGGCCGTGGGGTCGCCGAAGGCCACCCGCCGCCCCGACTCGTAGTCCATCGCCACCGCGCGCACGCCCGGGTGGGGGCTCCAGCCCGCGGGGACCAGGCCGCGCACCAGCCGGCCGACGGAATCCAGGCTGCCGCGCCCCTGCGGCATCAGCGCCGCCAGGACGGCGGTCGGCGGCATCCGGTGCAGCCGGCGCATGTTGTGGGTCACCATCGAGGCGCCCGCCGGCAGCAGGGAGAACCTGGGCACCGGCGGGTTCGAGCCCCCGGTCGCGCCGTCATAGTCCCACTCGATGCCCTCGGCCAACGGGCCGCTGGTCACCGACTCGCCCAACTGGTGCGCGCGCAGCTCGTCGACGCTCACCCCGGCTCCGAGGAGGGCGGCAGTCACCGAACCGGCCGAGGTGCCCACGATCAGCTCGGCCCGGCGCGGGTCGAGGCCGTGCACCTGCTGCACCGCGGTGAGCGCGCCGACCATCCAGGCGCCGCCGAGCACACCGCCACCGCCCAGCACCAGGCCCCAGCGCTCGATCATGGCGTGTCCGTCACCTCACCTGCTCAGCGCGCGGCGTCCGAGGTCTCGACCAGGGAGTCGAGCAGGCATTGGCCGAGCACGTCGAGGTCGGGCATCGCCTCGCGGTCGCCGTAGAGCCCGTAGTAGACGCCGCCGTCGTAGGAGGTCAGCCCGATGCTCAGCGCCTGACCCCGGGCCAGCGGGATCACCGGGAACGTGGCGAGCATGCGGGAACCGTGCAGGTAGAGCGGGGTCTGCGGGCCGGGCACGTTGGTCACCACCAGGTTGAACAGGTGCCGGGAGAGGCCGCTGGCCACCCGGGCTCCCAGTGAGTGCAGGGTGGGCGGGGCGAACCCGGCGATGTCGGCGATCGCCTGGGCGTCGACCGCCTGACCAGCCTCGTGATGAGCCTTGGTCTGGTAACTCACCTGGTGCAGCCGCATCAGCGGGCTCGGCTCACCGGTGGGCAGGTCGATCAATAGCGAGGAGACCCGACTGCCGATCGCCCCGGCCCGGGCAGCGTCCTCCACCCGCACGCTCATCGGTACCAGGGCGCGGACGACGCTCGCCGGCGGCACCGGCTCGCCGCGGGCCAGCAGCCACATCCGTAGCGCACCGGCGACCACCGCGAGCACGACGTCATTCACGGTGGTGATCACGCCGGTGCGGGGACCGCGATCGTTGCGCGCCGGCGAGGCCTTGGCCGCCCGGGCCAGCATGTGATTGCGGATGGTGCGGTAGTCGGCCAGATCGCTGGAGACCATCCGGAACCGGCGGTGCTCGGTGAGGTCGTGGTTGAGCGGGCTGCGCGGCGGCGGGCTGGTGGCTGTTCGGGCGGCGACCGCGAGCCCTCCAACCGCCTCCGCGGTCTTCGCCGCGGTGGCCTGCATGTCGCCCAGCCCCGCGCGCAGGGTCTCCAGCACCCGGGTCGGACGGCGGATCGAGTCGACCACGGCCCCGGTGACCAGTTCCACCAGGCTGGGCTCGGGAGCCGGGCGCCACGTCTGCGGCGGGTGCTCGCGCACGTGCTCGTCGTCGTCCAGTACCACCTGGCCGAGATCGACCGCGTTCACGCCGTCCACCAGGGCCTGGTGCACCTTGGTGATCACGGCGAACCGCCCACCGGCCAGGCCCTCGACGACTGCCATCTCCCACAGCGGGCGGGACCGGTCGAGCCGCCGGGCCTGGATCCGGGCCACCAGCTCCTCGAGCTGCTCGTCGTTCCCCGGCCGTGGCAGCCCCGCCCGACGGATGTGGTCGGCGATGTCGAAGTGCTCGTCGTCCACCCAGACCGGGTTCGCCAGCCGTCCGGGCACGCCGCGCACACGCTGCCGGTAGCGGGGAACGAAGGCGATCCGGGCCTCGACGTGGCGCACCATGCTCGGGTAGTCCAGACCGCCGGGACCGGGGTCGAAGATCATCACAGAGCCGACGTGCATGGCCGTCGTGGGCTCCTCCAGATAGAGGAAGGAGACGTCGAGAGGTGAGAGCCGGTCTGCCATGCGCCCTCCCTGACGAGCTGGTCCGGAAACGCCCGATCCTGTCAGATCCGGGTGGTCACCGGGTTAAGTTACTCATCAGTAGCATAGTCCGTCAGTGTCAGCTCAGGGGTAGCCCGAACAGGGCCTCCAGCTCGGCGATCGTCTCCTCGACGCTGTGGTGCAGCACTCCCACCATGCCGGCGTCGACCGCGGCCTGGATGTTGCGCGGGATGTCGTCGACCATCACGCATTGGGCCGGCGTGAGGCCGAGTCCGCTCACCGTGTGATCGAAGATCGCCCGGTCGGGTTTGCGCATCCCTACCCGACCGGAGATCACGACGGAGTCGAACAGCCCGTCCCAGAGCTGCTCCGGATAGTGCTCGCCCCAGCTGTTGGACAGCAGCGCTGTGCGGACACCCGCCGCCCGGGCCCGCCGGATCGCCTCCAGCATCCGCGGGTCCAGCCGGGCCAGGCCGCCCAGCAGCCGGTCGAGCAGGCCGTTGGGGTCAACCACGCTCCCCCGGGTGGCCAGCTCCGCGGCCAGCAGGTGCTCGAACTCCCCGGTGGCGATCTCGCCACGCTCCAGCCGGTGCACCGGGGAGGTGCCGGCGGGCCCGTCGTCCGCGGCCTGTTCCACCTGCGCCACCAGCTGGCCGTCCGGCGGCGGTGCGCCCACCCAGCACCGCATCGCGTCGACGAAATGCGTGAAGTCCACCCCGTCGTCGATCGCCCACTGCGCCATCGCGCCGTCCAGGGAGGCGGTCAGCACGCCGCCCCAGTCCAGGACCAGACCGATCAGCTCGGTGCGGCACCCATGGCCTGTCTCACTGTTCTGCACGCCGACCAGCATGACGCCGGCGCCGGGGGGCGGGCGAGCCGACCACCTGCCGGGCGAATTCGGCCACCGCTCGGCGGGCCGGCGAGGACGGTGCCTGCGCGGTCAGCGGACGCCCGTTCAGCAGGGCCGCGTCGCAGGCCTCCCGGTCATCGGGAACCAGCACCACGGTGGCCACCCCGGCGTGCCGTCGGACGGCGTCGCGTACCTGGCGCTCGGGCTGCGACCCCACGGCGGACCGGCGCACCTTGGTCACCACTACGATCGGCGCCCGGCCGCGGGGCAGTAGCTCGGCCAGCTCGGCCAGCCCGTGCACCAGTCGCTTCAGGCCCACCGGGTCGGCAGAGCCGACCGCCAGCACGACGTCGGCCGCCGCCAGCGCCGAGAGCGTGGCCCCGTTGCGCCGCGGGGCCTCCGTGTCGAAGCAGAGCTCCTCGTCCGTCTCCAACGGGGCGGCGCAGTCCAGCACGGTCCACTCGGCGACGGCCCGGGTGCACTGCCAGACCAGGTCCAGGCTGCCCGGGCGCAGTTCGGGCCACCGGTCGGGTCGGGGCAGTCCGGTGAGCACCCGAAGTCGCGGAGCGACCAGGGGCGCGTACCGGGCCAGCTCGGCGGCGTCCAGCGCCCCGCGCCCGGCCGCGCGGACCGCGGCGGCCAACCCGCTGGCCTCCTCCAGCAGACCGAGGGTCTGGGCCAGGCTCGGGGCGTGGGTGTCGGCGTCGGCGACCAGCACCCGCTGGCCCAGGGCCGCCAGCTCGGCGGCGAGGGTGACGGCGAGCGTGGTGCGCCCCGGCGCGCCGGCGGGCCCCCACACGGCGATCAGCTGCCCGGCGACCATCCGGGGATGCCCCGAGCGGGAGTCGCCGGCGGAATCGGTTCGTGCAGAGGGGATTCGACGGACGGCGCCGTGCACGGCAGCGGCCACCTCGGCCGGGGAGGCATCGGCGTCCAGCACGTGCCGGACCCCCAGTGCCGTGGCGCGCAGCCCTGGGCTGCGGTCGGCGGGATCGACCAGGGCGACCAGGTCGAGACCGGCGGACCGCAGCCGGGCCAGGCTGTCCGCGTCCAGGTGGGGCAGGTCGGCGGAGACGATCGCGGCGCGCGCGGTGCCGGTCAGGGCGGCGGCGGTCAGCTCGGCGAGATCGGCGCACCGGCGCACCACCGAGAGCTCACAACCGGGGTCGGCCAGGCCGGCGACCAACGGCGCCTCCCACACCCCGGTGACCGCGCACAGCACAGGCACTCTCATCCGGCACCACCGCTGCTGCCCCCGGTCGGAATCAGGGCCAGCCGGGCCCCGTTGGCCAGGGCGTCGAGGGCGGCGACGAGCTCACGCTCCTCGAGCATCACCTGCACGACGACGCCGCGGGTCGCGGTGATCCCGGACCCCTCGGCGGAGACGTCGTGCACCTCGGCGGCGGAGGCCAGCCGACGCGGCTCGAGGAAGGCGGTGGTTCCGGTTGCCGCAGAGGAGGTGTCACGGGCCGAGGCCCACAGGTCGACCAGGGCACCGGGGCGCAGCCCGGCCGGCACCGGAGCCTCGACCGGCACCGGGACCGGCCGTCGGGTCAGCGCCGCCGCGGTGCCGAGGGCCGAGCGCGGCACCAGCTCGCCGCGCTCGACGGTGCGCAGGATCACCGCCCCTGCCGGTAGCGCCGCCGTGGCCGGCAGATAGCCGGCCACGCCCCGTTCCAGCCGCACCCTGACCACGGTGAGGTCCGCCACGGTGAGGGCATGCCCGCTGGGCAGGGTGTCGGCCGCCGCATACACCGGCACCGTGTCGTCCGCCGCAGCCACCACTGTGGTGCCCAGCGCCAGGGAGGCCAGCATCAGCACCAGGCCCACCAGCAACCGGGCATCACGCCACGACGGGCGGGTCAACCGGTTCGCCCACTCTCGGGGGAGATCGTCCACGGTCGGGATCCTGGCAGAGGCGGTCAGGACGCGCAGCAGGCATCGACGCGGCTGTGGACGACGCGGGCGGCGGGCGGGGACCGCGTGGCATCCTGAGGGGGTGGCTCCCCGCTTCTACTCTCTCGTCGACGTGGCCGAGATGCTCAACGTCACCGAGGGCCAGGTTCGTCGGCTGGTGAACTCCGGCGACCTGCCTGCGATCCAGATCGGCGGGCGCGGGATCTGGCGGGTGGAGCACAGTGAGCTGGAGGCCTACATCCAGCGCATGTATGCGCAGACAAAGGCCCGTGTCGATGCACGGTCGCTCGGCCTGGACGACGACACCGCGGTGGACGCAGACGCCTAACCCGCTCTGGAACAATGGGTTTCACCTCAGGTGCACCTCGCGCGCGACCCGTCGACGCGGACCTGTGACCCACTCGCCCGACCCGCACACGCCTCGTCCGCCCACGGCTGCCGCCGGTGGCCCCCATCCGCCGCCCCGGGAAGCCGGACGTCGCTCGGTGGCCCGCAGGGCCCCCCGCCGCGACCTCACACCACCGGGCTGGGGACGTGCCATTGCCGGCTCCCGGGACCGATGGACGAGGCGCCTGCGGGGCCTGGGGTGGCCTCGTGCGCGGGTGAGGGGGTGGTCTTTCGGTCCGTCGTGTGACAGTGAGTATTCACACAGCCCACATCCGCTCTCCAGCAACGGTTTCGCGGTCAGCGGATGCGCAGGGCCAGCACGGCGTCCAGGCCGACGGTGACGACGCCACGCACCGCCGTCAGCCGTCGCGGCTCGCCGGTGGGATGCTCGGCGACGTCCACGTGATCGGCGCCGACGCGGTCGAGGGTGCCCTCGATCACGGCGCCGCCGCGCAGCTGCAGCCGCACCGCGGACCGGTCGCGCGCGATCCGGCGCAGCACCACCGTGAGCGGCACCCGCCGGTCCAGTCGATCGGCGTCGGCCGCCCCGGTCCTCGCGAGACCCGATACCGCAGCCACGGCCGCCAACGGCACCAGAACCGGCCCGGCGGCGTCCAGTGCGACCCAGGTCGCCCCGACGTGCTCGATCCGCCCCGACACCGACTCGCCGCCGGTGAGCCGGAGACCGACCTCGCGACCCCGGTGCGCGCGGAGCCGATCAGCCACGGTGAGGGCGGCGTGCTCGGCTCGGGTACGCTCGGCGACATCGGCCTCGAAGGCGGCTCGCCGTTCGGCCTCGCCCGCGGCCTCGAGGTCCTCGAACAGCCGGTCCCAGCGCACGGGGCCGAGGCTACAGGTCAGGGCGCGGCAGGTTCGGTCCGCTCCCCGCAGCGCACGAACCCCCGGGCCTCGTAGTTGGGCAGCGCCGCCGGGGAGTCCAGCGAGCAGGTGTGCACCCATACCCGGCGTGTGCCCGGCACCTGCCAGGCGCGGTTCACCACCTGGGTGAGCAGCCAACCTCCGAGCCCTGCTCCGCTCAGGCCAGGCGCCAGGCCGAAGTACGCCAGCTCGACCTCGCCGTCGCGCGGATGCAGTTCGGCGTACCCGGCCGGGGAGCCGTCCAGCCAGCAGGTCCACAACTCGCTGGCCTGCGCCCAGTCCTGCCACTGCCGGTCCGTCCAGGGCAACCGGTCGACCCAGTGCCACGGGCCGCCGACCAGCTCGTAGAAGAACCGACTGAGATGGGGCGCCGGATGCTCGGCCCGCATCAGCTGCGGACGACGCAGCGGATCGCGACCGGGGCGCACCGCCGCCGCGTCGGTCATCTCCAGCGTCCACACCGTCACCGGGCCTGTCACAGAAGTCAGCGTAATCGGACGCTCTGGACAGCCAGAGGAACCCTCTGTTGTCTAGCGACAGCAAGCGACATCAAGCGACTACAAGGACGAAGATGAAGCCTCCGGCGCGCAGCACGCCCCGCCCCACCGCGGCCGGGATCACCCTGGCCCTCGGCTGTCTGACGGCCGGATGGGCCCTCACCACCGCGCTCGCCTTCGCCGCCCGCTCGTCCTGGGCCGCGGCGAGCCGGCCGGCACCCCGGGCCGACGAGGTGATCGCCGCCCTCGCCGCTCTCGCCGCCACGACGCTGAGTGGCTGGCTGTGCCTGGGTGCCAGTCTCAGTGCCGCCGTCGCGGTCCAGCGCGGCGCCGGCCGCTCCGCCCGGCGCACGGGCCGGGTGGCCGAGGCCGTCGCTCCGACCAGGCTCCGGCATGCCCTGGCGGTGACGGTCGGGCTGTCCCTGGCGGCCGTCGCCGTTCCGGCCCAGGCCCACGCCGAGCGTTCGCCCTCCACTCCACCCATTGCGGCGGTCGATGTCTCCTGGGGCCGGGTACCCGCCCAGCCCGCGACCTCCGCCCCACCCACAGGAGCACCCGGCCGGACGGTCGTGGTCCGGCCCGGCGACACGCTGTGGGGCCTTGCCGCGCAACGGCTCCCGCCTCCGGCGACGGACGCCGAGATCGCCGCTTCCTGGCCCGGCTGGTTCGTCGCGAACCGCGAGGTGATCGGCCCCGATCCTCACCGCATCCTGCCTGGACAGCGCCTCACCCCACCCCGCTGACCGCCCGCTCGCCCGGACGCCTCACTCCCGGAGACCACGATGCCCGCCCAACTGCTCGACCCCGCACCCACGCTGCGCCGGTTGCCGGTGCCTGCGACCGCCCCCCGATCCGCCGTGCGCGTGATCAGTGATCACCGGCCGGACGGCGGCGTCCCCGGCCAGGGCGCCCTCAGCCTGGACGGCGCGCGCCCGGCCGAGGTGCCCACCGAGCGCCGGCCCCCGCGTGGTCCGGCGGCCCTGGCCGCCTTCTGCGCGAGAACACCGACGTCCGCGCAGGCGCTGCCCGACCCCCGGCGCTGGGCCGGCCAGTTCGTGCAGGCCGCGGTCGAGGTGTCCGCCGGGTACCGACCTGCCAGCCAGCTGTCCCGCTGGACCAGCGAGGAGGTGTACTCCGGGGTGACCCGGCGTGCGCGTCTGTCCGGCCGCAACGAACCCCGCGTGATCGCCCAGGGGCGGCGCGTTGCCCCACCACCGGCCCGGGTGCAGTCGGTGCGCATCTGCAGCCCGGCCGACGGTGTGATCGAGGCCTGCGCCGTGGTCCGCGATTGTGAGCGGACCCGTGCCGTCGCCCTGCGGATGGAAGGACTGGACGGGCGCTGGCGGGTGACCGCGCTGGAGATCGGGTGACTACCGCCGGCGCCGCTTGCTCGCCCGGCGCTCGGCCCGGTTCGCCCCGGGCTCGTCGTCGGAGGCGCCGGAGCCCTCCTCCCGCTCCAGGCTGCCCTGACCGTGTACCGAGACGCCGGCGTCGCCGTCCACTGTGGGAGCGCTGTACTGCAGTTCGGCCGAGCGCTCCGGGGTGACCAGGCCCTTGGCCACCAGCACTCCGCCGGGGGCGTCGGGAGCGCCGATCTCCGGCTCGGCCTGCACCTGGACCTCGAGGTTGAACAGGTAACCGACCGACTCCTCCTTGATCGCCTCGGTCATCGCCTGGAAGAGAAGGAAGCCCTCACGCTGGTACTCGACCAGGGGGTCGCGCTGGGCCATCGCCCGCAGCCCGATGCCCTCCTGCAGGTAGTCCATCTCGTACAGGTGCTCGCGCCACTTGCGGTCCAGCACCGAGAGCACCACCCGGCGCTCCAGCTCACGCGTGGACTCCGCGCCGATGGCCGCCTCGCGGCGGTCGTAGGCCACCTGGGCGTCGGCGGTCAGTTCGCGGACCAGCATCTCGTGGCTGATCGCCTCCCGGCCGCCTGCCTCCTCGATCACCTCGTCGGGGGTGATCGAGGTCGGGTACAAGGTGCGCAGGGCCGTCCACAGCTTGTCCAGGTCCCACTCGCCGGCGGCACCGCCACCGGTCTCGGCCTCGACATATCCGGTCACCACGTCGCCGATGAAGTGGCGCACCTGCTCGTGCAGGTCGGCACCCTCGAGCACCTTGCGCCGCTCGCTGTAGATCACCTCGCGCTGGCGGTTCAGCACGTCGTCGTACTTGAGCACGTTCTTGCGGATCTCGAAGTTGCGCGACTCGACCTGGCTCTGCGCGCTGGCGATCGAGCGGGTGACCATCTTGTGCTCGATCGGCACGTCGTCGGGGATCTTCGCGGCGTTCAGGAAGGTCTCGACCATGCCGGAGTTGAACAGGCGCATCAGATCGTCGGTCAGCGAGAGGTAGAACCTGCTCTCCCCCGGGTCCCCCTGACGGCCCGAGCGACCGCGCAACTGGTTGTCGATCCGGCGCGACTCGTGCCGCTCGGTGCCCAGCACGTACAGGCCGCCGAGCTCGATCACCGCCTCGTGGGCCTCGGCCACGCTGGACTGCGCCACCTCGAGCGCCGCCGGCCAGGCGGCCTCGTACTCCTCGGGCCCCTCGACCGGGTCGAGCCCGGCCTCGGCCAGGGCGGCGACGGCCATGAACTCGGCGTTGCCGCCGAGCATGATGTCGGTGCCGCGGCCGGCCATGTTGGTGGCCACGGTGACCGCGCCCTTGCGCCCGGCCTGGGCGACGATCGTGGCCTCTCGCTCGTGGTGCTTGGCGTTGAGCACCTCGTGCGGGATCTCCCGCTCGATCAGCAGCTTGGACAGGTACTCGCTCTTCTCCACGCTGGTGGTGCCGACCAGCACCGGCTGACCGGTCGCGTGCCGCTCGACGAGGTCTTCGACGACGGCGTCGAACTTGCACTCCTCGTTCTTGTAGATGAGGTCCTGCTGGTCCGCGCGGACCATCGGCCGGTTGGTCGGGATGGTCACGACCCCGAGCTTGTAGATGGACATGAACTCAGCAGCCTCGGTCTGGGCCGTGCCGGTCATGCCGGAGAGCTTGTCGTACATCCGGAAGTAGTTCTGCAGGGTGATCGTGGCCAGCGTCTGGTTCTCGCTCTGGATCTGCACGCCCTCCTTGGCCTCGATGGCCTGGTGCATCCCCTCGTTGTAGCGCCGGCCGGCGAGCAGACGGCCGGTGTGCTCGTCGACGATCAGCACCTCGCCGTCCATCACCACGTAGTCCTTGTCCCGCTTGAACAGCTCCTTCGCCTTCACGGCGTTGTTCAGGAAGCCGACCAGCGGGGTGTTGACACTCTCGTAGAGGTTCTCGATGCCGAGGTAGTCCTCCACCCGGTCGATCCCGGACTCCAGGATGCCGACCGTGCGCTTCTTCTCGTCGACCTCGTAGTCGACGTCCCGGCGCAGCCGCTTGGCCATCTTCGCGAACTCCGAGTACCACTTCTGCGGCTGGTCTGAGGGGCCGGAGATGATCAGCGGGGTCCTGGCCTCGTCGATCAGGATCGAGTCGACCTCGTCGACCACGGCGAAGAAGTGGCCACGCTGCACCATCTCCTCGGCCGACCAGGCCATGTTGTCGCGCAGGTAGTCGAACCCGAACTCGTTGTTGGTGCCGTACGTGATGTCGGCGGCGTACTGCCTGCGGCGCTCCTCGGGCGTCATCTGCGCCATGATGCAGCCGACCTCCAGGCCGAGGAACCGGTGGATGCGGCCCATCAGCTCGGACTGGTAGGAGGCCAGGTAGTCGTTCACGGTGATCACGTGCACGCCCTTGCCGGCCAGGGCGTTCAGGTAGGCCGGCGCGGTGGCGACCAGGGTCTTGCCCTCACCGGTCTTCATCTCGGCGATGTTGCCCAGGTGGAGCGCGGCACCGCCCATCAGCTGCACGTCGAAGTGGCGCTGGCCGAGGGTGCGCTTGGCTGCCTCACGGACGGCGGCGAAGGCCTCCGGCAGCAGCGCGTCGAGGGTCTCGCCGTCGGCCACCCGGGATCGGAAGCTGTCGGTCTCTGCGCGCAGCTCGGCGTCGCTGAGCCGCACGAAATCGTCCTCGAGCGCATTCACCTGCATGGCCAGGCCGTTCAGCCGCTTCAGCGTGCGGCCTTCGCCCATCCGCAGCATCCGCTCGACGATCTTCACCACAGCGATACTCCCAAGTCCTCTGCCGGCACGGCTCTTCGGGTGTACGGGCCCTGAAGGGCACGACGAACGGAGCAGCCTCACGGTGCCCCCTACGGCCATCGTAGTCTCACCAGGGGTGCCGCCCCGCCCGCCGCGGAGGGGGGCGCCTGGCACGCTGAGCAGGTGCGCGTACCTGCCTGGGCCCCACTCCTGACCGACACCGCCACCGCCCCTGCGCTGGCTCTGCGTGGGCACCGGCCGGAGGACCTCGACGCCGTCCTGGACCAGTGCCGAGACCCGGAGTTCGAACGCTGGACCGGGGTGCCCTGGCCCTATCTGCGCTCGCACGCCCAGGAGTTCGTGCGCACGCGGGAGGCCGAGTGGACGGCCGGGCGCTACCTGGGCCGGGCCGTGGAGCTGGACGGCCGGTTCGCCGGCACGGTCGACCTCCGTCCGGACGGCGCCGGCTCGGCCGAGCTCGGATACGGCCTGGCTGCGTGGGCGCGCGGCCGGGGGGTCACCGGCCGGGCGCTGCGACTGTTCCTGCCCTGGGCGTTCGACGTCCTCGGGCTGGACGTGGTGACCTGGCGTGCGGTCGCCGGCCACTGGGCCAGCCGGCGGGTGGCATGGGGGGCGGGCTTCCACGTCACGGGCCAGGTGCCCGCCCTGCTGGTCCACCGTGGACGGCGGGTCGACGGCTGGACCGGCTGGCTGCAGCGGGGCGCCCCGCTGAGCCCGGCCCATCCGTGGTTGACCTGCCCACCCTGTCCGGCGGGGCGGCTGTCCTGCGCCCGCACCGGGACGAGGACGCCGAGGCCATGGCGGTGGCCTGCTCCGATCCACTGACCCAACACTGGTTGCCGCTGCTGCCCAGCCCGTACACCGTGGCGCGGGCCCACGAACACCTGTTCCAGATCACCGACGACAGGGCGAGCGGACGCACCCTGCACTGGGCAGTCAGTGCCTCTGGCACCGATCCGGCCACCACTGCGCTGCTCGGTGAGATCGGCCTGCACATCGACGTTCGCGAAGGCACTGCTGAGGTCGGGTACTGGGCGCATCCGCAGGGGCGTGGCCGGGGGCTGACCACGGCCGCCGTCCGGCTGGCCACCCGGCATGCTCTGCTGCCGGTGGAGGACGGCGCTCTCGGCCTGCGCCGGGTGCTGCTGCGGGCCGCCGCAGGCAATCCCGCCTCGCAACGGGTGGCCCTGGCGGCCGGCTTCACCCGCAGCGGTGTGGACCGGGACGGCGAGCGACTGCGGGACGGCACGGTGCAGGACATGATCCGGTTCGACCTGCTCGCCGCGGAATGCCCCTAGGAGGCATTCCCGACGGACGTTCAGCCGAAGTCGAGTGGGCTGACACTCACTCGGTCGACGGCGATCCGCAGCTGACCGGCGAAGGCGGCCCGGGCGGCGTCCAGCTGGCCCTGGGTGACGCTCTGCCCGACGTAGACCATGGAGACGTCGTCCCCCTCGGCGTAGAAGAAGTCGCCCTGCGGCAGCCGGGCGAGCGCCGCTCCGACCGGTTCGCCGCGGCCCTGCTCCAGGTCGGTGCTGAAGGTGAATGCGACCACCGTCACCGAGCGCACCCGCACCCTGTACCAGGGCTTCTTCGCCACCAGCGCCGCGGCCGCGCGGCGCGCCTGGGCCACGCCGCCGGCGCACACCGTGTTCACGTGGGTGCGGTAGACCCCACGGCGCAAGGATGAGTCCGACGGGTCGGGCAGGCACCCGTCCAGGGAAACCAGCCGGTCGTCGATGACCTGGTCGATCCAGCGCGCCTGCGCGGTGCGGCGCAGGCCGCGAACCACCACGTCGGTGCGGGCACCGGTGGTGCGCAGCGCGGCCACGGAGACCGAGGCTGCCGCGGGGCGAGCGCCGGCGGATGCCCTGCTCCCGGTGGCCGCACCCGGCGTCACCGAGGCACCGGCAGGGGCGGCGGTCGGGGCGAGCGCGACCAGCGCAGCGAAAAGGGTTGCAGCGAAACGCATGAAGGACTCCCAGAGCGATCGGGGGTGGTCCGGCCGATCGGTCCCCCGCGGCTCGTATCGTACGCGCTCGAACAGGGTGTTCGGTCACACTCCGGCGACGGCGGTGGCCAACTCGGCGGAGAGATCTCCCTGCGGATGCACCGAGACCCCGCTCAGCTCAAGCCATGTCGCCATCCGGACCAGATCCGTGGCGAGCGCCGCCGCGATCATCCCGGGCGTGGCGCGTCCCCGGGCGGCCTCCCCCTCCAGCCAGGCCGCGCGCACCGACAGCACCCCAGCGGCGCGGTCGGCCTTCAGGTCCACCCGGGCCACCAGCCGGTCGCCGAGCAGGTACGGCAGCACGTAGTAGCCGTAGACCCGTTGGGGTGCAGGGGTGTAGATCTCGATCCGGTAGCGCACCCCGAACAACCTCTCGGTGCGCTCACGGAACCAGATCAGGGAGTCGAACGGGCTGAGCAACGCTGAGCCCACCACCCGGGCGGGCTGGCGCGCCTGCGGGTCCAGGTAGGCCGGACGACGCCAACCGGCCACCTGGACCGGGATCAACCGGCCCTCCTCCACCAGCTCGGCCACCGCCTGCCGGGACTGTGCCGCGGTGAGCCGGAAGTAGTCGCGCAGGCAGGCCTCCGTGCCCACCCCGTGAGCGCGGGCGGCGATCGCCACCAGCTCTCGGCAGGCCTCGGCCTCCTCCGTCACCGCGGCGACGGACCGGTCCCCCGGAGCCGGCAGCACCCGCTCAGGCAGGTCGTAGCGACGCTCGAACTGGCTGGTCCGGCCCGCGCTGGCCAGCACCCCGCAGCGGAACAGGTACTCGATGGCCATCTTGGCCTCGCTCCAGTTCCACCCCCACTCGACCCGGTCGGCCCGGTCGGCCCGCTCCCGGGTCCCCAGGACGGCCTCGATCTCGGCCGAGGTCAGCGGGCCGCCGCCGGCCACCACCTCCTGCACGGTCTCCAGCAGCCGTGGCCGGTCCTGGGCCAGCCGTCGCAACCCCGCCCAGGCCTCCTGCGCGGCGCGCTCCATCCGGAACCCGAGCAGCCGGTGGGTGGCTGGGGCGGTGAAGGAGGCCTGGTGCCCCCAGTACTCGACAATCCGGCGCGGCGGTCGGCTCGCCGCCCGGTCGAGCAGGGCTCGGGGGTAGGGCCCCAACCGGCTGAACACCGGCAGGTAGTGACTGCGCACCAGCACGTTGACCGAGTCGATCTGCAGCACGCCGATCTCACCGAGGACCCGGTCCAGGTGCCGCGCCGTGACCGCGCCTCGCGGATGAGCGCGCCCCAGACCCTGCGCGGCCACCGCGATCCGGCGGGCCTGCGCGAGGCTCAGATGTGCGTTCAGACGGCCGCTTCCACGCTCTCATGCACGGTCAGCCGGATCACGCCGTAGTTCCACCCGTGACGGCGGTAGACCACGCTCGGCAGCCCGCTGTCGGCGTCCTGGAAGAGGAAGAAGTCGTGACCGACCATCTCCATCTCGTAGAGCGCCTGGTCGAGCGTCATCGGCAGTGCCACGTGATCCTTGGTCCGGATCACCACCGGACTGGTCTCGTCGTCGTCCGCTCCGATACCTTCCGGGTCCGGCACGTCGGCGGCGGCCGAGACACCGTTGCCGAGCGCACCGGGAGCCCGCACCGTGGCGGGCCGCTGCCGGCCGTGGTGCACCTTGCGCCGGTCGCCGGTGCGGCGCAGCCGCTCCAGCAACTTGGCCAGGGCCAGGTCGAGCGCTGCGCCGGGCTCTTCGGCCCGGGCCTCGGCCCGGATCACCGGGCCCTTGCCGCGCAGGGTGATCTCCACCTTCTCGGCGGTCTGGGTCTGGCGCGGGTTGCGCTCGTGCGAGAGCTCGACATCCGCCCGCTGGGCCTTCGGTGCCAGCTGCCCCACCTTGACCAACTTCTCCTCGGCCAGGCGCCGGAAGCGCTCGGAGACCTCGGTGTGCCGGCCGGTGATCACGATTTCCACGGGATTCCTCCTGCAGTCGAGGGACTACGCGCGCCACTGCTCACGCTAGTCCAGTCGGACCCGGCCGGACAGCCGGTGTTCGGATGGTCGTCACGCCGCGGTGTTGCACACACGGTAGCCACCCCCGCGACATCCGCCCCCGCGGCACGCAGCGCCCGCACGGCCTCGGCGGCGCTGGCCCCGGTGGTGAGCACGTCGTCGACCACGATGCACACCCCCGCCGGGAGGCCCCGGGCCCGCACCGCGAAGGCGCCCCGGACGTTCGCTGCCCGCGCGGCAGCCCCCAGCCCCGCCTGGTCCGCGGTGGCCCTGGCCTGGACCAGTAGCGGGGCGACCCGGTAGGCGACCCCGGAGGTGGCCCCGGAGGTGCAGGACGTACCCGCAGGGCGCAGCCGTGCCGACGCTCGATCGGCCAGGATGCGCACGACGTCCTCTCCACGGCGGCGTACCGCGCCGCGGGAGGAGGGCACCGGCACCAGCAGCAGCGGAGCGGCGCCGGCACCGAGCGGCCCGAGCCCGGCCACCGCCTGGGCCAGACCGGCGGCGAGGGCGGGACCCAGGTCACGCCGTCCGCCGTCCTTCCAGGCATGCACCATCCGCGCGGTCGCGCCCTCGTAGCGGGCGCACGAACTCACCTCGAGGCCGGCCAGCAGCACCTGCTGGGCCGGCGAGAGCGGGGAGCGCACTGCGGCGACGGCGAGCAGCCCGGCGCAGGGGCGGCACAGGGCCACCCCGTTCCGGGCGCACCCGGCGCAGTCCACCGGCAGCACCAGCTCGAGCAGCGGGCGGAGCAGTGACACGACGGCGGACCGGGCAGCAGCCATGGAGCCGAGCCTGTCGTCAGGAGGAGGCGGCCGCAGCGCACGGGTCTGCGGCTGTGGACGATGTGACGTCGCGGGGAGGGTGTGCACGGATCGCCGCCGCCGTGGCGATCACCCCGGGACGGCCGGCCAGCGGACTCCGGGCAGACGCGGGAAGTCGGCGCCCACCTGGTAGGCCGCACCGTCGGCGGTCTGCACCCACAGCTCGTACTGGTTGCTGCCCACCGCGATGGTCAGCGCGTCCGGGGCGGCCACACCCGCCGCCACCTCTCCGCCGATCTGAACCAGCCAGACCCGTTGCTCGGCGGCCTCGGTCCGGGTGCCCAGGACGGCGATCCGGCGCGCGTCCAGCCAGGCGCCGTCCCGGGCACCGCTCAGGTCGGAGACCAGCCGCAGCGGCGGATCGGTGAACCCGGTCGGCCGGCCGGTCTCGTCCCGGACCACTCCGGTCACGAAGGCGTAGGAGCGGCCGGATCGACCGGCGACCACCAGCGCCCGGGCCCCCTCCCGGCTGATCCGCACCGAGCGCACCTGGTAGCCGGCGAGCCACCGCGCCGGGAGCGGGATCCGTTGGGTGCCCCGGACGGCGTACACCGTGCCGGCCGATTGGGTGGGCGAGGTCCACACCCAGCCCGAGGAGTCGAACGATGGCGCGGTCAGTGTCCCGGCCTTGACCTGCCCTCGGGGTGCCTGCTGCGAAGACAGCGTGACCATCGTGGAGTCGCCCGCGGTCAGCACGGCGAAGACGGTGCCGTCGGCGTTGACCGCTGGATGGGTGGCATCGGGCGACAACGTCGGCAGGCCGAGCACCGGCGTCGCGCGCAACCCGTCGAGGCGGGCCAGCCGGTTCTGGGCGTCCAGGACCACCGGACGCGCGTCCAGGCCGAGCTCCTCGGCCGGGCGGGGCATCGCCGCGGTGTTCTGCGGGATCTCGTACCGGGCCTGTTCGACGGTGACGGTGAGCTCGCCGACGGCGAAGGACAGCACCCGCGCGGACTCGGCCAAGGTCGCCCTCAACTGGGCGAGCAGCACCTGCCGCTGCGCGGGGCTGGCCTCCAGCGCCCGTCGCTTGAGGTCGATCACGGTCGCGCCCCCGGAGTTGCGCACCCCGTTCGCGGTGAGTTCGGTGCCGCTCAGGGCGCCCGAGGTGACCGCGTCCTCCAGCCAGGCCGACGGGCCCTCCAGCAGGGCGTCGACCACAACCGTGGGCGAGGAGGTCAGCGGGAACCAGCGGACGTCGGGCACCAGCCACCGGCCGGTGAGCTCGGGGTAGTACAGCGGCACATCACCGAAAGTGGCCGAGAAATCGGTCAGCGAGATGAGCACGCCGTCGGCCGGGTCGCGGATCCGCCACTGCCCCTCCACCACGGTCAGGTGGAACGTGGTGACCGCGATGTCGCCGGGATCGGAGGCCTGGTAGGCGCCACTGCCCAGGATCCGGGCCAGCACCGGCGTGGTGACAGTCACCGTGACCTGCGCGCCTGGCAGGGGCTTCGGCGTCGGCACGACGGCAGGGGCGGACGGGGACGACGACGGCCCGACTGCGGAGGCGGACGGGGACGGCTTCGGGGTGGCTGTGGCCGGCGACAGGGTGGGCGCGGCGTTGGCCCCGGCCCAGGCCGCGGTCTGCACCACGTCCACCGTGCCGGCCGATCCCCGATAGACGATCACCTCGCTGACCGGGCGCCAGGTCGTCCGTTTGTCGGCGGTGAGGAAGCTGCGGGCCACATTGTGGTCGAGGCTGAAGTCGGCCGCCGCACGCAGGAACCCGCGCACGATGCCGATGGGGCTGTCGCCCTGCGCCGGGCCGAACGCCTTGAACTGCACCCGGGGCGGGCGTTGCGCGTCGACCAGGGTGCGCCCGGGCTCGACCGGGCCCTCCCCCGGGATGCTCACGCAGCCGGCCAGTGCCGCAGCCAGCACGACAGCACCAGCACTTCGTGCCAGCCGCCGCAGCCTCATGCGCGCTCCGGGACGCTGAGCATGCCGGAGCGCATCGCGGCCGGGGCGTCGGTGGGCACCAGCGGCAAAGGGGAGCCGGCGAGAATGGCTCCCCCGTACCGCGGCAGGGTGAGCCGGAAGTGGGCGCCCGCCCCCGGCTCCCCCCAGGCCTGCAGCCAGCCGCCGTGCAGGTGGGCGTCCTCCAGGGCGATGGCCAGCCCGAGCCCCGTGCCCCCGGTGCTGCGCGCCCGGGCCGGGTCGGCGCGCCAGAACCGGTCGAAGACCAGCCGGACGTCGGCCTGGCTCAGCCCCACCCCGTGATCGCGGACGCCGACCGCGACCGCCTCGTCGTCCATCGCCACCCGCACCTCGACCGGGCGGGCCTCACCGTGCTCGATCGCGTTGCCGAGCAGGTTGCGCAGGATGCGCTCGACCCGGCGGGCGTCCACCTCGGCGACCACGACACCGCGTGGCTCGTGGACGGTGATCCGGCTGCCTTTGCGCTCGGCCAGCGGGCGCAGGTGCTCGACCACCCGGTGCACCACCTTGCGGACGTCGACCGGTTCCCCCTCGAGCACGGCGGCGCCGGCGTCGAACCGGCTGACCTCGAGCAGATCGGAGAGCAGGGACTCGAACCGGTCCAACTGGGTCTGCAGCAACTCCGACGTCCGCGCCAGAGCCGGGTCGAACTCGGCCCGGGCCTCGTAGATCACCTCACCGGCCATCCGGATGGTGGTCAGCGGGGTGCGCAGCTCATGGGAGACGTCGGAGACGAACCGACGCTGCACCCGGGACAGCTCCTCCAGCTGATGGATCTGGCGTTCCAGGCTGGCCGCCATCTCGTTGAAGGCCCGGCCGAGCCGGGCAAGGTCGTCCTCACCGCGCACCGGCATCCGTCGGTCGAGGCGGCCGGCGGCCAGTTGCTCGGCGGCCAGTGCGGCCTGACGCACCGGGTCGACCACCTGACGGGTCACCACCCAGGCGACCAGCCCGATCAGCAGCAGCAGCGCCACCGCACCGACCAGGAACGTGCGCTGCACGTTGGCGAGGATGGCCACCTCGCGGTCGAGCGGGTAGACGAAGTAGAGCTCGTAGCGCCCCCGGCCCTGCTCGTCGGCGCCGGCGCCGAGCGGCCCCAGATCGAGCGCGCTGCCGACCGCGATAACGCCCTGCTCCGTCATCCCGCCGGTGGCGTCACGGACCGGCAGGGTGAGCACCTGGGTGATCAACTGGTCGTTGCTGGCGACAACCTTGGAGCGCAGTTCGTCCGGGATCGCGCTCGGCACCACGCCGAGCCCCTGGTCGGTGATCGGGCCGGGCGAGGTGCCCAGGGCCTTGAGCAGCGCCACGAAGCGCAGCGGCGCGTCGTCCGGGCCGTGCAGGTCGTTCAGCTTCTGCGCCGTCCAGGTGCGGAACTCGATCTCGTCCTCGAACTTCTGCGTCCGATGGCTGAAGATCGTGTTCTGGGTCTGTTGCGTCGCGTCGTTCTGGGCCGCGGTCCGGGCGGAGTCGACCAGGCCGTCGCTGATCGCCTGCAGCAGGAGCTGACCGACGATCAGCAGGACCAGGATTCCCAGCGCCAGCGTGGCGGCCACGACCCGCAGCAGCAGGGAACGCCGCCAGCGGCTGCGCGCCGCCCTGGCCAGCCGGCGCAGCGGGCGCTGCCCCCGGAGCAGGACGCCAGAGACGGACATCTAGGCGGGCCCGGCCTTGTACCCGACGCCGCGCACGGTCACCACGATCTCCGGGCGCTCCGGGTCGCGTTCGATCTTGGAGCGCAGGCGCTGCACGTGCACGTTCACCAGCCGGGTGTCCGCCGCGTGCCGGTAGCCCCACACCTGCTCCAGCAGAACCTCGCGGGTGAACACCTGCCAGGGCTTGCGGGCCAGCGCCACCAGGAGGTCGAACTCCAGCGGGGTGAGCCCGATCTGACCCTCCCCGCGGCGGACGGCGTGACCGGCCACGTCGATGGTGAGGTCACCCAGCTCGAGCAGCTCCGGCGTGGGCTCGTCGCTGCGGCGCAAGCGGGCGCGCACCCGCGCCACCAGCTCCTTGGGTTTGAACGGCTTGACCATGTAGTCGTCGGCACCCGACTCCAGCCCGAGCACGACGTCCACGGTGTCGGTCTTCGCCGTGAGCATCACGATCGGGACCCCGGACTCGGACCGGATCTGCCGGCAGACCTCGATCCCGTCCCGGCCGGGCAGCATCACATCCAGCAGCACCAGGTCGGGGCGGGTGGCCCGGAACACCTCGAGGGCCCCGGAACCGTCGGCGCAGAACACCGGTTCGAAGCCCTCGCCACGAAGCACGATGCCCAGCATCTCGGCCAGTGCGGTGTCGTCGTCGACCACCAGTACGCGTCCTCGCATCTGCTCATGGTGTCACCGCCGACGCACCGACGAGGCCGGGTACCGCCGAACCGGAGAGTTGAGGGCAGAATCTAGGCAGCACTGATCGTCCGCACCGGGAGAGGGGTCCTGCCGTGCCAGACCAGCCCGGTTCGGGTGAATGGGGCGCAACGCCACAGTGGGGCCCGCCCCCGGCAGGGGCCCCTCCCGGTTACGGCGCCCCTCCCGGCTACGGCACTCCTCCCGCCCCGGGCGGCCCACCCCCGATGGGAACGGGCACGCCGTGGCGCCCCCGGCCCGGGATCGTGCCGCTGCGCCCGCTCACCCTGGGCGAGATGTACGACGGCGCGTTCCAGGCGATCCGCGCGAATCCGCGCACCATGCTCGGCGTCTCCGCTGTGGTCATGGTGGTCGTCGCCCTGATCGGGCTGTTCCCGCAGTTCTACCTGCTGCTCCAGCTGGCCGACTTCGAGCAGTTGGCCGCGGAGGCCGAGAAGAGCGGCGAGTTCGGTGTCGAGCTGTTCGCCCCCCTGTTCAGCGGGCTGGGCGGGCTGATGGTGACCACGGTGATCAAGGCGCTGGCCACGACGGTGTTGACTGCGCTGCTGGTGCTCGCAGTCAGTGAAGCGGTGCTGGGCCGCAGGCTGGCAGCGCGCGCGCTGTGGAGCAAGGTCCGCCCCCGGCTGTGGCGGGTGATCGGGTTGGCTCTGCTCACCCTGGTCCTCGCCGGAGCAGTCATGGTCGCCCTGTCGATCGCCCTGGGCGGCCTGATCGTCGCCGCCGCGGGGCTCGGTGGCGACGCCGGCGGCGTGGTCGCCGTCCTCGCCGTGGTGATCGCATTCCCACTGGTCATCGCCGGGTTCGTGTTCGTCTGGGTCCGGCTCTCCCTGGCCGGCCCCGCCCTGGTGCTGGAGGATCTGCGCCCTGTGGCTGCGCTGCGCCGGTCCTGGCACCTGGCCAAGGGGTCCTGGTGGCGCCTGTTCGGCATCCAGACCCTGACCACGATCGTGGTCACGATCGGCTCCGGTATCGTCAGCGCGCCGTTCAGCCAGGTGGGCACGGTGCTCATGGATCGGGGCGACGGATCGACCGGGATGACCTTCGTGGCAGCGGCCCTGTCCGCGGTCGGGGAGATCATCACCGGCACCGTCTTCACCCCCTTCTCCGCCGCGGTGACGTCGCTGCTGTACATCGACCGCCGGATGCGGGCGGAGGGCCTGGACGTCGAGCTGGTCCGCGCTGCGGGCGGCGCGGGCCGCGACAGCCAGGAGGGCTGAGCGGGTGTCGGCGCTCGCCGAGGCCCTCGACCCCGGGCGCGAGGAGGCCCGGCGGTGGGCCGCCGACGAGCTGGCCCGCCGCGAGTACCAGCAGGCTCGCCCCGGCGTCGTCGAACGTGCCCTGACCTGGGTCTTCGACCGGCTGGCCCACGCGCTGGAAGCGATGCCCGAGGTGCGCAGCCCGACGGTGGCGCTGGGGCTGGGACTGCTGCTCGCCCTGGTCCTGGGGGTCATCGGCTACGCCGTCTGGCGCAGCGGAGGCCCAGGACGGCTGCGCACCGCCCGGGCCGGCAACGACCTGTTCGGCGAGGAGGGCCCCCGATCAGCGGCCGAGCACCGCGCCGCCGCGGCGGCGGCCGAGGCAGAGCAGGACTGGGAGCGGGCGGTGACCGAGCGGTTCCGCGCGATCGCCCGCGAGCTGGAGGAACGCACGGTGCTCGCCCCTCGGCCCGGCCGGACGGCAGGCGAGGTGGCCCGGGAGGCGGGCTCGGCCCTGCCGGGGCTCGGTGAGTTGCTGGCCGGTTCCGCCGGGGTGTTCGACCAGGTGCACTACGGCGGTCGGCCGGCCACCGCGGACGGCGCCCGCCAGTTGCGCTCCACCGACGAGGCCGTGCAGGCCGCGAAGGCGGTCCTGGCGTGAGCAGACGGCCGCGGTGGCTGTGGCCCGCGGTGCTGGCCGCGGCGGTGATCCTGGTCGGCGTACTCTCCGCGCTCGATCTCTCCCAGCCCGGGGGCGATCTCGACCCCGAATCCGCTGCGCCCGAGGGAGCCCGGGCCGTGGTCCGGGTCCTGCGTGCGCACGGGGTGCAGGTCCAGGTGGTCCGCAGCTCCGCCGGCCTGCGCGCCGTCGCTGGCAGCACGGTGCTGGTGGCCGACCCCTGGTTCGCGCCGCTGGAGACCCTGGACGCCCTCGCGCAGGCCCCGGCGGATCTGGTGCTCGTGGCGCCGAACGCGGTTGTGCTGGACCAGCTGGGCGTGCCGATCACTCCGCGGGGCACCGCGGAGGGGTCCTGGGCGGACCCGGGCTGTGCGGACGCCGCGGCCGCCGCCGCGGGCCGGGCCCGCTCCGGCGGGAACCTCTACCGCGGAGGCGATCAGGTCTGCTACCGCCCCGCCGGCAGGGCCGAGGACGGGTCGCTGGTGACCGCCGTCGCGGACGGGCGCCGGGTCTCGGTGATCGGCCAGCCCGACATCCTGCGCAACGCCTACCTGGCGCAGGAGGGCGACGCCGCCCTGGCCCTGCGTCTGCTCGGCGGGCAGCGTGCGCTCGAGTGGTACATCCCGGACCCGCTCGAACTGGCCACCGACGAGGCGCCCTCCCTGGGCGACCTCACTCCCGACTGGGTGCGCTGGGTGCCCGTGCAGCTGGCCGTGACCGTCGTCGTGGTGATGCTGTGGCGCGGGCGGCGACTCGGCCGGCTGGTCCCCGAACCCCTGCCGGTGGTCGTGCGCGCGGCCGAGACCCAGGAGGGCCGGGCACGCCTCTACCGGCAGTCGGGGGCCCGCGACCGGGCCGCAGCCACCCTGCGTACAGCAGCCCTGCGCCGGCTCGCCCACCGGTTCCAGGCCGCCGGCAACTCGCCCACCCTGCTCGCCGACCGGATCTCCGCGGCGACCGGCCGGGCGGCGCCGTCGGTGCAGCAGACCCTGCTCGGCCCGGCTCCCGCGGACGACGCCGCGCTGGTGCGCCTGGCCGACGAGCTCGACGCGATCGAGCAGGATGTGTCCGGCACCCACCGCTCCACCACCCATGCCACCACTCGGGACGGACGATGACCCAGGACGACTTCGCCAGGTACCCCCAGGAGACCGGCCTGCTCCGGCCGCCAGGCACGCGGGCCGTCGACCCGGCGGCGGCCCGCGACGCGCTGACCCAGGTGCGCACCGAGGTGGCCAAGGCCGTCGTCGGTCAGGACGCCGCGGTCAGCGGGCTGGTGATCGCTTTGCTGTGCCGCGGTCACGTGCTGCTCGAGGGGGTTCCCGGGGTCGCGAAAACCCTTCTGGTACGGGCGTTCTCGACCGCCTTGAACCTGAAGACGAGCCGGGTCCAGTTCACCCCCGACCTGATGCCTGGCGATGTCACGGGTTCGCTGGTCTACGACAACCGCAGCGCCGAGTTCTCCTTCCGCGAGGGGCCGGTGTTCACCAATCTGCTGCTCGCCGACGAGATCAACCGGACGCCGCCGAAGACCCAGGCCTCGCTGCTGGAGGCGATGGAGGAGCGCCAGGTCAGCGTGGACGGCACGCCGAGGCCGCTGCCCAGTCCGTTCCTGGTCGCCGCCACCCAGAACCCGGTCGAGTACGAGGGCACCTACCCGCTGCCCGAGGCACAGCTCGACCGCTTCCTGCTCAAGCTGGCCATGCCCCTGCCACCGCGGGACGTCGAGCTGGAGGTGCTCAACCGGCACGCCGCCGGGTTCGATCCCCGCGATCTGGCCGCCGCCGGGGTTCGTCCGGTCGCCGGGGTGGCCGAACTGGCCGCCGGGTACGCCGCCGTCCGCGCCGTGAACGCCAACCCCGAGGTGATGGGCTACATCGTCGACCTGGTGCGCGCCACCCGCGCTGCGCCGTCCCTGTCGCTCGGGGTCTCCCCGCGCGGGGCGACCGCGCTGCTCGGCTCCAGCCGGGCCTGGGCGTGGCTGTCCGGGCGGGACTTCGTCACCCCGGACGACGTCAAGGCGCTGGCCCGCCCGACCCTGCGGCACCGGGTGCAGCTGCGCCCCGAGGCCGAACTGGAGGGGACCACCGTCGACAGCGTGCTGGACAGCGTGCTGGCCACGGTGCCGGTCCCGCGCTGACATGACGATCACGGGGCGGACGGCGCTGCTCACGCTGCTCGGGGTGGTGCCGGTCGCGCTCGCACCGGGGTGGGCCACGTTGCTGGGCTGGGCGTTGCTGGTGATCCTCGCGGTGGGCCTGGACCGGGCGCTGGCGGCTCGGCTGGACCAGCTCTCGGTGGAGCGCGAGCCGATCGGGTCGGTTCGGCTCGGCGAGCCCACCGCGGCGTCGGTGCTGCTCACCAACACCGGGCAGAGGGCGCTGCGCGGCGTCGTCCGCGATGCCTGGCAGCCCTCGGCAGGCGCGGTGCAGACCCGGCACAGGGTGAGCGTGCCACCGGGCGAGAGGCGCCGGGTGATCACCGACCTGCTGCCGGTGCGCCGAGGAGACCGACGCGCCGACGGGCTGGTGGTGCGCAGCGTCGGCCCGCTCGGGCTGGCCGCCCGGCAGCGCACCCTCGCCCTTCCCGGGCGACTGCGGGTGCTGCCTCCGTTCACCTCGCGCAAACACCTGCCCAGCAAGCTCTCCCGGCTGCGCGAGCTCGACGGGCGGACCAGTCTGCGAGTGCGCGGCCAGGGCACCGAGTTCGACTCGCTGCGCGACTACGTGGTGGGCGACGACGTCCGCGCGATCGACTGGCGGGCCACGGCGCGGCGCCAGCAGGTGGTGGTCCGCACCTGGCGACCCGAACGCGACCGGCGGGTGCTGATCGTGCTGGACACCTCGCGCACCTCCGCCGCCCGGGTCGGCGACGAGCCACGGCTGGACGCCTCGATGGACGCCGCGCTGCTGCTCGCCGCGCTGGCCTCGCGGGCCGGGGATCGGGTCGACCTGCTGGCGATCGACCGCCGGGTGCGCGGCCGGGTGGAGGGGGCCACCGGCGGGGCGCTGCTGCCGGCCCTGGTCAACGCGATGGCGCCGCTGGAGGCGGATCTGGTCGAGGCCGATTGGGCCGAGATCGTCAGCGCGGTGCGGCAGCGGCTGAGCCAGCGCGCTCTGGTGGTGCTGCTCACCTCGCTGGAGTCCGCCGCGGTCGAGGAGGGGCTGCTGCCGGTCCTGCCCCAGCTGATCAGCCACCACCTGGTCGTCGTCGCCTCGGTCGACGACCCGCGGCTGGCCGAGATGGCGGCCGGACGCGGCGACGCCTACGCGGTGTACGGGGCAGCCGCGGCCGAACGCACCCAGCTCGACCGCGGTGGGCTGGTGGCGGAACTGCGCCGGCACGGCGTCGAGGTGGTCTCCGGCCTGCCCGATCAGTTGCCCCCGCGCCTCGCCGACCGCTACCTGGAACTCAAAGCCGCCGGCCGCCTCTAGCCCGAACCCGGCTCATGCTCCGCGGGTGAACATGGTGTGGCGCATGACAACGCTGTCCGATGTACCTCTGCGGAGCCTGAGCAGGTTTCAGCCGGCGGTGGGGACGGCGTCCTCGACCAGGTCGGCGCGCAGGTCACCGGTCTCGCCGGCCCGGGCGGCGGGTCGGCCGAAGTGCCACACGTACGCCAGGAAGGCGAGCCAGACCACGACGCCGATGCCGATCCGGGCCCAGGTGGGCAGCGGCGAGGGCGTGACGAAGGCCTCCACCACCCCGGAGATCAGCAGCACCACGACCAGGCCCATCGCCACGGTCAGCATCGAGCGTCCCTCGCGGGCCAGCGACCGGCTGCGCGACAACGGCCCCGGGTCGACCCAGGCCCAGAACAGCTGCAGCCCGGCGCCGGCGGCGACGAACACCGCGGTCAGCTCGAGCAGGCCGTGCGGGGTGATCAGGCCGAAGAAGACGTCCAGGCGGCCGTGGGCAGCCATCAGGCCACCCACCACGCCCACGTTCACGGCGTTCTGCACGATCACCCAGACCACCATCACCCCGGTGATCCCGAACGCCACGCACTGCGCCGCGACCCAGGCGTTGTTGGTCCACACGCTGGCCGCGAAGCTGGTCGCCGGGTGCTCGCTGTAGTAGTTCGCGAAGTCCACCTCGACCAGCCGGCGGACCTCCTCGTCGGTGCCCAGCGCGGCCTGCACGTCGCGGTTGCCGGCCACCCAGAACCCGACCAGGAGCGCAATCACGACGGTCGAGGCGGCGCAGGCCGCGCTCCACCATCGGCTGCGCCAGACCGCGGCCGGGAAGGACACCGTGGCCAGCCGGGCCAGCTCACGCCCCAGCGGCTCGTGCCCGCCGGTCAGCGCCGTCCGCCCGGTGGCCACGATCCGGGACAACCGCCCGACGATCAGGGGGTCGGACGAGGCGGAGCGGACGACGCTCAGGTGGGTCGCCGCGCGCTGGTAGAGGTCGACCAGCTCGTCGGCCTCGGCCCCGGTCAGGCGGCGCCGCCGGCCCAGCGCCTCGAGCCGGTCCCACTCGGCCCGGTGCACTGCGGCGAAGGCGTCGACGTCCACGGCGATCAGCCTACGGGCAGGGCCGGAAGGCGACCGGTAGCCTCGGGACATGTCCGCGTCCGGCCGGCTTCCCGACGGTGTCTCCGACCTGGTGCTGCCCGAGGACCTGGTCACCGGCGAGGCCGTGGTGCTCGATCTGCGGCCGGCCTCGTTCGCCACCCGGGCTCTGGCCCTCCTGCTCGACCTGGTGGTGCTGGTGGTCCTCGGGGTCCTGGTCGTCTGGCTGGGCGGGCGGACCGGCTCACTGGACGCGGCCGCCAACCGGGCCGTCACGCTGAGCCTGATCGTCGGCCTGCTGGTGCTGGTCCCTGCCAGCTGGGAGACCCTCAGCCGGGGCCGGTCCCTCGGCAAGCTCGCTGCCGGCCTGCGCGTGGTGCGTGACGACGGTGGGCCGATCCGGTGGCGGCAGGCCCTGATGCGCTGGTTGGTCGCCGTCCCGGAGATCTTCCTCTCCGGTGGCAGCGCGGCCCTGATCTGCTCGCTGGCCAACTCCCGGGGCAAGCGGCTCGGCGACCTGCTGGCCGGCACCTTCGTGGTCCGCGAGCGGACGGCGGGCGCGCCCCCGCCGCTGCCGCCGATGCCTCCCGAGCTGGCCGCCTGGGCCGTGGGCGCCGACATCGGCCGGCTCCCGGACACCCTCGCCGTGGCAGCCCGCCAGCTGCTGAACCGGGCGCACCGGCTCCACCCTGCGTCCCGGATGCGGCTGGGAACCGAACTAGCACAACAGATCGCCTCCTATGTGGCGCCGGCGCCGCCCGGCGTCGTGCAGCCGGAACGCTTCCTGGCCGCCGTGCTGGCCGAGCGGCACCGCCGGTCGCTGGCCCGGCTCACGCTGCTCGAGCAGCGCCGCAGCGAGCGCGCCCGGCGGCGCAGCGAGGCCGACGTGCTCTCCCCCTCCTCGACCCAGCTGATCTGACCGTCGCCGACCTCGGGCCTGCCGCCGCGCGACCCTGACTTCACAGAGTCACTGATCACTACTCATAGTGACATACTGGCGCTTCCTTCTCGCCGCGTGTCACGCGTCACCGCGGAATCTCGTCGCTGACCAGGTGATTCTTGACGTAGCGTGAGGGACAACTTGCCGGAACGGCCCTCTGGCAGCCGTGGCTCCTGATCCAATGAAGGAAGCACCAGGCGACAAGAAGGGCAGGAATGGTCTCCGCGGATTCGCCGGGCCGAGCAGTGATCGTCGGCGGAGGCATGCTGGGCGCAGCGGTGGCCGACCGCCTGGCCGCGGCAGGGCGTCAGGTGGTTCTGCTCGAGGCAGGTCCCACGCTCGGCGGCCTCGCCTCCGCGTGGTCGATCGACACTCCCTCCGGGCCGCTGGCCTGGGACCGCTTCTACCACGTCGTGCTCGGCCAGGACCGCCGGGTGATCGCCCTGCTGGAGCGCCTCGGCCTCGGCGCGGGCCTGCACTTCACCACCGTGCGCTCGGAACTGCTCGCCGGTGGACGGGTGCTGCCCATGTCCAGCGTGCTCGACCTGCTCCGCCTGCCGGTGCTCGACCCGATCTCCCGGGTCAGGGTCGGCGCCACCATCGGCCTGGGCGCGGTGCTGCCCGTCGCCGGAGGGGACCGCACCACCTCGGCGTCCTGGCTGCGCCGCTACTCCGGGCGGGCGGCCACCGACGCGCTCTGGCTGCCCCTGCTGCGCGCCAAACTGGGCGAGGAGGCCGAACGCGCCTCGGCGCGATTCATCCGCTCGACCTTCCGCCGGCTGCTGATCGCCCGACTGCGCGGCGGCGACGGAGACCGCTTCGGCTGGGTGGAGGGCGGTTACGCCGCGGTGCTGGAGCACCTGGCCAAGGAGCTGGCCACGGCCGGCGTCGATGTGCGCACCGCGACTGCCGCCACCGGCCTGGTCCGGGACGAGCAGAGCGGCACCTGGCGGGTCAGCACCGCCTTCGGCGACCTGGTCGCCGAGGAGGTGGTCCTGGCCACGCCCGGGCCGGTGGCCCGCGCGCTGACCGCCGACCTCACCGGCCCTGCTGCCGGCACGTTGCGCGCCACCCTCGACCGGGTGCCCTACCTCGGCTGCGTCTGCGTGTCCGTGGTGCTGCGCCGTCCGGTGACCGGCGGGTACCTGACCTACGTCACCGACGACACCCCCTACACGGCGGTGGTCGAGATGACCAACCTGGTCGACCCCGCGCAGCTGGGCGGGCGGCACCTGATCTACCTGCCCCGCTACTGCGCACCGGACGACGCCGCCTTCGACACCGCGGACGACGTGATCGCCGAGCGCTGCGTCGAGGACCTGCTGCGCCGCTACCCCCACCTCACCGCGGACGACGTGATCGCGACCCGGGTGGCCAAGGCGCGGCACGTGATGCCGGTGCCGGTGCCCGGGCGCGGCGCCGACGCCCCCGCCGTCGAGACCGGGCTGCCCGGGCTGTACCTGGCCAGCAGCGCCCAGGTGACCGACGGCACGCTCAACGTGGAGACCACGCTCGGCCTGGCCGAGGCCGCCCTGGCCGTCATGCTCGGTGAACCGGAGTCCGCTTCGGCTGCGCCCTCCGGGTCGAAACTCGTTTCCGCAGAACCGATCCGGCGGGCGGCGACCGCCCTTCGGGAACGCCTCCCGGCCGCCGCGGCGAGCGCGCCCGGATCGGGCAAGCCGACCGCGAGCATCAGCCTGGACGCCGACAACCTCTGGTCCTACTTGAAGACGCACGGCAACCCGGCCTGGGAGTCGCGTCCCGGATACCTGGGCGCCCTCGGCCCCCGGCTGCTCGACGCCTACGGCCGGCACGGCGTGACAGCCACCGTGTTCGTGGTCGGCCACGACGCCGCCACCGAGGAGGGCGCTGCGTTCGTCTCCTCGCTGACGGCGGCCGGGCACGAGATCGGCAACCACTCCTTCGAGCACGAGCCGTGGCTGCACCTGTACTCGCGCGATCGGCTGGACGACGAGCTGGCCCGTACCGAGGAGGCGATCGTGGCGGCGGGGGCACCTCGCCCGATCGGCTTCCGGGGGCCCGGCTACAGCCTGTCGCCCACCCTGCTCGAGCTGCTCGAGCTCCGCGGGTACGCCTACGACGCCACCACCTTGCCGACCTGGATCGGGCCGCTGGCACGGGCCTACTACTTCCGCAGCGCCAAGCTCTCGGCCGAGGACCGCAAGCAGCGCGAGGCGCTGTTCGGATCGGCCAGGGAGGGACGCCGCCCGGTCGGCCCCTACCGCTGGCGGACCGGGGTGCAGGGCGGTCACGGGCTGGTGGAACTCCCGGTGACAACGATGCCGGTGGCCAAGGTGCCGATCCACGTCAGCTACGTGCTGCACCTGCACCAGGTGAACCCGGCCCTGGCCCGCGCCTACGTGGCGGCGTCGCTGCGGATGTGCCGCCTGACCGGGGTCGGCCCCAGCATCCTGCTGCACCCGCTCGACATCCTCGACGCCAAGGACGCGCCAGGGCTGGAGTTCTTCCCCGGCATGGCCCTGCCCGCCTCCGAGAAGGCTGTGGTGCTCGACCACGTCCTCGACCGGCTCACCGCGCAGTTCGACCTGGTCGGAACCGCCGAGCACGCCCGCCGGGTGGCCGACCGGCCGTTGCGGCTGCACGACGCCGCCACGGCCGGGATCGCCGGCCCAGACCACCGCCCGACCCACGACACGGAACGAGAGCACTGACCACGATGGCTATGGACGTCGCACACGCCCGGACGATGGAGACAGGGAGTCCCCCGAGGCCCCTGCAGATCCTGCATTGTCTGCGCGCGCCGGTCGGAGGCCTCTTCCGTCATGTGTTGGACCTCGCAGTGGAACAGGCGGCACGTGGCCACCACGTGGGGGTGATCGCCGACAGCACGGTGTCCGACACCCTCACCGACGCCAAGTTCGCCGCAGTGGCAGAGCAGCTGACCCTGGGCGTCCTGCGCACGCCGATGAGCCGTAACCCCGGGCTCGGCGACGTCCGTGCGGCCAACGCGGTCTTTCGGCACGCCCGCTCGCTCGAACTCGATGTGATGCACGGGCATGGCGCGAAGGGGGGAGCCTACGCGCGGATGGCTGCCCGCCGGCTGAGGTCGATCGGACAGCCGGTGCGGGTCTTCTACACCCCGCACGGGGGAACGCTGAACTTCAGGCCGAGTTCGGTCGAAGGCATGGTCTACCACGGAATGGAACGAGCGTTCACCCCGCTGACCGACGGCCTCATCTTCGAGAGCGCCTACGCCGCACGGGTCTACCGCAAGCAGGTGAGCAAGGCAGAACTGCTCACCCGGATCGTGCCGAACGGACTGCGGCCCGAGGATTTCGATCCGGTCGCCCCGGACCCGGACTCCACCGACGTTCTGATGATCGGGGAACTGCGCAGGCTCAAGGGCGTGGATGTGCTCCTGCGAGCACTGGCCCTGCTCCGCGCGGAACGCCCCCTGACCGCGACGATCGTCGGCGCGGGACCGGACGCGACCCGGTTCCACGATCTAGCCGAGGCCCTGGGGATCGCCGACAGCGTGCGCTTCACCGGCGCCATGCCGGCCCGGGCCGGTTTCGCGCTGGGCCGGATCATGGTGGTGCCGTCCCTGGCCGAGAGCTTCCCGTACATCGTCCTGGAGGCCGCGGCCGCCGGCCTGCCGCTGATTGCCACGTCGGTCGGCGGCATCCCGGAGATCACCCAGGGCACGGACACCGAGCTGGTCCCCGCCGGCGACGTCGCGGCCCTGGCGGCCGCACTGCGCCGGTATGCCGACGAGCCGGCGGCAGCGGCGCTGCGCGCAGAGCGCCTGAGGGCCACTGTGGCCGAACGTTTCACGGTGGAGACCATGACCGACGCCGTCATGGGCTTCTACGCGTCGGTGCCGTTCGCGTGCCGGTGCGAGGCGCACCAGCCGCTGCCACGCCCCCGTAGCCCTCAGGTCTCAGCAGGTCAGGTGGCGGCGTCGATGTCGCCCGGGCGCTGCAGCTCCTGCGGGGGTTCAGCCCAGGGATGGGCGAAGGCGACATCCGCGTCCCGGCGGGTCCGCGCACCCTGGAAGTACAGCTCCTCGAAATAGCGCTTCGTCTGCAGCATGCCGAGCGAGGTGACCGACAGCATCACCCCGAGCACGAGGCAGGTCACGGTGAGGCCCTGCCACCCGAGCTTGCCCCAGACCGTGAGACCGACCCCGAGCGCACCGAAGAGCATGGCCGGCACGAGCGGAAACCAGAACGGGCGGAACAGATACGTGAGCACCAGCGACTTCGCGGTGTTCCAACGGCCGCGACGGGACATCACACTTCCGCGGGCCGCCCGGTTCTGCATGCCCGACCAGTCCAGGTGGGCGGGGATCTCCACGATGGTGCCGCGCAGAAGCTGGGTCTTGTAGAGGATCTCGACATTGATGTCGACGTCGACTGCCTTGAGGGACAGGCCGCGGATGAACGGACCGTCATAGGCACGGACCATTCCGGTCAGGGTCTTGATGTCGTCCAGCGCCGCGTTGGACAGGATCCGGTTGGCAATCCGGGACCGCCGTTCGAGCACAGGCGGCACGCCGGTGCTCTTTCCGCCCTCCATGTACGCCGACGCGACGACGACGTGGGCGCGGGTCTTCTCCCACGCCGCCAGCAGAGCCGCGATGTGGTCCTCGTGATAGGAGAGATCGCTGTCCAGGACCACCACGACGGCGCCTCGGGTGTTGGCGAACCCGGTGCGCAGCGCCCCGCCCAGGCCCTGGTTGAGGACATGACGCACCAGGCGGACCGGAATGTCGATCTCCGCTGCGGCCCGCCGCACCTGGGCCGACGTCTCGTCCGGCGAGCCGTCGTCGATGACCACGATCTCCCAGTCGTAGCGGCTCAGATCCCGCAGGGCACCCGCGATCCGTACCAGCGAGCTGTGGATGCCCTCCGCCTCGCGGTAGGCCGGAACGAGAACCGACGCCACCGGTCGGTGCTCACCAACCGTACTCAGTGTCCTCACCCTCCCGGGATGCCGCCGCACCTGCCCCACCCTGACACAATGCAGAAGTGACTCTCCGCGACACTAGCCGCTGCCGCTGCGTCGAAACGACAGAACGCTGGTGACTCACTGCCCGGAGGGCGGCGCCGCCCGGTCCTCGGCTGTGTCGCCGGCGCGTCGGGTGGCCTTCGTGCTGACCCAGGACCGCGGCGGACCTGTCGACGTGGCTGTGTCCCTCGCCGCTGCGCTGGACGCCGTTCCAGGGTACGAGGTGCGCATGTTCGGCCCGATGCCCGGTCGTGGCGGGGATGCCGTCTCCCATCTGCTCGAGGAGACCCGCGTCGAGGGCAAGGCCGCCGCCCGCTCGATCCTTGCCGCGAGACGCCAGATCATGCAGTGGCGACCGGACATCGTGCATGCGCAGGACCGACGCTCGGGGCTGGTCTGCGCCCGGCTCGGTGCCTGGCGAGCGTCGTCCGGTCGTCGTCCTCGCGTGGTGCACACCTACCACGGGGTGCCGGACGACGTCACTCAGGAGTGGCTGGAATCCGCGGCTGCCCGCCCACCCTCGCGCTACACCCGTACGGTGCTGGCCGCCGACAGCCTGGTGGCAAGAGCCGTCGACCGGACCGTCGTGGTCGCTCCGATGCTGCGACGGTTCCTGGTCGAGCGGCTGCGCGTCCCCGCGGGTCGGGTGGTCCACATCGACAACGGATTGACCCTGCCGCCGTCCAGCCCGCCGTCCGGGCCGGTACGGAACCTGCTGTTCGTCGGGCTCCTGGTCGAGCGCAAGGGCGTGGACCTCCTGCTGGCCGCGCTGGCCGAGGCTGCGCGCACCGGGTTGCCCGCCGAGGTACGGCTCACGGTCGTCGGCAACGGGCCCGAGCGGGCCGCACTCGAGGCCTCGGCCTCGGCCCTGGGGCTGGCGTCCCGGGTCGACTTCCTCGGGTTCCGCCCCGATGTGCCGCGCCTGATGGCCGCCGCGGACGCCTTCGTGCTTCCGGCCCGGATGGAGCAGCAACCGCTGGTGCTGATCGAGGCGATGGCCAGCGGACTGCCCGTGCTGGCCACAGACGTCGGAGGGGTCGGCGACATGCTCGGCGGTCACGCCACCCTGGTTCCGCCCGGCGACGTCACCGCGCTGGCCAAGGCCTTGATCGGTCTGGCCTGCTGCGACGGTGCGGCCGCCGGGAAGGCGCTGGCCGCCGTGGCCCGGCGGCGGTTCGGGATCGACGCCAGCCTGCAGCACCACCTCGAGCTGTACGCGCAGTTGCGGCAATGGTCCCCGCCTGGCCCGCGCAGCGACGGGTAGGTACGGTCGAGGGGATGACCGTTTCCGCGCAGCGTCTGCGTCCGCGACAGCAGGCCCGCCCGCCGCGGCAGCAGCGCACCATTGCGCTGGCAGTGGCGGTGGTGAGCGCCGTGCTCGGCCTTGCCGCCGTCGCACTCACCCGCGGCGACGGTAGCCGCGAGGCCAGAACAGTCCTCGACCAGCCTTCGCCGAGCGCCGACGGACTGCCGTCGTCAGCACCGAGCGCCACGAGGCTTCCTGGCACAGGGACACACTCGTTCGCGACGCCGGGCCCCTCGCCCTCGGTCGCCGGCCCGACGACCAGGGGCCCGTCCCCCGGGACCCGGAGAGGGTCGAGCCCCACCGGCTCAGGGCCCGCGTCCGGCTCGTCACCGTCACTGGACCAGGAGCCCGCCCCTGGTCTGATCAGCGCCGGCGCAGGGCGGCGAGGGCTGCTGAACTCGATCGGGCGCTCACCCAGCGTGGCCGAGATCGACGCGGCGGCCGGCAGCTACGGCGTCGTCGTGCTCAACCAGTGGGACGGCGCCCTCGCGGCCCGCCTCAAGCAGCGCAACCCGTCCGTCATCGTCCTGATGTACCAGTGCCTGTCCAGTACCCGCAGCGACGACACCGCCACCAACCGCTCGGGCGGGGTGCTCCACTCGGCCGCGCCGGCGAACTGGTTCGCCACGGACTCCGCGGGCAACCGCATCGTCTGGGGGCCCTATCCGAGCCATTTCCAGATGGCCGTCTGGGACCCCGGGTACCAACAGGCCTGGGTGGACAGCGTGGTCCGGGCGGCGAACGCAGGCAGCTGGGACGGTGTGCTCGCCGACAACGACATGGACTCCCTTCGGTGGTACACCGACGCACGGTTCGCCGGTACCTCCAGCCAGGAGGCCACCGACGCCCGGCTGCGCCAGGGCCTGCAGCGCCTGATCGACCGGGCCGGTGCGGCGCTGAACGCCTACGGGAAGGTGTTGGTGCCCAACATCTCTGAAGCCCGGTTGACCCCCGGGCGGTGGGCTGCGCACACGCGGTACGGCGGCGGAATGGAGGAGAGCTTCGCCCACTTCGGAGAGTCGAGCACCGACGGGTGGGTGGGCGACTGGGGCAGCGACGGGTGGATGGCGCAGACGGATCAGATGCGCTCTCCCGGGATCAGTCTGGCGATCACCCGCGCCCAGCCCGCCGATCGCCGCACGCTCCTCTACGGCTTCGCCAGCATGCTGGTCCGCGGGGACGGGGACGCGTTCTGGATGCCCTCGACCGAGCCCGAGGCGGGCTATCGGACCATGCCGACCATGCCTGAGCTCAGCTGGCAGCTGGGCACGGCCGCCGAGCCACGACGCGAGGCGAACGGGGTGTGGACGCGCCGGTACCAGTCGGCGTGGGTGGCGGTGAACCCGACCGCACGGTCCGCGTCCGTCTCCCCGGCGGCGGCGGCGCGGACGGCGGACGGCGGCGCCGCAGGGACCCAGCAGCTCGCCCCGTACACGGGCCTCATCCTGCAGATGCCCTGATCCAGTCAGCCGGGATGACGGTGTGTGAGGGGCCACCACCGGAGGTGGTGCCCAAGGTCGCAGAACGGCACGGCGGACGGCACCAGCCGGATAGCCTGGATCCTCGGGGGCCTGACACGCGACTGCGAGACGACGGAGCAACTGAACGTGACGTTGACCATGGGGCGGGCGCGGCCGCGCCCGCTGCAGCGTCACCCTGCCGGGACGTCGACGCTCTTGGCCCTGGCCGTCGTTCTTGCGCTGACCTCCGCCCAGGTCGAGGGATATCTGCTGGGGGTGCACCCGGCGCTGGCCAAGCTCGCCCCAGCCGCTCTTCTGGCCGGGTGGGTGACGCACCGGGTCTGGCTGCGCCGCCCTGTGGGAGTGGGCCACCCGCTGGTCGCCGCGGTGATCGCCCTGGCGGTCGTGGTCCTGGTCTCGGCGTCGGTGAACCTCTACAACGGCCACGCCCTGGAGATGACCGCGCGGTGGATCCCGTTCCTGCTGCTCACCGTGGCCCTGGTGGATCTACTCACCCATGACGTGCATCCCGGCACGGCGCTGTCCGCCTTGATGGCCGGCGCGGTGATCGCCGCTGCCGGCGCCCTGGTCAGCTTCGTGGTGCTGAACGATCCCCGCGCCACCGGCCCCCTCGAGGATCCGAACGACCTGGCCTACGTGCTCACGGCGGCCGCACCGATCGCCCTGGTCCGGATGGGCGTGGCGCGCGGCCGGCGGGCGTGGGCGCTCGCCGGTGCGCTGGCCCTCCTGCTGGCCGGGTCCGCCGCGACGGTCTCCCGAGGTGGTGCGTTGGCCGCACTGCTCACCCTCGGGTGGGTTGCCTGGCGCCGGCTGGTGCCGGCGCGACTGCTCGCGGCCGGGGCTGTGCTCCTGGCTCTGGTCGGCTCTGCCGTGGCACTGATCGCGTATGACCAGATCGAGACGGCCGTGAACCAGAAGCGGTACATCGCCTCCACGAACATCGAGACCCGGACGCTGCGCTGGCAAGCCGCGCTGCGCATGCTCGGCGACAACCCCCTGTTCGGGGTCGGCCCGGGCGGCGTCCGCACCAGCTACGTGGAGTACTCAGGTTTCGCCGAGCTGGCCGAGACAACCCCGGTCACCCACCAGATGTACTTCGAGGTCGGGGCCGAGCTGGGCGTCTTCGGGCTCGGGCTGTTCCTCGCCATGATTGTGGGGGCTTTCACAGCGACCGAGTGCGCCGTCCGCCGGCTGCGCCGCGCGCACGCTCCACCCACCGACCCACTCCTGCTCGCCGCCCTCGCCTGTCAGGGCAGCCTGATCGCCCTGTGCACTTCGTCCTTCTTCCTCTCCGAGGAGTACTACATGCCTCTGTGGGCTGCGGTTGCCGTTGCCGCAGCCGTCGAGCTGCGCACCCGTGCCCTGCCCCGTGCAGTGGCGGTGTCCGGCTGATGCGCGTGCTGCACACCATCGGGGAGATGGGCACCGGCGGCGCGGAGTCGCTGGTGGTCGAGCTGGTCGAGCGGGGCTCCGAGGTGGGCTGGACCAGCGAGGTGGCCAGCGCCGGTGGCCGGCGCGAGGACCAGCTGGTCGGCGCCGGCCGGGCCCGGGCTCACCGGGTGCCGCTCTCGCGTCGCCGTCCCGACGGGTTGGCCCGGGCGTTCCGAGCCACGAGGCGAGCCATTCGGGCAGCCGATCCGGACGTCGTCATCGCGCACAACGTCGGCGTCACCGCCGCCACGTGGTTGGCATTGCGTTCGCTGCACCACCGCGCCCCGATGATCACGGTCTTCCACGGGGTGGCGGCCGAGGACTACCGGCATTCGGCCCGGCTGCTCTCGCGCGCACCCAACGCCGTGGTGACCGTCAGCGAGACCATCCGCGCCCGCCTGGACCACGCCGGCATGCGGGCCAGGGAGACCGTGGTCATCCCCAACGCCGTCAGCCCGGTCGCACTGCCGGAGCGATCCACGGCCCGCGGGGAGCTGGGACTGCCCGTCGACATCCCGGTGGCGCTGTGCCTGGCCCGCCTGGTCGACCAGAAGCGGCACGACGTGTTGTTGCAGGCCTGGACCCAGGTGAAGCCACCCGCCGTCCTGCTGCTCGCCGGAGACGGCCCGAACCGGGCGGCGATCGAGCAGCTCTGCGCTGACCTCGGTCTGGCCGACCGCGTCCGCGTGCTCGGGGTGAGATCGGACATTCCTCGCCTGCTCGCTGCGGCGGACCTGACCACTCTGTCCAGCGACTGGGAGGGCCTGCCGGTGGCGGTCCTGGAGTCGATGGCCAGTGGCCGCGCGGTCGTGGCCACCGCGGTGGACGGCGTAGCCGAGGTTCTGCAGCATGGCGGTGGACTCCTGGTCCCGCCGCGTGACCCATCCGCCCTGGCCGCGGCACTGAACAGCCTGCTGGGGGATCGCGGGCAGGCCGCGGCCCTGGGCGCGCGGGCCGCTGAGGTGGTGTCCGTCCATCACAACCCGATGGACATGATCCATAGCTACGATCGGCTGCTGAGACGGCTGACCAGCATGAAGGAGACGAGAACCGAATGACCGGCGCACAGACGCTGGCGGCGTTCCGTCGAGCCATGCTCCCCGCGCTGGCTGTGGGCCTCGGGGTCCTTGCCCTGGTGGTCACCATGCTGCTCAGCCGGCCCGCCTCCTACAGCGCCCGGATCGGCCTGGTGGCCTCACCTCGCGTGAGCGACTCGGCTGTGGCGAACGACTACGGGGCGGTGGTCTCGCTGACCATGCAGGCCCTGCCTGAGCTGGCGGTGTCGGACGGCACCATCTCCGCCATCCAGAGGGCCGTTCCGGCAGCGCCGGCCGCCGAACAACTGCGCAACGCGATCACCGTCGAGTTGGTGCCCGGGTCGAGTGTTGCCCGGATCAGCGTCTCGGCCGACACCGAAGCGACCACAGTGGCCATCCTGAACGCCCTGGTCACCCAGATCCAGAAGGCCAACCTGCTCGCCCCTGTGGCCGAGCTGAAGCCGATCGGGTCGGGGTCCAGCTCCGCGCAGCTGGTCCAGCGCGACCCCAAGCTGGCCCTCGGGCTGGGCATCGTGGGTGGGCTGATCTCCTCGCTGCTCACCGTCGTCCTGGTGCAGACGCTTCGCCCTCGTCTGCTCACCGCGCCGGATGTCGAGCGGGTCGTCGAGGACGTCTTCGCCGGAAGCAGCGACGTCCCACCCGTGGTCGCGCTGAACGAGGACGTCCAGGGCGTCAACCTCCTGGCGGCGCATCTGCTCGCCCAGAACCCGATCATCACCGAGGTCACCGTGGTGCCGGCCGGCCCTGCCCTGCCGGTGGACCTCGTGCCTCGGCTGCGCAACGCGTTGCGTCATGTCCGCGTCGCTCGTGACGTCGGTCTTCCGGCCGATCCGTTCAGCGGCCGCCGCAGCGACGTCTTCGGCAGCACCTCAACCCCGGAGGCCCACCACAAGGACGATCTCGGCGGCAGTACCTCGACGCCGGCGGTCGAGGTCGCCGCCGGTGGCGGCTCACCGCCCGCACCACGCCGCCCGGGGCTGTTCGCACCCATTGGGTCCCCCGGTTCCGCGTCCTCGGCAGACGACGGGCACAGCGCGCCGATCAGTCACCTCGTGGTGTCCGTTCGGTTGGGCAAGACCACCGCCACGGCGCTGACCACCGCCCTGGTCGCGATGCGCACCCACGGGACGGGCGTGGCCGGTGTCGCTGTCGGCTGACGGCCGGAGGGGACTGATCGGGGTACTGCTCACCGCGACCGGCTGGGTTGCCCTGGCGCTCGCCTCGGCCCGGGTCGCCACGCTCACCCTGATCGGTCTTCCGCACCCCGGGGACCCGACGACCGGCCCGGCCCTCGAACGGATGCAGGACTTCCGCGATGCCACGTACTACCCGATCCGCGAGTTCTGGCGCTCCGGCGGGATGCCCTACGACCCGCAGAGGATGTTCGAGCACTGGCCTGTGATCCAGGAGTTCGACCTCTACCTGCCCGCCCACCTGCTGATCCACAGCCCGCTCGCGGTCCCGGACTACCGCATCGGCGCGGCGCTGATGCTGGGGCTGAACGGTGCCCTAGTGGTCCTTCTGGCGCGCTGGGCCGTGGTCTGGGCGCGCGCGGGGGCTGGGCTGCCTGCGACCGCCTGGGCGTGGGCGTGGCCCTGGTTGGCTGCGGCGCTGCTGTTCGGCCAGGTCGGCAAGGCGCAGTTGTACCTCGGGCAGATCAACCCGCTGGTGGCGTTGGGTACGGCCGGTGCGCTGGGATGGCGGAACCGGCCCGTTCTCGCCGCCGTCTGCCTGGCGATCTCCTGGCTGAAACCCCAGTTCGGACTGCCACTGACGCTGTTGCTCCTCGTGACGGGGCGCCGCCGCACTGCCCTGCTCGGCACAGCAGTGGCCGCGGTGGCGTCGCTGCCGGTGGTGGCTGTGCTCGTCGGCCGGGCGGGCGGCTTCAGGCCTTTCCTGGACGTCGTGCGGCGCAACCTCGCCTACGCGACACAGACCGGCTACGGCGCGGTGGACTCCCCCACCGGGGAGAGGATCGACCTGACCGCGATGGCGGCACGGGCCTTCGCCTGGAGCCCGCCAGCGGCTGGCGAGCTGGCCACGGCCGTGGTCGTGCTGGGGCTGGCCGCGGTTGTCGCGCGGCTGGCCCGCAAGGCGTCCACAAGTGACGGCTCCCCCGACCCCTTGCACGAGGGCCTGGCCGACCTGGTGGTGGTGCTCGCAGTCCTAGTCAGCGTGGTCCACCAGCCCGGAGACGTGCTGGCCGCCGTGCCGGCGGCAGTGGTGGTCGCCGTCCTCGCGGCCACGGCCCTGCGGAGGGCCCCGGTCAGGGGCGAGGGGCGAAGGGACACGCGGGCCACACTGGCCCTGGCCTCGGCTGCGGTGCTCGCGGTGCCGCACCTGCACCTGTACGCGGTGGATCAGGCGGTGATCGCCGGTTTCGGCGCCACGGTCGCCGGGCTACTCGACGCCCTCGCGGTGATGTGCGCCGTCGGTCTTGCCACGGCGGCGGCGGTCCTCGGGGCGCGTCGTCCGATGCCTACCCAATCGGGAGCCACCGGATGAACGACACGATCGGCCGCCGTGCAGCTCGGGGCACCGCTTGGTTGGGCCTGGTGAACCTGCTCAGCAAGGGGTCCCAGATCCTGGTCACCCTGGCGCTGGGCGCCTACCTCACCCGTTCCCAACTCGGGGCGGTGACGATCGCGGTGGTGCTGGTGAACCTCGGCCAGACGCTGCAGACGATGGGCGTGTACGACGTGATCAGCCGCACCGGGCACGAGGTGCGCGCCTTCACCGGCAGCGTGGCCACGCTCAGTGTGCTGGTAGCCGTGGGCGCGAGCCTGCTCCTCCTCATCAGCGGCGGCCTGCTCGCCGATGTGATCGGTGCACCGAGTGCCGCCTGGCCGATCCGGGTCGCGGGGCTGAGCCTGCCGTTCACCGCCTACGCCGGGGTGCAGATGGCCTATCTGCATCGCGGGCTCGACTTCCGCCGTCGGCTCTTGCCGGACGCAGGCAGCGCTCTCGCCGGCGCAGCGGTCACCGTGGTGGGCGCCGCGACGGGCGCCGGCCCCTGGTCACTGGTGGCGGGCATCCTGACCACCGCCGTGCTCGCTCCGCTATTGGGGCTCGCGGTGGGAGTGCGGATCCCGTTGCGCTGGGACGCGGTCCACGTCCGCGAGACTCTCGCCTGGGTCGGCGTGGTGGGCCCGGCGGCGGTGCTCGGCGTCCTGCTGCTGAACATCGACTACGTCGTCGTCACCAGGGCACTGGGCGAAGACGCCACCGGCCTGTACTCCTACGCCTACCGCTTCGCCTTCGTGCCCTACATCATGATCGCTGTCGTCCTCAGCGGAGTGGCGTTCCCGGTCTACAGCCGCCTCGTCGAGCGCCCCGGGGCCGAGGGACGGCCCGGCGCGGCGTTGGCCCCGGCGTTCACCCGCGTGATCCACGGCCTCCTGGCCGCCACGGGAGGGCTCTATCTCCTGCTGGCCCTGCTGGCCCCCCAGATCGTAGTGATCGATCCGCGGTGGGAGCCGTCGGCAGCCGTCCTGAGGGTGCTCTGCGTCTACGGCCTGCTACTCGGGCTGATCCTTGCCGGATACGACGCCCTGCGCGCGGCCGGACGGCCGGGCGTCTACCTTCGCGCCCAGGCTGCGCACGTCGTCCTGCTCCTGGCCAGCTCGATCCTGCTGGTTCACCGGGCCGGGATCGTCGGGGTGGCCTGGGCCCAGGTGCTCACCGCCGGGCTGGTCGCTGCGGGTGTGACCATGGAGCTGGTTCGGACAGGGGTGATGACCCGAGGACTGGCCCGGACCCTGCTGGGACCGGTCGGGGCGGCCGCCGTGACGTTGGCCGTCTACGGCGCCGCGGGATGGGTCGGTGCGCTGCCGGCGGCCAATTCCCTGCCTGGGCTGTTCGCTCTCGGCGCTGTTCTCGCGGCCTGCTACGGCGGCACCCTGCTACTGGTGGACCGCGATGCGCTGCGGCAATTACGAGAGGTGACCGGAAGATGACTATCCCGGACAGGGCGGCGGCGGCCGGGCAGAATCGAGAGATGTCCGCAGACCGCGTCCTCGTCGTCGTGGGCACCCGGCCGGAGGCGGTGAAGCTGCTCGGCCTGGTGACTGCTCTCCGCGAGCGTGCGGTGATCGCCCACACCGGGCAGCACTACGACGAGCAGATGTGGGGCGCCGTGCGGCGCGAGGTCGGCCTGCCGGAGGCCGACATCCGGATAGAGGTAGGCGGAACCCACCGCGGGGTGCAGATCGGCACCGCGACGGCGGCCCTGACCGAGGTCCTGCTCTCCACCCCGGTGCGCGCCGTGGTGGTGCAGGGCGACACCAACTCGACCTTGGCCGGGGCCCTGGCCGCGAACGCCACCGGGACCCTGCTGGTGCACGTCGAGGCCGGGCTGCGCAGCGACGACCTGTCGATGCCGGAGGAGAGCAACCGGCTGCTGGTCGACCGGATCGCCGACCTGTGCTGCGCCCCGGCCCCGCACAACGCCGACCGGCTGCTCGCCGAAGGGGTGCGCGCGGACCGGATCGCGGTCACCGGGAACACCCTGTTCGACGCGCTGGAGGTGCTGTTGCCCCCGCCGGCGCAGCGCCGCGCCGTCCTGGATCGGCTCGGGGTCACCGCTGAGGGCTATGTGCTGGCGACCATGCACCGGGTGTCCAACGTCGACGATCCCTGCCGCCTGCGCTCGGTGCTGGAGGGCCTCGACGTCCTGGCCGCCCAGGTGCCACTGCTGTTCCCCCTGCACCCGCACACCCGTGCGCAGGCCGAGCGGGCCGGGCTGACCCACCTGTTCGACCGCCTCCACCTCCTGCCGCCGCTCAACCCCGCCGACTTCCTGGCCCTGGAGGCCGAGGCGGCGCTGATCGTCTCCGACAGCGGCGGCGTGCAGGAGGAGGCGTGCTTCCTGCGCCGTCCGCTGCTGGTTCTGCGGGACACCACGGAACGACCCGAACTGCTCGACGGGTGGTGCCGGTTGCTCGGCGACGCCGACCCGACCACGGCGCTGCTGGCGGCCTACGCCGATGCTCCGGCCTGGCGGGCGCGCCTGAGCAGCCGGGCACTGCCCTATGCCGAGGGCGGGGCGAGCGCACGGATCGTGGCCGAGCTGGACGCCCGGCTGGACGGACAGGCCGCGTGCGCGGCCAGGGCGACCGCCCCGAACCGTACTTGCCTCTAGGACTCACCAACCCAAGGAACTCCAAGGGGACACAACGTGGACATACTTCCGAAGGACTCGCTGGTACGCACAAGTTCCCTCGATCAGGCTGAATGGAACTACCACGGCGTTCTCGGCTGGGTCTCGCGCCAACGCATCCGCATGGTCGATCAGCTGCTCGCAGATGTCCGGCAAGGGCGCCTCCTGGAGATCGGCTATGGCTCCGGCCTGTTCATGCCGACCTTGGCGAGACACTGCTCCGAGTTGGCTGGCGTCGACGTCCACGACAAGCCGCGTGATGTCGAAACGGCCCTCCACGCGTTCGGAATCGAGGCCGAACTGCGGACCGGATCGATCACTGCGCTGCCCTACGCGGACGCCACCTTCGACACCCTGGTGTGCATCTCGGTGCTGGAGTTCGTGGACGATCTCGACGAAGCCTGCCGACAGATGCGCAGAGTGACGCGTCCAGGCGGCAGGATGGTCGTGGTCACGCCAGGGCATTCAGCCGTGCTCGACCTCGGACTTCGCGTGTTGACCGGCGAACGGGCCGAGGATACGTTTCGCGGTCGCAGGCAACGGATCAAGCCGAGCCTTGAACGGCACTTCCACCTCGAACGCACGCTGGCCGTACCGGCATTCACCCCGGCGCCCATCCGTCTGTACACAGCGATGCTGCTGACGTGAGGCACGCTGCGAGCGCTGGCCCGAGTGGGCCGACATGACACTCGATGCGTTGCTCCTCGCCGGATCAGTCCTGGCCTACGGATCTGCCACGCTGTTCCTCGCCGACGGCTCTTCGCAGGGAGTCCGCGCCGCCTCGCGCAACCCGCGGTGGATGGTCGGGACAGGTTTGCAGGCTGTTGCATTCCTCCTGGCGTTCGTCGCCAGGCGCGGTCTTCCGCTGCTCATCGTCCAACCAGCGATCACTTCCAGCATTGCCGTTGCCTACCTGCTCGGCGCTTTCGCAGGGCGGTGGCAGATCGCACGACGCGACCTGGTGGCGCTGACCCTGGTGCTGTCGGGGTTGACTGGCCTGAGTGTCTGTGCGCAATCGGGCAGTGCGAGGGCACCGGGATTCGTCGCCCTACTGGTACTCCTGGCCCTCTTGGCTCCGTGCGTCGTCGTGGCCCGGATCTCACTCGACCGTGCAGCCCCCCGGCACGTGCACGCGCTCGCCGTCGGGGTCGTGGCGGGGCTGGCATTCGGCATCTCAGCGGTAGGCGCACGCGCCGTCGCCGGGGATCCTGTGGGAGCGTTGAGGAGTCCAGAGGGCCTGCTGACGCTGGTCATCGTGGTCGTAGGAATCGTGCTCGGGCAGATCCTGTTCACCTCGGCACTGTCCGGAGGGTCGGTCGCGGGGCCTTCCGCAGCGATGCACGTCGTGGAGACGGTAGGCCCGGCGCTGGCAGGCGTCCTCGTACTTGGCGATGTTGTGGTACCTGGCAGGGAGTGGCTCGCCGGTGCATGCACGGCGGTCTCCCTTGCCGGCAGCTTGATGCTTGCCGGTCACGGTACTGCGGCTACTTCCACAAGCGAGTCTCAACGCCGCTGACCCCCAAACCTGCTCATGCTCCGCAGGAGTACACGATTCGGCCCGGATCAGGCCATGAACATGTTCAGCCGCGGAGCATGAGCACGGTTGGGTCAGTAGCGGGTGGGGTCAGTAGCGGTAGTGGTCCGGCTTGTAGGGGCCCTCGACGTGCACGCCGATGTACTCGGCCTGGGCCTTGGTCAGCTCGGTCAGCCGGACGCCGAGCGCGTCCAGGTGCAGCCGGGCCACCTTCTCGTCCAGGTGCTTGGGCAGCACGTAGACCTTGCGGTCGTAGTCCTCAGGCTTGCTGAACAGCTCGAGCTGGGCCATCACCTGGTTGGTGAAGGAGTTCGACATCACGAAGCTGGGGTGCCCGGTGGCGTTGCCCAGGTTCAGCAGCCGGCCCTCGGAGAGCACGATCACGCTGTGCCCGTCCGGGAAGGCCCACTCGTGCACCTGCGGCTTGATCTCGGTCTTGACGATCCCTGGAATCCGGGCCAGCCCGGCCATGTCGATCTCGTTGTCGAAGTGGCCGATGTTGCCGATGATCGCCTGGTGCTTCATCCGGCTCATCTGCTCAGCGCTGACCACGTCCTTGTTGCCGGTGGCCGTGATCACGAAGTCGGCGCGGTCGATCACGTCGTCGAGCCGCACCACCTCGTAGCCGTCCATCGCGGCCTGCAGGGCGCAGATCGGGTCGACCTCGGTCACCAGCACCCGGGCGCGCTGGCCGCGCAGCGACTCGGCGCAGCCCTTGCCCACGTCGCCGTAGCCGCAGACCAGCGCCACCTTCCCGCCGATCAGCACGTCGGTGGCCCGGTTGATCCCGTCGATCAGGGAGTGCCGGGTGCCGTACTTGTTGTCGAACTTCGACTTGGTCACCGCGTCGTTGACGTTGATCGCCGGGAACAGCAGCAGACCCGCGTCGGCGAACTCGTAGAGCCGGTGCACGCCGGTGGTGGTCTCCTCGGTGACGCCCTTGATCTGCGCCGCGATCCGCGTCCAGCGCTGCGGGTCCTGCGCCAGCGAGCGGCGCAGGGTGTCCAGGACGACCAGCCATTCCTCGGGGTCGTCCTCGGCTGCGGTCGGGACGGCGCCGGCCGCCTCGAACTCGACGCCCTTGTGCACGAGCATGGTGGCGTCGCCGCCGTCGTCCAGGATCATGTTCGGGCCGGTGTTGCCGTCGGCGTCGGCCGGCCAGGCGAGCACCTGCTCGGTGCACCACCAGTACTCGGGCAGGGTCTCACCCTTCCAGGCAAAGACCGGCACGCCCGCGGGGGCGTCCACGGTGCCGTTCGGGCCGACGACGACGGCCGCGGCGGCGGCGTCCTGGGTGGAGAAGATGTTGCACGAGCACCAGCGGACCTCGGCGCCGAGCTCGACCAGGGTCTCGATCAGGACGGCGGTCTGCACCGTCATGTGCAGCGAACCGGTGATCCGGGCGCCGCGCAGCGGCTTGGCGGCGCCGAACTCGGCGCGCAGGGACATCAGGCCGGGCATCTCGTGCTCGGCCAGGCGGATCTCGTGGCGGCCGGCGGCGGCCAGGGAGAGGTCGGCGACCTTGTAGTCGAACGTCATGGCATTACCTCTTCAGGTGGGGTCTCGGTGTGTCGGGACGGGTGAGCGCACGCTGAAGTGCACTCACCCCGGCGCGGCCCCTCTGGGCCCGCGGCATCACCGACGCCGGACGATGCCTCAACTCTAACCTGTCGAGCCGGATCCTCCAGGTGAGCCACAATCGGCGGCGTGACCTCGGCCCCCGCGACCGCACTTCTGAACGGCCTGATCGCCGGACTGGGAGTGGCCCTGCCGCTGGGCGCAATCGGCGTTCTGCTGCTGCACGAGGGGTTCACCCACGGGTGGCGGCCCGCCGCCGCAGGAGCCACCGGCGTTGCTCTGGTCGACCTGGTCTACGCCGGGGCCGCCGTGGCCGCCGGGGCCGCGATCACCACCGCACTGGGCGGCCACGAAGACGCCGTCCGGTGGATCGGTGCGGCGATCCTCATCGCGGTCGCCGTGCACGGGGTGCGCGGCCTGCGCCGTCCGGCAGCCGGCACTGCCCTAGCGGACGGCGCACGCGCACCGCTCGCTGTCCTGGCCCGGTTCGTCGGGTTCACCGCCGTGAACCCGCTCACCGCCGTCTACTTCGCCGTCCTGGCCACCGGGCTGGCGGTGACCGGGGTGCGCGCCGGCGCGGCGTTCGCCCTCGGGGTCTTCCTCGGCTCCTGGGGGTGGCAGTTGGCGCTGGCCGGCGCCGGGGCCCTCGCCGGCGAGCGGCTGCCGGCCGGAGTGCGGACCGGGGTCAGCCTGATCGGCTACGCGATCGTGCTCGGCTACGCACTCCGGCTGGCAATCGGCTGAGCGCTCCGCCGAACGTGACGTCCCCGACTATCGATCTGCGACGACCAGAACGCTCAGCTTGGGCTGGGCACGACGGGGGGCACCCACCCGATGGGCACGGCGTGACGATGTGCCCATCGAAGGCGGCGATGGCGCGCGCTTCAGGCGGCGTCAGCCTGCGACCACGGCACTGCGGTCGATGTCAGGCTCCAGGTAGATCACGCGGGCGATCGGGACGGCGGCGCGCACCCGGGACTCGGCGTCATCGATGATCTGAGCGACGTCGCTGGCCATCCGTTGCACCCCGACCGCGATCTTGGCGGCCACCAGCAGCTCGTCCGGGCCGAGGTGCAGCGTCTTCATATGGATGATCCGGTCCACCCCCTCACTGCCCAGCAGCGCAGCCTCGATCGCCGCGAGGTCCTCCGTGGTCGCCCCCTCCCCGACCAGCAGCGAGCTCATCTCGATGGCCAGGATCACGGCCACCACCACCAGCAGGACGCCGATCAGCGCGGTACCGAACGCGTCCCACCGGCCGTCGTGGGTGAGCAGGGTGAGCCCCACCCCGAACAGGGCGAAGATCAGTCCGAGCAGCGCCGCCAGATCCTCCAGCAGCACCACCGGCAGCTCGGGTGCCTTCGCGGTCCGCACGAACTCCACCCAGCTGCGCCCGGCGCGCACCTTGTTGGACTCGTGGATCGCGGTCTTGAACGAGAACGACTCCAGACCGATCGCCACCACCAGCACCAGCAGCGGCACCCACCACCAGCGGCCCTCGATCGGCTCGGGGTGCTGCCACTTGTGGAAGGCCTCGTACAGCGCGAACAGCCCGCCCACGCTGAACAGCACGATCGAGACCACGAAGGCGTAGACGTAGCGCTGGCGGCCGTAGCCGAAGGGGTGCTCCGGCGTCGCCTGCTTGCTCGCCCGCTTACCGCCGATCAGCAGCAGGAGCTGGTTGCCCGAGTCGGCCACCGAGTGGATCGACTCGGCCAGCATCGAGCTGGACCGGGTGAGCCAGAACGCGACGAACTTGGTCGCGGCGATGCCGAGATTGGCGATCAGGGCAGCGACGATGGCACGAGTGCCGCCTTGGGTGGACATGCAGCTCCTTGGAAACGAGATCCAGCGTGGAACGACGTCAACGGGTGCGGTCGCGCAGATCCGCGACGTGCGGGGAGGTCAACGGGTCGAGTCCGGCAGCGAGGGCAAGATAGGTGGCGGCGAAGTCGGTCAGCGAGACCAGGTCGGCGAACCGCTCCAGCGGGTGCCCCGGCTCGGCGCTCACCTCGGTGACCCGTACGCCGGCCTCCTGGGCCGTCAGCCGGACGGCGTCCGCGGTCCGCGAGGTGACCAGCCAGGTGCCGTCCGGCCGGTCGACGCTGGGCTCGGCGTCACGCAGCAGCAGCAGCCGCAACGCGGTGCGGCCCGGGCCGGCCAGGAACGGGTCGGCGAACACGTCGTCCTCGCTGCGCGCGGCGAACGGCCCGCCGAACGTGGCCACCACGTCGCCCGCATCGTCCGGCAGGGCGCCACGCATTGCCGGCACCCGCGCCGTCCGGGCCAGCATGGCCACCGCTCGACTCGCCGCGACCCCGGTCACGTCGCCGTCGCCGAGCACCACCGGCACACAGTCGGCCAGGTCCAGGGCCAGGGTCTTCGCGGGGTTCACGAAGGCCTCGGACGCCGGGCGATAGGTCGCGGCGCGCGTGTCCAGCCGGTCGGCGACCGCATCCAGGACGGCGTCCGACACATCGGTCAGGCCGACCGCGTACGAGGCGGCCAGCACCGGAGTGAGCAGCGACCACATGCCCATCCGGGAGGCCCGGGCAGCGGGGCTGGCCGGCGGCGGCACCGGCACGTGCACCCCACCGGTGCGCCGCGCCACCTCCTCCAGCGGCGACCCGGTCATGCCCACGGTGAGCAGCCGCGAACCACGCCGGGCGGCCTCGGCAGCCAGCCCGAGCGGGCCCGGGGCACGCCCGGACATCGACACCGCCACCACCAGGTCGAGCGGGCCGACCCAGCCCGGCAGCGGCAGCCCGCGGCGCACCGAGACCGGCACCGGGGAACCGCTGCCGGCCAGCATGGTGAGCACGTCACCGACGACCGCGGAGCCGCCCAGACTGGCCACCACGACGGCGCGCGGGCGGCCCTCGGCGGTCAGCCGGCTCAGGTCGGCCTCCCGGGTCGCGGTCAGCGACGTGCGCACCTGCGCCCCGGCACTGGCCAGGGCACGCAGGCTGCCCGAGGGGTCGGCGGCGGCCAGCCCCTCGGCGTCGTCCAGCAGTTGCTCGTCGAGCGCCATGTGCGCCTACTCCCGGGTCCGGGCGTCGTCCACCAGCAGCACCGGGATGCCGCCGTCCACCCGGTAGGCGAGCCGGCACACGGTGCAGTGCAGTTCGGGGCCTCCGGCCTGGTCGGTTCCGTCCTTGAGGACCCCACCGCAGGACGGGCAGCGCAGGATCTCGCGCAGCCAGGGTTCGATCGTGGTCACGGGACCATCCTGGCCCATCGTCAGCCGTTCCGGACCAGGCTGAGCACTTCGTCACGCAGCTTCTCCATCGTGGCGAGGTCGGCCGCCTCGGCGTTCAGGCGCAGCAACGGCTCGGTGTTGCTCGGGCGCAGGTTGAACCACCAGTCGTCGCCGAGCACACTCAGCCCGTCGAGCCGGTCGATCCGGACCCCGTCCCGGCCGGCGAAGGCGGCTTCGACCCGCGCGTCAGCGGCTGCGACGTCGTCCACCCGGGAATTGATCTCACCGCTGGACACGTAGCGCTCGTACTCGGCGGCCAGCTGCGACAACGGTCGCTCCTGCTCGCCGAGAGCGGCCAGCACGTGCATCGCCGCGAGCATGCCGGTGTCGGCGAACCAGAAGTCGCGGAAGTAGTAGTGCGCCGAGTGCTCGCCGCCGAACACGGCGTCGTGCTCGGCCATCTCGGCCTTGATGTAGGAGTGCCCGACCCGGGTGCGCAGCGGGGTTCCGCCGGCCTCGGCGATCACCTCGGCCACGGCCCGCGACGTGATCAGGTTGTGGATCACGGTGGCCTCGCGGCCGGCGGCGCGCTCCTTGCCGATCTCGCGCCGGGCAACGAGGCCGGTCACCGCGCTCGGGCTGACCGGATCGCCCCGCTCGTCGATCACGAAGCAGCGGTCGGCATCGCCGTCGAAGGCCAGGCCGAGGTCGGCACCCTCGCGCACCACCGCGGTCTGCAGGTCGCGCAGGTTGGCCGGCTCCAGCGGGTTGGCCTCGTGGTTGGGAAAGGTACCGTCGAGTTCGAAGTACATCGGGACGACGTCCAGCGGCAGTGCGGGCAGGCCGACCTGCGCGCCGAGCACCGCGGGGGTGGTCAGCCCCGCCATCCCGTTGCCGGCGTCGACCACGACCTTCAACCGGCGGACGCCGGACAGGTCCACCAGGGCGCGCAGGTGCGCGGCATACCCGGCGAGCTGGTCCTGGGTGGTGATCGCGCCGGTGCGGGAAGAGGCCGCCTCGAGCGCGCCGTCCAGCAGCTGCTCGGCGCGCTCGCGGATGCGGACCAGACCCGTGTCGGCGCCGATCGGGCGCGCACCGGAGCGGCACATCTTGATCCCGTTGTAGGCGGCCGGGTTGTGCGAGGCGGTGAACATGGCACCGGGGGCCTGCAGCGACCCGCTGGCGTAGTAGAGGCCGTCGGTGCTGCACAGCCCGATCAGCACCACGTCGAGCCCGCGCGAGGCCGCGCCCTCGGCGAAGGCTCGGGAGAGCTCGGGCGAGGACGGACGCATGTCGTAGCCGATCACCACCTGGGTCACCGATGGCCCGGGCACGGCGTCGCCGCTGACCTCTTCGGCGAATGCCGTGCCCAGGGCACGCGTCACCGAGGCGTCGATCTGCTCCCCCACCAGCCCGCGGACGTCGTAGGCCTTGACCACATCACTCAGGTTGCGCACACCGTCGACCTTACCCAGCGTGCACGCGCCAACCTGCTCATACTCCGCGGCTGGACGCGAGGGTGGTCGGCATTTCGGGCGAATGAGTCACCCCGATGTACACCTGCGGAGCATGAGCAGGTTTCAGGGTTTGCGGGTGCGGGCCAGGACGTCGTCCGCGGTGAGCTGGGCGCCGGCGTGCTCCCACATCCGGTGCTCGCAGCGGTGGCAGGAGGTGAAGTCGACCGGGGTGCCGTCGGTGAGGCTCATCGAGAGCCGGGTCACATGCCCCGACCCGCACACCGGGCAGGCCACGGGCAGCCGGTGATCGCGCTGGGTGAGCGAGCCGAGAGGCGCGTGCACGACCTCGGCGCGGCCCCGGCCACGCCGGCCGGAGCGGGCAGTGCGGGTGGCACGGGTCGGGCGAGCAGGGCTGAGCGCCTGGGCACTGACCGGCATGGGGTGAGTCTCCTCAACGTACGGGTGCGCAGGGGGCGCCGTCCGGGTGACCTCATGTGCCTCGACCGATCGGGGGCCCGGGTTGAGCCCTGGGCGTGTCCCGGCGAAACGGGCAGAAGCACTGCTCCGAGCAGGTGGGCAACCGGGCGACGCGAGCCCAGGGCCCTGAATCGACCGGACGCCGAACCTCAGTGCGCCGCCGGGTCGCGCAGCACCCGCAGGTGGCCGCGACGGCCGATCTCGACCGAGGCGTTCTCCCGCAGCAGGTCGGCGGTGAGCTCGGGCTCGGGCCGCACCCGGGCCGCCTCGCGCACCGCGTCGGCCAGGGCGAGCAGGTCGTCGTGCGAGGGCCCGGCCGGTTCCCGCACATCGGCTGCGAGCCGCACCACTTCCCAGCCCCGCGGAGCGGTCAGCCGCTCGGCGTGCACGGTGCACAGGTCGTAGCAGTGCGGCTCGGCGTAGCTGGCCAGTGGCCCGAGCACGGCGGTGGAGTCGGAGTAGACGTAGGTGAGCGTGGCGACGGCCGGGCGAACACACGCCGTCCGCGAGCACTGCCGCACACCAGCCACGGAGCGGACAGTACCTCCACGCACCGACAGCCCCGGCCTCGGCACGCCGGATAGCCTTGGTGCCATGTCCACCGACCAGCGCGATCTGCCCGCAGGTCGCCCTGCAGCGCGGCGCCGTGACCGGCGCGGGCGCGGGCCTCGGGGGCCACTCCTCCCGCGCACGGTGCCCGCCTGGCGCAGCCGCTCCGACCGGTTCGACGAGAGCGTGCTGGACGCCGTGGAGCGGCTCGAGCAGCGCTGGCCGGCCGAGCTCGACGGCATCGAGTTCGCCGTGGAGGACGTGCCGCCGTCCGACCCGGCACCCTGGGAGCACGGCGAGGTGCCGCTGGGCCGCTACTTCCCGGCCCAGGGCGAACTGCCGCACCGGATCGTGGTCTACCGCCGCCCGGTGGAGACCCGCGCCCCGGACGCCGGCGACCTGCCGGCACTGGTGCACGACGTGGTGGTGGAGCAAGTGGCCCATCTGCTGGGCCTGACCCCCGAACAGGTGGACCCCCGCTACGGGCGCGAGGGCGGCCCCGGCCGCTGACTCCGCCGGGGTCAGGTGACCAGGACCCAACGCACGGGCCTGGCGGGATCCGGCTCGTAGCAGCAGGTTGCGCCGGTGCGGATGGTGTCCCGCAGCAGCCGGGCGAGTTCCGGGTCCACGTCGCCGAGTCGCCCGATCGCGGCGGCGAGCGACTTGCGGACAGCGATCCGGGCGCGTTCAGCGTCGCCACCGCCGCGGCGTCGGCGACCCGCGAACCCGGTCGCGGCGGCCACCTCGTCGAGCAGCATTCCCCGCTCGGCCGCCAGGGCTGCTGACCGTGATGTGTCGGACCAGGCACGGGCCTGCATGAGCTCCTCGTCGAGCTCCGCGATCCGGCGACGGTAGGCGGCCAACGCCTGCCTGTCGATCATCTCACCCGTGCTCGTCTGCCCCACCGTGGCCGGATGCCCTGCGACAGCCTGGGTCAGCTCGAGCGCTCCCACCGGGACGCCGGGACGTTCCAGTAGAAGTCGCAGATACCGAAAGCCCTTCATCTCACTCACCGCCGCGGTCCGCCCGGAGCAGCCGACCGACCACACCCCGTCCTTGCCTGGGTAGAGCCGCGCCACGGACGCTGTCACCTCCGTCGGAGGCGAAGCATCCACGCGACGCCGCCACCAGGTAGCACCGAGCTGGGAGTAGCCCGTCGCGGCGCTGCCCGCCCATCCGCGGGCCTCGACAGCGCGGCCCAGGGCGTGGCAGGCCTGCCAGAGGAAGTCGTCAACGATTCCTTGGAACGTGACTGCCCCTGCATTGACCACGCCACGCCCGGCGTAGGGCGTCAGCAGATCGACCCCCTCGGCCGCGACCTCGAGGCCGCCGGTGCCGGCCGCTACCTCGGTCAGCAACGTGACCGTCAGCAGCCAGTCGACGTCGCGGGGGATCGCCGCGAGACCGGAGCGCGTGAGCCGGTCGAGAATTGCGCGAGCCTGCCCTGATCGGCCGGCGGCCAGCCACAGTGTGGCGGCCTCGGCGGCCGCGGACCGGACACCGTGCGCCGTCGCGAACGCCTCGAACGCCTCGGCCTGAGCGACCAGGGCGCTCCGGTCGGCGCTCTGTCGTGCGATTCCCGCGCCGAGTTCATGCACCAGCGCCTCGGCGTCGGGCTCGCCCGACTCCTCACCGGCCCGCTGGGTCTGTTCGAGCAGGGCCCGGGCAGCGACGAGGTCACCCGTGATCAGGCAGTACATGGCCCGCCGTGAGGCCGCGAACAATCGGACCCGCGCCGAGCCTGATTCCTCCGCGAGATCCTCCAGCGCCCGCAGCTGTCGCTGGACCCCGATCACGTCGAGGATCTCCAGCGCCGTCGTCAGACGCCAGAGATGACTCGACAGCCGCACCTCGACATCGACCACGTGCGCGACAACGTCCTCCAGGCGAGAGGTGATGACCCGTCGCTCGGCGAGGTCATCAGGTCCCCAGTGCACCAACAGTTGGGCGTCCAGGGCGTCGGCGAGCAGGCCCGGGTCGTCGCACCGGGACGCCTCGGCGACCGCCTCGTCGGCGAACGGTGCGGCCCGGGACGGCTCGTGGCCGTAGGCCCAGGTCCGTGCCAGTGCGACCGCCAGCCGGATCCGCTGCACCCCCGACGCGAGCGCGTACGCCTCGTGCAGGTAGGCCGGCGTGCGGCCCGAGGGGGTGCCGAACTTGTGCTGCGCGGCGAGCCCCACTGCGGCGGCGCCCATAGCCTCGACGTCGTGCGCCGCCCGCCCCTGCTCGAAGGAACGGATCAACGACGCGCGGTCGGTCTGCCCGCCCATGGCGCCCATCGTAACGATGGGCCCGCGAATGGTCAGCGACGGACCAGCTCGACGGCAGCGCGATGCTCGGCGACACGCGCCGACGACCAGTCGCCGGTGCAGTAGACCGACAGCTGGGAGATCGATCCGTCGGTGACATCGGCGCGAAGGAGCTCGCGGCAGTACCAGTGGTCCTCCGCGTCCTGCCAGACCTCCTCGACCTCCAGGACGAACCCTGTCTCGGTCACGTCCAGACGGGAGGTCGGCACCCGACCGCTCACCGGATGTCCGGCCAGGCGAAGCGCAACGGCCCCCTCGGCGGTGCCGGCCTGCAGCCGCCACAACGGCATCGTGAAGTCGGTGAACAGGTCCGGAGCGAACAGCCCCGGCGCAGCTTCGCCGGTCTCGAGGAAATCGATGAGACGTGCGGCCAGCAGGCGGGCCGTGTCGACGGCCTCGGCGGTGACGATGACGGTCATGGATCCAGTCCTTGCGGTGGGTGGCGTGTACCCAGAAGGCGTGACGTCCGACGTCACATCGTGACGTCACGGCAGGGGAAGCTGCTCCCCTTCGTCAGCCGACGCCCATCAGCTGGTCCTGGACGACCCGGGGCGCCGGGCCCGGCTCGGCCGGACCGGGGCGGACCGGCAGCACCGAGAGCATCGGCCCGTTCTCGTCCTGGGTGGACAGGACTACCGCGGCGTAGATCGGCCCGCCGGTGCCCGGTCTCCCCGGCGGCCGGATCAGCACCGCGGCGGTGCCGGCCGAGACCGGGATCACCGTCGAGCGCCCGGCTTCCAGGGTGATCTCGCGGGCCGTGCTCACCACACCGGACGACGAGACCTCGCGGACGGCGAACGACGCCGCGTGTGCCGGGGCGGCCACGACCAGTTCGGCGGCGATCGGGCTCACCCCCCTGCCTCGCGGCGTCCGGGGCAGGGCCACGGTCACCGCCCCACGCAGGGCGAGGGTGGCCGTGGACCAGGCCAGTTCCGAGGGCGGCACCGTCTTGCCGACCGCGAGCGAGGTGCCGGCCAGCTCCCCGCCGGCCACGGTCCGCCCGGAGATGGCGCCCGCCACCACGGGCACGTCCGCTGCCACGACGGCGGCGTAGGTGCCGTCGGCCACCCCGGTCAGCGGCACGTCGCGGACGCCGCCGCCCGGCACCCCGAGCACGGCACCCGCACCGGCCACGCTGCCCTTGGCATCGAGCAGCGACACCCGCACCACGGCCTCGGCGCTGCCCGGCACGGCCACCCGCACGAAGGCACCGCCGTGGGTGGCCACCACCACGCCGGGCAGCACCTGCCCACGCGAGGGCGGGGCGGCCGCGGTGACGTCGTCCACACCGCCGGGGGTGAAACCGCGCACCCGGGTGTGGTGCAGTGCTGCCACCACCCGTCCGCTGCGCGCCGTCACGTGCACCGCGACCTCACTGGCGCTCGGAGCCAGCGCGTCCACGAAGACCGCGATCTGCCGGCCGGAGGGAACCACGATCCCTTCGCCCGCAGGCGCTTTCAGCCGTCCCTTGGCTCCATGCACGAACACGTCCAGGGACGCCGCGGCCGGGGTCGGGTTGGACAGCAGCAGCCGGGAGCGCTCGCCCTCGGCGGTGCCACCACCCACCAGCCAGAGATCGGAGGCCGCCGCGGCGCAGCTCACCGTGGCCAGTCCACGCAGATCCCCGCTGGTGCCGATCGTGGCCTGCACGGCTGCGGCAGCGGCCATCCGGGGCGCACCGCGGCGTCCGGCGTCGAGGCGCACAGCCCCTGCGGTGGAACGGCTCACGCCGCCCAGGGACACCTCGGCGGATCGGGTGAGCGGCTGCGGGTCGGCCGGCACCGGGGCGGCGCCGCCGGCGGCCGGCACCAAGGTGCCCAGCGTGGCCGCCTCATCGCTCACCGCGCTGACCACGACCGGTCCGGGCGGATCGATCGGGACCGCCCCCTCAGGCACCACCAGCGTCTCCGGCCCCGGGCAGACCTGCACCGGGGTGGCCGCCGAGACGGGCAGCGTCGGCCAGTCCCGCTGCGGGATGCCCCGCGGCGGGATGGCTTGGGCCACAACGGTTCCCCCGGTCACCAGAGCGGCAATGGCGATACCGGTGAGGCCAGCGCGGAACATCGCCTTCATGACGGATCCTCGAACATCGGGGGCAGCTCGCCCTCCTCTGGATGGTCGACGTCGAACACCCGTGGCGCCGGCTGCGGCTCCCGCTGGGCGGCCGGGTCACGTTCCACGGGGTGCGTCGGCCGGGGCGCCGGGGGGGCCCCGATCCGGCGGCGGACGTTCGGCAGGGGCAGGGCGATCAGGAACGCCAGCACCCCCGCCGACAGCCGGGCGCCGTCGGTCCAGGGCGCATCCAGCCAGGCCGGTGCACTGCGATAGATGATCTCCAGCCGCCCAGCGTGCATCGGCAGCTCCCACGCCTGCGACCACCCGCCCGGCGCCGCGACCGAGGCCAGCTCCACCCCGTCGAGGCGTGCCTGCCAGCGGGGGTCGGCGCGCTCGGCGAGCACCACCCGGCGCCCGGCCTCCCCCTGGGCCACGTCGACGCTCGCCCGGGGCCGGTCGGCCGGTGCGGGCAGCACGGCCCGGGTCGCTCCGGTGGCGTCCACCACCCGCAGCCGGGCCGAGCGGCTACTGGCCTGGTTGTCCGGGGCCGGGTCCACCCGCCACATCGCCCAGCCGGGGCCGGCGTTGACCCGCACCAGCCCGGGTGCGCCGTCCAGCGCCTGCTCGGCGGTCTCGTTCATCGGTGGCAGCAGCAGCACGGTGCCGACCGAGAGGTCGGCCAGGGCCTTGCGGGTGTCCTGCGCCGTGTCCGAGAGCAGGGCCGAAACCACGGGCACCACTACCGCGGCGTCGTCCGGTGCCACCACGCGCCGCTCGACCGAATCGGCGCCGAACCGCGGACCGGCCTCACGCTGCACCGCCCAGCGCACCCGCTGGTCGTCCACCGACAGGGTCAGGGTGCGGGTGGCGCCGGAGCCGGCGGCCTCGGCGACGGCCACCGCGGGCAGCACGTCGGGTGCGGCGCGGTGCAGGACGGCCCGGTCCCCCTGCCCGGCGAGGGCGGTCAGTGCCAGCAGTGGGCCGAACAGGGCGACCACCAGGAGCACGGCGGACGCCGCGCGGCGACGCCCGGTACCGAGTCGGCGCAGCCGCCTGCCCAGCGCCGGGGAGGCAGCTGTGGCGGCCCCGACCAGGCCGATCATCAGCAGTGACAAGGCCGGGCCGGGCCAGACCCGGCCGTCCCCGGCCACCAGCCGTTCGCCGGCCAGCGCCGCGGCGAGACCGGTCAGGGCCACCGTCCAGCAGGCCAGTGCGGCCAGCCAGGAGTGCTTGCGGCGCACCAGGGCCAGCGCCGCGAGCAGCACCGGCGGCGCCACCAGCAGCCCGACCAGCAGGCTGGTCAGCGGCCACCCGGCGGTTCCCTCCGGAAGGCGGTCGAGCAGCCAGGGCGGCGGGGCGAACAGCCGGTCGGCGTCCTCCGGCACGGCCGCCAGACGCCACCAGGCCGGGGCGAGCGGCTCGTTCCAGCCCAGGGCAGGGTCGGCGGCGAGCAACTCCGGACGCTGCGCGACCGCCGTCCACCAGGGCAGCATCAGCACCGCGGGCACCGCGGCGGTGTAGCCGGCGAGCAGCATCCGCCGCCCACCCCCGGCCACGGCGGCCAGCACGGCGAGCACCAGCAGGACGGCGAGCACCGGCACCACGAGGGCCGGCGCCGCGGCGAGCACCACGGTCAGCGCCAGTCCGGCGGCGGAGGCGGCGGTCAGCGACCCGGAGCCGAGCGCGCGCAACAGGGCGAGCGCCAGCAGCGGCAGGGTCAGGTGCATCACCACCGCGCCCGGGCGCCCGGTGAGCACCGCTCCGAGCAGGGGCGGGGCCGCCGCCCAGATCAACGCCGACCAGGCCCGCACCGCCCACGAGGTGCTGAGCGCGGCCGCGGCGGCGAAGGCGGTCAGGCCGGCCAGCGCCGGACCGGCCAGCAGGAGCAGGGCGACCAGGCGGCCGGGGTCACCGCCGACCGGCCAGGACAGCACCGAGAGCAGCGCGCCCAGCGGGTCGCCGGCCGCGCCGACCCCGAGCCCGATCGGGCGCCAGGCGCTGGTCGCCGACCGCCACAGGTCGAGCGCGCCGTCCGGCACCGGAGCCAGATAGGGGCCGACCACGGCCCCATCGGTGGTGAGCACGCGCCGTCCGGCCAGCAGCCCGGCGGTCAGCGCCAGCGCGACCACCGGGCCGATCACCGACAGCCGGCGCCAGAGGCTGCGCCGCGGGGCGAGCTGAGCGGCGCGGGCGCGGGCCGAGGGCCGGATCCAGGAGGCGAGCTCGTCGCGGCGCTGGCGCAGCAACGAGCGGCCGGTGGCCCGCAGCGGGCGCAAGGCACGGAGCGGAACCGCACGGCCGGAACGGATCCGACGCCGGGCACGCAGCCAGCGCAACGGCCGGGCCAGCAGGTCGCCGGCGGCCACCAGTTCGTCCCAGGAGAGCTGCGGCTGCTTGAGCACCAGGCGGGCGACGGCCCGCACCAGCCCGGCGAGAAGCGACCAGATCAGGGCGAACGGCAGCAGCGACCAGCTGGCCCAGGCCATCCGCAGGGTCAACGCGTCCCGGCGGTCGTCGCGGTGCCCGGACTCGGTCGCCGTGGTCATCACCGCTGCGGGGACGACCACCACCCGGTGCCCGGCCAGGTGCACCCGGCGGCAGAACTCGAGGTCGTCGCGAGCGCCGGTCAGCGCCGGGTCGGGGCCACCGAGGCGCTGCCAGACGTCACGGCGCACCAGCATGCCGGCGGTGCGCACCGCGAGCACGTCGCTGCGGGTGTCGTGCTGGCCCTGGTCGAGCTCGCCACGATCCAGACCGGTGATCACGGCGCCGAGGCGGGAGGTGGTGCGGCCAACGTCCAGCAGACGCTGCTCGTCCCCCCACTCGACCTGCTTGCAGCCCGCAACCGCTACGGAGGGAGCTGTTTCCACGGCGACCAGCAGGTGCTCGAGGGCGTCAGGAGCCGGCGCCGCCTCGGCGTGCAGGATCCACAGCCACTCCCCGCGCAGGGTGGCGGCGTCCGGCAGGGGGTCGACGAGATCCTCCGCCGCGTCCGGGGCGGACGCGACGTCGGCGATGGCGCCGGCCACCGCCGCAGCCAGGCCGGCGCCCCGGGGAACCTGGATCAGGGCGTCCGGTCGCCGGGTCTGCAGATCGACGGCGGCCAGCACCTCGGGCAGCAGCTCCTGGTGGTCCCCGACCACCAGAACAGCTACTACGTGTGCTTGATTCCACACTCTGCGCGATGAGCGATGGCTGACGACGACCGCGTCAGCCGCGGTGTCGAGGCTCATCGCCGACGTCAGACGGCGCGCTTCTTGACCCGGCGCCGTTCACGTTCGGACAGGCCGCCCCAGATGCCGAAGCGCTCGTCGTTGGCGAGGGCGTACTCGAGGCACTCACCGCGCACATCGCACGACAGGCAGACGCGCTTGGCTTCGCGGGTGGACCCGCCCTTCTCCGGGAAGAACGCCTCGGGGTCGGTCTGAGCGCACAGCGCCCGTTCCTGCCATTCCAGCTCGGGAGGAAACGCTGCCTGCGCATCGTCACCTACCCCGTGCCCGAACGGCAGTGCCGGCTCAGAGGCGATCCTGAGAGTGATCGCCATCGGCTCGTGCACTGGTGTCCTCCTCGACCCTTGGACGCTCACGACCGGGGTGCCGGCGCGGTAGTCCCCCACTTCGTGTGCCCACCCGGACACGCAACGTCGCGTGGATGGGAGTGACACTGAGGGAATTACACGCGTGTCGTACCCACCACGTCAAGCGGGTCGGTGGTACTCCCGCGAACACCTGATGAAAGACCTCCACCGAGCGCGGGCGTGTTCGGGCGTGTCTGGCGACGAAACGGGCAAGTCCCCATCGGAAGGTCGGGGCCGCCGTCGGGGCGGACCGGGCGACTGGGATGATGGAGACATGCAGATCACAGCCCTGGCCGGGGGAATCGGTGGCGCGCGCTTCCTGCGAGGCCTGCTCGGGCACCTGGGTGACCGAGGAGACACACCGTGCGATGTCACGGTGATCGGAAACACGGCGGACGACGTGACCCTGCACGGGTTGAGGGTCTGCCCCGACCTCGACACCGTGATGTACACCCTCGGCGGCGGCATCCACGAGGAGCAGGGCTGGGGCCGGGCCGAGGAGACCTTCTCGGTGGCCGCCGACCTGGCCGCCTACGGCGCGCAGCCGCAGTGGTTCACCCTCGGCGACCGCGACCTGGCCACGCACATCGTGCGTACCCGCATGCTCGGCACCGGGATGACCCTGTCCGAGGTGACAGCGGCACTGTGCGACCGCTGGCAGCCCGGGGTGCGCCTGCTGCCGATGAGCGACGACCGGGTGGAGACCCATGTCGTGATCGACGACCCGGAGGCGGGCGACGACGCACGCCGGGCCATCCACTTCCAGGAGTGGTGGGTGCGTCTGCACGCCGCCGCGCCGGCCCGGCAGATCCTGGCCGTGGGGATCGAGACCGCGCGCCCGGCACCCGGAGTGCTGGACGCCATCGCCGAGGCCGACGTGGTGCTGCTGCCCCCGAGCAACCCGGTGGTCTCGATCGGCACCATCCTCGGCGTGCCGGGCATCCGGGAGGCATTGCGGGCCACCGCGGCTCCCGTGGTCGGGGTCTCCCCGATCGTGGCGGGGGCGCCGGTGCGCGGCATGGCGGATGCCTGCCTGACCGCGATCGGCGTCCCCACCACCGCCGCTGCCGTGGCCGGGCTCTACGCCGACTTCCTGGACGGCTGGCTGGTCGCCGAGTCCGACGGCGCTGAGACCGGCTGGCCGGACAGCGTCAACGTGATCTCCCGCCCGCTGCTGATGACCGACCCTGCGGCCACCGCCGGGATCGCCGCCGCCGCCCTGGACCTGGCCGCCAAGCTCAGCACCCGATGAGTGCGCGCGCCCGGGTGGAACTGCTCGCCGTCCCGGGCCTGCCCGAGGTGCGCCCCGGGGACGACCTGGCGGCGCTCCTGCTGAGGGCGATCGACCACGCCGGGCTCGACCTGCGCGACGGCGACGTGGTCGCGGTGTCCAGCAAGGTGGTGGCCAAGGCGGAGGGCCGCTACGCCGCCGATCGGGAGGCGGCGGTCGGCGCCGAGACAGTGCGCGTGGTGGCCGAACGCAGGACCGGGCACGGCACGGCCCGGATCGTGCGGTCACGCTCGGGCCCCGTGCTGGCCGCTGCCGGGGTGGATGCCTCGAACCTGGCGGACGGCGAGGCGGCGCTCATGCTGCCCCTGGCCCCCGACGCCTCCGCCGGTCGCCTCCGGGCCACGCTGGCGGAGCGGGCCCGGGTGGGCGTGATCGTCACCGACACGCTGGGCCGGCCCTGGCGGATCGGCCAGACCGACGCCGCGGTCGGCGCCGCGGGGGTGGCGGTCGGAGAGGATCTGTCGGGCCTGCCCGACACCGGCGGCCGGCCGATGGAGGTCACCCACCGGGCCCTGGCCGACGAGATCGCCGCGGCCGCCGACCTGGTCAAGGGCAAGGTGGACGGCGTCCCGGTGGCCCTGGTCCGCGGCTTGTCCCACCTGGTGCTCGCCGACGGCGACGACGGCGCCGGTGCGGCGGCACTCCTGCGCACCCCGGCCGAGGACTGGTTCCGATACGGGCACGCGGAGGCCGCCCGCGCTGCTCTGGGCGTGTTAGCCGGGCAGGCGGGGGTGCCGGTGCAGCCGGTGTCCGGCGGCGGCGTCAGACAGCGCCTGGAGCGGGCACTCGCGGTGGCCCTGGCCGCACCACCGCTCACCGCGGTCGGGCTGCCCGTGCTGGCCCACCTCGTCGACGAGACGGTGACGATCCCCCTGCCTGTCGACGCCCCCGCGCCCCAGGCCTGGGCCGAGGCAGGTGCCCTGGCTCAGCGGATCGTGGTCGCCGCCTGGGCCGAGGACCTGCCCGTCGCCGTCCGCACCTCGCCGGAGAACGCCGCTCTCGTGATCAGAGGCCTCAGCTCACCCGGGTGAGCGTGCCGTCCCGGCTGATCTGGACCACCACCGTGGTGCCGGCCGAGACGATGGTGAGTGTCCGCCCGGACAACCTCACCGACACCTGCGAACTGGCCACTGGCGCCACCACAGTGATCAGCCCTGTGGACCGGCCTGCGCTCGGGAACTGCACGTCGACGTTCTTCTTCAGCACATTGAGCTGCGGCGCCTGGGAGGAGGCTGCGAGCCGGGCCGGGCTGGACCCGGCGCTGAGCGGGATCCGGAGCAGCGTCGTCCGCGCGCTGCCGGCGCCGGCCTGGACCCGGTCCCGGCTCACGATGGCCGCGGTCCAGCCCACCGGCAGGTGCCAGTGCTGCGTCCAAGCCACCGGCTTGGGCGCTCCCCAGGTCGAGTCCAGGGTCACCAGCAGGTCGGGGTCACGGGCGACCAGGACGGCGCGGCGCTGGGTGGTGTACCGCGGCCCGGCCGTGGTGATGTAGCCGTAGGTCTGCGCGTCGATCAGGAACGAGTCGGCGGTGGCGGACTGGCTGGAGGAGACCAGCGTGCTCGGCTTCGCCGGGATCGGCGCTGCCCCGGCGATCCGGAAGCCGCGGTATTGGCCGGCCGTCATCAGGTTGTGCGCCTCGGGGGCCTTCAGCAGGGTGCGCAGGGCGGTGTTGGAGTAGCCGACGTGGCCCGAGTCGACCAGCCGGTCCTGGCCGTTCACGATCCAGGTGACCGCAGTCCGGTCGTAGTGGCCGTGATTGGTCACCGGAGGACCGAAACGGAGGGAGTAGAACGAGCTGCTGCCGAACGGGTTCCACGCCGATCGGCCGAAGATGAACCCGGACGGGGAGAAGATCTTCACCCGTTCGGCCGGGGCCGTGCCGGTCGCGCCACGACTGGCGGCGTACTCGGATCCGGACAAGGAGGGCGTGAGCGCAGCAGTGGTGTCGCCGAGCTGGGCCAGGCGTCCGTCCGGCTGCGTGGCGTGGGCGAGGTAGGTAGGGATGGCGCCCATCCGCACCGGGATGGCGCCGTTGGCGGGCAGACCGCACCCGGAGTAGGTGCCCAGCACCTTGCCCCAGAGCGTGTGCACGTAGGCCGCGTACCCGGGCGCCTGCTCGAGCGGCACGCCGTCGGCGCCGATCGAGGCGCCGAGGAGCTTGCCGAGCCGGGTGACGGCGAGGTCGCGGTAGCTGCTCGGGCCGACGGCGCAGCCGACCGAGAGCACGCCCAGGTCCTGGTCCATCGCCTGGTTGGGGTTGGCGACGTAGTTCGCCGGCTTGGCCAGATAGGCGGCGTGGGCGCGGGCCGCAGCGGTCAGCCAGGCGGGGGTGTCGGCCGGGCCGAGGCTCTCGGCCAGACAGGCCAGGAACTGGGTGCGATGGGCGAAGGAGCTGCGCTGCGCCGCGTTGGGGTCGGTGGCCACCTTCGGGTAGGTGGCGAGGTAGTGCTGGGTAGCACCCAGGGCCAGGGCGAGGGCGTCCCAGCGCTCGTCGGTGGTGGGCACCCGGGTGCCGCCGCTGCCGTTGGGGATCGTGCGCCCACCGCCGGCGAGCGGCAGCGCACCCAGCCACTTGAGCGAATGCAGCCAGCTCTGCCAGGAGCTGTCCTGGTAGGGGTTCGCGGCCCAGTTGACCTTGACAGCGGCCGGCTGGCCCCACGCCGTGGTTACCGAGGCCGGCATCGTGGCGACCTTGTACGCGGCCCGGTTGCCGGGGGTGAAGGTGCCGGTCTTGACCGCAGCGTAGGGATTGACGTTGTTCAGGCCCGAGTAGCCGGCGCAGACCGGGTTGGTGAGCACGGGCGGCGGCCCCGAGGCGGCAGCGGCCGAGCTGGAGGTGCCGGCGGTGAGCCCGGCCAGGACGACGGCTCCGGCCCCCACCGAGGCCATCGTTCGCGTTCCGGCGAACCTTCGCCGACGAGGTGCCCCCTGTCGCTCCGAGCCGAAGCCCCGCATCGTCGCCCCTTCCGGTCCCCCGCGCCCTCGGTCGGGCACAGCTCCGCCCTCTGACCATCGGCAGCGCCGGGCCTTTTCCTTGATCCCTTTCCCCTGTTCGGCCCCCGCGCCGGGATTCTGTGCGGTGGAACCGGGGGTATCTCACGCGTTCGACCGCACAGAATCTGCGGACGCACCTCGTGTGGGCGTCACCTGGACGGCGGGCCTCGACCTGAGCCGAGTGATCATCGACTGCCGGCCGGTCCGGCTGGCCGCAGCGCTGGCCCGGCTCGGCGCTTCGGCGGTGGTCCCCGGGCAGCGTGCTCCGCCCGCTCGACCTGGACCTGGCCGTCGAACCGTCCGCGGTCCCCGCGCTGTGCGGGGACCTGACCGCGCTCGGGGTCACCGCGAACGCGGCTGCCCTGCTGCGCTCCCGGGTGACCCGCATCGACTCCGGCTGGGGCCCGCTGGACATCTTCGTCGGAGCGGTTCCGACGTCGAGACCCGTTGCCGTCCAGGGGGCTCGCGTCGAGGTTGCCACGTGAGCGCGCGCAGCGGGCTGGGCGGGGTCGAGCGTGCAGTGCTCGCCGCGGCGGCCGCCTGCGGCGCAGGCCCGCACGCGCCTCACGTACCGAGCACCCTGGTGCTCGACAAGGTGGAACGCACTCTCGGCCCAGCACGACGACGCCGGTGCCGAGGCGAGCTACACCGAGCTGCGCCTGTCCCGGGTCGGCGCGCTCGCCCTGGCCGCCGAGCAGGGCGAGGTCGGGCCGATCCCGCTCGGCCTGATCGAGGGCACGCTCACCCTCGGCTGCACGATCCTGCAGGAACCGGGTCGGATGGTGATCACCGAGCTTCCGTTCGGAGTGACCGTCGAAACCGTCGACGAGCACCTGCGGCAGTGGTGCACCGGACGCCGCGCGCGCCTGGCTGCGTCGGGTGTGGGCGGTCACCCGCGACGTCCGCTGGCAGCTGCCCGCGCCGATGGGCGAACGACTGCGCGGCTGGGACCGCGGCGACGGCTCCGGGCTGGTCGCTCCGGCCGCCCTGCTCTGAGCCTGTCTGCTCTGAGCCCGATCAGGGCCAGGCCCGCATCAGCTCGGAGGGTGAGTAGAAAGCGCCCGGACGAGCCGAGCATCCGGACCGCGCGACGGCGATCAACGGGGCCCGCTCGGCTCCCGGCACCTGCGTTCGCGCCGCCGCGAGACTCGCCAGGTCACGCTCATCGAAGGCGGCTCGCTCCCGCCACTTCACCGAGCCGATGAAGGTCACCCGGGTTTGTGGGCCCCTGACCGCACCGACGAGATCGACCTCAGGGTTGTTCGACCTCGGCCACCACCCTCCGACACTCTCGGCTCCGCCCAGGGCAGGGTCGTCCGCAGCCAACCGGGCCAGCGCCTCTCGCACCAGGGGCTCCACGGCTCTGCCGCGGTACTCCGGCAGATCGCGGGTGACCCGGGACAGCGCCAGATCCCCTCGGCCGCGTTGGAGATCGCCCAGGCTCGGCTCGACGAACCTCAGCCAGAACCGTAGATATTGATCGGCAACCCGATACCGCGACAGCTTGGGGTTCGGGCGCGCCGAGAGCGGATGGTCGACAGCGATCACCCGCTTGTTCAGCAGGGTCTCCAGACCACGGTTCAGCGAGGAGTGATTGGCGCCGGCGCGGTTGGCGATGGCAGTGAACGTGCGCTCTCCCGCCCCGATCGCCCGCAGGATGGTTGTGGCCTGCACCCCGGGCGGGAACTCCGCGTCGAGCACCCGCTGGCCGACACCGACCAGATCCGTGGTGTCGTCGCTGAGCTGGTCACGCAGGAACCGGGTCAGGGTCGGCGTCCGTTTCCACTGGGCCACGAGGCGCGGGTACCCGCCCGTGATCTGCGCGGCATCGAACGCCGCAGCGGCTCCTGCCGGATCGTCGCTGTCGAGTCCGGCCAGACGGGCCGTGTCCCGCACGGACAACGGATCGACGGTGAGCTCTCTCGCTCGCCCGTAGAGGGGACGATCGTGAGCCGAGAGCATTTCCATCACGGACAGATCGCTCCCGATCAGCACCATCAGAACGGGCTTGCCCTCGAACTCACGGTCCCACAGCTTCTGCAGGGTCCCGTCGAGGCCGCGATCGTTGAGCAGCAGCCAGGGGAACTCGTCGAGCACCACGATGCCCGGCCGGTCAGTCGGAAGGGCGGCGTTCACAGCGCGCAAGGCCTGCTCCCAGCTCGAGTAGCCGCCCGTGGCCAGGAGCTCGGTGCCGGGCAGGGTGCAGTTCAGCAACGCGTCCTGACGAAACGACTCCAGATCGGCGGCAAGGGTCGCTTGCCGGCTTCCGGTGACGAACAGCTGCGGCAGCCCGGTCCGCTCCACGAAGGTGCTGACCAGGCGGGACTTCCCCACCTGCCGCCGCCCCCGAACGCTGAGCAGGCGGGCTTCCCCCTCGCGCACCGCGTGCAGGTGGCGTTCGAGCCGGCCGAGCTCGTCCAGGCGCCCGATGAAGTCCACCGATGCACGTCCTCACCGTTGCAGGGCTTTACTGACACCGATAATACTGACATCGTTGGTAGTTCCGAAGTCGTCAGTCAGGGCCAACGCGTCGGTCAGAGCAGGCGCGCCGGTCAGACCGGGATGAGGGCGAAGGCCCTGACCGGGAAGGTGGCCAGGCCGCGGATCGCCGGCGGCACGGCGCTGAAGAACGCCCCGGTCACCGGTAGCTGGTCAAGACCTCTCAGGTGCTCCACCACCGGGATCCCCGCTGCGAGCAGCACCGTGTGCGCCGGACGCGCGCCAGTGGTGGTGTCGTCGATGTTGACCGAGTCGATGCCCACCAGAGCGGCTCCGCCCTCGGCGAGTGCGCGTGCCCCCTCCTCGGTGAGATGCGGGTGGACCGGGTCGCCGTAGGCGGCTGTGCCCCAGCGACGACTCCATCCCGTGCGCAGCAGCACCGCCCGCCCGGCCACGTCGGCTCCTTCGACCTGCTCCGCCCCGATCATGCCGGTCGCGTCGATCACCACCATGGGCAGCTGGGCGCAGCGGGAGAGCTCGAGGCCGGCCAGGTCGTGCCCGTCGCGGTAGCGGTGGGCGGGCGTGTCCAGATAGGTGCCGGTGTTGGCCACCATGCAGATCCGCCCGATCGCGAACTCGGTCCCGGCCTCGTAGACCCCCGCCGAGGCATCGAAGCTCAGATGCTCGGAGATCTCCGGCCCGGGCAGCCCCGGATAGGTGGTCATGCCGTGCTCGATCACGTGGCTCAGGTCGAGGAGTCGCATCGCCAGATCATCTCAGCGAGGCACCCGGGGCAGGTGGGTGGGCAGGGTCATCCGCGGGGCGCGGCGGGGGCGGGCGGCGCCGTCCAGCTCGAGCAGCCGTTGCACCCGGTACCGATGACCTCTGTAGCGCTCGATCAGCGCGGCACACCCGGCGTCGTCCAGCACCTGCCCGGACAGCGCCCACGAGACATTCCTGGCGACGTGGAAATCGCTCCAGGAGAAAGCATCCGGGTCGCCGTGGGCGCGCTGGCGCACCTCGGCCGCCGTCCACACACCAACCCCTGGGACGACGCGAAGCCGGGCCGCGACCTGCTCGCCGGCGTCCTCGCCGGCCAGGTCGAGGGTCTGTTCGAGCCGCCCGGCCACCTGAGCGGCCGCCACGACGACGCGGCTACGGGCCTGCTCCACGCCGACCCGCAACCACTCCCAGGTGGGGATGGCGGCCCAGTCGCGCGGGGCGGGCGGCACCCGCATACCGGCGCCCGGCTCCGCCGCGGTGCCCACGTCCGCCGCGGGGCCGGGCGCCGGCTCGCCGAACCGGTAGAGGATGCCGCGCCACGCGGTGTGCGCCTCTCCCCCGGTGACCCGCTGCTCCAACGCCGCCGCCGCGAGCGCCTCGAACACGGCGCGCGTGCGCATCACCCGCCAGCCGGGCCGGGCCCGCCAGGCCGCGACGAGGCGCGGGTGTGCGGGGTCGGGGGTGAAGGCGGTGGGGTCGTCGCGGTCGCCGAGAAGTTCCGGCACGCCGTCCAGCGCCCAGTCGGCGCCGGCTCCCCAGGCGTGGGCCTCGACCACGCCGTCCGCCGGCCGGGCGGCCAGGCGCAGCAGCACCGGGCCGTCGGGGGTGCGGGTGGCCCGCCACACGACGCCGTCGGGCTGCACCCGCAGCGCCGGGTCACCCCCGCCGCGGCGCAGGGCCGAGAGGGTGGCCGCGACGGCCACCGGGTAGCCGGGCTGCCAGAGTCGCTGCTGCCCACCCCTCGCCATCGGGCCAGTGTGCTGCATAGCGTGCAGGCATGAGCCGTGAGTCCGATCTGCGCAAGCTGGTCAGCGACGCCCGCGAGGCCCACCAGCGCGAACAGGCGTTCTTCGTCGTCAAGCTCAAGACCTCCGTCTGGAGCGCTCCGGGGCATGGGGAGATCGAGCAGTGGTCGGAGGGTCTGGCGGCGGTGGAGAGCGCCGGCTGGACCCTGTCGCACTGGTCCACTGCGGCCGACTCCGGAGGCAACGTCAGCGCCTACCCCATCTTCCGCCGGCGATCCGCCGGTATTCGGCCACCCGACGCCGACCCCGACGACCCCACCATCTTCGAGTCCGGCCACGCCTGACCCCCCAACCCTGAAACCCGCTCATGCTCCGCGGGGGTACCTATTTGCGCCCGAAATGTCCGGGCGAGATGTACCCCTGCGGAGCATGAGCGGGTTTGTCAGGAGGGCTTGGGGGCCCCGGGGCGGGCGTAGCGCCACCAGGTGACTGCCACGCACATCACGGCCCAGGCGATGCCGATCGCGTAGAACGCCCTCGGCGCCATCACGGTCAGGCCGACGCCGAACAGGAACGGTCCGAACGCGGCGATCGCCGCCGTCCAGCCGATCACCCCGCCGGCCTGGCGCCGCTCGAAGATCATCGGCATCTGCTTGAACGTGGAGGCGTTGCCGATTCCACTGAACAGGAAGATGGCCAGCATTCCCCACAGGAAGCTAGAGAAGCCCGAGTGCAGGGCCGTCGCGGACGACGTGTCCGGCACCAGCGCGGTCATCGTGTAGGCGATCGAGCCGATCAGGCCGACGCCAGAGATGAGCGTCCAGATCGCCCCGCCCATCCGGTCCGTGAGCGGACTGAACAGCACCCGCGCACCCGCGCCCACCAATGGCCCGAGGAAGACGTACTTCACCGGGTCGGGCACGGCATAACCCTCGATCAGCAGCTTGGCCGTCGCGCCCGCACCCGCGACGATGTCGGGGTTGCCGGCGCCGTAAAGGTTCTTCATCAGCAGCCCGAACTGGGCCGAGAGCCCGGAGAACGTGCCGAAGGTCATGATGTAGAGCAGGGTCATCCACCAGGTGTCCTGATTGCCGAAGATGTCGAACTGCTGGCGGATGTTCGCCTTGATCGGCACCGACTTCAGCATCGTCCAGGCCAGCACGGCACCGACTACCACGAACGGCACGTAGATGAACGCGGCGTTCTGGTACCAGACCTCACGTAAGGGCTTGCCCGGCAGCCCGGTCATCCTCTGCGAGGCGCCGAGGAACCCGATCAGGCCGAAGCCGATCAGCCACGGGGTGAGCATCTGCACCAGCGAGACGCCGAAGTTGCCGATGCCCGCCTGAAGCCCGAGCGCCGTGCCCTGCAGCCGGCGCGGGAAGAAGTAGGACGTCGAGGGCATGAACCCGGAGAAGGCACCGCCGCCGATGCCCGACAGCAGCGACAACAGCACGAGCTGCCAGTACGGAGTGCTCGAGTCCTGGACGGCGATGCCCCAGCCGACGATCGGCAGCAGGAGGAGAACCGTGGTCAGGGTGACCATCCGGCGGGTGCCCATGATCGGGGGCAGCACCATCCAGCCCAGCCGCATCAGGCCGCCGGCAAGCCCGGGCAGTGCGGTCAGCCAGTAGAGCTGATCCTTGGTCAGGTCGAAGCCGAGGTTGGTCAGCTTCGGGGCGATCGCGCTGGCCAGGAACCAGGAGGCGAAGCACAGCGTCAGCGTGAAGGTGGTGATCGACAGCGTGGTCCAGGCCAGGCGCTTGTCCCAGCCGGCCTGGTCCTCGGGATCCCACTGCTGCAGCCATTCACCGCCGTTGCGGCTCGAGGTGGCAGTGCTCATCGGGCGACCTCCAGGGGTGAGACCGGCGCCTCCAGGTGCCGGGCCAATTCGGGCGACTGCGTGTGCAGCATGTGAACCACGGTCCAGTGCATCCACACCGCGCAGATCACGGTGAGCACGAACAGGATGAAGAAGGTGCTGGACGGGAAACCGGTCCAGATCTGGGCGTAGGCGAACATCGGGGGGAGGAAGAAGCCACCCAGGCCGCCGAGCATGCCGACCAGGCCGCCCACCGGGCCGACGTTGTCCGGGAAGTACTCCGGAATGTGCTTGTACACCGCGGCTTTGCCGATGCCCATGGCACAGCCGAGCAGGAAGAGCAGCACCGCGAACGGGACCAGACCGATCGTGTAGGGGAGCACCTCGCGGGCGCCCTCCTTGGTCATCACCACGATGTGCCCATTGGGCATCGACAGCACCAGCGTGACCACCATCATCACCGCGAACGTCCAGTACATCGCACGGCGGGCGCCGAACCGGTCGGAGAACCAGCCGCCCACCGGCCGCAGCAGCGAGGCGGGGAAGATGAAGGTCGCAGTCAGCAGAGCAGCGCTGCCCAGGCTGACCTTGAAGTTGTCCACGTAGTACTTGGGCAGCCACGCCGACAGCGCCACGTAGGCCCCGAAGACCACCACGTAGTAGAGGCTGAACCGCCAGACCCGCAACTCCTTCAGCGGGGTCAATTGGTCGCGCAGCGGCTTGCCCTGCCCGGGCATCCGGTCCGGCCGCGGTGCCAGCAGGAACGTGGCGGCGGCGAGGAGCACGAGCAGCGCGGCGTAGATGACCGGAACCAGGCGCCACCCGCCGGGGAAGACCCCGAGCACCGAGATCCCGGCCGTGCCGGTGATCAGCGCCGGCCCGATGAACTTGGTCACGGAGGCTCCGACGTTGCCGGCACCGAACACTCCGAGTGCAAATCCCTGCCGACTCCGGGGGTACCACGCCGAGTTCCAGGCGATGCCCACGCTGAAGGAGTTGCCGGCGAAGCCGACCAGGAAGGCCAGCACCAGAAGCAACTCGTAGCTGTGCACGGTCGAGACCAGGTAGGCCGGGACCGCGGTCGCCGCGAGCATGAGGGACATCACCCGGCGGCCACCGATCCGGTCGGTGATCATGCCGGCGGGCAGGCGCCACATCGAGCCGTTCAGCACCGCGACCGCCGTCAGCCAGGACAGCTGGACATCGCTCAGCCCGAACTCCTTGCGGATCGGGATGCCCAGGATGCCGAACATCAGCCATACCGCGAACATGACGGTGAAGCTCAGCGTTGACAGCACCAGTACCTGGGTACGCCCCGGCGCAGCTTGGCCGACTGCGGCCGCCCGCGCTCGGACGGTCTGCGACTTCGACACAATCCCTCCATTTAAAGGAGACAATCCTCTAAATATATCGGGTACGAGCGTACACATTGCCCAAGGCTCCATGCGGGCATCAGGGCCCACGGCCGGCCACTGTGGCGAAACACACTCCCAGCCAGACCCTCCGCTACATCCGCAGCCAGCTGGAGGAGTATGGTGCAATTGATGGGAACGAGTCCTCTCAATTCTGGAGCAAAGGTGCCGAAACGCCGGACGGACGACGACACGAGCCGCCTGCTCTCCTCTCCTGTACGCCGCCGGATCGTCGAGCACCTGGCCCAGAGCACGGCGCTGCCGCGTCGCGAACGCGCGGGCCTGAGTGCGGCGGAACTCGCCGCGGACCTCGGCCTGCACGTGACCACCGTCCGCTTCCACCTGGACCAGCTGCTCGCAGCCGATCTGGTGACAGCGGCCACCGAGCACCTCGACGGCGCCGGGCGCCCGCGCAAGGTCTACCGGCTGCCACCCGGCGGGCAGCCGCCGACCAACACCGACGGCTCCTTCAAAGCCCTCGCCACCCTGCTCGCCGCCACCTGGAGCGGTGACGAGACCGGCACGCCGCTCACTCCGGCGCAGGCCGGCGCCCGCTGGGCCTGGCAGAACGCCCAGTCCGCCCTCGACGTCGAGGGCACCCCCGCCCCTGCCCGCTCACCCGGTCAGTGGCTGGGCAAGGTTGGGCTGATGCTCGACCTGTTGCGCGAGTGGGGATACCACCCCCAGGTGAGCGCCGACCGGGACGGCCGGCAGGTGGCGATCGAGCTGGTCGACTGTCCCTTCTTCGACCTCGCCCGAGCCCAGCCTGAGGTGGTCTGCGGTATTCACCGGGGCCTGATCAGCGGCTCGATGGAAGCCCTCGGCGAAACGGATGTCGAGGTCTCCCTCACTCCGTTCGTCGATCCACGGACATGTCACGCGCAGTTGACGCAGCGCATCCCGTTCCCGCCCCGCCCTGCCAAGGAGCAGTCATGAACGCCACGCCGGCCCCCTCGATGCCCGGTGCCCTGCTGCGCACCCGTGCGCTGTTCGGGCGGGCCGAGGTCTCCCCGGACAACCGCGCCCTGCACCTGCAGGGCGGGCGCAGCGGCGACTCCTTCTACCGCGACCGGTGGAGCCACGACAAGGTGGTGCGCTCCACCCACGGGGTGAACTGCACCGGCTCGTGTTCCTGGAAGGTCTACGTCAAGGACGGGATCATCACCTGGGAGGCGCAGCAGACCGACTACCCCTCGACCGGCGCCGACCGGCCCGAGTACGAGCCCCGCGGCTGCCCCCGAGGTGCCGCATTCTCCTGGTACACCTACTCCCCCACCAGGGTCAGCTACCCCTACGTGCGCGGCGTCCTGGTGGAGATGTACCGCGAGGCCAAGGCCCGGCTCGGTGACCCGGTGCTGGCCTGGGGCGACATCGTCTCCGACCCGGTCAAGGCGCAGCGCTACAAGAGCGCGCGCGGCAAGGGCGGCCTGGTGCGGGCGAGCTGGGACGAGGCCGCCGAGATCGTGGCCGCCGCTTACGTGCACACGATCAAGACCTGGGGCCCGGACCGGGTGGCCGGGTTCTCGCCCATCCCTGCCATGTCGATGGTCAGCCACGCCTCCGGCGCCCGGTTCACCTCGCTCATCGGCGGCTCGATGCTCTCCTTCTACGACTGGTACGCCGACCTGCCCGTGGCCTCGCCGCAGATCTGGGGCGACCAGACCGACGTCCCCGAATCGGGCGACTGGTGGGACGCCGGGTACCTGATCATGTGGGGCTCGAACGTCCCGGTCACCCGCACCCCCGACGCGCACTGGATGGTCGAGGCCCGCTACCGCGGCCAGAAGGTGGTCGTGGTCGCGCCCGACTACGCCGACAACGTCAAGTTCGCCGACGAGTGGCTGATGGCCGCTCCGGGCACCGACGGAGCCCTGGCCATGGCAATGGGCCACGTGGTGCTCAAGGAGTTCTTCGTGGACCGCCAGGTCGACTACTTCGTCGGCTACTGCCGCAGGTTCACCGACCTGCCGTTCCTGGTCGTCCTCGACCCGGACGACGCAGGGGTCACCTACACACCGGGCAAGTTCCTCACTGCCTCCGACCTGGACGACGCGGTGTCGGGCTCCGAGAACGCAGCGTTCAAGACCGTGCTGGTCGACCAGGGCAGCGGGAACCTGGTGGTGCCCAACGGGTCCCTCGGCCACCGCTACGGCGACGAGGGTCTGGGCCGGTGGAACCTGGAGCTGGGTGACGTCGTCCCGGCGTTGAGCCTGATCGACGACGGCCAGGGCGTGACGGTGCGCCTACCCCGGTTCGACACGGCCACCGGAGACGCCGCCACGGACGCCGCCGGGCCGACCGCGCTGCGCGGAGTGCCCACCCGCCGGGTCGGCGACCGGGTGGTGACCACGGTCTTCGACCTGCTTCTGGCCCAGTACGGGGTCGGCCGCGAGGGCCTGCCGGGGCAGTGGCCGACCGGCTACGACGACCCCGAGGGGCTCTACACGCCGGCCTGGCAGGAGTCGATCACCTCGGTGCCGGCCGCGGCCGTCGCCCGGATCGCGCGCGAGTTCGCCCGCAACGCCGAGGACACCCAGGGCCGCTCGATGATCCTGATGGGTGCCGGCACGAACCACTGGTTCCACTCCGACACCATCTACCGGGCGATGCTCACGCTGACCACGATCACCGGCTGCCAGGGCCGCAACGGCGGCGGCTGGGCGCACTACGTGGGCCAGGAGAAGGCCCGCCCGATCACCGGCTGGGCGCAGCTGGCGTTCGGCCTGGACTGGGCCCGCCCGCCACGCCAGATGATCCACACCGCCTACTGGTACCTGAACACCTGCCAGTACCGCTACGACTCCCACGGAGCCGACACCTTCGCCGCCACCACCGGGCCGGGGTCGCTGCGCGGCATGAGCGTGCATGACGCCGTGGTCGCCTCGGCCCGGATGGGCTGGATGCCCTCCTACCCGACCTTCGACCGCAACCCGCTCGACCTGGCCGACGAGGTCGAGGCCTCCGGCGAGAGCGTCGGCGAGCACGTCGTCCGCCGGCTGAAGAGTGGCGACCTGTCGTTCGCGGCCGAGGATCCGGAGGCCGAGCGGAACTGGCCCCGGATCCTGACCATGTGGCGGGCCAACCTGTTCGGCTCCTCCGCGAAGGGCAACGAGTACTTCCTGCGCCACCTGCTCGGCACGGATAGCGGGCTGCGAGCCACCCCCGCCGACGGCAGCGGCGGCACTGACGCCGATCAGCTGCCCACCGGCAAACTGGATCTGTTGTGCACGTTGGACTTCCGCATGACGTCCTCCACCCTGCTGTCGGACGTCGTGCTGCCGGCGGCCACCTGGTACGAGAAGCACGACATCAACACCACCGACATGCACCCGTTCATCCACTCGTTCAACCCGGCGATCAACCCGCCCTGGCAGACCCGCACCGACTGGGACATCTTCCAGACCATCGCGGACACGTTCTCCCCGCTGGCGGCCACGCACCTCGGGGTGCGCACGGACGTGGTCGCACAACCCTTGCTGCACGACACCCCCGGCGAGCTCGCGACGCCGCACGGCGTCGTCCGCGACTGGGGCAAGGGCGAGTGCGATCCGGTGCCGGGCGTCACGATGCCGAACCTGGTTCTGGTGGAACGCGACTACGGTGCGGTGGCCGCCAAGATGGCCGCCCTCGGGCCGCTGATGGAGAAGCTCGGGGCGACCACCAAGGCGATCACCTACACGCTGGATCGCGAGGTCGACTACCTGGCGCACAAGAACGGCACCGTGCGCGGCGGCGTAGCCGACGGCCGGCCGCAGCTGCGCACCGGCATCCAGGTGGCCGAGACGATCATGGCGCTGTCCGGCACCACGAACGGGCATCTGGCCACCCAGGGGTTCAAGACCCTGGAGAAGCGCACCGGAACCGCGCTGCACGACCTGGCTGCCGAGCACGAGGGCAAGATGATCACCTTCGCCGACACCCAGGCGGCGCCGGTGCCGGTGATCACCTCTCCCGAGTGGTCGGGCTCGGAGACCGGGGGACGGCGCTACAGCCCGTTCACGATCAACACCGAGCGGTCCAAGCCCTGGCACACCCTGACCGGCCGCCAGCACTTCTACCTCGACCACGACTGGATGCTCGACCTCGGCGAGACCATGCCGACCTATCGACCGCCGCTGAACATGACCGACCTGTTCGGCGAACCCAAGGTCGGCGCGATCGGTGAGCTGGGGGTGAGCGTGCGCTACCTCACCCCGCACAACAAGTGGTCCATCCACTCCGAGTACCAGGACAACCTGTTCATGCTGTCACTGTCCCGCGGCGGGCAGAACATCTGGATCTCCGACATCGACGCGGCCAAGGTGGGCATCGCCGACAACGACTGGATCGAGGCCACCAACCGCAACGGGGTGGTGGTGGCGCGCGCCATCGTCAGCCACCGGATGCCGGAAGGCACGGTCTACATGCACCACGCCCAGGACCGGCTGATCGACGTACCTCGGGTGGAGAAGACCGGCAAGCGGGGCGGCATCCACAACTCGCTCACCCGGATCATGGTCAAGCCGACCCACCTGATCGGGGGCTATGCGCAGCTGTCCTTCGCCTTCAACTACCTCGGGCCCACCGGAAACCAGCGCGACGAGATCACCACCATCCGCCGGCGCTCGCAGGAGGTGCAGTACTGATGAAGGTGATGGCTCAGATGGCGATGGTGATGAACCTCGACAAGTGCATCGGGTGCCACACCTGCTCGGTGACCTGCAAGCAGGCCTGGACCAACCGGTCCGGCACCGAGTACGTCTGGTTCAACAACGTGGAGACCCGCCCCGGGCTGGGCTATCCGCGCACCTACGAGGACCAGGCGGAGTGGAAGGGCGGCTGGGTGCGCCGGGCCAACGGGCAGCTCGCCCTGCGCTCGGGCGGGCGGCTGCGCAAGCTGGCGACCATCTTCTCCAATCCGAAACTGCCCTCGATCACCGATTACTACGAGCCCTGGACCTATGACTACGAGACGCTGACCAACGCCCCGGCGCAGGACACCTTCCCGGTCGCCCGGCCGCACTCGCTGATCAGCGGCAAGCCGATGAAGGTCACCTGGTCTGCCAACTGGGACGACAACCTCGGCGGCAGCCAGGAGCACGCCAAGCGCGACGTCGTCCTGCGCGGCATGTCGACGAAGGTGAAGTTCGAGCTCGAGCAGACCTTCATGTTCTACCTGCCGCGGATCTGCGAGCACTGCCTGAACCCCTCCTGCGCGGCGTCGTGCCCGAGCGGGGCGATCTACAAGCGCGCCGAGGACGGCATCGTGCTGGTCGACCAGGACCGCTGCCGAGGCTGGCGGATGTGCGTGTCGGGCTGCCCGTACAAGAAGGTCTACTTCAACCACCGCACCGGCAAGGCCGAGAAGTGCACGTTCTGCTACCCCCGCATCGAGGTCGGCATCCCGACCGTGTGCGCCGAGACCTGCGTCGGGCGGCTGCGCTACATCGGGCTGGTGCTCTACGACGCCGACCGGGTGCTCGAGGCCGCCTCGGTGGAGAATGACCAGGACCTCTACGAGGCCCAGCGATCGGTCTTCCTGGACCCGAACGACCCTGCGGTGCAGCGGGAGGCGGAGCACGCCGGGATCCCCGGGGACTGGATCCGGGCGGCGCAGCGGTCGCCGGTGTACGCGCTGATCAACACCTACAAGGTGGCCCTGCCGCTGCACCCGGAGTACCGCACCATGCCGATGGTCTGGTACATCCCGCCGCTGTCGCCGGTGGTCGACGTGGTGCGCGACACCGGCCACGACGGCGAGGACCACGGCAACCTGTTCGCCGCGATCGAGGCGCTGCGCATCCCGGTGGAGTATCTGGCCGGGCTGTTCACCGCCGGCGAGGTGGCGCCGGTCGAGGCGGTGCTGCGCCGGCTGGCCGCGATGCGCTCGTACATGCGCGACCTGAACCTGGGCCGTGAGGCCGACGAGTCGATCCCGGCCAAGGTCGGCATGGACGGCGAGTCGATGTATGAGATGTTCCGGCTGCTGGCCTTGGCCAAGTACGAGGAGCGCTACGTCATCCCGAGCGCTCACGCCGAGCAGGCGCACTCGCTCGAGGAATTGGCCACCGACTGCTCGCTGGACTACGACGGCGGGCCGGGAATGGGTGGCTCGGGCCCGTTCGGCGAGGGCTCGGGCACGCCGACCCCGGTGGCGGTGGAGAGCTTCCGGCTGGCCAAGGAACGCCAAAGCCGCACGCCGTTGCCGCTCACCGTCACCGAGCGCCAGAAGGGGGAGGAGCCGTGAGGACCACGCCGATCCTGCCCACCCGGTTGCGCCGCGGCGTCCGCGCCATGCCCGAGAACCAGCTGCGGCTGGCCTGGCAGGCGATCTCGCTGCTGCTGGAGTACCCGACCGGAGACCTCCTGGACCGCCGGGAGGGCATCGCCACCGCTGTCGCTGTCCTCCCGGCTCCGGTGCGGGACCCGTTGTGCCGCTTCCTGGACCACCTGGGCTCGCGCCCGCTGCGCGACCTGCAGGAGTCCTATGTGGCCACGTTCGACACCAACCGGCGCTACTGCCTCTATCTGACCTACTTCGCGCATGGCGACACCCGCAAGCGCGGGCTGGCCCTGGTGCAGGTCAAGCAGGCCTACCGTCGGGCCGGGCTCGACCCGACCAGCGAGGAGCTGCCCGATCACCTCTGCCTGGTGCTCGAGTTCGGTGCCACCGCGGACGCCGAGGGCGCCTGGCGGCTGCTGAACGACCACCGCCCGGGGGTGGAGATGCTGCGGATCGCTTTGCAGGAGTCCGGTTCACCGTGGGCGGACGTCGCTGTGGCGCTGTGCGCGACCCTGCCGGCACTGCACGGTGACGACGCGGACGCCGTCGCGCGCCTGATCGCGCAGGGCCCGCCCGCCGAGGAGGTGGGCCTGGACGCCTACTCCCTCGATCCCCGGCTCACTCCCCCCGCCACTTCCGACCTGTCTGGAGTCCCGTCGTGACCACGCTGCTCTGGGTGGTGGTTCCCTACCTGTGCCTGGCCACCTTCGTGGTGGGCCACTTCTGGCGCTACACCTACGACAAGTTCGGCTGGACCACACGCTCGTCCCAGCTGTACGAGTCGGCGCTGCTGCGCTGGGGCAGCCCCCTGTTCCATTTCGGCATGCTGGGCGTGGTCGGCGGACACGTGATCGGTCTGCTGATCCCCAAGACCTGGACCGAGGCGGCCGGGATCAGCCAGGAGACCTACCACCTGTTCGCCGTGGTCGGCGGCGGCATCGCCGGGCTGGCGGCGCTGGCCGGGCTGGTGATCCTGATCTACCGGCGGCGCACGGTGGGCCCGGTGTTCTCGGCCACCACCCGGATGGACAAGGTGATGTACCTGGTGCTCGGCTCGGTGATCGGCCTGGGGCTGTGGAACACCGTGGCCAGCAGCATCTTCGGCCACTACGACTACCGGCAGGGCGTCTCGCTATGGTTCCGCGGGGTGTTCACGGCCAACCCCGACCCAGCACTGATGACCGCGGCCCCGTTCGGCTTCCAGCTGCACGCCCTGCTGGCCTTCCTGCTGTTCGCGCTGTGGCCGTTCACCCGGCTGGTGCACGTGTTCAGCGCGCCGGTGGGCTACCTGACCCGGCCCTACATCGTCTACCGCAGCCGCGACGTCCGCTCTGCCGAGCGGATGGGCAGCCGTGCCCCCAACCGCGGCTGGGACCGCATCTCCCGGTGACGCCCCACCCGCCGAAACCCGCTCATGCTCCGCGGGGGTACACATCTGCGCCCGAAATGTCGGCTGCAGATGTACCGCAGCGGAGCATGAGCAGGTTCAGAGGTGCGTGTGGTGGCGGCCTGCGCCGTAACCGGCGGCTGCGGCGATCAGGTCGACCGCGGTGAACAGCACCCGGGAGAGCAGCACCACCACCAGCACCGCGCCGCCGTCCAGCACCGAGGCCAGCGCCGCGGCCAGCGCCACCTCCCGCGCGCCCGCCCCGGCTGGGGCGATCACCACGATCAGCCCCACCGCCCAGGCCAGCGCGTAGCCGCCGACGCCGAGCGCCAGCGTGCGCCCGGTCAGCGGCGCACCGAGCGAGGCCGCCAGCAGCCACACCTGCATCCCCGCGGTCACCCACGACACCACCGCCCACAGCGTGGCGACGGCAGTGCCGCGCAGCGTCGGCGGGGTGTCCAGCGGCTCCGCACCGATCGCGCCGAGCAGTCGGTTCAGCGCCGGCCCGAGCACCTTCGGGTGCAGCACCACCAGCAGCGGGACGACGAGCAGCAGGGCCCAGCCGAAACCGCCCTCGGCGACCTGGGGCACGAACGGCAACGAGGCCAGCACCACCAGCAGCCCGGTCGCCATGGACAGCAGGATCATGGTCACCGTGGCCGCCGCCGTGCGCCGCCGGGGCACTCCGTGGTCGCGGGCCAGTTCGGCCTGCACCACCACCGGCCACACGCTGCCCGGCACGTACTTGCCGATCTGGCCGACGAAGAACACCCGCGCCGCCGCCGCCAGGGGCAGCCGCGACCCGAGGTCGGTGAGCAGCGCCCGCCAGGCCATACCGGTCAGCCCCGCGTTGGCCAGCGTGGCCGCCCCTGCGGCGACCAGGTAGCGGACGTCGAGCCGGGCGAGGGCCGCGACCACCTGGTCCCACCGGCTGGTGATCGCCCAGACCGCAAGCACGGTGGCGAGGACGGCGAACCCCCAGCGGACGACTGGCATGCGACCGAGGGCGAGCACCCGCTTGACCGCGGTGCCTACACCTCCGCCGGCGCCCCCGCCGCTCACGCCGTCCGGCGCCGTCCGGTTGCTCACTCGCCGAACCTACCCGCACGCGCCGGGTAGGGTCACGCTCCGTGCGGGTGCTCGCCTTCGGCAGCTATGACGTCCGCGCCCACCCCCGGGTCGGCGTGCTGATCGACGGGCTGCGGGCGCACGGCGCCGAGGTGCGCGAGCTCAACCGGCCGCTCGGGCTGGACACCGCCGCGCGGGTCGCCGTCCTGCGCCGTCCGTGGCGGTTGCCGTTGCTGGCCTGGCGGCTCACCCGGTGCTGGTCGCAACTCGCCGTCGGTGCCGTGCGGCTGCGCAGGCAGTGGCGCCCGGACGCCGTCCTGGTCGGCTATCTGGGCCACTTCGACGTGCTGGCCGCACGCCGGCTGTTCCGGCGCACCCCGATCGCCCTGGACCATCTGATCTTCGCCGCCGACACCGCCGCGGATCGCGGCAGCTCGGGTACCCGCACCCAGGCCCTGTTGCGCCGGCTCGACCGAGCGGCGATCGACGCCGCCGACGTCGTGGTGCTCGACACCGAGGAGCACGCGCAGCTGCTCGCCCACCTGATGCCCGACGCCGTGCCGCGTGCGGTCGTAGCTCCGGTTGGTGCCGGTCAGGACTGGTTCGCCGCCGGTGAGCACGCCACCACGACAGACCCGGCGGACGCCGAACCCGCTGACCAGGTGCTCACCGTGGTCTTCTACGGGCTGTACACCCCGCTGCAGGGCGCACCGGTGATCGGTCAGGCGCTGGGCCTGCTGGCCGACGACCGGCGGATCCGGGTGACGATGATCGGCTCCGGTCAGGACCTGGCGGCCACCCGGGCCGCGGCAGCCGGCAACCCGAACATCACCTGGCACGACTGGGTGGACGCCGCACAGCTGCCCACCTTGGTCGCCGGTCACCAGGTGTGTCTGGGCATCCTCGGAACCGAGGCGAAGGCACTGCGGGTGGCGCCGAACAAGGTCTACCAGGGAGCGGCGGCCGGCTGCGCCGTTCTCACCTCGGACACCGAGCCGCAGCGCCGCGCGCTCGGTGAGGCGGCGATGTTCGTTCCGCCGGGCGATGCCGCTGCCCTCGCGCAGGCGCTGCGCGAGCTGGCCGGCGACCCGGCCCGGGCCACTGCGCTGGGCCGTCGGGGCCGTGCCCATGCCGAGCAGCACTTCACCGCCCGCGCCGTCACCCGGCAGCTCGACGAAAGGCTGCGCTCCATGACCCCCACCAGCTCGTCCGCCCAGCTCCCTCCACTCCCCCCGCTAGCCCCGAGGGCCTGGCTGCGCTACGACCTGGTCTCCCGGATGCTGCGCCGGCTGCGCCCGCAGAGTGTGCTCGAGATCGGTTGCGGCCAGGGGTCTTTCGGCGCCCGGCTGGCCGCAGGCGGCAGCTACCTGGGCATCGAGCCTGACGAGCAGGCGGCCTCGGTGGCCCGCTCCCGGATCACCCCGCGCGGCGGCACCGTGCTGCTCGGCGACCAGCACGCCGTCCCCCAGGGCTCGACCTACGACCTGGTGTGCGCCTTCGAGGTGCTCGAGCACCTCGAGCACGACGCCGAGATGCTCGCCACCTGGGCCTCCTTCGTGCGTCCGGGTGGGCACCTGATGCTGTCGGTGCCGGCCTGGCCCGACCGGTTCGGCCCGATGGACACCCACGCCGGCCACTACCGCCGCTACACCCCCGACCAGCTGCGGAATCTGCTCACCGGCGCCGGGCTGCAGCCGGTGCAGATCGCGGTCTACGGCTGGCCGCTGGGGTACGCCCTGGAGGCGGTGCGCAACCCGATCGATGCCCGCAAGCTGGCCCGCGAGGCCGCCGAGCTCTCCATGCCCGAGCGGACGGCGTCGACCGGGCGCACCTTCCAGCCGCCCAACCAGGCGGTCGGCACCGCGGTAGCACTCGCCACCACGCCCTTCCGCTATCTGCAGCGCCTGGCCCCGACCCGGGGCACCGGGCTGGTCGCCCTGGCCCGCCGCCCGGACTGACGCCACGGCCCCCTCGAAGATCGCCGTCTCTCACTGGTCTCCGCCCAGCACATGGGGAACACTCATGACAACCGACGATCAGTGAGGGGCGGGGCCTCCGGGGGTGGAGCGGTCAGGGGTGGGCGGTCAGGGGTGGGGACGTAGGTGGGTCGCCAGGTCCTCGGCCACGACGTCACCGCGGGAACGCACCACCAGGTCGGCGAGCAGCGCCATCGAGGCGATGATCAGCGCCGACAGGACCAGCAGCACGGTGCTGGCCGGGAAGTAGAACGGGTGGCGCACCATGTCGACCACACCCTTGACGGCGCCGATCAGCAGCAGCCAGAGCGCCGGCGGCATCAGCACCTTGAGCGGGTCGAAGTACATCACCATCCGCAGCACCTGGAGGATGTAGCGGTAGGCGTCGCGGGTGAAGTGGAACTTGGACTTCCCGGCCCTCTTGGCGTAGTCGATCGGCAGGTACTTGATGTCATGCTGGTTCGACAGGAAGGCCAGCGTGATCGTGGTGACGCAGCTGAACCCGGCCGGCAGCAGGCGCAGGTAAGGCAGCGAGACCTGTCGCCGGAACGCCCGCAGGCCGGAGTTGAGGTCGGGGATCCTCTGGTTGCTCAACCGCTCGGCGATCTTGCGGATCAGCCACTTCGCGGGCAGGCGCAGCCACTTGTGGCTGCCCTCCTCGGTCGTTCGGGCGCCGACCACCTGGTCGTAGCTGGGGTCGTCCAGCAGCACCTGGACCAGCTCGGGGATCCGCTCGTTCGGATAAGACATGTCGGCGTCGGTCCAGACCACGAACTCACCGCGGGCCAGCTGGGTGCCGATCCGGCGCACCGTGCCCGAGCCCCCGTTGCGCCGGAAGGCGAGCACCCGCACGTGCGGGAATCGCGCCTCGCTCTCGCGCAGCACGTCCAGCGTGCCGTCGGTGCTGGCGTCGTCGACCGCGAGCACCTCGTAGGCCAGGCCTGAGGCGTCGAGCGCGGCGGTGATCCGCTCCAGCTCGGCGACCACGTGGTCACGTTCGTTGAAGCAGGGCAGGACGACGCTGACCTGCGGCGTCGCGGTTCGGGTCTCGAGGTCGGTCTCCATCGCACCGCGAGGCTACCGCGGCGGCCAGGCCCCGTCAGACAAGCCTCAGAGGTTGGACAGGGCAGCCGCGTACACCTTGGGGATGTCGGCCGCCGACGGCGCCTTGTAGGAGGCGCCCTTGGTCACCCGGGCGATCCTCGCCAGGGTCTCGGTGTCGGCGTCCGGGCCGTAGGCGATGGTGATGATCCGCACCTGCTTGCCCTGCCCGAAGCTCTCCACCTGGGTGAGCAGATCGTCCAGGCTCAGGCCGCCCTCGGCGTCGTTCCTGCCGTCGGTCAGCACCACTACCGCGTTGATCCTGTCCTCGCGATAGCGATCGACCACTGCCTGGTAGGCAGCGGCGACGCTGTTGTACAGGCCGGTGTCGCCCTGCGGTGACAACCCCTTCACCGCGGTGGCCAGGGCCTGACGCCGGGGCACTCCCTTCACCGCGACGTCCATCGGGCCGACGTCGATCAGCTGCCGGTAGTCGATCCTGCCCCGCACCCCGCCGGAGAAAGACCACAGACCGACCTCGTCCTGATCGGTGAACAGCTCCAGCGCCGAGGTCACCGCCTGCTGTGCCGCCGCGAGCCGGGTCTGCGTCGACCCGGGGACCGTCTTGGCCATCGAGCCCGACACGTCGATCAGGTTGATCACGTTCGCGGTCTTGCGCAGTTGGGACCAGCTGTCCAGGATGCTCACGGTGACCGCCGCCGAGGGTGGTTCCAGCACCTTCTTCGGTTCTGCGGCAAGCACTCCGAGGCTCTCACCGGTGCGCGCCCCGGCCACGCCGGCGGCGTTGCGGAAGTGGCTGTCCTGCCAGCGGGCCTGCACCGGGTCACTGAGCAAGTAGGCCAGGAACGCCTCTGCCGCAGCGCGTTTCGGCTCCGTGACCCACGGGCCGCTGAGCACGGCGTAGGGGTGGTCGGCGACGAAGGTGCCCTCCTTCGGGTAGACCGCGACCAGCGGGACCTTCGGCGCCGGGTGAGTGCCGGCCGCCTTCGGGTCGGCCGTCGGGTTGCCCTCGTTGTAGGCGGCGACCAGGTTCTCCTCGGTCACCAGGGCAGAGATGTAGGAGAGCGATTGACCGGCATCGTCGGCGCGCAGCCAGTCGGTCTGGAAGCTGGCCGTGTTGTCGCCGTAGCGGGCCACGGACTGCTCCACCCCGGCGACGAAGCGCCGGGTGGCCGGCAGCGCGACGTCCGCCTCGGTCAGGCCGGAGACCTTGCTCACCGCGGCGTAGTAGGTGGCGACGGTCCCCTCCAGCCCCGCGTGGGAGAAGTTCGGGTTGGTCTTGCCGAGACTGAACCGGCCCCACTCCGGGTGCCCGTAGGCGCCCCACCCCTCCCGATGGGCGGCCAGGGTGAGCAGGTCCGACCAGCCGATGGGCTTCTCCGGCCAGCCCAGGGCGGTGGCCATCGGCCGGGGCATCGCCACCACCATCGGCGACGCCGCGATCTGCGGCACGCTCCGCGGGGCGGGGATCAGGCTCGACTTCTGCGCCGCGGCCAGCCGGGCCTCGAGCAGCGGCAGCCAGATCGACCCGGTCGGTGACCACACGTCCGGCGGCGGCCCGTCGGTCGCCTTCCATCCGGTCTCCAGCGCCGTGGCGCTCGCCCCGGAGGATTTGGCCACGATCGAGACCGTCACGCACCGACCCTGGGCGTCCTTGCCACCGGTTGAGAAGTCGGCCGCGAGCCGGGTCAGCAGCGCGGACTTGTCCACCGAGGACGCCACCACCAGCGGGGTCACCGGCCCGGTGCAGACGCTGCCCGCCTGGGCCGTCGAACTGTCACCCAGGCGTGAAGCGGCCACGCCGCCTGCGGTGCCCAGCAGCAGCAGGCCGAGCAGCCCGGCCGTGATCCGCCGTCGACGACGCCGAAGACGCCGCTCCGCGAGCACGTCGGCGAAGTTGGGAGGTACCGGAAAAGACACCATGCCTGCCACCCCGAGAACCGCCTGCACCCCCGAGTGGGCATCGGCGCTGGCCCGCATCATGCCGGTCGTCGCACATCGCCACAACCCGGTGCTATCGCCCTCCGAGCGTTGCGCAGCAGCGACTGTCCGCGCCGTGACCTACGGTGAACGGATGCGCGCCGGAATCGACCTCACCCACCTGTCCCCCGACGTCCGCCCCCAGGACGATCTGTTCGGGTACGTCAACGGCGGATGGCTGGCCACCGCCGAGATCCCGGCCGACCGCGGTCGCTACGGCGCGTTCGACATGCTGCGCGAGGCCAGCGAGGCGGCGGTGCGCACCCTGGTCGAACGGGCCGCCACGGAGTCCGAGCAGGCCGACGCCGACCACAGTTCGGCCGTCTGGCGGGTGGGCGCGCTCTACCGCAGCTTCATGGACACGGCCAGGGTGCACGACCAGGGCTGGTCACCGGTGCTGCCCGACCTGCGCCTGATCGCCGCGGCCGGTGCCCCTTCCGAGGTCGTGCAGACCTCGGCCCGCCTGCAACGGCACGGCGGGTCGGGCCTGATCGACACCTGGGTCAGCGCGGACGCCGGCGACCCCGGCCAGGCGATCATCTACCTGAACCAGGGCGGGCTCGGGCTGCCCGACGAGGAGTACTACCGGGCCGACCAGCACGCCGACCTCCGCCAGGCCTACGTCGCCTACCTGCAGCGGATGCTCACCCTGGCCGCCCCCGCTCTGGCCGAGGCGGGTCTGGACCTCGGTGAGGACGCACCGCAACGGGTAATGGCCCTGGAGACCGCGATCGCGCAGGCCCACTGGGACCGGGTGAAGGCCCGGGACGCGGTGGCCTCGTACACCCGGCTCACCCACGCCGAGCTCGTCGAGGCCACTCCCGGCTGGGACTGGTCCGCCTGGGCGCAGGGGCTCGAGCTGCCGCCGTCCGCGCTGGCGCGGGTCGTCGTCCGCCAGCCCGACACCCTGGCAGCGATGGGCCACCTTCTCACCGAACACCCGATCGCCGACTGGCGAGCCTGGCTCACCACGGGCCTGCTCGGGGATGTCGCGCCTTACCTGCGCGACGACGTGGTGGAGACCCGGTTCGACTTCTACGGCCGCACCCTCAGCGGGGTGCCCGAGCTGCGCGAGCGTTGGAAGCGCGGGGTCGCCCTGGTGGAGTCCCTGGTCGGGGAGGACGCCGGTCAGATGTACGTGGCCGAGCACTACCCGGCACAGGCGGCCGAACGGATGGACGCGTTGGTGGCCCACGTGATCGAGGCCTTCCGGGGCCGGATCGGCGCCCTGGAATGGATGGGTGACCAGACCCGCGCCCGGGCCCTGGAGAAACTGGCCGCCTTCCGGCCCAAGATCGGCCGTCCGGTGCGCTGGCGGGACTACTCGGCCCTCACCGTCGACCCCGGCGACCTGCTCGGCAACGTGCGCCGCGGCCGCGCGGTGGAGACCGACCACATGATCTCCAAGATCGGCCGCCCGGTGGACCGCGACGAGTGGCTGATGACTCCGCAGACGGTCAACGCCTACTACCACCCGACGATGAACGAGATCGTCTTCCCGGCCGCGATCCTGCAGCCGCCGTTCTTCGACGTGGAGGCGGACGACGCGGTCAACTACGGCGGCATCGGCGCAGTGATCGCGCACGAGATCGGGCACGGGTTCGACGACCAGGGATCGCGCTACGACGACACCGGCGCGCTGCGCGATTGGTGGACGGAAGCGGACCGGGCGGCGTTCGACACCCGCGCGAGCCAGCTGATCGCCCAGTTCGACGGTCTGGCACCCCGCGAGGTGCCGGACGGGAAGGTCAACGGTGCGCTGACCGTCGGGGAGAACATCGGTGACCTGTGCGGGCTGGAGATGGCGCTGGCCGCCTACCGGCTGGCCGGCAGCGGGCAGCCGTTGGAGGGCTGGAGCGCCGAACAGCGCTTCTTCCTCGGCTGGGGCCAGGTCTGGGGAACGATCACTCGGGCCGAGGAGGCCCGGCGGCTGCTCGCGATCGACCCGCACTCCCCGCCGGACCTGCGCGCCAATCTGGTCCGCAATGTCGATGCCTTCCACACCGCGTTCGGCACCGGCGAGGGTGACGGCATGTGGCTGGCCCCCGAGGACCGGGTGCGCATCTTCTGAGGCGCGGGCCGTTCGGGGTCAGCGGGCCTGGGCCGTCCAGACCTCGATCACCAGGCGGGCGCCGTTCGGCGGACGACGGGTGAGCAGCTTGCGGTCCTCAATCGTCTCCAGCCGGACGGCGCGGGTCGGCGGGCCGAATCCGCGCGGCTCGGCAGCGCCGGTCGCCAGGCCCAGGACCCGTTGCGCCGCAACGCCATCCTCCTGGGCAGTGAGCAACACCAGCCGTCCACCGGCCGCTTCCACCAGGCCTGATAGCAGGGCTGCGGCAGCCGGCAGCTCCGCCGCGGGGGTGAGCAGGGCGGCACTCGGGTGGCCGCAGATACCTCGGATCACCTGCACCCACTCGTTGGCCGAGCGCTGGCCGTGGCCGTCCGGCGTGGCGTCGACCGCGGCGATCACGTCGCCTGGGCGAAGGGTGGAACAGACCTGGGCGACGGCGTCCACCTCGCCGCCCTCGGTGCGCAGGGTGACCAACGGGCCACTCGCCCACACGATCGGTCCGAGGGTGAGCGCCAGGCCCAGGGTGACCAGGGCCGGAGCGGGCACCCGCGTGGGCCGGTGCGCCACGGCCCAGGCCAGCCCGGCGGTCGCGGCGAGCACGGTCAACGGCAGCACCACCGGCACCAGGCGGCGGTCGGCCCACGGGTGGTCCGGGGTGATCCCCGGCCGGTAGAGCACCAGCAGGGCCGAGGCGAAGCCGGCCGCCGCCGGCAGCAGCCAGACCGGCGGATCCGTTGCTGCGCAACGCCACCAGGCCATGGCCCGGCCGGCGAGCACGGCCAGCACGACCCAGGCCAGCACCACCAAGGGCCAGCCGAGATACCAGGCGACCCAGGTCAGGGAGTGCTCGGCGTACATCCGCCCGGGATCGACCGGCAGGTTCTGACCGCGCTGCAGGGTGGCCACGAATCGGGCCGTGGGGCTGTCCGGGTCCTGCCGCACGACCAGCCAGAGCGGCCGGCTTGCCAGCAGCAGGCCGGCCGCCACCACGCCGGCGGTGGCCAGGGCCGCCCAGCGGCCCGGCGGCCGGGCGGCAGCGGGCCGGCGGCGGGCCACCGGAACCGCGACCGCGGACATCAGCACCACCGCTGCGGTGGCTGCCAGTAGCGGCAACAACGAGGAGGAGACGGAGTTCAGATAGGGGCGGGACATACCCACCCAGACCACGATGCTGATCGCGGTTCCGGCCAGCGCTCCCCCGGCCAGCGGCACCGCGACCCGGTTGCCGCGGATCGCCAGCAGGGCGCAGACCGCGACCAGCAGGGCGACCTCACGCACCGCGTCGATGCGGATCAGCCCGGCCAGCCCCAGCACGGCGCCGGCCAGCAGCGCGAGCCGGCGGTTGCCCGCCGCGAGGGCGTCGACGGCGAGACAGGTCCCGGAGAGCAGCACCAGCAGTGCGGCAGGCTCGGAGTAGGTCGAGCGTGAGGCCAGCACCACCGGCAGAGAACTGCCCAGCAGCAGCATCGCGAACGGCGCCCACCGGGCGCCGATCAGCCGGGCGGCCAGGGCCGCGAAGGCCATCAGCGCCAGGCCGCCGACAAGCGCGGGCATCAGCTGCAGACCCAGCCACGGCCGGTCGGCGAGTGCCCCCGCCCACCAGCCGAAGGAGAACACGGCCGGTGCTCCGACGAGGAACTGCGGCACCACGTCGGCCTGCGTCGCCGCACCCGCGCCATGCAGCACCTGGTAGTAGGCGGGGCTGTCCAGGGTGAACCCAGGGACGCCGTAGGCAGCAGGCCCGCCGAACGCGACGAGGTCGGCCGAGACCGGCAGCCCCTGCCGGGTGGCGATCCAGTGGGTGTAGAGCGCGTAGGCGCCCGGGTCGCGGCGCAGCACCACGTGCTCGGCGTGAGTGAATGCCGTCCACAGGGTGAATACCGAGGCCAGGCCAGCCGAGATCCACCCCGAATGTCGGTCCAGCCAGGCCGGTGAGCCCCCCGAATTCACCAGAACCCCGCCTGGCGACTCGATTCCGGCCCCGACGGAGGGGTTGTGGTGAATTCGGGGGAGCACCCATCCGCTCAGCGCGCTGACGGCCAGGGCCAGCGGAATCGCCGTCGCGGGGTGCCACCAGCCGAGCGGCACCAGCACCGCCGACCCCAGGGCGATCCCGACCACAGCCACGCCGGCGGCAGGGCCCAGCTGCATCGCGCGGTTCGCCACGGGCGTCAGGCTACGGCCTGCCCACCCCCGACACGGCCGCCAGACGGATCAGGCGATGGCCGTGAACAGTTGGCGGAACAGCGCGGTCTGGCCGTTGCGCACGTCGGACACCAGCGCCACCGACCCCGGCTTGCGCCCGGCCAGCCAGGAGGAGGTCGCCCGCGGCAGCCCCGCCGGGTCGGTGAACACGGTGAGCCTGGCCTGCCCGGCACCCACCACGGCCCACAGCCCGCCGCTCGAGGGCACGACCACGACCTGGTCTCCCGCCGCCAGCGGGGTGAACGCCTTCGTCACCGCCACCGCCGTCGAGGCCCGGTCCGGGCCGGTGATCCTCCAGCGTCCGGTGACCCCGTAGGCGCCCAGCCGGTTCATCACGGCCCGCGGGACCGCAGAGGTGCTACCGACCACGGCCACACCGCGCACCCCCAACGCCTTCAGCGCGCTGCCGGTCACCGCCGGAACGCCTGTGCGGGCGACCAGCAGCAGGGGCCGGCCGGTGGCTGCTGCCGGCCCGGCCGCCGCCGCGGCGTCCGCCAGGCTGGCGCCGGAGACCACGACCGCGCCCTTGCCCCGGGCCCCCACCTGGCGCGCGACGGCAGCCGCCACCGCGTACCGGTCACGGCCGGTCAGCCGCACCACGCTGGTCACGCCCAGCCCGCGCAGTTGCGTCTCGACGGCCGCGCTCACCGCGGTGACGCCCCCTACCACATAGGCAGTGGTGACCCCACGGGAGGAGATGTCCTGCGAGACCACCTGCGGCAGGGCTTTCGCGGGGGTGACCAGCAACGGCGCACCCTTGACCGCGGACAGTGGAGCCGCGACCAGGCCGTCCAGCGGCGCGCCCGACCCGGTGAGCACCACCGAGCGGGAGTCCGGGTACCGGGAGCGGCCGGCCATCACCGCGGAGGTGTAGACGTCGCCGGTGGCCAGCCGGGCGACCCGGCACTGGCTCGGCGGGGCCTGGAGGGTGGGCAGCACCTCGACGTCCTGCACGAAGCGCACCGACCCCACCGGCGAGCTCGAGGTCAGAGAGATCCGGTAGACCCCGGGAGCGGCGGGGGCGCCCGAGCCGTCACGCAGGTTCCAGGTCGCGTTCACCCGGGAGGCGGTGATCCCGTTGGCACTGCCGGCGGGGGTGCGCGAGCAGAGGGAGGTGGCCGAGAACCACCACTTCTGGTTCGTCGGCACGGCCGCGGTGAACCCGATCGGCGAGCCCGACCAGTTGACCACCGACGCCGACACCCGGGGAGCGACCAGCGCCGGAGTCATCCGCGCCGCCACCGAGCTGCGGATCGAGGCCAGGCTGGGGTAGAGCCGGTCGCCCGGGCATTCGGTGGACCCGACGTCGCGATGCCCGCTGATGGTGCGCAGCACCACCGACTTGCCGTCGGGGAACTTGGTCGTGCCACCGCCCTCCGAGATCATCGTGGTGTTGCCGCGAGGGTTCATGAAGTACTGCGCGGACTTCCAGGACGCGATGTCCACCACGCCGCGCAGCGCGGCCGACGTGGGCGAGGTGCTGCTGTAGGTGCCCAACACCGAGATGCCCATGCTCTCGGTGTTGAACCCCCCGGTGTGCGCCCCGTGCACGGCCCCGGTGATGCTGCCTCTGCGGCCTTCGAAGACCCGGCCGTAGCGGTCGACCAGGAAGTTGTACCCGATGTCGTTCCAGCCTCGGGACTTGGTGTGGAACAAGTACACCGAACGCACCTGGGCGTGGGCCTGGGCGGCCGTGTAGGAATTGGTGGTCACCGTGTGGTGCACGAACAAGGTGCGCACGGCCGCGTCGAACACCGGCGTCTCCTTGACCAGACTCTCGTCGGCCCCCCACTGGGCCCGCGTGATGATCTTGGGCATCGGGGTCGCCGCAGCAGCCACGGCGGCCGGGCCGGAGGTCGCATCAGCGCCGGAGCGGCCACCGTCCACGATCACGGCCCGCAGTCCGCTCGCCGCAACCGTTCCCTCCACCCGCACCTGCACGCCGTCGGCACCCGCGGTCAACAGAGGTTCACTCGCGCTGGGAGCGGCCGGGCCTGCGCCCTCGTCGCCGGGGTCGGGCATGTGCTCGGCGGGCTCCAGTTCCTGCCACCCGGTCCACCGGCCGGCCTCGCGCACCCGGACCTGCATCGAGGTGCCGGCGGGAAGGGCACCGGACCAGGTGAGCGCGACCAGGTCGAAGCGCGACGTACGCCGCTGCGCGGTCAACACCAGCGGGCGACGCTCCAAGGGGCCCACCGACTGTTCGCGCAGCGCAGCACCGTCCACATCGGCCACGGCGAAACTGGTCACCGAGCCGGACACCGCCGCAGGGGAGGCCGACGGCAGGCTCACCGTCGGCAGCACTACCAACGCCGGCGCGACAGCCAGCACCGCTGTCGCTGTCGTCCATGGCCGAAGTCGTCCGATCACGATGTCTTCCCCCGCTTGGGCCGGTCGCCGGCGCCCACCCCACCCGAAGCGGCCGCTGCGTCAAGAAACTCGTCGCACCTCTGGTCACACCAGTCCCACACGCTAGCCGATGGAGTGGCGCACACCACTGGGGCGACACAGCGCACCCGGGTAGATTTCGTCCGTGGACAAAGTCGTTTCCAGCGCTGCCGAAGCGGTTGCCGACATTCCGGACGGCGCCTCGCTCGCCGTCGGTGGCTTCGGGATCTGCGGCATCCCCGCGGTCCTGATCCAAGCCATCCTCGCCCGAGGGGTGACCGACCTCGAGGTGATCTCGAACAACTGCGGGCTGGACAGCTGGGGCCTCGGCCTCCTGCTCGACGCGCGCCGGATCCGGCGGATGGTCGCCTCCTACGTCGGAGAGAACAAGGAGTTCGCCCGGCAGTACCTCTCCGGTGAGCTCGAGGTCGAGCTCACACCACAGGGCACGCTCGCCGAGCGGCTGCGGGCCGGAGGGTCGGGCATCCCGGCCTTCTACACCGCCACCGGTGTGGGCACCCAGGTCGCCGACGGTGGCCTGCCGTGGAAGTACGCGCCGGACGGTTCGGTCGCCATGGCCTCCCCGCCCAAGCAGACCGCCCAGTTCGACGTCGACGGCAGGTCGCGCACGTTCGTGCTGGAGCACGCGATCCGGGCCGACTTCGGCATCGTGCGGGCCTGGGCCGGCGACCGGCACGGCAACCTCGTGTTCCGCCACGCCGCGCGCAACTTCAACCCGCTCGCGGGCATGAGCGGCAAGATCACGATCGCCGAGGTCGAGCACCTGGAGGAGCCGGGCGAGCTCGACCCGGACCAGATCCACCTGCCCGGGGTGTTCGTGCAACGGGTGGTTCCGCTGTCGGTGGAGCAGGCGCACGACAAGCGGATCGAGAAGCGCACGGTGCGACCGCGCCCGCGTGACATGTACGGCGCCGGCAGCGAAGGCCTCAGCTGAGCGGGTCATCCCGAAGGAGACAACACCCATGGCACTGACCCGCGAACAGATGGCCGCGCGCGCCGCGGCCGAGCTGCACGACGGCTCCTACGTCAACCTCGGGATCGGCCTGCCGACCCTGGTGCCGAACTATGTGCCCCTCGACGTCGAACTGGTGCTGCAGTCGGAGAACGGCATCCTCGGCTTCGGGCCCTACCCCTACGAGGGCGACGAGGACCCTGACCTGATCAACGCCGGCAAGGAGACCGTGACCCTGCGGCACGGGGCCTCGTTCTTCGACTCGGCCACCTCCTTCGGCATGATCCGCGGGGGAAAGGTGGACGCGGCCATCCTGGGCGCGATGCAGGTCTCCGCCGGCGGCGACATCGCCAACTGGATGATCCCCGGCAAGATGGTCAAGGGGATGGGCGGTGCGATGGACCTGGTGCACGGAGCCAAGCAGGTGCTGGTGCTGATGGAGCACGTGGCCAAGGACGGAACGCACAAGGTCGTCGCCGAGTGCGACCTGCCACTGACCGGCCAAGGCGTGGTCGACCGCATCATCACCGACCTGGCTGTGATCGACGTGACCGAGGCCGGGCTGGTGCTGCGTGAACGCGCCCCCGGGGTGAGCGTCGAGGAGATCGTCGCCGCCACCGGTGCCCCGCTCACCATCACTGGCGACATCCCCGAGATGACCCTCACCGAGGTCTAGCCCCCGCGAGGTGGTGGAGGGTTCTACACCGTCTGCGTGCATCAACCCTCCACAACCTGGCGCGGGCAACGGGGACAGAGCGTGAAGGCGCCCTGCCAGCCGCGGAGGGTGAGCAACCGGGCGATCTGAGCTGCCGCTGCGCACGGCTCGGCGGAGACGTCGGACCAGCCGAACCGCAGGGTCACCCACCCGTCGAGGGTGTGGACGTTGTCACGGTTCCGATCACGGAACGCACCCTCCTCGACATGCCCCACCCGGCCGTCGAGTTCCACCAGGACGCCGTATTCGGTGAAGGCGGCGTCGGTGATGCGGTTCCCCGAACCGGTGCGATGCTGCAGCCGCACCAGCGGCAGACCGTGCGGGCGGAAGACCTCCTGCAGGGCGCGCCGCTCCAGATTGCTGGTCGCCCCCGCGGCAACGTCGTCCAGGATCTGCAGCACCAGGCGTCGGCCGCGCAGCGCAGTGCGCTCAAGGGTCCTCTCGCGTAGGCGTTTCGGAGTCGTCAGGCGGCGCTGGCAGGCCCGGGTGAGCCACATGACCGCCGACGCCTCGTCGCCGGTGGCGCACAGATCGATCACCGTGTCCTCGATCCGGGTGCGCGGCGGCTCGCGGCTCGAGGAGGGCAGGCGCACTCCGGGCCGTTCCCGGACGAAGACGTACCCCGGATGTGGCCCGACCCGCCCACGTACCAGGATCACGATCTCGCCACCCGATGTCTCCCATCGGCCCACCCTCTCCTGCTCTGAGGCCAGCCCGTCCAGCACCGCCGCGGTGTGCATCCCGGCCCGGGCCTGCGCACCGCCCAGCAGGACGCCCGCCCAGACCCGTGCCGACCACGGCACCTCCCCCGCGGCCGGTCCGATCAGGTACACCCCGCGCGCGAGACGGCGCCACTCCCCGACCAGGCGCTCCTGCGTGCGCCGGGTGATGCCCGTCTCGTGCAACTGCCGTCGGGAGAGCACGCCGCCCTGATTCCGAGCGAGCTCCAGTGCCGAATCAGACAATGACCGCCGCGCATGCATGCCCCCAGCCTGCCCAGAACGACGACTCCGTCGCCGAGCCCCTGTGGACAACCCCCGGCGCCCCGCAGCGGTGGTGGGTTCTGCACCGTCTGCGTGTATCAACCCTCCGCAACCCGGTGCGGATCAGCCTGGTCAGGCGGTGGGGAGGGTGATGGTGCCGGCCCAGGAGCTGGGCAGCCCGAGCCGGGCACGGAAGGCCTCCCCGGTGACAGTGCGCACCACCCCGGCACCGGAGGTCGCGCTGACCTGCGTCGCCGCGCCGGAGGCGTCCCGTGCCGTGACCCGGACCGAGGCGAGGTCCTTCAGCCCGAAGACCGAGGCAAGGCTCGGCACGCTCGCCGTCCGCTTCCAGGCCGCGAAGCCCGGGTTGATCAAGGTGCTCAGGCTCCACGGGTCGTCCACGCTGCGCAGGTAGGGCACGGGTGAGCCCCAGACCGCCTTGGGGTCCCGGGTGCGTCCGCCGGTGGAGGAGGCGTAGTAGGTCTGCACCACTGCTCCCTGGTACAGCACGGCGATGCCGGTGCTCGAGGTGGGTGCCGTCGCGGTCACCGCGGCGACCCAGCGGGCGCCGTAGTCGACGCTGCCGATCCGCTCCCCCTCCTTGGCCCAGCCGACGTACATCTGGCTGCGCTGGTCGTCCCAGACCTGGCAGCCACCGCAGCTGGGCCGCGGCGTGGTCCGGGCAGCGACCAAGGCATAGCTCCGGGCGGTGATCGCCTGGGCCTGCAGTGCCGCGGCCGGCCAGGACGAGGGCATCTCGGCCAGCCCGCGCAGGTACCCCGAGTGCAGGTCGACCGTGGCCACCGCCTCGATGGCACCGTCCAGGGAGAGCAGCCAGAGCCGTCCCCACCGATAGGACCGCTCCTTCACTCCGGTCCCCGCCGAGGTGACCCCGACCCGGGCCGGCGCACCGCGCAGCGCCCGCGTCCCGCTCCAGGTCACCCCCAGTCCGGTGGTGGTGAAGCGCGACGTGGCACCCGAGGCCCTGCGGACGGCGACGCTCAGCCCGGTGCCGGACGGCGTGACGCTGGCCTGATCACCGATGGCCAGGCTGACGGCGGTGCCGGAGCGAGGGCTCAGCACGAGCCGGCTGCCGGCGAGGGTGCCCGCAGCCAGTGGCCGTAGGACGACGCTGCGCCCCCGGTGCACGACGTTGACCCGCAGGTCGACGGCGTCGCTCACCGGAGTGACCCTCACCCCGGTGAAGTAGTGGGAAACGATCTGCGTGGCACTGGAACCGGCCCGGGCCATGCCGTAGGCCCCGTACTGGGACATTCCCACCCCGTGCCCGAACCCCGACCCGGAGATCCGTGCCGTGCCGGTGGTCACCCCCGCCGGCGCCGTGACGGCTGCGGGACCCGCGCTCACCGGAGCCGCGACCACGGTGGGTGCGGCGGTCAGCGCGGCAGCGCCCAGGGCAGCGAGCACGACCGCTGAGGCACCCGCGCGGCGAAGTGTGGTGGCCATCCGTGGCTCCCCCTCGTGTGACGACTGGGTATCCCGTCGTCAGCTGCAGCACGGATCCGCTCCCCCGAACGGGGCTTGACCTGAGCCGGCTCCGTGTGCGGGCAGGCGCGTTGTTAGGGTGTCCGGCGTGGCCGATCTGGGTGAACTGACCGTGGTGCACAACCCCCGCTGCTCGAACTCCCGAGCTGCGGTGGAGGCCGCGCGGGCATCCAGCAGGCGCGACGTCCACGTGCTGGAGTACCTGAAGCACCCGCTGGACGCCGCGGCGCTGACCGATCTCCTGACCAAGCTCGAGGACCTGCCGTCGACGCTGGTCCGCCGCGACCCGGTGTTCGCCGAGCTGGGTCTGACCGACGCCGATGTGGTCACCGCAGCCCAGGTGGTCGCCGTGCTGGCCGCGCATCCGGCGCTGATGCAGCGGCCGGTGCTGATCCGCGGGGACCGCGCGATCATCGGGCGCCCACGGGAGCGGATGCTCGCGTTCCTCGCCGAGCCCTGACCTCCGCACGCCCGATCACGCAGGGGCCTGGTCCGCGGTGATCCGGCGCAGCCGGGCCAGCGCGTCCCGGGCCTGCGACTTGACCGTTCCCACCGAGATGCCGAGCAGCTCGGCGGTCTCCCGCTCGGTGAGGTCCTCGTAGTAGCGCAGGACGACGACCGCGCGCTGTCGCGGCGCCAGCGCGGCCAGGGCGCTCCGCAACTCCACCTCGTCCGAACCGCTGTCGGGCGAGGCCGCCCGATCGGGCGGGGCGTCGGTCAGCACCTCGCGGCCCCGGTGACGGCGCCAGCGGGACACGTTCTCGTTCACCATGATCCGACGCACATAGGGCTCGGGGTTGCCCCGGATCCGCGGCCAGGCGGGCACCGCCCTGACCAGCGCGGTCTGCACCAGGTCCTCGGCGTCGTACGCATTGCCCCCGGTGAGCAGGTACGCCGTGCGCAGCAGCGCCGGCGACCGGGTGGCGACGAAGGCCTCGAAGTCCTCAGGCCCGGCCACGGCGTCTCCTCCGCAGCAGGTACCCCGCGCCGGCGAGGGCCACCAGCAGGGCCGCTCCGGCGAACGGACGCGGGTCGGGCGGCCAGTGGGGCTCCGTCACCGCGACCACCGGCGCCGACCAGGCGTCCGCTGCGACGATCTTGCCGGGCATCCAGTTCGTCCCGCTGAAGACCGCGAGCGGCAGGACTGCACCCGTGCCGACGTCGATGCTGTCGATCCGCGGTCCCGTCTGGTTGTCATAGGTCATCGCGACGACGTGTGTGGCATCACGCCAGCCCAGCACCTCGTGCGCCGTCACCCCCGGCACCGTCCGAAGGTGCACCAGGCCCCGGTCGAAGGCGCCGGTGGCCGGCAGAGTCCCTGCCATGATCGGCAGGGCGGTTCCGTCCGACGTGGACGGGTCGGACGTCCCGAGGCCCACAACCGTTCGGCTGTCAGGGGACAACGCAGGCGCGCCTTCCACGTCGGCGTCGAGCCGGAAGGCGTGGCTCACGGTGTCCTTCACCACCACCCGGTAGTCCCGTTGGCCGACGCCGACGATGAACCCGCCGGGAGCGGCCCCCCGGGACGACGGCGCGATCCGCTCGGTGCCCGGGAGGAGCTGCGGCTCACCACTCGCGGCCCCTGTCCCCGAGAAGCTCCACCTGAAGGTCCCGCCGCCGCTGCTGCTGAACCCGTCGCCGCGCACCTCGTCGATCCCGAAGTAGTCGAACCACAGGGTGGTGCCGGCCCATGCCAGTCCGCGCAGATACAGCCCGAGGCGGCTCTCCACCCGGTGCGTCGTGATGTCGCCGGTGACCGAGTCGTACACGGCCACTCCGGCAACCCGGCCCGGCCCGCCGAGCCGCTGATCATCGAAGCGCTCGTCGGCGATCGCATAGGCGAGCCGTCGTCCGTCAGCCGACAAGGCAGAGACCGCGGCCCCCGCCTCGGTCGCCCGCCCGGGAAGGTCGAGGAAGCGATACTCCCCGGTGCGGGCCGACACCCCGGCGAAGCCGTTGCTTGAGTATGCATCTCGTGAGAGCGGCCAGCCCCGCCGCTCCGCGCCGACCACGGCCACCAGAGGCCCGATCGGCCCGTCGACCTCGGCCAGCCAGGCGCCCGGCGTGTACAGGTGGTCGGGCAGCCGCATCCCGGAACCCGGCGGGCCAGCCGGCTGCGGCGCCGCCATCCGGGACCAGACGGCGCTCCCGCCGAGTCCGGTCAGCAGTGCGAGCAGCACCACCGACACGGCTGCCGAGAGCACCCGGGCCCGATACCGGCGTCGGCCGCGGGACCACAGGTCCGCCGCGGAACGCATCCCGTCGCCTGCGACCGCGGCCTCGTCGGCCAGCCGGCGCAGCTGCTCCCCCAGGTCGGCGCTCATACCCTCACCCCTCCTGCACGGCCTCCTCACCCTGTCCTACGCGGTGGGTGCCGCCACGGAGGGGTCGGGCGGCCGAGCAGAGGTGGCTCAGGCCTTGACCACGCTGTCCCACGCGGTCTCGTAGAGCTTCTCGTCCTCCCCGAGGTCCTTCAGGAAGGCCAGTGACGAGAGCACCGCCTCGGGCGGGTACACGGCGGGGTCCTCCAGCACGTTTTTCGGCACGAACTCCGCCGCCGCCTTGTTGCCCGTGGCGACCAGGTTGTAGGCGGCGTTGGCCGCCGAGACCTTCGGGCCCAGGTAGAAAGCGATCATCCGGTTGGCGCCCTCGGGGTTGGGCGCGCTGTGCGGGATGCACAGCAGGTCCACCCAGCGGGTGCCCCCGGCCTTCGGAATGGTGAAGGCGAGCTTGGGGTTGCGCTTGCGGGCCTGCAGCACGTCGGTGCTGTACCCGTGCGCGGCGACCAGACTCCCGCCGGCCAGGCCGTCCAGGTAGCCGGCAGAGTCCAGGGCCGCGTTGGCGGTGAACTCCTTCAGCCGCGCCTGCGCGGCCGAGATGTCGGCCTGAGCGACGGTGTTCGGGTCCTTGCCCAGGGAGAACAGCGCCGCCGCGAACGCCTCCCGGCGCTCCTTCAGCAGCGACATCTTGCCCTTGTGCGTGGCGTCCAGGAACACGTCCCAGGTGGGCGGCTCGCTGAACACCGTGGTGTCGTAACCGATCCCGGTGGTCCCGGTCGCCCAGGGCACCGAGTACCGGTTGCCCGGGTCGGCGTCCAGCTGACGCAGTTCGGGGGCGAGGTTGGCCAGCAGGGCCTCGGTGACGACGCCTGCGTCCAGCGGCTGCAGCACATCGGCCTCGCGCAGCCGCCGGAACAGGTCCGTGCTCGGGACGATCAGGTCGAAGCTGGTCGCCCGGCGCCCACCCTTGCGGATCACATCGGCCGCCGCGAGCCGTTCGGCGAGAGCGTCGTTGCTCTCGTAGGTCTCGTACCCCACGGCCAGACCGGACGCCGCAGTGAAGTCGGTCAGCAGCGTCGGGTCGACGTAGTCCTGCCAGTTGAGGAAGCTGATCCGCTTGTCCGAGGCCTGGTTCGAGCACCCGGACAGACCTGTCCCAAGGAAGGCGGCGGCACCGAGCGCGGACCCGCCGACCAGGAAGCGGCGCCGGGAGAGCGGGGCGGTCATCAGGCCACCACCATGACCGGGACAGAGGCGTGCCGGATCACCTTGTCCGCGACCCCGCCCTGCAGCATGTCGCGGACCCGGTCCAGCGCCGACGGCATGCCGCCCACCTCGGCGGACAGGCCCTGCCGGCCGATCACCACCAGGTCACAGCCTTCGGCGTCCACCGTGTCCAGAATCGCGTGCGGCACATCGCCCTTCACCACCAGACCACGCGCGCGGACGCCGCGGCCCAGCAGCAGCCGGACCGCCTCGGCGGCCAGCTCCTTGGCCTCGGCCTCCAGTTGCTCACGCACCGCCTCGATGTAGTTGGCCCCGCGCCCGCGCAGGGTGAGCGGCTGCTCGAACCCCACCAGCACGATCACCTCGGCGCCCTCGCGTTCAGACACATGAGCGGCCCAGGCCAGCGCTCGTTCGGCGTTGTGCGACCCGTCGAACGGCACCAGGAGGCGCTGCGGGCTGACCACCTCGGGCAGGACGACCGGGTCCTCCCAGTCCTGCGGACGCGTATGGACGTTCATCCGCGCAACTCCCCTGTCTCGAAGTCGACCCGTTTGTCGACACCCCGGCGGCGCTTGGCGCCCTGCAGCACGAAGTAGGCGACCACGCCGGTGGAGAGCGCGATCAGCGCATAGCCGACGCCACCCATCCATCCGACGTCCAGCACGGTGAAGTACACCGCGATCGCGATCACTGTGGCCGGCAGCGCGATCAGAAGGTACGGCACCGCGTCTCCCCCGGGCACCTTGAACGGGCGGGCCAGCTCGGGGTAGCGACGACGCATCACGATCAGGGTGAGGAACTCGAGCATGATCACACATCCACCGACCAGCACCGACAGGCTGGCCAGCAGCCCGAACGACTCCTCGTCGAGGGAGGCCCAGAAGGTCACCGCCGAGCAGATGATCGCGGCGATCACAATGGTGCGCACGGGGGTGCCCCGGGTCGGGTGCAGCTTCACCAGGGCGGGCGGCAGGTAGCCGTCGTTGGCCAACGCGAAGGGGATCCGCGAGTAGCTGAGCAGCCAGGCCGAGAACAACCCGATCGCCGAGACGATGGCGGCGAAGGAGAGGAACAGCCCGAGCCATCGGCCACCCACCCCCTCGGCCACGACCGTGAAGGCCCCGGCGGTCCACTCCACGTCCTCGGTACCCACCACCGACAGCGAGATCAGGGTCGGGATCAGGTAGATCAGAGTGATCATCGGGATCGAGATCGCCAGCGCCTTGGGGTAGTTCACCCGGGGGTTGTCGATGTCGCCCGCCACGGTGCTCAGGCCGTCCCAGCCCGAGTAGTTCCACATGATCACGAACAGACCGGCGCCGAACGCCTCGATCGGCGAGATCCCCTCGGGCACGAAGGGGGCCACCGGGCTGGAGTTCATCTTGAACAGCCCGATCAGCACGATCAGCAGGAACGGCGCGAGCACGATCACCAGGAACAGCTTCGAGGAGTCGCCGACGACCGAGGACCCGGCCATGTTCATCAGGGCGAAGGCCCAGATGAAGGCGACCTCGATCAGCCACTTCGCCGACACCGGGCCTACCGTGGCGGTGTCGAGCCAGGGCAGGAAGTAGGCACTGAACTCCACGAACAGCACCGGGTAGATGGCCAGGTCGAACCAGCTGGCCACCCAGGCCCACCACCCGGCCTGGAAGCCCCAGAACGCACCGAGACCCTCCTTGACCCACTGGTAGTAGCCGCCCGAGACCGGCATCAGCGTCGCCAGTTCGGCGACCATCAGGGCGATCGGCAGGCTGTAGATCAACGGTGTGAGGATGATCAGCAGGATCGCCATGCCGGCACCAGAGGAGCCGACCACGTCCTCGAGGCCGTAGGGGCCACCGGAGACGGAGAAGAAGATGATGCCGATGATCGCGCCCAGGCCCAGCTTGCGGGTCACGGTGCGGACATCGACCTGCGCTGCAACGTCCCGATCAGCTGACATGGTCGCCTTCCCGCCGCCCAAGCCCGACCCCGAGGGCCAGCGGGCCGCAGGCTAGCAGCGATCACTCGCCTCTGAACAGAGCTGATCTCCGGCTGAGCCCGGACGACGAGAAGGGCTGCAGCGGTGCCGGGTCAGCGCCGTTGCAGACCTGTCACGTGCAGGTTTCGTGGCCGGTGGCTCACGCGGGAACGGGCGGACGACGCCCCGCCCGCTGGTAGACCTCGGCCGGGATCTCCCAGGCATAGGTGGTCGCCGGGTTGCGCCGACACAGCTGCCAGGCGACCGGCCAGGACTCGAGACCGACCAGCAGCACATGATCGACCCGATCGACGTCCACCACATCGAGGTGACGGCGCAACGCACGCCAGAGCAGCCACGGCCGCACCGCGCGGTAGGGACCGGACCGGCTCCACCGCTTCCAGACCAGCGCCGGACCGTGCCCCGGACGGCCGGCCAGGCGGCGGGCCAGGCGGGTCGGGGAGCGGCTGAGCACGGTGTTCACGCCGACCCGGCGCTCGGTGGCCGCCAGATCGAGCACCTCGACGCCGTCCGGCACCCCGGGCGGCGGCCGGCCGTCCGCGGTGACCAGCAACGCCGACCCGCCCGCGGCCACGACCTCACCGAGCAGCCGCAGGATGGCGGCGCGACGTGCCGGGATCACCGCGGCCGCCACCACCCGGGGTCGTCCCGCCTTGGGCTGCAACGACTCAGCCACGGATCATCGCCTCGACCTCAGCGCCGACCGGCTCCATGTTGAGGTCCCAGGTGTGCCGCAGCGCCTTCGCCCGGCACTCCAGGTACTGCTCGCGGGTCTGCGCCCGCGCCGCGCGCACCGAGGCCACCAACACGTCGCGCACCGACTCGGCGTCCACCCGAGGGGTGCCGAAGAACAGCGGGTAGTCTGCGAACACCTCGGTGGTGTGGTTGCGCGGGTCGTGGATCCCGATCACCGGCCGGCCGGCGGCCATGTAGTCGTAGCCCTTGCCCGCGGTCATGTACTTCGACGACGGGAGCAGCATGGCCAGCACGTTCAACCGGGAGTAGACCTGCCCGATCTGGGTCTGCGGCACCGGGCCGCGGTAGCTCACGCCCTCCACCCCTGCCTCCACCCGGGCCCGGATCGGCGCCTCGTTCTGGGTGAAGAAGCCCAGGTAGCCGTAGAAGTCCATCGTGGCCTGGTGCAGCTCCGGCTCCTTGCGGGCCAGCGCCCAGCCGTCCAGGAACTCCTCCAGCGGCAGGTCGGAGCGCACGGTGCCGACGAAGCCGACCCGAGCCGGCGCGTCAGGGGCCAGCGGTGCGAAGTCGACCTCCCCGACCACCTCCTCGGCCAACCCGTTCTCGACCACCCGGACCCGTTGCGCGGCAAGGGGATAGCGCTGCCGGTACCACTCACCGAGCGGCTCGTTCACGGTCACGGTGAGGGCCGCGTTCTCGATGATCCGCCGCTCCCAGACGAACGCCGGGTGGTTGGCGGGGTAGGCGTCGCTCTCGGTCAGCGGGTCCAGGGTCCACGGGTCGTGGTAGTCCACCACGTACGGACGGCGCAGCACCCTGCTCAAGCGGTAGGCGGCGCCGTACTGCGCGTACGGGTTGCCGGTGGCGAACACCACGTCGACCCGGTGCCGGGCGTGCACCGCCAGGCCCCTGGCCACGAACGCCGGGATGATCGTCGCGTACACCTCGGGAAAGATCCGGCGCTGCACGATGCCGTGGGCCCGCATCCAGGCCCTGGGGAAGTTGCCGTGCGCCCACGACATGGCACGCAGGTCCTGCCGCAGGTGCTCGCGCGGCACCTTGACGTGCACCACCGTCACCCGCGGGTCGATGGTCGTCTCCAGCTCCGGGTCCACCACGCCGGTGCGCTCGTACCAGTACTCCCGGTCCGCAGCGAGCACGGTCACGTCGAACCCGCGGCGCACGAAATGGTTGGCCCAGCTACGGATCCGGTAGACCCCGCTGCCCCGAGCCGGCGGAAACTGCATGCCGAGGAGCAGCACGTGCGGGCGGCGGCTCACCGCGTGTTCACCTCCAGGGTGGGTAGTTCGACCGAGAGGTCGGGAACGTCCAGGAAGGACGAGAGTACCGAGGCCGAGCGGCGCCCGTCATGCACCCGACGCACGAAACCCGGGCCGGACGCCGCGGCGGAGCGACCCCAGTCGCGCTCCTCGAGCAGCCGCCGGATCACCTCGTCCAGGGTGGCCGGCGTGGCCTCGACGACCGGGACCGTCTCCCCCGACTCCTCCGCCACCCGTGCGCGCAGCGTCTCCCCCAGGTGGCCCACGACCACCCGGCCGCTGGCCATCCCCTCGCAGGCGAGCACCCCGTACAGCCCGAGGAGTAGTTGATCGACCACGATGTCGGCCGAGCGAATCAGTGCCGCCGCCTGCGCCGGCGCCATCCCGGTCACCATCTGCAGCTCGATCAGCCCGCGACCGGCGAGCGGCGAGAGCACCCGCTCGACGTCCGCCGTGCCCTTCAGCGCCGGGTTGGACGGCGCGTGCACCACCAGCGGACGGGCCCGTTCCAGCGGCACCGGCGTCCCGTCGCGGTCCGGGGAGAACCCTTCTGTGTCCACGACCACCGGCAGCCATCGGGCCCGTTCGGGCAGGTAGTCCAGCTGGTCGGGGGTGGAGGCGAACAGCGGCCCTTCGAACGCCTCGACCAGGGGCAGCAGGGCGTCGCAGCGCGCCTGCAACCTGCGGGTCAGCTCGTCCTTCGGGTCGGCGAACGGGGAGAACTCGTGGGTGCGCCGGTGCCGACGCGGGTCGCGCACCTCCGAGCCGTGGAAGACCAGACCGACCTTGACCCCGCTGCGCCGCAACAGCTCGGTGTCCTCGACGAAGTCCCGCCCGGCCAGGCCGCCGAGCAGCGGCCGGCCCGCCTCGAGCAGGGCGTGGGTCCACACCGAGCGGGCCCGGGCGAGCTCACGCAACTGCCAGTCGGCGTCTGCCAGGTAGGCCTGCCGGTCGACCAACTCGTCGGCCGGGTAGTCGTAGCGCTCGTTGCGCAGAGCGACCGTCCAGCCGCTCACCCCGCTCAGGTACCGCTGCGCGCAGCGGGTCCAGGCCCAGGCCTGACCGGCGCTGTTGGCCGGGCCGATCACCAGGGTGCGGGTCTCATCGTCGAGGGGCACCTCGGGCGGTTCAGCTGCGGCCGACGGCGCCACCGCGGTGCGCAGGCCGTGCCCGGGCAGCAGCTCGCGGTAGATCCCCTGCAGCACCTGGGCCTGGGCGTCCCAGGTGTAACGGGCCAGCAGTTCGGAGTCGGCCATCCGAGCCCGGATCTCCTCGCGCCGCTCCAGTGCCCGGGTCACCGCTGCGGCCAGGTCTGCGCCCTCTCCGGCGAGGTGCACCTCACCCAGGCCGTGCTGGCGCACGAAGTCGGCCTGAGCCCGGCAGTCGCTGACCACCATCGGCACCCCTGCGTGCAGGTACTCGAACAGTTTGTTCGCCAGCGCCATCTCGTGACTTCCATAGTGGCGCAGAGGGATCAGCCCGATGTCGGCCGAGGAGAGGAAGGCCACCACCTGGTCCGGCGGCACCCCTGGCACCACGTGCAACCGGTCGTGGACGCCGAGCTGCTCGGCCCGTGCCCGCACCGCGGCCACCGCCGGGCTGTGCACGGACGGCACGGCCACCACCGCCAGGTGGGCCTGCGGCAGCCGGGTCAGTGCCTCGACCGCGGTCTCCACACCGCGCGCAGCCTGCACCCCGCCGCTGTAGACCAGCAGCGGTGTCCCCTCGGCGACGCCGGCCACCTCGCGCAGACTGGCCGCGGCGGCGTCCCGGGCGCCGAGCGGGGGCACGTTCAGCACCACGGCCGGCAGGCGTTTGAGGTGATGACGGGCCCGCAGCGCCTCCGCCAGCGGCGGCGACACCGTGATCACCCGGTCTGCTCGGGCGGCCCAGCGGCGCTCCAGAGCGGCCCAGGCGGCGACCACCCGCGTCGTCCGGCCCCCGTAGCGGGACAGCCCCGGCACCCACTCGTGCGCGTCGTACACCCAGGGCACGGTGCGCCCGGCGGCCCTGGCCCGGGCCACGGCCCGACCGACCACGGCCAGGAAGTGCACGTCGTGGGCGTGGATGACGTCCGGGGCCAGATCGTCCAGCACCGGGCCGACCGAGAGTTCGAGGTCGTCCACCTCGGGCACGATCCGTTCCGGTCTGGCGCCCAGACCGGTCGACTGCACGCCCCGGTCGTAGACCTTGTACGCCAGGGTCGCGGCGGTGGCGGCACGTCGCCGTCCCAGGCCCCCGGCCCGTACCGAGAACCGCCGGGCGTCCACCCGGCCCTGCGCCACCACGGCGCCCAGGCCCTCGCGCGCCGAGACGTCGCGGTCCGCCAACGCCAGCCGGCGCCGTTCCAGCGCCTCGGCCTCGCGATCGGTGGCCAGCCAACCGATCTCACCCCGGTGCAGGCGGGCACGACGGTTGCGGCGGCGGTCGCGCAGGACGAAGTCGACCGGCACCCGCAGGATGGTCACCTCGCCCAGCCGGGCGGCCTCCCGGCGCGACCCGGAGGTGATGCCGACCACGGTGACCCGTGCCCCGAGGGCGGCCACGGCGAGCGCGCTCTTGCGCACCCGGGTGTCGGAGGTGACGTCGTTGGCCACCAGCATCACCACGTGCGGCGGCGCCGAGGGGGGACCGGAGTCAGCGGAGTCAGGGTTCGGGAATGCGGTCACGTCTCGTCCTCGCTATCGACCGGCGGCGCAAGCGCCCCGCTGCGGTCCAACTCGACCACCGGACACAGGCCGGGGTGTGCTGTGAGCATCTGCTGCGCAAGCGGCATCGATTGGCAGTCACCGAGAACGAGGGTCGCGCCGTCCAGGAAGTCGCCGTCCAGGGCGGCGGTTCCGGGCGGGCGGGAGGCGGCGGGGCCGCCCTGCAGCCGGCGCTTCATCCGGCCGGCGGCGCGACGGGCGCGCACGGGGATCGGGTCCGCGAGCGGAGTGGCCCCGGCCAGGTCGACCCCGGCGGGCGCCATCACCGGAACGTCGGCGGCCCAGGACACGATCTGCGGGTCGGCGGTGACCACCGCGGTGGGCACCCCGAGTTTGCGGGCGGCATCCAGTTCGGCGGCCACGTGATAGCGCCGCCAGCCGGAGACGGCCACCACCACCACCCGCCGGTGCGGCAGCACGGTCGAGGCCGCGGCGGGGGTCGGCTCGGCCACGACCAGGTCGGACGCGGCAGTGTCGAACCCGTAGGCCTTGGCGAGCCGGGCGCGGATTGCGGCCCGCCCGTATCGGGCGTTCAGGGTGTCCCGCGCCGCATCGAGGTCCAGGGAGTCCAGGTGGGCCGAGAGGTCACGCCAGGCCTCGATCAGGGCGTCAGGCGAGTCCTCGACGTCGACGAACCGGCCGACCTGGTCCTCGACCCCGGCCAGGGCCTCCTGCGGCCCTCCGCTGCGGGTGACGATCACCGGCAGACCGGCCGCCACCGCCTCCGGCACGGCCAGGTGGAAGGTCTCGTAGGTGCTCGGCGCCAGCAGCAGGTCGTACTCCGGCAGCACTGCGAGCAGTTCCCGGTGTCGCAGCACCCCGGGCAGGTGCAGCCGGTCGCCGACCCCGGCGGACCGCGCGATCTGAACCAGCTCCTCGTCCAGCGCACCGGTGCCGTACAGGGTGAGGCTGACCTCGGCGTCCTCACGGGCGGCGACCGTGAACGCCCGGACCAGCCGGGTCACTCCCTTGCGCTCGATCAGGCCGCCGACGAAGACCCACCGCAACAGGCGCTCCGGTGGCTGTGACCGCCGTGGCACGCGGGTGAAGTCCACCGGGTTGGGCAGCACCTGCAGCCGGCCCAACGGATCGGGCACCTGCTCGAGCACCTGGTCGCACAGCAACTGGCTGACGCAGAACACCGCCTCGGCCCGCTCGAGCACCTCGGCGTAGTGGTCGCGGGCACCAGGCTCGCCGAGCACCGTGCGCAGCGCCGTCGAATGCTCGGTGGCGAACACCTTGGCGCCCGGCTCGGCCAGCCGCGCGGCCAGCAGTCCGCCCAGGTAGCCCACGTGGCCGTGCACCAGCGGCGAGGAGAAGGACCCGACCACCCGGCGGACGTCGCGCACCGTGGCCTCGGCCCGCTCGGCCCAGGCCGCCCCGCGGAGGGCGAACACCGGCACCCGGTCGACCGGGCCCGCCACGCCGCTGATCCTGGTTCCGCCGGTCTCGCGCAGTCGGTCGAGCACGGCGTCGAAGGCCGGGCGCAGGGTGGCGGCCCCGGCGGCCGTGGAGCCGGGCCATTCCAGGCCCTGCACGACGTGCACTCCCCCGCCGGTGGCGATCCCAGGGATCCCCGCCGACAGCACCGCGTGCTCGGCCACGAACGAGCCGGCCATCCGGTTGTACGGCGTGGGGTACCACGGGGTGGCCACGGTCAGGGCGTACCGCTCGGCCATATCGGTGCGAACCTTCAGCCCCGCCCAATGGTGCGCATCGTGACGTTGGGCCAGTTCGCCGGATCAAGGGCGCCCCGGCCGTCGACGACGGTGCGCACGCCGGGCAGCTCGGCCGAGGTCAGCGTCCGGTAGGCGGCATGGTCGGTGTGCAGGATCGCGGCGTCCACCGCGGAGCCCGCCGGGTAGGCCGTGAAGCCGAGCTTGTCCAGCTCGGAGTCGGAGAACATCGGGTCGTGGACGAACACCTCGGCACCGCGCTCGCGCAGCGCGGTCACGGCGGCGAACACCCCGCTGAACGCGGTCTCCTTCACCCCACCGCGGTAGGAGGCACCGAGGACGACCACCCGCTGCCCGCGCAGGTCGCCGTGGGCTCCCTCGAGCACGCCCACCGTGTAGCCCGGCATGCCGGCGTTGGCCTCCCGCGCGGCCCGCACGATGGTGGCGTCGGGGTCGTTGAACAGGTACAGCCGCGGATAGACCGGGATGCAGTGCCCGCCGACCGCGATCCCGGGACGGTGGATGTGGCTGAACGGCTGGCTGTTGCTGGCTTCGATCACCTGGTGCACGTCGATGCCGTGCTGGGCGGCGAAGCGGGCGAACTGGTTGGCCAGACCGATGTTCACGTCGCGGTAGGTGGTCTCGGCGAGCTTGGCCATCTCCGCAGCCTCGGCACTGCCCAGGTCCCACACGCCGTTCGGGCGGCTGCCGGTCTCGACCAGGTCGGGCCGCTCGTCGAAGGTGAGCACGGCCTCGTAGAACGCCTGGCCGTGCTTGGCGCTCTCGGCGTCGATGCCGCCGATCAGCTTGGGGTACTTGCGCAGGTCGGCGAAGACCCGGCCGGTGAACACCCGTTCCGGGCTGAACACCAGGTGGAAGTCCTTGCCCGCCACCAGCCCGCTACCCGCCTCGAGCATGGGCAGGAACCGGGTGCGGGTGGTGCCGACCGGCAGCGTGGTCTCGTAGCTGACCAGGGTGCCCGGCTGCAGCCCGGCGGCGATCGCCTGTGTGGCCTCGTCCATCCAGCCGAAGTCGGGGTTGCCGTCGGCGTCGACGAAGAGCGGCACCACCACGGCGACTGCCTCGCTGCGCGCCACCGCGGCCGTGGTGTCGGTGGTGGCGGTGAGCCGGCCACCGGCGACCTGGGTGCCTTCACCGCTGACCACCTGGGCCAGGTACTCGCCGAGGTGGGCCTCGCCGGGGAACGGCTCGATGCCGGCGTTGACCTGGTCGACCAGGGAGGGGTTCACGTCGGCACCGATGACCTGGTGCCCTCGCTGGGCGAACTGGACGGCCAGCGGAAGACCGATCTTTCCGAGGGCGACGACAGTGATGTTCACGTAGACCTTCCATCGACGTGCGCGGGCGTGCTGGGCGAGGGAGCGGGCGTCACCACGGTAGCCGCAGCGGCAGTGACCGCGAGCGAACCGAACGGCTCGGCGGCGATGCCCGCCGGTGTGGGTGGCGTCACCATCGACGCGTAGAGATCACGGATGGCCGCCTCCTGGCCCTGCCAGGAGTAGCGCCGGCGCAGGTCCTCGTAGGCCGGCGCGGCCGGGTCACGCGGGTGCGCCAGCGCCGCCCGGACGGCGCGCGCGCAGTCGGCGGGATCGTCGTCCGCGAACACCTCGCCCAGGTCGTGCTCACGGACGAACTCGGCGATCAGCCGCGCGTCGCTGGTGACCATGGTCAGCCCGGCGTGCAGGTTCTCGAACAACTTGTTCGGCAGGGCCTGCTCGATGTTGGCCGAGCCGGTGCGCAGCGGCATCACCCCCACGTCCGCCCCGGAGAGGTAGTGCAGCAGGTGGTCCTGGTCGACCGGGGGCAGGAAGTGCAGCCGGTCGGCGACCCCGCCGGCCGTGGCCCGCTCGGTCAGCTGCGCCATCATCGGGTGCGGGAAGGGCACCGGGACCACGGCGGCGTGCACCCCGGGCAGCAGGGCCAGCGCCTCGATCATCACCTCGAGTCCACGGGCCTGGCTGACCGCGCCGCTGTAGACCAGCAGCGGCACCTCCTCGGCCAGGCCCGCTGCCTCGCGCACCGTCGCGCCGGGGTGCGCCCCGGGCCGGTTGCGCGCGTCGTCGACCGGCACGTTCAGCACCAGCGCCGGCCGGCGGCTGAGCCGGTAGCGCGCGGCGAGGGTGTGCGTGATCGGTTCGGAGACGGTGACCACGGCATCGGCGTGGCGGATGTAGCGGGCCTCCTCGCGCACCAGCACGCTGTGCCGGCGCCGGTGGCCCTGCTCCTGCTCGGGTATGCCGGGGAAGTCCTCCCGGGCGTCGTAGACGACGAAGCAGCGCTGTCCCGCCGCCCGGCGTCGGCGGGCGGCCCGGACCGCGGTGCCGAGCACCAGCGGGTGGTGCACGTGGATGACGTCCGGCTGCAGCGCGTCGAGCACCGGGGCGAAGGCCGCGGCGTAGTCCTCGATCTCTGGCAGGGTGCCGCGGGTGGTGGCCAGCAGCGGGATGTCCTGGCGCACCGCGTCCCAGCGGCGCCAGGCCAGGCGGTGCCCGACGTTGAGCGCCCACTGGGTGCGCCAACGGGCAATCCGCAGCCCAAGCCGGGCCCGGTGGGCCAGGTAGCGGGCGGTCCACAGCCCGAACTGGACCCCGCGCATCGGACCGGGGTCACTCGTCGGGTCGAGCTCCGGACGGCGGGCCACCGCCGCGCGGGTGCGGGAGAGCTTCATCGCGGTCTTCAGCTCGCGCACCCGGGTGACGTACTCGTCCTGCGGCGTCCAGTCGACGAACCGGAACTGACGCCGCCGCCGGTGGGCCACCTTGTACAGATGCAGGTCGCGGTGCAGCCGGCCGACCGGCACCGGGACCACGGTGACCTGTGGGCCCCCGGGGCGGCCCAGCGAGCGGCGGGGACCGGCAGGGCCGTCGGGCTCCGCAGACAGGGCGTAGACGTCGTACCCGAGGCGGGCGAGGGTGAGCGAGAACTTCTTCGCCCGGGAGTCGGAGTCGATCGCATTCGCGCGGAAGAGCACCACGCGCGGGCGCTCGGCGGCACTCCCGTTCGACACGAGAGCCATCATCGCGGAAGCGGCAGCTCCACCCGTAATCGCACCCCCTGCGCGGCATGGGCCATCCGTTCTGCATCGGGCATCGACTGGCAGTCGCAGACCACCACGGTGGCGCCGATCAGCTCCGCCGCCGGCGGTGGGGCGGACGGCGGGGGCGGCTCGACGGCCGAGGACTGCCGGCGCAGCCGGGCCGCAAGGCGGCCGACCCGGCCGGCGGGGGACGGCGCGGGAGGAGCGGGCGGTGGCAGCGGGGCCAGGTCCTCCGGACGGCGCACCGGCAGGCCGTCGGCGAGGGCGGCGATGCCGGGGTCGTGGGTGGCCACGACCACCGGCACGCCGTAGGCCCGGGCCGCCGCGAGCTCGGCCTCCACGCTGTACCGACGCCACCCGGTGACGGAGAGGATCACGATCCGCTCGGGCGTCGCCGGACGGCCCGGACCCGCCGCCTCGTCCTGGGTCATGTCGTCGGGGCCACGTCGCCTGGGTCATCCGGGGTCACGTCGTCCGCAGCGACGCCGTAGGCGGCGGCCAACCGGTGGGCCACGGCGTCCGGGCCCAGCCGCGCGTCGAGGGTGGCGCGGGCGGCATCCAGATCGAGGCCGTCCATTGCGGCCTCGAGGTCGTGCCAGGCGTCCAGCAACTGATCGGGCGAGTCCTCGACGTCCACGATCCGGCCCACCTGATCGGCGATGCCGGCCAAGGTCTCCTCGGCTCCCCCGCTGCGGGTGGTGATCACCGGCAGACCGGCCGCCACTGCCTCGGGCACGACGAGGTGGAAGGTCTCTCGCACGCTGGGCGCGAACAGCACGTCGTGGCCGGGCATCGCCGCGAGCAGCTGCTCGTGCGGCACGACGCCTGGCAGGTGCAACCGGTCGGCGACCCCGTGCTCGCGGGCGATCTCGACCAGCCGCTCACGCAGAGGGCCCTGCCCGTACATGGTCAGCTCGAGATCGGGGTGCTCGGCGGCCGCCCGGGCGAAGGCCAGCACCAGGCGCTGGACACCCTTGATCTCGGTCAGGTTCCCGGCGAACAGCCAGCGCCGCAGTGCCTCCGGGCGACCGCGCCGCGCCGCGCCGGCGAAGCGCACCGGGTTCGGCATCACCTCGACCGTCGAGGCGTACTCGGGCAGGACTGCCAGCAGGTGCTCGCGCACGACGGCGCTGACGCAGTACACCCGGCGGGCCCGGTCGAGCACCTCGGCGTAGTGCTCGCGGCCCTGCGGGTCGGCGAGCACCCCGGCCAGGGCGCTGGAGTGCTCGGTCACGAACACGGACGTCGCCGGGTCGGCCAGGCGGGCGGCGATCAGCCCGCCGAGGTAGCCGACGTGGCCGTGCACCACGTCGCCGGTCAGGGTCCCGGCGACACGTCGCACATCGCGGACGGCGGCCTCGGCGCGCTGCGGCATGCTCTGCCCCTCGACGATGCGCACCGGGACCCGCAGCACCTGGCCGGACGGCCCCGGCACCGCGAGCGAACCGGCGTGCGCGGCCCGGTCGAGCACCGCGTCGAAGGCAGGCTGCCAGCGCGCGGCGGCAGCCTCGGCACCGGCCGGCCACTCCTGGGCGTGGACGACGCGTACCCGGTCGGCCAGGCGGGCCACCACGGCGGCGTGGTCGGCGACGAACGACCCGTTCATCCGGTTGTAGGGCTCCGGGAACCACGGGGTGGTCAGCTGGACCGAGGCGAGCTTGGTCACGGGATCGACCGTAGTGCACCGTGGTGGCGAGCGCGGGTGCCCGCAGCGCGTGCTCGGCCAGGAAGGCTCACCCGGAGGCAGGGGCAATGGGCGGATGCTCCCCACCGGGCGCGGCATATGGCCGGGGCGGTGGCGGCCAATGCTCATCCGTTGACGATGGAGATCACGATGAAGGAAAACGGTTGCCATCACAGCCATTTCCTCGCATCGTGATCTCCATCGTGACCTCCATCGTCGAATCTGGCGGCGATCGGGTGAGGTTCGGAGCGAACCGGGCGGCAACGGGTGGAGCGAGCGACGAGGCAGCGCGCGGGGCGTGTGGGCGAGGCAGTCCCCTAGAGTGACGCGCGTGAAGGTGCTCAGCGTGGTCGGTGCCCGTCCCCAGTTCGTCAAGCTCGCCCCGGTCTCGGCGGCCTTCGGCCAGGCCGGGATCCAGCATGTGATCGTGCACACCGGCCAGCACTACGACGCGCTGATGTCGGACGCCTTCTTCGCAGATCTGCGCATCCCCGACCCGGACGTGCACCTAGGGGTGGGCTCGGGCAGCCACGGTGTGCAGACCGGCACCATGCTTGCCGCGATGGACGAGGTGCTCACCAGCCACCGACCCGACTGGGTATTGGTCTACGGCGACACCAACTCGACCCTGGCCGGGGCGGTCGCGGCGGTGAAGCTGCACCTGTCGGTGGCCCACCTCGAGGCGGGGCTGCGCTCGTTCAACCGGGCGATGCCCGAGGAGCACAACCGGGTGCTCACCGACCACGCCGCCGACCTGCTGCTGGCCCCGACCCAGGTGGCCATGGACCACCTGGCGCACGAGGGCCTGGCCGACCGCTCCCGGCTGGTCGGCGATGTGATGACCGACGTCTGCTTGACCGTGCGCGACGCCGTGCGCGCGCTGCCCGCGGCGCTGCCGGACGACGTGGACCCGACCGCTCCGTACGTGGTGGCGACCATCCACCGGGCGGAGAACACCGACGATCCGCAGCGGCTCGACGCGGTCGTCGATGCACTGGCAGGGATCCCGGTGCCAGTGGTTCTACTGGCCCACCCGCGGCTGCGGGCCCGGGCCGCCGAGTTCGGCATCGCGCTGGCCGGCCGCGGGTCGGTGCACACCGCCGATCCGCTGCCCTACCCGCAAATGGTGCGTGCTGTGCTCGGATCGGCCGGGGTGGTCACCGACTCCGGAGGGCTGCAGAAGGAGGCGTTCCTGCTCGGCGCCCCCTGCACGACGCTGCGCACCGAGACCGAGTGGACCGAGACCCTGCTGGACGGCTGGAACGTGCTCGACCCCAACCTGTCCCTGGTGGCGGCGATGGCCGCACGCCCCGCGCCGAGCGCCCAGCGCGGAGTCCCCTACGGCGACGGCAAGGCGGCGTTCCGGGTGGCCGAGGAGCTCCTCGCACCGTGCTGACCCCGCGCCTCCTCCCGCACACCTTGCGCCCCCTCGCCGACGATACTCGCGACAGTGTTCACGGCGCGTGGGGGCTCAGGTGCAGGTCGGGGAAGCCGGCGGGCAGCGCCGTGGGCTCCCCCAGCCGGTCCGGCAGCGGAGCCACGCGGCGGTAGGTCTCCAGCAGCAGAGATTCCTGACTCTGCCAGGAGAACCGACGGGCAAGCTCGTGCCGATCGGCAGGCGGTCGGGGGTCCGCCAGGACCCGGCGGACGGCAGCGGCGAGACCGGCCGCGTCGTTGGTGGCGAAGACCTCGCCCACCCCGTGGGTCCGCACGAATTCGGCCATCAGCCGGGCGTCGCTGACCACCAGCGGAAGTCCGGAGTGCAGGTACTCGAACAGCTTGTTGGGCAGCGCCTGGTCGTGGTTGGGGCTGCCCCCCGGCAGCGGGTGCAGCGCGACATCCGCCGAGGCCAGGAAGGCGATCAGCTCGCCCTGCCCCACCGGTGGGACCAGGTGCAGCCGATCGTCCACCCCGAGCTCACCCGCGCGGGCCTGCAGCACGGCGGCCATGGGGTGCGGGAACGGCACCGTCACCAGCGCCAGATGCGCCTCGGGCAGGTGAGCCAGCCCGTCGACCAGCACCTCGATCCCCCGGGCCCGGCTGATCCCGCCGCTGTAGACCAGCAGCGGCACTGCAGGGCCAAGGCCCAGCGCAGCACGCAGTGACGGCATCGCCGCCTGCGTGAGCCCAGGCACGTAGGGCGGCGCATTGAGCAGCACTGTGGGCCGTTCGGCCAGGTGGTAGCGCTGCTGCAGCACCTCGGCGATCGGCTCGGAGACGGTGAACACCGCTGCCACCCCGGCGATCGAGCGCTCCTCCTGGCGCAGCAGGACGGCGTGCCGCCGCGGGTTCCCCTGCTCCTCGGCGGGAATCCCGGCGTAGTTCTCCCTGGCGTCGTAGACCACGATGCACGGCTTGCCCCCGGCCCGGATCCGGCGCGCGGCGCGCAGGGCCACGGGCAGCACGGTCGGATGATGCGCGTGCAGCACGTCGGGTTCCAGCTCGTCCAGGGCCGGGCCGATGGTGTCTGCGTAGTCGGCCAACTCGGGCAGGGTGCCCCGGTCGGTGGCGAGCAGATCCGTCGACAGCCGCACCCTGTCCCAGGCCCGCCAGCTCTCGCGCAGCGTGGCGTCCAATGCCGCCTGCGCCTTCCAGCGCCCCCGTCGGGCGACCAGTCGCAGCATCGCCGCGACGTGAATCACCTTGGGTGCCAATGCTTTCGGCTCGGTCAGTCGACGCGCGTAGGCGGCGTCCACGACCCCACGCAGCTCGGCTATCCGGGTCACATACTCGTCCCGACCGGTCCAGTCGAGCAGGTGGAGGCGCCTCCGACGACGACTCGACACCCGCATCCGGTGCGTCGTTCGGTGCCGGTCAGACAGGGCCACAGTGACGATGCGCACCGGCCCCAGGGCCAGCCGGTGCTCCGCCGGATCCTCACCGGGCAGCACGCAGTTCACCGAGGTCACCTCGTAACCGCCCCGGGCCAGCGACAGGGCGATCTTCTTGCCCCTCGTGTCGTGCTCGACCGTGTTCGGCCGGAACAGCACGACCCGCGGCACACGATCCGCCACCACGGGTAGGAGCTCGGTCGTCGCCTCGGCCCCTTCAGCGAAACCGCCCATCAGCAGACCGGCGCCGTCAGCCCACCGGGGCTTCGGCGGCGCCCGGGATCTCCACCACCCGGCCCTCGCGCGCAGAAGTGAGCACCATCTCGGCCACGGCAACCGTGGCCATCCCCTGGCGCAGGGTCACGATGTCCGTGCTCTTGCCCAGCACGGCGTCGCGGAACGCCTCGTGCTCGGTGCGCAGGGGCTCAGGCTTGGCGAAGGCGAACCGCACCATGTCGCCCTCGGCAACCCCGCGGAAGGCCGAGATCTCGTCCCAGGTGGTGGGGATCAGGCCGTTGGCGAAGAAGGTCAGGTCGGCGCTGAGGGTGTCTGCGACGAACGCCCCCCGCTCACCGGTGACGATGGTCACCCGCTCCTTCATCGGGGAGAGCCAGTTCACCAGGTGGCTGGTCACCGTGCCGTCGGTCAACTGCCCGACCACGGCCACCAGGTCCTCGTGCTGGCGCCCGCTCTTGTAGGCCGTGCGCGCCGACACCGAGGCGAAGTTCTGCTGCGTCACCCAGGCGGTCAGGTCGATGTCGTGGGTGGCCAGGTCCTTGACCACTCCGACGTCGGCGATCCGGGCCGGGAACGGCCCCTGACGGCGGGTGACCACCTGGTAGACGCTGCCCAGGTCACCCTGCTCGAGCCTGGCCCGCAGGTTCTGCAGCGCGGGGTTGTACCGCTCGATGTGACCGACCGCACCGACCAGACCGGCCTTCTCGAACGCCTCGACCAGCCGCCCCGAGGCGACCCGGTCCTGCGCCAGCGGCTTCTCGATCATGGCGTGGACGCCGGCCTCGGCGAGCGCGAGACCGATCTCCTCATGGTGGATGGTCGGCACCGCGACCATGCAGTAGTCGATCCCGTGCGCGATCAGCCCGGCCACGGAGTCGTAGACCGGCAGCCCGCCGGCGACCCCGTGTGGATCACTACCGGCGTCGGCCACGGCCACCAGTTCGACGTCGCTCAGGCTGCGCAGCACCCGGGCATGGTGGCGACCCATCATGCCCAGGCCGATCAGCCCGGCCCGCAGGGGAAGAGCAACCATCAGGCACCTGCCGCGGCGAGGGTGTTCACGGCCTCGACGATGCGCTCCAGGTCACCGGCGCTCAACGACGGATGCACCGGCAGGGACAGACACTCCTGCGCGGCCTTCTCGGTCTCGGGCAGATCCACCGGCACCGCGAACGGGGCCAACCGATGATTGGGCACCGGATAGAACATGCCGGAGCCGACCTCGTACTCCTCGCGCAAGGCTTTGGCCAGACCGTCCCGGTCCTCGGGAACCCGCACCGTGTACTGGTGGTAGACGTGGACGGCGCCCTCGGCCACCGGCGGCGGGGTCACTCCGCGCAGGTTGGCCGACAGGAAGGCCGCGTTGGCCTGACGGGTGGCGGTCCAGGCGCCGACCTTGGTCAGCTGCACCCGGCCGATGGCGGCGTGGATGTCGGTCATCCGCGCGTTGAAGCCCACGACCTCGTTGTGGTACTGCATCTCCATGCCCTGGTTGCGGTACAGCCGCAGCAGCCGCTCGACCTGCGGCGTCGGCGGCCGAGACCATGCCGCCCTCACCCGAGGTCATGTTCTTGGTCGGGTAGAGGCTGAACATCGCGAACGTGCCGAACGCGCCGACCGGCGTGCCGTTCAGCGAGGCGCCGTGGGCCTGGGCGGCGTCCTCGAAGATCTGCAGGCCGTGCCGGGCGGCGACGTCGGCCAGGGCAGTCATGTTCGCCGGGTGCCCGTACAGGTGCACCGGCATGATGCCCACGGTGCGCTCGGTGATCGCAGCCTCGACGGCGGCCGGGTCCAGGCAGAAGGTCTCCTGCTCGATGTCGGCGAACACCGGCGTGGCGCCGGTGAGGGCGACCGAGTTGGCGGTCGCCGCGAAGGTGAACGAGGGGACGATCACCTCGTCACCGGCCTTCACCCCGCTGGAGAGCAGGCCGAGGTGCAGCCCGGAGGTGCCGGAGTTGACCGCGACGCAGGCCCGGCCGAGGCCGAAGTGCGCGGAGAACTCCTCCTCGAACGCCTTGACCTCAGGGCCCTGGGCGATCATGCCGCTGCGCGAGAACGCGATCGACGGCCTCCCGCTCCTCGTCGCCGATGATCGGCTTGGCTGCGGGGATCAAGCTCATGATCGGGTTACCTCCGTGAGGGTGGTTGTCTGCACAGCCTCGGCGGCGGCGCCCTCGCCGCCAGACGTCACTTCGCGATACGTGCGCCCGGTGCTCGGGCAGGTGAACAACCCGTCCCCCGACGCCTCCAGCGGGACCCCCGCATGGCCGACCCATCGTATCCGCCGGGCCGGGACACCGGCGACGAGCGCGAAATCCGGGACGTCGTCGACCACCACCGAGCCGGCAGCCACCAGCGCCCAACGACCGATGGTGACCGGCGCGACGCACACCGACCGGGCGCCGATCGAGGCGCCCGTGCGCACCGTGACGCCGACCGGCTCCCAGTCATGCGCGCTCTTGATAGTGCCGTCGGGGTTGATCGCCCGCGGGTAGTGGTCGTTGGTGAAGACCACCGCCGGGCCGACGAACACGCCGTCCTCGAGCACGGCCGGCTCGTAGACCAGCGCGTAGTTCTGCACCTTGCAGTTGTCGCCCATCACCACCCCGGTGCCGATGTAGGCGCCTCGGCCGATGATGCAGTTCGCCCCGAGCACGGCCCCCTCACGCACCTGGGCCAGATGCCACACGGACGAGCCGTCGCCGATCTGGGCGTCGGGCGATACATCGGCGCTGGGCACGATGCCCGCCATGGCGCTCCTTCGTGACGTCGCCCGCGGCGCTTCGATCGCACGCGGCGTTCTACCCTGGCGCCGTCAACGTATCGCACCCGTGCACAGAGGATCCCTGGTGACAGACCACCGGCCACACCTGCTCTACGTCGCGTGGGGGTTCCCTCCCTCGCGGACCGGCGGGGTGCACCGGGCCCTGGCCACCGCCAACGCCTTCACTGCGGACGGGTGGCAGGTGACGGTGCTCACCGCCGATCGCGCGGTGTTCCTCGACGTGACCGGTGCCGACGAGGCGCTCGAGGACCTGGTCGACCCCCGGGTCGACGTCGTCCGGGTGCCGTTCTCCTGGCCGGCCCAGCAGACCGACCTGCGCGCCTGGCCCGCGCTGCGCGTGCTCGCCCCGCGGCTGTGGACCAAGGCCCGGGTATGGCGGGACCTGCGCAGCTTCCCTGAGGTGGGCTACGGACCGTGGCGGGCCCGGATCGAGGCCGCGGCGCTGGAACTGCACGCCCGCACGCCGGTCGACCTGGTGATGGCCACCACCAACCCACAGGTCTCGATCACGGCCGGCACCCGGCTGCACGAGGAGCACGGCGTGCCCTACGTGGTCGACTTCCGCGACGCCTGGACCTTCCACACCTACTCCGGCACCCGGCGGTCGGCCGCCGACTCCCCCGCCGGGCGGTGGGAGGCCCGGGCGATCGCCGATGCCGCCGAGGTGTGGTTCGTCAACGAGCCGCTGCGCCGTTGGCACGCCCGGACCTACCCCGGCGCCGCGGAGCGGATGCACGTGGTGATGAACGGCTACGACCGCGACCTGCCCGCCCCGGTGCTGCCCGCCGACCGGCCGGCGGGCCATCGCCTCACCTTCGGCTACCTGGGCACGATGACCCCGGTGATCCCGCTGCGCGAACTGGTCGAGGGCTGGTCGCACGGGCACTCCCACGACGGCGCCCTGGCCGAGGCGCAGGCAGTGCTGCGCGGATACCTCGGCTACTACGCCACCCCCGATCCCGCGCTCGCCGCCCTGGTCGACGGCGCCGCCGCGGCCTCGATGCGCTACGACGGCCCGGTCTCCAAGACCGAGGTGGCGCAGGTCTATGCGGGGTTCGACGTGCTGGTGCTGGTGCTCGGCGGCGGCGAGTACGTGACCAGCGGGAAGGTATTCGAGTACATGTCGACCGGACTGCCCGTGGTCTCCGTGCTCACCCCGGGCAACGCCGCGGCCAACGTCCTGGCCGGCTACCCGCGCTGGCACCCCGCGGCCGACCTGACGCCGGAGGCGATCGGGGCCGCCTTCGCCGCGGCTGCCCGCGACGCCCGCACCGGTGACTCCGCCCGCGGCGCCGCAGCCCAGGGGGTCGCCAGGACCTTCCGCCGGGACCGCCAGCTCGAACCCCGGATCGCCGCCCTGCGCGCCCTGACCACTTCAGGGGTGGTGACCCGGTGACCGTGATCCTGGTCGCGATGGGGCCGACCGCCCCCGGCGACGGGCTGATCGCCGGGGTGTCCTCGCTGCGCCGGGCGGGCCACCGGGTGCAGTTGGTCACCCGGCACTCGCCGAGCGACGACCTGGCCGCCGTTCTGGACGACGTCACCGCGCTGCCCGCGGGCCGGACGGCGGCCCGCCCGATCACCGTAGGCAAGCTGAGGCTGGATCTCGACCGGCTGCCGGGTGCCGCTCGACTGAACCGGGCGGGGTGGTTCGCACGGGCCCTCACCGACGGCACCGTCCTGGTGGCGTTGGACCCGGCGGCCGTGCCCGCCGTGTGGTGGGCCGCCCGCCGCCATCCCGGGGTGGCGGCCTTCAACGGGCTGCCGGCGGCGGTCGCCCGCTTCTCGTCGCGCATCTGAACAACACTGCGCGACAACGGGTTCACCCGGCTGACGCTCCGACTGTCAGGTGTCCCAGGAACGGCCCGAGCGCCTGGGCGGAGCGCCGTCCGTCATGCACCCGGCGCACGAACTGCTGGCCCTGCGTGGCCATCGTTCGAGCCCATTCGCGCTCAGTACAGATCCGCTCCAGCACCTCTTCGAGCGTCTCCACGGTGGCCTCCACCACCGGCACAGCCTCCCCGACATGGGCCCGCACATGGTCGGCCACATGGGCGACGACCACCCGCCCGGCGGCGAGGCCCTCGCAGGCCGCCACCGAGTAGATGCCGAGCACGAACTGGTCCAGCACCACGTCGGCCTGGGCGAACAGCGCCGGCATCTGCGCGTTCGGCACCCCGCTGATCCGGCGGTAGTCGATCAGCCCGCGGGCGGCCAGCCGTTCCACGATCGGCTCGATCAGCTCGGTGCCCTTGAACCGCGTGTTCGACGGGGCGTGCACCACCAGGGGCCGCTCCCGTTCGAGTGGCACGGTGGAACACCGCCAGCGGTCGACGTCGACCACGGTGGGCAGCCAGACGGCACCGGGTACGTCGTCGAGCAGATCCGGGGTGGAGACGAACGTGGGTCCCTGGTGCTCGTTGATGATCCGGCCCAGTCGCAGGGCCTGCTCCTCGAGCCGGGGCACCAGCTCCCACTCGGGATCCTTGAACGGGGACCAGGGATAGGACTGGACGTGGCGGGAGGGCAGCCGGACGTCCGACCCGTGAGCGACCATGGCGACCGCCAGGCCCGCCTCGGCGAACACCGCGGCCTCCTGCGCGCAGCCGGCCCGATACAGACCGCCGAGGATCGGACGCCCGGCCTCGATCAGCACGTGGGTGAAGTGCTCGACGACGTAGCGCTCCTGATCACGGCCCCAGACCGGGGAGCGGTACACCGGCAACGTCACCGAGTAGTCGGTGCGGAAGGCATACCCCTCGGGTCGTTCGAGGGCGAACACCTGCGCCGCCACGTCGGGGAACTCTCGTTCGGCTGCCCGGCCCCACTCCCACCCCTGGCCGGCGAAGTTCGCCGGGCCGACCAGTAGCCGCACCGGCGCCTCACGCAGGTCCGGCCGGGGCGGAAGCTCGATCGGCACCACCGGTGCTGACCGGCGTGCCACCGGCGGAGCGGATCCCCTGCGTACCAGCCTTCTTGCCCGCCGGAGTACCCCGCGGAACCGAGGAGGGAGCCGCCGCACGATCCGTGTTCTGATGGCTGGCAGCACCCGCCATAGTCTACGCAGGACGGTCCACCGCTCGGCACGACCGACGACGACGAGACCGATACTCACTGAAAGTGTCTGAACCAGCACAGAGAGTCGCAGTTCTGGGCGGGAAGTCGTAATAGGATGTGGACCGGTGAGCTCGACCACCGACTGCGTCGGGCTCTCGAACCGGACGCCGTCACGATGGGGAGTTGTGCATGTCGGATCGGCGCGGCGCACGGCATGTGCTTTACGTCGCATGGGGGTTCCCCCCGTGCCGGGCGGGTGGGGTCTACCGGGCCCTGGCCACGGCGAACTCCTTCGCCCGCGCCGGATGCCGGGTGACCGTCCTCACCGCGGAGCGCGAGTCGTTGGAGCGCTACACCGGCGTGGACACCTCACTCGAGGACCACATCGACCCGTCGATCAGGGTCGAGCGGCTTCCGTTCGCCTGGCCCCTGCACGACACCGACATCCGCAACTACTCCTGGTTGCGCGCCCACGCCCCCGCGCAATGGCGCAAACGCCAGTTGCGACTGGACATGGCCAGCTTCCCCGAGACCGGGTACGGGCAGTGGCGCAAGGTGGTGGAGAAGGCTGCGCTGCGCATCCACGACGCCGACCCGGTCGACCTCGTCGTCGCCACGGCCAACCCCAATGTCGACTTCATGGCCGCCTGGGCCCTGCACCGCCGGCACAAGGTGCCGTTCGTGATGGACTACCGCGACGCGTGGCTGCTCGACGTGTTCGACGGCGGCATGCTGCACGAGGAGGGCAGCCGCGCCGCGAAGCTCGAGAAGGGTTTGATCGAGGCCGCCCACGAGGTCTGGTTCGTCAACGAGCCGATCCGCGCCTGGCACCAGCGTCGCTACCCCGACAGCGCCGACCGGATGCACGTGGTCGCCAACGGGTTCGACCCGGAGCTCGCCCCGCCGGCGCGCCATCACGCCCCCGTTCCGGAGCAGGGCCTCACCTTCGGCTATCTCGGCACGATCAGCCCCAAAGTCCCTCTGGCAGAACTCATCGAGGGGTGGCGCTGGGCCCGTGAGCAGGACCACCTGGTGGCCCGCGGCCGCACCCGCCTGCACGGCTACCTCGGGTACTACGCAACGCCGCGTGTCGACCTGAGCACGATGGTGGCGCAGGCCGAGGAGGTCGATCTGAGCTACGCCGGGCCGGTGGCCAAGGCCGACATCGCTGCGGTGTACGAGACCTTCGACGTCCTGCTCCTGGCCATCGGCGCGGGTCTGTACGTCACCAGCGGCAAGGTCTTCGAGTACCTCGCCACTGGGATGCCCATCGTCTCGGTGCACGACCCGCGCAACGCCGCGTCGGACGTGCTGCGGGACTACCCGCTCTGGTTCCCCTGCCGCGATCTGAGCCCGGAGGCCGTCGGCGAGGCACTCATCGCCGCGGCGCACGCCGCACTGACCGTGGACGACGACATGCGCGACCGGTGCCTCGCCTACGCCGCCCGCTATGCCCGCGACCTGCAGTTGCAGCCCCGGGTGCAGGCCCTCACCGGAACCTCACCGGGCGAGACCCCCGCCGCCGGATCGATCATGGCCCAGCGGGCGGCGGCCCGGGCCGGCAGGGACGAGCCACTCGAGGACCCCGACCTGGCTCCCGTCGCCCCGGGAGAGGGCCGATGAGGGCGCTCGTCCTGGCGGCCGGGCGGTCCATGGCCCGCACCCGGGTCGAGGAGATCACCGAGATCCTGCAGCGCGCCGGGGGCCCGGACCTCGAGATCGACCTGTACAGCTGGGGGCCGGTGGAGGCCCCGGTCGCCACCCGTTCGACGACGGTGCTCGGCCCGGTGAAGGTGTACACCCCACCGGCCGCGGAGACGAGCCTCGCAGACCCCGCCCCCGCCCACTCCGCCCTCCCCTCCCGGTCCGCGGCCGGTGCCGGCGCCGAGGCCGATTCCAGCCCGGATTCCAGCTTCGACGACGACTCCGACGACGAGGCGTCGGGGCTGCGCGCGCTCGGCGCACAGATCACTCCTGCGCGGGTCAACGAACTCGCCCGGTCCCGCATCCGCCGACAGATCCGCCGGATCCGGCGCAGTGCACGGTACAAGCGCGTGCGCCGGATCGTGCGCGGTGGGCTGAACCGTCAGTTCGCCACCCGGGCTCGCAAGGATCCACACCTGCTCGACCGCGCCCGCGAGAGTCAGCTCGTGCTGGCGCTGGACGCCGCTGCCGTTCCCGCCGCCTGGCGGATCGCCCGCCGCACGCCGGGGCCGGCCGTGGTGCTCGGCCTACCGGCCGCCGAGCGCGAACTGCGCACCCGGAACGGGACCTCCCTGCCGACCGGCCACTGACGGCGATCGGCGCGTTCCCCCGCCCTCCGGTGACCGATCTCCCGGCGTTGGGCCATTCGTGACCACCGGTTTGGCGGCTTACCGCGACACACGGTGACAGCGGAAAGTATTGATATAGCAACACGCAGTCATCATCTGTCGACCGCCCCCGAGGAGAGCCGTCATGCGCAAGGCCCTGATCACCGCTGCCGCCACCACTGCACTCTGCATCGTCGCCGCTGCCCCGTCCTTCGCCTGCGGCGGCTCGCAGCGCGACGCCGCCTCCGCCCGGCCCTCCACCTCCGTCACCTCCGTCAGCACTCCGGCGGTCTGCGCCGACTCCGCCGCCCACGCCACGAAGAAGCACGGCGACAAGCACAGCACGTCCTCCCGCGGAGGTCAGCTGCAGGTGCAGACCTGTGCCACGCCGTCCACGCCCGCTCCGACCGTCACCCCGGAGCCACCGTCACCCCGGAGCCCACCACCGAGCCGATCATCGTCTCCTGAGTACGACCTCGACCCCCGGCCGTCCGGTGCCGACCTAGGCCCGGGCGGCCGGCGTCGTCCGGGCCCGTCGACCACGCGTGCCCCGGTCCCGCGGGCGCAGGACCGGGTCGGTGGGAGGTGTGTCCGCAGCGTCGGGGCGCGGGGTCGGGTTGCTGGGGCCCGAGTCCTTCCCCCGGGCGAGGACGGCGACCTTGGCCGCCAGCTCGTCCCAGGGCGACACGCCGACCAGGTTCTCGGCCGCCCAGTCCAGGGCAGCCTGGCGGGCCGTGGCCAGGGCGACCGGGTCGTTGGCCCAGTCCCGCAACTGGCGGGCCGCGGCGTCCGGGGAGTCGACCAGGGCCCCGGCGCCGCTGTCGGCCACGAAGGGCGCAACCCGGGGCAGCGGCGTGGCCAGCACCGCCATCCCGCTGGCCAGGTACTCGTAGAGCTTGGTCGGCACCGAGTCCCGGAAGGCGGGGGTCTCCTCGACCAGCAGCATGCCGACCGAGGCTCCGGTGGCGATCTGCCAGGCCTGGGCGGGCGGCATCCGACCGTGCAGGTGGATCCGGGCCGTCTCCTCGTCGTCCGCCAGACCGTCGGCCAGCAGCCGCGCGGCGAGCCAGTCGGCCTCGCCGGGCGCCACCGGACCGATGATGTCCAGTTCCCAGCCGGGCGCCTGGGCGACCGCATCGATCATGGTGCGCAGACCACGACTGGCCCGTACGTCGCCCACGTAGACCGCCCGCAGCGGAGGGTGGGCAGGGATCGGCGACGGAACCGGCAGCGTGGCGGCGTCCGGCAGGTTGCGCACCACGAACCGCTGCCGGCACCCGGCGGCCTGCGGCGGCACGTGGTCGTCGGCCACCACGGTGAGCGAGGCGCGCCCGGACAGTCCCACGCACCACCGGGCCAGCCGCTGCAGCAGTCCCAGGCCGCGCCGGGCCCACTCCCGGTCATTCAGCAGGGCGACGTAGTCCTCGTGCACGTCGGCAACCACGCGCCGTCCGCGCAACCGTCCCGCCAGCAGAGCCGCGGGCACGACGTCGGGGTCGAGGACCAGCAGCACCCGGCCGCGGGCCCGGAACGGAAGCTGCAGGGCACGGATGCCGCGGGAGGTCATGCCGCCTCGGTGCCAGGTGCGCACCGCGACCCCGGCCGGCGCTGCGGCCGCGTCGCCCAGCCCGAGCACCTCGACGCTCAGGCCCGCGCGGTGCAGCGCAGCCACCTCACGGTGCAGACGTGCATCAGCGACGTCGTGCCCGCTGGTCAGGACCGAGACCTCCGGCTGGCCGGATCGCTCGGTCACGCGGACCGGGGAGCGGCCGGTGTGCTCACAGGTCCTCGAGCGAGAAGGACTCCTCGCCGACCTGGAGGAACTTGGTGTAGGCGGCGATCAGCTCCTCGGGCGGGCCGTGCATCATCAGCTTGCCCTTGTGCAGCCAGATCGCGTCGTTGCACAGTTCCTTGACACTGCCCAGGGCATGACTGACCAGGAACATCGCCCGGGAGCTCTTCATCAGGTCGGCCATCTTGTCGGCGGCCTTCCTCTTGAAGGCCGCGTCGCCCGCCGAGAGCGCCTCGTCGATCATCAGGATGTCGGGCTTCATGTGCACGGCGACCGAGAAGGCCAGCCGACTGAACATGCCCGAGGAGTAGGTGCGCATCGGTGCGTCCATGAAATCGCCGATGCCGGCGAAGTCGGCCACCTCCTCGGCCCTCTCCTCGACCTCCTTGCGTGTGAGGCCGGAGGCGAGCCCACCGAGGATGACGTTCTCCCGCCCCGACAGCTGGCCGTTGAACCCGACGCCGAGGGCGAGCAGGGTGCTCACCCGGCCGTAGACCTCGATCCGGCCCGACGTGGGCGGCAGGATGCCGGCCATCGCGCGCATCAACGTCGACTTGCCGGCGCCGTTGGAGCCGATGATGCCGAGCGAGGTGCCGACCGGAACGTCGAAGGTGACGTTCTTGACCGCCTCGATCTCCCGCACCGCCCGCTGGCCGCGGCCGAGCCGCACGATGGCGTTCTTGAACGTCGGGACCCGCTCGAACGTGGTCCGGTAGGTGATCGAGACGTCCTGAACGCTGACCGCGATCCCGCCCTCGCCTCGCCGCGCCGTCGCCGCGGAGACCTGCTCAGATGCGGACAGCGAAATCACGCTCCCGGGACATGAAGTACGCCGCACCGACCACGGCGGTCAACAGGCTCCAGGCCAGGGCGACCAGCCACATGGTGAGCGAGGGCATCTTCGAGCGGACCAGCAGATCACTGAACCCGCCCAGCAGGGAGTACAGCGGGTTGAGGTAGAGCACGCGGGCGAAGCCGCCCGCGTGCTGGCGCAGCTGCTCCACCGTGAAGATCACCGGCGACAGATAGAGCCAGATCCGGATGAAGTACGGCAGGAAGCTCGCGGTGTCACGGAAATACACCTGGGCAGTGGCGAAGATGGCGGCCAGCCCGGCCGAGAAGACCACGATCATGGCCAGGAAGACCACCGACAGCAGCGTCTTCCAGGTGAACAGGTGGCTGGGCGCGAGCATGTAGAACACCGCGAACACCGGCAGCGTAGGCAGGTAGCGGTAGAACGCCGTGCGCACCGCCGACAGGGGCAGCAGCAGCCGGGGGAAGGCGGTGTTCATGAGTAACCGGCCTCCGCCGACCACCGAGGCCGCACCGGTGCTCATGCACCCGCTGATGAGGTAGAAGGTGAACAGGCCCGCCGTGAGGTGCGCGAAGTAGTCCCACCCCTGAGCCTGGCCGGAGAGAACATTGACCAGGAGCATGTACACCCCGGCCAGAAGCAACGGGTTGAGCACCAGCCAGACCTGGCCGAACAGGGTCTGCGTGTTCGCCGCCCGGATCCCCGCGCGCGACATCTCGGCGGCGAACTCCCGGCGGACCCACAGTTCGCGAAGGTACGGCCGGAGCTTGGGCAGGCCGGCCCGGTGCGGCTCGTAGACATGCTGGGTGCTGTCGAACTCCGAGAAGTCGTCGGAGCGGGCGACAGCGGGCGGAGAACTCATCGCGTGTCCTCTCCGAACGACGTGTCCCTCCCGGCGTGGGACCAGCGACCAGGGTAGTCCACGCCGGGCGTTTCCCGGTCAGACACTGCAGCAGTCGGCCGGCCGGGGCTCGCCGCCAGATCCGCGTAGAGACCGACCAGGGCCGCGGCGTCCGCCGACCAAGACAGCGCGGGCCCGGCGGCCCGGACGGCGTCGCGCAAGGCGGCGTAGCCCGCCCGGGCCCGGCCGACCGCGGCCACCAGGCCCGGTGCATCTCCCGGCGGGTACAGCTCGCCGACGCCGTGCTCACGCACCAGGGCGCCGAGCTCGCCGACGTCCGTGGCGACGACGGGTACCCCCATCCGGACGGCGTGGAAGAGCTTGTTCGGCATGGCGAGGCGATGGTTGGCCCAGCGGTCCGAGTGGGTGACCAGGGCCAGCCCCGCGGCCGCGAGCAACCGGTCCACCTCCTGCACCGGCCGGGCGGGGCAGACCGTGGCCCGGCCGGGGTCGAAAGAGGCCAACCAGGTCTCGTCGGCAGGGCCGAGCAGGGTGATCGGCAGGTCCAGGTCACGGCTGGCGGACGCGATCGTCTCCAACTCGCGATAGGGCGCCAGCCGCCCGGCGTAGACCGCTCCGGCAGGGGTCGCGGGCAGCGCCGGAGCCTCGGCGGCCGCGAGCAGCGGGAAGGTGTTGCGCACCACGTGCACGTGCTGCCAGCCGTAGGCGGCCCGCAGGGCGCGCGCCACGCCGTCCCCGACCGTGATCACGGCCACCGCCCGGGAGCCGATCTCGGCCTCGACCGCCCGCTCGCGGCGCGCCTGGAGCGGGGTGGGCCGGCCGATCCGGGGCCGCCCCGACCACAGTTCGTGGCTGTCGTAGACCAGCGGGACGTCGGCGGCGCGGGCCAACCGGTCGCCCACGGCGAGCGCGGTGAAGTCGTGGGCGTGGACCACGTCGAAACTGCGCTGTGCGCCGTCCGCCTCGGCGCCGCCGGCCCACCGGCCGAAGGCCTGGTTGCGGTGGGTGGGCAGCAACAGCCAGCGGGCGACCCGGGCCGGTGGGGCGAGCCGGCGGCGGCTCAGTGAAGGGCGCGCCGTCCGGGCGGAGGACCGAGCTCGCTCCGACCGAGGAGGCGGTGACGCCGTCCGGTGGGTCCCAGCCCTGCGGCACCTGCTTGCCGATCACGTGCACCTGGTGGCCGGCCTCGATCAACGTGGTGGCCTCGCGCAGCACCCGGGTGTCCGAGGCGAGCGAGGTGGCCACCAGCATCAGGATCCGCATGTCGTCGCCCCGCTCAGGGGTGGGCGAGGTCGGCCGGGGCGGGCGCGCGACGGGCGAGCACCCTCGGGCTGGTCAGGAAGCCGATGCCCCAGGACCAGTGCATCGTGGCGAGGACCACGGGCAGTGCCGCCGCCGAGCGGATCGGCAGGCCGGGCGTGCGGACGGCGGTCAGGCCGGCGGCGCCCAGCACCCCGAGCACGTACCCGCCGGGCAGGATCAGCGCCAACGAGGTCAGCGGGGCCAGGGCCACGCCGGCCAGGCAGACCGCTACCACTGCCGGGGCGGCCAGGTAGCGGGCCGAGGCGGTGCCGGCGTGCTGGCGCATGACCACCCGGCGCCACCGCCCGTAGTGGAAGTACTGGCGGGACAAGGCTTTCAGCGACGAGCGGGGTCGGTAGGTCACCGCCAGCTCGGGGGTGAACCAGACCAGGCCGCCGGAACTGCGGATGCGGTGGTTGAGCTCCCAGTCCTGGGCACGCAGGAACGACTCGTCGTACCCGCCGAGCCGTTCGAGCACCTCGCGGCGGAACACCCCCAGGTAGACGGTGTCGGCCGGGCCGGCCTCGCCCCCGGTGTGGAACCGGGCGCCGCCGACACCGAAGACACTGGTCATCGCCGTCGCCACGGCCTTCTGGAACGCGGTGACCCCCTCGGCCGCCATCAGGCCGCCGACGTTGGCCGCCCCGGTCTGCTCCAGCAGCCGGACGGCGGTCGCGATGTAGCCGGGGGCGAGCAGGCCATGCCCGTCGACCCGGACCACCACCGGGTACGTGGATGCGGCGATCGCCGCGTTCAGGCCGTTCGGCGTCCGCCCGGTCGGGTTGAGCACGGTGCGCACCCTGGGATCGGCCGCCGCCAGCCCGGCCGCCACCTCGTCGGTGCGATCGGCGGAGGGGCCGAGAGCCAGCACCACCTCGAGCTCGCCGGGATAGCCCTGGTCCAGGATCCGCCCGACGGCCTCGCCCAGGTGGCGCTCCTCGTTCAGGACCGGGATCACCACGGACACCGGCGGCCACGGCGGCACCGGGTCCGGGCCGCGCTCAGGACCGGCGACGTCGGGGGCGGGAGTCGAGGCGGACATCGGTTCCGACGGTAGCCCACCCGCCGCCCACCTCGCTGCCATCCGGCCGCGCGCCGGTTCAGACCGGACTGCAGGCGGCGTCGACGTCGACCGGCACGTCTGGGGCTGAGGACGGAGCGGGCGAGGCGACCGCAGTCCGTGAGGAGGCCGGCGAGGAGACCTGGCCGCTCGCCCCGGGGGCGGCCGCGGTGACTGCGGACGGCGTGGGCCTCGGCGTCGGCGGCTTGCGCGAGGCGATCAGGGCCTGGATCACCCGATCGTGGATGACCGTGAAATCAGGGTAGGCCGGGTTCACCGCCGGCGGCACGAATCCCACACTGCTGATCCGCTGGCTCTTGCCCTTGGCACCCAGGTCGATGAAGGTGGCCAGCTCCGAGGCCGGGATGTCGGTACTCATCACGTCCTGCGCGGCGGCGGCGATGCCCTGGAACTTGGCCAGCAGGGTGGCCGGGTCCATCTGCTTGACCATCGCGTTCATCACGCAGCGCTGGCGCTCCATCCGGGCGTAGTCGCTGGCCCCGTGCCGGGAGCGGGCGAACCACAGCGCGTGGTAGCCGTCCAGGTGCTGGGTGCCGGGCTCGATGTAGCCGGAGACCTTCGACGTACCACCCCCGATCGGCACCCGGTCGCGCACCGTGAGGTCGATACCGCCCATGGCATCGACCAGGCGCCGGAAGCCCTGCAGGTCGACCAGCACGTGATAGTTCACGGTCAGCCCGGTGACTCCTTCGACCGCCTGCTTCATCGCCTCTGCGCCGGGATCACGTGCCCCGGGGAAGGCCTCCTTGTGCTCGCTGCCCCACGTGTAGATGCCGTTCAGCAGGCATTCGTCGCCGCAGGTCCAGCCCTGCGGCATGGCCTTCGCCCCCGAGGAGCCTTCGGGAAAGCGCACGTTCTCCAGGTTGCGGGGCAGGCCGAACAGCACGGTCCGCCCGGTCTGCACGTCGATGCTGGCCAGGGTGATGCTGTCGGGGCGGGTGCCGGACCGCTCCGGGCCGGCATCGCCGCCGAGCAGCAGCACGTTGTACCGCCCGGCCACCGCGGCCGACGCGGCCCCGCCGCCGAACACGCCCTCCAACAGGCCGGCGGCCGACCACACCCGCCGGCCTGCGGCGAGCACCGGCAGGCTGGTGAGAAGCACCGAGACCAGCAGCAGCCCTGTCATGCCGAGGCGGGCCCGGCGCGGGATCAGGGCCGGCCGGCCCAGGCGCCAGGCGTCGACGACCAGCACCGGCCAGGTGAAGGCGACGCCGAAGAGCACCAGGGCGACCAGGATCAGCACCAGTGAGTTGGTGACCAGGTGCAGCACCACGGTCCGATTGACCAGCCACAGCACGGCCATCAGGACCACCAGGCCGGCGGCGCCTAGCCAGATCCGCAGGGCGAGACGACCGATCCGGCGGTTGCCTGCGGCCAACTGCGCCGTGCCGGGGGCGACGAGCGTGAGCAGGATCAGGAACACCGCCCGCACGATCCGCATCCGAGGGGCCAGCGCCTCGGGCTTGCGCATCGGCTGGGTAGTGGGCTGAGCCTTGACCGGCGGACGCCCACCGGAGGTGACCGTGGGACGCGCGGCGTCGGGTATCACCGCGGTGTCTCGGGCCATAACGGTCAGTATCACCGGGGCTGTCCCGCATCCGGCTCAGCCGCGCCGGGCGTGTTCGCCGCCAACCGTGCTCATGCTCCGCAGGGGTACACGCGAAAGCGTTCTCATCCCCGCCAACGTGTTCACCCGCGGAGCATGAGCACGGTGTGTCAGGGGTAGGGGAACTGGGTCTGGGCGTGGGCGGCGATCCGCTTCATCATGTAGCCGTCCAGGGCCGCACCCACGACTCCGCCGGCCAGCGGGATCCCGCGGCCCAGACGGGAGAACACCTTCTCGCCCACCCCGCGCAGCAGCCGGAACCCGACCGCCTTGTTGATCACCAGCAGCGCCGCGGGCGGCATCCGCTTCAGCGCCAGCGCCGCGACCCGCCCGCCACCGGTGCTCATCCCGGCCCGGGCCAGCACGTCGTCCGCGCTCGAACCGATCAGGGTGAGCAGCACGGCGGTGCGGATCCGCGGCTGCCGCACGTCGTGGCCGCGCAGGGTGGCGATGGCGCCGACCATCCGGGTGGCCTGCACGTAGAACTCGAACACGTTGACCGGCAAGGCGATCGGCATCGTGACGAAGCCGCCCAGGCCGGTGACGAAGCCGCCCACCCCGCCGGTGACGACATGCGAGCGGACCACCGCGTCGATCGCCGCCTCAGTGTCGGAGGCCTGCTCCCGGGCCTTCTCGGCCACGGTGCGGGCCGAGTCGATCGGGCCTCTGCCGTCCAGCCCCACATTCAGCAGAGCCTGGATCAGCGAGGTGACCGCGCCGCCGTCGTCCGTCTCAGGATCATTGGCGGCCTCCAGAGCCGTACGCGTGGCCTGCACCGCATCGCGACGCGGCCTCAGCAGATCGAACACACCCACAGACGACTCCCACCAGTTCGAATCGCCGAGACCCGGCAGACGTCCCCCGCGGACGCCGCCGCCATGCTCCCAGCCCTGGCCGCCGTCCGCCCGGCGAGCCACACGTGCGCCACAGGCGCGGCGTAGCCTCTGACCACCCTCGACGTCGGCGAAGGCCGGCACAACGAAAGGTCGACCTGCGATGCCAACGGTGCTCCATGTCGCGACAACGGGTTCGGACTCCTCCGACGGCTCGCAGGGTCGTCCCTTCCGGACGATCAACCGGGCGGCGGTTCTGGCCCGGCCGGGCGACACGGTCGTCGTGCACGAGGGCGAGTACCGCGAGTGGGTCCGGCCACAGCGCGGTGGGCTGAGCGACCTGCGCCGGATCACCTACCAGGCCGCCGACGACGAGCACGTCGTGATCAAGGGTTCCGAGCGGGTGACCGGGTGGGAGCCGGACGGAGGCACGGTGTGGACGGTGTCGGTGCCGAACGGGCTGTTCGGGTCGTTCAATCCGTTTGCCGAGGAGATCGCCGGCGACTGGATCGTCTACCCGACGAAGGACTCGCCCAAGAAGCACCTCGGCGACGTCTACCTCGACGGGATGAGCTTCTACGAGGTCCACGCCCGGTCGGAGGTGTCGGACCCGCCGCTGCGGACCGAGGTGCTCGACGACTGGACCGACGTGACCGACCGGGTCCGCAACCCCGGCCAGACGCGCCACGTCTGGTACGCCGAGGTCGGCCCCGAGGCGACCACTATCTGGGCCAACTTCCAGGGCGCGGACCCCAACGCCTCACTCGTCGAGATCAACGTGCGTCGCTCGGTGTTCTGGCCGACCGAGCACCACCTCGACTACATCACGGTCCGCGGCTTCGAGTTGGCCCAGGCCGCCTGCCCCTGGACCCCTCCGACCGCCGACCAGCCTGGCCTGATCGGCCCCAATTGGGCCAAGGGCTGGATCATCGAGGACAACGTCATCCACGACGCCAAGTGCTCGGCAGTCTCGATCGGCAAGGAGAAGTCGACGGGCCACAACTACTCCACGGCCCGCGGGGACAAGCCGGGCTACCAGTACCAACTGGAGTCGGTGTTCTCGGCCCGGCAGATCGGGTGGGACGCAGAACACATCGGCTCGCACGTCGTCCGGCGCAACACGATCTTCGACTGCGGCCAGAACGGTGTCGTCGGCCACCTCGGCTGCGTGTTCTCGACCATCGAGGACAACCACATCTACAACATCGCGGTGAAGCGGGAGTTCTACGGCTACGAGATCGGCGGCATCAAGCTGCACGCGGCGATCGACGTGCTGATCCGGCACAACCGGATCCACGACTGCTCGCTCGGCACTTGGCTGGACTGGCAGACCCAGGGCACCCGCATCTCCCGCAACGTCTTCTACGCCAACAACCGCGACCTGTTCGTCGAGGTCAGTCACGGCCCCTACCTGGTCGAGCACAACGTCTTCGGGTCCGCCGCGTCGCTCGAGCTGTTCAGCCAGGGCGGGGCGTTCGTCAGCAACCTCGTGTGCGGCACGCTGCGGCGCGAGGCCGTGATGGACCGCGCGACTCCGTACCACGTCCCGCACAGCACGCAGGTGGCGGGATACGCGGTGATCTACGGCGCCGACGACCGGTGGATCGGCAACGTCTTCCTCGGCTCGCTCGGCACAGACGCCGTCGTGGCCTACGGCCCGCAGTGGGCCGCCCGCGGGCCGGCCGCCACCCACGGAACGGCCGGCTACGACGGGCACCCCGCCTCGTTCGAGGCCTACCTCGCCCGCCTCGACGCCCAGCCTCCGGGCGACCACCAGCGGTTCTTCGGCGTCCAGCAGGCCGTCTACGTCCGCGGGAATGTCTACCTCGCCGGAGCTCGCCCGTTCGAGGGCGAACCGGACCCGACCGTGCTGGACGGCGTGCCAGCGACCGTTGCGGTCGTCGACGAGGGCGAGGCGGTGTACCTCGAGACCGCCCTGCCCGAGGGCTTCGACGCTGCTCGCGTCGCCGTCGTCACCGGTCGCGACCTCGAACGCGTGCGCTTCGTCGATGCGGACTTCGAGGAGCGGGACGGTAGTCCGGCGGTGATGGACGTCGATCTGATCGGAGAGCACAAAGACGCAGGTCGGACCTACCCGGCCGGACCGATGGCCTCCCTCACCACCGGGACGGCCCGCCTCCGCGTCTGGTGATCCTCCCTCTCCGGCTCCTTCTCGTCAGAGCAGCGGCGCGCACGGCAGTCAGCGCAGGAGTTGGCGCGCCATCACCACGCGCTGGATCTGGTTGGTGCCCTCGTAGATCTGGGTGATCTTGGCGTCCCGCATCATCCGCTCCAGCGGGAAGTCCTTGGTGTACCCCACCCCGCCGAGCAGCTGGACGGCGTCCGTGGTCACCTGCATGGCGACGTCCGAGGCGTAGCACTTGGCGGCCGCGCCGAAGAAGGGAAGGTCGCGATCGCCGCGCTCGCTCTTGGCCGCGGCCACGTACACCAGCTGCCGCGCCGCCTCCAGCGTCATCGCCATGTCGGCGAGCATGAACTGGATGCCCTGGAAGTCGGCGATCGACTTGCCGAACTGCCGGCGATCCTTGATGTAGGCGATTGCGTTGTCGATCGCCCCCTGGGCGATGCCCACGGCCTGGGCACCGATGGTGACCCGGGTGTGGTCGAGGGTCCGCAGCGCGATCTTGAGGCCCTCGCCCAGCTCGCCGACCAGCCGGTCGCCGGGGATCACGCAGTCCTGGAACAGGATCTCGCAGGTCGGGCTGCCCTTGATCCCGAGCTTGCGCTCCTTGGTACCGATACCGAACCCGGGATCGTCGGCCTCGACCACGAAGCAGCTCACATTGCCGCCGCGGGGGCCGTCGGGGTCGGTCACCGCGAGCACCGTGTAGTACTGACTGATGCCGGCATTGGTGATCCACGCCTTGTGACCGTTGAGGCGCCACCCGTCGCCCTCGGGCAGGGCCTCGCAGGCCATGCTCGCGGTGTCGCTGCCGGCCTCACGCTCGGACAGGGCATAGGAGAACATCGCCTCGCCGCGGGCCACAGGCGGAAGGTAGCGCTGCTTGAGCTCCTCGTCGGCGGCCAGCAGCAGCGGCACGGTGCCGAGCTTGTTCACCGCCGGGATGAGCGAGGACGACGCACAGACCCTCGCCACCTCCTCGATCACGATGCAGGTGGCCAGCGCGTCGGCGCCGGCGCCGCCGTACTCCTCGGGGATGTGCGGGGCGTGCATGTCCATCGCACGCAGGGCGTCATAGGAGGCCTGCGGGAACTCGGCGGCCTCGTCGGCGTGCGCCGCCCCGGGAGCGATCTTGTCCTCGCACAGCTCGCGGACGTGCTTGCGCAGGTCCTCGTGCTCGTCGGAGAGGGCGAAGTGCGGGAAACGCGCCAGTGCGTCGTCCGAGGCAGTCATGCCAGGAACGCTACTCAGCACCGACGCCCCAGACACCCCCACCCCGTGAGCGCAACGTCACGCCGTGCCCGCCGGGGATGGGTGCAAGGCCGCGCAGTCGGCGTCAGGCGAGCGCGGGCACGACCTCGGTGGCGAACAGCTCGATGGCGCTGGTGTCGTAGGCGGCCTCGTGGAAGTAGGTGATCGCGTAGATCATGCCGTCGGCCTCGAGGCTCTGCAGGGTCTCGACGATCTGCTCCGGGGTGCCCACCAGCGGCCCACTGCTCAGCGTCTGCATCGTGGTGTCCAACTGCTCGGCGGAGATGTGCGGGCGGATCCGCTCCTCGATGCCGGCCAGACGCTCCTGCACCTCGGACTCGTCGCGCCCGATCACCACGTTGTAGTTCGCCGACCGCACGATCTCGTCGAAGTCGCGGCCCAGGTCGCGGCAGTGCCCGGCCAGGATCGAGGACTTGCGCCGGAACGTCTCCGGGGTGCCGTCGAAGTTCGTGTACTGCGCGTGCTGGGCCGCGATCCGCAGCGTTTTGCGCTCACCGCCGCCGGCGATCCACAGCGGGATCCCTCCGGTCTGCAGCGGGGTCGGCCGGCAGATCGCGCCGTCCACCTGGTAGTGCTTGCCCGAGAAGGTGGCCACGCCGTCGGCCCAGGCCGCACGCATGATCTGCACGCCCTCGTCCAACATGGCCAGCCGCTCGCCGGCAGTCGGGAACCCATAGCCGTAGGCCAGCCACTCATGCTCATACCAGCCGGCCCCTATGCCCATCTCGGTCCGGCCACCGCTGATCGCGTCGACGGTCGCCGCCACCTTGGCCAGGTACATCGGGTTGCGGTAGCTCATGCAGGTGCACATCTGCCCCAGCCGCACCCGCGAGGTGGCCGCCGCGAAGGCTGCCATCAGCGTCCATGCCTCGTGGGTGGCTTGATCGGTCGGCGCCGGCACGGTGTGGAAATGGTCGTAGACCCAGATCGACTCCCACGGCCCGGCCTCGGCGAACTGCGCGACCGAGAGCATCGCCTGCCACTGATCCGCCGGCGCGATGTCGACCAGGTCGAGCCGCCAGCCCTGGGGTACGAACAGTCCGAAGCGCATGGATGGACCCTAGCCCTCGCCCGACGCCACCACCCGACGGCTCCGGCTACTGTTTCGGCGCCTTCTTTCCCTTGCCGCGCGCAGGGGTGGTGTACGTCGGCGCCGCCGTGGTCGTGGTGATCGCTGCGGTCGCACTCTTGGACGCCTTGCTGGCCGACTTGCTGGCGCTCTTCGAGGCCTTGCTCGCGCTCTTGGTTGAGCCGGTGCCCGCCCCCGAGGAGCTCTTCCGCCCCGTCGTCGGTGCCCCTGTCGGCCGGGTCGACGCCGCTTCCTCCTCAGCCGTCTCCTGCGGTGCCGGCGGCGGCAGCACCCCGGTCGGCTGCGTCACCGGGACCGCGGACGACGCGGCCTCGCTCGGCGCCGAGACCCCCGGTACATCGGAGCCGGCGACCCGGGTGTGCCCCAGCCGATCCACGGCAGGCAGGACGCCGTCCAACGTGCTCAGCGCAGCGGTCCCGGTCAGCGCGACCGCGCCGACCGCCATCCCGGCCTTGCCGGTCAACGCACTGGCACGTGCGCCGTCCGGCCGGCCAGCAGATCCTCCCGGTCGCGCCGGCTCGCCACCCGCCGGGCCCGCCGCCTGACGTCGCGACCACCGCTCGGGAGCAGTAACCGGAGGGCGTCGTGCCATCGCGCAAGGACTCCCCGGATCGCACTCGGGCCAGCGCCCCGTGACGCAGCCTCGCCAGGGAGTATCGGCATCGGCGACCACGAACTTGAGCGACCGCTAGCCTCCAAGGTGTGCGAATCTCCGTGGTGGGGTGTGGGTATCTGGGCGCGGTTCATGCGGCATGCATGGCTGATCTGGGCCATGAGGTGGTGGGGCTGGACGTCGACGCCGCCAAGGTCCGCGATCTCGCGGCCGGGCGGCCGCCGTTCTTCGAGCCGGGTCTGCCGGAGCTGTTGACCCGCGCCGGCGCCACCGGACGGCTGCGGTTCACCACCGACATCACCGACCTGGGCCCGGCGGATGGCCCGATGGTGCACTTCGTCTGTGTGGGCACCCCGCAGCGCAGCGGCGAGTTCGCCGCCGACACCAGCTACGTCGACGCCGCGGTCACCGCTCTGCTGCCGGGCCTGCGCCCCGGCGACCTGGTGGTCGGCAAGTCCACCGTGCCGGTCGGCACCGCCGCCCGCCTCGCCGAGCTGATCACCGACAAGGCCCCCGGCGCGCTGCTGGCCTGGAACCCCGAGTTCCTGCGCGAGGGCCACGCGGTGGCCGACACCCAACGCCCCGACCGGATCGTCTACGGCCTGCCCGCCGACTCCGACGACGCCACCACCGCCCGTGTCCTGCTGGACGCCGTCTACGCCACCGCGATCGGCGACGGCGTCCCCGTGATCACCATGGACTACCAGACCTCGGAACTGGTCAAGACCGCCGCCAACGCCTTCCTGGCCACCAAGATCTCCTTCATCAACGCCATGGCCGAGGTCTGCGAATCCGCCGGCGCCGACGTGTCCCTGCTCGCCGAAGCCATCGGCCACGACGACCGGATCGGCCCCAAGTTCCTCGGCGCCGGCCTCGGCTTCGGCGGCGGATGCCTGCCCAAGGACATCCGCGCGTTCATGGCCCGCGCCGGCGAACTCGGCGCCGACCAGGCCCTGACCTTCCTGCGCGAGGTCGACGCGATCAACATGCGCCGCCGCATCCGCATGGTCGAACTGGCCCGCGACGTCGTCGGCGGCTCCTTCCTCGGCCACAAGGTTGCCGTCCTGGGCGCCGCGTTCAAACCCCACAGCGACGACATCCGCGACTCCCCCGCGCTCAACGTCGCCGCCCAGATCCAACTCCAGGGCGCCGAGGTCGTGGTCACCGACCCCGCCGCCGTCGACAACGCCCGCCGCTCCTGGCCCCAGCTGCACTACGCCGACACCGCCCAGGCCGCCGCCGCCGGCGCCGACGTCGTCCTGCTGCTCACCGAATGGCCCGAATACCGCGACCTCGACCCCGCCGCCCTGGGCGCCATCGTGCGTACCCGGCAGATCCTCGACGGCCGCAACGCCCTCGACCCCGCCCGCTGGCGCGCCGCCGGCTGGACCTACCGCGCCCTCGGCCGCCCCCGCGCCTGAGCACCCCAGCCCCACGTGTGGTGATTTCTCGGGCAACACTCCGCGTGTCGCGCCCGAGAACTCACCACACCCCGCTGGCGTGGTCCTCCAAGCTCAGGCCGGCGTGGCGCTGACCTTCTGCCAGGCGGTCCAGGCGCTGGCCACCATGTCGTCCAGGTCGTGACGCATCGTCCAGTCGAGGTCGCGCGCCGCGAGCTCACCGGTGGCCACGATGCGGGCCGGGTCACCGGCCCGGCGCTCGCGCCGCTCGGGAGTGAACTCGATCCCGGTCGCCCGGCGCACGGCGTCCATGATCTGCAGCACGGAGACACCGTCGCCGCTGCCCAGATTGTAGACCGGCTCCAGCGCCGTCCCGGCCTCCAGCGCCTCGGCCGCGGCAACGTGGGCCAGGGCCAGGTCGTCCACGTGCACGTAGTCGCGCACGCACGACCCGTCCGGGGTGGGGTAGTCGGTGCCGTTCACGGTCGGGGTGCGACCCTCGGTCAAGGCCTTCAGCACCAGGGGGAACAGGTTGTGCGGGCTGGAGTCGTAGATGTCGTCGAAGCCCGAACCCACCACGTTGAAGTAGCGCAACGAGGTGTGCGTCAGGTCGCTCACCCGGGCCACGTCACGGATCAGCCACTCCCCGATCAGCTTGCTCTCCCCGTAGGGGGACTCCGGTTTGGTCGGGGTGGTCTCGGTGACCAGGTCGACGTCCGGAGTGCCGAAGGTGGCCGCGCTGGAGGAGAACACCAGTCGCGAGACGCCATGCGAAACAAGGCGATCCAGCAGCACCTGCATCCCGGTCACGTTCTGGGTGTAGGTGTGCAGCGGCCGCTGGACGCTCACCCCGGCGTACTTGAACCCGGCCAGGTGGACGACGCCGAGCACCGGCGCACCCGCCGCGGTGATCGCCTCGTCGACCGCGGCCGGGTCGACCACGGAGCCCTCGACGAACCGCACGTCGTCCGCCACGAAATCGCGGTGCCCGCTGGACAGGTCGTCCAGGACGATCACGTCCCGACCCGAGGCGCGCAGACGACGGGCGACGTGCGCCCCGATATATCCGGCACCGCCGGTGACCAGCCATGTCATGGGGCCCACGCTACCCAGAGCCGGGCGGCCGGCGCGGTGCGACACTGCTGAGGTGAGTCAGAACGCCACCCCGCACCGCAACGATCCGGACGTCGTCCGGCGCCTGCTCAGCACCCCCGGGCGCTGGGCGATCGTCGGCCTGTCCCAGAATCGCGCACGGGTCGCCTACTCGATCGCCACCTACCTGCAGCGACTCGGCATGCCGATCGTGCCGGTGCACCCCAGGGCAGAATCCGTGCTCGGGGCCACCGGCTACACCACCCTGGCCGACGTGCCCGGCCCGATCGACGTGGTCGACGTCTTCGTGCGCAGCGACCTGGCCGGGGCCATCGTCGACGAGGCGATCGCGGTGGGCGCGGGAGCGGTCTGGCTGCAACTGGGCGTGATCGACCGGGCCGCCGCCGCGCGGGCCCGGGCCGCCGGCCTCGACGTCGTGATGGACACCTGCCCGAAGATGGAGGCACCCCGGTTCGGGATCGTCTGAGGTACCTCAGAGGTCTGCCGGTCCCACCGGGGGCCGAGGACTGGGCATCGTCCCGATGTGGGCGGCCGGGGCTTGGCCGCACTCTCGAGGTATGACACAGATCCCGTTCCAGATGCTGCACGAACTGCACCGTGAGCGGTTCGCCGACCTGCTCGCCGAAGCCGACTCCATCCGCCGCGCGCGCACCGCGAAGCGATTGCGCCGCATCGCAAAGAGCCGAAATCGCCCTACGTGACATCATGACCGACGTGGCCGAACACGTCGTGCCCATGGTGGGGCGAGAAGCCGAGCTCGCCCACCTGTACGACGTCTGGGCCCAGGTCGAGAACGGTGGCCGCGCGCGGCTGACCCTGATCGGCGGGGACGCGGGCATGGGCAAGACCACCCTGGTCGAGGCCTACATCTCCGGCCTGGGCGCCCGGGCCCAGATCGTCCGCTGCCAGTGCGTGGAGCTGGGTACCGACGGCCTGCCGTACGTGCCCGTGGTGCATTCACTGCACGAGCTGATCGACCTGCACGGCCCGGACCGGGTGATCGCCTGGGCCGGCGCCGGTGCCGCGGCACTGGCCCGGCTGGTGCCGGGCCTGCTGCCGTCGGCCGACCCGGGCGAGACCACCCGGCTGCACCTCTACGAGGCCGTGGTCGGCGTCTGGGAGAACGCCGCCCGTCGCCAGCCCCTGGTGCTGCTGATCGAGGACCTGCACTGGAGCGACGAGTCGAGCCGGCACCTGCTCCGGTTCGCGCTGGGCGCCCTGCGGCAGGCGCCGGTGCATCTGCTCGGCACCTTCCGCACCGACGAGGTGACCCGCCGCCACCCACTGCGCCCGTTCCTTGCGGAGGCCCAGCGGCTGCCGATCTGCGACCGGTTTGACGTGCCTCCGCTCGGCCGCGCCCAGACCGCTGCCCTGGTCCGTGCGCTGAGCCGCGAGGAACCGTCGGAGACCGTGATCGACGGGTATGTCGAGCGCACCGACGGCATCCCGTTCTTCGTGGCCGAACTGGTCGCGGCCCAGGCGGACGGCTGCGGCGAGCTGCCCTGGACCTTGCGCGACACCCTGATGGTGCGGATCAGCCGGCTGCCGGAGAAGGTCCAGCACGTGCTGCGCGTCGCCTCGATCGGCGGTGTCGTCGTCGAGCACGAACTGCTGGCCGAGGTTCTGGACCACGACCCGGGGCTGGACGACGCGCTGCGCGCCGCCGTCGACGCCGCGGTGCTGGACGGACGCGCCACCGGCTACTGCTTCCGGCATGCCCTGCTGCGCGAGGCCGTGCACGACGACCTGCTGCCGGGCGAGCACGCCCGGCTGCACTCGCGCTACGCCGAGGCGCTGGCCGCAGGCGCCGCCCCGGCCGCGCGCTCGGGCACCCGGCTGGTGCACCACCTGCTGCAGGCGCACCGGCTGGACGACGGATTCCGGGCCGCGCTGAGCCTGGCCGGCGCCGGTGAGCTGGCCGCCCACGAGGCCCTGCTCATGTTCGACAAGGCCCTGGCCGTCTGGGACCAGGTGGACGGCGCCGACTCCGTGCTCGGCCCGCGCGACGAGGTGCTGGCCCGGGCCGCCCGGGCCGCGGCGATCGCCGGTGAGGATGCCCGGGCGCTGGCCCTGATCGAGGCCTCCCTGGAGGCCGCGCCCTCCGGCACCGACCCGCGGGTGCTCTCCCGGCGGACGGCGCTCAAGGCCAAGTTCCTGGCCTCCCTGATGCGCCCGGAGGCGCAGCAGGCCGCCCGTGAGGCAGTTCGCCTGGCCGGCCCGGAGCCCTCGCGGGAGCTGGCGCACGCCCTGAACGCCCTGGCCATCAACCAGATGCTGGACTTCGCCTCAGCCGAGGGGGCCGGGACGGCGCAGCAGGCGATCGACGTCGCGACCCGGGTCGGCGACGCCCGGGCCGAGGCCGAGGCCCGGGTCACCCTGGCCGGGTGCCTGATCGATGTGGGCGAGGAGGACCAGGCGGTCGCCGTCATGGCCGCTGCGATCCGCCAGGCCGAGCCGTACCCGCGGCTGCTCCGCCGCGCCCGGGTCAATCACGCGGACCTGCTGTTCAAGGCCGGCCGGTACGAGCAGGCCGCCGCCGAGGCGCTCGGCGAGCTCGAGGTGGCCCGTGGGCAGGGCCTGGAGCGCACCAGCGGGGCGATCCTGGCCGGCAACGCCGCCGAGCCGCTGCTCGCCCTGGGCCGTTGGCCGCAGGCCGAACAGCTGATCGACCGCGCGATCGAGCTGCGCCCGCCGCCGCAGCACCTCCTGCACCTGGAGCTGATGCGGGCATGGCTGTCGGTCTGGCAGGGCGATCTGGCCACCGCCGACCGGTTGCTCAACCGGTGGCGGGCCGCCTCGGACGCCGGGCATTTCGGTGCCCAGTTCGCGATCGGGCTGCTGCGCGCGGACGCCGATCTGGCGTTGGCCCTGGGGGATCTGGACGCCGCTGTGCACCGGGTCCAGCAGTTCTGGCACCCGGACCGAATCCGCCGGGTGAGCGAGAGCTACCCCGCGCTGTACCTCGCCGCACGCACCGCCCGGCTGCTGGCCGCCCGCGGTGACGACCGGGCGTCGTCCGCCCGCGATCTGGCCCGCACCGAGCTCGACCGCACCCTGCAGTCGCCCCGGCAGACCACGGTGGCCGGGATCTGGCATCCCGCGATCGCCGCCGAGCTCGCCGACGACGCCGCGCACTGGCGCGAGATGTTCTGCTCCGAGCAGGTTCGTCAGGGCGAGGCGGTGCTGGCGCCCTACGCCGGGCTGAATCTGGCCCGGACACTCGCTGCGGGCGGCGAGCGGGAGCAGGCCCTCGCGGTGCTGGCCCAGGCGACCGCTCTGGCCACAGACCTGGGGGCGACGCTGGTGCTGGGCTGGCTGACCGGGCTCACCCGACGCCTCGGCGGCGCGCCGGCAACGGGTGGGGTGGACCCGGCCGGGCCGACGCTCACCCCGCGCGAGCGGCAGGTGCTGGCCCTCGTGGCCGAGGGGCGCTCCAACGCCGAGATCGGGCGGGAGCTGTTCATCAGCACCAAGACCGCGAGTGTGCACGTCTCGAACATCCTGGCCAAACTGGGCGTCTCCGGCCGCACCGAGGCCGCGGCGCTGGCGTACCGGTCGGGCATGATCGGCTGAGGGGTGCACACTGGTCGGGTGAGGTTCCGGTTCGGTCGAGGGCGTGCACCCGACCCGCAACGCGACGGCACCGTCTACCGGGCCCGGCCCAGTTTCCGGTTGCGCGCAGACGCTGCCGAGCAACCCGGGCTTACCCCCTCCGGCGTCGCGTCCGCCGGCCACGCTCCGTTCGGGCACGCTCCGTCCGGGCCCGGGCCGTCAGCGACCCGGGTCGACGGCCCCCCGGTCGGAGGCAGCGCACCGAACGCGCCGTTCGGCCTGCCCGACAGGGGCAAGAAGCGGCGCTGGCCGCGGTTCCTGCGCTGGGTCGTGCTGCTGCTGGTCCTGTACCCGATCGTGCTCGGCAGCCTGGCCTGGTTCAGCCTGGAGAAGGTCGATGCGTTCCCGGCCACCGCGCGGGCCAAGGACACCACGGGCACGACCTATCTGGTGATCGGCAGCGACAGCCGGGACGACCTCTCCCGCGACGAACGGGCCCGTCTGGGCACCGGACAGGCCACTGGGGTGCGCACCGACACGATCATGCTGCTGCACCTCGCCGCTACCGGGCCGGCGGTGCTCGTGAGCATCCCCCGCGACTCCTACGTGGCGATCCCGGGGCACGGCAAGGACAAGATCAATGCGGCGTTCGCCTACGGCGGCCCGAAGCTGCTGGTGCAGACCGTGGAGCAGGCCACCGGGCTGCGGATCGACGACTTCGTGATGACCGGGCTGGGTGGGTTCGCCGGAGTGGTCGACGCCGTCGGCGGGGTCCGGATCTGCCCCAAGGTCGCGATCAAGGACACCAAGGCGCATCTGGACGTTCCCAAGGGCTGCCAGAACATGGACGGGCCGACCGCCCTGGGCTACGCCCGGGCCCGCTACAGCGACCCGCGCGGCGACCTGGGCCGGGTGGAGCGGCAGCGCGAGGTGCTGGCCTCGATCGCGAGCAAGACCCTGTCGCCGTCGGTGCTCGGCGTGCCGTGGCGGGCGGGACCGGCCGCGGTGGCCGGCGGCAAGGCGCTGACCGTGGACTCCGGTTCCACGCCGTGGGGGGTGGGCCGGTTCGTGCTCGGGATGCGCGCCGTCTCCGGCGGCGACGGGGTGCGGATGACGGTGCCGATCGGCAACACCTCGCTGCAGACCTCCGCGGGTGAGGCCGTGCAGTGGGACAAGACCCAGGCGCTGAAGCTGTTCGCCGCCATGGCGAAGAACGACATCGACACCATCCGCAGCATCGCGAAGGCCCAGACCATCTGATCGCCTACGACCGGCGCTCCACCCGGAAGATCGGAACCTCGTCGGCGACGGCCGCGATCTGACCCGGCGGGGCGTTGCGGTCCACCGGGACGTGCGGCCGGACCCCGGGTGCGGCGTCCAGGAACGCCTTGATCAGGGGGACTCTCCGGTCCACGGGCACCTCGGCCAGGACGACCGGGCCGTGGTGTCGCCCGTGGTGCAGTACGGCGTGACCACCCGCTGCCCGCACGTTGCGCACCCAGTTGGCCCCCTCGCCCAGCATCGATCCGAGATACAGCGCGCCGTCCACCCGCGCGGGCATCAACGGCACCGAGATCGGCCGGCCCGACGTCCGCCCGATCACCTCGAGCGTCACCAGCCGATCGCCGCCCAGCCCGAGACGCCCGACCGTGGCCCACACCGCATTCAGCCGCTTGGCCCGGGGCCCGGGGCGGCCGCCGGCATACATCGCGCGTGCGTCGCCCGCCCACCAGCGGCGATAGCTGGACCACCACCCCATGCCTTCACGGTAGCGCCGGCGGACGACCCCGGAGTGACCCCCGAATTCACCACAACCCCCGATCGGAGCCGATTATCGCCCTCGTTTCGGGGGTTCTGGTGAATTCGGGGGGAAGCTCGACCTATTCGATCATGGATTCGCACCGTCCTCCCTGGTATCCGCACGGGAAATGCAGTGGCGCTCGCAACGAGCGTGCTGGCATTCTCACTGCGGCGGTGAGGAGCAGCCGAAACCGTTGTGACGGAATGGTTCTGCGTATTCACTCATGCCACCGCCGCGGAAGGCACAGGTGACCTGGAAAGGCCTGAGGTTCAATTCCTCTCATCGGTGCCGGCGTAGCCCCATCGCGCGAGTGGTGAGACCTCGTGGCGGCACGCCGGCGTGCCACCCGAGGACTCACCACTCTCGGGTGGCGCCGCCGCGGCGTCCGCGCAGGCGCTCCCCTTTGGCCTCGGCCTCCAGCCGCAGCCGGTCCTGGAAGTCGAGCATCGCCTCGCGCAGCAGCAGAGCGTCGTCCCCCTCGCCGTCCGCCCCGCTGTAGCCCGCGGCGAGAATGCGGACGGCGAGCAGCCCGGCGTTGCGCGCACCGCCCACCGACACGGTGGCGACCGGCACCCCGGCCGGCATCTGCACGATCGAGAGCAGCGAGTCCATGCCGTCCAGGTAGCGCAACGGCACCGGCACCCCGATCACCGGCAGTGGGGTTACTGCGGCCAGCATGCCCGGCAGGTGGGCCGCTCCCCCCGCCCCGGCGATGATCACCCGCAGCCCGCGGTCGTGGGCCTGGGTGCCGTAGTCGATCATGCGGTGGGGCATCCGGTGCGCGGAGACCACGTCGGCCTCATAGGGCACGCCGAACTCGTCGAGCGCCTTGGCCGCCTCCTCCATCACCGACCAGTCCGAGTCCGACCCCATCACCACGCCGACGACCGGTTCCGCTGCCATGACCCCTACCTCTATTCGTCGATGGTTCCGGTGATGAAGTCCGCCGCATGCCGAGCCCGCGCCAGCGCGTCGTCCAGATCGTCGCTGCACACCGTCACGTGGCCGATCTTGCGTCCAGGCCGCACGTCCTTGCCGTACATGTGCACCTTGACACCCGGGTCACGCGCCATCACGTGCAGGTAGGAGCGGTACAGGTCCGGGTGGTCCCCGCCGAGCACGTTGACCATCACCGACCAGGGCTGGCGCGCCTGCGGGTCGCCCAGCGGCAGGTCGAGCACGGCGCGCAGGTGCTGCTCGAACTGGCTGGTCACCGCCCCGTCGATGCTCCAGTGCCCGCTGTTGTGCGGGCGCATGGCCAGCTCGTTCACCAGCACCGCCGGCCGCCCCTCGGCGTCCTGGGTCTCGAACATCTCCACGGCGAGCACTCCGACCACCCCCAGCGCGCCGGCGATCCGCAGCGCGATCTCGGTGGCGGACGCCGCGAGCTGCGGATCGAGGCCGGGCGCCGGTGCGATCACCTCGCGGCAGACGCCGTCGACCTGCAGGGTCTCCACCACCGGCCAGGCGGCGGCCTGCCCGGAGGGGCTGCGCGCCACCAGCGCCGCGAGCTCACGGGAGAAGCTGACCCGTTCCTCGGCCAGCAGCACCTCGCGGTGGGCCAGCCAGTCGGCGGCCTCGTCCACCGAGGAGACCACCAGCACGCCCCTGCCGTCGTAGCCGCCCCGGGTGGTCTTCAGCACCACCGGCCAGCCCGGCCCGTCCGGCGCCTGCGCGAACGCGGCCAGCTCGACGGCATCGCGCACCAGCGCCCAGCGGGGCACCGGGACGCCGAGGTCGGCCAGCCGGGCCCGCATGGTCGCCTTGTCCTGGGCGTGCACGAGCGCCTCGGGCCCCGGGCGGACGGCGACACCGCTGTCCTCGAGCGCGTGCAGAAGGTCGGTGGGCACGTGTTCGTGATCGAAGGTGAGCACGTCGCACCCGTGGGCGAACGCGGTGACGGCCTCTGCGTCCAGGTGGCTACCGATCATGGTCGCCGGGACGACCTGGGCGGCGCTGTCGTCGGCCCGTTCGGCCAGCACGGCCAGACGCACACCGAGCTCCACCGCCGCGGGTTGGGTCATCCGTGCCAGTTGCCCGCCGCCGACCATGCCCACTCGAGGGAATCCGCCCGTCACGCCCGACAGGGTAGCCAGCGGGTGAGCCCCGGGGTGGCCGGGTACCCTCCTTGGCGTGGGGCTGCACCAACTGATCGCGCGTCTGCGCGAGGCCATGAACCTGGTCTACCGCGAGGCGCTGAAGTTCGGTGCCATCGGGGCCATCGCGTTCGTGCTCGATGTGGGTCTGTTCAACCTGCTGACCACCGGCCTGTGGCCGGGCGCCGGATCGCCCCCGATGGACGGCCACGAGAAACTGGCCAAGATCGCGTCGGCCTCGGTGGCCATCCTGTGGGCCTGGCTCGGCAACCGGTACTGGACCTTCCGGCATCGACGTCAGGCCACACCGGCCCGCGAGCTGGTCCTGTTCGTGGTGATGAACATGGTCGGGCTGGTGATCTCGGTCGTCTGCCTGTCCATCTCGCACGACGTCCTCGGCTTCACCTCACCGCTCGCCGACAACATCTCGGGCAACGTGATCGGCATCGGCCTGGGCACCCTATTCCGGTTCTGGGCCTACCGACGCTACGTCTTCAACGAGTTTGCCGAGGAGCCCCAGGAGCCGGAGAGCGCCCTGGTCCCGCCCTCGCCCTGACCCCCACACCAAGTGCCCACCCCGCCCGCGCGCCCACACGACCATGATCGCCGCTAGATCGCTGTCTCCCCCCACCTACTGGGGGATTTCTACGATCTGACGGTGATCACCGGGGGGAGGTGCTGAGCTCAGTGAATCCCGGGCCACTGGGGAGGGCGCTTCTCCACGAAGGCCCGCACGCCCTCGGCCCGGTCGGCCGAGAAGGCGGTGGCCCGCCAGGCGGCGTCCTCGATCTCCAGGCCTGAGGCGACGTCGGTGTCGAAGCCCAGCCGCAGCGCCCGCTTGGCATTGAGCACCCCCACCGGGGAGTGCCCGGCGATGATGTTTGCCAGCTCGATCGCCAGCTCGCGGGCCTGACCGGGCGCAGCCAGCCGGTCCGCGGCACCCAGCGCCACCGCCTCGGCCGCGTCGACCCGCCGGGCGGTGAAGATCAGGTCCCCGGCGCGGGCCAGCCCGACCCGGCGGGAGAGCAGCTGGGTGCCGCCCAGACCCGGCACCACCCCGACCGAGACCTCGGGCAGGGCCAGCACGGCGGTGGGGTCGACCACGATCAGGTCGCAGAGCAGGGCCAGCTCGAATCCACCGCCCATCGCGTAGCCGGCCACGGCGGCCACCGCCGGCACCGGCAGCTCCCGGAACGCCGACACCATGGACCGGTAGACCACCCGCTGGGCGCGCAGGTCGTCATCGGTGAAGGAGTTCCGCTCGCGCAGATCGGCCCCGACGCAGAACGCCCGCTCCTGGCTGGAGGAGACCACCACGGCCCGCACCGCGCCCGACTCGGCCTCGGCGCGCAGGTCGCGCAGCGTGTCGCGCAGCTGGGTGACGAACGCGGTGGACAGCGCGTTCAGCGCCTCGGGGCGGTCGAGCACGAGCTCGGCCACCTCGCGTCGCTCGCCGTGCCGGCTCACCCTTACCTGACCGCCCATACCGGGCAGCGTATCGGCGGGTGCCGCCGGGGTGATCAGTCGATGTCGATCAATTGCTCGGTGGGCCCGGCCCGGGTGACCAGCAGCGGCTGCAGCGGGCCGAACCCACGCACCTGACGCCGACGCTGCGGCACCAGGACCAGCCCTTCGTGCCGGGCGAGCATCGAGGCGGTGTTCGGATCGGTGACCACGGTGCCCGGTTCGGCCAGCGCGGTCAGCCGGCTGGCCAGGTTCACGATCGAGCCGTACACGTCGCCGAGGCTGCGCAGCACCAGGCCGTGCGCGATCCCGACCCGGACGTCGGGAACCACCTCGTCCACGGCCATCCGCTCCGACAGCGACAGCCCGATCACGGCGGCCGAGAGCGGGTCGTCGGCGGTGAAGAGCACCTCGTCGCCGACTGTCTTGATCACCCGTCCGCCGCCGGCGGTGACCACGTCGGAGGCCAGGCCCTCGAACCTCTGGACCAGTACCCCGAGCTCACGCTGGGTGAGCCGTTGGGAGAGCCGGGTGTAGGAGACCAGGTCCGCGAACCCGACCGTGAGCTTGCCGGACGGCGCGTCCTGGCCGGCCGGGGGGTGCTCCAGCCGCGATACCGCGGCGGCCAGCTTGCGCCGCCAGGCATAGACCAGCAAGGCCTCGAGGTCCTCCACGATCCCGGACAGGTGCGCGACCGCCCCGGTGGCGCTGCCGCTGGCGCAGTCGGGGTGCGGGCAGCTGACCAGGTGCTCCATCAGGGCCTCGACCTGCCAGCTGACCAGCCGGTCGGTGGTCTGGCCCAGGGCCCGGGCGAAGGCGATCGTGGTGTCCTCGTCGAGCATCTCGTCGCGCACCATCGAGACGGTGCGCTCCAGGGCGTCGGCGTCGGCGTCGGTGAACGCCACATCCTCGTCGTCGACCGAGGCGAAACCCAGTGCGCGCCAGAGCTTCCGCGCCGACAACAGGGAGACGCCGACCGACTTCGCCACCTCTCGGCGGCGCCACCGGCGGGCCCCGCCCAGCAGCACATGCTCGAGGTCGGCGGCCGTGGCGGGCTGTTCCGTCGGCTCGTCCGACACCTCGCTCACGGGTCGTCGCGGCCGTGGCGGCGGTCGAGCACCTGGGTCGCGTTGTCATCCGGGTCGACGTCGTCCAGCGCCGCATCGAGGGCGGGGGCCGGTGCTCCGGCAGCCATGGCACGGATGCCGTCGGAGAGCCGGTACAGCGTGCGCTGCACCTGTTCCACCCGTGGGACGTCGGTCAGCACCAGCTGACCCACCTCACCCGCGGATTCGACCACCAGCGTGCCGCAGCCGAGCACCCTCTCGACCACGTTGTGCGAGAACTTGACATCGTTCAGCCGGCTCAGTGGCATGTCATGGCCCGAGCGGTTGAACACACCCTGGCGCAGTACCAGCCGACGGTCGGTGATTGCGTAGATGGTGTTCCACCAGACCAGGAACGGCCAGATCACCCACCGGGCGAACACGAGCACCTCGACCGCCACCAGCGCCACCCGCATCCAGAGCTGGGCTGCACCGTCCGGCACCAGCCCGGCGAAGAAGGCCGTGAGAGGGGCGGTGACCAGCAGCACGAGGACCGGAGCGATCAGCGCCTTGGCATGCGGCCGAAGCAGCAGCACCAGGCGCTCACCCGGCCCGAGCAGCTTCGCGGGGAATCCCATACCGCCAGAATGCCCGCTCGATGGGGCGTTGGTCACGCCGGACCGCGCAGGTGGACCACATCACCGGCGGCGAACGGTCGCGGTTCGTCGCCCACGAGCACCACCAACCGGCCGTCGTCGTCCACCTCCTGAGCCTGCCCGCGATCCACCCGGCCGGCGGGCAGGTGCACCTCGACCTCGCGGCCGAGGGTGGCACAGGCCTCCCGGTAGGCCGGGCCCAGGCCGCTCGCCCGCGGGTCCCCCTGTGCAGCGACGAACGCCCGATAGCGGATGGCGAGCGCGCGCAGGTAGGCACGCAGCACGGTGTCGCGGTCGGTGTTGGCCGCTCCGGCCAGGCGCAACGAGGTCGCGGTCTCCACCGGCAGCTCGGCCCGGCGCTGGGTCACGTTGATCCCGGCGCCGAGCACCACCGCCCGGGCGGAGCCTGGCCCAGGCACGACCTCGGCCAGGATGCCGCACACCTTCCGCTCGACGTCCTCCTCCGCCACCAGCACGTCGTTCGGCCACTTCAGCCGCGCCGTCAGGCCACAGCGATGGGTGAGCGCATCGACCACCGCCAGCCCGGCGAGCAGTGGCAGCCAGCCCAGGCGTTCGACGGGCACGCCGTCCGGGCGCAGCAGCACCGACACCGAGAGCGAGGAGCGCACCGGGCTTGACCAACTCCGGGCCAGCCGCCCACGGCCGGCACTCTGATGCTCGGCGACCAGGACCAGACCCTCGGCCTGCCCGGCGGCGGCGCGCGCCGCAACGTCCGCATTGGTCGACCCGGTCTCGGGCACCACCTCGACCGACCGCCACCCGCCGTCCGGCCCGGTCAGCGCCACGGTCAGCGCCGCCGCACTGAGCGGGGGGCGGTCCAGGTCGGCGTACCGGTTCTCGCTCACCCCGACGACGCTACGCGCTGACGTCCACGCCCGCGGTGGCACGGTGTGATGTGCGCCGCTGCGGTGGCACTGTCCAACGCCCCAGGGCGCAATACGCTGCCGGAATGAGCTCGCAACCGGCTGAAGTGCACGTCCGTGGCGCCGGCGGTACCGAGGTGCCCGACAACATCAACATCCACACCACCGCAGGCAAACTCGAGGATCTCGAGCGGCGGCACGACGCCGCGCTGCACGCGGGGTCGCAGACGGCGATCGACAAGCGGCACGCCCAGGGTAAGAAGACCGCCCGGGAGCGGATCGAGGCCCTGATGGACCCGGGCTCCTTCGTCGAGCTCGACCAGTTGGCCCGCCACCGCAGCCGCAACTTCAACCTGCACCAGAACCGGCCCTACGGCGACGGCGTGATCACTGGTCACGGCACCATCGACGGCCGACAGGTGTGCGTGTTCGCGCAGGACTTCACGGTCTTCGGCGGCAGCCTGGGCGAGGTCTTCGGCGAGAAGATCGTCAAGGTGATGGACCTGGCGATGAAGATCGGCTGCCCGGTGGTGGGCATCAACGACTCCGGGGGCGCCCGAATCCAGGAGGGCGTGGTCTCCCTCGGCCTCTACGGGGAGATCTTCCTGCGCAACGTGCACGCCTCCGGCGTGATCCCGCAGATCTCCCTGATCATGGGCCCGTGCGCAGGCGGGGCGGTCTACTCCCCCGCGATCACCGACTTCACGGTGATGGTCGACCAGACCTCGCACATGTTCATCACCGGCCCCGACGTGATCAAGACGGTGACCGGCGAGGAAGTCGGCTTCGAGGAGCTCGGCGGCGCCCGCACGCACAACACGCGCTCCGGGAATGCGCACTACCTCGGTGCCGACGAGGACGACGCGATCGAGTACGTGCGCAGCCTGCTCGGCTTCCTGCCCAGCAACAACCTGTCCGACCCGCCGATCTTCACCCCCGACGTGGACGACGAGGTGTCGGCGGAGGATCTCGAGCTGGACACCCTGGTGCCGGACTCGCCCAACCAGCCCTACGACATGCACACCGTGATCGAGCACGTGCTGGACGACGGCGAGTTCCTCGAGGTGCAGCCGCTGTTCGCGCCGAACATGGTGATCGGCTTCGGCCGAGTGGAGGGCCGCTCGGTCGGTGTGGTGGCCAACCAGCCGATGCAGTTCGCTGGCACGCTCGACATCGACGCCTCGGAGAAGGCGGCCCGGTTCGTGCGCACCTGCGACGCGTTCAACATCCCGGTGCTGACCTTCGTCGACGTGCCCGGCTTCCTGCCCGGCACGGACCAGGAGTGGAACGGAATCATCCGCCGCGGCGCCAAGCTGATCTACGCCTACGCCGAGGCGACCGTGCCCAAGGTCACCATCATCACCCGGAAGGCCTACGGCGGCGCCTACGACGTCATGGGGTCCAAGCACCTGGGCGCCGACGTGAACCTGGCCTGGCCGACCGCGCAGATCGCGGTGATGGGCGCCCAGGGCGCGGTGAACATCCTGTATCGCGGCGAGCTGAAGGCGGTCACCGAGAGCGGTGGCGATCTGGACGGCGCCCGCCGCCAGTTGGTCACCGAGTACGAGGACACCCTGGCCAACCCCTACATCGCGGCCGAGCGGGGCTATGTGGACGCCGTGATCCCGCCCTCGCGGACCCGGGTCGAGGTGGCCCGCTGGCTGCGCACCCTGCGCACCAAGCGGGAGTCGCTGCCGCCGAAGAAGCACGGGAACATCCCGCTATGACCGGCCAGACGGCCGACCGGCCGACCCAGCCGGTGCTTCGCGTGATCAATGGGGATGCCACCCCGGAGGAAGTGGCGGCGATCCTCGCGATCGTGGGCGCCCGCTCCGGCGCCGGCGGCGAGTCGGAGCCGGAGCCCACGGCGTCCGCCTGGACCAGGGCCCACTCCCACCGGATCACCCAGGTCCTCTCCGGCGGCGCCCCCGCCGCCCCCAGCGACCACACCTGGCGCACCTCCTTCTGGCCCCGCTGACCCCACCCCCCGAAAACCTGCTCATGCTCCGCGGGGGTACACGCGACAGCGTTGTCAGAGGCCGATACATGTACCCCCGCGGAGCATGAGCAGGTTTGGGCGCGGGCCTAGGCTGCGGGTATGAGCAGCGAGCTGGCCATCGGCATGATCGGGACCAAGTTCATGGGGCGGGCGCATTCCAACGCGTGGAGCCAGGTGCCCCGGTTCTTCGACGTCCCACGCCGGCCCGTGCTGCACACGGTGGCCGGCCGGCATCCGCAGGCCACCCAGGAGTTCGCCGACCGCTGGGGCTGGCAGCACGCCTCGACCGACCCGGCGGCCGTGGTCCGCGACCCGGCGATCGGCCTGATCGACATCTGCACCCCCAACGACGCCCACCGCGACGCCGCGATCGCGGCGCTGGAGGCGGGCAAACACGTGGCCTGCGAGAAGCCCCTCGCCGCAACGCTGGCCGATGCCCGCGCCATGGCGGCAGCCGCCACCGCGGCGTCCGGGCGGACCTTCGTCTGGTTCAGCTACCGCCGGGTGCCGGCCATCGCGCTGGCCCGCGAGCTGGTCCGCCAGGGCCGGATCGGCACCGTGCGGCACGTCCGCGCCACCTACCTGTCGCAGTGGGGGCAGGACGCCGGGGACGTATGGCGGTTCGACGCCGCGGTCGCCGGGTCGGGCGCCCTGGGCGACATCGCCGCGCACATCGTCGACATCGTGCAGTTCGTCACGGGCGAGCCCGTGAGCCGGATCGCCGGGGCGCTGACGAAGACGTTCGTGCCCAGCCACACCGTGGACGACGCCGTGCTGTTCATCGGCGAACTGGCCGGCGGGGCCACCGCGAGCTTCGAGGCCACCCGGTTCAGCCTCGGCCACCACAACACGCACGGATTCGAGATCCACGGCGATCGAGGGGCCCTGCGCTTCCAGTTCGACGAGATGGGCCGGCTCGGCTACGTCGACGGCGCGGCACCGGCCGCCGTCCGTGGCTGGACCACGATCGAGGTCGGGGACGGCGCGGCAGGGCACCCGTGGGTGGGCGCCTGGTGGCCGGCCGGGCACCCGATCGGCTACGAACACACCTTCACCCACCAGGCGGCCGACATCCTGACCGTGCTCGGCGGGGGTGAGCCGGTGGCTCCGATCCCCGACTTCGCGGACGCGCTGCAGGTGCAGACGGTGCTGGCGACGGCTGCCGAATCCGCTCGCCGCGCCGCCGCGGTCGACGTCGTCGAGATCGCTGCCGGCTGAACGGCCGGGCTCCCGTCATGACCGCTGGCGGGGTTTGACAGACTGCGGGCATGAGTTCTGGACGCCTGGGCCGGCTGCTCCTCATCGTGCTGTGCGCACTGGGCTCGCTGACGGGACTCGCGGCCCCCGCTGCCCAGGCACACTCGGGGGTGCGCAGCTTCGAGCCCGCCGACGGGTCGGCGTTGACCACCGCGCCGGACGCCGTCCGCCTCACCTACACCGAGAACGTGCTCGAGGGCACCGCCCAACTGCGGGTCACCGGGCCGATCGGGCCCGTGGCCAGCCGGGTCACCACGAGCGGCCCGGTGGTCACCGGCAGCCTGCCCGCGGATCTGCCCAACGGGGCCTACACGGTGCTCTGGCGGGTGACCAGCGCCGACGGCCACCCCATCTCGGGGTCCTTCCGCTTCACCCTGGTCGTGCCCGGCGCCACCTCGATCGCGCCGGGCGAGCCGGTCGTGGCCTCCTCCCCGGCGGCCGGGGCTCCGGTGGACCCGCTCGATCCGGCCTCTGCCACGGCCGGCCTGGGCAGCGGCGCGAAGCTGCTGATCGGGCTCGGCGCCGTGCTCGCCGGGCTCGGCGCCGTCGCCGGGGTGTGGGCCCGCGGGCGCCGCCGCCAGCCCAGAGACCAGTGAGCCCGGCCCGACCACCAACACCGGCTTGATCCACGGTTGACGGAGGCGATACCCATCCGCCGGTAGCGTTCCGGCGTGGTTCGTCGCACCGGCATCCTCGCCGTCCCCGCCCTGATCGCGCTGTTCGCCCTCGCCGCCTGCGGGCAGCCTCCAGCACCGGCGTCGGGCTCGATCGCCGCCGCACCCGCCGCCGCCGGGTCGACGGCCCCCGCGGCCACTGCGGCACCAGCCGCCACGATCTCACCAGCCGCTGCCGCGCGCGCCGCTGCCGCCCCCGCCGCGGCACTCACCGCCGCGGTGAAGGCGCCGGTGCACGTCCGTCGGATCGACCCCGGCCAGACCGGCTGGTTCTCCTCCCCCGCGCTGGTCGACCTGAACGGCGACAAGAAGCTGGAGATCGTCGCTCCGCTCTACTCCACCTACGTCTACTCGGCCGCCGGCAAGCGACTGGCCACCGGCACCGCGACCACGGGCCGGGTGTACGCGCCGTCCGTCGTCGCCGACCTCGACCGGGACGGCGTCCGCGAGATCGTGGTCGGTGGCAGCGGCACGGTCGGTGCCTACGAATGGCGTGGCGGGAAGCTGGTGGTCAAGAAGGGCTGGCCGGCGTCGGCGACCAGCGGCGGGCAGAGCCCGGAGGTGCGCGGGCTGGCTGCCGCAGACCTCGACGGCAACGGCACGGTCGAGGTCGTGGCCAGCACCACGAACACCTCGAGCTCCGGCGCTCAGGTCTTCGTTTTCGCGGCGAACGGCCGCCTCTACCAGCCAGCCGCCGGTCACAAGCCGGCCTGGCCGCGGTACAACACGCTGCGCGGCAAGGGGAATGACGCCGACTTCAACGGCTACGGCAACCACGGCTATGGCGCCTACGGGCTGAACGTGGGCATCGGCCAACTGGACGACGACACGCAGCTCGAGATCGTCGTCACCTACGACAACCACCAGATCAACCTGTTCAATCACGACGGCACCTCGGTGCTCGCCTCGAGCTGGTACACCAACCGGCAGAGCGGCTTCAGCGGGAAGCGCCTCGGCTGGGGCCAGTTCATCCGCTGGCTCGCCCCCGCGGTCGAGGACCGGCACCTGCACGCGCACTCCGGCGCCTGGCCGAGCGTGGCCACCACGCCCTGGCTGCAGTGGACAGCCTCCCCGCCGTCCGTCGGCGACCTCGACAGCGACGGCAGGGCCGAGGTGATCGGCATCCCCAACGTGGAGAAGAAGGAGCCGTACGAGACCCAGGCGCACGCCGTCATGGTGCTCGATGGCGCGCAGGGCAAGGGGATGCGTTCGGGTCGGCGGCACAAGGGTTTCGAGACCCTGCCGCTGACCGGCAAGCCCGTGGTGCGCAGTGACGGCGACTGGTACCCGCCGAGCGGGATCCCGGCGCCGACCCTGGTCGACCTGACCGGCGACCGCAAGCCGGAGATCGTCTTCCCGGGCGCCGACGGGTACGTCTACGCGATCAGCTCGACCGGGAAGCGGTTGTGGCGCTGGGGGTACGCCCCGGGCAAGGCGCGCACCTTCGCCTCCGAGGTCGTTGCCGCCGACCTGAACAGGGACGGGGCGAGCGAGCTGGTGTTCGGCGTCTACGGCCTGGCGGCGAACAGCGGGCGGCTCGTGGTGCTGTCCGCGAAGGGGGCGAGGATCAGTGACCAGCGCCTGCCCAAGCAGGCGAGCGACGGGAACGGGATCGGCATCGCCGCGGCACCGTCCATCGCCGACCTCGACGGTAACGGCACCCTTGAGATCGTGACCACCTCGATCGACCACGGCCTCGACGTCTACACCGTGCCCGGCTCGAAGGCCGGGGTCACCCCGTGGCCGACCGCCCGCGGCAACCTCCTGCGCTCCGGCACCGCCACCCGCTAGAGCGCACTCAGCGCCCGCCGCGCTCCTGGTCGCCAGGGGTGGTGGCGGGTTCTGCACCGTCTGCGTGTACGAAGTCGCCACAACTCCCTGAAGCCGCCCGACGCGAAGCCAGCCACTCGAGCATGAAGATCTCCCGGGGGATCCACGGATTGGCCGGGAGCAGGTGCCCCGGCACCGACCGGTTGGTGGTCAGGGCCACACCGGGGTCGATCCACCGCGGCTCGAGACCGAGCTCGCGCTCGTAGACCTCGAGCCGTGTCTCGTGACGTTCCTCGGCCACCGTGCAGAGCACGTACTCGTGCACCACCTCGAGGATGTCGGCGTCCGGACGGTGTGATGGCCGTCGCTGCACCACCACACCGAGACCCCCGACGACCGCGAGCAGTTCGGCGCCGATCTCCTCACGCAGTTCACGGCGCAGAGCGTCGTCCCTGGTCTCGCCCTCCTCGATGCCGCCGCCGGGGAAACCGTAGTCGCCCACAGCGACGGCGTAGGTCATCAGGAGCAGGCCGTCGCGCTCGATCACCGCCCGGACGGCGCGCCGCACCCTCACCCGCGGCGCCGGCAGAGCCTCGACCGCCTCGAGGCCGTCGCCCCGGAGCTCGCCGAGCATGTCAGGTGTGGTCACCGGGCCAGGCTAGCCACCACTCATGGGGGCGTAGTGAGGTGCCCTCTGAGGCCGTGCTGCTGCGGCTGATGGAAAGGCGTCCCCGCGGGGACGCTTTGTATCCGATCGCGATATAGTTTGGCCATGGCCCTGCCTGGCTCGCATCTGCAGGTATTGATCGCCCTCACCAGCGGCGATCTGCACGGCTACGGGATCATGATGACCGCGCGCAAGAACGGCGAACGACTCGGTCCGGGCGCCCTGTACGCGGCGATCGGCCGGTTGATCGACGGCGGCCAGATCGAAGAGGTCGCCGAGCGGCCCGCCCCCGAGCTCGACGACGTCCGGCGGCGCTACTACCGGCTCACCCCGCGAGGACGTGCCGCGCTGGTGCTCGAGCTGGACCGGCTGCACAGCATCCTCGAGCGCGCAGCCGTGGCCGGGATCGACCGCCGCGCCTGGCGCCCCAGCGGGCCTCAGCTGAGCACGACATGATCAGCAACCGGCCCCGGTTCGGCGCACGCTGCTACCGGGCCGCGCTTCGGCTGATGCCTCGCGCCCACCGCGACCGGTTCGCTGAGGATCAGGTCCAGCTTTACGACGACCTCGCCCGAGTCGGGCACCCGACCTGGTAGCTCTGGCTCGACCTGCCCCGCGACCTGGTGCGGGTGCGGGCCTTGACGCCGCGCCACGCCCTCGCGCTGCAGACGGCCGCCGGGCCCGCTCGCCGGCTCGCCGGCTCGCGACAGGTTCTGAGCACCGCGTTGGCCGCGCGAGCAGTCCAGATGCTTCCCTGGCTGGTGCTGTGGTTCCCGGTCGTGATGCAGATGTGGCGCTGGCTGCCCTGCCGGGAGACGTCCGCGCTGGCCTGGGTCGTGCTCTGGGCCCTCGGAATGCTCCTCTGGCGTGGCTATGGAGCCATGGCGATGTCCTGAACGCTGCTGCGCGGCAGCGCCCATTGGTCACACCGAGTCAGTGTCCACCGTCGACTGTGCGGCGTCATACCCATCCCCAGCGGGCACGGCGTGACGTTGCGCCCGCGAGGTCAAGGGTGGGCGGGGCGCAGGGCAGCTTCGACCAGGGGGTCGAGGGATTCGCCGCCGGAGGCGATGTGGGACTCGAGGCGGGCGCGCATGCGGGGGTCCCAGAAGGCGGCGATGTGGGCGGCGACCTCCTTCGCGGCGGCATCGGGTGCCAGGTGGGCGAACTGCCGGGCGATGTCGTTGGCCAGGCGCACCTCGGGCACCACCGCTGAGTCCGTGTCGGTCACCGCACCCCTCCCAGTTCGACCTGTACCGCGGTCACCTTGTACTCCGGGCAGTTGGTCGCCCAGTCGGAGTTCTCGGTGGTGACCACGTTCGCACCCGTCACCGGGTGGTGGAACGTGGTGTAGACCACGCCGACCGGCATCCGGTCGGCGATCCGGGCCTTCAGGGTGGTCGCCCCCACCCGCGAGGCCAGGCGCACGGTGTCACCCTCGCGCACCCCGCGCACCTCGGCGTCGTGCGGGTGGATCTCCAGCACGTCCTCGGGGTGCCAGCGCACGTTCTCGGTCCGCCGGGTCTGCGCCCCGACGTTGTACTGGCTCAGGATCCGCCCCGTGGTCAAGATCAGCGGGTACTTGCGGGTCGAGCGCTCCTGGGTCGCCACGTACGGGGTCGGGATCAGATGCCCCTTCCCACGCACGAAACCATCCACGTGCATGATCGGCGTCCCGGACGGCGCCGCCGCATTGCAGGGCCACTGCACCGATCCGACCTTGTCCAGCAGGTCGAACGAGACCCCGGCGAAGGTCGGAGTGGTGATCGCGATCTCGTCCATGATCTCGCGCGGGTGGGAGTAGCTCATCGGGTAGCCCATCGCCTGGGCCACGTCGCAGACGATCTCCCACTCGTGCTTGCCCACACCCTCGGAGTCGAGGTTGCGCGGCGGCGTGACCGGGCGCACCCGGTTGATCCGGCGCTCGGCGTTGGTGAAGGTCCCGTCCTTCTCCAGGAACGAGGTACCCGGCAGGAACACGTGCGCCAGCTTCGCGGTCTCGTTCAGGAACAGGTCCTGGACGACGACCAGGTCCATCGCCCGCAGCGCCGCCAGCACGTGGGCGGTGTTCGGGTCGGACTGGGCCAGGTCCTCGCCCTGGATGTACAGCGCCCGGAAGGACCCGTCCACGGCGGCGTCGAACATGTTCGGGATCCGCAACCCCGGCTCGGCCAGCAGCGTCGCGCCCCACAGGGTCTCGAAGGTGTGTCGCACGGCGTCGTCGGAGACGTGCCGGTACCCGGGCAGCTCGTGCGGGAACGATCCCATGTCGCACGAGCCCTGCACGTTGTTCTGCCCGCGCAGCGGGTTGACCCCGACGCCGTCCCGGCCGATGTTGCCGGTGGCCATGGCCAGGTTCGCCATGCCCATCACCATGGTCGAGCCCTGGCTGTGTTCGGTGACCCCGAGGCCGTAGTAGATCGCCGCGTTCGGCGCGCTCGCGTACAACCGGGCGGCGGCGCGCAACTCGGACGCCGGCACCCCGGTGATCGCCTCCACCGCCTCCGGGCTGTTCTCCTCGCGGGCGATGAACTCCGCCCACTCCGCCGTGCCCTCGCACCGCTCGGCCACGAACGCCTCGTCCATCAGGCCCTCGGTCACCACGACGTGCGCCAGAGCGTTCACCACGGCCACGTTCGTTCCCGGCGCCAGTTGCAGGTGGTGCGCCGCCTCGATGTGCGGCGAGTGCACCAGGTCGATCCGGCGCGGGTCGATCACGATCAGCTGAGCGCCCTGGCGCAGCCGGCGCTTCATCCGGGAGGCGAACACCGGGTGGCCGTCGGTCGGGTTGGCGCCGATCACCACGATCACATCGGCTGTGTCCACCGACTTGAAGTCCTGGGTGCCGGCCGAGGTACCGAAGGTCTGCTTCAGCCCGTACCCGGTCGGGGAGTGGCAGACCCGGGCGCAGGTGTCGACGTTGTTGTTGCCGAACGCCGCCCGCACCATTTTCTGGACGACGTACACCTCCTCGTTCGTGCACCGCGAGGAGCTGATCGCTCCGATCGAGCCCTCCCCGTGCGCCGCCTGGATCTCGCGCAGCCGGCGGGCGGTATACCCGATCGCCTGGTCCCAGGTGACCTCGCGCCACGGCTCCTCGACCGAGTCGCGCACCATCGGTGAGAGCACCCGTTCGGCATGGGTGGCATACCCCCAGGCGAACCGGCCCTTCACACAGGAGTGGCCCTCGTTGGCACCGCCGGCCTTGTCCGGCACCATCCGCACCACGGTGTCGCCGGCCAGCTCGGCCTTGAACGAGCAGCCGACTCCGCAGTAGGCGCAGGTGGTCTTGACCACCCGGGTCGGTGTGCCCAGCTCGATCACCGACTTCTCGGTGAGCGTGGCCGTCGGGCATGCCTGCACGCAGGCGCCGCAGGAGACGCACTCGGAGTCGAAGAACGGAACCCCTTCGCTGGCAACGACCTTGGAGCCGAAGCCGCGCCCGCTGATGGTGAGCGCCAGGGTGCCCTGTACCTCGTCGCAGGCCCGCACGCAGCGCGAGCAGACGATGCACTTGCTCGACTCGAAGTCGAAGTACGGGTTGGAGGAGTCGGTCGGCGCGTCGAGGTGGTTCTCCCCCGCGTAGCCGTAGCGCACGTCGCGCAGCCCGACCACGCCGGCCATGTCCTGCAGCTCGCAGTCGCCGTTGGCGGCGCAGGTCAGGCAGTCCAGGGGGTGATCGGAGATGTAGAGCTCCATCACGTTGCGCCGCAACCGGTTCAGCCTGTCCGACCGGGTGTGCACCACCATGTCGTCGCGGCACGGCGTGGTGCACGACGCCGGCGTACCGCGCACGCCGTCCACCTCGACCAGGCACATCCGGCACGAGCCGAACGCCTCCAGCGAGTCGGTGGCGCACAGCTTCGGAATGTCGACCCCGGCCAGGCCCGCGGCGCGCAGCACCGAGGTGCCCGCCGGCACCGACACCGTGCGGCCGTCAATGGTGACGGTGGTGGTGGCAGCGCCCTGCCGGGCCGGCGTTCCGAGATCCCGGTCGTCGACGTCGTCGATCAGGCTCATCGCGCCTCCTGCGGCTGCACAGCGGGTTGTGATGCACGCCAGTGCGCCATCGCGCTGCGCACCGGCATCGGGGTCAGACCGCCCATGGCACACAGCGATCCGTCGGTCATCAGCTCGCACAGATCGTCCAGCAGGGCCAGGTTCGCCTCCCGGTCCACGCCCGCACGGATCCTGTCGATCACCTCGACGCCGCGCACGGCGCCGATCCGGCAAGGGGTGCACTTGCCGCACGACTCGACGGCACAGAACTCCATCGCGAACCGGGCCTGGGCCATCAGATCGACGGTGTCGTCGAAGACCACGATCCCGCCATGGCCCACCATCGCGCCCGCCGCGGCGAACGCCTCGTAGTCCATCGGCAGGTCGAAGGAGTCCCGGGTCAGGTAGGCCCCCAGCGGGCCGCCGACCTGCACCGCACCGACCGGGCGCCCGGACGCCGTGCCGCCGGCCCAGACGTCGACCAGCTCCCCCAGCCCGATTCCGAACGCGGTCTCCACGATGCCGCCGCGGGCCACGTTCCCGGCCAGTTGGAACACCTGGGTGCCGCGCGAGCGCTCGACCCCGAGGTCCGCGTAGGCCTGCGCGCCCCCCGCCAGCACCGCCGGCACCGTGGCCAGGGTGAGCAGGTTGTTCACCACCGTGGGGCGGCCGAACAGGCCCTGCAGTGCAGGCACCGGCGGCTTGGCCCGCACCTCGGCGCGCCGGCCCTCGATGCTGGAGAGCATCGAGGTCTCCTCGCCGCAGATGTAGGCCCCGGCACCCACCCGCACCGTCACGTCGAACGACAGCGCCGAGCCGAGCACGCCAGCGCCCAGCCAGCTCTGCGCACGGGCGATCTCGACCGCCTGGCGCATCACCGCCACGGAGTCCGGGTACTCCGATCGGATGTAGACGAAGCCCTGCGTGGCGCCGGTGGCGTACGCCGCGATCGCCATCCCTTCCAGGGTGGAGAACGGGTCGCCCTCCATCAGCATCCGGTCGGCGAAGGTGCCACTGTCACCCTCGTCTGCGTTGCAGGCGATGTACTTCGGGGCGGACGGCGAGGAGGGCGCCTCGAGCACCGTCCTCCACTTGATCCCGGCCGGGAACCCGGCGCCGCCGCGGCCGCGCAGCCCCGACGCGGTCACCTCGGCCACCACCTCGGCCGGGGTCATCGTCAGCGCTCGACGCAGCCCCACCATTCCGCCGTGGGCAAGATAGTCCTGCGCCGACAACGGATCGACCACCCCGACCCGGGCGAAGGTGACCCGGTTCTGGTCCCGCAGCTGGGGGATCTGTTCGGTCGGCCCCAGCGCCAGCGGATGCCCGCCCGGCGCCAGGGGCGGACCGCCGGGCTCCCCGAGCAGCCCGGCGGCGACCAGGCCCGGCACATCGCCGGGAGTGATCGGCCCGAAGGCGTGCCGGACGCCGTCGGCGCCGGCCACCTCGAGCAACGGCTCCAGCCAGAACAGGCCGCGAGAGCCGGTGCGCACCAACGGTACCCCGGCGTCGGCGAGCGCCGGAGCCAGCGCCGCGGCGACGTCGTCCGCCCCGACCGAGCGGGCGGCGCTGTCCCGCGGGAGGTACACGGTCACGCTCATCGAGCACCCTCCACCAGGGAGGCGAGCCGGTCGGCGGTGACTCGGCCGAGCAGCCGGCCGTTCACCATGGCCGCAGGCCCCAACGCGCAGTTGCCGAAGCAGAAGACCCCGTCCAGGGTCACCGCGCCGTCCCCGCGGGTGGTTTCGGGCTGGACACCCAGCCGATGGCCGGTCTCGTGCATCAGCGCCTCGGCCCCCACGGCCTGGCAGGCCTCGGCCCGGCAGATCTGCACCACGGTGCGCCCGGGCGGCGTCGTCCGCAGATCGGAGTAGAAGGAGATCACGCCGTGCACCTCTGCCCGGGAGAGGTTCAGCTGTGCGGCGAGCGGGCCGACCGCCTCGACCGGCACGTACCCGAACGCAGCGACGATCTCGTGCAGGACGGCGAGCAGTGGTCCCGGCTGACCTGCCTGTGCCGTGACGGCGTCGGCGACGACCTCCGTGACCGGGCGGGTCTGGACCAACGGGCTCACCTCTCGCCTCGCCTGCGTCGAGCAGAATCTTCCCCGACTCTTGCATGGTGTGGGCTAACCGGTGATTAGGCGAGCTCACCGCGCACGCTTTCTCCTATCGGGCCACAGCCTGCGCCTATCAGAAGGCGCCTCAGCCGCCGGTGTGGCGCTGCACCAGGGCGTCCAGCCGGCCCGCCAGGTCGGCGCGCGTCGCCACGTCCCGCAGCGCCTTGACCAGGGTCGGTTCGGGCTCACGGTCGGCGAGCACCAGGCCCACCGCCGGGGTGCGTTCGGGGCCGGTCAGCGGCACCACCCGCATTCCCTCGGGCACGGCGAAGGTCTGCAGCCACACGTGAGCGATCACCGTGGACCACCGGTGCGAGGCGACGTGGGCGTACAGCGCGGCCACCGTGTCGGTCTCGATCGCCGGGGTCACCTCGACGCCGGCCTCCGCGAAGCAGCCGTCCACGATCCGGCGGTGCTGCATGTCCCGGCTGAACAGGCACAGCGGAGCCTCGGCGATCTCCGCCCAGGTGACCTCGTCCCGGTCGCCCAGTGGGCCGTCGTCCGGGGTGAGCAGCAGGTAGCGCTCGCGGTAGAGCGGCATCACCCGACTGGACTCCCCCAACGGCTCGTTGTCGACGTAGGAGACCCCGACGTCGAGGTCGAAGTCGACCAGGCGGCGCACGATGTCGCGGCTCGAGCCGGAGTCCAGCCGGACCCGCACCGCCGGGTGCTCGTGGCACAGTGCGCTGGTCAGCAACGAGGCCGTGGTCACCGCCGTCGGGATCGCGCACACCCGCAGCAGGCCGCCGAGCCCGGTGCGCATGGTGGCCAGTTCGGCGTGCAGCGCGTCCCGGTCGGCCAAGATCCGCCGGGCCCAGCCCACCGCCCGCTCCCCCTCGGGGGTGAACCCCGCGAAACGATGGCCGCGGACGACGATCGCGACCTTGAGCTCTGCCTCCAGCTTCGCGATCCCGGCCGACAGCGACGGCTGGCTGACGTGGCAGGCCTGCGCCGCGCGGGCGAAGTGACGTTCCCGGGCGAGCGCCGTCAGGTACTCGAGTTGGCGAAGCAGCACACCTCACTCTTACCACCCTCGGTGCTCGGACAGTCCGCGCACTTGGCCTGGCGGGACAGTTGACTGATCAACGGCATCACGGAAATACTGTCCCGCATCATCTTGATCAGGATGAAAAAGGTGTCACGCGACATATCCGGCTCCACTCCTCACTCCGCCGAGGGGACGTGCCATGGCCACCTTCACCTACCGATGTCCGAGCCACCGATTCGACGCCTCGTTCCCGATCGGCACCGCTCCGCCCGACACTCCATGTCCGACCTGTGGGACTGATGCCGTACGGGTGTTCACCGCACCCCGGCTCTCGCTGGCTCCGGGGCATCTGATGGCAGCGCTCGACCGCTCCGAACGGTCCCGTTCGGAACCCGACGTGGTCTCCGCACTGCCGTCGGTCGCTGGCCGAGCTCGTCGCAGCGCCCCACCCAACCCCGCGCTGCGTCGGCTGCCGCGCCCCTGACCTGAGCCCTTCCCCGGCTCGATCCGGGTGCCATCGCCACGTCACGAGGCGCATCGCCTCGCGATGAGTCCTGTCGTTCTCCTTGCGGCACATGGCGTTTCGTCACCTCTCACTCCTGCGCCACCCTCACGCACATTCTGGGAGGCACCTCATGGGCAATGTCGGGCTCCTGTACGTCGGAGCCGTTCTGTTCATCAACGGAGCGATGCTCCTCGGCTGGGTCAAGGACACCTCGGCGGCACCGATGAACGTGTTCGTCGGTCTGCTGCAGGTGGTCACACCGACCTACCTGATCTTCACCGCAGACGGCGACGCCGCGCAGATCCTCGGCGCCTCCGGGCTGTACCTCTTCGGGTTCACCTACCTGTACGTGGCGTTCAACCTGTTCTTCGGCCTCGACGGCACCGGCCTGGGCTGGTTCTCCGGCTTCGTCGCGGTGTGCGCCGTGGTCTACGCCTACCTCAGCTTCACCGAGTCCAAGGATCCGACGTTCGGGGTGATCTGGCTCTACTGGGCCTTCCTGTGGACCCTGTTCTTCCTCGTCCTCGCCCTCGGCTGGGATCACCTCGGCCGCTACACCGGCGCCGTGGCCGCGGTGCAGGGCTGGGTGACCGGCGCCCTGCCGGCCTTCCTGCTGCTCACCGACAACTGGGACGGCGCCAACGCCGGCTGGGCCATCGCCTGGGCCGTCTTCGGCGTCGTCGTGTTCGGCCTGCTCTACCCCCGCCTGCGCACCGCTCGCACGACCAGTCCAGCTCCGGCTCCCGCCGTCGCCTGAATCGCCGCCCCGCCCTCACGAAGGAGATCCGCCATGCCTGAGGTCGTCTTTCCCCTCGACTCGACCAGGTCCTTCACCGACCAGGCCATCGTCGGCCACAACCGCTGGCACCCCGACATCCCGGCGCAGGTCCGGGTCAGGCCCGGCGACTCGTTCCGGGTGCACTGCCGGGAGTGGTTCGACGGAGCCATCCACAACGACGACTCGGCCGACGACGTCCTGAACGCCCCGCTGGCCGGGGTGCACGTGCTGTCCGGACCGATCGCCGTCGAGGGCGTGCAGCCGGGCGACCTGCTGATCGTGGATATCCTCGACGTCGGGCCGATCCCGCAGGAGGACTCCGGGCCGCTGTCCGGGCAGGGCTGGGGCTACACCGGGGTCTTCGCCACGAGGAACGGCGGCGGCTTCCTGACTGAGCAGTTCCCCGATGCCTACAAGGTGATCTGGGACTTCCAGGGCGGCGTCGCGACCTCGCGCCACGTGCCCGGGGTGTCCTTCACCGGCATCGTGCACCCGGGCCTGATGGGCACCGCGCCGTCGTCCGCCCTGCTGGCGAAGTGGAACGCCCGTGAGCAGGCCCTGATCGACACCAACCCGACCCGGGTGCCGCCGCTGGCGCTGCCGCCGCTGCCGGACAGCGCCATCCTGGGAAGCCTGAGCGGCGCCGAGTTCGACCGGGTGGCGGCCGAGGCGGCCCGCACCGCTCCCCCGCGGGAGAACGGCGGCAACCAGGACATCAAGAACCTGACCAAGGGAACCCGGGTCTTCTACCCGGTGTTCGTCGACGGCGGGAACTTGTCCATGGGCGACCTGCACTTCTCCCAGGGCGACGGTGAGATCACCTTCTGCGGCGCGATCGAGATGGGCGGGTTCATGGACCTGCACGTCGACGTGATCAAGGACGGCATGTCGAAGTACGGGGTGGGCGAGAACGCGATCTTCATGCCCGGCAACGTCGACCCGCAGTACAGCCAGTGGCTGGCCTTCTCGGGCACCTCGGTGACCCTGGACGGCGTCCAGCACTACCTCGACTCGCACCTGTCCTACCAGCGGGCCTGCCTGCACGCGATCGACTACCTGCAGTCCTTCGGGTATAGCGACATCCAGGCGTACATGATCCTGGGCGCCGCCCCCATCGAGGGCCGGCTGTCCGGGGTGGTCGACATCCCGAACTCATGCTCGACGGTCTACATCCCGACGGCGATCTTCGACTTCGACGTGCGGCCGGGCAAGAACGGACCCACGAAGATCGACCCCGGCATGGGGGTGCCCCGCTCGGCCGGCTGACCGCCCGGGCGCGGGTGGGTAGGCGAACGTACGATGCGCCCGTGTCCATGACCACGCGTCGTCCGGTCCTGCGCTATCGCGTAGGGCCGGACGGCGCGGCGCCCGCTTCTCGCGCAGACATCCTGGCGGTCGAGGAACCGCTGGAGATCCGCCTCGGCGAGGAGACGTTCACCGTCACCATGCGTACCCCTGGCCACGATCTCGAGCTGGCCCTGGGGTTCCTGGTCGGCGAGGGTGTGATCGCCGGCCCGGCCGATGTGATCACCGCCCAGCACTGTCCGGACGCCGCCCGCGACGCCGACGGGGAGCCTACGCACAACGTGGTCGAGGTGGTCCTGGCCCCGCATGTCCCTGCTCCGGCGTCCGCCCGGCATCGGCACGTGAGCAGCGCCTGCGGCATCTGCGGCGTGCAGTCGATCGAGGAGGTGCGCGGGCGGGCGAGCGTCGACGTCCGCAGCGACGAGGTGCAGGTCAGCGCGGAGTTGCTCGCCTCGCTGCCCGAGCGGCTTCGAGAGCGACAACGGACGTTCGAGCGCACTGGTGGGGTGCACGCCGCCGCGCTGTTCACCGCAGCCGGGGACCTGCTCTGCCTGCGCGAGGACGTCGGGCGGCACAACGCCGTCGACAAGGTGGTCGGTTGGGCGCTGCAGTCCGGGCGGCTGCCGCTACGCGGAACGATCCTCCAGGTCAGCGGCCGGGCCTCGTTCGAGCTGGTGCAGAAGGCGCTCGCCGCGGGCTGCCCGGTGCTCGCCGCGGTCTCGGCGCCCTCCTCCCTGGCGGTCGACCTGGCCGCCGACGCCGGACTGAGTCTGGTCGGTTTCTCCCGCGGCGGGAGATTCAACGTCTACGCCGCATCGGAGCGAATCACCGGATGACAATGGCGTAACTGCCCGCGCGGGCCGATGATGGGGCCACTCACCGTCGAGGAGGCCCGATGTCGCAGCCCCAGTCGCTCGCCGCCGTGTTCAGCGAGCGCGTTCGTCAGCTTGCCCAGAAGGAGGCCTTCCGGTCCCCGAGCGCCACCGGGTGGACCTCGCTGACCTGGGCCCAGACCGACGCCCAGGCCCGTGAACTGGCCGCCGGGCTGCTCTCCCTCGGTCTGCAGCGCGAAGACAGGGTGGCCCTCGCCTCGGCCACACGGCTGGAATGGGTGCTGAGCGATCTCGCCGTGATCCTGGCCGGCGGGGCGACCACCACCGTGTACCCGAACACCCAGGCCAGCGACGTCTCCTACATCGTCGCCGACTCCGAATGCGTTCTGGCGATCGTGGAGGACCAGGGCCAACTGGACAAGCTGCGCGCCACCCGGGCACAGATGCCGGCCCTGCGCACCGTGATCGTGATCGACACCGGAGGCCTCGGTGCGCCCGGCGACGACGGCAGCTGGCACGACGGGTGGGTGATCAGCCTCGAGGAGCTGGCCCAGCGCGGCCGCACCCATCTGGCTGCGCATCCGAGCGCCGTGGACGACGCCATCGCCGCCCTGCAGCCCGAGCACCTGGTCACGTTGATCTACACCTCGGGCACCACCGGTCGACCCAAGGGCGTGGAGCTGACCCACAGGAACTGGATCTACCTCGGCGGGGCGATCGAGGAGACCGGCATCGTCCGCTCGGACCACCTGCAGTTCCTGTGGCTTCCGCTGTCCCACTCGTTCGGCAAGCTGTTGCTGGCGGCCCAGTTGCGGATCGGCTTCGCCACGGCGATCGACGGCCGGATCGACAAGATCGTCGAGAACCTGGCCGAGGTCCAACCCACTTTCATGGCCGCCGCTCCCCGGATTTTCGAGAAGGTGCACGCCCGGGTCAACGCCACCGCCCTGGACGAGGGTGGGCCGAAGGCGAAGATCTTCGAGTGGGCCTTCCGGACCGGCATCGAGTGCGTGCGCCGGGAGCAGGCCGGCAGGTCGATCCCCCCGGTGCTCGGTCTGCAGCGCACCCTCGCCGACCGCCTGGTCTTCACCAAGATCCGGGCCCGGCTCGGGGGCCGGATCGAGACCCTGATCTCCGGCAGTGCGGCGCTGGCCCCGCAGATCTCGGAGTGGTTCGCCGCGGCCGGGCTGCCGATCCTCGAGGGCTGGGGCATGACCGAGGGCTCCGGCGCCTCGATCGTCAACCGCCCGGATGCGCTGAAGATCGGCACCGTGGGCATCCCACTGCCGGGCACCGAGGTGAAGGTCGCCGCCGACGGCGAACTGCTGGTGCGTTCGGACGGCGTGATGCGCGGTTACCACAACCTGCCCGAACAGACCGCCGAGACGCTGATCGACGGCTGGCTGGCCACCGGCGACGTGGTCGAGATCGACAGCGAGGGATTCGTCAAGATCACCGACCGGAAGAAGGACCTGGTCAAGACCAGCGGCGGGAAGTACATCGCCCCGAGCCTGATCGAGGGCTCGATCAAGGCGAGCAGCCCGCTGATCGGCCAGGTCGTCGTGGTGGCCGACGGGCGCAAGTTCCCCGGCGCCCTGGTCGCCCTGGACGCCGACGCCGCCGCGGCCTGGGGGGCGGCCAACGGAGTCGCAGCCGACGCCGTGCCCAACGACCCTCGGGTGCGCGACGCCGTCGACGAGGCGATCGCCGCGGTCAACCTGACCCTGAACCGCTGGGAGCAGATCAAGCAGTTCCGGATCCTGCCGCGCGAGCTCGATGTGGCCTCGGGCGAGCTGACCCCCAGCCTGAAGATCAAGCGCGCCGTGGTGACCCGCGACTACGCCGACCTGATCGACGACATGTACACCTGATCACGGCTCACAGCGGGAACTCCGGGTCCGCCGCCGAGCCACGGCGCACGGCCGGGTTGTACCGCAACGAGTTCGGCGCGCAGGCGCACTCGAAGGCGATTCGCATCGGCGCGATCCGGCCCTCCTGCTTGAGCCGGAACAGCCGGTCCACCACCCGGTCGCGCAGGGCCTCGGGCGAGATCGTGTTCAGGTAGATCTTGGTGCCGCCCTCGAACCCGGCCAGGGTCGAGACGCGCCACTTCAGCACCACTCGCCACGGCATCGGCACGTCGACGTCCGGCGGTTTGTGGTGCCATTCCTCGTTGCACGGCACGTCAGGCCCGGTCGCGGCGTGCGCGGCGTGGATCAGGTCGGACATGCCGCGCAGCTCCGCCTCGGTGTGGTTCCACGGCTGGCTGTGCGCACTCTTGGAGAAGATCTCCAGCGCCGGGAAGCGGTGGCCGAACCCGGCGATGGCGATCGCGTGGTCGTTCTCGGCCACCACGAGGTTGTGATAGCCGGCGTAGTTCACCGCGACCTCGTTGTAGAGGTTCGGGTTGGCCCGCACCCGCTGCAGCTCGATCTCACTGCTCACCCCGCGCTCGTCGATCGAGACCAGCTGCTTGTGCAGGTGGTCGAACGAGGCACCGGCCGGTTTGAGCCAGTTCTGGAACACCGCGACGTAGCGCACGTACCGGTTGGCCAGGTACATCTCCCGCAGCGCGCCGACCGTGAACCGGGTGTATTGGTAGTGCTCCTCGGGGGTGAGCGTGCCCGAGGAGGCCACCTGGTCGACGTGCGTGGCGCCCTCCACCACGTGCCGCCGGCCGACGATCACGTCGTGCCCACCCCCGAAGAACGAGTCGGCGACGGCGAGCCGCGCCTCCTCGGTGAGCCCGTGCGGGTCGGTGCCCGCCGCGCGCAGCCGGGTGTCCACCAGCGCGAGCAGGTGCTCGCGCCCCGCCGCCGTGGCGAGGTAGGCCGCCTTGTGCTCCCGCGCCGCCTCGGGCAGCTGATGGCCGTAGTTCTGCCGCCAGTAGTCGTAGGAGATGATCTCGAACAGGTTGGGGATCCGGCGGAACTGCGCAACCGAGTCGTGCAGCGACTCCACCGTCGTTCCGATGCGCGTCCGGTAGCCCTCGGGGGTGAGCACCAGGCGCGACTTCTCCGGTGGAGTGTCCAGGTAACGATCGGTGCAGAACGCGCACAGCCGGCCCTCGTCGTCCGGGCCGAGGGGCGCCGGGTCCTCGACCGTGATCCCCAGCGGCCTGTTGCCGCGACCGGGCACGGTCCAGACCTCGGTACCGCTGAACGGGTTGACCTGTTTCACCGTGCCGTCGGCCATCCGGTCGACGTACTTGGGCGGGGCGAAGAACGGACCCGAGCTCGACATGTGGCCCATGCTCGCGCGTCGCTAGCCTCACCGCCATGACCTTGGTTCTGGCCAGTGCCTCCCCCGCGCGCCGCGCCACCCTGATCGCTGCCGGGCTCGACCCGCTCGTCGTGGTCTCCGCGGTCGACGAGGACGAGGTGGTCTCCCATTACGGCGTCGACGCCGCCGAGGACGTCGTGCTGGTGCTGGCCCGGGCCAAGGCCGAGGACGTCGCCGCCCGGGACGACCTGCCGCCCGGGGCGCTGGTGCTCGGCTGCGACTCCGTGCTCGAGCTGGACGGCGTGGTGCACGGCAAACCGGCGGACGCCGCGACGGCCAGGGCCCGCTGGCAGCAGATGAGTGGGCGCAGCGGCGTGCTGCACACGGGGCACTGGCTGATCGATTCCGGGTTCGGCGGCGGGACCCTGGGCGCGGTGGCCTCCACCGTGGTTCATTTCGCCCGGTTGACCGAGGCCGAGATCGACGCCTACATCGCCACCGGGGAGCCGCTGCGGGTGGCCGGCGCGTTCACCATCGACGGCCTGGGGTCGGCGTTCGTGCGCGGGGTGGAGGGCGATCACCACAGCGTGGTAGGCGTGTCCGTGCCTCTGCTGCGCGAGCTGGCCGGGGAGCTGGGGGTCTCCTGGCCGAGCCTGTGGAGTACCGCCAGGCGGTGAGAACATCGGCCCGGTGGTTGAGGGCAGGCCGTGAGGCGAGGACACTCGGCTCATGGCGAATGAGGGGCTGACCTGGCTGGCCTCCCGCCAGGAGCTCTCGGCGGCCCTGACCGACGAGGCCGCCGCCGCGCAGGCGCTCGATGCCCCTGGCGGCGATGCCATGGGGGGCTGGACAAATCGGATCGGCCTGCTGCTGATCGACGTCGACCGGTTCACCCAGCTGAAGGCGACCCTCGGCCCCGACGGCGGCGACGACGTGCTGAGCCAGATCGCCGGCCGGCTGCGAGCCGAACTGCGGCCGTCCCAGGCTCTGGTCCGGCTCGGTGGCGACGAGTTCGCCGTGCTCCTGCCCGACGCCGACCGCGAGGTGGCCGAGCGGGTCGCGCACGGTCTGCTCTCCCAGCTCGACGAACCGCTGCGGGTGAACGCCGGCGGGGTCGAGCACACAGTGAAGGTCGACGCCAGCATCGGGATCGCCACCTGCCGCCTCCCCCGGGACGATCCGAGCTCGCTCGTGCGCAAGGCCTCGCTCGCGGTCCGCACGGCCAAGGCCTCCGGCGGCGGGATCAGTCACTTCGATGCCGATCAGGAGTCCCCTGTCAGGCTGCCGCCGGTCGGGGAGCTGCGGGTCGCGCTGGAGCAGGGTGACCTCGAGGTCTTCCTGCAGCCGCAGATCTGCCTGAGCCAGGGGCGCGTGTGCGGCGCGGAGGCGCTTGCCCGCTGGCGCCACCCCAAGGACGGCGTGCTGCTGCCGGCCTCCTTCCTGCCGCTGGCCGCGCAGACCGGCCTGATGCGCCCGATCGCCGCCATGGTGATGGAACTGGCGGTGACCGCCTGCGCGCAGTGGTGGAGGCTCGGTCACCGGGTTCCGGTGAGCGTGAACCTGACCCCCTCGGACCTGCTGGACGATGCCTTGACCGACCGGATCCCCGGGGTGCTCGAGCCGTTCGGGCTGCCTCCCGAGGCGTTGCGGATCGAGATCACCGAGGACGTCTTCCTGGCCGATACCGCCACGGTGGGTGCGTTGCTGCACCGCTGGCGCGACGCCGGGGTGCGGGTGGCCCTGGACGACTTCGGCACCGGGTACTCCTCCCTGGCCTATCTGCGCGAGCTGCCGATCGGCGAGCTCAAGCTCGACCAGGTCTTCGTGGGCGACCTGGCCCGGCCGAGCACCGCCACGATCGTGCGGCACACCATCGCGATGGCCCATGAGCTGGGCATGCCGGTGGTGGCCGAGGGCGTGGAGGACGCCGCCACCGCGGCCACCCTGGCCGGCCTGGGCTGCGACATCGGGCAGGGCCTGCACTTCGGCTCCGCCATGGCCCTGCCCGAATTCCTCACCTACCTCGCCACCCACCCCACCTAGTAACCCGCTCAGGCAAGACCTGCTCATGCTCCGCGGGGGTACACGTTTGGGCCCTTACAGGGGCCGATTCATGTATCCCCACGGAGCATGAGCAGGTTTAGACGGGGGGGACGCCGTGGCGTTTGGGGGTGGGGGTGCGGTCGCGGGAGGTGGCGTAGGCCAGGCGGAGGGTGAGTTCGCGGCGCAGTTCGGACGGCTCGATCACGGCGTCGATCACCAGGTCGCTGGCCAGGCGCAGCAGGTCGACATCCTCCTCATACTCCGCGCGGCGGGCGGCGATGTACGCGGCCCGCTCGGCGTCGTCCGCGATGGCGTTGATCTTGTTGGCGTACACCGCATTCACCGCGGCCTCCGGGCCCATCACCGCGATCGCGGCACTCGGTAGCGCGAGGGTCGCATCGGGGCCGAAGCCCGGGCCGGCCATCGCGTACAGCCCGGCGCCGTAGGCCTTGCGCAGCACCACGCACACCTGCGGGACCGTGGCCTCGGACACCGCAGTGATCATCTTGGCCCCGTGCCGGATGATCCCGAGCCGCTCCACCTCGCTTCCGATCATGAAGCCGGGCACGTCGGCCAGGTAGACCAGCGGCACCCCGAAGGCGTCGCACAGCCAGATGAACCGCGCGGCCTTGTCGGCGGAGTCGCCGAACAGCACCCCGCCGCGCACCGCACTGTTGTTCGCCACGACGCCCACCGATCGCCCGTCGAGGCGCCCGAACCCCACCACCAGCTCGCCCGCGAACAGCGGTTTGACCTCGAAGAACGAGTCGGCATCGACCAGCGCCTCGATCACCTGGCGGACGTCGAACGGCACCGACTCCTTCTCCGGCACCAGGTCTCGGGTCATCTCGTGCGCGGGCGGCTCGGCCGCGTAGCGGGGCAGCTCGCCCCGCCACGCGGCCGGCAGATAGGAGAAGAACAACCGGGCCTGCTCGATCGCGTCGGCGTCGTCGGTGGCCAGGTTGTCGCCGCAGCCGGAGACCGTGCAGTGCATCCGGGCCCCGCCCATGTCCTCCAGCGAGACCGTCTCACCGACCACCATCTCGGCCATCCGGGGGCTGCCCAGGTACATGCTGGCATTGCCCTCGACCATGAACACGACGTCGCAGAAGGCGGGGATGTAGGCGCCGCCGGCCGCCGAGGGCCCGAACAGGCAGCAGATCTGCGGCACCTTGCCGGAGAGCATCACCTGGTTGTGGAAGATCCGGCCCGCCCCGCGGCGGCCGGGGAAGAGCTCGACCTGATCGGTGATTCGCGCACCGGCCGAGTCGACCAGCCAGAACACCGGGAGCTCCTCGCGCAACGCCGCTTCGGTGGCCCGGACCATCTTCTCCACGGTGCGCGCACCCCAGGAGCCGGCCTTCACCGTCGGGTCGTTCGCGATCACGATCACCGCCCGGCCGTCGACCAGGCCGCGCCCGGTGACCACGCCGTCCGCGGGAAGCCCCGCGCCGGCGGCCGTGGCCACGGCGTTGGCCAACTGGCCGTCCTCGACGAAGCTGCCCGGCTCGCAGAGCAGGTCGATCCTCTCCCGCACCGGCAGCTTGCCCTGGCCGGCCAGCTTGGCGGCGCCGGACGGCAAGGGTGCGGCGGTCGCGGCACGGGCGGCGGCGACCTCGGAGTAGTGGTCGTGACTCACGGGATCAGTCAACCTCAGCCGACGGGCAGACCGAGACCACGCGCGATCACCAGTCGCTGGATCTCGCTGGTGCCCTCGCCGATCTCCAGGATCTTCGCGTCCCGGTAGAACCGGGCCACCGGGTACTCCTCGATGAAGCCGCCGCCGCCGAACACCTGAGTGGCGATCCGGGTGGCGTCGACGGCGACCGTCGAACTGTGCAGCTTGGCGATCGCCGCCGCCTGCTTCACCTCGGCCGCGGTACGGCGTCCGGCCCGCAGTTCGTCCTTCAGCCAGGCGGCCTTGTAGGTCAGCAGACGGGCCGACTCCACGCCCACCGCCAGGTCCGCGATCGGGAAGGCCACTCCCTGGTTGGCGCCGATCGGACGGCCGAAGGCCACCCGGGACCCGGCGTACTCCTGCGCGGCGTCCAGGCAGGCCTGGGCCAGGCCGACCGCTAGGGCCGAGATGGCGATCCGGCCGTCGTCCAGGGTGGCCAGGAACTGCCGCAGCCCCGACCCGCGCTCGCCCAGCAGGTTCATCTCCGGCACCCGGCAGCCGGACAGTGCCAGGCCGTGGGTGTCCGAGGCGTGCCAGCCCAGCTTGCGGTAGGCCGGTTCGACGATCAGCCCGGGCGTGCCTGCCGGCACCAGCAGCGCGCTGATCTCGGGGCGGCCGTCGGGGCGGGTTCCGGTGCGGGCGGTCACCGTGACCAGGCTGGTGATCGAGGTCCCGGAGTTGGTGATGAACGCCTTCGATCCCTCGATCACCCACTCCCCGGAGTCCAGGACGGCGCGGGTGCGGGTGGCCGCGGCGTCCGACCCGGCGTCCGGCTCGGTCAGACCGAAGGCGGCCAGCGCCCGGCCGGCCACCAGATCGGGCAGCCAGCACTGCTTCTGCTCGTCCGAGCCGAAGGCGAGGATCGGGTTGATGCCCAGACCGACTCCGGCCGACAGCGTGATGCCCACGGACTGGTCGACGCGGCCCAGCTCCTCGATCGCCACGCACAAGCTGGTGAAGTCGCCGTCGCTGCCCCCGTACTCCTCGGGCGCGAGCAGACCGAACAGCCCCAGATCGCCCATCCGCGGCACCAGCTCCACCGGGAACCGGGCCGCCGCATCCCACTCGTCACTGTGCGGGGCAACATGTTCGAGGGCGAACTCCCGCATGACCTTGCGGAAATCCTCGTGCTCCTTGGACAGCTCGAACGTCATCGGTCCACCCCTCGGGCGCAGCTTTACGTTAACGTAAAGGTAAACGCCAGGAGCCGGCGCCGCAAGGAGTCCGTCATGACCGACCGAATCACCGCGACGCCCGAGCCGCCGCGCACGATCGCCGAGGTCGCCGAGGAGTTCGGGGTCACCCACCGGACCCTCCGGTTCTACGAGGACCGCGGGCTGATCACCCCCGAACGGCGGGGCACCCACCGGCTCTTCCACCCCCGCGACCGGGTACGACTGGCCCTGGTGCTCCGCGGCAAGCGCCTCGGCTTCGACCTCGAGGAGATCCGGCACATCATCGGCATGTACGACACCGAGGTCGGCGAACGCGGGCAGCTGCACTACCTGCTCGAGCAGATCGCCGCCCGGCGCACCGAACTGGAGCAGCGCCGCGAGGACATCGAGCTCACCCTGCGCGAACTCGACGACGTCGAGCGGCGGTGCCGGGCCCACCTGAGCGACACGACGGCGGCGGAGGGGTTACGTTGACGGCTGCCAGATGACCTCGACACGGTGGCGGTGAGCGGGAGCGGTGATTGAGCCGGCGACACGGCGCGAGCGCCGCCAGGCCACGCCCGGCCCAGGGCCGACGCCACGCTCTCTCCTGCACCGCGCCGTCCTGCCGCTCCTGGCCCTGGCCCTTCTGCTGTGGACCCTGACCTGCCTGGTGGGCGTCGCGTCGTCCGGACTGGGCGGGCCGGCGGCGACGGCGGTGGCGGTCCTGGCCAGCGCTGCACCGCTGGTCACCCTGCTGGCGGTCGTGGTGATCACGCTGGCGGCGCGCCGGCACGACTGGGCCGCGATCGGGATCGCGGCGCTGGCCGGGTTGCTGCCGTGGGTCTTCGTGGGACCGTACGCCTCCGGCGACGAGGCGCCACCCACCGCCGGCGGCGCCGCCCTGCGCGTGATGCTGATCAACGCGCACGAGGGGCAGGCGAGCGCCCGCGACATCGTGGCGGCGACCACCGGCAACGAGATCGACCTGCTGGTGGTCACCGAGCTCTCCGGCATGCTCGCGCACGACCTCACCACGGCCGGTCTGGACCGCACCGTCACCGCCCGCTGGGTCCGCCTTCCGGGGCAGGACGGCGTCGCGAACGACCCCGAGGCAGGGATGGGCGTGTGGGGACGGGCCGACCTCGAGCAGTCGGGCGATGTGCCTGGCACCCACTGGCCCGCGATGACGGCGCGATCAACGGCCGGGACGGCGTCGTTCACCTTGCTCGCCGGCCACGTGGCGACACCGCTGCCTGCTGGCGGCGCGCACTGGGCCGACGAACTGTCCACGCTTCGCGAGGCGGCCGGGCAGATCAGTGGCCCCAAGCTGCTGCTGGCCAACCTCAACGCGACTCCGTGGCACGCCGACTTCCGCGGCTTCGACGATGCCGGGCTACGTGACGCCGCCGACTCCCTGGGCCGCGGGCCCCGCCCCAGTTGGCCGACCTGGTCACCGGTGCCGGTGCTCTCCCTGGACCACGCCATGGTCGGCGGAGGGATCGGGGTCGAATCGGTGGAGACCGTGGTGATCGGCGGCTCGGACCACCGCGGCCTGATCGCCGTGCTGCGCCTTCCCGCCCCGGGCTGAGCCGGGTCAGGCCTTCTGCGCGTGCGCCTCGACCTGCTCGGCGTACTCCGCGCGCACAGCGTCCATGTCCAGGCCACGCACCTGCTCGAGCACGTTCTCCAGCGCCCGCTCGGGCAGGGCACCGGGCTGGCCGAACACGGGGATCCCGTCGCGGTAGACAATCAGGGTCGGGATGGACGTCACGCCGTAGCGGCCGGCCAGCTCCGGCTCGGCCTCCGTGTCGACCTTGGCGAACACCGCGTCCTCGTGCTTCTCGGAGACCCGCTCGAAGATCGGCCCGAACTGGCGGCACGGGCCGCACCATTCGGCCCAGAAGTCGATCAGAACGATGCCCTCCTTGACGGTCTCGTCATGAATGGCATTCGTCATGGTCAGCGTGGCCACGCGGGTCATCTCCTCGATGTCGGCCGGTACTCGCCTGACACAACCCCCGGCGACGCGCCCGTGTTCCTGTGCCCTGCGCCACTGCGGTGGCCCTCTCCGCCGCACCGGAGGCCGACTAGGCTCGCCCACGCAGGAGGGAGTCCCATGTCGCCGATCACCAAGGTGCTCATCGCCAATCGCGGGGAGATCGCCGTCCGGGTAGCGCGCGCGTGCCGGGATGCCGGAATTGCCTCGGTCGCCGTGTATGCCGACCCCGACCGCGACGGCGTGCACGTCCGCGTCGCCGATGAGGCATACGCCCTCGGCGGCGCCACACCGGCCGAGTCGTATCTGTCGGTGGACTCGTTGCTCGACGTCGCCCGGCGCGCCGGGGCGGACGCCGTCCACCCGGGCTACGGCTTCCTGGCCGAGAACGCCCTGTTCGCGCAGGCGGTGATCGACGCCGGGCTGACCTGGATCGGCCCACCGCCGGCGGCGATCGACGCCCTCGGCGACAAGGTCAAGGCCCGCCACATCGCCCAGGCGGCCGGGGCTCCCCTGGTGCCCGGCACCGCCGACCCGGTGGCGGACGCCGCCGAGGTGCTCACCTTCGCGGAGCAGTTCGGCCTTCCGGTGGCGATCAAGGCCGCCTACGGCGGCGGCGGGCGCGGCCTGAAGGTGGCCCGCACCCTTGAGGAGATCCCCGAGGCGTTCGAGTCGGCCGTCCGCGAGGCCGTGGCAGCATTCGGTCGCGGCGAGTGCTTCGTCGAGCGGTTCCTGGACAAGCCCCGACACGTGGAAACCCAGTGCCTGGCCGACTCCCACGGCAACGTCGTCGTGGTCTCCACCCGCGACTGCTCGCTGCAGCGGCGCAACCAGAAGCTGGTCGAGGAGGCCCCGGCTCCTTTCCTGTCCGCCGAACAGAACGCGGAGCTGTATCGCGCCTCCAAGGCGATCCTGCGTGAGGCGCACTACGTCGGCGCCGGCACCTGCGAGTTCCTGGTGGGCCAGGACGGCATCATCTCCTTCCTCGAGGTGAACACCCGACTGCAGGTCGAGCACTGCGTCACCGAGGAGGTGGCCGGGATCGACCTGGTCCGCGAGCAGTTGCGGATCGCCGCCGGGGAGCCCCTGGGCTACGACGACCCACCGCTGCGCGGACACTCGATCGAGTTCCGGATCAACGGCGAGGACGCCGGGCGCAACTTCCTGCCCCAGCCCGGCACGGTCACCCGCTGGGAGCCGCCGACCGGGCCCGGCGTCCGGCTCGACTCCGGGGTGGTCGCCGGATCGGTGATCAGCGGCGCGTTCGACTCGATGCTGGCCAAGCTGATCGTGACCGGTAGGGACCGCCAGGAGGCACTGGCCCGATCCCGGCGCGCCCTGGCCGAGTTCGTCGTCGAGGGCATGCCGACCGTGCTGCCCTTCCACCGGGCTGTGGCCGCCGACCCGGCCTTCGCTCCGGCGGACGCCGCGGCGCCGTTCACCGTGTCGACCCGCTGGATCGAGACCGAGTTCGACAACACGATCCCGGCCTGGGACGGCTCCGGTGCGGCCGACGCCGCAGACGCCGCTGCGGGCCGGGAGACCGTCGTGGTCGAGGTCGGCGGCAAACGGCTCGAGGTGTCGCTGCCGGCCGGGTTCGGGTCAGGCGGTGGAGGCGGTGGCGGGGCTGCGGGCCCGAAGCGGGCACCCAAGCGCTCGACCGGCGGCAAGGGCAAGGCGGCGGCCTCCGGTGACGCGCTGACCTCCCCTATGCAGGGCACCATCGTCAAGATCTCCGTCGCCGAGGGCGCCACGGTCGCCGCGGGCGACCTGATCGTGGTGCTGGAGGCCATGAAGATGGAGCAGCCGATCACCGCCCACAAGGCGGGCACGGTGACCAGCCTGGCCGCTGAGGTGGGCCAGACCGTCACCAGCGGCGCCGTCATCTGCGAACTCAAGGACTGACCCGCCCCACCGCCAAGATCACCGGTTGTCATGGGAGTCAACCCATCTGCCGGGGGAAAACCCATGACAGCCAGTGATCTCCGCGTGGCCGAGCGGGCCTACCAGCGACCCGCCTCGCGCAGCGCGTCGTCGTCCAGCACGGTGATCGTGTGCCGGTCGAGCCGCAGCACACCGCGACGCTCCAGGTCACGCAGCACCTCGTTGACCGTCGATCGTGACGTTCCGGCGAGTCCGGCGAGATCGTCCTGGGTGAGCGGGACGGCGCCGCCGAAAGTCCGCGCCGCCTGCCCCACCCGGCGTGCCACGCGGCGCGGCGCCGGCAGGAAGTGCGCCTCCGTGAGCTGCCGATCCAGCCGTTCGATCCCGCCTGCCAGCAGGTGCGCCAGGGCGAGCCCGATCGAGGGATCCTCGCGGCACAGGCGATCGAAGGCGGGGCGACCGATCGCGAGCGTCTCCAGCTCGTCCACGGCAGCCACGGTGGCGGTGTGCCGGTGATCTGCCCGAAGCAGGCTCAACTCGCCGAACTGGTCCCCCGGTGCCAGCAGACTGAAGGTGAACCGATCCCCGCGCGGTGTCGTCGTCCGGACCAGAGCGTGTCCACGAGTGACCACCTGAAGGGCGTCGCCGATGTCTCCCTCGTGGAAGACCACCTCGCCGGGCGCGTACCGGCGGCGCCGCGCCTGCGCCAGCAGACGACGACGACCGGTCTCGGTGAGCGCCGACAGCACCGTGTGCTGCACATTGTGAGCGCACCACGCTGAGGACGTCGGCACCAGGTACCGACGTCCTCAGCTCCTCAGCTGGGCAGGATCACCCAGTCTCACCCGCGCGGTAGCCCCGCCATTCCTGCTGGGTCAACCCCATGCGGACCTGATCGGCCACTCCAGAACGCTCACCTGCCCGATACTCCTGCCATGCCTGTTGGCTGAGGCCCATGTGTCCCTCCGCCTCTGGGGTCGAGGAGGTGATCATTACTGTGGCTACGGCAGCTCCTGCCAGAGCGACCACCACGGCTCCGAGGAGCACCCGGCTCCGGCTGCGGGCATACAGCGGCGGCGTCGCCCGGCCCTTGTGCGGAAGGACCGGCGCCGTCGGGCGTTCGGGCGCCAGCTGCCGAGGCACCCGGAGACTCGGCGCCACCGGTGCCGGGCTCGCCACCGGTGCGTGTTCGTGCAGGAGCGGAACTCGATCTTCAAGATCCTGCAGCGCAGACTGTGTCGTTGTCTCGGGACGCTTCAGAGCCGTCCCCGCGGTGGCCGTCATCTCGGCCTCCTCTCGGACGGTTCGCGGCACCTCCGCGAGCCGGGCCTACGTGGTCGATTCCAGTTTCACGCCCCCGGGGGTGGCCCACCGCCATGACCACGACGGAGCGAGTGTCGTCCCGACGACGTTCAGCCCGGCGCGGTTCAGCCCGGCGCGGTTTCAGCCGGCGGCGGCCTCGGCGACGTGGTAAGCGACGGTGCCGCCCAGGGAGGCGCAGGCGTTCTCGACATCCCGGGTGATCTCGCCGGTGACCGCGACGTCGTCGTGCACCTGGCGCCAGCCGAGGCCGGTGGTGACCTGGTGCACCGACCGCACGGCGCCGGCGGTGTCGCTCGCCCCGTGCACCCAGAGCCCGAACGGCGCACCGGACGCGGCAAGCAGCGTCGGGTAGTAGATCTGATCGAAGAAGTGCTTCAGCGCCCCGGACATGTACCCGATGTTGGCCGGCGTGCCGAGCAGGAAACCATTGGCGCCCAACACATCCGAGACCGTCGCAGCCAGCGCCGGGCGCACCACCACCTCGACGCCCTCGATGTCGGGATCGCGCGCGCCCGCCAGCACCGCCTCCAGCATCGCCTGCATCGCCGGGGACGGCGTGTGGTGCACGACGAGCAGACGCCCCATCGGACGGCCCTACTCGGCGCGGTGCAGGCGGCGGGCGGCCTCGGCGATCGAGCCGGTCAGCGACGGGTAGACGGTGAACGCGTGCGCCACCTCGTCCACGGTCAGTCGGTGCGCCACAGCCAGGGTCACCGGGAAGATCAGCTCACTGGCCCGCGGCGCCACCACCACTCCCCCGATCACCTCCTGGGACCGATTGCCGCAGAACAGTTTCACGAAGCCGTCGTGGATCCCCTGCATCTTCGCCCGGGCATTGCCGGCCAGCGGGAGTTTCACGGTGCGGGCCCGCACGTCGCCGTGGTTCACGTGGTTCTCGGTCCAGCCCACGGTCGCGATCTCGGGCGCGGTGAAGATGTTCGAGCTCACCGTGCGGAGGTCCAGCGGGCTGACCGCATCGCCCAGCGCGTGGTACATGGCGATCCGGCCCTGCATCGCGGCCACCGAGGCCAGCGCGAACACCCCGGTGCAGTCGCCGGCCGAGTACACCCCACGCACCGACGTCCGCGACACCCGGTCCACGGTGATGTGCCCGCTGTCGGCACACCGCACCCCGGCCTCGGCCAGCCCGATCCCCTCGGTGTTCGGGATCGCGCCGACCGCCACCAGGCAGTGCGAGCCCTCGATCGCTCGCCCGTCGGTCAGACCCACGACCACGCCGTCCGCGGTACGGGTGACCGACTGCGCGCGGGAGCGGGCCAGCACCTCCACCCCCCGCCGGCGGAACACCGCTTCGAGGACGGCCGCGGCGTCGGCGTCCTCGCCGGGCAACACGTGATCGCGGCTGGAGATCAGGACGACGTCGGACCCGAGTGCGTCGTAGGCGCTCGCGAACTCGGCCCCGGTCACCCCCGACCCGACCACCACCAACCGGTCGGGCAACTGCTCCAGGTCGTACAGCTGGGTCCAGCTCAGGATGCGTTCCCCGTCCGGCATCGCATCCGGCAGCCTGCGGGGCCGTGCCCCGACAGCCAGCAGCACGGTCTCGGCGTCGAAGGTGTGCCGCGAGCCGTCCTCGGCCTGGGCCACCACCCTTTGGGGCCCGTCGAGGCTGCCGGTGCCCTCGACGATCCGCACCCCCTCGGACTCCAGCCGGCGCCGGATGTCGGTGGACTGGGCCAGGGCGAGCGCACGCACCCGGCGGTTGACCACGGCCAGATCGGCCTCGACGGCGCGGCGCCGCCCGTCGGGTGCCGCGGGCAGCCGCACGCCGAGCTCGGCGGCGCCGTCCACCTGAGCCATCACCTCGGCGGTGGCGATCAGGGTCTTGCTGGGCACCACGTCGGTGAGCACCGCGGCCCCACCGAGCCCGTCCCGGTCGATCACGGTCACGTCCGCGCCCAGCTGAGCGGCGACCAGCGCCGCCTCGTACCCGCCGGGCCCACCGCCGACCACGACGACGCGGGAGCGATCGGGGGCAGTAGTCAGCGGCGATGTCACGCGTGGCATTGTCTCGCATCACCGCGGCGATCCCTACGCTAGGCACCCATGGCGATCTACGCGGCCTACGGCAGCAACCTCAACCCGGAGCGGATGGCGTTGCGGGCGCCGCACTCCCCGCTGTACGGCACCGGCTGGCTGGTCGACTGGAGGCTCAGTTTCGGCGGTGAGGACCTGAGCTGGCAGGGCCCCTTGAGCACGGTGGTCGAGGACGCCGGGCACCAGGTCTACGTGGCCCTGTACGACCTGACCCCTGCCGACGAGAAGGCCCTGGACGAGTGGGAGGGCGTGGACATCGGGCTGTGGACCAAGATCCGGGTGAGGGTGAGCACCCTCGACGGTGAGGTCACGGCCTGGCTGTACGTGCTCAACGCCTACGAGGGCGGCATGCCGCGGGCCACCTATCTGGGCATGCTGGCCGAAGCGGCCGAGGCAGGCGGCGCCCCGGCCGACTATGTGAACGACCTGCGCGAACGCCCCTGCACCAGCGACGAAGGGCCGGATGCCCCATGAGTCCCCACGACCTGGCCGCCTCCGCCGCCGCTCGGCTCGCCGAACTGACCGACTCCCCCACCCATGACGTGGCCCTGGTGCTGGGCTCGGGCTGGTCCACGGCGGCCGATCACCTGGGCGAGACGCTGGCCACCCTCGACCCGGTCGACCTGCCCGGGTTCTCCGCCCCGGCGGTGGCCGGGCACAACGCGACCATCCGCTCGGTGCGGATCGGCGACAGCGACCGGCGGGCCCTGGTGCTCGGCTCGCGGACCCACCTCTACGAGGGCCGCGGAGTCCGGGCCGTGGTGCACGGCGTCCGCACCGCCGCCGCCGCGGGCTGTCGGATCGTCGTCCTCACCAACGGGTGCGGCGGGCTGGACCCCGCCTGGGCCCCGGGCACGACCGTGCTGATCAGCGACCACATCAACCTGACCGGGGTCTCCCCGCTCGAGGGCGCGACCTTCGTCGACTTGACCGACCTGTACTCGTCGCGGCTCCGGGCCCTCTGCCGCGAGGTCGACCCCTCCCTGCCCGAGGGGGTGTATGTCCAGTTCCCCGGGCCGCACTACGAGACACCGGCCGAGGTGCGGATGGCCGGGATCATCGGCGGCGACCTGGTCGGAATGTCGACCACGCTGGAGGCGATCGCCGCCCGAGAGGCGGGGATGGAGGTGCTCGGGCTCTCGCTGGTCACCAATCCGGCGGCCGGGATCTCCCCGACACCGCTGGACCACGCCGAGGTGATCGAGGCCGGACGCGCGGCAGCCGACCGGATCGGACCGATGCTGGCGGCGATCGTGCAGCGGACGTAGCCGCGGAGAAACTCCTGACTACGCCTGCATTTCCGCAGGTCAATCCGGCGATGGCGACTACGGCACGACTCGGTAACTTTCCTTGACACCCCTTGGGGCCGCGCGGAGACTGACGGCGATCAGCCCCCAGATCGACGTACGTCAAGGCCAGGAGGCACCACCTGTGACAACCACCCGCCGAGCTCTTCTCTCCGGCATCGCCGTCGGAGCCGCGCTGCTCGCCACCGCGTGCTCGCCGCCGTCCGACAGCAGCACCACAAGCTCCACCCCGTCCGGGTCGAGCAGTGCCGTCGCCGCGGGCGGCGACGCCAAGTCCGCGACGTCCGCCAAGGATCTCGGCGGACTCGAGGCCCTGATCGCCGCCGCCAAGAAAGAGGGCGAGCTCAACGTCATCGCGTTGCCGCCGGACTGGGCGAACTACGGCGAAGTGATCAAGGGCTTCACCGCCGCCTACGGCATCACGGTCAACTCGGCCCAGCCGGACGGCTCGAGCCAGGACGAGATCAACGCGGTGAAGCAGCTCAAGGGCACCACCCGCGCCCCCGACGTGCTCGACATCGGCATGGCTGTCGCGCTGGCCAACACCGACCTGTTCGCGCCCTACCAGAACGAGAAGTGGGCCGACATCCTCGACGCCCAGAAGGAGCCGACCGGCCTGTGGGTGCAGGACTACGGCGGCTACATGTCCATCGGCTACGACTCGGCCAAGGTGCCGGCGCCCACCTCGGTGGCCGACCTGCTGAAGAAGGAGTACAAGGGCAAGGTCGCCCTCAACGGTGACCCGACCCAGGCCAACGCCGCGCTCAACGGCGTCATGATGGCCTCGGTGGCCAACGGCGGGTCGCTCGACGACATCGCCAAGGGCGTGGACTTCTTCAAGCAGCTCAAGGCCTCCGGCAACTTCATCCCGGTGCAGGCCTCGACCGCCACGATCAAGAACGGCACCACTCAGATCGTCTTCGACTGGGACTACCTCTCGGCCGGCGCGGCGAAGAACGTGCCGTCCTGGAAGGTGTTCGTTCCGGACAACGCCGTCCTCGGCGGGTACTACGCCCAGGCGATCAACAAGGAGGCGCCGCACCCCGCGGCCGCCCGGCTGTGGCAGGAGTACCTCTACTCCGACGCCGGGCAGAACCTGTGGCTCAAGGGTGGCGCGCGTCCGGTCCGGATGGACGCGATGATCAAGGCCGGCACGGTCGACAAGGCCGCGGCGGACGCTCTGCCCAAGGTCACCGGGACCCCGGTGTTCATGAGTGAGGAGCAGGCGACCAAGGCCAAGACCTACCTGGCCACCAACTGGGCCAAGGCCATCAGCTGAGCCAGATCACGACACCGCCGGTCGGCGGCCGCCCTTCGACGGGTGGCCGCCGTCCGTCCCTGTCCTGGGTCGGCATGGTGCCGTTCCTGGCCTTCGTCGGGTGCTTCCTGATCATTCCCACGGTGACCGTCGTCGTGGCGGCGTTCCTGGACGGTGCCCGGCGGCCGACCCTGGAGAACGTGCGCGAGCTCGGCGCCGAGAACGTGCAGCGGGCGTTCGTCGCCAGCATCGAGGTCTCCGCGGTGAGCGCCCTGCTCGGCGCGGTCTTCGGTGCCCTGCTCGCCTACGTGGTCACCACCGGCAATCCGGACGGCGTGCTGCGCAAAGCGATCACCTCGGCCTGTGGAGTGCTTGCCCAGGCCGGTGGGGTCACCCTGGCCTTCGCCTTCATCGCCTCGGTGGGTGGGCAGGGTCTGATCACGCTGGCCATCCTGAACAGCCTGGGCACCGACATCTCCGGCAACTGGCTGTACGAACTCAAGGGTCTGGTGCTGGTCTACAGCTACTTCCAGATCCCGTTGATGGTGCTGGTGTTCCTGCCGGCGCTGGACGGCGTCCGCCCGCAGTGGCGCGAAGCCACCGAGAGTCTCGGCGGCACCAGTTGGGACTACTGGCGGCACGTGGCCTTCCCGATCCTCACCCCGCCGTTCCTCGGCGCCCTGCTGCTGCTCTTCGCCAACGCCTTCTCCGCCTACGCGACGGCGGCGGTGCTGATCAGCCAGGGGGCACCGATCGTCCCGTTGCAGATCCGCACAGCGCTGACCAGTGAGGTGCTGCTCGGCCGGGAGAACATCGGCAAGGCGCTGGCGCTGGGCATGATCGTGGTGGTGGCGATCGTGATGATCCTTAACACGTTGTTGCAGAAGCGATCGTCCCGGTGGCTGCAGTGAGCGCGCGGACCGCGCGTGGCCCCCGGGCGGTCCGTGCCCGCCGGTTCCAGCTGATCCGCTACGCCATTCTGGTCGTGATCGGGCTGTTCCTGCTGGTGCCTCAGCTCTCGCTGCTCGAGTTCAGCACCCGGGGCATCGGCCTCGCTGCCCCCCGCACACTGGAGGCCTGGCGGCGGATCGCCGACCCGGGGATCATCGACGCGATCGTGGCCTCGCTGGAGCTGGCCGTACTGACCAGCGTGCTGGCCCTGGCCCTGATGGTGCCGACCATGGTCTGGGTGCGGCTGCGGGTGCCGAGGATGACCCGGGTGGTGGAGTTCCTCTGCCTGCTGCCGCTGACCATCCCCGCCATCGTGCTGGTGGTCGGCCTGTTCCCGGTGTACGCCTGGGTGCGCTACCTGCTGCGCACCGACTCGATCCTCACCCTGGCTCTGGCCTACGGCGTGATCGTGCTGCCGTATGTCTACCGATCGCTGGACACCGGGCTGCGGGCGATGGACGTGCGCACCTTGTCCGAGGCGGCGCGCAGTCTGGGCGCGGGCTGGGCGACCGTGATCCTGCGGATCGTGGTGCCGAACATGGCCGGCGCGGTGCTCAACGCCGCCCTGCTCTGCGTGGCGATCGTGATGGGCGAGTACACCATCGTCTCGTTGTTCAACTACGTCAGCCTGCCCGTGGCGGTCCAGCAGTTGGGCCAGTCCGACGCCAGCCTGTCGGTCGCCCTGTCCCTGGCTTCACTGATCTTCGTCTTCGTCCTGCTGATGGTGCTGACGTTCGCCGGACGTCGCCGTCGGCATACCGGGAGGGCTTCGTGACAACCCAGGCCGCGCAACGAGCCGGCGTCGAGGTGCGGTTGGAGAACCTGCGCCGCACCTACGGCACGGTCACCGCACTGGACGGGCTGGACCTGACCCTGCACCCCGGTGAGCTGGTCGCCCTGCTCGGGCCCAGCGGCTGCGGCAAGACCACCGCGCTGCGCCTGGTCGCCGGGCTGGAGGACGCCGACGGGGGCCGGATCGTGGTGGGCGGCAACGACGTCACCCAGGTGCCGACCAACAAGCGCGACATGGGCATGGTTTTCCAGGCCTACTCGCTGTTCCCGCACATGACGGCGCGGCAGAACGTGGCCTTCGGCCTGCAGCTGCGCAAGCAGTCCGCCGACCAGCGGGCCCAGCGCGCGATCGAGATGCTCGACCTGGTCGGGCTGACCACCCAGGCCGACCGGTACGCCCACCAGATGTCGGGTGGCCAGCAGCAGCGGGTGGCCCTGGCCCGTGCACTGGCCATCTCCCCCACCGTGCTGCTGCTCGACGAACCGCTCTCGGCGCTGGACGCGAAGGTGCGCACCCAGCTGCGCGACGAGATCCGCCGGGTGCAGCTCGAGGTGGGCATCACCACCTTGTTCGTCACCCACGACCAGGAGGAGGCCCTGGCCATCGCCGACCGGGTCGGGGTGATGAAGGACGGACGGCTCGAGCAGTTGGCCCCGCCGACCGAGGTCTACGCCCATCCGGCGACCCCGTTCGTGGCCGAGTTCGTGGGCCTGAACAACAAGCTCGCTGCACAGGTCCGCGGCGGCGAGGCGCACCTGCTCGGTCAGCGGATTCCCTTGGTCGACAAGGCGACTCCGGACGGCGCGGTGACCGCCCTGATCAGACCGGAGGCGATCAAGGTGATGAGCGAGGGCGAGGGGGTCCCGGCCACGGTGGTCACCTCCTCCTTCCTCGGCGCGATCAGCCGGCTCACCCTGGACCTCGGCGAGGCGGGCACGGTCGTCGCCCAGCTGTCGGCCTCCGAGGCATTGGAGCATCCGCCGGGCAGCACGGCCACGGTGCGGCTGCGCACCGATCCGGTCCTGGTCACCCCCGCCGCCGGCTGAGGCGATGAGCGACACCCCGGCCCCGCTGACACTGGACCGCAGGATCGTCCCCGGTGAGGCGGTCCGCACCGGCCCGATGGGTTCCTACCACCGGTTGGAGCACGACGCCGGCGAGCCGCACGTCGTCCGCGAGGATCTGGTGCCGGACGCCGCCGACCGCTGGCGGTCGGCCACGCCCCGGCCGCTGCTCGCCCTGGCCCACATCACCGACCTCCAGTTGGCCGACGTGCAGTCGCCGGCCCGGTTCGAGTTCTTCAACCGCGAGTTCTCCGACCCCCGGTTCTCGCTGCTGGTGCCGACCCAGCGGCCGAACGAGGCGTTCACCGCGCACGCCGTCGACGCCACCCTGCGCACCCTGAACCGGATCACCACGGCACCGCTGACCGGGGCGCCACTGGACCTCGCGGTGACCACCGGCGACTCGATCGACAACGGCCAATGGAACGAACTGCTGGCCGTGCTCGCCCTGTTCGAGGGCGGCCAGGTGGCGCTCTCCGGCCATGGCGCGGTCTATCAGGGCGTACAGCGCTCCGACTGGCCCGACCAGCTCTTCTGGCGCCCGGACGGTGTTGGCGGCGACCTGTTCCGGGCGGGCTTCGGCTACCCGCACCTGCCCGGCGTCCTGGATCGGGCGATGGCAGCGTTCTCTGCTCCCGGGCTGAATCTGCCCTGGCTGGCCTGCTATGGGAACCACGAGGCGCTGATCCAGGGGGTGGGCCGGATCACCCCGGAGCTCGCCCAGGCGATGGTCGGCGGCAGCAAACCCCTTGCTCTGCCGGATGATCTGGACCGGGACACCGCCTACGAGACGTTCGTGACCGGCGCCCACGCCTTCCTGGCCGGGCCCCAGCGCGAGATCACCGCCGACCCGCTGCGCCGGCCGGTGAGCCGACGGGATTTCGTCGAGGCCCACTTCCGCGGCTCGGCCCGCCCGCACGGGCACGGGTTCGGCGAGCGCAACCGCCGGGACGGCACCGCCTACTACAGCTACGACCGACCCGCCCGGGACGGGCGAGAGGTGCGCTTCATCGCGCTGGACACCACCTGCCTGCTCGGCGGGGCGGACGGCGCGATCGACGCCGAGCAGCTGGTGTGGCTGGAAGCCCAACTGCGCGAGGTTCATTCGAGCTACTTCACCCCGCGGGGCGAATTGGTGCGCACCGGCGACGACGACCGCATGGTGATCCTCTTCAGCCACCACGGCCTGGACTCGCTGACCAACCAGCGGGGCAGCGGCGGGGTGGGTGCGTTCGGGCCGGACGGCGCCTTGGTGCCGGTGGTGCCCGCCGCCGAGGTGGTGGCCCTGGTTCACCGCTACCCCAACGTGGTGCTGTGGATCAACGGGCATACCCACACCAACGGCGTCCGGGCCCGGGTGAGCCCGCACCCGGGCGTGGACGGCGGGCGGCGCGGCTTCTGGGAGGTGACCACCTGCGCGGTGGTCGACTGGCCCTGCCAGACCCGGATCGTGGAACTGGTGGACGACGGGCGGGGCGGACTGGCCGTGGTGTGCACCATGGTCGACCACGACAGCCCGCTCGACCCGGGCGCGGCGATGAGCCGCCCGGAACTGGCGGCGTTGCACCGTGAGCTGGCCGCGAACATCCCGCTGCCCGGCTACGGCGCGAAGCTCGCCGGGACGTCGCGGGACCGCAACGTGGTGCTGCACCTGACCAGGCCGTTCTGACCGCGGCCGAGAAGGAGCGCAGGCGACTCAGGGCGGCGTGGCCGGCAGCCGTTCCCGACGGAACCCCGTCATGCCCAGCGGGCCGAGTTCACCAGCCCCGCGCCGGTCGCTCCCTCGTACAGGGTCACCACCACGAGGACCTGCACCGCGAGCGGCAGCCGTCTAGAAGGCCAGGAAGCCCGGGCCGTCGCGCAGCCGCTCTCTCGTCGCCATCGCGACCACTGTCGCCGGGGCGGCGGCAACGCGCACGACCCCATGCCCGCGTCAGAAGGGTGGGGTGCGCCCGATGTGGGGTGGGGCGCCGGGGAGTTCCCCGTCGGCCAGGAGTGGTGGTGGGGCATCGGGTGGTTCGTTCATCCGGTGTCCCGACGGTGTGCGCCAGGTGACGGCCCCGGTGTCGGGGTCGTGTTCGGGGGTGAACCAGGTGTGGTGTTTGAGCAGGTGGTGGAAGCGGCACAGGGGTTCGAGGTTGTCCTCGCTGGTGGTGCCGCCGGCGGCGTAGGCGACGACGTGGTCGAGGTCGCAGGCTTGGGCGGGGCGGCGGCAGCCGGGGAAGGTGCAGCGGTGGGTGCGGGCGCGGACCAGGGCGGTGACGGCCGGGGAGGGGGTGTAGCCGGGGTCGGTGGCGGCGCGGCCGATGCCGATCACGTTGCCCAGGGTGGGTGAGTCGGGCCTGTCGTCGAGGACTTGGCAGCGCCACAGCGCCCGCTTGCCGTAGTCGGTGAGCAGGCCGGCCAGGGCGCGGGCGGGGATGGGTCCGTGGCCCTCGACGTCGATCAGTCCGAACGCGGTGGGAGTGAGGGTGCCGGCCCACAGCGCGGCGAGGACCTGGTAGGGCACGGTCACGTTGATGGCCACCTTGGGTTCGACCCGCACCGCCACCCCACCCGCCGCGCTCTCGCCGGTCTCGCCGGTCTCGCCGGTCTCGCCGGTCTCGCCGGTCGGGGTGGTCTCGCTGGTGGGCTGGCCGGTCGGGGCGGGCTGGCAGGTGGGGGCGGTGATGAGGTCGAACAGGACGTCGGCCATGGTCTGGGCCTGCTGGTCGCGGGCTGCGGCGCCTTGCCCGCGGCAGTCTGGGTTCGCCAGGGCGGCACGGTGTACGAGGGCGGCTCGGAGATCGGCGACGGAGGCCAGGGAGCCGAGGTAGGTCAGGGCGGCCCTGCCGTAGCCCTGCTGGCGGGTGGTGACCTTGTCGGGTTCGCGAGCGGCGTCGTCGAGGAGTTCGCGGTAGGTGTCGGGGTCGGCCTGGGCGATCACGCGTTCCAGGCGGGTGCGTAGCCCGACCTCACCGACCTGCTCGGCGTAGGGCAGGACCTGGGTCTGAGCCCAGGCCCGTTCGCGGGCCCCGGGCAGTTTCGCGGTCTCCTGGGCGATCAGCCGGGCCCGGCCGGTGGTGAGGCGGCCCTCGAGCAGGGCCCGGTACAGGACCGGGTGCTCCTCAGGCCAGGTGGTGATCATCTCGACCCGGGCGCGCAGCCCGGTCGGGCTGGTCCGGGCCAGGGCGGCGACCTCTTCGATCGCGGCGGCCAGGGCCCGCTGTTCGGGGTCACGGACCCATTCCGGGATCCGGGCGTCAGCGCCCAGGTCGAGCTCCTCGGGGTGACGGGCCTGGTAACGCCAGGCCAGCTCCTGGGTCAACCGGGCCTGGGTCAGCTCGGCGTGGGTGACCACCTGCCGGCACGCCACTGCCGCCGAGACCACCTCCGCGTCGGACAGGCCGCTCGGCTGGGACTCGGCCAACGTCACCGCCGCCGCCGTGACCAGCGTCGGCTCCACCGACCCCGAACCCAGAAACGCCCGGCACACCTCACGAGCCACCCGGTCCCGCGCATCGGCATCATCCGGGCCGCCGTCACCGAACCAGGCCCACAACCGCTCCTGCACCGCGAACCCCGCCGCAGCCTCTCGCTGCTCGGCCACCTGCGCCCGCAGGACCACGGTCTCGGCCTCCAGCGCCGTGACCTGCTCGACGAGCCGCGCGATCTCAGCAGCCTCGTCGTGCAACAGGTCGGTAGTGAACATGCACCCATTCTAGTCGAACATCTGTACGAACACTAGTGGTGCACGGGCTCACCGCTCAGTCGAGCGCTGGTCCCAGCGCCTTCACCCGGCGAGTGATCACCTCGCTGCGCCTGCGGCGGTCGACCGGCTCGGGGCGATACACGTCGGCCAGCTCCCGCCGGCCCAGCATCGGCCAGCCACCGTCCGGCAGCCGCCACGATCGGATCAGATCGAGCGCTTCGCTCATCGCGTCGGCCGGCACGTCGAGGTCCACGGCGAGCTGGACCAGTTCGATCAGGTCGATCACGTAGTTCAGGGGGAATGCGGGCAGCAGCCACCGCACCCCCTCGGGATCCTTCGCGGTCCGCCCGGCCAGGGGCATCACCGAACCGGTGCGCCCGAACATCACCCGACGGTCGACCAGCAGCCGACGCGTGGCGTCGAGCTGGGGTTGAACCTCCACCTGCATCCCGGCCCGACGTGCGGCGACCAGCGCCGACATCGTCGGCACCACACCCAGCAGGCAGGTGGTCTGCGCCATGCAGCCGCCGTACCGACGGCGCAGACGCTCGTCCCACAGCGGGCCCGGGGGCTGCAGGTAGCTCACCCCTCCGAACGCCATCGGCTGGTGGCGCACGATCCACCTCACCAGAGGTTCGGCCGCTTCGGTCCGGCCGGCCTCGATGAACAGCCGCGCGAGCATCCCCGTGTAGCAGGAGAGGACCCCGGCCCGGGTCCCGTCGATCGAACCACCGCTCCCGTCGATCGAGCCGGCGCCCTGGACCACGGCGGCCCCGGCCAGGAACTCCAACGACCGCCCGACGGCGGGCTCGTCCCGTGCCCCTCCCCCGAGCAGCGAGCGGGCGGCGAAGATCGTGGACACGATGCGCCGCGCGGGGTTCGCCTGGCTCCCCCACGAACCGTCCGGGTGCTGCCTCGACACCAGGCCGTCCACCGTGCCTGCGGCAGCTGAACGTCCACCCATCAGCAGCCCTCCCGCGCCGATCCTAGGCGGGCGGTCTCGGCCATGGCAGGGCCACCTGCCGGGTAGGTTTCGATCGTGGACACCACTGCAGCCGAGAGCCTGCTCAGCACCGCCCGCGCCTGGCGGGACGACGACCTGGATCCGGTCACCATCGCCGAGCTGGACGCCGTGATCACCCTGGGCGCAGCCGGCGACGAGGCTGCGCTGACCGACCTGGCCGCCCGGTTCGACGGCCCCCTGGAGTTCGGCACCGCAGGCCTGCGCGGGGCGCTCGGCGCCGGCTCGAACCGGATGAACCGGGCGGTGGTGATCCGCGCTGCCGCCGGGCTCGCCACCTACCTCAGGGCCGGCCTGCCGGGCCAGACCGCCCGCGTGGTGGTGGGTTACGACGCCCGGCACAACTCCGAGGTGTTCGCCGCCGACACCGCTGCGGTGATGACCGGGGCCGGGATCGAGGCGCTGGTCCTCCCCCGCGCGTTGCCCACCCCGGTGCTGGCGTTCGCCGTCCGCCACCTGGGCGCGGACGCCGGGGTGATGGTCACCGCCTCGCACAATCCCCCGCAGGACAACGGCTACAAGGTCTACCTGGGCGGCCGGCTCGCCCCGCCGGAGGGTGACGGCGTGCAGATCGTGCCACCTGCAGACGCCGAGATCGCGGCGGCGATCGCCGCCGTCGGTCCCGTCCACGACGTCGCCCGCGCCGCCCACGGGTGGCAGGTGCTCGGCGAGGACCTGATCGAGGCCTACCTGGCCGGCGCCGCGGCGGTGGTCGAGCCGGGTGGGGCGCGCGAGCTGTCGATCGTGCTCACCCCGCTGCACGGCGTCGGCGGTGACACCGCTGTGCGCGCACTCGTCGCGGCCGGGTTCACTGAGCCCTACGTGGTGCCGCAGCAGGCCCAGCCCGACCCGGACTTCCCGACCGTGTCCTTTCCCAACCCCGAGGAGCCCGGCGCGATCGACCTGGCCCTGGCTGCGGCGTCCGCCCGGGGTGCCGATCTGGTGATCGCCAACGACCCGGACGCCGACCGGTGTGCGGTCGCCGTCGCCGATCCGGCGCTGCCACCGGTCGACGGCCGGCCGGCCTGGCGGATGCTGCGCGGGGACGAGCTGGGAGCGCTGCTGGGTGCGCACCTGATCGCCCGCGGCCTGCCGACCGAGGCCGACGGACAGGACCCGGCCGTGGCCTGCTCGATCGTCTCCTCCCAGCTGCTGGGCAGAATCGCAGCGAAGGCCGGGGTGCGGCACGCCGAGACCCTGACCGGGTTCAAGTGGATCGCCCGGGTGCCCGGACTGGTCTTCGGCTACGAGGAGGCCCTGGGCTACTGCGTGGCTCCCGCGCTGGTGCGGGACAAGGACGGCATCACCGCCGCCCTGCTGATCGCTGAACTGGCCGCCTCACTGAAGGTCCGCGGCCGCACCCTGATCGCCGCTCTGGACGACCTGGCGGTGCGATTCGGCGTCCATGCCACCGATCAGCTCGCCGTGCGGGTGGAGGACCTGTCGCTGATCGCCGACGCGATGACCCGGCTGCGGGCGAACCCGCCGGCCACCCTGGCGGAGCAGAAGGTGACCTCCGCCGAGGACCTGTCCCTGGGTGGCGGCGCTCTGCCGCCCACCGACGCGCTGCGCTACCGCACCGACGGCGGCGTGCGGGTCGTCGTCCGCCCCAGCGGCACCGAGCCGAAGCTGAAGTGCTATCTGGAGTCGGTGGTCCCGGTCAGCTATGGAGTGGTCGGCCTGCCGGGCGCGCGCTCGGCCGCCGCCCGCCGGCTGGCCCAGACCCGCGCCGACCTGATCGCGGCGCTCGGGCTGCCCGACGCCGGGTAGGCACCGGCCACCGAGGCGCCGCTCCTGACGCTTGACGCCCCGACCTGCCACGCGGTGCACTCACTGAGCAGATCACCCCGTGGGAAACGGTGGCCAGGTGGAACCGGAGACAGCGCTGCTCGACCCGCCCGGGTCGCGATGGCGGACGGGCGAGTTCGGGCAGGAACTGGCCACTCCGGTGGGAGCGCTGGTGCTCCGCGCGGCGTTGTTCGTCGCCCCGCAGGACACCGTGGCCGAGGCGGCCCGGGCGATGCGCCAGGCGGGCACCAGCTCGGCCCTGGTCGCCGCCGACCCACTCGGCATCCTGACCAGTGGGGATCTGCGCAACCGGGTGCTGGCGGAGCAGCTGCCGGCCGGCACCCCGGTGGCGGAGGTGATGACCCGCCCGGTGAGCACCCTGCCCGAGGACGCTCCCCTGTACAGGGCCCTGCTGCTGATGCTCGACCAGGGTTTCGAGCACGTTCCGGTCACCCGCGACGGGCAGGTGACCGGCGTGATCACCCATATGGACATGCTGCGCCACCAGGCGCGCAGCCCGATGCTGCTGCTCAGCCGGATTCGCTCCCTGCACGCGACGCCCGCCCTGGACCGCTATGCCGAGGCGCTCGCCGAGACCGCCCAGGCCCTGCTCGCCGACGGGCTCCAACCGGCCAGGATCGCCCGGGTCGTCGCGGGCCTGAACGACGCCCTCAGCGGACGGTTGCTCCAGCTCGCGCAGGACCAGCTCGGGCCGCCGCCGTGCCCGTTCGCCTGGTTGGCCCTCGGATCGGAGGGGCGCCGGGAGCAGATTCTGCCCACCGACCAGGACAGTGCCCTCGCCTACCAGGACGACACCCCGGAGGCCGCCGGCTACTTCGGCGCGCTGGCCAAGATCGTGGTCGACGGTCTGCTCACAGCGGGGTTCGCCCCCTGTGACGGCGGCTTCATGGCGGTGAACTGGTGCCGGCCGCTCGCGTCGATGGCCCGCACCTTCCGGAACTGGGTCGAGGAACCCGGCCCGCAGGCAATGGTCGAGGCGTCGGTGTTCCTGGACTTCAGGCGGGTGCACGGCGGCCTGTCGGTCGACCCGCTGCAGCAGATCCTGCTCGACGCCCGGCACAAACCGCTGTTCCTGGCCGGGCTGGCCCGCTCGGCAGGCAGCTTCGAGCCGCCGCTCGGCCTGTTCGGCCGGGTGCGGACCCAGGACGGGCTGCTCGACCTCAAGCACAGCGCACTGGTCGCCATCGTGATCATGGGGCGGATCTTCGCCCTGGAGGCCGGCTCGGCGGCCCGCGGCACAGTGGCGCGGCTCGAGGCCGCAGCCGCGCACAGCGTGATCAGCACCCGGCGGGCCGATGAGCTGGCCGACACCTTCTCCTTCCTGATCCGGTTGCGGCTGCGCGAGCAGCTGCGCCAGCGTGAGGCAGGCCACACCCCGGACAACCGGATCCGCTTCCAGGACCTGACCGGGCTGGAGCAGCGGCGGCTGCGGGACGGTTTCAAGACCGTGATCCAGATGCAGCGAACCACCACGACCAGACTGCGCGGCGAGTGAGGGACAGGGGTGGATCGTGCGTGATCGTCTGACGTCCTCACGGCTGGTGGCGGTCGGGGTGCTCGGCTTCCTCCTGCTCAACTACCCGTTGCTCTCCCTGGTCGACCACAACCGCCGCATCCTCGCCGTCCCCGTGCTCTGGGCCTACCTGTTCCTGGTCTGGACCTCCCTCATCGTCCTGCTCGCCGTGATCGTGCGGAAGGCGAAGTAGGCATGGCGGGCTGGCTGATCGTCATCATCTCCGCGGGCTACCTCGGCGTCCTGTTCGGGGTTGCCTACTGGGGCGACCGGCGCGCGGACGCCGGGCGGAGCGTGATCGCGAACGGCACCGTCTACGCCCTCTCCCTCGCCGTGTACGCGACGTCCTGGACCTTCTACGGCAGCGTCGGCCGCGCGGTGGGCACGGGCGCCGGGTTCCTGCCGATCTACCTCGGCCCGACGATCATGGCCGCGTTCTGGTGGTTCCTGCTCCGCTCGATGATCCGCTCCAGCAAACGACACCGGATCACCTCCATCGCCGACCTGGTGGCGCACCGCTACGGCAACAGCGCCGTCCTCGGCGGGCTGGTCACCATCGTGGCGGTGGTCGGGATCGTGCCCTACATCGCCCTGCAGCTGAAGGCTGTCTCGGACACCTTCTCGGTGCTGCGCGGCGGCGCCGTCACCGTCGCCACCCGGCCGGAGGTGACCCCGGTCCTGCAGGACACCGCCCTGTACGTGGCGCTCTTCCTGGCGGCGTTCACCATCCTGTTCGGGACCCGTCACCTCGACGCCAGCGAGCGGCACGAGGGCATGGTCGCGGCGATCGCGATGGAGTCGGTGGTCAAGCTGGTCGCCTTCAGCGCGGTCGGCCTGTACGTGACGTTCGGCCTCTTCGGCGGCATCGGCGACCTGTTCTCGCGGGCGGCGGCCAGCCCCCAGGCGGCAGAACTGTTCACGCTGGCCCCACAGACCAGCTACCAGAGCTGGTTCTGGCTCACCGTGCTGTCCATGTTCGCCATCCTGTTCCTGCCCCGGCAGTTCCAGGTCTCCGTGGTGGAGAACGTCGACGAGCGGCACCTGAACACCGCGATCTGGCTGTTCCCGCTCTACCTGCTGGCGATCAACCTCTTCGTGCTGCCGATCGCCGTCGCCGGTCTGCTCACCTTCCCCGACGGAGCGGTGAACCCGGACACCTTCGTGCTCGCCCTGCCCATGGTCGGAGATCAGCCGGTGATCGCCTTGACGGTCTTCGTCGGCGGCCTGTCCGCGGCCACCGGCATGGTGATCGTGGAGACGATCGCCCTGGCCACCATGGTGTCGAACTCGCTGGTCATCCCCACCCTGCTCTGGCTGGAGCGGCGCGGGGTCCGCCCGGCGGTGCACTTCGGTCAGCGGGAGGACCTCAGCGGGCTGATCCTGCAGATTCGGCGGACGACGATCGTGGCCGTCCTGCTGCTGGGCTACGGCTACTTCCGGGTGGCCGGCGAAGGACCGGCACTGGTCGCCATCGGCCTGGTGTCCTTCGCCGCGGTGGCCCAGTTCGCCCCGGCCATCATCGGAGGGCTGTTCTGGCGGGGCGGCACGCGCAACGGCGCCCTGACCGGGCTGCTCGCCGGGTTCGCGGTCTGGATCTACACCATGCTGCTGCCCACCTTCACCCGGTCCGGCTGGCTGCCGGAGAGCCTGGTCACGCAGGGCCCCTGGGACCTCGAGTGGCTGCGTCCGGAGCACCTGTTCGGGCTGACCGGGATGGACCAGATCAGCCACGGCATGTTCTGGAGCATGCTGGCCAATACCGGCGGCTACGTGGCCGTCTCGGTGATCGGAGGCCGCAGCGCGGCGCGACGCGGCGCCGCCCAACCGGGGCAGCCGGACCGGAGCACCTTGACCGACCTCGACGGCGCCGACGCCGGCCGGGTCTCGATCGCCGAGCTCCAGGTGCTGCTGCAGCGCTTCCTCGGTCTGGACGCCGCCAAGGAGGTGCTCGAGGACTACATCCAGGCCCGGGCGGACTCCTCCTCGCCCCTGGCCACCAGCAGGGTGGCCGACGGCGAACTGGTGCGCCACGTCGAGATCCTGCTCTCCGGCGCGGTGGGCACGACGTCCGCCCGGGTGATGGTCGCCGCCGTGGTGAACGACAACGAGCCGCTCTGGGTCGACGAGGTGATGGACATCCTCGACGAGGCCTCCCAGGTGCTCGCCTACAGCCGGGAGCTGGAGCGCAAGTCGGTGGAGCTGGAGCAGGCCACCGCCGAACTGCGCGAGGCCAACGAACGGCTGCGCGAGCTGGACCAGCTCAAGGACGAGTTCGTCTCCTCGGTCTCGCACGAGCTGCGCACCCCGCTGACCTCGATCCGGGCCCTGTCCGAGATCCTGGTCGACAACCTCGACCTGCCGGCGGCCGAGCGGGAGAAGTACCTGCGGATCGTGGTGGAGGAGACCGAGCGGCTCACCCGGCTGATCAACCAGGTGCTCGACATGTCCAAGCTCGCCTCCGGCGCCGTGCAGTGGCAGATCACCGACGTGGATCTCGCCGCCGTGGTCCAGGACTCCGCGACGGCGTGCACCCAGCTCTTCCAGCAGCGCGGTGCGGAACTGACGGTGAGCGTTCCGCCCTACGTGCCGCCGGTGTCCGCCGACCGGGACAGACTGGTGCAGGTGGTGATCAACCTCCTCTCGAACGCGGCGAAGTTCTGCGCCGAACCGCACGGCAGGGTCTCGGTGGGCCTGCACGTGGAGCGGGATGATCTGCAGGTGGACGTCACCGACGACGGCGCGGGAATCCCGCCCGAGGACCAGGCACGCATCTTCGAGCGGTTCCAACAGGGCCCCAGCGCGCACTCGGGGGGGCATCATGGGACCGGCCTCGGTCTGCCGATCAGCCAGGAGATCGTCCGCCACTTCGGCGGCCGGCTCTGGGTGCGCAGCGTGCCCGGCCACGGGGCGACGTTCTCGTTCACCGTACCGATGGGACCGGTTCTTACCGGGCATGAAGTGGAGGCGTGATGCCCACCAGAGTCCTGATCGTGGACGACGAGCCGAACATCGTCATCTCTCTCGATTTCCTGATGAAGCAGCAGGGCTACGAGACAGCGACCGCCGAGGACGGCCTGCTGGCGGTCACCGAGGCGGCGCGGTTCCACCCGGACCTGGTGCTGCTCGACATCACGCTGCCCGGCCTGGACGGGTTCGGGGTCTGCGAGAAGCTGCGCGCCGAGCACGGGCCGGCGATGCGGATCATCATGCTCACCGCCCGGGGGCGTGAGGCCGAGGTCGCCAAGGGGCTCGCGCTGGGCGCCGACGCCTATGTGACCAAGCCGTTCTCCACCCGTGAACTGGTGGAGAGCGTGCACGAACTGCTGGACGACCGCTGATGCGCGCCCGGCTCGGGCTGCCGCTCGCGATCGCCGGGGTCGGGCTGGTCCTGGCCGCGGTCCTGGCCGCGGCCGGCTGGGCCGCGCTCTCCTCGGCGGCGCCGTCCGACCGGGCCGTGCTGGATCGGGTGCTGCGCGAGCAGGGTCTGGTCGTGTTCTGGGCCTGGGTGCTGGCCACGGTGCTCTGCGGCCTGGTGGTGGCCCGGGCCTGGGAACGCTACATCCGGCTGCCCGAGCGCCTCGCCTCCGCCACCTCACTGATCGCCACGGCCAACCCCTCGCACCGCCTGCCCGAGGAGGGGCCGGCGCCGCTGCGTCAGCTGGCCTCCTCGGTGAACCAGCTGGCGGCCGTCTACGAGGGCGAGCAGTCCGATGTCGCCGTCCGGATCGCCGAGGCCAACGCCAATCTGGAGCAGGAGCGGAACCGCCTGGCGGCGTTGATGTCCGAGCTGAGCGTCGCTGTCATGGTCTGCAGCAGCGCGGGGCGGATCCTGCTCTACAACGCCGCGGCGCGGCACCTGCTCGACCACCCCGAAGCGGGTTCCTCGGCCCAGGTCGGGCTGGGCCGATCCGTGTTCGCGATCCTCGACCGCAATCTGATCGCCTACGCCCTGGAACGCTTCGACGCCGGACAGGACGGGGTGCAGCCGATGGCGGCGGTGCACCAGGGTCGCCTGCTGCGGGCCCACATCGCGCCGGTCACCGCTGCGGCGGAGGAGGACGGCGAGCGCTCGACGTCCGGGTTCGTGGTCACCCTGGAAGACATGACCCAGCGGGCCGAGACCGCACAGGCCCGCGACGACCTGCTCGGCTCACTCACCCAGGGCACCCGCTCGGCGGTCGGTGCCATCCGGGCGGCGGTGGAGAACGTGCTGGACTACCCGCAGATGGAACCGGCTCAGCGAGAACGGTTCCTGCAGATCGTGCGGGAGGAGGCCACCGGCCTGGGCCGACGCCTGGACACCTCCCTGAACGCGACGGCGGACGTGCTGGACGACACCTGGCTGGTCACCGATCTGTACGCCGGCGACCTGCTGGAGACGCTGGCCCGTGGACTGGAGCGCGAGAGCCTGACGGTCACGATGGCCGAACCCCCCGAGGGCCTGTGGGTCCACGTCGACGGCTTCGCGCTGCAGCGGGTGCTCGCCTCGATCGGGACCCAGCTGCGCACCGACCGGAGCGTGGCCGAGGTGGGCCTGCGGATCACCTCCGCCGGGCGGCTGGCCGAGCTCGACCTGACCTGGGCGGGCAGCCCGCTGGACACCGCCACGGTGCAGGAGTGGGCAGCCCTGGCCCAGCCCGGCCCCACCGCAGGAGCGGGTCAGACGAGTCCCCAGGACGTCATCACCCGGCACGGTGGGGAGATCTGGAGCGGCGCCGACAGCGCGGCCGAGGCGGAGGGCGCCTACATCCGCATGCTGCTCCCGCTGGCCCGGCACGTCCCCGCCGCGCGCACCCCCCGCCCGGCGCGGGTCAGCGAACCGGAGCCCGCCGGCGACTGGCGGGCCACCTACGACTTCTCCCTGCTCGACCACTCCACGCTGCCCGGGCAGTGGCCGGATCGCCCGCTGGCAGAACTCTCCTTCACCGTGTTCGACACCGAGACCACCGGATTGTCCCCGACCCAGGGAGACAAGATCATCTCCATCGGCGCGGTGCGGATCGTCAACGGGCGCCTGCTCCGGCAGGAGACGTTCGACCAGCTCGTCGATCCGCTGCGCTCGGTGCCGGAGGCCTCCGTGGCGATCCACGGCATCCGGGCCGAGACCCTGGTCGGAGCCCCGACCATCGACGTCGCCCTGCCCGCCTTCGCCGCGTTCGCCGAGGACACCGTGCTGGTCGGCCACAACGTCGCCTTCGACCTGCAGTTCCTGCACCTGTCCAAGGACCTGGCCGGCACGCTGCTGACCCAGCCGGTGCTGGACACCCTGCTGCTGTCCGGGGCCGCCCACCCGGAGCAGGAGAGCCACTCGCTGGAGGCGATGGCCGCGCGGCTCGGTGTGAACGTGATCGGCCGACACAGTGCCCTGGGGGACGCCCTGGTCACCGGCGAGATCTTCCTGAAGCTGCTCGAGGTGCTGGCCGGGCAGGGCATCCGCACCCTGGGCGAGGCGCACGAGGCGGCCCAGCGGACCTACCAGGCGAAGAAGAGCGAGTCTCTCTACGTCAAGGGCTGATCGGGCCTTGCCTGAGAGGGTTTGCAACCTTCACCCTGACTTGTGTGTGACAGCTATCACACTCACCGCGACGTCCACCACGCGCCCGGGCACTCCCACGAGTGGCCACGTGCTGACCCATCAGCGCGGGCCGCCCTGATCTCAGGTGGTGGCTATGACCGATCATTCAGGCACCTCGGGGCCCTCCTCAGAGGCTGACCGTCAACTCGAGGCCGACATCCTCGCCCTTGCCTCCAAACGACTGCGGATCGGCGTCCTGCTGACCGTGGCCATGCTGGTCGTCTACTTCGGCTTCATCCTGCTGGTGGCCTTCAACAAGAAGGGGCTGGGCACGCTGCTCACCGACGGGCTCAGCCTCGGCATCCTGCTCGGCGTCCTGGTCATTCTGGCCACCTGGGCACTCACCTGGTTCTACGTCGCCTGGGCCAACCGGGTGTACGAGCCCGAGATCTCGAGATTGAAGAGGTGACCGGCGTGCTTGCTGCGACGAAGATCGGCGAACCCACGGCCATCGCGATCATCTTCTTCATCCTGTTCATCGTCGGCTCACTCGGGATCAGCACCTGGGCCGCCCGCCGCACCCGCAGCGCCGAGCAGTTCTACGCCGCGGGAGGCACCATCACGGGAACCCAGAACGGCATCGCCCTGGCCGGTGACTACATGAGCGCCGCGAGCTTCCTGGGCATCGCCGGCCTGGTGGCCCTGAACGGGTTCGACGGACTGATCTACTCGGTCGGTTGGCTGGTCGGCTGGCCGATCGTGTTGTTCCTGATCGCCGAACCGCTGCGCAACCTCGGCAAGTACACCTTCGCCGACGTCGTGGCCTTCCGGATGCGGCAGACCCCGGTCCGGGTCGCCTCGGCCATCGGAACACTCTCGGTCGTCATCTTCTATCTGATCGCCCAAATGGTGGGTGCCGGGTCGCTGATCAAGCTGCTGTTCGGGATCAGCTACCCGCTCGCCGTGATCATCGTCGGTGCGGTGATGATCGGCATCCTGCTGCTCGGCGGCATGGTCGCCACCACCTGGGTGCAGATCATCAAGGCCAGCCTGTTGCTCGGCGGAGCGACCCTGCTGGCGATCCTGGTGCTGTCCAAGTACGGGTTCAACCCGCTCACCCTGTTCAAGGAGGCCTCCGACAGCGCGGGTGGATCGGCCCTGCTCGCCCCGGGCAACAAAGTGGTCACCGGCAAGTGGGACGCGGTCTCCCTGGGTCTGGCCCTGATGTTCGGCACCGCCGGCCTGCCTCACATCCTGATGCGGTTCTACACCGTGCCGGACACCAAGGCAGCCCGGAAGTCGGTGGCCCTGGCCACCTTCCTGATCGGAATCTTCTATCTGCTCACCTTCATCCTCGGCTTCGGCGCGATGGGCCTGGTCGGCAAGGCGACGATCGTCGGGGTGGAGAAGGGCGGCAACATGTCCGCCCCCCTGCTGGCCCAGGAACTGGGCGGTGACGCCTTCCTCGGCTTCATCGCCGCGGTGGCCTTCGCCACGATCCTGGCCGTGGTCGCCGGGCTCACCCTGGCCGGTGCCGCAGCGCTGTCGCACGACCTGTGGGTGAACGTCGTCCGGCACGGCACCGCGCCGGAGCGCGAACAGCTCAACGTGGCCCGGATCGCCACCCTGCTGATGGGCCTGATCGCAGTGCTGCTCGGCATCCTGCTGGAGGGGCAGAACGTTGCCTTCATGGTGGGGCTGGCCTTCGCGGTCGCGGCCAGCGGCAACTTCCCGGCCCTGCTGCTGTCGATCTACTGGCGGCGGCTGACTACGTGGGGAACCGTATCGGCGATCATCGTCGGCACCGTCTCCGCACTCGTGCTGATCTACGTCTCCCCGACGGTCTGGGTTGACGTGCTCAAGCACGAGGAGGCCATCTTCCCGCTGAAGAACCCGGCGGTGGCCTCGATGAGCCTGGCCTTCCTGACTGCGATCGTGGTGTCCCTGTTGGGGCGTGAACCGCGTTCGGAGGAGAAGTTCCTCGAGGCCGAGCGGCAGATCCACATGGGCGCGGTGGCCCCGCCGGCGCCGGCGGCCGACAAGCCGGCGCTGCCGATGGAGCGCTGAACCGACCGCCGCCGGACAGGACCACCTGGAGGGCCCCGCAAGGGCGCGGGGCCCTCCAGGTGCGCCCGGACACCTCGTAGACTCGCCGGATGAGCGTGTCGACCCGCAGCCCGGGGACCGAGGTCGTGCGCGATCGCGCCCGAGAGATCGTCGCGGCCACCACCCTGGACGACGCGGCCCTGCGTCGCTGGCTGCACGGCCTGCCCGGGGTGGACGAGGTCGGTGCCGTCGCCCGGGCGGCGTCGCTGTCCACCCGCTCGATCAAGGCGGAGGCCAAGCAGTGGGCCCTCGATCTGGCGATCCGGATGGTCGACCTGACCACCCTGGAGGGCGCCGACACCCCCGGCACCGTGCGCACCCTGTGCGCCAAGGGCCGCACGCCCGACCCGGACGACCCGGGCTGCCCGCAAGTGGCGGCGATCTGCGTCTACAACGACATGGTCACCGTCGCCAAGCAGGCCCTGGCCGGCAGCGGGATCAAGGTCGCCGCGGTGACCACGGCCTTCCCCAGCGGGCGGGCCAGCCTGGCGGTGAAGCTCGCCGACACCCGTGACGCCGTGGTCGCCGGCGCCGATGAGATCGACATGGTGATCGACCGCGGCGCCTTCCTCTCCGGGCGCTACGACACGGTGTTCGAGCAGATCGTCGCGGTGCACGAGGTCTGCCAGGAGGCAGTGGCCCTGCACGGTCGGTCCGCCCACCTGAAGGTGATCCTGGAGACCGGCGAACTGGTCACCTACGACAACGTCCGGCACGCCTCCTGGCTGGCGATGCTGGCCGGGGCCGACTTCATCAAGACCTCCACCGGCAAGGTCTCCCCTGCCGCGACGCTCCCGGTGACCATGATCATGCTGGAGGCGGTGCGTGACTGGTTCGCCCTCACCGGCCAGGTGATCGGAGTCAAACCGGCCGGCGGCATCCGGACCGCCAAGGACGCCGTCCGGTACCTGGTGGTGGTGAACGAGGTCGCCGGGCCGGATTGGCTCGACCCCGACCGGTTCCGTTTCGGCGCCTCCAGCCTGCTCAACGACATCCTGCGTCAGCGACGCCGGCAGCGCACTGGCGCCTACGCCGGAGCGGACTACCTCACCCTCTCCTGACCCCGGCCACCCGCCACTCGCCACCCGCCACCCGCCACCCGCCACCCGCATCGACATCGACGATGGAGATCACGATGCGAGGAAACGGCTGTGATAGCAACCGATTTCCTCCATCGTGATCTCCATCGTCACGCCGGGCAGCACCTCCATCGGCTGTACGCGAACCCGCGCATGGGCTCAGCGCGAGCCCATCATCAGCTCAGCGCAACCCATCATCAGCTCAACGCAGCCCACCCGTCGGCCCCTGCGCGGACCCGGCGCTGCGTCGGGCGTCGCGCCCGCCCTGACGTTGGGCGGCGTATCGTTCCGGGCATGCCGACGTTCGACTACGCACCCGCGCCCGAATCACGCGCGGTGGTCACCCTGCAGCCGAGCTACGGCCTGTTCATCGGCGGTGAGTTCGTCGAGGCCTCGTCCGGGTTGGCGTGGAAGACCATCGAGCCGGCGACCGAGGCGGTGCTGGCCGAGGTGTCCGTGGCCGACGAGGCGGACGTCGACCGCGCCGTCCGCGCCGCGCGCCGCGCCTACGAGCGCACCTGGTCGAAGCTGCCCGGCAGCGAGCGGGCCAAGTACCTGTACCGGATCGCCCGGATCATGCAGGAGCGCTCGCGCGAACTGGCGGTGCTGGAGACCCTGGACAACGGCAAGCCGATCCGGGAGTCGCGCGACGTCGACGTCCCGCTGGCCGCGGCGCACTTCTTCTACCACGCGGGCTGGGCCGACAAACTGGCCTGGGCCGGACTGCACGGCGCCGCCGTCGATGCCTCGGGCACCCCACTGCCGCTTGGGGTCGCCGCGCAGGTGATTCCGTGGAACTTCCCGCTGCTGATGCTGGCCTGGAAGGTCGCACCCGCCCTGGCCACCGGCAACACGGTGGTGCTCAAGCCGGCAGAGACCACGCCGCTGACCGCCCTGCTGTTCGCCGAGATCTGCCAGCAGGCCGACCTGCCACCCGGGGTGGTGAACGTGCTCACCGGCGCGGGGGCGACCGGCGCCGCGCTGGTGGCCCACCCGGATGTGGACAAGGTGGCCTTCACCGGCTCCACCGACGTCGGCCGGCAGATCGCCCGCACCGTGGCCGGCAGCCGCAAGAAGCTCACCCTTGAACTGGGGGGCAAGGCCGCCAACATCGTCTTCGACGACGCCGCGGTCGATCAGGCGGTCGAGGGCATCGTGAACGGGATCTTCTTCAACCAGGGGCACGTCTGCTGCGCCGGCTCGCGGCTGCTGGTGCAGGAGACGGTGGCCGAGGAGGTCGTCGGGCGGCTGCAGCACCGAATGACCACGCTGCGGGTCGGTGACCCGCTGGACAAGAACACGGACGTCGGCGCGATCAACTCCGCCGAGCAGCTCTCCCGGATCACCGCGCTGGCGGACGCCGGCGAGGCCGAGGGCGCCACCCGTTGGAGCGCGCCCTGCCCGCTGCCGGACAAGGGGTTCTGGTTCTCTCCAACGGTGTTCACCGACGTGGCCCCGGCCCACCGGATCGCCCGCGAGGAGATCTTCGGACCGGTGCTCTCGGTACTCACCTTCCGCACCCCCGAGGAGGCGGTGGCCCGGGCGAACAACACCCCGTACGGGCTGTCGGCCGGCATCTGGACGGAGAAGGGCTCACGGATCCTGTGGATGGCCGACCGGCTGCGCGCCGGGGTGGTGTGGGCGAACACGTTCAACCGCTTCGACCCGGCCAGTCCGTTCGGGGGCTACAAGGAATCCGGGTACGGCCGCGAAGGCGGCCGGCACGGCCTCGCCGCGTACGTGAAGGAGACCTGAGGGTGAGCCCACAGTCCAGGGTCGACGTCCGCAAGACCTACAAGCTGGCCATCGGCGGCGCCTTTCCGCGCAGCGAGTCGGCCCGCTCCTACGAGGTGCTGGACGCGAAGGGCCGCTTCCTGGCCAACGCGTCCCAGGCCAGCCGAAAGGATGCCCGGGACGCCGTGAGCGCGGCCCGCTCGGCGCTGGCCGGCTGGTCGGGCGCCACCGCGTTCAACCGTGGCCAGGTGCTCTACCGGGTGGCCGAGGTGATGGAGGGCCGGCACGCCCAGTTCACCGATGAGGTGGCCCGGGCCGAGGGCCTGACCGCCGCGAGGGCCCGCGCCGTGGTGGACGCCGCCATCGACCGCTGGGTCTGGTACGCCGGGTGGAGCGACAAGCTGGCCCAGGTGGCCGGGTCGCTGAACCCGGTGGCCGGGCCGTACTTCAACATCTCCGTGCCCGAGCCGACCGGGGTGGTGGCGGTGCTCGCCCCGCAGGACTCCTCGCTGCTCGGCCTGGTGTCGGTGCTGGCGCCGGTCGTGGTCTCCGGAAACACCGCCGTGGTGATGGCCTCGCAGACCCGCCCGCTGCCCGCGGTCACGCTGGCCGAGGTGCTCGCCACCTCGGATGTGCCCGGCGGCGTGGTGAACACCCTCACCGGGTTCACCGCCGAGGTCGCCCCGTGGCTCGCCTCGCACGAGGAGGTGGGCGCGATGGACCTGGCGGGGGCCCGGGGGCTGCCCGGGGAGGAGGACCTGGACTGGGCCGCGCTGGAAGCGGCGGCGGCGGCGACCCTGACCCGCGTGGTCCGCCCTGCCGAGGGTGAGACCGACTGGGCGGCAACGCCTCCCGGACCGCGCCGGGCCCTGGCGTTCACCGAGACCAAGACCGTCTGGCATCCCAAGGGCCGCTGACCGCACCACACCTGCTCATGCTCCGCAGGTGAACACGTTTGGGCCACGAGACGGCCCCCAGCATGTACCCCTGCGGAGCATGAGCAGGTTTCAGCCGATGGTGAGGTGGCGGATGCCGGCCGTGGTCAGGACCTGGCGGTAGCGATCACGGTCGCCGGGGTGCACCTCGAGCAGGGAACGCGCACAGGCCCGGGTGCCGTGACGGCGGTAGGCGTTGACCCGGACCCGGATCTGCGGATCGAGCGAGACCAGCCAGCGGGCGGTGCGGGCGAGCATCGCCGAGTCGTCGTTCACCCCGGGCACCAGCAGCAGGCGCACCTCGAGCAGCTTGCCCAGCGCGAGCAGGCGGACCAGCGCCGCCAGCGTGCGGTGGTTGCTCTGCCCGGTCAGCACGATGTGCCGCTCGTTGCTGATCGCCTTCAGGTCGAGCATCACGCCGTCGAGCACCGGCGCCAGCCGGTCCCAGGTCTCCAGCGAGGCGTCGCCGTTGCTGTCGACGTATCGGGTCAACCGGGACGTCACCGGGTGTTCGGCGAGGGTGGTGAGCAGCGCGTGCAGGAACTCCGGCTGGGCAGTGGGTTCGCCGCCGGTGATCGTCACCCCGGTCAGGAACGGTGCAGCCTCGACGATCGGCGCCATCACCGCGTCGATCGTCGTCGGGCGCATCCCCTTGGGCTGCATGGGGATCGTGGCCGGGTTGTGACAGGTCAGGCAGTCGAAGTGGCAGCCCTGCAGGAAGACCACGTAGCGGTTGCCGGCGCCGTCCACCGCCGAGAACGGCGCGGTGCCGGCGACCAGCCCTTCGAGGAGTCCAGCGGCCGCCCCGACGACCTGCGCGGTCATGACACGACCCGCCCGGCCGGGTCGTCGCCCATGGTCTTGACCACCCGATCCGCAAGGTGCTGGTTCGGGATCGCTCCCGCACCGAGGAAGGTGCTGGAGTGGCGAGCCCGCTCCCCCGCGACTGCCACGTCACGTTCGCGCACCAGGAATCCGGTGATCCGGACGAACCCGTTGCCCACCACATCGAAGGTCACATCGCGCATACCCTCGGCGAACGCACCCCGCAGCACGGCGACCACCGCGTCCGGGTTTGCCTCGATCGTCGGCTCGAACCGGAACACGTCGCTGATCCCGGCCGGCACGTACCGGTGGTTCGGGGCGACGGCCCGGATGTGCGCGTACAGCGGCGGTTCGCTGCCCACCGGGATCCGCGCCCCGGCGGTCACCCCGACGTCGGAGTCGATGCCCGACTGGGCGTGCAGCAGCGGGTGCCCACCGGTGGCCTCGCAGTAGGGCATCGGGGTCGCGGCGACCAGCTCGGCCAGCCGCTCGACGATCAGGTGCCCGGTCGCGGTCGCCGCGTCGTCCGTGCCGTATCGCCCGGCGCCCAGAGCCTCGACCGCCTCGGCCAGACCGTAGAAGCCCAACATCCCCGTGAACGCCTGTAGCCGGATCAGCCCCTCGCGGGCCAGCCAGTCGTGCTCGAAGAACCCGCTCTGCTCGACCAGGTGCCGGATCCGGGCCGCCATCAGCTCCGCAGCCAGGGCAACGTCGCCCGGCAGGGCGACGTCGAGCCAGTCCTGGACGCCGGTGGCGACGGCCTGGCGCACGCTGGCCGACAGATCGATCCGGACCAGGGTGTGCGACCCGCCGCCGCGGGGCAGGCTGTTGTAGCAGCTCACCACGCCGTAGGCCTCGCCCAGGTCGGCCCGCATCATCGGGTCGTTGACGTAGTGCGGCTTGCCGTCGGCGCAGGTGGTCGCGACCGCTTCACGCAGCAGGGCATCGGGCGTGCGCTCGGGGTCGACCCGCAGGGTCAGGTTGGGCACCACCTGACGGGTGGCCCGGTCGACCCGCAGCAGCGATCGGACGACGCGACCGTCGTCCGGGCCGAGGTTGGCGTGCACGAACGCGTCGGGCATGGTGCGGTCGATCAGCTGCCAGAACCGGGTCAGCCGGGCGTCGAGCTCGTCGTCGCTCAGATCGCCGACGAACGGTTCCAGCAGACGGTCGAGGTCGCCCAGGTAGACCGGGTAGCCGGTGATCGAAGGCACGTTCGCGTACATCGCGAGCAGGAAGGTCAGCGCGCCGTCGAGGTCGGACGGCGACACGAGCTCGAGGTGCGCACTGCCGTTCGCCAGCGCCGTCGCGTAGTCGGGCAGCACGTACCGCGGCCGGTAGGGGGCGTGCCCCTCACCCATGTCGTGGACGACGCCCTTGGCCTGGGCCAGGACGCACGCCTCGCTGACCTGCGGCGCGTCGACCGCGTTCTCGGCGATCATGGCCAACTGCTGAACGCGTTGCCGATAGGTCAGCGCCGGGTCGGCGATGCACCGGCGTACCTGCGCCTCGAGTTCCGCCATGTTCACCTTTTCAGCGTAAGGCGACGACGTCGATCCTGGGGGGTGGTCTCAGTGGTTCATGACACACGTTGTCATTCCGTTCACCCAAGTCGTCCCCGCCTCCGCCTTGGAACCCGGTGATCGGCGCCCTGGGTGGTGGGGTGCGCGGGTTTCGGGGTGCGCGGGTGGTGGGGCTCAGGGGGCCCCGAGGGCCGCGTACCCGGGCTTGACCACCTCGTCGATCAGGGCCAGCCGCTCGTCGAAGGGGATGAAGGCGCTCTTCAGCGCATTGATCGTTGCCCAGCGCAGGTCGGGCAGGGTCCAGCCGGCCTGCTCGGCCAGCAGCCGCATCTCCTTGCCCAGCGAGGTGCCCGACATCAGCCGGTTGTCGGTGTTGACGGTCACCCGGAAGCGCAAGTCCTTGAGCAGAGTGATCGGGTGCTCGGCAATGCTCGGCGCGGCCCCGGTCTGCAGGTTGCTCGACGGGCACATCTCCAGCGGAATCCGCTGATCACGCACCCAGGCCGAGAGCCGGCCCATCCGCACCTTCGGCCTCCCGTGCGGGTCGAGCCCGGGCAGCCGCTTGATGTCGTCGACGATCCGCACCCCGTGGCCCAGCCGGTCGGTGCCACAGACCTGCACCGCCTCCCAGATGCTTGCCAGGCCGAATGCCTCTCCGGCGTGGATGGTGACGTGGAAGTTCTCCCGGTGCAGGTATTCGAAGGCGTCGAGCTGGCGTGAGGGCGGGAAGCCCGCCTCGGCACCGGCGATGTCGAAGCCGACCACCCCGGTATCACGGTGCCGGACGGCCAGCTCGGCGATCTCCATCGCCCGGGCCTGGTGGCGCATGGCGGTGATCAGCGTGCCGATCCGGATCGGCCGCCCGTCGGCCCCCGCCTCCGCCGACCCCTCGGCGAACCCTTCCTGCACGGCGGCGACCACGGCGTCCAGGCTGAGACCGCGGGCCAGGTGCTGCTCCGGGGCGTAGCGCACCTCGGCGTAGACGACGCCGTCCGCCGCCAGGTCGAGCGCGCACTCGCGGGCCACCCGGGCCAGGTGCTCGCGGGTCTGCATCACGGCGACCGTGTGCTCGAAGGTCTCCAGGTAGGACACCAGCGATCCGGAGTCAGCCTGGGCGCGAAACCAGGCGTCCAATACAGCCGCGTCGTGCGCCGGCAGCGGATGGCCGATCTCGGCGGCCAGTTCGAGCACGGTCTGCGCCCTCAGCCCACCGTCCAGGTGGTCGTGCAGCAGAACCTTGGGGGCAGCGGCGATACAGTCGGCGATCGGTGCGTCAACGCTGGTCATCCGGCGACTGTAACCACCCGCTGCTAGGTTCGGCGCGCATGGACGTGCTGACCGACGCCACCCGCGTGGCGAGCCTGCTGGGCGAACCCGCGCTGGTGCTGCTCGACGTCCGCTGGGCGCTCGGCGACCCGCACGGGCGCAGCCACTATCTGGCCGCGCATCTGCCCGGCGCGGTGTTCGTCGACCTCGACCGCGAACTGGCCGCGCCGCCGTCGCCCGCCCACGGGCGCCACCCGTTACCCGCCGTCGCCGACCTGCAGGCGAGTGCGCGACGCTGGGGGATCAGCGCGACGAGCAGGGTCGTGGTCTACGACGACAGCAGCGCCATGGCTGCGGCGCGGGCCTGGTGGCTGCTGCGCTGGTCGGGCCTGCTGCAGGTACAGATCCTGGACGGCGGACTCGCCGCCTGGCGGGACGCCGGGGGATCCCTGGACTCCGGTGAGGTGACCACGGCTGCCGGTGACGTCGTCCTCACCCCGGGCCACCTGCCGGTGATCGAGGCGGACGACGTGGCCCGGCTCACCGCCGACGTCAGCGGGAGGGGCGTCGTGCTGGACGCCCGGGCCGGTGAGCGCTACCGCGGCGAGGTGGAGCCGGTCGACCCGCAGGCCGGCCACATCCCGGGCGCGGTCAGCGCACCGACCGGTGACAACCTCGACAGCCAGGGCCGGTTCCTACCGAAAGACGTTCTGCGGCAACGCTTCACCGCACTCGGCGTGAACGGCACCGGGGTTACCGCGACGTACTGCGGATCCGGGGTGACCGCGGCGCACCAGGTGGCGGCGCTGGCAGTCGCCGGGTTCGAGGCGGCGCTCTACCCGGGTTCGTGGTCGCAGTGGTCGAACGACCCCACCCGCCCGGTCGCCACCGCCTGACCCCCGCCCCGTTACCTTGCGGCACACTGACCTCCCACCAGCCCTCTCGTGATCACCCCCAGATCGCGGTCCTCCCCCATTTCCTGGGGGAAGAGTGCGATCTCACGCCGATCACCCGAGGTGGGCGCGGGAGGGAAGCGGGCGCGGGGGTCAGGGGGTCAGGGGGTCAGGGGGTCAGGGCGAGGATGACGCCGGCGACGGCGACCAGCACGGGGACTGCGGCGGTGGACACCAACCGGGTCCACGGCGACGGCTGGATCCCGCCCAGGCCCGCCTGCGGTCGGGTCGAGGCACGGCCGGCTGCGGCGGCACCGACCGCGGTGAGCAGCGCGGTCACCCCGAGCAGCACCAGAGAGTGCCGATGGGCAGCGGCGATCACTGCCACTCCCCCGACCAGTGCGCCGACCACTCCGGTGCGTTGCCAGGCCAACGCCGTCCGCTCCGGCTGCAGGCCAGGGTCGCGGGTCATCGGCCACTCGTGATCACCAGCACGGCCAGGGCCAGCGCTCCGACCACGATCGCTCCGGCCAACCAGGGCAGCGCCACCGGGGCCGGCAGCGCGTTCCCGGTGCGCAGGGCCACTTCCTTCCGCCGCCAGCCGAGCACCGCCGAGACGGCCAGCCACCCACCGACCAGGCACATCACCGCGGCCACGCCGTCCACCAGCCGGGGCAGCCCGGCCAGCCGCGCCACCGAGGTCAGCCCGACGCCACCGGCAACCAGGGCCAGCGCGGTGCGCACCCAGGCCAGCGCCGTCCGCTCGTTGGCCATCGAGAACCTCGGGTCGGGTTCGGCGCCCTGCCCGTAGACCGACGCCGGACGCCGCACCTGCGACGACGACGCTGCGTCAGTCATCCCGCTCAAGCGATCCGCTCGATCACCAACGGACGCGCGGGCAGCGTCGTGCCCGCCTCGGCCACGGTCCAGGCGCCCTCCAGGTCGCGGAGCGCGGCCTCGAACATCTCCGGGGTGTCGGTGTGCAGGGTCAGCAACGGTGCACCGGCCCGGACGACGTCACCCGGCTTGGCGTGCAGCTCGATGCCCGCCCCGGCCTGCACGGCGTCCTCCTTTCGCGCCCGCCCGGCGCCCAGGCGCCAGGCGGCCACGCCGACCTGCAGCGCGTCCAGACGGCTCAGCACGCCGTCGCCCGTCACCGTCACCACATGCTGCTCCCGGGAGGTGGGCAGCATCGCGTCCGGGTCACCCCCTTGGGCGGCGATCATGCGCCGCCAGCTGTCCATCGCCCGGCCGTCGGCCAGCGCGGGGGCGGGGTCGACGTCCGGCAGGCCGGCACCGGCGAGCATCTCCCGGGCCAGGGCCAGGGTCAGCTCGACCACGTCGGCGGGCCCGCCGCCGGCCAGCACCTCCACCGATTCACGCACCTCGAGCGCGTTCCCCGCGGTCAGGCCCAGCGGGGTGGCCATGTCGGTGACCAGGCCCACCGTGTGCACCCCGGCGTCGTTGCCCAGGTCAACCATGGTGCGGGCCAGCTCCTGGGCCTGCGGCAGCGACTTCATGAACGCACCGCTGCCGACCTTCACGTCCAGCACCAGCGCCCCGGTGCCCTCGGCGATCTTCTTGCTCATGATCGAGCTGGCGATCAGCGGGATCGACTCCACGGTCGCCGTCACATCGCGCAAGGCGTAGAGCTTTCGATCGGCCGGTGCAAGGCCGCTGCCGGCCGCGCAGACCACGGCGCCGACGTCGCGCAGCTGGGCGAGCATCTCCTCGGTGCTGATCGAGGCGCGCCAGCCCGGGATCGCCTCCAACTTGTCCAGGGTGCCGCCGGTGTGGCCGAGCCCTCGCCCGGACAGCTGCGGCACGGCGACCCCGAAGCAGGCCACCAGCGGCGCCAGTGGAAGCGTGATCTTGTCGCCCACCCCGCCGGTGGAGTGCTTGTCGGCGGTCGGGCGGCCCAGCCCGGAGAAGTCCATCCGCTCCCCCGTGGCGATCATCGCCGCGGTCCAGCGGGCGATCTCTCGCCGCGTCATCCCGTTCAGCAGGATCGCCATCGCCAGGGCGGACATCTGCTCCTCGGCCACGGCCCCCCGGGTGTACGCCTCGATCACCCAGTCGATCTGGGGGTCGGTCAGCTCCCGCCGATCGCGTTTGGCCGCAATCACATCGACCGCCGCGAAGGTCTGACTCACCGGTGTACCTCCAGGTCCTCAGGGCCGAACGCGTCGGGCAGGACGGCGCTCAGGGGCACGATGCCGCGAAAGGTGTCCAGCAGCAAATGCGCGCCGCCCGCCTCGAACAGGATCTGCCGGCAACGCCCGCACGGCATCACCGGCTCGCCGTCCCCGGCCACCACGCTGACCGCCGCCAGCCGGCCTCCGCCGGAGGCGTGCAGCGCCGAGACCAGCCCGCACTCGGCGCACAGGCCGACGCCGTACGCAGCGTTCTCCACGTTGCAGCCGGACACCACCCGGTCCGCCACGCCGTCGGCCTGCACCAGCCCAGCCGCACCGACCGGGAAGTGACTGTACGGCGCGTAGGCGTTGCGCATCGCCGCGCGCGCGGCCTCGCGCAGCGCCGCCCAGTCCACGGCTGCCACCCCCGGGGCGGTCACTATTTGGCCGTCCCCTTGCGATAGACGATCCCGTCGGCTGCCGGCATGCGGAGCCGCTGGCTGGCCAGGGCGAGCACCAACAGCGTGGTGACGTACGGGGTGGCGGTGGTGAACTGCTGCGGCACTGTGTCGGTGAGGGTGTAGAGCGCCAGCGCCCCGGCGGCGATCACCAGCGAGGCGACCCCGGCCACGGCCCGCTTGCGGACCACCAGGAACACCCCGAACAGGCCGAGCCCGATCGCCAGCGCCAGGAACAGGGCGTGCACGCTGGTCTCCCCCTGGCGCAGCTGCAGCGCGTCGGTGAAGCCGAACAGACCCGCACCGACCGCCAGACCGCCCGGGCGCCAGTTGCCGAAGATCATCGCCGCCAGGCCGATGAAGCCGCGACCGCCGGTCTGCGCCTCCCGGTAGTAGTTCGAGGCCACCAGGGACAGGAAGGCTCCGCCGAGCCCGGCCAGCCCACCCGAGATGATCACTGCGAGATACTTGTACAGCAGCACGTTGACGCCCAGGGACTCCGCCGCGTAGGGGTTCTCCCCGCACGAGCGCAGCCGCAGCCCGAACCGGGTGCGCCACAGGACGTAGATCGAGGCAGGGATCAGCAGCACGGCCAGCACGGTGGCCCAGGACACCTCGGTGACCAGACCGCCGAGCACGCCGGCGCCGTCCGAGACCAGGAAGATCTTCTGGCCCTCCAACGAGCGCAGCCCGTCGGCCACTCCGGGCACGGTGAACTTGCCCGGCTGAGGCACCTGCGGGCTCTGGGTCACGCCGCCGCCCTCGGTGCCCGTGAACAGCAGGGAGGACAGGAAGCGGGCCACCCCCGGGCCGAGCAGGTTCAGCGCCACCCCGGAGACGATGTGGTCGACGCCGAAGGTCACCGTGGCCAGCGCGTGCAGCGCGCCGCCCAGGGCGCCGCCGAGCACGCCGGCCGCGATCCCGGCCCAGGCACCGAACTCCATGGCGCCGTAGGCGGCGCACCAGGTGCCCAGCACCATCATGCCTTCGAGGCCGATGTTGACCACGCCGGCCCGCTCCGACCACAGGCCGGCCAGGCCGGCCAGCATGATCGGGACGGCGAGGCGCAGCGCGGCGCCGGCCGTGCCCGAGGAGGTCAGGTCCTGGGCGCCGGAGATCACCCGGGTGACCGAGAGCACGGCCAGGACTGCGATCGCCAGGCTCAGGGCGCGCAGCACGGCGGTGCGGGTGGACCGCGGCTCCACGTCGTCCACGGCGGGCCGGGCGGGGGGCGGGGTCTGGGTCGTCGTCGCCATCAGGCCACCTCTGCCTTCGCCGGAGCGGCAGGAGCGGGCGGAGGAGCCGCCGGGCCGCCGAGTTGAGCGGCCACACGCCGTTGTTCGGCATTGACCTTCCAGCGCCGCACCACCTCGTAGGCCACCACCACCGCGAGCACGATCGTGCCCTGCATGATGGTGACGATCTCCTTCGGGATGCCCTCCAGGTCGAGGATCTGGTTGGACACGTCGAGGAAGCTCCACAGGATCGCGGCGAACGCGATCCCGATCGGGTGGTTGCGCCCGAGCAGCGCGATGGCGATCCCGGTGAAGCCGATCCCGGCCGGGAAGTCCTGGCCGTAGGAGTGCGAGGCGCCGAGCAGGATCGGCATGCCCACCAGGCCGGCCACGCCGCCGGAGAGCAGCATCGAGTAGACGACCATCTTCTTGACGTCGACGCCGGAGGCGACGGCCGCCGGCTCGCTCATCCCGGTGGCGCGCAGGTCGAAGCCGAACCGGGTGCGGCCGAGCACGAACCAGTAGGCCAGCCCGACCAGGCCCGAGACGACGATGAAGCCGTAGATCTCACCGCCGGAGGTGGTGAACCCGGGGAACCAGCCGGAGGTGGGCAGGTCCGGGGTCTTGACGATGTTGTTCTCCAGCAGGGCGAAGACCGCCGGGGTGAGCATCCACGCGGTGAGCGCGCTCGCGATGTAGTTGAGCATGATCGTCGAGATCACCTCACTCACCCCGCGGTAGACCTTGAGTGCGCCGGCGATGCCGGCCCAGAGCGCGCCGACGGCGGCGGCGACGACGACGATCAGCGCGATGTGCAGCGGCTTGGGCAGGCTCACCGCGGCGCCCACCACGGCGGCGCACATCGCGGCCAGGCGGTACTGCCCGTCGACGCCGATGTTGAACAGGTTCATCCGGAACCCGATCGCCACCGCGAGCGCGGAGAGGTAGTAGCCGGAGGACTTGTTCATGATGTTGACCAGGTTCTCGGGCTGGATCCCGAAGTCGTACATCGAGGTGAACGCGGTGATCGGCTGGTGTCCGGCGATCACCAGCACGATCGAGGACAGCGCGATCGCGACGGCGAAGGCCATCGCCGGCGCCACCACGGCCATCCCGATCCGGCGCGGGTCGAGGCGGTGCGACATCACGCGGCTCCTTCGACGTGTCCACCGGCGCCGGTCATCGCCGATCCGAGTTCCTCCGGGGTCACCGTCGCCGGATCGGCGTCGGCGACGAGGCGGCCACGCAGGATCACTCGCAGCGTGTCCGAGAGTCCGATCAGTTCGTCCAGGTCGGCGCTGATCAGCAGCACAGCCAGCCCTTCGGCCCGGGCCCGGCGCAGGTGGTCCCAGATCGCCGCCTGGGCACCGACGTCCACACCACGGGTGGGGTGGGCGGCCAGCAGCAGTCGCGGCCCGGCACTCATCTCCCGCCCGACGATCAGCTTCTGCTGGTTGCCGCCGGACAGCGCCGAGGCGGTGACGTCGATCGAGGGCGTGCGGACGTCGTAGTCGCGCACGATCCGCTCGGTGTCGGTCCGAGCGTGCCGGCGGTCGATCAGCCCGCCCTTGGCGTTCGGCGCGGTGGTCTGGTGCCCGAGCACCCGGTTCTCCCAGAGCGGGGCCTCGAGCAGCAGGCCCTGACGGATGCGGTCCTCGGGGATGAAGGCCACCCCAGCCTCACGCCGCGACCGGGTGGAGCGGTGCGAGACGTCCTGGCCGTCCAGCAGCACCCGGCCCTGCCCGGGACGGATCCCCATGATCGCGTCGACCAGTTCGGCCTGGCCGTTGCCCTCGACCCCGGCGATGCCGAGCACCTCACCGGCGTGGATGGTGAAGGTGATGTCGTCGATCACCGCGCGGCCCTCACGGTCGCGTACGGTCAGCCCCTCGACGGTGAGCACCGGCCGGTCGGTCACCGTGGACTCCGTGGTCTGCGGCGAGGGCAGCTCGCTGCCGACCATCAGCTCGGCGAGCTTGCGCGGGGTGACCTCGGAGGGAAGCACGGTGCGCACCGTGGTGCCCCGGCGGATCACGGTGATCTCGTCGGCGACCTGCAGCACCTCGTCCAGCTTGTGCGAGATGAAGACCACGGTGAGGCCCTCGGCCTTGAGCTCGGCCAGGGCCTCGAACAGCTCGTCGACCTCCTGCGGCACCAGCACCGCGGTCGGCTCGTCCAGGATCAGGATCTTCGCGCCGCGGTAGAGCACCTTGAGGATCTCGACCCGCTGCCGCTGGCCGACGCCCAGGTCCTGCACCAGCGGGTCGGGGTCGACGTCGAGGCCGTATCGGTCCGAGATCTCCAGGATCCGGTTCCGTGCGCCCTCGAGGTCGAGCTTGAACGCACCCCCGGGCTCGCTGCCCAGGATGATGTTCTCCAGGACGGTGAAGTTGTCGGCCAGCTTGAAGTGCTGGTGCACCATGCCGATCCCGGCCTCGATCGCGTCCGACGGGCTGCCGAAGGTGACGTGCTTGCCGTCCACCTCGATCGTGCCCTCGTCCGGCTTCTGCATGCCGTAAAGGATCTTCATCAGGGTGGACTTGCCGGCGCCGTTCTCCCCGACCAGGGCGTGCACCGAGCCGGCCGCCACCGACATCGTGATGTCGCGGTTGGCCACCACCCCGGGGAAGCGCTTGGTGATCCCCTGCAACCGGACCGCGGGCGGCCGGTCGGGTGCGGCCGGCTCGACGGATGTCGACGACATGGGGGCCTCCTCGGCGGGACAGGGCCGTTCGGGACGGATGGGGATGACAGCGGACGGGCCCGGGGGAACGCTAGCGTCCCCCGGGCCCGTCCGGACTGTCTTACCTGATCAGGTCAGGCGCAGGTGCGCGTGATCAGGCGGCAGGCTTGTCCGGCACCTGAACCGTACCGGCGACGATCTTGCCCTTGATCTCCTCGAGCTGTGCCTTGATGTCGTCGACCTTGCCACCGGAGGTGGAGTAGCCCACGCCGTCCTTCTTCAGGTCGAAGACCTGGACGCCGGTGAGCGGCGTGCCGCTCTGAGCCGACTTGACGAAGTCGAACACCGCGACGTCGACCCGCTTGAGCATCGAGGTCAGGATGACCGGCTTCAGGTCGGCCGCAGCGCTCTCGTACTGGTCGCTGTCGACACCGATGGCCAGCTTGCCCTTGGCCTTGGCCGACTGGAAGACGCCGGTGCCGGAACCACCGGCCGCGGCGAAGATGACGTCGGCGCCGGCGTCGTACATGCCGTTCGCGGTCTCGATGCCGGCGGCCGGGTCGTTGAAGCCCTTGCAGTCCGGCGGGTTGGACAGGTACTTGACCTGGATCTTGATGTCGGCCTTGACCGACTTGGCGCCCGCGGTGAAGCCGGCCTCGAACTTCTGCAGCAGCGGGATCAGGCAGCCGCCGACGTAGCCAACGTTGCCGGTCTTGCTCTTCAGCGCGGCGGCGGCGCCGACCAGGTAGGAGCCCTCGTGCTCGGCGAAGGTCAGGCCGGTCACGTTGGTCGCACCGTCGACGACCGAGTCGATGATGGCGAACTGGGTCTTCGGGTAGGCGGCGGCGACCTTCTTCATCGACGTGCCGTAGAGGAACCCGACCGCGATCACCGGGTTGTAGCCGCCCTGGGCCAGCAGCTTCAGGCGGGCCTCCTTGTCGGCGTCCGTCTCGCCCTGGCTGGCCGAGAGTTCCTTGGCCTCGACGCCGAGCTCGGTCTTGGCCTTGTCCAGGCCGGCGGCCGCGGAGTCGTTGAACGACTTGTCGCCACGCCCACCGATGTCGTAGGCGAGACCGACCTTGATCTTCTCGCCGCCCGCGGCGCTGCTGGCCGCGGCCGAACCGGTGGGGGTGGTGCTAGAGGTGCTCGAATCGCTGCCGCAGGCAGCGAGAGCCATGGTCGCCACGGCAGCTACCGCGACAAGACTGGTCACCCGGCGCAAGGGTGTCTCCTTCGTTTCTCGTTGCCCCATGAAGATCGTGCCCGGTCGGGCACGGGGCCGTTGAGTGGGCACACTATCGCCCCGCGAGGCACCCGGCAGTGCCCTCAGGCCTGTGGTATCCGAACCGTGATCCGAGGCATATCCCCCCGGCGAGCGGTGACTCAGTGTCCGCGGTCCAGATCACGCAGGGCGATCGCGGTCAGAACCCGTGCACCGACGGTGATCGCACGCTCGTCCACCACCAGGTCGCCCTGGTGCAGGTCGTAGGTCCGTCCGCCCGGCGTCCGGGTGCCCAGGCGCATCATCGCTCCGGGCACCTTCTCCAGCATCCAGGCGAAGTCCTCCCCGCCCAGACTCTGTTCGGCCAGCACCACGCTGCCCTCGCCCAATTCGGTCTGCACGGCGTCCTCGACCAGCAGCACGGCGTCCGCATCGTTCACCGTCGGCGGCACGCCCCGGGTGTGGGTCACCTCGGCCCGCAGGCCGTAGGGGCGGACGACGTCGTGCACCACATCGGTGACCAACGAGCCGGCCCGGGCCCAGACGGCGGCGTCGAGGCAGCGCAGGGTCCCAGCGACCTCGCCGCTGCGCGGAATGGCGTTCGGCGCGCCGCCGGCCTTGATCCGGCCCCAGACCATGGCCACCCCGGAACGCGGGTCGAGCCGGCGGCTGAGGATGGCGGGCACCTGGGTGACCACCTGCGCCAGGGCGAAGACCAGGTCCTGGGTGACGTGCGGGCGCGAGGTGTGCCCGCCGGCGCCGTCCAGGCGCACCACCACGGAGTCGGACGCGGAGGTGATCGGCCCGCCCCGGATGCCCACCACGCCGACGTCCCGGCTCGGGTCGCAGTGCAGTGCGTAGGCCCGCTCCACGTCGTCCAGCGCGCCGTTCGCGATCACGGTCAGCGCGCCACCGGGGTTGACCTCCTCCGCCGGCTGGAAGATCAGCCGCACCCGGCCCGGGAGGGAGTCGGCGGCGTCCAGTTCGGCCAGCACCAGCGCAGCCCCGACCAATGCTGCGGTGTGCACGTCGTGACCGCAGGCGTGGCAGACGCCGTCGATGGCGGACGCGAAGTCCAGGCCTGTCTCCTCGAGCAGGGGCAGCGCGTCGATGTCGGCCCGCAGCGCGATCATGCGGCGGGCGGGATCCCCCACGTCGCAGACCAGACCGGTGCCGGGCAGCAGCTGCGGTTCCAGCCCGGCCCGGGTGAGTCGCTCGGCGATCCGCTGCGTGGTGCGGTACTCGCTGTGGCCCACCTCGGGGTGGGCGTGCAGGTCGCGACGGAACGCCACCAGCTCGTCGGTGAGCGGCGCGATCAGCGAGGGCAAGGATGGACGCTTCACAAGAGTTTCAGCCTAGCCGTCACGCCTCGTTGGCACCGGGTACCTCGCGAGGTCACTCATCGGACGTTCGGCCGAGGCCCGCCACGCCCCGCATCCACCACCAGAGCATGATCAGCGTCGGTCATGACTTCACCCCCAGCACGCGGGGGCAGAGCCATGACAACCCTGATCTTCCCGCTCAGAAGTTGTCGTGGGGGGTGTACGTGCCCCAGACGTCACGCAGCGCGTTGCTCACCTCGCCGATCGTGGCCCGGGCCGCGAGGGCCTTCTTCATCGGCACCAGGATGTTGTCGGTGCCGACCGCAGCGGCCTTCATCTCGGCCAGCGCGGCCTCGACGGCGGCGTTGTCCCGCTCGGCACGCAGTCGGGCCAGCGACGCGCGCTGCTCGGCCTCGATCGACGGGTCGACCCGCAGCGGCTCGTACGGCTCGTCGTCCTCGATGGTGAACTTGTTGACCCCGATCACCGCCCGCTCCCCCGAGTCGATCTCCTGCGCCACGGAGTAGGCCGACCGCTCGATCTCGCTCTTCTGGAAGCCCTGCTCGATCGCCGCCACCGCACCGCCGCGCTCCTCGACCTGGTTGATCAGGTCGACGATCGCCTCGTCCAGCTCATCGGTCAGCGCCTCGATCACGTACGACCCGGCGAACGGGTCGACCGTCTTGCAGACGTCGGTCTCGTAGGCGATCACCTGCTGGGTGCGCAGGGCCAGCCGGGCCGCCTTCTCGGTGGGCAGCGCGATGGCCTCGTCGTAGGAGTTGGTGTGCAGGCTCTGCGTGCCACCCAGCACGGCGCCGAGCCCTTGCAGCGCAACGCGAACCAGGTTGACCTCGGGCTGCTGCGCGGTCAGCTGCACCCCGGCGGTCTGGGTGTGGAAGCGCAGCATCTGGCTCTTCGGGTTGGTGGAGCCGAACTCCTCCTTGACGATCCGGGCCCAGACCCGGCGTGCGGCACGGAACTTCGCGATCTCCTCGAGCAGCGTGGTGCGGGCCACGAAGAAGAACGACAGCCGCGGGCCGATGTCGTCGATGCCCAGGCCGACCGCCTGCGCGGCGCGTACGTACTCCTTGGCGTTGGCCAGGGTGAACGCGATCTCCTGCGCCGGCGTGGCCCCCGCCTCGGCCATGTGATAGCCGGAGATCGAGATGGTGTTCCAACGCGGCATCTCGGTGCGGCAGTAGGCGAAGATGTCGCTGATCAGCCGCAGAGAGGCCTTCGGCGGGAAGATGTAGGTGCCGCGAGCGATGTACTCCTTGAGCACGTCGTTCTGGATCGTACCGGCCAGCTTGGTGGCGTCGACGCCCTGCTCCTCGGCGGCCAGCTGGTACATCAGCAGCAGGACGGCGGCGGGTGCGTTGATCGTCATCGAGGTCGAGACGGTGTCCAGCGGGAGGCCGCCGAACAGGGTCAGCATGTCGTCGAGGGAGTCGATCGCGACCCCGACCTTGCCCACCTCACCGGCGACCATCGGGTCGTCGGAGTCGTAGCCCATCTGGGTCGGCAGGTCGAAGGCCACGCTCAGGCCGCCGGTCCCGGCGTTGACCAGCTGGTGGTAGCGGGCGTTGGACTCGCGGGCGTTGCCGAAGCCGGCGTACTGGCGCATGGTCCACGGCCTGCCGGTGTACATCGACGGGTAGGGGCCGCGGGTGTACGGATACTTGCCGGGAGCACCGAGGGCGGCCTCCGGGTCGAACCCATCCAGGTCCTCGGGGCCGTACAGCGGCTTGATCGGCAGACCCGACTCGGTCCGGCTCGTCGACGTGCCGGCTGCTTCCCCGCTCATCGTTGCCTCCTGGCTGCGCGCGTGGGTGACCTGCGGACGAGGCTACCGACGCCGCGGCACCCGCACCCGGGACCACAGGTGGGACCGGTCACAACCGGCCGGTGGCCCCGGTGGCTCAGAGCAGGTCGAGCCGGGCGCCGGCCTGCAGTTGGGCCACCAAGGACTTCACGTCCTGGGCGCGGGCCCGGGTCGTGACCAGCACGGCGTCGGGAGTGTCCACCACCACGACGTCGTCCAGGCCGAGGACGGCGACCGTGCGGCCCGAGCCCGGCACGACCAGCCCGTGCGCATCCACGGTGAGCACCTGCGCGCGGGACCCGAGCACCTGCAGGCCGTCGTCGTCCGGGGTGTCGTCGTCGCCGCGATCGGTGGAGAGCAGATTCGCCAGGGAGGCGAAGTCGCCGATGTCGTCCCAGCCGAAGTCCGCGGGCACCACGGCCACCCGCCCGGCATCGGCCGCAGGCTCGGCCACCGCGTAGTCGATGGCCACCTTCTCCAGGCCGGGCCACACCTCGGCCAGCACCTCGGTCCGCTCGGGGGCGTCCCACGCGGCGGCGATCCGGATCAGACCCTTGTGCAGCTCAGGGCGGTGCACGGCCAGCTCGGCCAGCAGCACGTCGGCCCGGGCCACGAACATGCCCGCGTTCCAGCGATAGCCCTGCTCGACGTAGCGGGCCGCTGTGGCGGCATCCGGCTTCTCGACGAACCGCTCGACCCGACGGGCGGACGGCGCGCCACCGATCTCCAGCACCTCGCCGGGGCGGATGTATCCGAAAGCGGTCGACGGCGCGGTGGGCGCGATGCCGATCGTTACCACCAGGCCGGCCCGGGCCACGGCGACCGCCTGGGCCACGGCGGCGTGGAAGGCCGGCACGTCACGGATCACGTGGTCGGCCGCGAACGAGCCGACCACCGCGCCTGGGAACCGCTCGGCGAGGATGGCGGCAGCCAGCCCGACCGCCGCGGTGGAGTCCCGTGGGGAGGGCTCGGCCAGCAGGTCGGTGGCGGCGAGGTCGGGCAACTGCGCGCCAACAGCACCGGAGTGCGCCACCCCGGTCACCACCATCACCGACTCGGCGATCGGTGCCAGCCGGTCGTGGGTCTGCTGGATCAGGGTGCGGCCCGACCCGGTGAGGTCGAGCAGGAACTTGGGACGGCCCGAGCGGGACAACGGCCAGAGCCGGGTGCCCGCACCCCCCGCGGGGACGATGGCATGAAAACCAGACAGGATGTCACTCATCACCTCGGACGCTACCCGATCTCCCTCTTCCCTGCCGGGGCTCGCGTGAGGTCGTGGCAGGTTCTGCACCGTCTGCGTGTACCAACCCGCCACAACCCAACGGCACCGAGCGCGTGGGAGGATCGATCGGGTGGGGTCCGGCGGTGTGCGCGGGCAGGTGATCGGCGGTGTGCTGCTCGCCGGTCACGCTCTGCTCGCCCCGACGCCGAGCCCGAGCCCCTCGCCGCCGCCACCCCCGCCGGAGTGCGCTGCCGACCTGTTCCCGTTCGCCGGATCGACGCTCCCGGTGCAGCCACTGCCCCTCCCCGCGTCCTCGGTGGGTGGGGACGCGCTGGCCGGCCCGGGCCGCCAGGTGGACCTGACCAGCACGGCCACACCGCCGCCGCCGCTGCGCGCCACCGCGTGGCTGGTCGCCGACGCGACCACCGGCGACGTGCTCGCGGCCTGCAACGCACACCTGCCGCTGGCCCCGGCCAGCACGCTGAAGGTGCTCACAGCCCTGGCCCTGCTCGACGTCGTGCCGCCCACGGGCGTCCACACGGCGACTGCCCCCGACGCCTCGGTGGACGGTACCCGGGCCGGGCTGGTCGCCGGCTCGCGCTACACCGCAGACAACCTGTGGCACGGGTTGCTGCTCAGCAGCGCCAACGACTGCGCCTACGCCCTGGCCGAACTGGCCGGTGGTCAGCAGGCGGCCGCAGACACACTGCAGCGCAAGGCCTATGCCCTCGGAGCGGCCGACACCCACGTGGTGAACACCTCGGGGCTCGACGCCCCAGGCCAGGTCTCCAGCGCCTACGACCTGGCGCTGTTCGCCCGGGCCGCGCTGGCCGATCGGCGGATCACCACGCTGGCCACCACGCGCAGCTACGCCTTCCCCGCCGCCGGCACGGCCCTGCGCCGCAGCGACCGGAAGACCTATCAGATCCAGAACCACAACCGGCTGCTGTTCAACTACCCCGGGGCGACCGGGCTGAAGAACGGCTGGACGTCGACCGCCGGCGGCAGCTTCATCGGCACCGCCACCCGGGGCGGGCGCACCTACATCGTCACCCTGCTGCGGGCCGACACCACCACCTGGCGGGCCACCGCCGCCCTGCTCGACTGGGCCTTCACCGGCGGAGCCTCGGCCCGTCCGGTGGGCACGCTGAACGCAGCCACGGTCACCGCGGCACCAACCCCGACCCCGACCCCGGACGGCGCCTCAGCGACCGCAGGAGTTCCTGCGGCACAACCGGTCTCGGGCTCGCCGACTCGTCGCGACCTCGGGCCGTGGCCCTGGCTGGGCGGCGCTGCCGCGGTGGGAGTCCTCGGCGGAACGGTACTGCGCCGGCTGGTCAGTCGTCGTCGGAGCGACGCCGAGCGGCGCCGGCGAGGAGCCGGACGCTTCGTGTGAGCCCGCCGACCGCTACCCCGAGCACCGCCCCGAGGACGGCCCCGGCAGCGAGCGTGGTGCGGTCGACCGCCCGCTGGCCGTAGCCCGGCACCAGGTCCGCCGCCCGGTCCGGCGCCGCCTGCGCCGCCCTGGACTGCGGGCCTGCGACAGCCAGGCGCTGGTCGCGATCGGCCACCGTGGTCGCCGCCCACGCCGCGGCGAGCAGGGTGATCCGCCCGATCAGGTTGAACCAGAGCAGCAGACCGACGACGATCGCGGCGCTGGCCAGGAACCTGTTGCCCGACACCGTGCGCAGCAGCAGCCCGCCGGAGAGCTTCAGGACGTGCAGCCCGACCGCGCCGATCACGGCGCCGCCGAGCAGGTCGCCCCACGGCTGCCTCACCTGGGCCAGCACCCGAAAGAACATCAGGAACAGCACGATGTCGAGCGCCACGACGGCCAGCTCCACCAGGATCTGCACCGTCACCTGACCCGCAGTGCTGGCCACGCCCAGCCAGGTGAGCACTGCTCCGGTGGCCGCCGACAGCGCCACCGTGACGATCACCGAGGCCAGCACCCCCAGGCCGACGATCGCCAGCACCGCCACGTCGAACAGCTTGCGCAGCACCGGGTTGCCCTCGTCCGGTAGGGCGAACATCGCGCGGATCCCCTGCCGCATCGCATCCACCCAGCCGAGCCCGGAGAACAGCAGCAGGCCGATCCCGAGCGCCCCGGTGACGGTCAGCAGATCACCCTGGACCAGCGTGTCGATGGAGACGAATGCGTCGTCCCCGGGAAGCCCGATCAGGGTGGATCCGAAGGCGTCGTTGACGTAGTCCGCCACGCGCTCCTGCATGTCGACCCGCCCGCCGACCACCAGCCCGAACACGGTGAAGCCCAGGGCCAGCGCCGGGAACACGGAGAAGAAGGCCACGTAGGCGATCCCGCCGGCCAGCACGTTGCCCCGCGCCGCGCCGTAGCGGTTCCACGCCCGCCAGGCTTTGCTCGCCTGGGCCCGGGCCAGCAGGTCGCTCACGCGGCTCAGCGGCCGCCGCCGAAGGTGTACCGGCGTCGCGGCCGCCAGGCGCCGTCCAGCTTCTGCTCGTAGAGCACGAACTCCTCGACCACGAACGCGCACTGGTATCCGTCGAGGAGGCTCATCGCCCGGTCCAGCGCCGCATCGTCCAACTTGTGCGCCACGGTGACATGCGGGTGGAAGGGGAAGTGCAGATCGCGGGCCAGCGGTCCGGTGCGGACGGCGCGCTGCGCCTCGTCGAAGGCGTCCTCTCCGTCGGCGACCCGGACGTAGACCACGGGCGAGGTGGGCCGGAAGGTGCCCACGCCCTCCAGGCGCACCTCGAACGGGGTCAGCGCCGCAGCCACCTTGTCCAGGTGGCGCTCCACCCCACGCACTTGGGCCCGGTCGACCGCGGTCGGCGGCAGCAGCGTGACGTGCGCGGGGATCGCCTCGACCTGCGGATCGCCGATCTCCTCCCGGTGGGCGCGCAACTCACCCGCCGCCGGCTCGGGCATGTCGATCACCACCCCGAGCACCAGTCCATCGGCTGCTGCCGGGTCAGGCAGTGCGGGCCCGCTCACGCGAACCCGACCCGCCGATACACCTCGGCCAGGCGAACGGAGGCGCTCCGGCGAGCCCGCACCGCGCCGTCCGCCAGCACGGCGTCCAGCGCGGCCGGGTCGTCCAGCCAGCGCTGGGCCCGGGCCTGGAAGCCGGTGGCGAAGTCTCGGTAGACCTCGGCCACCTCCTTCTTCAGATCGCCGTAGCCCGACCCCTCGAACCGCTTCTCCAGGGTCTCGATCGGAGTCGAGCTCAGGGCGGACAGGATGGTCAGCAGGTTGGAGACGCCGGGCTTGTTCTCGGCGTCGAAGACCACCTCACGCCCGGTGTCGGTCACCGCCGACTTGATCTTCTTGACCCCGACCGCGGGCTCGTCGAGCAGGAACAGGCAGCCACTGCCGCCCAGGCTCTTGCTCATCTGCTTCTCCGGCCGCTGCAGGTCCAGGATCCGCGCGGTGGCCTTGACGATGTGCGGCTCGGGGACGACGAGGGCCTCCCCGAAGCGGGAGTTGAACCGCTGGGCCAGGTCGCGGGTCAGCTCCAGGTGCTGGCGCTGGTCCTCCCCGACCGGCACCACGGCCGCGTCGTAGAGCAGGATGTCGGCGGCCTGCAGGATCGGGTAGGTGAACAGCCCGACGCTGGCCCGCTCGGCGCCCTCGCGGTTCGACTTGTCCTTGAACTGGGTCATCCGGCTGGCCTCGCCGAACCCGGTCAGGCACTGCAGCACCCAGGCCAGCTGCGAATGCTCGGGGGCGTGGCTCTGCACGAAGAGGACAGACCGCTCCGGGTCGATCCCGGCGGCGAGGAACTGGGCAGCCGTGGCCCGCACCCGGCGGCGCAGCACGGCCGGATCCTGCTCGACCGTGATCGCGTGCTGGTCGACGACGCAGAAGTAGGTCTCGTGGCTCTCCTGCAGCGCCACCCACTGGACCAGGGCTCCGAGGTAGTTGCCCAGGTGGATCGAGTCGGCAGTAGGCTGCATCCCCGAGAACAGCCTCGGCCGGTGCGTTGGCGACATGCTCGCCATTCTGACAGGTACCGCACCCCCCGAATGTCCACCGGGGGTCCTGCCGGGGCACCGGCGAATGTGGGCCAGCTCATGACCTGCGTCCCTGTCGCCGTGGCCGCGCGTGACTAGCGTGAGAGTGCACTCGACGGAGGCCTGCCATGGTCGGCGACAGTTCCATTCTCGACCTCACGCTCGGTCTCGACGGTCTGCATTCCTTGATCGATCTCTTGGCCGAGCGCGGCTTCACGGTGCTCGGCCCGACCGTGCGGGACGGCGCGATCGGGTACGCACGGATCACCTCCTTGGCCGACCTGCCCGCCGGTGTAGGCGACGAGCAGGGCCCCGCCCACTACCGGCTGACCGAGCGCACGGACGACGCCCTGTTCGGCTACGCAGCAGGAGCCCAATCCGCCAAGCCGGTACTGTTCCCAGCCGACCAGATGCTCTGGCGCAGCCGGCGCAGCCCCGCCGGCCCGGTGATCGAGGATCCCGCGCCCGCCCGCCCCGGCCCGCCGTATGCCCTGCTCGGGCTTCGCTCCTGCGACCTGCAGGCGATCGCTCTGCACGACCGCATCCTGCTCGAGCGGTTCGCCACCGACGTGCACTACGCCGCCGCCCGGGCCGACTGCCTGATCGTCGCGGTGACCTGCACCGACCCGGCCGGCACCTGCTTCTGCGCCTCGATGGGCAGCGGCCCCGCCCCCGGCCACGGGTACGACATCGCCCTGACAGAGCTCTACGCCGATGGGGCGCACCGCTTCGTCGCCCGGGCCGGCACCCCCCGCGGCGCCGAGCTGCTGCACGCCGCCGGTGCCCTCCCGGCCACAGCGGACGACGTCGCCGCGGCGCAACGGGTCACCACCGAGGCGACCGGGCGGATGGGCCGGCAACTGGCCACCGACGGGCTCAAGGACGTGCTGTACACCCATGCCAAGTCCTCGCACTGGGACCAGGTGGCCGCCCGGTGTCTGGCCTGCACCAACTGCACCTTGGTCTGCCCCACCTGCTTCTGCACCTCCGTGACTGACGCGACCGACCTGACCGGCGACCAGGACGAGCGGCACCGGGTCTGGGACTCCTGCTTCTCGCGGGAGTACTCCTACATCCACGGCGGCAGCGTGCGGGAGTCGGTGCGTTCGCGCTACCGGCAGTGGATCACCCACAAGCTCGCCTCCTGGCAGGACCAGTTCGGCTCCAGCGGATGCGTAGGCTGCGGCCGCTGCATCACCTGGTGCCCGGCCGGGATCGACATCACCGCCGAGGCCGCCGCGCTGCGTCGGCTCTCCCCCGCCATCGATCCGCAGGAGGAACCCCGATGAGGTCCATCCCGCACTTCCTGCACGACCACCCGTTCTTCGCCGGCTTCGCCCCCCCGGTCGTCGACCGGTTGGCCGCCTGCGCCACCGACGTCACCTACGACGAGAATGAGACCATCTTCACCGAGGGCGACCACGCGGACGCCTTCTACCTGATCCGGCACGGACGGGTGGCCGTCCAGATGCACCTGCCGGCCGGCGGAGCGGTGATCCTGGACACCGTCGACGACGGCGGTGCGCTGGGCTGGTCCTGGCTGGTCCCGCCCTACCGGTGGGCCTTCGACGCCCGCGCATCGCGGCTGACGACGGCGGTGGCCTTCGACGCCGACTGCCTGCGGCTGGCCTGCGAGGAGGACCCAGGAGTCGGCTTCCTGCTCATGCGCCGGGTCAACGAGGTGATGATGCATCGCCTGCACGCTGCTCGGATCCGGCTGGTCGACCTCTACGGAGGAACGTCGCCGTGACCACCGCCACTCCTGCCCGGACGGTGTCGCCCGCGCCGACGGACCCGATGCGGCCCAGGCTGTTCCGGGTGGTGCGCACCCGCTGGGACACCCGCGACACGGCGACCCTCGAGCTGGAGCCGACGGACGGCGAACCCCTGCACTTCCGGCCCGGGCAGTTCACCATGCTGCACTCCTTCGGGGTGGGCGAGGTGCCGATCTCGGTCAGCGGAGACCCGTCCGCCACGGGCGACGGCCTGCTCGGGCACACCATCCGCAACGTCGGGGCGGTGACCGCCTCGCTGGTCGCCGCGCCGCCGGGCACGATCGTCGGCGTCCGCGGCCCGTTCGGCACCGGGTGGCAGGTCGGCGACGGCGTCGGCGGTGACGTGGTGTTCGTGGTGGGTGGCATCGGGCTGGCCCCACTGCGCCCGGCCATGCTCGAACTGCTCGCCCGCCGAGCCGACTTCGGCAAGGTGGTGCTGCTCTACGGCGCCCGCACCCCGCAGGACGTGCTCTTCGGCGACGAGCTGCGCGCCTGGGCCGCCGACGCCGACGTCACCGTCGAGATCACCGTGGACAACGGGCCGGAGGGATGGACCGGCCGGGTCGGCCTGGTCACCCAGCTGATCCCGCGGGCCGGGTTCGACCCGGCGCACACGCTGGCGCTGGCCTGCGGCCCCGAGGTGATGATGCGCTCGGCGGCGATGGCCCTGCGCGACCGCGGTGTGCCCGCCGCACGGATCCGGCTCTCGATGGAGCGGAACATGAAGTGCGGGGTGGGCCTGTGTGGGCACTGCCAGCTGCGCGAGCTCTTCGTCTGCGTCGACGGACCGGTCCTGGATTACGAGCGGCTCGCCCCGCTCATGCTGCGCTGGGAGCTCTGATGACGACCACCGGCACCGACGACCGGCCCAGCCTGGCGGTGTGGAAGTTCGCCTCGTGCGACGGCTGCCAGTTGACCCTGCTGAACTGCGAGGAGGAGCTGCTCGCCCTGGCCGGCGCGGTTCGGATCGCCTACTTCCCGGAAGCGACCCGGGCCGTGGTCGCCGGCCCCTACGACCTCTCCCTGGTCGAGGGCTCGATCACCACCCCCGAGGATGCCGAGCGGATCACCCAGATCCGCGAGGACTCCCGGGTGCTCGTGACGATCGGCGCGTGTGCGACGTCCGGCGGTATACAGGCATTGCGCAACCTGGCGGACGTCGCGCAGTACCGCTCGATCGTCTACGCCCACCCCGAGTACGTGAGCACGCTGGACCGCTCCACCCCGATCTCCGCGCACGTGCGGGTGGACGGCGAACTGCGCGGCTGCCCGATCGACAAGGGGCAGTTGGTCGAGCTGCTGGCCTCGGCGGTACAGGGCCGCAAGGTCCGGATCCCGACCTACAGCGTCTGTGTGGAGTGCAAGCGGCGGGGCAGGGTGTGCGTCGCCGTCGCGCAGGGGGCGCCGTGCCTGGGCCCGGTGACGCAGGCCGGGTGCGGCGCCCTGTGCCCCTCGGTGGCGCGCGGCTGCTACGGCTGCTTCGGGCCGCAGGACAGCGCCAACGCGCCCGCCCTGACCGACCGGCTGCTCGCCCTGGGCATGAGCCGCGACGACGCGGTGCGGGTGTACCGCACGTTCAACGCCGGCGCCGAGGTGTTCCGTGCCGAGAGCGTCCGCCTGGCCGTCCTCGCCTCCACCGGCAGTGGCTTCCCCGGCAATGACTTCCCCGGCAATGACTTCCCCGTCGACGATGGAGATCACGATGCGAGGAAACGGCTGTGATGGCAACCGATTCCCTTCAACGTGATCTCCATCGTCGACGCCGGACCCGGGCGGACGCCAGGGACCAGCAGGCGATCCGGGGCTCGATGCCGCAGAAGCTCGAGCAGGTGGAGGTGGAGGCGCCATGACCCGTGCGGGCACCAGTGGCAGCACCGATGACGGGAGCCGGGTGCTGCAGGTCAGCATGCTCGCGCGGGTCGAGGGCGAGGGCGGCATGCACCTGGAGATCCACGACGGCGTGGTGACCTCGGTGCGGCTGAACATCTTCGAGCCGCCGCGCTTCTTCGAGGCGTTCCTGCGCGGGAGGGCCTGGACGGAGCCGCCGGACATCACCGCCCGGATCTGCGGCATCTGTCCGGTCGCCTACCAGACCGCGGCCTGCTGGGCACTGGAAGGCATCTGCGGGGTGGCGGTGCCCGACCCGGTCCGCACGATGCGCCGTCTCCTCTACTGCGGGGAGTGGATCGAGAGCCACGCACTGCACATCTACCTGCTGCACGCACCGGACTTCCTCGGCTACGACAGCGCGATCGCGATGGCCGCCGACCACCGTGACGTGGTCGAGCGCGGGTTGCGCCTGAAGCAGGCCGGCAACGCGCTGATGACGGTGGTCGGCGGGCGCGCCGTCCACCCGGTGAACGTCAAGCTCGGCGGCTTCTACCGGATGCCCACCCCTGCCGAGCTCGCCACGCTGCGACCCACCCTGGAGGCGGGGCTGCAGGACGCCTGGGAGACGATCGCCCTGGTGTCGGGGTTCGACGTCCCCGAGTTCGAGCAGCCGCACACCTACCTCGCCCTGCGTTCGGCACAGGGCTACGCCATCGAGTCGGGCAGCGTGGTCACCTCGAGCGGGCTCGCCTTCGCGGTCGAGGACTTCGGCGAGCACATCCGCGAGCAGCACGTGGCGCACTCGAACGCCCTGCACGCCACGCTCGACGGCGCGCCGTACGTGGTCGGGCCGCTGGCCCGGTACAGCCTCAACTTCGACCGGCTGACCCCGGCCTGCCAGGAGGCGGCGCTGGCCGCCGGGCTGGGTGAGACCTGCCGAAACCCGTTCCGCTCGATCGTGGTGCGGGCGGTCGAGCTGGCGTACGCGTTCGAGGAGGCGCTGGCGATCATCGACGCCTGGACCGGCTCGCCGGTCGCCTCGGTCCCGGTTCCGGCGCGGGCGGGCGAGGGGTGCGGGGCGAGCGAGGCGCCGCGGGGCACCATCTTCCACCGCTACCGGCTGGACGACGCCGGGATCATCCAGGACGCGCAGATCGTGCCGCCGACGTCGCAGAACCAGCTGAGCATCGAGGCCGACCTGCGCGCCGCGGCGCAGGCCTGGGTGGGGCTGGACCACGAGGCGCTGACCCATCGCTGCGAGCAGGCGATCCGCAACTACGACCCGTGCATCTCCTGCGCCACGCACTTCCTGGACCTGCGGGTCCACCGGTCGTGACCGGCCCCCGGTCGGGCGTCCTGGTGGTCGGGGTGGGCAGCCCCGACCGCGGAGACGACGCCGTCGGGCCGGCCGTGGCCTGGTCGGTGGCGGCGCTCGCGCCGCCGGGGATCAGGGTCGTCGTGCACGAGGACCCGACCGCCCTGGTGCAGCTGTGGTCGGACTGCGACCTGGCGATCGTGGTCGACGCGGTGCTGTCGGGGCGGCGGGCGGGTCAGCTGGTGATCGTCGAGACCGGCGCGGACGGCGCGCCCCTGCCGGAGGGCGCGTGGGCGGCGGCCGGGCGCGGCGGCACGCACAGCCTCGGCGTGGCCACGGCGGTGGAGCTCTCCCGGGCGCTCGGCCGGTTGCCCCGGCGGGTGGTGCTGGTGGGCATCGAGGTGGCCACGATCGCCCTCGGCGCGCCGATGAGCCAGGCCGCGCTCGAGGCCGTCCCGCTCGCCGTGGCCCGGATCAGCGACCTGCTCGCCGGCGGCCCGACAGCTAGACCCGACGCAGGTGCAGCAGGGCCGCCTGGGCAGGGTTGAGCAGCGGTGCGGGAAGGCCGACCAAGGCCAGCACGGCACCGCTGGCCACGGCCTCGCCGCGGATCCACCATGCCGGCTGAGTGATCACCTGGCCGTGCACGGGGCCGGCCTCGTCACAGTGACACACCCGGTAGAGGCGGTCCGGGTCCAGCCCGGGCAGCCGCAGCCGCCCCGGGTTGGCCGCGTTCGACGTGCGGATCCGGATGTACTGGAACACCGCCTCGCGGCGATCCCGGGCCACGACACCATGCAGCAGCGTGTCCGGATCGAGCGGGTGGGCGGAGTCGGCCGGGTCCACCCGCACCACGTCGCCGGTGTGCAGCAGCGGCCGCAACTCCTTGTACAGGCGCACCCACCCGGCGAGCTGGGCGAGCTCGTCCGCGGTGCAGGTCGTGATGTCCCACTCGATGCCGGCGTGCGCGATCAGTGCGGTCAGGCATCGCATGCCCAGATCGGCGGTCCGACCCGTCGTGTGCGAGACCGGGCCGCCCACATGCGATCCCACCAGCTCCGGCGGCAGCAGCAGCGACGTCCAGCGCTGGATCTGCTGACGCTCCAGGGCGTCGTTGGTGTCCGAGGCCCACACCCGGTCGGTGCGCTCCAGGATGCCCAGGTCGACCCGGCCACCGCCGGAGGCGCAGGACTCGATCTCCAGCCCGGGGTTGCGCTCGCGCAGCTCGTCGAGCAGCCGGTAGAGGGCGGCGGTCTGCGCGTGCACCCCCGACTCGTGCAGGTCGCGGTTGTGGTCCCACTTGATGAAGGCGACGCCGATCTCCTTGACCAGCGTGTCGATCCGCTCCAGCAGGTAGGCGTACGCCCCGGGCATGGCCACGTTCAGCAGGTGCTGATGCCGCCACGACCGGGCCGGCGCAACCGTGTCCACCGGGCCGGGGCCGAGCACCCAGTCGGGGTGGGCCCGCACCAGATCGGAATCCAGGTTGACCATCTCCGGCTCGAACCACAGCCCGAAGTCCATGCCCAGTGCACGCACCCGATCGGCCAGGGGCCGCAGCCCTTCCGGCCAGACGACCGGCGAGACGTACCAGTCGCCCAGGCCGGCCCTGTCGTGCCGGCGGCCACCGAACCATCCGTCGTCCAGCACGAACCGTTCCACCCCGATGGACGCCGCACACTCGGCCAGGGGGGTCAGCCGGTCCAGGTCGTGGTCGAAGTAGACGGCCTCCCAGGTGTTCAGCACCAGCGGCCGGGGCGCGCTCGGGTGCCCCGGGCGGGAGCGGAGCCAGCGGTGCACCCGCGCGCTCGCGCCGTCCAACCCGTTCTCGCTGTAGGCGTACGCCACCCATGGTGACGTGTACTGCTCCCCCGGGGCGAGGGTGCCTTCGCCGGGCAGCAGCAGCTCGCCGCCGCCGAGCACCGCGCCGCCGTGGGCACCGGCGCCCTCGGGCATCCGCTCGGCCAGGTGCACGTGGTTGCCGCTCCAGGCGACGTGCGCCGCCCACACCTCGCCGTGGCGGAAGCCGAACCCCGGTGTGCCGCAGACCAGCAGCAGCGGCGCGTCGTGCCCGGTGCGACCGCGGCGCGACTCCCGGGCCCAGCTGCCGTAGTGCAGCGGGCCGCGCTGCGGGCTGCGTTCGCGGCACCAGCGCCCGGTCAGGTCGAGCACCTCGGAGGCGGTCTCGGGCACCGGCAGCAGGCAGAGCAGCTCACCGAGCCGGTAGGCCGTCGGGCCCTCGTTCGCCACGGTGTGCCTGATCCGCAGCAGGCCGTCGGCCTCCAGCCTCAGCTCGCTGTACAGCCCCAGGCCGGTCTGTCCGTCGCGAGCCCGTACTTCGAGGCGTTGCGCACCAGCGGGTTCGGTGACCACGGCGGGGACGGCGTCCGCGCGCCACCGGGGGAAGCCCACCCCGGCGTCCCGCTCGCCGGCCAGGCCTGGACGGCCCGACCAGCCGTCGGCCTGGCCGGGCAGCAGGGTGAGCGGCCACGGCTCGTCGAGCCCGCTGTGCGGGACGGCGGGGGCCAGGTCCGCCACCAGCTGCCGGCATGCCTCGTCGTCGAGAGGGCCGGGATCCCGGCCCCAGTGCAGGACCCGCGGCAACCCCTCCCCCGCGGTGTCGAGCAGGACGGCGACCCCCGCGGAGCGAAGCAGCAGGCTCATCCCTTGTTGGCTCCCATGGTGAGACCGGCGACGAACTGTTTCTGCAGCACGAAGAAGACGACCAGCGTCGGGATGGCGATGATGATCGACCCCGCCGCCAGCAGGTTGAGGTCCTCGAAGAACTCACCCCGCAGGTTGTTGAGGGCAGCGGTCACCGGGAACTTGTCGCCGGTGCGCATCAGCACGGTGGCCCAGAAGAACTCGTTGTAGATCCAGGTCACCTCGAGCGTGGCCAGCGCCGCCAGCGGTGGGCGGCACAGTGGCAGGGTGAGCTGCCAGTACTGCCGCCACACGCTGGCGCCGTCGACCATGGCCGCCTCGTACAGCTCCTTGGGCAGGGTCTTCATGTAGTTGCTCAGCACGAACGTGCAGAACCCGGTCTGGAAGGCGGCGTTGACCAGGATCAGCGCCCAGTAGGAGTCGTAGAACAACTCCGAGTCGCTCATGAACGTCGGCAGCGGCACGAGGGTGGACAGCCGGTAGAGCGGCACCAGCAGCGACTGCTGCGGGAGCAGATTGGCCGCGGTGAACAGGCCGAGCAGCAGCAGGTTGAACCGCCAGGTGAACCGGGCGATCACGAACGCCACGCCCGAGGACAGCACCAGGGTCAGGATCACGGCCGGCCCGGTGACGTACAGGGAGTTCAGGAAGTGCTGGGTGAAGTTGGCCCGCCGCCAGGCGTCGGTGAAGTTGCTCGCGGTGAAGCCACCCCAGGACACATAGCCGTTCTCGGAGGTGAAGGCGTAGTCGCGGAAGGCGTTGACCACGGCCCAGGCCAGCGGGAACAGCCAGCCGAGAGCGACCACGAGCAGGAAGACGTGCAGTGCGATCCTGCTCGGGCTGCGCCGCTTGCGGTTCTGCGGCACCGGCGTGGCCGGCCGGGCCGGTGCGGCGGTGGCGGTCATCGCTCCTCCTCACGCATCACGGTGGACAGGTAGACGACGATGAACGCCAGTGAGATCGCCAGCATGATCGTGGCCAGGGCGGAGCCGAAGCCGATCCGGCTGGCCTCGCCGATCACGTTCTGCGCGACCAGCGCGCCGATCACCTCGAGCCCGTTCCGGCCCTTGTTGATCACCCAGACCAGGTCGAAGGCCCTCAGCGCCTCGATCACGGTGATCACGATGATGATCACGTTGATCGGGCGAAGCACCGGGAAGACGATCCGGAAGAACGTCTTCACCTCGCTGGCGCCGTCGACCGCCGCCGCCTCTCGCAACGAGGGATCGACACCCTTCAGCCCGGCCAGGTAGAGCAGCATGATGTAGCCGACGTGCCGCCAGGACGAGGCGATCAGCACCGCCCAGATGTTGACGTCGGAGTTGCCGTACCAGTCGACCGGGCTGGCCGGGTCCTGCAGCCCGACCGCCTGCAGCATGGCGTTGAACAGGCCGAAGTCCCGCGAGAACTGCAGCTGCCAGATGAAGCCGACCAGCGCCAGGGAGAGCACCACCGGCATGTAGAGCGGGGTCTGGTAGATCCGGCTGCCGCGCAGATCCTTGTCCAGCAGCACGGCGAGGAACATGCCCAGCGGCGTGGCGATCAGGAACAGCACGGCCAGGAAGAGCAGGTTGTTGCGCAGCGCGGGCCAGAACGGCGGATAGATGGTGACCACGTTCTGGTAGTTCTCCAGGCCGATCCACTTGATCGTGCCCAGCCCGCCGATGCCGTCCCAGTTGGTGAACGACAGGGCCACCGTCGACAGCGCCGGCAGCCAGACCAGCCCGAGGACGAGGACGAGTGGCACCACCACCATGGTGATGACCGCGATCAGGTCCCCACCGGTCAGTCGACTGACCCGGCCACCGCGGGGGGCGCCCGTCTGGGCACCCCCCGCGGTGGCCGTGGTGGCAGCGGAGGTGGTGAGCGGTGCGTCTGCAGTGCCGCCGGCCATCAGTGCCGCCTCTCGGTCGGATCAGACGAACATGGTCTTGGCCTGCTGCTCCAGGCTCTTGCAGACCCCGTCGATGTCCTTCGGGTTCTTCAGGAAGGCCTGGATGCCCGGGATCACCGCGGTGGAGGCGAAGTCGGGCCGGCTGTCCCGGTCGAGGAACTGGGCGATGTTCTTCGCCGAGCCGACCAGTTCCACGGCCTTCTTGTTCAGCGCCGAGTACCCGGACACGTCGGCGCCGGAGTTGGCGACCAGCAGCGTCGGGTCGTTCTTGACCAGCGCGTTGGCCGCGTCCTTGGAGCCGAGCCAGGTGAGGAAGGCCTTGGCGCGGGCCTCGTCCGAGGGCTTCTTGGCCATCATGAAGCCGTCGATCGGGGCGTCGAGAGCGTCGGAGCCGATGGCCGAGTCGATCTCCGGGAAGGTGAAGAAGTCGACGTCGTCCAGGTTGGCGGTCATCTGCTGGGTGACGAACAGCCCCAGCAGGTACATGCCGGCCTTCTTGGTCTGCAGCGCCTGCGCCGCCTCCTGCCAGGTGCGCCCCAGCGGGTCGGCCTGGTGCAGCGGCAGCAGCTCGGCCCAGGTGGAGAAGACCTTCTTCACCTTGGGGTCGTCCCAGGGAGCCTTGTGCGCCATCAGGTCGACGTGGAACTGGTAGCCGTTGATCCGCATGTTGAGGATGTCGAAGGTGCCCATCGCAGGCCACCCGTCCTTGTCGCCGAAGGCGATCGGGATCAGGCCGTCCTTCTGCATCTTGGCGCCGAGCGTCTTCAGCTCGTCGAGGGTCTTGGGCACCTCGTAGCCCTTCTCCTTCCAGACCGACGGCCGGTAGAAGAGCGCCCACGGGTAGTAGGAGACGGGGACGAAGTACTGCTTGCCGTCGTCGCCGGTGGAGGCGGTCTTGAAGCCGTCGGTGTACCCCTGCAGCTGGGCCCAGACATCGCTGAGGTCGCCCGCCAGGCCCTTGCCGGCGAAGAAACGCATCCGGTAGCCGGCGAACCAGGTGAACACGTCGTCCGGCTTGCCCTGCAGGTAGGAGTTGATGTTCTCCTGGAAGGCGTTGTGCTCCACGGTGTTGACCTTCACCGTGGTCCCGCTGGCCGCCTTGTAGGCGTCGGCCATCGCCTGGTAGCCCTTCTTCGGCACCTCGTCGGACTGGTTGGACCCGAAGCTCACCTCACCGCCGCCGACCGAGCTGGCTGCTCCCCCCGCGGAGGCCGCCGAGGAGGCTGATGTGGTGCTGCTATCGGACCCACAGGCGCTCAGCATCGTGGCGCCGCCCAGTGCCGCTCCGGCGCCGAGCGCGCCGCGGAACAGGGTGCGGCGGCCTACGGACGTCGCAGCGACCGAGGTCGGGATCATTCGGGCCAGGTACTCGGCCTCGGACTCGGGACGGGACATTCCTGCCTCCTTCGGCGTGCCGACGCTGGCACGCACCAGCTGACGAGGGGCGAACACAATCGAACATGACCCCTCACAATGCATCACACACTGGTGGGCCGGACAGCGCCTGTCAAGGGGCTGACGGCGTCGTAACCGAACTGATGCCGACGGCTCGGACACAGACTCATGTTCGATATTGTTGACTATCGGCACGACCTGGGGTCAGGCTGGGCAACGCACCAGGAGGAGGCGATGGCCGTGCTCGCGCGTCAACGGCAGGAACGTATCCTGGACGAGGTGCGCCTGACCGGCGGCGCGCGGGTCAGCGACCTGGTCGACCTGCTCGGCGTCTCGGACATGACCGTGCGGCGCGACATCGCCACTCTGGCTCGCAAGGGACTGGTGGCCAGGGTGCACGGCGGGGCGACCGCCGTCTCCGGGCGCAGCGCCGAGGAACCGGGGTTCGCGGCGAAGTCCTCGCTGCAGACCGTGGAGAAGGCCGCGATCGCCAACGCCGCGGCCGATCTGGTGCGCCCCGGCGACTGCGTCGCCGTGTCGGCGGGCACCACGACCTACGCGGTCGCCCAGCAACTGCGGATGGTGCCCGACCTCACCGTGGTGACCAACTCTCTGCCCGTGGCCGAGGTACTGCACGAGACCGGGCGCGACGACCTCACCGTGGTGCTCACCGGTGGCGAGCGGACGCCGTCCGACGCCCTGGTCGGCCCGGTGGCGGTCACCACCCTGCGCGGGCTGCACGTGGACTGGCTCTTCCTGGGCGTGCACGGGTTCGACGAGCGGGCGGGGTTCACCACGCCGAACCTGGTCGAGGCCGAGACGAACCGGGCGCTGATCGCCACGGCCCGCCAGATCGTGGTCACCGCCGACAGCACCAAGTGGGGTGTGGTCGGCCTGAGCACCATGGCCAGGCTGGACGAGGTCGACGTGCTGGTCACCGACGAGGGCCTCGATCCCGAGGCGCGTCGGGTGCTGGAAGCCCGGGTGGGCCGCCTGCTGCTCGTTCCCCGCCCCGCGGCCGGAGCCGCCCGGCACTCGGCCGCACCCCACCCCGATCCCGCCACGTCCGGTTCACCTGTCTCATCTGGTTCGTTCGGCACAGCCCAGGAGTCGCCATGACGCTCGAACTCGCCGCCGGTCGCGTGCGGCGGACCGTCGACCATCTCGCCGACGGACGGGAGTTGCTCTACTTCGACGACTCCGAGCCGTACCTGTCCGGCGCCGCCACCCGGAGCACGCCGGACACCCGGCCGCTCGGCACGGCCTCCGGCGGCGGCTCGCAGCTTCGGTACGACGTGCTCACCGGCGAGTGGGTGGCCATCGCCTCGCACCGCAACGACCGCATCTTCCTGCCGCCCAAGGACGAGTGCCCGCTCTGCCCGACCGGGCGCGGCGTGGCGCCCTCGGAGATCCCGGCCCCCGACTACGACGTGGTGGTGTTCGAGAACCGCTTCCCCTCCCTCACCATGCAGGCCGAGGGAACGGCGGGGCTGATGGACGGCGAGGAGCTGTTCGCCCACCGCCCGGGCACGGGACGGTGCGAGGTGGTGTGCTTCACCTCCGACCACGGGTCCTCGTTCTCCACGTTGACGGCGGCGCGTACCCGCACGGTGATCGAGGCCTGGGCCGACCGGACGGCCGAGCTGTCGGCGCTGCCCGGGGTGGAGCAGGTGTTCTGCTTCGAGAACCGGGGGGAGGAGATCGGCGTGACCCTGCACCACCCGCACGGCCAGATCTACGCCTACCCGTTCGTGACCCCACGCACGCAGGCGCTGCTGCGTCAGGCCGCGGCGCACCGGGAACGCCACGGCAGCAACCTGTTGCGCGACGTCCTGGACGCCGAGCGCCGGGCCGGCACCCGGGTGGTGCTCACCGGGGCGCACTGGACGGCGTACGTGCCGGCAGCGGCGCGATGGCCGGTGGAGGTGCACCTGGCACCACACCGGGACGTGCCCGACCTGGCCGCGCTCGATGACGAGGAACGGGACGAACTCGCCGAGGTGTACCTGGAGCTGCTCCGCCGGGCCGACCGATACTTCGACGGCGTGGCCGCCCTGCCCTACATCGCCGGCTGGCACCAGGCCCCGGTGCACGCCGACCGTGACCTCGGACGCCTTCATCTGCAACTGTTCTCGGTGCTGCGTGCTCCCGGCAAGCTCAAGTACCTGGCCGGGTCGGAGTCGGCGATGGGTGCCTGGGTCAACGACGCCACCCCGGAGCGGATCGCCGTCCGGCTGCGCGAGGTGGCCTCGTGACCTGGTACCCGCTGCCGGACGACGCGGCGCTGGCCGCGCAGGCGCTCCGGGACTTCCGCGCCGCCCACGGGCGCGAGCCGGACGGCGTCTGGGCGGCGCCAGGACGGATCAATCTGGTCGGCGAGCACGTCGACTACAACGGCGGCCTCTGCCTGCCGATGGCACTGCCGCACACCACCTGTGTCGCCCTGGCTGCCCGCGACGACGATCGCGTGCACCTGGACTCTGCCGGTGGAAGCCCCTGGCAGGCCAGCCTTTCGGACATCGCCCCCGGCGAGGTGCGCGGCTGGGCAGGCTATGCGGCCGGGGTGGCCTGGGCGCTGGGGCTGCAGCGGGGCTTCGACGCCGTCGTGGTCGGGGGGGTGCCGATCGGCGCCGGGCTCTCGTCCTCCGCCGCCCTGGAGTGCGCGGTGGCGCTCGGGCTGGACGAGGTGTTCGGCCTCGGCCTGGCCGGTACCGACGTCGGTCGGGCCGCGCTGGCTGCGGCCTGCGTGCGGGCCGAGAACGAGATCGCCGGTGCCCCCACCGGAGGCATGGACCAGGCGGCGGCGCTGCGCAGCAGGGCGGGGCATGCGCTGCTGCTGGACTGCACCGACTTCTCCGGCCGCCAGGTGCCCTTCGACGCCACGGCCGCAGGCCTCGCCGTCCTGGTGATCGACACCAAGGTGCATCACGCACTCGTCGACGGGCAGTACGGATCGCGCCGTGACGTCTGCGAGACAGCCGCCCGGGTGCTGGGGGTCGGCAGGCTCGGCGAACTGGCGGCGGCCGACCTGGATGCGACTCTGGCCCGGCTGGACGATGAGGAGCAGGTCCGCCGGGTGCGGCACGTAGTGACCGAGATCGCGCGGGTGCGGGAGGCTGCGGGCCTGCTGGACAGCGGCCGATTGCGTGCTCTGGGGCCGGTCCTCGACGCGTCCCACTCCTCCCTGCGCGAGGACTACGAGGTGTCCTGCGCCGAGCTCGACCTGGCCTGCACGGTGGCGAACGAGGCGGGGGCATTGGGCGCCCGGATGACCGGTGGCGGGTTCGGCGGGTCGGCGATCGCGCTGGTGGACGCCGACCGGGTTGAGAGCGTCGCCGACTCGGTGTCATCAGCCTTCTCCCGCAACGGTTTCGGCGAACCGGCGTTCCTTCGGGCGATCCCCTCGGGTGCGGGGCACCGGGTCGGGATCGCCGGTTCGTGACGGGGGAGACGCCTCAACTGCCGACGTAGGCCGCGAGGTGCTCTCCGGTGAGGGTGGACCGGGCCTCGACGAGATCGCCGGGGGTGCCCTCGAAGACGATCCGGCCGCCGTCGTGGCCCGCGCCGGGCCCGAGGTCGATGATCCAGTCGGCGTGCGCCATCACCGCTTGGTGGTGCTCGATGACGATGACCGACTTGCCCGAGTCGACGAGCCGGTCCAGCAGAGCGAGCAACTGCTCGACGTCGGCGAGGTGCAGACCCGTGGTCGGCTCGTCGAGGACGTAGACGCCACCCTTCTCGCCCATCCGGGTGGCCAGCTTGAGCCGCTGCCGCTCGCCGCCGGACAGCGTCGTGAGCGGCTGGCCGAGGCTCAGATAGCCCAGCCCGACGTCGGCGAGCCGGTCGAGGACAGCGTGCGCGGCAGGCGTGCGCGCCTCACCGGCCCCGAAGAACGCCTCGGCCTCGATCACCGGCATCGCCAGAACCTCGGCGATGTTGCGGCCACCGAGGCGGTACTCCAGCACGGCGGCCTGGAACCGCTTCCCCTCGCACTCCTCGCAGACGGTGGCGACGCCGGCCATCATCGCCAGGTCGGTGTAGATGACGCCGGCACCGTTGCAGGTCGGGCAGGCGCCCTCGGAGTTGGCGCTGAACAGCGCCGGTTTCACCCCGTTGGCCTTCGCGAACGCCTTGCGGATCGGCTCCAGCAGACCGGTGTAGGTCGCCGGGTTGCTCCGCCGCGAGCCCTTGATGGCGCCCTGGTCGACCGATACCACGCCGTCCTGCCCGGACACCGAGCCGTGGATCAACGAACTCTTGCCCGAGCCAGCCACCCCGGTGACGACGACCAGCACACCGAGGGGGAGGTCGACGTCGACGTCCTGCAGGTTGTTGGTGCCGGCGCCGCGCACCGACAGCACCCCCGACGGCGTCCGCACCGACGGCTTCAGGGTGGCCCGGTCGTCGAGATGGTGCCCGGTGAGGGTTCCGCTGGCCCGCAGGCCGTCGAGGGTTCCCTCGAAGACCACCTCACCGCCCGCGACGCCGGCGCCGGGCCCGAGGTCGACCACGTGGTCGGCGATCGCGATCGCCTCCGGCTTGTGCTCCACGACCAGCACCGTGTTGCCCTTGTCCCGCAGTCTCAGCAGCAACTCGTTCATCCGCTGGATGTCGTGGGGGTGCAGCCCGATCGTCGGCTCGTCGAAGACGTAGGTGACGTCGGTCAGCGACGACCCGAGGTGCCGGATCATCTTCGTGCGCTGCGCCTCACCGCCGGACAGCGTGCCGGACGGCCGGTCGAGGGAGAGGTAGCCCAGCCCGATCTCCACGAACGAGTCCAGAGTCTCCCGCAGCGCCGTCAGCAGCGGGGCCACGGACGGGTCGTCCAGACCGCGTACCCACTCGGCGAGATCGCTGATCTGCATCACGCAGGCATCCGCGATGTTGATCCCTCGGATCCTGGACGAGCGGGCCGTCTCGCTGAGCCGGGTGCCGCCGCAGTCGGGGCAGACGGTGAACGTCACCACCCGCTCCACGAAGGCGCGGATGTGCGGCTGCATGGCCTCGACGTCCTTGGCCAGGAACGACTTCTGGATCTTCGGGATCAGGCCCTCGTACGTCAGGTTGATGCCCTCGACCTTGATCTTGGTCGGAGCCTTGTACAGCAGGTCGTTGAGCTCCCGCTTGGTGAACTTCGCGATCGGCTTGTCCGGGTCGAAGAAGCCGCAGCCGCTGAAGATCCGCCCGTACCAGCCGTCGACGCTGTAGCCGGGGACCGTGAGCGCCCCCTGGCTGAGCGACTTGCTGGCGTCGTACAACTGGGTCAGGTCGAAGTCGGTGACCGAGCCCCGCCCCTCGCAGCGCGGACACATGCCACCGAGGACGCTGAAGCTGCGCTTCTCCTTCATCGTGGCGCCACCGCGTTCGACGGTGACCGCGCCGGCTCCACTCATCGAGGCGACGTTGAACGAGAACGCCTGCGGCGAGCCGATGTGCGGCTGCCCGAGCCGGCTGAACAGGATGCGCAGCATGGCGTTGGCGTCGGTGGCGGTGCCGACGGTGGAGCGGACGTTGGCGCCCATCCGCTCCTGGTCGACGATGATCGCGGTGGTCAGTCCGTCGAGGACGTCGACGTCCGGTCGCGCCAGCGTGGGCATGAAGCCCTGGACGAAGGTGCTGTACGTCTCATTGATCATCCGCTGCGACTCCGCGGCGATCGTGTCGAACACCAGTGAGCTCTTGCCCGAGCCGGAGACCCCCGTGAACACGGTCAGCCGGCGCTTGGGGATCTCGACGTTGACGTTCTTGAGGTTGTTCTCGCGCGCGCCGTGCACCCGGATCAGATCGTGGCTGTCAGCAACGTGCAGCTGTGGTGCCCCGGTGTCCGTCCTCGTGTCCAGGCTCATCGTCACTCCATCCGTCGACACGAGGATCGATTCAACCAGCATCGGCCGGACCCGGCGCGCGGGCTGCCTCAGGGCAGCGCCTGAATCCTGATCAGGGTGCCGGCAGGATCGCGGACGGCGCAGTCGCGCACCCCGTAGGGCTGGTCCGTCGGCTCCTGGACGATGTCGGCGTCGACGGCCTGCAGCCGCTCGAAGACCGCGTCGAGGTCGTGGGTGGCCAGCATGAGCATGGCGTAGGTGCCCTTGGCCATCATCTCGGTGATGACGCGCCGTTCGTCCTCGGTGATGCCGGGGGTGATGGCCGTCGGGGCCAGAACGACCGAGGTGCCGGGCTGCCCGGGGGGTCCGACCGTGATCCAGCGCATCGCGCCGCCGCCGACGTCGCCCCGGACCTCGAAACCGAGGACGTCCCGATAGAAGGCGAGGGAGGCGTCCGGGTCATCGTGCGGGAGGAAGCTCGCGTGAAGAGTGAGGTCCATGGCGATCAGGCTAGGTGCGGCCGCGTGAGGCGCGCTTCTCGATTCCTGATCGGTCGGGTGACCTGTTTCGCCACGCATGGCGGCATTCCCTCCATCGGGTGCACCTCCCGACGCCGATAGACGCTCGGCGGCACGCCGACCAACTCGGCGAAGCGGGTGCTGAAGGTGCCCAGCGACGCGCAGCCGACCGCGAAGCAGACCTCGGTGACACTGAGGTCGCCGCGGCGCAGCAGCGCCATCGCCCGCTCGACGCGCCGGGTCATCAGGTAGGAGTACGGAGACTCGCCGTAGGCCAGCCGGAACTGGCGGCTGAGGTGCCCGGCCGACATGTGCGCCCCGCGGGCGAGCGCCTCGACGTCCAGCGGCTGGGCGTACTCCCGGTCGATCCGGTCGCGGACGCGACGCAGCAGCGCCAGATCGCGCAGGCGCTGCGCCGCGTCTCCTCGGGTGCTCACCCAGAGATCGTGCCATCTCCCCCCGGTCGCCGCCCGGCGTCAGGACCTCCACTCCAGATCGGTGGCGCGGCGCAGCAGGCCGCTCACCCAGCGGCGCAGGTCCGCCGGGTTGAGGCAGGAGCCGAGAGCGTGCACGGCCGCCCGCAGCGCCTGGTCGGTCGGTTGTTCGGCCAGCAGCCGGCCCAGCTGCGCCACCACCCTGGCGACGACGGCCGCGTCGCTGTCGGAGTGGAAGCGGCGCTCCGCCGACCAGAAGTCGTGATCGATCACGCGCAGGTCCTGGCCGAAGAAGCCCCCGAACAGCCCGACCAGGTCCGGATAGCGCTCGCGCGCGGCCGGTGCGGCGTCCGGCTCGGGGTAGGCCGTGACCACGACGGGGCGACCGGTCGCGGCGTCCAGCCGCAGCAGGACTGCGCAGACGGTTGCCGCCTCCGGCTCACCGGCGAGCCGGCCGTCGCCGTCGACCCCGCGGTAGCTGCCGATCACCCGGCCGAGGTCGGTGACCAGGTGCAGTCGCGGAGTGCCTCCAGGGTCCGCGGCCCAGGAGCGGAACCGGGTCTCGTGGCCCCGCAGGACGTCACGCGTGGCCAGGTCGGCAGTTGTCCGGTCGGTGAACCGGGACCGGTGCCGCACACCCTCACCCCAGACCAGTCCCTCGTCGGGGGACCCGACCGCACCAGGCTGCACGGCAGGGGGGTCGGCGACGGCCTCGTCGATCCGGCGCAGCAGGTACTCCAGGAAGGCGCGGACGTCGCGGCCGGCGGGCAGGGCCACGAGGGAGATCGTCCTGCGATGCAGCTCGGGGTCGGTCAGATCCTCGGCCAGCACCTCGGCGAGTTCCCGCCGGACCCGGCCGAGATCGCCGCCGTCGGCACGGAGGTGATGCAGGGCGACCTGCCAGGGCCCGTCCGCGTCGAAGAAGTCCTCCTCGGCATGCGGGGAGTAGGAGCGGCAGAACGAGGACAGGGTGTCGTAGGGCAGGCGCTCAACAGCCACGGCGTCTCCTCAGCAGCATCTCTAGGCCCTGGCCAGGAAGGCCGTGGCGAGGTGGACCTCGCCGCCCGCAGACCGCCGTAGCCGCACCACAACGGTGGTCCCCGGATGCGTGGCGACCCCCGCCTCACCCGGCACCGCGACCACCCCGAGCACCCGGTCGGACGGCGTGGAGATCTCCAGCCACCCGGCGCCCGGACCCGCGGCGAACCGGCGCAGCGCGGTCTCGTGCTGCCGCAGGGTCTCGGTGATCGCAGCCTCGGCGGTCGCCCGGTCGGTGAATCGCGAGGCCTCCGCCGGCACCGCGCCACGTGTCCCGTCCTCGTGCCGTGTGCCGTGGGTGAGCCGGTCGGTCAGGTAGTCGTCGTCCACCTCCACGTGCCGGGCCAGGGTGTGTCCGTAGCCGGGGCCCTCGTGCAGGCCCAGGTCGACGCCGTCGAGCACGTCGTCGACCGTCTGTAGCGGCGGCCGCGGCCCGGGCCGGCCGGGCGGCCCCTCCCCCGACCCCGCGTCCCGCCGATCACCCGGCAGCCGCCGCGCCCAGCGGGGCCCCGGCAGCGCCATGGCGAGCACCGCCCCCGCGCCCTGCCCGTAGTGGCCCGCCTGCCACGCGGGGGCGTCGACCGCTTGCCCCGCAGCACCTTTCGGGTCCGTCCACCACGTCTCGAACGATTCGGCCAGGCCGTGGACGCCGCCGCGCACGTCCTGCCACCACGCCTGCGGGTCGGTCAACGCCTGGCCGGTCAGGGCCCAGCCGCCGGCCACGGGCTCGACGACGCCCCGGTTCCACACCGTGCCGACGAGATCGCCGGCCTGCCCGCCGAGGCCCGCCGGCCGGTCCGCGAGCTCCTCGCGCAGCCCGAGCAGCACGCGCACCAGCTGCTCGCCGTCGCGCCGCTCGGCCTCCTGCGCCGTCCGCCACACCTGGACCGCGTCGAAAAGCTCGGCGTGCAGGTGCACCGGGGTGTCCTGCCCCGCCCGGCGGGCCAGGGCGTCCTGCTGCTGGATGTCGACCAGCCGCTCGCGGGTGCGCACCATCACTGCCCGCCCGGCGGCCGCCTCGGTGGACCACCCCTGGATCGCCAGGGCGGCGCGCGCTGTCACCAGGTCGAGGTCGGCGCACCGGTCGACCAGAGCGCCCCGGCGCGCAGCGAAGGCCTCGGCCGCCGGCCCCGACCAGCGCTCGGTCACCGCGAGGGAGGCGTCGAGCTGGTCGAGCGCGTCACGGCAGGCGTTCGAGGCACGCTGCAGGGCCCGGACGGCGCCGACCGCCTGCACCGGGTCTCCCTCGGGCAGCACCGGGTCGAGCAGGTCGACCGGCACGTTCTCCATGGCCCCAGACCCTAGGCGGGGCGGGGAATCGGCGGCGCTGGTTATCCACAGGCACCGCGGAACTCCGCGGATCAGCGCGGCTTCTCCTCCGGCGCACCGCGATCGCCGCTCGGCGGCTCGGGGGTGGTGCGTTCCTCGGCCTCGCGCCGCTTCACCTCGAGACGGAGCTGCTCGATCTCGGCGTCGCGCACGTGCAACTGCTTCTTGCGGCGGTGCCGATTGCCCATCAGCACCCAGAACATCAGCACCAGCAGGGCCGCCACCGCGGCGCCGATCACCGACCCGAGCCGGAACCCCGGGGCGTCGACGTCGAGGGTGCGCTCGGCGGCGTGCGCGGAGTTCCCGGTGCCGAGCACGATCCCCAGCGTGGTGAGGTTCGGTGCAGCGAAGAGTGCGGCGAGGATCAGCCAGACCACCCGGCCGGCCAACCCGCCGTGCAGACGGAGCACCCGGCGCAGCATCAGCAGCGGAACCGCGGTGAACACCAGGCCGCAGGCGAAGCCTGCGAAACCGTTGACCATGATGCTCTCGTCCGAGATCTGACCCACCTGGATCGCCCAGGCCCGCGGCAGCCAGGTGATGGCCAGCAGCACCAGCAGCGCGAGCAGCACGAGAGTGACCAGGACCAGCACGATCTTGGTGCTCCAGTTGCCCTTCTTCTCGACGACGACGGGCTGTTCGCCGATGCGCCCTGCTCCCTTGTCCATGCTCACAGGCCGATGATGGCACGAGATCAACTCCCGTGCGGGTGGAGGTCGCACCCTCGGCCTAGAGTGCTCGCCATGCGGGTGGAGATCGAGGTCGTCGCGGCGCCCCTGGTGAACTACGCGATGGCGCACAACGGTTTGGGCTTCCTGCACCGGGTGACCGTCGCCTTCCCCGACAGCACCACCTCGGTGGAGCGGGTGGCCCTGACCGCCTCGATCCGCGACGCGGAGGGCCGAGTGCTGACCCGGCCGTGGAGCCACCGGGTCGACGGCGTCGCTCCCGGTGGCCGGATCGCCCTGGACTCCCCGGCGATCCGCCTAGACCCGCACCAGATGTCGACCGCGGAGGAGGAGATCGCCGCAGAGATCGTCGTCTCTGTCACCGTCGGCGACGACGAGGCCTCGGCGCCGGTCGAGTCGTTCACGCCGATCCGGGTGCTTGCAGCCCGGCAGTGGCTGGTGGACCCGCACGCCGTCCTGCTGTCCCTGGAACTGCTGGCCGCCTTCGTGCAGCCCAACCACCCCGGCATCGACCCGCTGTTGCCCGCGATCGGCGACCGGCTCACCCGTGCCACCCGCTCCGGCTCCCTTGCCGTGAGCGACGTGCGGCCGGAGCGCATCGACGCGATCGTCGAGGCGGTCTTCAGCACCGTCCACGACCTGGGCATCTCCTACGCCGAGCCGCCGGCCGGGTGGGGCTACGGGCAGAAGGTGCGCTCGGTCTCCGACGTCCTCACCCAGCAGCTGGGCACCTGCCTGGACACCACCCTTGCCCTGGCCTCGGTGCTCGAACACCTCGGCATCGCCCCGGTGATCTGGATCGCCCGCGGCCACGCCTTCCTCGGCTGGTGGCGGGGCAGCGGCCTGGGCCTGCCGGACGCCGCGAGTCTGCAGGTCGCCACCGCCGCAAACGCTGTGGACCTGAAGGCCATGGGCGTGCTCGAGACGACCCTGCTCACCCGCGAGCGACGCCCCCCGAAGGACCTCTTCCGCCGCGCGGCGCAGGCCCCGCTCGACGGCTACTTCCGCGGTGGCACCGCCGACCTGGTCGGCGTGGTCGACGTCGCCATGACCCGGATGATGCGGGTGCGCCCGATGCCGGTGAGCCGGCTGCGGGCGGACGGCGTCACCGAGATCGTGGAGTACCACGCTGCAGCGGCCGCCCTCACCTCCCTCCGGCCCGGAACCCCGCCGGCATCGGCCACACTGTCACCGAGCGCCGCCGCCGCGCCGCCGCCGCGGCGGATCCAGACCTGGAAGAACGCACTGCTCGACCTGACCCTGCGCAACCCGCTGCTCAACCTCGGTCGCGGCATGACCCAGCTGCCCCTACTCATGCCGCACGAGCAGCTCGGCGCCTTCGCCTCGCTCCTGCAGGAGGGCCGCGCGGTCGCCGTCCGCGCCGCCGACGACCTGGCCTGGGCGGTCGCCGGCCACGAGACGCACACCGCGGCCTCCCTGCCCGGCGACGTCCAGCGCTCGATGCTGCTGCAGCGGTCGACCGTCTTCTCCGACCTGGACGGCGCGGGCCACAAGCGGGCGATGGAGCGGCTGCGCTACCGGGCCCGCACTGCCAAGCAGGAGACCGGGGCCAACCTGCTCTCGGTCACCCTGGGCCGCCTGGACTGGACGCTGGACGATCGCGAGCTGTCGGCCCCCCTGCTGATCGCCCCGGTCGAGATCAAGGGCGTGATCTCCCCGCACCGGATCACCTTCGACCCGGCCGGGCAGGTCACGCTGAACCTGAGCCTGATGGAGAAGCTGCGCACCGCGTTCGACTTCACCGTGCCGGCCCTGCGCGAGCTGCCCCAACGCCCCGACGGCGGCGGGGTGGACGTCGAGGCGGTGATCCGCCTGATGCGCGAGGCGATCGCCGCGGCCCAGCTGCCGTTCCGGGTGGACGGTGAGGCCCGGCTGGCCATCATCGCCTTCACCGGATACCTGCTCTGGCGCGACCTGGACGAGCACTGGCAGGCCTTCGTCGAGCGGCCCCTGGTGCGCCACCTCGCGCTCAGCCCGACCGAGCAGTTCGGGGACGAGGACAGCGTGGTGCCGCCGGACGCCGACCTGGACGCGATCGCCGCGGCCGCCCCGATCCCGGCCGACGGGTCCCAGGCCGAGGCGATCGCCGCCGCCCGGGACCGGCGCAGCTTCGTCCTGGAGGGACCGCCCGGCACCGGGAAGTCGCAGACCATCACCAACATCCTGGCCGACCAGATGGCGCAGGGACGCACCGTGCTGTTCGTGGCCGAGAAGGGCGCTGCCCTGGACGTCGTCCGCGCCCGCCTGGAGGAGTGCGGCCTGTCGCCGTTCACCCTCGACCTGCACGACGAGCACGCCCGCCCGAACCAGGTACGTGAACGGCTGCGGGCGGCCCTGGCCCTGCGTCCACTGCCGGACCAGGACGCCTACCGGGTGGCTGCCCAGGACGCGACGGCGTGCGCGGCCGCGTTGTGCGACTACGCCCGCCGGGTTCACGAGCCGAACCCGGCAGGGCTCTCCCTGTACGGCGCCCGAGGTCTGCAGCTGGCCCGCGGCGAGGGGGCCGCGCTGACCGTCGGCGCGCAGGCCCCGGGGGCCCGGGAGGCGGTCGCCCGGGCCGTGCCTCAGCTCGCCGCGCTCGGTGACACCAGCTGGCACGCCTGGGGTTTCGCACGGTATGCACCCGTGGACCTCTCCGACTGGCTGACCGCCGCTGCCACGGCGCCAGCCGCCCTCGAGTTGCCGGCGCTCGCCGCGCAGGCGCTGGCCGCCGCGACCACCCACCACGAGCTGGCCGGCGTCGCCGCGCTGCTGAGCGAGGCGGCAACGGACGGCGCCACCCTGCGGGAAGTGTCCGGTGAGCGCTGGCAGTCCGCCCGGATCGAGCTCACCCAGCGCACAGAATCGTTGCAGCGCAGCGCCTCCGAGCTGCTGGACGCGTTCGATCCCGCCGTGATCACCGTCCCGCTGGAGCCAGTGCGGCAGTCGCTGCGCGAGGCCGAGGCCTCGTTCTTCCTCGGCCGCGAAACGCCGCCTACTCGCCGCCGGGGCGCCCCTGCTCGGTCATCTGCGACCCGGCGCTCGGTCTGCCGCCAAGGAACTGCCCGCCCTCGCCGAACAGGTGGCCGGCCTGGCCGCGCAGACCCGCGACCTGGTCGCGGCCTGGCGTGCCCTGCCCGGGTGCGCCGCGCTTCCCCCGGCCGTCAATCCGTTGGCCGAGGACGGGCACGCCCGGATCGAGACAGGAGTGCACGCGCTCGAGCATCACGCCGCCCTGCTGGCCGAGCTCCCGGCGGCACCGGCCCGCGCGGTGACCCTGGCCCGCTCCGGCGAGCCGCCGCTGCCGAGGCACGTGCAGGCCGAGCTGGACGGCGTCGTCCGCCGGCTGGGCGACCTGCTCGCCGCGACCGGCTCACGCCCTGCGGACCAGCGCCGCTGGGCTGACGGCGTCGGCCTGCTGCAGCGGTGGGCGCAGACCCTGCCACGGCGCACCGCCGAGGGGCCGGCGGCCTCCGGCCTGCGCCGCTGGGCGGGCGCCGTCACGGCCCTGGCCCCGCTGGACGACGTGGCCGACGAGGCCCGTTGGCAGCTGCTCACCGGCGCCGTCCCGGCGGCCGAGGCGGTCGCCGCCCTGGAGCGTGGCCTGGCTGCGGCCTCGGTCGTCGAACGCCTCGACCACGGCGGCTTCGCCGGCTTCGACGCCGAGCGCCAGGACGCGACCGTGCACCGGTTCGTGCAGGCCTCGGACGCCCTGCGCGGCACCCTGCGCTCAGTGCTGCCGGCCACCGTGGTGGAGCGCCGACCGTTCCGGCCCGGCAAGGTCTTCGGCACCGTGGCGGCGCTGGAGCGCGAGGTGAACCGCAGCCGCGGCGGGCTGAGCGTGCGCCGTCTGGTCGAGCAGTACGGCCCGGTGATCGCCGAGGTGACCCCCTGCGTGCTGGTCAGCCCGGACTCCCTGGCCCGGTTCATCCCGCCGCGGGCGATGTCGTTCGACCTGGTCGTCTTCGACGAGGCCTCGCAGATCACCGTCGCCGATGCGATCGGCGCGCTGGGCCGGGCGGACGCGGCGGTCGTCGCCGGGGACTCCCAGCAGATGCCGCCGAGCATGTTCGGTCAGCTCGCCGCCGAGGACGACGTGCCCGAGGCCGGCGCAGACGTCGGCACCCAGAGCTCGACCGAGGAGTTCCGAGTGGTGCCGGACGAGGAGAGCATCCTCTCCGAGGCGGTGATGGCAGGCCTGCCGCGGTTGTGGCTGTCCTGGCACTACCGCAGCCGGGACGAGGCCCTGATCTCCTTCAGCAACGACCAGTACTACGAGGGCCGGCTGCTGACCTTCCCCGCGGTGCCCGGCCGGGGCCAGGACAGCGGGCTCAGCTTCACCCGGGTGCCCGGGCAGTTCCACCGCTCGGCCCGGGCCGGCGGCGACGGGCTGCTGCGCACCAACCCGGTCGAGGCGACCGCCGTGGCCGATGAGGTACTGCGCCGGTGGCGCGCCGGGGAGCGCTCGATCGGCGTCGTCACCTTCAACGTGCAGCAGCGTGCGCTGATCGAGTCGATGCTGATCGAGCGGGCCGAACCGGGGGTCGCCGAATCCCTCGACGGCGGCCAGGACGGCCTGTTCGTGAAGAACCTGGAGAACGTGCAGGGCGACGAGCGCGATGTGGTCGTGTTCTCCACCGGCTTCTCCGCCGCCGCCAACGGGGTGCTGCCACTGAACTTCGGGCCGCTGAACCGGGCCGGTGGCGAGCGCCGGCTCAACGTCGCGGTCACCCGGGCCCGGCGCCGGGTGATGGTGTTCTCCTCCTTCGAGCCGGAGGACCTGCGGGCCGAGCAGACCTCCTCGGTCGGCATCAGGCACCTGCGGGCCTACCTCGAACTGGCCAAGTACGGCACGGAGAAGACCCCCGAGGACGGCCTGACCGCGGCGTCGTGGCCGGCGACGGTCGACCGGCACCGGGACGAGATCGCCACGCATCTGCGCGCCCACGGCGTGCAGGTGCGTACCGGGCTGGGGCTGTCCGAGTTCCAGATCGACCTCGCGGTGGGCCCGCCCGGAGCCGCTCCGGTGCTCGCGGTGCTGCTCGACTCCCCGCAGTGGGCACACCGGCGCACCACCGGGGACCGGGACGGCCTGGCCATCACCGTGCTGCAGCGCACCATGGGCTGGCCGGCGGTGGCCCGGGTCTGGCTGCCGCACTGGCTCGCCGACCCGCAGGCCGTGATCGAGGACCTGCTCGCGCAGGCCGAGACGGCCCGCACCACCATCACCCGGGCCGGGGAGCGCACCCAGAGCTGGACCAGCACCCAGTTCGAGCCGGCCGAGACGGCTGATCCGGCTGATCCGGTCGGGCTGGAGCGCGCAGAGCCGAGCGCCGCCGAACCGTTCCTGCCCTACTCCCCGGCCCTGGTCGGCGTCGCCCGCGACCTGGACGCGTTGGCCGCCTCCCGCCGCGGACGGCAGGTGCAGGACCTGATCCGCGCCATTGTGCAGGCCGAGGGCCCGATCGCCCCTGCCCGTCTGGCCCGGCACGTGGCGCACTGCCACGGCCTGACCCGGGTGCAGGGCACCCGGCAGGCGGACATCCTCAGACTGGTCCCGGCCGACCTGCGCCGCGACGCCGAGGAGCACTTCGTCTGGCCCTCCGGCCGCGACCCGCTGCTGTGGCGGGGCTACCGCGGCTACGACGGGCCGCCGAAGGAGCGCCCGCTGGAGGAGGTCGCGGTGATCGAGATCTCGAACGCGCTCTGCGACCTGGCCCACCGGGCGATGGGCATCTCGGTCGAGGAACTGTTCAAGGAGGCCACCCGGGCCTTCGGCGGAACCCGGGTCACCGAGGCGATCCGGGCCCGGCTCGGCCGTGCGCTGGACCACTCCGTGCGCACCGAGCGGCTTGCGGTCGCCGGGTCCGTGGTGATGCCGCGATGATGAGGCCATGACCGAACGGACGGCGCCATGACCTTGCTGGTGGTGATGGGCTCGGGGGAGACCGCACCCACGATGGTCAAGACGCACCGCGCCGTGCTGGCCCGATCCGGCGTGCCGGACGCCGGGCCCGCGGTGATGCTGGACACCCCGTTCGGCTTCCAGATGAACGCCGACGACCTGGTGACCAAGACCCAGCAGTACTTCGCCGAGTCGGTCGGCGCGACCGTTGCCGTAGCGGCCTGGCGGCGGCGCGACATGCCCGGGAGCGAGCAGGAGAAGGCCCTGGCGCTGCTGGCTCGCTCGCGCTGGGCCTTCGCCGGGCCCGGCAGCCCTACCTACGCCCTGCGGCAGTGGCGGGACACCGCCGTCCCTGGCGCCTTGCTTGACATCCCCGGCCGGGGAGGCACCCTGGTCTTCGGCTCCGCCGCGGCCTGCACCGTGGGCACGCACGCGATCCCGGTCTACGAGATCTACAAGGTCGGCGAGGACCCGCACTGGGAGCCCGGGCTCGATCTGCTCGGCGCCCTGACCGGCATCCACGCCGTCGTCGTGCCGCACTTCGACAACGCCGAGGGCGGTCAGCATGACACGCGGTTCTGCTACCTGGGTGAGCAGCGGCTCGCGGCCCTGGAGACCGAGCTGCCCAAGGAGATCGGCGTCCTGGGCGTCGACGAGCACACCGCGCTGACCATCGATCTGAACGCCGGCACCGCCACCGTGGGCGGGAACGGCGTGGTCACCCTGCGCCGTCGCGGCGCCGTCCGGCTGGTGCACAGCGGGGAGACGATCACGCTGGCCGTGCTCAGGGCCGTCCTGCGGGGTGAGGACGTCGACCTCGAGCAGGCGATGCCGATCACGGCGGCGGCGACCGGCCCCGCCGAATCGCCCGGGGCTGCCGACCCGGCGCCCGCCACCTCGCTGAGCGAGCAGGCCGAGCAGGCCCGGGCCGCGTTCGAGGTGGCGTTGGCGGTGCGCGACGTGGACGGCTGCGTCACCGCCGTCCTCGACCTGGAGGCTGCGATCGTGGCCTGGAGCACCGACTCGCTGCAGAGCGACGTGGCCGACCGGGCCCGGCGCCTGCTGCGCTCGCTGGTGGTGCGCCTGGGCGAACTCGCCGAGGCCGGCGCCGGCGATCCCGCGGACGTCGTCCGCCCGTTCGTCGAGCTCCTGCTGGACCTGCGGGCGCGCGCCAGGGCTGGCAGGGACTTCGCCGCCGCCGACGTGATCCGTGACGGCCTGACCTCGAGCGGCCTGGAGATTCGTGACACTCCCCAGGGCGTGAGCTGGTCGCTCAGGTAGTCTCGACGACCATGCCCGGTCCGTGGCCACAACGCATGGTGAACCCCATTCGCACCTACGACTGGGGATCGACCACCGTCCTCCCCCGGCTGCAGGGCCGCAAGCCCTCCGGCGAGCCCGAGGCGGAGCTGTGGATGGGCGCCCACTCGACTGCGCCGTCCGGTCTGATCCAGCTCGACGGCACGACCGTGTCGCTGGACCGGGCGATCGCCGAGAACGCCGGCACGATGCTCGGCTCCCAGGTGCACGAGTCCTTCGGTGAGCGGCTGCCGTTCCTGCTCAAGATCCTCGCCATCGCGCGTCCGCTGTCGGTGCAGGTGCACCCCACCGCGGAGCGGGCCAGGAACGGCTTCGACGGAGAGGTCGACATCCCCGGCGACCACCGCTACGTCGACCCCTACCCCAAGCCGGAGCTGCTCTACGCCCTGGAACCGGTGGACGCCCTGTGCGGATTCCGGTCGGCGCACGACGCGGGCCGGTTGCTGTCGCTGCTCGACACCGACCGGGCGCGGTTGCTGGCCGGGTTGCTGATCGGGCACGGCGCCGAGCCACACCTGCTGGAGAGCGTGCTGCGCACGCTGGTCACCTGGCCGCAGGACGACCGGACCGAGCTGGCCCAGGAGGTGGCCAAGGCCGCGAAACGGCTGCTGTCCACCGCCGGTCCCACCACCGACTCGGCCTTGTCCCCCACCGACCGGCGCGCGTTGACCTGGGCCTGCCGCCTGGCCCAGCAGCACCCCAAGGACCCGCTGGTCGCCGCGCCGTTCCTGCTCGATCTGATCCGCCTGGAGCCCGGTGAGGTGCTGTTCATACCGGCCGGAGCCCCGCACGCCTACCTCTACGGGCTGGGAGTGGAGATCATGGCCAACTCGGACAACGTGCTGAGGGCCGGGCTGACCCACAAGCCGATCGCGATCGAGGAACTGCTGCACATCGTGGACGGCGACACCCGGCCGGTGCGCGACGTCCCGTTCACCTGGCTCGGCCCGAACGAGGTGGCCTGGGCCCCCGACGTGGCCGAGTTCCAGCTGAGCCGGATCTGGATGACCGGCGAGGCGCCGGTCACCGCCTTCCCCGGGATCGCCGGGCCCCAGGTGCTGCTGTGCACGTCCGGCCCGGTGCGCCTGGCCTGCGGGGACACCGAGGTCACCCTGGAGCCGGGACAGTCGGCCTTCGTGGGGGCCAGCGCGTCGCCGCTGTCGATGACCGGGCCGGGCGAGGTGTTCCGCGCCTGCGCCGGGCACCAGCGGATCCCGCACTGAACCACCCGGCCCCGCCTCGATCGGCCGGGACCGAATGATCAACAGGCGAACGTTCAGGATGCGAACTGTTCGCGACTCTGTGAGCATTGAGCATGGCCATCCCTGCCGTGATCACCGTGACCAGGGTCGGCACCCAGGTCGTCGTCCGCTTCGCGGGCGATGTCGGCGACCAGCATGCCCAGGCCTTGAAGGAAGCCCTGGATGACGTCGGTCGCCTGGCGCTGCGCCGGGTCGCGGTGGATCTGTCCTGCGCGCGGCGGATCGACGGGATGGCGATCGACTTCCTGGTGGCCCTGAACGGGCGCTGGGTGGTCAAGCATCTGAACACTCCGCCGCACCTGCGCGGGCTGCTGCCGCCCACGTTCGCGACATCCCCCCTCGTCGCCGAGGCCTGAGCGCGCTCAGCCCGGCGGCACCAGTTCGATCAGCGCAGCATTGCCCCGGCTGTCGATCTTGATCCGGGCCAGCACGGAACCGTCGGCCAGCAAGCGGCCCGTCTCGGCGGCCTCGCCCTGGGGCAGGAAGAGGCTCTCGATGCCGCAGCGCAGCCGCCAGCCCTCGTTCTCGCAGCGCACATACGGCCCGGTGGCCGGCTGCCTGGACTGCGGCTCCCCCCGCCCCTTCCACACCTGCCCGTCCTGGACCAGCGCCACGTAGACCATGCCGTCGGGCCGGCCAGAGGAGTCGACCTGAGGGTCGACTCCTGTCAGGTCGGGGTAGCTCAGCGACACGTAGGCGCCCCGGAAGGGGTCGATCGGGTCGTAGGGGGCGACCCGCAGCAGATACTCCTGCCCGGTCACCCGCGCCGACAGCGGCCCGGCGACTGCCACACCGACGATCGCGCCCTGGGCCAGAACGGCCGCAGCGACCAGTACCCGGCGATCGGTCAGGTTCACGGCTGCTCCTCCGTCTCGGTGCTGGTCTCGAGCTGGTCGTCGACCTCGTCGTCGACCTGGGCGATCAGGCGTCGACGGGCCCGATCGAACAGGTAGCCACTGGCGAGCAGCACCAGCCCGACGGCCAGGAACAGCGTGGCGCCGGAGATGATCGGCGCGAACACGGCGAAGCTCTGCACCGTGGTGAACAGCACCAGGGCCGCGGTGGCCAGGCCGGTCAGCGCCGGCAGGTCACGACGCACCCCCAGCACCGCGTACCAGCCGGCCACGACGAGGTAGACCAGCACGCTGACCACGGCGCGCACGGTGGTGGTGGCGCTCGGCTCGGCGTCGACGATCTCCGGGCTCCACCAGGCCAGCCCGACCCCGGCCGCAGCGGCGATCACCGGCACGGCCACCTCCAGCCGGTCGCGCGCCGCGCCGAACGCCAGGGCAGCCGCGGCCACCACCGCACCCACCACCGCACCCACCGTCAGACCGCCCGGCCAGTGGCTGGCCTGCGGGCCGAACGGCAGGGCCGCCGCGAACAGGCCGAGCAGCACCAGCAGCGCGCCCACGACCCGCCAGGGCAGGGCGAAGTGACCACGCCAGCGTGCGGCGTGCAGCACGCCCACTGCCGTCGCCACCACGGCGCCGAGCAGGATCGCGGCGACGAACCCGAGCAGACCGTCGGCGGCTTCCGCGCTCTGCCAGGTGAACCAGACCGTCCCGAGCACGACGCCGAGCAACAGCGGGGACACCCCGCCGACGGCATAGGCATAGAGCAGTGCGCCCAGGGCCCACCAGCCGACCAGGGCCGCCTCGTACGCTGGCACCTGGAGGCTCTGCGCGGCCTGGAACACCACCGCGCCGAACGCCGCCGCCGCCAGCACCCGGAGCGCCCCGACCACCGGGGAGTTGCGATCCTCCTCGCGTTCACGGCGGCCGGCGAGCAGCTCGGCGGCGACGACCAGGCCGAGCCAGAGGGCGGTCACCACTGCGAACCGGGCCAGCGGGGAGAGCTGATCGAGGTTGGCCGCCACCAGCCAGATCAGGCCGGCGGCGACGAACGCCGCCCCCAGCGCCAGCAGCAGCCTGGTCAGGGAGAACCGGCGGGAGGCGAGGTAGCGGCCGCGGATGGCCTGCGCGACGTCGTCCGCGATCAGGCCATCAGCCTGCCAGGAACGCAGTTCGCCCTCGAGCCAGGCGAGCTGTCCAGGAGTAACGGTGGTCATACCGCCCAGTGTTCACCCTCCGCGGCCCGATGAACCGCATTGATGTGGCTCACCAGACACCGGCCGGGACCTGTATCCCGTGCCCTCGTGCGCTTACCTACGCTAGCGTAGGTTACGGCATCGTAGCTTCAGCGGCTGCTCCGACGAGAGGTCCCCACGTGGCCATCACCGCCCCTCCCCCACAGGTCATCCAAGGCGGCATGGGGGTGGCGATCTCCGACTGGCGCCTCGCGCGCGCGGTCTCCCGGACGGGTCAGCTCGGCGTCGTGTCCGGCACCGCGCTCGAGGTGCTCTGCACCCGGCGACTGCAGGCCGGGGACCCGGGCGGCCATGTCCGCCGGGCGCTGGGAGCCTTCCCGGCCCCGGAGGTCGCCGCCTGGATCATCGACTCCTACTTCGTCGAGGGTGGGATCGGCCCGCAGGCGCTCTATCGGCAGGTGCCCCGACACACGGTCAACTCCTCCCGCCGGCTGCTGGAACTGACCGCCGCAGCCAACTTCGCGGAGGTCTACCTGGCCAAGGAGGGCCACTCCGGCGTGGTCGGGGTCAACTACCTGCGAAAGATCGAGCTGCCGCTCCCCGCGGCGCTCTACGGGGCGATCCTGGCCGGGGTCGACTACGTGCTGGTCGGCGCCGGGAGCCCGGCCGAGATCCCGGCACTGGCCCGCACGCTCGCCCGGCACGAGGCGGTGACCTTCTCGGTGCGGGTGCAGGGTGCCCGGTCCACCGACCGGGTCGGCGACGTGCGGTTCGACCCGGCCCAGGTGCTGCCGATGCCGCCCGGCCCGTTGCCGGTGCCCCAGGTGCTGGCCATCGTGGCCTCGACCGACCTGGCCAAGGCCCTGGCCGAGAACCCGGAGACCCGCCCGGCCGGATTCGTGCTCGAGGGCCCGAGCGCCGGCGGGCACAACGCCCCGCCGCGCGGGCCGCGCAAGGTCGACGAGCTCGGCCAGCCGGTCTACGACGAGCGCGACACCGTCGACGTGCCCCTGCTGGTCGGCATCGGGCTGCCGGTCTGGCTGGCCGGCTCCTACGGAACCCCCGAGCGCTATCGCGAGGCACGGGCGCTGGGCGCCGCCGGGGTGCAGGTCGGCACCGCCTTCGCCTACTGCGACGAGTCGGGGTTCGACGAGACGATCAAACAGCAGGTGCGGGCCGCGGTCGCCGACGGCAGCCTGCGGGTGCGGGCGGACTGGCGCGCCTCGCCCACCGGGTTCCCGTTCCGGGTCGCCGAACTGCCCGGCACCCTGACCGATGCGGACGTCGTGGCGGCGCGCCAGCCGGTGTGCGACCTCGGCGCGCTGCGCTCGACCTTCGTCAACAGCGAGGGCGCGGTCGACTACCGCTGCCCCGCCGAACCACCGAGGGCCTACCGGCGCAAGGGCGGCCGCGAGGCCAACACCGCCGGCCGGGTCTGCCTGTGCAATGCCCTGTTCGCCAGCGCCGGCTTCCCGCAGCGCCGCCCCCAGGGTGTGGTGGAGCCACCGTTGGTCACCTCGGGTGAGGACATGACGGCCGTCGCCACCCTGCTCGCCGCACACGCCAACGGGGGTGGCGTCCCGCACGGGTACACCGCGCGCGACGTCGTCCAGTACCTGCTCGGCTGACGGCGGACGTCGCGATGCGCCTGCTGCTGCGCCCCACCACGCGGGCCGACCTGCACGCCGTCGCCCGGCTCGAGCGATCGGGAGACAGCGCCCGCTGGCTGGCCACGACCGGTCTGGCCTGGCACCGGGCAGCCCTCGCCGATCCCGCAGTGGATCATCGCGTGGCCCTGCTCGACGACCGCCTCGCCGGCTTCCTGGTCCTGGCCGAGGCTCCTCGGTCGTCGCTGGAGCTTCGCCGCCTCGTCGTGCGCCCCGCACTGCGCGGGAGTGGGGTGGGCGGCGCGTTGGTACGGGCCTGCGTGGCTGTGGCCCGGCACCGTGGCCTCCGGCGGGTGTTCCTGGACGTCGCCGACGGCAACACCACGGCCAGGAACCTTTACGCCGCACTGGGTTTCACCGAGGTCGCGCTGCCACAGCGCTATGTGGGCCACCCGGTTCCGCAGGGCTTCGCGGTGATGGTTCTGCCGTTGCGCTGAGCTCGGGCCGATCAGGCCGCGATCCGGTCCAGGTGGCGCTCGAGCGCGTCGAAGGCCGCCATCCACCCCTGGGCGCCGGGCGAGTCGGCCGGGATCCCGACGTGGGTCAGGGTCAATCTGGTCCGCTCGCCGAGGTCCTCGAGGTCGAGGATCACCTCGGTGGTGAGCGGATGATCGTCAGGCATGCCCAGTTCCGCGGGCGCCAGGACCCGGCCCTCGACGTCAGCCATGGCCTCGGTGTACACGAGCCGTCGGCCCGGCACGACCTCGCGGTACTCCCCCACGAACCACATCTGCATCACAGCATCCGAGCGGGTCAGCTCCATGCAGATCCTGCGCTCGCCGCCCACCCGCACGTCCATCCTGGCGACCGGCACGCTGGACCCCTCGGGCCCGTACCAGGCGGCGAAGTGCTCTGGCTCGGTCCACATCCGCCAGACCAGGGATGCAGGGGCCTGCACCAGACGTTCGATCACCACAGCGTCGCTCCGGTTGTCAGTCATGGGTTCCGCCTGTTCCGTGAGGTGGAGTGAGAGGGGTGGTTGTGAGCCCCTGGAGGTAGCCGTCCATCCGGTCGAGTCGCGCCTCCCAGACGGGCCGGTACTGATCCGCCCAGGTCGCGACGTCCTCGAGGCGGGCTGCGTCCAGGCGGCAGGGCCGATACTGCGCACGCTGCCCGCGGGTCACCAGGCCCGCCCGTTCGAGCACCTTGATGTGCTTGGACACCGCGGGCAGCGTCAGGTGGAACGGCGCGGCCAGCTCGTTCACCGTCGCCTCGCCCTGCGCCAGCCGGGCCAGGATCGCGCGCCGGGTGGCGTTGGCCAGGGCGGCGAAGGTGTCGTCGAGCCGCTCCTCGTCGATCGCCGTCTGCACAGTGGCCCCTTATTTTTCGCATCAGTTAATTAACCGATATGGAAACTACGGGAGGCCAGTCAGGTTGTCAAGTGCCGTCGTGGGCATCGCCGGACGCCGCCGCCGGCGCCAGGTGGTGCACCGCCTCGTCGAAGCTGCGGTAGAGGTGGCGGTCCAGCGCCGCGGCGGCGAAGGCCTCGCCCAGCTGGTGCCTGAAGAACGCGTTGGTGGAATACCGCGTGGTCGAGCTGAGGTAGTGGCTGGTGTTGTGCCGGATCATCGCCCAGTACCGATCCGCGGCGGCCGGGGCGAGCCGGAAGTTGTCGTAATTGACCACCGCGGCCAGGCGCCGGCCGTAGCTCGCCAGCTCGGCCTCCAACGCCTGCGCCAGCGTCTCGGCGTCATGCACGGTGTCCAGGCTGAGCCCCTCGAAGTTGAGGTAGAGCACGTCGACGTCGGGCCGGTAGACCACCCGTTCACTGAGGTCGAGCACCTCGTCCTGGCGCAGGCCCATCCGTCCGGGGGTGAAGATCTCGGCGTCCATGATGCGTAGATCGAAAGCCACCGCCGGGCGGAACGGCAACTGGGCCAAGACGTCCCGCTCCAGATCCAGGCCTGGGGCGATCTCGCTCACCTCGAGCCCCGAGGTGGTCAGCCGCAGCACGCAGCGCTCGGTCAGGTAGCGCACCTGTTGGCCCCGCCGGACGGCCTGGGCGGCGCTGAAGGTGACGTGGCTGACCCGCTCGACGAACTTCGGTGTCCGCCCGGGGTGCAGGATCCGTAGCCCGCCGTCCACCACCTCCTCCTGCGAACGGGCGGCGAAGGTGCCCAGGAAGAACAGCGCGCCGGCGTTCTGGCTGATGTTGATGAAGCCGCCGGCGCCGGCCAGCCGGTTGCCGAACCGGCTCACGTTGACGTTGCCCTCGGCGTCGACCTCGGCGAAACCGAGGAAGGCCTGGTCCAGCCCGCCGCCGTCGTAGAAGTCGAACATGGCCGCCTGATCGATGATCGACTGCGGGTTCACCGAGGCGCCGAAGGAGAGCCCGCTGGCCGGGCGGCCCCCGACCGCCCCCGGCTCCACGGTGAGCGTGATCAGGTCCAGCACGTCCTCCTCGTCGGCGACCCGGGCGACGCCCTCGGGCATGCCGATGCCGAGGTTGACGATGGCGTTCCAGCGCAGGTAGCGCGCGGCTCGCCGGGCGATCACCGCCCGGGCGTCCAGCGGCATCAGGGTGCGGCGCAGGGTCGAGGGCGCGTAGACCTCGCCGGTGAAGGCCGGGTTGTAGTCGGTGGCGAAGGTTTGCGGGTGGTTGGCCGGCTCGGCCACCACCACGGCGTCCACCAGGATGCCTGGCACCCGGACCATCTGCGGGGGGAGCCGGTGCCGGTCGGTGACCCGCTCCACCTGGGCGATCACGATGCCGCCGGAGTTCTTCGCGGCCTGGGCCATCGAGAGCACGTCGGTGGTGATCGCCTCGCGCTCGAGGGAGAGATTGCCCTCGGTGTCGGCCGTGGTGGCCCGGATCAGCGCCACGTCGATCGGGAAGGCCGGGTAGAACAGGTACTCCTCACCCCGCAGGTGGATCAGCTCGACCAGGTCATCGGTGGCTCTGGCGTTGAGCTTGGCCCCGTCGACCCGGGGGTCGGCGAAGGTGCCCAGGCCGACCCGGGTGATCGTTCCTGGGCGGTGGGCAGCGATGTCGCGGAACAGGTGCGACATCACCCCCTGCGGGTAGCAGTAGGCCTCGATCGCGTTCTCCATCACCAGCCGGCCCAGCGCCGGGGCCATGCCCCAATGTCCCCCGATGGCCCGGCGCACCATGCCGGCCCGGGCGAAGTGGTTCAGGCCCCGGGTCTGCCGGTCCCCCGGGCCGGCCGCGAAGGTCAGGGTCAGGTCACGCGGACTGCCCGTGTCCAGGAATCGGCGCTCGACCGCCGCCGCCAGCTCCTCGGGCACCGCAACTCCGACGAACCCGCCCACGACGACGGTGTCGCCGTCCAGGATCACCCGCACCGCGGCGTCCGCCCCGATCACTTTGTTCCGCGCCATGGCTCAACCCTGGCGGAAACCTCGAAAGCTCAGCCGGGTCCTACGGCGCCTCACGCCAGGCTGCGGGCCGCCAGTTCGGCGTAGAGGGCTGCGCCGTCGCCGAGCACCCGGTCGTCGAAGGCGGCCCGGGGCGAGTGGTTGCTCGGCGCGCCCATCGGATCGTGGTCGTCGGTGGTGGCGCCGAGGAAGAGCATCGCGCCCGGCACCTCGGCGATCACCCGGGAGAAGTCCTCCGACCCGGTGATGGGGTTGCCCAGGCGCAGTGTGGCGCCGTCGCCGAACAGGTCGCCGGCCACGCCGAGCGCGAAGTCCACCTGATCGGCGCTGTTCATGGTCACCGGGTACTCGCCCCGGTAGTCCACGTCGACCTGCACCCCGTGCGCGGCGGCGACGCCGGCACAGGTGCGCCGGGCCACCTCGGCGATCAGGGCCGAGACCGACCCGTCGAAGGTGCGCACCGTCGCCTCGAAGGTCACCGTGTCCGGAATGATGTTGCGCTGGGTCCCGGCGTGGAAGGTGCCCACGGTGAGCACCGCGGGGGCGAAGGCGTCGACCGAGCGGGTCATCGCGCTCTGCAGCGCCAGCACCATCTCGCACGCGGCCGGCACCGGGTCACGGGACAGGTGCGGGGAGGACCCGTGCCCGCCCTGGCCGCGCACGGTGACCGACAGCGCATCGCTCGCTGCCATCAGCGCACCGGCTCTGCTCGCCACGGTGCCCCGGCCGCTGAGGTTGCTCAGCACGTGCAGCGCGAACGCGGCGTCCGCCCGGTGCCCCGCCGCGTCCAGCACGCCGTCGGCGATCATGTGCCCAGCGCCGTCGAACCCCTCCTCACCGGGCTGGAACATGAACACCACGTCGCCGCCGATCTGGTCGCGACGCCCGGCCAGCAGCCGGGCCGCTCCGACGAGCATCGCGGTGTGCAGGTCGTGCCCGCAGGCGTGCATCGCGCCCTCCACCTGGGACCGGAACGGCAGATCGAGCTCCTCGGTCACCGGCAGTGCGTCCATGTCGCCGCGCAGCAGGACGGCGCGCCGCACCCGGCCCTCCGCCGGCGCCGGGGCCGTGCCGCGCAGCACCGCGGTGACCGAACTGGTGCCCGAGCCGGTACTCACTTCCAGCCCGAGCCCGTCCAGCTCGGCCAGCACCGTCTCCTGGGTGCGCGGCAGGTGCAGGCCCAGCTCGGGGAAGCGGTGCAGCCGGTGGCGCAACTCGGCGAGGTCGCCGGCCAGCGATCGGGCGTCGTCCAGGATGCTCATCCGTCATTGTTACCCCGTGAGCTCTTCCACCCCTGTAGTCCGCATCGCCACCCGGCGCGCCAAGCCCGGCTGGACACCGTGGCCGAGGGCGCGCCGGAATACCGCCAGCTGAGCGGGCTGGAGGCCTGGTTCGCCCGGGCCGAGGTGCCCGGTCAGGCCAGGGTGGCAGCGCGCAGCGTGACGATGGAGATCACGAGGATGCATTCGTGAGCGCCGCTCACGTCTGGCGCTCGGCGGCCTCGACGACGTTGGTGATCAGCATGGCCCGGGTCATCGGCCCTACCCCGCCGGGCATCGGCGCCACCCAGGCGGCCACCTCGTGCACGTCGGGTGCGACGTCGCCGACCAGCCGAGTGGTGCCGTCCCCGGCGTCGACCCGGGTGATCCCGACGTCCAGCACCGTGGCGCCGGGCTTGACCATGGCCCCGGTGATGATGCCGGGCACACCCGCCGCGGCCACCACGACGTCCGCCGCGGCCACGTGCGCAGCCAGGTCGACGGTGCCGGTGTGACACAACGTCACCGTGGCGTTCACGTCCCGCCGGGTCAGCAGCAGGCCGAGCGGGCGGCCCACGGTGACCCCGCGGCCGACCACGCAGACGTGCGCCCCCTTCAATGAGACCCCGTGCCGGGACAGGAGTTCCACGATGCCGCGGGGCGTGCAGGGCAGCGGTGAGGTCATCGGCCGGCTCACGTTCAGCACCAGCCGGCCGAGGTTGGTCGGGTGCAGGCCGTCGGCGTCCTTGGCCGGGTCCATCAGCTCCAGGACCCGGTCGGCGTCCAGTCCACGCGGCAGCGGCAGTTGCACGATGTAGCCGGTGCAGGCGTCGTCGGCGTTCAACCGGGCGACCGCCGCCTCGACGTCCGCCTGGGTCGCCGTTGCCGGAAGGTCGACCCGGATAGAGGTCAGTCCCACCTGGGCGCAGTCACGGTGCTTCCCGGCTACGTAGGCCTGGCTGCCCGGGTCGTCGCCGACCAGGATAGTGCCCAGCCCGGGTGCGCTCGGCAGCGCTGCAACGCGTTGCCGCAGTTCAGCTTTGATCGCCGCAGCGGTGGCCTTGCCGTCCAGGAGGCGGGCGGTCACCAACTCTCCAGACCCTGGTAGAGCGGGAACGCCTCGGCCAGCTTGGCCGCCCGAACGCGCAGCGCCGCGACGTCGCAGGACGGCTGGAGGGCGCCGGCGATCACGTCGGCCACTTCGGTGAACTCGGCGTCGCCGAAACCGCGGGTGGCCAGCGCCGGGGTGCCGATCCGCAACCCTGAGGTCACCATCGGCGGGCGGGGGTCGAATGGCACCGCGTTGCGGTTCACCGTGATCCCGACCTCGTGCAGCCGGTCCTCGGCCTGCTGGCCGTCGAGCACCGAGTCGCGCAGGTCGACCAGCACCAGGTGGACGTCGGTGCCGCCGGTGAGCACGGAGACCCCGGCATTGCGGGCGTCACCGGCCATCAACCTCTCGGCCAGGATCTGCGCGCCTCGCACCGTGCGCTGCTGACGCTCGGCGAACTCGGCGGTCGCCGCCACCCGGAAGGCGGCCGCCTTCGCCGCGATCACGTGCATCAGCGGGCCGCCCTGCTGACCGGGGAACACCGCCGACTGGAAGACCTTCTGGTGCTCGGTCGTGCCGGCCAGGATCATGCCGCCGCGCGGGCCGGCCAGCGTCTTGTGCGTCGTGGAGGTGGTCACATGGGCGTGCGGCACGGGGTTGGGGTGCAGGCCGGCCGCGACCAGACCCGAGAAGTGCGCCATGTCGACCATCAACAGTGCGCCGATCTCGTCGGCGATGGCGCGGAACGCGGCGAAGTCGAGCTGGCGCGAGTAGGCCGACCACCCGGCGATGATCAGCTTCGGGCGGTGCTCGAGTGCCTTGGCGCGCACCACGTCCATGTCGATCAGGAAGGTCTGCGGGTCGACCCCGTAGGAGGCCACGTCGTAGAGGCGGCCGCTGAAGTTGAGCTTCATGCCGTGGGTCAGGTGACCGCCGTGGGCCAGCTCGAGGCCGAGGATGCCGTCGCCGGGGCGAATCAGGGCGTGCATTGCAGCGGCGTTGGCCTGCGCGCCGGAGTGCGGCTGCACGTTGGCGTAGGCGGCCCCGTAGAGCGCCTTGACCCGGTCCCGGGCGAGCACCTCGGCCTTGTCGACCTCTTCGCACCCGCCGTAGTACCTCTTGCCCGGGTAGCCCTCGGCGTACTTGTTCGTGAGCACACTGCCCTGGGCCTCGAGCACGGCGCGGGGGGCGAAGTTCTCGCTCGCGATCATCTCGAGCGTGTCCCGCTGGCGGGCGAGCTCGCCGGCCAGCACGGCGGCCAGCTCGGGGTCGGCCTGCGACAGGGAGGCATTGGTGGCGGAGACGGACGACTGCTGCTGGTCGGGCATGAGGCTCCTCGGGAGGCTGCGCGGCCCGTTCAGCCTAGCAACCGCCCATCGACCGGGCCCGTCACTCGTCCTCGCTGGAGAAGCACTCCCGCTCGATCACGTCGGCGACCGCCGACATGCTCGCCACCTCGAAGGCGGTTGCGCCCGAGCCGCGGGCACGCTCGGCGGCGAGCAGCACGGCCGGCGACCGGGTGTAACGGCAGTCCTTGGCGACGGCCAGCATCGCGGCGGCCACGGAGGCGGGGGTCTGTGCGGCCGCTCCGGGATGGCGCCACCAGGGCAGCGTCATCATCCGCGAGACGGCACCGAACCCGGGGTCGACGACGTCGACGCTCCTGGCCGTGGAGACCTGACGGGCGAGATCCTGTGGCGCGCTCTGCCCGGTCATCTCGGCCCAGTAGCCGGTGGCCGGGTCGTAGCCCTCAGCCAGCTTGGTGCGCAGCAGCCGAAGGAGTGCGTCGATGTCGGTCGAGCGGTGGCCGGTCAGCGCACGGGCCTGGGTGAGGAAGGCCGCCGCGCCGTGGGTCACGTGGTAGACACACGGCTGGTCGGCGTCGTTCGGGGCGTCGGAGTAGGCGATGCAGGTGCCGCCGTTCAGCCGGGGCATCGCCAGGACGGCGTCGATCGCACCGCGCAGGTCGTCCTGCGGCAGGGCGTGATGCGCGTAGGCCTCGAGCAGCACCCAGCCGACGTGGCCGGTCGTGGTCAGGGTGTAGGCAGTGGAGGCCGGGTTGGCGCTGCCGTCACCGTAGGCGTCCCAGGCAGTGTCCAGCCCGTACCCGCCACTGGGCTTGACGGTGGCGGTCAGGGCCCGGAGCCGGGCCCGGGTGGCCGCACTCGACCAGCCCGAACGTTGGGCCTCCCGCCACACGGCGGACGCCGCCGCGGCCGAGCCGCCCTCGGGCTGCCGCAGGCCGTCGGCCTGGTCGCGCAGGACCGTGGCCAGTGTCGTCCACCGCTCCTTCGCCTCGCTGGAGGAGAGCGGGGCACCGTCGTCCAGGGCCAGGGAGCGTTGCGCCGTCCGCGTTGCTCGCAGCGGCCTGCCCGCCTCCGAACGCTCCAGGACGACGGTCACGCTGCTCGACAGGGCAGGGATCCGGTCCGGCTCCGGGGTGAGCGTGCAGCGCACCGACACCGCGCTCCGCCCGGCCGGCAGGTCCGCGGCCGAGGTGCAGGTGTGCCCGGCCACGCTCAGGGTGATCGTGCCCTTCGCCGGGCCCGCCACCACCACGGCGGCGCTCGCGGTCAGGGTCGAGGGGGTGAGCAGGCGGGCGGGACCGACCAGCGTGAGTTCATCCACGACACCGGCCACGGGCGGGGCGGACGCCGCCGGCGCGGGGGCGGTGCGCTCGGCCGGCTCCGGGGCACGGAGCGTGGTGAACAGCACCGGCGACACGGCAGCCGCAGCGGCCGCAGTGATCACCACGGACGCCAGCGGGATCCTGCGCTGGGCACTCACCTACCCCAGATCGGCCCCTGGCGGACCCTGCTGAAGCTGGGCATGCCCCCGCGATAAGCCGCGATCGGTCGGCGATCACCAGGCGATCTCCTCGCAGCCAGTGTGGCTGGCGGGTTCGACCTGCAGGGTGGCGTGGACGACGGCGAACCGCTCGCGCATCAGGTCGCGGGCGGCGTCGAGCACCTGGTGGCCGTCGGTCTCGTCGGTGGTGACCAGGTGGGCGGTGGCCACGGTCATCCCCGAGGTGAGCGTCCACAGGTGCAGATCGTGCACGTCGAGCACACCGGGAACGGCCCGCAGAGCCGCCTCCACCTGGTCGGGGTGCAGGTCGGCCGGGGCGTGCTGGCCGAGGACTGCGAGTACCTCCCGGCCGAGGATCGCCGCGCGGACGGCGACGAAGGCGGCCAGCCCCAGGGCGACCGCTGTGTCCCACCAGAAGTCGCCGGTCAGGGCGATGAGCCCGCCGGCCCCGATCACCGCGACCGAGCCCAGTGCGTCGGCGAGTACCTCGAGGTAGGCGCCCTTGACGTTCAGGCTCTCGGTGGCCCCACCGCGCAGCAGCAGCAGCGCGGCCAGGTTGACCGCCAGCCCCAGGCCGCCGACCACGATCATCGCCCCCGACGGGACCGGCAGGGCGTCTCCGAACCGGGCGAACGCCTCGACCGCGACGTAGACCGACACCCCGGCCATGAGCAGCACGGCCAGCCCGGAGGCGAACACCTCGGCCCGGTATGAGCCGAAGGTCCGTCGTCCGGTGGTGTCCGGCCGGGTGGCGATCCGGGTGGCGACCAGCGCCGCGCCGAGCGCCACGACGTCCGCCGCCATGTGCCCGGCGTCGCCGAGCAGGGCCAGTGACCCCGAGGCCAGGGCGACGGCGAGCTCGACGGCGAAGAACGCCGCGACGATCGTCGTGGCGACCTGTAGCCGCCACCGGTGGGTCGCACCGGGGCGGCCGTGGGTGTGGCCGTGACTGGTCAGCTGGCAGCCTGCAGGTTCTCGTCCAGAGCCGCCAGGAACGCCTCGGTGGTCAGGTACGGCTGGTCCGGGCCGACCAGCAGCGCCAGGTCCTTGGTCATCTTGCCGCTCTCGACGGTCTCGACGCAGACCCGCTCCAGCCGCTCGGCGAACGCCGTCACCTCGGGAGTGCCGTCGAGAGTGCCGCGGTGCTTCAGGCCGCCGGTCCAGGCGTAGATGGAGGCGATCGGGTTGGTCGAGGTGGGCTTGCCCTGCTGGTGCATCCGGTAGTGCCGGGTGACCGTGCCGTGGGCGGCCTCGGCCTCGACGGTCTTGCCGTCCGGCGTCATCAGCACACTCGTCATCAGGCCGAGCGAACCGAAGCCCTGCGCCACGGTGTCGGACTGCACGTCACCGTCGTAGTTCTTGCACGCCCAGACGTAGCCGCCCTCCCACTTCATCGCGGCGGCCACCATGTCGTCGATCAGCCGGTGCTCGTAGGTCAGGCCCTTGGCGTCGTACTCGGCCTTGAACTCCTCCTCGAAGATCCACTGGAAGGTGTCCTTGAACTGGCCGTCGTAGGCCTTGAGGATCGTGTTCTTGGTCGACAGGTAGACCGGGTAATTGCGCAGCAGGCCGTAGGACAGGCTGGCCCGGGCGAAGTCCTCGATCGACTTGTTGAAGTTGTACATGCCCATTGCGACCCCGCCGTCCGGGCCGAAGTTCGCCACCACGTGCTGGATCGGCTCGGAGCCGTCGGAGGGGGTGAAGGTGATGGTCAGCTCACCCGCGCCGGGAACCTTGAAGTTGGTCGCCTTGTACTGGTCGCCGTGTGCGTGACGGCCGATCACGATCGGCTTGGTCCAGCCGGGCACCAGGCGCGGGATGTTGCTGATGATGATCGGCTCGCGGAACACCACCCCGCCGAGGATGTTGCGGATCGTGCCGTTGGGCGAGACCCACATCTTCTTGAGCTTGAACTCCTCGACCCGGGCCTCGTCGGGGGTGATCGTGGCGCACTTGACGCCCACCCCGTACTGCTTGATCGCGTTCGCCGAGTCGATCGTCACCTGGTCGTCGGTGGCGTCGCGGTGCTCGATGCCGAGGTCGTAGTACAACAGATCGATGTCCAGGTACGGATGGATCAGCCGGTCCTTGATGAACTGCCAGATGATGTGGGTCATCTCGTCACCGTCGAGCTCGACGACGGGGTTGGCGACCTTGATCTTGGCCACGGCTGGCTCTCCTTCGGCACACGGGCTGACACGGGCAGACCTACGACGCCAGCAGCCTAGCCACGCTGCGGAGGACGCCCTCACGCCACCCTGGGGAATATCCGGCGAACGGTGTGGTCTCGGCGCTGCCCGGAGGGCCAGAATGTGGATCACCGGCGCTCGGCCGGGCCCCACCACGAGAGGCACATCATGACCGCTACCCCTGTCCTCGGCTCACGCCTCGGCGCGGAGTTCCTCGGCACCTTCTGGCTCGTCCTGGGCGGCTGCGGAACCGCCGTCCTCGCAGCGACCTTCCCCGAGGTCGGCGTGGGGCTGCTCGGGGTCTCGCTGGCCTTCGGCCTCACCGTGCTGACCATGGCCTACGCCGTGGGTCACATCTCCGGGGGGCACTTCAACCCCGCGGTGACCGTGGGCCTGGCCGTGGCCAAGCGGTTCGCCTGGAAGGACGTGCCCGCCTACGTGATCACCCAGGTCGTCGCGGCCACGGTCGCGGCCGGCGTCCTGTACGTGGTGGCCTCCGGCAAGCCGGGGTTCGACGCCAAGGCGTCCGGGTTCGCCGCCAACGGCTTCGATGCGCATTCCCCCGGCAAGTACTCCCTGCTGGCGGCGCTGGTGATCGAGATCGTGCTGACCGCGTTCTTCCTGTACGTCATCCTCGGCGCCACCGACGGGCGCGCGCCGGCCGGGTTCGCCCCGATCGCGATCGGCCTGGCGCTGACCCTGATCCACCTGATCTCGATCCCGGTCACGAACACGTCTGTCAACCCGGCCCGATCCACCGGCGTGGCGTTCTTCACCGACTCCTGGGCGCTCGGCCAGCTGTGGCTGTTCTGGCTGGCCCCAGTCCTGGGCGCCGTCCTGGCCGGCGCCACCTACGCCCTGATCACCGGCGAGCACGCCGTCGTCAAGTCCCGCAAGTAGTTCCCGCCACAACTGGCGATGCTCCGCGGGTGAACATGTTTCCGCGCCCTGGAGGGCCGAACCGTGTTCACCCGCGGAGCATGCGCGGGTTGGTGCCTTAGAGCGAGGCGACGTCCGCGGCCTTGGACTTGACGGCGTCGGCGGCCTCACGCAGGCCGGCCAGCTCGGTCTCGGTGAGGTCGCGCTCGACCACCTTGCGCACGCCCTCCTTGCCGATCTCCGCCTCGACGCCGAGGTACACGCCGTCGATGCCGAACTCACCGGACAGCCACGCGCAGACCGGCATCACGGCGCCGGAGTCCTCGGCCACCGCCTTGGCCATGCGGGCGGCGGCGGCGGACGGCGCGTAGTAGGCAGAGCCGGTCTTGAGCAGGGCAACCACCTCGGCGCCACCGTTGCGGGTGCGCACGACGAGTTCCTCGATCTTCTCCGCCGGCATCACGCTGGCCAGCGGGGTGCCGTTGACGGTGCAGGCGCTGGGCACCGGCACCATCGTGTCGCCGTGCGAGCCGAGGGTCAGCGTCTTCACCGCGCCCACCGGCACGCCGAGGGCGTCGGCCACGAAATAGCTGAACCGGGCGGTGTCGAGCATGCCGGCCTGGCCCATCACCCGGGCGTGCGGGAAGCCGCTGGCGATCTGGGCCAGCGTGGTCATCTCGTCCAACGGGTTGGACACGATGATCACGACGGCGTCCGGTGCGTGCCGGGCCACGTTCTCGGCCACCCCACGCACGATGCCGCCGTTGACGCCGAGCAGGTCCATCCGGCTCATCCCCGGCTTGCGGGGCAGGCCGGCGGTGACCACGACCACGTCGGAGCCGGCGATGGCCTCGTAGCCCTCGCCGTCCACCGTGGTGGTCTTGCCGACCACCTTGGTCTCGAAGCCCTCGATCGGGCGGGACTGGTTCAGGTCGAGGGCCAGACCCTCGGCCCAGCCGTCGCGGATGTCGGTGAGCACGACCTTCTCGAAGACGTCGTACTCAGCCAGCCGCTGGGCGGTGGTGGAGCCGTAGAACCCTGCTCCGACGACCGTTGCCGTGCCCTTGCGCGCCATGTGTGCGCCACTCCCCTTCGCTGATCGGCTTGTCCGCCGCTGATGAGATCCCCGCTGAGGCTATCCACTCCGCGCGCCCGTCGCCTCACCCGGTGTGTGAGGTTGCGCTCAAGCGCGCTCATACTCCGCGGGTGAACCTTTCAGTCGGACATTTCGGGCACTGGAATGTACCCCAGCGGAGCATGAGCAGGTTTTGCCTGAGCGGGGTCAGAGGGTGGCTTCGGTGGGGGTGGCCTTGCGGACGACGAGGCGGGTCCAGGCACCGACGTAGATCCGGCCGTCGTCGGGCAGTTCCACCCGGGAGCCGGCGGCGATCGGATCGGCGGGCAACGGCTGACCGGCCGCGCCGAGGTAGGTTCCGTTGGCCGACTGCAGGTCCTCCACCCACCAGCGCAGACCGTCGGTGGTCAGCTGGACGTGCCGGCGCGAGACCCCGGTGTCGCCCACGACGTCCACCTCGGGGTGGATGTTTCGGCTGGCCGAGGTGCGCCCGACCAGCACGCTGTTCTGGTGCAGGGGCACCACCACGGGCATGCCCGCCGAGGGGCAGGGGTCGTCCACGTCCTGCGCGGCGTGCCAGTCCGGGTCGACCCAGATCTCCACCACCCATTGCACCCCGGCCGGGGCCTGAGCGGCCGGAGGCAGGTGCGGAACGCCGGGGTCGCTGGGCGGCGGCTGCAGCACGGCCCCGGGGTCGCTCGACCCGGCACCGGCGACGTCGGGCGGGGTGAGCGTGGGCGGCGGCAGCGGCCGCGGCATCTGGCCCGTCGTGAAGTCGTAGCCGCAGTCCTCGCAGAACAGCGCGTCGGGCAGGTTCGAGGCCGCGCAGTTCGGGCAGTCCTGCGAGGTCGGCGAGGCCGCCGGGGCCGGTGCAGCGGGCGCGTCGAGATCGAGGCTGGACGGCGGGGGGCCGGAGGGCGCGGGGCCCGCCGACGGAGCAGCCGATCCCAGGCCCGGCGGGCCCGACGCCGCGGCGCCACCGGCGCCGACCGGCGCCCCGCAGACGTCGCAGTAGTCGGCCGCCGCTGAGCTGTGGCCGTCGGGACAGGTATATGTCGTCATCTCTCTGCGCCGCCTACTTCTTCACCCGGGTGGTCTTGGTCGAACTCGTGTCCAGCGCCATCTCGTCGAGGCGGTCCACGTCCTTGCGCAGGGCCACCTTGCCGGTGGCGGCGTCCTCGACGTCGACCACCTTGCGCAACCGAGAGGTGGCCTGTTCGTTGCCGGTCGCCTCGGCCAGCTGGACGGCGCGGCCCAGTTTGAGGCGCGCTGTCGCCTCGTCCCCGGCCGAGCGCGCGGCCAGCCCGGCCTGGATCGCCTCGGCCAGCTCGACCTGCCCGGTGTAGTGCGCCACCTCGGGGTTGATCCGGGTGGTCAGCACGTCGTTGTCGGACCACAGCGCCTTGACCAGACCACTGGCCACCACCTGGTCGCGCACCACCACCTGGACCCGCGCGGCGAGCTGCTCCGAACCGACCGGCTTGGCCGGCAGCCGGACGGCGACATGGTAGTCGCGGCTCTCGTCACCCCAGGCCCCGGTGGGGAATCCGGCGGTGAGGGCGTTGACGTCGATCCGGCGGCCGGTGAGGTCCTCGACGTTCGGCGCCACCTGGCGCACGAACAGGGTCTGGGCGCCCTGCGGCGCCCAGACCCGCAACTGGGCCTCGGCCACCCCTCGGCCCATCGCCTGCTGCATCAGCTCCGCGAACATCGTCTCCATCGAGCGCTCGTCCGGGATCAGGTCGACGGTGCCGAGCATCGCGCTGGCGACCCCGCGTAGCTCTGCGACGTCCCAGTCGACGCCGACCCCGCGACAGTCGCACTGGAACACACCCTGCGCATCACGGACCGAGGTGGCCAGCACGTCCGGCGGTTCGCTCTGGTTGCGCCCGTCGGTGAGCAGGATCGCGTGCCGCTGGGTGGCCGAGGGCACGTTCTCGAAGATCCGCCTCGCCAGGCGCAGCCACGAGCCCATCGCGGTGCCGCCGCCGGCCACCAGCCGGCTGACCGCCCGCTTGGCCTCCTCGCGTGCCGCCGGCTCCATCCGCACCATCGCCGTCTCGGCGTTCGGGTACGGGAACACCCGGGTGGCGCCGTCGGTGCCGGCGACCACGGCGAACCAGGTGCCGTCCAGGATCTGCTCCACGGCCGCCGCAGCCGCCATCTGCGCAGCGATGATCTTGGCTCCCTGCATCGAGCCCGAGGTGTCCACGATGACGATCTCCGCGGCCTCCTCGCCGGCCGCGCTGCCGGCTTCACCGGCACCGGTGCAGGTCACGGTGACCACGGCGTGCACGTCGGTGCCGCCGTCGGGCAGGAACTCGTTCTGGAACACCTCAGCGGTGAACTGCGCCACGGCGGTTACCTCGCAGTCTCGGTCTCGGGGGCGGGGCTCTGATCAGGATTCTGCACGCTGGCGCCGACAACGCCAGGGGTCACGGCCGGCGGAGCGCCCGGCGGAGGGCTCGCCGGCTCGACCAACGGCACGGACTCGGGGACCGGCGCCGCGGGCGGTTCGGTCAGCGGCACCGGCTCGGGCGCGGGGACCGGCTCGGGCGCGGCGGTTACCGGCATCGGGATCGGCTCGGTCGGGGCGTCGGGATCCATCCGGGCCAGCGCAACAGTGATGTTGTCGTGCCCGCCCTGCGCGATCGCCCACGCCGTGAGCTCCTCGGCAAGGGCAGCCGGATCGTCGGCGGGGGCACCACCGGGGGCGCGGGCAACCAGGGTCGAGGCAACCAGGGCGCCCAGGTCGGAGGCCTCGGAGCAGTAGTTCCACAACCCGTCCGAACAGACCAGCACCCAGCCGGCCCGGTCGATCGGATGCACCCGGGTGCGCGGCACCGGATCAGGGGCATCGACCCCGAGCCAGCGGGTGATCGCATGCGACTGCGGCATGTTCTCGGCCTCGGCCCGGGGCACGCCCTGGGCGATCGCCTCCGCGGCCCAGGAGTCGTCCTCACTGAGCTGCACCGCGGTGCCGTCGTCCGGAACCCAGTACGCGCGGCTGTCGCCCACCCACCCGGTGACCACAAGGCTCGGCCCGGTGTCCGTCGAGCGCTCCACCAGAGCGGCGACGAAGGTGCACGACGGGGGGCTCTTGCGCTCGGCGACGCCGGCGGCAGCCTCGGCCGCCTTCGCCTGCGCGGCAGCCCCCGCGGCCACGATCCGGGCCGCGAAGTCGCCGGCCCGGGCGGTCTGCTGGCCGGTCCGGGTGCTGGCCGCCGTCGGTCGGCGCGGGGTCAGCCCCGCGATCAGCACGTCCCGGGCGGCGCGCGCCGCGGCCAGGCTGGCCACATCCGAGTCGACCGCCATCGACACCCCGTCGCACACCACCAGGGCGCCCAGGCTGCCGGGCGCCAGGGCCGCCGAGACCGCCATCGCGTCCTCGTTACGGGTGTGCCGGATGCCGCGGTCGCACACGGCGGCCAGCCAGGTGGCCGGCTGGTCGCACCAGTGGTCACGCTGCCGGGGAGCCGCCGCGCCGCACTGCTCGCAGTAGCCGTCCGAGGCCACCCTCCCGGCACAGCTGGCGCAGGTAGGGGGCAGCGCGGTCAGGTCGGTGTCGGTGACCACCATCGGGGAGGGTCGGCGGGAGACATCGGTCGCGGCCGCCGTCCGGTCGTCGAGCAGGGTGCCGTCGTGCGCCGGCCCGGCGACGGCCACAGCGGTCGGTACCGCGGGCGACGACGCTGCGGGCGGCGCGGCGGGCGCGGCCTCCACGACAGGCCCGTCGAGCGGGGCGCCGCAGATCTCGCAGAACTTCTCGTCGGCGGCGGCCTCAGCCGCGCAGGAGGGGCAGGCGATCATCGTGCTCATCGCAGCGTCCACCGCCGGATCCGGTTCGCCTCGTCCACCAGCCGGACCCGTTCGAGATGGTCCGGCTCCAACGAGGCCAGGCGCCGGTAGGCGGCCTCGACGGCGTCACGCAACGGTCCGTCGGCTGCCGGCACGCCGCCCACGGTGAGGCCTGTCTGGGTGCCCTTCGCGTGCACCTCGGTCAGGGCGGCACCGAACACGTGCACCTCCAGCCGGGCCCGGTCCAGCGGCTCGATGGTCACCGAGGCGACGCTGTCCAACGCCTCGGACAGACCTGCCAGACCGCGCCCCGAACCGGCCAGCCACCCGGCCCGCTGCCGGCGGGCCTCGACGAAGGCCCGGCTGGTCGAGGGAACCAGGTCGAGGGCGTCGATCGCGCCGTCCGAATCCCCGCGCCCCAACCGGATCCGGGCCAGCCCGAACGCGGCGGGGGCGGTGTAGTTCGCGTCCGTCCGCGCGCAGGCCAGGTACAGCGACTCGGCCACGTCCGCCTCACCGCTGCGCTCGCAGGCCAGGGCGAGGGCGAGCTTCGGCGCCAGCTCACCGGGCACCTGGCCGTAGACGGCGTTGAACGCGGCGCGTGCAGCGGCCACATCGCCGATGTCGAGCGCGCTCAGTCCGCTCATCCAGACCGCGCGCCACTCCCAGGCATCCGCCTTGAGCATCTCCTGGATTGCGCCGTCCGCCAGATCGTGGCGGCTCGCCTCGAGCGCCGCCCGGATCGTGGCCAGGCGGACCTCGGCGGACGGCGCGGTCTGCTTGGCCAGCTCGTCCCACCGGGCGATCGGGTCGGTGATCGACAGGCCGGCCAGCCAGGCCGCCTTCGGGTCGTTGGCGTCGGCCTTGAGACCGGGCAGCTGGTGCCAGTCCAGGGTGTCGCCGGAGACCACCGGCACCTCGAACAGCACCGAAGCCGCAGAGTGCTGGGCCACACCGGATTCCGGGCGGTCCAGGGCCACGACCTCGCGCAGCACCCCGAGCAGTTGCACCCGCAGTTCGTCGGCGGTCTGGAACCGGTCGGCCGGGTCGTTCGCACAGGCCTTGGCCAGCAGCCGGTAGAGCGAGTCGTAGCGCTGGAACAGCGGCACGTCGGCCACCGGCGGCAACGAGGTGGCGAACGTGGACTGGTAGCCGCGGAACTCCATCACCAGCACAGCCAACGTGCGGCCGATGGTGTAGATGTCCGAGGCCACCGACGGGCCGACCGTGGCCACCTCGGGCGCCTGGTAGCCGACGGTGCCGTAGATCGGAGAATCGAGGTCGTCGATCCGTCGTACGCCGCCCATGTCGATCAGCTTCACCGCATCGCCGACCTGAATGATGTTGTCCGGCTTGAAGTCGCAGTAGATCAGGCCGAGGTCGTGCAGGTAGGTGAAGGCCGGCAGCACCTCGAGGATGTAGGCGATCGCCTGGTCCACCGGGATCGGGTCGTAGGTGCCGGCCTTCTTCATCCGCTGCTTGAGCAGATCCTTCAGCGAGGTTCCGCCGACGTACTCCATGACGATGTAGCCGGCGCCCTCGTGCTGGGCGAAGTTGAAGATCTCGACGATCAGCGGGTGCTCGACCTTGGCCAGGAACTCACGCTCGGCCACGGCGGCGGCGAAGGCGTCGGCGTCCCCGGAGTTGAGCAGGCCCTTGAGCACCACCCAGCGCCGGCCGAGCACGATGTCGCGGGCCAGGTAGATCCAGCCCAGGCCGCCGTGGGCCAGGCATCCGGCCACCTCGTACTGGCCGCCGACCAGGTCACCGGCCTCGAGTTTCGGGGCGAAGGAGAACGGGTTGCGGCACTGCGGGCAGAAACCCTCCAGCCGGCCTGGGCGCCCCTCGCGGGATCGGCCGACAGCCGTGCCGCAGCTAGGGCAGTACCGCCGGTCCTCGGGGACCTGCGGGTCCTTCATGATCGCCTTGTCCGGGTCGATCGCCGGTACCGGCGGCACGAAGGTCAGGCCGGCGCCGAGCCGGGCGCCGCGCAGCCGGGTGGAGCCGGTGCCGATCGAGCGGGTGGCCCGGGTGCCGCCGGCGCGGGCGGTGCCGATCGGGGCGCTGGCCAGCCGGTTCGAGGACGTGATCTTGCTGGCGGACGACGGGCTGTCGCCCGCAGCACCGTCGTTCACCACGACCGGGGCGGCCCCTGCCGGGGTGCCGCAGACGTCGCAGTACCCGTCCTGGATGGAACCGGAGCACCCGGGCTGGGTGCACCGGGCGCCGTTCGGGACGCTCATGCCGTCGCTCCACTACTCGTCGGGGTGGTGGCAATCGGGGTGGGTTTCGGGGTTCTGACCAGCTCGCGGAAGGTGGTGACCGCGAGCCGCGCCGCGGCGATGTCGCACGGCCTGGCCGCCAGGGCGGCGCCGGCCCGGCCGAGGGCGACCACCAGCGCGGCCTCATCGGCGCGGGACGCCTTCTCGGCCATCGACCGGTAGCTGGTCAGCAGGCCGACCAGCTCCTCGTACTCGGTCAACGGACGGCCGTAGCCGTCCTCGACCACGTCCATCGCGCGCACCACCAGGCCCAGCCGCCGGGTGAAGGCGTCCAGCTCGGCCCGCCTCGCGGGCACCGGGCCGAGCGCCGCCACGTCGGGGACGGCGTAGCGCGGCGCCGGCGTGATCTCTGCGACACAGCGCTCGACCAGGGCGAGCAGGCGTAGCCGCCGATGCTCCAGCGCGGCCACCTCACTGGCGGCCCGGGACCGGTCGGCGGCCAGGTCGGCGGCCTCGGCCTCCTTGGACCGGGCGTCACGCAGTTTGGTGGCGGTGGTGACGACCAGGTCGCGCTCGGCGCGCGCGGCGTCCACCTCGAGCTGGTGCAGTGGACCGTCGACGTCACCACCGCGGGCGGCCCGGGAGGCCAGGTCGGCGATCCGGGTGCCGAGCAGCTCGACCTGCGCACCCCAGCTGGGCTCCTGCTTGACCAGCTCACGTAGCCGCTCCAGGCCGGCCCGCAGGGCTGCCACGCGGACGGCGCCGTCGCTCGCCCTGGGGTCGAAGGACAGCCGGGAGCGCAGCTGGGCGGCCAGGGCGTCGGAGAGCCGGCAGGCCTCCACCACGCTCAGAGACAGACTCGATCCGGCCATGCCGCCGGCTCCCCCGGCGCTGCCGGAGGTGGACAACCGGCCCCAGATCACCTGGGACATCTGCTCCCGGGTGACCGCATCGGCGCGGCCGGAGTCCCAGAGCTGGTCCAGCCGCTGGGTGCGCTCGTTGACCGACTGCCACAGCGCCATCGACAGGGTGATGTCGCCGGTGTAGTCGTCCGGGTCGGAGGACCGCATGGCGGAGGCATCGATCCCGTCCAGCTCACGCTTGCGCTGGGCCACCCAGTCGCGCAGCTCGCGCAGGTAGGCCAGCAGCACGTTCGAGTCCGCGGCCTCGCCCAGGCGCCCCGGCGGGGTGGGCGCGATGGCCAGGCCCGGCGTCGACGGCGCGGACGGGGAAAGGCTCACGGGCGAGCCCTGTAGTTCGGCCCCGCTGCGGGCTGCGTTCCCGGGCCGAGGGCCGGCTTCAGCCAGGCGTCATATGCCTTCTGCCAGCTGCCGTCCCCGCGGGCCTGCTCCAGCACGGTGTTGATGTAGGCCGCGAAGTCGCTGCGCTTCAACGGAACCCCGAGGCCGTAGGGCTCATTGCTGAGCTCCAGGCCGTCGACCACGACCGTGGTCGGATCCTGTGCCTTGAAACCGGCCAGGATCGCGTCGTCCCCGGTGATCGCGTCGACCTTGCCCCGCTGCAGCAGCACCAGGCAGTCGGTGTGGTTCGCCACGCCCACGGTCTCCACCAGGGCGTTCTTCTGCTTGATGTTGACCAGGCTGGTGGAGCCGTTGGGTGCGCAGACCCTCTTGCCCGACAGGCTGGCAAGGGTCTTCTTCGGGTCGGTGCTCACGGCAGAGCCCTGGGCGATCATCACGCCCTGATGCGCCCGGAAGTACTCCGCCGAGAAGGCCACCTGCTGCCACCGAGCACAGTTCATGGTGAAGGCGCGAGCCACGAGGTCGACCCCGCCTGCCGCGTTGTCGGCCGGGTTCACCTCCTTGGTCAGCTCCGGGATCCGGTTGGCGGTGCTGATCACCTTGAAGCGGATCCTGCTCGCATCCCCCAGGACCGCCTTGGCGACCAGTTCGGCCATGGCGATGTCGAAGCCCTCGAAAACCTTGGGGTCCTTCGGGTTGACCGCACCGAGCAGCCGGGTGTCGGCGGAGACACCGACCAGGAGGTAGCCCCGTGACCTGATCGCTTCCACGTAGCTGCTGGTGGTCGAGGGCGCGTAGGACACAGTGGCGATCGGACTGCACACGACGGCCGCAGGGGTGCTGCTCGCCGTCGGGCTCGGAGCGGCCGATGCACTCGACGGCGACGTCGCCGGGGCAGCCACGGGTGGCGACGTCACGCAGCCGGCCAGCAGCACGCTGGCTGCCGCGGCAGCAAGCGTGGTCACACTCCACCGGACTCTGGTGCCGATGCTCATCGGTACTCCCCCAGCCTCTGCGAGACGCCGTTGTATGAGGCCAGCGCCGCCAGCAGGCCCAGGATCAGGGTCAGCCAGCCGAGCACCACCAGAGACATCCGCGACCCCGCCAGGCCGGCATCCACCGCCGCCGCCTGGCCGTCGAGCTCCTGTTTGGAGGCAGCGTCGAAGGCGTCGAAGATCGTGTTGGACTCGCCGACCGCCGTCTCGCGCGCCTTCACCCAGTCACCGCCGTCGTCGGTCGTGCGCACCGAATCGTGCACGGTGGACCACGCGACGAGCGCTTCCTTCGGAGCCTCCGCCGCTCCCCGCGCCTGGGCGGTGTCGAGATCGGTCATCGCCGTCGTGAGCTGCGTCAACACGATCTTCTCGTCGGCGGTGGCGTTGCCGCGGTTGATCAGGCCGAAGGCCTCCCGCGCCTTGGCGTCGAAGGCTGCGGTCCGCGCCCCGGAGAGCGCCACGGTGGCCGCGTACGGCTTGCTCGCCACCGTGTCGACCTGATCGGCCGCATTGCTCAACGTGCTGAAACCGATCACCAGGGCCCCCAGCACCGCCACCGTGGCGCCGGCCAGGCGCAGGTTCAGGACGCGGTGGGTGCGCAGGGCCAGCCACAGCTGCACCAGCACCAGCACCAGCAGGGCGAAGGCCCCGGCGCCGATCAGCCGCATCGTGGCCAGGTTGGCCTGGTCGTAGGCGGCGGCCACCCGTTGCTGGTCGGAGGCGGACACGGTCTTCAGCGCGGGGACGATCTCGTTGCGCAGCACGTCGCCGGCCACCCGTTGGTAGGCCGCCCCGACCTGCATACCCTGCCGGTTGTTGGCCCGGGCCTGCTCGACGAGGCCGGTGTAGCGGCTCAGCCCGTCCACGGCGGTCTCCAGGACAGCCGAGTCCGCCGCGGTCGCGGCCGGCTGGGCCAGCTTGCGCGCGGCGTCACTGATCGCCGCGTCGTACAGCGCCCGCGTGGCCGAGTCCTCCGCCCCGCCCCGGAGGTAGGAGTTGGCCGCGGCGGCGTCCGCCTTGACCAGGTCGTTCTGAATGGTCTGGATCCGGACCAGCTGGGCCGACTCCGCCCGGGCGGAGTCGAGGGCGATCCCCCACTCGCGGAAGGCCGAGCCACCGAGCAGCCCGAACACCAAAGAGGCGAGGACGGCGGCGGCGGCGGCCACCCGCATCCGGCCCGGAGTGCCGTTCAGGCCGGCCTTGGCCGCCTCACGCACCCGGCCCCGCCGCGGCTTGGTCATCGGATCCACCGCGGACCCCGGGATCGGGGCAGGCAGGCCGACCGGGACCGCGGGTGCAGTCACCGGTGCGCTCGCCGTCGCCTGGCTCATGGCTGGTCGCTCCCCTCGTGGGGTGGTGGGGCGTCATAGGTCATCGGAGCCTGCGCAGCCTCAGGCTCGGCCGGCGTGGGCGGGGCGGCCGGGGCGGACAGGTCCTCCGGGTCGAGGTCGCGCAGCTGTTCCGCGGTCGGCTTCTCCACGTCGCGCAGCCGCCAGGCATGCCGCCCGATGGCCTCCTCGAGCACGTTCCGGGCGTAACGCCCGTTGCCGAATGCCTCGTCCCGGTCGACGGTGGCCAACAGCTCACGGAACCGGGCCAGCACCGCGGGGGTAGCGGTGTAGTCGGCCTTGTCCGCCATCCGCCGGAAGATCTCGACCAGCTCGTCCTCCGTGTAGTCGTCGAAGGTGATGTTGGTGCGGAACCGGCTCGCCAGACCAGGGTTCGCGCCGATGAACTCACCCATCGGCCTGGGATAGCCGGCCACCACCACGACCAGGTCGTTGCGGTGGTCCTCCATCTCCTTGACCAGGGTGTCGATGGCCTCCTCGCCGTACTGGTCGCCGGCCAGGCTATAGGCCTCGTCGATGAACAGGACGCCGCCGATCGCCGTCGCGACCACCTCGGCGGTCTTCATCGCGGTCTGGCCCAGATATCCGGCCACCAGTTCGGAGCGATCGACCTCGACCAGCTGACCCTTGCTGAGCAGGCCGAGGGCACGGTAGATGCCCGAGACCAGCCGGGCCACCGTGGTCTTGCCGGTGCCCGGGTTGCCGACGAAGACCAGGTGCCGGGTGATCGTCGGCTTGGCCAGCCCGGCCTCCGCGCGCAGCTTCTCCATCCGCAGCACAGCGGTCTGGCGGTGGATCTCCGCCTTGACCGCGGTCAGCCCGGTCAGCTGGTCGAGCTCGGCGAGCAGCTCCTCCAGAGTCCTGACCGGTTCGGCCGGCTCGGCCGGCGTCGGCGCAACCTCTGGCCCGGGAGCAGGGGCCACCGCTTCCGGGCCCGCGGGCAGGCTCGGCGTACCGGTCATCCCCGGGGGCAGGGTGATCCCGTGCGTGATCCGCAGCTGCTCGAGCAGGCGCGGGTCCACGGGCAGCACCGTGGGACCGGAGGCCCTCGGTGCGCCAAGGGTGCCGGGAGCGCCGGGAGGGCCTGGCGCGGCGGGGGTCACGGGTGGCGCGGTCGCCGCGGACGGCGTGAGACCGGCCGTGCGCAGCTGGGCTGCGGCGGCAGTCGAGGCGTTGCTGAGCACGGCCAGCGTCGGCTCGCCGAGCGCGCACGCCGAGGCGGTCAGTTCGACCAGCGCCCGCGCGTAGTCGCCGGCCTGGGGCGAGGAGGAGGAGACCAGCGCGAGCAGACCCGCCGTCGGGGCGTTGCGCCACCGCCGCGCGCTGCTCGCGGCATCGAAGAAGTCCTGGACGCCGCCACCGGCGACGGCGTTCCAGGCTGTCGGTGCTCCGGGGGCCGACTCGGCGAGTGACGCGGCGAGGGCCGCGCCCTCGACGCGGACGTCCTTCTCGGCCAGACCGGCCTGGACGCCGACCGCAACCAACGCCGTCAGCGCCTCTGCGAAGGACAGGTCGCCGGTGCCGTCCGGGCGGCTCATGGCTGGCCTCCCGATCCGGGCGTGCCGAGGTCCAGCGCGCCGCCGGAGGACGCGTGACCGAACTTCTCGGCCAGGAACTGCCCGTGCGCGACCAGGGCGTCGACGTCGCGGCGGGTCGCGGCGTCCAGGATCTTGTCCATGGTCAGCCCGAGCAGGTCGAGCTGGTCGACGAGCAGCATGAGTGACGTCTTGCCGCCGGAGACCGCGCGGGTATCGGCGTACTGACGGGGCAGGCGCAGGTAGGTGCCCAGCGCCTCGGGCAGGTAGCTGGTCACGGTGGACATCACCGAGTGCGCGTCCCGGGTGCCCCCTCCGAGCTGGTTCAGCCGGGGGATGATGTCCCGCGCTGTGGCGCAGATGTCGGTCACCCGGGAGGCCACCACGCCCGAGATCCGGTCGTGGCGCGCCTTGTCCTGGATGTCGTGGTCGATGGCGTCGAGCTGGGTGAGCAGGTCCTCACCTGTGGGGACCTGCGGGATCTCGATCGGGGCAGGCTCGACCTCGCGAGGGCGCCCGGTCAAAGCCCCCCACCAGTCCTTCAGTGACACCCGCGTGCCGCCCTTCCGGTCGTTACCCCCGCACAGGCCCTGGTACTCAGCGCCGGCCGTCCCCGATGTCGAGCGATCCCGACGCGATCCGCTCGTCCCGCTGGGCGACCCGCTCCAGGTACTCGCGGGACTTCTCGACCTCGGTCTCCAGGGTGCCGATGGTGGTGGCCATCGTGTCCAGTGCCTGCACCTTGAACGTGTCGATGGCGTCCATCGTGGCGTAGATGTTCTGGAACGCCGCCTGCAGCTGCGGCAGCCCGATGGTGGCCGATGCCGCCTGCTCCTGGATCTGCACCGAGTTGTCGCGCAGCATCTCCGACGTCCGCTGGATCATGTCCGACGTCGTGGTGTTCAACGCCGAGATCTGGTCGAGCACCAGCTTCTGGTTGCCCAGTGCCTGGGCCACGATCACGGCGGTGCGCAGCGCGGAGACAGTGGTGGTGGAGGCCCGGTCGACCCCCTTGATCAGTTCGATGTTGTTCTTGATCACCACGTCGATGGCCAGGTAGTTCTGGATCGACACGGCGAGCTGGGTGAGTAGGTCCTGATGCTTCTGGCGCACGTAGAACTGCACGTCCTGCTGCAGGGCCTTGGCCTTCTCCGGGTCACTGACCTGCAACTCGGAGATGCCCGCGGCCAGCCGGGAGTCGAGCCGCTCAGCGATGTAGACGTACTGGTTCAGCCGGCCCATGGCATCCCACAGGTTCTGCTTCTCCTGGTTGAGGCTGGCGTTGTCCTTGCGCAGCTCGTCCTGTCCGTTGTAGAGCGCGTGCAGGATGCCGTCCAGGTGGCCCTGGGCACTCTGGTACTTGCGGAAGTAGTCCTCGACCTTGTCGCCCATGGGCAGGATGCCGAACAACTTCTTGCTGCCCTTGGCTCCCTGCGGGTCCAGGCTCTCGACCGTGCGGCGGAGCTCGATCAGCGTCTTGCCGATGTCGGACCCCTCGGCCAGACCGCCCTCCTGCAGCGCCTTCACCGGCCGCTTGAGCAGATTGTTCGAGGTCTCGGCCGCACGACGGATGTCGACGTCGCCCATGGTGCGTACGTCGTTGGCCTTGGCGGCGAAGTCCGGCGAGCTCGGCGCCTGCTTGAGCAGTGCGTCCAGGTACCCCTCGACCTTGGCGTCCAGCCCGGGTAGCGCCGCGGCGTCCACCTGGGGGGCGAGCTTCGGGGCCGCTGTCGCGGCCACCGTCTTCGGCGCCTCGGGCGCGGTCAGGGTGAGAGTCGCCTCGGCGGCCGGGGGTGCGAGGGGGGTCGGCTCGGTCATCCGCGCGCTCCTTATAAGGTGGTACCGGGCCCGTGCCCGTGTGCTCATCCTGACGACCGGTCAATCTACGCGGTTCCCACCCGCCACGTCCGTACCGGAGCGCCGGATCAGCCCCGAACCAGTGAGATTCCGGGCAAACCCTGACCGGCACCCTGATCTGGGCTGGGTCGGCGTCAGGAACCTGCCGGGGCGGTCAGGGCGGTGAGCACGAACAGGGCCTGCCCGGTGTCGTCCGCGACGGACCCTGAGCGGGTGATCAGCCGGGCACGATGGCGGTGGTGATCGCGATCGCCACCGCGAACACCGCCGCGGTCGCCACGTCGAAGGTGCGCGAACGCACCAGCAGCCCGAGGCAGTACTTCTCCGGCAGGCTGGCCCGGATCACCGCGGCCAGCGCCATCGCCGTGGCCAGCAGGTATCCCCCGACCCGGAAGTCGTCGAACAGCACCGTGAGCAGCACCGACGCGGCCATCAGGCCGAGCACCACCACGAAGGCGATCCGCCGCGTCGGCGGCACTTCCCACTGGACCACGGCGGCGCCTCCTGCGGTCTCTGGCCGACTCAGTGGGCGAAGTGCCGGGTGCCGGTGAGGTACATGGTGACGCCGGCCGCCTGTGCCGCGGCGATCACCTCGGCATCGCGCATCGAACCACCCGGCTGCACCACGGCCCGGACACCGGCCTCCACCAGGATCCCGAGCCCGTCTGCGAACGGGAAGAACGCGTCGGACGCCGCGACCGCACCGCGGGCGCGCTCCGCCCCGGCCCGCTCCACGGCTAGCCGGCAGGAGTCGACCCGGTTCACCTGACCCATACCGATTCCCACGCTCGCACCGTCCTTGGCGAGCAGGATGGCGTTCGACTTCACCGCCCGCACCGCGCGCCAGGCGAAGGCCAGATCGGCCAGCGTCACGTCGTCCGCGACCTCGCCCGAGGCCAGCGACCAGGTGGCGGGGTCGTCGCCGGGGGCGTCGATCCGGTCCGTGTCCTGGGCGAGCATGCCGCCGGAGACCGGGCGCAGGTCGACGTCGGCGCGTGCGTAGCCGTCGGTCAGCTCGATCAGGCGCACATTCTTCTTCTGCGACAACAGTTTCAGCGCGTCGTCGTCGAACCCGGGGGCGATCACCACCTCGGTGAAGATCTCGGCCAGCTGCTCGGCCATGGCCACCGAGACCGGGCGGTTCGCGGCCACCACCCCGCCGAAGGCCGACACCGGGTCGCAGGCGTGAGCAGCGGCGTGGGCCACTGCGATCCCCTCGCCCTGTCCCGCCACGGCGATCCCGCACGGGTTGGCGTGCTTGATGATCGCCACCGCGGGCACCGCGAAGTCGTAGGCCGCACGCACCGCCGCGTCGGCGTCCACGTAATTGTTGTACGACATGTCCTTGCCGTGCAGCTGGGTGGCCTGGGCGATCCCCGGCGCCACCACCGCCCCCTCGTCGACGTACAGGGCGGCCTTCTGGTGCGGGTTCTCGCCGTAACGCAGGACCGCCGCCCGCTCCAGCGCCAGGCCGGCGTAGGCGGGCCAGCCGCCGTGCTCCGCCGCACCGTCGCTCAGGTGCCCGGCGAACCACTGCGCCACCGCGGTGTCGTAGGCCGCGGTGTGCGCGAACGCCCGGGCCGCGAGGGTGCGTCGGGCGGCCAGGTCGAACCCGCCACCGGCCAGGGCCTCCAGCACCGCCGGGTAGTCACGCGGGTCGGTCACCACCGCCACGCTCGGGTGGTTCTTCGCCGCTGCGCGCACCATCGACGGCCCGCCGATGTCGATCTGCTCCACGCACTCGTCGGCGGTGGCCCCGGAGGCGACGGTGGCCCGGAACGGATACAGGTTGGAGACCACCAGGTCGAACGGTTCGATCTCGAGGTCGGCCAACTGACGCACGTGATCGGGCAGCCTGCGGTCGGCGAGGATGCCGGCGTGCACCCGCGGGTGCAACGTCTTGACCCGCCCGTCCAGGCACTCGGGAAACCCGGTGAGGTCCTCCACCGCGGTCACCGGCACCCCGGCCGCGGCGATCCGGGCCGCGGTCGACCCGGTCGAGACCAGGGCAACCCCCGCGGCGTGCAGGGCGAGCGCCAACTCCTCCAGCCCGGTCTTGTCGTACACCGACAGCAGGGCCCGCCGGATCGGCAGCTTCTCGCTCATCGCAGGGTGACCTTTCTGTCACTGACTCTCCAGCCGGCCCGGGTCATCCGGGTGACCACGTCCACCAGCAGCTCACGCTCGACGACCTTGATCCGTTCGTGCAACGAGGCCTCGTCGTCGCCGTCGTGCACCTCGACCGGCCGCTGTGCCACCACCGGGCCGGAGTCGGTCCCGTCGTCCAGCAGGATCACCGACGCCCCGGTCACCTTGACCCCGTAGGCCAGGGCGTCCCGGACGGCGTGCGCGCCGGGGAATGAGGGCAGCAGCGCCGGGTGGGTGTTGATCGCCCGATCGCCGAACCGGGTCAGGAACGGCTCACCCAGCAGACGCATGAACCCGGCCAGCACCACCAGGTCGGGAGAGAACACCTCGAGCGCCTTGGCCACCGCCTGGTCCCAGGTGGCGCGGTCGGGGAAGTCGGCCAGACGTACCACGGCGGTCGGCACGCCTGCGGTCCTGGCGCGTTCCAGCCCCTGGGCATCGCCCCGGTCACTGATCACCCCGGCAACGCTCACGTCGTCGGCATCGAGCAGTGCCTGCAGGAGGGTCCCCGAGCCGGAGACCAGGACGACGACGCGCGCGTGTTCGCTCACGAACCCCGACGATATCCATCCCGCCGGGCGGCGAACGCATCGGCCACCGCCGGAGCCCCCCGGCGGACGAGCATCACCAGTGTGGCACCGAGCGCCACCTCCACGGCGAAGGCCGCGGCGGCCAGGTCCGGTGGCGGTCCGGTCACGGAGAGCCTGCCCGGTCCCGCGGGGCCGCCGGAGAGCCAGGCGAGCACCCCGAACGCCGCGGCGGAGAGCAGGGCCAGCACGACGACGTCCCGCACCGCGGCGAACCGGCCCGGCAGGGGCTCGGCGCGGAGCAGGTGGGCGGCGCCCCAGGCCCCGGCGAAGACCGGAACGGCGAGCACCAGCACGGCGTAGCCGGGCATCGGGCCCGGGTTCGGCAGCGCGCCCAGGATCGGGACGGCGGGCAGCGGCCCGAGCGTGCTGGTCAGCGGTGAGACCTCGGTGCCGGCGCCGATCGCGAACCCGGGGCCGGCCAGCGCCACCGCCGCCCAGACCAGCACGTTCGGCAGCAGCATCAGCTGCAGCAGGGTGATCATGAGGGCGCCGAGCAGCCCGCCGCCGAGCGCCTGATACATGTCGATCACGCGTCCGACGCCGAATCCGAGCGCCACCAGCACGGCCAGCGCCGCCGCTCCGAGCTGGACGGCCAGGGCGGCCGTGACCGGCCCCAGGTAGCGCCGCAGGGGCTCGCGCAGCAGTTCGAGGACAGCGACGACGGCGCCGCGGGCACCGTCGTGCACGTAGGCCAGACTGCCCAGGAACCCGCCCACCAGCGCGACCACAGCAGGGCCGGCGAAGGCCTGCCAGAGCACGGGACGGGCCAGGTCGGTGACCGCGAGGGCGCCGACCAGCACCCCGAGCAGGCCGTGGGTGACCGCCATGGTGATCAACGCGCTGCGGGGCGCGGGGGAGGGTGCGGCCCGGCTCGAACCGGCCGCGATCCGCTCGGCTTTGGGGTCCAGGCTGCGGGCCAGCCGGGCGCCGCCGTAGGCGCAGGCGAGCAGCGGCACCAGCGCCATACCGAGCGGGACCAGGCCGAGATGGCCGCCGTCCACGGCCAGCCCGGTGTGCTGCGCGAGCAGCCACAGGGCGGCCGCCAGCCGCACTACCTCGGCCCAGGAGGCGGTTCCGCCACCGGTGACCACCCAGGTGAGCACCACCGGCACCAGGATCACGACCAGCGACCCCGCGGCGGCCTGGAACGCGGCCAGCGCTCCGGCGGCCTGCGCCATCGGCAACACGTCACCGGCGCTGCCGGGGGCGCCTGACGGGCGGTCGAGAATCGAGGTCACCCTGCCATGCTCACCCGAGGCGGGCCGCGGACTGCGCAGGACGCGCCGGGGAGGCGACACCCGTGCGCTGTTCCGGCAGGATGCGCGTCGTGAGTGGCGCGAGGCGTGGCGGGCTGGGCGTGGCGAGCGGGCGCACCGCCGGGGCGATCCTGGCCGGGGCGGTTCTGGCCGGGCTGATCGTCGGCGGTGCGATGGCCATCTGGCGGCCACCGGCCTCGGACACCGCGACCGCGAACCGCACCCCGACGCCGGCCACCGCTGCGAGCCCCACCGGCGCCGCGTCCTCCGGTGCGGCGTCCGCCTCGGCGTCGGCCAGCGCCTCGGCCAGTCCGTCGGCGTCCATGCCCTCGCCCGCCGCCGCCACCTTCGTGGCCGCGCCGTGGGCGACCAAGGGTCTGGAACTGTCCAGCCTGACGTCGGTGACCCGCACCGGAGACGACACGGCGGTGATCACCGTGGACCGGCTGACTTACTACTCCGGTGCGCAGGCGGCGAAGTACTACGACAGCCACCCCGACCTGGAGCGCCTGGACTACGCGGTGGTCAACCAGAACCCGCGGGTCTACACCTTGCACCTGGTGCCCGGCACGCCGGTCTTCCTCGGGCCCATGATCGGGCAGACCGACCCGCCGTCCGCGTCGGATCTGCAGGGCCTGGTCGACGGCTTCGCGCAGGCCAAGGCCCAGGGACGCGAGGTCTTCGTCTGGCTGCGCCACAACGACAAGGACAACGGCTGGACCACCTACCTGGCCGAGCAGTACTTCCCATGAGCAGGTTGGGTTCAGGCGAGCTTGACGATGATCTCCCGCACCAGCAGGGCGGTCTCGCTGGGGGTCTTGCCAACCCTGACCCCGGCAGCCTCGAGGGCTTCCTTCTTGGCCTGCGCGGTGCCGGAGGAGCCCGAGACGATGGCGCCGGCGTGCCCCATGGTCTTGCCCTCGGGAGCGGTGAACCCGGCCACGTAGCCGACCACCGGCTTGGTCACGTGGGCCTTGACGTAGTCGGCCGCACGCTCCTCGGCGTCGCCGCCGATCTCACCGATCATCACGATCGCCTTGGTCTCCGGGTCGGCCTCGAAGGCCTCCAGGCAGTCGATGTGCGTGGTGCCGATCACCGGGTCGCCACCGATGCCGACGCCGGTGGTGAAGCCGATGTCGCGCAGCTCGTACATCATCTGGTAGGTCAACGTGCCGGACTTGCTGACCAGGCCGATCGGCCCCCGCTTGGTGATGGTGGCCGGGATGATGCCCGCGTTGGACCGGCCGGGCGAGATGATGCCGGGGCAGTTCGGGCCGATCAGCCGCGTAGTGCCTGAGTTCTGGGCGTACTGGAAGAACTCGGCACTGTCGTGCACCGGCACCCCCTCGGTGATCACCACGCCGAGCGCGATCTTGGCGTCGACCGCCTCGTGAACCGCCGCCTTGGTGAACTTGGCCGGCACGAAGATGACCGACACGTTGGCGCCGGTGGCCGCGACCGCCTCGGCCACGGAGCCGAACACCGGCACGCTCACGTGGTCCTCGAACTCCACGCTCTGGCCGGCCTTGCCGGGGGTGACCCCGCCGACGACCTTGGTCCCAGAATTGATCATGCGCTGGGTGTGCTTGCGGCCCTCGGAACCGGTCATCCCCTGGACGATCACCCGGCTGTTGCTGTCGAGAAAGATCGTCACGTCAGGCTCCCTTGCTGATCTCGATCGAGGCCAGTTCGGCGGCGCGGTGCGCAGCGCCGTCCATGGTGTCCAGATCCTCCACGCCGGGCAGGTTCGCCTCGTCGAGGATCTGCCGCGCGAGCTCGGCGTTGTTGCCGTCCAACCGGACCACGAGCGGGTGCGTGACCTCCGAGCCGTGCGAGGCCAGCAGGCCGAAGGCCTGGACGATGCCATTGGCCACGGTGTCGCAGGAGGTGATGCCGCCGAAGACGTTGACGAACACGCTCTTGACCTGGGGGTCGGACAGGATCAGCTCCAGTCCGTCGGCCATCACCTGGGCACTGGAGCCGCCGCCGAGGTCGAGGAAGTTGGCCGGCTTGACGCCATACTCCTCACCCGCATAGGCGACGACATCGAGCGTGGACATCACGAGACCGGCTCCATTGCCGATGATCCCGACCTGCCCGTCGAGCTTGACGTAGTTGAGGCCCTTCTCCTTGGCCCGGGCCTCGAACGGGTCGGCTGCGCCGTGGTCGTGGAACTGCTCGTGGTCGGGGTGACGGATGTCGGCGTTGTCGTCGAGCGTCACCTTGCCGTCGAGGGCGATGATCGCGCCGTCCTCGGTCTTCACCAGCGGGTTGACCTCGACCAGGGTGGCGTCCTCGGCGACGAAGACCCCCCACAGCTTCTGGATCACCGCGGCGATGGACGGCGCCACGTCGGCCTCGAACCCGGCCGCGGCCACGATCTCGGCCGCCTTGGCCTCGTCGATGCCCACGATCGCGTCGACCGGGATCCGGGCCAGCGCCTCGGGCCGCTCGACGGCGAGGGTCTCGATGTCCATCCCGCCCTCACGCGAGCACATCGCCAGGTAGGTGCGGTTGGCCCGGTCGAGCAGCACCGAGAAGTAGTACTCCTCGGCGATCCTCGCGCCCTGGGCGATCATCACCCGGTGCACCGTGTGGCCCTTGATGTCCATGCCCAGGATCTCGCCGGCCCTGGCCACGGCCTCCTCGGGAGAGTGCGCCAGCTTCACCCCGCCGGCCTTGCCCCGGCCCCCGGTCTTGACCTGGGCCTTGACCACCACCGTGCCGCCGCCGAGCTGCTCCGCAGCCGCGCGGGCCTCCTCGGGGGTGGTGACCGTCACCGCGTCCAGCACCGGGACGCCGTGCGCGGCGAACATGTCGCGCGCCTGGTATTCGAACAGGTCCACGTATGCGTCCTCACCGTCGTTGGTTCGACCCGCTCGCAGGGGGTCAGGGATGCGCGCGCCAGCCTAGCCGCGCGGGAAAATGCCATGGTCGCCCTGCGCGTGCCTCACGTCACGTTGCACCATCGGCGCGCCGAGCGGTGAGGTGACCGCGGGTGGACGGCGCTGGGCTCAGACCGTCTGCTGGGCCACATTGGCCCGCACCCAGGCGACGATCTCGTGCATCGGGGCCCCGGGGGTGAACACCTTCCGGACGCCGATCCGCTCCAGCTCCGTGACGTCGTCGGCCGGGATGATGCCGCCGCCGAACACCACGATGTCGCCGGCGTCCTTGGCCTTGAGCAGATCGATCACGCGGGCGAACAGGGTCAGATGGGCCCCGGAGAGGACGGACAGCCCGACGGCGTCCGCGTCCTCCTGGATGGCCGCCTCGACGATCTGTTCGGGGGTCTGGTGGAGGCCGGTGTAGACGACCTCCATGCCGGCGTCGCGCAGCGCCCGGGCGACCACCTTGGCCCCTCGGTCATGCCCGTCGAGACCGGGCTTGGCAACGACGATCCGCAGCGGCACCATGGTTCTCCTCCCACGATCAGCTCGTGCACGAGCCTAGACGCCGACGGCGGTCAGAACCACAGGTCCTTGGTGGCGCACCCCACATCGCGCCGGCCCGAGTTACTCTCGGGTAAGGAGGGGCCGTGGCAGCACGACGACGTGATCACGGTTCCGGCGCCTCACCCGGCGCCGGACCCCGCCTCGCGCTGTCCTCCTCCGCGCCCTCCCCGGTGCGCTCGCTGCGCGGCTGCCTGGTCGGCCTTCCCCGCGATCTGCGCGACCTGATCTCCCTGGACGCCGCCCGCGGCACCCTGGTGGAGGCCCTCTGGTCGTCGGTGCACCTGTCCATGTACCCGTTCGGCGTGCTGCGCGACCGGCACGAGCCGCACGAGCGCTACCACCTCGGCGATCTCGCCCCGCACCAACGAGGGCTGGTGCTGGGCGACGTCGAGGCTGCGGGCACCCCGATCCTGCTCGTACACGGCATGATCGACAATCGCATGATCTTCACCGTGCTCCGTCGCCGGTTGCGCCGGCGCGGCTTCGGCCGGGTGTTCACGATCAACTACTCCCCCGCCACCAACGACATCCGGGCCGCGGCCCGTGACCTGTCCGGGGCGGTGGAGGAGCTGGTCGCCCGGACCGGCTACGAACGAGTGCACGTGATCGGGCACAGCCTGGGCGGGCTGATCGCCCGCTACTACGTGCAGCGCCTCGGCGGGGACGAGCGGGTGCACACCCTGGTCACCCTGGGCAGCCCGCACGGTGGGTCGCTGCTCGCCTACGGCCTGCCGGTGAAGCTGGGGCACCAGCTGCGGCCCGGCAGCGAGCTCTCCGTCGAGCTCGCCCAACCGGCGCCGTCCTGCCGCACCCGGTTCGTGGCCTACCACTCCGACCTCGACCAGATCGTGGTGCCCCACCTGAACGGGCGGATCGAGCACCCCGATCTGGTCGTGCGCAATGTCGCCATCCACGCTGTGGGCCACATGTCGCTGCCCATCCACCCACCCGTGGTGCGCGAGATCGGCGCCATGCTCAGCCAGCTGGACAGCCACGGCGTCACCGTCGTCCCCGGGGTCACCCGGCTGGACCGGCCTGCTGAGAGCGGCTCGAGGCCAACGTGACCAGGCGCCAGGGCCGGGCCACGACCAGGAAGACCAGCAGGGCGACCACCACCGCGGCCGGCCCCGCCTGCATGCCGAAGCTGCCACCGTCCGGCGCGGCGTCCGAGGAGTAGAACACCCGCATCCCCGGCACCAGGCCCACGGCCCCCTCGACCCGCAGCGCCCCCGAGGTCCTCGCCGCGTCGAACCACACCGTGGCGAGAACGAACTGAGCAGCGACGGCCAGGGGGTAGGCCGCACTCAAGCCACGCCCGCGGGCTGCCGAGCAGATCCTCGTGGCTCTCCCCGGCACCGCCAGCCGTCCACCGCTCCGCCGGCGCACACCGGCCGAGGTCGCCGCCTGGCTCAGCTCCTCGCCGTCCCTGTCCGAGCTGCGCTCCGCCTTCCCCGGCGAGTGGGCCGAGGTCCGGCGCCAGGCGGCACGACTGGCCGCGGACGGCGATCCCGCCCGGATCCGTGAGGCGCTGGCCGCGGCCACGCGACCACGCCGGGCCACCCCTGGGCACGCGCTCAGCCAGCGGGCCGTGGTCTCGGACAGCGTGCGCCGGTACATGCTCGTCGAGGCGACCCGGCAGGTCTGGCTGGCCGAGGAGACGGGGGTCGGCAGCGGGCGGGTGCGGTTCAACCTCTGGAACGGGTTCGTGCTGCAGCGCCTCATGTTCGAGTCCGGGCTGCGCCGCCGCCCGGCACCGCTCACCACCTACCGGCTGCTGGCTCCCCTGATCACGCAGCGCCGCTACCTGATGCCCCTGGTGATGCCGGAGGGCATCTACTGCTTCTACACCGGCGCCATGATCAGAACCCTGAGCCGCCTGATCGGCGATCGGACCTGTCTGGAGATCGCCGCCGGCGACGGCACCCTCAGCCGGTTCCTGGCCGATGCGGGGGTGAACGTCCTGGCGACCGACGACCAGAGCTGGGCCGACGGCGTCCGGTTCCAGGAGAGCGTCACGCGGATGGACGCCAGGACTGCCCTGCGCACTCACGCCCCCGAGGTGGTGGTCTGCTCCTGGCCGCCGCCTGGCAACTCCTTCGAGAAGCACGTCTTCGAGACCCCGAGCGTGCAGACCTACATCCTGATCGGGTCGACGGGTGAGACGGCCTCCGGCGACTGGGCTGGCTACCGGGCCCAGACGTCGTTCACCTGGTCGCGCGACGCCCGGCTGAGCCGGATGGTCCTGCCCGACGAGGCCGGCTCGGCGGTGTACCTGTTTCAGCGCTCGGCCGGATGATCCCCTCGGCGGCGGCACAGATGTCCGCCACCTGGATGGTCAGCTCGCTCAACGGCATGGGACGGCAGAGCAGATAGCCCTGCCCCAGTCCGATCCCCGCGTCCCGCACCGCGGCCAGCTCCAGCTCGGTCTCGATCCCCTCGGCGACTGCGACCCGGCCCATGGCCTCGGTCAGCCGGTTCACACTGCGCAGTACCTCGACGCGGTCAGCACCTCCGGAATGCTGCGCCGAGGGCATGGCCTCCAGGAGTGAGCGGTCGAGCTTGACCACCTGGACCGGCAGCGAGGTCAGCCACCTGATCGAGGAGAACCCGGAGCCGAAGTCGTCGATCGCGATCCGCACCCCGAGCGCCCGGACCGCCTCCAGAACGTCCTTGGTGCCGTCCTCGTCCGGCAGCGCCTGCTGCTCGGTGATCTCCAGCGTCAGCGCCTCGGGGCGCACCCCGGTGTCGGCGAGCACCCGAACCACATCGTCGAGCAGCCCGTCGACCACGTGCAGCGGGGAGATGTTCACCGCGATCGAGGCGCCGGCCAACTCGGGCACCTGCTGCCACCCCTGCAGGGCCAGCACCGCGTGGCCGAGCATCTGTACCCCGAGGTCTCGGATCAGGCCGACCTCCTCGGCCAGGGTGATGAACTCCATCGGAGAGACGAACCGGCCGTCCTGGCCGATCCAGCGGGCGAGCAGCTCGGCCGAGACCACCTGGCCGGTGCTCAGGCTGAACACCGGCTGCGCGTAGGGCACGATCGTGTGTTCTCGGACGGCGTGGCGCAGCGCCAGCTCCAGCACTGCTCGCGCCTCGAGCTCGGCGCCCAGTGCCTCGTCGTAGAGCACCACCCGACGACGTCCGTCGCGCTTGGCCCGGAACAGCGCCTGGTCGGCGCGCGACAGCAGGGTCTCGGCCGTGGTCTCGTGCGGCAGGCTGGCGATCCCGACACTGGCCGAGAGCATGACAACGCGCCCACGGACCGAGAACGGCTTCTCCAGGGCGGCGATCACCCGCCGGGCCAGCTGGGAGGGATCACGCGGGGCGACCACGTCGCCGTCGGACCGGGCGTCGAGGATCACCACGAACTCGTCGCCACCGAGGCGGGCCACGACGTCTTCGGACCGGAAACAGGCGGTCAGCCGCTGCGCCGTCTCGCGCAGGAGTTCATCTCCCGCGGCGTGGCCGTAGCGGTCGTTGACCTGCTTGAACCGATCGAGGTCGATGAACAGCACACTGGTCTGCCCGCTGCCCGCCCCGGCCAGCGCGGCGATCGCGTCCAGGGCACCGGTGCGGTTGGCCAGCCCGGTCAACGGGTCGTGCACCGCAGCCCGCGCCGCCGCCACCCGGGCCTCGATCCCGGCCACCACCAGCCGGCGGCTGCGCAGCGCGTCCGGCACGACCACGGTCAGGAGCAGCAGCAGACCCGCCACCGCGGGGTAGTAGCCGATCCACACGTAGGCGGCCAGGGCGAGGGCCGCCATCGGCAGGTCCACCCGCAGGGCGTGAGCGGTACCGGCGGCGGTCGGCGAGTGCGCCCCGATGGACAGGCCCATCAGCGCGACGAGGCAGATCGAGCGGGCAGTCACCGATCGGTCGAGGGCCTCCAGATCGACCCAGGCCAGCGAGCCCCACACCACGCCGACCAGATACCCGGTCGGGGCCAGCAGCACCGGAAGACCGTCCCGGCCCAGCCAGCGAGCCCCTGGCCAGGCCAGTGCCCCGGCGAAGCCGAGCGCGCTCAGGCACGCGGCGGCGAGCCAGATCAGCAGGGGTCCCCGGGCGAGCTCCGACCACAGCGCGGCCACCACGACCAGGGCCAGCCCGGCGACGCCGACGGGGTAGACCAACCGATTGACCAGGATCGTGCGGCATATCTCGGCCTGAACGGCCGCTGCGAACTCGTCGCCGGCTTGGTCGGAGGAGGCCGCACGACCTGCGGTCCGGCCGCCGGCCTCTACCCTCACCCTGGCTGTATCGGATGCCCCGCCCAGCGCCTTGACCTGGACGCCCGGCCGGGCGGGCCACTGCCGGAGTCAGAGTTTGGTGACCGGGGCGTAGCGCAGCAGTAGCCGCTTGGTGCCGTCCTCGCGGAAGTCGACGTGCGCGACCGCCCGCTCCCCGGAGCCCTCGACCCGGATCACCGTGCCCAGGCCGAAGGTGTCATGGGTGACCCGATCCCCCGGCTCCAGATGGACCACCTCGCGATTGCCCGGGGACTGCACACCGGGCCGCTGGGCCAACCGGGCGACCGCGGGCGTGGAGGAGGGGCGCACTCCGGTCGACTCGCTGCGCCGCCAGTCGACGAGGGCGGCGGGGATCTCTTCCAGGAAACGGCTGGCCGGGTGGTAGTTCGGCTGCCCCCAGGCACTGCGGACGGCGGCCCGGGACAGATAGAGCCGCTCCCTCGCCCGGGTGATCCCCACATAGGCGAGCCGGCGCTCCTCGGCCAGCTCGCCGTGGTCGCCCAGGGAGCGCATGTGCGGGAAGGTACCGTCCTCCATGCCGGTCAGGAAGACGGTGGGGAACTCCAGCCCCTTGGCGGTGTGCAATGTCATCAAGGTGACCACGCCGGCGTCCTCGTGCGGCTGGGCGCTGTGCTCGCCGTCCGCCACCGCCTCGTCGGGCACCTCGTCGGCGTCGGCGACCAGGGACACCTGTTCCAGGAACTCGGTCAGTGACGGCCCATCGGGAGCCTCGGCCGCGGTCGCCTCGTACTCCTGGGCGACGGCGACGAGCTCGGACAGGTTCTCGATCCGGGACTCGTCCTGCGGGTCGTGGCTGGCCCGCAACTCGGCCAGGTATCCGGTCTGTTCCAGCACCGCCTCGAGCAGCACCGCCGGGCCTGAGCCCGCCTCGACCAGGGTGCGCAGGCCCTCGATCAGATCGTTGAACGCCGTGATGCTGGACAGCGATCGGGTGGCGATCCCCGGGGCCTCCTCGGCCCGCAGCAGAGCCGCCGCGAAGCTGACCCGCTCCCGGTCGGCCAGCGCGACGACGCACGCCTCCGCCCGGTCGCCGATGCCGCGCTTGGGCACGTTGAGGATGCGGCGCAGGTTCACCGTGTCGTCGGGGTTGGCCAGTACCCGCAGGTAGGCCAGCGCGTCCTTGACCTCGCGGCGCTCGTAGAACCGGGTGCCGCCGACCACCTTGTAGGGCAGCCCGACCCGCACGAAGACCTCTTCCAGGGCCCGGGACTGCGCGTTGGTGCGGTAGAACACCGCGACGTCACCCGGCCGGACGCCGTGGGCGTCGGTCAGCCGATCGATCTCCTCGGCCACGAACGCTGCCTCGTCGTGCTCGGAGTCGGCGACGTAGCCAATGATCGCCGCGCCGGTCTCCCCCGCCGTCCACAGGCGTTTGGGCTTGCGGTCGGGGTTGCGCTCGATCACCGCATTGGCGGCGGAGAGGATGGTCTGGGTGGAGCGGTAGTTCTGCTCCAGCAACACCGTGCGCGCGTTCGGGTAGTCGGTCTCGAACTCGACGATGTTGCGGATCGTCGCGCCGCGGAAGGCATAGATGGACTGGTCGGCGTCACCGACCACGGTCAGCTCGGCCGGGGGTACCGTGGGCTCGGCCGCCTCGCCGCCCTGCTTCCGCTCGGCCTGCGCCATCACCTGCGAGAGCGAACCGCCGACCAGTTCGCGCACCAACACGTACTGGGCCCGGTTGGTGTCCTGGTACTCGTCGACCAGGACGTGCCGGAACCGGCGCCGGTAGTGCGCGGCGACGTCGGGGAAGGCCTGCAAGATGTTGACCGTCGACATGATCAGGTCGTCGAAGTCCATCGCGTTGGCCTGGCGCAGCCGCCGCTGGTAGCCCGAGTAGGCCTGGGCCAGCATCCGCTCGACGTGGGTGCCCTCGACCGCACGGGCGGCGTACTCCTCCTCGTCGACCAGTTCGTTCTTGAGATTGCTCACCTGGTGGCTGAACGCCCGTGGCGGGTAGCGCTTGGGGTCGAGGTCGAGCTCACGGCAGACCATGGCCATCAGCCGCTGCGAGTCGGCGGCGTCGTAGATCGAGAAGTTCGACTTCAGGCCGACCCGGCCCGCCTCCCGGCGCAGGATCTTGACGCACGCGGAGTGGAAGGTGGAGACCCACATGGTCTGCGCGCGCGGGCCGACCAGCGCGGCCACCCGCTCCCGCATCTCGGCGGCGGCCTTGTTGGTGAACGTGATCGCGAGAACCTGACCGGGGCGGACGCCGCGCGCAGCCAGCAGGTAGGCGATCCGGTGGGTGAGCACCCGGGTCTTGCCCGACCCGGCGCCCGCCACCAGCAGCAGCGGGCCACCCTCGTGCAGGACCCCTTCGCGCTGCTGGGGATTGAGCCCGTCGAGCAGCATCTCGACCGAGGCGCCCGCGGGCACGACGACCTCCGGCGCGGGCGAGGCCAGGCCGGGCAGCGGGAGGTCGTCGAACAGGGTGCTCATGGCACGGCCAAGCCTACGTGCCCCGACCGACAGCCGGGCTCACTCCACCTGGCGCACCAACTCGTCCAGCGGCGGGCGGAACTGCGCGACCAGGTCCGGTAGCGGCGCGGGGTACGAGGGCCCGAACTCCCCGGCCCGTTGCACCATCAGCACCACGGGGCCGGTCCGGGCCAACAGCAGGTAGTGCCCACCCATCCAGCCCTCCGGCACGGTGGCCGTCGGCGTAGACTGCGGGCCCTCCAGGCCGTACAGGCGGTACGAGGTGGCGTAGACCCTGCCCTGCGTCCAGGCTCCGGGCACGTTGCCGGCGACGGTCAGGGTGTCGACCGTGGGGCCGGGCGTGTCACAGGCAGCCACCGCGGCCTCGATCCGGCGGACGAAGGCCAGCGCCGCCGCCTCGTCGACGAACAGCGCCGCGGTCTCGACCGCGTGGTACTCCGGGCCGGTCTGCTCGATCGAGCGCACCTGCGCCCCGCTGTCGACGGCGAGCAGCTCGCCGTCCCTTCCGCATGGCTGGTAGCTCCACGGAGCGCTCACCCAGTCCGACAGTTCATCACTGGCGTCCGTCACCCCCTGGTGCGGCAGCCTGATCTGCTCGAGCCGCACCGTGTGCGACGTCCCTGGGGTGCTCGGGCTGCTGGCCGACGCCGGCCCGGCAGGTGTCGCCGGTGTCGCCGGTGCACGCGGCGTCGGGGGTGTCGGTGCTGGTGAGCACCCGGAGACCACCGCACCGAGCACCACCGCCCAGGGCGCCGTCCGGGCGAATCGGCCAGTGGTCCTGCTGCTGTAGGTCATCGCTGCCTCCCCCGGAACACGACGTACTGTCAGAGCAATGACGCCGAACCCGGCCACGCCGTTGCAGCCGCACCGCAACGCACCCGGCGGGCCCGGCGCGAGTACTTTGTGGGGCATGACGACCGATGTTCAGCGTGAGTCCCTCGCCTCCGCCCAGGCCGCCCACGCCGCCTACGCCGCCAAAGGCCTGAAGCTCAACATGCAGCGCGGCCAGCCCTCCGACGCGGACTTCGACCTGTCCAATCCCCTGATCACCGCCCTGGGTGCGAGCGACACCTCGATGGACGGGATCGACCTGCGCAACTACCCGGGTGGAGTGGCCGGCCTGCCCAGCGCCCGCGCCCTGTTCGGCCGCTACCTCGACCTGCCGGCCGAGAACGTGATCGTCTGGAACAACTCCTCCCTCGAGCTGCAGGGCCTGATCTACACCTTCGCCCTGCTGCACGGTGTGCGCGGATCGGCCGCCCCCTGGATCGGGCAGCAGCCGAAGATGATCGTCGCCATCCCCGGGTACGATCGCCACTTCGGCCTGCTGGACACCCTCGGCTTCGAGCTGGTCACGGTGGACATGCAGCCCGACGGCCCCGACCTGGACGCCGTCGAGCGGCTGACCGCCACCGACGCCTCGGTCAAGGGCATCGTCTTCGTGCCGACCTACAGCAACCCCGGCGGGGAGACCATCAGCGCGGCGAAGGCCCGCAGGCTCGCCGCGCTGCAGACGGCTGCCGAGGACTTCACCGTGTTCGCGGACGACGCCTACCGGGCGCACCACCTCGGCGCGCCGGACGAGACGGTCAACCTGGTCGAGCTGTGCGCCGCTGCCGGCAACCCCGACCGCGCCTTCGTCTTCGCCAGCACCAGCAAGGTCACCTTCGCCGGCGCCGGCCTTGGCTTCGTCGCCGCCAGCACCGCCAACGTGACCTGGATGTCGAGGTATCTCGGCGCGCAGAGCATCGGCCCGAACAAGGTCGAGCAGGCCCGTCACGTGCGGTTCCTGGAGAACTACCCCGGCGGGCTGGAGGGGTTGATGCGTGACCACGCCGCACTGATCGCCCCCAAGTTCGCGGTGGTCCACGAGGTCCTGACCGCCGAACTGGGCACCGACGGCGCCTACGCGACGTGGACCACCCCCCGTGGCGGCTACTTCTCCAGCCTGGACACCACCGCGCCGGTCGCGGCCCGCGTGGTGCAGCTGGCCGAGGCGGCGGGGGTCAGCCTGACCCCGGCCGGGGCCACCTACCCCGGCGGCAAGGACCCGGGCAACCGGAACATCCGGATCGCGCCGACGCGCCCGCCGGTGGCCGAGGTGCGCACCGCGATGCAGGTGGCCGCCGCCTGCATCCGGCTGGCCTCCGAGGAGTACCGCGCCGCCCAGGCCTGAACTCAGCCCGCGGCGTCCGCAGCACGCGGTCGGCCAACCGGCCGACGGTCAACCCCTGCACGATGATGCTGAACACCACCACGGCGTAGGTCATCACCAGGAACAGCTCGGTCGGCGCGCCGTCCGGCAGGGTGAACGCCATGGCGACGCCGAGCGCCCCTCGAAGTGGAAGGTAGTCACCAGGCCCACCGCGTCCCGGGCCAGCGGAACCTGCAGGGCGTTGAGCAGTACCACGATCAGACTGACCATCAGCCCCCGATGGTCGCCCCGATGGTCGAGGGCAGCTTCAGGAAACGCACATTCAGATAGGCCAGTGCGCCGATCAGGAACACCAGCGCCGCCGACAGATCGAGCAGCTGCACATCCACCTCGTCCGGACCGGGCCCGTCCTCCGGGCAGAGCGCTCCGTGCCATTCTCGGGGGCATGACACCGGATCGCGACCATGCGACCCCGCCCTGGCCCGGGATGAGTGATGCGCTCGGCTACAGCGCGAGCCTGCTCCGCGGCGAGAAGGTGCGCCTGCGCGCCACCACCGACGAGGACCTGGCAGTTCTCGAGGAGTGGTGGAACGACCCCTCGGTCGCCGTCCTCAACGCCCGAGCCATCCGGCCCCGCCCCCCGGGCCGGCGCCTGGACCACTTCCGCACCTGGGGCGCCAACGAGGACGGCATCCTCGGCACCGGGTTCAGTGTGATCACCCTGGACGGCGAGGAGTTCGCCGGACACGTCGGGCTGTTCGCCGCCGATCCCAAGGAGCGGTCGGCCATGTTCGGGATCGCTCTGGGGCCGCCGTTCTGGAGCCGGGGACTAGGCACGGAGGCGACCGGGCTGATGGTGCGCTACGGCTTCCTCGAGCTCGGCCTGCACCGGATCGAGCTGCGGGTATGGGCCTACAACGAGCGCGCCGTCGCGGCCTACACCGCCGCCGGCTTCCATGTGGAGGGCAGGTTGCGCGAAGTCGTCTTCCACGACGGCCGCTGGCACGACGAGTTCCTGATGTCGGCCCTCGACCACGAGTGGAGAACCGCCCACCACTGAGGCCCCGACCACCAGAGGCAAGGTTCAAGGGTTGCAATTTAGCCTGCAAGGGTTCAGGCTTGTCGTATGCCATTCGTGTTGACTGTCGATCAGAGGCGATCCAGTGGGGCGCCGGATCGGGTGGACGCCGTCCTGGCCCACCTGGCGCATGTGCCGACGGTGCTGGCCTTCGAGCGAACGGCCGGCGATGAGTTCCAGGGGCTGATGGACGACGCGGTGTCGGTGGTCGGTGTCATCCTCGACCTCGTGAGAGACGGTTCCTGGCATATCGGGCTCGGGGTCGGCCCGGTCGAGCACCCGCTGCAGCACAGCACCCGGGCGGCTCGCGGCCCCGCGTTCGAACTGGCCCGTGCGGCGGTGGACGCCGCCAAGCGCCGTCCCCAGCACCTCGCCGTCCGAGGGGTGGACGAGCAGCGGGCAGGCGACGCCGAGGCAGTCCTGGCCCTGATGGCTGCGGTGGCTGAGCGGCGCAGCGATGCCGCCTGGGAGGCCATCGACCTGGGCACGGCCGGCCTGGGCGCCGCAGAGACCGCGGCGAAGCTCGGGGTCAGCCGTCAGGCCGTCGGCCAGCGGCTCACTGCGGCGCTGTGGCAGCAGGAGAGCGCCGCCCGGCCGGTGGCCGCCCGGCTACTGACCGAGGCCGACACGCCTGCCCCTGTCACCGCCGTTGAGCGCGTCGGGTGAACGACCTCGCCACCGCCTCCGGCGTCGTCCTGGCCGTGGTGACCGGGGTTCTGGTGCCGTTCTGGGGCACGGTTCGCCCGATCCGCCGGATGCGGATGCGTGCCGGGGCCGTGCTCGCTGGGGCGGTGCCTGCCCTGGCCGTCTCTGGCGCCCTTGCCTGGCAGGCGCCGGCGCTGCACGGGCTGGCATGGCTCGCCGCCTCGGCTCTGGCCGCGGTGGCGGCGGTCCTCGGCGGCGGCCCCGTGGCCTCGGCGACGCTGCGCCTGGCCGACCCGGGCAAGCGCGACCGACCGGGCCCCGCCGACCCCGACGTGCTGCACGGCGGCGCCTGGGTGGGCGCCCTGGAACGCATCGGCGTGGCTGCCTCGCTGCTGGCCGGCTGGCCGGAGGGGGTCGCCCTGGCGATGGCGATCAAGGGCCTGGGCCGCTACGCCGAGCTGCGTACCCCCGCGGCAGCCGAACGGTTCATCATCGGCACCTTCGCGAGCGTGCTGTGGGCGTGTGGTGCCGCAGGGGTGGGGCTGGCCCTGCGTGGCTGATCTAGCATCTGCTCCCGTGCCCATCAACGACGTGACCCGTGTCCTGGCCCTGGCGGCCCACCCCGACGATCTCGACTTCGGAGCCGCCGGCACCATCGCCGGTTTCGTCGACGACGGGCTCGAGGTGACCTTCCTGCTGTGCAGCCGGGGCGAGCAGGGCGGCTTCGACGACAGCCCGCGCGAGGACATGCCCGCCCTGCGCGAGGCCGAGCAGCGGGCCGCCGCCGCCGCGGTGGGCGTGCACGACGTCCGCTTCCTGGAGGGCTATCGGGACGGCTGGCTGGAGCCCACCCACGACCTGCAGCGCGACATCGTCCGGGTGATCCGTCAGGTGCGCCCGGACCGCATGCTGATCCCCTCCCCCGAGCGCAACTGGGCCCGCATCGGCGCCAGCCACCCCGACCACCTCGCCGTCGGCGAGGCCGGGATCCGCGCCATCTACCCCGCGGCCCGCAACGCGTTCGCCTTCCCCGAACTGCTTGCCGACGAGAGGCTGCAGCCGTGGACCGTCCGTGAGGTGTGGCTGATGGCCGACCCAGCCGCCGACCACGTGGTAAGGATCGACGACACCTTCCCCCGCAAGCTCGACGCCCTGCACGCCCACGTCAGCCAGACCTCCCACCACGAGGATCTGGAGGGCATGCTGCGCGACTGGGGGCACCGGATCGCGGCCATGTTCGACCTGCCCGAGGGCAGCCTGGCCGAGGCGTTCCGGGTCGTCGCCACCGGCTGACCGCCGTCCACCGCCCCGTGGCCGGGCCAGGCCGTGATGTTCGGGCTGCAGGCCGCCGTCTCGCTGGCCCTCTACCTGTTGGTGATCTGGTGGCTGGCAGCCCGCCCAGTGCACGAGTTCGCACGCTGGGCACCTGGCCCGCCCTGGCCGTCACCTCCGCCCGAGGCCGCGGGGGCTACTCAGCTCGACCCTGACCGGGCCCGGTTGGCTGAGCGGCGGCACGATGGGGGTCGAGGGATCAGTCGTTCACGGCCAGAGCGCGGCGACCATCACGTTGAGCACGGCCAGACCACCGATGGCGTGCACGACCCCGGACGGCGCGTCCTCCCGCTTGCGGTTCACCCAGGCCAGCACGGCGATCACCAGGGCGACACCGAGCTTGACGCCGACCTTGGCGTGATCGAGCGCGTCCTGGCCCGGCACCACGTCCGCCTCACGCATACCGACCAGCACGATCCCGGTCAGGATCTGCAGCAGGGCCCCGTGCACCATGCCCGGCACCAACCGCGGCGCTCGCAGCACCATGAACCACGACCCCACGATGGCGGCCATACCGAGCAGGTGCAGGACGACGACGGACTCGTAGACGATCGACATGGCCGCATCCTAGGAGGAACCGGACCTCTGCGCCGGACAGGGAGCACCACCAAGGAGTCAGAGCAGGCGTCGGTCGGCAGCCCAACGGGTGAGCTCGTTGCGGTTGGAGAGCTGGAGCTTGCGCAGCACGGCCGAGACGTGGGTCTCCACCGTCTTCACCGAGATGAACAGCTCGCGGGCCACCTCCTTGTACGCGTAGCCGCGCGCGATCAGCCGCATCACCTCGCGCTCACGCGCCGAGAGCCGGTCCAGCTCATCGTCCACCGAGGCGACCTCGCCGGCTCCGGTGCCGAACGCGTCCAGCACGAACCCGGCCAGCCGGGGGGAGAACACCGCATCCCCCTCGGCCACCCGGTGCACAGCGGCGGCCAGATCCGGCCCGCTGATCGTCTTGGTCACGTAACCCCTTGCCCCGGAACGGATCACCGCGATCACGTCCTCGGCGGCGTCGGACACCGACAGGGCCAGGAACCGCACCGGGGGTGTCCCGGCGTCCACCGCGAGCAGATCGGCGCTGCGCTGCAGCACCTCCTTGGCGCCGGGCCGGACGGTGCCCCCGGGCAGGTGCACGTCGAGCAGCACCACGTCCGGGTGCAGGGCGTGCACCTGGGCGATCGCCGACTCGACGTCGGCGGCCTCGCCGACGATCTCGATCCCGGGGTCGGTGCTCAGCTCGGTGCGCACCCCGCTACGCACCATCGCGTGGTCGTCGACCAGCAGCAACCGCACACTCACGAATCCTCCTCGACGTCCTCGGCGACCGCGTCGCCGGTGGGGGTGGCGGCATCCGGCAGCGCCAGCCGCACCTCGGTCCCCTCCCCCGGAAGGCTACGCACCACCGCGGTCCCGCCGTGCCGCTGCATCCGGGCGATGATCGATTCGCGGACGCCGTGCCGGTCACCTGGCACCGAGCCCAGGTCGAACCCCGGCCCCCGGTCGCGCACGAAGGCCTCGACCGCGTCCGGCCCGGTCTCGACGTAGACCATCACCGGGGCTCCGGCGTGGCGGACGGCGTTCACCATCGCCTCCCGCAGGGCCGCCACCATGGCCTCGCCGCGATCGTCCAAGGGCCGGTCCCCGACCACGACGACATCGACCGCGACCCCGTGCAGGTCCTCGACGTCCTCGGCGGCGGCCCGGATCCGGCCCTCCAGGGTGCCCGCCGCCGAGGCGCCGCCGCCGTAGAGCCAGCTGCGCAGGTCACGTTCCTGGGCCCGGGCCAGCCGCACCACCTGGGCGGCGTCGTCACTGCTGCGCTGGATCAGGGCCAGGGTCTGCAGCACCGAGTCGTGCAGGTGGGCCGCGATGTCGGCCCGCTCGGCCTCGCGGGCCCTGGCCTCGCGTTCGGTGCTCAGGTCCCGCCACAACCGGATGCCCCACGGGGCCAGCACCAGCAGGGCCCCACCGAGCATCGCCGCCACGGCCACCAGCACCCGCCCGGCATACGCCACATCGGTGCTGCCGACCACCGCCAGCGACACCCCGCCGAGCACCAGCACCACGCCGGCCGCCACCCGCAGCGCGGTCATCCGCCCCCTCGCGCCGCCGGAGGCCCAGCGGGAGCCCTGCACCTCGTCGAGCTGGGTATAGACCAGCGCCGCGCCCCCGAGCACCACGATCAGCGGCAGCAGGGCTCCGAGTGGAACCTGCCAGCCGATCTGCCCGCCGAGCACCACCAGGCCGCCGGCCAGCAGCAGACCGCCCACCACCACGTCGCCGAGCCGGGTGGACGAAGGACGCCGGGGGGCCGGCCTGTCCTGGGCGGGCGGACCGGCCGGGGCCGCCCCGCCGGCGGCGGGATCGTCGTTGGTCGGCACCAGCGCCCACAGCCAGACGTACATCACCAGCCCGAAGCCACCGGAGATCGCGGTCAGGGCGAAGGCGAGCCGGACGGCGCGCACCGGCAGTCCCAGGTGGGCGGCCACTCCCCCGGCGACGCCGGCCACTACCCGGCCGTCGCGTGGGCGCACCAGAGCCGGCCGCACCGCGACCGGACGCAGGGCGGACGACGGCACGGGGGAATCGACCGGGGCGACGCTCACCCCCCTATCTTGGCTCGCCACCGGGCCGGATGCCCTCAGGGTCGGGCCCCGGGATCCGAACCAGGGTCGACTCAGGGGCGTCCCGGATACCCTCTGCCCCGCCGCCCGACGAGAGTTGATGCCATGACCAGTCAGCCGCCGCCCTCGCCGCCCTCGCCCCCCTCGATGCCCGTCACCGCGCCGCAGCCGCCGGCCGGCCAGGGCGATGCCTTCACCAAGATCCGTGCTCTGGGCATCGTGCGGCCCGACGAGGGCCGCTGGGCCGCGGGTGTCGCGGCCGGCCTGGCCCACCGCTGGGGTGTCGACCCGGTCCTGGTGCGCGGCGGTTTCGTCGCCCTGAGCCTGTTCTTCGGCGTCGGACTGTTCGTCTACGGTGCTGCCTGGCTGCTGCTGCCCCACCCGGACGGCCGGATCCACGCCCAGGAGGTCACCCACGGCACGGTCACCGCCGGCTTCGTCGGCTCAGTGATCGCGATCCTTGCCGGAATGCCGTTCGGCGGCAGCTGGTCCAGCGACGGTATGGGCTTCGGCTGGTCGTTCGGGCCCGGGATCGCCACCCTGGCGGTCGTGGGCGCCGTGGCCTGGTGGCTGTTCCACCGGCACGACCGGTCGGCCACCGCCCAGAGCACTGCCCCGGCCTCGCCCCGGACCTCGACGGCCGCCCCGGCCACGGGCCCGGCCTTCCCCGCCGCCGGCCCCACCGCCTATGAACCTCCGACTGTGCCCACCGGCCTGGACAGCGAGTCCGGTCCCGTTGCGGCGCAGGCGATCCCGGTGCCGGTCCCGTCACCGCAGCCTGGCCTACCCCGACCTCGGCCGGCGAACGCGCCCTGGCGACCGCTCACCCTGGTCACCCTCGGCCTCGCCCTGCTGGCCGGCACGCTGGCCCACCTGGCGAGCGACACCTGGGTGGTGGCCGGCGCGGCCGGCCTCGCGGTGGTCGGTGTTGGACTGGTCCTGTCCGGCCTGGCCGGACGGCGCGGAGGGCTGCTGGTGCCGGTGGCGATCGTGCTCGCCCTCACCGCACTCAACGGCGACACCGTGCGGACCGGAGCTACCGCCGGCGACCAGTCCTGGACGCCGGTCACTGCGACTCAGGCGACCAGCGGCTTCAGAGAGGGGGCCGGGAGCACGATCGTCGATCTGACCTCCAGCGCCGTGATCGCAGGCGCAAGCACCAGCAGCCCGGTCACCGTGCCGATCAGTCAGGGCTTTGGCGAGCTCACCGTGACCGTGCCCTCCGGGGTCGCGGTACGGGTGAGCGCAAGCTCCGGCGCCGGCGTCATCGACGACCAGATCCGGGACCGCACACGCGAGGGCGTGGGCAACCAGCTGGTGATCGACTCCGGCACCGGCAGCCCCGTGCTCGTGGTCACCGTCCAACTGGGCGCGGGCCAGATCGTGATCCGCGAAGCAGCCCCCACCGCCGTCGCCGTCCCTTCAGCCTGAGGAGCTCACGATGAGCCAGATCGTTCCCACCCCCCCGAAGTCCCCCCACTCGCCCGGCCTGCGGATGCGCACCGTGGTCGTCGGTCTGATCGCCCTCGTGATCAGCGTCAGCGTCCTGCTCGACAAACTGACCACGATCGACCTCCCGGCCCGGACCCTGACCCTGACCGTGCTGCTCGGCGCCGGCGCCCTGCTCCTCGGCAGCGGGATCGCCGCGGCGGTGCGCGAGCAGAAGGCCCAGCACCAGCTCAGCGACCGGTGACCAACCGGTCGTAGGCCTCCAGGACACGGGCCCCGGTCGCGAAGCGACCGAGGGCCCGCTCCTCGCGTGCGCGCAGGGCGGTGAACGTGGAGAGCACGTGCTCCAGGTCGGCCCGCCCCAGACCGAGCAGGACGGCGTGCGCGGCGTCCAGCTCGGCCAGCGCCGCCTCACGGCCCAGCCGGGTCACCCCCTCGCCGTCCGGGTCGACGCCGAGCCGCCGCAGCTCCTGCGCCAGCGGCGCCAGCTCACCGTGCCAGCGGACGGCGGCGGCGAACCGGGTGAGCACCCAGTGCTCGAGCCGCTGGTCCGGCGACCAGGGAGCCGGGGAGTCGTACAGCTCCGGCGGTGGCACGGCCGCCTGCTCGAGCTTGAAGAAGTTCAGGTTGGCCCCGGCATGCTTCTGCCGCACCAGATGGTCGATCGGCAGGCTGGCCAGTGCCGCGAGCAGCAGCGGGAGCCGCGGAGCATCGATCAGCGGCAGCGAGTTCCCTACTCCCGCAACGGGGAGCGTGCACGGGACCAGCGTCCGCGCCGAGTCCGTGGTGGTCACGTTGCGGTAGGCCCCGAACCATCCCCGGCCGGTCAGGTCGGCGAACCGCTCCGCCACCAGCTCGGCCGGCACCCAGTAGCGGTGCTCGCGCCGGGCACCGCCCCGGTGATCGAGCAGCCCCGCATGCTTGGCCTCCCACAGCGGCAGCAGTCCGGGCCCGGGGGCGACCCGGAAGTGCACGGCGTCCCGGGTCATGTGCAGCGGGGTGACCAGCCGCACCTGCCACGGGTCGGCGCCCTCGGCCCCGTCCCGTCGGCGCAGTACCGGCCAGCGCCGGTGTGCCGCGGCGAGCAGCCGGGCGTCCCTGGCCGACGTGCACAGCGGCAGGGTGGCCGTGTTGGGATTGACCAGCAGCGGCAGGTCGGCGTCCAACTGCCAGGCCTGCTCCGGTGCAACGGCGCCCGGATCGACCACGTCGACGGCGACCTCCGCACCCGCCGGCTGGGGGCCACGGCCGGATGGGTGCGGGCCGCAGCGCAGGCCCATCACCGCCACCCCGACCCGCGCGGAGACCCCCTCGAACACGGCGCGCTGCAACGAGAGCAGATACAGGGATTCCAGGGCGCCTGCCTCGAGCAGGGCCCGCATCAGCGCCGCCGCCGAACGATCTGCGGCGATGCCCGCCGGAACCACGATTCCGGCCCGGCCGTCCGGGGCGAGCAGGCGCCAGCAGGTCTCCACGAAGGGCAGGTAGGCGTTCACCTCACCGACGCCGGTGAGCGGATGCCGACCCCCCTCACGCACCGATCGGGCCTCACTGGCGCGGCGACGGCGCAGCGTCCCCATCGCCGCCGAGGCGCCCTCCCGGCGGAACACCTTCAGACGTTCCCAGGGAGGGTTGGCCACCACGGCACCGAACCCGCCCCGCCAGCCGGTGATCGGCTCCACGACCCCATCGGCGATGTCGAGGACATGTGGGAACTGCTTGTGCCACACCAGATGTGCGCGCTCTCCGAGCGACGTGGCGGGACCGGGCGTGCACCGGGACGGGCCGAGCAGTGCATCCCCGACGGCGACGCGAGGCACCGCGGCGGCCGGAAGCCGCGGATCCAGCCGGCGCGCATGGGCGACCAGGGCGGCCTCGCACACGGCTGCCGCGACCGGATCTGCATCCACGCCGTGCAGCCGCGTCACCGCGTCAGCCGGCTCCACACCGAGCACCACCAACCGGTCCAGGGCTGCCCGGAGCAACGCCCCTGCCCCGCACGCCGGGTCGACCACGCTGGCGGTCGGTTCCGGCAGCGCCCTGCGGGCCAGCTCTGCCGCCAGCGCCGGCGGAGTGGCGAAGGAGCCCCGACGGCGCCGCTCCGCGTTCCCGGCGGCGATCAGTACCACCGTCTCGCCCTGACGGCGGGGCTCCAGCGCGAGCAGCCCGTCGTAGCCGCGCGCCAGATCGAGCACCAGTGCGTCGTCCCCCGCCTGCACCGCCGTCGACAGGGCCTGCGCGATCGCCGCATCCCGCCAGCCGGAGGCCGACGTGGCGTCGTCGTCGGTGATCTCGAAGCCCTCCACCCGCTCCGCGGCCTGCCGCACCGCCTCCAGCGCCGTCATGCCCTCACCCGACGCTCATCCGGGCAGCTCCACCCCGGCCAGCGCCAGGCCGGACATCGCCACGTACGTGAGTGGCAGCCCGGCGATCTCCTCCACAGCCAGCCACGCCACCGCCGAGGTGGAGCCGCCGACCTCGATCACGTGCGGCTCGACATCGGTCGGTGCCGTGGCGGTGTAGAGCACCTGGACGGCCTGGAAGTCCTCGACCACCCGGTCGGGGGCGCGCCCGGTCCAGCGCGCGGTGCTCACTCCGGCCAGCCGGACGTCGCTCAGGCTCAGGCCGGTCTCCTCGTGCGCCTCACGGGCCAGCGACAGCTCGGGCTGCTCGCCCAGGTCGATCCCGCCGCCGGGCAGGGTCCACCGCCCGGACCGCCCGAGCCGGGTCAGCAGCACCCGCTCGCCATCGGCGACCACGGCGTAGACGCCGGGGCGCTGCACCTTCATCACAGCCACGCCCACCTGCCCGCCCAACGGGTCGGCGCGCCCGCCGTCCGCCCAGGCGGTGAGCACCTCGGTCAGTTCGGCCTCGTCGGTGGTGGCATCCCGACCGGCTGCCAGGTCCAGGTCGGGCGGGGGCAGGTACTCCAGGGTCAGCACGTGCAGGCGCACGCCGTGGTCCGCCGCGGGGCGGGGCAGCGAACGCACCGAGCGCAGCGGGATCGCATCGGCCAGGGTGTCGGCTGCGCGTCTACCGACGCCGGCCGCGGTCAGCACCCGCGCCAGCGCCTCGCCGGGAGTGTCGCCGTGCCGGAGCCAGCCGGCCGCCTGGACCTCGCCGAGCGGGTCGAGCAGGTGGACGGCGATCCGGTGGACGTCGACCAGCCCCGAGTCGCCGCAGGGCGCGGAGGTCATGGACACGGCACCGAACCTACTGGACCGCTCCGAGTGGTCGTCCGGCCGGCCTCGGACAGGTCGAGGGCGGGAAGGCAAGCCTTCCCGCCCTCTTCGACCCGGTCCACCACGGGCCGCTCACACGACCGGTCGCCCCCTGGGGGCGGTATCGGCGTCCAGGGGAGACGCTAGGGCGAGCCCATTGGGGTGCACCCGGGACGTTCCGCCTTGCGGGCCGTCTCCTCGATCACAGGTCACCCGAGGGCCCCGGGCGGGTTACCGTGCGGGAGTGGACCCGACGCAGCCGAGCCCCGTCCGCCGGTTCGCCCTGCGCGCCTATGCACGCCTGCCCCGCCCGGTCCGGATCCGGCTGGTCCGTCGGCTCACGCCGAACTTCACCGTGGGAGCCCTGTGCTTCCTGGAGCACGAGAGTCGGGTGCTGATGCTGCGCCAGCGCCATCGCCGCGGCTGGACACTGCCCGGGGGGCTGCTCGATCGGGGCGAGGACGCCGGGTCGAGCGTACGCCGCGAGGTGCTCGAGGAGACCGGGTTGGTGATCACCCCGGCCGAGCCGTTGACCACGGTGATCGACCCCCGGGACCGCCGGGTGGACGTGATCTTCCACGTGCCCCTCTCGCACCGGCCGTCGATCGTGCCGAGCAGCGAGGCGGTCAGCGCACGCTGGCTGCTGCCGACGGAGATCGGCACCGTGGACGCCCCGACGGCGCAGGCCTTCGCGGCGCTGGCCCGGGCTCGCCGCCCGCACGCCCACACCGGCCACGTTGCGGAGTGACGGCCGTGGCCCCCACCGAGCACCGGGAGCTGGTCCGCCGGCTGGAACGTGCTCTGGCCCGGGGCAGCCGGCTGCTCGCGGTCACCCGCAGCCTGCAGACCGCACTCACCCCGGTCGACGTGGCCGATGTGCTGACCCGGCACATTAGGGCCGCCTCGGGCGCGCTCTTCACCGGCATCGCCCTGGTGGACCACGAGGCCCGGCACCTGCGCTACCTGAGTATGGATCCACTCCCGGAGCGGACCACGCAGGACTGGCAGATCATCCCCCTGGACACCGACGCACCGGTCGCCGACGCCGTGCGCACCGGCCGGGCTCACTTCCTGGAGACCGTCGAGCAGGCCGAGGCCCGCTTCCCGGGCATCGGCCCGCACATGACCGATGCCGGCACCCGGGCGATGGCCCACCTGCCCCTGATCGCCAGCAACGGCAAGGCGTTGGGCACCCTGGCGGTCTCCTTCGCCGAGAACCGTCGGATCAGCCCCCATGAGCGCGAGTTCCTGACCACCCTGGCCGGCTACGCCGCGCAGGCGATGGAGCGGGCGCTGCTCTTCGAGCAGCAGCGCAGCGTCGCCGAGGTGCTGCAGGGAGCGGTCCTGCCCACCGCCCTGCCCGTCCTCGACGGTTGGCAGGTGGACGGTCGGTTCCAGGCGGCCGCGGTGGGCATGGATGTCGGCGGGGACTGGTACGACGCCTTCACCCTCCCGGACGGGCGCCTGGCCTGCGCCGTCGGCGACGCGACCGGGCACGGACTGGCCGCCGCACGCGTGATGAGCTCGGTGCGCCACGCACTGCGCGCCTACGCCGTGCTCGGGGCAGGGCCGGCAGCCGTGCTGAGCCGGGTCGAGGAGATGCTCGGCCATCTCGAGCCGGAGTCGCTGGCGACTGTGGTCTACCTCGAACTCGACCCCGGCACCGGCGCCGGCCGGTTCTGCGTCGCCGGGCACCCGCCGATGGTGCGTTGCCACCCCGATCACAGCACCTCCTTCGTCGAGGCCGACCCGGACCCGCCGCTGGGCTGCGCCGGGCCCCTGCCCCGACAGGAGCACGCGATCCAGGTGCGCGAGGGGGAGCTTCTCCTGCTCTACACCGACGGACTCGTCGAGCGCCGCAGCGAGGACCTCTCCGCGGGATTGGCGCGACTGGGCCGGGTGATCGCGGAGGTGCGCGCCGCGGCCCCGACCCCAATGCGAGGGCGACACCTGCTCGACCTCACCATGGACCGGATGATCGCGGCGGGCACCATCGGGGACGACGTCTCCGCGATGACCCTGTACCGGCAGGTCAGCTCGCCGCGCCGGGTCCGGGCGGAGTTGGCCCCGACCGCCCGGTCGGTGGGCCGGGCCCGGGCACTGGCCAGGACGGCGCTCACCGAGTGGGGGGCCGGGTCCGTCCAGGACGACGTGGTGCTCATCGTCAGCGAACTGGTGACCAATGCCGTCACCCACGCCGGGCATGCATCCGTCGAGCTCGACCTCACGATGCAGGACGGCCTGATCCGGGTGAGTGTCACCGACGCCAGCCGCACCCCACCAGAACTTCAGTACGCCGACCCGGGCGAGGAGCACGGGCGCGGCATCTCGTTGGTGGAGCGGGTGTCCCAGAGCTGGGGCATCGACCACGGGGCGGCCGGGAAACGGGTGTGGGCGCAGATCCCGACGACCGCAGGCCCGGAATCACCCGATCGAGACCAGCCTCCAGCCGCGGGTCCGGCCGACCGGGTCGAGCCGACTCAGCCGTAGCCGCCAGGTCCGCTCGAGACCGTCGCGCCAGACGCCGTCACGGTCGCGGACGGCGTAGTGCCCGACCAGTTCGACCTGCGCCCGATGCGGGCTCGCCGTGACGTCACGCCAGGTGCTGACCACGAACCGCGCCGGTCCACCCGGTTCGGTCCCCGGCACCGCGGACGCCGGGTCCGCGGACCGATTCAGCCGGATCCGCTGCACCGCGTCGTCCCAGGTCCGGCGGACCAGCGCCGCGCGCTCGGCACGCTCTCCCGCGTGCGCCGTCGGAGCCGCGGTGATCCGGGCGTCCGCCTCCAGCAGCAGGACGGCGGCGATCCGCACCCCTGGGACGGCCGCCGGGTCGTCCCGGCGCTGCGACCACTGGGCGGCAGCCACCACGAGCAGCGTGGTCAGGACCCACGCCGCACCCACGGCGAGCCTGCCGGGCACCGTCCGCTGCTGCATCCCTGAAGTGTGCCCCCACCGAGGCGGGCGTCACGGCCGATGGCCACGCGCGGGTGTCCTCCGCCCGGCGTCCCGATTCGATCGGACGGCGTTTGACCCGACCCAGACACTTGACCTGGCTGTTCAGCGTTGCCACGGTGGGGCCACGGCAGGGTGTCTTGGATGCGAACTCAGGTTGAACACCCCGCCCCACGACCGGCCTCCACCACCGGTCGACATCCGGTTTGGGATTGTTTGTCAGTCCTGTCAGCCACTGCCTGAAGCGAAGGACGGCTCGATGTCGACGTTGGCGCTACTCACGGTCATTGCCGTGGTCTTCGTGCTCCTGTTCGACTACACCAACGGATTCCACGACGCCGCGAACATCATCGCCACCGTGATCGCCTCCCGGGCGATGACCCCGGTGCAGGCGGTGATGGTGGTCGGCATCTTCGAGTTCCTGGGCCCGATCCTCGGCGGCACGGCGGTGGCGAACACGATCGGGAAGTTCGTCGACGTCAGCGATCTCGACGCCACCAAGGCAATGGTGGTGATCTTCTGCGGGATCATCGGCGCGATCGTCTGGAACCTGGGCACCTGGTGGTTCGGCATCCCGTCCTCCTCCTCGCACGCCCTGGTCGGCGGTCTGGTCGGCGCAGTCGTGGTCTCCGCCGGGGCCGACCACGTCAAGTGGGGCTTCACCGAGCTGGTCCAGCACGCCCACCTGACCGGCGTCACCAAGGTGCTGGCCGGGCTGATCCTCTCCCCGTTGATCGGGTTCTGGATGGGCTTCGGGATCCACCGCCTGATGGGCCGTCTGTTGCAGGGCGCCCGCCCGGTGGCCAACACGTACCTGCGCCGGGCGCAGTTCCTCACCTCGGCCGGGCTGGCCTTCTCGCACGGGGCGAACGACGCGCAGAAGAGCATGGGCATCATCACGCTGGTCCTGGTGCTCGGCGGCAAGCTGACCGACTTCGCGGTGCCGTTCTGGGTGATCCTGGCCTGCGCCGCGGCGATCACCCTGGGCATCCTGTCCGGCGGGTGGCGGATCGTGCGCACCGTCGGGTTCGGCATCTACAAGGTGCGCCCGCTGCACGCGCTGGACGCCCAGCTCACCTCGGCCACCGTCATCCTGACCGCCTCGGCCGTCGGCGCCCCGGTCTCCACCACCCACGTGGTCAGCTCCGCGATCATGGGCATCGGCTCGTCCGAGCGGCCCAAGGCGGTGCGCTGGTCGAAGGCGTTCGAGATCGTCAGCACCTGGTTGATCACCATCCCCGGGTCCGCCACCGTAGGGATCCTCGCCTATCTGATCAGTTCCCTCTTCCTCTGAGTTCCGCACCATCGTCCGAGGTCTGCCCACTTTCTGCAGGAGGTCACCATGTCCGAAGGCTCCAACTCCGTTCTGGGGCGGGTGGTCGGCCGGGTCTTCCCCCGGATGCCCGACTTCTTCGCGCTGCTCAACGAGCAGTGCGATCTCGCGGTGCAGGCCGGTGAGGCCCTGCTCGCCTTCATGCAGACCGGCGACGAGGCGCTGGCCCTGCGCGTCCGCGAACTCGAGCACGAGGCGGACACCGTCAAGGACCGCAACATGGACGTCCTGAACAAGGCCTTCTCCACGCCGATGGACCGCGAGGAGCTCTACCGCGCGATCAGCACGATCGACCACATCATCAACTATGCCAAGACCACGGTGCGCGAGATGGAGGCCCTGGGCGTCACCCCGGACCAGCACACCGCCGACATCGCCGAGCACCTGCTGGACGGCGCCAAGGCCCTGCAACAGGGCTATGGCCTGCTGGCCACCGATCCGGGGGCCGCCGAGGCCAGCGCCGCCGCGGCACGCAAGGCGGAGCGGAACACCGAGAAGGCCTACCGACGTGCGCTGGCCGACCTGTTCGACGTCGAGGCGGACGTCGTCCGGCTGGAAGCGGCCGGCGGGCCGACCGGCGGCAAGGCGCTGATCACGGTCATGGAAGTGATGAAGAAGCGCGAGGTCTACCGGCACCTGTCCAACGCCGCCGACCGGGTCGCCCGGGCCGGCGAGGTGCTGCACGACATCGTCGTCAAGATGGTCTGAGCCGCCGCACCCCGGCTGGCCTCATTCCCATTCGATGGTGCCCGGCGGCTTGCTGGTGACGTCGAGGACCACCCGGTTGACCTCGGGCACCTCGTTGGTGATCCGGGTCGAGATCCGGGCCAGCACGTCATAGGGCAGCCGGGTCCAGTCGGCGGTCATGGCGTCCTCGCTGGACACCGGCCGGAGTACCACCGGGTGCCCGTAAGTGCGTCCGTCCCCCTGAACCCCCACGGATCTCACGTCGGCCAGGAGCACCACCGGGCACTGCCAGATCTCGCGATCCAGGCCCGCCGCGGTGAGCTCCTCGCGGGCGATCGCGTCGGCGTGGCGCAGGGTGTCCAGCCGGTCCCCGGTGACCTCACCGATGATCCGGATCCCCAGACCCGGGCCGGGGAACGGCTGCCGCTGCACGATCTCCTCGGGCAGGCCGAGCTGCGCGCCGACCGCGCGGACCTCGTCCTTGAACAGGGCGCGCAGCGGTTCGACAAGGTCGAAGTCGAGGTCCTCGGGCAGCCCACCGACGTTGTGATGGCTCTTGATATTGGCCGCGCCCTCACCGCCGCCGGACTCCACGACGTCCGGGTAGAGGGTGCCCTGGACCAGGAACTCGACCTGCTCGCCGTGCGCGCCGGCGTCGGCGACCACCTCGCGGGCAGCCTGCTCGAAGACCCGGATGAACTCCCGGCCGATGATCTTCCGCTTGGTCTCGGGATCGGTGACCCCGGCCAGGGCGTCCAGGAAGCGCTGCTGGGCGTCGACCACCTTCAGGTTGACGCCGGTGGCCGCGACGAAGTCCCGCTCCACCTGCTCGGCCTCGCCGGAGCGCAGCAGCCCGTGGTCGACGAAGACACAGGTCAGCGCGTCGCCGACGGCGCGCTGCACCAGCGCCGCCGCCACTGCCGAGTCGACCCCGCCGGACAGGCCGCAGATCACCCGGCCGCTGCCGATCTGGGTGCGGACCCGGTCCACCTGCTCCTCGATCACGCTGCCGGTGGTCCAGTCCCCCGCGATCCCGGCGCCGCGGGTGAGGAAGTTGACCAGCACGTCCTGGCCGTGGGCGGAGTGCTTGACCTCAGGGTGCCACTGCAGGCCGTAGAGCCGGCGGGCGTCGTCCTCGAAGGCGGCGACCGGCACCACGGCGGTGCTGGCGACGACGGTGAATCCCTCGGGCGCGCGGGCCACGCTGTCGCCGTGACTCATCCACACCGACTGCTGCCCGGGCTGGCCCGCCAGGAGGGTCGAGCCGTCGGGGCTGGCCTGCAGCGCGGTGCCGCCGTACTCGCGGGCACCCGTGTGCGCGACCTCCCCGCCGAGCGCGCGGGCCATCGCCTGGAAGCCGTAACAGATGCCCAGCACCGGGACTCCGGCGTCGAACAGCGCCGGGTCCACCTGAGGGGCACCCTCGGCGTAGACGCTGGCCGGGCCCCCGGAGAGGATCACCGCTGCCGGTTTACGGTCGAGCATCGTGGCCACCGGCATGGTGTGCGGCACGATCTCAGAGTAGACGTGCGCCTCGCGTACCCGGCGGGCGATCAGCTGGGCGTACTGGGCACCGAAGTCGACGACAAGGACGGGCTGGTGGGTGAGGCTCACCCACCCGAGCCTAATGGGCCGACGGCACCCGCCGGTCGAGCATCGGCTCGACCTGGCCGCGGACCCAGCGCTCGGCTACGAAGGACATCAACGGGATGGTGCCAGCCAGAACCACTCCGATCGTCGGCCACAGGGTCAGGCGCCGCTCGGCGCGGAACCACAGGTCCACCGTCACGATCACGTAGATCAGATAGAGATAGCCGTGGACCATGGCGATCCACGTGTCCCCGCCCGGAAGGATCACGCCGAGGCCCTCTGCCTCGCCGTACGGGATGCCCTGGGTGCGCGACTGCACCAGCTCGAGGACCACATGGGTCGTCAGCAGGAGCAGGAACACGCCCGTGGCATAGGCGAGCACCCGGTACCGGGTCAGGGCAGCCGTCATGCGCCCATCATGCCCCTGACGGCTGCTCGGTCTCGCGCCGGGTCAGCGCCCCGCGGTGGTCGTCGCGCACCAGTCGCCACCACAGGAAGAGCCCGAACGCGGCGAACAGCCACCACTGCAGGGCGTACGAGAGGTTCTGCAGGGCCAGTTGACCATTGCCCGAGGACGGCGGGACGGCGATCAGATCCTCGCCCTGGCCGGACGGCGCCGGGTCGGTGAGCACCAGATACCCGGTGAACAGCGGGCCCGGCCACCGCTCGAGCAGCTCCACCGGGTCGATCCGGTCGATCTGCCCCGCGGGCAGCCCGGCGGAGGTTCCCGGCTCGCGGTCGATCCCTGGCTCCCCCGGGCGCAGCACGCCGCCCACGGTCACGGCCTGCGTGGCCGGGGGCAGTCGGGCGGCACTGGCCACCGCCCGGTCGAGCGAGTCGGTCCAGCCGCGCACCACCGCGAGACCCGAGCCGTCGGCCAGCCGGAGAGAGGTGAGCACCCAGTAGCCGCCCTTGCCGTCGCGCCATCGGTCGGCGACGACCAGTTGCCGGGTGCCGTCCCAGGTCCCCTCGACGGTGACCGGGCGGTCGGCGGCCGCCGTCGGGAACTTCTGCTGCGGCCCGAGCAGGCTGGTCAACGCCACCACCGGCACGGAGATCCGCGCCTGCTGGGCGTCGTCGCCCTGGTCCCGGGCACGGCTGAGCTGCCAGTTGCCCAGCCAGGCCATCCCGGTGGCCACCACCAGGACCAGGGCCAGCAGGATCAGCCAGCGGGGCTTCACCGCGGTACGCCACACAGCGTCCACCGTAGTCACCCGGTGCACTGCATGCGTGCGCTCAGGCCGGTTCGGCCAGACCCGCCGTGCCCCGACGCCGGAACCCGGCCCGCTGGTAGATCCGGGCCGCCGCGTCGTCCGCCGCGGAGAGGAACACCGTGCCCAGCCCGCGTTCCCGGGCCCGGACCGCCAGAGCCACCGTGATCGCCACGGCCAGACCGCGCTGGCGGGCCACCGGCAGGGTGGCGATGCCGACCAGTTCGGCCACTCCCTGGGCATGCTGCAGGCCGCCGGTGGCGAGGACCCCGGGCAACACCCCCTCGGCCTCCAGGGAGGCGACAGCCTGTTCGATTCGGCCGCTGGAGATCGCCTGCGCCAGTTCCCGTACCTGCGCCTCGTCGCGCTGCGCGACCATCGCTTCCCGCTCTGCCGGCCCGGCGCCCGCTGCGGCGTGCCCGCTGTGCCCGAAGGCCAGCGTCGCCACGGCCTGCGCGGCAGCCAGCGCCGCCAGGTCCTCGCCGTCCAGCAGTTCAGTCCGGATCCCGGGCGGCACCGCCTCGGCCACCGGGTCGCCGTCCAGCACCAGCAACGGGCATAGTCGCACCTGCAGACCGGCCTCCCGTGCGGCACCGTCCAGGGTGGGCACGAGCTCGGCCACCCACTCGAAGGCCTCGGGGATGTCCAGTTCCCGCATCCGGGCCCGCACGGCCAGCACGTCCTGGGCGCTCACCACCACTCCGGGCGCGGCGGGCCGGGCGTAGTAGGGCCAGCCTGTGCCCTCGCGGATGAACAGCCGCAGCGGTCCGTGCTCCTCGACCCGGACCCCCGCCGACACCGGGATCGCGTCGTAGCAGGCCTCCACGTGATGCAACATGCTCACGGCCCCCGCCGGGTGAGTCACTGGTCGCGACGTCGGGGCCCCTGGGTCAGGGCCCAGAACAGCGGGATCATCAGGAACCACAGCCAGCTCTTGGTCAGGAAGAACAGGATCAGGGCCAGGATGGGCAGCGCCGCCCCGATCCGTGGCCGCCAGGAGACGCCCCCGCTGCGCGCATCCGGCACCCCTGGCACCCCTGGCACCCCTGGCAGGCTCGGGGTGGCTGTCGGCGGTCGCTGTGGGTGCGGCGCCGGCAGGTCACCGAACAGGGCCTGGATCTGCGCCCAGGTGCGTGCGGCGTCGGCCTCGACCTGGCGCTGCTCGAACTCGGTCGAGCTCAGCCGTCCGCTCTGCAGGTGCACGGTCAGGGCCGCCACCGCCGCCTGACGGTCACTGTCGCTGACGTCACTCATCGTCGTCTCCCACTGGTCCACGGGTCCTCGGGTGTGCGGGGGTGCCGGTCACGGCCAGGGCAGGCGCAGGGCGCGGGCCGCCCGGAGGGCCAGGGTGAAGCTGCGGGCCATGCCCTCGGGCCCCTGCGCATACAGCGGACCCAGCCCCGCCACGTGCTGCACCAGCACGGTCTGGGACTCGGTGAACCGCATCAGCCCGGCGCTGCCGAAGCGCCGCCCGAGCCCTGAGGTCTTGTACCCGCCCATGGGAGCCGCCAGCGAGCCCCAGGCGGCGTGGTAGACCTCGTTCACGGCGACCGTCCCGGTGCGGATCTGGCGTGCCAGCAAGGCCCCTCGGCGCAGGTCGCGGGTCCAGACCGAGGCGTTGAGGCCGTACACCGTGTCGTTGGTCAGGGCGATCGCCTCGGCGTCACCGGCCACCCGGTACACGCTCACGACCGGGCCGAACGTCTCCTCGGTGGCGCAGGCGGCCTGGGCCGGGACGCCGTCCAGCACGGTCGGTTCGTAGAACGTGGGGCCGAGATCGGGTCGGGCCCGCCCGCCGGCCAGCACCGTGGCACCGTGCGCACGGGCGTCCTCGACGTGAGCGTGCACCCGGGCCAGATGCTCGGGCGAGATCAGGCAGCCCAGGTCGCTGGAGTAGCCGAGCCCGCGGCCGAGGCGCAACCGGCGCACCCGGTCCAGGAACCGGTCCAAGAAGGCCTCGGCGATGTCGGTGTGGAGCAGCAGCCGCTCGGTGGAGGTGCACACCTGGCCCAGGTTGCCGAAGCAGTCCCGCACCGCGCCCTCGGCCGCCCGGTCCAGGTCGGCGTCGGCGGCGACGTAGAGGGCGTTCTTGCCGCCGAGTTCCAGGGAGGCACCGATCAGCCGGTCGGCTGCCCGCCGGGCCACCACCCGCCCGGTGGCGCTGGACCCGGTGAAGCAGACATAGTCCACAGCGTCCACCAGCGCGCCGCCCACCCCCGGCCCATCGCCGGCGACCACCTGGAACACGCCGTCGGTCACCCCGGCCTCGGCCAGCAGCTCGGCGGCCCACAGCGTGATCAGGGTGGTCTTCTCGTCCGGCTTGACCACGACGGCGTTGCCCGCCAGCAGGGCCGGCAGGGCGTCGCCGATGCCCAGCACCAGAGGGAAGTTCCAGGGGGCGATCACTCCCACCACGCCGTGCGGGTGGTGCACCTCGCGCACACGGCTGAGCACCGGCACCAGCCCGCTGTGTCGGGTGTCGGCCAGCATCGCCGGGCCACGCCGTGCATACCAGCGCGCGGCCATCACCACCGAGGCGATCTCCTCGAACGCGTGCCCGCGTGCCTTGCCCGCCTCGAGCTGGATCAGGTCCAGCCCCTCCTCCTGACGGTTGAGCAGCAGGTCGTGCAGCCGCAGCAGCACGGCGGCGCGGTCGTGCGCGGTACGCGCGGCCCACTCCGGCTGGACGGCGCGTGCCCGCCGCACCGCCGCCGCGACGTCCGCCGGGGTGCTGCGCGGCAGTTCCGCCAACGTCGTCCCGGAGTACGGACTGGTGCTGGTGAGCACCTCCGGCGGCCGGCCGTCGGTCCCGGCGACCAGCCGGGCCGTCAAGGCGCGCACCCGGGCAGGGTCCAGGCGGGTCGTGGAGTCGTCCCCACCGTGCTTCAGCACCGACTCGGACGCCATTCCGGCAGCCTACGTTCGCCCGTCCGGACCCGCTAGGGCCGCCGGTCGCGGGCCCGTGTGGACACTCCTCGAGCTGTGGACACTACTCGGGCTGTGTGGACGGTCGGCGGTCGCTCCTGCACTCCCGGTGGCAGCTCACCACTCAAGATCGCCGTTAGTCATGGGTTCTCCCTCACCTGCTGGGGGCGAACCCATGAAGCACGGCGATCTTGACACAGGACAGCAGCGACCCCGGGTCAGCCCTCGGCCGATGAGGGACGTCTGACCCACTCCTACGGCGTAGCGGTGGAGTGACGATGAGTCACATGCTGGACTCTGGGCAGGGGGCTCGATCATGTGCAGCCGAATTGCTTCCATCGTCATCGCCACCGTTCTGGCCGTGACGGCGGCACTGGCCGGCACCGGAGGGGCCACAGCCACCGCGACGACGGCGGCCACGGGCCACTCCGGCCACCGCGATGCCCGCACCATCCGGGTGGCGGTCCTGAACTTCGACCCGGTGGTGACGTCCGCGGGCGGCCAGCGGCTGCACACCGTGCTCGGCTGGAACGACCCGCCGACCCTGGCCCGCGCCTACCGTGACGAGATCCGGCGCGCGAGCGGCGGGAACGCCACGTACACCATCGCCCAATGGCGGGACGTGAACGGCTTCCCGGCCGCCGTGGACGGGTTCCGCTACACGGTCGAGGGCTACCTGGCGGCGTGGTCAGCCGGAACGGGGTTCCACTCCCCCGACGGGATGGACTATGCACGGATGCTGACCGAATCGGGTTTGATCAGCGCGGTGAACCACGGCCGGATCGACGAGATCTGGCTCTACGGCGGGCCGTACTTCGGCTACTGGGAGGCCGCCATGGCCGGGCCGGGCGCCTTCTACGTCAACGGTGGGGTGTATCCCGACGTGCCCGGGCTACGACGTCCCGTGGTGATCATGGGCTTCAACTACGAGCGTGGCGTCGCCGAGGAACTGGAGGACTTCTGCCACCGGATCGAGGCGACGATGACCCGGACCTACGGCGGATGGAATCTGGCCCAGCCGGTGACGGCGTGGGACCAGTTCGGGCGCAACGCCGCCCAGTCGCCGGCCCCGGCCGCCGTGGGCAGCTGCCACTACCCGCCCAACGGACGCTGGGACTACGACTACGGCAACCCTGCCCCGGTGGACAGCACGGCCCAGGCCTGGCTGCGCTATCCGCGGCTGAGGGACCGGACCACCGTGGTCACGGCCGAGACCTGGGGCGGCCCGGACTACCACCGTGCCTATCTGCTCTGGTGGATGCGGCATCTGCCGGATGCCCGGGGCTGGAACCCCGACGGCCGGCTGAACAACTGGTGGCCCTACATCGTCGACTACACCGCCTATGACGCACAGGGGCGAGCGCTGCGCCACCACGGCCGCTGAGGACTGCTCCCCGCTTCAAGATCGCCGTCAGTGATCTTGGGGCGGCGGGTTCAGTTTTCGGCGGTCCAGGCGTCGATGCGGTGGTGCAGCCCGGCGGCCGCTGCGGCCGCGACGGCCGAGGCCGAGTCCAGCCAGTTGCGGAAGTCCAGGCACTCGTCCTCGGTGATCCGCGGGCCCTCGTGCACCTCGGCCGCCTCGGCGGGCATGTCCACCCGGACGGCGGTCACGCCGCCCATCTTGAGCAGCCGGATCACCTCGGCCCCGGCGGGCTTGCGCACCTCGTCGCCGCACTGCGGGCAGACGAAGGCGTAGGAGGAGCGGTCCTTCACCGGATGCACCGTCAGGCTCACCTGATCGCGGGTCAATTCCACGTCGCCGCAGCACGGGCAGGTGGCCTTGATGATCGTCATCGGGTGCTCCCAGGGGTGATCCGGTGTCCGAACCCCCTTCGGCAGCCGGGCCGGATCGCTTGAGCCGACCCACCGGACGCCGCCCGGTCAGGCGAGCGGGACGATCTCCGGTGCACCCATTCGGACGGCGTCCGCGGTCTCGTCGTCCGCCTGCACCTGCGAGGCGCGTTCGGCCTCGACCCGGGCCAGGTAGTGCCGCACCTCACGCTGGAGCTGATCGTCGCTCCAGCCGAGCACCCCGGCCATCAGCTGAGCCGCCCGTGGCGCCGTGGAGACTCCCCGGTCCCAGGTCTCGATCGAGATCCTGGTGCGCCGGGCCAGCACGTCGTCGAGGTGACGGGCGCCCTCGTGGGAGGCCGCGTAGACCACCTCGGCCGCCAGATAGTCGTCGGCACCGGGCAGGGGCAGGGCCAGTTCGGGGTCGGTGGCGCACAGGGCGAGCACCTCGTCGGTGCAGGAGCCGTAGCGCTGCAGCAGGTGCTCGATCCGGGCCACGTGCAGCCCGGTGCGGGCCGCCGTGCGGGCCCGGCCGTTCCAGGCCGCGCGGTAGCCCTCGGCGCCCAGTAGCGGCACCTCGTGGGTGCAGCTCGGGGCTACCCGGAAGTCCAGGGCCCGGGCCACCTCGTCCACCGCGTCCTTGGCCATCACCCGGTAGGTGGTGTACTTCCCCCCAGCCACCACGACCAGGCCCGGTGCGGGGTGGGCGACGACGTGCTCGCGGGACAGCTGCGAGGTCTCGTCGTTCTCCCCCGACAGCAGCGGCCGCAGCCCGGCGTAGACCCCCTCGACGTCCTCCCGGGTGAGCGGCGTGGCCAGCACGGTGTTCACGTGGTCCAGCACGTAGTCGATGTCCCGCCGGGAGGCCGCCGGGTGGGCCTTGTCCAGGTTCCAGTCGGTGTCGGTGGTGCCCACGATCCAGTGCCGACCCCACGGGATCACGAACAGTACGGACTTTTCCGTGCGCAGGATCATGCCGGTGGAGGACTGGATCCGGTCCTTGGGCACCACCAGGTGGATGCCCTTGGAGGCCCGCACCTTGAACTGGCCCCGCTCACCGACCATGGCCTGGGTCTCGTCGGTCCAGACTCCGGTCGCGTTGATCACCTGCTGGGCCTTGATCGCGAACTCGTCGCCGTGCTCCAGATCGCGCACTCGCGCGCCGACCACCCGTTCGCCCTCGCGCAGGAAGCCGACCACCCGGGTGCGGTTGGCCACCTGGGCGCCGTACACGGCCGCCGTCCGCACGATGTTCATCGTGTGCCGCGCGTCGTCCAGCTGGGCGTCGTAGTACTGAACGGCGCCGACCAGGGCGTCCTTGCGCAGGCTGGGTGCCAGCCGCAGCGCCTGGGTGCGGGTCAGGTGCTTGTGCATCGGCAGCCCTGCCGGGGCAGACCCGGTGCGGGCCATCGCGTCGTACAGGGCGAGCCCGGCCGTCACGTAGGGCCGCTCCCAGCCCCGGTGCTTCAAGGGGTAGAGGAACGGCACCGGCCGGGTCAGGTGCGGGGCGAGCCGGGTCAGGATCAGCCCGCGCTCGCGCAACGCCTCGAGCACGAGCCGGAAGTCGAGCATCTCCAGGTAGCGCAGGCCACCGTGGATCAGCTTGCTGGAGCGCGAGGAGGTTCCGCTGGCCCAGTCCCGTGCCTCGACCAGTGCCACGCTCAGGCCCCGGGTGGCGGCGTCGAGCGCGCAGCCGGCACCGACCACGCCACCGCCCACCACCAGGACGTCGAACGTCTGGGTGCGCATGGCGGTCAGAGCGTGGGTGCGCTCGGCCGGGCCCAGCCGCTGACCGGCGCCGCTCATTGCTCGGCGCCGCTCGGGCGGTACTGGGAGACCACGACGTCGACCCGCTGGAACTCCTTCAGATCGGAGTATCCGGTGGTGGCCATCGCCCGGCGCAGCGCCCCCACCAGGTTGGTGGTGCCGTCAGCCTGCCGGCCGGGGCCGAGCAGGATCTCCTCCAGCGTACCCACGGTGCCCACCCGCACCCGCTCCCCCCGGGGCACCAGCGGGTGGTGGGCCTCCGGGCCCCAGTGGCAACCCCGCCCGGGCGCGTCGGTGGCGCGGGCCAGCGCGGTGCCCAGCATCACGGCGTCCGCCCCGCAGGCGACGGCCTTGACCATGTCACCTGACCGAGCCATCCCGCCGTCCGCGATCACGTGCACGTACCGGCCGCCGGACTCGTCCATGTAGTCGCGCCGGGCGGCGGCGACGTCGGCGATCGCGGTGGCCATCGGCGCGTGGATGCCGAGCGTCGTCCGCGTGGTGTGCGTGGCTCCCCCTCCGAAGCCGACCAGGACGCCGGCCGCACCGGTGCGCATCAGGTGCAGCGCCGCGGTGTAGGTGGCACAGCCGCCGACGATCACCGGGACGTCGAGCTCATAGATGAACCGCTTGAGGTTGAGCGGCTCGGCCCGGCCCGAGACGTGTTCGGCGCTGACCGTGGTGCCACGGATCACGAACAGGTCGACGCCGGCATCGACGACGGTCTTCCAGAACTGCTGAGTGCGCTGCGGGCTCAACGCGCCGGCCACCGTGACCCCGGCCTCGCGCATCTGCTTCACGCGGGCGGCGATCAGGTCTGGCTTGACCTCCTCGGCGTAGATCTGCTGCATCCGGCGGGTGGCCGCGACGGGGTCGAGCTCAGCGATCTCGGCCAGCAGCGGCTCGGGGTCCTCGTAGCGGGTCCACAGACCCTCCAGGTCGAGAACGCCCAGCCCACCGAGGCGGCCGATCGCCACCACCTGCGCGGGCGACATCGCCGAGTCCATCGGGGCAGCGACCACCGGCAGCTCGAAACGGTAGGCGTCGATCTGCCAGGCGACGCTCACTTCCTCGGGGTCGCGGGTGCGCCGGCTGGGCACGATCGCCACGTCGTCGAAGGTGTAGGCCCGACGGCCCCGCTTGCCCCGCCCGATCTCGATCTCGTTCACCCCGCCAGGCTATCCACAACCGTGCTCATGCTCCGCAGGTGAACACGTTTGGGGGCCTGGAAGGGGCTATACGTGTACCCCCGCGGAGCATGAGCGGGTTCTAGCGGCCGGTGTAGTTGGGGGCCTCAACGGTCATCTGGACGTCGTGGGGATGGCTCTCCTTCAGGCCCGCGGCGGTGATCCGGACGAACCGGCCGCGCTCCTGCAGCTCCGGCACGGTGCGGGCGCCGACGTAGAACATCGACTGGTGAAGCCCACCGGTGAGCTGGTGGATCACTGCGGACAGCGGCCCCCGGTAGGGCACCTGCCCCTCGATGCCCTCGGGCACGATCTTGTCGTCGCCCACCACGTCGGCCTGGAAGTAGCGGTCGCGGGAGTAGGACTTCTTTCCGCGCGAGCTCATCGCCGCCACCGAGCCCATGCCCCGGTAGGACTTGTACTGCTTCCCGTTCACCAGGAGCAGCTCACCCGGACTCTCCTCGCACCCGGCCAGCAGCGAGCCGATCATCACGGAGTCAGCGCCGGCCACCAGAGCCTTGGCGATGTCCCCCGAGTGCTGCAGCCCGCCGTCCGCCACCACCGGTACCCCCGCCGTCCGGCAGGCCTGGGACGCCTCGAAGACCGCCGTCACCTGCGGCACGCCGACCCCGGCCACCACTCGGGTGGTGCAGATCGAGCCCGGGCCGACGCCGACCTTGATCCCGTCGGCGCCCGCGTCGACCAGCGCCTGCGCGCCGTCGCGGGTGGCCACGTTGCCGGCAAGCACCTGGACGTGCCGGGTGGCAGGGTCGGACTTGAGCTGGCGGATCATGTCCAGCATCAGCCGGGCGTGCCCGTTCGCCACATCCGGGACCAGGACGTCGACGCCCGCCTCGACCAGCGTGGTGGCCCGCTTCCAGGCGTCCCCGAAGTAGCCCACCGCGGCGGCCACCATCAGCCGGCCGTCGCCGTCCTTGGTCGCGTACGGGTACTGCTCGGACTTCACGAAGTCCTTCACCGTGATCAGGCCGACCAGGCGGTCGGCCCGGTCGATGATCGGCAGCCGCTCCAGTTTGTGCCGGCGCAGCAACATGATCGCCTCGTCGCGGCCGATCCCCTCGGCCGCGGTGACCAGTGGCATCGGCGTCATCACGTCGCGGACCAGGGTGGTGCCCCACTCGGCGATCGGGGTGAAACGCAGGTCTCGATTGGTGATGATGCCGAGCAGGGTCATGTCGGCGGAGATCACCGGCAGCCCGGAGACCCGGTACCGGCCGCAGGTCTCGTCCAGCTGTTCCAGCGTCGCGTCCGGGCCGATCGTGACCGGGTTGGAGATCATGCCGGTCTGGGTCCGCTTGACCAGGTCGACCTGGTAGGCCTGGTCCTCGATCGAGAGGTTGCGGTGCAGGACGCCGAGGCCGCCCTGGCGGGCCATCGCGATCGCCATCCGGGCCTCGGTGACGGTGTCCATGGCCGCGGAGACGATGGGCATCCGTAGCGCAACCCCGCGGGTCAGGCGTGAGGTGGTGTCGACCTCGCTCGGGATGACATCGGTCTCGCCCGGCAGGAGCAGCACGTCGTCGTAGGTCAGACCTGTCGTCCCGAAGACCACTGCAGGGTCACGCTCAGCCATGGTGCCGATCGTAACCCTGAGTTCTCACGGCTTCGGCGTCCTCACGTGCTCGGGGGGACCTGAGCGTCCGGTGCCGGGGGTGGGGCGAGCTCCGCCGGAGCCTCGGTGGTCGTCTCGCTCGGAGTCGGGCTTTCCTCGATCGAGGGGCTCGGCTCCGCCGGGGAAGGGTCCGGCGGCGCCGTTGTGGGGGTGGGGGTCGGGGCGACCGCGGTGGTGGGCAGGGTGCTGGGCACGGTGGGGTGCTCGTCGTGCGTCGGGTGGGTGTGCCCGGGCAGCGTGGGCGACACCAGCGGCACGGCGGTGCCGCTGCCCAGGTCGGAGGTGGGGGCGGCAGCGCCGGTGGGCTGATCGCCGCTGAGGAGGAGCTCCGAGGTCGGCGACGGCAGCAGGCCGCTGACGCTCGGGCTCGGCGACAGGCCGATCGGCGGCGTGGGAGGAGCCCCTTCCGGCCCCTGGACGACAGGGGGGACGGACAGGTGGACTGCCGGGCCCGGTGCCGCCGGTTCGGCGTCGGACGCCGGGCCGGTCTCCCCGGTGAACTGCTGGACGACCGACTCGATGACCTTGGCCGGGTTGACCGACTGGCCGCTGGTCAGCGCCGCTGCGGCCCCCATCGACAGGACGAGGGCGGCACCTGCGGCGGCAAGGGCCGGCACCAACCGGATGCCCACAGTGCGACCGGGGTCGGCGAAGGCAGAGAGCCGGCGCAGCTGAGCCGCACGGGCCTCGGCGGCCAACGCCTGTGCCCGCGACTCCGGTGTCCAGCCGGGCGGCGACACGGTGGCCCCGATCCCGTTCGGCCCCACCGGAGTGAGTTCGATCAGGCGCCCGGCAGACACAGAGCCCGTGTCCATCTGCGGCGGCCACAATCCGTGCTCAGCCAGGGTGCGGCGGGTGCGTTGCGGCGAGACCTCGTCGAGGTCGACGTCGGCGGCGAGCACAGCGAGGGCTGCGAACAGCGGGTCGTCCAGGTCGTCCGGGTAGGGCGAGCGATCGCCGAGCCGGTCGAGCAGGAGGTCGGTCTCGGCCAACGCCACGATGTCGGGCACCGCGCTGCTCACCCCGCTCTCGGGGCGACGAGGGAACGGGGTCATGGAACCCGCCGTACCGGCTGGGCGGCGGCGAGCGCGCGCAAGCGATTCAGCGCCCGGTGCTGGGCGACCCGCACCGCGCCGGCGCTCATGCCGAGGGCGCGACCTGTGGCCTCGGCCGACAGACCCACCCCGACCCGCAGCACCATCAGCTCGCGCAGGGTGTCGGGCAGTTGGTCCAGCAGTGCGCGCGCCTCCGCGATGTCGACCTCGCGCATGGCGACCTGCTCCGGACCGTCGGTCAGATCGATCACGTCCGGGATCTCCGACTGGGTCTGCAGATGCCGGTAGGTGTAGCGCTGGGCGTCTGCCACCTTGTTGGCCGCCACCTTGTAGACGAAGGCCTCGAACGGCTTGCCTTCGTCGCGGTAGCGGGGCAGGGCTGACAGCACAGCGATACAGACCTCCTGGGCCACGTCGTCCGCGGAACTGCCTGCCCCAGGGAACCGGGACAGCCGCGACCGGCAGTAGCGGTAGACCATCTTGTGGACGATGCCCAGAAGGTCTTCCGTCGCCCGCCGGTCTCCGGTCGTTGCCAGTGACGCCAGGCGCTGAAGGCCCTCGTGGCCATCCACCGATGTCATCGGACGACTGGGTGAATGCGTTACTCGGAGGCCGTCGGGACGTACATCACCGCTGGTCGCGGCGATATGTGCGTCTCGATCCTGGCTCCCCGGGCCCACGTATCAGCGCACCAATCCCCAACGGAAGCCCACAGCCACAGCCTGGGCACGATCGGCCGCGCCGAGCTTGCGGAAGAGCCGACGGGCATGGGTCTTGACGGTGTCCTCGGACAGGAACAGTTCCTTGCCGATCTCAGCGTTGCTGCGGCCGCGGCTCATCCCGGTGAGCACCTGCATCTCGCGCTCGGTCAATGCGGGAGCAGCGCCGGCCGATTCGACCGCGCGCGGAGCGGGAATCGGACGACGCCACACGGCGTCCGACAATGCGTGCACCACGGTCGCGGCCATCTCCTCCCGAGTCGCGTCCTTCACAAGATACCCCCGCGCACCGCTCGCCACAGCACGCGCGACGCCGTCGGCGTCCTCAGCCACGGTGACCATCAATACCAGAGCGTCAGGGTGACGGGCGAGTAGGCGGCGCGTGGCCTCGACCCCACCGATGCCCGGCATCCGCACGTCCATCATGACCAGCGACGGACGCTCGACCGGCCACCGCGCCAGCGCCTCCTCCCCGGAGGTCGCATCGACGACCCGGGTGATGCCCGGAACGCTGGCCAACATCCGGTGCAGAGACTCCCGGACCAGTGCCGAATCATCACAAACCAGCACGGTTGCCACTGGCTTACCCCTTCCCGACGGGGTGTCAGGCGCACCCCTGTGCTCAGGGTTTGTCGTCACCGCAGCTGAGGAACATGAGCCCACAGATCAACGTTGCCGTGGATGCACAGCAGGAAGCACGTTTGGCTGCCCCCTCGTTCGGGGCACTCCTTCGATGCCGCGCTCGTTCGACAGCTCGAACAGCAACCCGTGGTGGCGGAACCGAACCAGAAGGTGGATGCGATGGCAGAGATCTCCCGGCTACCCGGACCGGTGGCCGACCTGTGGGAGTGGCAGCTCGATGGAGCGTGCCGGGACGCCGATCCCACGCTGTTCTTCCACCCCGAGGGAGAGCGCGGCCCGGCCCGGCGCAAACGGGACAGCGCCGCCAAGACGGTCTGCGCCACCTGCCCGGTACTGCAGCAGTGCCGCGAGCACGCGCTGGCCGTGCGAGAGCCCTACGGCGTCTGGGGCGGTCTCGGCGAGGACGACCGGGAGCAGACCTACAGCACCGGACGGCGCCGCTCGGTGGCCGCTGCCAGCTGACCCGAGCCGGCCACCTCCACCCACCACGAGCACGCAGAAGGGCCCGGTCCTCGCGGACCGGGCCCTTCTGCGTGCTCGTGGTGGATCAGCAGCCGTGGATCAGTGGCCGTGACCGTGGCCGTGGCCGCCTGCCGGAGCAGCGACCTCGAACTCCTTCTTCTCCACCACCAGGGTGTCGGTGGTGAGCACCATGGAGGCGATCGACTCCGCGTTGCGCAGCGCCGAACGAGTCACCTTGACCGGGTCGATCACGCCGCGCGCGATCAGGTCGACGTACTCCCCGGTGGAGGCGTCCATCCCGTGGCCGATGGGCAGCTTTCCCACCTTGTCGACCACGACGTAGCCCTCCTGGCCGGCGTTCTCGGCGATCCAGCGCAGCGGCTCGACGACGCTCTTGCGAACGATCATCGCGCCGGTGGCCTCGTCACCGGTCAGCCCGAGGGAGTCGACCGCGGACGCCGCATGCACCAGGGCGCTGCCGCCACCGGCGACGATGCCCTCCTCGATCGCGGCGCGCGTCGCGGAGACGGCGTCCTCGATCCGGTGCTTCTTCTCCTTGAGCTCGACCTCGGTGTGAGCGCCGACCTTGATCACACAGACGCCGCCGGCCAGCTTGGCCAGCCGCTCCTGCAGCTTCTCGCGGTCCCAGTCCGAGTCGGTGCGCTCGATCTCGGCCTTCAGCTGCTGCACCCGGGCCTCCACCTCCGAGGCCACGCCGGCGCCGTCGATCACTGTGGTGTTGTCCTTGGTGACCACGATCCGGCGCGCGGTGCCCAGCACCTCGAGACCGACCTGGTCCAGCTTGAGACCGACGTCGGGCGTGACCACCTGGGCGCCGGTGAGCACGGCCAGGTCCTGCAGCATCGCCTTGCGGCGGTCGCCGAAGCCAGGAGCCTTGACCGCGACGACGGTGAAGGTGCCACGGATCTTGTTCACCACCAGGGTGGACAGCGCCTCACCGTCGATGTCCTCGGCCACGATGAACAGCGGCTTGGAGGCCTGCAGCACCTTCTCCAGCAGCGGGAGCAGGTCGGAGATTGCCGAGATCTTGTTCTGGTGGACCAGGATGTAGGCGTCCTCGAGGATGGCCTCCATCCGCTCGGCGTCGGTGACGAAGTACGGCGAGATGTAGCCCTTGTCGAACTGCATGCCCTCGGTGAACTCGAGCTCTAGGGCGGTGGTCGAGGACTCCTCAACCGTGATCACGCCGTCCTTGCCGACCTTGTCGAAGGCGTCGGCGATCAGGTCGCCGATGGCCGGGTCCTGGGCGGAGATGGTCGCCACCTGGGCGATCTCTTCCTTGCCCTCGACCTCGCGGGCCATCTCGAGCAGGCGGTCGTTGATGGCGGAGACCGCGGCGTCCATGCCCCGCTTCAGCGCGGCGGGACCGGCACCGGCGGTGACGTTGCGAAGGCCTTCCTTGACCATGGCCTGGGCCAGCACGGTCGCGGTGGTGGTGCCGTCACCGGCGACGTCGTTGGTCTTGGTGGCCACCTCCTTCGCCAGCTGGGCCCCGAGGTTCTCGTACGGGTCCTCCAGCTCGATCTCCTTGGCGATGGTCACGCCGTCATTGGTGATGGTGGGGGCGCCCCACTTCTTGTCGATCACGACGTTGCGCCCGCGCGGGCCCAACGTCACCCTGACCGCGTTCGCCAGGGCGTCGACACCCCGCTCCAGCGATTTGCGGGCGGAGTCGTCGAACTCCAAGGTCTTGGCCATGCACTGTGTCCTTCCAGACCACGGACGACCGCCCCGGCCGATCGGCGGATCGCCGGCCGGTCGGGGCGGAGGTCACTTCGCGGGTGAGTGAGTCGTTACTTCTCGATGATGGCGAGCACGTCGCGGCCGGAGAGGATCAGGTACTCCTGACCGTTGTACTTCACCTCGGTGCCCCCGTACTTGCTGTACAGCACGGTGTCGCCGACCTTGACGTCGAGCGGGATTCGCTTGTCACCGTCGTCGTCGAACCGGCCCGGACCCACCGCGAGGACCTCGCCCTCCTGGGGCTTCTCCTTCGCGGTGTCCGGGATGACCAGTCCGGACGCGGTGGTCTGCTCGGCCTCGAGAGGCTTCACAACGATGCGGTCCTCGAGAGGCTTGATGGAGACCGACACTTACGGACCTCCCCTTCGGGAATGTCGAATGCGGGCGGCTGGATGTGCGGGGGGGGCCGGAACCGTCGTCGCGGGTGCCGGTGACGGCCCGCCCTGCGTTGGCACACTCACATCGAGAGTGCCAATGCCGAATCTAGGCCGCCGATTAGCACTCGGTCAAACCGAGTGCCAACAACCCACCCGTGCGAGGATGCCGGAGTGGACCTCGAGGGGATCTCCGGACTGCTCACCGAGCAGGGCTGGGCGTTGCTGGAGTCGTTACCGCCCTATGCCGAGGAGCACGCCCTGGCGCTCGGCGAGCAGCTGCGCGAGGCGGGGCACGAACCCGGCCTGGTCGCCGCGGCGCTGACCCAGGCCCGGCTGCGGGCCGCCGGCGAGGCCAAGTTCGGCCCGTTCGCCCGGGGCATGCTGTTCACCCCCACGGGGCTGGAGCAGGCCACCCGGTTCCAGGTCGCCGCGAGGCACGCCCAGCGGTTCACCTCGGCGGGCATCGAGCGGGTCGCTGACCTGGGCTGCGGGATCGGGGCCGACGCGATGGCCCTGGCCACCTTCGAGCGCGAGGTGGTGGCGGTCGAGCAGGACGAGGTCACCGCCGCGGTCGCCACGATGAACCTGCGGCACTGGCCGGAGGCCGTGGTGCGCTGCGAGGATGCCACCCGCACCGACCTGACCGGCATCGGTGGGGCCTTCCTGGATCCCGCCCGCCGGGCCGCCTCGGGCAAGCGGCTCCTCGACCCGAGGTCCGGGTCCCCCCAGCTGTCCTTCGTGCTCGACCTGGCCACCCGGCTGCCCGCCGTCGGCATGAAGACCGCGCCCGGCGTGCCGCACCACCTGGTGCCCGCGGGCGCGGAGGCCCAGTGGATCTCGGTGGCGGGCGACGTGGTCGAGGCCGGGCTCTGGTTCGGCATGCTCGCCCGCGAGGGCGTGCGGCGGGCGGCGCTGGTGCTGCCGGCGGAGGGCGATCAGGAACGGTCCCCGATCGAGGTCACCGATGCCGGCATGCCGCAGGTCGGGGCCGGGCCGGTCGGCGCGGTGCTCTACGAGCCGGACGGCGCGGTGATCCGGGCCGGACTGGTCGGCCAGGTGGCGGCCGTGGTCAACGGCCGGCTGCTCGACCCGAGCATCGCCTACGTCACCGGCGACCAGGTCGTGCGCACCGAGCTCGCCCGGGCCTACGCCGTCGAGGACGTGTTCGCCTTCCAGCTCAAGACGCTGCGCAGCTGGCTGCGCGACCGCGGCATCGGCCGGCTGACGATCAAGAAGCGGGGCACGGCCGTGCAGCCCGAGCAGCTGCGCCGCCAGCTGCGGCTGTCCACCAGTTGGGGCGACAACGAGGCGACCATTGTGCTCACTCGGGTCGCCGGCCGGCAGAGCGTGCTGGCCGTCCGCCCGCTGCGCTGAGCCCTAGCCGGTGACGGCGTCGAGCCACATCCCGGCGTAGCGCGCGGCGTCCACCCCGAGCGCCACGTCGATCACCGCCGGGGCCAGGCCGTGCGGGTCGTGGGTCTGGTCTCCGTCCCAGTCGCGCTGGTCGACGACGGTCTGCCCCCGCGTCCACGACCCGGCCAGCTCGATCCGCACCGGCAGCGCCCGGGTGGTCAGCCCGCCCGGCTCCGCGACGGCGCACACCGCGCCGGCATCGCCGATCGTGGCGTCTTCGGAACCGAACCGACGGCACTGATAGTCGATCAGCCAGCCGGCCAGCCGCGCCGCCGTGCCATTCGGGCCGTCCTGCTCCATCAGCTCGGCGGCCCGAACGGCACTCACCCGGACGTCGTAGAACACGTCGAGGCCGTACATGGTCACCGGCACGCCTAGCGAGGTCGCAGCGTCCAGCACGATCGCGGCGGCCTCGGGGTCGTGCCAGACGTTGAACTCGGCGGCGGCTGTGGCGTTGCCGACGAGGGCGGCGCCGCCCATGAAGACGATTCGGGCCAGGCCGCGGACCACCTCCGGGTAGGTGCGCAGCAGCAGCGCGATGTTGGTCAGCGGGGCCAGCGGCACCAGGTGCGCCCGCTCCCCCGCGTCGGCGGTGGCGAGCAGCACGTCGCGCAGCAGTTCCACGGCATGCCGGCCGTCCGGACGACGCATGGAAGCGGCCGCTGGGCGCCCCGGGCCACCGGCACCTCGGGACGGCCGGCCTCCTCCAGCACCAGCAGGGTGTTCGCCACCACCTGGTCCACCTCGGCGTTGCCCGCGACGCAGCTCACGGCACGCAGGTCCAGGCCCGGGTGCCTGGCGGCGAACAGCACCGCACAGGCGTCGTCGACGCCGGTGTCGACGTCGAGGACCACCGGGATCCGGCTCATGGGCGCTCGGCCGGACGCGTGGCGAGGGCGGGGTTCGCCGTCAGGCAGGCGGTCATCGCCTCGTCGATGATGCTCACCGCCAGATCGATCTCCTCCGTGGTGACGGTCAGCGGAGGCGCCATCCGGAAGCAGTTCGTCTGCGATCCGTCGCCCTTGACGATGTTCATCGACAGGCCGCGGCGCAGGCATTCCTCGGTGACCGCGGCCCCGAGCGCGTTAGCCGGTGCCTTCGACGCGCTGTCGGTGACCAGTTCCAGCCCGACCAGCAGACCCCGGCCCCGGACGTCGCCGATCTGCTCGTGCCGCTCGCCCAGCTCACGCAGCCCGGCCATCAGGTACTCCCCCAGCGTCGCGGCCCGGGCAGCCAGGTCCTCCTCCTCGAGCGCGTCCAGCACGGCCAGCCCGACCGAGGCCAGCATCGGGTCGTTGACGTGGGTGGTGATATGCATCAGCCCGGCGTCCACACAGGCCTGCTCGATCGCGGCACTGGTCATCGTCGCCCCCACCGGAACCCCGCCGCCGAGGGTCTTGGACATGGTCAGCAGGTCGGGCACCACCCCGTCGGCCACCGAGGCGAACAGCGCGCCGACCCGGCCCAGTCCGGTCTGCGCCTCGTCGACGATCAGCATCATGCCGCGCTGCTCGCACTTGACCTTCGCCGCCGCGAGATAGCCCTGGGGCAGGGGGATCACCCCACCGGTGGACAGCACCGGCTCGACGATCATGCCGGCCAGGGAGCCCACCGACTGCTGGTCCACCATCTCGAAGCCGAGGTCCAGGCAGGCCAGGGCGCAGCTGTCCCGCGTCAGCTGCAGCGGGCAGCGGTAGCAGTACGGCGCCGGCACGGCGTACGAGCCGGGCATCAGCGGGCCGGATCCTTTGTGCCCCATGGAGAACGTGACCGACGTGGTGCCGGCCAGCAGCCCATGGAAGCTTCGGGTCAGGCCGACGATCTCGAAGCACCCGGTGGCCACCTTGGCCATCCGGATCGCGAACTCGTTCGTCTCGGAGCCGGTGCTGAGAAGGATCGTCCGGTCCAACGGGTCGGGCACCAGCTCGGCCAGCCGGCGGGCCAGCTCGAGCACGTCCTCGGCGAGCATCCACGAGTTGAGGTGGATCGCCGTCCGCAGGGATCGCTCGATCGCAGCGACGACCCGGGGATGGTTGTGGCCGAGGGTCGAGCTGATCTGGCCGGAGGTGAAGTCGAGGATCTTCTGCCCGTTGGTGGTGTGCACCCAGGAGCCCTCGGCGCGCTCGACCACGAAGGGGGCGAAGGAGCCGGCGTAACGGATCAGGTACTGCTGGCGCGGGTCGGTCACGGTGCACCCTCCTGGAGGACGTCGAGGCACGGCCGCGCGGTCGTCAACTCTCACCGGCGGGTACCCCGTAGGCTGCCACGCGGGTGGACCACGTGGCGGCGTCCGGCGCAGGAAGACGCCGAGGATGCTCACGACGTGCGGCTCCGGCCGGGTGGCGAGCACATGCCCACCGGCGCGAGCTGGAAGGTCATGTCGTGGAACGAGTTCTGGGCCGGGTCGTGAACAAGGCGCCACCGTTGCGGAGGGGATCGGCTCGTACAGCGCATCGCCGAGTCCGCGATCGACCAGCCATGCCTCGCCGTCCAGGGTCACGGTGAGGGCGCAGTGGTTGCCCATCGCGGTCTGCAGGTCGTCCGAGGGTTCGCTGCGGACGCCTCCCCCATGGCGGTGCACCTGGTGGCCCAGCGTGCGCAACAGAGCCGACAGCGCCCCGTTGTGGTGGTAGCAGTATCCGCCGCGACCGGCCACGAGGCGCTCGGCCGAGACCTGCGGGTCGATCCCCGGCGGTGCACCCCGGTAGATGTCGAGGTTCTCGTAGGGCACCCGTTCGGCCTGGGCCCGATGAATGGCGAGCAGCCGGCGAGACTAGGGAGCCTGGTAGTAGAAGCGATAGTCGGCGCCGTCGTGCAGCATGGCCGAACGCCCTGCGTCGCTGTCCGTCGGGTAGCCCTGCATGCTCAACTCCGGGATCGAGGAGTACCCGTACTGATAGGCGCCGGCTGCCGCGTTCCAGGCCCCTTGCGCCCACTGGTCGGTGCTGCCGTAGTGCCCGGCGTAGATCCGGTAGTCGCTGCCGTCGTGCAGCATGTCCCAGCGCGACCAGTCGGTGTCCGGTGGGAAGCCGGTGACGCGCAGAGTGGGCAGGTACGGCGCCCGGCCCCAGACGTACGTGGTCGTCCCCGAGGCCCAGATGAACTGGTAGAGCGTCGTCGGATCGCCAAGACGGCGCAGGTAGGCGTGATAGGCGCTCCCGCTGTGCAGCATCGACAAGCTGCTCGGGTCGACGTCCGCCGGGGCACCGACCAGCGTGAGCACCGGGATCGAATTGTGGCCGTGGGCGTACGACGAGCCGTTCCAGGCGAACTGGTACAGCGTGTCTGTGGTGCTGCCCCGGAAGGCGTAGAGCCGGTAGGCACTGCCGTCGTGCAGCATCGAGAAGCGAGAGAAGTTCGTGTCGGCCGGCGCTCCCGTGATCGGGATCCGCGGGATCGAGTGGTGGGCATAGCGATAGACCGTGGTCCCGGCGACCCAGGCACCCTGGTTGAGCGACGGCATGGCTCCTCCTCGTCGGTGTTTCCCCTGACAGAGAGCGCAGGCGGCGTCCTGATACGGGTGTGCGACACGGTTGTAGGCCTGCCGGGTTGTAGCTGATCACGAGCCTAGTCTGAGTGGGGTTTAAACTCAGATCGGGGAGGCGTCGTGGTGGATGTACTGGCGGGCATGGACCTGGCGGGGCTGGAGGCCCGACGGGCGGTGCTGTTCGCGGAACTGGCGCAGGTGGGTGACTTCCGGCGGGGGTCGCTGAACGCGGTGCGCCGCAGGTGCGGCAAGCCCAATTGCGCGTGCGCGGCGCCGGGGCATGCCGGTCATGGGCCGCAGTACAACCTGACCCGGTGGGTGGGCGGGAAGACGGTCAATGTGCGGGTTCGGCCGGGCCCGGAGCTGGACAAGGCCGAGCGTGAGGTCGCCGCGTGGGCGCGGTTCCAGCAACTGGTGGAGGCGATCGCGGCGGTGAACGAGGCGATCTGCGCGGTCAGACCCGTGACTGCCGTCCCGGCAGATGCTCCCCCCGGCTCGCCCGGGGAAAAAGGGGGCTCTGCAGCCAGGGCCTGGACGGGCTCGAAGCCGGTATCCGGGCGGAGGCGACCGCCGAGATCACGCGGCTGACGTGCCTGCTGGCCGGGCAGGTGGCCGGGCAGGTGTCTGCCGGTGACGGCGCCGGGCTGGAAGCGGTGGAGCTGGCGATCCGTACGGCGGTGCTGGCGTTGGGTGGGTCGTTGCTGGGGCGGCTGCTGGGCGCCGATCCCGGTCACCGCGGGCAACGCATCGACTGCGGGCACGGGCATCAGGGCGAGTTCGTCGGCTACCGGGACAAGACTCTGCACACGGTGCTCGGGCCGGTGGCGTTGCGGCGGGCCTGGTACCACTGCGCCGCCTGCGGGCACGGCCGGGCGCCCCGGGACGAGCAGTTGGGTGTGACCGGCACGTGCCTGACCCCGGGGCTACGCGCGATGATCGACCGGGCCGGTGCGGCGGCGCCGTTCGCGCCCGCCGGGCGGCTGCTGGGCGACCTGGCCGGCGTGCAGGTGAACGCCAAGGCCGTCCAGCGGGCCGCGGAGGCCGACGGGCAGGCCGCCGCGGCGGCGATCACCGCCCGGGCCGAGGCGATCCGGGCCCGGACCCTGGTCCCGCTGCCACCCTCACCGTTACCGGACATCCTCTACGTCGCGATCGACGGCACCGGCGTGCCGATGACCCCCGCCGAAACCGCGGGCCGGGCCGGCAAGACCGACCGCCCCGACACCCACGGCGGGACACTGCCCGACGACGGGCGGGCCCGCACCCGCGAGGTCAAGCTCGCGTGCGTCTTCACCCAGTCCGAACTCGACGACGACGGGTACCCGGTGCGTGAGCCCGGCTCCTCCAGCTACCTGGCCTCCTTCGCCCCCGCCGCCGAGTTCGGGCCCCTGGTCGCCGCCGAGGCCCGCCGCCGCGGCGGCGACCACATCCGCCAACTCGTCGTCCTGGGCGACGGGGCCGTCTGGATCTGGAACCTGGCCGGCAAGCTCCTGCCCGAAGCCACCCAGATCGTGGACATCTACCACGCCCGCGAACACCTGCACACCCTGGCCGCCACCCTCGCGTTCATCGTCACCGACCCCGACCAATGGCTCGCCGACCGGCTCGACGAACTCGACGACGGCGACATCGAAGCGATCATCGCCGCCGCCACCGCCCCCGAATACCCCCTGGTCGGAGTCAAGGCCACCGACCGGGACAAGGCCCTGACCTACTTCCGCACCAACACCGTCCGGATGCGCTACGCCCACTACCGGAAACTCGGCATGTTCATCGGCTCCGGCCACGTCGAAGCCGGCTGCAAAGCCGTCATCGGCCAACGCCTCAAACTCTCCGGCATGCGCTGGACCACCCCCGGCGCCACCGGCATCCTCACCCTGCGCTGCCAACAAGCCAGCGGCCCCTGGGACCAGATCTGGACACACCCCCACACTCAGATCCCGGTCACCAACCTCGCCCCCTGCGGAACCTGATCATGGTCACCTACAAATCTGTCGCGCACCCTCCTGATACCCCCCGACCGGGCAATGTCGGACCGCTCGGTTAGGCTTGCCGGATGACTGGGACGCCCCATGACTGAGACCCCCGCCGAGCGGCTGCTGCTCGTCCACGCCCACCCGGACGACGAGTCGATCGGCCAGGGAGCCACCATGGCCGCCTACGTCGCGCAGGGGCGCGGGGTCACCCTGGTCACCTGCACCGCGGGCGAACTGGGCGAGATCCTGGTGCCCGGGCTCGAGCACCTCGCCGCCGATCAGGACGATGCGCTCGGCGAGCACCGCCGGGGTGAACTGGCCGATGCCATGCGCGAGCTGGGAGTCACCGACCACCGGTTCCTCGGGGGCTTCGGCCGCTACCGGGACTCGGGCATGCAGTGGCACGACGACGGCCATGCGATCGCGGCCGACGACGTGCACGAGAACGCCTTCGCTGCAGCCGATCTGACCCAGGCGGCCAACGACCTGGTGCCGGTGATCCGCGAGGTCCGGCCCCAGGTGATGATCACCTATGACGAGTTCGGTGGCTACGGACACCCCGATCACATCCAGGCGCACCGGGTCGCCATGTACGCGGTGGCGCTGGCGGCCGTACCCTCCTACCGCCCCGACCTGGGTGCGCCGTGGGAGATCGCCAAGATCTACTGGGGGGCCATGTCGGCCAGCCGGATGAGGGAGGGCCTGCGCCGGCTGCGCGCCGCCGGTGACCTGACGTCGTTCCAGGGCGTCGACCCCGACGGGCCTCTGCCGCCGTTCGTCACCGAGGACGCCAACCTTGCCGCCATGGTCGAGGCCACCGAGTTCGCGTCGCGCAAGATGGCCGCGCTGAAGGCCCACGCCACGCAGATCACTGAGGACGGCCCGTTCTTCGCCATGTCCGGCGAGGACGGCGAGTCGGTGTGGGGGGTCGAGTTCTACCGGATCGCCAAGGGCCCCCGCGGCCCGCTGAACGCCGAGGGCCTGGAGACCGACCTGTTCGCCGGCCTCTAGGCCGGGCCGACCAGGTGGGTCACCCACTGGACGTCGTACCGGGCGATGGCCTACCGTCTCCCACGGTCATGAGTGCCAGCGCATAGCCCCGGCTTGCTGGCCGGCAACCCTCCTCCGCGGCGGGGTGCTCCGGGTGACGACCTGGCCCGTATCGATACCGATGCGGGCAAGTGCGGACCCACCCCCGGGTCCCGGACCCTGTGGAGCATTCCGATGCCGCTGGCCACCGCCTCCCTCCTCGGCACCTGTACCGCCCCGGCCACCGCCCGGGCAACCGTGCCGGCCACGGTGTCCCAGGACCTCCTGGTGCCCGCCGCAGACGGGGTCCTGGACTACGCCAACCTCGACCACGCGGCGTCCACACCGGCCCTGGCGAGCGTGAAGAACGCCGTCGACCGGGCCCTGCGCACCTACTCCTCGGTGCACCGGGGCAACGGGTACGCCAGCCGGGTGACCAGCCAGTGGTACGAGGAGGCGCGCGCCGAGGTGGCCCGGTTCGCCGGCGCCCGCCCCGGCCCGGACGGCGACCTGGTCGTCTTCACCCGCACCACCACCGACTCCTGGGCCGTGCTGGCGAACGCCCTCCCGGCGGACACCACTGTGGTCGTCTACGCCACGGAGCACCACTCGACGCTGCTGCCCTGGGGGCCCGAGCGCACGGTCACCCTGCCCGTGCCGAGCAGCGCGGACGACGCCGTGACCGGCCTGGACGCCGCGCTGGCCACGCTCACCTCGGCTCACCGGCTGGTCGTGGTGACCGGGGCCTCGAACGTCACCGGCGAGGTCTGGCCGATCGATCGCCTGGCCGAGGTCGCTGCCCGGCACGGTGCCCGGTTCGCCCTGGATGCCGCCCAGCTCGCCCCGCACCGCCGGATCGACCTCGCCGGCAGTGGCATCGACTACGTCGCCTTCTCCGGCCACAAGCTCTACGCGCCGTTCGGCGCCGGCGCGCTGGTCGGTCGGGCCGACTGGCTGGACGCCGCGTCGCCCTACCTGATCGGTGGCGGCGCCACCGCGCGGGTGAGCGCTGGTGACGACACCGTGCCTCGCGCGCAGTGGGCCACCGGCGCTGCCCGGCACGAGGGTGGCAGCCCCAACGTGATCGGGGCGATCGCGCTCGCCGCGGCCTGCTCCACGCTGAGCGCCCACCGCGCGGCGATCGAGGCGCACGAGGAGGCCCTGGCCGCGCGGCTGCGGGCCGGTTTCGCGGCGATCCCCGGCGTGCGCTGCCACTCGTTGTTCGCCCCCGAGCACGACCGGGTCGCGGTGCTGGCCTTCACCGTCGACGGACTGCCCTCGTCCCTGGTCTCGGCCGCCCTGTCGGTCGAGCACGGGATCGGCGTGCGCGACGGCAAGTTCTGCGCCCACCTCCTGGTCGACCACCTGCTGGCCGGCCAGGGGTCGGCGACCGCGGTGCGCGCCAGCATCGGGCTGGCCACCACCGCCGAGCACGTCGAGCGGCTGATCGCCGCGGTGGCCGCTCTTGCCGCCTACGGGCCCCAGCTGGCCTACACCGAGGGCGCCCAGGGCTGGGCGCCGCAGGACGACCCGCGGGAGGTCGAGCTCGTCCGCCCCTGGTGATTCAGGCCTGGACCAGGGTCACCGGCATCGAGGAGTCCACCGGCAGCCCCAGCTCGGAGGGCGCCCGCCCGGCGGCCACCATCAGCGAGCCGAGCGCGGCCACCATGGCCCCGTTGTCCGTGCACAGCCCTGGCCGCGGCACCCGCAGCGTCACCCCGGCGGCGTCGCAGCGCTCCTGGGCGAGCGAGCGGAGCCGCGCGTTGGCGGCCACCCCGCCCCCGATCAGCAGGGTGTCCACACCGGACTCCTGACAGGCCAGCAGTGCCTTGCGGGTCAGCACATCGACCACCGCCTCCTGGAAGGAGGCCGCGACGTCCGCCACCGGCACCGGCTGCCCGGTGTCCTCACGGTGCTCGACCCAGCGCGCCACCGCCGTCTTCAGGCCGGAGAAGGACACGTCGTAGCGGTGTCGCTCCAGGTCCCGCGCCGAGGTCAGCCCGCGCGGGAAGGCGATCGCGCTCCGGGCGGCGTCCCCGGCCGAGGCCGCCATCCGGTCGATGTGCGGACCGCCGGGAAAGGGCAGGCCGAGCAGCCGGGCCACCTTGTCGAAGGCCTCGCCCGCGGCGTCGTCGATGGTCCGCCCCAACGGGGTGATCTCCCCGGTGACATCGGGCACCAGCAGCAGCGAGGAATGCCCGCCCGAGACCAGCAACGCCATCACCGGCTGCGGCAACGGGCCGTGCTCGAGGGTGTCGACGGCCACGTGCGCGGCCAGATGGTTGAGCCCGTAGAGCGGTACCCCGAGGCCGAGAGCGAGGGCCTTGGCCGCGGCCACCCCTACGGTGAGCGCTCCGACCAGTCCCGGCCCCGAGGTGACCGCGATCGCGTCGACGTCGTCCAGCCGCACGCCGGCCTCGGCGCAGGCACGCTCGATCGTCGGCACCATGGCCTCGAGGTGGGCACGGCTGGCGACCTCGGGCACCACCCCGCCGAACCGGGCGTGCTCGTCCACCGAGCTGGCGATGGCGTCGACCAGCAGCTGCTCGCCGCGCACCAGACCGACCCCGGTCTCGTCGCACGAGGTCTCGATGCCCAGGACCAGCGGGCCCTCGTTCGTCGGCACGTTCACCTCTGCCTGCTCCTTGTCATGATCTGCCTCTGCATGATGTGGGCGTCCTGCCCCTCGGGTTGGTAGTAGCCGCGGCGGATCGCGATCCGTTCGAATCCGGCCTGGGTGTAGAGCCCGATCGCGGCCGCGTTGTCGGCACGCACCTCGAGCAGCATCGAGGCCGCCTCCCGCTTCTGCGCCTCGCCGAGCAACGCCTGCAGCAGCCGGCTGCCCAGCCCGCTGCGGCGTGCCTGCGGTGAGACGGCCATGGTCTGCACGTCGCCCTGCCCGTCGGTGACCATCAGGCCGGCGTAGCCGACCAGTCGATCACCGTCGAAAGCCCCTGCGTACCAACGACTCTCGGGCCTGGCCAGCTCAGACCAGAAGGTCTCGGCGCTCCACGCCGTGGCCCCGAACAGCTCGGCGTCCAGTCTCGCCGCGGACTCCAGGTGCCACCAGCGCAGCCGGTCCAGCCGGATCGCCATCACCGCACGCGCTTGCGAACACCGGGCGGCGCGGCATCCGGGCGGCGCAGGTACATCGGCTGCGGCTCCAGCGTGTCGCCGGTGGCCATCAGCCGGAGGGCGAGACGGGCCACCGCGGCGGCGCACACGTCCAGTGGAGCGCCCTCGTGGGCGCCCCCGAGCTGCTCCGGGTACAGCAGCGTTCCCCGGCCGAAGACCGGCCGGCCCTGAACCGGAACATCCGACGGCGCCGCCACGGCCGGGTCCGCCCTCCGCTCGGCTGAGCCGTCGACGACCCGGTAGGCGGCCCAGTAGACCTCGCGCCGTCGGGCGTCGGCAGCCACCAGGAAGGCGTCGTCGGTGCCCGGGAGGCATCCGGCGTCGACCACCTGCTGGGCCAGGGCGTCCAGCGAGCACACCCCGTAGACGGGCACCTCACGGGCCAGGCCCAGCACCCTCGCGGTGACCAGGCCTACCCGTAGCCCGGTGAACGGACCAGGGCCGACCCCGACCGCGACCGCCTCGACCTCCTCGATCACGGCGTCGGCCGCGGCCAGCACCTCGGCGATCAGCGGAGCCAGCCGCTCGGCGTGCTGGCTCGCCTGCTCCACGGTCCGCTCCGCGAGCAGGCCGTCCGGCCCGCCCTCAGCACCGGGATCAGGGTCGCCCGCGTGCAGGGCGACGGTGACCGTGGCGCCCGAGGTGTCCAGGGCAAGCAGCACCGACGTGCCGGCCCTCAGCCGACCGACGTGGGGAAGCTCACGCCGTCCCAGCGGGGCCCGAAACCGGAGATCGACACATACCGGTTCTCGTCGCCGTCCGTCGGGGCCACATCGGCCCCGCCGTCGGCGTCCCCGCGGGGACGCCGGATGAGCACCTCGAGCCGGTCCGGAGCAAGGTCCTCGACCAGACCCTCGCCCCATTCCACGACGGTCACCGAACGGTCCAGGGAGGCGTCGAGATCGAGGTCGTCGACCTCGGCCAACGAGCCGAGCCGGTAGGCGTCGACGTGCACCAGATCGGCACCGCCGACCAGCGAGGGGTGCACCCGGGCGATCACGAAGGTCGGACTGCTGATCATCTCGCGCACCCCGAGGCCGGTGCCGATGCCCTGGGTGAGCGTGGTCTTCCCGGCGCCGAGGTCACCGGTGAGCACGGCGAGGTCACCGGGGCGCAGCAGCAGGGCCAGCCGGGCGCCGAGCATCCGCATGGCATCGGCGGTCGGCACCACCAGGTTGGCCCGCGCAGTCGGCACACCCCGTGCGGTCGTGTGGGCTCGATGGGCTCCGGTCACTCCACCTCCCGAGTCTCGTTGCAGGACAGATCGTGCCCTATCGGGGCGCCTGGGTCACGCAGGCGGTCACGCTGCGCCGCCGCGTGGTCGCCGCCGGCGACGTAGCGACGTCACCGTACGCCGCACCGACGACGGCCGACGAACCGGCCCCCGTCCACCTCGCGCGGCGTCCGGATTCTCCCGCCCGGCCCGGAGCGCCCGCGCGATCAACTCGTGCAGGTGGGCATTGACCACCTCGGGGTGCTCGAGCATCAGCAGGTGTCCACCCTCGCGGACGACGACGTGCTCGGCACCGGGCAGACGGGCCACGATGTCCTCACTGTGGTCGGCCGGGGTGAGCAGATCGCTGTCCCCCACGATCACCAGCGTCTCCACCCCGTCCAGCGCAATCAGTGCCTCGCGCTTGTCGTGGGCGGGGAACGTGGGCAGGAAGTCGGAGATCACTCCGAGCCGGGTGGAGGCGATCATCTCGCCGGTGAACCGGACCAGCGCGTTCGAGACCGGGGATGCGTAGGAGTAGCGCCGCACCAGCACCGTCTCCAGGTCGCTGCCGATCCTGCGGCCGTGCTCGACCAGCCGTGGGGTGCGGGTGAGCACCTTGACCGCCGGAGGGGCCAGCCACTGCACGAGGCGGCCGAGCCCGGCCAGGCCCAGGTCGACGTCCTGCAGCCCGCCTGCGCTGGAGGAGACCAGCGCCACGCCGATCACCCGGTCGCGGAACAGTTCCGGACGGCGATGGGCCAGGGACATCACGGTCATCCCGCCCATGGAATGTCCGATCAGGATCAGCGGGCCGTTCGGCGCCACCGCGTCGAGCACCTCGGACAGGTCCGAGCCGAGCTGGTCGATCGTCGCCGAACCCTGGGGGCCGGTGGCCGAGCGACCGTGACCGCGTTGATCCCAGAGCACCATGCGGACGTCGCCGCGCAGCGCCTTGCGCTGGAAGTGCCAGGAGTCCATGGTCAGGGCGTAGCCGTGGCTGAGCACCACGGTGACCTGCTCGCCGTCCGCGGTGGCCAGGCCCTCGCCGTCCGGTTCCTCGACCTCCACATGCAGGCGGGTGCTGTCGTCTGCGAGCACCACGGTCCCGGGGGTGTGCAGGTCGCCGTAGTCCTCGCCGTCGCCGGGGGCACCACCGAACGGCGGCAGCAGCGGCCGACCGACCGCCACGCGCTCGGCGGCGACCCCGAGCGCGGCGCCCACGCCGGCTGCGGCCAGGCCCACGCCCAGCGAGAGCAGGCCCACCTTGGCCCGCTCGGTCCGTTCGGTCATCCCGCAAGTCTCCCAGTCACGCGTTCGACCGCACCAATTCCGAGATCACCCTCGGCAGGCACCTGGCCACGTCACTGGCAGCCAGAGGGCCGCCGGCGCCGGCAAGCCGGGCCGCTCGGCCATGCACCAGGGCGGCCAGGGACCCGGCGTCGAGCGGGCCCAGGCCGGCGGCCAGCAGCGCGCCGGCCACGCCGGCCAACACGTCACCGGCGCCGGCGGTGGCCAGCCAGGGCGTGGCGTCGGCCTGACTGCGGACCGGGCCGTCGGGCGGCACGACCAGGGTGGTCGGGCCCTTCAGCAGCACTGTGGCCCCGGTCAGCACCGCGGCCCGGCGGGCGTGCTGGAGCGGGCGGGCCTCGACCGCCGCCCGGTCCGTGGGCTCACCGCGGGCGCTCAGCAGGACGGCAAGCTCACCGGCATGCGGGGTGAGCAGCGTGGCGGGTGGGCACCGCTCGGGCAGCAGGGACAGCGCACCCGCGTCGGCGACCACCGGCACCCCCGTGCCGAGCGCCTCCCGAGCGGCCTCCACCTGCCCGTCGTCCACCGTGCCGTCGCCCGCGGCGGCCGGGTCGAGGCCCGGGCCGACCATCCAGGCCTGCACCCGCCCGGGCGCCGGCACCGCTTCCGGCCAGGCGGTGAGCACCGCCCGGCGGGCCCCGGCCGGGCCGTGATAGCGCACCATGCCCACTCCGGCCCTCAGCGCACCGCCCACGGCCAGCACGGCGGCACCGGGGTAGGTGTCCGACCCGGCGATCACTCCGAGCACACCACGTAGGTACTTGTGCCCGGCCTCGGCCGGCACCGGCCAGAGCGCCGCGGCGTCGGCGGTCTGCAGCCGTTCGACGGCCGGCGGCGCGGTCAGCAGCGGGCCGAGGCCGAGGTCGACCAGTTCCACCCGGCCCGCCGCCCAGCTCGCCGGCGGCAGCAGGAGGCAGGGCTTGAGGGCGCCGAAGGTCACCGTCACGTCGGCCCGCACGTGTCGGGCCCGGCCGTGACCGTCGGGGGGCGGCAGCTCCCCGGTGTCCGGGTCGACCCCGCTCGGCAGGTCCACCGCCACCACGCATGCTCCGGCGGGGACGCCGGCCACCACCTCGGCGGCCTGCTCACGCAGACCGGCTGCTCCGCCCAGCCCGACGATGCCGTCGATCACCAGGTGCGTCCCCGCGGGGACGTCCGGCCGCGACCCCCCAGGCTCGGCGGCCGAGCCGCCGGCCACCTGCAACGCGGCCAACCCCTCGGCATGGGTGTGCTGCACCCCGGCCAGCAGCACGGCATCCACCTTGGCGCCCCGTGCCGCCAACCGGGCGCCCGCCCAGAGCGCATCGCCCCCGTTGTTGCCCGCGCCCACCAGCAGCACCACGCGACGCCCGCTGACGCCGCCGGATCGGGCCCGCAGCTCCCGCGCGCACACCGCGGCCAGCCCGGCCGCCGCACGCTGCATCAATGCGCCGTCCGGCACCTGGGCGAGGCGCACGGCCTCGGCGGCCCGGTTCTCGGCGACCGTCCAGGCACGCAGCATCAGGCGCCCTCCGCCACCACGACCGCGCTGGCGATGCCGGCGTCGTGGGAGATGGACAGGTGCAGGTTCACCACACCCAGCTCCGCCGCCCGGGCTGCCACCGCGCCGCTCACCGACAGCTCCGGCTTGGTCGCGTGCGGTCGCAGCACGGTCACGTCGTGCCAGGCCATGCCCACCGGGGCACCGAGCGCCTTCGCCAGGGCCTCCTTGGCCGCGAACCGGGCAGCCAGGCTCTCCAGCGAGAGGGCCTGCTCGGGCTCGGTGAACAGGCGCTCGCGCAGGGCCGGCGTCCGCTCGAGCTGACGGCCGAACCGGGCGATGTCGACCACGTCGATCCCGACACCGATGATCACGAGAGGAGCACCGTCCGCGTCCTACTCGACCGTGACCGACTTGGCCAGGTTGCGTGGCTGGTCGACGTCCAGCCCCTTCGCCGTGGCCAGTTCACAGGCGAACACCTGCAGCGGCACCACGGCCAGCAGCGGCGACAACAGGGTCGGCGAGGCCGGGATCCGGATCACCTCGCTGGCGTAAGGCACCACGTCGTCGTCGCCCTCCTCGGCGATCACGATCGTGCGTGCCCCGCGCGCATTGATCTCCTGGATGTTGGAGACCACCTTGGCGTGCAGCGAGTTGGGCTCGTGCGGCGAGGGCACGATCACGAACACCGGCTGACCGGGCTCGATCAGCGCGATCGGACCGTGCTTGAGCTCACCGGCGGCGAACCCCTCGGCATGGATGTAGGCCAGCTCCTTGAGCTTGAGCGCCCCCTCCATGGCCACCGGGTAGCCGACGTGGCGGCCCAGGAAGAGCACCGAGCGGGTGTCGGCCATCCAGCGGGCCATCTGGCGCACCTGGTCCAGGCTGTCCAGCACCTTCGCGATCTTGTCCGGCATGGCGTGCAGCTGGGTCAGTACCTCGGCCACCTCGTCGCGGGTCTTGGTGCCGCGCAGTTCGGCCAGGTAGAGCCCGAGCACGTAGCAGGCAGTGATCTGAGCCAGGAACGCCTTGGTCGAGGCGACGGCGACCTCAGGGCCGGCGTGGGTGTAGAGCGCCGCGTCCGACTCCCGCGGGATGGTCGAGCCGTGGGTGTTGCAGACGGCGATCACCCTGGCCCCCAGCTCGCGAGCGTGGCGCACCGCCATGATCGTGTCCATGGTCTCCCCGGACTGCGAGATGGCGACCACCAGGGTGCGCTCGTTCACCACCGGGTCGCGGTAGCGGAACTCGTGCGCCAGTTCCACCTCGACCGGGATCCGGCACCAGTGCTCGATCGCGTACTTCGCCACCTGGCCGGCATACGCGGCAGTCCCACAGGCGATCACGACGATCTTGTCGATGGTGAGCAGTTCCTGCTCATCGATCCGCAGCTCGTCGAGGACCATCCGACCGGTGGCGTCGGTGCGCCCGAGCAGGGTGTCCGCCACCGCGTGCGGCTGCTCGTTGATCTCCTTGGACATGAAGTTGGGGTAGCCACCCTTCTCGGCGGCCGAGGCGTCCCAGTCCACGCAGAACCGCCGGCCCTGGACGGCGTCGCCCGCGAAGTCGGTGATGCTCACGCTGTCGGCGGTGATCGTGACCACTTGATCCTGGCCGAGCTCGATCGCCTCCCGGGTGTGCGCGATGAATGCGGCGACGTCCGACCCGAGGTAGTTGGCACCGTCGCCAAGCCCGACCACGAGCGGCGAGTTGCGGCGAGCGGCGACGATCACCCCCGGCACGTCGGCGTGCAGCGCGAGCAGGGTGAATGCTCCGTTCAACCGACGCACGACGGCACGCATCGCCTCGGACAGATCGTGCGTGCGGGCGTACTCCCTGGCCAGCAGGTGGGCCGCCACCTCGGTGTCGGTCTCACTGGAGAACTCCACCCCGTCGGCCAGCAACTCGGCCTTGAGCGCAGCGTAGTTCTCGATGATCCCGTTGTGGACGACGGCGAGCGCGCCGCCACCGCCCAGGTGCGGGTGGGCATTGGCGTCGGTCGGCCCGCCGTGCGTGGCCCACCGGGTGTGCCCGATCCCGGTCAGGGACGGCGGTAACGGCTCGGTCTGTAGGGCCTCGGCCAGCCGGGCAAGCTTTCCCGAGCGCTTCTCGATCACCATGCCCTGATCGGTCTGCAGGGCCACCCCTGCGGAGTCGTACCCGCGGTACTCGAGCCGGCCCAGGCCGCCCATCACCACGTCGAGCGCCTGCAGATCATCACTGCTGCCGACGTAGCCCACGATTCCGCACATGCGCCTCAGCCTAGTTGTCGGGCAGGCACAATGCCGGAGTGTCCCCGTACGTGGAACTCGACAGGTCCAGCTGGAGCCGACTGCGGGAGAACACTCCCCTGCGGCTCACCGCCGACGACCTGGCCGCCCTGGCCGGGCTCGGCGAACGGATCGACCTGAGCGAGGTGGCCGACGTCTACCTGCCGCTGTCCCGGTTGATCGACCTGTACGTGGGCGCCACCCGAGGCCTGCACGCCGCGACGTCGACCTTCCTGGGCGAGGCCCCGGAGCGTACCCCCTTCGTGATCGGTGTCGCCGGCTCGGTCGCGGTGGGCAAGTCGACCACCTCGCGCATCCTGCGCGAGCTGCTGTCGCACTGGCCGCAGACGCCAAACGTCGAGCTGGTCACCACCGATGGATTCCTTTACCCCAACGCCGAATTGGAGCGCCGCGGCCTGTTGCACCGCAAGGGTTTTCCTGAGTCCTACGACCGCCGTGCCCTGCTCCGCTTCGTAAGCGCGGTGAAGTCCGGCGAGGCGGAGGTGCGCGCCCCGCTGTACTCCCACCTGACCTACGACATCGTGCCCGGCGAGCAGATCGTCGTCCGGCGTCCGGACGTGCTGATCGTCGAAGGGCTGAACGTGCTGCAGCCGGCCTCGTTCGTGCGTCGGGACGGCGAGCGACGCAAGGCGATGGCACTGAGCGACCTGTTCGACTTCTCCATCTACGTGCACGCCAGACGCGAGTACATCCGGCATTGGTACGTGCAGCGGTTCCTGCGCCTGCGGAAGACCGCCTTCGCAGACCCGGAGTCGTATTTCCACCGGTATGCCTGGCTGACCGACGACGAGGCGGTGGCCACCGCCAAGCAGATCTGGCACGAGATCAACGAGCCCAACCTGGTGCACAACGTGCGCCCTACCAGGGACCGTGCCCGGCTGGTGCTGGTCAAGAGTGCCGACCACTCGATTGCCCATGTACGCCTGCGCAAGGTCTGACCAGACGAAGTCTCCTAGAGCGCCAACCGCTCCTTGACCACCACGGCGAGGGTGTCCGCGATCCGGCGGGCGTGGTCGCTCTCGGCGGCCTCGACCATCACCCGGACCAGCGGCTCGGTGCCCGAGGGTCGCAGCAGCACCCGACCGGCCCCGCCCAGTTCCGCCTCGGCCTTGGCCACGGCGGCGGCGACCTGCTCGTCGGAGGAGGCCCGCGCCTTGTCCACGCCACGCACGTTGACCAGCACCTGTGGCAACCGCTGCATCACGGCGGCGAGGTCGGCCAGTGGGCGCCCGGTCTGGGCCACCCGGGCCAGCAGGTGCAGGCCGGTGAGCAGCCCGTCGCCGGTGGTGGCGTGGTCGAGCATCACCACGTGGCCGGACTGCTCCCCGCCCAGGGAGTACCCGCCACGGCGCATCTCCTCGAGCACGTATCGGTCGCCGACGGCGGTCTGCACCACGTGCACGCCCTCGCGCTGCATCGCGAGCAGGAGACCGAGGTTGCTCATCACCGTGGCGACCAGGGTGTCCTCGCGCAGCGCCCCGCGGTCGCGGAAGGCCAGCGCCAGCACGGCCATGATCTGATCGCCGTCCACATCGCGGCCCAGGTGGTCGATGGCCAGGCAGCGGTCGGCGTCCCCGTCATGGGCGATCCCCGCGACAGCGTCGTTGCTCACCACGGCGTCGCGCAGGTGCTCGAGGTGGGTCGAGCCGTAGCCGTCGTTGATGTTGCGGCCGTCGGGCTCGGCACCGATCACGATCACCTCGGCACCGGCGGCACGCAGCGCCGCGGGCGAGGCCTTGCTGGCGGCGCCGTGGGCGCAGTCCACCACGACCTTCAGCCCGTCCAACCGGTGCGGCAGCGTGGCGACCAGCCGGTCGACGTAGCGCTCAGTCGCACCGGGCAGGGGCAGTACGCGGCCGACGTCGCCGCCGGTGGGCCGCTGCCAGTCCTCACCCATGCGCTGCTCGATCGTGTCCTCGACGTCGTCGGGCAGCTTGTGCCCGCCTTTGGCGAAGAACTTGATCCCGTTGTCGGGCATCGGGTTGTGCGAGGCCGACAACATGACGCCCAGGTCGGCGCCCATGTCGGCGACCAGCGCCGCGACCGCCGGGGTGGGGATCACCCCGGCGTCGTACACGTCGACACCGGCGCTGGCCAGCCCCGCGGTCACCGCGGCGGAGAGGAACTCCCCCGAGGCGCGCGGATCCCGGCCGATGACCGCCCGCGGTCGGTGCCCGGCGAAGGCACCGACCTCGGCCAGGACGTGCGCCGCGGCGACGGCGAGGTCGAGGGCCATCTCGGCGGTGACGTCACGGTTGGCGAGACCGCGAACCCCGTCGGTGCCGAAGAGGCGTCCCACGCCTCAGCGCTTGCTGTACTGCGGCGCCTTGCGCGCCTTCTTGAGACCGGCCTTCTTGCGCTCCTTCACCCGTGCGTCACGGGTCAGGAATCCGGCCTTCTTCAGCGTGGGGCGGTTCGCGTCGACGTCGATCCCGTTCAGCGACCGGGCCACGCCCAGGCGGAGCGCGCCGGCCTGGCCGGACGAGCCGCCGCCGTGGATGCGGGCGATCACGTCGAACCGGCCCTCGAGCTCGGTCACCCGGAAGGGTTCGTTGACCAGCTGCTGGTGCACCTTGTTCGGGAAGTAGGCCTCGAGCGTGCGGCCGTTGATCTTCCAGGTACCGGAGCCGGGAACCAGGCGGACCCTGGCGATCGCCTCCTTGCGCCGGCCAGTGGCCGCGCCCGGGGCGGTGATGCTGGAGCCACCCCCACGAAGCGCGGGGGTGCTCGTGCTGTAGCTGCTGGGGGCGTCCGCGTCGTCGACAGCATCGACGGTGTCGACGCCGGCATCGGCGTCTGTGAGCCCCTCGTTCGGCTCGCTGGTGGTCTCGGCCACGATTCTCCTGGTCCTTTACTGCGCGACTTGGGTGATCTCGAACGGCGCCGGCTGCTGCGCCTGGTGGGGGTGCTCCGGACCCGCGTACACCTTGAGCTTGCTGAGCTGCGCCCGGCCCAGGGTGTTCTTGGGGAGCATGCCGCGCACAGCCTTCTCGACCGCACGCTCCGGGTGCTTGGCCAACAGGTCGACGTATCCGACGGCGGTCAGGCCGCCCGGGTAGCCGGAGTGGCGGTAGGCCTTCTTCTGCTCCCGCTTGTTACCGGTCAGCGCGACCTTGTCGGCGTTGATCACGATCACGAAGTCGCCGGTGTCGACATGCGGGGCGAAGGTCGCCTTGTGCTTGCCGCGCAGCAGCGTCGCCGCCTGGACGGCGAGCCGGCCGAGGACGACGTCGGTCGCGTCGATGACGTGCCAGCGACGCTCGACGTCGGCTGGCTTGGGGGTGTACGTGCGCACGGTCGTACCTTCGTCCTCATCCGGATGTCTGTCGCGGCGCGGCGCCCGGAGCTGTCCAGGGACACCTGCCGCGGGCTCCGTCCGCAGGAAACGAACGGAATACCACAACGACCCGCAAGGTTACCGGCGCGTCGGCAAGGGGTCAAAACGCGTCCATGCAGCACGCTGAGCAACAGCCTGATCACCCTTCCCCTCGTGCCCGCAGGAGCAGCCGATGTCACCGTTCGACTACGACGTCCTGGTCCTCGGCTCGGGCCCAGGTGGGCAGAAGGCAGCCATCGCCGCGGCGAAGCTGGGCCGTCGAGTGGCCGTGGTCGAACGGCGCAGCATGGTCGGCGGGGTGTGCATCAACACCGGCACCATCCCCTCCAAGACCCTGCGCGAGGCGGTGCTGTATCTGACCGGCATGAACATGCGCGACCTGTACGGGCAGAACTACCGGGTCAAGGACGACATCACGGTCACCGATCTGCTCTCCCGCACCCAGCATGTGATCGGGCGGGAGATCGAGGTGATCCGCAGTCAGCTGTTCCGCAACGGGGTCGACCTGCTGCACGGCACGGCACGCTTCGTCGACGACCACCTGGTCGCCGTCCGGCTGGACGACGACGCCGAGCGCCGGGTGAGCGCCGACAAGGTCGTGATCGCCACCGGTACCCGCCCGGCCCGCCCGGCCACGGTGGCCTTCGACGACGTCCGGATCCTGGACTCGGACGGGATCCTGGGGCTGACCACGATCCCCCGCTCGCTGGTGGTGGTGGGCGCCGGCGTGATCGGGATCGAGTACGCCTCGATGTTCGCCGCGCTCGGCTCACGGGTGACCGTGGTCGAGTCCCGGGATCGGATGCTCGACTTCTGCGACTCCGAGGTGGTCGAGGCGCTGAAGTTCCACCTGCGTGACCTGTCGGTGAGCTTCCGGTTCGGCGAGACGGTGTCGGCGGTGGAGGCCAACGAGCACGGCACGATCACCACCTTGGCCAGCGGCAAGCGGATCCCGGCCGACACCGTGATGTACTCCGCTGGCCGGCAGGGCTCGACCGAGGAGCTGGAGCTGGAGAACGCCGGGCTGAGCGCCGACGGCCGGGGGCGGATCTCGGTCGGCCCGAACTACCAGACCCTGGTCGGCCACATCTACGCCGTGGGTGATGTGATCGGGTTCCCGGCGCTGGCCGCCACCTCGATGGAGCAGGGACGACTCGCGGCCTACCACGCCTGCGACGAGCCGGCCAACAGCCTGGTGGCGCTGCAGCCGATCGGGATCTACACGATTCCGGAGATCAGCTATTGCGGGCACACCGAGGACGAGCTGACCACCTCGTCGGTGCCCTACGAGGTGGGCATCTCGCGCTACCGCGAACTGGCCCGCGGGCAGATCATCGGCGACTCCTACGGCATGTTGAAGCTTCTGGTCTCCACCCGTACCCGCCGGCTGCTCGGGGTGCACGTGTTCGGATCCCAGGCCACCGAGCTGGTCCACCTCGGGCAGGCGATCATGACCTGCGACGGCACCGTCGACCACCTGGTCGACACGGTCTTCAACTACCCGACCCTGTCCGAGGCCTACAAGGTGGCGGCGCTGGATGCGGTGAACAAGATGCGTGCCGTCGAGCGCTTCGGCGCCTGATCCGCCGCACCGACGTCACCGGTCAGCGCTCCCGGACCACTCGGGTCTCGTCCCAGACCGGCTCGTCCGAGGTGTAGACCGCGCCGTCCGCGCCGAAGACCAGGAAGCGGTCGAACCGGCGGGCGAACCACCGGTCGTGGGTGACCGCGAGCACCGTTCCCTCGAACGCCTCCAGCGCCGTCTCGAGCGCCTCCGCCGAGTGCAGATCGAGGTTGTCCGTCGGCTCGTCCAGCAGCAGCAGGGTGGCGCCGGACAGCTCCAGCAGCAGGATCTGCAGGCGCGCCTGCTGTCCCCCGGAGAGGGAGTCGAACGTCTGCTCGGACGCACGGGCCAACTCGTACCGGTCCAGAGCGCGGGCGGCCTGCTCACGCGGCATCCCCGGCCGGTGATCGGTGCCCCGGTGCAGGATCTCGAGCAGCGTGCGTCCCCGCAGCTCGGGATGGTCGTGGGTCTGTGCGAACCACCCCGGCCGCACCCGCGCCCCCAGCTTGGCCCTGCCCGTGTGCGGCACCGCCGGCACGATGATCTCGTCCACCGGGCGGTGCTCGGGCTCGGGGTCGCTGCCGCCCGCGGCCAGCAGACGCAGGAAGTGCGACTTGCCCGAGCCGTTCGACCCGAGGGCGGCCACCCGCTCACCGAACCAGATCTCGGCGTCGAAGGGCTGCATGAGGCCGGTGAGCTCGAGCCCCTCGCAGACGATGGCCCGCTTGCCGGTGCGACCGCCGGCCAGCCGCATGGTGACCTTCTGCTCGTTCGGCACCTGCAGCGGCGGGCCGGCCTCCTCGAACTTGCGCAGTCGCGTCAGCGAAGCCTGGTAGCGCGAGGACATTCCGTCGTTGTACTCGGCCTTGATCTTCAGCATCTGGACCAGGGCCTTGATCTTCGCGTGCTCCTCGTCCCAGCGCCGCCGCAGTTCCTCGAGCCGGGAGTTGCGCTCCGCCCGCGCGGCTGGATAGGTGCCGAACGAGCCACCGTGCACCCAGGCGGAGGCGCCCACAGCGGTCGGCTCGAGGGTCACCACGTGGGTGGCTGCCTGAGCGAGCAGCTCACGGTCGTGCGAGACCAGCAGCACCGTCTTCGGCGTCTCGTTCAGGCGCTCCTCCAGCCAGCGCTTGGCGGGCACGTCGAGGTAGTTGTCCGGCTCGTCGAGCAGCAGCACCTCGTCCGGGCCGCGCAGTAGCGCCTCCAGCACCAGCCGCTTCTGCTCGCCCCCGCTGAGCGTGGCCAGCTCCCGCCACTGGGCCCGGTCATACGGCACGCCGAGAGCGGCGACGGTGCAGACGTCCCACATCGTCTCGGCCTCGTAGCCACCGGCATCGGCCCAGTCCGACAGCGTCTGGGCGTAGCGCATCTGCGTCGGCTCGTCGTCCGCCTCCATCATGGCCAGCTCAGCGGCCTCGAGTGCCGTGGCGGCTTCCCTGATCCGTTGCGGTGCAACAGAAATCATCAGCCCACGGACGTCCTTCGGGCCCACGTCATCGGGCGCTCCGCGTTGGCCGACGAACTGGCGCATCACGCCCAGCCCTCCACTACGGATCACCGCACCGGCCTGGGCCTGGAGATCGCCGGCGATGATCCGGAGCAGGGTCGTCTTCCCGGTGCCGTTCGGCCCGACCAGCGCCACCGTGGCGCCGTCCCCGACGCGGAAGTTCACCTCGTCGAGCAGGGGGCGCCCGTCGGGCAGCGAGAACGAGACGCCGTTGACCTCGACATGACCCATCCCGCCAGTCTGCCCTGCCTGCACCCATGGCAGCGAGGCAGATATCGCTGGGGCCTTCCCGCTCATCGCCCACCCGGAGTCACCCCATCGACGTCCCCGCGGGGACGTCGGCCGTCCCGGGTCAGGTCGCAGAGGGCGCCCACCGCCCAGCCGAGGTCGAGCCGCTCACCGCTCCAGTGACAGGTGGGCTCCGGCACCGTCTGACGTGGGATCCACGAGAGATCGTCAGAGGAGATCCCGTCGAGCTGGGGCGATGACGGCAGGATCCTCCCGTCGCGGTCACGCACCTCGACCACCGCCCCGTCGAGCGTGACCGTGAAGCCCCGCTCATGAACTGCCGTGTGGTGGAAGCGGCAGAGCAGCACCAGGTTCGCCAGCGTGGTCGGGCCGCCGTCGGCCCAGTGCACGATGTGGTGGGCATCGACCCAACGATGCTCCGTGCAACCCGGAAAGACGCATCCGCGATCACGGGCGGCCAGTGCCCGGCGCACCCGCCTCGGCACCACCTGCTGCCGACGACCGACGTCGAGCGGCGATCCATCCGGGCCGAACAGCACGCCCTGGAGCCAGGTGTCGCAACCGATTCGGCGCAGCACCTGCCCGGTCAACCGGATCCCGTCGGGAGAGAGCTCCCCCGTTTCGAACGGCTCCGGATCGCGCCCTTCGGCCAGCACGTCGAGATCCACATGGACGGCCAGCAGGTATCTGTCCCCGGTCTGTCGAGCTGCGGGGCCGTGAGCCAGGAAGGACTCCGCGGCGTTCACCAGACCCCGGGCCAGACGCCCGGCCAACACCGCTTCAGGGTACCGGCGCGGGCGGACGTAGGGTCCGCGCGCGGTAGATGTCCACGATCTGGGTGGCTTCGGGCAGGAGCTTGCCGGCCAGGTTCCAGATCCAGACGGCCCCGTCGCCCAGGACGACGAGTTGGCGGATGTGGTCGCCGCCGCGGCGGCGGGCCTCGGCGGCGACCAGGGGCCCGAACTCGGCGGCGGGGGCGAAGGAGGCCAGGTAGCTGGAGGAGCCGGGCTCACGCACCGGGTACCCGTCGTCGTCGAGTTCGGACTGGGTGAAGACGCACGCGAGCTTGACCTCGCGGGTGCGGGCCCGCCCGTCGTCGGGCAGTGTCCCGCCGTGGGTGTCGGGGCGGTCGGTCTTGCCGGCCCGGCCCGCGGTTTCGGCGGGGGTCATCGGCACGCCGGTGCCGTCGATCGCGACGTAGAGGATGTCCGGTAACGGTGAGGGTGGCAGCGGGACCAGGGTCCGGGCCCGGATCGCCTCGGCCCGGGCGGTGATCGCCGCCGCGGCGGCCTGCCCGTCGGCCTCCGCGGCCCGCTGGACGGCCTTGGCGTTCACCTGCACGCCGGCCAGGTCGCCCAGCAGCCGCCCGGCGGGCGCGAACGGCGCCGCCGCACCGGCCCGGTCGATCATCGCGCGTACCCCCGGGGTCAGGCACGTGCCGGTCACACCCAACTGCTCGTCCCGGGGCGCCCGGCCGTGCCCGCAGGCGGCGCAGTGGTACCAGGCCCGCCGCAACGCCACCGGCCCGAGCACCGTGTGCAGAGTCTTGTCCCGGTAGCCGACGAACTCGCCCTGATGCCCGTGCCCGCAGTCGATGCGTTGCCCGCGGTGACCGGGATCGGCGCCCAGCAGCCGCCCCAGCAAACGACCCACCCAACGCCAGCACCGCCGTACGGATCGCCAGCTCCACCGCTTCCAGCCCGGCGCCGTCACCGGCAGACACCTGCCCGGCCACCTGCCCGGCCAGCAGGCACGTCAGCCGCGTGATCTCGGCGGTCGCCTCCGCCCGGATACCGGCTTCGAGCCCGTCCAGGCCCTGGCTGCAGAGCCGGGGCAGATCCAGGGTCGACGCCGGGATCAGGGCCGAGGCTGGAGCCGGCGGCCGGGCTGGGGTCGGCCGCGGCCTCCAGCGCCCGAAAGACCAGTTCGGCGTCCTCGGCCGAAAGCACCATGGTCAGCTCTATCGCTCCTCCTGGCAGGTAGCGGCGGTGAACCTGCCCGATCTCCGGCTCGGGCTCGTCATCGCTGGACCTCGACCGGGCCGGGTCGTCGGCCGGATCCGGACGCGTCGCCCGACGATAGCCACCGGCGATCCGCTCGAGGTGGGTCGCCGTGCCGGACTCGGCCACCTCGAGCCAGGTCTGTTCGTCCTCCGGAGTGGCTACCCGAGTCACCGCTCGCACCTTCGAGTAGGAGATCCGACCCTCGTCGAAGGCGCGCGATACAGCCGGCAGAGTCTCCAACGCCCGAGCCACCCGCACTCGCTCCCGCGCCGAGTGCAGCGAGATGCCGCACCGCCAGGAGAGCCAGTGTGCGCAGGACCGCACACCCGCGCCGGCCCACCCCTGCCTGCGGTCGAAGGCCGCGACCAGGGCCAGGAAGCGGGACTCCATGGCGAACAGCTGGGAGGCGCAGGCGACCAACTCACGCTCGATCACTTCCAGCGGCGGTTCGGAACCTGACGGCGCCGAGCTCGGCATTCCGATCCGGGCGCCGTCGCGAAGAGGGCCGGCCTCCGCATGCACGTGCACTGTCATCGAACTCTCCATCTGCTATCCGACAGATGTTCGAATCGTGCCAGGAGGGTCGGACAATCCACACACGGTGCCGATCGGTGACGTCGTGCCACGAAACGTCCCCGCGGGGACGCCTACGTTCCACTCGGAAGGCGGCGGTCGGCACGGTCGGCACGGTCGGCACGGTCGGCACGGGCGGCACGGTCGGCACGGTCGGCACGGTCGGCACGGGCGGCACGCACGGCGCGACGGAGCATCGAGGTCACCACCGGACCATGGAAGAACTGCACGACGGCCCAGTACGCGCGGCCCCGCCAGCCGTGAAGGGTCCGCCGGTTCCAGAACGCACTTCCTGCAGGCCCTCGAGTCACCGGAGGCCGAGGCGGCCCTGGTCGCTGCGGCATGCACGATTCCCGACTACTGCCGCACCCATCCGGCTCAGGCCCGGCGCTCACCCTGTACCGACAGACCACCCTGCTGGGCGAGTGCCCTGGCGAGCTCCGCGCCCAGGTCGCAACCCTCAACCTCGATCTGTCACGCGCCGTCGACGTGATGATCGAACGACGGTTCGGCACCCTCGACGACCGGCTTCGCCTACTCACCCGGGCGGCGATCCAGGAGACCCCCTACGGACTCGTCCGGCCCTACATCGGCTCCGCACAGGACATCCCGGCGTGGCTGACCGACGCGGTCGCCGCCGCAGTACCGGCCATGCCGGCGCTCGGCGACACCTGGCAGGGCGACGCACGTCCCCGTGGGGACGCTGCTCAGGCCTCCAGGTAGGGCCGGATCAGGGCGAGGTCGGCCTCGCCCAACCGCTCGGAGGCCGAGGCCAGCTGGTGCCAGTACGGGTAGGACAGGTGCGGACGACTCACCTGCTCCAGCCGGGCCACCTCGTCCGCCGTCAGGGCGAGCGAGGCCGCCGCCAGGTTGTCCGCCAGTTGCGCCTCGGTGCGTGCGCCGATGATCACCGACGACACTGCCGGCCGGGTCAGCAACCAGGCCAGCGCCACCTGCGCAGCCGACACTCCATGCCCGGCGCCGATCTCGACCAGGGTGTCGACGATGTCGTAGAGCTGCTCCTGATCGGGCACCGGCGGTTCACTCCACTCGGTGAGGTGACGGGCGCCCTCCGTCGGTGCCACCCCGCGGCGGTACTTGCCGCTCAACAGGCCGCCGGCGAGCGGGCTCCAGACCAGTACGCCAAGGCCCTGGTCGACGGCGATCGGCAACAGCTCCCGCTCGGCGTCACGGGTCTGCAGCGAGTAATGGATCTGCTGGCTGACATAGCTCGTCAGATGCTCCCGCGCCGAGACGGCCAGGGACTTCATCACGTGCCACCCGGAGAAGTTGGAGCAGCCGACGTAACGCACCTTTCCGGCGGAGACCAGGTGGTCCAGCGCTGCCAGCGTCTCCTCGACCGCCGTCCGCCCGTCCCACTCGTGCACCTGGTACAGGTCGATGTAGTCGGTGCGCAGCCGGCGCAGACTCGCCTCGCAGGAGCGGATCAGGTGGTGGCGGGACAACCCCGCGTCATTGGGGCCGGGCCCCATCGCGAACCGGGCCTTCGTCGCCACCAGCACGTCGTCCCGGCGCCCCTCCAGCACCTGCCCGACGATCTCCTCCGAGGCTCCCTCGCTGTAGACGTCGGCGGTGTCGATCAGGTTCACCCCAGCGTCCAGGCTCATATCGATCATGCGGCGGGCCTGGTCCAGCCCCACCTCGCCGGTCAGCGCGAACACGCCCCGACCGCCGAAGGTCATCGTGCCCAGGCTGAGGGCGGATACGCGCACACCGGCGCGTCCAAGGTGTCGATACTCCATGACCAGCGACGTTATCGGGTCGCGCTCACTCCGGCGAGAGGGTGCGGACGGCGCGTGCCTGCACCGCGCGCGCGGTCAGCTCGGCGTCCGCCGGGTACCCGACCTCCTCCAGCGCCAGTCCGCGCGGAGCGACCACCGACACGGCAGGATCCCGGCGCCCCGCAAGGGCGACACCGGCCAGCCAGGCCGCATCACGGCGTCCGGTGCCGACCGCCAGCGCGCCGCCCACGAGCGCCCGGACCATCGAGTGGCAGAACGCGTCGGCGACCACTCGGGCCACCACCAGCTCGCCGTCGTCGCAGGGTTGGCGCGACCAGGAGTACTCGAGCAGGGTGCGCACCGTGGTCGCACCCTCGCGACGCCGGCAGAAGGCGGCGAAGTCGCGCAGGCCGACCAGCGCGGACGACGCGATGTTCATGGCCTCGACGTCGAGCCGCCCCCGCGCCCCGCTGCCCGTTGCCGGCCCCGGCGCCGTCACGGCCAGGACGTCGTGGCGGCGCAGCGGTGGCGCGCCGGCCGGTGCGTCGGTGATCCGGTAGGCGTAGCGGCGCCACACCGCCGAGAACCGGGCGTCGAAGCCGGGCGGCGCCTCGCGCACCGCATGAACCCGTATGTCGCCGGGCAGCACGCCGTTCAGGCGCCGGAACAACGACGTTGCAGGATCCAGACCGGACCGCCCGGGCAGCCCCTGCCAGGACGGCACGGGGACGTCGAGGTGACAGACCTGACCCCGGGCGTGCACGCCGGCATCGGTCCGGCCGGCCACCACCACCGCGACCGGATCGGGCAGGCGCAACACCTGGGCCAAAGCGGCGCCGAGCACACCCTGCACCGTCCGCTGTCCTGGTTGGGCGGCCCACCCGGCGAAACCGGTGCCGTCATACCCCAGGTCGAGGCGGAGGCGCAGGAGCGTGCTCGGCGGCTCGCTCCCTGTGCTGCTGGTGGTGCTCGTCAGTCGTCCTTGGCCTTGCCGGCCTCGGCGAAGCCGGCTTCCTCAGCCGCGGACGCGGTGCGGAAGTACACCTCAGCCACGGTCTTCTCGTACCAGGGCGAGGCCGGGGTGTGGAACTTCATCGAGTCCCGGTTCCCCTTGACCAGGAAGCCTTCCGGCGCCTCGCCGTCGTCCAGCGGAAGCCGCGAGTCGGGGCCGTAGGGGCCTGATTCGACGTCCTCACCGACGATGTCGGTCGCCGGCGCCTCGACGTCCGTGGGGTCGAGCTCCACGACCTCGGCAGCTGCCTGGGACGGCTTCCCGGCAGCAGCTTCTGCCGTCGGCGCAGCCTTCTTGGCGGGGGCCTGCGCCGCGCGCTTGGTGGCCGCCTCAGCCTCCCGCACGGTGGCCTTCTTGGCGCTGAGCGGTTCCAGGACCAGCTCGATCACGGCCATCGGGGCGTTGTCGCCCTTCCGGTTACCGATCTTGGTGATCCGGGTGTAGCCGCCCGGACGCTCAGCCATCGCCGGGGCGATCTCGGTGAAGAGCTCGTGCACGACGCTCTTGTCGCGGACGACGGTGAGCACGCGCCGGCGCGCGGCGAGGTCGCCGCGCTTGGCGAAGGTGATCAGGCGCTCGGCCAGCGGGCGGACCCGCTTGGCCTTGGCCACGGTGGTGGTGAGGCTCCGGTGCTCGAACAGCTGCGTGGCCAGGTTGGCCAGGATCAGCCGCTCGTGCGCCGGTCCACCGCCCAGACGCGGACCCTTGGTGGGCGTCGGCATGTCGGTCGTTCTCCTCGATCAGTGGTTCAGCGGGCGTGGAGGGGTCTAGAGCTGCTCGTCCTCGGCGAAGGACATGTCGTCGTCGGCGCCGTAGCTGTCGACGACGAGCGCCGGGTCGAATCCCGGGGGCGAGTCCTTGAGCGCCAGGCCCATGCCCACCAGCTTCGCCTTGACCTCGTCGATCGACTTGGCACCGAAGTTGCGGATGTCGAGCAGATCGGCCTCGCTGCGCGCGACCAGTTCCCCCACCGTGTGGATGCCCTCACGCTTGAGGCAGTTGTAGGACCGGACGGTGAGGTCCAGTTCCTCGATCGGCAGCGCAAGGTCGGCCGCCAGGGCGGCGTCCGAGGGCGAGGGGCCCATGTCGATGCCCTCGGCCTCGACGTTGAGCTCGCGGGCAAGGCCGAACAGCTCGACCAGCGTCTTGCCGGCCGAGGCCATGGCGTCACGCGGCTGGGTCGACGGCTTGGTCTCGACGTCGACGATCAACCGGTCGAAGTCGGTCCGCTGCTCGACACGGGTGGCCTCGACCTTGTAGGTCACCTTCAGCACCGGCGAGTAGATCGAGTCGACCGGGATCCGGCCGATCTCGGCCTCGCCGGACTTGTTCTGGTTGGCCGAGACATACCCGCGGCCGCGCTCGACCGTGAGCTCCATCTCCAGCTTGCCCTTGCCGTTGAGCGTGGCGATGTGCAGGTCCGCGTTGTGCACCTCGACCCCGGCGGGGGGCGCGATGTCGGCGGCGGTGACAGCGCCCGGACCCTGCTTGCGCAGGTACATCACCACGGGCTCGTCGTGCTCGCTGGACACCACCAGCCGCTTGATGTTCAGGATCAGCTCGGTGACGTCCTCCTTCACCCCCGGGACGGTGGTGAACTCGTGCAGGACGCCGTCCACGCGGATGCTCGTGACGGAGGCGCCGGGGATCGAGGACAGCAGCGTGCGGCGCAGGCTGTTGCCGAGGGTGTACCCGAATCCGGGCTCCAGCGGTTCGATCACGAACCGGGAGCGGTGGTCGCCGACCACCTCTTCAGTGAGGCTGGGCCTCTGTGCAATGAGCACGGTGTTCTCTCCATTCTCACGGGCGCCCGCTATTTGACGCCTCGTGCACCCCGCGGCGGCATCCGTCCGCCGCCGCGGGTTCCTGCTGGTTACTTCGAGTAGAGCTCGACGATCAGCTGTTCCTGAACCTGAGTGTCGATGACCTGCCGGGCCGGCAACGCGTGCACCAGGATGCGCATCCGGTTCGGGATGACCTCCATCCACGCCGGCACCGTGCGCTCGCCGGCTTCGGCGCGCGCGACCACGAACGGGGTGAGCTCCAGCGAACCTGCCCGCACCTCGACGATGTCGTTCTCGGTCACTCGGTAGCTGGGGATGTCGACCTTGACGCCGTTGACGACGATGTGGCCGTGCCGCACGAGCTGGCGGGCCATGTCACGCGACTTGGCGAAGCCGGCCCGGTACACGACATTGTCCAGGCGGGACTCCAGGATGCGCAGCAGGTTCTCGCCGGTCTTGCCCTGCTTGCGGTTGGCTTCCTCGTAGTAGCCCCGGAACTGGCGCTCGAGCACTCCGTAGATGCGCGCAGCCTTCTGCTTCTCGCGCATCTGCAGCAGGTACTCGCTCTCCTTGGTGCGCGCGCGGCCGTGCTCACCCGGGGGGTAAGGACGGATCTCGATCGGGCACTTCGGGGAGTCGCACTTGGCTCCCTTGAGGAACAGCTTGGTCTTCTCTCGGCGGCAGCGCTTGCAGTCAGCGCCGGTATAACGCGCCATAGTCCGTGGTTCTCCTTCGGCTGGTCTTGTGTGCGCGTCAGACGCGGCGGCGCTTGGGCGGGCGGCACCCGTTGTGCGGGGTGGGGGTCACGTCCTGGATCGAGCCGACCTCGAGGCCGGTCGCCTGCAGGGAGCGGATCGCCGTCTCGCGGCCCGAACCCGGGCCCTTGACGAACACGTCGACCTTGCGCATGCCGTGCTCCTGCGCCCGACGGGCAGCGGCCTCGGCGGCCATCTGCGCCGCGAACGGGGTGGACTTGCGCGACCCCTTGAAGCCGACCTGACCGGCCGATGCCCACGCGATGACGGCCCCGGTCGGGTCCGTGATCGAGACGATCGTGTTGTTGAACGTGCTCTTGATGTGCGCGTGGCCGTGGGAGATGTTCTTCTTCTCCTTGCGGCGAGGCTTGCGGGCACCTGCGCTCGTGGTGCGTGCCTTGGGCGGCATTACTTCTTCCCTGCCTTCTTCTTGCCGGCAACGGTGCGCTTCGGGCCCTTGCGGGTCCGCGCGTTGGTCTTGGTGCGCTGACCACGCACCGGCAGGCCGCGACGGTGCCGCAGACCCTCGTAGCAACCGATCTCCACCTTGCGGCGGATGTCGGCGGCCACCTCGCGGCGGAGGTCACCCTCGACCTTGAAGTTGCCCTCGATGTAGTCGCGCAGCTTGACCAGGGACTCGTCGTCCAGGTCCTTGACCCGCAGGTCCGGGCTGACGCCGGTGGCCTCCAGGGTCTGCAGCGCACGGGTTCGGCCGACGCCGAAGATGTAGGTGAGCGCAACCTCGAGCCGCTTGTCGCGGGGGAGGTCGACGCCGACGAGGCGTGCCATGGGTCTCTCTTCTCTCACAGAGGTCTGATGCAGCACCGGCCCCGGCTGACCTCAGCGCGGGTCCCCGGCCTCTGTCCGGGGGTGGCGTCCCGGGGCGTGCTGCCCCAGGGGTCGGGTGCTGCGGATGGAGCGAGGTCGTGCGGGGGCCTCAGCCCTGGCGCTGCTTGTGACGCTGGTTCTCGCAGATCACCATGACCCGCCCGTGACGGCGGATCACCTTGCACTTGTCGCAGATCTTCTTGACGCTCGGCTTGACCTTCATCAGTGTCTTCCGGACAGGACGTCGACCACTACCCGGCGCCGGGCGCGATGCATGCATCGGACCGGCAACGAGCAGGGGCAGCGTCGTCGTGGGCAGGTTACTTGTAGCGGTAGACGATGCGACCGCGGGAGAGGTCGTAGGGGCTCAGCTCCACCACGACCCGGTCCTCAGGGAGGATCCGGATGTAGTGCTGGCGCATCTTGCCGGAGATGTGAGCGAGAACCTTGTGACCGTTGCCCAGCTCCACGCGGAACATCGCGTTCGGCAGTGCTTCGACCACGGTGCCCTCGATCTCGATGACCCCGTCCTTCTTTGGCATGTCCTCCGCAATCCTTCGAGCCAGTCGTGTCCACGTCTCACGCGTGACGGAACCCTTCAATCGCCAGACCAGCCGCGGGGCAATCTCAAGGGTTATGGGATGCACGTGAGTCGACCGCTGAGTCTACGCCAGGAGGCGCGCCGAAAAGAAATCGATGATCATCTACGACGCTGTGCGAGCGACCTCATGGCACGTTCAGTCCGCGAGCGGGGCGAATCGGGACGATGCGCCGCTCACCGAGGCCAGGCCGGCCTCGCCTCCGTCGCGGGCAGTGAGCACCCACAGGCCACCCTCGTGCAGGGCCACCGAGTGCTCCCAGTGCGCCGCCCGCCTGCCGTCCCGGGTGACCACGGTCCACTCGTCGGCCAGAACCCGGGTCGCGGCGTCACCACCCGTGAGCATCGGCTCGATGGCCAGGCAGATCCCGGCCCGAAGCTTCGGGCCCCGTTCGCGAGTGCGGTAGTTCAGCACGTGCGGGTCCTGGTGCATGGCGGTGCCGATGCCGTGCCCGCCGTACTCCTCCACCAGTCCGTAGCGTCCGGCAACAAGGTCCTCGATGGCGCCGCCGATGGCATTCAGCCGCTCCCCCACCGCGATCGCCGCGATGCCGTGCCACATGGCCTGCTCGGTGATCGACACCAGGTCGACGTCGGTCGGGTCCGCCGGATCCGGCGCTGCGGCATCGGCTGCGGGGACGATCGCGCTGAAGGCGGCGTCGCCGTGCCAGCCCTGGACGATCGCACCACAGTCGACCGAGATCAGGTCACCCGCACCGATCACCCGGGATCCGGGGATCCCGTGCACCACCTCGTCGTTGACCGAGACGCACAGCGTGGCGGGGAACCCGTGATACCCGACGAAGGAGGGGGTGGCTCCGGCCGACCGGATCACGTCCTCGGCGACCGCGTCCAGTTCCTTGGTGGAGACGCCAGGACGCAGTTCACGACGCACCGCGTCGAGGGCGTCGGCCACCACCAGCCCCGCCGTGCGCATCAGGCGGATCTGATCGGTGGTCTTGTACTGGATCCGGTCGCGTCCGAGCATGGGCGGTGAGGCGTCTCAGCGGGCGCCGAGAGCGTCCGTCATCCGTGCCGTGACGTCGTCCACCTCGCCCATGCCGTCCACCGGCACCAGTAGGCCGCGGTCGCGATAGATGCCGACCAGCGGCGCCGTCTCCGCCGCGTAGACCTCCTGGCGGTGCCGGATCACGTCCTCGGTGTCGTCCTCGCGGCCCTCGATCTCGGCACGCTTGAGCAGTCGCTCCACCAGGGCGTCGGTGTCGGCGGTGATCAGGACGACGGCGTCCAGCGGGGTGCCTGCCTGCGTGAGCATGTCGTCCAGCGCCTCGACCTGCGCCGCGTTGCGGGGGTAGCCGTCGAGCAGGAACCCCGGAGCCACGTCGGGCTGCGCCAGCCGGTCACGCACCATGTCGTTGGTGACCTCGTCCGGCACCAGCTTGCCGGCCCGGGTGTAGCTCTGGGCCAACTCTCCGAGCGCGGTCCCGCCCGCGATGTTCGTGCGGAAGATGTCTCCGGTGGAGATGGCGGGGACACCGAGCCGGGCCGCCAGGCGGACCGCCTGGGTGCCCTTGCCTGCGCCGGGGGGACCGAGCAGGACAAGTCTCATCGCAAGAACCCTTCGTAGTGCCGCTGCTGCAGCTGGGACTCGATCTGCTTCACAGTCTCCAGCCCCACCCCCACCACGATCAGGATCGACGTGCCACCGAACGGGAATGACGCTTGATTGGCCTTGATGAGTGCAAAGGCGATCAGAGGTATCAGGGAGATGATCGCAAGATAGAGCGAACCGGGCAAGGTGATCCGGCTGATGACATACGCGAGGTACTCGGCCGTCGGACGACCCGCGCGGATGCCGGGGATGAACCCGCCGTACTTCTTCATGTTCTCGGCCACCTCGTCCGGGTTGAACGTGATCGCCACATAGAAGTAGGTGAAGAAGATGATCAGCGCGGTGTACAGCAGCATGTAGAGCCAGTGGTCACCGTTCTGCAGGTAGCGCCGGATGAACGTGACCCAGCCGGCGGTGCTGTCCTGCTGGAACCCCGACAGCAGGCTCGGCAGGTAGAGCAGTGACGAGGCGAAGATGACCGGGATGACCCCGGCCATGTTGACCTTGATCGGGATGTAGGTGCTGGTGCCCCCGTACATCCGGCGGCCGATCATGCGTTTGGCGTACTGCACCGGCACCCGGCGCTGGGACTGCTCGACGAACACGACGAGCGCCATCACCACGATGCCGATGACGATCACCAGGGCGAGGGTGTCCCAGCCATGCCCGCTGGCGTCGTTCTGCTGCTTGATCCCCCACAGCGACCCGGGGAACTGGGCCGCGATCGAGGTGAAGATCAGCAGGGACATGCCGTTGCCGACGCCGCGCTCGGTGACCAGCTCGCCCAGCCACATGATCAGCCCGGTGCCGGCGGTGAGCGTGATCACCATCAGCAGGATCGACCAGATGTCCTCGCGCGGAACGATGTCCGCGGTACAGCCGTCCCCGAACACCCGGTTGGCCCGCGCCATCGCCACCAGGGTGGTCGACTGCAGGATGGCCAGCCCGATGGTCAGGTACCGCGTGTACTGGGTGAGCTTCGCCGTCCCGCTCTGACCCTCGTCCTTGAGCGTCTCGAACCGCGGGATGACCACGGTCAGCAGCTGGATGATGATGCTCGCCGTGATGTACGGCATGATCCCCAGCGCGAAGATCGACAGCTGCAGCAGGGCGCCACCGCTGAACAGGTTCGCCATCCCCAGCGTGGCGGCCAGGCCGCCCTGGCTGCTGTTCTCCACCTGGCTGATGCAGGTTCGCACCGCCGTGTAGCTGATCCCCGGCGTCGGGATGAACGACCCCAAACGGAACAACGCCATGATCGTCAACGTGAACAGCAGCTTGCGCCGCAGGTCAGGGGTGCGGAACGCGCGGGCGAATGCGGTGAGCACGGTGCCTCCTGATCACTCCTCGGTGCGGGACCACCCGACCTCAGTCGGTCGAGGCAGTCCCGCCGGCGGCGGTGATCTTGTCTCGGGCGCTGGTCGAGAAAGCGTCCACGCTGACCTGCAACGCAACACTCACCTCGCCGGTTCCCAGAACCTTCACCGGGTGCCCGGCGCGGACGGCGCCCTTGGCCACCAGGTCGTCCACCGTCACCTGGCCACCGTCCGGGTACAGCGACGACAGCCGCTCCAGGTTGACCACCTGGTACGTGACCCGGAACGGGTTGGTGAACCCGCGCAGCTTGGGCAGCCGCATGTGCATCGGCATCTGACCACCCTCGAAGGCGGCCGACACCTGGTAGCGGGCCTTGGTGCCCTTGGTACCGCGACCGGCGGTCTTGCCCTTGCTGGCCTCACCACGACCGACCCGGGTCTTCGCGGTACGCGACCCCGGGGCCGGACGCAGGTGGTGCACCCGCAGCGGCTTCTCCTGCTCGGACATCGTCAGTCAACCTCCTCGACGGTCACCAAGTGGCGAACCGCCTTGACCATCCCACGAATCTCGGGACGGTCTTCCTTCACGACCACGTGGCCGATCCGCTTCAGCCCCAGCGAGCGCAACGTCTCGCGGTGTGCGGCCAGACCACCGATCTTCGACTTGACCTGAGTCACCTTGAGCTTGGCCATCAGGCACCCGCCCCGGCGGCACGGGCGCGCAGCAGCGCAGCAGGTGCGACGTCCTCGATCGGCAGACCCCGGCGCGCAGCCACGGCCTCGGGCCGTTCCAGGCCCTTCAGCGCCGCCACCGTGGCGTGCACGATGTTGATCGCGTTCGAGGAGCCGAGCGACTTGCTCAGCACGTCGTGGATCCCGGCGCAGTCCAGGACGGCGCGCACCGGGCCACCGGCGATGACACCGGTACCGGGCGAGGCCGGCTTCAGCAGCACGACTCCGGCGGCCGCCTCACCCTGGATCGGGTGCGGGATCGTGCCCTGGATGCGAGGCACCTTGAAGAAGTGCTTCTTGGCCTCCTCGACACCCTTGGCGATCGCCGCGGGCACCTCCTTGGCCTTGCCGTAGCCGACACCCACGGTGCCGTCGCCGTCGCCCACCACGACCAGGGCCGTGAAGGAGAACCTCCGACCGCCCTTGACCACCTTGGCCACGCGGTTGATCGCCACGACGCGCTCGACGAACGCGGTCTTCTCGGCGCCGCCGTCACGGTCGCGCCGGTTGTCCCGGTCGCGCCCGCCGCGCCGTCCCGAGTTCTCGCCCGTGCCACCGGCACCGGCTCCGGTTCCGGCTCCGGCGCCGCGGCGCTGGGGTCCCGCCATCAGAGGTTCCTTCCCTCTCGCTTCGTCTCACTCATCACAAGGCCAGCCCGCCGTCGCGCGCACCGTCGGCCACTGCGGCCACCCGGCCGTGGTAGGCGTTGCCCCCGCGGTCGAAGACCACGGCAGCCACGCCGGCCTGCTTCGCGCGCTCGGCCACCAGCTCGCCGATCCGCTTCGCCTTGGCCGTCTTGTCGCCGTCCATACCGCGCAGCCCGGCCTCGAGCGTCGACGCCGAGGCGAGCGTGCGCCCGATCCCGTCGTCGACGATCTGGGCGACCATGTGCCGGCTGGAGCGGGTGACCACCAGGCGCGGCCGCTCGGCAGTGCCGAAGACGTGCTTGCGCACGCGCTGATGGCGCCGCTTGCGCGCCGCGTCGGAACCCTTGCCTGCCCCGCCCCCGCTGCGCTTGATGCCGATCGCCATCACTTCTTACCTGCCTTTCCGACCTTGCGCCGGATCTGCTCTCCGGCGTACCGCACGCCCTTGCCCTTGTACGGGTCGGGCTTGCGCAGCTTGCGCAGGTTGGCAGCGACCTCGCCGACCTTCTGCTTGTCGATCCCCGCGACCGAGAACCGGGTCGGCGCCTCGACCGCGAAGGTCACGCCGTCCGGCGGTTCGACCGTGATCGGGTGGCTGTAGCCGAGGGCGAACTCGAGGTTCGCGCCCTTGGCCTGCACCCGGTAGCCGGTGCCGACGATCTCCAACTTCTTCTCGTAGCCCTCGGTCACGCCGACCACCATGTTGGAGATCAGCGTGCGGGTCAGGCCGTGCAGCGCGCGCGACGTGCGCTCGTCGTTCGGGCGGACGACGCGCAGCGTGGCGTCCTCGCGCTCGACCGTGATCGGCGCGGCGACGGCGTGCGACAGCGTCCCCTTGGGGCCCTTGACCGTGACGGCTGGGCCGTCGATGGTCACGTCGACCCCACTGGGCACGGTGATGGGCAGCTTGCCGATGCGGGACATCGCTCTCCTCCCCGCCTACCAGACGTAGGCGAGGACTTCCCCACCCACGCCCTTCTTGTTGGCCTGCTTGTCCGTCAGCAGCCCGGACGACGTGGACAGGATGGCGACACCCAGTCCACCGAGCACGCGCGGCAGGTTGGTCGACTTCGCGTAGACCCGCAGACCGGGCTTGCTGATCCGCCGGATGCCGGCGATCGAGCGCTCACGGTTGGGGCCGTACTTGAGGGTGATCGTCAGCGACTTGCCCACCTCGGCGTCGGCCACCGCCCAGGAGGCGATGTAGCCCTCCTGCTGCAGGATCTCGGCGATGTGCGACTTGAGCTTGCTGTACGGCATCACGACGGCGTCGTGATAGGCCGAGTTGGCGTTGCGCAGACGCGTGAGCATGTCTGCGATCGGGTCGGTCATCGTCATCGGGCTTCTCCGCCCTTCCTCGCCGTGGTTTCGCCGTCCGGTGTCGAACCGGCGACCTGCGACGTAGTGCTGTCGGTCAGAACCGCGCGGACCGCGCTGTCCAGGGTCTCGGCGTCGAGGTCGACGTCGAAGGCAGGCATCGTGTAGCGCAGCGTCATCCGCCCGGTGTTCGGGTACATGCTGCGCAGCGGGACCATCTCCAGGGTGGCCATCGCGGTCACCAGCTGCTCTTGGTCAGGCCCGGCAGCTCGCCGCGGTGGGCCATCTCGCGCAGGCAGATCCGGCACAGGCCGAACTTGCGGTAGACCGAGTGCGGACGGCCGCAGCGCTGGCAGCGGGTGTAGCCGCGGACGGCGAACTTGGGCTTGCGGTTGGCCTTGTTGATCAGCGCGGTCTTCGCCACGTCAGTTCTCCTTGAAGGGGAAGCCGAGGTGGCGCAGCAGCGCCCGGCCCTCGTCGTCGGTGGTGGCGGTGGTCACCACGGTGATGTCCATGCCGCGGACCCGGTCGATCCGGTCCTGGTCGATCTCGTGGAACATCGACTGCTCGGTGAGACCGAAGGTGTAGTTGCCGCGCCCGTCGAACTGACGCGGGGACAGACCACGGAAGTCACGGATCCGGGGCAGCGCCACCGACAGCAGGCGGTCGGCGAACTCCCACATCCGCGCGCCGCGCAGGGTGACGTGCGCCCCGATCGGCATGCCCTCGCGCAGCTTGAACTGTGCGATCGACTTGCGGGCCTTGGTGACCTGCGGCTTCTGCCCGGTGATCGCGGCCAGGTCGCGGATGGCGCCCTCGATCAGCTTGGAGTCCTTCGCGGCATCGCCGACGCCCATGTTGACCACGATCTTGACCAGACCGGGCACCTGCATGACGTTGGCGTAGCTGAACTCCTTGTGCAGCGCCGGCGCGATCTCCGCGCGGTAGCGCAGCTGCAGCCGCGGAGCGGTCTTGGTGAGTGTGGAGGTAGTCATGCTCAGATGTCCTTACCCGAACGCTTCGCGACCCGGATCCGCACGGTCTTGCTCCGGCCGTCCCGCTCGACGGTCTCGGCGCGCATCCCGACCCGGGTCGGCTTCTTGGTCTGCGGGTCCAGCAGCATCACGTTGCTGATGTGGATCGCCGCCTCCTGGGTGACGATGCCACCGGTACGCGCACCCCGACCGGTGCTGCCGACCTTGGTGTGCTTCTTGATCCGCTTGATGCCCTCGACCAGCACCCGCTGGGTGTCAGGGTAGACCGCGATCACCTTGCCGGTCTTGCCCTTGTCCTCCGCGGAACCGGCGATCACCTGCACGGTGTCGCCCTTCTTGATCCGGATCTTGCCCATCTCAGAGCACCTCCGGTGCCAGCGAAATGATCTTCATGAACTTCTTGTCCCGCAGCTCGCGACCCACCGGGCCGAAGATGCGCGTGCCCCGCGGGTCGCCGTCGCTCTTCAGGATCACCGCGGCGTTCTCGTCGAACCGGATGTAGGACCCGTCCGGACGGCGACGCTCCTTGGTGGTGCGCACGATGACTGCCTTGACGACGTCGCCCTTCTTCACGTTCCCACCCGGGATCGCGTCCTTGACCGTCGCCACGATGGTGTCGCCGATACCGGCGTAACGGCGACCGGAGCCGCCGAGCACCCGGATGCACAAGATCTCCTTGGCACCGGTGTTGTCGGCGACCCGAAGTCGCGACTCCTGCTGGATCACTTCAGAACTCCTTCGTCACGCTGGTTCTCACTGGGAGCCTTGCGGAACTCGATGGCTGGACGGCGAAACTACTTCGCCTTCTCGACGATGTCCTTCAGCCGCCAGCGCTTGGTCGCCGACAGCGGGCGGGTCTCCACGATCAGCACCAGGTCGCCCACGCCGGCACGGTTCTCCTCGTCGTGCGCCTTCACCTTGCTGGTGCGGCGCAGGACCTTGCCGTACAGCGGGTGCTTGACCCGGTCCTCGACCGCGACAACCACGGTCTTGTCCATCTTGTCGCTCACCACGTACCCACGGCGGGTCTTGCGGTACCCGCGGGTGCCGGTGCTCTCTTCGTTCTCGGTGTCGCTCACGGCTGCCTTCTCGCTCGCTGTGTCGCCGGCCATCACTGCGGCCCGGTGGTGATGCCGAGCTCGCGCTCGCGCATGATCGTGTAGATCCGGGCAATGTCGCGCCGGACCGCGCGCAGCCGTCCGTGGCTCTCCAGCTGGCCGGTGGCCGACTGGAACCGGAGGTTGAACAGCTCCTCCTTGGCCTTGCGCAGCTCCTCGACCAGACGTTCGTCGTCGAAACCGCGCAGGTTGGCCACGGCCAGGTCCTTCGAACCGACCGACATCACACGTCACCACCCTCGCGCCGGACGATCCGGCACTTCATCGGCAGCTTGTGGATGGCGCGGGTCAGCGCCTCACGAGCGACCTTCTCGTTGGGGAACGACAGCTCGAACATGACCCGACCGGGCTTGATGTTCGCGATCCACCACTCCGGCGAACCCTTGCCGGAACCCATCCGGGTCTCGGCCGGCTTCTTGGTCAGCGGGCGGTCCGGGTAGATGTTGATCCAGACCTTGCCGCCACGCTTGATGTGGCGCGTCATCGCGATACGAGCGGCCTCGATCTGCCGGTTCGTCACATAGGCGGGCTCGAGCGCCTGCACGCCCCACTCCCCGAACGTCACCGCGGTACCGCCCTTGGCGGCGCCGGAACGACCGGGGTGGTGCTGCTTGCGGTGCTTGACCCGACGAGGGATGAGCATGGCTCAGGCCTCCGTTTCCTGTGCCGGGGCCTCGGTCGCCACAGCAACGGCAGCGGTCTCGGCGGCAGCAGGCGCGTCGGCGGGGGCCGCGGCGGGTGCCTCACGACGACGCGGCGGACGCTGAGCGCGCCCACCCGGGCCGTCGCCACGCCCGCCCGGGCCCTCACGACGAGGGGCGCGCGGGGCGGTGACCTGCTCGCGAGCGAGCTCGCGCTGGGTCAGGTCGCCCTTGTAGATCCAGACCTTGACGCCGATCCGGCCGAACGTCGTCCGGGCCTCGTAGAAGCCGTAGTCGATGTTCGCCCGCAGCGTGTGCAGCGGCACCCGGCCCTCGCGGTAGAACTCCGAGCGGCTCATCTCGGCGCCGCCCAGGCGACCCGAGCACTGCACCCGGATGCCCTTGGCACCGGCGCGCAGCGAGGACTGCATGCCCTTGCGCATGGCCCGCCGGAACGACACCCGGCTGGCCAGCTGCTCGGCGATCCCCTGCGCCACGAGCTGAGCGTCGATCTCGGGGTTCTTCACCTCGAGGATGTTCAGCTGCACCTGCTTGCCGGTGAGCTTCTCCAGCTCGCCGCGGATGCGGTCCGCCTCGGCGCCACGGCGACCGATCACGATGCCCGGCCGCGCCGTGTGGATGTCCACGCGAACCCGGTCCCGGGTGCGCTCGATCTCGACCTTGCTGATCCCGGCGCGCTCCATGCCCTTGGACATCAGCTTGCGGATCGCGACGTCTTCCTTCACGTAGTCGCGATAGCGCTGACCGGCCTTGGTGCTGTCGGCGAACCACCGGCTCTTGTGCTCGGTGGTGATGCCGAGCCGGAACCCGTGCGGGTTGACCTTCTGGCCCACTAGCGGGTCCCCTCCTTCGACGCGGCGGTCGTCTTGGCCGCCGAGGCCTTCTTCGCGGGCGCCTTCTCGGCCGAAGCCTTGGCGTCTGCCTTCTTCGCGGGGGCGCTCTTGCTCGCCACCGGAGTCCGAGATGCGGTCTCGCCCACCACGACCGTGATGTGGCTCGTCCGCTTGTTGATCCGGTACGCACGACCCTGTGCCCGCGGCCGGAACCGCTTCATGGTCGGGCCCTCGTCAACGTAGGCAGCCTGAACCACGAGCTTGCGCTCGTCGAACGGCTCCGAGGCCCGGTCGGCCTTGGTCCGCGCGTTGGCGATCGCGCTCTGCACGACCTTGAGCACTGTCTCGCTCGCAGCCTGCGGGGCGAACTCCAGCACCGCCACAGCCTCGCCGGCCTGCTTGCCACGGATCAGGTCCACGACGCGGCGTGCCTTGCGGGGCGTGACACGGACGTACCGTGCCTGCGCCTTGGCTTCCATTCGGGAGTCCCTTCGAGATTCTTTGCGCTGCCGTCAGCGACGGCGGCCCTTGCGGTCGTCCTTCTCGTGACCGCGGAAGGTCCGGGTCGGTGCGAACTCGCCCAGCTTGTGGCCGATCATCGACTCGGTCACGAACACGGGGATGTGCTTGTTGCCGTTGTGCACGGCAAGGGTGTGGCCCAGCATGTCCGGGATGATCATGGACCGACGGGACCAGGTCTTGATGACGTTCTTGGTACCCTTCTCGTTCTGGACCTCCACCTTCTTCAACAGGTGGTCGTCCACGAAGGGACCCTTTTTCAGGCTGCGCGGCATGTGTTTTCGCCTCTCCTCAGCGCTTCTTGCCGGTGCGCCGGCGGCGGACGATCATCTTGTCGCTCGGCTTGTTCGGGTGCCGGGTCCGGCCCTCGGCCTGACCCCAGGGGCTGACCGGGTGGCGGCCGCCGGACGTCTTGCCCTCGCCACCACCGTGCGGGTGGTCGATCGGGTTCATCGCGACGCCACGCACCGTCGGGCGCTTGCCCTTCCAGCGCATGCGGCCGGCCTTGCCCCAGTTGATGTTCGACTGCTCGGCGTTGCCGACCTCGCCCACCGTGGCGCGGCAGCGCACGTCCACGTTGCGGATCTCGCCCGAGGGCATCCGCAGCTGCGCGTACGGACCGTCCTTCGCGACCAGCTGGACCGAGACGCCGGCCGAGCGGGCGATCTTCGCGCCGCCGCCCGGACGAAGCTCGACCGCGTGGATCACGGTACCGACCGGGATGTTGCGCAGTGGCAGGCTGTTGCCCGGCTTGATGTCGGCGCTCGGGCCGTTCTCGATCCGGTCACCTTGGGACAGCTTGTTCGGCGCCAGGATGTAGCGCTTCTCGCCGTCCGCGAAGTGCAGCAGCGCGATCCGCGCCGTCCGGTTCGGGTCGTACTCGATGTGCGCCACCGTGGCCGGCACGCCGTCCTTGTCGTGACGGCGGAAGTCGATCAGCCGGTAGGCCCGCTTGTGGCCACCGCCCTGGTGCCGGGTGGTGATCCGGCCGGCGTTGTTGCGCCCGCCGTTCCTGGACAGCGGACGCACCAGCGACTTCTCCGGCGTCGACCGGGTGATCTCGACGAAGTCGGCGACGGACGAGCCACGCCGGCCCGGCGTCGTCGGCTTGTACTTGCGGATTCCCATGCTCAGTCAGTCCTCGCGTCGCGTCTCGTCGGCCGCCGTCAGGCGACCGGCCCGCCGAAGATGTCGATGGTGCCGTCCTTCAGGGTCACCACGGCGCGCTTGGTGTCCTTGCGCCGTCCGACCCCGTTGCGGGTGCGGCGTGTCTTGCCCTGGCGGTTGCTGGTGTTGACCGCCGAGACCTTCACCCCGAAGACCGTCTCCACGGCCTTCTTGATCTCGGTCTTGTTCGCGTCCGGGTCGACCAGGAAGGTGTACTTGCCCTGGTCGAGCAGGCCGTAGCTCTTCTCGGAGACCACCGGGGCGAGCAGGATGTCGCGCGGGTCCTTGTGGATGTTTCCGACGACGCTCACTTGGTGGCCTCCTTGCTCTCCGGCTCGTTGCTCGAGGCCACGGCCTTGGCGCCGCGCCCCTTGACCGGCCCGGCCAGGAACGTGGCCAGCGCCGCTTCGGTGAACAGCACCGAGTCCGCGCAGAGCACGTCGTAGGTGTTGAGCTGGTCCGGAAGGAGCAGGTGCGCCCGGTCCACATTGCGCAGGCTCTTCCAGGTGACCTCGTCCTCGCGCTCGACGACGACCAGCACCTTGGCGTGCTCGCTCACCGCGGCCAGGGCGGCCGAGGCCGCCTTGGTGGAGGGCAGCTCACCCGTCACCAAGGAGGTGACGACCTGCACCCTGCCGTGACGTGCCCGGTCGGACAGGGCACCGCGCAGAGCGGCGGCCTTCATCTTCTTGGGGGTCCGCTGGGAGTAGTCGCGCGGTGTGGGGCCGTGCACGACGCCACCACCGGTGAACTGCGGGGCGCGGGTCGAGCCCTGGCGGGCGCGGCCGGTTCCCTTCTGCTTGAAGGGCTTCCTGCCACCGCCGCTGACCTCCCCACGCGTCTTGGTGGAGTGCGTGCCCTGCCGGGCCGCGGCCAGCTGCGCCACCACGACCTGGTGGATCAGCGGAACGTTGGTCTGCACCTCGAAGATCTCGGCCGGCAGGTCGACCGTGCCGGTCACCCTGCCCGAGGCGTCGAGGACGTCGACGGTCGCCATGACGTCAGGCTCCCTTCGCTGCGGTCTTGACCAGGACGACGGACCCCTTGGGGCCGGGAACGGCGCCCTTGATCAGCAGCAGGCCACGCTCGGCGTCCACCGCGTGCAGGGTCAGGCTCTGGGTGGTCTGGCGGACGAAACCCATCCGACCGGCCATCTTCACGCCCTTGAACACCCGGCCCGGGGTGGCGCAGGCGCCGATGGAGCCCGGGGAACGGTGCTTGCGCTGGGTACCGTGCGAGGCGCCGAGGCCGTGGAACCCGTGCCGCTTCATCACGCCGGCCGTGCCCTTGCCCTTGGTCCGGCCGACGACGTCGACCTTCTGGCCGACCTCGAAGATCGCGGTGGTCAGCTCCTGGCCGAGCTCGTGGTCGGCTGCATCAGCGGTGCGCAGCTCGACCATGAACCGGCGCGGGGTGACCCCGGCCTTCTCGAAGTGCCCGGTCATCGGCTTGGTGACCTTGCGCGGGTCGATCGCCCCGAAGGCGATCTGAATGGCGTCGTAGCCGTCGGTCTGCGCCGAACGCACCTGGCTGACCACACACGGGCCGGCCTGGACGACGGTGACCGGCACCAGACGGTTGTCGGCGTCCCAGACCTGGGTCATGCCCAGCTTGGCGCCCAGCAGCCCCTTCACCGGGGTCGGGTTTTCACTCATCGCAGTCGGCCTCAGAGCTTGATCTCGATGTCGACCCCGGCCGGCAGGTCGAGTCGCATCAGCGAATCGACCGTCTTCGGCGTGGGATTGAGGATGTCGATCAGCCGCTTGTGCGTGCGCATCTCGAAGTGCTCGCGGCTGTCCTTGTACTTGTGCGGAGAACGAATCACGCAGTACACGTTCTTCTCCGTCGGCAGCGGCACCGGTCCGGCCACACTCGCGCCAGTGCGGACCACCGTGTCGACGATCTTGCGCGCCGAACTGTCGATGACCTCGTGGTCGTAGGCCTTGAGCCGGATGCGGATCTTCTGTCCCGCCATGGCTTCGCTGTGCTCTCTCTCTTCAGTGAAACTTGGGTGACCCGCCGACCCCCGAGGTCGGGCGTGTCGCGAACTCGACTCGTTCCCAGGCCCGATCTGAGCTGGGCTGGGACGTCGCCGCAGGCGACTGACGCCGACCGTACGTGGAGGGCGTCGCGCGCCGCGACGGAGCGCGGAACAACCTGTTCAGTCTGCCAGAGAGACGCTGGCCTTGACCAATCGGGGTGCCCGGCTCCGCCGCGACCCGCGGTGGAACTACTTCAGGATCTTCGTGACCCGGCCCGAGCCGACAGTCCGGCCACCCTCACGGATGGCGAACTTGAGGCCCTCTTCCATGGCGATGGGCTGGATCATCTCGACCCGCATCTCGGTGTTGTCGCCCGGCATCACCATCTCGGTGCCTTCGGGCAGGTGCACGACCCCAGTCACGTCCGTGGTGCGGAAGTAGAACTGGGGCCGGTAGTTGTCGTAGAACGGCGTGTGCCGGCCACCCTCGTCCTTGGACAGGATGTAGACGGTCGCCTCGAACTCCGTGTGCGGAGTGATCGAGCCGGGCTTGGCCACGACCTGGCCGCGCTCGACGTCCTCACGCTTGATGCCACGCAGCAGCAGACCGACGTTCTCGCCTGCGCGAGCCTCGTCGAGGAGCTTGCGGAACATCTCGATGCCGGTGACCGTGGTCGACTGCTTCTGTTCGCGGATGCCGAGGATCTCGACGGTCTCGTTGACCTTGACGATGCCGCGGTCGACCTTGCCTGTCACCACGGTCCCACGGCCGGTGATCGTGAAGACGTCCTCGACGGGCATCAGGAACGGCTTGTCGATGTCGCGCTGCGGCTCCGGGATGGCGGTGTCGACCGCGTCCATGAGATCCATCAGCTTGGCGCTCCACTCGGGGTCGCCCTCGAGCGCCTTCAGCGCCGAGACGCGCATCACCGGGAGGTTATCGCCGTCGAACTCGTAGGCGGTCAGCAGCTCACGGACCTCCATCTCGACGAGCTCGAGGATCTCCTCGTCGTCGACCATGTCGGCCTTGTTCAGCGCCACCACGATGTAGGGCACGCCGACCTGACGGGCCAGAAGCACGTGCTCCTTGGTCTGCGGCATCGGACCGTCGGTCGCGGCGACCACCAGGATGGCGCCGTCCATCTGCGCGGCACCGGTGATCATGTTCTTGATGTAGTCCGCGTGACCCGGGCAGTCGACGTGCGCGTAGTGGCGCGCCTCAGTCTGGTACTCGACGTGCGCGATGGAGATCGTGATACCGCGCTGCCGCTCCTCCGGCGCCTTGTCGATCTGGTCGAACGGCGTGAAGGGGTTCAGGTCCGGGTACTTGTCGTGCAGCACCTTGGTGATGGCCGCAGTCAGCGTCGTCTTCCCGTGGTCGATATGACCGATGGTGCCGATGTTGACGTGCGGCTTAGTCCGCTCGAACTTCGCCTTCGCCACGTGGGTCCTCCTCAGGACTATTGATGTCGCCGTCCGGTCGGGACCGGGGTGCGGCCGGTTCTGTTCTCTGTCTTGGCTGGTCTGGCTGGTCTGGCTGGGTGGTGCGGGGCCGTGCTGGGTGGTGCAGATCAGGGGTGTCTCACCGAGGTGAGACTCATTCGCCGCGAGCCTTCTTGACGATCTCCTCCGCCACGTTGCGCGGAACCTCGGAGTAGGAGTCGAACTGCATGGTGTAGACCGCGCGGCCCTGCGTCTTGCTGCGCAGGTCGCCGACGTAGCCGAACATCTCCGACAGTGGCACCAGGGCACGAACCACCTTGGCCCCGCTGACGTCCTCCATGGACTGGATGTGGCCACGGCGGGAGTTCAGGTCGCCGATCACCTCACCCATGTAGTCCTCGGGGGTACGCACCTCGACGGCCATCATCGGCTCGAGCAGAACCGGGTCGGCGCGGCGGGCCGCCTCCTTGAAGCCCATCGATCCCGCGATCTTGAACGCGAGCTCGGAGGAGTCGACGTCGTGCGCCGCGCCGTCCGTCAGGGTCGCCTTGACCCCGACCATCGGGTAGCCGGCCAGGACGCCGTACTGCATCGCGTCCTGGAAGCCGTGGTCCACGCTCGGGATGTACTCGCGCGGGACGCGACCGCCGGTGACCTTGTTCTCGAACTGGTAGAACTCACCGTCCGTGGTCTCCATCGGAGCGATGGCGAACTCGATCTTGGCGTACTGGCCCGAGCCGCCGGTCTGCTTCTTGTGCACGTAGACGTACTTGTCGATGCTCTTGCGGATCGTCTCGCGGTAGGCCACCTGCGGCTTGCCGACGTTGGCCTCGACCTTGAACTCGCGGCGCATCCGGTCGACCAGGATGTCGAGGTGGAGCTCGCCCATCCCCTTGATGATGGTCTGGCCGGTCTCCTCGTCCTGCTGCACCTGGAAGGTCGGGTCCTCCTCGGCCAGTTTCTGGATCGCGACCCCCAGCTTCTCCTGGTCGCCCTTGGTCTTGGGCTCGATAGCGACCGAGATGACCGGCTCCGGGAACGTCATCGACTCCAGCACGACCGGGTTCGCCGGGTCGCACAGGGTGTCACCGGTGGTGGTGTCCTTCAGGCCGATGAACGCATAGATGTGGCCTGCGGTGGCCTCGTCGACCGGGTTCTCGGTGTTGGCGTGCATCTGGAAGAGCTTCCCGATGCGCTCCTTCTTGCCCTTGGTGGAGTTGATCACCTGCGCGCCGGTGCTGACCTTGCCCGAGTACACCCGGACGTAGGTGAGCTTGCCGAAGAACTTGTGCGTGGCAATCTTGAACGCCAGGGCCGAGAACGGCTCGGTGGACTCCGGCTTGCGCAGCAGCATCTTCTCCGGGTCGTTGACCGCGTGGCCCTCCATCGGAGGCACGTCGAGCGGAGAGGGCAGGTAGTCCAGAACGGCGTCGAGCATCGGCTGGACGCCCTTGTTCTTGAACGCCGAACCGCACAGCACGGGGTAGATCTCGCTGGCGATGACCATCTTGCGGACGGCGCCCTTGATCTCCTCCGGAGTCAGCTCCTCGCCGCCGAGGTACTTCTCGAGCAGCACCTCGTCGGTCTCGGCGACCCGCTCGATCAGGTGGTGACGGTGCTCGGCCACCAGCTCGACCATGTCGGCCGGAACCGGCTCGATCTCGTAGTCCTCACCCTTGCCGGTGTCGCCGCGCCAGGTCAGTGCGCGGTTGTAGACCAGGTCGATCACGCCGATGAAGTCGTTCTCCGAACCGATCGGCAGCTGCAGCGGCAGCGGCTCGGCCCCGAGGCGCTCCTTGATGGTGCGCACCGTGAAGTAGAAGTCCGCGCCGAGCTTGTCCATCTTGTTGACGAAGCAGATCCGCGGCACCTCGTACTTGTCGGCCTGGCGCCACACCGTCTCCGACTGCGGCTCGACACCCTCCTTGCCGTCGAAGACCGCCACCGCGCCGTCCAGCACGCGCAGCGAGCGCTCCACCTCGACGGTGAAGTCGACGTGACCGGGGGTGTCGATGATGTTGATCTGCGTGCCCTGCCAGAAGCAGGTGGTGGCAGCGGAAGTGATGGTGATCCCCCGCTCCTGCTCCTGCTCCATCCAGTCCATGGTGGCCGCGCCGTCGTGGACCTCGCCGATCTTGTAGTTGATCCCGGTGTAGTACAGGACCCGCTCAGTCGTCGTGGTCTTGCCGGCGTCGATGTGCGCCATGATCCCGATGTTGCGGACCTTCGTCAGGTCGGTCAGCACGTCAAGTGCCACTGCAGTCAACCTCTGCTCTTCGTAGTCCTCGGCCGGTCGCCATGCCTCGTGGGCAGGCGCCGGTGGGGCCGGTCGGGCGGTCGGCGGCCGTGCGCCGCCGGCTCACCAGCGGTAGTGCGCGAACGCCTTGTTCGACTCGGCCATCTTGTGCGTGTCCTCGCGGCGCTTCACCGCGGCACCCAGGCCGTTGCTGGCGTCGAGGATCTCGTTCATCAGGCGGTCGGTCATCGTCTTCTCGCGACGGGCGCGGGAGTAGGTGATCAGCCAGCGCAGCGCGAGCGTGGTCGCCCGGCCGGCCTTGACCTCGATCGGCACCTGGTAGGTGGCGCCGCCGACCCGGCGGGACTTGACCTCCAGGGTGGGCTTGACGTTGTCCAGCGCACGCTTGAGCGTGATCACGGGGTCGGTGCCGTTCTTATCGCGGCAGCCTTCGAGCGCCTGGTACACGATGCGCTCTGCGGTCGACTTCTTGCCGTCGAGCAGCACCTTGTTCACCAGTTGGCTCACCAGCGGGGAGCCGTAGACCGGGTCGACGATGAGCGGCCGCTTCGGGGCCGGGCCCTTGCGGGGCATCAGCTCTTCTCCTTCTTCGCGCCGTAACGGCTGCGAGCCTGCTTGCGGTTCTTGACACCCTGGGTGTCCAGCGAACCACGAATGATCTTGTAGCGGACGCCGGGCAGGTCCTTCACACGACCGCCACGCACGAGCACGATCGAGTGCTCCTGCAGGTTGTGACCCACACCGGGGATGTAGGCCGTGACCTCGATCTGGCTGGTCAGCTTGACGCGTGCAACCTTGCGCAGAGCCGAGTTCGGCTTCTTCGGCGTCGTGGTGTAGACGCGTGTGCACACACCGCGGCGCTGCGGACTCCCCTTCAATGCAGGGGTCTTGGTCTTGCTGACCTTGTCCTCGCGGCCCTTGCGGACCAGCTGCTGGATCGTGGGCACCGGTTCTCCGAACTCTGCTGGTTGTTCCTGGTCACATCTGTCGTTTGGGGAGCGCCATAGCGCCCCCCGCGCTCGGGCGTGTCGCGATCCCGTCGATCCCTTGCGCTGCCGTGAGAGGCGACCGCAGGATCGTGCCTCACTCTGCCTCTAGAGGCAGCGCAGGAGGGCCCGAGGAACCCCAGGCACGCCTGCCGAGGTTACCCGCACCCCGCTAGGAGCGTCAAAACGGCCACCGTGTCGCCGGCCGCTGCGTGACATCACGCTCAAACCCGACGGGCACAACGTCACGCCGTGCTCGTCTGACGAGTGCAGCGTGACGTTGTGCCCGAACGGGGAGGACATGGTGATCAGCGGTCGTAACGGCCGAGGTCGAACTCTTCCAGCGGCACTGCGGCACCGCTGCCGACACCGAAGTGGCCGTAGTCGACCTCTTCGTAGCCGGGCATCGCGTACATCGCCGAACGCGCTTCCTCGGTGGGCTCCACCCGGATGTTGCGGTACCGGGGAAGACCGGTACCCGCCGGGATCAGCTTGCCGATGATCACGTTCTCCTTCAGGCCGAGCAGCGGGTCGCTCTTGCCGTTGATGGCGGCGTCGGTGAGCACCCGGGTGGTCTCCTGGAAGGAGGCCGCGGACAGCCACGACTCCGTCGCCAGCGAGGCCTTCGTGATGCCCATCAGCTCGGGACGCCCGGACGCGGGCGTGCCGCTCTCGGCCACCACACGCCGGTTCTCGGCCTCGAACCGCCCACGCTCAACCAGCTCACCGGGCAGCAGCTCGGCGTCGCCGGACTCGATGATCGTGACCCGCTTGAGCATCTGACGGACGATCACCTCGATGTGCTTGTCGTGGATCGACACGCCCTGGCTGCGGTAGACCTCCTGGACCGCGTCCACCAGGTGCACCTGGACGGCACGCGGGCCGAGGATGCGCAGCACCTGCTTCGGGTCCACGGCGCCGTGGGTCAGCTGCTGACCCACCTCGACCCGCTGACCGTCGGTGATCAGCAGACGGGCCCGCTTGCTCACCGGGTAGGCGACCTCTTCGGACCCGTCGTCCGGAGTGACCACGAGCTTGCGCGCACGGTCGGTGTCCTCGATGGCCACCTTGCCGATGGCCTCGGAGATCGGGGCCACGCCCTTGGGGGTGCGGGCCTCGAAGAGCTCCTGGACACGGGGCAGACCGTGGGTGATGTCGTCGCCGGCCACACCACCGGTGTGGAAGGTACGCATCGTCAACTGGGTACCGGGCTCACCGATCGACTGGGCGGCGATGATGCCGACCGCTTCACCGATATCCACAAGCTTGCCCGCGGCGAGCGAGCGCCCGTAGCACTTGGCACAGGTGCCCACCTTGGACTCGCAGGTGAGCACGGAGCGCACCTTGATCGAGCTGACCCCACGGGCCACCAGGTCATCGATGATCACGTCACCGAGGTCTGTGCCCGCCGCAACGATGACCACGCCGTCGATCACCACGTCCTCGGCGGAGGAGCGCGCATACACGCTGGTCTCCACGTCGTCGTGGCGGCGCAGCCCGGCCGAGGACTCCACGGCAATCGGCATGGCCAGGCCACGCTCGGTGCCGCAGTCCTCCTCACGCACGATCACGTCCTGCGCCACATCGACCAGGCGGCGCGTCAGGTAGCCCGAGTCCGCCGTCCGCAATGCGGTGTCGGCCAAGCCCTTTCGCGCACCGTGGGTGGAGATGAAGAACTCCAGCACCGACAGGCCCTCACGGAAGTTGGCCTTGATCGGGCGCGGGATGATCTCGCCCTTGGGGTTGGCCACCAGCCCGCGCATACCGGCGATCTGACGCATCTGCATCCAGTTACCACGAGCGCCGGAGGAGACCATCCGATACACCGAGTTGGTCTTCGGGAGATTGCCCTCCATCTCCTTGGCGACCTCGTTGGTGGCCTGGGTCCAGATCTCGATCAGTTCCTGGCGACGCTCGTCGTCGGTGATCAGACCGCGCTCGTACTGGCCCTGGACCTTGGCCGCCTTGATCTCGTAGCGGTCGAGGATCTCCTGCTTGCGCGGCGGAGTGACCACGTCCGAGATCGAGACCGTGACGCCGGAGCGGGTCGCCCAGTGGAAACCGGTCTCCTTCAAGGCGTCCAGCGTGGCCGCGACCTGGACCTTGGGGTAGCGCTCGGCCAGGTCGTTGACGATCGCCGAGAGCACCTTCTTGTCGACCTCGGCGTCCACGAAGGCGTAGTCGACCGGCAGGGTCTGGTTGAACAGCGCCCGGCCGAGCGTGGTCTCCAGGGTGACCGGGTCACCCGTCTGCCAGCCCTCGGGAGCATCCCAGCCGATCGGCGGCACGATGTCCGGGAACCGGATCTTGATCACGGACTGGATGTCCAGCTCGCGCGCGTCCAGCGCCATGATCGCCTCGGCCACCGAGCTGAAGGCACGGCCTGCGCCCAGCGTGGCATCGGCGGTCAGGGTCAGATGGTACAGACCGATGATCATGTCCTGGGTGGGCATGGTCACCGGACGACCGTCCGCCGGCTTGAGGATGTTGTTGCTGGACAGCATCAGGATCCGGGCCTCGGCCTGGGCCTCGGCCGACAGCGGCAGGTGCACCGCCATCTGGTCGCCGTCGAAGTCGGCGTTGAACGCCGTGCAGACGAGCGGGTGGATCTGGATCGCCTTGCCCTCGACCAACTGCGGCTCGAAGGCCTGGATGCCCAGACGGTGCAGGGTCGGCGCCCGGTTGAGCAGCACCGGGTGCTCGGAGATGACCTCCTCCAGCACGTCCCACACCACCGGACGGGCGCGTTCGACCATGCGCTTGGCGCTCTTGATGTTCTGCGCATGGTTGAGGTCGACCAGACGCTTCATCACGAACGGCTTGAACAGCTCCAGGGCCATCTGCTTGGGCAGGCCGCACTGGTGCAGCTTGAGCTGCGGGCCGACCACGATCACCGAACGACCGGAGTAGTCCACGCGCTTGCCGAGCAGGTTCTGGCGGAACCGGCCCTGCTTGCCCTTGAGCATGTCGGACAGCGACTTGAGCGGGCGGTTGCCCGGCCCGGTCACCGGCCGGCCGCGGCGACCGTTGTCGAACAGCGCGTCGACGGCCTCCTGCAGCATGCGCTTCTCGTTGTTCACGATGATCTCGGGCGCGCCGAGGTCGAGCAGCCGCTTCAGCCGGTTGTTCCGGTTGATCACGCGCCGGTACAGGTCGTTCAGGTCGGACGTCGCGAACCGGCCGCCGTCGAGCTGCACCATCGGGCGCAGGTCCGGCGGGATCACCGGCACGCAGTCGAGCACCATGCCGTTGGGCGAGTTCCGCGTGGTGAGGAAGGCGGAGACCACCTTGAGCCGCTTGAGGGCGCGGGTCTTGCGCTGGCCCTTGCCCACCCGGATCGTCTCGCGCAGGCTGGCCGCCTCGGCGTCCAGGTCGAAGGACACCAGGCGCTTCTGGATCGCCGCCGCGCCCATGCCGCCCTCGAAGTACATGCCGAACCGCTCGCGCATCTCGCGGTAGAGCAGCTCATCACCCTCGAGGTCCTGCACCTTCAGGCCGCGGAACCGGTCCCAGACCTGCTGCAGCCGGTCGATGTCGGCGTCGGCCCGCTTGCGCAGCTGCGCCATCTCGCGCTCGGCCGACTCCTTGACCTTGCGCCGCACGTCCCCCTTGGCGCCCTGCGCCTCGAGCTCGGCGAGGTCGCCCTCGAGCCGCTTGGCACGGGTGTCGATGTCGGAGTCGCGCCGGTTCTCGATCTCCTTCTTCTCCACCTCGATCTGCGCCTCGAGCGAGGGCAGGTCACGGTGCCGCGCCTCATCGTCCACCGACGTGATCATGTAGGCGGCGAAGTAGATGACCTTCTCGAGGTCCTTCGGCGCCAGGTCCAGCAGATACCCGAGCCGGCTCGGCACACCCTTGAAGTACCAGATGTGGGTGACCGGAGCGGCGAGCTCGATGTGGCCCATCCGCTCACGGCGCACCTTTGCCCGAGTCACCTCGACGCCGCACCGCTCACAGATGATGCCCTTGAAGCGCACCCGCTTGTACTTGCCGCAGTAGCACTCCCAGTCCCGGGTCGGACCGAAGATCTTCTCGCAGAAGAGCCCGTCCTTCTCCGGCTTCAAGGTGCGGTAGTTGATCGTCTCCGGCTTCTTCACCTCACCGTGGGACCACTGGCGGATGTCATCGGCCGTCGCCAGGCCGATACGCAGCTCGTCGAAGAAGTTCACGTCCAGCAAGACGCTTCCTGCTTTCTCTGTCTGTTGCGGTCGTTACGGGAGGTGTCGCCGGGGCCTGACCCGAGGGTCAGACCTCCTCGACACTGCTGGGCTCGCGACGGGACAGGTCGATCCCGAGCTCCTCCGCGGCGCGGAAGACGTCCTCATCGGTGTCTCGCATCTCGATGGACATGCCGTCGCTGGAGAGCACCTCGACATTCAGGCACAACGACTGCATCTCCTTGATCAGCACCTTGAAGGACTCCGGGATGCCGGGCTCGGGGATGTTCTCGCCCTTGACGATCGCCTCGTAGACCTTGACCCGGCCCAGCACGTCGTCCGACTTGATGGTCAGCAGCTCCTGCAGCGCGTAGGAGGCGCCGTAGGCCTCCAGGGCCCAGACCTCCATCTCGCCGAAGCGCTGGCCGCCGAACTGCGCCTTACCGCCGAGCGGTTGCTGGGTGATCATCGAGTACGGGCCGGTCGAGCGGGCATGGATCTTGTCATCCACCAGGTGGTGCAGCTTGAGGATGTACATGTAGCCCACCGACACCGGCGAGGGGAACGGCTCCCCCGTGCGGCCGTCGAACAGCCTCGCCTTGCCGGTGCCGTCGACCAGACGGACGCCGTCGCGGGTCTTGGTCGAGGAGTCGAGCAGACCCACGATCTCGGACTCGCGCACACCGTCGAACACCGGCGACGCGACCCGGGTACCCGCGGGCGCCTCGAGCTTCTCGGCCGGCAGGCCCTTGGCCCAGGCCGGGCTCCCTTCCACCTTCCAGCCGCGGGAGGCGACCCAGCCCAGGTGAGTCTCCAGCACCTGACCGACGTTCATCCGGCTCGGCACACCGAGCGGGTTGAGCACGACGTCGACGGCGGTGCCGTCCTCGAGGAAGGGCATGTCCTCGACGGGAAGGATCTTGGAGATGACCCCCTTGTTGCCGTGCCGGCCGGCCAGCTTGTCGCCGTCCGTGATCTTGCGCTTCTGCGCCACGTAGACCCGGACCAGCTGGTTGACGCCGGGGGGCAGCTCGTCGCCCTCGTCGCGGTCGAAGACCTTGACCCCGATCACGGTGCCGGTCTCGCCGTGCGGAACCTTCAGCGAGGTGTCCCGGACCTCCCGGGCCTTCTCACCGAAGATCGCGCGTAGCAGCCGCTCCTCCGGGGTCAGCTCGGTCTCGCCCTTGGGCGTGACCTTTCCGACCAGGATGTCGCCGGGCACGACCTCGGCGCCGATCCGGATGATCCCGCGCTCGTCGAGATCGGCCAGGACCTCCTCGGCGACGTTCGGGATGTCCCGGGTGATCTCCTCCGGGCCCAGCTTGGTGTCGCGGGCGTCGACCTCGTGCTCCTCGATGTGGATCGAGGAGAGGACGTCGTCCTGCACCAGACGCTGGGAGAGGATGATCGCGTCCTCGTAGTTGTGCCCCTCCCAGGACATGAACGCGACCAGCAGGTTCTTGCCGAGGGCCATCTCGCCCTTGTCGGTCGAGGGACCGTCGGCGATCGGCGTACCGACCTCGAGCCGCTGGCCCTCGTCCACCAGCACCCGCTGGTTGTAGGAGGTGCCCTGGTTGGACCGGCGGAACTTGGCGATCCGGTAGGTGCTGTGCGTGCCGTCGTCGTTCATCACGCTGACGGCGTCCGCGGACACCTCGGTCACCACGCCGGGCAGCGTGGCCACGACCACGTCACCGGCGTCGACGGCGGCCCGGAACTCCATCCCGGTACCGACCAGCGGCGCCTCCGCCATCACCAGCGGCACGGCCTGACGCTGCATGTTCGAGCCCATCAGGGCGCGGTTGGCGTCGTCGTGCTCGAGGAAGGGGATCATCGCGGTGGCGACCGAGACCATCTGGCGCGCCGAGACGTCCATGTAGTCGACGTCGGCGGCCGGGACGAACTCGACCTCACCGGCTTTGGCCCGCACCAGCACCCGCTCCTCGGCGAAGCGACTGTCCTCGGCCAGCGGCGTGTTCGCCTGGGCGATAACGAACTCGTCCTCCTCATCGGCGGTCAGGTAGGCGACCTCGTCGCTCACCAGGCCGTTCTCGACCTTGCGGTACGGGGTCTCGACGAAGCCGAACGGGTTGATCCGGGCGTAGCTGGCGAGCGAGCCGATCAGGCCGATGTTCGGGCCTTCCGGGGTCTCGATCGGGCACATCCGGCCGTAGTGCGATGTGTGCACGTCGCGGACCTCGAAGCCAGCCCGCTCACGGGACAGACCACCGGGGCCGAGCGCCGACAGGCGACGCTTGTGGGTCAGACCGGCCAGCGGGTTGGTCTGGTCCATGAACTGCGACAGCTGGCTGGTGCCGAAGAACTCCTTGATGGAGGCCACCACCGGGCGGATGTTGATCAGGGTCTGCGGCGTGATCGCCTCGACGTCCTGAGTGGTCATCCGCTCGCGGACGACGCGCTCCATCCGGGACAGGCCGGTACGGACCTGGTTCTGGATGAGTTCGCCGACCGTGCGCAGGCGCCGGTTGCCGAAGTGGTCGATGTCGTCGACCTCGACCCGCAGGTCCACAGCCTCGCCGTTGCGCACTCCGGGCATGGTCGGGCCGCCCGCGTGCAACGTGACCAGGAAGCGGATCGTCTTGACGACGTCCTCGATGGTCAGGTTGCCCGAGGCCAGCGGCTGCTCCAGGCCCAGCTTCTTGTTGATCTTGTAGCGACCGACCTTGGCGAGGTCGTACCGCTTGGGGTTGAAGTAGAGGTTGTCGAGCAGGTTCTGCGCGGCCTCACGGGTGGGCGGCTCGCCCGGGCGTAGCTTGCGATAGATGTCGAGCAGCGCCTCGTCGGTGCCGGCGGTGTGGTCCTTCTCGAGCGTGGCGCGCATCGACTCGACGTCGCCGAACTCCTCGAGGATCTGCGCCTCGCTCCAACCCAGGGCCTTCAGCAGGACGGTGACCGACTGCTTGCGCTTGCGGTCGATGCGGACGCCGACCATGTCGCGCTTGTCGATCTCGAACTCGAGCCACGCCCCCCGGGAGGGAATGATCTTGGACGTGTAGACATCCTTGTCCGAGGTCTTGTCGGCGGTGCGCTCGAAGTAGACACCCGGCGAGCGGACCAACTGGGAGACGACCACGCGCTCGGTGCCGTTGATCACGAAGGTGCCGCGATCGGTCATCAGCGGGAAGTCACCCATGAAGACCGTCTGGCTCTTGATCTCGCCAGTGGTGGTGTTCATGAACTCGGCGGTGACGAACAATGGGGCCGAGTAGGTCATGTCCCGCTCCTTGCACTCGTCGATCGAGTACTTGGGCGGTTCGAAACGGTGATCGCGGAACGACAGGGACATGGAGCCCGAGTAATCCTCGATCGGAGAGATCTCTTCGAAAATCTCCTCGAGTCCCGAGGTGTTCGGGACATCCTGCCTGCCCTGTTCCAGGGCGGCAGCTACGCGGTCCTGCCACTTTGCGTTGCCGAGGAGCCAGTCGAAGCTCTCAGTCTGCAAAGCCAGGAGGTTCGGGACCTCCAGCGGCTCGCGGATCTTTGCGAAGGAGATACGACCAGTGGCCGTACGGACGGTGGAACCAGACACTGTGCGCGAGGCGGCCAAGAGGGGTCCTTCCACGGGCCTGCGAACAAAACCGGCGCACGCCTGACGCCCCGAGGCAAATCCCGCGGGTGAGTCGTTGGTGAGCGCAAAAAAGCAGGGTAGCCCGGACTGGGATCGTTGTCCAAACGGCGCTAGCAGATGACCGCCGGGGGCTGCACTTCGCCGCGCCGGTGGCCTCGCTCAGTCACGCCATAGACTCTTGACCCTTCGAGCATGGCTCCGTGTATCGATGCCGTCAAGACGAACACCCCTGCAAAAACCGGGTGACCTGCGTCGCTGTCCCCCATTCAGCGCAAAAAGCGGGCGAGGGGGCGGTTCCGACCCGTACACCGGGTGGGAACCGCCCCCTCGTCGCGATCCTGCCGCCTGCGGGGCGGCGTGGGTCAGGTGCGGGTCACTTGACCGAGACGGTGGCGCCGGCGCCCTCGAGGGCCGCCTTCGCCTTCTCGGCCGCTTCCTTGGTGACCTTCTCCAGGACCGGCTTCGGTGCGCCGTCCACGAGGTCCTTGGCCTCCTTCAGGCCGAGCGAGGACACCAGGGCGCGCACCTCCTTGATGACCTGGATCTTCTTGTCGCCGGCGGCCTCGAGGATGACGTCGAACTCGTCCTGCTCCTCAACGGCCTCGGCGGCGCCGCCACCACCCGCGGGGGCAGCAGCAGCCACGGCCACCGGAGCGGCAGCGGTGACCTCGAAGGTGTCCTCGAACTTCTTCACGAACTCCGACAGCTCGATCAGCGTCATCTCCTTGAACGCGTCGAGCAGGTCGTCGGTGCTGAGCTTCGCCATGGTTGGCGTGTCCTTCCGTGTCGTTCACGCGGGGTTGTCGACCGAGCGGCTGCCCGGGGTGCGAGCCCGCCCGCGCGGGGGGTGGGCGGGCGGTTCAGCCCTCGGTCGTCTCCGCGTCAGCGGGTGCTTCTGCGGCGGGGGCAGCCTCGGCGTCGTCCGCAGCCGCGGCCGGAGCCTCGGTGACGGTCGAGTCCTCGGCGGGTACCTCTGGTGCGTTCTCCGCGACCTTCTGGCGCAGGGCGTCCAGCACACGGGCGGCCTGCGACAGCGGGGCGGCGAACAGGTAGACGGCCTGCGTGAGCGAGGCCTTCATGGCGCCGGCCAGCTTGGCCAGCAGAACCTCGCGTGACTCCAGGTCGGCGAGCTGACGAACCTCGTCGGCCGACAGTGCACGGCCTTCGAGCAGTCCGCCCTTGATCACGAGGGCGGGGTTGGACTTGGCGAAGTCACGCAGGCCCTTGGCCGCCTCGACCGGATCACCGGTGACGAAGGCGACGGCAGTGGGACCGCTGAGGTGGCCGTCGAAAGCGGAGACGCCCGCATCCTTGGCCGCGATGGCGGTCAGCGTGTTCTTCACCACGGCGTACGTGGCGTGGCCGCCGATGCTCTTGCGGAGCTCGCTCAGCTGCGCGACGGTGAGCCCGCGGTACTCGGTCAGCACGGCAGCGTTCGATGCACGGAACTTGTCCGTGATCTCGGCCACCGTTGCGGCCTTGTCGGGCCTGGCCATGGCACTCCTTCCGGGCAGGGTGCCGGTCTGGTCCAGGTGCCGCAGAAACAGGAACGCCCCGGCGCAGGGGCGCACGGGGCGGTGGCGCGATCGCCTGGGGCGATGCGCGTTCGGCTCGTTCACACCTGCGCAGGTCGCCCGCCTCAGCGGGACCTTCGATCTCCCCTGGCGGGGTGATGACCGGCGGTCTTCGGCTCGACGCAGCCTACGCGAGCACGCCCCGCGCCTCCAAATCGGGTACCCCCAAACCTGCTGATGCTCCGCGGGTGTACCTGTTTCGGCCGGTGCGGCCCTGAAACCTGTACATCCGCGGAGCATGAACGGGTTGGCGCGGGGGGCGTCGGTCAGGCGTCGCTGTCGTCGTCCTCGGAGGTGATGTTGCGGGTCTTGTTCACGTCTACCGGGATGCCGGGGCCCACCGTGGTGGCGATGGTGCCCTTCTGCAGGTAGCGGCCCTTGGCGGTCGACGGCTTGAGCCGCAGCACCTCGTCGAGCGCCGCGGCGTAGTTCTCGGCCAGCGCGGTCTCGGTGAAGGACACCTTGCCGATGATGAAGTGCAGGTTGGCGTGCTTGTCGACCCGGAACTCGATCTTGCCGCCCTTGATCTCCTCGACGGCCTTGGCGACGTCCATGGTGACCGTGCCGGTCTTCGGGTTGGGCATCAGACCGCGTGGGCCGAGCACCTTGCCCAGCCGGCCGACCTTGCCCATCAGATCGGGCGTGGCGACGACGGCGTCGAAGTCGAGCCAGCCGCCCTGGATCTTCTCCAGCAGGTCGTCGGAACCGACGTAGTCGGCGCCGGCCGCCTCGGCCTGCGCTGCACGCTCGCCGGTGGCGAAGACCAGGACCCGGGCGGTCTTGCCGGTGCCGTGCGGCAGGTTGACGGTGCCGCGCACCATCTGGTCGGCCTTGCGGGGGTCGACCCCGAGGCGGAAGGCGACCTCGACGGTCGCGTCGTACTTGGTGGTCGACGTCGCCTTGGCCAGCTTGATGGCCTCCAGCGGGGCGTACATCCGGTCGCGGTCGACCTTCTCGGCCGCCGCCCGGTAGGACTTGCTGCGCTTCATGGTGCTGCTCCCTTGTCGGAGTCGTGGTCAGCGGGCCGCGCTCGGCCCTGCCACAGGTGGGTGGGTGGAACTCAGCCTTCGACCGTGATGCCCATCGACCGGGCGGTGCCGGCGATGATCTTGGCGGCCTGGTCGACGTCGTTGGCGTTGAGGTCCTCGAGCTTGGTCTGCGCGATCTCCCGGACCTGGGCCTGGGTGAGCTTGCCGACCTTCTTGGTGTGCGGCTCGCCGGAGCCCTTGGGCACGCCGGCGGCCTTCTTGATCAGTTCAGAGGCCGGTGGGGTCTTGGTGATGAAGGTGAAGGAACGGTCCTCGTAGACCGTGATCTCCACCGGGACCACCGAGCCGCGCTGGGCCTCGGTCTGGGCGTTGTAGGCCTTGCAGAACTCCATGATGTTCACGCCGTGCTGACCCAGTGCAGGTCCGATCGGCGGCGCCGGCGTCGCTGCACCGGCATTGATCTGCAGCTTGATGAGGCCTGCGACCTTCTTCTTGGGGGGCATTCTCCGGGTCCTTACGTTGATCGGCCGATCGGAGCGGGCTCGCTCAGATCTTGGCCACCTGGTGGAACGACAGCTCGACCGGGGTCTCCCGGCCGAAGATGGAGACCAGAACCTTGAGCTTCTGGGCGTCCGGGTTGATCTCCGAGATCGTGGCCGGGAGGGTCTCGAACGGGCCCTCCATCACGGTGACGGACTCGCCGACCTCGAAGTCGACGACCTTGACCTCGGCCTTGGCCGGCTTGGTGCCGTCCATCTTCTGCAGCGTCGGGGCGAGCATGGAGAACACCTCGTCCAGGCTCAGCGGCACCGGCTGATGGGTGTGCCCGACGAAACCGGTGACACCCGGGGTGTGCCGGACGGCGCCCCAGGACTCGTCGGTCAGATCGATCCGGACCAGCACGTACCCGGGGATGCGCACGCGGCGGACCAGCTTGCGCTGGCCGTTCTTGATCTCGGTGACCTCTTCCATGGGCACCTCGACCTGGAAGATGTAGTCCTCCATGTTGAGGCTGGTGATCCGGTTCTCCAGGTTCGCCTTGACCCGGTTCTCGTACCCGGCGTAGGAGTGGATCACGTACCAGTCGCCGGGGGCGCGTCGCAGCTCGGCCTTGAACGCGACGACAGGGTCGACGACGTCTCCGTCCTCGTCCTCGGTGGCACCGGGCCCGGCGGCCGGCTCATCAACGACCACGATGTCGGCGTCAGCGGCCTGCTCCTCGGCGGCCGGCTCGCCCTCGCCGTCCGATTCGCCCTCGCCCTCCGATTCGCCCTCGGCGGCTGCGACCTCGGCGGCTGCTTCGACCTCGTCGACCTCGTCGACCTCGTCGGTCAGCTCGGTCTCGGGAGCCTCGACGGACTGCTCGGCGAGCTCCTCGTCATGCGCGGACTCGACCTCGAGGTGCGACATCTGTTCGGACACGCTGTTCCTTACTCCTTGACGGTGTACAACCGGGCTCGGGCGGCGGCCGGCGCGAGCCGGCCGTGCGGCGCTCAGTTGCTGAAGCCCCACAGGACGAGCTTGCCGAAGCCGTAGTCCAGCACGGAGACGAACGCCATCACCGCGAGGACGAAGACAAAGACGACCCAGGTGTAGGTCAGCAACTCGGTGCGGGTCGGGCGGACCACCTTCTTCAGCTCGGCGACGACCTGGCGCAGGAACAGCCGCAGGCCGCCCCGGCGGCGCGGTTTGGGCTTCTGCTCCGCGCTGGCTCTGGTGCTGGTCGTCACGCTCTCACCCGGTCTGGAGATGGTTACTGGTCTGGCACGGCTCGCCCGTACCGGACGACCTGCCCCTTCACGACGGACGCCGTGAAGGTGGATCGCAGGGCAGGAGGGACTCGAACCCCCAACCGCCGGTTTTGGAGACCGGAGCGCTGCCAGTTGCGCCACTGCCCTGTGAGGTCACCTGCGCCACGTCAGCCTGCCCACCGGGCAGGGCTGAGTATGGCGGTTAGCAACCACCGCCAGGAGTGTACGCGCGCTGCGGGGGCAAGGTCGAACCAGAACCGCCGCACCCCCGGCGGCGGAGGGCGGTGCCCGGCTGTCAGGATGCCGCGATGAGGTACGCGATCCTTCCGGACGGCGTCCGTGTGGCGCGCCCCCGGGACTACGACTCGATCACAGCGGTGGTGGACGCGTGGTGGGGCCGGCCGATGCTCGACCTCCTGCCCCGGCTGTTCCTGGACCACTTCCACACCAGCAGCCTGGCTGCCGACGTCGACGCGGGCGCCGTAGAGGCCGGCCTTCGGGGTTTCCTGATCGGCTTCGCCTCGCCGTCCCTTCCCGGTGAGGCCTACATCCACTTCGTCGGGATCGCGCCGTCCGAGCGGGGCTGCGGGCTGGGCCGACTGCTCTACGAGACCTTCTTCGACGCCGCCCGGACGGCGGGGTGCCACACCGTCTCGGCGGTCACCTCGCCGGTGAACACACCTTCGATCGCCTTCCACCGGGCGATGGGCTTCTCGGCCAAGGGCCCGGTGACCGGCTACGACGGGCCAGGTCACGACCTGGTGAGCTTCCGCCGTCCGCTGTAGACGGTGGCCCTTGCCCGGGGCAGGAATAGCGACGCGCCGAAGCGCTGCGGACCGGCCGAGACGCGGGACAGGTCCAGCCGCCGCAGCGCGTCGTCCGCGTCGCTCGCCAGTCCTGTGGTGCGGGTGATCGTGCGCCGCCAGGCCGCGGCGTCCTCGCGCCAGGCGGCGACGTAGGCGGGCAGGTCGAGCTGCCACTGGCGCCGATGGGCCTCCAGAGTGTCCAGCGCCACCGATACGCACAGCTGCGCGGCATCACGGTCAGGCGTGTCGCGCAACACGGCCAGGGGGGCCGACGGCACACCCATCCTGGACAGTCGGGCGTCGATGTCGAGAAGGAACCGACGACGCACGTTGAGGTAGTCCGCCCAATAGCCCGAGCTCGTAGCGGCACTGATCGGCTTACGGGTGTGCAGCAGGGCGAACAGGCCCTCGCCGAGAACGTCCCCGAACTCCTGCCGCCGGGCGTGGTCAACCTCGCGGAAGGGGTTGAACGGCTTCTGCCGCAGTGCGCCGCCGAACCCGAGACCGCGCTCGCGGCGCTGCATGAGCTCGGCGAAGAAGAGCCAGTCCTCGTTGTAGACGCCTGGAAAGTGCGGCAGCCGCTCGTCCACGCGGACGAGCAGACCGCCGGCACCGACGAAGGTGCCCTGGGCCCCCCCGGCCAGCCGGTGCGCGTGGCAGACCACCGAGTTGTCCGGGAAGTCCTCGAAGGCCCAGCCGACGGCTCCCGGCCCGCCGCGAACGGTGAGGGCGCGCTGCGCCGCGGCGAGGCTCGCCACCGTGGGGCCGGCGACGTCGTCGTCGAGGAACAGCACGTGCCGCCAGCCGAGCAACAGGGCCAGACGCATGCCGAGGTTGCGCTTGAGCCCGGTGTCGCGCTCCCGGGTCAGCCCGGTGTCGATCCGGTCGGCGCTGAGGTTCGGGACGGCGTCCGGGTGTTCGGCCGGCAGGTCGACGGCGACGATCCGGTCATCAGGAAGTCGCCGCGAACGCGCCACCGCGAACGCCTCGGCCGCCGAACTCTCGTGGCTGCACAGCACGACCAGGCCGGATCCGATGGTGCGGGCCAGGTCTGCGGCGACGGCCAGTCCGCCGGCCGGCCGGGCCGCGGGCACGATCACCGCGTCCAGGCGCGGGACAGCGCTCGTGTCGGTGGTGTCGGTGGGGCCGGTGGTGTCGGTTGGGTCGATCCGGCGGATCAGCGTGAGATGGCTGTCGCGGTGGATCGCTGGTCTGGCCACGGACGCTCCTCGGCGGAACAGGGCTTCGTCGGCAACCCCCCGGCGCCGGTGCCGTCAGATGGATGGAGTGGGGCTGTGACGCAGGATGTGCATGCGGCGGGTCAGGTCGGGCGTGAGGGTCTCCAGCCCGTCGCGGCCCTGGAACACGGGGACATAGGTGAGCAGCCAGAACCGGTCGGGGTCGACCAGCGTGGCGAGCAGTTCTTCGTTCTGCACCCGCAACTGCGGGTCGGTGAAGGCGCGGACGGCGCCATAGGTGCCTCGACTGAAGATGCCGGAGCAGATGGTGACTGTGGTGGTCAGGTTCATCTCGTTGGGCTGACGCGCGATCAGCGCCACGTCGTACTCGAGCACGGGGTGGCCGTCGCCGCTGAGCCGCGGTGCGCCGGTGAGGCTGTCGACCAGGAAGCGGGGAGGGAACTCCTCGCGACGGCTGCCGTAGTAGTCCGGCTCGCCGGCGTCGTTGAAGGTGACCACGTACTCCCGGTCGTACTCCGGGTCGCCGCTCTCCCGGGAGTGGGCGAACACGGGCAGGTCGAGCCGGCGCCGGTAGTAGGCCAGCGCCTCCGAGCGCGGGCGGGCGCCGCGCGGGTCGTCGACCCACACGGTGTCTCCCCCACCGAGGATCACCACGTGCGAGGCGAGGGTCTCGGCCGTGACGTCGTCACCGCGCAGGAAAGCGACGTCGCTGTCCGGGTTCTCGGCCCGGATCTGGCCGTAGGCCTCGACCAGGGCATCCATGTCGGCATGGCGCAGCGAGGCGATGTGGTTGGGGTGCCAGGGGCTCGTGTACTGCGAGTTGATCTCATGCAGGGGCAGGATCGAGCTGATGATCCGGATTGGCTGGCCGTCGGGGAAGTGCCAGAACGAGCGGGCCCGGTCGGACAGGCGCTGAGCAGCGAAGGTCTCATTGCGCAGCGCGGTCAACTCCTCGAGCAACTCCTTACGCCGGCGCTCCTCCGCTGCAGTGAGATCGTTCAGGTCGAGCAGGGCGGCAGGCTCGCCGTCGAGGGAGCGCTCGGTGGCGAAGAAGAGGGCGTAGGCGTGAAGCCGCTCCTCCGGCGGAACAGCGTCACTGTTGGGGTTCTCCCAGGAGGAGACCAGGGGTGCACTGGCCTGGAGCGCCTGAGCGATCTGCCGCTGGGTCACCGGGCGGCCGGGCCAGGCCTGAGCGCGCAACGACCTCAGCCGTTCAGCAAGCCGGCCTCGCGCCGTTGCTGCCAGCCTGGTTCGCGCCGTCATCGACTCGGCCATGCGGATCTAGGCTTTCCCTGCGAAGGTTCACGGACTTCGGCTGATGGAGGCTGAACTTCCTGATCTGGGAACCATACTCCCCTCGCCTCCTGATCTGCACCGCTTGCGCACGGAGGGCGTGGCGCCCAGGTGGGCCGGCAGGCCCGAAACCCGTTCTGACCTGCGCAGTTCCCTCTGAGAGCGACTGGGGTCTTGCGTTGCCCGAGATGGCCCTGTTTACTGAGATTCAGACAAACCAACTGACATAACCTGAAGTTCAGTTCAAGTGTTCCTGGGCTCATCCAGGACAGCCGCCCCAGCGGTATCGACGGCGTGACGATCGAGAGCAGGCAGGTCTATTGCCGGCCCTCGTGTCCGACCTCCGTCCGTGCTCGGACAGGCGCCTCGCCCGATGCGAGGGGCCCGTGCAGGGGAGGAAACGATGACGCAGTTCCTGGTCAGAACGACTGGCCTTCTGTTTCGTGGCAATGCGTTGGCGGACGCCGTACCGCAGGTGGTCGGCTCGATCCTGCTGGTGTTCCTCACTTTGGCCGTCGGTCTGGTGATCGCGGCCTACGCGGACGCCGCCGCGCGGCGGGTACGCCCACGGATCGTCCTGACGCAGGATCGGCGGGGCAACGACCTGCACCACGCGGTCATCCCGTTCTTCCTGCTGGCCCTCTTGGTAGGTATCTCGATGCTCATGGGCGTGAAGTTCTGAGCATCCCGTGATCGGGGCGCCGGGCAGTGCCGTCTGGGGAACGGCTGCCCGGCGCTCCTCGGCGTCTTCCGCGCTGCACCCCAACCTGGGCGCCGCGCTGCTGCCGGCGTGGGCGGCCCCGGGCTCGCGGGCTGGCAGACTCCTGTCATGCAGGGGGACTTCACACCGCACCGCCCGATCACGGCCCTGCCCAAGGCCCATCTGCATCTGCACTTCACCGGCAGCATGCGCCCGCAGACCCTGCGCGAACTGGCCGAGAAGCACCGCATGCGGCTCCCAGAATCGCTGCGCGAGCACCACCTGCTCCGACTCACCCCCGACGAGCGTGGGTGGTTCCGCTTCCAGCGCCTCTACGACGCCGCGCGCTCGTGCGTACGCGACGAGGAGGACATGCGCCGGATCGTCCTCGAGGCCGCCCAGGACGACGCTGCCGAGGGCTCGGGCTGGCTGGAGATGCAGGTCGACCCCACCTCCTACGCCCCGTTCGTCGGCGGGCTGACCCCGGCGCTGGAGATCGTGCTGGACGCCGCACGCGAAGCCAGCCGGACGACGTCCTGCCAGGTCGCGATCGTGGTCGCCGCCAGCCGGATCCGGCACCCGCTCGATGCCCGCACGCTGGCACGCCTGGCCGTCCGCTACGCCGGCGAAGGGCCCGGCGATGTGGTCGGTTTCGGGCTGAGCAACGACGAGCGCCGCGGTGAGACCAGCGACTTCGCCGCAGCCTTCCGGATCACCGCGCGGGCCGGGCTGGCCAGCCTGCCGCATAGTGGCGAGCTGCTCGGCCCCGACCATGTGCAGCGCACTCTCGAGGCGCTCTCCCCCACCCGGCTGGGTCACGGCGTCCGCTCGGTCGAGGACCCTGTGCTCCTGGACCGGCTGGTGCAGGACGGCGTCGCGCTGGAGGTGTGCCCGGCCAGCAACGTGGCCCTCGGCGTCTACCCGACCGACGATGACGTGCCGTTGCGAGGACTGATGGACGCCGGCGCGTGCATCGCCCTCGGCGCCGACGACCCTCTGCTGTTCGGTCCGCGGCTGGCGGCGCAGTACACCTCGGCCCGGGAGGTGCACGGGTTCAGCGACGGCGAGTTGGCGCACCTGGCCCGCTCCTCGATCGAGGCCTCGCGGGCCCCGGCCGACGTGACCAAGCGCCTGCTCGCCGGCGTCGACGACTGGCTGTCGGCGACCTGACAAGACCTGCTCATGCTCCGCCGGAGTACATAATCCTTGCGCCGCAAGTGTTTTCAGATGTACACCCGCGGAGCATGAGCAGGTTTGGGGGGATTAGAGGTGGCAGTTGACGAGGACGGGTTCGGGGACGAGGTCGACGCCGAAGGCGGTGCGGACGCCGTCGCGCACGGTCCGGGCCAGGGTGATCAGGTCCGCGGTAGTCGCCGTGCCGCGGTTGGTCAGGGCAAGCGTGTGCTTGGTGGACAAGGACGCCGGCCCGGGCAGACCGAATCCCTTGCCGAACCCGGCGTGCTCGATCAACCAGGCGGCGCTGACCTTGGACCGTCCGCCATCGACCGGCCACCGGGGCGCGTCGGGGGGAAGCTGCCCGACGGCGTCCGGCTCGAGGATCGGGTTGGTGAAGAAGCTGCCGGAGCTCCAGGTGTCATGGTCGGCGCCGTCGAGCACCATGCCCTTGCCCCTGCGCAGCGCCAGCACCGCGGCCCGGACGTCGGCGAGGCCGGCCCGTTCGCCCACCTCGACCCCGAGAGAGCGCGCCAGCTCGGTGTAGCGCACCGGCGCGGACAGCTCTGACAGCGCCAGCTGGAACGTGACCTCGAGGACGACGAAGCGCGGCCCGCCGCGGTATCGCTCCTCCTTCAGCCGGGAGTGCCGGTAGGCGAAGTCGCAGTCGGCCGCCGCCAGGGTGCTCACCCGGCACTGCTGCCGGTCCCAGGTACGCACCGAAGCGATGGTGTCCGCCACCTCCTGGCCATAGGCACCGACGTTCTGCACCGGTGTGGCGCCGGTCGAGCCCGGGATGCCCGACAACGCCTCGATCCCCGACCATCCCCGCTCGACGGCTGTCGCGACCACCGCGTCCCACGGCTCGCCGGCGGCGACCCGCACCGTTGCACCCGAGCATGCGTCGCTGGTCTGGAGCTCGACCCCACGGGTCAGGATGTGCACGACCGCGCCCTCGACGTCGTCGTCCCCCACCAGGAGGTTCGAGCCGCCCCCGATCACGAGGACGTCCTGCCCGTCCACGTCCGCGGTGCTCACCGCGTCGATCACCGCGTCGGTGGACTCCGCCGTCACGTACCGATCAGCTCGCCCACCCACGTGAAAAGTGGTCAGATCAGCCAGGCGAACGGTCATCAACCCAACCTAGCCGGGCACACCCTGGTCAGCATCGATGGCGCGCGCAGCACCGGCGCACAGCAGGCTGAGCAGCACCGCAGCGCTGACCCCGAGCATGGCCTGCACGATGCCGACCCGGTCGGCCAGTATGCCGAGCAACGGCGGGCCGGCCAGGAAGGCGACGTACCCGATCGAGGAGACCACGCTGACTCTGGCCGCCGAGCGGGCTGGGTCATCAGCTGCCGCGCTCATCGCCACCGGGAAGCCCAGCGCTGCGCCACACCCCCAGGCCAGGGCGGCCGCGGCGGCCAGTGCCAGTGGCAGCGCGTTGACGGTGCTCAGCCCGGCCTCGCGATCGACCAACCTGGCGGCCCCAACGTAGACCAGGATGCCGGCGAAGACGAGGACGGCTCCGCCACGCAGCACGAGCACCCGTCCGAACCGTTCGAGCAGCATCGGGCCGGCCAGTCGGCAGCCCGTCATGGCCGTCAGGAAGACTCCCAGCCCGATCGCGCCGACGGCGTGCGTGAGCCCGTAGCCGTCGACCAGCCCGAGCGCCAACCAGTCGTGGGCAGATCCCTCGGCCATCGCCATCCCCAGCGCGAGCAGCCCGACCATCACCGTGCGCGGTTCACGCCAGGCCGCGAGCGCGCCCGAGCCGGCCGGCCGCGCGCCGTCCATCGGTTGCGCCGTGTGCTGATCGTGCTCCGTCACGGGCAGGAAGCGCCGCACACTGACCGCGATCACGACGATCGATACCACCGCGACAACAGGCAGGTGTACCTGCACCGGCAGGTCGACCGCCGCGGCCGCGGCGCCGGTGAGCGCGCCGGCGACGGACCCGACGCTGAACGCCGCGTGGAACCACGGCATGATCGCTCGCCCGACGCCGCGTTCTACCTCGGCTCCCTCGACATTCATCGCGACGTCCCACATGCCCACCCCAACCCCGTAGCCGAACAGGGCCGGGACCAGGAGGGCGATCCCACCGACCCGTCCGCTGCCGGCCACACCGACCACCGCCAGTGACGCGGTGGTGAGGCCGGCGAACACCAGCACGGTCCGCGCCGGCCGCAGGCGGTGCACGATCGGGCCGGACAGCGGAAGCGCCAGCACCGACCCGGCCGACAACGCCAGCAGGATGGTGCCGAGCCGTCCCGCACTGACGTCGAGGGAGTCACGCACTGCGGGCAATCGGGCGAGCCAGTTGGCCATCAGGTAGCCGGTGACCGCGAACACCCAGCTCACGGCCGTGCGGGCCTGGGCGATCGACTCCGATCGTTGATCGGGAGATCTCACGGCAGCCGGACGACGACCTGCGCCCGGCCGAGAACCCGCTCACCACCGCTGGTGGCAGTCAGGTCGACGCGCACCGTGCGGGCCGCGTCGTCCTTGGCCGCTACCGTGCCGACGACCTGGACCTGCGCGCCCGCCTCGTCGTCGGGCACCGGCACCGGGTTGGTGAACCGGGTGCCGTACTCGACCACGGCGCCAGGGTCGCCGCACCAGTCGGTGACCAACCGGGCGGCGGTGGCCATGGTGAGCATCCCGTGGGCGATCACGTCGGGCAGCCCGACCGTGGTGGCGGCCCGGGCGTTCCAGTGGATCTGGTTGAAGTCACCGCTGGCCCCGGCATAGCGGACAAGGTCGACCCGCTGCAGGTCGAACGTGCGCTCGGGCAGTGCATCGCCGACCTGGACGGCGTCGAAGGCGGGGCGCGGGGTGGGTGCAGTCATCTCACTCGCCTCCGCGGACGACGAGCATCGAGGTCACGGTGCTGACCGGCTGCCCGGCCTCGTCGGCGATCTCGACCCGGGTGCTGACCATGCCATGCCCGCCGGCCACGCGGACCATGTCGACGTGCAGGGTCGCCACCAGGCGATCCCCGGCCACGATCGGGCGGTGATGGCGGAACTTCTCGTCGCCGTGCACCACTCGGGTGAAGTCGATACCCGAGGCCGGGTCGGCGACGTATTGCGCCTCGCAGCGCTGAGCCACGATCACGGCGAAGGTGGGCGGCGCCACGACATCGGGGTGCCCCAGGGCCTGAGCGGCCGCGGGGTCGCGGTGCGCCGGGTCGTCGCTGCCGATCGCGGCGGCGAACTCGGCGATCTTCTCCCGGCCGACCTCGTAGACCGGCGACGGCGGGTAGACCTTGCCCTTGAACGACGTGTCGAGGGTGCTCACCCCATTCCCCCGAGCTGGCCGCCGGTGACCGGGATGGTGACCCCGGTGATGTAGTCGGCGTCCGAGGACACCAGGAACGCGGTCACGTTGGCGATGTCCTCGGGCTGGCCGAGCCGGCCCAGGGCAACCAGTGACAGGGCCGCTGCGCGGGCCGCCTCGGGGATGCCCAGGCCGCTCTCGGCGTGTTCGGCAGAACCGTGAGCCGCCGTCAGCCGGGTCTCCACGAATCCGGGCGCCACCGCGTTGACGTTGATCCGGAAGGGGCCGAGCTCACGGGCCAGGGTCTTGGTCACCGACATCACCGCGCCTTTGGCCGCGGTGTAGTTCCACTGCCCCGGGTTGCCGGTGAAGGCGACGACGGAGGACGTGTTGACGATCTTGCGGTTGTAGGCCGGTGCGCCGAACTGTTCGATCTCCGCCTTCGCCACGTGCCGCAGGTGCGGGATGGCGGCCTGGGTGGCGTTGAAGGTGGTGCGCAAGTTGGCGTTGATCACCACGTCGAGGGTCTCCTCGTCCATCTGGTGGAAGATCTTGTCCCGGGTGGTGCCCGCGTTGTTCACCAGGATGTCGAGCTTGCCGAAGGCGTCCACGCAGGCGGCGACCAGCCGGTCGGCGTCCGCCCTGGCTGCACAGTTGCCCATTACCGCGATCGCCTGGTGCCCACCGGCCCGGATCTCCTCGGCGGTCTCTTCGGCAACGTGCCCGTCGAGGTCGTTCACCGCCACCGCGGCACCGTCCGCCGCCAGCCGGAGCGCTGTGGCCCGGCCGATCCCCCGGCCTGCCCCGGTCACGATCGCCACGCGATCATCGAGTCGTCCCATGAGCCCTCCTCGCTGAGTTCCAGGTGGACCATCTCACTGCGGGGTGGCCGGTGCCAGGCTGCTGCGCCGACAGGTCCCTGGCGGACAGCGGACGGCCGCCCCGGTCAGGGGACGGCCGTCGAGGAAGCTGTGTCAGCGCGAGGAGTCAGCGCGTCTCGCGGTGCGCGGTGTGCTTGCCACAGCGCGGACAGTACTTCGCGAGATCCATGCGATCGGGGTCGTTGCGGCGGTTCTTCTTGGTGATGTAGTTGCGCTCCTTGCACTCCGTGCACGCCATCGTGATCTTCGGGCGGACGTCCTGCGACTTGCTGGCCACGGTGTGCTGCCTTCTCTCGGACGGGCTGACTGACACGTATCGGTAGCGGAGGCGGGACTTGAACCCACGACACAGCGATTATGAGCCGCTTGCTCTACCGTCTGAGCTACTCCGCCTGGTACCGGTTCGCACCGGCCGGGACCGGAGCGGACCGGAGAGCCCCAGTAGGGAATCGAACCCTAGACCTTCTCCTTACCATGGAGACGCTCTGCCGACTGAGCTACTGGGGCGCACCGCTCACCACCACTGCCCGGCGAACCGAGCAGCGGTTGCCAAGGGTACACGCGGCCTTGGCGCCGGACGAAATCCATTGCTCGGCCGGCACCGGGCAGGCCCGATCAGGCACGATTCCGCAGGATCGGCGGATGCAGGACCCGGGCGGGGCCGGCCCGGTAGAGCAGGGCCGGGCGCCCTATTCCGGTGGACGACGGTGCGCCGGTCGGTTCGAGGAAGCCCGGTGTCCCGGTGGCCTTGCGATGGAAGTTGCGCGGGTCGAGCTCGGTGCCCCACACGATGTCGTAGACCCGGCGCAACTGGGCGACAGTGAACTCAGCCGGGCAGAAGGCCGCCCCCAGCGTCGTGTACTCAAGCTTGGAGCGGGCACGCTCCACCCCCTCGGCAAGGATCCGGCCGTGGTCGAAGGCCAGGTGCGCCGGCTCGGCGAGCAGAGCCTCTACCGGTCGGAAGCACGCCTCCCAGGCATCCCCTCCTGGCGTCGGCACGGGCAGGTCCGGGGCGAGGGCAAGATAGGCGACGGTGATCACGCGCATCCGCGGATCACGATCGGGCTCGCCATAGCTGGCGAGTTGCTCCAAGTACACCCCGACCTGGACGCGCGGACCTGCACCGGAACCGGCCCCCGGGCCGACGCTGAGGCCGGTCTCCTCGGCCAGCTCGCGCCGCGCTGCGCCGTCCAGGCCCTCCTCCGGCAGCACGAACCCTCCCGGCAGGGCCCATCGCCCACCAAAGGGATCGACCCCACGGCGGACGACGAGAGCCTGCAGGGCGCCGTCGCGCACCGTCAGCATGACCAGGTCGACCGTGACGGCGAAGGCCGGGAACGCCCGCGGGTCGTAGTCCTGTGCCATGGCGCACCTCCTCGTTTATGTCTAGTTGACGATAACAGGGAGAGTCCTTATCGTCACTATGACGACAACAAGGGGAGGCGGTCTCGATGGCCGACATCACCCAGCGCCTGATCTGGCGACACCTGCGCGGTACACCCACTGCCTACGTCGTGCACCTGAGCCGCGGCAGACCGACCCACTCGGGAGCGGGCCTGGCCTTCTGGTTCCGCGCGCTGACCGCCTCGCTCAGCGAGATCCCGGTGGACGACCGCGAGCTTCCCATGCTCTTCCACGCTCGCACCGCGGACTCCCAGGACGTGAGCGTGCAGGCCACCATCGGGTTCCGGTTCGCTGACCCGGCCCTCGCTGCGACCCGGATCGACTTCGCGATCGACCCCGACACCGGCCGCTGGCGTGGATCGCCACTGGACCAGGTTGCGCTGCTGCTCACCGAGCTGGCGCAGCAGCACGCGCTCGGCCTGCTGGCCACGCGCAGCCTGCCTCAGGTCCTCGCCGACGGCGTGGACGGCGTCCGGGCCAGGATCGAGGCCGGTCTGGCCGGCGACCCCCGACTGGCTGGAGTAGGGATCGCCGTGGTCGGGATCCGGGTGGTCGCCCTGCGCCCGGAACCGGACGTGGAGCGCGCCCTGCAGACACCGGCCCGCGAGCTGGTGCAACAGGACGCCGACCGGGCCACGTACGAGCGTCGAGCGGTGGCCGTGGAACGGGAGCGGGCGATCGGCGAGAACGAGCTGCAGTCCCGGATCGAGCTGGCCGCACGCGAGGAGACCCTGGTCACCCAGCAGGCCGCAAATGCCCGGATCACCGAGGAGGCCGCAGCCGACCGGGTGCGCCTGGCCGGGGCCGCCGAGGCGGACGCAGAGCGGGAGCGGATGGCCGTATACCAGCAGGCGGATCCCCGGATGCTGGCAGCGCTGGCCCTGCGCAGCCTGGCCGAGAACCTGCCCTCCATCGACTCGTTGACCATCAGCCCCGACCTGCTTTCGGCCGGGCTGGGCCGCCTGCTCGCCGGGAGCGATCGATGACCCTGGCCGCGAGGGTCGTGGTGATCCACCGGCGCACCGAGCTGGAGGAACTGGTGGATCGACACGGCACTCGCGGGCAGGTGGAGTTCTTCCTGCGGCGCCGTGGCCGTAACCTGGCCCAGCTGCAGGAGCGCCACGACGCGGTGGGCGCCGCACTGCAGACGGTCTCTGCGGCGGTACCCGTGGGGTGGCGCCGGGGCACGGTGGAGCGTGCCGACCTGGCCAGGTTCCTGTTCGACCCCGCCGACATCGTGGTCGCGGTCGGGCAGGACGGGCTGGTGGCCAACGTCGCCAAGTACCTGCACGGCCAGCCGGTGATCGGTGTGGATCCCGAGCCCGGCCGGGGCCCGGCGGTGCTCGTGCCACACCGGGCGGTGGACGTCGCCGGTCTGCTGCCCGCCGTCGCTGCCGGGACGGCGCCGGTCCTGGCGCGGACGATGGCCGCGGCAGCCTGCGACGACGGCCAGGAACTGGTGGCGCTGAACGAGATCTACCTCGGCCACCCGAGCCACCAGAGCGCCCGCTACCTGATCCGCACGCCGCAGGGGCGCAGCGAACAGCAGTCGTCGTCCGGGCTGGTGACCGGCACCGGAACCGGCGCCACCGGTTGGTGCGCTTCGCTGCACCCGCACTATGACCACGCTCCGACGCTGCCGGCGGCCCAGGACCGGCGGCTGGCCTGGTTCGTGCGTGAGGCCTGGCCGTCGCCGTTCACCGGGACCTCGTGCACGGCTGGCACCGTGGAGGCGGGCGAACCACTCGAGGTGGTAGTGGCCACTGACGCTCTGGTGCTCTTCGGGGACGGGCTGGAGACCGACCGCCTCACCGTGACCTGGGGTCAGCGGGTGAGGATGCAGCCCGCGGATCACGTGCTCGTGCATGTCGGCCTGGCGGCCTGAGGGTCTGGAGCCGGTGACATTCGTCGGGCAGCGGACCGCCGGCCGCGTCGCAGAATGTGAAAGAGCCATCGGTGGAGGCGCCTCATGGGATCCCCGAACATCGCCTCGGGTCGACGGCCTGCTGCCTCTGGGCCGTCATCCAGGCGTCCGTTCCGCGCCCCGGCCACGCGGAGGACCGTGGGCTGGCTGGGCCTGTTCGCCGCAGCGGCCGGTGTCGAACACGGCATCGGCGAGATCTGGCAGGGATGGCGACGGCCGGAGGGGCTGATGTTCGAGTCCTGGTCAGGCGTGACCGCGTTCGACGCGCTCGGCGGCGAACCAGCGATGTCCGTCATTCCGAACTACGTCCTCGCCGGTTCGGTCAGCATCATCCTGGCGATCGGCCTCGGGGTGTGGTGCATGACACAGGCGGACCGGCATCACTTCGCAGTGGTGATGGCTGGGCTGTCGGTGGCGCTTCTGCTGGCCGGGGGCGGCTTCGGCCCGCCGCTGATCGGCCTGGTCCTCGCCTCGGTCGCGCCCCGGATCGGCGCCGTCCCTCACCGATGGACGGGCCCGAGGTCGCTGGCCCTGGGCCGGGCCTGGCGATGGGCTCTGGCCGCAGCTGCGGCCGGGTTCCTGACCCTGTTCCCGGGCCTGGTCCTACTCTCTCCGCTGCTCCCGGCGGAGGCAGGGGCGATCGTGCTGACCGTGACGGCGTACTCGTTCGCAGCGACGGCAGTGGCCCTGGTGACTGCCCGGGCCTACGACCGAACCACCCCTTGGTCGAGGGTCTCCACAGAAAGTGATTGCGGCGCAACGACTGTGTGAAGAAGCGCCCACCCCAGACGGGCACGGCGTGACGTTGCACCCGCCAGACGGGCACGACGTCACGCCGTGCCCGTGCGGGGGTCAGTGGAAGAGGATGAGGGTTTGCAGGGGGACGCCGACGATGTCGCGTTCGACGAGGTTGGGGCGGCGGCGAGCAACGAGGCGGAACAGGCCGGGGGTGTCGACGCGTAACCATCCCACCGGTTCGGCCGAGGGGTCGCCGAGACAGATCTGGGCGCTGTCCAGGCCACGCTCGGCCGCGTCGACCAGGGTGACGTCGACCGGCGGCGTGCCCCGGGCGATCGACCGGTCGACGAGCAGGGTCAGGGCGTCGGCCAGGCCGGCGCTGGCATAGGCGTCGGGGGCACCGAGAGCATCACGGATGTCGCCGCCGTGGATCCACTCCCCCAGCGCCACCGTGGGCAGGGCCGGTGACGCCTCGGCCAGGCTGTAGCCCAGCGCGAGCTCAGCGAGCACATCCTCCAGCGGCCACGCTCGGCGCGCCTCGACCGCCACCTGGTTCTCCTCCGGGGTGAACCCGTACGGGTCGTGGGACGTCGCGATCTGCAGGTAGGCGGCGGCACGGTGGGCGAGCACGTCACGCACCGACCAGCCGTCGCACACGGTGGTCCGGGAAAAGTCGGGGACCGCCGTCCGCTCGAGCAGCGCGAAGAGCTCCTCGCGTTCGGCCCGCAGCAACCGGACATGGACATCGCTCACAGCGTCGAGGCTAGAGATCCTGCCCGGCCAAAGCGACCACCCCGCCGCCGCCATCGAGCAGCGCGGCGACCGCCGGGAACAGCCAGAGCGCACACCCGGCCAGCACTCCCGCGACCAGGACCAGGGCGAGCAGGGCCCGGACGGCGCGCGGGCCAGGCAGGCGACGCCAGATCCAGGGGTAGATCACCACCACGTCACCGGGCCCGGATGGTGTCGAGGACGGCATGCACGACCCAGCGCCGCTGGGCGGAGTACACCGGGTGACACGTGGTCAGGGTGAGCATCGCCCGCACCGGCTTCGCCTCGGGATCGTCCGGGTTGGCCGCCACCACGTGCGAGGCTCCCGGGGCCACGACCTGATGGCCGACGACCCGGTAGGTGTACCAGTGCAGGGGGGTCTCGAGCACGATCTCGTCCCCGGTCTCCAGCCGGTCCACGTCGCGCAGCGGCCGCCCGTACGTCGTCCGGTGGCCGGCGATGGCGAGGTTGCCCAGCTGCCCGGGCAGCGCCGTCCCGCGGTAGTGGCCGACCCCACGATCGAGCTCACGCGGGCTGGTTCCCTCCAGTACCGGCCGGTGCCAGTCCGGGCCGAAACGCGGGATGTGCAGCACGGCGAACGCGGCGCCGGTCGGTGGCTCGGAATCGGGGGGCATCGCCCCCGCGACCCACGCAGCACGCAGCTGTGCGGTGAGACGGTCGGCCTGCCGCCCGGCCCCGAGATCGGTCCACCAGAGCTGCCAGGCCGCGAAGAGCAGCACCAGGGTGCCTGCCGTGACCAGCAGCTCCCCCGCCCCGGCGAGCAGGCCGACACGGCGCCCGCCCGGGGACGGTGAGCGGGCCAGATCAGGCGCGATCGACGCCACGCAGCACACAGACCACGTCGGCCGGAGCGGCGAACTCGGCCGTGACCGTGAACGTCCGGTCACCGCCGGAGGGGACCTCGAGCTCGGCCGTCTCCCGCGCGAGCACGGTCGAATGCTTGTCGGTGAAGCTGATCACGATCGTGTAGCCGGCCTTCTCGTCGCCGCTGTTGGTCACCGTCCCGCCGGCCGACCAGCCGCCGGGGCTGCGCGCGCAGGTGGTCAGGGCAACGTCGTTGCGCGCGGCGGGCTCGTTGACGATCACCGCGACCGGGGTGGCCTTGGCGCCGGCGACGACGCCGGCTCTCCCGACGGGCCTCCCGGCATCGGCCGAGGCGCCGGCCGAGGCAGACCCGGACCCGGACGGCGTCGCGGACGCCGCCGGCTCGGGCGGCGAGGCGCAGCCGCCGAGCAGCGGTACGGACAGTGTGGCGAGGACGAGCAGGGCGCCGGAGCGGCGAGCGGTTCGGTTCACGTCGATCTCATTCGCTAGGGCCGGTTGCGGACCGCGCGCCGGCGGGAGCCTGCCAGCGCCATCAGGGCGAACCCGATGCACAGCAGCGCCACGCCGAGTGCCAGGGCGGCACCCACCGCGACCGCGCCGGTGAAGGGCAGCGGGCCCGGCCGCGGAGGAACGGGTCTCACTGAGCTACTCGGCGCGGGGGTGGGGGTAGCTTTAACACTGACCGTCGCCGTTGAGGAGTTCGAGCTGAACACCTGACCCGCGCCGCCCTGCCCGCCGGCCCGCGCCGTGTTGTGCACCACGCCCACCGCCGCCTCGGCCGCCGAGATCGGATGCGAGGTGTCGGCGGCACACGTCGTCACCGCGCCGGGCGCAAGGGCAAGGACCGGGCAGGTGACCGGGCCCGCGGTCACGTCGTCGATCTCGAGCCCGGTGAGCGTCTGCGAGCCGGTGTTGGTGACCGTGAACGTCCAAGTGATCTCGTCCCCGATGCTGGTGGCCCGGTCGCCGTCGGTGTCGCGCACGGAGGCCGATTTGTGCAGCTGCAGCGTCGTGGCCGCGACCAGGGGCGTGTCCGTGGTCGAGGGCGCCGAGGTCACCGTCGGGCCCGACGTCGCCTGGCCGGAGGCGGTGGCGGTGTTGGTCAACACCCCGGCGTCCAGGTCGGCCTGGGTGACCGTGTGCGGGGAATCCGCGGTGCAGATGGTCGAGGCGGACGGCGCCAGCACCGTGACCGGGCAGCTCACCGTCCCGGCCGACAGGTCGGAGACCTGCAGCGCATCCAGGGTGACCGAGCCGGTGTTGGTGACCTGGAACGACCAGGTGATCTCATCGCCGAGATCGGTGCCGTCACCGTCGAGGTCGCTCACCGCGGCGGCCTTGACCAGGCTGATCCCTCGGGTCTGCGCGATCGGGGTGTCGGTGCTCGACGGCCCGCCGCTCACGGCGAGACCGGTGGGGTCGGTGCCGGCGGCGGTCGCGGTGTTGCTGACCACGCCCGCGTCGACGTCGGCCTGGGTCACGGTGCGCGGTCCGGCCGCGGTACAGGTCATCGCGGCGGACGGCGCGAGCGTCGTCGCCGGGCAGGTCACCGCCCCGGCGGAGGGGTCGGTGACTGCGAGGGCGTTCAGAGTGACCGTACCCGTGTTGGTGAGCAGGAACGACCAGGTCAGGGTGTCGCCCAGGGTGTTCGCACCGTCCCCGTCGATGTCGGTGACGGCGGCCGCCTTGGTCAGGCTCAGGCCCTGGGCCCGGGCCACCGGGGTGTCGCTGGAAGAGGAGCTGGCCACGGTGCTCGCCGTCGGACCCGCCCCCGCGATGCCCTGGGCGGTCGCGGTGTTGGCGACCACACCGGCGTCCACATCGGTCTGCGAGATCGGGTGCGCCGCGGCGGAACAGGAGGTCGAGGCACCGGGTGCCAAGGTCGCGGCCAGACAGGTCACCGGACCGGCCGACGGATCGGTGACCGTGATCGCGGCAACGCTCACGCTGCCGGTGTTGCGCACCTGAAACGACCAGGTGACCAGGTCGGCCAGATCGGTGACCCCGTTCCCGTCGACATCGGTCACCGCGGCGGTCTTGGTCAGGGCCAGTGCCCGGCTCTGGCTGATCGGGGTGTCGGTGGAGGACACGCTGGGTGCTACCGGAGCTCCTGCCGGGTCGTCGGCGGTGGCGATCGCGGTGTTGGAGACCAGCCCGGCGTCCACGTCGGCCTGAGTCACCGGGTGCGTGGCGTCGGCGGTGCAGGTGGTCGAGGCGGACGGCGCCAGCGTGGTCACCGAGCAGGTCACCGAACCCGCGGTCGGGTCGAGGACGACCAGGGAGTCCAGGGTGACCGATCCCGTGTTGGTGACCAGGAAGGACCAGGGGAGCAGGTCACCCAGCTCGGTGGCCCCGTTGCCGTTCAGGTCGCCGATCGCGACCGACTTGACCAGGCGCAGGCCACGCGCCTGCGCGACCGGGGTGTCGGTGGCCGACGCCGGCGTGCCGACCGGGTCGCCGGAGGGGTTGCGGGCCGAGGCGGTGGCGCTGTTGGAGACCAGTCCCGCGTCGACGTCGCCCTGGTCGATCGGGTGCGTGGCGTCGGCGGCGCAGGTGGTCGAGGCGGACGGCGCCAGCGTGGTCACCGAGCAGGTCACCGGACCGGCGGTCGGGTCGAGGACGACCAGGGTGCCCAAGCTCGTGGTGCCGGTGTTGGTGACCAGGAACGACCAGGCGATGGAGTCGCCCAGGTCGGTCTGGCCGCTGCCGTCGAGGTCGCCCACCACGGCGGTCTTGGTCAGGGTCATCGAGGAGCTGCGGTCCAGCGGGGTGTCGGTGGACGCCGACGCGCTGACCGGGACTCCCCCGGCCGGGGCCTGGCCGGTGACGGTCGCAGTGTTGCTGACCACGCCGGCGTCCATGTCGGCCTGGACGATCGGGTGCGGGGTGCCGGCGGTGCACGTGGTCGTCACCCCGGGCGCGAGAGTCGTTGCGGCACAAGTCACCACCCCTGCGGCGGGGTCGCTGACGGCCAGTACCGCCACGGTGACGGTGCCGGTGTTGGTGACCTGGAACGACCAGGCAATGGTGTCGCCGAGGTCGCGGACACCGTCCCCGTTCTGGTCGGTGACGCCGGCGGCCTTGACCAGCCGCAGGCCCCTGCTCTGGGTGATCGGGGTACCGGTGGAGGATACGCTGACCGGCACCGGGGCGCCGTCCGGGCCCAGGGCGGAGGCGGTCGCCGTATTGCTGACCAGGGCGCTGTCGACGTCGGCCTGGGTCAGGGCGCGCGGGGACGCGGTGCAGGTGGTCGAGGCGCCCGGGGCCAGGGTGGACGCCGGGCAGGTGACCGCTCCGGCGACCGGGTCGGAGACGGCGAGCGCGTGCACGGTGGTCGAGCCGGTGTTGGTGACCAGGAACGACCAGCTGAGGCTGTCGCCCAGGTCCGCGCCGTTGCCGTCGGTGTCGTTCAGAGTGGCCGACTTGACCAGTCGGACGCCGCCGGAGCGGGCGATCGGGGTGTCGGTGGCGGACGGCGCCGAGCTGAGCGCTCCACCGCTCGGGTCGAGGGCGGCGGCGGTCGCGGTGTTGCTGACCACCCCGGCGTCGACGTCGCCCTGGGTCACGGCGTGAGCGGCGGCAGTGCAGGAGATCGACACCCCAGGGGCGAGAGTCGTTGCGGCACAGGCGACCGGGCCGGCCAACGGGTCGGTGACGGCCAGCGAGGCGGCACCGACCGAGCCGGTGTTGGTCACCGTGAACGACCAAGTGATCGCGTCGCCCAGATCGGTGATCCCGTTGCCGCCGACGTCGGTGACCGCCGCCGACTTGACCAGACGCAGCCCGCGGACCTGGGCGACCGGGGTGTCGGTGACCGCGGGGTTGGCCGTGACAGCGCGGCCGGACGGGTCGAGCGCGGCGGCGGTGGCCGTGTTGCTCACCACGCCCGCGTCCACGTCGGCCTGGGTCACCGGGTGGGCGGCGTCAGCCGTGCAGGTGGTCGCCGCACCGGGGCCGAGAGCCGTGGCCGGACAGGTGACCGCTCCGGCCACCGGGTCGGTGATCGCGAGGCCGTGCACGCTGACCGAGCCGGCGTTGGTGACCGTGAACGACCAGGTGACGGTGTCGCCGAGATCCGTGGCTCCGTCGGAGTTCAGGTCGTTCACGGTCGCCGCCTTGACCAGCTGCAGTCCGCTGCTCTGCGCCACCGGGGTGTCGGTGGAGGAGGTCTGGGAGACCACCGGGCCGCCCAGCGGCGCCTCCCCCTGCGTCGTCGCGACGTTGGACACGATCCCGGCGTCGACGTCGGCCTGGGTGATCAGGTGCGCGACGTCGGCGGTGCACACCGTCGATGCGGACGGGGCGAGCGTGCCGACCGGGCAGGTCACCGCACCCGCGACCGGGTCGTTCACGGCGAACGCCTCGACGGTCACAGTGCCGGTGTTGGTGACCGTGAAGGACCAGGCGATGGTGTCGCCCAGGTCGGTGATCCCGTTGCCGTTCAGGTCGCCGACCACGGCGGCCTTCACCGTGCGCAGGCCGCGCAACTGCTGGATCGCGGTGCTGGTCGAGGAGGCGCTCGCCGGCACCGTGGCGCCGTCCGGGTCGGTGGCGGTGGCGGTGGCGGTGTTGGCGACCACGCCGGCGTCGACGTCGGCCTGGGTCACGGTGTGTGATGCGACGGCGGCGCAGGTGGTCGAGGCGCCGGGGGCCAGCGTGGTCACCGGGCAGCTGACCGGGCCGGCCGTCGGGTCGCTCACGCCCAGGCCGGTCAGGGTGACCGCCCCGGTGTTGGAGGCCAGGAACGACCAGGTGATGGTGTCGCCCAGCGCGGTGCCGTCACCGCCCGGGTCGCTCACCGCCGCGGACTTGACCAGGGTGAGCGCCCCGGCGTGAGCCAGCGGGGTGTCGGTGGTCGAGGGCCCGTCGGCCACCGGCTGCCCCAGCGGAGTGGTGCCGGACACGGTGGCCGAATTGCTCACCACTGCGGCATCGACGTCGGCCTGGACCACCACGTGGTCGGCGTCGGCAGTGCAGGTGGTGGAGGCACCCGGCGCCAGGGTGAGCGCGGGGCAGGTGACCGGTCCGGCCACCGGGTCGCTGATCGCCAGCGTGCCCACGGTGACCGTGCCGGTGTTGGCGACCAGGAACGACCAGCTGACGGTGTCGCCCAGTTCGGTGTTCCCGTCCCCGTCGCCGTCCGAGGCCAGCGCGGACTTGGTCAGGGTCAGCGCGGCGCTCTGCGCGATCGGGGTGTCGGTGGAGGAGGTCTGGGAGACCACCGGCCCGCCGGCCGGGGCCTGGCCCGCTGCGGTGGCGGTGTTGCTGAGCAGGCCGGCGTCGACGTCCGCCTGGGTCACGGTGTGCGCGGCGGCGGTGCAGGTGGTCGAGGCGGACGGCGCGAGCGAGGACACCGGGCAGGTCACCGGTCCGGCGGTCGGGTCGGTCACGGCGAGGGAGGCGACGGTCACGGTACCGGTGTTGGTCACGGCGAAGGACCAGGTGACCAGATCACCGAGATCGGTGCGTCCGGTGCCGTTGACGTCGGTGACCGCGGCCGACTTGACCAGGCCCACGGCCCGCGACTGGGCCACCGGGGTGTCGGTCGAGGAGGTCTGGGAGACCACCGGCCCGCCCAGCGGTGCCTCGCCATGGGCGGTGGCGGTGTTGGCGACCTGTCCGGCGTCCACGTCGGCCTGAGTCACCAGGTGCGGGCTGGTCGCCGTGCACGTCGCCCATGCACCGGGGGCGAGAACCGTGACCGGGCAGCTGACCGGGGTCCGCGCGTCGTCCACGGCGATCGCAGCCACGGTCACGGTGCCGGTGTTGGTGACCAGGAAGGACCAGCCGACCACGTCGCCCGCCGTGACCGATCCGCTGGCGTCGGTGTCGCTGACCTGCGCCGTCTTCAGCACGGACAGACCCCTGGTCTGCTCGACCGGGGTGGTGACCGAGGAGTCCGCGGTCAGCGTCGCCCCGCCGGGTGTGCGGGCCGAGGCGGTCGCGGTGTTGTGCACCGCAGCGGCGTCGACGTCGGCCTGGGTCACGGTGTGGGCGGCAGCGGTGCAGGTGGTCGAGCCGCCCGGTGCGAGGGTCGCGATCGGGCAGCTGACCGCCCCGGCGGTCGGGTCGGTGACTGCGAGGGAGGTCAGCGTCACGGTGCCGGCGTTGGTCACCGTGAAGGTCCAGCCGATCTGGTCGCCGAGGTCGGTGGCACCGTCGCCGTCGACGTCGGTCACCACCGCGGACTTCACCAGGGTCAGGCCGCCGGACGCGGTGACCGGGGTGTCGGTGGAGGACGGCGGCGCCGCCACCGCTGCCCCGGACGGCGTGGCGGCGCCGGCCGTTGCGGTGTTCGAGAGCACGCCAGCGTCGACGTCGGCCTGGGTCACCGTGTGCCCGGAACCGGCGGTGCAGGTGGTGGAGGCCCCTGGGGCCAGCGAGGTCACCGGGCAGCTCACCGTGCCGGCGGTCGGGTCACTGACGACGAGACCGGACAGGCTGGTCGTGCCGGTGTTGGTGACCAGGAACGACCAGGTGATGGTGTCGCCCAGGTCGGTGCCGTTGCCGTCGGGGTCGGTCACCGCCGCGGACTTGACCAGGCCCAGCCCGCGGGAGGCCGTGACCGGGGTGTCGGTGCTCGACGGCCCGGCCGCCACCGGGTTGGCCGCCGCGTCGGTGGCGGTCGCGGTGGCGCTGTTCGAGACCAGGCCCGCGTCGACGTCCGCCTGGGTGACCGTGTGGGCGATGTCACCGGTGCACGCGATCGAGGCGGACGGCGCGAGCGGTCCCGGCGGGCAGGTCACCGCCGTCCGGGCGTCGTTCACCGAGATCGCGGTCAGCGACACGGTCCCGGTGTTGAGGACCTGGAACGACCAGTCGATGCTGTCGCCGAGATCGGTGAATCCGCTGCCGTTCAGGTCGGTCACGGTGGCCGACTTGGTGAGGTTCAGGCCCCGGTCCTGCTCCACCCGGGCGGCGGCGGTGTCGGTCGCCGACACCGGTGCCCCGTCGGAGCCGGTGGCTGAGGCGGTCGCGGAGTTGGTGACCTCGGCGGCGTCCACGTCGGCCTGGGTGACGGTGTGGGTCGCCGCCGCCGTGCAGGTGGTCGCGGCACCGGGAGCCAGGCTGGTGACGGGGCAGGTCACGGGGCCGGCCGTGGGGTCGGTGACGGCGAGCCCGGTCACGGTGACGGTGCCCGGATTGGTGACCAGGAACGACCAGGCGATGGCGTCACCGAGATCGGTGAATCCGCTGCCGTTCAGATCGGTGACCGAGGCCGACTTGGCCAGGCTCAGCCCCGACGCCTGGACGACGGGGGTGTCGGTGGAGGAGGTCTGGGAGACCACGGGTCCGCCGGCGGGGGCCTGACCGGTGGCGGTCGCGGTGTTGGAGACCACGCCGGCGTCGACGTCGGCCTGCGTGATCGTGCGGGCCGCAGCCGAACACAGGGTCGAGGCGCCCGGGGCGAGGCTGGCCGCAGGGCAGGTCACTGCGCCCGCCACCGGGTCGGCGACGGCGAGGGCGGCCACGGTCACGGTGCCGGTGTTGCGGACCAGGAACGACCAGGTGATCGTGTCGGCGAGCTCGGTGCCGTTGCCGTCGAGGTCGGTCACGGACGCGCTCTTGGTCAGGCTGAGCGCCCGGTTCTGGGCGACCGGCGTGTCGGTGAACGCCGGGCTGGTGGTGACGACCAGCCCGGACGGGTCGCTCCCGCCGGCGGTGGCGGTGTTGCTCACGACGCCGGCATCGACGTCGGCCTGGGTCACAGTGTGCGCGGCCGCGGTGCAGGTGGTGGAGGCTCCGGCGGCAAGCGAGGTCACCGGGCAGGTCACCGCTCCGGCCACCGGGTCCGCGACGCTGATCGCGGAGATCGTGGTGGTGCCGGTGTTCGCGACCCCGAACGACCAGGTGATCCGATCTGCCAGATCGGTGATCCCGTTGCCGTTCAGGTCGCTCACCGCGGCCGACTTGACCAGGCTCAGCCCCGACGCCTGGACGACGGGGGTGTCGGTGGAGGAGGTCTGGGAGACCACGGGTCCGCCGGCGGGGGCCTGACCGGTGGCGGTCGCGGTGTTGGAGACCACGCCGGCGTCGACGTCGGCCGGAGTGATCGTGTGCGCCGGAGCGGTGCAGGTGGTGGAGGCCCCTGGGGCGAGGACGGACACCGGGCAGGTGACCGCGCCGGCCACCGGGTCGGCGATCGCCAGCGCGGCGAGGGTCACCGTGCCGCTGTTGGTGACCAGGAACGACCAGGCGATCTCATCCCCGGCATCGATGCGCCCGTTGCCGTTGACATCGTTCAGCACGGCGGACTTCGCCAGGGCGAGGCCGCGACTCTGCGCGATCGGGCTGTCGGTGGAGGAGGTGGCCTGAACGCTCGCTCCCCCGGGCCCGGATCCGGTGGCGGTGGCCGTGTTCGACAGCAGGCCGGCGTCGACGTCGGCCTGGGTCACGGTGTGCGGTGGGGCGGTGCAGGTGGTCGAGGCGCCCGGGGTCAACGAGGTGACCGGGCAGGTCACCGTGCCGGCCGTCGGGTCGCTGACCTCGAGCGAGGACAGGGTGACCGAACCGGTGTTGCGGACCAGGAAGGACCAGGTGACGGTGTCGCCCCGGCTGGTGTCACCGCTGGTGTCGAGATCGGTGACCGTGGCCGACTTGGTCAGGGTCAGCGTGGACCGCAGGGTGAGCGGGGTGCTGGTGCCGGCCGGGTTGGACGCAGTGTTTGCCCCGGCGGGGGTTTGCCCGGAGGCGGTGGCGGTGTTGGTCACCACACCGGCGTCGCCCTCGGCCTGGGTGATCGTATGTGCGGCGGCCGTGCAACTGGTCGAGGCGCCCGGCGCGAGCGTGGTGGCCGCGCAGGTGACCGGACCGGCCGTCGGGTCGCTCACCGCCAGGGTGTTCAGGGTGACGGTGCCGGTGTTGGTCAGGCCGAAGGACCACGAGATGGAGTCACCCGCGTCGGGCACCCCACTGCCGTTGGTGTCGGTCAGGGCGTTGACGCTCTTGCTCAACTCCAGGCCTGGGCTCGGGGTGACGGTGAGCACGGCCGAGGACGGCGAGGAGGTCACCGGGGTGCCCGCCGCCGTGGCGGCGGCGGTGGCCGTGTTGGTCAGCGTGCCCGCGTCCACCTCGGCCTGGGTCAGCACGTGGGTGCCGGTGCAGGTGGTGGAGACGCCCTGGGCCAGAGCGGCACTGGGGCACGTCTCGCCGGTGAGCAGGACGTCGTTGATGCCCAGACCGGTGACCGGCGCTCCTCCAGAGTTGTGCACCAACAGCGAGTAGGTCACCACGTCGCCGGCGTCGCGGAGCCCGTTGTTGTTCGTATCGCTCACTCCGGCAACGGATTTGGTCAGAGTCAGTGCCGCGCCGGGGGTGTTGGTGAAGGTACACGTGATGTTCTGTTGGCGGCCGTTGCTGCCGGTGGAGGCGGGCACGGAGACACTTCCGGCTGTGCCGGCGGCGGTGGCCACGGTGGCCCCGGTCGCGTCCACACAGGCCAGGGCGGAGCTGTAGCTGCCCGTGGTCGTGCCGCTGGCCACCTCGGAGATGGTCAGCGGCACGGCGGCGGTAGCCACGTTCTGAGCCACGGTGAGGTCGGGGCTGCCGTAGGCGGCGGTGTGGAACAGGGTCCTCGACCCGCTGCTACCCCCGTCGCCGGCGGCGGTGGCGACCGTGGTCCCGTTCACGCTCAGGTCGAACGTTCCGGTGCCACCGTAGGGAACCACCTTGTTCACCCGGACGACGGGCAGCACGGCCAGGCTGTAGTCCTCGACCTCGCCGGAGTCGGCACGGCCGGTGGGCGAGGCGACCTGGGTGGTGTTGTAGGAGGCGCGCAGGCGCGCGTACGTCGTCCCCGCGCTGGTGGCGGTGGGCACGGTCCAGGACAGGGTGACGCTGGTCGCCCCGGAGGCGAAGGCGGCGCAGGCGGACTCGCCGGCCTCGAAGGTGCCACCGCGGTTGAAGTCGATCCAGCCGCAGACCTGCCCGGCGGCGCCTGCGCCGGAGATCGGCACCGTGACCGCGTAGGGCGACCCGATCGTCGCCGTGGTCAGGGCGGGGAAACCGGTCAGCGCGTTCTCGTCGGCTCCGTCCCCGTTGGGGGTGTTCGCGTTCGCGCCGGCGGCGACCGCGTTCGGGCTGGTGGTGGCGTTGGCGGTGGCGGCGTTCTCGGCATCGACGCTCTCGCCCAGGGCGAGGTCGCCGGGAATGGCCGAGGCCGCCGTCCCGGCGTCGTAGGAGGCGGGTGCGTCGCCGAAGTCCTCCGGCACGGTGACGCCCATCAGGAAGTCGTCGCCATTGCTCAGACTCGCGGTGCCCCCGGTGCTGACCAGGTTGAGGTCGATCCGGAAGGTGAGCGACCTGACCAGCCCGGTGACCGGGATGCTGCCGCACCCGGCGAACCCGTTCTGACCGGCGATGGTGGTCGTGTTGCAGGCGACGGCGGGCCGGGTGACGCTGGTGTCCCAGGTCTGGCCGGCGTTGCCGACCGCGAGGTTGACGGCGTTCGCCGCCGGGGCGGCCATCGTCGCTCCGCCGGGGCTGGTCGAGGTGATGGTGCCGCTGGCCCGCAGGGTGGTGGTCTGCCCGCTCTGGGTCACGTAGCCGCCCAGCCCGGCGATGTGCAGCACCGGGTTGCGCACCGGGCGGCTGAAGGTGAGCGTGATCGTGCCCCGGTTGGCGCAGGTGCCGTTGGCGGCACAGCCCGCACCGTCGGTGACGAAGTCGGGCATCGGCGTCGTGGCGGAGATACCGGGGGTGAACATGGCCGACGTGCCGCTCTTGGCCGACATGGCATTGGTCAGGCTGGAGACCGTGGTCACCCCGCTGGTGGCCCAGGTCGCGGTCAGGCCGGAGGGGAAGGTCTGCACCACGGTGCCGTTGGTGCCTGTCGCCCCGGTCAGGGCGGCGGTCTGCAGCTGGTAGGCCGACGCGGTCAGGGTGGACGGCACGATCACGGCCGCCGCAACGAGCATCGCCGCGAGCGCACCGCGCAGGAACCGAGCCCGCTGGCGGGGACCGGCCGGAGCCTGCCTCATCCGCGCCTCCATGAACCGGCCGTCGGGAGCCGGGTGACGTCGTTGTCATCGGCGCCCCGCACGAGCCTCCCGATGCGCCACTCGGGTGAATGGATCACCACGTCGGATGGCGGGGGCGGGCCGGGCCCGGGTCTCGACTGCGCGGCGGTTGAGCCGCTTGGATGGGGCGATGAAGGTCACCGTGCTGGGCGCCGGGTCGTGGGGCACCACCGTTGCCACCCTGCTCGCGCAGAAGAACGCCACCATGCTGTGGTCCCGTGGGGCCGAGGCCGCCCGGGAGATCGACCAGGAGCACACCAACCAGCGCTACCTATCGGGCTACCCGTTGCCGGAGTCGCTGCGGGCGACCGCCGATCTGGCCGAGGCCGTGGGCCGGGCCGACGTGCTGTTCGTCGGGGTGCCGACGCACGGCTTCCGGGAGGCGGTGGAGCAGGCCAAGCCCCACCTGCGCCCCTGGGTGCCCGTGGTCAGCCTGGCCAAGGGGTTCGAGCAGGGCAGCCTGCTGCGGATGACGGAGATCATCGACGAACTGCTGCCGGGCCATCCGGCCGGGGTGCTCTCCGGACCGAACCTGGCCAAGGAGATCATGGCCGGCCATGCCGCGGCGAGCGTGATCGCCACGCCTGACCTGAGCGTGGCCAAGCAGCTCCAGCGGATCCTGCAGTCGCCTCGGTTCCGGGTCTACACCAACCACGACGTGACCGGCTGCGAGGTGGGAGGGGCGTTGAAGAACGTGGTGGCGATCGCCACCGGGATCGCCCAGGGCCTGAGCACCGGCGACAACACCCGCTCCGCGGTGATCACCCGGGGGCTGGCCGAACTCACCCGGCTCGGGGTGGCGATGGGTGGGGAGCCGGCGACATTCGCGGGGCTCGCCGGCATGGGCGACCTGATCGCCACCTGCGTCAGCCCGCAGAGCCGCAACCGCTACGTCGGCGAGCAGCTCGGGCTGGGCCGGGAGCTGAAGGACATCCTGGCCGAGATGACCATGGTTGCCGAGGGCGTGAAGACAGCGGTCACCGTGCACGAACTGGCTGTGCGCCATCAGGTGTCGATGCCGATCAGCGAGGAGATCTATCGGGTGGTGGCCGGGGAAATCAGCCCCGGCATGGCCTACCGCGGCCTCCTGCGGGCCGGCCACGAGGCCGACGCCGGCTGACCCCCGGCTGGCCCCCTGCGGATCCCCCGCGGATCCCCGCGGATCCCCTCGGCGGTGTCGGTGTCGGTGATCGGGTGGGCGGGATGACGGGAGGATGATCATGGCGAGTGTGGGGCAGGTACGAGCAGTGGCACTGGGGCTGCCTCGGACCCAGGAGCACCTGAACCGCGACCGGGTGAAGTTCCGCGTCGGGTCCATCGTGTACGTGGCGTTCACCGCCGACGAGACCCAGATGGGTTTCGCCTATCCTCGCGAGGAGCGCGCTGCGCTGATCGCCTCGGCGCCGGAGGTCTTCTTCCTCCCGATCCCCTCCGAACTCAGGTTCCACTGGGTCGAATGCCACCTCGGCGCCCTGGACGCGGAGGAGATGACCGAGCTGGTCACCGACGCCTGGCGCATGGTCGTCCCGAAGCGCGTCGCCCGCGACCATCTCGGGTCGAGCCCGGACTGAGCTAGGCGGGGCCGAGAGCAGCCGGGCCGCTGGCGGCGGCAGTCGGCGCAGGCTCCTTCAGTTCGATGAACAGCGCGTGGGTGATGCTCTCCCCCACGTTCTCCCCGGCGTGCTCCTGGGCCGAGACCCAGCGCGCCTGACCGGCGGGCAATTGGACCTCGGCCTGCCTGCCGTCGGAGGTCAACCGCCGGGAGAACGAGGTGAGGGTGTACATCACCGTGTCCGGGTGGCTGTGTGGCTGGGTCCTGTCCCCGGGCTGGTCCTGGTACTCCAGCACCCGCACCCGCTCGTTCTCGAAGATCACCCGGTAGAGCTCCGGGTTGGTCACCACAGGGTCCTTGGACACGTTCGCCTCCGCAGGTGCGATGAGGGCGTCCGCCGCGACACGCGGGCGACCGGCCCTTGGAGCAGCTTATGGGACGACGGTACCATGAAGGCATGGTGATGCCATATGAACTAGGAGGCCGGTCCCAGCAGAAGGCGCGCACCCGTCGGGCCCTGGCTGAGGCAGCCCGCCGGCTGATGGCCGAGGGGGTCACTCCCACGGTGGAGCAGGCGGCCACCGCCGCCGGGGTGTCCCGGACGGCCGCCTACCGGTACTTCCCGAACCAGGCCGCCCTGGTCCTGGGCGCCCACCCCGAGACGCAGCAGACCTCGCTGCTGCCGGACGACGCGCCGCTCGGTCCTGCCGAACGGCTCGACCTGGTGATGGACACCCATCTGCGCACCCTGCTGGAGTGGGAACCCCAACTGCGTGCCACCCTGCGCCTCTCGCTCGATCCTGCCGCCGTGGCCGGGGAGCTGCCGCTGCGCCAGGGCCGGGTGATCACCTGGCTGGAGGACGCACTGACCCCGTTGCGCGACACGCACAGTCATGTCGATGTCCACCGCCTGGCGATCGCCATCCGCTCGGCCGCCGGGATCGAGTCGCTGGTCTGGCTCACCGACGTCGCCCGACTGCCTCGCGAGGATGCCGTCGCGATGCTGCGCCAGAACGCCCACGCCCTCCTGGCCGCCGCCCTCACCGCGCCACCGACCAGGCTGAACGAGGTGTGATAGTGGCGGCATGACGTTCGGCAGCGCTTTCGGCCCGGCGGCCTCGCCGTGCCCCTGCGGCTCGACACAGCCCTACGCGGCCTGCTGCGGCCCGCTGCATCACGGCGAGACGGTGGCGAAGACCGCTGAGCAGCTGATGCGTTCGCGGTACAGCGCTTTCGCCGTCGGCGACGGCGCCTACCTGCTGCGCACCTGGCACCCCCGCACCCGGCCCGACACCCTGAGCCTGGACTCGGCGTGGACCTGGACCAGGCTCGAGATCTTGCGCACCGAGCGCGGCGGCCCGCGCGACGACGACGGCACCGTGGAGTTCCGGGCGCACTACCTGCCCGGCGGCAGCCAGCACGAGGTGAGCCGGTTCCTGCGCGAGGGCCCGCGGTGGCTCTACCTGGAGGCGCTGCGAGGGTCCGGGTGAGTGAGCGCCGCCTGGAACCGCCGAGCATGACGGATGTCCAGCCAGAGCAGGAACAGACCCTGGACGACGATGCCGAGGCCATCGCCGCGCAGGCGGGTACGGCGAGCCAGGGCGACTCCGCCGGCGACGTAGCCCACGTCGAGCCCGGCGTTGAGCGCCAACAGGTTTCGCAGACGCCGCAGCCTCCCCCGCGCCTCGCCGGCCTCATCGGGCGGGCGGGCCAGGCCGCGCACCCCACGGACGACGATCGCCGCATCGACCGCGGCCCAGCCCACACTCTGCCGACCGAAGGCAGCGACGGCGACCCGCCGGGATCGCCGGCCCGCGGACCACAGGACGAGGCCTGCCCCCGCTGATGCCGCGGCGCCGGAACCGAGCTCGATGAGCAGGCGGCGTTCGAGGCGAGTTATGTCGTCGCGCATGACCTCACCGTAATCGCGTCGATCAGAGGCCGGCGAGGAAGGTCAGCACCTGGCGCGAGACCGTCTCCGGATGCTCGACCGGCAGCAGGTGTGCGGCTTCCGGGATATCAGGGGCACGGGTGGCCCGGGGTGCGGTGGCGGCCACCAGGTCGGCCAGTCCCCGGATGTCGGCGACGTCCTCGGCCCCGGCGAGCACGAGCACCGGCATGCTGAGTTCGGCCAGCCGGGTGATGGCCGGGGGATCCAGTTCGCGCCGGTCGACGGCGTCCAGGGACGCCTCGGAAGCGAGCGCCCGCTGGTCCATCGCCGTGGCGCGCGCGATCAGCGCCGGGTCGACGTCGTCCGGGTCGCGGCCGGGCCCGACCACCCAGAACCGAACCTCGGCCTGCGCCAGCGCCGCCAGGTCGTCGTCGTCGACGCCGTCCATCACCACGGCCTGCTGCTCCCGGAACTCGGGCGACCAGGTGTGGCCGGAGACCACGCAGGCCAGCAGCACCAGAGCATTCACGCGTATGGGGTGGGCCAGGGCGACGTCGAGGGCCACCGACCCACCGAAGGAGCAGCCGACCCAGGTCGCCACGTCGACGTCGAGCGCGTCCAGCAGCCCGACCATCAGGTCGTGGTTGGCGTAGCGACGCTCGGGCACGCTCGACTCCCCGTAGCCGGGCAGGTCGACGGCCAGGACCCGGTGGGTCTTACTGAGTGCCGCGTGCTGATGACCCCACATCGAGCGGTCCGCGATGCCCGCGTGCAGGAGGACCACGACCGGTCCTGCACCCAGGTCGTCGTAGGCCAGGGACACTCCGTCAACCTCAGCGATCGGCATCCTGGTGAGGCTACAGAGGCACGGCTCCTCCGACAAAGCACTATCCGCCCAACGGCTGGCGCCACCCGCCGGCCTCGCGGAGGTTCGACCGTGGAGTTGGCGCAGGAACCCCGGGGATGGGTTGCACCAGTGGGAGTCCCGCTACGTGGAGCAGCTGGCCTGCTCTCACGCGTCCGACGAGGCCCGGCCCTGGTCGCCGGGGAGAACGGCGAGGGCTAGGTTCGACCCATGGACCAGCTCAGCCTCGGTGTGCTCGCCACCTCGAGCAAGGAGAACGAACTCCGACTCCCCATCCATCCACAACACATCGACCGGATCGACGCCGATCTGCGGTCGAGGATCGTGCTGGAGCGCGGCTACGGCCGCCGCTACGGGGTCTCCGACGACCACCTCGCACCACAGGTAGCGGCGCTGCGCTCACGCGAGGAGATCATCGCGACCGCCGATGTGCTGCTGCTTCCCAAGCCCACCCTGGAGGACGTCACTGCCATGCGCGACGGGCAGGTCCTGTGGGGGTGGCCGCACGCCGTGCAGGACCCGGACCTCACCCAGACCGCCATCGACAAGCACCTGACCCTGATCGCCTGGGAGGCGATGAACCACTGGACGTCGTCCGGGGCCTTCGTCGTCCACGTGTTCCACATGAACAACGAGCTCGCGGGCTATTCCTCGGTGCTGCACGCCCTGACCCTGGTCGGCTCCACCGGCCACTACGGCAGGCACCTCTCGGCTGTGGTGATCGGTTTCGGGAACACCGCGCGCGGCGCGATCACCGCACTGCACGCACTCGGTGTGCACGACGTCACCGTGCTGACGATGCGCGGGGTGACCGCGGTCGCCTCACCGATCCCCTCCGTCGTGCTCGATCACCTGGAGCGCACCCAGGCCGACCCCACCCGAACCGTCGTCCAGGCATCGACCGGCACGGTACCCACGGCCCAGTTCCTCGCTGCGCACGACATCGTGGTGAACTGCGTCCTGCAGGACACCGACGCGCCGCTCATGTTCGTCTCCCACGAGGAGCTGGCGACCTTCGCCCCCGGCAGCCTGCTGGTCGACGTCTCTTGCGACCTGGGGATGGGGTTCGAATTCGCCCGGCCCACCAGCTTCGCCGAGCCAATGATCACTGTCGGGGACGGCGTCTCGTACTACGGCGTGGACCACAGCCCGGCCTACCTGTGGAACAGCGCGACCTGGGGAATCAGTGAGGCGCTGATCCCCTACCTGCGCACCGTGATGTCCGGACCCGAGGCCTGGGAGCTGGACGCGACCATCCGGCCGGCCATCGAGATCTGCGAGGGCGTGGTGTGCAACCCCAAGATCCTCTCCTTCCAGGACCGCTCCGCCGACCACCCGCACCCCCGGCTCTGACCCCGGGAGAGGGCACCAGGAGGTGCCTCAGGCGGGGCGGAGGGTGCGGGTGAGCCGGCTGGTCGCGACGAGCCTGCCGGCGTGCCAGACGTGCGTCGGTGGGTCCTGAGCGGCCAGCGCCGCCGGCCAGGTCGGCGCGGCGTACAGCTGCAGGTCTGCGCGGGCGCCGGGCACCACCCCGTAGGAACCGGCGAGCTTCCAGACGTCGGCCGGCACGGTGGTGACCGCGGCCAACACGGTGTCCAGCTCCGCGGGAGCCGTCAGGTGGGTCGCGTGCGCGCTGATCAGGGCGACCTCGAGCATGCTGGCCCGACCGAAGGGGTAGAAGGCGTCGCGCACGCAGTCCTGCCCGAACGCGACCGGCACACCGGCGGCAAGGAACTCACCCACTCGCGTACTCCCCCGGCGGAACAGGCCTGTGTCCCCGCGACCCTGCAGCACCAGGTTGGTGACCGGGTTGCTCACCACGCAGATGCCTGCGCGCGCGCATCCGGCGATCACGTCTGCTGCGTAAGCCTCATCGGCGGCGGACAGCGCGCAGACGTGCCCCACGGTGACGCGAGACTGCCAGCCCCGCCGCTCGGTCTCCTCCACGACCATCGCCAGAGTGCGGACGCCGCCGTCATCGGTCTCGTCGACGTGCATGTCGACGTCGGCGTCGAAGCGCTGAGCCAGGTCGAAGCAGAACCGGACGTGCTCGCGCTGGGCATCTTCACCGCGTTCCCAGTGCGGCATTCCACCCACGACATCGGCTCCGGCCCGCATCGCTGACAGCATCAGGTCGGCGGCGCCGGGATCGCGCAGGATGCCCTCCTGCGGGAAGGCGATGGTGACCACGTCGGCGATGTCTGCGCAGGCGGCCGCAGCGGCCTGGACGCCTAGCAGTGGCGTGAGGCCGCCGAGGGTGTCGACGTCGACGTGGCTGCGGATCCGAGTGGTCCCGTGCAGCACATGACTCTCGATCACAGCCTGGGCCCGGGAGGCCACCTCCGGCACGGTGTAGGCGCGCTTGGCCTCATGGGTCGCGGCGATCGCCCAGGCCAGATCGCCCGGATGGGTACTGCCCGGGTAGCTGCGCGCGTGATCGAGCTGGTCGCGGATGCCCACCTTGTCGAGATGGACGTGGGTGTCGATGAACGCGGGCAGCAGCAGCCCCGCCCTGCCGTCGACCGCATCGTCCATGTCGGCGGGGCGCCGTTGCGGATCCACGCCCTTCACCGCCTCGATCCGCTCACCCTGGATCAGGATGTCGACCCGCCGACCGTCGGCAAGTCGGACGTCGAGGACGGCGCGGCGCTGCTCCATCCGCCGACCCTATCGAGCGCCGGCCGACGCGCCGCGGCCGCGGCGGCGGTGCCGTCGCCACAGCGCCCAGGAGACCCCCGCGCACAGCGCGTAGAGGGGAACACCCATCGCCAGGCGAGACACCCCCAGGGCCACGAAATCACCCTGCACGTAGTAGAGGCCCTGGACCGCTGCCCGCAATGCCGACGCCCCGGCGAAGACCGCGGTGATCAGCTGGAGCGTGGTCAGCGCGGATGGCGAGCTGCGCCACTCGGACACGTTCTGCCTCGAGGCCAGACTCCACAGGACACCCGCGAGCGGGCGCCGGACGATCATGCTGAGCGCGGCGCCCAGCACGAACAGGACGCTGCCGACGATGCCCGGCAGGAAGGCGTTGGCAGCCTCCCCGGTGCGCAGGGCGAGGGCGATGCCCAGGGTCAGCGGCACCACACCGACGACCAGCGGCGGCCAGGTGGCCACTCGTTTCCAGAGCCGGAGCATCGCCACCAGCAGATAGCACCCAGCGGCCAGCCCGACGGCGAGGTTCAGCCTGCCGATGGCGCTGTAGGTGGAGATGTACGCCGCCGAGGGGAGCACGGCCTGGGCCAGGTCGAGCGGATGCCCGACCAGCGCTGCGAGGGAGGGCCGTCTCTCCTGGAGGAACACTGCCCGCTCGCTCCACATGCCGGCCACGGTAAGTGAACTGGTCGCAGCCCGCCAGGCGGCTACCGTGCAGGGATGTGCCGCAACATCCGGACCCTGCACAACTTCGAGCCGCCGGCGGCGCCCGAGGAGGTGCTGGCTGCCGCCACCCAGTACGTGCGCAAGGTGGCCGGCGCGACCAGGCCCGCCCGGGACAACCAGGACGCGTTCGACCGGGCGATCGCCGAGATCAGCGCGGCGACGCAGCGACTGCTCGACAGCCTGGTCGCGCACGGGACGCCGAAGGACCGCGAGGTGGAGGCGGCCAAGGCCCGTGCCCGCGCCGCGCAGCGCTACGCCACAGGCTGAGTCTCCGGCTCCATCAGGTCGAGGGGGCGCCTGATCCAACCAAGATCACCGTGAGAACGGCCCCTGACGTGCGTTTCCGCAGGTCAGGGGCCGTTACTGCATGTGGCGGCTGTAGGGTTCGAACCTACGTAGGCTGAGCCGGCAGATTTACAGTCTGCTCCCTTTGGCCACTCGGGCAAACCGCCGTGCAGCACCCGGATGTTCTCCGGGCGACGTGGATGAAAGGATATCAAGCCCGAGCACCTGCGCGTGCACACCCCCTAGAGAGGACCCCAGCGTGGCCGGCGACAGCTCGTTCGACGTGGTGAGCAAGGTGGACCGCCAGGAGGTCGACAACGCCCTGAACCAGGCAGCCAAGGAGATCGCCCAGCGCTACGACTTCAAGGGCACCGACGCCTCCATCGACTGGTCCGGCGAAGTCATCCTGATGAAGGCGAGCAGCGAGGACCGCGTCAAGGCCGTCCTCGACGTGTTCGAGAACAAGCTGATCAAGCGAGGCGTACCGCTCCTGGCCCTGGACGCCGGTGCGGCCAAGCCCTCGGGCAAGGAGCACCGGATCGAGGCGAGGCTCAAGGAGGGACTGAGCCAGGAGGACGCCAAGAAGATCGCCAAGCTGATCCGCGACGAGGGCCCCAAGGCCGTCAAGACCCAGATCACGGGCGACGAGCTGCGGGTGAGCAGCAAGAGCCGCAACGACCTGCAGGCCGTGATCGCCCTCCTCAAGGCCGCAGATCTGGACGTCGCACTGCAGTTCGTGAACTACCGGTGACCCAGGGCGTCGAGGTCCGCCATGCCGCGGACCAGCAGCGCTACGAGGGCTACGTGGACGGCGCACTGGCCGGCTTCGCGGCCTACACCCTGAGCGACCACATGGTCGCCTTCACCCACACCGAGGTGGACGGCGCCCACGAGGGCAAGGGGGTCGGCTCGGCGATCGCCCGGTTCGCCCTGGACGACGTCCGGGCCGGGGGCGAGCGCAAGGTGCTCGCCTCCTGCCCGTTCATCCGGCGCTGGATCGAGCGGAACACCGACTACGCCGACCTGCTCTACCCGCAGGCGAGGCACGACTGAGTCAGTCGACCGGCTGCTGCAAGCGTGAAACGTCTTGCGCCGCAATGTCTCTCAGTGCGTACAGGTGGGCGCGGTAGGCGGCCGCGCCGTCCGCAGTGATCGAGAGCCAGGTGCGCGGACGTCGTCCGACCCTGCCCTTGTCGACCTGCAGGTATCCCGCCGCCTCGAGCAAAGCGGCCTGCTTGGACAGCACCGAGTCACTGACCTCGAGAACGTCGCGGACCAGGGCGAACTCGGCCTTCTCGACGCTGTCTAGCGCGGCGAGCAGCGACAGCCGCACGCCGTGGGTGAGCAGATCGTCGAGGCGATGCCGCGGGTGGCTCGTGCTCACGCCCGCGACTCCCGCCAGGCGGCGATCGCCAGCGGCAACCCCACCGCCAGCGACGCGGGGATCCAGTACCCGAGCTCACCCTTCTGCTCGGGCAACCCTGTGGCCAGGACGCTGCCGTACACCGCCGCAGTGGCTCCCCAGAAAGGCATCATCCGCCTCCCGGCCCCGCGCAGGGTCGCCGGCCGCCGACGTGACCACAGCACCGTCGCGATCACGACGAGCGTCCAGACAATGATCATCGTGTAGGCCATCGCCGTTCGGCTGCCCATGCCGATCACGAACGTCGGCACCGGCCAGGCCACGGCGAAGACGCCCAGGTAGGCGCTCATCCAGCGCGCGGGCCCACGCACCCGGTCAGCAGCAGCCTGGGCCGCCGACAGTGCACCCTGCGCCTCGCCAGCGCTCATCGCCTCGTTCAAAGTGCCACCGTGACACGTACTTTCCGCAACGACAAGCACTTGTCGCAACAACTTTCTGAGTGAGCAAAGGATTCCCGCACGACGAGTCGACCGGCGCTCGGAGAGCGAGTGGTCAATTCGGCCCCGTTCGAAGTGACGAAACGGGGCTGAATCGGCCACTCGACGCCGCCAGCCGCGAGGGCGGACGTCTGGGCGCTCGGTGGGAGCCTGCCAGCGGTCCGGGTACCCGGACTCGTGGCCATCGGCCGGCTCGCGCTCACCTTGGAGGCCGATACCCAGAGGCCGGCATCACACTGACGATGGAGATCACGATGAAGGAAAACGGCTGCTATCACAGCCACTTCCACGCATCGTGATCTCCATCGTCACGACGCCTTATGCACCTGGCTCACCCGTGCCTGGCGTCAGCCCTGCAGGAGGGGGAAGACGACGTTGCCGAGGATTCCGGCGCCGATCAGGGTGTAGACGGCGACCATCACCGCCAGGGCGGGCAGCCCCAGCGCCTCGGCCAGTGCCGAGAGGCCGACCCGCGACCAGATCGGCTGGTCCGGCAGGGGCACCGTGCCGCGGTTGAGGAAGAAGGCGACCACGCCGACCCCGAAGAAGCCGACGCCGATCCCGCCCAGGTAGAGCGGCCCGCCGGCACTGCCGGTCAGCCCGGCCACCGCCGCCACCACGAAGCCGAGACCGAACAACAGCAGGCCGGCCAGCATGCCGGCCGCCCGGCCACGCTCCAGGGGCACACCCCCGCGCGGACGCGGAGCGCGCGGGATCCCGGGCGGGGCGGGGGTCATGTCCGGCTCACAGCGGGCGACCCGCCATCGCCTCGAGCCGCGCGATCCGCTCGGCCATCGGCGGATGGGTGCTGAACATCTGCGACATCCCTCCCCCGCGGAACGGGTTGGCGATCATCATGTGGCTGGCGTTGACCACTCGCCCCTCGGGGCGCAGCGGCATCTGCTGGGTCCCCACGGCCAGCTTGCGCAAGGCCGAGGCGAGAGCCAGCGGATCGCCGGTGAGCTTGGAACCGTCCTCGTCGGCGTCGTACTCGCGGGTGCGGCTGACCGCCATCTGGATCACACCTGCCGCCAGGGGCCCCAGGAACATCAAAGCCAGGCCGCCCAACGGGTTCGCCCGTTGGCCGTCCTCCCGCGAGCCTCCGAAGAAGTAGGCGAAGTTGGCCATGAAGGTGATCGCGCTGGCCAGCGCCCCGGCCACCGAAGCGGTGAGGATGTCCCGGTTGTAGACGTGCATCAACTCATGCCCGAGCACCCCGCGCAGCTCACGCTCGTCCAGGATCGCCAGGATGCCCTCGGTGCAGCAGACCGCGGCGTTCTGCGGATTGCGGCCGGTGGCGAAGGCGTTGGGCGCCTGAGTGGGCGAGATATAGAGCGTCGGCATCGGCTGGCGCGCCGCCGTGGAAAGCTCGCGCACGATCCGGTAGATCTCCGGTGCCTCGGCCTCACTCACCGGCCGGGCGTGCATCGCGCGGATCGCCATCTTGCCCGAGTTCCAGTAGGAGAACCCGTTCATCGCCAGCGCGATCAGCAGGGAGACGACCAGGCCGGTGCGCCCCGCCACGAAGTAGCCCACGAAGAGCACGAAGCTCGACATGCCGCCGAGCAGCAACGCCGTCTTCAGCCCGTTGAAGTGACGGTGCCCCATCACGATCTCCCCGTCCTGGTGCTCGCCGGCCGCAAGCACGACCGATCAACCACAACGCGACAACGCCCGAGCACGTTCCCGGACCTCACCGCAGCACCCCCGGCAACAGCCCGGCGACGAGCTGCGGCATCACCGACAACCCCACGCAGGCCAGTGCCCCGGCACCCAGCGCCAGCCCCTCGGCCGGTCGCACCCGCCACGTCGGCGCCCCGCCGCCCGTCGAGGCCGCCGAGGCCGCCTGTGCCGCGGGCGAGACCAGCAGGGCGGCCCATCGCAGGTAGTAGGCCACACCCAGGGCCACGTTGGCGGCGGCGGCCAGGGCGAACACCCAGGCTCCGGCGTCCACCAGCGGTCGCACCGCGATCACCTTGGCCATCAGCCCGACGATCCCCGGCGGCAGGCCGGCCAGGCAGGCCAGTGCGAACCCGAGTACCGCGGCGGCCACCGGCTCGCGCCGGGCCAGGCCGCGGTAGGACTCCAGCGTGTGCTCCTCGGCCGCCCCGACGTGGCGCGACACGAGCACCACCACGGCGAACGCGGTCACCCCGGCGGCGCCGTAGGCGGCCAGGTATCCGACGGAGGCCGCTACGGCCTGCCGGGTGCCGCTCGCCGTGCCACCGGCCACCGCGAACCGCTCCCCGGCGCCGGCCAGCGGCAGCAGCACCCACCCGGCCTGCGCCACGGTCGACCAGGCCAGCAGGCGGACGGCGACGTGCTGGCGCAGCGCGACCAGGTTGCCGACCGTCATGGTGGCCACGGCGAGCACCCCGATCAGCGGCGCCCAGACATCGGCCAGGGCAGGGGCTCCGATGGCGAGCAGCACCACCAGCGCGGCCAGCCCGGCCGCCTTGGACACCACCGACAGGAAGGCCGCCACGGGCAGCGGCGCCCCGGCGTAGGTGTCCGGCGTCCACAGGTGGAACGGCACCGCCGACAGCTTGAACCCCACCCCCGCCACGGCGAGCAGGACGCCGAGCACGGCCAGCGCCCGGGCCGGTCCGGGCAGATCCGGGGCGGACAGCACAGCTGAGATCTGTTCCAGGTACAGCGATCCGGTGGCCAGCAGCAGCATCCCGGCGCCGAGCGCCAGCAGCGCCAGCGACCCGATCGCGGTGAGCAGCAGGGTCAGCGCGCCCTGCGCGCCCGGGGCGTCACGGCGCAGGGCGACCAGCCCGACCGCCGGCAGCGACGCGGTCTCCAGCGCCACCATCAGGCTGACCAGGTCGCGCGCCCCGGCCAGGGCAAGCGCCCCGGCCACTGCGGCCAGGAACAGCACATGGTGGGCGACCCGGTCCTGCGCGCCCTCCCCGTCGAAGGCCAGCAGCAGGCTGACCAGGGCGAGAGCCAGGATGATCGCCTGCAGGGTCAGGGTGAGCGGGGAGGCCGAATAGGCGCACGGGGTCACCGACAACGCGTCGGACGACGGGCTGCACAGCGTCTGCCAGTCCGCTCCCCCGCCACGTGCGGAGTCGCGGGCCAGAGCGACCACGAACGCCGCGGAGCCGGCCAGACCGAGCAGCGCCACGCCGTCCAGCACCCGCTGCAGCGCGGGCCCGCGCCGCAGCCGGAGCGGGGCGACCGCGTCCAGCACCAGCACGAGCAGGAGCGCGACCACCGGCGCGACCACCGGCGCCAGCAGGGACCAGCTGACGGCCGGGACCACCAGGTCGTTCGCCGCGGTCATGGGGTACCTGCCAGCAGAAGGCGGACGGCGGGGCCGGTCACCTCGAGCAGCAGGGCCGGCACCAGCCCGAGCGCGACGGTGGCCACCACCAACGGGGTGGTGACCGCGAGCTCGGTCGCGGTGACGTCGCCGATGAACGGTTCCAGGACCACGGTGTCCGGGTCGGCCGCGGGCCGGGCCGGCGCCGCACCGTGCCACAGCTCGCGCAGCATCCGGAGCAGGTAGATCGCCGCGATCACGGTGCCGATCGCGGCCAGCACGGCCAGCGGCCGGGAGATCACGCCGAGGGCGGAGTCGGCGCGCCAGGCCCCCGCGATGGCGAGCAGCTCACCCCAGAACCCGGCCAGGCCCGGCAGGCCGAGCCCGGCCAGCGCGCCGAAGGCGAGCAACCAGCCCAGCCGGGGCAACCGGTCGCGCAGCCCGGGCGCGAGCCGCGCCAGCTCGGTGGTGTGGTGGCGGTCCTTGATCGCGCCGACCACGAGGAACAGCAGGCCGGTGATCAGACCGTGGGCCACGTTGGCATAGAGCGCGCCCTGCAGCCCTTCGGGTGTCATCGTGGCCACCCCGAGCAGCACGAACCCCATGTGCGCCACGGAGGACAGGGCGATCAGCCGCTTGAGATCACGCTCGACGAAGCAGGCCAGCCCGGCCCACAGGATGCCCGCCACCCCGAACGCCCCGAGCAGCGGTGCGATCGCGCGCATCCCCTCGGGAACGACCGGCACCACCACGCGCACCAGCCCGTAGGTGCCCATCTTCAGCAGCACCCCGGCCAGTAGCACCGAGCCCGGTGTGGGTGCGATGGTGTGCGCCGGCGGCAACCACGTGTGCAGCGGGAACATCGGCGCCTTCACGGCCAGACCGAGCACCAACAGGCTGGCGGCCAGGGTCTGCACCCCGACCGGGATCCCCTCCCCCGACCGTGCGGCGAGCGCGACCAGATCGGTGGTGCCGGAACGGAAGGCGACCAGCAGCAACCCGATCAGCATCACCGCCGAGCCGGTGACCGTGTAGAGCACGAACCGGTTCGCGGCGTCCCGCCGGGCCTGCTCGCCGCCGGCGCGCGGGGCGGACGGCGGCACCGTGCTCGCCGGCTGGCTGTCGTCGCCCCAGCGGGCGATCACGAACCACATCGGCACCAGCACGGTCTCGAAGGCGACGAAGAACACCAGCAGGTCCAGCGCGAGGAACGTGGCCAGGGCGCCGGCCTCGACGAGCAGCACGCAGGCGAGCAGCCCGGGCACCCGCCCGGCCACCGGCTGCACCGTGATCAGGTGTGCGCAGACCAGCAGGCCGAGCAACGCGGTCAGCACCACCAGTGGCGCCGAGATGCCGTCCAGGCCCAGGTGCAGGCGCACCCCGAGGGCCGGGATCCAGGGCACGTCCCATTCCAGGCCTGGCCGCTCCGGCGCGGCGTCGGCACCCACCGCGGTCCAAGCGGCGGCCCCGGCGAGCACCAGGGTCACCGCCGCTGCGCCGGTGGCGAGCAGGGTGGCCGCGCGGGTGGCGATCGGGCGGATCGGCGAGCAGCACCAGCGCGGTCAGCGCCGGCACCACCACCAGGGCGATCAGGGTCCAACTGCCCACAGCCGTCACGACAGCACCACCCCGGCCAGGCCGAGCACGACGGCACCGGCCACCGCCCAGCCGACGTAGGAGGTGACCACGCCGTCGCCCAGGCGTCGCAGGCCCATCCCGCTCCACCGGACCAGCACGGCCACACCCCTCGGGTAGGCGTCCACGACGTCGCGCTCGCCCGTGCCGACCGCCCGGGCCAGCGCCCGGTAGGGGCGCACCACGAGCGCGTGCTGCACGTCGTCCAGCCGGTAGCCCTCGCGCAGGAAGGCCCGCACCCGGGCGGGGAGGGAATCGGCGATGTCGCGGGCGCCCAACTGCGGCGCCGACAGCGCCCAGCCGATCCCGGCCAGGGAGAGGATGGCGCCGGTGAACGCGGTCAGCGGGTCGACGTGCGCAGCGGCCAGCAGCGCCGGCGGGTCCACCAGCACCAGGCCGAGGAACGCGGTCGGAACAGCCAGCAGCCACAACGGCCAGACCATGGACGCCGGCAGCGCGTGCCCTCCGTCCGCCGGGTGCTCGTCTGCCGGGTGAGGTGCTCCGAGCGCCACCAGGGCGTATGCGCGGGCGGCGTACACGCCGGTCACCAACGCGGTCAGCAGACCGCTGCCGAGCACCAGCCAGGCCGGCCAGGCCGACCACCCGTCGCCGTCCCGGGCGGCGGTCTCTGCCGCGGTGAGCACGGCCTCCTTGGACCAGAAGCCGCCGAGCGGCGGGACGCCGGCCAGGGCGGCCAGGCCGAGCCCGAACAGGCCGGCCAGCGCCGGGTGGCTGCGCCTCAGGCCGCCCATGTGCGAGAACAGGGTCGAGCCGGCCAGGTGCGCGACGCAGCCGGCAATCAGGAACAGCAGCGCCTTGAACGCGGCGTGTGAGAGCAGATGGAACATGCCCGGCCCGGCCTGCTCGGCAGTGCGGGCGACCGCCACTCCGGCCAGCATGTAGGCGACCTGGCTGACCGTCGACCAGGCCAGCAGCCGCTTGAGATCGTCCTGGGCCAGGGCCGCCAACGCCGCCCCGAGCATGGTCACCGAGGCGATTACCGCGGCCACCGCCAGTGCGCCGTCGGCGGCGAGGAACAGCGGGAGCATCCGGGCCACCAGGAACACGCCGGCGGCGACCATGGTGGCGGCGTGGATCAGGGCCGAGACCGGCGTCGGGCCCTCCATCGCATCGGGCAGCCAGGTGTGCAGCGGGAACTGTGCCGACTTGCCGGCCACCCCGGCGAGCAGCAGCAGGGCAGCCACAGTGACCGTAGTCGAGGGCAGGGTCGCGGCCGACTCGTTGAGCTCGCGGATCGAGGTGGTGCCGGCGCCGGCAAGGAGCACCACCACGGCGATCAGCACACCCAGGTCGCCGACCCGGGTGACCAGGAACGCCTTGACCGCGGCGGCCCGGGCACTGGCCCGTTCGCTGTGGTGACCGACCAGGAGGTAGGAGCAGGCGCCCATCACCTCCCAGCCGACGAGCAGCAGGATCAGGTCATCGGCGTGGATCACCAGCATCATCGCCGCCGTGAACAGGGAGACCGCGGCGACGTAGGCCGGGTAGCGGGTCGGCGCCGCCGGGTCCTCCTCGGCGTCCGCGAGGTACCCGACGGAGTAGACCTGCACGCAGAACGCGACCAGGGCCACCGCGATCGCGACCAGGGCGGAGAGCTGGTCGGCGCGCAGCTCCAGGACGATCCGGGTCGTGCCCAGGTCCGCTCCCCCGAACAGGCCGATCCCGGTGACATCGCCCTCGGTGAGCACCGCGTAGGCCTCGACCAGGGCCGCACCGAGGGTGCCGAGTGCGCCGGTGCGGCCCCACTCGCGCGACCACGCCGGCGAACGCCCGGACAGGGCGATTCCCAGCACGGCGAAGGTCGCCGGGACGACGACGGTGAGCAGTGCGGCGACGGCGCTCACGCGGCACCTCCCGAGGCGTCGGTGGGCGCGGTCTCGGGCTCGTCGAAGTCGGTGTACGTCGGCGAGGCCTCACCGAGCTCGCGGACCTCGTTCAGGTCGCTGGTCGCCCGGACCCGGAACAGGAGCAGGACGACGGCGAGGGCCAACCCGATCTCTGCCGCGGCGATGGTGATCAACATGATCGTGGCGACCTGACCGGAGACCAGCGGGTCGGCCATCCGGGCGGAGATCTCGGGCGCTCTGGCGGCCTCGGCGATCAGGCCCCCGGCGGGCAGCACCGAGGAGAGCACCAGCAACAGGCCCGCGGCCGCGAGCAGCAGCTCCACCCCGATCAGCACCAGGACGGCGTTGCGTCGGGCGAGCACGCCGTAGACGCCGACACCGGCCAGCACAGCGACCAGCAGCACGGGCCCGGCGAGGTGGATCACGGCTTCGACCTGCCCTTCGAGACCGCGATCGCCCCGACCAGGGCGGCGAGCAGCAGCACCGAGAGGAGTTCGAAGGGCAGCACCCAGCCGGTGAAGATCGCTTGGCCGAGCGAGGAGGCGGTGCCCTGCGCGCCGTCCACGACGACCTCGGTGCTGCCGACCGCAGCCAGCAGGGTGCTGCCGAGCAGGCCGGCGAGGGCGACCCCGGCCACAGCGGCCAGCAGCCGCCGTCCAGCGCCGGCGTCCAGGTCGGGGCGCACCCCGATCGGTGCCCGGGTGAGCATCAGGGCGAACAGCACCAGGACGACGACCGCGCCCACGTAGACCAGCAGTTGCACCAGGGCCACCACCTCGGCCCCGAGGGTGAGGTAGACCCCGGCGAGGGACCCCAGGGTGACCACCAGCCAGAGCGCTGCATGCACGACCTGCCGGCTGGTGACCGCCAGCACCGAGGAGGCCGCGGCCAGCAGCGCGAACAGGGCAAAGACCAGCTCCGTACCGCTCACGTCGGGCCCTCCGGGCCCATGTCGTCAGCCGGGCGCAGCAGGGGCAGCCCGGTGGGCTCGGTGGCAGCCTCGGCCTCGGCCAGTGCGGCGGGTGGCGCGGCCGGCGGCGCGGGGACCCGGGCCAGCGAGGCGGCCACCTCCTTGGGCTCGACCGCGGCGTCGTCCAGTTGCTGCGGAGCAGGCACACTGGTCAGCCAGCCGGAGAGCTTCTCCTTCTCGTGCAGCAGGTCTCGGACGTCGAACTCCGCGTACTCGAACTCGGGCGACCAGAACAGGGCGTCGAACGGGCAGACCTCGATACAGATGCCGCAGTACATGCAGAGCGAGAAGTCGATGGCGAACCGGTCGAGCACGTTGTGCTGCCGGGCCCGGCCCCCGTCCAACGCCGGCACGGTCTCCTTGTGCGAGTCGATGTAGATGCACCAGTCGGGGCACTCCCGGGCGCACAGCATGCAGGAGGTGCAGTTCTCCTGCAGCAGGGCGATCACGCCACGGGTGCGGGGCGGCAGGTCGGGCTGGACGTCGGGGTACTCGGCGGTGTGCGACGGCCGCATCAGGGTGGCGGCGGTCGTGGCCAGGCCGCGCAGCAGACCCGCTCCGATGCCGGGTCGTCGCTGCTGCTCCGCGCTCACGCGTGCATCCTGCCGCTTTGTCGGCCCCGACCGCGACCAGGTGGGCCGAACACGCCCAGCTGATCGCCGGAGGCGTGCGCGAGGTCACCCGAAGATGCGGGTGACCACTGGCTCGGCGCAGAATCGCGTCCGTGCCTCGGCGGCGCTCAACCCGGGGGCGGCCGGCCCTGTGTGATCGGCAATGGTGCACGTCGCCGAGGGCTTGCGGGTCGACGCGTGGCCGGACCGGATACCAGGGCCGGCGTGACGATGGAGATCACGATGCGTGCGTATGGTCGTGATCGCCGCCACGTGTCTTCATCGTGATCTCCATCGTCAACCGACGTCATCTGGCAGCGCCCGACCGCAGCAGGCGCGCCGGGGCGGACGCCACCGCTACCCGGTGCAACCCTCTCGGGCGGACTGAGCGGCGTTGCGCCCATCCCCCGCGGGCACGGCGTGACGTTGTGCCCGCGCGACGGGCACGGCGTGACGTTGCGCCCGCAAGGGCAAGGCGTGCGGGAGTGGGGTCCAGGGGCCTGCGTGGCGCGCTACGGGGTAGGTCCGGCCGGCTGCGAAGATCAGCCTGTGACCGGCAAAGACGCCTCCGAGAAGAACACCCACGCGATCGAACTCGAGCTCGCCACCCTGCTCGACGCGCATATCGGCGAGTTGCGGTCGCGCGGCGTCAGCGAGCCGGTGCTGAACCAGCTGCGGGCCGAGCTGGCCGAGGTGACCTCGGCCCGTCAGGCGAGCTGACCCGGCACGCCACCGCGATGACCTCGCTCGCGGACCAGGCCCGGCTCACCCGGATCACCACGGACGACGCCGGCGAGCTGCTCACGCTGCAGCGCAGTGCCTATGCCGAACAGGCCCAGCTGCATCACGACCCCTTCCTCCCCCCGCTCATCCAGACCCTGGACCAGGTGGTCACCGAACTGGACGAGTCCGAGGTGACAGCGCTCGGGCTCCGCTCGGGCCATCGGCTGGTGGCGGCCGTGCGGGTCCGGGTGCCTGCCGGGGAGACCGCCGCCCAGCTCGGGCGCTTGGTGGTCGCCCCCGACCTGCAGGGGCGCGGTCTCGGCACCCGGCTCCTGGTGGCGGCCGAGCGGTCGCTCCCGGACGCCGTCCGCGAAGTGCGCCTGTTCACCGGTGAGCACAGTGCGGGAAACCTTCGCCTCTACGCGCGGCACGGGTACCTCGAGAGCCACCGCAGCGACGCCGACGGTTATCAGCTCGTGCACCTGACGCTGACCCGGCCACACGCCCGGTGAGCGCGACTCACCCCTGAAGAAGTTCGTCCGACCGACGGGCGACGGGCTCGGCGAACAGTCCCCCACCAGGTCGATCAGCCCCAGCCCGACGGTGGCTGCGCCCAGTCGCGGACGCCGTCGAGGACGACACCGACAGTGTGCAACCCAGCGCTCCCTCGAGGTGGGCGAAGACCAGGGCCCGTCCCTGAGCCGCCGTCTGCACCGCACAGGCCTGGTAATTGATGCACGCATGCAACAGAGCCACGCTGGTGCGGGCGAGGCGGTCGAGATCCGCGATGGGCAGGAAGGCCCCGGAGTCCACGCCGTCCGCGATCGCCGATGTCAGCACCGCCACCTGGTCCTCGATCAGGAAGGTCAGCGGGATGGCCAGCTCTGGATGATCCCTGAGCTGCCCGGGGATCTCGCAGAAGGCCAGCGCCATGCCGGGCAGCTCATCGGGGATCTCCATGGTCACCATCGCGGCCACCCGCTGCACCGGGTCGGGGAGCGAGGCGGCGGTCGCCGCGCGCTCGGTGGCCCAGCAGTGGGCCGCCTGATCCAGCGCCTGTACGGCGAGCTGGTAGAAGTCGGGGAAGTAGTAGAGCACCGACGCCGGACTCACCCCCGCCTCGGCGGCGACCTCGCGGACGCGCAGACCGGCCAATCCGTCGCGCGCCAGGACGCGCTGGGTCGCCGCAATCAGATGTGCGCGCCGCGGCTCTTGCCGTCGGGGCCTTCCCATGACTCCTCCGCTTCCGCTGCGTGCTGGGCCGAGCACTCACGGATACAAATCAAAGCCTAACTCGTCAGGACCTCGCGACAACGACAAATGCCGTGATCGCCAGCTGGGCAAGGGACACCGGCACCAGCACCCCCCAGGCGAGCCGCTGCAACTGGTCCTCGCGCATCCGTGGCCAGGACACCCGGACCCAGATCACCCCGAGGGCGATCAGACCCGCCTTCAGCAGGGTCCACACCGGGCCGAGGAGGCCGTCGAAGGGGCCGCGCCAGCCACCCAGGAAGAGCACCGTGACCATGCCCGCCAGGAGCACGATCCCGGCATACTCGGCCAGCAGGAACAGGGCGAACCGCAGCCCGCTGTACTCGGTGTAGGGGCCGGCCACGATCTCGGAATCGGCGACTGGCATGTCGAACGGAGGCCGCTGCAGCTCGGCCAGTCCGGCGACGACGAACACGAAGGCGGCCGGCGCCTGCCAGATCAGCCACCACGGCTGCCAGGCCTGCGCGATACCGACCAGCGACAGCGTGCCCGCGGCCAGCGCGACGCTGCTCGCGGCGAGCACCATCGGCAGCTCGTAGGCCAGCAGTTGCGCGGCCGAGCGCATCGCCCCCAGCAGGGCGTACTTGTTCGCGCTCGACCAGCCGGCCATCAGGGTGCCGAGCACCCCCACAGCACTCGCCGCCAGGACGAACAGCAGCCCGGCGTCGAGCGAGGCGGCGACCAGGGTCGGCGAGAGCGGCACTGCGGCCAGCGCCACCAGGTAGGGCACCAGGGAGACCGCCGGGGCCAACCGGAACACCGTGCGGTCGGCCGCCAGCGGAACGATCTCCTCCTTCTGGGCGAACTTGACCCCGTCGGCCACCAGTTGCGCCCAGCCGTGGAAGCCGCCGGCGTACATCGGGCCGAGCCGGCCCTGCATGTGGGCCATCACCTTGTGCTCGGCCTGCCCCACGACCAGGGGCAGCACCAGGAACGCCGCCACCACGCAGGCCGCACGGACGACGACGTCGAGCACCTCGTTCATGCGTCGCCGCCGGGCTCGTGCGGCCCCCAGACCGCAGGGTCGGGCACGCCGGGCGGGCGGGTCTTGCGCCGGCTCGGGGCGCCGCCCTCACCCTCCCCCGGCTCTTTGGCCCCTGGCCACGGCTTGCTCACGCGCGCCGTGAGAACGAACGACTTGCGCAGCGGCGTGCCCTCGAAGCCCTCGGGCAGGAGCAGCGGCCGCAGCCCGAGGGCAGCGCCGTCCGGATCGTGTTGGTCGTCGTCGAAGCCGTCGAACACGACGCCGAACATCTCGAAGGTCTCCCGCTCGTGCCAGGCCACGCCGGGCCACAGGGCAGTGAGCGAGGGCAGCCGCGGCTCCGTGGCGGACACCCGGGTACGCAGCAGCAACCGGTGGGTGATCGCAGTGGAGTCGGCGACGTGCAGCACGATGTCCACGCCGGGCGCGGCGGCCTCCGGTTCGTCGACTGCGGAGAGCCAGTCGAGGAAGTCCAGGCCGAGGGCGCCCCGGGCGAGCTCCGCGGCCTCCAGCCAGCGTTCCACCGGCACGTCGGCGACGGGCGTGCCCGTGCCGTCCGCGGTGATCGTGACGTCGAGGCCCAGCCCGGTGCGGAAGACGTCCTGCACCGAGGCGACCCGCAGCCCTGTCACCGGGTCACCAGGTCACGGGTGGCGGCACCGGCCGAGATCGGGCGGCGGTAGCGGGCGCCGAGGTTCTCCCCGGCGATCTTCTCCTGCAACCGCACGATGCCCTGCAGCAGCGCCTCGGGCCGGGGCGGGCAGCCGGGCACATAGACGTCGACCGGGATCAATTGGTCGACCCCCTTGGTCACGCAGTAGGAGTCCCAGTACGGGCCGCCGGAGTTGGCGCAGGCCCCGAAGCTGATCACGTACTTCGGCTCGGCCATCTGCTCGTAGAGCCGGCGGACGGCGGGCGCCATCTTGTCGGTCACCGTGCCGCTGATGATGATCAGGTCGGCCTGCCGCGGGCCGTGCGCGAACGGGATCACCCCGAGCCGGATGAAATCGTGCCGGGCCATGCTCGCCGCGATGAACTCGATCGCGCAGCAGGCCAGCCCGAAGTTGAACACCCACAAGCTGTAGCGGCGGCCCCAGTTGAGCACCACCCGCAACGGGTAGGGGGCCACCGCCTGCAGGCCGCCGACCCGAGGCAGACCGAGGTCGGTGACAGGTCCGGGCGCCCCCGGGGCAGGGGTCACGGCGTCCATCGCAGGGCCCCCCGGCGCCAGGCGTGCAGCAGGCCGACGGCGAGGATGCCGACGAAGATGCCCATCTCGGCCACTCCGGCCCACCCCAGGCGCTCGAGCACCACGGCCCACGGGAACAGGTAGACCGCGTCGACCGCGAACACCACGTACAGGAAGGCGTACAGGTAGTAACGCACCTGGGTCTGCGACCAGCCCCGACCGACCGGGTCGACTCCGCTCTCGTACGTGGTCAGCTTCTCCAAGCCGGGCGCGGACGGGCGCAGCAGCCGGTTGGCGAGCATGCCGACGGCGAAGAACAGGATGCCGCCGGCCGTCACCGCGCCGACCACCACCCACGGCGCCTGTGCGTCCATGACGCCGACTGTAGTGCGCCGCAGCCGATAATCTGCGGCCGTCTGCGCCGAAGCCCGTCGGCGCGGTTCGGCAACCACCTCCGGAGGCTGTACCCATGCGTTCGACCCGGCTGGCCCTCACCCTGCTCGGCGGCATCGCCCTGGCCGTGACCGGCTGCGCTCCGGCCGAGGCCCCGGCGACCGCCACCTCTGACGCGGCTCCGGGCGCCTCGGCGTCCACCTCTGCCTCGGCCTGCGCCAAGGACACGCTCGCCTTGAAGATGCCCGGCATGCTCACCGTAGGTACCGACAACCCGGCCTACGAGCCGTGGTTCAGCGACAACACGCCGGCCAACGGCAAGGGGTTCGAGTCGGCCGTGGCCTACGCCGTCGCGGCCAAGATGGGCTTCGCCCAGAACGAGGTTCACTGGGTCACGGTCTCGTTCAACGCCGCCACAGCCCCGGGGCCCAAGACCTTCGACATCGACATCAACCAGGTCTCGATCACCGAGGAGCGCAAGAAGGGCCTCGACTTCTCCTCCGGCTACTACGACGTCACCCAGGCTCTGGTCACGGTCAAGGGCAGCAAGATCGCCGGCGCGAAGACCATCGCCGACCTGGCCGGGGCCAAGCTCGGCGCACAGGTGGGAACCACCTCGTACAAGACCGTGACCGATGTGATCAAGCCGACCGCCAAGCCGGCCGTCTTCAACACCAACGACGACGCCAAGCTGGCCCTGGGCAACGGACAGATCGACGGCCTCGTGGTGGACCTGCCCACCGCGCTCTACCTGGCCAACGCCGACCTGAAGGACGGCGCACTGGTCGGTCAGTTCGCCACCGCCGGCGGCACCCCCGAGCAGTTCGGCCTGGTGCTCGACCTGAACAGCAAGCTCACCCCGTGCGTCAGCGAGGCGGTCGACGCCCTGCGCGCGGACGGCACGCTGAAGAAGCTCGAGGAGCAGTGGCTGACCGCGAGCGCGGGCGCGCCCGTCCTCCAGTGAGTTCGTCCGCGACCCCGGCCTGGACGCCGAGCGCCCGCCAGCGGGAGCGGGACGCCTTCCGGCGCGGCCAGACCCGTCGCTCCACCCTGATCGCTGCGACCAGCACCACTGCGCTGGTCGCAGCGATCGCCCTGGCGATGGTCAACGCCCCGGGCTGGCCACGGGTCAAGGCGTCCTTCTTCGACCTGGAGGTCGCGCGAAGCGCGCTGCCCCAGGTGGCCGAGGGGTTGTGGCTGAACCTGCGGGTGTTCGTCGTGGTCGGCCTGGCGATGCTGGTGATCGGCCTGCTGATCGCCGTGATGCGCACCCTGCCGGGGGCGGTGTTCTGGCCGGTGCGGGCCCTGGCCACGGCCTACGTGGACATCTTCCGGGGCATCCCGCTGCTGGTGTTGCTCCTCGTGGTCGGCTTCGGGGTGCCCGGGCTGCGCCTGCAGGGCGTGCCGACCAGCGCGACGGTGCTCGGTGGTGTGGCGCTCACCCTGTCCTACTCGGCCTACGTGGCCGAGGTGTTCCGGGCCGGCATCGAGTCGGTGCACCCCAGCCAGCGCGCGGCGGCCCGATCACTGGGCCTGTCCGGGCCGGCCACGCTGCGTCTGGTGGTGCTGCCGCAGGCCGTGCGCCGCGTCGTCCCGCCGCTGCTCAACGACCTGGTCAGCCTGGTCAAGGACTCCGGCCTGATCTCGATCCTGGGCATCCCGCTGGATGCGATCCGCTACGCCCAGATCTGGCAGGCGCAGACCGCGAACTACACCCCCTACCTGGTCGCGGGGGTGCTGTTCATGCTGGTCACCATCCCCCTGACCCGGTTCACCGACGCGGTCTCCCGCCGCCACGGCAGCACTCCTGCCGGAGGCCACCTGTGAACCTGCTGCACGTCGAAGGAGTGCGCAAGGCGTTCGGGGCGAACGTCGTGCTGGACGGCCTGGATCTGGACGTCGCGGCGCATGACGTGGTGGTGCTGATCGGCGCCTCCGGCTCGGGCAAGTCGACCCTGCTGCGCTGTGTCGACCTGCTCGAGGTGGTGGACGACGGTGTGATCGAACTGGACGGCACCGAGATCACCGACCCCAGGATCGACGCGGACGCCGTGCGTGCCCGGATGGGCATCGTGTTCCAGTCGTTCAACCTCTTCCCGCACCTGTCGGTGCTGGACAACATCACCCTTGCGCCTCGGCGGGTGCGCGGGGTGTCCCGTTCCGACGCCGAGGCCCGGGCGCTGGCGATGCTGGACCGGGTCGGGCTGACCGAGAAGGCCCGCGCGCACCCGGACGAGCTGTCCGGCGGGCAGCAGCAGCGGGTGGCGATCGCGCGAGCTCTGGTCAACGACCCCGTGCTGATGCTGTTCGACGAGGTCACCTCGGCCCTGGACCCGGAACTGGTCGGCGAGGTGCTGGAGCTGATGCGAGAGCTCAAGGGCGTCGGGATGACCATGCTGCTCGCGACGCACGAGATGGGCTTCGCCCGGGAGATCGCCGATCGGGTCTGTTTCCTTCACGCCGGCCGGGTGCTCGAGCAGGGCCCACCGGAACAGGTACTCGGTGATCCCGAGCACGAGCGCACCCGCCAGTTCCTGAGGCGCATCGTCGAGGCGCGCCGCCTGTAGGCCGATCGTCGGCCCGATGTGACCAAGTAGACGGATGATCCGGGGTCGTCCGGCGCTTCACTGAGGTAGAGCCTACGATCTGACCGTATACCGCCACCAGACAGGATCAGACCGCCCATGAGCAGCAAGACCGTCGAGCGTCTCGCTCGGGTGATCATCCGATTCGCCGGCGACTCCGGTGACGGCATGCAGCTCACCGGGGACCGGTTCACCGCCGGTACCGCCGCGCTCGGGAACGATCTCGCCACCCTGCCCAACTTCCCGGCCGAGATCCGGGCCCCTCAGGGCACCCTGCCCGGTGTCTCCAGCTTTCAGTTGCACTTCGCCGACCACGACGTGCTCACCCCGGGCGACGCCCCGGACGTGCTGGTGGCGATGAACCCGGCCGCGCTGAAGGTCAACCTCGACGACCTGCCCCGCGGCGCGACGATCATCGCGAACTCCGACGACTTCACCCCGCGCAACCTGACCAAGGTCGGCTTCGGCGCCAACCCCCTGGACGACGGCAGCCTCGACTCCTACCAGGTGCACTCGCTGCCCCTGACCTCGATGACGGTCAAGGCGCTGGAGTCGTTCGCGCTGACCCGCAAGGAGGCTGAGCGCGCCAAGAACATGTTCGCCCTCGGGCTGCTGTCCTGGCTCTACCACCGCCCCTCGGACACCACCGAGAGGTTCCTGGCCGGCAAGTTCGGCAACGCCCCGCACCTGCTGGCGGCGAATCTGGCGGCCTTCCGGGCGGGCTGGGCGTTCGGTGAGACCACCGAGGTGTTCGCGGTCTCCTACGAGGTGGCACCGGCGGCGAACCCGCCGGGGCGCTACCGGAACATCACCGGCAACGCCGCACTGGCCTTCGGGCTGGCGGCTGCGGCGCACCGCTCCGGCCTGAAGCTGGTACTGGGCTCCTACCCGATCACTCCGGCCTCGGACATCCTGCACGCACTGTCCCGGATGAAGCGGTTCGGGGTGACCACGATCCAGGCCGAGGACGAGATCGCCGGGATCGGCGCCGCCCTGGGCGCCGCCTACGGCGGGGCGATCGGGGTGACCACGACCTCCGGGCCCGGTCTGGCGCTGAAGAGCGAGACGATCGGCCTGGCCGTCTCCCTGGAACTGCCCCTGGTGATCATCGACGTGCAGCGCGGCGGGCCGAGCACGGGCCTGCCGACCAAGACCGAGCAGGCCGACCTGCTGCAGGCGATGTTCGGCCGCAACGGCGAGGCTCCGCTGCCGGTGATCGCTCCCCGCTCCCCCGCCGACTGCTTCGACGCTGCGGTCGAGGCGGTCCGGGTGGCCATCACCTACCGCACCCCGGTGCTGCTGCTCAGCGACGGCTATCTGGCCAACGGGTCCGAGCCCTGGCGAGTGCCCGAGATCACCTCGCTGCCTGACCTGCATACCGAGTTCGCCTCCGCGCCGAACGCGACCGACGAGGACGGCGCACCGGTGTTCCGGCCCTTCGACCGGGACCCGATGACGTTGGCCCGGCCCTGGGCGATCCCGGGCACGCCCGGGCTGGCGCACCGGATCGGTGGGATCGAGAAGGCCGACGGAACGGGTGAGATCAACTACGACCCGGACAACCACGACCTGATGACCCGGCTGCGCCAGGGCAAGGTGGACGGCGTCGACGTGCCTGCCCTGGAAGTGCACGACCCGGACGCCGCAGACGGCGCCACAGAGGTCCTGGTGATCGGGTGGGGATCCACCTACGGACCCATCGCCGCGGCCGCAGACCTGGTCCGGCACAGCGGGATCCGCGTGGCCACGGCGAATCTGCGCCACTTGAACCCGTTCCCGGCCAACACCGGTGAAGTGCTGCGCCGCTATCACCGGGCGCTGGTGCCGGAGATGAACCTCGGCCAGCTGTCGATGCTGCTGCGAGCCCGCTTCCTGGTGGACGCCGTCGGGTACAACCGGGTGCGCGGGTTGCCGTTCACCTCGGCCGAGATCGCCGAGGCGATCACAAAGCTGGCCCTGGAGGGCACGCGATGACCGAACTGTTGGGCATGCCCACTGCCCGCCCGGGGCTCGGGTCGGTTCCCCTCCGACCCACCGGGGACGACCTGAAACCGTTGTCCAAGAAGGACTTCACCTCCGATGCCGAGGTGCGTTGGTGCCCCGGCTGCGGTGACTATGCGATTCTCGCGGCGGTCCAGTCGTTTCTGCCCGAGCTCGGTATCGCCCGGGAGAACATCGCCTTCATCAGTGGGATCGGGTGCTCCTCGAGGTTCCCGTACTACCTCGACACCTATGGCATGCACTCGATCCACGGCCGGGCGCCGGCGATCGCGACCGGGCTCGCGACGTCCCGCCCCGACCTGTCGGTCTGGGTGGTCACCGGGGACGGCGACGCGCTGAGCATCGGCGGCAACCACCTGATCCACGCACTGCGCCGCAACGTGAACCTGACCATCCTGCTGTTCAACAACCGGATCTACGGGTTGACCAAGGGGCAGTACTCGCCCACCTCGCCGTCCGGCCTGGTCACCAAGTCGACCCCCGCGGGGTCGCTGGACACTCCGTTCAACCCGGTCTCACTCGCCCTCGGCGCCGAGGCAAGCTTCGTGGCCCGCACCCTGGACTCCGACCGCAAGCACCTGACCTCGGTGCTGCGCCTGGCTGTGGAGCACCGCGGGGCCTCGCTGATCGAGATCTATCAGAACTGCCCAATCTTCAACGACGGCGCGTTCGAGGTGCTCAAGGACCGGGACGAGGCCCAGGCCCGGCTGATCCGGCTCGAGCACGGTCAGCAGATCCGCTTCGGCCCCGTGGGTCCCGACGGCCTGGGCACGCGCGGCATCGTGCGTGGCACCAACTGCGGACTCACCGCGGTCGACGCCAGCGAGGTGGACGAGCGAGCACTGCTCGTGCACGACGTCCACGCACCTGACCCGTCGGTGGCGTTCGCGCTGTCCCGCCTGGACGGCCCCTCGATGGAGTACGTGCCGATCGGGGTGTTCCGCTCGGTGGACCGCCCGGCCTACGACGACCTGGTCCGCGACCAGATCGACACGGCGGTCAGCGCTGCCGGCGGGGCGGCCTCTGACGAGGACCTGGCCGCCTTGATCGCCGGCAAGGACACCTGGATCGTCGACTGATGAGCGGGACAGTCAGCCCTCTCCCATAGAATCATCCGATGAATCAGTCCGAATCGACGGAGCGGCGAGGGATCGCCTATGGGCTCGCCGCGTACGGGCTGTGGGGCGTCTTCCCGCTGTACTTCACGCTCCTGCACCGCTCGAGCCCGATCGAGATCGTGCTGCACCGGGTGCTGTGGTCACTGCTGGTCTGTCTGGCTGCGGTGGTCGTCCTGCGTCAGTGGCCGGAGCTGTACGCGGCGCTGAGCTCTGTGCGGACGGTGGCGATGCTCGCCATCGCCGCCCTGGTGCTGGCGGTGAACTGGGGCGTGTACATCTACTCGGTCTCCACCGGCCAGGTGGTCCAGGCGAGCCTCGGCTACTTCATCAACCCGCTGGTCACCGTGCTGCTCGGGGTGCTGGTCCTGCGCGAGCGACTGCGCCCGGCCCAGTGGACCGCGGTGGGGGTCGGCGCCCTCGCCGTCGCGGTACTCACCGTGGACTACGCCCAACCGCCCTGGATCGCGCTCACGCTGGCGCTGACGTTCGGCCTCTATGGATTGATCAAGAATCGGGTCGGGGCCGCGCACAGTGCACTGACCAGCCTGACATCCGAGACCCTGGTGCTGGCCCCCCTGGCCGGGGCGCTGCTGATCTGGTTCGAGCTCACAGGGCGTGGCCATTTCGCCGAGAACCCGCCCTGGCAGGGGCTCCTGCTCGCCTCGGCCGGCATCGCCACCGTGGTGCCGCTGCTGCTGTTCGCCGCCTCCGCCCGCCGGTTGCCCCTGTCGATGATCGGCCTGATGCAGTACCTCACCCCGGTGCTGCAGTTGCTCTGCGGCGTGCTCCTGCTCGACGAGACGGTGCCGCCGTCGCGCTGGATCGGGTTCGGGCTGGTCTGGCTGGCCCTGGCCATCCTGTCCGTGGATTCGGTGCGCAACGCCCACCTGCGCGCGAAGGCGCGCACCGCCGACGTCCAGCCGGATCCGGATCCGATACCGGCCTGAGCGAGGCCGGACGGCTCAGACGAGCCACCCGCGCCCGATGGCGGCGAGGTGCGCGGAATAGCGCTGCCGCGCCGCGGCGTCCGACGGGACAGACATCCCGGCGATCTCCAACGAGACCAGGCCGTGCACCGAGGCCCAGACCGACGTGGTGATCGTCTCGATCGGCTCCGCACGGAAGACGTCTTCCTGCACAAGGCGTTCCACGATCGCCTGCAGGCACCCGATCGCCTCGGCACCGCGATCGGCGACGACGGACGGCTCGGCACAGTCCGGTACCACCCTGCCGCCGAACATCACGCTGTACAGGGTGGGGTGGGCCAGCGCCCAGTCCCGGTAGGCATGGCCGAGGGCCGCCAGGTCGTCCCGGGCGTCGGCCGTCGTGGGAGCGCCCCGCTGAGCGGCGATGAAGCTGTGCTGGGCGGCCTCGACGACCGCGGCGACCAGGCCTGCCTTGCCACCGAACATGGCGTAGACGGCACTCGTCGAGGTGCCCTCGGCGGCGGCGAGCGGCCGCAGCGAGAACGACTCCGGCCCCGCGGCGGCCAGCGTCGCCGCCGCGCGGGTGATCAACCGTGAGCGGAGGTGGTCGTCGTAGACCTTGGGGCGAGGCACTTGACAAGACTAGCGTAACGTCGTTTTATAACAGTGTCCTGAAACTCGCCCAGCCCCTTGGAGGCCGTCATGCCCGAAGTGCATCCCGGGCGGTTCACCGCTCCGAGTGACGTCGATGTCACCGTGTTCCTGATCGGCATGCGGTTCAATCGCCCGCACCGGGTCGACGCCTGGTGGCCGGTGGTCACGGCGATGCCCCGCATGCTGCGCCACCTCGCGGCCAACCCCGAGGTCGGCATGCTGGGGTACCAGACCTGGACCGGGCGGACGACGCTGCTGCTGTCGTACTGGCGCGACACCGAGGCGCTGCAGGCCTTCGCCTCGGACTCCGCGGCCCCCCACCTGCAACCATGGCGGAACTTCACGAAGCGGATCGGATCGAGCGGCACGGTGGGGATCTGGCACGAGACCTACGGGGTACGGGCCGGGCAGCACGAGGTGATGTACGTCAACATGCCGCGGTTCGGTCTCGCCGGGGCGCTCGGGCACGTACCGGTCGGGCCGGGCACCCAGACCGCGCGTCAGCGCCTCGCCGCCGGGGCCCGACGCACGGAGTAGCCGAGCGGCGTATCAGCGGGCCCGCCGGCTGCTCTTGATCACCCGAGAGCCCTGTCGTCGACGCCCGAGGAGCCCCGATGCCCCAGTTCGCCGGCCCGCCGCCGTCCGCTCGCGTGCTTCTCACCCTGGTCGTGCTGGGCGCCACCGCGGCTACCGGCGGATGTGCCGGCGGGAGCGCCTCGGCGGCCCCCAGCGCACCGCCGTCCCGCAGCAGTTCAGCGGCCGAGCGAGCGAGCGCCCGGGTCGCCGAGTTCTACCTGGCCTACCTTGCGGACCCGGAGCCGTCGGTGGCCATCGAGTACTTCGACCCCACGATGCTGTCTACCCTCTTCGGGGCCCCGGACACCGACCCGGTGGTCTGCGCCCAGAACCTGCCCACCTCGGTGAGCGTCTCGACAGCCAGCGTGAATCCGCCGACCGCCACGGTACGGGTTACCACCGCCCGGTCCGGCGGCCCCCGGCTGCCGATCACGGTGACGCTGCGGCTGAGCGACCTGCAGGTCGTCGGCATCGCCTGCCCTGCGTAGCGGCAATGTCGGCGGCCGGACACATGGGGCCGGTGTGCCGGATAGGGTCGGATTGCGCCAATCCCCTGCAGGTGATCCTGGAGTCCCGATGCTCGTCGTCCCCGCCGTCCCTGACCCCGGCCTGCGGCGGTGGTCGGCCCTGCTCGGCGTGCTCCTCGCCGTGACGGCGTCCTCCGGATGCATGAGCGACGAGCCGGCCCCCGGTCCGGCCACTCCCAACGTCTCGGTGGGGCCGGCCTCTGGCGAGGACACCACCTCGGCGCCGGCTGCTCCGTCGGGAACGGGGAGCAGTCGCTCCTCACAGACGGTCGGCAGCGCGGCCAGCCCGGACCAGCCGGGCCTCGCAGCGGCCACCGTCTCGCGCTTCTACTCCGCGTACATCGCGGCTCCGGGCCGGAAGACCGCGACTGACTACCTCGTGCCGAAGTTGCTCGCCGACCTGTTCGACTCCCCGAGGGACGTCGACCGGGTGCTGTGCAGCCACGCGTTGCCCAACGCGATCAGCGTCACCCCCGGGGCGGTCAGCGGGCCGAACGTCGCCGTGTCGGTGACCACAACTCAGCAGGGCGCCGCCCGGCCGCCGATTCGGGTCACGGTGCGCACGAAGGACCAGCGGATCATCGGAATCGTCTGCCCCGCCTAGGGTCTCGCGATCAGCCGAGGATGCGCGCCAGGTCGTAGCGCACCGGGCGGTCCAGCTGCTCGTAGCCACAGGACGCCGGATCACGATCCTGGCGCCAGCGCCGGAACTGCGCAGTGTGCCGGAACCGGCTGCCCTCCATGTGGTCGTAGGCGACCTCGACCACCAACTCCGGGCGCAACGGCTCCCAGGACAGGTCCTTGCCGGCACTCCACCGGCTGACCGCACCGGGCAGGCGCCCCTCGGCGTGCGCCTGGGCGTCGGCCCAGGCGGCCCAGGGGTGGCCCGCCGCAGCGGCCTCGCCGATGGTGATCCGGTAGGGGGCGAGCTCCTCGACCAGTTCGGCGCGTCGCGCCATCGGGAAGGACGCCGCCACGCCCACATGCTGCAGCGCTCCGGTCTCGTCGTGCAGGCCGAGCAGCAGGGATCCGACGATCGGGCCGCTCTTGTGCCAGCGGAAGCCGGCCACCACACAGTCCGCCGTCCGCTCGTGCTTGACCTTGAACATCACCCGCTTGTCCGGCAGGTAGGGACCGGTCAGCGGTTTGGCCACCACGCCGTCCAGGCCCGCCCCCTCGAAGGTGTCGAACCAGGCCCGCGCCTGCACCGGGTCCGCGGTGGCCGGAGTGAGGTACACCGGCGCCGTCGCCCCGGCCAGGGCCGCGGCCAGGGCCGCGCGCCGTTCGGCGAAATCGCGTTCCATCAGGGACACCTCGCCGAGGGCGAGGGCGTCGAAGGCCACGAACGCGGCCGGGATCTCCCCGGCCAGCCTGGTCACCCGGCTGGCCGCCGGGTGCAGCCTCAGCTGGAGCGACTCGAAGTCGAGCCGGTCCCCGCGGATGACCACGATCTCCCCATCCAGCACGCATCGGTCGGGGGTGTTGGCCAGGATCGCCTCCACCACCTCGGGGAAGTACCGGGTGAGCGGGCGCTCGTTGCGTGAGCCGAGCACCACCTCGTCACCGTCACGGAACACGATGCTGCGGAAGCCGTCCCACTTGGGCTCCACGTGTCCGATATCGGGGATCTCCTTCACCGAACGGGCGAGCATCGGCGAGACGGGCGGCATCACGGGCAGGTCCATGTCGCACATCATCCCCTCTGCTAGCCTTCCTCCTGCCGCGTCCGCTGCCATCCCCGGCAGTCGTTGAAGGCCGTGAGGGCCGTACGGAGCCGCATTCCGCGGGGCTCCGGATTCTGCGGAAGCACCCCCGGTGAGTGACCATGTCCGACGCCGACCCACCTCCCGGTCCCGCCCGGCGACCTGCGCCGCAGCCCGGGCCGATCTATGACAACGCCCTGCGCCTGCTGGCCGCCGAGGACCTGGTCGCCCTGTGCCGCTGGCTCGGCATCGTCGCCGATCCCGGCACCGTGCGGCTGAGCGAGGCCCTGCCCTCGGCCACCCAGTACGCCGATCTGCTGGTCGGGGCCGGGCCGGGCCAGCTCGCGCAGGTGGAGTTCGTCCGCCGGCCAGCTCGTGACCTGGCGGCGCGCATGCTGAAGTACCGGGCCCGGATCATGCGGCTGGAGCCGGGGGTCGGGCTGCGTCAGCACGTCGTCGTGCTGGCGGAGGGCCTGGTCGCCAACGAGACGGCGGACGGCGACCGCTTCTTCGCCCGGTTCGACATCACCTACCTGCGCCAGCAGAGCCCCGCCTGGCTGTTGAGCCAGGTCGGCCTCGCGCCGCTGGCCAGTCTCGGCAAGGTCGGCCGGGCGAGCGACCGACCACTCATCCTGCGCGACGCGCTCGAGGTCATCCGTCGCGGCGCCCCGCCCGAGCGCGCGCGGCAGCTGGTCGACGTCGCCGCCGTCCTCGCCGCGATCCACCTGGACGCGGCTACCATCGAAGCAGTCGGAAGGGAGGCAGCGATGCCGATCAGTCTCGAGGACACCGAAGCCGGCAAGGTCATTGCGCAGCGGGGGCGGGCCAGGGGCTTGGCCGAGGGTCGGACCGAGGGCCTGGCCGAAGGCCTGGCCGACGGTCTGGCCGACGGGGAGTCCGCGGTGCTGGCGGAGCTGCTGACGGCCAGGTTCGGGGAGGACGAGCGGATCCCGGCGATCGCGCGCCGGCTGGCCGGTCTCGGCGAGAAGTCAGCGGTGGCCGCAGCCCTGTCCGCCGGCTCACTCGACGAGCTCGCGACCTGAGCCGGGGCCGACGCCCCATCCAGGTCACGCGCCCCCGCGAGCACGGTCGGCAGTCGACTCGCCGCTCATGCTCCGCGGGTGTACATGTCAGCGCCTCTGACAACGCTGTCCGATGTACCCCTGCGGAGCATGAGCAGGTGCGGGGTCTAGCCTTCGGCGATCTCTTCGAGGCCGGTCTTGATCGTGCCCTCGACCTTGACCGGGGCGCGGACCGGGCCGAGGGTCTGGTCCTCCGGGGGCACCGTCAGTGCGCCGGTCATGATCGCGACGACGTCGGTGATGGTCACCGTCTGCGGCGTGATGACGGCGGCGCGCTTGCCCAGGCGCTGCACGTGGATCCGGTCGGCCACCTCGAACACCTGCGGCATATTGTGCGAGATCAGGATGACCGGCATGCCCTTGTCCCGCAGGTTCTTGATCAGGTTGAGCACCTGCGCCGATTCGCGGACGCCGAGGGCGGCCGTCGGCTCGTCCAGGATGATCACCTTGTGGCCGAAGGCCGCCGCCCGGGCCACCGAGACCGCCTGACGCTGACCGCCGGATAGGGTCTCCACGGCCTGGCCCATGTTCTGCAGCGTGCCGATGCCCAAGCTGGTCATCTGCTCCTTGGCCTTGCGGCGCATCCCGGCACCGTCGAGCATCCGGAACACCGAACCGAGCGGACCCGGCTTGCGCTCCTCACGCCCCAGGAACATGTTGGTGGCGATGTCGAGCGCCGGCGCCACCGCGAGCGTCTGGTAGACCGTCTCGATGCCGGCGGCGCGGGCCTCGATCGGCCGGGTGAAGGCGACCTCCGCCCCGTCGAGCTTGACGGTGCCCCGGTCGGGGGTCTCCGCCCCGGACATGGCCTTGATCAGGCTCGACTTGCCGGCTCCGTTGTCGCCGATCACCGCGAGCACCTCGCCCGGGTAGAGGGCGAAATCGGCGCCGTCGAGGGCGACCACCCGGCCGTAGGTCTTGACCAGGCCGATCCCTTCGAGCACGGGGTTCAGGTCGCTGAGCGTGGCGGTCATGCGCGGGCCCTCCGGATCCACTGGTCGGCGGCGACGGCGACGATGATCAGGATGCCGATCGCGAGACGCTTGTAGGCCTGGTCGAGACCGGCGATGCTCAGGCCGCTCTCCACCACCGAGACGATCAACGCCCCGATCAGGGTGCCGACCACCCGGCCCCGGCCGCCGAAGAGGCTGGTGCCGCCGATCACCACGGCCGTGATCGAGTCCAGGTTGGCGTCGATGCCGGAGTTGGGGCTGGCCGCGTTCACCCGACCGATCAGCACCCAGGCGGCGAGGGCGAAGATGACGCCGGCCACGGTGTAAACGCTGAGCAGCACCCGGTTCACCTGGATACCGGCCAGGCGGGCGGCGTCCGGGTCGTCACCGACGGCGTAGACGTGCGTGCCCCACGAGGTGTAGCGCAGAACGTAGGCGAAGATCCCGTAGAGCACGAGCATCACCAGTACCCCGGTGGTGATGGCGAACCCGCCGAGGTTGATGCCCTTGCCGAGCCATTTGAGTTCGGGCTCCAACTCTCGGCTGCGCACGGTGCGACCGGTGGCGTAGAGCAGGGTCAGCGAGGTGAAGATGCCGAACGTACCCAGGCTGACGATGAACGGCGGCAGATTCACCCGGGTGATCAAGGTGCCGTTGAGGAAGCCCGCCAGGCCGCCGACCAGAATGCCGAGCAGGAGCGACGGCAGTCCGGGAAGCCCGTTCTCGGCGGCCGTCTTGGCCATCACCATCGAGCTGAATACCATGATCGCACCACAGGAGAGATCGATCCCCGCGGTGAGGATGATCAGGGTCTGGCCGATCGCCAGGGTGCCGATCACTGCGGTCTGCTGGGTGATCGTGCCGAAGTTGCTCAGGGTGGCGAAGTTCGGCGCGACCACCGAGAACACGAGTGTGGCGAGGATCAGCACCGACGCCGGGCTGAGCCAGGGATAGCTGTGCAGAAGGCTCTGCAGGCGCTGCAGCCCGCTCTGCCGGCCGAGGAACTCCTCGGCGGCGTCGTACCCGGCGCTGGTCGCCGTGGTTTCACTCACCGACATGCCGCCTTTCTGTCGTGTTCAAGGGGTGTTACCGGGGCACACGCTAGAACAGAGGTGGGGACAGCACCAGAGTGCTGCCCCCACCTCCATCAGTTCAGTTCAGCCGTGGGTGAGGATCAGCCCCAGGCGTTGTCCAGGCCGTACTGGACGTCCTTGCTCTCCACGCCCTCGGCCGGGTCCTTGGCGATCAGGGTGACCCCGGTGTTGAAGAAGTCGAGGCCCTCGCTCACGGTCGGCTTGGCACCGCCGGTCGCCACGTCCTTGATCGCCTTCACACCGAGCTCGGCCATCTTCAGCGGGTACTGCTGCGAGGTGGCGTCGATGATGCCGTCGCCGACCGCCTGGACGCCGTCCTTGCCGCCGTCCACCGAGACCATGATGTAGTCCTCGGCCTTCTTGCCCTTGGCGGTCATGGCCGCCTCGGCGCCGGCCGCGGTGGGCTCGTTGATCGTGTAGACCACGTTGATGTCCGGGTTCTTGGCCAGCAGTTGCTCCAGACCCTTCTGCCCGCCCTCCTCATTGGCGCCGGTGGCCTCGTTGCCGACGATCTCGTAGTCGCCGCCCTTGCCGCCGGTGTACTTGCCGGTCTTGGCCTCGTCGCCGTTCTTCTTCGGGTCGCCGACCGGGATGCCCATGCCCTCGAGGAAGCCCTGGTCACGGTTGTAGTCCACGGAGACGATCTTGTCGTCGAAGATGTCGAGCAGCGCGATGACGGCCTTCTTGCCGTCCAGCTTCTGAGCGGCGTACTTGCCGATCAGCACACCGGCCTCGCGGTTGTCGGTCGCGAAGGTGATGTCGACCGCGTCCGGCGGGTCGGTGGGGGTGTCGAGGGCGATCACGTAGATGCCCGCCGCCCGCGCCTTGGCGATCGCGTCGTTCACGCCGGTGGACATCGGCGTGATCAGGATGCCCTTCTGCTTGGTGGCGATGGCGGTCTCGATGGCCTTGATCTGGCCGTCGTCGTCGCCCTCGGCCTTGCCTGAGGCGATGGTCACGTCGACCCCGTTGGCCTCACCGGCCGCCTTGGCGCCCTTCTGCATGGCGACGAAGAACGCGTTGGTCGAGTCCTTGGTGATCAAGGAGACCGCGATCTTGTCACCGCCCGCGGCGGCGGACGAGGCGCCACCGGCGGCCGCCGAGGTTGCGGTGCTGGTACCGGAGTCACCGCCACAGGCGGCGAGGGCGAGAGCCGCGGCCAGCCCGGTGCCGATCAGCGAGAGCTGTCGAACGCTGCTGCGTGTCATGAGCATCCTTCGAATTGATGAGCCTTGTCAGCTGTCGGGACGGCGTCTGAACACTTGGCCGACACATCGCTGACATCGTTGTCGAGTTAGTTGTAACCTCAGCGCAACCGCACCGTCAAGGATGTCCGGCATGCAAGAGGGGACCGTGATGACACCGTTATCTGGAATGGCCGCCGGAGCCCCCGGAACGCGCGCGCGGGCGACGATGCGCGATGTGGCCGCGCTGGCCGGCGTCAGCCTGAAGACCGTGTCCCGGGTGATCAACGGCGAGCCGGGTGTCTCCGCCATGCTCATCCAGAAGGTCGAGATCGCCGCCTCCGAGCTGGATTTCCGGCCCAACCTCGGCGCCCGCAGCCTGCGCCGGGCCGACGGCAAGACGGCCACGATCGGCCTGATCGTGCAGGACCTGGCCAACCCGTTCTCGGCTGCTCTGCACCGCGCCGTCGAGGACGTGGCACACCTGCGGGGCGTCGCCGTCCTCTCCGGCAGCATCGACGAGACCGCCCAGCGCGAGCGCGATCTGGTGGCGGCGTTCTCCTCTCGCCGGGTGGACGGGCTGATCGTGATGCCGACCGGCACCGACCACAGCTACCTGATGCTCGAGCGGCGTGCCGGAGTGGCCCTGGTGTTCGTCGACCGCCCACCACGGGCGCTCGAGGCCGACGCCGTGCTCGCCTCCCACCGGGAAGGGGCCCGGGACGGCGTGCGGCACCTGATCGCTCACGGCCACCGTGAGATCGCCTTCCTCGGCGACCTGTCCTCCCTTGCCACAGAACAGGATCGCCACCTCGGCTACCTGGAGGCGATGGAGGACGCCGGCCTGCCGGTGCGCCCCGAACTGGTGGCTGCCGACCTGGGCACGATGGATGCAGCTCAGGAGGCGACCGGCCGGCTGTTCGCCCTGGACCGCCCGCCGACAGCCGTGTTCGGCGCCCAGAACCTGGTCACCATCGGCGCGCTGCGCGCGCTGCGTGACCGGCAGCTCCAGCACACCGTGGCGCTCGTCGGCTTCGACGACTTCCTGCTCGCCGACCTGCTCGATCCTCCGGTCACCGTGGTGGCGCAGAACCCGCAGGAGATCGGTCGGCTCGCCGCGGAGCAGCTGTTCGCCCGCCTGGAGGGTGACACCTCGCCGTTCACCACCCAGGTGGTGGCGACGCACCTGGTGATCCGCGGGTCCGGAGAGATCCTGCCTGAACAGGCGGCCGGCTGACGGACGCGTAGTCGCCCGAGGGCGACCAGGCGGGTCAGGAGGTCCGTTCGACCACGGCAGAGGCGAACTCCCGCAACGCATCGCGGGCCGGCGACTCGGGAAGGGGTGCCAGGGCGAGCACGGCGTCGTGGGCCCACCGGTTGGCCTCCACCCGGGCCTGGGCCGTCGCCGGGTGCACCCCGAGCCGGGCCACCAGGTCGGCCAGCACCGCGTCGTCCGACAGGTCGCCGTCCAGCAGCGCCACCAGGGCCACGGACTCGGCGTCGCCGGTGCGGGCCGCGTGCCGGCGACACAGCAGTGCGGGCAGGGTGGGCACGTGCTCGCGCAGGTCGGTTCCCGGCGTCTTGCCCGAGGTCGCGCCGTCGCTGGCGAGGTCGATCACGTCGTCCGCGAGCTGGAAGGCCACTCCGACCTTCTCGCCGTACTCCACCAGTACCTCGAGCACCTGGGGTGCGCAGCCGCCGAACATGGCACCGAACCGAGCGGACGTCGCGATCAGCGACCCGGTCTTGTCGCTGAGCACCTGCAGGTAATGCGCGACTGGGTCCTCGCCGTCCCGGGGCCCGACGGTCTCGTGCAGCTGGCCCAGGCACAGCCGCTCGAACGTGGCGGCCTGGATCTGCACCGCCTCGACGCCCAGCCCGGCCACAATGGTCGAGGCGCGGGCGAAAAGGAGATCCCCTGTGAGGATCGCGACGGTGTTGCCCCAGACCGCGTGCACCGCCGGTGCCCCCCGGCGCCGGTCCGCACCGTCCATCACGTCGTCGTGGTAGAGCGAGGCCAGGTGGGTCAGTTCCACCACCACCGCCGCCTCGACCACCTCGGGGTGGGTGGGATCGCCCAGATGCGAAGCCAACAGGGTGAGCATCGGTCGCACCCGCTTGCCGCCGGCCAGCACCAGGTGGCGGGCCACGTCGTCGGCCAGCGGGTCGGCCTGGTCGACCGCCGAGCGCAGCTGCACCTCGACGGCAGCCAGGCCGGCACGCACCTGGGCGTCCAGGGCGGGCGGCGCCATCGGCAGGTCCAGCGCTGCAGTCACCGGCGTCGGAGGGTGTTCGGTCATCGACAGCAGGGTCTCACTCTGCGGGGGATCCTCACGGCAGGAACAGCGAGGCTGCCTGAGCCGGCCCGAACAGCACCGTGGGCGCCACCCCGAGCACCAGGGTCACCGCGACCGAGAGCAGGATCGCGACCAGGGTGCCGAAACCGGGCGTCACCACGGTGGTCACGGTGCCGGTGGGTTCGCTGAAGTACATCAGCACGATCACCCGCACGTAGAAGAACGCCGCCACCGCGCTGGCCAGCACACCGATCAGGGCGAGCACCCAGGCGCCGTTCGCCACTGCGGCCGAGAACACCGCGTACTTGCCCATGAACCCGCTGGTCAGCGGGATGCCGGCGAAGGCGAGCAGGAACAGCGTGAACGCCCCTGCCGCCATCGGGTGCTTCTTGCCCAGGCCGGCCCACTGCGACAGGTGCGTCGCCTCGCCGCCCACCCCATCGTCGGTGGAGTCGCGCACCAGGGAGACCAGTGCGAACGCGCCGATCGTGGTGAACCCGTAGGCGAACAGGTAGAACAGCACCCCCGAGACGCCGGCCCGGTCCATCGCCAGAACACCGGTGAGCAGGAACCCGGCGTGGGCGATCGAGGAGTAGGCCAGCATCCGCTTGATGTCGGTCTGCACGATGGCGATCACCGAACCGACCACCATGGTCAGGATGGCCACCCCCCACAGCGCCGGCATCCAGTCCCAGCGGGCCCCGGGCAGTGCCACGTAGGCTACCCGCAGCAGCGCGCCGAAGGCGGCCACCTTCGTGCAGGCGGCCATGAAGCCGGTGACCGGGGTCGGCGCCCCCTGGTAGACGTCCGGCGTCCACAGGTGGAAGGGCGCGGCACCGACCTTGAACAGCAGCCCGACGGCGAGCATCGCCACGCCCAGCAGCATCAGCCCGTCCCGCCCGACCACCGCGCCGTCGCCGCTGATCGCCGCACCGATGTCGGCCAGTCGCACCGATCCGGCGAAGCCGTACAGCATCGCGGCGCCGTAGAGGAAGAACGCCGAGGAGAAGGCGCCGAGCAGGAAGTACTTCAGGCTCGCCTCCTGCGAGAGCAGCCGGCGACGCCTGGCCAGCCCGCAGAGCAGGTACAGCGGCAGAGAGAACACCTCGAGCGCCACGAACATGGTGAGCAGGTCGTTCGAGGCCGGGAACAGCATCATGCCGCCGATGGAGAACAGCATGAGCGGGAAGACCTCGCTCTGCACCAGACCGGCGCGAACGGCGGCGGTCTCGGCCGGGGACCCGGGCACCGCCGACCCCTGCGGAGTGAAGGCGCCACCGTCAGTACCGCGCTCGGACATGGTCAGCACGGCCAGGATGGCCAGCGCGGCGATGGTCCCCTGCAGGAACAGGGACGGGCCGTCGATCACGATCGACCCGGCGGACGCCGCACCCGCCTCGACGGCGCCGGCGGTGACCACCTCGGTGCCCTCCAGGGCGAGCCAGGCCACCGCGGCCACGGCCGCGACCAGGGAGGCCACGGAGAGCCCCATCTGCAGGCTGAACCGGCTGCGCCGTGGGGCGAAGGCCTCGACGAGCACCGAGAGGCAGGCGGCCCCGAACACGATCAGCAGCGGCAGCACCGCTGCGTAGTCGATGGACGGCGCCGTGAAGCTGGCCGCGATGGGCGAGGCGGTGGCGGCTAGGAGGGCGGACATCAGGGCTGGGTCCCTTCGGCGACAGGCGGGACGGCAGGCTCAGGATCGACCACCTGGACCTGCTGCATGGTGCGGTCGACGGCCGGGTTGAGGACATCGAGCACCGGCTGGGGGAAGAAGCCCAGGACGATGATCACGGCGATCAGCGGAGCGACCACCCAGGCTTCACGCTGGTCCAGGTCACGCCAACCGGCGGCGAAGTCCTGCTTCGGGCCGGTGAACATCCGCTGGTAGGTGACCAGGATGTAGAGCGCGGCCAGGATGATGCCCACGGTCGCGATCACCGCGATCGCCGGGTAGCGAGGGTAGGTGCCGACCAGCACCAGGAACTCACTGATGAAGCTGGACAGCCCCGGCAGGGCCAGGCTGGACAGGCCGGCGATCAGGAACACCCCGGCCAGCAGCGGTGTGCTGCGCTGCAGACCGCCGAAGTCGTCGATCTTCGACGACGAGCGGCGGGCGATCAGCATGCCGGCGATCAGGAACAGGGCCGCGGTGGAGAAGCCGTGGTTGACCATGTACAGCGCCGAGCCGGACTGGCCGTAGCTGGTCATCGCGAAGATGCCCAGCACGATGAACCCGAAGTGCGAGATCGAGGTGTAGGCGATCAGCCGCTTCAGGTCGCTCTGGCCGAGGGCGAGCAGTGCGCCGTAGAGCACCGAGATCACTGCCAGCACCATGATCACCGGGGCCGCCCAGCGGCTGGCGTTCGGGAACAGCGGCAGGCACAGGGTCAGCATGCCGAAGGTGCCCACCTTGTCGAGCACCCCGACCAGCAGCACGGCGACGCTCGGCGGCGCCTCACCGGCGGCGTCCGGCAGCCAGGTGTGCACCGGCCACATCGGCGCCTTGACCGCGAAGGCGAAGAAGAACCCGAGGAACATCAGCGCCTCGGCGGCGCTCGGATCGCCTGCCGCGCTGGGGAAGACCCCGGTCAGGGCGGTGGTCAGGAAGCCCTGCTCCCCGCCCTTGCCCTGCGCATACAGACCGATCACCGCGACCAGCATCACCAGCCCGCCGAGCAGGCTGTAGAGCAGGAACTTCACCGCGGCGTAGCGGCGCTGGGCGCCGCCGAACTGCCCGATCAGGAAGTAGACCGGGATCAGCATGGCCTCGAAGAACACGTAGAACAGGAAGACGTCGCGGGCAGCGAACACGCCGATCATGAACGTCTCGAGCACCAGGATCAGGGCGAAGAAGTTGCGGGCGGCGTTGCCCCGGTAGTCGTTCCACGCGGCGAGCACGCAGATCGGCACCAGCACCGTGGAGAGCAGCACCATCACCAGCGCGATGCCGTCCACCCCGAGGGCGTAGCTCACGCCGATCTGCGGGATCCAGGTGTGCTGCTCCGCGAACTGGTAGAGCCCACCGTTGGCGACGTCGAAGCGCAGCGCCATCCCGACGCCGACGGCGAGGGTGGCGAGCGAGGTGGCCAGGGCCACCACCCGCGCCATCGCGTCGGTGCCGTGCGGCAGCGCCCACACCACGGCGGCGCCGATCAGCGGGAGCAGACCCATGATGGTCAGCCAGGGCATGTCAGACCTTCCCTCTGTGGTCCCTCGGTGAACACGGCGTCAGATCCGCACGGCGAGGACGCCGAGGACGAGGACGACGACACCAGCAAGCATGGACATCGCGTAGGACCGGACCAGACCGCTCTGCCAGCGGCGCAACCGGCCGGCGAGGCCACCGATCCCAGCGGCCAGCCCCCCGACGGCCCCGTCCACGCCCCGGGTGTCCGCGAACACCAGGAACCGGGTCAGGTACTGACCGGGGCGCATGAACACGGCCTCGTTGACATCGTCCTGGTAGAGGTCGCGTCGGGCGGCCCGGGTGAGCACCGAACCGCGGGGTGCGGTCTGCGGGACCTCGGCCTGCCAGTACTGGCGCCAGGCCAGGAACACCCCGAGCGCCACCAGGGCCAGGGTGAGCGCCATCAACGGGTACTTGCCGATCACCGGGTGGTGCTCCTCCCCGCCACCGGTGACCGGCTCCAGCCAGGAGCTGAACCGGCCGCCCATCACCAAGAACCCGCCGAGCAGACCCGAGCCGAGGGCCAGGATCATCATCGGGTAGGTCATCAGGCGCGGAGACTCGTGCGGGTGGGCCTCGTCGGGCCAGCGCTTGCGGCCCTGGAAGGTCATGAAGAAAAGCCGCGACATGTAGAACGCGGTGATCCCGGCACCGAGCAGCGTGGCACCGCCGAACACCCAGGGCCGCCAGCCTTCACCGGTGGCGAAGGCGGTCTCGATGATCGCGTCCTTGCTCCAGAAGCCGGAGAACGGCGGCACACCCAGGATGGCCAGCCAGCCCAGGCCGAAGGTGGCCCAGGTGATCTTCATGGCCCCGGACAGGTTGCCGAACCGGCGCATGTCGACCGAGTCGTTCATGCCGTGCATCACCGAACCGGCACCCAGGAACATGCCGGCCTTGAAGAAGCCGTGGGTGAGCAGGTGCAGGATGGCGAAGACGTAGCCGACCGGGCCCAGGCCCGCGGCCAGCATCATGTAGCCGATCTGGGACATCGTCGAGGCGGCCAGCGCCTTCTTGATGTCGTCCTTCGCGCAACCGACAACCGCTCCGAAGAGCAGGGTCACCGCGCCGACGATCACCACGGCCAGCTGTGCGGTGGGCGCCTCCTCATAGATCGGGCCGCTGCGCACCACCAGGTAGACCCCGGCAGTGACCATCGTGGCCGCGTGGATCAGCGCCGATACCGGCGTCGGGCCGGCCATCGCGTCGCCCAGCCAGGACTGCAGCGGGAACTGAGCCGACTTGCCACAGGCGCCGAGCAGCAGCGCCAGGCCGATCCAGGTGAGGGTGTTCTCGGAGGCGCCGTCGGCGCTGCCCAGCACCCCGGCGAAGGTGACCGTGCCGAAGGTGAAGAACATGACCATGATGGCGACGGACAGGCCGAGGTCACCGACCCGGTTCACCACGAACGCCTTCTTGGCTGCGGTGGCGTAGACCGGGTTGTGGTTCCAGAACCCGATCAGCAGGTAGGAGGCCAGGCCCACGCCCTCCCAGCCCACGTAGAGCAGGGCGTAGGAGTCGGCCAGGACCAGCAGCAGCATCGAGGCGACGAACAGGTTCAGGTAGGCGAAGAACCGGCGTCGATCGACGTCATGCTCCATGTAGGCCACGGAGTAGACGTGGATCAGCGAGCCGACGAAGGTCACCAGCAGGACGAAGGCGACCGACAGCGGGTCGAGCAGCAGACCGGCCTTCAGGTCGAACGTGCCGGCCTGGATCCAGGTGAACAGCTCCAGGCCGCGGGTCCGCTGCTCGGGGGCGAGCGAGCGCAGGTCGAGGAAGAGCAGCGCGCCGTAGACGAAGGCCGACCAGGACGCCGCGACGGCGAACCAGTGACCCCACGCGTTGGTCCGCCGCCCGCCGAGCAGCAGCACCGCGGCACCGAGCAGCGGCAGCGCGATCAGCAACCAGGCATTGTTCTGGACGGCGCCGCCGGCTGCGGTGATCGCCGCCCGCGAACCGCCTTCCGCTAGGAGATTCACGATCCGCCTCTCAGTACTTCAGCAGGTTCGCGTCGTCGACCGAGGCCGAGCGGCGGGTACGGAAGATGGACATGATGATCGCCAGCCCGACCACGACCTCGGCCGCGGCGACGAGCATCACGAACAGGGCGACCACCTGGCCGCTGATGTCACCGTGCATCCGGGCGAAGGTGACGAACGCGAGGTTGGTCGCGTTCAGCATCAGCTCCACCCCCATGAACACGATGATCGCGTTGCGGCGCACCAGAACCGTGCTGGCGCCGATCGCGAACAGCGCAGCCGACAGGTACAACCACCAGTCCTGGCTCACGCGTCGTCATCCTTCCGTGGCTCGGAGCCGTCGATCTCGGCGAGGACGCCGGAGACCTCCCCGGCCCGCTCGTCGGTGGAACGCATCTGGCCGCGGGCGGTGAGCACCCGGGAGACCGACAGCTCACTCGGCGTGCCGTCGGGCAGCAGCGCGGGGGTGTCCACCGCGTTGTGCCGGGCGAAGACACCGGGAGCCGGCAGCGGTGCCTTGACGACACCTTCGCGGATCCGCCGCTCGGCCAGCTCGCGCTGGGTGGGTTTGGGGAACAGCCGTTCCCGGTGGGCCAGCATCATGGCGCCCAGCGCCGCGGTGATCAGCAGCGCGCCGGTCACCTCGAAGGCGAAGACGTAGGCGCCGAAGATGCGGTCGGCGATGGCGCCGATGTTGCCCTCGGAGTTCACGTCGGCCAGGCCCTTGGAGGGCCCCAGGGTCACCCCGGCCAGGGTGGCGATCAGGGTGACCGCGGTGCCGAGGCCGAGCAGGACGGCGGCCACGCGCTGGCCCTTGATCGTCTCCACCAGGGAGTCGGAGGAGTCGACCCCGACCAGCATCAGCACGAACAGGAAGATCATCATCACCGCGCCGGTGTAGACGAACACCTGCACGCTGCCCAGGAAGGGCGCGTCGAGCCCGAAGTAGGCGATGCCCAGGGAGATCATCACCAGGGCCATGCAGAGCGCGGCGTGCACCGCCTTCTTCGCGATCAGCAGTCCTGAGGCACCCAGCACCATCACGGGTGCGAGCACCCAGAACAGCACCGCCTCGCCGCCGCTCACCGGGCCACCTCGGCCCGCTCGCCGTCGTCCACGCCGTGCCCTTCGTCGTCGCCGCGGCGGGCCGCGACCCAGTCCTTCTGCTCGGCCACTGCCTCGGTCACGTTGCCCCGGTAGTAGTCCGTGTCGGTGCTTCCAGGCACCATCGGGTGCGGTGCCTCGACCATGCCCGGCAGCATCGGGCCGAGCAGGTCGTGCTTCTCGTAGATCAGGCCGGCCCGGGTCGTCCCGGCCAGCTCGTACTCGTTGGTCATGGTCAGCGCGCGGGTCGGGCAGGCCTCGATGCACAGGCCGCACAGGATGCAGCGCAGGTAGTTGATCTGGTAGACGCGGCCGTAGCGCTCACCCGGGGAGAACCGCTCCTCGTCGGTGTTGTCGGCGCCCTCGACGAAGATGGCGTCGGCCGGGCAGGCCCAGGCGCACAACTCGCAGCCGATGCACTTCTCCAGGCCGTCCGGGTGCCGGTTCAGCTGGTGCCGGCCGTGGAACCGCGGCTGCGGCGGCACCTTCTCCTCCGGGTAGTACTCGGTGACCGGCTTGCGGAACATCTCCTTGAACGTGACGCCGAACCCGGCGATGGAGGCCAGCCACCCGCCGCGGTCCTGCGGCGAGGCGATCTCGTTGTCGGGCTGGGGGTCAGTCACCGTGCACCTCCTGGTCGTCGCTGCTGACCAGCGCAGGCTGGCGGCCGTCGCTGCGGATCAACCGCTGCCCGGGCATCGGCGGAACCGGGAAGCCGCCCGCGAACGGGTCGACCTCTTCGGGGGGAATCGGGTGGCGTGCGTTCTCCACCTTCTCGGCCCGCCCGGCGTGCACCGAATAGGCCCACAGCACACCGCCCACCAGCACCATCGCGCCGAGGGCCAGGGCCACCCGCGACCCGCTGCCCAGGTCATTGCCCTGCACCCGCAGGGTGCGGATGAAGGAGACCGCGACGATCCAGACCAGCGAGATCGGGATCAGGACCTTCCAGCCGAAGCGCATGAACTGGTCGTAACGCAGCCGGGGCAGGGTGCCGCGCAGCCAGATGAAGAAGAAGATGAAGCCGAGCAGCTTTCCGATGAACCAGAGCATCGGCCACCAGCCGGTGTTCAGGACGCCGCCGCCGATGGCCGACAGGGGCCAAGGGGCCCGCCAGCCGCCGAGGAACAGGGTGGTCGCCACCGCCGAGACGGTGATCATGTTGACGTACTCGGCCAGGAAGAACAGGGCGAACTTCAGCGAGGAGTACTCGGTGTGGAAGCCGCCGACCAGTTCGCCCTCGGCCTCGGGCAGGTCGAAGGGGGCCCGGTTGGTCTCCCCCACCATGGCGATCATGTAGATGATGAAGGCCACCGGCAGCTGGAACGCGTACCAGGAGGGCAGGGTCAGCTCGAGCCCGCCCAGGGAGACCACCGAACCGTGCTCCTGGGCGGCGACGATCGAGGAGGTCGACATCGATCCGGCGTAGAGGAACACGCTGATCAGCGCCAGGCCCATCGCGATCTCGTAGGAGATCACCTGCGCCGAGGAGCGCAGCCCGCCGAGCAACGGATAGGTGGACCCGGAGGACCAGCCGGCCAGCACGATGCCGTAGACGCCGACCGCGGCCACAGCGAGCACGTAGAGCACGGCGACGGGCAGGTCGGTGAGCTGCAGCGGGGTGACGATGTCGGTGAACGGGATCCTGGCCTCGGGACCGAACGGGATCACCGCGAACGCCAGGAAGCAGGTGATCGCGGAGATGATCGGAGCCAGGATGAACACGATCTTGTCGACCGAGTTCGGGATGATGTCTTCCTTCAGGGCCAGTTTCACCCCGTCGGCCAGACCCTGGACCAGCCCGAACGGTCCGGTCCGGTTCGGGCCCGGGCGGGACTGCATCCGGGCCACGACCCGGCGCTCCCCCCAGATGGTGAGCAGGGTGAGCAGAACCAGGAAGACGAAGATGAACAGCGCCTTACCGAAGATCACCCAACCGTTGTCCTGGCCGAAGTTCGCGGAGGGATTCTCCGCGGCGATGGCGCCCGCGAGGAAGGTCATGCCTGCTCACCCGTCTCGGCAGTGGTGGTCGAGGAGCCGGCAGCGGGTTTGATCGAGACCAGGGCACCGGCATCTACGCCCAGGTCCGCCCGCACGGTGCAACCCGGCGAATTGGTCGGCAGCCAGACCACCCGGTCCGGCATCTGCGTGATCACCGACGGCACAGTGATCCACCCGCTCGCGGTGGAGACGGTCAGGTCTGCACCGTCGTCCAGCCCGATCTCGGCCGCGGTGGCCGCCGAGAGCCGGGCCACGGCCCGGTGCGCGGTTCCGGCCAGGTAGGCCTCGCCGTCCTGCAGTCGTCCGGCGTCGAGCAGCAGCGGCCAGGTGGCCAGGGCCGCCGACCCCACCTCGGGGTGGACCGGCTCGGTGGCCGAGCTGACCGGGCCCGGAGCGTGCAGACCGTCCCAGGCCTCCAGCTGGGCGATCTCGCCCCGCGTCTGCTCGACAGTACGCAGGCCGAGGACGACGTCCAGGTGGTCGGCAAGCATGTCCAACACCCGGAAGTCGGACATCGCGTTGCTGGTCAGTGCCGCAGGGAAGGCGCGCCAACGGCCCTCCCAGTTCAGGAACGTGCCCGCCTTCTCGGTGATCGGCGCCACGGGGAGGACGACATCCGCCCGTTGGGTCACCTCGCTGCTGCGCACCTCCAGGCTGACCAGGAAGCCGACCGTGTCGAGCGCCTTGCGGGCAGCGCCCGGGTCGGGCAGGTCGCGCGGGTCCACCCCGCCGACGATCAACGCGCCAAGGTCACCACGGGCAGCGGCGGCGATCATGCCCGCCGTGTCCCGGCCGGCAGCCGTGGGCAGGGAGTCGACCTCCCAGGTCGCGGCCACGTCCACCCGGGCCGTGGGGTCGGAGACCGGGCGGCCGCCGGGCAGCAGGCCGGGCAGGGCACCGGCCTCGAGCGCACCGCGCTCACCGGCCCGGCGGGGGATCCAGGCCAGCCGGGCACCGCTGGCCTGGGCCAGGCGCACCGCCGCAGTGAGCGCACCGGGCACGCTGACCAGCCGTTCGCCGACCAGGATCACCGCGCCCTCCTGGCGCAGGGCCGCGGCCGCCGCGGAGACCTCGTCGGCCGCCTCGGCGATCGCCTGGATCACCTCGGTCTCGGTACCGGGGGCCGCCGGGATCAACGTGCCGTTCAGCTTGTGCAGACCACGGCTGGCCCAGGAGGCCACCGCGTACACGCCGAGCCTGGCGCCTGGACGCGTGGTCGCCGCCTTGCGCAGCCGCAGGAAGACGATCGGCGACTCCTCCTCGGGTTCGAACCCGAGCAGCAGGACGGCGGGGGCGTTCTCCAGCTCACGGTAGGTCGGCCCCATCGATCGGCCGGCTGCGACGTTGGCCAGGAAGTGGGTCTCCTCGGCCGAGTGCGGACGGGCCCGGAAGTCGACGTCGTTGGTGCCCAGCACGATACGCGCGAACTTGGCGTAGGCGTAGGCGTCCTCAGCGGTGACCCGGCCTCCGACCAGGACGCCGACGCCGGCCCGCTTGGCCGCGGCCAGGCCGTAGGCGGCGGCCGCCAGGGCCTCGGGCCAGGAGGCGACCTGCAGCTCACCGCTCTCCCGGTCACGCACCATCGGGTGGGTGATCCGGTCGGGTGAGGTGGTCCAGGTGAAGGCCCAGCGCCCCTTGTCGCAGTTCCAGTCCTCGTTGACCGCGGCGTCCTCGAAGGCCAGGCGGCGGGTCACCGCACCGCGGCGGTGGTCGATCCGCAGGGCGCACCCGGAGGAGCAGTGCTCACACACGCCCGGGATGGAGACCAGGTCGAACGGGCGGGCCCGGAACCGGTAGGCCGCACCGGTGAGCGCCCCGACCGGGCAGATCTGCACGGTGTTGCCGGAGAAGTAGCTGGCGAACGGCTGGCCGCTCTCGGTGATCGCGGCATCGCCCGAGGTGTGGAAGCCGAGCACCTCGGGCGAAAAGGTGCCGATCTGCTGATCTGCACCGCGCATCTGCAGGTCGATGAACGGGTCGCCGGCGATCTCCTGGGAGAACCGGGTGCAGCGCTGGCACAGGATGCAGCGCTCGCGGTCGAGCAGCACCTGGGTGGAGATCCGGATCGGCTTGGCGAAGGTGCGCTTGGTGTCGACGAACCGGCTCTCGGACCGGCCGTTGGCCAGCGCCTGGTTCTGCAGCGGGCACTCACCGCCCTTGTCGCAGACCGGGCAGTCCAGCGGGTGGTTGACCAGCAGGAACTCCATGATCCCGCGCTGGGCCTTCTCGGCCACCGGCGAGGTCCTCTGGGTACGCACCACCATGCCAGGCGTGCACTCCATGGCGCACGAGGCCTGCGGCTTCGGCATCGGGTGCAGGGTGCCGTCCGGGCCCGGGGTGGCCACCTCGACCAGACACTGCCGGCAGGCCCCGGCGGGGGCGAGCAGCGGGTGGTCGCAGAACCGCGGGATGGCGATCCCGAGCTGCTCGGCGGCCCGGATGACCAGGGTGCCCTTGGGCACGCTGATCTCGGTGTCGTCGATGGTGACGGTCACCAGGTCGGGCTGCGCCGGGCCGGGCGGGTTGGCGGTGTTCGCGGTCACGGTCATCAGGCGAAGGCTTCCTGGAAGACGGTGGACTGGGCGGGGTCGAAGGGACAACCGCCCTCGGTGAGGTGACGCACGTACTCGTCCCGGAAGTACTTGATCGAGGACATGACCGGGCTGGTGGCGCCGTCCCCGAGCGCGCAGAACGAGCGGCCGAGCAGGTTGTCGCAGATGTCGAGCAGCGTGTCCAGATCGGCCTCGGTGCCCTGCCCGTGCTCGAGCCGGTGCAGCACCTGGACCATCCAGTAGTTGCCCTCCCGGCACGGGGTGCACTTGCCGCAGGACTCGTGCTTGTAGAACTCGATCCAGCGCTCGACGGCCCGGACCACACAGGTGGTCTGGTCGAAGATCTGCAGCGCCCGGGTGCCGAGCATCGACCCCGCGGCGCCGACCGATTCGAAGTCGAGCGGGATGTCGAGGTGCTCGGCGGTGAACAGCGGTGTGGAGGAACCGCCCGGCGTCCAGAACTTCAGTTCGTTGCCGTTCCGGATGCCGCCGGCCATGGCGAGAAGTTCGCGCAGAGTGATGCCCAGCGGGGCCTCGTACTGGCCGGGCCGGGTGACGTGGCCGGACAGGGAGAAGAAACCGAACCCGGTGGAGCGCTCGGTGCCCATGCTCTTGAACCACTCGGCCCCGCCGGTGACGATCGAGGGCACGCTGGCGATCGACTCCACGTTGTTGATCACCGTCGGACGGGCGTACAGACCGGCCACGGCCGGGAAGGGCGGTTTGAGCCGCGGCTGACCGCGGAGTCCCTCCAGGGAGTCCAGCAGCGCCGTCTCCTCACCGCAGATGTAGGCGCCCGCACCGGCGTGCACCACGACGTCCAGGTCGAACCCGGAGCCGAGGATGTCGGTGCCGATGTAGCCCTTGGCCTTCGCCTCCGCGACGGCGTTGAGCAGGCGCCGGTAGACGTGCACCACCTCGCCGCGCACGTAGATGAACGCCTTGTGGCAGCCGATCGCGTAGCTGGTGATGATCACGCCCTCGACGAGGGCCTGCGGCGAGGCCATCATCAGCGGGATGTCCTTGCAGGTGCCCGGCTCGGACTCGTCGGCGTTGACCACCAGGTAGCGCGGCCCGCCGTCCGGCTTGGGCAGGAACGACCACTTCATCCCGGTGGGGAAGCCTGCGCCGCCGCGCCCGCGCAGGCCGGAGTCCTTGACCGTGGTGACGACGTCCGCCGGCGCCATGGTGATCGCTGTGCGCAGCGCCTGGTAACCGCCGTACCGCTCGTAGGCGGCCATGGTCCAGGAGTCGGGCTCGTCCCAGTGCGCGCTCAGTACCGGGGTCAGGGTGGTCGCCACGGCTCAGCCCTCCTTGGTCTCGGAGCTCGGCGCGGTCCTGCTCGCCGGCATCTCGGGCGCGGTCCAGCCGTTCTTGCGGGCCAGACGGGTGCCCTCCAGGGTCGGGCCGCCCGCACCGACGCCCTCGTTCGCGTGCTCGTCGAGGAAGCCGGCCAGCACCCGGGAGACCTGCTTGAACGAGCAGACCTTGCCGGCACCGCGGGTGGGGGCGACGTCCTCGCCGGCCCGCAGGCTGTCTACCAGGGTCCTGGCGGTGGCGGGGGTCTGGTTGTCGAAGAACTCCCAGTTGACCATCACCACCGGGGCGTAGTCGCAGCCGGCGTTGCACTCGATCGCCTCGAGGGTGATCACGCCGTCCTCGGTGGTCTCGTCGTGCCCGATGCCGAGGTAGGCCTCGAGGTCGGCGAAGATGGCGTCGCCGCCCATCACCGCGCACAGCGTGTTGGTGCACACCCCTACGGTGTAGGTGCCGTTCGGGTGCCGCTTGTACTGGGTGTAGAAGGTGGCCACCGCCGCCACCTGGGCGGTGGTCAGGTCGAGCAGCTCGGCGCAGAACGCGATGCCGTCCGCGCTGACGAAACCCTCCTCGCTCTGCACCAGGTGCAGCATCGGCAGCAGCGCCGAACGGGGGACGGGGTACCGGGCGATGATCGCCTGCGCGTCGGCGACGAGCTGCTCGCGGACGTCGCCGGTCAGACCGGTCTCAGAGCCAGACATCAGCGGTCCACGCCTCCCATGACAGGATCCAGAGAGGCCACGGCGACGATCACGTCGGCCACCTGGCCGCCTTCGCACATTGCCGCCACGGCCTGCAGGTTGACGAATGAGGGATCACGGAAGTGGGCCCGGTAGGGGCGCGTGCCGCCGTCCGAGACCAAATGGACGGCGAGCTCCCCCCGCGCCGACTCGACCGCCTGGTACACCTGGCCGGCCGGAACCCGGAAGCCCTCGGTGACCAGCTTGAAGTGGTGGATCAGGGCCTCCATGGAGGTGCCCATGATCTCGCGGATGTGGTCCAGGCTGTTGCCCATCCCGTCGCCGCTGACCGCGAGCTGCGCCGGCCAGGCGATCTTCTTGTCGCCGACCATCACCGGGGAGTTGTCCATCCCCTGCAGCCGGTCCACGCACTGCTCGACGATCCGTAGCGACTGCTTCATCTCCTCGATCCGGATCCGCAGCCGGCCGTAGGAGTCGCAGGTGTCCCAGGTGGCGACGTCGAAGTCGTAGGTCTCGTAGCCGCAGTAGGGCTCGCTCTTGCGCAGGTCGTGGGGCAGACCGGTGGAGCGCAGCGGCGGGCCGGTGATGCCCAGCGCCATGCAGCCGGCCAGGTCGAGGTAGCCGACGTCGACCATGCGCGAGCGCACGATCGGGTTCTCGTTGGCCAGCTTCTCGATGTCGTCGATGCCCCGGCGCAGGTCGGGCAGGGTGACCCGGACCCGGTCCAGAGCGCCGGGCGGGATGTCCTGGGACAGGCCGCCGGGCCGGATGTAGGCATGGTTCATGCGCAGCCCGGTGATCAGCTCGAACAGCTGCAGCACCCGCTCGCGCTCGCGGAACCCGATGGTCATCACGGTGAGCGCGCCGATCTCCATGCCGCCGGTGGCCAGCGCCACCAGGTGGGAGGAGATCCGGTTCAGCTCCATCATCAGCACCCGGATCACGCTGGCCCGTTCGGGCACGTCGTCGGTGATCCCGAGCAGCCGCTCCACGGCCAGGCAGTAGGCCGTCTCCTGGAACAGCGGGGTGAGGTAGTCCATCCGGGTGCAGAAGGTCACGCCCTGGGTCCAGGTGCGGAACTCCATGTTCTTCTCGATGCCGGTGTGCAGGTAGCCGATCCCGCACCGGGCCTCGGTCACCGTCTCGCCGTCGATCTCCAGGATCAGGCGCAGCACCCCATGCGTGGACGGGTGCTGCGGACCCATGTTGACGACGATCCGCTCCTCGCCCAGGCTCGCGGCCTCTTCGGCGATGTCGGTCCAGTCGCCCCCGCTGGCACTGAAGACGCGGCCGTCCTCGGCCTCGCCCTGGGCGTAGGGGTCCCGCTCAGTCGTCTGGCTCATCAGCTGTACGACCTCCTCGTGTCGGGCGGCGGGATGGTCGCTCCCTTGTACTCCACCGGGATCCCGCCGAGCGGGTAGTCCTTGCGCTGCGGGTGACCGGGCCAGTCGTCGGGCATCTGGATCCGGGCCAGTGCCGGGTGCCCGTCGAACTGGATGCCGAAGAAGTCCCAGGTCTCCCGCTCGTGCCAGTCGGCGGTCGGGTAGACCGCGACCACCGACGGGATGTGCGGGTCGGCGTCCGGGCAGGTGGCCTCCAGCCGGACGCGACGGTTGTGGGTGATCGAGAGCAGGTGGTAGACGGCATGCAGCTCGCGGCCCTCGTCGTGCGGGTAGTGCACCCCGCTCACGCTGGCGCACATCTCGAAGCGCAGGTCCGGGTGGTCACGCAGCACCTGGCACACGGCGACGATGTACTCACGACTTACGTGCATGGTCATCTCGCCGCGATCGACGACCACCCTGTCGACCGAGGAGGCCAGTTCGCCGCCCAGGGCCTCGGCGAGGGCGTCGGCGATCTCGTCGAAGGCGCCGCCGTAGGGGCGCTGGGCCGGTGCGGGCATGGTCACCGAGTGGACCAGGCCGGCGTACCCGGAGGTGTCGCCGGAGCCGTGGACGCCGAACATGCCGGTCCGGGTCTCGATCACATCGGCCGTGGCGTCGGTGGTGGCGGGGACACCGGACGGGTTGGTCTCGGGCGCGGTCTCGTCGGCGCTCACCGCAGCAGGCCCTTCATCTGGGAGGTCGGCAGGGCGTTCAGGGCAGCCTCCTCGGCGGCACGCGCGGCGTCGACCCGGTTCGAGCCCAGCGGCATCGACTGGATCTTGTCGTGCAGGGTGAGGATCGCGTGCAGCAGCATCTCCGGGCGGGGCGGGCAGCCCGGCAGGTAGATGTCGACCGGCACGATGTGGTCGCAGCCCTGCACGATCGCGTAGTTGTTGAACATGCCGCCACTGGAGGCGCACACGCCCATGGAGAGCACCCACTTCGGCTCGACCATCTGGTCGTAGATCTGGCGCATCACGGGTGCCATCTTCTGGCTCACCCGCCCGGCCACGATCATCAGGTCGGCCTGCCGGGGCGAGGCACGGAAGACCTCCATGCCGAACCGCGCCAGGTCGTACTTCGGCCCGCCGGTCGCCATCATCTCGATCGCGCAGCAGGCCAGTCCGAAGGTCGCCGGCCACAGCGAGCTCTTGCGCATGTAGCCGGCGAGTACCTCCACCGACGTCAGCAGAAAGCCGCTCGGCAGCTTCTCCTCGATACCCATTCGACCTCTCCGTCCGACCTCAGCCGTCTGTCCGTACGCCCCGTACGCCGTAGCTCTCGGTGGCTACCCGCTCAGTCCCACTCCAGACCACCGCGCCGCCACACGTAGGCGTAGGCGACGAAGACCGTGGCGATGAACAGCACCATCTCGACCACGGCGAACAGTCCGAGCCGGTCGAAGGCGACGGCGAAGGGGATCAAGAACACACTCTCGATGTCGAACACGATGAACAGCATCGCCACCAAGTAGTACTTGATCGGGAACCGGCCTCCGCCCGCCGCGTGCGGGGTGGGTTCGATGCCGCACTCGTAGGCATCGAGCTTGGCCCGGTTGTAGCGCTTCGGACCGGCGATCGCGGCGGCGCCGATGGAGAAGACGGCGAACGCGGCCGAGATGGCGCCAAGCACGAGGATCGGCACGTACGGATTCACGCGCTCATCCCTTCTACGTCAGGTACTGCGACGGTCGTTCCACAGCGTCGCTCACGGGTTCGTGCACCAAGGGACAAGCACCGACAAACGGCATCGTCCCATCGGTCGACGCGCCCCATCCTAGGGGCCTGGCCCCAGGGTTTCGGCGCACCGGGCCCAGAGGCGGACGCGGCGTGGCATGTGCCCTTGTGAACGCTTTCACGAGACGCTGACCCGGCGAGCATAACGGGCGACCGAACTCGCCTGACAGCCAGGTGAGCAGGTCAGGGACGGACGGCGCGGTGCAGGGCGACGATGCCGCCGGAGAGGTTGCGGTAGGCCACGTCCTCCCAGCCTGCCTCACGGATGACCGCGGCCAGGGCGGGCTGGTCCGGCCACTGCTGGATCGACTCGGCCAGGTAGACGTAGGAGTCGGGGCTGGAGGACACGCGGCGGGCCACCCGGGGCAGGGCGCGCATCAGGTACCCGCTGTAGAGACGCCGGAACGGGCCCCACGTGGGGTGGGAGAACTCGCAGATGACCAGTCGGCCGCCGTGCCGGGTGACCCGGCGCAGCTCGGTGAGTGCGGCGTCCACCTCGACCACGTTGCGCAGGCCGAAGGAGATGGTGACGGCGTCGAAGGCGCCGTCCGCGAACGGCAGGTGCAGCGCGTCGCCGGCCACGAAGGACAGGCCGGCGCGGTGCTGCTTGCCGACGGTCAGCATGCCCAGGGAGAAGTCGCACGGCACGACGTGGGCGCCCGCGTCGGCGAACACCTCGCTGGAGGCGCCGGTGCCGGCGGCGAGGTCGAGCACCCTCTCCCCCGGCCGGACGTCGAGGGCCCGGGCCACCTGGGTCCGCCATCGGCGGTCCTGCCGCAGCGACAGCACCCCGTTGGTGCGGTCGTACCGGTGGGCGACCTCGTCGAACATCGCAGCCACCTCGTGCGGTTGCTTCTCCAGGCTGGCGCGGGGCATGACATAGATGGTCCCATCCCGGATCGGCTACGCGCGCGACTCCTGGTCGGCTTAGGCTGTGGCAGCGATGACCACCGCACCTCTGGGCGTGCCGCTCGTTGTCCGCACGCTGCCGCTGACCGATCCCGGGCCGCTGCTCGACCTGCTGCCGCGGACGGCTCCTTTGGCCTGGGTGCGCCGGGGCGAGGGCATCGTCGGCTGGGGCAACGTGCGGCAGATCGATCTCGGCGCGTCCGACGACCCTGCCCAGCGCTTCGTCGCGGCCGATCAGGCGTGGTCCGAGCTGGTCTCCCACGCGCTGGTCCGAGACATGGTGGGCCTGCCGGGCACCGGACTGATCGCCTTCGGCTCGTTCAGCTTCGCGCCGGCCTCACCGGCGGGCTCGGTGCTGGTCGTGCCCGAGGTGGTGGTCGGCCACCGCGCTGGAGTGTGGTGGCTGACCACGGTCAGCGCGGGTGGCCTGCCCCCGCCCCCGGACCTTCCCGACGTCGATCCGGTCACGTCTCCGGGTGAGATGGCCTTCGCCGATGGCGCCTTGCCCGCGCCGCAGTGGGCCGGCGCCGTGGCCGAGGCGATCGCGCAGATCGCCCTGGGCACGGTGGAGAAGGTGGTGCTCGCGCGAGACATGGAGGCCCGAGCGGCACAGCCGATCGACCCCCGGTGGGCCCTCGGCCGCCTCGCCGAGCGCTACCCCGGATGCTGGACGTTCAGCGTGGACGGCCTGCTCGGCGCCACCCCCGAACTGCTGGTACGGCGAGAAAAGGGCCTGGTCACCTCGCGGGTGCTCGCGGGCACGATCCGGCGCACCGGGGACGACGCCCGCGACCTGGGCCTGGCGGCGTCCCTGGCCCGCTCCAGCAAGGACCTGGAGGAGCACGAGTACGCCGTGCGCTCGGTGGCCGATGCGCTGGCCCCGCACTGCACCTCGACCAACGTGCCCGAGGCACCCTTCGTGCTGCACCTGGCCAATGTGATGCATCTGGCCACCGACGTCACCGGCGTGCTCGCCGACACCTCCTCCGCGCTGGCCCTGGCCCAGGCGCTGCACCCCTCGGCGGCCGTCTGCGGCACCCCCACGGTGGCGGCGGGCGTGCTGATCGAGCAGTTGGAGCAGATGGACCGCGATCGCTACGCCGGCCCGGTCGGCTGGATCGACGCCGACGGTGACGGCGAATGGGGGCTGGCGCTGCGTAGCGGGCGGCTGTCGACGAGCGACCCCCACAAGATCAGGCTGTTCGCCGGCTGCGGCATCGTGGCCGGGTCGGACCCGAACGCCGAGGTTGCCGAGTCGGTGGCCAAGCTGGTGCCGATGCGCGACGCCCTGTCCAGCTGACCCGCTCACCCTCCAGCTGAGCCACTCGTCGTGACCCGGCCACCGGCCGCTCCCTCCCCCCGGCTCGACGATGGAGGTGGTCGGAGGTGGCCGGAGCAGCGGCGGACGTCAGGCGATGACCCGGCGTGCGGCGTCGTGAACGGCGGCGCGCAGGGCAGCGTGCAGCCGACGCAGGTCGGCGCGGTCAGCTCGCACCTCGACCACACTGGTGCCCGGATCAGGTTGCGCCAGAACGGATGACAACTCCTCAAGCGAGTCCACCATGCGGTGCGGCACGCCGAAGCCGAGGCACAACGCCGACAGGTCGGCGGCGTGCGGGGTGCCGAAGAACCGCTCGAACTGCGCCGCCTCAGCGGCACCGCGCTCGGCCAGCTCGCCGTACTCGAGCAACGAGAAGATGCCTCCTCCGGCATCGTTGAGCACGACGACCTGCAGGTCGGCCCGGCATTCGCCGGGCGCCACCAACAAGGCGTTGGCGTCGTGCAGGAAGGCGAGGTCGCCGGTCAGCAACCGCACCCGCTGCCCAGAGGAGAGCGCGATACCCGTTGCGGTGGAAAGGGTCCCGTCGATTCCGGCCAGCCCACGGTTGGCCACCACCCGCACGCCCTCAGCCAGTGGCGGTGCCGTGAGGTCGAGGTCGCGGATGGCGTTGCTGGACGCAGCGACCAGCAGGTCGCCGGGCCCCAGCGAGCACGCCATCGCTCGCGCCACGACCGGCCCGTTCAGCGACGGCTCGCCGTCCAGCAGGTGATCGAGCGCGCCCCAGGCCGCCGCGCCGACTGTCCGCCACCGGGCTGCCCAGGCCGCGTCGTCCGCGTCGGCGGCCGGCGAGGCGACCCGGACGGCGTGCGCCCGGGTGACCTGGCGCGGCGGCACCGGCCAGTCGGGGTAGGGCGAGACCAGCACCAGCTCGACGTCCGGACGCGCCAGCAGCCGGGTCACCGGGCGGGACAGGGTCGGCCGGCCGAAGACGACCACCCGCTCGATCGCGTCGGCGAGCTCGGGCAGCTCGAGCAGCAGCCGATAGGGGCCGATCATGGCCGCGCCGCCGCGAGCGCTGGAGGACGGCTCGGCCAGCAACGGCCAACCTGCCGCCTCGGCCAGCAGCCGGGCGGCCGGCCCGGCTCCGTCACCGGCCACCACCAGGGTGCGCCGATCGGTGAGCAGCGTGGTCACCGGCGCGCTCGGCGCCACCGATGCCGGGGGCGGGTGATTCGCCGCCGCCGGGAGGTCGCCGTCCGGCAGCAGCGGTTCCTCGAACCCGAGATCGAGATGCACCGGCCCGGGGCGCCGTTCGGCGTCGCCGAGGGCGGCGGCGATCGCCCCGGCGAGCTGCGCGGGCTCCGCGACGTCGACATCCAGGTGAGCCCGGACGGCGCCGCCGAACAGCGTCGGCTGCAGCTCGGTGGTCTGGTTGGCCCAGGTGCCGCGCAACGACTGCGGACGGTCAGCTGTCACCACCAGCAGCGGCACTCCGGCGTGGTGCGCCTCCAGGACCGCGGGGTGCAGGTTCGCCGCCGCCGTGCCGGACGTGGTCACCACGGCGGCGGGATGCCCGGCGCGGCCCATGCCGAGGGCGGTGAAGGCGGCCGCGCGCTCGTCGTGCCGCACCCACAGCCGCAGCGCCCCTGCCCGCTCGGCCGCCGCCAGGGCGTATGCCAGCGGGGCGCTGCGCGACCCCGGGCAGAGGATCACGTGCCGGATGCCGGTCGCCACCAAGGCGTCGACGGCGGCGACGGCCAGGGCTGTGGACGGCGTCACGGACGCCATCCTGGCCTACCCGAGGTGGCCGGCGTGACTCCAGGTGACCACGTTGAGCACCCGCGCAAGCCGGTCGGGCACCGCACCCTTCCCGGACCGACGTCCGGGCCAGGGGCACGGCTCCGGTGCGGGCTGTGGCTCCGGCACCACGGGTATCACCGGGAGGGCCGCGACGGACTCGACGGTTCCTCGCTGGACGGAGCCACCTGCGGGGTGGGCTCCTCGATCAGAGGCTCGATCGCCAGCAGGTCGGGCTCCCGCGGCGCGGGGTGCTCCCCCGGAGCAGCGGTCACGCCGGGCCCCGGCTCGCCGACAGCACCCGGTCCGCCCTCGGCGTCCGGCGCGCCAGCGGCCGGCCGCTGGCCGCTCGGCACCAGCCCGCCGCGGCTGATCGTCACCGCTCCGCTCGCCAGGCCTGCTCTGGGCTCACCGCTCTCGGCGGGACTGGCCGGTGCTCCTGCTACGGCCTCCGGCCCGGCGGACACGACGTCCGGGGCGGCGGCGCCGCCCGCTGGGTCCTCGGCCGCCTGCCAGGACCCCCACACGGTCAGCGCTGCCGCCACCGACACAGCCGCCACTGCAGGGCGCCGGCCTCTCAGGTCGCGGTCCATGGCTCAGCCCAGCCTTACGTCACGGAGTCAGTGGGCTCGCAGTCTGCCATCGATCCCGCCAAAGCCCTACGCACGGTAGCGCGACGCGCACATATCCCTTCTGGTGCGTACGCAGCGCGACGGCGCGCGCCAGCCAAGCATCACGCCTGCCACGGCCAACGCGAGGCCACTCTCGACCGACGAGGCGTCACCCTCGGAGACCGGCGGACGGCGGCGCACCGGCGGAGACGTTCGAACCACCACCGGGCGCGTTCGGGGGAAGCCGCGTACCGCGCTGCTCGTTCCGGATCCACTGCCACCGGCCGGACGGCGACCTCCCCGCCGTCCGGGAGCAGGGGCTCGCCGGTGACGTCCCCTGCCAGCAGGGATGCCGTGCCCAGCCCGCAGGCGTAGGGCAGCTCGGGCAGGGCGGCGGCAAGGCAGATCCCGGTGGACAGGCCGACCGAGGTATCCAACGCCGAGGAGACCACGACCGCCAGTCCGTGGTCGGCGCCCAGCCGCTGCGCGACGTCCAACGCAGCGCGCACCCCGCCGAGCGGCGCCACCTTGACCACCACGACGTCGGCCGCACCGGACAGGGCGACCCGCAGCGGGTCCTCTGCCTGGCGCACGCTCTCGTCGGCGGCGATCGCGACGTCGACCCCGTCGCGAGCCAGGGCCACCCGCAACGCGCTCAGCTCGGCCAGCACCGGGCAGGGCTGCTCGGCGTACTCCAGGCCGTACCGAGCCAGCGCCGTCAGCGCCCGCCGGGCCGCCTCGACGTCCCACCCGCCGTTGGCGTCCACCCGGATCCGGCCCGCGGCCCCGAGCACCGCGCGGACCTCCGCCACCCGGGCGACGTCGTCCGCCAGGTGCTGACCGCGCTCGGCGACCTTCACCTTGGCCGTGGTGCACCCGGGGAAGCGGGCCAGGACGCCGGCGACCGCTTCGGGCGCCACCGCCGGGACCGTCGCGTTCACCGGCACGCTGCCCCGCAGCACGGGCACCTGCGGCTGCCAGGCGGCCTCGATCGCCGACGCGAGCCAGCGGGATGCCTCGACGTCGTCGTACTCCGCGAAGGGCGAGAACTCCCCCCAGCCGTAGGGGCCCTCCAGCAGCAGCGCCTCGCGATGGGTGAGTCCCCGGAAGCGGGTGTGCAGGGGGAGCACCACCACCTGCGCCGCGGCAAGCAGGTCCTCCAGATCGGGGGTCACCGGCCTATTCTCGGCCGTTGTGACCACCGATGCAGACACGCCCCTGCCGCGCCCCGTCGTCTCCGAGCTGTTCGACCCGGCCACCTGGCGCCTGGTCGAGGGATTCGAGCTGACCGACATCACCTATCACCGGTGCGTGCTCGAGGGACCGGCCGGCGGCACGGTACGGATCGCATTCGACCGGCCCGAGGTGCGCAACGCGTTCCGCCCGCACACCGTCGACGAGCTCTACCGGGCCCTCGATCACGCACGGATGAGCCCCGACGTGGGCTGCGTTCTGCTCACCGGCAACGGGCCGAGCCCGCGCGACGGCGGGTGGTCGTTCTGCTCCGGCGGGGACCAGCGGATCCGGGGTCGCTCCGGGTACCAGTACGCGGACGGCGAGACCGCCGACACGGTCGACACCGCCCGCACCCGGGCGCACGGCGGTCGGCTGCACATCCTCGAGGTCCAGCGGCTGATCCGGACCATGCCCAAGATCGTCGTCGCGGTGGTACCCGGCTGGGCGGCCGGGGGCGGGCACAGCCTGCACGTGATCTGCGACCTGACCATCGCCAGCCGCGAGCACGCCCGGTTCAAGCAGACTGATGCCGACGTCGGTAGCTTCGACGCCGGGTACGGCTCGGCGTACCTGGCCAAGATGGTCGGCCAGAAGTTCGCCCGCGAGATCTTCTTCCTGGGCCGTGCCTACGACGCCGAGGCCATGCAGCGGATGGGTGCGGTGAACCTGGTGGCCGACCACGCCGATCTGGAGCGGACGGCGCTCGAGGTGGCCGCCGAGATCAACGGCAAGAGCCCGACGGCGCAGCGGATGCTGAAGTTCGCCTTGAACCTGACCGACGACGGGCTGATGGGGCAGCAGGTCTTCGCCGGTGAGGCGACCCGCCTGGCCTACATGACCGACGAGGCCGTGGAGGGCCGGGACTCCTTCCTGCAAAAGCGATCCCCCGACTGGTCGGACTATCCCTGGTACTACTGATCCGCTACGCCTCCGCCGACGCCGGGTCGAGGATCGCCTGGACGGCTGCATGTCCGGGATGGGTCGGGTAGTCGCGCCGGCCCTCCCGCGAGAGCTGCAGGAGAGTGCGCCCCTGGTCGTCGAGCCGGCCCGGATCGGCGCCGCGTTCGATCAGTCGGCGGACACTGAGCGGCCGGCCGTTACGGGCGGCGAGCTGCAAAGGGTGGCGGCCCCATACCGGGTCGGCGGCGTCGACCGGGGTGCCGGCGGCGACCAGCTGGTCGATCACGTCGAGGCGCTGATGGTCGGCCGCCATGACCAGGGCGAGCAGACGATCGGTGGGGTCGGCATCGGCAGGCGGCCAACGGGTGATGTCACCCGCGGCTGCTCCCTGCACGAGGTCGGGAACCGACGCTCCGGCCGCGACGAGCAGGTCGACGACGGGCGTCATGCCGAACACCGCCGCGTGCAGCAGGGCGGTGCCGCCGGGGACGCCGCCCGAGCGCGGTGACGCGGTCCCCTCCAGGTCGGCCCCGGCCGCGATCAGCGCCTCCGCCACCTCGACCGCCCCATAGCTGGCTGCCGTGATCAGGGGCGTCTCGGCATCCTGCGGGTCGCCGTCGACGGGTGCGCCCGCGGTCAGCAGGGCCTGGGCCAGGGCGCCGGTGCCCGAGACGTCGCGCCAGCGGTGGCGGCCGGTGTCGAAGCGCAACATGGCGACGTAGCCCAAGGGTGAAGCGCCCAGGGGGTGGTCACCCCACTGCCGCATCGGGTCCGTCGCCAGCGCCGGGTCCTCCGTCAGCAGGGCCGCGAGGCGGCCGGCGTCCCGCTCGTCGAGGATCTCCCGTCGGGTGACCTCGGCCTTCATCCGGACCCAACTCGCGAAGCCGTAGCCGCGCGCCAGCGCCAGTTGCGCCGATCCCAGCGCGACTCGCGGTGAGACGGCAGCAATCCGGGCCCGCGCCGTCCGGTCTCCTGCCTGTGCGGCTCGGAGCAGGTCCTTGGCCTGACGACGCAGCTGATCCAGGTCGGGGTCGGGGGGCAGGGCGGACATGACAGCTCCTCGACGACTCGAGGCCCACGCGTCGAGCCGGGAAGGAGTGGGCCGACCGGCCAGGCGATGCATCAGGGTGGCTCGGAGGTGGACTCTGTCCTACCCGTGGGCCCGGAGGCGCCCTCCAGCACCCGACGCCGAGATTACCCGATGCCGGCGGTCTCACACCTGAGCGACCGAGCGGGTCAAGTGCGCCTGGAGCAGTGTCGATCCTTTGACCTGTGCGGACTGCGCTGAGGTTCAACGGGACCATGCTCGCGGCTGGGGTGGTGACCCTCCTGATGGTGGCCGGCTTCGGCGTTCAGCGGCAGATCACCACCGGCGCCTTCGACCACCTGGAATCGGGGCAGATCGCCCAGGATGCACAACGGGTACGGATCGGCCTGGAGTGGTGGACCGCCCTGCTCCGCAACTATGGCGCCACGAACACCATCTGGGACAACTCCTTCGACGAGGTCGCCAAGAGCGACAAGGAGGGGTTCGCCTCCGACTTCCCGCCGGCCGATATCCATGACCTGTACGGGCTGGACGGCGTACTCGGGGTAGGCCCCGACGGCACCTGGCGCACCGGCGGAGTCGTGGACGGCGACGGGTACGTCGCTCCCCCGGCCGGGCTGGCCACGGCGGCCGAACTGATCCAGCTGTTCCCGCCGAAGGCGCCGGCGGGTGAATCCCGCTGCGGGGTGGTCACCACGGCGACCCTGCCCTACCTCTACTGCGGCTTCGCCACCCATCGTGGGGACGGAGGGCCGGAGACGTCGGGCGGCGTCATCGTGCTCAAGGCCTTGGGCGGCGAGCGGCTGAAGACACTCGGCTCGTCCCTGACCATGCCGCTGGCACTGACCGAGCGGGCCTCCGGCACCCGGGTGCTCGCCCTGGAAAGCTCCGTAGGGAGCCTGGCCGTGAACACCGCCGCGGTCAGCGGCTCTGAGATGGCCCTCGACATCACGGTGCCGACCGTGGGAGGCGGATCCGTTGTGCTGCAGGCGATCCGACCCCGAGGGATTCATCAGCAGGCCAGCTCTGTGGCGCAGTGGCTGATCGCCCTGACCGGGCTCTTGGGCATCCTGCTGTTCACCGCGGTCGTGCTCATCACCCGCTGGGAGGTACGCCACAAGGTCGGCCCGCTGCGCCGCACCGCGCAGGAGGTGATCTCCTCGGGCGACCGCAGCCTGCGCATCTCCTCCGATGCCAAGGGCGACCTCGGTGAGCTCGCCCGGACCATCGACGGCATGCTCGACTCGCTCGCCGCACAGGACGATCAACTGGCCACGGCGCAGGAGGCGCGCGAGGAACAGCTGCGGCACAGCTTCCTGCAGCAACGTCTCGCCGTGCAGCACCTGCGTCACCGTGCCCAGCAGTCGATCGACGAGACCGCCCGGTCTGTGGTCGAGGAACTGAGCCAGGTGATGACCGAGGCCAGCGCGGTGCAGCACACCGTCGCCTCGATCGACGCCCAGGTGGAGGCGACCGAGCGGGTGACCCGCGGCGTGAGCCGGCAGGCCGAGGACGGACGCCGCTCGGCGGGCGCGGTCGAGGGCAGCCTGGCCCGGGTCAGCGGGATCGCCCAGCTGATCGCCGGCGTGGCCGAGCAGACCAATCTGCTGGCCCTGAACGCGACCATCGAGGCGGCCCGGGCCGGCGCGGCCGGGAAGGGGTTCGCGGTGGTGGCCGGGGAGGTCAAGGAGCTGGCGGCGACCACTTCACGCTCGACCGAGGAGATCGCCGCGACCCTGGCCGAACTGCAGAAGGACGTCACGGCGATGTCCCTGGTGATCAACGGGATGACCGAGGGCGCCGAGGGGATCGGGCGCGAGGCGGAGGAGCTGGCCCAGGTGGCTGGACGGCAGCGCAGCGGGATGGCGGCGCTGGTGGCGAGCATCGAGCAGACCCTCGCCCGGGTGCAGTCGATGACCTCGGTCACCGAGGACATCGAGCGCCGCCAGCACGAACGCGTCTCCGCACCCGACGGCATCGTGCAGATCAGTGCCGGCGGCAGGACGGCGTCCGGATCGCTGTTCGACATCAGCGAGAGCGGCATGTGTGCCCTGGTCGAGGGGCTGTCGCTGGCGCCCGGCCGCGAGATCGCGATGGAGCTGACCCTCGACGGCCGAACGGCGACCCTGGCCGGCACGGTGAAGCGGATCCAGTCCAGCGATCTCGGGGACGACATCGGCGTGGAGTTCCACGACGACGCGCCGGCCGATCGCCAGCTGATCCGCGACTACATCGCCGGGGCGCTGCTCACCCCGACGGTCTGACCCGCCGCAGCGATCAGGTCAGAGCACGCCGTTCTTGAGCACGTTGCGCACCGCGGTCTCGACGTCGGTCACGGTCAGCCCGCCGCCTGTGCCCTTCGGCAGGGCTGCCACCACAGCGGCGGCGATCTCGGCGGCGGAGGGCGGATCGATGGCGCTCGCCCTCTGGATCATCACGCCGGTGGTGACGCTGTTGCCGAACCGCGAGCCCCACACCGTGGCCGCGATCTTGTTGAGGTCGTCCTGGGTGAGTGCCATGTCTTCTCCGGGGTTCGGTGGGGGCGGGGGTGGGGGCTGATTCAGTCCGGCGGCGATCCGGGGGATCACGACGTCGATGAGCTGCGCGATCCGAGTACGGCCCGGGCAGCTGCGCCCGTCCGGGGCCCAGTCCTTGAACTGGGCGTGGTAGCCGATGCCGGACTGCGACGTCGAGGTGACCTTGCGGGCCGGGGCGCCGGTCTGCTGGCACCACCAGATGCCCAGGGCGACCAGCGCGTTGAGCTGCTTGGTGGACCACGCCCGCAGCGGGTCGCCGCCGTCCGAGGTCTCGATCGAGGTGGCGTAGGCGTTGCCCGCGTTCTGGGCGTCCGCCTGATGGTCGAGCGACTGCCACTGCCAGACCGCGCCGTCGAGGGAGGCGCCGTCCCACGGGCCGCCGACGCCGAAATGCGACTCCGTGCCGGTGTAGCCCTGGCCGCGGAACAGACTGTCGGTGCTCTTCAGGTAGCCGACCATGGTGTGGAAGATCAGCACCCGCGGGGTGATCCGCGGCTCAGACTGCGTGCCCAGCGGGCGCCACGATGCGCTCGGGTACTGCACCTGCACTGGACTCCGCCCCCCTCGTGCCTTCGGCTGCCATCGACGATCCAGCTGGCGGCAGCCTAGCCCGTTCGGGTGACACCGGATCAGCCACCGGCGATTCTGCCGTCCCCCCACCGACAGTTCGGCCGTCCCCCGGCCGCACCGCTGGTGTTTCGATCGAGAGGTCGTTGCCACGATCGAAGGAGAACCATGTCCCAGGGGGTGTTCAGCGCCCGCCCGGAACAGCTCCACCGCGTCGCCGACCTGGCGGCCGACCCGGGCCTGATCGGAGCCCTTCTCGACTCCGTGGACGGCCTCGCGATCGACCTGGCCTCACTCGGGGAGCAACGCCGCCTGATCGAGTCGGTGAGGACCTTCAACGATCGTTGGGACGCGGCCGGTTACGCCGCCGCCGACCGCCTCACCGCCACCGCGGCCCTGATCGACGGTGCAGGGCATGCGTATCGCGAACAGGATGGCGGGGCGGCTGACGCCCTGGACGACACCACCTCCAGCTTGTACACCTCGGGAACACCGTGAGCAGCGCCACGACGCTGCGCGCCGATGAGTTGATCCCCGGGAACGCCGCCGAGGTCTCGTCCTATGCCGGTCGTCTCCGCCACCTGGCCAGTGACGGCCTTCGCCCCTTGGCCGACTCCTTGGAGCAATCGCACGCGGCGGCCTCCGACTGGCGGGGCGACGGCGGGGTCGCAGCACGCGCCCGGATCGACTCAGCCCGCAGCTTCTTCTCCGGGCAGGCCGGCACTCTCGATGCACTGGCCGACGCATTCGACCTCTACGCCGAGGCGATCCGGTTGGCACAGACCCGCGCCGCCGAGGCGATCCAGCTGCAGGCCTACGCCGAGGCCGTCTCGCCCTACCCGGCTGCATGGTGGGCGCACGCCCGGGCGGAGCTGATCCTTCGTCATGCCCGCTGGAGCCTGGGCTCCTCTGCCGAGCAGCTCGCCGACGTTGTCGATGCAGCCAGTGCCTCACTGCCACCGCAGGGTGACGAGGAGAGCTTCTGGAAGTGGCTGGCCGACGTGGCCCCCGACGCCCTGAAGATCGCCGGAGATCTGGCGCTGATCGTGGCCGGAGCCCTGTTGATGGCCATTGGCACCGGGCTGGACCTGACCGGGATCGGGGCCTTCGCCGGCGTTCCCGCCCAGGCCGGTGGAGCCGCACTCGCCGTGGCCGGAGTCACTGCCATCACAGGTGTCGTGGTCGGGACGGTCGGTGCTGCGGAGCTCTCCCGCGACGCGACGGTGATGTACTCCAGACGTCACGGCCGGGAGAGTCAACCGACCGAGACTCCCTCCCAGCACGGCGAGTTCAAGAAGCCTGTCTCGGGCAGTGGCAAGGAGAAGGCCACGGACATACCCACGTGGGTGCAGCATCACCCGGAGGGCAAGCCGTACGTCACCGAGAACGGCAAAGCCTTCGCGACTCGGATGCTGAACAGCCGCTACGGCGAAGGGAACTGGACGATGAAGGAGTACGGCCGCCTGTTCAGCCAGCTCAGGAAGTACGGCGACCGGGCGTTCCAGTGATCCCCGAGATCGTCAACGTGATCGGGCTACGCCTGAGCCCCGACGACCCCGAGCCTGCGCTCTACACCCTCTGGTTCCTGGACTCGTCGGGCGCCACCCGGGTGGCTCTGCGCGGTGGCCGCGTCCAGTGGGTCTTGCGGGTGGGCGACCTTGGTCTGGTCGGTGACGACGACGCCGACCTCACCGGGTTCACGCGTGCACCGAGCGAGATCGAGGCGGTGTGCAGTGTGCCGGGCCTGCTCTACAGCCTGACCGAACCGGCAGACGGCGACCCGGCGGTGGCGCGCCTCGCCCTGGACATGCTCGACGATCTCGTGGCCAGCACCGGGGTTCCGTTGTCGGCGTCGGCAGCCCACCTGTTGGACACGATCGCCGTCCGGCTCTTCGAAGGAGCCTCCCTCCCGAACGCCGTAGGCGACGGAGGTCCGGCAGCCGTGGAGGCGGTGCTGGCCGGCCTGGGCCGGGTGTTCAGCTCTTCGGACTTCCTCAGGAGCCCCGACTGAGCCGATCTTCGGCTGGCTGTCGAGGCCCCGTGCCGATGGGCCAATTCATTCTACTAGCATTCGAATATATGTTCGAGTAGACTGGTGGTATGTCCGGTGTTGACCTGCTGCATGCGGAGACCGCTGAGATCGGGCGGCTCTCGGAGCAGGTTGCTGCCCTGGTGGCCGAGAACGCGGCCTTGGCGGCGCAGGTGGCGGAGCACCGGGAGCGTGCCGGCGGGTATGCGGTGCAGGAGCAGTTGTGGACGTGGTTCCGCGACGGGGGCCCTGCCGGTGAGGACGGTGAGGACGCCCGGGACGCCGCTGCCGGTGGGGTGTGTCGGGCGTTCCTGACCCCGGGTGGGGTGGCGCCGGGTCTGGTGACGGCGGCGGCGGTGACGTTGGTCGAGTCCCAGCCCAGCGGCCTGAGCGACGCCGAGGTGGTCTCCGCGGCGATGGCGTGCCGGCAGGTGATCACCCACGCCGAGCTGACCCAGGCCCGCCTGACCCGGGAACTGGCCTGGCGTTACCAGGCCCGCCACCCCGAGGACCTCGACCTGGACGCCGACGGCCGGCTCCCGGAGTGGGTGCGTGACCCCGAACAGCGTGCCCTGGCCGCCGCGATCGAGGAGGTCGCGGCGTTGGCGAGGACCAGCCCGTCCGGGTTGCGGGCCGGGTGGAGATGATCGCGACCTGGGCCGAGGACCACCCGGTCCTGTACCGCGCCCTGCACGAGGGGACCCTGACCACGGGTCGGGCCCGGGTGATCGCCCGGGAATCGGGGAAGTTGCCCGGGGCCCGGGAACGGGCCTGGGTCCAGACCCGGATCCTGCCCTACGCCGAACAGGTCGGTGAGGTCGGGCTCCGCACCCGCCTGGAACGCCTGATCGCCCAGGCCGACCCCACCCGCTACCGCGCCCTGCTCGATGACCTGGCGCAAGAACGTGACACGGTCACCACCCGGCAACAGGGGTATGGCCGGGCGGCGCTGTCCTACCAGGGCAGCATCGCCTCGGTGGCCGCGCTGCGGGCCGCGCTGGTCGCCAAAGCGGCCGCCGCCAACCCCGACACCCGGGGGCAGGGCGCCGCGGCCGCCGATCAACGAGCCCTCACCATGGCCGACGTCCTGTTCGACCTCATCACCGCACCCACCACCCCGAGCGACCCCGCCCCGGCCGCCGGCGCCGAGACAGTGACGCCGGGAGCCGCGGTGGCCGGGCCGGTGGCCGTGCGGGTCGAACCCCGGGTCTGCCTGAACATCACCATCCCCTACCAGGTCCTCACCGCCCTGTGGACCGGGAAAGCCACCCGACCGCGTTCGGCCTGATCGAGGCCGAGGGCCACGGACCGATCCCCGCCCGCACCCTGGCCGCCCTCCTCACCGACCACGGCCAGCGCGCCCTGTGGCGCGCCCAGATCCTCGACGACCGGCCCCACTCACCCACCCACGGCAGCATCATCGGCATCGGAGCCACCGCCACCCACCCCGGCTACACCCCCTCCCTCAAAGCCCTGGTCCGCGCCCGCAGCCACCGCTGCACCTTCCCCGGCTGCCGCCGCCCCGCCACCACCTGCGACCTCGACCACGTCGTTCCCTACGCCGACGGCGGCACCACCAGCGAGGACAACCTGCACCCCCTCTGCCGCTTCCACCACCTGCTCAAACACCACGCCGGGTCACCCCCGAACACGACCCCGACACGGGCACCATCACCTGGCGCACCCCCTCCGGACACCACATGAACGAACCACCCGACCACCCACCACCCCTGCACGCCGACGGCCACCTCCCCGACGCCTGGCCCACCCCACCCTACTGACCGGCATAGCGCTGCGGTCAGAACGGCTCACTCCAGGACGACGTCGCGGTGCAGCACCCGGTGCCGCAGCGCGGCCCGGAACAGGTCGCTCGCACCGGGTTTCGCGCTGAGCCGCCGGCCGAGCAGGGCGCCGGACTCCTCCATCAGCTCCAGCCAGCGCAGCTCGCGCAGGACGGCGAAGAACAGCGGCGAGGTGTCCGCCTCAGCGGGCTGGCGTCGTCCGGCCACGCGCCACCCCGACTCGGTGACCACGGCCTGCACGAGGGCTCGCACGTCCTCCTCGACCACGATGTCGCCGGTCTCCAGGACCGCGAGCACCACCTCCCAGGTGACCGCCAGCGCCGTGTGGTCGGGGCCGACCAACCGGCCGGCCAGCGCGCTCCACAGGACCTGCCCCTCGACCGCTGCGGCGCGACCGGTCGGGGTGAGCAGCAGCCGGGAGCCGCGCCGACGGACCAGGCCGAGCCGGGTCGCCGCTTCGCGCAGCACGAGCACCGGGTACGCGTCGACCTCGCGATGGGAGGCGCCGATCAGCTCCTCCCGCCAGCCGAGGGCGTCCAGCGCCCGGGCCACGGTGCGCGGAGGCAGGTACCCGGCTGCGGTCAGGGTCAGCCCCTCCCCCACCTCGGTCAGCAGCCAGTCCAGCGGCTGCAGCAACGCCCGGGCGGCCGCGCCCGCCAGCGGCACCACCGGCTCGAGCAGCCGGCCGGCCAGCGGGGCGATCATGGAGCTGCGCGTGGTCGAGCGCGCCCCCCGCACCCAGCGGCCCAGCCGTTCGGTCAGCACCCCCTCGTAGGGCGTCTCCCCCCGCAATTCCGTCCTCGGGCTGGTCAGCACGCTCAAGGTGAGTTCGCTCTGCCTGTCACGCCAGCCCCGGGTGCCCGGCACCAGCTCCCCGGCGGCGACGGCCAGTTCGAGGGTGTCCGCCACCGCCTCCTGGGCGAACGACTCGGCGGGTCCCAGGCTGGTGCCCCAGGTGAACAGCTCGGTGCTCGGCGGCTCGATGCCCGAGCGCTGCGCGGCCCGGCGGGCCATCGCGCGCCCACGCTCGGGCGCCTGCTGGCTGATCGAGAGCACCTCCCGGGTGATCTCCCCGCGAGCGATCTGGGCATACCGGCTCAGTCCCAGCCCGTCGAGCAGGGCGGCGAGCGCCTCGGCGAGGCGCCAGCGGGAGCCCGTCCCCGGCAGCCAGGTCTGCGGCAGCTCGTCCCAGCAGTACTGCTGCAGCCGCCACTGGGTCAACGATTCCGGACCCGCGTCGCCCACCAGGGCCGCCCAGGCGGCGCGTGCATCCTCGGCGAGGTGCGGCTCGAGGCGCCCCAACGCCGCCAGTGCCTGCTCCACCGACTGCACCCGATCAGCCTGCCACTGCGGCCACTCCAGCCCGGGCCGACGCGCGCACAACCCGGCATCCCGATCTCCACCGTTCGGCGGCGGGCGCCTACGCTGGCCGGGTGAGTGAGCGCGCGCTGCAACCCATCCCTGTGATCACAGGACCGGCGGCGCTCGACCTGCTCCCCGCCCTGGCCGCCGCCCTCAGCGGCGCCGGCCCGGCACTCGCCCCGCATCTGCCCGGCCATGTCCAGCTCACGCTGCCCGCAACGCTGGGCAGCGCAGACGACGACCCCGACGACCCGACGGTCGCGGTGGTGGCCACCTCCGGCTCCGCCCGCCGTGCACGCGGGGTACTGCTGCAGGCCTCGGCGCTGCTCGCCTCGGTGTCGGCCACCCACGATCGTCTCGGCGGGCCCGGCCGCTGGCTGCTCGCCCTGCCGGCACATCACGTGGCCGGGCTGCAGGTCCTCGTCCGGTCGCTGGTCTCCCGCACCCGCCCCGTGGCGATGGACCTGGCCGGCGGATTCGAACCCGCCGCGTTCGCTGACGCGGCCCAGGCCATGGACGGCACCGGACGCCGCTACAGCGCACTGGTGCCCACCCAATTGCTTCGGCTGCTCGAGGCCGGTGGCCCGGCGCTGGACGCGCTGACCGGGCTGGACGCCGTGCTGATCGGGGGAGCCGCCGCCGCCCCGACGCTGCTGGGGCGGGCCCGTGGTATAGGCGTTCGCGTGGTCACCACCTACGGCATGAGCGAGACCTGCGGCGGCTGCGTCTACGACGGCCGCCCCCTGGACGGCGTCGAGGCGGCCGTGGACGGCGACGGGCGCCTCTACCTCGGTGGGGCCACCGTGGCCCGCGGATACCTGGGCACCGCCTCGACCGCGTTCTCCACCGGGCCGGACGGCGTCCGCTGGTTCCGCACCGACGACGCCGGACGGTGGGACACCGACCAGCCCGGGCAACTGCGAGTGCTGGGCCGGCTGGACGATGCGGTGATCACCGGAGGCGTGACCGTGTCGCCGCGGGCCGTCGAGGAGGCCCTGCTGGAGCTGGCAGGGGTGGCCGAGGCGGTGGTGATCGGGGTGCCCGACCCCCGCTGGGGGCAGCAGGTCGTGGCCGCACTGGTGCTGCGACCCGCCGCCGTCGCCCCCTCACTCGAGCAGGTGGTCGCCCACGTGTCGAAACGGCTCGAGCCCGCCGCGGCTCCCCGGCGCCTGCTGGTGTTGGACGAACTGCCGCTGCGCGGCCCGGGCAAGCCCGACCGAGCGGCGATCCTGAGGCTCGCCGGGAGGTAGCGTTGCGCCCCGTGGCGACCCGGGCGCAGTGGATCTCCGCGGCCCGCCCGCGCACCCTGCCGGCGGCGATCGCGCCGGTGCTGGTCGGCACCGGCGCCGCCGCCGCCCTGGACGGGGCCCACCTCGGGCGGGCCGTTCTTGCGCTGCTGGTGGCCCTCGCGCTGCAGGTCGCCGTGAACTACGCCAACGACTACTCCGACGGGATCCGCGGCACCGACGACGACCGGGTCGGGCCGTTCCGGCTCACCGGCTCCGGCGCGGCACCGGCGGCCGCGGTGAAGCGCGCCGCCTTCGCCGGCTTCGGCGTCGCGGCGCTGGCCGGGCTGGGCCTGGTCGCACTCAGCGGCGCCTGGTGGCTGATCGGCGTCGGCGTGGCGGCCATTCTGGCCGCCTGGTTCTACACCGGCGGACGGCGTCCCTACGGCTACGCGGGCCTGGGCGAGGTGTTCGTCTTCGTCTTCTTCGGCCTGGTCGCCGTGCTGGGCACGACCTTCACCCAGGCAGGCAGGATCAGCGTGGCCGCGATCGGCGGCGCGGTCGCGATCGGGGCACTGGCCTGCGCGATCCTGGTGGCCAACAACCTGCGCGACGTGCCGACCGACGCCGCGGTGGGCAAGCACACCCTGGCCGTGTGCCTCGGCGCCCCGGCGACCCGGCGGCTGTACCTGGGCCTGGTCGCCCTGGCCTTCGCCGTGGCCCTGGCGCTGGCCCCGGCGACGCCGGGGGCATTGCTGGCGGTGGCTGCACTGCCCGCGGCGACCGCCCCCGCACGCACCGTCCGGCGCGGTGACACCGGGCTCGCCCTGCTGCCGGTGCTCCGCGACACCGGACGGCTGGAACTGGTCTACGCAGCCCTACTGGGGGTCGGTCTGGCCCTGGGTTGAGCGCAACTGCTGCTCCACCTCGGCGTCCTCGGCCAGCTCGTCGCCGCTGCCCACGCCATGGGGAGCGTCCTTGAGGCGGCTCTGCACCCGGTTCTGCAGGTGTTCGGCGGCCTGCTCCCGCAGCGGACGCAGCAGCACATAGGCCAGCAGCATCGAGATCACGGCGGCCAACAGGATCGACCACCACCGCAGCCGTCCGGCGTCGCCGGCATAGGCCACCACGGCGAGCGCGGCCACGAAGAGCACCAGTCGGGCCAGCGAGTACTTCACCAGCGGGTTCACACCGCCAGCCTAGGCCAGCCGGCGTGCGCGGTTCACCTGTAGGGCTCAAGACCCGGCCCTGAGCAGCCGACGCATTGCGCACTGGCGAGGGGGCGCCTTCGCCGAACGCATGCCGGGAGACGCCATGAGCGCCGAGACCACCCCGACCGTCGAGCGCGCCGCCTCGGCCCTGCTCGCTCGGGCGCCGGGCCTGCCCCGGCCCGCGACCTGGTGGCGGCACCGGCACACCGCGTTCTTCAGCTCCGCCTGCGTGGTGGCCCTGCTGTCCGCATTCGCCCTCACCGGGCCGTCCACCATCCCCACCGGCATCCTGACCGTGCTCGCCCTGACCGGAGCACTCACCATCCTGGTCGCCGTCCCGGTCCTGGCCCTGGCCCGACGCACCAATCGCCGGTCGGTGGCGGTGACCGAACTCGCCGAACGCATCTCTGCCGGCCTGGACGTCGGCGGGCCGGCCGAGGCCGGCGCCGATCCCGACGCCGCGCAGCAGCGGTCCCACCTGATCTCCCGGTGCGAGGGCGCCCTGGCCCGCCGGGACGTGGTCGGCGGCGAAGTCGCCGTCCTGGTCCTGGACGTCGCTCATCCCGAACAGGTGCTGACCGCGCTGGGCACCTCCGGGCCGGCCGACATCGCCCGTCAGACGGTGCGGCGGCTGCGCGCCTGGCTGCCCGCGCAGGACACCGTGGTCGAGCTCGGCCCGTCGGCCTTCGCCGTGCTCACCGAGGGCGTCGGCCCCGGCGGAGCGGAGGGCCACGCCGCCCGGTTCGCCGCCCTGCTCGCCGAGCCGATGAGCAGCGGGGTGCGGATGACCACAGTCGCCTATGCGATCGGCATCGCCGTCTCCGACGCGGAGCTGACCACCGGCGAGATGCTGCTGCGGGCCGCGCAGGAGGCACGTCTGCACGCGGCGACGCTCACCGACACCGGCGAGGGCAGCCGGACCGCCTGGCGCAGCTACGACCGGGTCCAGCACGCCGGGGCCATGGTGGCGGGTGCCCTGGAGATCGAGCTGCGCGAGGCGCTCCGGGCGCAACGGATCCAGGCCGCCTTCCAGCCGATCGTGCGGCTGGGCGAGCACGCCGAGCAGGACATCACGATCGCCATGCAGGCGCTGCCGCGCTGGACCCGGGTCGACGGCAGTGATGTGCCGGTCGATCGGCTGGTGAGCGCCGCCGAGGAGATGGGGCTGGCCGGGGTACTCGGCATGCAGGTGATCGACTGCGGCCTGGACGCCGTCTCCGCCTGGTACGCAGCGGGTTTCCCGATCGGGCGGCTTGCCGTTCGGTTGACTGCGGCGCAGCTCGCCGATCCCGACCTGCCGGCCACGGTGCTCGGCCACCTGGAGCGCCGGGGCCTGCCGCCCACCGCACTGGTGATCGCCGTCGACGCTGCCACCGTCTCGGACGGCGCCCAGGTGCGGCCCGCGCTCACTCTGCTACGCGCCCAGGGCGCCGAGGTGATCCTGACCGGCGTGGTCGAGCCCTCGGCCGCGACCGTGCTGCTGCGCACCCTCCCCCTGTCCGGCATCTCCCTGCACAGCAGCGTGACCGAGGCCATGCCCACCCACCCGGTGCCGGGCGCGGCAGCGGTCGCCGCCTGCCGCCGCATGGGACTGCGCTGCCTCGCCGACGGCGTCACCACCACCGAGGAACTGGACGCCGCCCGCCGGCTCGGCATCGACGCCGTCAGCGGGCCGCTGGTGGGCCGCCCGGCCCGGGCCCGCGAGATCAGCACCCGGTACAGCACCCAGGCACGGACACCCGTAGGCCGCCAACCCTGACCGCAGGGCCGGTCCAGCACGGAGCTGGGAATGGACCCACCGGCCACCGATCCACGGGTAATGCAGCGCTGAACGTTCGGTGCAGTTGCGCGCACGACTTACAGTGGAGGCATGGCACGCGCCCTCATGTTGCTGGTCACCGTCGGGGTGGCGATCTATGCGGCTGTGGACTGCCTGCGCAGCCGGCCGGAAGAGGTCAAGCTGCTGCCCCGTGCGGTGTGGCTGGTCGGGATCGTGCTGTTCCCGCTCGCCGGCGCCCTGGCCTACCTCACCCTGGGCCGGCGGCCGGCCTCGCCGGTCGGTCCCCGCGACAGTACCGGCCGCCCGGTCGTGGCGCCGGACGACGACCCGGAGTTCCTGCGTTCACTCGAGCGACGCCGGCGTGAAGCCGAGGAGAAGGCCAAACGGGACGGCGACGGCGACGACCTCAGCGGCCAGCCCGGCTGACCTGCTTCGCAGGATCTACTTCGCGTAGGTGTGCTTGCCGACCGCGAAGAAGTTCACCAGCAGGAAGTTCGCCAGCAGGCAGGCGTAGCCGAGCAGCACGATGTAGGCCGCGCGGCGCCCGTCCCAGCCCCGGGTGGCCCGGGCGTGCAGGTGAGCCGCGTAGACCACCCAGATCACGAAGCTCCAGGTCTCCTTGGGGTCCCAGTTCCAGTACCGGCCCCAGGCGCCCTCGGCCCAGATGGCGCCGGCAATCAGGGTGAAGCCCCACAATGGGAAGGCCGCGATGTGCAGCCGGTAGGCCGACCGCTCCAGGTCGCGTGAACCGGGCAGTGCGTCCATGAACCGACCCCGGGACGGCGTGCGCCCGGCGAGTCGAGCCTGTTCCCGGCGCTCCTGCACCAGTTGGAGCACCGTGGTGGAGAAGGCCAGGGTGTAGATCGCGGAGGCCACGAAGGCCACCGACACGTGGATCAGCAGCCAGAAGCTGCGCAACGCCGGCACCAGCTGAGCAGCCTCGGCGTAGAAGACGGTCAGGGCCAGCCCGAGGGTCAGCAGGACCGGCCCGATCACAAAGGTGCCCAGGTAGCGGATGTCACGCCGGCTGGCCACGGCCAGGTAGACGGCGGTCACCACGACGGACCCGGAGACGGCGAACTCGAACATGTTGCCCCAGGGGGCGCGCTGCACCGAGGCGCCGCGGGCGATCACCGCGCCCACGTGCAGGGCCAGGGCCAGCCAGGTGAGCGACATCGCGATGCCACCCGCCCGCGACCCCCGGGCCTGCGTCGTGGCGGCGGCCAGGTTCGTCCCGGCATCAGCAGTCGGGTCAGACGGCGCCCCGACATGGGCGAGCTGCTCGACCGGCTCCGCGAGCCTGGCCCGGTCGGCCTGGGCACCCCGCGCGGCCAGATCGGCCACGAACGACCCCAGGGCACCGGTGTACACCAGCATCGAGGAGTAGATGAGGGTGTTGCTCAACTGCGCCAGGCTCTGTTCGACCGCCACCGGCTACTCCTTCGTGTTCGCATGCTGCGTCATCGCGGTGTCCACGCCGTCGCCGGCGCCCAGGGCGGCGGCCACCGAGGCCACCGCGTGGGCGAGGCCGCCGTCCTCGCCTCGGGCCAACCCTGCCACCTCGACCACGGAACGGCCATCGGCACCGTCCACCGCGCGCACCCACACCCGGCGACGCTGGACGAACAACGACAGGGTCACCCCGGCCAGGGCCAACAAGGACGTGCCCAGGGCCCAAGGCTTCGACGGGTCCCGCCGGATGTCCAGCGCCGCGAAGCGGGCGAACCCGTCGAAGCGCACGGTTCCCGCGCCGTCCGGCAGGGTGGCCGTCGCGCCCGGCTCGATCAGCAGCCGCAGGGGCTTGCCGTCCGTCGCCGTCAGCTGGGTCATCGCTCGAGTGTCCAGGCGCATCACCGACTGAGGGATGCCGCTGTTCACGTTCAACCCGTCCTCGCCCGGCTTGGAGACGAACACGAGCAGGAACAGCCGGGGTTTGAGCGGCTGGGGGAACAGCGAGACGGGCACGCCGTCCTCGAGCTCGTAGGTGGGCAGGAACACCCCGGCCAACCCGATCTGGCGCGGAGCGGCGTCGGGGACCTTGACCACCATGATCGATTTGTAGTTGCCGTCCTGGGGGCGGGTGGTCACCGCGCCGCGGAAGGCCACGTCGCCACTGCCGTCGGTGACGGTGATGCTCGGCGCGTAGCCATTGCCGACCAGGAACGCCCGGGTGCCGTTCACGTCCAGCGGGTGGTTGGGGCGGATGGTCAGCGTGCGCGGCGGCGCGCCCGGCGTGTCGTACACGGTGATCGTGGCGTCGAACTCGCGCGGGGAGCCCAGCTGGCCACCGGCCTCGGTCTCGAACTCCACCCGGAAGGAGTCCAGGGTGAACCGGAACGGCGGCAGATCGCCGGTGTCGACCAGGGGCCCGGCAGTGAACGCGTCGTACTGGGTGATCACGTTGGCGAAGGTCTTGCCCTCGACCACCACGGCCTGCCCCGAGTAGGTGGTCAGCGACCCCCAGGCCAGGGCCACGAGCAGGCCGAGCAGGGCGAGGTGGAAGACCAGGTTCCCGGTCTCCGCCACGTAGCCCCGCTCGGCGGACACCGACCCCTCGTAATCGGCGACCCGGTAGCGGCGCCGCCCGAGCTCCTGGCGGGCCGCCTGCAGCGTCGCCTCCGCCGAGGTGCCGGACGGCGCCTCGAACCGCACATGCTCCTCGAGCCGCTCCAGACGGCGCGGGGTGCGCGGCGGCGCGGCGCGCACCGCCCGCAGGTGCAGCCGGGCCCGCGGGATCACGCAGCCGATCAGCGAGATGAACAGCAGCAGGTAGATCGCCGAGAACCAGGGCGAGGAGTAGACGTCGAAGAAGCTCAGCCGATCCAGCCAGGGCCCGGCCGAGGGATGGTCGGCGAGGTAGTCGCCGACCAGGCTCGGGTCCATCCGGCGCTGCGGCAGCATCGACCCGGGCACCGCGGCCACGGCGAGCAGGAAGAGCAGCAGCAGCGCGGTGCGCATGCTGGTCAACTGCCGCCAGGCCCAGCGCGACCAACCGCCCAGGCTCAACGAGGGCTGGCGGACCGTCGTCTCCTCCACCGGCTCGAGCTCGGTGAATGCACCCTCGGTGTCGATCCCCGACCCCGCTCGGTCCGCCATCAGAGCACCGTCTCGAATCCGGAGATCCTGCCCTGCACCTGCTGCATCAGGGCGGTCCAGACGCCGCTGGCCAGGAGCAGTCCGACCACGATCAGCATCACGCCACCGATCCGGGTGACCAGCACCCGATGTCTGCGGACGACGCCGAGGGCGCCCAGCGCACGCCGGTAGGCCAGCCCGGCGAACAGGAACGGGATGCCGAGCCCGAGGCTGTAGGCGGTGGCCAGCACCGCGCCGCGGGTGGCACTGGCGCCGTCCAGGGTCAGCGCCAGGATCGCGCCCAGGGTGGGGCCGGTGCACGCCGTCCAGCCGAGGCCGAACACGGCGCCGAGCAGCGGGGCACCGGCCAGCCCGGCAGCCGGGCGCAGGTCGAGCCTGCGCTCCCCGCCGAACAGCGGCATCACCCCGAGATAGACCAGGCCGAGCATCACCACGACCACGCCGAGCACCCGGGTGAGCAGATCGGACCGGGCGGTCAGCAGGCCCCCGAGGGCCCCGGTGGTGGCCCCGATCAGGACGTAGACCGCGGTGAACCCGAGCACGAACAGGCCGATCCCGGCCACCATCCGACCCCGGCGCTGCTGTTCCAGGTCGACCCCACTCAGCCCCGTCACGTAGCCGAGGAAGCCCGGCACCAGGGGCAGCACACACGGGGAGAGGAAGGAGACCAGGCCGGCCGCCACCGCGATCGGGACCGCGAACAGCAGCGACCCGTCGAGCACGGCCTCAGGTGCACTCACGGTGTGGCCGAGGCGGTGGGCTTGGGCAGGTCGACCAACGGGGTACCGGTCAGCACCGACTCGACCACCCCGACCAGGGTGATCTTCGTAGTCGACCCGGAGACTCGGGCCGCGATCCGACCCTCGCCGTCCAGCACCAGGGTGCTCGGGATCGCGTTCGGTGCCACGGCGCCACGCAGCGCGAGCTGCAGGCTCCCGCCGTCGTCCGCCAGGCTCGGATAGGTGACCCCGAAGGTGCGCTGGAAGGCCCGCGCCTGAGCCGGGTCCTCCTCACGCACGTTCAACCCGACGAACTCGACGCCGCGGGGCTTCAACTGCGCGTAGGCCGCCTCCAGGTCCGGCGCCTCCTTGCGGCAGGGCGCGCACCAGGACCCCCAGACGTTGAGCACCACGGTCTTGCCGCGCAGGGTGGCCAGGTCGAGCCGGGTGCCCTCCAGGGTGGTGCCGACCAGACCGATCGGCTCGCCGCGACGGCCGGGGTCGAGCACGGTGATCGTGCCCTTGCCGGCGACGAACCTGCCGTCGCCCCCGGCGGAGTCGGCCGCGGAGCCGCCGGAGGAGTCCTTTGAGCACCCGGTCAGGACGGCGACGAGCGCCAGTGCGCCGATCATCGCGCCGCGTCCGGCCCGTCGTCCGGCCCGTGCTCGTGGATGGGTGCGCATCGCGTGTCGTTCGCCTTCAGGCCCCGGAGACCTTGGACGCCCCGGCGACCAGGTCGGCGGCCGGCTCGGCGTAGGAGATCAGCGCCAGCCGCGAACCGTCGAAGTGGAAGGAGGTGACCGAGGCGAGATTGCACTGTCGCCGCCGCGGGTCGTGCCACAGCCGGCGCTTCTCGGCGCTCAGCCGCACGATCCAGATCGGCATCTGGTGGCTGATGAGCACACTCTCGTGACCCGGCGCGGCATCCCGGGCAGCGGAGATCGCGGCATGCATCCGCTGGGCGACCTGGGCGTACGGCTCACCCCAGGAGGGGCGGAACGGGTTGTAGAGGTGGCGCCAGGCACTCGGGGCACGCAGGGCGCCGTCCCCGATGCCGAACGGCTTGCCCTGGAACACGTTCGCGGCCTCGATCAGCCGACCGTCGACAGCTACCTCGAGGCCGAGCGCTTGCGCCAGCGGAGCGGCGGTCTGCCCAGCGCGCTCCATCGGCGAGGACACGATCCGGGTGACGTCGCGATCGGCGAAGTAGTCCCGTGCCCGTTCGGCCATGGCGTGCCCGCGGGCGGACAGCACATAGCCCGGCAGCCGTCCATAAAGGATCTTCGCCGGGTTCTCCACCTCGCCATGCCGCAACAGATGCACCACAGTCCGCTCACTCACCCCCCGATCCTCCCACCTGAACCTGCTCACACTCCGCAGGGGTACACGTTTGTGGCCCCGCCGACGTCGATTCGTGTACCCCCGCGGAGCATCAGCGGGTTGCTGCAGCGGCTGCAGCGGCTGCAGCGGCGGCGGGGAGGGCGGCGATGACGCGGTCGAGGGCCTGGGCGTCGTGTGCGGCGGAGAGGAACCAGGCCTCGAAGGCGCTCGGCGGCAGGTAGACGCCGCGCTCGAGCATGGCGTGGAAGAAGGCACGGAAGGCCCCGGTGTCCTGCGTCCTGGCGCTCGCGTAGTCCGTCACCGGGTGGCCGGTGAAGAACACGCTGAACATGCTCCCCGCGTGCTGGATCGTGTGCGGCACGCTCGCCGCGTCCAGCGCCTGGTGCACCGCGCCCGACAGCTGCTCGGCGGCGTCCGCCAGGTGGATGTAGACCTCGTCGGTGCACTGCTGCAGAGTGGCCAGCCCGGCCGCGGTGGCCACCGGGTTCCCGGACAGGGTGCCCGCCTGGTAGACCGGCCCGGACGGCGCCAGGTGGGCCATCAGCTCGGCCCGCCCACCGAACGCGGCGGCCGGGAACCCGCCGCCCATCACCTTGCCGAAGGTGAACAGATCGGGGGCCACGCCCTCCAGGCCGAACCAGCCGGCCGGGGAGACGCGGAACCCGGTCATCACCTCGTCGGAGATCAGCAGGGCGCCGTGCTCGGCGGTGATCCGGCGCAGCTCGGCGGTGAAGCCGGGCACGGGAGGCACCACCCCCATGTTGCCGGCCGCCGCCTCGGTGATCAGCGCGGCGATCCGGTGGCCGTGCGCCGCGAAGGCCGCCTCGACTGCGGCCAGGTCGTTGTAGGGCAGCACGACGGTGTCGGCGGCGCTGGCTCCGGTCACTCCGGGGCTGTCCGGCAGGGCGAAGGTGGCCACCCCCGAGCCGGCTGCGGCCAGCAGGGCGTCGACGTGCCCGTGGTAGTGGCCGGCGAACTTCACCACCGCCGGCCGCCCGGTGATCCCTCGGGCCAGGCGGAGCGCGCTCATCGTGGCCTCGGTGCCCGAGGAGACCAGCCGCACCTGCTCGAGCGGCTCCACCCGGGCCACGAGCTCCTCGGCCAGAGCCACCTCGTTCTCGCTCGGGGTGCCGAAGGAGAACCCGTGCGCCGCAGCCGATCTCACGGCGTCCAGCACCGCCGGGTGGGCGTGACCCAGGATCATCGGGCCCCAGGAGCAGACCAGGTCCACGTACTCGCGCCCATCGACGTCACGCAGGTAGGCGCCGGTGCCGCTGGCCATGAACCGCGGGGTTCCGCCGACGGCCTTGAACGCGCGCACCGGCGAGTTCACCCCGCCGGGGGTGACGGCGACCGCCCGGGCGAAGAGCGCCTCGGAGGCCGGGGCCTGGGCGGGGTAGGGCTCAGGGGCGGGGTGCGCTGCAGAGGTCATCCCCCAACCCTGCCATCTGGCCCGCGGTGATCATGCAATCCGGGTACGCGGCCTAGGGGGCGGGCAGCGAGCCCCGCCAATCCGCGTACCCGGATTGCATGATCACCGCGGTCAGGGGCGGCCGAGTTGGGTGCGGATCTTGGTGAGGGCCTCGCCGAGCGCCTCCACCTCGGCGTCGGTGAGGGGGTCGAAGAACGAGGTGCGGACCTCCTCGACATGGCCCGGGGCGGCGTCCACGATCGCGGCCAAGCCCTCCTCGGTGAGCTGGCAGAGCACGCCCCGCCCGTCGTCCGGGCAGGGTTCGCGGCGCACCAGGCCCCGCTGCTCCATCCGCCCGACGGTGTGGGTGAGCCGGCTGCGCGAGTTGACGGCACGCTGGGCCAGCTCGGACATCCGCAGTCGCCGCTCGGACGCCTCGGAGAGCTGCACCAGGATCTCGTACTCGGGCGAGGACAGTCCGTTGTCCTCGGTCAGCTGGCGGCCGAGCCGCTCCTCGAGCAACCGGGACATGTCGAGGTAGGCCCGCCACACCCGCTGCTCGTGCGCGCTCAGCCACCGCGGCTCACTCACCCGTTCCGCAGCCACTGCGACACCTCATCGGCCCAATACGTCAAGATCACCGAAGCGCCTGCCCGGCGGATGCAGGTCAGCGACTCCAGGATCGCGCGGTCCCGCTCGACCCAGCCGCGCTGGGCGGCAGCCTCGATCATCGCGTACTCTCCCGAGACCTGGTAGGCCGCGACCGGCACCGAAACGGACGCCGCCACCCGGCTGACCAGATCGAGATAGGCCATCGCCGGCTTGACCATCACCAGGTCTGCGCCCTCGGCGACGTCCAGGGCCACCTCGCGCAGCGCCTCCTCGGCGTTCGCCGGATCCTGCTGGTAGGTCCGCCGGTCCCCCTCCAACGAGGAGGCCACCGCCTCCCGGAACGGGCCGTAGAACGCTGAGGCGTACTTGGCCGCATACGCCAGGATCGACACTCCGGCGTGCCCGGCGCCGTCTAGCGCGGTCCGGACGGCGCGCACCTGGCCGTCCATCATGCCGCTCGGGCCGACCAGGTGGACGCCGGCCTCGGCCAGCACCACCGCCATCCGCCCGTAGTGCTCCAGGGTCGCGTCGTTGTCCACCTCGCCTTCGGCGGTGAGCACGCCGCAGTGGCCGTGGTCGGTGAACTCGTCCAGGCACAGGTCAGCCATCACCACCAGGTCGTGGCCCACCTCGGCGACCACGTCGCGGACGGCGAGGCTCAGCACACCGTCAGGATCGCAGGCGCCCGCACCGGTCGCGTCCTTGGTGGCGGGCACGCCGAACAGCATCACCCCGCCGATCCCGGCCGCCGCCGTCTCGGCCGCGGCCTTGCGCAGGCTCTCCCGGCTGTGCTGGACGACGCCGGGCATCGAGGAGATCGCCCGTGGCTCCGCCGCCCCCTCGGCGACGAACATCGGCAGTACCAACTCGGCCGGGTGCAGCCGGGTCTCGGCCACCATCCGGCGGATCGCGGGCGTGGCGCGCAGCCGGCGCGGCCGGACGGCGGGGAATCCACCGGTGGACGACGTCACTTCGCGCTCCGGCGGGTGGCGACCCGGCGCTGGCTCGGCCGGACGACGGGCTCGCCGGCCTCCGCGGCGCTCGCCTGCAGTCCGGCCCCGTACTCCGCCAGGGCCTCCACCAGGGCGGCGCCGGTGGGCTCTGCGGCGAGCACGTCGACCCGCAGGCCGAGTTCCTGGGCCGTCTTCGCGGTGGCCGGGCCGATACAGGCCACCACCGTGGTCGAGTGCGGCTTGCCGGCGATCCCGATCAGGTTGCGCACCGTCGAGCTCGAGGTGAAGGCGACCGCGTCGAACTGCCCGCTCTTGATCGCCTCCCGGATCTGCAGCGGCGGCGGAGCGGCCCGCACCGTCCGGTAGGCGGTCACGTCGTCCACCTCCCACCCGCGGCTCTGCAGCCCCGCCACCAGGGTCTCGGTGGCGATGTCGGCCCGGGGCAGGAAGACCCGGTCGATCGGGTCGGTCTCGGCGTCGAACGCAGGCCAGATCTCCAGCAGGCCGGAGGCGCTCTGCTCGGTCTCCCCGGCCGGCACCAGATCGGGCTCGATCCCCCATTCGCGCAACGCCGCCGCGGTCACCCCGCCCACCGCGGCCACCTTCAACCCGGCGAAGACCCGGGCGTCCAGCCCGAAGGCCTCGACCTTGTCCCGGATCGCGCGGACCGCGTTCACCGAGGTGAACCCGACCCATTCGTACCGGCCGGTGACCAGACCCTTGACCGCCTTCTCGATCTGCTGCGGCGAGCGCGGCGGCTCGACGGCGATCGTCGGCACCACCTCGGCGGTCGCCCCGTGCGCAGCGAGCCGGGCAGCCATCCGGGACGCCTGTTCCTTGGTGCGCGGCACCAGGACCCGCCACCCGAACAGCGGCCGGGTCTCGAACCAGCGGGCCGAATCCGCTACGCCTGCCGGGTCACCGATCACGGCCATCACCGTGACCGCCAGCCCGGCCGCGGGCAGCGTGGCGGCCGCCTCGCTGAGGCGGCAGGTGACCGTGCGCTGGCGCACCGTCGTGCCCTCGGCGATCACCGCGATCGGGGTGCCCGGCGGGCGGCCGGCGGCGAGCAGGCCCTCTGCCGCCGCGACCACGTCGGCCACCGGACCCAGGACGACCACCGTGGTGGCGGCAGCGGCGTGCCGGCTCCAGTCGGTGGCCTCACCCCGCGGGTGCACCACGTGCACCCCCGCGCTGCCGGTCGGGGTGAGCACCATGCCCGCATACGCCGGGACGGCGGTCACCGCCGATACCCCGGGCACCACCTCGAACGGCACCCCCGCCTTGCGGCAGGCCCGCATCTCCTCGGTCAGGCCGGCGAAGGTCGCGGGGTCGCCGTCCATCAACCGCACCACGGCGGCGCCCTGACGGGCGGCCCGGGCGACGAGCTTGGCCCGTGCATTCAGGGTCATCGCCTGGCCGTCGTCACCGAAGCCCGCGTCCAGCACCTCCACGTCGGCGCGGCAGTGCGCGGCGAGCACGGAGGAACGGTCGGCCTGGTCGACGACGACCACGTCGGCGGAACCGAGGCGCTCCACGGCGCGCAGGGTGAGCAGCCCCTCGTCCCCCGGGCCGAGTCCGACGAAGCAGACCGAGCCGACGCTCACCGCTCACCCTCCACACGGGAACCGCTGGCCACCGGCGTCCTGCCGACCAGTTCGGCCGCGCCCTCGGCGAGCAACTCGGCGGCCAGGGCGACACCCAGCGCCGCCGGGTCGGCCACCGGCCCCACGACCGAGCGCCGTATGCTGCGCACGCCGTCGGGGGAGGCGACGACCGCGCGCAACCACAGCTCCTCGCCGTCCTCGCCCTCGACCACCTCGGCCAGCGCGCCCAGCGGGGCAGCACACCCCGCCTCCAGCGAGGCGAGAAGAGCCCGCTCGGCGCCGACGCAGGCCCGCGTGCCGGCGTCGTCCAGCGGGCTGAGCGCGGACAGCACCTCGGTGTCACCGGCGCGGCATTCGAGGGCAAGGGCGCCCTGTCCTGGGGCGGGCAGCATGACCAGCGGGTCGAGCACCTCGCTGGCCTCCTCGGCCCGGCCCAGGCGGAGCAGGCCGGCCCTGGCCAGCACCACGGCGTCCAGGTCGGTGCCGACCCGCCCGATCCGGGTGTCCACGTTGCCGCGCAGGTCGACCACCTCGAGCCCGAGCCCGAGCGCCCGCAGCTGTGCGGCCCGCCGCGGCGATCCGGTGCCGATCACGGCGCCGGGGGGCAGTTCGGCCAGCACCAGGCGATCGCGCGCCACCAGCACGTCGCGGGGGTCCTCCCGGGCCGGCACCGCGGCTAGCTCGAGCCCCGGCGCGGCCGCGGTCGGCAGGTCCTTGAGCGAGTGCACAGCGAGGTCCACCTCACCGGCCGACAGCGCCTCGCGCAGCCGGGAGACGAACACCCCCACACCGCCGAAGCTGGTCAGCGGGGCCATCGAGGTGTCGCCCTGGGTGGTCACCTCGACCAGCTCCACCCGGACGTCGCGCCCTGCCGCCGTGGCCGCCGCCTCGATCCGGGCCGCGACCCATCCGGACTGGGCCAGGGCCAAAGCACTTCGACGGGTGCCCAGACGCAGCGCGCGGGTCACGAGATCCCTCCAGGGGTGGTCACCGCAGCGACCCGGTTGAGGTCCAGACCGAACAGTTCGCGCAGCGCCGCGGCGTAGGAGTCGCCGTTGGGCTCGGCTGCCAGTTCCTTCACCCGCACGGTCGGGCTGTGCAGCAGCTTCTCGACCACGCGGTGCACGGTCTGCTCGAGCTCGCCGAGAACGCGGTCCTCGACCCCGTCGCCGAGCCGGGAGCGCATCCGCAGCAGCTCGGCCTCGACCACGCTGCTCGCCAACCCGCGCAACGCGACCACGGTCGGCGCCACCTGGGCCACCCGCAGCGCACCGAGATAGGCCTCGACCTCCTCCGTGACCAGCCGGCGCACCTCGGCGATCTCCGCCCCGATCGGCTCCGCGGCCAGTGCCCGGCCGAGCGCCTCCAGGTCGACCAGCGTGGCGCCGTCCAGATCCGCCACGGCGGGGTCGATGTCGCGCGGCAGGGCCAGGTCGAGGTAGGCCTGGGCCCGGCCGTCCCGCCGGGCCAGAGCAGTCTTGGCGGCCGAGGCGTCGATCAGGCGGCCCAGCGCACCGGTGCAGGCCAGCACGATGTCGGCCTCGGCCAGCGCCTGGTCGAGGTCGGCCAACGCCGCTGCGGTGCCGCCTGCGGAGGCGGCCAGCCGCTCGGCCCGCTCCGCGCTGCGGTTGACCACGGTCAGCCGGCCGATCCCGGCCCGGGCCAGGGTGGCCACGGCCAGCCCGCTCATCGCCCCGGCCCCCAGCACCACGGCGTGCGCCGCCGCCAAGGGCCCGACCACCCGACCGGCCTGGCGCAGCGCGGCGTCGACCAGGCTCACCCCGGCACGGTCCAGCTCGGTCTCGGCATGGGCCCGCTTGCCCACCCGCAGCGCCTGCTGCAGCAGGGGGATCAGCCCGCCGGAGGCGGTGCCGCCGTCCTGGGCCGCCCGCAGGGCCGAACGCACCTGGCCGAGGATCTGCTGCTCGCCGAGGGCCATCGAGTCCAGCCCCGCGGCGAGGGCGAACAGGTGCGCCACCGCGGCATCCTCGTAGTGCACGTAGAGGTGGTCGGTGAGGTCGGGCAGATCGACCCCGCTGGACTCGGCCAGCGCCTCGCCCACGGCCGCGAGCCCGCCGTGGAAACGGGAGACGGTGGCGTAGACCTCGAGCCGGTTGCAGGTGGAGAGCACCACGGCCTCGACCACGGCCTCGCCGCTGCACAGCCGGGTCTCGAGCGCCCGGCAGTCCTGCGCCGTCATCGCCGCCTGCTCGAGCAGGCCCATCGGCGCTGTCCGATGCGACAGGCCGACCACGATCGGGCTGGTCACGACACCCCCGCGATCTCGGCGGCGAAGGCGCCCGGCCCGCGTCGTTGCTGATGGAAGGCCAGGATCTGCAGCTCGGTGGACATGTCGACCTTGCGCACCATCACCCCGTCGGGCACGTCCAGCACGCAGGGGGCGAAGTTGAGCACGCTGGTGATGCCGGCGGCGACCAGGCGGTCGCAGACCTCCTGCGCCGACTCCGCCGGCAGCGCCAGGACGCCGATGTGGACGTCGCGTCCGGCCACCACGACCTCGAGATCCTCGATCGGGGCTACCCGGTGCCCGGCCAGCACCTCGCCGACACACCCCGGATCGATGTCGAGCAGCGCGGCGACGGTGAACCCGCGCGAGGCGAAGCCGCCGTAGTTGGCCAGGGCCTGGCCGAGGTGGCCGGCGCCGACGATCACCACCCGCCAGTCCTGGGTCAGGCCCAACTCACGGGAGATCTGATAGACGAGGTAGTCCACCTCGTAGCCCACGCCGCGGGTGCCGTAGGAGCCCAGGTGGGACAGGTCCTTGCGCAGCTTGGCCGACCCGACCCCCGCCGCGGCCGCGAGCTCGTCGGAGCTGACCGTGGCCAGCCCGGTCTCGGCCAGCGCGCTCAGCGCCCGCAGGTAGACCGGCAGCCGGGCCACGGTGGCATCGGGGATTCCCTGGCGCAGCGAGCGCGCTTCGTGAACGCCTCGGGCCGGTCTCTGCGTGGACACGGGCAGACGTGCTCCTTCATCGGGTGGGGAACCCCGCCAGCCTAAGGTTTGTGAACGAATGCACAAAGTCAGGAGCGTCGGGACCACCGGCGGACGCCGTCCAAGGCACTTCGCAGCCGCTGCTCGTCCACGTGCCAGTACCCGTGCTGCTTGCCGTCGACCAGGATCACCGGGATCTGCTCCCAGTAGGCCTTGAACAGGGCAGGGTCGTCCTCGATCGAGATCTTCTCCCAGTCGGCCCCGGTGTCCGCCGCGACCCGTTCGATCACGCCCTGCGCCTCGTCGCAGAGATGACATCCCGGTTTGCCGATCAGCGTGATCCGAGCCATCGGCCCAGGGTAATCCCGGCGCCGGACGTGCGCCGATACAGTGACGGCCATGGCGACCGGTGAGCGCGGCGAACCGCGCACCGAGCCGGCCGGCGAGGGTGTGGCCGAAGGCGTGGGCGACGCAGTGGCCGAGGTCGAGCAGGCCCTCACCGTGCCGCCCGACCCGCTGACGGCGGCCTTCTTCGACGTCGACAACACGATCATGCGTGGGGCCTCGATCTTCCAGATGGCCCGCGGGCTGTACCGGCGCAAGTTCCTCACCTGGCGCGACATCGCCCACTTCGCCTGGCAGCAGACCAGCTTCCTGCTCCGCGGGGAGAACCTCGACCATGTGCAGGACGTTCAGGCCAAGGCGCTGTCGTTCGTCGCCGGGCACAGCATGGCCGAGCTGCGTGCCGTGGGCGAGGAGATCTACGACGAGCTGATGGCCGACAAGATCTGGCCGGGGCCCTACGCCCTGGCCAGGATCCACATGGACGCCGGACAACGGGTCTGGCTGGTCACCGCCACGCCGGTCGAAGTGGCCGAGGTGATCGCGGCCCGGCTCGGGCTGACCGGCGCGTTGGGCACCGTGGCCGAGCACGTCGACGGCATCTACACCGGCGGCCTGGTCGGCGGCATCCTGCACGGCCAGGCCAAGGCGGACGCCGTTCGCGCCCTGGCCGAGCGGGAGGGCCTGGACCTGGCCACGTGCGCCGCCTACAGCGATTCGGCGAACGACCTGCCGATGCTCTCCCTGGTCGGCTCGCCGGTGGCGGTCAACCCGGACAAACGACTGCGCGCCCATGCGAAGGCGAACGGCTGGAAGATCCGCGACTACCGGACCGGGCTGAAGGCGGCCCGGATCGGCATCCCCGTGGCAGCCGTCGCCGGAGGCGTGGTGGGCGCGGCGATGGGCGCCGCCTCGGTCAGGCGCAGGCTGAGCCGTCGCCGGGTGGCCTGAGCCTCTCGAGCCCGGTTCTCTCCACCCCCGATGATCACCGCCAGATCGATGTTTCCACTCACGTGCTGGGGGAAGACGTCGATCTCGCGCCGATCACCCGCATAGGGGGTGGTCAGAAGAAGGCCGACTGACGCTGCACCAGCAGCTGGTAGAGCGTCTGCTGGATTGTCTGGCGCACCTGGTCGGTGAGGTCGAAGACCAGCATCGGGTCGTCGGCCGCGTTCGGGCCGAAGTCTTCGGTGATCACGGGGGTGCCGAACTCGATCAGCCACTTGCTGGGCAGCGGGATCGTGCCGAGCACCCCGAGGAGGGGGAAGGTCGGGGTGATCGGCATGTAGGGCAGGCCGAGCAGCCGGGCCACCGCGGGCATGTTGCCCAGGATCGGGTAGGTCTCCTCGGAGCCGACGATCGCGCACGGGATGATCGGGGTCCGGGTGCGCAACGCCGCGGAGACGAACCCGCCCCGGCCGAACCGCTGCAGCTTGTAGCGCTCGCTGAACGGCTTGCCGATGCCCTTGAACCCCTCCGGCCACACCCCGACCACCTCACCCGCGGCGAGCAGGCGTTCGGCGTCCGCGGTGTTGGCCAGGGTGGCGCCCGCTTTGCGGGCGACCTCTCCCAGCACCGGGGCCTGGAAGACCAGGTCGGCGGCGAGCGGGCGCAGGTGTCGGTGCTTCGGGTGCTCGTCGTGCAGGGCGACCTGCACCATCACCGAGTCCAACGCGATCGCCCCGGCGTGGTTGGCCACGATCAGCGCGCCGCCGGTGGAGGGCACGTTGTCGATCCCGCGCACCTCGACCCGGAACCAGCGCTGGTAGAGCACGCGCAGCAGAGCCAGGAACACCGTGTCGTTCAGCTCGGGGTCGAAGCCGAACTCGTCGACCGCGTAGTCACCGGTCAGCCGCCGGCGCAGGAACTCCAGGATCGCCGTGATCCGCTCCTGCAGCTCGCTCGTGCCGTGCCCGGCCTCGAGCACGTCGGCGATCTGCTCGCCCGCCTCCGCCGCGAGATCGGTGACCGCGACCAGTCGCTTGCCGCCGGGGGTGCGCCTGGCCGCCGGGGCCTTGCGTGCGGACGGCGTCGCGGCCGCCGACGTCGCGGCCGCCCGTTTCGCGGGGGTCGGCTTCTCGGGGGGCGGCTTCGCCGCCGGAGTCTTGGCCGCCGGAGTCCTGGCCGCCGCGGGCTTCCCCGCCGCGGGCGAGCGAGTGGGTCTCGGGCGGGTCCGTGAGGCGGTGGGGGCCGCCACGGGTGCGGGTTCTGCCCGGCGTGGCGCGGGCTTCGCCTCCGCAGGATGCGGTTCGCCCGCCTCGGCCACCGGGTCGGTGAGCACCGGGTCGTCGGGCTCGAGGTCAGCCAGCAGCGGCGTCGTCCGCCGGCGGCGCCGGGCCCGCTCCCCCGAGGCGCGCGCCGCTCCTGCAGCGACCACCGAGGCACCCGTGACTCCGGCCGCACGCCGGGTCCGCACACTGGGCGGGGACAGCACATCGGGAAGGTCGGTTCGGTCGGTCATCGCGCCCCCGCTCCACTGCCCGCGACCTTGTTCAGCAGGGCTAGCAGCCCGTGCTCGGCCCGGCCCACGACGTCCGCCGAGAGCGGGCCGTGCAACCGGCGGCCACGGACGAAATCGACGAAGGCCTCACGAGTGGTGTACCTCGGTTCCAGACCCAGCTCGGTGCGCATCCGGGTGGTGTCCATCACCCGGCCGAAGCGCAGGAAGCGCACCTGCTCGGCCGAGAAGTCGGCCAGCCCGGCCCGGCGGACGGCCTGCCCGACCACGCCGGAGAGCTGCTGCGGCACGGCCGCAGTCGGCCGGCCGATCAGTCGGGTGGCCTGGCTGAGCAGCAGGATGCCGTCGCCGGCGACGTTGACGGTGCCGGTCATCGAGGTGACCGTGGCCAGGCGCAGCGCCTCCAGCCCGTCGTCCTCGTGCACGAACTGCAGCCGGGCGTCGAAGCCGAGAACGGTGGGAATCACTGGGAGCGCGAAGTAGTCGGTCAGCGGAGTGCGCACCCCAGGGCCGATGAAGCTGGCCAGTCGCAGCGTGGCCACCTCGACATCCGGACGACGCCGGGTGAAGCCGCGCACGTAGCCCTCGACCTCGACGCAGTCCTTGGCCCAGCCGGACTTGGGCAGCACCTTGGCGCCGTTGTCCTCGCTGAACATGACGGGGTCACGCGAACTCGAGCCGTAGACCCCGGCGGTGGACTTCACCACCAGCCGGCGCACCCCAGGGGACTTCTGGCAGGCGGCGAGCAGCTGCATGGTGCCGATGACGTTGATCTCCTTCATGGAGACCCGACCACCGGCGCCGGTCGGCGTGGCGATCACGTTCATGTGCACGACCGTGTCGACCTGAGCCTGGTCGATCACCTTGGCGATCACCGGGTTACGGATGTCGGCCCGCACGAAATCGGCACTGCCGATGTCCTCGGTGGGCGGCACGACGTCCACGCCGATCACGCGCGACACCGAGGGGTCCTGAGTGAGCAGGTGCGCGAAGCGCCCGCCGAGATACCTCGAGACCCCCGTCACGAGGACCACTCGCCCCATCGTTGCCCTCCAGAGTCGAGGTCAGCTCAGCGCGGTGGGGTCGGCCGTCGGACGACGGCCGACCGCCGAGTCACTTACGGTTGCGACGCTGGTGACGCGTCTTGCGCAGCAGTTTGCGGTGCTTCTTCTTGGCCATCCGCTTGCGGCGCTTCTTGATGACGGAGCCCACGGGACCTCACAGTCGGAACGTCGTGTCGGGTAAGTGCAGGAACGAACAAGAACCTTGTCGTCACCCTACCCGCCCCAAACCCCGCTCATGCTCCGCAGGTGAACACAAAACGGGGTTCCGTCGGGCACATTCGTGTACACCGGCGGAGCATGACCGGGTTGAGGTCAGGCGGTGTCGACGTAGGAGTGACGCAGATAGTCGTGCACCGCGGACTCGGGCACCCGGAAGGAACGGCCGACGCGGACGGCGGGCATCTCGCCGGAGTGCACGAGGCGGTAGACGGTCATCTTCGACACGCGCATGATCGAGGCGACCTCGGCCACGGTGAGGAACCGAACGTCGGAGAAATCAGCGGGCATTCGTTGCGCACCAACCCTTCGTGCTTCGGCCGGTACACCCCCGGAACGGCCTGCCTGCGTTGTGTTGGGCCTTGCGTATGGAACTGGAGAGCACACTAGAGGCAGGCGTGACAGATGGGAAACCGCGCGAGTGTCGTGCCTCACCACGGGTGGGCTGACCTGCGGTGATTCCTGAGCGTCACCGAGGCGCCGCGAACAGGAACGCCGCGACGGGCGGAATCAGGCGCCAGCCGGCGACGAGGAGGGCGGCCACGGAGACCAGGTCGGCCGTGGTGACTCCGTGGTTCCAGGACAGGGCCAGCAGGGTGTCGCCCTCGACCAGCTGGTTCGACATCAGCCAGGCCCCGGCCAGGGGGATCAGCGCGGCCGCCGCCCAGCGACTGCCCGCCACGGCGGCCACCATGCACAGCGCCAGGGCAGCCAGAACGGCCAGCACGACCACCGGTGAGGTGGACATGGCATCACGCAGCTCGGCGAGCCGGTGGAAGAGTGCGCTCCTGGACACAACTTCCATGAGAACACGCGGTGCTGTGCCCGGCCTGTGAACCCGGCCGCCCCGTCGCTCAGTCGAACCAGGGATCGAGGCCGTGCAGCGGGAAGACGGCCCGCCGAGTGGCCATCACCACACGGTCGACGGCGTCGCCCGGGTCGTGGCCCATCGCCCAGGAGCGGTAGTGCACCGGTGCCCCGTCGGTCATCCGCTGCGGGGCCTGCCGCCCGAACCGCTCCATGACGTAGTCGCGCCAGGACTCCGGCACCAGCGTCTCCGGGTCGATCGGGGCGTGGGCGGCGATGCCGATCAAGTGCGCCCAGGCCCGCGGCACGACGTCCACCACCTCGTACCCGCCGCCGCCGAGACCCACCCAGCGACCGCCGCAGACCTCGTGCGCCAGATCGTGCAGGGCCTCGTAGGAGGCCCGCTGGCAGTCCAGGGAGAGCGCCATGTGGGCGAGCGGGTCGAGCACATGGGAGTCGCAGCCGTGCTGGGTGATCAGGATGTTCGGGCGGAAGGACCTCAGCAGGGGCGGCACGATCGCGTGGAACGACCGCAGCCACGCGGCGTCCGCCGTCCCGGGGGGGAAGGCCACGTTGACCGCGTCGCCCTCGGCCCGGGGACCGCCGATGTCCGTGGCGTAGCCGGTGCCCGGGAACAGCACCCGGCCGGTCTCGTGCAGCGAGATGGTCAGCACCCTGGGGTCGTCCCAGAAGATCCGTTCCACTCCGTCGCCGTGGTGCACGTCGACGTCGACGTAGGCCACCCGCTCGGCCCCGGCGTCGAGCAGGGCCTGGATCGCGACGGCCGCGTCGTTGTAGACGCAGAAGCCGCTGGCGTGCGCCTCCATGGCATGGTGCAGGCCCCCGGCGAAATTCACCCCGTGAGCGGCCTCGCCGTTCCAGACCGCGAGCGCCACGTCGTGGGAGGCCGCCGCGATCCTCGCGCTGGCCTCGTGCATGTCACGGAAGATCGGTACATCCGGGGTTCCCAGCCCGGCGGCGACGTCGATCACCGGGGCCTCGCCGGACGCCGCCTTCACCGCGGCCACGAAGTCCGGGCTGTGCACGAGCTGGAGCACGTCGTCCGAGGCGGGGTCGGCTCCGGTCACCCGAACCCCGGCCTGCTCGAGCAGCCCCAGATCCCGGGTCAGCATGGAGGTGAGCAGCAGCCGCACCGGGGACATCGGATGGCCAGCTCCGAAGTCGTAGGACAAGAAGGACTCGTCCCAGCTCAACCGGAGGACCTCCATCCGTCTACGGTACTTGCCGAGGGCAAGGGCAGGCAGAGACCTCCCCGGCCCGGTCGGGTAACAAGTTGGGCAGTGCACGGCGGACGACGGCACCTGCGTGCCGCAGACAGGAGCAGACAGTGCCGGGACGCAAGAGGCCGACGGACGACGCAGTACTCGTCTGCGGGCTGGGCCGCTTCGGCTCGGCCACCGCCCACGCCCTGGCCCGGCTCGGCCACGAGGTGCTCGCGGTGGACCGGGACCCGCGCCTGGTCGCCGCGTGGTCGGGCCGGCTGCCGCACGTCGCCGAGGCCGACTCCACCTCGCCCGAGGCGATGGAGCAGCTGGGCGCGGGCGGCTTCGAGCTGGGCGTGGTGGCGATCGGCACCTCGGTGGAGTCCAGCGTGCTGACCGTGGCCACCCTGATCGACCTGGGCGTCAAGCAGCTGTGGGCCAAGGCCCTGACCGAGGCGCACGGACGGATCCTGGAGCGGCTCGGCGTGCACCACGTGGTCTACCCCGAGCACGACGCCGGGCAGCGGGTGGCCCACCTGGTCACCGGCCGCCTGATGGACTACATCGAGTTCGACGACGGGTTCGCGATCGCCAAGATGCGGCCACCGCAGGAGGCGCAGGGGTTCACCCTGGCCGAGTCGAAGGTCCGCGAGAAGTACGGCATCACGGTGGTCGGCGTGAAGGCGCCGGGCAAGGACTTCATCTACGCCGTCCCGGACACCCGGATCTCCGCCCACGACGTCATGATCGTCAGCGGCAGCTCCGAACTCATCGAACGCTTCGCCGCCCGCCCCTGACTCCCCCCTCTCTCTCTGATGCGCGCAGCTGCTGCTGCTGCATCATGACGCATTGCCATGCGCATCATGATGCTAGCCTTGATCCATGAGAACGACGGTCACCCTTGCTGCAGACGTGGTGGCGGAGCTGGAGCGCCTGCGGCGCGAGCAGGGCCTCGGGGTCAGCGAGGCGGTGAACCTCCTCGTCCGGCAAGGCATGCGAGCCAGACCCGAACCACGGCCGTTCGTGAACATGACCGCTGATCTTGGACTGAGGGTCGACGTCACCAACATCGGCGAGGTGCTCGACCTGCTGGACCAGTCCGACGCTGAGGAGTCGTAGTGCTCCTCGACGCCAACCTGCTGCTCCACTCGGTCGACACCAGCAGCCCGTTTCACGTCAAGGCCAACGGCTGGCTCACCGCCACGCTGAATCAGCCCCACAGGGTCGGCCTCCCCTGGACGACCTTGGGCGCCTTCCTGCGCATCGCGACGCATCCGCGCATCATGACTCGCCCGCTCTCGGCCGCTCAGGCCTGGGCTCGGGTCGAGAACTGGCTGACCGCCGACTGCACGTGGATTCCGCCGGCCACCGATCGCACCGTCGCCGTCCTGGGCCGCCTGCTCACCAGCTCTCACATCACCGGCAACCTGGTGCCTGATGCCATGCTGGCCGCGCTCGCTGTCGAGCATGGACTCGAGGTGGCCACCGCCGACACCGATTTCGGCCGCTTTCCCGACGTCCGCTGGACGAACCCGCTACTCGACTGACCCGACCGCCCGGGCCAGCCGGGCCAGCCACCCGCGTCCTTCGCGGCTCCCCCGAACCCGCCGAGCATCGACGATGGAGATCACGTTGAAGGAAAACGGTTGCTATCACAGCCAATTCCTTGCATCGTGATCTCCATCGTCGGCGCTGGCCGACTACGGGCGACGCGCCACCGGCCGACTGGTCCACCCGGGCCGCACTCCCGCGGACCCTTGCCCCACTCCTGTCGACAGGGCTCACGCGGTGCCGGAGGACAGCTCCCGGGAGCGGTTGCGGGCCGCCTCCATCGCGGTCAGGAACGCCGCGCGGACCTTGTGATCGTCCAGCTGGCGCAAGGCAGCCATCGTGGTGCCGGCCGGGCTGGAGACCTGCTCGCGCAGTACCGTCGGGTGCTCCCCGGTCTCCTTGAGCATCGTCGCCGCGCCGTACAGGGTCTGCACGACCAGTTCGGTGGACGTCGACCGCGGCAGCCCGAGCAGCACCCCCGCCTCGATCATGGCCTCCACCACGTAGAAGATGTAGGCCGGGCCGGAGCCGCTGATCGCGGTGATCGCATCCTGGTGGTGCTCGGCCACCTCCAGCACCTTGCCGGTGGCCTCGAGCAGGGCCCGGGCGCGATCCAGATGGCTTGCGTCGCAGTGCTTTCCGGGCGATATGGCCGCCATGCCCTGATCCACCAGGGCTGCCGTGTTCGGCATCACCCGGACCACCGCAACGTCGTGCGGCAGCCGATCCTCCACGAAGGCCGTCGAGATGCCCGCCGCGATACACACGATCAAGGTGCCGGGCCGGATCGCCGGCGAGATCTCCTCCAGCAGACCGGCGATGTCCTGCGGCTTCACCACCAGCACCACTGTGTCGACCTCCGCCACGGCCTCGGCGTTCGACGCCACCGCCACGCCGTACTTGCCGGCCAGCTCCCGTGCGCGGTCCGCCCGCCGCTCGGTGATCACGACGTCGTCCGCCGTCCACCCGGCCCGCAGCAACCCGGACAGCAGGGTCTCCCCCATCACCCCGGCGCCCAGGATCGCTACCTGCTCGCCCATCGTCGTCCTCTCGCGCCGGGATCGATCCGGCGTCAGTTCTTGCTGATCAGCGAGCGCAGGAAGAACGCGACATTCGCCGGGCGCTCAGCCAGCCGGCGCATGAAGTAGCCGTACCAGTCGTCGCCGTAGGGCACGTAGACCCGCACTGTCTCGCCCTCGCCGGCCAGCCGCCGCTGCTCCTCCGGCCGGATCCCAAACAGCATCTGGAACTCGTAGCTGCCCTGCACCCGCTTGTTCTGCACCGCCAGCGCATTGCCGATGTCGATCAGCCGCGGGTCGTGCGTGGCCAGCATCGGGTAGCCCTGGCCCGCCATCAGGGTGCGGGCGCAGCGCACGAAGGCGAGGTCGACGTCCTTCTTGCTGGCATAGGCCACCGACTCCGGCTCGCGGTAGGCGCCCTTGCACAGTCGTACCCTCGAGCCCTCGTGGGCCAGGTCCACGCAGTCGCCCTCGGTCCGATACAGGTAGGCCTGCAGGACGGCGCCCACCCACGGGTACTCCCGGCGCAGCTCGCGCAGCACCGAGAGGGTGGAGTCGGTGGTGGTGTGGTCCTCCATGTCCAGGGTGACCGTGGTCCCGGCGGCGGACGCCGCGGCGCAGATCTCGTGCGCATGCTCGAGCGCGATCTTCTCGCCGTCCGCCCCGAGCGCCTGGCCGACCGCCGACAGCTTGACCGACACCTCGCACCGGCCGCCCTCGGTCAGTCCCGCATCCGACAGCGCCTCGAGCACCGCCCGGTAGGCGTCGCGGACGGCGCGCGCCTGGGAGATGTCCGCGGTGTCCTCCCCGAGGTGGTCCAGCGTGGTGGTCAGCCCCTCGCCAACCAGGCCGGCGCAGGCGGTGACGGCGTCCTCGACGGCCACCCCCGGCACGTAGCGCTTCACCACGGACCGCGAGATAGGTGCGGTCTCGACCAGCTCGCGCACCTGGCGGCTCGCAGCAGCCTGGAGCAACGCCTCACGCAGAATGTCCACGCTTGCGACCCTCCTCGTTGTCCTCGGCGGGCACGCTGTCCGCCCTGCTGAAGGCTAGAGCACCGGGCAGGGTGACTCCGGGCCAATCGCCTCCTGAACCGGCCCGCCCCCGCCCTCAGGCGGTGCGCCTGCGCAGGGTGGCCGCGCCCAGAGAGATCAGGGCGACGGCGTAGACCAGTACGATCGCGACATCGCGCAACACGTCGCCGGTGCCGCTGGCGTCGGTGGTGATGGTGCCCATCGCATCGACCGCGTAGGAGAGCGGCAGCACGTCCGAGACCGCCTTGAGCACGTCGGGCAGCCGGTCGCGGGGCAGCAGCAGCCCGCAGAGCAGGAACTGCGGCAGCACGAAGGCCGGCAGGAACTGCACCGCCTGGAACTCGGTGGCGGCGAAGGCTGACAGGAACAGCCCCAGCGCCGTGCCCAGGAGGCAGTCGACCACCGCGACCAGGATCAGCAGCCAGACGTGGCCGGCGACGTCCAGCCCGAGAGCCAGGATCGCGAACGAGGCGACGATCACCGCCTGCATGGCAGCCACCAGACCGAAGGCCAGCGCATACCCGCCGAGAAGATCGCCCTTTCCCAGCGGCATGGCCAGCAGCCGCTCGAGCGTGCCGGACTGCCGCTCACGCAGCGTGGCGATGCTGGTGACCAGGAACATCACCAGGAACGGGAACAGGCCGAGCAGCGGGCCACCGATCCGGTCGAAGACCGGGGTGCCGTTGTAGACCCAGGCGAGCAGCCCCATCAGCACGCACGGGGCGATGATCAGCAGGGCCATCGTGCGGTGGTCGTGGCGCAACTGGCGCAGCACGCGGGCGGCGGTGGCCAGGGTCAGTCGCGGGCTCATGCCACCGCTCCTTCCGCGCGGTCGACCAGGGTGAGGAAGGCGTGTTCGACGTCGGGACTGCCGGTCATGGCGAGCACGCCCTGAAGGGTGTCGTCGGCGAGCATCTGCCCGGCACGCATGAGCAGCAGCCGGTCGCAGCGCACGGCCTCGTCCATCACATGGCTGGAGATCAGCAGGGTGACGCCCTCTGCGGCCAGGCGGTGGAAGATCGCCCACAGGTCGCGTCGCAGCACCGGGTCCAGGCCCACGGTGGGCTCGTCGAGGACCAGCAGCTCAGGGGTACCGACCAGCGCCGCGGCCAGCGAGACCCGGGAGACCTGACCGCCGGACAGGTTGGACACCCTCGCGTCGGCGTGATCGGTCAGCGCCACCAGGTTCAGCACCCGCGCGATCTCACCGTCCAGCCCCGATCGCGGGATGCCCACGACGGAGGCGAAGTAGCGGATGTTCTCGACGATGGTCAGGTCGGAGTAGACGCTCGGGTCCTGGGTGAGGTAGCCGATCCGGTGCCGCAGCGCGGCCGACCCCGCCGGCTGGCCGAACACCTCGACCGTGCCGCCGGCCACCTTCTGCACGCCCACGATGGAGCGCATCAGGGTGCTCTTGCCGCAGCCGCTCGGGCCGAGCAGACCGACCACCTCGCCCCGGGGGACGTCGAGGTTCAGGCCGGGAATGACCGTGCGCCTGCCACGCACCACCTGCAGACCGCTGATGCGGATCACCACGCCGCCGTCCGGCATGTTTTTCGTCATGCGATGAAAATAGACCCGACGGCGTCCGCCGACAAGCAGCTACGCCGAGGTCATCGCCGCGGCGAGATGCAGCCGGGCGAAGGCGAGGGCCTCGGCGAGGTCGCTCTGCCGCTCCTCCCGGGTCTTCGCCCTGCGGGTGTTCACCTCGACCACCACCGTGCCCGACCAGGAACGCTCGGCCAGCAGGCCGAGGACGGCGTCACACGGCTGCCCGCCCCGGCCGGGGATGAGGTGCTCGTCCTTGGCCGATCCCGATCCGTCGGCCAGGTGCAGGTGCGCCAGGCGGTCGCCGAGCACCTGGGCCAGCTCCAGCCCGTCCTGGCCGGCGGTGGCCGCGTGGGACAGGTCCAGCGTGACGCTCGGATACGGCAGGTCGATCGGATCCCAGCCCGGGGAGTACGCGAGCATCTCGCGCTGGCGGGCCCGCCACGGATACATGTTCTCCACCGCCAGGGTGACCCCCGACCGCTCGCTCAGCGCCGCCACACCCTCGACGAAGGCCGCGGCGTACTCGCGCTGCCAGCGGAACGGCGGATGCACCACCACTGTGGTGGCACCCACCTCGCGGGCCATCTCGCAGGACATCTCCAGCTTCGTCCACGGCTCGCGGCCCCAGACCCGTTGGGTGACAAGCAGAGTCGGCGCATGGATGGCCAGGATGGGGACGTCGTGATAGTCGGCCAGGCGGTACAGCGCGGCGGGGTTCTGGCTGACTGCATCGGTCCAGACCATCACCTCGACGCCGTCGTAGCCGAGCTCGGCGGCGAGCGCGAAGGCGTCGGCGCACCCCTGCGGATAGACGGATGCCGTGGACAGCGCGACCTTGGCCGCGGGCACCCGGACGGCGGGCGCGGCAGCCGCGCCGCGCGTGGGGGCGGAGTCCCGACCTGTCATGGTAGGCCAGCCTACGCACCACGCCCGGCCGGACGGCGCAGCCCGACGGTGCGCGCCGGGCAGCCACCCCCTACCCTGAGCGGGTGCCGCCGAAGACCACCCCCGCACCGGGTGCCGAGAGCCCTCTGAACTCCACCCGCTACTGGGTGGAGTTCCCCGACCCCGGGGGCCCGCGCGGCGACCTCGGTGACACACCGCGCACCGAGCCGGTCCAGGCCGAGCAGGTCTACCGGTGCGACCTGACCTGGCTCACCTCCTCGTGGACCTGCATCTACGGCAGCGGCTGCGCGGGGATCTACACGGACCGACCCGACGACGGCTGCTGCACGCTCGGCGCCCACTTCGCCGGCAAGGACGACCGGACCCGAGTCTCCAAGGCCGTCAAACGGCTGACCGCCCGGCAGTGGCAGCACAAACTGGAAGGCGACGCCGACGGCTGGACCGACCGGGACGAGAGCGGCACCCGCACCACCCGCGTGGTGGACGGCGCGTGCATCTTCCTCAACCGACCCGGCTTCGCGCCGGGCACCTTCGCCGAGGGTGCGGGGTGCGCCCTGCACCGGCTCGCCCTGGAGGAGGGGATCAACCCGCTGGAGACCAAGCCAGACGTCTGCTGGCAGTTGCCCCTGCGCCGTACCTACCGCACCGTCGAACGCCCGGACGGCACCAGCTACCTCGAAGTGATCCTCACCGAGTACGACCGCAGCGGCTGGGGCGCCGGAGGCCTGGACCTGGACTGGTACTGCAGCGGCAACTCCGCCGCCCATGTAGGCCAGCAACCGGTCTACGTCACCCTGCGGCCCGAGATCGTGGAGCTGATCGGGCAGAAGGCCTACGACGTGCTCGCCGGGCACTGCGAGGAGCTCCTGGCCAGCCGGCGCGCGCGCACCCTGGTCCTGCACCCCGCGACCCGGGCCGCCGACGGCGCCGGTACCGGGGGCGGCGGCAAGGGCTGATGGCGGACGCCGTCCACCCGAGCCCGAACATCTGGTACACCCCGGCCACGTACGAGATCGAGAACCGCGGCGCCGACCCGGACGGGGCGATCGAGGCCGCGATGGGGCGGGTGCGCAGTTGGGACGACGCCGACGTGCTCGACATCGGCTGCGGCACCGGGTTCCACCTGCCGCGCTTCGCGGCGAGCGCCCGCACGGTGATCGGGGTGGAGCCGCACCCGCCCCTGGTCGAGCTGGCCCGGCGACGGGTCCGGGGGCTGGCCCGGGTGGAGGTGCGCCCGGGCCGGGCGGAGGCCCTGCCGGTGGCGGACGCCTCGATCGACGTGGTGCACGCCCGGTGGGCCTACTTCTTCGCCCCCGACTGCGACCCGGGGCTGGCCGAGCTGCGCCGCGTCGTCCGCCGGGGCGGGGTTGCGTTCGTGATCGACAACGACGCCTCCCGGTCCACCTTCGGGTCATGGTTCCGGCGCTGGCTCCCCGAGCACGATCCCCTTGCCGTGCAACGGTTCTGGGCAATGCGTGGGTGGAACCGGGAGTCGCTGGACATCCGGTGGCAGATGCCCACCCGGGAGGACTTCGAGTCCGTGGTCCGGATCGAGTTCTCCCCCGAGGTCGCCGACGCCGTCCTGGCCGAACACCCCGGCACCGAGGTCGACTACGCCGTCAACCTCTTCTGGCAGCACTTCTGACCCCCCTCACCTTCTCGGGCACGGCGTTGGGGGTGCCAGACGAGGGCTATGGCCCGCGTCTGGCACCCCCCAACCAGTCAAGGCCTGATGCACAGCCGACACTGTCGGTGGCCTCGCCTAGGGTCACCGGCATGAAGACAGCGCAGTTCCGGTGCACCGAATGCGGCTGGACGGCGACCAAGTGGGTCGGCCGCTGCGGCGAGTGTCAGGCCTGGGGCACGGTCGGCGAGCAGGGGGCTCCGCCGGCCGGGGTGACCAAGGCCCGCACGGCGTCCACAGCGGCCCGACCGATCGCCGAGGTGGAGGCCAGCCCGGCGCAGTCCTGGCCGACCGGGGTGGACGAGCTCGACCGGGTGCTCGGCGGCGGGCTGGTCGGCGGGTCCGTGGTGCTCCTGGCCGGCGAGCCCGGGGTGGGCAAGTCCACCCTGCTGCTCGACGTGGCCTCACGCGCCGCCTCGAGCGCGCGCACCGTGCTCTACGTCACCGGCGAGGAGTCGGCGGCCCAGGTCCGGCTGCGCGCCGAGCGGATCGGTGCCCTGCGCCCCCGCCTGCTGCTCGCGGCCGAGACTGACCTGGCCACCGTGCTCGGCCACGTCGAGCAGGTCGGCCCCGACCTGCTGGTCCTCGACTCGGTGCAGACCGTGGTCAGCGACGAGGTCGACGGCAGCGCCGGTGGGGTGAGCCAGGTGCGCGAGGTGGCGGCGTCCTTGATCCGGGTGGCCAAGGCCCGGGGCATGGCCACGGTGCTGGTCGGGCACGTGACCAAGGACGGCGCGATCGCCGGCCCGCGCGCCCTGGAACACCTGGTGGACGTCGTGTGCCAGTTCGAGGGTGAGCGGCACTCGCGGCTGCGGCTGCTGCGGGCGACGAAGAACCGTTACGGGGCCACGGACGAGGTCGGCTGCTTCGACCTGTGCGACACCGGGATCACCGGTCTGGCCGATCCGAGCGCGCTGTTCGTCTCCCGGCACGAGCAGCCGGTGCCGGGCACTGCGGTCACGGTGACCCTGGAGGGGCGGCGTCCGCTGCTGGCCGAGGTGCAGGCGCTGGTCGCCCCCAGCTCGCTGACCAACCCCCGCCGGGCGACGTCCGGCCTGGAATCGAGCCGGGTGGCGATGGTGCTCGCCGTGCTCGACCGCCGGGCCCGGGTTCAGCTGGGCGCGCGTGACGTCTACGTGGCCACCGTAGGTGGAGTGCGGATCGGCGAACCGGCCGCCGATCTGGCGGTGGCCCTGGCGGTGGCCAGCAGCGTGCACGACGTCCCGCTGCGCACGTCCACCGTGGTGATCGGCGAGGTGGGGCTGGCCGGTGAGGTGCGCCGAGTGGCTGGGGTACGGCAACGGCTGGCCGAGGCGGCCCGGGTCGGGTTCACCAACGCCGTGGTCCCGGCCGGCACCGACGAGCCTGCACCGGAGGGCATGTCGGTGTACGAGGTGGCCGACGTCGAAACGGCGCTGGAACGGGCCAAGGTCTCTGTTGCCCGCTGACCCCGGAGCCGGGCGGCGCGAACCGGCCTTTTTCGATCTTGACGAGCACTCGACTGCCGCATCAGTAGAATGCCTGCGAACCCTTGTCTCCGATGCCCCCGGGAGCCGTAGTGCTTGGTGAGCGCTCCGCCGAGGAGCTGCTGCGAGCAACTCTGGCCGCGGTCGCACCGGGCACCGAGCTCCGGGACGGGTTGGAGCGCATCCTGCGGGGGCGCACCGGGGCCCTGATCGTGCTGGGCCACGACCACGTGGTGGAGAGCCTGTGCACCGGCGGCTTCGCCCTCGACGTCGAGTTCTCCGCCACCCGGCTGCGCGAACTGGCCAAGATGGATGGCGCAATCGTCACCGACGCCGAGGCCCGCCGGATCACCCGGGCGGCCGTGCAGCTGGTGCCCGACTCGGCGATCGAGACCAGCGAGTCCGGCACCCGGCACCGCACCGCGGAGCGGGTGGCTAAGCAGGCCGGGTTCCCGGTGATCTCGGTCAGCCAGTCGATGCGGATCGTGGCGCTGTACGTGGGTGGCCTGCGCTACGTGCTGGAGGGATCGGACGCGATCCTGGCCAAGGCCAACCAGGCCCTGGCCACCCTTGAGCGGTACAAGGCTCGGCTCGACGAGGTCACCAGCATCCTGTCCCAGCAGGAGATCGAGAGCGCAGTGACCGTGCGCGACGTGTCGATCGTCGTCCAGCGGCTGGAGATGGTGCGCCGGATCTCGGAGGAGATCGCGCACTACGTGGTCGAGCTCGGTGCCGACGGCCGGCTGCTGTCCCTGCAGCTCGACGACCTGATCGGCGGGGTCAGCCCCGACCGGGAGCTGGTGATCCGCGACTACCTGGACGCCGCCGGGCCGGAGCGGTCCATGTTCGAGGTGCTCGACGACCTGGCCGCGATCTCCTCGGCCGAGCTGGTCGACCTGGTTCAGGTGGCCGGGGTGCTCGGCTTCCCGGCCACGCCGGACAGCCTCGACATCACCGTGCACCCCAAGGGCTACCGCCTGCTGAACAAGGTGCCGCGGATCCCGGGCACGATCATCGAGCGGCTGGTCGAGCACTTCGGCGACCTGCAGAAGCTACTGGCGGCCAGCCTGGACGAGCTGATGGCGGTCGAGGGCGTCGGCGAGCAGCGGGCCCGGACGGTGCGCGAGGGCCTGTTCCGGGCGCACGACCTGATCATGGTCGATCGTTTCGTCTGAGTTGGCTGTCGTGGTGGCCGATCATCCGCTGCACTCCCCCGTACTGGCCTGGTACACCGTGCACGCCCGCGAGCTGCCCTGGCGGGACGGCGGATGCTCGCCGTGGGGTGTGCTGGTCAGCGAGGTGATGCTGCAACAGACCCCGGTCGCCCGGGTGCTGCCGGCCTGGCAGACCTGGATGGCCCGCTGGCCGGCCCCTGTGGACCTCGCCGCCGACTCCCCCGGCGAGGCGATCCGGGCCTGGGCGCGGCTCGGCTACCCGCGCCGCGCCGTCCGCCTGCACGAGGCCGCGACGGCGATCGTGGAACGGCACGGCGGGGCGGTGCCGTCGACGCACGCCGACCTGCTCGCGCTGCCCGGGATCGGCAGTTACACCGCCGCGGCGGTGGCCTCGTTCGCCTTCGGGCAGCGGCATGCGGTGGTGGACACCAACGTGCGCCGGGTGCTCGCCCGCACCGTGTCCGGCCTTGCCCAGGCCGCGCCGTCTCTCACCACCGCCGAAACGGCTCTGGCCACTTCCGTGGTGCCGGACGACGCCGCTCGGGCGGCCATCTGGGCGGTGGCCTCGATGGAGCTCGGGGCCCTGATCTGCACCGCCCGGGCCCCCCGGTGCGGCGACTGCCCGGTGCTGTCGTTGTGCCGATGGCAGGCGGACGGCGCCCCGCCCTACGACGGGCCTCCACGCCGCGGGCAGGCCTACGCCGGCACCGACCGCTACGTCCGCGGGTTGTTGCTCGGGGCGCTGCGGGCCTCGGCCGGCCCCCTCAGTCACCGCGCGTTGGCCGAGGCAGCCCCGGACGACGCGTTGCGCGACCCAGGCCAGCGCGACCGCTGCCTGGATTCCTTGGTCGCCGACGGCCTGGTGGAGCCTTTGCCCCGCAACCACTTCCGCCTCCCCGTTGCGTGAAGGGTCGCCGTCAACGGTGGGATTTGCAGGGAGATAGCCACAGCGAATGCCACCACTCTCACGGACCAGCTCAGAGCGGGAGGGTGCAGGTGGGGCCGCAGCGGAGCGGTGTGCCCTTCCAGCCGGCTCGCTGTAGCGCCGTGGCCACTTGGCGGGCTGTCGCGCAGGGCAAGACCGCGATCTCCTGGCAGCCGTAGCGCAGCACGACGTCCTGCTCGAGCACTGACTCGTTGTCGCGCCACCGATCTCGCCACCGCAGACGCTCAGGGTGCGCCAGTGCGCCGTCGAGCTCGACGATCACGTTCCAGCGCGGGTATCGCACATCGCGATAGCGAGTCCCTGCCGGCGTGGCTTCTGCCTCGTTGCGCCTGCCCCGCGGCAGGCCGTGCGGGGCTTCGACATCGCGCAGTTACCGGTGTTCGAGCACCGAATGCACGCCCGCGCGATCCACCTCGAGCATCTCGGCCAGCAGCGATCGCCACCGCTGGCGGCACCGAGCGCTCAGAGCCACCCGAATCCGTGCCGCTGTCGTCGATCTGCGCTGGATCGTCTGCAGCACCAGCCCGATCACCTGGCCGGCAGATCCCAGCCGGCCGATCTCATCGAGCAGAGCCTCCTCGATCGTCAGCCGCGGGGGACGGGCGGCAGGCAGGCCCACACGAGCCAGGTGTCGGCGTCCGTAGATCCGTACGCCGGGCATTGCGGCCACCTGACGTCCATGCGGAACGGCGATCGAGATGGTGCGTGGTGGCTCGTCCAAGGCGCCTCCCAGCCACAATGCCGCGGCGCCGGCGACGACCGCGCCGTCCCCGGCATGGAGCAGGGCCGCCCAGACCCGGCTGATCGGAGGGAGCGGCCCGGTGAAGGTCGCATACACCCCCGACCAGACCCGGGCCCACCGGCCGGAGACCAACTGCGTCCGGATCGTCTGCTGGGTCAGGCCCAGGGCCAGCACCTGTCCCCGACCGACCACCCCCGCCTGGTCAGCCGCCAGCGCGCGCACCAGGCTCGCGTCCGTCTCACGCACCACGCTGACGATGCACCTTCCAGAGCCGCTGCGCCGCGGCTCAGCACGGGCCTGTGGACGACGTGACCCCCGCCCCCGGCATGTGGATACGTCAGTCTGCCGTCATCGGTGGGCTTTTCAGGGACATAGCCACAACGAATCCCACCGTTCCGCGGGATCACGCTCCCCTCAGGCCCAGGGGCGGGCAGAGCGTGCCGCCCAGTACGTCGACGCCGGCTCCGGCGCGGCCGTCAACTCTGCGACAGCGTCCACGTCAAGGTCCAGCCGTTCACCACTCAGATTCTGTTCCAGCTGAGCCGCAGTGACTGCCCCGGACAACACCCGCCAGGCCCAGGGCTGAGCCAGCGCGGCAGCCATCGCCACTTGATCGATCCCCACGCCTCGCGCCTGAGCAAGGCGCGAGGCCTCCATCGCCGCCGGCGCCGGGTCGTCGGCGCCGGGAGCCAGTCGCCCGTTCGCGACCGCTTCCTTGACGATCACCCGGCAGCCGGCCGACGCCGCAGCGGCAAGCGCCGGCCCGGCCGAGGTCTCCAACACGTTCCACGTCGACTCGATCGAGGTGAACAGCAGCAGACCGTCTACCTGCACCTCCAACGCCCGCCGCACGGCCTCGGCCTGGGCAGGCCCGGAGGTGGAGATCCCGATCCGGACGCCCTCCTGCCGCAGCTCCGCCAGCGCGCGATGCAGGGTCACGTCGGACAGTGCGCCGGACTCCACGGTGGCCGAGTGCACGTGGTAGATCGCCAGCCGATCCCCCATCAGAGACCGGGTCTGCTCGAGCTGCTCGGCGAAGGCGGTCGGCGAGTGATCCTTCAGCTCGTGCACCGAGGCGTCCATCCGCCAGCCTCCGACGTAGCGGTAGCCCCACTTGGAGCCGACCACGAGGTCCCGCGCCTGCGGGCGCGCGGCAAGCCACTCGGCAAGGAACTGCTCGGCCAAGCCGTAGGAGCGCGCCACATCGAGATATCGCACGCCGCCGGCGTAGGCGACATCGAGCAGCTCGTGCGCCCTGGACCGCAGCTGCGTCACGCCGCGGTCGGCCCCGAGGTCGGCGTCGCGGCCCGAGGTGATGTAGGCCGGCCGGGCGACGGCCGCCAGACCCAGCCCGATCCGGGACGGGTGATCCACGCCACCAACGTAGCGCGCACGTACAGCAGCAACGGCGGACTTTGCAGGGCCCTGGCAACAGCGAATCCCCCCGATCACCAGATCCCGCTCTGGCAGGGTGGGCGCGGACGCAGCAGAGGAGAGTCATGCCCTTCCCGACCATCGGACCGATCGAGGGCGTGATCTTCGATTTCCACGCCACCCTGGTCGACCAGGGTGACGGCGCCACCTGGCTCAGACTCGGCTGGGCCGGCGCCGGCCGCCCCGGCACCCCGGAGCAGCACCTCGGTGCCGAACGCGCCAAGGCCCTGGCCGTCCGCCTGGACCGGGTCTGGGAGGACGCCCGCGAGGTCGACCCCACCAGCCGCCGCGACACCAGCGCGCAGGCCCACCAGGACGTGTTCCGCACAGTCATGGCCGACGCACCGGACGCCGACGACGCCGTGGTCGAGGCCCTCTACGCCGGGGTCACCGACCTCTGGACGCCCTACCTCGACACTTGCCCCACGCTCGAGGCGTTGCGCACCAAGGGAATCAGAACAGCGCTGATCTCCAACATCGGCATGGACATCCGACCGGTGCTGGCCCGCGGCGGCATCAGCGACCTCCTGGACGCCGTGGTCCTCTCCTACGAGGTCGGCGCCGTCAAGCCTGAGCCCCAGATCTTCATCCACGCCCTGGCCGCGATCGGCGTGCCGCCCGAGCGGGCGCTGATGGTCGGTGACAGCTGGCGGGACGACGGCGGCGCCGCGGCCCTTGGCTGCCGGGTCCTGATCCTGCCCCGCACCAGCGGCGACCTGCACGGTCTGGACCAGGTGCTTCGGCTGGTGGGCTGAGCCGTGCGCGCGCTGTGGGCCATCGCCCGGGCAGCCTTCCACCGCCACGCCACCTACCGGATGGCGACAATGGCCGGTGCGTTCACCAACACCGTGTTCGGGCTCGTCCGCGCCGCGATCCTCGCCTCGGCGGTCACCGGGGCGGCCGCGGTATCCGGAGCCGCCTCGGGCACCACGACCGCCGGCGGCTACACCGCGGGCGAGGTGATCACGTTCGCCTGGCTGGGCCAGGCCCTGATCGCCCCGATCTGGGTGTTCGGGTGGAACGAGCTCGCCCTGCGGGTGCGGACCGGTGAGATCGCGATCGACCTGGCCCGGCCGGTGGATCTGCAGCTGAGCCTGCTGGCCGCCGACCTGGGTCGCGCGGCCTACAGCCTGCTCCCCCGGGGCCTGCCTCCGATCATCGTCGGGGCGCTCACCTACGGGCTGGTGCTGCCCGGTCGCGCGTCGTCCTACCTGTTCGGCGCCGCCTCCGTGCTGCTGGCGGTGATGCTCTCCTTCGCGTGCCGGTTCGCCCTCAACCTGACCGCGTTCTGGCTGGTCGAGGTCCGCGGCCTGATCGGCAGCTACGTCGCGATCTCGAACCTCCTGTGCGGACTGCTGGTCCCGGTGTCGTGGTTCCCCGACTGGCTGCGCGTCGTGGCAAGGGCGACCCCCTTCCCTTCCATGCTTCAGGCGCCGCTCGACGTGCTGACGGCCAGGGTCGCCGGTGGGCAGGCGCTGACCGCCCTCGCCGTCCAGGCTGCCTGGCTGCTGGGCATGCTGGCCCTGGGTCGGCTCATGCTCGCGCGTGCCACCCATCGGCTGGTGGTGCAGGGTGGCTGACCTGAGCCCCTACCGGGCGATCCTGATCTCCCGGGTCAGATCCCAACTGGCCTACCGCACCTCGTTCGCCTTCGACGTCCTGAACAGCCTGGCCTACGGGGTGCTGGAGTTCGTCGAGGTGTACCTGATCTTCCACAACACCTCGCTCCTGGGCGAGCTGGGGGCGACTGAGTCACTCCTCGTCTTCACCTTGGCCAGAACGGGTTTCGCGTTGGCCGATCTGGTCGCCGGACAACTGGACAGCGTCCCGGTCTACGTCCGCACGGGCACCCTGGACACCCTCATGCTCAGACCCCTGCCGGTGATGGCCCAGATCGTGCTCGGCGACGTGCAGCTGAAGCGCCTCGCTCGGATGATGCTCTACCTGGTCGGGCTTGCCCTTGTGCTGCCACGGGTCGACATCGACTGGACGCCGGCGCGGATCGCGCTCTTGCCCGCCACGGTGATCGGCGGAGGCGTGATCTTCTCCGCCCTGTTCGTGGTGGCCGGCGCCGGGCAGTTCCGACTGCTGGACGGCGGCGAGTTCGCCAACGCCTTCACCTACGGCGGCGCCTACGCGGCGTCCTACCCCACCTCGGCCCTGCCGCCCCCGGTCCGCGCGTTCTTCACCGCCGTGGTGCCGGCCGCCTTCGTCGGCTACCTGCCCGCCCTGGCCCTGCTCGGGCGCACCGGACAGCCCGGCCTTCCGGGCTGGCTCGGCTGGTTCACCCTGCCGGTGGGGGCACTCGCCTGGGTGATCGCCCTCCGGCTGTGGGGCAACGGACTGCGGCACTATCAAGGAGGCGGCGGATGAGCGTCATCGAGGCGACCCGGCTGGTGCGCGAGTTCCCGGTCGGACGCCGCCTGCGCGGCGGCCGGACGACCCTGCGCGCGGTCGACGAGATCAGCTTTATCGTCGAGGCCGGCGAGTCGGTCGGCTACATCGGAGCGAACGGCGCAGGCAAGTCCACCACGATCAAGATGCTGACCGGCATCCTCACCGCGTCCTCGGGCACCGTGCGCACCTGCGGCCTGGACCCGGTCCGCCGCCGCCGCGACGTCGCCCGCCGGGTCGGGGTGGTGTTCGGTCAGCGCAGCCAACTCTGGTGGGACCTGCCCCTGACCGAGTCGCTGACCATCCTGGCGGCGATCCACCGGCTGCCTCGACCCCGGTGGACGGCGCGACGCGACGAACTCATCGAGCGACTCGACCTGGCCGACTTCCTCACCCGGCCGGTGCGCCAGCTCTCCCTCGGTGAGCGCATGCGCGGCGAGCTCGCGGCGGCCCTGCTGCATGAGCCAGAGCTGCTCGTGCTCGACGAACCCACCGTCGGCCTCGACGTGCTGAGCAAGGAACGGCTGCGCGTCTTCCTGCGCGAGGAGAACGCCGCCCACCACCGCACCATGCTGCTCACCACCCACGACATGGACGACGTGGAGCGGCTCTGCGAGCGGATCCTCGTCGTCGATCACGGTCGTCTCGCCTACGACGGCGACCAGGCCGGCCTGCTCGCCCGGGTGGGCGCCCGACGGGTGCTGGTGGTGGATCTGACTGAACCCGTTGCCGACCTGGGCGATGCGGTGGCCGACCTGCCCGGGGTCGAGGTGGTCGCGGTCGAAGGCGACGGGCTGCGGCACCGGTTCGCCTTCGCCCCCGGCGAGGTGACCGCCGCGACCGTGCTGGCCAGGGTCGGCGAGCGCGCCGACGTCCGCGACCTCAGCATCGAGGAGCCCGACATCGAGGACGTCGTCCGCCGCCTCTACGCCCGCCGGTGAGCGGGCACGCCATGGCGACCGCAGCGCGACCGGGCCGCCGGACCAGGCCCCCCGGGCGGTGCCGGAAGCCGGCGAGGCAGCGCGTCAGTCGGTGCGGGGCAGGGTCATCACGAACCGCGCACCACCGCCATCATCGGACAGGATGGCGATCCGGCCACCATGCCGGGCAACGATCTCCCAGACGATGGCTAGCCCGAGCCCGGCGCCGCCGGCGTCGCGGGACCGGGCGTGATCCAGCCGGGTGAATCGCCGGAATACCGCTGTCCTGTGCTCGGGCGGGATTCCCGGCCCGTCGTCGGCGACGACCACCTCGCTGCCGGCGCCGTTCTCGCGGACCTCGAAGCTGACCACCGTGCGGGCATGGCGCTCGGCGTTGTTGGCGAGGTTCCCGATAGCCCGGGCCAGCTGGTTGGCGTCTCCCGTCGTCCGGGCCGCCGAGATCGCGCTGGTGTCCACCCGCACCCGCCCGCGCTCGCGCAGCCGCCTGGCCTCGGCCAGAACGAGGTCGTCGAGGTCGACCGGCGCGCTGGAGCCTCCGATCGAGCCGGACTCCGACCGGGCGAGGAAGAGCAGGTCTTCGACCAGCTGCTGGAGTTCGGTGACGCCGGCCAGCAGGCTGCGTTGCAGGCTCGCCGGCTCCATGGTCTGCGGATGGGCCAGGGTCACCTCCAGCTCGGACCGCAGCCGGGTCAGCGGCCCGCGGAGCTCGTGCGAAGCATCGGCGACGAACTCGCGCTGCCGCTGGGTCGCCCTCTCGACCCGGTCGAGCATCGCGTTCATCGTCTGCGCCAGACGGGCGATCTCGTCCTGGGTGTCAGGAACGGACACCCGGCGATGCAGTTGGTCGCCCTGCATACTGGCGACCTCGGCGCGGACCGACTCCACCGGGCGTAGCACCCTGCCGGTGAGCCACCAGACCAGCAGGGCGAGGACCGTCAGCGCCATGGGAACGGACACCGCCAGCGAGGCGGCCAGGATGCGCACGCTCTCGTGGACGTCGTCGAGGTTCTTGCCGACGAGCAATACGGGTGACCCCGGGCTGCCGTCGATGCGCCGGACGAGGACCCGGAACTCGCCCCGACTGATCGGCAGGCCGCTGACGGTCAGGATCTCCTCGGCCCGACCGGTGTTCCGGGTTCGGATGGCGGGTGCCATGCCGTCGACGTTCGGGGTCGCCGCGATCACCGCGCCCGCTGCATCGAGCAGCTGCAGGAAGGAGTCCTCCTGGTCGCCCTCCCCGCGAAGCGGGGAACCGGCCGACCGGGACGGTATTTCCGCCTGGATGTTGTCGGCCCGCTGTCGCAGCGTCTCGTCGATCCCGCGGGTGAGCGCGCCGCGCTGCAGGACCACCAGGCCAAGGGAGCTGGCGAAGAGCACGGCGGCGACCGCACCCGTCGCCAGCAGGGTCACCCGGAACCGCACGGTCCTCAGGCGTCCCGACCCGAACCACCGCTTGGGCTCAGCTCGCATCGCCGGCCAGCCGGTAACCCGCCCCGCGAACGGTCTCCAGGTCATGCCTGCCGAAAGGCTCGTCGATCTTTCGCCGCAGCCGCAGGACGTAGACCTCGATGATGTTGGGGTCACCGTCGAAGTCGTACTCCCAGACCCCGTCGAGAATCTCGAATTTGCTCACCACGAGCCCGGCCCGGCGCACCAGGAACTGCAGGACGGAGAACTCGCGCGCTGTCAGCCTGATCTCGATGTCACCACGCCAGCACCTGTGCCGCCCAGGGTCCACGCGGAGATCACCGACTTGGATGGGCGCGGGCGCGCCGCCCGCCGTCCGCCGCAGCAGCGCGCGGATGTGCGCCATCAGCACCGGGAAGGAGAAGGGTTTGGTCAAGTAGTCGTCGGCCCCGGTGTCGAGCGCCTCGGTCTCGTCGAACTCGCCGTCCTTCGCTGTGAGTATCAGGATCGGCGTCCAGAACCCGCGGGCCCGCAGCGTCCGGCAGATCTCGAGCCCGTTACTGCCCGGCAGCATGAGGTCGAGGATCAACAGGTCGTAGTGGTGCTCGGTGGCCTTCCAGAGCCCGTCATCGCCGTCCAGGCAGACGTCGACGGAGAAGCCCTCGGCGTCCAGACCCCGCTTGACCGCCGCCGCGATCCGGGTGTCGTCCTCGACGAGCAGTACCTTCATCACTCACCTGCTCGAGATGCATGAACGGTCATCGCTCATTCTCCGTCACCTCTCGGCCATCGCGCGGGGGCGGTCACGGGCCTGACCGCAACGCCTCGACCGGCTCCAGCAGGCCTGCCCGCAGCGCGGGGTAGCAGCCGGCCACCAGGCCGGTCAGCCCCCCGATCAGCGGCGCAGCCAGGGGGAGGAGAGGATCGATCACCGGGGTCCAGTTCTGGACGGCGGCGACGCCCACCACGACAAGTAGCCCGGCGCTCGCGCCCAGCAAACCGCCGAGCACGCCCATGGCGGTGCTCTCCACCAGGAACTGCGCGACGATGTGCCGGCGGGTGGCTCCCAGCGCCCGGCGAAGGCCGATCTCGCCGACCCGTTCCATCACCGATACCAGGGTGACGTTGGCGATGCCGATCGCACCCACCAGCAGCGAGACGCCACCCAGCATCAGGAACAGGATGTCCAAGTCGCTGCGCACACCCGCGCGGATCTGCTGCGGCTGCTCGGGGGAGGCGACCTTGAGCCCGTCGGGGTCGCCGGGCTGAAGCGCGACCGGGACCTGGCGGACCAGCAGCGGGGCGGCGCCGACGCGCGTCTCGACGACGAGTGACTCCGGCGCGCTCAGCCGGTAGAGATCGCGGGCGGTTTCCTCCGGCAGGATCACCGCGCTCAGCAGCTCGTGCTTTCGCGCGACGCCGTCCAGGACTCCGATCACCAGGAAGACCTCGTCCCCGATGCTCACCGCGGGCCGCGGGCCGAGAAAGCGAACGCCGAGCTGCTCGGCGGCGTTCGGGCCGAGGACGGCGACCCGGTCGTGCCGCCGCCCGTGGCCTGCGTCGGGGAGGCGCCCGGCCCTCAACCGGGCGCGGACCGCCGCGTACAGCTCCGGGGAGGCCGCCTCGACGGCCAGCTTGAAATCGGTTCGACGTTGCGGATCGCTGATCGGTGAACTGGTGACCAGGGCGTCGCCGACGTCGATCCGGGTCAGCGTGCCCGCCGCCACGACGCCGTTGAGCCGGGCTACACGTGCGGGCGCGTCCCAGGGGATCAGGTTGGCGGGCGCCTCGGGCGCCGCGGCCTTCGCGGTGACCGTGATCTCGGTAGCGGCGAGCTCGTCGAACCGGGCGATGATCTGGTTGCCCGCCGTGCGGGACAACCCCAAGGTCGACACCAGCGCGGCCAGACCGATCACCGTCCCGAGCACGGTCAACGCCGTCCGGAGCGGGCGAGCGAAGAGGCCGGCGACGCTCTCGTCCAGCAGATCCCATGTGGAGATCCGCGACGGCTGGACTTCAGCCCCCCCGCTCATCGCTCGGCCTCTATCCGGCCGTCGAGTATGCGCACCCGGCGCTGCGCGCGGGCGGCGACCCCTGCCTCATGAGTGATCATGATGATGGTCAGACCCGCCTCATGGAACCCGCCCAGGAGGTCGAGGATCGCCTGCGTGGTCACTGAGTCGAGGTTTCCCGTCGCCTCGTCACACAGCAGCAGCCGCGGGCCGTTGACGAGCGCCCGGGCGATCGCAACCCGCTGGCGTTCGCCGCCGGACAGCATTGTCGGCGGGGATCCCGCTCGCTCCGCCAGGCCGACCGCCTGCAGCGCGTTCAGCGCCCGGTCCCGGCGGCCGGCCCGCGGCCGACGGCCGTAGACCTCGGCCAGCATCACGTTCTCGACCACACTGCGATGCGCCAGGAGGTGGAAGGACTGGAAGATGAAGCCGATGTACCGGGCGCGCAGCCCGGCCCGTTGTCGGTCGTCCAACTCGCCGACGTCGACACCATCCAGCCGGTACGAGCCAGTGCTGGGCCGATCGAGGCAGCCGATGATGTTCAGCAGGGTCGTCTTGCCCGAGCCGGACGCGCCGACGATCGAGACCCACTCGCCGGCGCGCACCTCGAGGTGGACGTCCCGCAGGGCCAGCACTGGGGCAGTCGTTCCGTACCGCCGGCTCACCTCGGCAAGCCGCACCAGAGGCGCGGGCGCGCCAGCCGGCTCACCCACCGGGGGCCCCGGCCTGCTCGAAGCCGACGACGACGAGGTCCCCCGCGGCCAGCTCACCCTTCGGAGAGGTCACGGCCACGTACCCGGCGGCAGACAGCCCTGGCGCCACCGTGACGAAGCCGAGTGCGCCGTCCACCGAACGCTGCACGCGCGACGTCCCGTCGGGGGCGAGCGAGATCGCGCTGGCCGGCACCGCCAGGCCGGCCTGACCGGTCGTGGTGATCGGGATGGTCAGTCGCACCGAGGCACCCACCAGAGCGGGCGGGGGGTCACTGACGATCACAGAGAACCACACGTGGAACCCGTCGGCGCCGTTGGTGCCCGGCCGCGGGGCGACGGAGCTCACTTTTCCGCTCGCCGTGATGCCCAGTGCGGGCTCGTCGATCTTGACCTCGAGGCCGGCCTTGACCAGCTTGGCCTGCTCGACCGGGACAGCCCCGTCGACGGCGACCACCGAGTCGGTGACCGTCAGCAGGACGCCCTCGGGGCTGGCGCCGGTGACGACCTTGCGTTCGGTGATCCTCACTGGGGTGGCGGGAGCGAAGATCACTTCGTCGGAGGGGACCTGGATGCCGGCCCTGGACCGGGCGCCTGCGATCATCTCCGCCTCGCGGGGGCGAACGTCTGCGAGCTGCTGCTCGGTGGCGATCACGGGCCGGTAACCGTGCTTGCGGTAGAGCCGATCGACGGCGACCGCGGTGTCGTAGTCGTACGTGCCGTCGACCCGCCCTGGGGCCAGCCCTAGGCGCTGCAGGGCCTGCTCGAGCTGCCTGACGTCCTGGCCCGTCATGCCTGGACCGAGATCCCGGTAGGCGGGCTGAGCGCCGTCGAGCAGGAACGTCGGCCGGCCCGAGATGGTCAGCAGCACAGCTCCTCGGGACATGACGCTGCCCAGGCCGGGCAGTGTGGTAACCACCTGGCTTCCGGCCTTCAGCCGCGACGGGGTTACCTCGAGCTGACGTGGCGACCCGTAGCGCCCGGTTCCGCGGCTGACCACGGTGGTGGCGAGCTGGCGCTCCTCGACCGGAACCAGGATCGGGGATGGTTGAGGTGGCGCGGTGCGGGCAGCGGCCTCAGCGGGCGACCGGATCACCGTCGTCGCCGACCAGGTGACCAGAGAGGACACCATCACCGCCGCCAGCACGACCAGCCCTAGATTCCGGCGTCTCATCGTGGGCCACCGTCCGATCCGTCCGCCGGCCTGGAAAGGGCCAGCATGTCACTTGGCATCGCGCGCCTGCAGCCTGCCAGAGCCGACCTGACGCCTGCCTGAACAGCTGGGCCCCGGACTGTCAGGTGAGGTTCAGCCGCGATGTGCTTGTCTGCGCTGGTAGTCGGTGTCCGCCGACCTTGGCACACAACCGCGAGGTGATCACGTGGGAACACCGTCGACGGCACGATCCACACGCCGGCGGCGACCGCTCTGGGCGACCGTTCCCGTCGCTGCGGTGTTGGCGGCCGGTGCCTGCAGCAGCGGGGGATCGGCAACCTCGTCGTCCGGGGCCTCCTCCGGCGCGTCGTCCGCCGTGTCGTCTGGCCCGTCCGGGTCGTCGTCCCCGGCCCCGGCGGCCAGCCCCTCGCTGCCGGGCACCCGGGAGTTCGGCCTCACCTCGGAGGGGTTTACCGACCACGTGGAGCAGACCCAGGCGCTGATCGCCACATGCATGGCGCAGGCCGGCTTCGAGTACGTGCCGGTCGACGTGCAGACGATCGATGCGGCGCAGAAGCGGGTCCGGACCGAACCCGGATACACCCGCAAGACCTTCAAGGAGAAGTGGGGGCTGGCCGTCACCACCCGCTTCGACTTCCCGGTGCGCACCACCGGACTCGGCCCGCAGAACGTCCGCATCATGAACAGCCTCGGAAAGGCCGACCGGGAGGCCTATTCGCGCACGCTCTGGGGCGAGAACCCCGACAAGGACTTCGTCTTCACCCTCGACGAGGAGGACTTCTCCGAGACCGGGGGATGCACGCGCGAAGCGGTGGCCCAGGTGTTCACCCCGGAGCAGCTGAAGGGCACTTACGTGAACCCCAAGGACGTGCTGGTCGACTCCGACCCGCGCATCCTCGAGGCGCGGCTGAACTGGTCCAGGTGCATGCGCGGCCACGGGCAAGCGCGCGCATGGCCGCTTCCGCACCGCCAAATGGATCGTGATGGCGGTGACGCTCGGCATCTACTACCTCGTGCCTGGATTCGCTGGGATGCTCGATCCTCCGGACCAGGCCGTGCTGATCGATTTTCCGGCGCGGCGCTTCTATTTCTTCTTCCTCGAGATCTGGCCGCAGGAATTCTACTACATCACCGGCCTGCTCGTGCTCGCATCGCTCGCGCTGTTCCTCGTCACCTCGGTCGCCGGCCGCGTGTGGTGCGGCTACACCTGTCCGCAGACGGTGTGGACCGATCTGATGATCGCGGTCGAGCGCTTCTTTCAGGGCGACCGCAACCAGCGGCTCAAGCTCGACAAGAATCCTTGGGCGGCGGAGACGCTTTGGCGCAGGGGCGCCACGCATCTGACCTGGCTCCTGATCGCCATCGCCACCGGCGGCGCCTGGGTGTTCTATTTCGCCGATGCGCCGACGCTTGCGCGGCAGCTCGTGACCTTCGAGGCGCCGCTCCTCGCTTATCTCTTCATCGGCATCTTCACCGCCTCCACCTATGTGCTTGGCGGCCTCGCCCGCGAGCAGGTGTGCATCTATATGTGCCCCTGGCCGCGCATCCAGGGCGCGATGTTCGACCGCGACTCGCTGCTCATCACCTATCGCGGCTGGCGCGGCGAGCCGCGCGGGCCGCACAAGGCCGGGCAGAGCTGGGAGGGCCGCGGCGACTGCATCGATTGCCAGCAATGCATCGCCGTCTGCCCCACCGGCATCGACATCCGCAACGGCCCGCAGCTCGAATGCATCCAATGCGCGCTGTGCATCGATGCCTGCGACGAGATCATGACAAGGTCGAGCAGGCCGCGCGGGCTGATCGCCTACGACACCGAGCAGCAATCTGGCGGCGGCGGGACGCGAGACGGTTCCGATCAAGCTCGTTCGTCCCCGCATCATTCTTTATGCCGCGGCCATGGCGGTCGTCAGCGCGATCATGCTCGACGGCGTTGCTGCTGCGGCCCGATCTCGACGTCAACGTCTTGCGCGACCGGAACCCGCTCTTCGTCAAGCTGTCCGACGGCGGCGTGCGCAACGGCTACACCGTCAAGCTTCTGAACAAGCTCTATGCGCCACGAGCGCTCAGCCTCGGCATCGAGGGGCTGCCGGGCGCGAAGCTCAGCGTGGTCGGGCTCGAGAACGAGGCCAATCCGATCGTGACCGTTCCGCCGGACGAGCTCAAATCGATCCGCCTCTACGTCACCCTCGACAAGCAGGCTGTGGCGGCACTTGGCGGCGTGGCGACGAGCTTCGACATCGTCGTCACCGACGTCGCCGAGCGGCGAGCGCATGGAGCACAGCGCGATCTTCCAGGGGCCATAGCGATGAGCGGAACGGCTTGGTTCGCCAATGGAATTCGGGGCCGGCATGTGCTCATCGGCATGATCGCCTTTTTCGGCCTGATCTTCCTCGCCAACGGCATCTTTCTCTATTACGCCCTGACCACCTTCGGCGGCGGCGAAAAGGGCAGTCCCTACCGCAGGGGCCTGCGCTACAACGAGACGCTTGCCGAGGCCGCGCGAGCAGCCGAGCGAGGGTGGAAGGCCGAGCTCGCCTACGATGCGAAGTCCGGCCGGCTTGCGCTTCAGCCTGCGTGACAAGAGCGGACGAGCCTGTGTCGGGCTTGCATTTTGACGCCAATGTCGGCCGCGCCGGCCACCGACCGCGAGGACCTCTCCGCCAAGTTCCGTGAGATCGAAGGCGGCGTCTATGCCGCCGAGCTGACCCTCGCGCCGGGCCAATGGGTGGTTCAGCTTCACTCCGACGAGCTGTCGCGCGAAGGCGATCCCACCTACCGGCTGAAGCAGCGCGTGATCGTTCCGGAGGCGCCATGACCGTCCACGCGCTTCCCGCAAGTGCCGGCACGAAGGCGTTGAGCGAGCGCGACGAGCGCGACGCAGCATCGTCACGCTCGCCGTCGAGAACATGCGCTGCGGCGGCTGCATCCGCTCCGTCGAGCGCGCGGCGATGAGCGTGCCTGGCGTCGAGAGCGCGCGGGCGAATCTCGCGGCAAAGCGGGTGAGCGTCGTCTTGGACGACGGCCGCGCCGGCGAAGCCGATGTGATTGCGGCGCTTGGGCAGGCGGGCTTCGCCGCGGCGCCGATGCAGGCGGCGAAGCAGGGCGCGGAGACCACGCGCGAGACCAGCTGCTGCGCCGCGTCGCGGTGGCGGGTTTTGCCGCCATGAACATCATGCTGCTCTCGGTCTCGGTGTGGGCCGGGCGCGCCGGCGACATGGACCAGAGTCTCGTCACGCTGTTCTGCTGGCTGTCGGCGCTGATCGCGCTGCCGACCGTCGTCTATGCCGGGCAGCCCTTCTATCGCCTCGGCGCTTTCCGCCTTGAAGGGGCGGCGGCTCAACATGGACGTGCCGATCTCGCTCGCCATCATTCTGGCCACCGCGATGAGCCTCTACCAGACCGTGCGCGGCAACGATCAGGTCTATTTCGACGCCGCGGTGTCGCTGCTGTTCTTTCTCCTGATCGGCCGCTATCTCGATGAGCACCTTCGCGTCCGCGCGCGCGGCGAGGCGCAGAATCTGCTCAGCCTGCAAAGCGGCATTGCCACGGTGATCGGCGAGGACGGGGCTTGCGGCCGGTGCCCGCCCATGCGCTTGCGCCCGGCGACAGAGTGCTCATCGGCGCGGGCGAGCGCATTCCGGCCGACGGACTGGTGCTCTCCGGATCGGGCGAGATCGACCAGAGCCTGATCACCGGCGAGACGGCGCCGGCGGCGATGACGCCGGGCGGGCAGGTCTATGCCGGCACGCTCAATCTCGGCAGCGCGCTCAAGATCGAGGTGACCGCTGCCGACAGCGCGACCTTGCTCGCCGAGATCGGGCGGCTGATGGCTGGCGGCCGAGCAGGGCAAGGCGCGCTACCGCCGTCTCGCCGACCGCGCCGCGCAGATCTATGCGCCGGCCGTGCATGGGCTTGGCGCCGCGACCTTCATCGGCTGGATGCTGCTCGGCGCCTCCTGGCAGACGGCGCTGACCTATGCCATCGCCGTGCTCATCATCACCTGTCCTTGCGCGCTCGCGCTCGCCGTTCCTGCGGTGCAGATCGCGGCGGCGAGCCGCCTGTTCCGGCGGGGCATCGTCATCAAGGCGGCGGATGGGCTTGAGCGCGCCGCCGAAGCCGACATGGTGGTGTTCGACAAGACCGGCACGCTGACGCTCGGGCGCCCACAGCTTCTCAATGACGCGCAGATCCCTGACGATGTGCTGGGGGCCGCGGCGGGGCTCGCCGCGGTCGAGCAAGCATCCTTACGCGCAAGCGATCGTTGCCGCCGCGCGGAAGCCGCAAGATCGCCGTGGCGGCGCCGGAGGGCGTCGAGGAGACGCCGGGGCGAGGCTTGGCGCGCGCTCTGCCGCAAGGCGAAGAGCGCCTCGGCTCGGCCGAATGGTGCCGGGTCAGAGCCGGCGGCGGGGCAGCGAGGTCTGGTATGCACGGGATTGGCAAGCGCCGGTTCGCTTTCGCTTTGCCGATGCGCTCCGCAGCGACGCCGCCGAGGTCGTGCAGGAGCTGAAGCGGCGGGGCTATCCGCTGGCGCTCCTGTCCGGCGACCGCAAGGGCGCGGTCGAGGCGGCGGCGCGCGCAAGCGGCATCGACAACTTGGCTCGGCGAGCTCACGCCGGCGCGCAAGATCGATTGGCTCGCCGAGTGCGCGAGGCAAGGGCGCAAGGTGCTGATGGTCGGCGACGGCCTCAACGATGCGCCGGCGCTTGCCGCCGCGCATGCCTCGCTCTCGCCTGCGAGCGCCGCCGACATCAGCCAGCGCGCCGCAGACTTCGTGTTCCAGGGAGAGCGGCTCGCGCCGGTGCTGGAGGTGCTGTCGACGGCGAAGCGCGCGCGCAATCTCTCGCTCCAGAATTTCGGCGTCGCCTTTTGTTACAATATCGTGGCGGTGCCGTTTGCCATGGCGGGTTACGTGACGCCGCTGATCGCCGCCATCGTGATGTCGACCTCGTCGATCCTCGTCACGCTCAATGCGGCGCGGCTTGCCGGCGGGCCGAAATCATGACCGCGCTCGCCTGGCTCATCCCAGCGGCGCTGTTCCTCGGGGCGCTTGGCCTGCTCGCCTTTCTCTGGGCGCTGCGCTCAGGCCAGTTCGAGGATCTCGAAGGCGCGGCCTATCGCGCGCTCGAGGACGATCCGCCGGAGGATCTCAGCGAGACGCAAGCGCGCTCTCAGGGCAAGTGATCGCGAGACTCGATTCCCTCGATTTCGCTCTATAATCGGGCTTGCGAGGATCGAGCATGACCACACCAGGACGCCGCTTCGCCCAACGTCGCCATCACCTATTGCCGGCTGTGCGGCTGGCTGCTTCGGGCGTCGTGGATGGCGCAGGAGCTGCTCACCACCTTCGCCGAGGAGCTCGGCTCGGTGACGCTGATCCCTGACGATACCGGCGGGGTGTTCGAGGTGCGGCTCGACGGCAAGCTCATCTGGTCGCGCGCCGAGCATCATCGCTTCCCCGACATCAAGGAGCTGAAGCAGCTCGTGCGCGACGAGGTGGCGCCTGAGCGCGCTCTCGGCCACAGCGACGCGAAGCCGGCGCAGTCTTGACGCTGCCGCCTCTGGTAGAAGCCCGTCTGCTCGCTTACATGACGGCTCAAGTCTTTGCCGAATTCGAGAAGGAAACCAGAGAGATGGCTGAGCCCGTTGTCGTCACCATTCCCCACAAGCTCACCAAGGAGGAGGCCGCCCGCCGCCTGAAGAAGGGGTTCGCCGATGTCCGCTCCTTCGGCGAGAAGTTCGTGGTGCTGACCGACGATTGGAAGGGCGACCACCTCGACTTCAAGGCGAGCCTGCTCGGCCAGACCACGACCGGCACGGTCGATGTCGGCGAGCACAGCGTTCGGCTCGAGATCCAGCTTCCCTGGATGCTCGCGCTGCTCGCCAACAAGGCGAAGGCGATCGTGCAGAAACAGGGCCAGCTCATGCTGGAGAAGCCGACCAAGACCACCACGACAACCTGATTGTCCGGCAATTGCCGCGCCTTTGCGCGTCAATTGCGCGCCAATCATCGGCAGATTGTGCGCTCTCTGCGCGCCTTTCAGGAGATCTCGACGATCTCCGCTTCGCCGGCGCCGGCCTCGACCATTTCGCCGACCTGCTTGCCCATGAGCGCCTGAGCCACCGGCGAGACATAGGAGAGCGTGCCTGCGCGAAGGGTCGGCCTCGTCCTCTCCGACGATGCGGTAGGTCTGCCGCCGGCCGTCCTCCCGCAGGATCGTCACCGTCGAGCCGAAATGGACTTCGGTCGCATCCTCCGGCGGCTCCACGACCTGGGCGGTGGCCCGGCGCGAGGTCCAATAGCGCAAGTCCCGGTTGGTCTTGGCAAGCAGCGCCCGGTCGTTCGCCTCTTGCGCCGCGGTGTGCTCGAGATGCAGGCGCGCGAGCTCGGCCTCGATCATCTCGAGCCCTCTCGGGGTCACGAGATTATGCGGCGAAATCGGCCGGTCCGGCAGGTCGTCGTAGACGTCGCCGCCTTCCGGCTCCTTGGTGAAGGCCTTGCTCATGGTGCCAATATATCATGGGAGAACCCTGGATTGTGGCCCCGGTTCCTGCCGAAAATGCTTGTGATCTGAGGCAATTGGCCGTCTTGGGCAAGGATCGGCTGCTGCCGGTGGAAACCGCGTGCTAAGTTCTAGGCAAAGGCGAAAATTTGTGCACATAGCCTGCTTGGGGACGGCTGACGCCAAAGGGGGAGGGCGTGATGATCGATTCGGGGAATACCGCTTGGTTGCTGACGGCCACGGCGCTCGTGCTCTTCATGACATTGCCAGGCTTGGCGCTGTTCTATGGCGGCCTCGTCCGCGCCGAGAACCTGCTTTCGGTGCTGATGCAATGCTTTGCCATCGCCTGTCTCGTCTCGGTGCTCTGGCTGCTCGGGGCCTATAGCCTCACCTTCAGCGGCGGCCGGGCCCTGGCTCGGCAATCTCGACAAGGCCTTGCTGCTCGGGGTTACGCGCGACGCGGCCGACCCCAACACCAAGATCCCCGAGACCGTGTTCTTCATGTTCCAGATGACCTTCGCCATCATCACGCCGGCGCTGATCGTCGGGGCCTTCGCCGAGCGCATGCGGTTCGGCGCCGTGCTGCTGTTCACGTGCTGTGGCTCTTCCTCGTCTATGTGCCTGTGGCGCATTGGGTTTGGGGCGGCGGCTGGCTCGCCGCCGCGCGGCGTGCTCGACTACGCCGGAGGCCTCGTGGTGCATCTCACCGCTGGCATCTCGGCGCTGGTGCTCGCCATCGTCATCGGCCCGCGCGCCGGCTTTCCCAATGACGTGAAGCCGCCGCACGCGCCCTGGATGACCATGGCAGGGGCCTGCATGCTGTGGGTCGGCTGGTTCGGCTTCAACGCCGGCAGCGCCTTGAAGGCCGGCGGCGACGCGGGCATGGCCATGACCGTGACGCATATCTCGGCGGCCACCGCGGCGCTCGTTTGGCTCGTCATCGAGAGCGTGAAATTCGGCAAGCCGAGCATGATCGGCATCGTCACCGGCGCCGTGGCCGGGCTTGCCACCATCACGCCAGCGTCCGGCTTCGTCGGGCCTGCCGGTGCGCTCGATCATCGGGCTTGCCGGCGGCACGATCTGCTACGTCATGGTCGGTCTGGTGAAGCGGCGCTTCCACATCGACGATTTGCTCGATGTGTTCGCCGTGCATGGCGTGGGCGGCGCCATCGGCGTGCTGCTCACCGCGATCTTCGCCGATGCCGCGCTTGGCGGCATTGGCCTTGCCGAGGGGCGGAGCATCGGGGGTCAGCTTGTCATCCAGGTCACCGGGCTCATCGCCGTCCTCATATGGTCGCTGGTGCTGAGCGTCGTCATCGCCAAGGCAGTCCAGGCCTTTGCCGGCTTGCGCGTCAGCGGCGACACCGAAGAGCAAGGCCTCGACCTTCGCCTCCACGGCGAACGCGGCTACAACATGTAAGCCCAACGGCTGAGTTGCTGACCTCGGTCAGGGGCGCTATGACGTACGCTCAGGCCGTCATTTCACATGTGCACCATCACGCCCAAAACACCTTGACGAAGGGCCTCAACCAGTCGACGTTTTCGATCCCGCGAGGAGAATTCTTCAGCACCGGTAGGATGCGACGGCAGAACGCAATCGGAGAGCGAGCGCCATGAAATACATTATTGCAGTCATCCAGCCGCACCGTATCGACGCGGTGCGCGAGGCGCTCGCCGCCATTGGCGTGCAAGGGCTGACCGTCACCGAAGTGCGCGGCTTCGGGCGGCAAAAGGGCCAGACCGAGATCTATCGCGGGGCCGAATACACCATGCAATACGTGCCCAAGGTGAAGCTCGAGATTGCCGTCGATGACGGGCTCGCCGACCGGGTGGTCGAGACCATCGGCGAGGCGGCGCGGACCGGCCGTATCGGCGACGGCAAGGTGTTCGTGCTCGACCTCGAAGGGGTCATGCGCGTGCGCACCGGCGAGATGGGGGCCGACGCGCTCTAGCCCGCGGTGGACGCCTCGAACTACAGGAAATCCCTTCTAGAGCAGCCTCAAGGGGAAATTGCGCTCGCCGACTTGACGCGCAATTTCTCGCATTGGTTCTTCGATCTCTTACGCAACTTCGTCCTGGTCGGGGGCCTTCGATATTTCGCCGAGAAGTCAGGCAGCACAATCCTTTGGGTGCTTCATGGCATCGCCCTCTTCGTGATCCTGCTCTACTGCCTCTCCTACGCCGATCAGTGGTACGTCAATGTCTTCGGCTTTCTCGAGGACAGACGGCTCGCTCATTGGCTCAATCGCGCCGTGAATTTCACCTTGGCCTTCCTGCTCCTTGGGACGATCTGGTGGGCAGCCGACGTGATCGTGAGCGAAATCGCGCATGCCCAGCTCTAGCGAGGACTAGGGACCCTTGTCGGCGGCATCGGCGGCGAAGCGCAGATCCTTGACCAGGCGGTCGAACTCCCGCCGCTTGTCGCGATCCTCCAGCAAGCGCAGCAGATAGGATGGGTGGACCGTGATCACCGCGCTGCGATGATCGGCGAGCTCGATCAGGCGGCCGCGATTGGCGTTGATGGTGAGCGCCTTTCGCATCACCGCGCGGGCCGCGGTCGCGCCCAGCGCCACCACCACATGCGGCTGCACGATCTCGAGCTCATGGTCGAGCCACCAGCGGCAGGCATCGATCTCGCTCGTGTCCGGCTTCTTGTGGATGCGCCGCTTGCCGCGCGGCTCGTTCTTGAAGTGCTTCACGGCATTGGTGATGTAGACCGCACCGCGCTCGATGCCGGCGGTCTCGAGCGCGCGGTCGAGCACCTTGCCGGCGGGTCCGACAAAGGGACGGCCGGTCAGGTCCTCCTGGTCGCCCGGCTGCTCGCCGACAAGCATGAGGTGCGCGTCGGCCGGGCCCTCGCCGAACACGGTCTGGGTCGCGTTCTTGTAGAGGGGGCAGCGCGTGCAGCCCTTCGCCTCGTCGGCGAGCTCTTGCAGCGCGCGATCGGGGTCGTTGATCCGCTTCGCCTCGGCGAAGAGCGGGAGTTCAGCTTCCGACCATCTCGCCGCCATTGGGATGCAGCACTGTCCGGTCATGTAGGATGAATCCTTGCAAGCGAGGAAGAGGTGGGATGGCGCCACCTCGTTGGGCTGACCGGGACGGCCCAGAGGCGTATCCTTACCGAATTTCGCCACCTTGTCCGCGGGGAAACTTGCAGGGATGAGCGGAGTTCAGATCGGTCCCGGGGCCACGGCATTGACCCTGATCCCTTTCTCGGCGAGCTGGGCGGACAGCGATCGGGTGAGGGACACCACCGCGCCCTTGGTCGAGGCGTAGTCGACGAGGGTCTTGTGGCCGTGATAGGCGGTCACTGAAGCCGTGTTGACGATGGCCGAGCCTTCCTTGAGATGGGGGAGGACTGCTTGCGTCATGAACATGTAGCCGAACAGATTGGTGCGGAAGGTCTTGACCAGCTGCTCCTCGCTGATGTCCTCGACGTCCTCCTGCTCGTGCTGCTCAGCCGCGTTGTTGATCAGCACGTCCAGGCGATTGAATTGCTTGAGCGTGCGCTTCACGGCATCGGCGCAGAATTTGGATGAGCCGATGTACCTTTGATCAACAGGCAGTCGGTGCCTTCTTGGCGCACCAACGCCTCGGTCTCCTTGGCGTCGTCCTCCTCCTCGAGAATAGACGATGGCAATCTGCGCGCCTTCGCGCGCGAACAGAACGCTGACGGCGCGGCCGATGCCGCTGTCGCCGCCGGTGATCAGCGCGGTCTTGCCCTTGAGCCGGCCGGAGCCGGCCTGGCGCGGCATGAAGTCGGGACGCGGGATCATCTCGCTTTCGTCGCCAGGCTGGTGATCCTGGTGCTGGGGCGGCAGCGATTTTGGGTTACGCTCTTGCATGTTTGGAACCTCGCAACTTTCGACACGTTTGCGAGAACAACCTTCGCTCGGCGAGGGAGGTTCCATGGGCGCCTTGGCAGCTAAACTTCTTGTGGAATTCACGAAAAACTGCCGCAAGGACTGCTTACAAGCTCTCTGCGGCCTCCCCATATGAAGCCGGGGCGGTCTGGATCTCTCGCAAGCGCAAGGACGCTAGAGCGATGTTGGATGACATGCCCAAGGCCGCAAGCACGAGCCTTGTCGCGGAGCCCGGCGACCAGTTCGGGGCCGTCGATCACCCGCCCGCCAAGAAGAGGCGAGCGTTGCGACCCCGCGGCCGCGCCGCTTTCGCCGCGAAAAAGTGGTCAAGGAAAGCGCGCTCGGCACGCTGCTCAAGCCGATCGGCATTTCGCTCGCGCTCGTGCTCTCGGCCTATGCGCTGTTGTCGCTCGGCACCACGTTCTGGCGGAGCTATCAGCGTCACCTCGATCACACCGCCCGGTCCATGCCGACAAGAGCGTGCTCGACATTTTCTTCGGCGCCTCAGAACCTGCCGGCCGATCCCGTCGACCTCGTGGTCAAGGACGTGGACGGCACGCTGCACAAAATGGTGGCGAGCAAGTCGGAGACCGATAAATTCGTCAACGACACCATCCTGATGCTCGACGATGAGCGGGCGCGCATCAAGAAGGCGGCGCACGAGGACCTCGACCGCGCCTTTGCGCTCGCCTTCCAGGATCGCGAGCAGGCGATCTCGGACTATGCCGACTGGTTCTTCGAGTGGAAGCGCTCTTATGTCGTGCTGAAGGAGATCGCTCACCTCGGCGATCACTCGCTTCTTCGAGGCCGGCAAATACGAGTCGCTCACCGAGGCGATCGAAGCCGACGTCAAGGACTACTTCCTGCGGAACTACAAGGAGCAGGTGCTGAAGCCCGAGCTGCGCGACCAGACCATCAGCCAAGGGCGTTGAGCAGGCGGTGCGCCATGCCCATGACAGCTATCGCCGGGTGATCGCCAATGGCGACATGCGGCTGCAACTGTTCCTCGCCAAGCACACCGACCATCTCGAGGACATTCCGGCCGCGACGCCGATGACCAACGTCAAGCTCGATTGGGACGCGCAGAAATGGAAGGCGCCGGTCTACCTCATGGAGGATCGCGCCTTTGACGGCATCGCCGGCATCGGCGCCGCGGCGGCCGGCGGCACGGTGGGCGCGCTCGCGCTTGGCCCGGCGCTCAACGGCGTGCTCGCCCAGAGCTTTGGGCAGATCTCGCGCCGCTTCGTCACCTCGCTCGGCACGCGGCTTGCCTTCGCCGAGCAGGGGGCGGTCGCCGGCACGATGGTGCAGCCGATGGGCGGGCAGGTGATCGGCGCCGCCATCGGCGTCGCCATCGGCGTCGTCGCCGATTATCTCAGCAACGCCGCCAACGAGGCCTTCAATCGCGACGAGTTCGTGGCCGCGAACGACGGAGGCGCTCGATGCCACTATCGCCACCTGGAAGTCGACGCTGACCGCCAATATCGACACGGCCATCGACAAATGGTTCGACGACGCGCGCGTCGAGCGTCGTGCTCACCGCCAAATAGCCTCAGAGCCATTTTCTTCGCTAATTCAAGGGGGTTCCGCGGTCGGGCGCGATTTCCGTGGCAATTCCCGTTTGCGGCGATATGCTTGGCCCAAGGAAAGCCGAAGGCCAACGGGGATGGACGACACCGTCAAAGGCATTGCGCGGCCGGCGGCGAGCAGGTCGCTGCACGAGGCGGTCCGCAAGGCGCGCGTCGAGGAGGCCGTACCGGCTCGACGAGACGGCCGACCTTCGCGACAGCGAGATCGCGCGGCTCGAGCTGCTCAAGGCGGAGCTCGAGGTCGGTGTTCGCCGAGATCCCCGCCAATGACGACCGGTTCACGCTGATGCTGGTGCCGAGCCGGCCGGCGCGGCTGTGGATCGACCTCTTCACCTATGTCGCCGTCGAGGACGCGAGCGGCGCCTATCTGTTCATCCGCAACAGCGAGAACGGGCGGCGGACGCTGTTCAGCTCGGCCTCGGTCAGCCGAGATGGCCGACCGCATCACGAGCTACATGGCGCGCGAGATCGTGCGCCGCGAGCGGCTCGAGGGGGCGCTGGTCGAGCCGCTGACCGGGAGGAGCGGCCTGCTCACGCGCAGGCGCCGTCGCGGCTCGGCATGGGCGTGGTGGTCGCGGCCTTCATCATCGGCCTGCTGACCGGCGCCGTCGGGTTGTTCGCCGCGGCGTGGCTCGCCACGCGTTGGCCCTAGATCCCGCAGAACCCGCCGCTCGCTTTCCCAGACATGGGTGTCGGCGCCGCGCGACCGCGCGGCCGATCATCTCGCAGTGCCAGCCATTGCCCACCTTGCGCGATGCAATATTCGTTGTAGCGCGCCGTGGGAACGCGCCCTTCCACCGCCTCTGAGGCGGACGGCACGCCGACGACGAAGGCGGGACCGGTCACCGTCTCGATCTCGTGCACGGTCTGCTGGTGATCGTGGCCATGCAGCACGAGCTCGGCGCCGTTCTGCTTGAGGACGCTGCGTCGTTCGCGTCGGCGTCGCGAAGCCCGCGCCGCCAGCTCGCCTGACCGGGAAGCGGAGGGTGATGGATCAGCACGACGCGGAACAGGCCTGCGCGCCCGAGCTCCTCCAAGGCCTCGGCGAGCAAGCGCGCGCTGCAGCGTGCCGAGCCGGCCTGCGGCGACGAAGGGCATGGTGGGGACGGCGGAGGACAGCGCCACGATGGCGACATCGCCGAAGCGCCGCACGAAGGGAAAGGCGGTCGGCGGCGTGCGGACCAGCGCCTCGCCGGCCTCGTTCGACTGCATATAAGGCCGCCAATGCGCGGTGCCCGCGCTCAGGGTGCAGCCTGACATAGGCGTCGTGATTGCCGGGGATCGCCGTCACGCGGCTCGGCGGGCCGAGATGGTGCAGCCATTCCGCGGCGAGCACGAATTCCTCAGGCAGCCCGAGATTGACGAGATCGCCGGTCACCGCGATGTGGTCGGGCTTCCGCTCGACGAGGTCGCGGGTCAGCAGGTCGAGGATCTCGCGGCGATGCACGAATTTCCGCCCGCGATGCCAATTGACATAGCCGAGCACGCGCTTGCCCATGAGCTCGCTGCGGCGGGCCCGCGGCATCGGGCTCAAATGGATGTCGGAGAGATGGGCGAGGGTGAACAAGGTGTGGCATGAGACGGATTGGTGAGGGATTTTGGATATTGACACTCATATGCAGAATTCTGGCCGCATTGTGCTCAACATCAGTTGCCTGTCTCGTCGGTAAGCAGAAATGCCGAGCCGAGGCTATGGCTTACCCGGCTTAACTGCCTGACATTCTATCTAGCGTGGGAAGACGAATCGGGCTCGCGCCGCTTATCGCATGAGGATGATCGAGAAGCCGTCTGCAAACGAAGCCGAATTGCTCTGCAGCGTACTGCGAGCCCAATCTGCCGATGAGAAGCCTCACGGCGAAGTGCTGCGCCCGTTCTGGCGCATGCGGCGGGGCATGACGCTCGGCGCGCAAGGAGTGATCATCGACGGCGAGGGCCGCGTGCTTCTCGTGCGCCACGGCTATCGGCCCGGCTGGTTGTTTCCGGGCGGCGGCGTCGAATGGAGCGAGACGATCGAGACGGCGCTCGCCAGAGAACTCGAGGAGGAGGTCGGCGTGAGTCTCACCGGGCCTGCCCAACTGCATGGAATCTTCTGCCAATATTGCGAGCTTCCCTGGCGACCATATCGCCCTGTTCGTGGTGCGCGCATTTGGAGCGGAATGGCGATTACCGCAAGCGCGGCGAGATCGCCGAGGCCGGCATGTTCGCGCCGCGGGATGCCGGAGCAGATCGATGCCGGCACGCGCACGCGGCTCGCCGAGATCTTCGACGGAGCGCCGATCAGCCAGCGCTGGTGATGCAGATTACGGATTGTGGCGAGACGCTTGGCGATCTTGGCCACGTGGTGGCCCTGGAAGCTCGCGAGGTTGAGCTCCTTCTGCGAGGGCAGGCGCGAGCCGTCGGGTGCGGCGATGGTGCCGGCGCCGTAGGGCGAGCCGCCCTTCACCTCGCTGACGTCGGCGAGGTCGGGCGCGGAGTAGGGGAGGCCGACCACGATCATGCCGTGATGCAGCAGCGTCAAGTGGACAGAGACGATGGTGGTCTCGTTGCCGCCGCCGGTCGAGGTCGAGGTGAACACGCTGCCGACCTTGCCGATCAGCGCGCCCTCCACCCAGAGCGGGCCGGTCTGGTCGAGGAAGTTCCGCATCTGCGAGCTCATGTTGCCGAAGCGCGTCGGCGTGCCGAAAATGATCGCGTCATAATTGGCGAGCTCTTGCGGGTCGGCGATCGGCGCCGGCTGGTCGACCTTCATGCCGGCGCTGCGCATGATCTCCTCAGGCATCAGCTCCGGCACGCGCTTGATGCTGACCTGCACGCCGTCGACGGCGCGCGCGCCATGGGCTACCGCATAGGCCAGCGTTTCGACATGTCCGTAGGAGCTGTGATAAAGAACGAGCAGTCGCGTCGTATTCGCCATGGATCCTTGCTCCCCGCAACTCGCAAGGGGGGAAACCGAACCGCCCCTCCCCCGTCAATATAGCATCTAGATGAAAAGCGCGCGCAGGGCGCGACAACAACCCCGGAAATCGCGTCCCATATTGAGACAGCGGAAGACGCTGGACCCGGAAACCCCCCCGTGATATGGCAGCGCCGCCATGTGGCCAGGATACCAAAGAGTCACGATTCCGCGACGACGAGGGCGCGCGCGCTTCGCGCTGCCGCTTGCCCCTCGTCGCTGACGCCTCGCCTTCCTCATTTTCTATTAGCGTCCGGTGCCCACGTTGCGGCTGAGGGACCCTCCTCCATCAGCCGTTTCGGGATACGCTCCCATGAACACTTCAAGCTTTCAGATCCGCGACGAAAATGAGGGCGACGCACCTGCGCTTTCGGAACTTTCGGCCGAGGCCTTCGGGCCGGGCCGCTTCGCCCGTACCGCCTATCGCGTCCGGGAGGGCATCCCGCCGGTGCCGTCGCTGAGCCTGACGGGCTGGCTCGACGGCCGGCTCGTAGGCGGGATCCGCTTCACAGCCATGACCATTGGCGGAGAGGAGAAGCGCTTTTGCTCGGGCCGCTCGTGGTGCATCCAGCGCACAAAGGCAAAGGCTATGGCCGGGCGCTCGCCGGCGAAGGGCTAGCCCGTGCCAGGGCGCAAGGCTTCCGCCTCGTCGTGCTCGTGGGCGACATGCCCTATTACGGCCGGTTCGGCTTCGTGCCGGTTGCGCCGGGCAGATCACGCTGCCGGGGCCGGTCGATCCGAGCGGCTGCTTGCGCTCGAGCTTGTACCCGGCGCGCTCGCCGGCGCCGCCGGTCTCGTCACGGCAGTACCGCACCAATAGGCGCCCCACCGAAATCAAGGCTTGGTTTTCGCGAGGCTCTTCAAACTCTCAATGCTGCTCCGCAGATCAGGTTCGAGCGCAAGCGCCTTCTTGTATTCGCCGATGGCTTCGTTGCGACGGCCCAGCGCTTCCAAAATGTCGGCTGTGAGAGCGTGCGCGAGGCGGACTTTTCGGATCGAGGGATAGCGCCTGCTCGGCATCAGCAAGGCCTTCGGTCAGCAGCCCTTCTTAGGTTTAGAGCTGCGCGCGGCCGTTATACAGCCTTGGCAAAACGCGGATCGAGTTCGAGAGCGTGGGTGTACTCGGCGAAGGCGCGATCGTACTCCCCCTTGCTCATATAGACAAAGCCGCGAGGTTGTATCCGGGCGAAGGCCAGGGTTGAGCTCGATGGCGCGGTTAAAGTCGGCAAGCGCATCGTCAGCGTCCTTCCTCCGTTGATAGACCATTCAGCGATTGAGAAAAAAGACCGCGTTGTTTGGTTCGAGCTTGAGGGCACGATTGAAATCGGCAAGCGCGCTCTCGGGCTCGTCCATGAGCTGATGGACAAGATCACGATTGGCGTAGATCGGCGCCTGATCCGGGGCGAGCTCGACGGCACGATCGAGATCGGCAAGCGCGCGGTTGAGACCGCCCCTGATTGCGGAGGGCCACACCCCGATTGGTGTAGGCGATGGCTTGCTCCTGGCTATCGAGCTTGCCCCCTCAATCAGATTGGTGCAGGCGACGATGGCATAATCGGGAGGCGCGCTCGTGCAGTCCTTTAAGTCGTCATCGGCGCTCGCCGTTTCGGCGCCCGAGAAGAGCAAGGTAACGGCAAGGACATGCGGGACGTGGACCGCCAAAGCTCGCGGCTAATGCCCTTCGCGGAACCAGGTCATGGAGATCATGCCGAGCAGAAGCGCGAGCGCGAGGAACCCGGTGAACAGCGGGAACAGGCGAACGCCCTCTACGTGATAGGCGTCGCGCTTGTGCAAGCCGAGCCAGTCGCCGCCATGCAACACATGTCCGCCGCGCAGCATGACGATGCGGGGCAGGGGCGAGGCGTCGGCCTCGGTGCGCCCGAGCCAGAAGCTGCCGCCGCCGGTCTCGGTGAGCAGCGGCGAAAGGGTGGTGTCGGTCGCCGTCACGGTCGCAAGCTCCTTGGCGTTGGCGTTGCCGACAGTGACGACGCTGGCAAGCTTGCCGGATGAGATGCGGTAGACGCCTTGCTCGCCCGCGGTGATCGATTTCCGCCACAGCCCCGGCTCGACCTTGTCGAGAGTGACGCTCTCTTCCTTGCCGGATGGTGCCGACACCTTCACCGGCTCGACCTCGTCCTTGATGGAGCGGCGCTCCAAGGTGAGGGTCTGGCCTCTGCTCGTCGCCTTGATCGTCTCCTCTTCGAGGTCCGGCTCCTTCATCAGCCAATGCGCGAGGCGGCGCAGGAGGTCGGTGTAGGGACCGCCGCCCTCGTAGCCGCGCGCCCACAGCCAGATGTGATCGGAGAGCAGCAGCGCGACGCGGCCCTCGCCGCGCTGGCCGAGAACCAGCAGCGGCTTGCCTTCGGCGCCCTTCATCAGCACCTCGGCGTCGCGCGGGTCGGCGTCGACCACGCGGAACCAGCGCCCCCAGCTGGGCTCCTCGCCCTTGGCGCCAGGCAGGTCGCGCGTGACCGGATGCTTCTCGCCGAGCTCGGTCAGCTTCGGCTTGAAGGGCTCCTCGACCACGCGGCCTGAGGGCACGGCGGGGAGCACCTGGCCGAGCGGCGTGCGGTAGAGGCTGAGCGCCGAGGCGTAATCGTCGCCGGCGGAGACCAGCACGGCGCCGCCGCGCTCGACATAGTGGGCGACGTTCTCAAGATAGAGCAGAGGCAGCACGCCGCGCCGCTGGTAGCGGTCGAAGATGATCAGGTCGAACTGATCGAGCTTCTCCTGGAACAGCTCGCGAGTGGGGAAGGCGATCAGCGACAGCTGGTTGATCGGCGTGCCGTCCTGCTTCTCCGGCGGGCGCAGGATGGTGAAGTGCACGAGATCGACCGCGGCGTCGGACTTCAGCATGTTGCGCCAGGTGCGCTCGCCGGCATGAGGCTCGCCGGAGACGAGCAGCACGCGCAAATTCTCGCGCACGCCTTCGACGGTGAGCACGGCGCGGTTGTTCACGGTGGTGAGCTCGCCGGGCGCTGCTTCGGCTTCGATCTCGACGATATTCGGGCCGGCGTGATCGACCTTGACCGGGATTTCGACCTTCTCGCCGACGCGCACGCTCTGCGTGATCGGCGCCTCGCCCTGGCGGGTGATGGTGAGTTTGACGGACGCAGCGTTGCTCGGCGTGCTCTCGGTGACCTTGACCTCGATCGGCTGCTCGCCGCCGACAAGGCCGAAGCGCGGCGCGTGGAGCACCTCGAGGCGGCGGTCGAACTCGCCGGGCTTGCCGGTGATGCAGCGCATGCACCGGCGCGTCGAAGCCGAGCGCCGCGGCGTTCTCCGGCACGTCATGGACATTGCCGTCGGTCAGCATGATCACGCCGGCGAGCCGATCAGGCGGCACGTCGGCCAAGCCCTTGGCGAGATCGGTGAACAGCATGGTTCCGTCGCGGTCGCTGTCGCTCGCGGTCGAAGTCGAGTTGATCCAGCGGACGTCGAGATTGGGGAAGGCCTTCAGCCGATCCTCGAGCGCCTTGCGGACGGCCTCCGTGCGCGGATCGCGGCCGGCGATGCTCTGGCTCTGGCTGTCGTCGACCACCACGGCAAGGACATCGTTGAGCGGCTCGCGGTCTTCCTGCTTCAAATGTGGGTTGGCGATGGCGAGCAGCAGCAGCGCGTAGCTCAGGGCGCGCAATACCGCGCCGCGCCGCGCGCGCCACAAGCAGCAGCGCGAACAGCACCACGCCAAAGGCGGCGAGCGCCCACAGCACGGGCCAGGGCACGAATGGGATGAATTCGATCGACCAGCGCATGGCGTTCTACTGACCGAGACGCTCGAGCAGGGCGGGCACGTGCACCTGATCGGCCTTGTAGTTGCCGGTGAGCGCATACATCACGAGATTGACGCCGGCGCGGAAGGCCATTTCCCGCTGCACCTCGCCGCCTGGCACCGTGGCGTAGAGCGGGCGGTTGTCGTCGTCGAGCGCCCAGGCGCTGGCGAGATCGTTCGAGGTGACGACGATCGAGCTCACCCCGTCGGTGCGGCGCGAGCGCTCGGCAGCGGTCGGCCTCGTTCTCGGGCTCCGCCTCGACCCAGAGCGTGCCGCCGTCCCAGCGGCCGGGAAAGTCCGCATCAGATAGAAGGACTTGGTGAGCACGTGGTCTTCCGGCACCGGCTCGAGCGGCGGCACGTCGAGCTGGCCGATCAGCCGCTCAATGCCTTGCTCTGCGGTGTGGCGCCGGGCATCGCGGTGTCCTGATCGCGCGTGTCGAAGATGATGAAGCCGCCTTGCTTCATGAAGGCGTCGACCTTGGCGAGCGTCGCGTCGGAGAGGGGCTGGGCGTCCTCGCGCACCGGCCAGTACAGAACCGGGAAGAAGGCGAGCTCGTCCTTGTCGATATCGACGCCCATGGGCTCGGCGGGCTCGAGCGCGGTGCGGGCGGTGAGCACCTTGCTCAGGCCGGCAAGGCCCTGGCGGCTCGCCTCGTCGATCTGGGCATCGCCGGTCATGACATAGGCGAGATGGGTCTTGAGCGAGGCCTTCAGCGCGAAATCGTCGTCGCTGTTGGCGGCGGCGCGGGCCTTGCTGCGTCGGCGTCTGGCGTTGCGCCGGCAGGTGCGTGGCGGCCGTCAGGAGGCGCCAGCGGCGAGCAGCACGCCGCGGCTTGCGGCGCGCGGCGGCCGAAGCTCCAGCCCGAGCTCATCATCAGCACGCCAGCACGTCGAGCGCGAAGAGCGCGAGCACGGCGAGATAGAGCCAGGACTCAAGCGGCACCGGCTTGCGCATCACATAGCCGCTCACTTGCGCCGCGCCCTCGATTGGCTTGAGCGGCTTGAGCACGGTCTTGGCGGTCATGACGTTGAAGGCGCGCGCGGCGCCAGACGGGCCGTAATAGCCCGGCGGGTGTTCGGGGCTCGGCTGCGCCGTGTCGATCTGGTCGGCCGAAATCGGCGCGGCGCGAGCCGGCGGCGGCGTCAATTGGCCATAACCGTCCAGAGTCTGGATCGGCGGCAAGGCGCTGGTCTGGGCGGCGGTCGGCTCGCGGCCTTCGAGGGTTCGGCGGCTGCTTGCGCCTGATCGCCGGGGCCACGTCGACCTTGCTCGGTCCCATGTTCACCGCGCGGCGGAGCATTTCGACGAACAGGCCAGACAGCGGCAGGTTCGACCAATCGGAATTCGCCGTGACGTGGAACAGCACGATCCAGCCTTCGCCCTGGCTCGACGCGGTGACGAGCGGCGTGCCGTCGGCGAGCCGCGCCCAGATCTTGCGCATCGGTGGACGACGGTTGGATCGGCGAGCACCTGGCGGTTGACCTTCACGTCATCAGGCATGGCAAGGCCGCGGAACGGGCTCGTCTACTCGAAGGGCGCGAGCGGCTGCGGCGTGCTCCAGGAGAGAGAGCCGCCAAGCTGCGGCCGCCGCGACGAAGGCGACGGGGAGCAATTCATCGCCACCTTGCTCGAGCCGCGGGCCGGCGAAGCGGATCAGCACGCCGCCGGCCTTGAGCCAGCGCTCGAGCTCCTCCTCGGTGCCGGGGACGAGCTTGCCGATATCGGCGAGCACGATGGTCGAGACTTTGCCGTCGATCAGCTCATGCACGCCCATCGGCGACATTGGCCTCTGCCGGGGTCGACAACGTCGGCGTAGGGCGAAAGCGCCCGCTGCACATAATAAAGCGGCGAGAGCAGAGGCTGCGCGGCCTCCCTGGATTCGCCGGAGATGATGCCGACCCGGTGCCACTCCGAGCGGGCGTCGAGCAGATAGACGGCGCCGGCGGAGCGTTCGCCGCCGATCTCGATGCGCGCCACCTGGTTGCGGATTTCGAGCGGCAGATCGAAATGCGCTTTCGTCTCGCGCGCGCCTTGCGGCAAGGTGAAGGACGCTTCGCCGAGCGGCTCGCCGCGGCCGGTCGACGGCCTTGATCACGCCTGCGCGCGGACCTTCGACGTCGCTCGAGATCGCGCGCGGTGAGCCCGCTGCGTTCGCCTGCGGTCTGGTCGAGCGCAAGCGCCGCATCGTCGCGCTCAGGCCGCAGCATGACGACGTTCCCGAGGACGCCGGCGAGCTTGGCAAGGGCTTCGGGAAGCGCCGACCCTTCGCCATAGTCGAGGCCATCGGAGAGCCACACGACGCTGTAGTCCGTCTTGCCGCCAAGCTCGCGCCCGAGCGTCTCGGCGAGCGCCTTGCGGTCAGGGGCGTAAGGCTGCGGGACCAAGTCCCGCAGCGCGCTCGCGCGCCTGCTCGGCGGAGATCGGGCCGATCAGCGGATCGCCCGGCGCGGTCGGCGCCAGCACCACGGTCCTGCCGTCGCGCATGGCGCGGTCGATGGCAGCGTCGATGGCCTCGCCGCCGCTCGGGCCAATGCGAGGCGGACGCCCAGCCATTGTCGACGACGAGGAGGAGCGGGCCGGTGCCGGCGAAGCTCTCGCGGTCCGGGTTGAGCACCGGCCGGGCAAGCGCGAGCACGATGAGCGCGGCAAGCAGCATGCGCAGCGCCGTCAGCCACCAGGGGCTGTGGGCCGGCGTCTCTTCGGTCGATTTCAGGTCCTTCAGCAGCCGCGTCGGCGGAAATACGACGTGGTGCGGGCTTGGCGGCGTCAGCCGCAACAGCCACCAGATCGCCGGCAGCGCGGCAAGCCCGAGCAGGATCCAGGGCTGGAGAAAGCCGATGGCGCCAAGCGTCATCATGGCTGCGACCCCGCGTCCGACGGCAACGGGCGTCGACGGACGAAAGCGATAGTCGCGCTCGAGACCTGCCAGGCGATTGTGGATGGCGAGCACGACTTCTTCAGCCGGACGGTCGGTGTGGTGGACGAGGAAGGACCAGTGCAAGCGCTTGCCTCGGCGGCAAGCGCGTTGCGGTGCGCGGTCAGCCGCTCCTGGTAGCGCTCGCGCAAAGTCTCGGCGCGCCCGGCGATCACGCGGTCGCGGCCTTCGCTCGCGGTGAATTCGGTGCGGCCCTCGTAGGGAAGCGTCTCTTCGGCGGGATCGAGGATCTGCACGAGATGGCCGCGCACGCCTTGGCCGGCGATCGCCTCGATGCGCGCGGCGGTCTCCTCGACCGGCTCGAGGAAATCGCTGAACAGCAAGCACTCGGAGAAGCGGCTGAGCGCGCCGGCGGCGGCAGGCTCGTCCCTTGCTTGTGTCTCTCACCAGGATCTCGGCGACGCGGCGCGAGGCGTTGCGGCCGGTGTACGGCCTGTTGCCAAGAACGCCGACGCGCTCGCCGGCGCGGGCGAGAAGCTCGGAGAGCGCAAGCGCCGAGCACCACGGCGCGGCTTTCCTTCGACGTCTTCGACAGGCTCGAGCGGAACTGCATGGAGGGCGAAAGGTCGACCCACAGCCAGACGGTGTGCGCCGCCTCCCATTCGCGCTCGCGCACGAAGAGATGGTCGGAGCTTGCCGAGCGCCGCCAGTCGATGCCGGCGCGGGAGTCGTTGTAGTCGAAATGGCGGAACTGCCAGAAGGTCTCGCCAGGCCCGGCGCGCCTGCGGCCATGGCTGCCATGGGTCACGGTATGGGCGACGCGCTGCGCCTCGATCAGGAGCGCGGGCATGCGCGCGGCAAGCGCGTGGGCCTCGGGCTCCTCGGCCGGAAACGGATGCAGTCCTTTCGCCTCGCGATTGGCCAAGCTCGGATCACCCCAGCGGCTTGACGAGCTTCGCCACGAGGTCGCTCATCTGCAGGCCTTCGGCGCGGGCGGCGAAGGTGAGCGCCATGCGGTGCTTGAGCACGGGCTCGGCAAGCTCGATCACGTCGTCGATGGAAGGAGCGAGCCTGCCGTCGATCATGGCCTTGGCGCGGACCGCGAGCATCAGGGCCTGGCTCGCGCGGGGGCCGGGGCCCCAGGCGATCATGTCCTCGAATTCCTGGTCGATGCCGGTGCCGGGACGCGCCGAGCGCACGAGCTTGAGAATGGCGTCGACCACCTGGTCGCCGACGGGGAGCTGGCGCACCAGGCGCTGCGCCATCATCAGCTCATCGGCCGACAGGATCGTCTTCAGCGAGCGGTCCTCGAGGCCGGTGGTGGCGAACAGCATGCGCCGCTCGGCAGCCTCGTCGGGATAGGTGACGTCGATCTGGAGGAGGAAGCGGTCGAGCTGGGCCTCGGGGAGGGGATAGGTGCCCTTCCTGCTCGAGCGGGTTCTGGGTGGCGAGCACATGGAAGGGCCGCGGCACGTCGTGGCGCACGCCGGCCACGGTGACGTGATGCTCCTGCATGGCCTGCAACAGAGCCGACTGCGTCTTGGGGCTGGCGCGGTTGATCTCGTCGGCCATCAAGAGCTGGGTGAAGACCGGGCCCTTGACGAAGCGGAAGCTGCGCCGGCCGCCGGTGCCTTCCTCCAGCACCTCCGAGCCCACGATGTCGGAGGGCATCAGGTCAGGGGTGAACTGGATGCGCTTGTTCTGGAGCCCGAGAACCGTGCCGAGCGTCTCCACGAGGCTCGTCTTGGCGAGGCCGGGAACGCCGATGAGGAGCGCATGGCCGCCGGACAGGAGCGTGATCAGCGCAAGATCGATGACGCGTTCTTGGCCGAAAATGGTGGCGGCCGTCGCCTCGCGCACCTCGTGGATTTTGGCGCCGATCTCGTCGATCCGGTCGAGAAGCTGAGTTTCCGTGGAGGCGAGTGTTGTCATGGGTTCGGTTTGGCTCGAAATTGGTCAGGAGGGGAGACTATAGGGCTGAAAGGGCCGCGGGAGAGGAACTCTTTGGGTTAAAAATTGGTCACAATAGTGTTTGATCTCCCGTTGGCCCGATTACGGTAAGGGATGGTGATGACCGGCTCAAGATGGGAAGGCAAGACAAAAAGAGCGTGCTGGACGCCCTTGGCGAGGGTCGCGGCAAATCTATGCTCCCGGAGCGCAGGACGCCCCAAGATTGCGGGGACATCGGCCTCAAGATCGCGCGCGACGGCACCTGGTATTACCAGGATAGCGCCATCGGGCGGCGACCCGCTGGTCAAGCTCTTTGCCTCGGTGCTGCGGCGCGAGAAGGACGGACGATATTATCTCGTGACGCCTGCCGAGAAGGCGCTCGTCCATGTCGAGGACGCGCCGTTTCTCGCCGTGGCGATGGAGGCGAAGGGCAGCGGCAAGCGGCAGCGCCTGACCTTCCGCACCAATCTCGACGAGATGGTTGAGGCCGGGCCTGAGCATCCCTTGAGCTTTCGTCCCGAGAAGAGCGGCAGCTTCACCCCCTTCGTGCTGGTGCGCGACGGCCTGCAAGCGAGGCTCACGCGCCCCGTCTATTACGAGCTCGTCGCCGCCGCGGTGACCGAGACCAAGGAGGGCAAGAAGGAGATGGGGGTGTGGAGCGGCGGCGCTTTTTTCCCGTTTCCGAAGCCACCGCCGCCCGGCAAGGATTGAGGCGGCGCCGCTCGCTTTATAGGCACGCCGCAGCTATGGTGCTGGCCCGTTCCTGGCCGAGGCGCAATTCACGATGCTCCGCATCGCCCTTATCGACATCTTCATGTTCTCCCTGCCATTCCTGATCTATGGCGCCTATATGATTGCCGCGAAGGGCGCCGCGCCGGCGGATGTGTGGCAGGGCGCGCCGCTCCTCTGGCTGATCGCGGCGGGATGCGGACTCTTGCTGATCACCATGGCGGCTGTGATCCAGTTCTCCGGTGGCAAGCCAGGCGGCACCTATCATCCGCCGAGCTTCCAGGATGGGGTCATCAAGCCCGGCAACCATCGACTAAGCGGCCACGAACTCGAAATGATCGCGCAGGATCTTGAGCGCCGCTCCGTGGCTCCGTCGCTTGCCGGCGCTGAGTGGCTGAAGCGGCCGGGGACGCTCGCCGTGCTTGCTGCGCTGAATGGCGACGGCGTCGAGACGCGCGCCGTCGGCGGCGCCGTGCGCAACGCGCTGCTCGGGCTTCCCGTCACCGAGATCGACCTTGCCACCACCGCGGAGCCGGAGAGGGTGATCGCGCTCGCCGAGAGGGCCGGGCTGAAGGCCGTGCCGACCGGGATCGACCACGGCACGGTGACGGTCATCGCCGAGGGCGAGCCCTTCGAGGTGACCACGCTCCGGCGCGACGTCGAGACCTTCGGCCGGCACGCAAAGGTCGCCTACACGACCTCCTGGGAGGAGGACGCCAGGCGGCGCGACTTCACGCTCAATGCGCTCTACGCCGATCGCGACGGCAATGTGTTCGATCCGATTGGCGGCTATGGCGATTTGCAGGCCGGCCGGGTGCGCTTCATCGGCGAGGCCGAGGCGCGCATCAAGGAAGACTATTTGCGCATCCTCCGCTTCTTCCGCTTCCACGCTTATTACGGCAAGGGCGCGATGGATGCAGAAGGACTGCATGCGTGCGGTCAAACTGCGCGGAGGCCTCGAGCAGCTTTCGGCGGAGCGGGTCGCCGGAGAGATGCGGCGTATTCTCGTCGCGCCGGGCGCAGTCGGCGCGGTCGAGGCTCTGTTCGACTATGGACTGCTGACCGAATGTGCTTGGCGGCGTGCCGCGACTTGTTCGCTTCGAGAGGCTGGTCGCGATCGAAGAGGCCAACGGCTTGGTGCCGAACGCTGCGCTCCGGCTCGCGGCGCTTGCGGTCTTCGTGGAAGAGGATGTGGCGCGGCTCGCCGAGCGCCTGCGGCTGTCCAATGCCGAGCAGGCAGTGCTTGCGCTCGGCGCGGCTCGGCGCCGACGGAGCGCTCCCGGGCGAGGAAGCGGCCAAGGCTCTTCTCTATCGCCTCGGTCCTGACGCCTATCGCTCGCGCCTGTCTGCTTGCCTGGGCGGACGCAGGCGCATGCCCCGACGATGCGGGGTGGCGCAACGCGCTTGCGCTTCCCGAACGATGGCAGGCGCCGGTCTTCCCGATCGGCGGCAACGATGTGATGGCGCTCGGCGAGCTCAAGGGCCCCGAGATCGGCGAGCTACTGAAGCGGCTCGAGCAGGACTGGATCGAATCGGGCTTTGCGCTCGACCGCGACCAGCTTCTCGCCAAGGCCAGCGCGTTCATCGCCGCGCGGCGTTAGCCTCCCGCTAGTGGATGGCGATCCAGATCACGCCGATCAAAGTCGCGGCGAGAGCGAGCGAGAGCGGCATGACCGCGATCTCGAGCATGACGTCGCGTCCGCTCATCGGTGCCGGTGGCCGTGCCCACCTCGCTCCTCAGGAATTCGCGGAAGCTCGTGTCGCGCTGACGCCAGCGCGGGTCCTTCAACGCATAGGTCGCCGTGAACAGGAACAGCCCGAAGAAGAAGACGAAGAACAGCGTGACGACCACGAGGTCCCAATCGACTTCCGGCGCCGCGGGCAAAGCTCACCCAGGTCACGGCGATGAACCAGAGCGCCGCGGCAAGGGCGATGCCGATGGCGGCGGGATGGACGCCGGTCTGAGGCTTGCGCAGGCCGGGCTCCTCTCCATCATCGGTGACAGGTTGAGAGTTCTGCGGAATCGCTGAAGCTGCGGTGTTCGTTTGGAATACGGTCTGACATGACTGCCTCCTGACATCAGACGTTGGAGGCGGTCGGTCGGGTCCAGCTCGGCCGGCCGTCATAGTGATATGGGGACAGAACGCGCGAGCCGGGGAATCGCCGCCGGGGCATTTGGACGCGGGAGCTAACCTGCCGCGCCGGCGCTAGAGCCGCTCGATCAGCGCCATGGCCGCGGCCGGAGCGCGCAGCTTGCCTTCATGGATGAAATAGATGAACACGTCGCGCGGCTTGCTTCGAGGCGTCCGCCGGCGGCGAGCAGGGGAAGGTCGTCTGGCGCTTGACCTTTTGCCCAAGTCTTGGCGCGGCCGGCCCATGCATCGAGTTCGCCCGGCGGGTATGCGGCGGCAAGCGCGTCGTCGCCTCTCTGTAGCCGCGCATAGACGACGTCGCCAGTGAGATCGGCGATGCTCGGCCAGCCCTCGGCGTCGACATAGACGATGGCGACGCCTGAGTTGCGCGCGAGCTCGACGAAGCGCTGCGTGTTGAAGCTCGCGTGGCGAACCTCGACGACGTGGTTGAGCTTCCGTCCATCGAGGTCGCGCGGCAGCAGGTCCAGGAACTTGCCGAAATCCTCCTCGTCGAAGCGCTTGAACGGCGCGAACTGCCAGAGGATCGGTCCAAGCTTGTCGCCGAGCTCGGCCAGACCCGAATTCACGAAGCGCTCGACGAAGCGTCCGGTCTCGGCCAGCGCCTTCTGCTGGGTCACGAGCCGCGGGCCTTTGACCGAGAAGACGAAACCGTCAGGCGCGGTGGCGCCCCAGATGCGGAAGCTCTTCGGGCTTTGCAGGCGGTAATGGGTGGCGTTGATCTCGATCGAGGTGAGCTTGCTCGTGGCGTAGGCAAGCTCGTCGGCCTGCTTCAGGCCCTTCGGATAGAACACGCCGCGCCACGGCGCATAGCTCCAGCCCGCCGACGCCCACGCGGATGCGGCCTGAGCGTGCTCTCGATTTCGACGGACTGTTTCAGCTTCGCCATCAGCGCACAGAAGTTAGACGCAATCCACGACCCGTCATGCCCGGCCTCGTGCCGGGCATCCACGATTTTCCAAGCAAGAAGACGTGGATGGCCGGGACAAGCCCGGCCATGACGAGTATCGGACGACCTAGCAAAACAAAAGAGCCGCGCCTCTTGGGCGCGGCCCTTCATTTACCCGAAACGCAACAGGGACTGACTAGAAGTCCATGTCGCCCATGCCGCCGCCGCCCGGCATCGCCGGAGCGGCCTTGCTTCTTCGGCTTCTCGGCCACCATGGCCTCGGTGGTGACGAGGAGGCCGGCGACGGAGGCGGCATCCTGCAGCGCGGTGCGCACGACCTTGGCCGGATCGATGACGCCCTGCTTCACGAGGTTGCCGTATTCGCCGGTCGCGGCGTTGTAGCCGAAGGCATAGTCGTCCTTGTCGAGGATCTTGCCGGCGACCACGGCGCCGTCCTCGCCCGCATTCTCGGCGATCTGGCGCGCCGGCGCCTGCAGCGCGCGGCGCACGATGTTGATGCCGACCTTCTGGTCGTCATTGGCGGCCTTGAGCCTGTCGAGCGTCTTCTGAGCTGCGGATCAGCGCCACGCCGCCGCCGGGCACGATGCCTTCCTCGACCGCGGCGCGGGTTGCGTTCAGCGCATCGTCGACGCGGTCCTTCTTCTCCTTGACCTCGATCTCGGTCGACGCCGCCGACCTTGATCACGGCAACGCCGCCGGCGAGCTTGGCCAGCCGCTCCTGCAGCTTCTCCTTGTCGTAGTCGGAGGTGGTGTCCTCGATCTGCTGCTTGATCTGGGCGATGCGCGCCTCGATGTCGGCCTTCTTGCCGGCGCCGTCGACGATGGTGGTGTCGTCCTTGGTGATGACCACCTTCTTGGCGCGGCCGAGCATGTCGAGGGTGACGTTCTCGAGCTTGATGCCGAGATCCTCGGAGATCACCTGACCGCCGGTGAGCACGGCGATGTCCTGCAGCATGGCCTTGCGGCGATCGCCGAAGCCAGGCGCCTTGACCGCGGCGACCTTCAGGCCGCCGCGCAGCTTGTTGACCACGAGCGTGGCAAGCGCCTCGCCCTCGACGTCCTCGGCGATGATGAGCAGCGGCTTGCCGGACTGCACCACCTGCTCGAGCAGGGGAAGCAGCGACTGCAGGCTGGAGAGCTTCTTCTCGTAGATGAGAATGTAGGGGTTCTCGAGCTCGACGCGCATCTTGTCGGCGTCGGTGATGAAGTAGGGAGAGATGTAGCCGCGGTCGAACTGCATGCCCTCGACCACTTCGAGCTCGGTTTCGAGGCTCTTCGCCTCCTCGACGGTGATCACGCCTTCATTGCCGACCTTCTGCATGGCCTTGGCGATCATGTCGCCGATCTCGTGGTCGCCATTGGCGGAGATGGTGCCGACCTGCGCGATCTCCTCGCTCGAGGTGACCTTCTTGGCCTTGGCTCTTCAGCTCGTCGACCACGGCGTTGACGGCGAGATCGATGCCGCGCTTCAGATCCATCGGGTTGGCGCCGGCGGCGACCGACTTTGCGCCTTCCTTGACGATGGCCTGCGCGAGCAGGGTCGCGGTGGTGGTGCCGTCGCCGGCGGTGTCGGAGGTCTTCGAGGCGACCTCGCGCACCATCTGCGCGCCCATGTTCTCGAACTTGTCCTCGAGCTCGATCTCCTTCGCCACCGTCACGCCGTCCTTGGTGATGCGCGGGGCGCCGAAGGATTTCTCGAGCACGACGTTGCGGCCCTTGGGGCCGAGCGTCACCTTGACGGCATTGGCCAAGATGTCGACGCCGTGCAGCATGCGCTCGCGGGCGTCTTGGGCAAATTTCACTTCCTTCGCAGCCATGGATCTCTCCATTCGTCTCACCCTGAGGAGCCGGCAGCCGCGTCTCGAAGGGTGAGTCGAATTCGGGGCTCATCCTTCGAGACGCGCCTCGGCGCTCCTCAGGATGAGGATTGTCCTTACGCGGCCTTCTTCTTGGCGGCGGCGCCTTCGAGCACGCCCATGATGTCGCTCTCCTTCATGATAAGCAGCTCCTCGCCGTCGATCTTGACCTCGGTGCCGGACCATTTGCCGAACAGCACGCGGTCGCCGGCTTTCACGTCGAGCGGCTGAACCTTGCCCTTCTCGTCGCGGGCGCCGGGGCCGACGGCGATGACCTCGCCCTGCTGCGGCTTCTCCTTCGCGGTGTCGGGAATGATGATGCCGCCTTTGGTCCGCTCGTCCTCCTCGATACGGCGTACGACGACGCGGTCGTGCAACGGACGAAACTTCATGATGAACCTCCTCGGAAACGTTGTGGATATTTGAGCGTGAGGGGACGCCTCGCAGGTGCTCCCCGCGCGCGTATGTAGAGTCGGCATATTAGCACTTTCAAGGGCGGAGTGCTAAAGCGTTAGCAATATCTTGGATCTGCTGCCAAAGCGCTGATTTAGTCTCAGGAAATCCACTGGACGCGAATCCGACCGGCGGAATTAACACTTCAAGTCGGACAAAAACAAGACGAGCAGGGGTGCCATGACTGGACACTGCCTTCCTTCGCCAGATCGAGGGATTCTCGCTCACCACCGCGGAGATCCTCTACCGCCTTCCCGGACCATCCGCAGGCTGCTGCAGAGCTATATCTGGCAGGACTACGATCTCGCGCCGCGCTTTCCGAAGCTCACCGACTTCCTCGATTTCTGGGCGGCCAATCTCGACGGCCCGCTCTATCGCGTTCGCGTCGCCCATCGCGCGGCTGATCGCGCCGGCCGAGTTCAGCTTCGTCGACGGCGAGCTCAGGCTGAACTAACCGAAGCGCTTCCCGCTCCATGCCGGACTGATTCAGGCCGGGACCACCGACACGTTGATGCTGTGCACGGCGCAGCTCTCCGCGAGATCCGCCTTTGTGCCTGGATTGAGGGCGTTGACGTTGTCTCGGCGCCGTTCGCCGTCCAGCGGCTCTTGTGCGCCAGAATGACGCCCCTCGGCACGTCGGCCGAAACGGAAAGCCGCAGCGTGATCGCGCCGGTTGGATTGCCGATCCTCACGCGCGCCCCATTGGCAATCCCTCGCGACCGCGCTTCGTCGGGATGCACGAACGCCTCATCCTCGCCGAGCTGCTTCAGGATCTTGGGGTCGTTGCCGAAGCTGCTGTTCATCAGCCATTTCGACGCCGGGGAGAGCAGGCGCAGCTCGCCGCCCACGGGCCGCGCCTCGGCCGAGGCGAAGGGCGCGCGCGGCAGGCCCGCATCGATGAAGGCGCTGCCGGTCAACTCGATCTTGCCCGACGGCGTCCGATAGTCGTGGTGCTCGAATTGCACGACCGGCTCGGCCGGATATTCGATCGTGCCGGCTTCAGCCAGCGTCGTCGAAGGTCAGGCCGGGCTTTGCCTGATCGAGCAGCGTGGCGATCATGTCGGCGTCGGTCTCGAACAGCTCCGGATCGGTCAATCCCATGGCCGCCGCGAGACGCCTGAAGATTTCCTGGTTGGGCAGCGCCTCGCCGAGCGGCGGCACCGCCTTCACCTGCGCCGAGATGCTGGCGTTGAAATAGGACATGACCACGTCGTCGAACTCGAGGAAGCTCGCGGCCGGAAGCACATAGTCGGCATAGTTGGCGGTATCGGTCTGGAACAGATCGAGCGTGACTTGCAGCAGGTCCTCGCGCTCGAGCGCCCGCCGCAGGCGCCGCTGCTCGGGGCTCGAGACGGCGATGTTGTTGTTCCAGGTGACGATCGCTTTGGTCTCGGGCGATTCGAGCCGGCTGGCCAGATCCATATGGCTGATCGATCTGCGCGGACTTCGGTTTGAGGTGCGCGGCCGTCAGATAGCCCGCATCGACGCCACGCGTGTCCCAGCCATTGAGATAGAGGAAGCCGGCGCCGTATCTGCCGATGTTGCCGGTGGCTGCCGGCAACAGCCCGACGGCGCGCATGGCATTGCCGCCGAAGGACTGGCGCTGGAAGCCCTGCCCCATCCACAGCAGCGAAGGTCCTGCCGCATATAGCAGCGCCGCGTCTTCGATGAGGCGCGCCGGCACGCCGGTGATCGCTTCACCCCAGGCCGGAGTGCAGGCAGCCAATTGGCTTTCGATCTCCTCCCAGCCCTGCGAGTGCGCGGCGAGGAAGGTCCGATCGATGCGGCCCGCCGCCCAGATGGCATGCAGCATGGCGAAGGCGAGCGCGCCGTCGGTCCCCGGGTAAAGCTGCAAATGCATGTCGGCCGCCGCCGCCGTCTCGTGGCGAATGGGATCGACGACGATCTTGGGGACGGCGCGTCTCGGAGAGCCAATATTGGTGCACATGCGGCGCCGAGGTCGATGGATTGGCGCCCCAGATCATCACGCATTCGAGCCGTCGATGGTGCGCGGGTCGAAGCCGCGCGTCGATTCTCCGTACATCAGCTGCAGCGCCGCGTGCCCCGCCTTGTTGCACACCGTATCCGGGTCGACCTCGGTCGCGCCGATGCGATTGAAGAAGCGCAAGGGAAAGCTGCCGGCGATCAGCGAGCAGGTTCCCGTGTAGTGGGTCTGCAAGATCGCCGCCGCCGCCGTCGCGGTCGCGGATCGCGTTGAGACGATCGGCGATATCGCCGAGCGCCTGCGTCCCAGCTCGACCGGCTCGAAACGGCCCGTGCCTTTGGGCCCGACCCGCTTCAAGGGGCGCGTCAGGCGCACGCTCGGATCGCGCCAGACCCCGTTATAGCCGATCGAACATTTGCCGCACAGCGCGCCCCGGCTGACGTTGTGTCGGGATCGCCGACCACGTTGATCGTGCCGTCTGCCGACGTCTTCACCAGCATGCCGCAGGCATCGTAGCAATCCCGAGGGCAGGTGGTGCGGATCGTGGTGGCGGTCCTCATCGGCTCGTCTCCTCAAGACGAGCCAATGTACAAAGCTCGGCTGGGTTCCACCAGTCCTAATTCAAGGTTGATGATGCCGAGGTGGGATGGGCTCCGCCGCTCATCGCCCGAAATCGTAGATCGTAGATATGCGCGCTCTCGTGCTCGAGCACCGGCTTCAGCGAGCGGAACGCCTTCGGGTAGAGATAGAACGGGATGCGCGGGAACAGGTGATGGATGAGGTGGAAGTTCTGGAACATATAGAGCCAGTTCACGACCGGCTCGATGATCTTGCCCCTCACCCAGAAGATATTGGTGTCGCGATAGCGCTCATGCACCTCGTGCGGCTTGTGGGTGAGATAGGCGAAGAAATAGATGATCAGCGCCGAGGCGAGGATGTGCGGGAAGATCCACAGCATCAAGCACCTCGCGCCAACAGCCGAACACCGACAGCCCGAGCGCGATGCCATAAAGGAGCGCATACATGACCGCGATGTGGATGGTCAGCGGCCGCATGCCGGGGATGTGCGCATGGAAGGCGATGTGCCGCCAGAAATAGCGCTGATACCAGAACACGATGGTGAGGCAGCGAACAGAACACCATGAACGGGCCCTCGACCGCCACCCAATGATCGGGGTCGATCTCCGGATTGTTGGTGTCGCGGTGATGGGCGAGATGCATGTAGCGGAACGCCTTGTACTCATGCAGCAAGATGGCGCCGCAGACATAGCCGACGAGATGGTTGAGCCAGAGCCACTTGGAGTCCTTGCCGGCGATGTTGCCGTGGCAGGCCTCGTGCAGCGGCGTCTGGTCGGCATAGAGGATCAGCGTGTTGAGGATCAGCCCAAGCCAGAGCGGGATGATGCGCATGGTCGCCGAGCGTGCTGACGAGGGCGAAGGCGGCGACGATGCCGAGCGGCAACGCAGCACGGTCGGCCAGGCCACCATGCCCTGATAGGGCTTGACCAGGGTGAGCGCCTGGCGGTCGGCCGGGGACGTTCGGCGCGTCGCGCGGCGCTTCGATCTCGGGGCCGACGGCAGTGGCGAAATTCATGGTCCACAGAGTCCTTCTTCAGTTCCCAAAATCGGCTCGTCCGCGGCCCGCCAAGCCCGGGCTGGCGCTCTCATTGAACTCATCCCGGAAGCTCATGGATTTTGCCCTGCGTGGCGCCGCATTCAAGACGCAAAGTCGCCTCGAGGCGGCCCGAGTTGCCGCAGGGGTAAACGCGCGTCAAAAGGCAAAGGGCCCGCCGGGAGCGGATCGGACCGTCCCGGCAGGCCTTGATCAAGGCTCCCGCATCGCCCTACTGGCAGAAATGCGGCGGCCGTCATAGCCCATGAAATAGCCGGTGCGGGCATTGAAGCTCCGGTAGCGCTGGGCGCAATAGTCGTACCAGTCAGGCGACCAGGGCGGCGGACCATACCGGCGGCAACCGGCCATAAGCGGCCGGTGGCGGAGGCGGGCGTCGACGTAAGGATCGGCATAGACGGGGGCGCAAGGGCGCTGCCGAATGCCGCGCCGACGCCGAAGCCGATAAGGCCAGCGCCCCAGTGCCCGGTCCGCCCCATCCGCCGCCATAGTAGCCGTGGCCGCCCCAACCATGGCCGCCCAGCCGCGGCCGGCTTCGGCGGTGGCGGGCAGGGTGAGAGCGCTCAGGCCGACGAGCGCGGCAAGCGCGAGGGCTTTCAGAATTGTTCTCGTCATCGAGTTTCGTCCTTAGGCGCTCGCTCCCGCGTTCGGCAAGCGGGCGCGATCGAGTCGTCAGGGGTTGGGAAGCGTCAGCTAACCGCGCTTTTCGGCAAAATGGGGCCAGCAAAGTGTCCCCTGGGTGCAGTGAATTGCGGTTTGTTTCTGCGACACATTTCGAAGCGTGCAGAGAGGCGACCGAGCAATAAAAAACCGCCGGGCACGAGGCCCGGCGGTCGGTCAAGCGCAGTTTCGCGCGAGAACTAGGCGAGCTGGACGTTGGCAGCCTGCTTGCCGCGGCCGCGACGATCATCCTCGATCTCGAAGGAGACCTTGTCACCTTCGTTAAGCGCCGGCACGCCGGAACGCTCGAGAGCAGAGGCGTGTACGAACACGTCCTTGCCGCCGTCTTCCGGCTGGATAAAGCCGAAGCCGCGCGAATGATTGAAGAATTTCACTGTGCCATTGACACGAGCCATGGGGGGAATTCCTTTCCCGTTCGAGTTTCAAACAACGGGCCGTGGACCCAAAAGAGCCCTGTGGCGTCTTGAGATTTCAGGAAAGGTTGTCGTGCTCGTAATCGGCGCGATGGTTCACTTTGCCGTCAGTCCAAGTCCGCGCCCAAAGCCTTGGGCGCCCGGTGCCGATAGTATGAGCAGAACCCGTATTCTTGGCAAGATTTAATCGGGCCGTTTTGTGCGCCGCCGCAACGGATATTTCTTGTCTTCATAGAGTTGCCGGATGCCGACATGGTCGAAGCGATCCTCGTTAACTTCGAGGATCGCTGCGGCGAGACCAGCCTGCGAAAGCTCTTCCACGGCGAAGCGAATGGCGGCGGCGGCGCTGGGGAATCGGCGATAGGCGACTGGCTGGCGCATTCCAGGCCGGCCCTTGGGCGCGAACAGCTCGGCTGGGGCACTATAGTCGAACGAGCGGGCCACGCGTCATCTGCTCCTTGGCGCGACCGAGCACCTCCGGTTCGCGCTGAATACGTCCGGCGAACCCAAGGCCCCCTTCAGGTTCGCATTTCCTAGCTTCGCACGAAAAAGGCGCAAAACCAAACCGCAGATGAACGTGCATCTCATCTCCGGTTCAGCCGTACCTGCCTACGAAGACAGCCTGTGGCGCGCGTCAATGCGCGCTGCGCCAAGCGCTTCGGAGGCCGTCATGTGGAAGTTCGTGGTCATGCTGCTCCTCACCGCATTCGCCATTCTCGTCGCGCAGCTCGTGTCGGACGCGCCGGTGATCCAGACGCGCGTCGGCGCGGCGATGCAGTGCAAACCACCTACGCCTATGCCGGGGTGAGGGGGTAGGATCTTCGTCATGCGAGGAGCGGCCGTAAGGCCGGGTCTCGAACTTAATTACGCTTCGAGACGGCGCGTTCCGCGCCTCCGCCAGGGAAGAGTCCTAAGGCCACATCACCAAGGGCGGCATGGAAGACAAGATCGCCTCGACATTGCCGCCGGTCTTGAGCCCGAAGATGGTGCCGCGGTCGTAGAGCAGATTGAACTCGACATAGCGGCCGCGGCGGATGAGCTGCTCCTCGCGGTCTGCCTCGGTCCACGGGTTGAGCATGTTGCGGCGGACGATCTCGGGATAGATGCCGACAAAGGCGCGGCCAACGCTCTTGCGTGAAGGCGAAGTCGGCTTCCCAATCGCCGCTGTCGAGATAATCGTAGAAGATGCCGCCGATGCCGCGCATCTCCTTGCGGTGGGGCAGGTAGAAATATTCGTCGCACCAATCCTTGAAGCGCTGATAGTCGGCGGACTTCTGTCCTTCGCAGGAGGCGCGCATCGCGGCGTGGAAGTCTACCGAGTCTTTATCCTCCTGCGTCCGCCGCCGCATCAGCACCGGGGTGAGGTCGCCGCCGCCGCCGAACCAGCCTTTGCTGGTGATCACCATGCGCGTGTTCATATGCGCGGTCGGCGCGTTCGGGTTCTTGGGATGGGCGATGAAGGAGATCCCCGAGGCCCAGAAGCGCGGGTCCTGATCGGCGCCGGGGATCTGCGAGGCGAATCCTGGGGAAGGTGCCGTGCACGGTCGAGGTATGGCAGCCGACCTTCTCGAATACGCGGCCGGACATCAACGACATCACCCCACCACCGCCCTCCGTGCCGTCAGGCTCGGTGCGCGTCCAGGGCTTGCGGGTGAAGCGCCCGGCAGGCTCCCCGGCATAGAGTGAGGAGCCCTCGGCTTCATCCTCGACGGCCTCGAGCGCCGCAAGCATGTCGTCACGCAACGCCTCGAACCACACCCGCGCCCGCTCCTTGCGGGTTTCGAGCGATGCCGCATCGGAGGCGAAGTTCTTGGTCTCTCCCGGCTTTGCTTGCGTCATGGTCACGGGGCCACCCCCTCATCCAGGGTCAGTTTACAGGTCCCTTCGATGAGGGAGAGGTCAAGTCCGGCCTTGACCGAAGTCAAGGTTTTTGCGGCCTGGAATGCTACGCCGGTCCCTGCTCTGAAGGTTTTTGTGCACTGCGCCAATTTGACCGGGGTGTGGTCCTGGACAAGCCCAAACGCGGGTGCAAGAAAGCAATGAGGAGCCATGCTGGCCGTAAGCCTCGGCCGGCAGAGGAGAGGCAAAAGCTTTAAGGCCCAAGATATATCGACGCCGGCCCTGGGGGGCGGACGCTGAACGTCTGTTTTCCGCGAAGTCCGGTCGACTGGGCCATTGGCGATTAGGAGCTCTGGCAATTGGCCGACAGCACACAAGCTACTCCCGCGCAGTTTCCCCTTCCCGATGAAGAGGACCCGTCCCGGCGCGACGTGATCATGGTCGCCGCCGGCGGCTTCGCCGCGGTCGGTCTTGGCCTCGGGTTGTGGCCGCTCTTGGATATGATGAATCCGGACGCGTCGGCGC